>NZ_LVYD01000001.1 GCF_002077945.1 Niastella vici
CTTTACAACAGGCGAACAACAATCCTTACGAAGTTCCACAAGGCTATTTCGATAATTTACCGGCTGCCATTCTTAAGCGGGTTAAGGCAACAGCCGCAGATAATGCCTCGGAAGAACTGGAAATATTATCACCTGTTCTCAGCCAGCTTGGCAAAAAAATGCCCTTCAGTACACCGGCAGGTTATTTTAGTGAGCTGAGCGAAAATGCAGTTGCCGGCGCGCAGGCCATTGACTTTGTAAATGGCGCACTCGAA
The DNA here is from genome assembly GCF_002077945.1 of Niastella vici. Classification (GTDB taxonomy): domain Bacteria; phylum Bacteroidota; class Bacteroidia; order Chitinophagales; family Chitinophagaceae; genus Niastella; species Niastella vici. The sequence continues at coordinate 255 of NZ_LVYD01000001.1, forward strand.
AACCTGTCGCCTGTAATGAACAGCCTTAAAGAAATACAGGTGTATGAAGTGCCGGCCGGTTATTTTGAACAACTGCCAGGCCAGGTACTGCAGGCAGCCAAAGCGCAGCAACCAGCTAAAGTTGTATCAATGAGCTTTACCCGCCGGGTAATACGGTATGCAGCAGCCGCAGTTGTAGCAGGGCTTGTGGTTACTGCCGGTTGGTTGTACTTCGGCCATACAGGGGTTAAACCAGGTGGCGATGAAAAAACCGTTGTCGCAGCTGCCGATCTCGATAGCATCAGTGATGATATGCTTGAAAAATACCTCGAGAATCAAACAGCTGCGCCTGCAGAAACAGCTATTGCAGCCGCTACGCCAGCAGTTGAAGAATTAGGTGCCAATAACATGAAAGATATGCTGGCCGATGTAACTGATGCTGACCTGCAGCAATATCTCGAAAAGTACAGCTCAGAAAAAAACATTCAAACGAACTAAGAAGTCATGAAAAAAATTATACTCATATTATTAATGGCGTTGGGCGTATCGGTTGTTTCCGTTGCGCAGGACGAGGGCGGCGATAAACCGAACGGCGGCCGCATTGAAGCGTTGAAGATCGCCTATATCACTAAAAAATTAAACCTGAGCACAGAGGAAGCGCAGCGGTTCTGGCCTATATACAACCAGTATATGGATGAGATCAAAAAAACCAGGATCGATGCCCGCCAGAACCAGGAAGGTGAATTACCTACAGAAGAGAAATTATTGAATATTCGTAAGAAGTACAATGGCGAGTTTAACAAAGCCCTGTCTTCCGAAAAAGTAAATACATTCTTTAAAGCTGAAAAAGAATTCAGCACCGGCCTGCAGAAGGAACTCATGGAACGCCGGATGCAGCGCATGGAGAACAGAAAGCCTTTCAGAAATAATTGATTAAACTAGGTGTTTTTCATAGGTTAGCAATGGCCGGCTCTTTCCAGGGCAGGCCTTTTTTGTTTTTAAAACTCCCAGGTCGGATTTTTCACATCGTGATAAAACAAAAACTTCCATCTTTCTTTTTCTCCCTGTTGCCACCACTGCTGACGCAGTTCCATACTTTTTTTACCATCATAATCATATTTGGCCACAAAGCGGCTGCGCATTTGCTGTAGTTGCGGGGCATCGTCACCGCCAAAGAATACGGTTTCGCCGCCATCAACGATCCAGAACGCCTGGTGATATTTACTGTGCGCACCGGTTATTTCATATTTGATATAGCCGTCAATTACGCCATTGCCATTGAGCCAGGTTACCTGGGGCGCATCTTTTAAACAATCGAGCTCTTCGGGTATATAAGAGGGAAAACCTTTCTCATATACATACTCCATTTCCTGTTTCTGTATATAATAGCGGGCTTGCGGAAAGCTGAGCGTACGGTCTTTCCCGGAGCCAATGGCTACGCCGCCGGAATGATCTTTATGCAAATGGGTCATCAGCACCTTGGTAACCTCACCGGGATTAATTCCATTATCGATCAGGTTCTGGTGCAATTGCAGGCGGCCATTCTCATTGGTAAAACCCAAACCGGTATCCAACAACAGAACATCTTCAGAAGTAATAACTACAAAGGGTTGAATTTCTACCAGCAAACTTCCTACGGGACGTTGCTGCAGATCATCTTTATCAGTATCAAAAGGAACAAATTGCTTTGTCTTGTCAATCGTAAACGTGCCTTCACTCAGCGGAATAACTTTCATGATCTTATTTATTAATCGTGCGGGCAAGCAGTCATTATCTCAACACCATTTGCCGGTCGGCATCGAGCCTTATCAAAATAAACAGCATGGTAGTGAATGACAACAGCGAGGTACCGCCATAGCTTATAAATGGCAATGGGATCCCGATCACCGGCGCCAAACCTATGGTCATACAAATATTGATAGCAATATGGAAGAAGAAAACAGAAGCTACGCCATATGCATAACACCGGCTGAACACGCTTCGCTGCCGCTCGGCAATATTTACAATGCGCAATAATAAAAATATATAGATGCCCAACACGCCCAAACATCCCAAAAAGCCAAAGCCTTCACCGATGGTACAGAATATAAAATCGGTACGCTGTTCGGGCACAAATTCGAAACGGGTTTGCGTGCCTTTTAAAAAGCCGCGCCCTACAAAACCACCGCTACCAATGGCAATTTTGCTTTGCCGAACGTTGTAGTCCGTGTCTTTCCCTTTTTTATCGACAGGTTCATCATCCCCTTTTACCGTATTTAATTTTGCATAGGGGTTTTCGCGGCCAATGAGCGAGAATATGCGTTCAACCTGATATCCTTTTAAAACATGGGTAAATATAAATGGTACGGCAAAACGCTGCACGCCCACGCAGGTAACTGTTACCAGGCTTACAATAATGATCAATTCCCGGCGCTGACGCGTAAACCGCCAGCCAAAATAAATGGTCAGCAAGGCAATTATCAATATTATAACAGCCAGGATGTTTTTATCAACCAGCAGGGTAGCTACCACCAGCACAGCCAGTGAAAACCCAATTACCAGGTAACCGGCAGGTAACCCTTCGCGGAACATCACCAGGAAAAAGGCGAAGAACACCAGCGCCAATCCGGTCTCATGCTGGGCAATGGTGATCAGGGCAGGCAGCAGCAGAATACCGGCCGCCATGAGGTGTGAGCTGGTCTTATTAAAATCAGTTTCTACCCGCGACAGGTATTTGGCCAGGGCCAGGCACACAAACAACTTCATTAACTCGGCTGGTTGCAAATTGAAACCACCTAACTTGATAATAGATTCTGTACCTCGTACATTGCTATGGAAGGGAAACACCAGCAACAATAGCAATACACCGAACGCATACCAGATATTAGCCGTAGCGGTAAAGAATTTACTATCGGTGAGCAGGATGAACAATCCCAACAAAAGCGAGGCGCCAAAAAAGATCAGCTGTTTGCTGTATTCTGTTTTAAAGTTCAGAAAACTGCGCAGTACATCATCTCCTTCCCGATAGGTTACTGAAAATATACTCATTAACCCGATCGCAACCAGGAGTAAATAAAGCCAGATCAGGGTTGAATCAACCCCTTTCGAAATGGTAGGATTACGCTGGTTGTTCATGGATTTCTTTTATCGGTCGTTGATCGTTTTGCATATAAATTCTCATTGATCATCTTATCCTTTTCGGGTTTCATAGCTACAGGGGCTGGTGCCCTGTTCTCTTTTTTCGCAGAGCGACGGGGCAAATACTTTTTAATATAGTCGCTGTCATGCGTGAGATTAAACCATTTATAGGCCCGCACAGAATCAGTTTTATATTGTAACCTTTCAAAGTAATCAGGAATGATGTTGGCTTCCGCAATGCGTTTTATTTCAGGCAATCTTTCTGCCCTGATTGAATCGGTCAAATATTTTTCTACCATCAATGACGCTATCGGCGCAGCCCAGCTAGCTCCAAAACCGGCGTTCTGCACCACTACTGCCACACAGATCTTGGGATCTTCGCGGGGCGCAAAACAAACGAACATGGAGTTATCTTTTAATTGTATCACCCTGCCATCGAGCACAGTCTTATTTTCGGCGGTACCTGTTTTGGCGCACATATTTATACCCGGTATGCGTGCCACCTGCGCCGTACCATGATCTACCACATCCTGCATACCTTCCTGCACAATGTCATACACATCGTTTGGAATATGGGTCAATACTTCATGTTTCTCACGGTATTTCTTCAGCAAGGTATCCTTTTCAGTTTCGTTCTCGATGTTCTTTACAAAATGCGGAATATAATAATAGCCTTTATTGGCAACGATGGCCATTGAGTTGGCCATCTGCAACGGCGTTACAGTTAGCTTATCCTGGCCAATACCAATGGTAACCATGGTACAGGAGTTCCACGACCGGTGATATTCCTTATCATATTGTGTGGTATCGGGCACATTGCCGCCAATTTCGCTGGGCAGGTCAACGCCAATGCGATGCCCCAAACCAAACTTATGCATATAATTTGTCCATTGTATAAGTCCGGCGCGGGAACTATGATATTCAGGATTATCAATCGTTTTCCTGAAAACATCAGAAAAGAACGAGTTGCACGACCAGGCTATGGATAAGCGCAAATTGGCCGAGTGCCCCTGCCAATGCTCTGTACAGTGAACCACCTTATTACAACCGTAATAGGCGCCGGTGCAGCCAATACCACTGGCCGGTGTAATAACGCCTTCATCTAACCCAATTAATGCACCCAATGGTTTATAAGTAGAACCGGGCGGATAAAAGCCCTGGATGGCTCGATTCAGCAACGGAGCTTTAACATCGAGCACCATGCGGCCATAATTCTTTTGCTTATTGGGACCCGTTAAGGTGTTGGGATCGTAATTAGGACCCGAAGCCATGGCCAATATGCCACCGGTTTTGGGGTCAAGCGCTACTACGGCGCCCAGTTTACCCGAAATCAGTTTTTCGGCCAGCTGCTGCAGTTCAACATCGATATAGGTATGCAGGTTACGGCCCCGGATAGCCGGTGTATCGTAACGGCCTTTTTCATAATTACCCACCAGCCGGTTCTTGTTGTCTTTCAACAGGAACTCTACCCCGCGTTGCCCCATCAGCACCCGTTCGTAATAAGCTTCCAACCCGTTGCGGCCCACATAGTCGCCCATGTGATAAAAACCACCCGAACGCTTAATGATGGTTGAGTCGGCTTCCCCAATGTAACCCATAATATGCGCTGCAGCATTGAAGGGGTATACGCGTACCGGACGTTCAACCAGCGCAAAGCCGGGGAACTTCCAGATGTTCTCATCGAGCCGGGCCTGCAGCTGCGGTTCCAACAGATCTTCAAATATGGAAGGACGATAGGGGCCGTTCTTAAAACTGGCCTCTTTAATACGCTTGTTATATTCAGCGGTATCAATTCCGAGAATCTCGCAAAGGCCAAAGGTATCGGTCTTTTTTGCTTCCTTGGGCACCACCACCAGGTCGTACATGATGGTGTTGTTGAGGATTGGCCGGTTCTTCCGGTCATAAATGATACCCCGGTCGGGATATCTGGTCTTGGCAAACACCGCATTATCCATGGCCAGTTGTTTATACTTGCCCTGAATGACCTGCAAATTGAATAACTGAACTATGATAATGAGGAAGAGTCCAAGGAATATCAGGCGAATTATATTACTTCTTGACTGGTTAAATACAGACATAGGACTTAAAGTACGTTACAGCACTAATTACCAAAGAAAAATTGAATAAATTATTGTAAGCGAAGTTAATTCTTTTTGAGCACTGCAACACAGGGCCTTCGGCCTAGGCTGTATTGGTCCTGAACTTCTCCTTTCTGAAGAACAGCAGCTCGGTTATGAGCACCAGCATCAGGCTGATACCGCTGGTTGCCACCACTTTTCCCAGGAAAAAGAGGAAGGAGCCAAATTGCAGCCATTCGAGAAATACCAGGTAAATATGATGCAGCAGCGTGAGCACCAATACATAAACTGCATAAGGGGCCCATCCCATGCTCACGGGAGATGGCGATTTATAGTTTTGTTCGGCGCCTTCCTGGGGTATCAGGATGTTCACTACAAACCCACGCAGGTATGCGATCATTACGCAGGCAGCAGCATGCAGGCCGGGGGTTTGGGTAAAATAATCAAGGGTTAAGCCAAACAGAAAACTTACCAGCATCAGGCTCATACGGCCCATGCTGAAGGGTAACCAAAGTACGTACAGGTAGTATACGTACGGCACTACAAACTGATGCAGCGGCCGTATCTGAAACAGTACATAATACTGTACCAGAATAAACAATACAAACCGAATCGTATTACGTACCAGATCACTCATTGGTTTATTTTATTGGTTTCTTCTTCCAGCTTTGCCTGCTCGTCTTTCACCAGGTTTTCAACTACGGTAACATACTGCACATTAAAAAAGTTGGTAGCCGGTTTTAACCGTACGGTGTAAAAACTGCTGGTTTTGTCGTCAACTATATCCATTACAGTGCCAATCAATATTCCTTGCGGAAAACGGTACGAAGCGTACTGGCTGGTAACCACCGAATCGCCTTTGGCCAACGGGGCGCTTTTAGGCACGTTCTTCAGGGTTATATATAATGGACTATTGCCATCCCAAAACACATAACCGGTTTCTCCGGTCTTTTTAAGACTGGCATATACTTTCGACTGGCGATGTAACAGGCTCATTACCACTGCATAATTAGCACTGGTGTTAATAACTACCCCTACCACGCCGGTGGGGCCAATTACGCCCATATTCTTTTGCACGCCCTGGTTTTCGCCCCGGGCAATAGTAAGTGTATTATTGGGTAAGCTTACTGTATTGTTAACCACCTTGGCCTCGCGGTACAGGTATTTTCGATGATGCCCCAGGGTATCGTAAGGAATGGAATCCTGCATCATTTTTTGGGTAGTGTCGGGGCGTTCGAAATTGGAAAGCAGCTTGTTACGCAATTCCTCGTTTTCTTTGGCGAGGTCGTCGTTGGTCTTTTTAAGATGGAAATAATAGGTAACGTTATTGTATTTGCCGCCAATGTTGCCGGTTAATTCATTGGCTACATTCGAAAAAACGGCTTCATGGAACTTATTATAGTGAAAAAGGATGTACAGGGCCGCAACCTGCAGCACCACGAAGAATACAAAATTAAAGTACCTCCTGATGAAGAGAAAAATATTACGCACCTGCAGAATTTTTAAAACACATTACAAATACCGGCCCTAATGCCTGTAAGTCAATGTTAAAATTGAAAATTACTAACGCATTACAAATGGATAGCGATCATAATTCTTCAATGCCAGGCCAGTTCCGCGTACAACACTTTTTAAAGGATCATCGGCCACATGCACCGGTAATTTGATCTTCTGGCTTAAGCGTTTATCCAAACCCCGCAGCAAGGCGCCACCACCGGTAAGGTATAAACCGCGTCTGTAAATATCGGCAGCCAGCTCGGGCGGGGTCATTTCGAGCGCTTTTAAAATGGCTTCTTCGATCTTAAAGATGCTTTTATCGAGCGCTTCGGCAATTTCCTGGTAGCTAACCATGATCTGTTTAGGAATACCGGTAACCAGGTCACGGCCGTTAACCGGAATATCATCTGGTGGGTTATCCAGGTCTTTCATGGCCGCACCAATGTTTATTTTGATCTGCTCGGCAGTGCGTTCACCGATCAGCAAGCTATGATAACGGCGCAGGGCCTCCATGATATCGGCTGTAAATTCATCCCCGGCTATACGGATACTTTGGTCACAAACAATACCGGCCAGGGCAATAACGGTAATACCCGTTGTACCACCACCAATATCGATGATCATGTTACCAACCGGCTCTTCTACATCAATGCCAATACCCAGGGCGGCAGCCATGGGTTCGTGCAAAAGGTAAACTTCTTTGGCGCCGGCTTGTTCGGCACTATCGCGCACCGCTCTTTTTTCTACCTCCGTAATACTTGAGGGTATGCAGATCATCATCCGCCAGCTTGGGGGGAACAAAGGCTTTTTGGGATAGATCATTTTGATCATTTCCCGGATCATTAATTCAGCCGCGTTGAAATCGGCAATTACACCGTCCTTAAGCGGACGAACAGTGCGGATGCTTTCATGGGTCTTTTCATGCATCATCAACGCCCGTTTCCCTACTGCCAGAACCGTTTTGGGGTTATTTCGGTCCAGCGCAACAATACTCGGTTCATTCACCACTACTTCGTCATTATGTATGATTAGGGTATTGGCAGTGCCCAGATCGATTGCAATCTCCTGGGTGAAAAAGTTGAATAAGCCCATTTAGAAGGTCAGATTTTGGATTGAATGTAATGCATGCAAAATTGAAGCAAATAATTCGAATTAACAAAGCACAACCTTTACTGGATCAAGTATTTTTTTTCTGGTACAAAATTCGCTTATCGTAGCTGCTGCTTTCCGCTACAGTTCCGGCGCGGAAGGCTGTGTATTGCTATTCTGTATTATATCTTTTTCATCGTATCAACACCTTTTCTGAAGTATTGAAACGGTGGAAAAGTTATTAAACTAACGTTATACTGAAACGTTAATTGTAGCTTATTGTTTAAATTGTTTTTCAACCTGTTTTTCGCACTGGTTGAATAGCTCATTTTCCCGAAAAATTACCCGCTGTTACCGCACTGTTTTTTACTTACTTTCATGCTGCCGCCGTATAATTGACATCCTTCCGCTATGCGTATTATTACCCGAACTGTGTGGATTTTGTCATTGGTAAGTCTGTTTGCAGATGTTGCCAGCGAAATGCTGTACCCCGTGATACCGCTGTATTTGCAGGAAATTGGTTTCAGCGTTGCCTGGATCGGCTTGCTGGAAGGCGTGGCAGGTTTTACAGCCGGCATCAGTAAAGGTTATTTTGGCAAGCTAAGCGATGAAAAAGGACTGCGGTTGCCCTTCGTGAAAACCGGTTATTTCTTCAGCGCCCTTTCGAAACCAATGCTGGCTGTTGCCGCTTTCAAATTGTGGATATTTTTTGCCCGTACGCTCGACCGGCTGGGCAAAGGGGTTCGAACCGCCGCCCGCGATGCACTTCTTTCAAAAGAAGCTACCCGCGAAACCAAGGCGAGGGTCTTTGGTTTTCATCGCGGCATGGATACGCTGGGAGCCGTGCTGGGCCCCGTTTTCGCCCTTATTTGGTTGTATTATTATCCGGGCGGTTATACCAGTATTTTCTACCTGGCCTTTATTCCCGGTCTTATTTCGGTAATGCTGATCTTTTTGCTGCGCGAACAAAAACAACCCGCCAGCACCCTGGCGCGCGGTAACTTTTTCTCTTTTTTCGCTTACTGGAAAATTGCCACGCCACCCTATAAACGATTGGTGACCGGCCTCGCCCTGTTTGCCATTGCCAACAGCTCAGATGTGTTCCTGTTGCTGAAGGCAAAACAGGTTGCGCATAACGACCACACCGCCATTGTTGCGTATATTCTGTATAATGTAGTTTATGCCTTAAGTTCTTATCCCATGGGCGTTGTGGCCGATAGTATGGGGAAGAAAAAAGTATTCCTGTTTGGGTTATGCCTGTTTGTGGTGGTGTATGGCGGTTTTGCTTTTATTACTTCGCCCTTGCTGGTTTATACACTTTTCATTATTTATGGTGTGTATGCTGCGGCTACAGAAGGCATTGCCAAAGCATGGATAACCAATATGGCGCACGATCAAAACACGGCCACCGCCATTGGTTTTTATACTTCACTTGAAAGCGTCAGCAGCCTGCTGGCCAGCCTCATCGCCGGCTTTTTGTGGAGCGGTGTTGGAAGTGCGTATGTGTTCCTTTTTTCAGTGATGGTGACGCTGGTGGCAATAGTGAACCTCGGGCGGCTTCGTGAGGCGTAATGAAATAGCGCTGAAAATTGGAAACTTTAGTAATAACCATTTAACAATCAAGCAATGAGAGGCACCCTTTCAGGAAGATCTCAAAGGCGGAAGATTTAATTAGTTACCAGTTACCAGTTTCCGGGACCTGGCAACTGGTAACTGGCAACTGGTAACTGGCATCTGCCTCACCCAACAAAACCCAGTCTCTTTTCCATTTCAGGACTTAATACTGGCAGTTTTCTTCTTTCAATGAGGAAACTGGTAAGCCGGGCTATTTCGGCGAAAATATAGTGTTTGTCTAACGCACCTTTCAGGTAATCGCGGCCGGTGCTGCCGCCTGTGCCAATGCGGGTGCCTATCATGCGGTGTACCATGCTCATATGCCGGTAGCGCCAGGTGCTCAGTTGCTCATCAATCTCCAGCAGGCTGTTCAGCAGTTGAAAAGGCAGTTGCAGAATGGGATAACCACGGTATAACATAATGAACAGGGCCGCCCGGCAGGCGCGGGGCGACAATTGCCGGCCTTCCTGAGCGGGGGAAGACCCGTCAGAAAATACTGTATCAAAATATTGCTGGTTGCTTTGTTCAGCCTCGGCCAGTCCGCCGGAATAAATGGCGCGGTAATCGGCCCAAAAGGGATCATTACCCCCGGCAGCAGGGGCGCCGGAAACCGGCTTATAATGCTTCCAGTTCTCCCCTTCTTCAAAAAACGGCATGCGTTCGAGCCAGGCGTTCAGCAGTTCTATAAACGACTTTTCACTTTCAACCCGCCGAATAATGTCGATGTGTTCCTGGCGCAATTGGGAAATATAATATTCCTGGGCATGGCGTTGCTGGTATTTGAGGCCCAGTTTGGCCTCCACCAGTTTGAACTGCCAGCTCTGGAAACCCGAAGCGGGGCGCAGCATATCCCTGAAATCGAGAAAATCCATGGGTGTCATGGTTTCCATGATATCGATCTGGTGTACCAGCACCTTCAGGATGGTCACGGTGCGGTTGAGCCGGTGCACCACGGTTTGCAGTTCGGGCGAGTTATCGTTCAATGCAGGCTTTTGCATGATGGCCGCCACCGAATCTACTTCATAAAGCAATTGTTTGAACCAAAGCTCATAGGCCTGATGAATAACGATGAACAACATTTCATCATGGGCATGTTGTTGCAGCAGATCGCTCTCCAGCACCTGGGCATTCAGTATTTTATCCAATTGCAGGTAATCGCTGTAGTGTACTTGTTTTTGTTGCATGCAGCAGAAATTTCTCAGTATGTAGTTTTTGTAATGCTATGTTTCAGCCGCATACGCGTTCTACTCAAATTCGAACCCAATATCCTGGCGGTAATACATGCCCTCGAATGAAATATGTTGCAGCACATCTTTCGACTTCATCACCGCTGCGCTAACGGTATTGCCATAAGAGGTAACCGCCAGCACCCGGCCACCGCTGGTGACCACATTGCTATCTTTGCGGGCAGTACCGGCATGAAATACCAGGCTATCGGCATGCAGGGGTTTATTCAACCCGTCAATAACAAAACCTTTTTCGTATGACCCGGGGTATCCACCGCTTACCGCCATAACCGTACAGGCATAGCGTTTGTCCTGCTCAATTTTTATAGTACCAAGCTGGCCATTCACCGTTGCCATAAACAGATCGACCAGGTCGGTTTTAAGACGGGGCATCACCACTTCGGTTTCGGGATCGCCCATGCGGCAATTATATTCAATAACATACGGCTCATCACCTACCTTAATAAGGCCAAAAAAGATAAATCCTTTATAATCGATGGCTTCCTGTTCAAGGCCACGCACGGTGGGTTTTATCACTCGTTCTACTACCTTTTCCATGAAAGTTGCATCGGCAAAGGGTACCGGACTTACCGCACCCATACCGCCGGTATTGAGGCCGGTATCGCCCATACCTATTCTTTTATAATCTTTGGCTTCGGGCAGCAACACATAATCCTTTCCATCGGTGAGCACAAACACACTGAGTTCGATGCCCGATAAAAACTCTTCGACCACTACCTTTTTGCCGGCATCGCCAAATTTGCTGTGTTGAAGCATGAGCTCGTATTCAGCTACCGCCTCTACATGCGACTGGCAAATGAGCACACCTTTACCGGCAGCCAGTCCATCGGCCTTTAAAACAATGGGCAATGGATGCTGCTGTAAATAAGGTATGCCTTCCTCGTAATTCGATTCATCAAACTCCCGGTATGCCGCTGTGGGAATGCCATGACGGATCATGAACTTTTTTGCAAAAGCCTTGCTTCCTTCGAGCTGGGCGCCGTACCGGGAAGGACCAATCACTGCAACGTGTTGCAGTTCACTGTCTTTTTTAATGAAGTCGGTAACCCCTTTTACCAGTGGTTCTTCGGGACCAACCACCAGCAGGGTAATTCCTTTTTCGAGTACAAATTGTTTGATGGCGCCAAAATCGGTATTTGACAGGTTAACATTGGTGCCATACTGCGATGTTCCGGCATTACCGGGTGCAATAAACAGCTGATCACATTGTTTACTTTGCGCGAGTTTCCATGACAGGGCATGTTCCCGGCCGCCAGAGCCTAAGAGTAAAATATTCATGATAAATAGTGAAGTAGTTTTGCCGCGGCGAATTTCGGTATTGTGGTGGGATTTGTGAATTTTAATTCTTTGCTCCAGAAGCAACTCATTGATTGCCAAAACGATGAATGATTTCTTTACCTCTTGTTTACCTCCTGGCTGCCCATCTGCTTTGCAATCATCTGATTTTCAACAACAGCAAAATTATCTCTTTACCCCTGGTTAACTCCTGCTTAGGTATTCTTTACCTCCCGGTTACCCACGCTTCTCCTTTTCATTACCCCCTGGTTGGCTTTTCTTCTCCCTTCTTCAGGTACCCATTATGTTAGGATAATATTGCCTTTACCTTTTCATTTCCTTTTTATTACCTAAGGGGTAAACAAATGGTTAATCTAATATTACCACAATACGACCACAACCAAACCACAACCTAACCGAAGTACATTAACAGCAGATAATAGCTATTAATAAAAAGCTAAAATTGGCTAAACTATCACACATTCTCTTTTTAGCAGAATGGAATTAATCGCTATTTTAGGCCGATAAATACTACGCTCAACGATTGCTTGATTTTTTAAAACAAAAACTACATGTCTCAAACCGCTACAATTAACCCCGATGTACTTGATGTACTTCCTGAACAGGCTATGCCAACAAAAGGGCACCCTAAAGGTCTCTATGTTTTATTTGCAACCGAAATGTGGGAACGATATAACTATTATGGCATGCGCGCCATATTGGTTTTATTCATGACCAAAGCTTTATTGTTCGATAAAGTTTTTGCCAGTAACCTGTATGGCAGTTATACCTCCCTGGTTTATCTCACTCCGCTTGTTGGCGGTTATATATCAGACAGGTTCTGGGGCAATAAACGCTCCATTATAGCCGGCGGTTTGGTTATGGCCATAGGTGAGTTTGTGCTGTTCTTCTGTGCTTCTTTATATAAATCAGCTCCTGATATATCTTCTATTTTGTTCTTTACCGGGTTGGGGTTAATGATAGCCGGTAACGGGTTCTTCAAACCCAATATTTCTTCCATGGTTGGCCAGTTGTATCCCAAAGGCGACCGAAGGATCGATGCGGCCTACACCATATTTTATATGGGTATTAATGTGGGTGGCGCTATCGGGCCCTTTATCTGCGGCCTGGTGGGCGATACCGGAAACCCGGCCGACTTTAAATGGTCATTCCTGGTAGCAGGTATCGGCATGCTGATCAGTGTAATTGTTCAAAAATCATTTCAGTCGAAATATGTAAAATCGCCCGAAGGACTGCCATTAGGTGAAGTACCGGCCAACTCACCCAAACAATTCAGTAACCCGGTATATATTGTGGGCGGCTTGTTGTTTTTTTCAGCCTTATTGATAGGCCTGTTATACATAGATGCCAGGGTATTTAGCTACCTCACCTACCTGTTAATAGCCAGTGTATTATTTATTGCATTCGTTATTTTTTCCGACAAATCGTTGACTAAAATAGAGCGCCAGCGTATTGGCGTCATTTTTATAGTGGCCTTCTTTGTGATCTTCTTTTGGTCGGCCTTTGAACAGGCTGGCGCTTCGCTAACCTTTTTTGCCGAAGAGCAAACCAACAGGCATCTTGGGCTAAAGATCCCGGTATGGGGAGTAGTCGCCGTATCCCTTCTTTTCCTGTTCTATATTGTTACACTTTTTAGAAAAGTGGGTAAAAATCTTGGTTCAACCTACGATAACCAGCTTAGAGGTACCCTTTATATGCTGCTGTTCATTCTTACAGCGGCTGTGGTTGCAGGAAATATTTATTTACTTGCTCAGGGCCAACAATATGTTGAAAAAGACTCTGCGCCTGCCAGTTGGTTCCAGTCATTGAACTCCTTGTTTGTGGTTTTATTCGCCCCCGTTTTTGCCTGGTTATGGTTAAAGATGGGCAAACGCGAACCAACTTCTCCCTTTAAAATGGCCATAGGTCTTGCGCTGTTGGCCCTGGGCTATTTGTGGATCGGGTTTGGCGTGAAGAATGTTCAGCCGGGTATTAAAGTAAGTATGATCTGGCTTACCGGCATGTACGCATTGCACACCTGGGGTGAGCTCTCCTTATCACCCATTGGTTTATCGCTGGTAAATAAACTGGCGCCTTTCAAATTCGCTTCTTTGTTAATGGCCGTATGGTTCCTGGCCAATGCAGCTGCCAATAAACTGGCCGGGGTATTAAGCGCCCTGTATCCCGAAGCCGGCAAAACCACCAGCTTCCTGGGTTATAAAATGACTAACCTGTACGACTTCTTTATGTTATTTGTAGGTATGGCGGGCATTGCTTCGCTGATCCTGTTCCTGCTTACGAAGCAATTAAAGAAGATGGCACACGTAAATGAAGCATAATACAAATTCGATTTAATTCAGATAAAAAAGGCATCCGCCAGTTGGGGATGCCTTTTACTATTTTAATTGTTGCAGACTAGTTCATCTTGAAAGGAACGATCATCTCAAACACCGGAATGTTTACGTCGAAAGAAGTTTTGTTCACCAAATTCTCCATAAGGTAGGTGCCGTGCATTTTACCCATTTCGCTGCGCAGGTTGCAACCGCTTACATACTGGTACCGTTCACCGGGTTGTAATGTGGGCTGAACACCTACCACACCTTCCCCCTCCACTTCACGGTTGGTGCCGTTGCTGTCGATAATATACCAGTGGCGGCGATGCAGTTTAACAGGAAAGTTGTTGTGATTCTCAATGGTTATCCGGTAGGCAAACATATATTCGCCCGATACAGGGTTGGAATAATCGGGCTGATAGAACGTTTCGACACTTATTTCAATGCCTTCGGAAATCTTTGAAACCATTACAAATACAGTTTGGAATTTAAAGATAATCAAAAATAAAAGCCAGCCATAGCAAATATTCAGGTTTTAATATGAATTGTTGGAGTGGATGGCTAATTTTGCCCCGGATTTATGCACACCGACCAATATTTAATTCTTTTACATGGAACCTTCACGATAACCTGTTCATTATTATGATCATAATCAGCTAACAGCGATCGGGATGGCGCCATGAAGGCTTTGATTTAAAAACAAAAACTATAAAAATTATCACATGAAATGAGCCATAAAATTTTCGAGCTTAAATCCAAAACCCGCGATGAAAATTTTATGGCGAATTCCATGTGGCCAAAAAAACAACTAAAAATTATCACATGAAAATTGCAGTGGCTAAAGGCGACGGCATAGGACCTGAGATCATGAGTGCCGTTCTAAAAATTTTTGATGCCAATAAAGTGCCCCTCGAATATGAAATGGTTGATATGGGCAAATGGGTATTCGATAAAGGTTTTTCTAACGGTATGACACCCGAAGCCCAGCAGACCATCGAGCGTTTGGGTATTTTGTTCAAAGGCCCCATGGAAACGCCCAAAGGCAAAGGTGTTAAAAGTGTGAACGTTACTGCCCGTAAAACCTGGAACACCTACGCCAACAAACGGGTTTTTCAAACCCTGCATGGCGTTGATACCGTTTTCTCAAAAGCCGGCATCCCCATCGACATTACTGTTGTTCGTGAAAATATTGAAGATACCTATGGTGGTATTGAACATATGCTCACCCACGACGTGGCATTGAGCCGCCGCTTTATTACCCGCCCCGGTAGCATGCAGGTGATCAGGTATGCATTTGCCATGGCACGTCAGAAAAATGCCCGCCGCATTACCTGTGGTCACAAGGCCAACATCATGAAAATTACCGATGGCCTGTTCCTGGAATGCTTTTATGAAGTGGCGAAAGAATATCCTGAACTGAAGGCTGATGATATCATTGTAGACGATCTGTGTATGAAACTGGTTACCCGCCCCGATACCTTTGATGTGGTGGTATTAACCAACCTGCAGGGCGATATTGTAAGTGACCTGTGTGCCGGTTTGGTAGGCGGTTTGGGCTTTGCACCAAGCGCCAACATCGGCGATCATATTTGCATATTTGAAGCCGTACATGGTACAGCGCCTGATATTGCTGGTAAAAATATTGCCAACCCCACTGCCTTATTATTAAGCGGGTTCGCCATGCTTCGTCACCTTGGCCTTACTGAAAATGCGGCCATCATCGAAAATGCTTTGCTGTATACGCTCGAGCAGGGTGTGCACACCGGTGATTTCGGCGACAAGAACAAACCCAGTTTGAATACCACTGAATTTGCCGATGCCATCATCAGCAATTTTGGCAAAATGCCGCAGTTGAACGCTAAAGAATTATTAGCCAATAAACCCGGTACCCCCACTCCTTTGAAGCTGGAAAAGAATACCATGCTTGAGTCGAAAGAAATTGAAAATGAAAAGATCATTGGCGTTGATATGTTTATTGAAAGCAATGAGCAACCGGATGTCATTGCTAAAAAATGCCAGCGTCATGCAGGGGTTAAATTCAATCTCGTCAATATCAGCAACCGTGGTACGCAGGTATGGCCTACCGGCTCGGTTTATACGAACCTGGTGAACCAGTACAATGTACGTTTTGAAAGCATCGATACTTATCCATTAAACCAGCAGGACGTAATAGGACTGTATGTAAGCTTAAGCGGCGACTTCAAGATCTGTTCGCTTGAATTACTGAATATGTGGGGCGAGAAGAAATCGTATAGTTCGGCTGCAGGACAATAAGTTTGATCTAAGCAATAAAAGAAAACGTCCCGATGTATCGGGACGTTTTCTTTTATGGTTACTTTTATTTTATTAACAGCCCATCCTGCTTAAAATACTAAAAACAATCACAACCCATACTATCAAAATACCAATGCCCCACAACAACGTTTTGCCGGCAAAAGATATTCTCTTACGGTTCTTTTCAATGGCGCCTGTTACAAAGGAAAATAAAGACACCAAAACAAAGAAGCATCCGGCAAGACCCAGTGCATAAATAAGGAAGGCGACTACAGTGATCAAGTTGGTACTTTTATTATTTTTTTTAGGGCGGCATTTTTATATCTGGTCAATGATCTTACCTAACTCATTGGCGATCCCGTTCAACAACGTAGAGAAGATCAGCATGAAAGCAATAGATACCAGCACAGCCCACAACAGGAAGCGGAGCCCGAAAAAGATCTTTCTACGATCATGTTCCCACACTCCCATTGCCAATGATACCAGTGTTATCACATAGCAGCCGAAAGCGGCCGCACCAAACAGGAATAACAGAACGTACATAGTTATTTGTGTTTATTCATTTTCAACACAGGTTCTAACCATACTTGTATAAAACCGGCAGTGGCACCCCGAGCCCCGGCTTGCCGGGGTTAAAAGGTCACCCTGCTTTCTTACTATTCTTATATCCGTTCTTTAACAACCACTGCATTACTTTTTCGCGTTGATCGCCCTGAATAATGATCTCGCCATCTTTGGCCGATCCACCGGTTCCGCAATAATTCTTTAATTTTTTACCCAGGTCTTCGAGGTCATCGGCTGTACCAACAAAACCAACTATCAGCGTAACCGCTTTACCGGCGCGTTGTTTGGTATCTAACCAAACCCGCAGTTTTTGTTGTTCGGGTAAAAGGGTTTTAACCGCTTCCTGTTCTTCTTCAAATTTAAAGCTGGGATCGGTACTGTATACGAAGCCTTTGTTATCAGGTTTATACTTTTTGCTCATAGAATTATCAGATTATTACCGCTTTCAAACTAAGATCCAAACTTGCTGCCTGATGAATGAGAGCGCCTACGCTTACGTAATCTACACCAGTTTCGGCATATTCGGTAATATTGTCGAGGGTTATGCCGCCGCTGGCCTCGGTCTCATACTGCCTGTTTATTATCTTCAATGCCCTGAAAAGCATTTCGGGCGTAAAGTTATCCAACATAATTCTATCAACTTTACCAAATTCAACCACCCGCCTAACATCGTCGAGGTTGCGGGTTTCCACTTCAATTTTTAACCATGGTTTAACCTGCTGCACATAGGTATAGGCCCTGTCAATAGCTTTTTCCAACCCGCCGCAATAATCAATATGATTATCCTTCAGCATGATCATATCATACAACCCCATGCGGTGGTTGTGGCCGCCGC
Organism: Niastella vici; assembly: GCF_002077945.1. Lineage (GTDB taxonomy): Bacteria > Bacteroidota > Bacteroidia > Chitinophagales > Chitinophagaceae > Niastella > Niastella vici. The sequence goes on from NZ_LVYD01000001.1 coordinate 18,157, forward strand.
CAATACGCACCGCTTCTTTTTCGAGCAAGCGAAAACCGGGAGTTGTTTTGCGGGTATCCAGCAAACGGGTAGCATATCCTTTTAACCGGTCGGTATATAAACGGGTAAGTGTGGCAATGCCGCTCATGCGTTGCAGACAATTCAGCACCAGCCGCTCGCATTGTAATATGGTATGAACCGAAGCGGCTACTTCAAAAGCATTTTCACCGGCTTCCATGCGGTCGCCATCTTTTTTATACGCAATAAACTGAACGCCGGGTTCTCTGTAGCGGAAAATAGCTTCGGCCACCTGCATGCCGGCCATGGTGCCATCCTGTTTGATCTTTAGCACCGCAACACCTTTTGCATCGGCAGGGATAACAGATAATGTGGAATGATCCCCATCGCCTATGTCTTCCTGCAGGGCAGTGTCAATTAAATGATGCAGCTGTTCGTTGAATGTGAGCATACTGCAAAGGTAATCAATTGGCAATAAGCCGCATTTCGCCTTGTTCACCCCGGCGGGCACGCGCTTAATGCACAAATGGCCTGTTCATTCAATTTGCCGAAGGCCGAACTCGCGTTCAGGACCAGTCACTAAATTATTCCATAACCTCAAATCCAAGCTCCTGAACAACCTGCTGATCGCCCTTTTGCTTCATAAAGAATTTTGTGCGGAAATTTCCATTTTTGGTTTGTAGTAATCCGATGCAGAACTGGGAACCGTTTTGCTCCCCTTTATGTTTTACGATGAAGTTCTTGACCATATTGTTGGCAAAAAAATCCTTTAAGATCATTTCAGCCTGGCTTTTGCTGTAATTGTCGCTTTTACCTGGTAAAGAAAGGTCCACACGGCTATCGAAATATTTCGACAATTGGGTGGCATTACCAGTGCGCATAGCAGCTACTACGTCATCAATAGAATAAAGGGGTGCAAAGGATACCAGGACCAGCGAAACGGCTACAATCGCAAATCCCAGATACTTTTTCATAAATGTGCAATTTTTACTTTTCACCGCTAAATTCGCTAAAAATATGCCAAAGTAAGAATGACGCCAAAAATTACTACTACCGCCGCATTGCCTTACCTTTGCAGCTTCCCATACCAAACCAAACATAATCACATTGTTATATGCCAAGTAATAAATCAATATTAGTCATCATGGATGGCTGGGGCCTCGGAAAAGTTAAATCTTCAGATGCTATTCAGAATGCCAATGCTCCTTTTGTAAGCTCGCTGTACGCTAAATATCCCAACACAACTTTAACAACCTGCGGCGAACTGGTAGGGTTGCCCGATGGACAAATGGGGAACAGTGAAGTAGGTCACCTGAACCTGGGCGCCGGCCGCATCGTTTACCAGGAGTTACAACGGATCAATGTTGCCGTACGTGATGGTTCTTTCGCAAAAAATGAAGTTTTGTTAAAAGCGCTTCGCTACAGCAAAGACAATAAAAAAGCCTTACACCTGATCGGTTTGGTAAGCGATGGCGGTGTGCATTCTCACACCAGTCATTTAAAAGCCATCGTTTCTTTATGCGCCAAAGAAGGGGTACAGGATGTATTCATTCATGCCTTTACCGATGGCCGCGATACCGATCCCAAAAGCGGTTTGGGCTTTGTTACCGACCTGCAACGCCACTTAAACGAAACCACCGGTAAAATTGCTTCTGTAAGTGGCCGGTATTATGCCATGGACCGCGATAAACGCTGGGAACGGGTTAAACTGGCGTACGATACCCTGGTAAATGGAATCGGTGAAAAAGCAACCGATGCCCTGGCTGCTATTGAACAATCGTATGCCGCCAATGTTACCGATGAATTTATTAAACCAACTGTTATTCTCAGCGAGGATCAAAAACCGCTGGCTACCATTCAGGATGGCGATGCCGTGATCTGTTTTAATTTCCGTACCGACCGTTGCCGCGAGATCACCCAGGTGCTGTCACAAACCGATATGCCCGAATTCGGCATGAAAAAGCTGTCGCTGCACTATACTACGATGACTGAATACGATAAAACGTTTAAGAACGTATCAGTGATCTTTGAGAACGACAACCTGAACAATACGCTGGGCGAAATACTGGCCAACAATGGCAGGAAACAGATCCGCATAGCCGAAACAGAAAAATACCCGCACGTATCGTTCTTTTTCAGCGGTGGCCGCGAAACGCCATTTGAAGGCGAAAACCGCATCATGATCCCTTCACCCAAAGTGGCAACTTACGACCTGAAACCTGAGATGAGCGCCGTTGAAATAACCGATGCCATTGTACCGGAAATTGAAAAAGAATCGGCCGATTTTATTTGTCTGAACTTCGCCAATGCCGACATGGTAGGCCATACCGGTGTATTTTCAGCAGCAATTAAAGCGGTTGAAACAGTTGATAAATGTGTTGAACGTGTGGTCACCGCTGCGCTGGCGCATGGTTATACCGTGTTCTTAACTGCCGACCATGGTAATGCTGATTATATGATCAATGGCGATGGTACGCCCAATACGGCGCACACCATGAACCTGGTGCCGTTATTTATCATCGACAAAGACTGGAAGGGAACTGTAAAACCCGGCAAGCTGGGCGATATTGCACCCACTATTCTCACCATGATGCATTTGCCTATTCCGCCTGAAATGACGGGCGATGTGCTGATAAGTTAGTTTTCTCTGAAATTGTAACTTTTGAGGATATAAGAGACTGAAGTAGGAGGTAAGATTGCTGATTTCGCGATTTCGGGATTTTGAGATTTATAAAAATGCTGAACTTTATGAAATCCCGAAATCTCAAAATCTAAAAATCAGAAATTCTTACCGCTTACTTCAGCGTGGTTAAATCAACATCATTCCTGCTAACGGCAGCCTCCGTTTCCTGCCCAACCGGCTCTGTTTGTGGTATAAAGCTGCGGTCGTCTTTATCATAATCATATGGCCAGCGATACACCTGGGGTATTTCCCCCACCCAGTTACCATGTGGCGCGGTAATGGGGGTAGTCCATTCAAGGGTGGTGGCCTCCCATGGATTCTGCGTTTTTACACGGCGGCCTTTAATGATAGAATAAAAGAAATTGAACACAAATAACAGCTGCACGGCAAACACAATGAGCGTTGCAATGGTGATAAACCGGTTCAGCCCCTCAAACTGGTTAAACGATTGCCAGTTAGAGTAATCGAGGTAACGGCGCGGCATACCTGCCAGGCCCATATAATGCATGGGCCAGAAGATACAATAAGCCCCGGCGAATGTTACCCAGAAATGAATATAGGCCAGCGTGGTGTTCATAAACCGGCCATATATTTTCGGGAACCAGTGATAAATACCGGCAAACATGCCAAACATGGCCGCTACACCCATTACGAGGTGAAAATGGGCAATAATGAAATACGTATCATGAACATGCAGATCAATGGTTGAATTACCCACCCAAATGCCGGTGAGTCCGCCCGAAATAAACATGCTTACAAACCCGATCGCAAACAGCATACCGGGCGTAAACCGGATATTACCACGCCATAAGGTAGCCAGCCAGTTAAACACCTTTATGGCCGATGGAATGGCTATCAGCAGGGTTAACAGCACGAATACAGAACCCAAAAATGGGTTCATACCGGTAACGAACATATGGTGCGCCCATACCAGGAACGATAATACCGCTATGGCAAACAGGGACGCAACCATGGCCGAATAACCAAAAATGGGTTTACGCGAATTAATGCTGATCACCTCCGATGCAATGCCCATGGCGGGTAAAATAATTATGTACACTTCAGGATGCCCCAGAAACCAGAAGAGATGCTGATATAAAATAACATTTCCGCCTTCGTTTATCAGGGCTTTATTGGTAGAACTAAGAAAGATATCAGTTAAATAAAAGCTGGTGCCTGCGTGCCGGTCGAACAATAACAGGATAAAGCCCGACAGCAATACCGGGAACGACAACACCCCCAACGTGGCAGTAAAGAACAATGCCCATACCGTAAGCGGCAATCGGGTCATGGTCATTCCTTTGGTGCGCAGGTTCAGGATGGTTGAAATATAGTTAATGCCCCCCAGCAAAGTACTTACCACAAACAGGGCAAGGGCAATAAGCCAGTAATCCATTCCCTGGCGCGAACCGGGCATGGCATCGCCCAGGGCGCTCAGTGGTGGATAGGCCGTCCACCCACCGCTGGCCGGTCCCGTTTGCAGAAACAGCGAAGACACCATCACGATGCTGGCCGCAAAGAAGAACCAGTACGAAAGCATGTTCAGGAAAGGAGAAGCCATATCGCGGGCGCCGCATTGCAGGGGAATTAAAAAGTTGGCAAAAGTGCCGCTTAACCCGGCCGTCAATACAAAAAAGATCATGATAGTGCCATGCATGGTGACCAGGGCATAATAAAACTCGGGATGAATGACGCCACCCTCACCCCAATGCCCCAGCAGGGTTTCCAGAATAGGAAATTTTTCGCCCGGGTAACCCAGTTGCAGGCGGAACAATACCGAAAAGCCGGCGCCAATGATGGCCCATATCATGCCTGTGATCAAAAACTGGCGGGCGATCATTTTATGGTCCTGGCTGAAAACGTATTTGGTCCAGAAAGATTGGGTATGTTCAGCATGCCCTTTCTCTTCATGTGTGGTTATAGTGGATGCCGTGGCGGCATGGTGCACTTCCTCCTCGTTAGCCATAATCACTTATTTTTTAGAACCCTTGTAGAAAATATTTCACTGTTAGCAGGTCAGTTTCATGGAGTTGCTCAAGTGATAATATAAGGCAGCAAAACTTACGCCATGGGTTATAACGCGTATAAGCAATCGATTTATTGGTGGCCCCCCTGTTTGTTATGGATTATTAATTAGAAGCGGCTCCCGGGCACATCGGGGCTGCTGCGGCACACCCACGCCAGGCCTCTTTTATCGCTTTTTGCTTCATTATGCATAAACTGATGAAACTCATATAGTATAACACAATTGGCTGCTAAACAGTGGCAGAAACCGCCAACCGGGGGCAAAAATTCCTGCTCATAAAAGGCAATTTTTTATAAATAGCGCAGCAATTACTTCAAAAAATTGTCTAAATTACAGGGCAACCAAACGGTTAATATGACCGACGACGCCATTTTACAAGGCTGTTTACGTAACGACACAACTGCCCAGCGGGAATTGTACAACCGGTACAGTCCCAAAATGCTGTCTGTGTGTTACAGGTTCGCCCACCACCGGGAAGATGCTGAAGACATGTTGCAGGAAGGATTTATCAAGGTATTTTCACAAATACACACCTTCCAGAGCAAAGGAGCATTTGAGGGTTGGATACGGCGAATCATAGTTCATACCTGTATCAACCATCTCAAAAAGAACAAGAAGTTCAACGAAAGCGTCGACATCATCCATGCAACCAGCATCCAGGTGCGCGAAGAATCGGTGCCATCGATAGTACAGGCAAAACAGGTAGTGGAATGCATCCGTTTACTACCTATTGGTTACCGTACGGTACTTAACCTGTATGCCATCGAAGGTTATTCGCACAAGGAAATTGCCGATATGCTGGATATTGAAGAAAGTACCAGCCGTTCGCAATATACCCGGGCCAAGCAAATGCTTGAAGATATACTGGTGAAGAAAAAGATCATTATGCGGCCCAAAGAAAAGATCAATTGGTTAGGTGTTGCAGCAAGATAAACCAAAACATCACACTTATACTGATTACTGATACATGATCCTATGAAAATCATACCGTACAAATTCAAATGATATGGAGCGAGGTTTCTATAATGAGGATATTGAAGAACTGCTGAAAGAAAAAGCTGACCAGTATAAAATGTATCCTTCTGATAAGGTGTGGAAAAACATTCACCGTTCCTTACACCCAAACAGAAAGTGGTATTGGTTAAGTTTGATTCTCTTTCTGGGTGCCGTCGGCTACTATACATTTATTGAATTTATCACTCCTTCATCTGCCAGTAAATCAATCAGCGGCAATAATGCAACTTCTACCATTTCCAAATCAACTGAAATAGCAGAAGCCGCCAATAATACCAAAGCAGTTATTGTACCTTTTGGCAATCCCAAACAAACAGCCGGCACCGGAGCCAACAAACAAAGAACGTTTGTGCTCAATCCTGCTAACGACGAAAGCAATACCGCTGTGGTGATCAATTTAGATCAAGCCGCGACTTCCCCTCTTGCAGCGAATACAGGCCCCGAAGAAAATCATACCCTGGCATTTAACAATGAAACACCGGTGTATGACCTGAATGACTGGCAGGCTAAAAAATTATCACAACCCGAACAGGTGCGTACCGAGCAATACGAAGGCAGCCAGGAGCCCACTTTAGCTCCAGCCGCCGCCCGCGTTCCGGCCCAGGCCTCCTTACTACCGGGTTCTACCGCTATTGACAAATCAAAACTCGACGCCAATACCCAAAATGCCGAAGAAGACAGCAAACGCCTGAACTGGCTTCAGAACAGCGCCGTGTACGAATTGAATGTTCCCAAACAAAGAAGGCTCAGCTGGCAGCTATCCTTTACACCTACGATGAATTACCGTACGTTCAGGGGCAGCAACTATCCTTCAGACGTTAAAACATTACCACTCGCGCCTTATATCCCGGGCGATCCTGAAAAGCTGGTGAACCATAAGCCGGCCCTGAGTTTCGAACTGGGTTCAAACATATTGTACGCCGTAAACAAATCAGTGACGCTGAAAACAGGTTTACTGTTCAACTATGCCCGGTACGATATTCAGGCGTATAGTTCCAGCACTTCTGAACCGGCTACCATTGCCCTGAACTCAAATTTCGGCATTGTAACGGGTCAGCTCACTTCCTATACCCGCTACCGCAACTTTGGTGGCGATGCTGTAGAGAATTTACATAACCAGTATTTCCAGTTATCAGTTCCATTAGGCCTCGAAGTAAACCTGCTGGGTAATGAAAAAATACAGGTGGGCGTTGCCGGAACCGTTCAGCCAACCTACCTGCTGAACCGCAACACCTATCTTTTAACTGCTGATTATAAATATGCAACCGAACCGTCGCTGGTAAGAAAATGGAATGTCAATACCAGCCTGGAAGCATTCATCTCTTATAAAACCGGCGACCTGAAATGGCAGGTTGGTCCGCAGATACGATATCAGTTATTGTCGAGTTATATCAAAGAATACCCTATCCGCGAGAACCTGTACCAGTACGGTATCAAGATAGGCGTAGCCAAAACTATCCGCTGATTATAGAAGTTTATCAACTTCAGCAAAGTGGGTCACTCTCAATGGTGACCCACTTTGCGTTATTTCGGGATTTAGAGATTTCGGGATTTCGCAGAATGCTGAAACCAAATAAATCCCAAAATCGAAAAATCTCAAAATCAGCAATTTCATAATTTTACCCGATGAAGCGGATATACCTTTTTTTACCGGCCCTTTTTTTACTGGTCATTGCCTGTAAACACCAACCCAAAGTACCCACAGCGCCTGTTCAACCTGCGGAAGACTCCCTGGGTTCGAATAATTATTTACCAATAGCTGATTTTATTAAGAATGATATTACAAAAGTTGACTCATTTGCAGGCGGTATTATGCGTAAGGTGAATATCAACGGCAAAAAAGATTCTGGTTATATTCAGCCGCAAGCCTTCCATCAGCTGGCGAACCAGTTCCTGGTACCCGAGCTTGACTCCACTTCGTTCAGGGAGCATTTCAGGGAAAGTTCGCTGATGGATGAAACCACACAAATGCTGAATTTTATTTATACGGGCAACCAGCCCGGCTGGCCCCTGCAGAATGTAATGGTATATATAAAACCCAGCCTGGCCTCTGACCAGGTGAACCGCGTTTATATGGAAAGGGCGTTTACCAGCGGCGACACCGCTGTTCAACAAAAGCTTACCTGGAAAATGCAGGAATATTTCTATATCATTACCATGCGCCAACCAAAGAACGGGCCGGCTGTTACTACTATGGAAAAAGTGATCTGGGACCCGCAGCATTTTGCTGAGTAATGCGCCAAAAATTATGACTTCACAGGAATTTCAACATATTGCGTCCACCTTACCTGTTGACCCCGGTATTTACAAATACTTCGATTCGGGCGATACCCTGTTGTACGTGGGTAAGGCCAAAAACCTTCGTAAACGCATCAGCTCTTATTTTACCAAAACCTTTACCTCGTATAAAACTCACGAGCTGGTTCAGCGTATAAAGCGCATAGAGTTCACAATTGTTCCCAGTGAGCAAGATGCCTTCCTGTTGGAGAATTCGCTTATTAAACAGTTTCAGCCGCGTTTTAACATCAACCTGAAAGATGATAAAACGTATCCCTACATAGTCATCAAAAAAGAAAATTTTCCCCGGGTATTCCTTACCCGCCGCAAGCTCAATGACGGCTCTGAATATTTGGGTCCCTTTACCTCGGTGGCCAAAGTACGCGAGCTGCTCGATTTTGTAAAGGCCAATATTCAGCTGCGCACCTGCAAGCTGAACCTTACCCCGGCCAATATAGCCCGGGGCAAGTTCAAGGTATGCCTTGAGTATCACCTTGGCAATTGCAAAGGCCCCTGCGAAAGCCTGCAAACCGAAAAAGGTTATGACGAAGGATTGCAGCAGCTGCGGAATATCCTGAAGGGGAACCTGAGCCCCGTGATACAGCATTTCAAAAAGGAAATGAAGGAGGCGGCGGAAAATCTGCAGTTTGAAAAGGCACAGATCCTGCATAAAAAAATTGAGCATCTTGAACAGTACCAGGCCCGCTCGGTAATTGTAAGCCGGCACCTCGGCAATGCCGATGTGTTCTCCATGCTGCGCGATGGCGATACGGCCTATGTTACCTATCTCATGATGCAGAACGGCACCATTGTGCAAACCCATACCTCGCAATGGGAAACCCATCTCGATGAACCCGACGATGAAATATTATCATTTGCGGTGGCGCAACTGCGTTCAACCTTCAACAGCCTGTCGCCCGAGATCATAGTGCCCTTCGAGATCGAATATGCCGAACCGGAGATCGTTGTCACCGTGCCAAAGGCCGGTGATAAAAAGAAGCTGCTCGATATGGCAGCCCTGAATGTAAATTATTTCAAGGAAGAGATCAGGCAACGGAAAATGCTGAAGCTCGATGGCAAGGATGATTCTGTACGCCAGCAGGTACTGGAACAAATACAGCACGACCTGCAGCTGCCGGCCATTCCCCTTCATATTGAGTGTTTCGATAACTCTAACTTCCAGGGCAGTTACCCGGTATCGGCTATGGTTTGTTTTAAGAACGGGGTGCCCAGTAAGGCAGATTACCGGCACTTTAATGTAAAAACGGTACAGGGTATTAATGATTTTGCTACTATGAAAGAAGCGGTTACCCGGCGCTATAAACGGTTACAGCTGGAGCAGCAGCCATTTCCGCAACTGGTGATCATTGATGGAGGTAAAGGACAGCTGGGCGCCGCGCTGGAAGGTATACGCGAGCTGGGCTTGCAGGGTAAAATGACCATTGTGGGCCTCGCAAAAAATGAAGAGGAGATCTTTTTCCCCGGCGATCAGCAATCGGTTAAACTACCCTATAACAGCGACAGCCTGAAACTGATACGCTCTATACGCGATGAGGTGCACCGGTTTGGCATTACGTTTCACCGCAAGAAACGCAGCCAGGGCACTTTCAGGAATGAGCTGGAGCAAATAAAAGGCATTGGAAAAAATACGGCAGAACAGCTGTTGAAAGAATTCAAATCGGTGCGGCGGATAAAGGAACTGAGCCATGATGAGTTATCGGCGGCTGTAGGCAATGCAAAGGCTACATTGATAAGAAATTATTTTGATACTCCCCAATCTTCGCCGGCTGGTGAAGGAGAAGCTACCACTTAATAGCTTATAATTCCTAATACATTAAAGGCTGAGTTCACTGAATTCACCGGGGCTAACTATTGCGCGTTTACTGTTTAACGTGTGCATCGTTTACTGGTGGGCGGTCATTGCTTTTTGCGGGTTTTCCGGGAACAGGAAGGTATAAAAACAAAAAGGGGCCCGGATAGACATCCAGCCCCGTTTTTAAAATCCAATATCCTATGAAAAACCATTGTAAAAATAGTGAATCAATACCATAAAACAATACCTGCATGTGGGTATTTTTAAAAAAATTATTGATATAATGTTTATACAACGACTTCATTTTATAACTGTTCCATAGAACGGAAAAGTTCCATAATGCAAAAAGGGTATCGTAAAATTACGATACCCTTTTTGGTTATAGTTATACTTAACTTTTCTTAGTATGACCACAGGTCCTGTTCATAGTTAAATATCCGCTCCTTCATGTCTTCGCCTTCTAACAGCGCGAGGATAGGATCTTTAATATAACCTCTGATGAACTCATCGTTGGGGTTATTAACAGTTGATTTGATAATACGGCTCGCAAACATGCGGCTTTCAAACAACTCTTCCCAACTCATACGGGCGCCAAAGTTTTTACCATTGTACACCTCGTGTTTAGCAAAGATGGGTCTCAGATCGGGGTAGTATACCCAGAAGATGGGGGTGGCATCACGGTAAGAACCATCATCATTCATAACGGTTTTCACCGGTGCAATTCCGAGAATACGCACGTGCATACGTGAAGATTCCTTGTCGAATACCCAATCTTCCTTGATCCAGAACCTTTCTATTTTATCAGGATTGAATTCCTGCACGATAGTAGTATCACGCATAATACCTTTGGAACCGTCTGGGTCTTTAACCAGGTCAGGTACCTGTATTATTGTAGGCGTACCAACCAGTCCTTTAACGATCTCCTGGAACGGTAAAGGCGTGGTGAACCGGTCATCATCGGCAGAGAAAGCGGTAATGCTGTCGTTTTTGATGGCGTTCAACAAGATGTAAATGAACCGTTGGTTACCCTGGTCGCCTTCAGCTTTGTAAACGAAAGGCAGGTTCATTTTTTCATGCACATCAAGCTCGCGCCATACGCGTTGCATATACACGGCGTCATCTTCCCGAATGTGTTCGTATGCCAGGGGAGTCCGGTCTTTAACCAGGTTGCGCTCGATAGCATTGTCATTACGCAGCGATTTTTTAATCGGTGGAATGTCGAGCTTGGCCTCAATTGGAGCCGGCTTTACGGTATCTACCGGAGGAGGAGCTACTGCTGCAGTAGGTTTGTTCTTGCTTTTAGTAGTGCTCTTCTTCTTTATGGGAGTAGCCCGTTTGGTAGTTGGCCGTTTCGGCTTTTTGTTCACCTGGGCATCTACTGCTGTAGCAGTAAACGTCAGTACAGTCAGCAACAAACACAACTTTATGATTCGGTTCTTCATTTGTACCCTGTTTTAATATAGTGTTTTACTTAAGGCTAAAGTTCATGCTGGGGATCTCACGTTTGCGGCCATCAGGTCCTACAACATTGATAGCGTCGATGAAGATCCTTGTTCCAGGACCAGCACTTGTAATGATGCTGGCAGCCTGACCGCTCCAGCGGTTACCTTCGTTGGTTGCTTCACGGTACAACTGGATGGGGCCACCCACAGCACCTAATCTGTAGCTAACTACTTTGAAAGGCGCTTCGAAATCGCTTTCTTCCAGTTTCGCAATTACTGCACCGATGGCTTTAAATTCAGCAGAAGAAATGCTTCCACCTTTTTTAGAACCAACGAAACCAGTTGGCGGAGGTAAATATTTTAATCGCATGGGGAATTCAAAATTCTTCCCGTTTGCATTTACTACAATTTTAGAGATGCCGGGTTTGCTGGGCTTTGCAATGTAGCGGTCGCCACCAGCTTTTGAAATAGTACCATCGGGAAAGCTAACATGTGTTTTTTCGGCACCTACGCTACCACCAGAGATGGTGAGCGGATTGTCGACACCGATATACAGTACGTTCATTTTTTCGAGGAAAATAGAAGCACCTGAAGGAACACCCACTGTATATTTAACCACTTTGTTTACATGCTCAACTGAACCATCGGGTTTGTTGAACTCGATAGCAACATTCACTGAATGTTCGCCGGTTCCGCTGGCACTTGTTTTAAACAAGGCTGTACCTTCTGTGGTGATCGGCATGTTCTGGCCATTGATCGTGATCTTTGGTTTGGCGGCATCGCTGAATGCGCCTACACCAGCAGTGATCTCGATGTTATCGCCAGGCATGGCATATGAAGTGTTAGCCTGGGCAATAGCCTGGAATTTGTTATAAACCAGTTTTACTTCACCAATTTTAGAGTGGTAGTAGTCAACAACCTGAGCTTCAGAGCTTTTTACATCGTTCTGGAATTTGCTCAAAATGGTCAACGCTGCAATGGCAGGGGTCATGTGGAAATAGCTTTCGATCCAGCCATTTACATCATCGCTATATTTTGTGCCGGTTTTTGAAGCGGGGATCGACAGGTCCATGGGAATGGATTTCTGTAACCTTGCCAGATCCGCTGCCAGGTCGGCTCTTTTGCCCAAAGAAGAATCGTTAGGATCTATTCCAGCGAGGATCTTCTTTTTAAAATCATCCAGCTTGGCATATAACTCCTTACCTTTTCCTTTGGTATCCATCAGGCGAACAGCGGCATCAAGGTTATCAGCATTGATCTCCTGTTTACCATTGGTATGGTTCTCGTGCGTACCAGCTTCTTTGGTAAGCTGTTCTTTCAGGCTCTCGATATAAGTATACAGATCAGCAGACATTTTCCTTGCTTCTTCAGCTTTAGGCGCCCATTTCGCAGCCTGGGCTTTCGTCTGATCATCTTTCAATTTAGCTTCAAATGATTCGTAGGTCAGCTTATTCTTGTCGGCAATTACTTCATTCGACTTAATAATGCTGCCGTTAACAGTTACGAAGGCGTTGAGGATCTCTGATGATACGTTCAGTGCCAGCAGGGCTGTTAGCACCAGGTACATCATGTTAATCATCTTCTGCCTCGGCTCTTTAGGTAAAGCCATGGGTTAGGTTTTTCTAGTTTAAACAATTTTGTTTCACTAATCTGATTGCATTTACATTGGGTAACAGGATATGGACTACCACCCTAATTAACGACCCTGCATGGCAGTGAGCATGTTACCATAAATGGTATTCAGGTGGCTCAGGTTACCTGCCAGTTTAGAGATCTGTTCGTGTGCTTTTTTAGCATCATCTACGCTGCCCTGCATGGTTTGTGAAGCCTGCACCAGGTTACCGTAGAATGAGTTCATAGCTTTCAGGTGGTTGTTGGTATCCTGTAACTCCAGTTCATAGATAGCATTCAGTGAACCTAAGTTTTTGGTCAATACCTGTACTTGCTCGTGGAATTGTTTTGTGCTGTCTGCAGCTGAATTGAAGCTGGAAACAGTAGAAGCAGCGCCCTGGTAAACACTTTTCATTTGATCCAGTGCAACAGTTACTTCTTTAGTTTTTGCTGTATAATCGCTGGTAGTTTTAACTACATCAGAAACGTCAGCTATATTATTTACAGTAGAACCTAATTTTTTGAAACCTTCGCTCAAACGGGCCAGGTTGGCAGGTGTGATGTCAGCTTCCTGGAACATGGCGTCCATTTTGTCGATAGCAGGGTTGCCAGAAGCGGCGCCACCGGCCAGTTTAGGTAATGCTTCAGCAATTGCATGCATTTCTGATCCGGGAGGCGGTAAGAATGCGTACACAACGAAGATTACTGCTTCAGTGATCAAACCTGCGGTTAAGAAGAAATCAGCAAGCGCCTGGTGCGTAATTTTCTGCCAGGCACCGAAGATAACAACAGCAGCACCCATACATACGATTACGTTTACCAGTCTTTCAGTAGATTTAGAAACTCCAGCCATAACTTTAATTTTTAATTTTTAGAAAACGGGTTTTCAATAGGGATGAGAGAATAAGATACCAGTTTGATTTTGTTGTTAAATCAATCTCAAATAAAACGGATTAGCCGTTAAAAAATTTTACTCTTAAACAAATTTTAACGTTTCTTCTGCATAGCCGGTAAATCAATTACACAGCGGAAGCCGATGTAAGACTTAGCCGTATCCATGTATTCATAACTACGGGTGCTCGTTTGAAGGAAGAATCCTACATCTTTCCAGCTACCACCGCGAATTACCTTACGTTTCATACGTGGAGGATCATCGTCATTGGCGTCAAAACGGATGTCAGGGTTCATATCATGTTGGAAATTGTAAGCGCCTTCGTAATACAGAGAAGAAGTCCACTCCGATACGTTTCCGGCCATGCAATACAGGCCAAAATCGTTAGGCCAGTAAGCATCTGCACGGGCAGTATAGAAAGCACCATCTTCAGGATAGTTACCACGGCCAGGTTTGAAGTTGGCCAGTAAGCAACCTTTTCTGTTTCTCAGATAATAGTTACCCCAGGGGAACATTGATTGAGAACGGCCGCCACGGGCTGCGTATTCCCACTCTGCTTCTGTTGGTAACCGGAAATCTGATTCGGTAGGCCTTTTCTTTGATTCCAGGAAAGAATTCAGGTAATGTGTTCTCCATTCGCAGAATGCACGTGCCTGTTTCCAGTTTACACCTACTACAGGATAGTTCCCGAAAGCAGGGTGAACAAAATACCGCTTGGTCATGGGCTCGTTATAGGAATAACTGAAGTCGCGGATCCAAACCAGGGTATCAGGATAAATAGGTACATTCTTTTTGGTAATGAACTGAGAGCGGGGTCTGCCGGCATTTTCTCTTTTGGCAGCTTCTTTCAGCTCAAATACTTCTGAATGGTATATTAATTTAGATGGATCGATCTCTTTTTTGCCAAACACCCGGTTTTCAGGCGACAAAATCAACTGGTCGATTTTCTCGATAGTTGCCTTATCATCCCATTTAATGGTTTTGGCCTTTTTCCAGTCAACCTGGAAGGTACCATCTACTTCTTTACCATACTGAAGCAGGGTGGCGCCAATTGAGTCGCGTACCCATTGCACAAACTGACGGTACTCGTTGTTTGTGATCTCGGTAGCGTCCATCCAGAAGCCATTAATGGAGATCTGCTTGTTACGGGCAGTATACGCAAAATTAACATCCTCATCGCTGGGACCCATGTGGAAAGTGCCTGGTGGTATGTAAACCATGCCAGGGGGCCTCGTCATCGTGTACTTGGATGCCGCCGATACGCCATGAAGCTGGCCATCATTGGGGACTCCTTTTGAGGACTTTCCAGCTTTGCCGCAGCCGGTGGCCATCAAAGCCACCAGTGCCGTTAAGGCGGATAGGTTCTTCATTTTCATAATATTAAAGGGTATTGGGCAAAAATAATGTTTTACCGACTTCATCACAAGAATAGAATTTATTTTTTAAAACTGCAATTACGTGATATAAGCTTACATGTAAACGATACCGGAAATTGGATTATTGTATCGCCAAAATTTTAAATTTTTACACATTTTTCAGAAGACGGATCAGGTCGCTTACTTTATCTACAGGCGCGCTACACTGGTAGTTCTTACATAAGTAGATCAGCGTATTAAGGGATGATGGCTTATTGGCAAGTAAGGGTAAATCATTATTTGCCGAGGGGGCAGACTGTACCACCCGGAACGGGATAAAATGCCCTAAAAGCTCCCGCCGAACCAATTCAACGTCGTTCCCAATAATGGCTATTTCTGAAACCCCACCAACAATAGAAAGTATCATGGTCGCCCAAACGCCAAAAGAACCCGGATAGCGGTGTACGGCCTGTTGCAGTCCCGCACACATTTTTAAGGCCCTTTCCTTCCAACTGCTCGTATCAAAAACAACACCTATATACTGCAAATTAAAAGCCATTATTGCGTTTCCGGAGGGAATGGCACCGTCATACACTTCTTTTTTACGCACAATTACATCCTGTTGCTCATTATGCGTATAAAAGAAATAACCGGTGTCATCTTCGCTGAACCGATCAATTACCCATTCTGTTAATGATTTTGCCTTATACAGATAGTCTGCATTACCCGAAATTTCCTGCAAACAGATCAACGCCTGTATTAAATACGCGTAATCATCCAAAAAGGCTGGGTAGCGGGCCACATCTTTTTTCCAGGTGTGAAAAAAATGCCGGCCATCACGGGTGAACCGGTCCCAGATAAACGCCATATTCTCGCGGGCAACAAGCTCATAATGCGGATTGCCAAATACACTGTACGCCTTGCTGTATGCACTGTTCATAAGCGCATTCCAGCCCAGCAATATTTTATCATCGAGCAGGGGACGCACCCGCCCCTCGCGATGCTGTAACAGCTTTTCGCGGCATCGCTGCAATAATTCCTGCAACGGCTGTACAGGTATGTTTTTCTCATTTGCAAAGACTTCCAGCGGCTTACGTATATTCAGAATGTTCTTATGTTCCCAATTACCGCCTTCTGTAACATCATAAAATTCGCAGAACAGGGGAGCATCCTGCTGCAACAACTGTTCTATTTCGGCCCTGTCCCATACATAGAACTTCCCTTCTACCCCTTCACTGTCGGCATCCAGCGCCGAATAAAATCCTTTTTCAGGCGCATACAATTCCCTTTCTACAAAAGCCAGCGTTTGTTCAACCGCCTGTTGGTACAGGGGTTGCTGAGTTAACTGAAACGCATCGCACAGTACCGATACCAGCAGGGCGTTGTCGTATAACATTTTTTCAAAGTGCGGCACCAGCCATTCGCGGTCGGTCGAGTACCGGGCAAAACCACCACCAAGGTGATCGTATAAACCTCCCTGTATCATTTTATCGAGGCTCAGGCAGGCCTGTTGTAACGCCTCGACGTTCCCTGTAAGATGGTAATACCGCAGCAGGTACCCAATAGTGAAAGTTTGGGGAAATTTAGGGGCATTTCCAAAACCACCCTCTTCCCTGTCGGCTGTTGCCATAATGTTTTTGAACATGGTTTCAGCCTTCTCCATCGAAAACAGTTCTTCTATATTAACAGCACCGGTAACCGCCTGTTGGCCGAAGGAGTTTGACTGTACTATATGGCCGGTTAAATTAGTGGCCTGGGTATCTATATCGTTGCGCTTTTCACTCCAGGCATTGGCAACGCCTGTTAATACATCTTTCCACGAAGGCCGGTTGTAAATGGCTTTTGGCGGGAAATAGGTTCCGCCATAAAATGGCCGCCCGTCGGGGGTAAGAAAAATATTCAGGGGCCAGCCGCCGCTGCCGGTCATGGCCTGAACGGCATCCATATAAATATGGTCAAGGTCGGGCCGCTCTTCGCGGTCGATCTTGATGTTGACGAAATATTCATTCATGAGGCCGGCGGTTTCCTCATCTTCAAAGCTCTCTTTTTCCATAACATGGCACCAGTGGCAGGCTGCATAGCCAATGCTTACCAGCAGCGGTTTGTCTTCTTCTTTCGCTTTGTTAATGGCTTCATCGCCCCAGGGGTACCAATTCACCGGGTTATGGGCATGCTGTAACAGGTAGGGACTCGTTTCCTGCGCTAATTTGTTGGTATACTTTGCCATAAGAGCCACAAGGTAAGGAATGCCTGTTGGCAGTTCTCAGTTTTTAATTCTTAGTTATTGCAATAGGCTGGCCAGCGCCTGATCAGGCGCCTGAATAACTAAAAACTCAAAACTTAAAAACTTACTTCTTTTTGGTATGCGCAGCCAGGTATTGTTCCAGGGCAGCTACCATGGAAGGAGCCTGGGGTGCAGGCGCTTTTATATCGAGGGTTAAGCCGGCTTCCTCCACCGCGCGAGAAGTATTACTTCCAAAAGCGCCGATGCGGGTGCCGTTCTGTTGATAGGCAGGAATATTATCGAAAAGGCTTTTTACACCGCTGGGAGTGAAAAAGCAGATGATATCGTATTCTGTTTTTGACAGAAAATCTTTCACATCATTGCTGATAGTGCGATACATGAACGGGGTGGCAAATTCGCAATTGTTTGCCTTCAGCCAGCTCACGATCTCATTATCCTGCTGGTTTTCGGAACAGGGGTACAGGAACTTTTCGTTCTCTTTATGTTTGTTGATCACATCAAACATGCTCTTGTTGGTACCATCGGCTCCATAAAACACCTTGCGCTTGCGGTAAAGGATAAACTTTTGAAGGTAAAGGGCAACGGCTTCGGTAATGCAGAAATACTTGGTATCCTGCGAAATGTTGATCTTCATTTCCTCGCAAATGCGGAAGAAGTGATCGATGGCGTTGCGGCTGGTGAATATAACTCCTGTATAATTAGCTATTTCTATCTTTTGCTTGCGGAAATCTTTGGCGGGAATACCTTCAAGACGTATGAATGGCTGGAAATCCAATTCAACACTGTACTTCCTGGCAAGTTCAAAGTACGGCGATTTATCGGTTTCCGGCCTGGGTTGCGTAATCAGGATCTTTTTAATGGTTTGTGTAGCAGCTGCTACACTTTTAGCCCCGTTTTTGACCATATTAGCTACGTATGGATTTGCAAAGTTAATAACTTCTTTCCACAAAAATCAATAACACCTTGTAAATCAATAAAAGGGGTGCTATTTCGAAGGCGCAAAGGTAAATAAAAAAATGGAATCTTGAGAGTTTAATCTCATTTCTTACTGGCCTGTACGCTATTATAAACCGGTAAATAAATAATATAGCGATAAAACAATAAGTCAAAGTTATTAAAACTGTCAAAAAAGTTCCCTTTGCAAACGCCATAAACAGTAGTGCGGGCAGTAAGTAAATGCCCATCATCTTGTTTACCAGGAATACAATGAAGATATAGGTATCGGTAGCTGTTCTTATATTGAACATCCAGCCAAGCATCTTCAGCATAATGAACTTACCTATATAAATAGCAGTCAGTAAAAGACAGCAATAGAACAGCAACAGCCACCGGTTCATGCCCGGCACTATATTATAGTAGTCTGCCACAAAGCTCAGGAACAGGCCCGTGGAGATAATGAACAGGATATTCAGCATCAGCGAAGGCAAGGGCGATTGCAGTACCTGGTCGCGTATCTGTTGCTGCCGCATGGTAACCCTCAAAAACAGTGTTTTCAGGTTATCGAGGTATTTCATGAATACTATGCGAATGAACCCAAAGTAGAACAACAGGGCGCACAGAAAGTAGAACATACTTTCATCATTGCTTTGCTTCTTCAGCTGTTCGGTGATCTTTACCCCCTGGCCGTAAAAGTTAAAGTAAGGATGATTGCTTAACGCCTTTTGAAAACCCTGTATGGTGGGTTTGGCCTCAGGCATGGCCGCCGGCCCTTTCATTACAGAAGCCACCGGTATGTCGGTATCGGCAGGTTTCTGTTGCACTACCGGCGCTTTCTGCGCTTTAATGCTGTCGGTGCTATCGGGTAATGCAGCCACGTGTACCGTATCGGGCAACAACTTCGCAGTAGTATCTTTTTTAATACCTGATTTAATACCGGGCGTATCTCGCTGTTCCCGGGGAGGAATAGTATCCTTTCCGCTTTGCGCAAGCGACACTATGAATAAACAACAGCAGAAAGTGAGTAGTAACAGTCTCTTCACAGGGAACATTTGGGTTTGCAAAAATATTGTAGTGGCGGCATAGGTTGAAAAGAATTTATTCCATTAAAAATAATTAACATACCCAATATGGATCTTCGCCTGCCGCATATTGAACTTTGTATCATCCCGTTTGCCTACAGCATACGATATATTGAAAATGCCGGCCTTTGTTTCAAAAGCCATCCCCAGGCCGGTTCCCCAATAGGAATTGGCCGACCGGGCATATACAGCGGCATTCTTCGACCAGCCCCCATCTATAAAATAAAACAGGAACGAATTCCTGCCTACCAGGTACCTGTACTCAAGGGTGCCCACCGCGTATTGAGATGCAAAAATGCTTTCTTCATCAAAACCACGCAATAATTTATATCCACCAATCTGAAATAATTCGTTCCGGAATATGGCCGGGCTCTGGTACCAGCCCCCATTAACAGCGGTTTTAAGGGTCGAGAACCGGGTTATTTTAAAATAATGCGCTATAGAAGCTTTCAGCCTGAACTGGTAACTATTTAATTTTACCGTATCGTACAGGCTGTTGAAATCGAAACCGGGGTCGCTTTCATCTTTAAGGCCAACGATCACGATGTTCTTTTTTATCTTTTTCGACCCTGCCGAAAGGCTCAGCTGCCATTCATTTCCCTTGCGGGGGTTGAACCGGTAATCGGTATTGAACCACTCGTAATTGATGCCCAGGTTCACCGACCTGATGTCGGCCTGCTGGGGCAGGGCACGGCTGTTTTTAACCACCAGGGTATCTACCGTTAATAGGTTGGTTTGAAAACTTTGAATAAACACACTACCGCCCTGGCTGGCCGAAAGGGCGTATTGCGCCCCTACCTGCATATTTATATTTATATAGGAAGAATCTTTCTTAAACAAATTGAAACTGGCATTTACGCCAAAAGGCGAACCAAAAAGATAGGGTTGCTGAAACGACAGATCGAGCCGGGGCGATTTTACCTGTATCTGCTGCCAGTTGAGGCCAATAGTTTCGCCATTCCCCAGCGAGTTGCGCAAATTCACATTTGCCTCACCGGTGATCTGCAGTTTATTATTCACCGTTTGATCGCTGGCCGGCAAAAAGCCCACCAGTACATTCACCTGGCTGCTGCGTTTGGGCGCCAGGTATACATTTAAAATGGAACCGGTTCCCAGCATCGTCATATTCCAGGGTTGTTGTTCCTGTACATACGACAGATCGTTGAGCTTTTTGCTGATGGTTTGCAATCGTTCCTTTTTGTAAAAACTGCCATTGGTGATGCCCAGATAGCGCTGTAAAAAGGTGGAAGATATTTTGGCCGTTCCAAAATTGCGGATGCTGTCGATGCGGTAAAGCGGTCCGCGGTGCACCCGCAGCTTAGCTTCAAATTGCCGGTCAGTATAGGATATGCTGTCGAGCTGGATCTTTGCGAAGGGGTAGCCATTGTTCTCCAGGTAATCGAGCAGTTTTTGCTGGGCAGCCACCACCTGGTCAAAGCTCAGGGACTGTTTATTTGATCTGTAATTAAAATTGATGGCATCGAGTAATTTTCTATCGGCCGAGTCAACCTGCAGGTGCGCCCATTGAAATTGTTCGCCCACATACAGAACGCACACAGTACCCAGCGAATCTTTGAAAACAGAATCTACAGAGGCAGCGGGATAACCTTTTGATTGTAACAATGCAGGCAGGTTGGCTATATATTCCCGGGCCAGGTCAGCATTTTTGAACCCTGCCTGTAAACGCAGGGTTGTATAGATAAAAAGGGAGTCTTTGTCGACTGGTTTTATGTGTAACCGGTATTGGGCAGGCAGTAAAAAAGGACAAACCAGCCAAAAGGCAAGTACAATCCCCAGGCGGGTACAGTTATATACAACTACCTTTGCACTCCGGAACATCCTTGATCTATTAAACTGTAATATTCGATAAAAAATACGGAATACAATGGCAGGCATTTATTTACATATCCCGTTTTGCAGGCAGGCCTGTCATTATTGCAATTTTCACTTCTCCACATCATTGAAGCTAAAGAACGAATTTGTGGAGGCTTTATTGAAAGAAATACAGCTGCAAAAGAATTATCTGCCCGCCGAACCCGTGAACACGATCTATTTTGGCGGCGGCACCCCTTCCCTGCTTACGAAAGACGAACTATGGGCTATTCTGCAAATGGTGCGGCAAAATTTCTCTGTGGCTGCAGATGCCGAGGTAACGCTCGAAAGCAATCCCGATGATATAACCGAAGAAAAACTCATTGACTGGAAGCAGGCCGGCATCAACCGGTTAAGCATAGGCGTTCAATCGTTTTTTGAAGACGATCTGCGCTGGATGAACCGCGCCCATTCGGCCCAACAGGCTATAGACAATCTGCAACTGGCAAAGCAATATTTCAATAATATCACCATGGACCTCATTTACGGCACGCCTACCCTGCCCGATGCCAATTGGCAGCACAACGTGCAGCAGGCCATTGCACTGGGCATTCCGCATGTTTCGTGTTATGCGCTCACCGTTGAACCCGGCACCGCGCTGTCATCGCTGATCAATAAACACAAGATGGCCGATGTAAATACCGAAGACCAGGCCCGGCAGTTTTTGCTGTTGATGAACTGGATGCAGGAAGCCGGTTATGAACATTACGAGATCTCGAACTTCGCTTTGCCCGGCATGCGCAGCCGCCACAACAGTTCTTACTGGCAGGGCGCCGCCTACCTGGGACTGGGCCCTTCGGCCCATTCGTTCAATGGCGCATCGCGGCAATGGAATATTTCGAACAATGCGCTCTATATAAAATTGCTGAAAGAAGATAAAGTTCCATTTGAAATTGAAACGCTCACTGGTACCCAGCAGTTAAACGAATACATTATGACCTCGCTGCGCACTATGGAAGGACTGAATTTGCAATGGGTGGCAGAACGGTTCAGCCAAAAAGCCGCCGATGAGTTGTTACAGGCCGGAAAGCCGTTTATGGAAACCGGTAAAATGCAATTGAATAATGGCCGCCTGCAACTAACGAAAGAAGGGAAGTTGTTTGCCGATGGTATTGCAGCGGAGCTTTTCTTTACCCCCTAGACTGCCTAAAACTGCGGCTATTCCCTGCTAAGAGTTGCACTGGAGTTGCACCGGGGTTGCACTGCAGCCTTAACATTCAGTGCAACCCCGGTGGTAGTGTCAGTGTAGACCGAAGCGGGTTTTAGGCTTCTTCGGGTATGCCAGGAGACTGATTCCAACCTGATTCCAACCAGGTTCCGACCAGGCTTTGGATTTCTTCGCAAATTTGCGAAGAAGCCCCAGCTAATTCCCAAACGATTCCCGAACAATTCCCGAAGAAATTATAGGCCAGGCCATAGCAAACCATTAATTATCAGTGCAATAGAGCCCAATAAAAAATGCGCCCCGTGTACCGGAGCGCATAACTATCACTAAATCAATATTTTAAAGACTAAATCAGACCGAATGGTGGTCTTTTTTAACGTGCTTGATCACCTCATTAATGATCACAATACCGGCCAGCACCAGCATCGCAGTAAATCCATATGTTCCTAATGAGATAGGCATATAATTACATTGGTCGTACAAACGCTGTAAATATTACAAACGAACCTGTGCAAAGGTTCAATAATAATTCTTCTTACCTGTTAGACCAACGTCTTTTCTACAAGATTAAAGCCTTTGCTGGGTTTAACATTTTCCCACAGAATGCGGTAAACGGTTTCGGCTATGGGCATTTCGGCGCCGATCTGTTTATTTACCATATAAATACATTTGCTGGCATTATATCCTTCGGCCACCATATTCATTTCGAGCTGCGTAGCCCGCACCGAATAACCCTTACCGATCATATTCCCAAACGTACGGTTACGGCTGTACAACGAGTAACAGGTTACCAGCAGATCGCCCAGGTATACCGATGCCGCATAATTGGGCGTTTTGCGATGCGTTACCGGGTCTTCGCCATCATGCACGCCCACTTCAATATGCTGAATACCCACTTTCTTTAAAAAACCGGCCATTTCATCGGCACAGTTAGCGATGAGTACGCTCAGGAAATTATCACCATATTCAAGCCCATGCGCAATACCGGCGCCCAGCGCATAAATATTTTTCAGCACCGCCGCATATTGCACGCCATACACATCGGGGTTCACTATGGTGTTAAGGTATTCTGTAGTGAAACAGGCGGCAATGTTTTCGGTCATGGCCACATCGATGCCCGAAAAAGTGAGATAGGATAATTTTTCTGAAGCTACTTCCTCTGCATGGCAGGGTCCCATTACCGTGAAATAATCAGATAATGGCAGGTTGAACTCATTTTTCAGGTGATCGTTCAGCAGCAAATTATTATCGGGCAGAATACCTTTTACCGCCGAGATCAGTTTTTTGCCCTCAAATGCATTAGCGGGAAGGTCTTTAAGCGAAGCCGTTACATAGGCCGAAGGAACCGCAATGAGGATGCAGTCACTGGCTGCAATGGTTTGGGCAATATCGGTATGCAGGGTAAGCAGATCGGTATTGAAATACACCGAACTTAAATAACCGGGATTGTGATGCCGTTGTTGTAAATGCTTTACGGTCGCCTCTGATCTTACACACCAGTTTATAGATTGTTTATTGTCTGTACAGATCTTCGCCAATGCCGTGGCCCAGCTTCCACTACCAATTATTCCCAGTTTCATTCATTAATGTTTGTGTCAAAAGTAAGAAAAAGCCAATTGGCATTATGCAAAAGGCATCCCGGTATAGCCGGAATGCCCTTTACGTATTATTTCATCAATTACTTCGTTACTTCAAACAATTTATCTTTTGGTACCACTTTCACCTTTGTACCATCTTTCAGCGTTTTGCTGATGATATTATAAGGGGCCACTACCACTTCGTCGCCCGCATTCAATCCTTCGGTCACTTCAATATTATTGATATCCTGTATACCTGTTTTCACTACAACTTTTTTCACCTTACCATCTTTTTGTAATACGAACACTACTTCATCGAGGTCGGTTGCGGTAGTTTTATTTTCGCTCTGTGAATTGTTCTCTTTGTTCTTCTCCTTGTCTTTGTCCTCTTCGCCACCCACCACTTTATCGGTGCCTTTTTCGCGGGTACTAACTGCATTGATAGCAGTTGACAGTACATTGACTTTTGTGCGGGTTTGAATATCGGCGCTGGCATTCATACCGGGGCGGAATGGAAAATTTCTGGGGCGTGCGGGATCGAACAGATCGTTGTACGATTCGCGAAACAACCTGATGTGCACTTTATAATTTGTTACATCGTTCGATGACGATGCGGAGCTGGCAGTGGTATTGCTGCTGGCGATCTGGGTAACAAGGCCTTTAAATTTCCGGTTGTTATAGGCATCCACTTCAACCAGGGCCGAATCGCCCAACTTTACTTTGGGAATATCGTTCTCCCCTACTTCTACCTGTACTTCAATAACGCTCATATCGGCAATGCGCATCATTTCGGTTCCCGCCATCATGGAATTACCAACAACCCGTTCGCCGGCTTTTACATTCAGCAACGATACCACGCCGCTCATGGGCGCCAGCACGGCAGTACGGCTAAGGTCCTTGTTGGCCCTTTCGAGACTGGCGCGCGAGCTGGCGATACCGGCTTCACCGCTGCGAATATTTTGTTGCGCGGCATTGTAATTAGCCTGGGCTGTTTGCAGGGAATTTAGCGCCTGGTCGTATTCCGCCTTCGAAATTATTTTCTCCCCTAACAGTTGCTTCTGCCTCTCGAACGTGGTTTTTGCCAGTTCAAGGGAACTTCTCAGGCTTTCCAACTGAGCCTTGCTGTTATCGACCATTGCCTGCTGGCGGCTTACTTCTGCTGCGGCCTGCGTACGCTGACTGGAATATATATCGGCATAGATCTTCGCCAGGACCTGGCCTTTGCGAACGCTATCGCCTTCCTTTACCTGCAGCTCAACAATTTCACCCGAAATATCTGGACTAACCTTTACTTCTATTTCAGGATATACTTTTCCGCTGGCATTTACTGTTTCGGTTATATTGCGGCGTTCCACTTTTTCAATGGCAACTTTCAGGCCTTCCTCCTTTCCAATAACGCCGGCGCTCTTTAAGCCTACCAGCCCAATTACCAGTATCACAAGTCCCAGAATGATCCACAATAATTTTTTCTTCTTCATAATGAATGGTTGTCTCGGTTTAGAATCTCACGTACTAGTTTAATTTAATGCCCTGTCCTTTGTAAAACTCCAGCACTTTCATTTTAAATACATAATCGAATTGGGCTGAGAGCATATCGTATTGGGCACGGTTCATATTATTTTGACTGATCAACAGATCGTATGTATTCAACAAACCCAATTCGCTTCTTTTATTCGCAACGGCAAATGCTTTTTGGGTTATTTCGTAGGTAAGTTTGGTAGCATTGAATTTTTCGAGCGCTGCCGATGCGTTGTAATAAGCTTTATAAATATCGTTCTTTAAGGTTTGATCGGCGAGCGATTTGGTAAGCTCTGCATTTTTAAGATCGAGCTTCGATCGTTCATAATTAAACCGGGCAGCACCGCTACTGTTAATGGGTACCGAAATACTGAAACCAAGGCTTTGGCGGAAGTTGTTATGCATTTGCGTACCCCAGCCGCTCCAGCGATCACCAAAAGATACCTTTGAATGGGCAGCCGTGATATTAGGGATCATAACGCTGTATTGATTACCACCCACATTTACGTAATAGGGAGAAACTTCATAGCCGTTGTCCACCGTATAAGTAGATTTATTAGGGCTCGAAAAATTTGTCCCTAATGAACCGCCAACTGCAATAGTGGGATACTTGGCGGCCCGGCTGGCCCGCATGGCCGCTTCATATGATTGCAAGCGCAACGCATTGGCCTTTTGGGCGGGCTGGTTCTGCAATGCTATCTGGAAAACCGTTTCGGGTTGTAATTGTAAAATTGGTTCTACCGGTATTTGTTCAACCGGCGGTTCGGCAATATCAAACAGCTTACCGGCATCAAGGTTCAACACCTGTTTTAACAACAGCAGGTTTTGATCGGCAGCAGCCCTTGCAGCAATAAGATTTGAACTATCTGTTGCCAATTGCCCTTTCAGCGTAAGCACATCCAGCTCGGGCACAGCGCCTGCGGCCTCTCTTTTGCTAGTTACCTCCAATTGCTTTTTCGTTTGCTGCATTTGATTATAGGCGATCTGGATCTGTTGCTTTGATAACAATACCTGTAAATAATAAGTTGCTACGTTCAGGGCGATATCATTCTTCATTTTTTCCAGGTCCATTTTCGCGGCATCGGTCCTCAGATCGGCCGAAACAATGTTGTTGCGAATGCGATGCCAGTTGAAGACTGTAACGCTGGCATTGAAACTATACCCCTGGTATAACAGCTGGTTACTGGTAAACTGGTTGGTGGTAGGGTCAATTGACCGGCCCCATTGCAAACCGGTATTGGTACTGAAATCGGCGTTGGGATATTGTGACCACCTGGTTTGTTTTTCGTTTACATCGGCTACATCGGCCTGCAAACTGGTTTGTTGAACGCTTAAATTGTTCGCCAGTGCATAATCAACGCAACGGCGCAGGTCCCATTTATCCTGGGCAAGGGCACCAAAGGAAAGGCTGCAAATAAGGAAGGGAATCAGAAGTACCTTACTTTTTTTCATCTGAAAATTTATAATTTGTTTTTCGCCAGCTGCCCGCTCCCGACAAGCCGGGATCGCACGGGGAACTTATAATGACAATATTTTCATTTTACTTTAATTCCTAATGAAAATATTGTCATAGACGTTTCATATTCCAAATGTAATTGTAATGGCAGGCGAAAGAACCGGTTTTTGATAAGCGGTCAGTTAAAAAATATTAAACAAACGGATACAACAAAATCATAGACACACGAAAACCTGTATGCTGAAACACTGCGTTTCAACATACCGGGAAGGGTGTAAGCCTGCCGGAAATATTTCCTGCTAAAGGAGTATAGCTACCGGGCCTTTGCAAATGCCTGCTCAATATCAGCGATCAGGTATTCCGGGTCTTCCAACCCCACATAAAACCGGATCATTTTATGGGCGCGGTTACCGGCATCGAAATTTTCCGGTAAAATGGATGCGCACCGCGGAATTGCAAGGCTTTCATGGCCACCCCAGCTTACAGCCATTAGAATATGTCGCAAAGATTCGCAGAAGGTTACAATCTGTTGCATTTTTTCTGCTTTCATTACCATGGTAAACAGCCCACAGGCGCCGCCCATTTGCTTTTTGGCCAGGTTTATTTGCGGAAATGAGGGGTCAAAAGGGAAGATCACTTCTTCTACCAGGGGATGTTTTTTCAGGTAGTTGACCACTTTGGTGGTGGAATTTGAGATACGCTCTAACCGAATGGGCAGGGTGCGCAGGCCCCTGATAAGCAGCCAGGCATTAAAAGGCGTAATGCCATTGCCCATGTTCAGCAGTTCATTGTCGAATATTTTTTTCATCATCTGGCGGGTGCCGGTGAGCACCCCGGCCACCACATCGCTGTGCCCGCCAATATATTTGGTAGCTGATTGCAAAACCATATCAATGCCCATGGCAACCGGTTTTTGATACAGGGGCGTGCAGTAACTGTTATCACAAATAGTTATAATATTTTCGGCCCGGGCCAGGTCGGCCACGGCGCGCAGGTCCTGCAGGGCAAAATCCCAGCTGTTGGGCGACTCCAGGTAAATGATCTTTGTATTGGGCAAAATGGCCCTTTCGAAATTCTCTATATGAGTGCCGTCGATATAAGTAGTGGTTACACCAAACCGGGGCAGAATATTATCAAACATTTTTTGCGCCCAGGTATAAGGGCTTTTTACCGAAACAATATGATCACCCGATTGCACATTCGAAAATACAGAGGCAAAGATGGCAGAAGCGCCGCTGTTAAACACCAGGCAGTCTTCCGCTTCATCTAAAGCAGCCAGCTTCTGGCGAAGGATATCAACTGTAGGATTTAAACCGCGGCTGTACAGGTAGGTGCTGAATTCATCCTCGAACACTTTACGCAATTCTTCCACTTTCTTGAAAGCAAAATTGCTCGTTTGCATGATGGGGGGAGAAATGGCGCGAAAATATTGCTCCCGATCTTCACCTAATTCATTTAAAATGTACGAAAGGTCGTTCATGTGACTTTTGTTTGTTGAGAAGATTTCTTGAATATGCGTAACACAAAATACAAGATAAAGAAAACTGCGAAAACAAGGCCACTTACCCAGGCCGCTTTGGGTGTATTAAAGACAATACTGGCGCCCACAAACAGGTACGATGCAATAAAGATCAGGGGCAGTAACGGATACAGCTTCATACGGTAACTATCCTTCTTATCTTCACCCACCCCTCTTTTACGTAAAATAAAGATAGTAGCTGCCGAAGTAGCCATGCCAATGGAATCAAGGAATATAGTGTGATCGAGAATTTCATCAAAAGTTTTAGCATAAAACAACGTAATAAGACAAAGCGCTGTAAATGCAGTGAGCGAAACCAAAATCACATTTCTTTTTATGGTCACCCTTTTAAATATAGCCGGTAATACACCTTCGTCGCTCATAGCATACATAACGCGGGGGTTGCTCATCAACAATACATTTACATAAGCAAGCACAGACAGGAATAACAGTACCGATGAAATGGCGTAACCTTTTTCCCCGAATAATTTACCGGCAAGAATAGCAGCAATGGATTGTGCTCCTTTTAAGTTATCGAAACCTATCACCTTATAGTAGGTGTAATTAATTGTAATATACAGCAACATTATGATAGCAATGCCAAAAAATATCCCTTTTGGTAAAATTTTTGACGGATTCTGAACCTCGCCCCCAAAATTTATCGTTTGTTGATAGCCGCCATAAGTAAAACTAACGGCAACAAGGCAGGCGCCAAAGGCCCTAAAGATGCTCATAAGGTCATTAGCATCATTTGTGGGCGTGGGGTTGAACGGCGTAGCATAATCGCCGGTGAACAAGGCGCTGATCAGGAAAACCACCAAGCCTATTTTTATTATGGTCAGTACATTCTGGGTACGGGAACTCATTTTAAGCCCCAGCAAATTAACCCCGTAGAAAACAATCACTGCAATTGTTGAAATGATCAACTTGATCGTATTGATATCACTACTGCCCTTAAACAACAAATTGGCCAGGTACTCTGAGCCTATCAGGGCCACGCCGGCCAGTGAAGCGGCATTGGACACCAGTATGATACAGTTAATGGCAAATGCAACGGATGGATGATAACAGTAAGAAAATATTTTATAGTAGCCTCCGGTAACCGGATACCTTGAACCAATTTCAGCATAGGTTAATGCCCCACATAATGCAACCAAACCACCCATGATCCAGGCGGCAAAGAACATTTCGGGCGAACCGGCAACACGGGCCACATTCGCCGGAGTACGAAAAATGCCCATGCCTATTACCAGGCTGACGACGATCATGGTCAGATCGAACAATTTTAACCGGGAAGACTTCATTAACGAAAGTTAAAATAATATTTGCATTTACCTTTAGCAATAATTCACTCATGATGATGAAAAATTGGTTCCTTTTCTTGTACGTCTTGTTAGCAGTGGGGTCGCTTCATGCACAAAAAAATGCACAACCCGATACCACCCGGGTTTTGCAAACGGTGATCGTGAAAGGGTATGAGCAGAACCGGCAGTTGAAAGAAGTGTCGGCAGCCATCAATGTTGTAAACGTTGCCCAACTGCAGCGATACAACAATACAAGCCTGTTGCCCGCACTGAATGCCACGCCCGGCGTGCATATGGAGGAACGTTCGCCCGGTAGCTACCGGTTAAACATACGTGGCAGTACCCTGCGGTCGCCATTCGGAGTGCGCAATGTAAAGGTGTACTGGAATGGTATTCCGCTCACTGACCCGGGTGGTAATACTTATTTGAACCAACTCAGTTTTTATAATGTCAATTCTATTGAAGTACTGAAGGGACCGGCCAGCAGTTTATATGGGGCCGGCACCGGCGGAGCGGTGCTCATCAACAGCTTACCCGATAGCCAGGCACCCGGCATAAACCTGCATTATGCAACCGGCAGTTTTAATTTTCAAAACCTCAATGCCCAAATTATAACAGGCAATAGCGATCACAATAATACATTTGGCTATACGCATCAAACCAGCGATGGTTATCGCGAACATACCCGCCTGCGGCGTGATGTGGCCACCTGGGAAACCCGGTTCAAGGCAAATGATAAACAGGAGTTATCGGCCTCCGTGCTCTATGGCGACCTGTATTATCAAACACCCGGCGGCTTAACTGCTGCTCAATACAACACCAATCCGCGCGCTGCACGGCCGGCAGCGGGTGCATTTCCCAGTGCAGCCGATGCCAAAGCTGCTATATACCAGAAAACATTTTTAGCAGGTCTTACCCATCAATACCGGTTCACCGAAAACTTTCAAAATACATCGGTGGTATATGGGGCTTTTTCCAATATAAAAAACCCCACCTTCCGCAATTATGAAAGAAGAAGCGAACCACATTTTGGCGGCCGCACTGTTTTTACGTTCAATAAACAATGGCAGCAGGCCAGCTTACAGGTATCATTTGGCGGGGAAGGCCAACGTGGGTTCTTCAACACCAAAACATTCGGCAATGCAGGCGGCAATCCCGATACGGTGCAAACCGATGACGATATTGATAATTACATTTATTCAGGATTTATACAAACAGATCTTCATTTACCGGGCAATTGGTCACTGAGCGCAGGCGCCAGCATCAACAAATCGTCGATCACTATTACAAGGCTTACCGGCCCCCAGATGGGGAAACTGACCGCCAGTTTTAACAGCGAATGGGCGCCGCGGATCGCCCTGTCGAAAAAACTGCTGCCGGGCATGCTGTTGTATGCCAGTATATCACGTGGATTTTCGCCCCCCACCACTGCAGAGATATTGCCTTCAACCAGCATCATCAACACCAGCCTGCAGGCTGAACATGGCGTGAATTATGAAGCCGGTATCAAAAGCAACTGGTTACAACAACGCCTGTACGTAGAAGTGAATACGTTCTATTACAAACTGAAGAACGCCATTGTACAACGACGCGATGCCAGCGGGGCCGATTATTTTACCAACGCCGGCAGTACGCGGCAACGGGGTATTGAATCGCAGGCAAGTTACCAGCTGTTGCCAACTGATCACCGGTTTGTAAACAATGCCCGCCTTTGGATCAGCCATACTTATAACAATTTCAGTTATACTGATTTTAAAGTGGTTGCCACTGATTATTCAGGAAATAAATTACCAGGTGTGGCTACCCATACTGTAACCGCCGGTGTTGATATAAGCACCCGGCCCGGCTGGTATTTAAACCTTACCTGGTATTACAGCGATCCCATTGCATTGAACGACGCCAATACTGATAAGGCGAGCTCTTATAACCTGGCCGGTGGCCGCACTGGCTGGCGAAAGTCAATAGGTAAAACCATCCTGATGGACCTGTTTGCCGGCATTGATAATGCGTTCAATGTAACCTATAGCCTGGGAAATGATATCAATGCAACCGGCGGCCGGTATTACAATGCGGCCCCGGGCGTAAATTATTATGGCGGTGTTTCGTTCCGGTTTAAATGTTTGAAAGGGGCACAGAAATGAATTTAAGCGCGCTTCGGCTCCGCTCAACGCGCTTAGCCGGGCCCTTCGTATTCGCTCAGGGTTGGTTAAACACACATGCTTTAAAAAATTATATTGGGCGAATAACAACACCCCCTATTTTTGTTGCGCAAATGGTCTCCATCCTGTTTCGGCTCAGCCGGCACAGGATGGGTGAAAAGGGAAACCGGTGCAAATCCGGTGCTATCCCCGTAGCTGTAAGTTCTATTCGTGAATGGTGAATGGTGAATGGCTCGCAAATTTTGAAAATTGATTTGCGACATTGCGCCGCCCCAAATTTATTGCCGATTGCCGATTCACGACTGTTGAAACTCCATACCACTGTTGATGATGGCCGAATGCCTTATCGATGGGAAGGTTTGAAAACAGTGAACAAGCCAGAAGACCTGCCACTTGCAAAATATAGCATCAACGGGCTTTCGGGTGAAAAGCCGGGATGAAGTCAGTCTTTCCCCGGAAAGACCAATTCATTTCTGCATCTGTTTTCTTTCACCGAAGGCTCCTATTTTTAATGCTGACAAACATTGGCCTATGTGTAAGCACGAACAAAAAACCTGTCCGCGTTGCCATGCTCCCTTTGAATGTAAAGTAGGCGATGTAATACATTGCCAGTGCTATGGCATCAATTTAACGACTGAAGAAAAAGCATTTGTTGAAGATCGTTATACCGATTGTCTTTGCCGCAATTGCCTGCTGGAGTTAAAACAACGGTATACACTGTTCAAAGAAAAATATTTGTTTAATGATAACAGGTGAAGGACTCTCTGGCGGCCTTATATTTATTACCGGTGGCGCCCGCAGTGGCAAAAGCCGTTACGCCCAGCAACTGGCGCTGCAATTGAGCAATAACCCGGTTTACCTGGCCACCGCCCGCCGTTGGGACGATGATTTTGAAAAACGCATTCAACGTCACCGGGACGAACGGGACGAACGCTGGACGAGTATTGAAGAAGAAAAAAATATCAGCGGCCTGGCTTTATCGGGTAAAGTGATCGTGATGGATTGTGTTACTTTATGGCTTACCAATTTCTTTACTGATAACAAGTATGATATTGAAAGCAGCCTGCAACAATGCCAGGCTGAAATAGATAAACTGGATACAACTACCAATACCTTTATCATCATCAGCAACGAAATTGGGATGGGCACACACGCCGATACAGAGATCGGCAGAAAATTTACCGACCTGCAGGGCTGGGTGAATCAGTATATTGCGGAAAAGGCCGGTAAGGTGGTGTTTATGGTGAGTGGGATACCGATGGTAATTAAAGCGTCCCGGCTGTAAATATGGATCTTATTTTTGCGACCTCTATTAATTAAACCAATTTCATGTCTATTACTTTACAACAACAGTTACAACACATCATCGATCATAAAACTAAACCGTTGGGCGCATTGGGCCGGCTGGAAGAAATAGCGCTGCAAACAGGCCTGATACAGCAAACAACAAAGCCCGTCATTCAACAACCGCATATCATTGTGTTTGCCGGTGACCATGGCATTGCCAAAACAGGACTGGTAAATGCATATCCGCAGGAAGTAACCGCCCAAATGGTGTTGAACTTTGTGCATGGCGGCGCAGCCATCAATGTATTTTGCCGGCAGCATCGACTAACACTGCAGGTAGTGGACGCAGGTGTAAACTTTGATTTTACATCGAACCCTGTTGATGTTATCAATGCCAAGATCGGTTATGGAACAAAAAATTATCTGGAAGAACCAGCGATGAGTACGTACGAAGCCATTCAGGCCATTGAAAAAGGAAGATCGATCGTCAATCAGATCGCGGCTTCGGGATGCAACTGCATCGGCTTTGGCGAAATGGGCATTGGCAATACATCTTCTGCCACATTGATCATGAGCGCGATCGCGGGGTTACCGGTTGTTGAGTTTACCGGCCGGGGCGCTGGTTTAGACAATGATCAGTTGCAGAAAAAGATCGATACCCTGCAACAGGTGTATGAAAAGCATGCATTGAACAAGTTGAGTCAACAGCCTATTGAATTATTGGCGCGCGTAGGCGGTTTCGAGATTGCCATGATGGCCGGCGCCTACCTGGAAGCAGTAAAACAAAAAATGATCATAGTAGTGGATGGCTTTATTACCACCGCTGCCCTGCTCATCGCCAATGCCATTTTTATGGCTGAGAAGCATAAGTCATTGGTTTCAGAATTTACTACGTTGATCGATCATTGCATTTTTGCACATACCAGTCATGAAGCCGGCCATGAAAAGATATTGCGGCATTTAGGTGTTGCCCCTTTATTAAGCCTGGGGATGCGTTTGGGCGAAGGAACAGGAGCAGCAC
The DNA here is from genome assembly GCF_002077945.1 of Niastella vici. Lineage (GTDB taxonomy): Bacteria > Bacteroidota > Bacteroidia > Chitinophagales > Chitinophagaceae > Niastella > Niastella vici. The sequence continues at coordinate 52,408 of NZ_LVYD01000001.1, forward strand.
TGGCCATACCCATGATACAATCGGCGGTAAATTTTCTGAATGAAATGGCCAGCTTTGAAAGCGCCGGTGTAAGCAATAAAGAATAAATTCATTCATGAAAAAAGAGCTGCGCATATTTTTTACGGCCATGATGTTCCTTACGCGGCTACCAGTGCCGCGTTTTGCCGATCATTCGCCCGATTACCTGGAACGGTCGGTAAAATATTTTCCCCTGATAGGCTGGATAGTAGCCGCCATCAGCGGGTTCCCCTTCCTCGTCTTTAATAAGTACATCAGCGAAGATATTGCCATTGCAGCCTCTATTATTGCCGGCATCTTAACAACCGGCGCATTTCATGAAGATGGGTTTGCCGATGTGTGTGACGCATTTGGCGGTGGCTGGACAAAAGAAAAGATCCTGCTGATCATGAAAGACAGCCGCCTGGGTTCCTATGGCGTAATAGGCATGATCGCCATTCTGTTCTGTAAATTTCTATTATTGAAAGAGCTGCCCAAATTCACGCCCGATCTTCAAAACCCTTCTCTGAATATTTTCTACAATTACCGGTACTTTTTACTCACGCTCATTGCAGCCCATAGCGTAAGCCGGTTGATGCCCGTGCTGGTGATGCGGTTTTATGATTATGTGAGCGACCCCGATGGCAGTAAATCAAAACCGGTGGCCACCCGCAAACCAACTATTGGGGCTTTACTGGTTGCTGCTATTCCAGCCCTGGTCCCTTTCGCCTTTATGAGCTGGCAATTTCTGCTGGCGATTATAACAGTAGTATATGCGGCCTTCAGCCTTGCCAAATATTTTAAAAAATGGATCGGGGGTTATACCGGCGATTGCCTTGGGGCTATTCAGCAGGTAAGCGAGTTGTGTTTTTATTTATGTATGATCATTATCTGGCGCTATATAATTTGATTGTTGATTTCTGATTTAGAGATTTTGGGATTTAAAAAATCCCAAAATCTCTAAATCAGAAATCCCGAAATTTGCCCCATGTCAATCTATCTTATTCGACATACCACCCCACTCATTGAAAAAGGCGTTTGTTACGGGCAGCTGAATATTGATGTAACAGATACTTTTGAATCAGAAGCTGAGCAAATACAACATGCGCTGCCTGCAGACATTGAGCAGGTGTATAGCAGTCCGCTCATCCGTTGTCATAAACTGGCCAGTTATTTATTTCCCGTTCATACCATATCCCTTGAACCCGATCTCATGGAGCTGGCTTGCGGTGAATGGGAAGGCATACATTGGGATGCTATTCCGCAGGAGGTGATTGATCCCTGGATGAAAGATTTTGTGAACGTATGCATACCCGGTGGCGAAAGCTATGTGCAAATGCACAGCCGCGTAACGCAATGTTTTACCAGGATCATCAACGCATCAAAACCCGTAGCGATCGTAACGCATGGCGGCGTTATAAGAAGCATTCTGGCGCATATTACGCAAACACCATTGGTTGATTCATTTGGCGCTTTTAAAATTCATTATGGCTGTGTAATGCAGCTGCAGGCCACACCGGCAGGATTTCGTTATGAAGCCCTGCATAATATCACTACTGAAAAAGAGCAGCACAAGCCCAGTAGTTTTAAAAGATAGGTCGGCACGGCGCTGCGTCAACCTTTCATTTTCCCCATAAAATTGTCTTTGTACGAACGGCCAACCGGCAGTTCCTTACCATTGTGCAGCTGTATGGTTTTGCTGTTAAACTGGTCAATGGCCGAGAGGGCAACGATATAACTTTTATGAATGCGGATGAATTTTCCGGCGGGCAGTTCGCCTTCCAGTGCTTTTAATGCAGCCAGGGTGGTATATGTTCTTTCGCGGGAATAGATCTTTACATATTCGTTTAACCCTTCTATATATTCAATTTCTTCAAAAAGCAGTTTAACGATGCGGTAATCGGCTTTGATCATTAAAAAATTCCTGGCCGCCTGCTGTTGTTCATTCCAAACTTTCCGGTACTGGCGATACTCAAGCGCCTTCTGAATAGCTTTTTCGAACCGTTCCTGCGCAATTGGTTTTACAAGATAATCCAGCACATCCAGCTCATACGCCTGAACGGCATAGTCGTGCCGCGCGGTGGTAAAGATCACCATGGTTTCGGCTGGAACCGCTTTAACCAGATCGAAACCGCTGACATACGGCATTTGAATATCGAGCAGGATAAGGTCGACCGGTTGTTGCTGAATAAAATCAACGGCAGCACGGGAATCGGTAAAGGTTTTTATTACCTGTAATGCCGGAATGTTGGAAGCATATGCCGACAGCACTTTAATGGCCAGGTATTCATCGTCGACAATTATGCAGGATATACTCATGCAATAAGGATGGAAAGGGTTATTGAAAAAGACCGGTCATTTTCATCAATGATCAGTGTATGTTTAAGGGGGTATACCAGTTGTAATCGCTTTTGAATATTGACCAGGCCGATACCACCCGCATCCTGCAACACCGGCGGATTGGCCTTTGTATTGTTTACTGATATCACCAACCTGTTCTTTTCAGGCATTGATAGCTTCATAAAAACAGTAGCGGGCTGCACGCCGATGCCAGAGTGTTTGAGGGCGTTTTCAAGTAACGGTATCAGCAACAGGGATTCCATTTCAACAGCCTGGTTAACTTCATAGATGATCTCAATGGCCAGTTTTTGTTCGAACCGTAACTGGAACAACTCCACATAGGCCCGCAAAGCTTCCATTTCCTGCTGCAGGGTCACCTTGCCAGAACTCTCATACAACATATACCGCAACAGGCCTGATAATTTCATCAGGGCTGTGGAGGCTTTATCAGACTTTAACAGCGTAAGCGAATAAATATTGTTTATGGTGTTAAACAAAAAATGCGGGTTCATTTGCGCTTTGAGAAAACGCAGTTCAGTTTGCAGATGCAGGTTTTCGAGCGCCGCCATTTTCGTTTGTTTTTCCTCATTACTAACCGCGAGTCGAAGTAAAGAGGCTACGGCAGCAATAAAGAGCTCAGAAAACAGGACGGTACCCCTGCGGTTGCGGCCATTAAAGAAGCGGTCTCTGAAATCAAGTGAGCTGGCAATAAAATGGTGTTCAATCAAATTCCTAAGCGGGGTGAGCACGATCAGCAGCATCAATAAACCGGCAAAGGCCGCCAGCCGGTGTCCTTTTTCATAATACCGGGGCACGAGGAAACTATAGCAAACATAAAAGTTGGTGAGGTGACAGGCCGCAATCAACAGAAAACGGGTCACCGCATCATGAGGTTGATAATTGACAACAGATACATAATAAACCAGGAAAAAAGTCACCAGCCAGAATACGATCTGAGTAAGAACAGCAAACGATAAAAACCAGTTACGGCGGGTTAACTCCATTTCCAAATTTACAAAACCGTGGGGCCCAAACAAGTCCATATGCATTTCACTGAAACAAACCGGCCGTTCATTGAAATTACCTGCTGCGGCATGAAACCCCGGGAAAATATCCGGGTCTGTAAGCTGTTAGAAGTAAAACAATCCCTTAAAATTATTAAACGACCACAATGAAACAACAATTGAATGCGATGAAGACTTATGGAAGTATAGCCCTGGTTGCATTGATCGCCTTATCGGCCTGCCGCAAAGACAATAAAGACAACAGTGACACCGACACTACGGTATCCCTGGCTTCAGGCGGCAGTGTTTCTCAAAGTTTGTACGATGACGCTTTTGACGTAATAACCACCGAAGGAGAAAACAACAGCGTAAATGGCCGGGTAGAAACCTGTGCTACAGTGACCCTGTCCCCTGCCGATACCACTACCTTTCCCAAAACCATGACGATTGATTTTGGAACCGGTTGTGTAAGTTCCAATGGCATTACCCGGAAGGGAAAGATCATTGCTACGCTCAGTGGAAAGATCCGGAAAAGCGGTAGCACCGCATCGGTTACTTTCAGTAATTATTATGTAAACAATTATCATGTAGAAGGCACTTATTCCATTACCACCAATTCGGGCAGTGGCAACGGTATTAATTACACGACTGCGGTAAGCGGTGGCAAGATCACCTGGCCCGACGGCAGCACCTGGTTTAATTACAGTGGTACGCATACCCTGGCCCAAACCGGCGGTATTGGAACGGCGACCATTTCGGATGACGTATTTTCCTGGACGGGTGGTTTTACCAGCAGTTCATCGGCCGGCAAAAGCCTGACGGTAAGCATTACGAGCCCGCTCGTGAAGAGTATGAGCTGCAAAAACATAGTTTCGGGCGTGCAGACGTTCACATATAATGTTATTTCCGGATCTATAAATTATGGCGATGGCACCTGCGATAACCAGGCTACCCTGACGGTGGGGAGCAGAACCCAGCAGATCACGCTGCCGCGTTAGGTATTTGGAACCGTTTTTTTGGGAAAAAGCTCCTTCGGGGGCTTTTTTTCATTAATATCGCTTTAATTGTCAATGCTGAGGAGAATTCGCAATTTTGATGTAGATTTGCCGCCCGATTGGGCTTTCGGTTTATAAATGGCAGACAGGCCGATTGAGCAAATTTGACCGTTTACGATTGCCTATTCGCGACAACTGGTCTCGTAGTACAATGGATAGTACGCAAGTCTCCGGAACTTGATATCCCAGTTCGATTCTGGGCGAGACCACTCTCACACGTTTAATTGAAAGTAACGAAAAGCATTAAGCCCGTATAAAATCTTGATTTTGTACGGGTTTTTTGTTTGTGGTTGACACCCTTTGACAAAGAATTACCTGCTCATACAACCGCTTCAAGGTGATAGTTGCAATAACCTTCCTTACTTTTCTTATCGGCTTATCTGGCATTGTATTAATGTGTAAAGTGTATTACCTATGTTATTTAAAAGAATTGCTTACTAAGCTCATTTGGCCTTGCAGGTATTTGAAGTCGTTATCCTGCAATGGTAATTTTGCATTCTAATTAATTTGTATGAAAGAATCAACGGCGACGAGTCATCCTCATTCATTGGAATTACCTCCTATTACAAAAGGATACCCCAATGATATTGTACACTCAAATCAAGCTGAAGATTTAATAAGCCCTGCTGGGCGTCTAACTGAAGAAAAGATCAGCTATCTCAACAGGATCGGTAATGAGTATCCATTCTGTATATATTATAAGCCGAAAATGAACGATCCGCTTTAAGAGGAACATTTGTGACGGTTGACAATCCATGAGTATCAACAATGGCAGGCTAAAATGCTTTCATTGCATTTTTTCCAAGCTGTCTCAGAGTTAGTGAGATTCAACTTAGGTAAGCCTAACTTACTCACCTTATTTGATGGAATTAATTTTTCTGAAAACCATTGTATCACTGTAACACATTCCCCCAGGATCAGAATTACATGTAAATACAATTGAATCACCGGCCAATTTACCCCTAAATAACTGCCTTTCGTTGCTTCCTCCTCTAACTTCATACTTAATACCTTTATTATAATTATTCAACGTATAGGGTTTCAAATATAATTCATGCTCAACCAGGCTGAAAGATATAAAACCATTATTTGTATAAACGCTATCGAGATCTTCCTTAAAATAAAACAAACCATGTTCACCTTCAGGATCAGGGCCAAACATTACAGCCTTCAATGAATCATTTTCACAACGAAATATTACGGTGTAATGGACACTATCTGGTATTTTTGCATTTTCAGGCAAATCAGAAAGGTCCTCCCGCTCTTTAAACCGGAAAATACTTCCATCCAATTTTTTGCAATCCTGAAGTGTGGTCTGAACAACCCGGGTAGTAATAACGCTGTCTGTTACCTGGTTTGCTGTTCCGCTATCGGCTGTATTATTTGTGCCATTGCTATTCCTACTGCTTTTATCAGTTCGAATACAAGCTGATAGCCAAAATAGAAAATTTACGAAAAGAAATAATCTGAAGGCGATTTTCATAAAGACGTTATTAAAATCAAAGGATAAAAACTTCAAGATAAATACAAAAAGCCATTATTTGTAACTTAACACATCTTCATATTTCTTTCAAAGCACATTCAATTTTTCTCCACCTTCGATTCCCTCAAGTTCTAAGGTGACCTCCGAGGTTAGTAGTCCGACTCACCGTAATAAATCATTGATTTTAACCAGGTTTTGAACATTAAAGCCGTTTAAGCAAGATGACTCAATCTCGTCCTTTTTGTTCTGCCTGACAAACCTATCGAGATAAGGAAACCTCGTAAGAATTCAAACTTTTCTCTATCTTTCCCCCTAACGTTCTCATCAATTTGAAAACAAACCTTTCAAAACCAGCTATGCAAAGAAAATTTTTCGCCCTTTATCTCGCAATTTTATGTTCTGTAACTTCAATAGCCCAGTACGCTGATATAAGGGCAGCCATTTCGAGTCAAAAATTTAGCGACGAAGTTATGGCTCAATTAAAGGCAACAACCACCGTATTCTTTTATTCCAAACAACAGAAATCAGAGATTGACCTCATTAAACAGGCAGTTACTGATGGCTGGAAGTTAACGCCGTTGGTCTTTGATGATATTAGCAAATTTGACAAATATGCTTCTAATCCAAAATACTCCTATTTCATCATCGAAGGATTTACTAAAGAATCCAAATACACCAGCAATACACATTATTATATAAATCTGCGTCTGTTCAAAGAAGTGACCAAAAAAGGAAATATTATTTCAACGGGTTTATGCCGCATTGAATTATACCCCAATACGGAAACTCTTAATATGGGTGGAGGTAGATCGGAAGAGGTAGTTGAAAATTTATATACTAAAGGGGCTTTTTACAACTGGAGCCCTATACTTTTAAAAGCGCAGCTGGAAGCTGTATCTTCAAACCTGGAAAAAAGTTTTAAACCAGAACATTACACTGAAATTAAGGACAAAGACCTCTCAAGTATCTTATCCAACGATACCTTGTATGTGCCAAAAACATTACTGATGAGCTTCAACGCTTTATCAGGAAAAGAGAAAGAAAAACCTGAAACCATTTTTGACGGTTATCATTATAAATACAGGCTCTGTACCGATGAAGAATTATTCGACCTTTTTCAAATAAGTAAAAAGGGCAGGCTTTTATTTGAGTACGTAAAAAGCTCTACCGATAAATTCATAACCATATACGACCTGCAGCAAAAAAAGATTATTTACCGAAATTATGTTCCTCTTAGTTATAACCTAAAAAGTAAAGACATTGAAAGCATAAAATAACTATTGTTGGCAATGTATACTTCAATGCCCCCTTGCCAATACAGGGGGCATTGTATATTTCAAAACATTAAACGAGTTATGGGACAAACCGCTACCTTGTACCGAATTGACAAAAAAGAAAGAGGAAGGTGATTATGTTTTGAGTTTTATTGGATGATATTATTCTCAACTTTGCCACAAAAGCTGTCAATTTTCCAAAAACAACTCCCAACACGTTCTTCGAAATTTCAATCTGCAAAAAGTCGATCTTCCATTAACAGCAAAAGAGGGACTTTCGCCCCTCTTTTCGCTCTCTGGTATCTTCCTGCTATTTTTTGATAAACTTCTTCGTTACGCTTTTTGTATTGTTGCTGACCTTGATAAAATATACACCGCTGGGTATATCGCTTAACTTCAGCACATATTGCTTTCCGGATACCGGAAAACACTTCAATACACGACCGGTTACATCAGTCAGGGTTGCTGTAGCTCCATTCTCAAACTCACTTGCAAGCTTTACAGTCAATTGTGTTATTGTCGGATTTGGATAAATAATCACTTCATTAGACGCCATTTCCTGAACCGGAATGGTTGCTGTTGGCTCTGTTGCGATCCTTGTTCCCTGCGTGGTTGATGCAGTAACCGGCACTAACATCCATTGCTGATTGTCGCCACCCAGGTAGGTCCATTGTTGAACATTGGCGCCATCGGCAGTGGAGCCTGCATTTACATCAACTGCTTTACCGCTGTGAACAGGTGTTATGCGATAATAACCTTCGCTCGTTGGGGTAAAACTAAACCGTTGGTTATCGCCACCGGTTGATTGCCAGATCTGAATGTTGGCGCCATCGGCCGTTGAAACACCAGCTACATCCAAATATTTTCCACTCGAAAGTCCGACAATCGAATACTTACCACTGCCGGTATATGTTACCGTCCATTTTTGACAGGAACAATCGTTCCAGGTATATTGTTGTACATTGGTGCCATTGGCAGTACCATTATTATATACATCCAGCACTTTGGCACTGTGCTTTGCAACGATCTTATAGAGGCCGTTCGGTATTGGCTGCGGCGTTCCTGCTATCAGACTTACATTATCAAAATGGGTGCTATCGATAGCTCCGGTTGAGCTGCCCGAACAGGCAGCGAGGCCAATATAGTAACTAGTGGCCATTGTAATGGTTGTTGTTCCTATCTGAAACCATGCTGCTCCATCTAACGATTGATAAGCAGTGAAGGTATTACCCGACCGTTGCAGGCGAAACCAAACGGGCGTCCAGGTAAACTGATTTCCATCATTCCACCCCATTGAGCCGCCCGTAGCCGTTCTTGCTCCGAATCTGGAATACCGCCAGCCCGACTCACCGAGCGTTACGGCTACTGCCGCTGCATTGGCATTTAACGATTCACGAATGAGAAGACCTGTTCTCAGAAGTGTTCCGGTAATATCGTACATACGGGCTGTAATAGTAACATCACCACTCACATTGGTATAAGCGTAACTGTAAGAATCGGCAGTTCCACCTATTCCGGTTCCCGAGCCACTTACAATAAAAGTGCTGTCGCCCACATTGGCAAAACCGGCACTGCCTGCAGCGCTTACCGTACCAATATCCTGACGCGCCCAGCCCGATGGCAATGTGGTGGTGGTAACCGGTGTGGCGCTTACCTGCGTTGAATTGGCGCTTGTGCCTGATTGATTAATGGACTGAATAACATAATAATATGTTGTGCCCGCGGTAACATTTTCATCGGTGTATTCAGCATAGGTGTTCTTCGTCCAGCTGGCAATTGTTGTATAAGGACCGCCGCTTGTTGTAGCCCGCAGCACATTGTAACCCTGAGCAGTGACACCACTCGATGCCCATTTTAAAAATACCCTTGCCATACCGGGTATTGCAGTTACTCCCGTTGGAACCGGCGCCACCGGTGACGGTGGATACGGCGATGCAGTAGCATCCAGTGTAAATGTAAGTGTACCATATCCCAAATGATCTAAATCGCCCACCTCAGGACGTACTATTTGAGCGGCGGATTTTACATTCGGCGCCGATAAGCCTTTAAGAACAGCATAATGATTGTAAAGCAGTTCAAAAATGGGTTTATTATCCAAATGTCCATGCCCGTTTATGGCAGGATAAAATAAATTCCAGCCATCACAGTTTACGTACGGTTCATACGGAACCCATTTCCATAAATTATATGCCGCATTATACTCGGCACCTGCCAGCAGGCGATTGCTACTATAACTAAAGATGTCAATACCCTGGTTATAGGCTACCTGGCAGGCATACGCTAAAAACCCTAATCCCAGCATGGCATGCGCCTGGTCGCGGCCACTCTCCTGCCATTGGCCCATTCCGTTAGGATGAATGTAAGTCACCGCGTTCATGATGTTACCATTTCCTACCCCTGATTTGTAATAGGTAACCCCTTCATTGAACTTGGCTGTATCATCCAGTAAAACACCCATTGAAATCAAAGCGCCCACATTACAGGCATCCCAGTTGGCGAAATAATGAGTGCCGCAGGTGCCGTTGTGATTGGTGAGAAAATCGTGGCACACGGGATACAGGTACGTATTCATCATAGTCTTGAAGCGGGTAAAGCTGGTATCAGCCCAATGGGGATAAATGCGCAGCACTTCAGCAGCCAGCGCAAAATCCATAACCGCAATTCCCATTAAACCAGGGATATCGGTGCCGGTAGGCACCTGGTTTACTGCAGCGCTCCAACCGTCCAAATTCCGTTTGGCGCATTCTGCAAACGTAGTGTCGCCGGAAATATACCAGCGTATCGCATTCAGATAAGCAGCATGAGCATCGGCATCGGCCCGCTGCCGGTTCGCACCCATATTCGCCCGTGGCGCAGCGCCGTAGGTATTTTGTGCTTTTGAATCGGTGATCAAAAGGTTCCAGTCATCGATCCAGGGATGCGTGCTGGCGGCTACTTTTGATTTCATCCGGTCAAGATCGGCCTGTGTATGCAGGCCACCGGGATGGACAAAGGTTTGTGCCCGGGCAAGATCCTGAAGGGCAAGAACAATCGTTAGCGATACCAATACCTTGTGTAGAAAGCATTGTTGCCTGTGGTTAATTTTTAACTTCATAGTTGGGATTGTATAATTTTTTCAAATGGCAAATGCCATCAAAAATATTATTCATCCTAAAAAACGAAGTGGGGGCTATTGACCTAAAAAGGGGGGTAGTTTGGTCAGGGTTTCCGAAAATACCTGCGTATACTATATGCACAACTCTTTATTATACATAAAGGGCAGGCGCCGAAGCGGAAAAAACACTGGCAAACCTTTTTATACCAGGGAAGTTTTGCCGGGATTATAGGACAGCTGGCACCGTTGCCTTCCAATTCCTTTTGTCTTACATTATTCATTTTTAAGTTGATTTGCTATTTATACCAACTCAAAAATAAAATCACCCGCTACCATTCACATTTCTCTGACCGTAGCCTTTCCCTTCTTACCTGTTCAATACATTTGTATTTTTGATTGGCTGCAGTGTGTTTGTTCTTCCAACCCATTCTTTTGGAGATTATTTCAATGGACTCTCTGTAGAAGAAAAGAGCCTTTAATATGCGCTGGCAGTTCTCTGTAATCTTACTCAGCCATGAATTCATTTTTTCCTCGTTTGTCTTTTCGGGCCTGATCTCAATCGGGAAAACATCTGTGCCGGGCTGGTATTTTTCAATGCTTTCTACCGGCAAAAGCCTGTTGTCTCTTGAACGCTTTAACCATTGATTCTTTGCGATGGCAATAAAGTACGTTTTAAGGGAGGAAGTCAACTTAAAGTCCTTCTGATTTATTTTTTGCAACAGAATAACCATTGTATCCTGAAAAACATCTTCCGCATCTTCCAGGTTTCCGGAATTCCTGGTTACATAAGCCTGTACAAACGGGAAATAGTTTGCGTACAAAGCCGCAAAAGCTTCATTACTATCACATTTAAGACTGTTTATAAGGATGAGATCAGTTACTTTTTCCATTTTTCATTACCATGCTCATTTGTTGATACCCTGCCAGGCGAATTATCACCCACCCGGAGGGTTAAAAAAAAGATATATAACTATAAACAATTGTAATTGTTCGAAATACCAGCCAGCATACAAGTACTCATTATTTTTTATATCTTAGGCCCCTGCAAATGTTCTCAATACAGTTAATTGTCAGGATGACCTTCGAGGTGAGCAACCGGGGCATCAAATATAAACCATTGATAGCGTAGGGATAAAAGTATAGGGCAACTATATCTTAAAAGAAGTACCCAATAAAATACAACTACCCATCCCTGCCATGAAAAATCCTATCAAACCCAAACAACTGCCTGCATGGCCCCGTACCCTGCTAACCTGCCTGTTACTTTTACTTATATTTCTGACACCCTGGCTGGTAAATGGACAGTGTTTCCCAATATACAAGCCCGACACTTCGGCGCCTAAAATAAGAAATGTTATTTTTACAACTCCCATCTCAAGGAACACTACCATCAACGGCCTTGCTATTGGGTTACAACCGGTGCGCTGGCATGGAGCAACAATACTTAACATCAATGGGCTTTCTATTTCCGCATCGCCCTCGGACCCCATTTTTGCTCTATTCGTATTTTTGTTTGCTTACTACGATAACCCCAAAAGTTCATCATATCCCCGTACAGACTTTGATAGCAGGAATTTATATCCTGAAGCAGATACTTTAAAAAGTGCCTTTAATGGATTGGTACTTGGTTCTGTTACACCAAGGGTAAAAAGCAATGGAGTGAATGTTTCAGCGATAATTAATTTATCTCATTCAATGAAAGGCCTGTCCATTGCAGGTCTTTTTAACCATCATTATAGTTTCAAGGGCGTATTAATAGCCGGATTCCGCAACAAAACAACAACAGGAAAAGGTGTACAGATAGGTTTGTTGAACCGTTGCCAGGAAGGAAAAGTTCTTCAAATAGGACTTCTTAACAAAATTGGTAAAAGAACAATCCCATTTATAAATTTCAAGTTTTGACTATGGTCAGGGAAAGCAAAACAGGTAACGTTGTACAAACTTAGCCTTCACCTGCTGCTTTTATGGGACAGAAACTTTAACAACCTGGCGCACTATGAAAAGGGAAAATAGAGTTGCATGGCAATAAATTCCTGACCCAAAGATCAAAAAATGAAATTGTTGTTTATGAGCGGGGGGTGGCTCTACGTTTTCGCCTGGTTGTAAAATAGGTTCAAGCAAATCGGTCGCCTCGTTCTTTAGTGCGTCAATTTTTTCCTTTTTAGCTTTTGCCGAGTCTTCAAGGTCCTGAAAATATTGATCAACAAACTGCATTTCTTCCGAAGTTACGGGTCGCTCACTTAAGAGCTGCGTTGCAGCTTCAACCGCCGCCGGCTGATATTCTGCCGGCCGCTTTACTATTTTCAGTAAGTCAGTAGTAGAATAATCCTTATACTGTTGATAAAAATCAAAAGTCATGACGCGTTAGAATAGGTTAGTTTTTCTTTATTTGTACGCCGCAGCCTGAATCTGTTACAGCCTCCGGTTCCGGGAAATTCGAGGGTTGAGTGGCTGCCTTATCTATTATGTATCAGTTGTAATGTCGTCCCAAGCCTTTGCATACATTGTTAACCAATTTAAAGCAAAATGCCTCTCCATTATTATATCCTCATTTAAACCAGCTGGTATTGGTTTCCCATTTAAGTCAGCGTCTCTTGTAGCCCAATGTATTCTGTAAATAAGGTCAGTTTCATTTAAAATGTCTTCCGTGTTGCGCAGCTTTGAATTTGAGATCCATTCTGTTGGATCGGTTTCAAGATCTGGTAAATTTTTGTACTCACTAAAATCACATATCGTTGCAGGAAAAGATAACTTCTCAAAATTACCTAATGCCCAAAGTAGAACATTTAGATTTTCAATACGCCAGGAGACAGGGTTATTGTCCTTTGGTGTTTTATTTTTAAGTTCTAAATATTGTCTTTCCTCTGGTGAAACTGCGTTCCATAGATTGTATTTTTTAAAATACTCAATCATTTCTTTTGCAGTTTTTTCTTCATGCGCTACGTATATTAACCCATAAAGTACAACAGCCTTCTTTGCAACTTCCTTTTCGTCTCTGAATTTAGCTTCTGTATAATCTTCCACAAATGGAAGGCCCTCTAAAATGGGTACACCTTTCAGTTTAAGGAATTTGTTGGAAAAGCTTTTCCGCTCTTCTTTTGATAGTTTGTGATCTGTTGGATAGTATGCAACAAAAGCTGTATCCCGTTTTGTAGCTTTTATGGCTTTTGTAGCTGAATGCTTTTTTTGTGCACACCCGAATAGCGAAAATAATCCAGATAATATGCCCACAAGAAATAGTGAAGTTATTTGTTTATGCATGGTCGTATAAAAGTTGTCAATAACGGTAAACGGCTTGTCACCAGTAGAGACATTCCATTCTCGGTTCCGAGATTACAAAAAATTAATGAAAAAAGAAAGGCCTTTCTTACAGGTAAGGTGTTTTAACGTTAGTTTAAGAACGTATATATAAAAAAATTGCAGGGCATTTCCATACCCTGCAACTTCAAAGCGATAAATAGCTTTTCCCGGTTAATTTAGCGCTTCTGGCGTTTCTTCTGATGCTGCTGCACTTTCTTCAGCAAACATTTCGCTGGCACTTTCTTTAGCCGGTTTTGATTTCTTTGCAGATTTGTCAAGAATTTTCTCAAGGGCACTGATAGCTTCCTGGAGTGGTTTTAGTTTTGCCATCAATTCGAGTTCTTCTTCTTTGAGTTTTTTTAATGCGTCTGTCACTGGGTTTTCTTTTGCAATGATTTCTTTGGCCATAAGATTGTATTGTTTTTTATTGTCAAGCCTGTTTTCCGGAAAAACAGGTCGCTAATGTACATTCTTAATTGTAAAAATTAAATACTCCGGCACCATTGAACGGCAGAATATTTTGACACATTGAATACACGGGCGCTGGTGAATAATTCCTCGCTGAATGGGACAATTTGATGTGAATGAAAACTAATACATTATGTGTGGAACATTCGCTGTATTCAGTATTTATACGAAATAAAAGTAAAAACCCGCATATAATAATTATGCGGATCTTTATTCAGACAAAATTTCCTGTCAAAATATTATTGAAGCAAAACCGTCTTCTTCACCACATTTCCGCTTACGGGGTTGGCTTCATCGGGCTGGTTTCCACCGACACATATTTTTACCTTTCCTTTCAGGGGTTGGCGTTTACCATTTGCATCTACATAAGTAAGGTCTTCCCCCTTTACAGTAAAGGTAACCAGCCTGCTTTGCCCGGGTTTCAATGTAATCCGTTGAAATCCTTTCAGGGCTTTTAGCGGCGTTGTGATCGCTGTATTCTCATTTATTATATACAATTGAACAACTTCATCGCCTTCCTTTTTTCCGGTATTGGTTACCTGCACTGAAACAGAAACAGCCTTGCCAACCGGCGCCACTGCAGGCAATTCGAGCTTGTCGTACCGGAATGTTGTATAACTAAGTCCATAGCCAAAACCATACAATGGCTTTCCGGTAAAATACCGGTACGTTCGGTTCTTCATGGAATATTCTTCGAAAGCCGACAGATCGCTATCGCTTTTGTAGAAAGTAACCGGCAGTCGCCCTGATGGATTGTAATCGCCAAAAAGTACATCCGCAATAGCGGTACCAGCTGCCTGTCCGCCATACCAGGCATTTACAATGGCAGGAATATTTTCTGATTCCCATGGCGTTGCAATGGCGCTGCCGGTCATCATTACAAAAATGACGGGTTTGCCGGTTGCATGCAAGGCTTTCATCAATGCGGTTTGTGCTGCCGGCAATAGGATAGTAGTGCGGTCACCGCCATTGAAACCAGGGTCGCTTACTTTCATTTCTTCACCTTCCAGTTGCGGTGAAATGCCACCGGCGAAAATGAACACGTCTGCATCACTGTATTTCTTTGCCAGGGCATCAGGGTCCGTTTCTACGGCTTGTCCTGTATTCAATTTCAGGGTTGCTTTTCCTTCGCCCTGCCAGTATTCCAATACCAGGTGATAAACAGAATCTTTTGCCGTTGTTAATTTATAGGTTGCAATATTCCTTTGCTTTCTTGTCCAGGAATCGAATACTGTATTTCCATTGATGGTGAACCGTACACCATCATCTGCTTCCAATTCAAAAGTAATGGCGCCGCTTTCTGTAGGCTTGAAGTCGGTAACATAGCGCGCTGAAAAATTATTGGCCCTGAGATTTTCAACAACATTTTCTCCTTCCTGCCAGTTATGATCTAACCGTTGTTCAAATACCGTTGCTACAGGCTCGCCATTAAGTTCCCTGTTATTATAATAAGTTGCTTTGAACCCAGGTTTCCCGTCAATGGAACAGGCCTTACTGATATCGATATAGGCGAGAATATTATTATTGGTGAAATTAATCGCCTTTTCATACACTACCTGTGTTGTTGCGCCTACCTTATCTTTTATTCCCTGAAAAACAGTGGTAAGTTTGGAAGGCGTTCCGTTATAATTGCCCAATTGCGCGATCACATTATTGGCATTCGGCCCCAATACCGCGATCTTCTTCCCGTTCTTTGCCAGTGGCAGGATATTATTTGTATTTTTCAATAACACAATTGATTCACGGGCCATTTGCAAGGCGTGTTGGCCATGTACTGGCGCATCCAGTTCAGAAGCCGGGGTTTGCGCATACTTCACCATAGATGGCGGATCAAACATGCCCAGTTTGAATCGTACGAGAAAAAGCCGCTTTACAGAAACATCAATTTGCTGCTCTGTGATCTTTTTATCTTTTACTGCCTGCACCAATGCTTTATAGGCATCGGTTCCGCAGTCGAGGTCGGTGCCATGAAACACGGCATCGGCGGAGGCAGATTCTGCATCAGGGTGCGTTTTGTGGTTTTTAAAGAAGTCATCAATAGCCCAGCAATCTGAAGTCACATAGCCCTTAAAATTCCATTGGTTGCGCAGAATATCTGTCATCAGCAGATCGCTGGCGCAACAGGGTTGTGTTCTAAAGGCGTTATAGGCGCACATGACGCCGATTACTTTTGAGTCTACCACCAGTTTTCTGAATGCCGGCAGGTAAGTATCCCACAGATCATAGGGTGTTACATCGGCATTGAATACATGGCGTGAGGGCTCGGGACCGCTGTGAACGGCATAATGTTTTGCACAAGCGGCTGCTTTCAGGTATTTGGGATCGTTGCCTTGCAGGCCACGTACAAATGCATCGCCGAGTGTGGCGGTGAGAAAAGGATCCTCGCCATAAGTTTCCTGTCCGCGCCCCCAGCGGGGATCACGGAAGATGTTTATGTTGGGCGTCCAATAGGTAAGTCCGAGGTAACGGGCATTTGTTTTACCGGCTGCCACTGCTTTATTGAAGATCACCCTTCCTTCCAATGCTGAAAAATCGGCCATTTTAAAAAGGGCCGCCGTATCGAAAGTGGCTGCCATGGCAATCGCCTGCGGATAAACGGTGACATTGTAGGGAGTTCTTGCCACTCCATGCAGGGTTTCGTTCCACCAGTCGTAAGCAGGTATTTCGAGCCGTGGAATGGCGGGGGCGGCATTCAGCATTTGCGACACCTTTTCTTCCAATGTCATGCGGCTTACCAGATCATTGACCCGTTCTTCAAAGGAAAGCTTGTAATTCTGAAAAGGAAATTTCCCGTTCTGCGCAATTGCGCCCATACTCATTAGTAAGCAAACCGCTAATGGATAAAGAACAAAACTTCTTTTTTTCATATGCAAGATGCCTTATTGGCAACTGCAAAGTAAAGGCTAAAGTAAATTTCCGAAGCTGTAAAAAAGTATACAAATCGGTCAAAAAGGTAGAAAAATGTTCAAATGGGGGTGGAAATGATCAACCCATGGGTAATGAGCGTCCAGATCTTTATGCTTCGGGACCATTGCACCTTCATTAGAACGAAGATATATTTCATGGCCCGCATTTTCATAATGCCAACTGATAAGTGCGCATATTTGGCAATACGCGTGTCATTCCCGACAGTAAGTGTGCAGATTTGGTAAAGCGAAAACAGTTAATAATTTTGTAACGAATAATTATATAACCTTGAGCAAGAGAATAATCAGAGCCCAATACGACGACAATACCATAACCGTTTACCAGGCGTATAACAACGCAATTGCACAACCAGCAGTTGAACATAAAAAATTTATTTCCCCGCCATTTAAAATTGATAGAATGACCTGGATAAAACCATCCTTTCTTTGGATGATGTACCGGTCGGGCTGGGCAACCAAAGAAAACCAGGAATGCATTCTGGCCATCAAAATAAAACGCGAAGGCCTGGCCTGGGCGCTGGAGAACTCCTGCCTGGCCCATTACGATCACACCAGACATTCCTCCAATAAAGAATGGCAAAATGCATTGAAAAGATCGCCGGTGCGTATTCAATGGGATCCCGAAAAAGATATTTTTTTACAACCCCTGCCCTACCGCTCCATCCAGATCGGGTTGTGGGGGATCGCAGTTGAAAAATATGTTTCAGAATGGATTGCGGATATTGAAGACATCACCGCTCAATGCAAACATATTTATCAATTGATAAAAAATGGACAAACAGATTTAGCAAAGGACCTGTTACCTGTTGAAAATTACTACCCGCTGGCCAATAGCATTGCAGAAAAGATCGATGCTACAGCGGGGCCCGGCCAGTAAATGTGAACTACCGCTTTGGCTGCAACCACCTCGTCAGCGCCTCATTAAACCCATTTGCATTTTCCAGGTTGCTTACATGGCCCGCATTGGGTACAATTGCCTGCACTGCAGATGGAACCAGTTCCAGCACCTTGCTCTTGTGTTGGGCATCGGCATCGCCAGTCAACACCAATACAGGTACTGTTACCTGCATTGTTTTCAATTTGTCTACGACCGATGTGCCCAGCAAAAATCTTGGTTCAATATGTGTAGGTTGCCAGGCATCCCATTTATAGATCATATTCCACACCGGTTTTCTAAGTTGCTCAATGGGCCTTCCCTGCCTCATGGTGAGCGCATTGAACCACAACCGCTTGAATGAATCGATGCCCTTCCGGTATAATTCTGTTATTTCTTTTCGCCGTGTGGCAATGGCTTCCTGCGTCCAGGGAACAGCCGGCCCGGGTGAGCCCATCCATACATCGCCACTGGCTAATGTAACCGATTTGACTCTGTTCTGATGCGTTACCAGAAAATCGAGGCCAATAAAACCACCCATCGATAATCCTACTATATGTGCCTTTTTAATCTTCAACGCATCCATCAATGCAGCCAGGTCATCTGCATGCGAAGTGTTAGAGAATTCAGCAGGCATGGAAGAACGGCCATATCCCCTTACGTCATACCGTATTACGCGGTATTTTTTTGAGAAGAAATAGAACTGCGGGTCCCATTCATAATGATCGAACGAATGGCCATGAATAAAGATCAACGGTTCGCCCTGTCCGAGTTCTTCATAAAATAATTTACCTGCTTTCACCGGCACAAAACCACTTTTTACCGCCGGATTGTAAGCATCTTCTAATGCATCCCGCACCAGCAAGGGCAATACCGGACTGGCATAGAATGAAGAGAACCCATTTTTATAACCCGTTATATGCGTAATAAAAAATCCATAGAGATGGTGTTCATAATCTATCCAGGGATAAGCGCCGGCCCAGGATGGACTGCTGATCAACGTTGCCTCCCCTTTCTCATTCACTTCTTCGCGCCATTCGCCCAAACCGTATATATCGTTTCCTGCGCGGGTGCGGATATTTGCAATAAATCTTTCCCGGGATGCATCCGCCGTAAGCACCTGGTTCGCCTGCATAGTGCGCACCGCCTGTTCCGACAAGATCCTTTTACCATTATATACACCGCGGTTATAGATCATGGACAGAAAATTCAGGTAATCGTTGAGCGTACTGCGCGCACCGCCACCTAACATGGGGGCATGCCCGCCCGACGAATCTACCGGCGTAAAATGGGTCGATGGCATATGCAATGGAATAGCTATCTTCTCCTGAAAAATATTTTCCCAGCTTTTTCCTGTAGCCAGTTCAGCCATTCGGCCTGCTACCTGCATCGACAGGCCACCATATTTAAATCTTGTTCCGGGCAAGGTATCAGCGGGTAAGTTTACAATCTGGGCAACCGATGTGGCAAGGTCCTGGTAAATATCAATGGGTGCACCTGCCGGTTGATAATCAGGATAACCAGCCGTATGAGAAAACAATTGCACCAGCGTTGTTTCTCCTTTAATATCTGTAAACTCAGGCAGCCACTTATTTACTTTATCATCCCAATGCAACTTTCCTTCATCAACAACCGCAGCAATGGCAGCAGCTGCCAGCCATTTACCAGCCGATGCAATGAAGACAACTGTTTCAGGTTTGTAATTGCCAAAATACTTTTTATGGATCAACTGGTTGTTTTGAACCAGCGCAATACCAGCCCCCTTGTAATAACCACTGTCGACCCAGCTTTTTATTTTGGTATCGAGGAAAGAAAAATCTACATGTAGGGTTACGGCGGTTTTACGTTGCGCGAATGTAATCTGGCTACATAGTAGTAATGACAAAACAATCGATACGCCTTTACAATTCATGGATGCGATGTTCTAATTTTTTATAAAAAGAATTGGCCGAGCCGGGCTGTAATATGCACCGAATTGCCGTAGAAAATGCACTAATCTGGGCAAACGTTGGCACAAAGTCTTCCAAAACAGCTTCCCAGTATATTGATTTTCAGCTTTCTAAAAAATATTTTCCGGAATATGTTGTCTGCCTAAATATTTAGGCATAATATTGCCTAAGAAATTAGGCAAAACGAGAATCATGAAAAAACTCACTGCAGCTGAAGAGCAGATCATGCAAACACTATGGAGTTTGGGCAAAGGTGCTTTTATGAAAGATATTCTGGAACACCTGGCAGCAACCAAACCTCATTACAATACGGTGGGCACTTTGCTGAAGATACTGGTTGAAAAGAAATTTGTAGGTATTAAGAACCCCAACCGCAACAACTTCTATTACCCCCTTATCACCAAAGAAGAATATTCTGCCAGTGGTATAAAGGCCATTACAGAAAATTATTTTCAGGGCTCGTACACCAAAGTGGTTTCCTTTCTGGTAGATAAAAAAGAAATGTCGATCGAAGACCTGGAATTTTTATTGAGCCAACTTAAAAATAAAGGCAATGAATAGCCATACCTTATTACTATATGTACTGAAATCAATTTTCATTTCTTGTATTTTTCTGGGCTATTACCTGGTAGCCTTACGCAACAAAAGCTTTCATTCGTATAATAGATTTTATTTGTTGCTCAGCATGGCGGGCAGCCTGCTCATTCCGCTTTTCAACTTCAGCTGGTTCACGATCGAGAAGAAAGATATACCTGTCGCTTCTATACAACTGAATTTTATTGCAACGCCACTCTCTAATCATAATACAACGGCTTTTCCCTGGTTGGATATTGTCTTTTATCTGGCTATTGGTATAAGCCTTTTCCTGATCACTTTTTTTGCCATGAACGTTTTTAAAGTGTATCAACTGAAAAGAAGATCGGCTATTCTGAAAATGGATGGCATCGATTTCATTTATACCAACCTGGAGCATGCACCTTTTTCATTTTTAAATAACCTGTTCTGGAAGGAATCTATTTCAATGGATGAGGAATACGGGAAAAAGATCTTCAAACATGAGCTCACCCATATACAGCAGAAGCATACGCTGGATATCATTTTTTGTCAGGTCATCAATGCCGTTTTCTGGATGAACCCGTTCAACTGGCTTATTCAAAAAGAACTGAAGGCCATCCATGAATTTATAGCAGACAAAGAAGCTGTTGGCAACAACAATGTGGAAGATTTTGTGAAGCTGCTTTTACAGGCCCATTACGGAAAGCATTTTTTATCTCCTACACACGCATTCTATTATTCATCTATTAAACGTCGCTTAATTATGTTAACAACACCAAACAAAACAACCTGGGGCCCGTTGCGGAAGCTGTTGGTTCTTCCGCTCACCCTGGTAGCAGTTGGCGTTTTATCTGTTTCAATGATTGAAAGGAAAGCCAATGCTATTGTTGCGCCTATGGTTGCGCCTGTTATCCTTACTCAACAACCTGATCTTTCACCGCCGGTGCAGGAAGCAGCCGTATCAACTACTGTGAAACAACCGAAGGTTTTCAAACCCATTCCTGCCCAAAAGCCTGCCACTAATAGCGATACCTGTACGCCCGCAAAATCAAAAGCAAACTCACTGACAGCAGAAATTAATGTTCACGATAAAAATGAGGTCATTACCGCAAGGGCCGAGAAAGTAATGTTGAACCTGGCAGGAAAATCGGATAGCACATTAAAGGCATCACTTCCCCCGGCGGTATATTACATCGATAATCAACTGGCTACTTCAGATGAAGTCATTAAGCTTAAACCCGAACAAATAAGCAGGATCAATGTTTGGAAAGGCAATGATGCCATCAAAAAATTCGGTGCTACTATTGGCGCCAATGGTGTAATAGAAATCTTCACAAAAGTGATCCCATAATAGCCATACTAAAAATAGTTAAGAGACCGGCGGCAACCGGTCTCTTTTTTTTGGTGCTACCGAAAACAATTATACCCAATTTTTCATTATTAATTGTAATGGTCATTCTAATGGGTTTGCGAAAAAAGATTTTCCGTTTTGTATCTCTGGTGCTATTGCTGTTACTGGCATATGGCATCTGGTTTGCGTGGCGGGCCTTTCCCATTATCAGCGGTTTTGGCGCCAAGAATATGGCCTCCGCCATTTACCTGCAACATCGAAAACCGGCAAGTGTGTTACATGAAGAGCTGGCCTTCTTCCCTGTTTCTCTGGGAACATACACTCTCAATACGGAAGATTCTTCTGTTACCGGATCAGTATGGGGATTTGCCCGGCGCAAAGCTATTTACAGAAAAGGGATCGGCTGTACGCTGGTGAATGATCTTACCGAAGAAGCTATCAGGGAACAACATTTCAATTTACCACTGGTTCCCAAACAAAACCCCGATACCATTGCCTGGCCGTATGGCGATAAATTATCAGGCAGCATTCCTTCAACCATCGATACGGTTGTACTAAAGAACGCTATTGACCATGCCATGCAGGCGCCATCGAAAAATGGGGGACCGGCGTATACCCGCGCTTTTCTGGTGGTATATGATGGTAACATCGTTGGCGAACAGTATGCACCCGGGTTCAACAAGCATTCGGTGATGATCGGCTGGTCGATAAGTAAAAGTTTAACCGCTGCCGTTATAGGCGTGCTCACGAAAGCAGGGCAGTTGAACCCTGATGCACCGGCACCCGTACCCGAATGGAAAAATACCTCGAAAGAAAAGATCACGCTTAAACAGTTGCTGCAGCAAACTTCGGGACTGGATTATACAGAAGATTACAGCAGCCCCAGCGAGGCAACCAATATGTTGTTCATGCGGGGCGATATGGGCGCTTTTACTGCCATGCTTCCGTTGAAATTTAAACCGGGCACTTTCTTTAATTACTCCAGTGGCAATGCCAATATTCTCAGCCGCATCATCCGTCATTCGGTGGGCGATTCGGGCTATGCCGCATTCCCTTACCAGGCATTGTTCCATAAAATAAATATGTATTCTCTTTTGCTTGAACCTGATGCATCAGGCACCTATATTGGTTCTTCCTATAGCTATGCTACTGCACGCGATTTTGCGCGTTTTGGTTTGCTGTATTATAATAATGGGATGTGGAACGGGGAACAGCTGCTGCCTGAAAACTGGGTAAAGGAAACGATAAAGCCGGCGGCGGCCAACCAATTGCAACGCTATGGTTTTCAGTTCTGGCTGAATGGCCTTGATAAAAAAGATCCCGGCAAACGCTGGTTCCCAGATGTGCCGGCCGATATGTATTTTGCAGATGGCTTTGGCGGACAGAACATTTTCATAATTCCCTCCAAAAAACTCATCGTTATACGCCTGGGGGTGCATACTGTTGACGAAAACCAGTACCTTAAAGAAGTGATCCAGGCAATCCGCTAATTGTTTGAATTTTGCAAGTTTTTGTTTGAATCCTATAAAGTCCGGAGGGCCAGGCTGTCGTAATTTTATAAGGTGAAGCGAAAAACGTGGGTTTGAAAAATATACAATTGTCTTAAATTTACCATATGCCCAAGACAGAAACACTGGAAGATTTTTACCGCCATAAAATGAACTGGTTGCCCGAAAATCTTAAAAAAGATATCGGCCATTTCAATGTGTTTAAAGTGGAGGATTGTGTAGGCCCGGGCAAAACACCAGTAGCTTATACCCGGCGCGATTACTACAAGATATCCCTGATGCAGGGCGATTATATATATCACTATGCCGATAAAAGCATTGAGGTCTCTGGTTCTACCCTCATCTTTTTTAGCCCGAATGTGCCTTACACCTTTGAATCGTTAACCGATGATCCCAAAGGGTTCTTTTGCATATTCAGGGAAGAGTTCTTTACAGAAAAGATCCGCGGTGGTATTAAAGATCTGCCCATGTTCATTTCGGGTAATAAACCCAGTTATGCCCTCAACAAAACGCAGGACAAATTTGTAAGCCAGATATTTGAAAAAATGGTTGATGAAATTGGATCTGATTATGTTTATAAATATGATCTTATCCGCAACTACATTATGGAGATGATCCATTATGCGTTGAAAATGCAGCCCACCGAAAACCTGTATCAGCATACAGATGCCAATGCCCGCATCACTGCTGTTTTTACTGAATTGCTCGAGCGGCAATTCCCTATTGAATCGCCCACGCAACGGTTTACCTTACGTTCGGCCAGGGATTTTGCCGAACAATTATCGGTACATGTGAACCACCTTAACCGCGCCATCCGCATCACCACCGGCAAAACCACTACCGATCATATCTTTGACCGGCTTATCAGTGAAGCAAAGGCCTTGCTGAAACATACCAACTGGAACATTTCCGAGATCGGTTATTGCCTGGGCTTTGAAGAACCGGCGCATTTCAATCATTTCTTTAAGAAGCAGACCAGCATGACGCCATCAGCATTCAGGAATTAAAGTTGTTATAAATAAATATTTGACAAATGCCTTCCACTACATAGGAGGCATTTTCATTCACTCCTTATTCTATTCCTGCAAAATTCAAATAACCTAACCCACACCAACACTTGTTTGAATTATACAACTATCTGTTTGAAAGGCATAATAATGGGCGGGTTGCGTCAATCTATCTTTGTGTCATCAGTTCATGAACGACCAATAACTTACAACAATCAAATAAAAAAAATAAAGATGAAAAACAAGATATGGTTTGTAACCGGCGCCAGCAAAGGATTGGGACTGGCCCTTGTTAAAAAATTAATTCAGGAAGGTTATCGCGTTGCCGCTACTTCGCGTAACGTAAAAGAATTGCAACAGGCGGTAGGCGCCGGCCGCGAGGTATTTCTTCCCCTGGCGGTTGATCTTAAAAATGAAAGCAGTGTTGAAAAAGGAATAAAAGAAACCGTTGCTCATTTTGGATCTATAGACGTAGTGGTGAACAATGCCGGGTACGGCCTTACAGGAAGCCTGGAAGAACTCTCTGATGAAGAAGTACGTCAAAATTTCGACATCAACGTTTTTGGGGTGCTTAATGTGATCAGAAAAGCATTGCCCTACATGCGCAAACAGCAATCAGGTCATTTCTTCAATATTGCATCTATTGGCGGGTTCACCGGATCATTCCCTGGCTTTGGCAGTTATACCGCTACCAAATTTGCCATGCATGGTTTCTCCGAATCACTGGCAGCAGAAGTAAAACCTTTTGGAATTACTGTTTCTATTGTATCGCCCGGGTATTTCAGAACAGAATTTCTGGAT
Organism: Niastella vici; assembly: GCF_002077945.1. Taxonomy (GTDB): domain Bacteria; phylum Bacteroidota; class Bacteroidia; order Chitinophagales; family Chitinophagaceae; genus Niastella; species Niastella vici. Next base: position 77,395 of record NZ_LVYD01000001.1, read on the forward strand.
GCCTCACTGGGTACGCCCAAAAATGAGATCGCTGATTACAAACTGGTAAGGGAGATACAAACCTTCCATCAAAATGATATGAATCATAACCAGAGTGGCAACCCGGAAAAAGCTGCCGAAGTTATGATTGCCATTGCCGAACAAAAACAACCAGCGCTGCATGTATTCCTTGGCAAGGATGCGTATCAATTAGCAGAGGTTAAAATAAAAGCGGTTCAACAGGATATGGCAACAGTAAAAGAACTCGCCACATCAACTGATTATGCACAGTAATTGTATAAGCATTTAATTAAAAAGTCCCGACATGTCGGGACTTTTTAATTAAATGCCTGGTTGGTTTACTGTATCAATAGGGTGTGCGTCAGTTTTTTATTTCCATCACTCCATACCAGTTTATATACACCGGCATGTAATTCACCTACCTGCACGGTTGTTTGTGTAGCGTTACTGGCCACAACCATTTTTCTTACTATGCGGCCCGAAATATCGATCAACTGCAAGCTGGTGCGGTGATCAGTAGCCGGTTGTTGCCAAACCACATAATGGCTTGCCGGGTTAGGGTACATCCTGAATGCTTTGGCTGTGGTCAATGTAGTATTGTTATTAATTCCTGCCCGGGTATTCACGAACAATGTGTCAGTTATGGTGCTGTCACCAACAAACGTAAAGCCGGCTTTGCAAGCGGAGCCTGTAGGTGCAAATACGCATACTGCACCGGTTCCGCCAGTATCAACTCTGGCCTTGATAACAGTGTCTGAATAATGCCATATGCTATCGGCCGGTATTCCACCAAATTGCACCTGATTAACTCCGGTAAGATGTTTACCAAAGATGGTCACTACGGTTCCTTTTTGGCCGAAGGTGGGCGTAAAGTTGGTTATTACGGGAACCGTTGTTGTATCAGGTATACTTGTACTGTCTTTGATAAATGTAAAGCCAGCTTTTGAAGCGGTACCCAAAGGCGTGGTCACTGATACGTTACCAGTGGCGCCTGTATCTACGATCGCTATTATTAGCGTATCGTTCTTAAACGTGATGCTATCGGCTGGTATACCACCAAAACTTACTGCATTTGCGTTTGTAAATTTGGAACCCAGAATGAACACCTTCGTACCCTTGCGACCGCTTGTTGGCGTAAAGGACGTAATTACCGGTGCTGCAGTGGTATCAGGAATGGTATCCTTTATAAACGTGAAACCGGATTTTGTTGCTGTACCATAAGGCGTGGTCACCGATACGTTACCGGTGGCGCCTGTATCTACGATCGCTATTATTAGCGTATCGTTCTTAAACGTGATGCTATCGGCTGGCACGCCACCAAAACTTACTGCATTTGCGTTTGTAAATTTGGAACCCAGAATGAACACCTTCGTACCCTTGCTGCCGCTTGTTGGCGTAAAGGATGTAATTACCGGTGCTGCTGTAGTATCAGGAATGGTATCCCTGATAAAGGTAAAGCCAGGTTTTGTTGCTGTACCATAAGGCGTGGTCACTGATACGTTACCAGTGGCGCCTGTATCTACTATTGCCCTGATTGCGGTATCAGTCACAAACACGATACTATCAGCCAGCACACCACCAAAACTCACGGCAGTGGCGCCAGTGAAATGGGAACCAAAAATGGTTACCCCGGTGCCTTTATGTGCACTTGTTGGCGTAAAGCTGGTAATCACTGGTACAGGACCAGTTTGGGTATTTCTGAAAATGGAAACTTTGCTATAACTATTGGTAGCTGTTATATCGGGTTTGCCATCGTTGTTCAGGTCACCGATAGCAACCCCTGTAGGACCAGCGCCCAATGAAAAATCGTACCGGTTGTTGAGCAGGATACTATCGCCTGAGCTGGCGTTCTGCAATAAAGTAAGCACATAAATTGAATCGGAAACCACGGCCACATCGGCTTTACCATCCCCGTTCAGATCGCCAATGCTAATACCCCTTGACTGTGGGCCGGTAGTGAAATCTTTTCTAACATCAAGCGAAATGCTGCCGGCAGTACTTATATTCCTGTAAACAGATAAAAAGTGAGAGCCATAATGTGAAAAAACAATATCGGGCTTACCGTCGCCATTCAGATCGGCAATGGCAATATTGCCGGGGTAGCTGCCCGCAGTATAATTTGTTTTACTTAATGAGATACTTCCGGGAGAACTGAGATTTTTCCATACTGAAATAGTGCCTAAAAAGTTAGCGGTCACTACCTCGGGTTTTCCATCATTATCAAGATCGCCAATAGCCACTTCATCGGCACGGTCGAACGTACTGAAATCTACTTTTGCCGCAAATGTGACGGCGAACCCAGTGGTAGTGTTCCTAAAAACGGAGATCAGGCCGCTATTGCTGGAAGTTGTAACCAGGTCGGGTTTACCGTCCCCATCCACATCGGCGATCGCAACGCCTACCGAATTTGATCCACACACGTAGGTGGTGGTATCAAATCGTATAGTATCATTTATAGATTTATTCGTATATACCGTTACGGTATTGGAACCAAAGCTGGTTACCGCTGCATCCAGCCTTCCATCACCATTCAGATCGCCGGTAGCGATACCAAAAGGTTGAGAACCTTGCGGAATATTTCTATACAACACCAATTTAACAGGTCCGCCGGGAGTGCCATTGTTTCTGTAAACAGAAACAACATTGGAGCTCTGATTAGTTACCATCAGATCGGCCCGGCCATCACGGTTAAAATCAGCAATGGCAATATTCCTTGGATTGCCCAAACCAGTAAGATCGGCCTGGCGTGTAAATGCGGTTGAATCGAACGGCGTGTGGCCATAGGCAAAAGTTACAGTGAACGCCAACCGCGAATAGGCTGTGAGCCGGTTCGATGTTACCGTAATGGGCGCATATGTGGCGCCTGCCGGTACCGTAACCGTGAGGGATGTGGCTGAAACGGATTGCAGTGTTGCCCGCACTGCACCAAAATAAACAATGTTGCTATCGGACAAGGTATTAAACCCTGTACCGGTGATGGTCACCGATGTTCCAACAGGCCCCGAAGTGGGGCTGAAAGAATTAATGACCGGTTGAGCCAATACTGCATGGCTAAAGAATAGTAAAATAATTCCTACACTTCTTTTCAGTGCGAGGTAAACATTACTCATAGATAAAGTTTATGTGATTTAAAAAAATAAATGACATGAACGCCAGGTAAAAGCGTTGCACTATAATCCACCTATTCCCTTAATGCCGTCTGATTAAATAATGAAAAGTCGCCGAAGACCAGTATAGAAGATTTTTTACTTAAGTGAAGTTACTGACGGGAGGCAAGTTAGCAATTAGAAAAGGTATTCTTGTTAAAAGGTTAACAAATACTTTTACCATCACCGTTACTAACCAGGCGAAGACAAAAGGGAGACATTAATTGCCCCTATTACAGAACAGGATATATATTTTACAACAATTGATGCGTGTCTTTCAGTATTCCCATTACAAAAATACTTTGTGTATGGCTGATGCCTTTTACCATGCTTAATTTATGCAGGTAAAAATCATGATAGCTTTCCATATTCTCGCTAACAATTTTTAGCATAAAATCAAATTGCCCTGAAATGTTATAACATTCCAGCACTTCTTTAAATCCTGTTACTGCATCAATAAATACCCGGGCAATTTTACGGTTATGTTCCTTTAATGAAATATAACATATGACCATGATGCCTTTTTGCACCTTACGATGATCGATGAGGGTGGCGTATTGTTTAATAACACCGTTTGCCTCCATGCGTTTTATACGCTCATGTACAGGAGTAGGGCTCAGGTGAACACTGGCAGCTATTTCGCGTACGGTCAGTTTTGCATTCTGCTGCAGCAATCGCAGAATGGCATAATCCTTTTCATCGAGGGCGATGGGCGTGGTGGCCGCTTGTTCTGTTTTAGCCGGTATGCGCATGGGAAACTGTTTATTTGTTCTTTTATCGACGTTAAATTTACTCATTTGTTCTAAATTATTAATACTTAAACGTACAAACAAAGCATATAAATAGATTTGCACAGAACAAATGAGGCCAAGATGCGAAGAAAACAGATCATTCTATTGGTAGCTTCTACTGCTATATTTTTTGAGGCGCTGGATATTGCCATCCTTAACCTGGCCATTCCATTAATGCAACAACAATTTCATCTGGATGCCGAAACCATACAATGGGTTCAAACCGTATACGTACTTTTTTATGGCGGTTTCCTGGTGATAGGGGGTAAACTATGCGATACCATTGGCCGCAAAACCATTTTCCTTGCAGGGGCTTCTCTTTTCCTGTTCACTTCGCTGGGCGCCGGCTTCTCCAACACCTTTATACAGTTAACTGCTTTCAGGGCATTGCAGGGACTGGCAGCAGCCATGGTAATGCCATCAGCGCTATCGATCATAACAAATACATTTACCGAACCGGCAGAACGCAACCGGTCCATAAGCATCTTCAGTTCTTTCGCGGCCATTGGTTCGGGGTGCGGACTGGCGCTTGGTGGTATAGTAGCAACTTACTTAGGCTGGCAATGGATCTTTTTTATCAACGTGCCGGTGATCACCGCAGCATTGATACTGGCTTACCGGTATATCGACAAAGATGTGGTGAACAAACAACAGCCACTTCCTGATATTGTCTCCAGCATTCTGTTAACATTGATGATTGTGCTGCTCTCCTATGTAGTGCATCACCTGCCGGGTTTCTCAAAAAACTACAGGCTGTTACTTTCATTTGTAATATTGATCATTGCTGCCGGGTTTATTTTCAAACGCCGCGAACGCACCCTGCAACAACCACTCATCGATCTCACTTTATTCCGGAGCACGGGTACAATTACAGGTAATAGCATAACTGTTCTATTAGGCGCCTTCTTTTTAAGCTACCTGTTCTTATTATCACTGGTATTGCAGCACAATATGCATTTGAGTGCAGCCAACGCCGGCTTGCTGCTCTTTCCGTTTAGCCTGCTGTCATTCTTTGTATCGCGCTATGCGGTTCCTGCCCTGTTTAAAAAAATGACGGTATTACAAACCGGCATCATGGGCATGGGTCTCATGCTTTCAGGCGCCTTGCTGTTGATGGCGTCAATTATTTTTAACCACAACCTGCCGCTGATCTTATTATCAATAGCCTGTGTTACCGGCAGTGGCATGTCGGTTTGCTATCCCAGTTTAACGGCGCTGGCCATACGCGATATTCCTCTTACGCAACAGGGCGTAGCGGCCGGCATTTGCACCACTTCCTATTTTATTGGCGCCGGCCTGGGTCTCTCGCTGTTATCGCTGGGTATGCAATTATTAACAGCAGCAACCGATACCGTCAATCATATTCCGGTATTATTGATAAGCTTCTTTGCGTTGCCGGGCCTGGTTTGGTTGTTATTAGTAAGGAAACGAATTTCCCATTAACATGGGCTCACCTTAAAAAATAAACCTTAACCCCACCTGCATTTGCCAGCGTGAAGGCAGATCGGGACTGGCGGTGAAGGTGGACGTTAACGAAGGATCAAATTGATAAACCGGTGCGTTGTTATTATAAGTGACCGATAATGGTTGAAAATAGCCCGATGTAGTGGCATATTTTACCACTCCCCAGTTGCTGCTTATCAAATTTCCGATGTTTACAAAATCGATACTCACCTGCCACGTCTTTGGTTTCTTTGTTGGTGAAAATATGATGTCCTGCAGAATGCGCAGGTCAACCTGGCTTAACCAGGGATTTTCGCCGGCATACTTTTCAGTATATTCTCCGCGATGTTTACGGAGGTATTTGTCGTTGCCAATAAAAGTTTTGAATGCCTGCCGTTGCGCCGCAGCATCCTTAATATTTCCATTCACATCGGTCAACGGAGCAAACTGCATATTATCGATCTCGGCATTTGTAGGCACATACAACAGGTCGTTCGTAGCTGTTCCATCATTGTTGATATCGCCGCCATATACATAGGCAAAACGGTTACCCGAATTCCAGGAACCGAACAGGGAAATAGTTGTGGCCGCGTATCCACTATAAATGAATTTTTTCGAAAAGGCAGCTACAATTCGATGGGTATTGCCATACAGGGAACGCGACAAAACCGCCTTATTGGAATTGTTTAGGATCGGGTTTCTATCAAATGCATCGCTCGATATTTCTGCAGAAATAGAACTGGCATCTTTTGCGATCAGGTAATTGTAACCGGCCATGGCATAGAAACCGCTCCCAAAGCTTTGCTGTGCCTGGAAAGTAGCATTGAACTGATAACCCACACTGGTATTGGTAAATGCATAGGTATTTGCAGCGCCCTGGTCGGCCGGCAGGTATACTTTACGCTTATCGCCGGTGCCGGAATTCAGGGTTCCGGTTGGTGTTCCCAGCTTATAGTTGCGTACCATCATTCCATTTACATCTTTTGTATACGCCACATCTACGGTAAAGATTGTTCCAAACGGCATCCTGATATCGGTGCCCAGATTTGACCGCCAAACCTGCGGCCATTTAAAATCGCGGGCGGTAACATTATAGAAAAAACTGTAGGGGTTACCAATATGATTTCCGAGCCATACAAAAGGGAAACGGCCGGTAAACAAACCGGTACCACCACGCACCTGTACTTTTTTATCACCTGTTACGTCCCAATTAAAACCAAGGCGGGGCGATAATAATGGTTTCTTTTGTGGCAAACGGGTATTGTCCACATCTTTGCCGGGGCCATTAGTAAGCGATTTTCCATTTTCATCGAACAGCGTTAGATTGTCTTTATTTGGCAATGTGGGTTTGCCTTCATCATATTTTCCGCCGAAAGTACCATCTGCATTCATTACCGGATTGCGATAACTGGCATTAAAGTAAAAAGGTATATCCATGCGCAAACCAGCTGTGAGGCGGAAATGTTCTGTCATTTGCCATTCATCCTGCAGGTATGCCGATAGCTGGCCCACGGTTAAATAATACCAGGTCCACTGGCCGGCAATTCCGCGATTGCGGGCATAATTCACATCAACATCCAGCGGATAAGCGCCAAAAACGTATTTACCGCTTACCGGTACACTGTCAATGAAAGTTTTTATATCGGCATCTGAAAACAGGGTGGCGCCATAACCGGTCAAATTAAATGAGTTCGCAAACTTGAACGATTCAAAAGAAGCGCCGGCCGTTATAGTATGATCCTTAAAGAACATATTGAAGTTGTCAGTTACCTGAAAGGCATCCTGGTTAAGGCGGTTGTTGATGGAAAATGGTTCATGGCCCGCAATTATATACCGCACTCCGTTCTTGTCAATATTAATGACCGGGAATGGCGCTGAAAATGGATTGCGTTTATCTCTGAATGTTGTATACACCACCCGCAGCTTATTGGCATAATCGGGCCCCAATGTCGACTTCAGCTCGGCGCCAAATGATTGCAATTTGTTCACTATTTCATAACCCGAATTTCTGAATTGCAGCGTGGTGAAATCGGGACCACGCCGGCCAATGGCACTGGGGTGCGCCGGTTTATCCTTATGGGCATCCAATCCATTATAGGTAAAAGACAGGCGATGTTTGGGGTTTATATTCCAGTCGAGCTTAACAAGCCATTTATAATTTGTTTGGTCAAGCGTAAAGTGCTGATAAGGCCCTGTTTCATAATTAAATTTCGATTTCAAAATAGAGCTTACCTGTTGCAGGTCTGTCTCCAGCACCCGGCTTGTATTTGATTTGCCCGCATTGCCGCTGTTTTGGGCCACATAGGAAGATGCTTCATCTTTCCGTTGATCCGTTTCAAAACTTATAAAATAGAATAACTTGTTTTTCATAACGGGGCCGCCCAGTGAAAAACCGGCCTGCCATTGTTTCAGATCGGGCAATACCAGCTTGTTATCTTCAATCTTCGATCCGGTGAGTGATTGGTTGCGGTAAAAGCCATAAACGGTTCCCGAAACATTATTACTCCCCGATTTAGTAACGGTATTAACCCCTGCGCCGGTGAACCCAGCCTGTGTAACATCATAAGGGGCAATGTTCACCTGTATCTGGTCAATGGCGTCGAGAGAAATGGGCTGGGCGCCGGTTTGTCCGCCCGGTGTGGGCGCATCCAGCCCGAACGGATTATTAAACACGGCCCCATCCAGTGAAAAGTTATTGTACTGTCCGTTTCGGCCAGCAAAGGAAAGACCATTATAGGTAAAAGAAGCGGAAGGCGTTAACCGCAGGTAATCGTCGGCAGAACGGGAAATAGTTGGCAATGCCCGTATGAGCCGGCTGTTGATATTCACAGAGGCGCCGGTCTTTTTATTATCAAAGATGGCCCCTCTGCCCGTCACCGTTACTTCCTTGAGCTCACCGGCCTTTTCTTTCAACTGAATCTCAACTGAATTGTTTTGCCCCAGTTCAAGGATAACGTTATCAGTAACCGATGATTGGTAATTTATAAAGGAAACGGTAATAGTATAAGGACCGCCCACCCGTAAATTGGTAAGGGTAAACCGGCCATCGCCTTTTGTGGCCAGCGCCTGTTTGAAACCCGCATCGGCAAACTCAACCACCACCGTTGCACCTGGCAAAGGCGTGCCTTTGGGGTCTTTAACAATACCACTAAGCGTTGCCGTGGTAACCTGGGAAAGTAAAACGGGAGAGCAAAGTAAAAACAAGAGCAGCGTAAGCGCATAGTGTTTGTGAAAATCCTTTCTCATAGCAGTAATTTTAAATTTATGAAAAGCAGTACCGGGTACTGTTTATTCCAGGAATTGGAGGAAGGGGGTCGGGAAATAGCCTATAAGCCCATTTTCAATGGCCGGCAAATGAGATACAGATTAAACAAGCCCGTTAATTTTTACAGAAGGTAGCTGCCGGATCTGCAGTTGGATAAAGGGAGGTCCCTTGCGTTGTTTCGTGGTTCACAACCCGGACAGTTGAAGCTAACAGTATCCTAATTTAAGCAAAATAAATTGATTTATTGCACGATAGGGGCGAGTGGTATTTTCTAGCAAGGATTTTGCATATAGTTTCAAAACGCCCTGTAAAAACAGGTTGCGCCCCTTAAAAGTCAATAATATGAAAAAGATCAGTTTTTTTGTAGCATTCCTATGCCTGGCATCCGTATCCATGGCCCAATTAAAAACTTCTGTTGCTGCCTGCCCCCCTTTTGAAGTAGACATCCTTGATGGAAAAGTGAATGGGTTTAAGGCAAATACGATCGCCGGTATGATCAAAAACAAATGGCCCTGCTTTAGCAGTGTTACTACCGACAGCGCTAAATGCGGCGAAGGTGTCTTTTATAAAGACAAAGGCATTTCGTTTTTTACCAGCCGTGACTATGTGGAAATTACGGAGGGCTTTAAGGGAAAACTCAGTATTCCTTTACTGGGAGCTGCCCGTGGAAGTTTATTCAAGACCCTGGGAAATCCCAAAATGAAAGATGCTACCTGGGATGCCTATCAAACAAATTATGGTTGCCTGGTACTGCATTTTAATAAAGCCAATAAAGTGCGGTTAATACAGTTCAGCACCAATGGAACTGAGACTTTGCAATTGTGTGAACAAGCGAAGTAATAATTATATGCTTTATGGTTCAGAAGCAGGAAGTAAGAAAAAATGGTTTTCCTACTTCCTGCTTTTTATTTATACCAGCTTAGGCATTAAGCACCCTGAGAAATTGCTGCTTGTAGTTCCTTCCGATAGGCAATGAAAAAGATTGCACATTCACTTCTTCATTATTGTAGCTTACGATCTTATCGACCGATATGATGTACGATTTATGAATACGTACGAATTTGTTTTCGGGTAATTTCTCTTCCATATACCCGATGCGCTGGTAAGTGATAACACTTCGGCCTGGCGTTATTATTTTCACATAGTCCTTTATACTTTCGATATAAATGATCTCTTTCAAAAATATTTTCACCAGTTCTTTGTTCGCCTTGAAATACATATAGGCCTTTTCAAATGCTTCTTCTTTATTTTCCACGGCGGCCGGCTGTTTCAGGATATTATATTGGTGAAATTTTGAGATCGATTTCAGAAATCGTTCAAACGAAATGGGCTTTACCAGGTAATCGAGCACATCGAGCTCAAAACCTTCCACTGCAAATTCGCGATAGGCCGTGGTAAGAATAATGCGCGGCCGTTCCTGCAGCGATTTTATCAGTTCCAGTCCGTTCATGCGGGGCATCTGGATATCGAGGAAAAGAATATTTACCGGATTTTTTTGAAGAAAGGCAAAAGCTTCCAGCGCATTTCCGCATTGGCCTGTTATTTCCATGTCATCCATTTTTTCAATGTACGACGTCAACAGTTCCCTGGCAGGCGGCTCGTCATCTACTATCAGGCATTGTATTTTCACATCAGCTTTTTTTGATTTTTAAGATGGTCAGGAACGACTGGCCTTCGCTCATACATTTAAACTCATGGCGATCGGGATAAATGATCTCGAGCCGCTTTTTTACATTTTCCATACCTATGCCTTTATAAACGGCATGCCCGTTCAGGGAATCGCCCACGCGGCTGTTCTCAATTTTCACCGTAAGCCAGTCATCTTTTACCGACAGGTCGACCCTTATCCAGCTATTGCCCACATCATTGCTTACGCCGTGTTTAAAACTATTTTCGACCAGGGGCAAGATCAATAATGGCGGAATGGTGAATTTGTCAACTGCATCAAAACAGTTTACGGCTACATCGAGCCGCTCACCATACCTGATCTTCTCCAGCTCAATATAATTGTGAATGTATTCCATTTCCTTGCTCACAGGAATAAACTCCTGGCGGCTGTCGTACAACATATAACTGAGCAATGATGATAGCCGGTAAATCAGGTCTGATGTTCTGGGATTGTTCTTTAGGGAAAGCGAGTAGATGTTGTTCAGCGTATTGAAAATAAAATGTGGTTGCACCTGGCTTTTCAGCAACTCCAGTTGCGCTACCGCTTTATCGCGCGCCAGTTCCTGTGCCAGCCGCTGCTGTTCGTACCAGGCGCGCAGAAAATAGAACATGGTATACAGGGCAACAATGAGATAAATATTAACCGCTTCAATAATGACCTTGGGCGGGAAGAGGTATGGCATGTACTTCCCTTGCGGATAATACATTGGATAGGTATAGTAATAATTAAAAGCCCGGCGAATAAGTGTAAAGACCACCGCACTCGCTATAAAACCGATGCGAAAGGCGCTAATCCTTTTTTTAAGCAGGTATTTTTTTATGAGTACTTCGGTAGTGTACCAGGTGGCCAGCGCAGTAATGGGAACAATGACCAGGGCGTTGATAAGGTAGCGATGATATTCATTGGCAATAGACGCCTGCCCTATCCACTCGTACAGGAAATAAAGCAGCCAGAACAAAACACTCCATTTTACATTGCTTTTATTGTAATTCATACCCCCGAAATTCTATTCTAAATTACCTTATACTCAACAAAATGCGGGGGATTCTTAGACAAACGACCTATCTGCACCACAAACGGCAAGTGGGAAGGGTTTTAGTTCACGGCTTTCTGTTTCGGGTAATCCAACGAGCCGGGATTTCAGTGCCAGGCGCTGCCCAATTAATGGTTTGTTCGGTCATAAGCAGGTATTTGAACTTTCTTTTAAGCTACATAAAAAAATTTCTCCGCCGGAAAAAAAATTTCTGATGTAAAAACTTTTTTTCTGCGTCATCTAAAAATTTTCTGCAGCAGAAAAAAATTATCTGCAACGAAAAAAAACTTTATGATGCAAAAACTTTTTTTCTGCATCGTCCAAAAATTATCCGCAGCAGAAAAAAATTATCTGCGCCGGAAAAAAACTTTATGACGCAAAAACTTTTTTTCTGTGTCATCTAAAAATTTTCTGCAGCAGAAAAAAATTAAACGAGTCAGAAATAAGATAAAAATGATGGCAAAGTTCTTTTTAGCCCCTCTTTAAAAGACTAAATGGCCGTTCAAAAGGACCAAATTTCGTCGCAAAAAGATTGAACAGTGGCAAAAAAATTCATCAGGGCCATTTGAAGAACAAAATGGTCGTTGAAAAAAGTAAAGCAGGCAGGCAAGTGAAATTAATGATGATCGGCCGGAGATTCTGTCAAGGTTACCAGCCGTCCCTTATTCAAAAAGCAATAAAACAGGAAAGTAAAAACAGGGGCTTGTGAGGTACGACGTATAAGGGCTTTCATAAAATACTGGTGATTTTAAATTCAGGTGAACATACGGCAAATTATTTACGTTGTCAATACACACCACAAAAAATTGCAAATTTTGCCGGTAAATCCCTACCGAAACATAAAAAAATAAACCCGCCAGGGTGGCGGGATTTGTATTAAAGCTCAATTATTTAGGGTCATACCAGGCATTGTAGAAATGCAAGGCCAACCCTTCGGTTCTATTCAACAGCCTGGTAACGCAGCTGGTACCGGCGCAACTCCTTGTTAATTGTACTTCAAAAACAAAGGCAACACTATAAAAATAGTATTGCCTTATAGTTTACTGCTCGTGAAAGTAATGTTTACAGCTTTTCTATTTTCAGGGCTTTCCTGTTGCCATTGCCCCAGCTTATTACCAGGTTGTACAGGCCATGGCTTAACCCGTTTATTTGTAAAGCGATCTGACTTGTACCAGCCTGTACATTTGCCAATTGCTGTTTTACCAGAACACCTTTTGTATCGTATATGCGCATCATTACTGTTGTGCTATTTGCCGATTGAACACTTACCCAGCAACTGCTATACAGCGGGTTAGGATATACACTAACTGCATCGCTGACTGTACAATTGCTTTGCAAAACAGGCGAAAGGGTTTGCATGCCATCGCGGTCTTCCTGTATAATGCGGTAAACAGCGCCGGTGAATGACAACGGATCAGTGTAAGAATAAGTGCTTGTTGAATTACTATTACCGGCAGCGGGCAGTGTTGCTATAGTTTGCCAGTCGCGCCCATTTTTGCTACGACGGACATAAAACACGTTTGTGTTCGCCTCCTGCAATGTTTTCCAGGTAATGACAACACCGCTTTCTGCACATTTGGTATTGAATGCCCCCCACACCAGTGGCAGCGCACTCAATGGGGTCGTCAGCGTAACCCGTGCAAAATCAGGAAAGCCAGATTTGGTAACTACATTGGTGATGATATTGCGTGTATCAAATCCCTTGCTGTTCCAGTTGATGGCATTAGGGCTTGTTGCCACTATTAATGCGTTTTCATCGAGGCTGTTCAATTCCGCATCAAAATAATTAAAATTCAAAGTTGTATTCAATGCGGAATTATTGGTTGGCACTATATCATAATACCTGAAAACAGAGCTTCCCAATCCGCTTCCATTGGTTTGTGAAACATGTCCGCGCCGGATGACCGTACTCCCAAGATTTTGTGCAGAAGTGATCACCGCCCCCAGGTTCCCGGGATTAACACCAGATGGCGCATTGAGATTGCTGGTAATTTGCACATAACCGCCGATGGTTCCGGTAATGCGGCTGCTTTCGCTTTCTCCGTTTAACGAGGCCGCCGCATCAAGTGTAATATTGTAATTATTCAGGTTCAGCAATCCGCTGCTGAACGATAATTGATTGTTCACCGTAATATGGTTTTGCAACAACAACGAACTGCTTGTTTTATTTAATAGCAGATTATAAAATTGGGGTTGGGCAGAACCGGTTATGGAAGTATTTCCCGAACCTGTAAACTGAACAGTGCCGGCTGTTTGAGCAAAGGTTCCGTTATTCTGAAAATCGAGGTCATCAACAACCAGGTAAGCACCACTGCCCATGACAATGGTAGCGCCGTTGTTATTCAACTGGGCTTTAGCCAGCTGCGGCAGCAGGCAATTGCCAACAAAAGCTATTATTGATAAAGAAGTTATTTTATTCATAAGCTGTCATTATTGTTGTTCCAGCTTCTCCAGACGCGTTGTTAATTCTTCCAGCGCCTTTTGTTGCATGGTGATGGTTTTCTTCAATTCCTCTATTTGTTTATTTTGTTCCTGCACCGCTTTTACCAACGGAACAACAAAACTTTCATAGCTAAGGCTGTAATGATCTGCTGCGTTTTTGGGTTTATTGATGCCGCTGAAATCATACCCTGTTTTTATAGCTGCCTGTTCCACCTCCTGGGCAATAAAACCGGTGCGGCGTATTGCGGCCGCTTCATTGTAGGAAGTCTGTAATACATTATTTACAGGATGCGCCATATTATTGGCATCACCTTTCATGGAAGCATCGAACCGTTGTACATCGAACTGGTAAGTAACGGGGCGTAATTGCAAAATAAAATCCAGGCCTTTTACATCTTCTTTTATATTATACTTGAACCGGCCGTCGGAAGGAGTGGTAAAAGGCACCTGGCCTTCTATTACAGTAACAGCGCTGTTACCAATACGTACTTTATTAGAGGCGTCAACTATAGCGGTACAACCTATAGCCGTAGCATTGGTAAGCGCCCCTGAACTTACATCTGCACCATAGCCGATGCCGGTATTATCAACACCAGTTGTAAGACTTATTAGGGAGTTGCCCCCTATTCCGGTATTATATGATCCACTGGTTGAAAGTGCCATTGAACTAATTCCAACCCCAACATTATTATAACCGTTCGTATTAGTAAATAAAGATTGCACCCCAATAGCTGTGTTACCAGCACTTAGGTTATAGAATAATGCCTGGGAACCGAAAGCGGTATTGCCGTTGCCGGTAGTAACAGACATCAACGCCTGATAGCCAAGTGCTGTATTGTTTTGACCAGTTGTGTTGGCCATTAGCGCCTGCGAACCAATAGCGACATTTTTTCTACCTGTCGTATTCTGGCCCAGCCCCAGGTATCCCCAGCTTGTATTATTCCTACCAGGATTAACGGTGCTGCTAACATATCCCGCGACCTGGTTATTGACTTTTACCGTAAAGGGAATATCATCAGTAGTGCCGATAAAATTGGTACCGATGGTGGTACCGCTGTTACCAGTGGTTGACCAGTTATTGCCTGCCATGTCAAGCTTTGTCCAGCCAGTTCCATTGTAATACCAAAAAGCGTTTGTGTCGGTATCAAAAACAAGCAACCCGGTTGCCGGTGTAGCAATGCCCGTACGCTGGGCAGTTGTCATGCGGGGAATAAGCATTCCTTTTGAAGTACTTTTTACATCCAGTATGGCGGTTGCATCAGCAGCAGACCCATCGGTATTAATAGCAACGCTTTGTGCTGTTGCAGCATTCATTATAAAATGGCCCAGTACCAATAATAACAGAGGTTTGATAGTCTTCATAAAATACATTGCCTTTAAAAGCAGGCGAATTTACTTCTGGTCCCCTTTTTGTCACCCCCGTATGTATGTGAACGCAACAATTTTGTATGTAGACAACAGAAAGGTATAAATAAAAAAATCCCGCCGGGCGGCGGGATCAAAAACTAATATAAAAATTCAATAATTTATTTAAACCAATGCATCATACAACACCTCAACCGGATGCAGGGCATGCCTTCCGGTTCCATCAAATACCTGGTGGCGGCAGCTGGTGCCGGCGGCGGCAATGATCACCTCCTCAGGCTGTTTGCGCACAGTAGGGAATAACACCAACTCCCCTATCTTCATCGACAGGTCGTAATGCTCTTTTTCGAAACCGAATGAACCGGCCATGCCGCAACATCCTGATGGAATGGTTTGAACCGTATAATTCACCGGCAGGGTCATTATTTTCACCGAATGCGTGGTTGATGATAATGCTTTCTGCTGGCAATGGCCGTGCAATTGTATCACCTTCTTTTCGGTAGTGAACTGCTCCTTGCGAATAGCACCCTTCTCCACTTCCCGCGCAATAAATTCTTCAAACGTAAATACATGTTTGCTCAATTTACGGGCAGCTTCCAGTTGCTCATCGGTTGCCAGGTCAATATACTCATCGCGGAAAGTAAGAATGGCCGATGGCTCAATACCAATAAGCGGCGTTTCTTCTGAGATGAGGGGGTGCAACAGCGCTATATTCTTATTGACGATCTCTTTTGCCTTTCGCAACAACCCTTTCGATAACCAGGTACGGCCGCTTTCTATGTGCTGTGGTATCTCCACTTCATAGCCCAGCTTCTCCAGTAATTGAATGGCCTTTATACCGATCTCGGTATCGTTATAATTGGTGAACTCATCACAGAACAGGTACACCTTGCGCGCGCCTTTTCCGGTTTTTGCTTTGGCATGTTTCTTATACCAGCTTTGCAAAGTGGTCTTGTACATCGTAGGCATCGACCGCTTTACATTAAAACCAGAGAAGCGCTTTATTAAACCACCTATTACCGGGTTAGTAACTGCAAAATTGTACAGTCCCGGTGCAAGAGCGCCCAATTTGGCCGAACTCGAAAAACCAGCAATGAGCTTTGAGCGGAAAGGCACGCCGTTGGCATCGTAGTATTGCTGCAGGAATTCGGCTTTCAATTTGGCCACATCCACATTCGACGGACATTCCGATTTACAACCTTTACAGCTCAGGCAAAGGTCCATTACCTCATAGATCTCTTCATGATCAAAGCGATTGGCCTTGTCGGAACGCGTCAACATCTCGCGCAAAATATTGGCCCGGGCACGGGTAGTATCTTTTTCATTGCGGGTAGCCATGAAAGAAGGACACATGGTTCCGCCCGACAAATGCGTTTTACGGCAATCGCCTGAACCGTTACATTGTTCGGCGTGCTGCAACACATCCTGGTTATGATAACGGAATACCGTTTTAAAAGCAGGTGTTTGTTGCCCCGGTGTATACCGCAGCATACTATTCATGGATGGGGTATCCACGATCTTGTTTGGGTTGAAGATATTTTCAGGGTCCCAGGTATATTTGATCTGTTTCAGCAGCTGGTAGTTCTTCTCCCCTACCATTTGCGGAATGAATTCTCCGCGTAAGCGGCCATCGCCGTGTTCACCACTTAATGAACCGGAATATTTTTTAACGAGGGTCGCAATTTCTTCTGCAATGGTGCGGAATAATTTATTGCCTTCCTCAGTTTTCAAATTTATAATTGGCCGCAAATGGATTTCACCCGAACCCGCATGCGCGTAGTGCACCGAGTACAGGTTGTATTTCTTCAGTATTTCATTAAAATCACGGATGTATGCCGGCAGGTCGTTCACATCTACAGCAGTATCCTCAATAACCGGTACCGCCTTTTCATCACCGGGCAGGTTACCCAGTAATCCCAACCCGGCTTTGCGCAGGGTCCAGATCTTTTTGGTATCGTCGCCAAACAATAATGGGAAATGATAACCTAAACCAGCGGAACGCATATCGGCTTCCACCTTTTTGGCAATTTCGGTAATCTCTTCTCTTGTATTGCGGGTAAATTCAATCACCAGTATAGCGCCGGGATCGCCCTGAACAAAAAAGCGGTTCTTACTTTGCTCAATATTATCCTTGGTGCATTCAAGAATGTAATGGTCAATGAGCTCACTGGCGCTGGGGTTGTATTTCAGAGCGATCAAATTTGCGCGCAACGATTCGTCGATGGAATTGAAATGCACACACAGCAAACCCGTTTCCTTGGGCGGTAAAGGCACCACGTTCAATTTTATTTCGGTAAGGAATGCCAGTGTACCTTCTGAACCGGCAATCAAACTACAAAAATTAAACTCCGGTCCGCCCGCTGTGAAGGGCGCCATTTCCAGCATTACATCCACCGCATAACCGGTATTTCTTCGCTCAATACTTTTTTTCGGAAATTCTTTCCTGATCTCAACCTGGTTGTTGTAATCGCTCAACAGGCTGCGAACGGTTTTATAAATATTTGCTTCCAGCGTGGCGCCTTCGCACTTTTTGTGAAACTCATCGATGCTCATGGCCGAGAACACCGTTTCGGTGCCATCGCTCAGCAGGGCCTTTACTTCCAGCAAATGCTCGCGGGTGCTACGATATACAACGGAGTTGGAACCGCAGGAATTATTTCCCACCATACCGCCGATCATGGCCCGGTTGGCAGTAGAGGTTTCAGGTCCAAAATACAACCCATGTGGCTTCAGGAACATGTTCAGCTCATCGCGGATGACACCGGGTTGAACGCGTACCCATTTTTCAGCAGCATTCAGTTCCAGGATCTGGGTGAAGTTTTTGGAGACATCCACCACAATACCATTTCCTACTACCTGCCCGGCCAGGGAAGTACCCGCCGTACGGGGAATGAGTGAAGTTTTATGGTTGTGGGCAAATACGATCAGCTTTCTGATATCATCTAAGTTTCGCGGTATGGCTACTGCCAGGGGCATTTCGCGGTATGCCGAAGCATCTGTGGCATACAATACCCGCATGGTTTTATCAAAATACAATTCACCTTCCAGGTCTTTAGCCAACTGCTGTAAAGAATTGTTCATGAATCTTCTCCTTTGATTGCGCCGCGCCGGCGCGGCGCGCAAATTTACTGGCTTTACGGGTGGTTTGGTACAACCCGGTAAAATATTAGATATTTTTCAAAAATTATCTCTCTGGTGTTCAGGTGATTAAGAAAAAACGGTTCCGCAGCCAGCAATAGAAATACCGTCGCAAATGCCGCCCAGGCTGATTTTTCCGAAATTACCCGTCATTTTCACCCTGTTGCTACAGGCCGCTCTTTCCTGCAAATACCGCTTCGCACCTGCTTCGTTCATTACCTGTAATGCCGAAACCACTCCTGTAACCCTGTATTACAACCGAAATAATCCGCCGGTTCATCGCTTTGATCTTAAAAAAGAATAATATATTGAACGCCAGCTACCTTTGAAAATTAATTTTTGCTTAAAGAATGTCTTTCCTACTCTACATTATTTATCTTGTACACCCATAAAGCTACAGGCGTATTCCACAAGGAGAAAAATAATAGTGTTGCAGACAAATAATCAGTACCGGCAGGTACAAAATTCTAAATGGTCTATTGAAAAACGCCCAGGCTGATTGCAAAAAAGGGATAAAACAATCCCCGTTTCTGCAACACGGCCGGCAATTTTTCTGTCATGAAAACGTCATTACCAACCGTTTCATGAAAATGTCAGTATTATTATAATGCAACGAGCAATAAACCAATAACTGCTAATGGTAAAATACGCTCTTCCAGTAATATGTTTTGCAGCCTTCTTACAACCGGGGATGGCGCAGAATAACATAAGCGGCCCTGCAGCCCTGCCCACCATTGTTAATGCCGGCAACGTATACAATCCCTTTATTGAAAAACAATCGCGCCTGTATAATGGCATAGAACATTTGGGTTATGCTTTCAAAATAAAAGGGCACGCCTATTTTCTGCAAAGGGAATTGCAAACCGGTAGCGTCGTTTATGATGGGCTTGAATTTGTAAATGTGCCAATGTTATACGACCTGCTGAAAGACCAGGTAGTTGTTCAACACTTCAATGGTTTTACCAAAATAGGACTGGTGCACGAAAAAGTAACAGCGTTTACCCTGAACGGTCATCATTTCATTCGCCTTGACAGCCTTTTAGGGCCACCCATTATTACGGGGTATTACGATGAAGTATATACAGGCCGCTTAAAAGTACTGGTGAAAAGGGGAAAGTACATTGAAGAAACCATCAAGGACGAACTGGAGCGGGAATTCATTCAAAAAGACCTGTTCTTTATTCAGAAAGAAGGCACCTATTATGCAATCAAAAACTACAAAGGGTTGTTGGCCCTTTTAAAAGACAGATCAAAAGAAGTAAGACAATACCTGCGCAAAAACAGGATCAAATACCGGAAGGGTCCTGAGAACGCCATCGTAAAAGCCACTGCCTATTATGATTCGTTAAACAAGTAACATGAGACAACTGCGACTGCTTATAGTTTTGAACCTTATCTTTTTACTTACAGGGTTTTCCCTCAACGCCCAGTCTGACACCAAAAGAGTGAGCATTGAGCTGAAAGGGGCAACCATCGATAGCCTTATCACCGAGCTGGAATCGCAAACAGGTTATCACTTTTATTATGATCCGGCGCAGTTTGACAGCCTGCGGGTAAGCGTGTCGGTATCAAATGTATCGCTGCAAAAAGTGCTTGAACTCGTATTTGCCAATTCTGAATATCATTTTGCCATCCCCGAAAAACAAACTTATGTTTTACTCACCAAAGGAGCTACCATAAAAACAACCCTGCCGCCGGGTTTCTTTTCCAATGCCACAGCCGACAGCTCGCTGGCAACACCGGTTTACGGCGATAAAAAGAAAACAAGGATCGACGCTTCCATAGAAAATAAATTATTCGAGATCGGTATCCGGAATAATAATCCCGGTTCAGGTTCGGTAACCATGGCCGGATATGTACGCAATATAAAAACAGGCGAACCGGTGGCCGGCGCTATTATTACATTTACCAGCCCTGCCATCAGTGTGGCCACTGATCAGTATGGATATTATTCCATCACATTGCCCAAGGGACGCAACCTGCTCACCATTCAGGGTATAGGTATGAAGGATACCAGGCGGCAGGTGATGGTGTATACAAACGGCAATTTTGATATTGATATGGATGAACGGGTCACTTCGTTGAAAGAAGTGATTGTATCGGCACAAAAGCTGGCCAACGTACGCAACGTACAACTGGGTATCGACAGGTTGAGCATAAAAGCCATTAAACAGGTACCAACGGCTTTTGGTGAAGCCGATATCTTAAAAGCCGTACTCATGCTGCCGGGGGTAAAATCAGTGGGTGAAGCCAGTACCGGTTTTAATGTAAGAGGCGGATCGGCCGACCAGAATCTGATATTGTTCAACGACGCTACTATTTATAACCCCTCGCACTTCTTTGGATTCTTCTCTGCATTCAATCCTGAGGTGGTAAAAGATGTGGAATTATACAAAAGCAGTATTCCCGCCAAATATGGCGGCCGCCTGTCATCGGTGCTCGATATCAGCAGCCGCGAGGGCAATAAGAAGCAATTTGCCGGCGTAGCCGGTATTGGGTTGCTTACAAGCCGCTTTACCATTGAAGGGCCCATTAAAAAAGATAAAACATCTTTTATCCTGGGTGGCAGAACAACCTATGCCAACTGGCTGCTACAATTCTTACCTCAGGAATACAGACACAGCAAGGCTTCGTTCTATGATGTGAACCTGAACATCAGTCACCAGTTCAACAAAAATAACAACCTGTACATAACAGGCTATTTGAGCAAGGACAAGTTTAATTTGAACAGCGATACTACCTATGGCTACGCTAACAACAACGTATCCGTAAAATGGAAGCACACCTTCTCGAACAAACTCACCATGGTGCTTACCGGCGGGTACGATCATTACGACTATCAAATTGGCAGCGATAAGGACAGCCTGTTTGCCTACAAAATGAAATTTGATATCAACCAGTATAATTTCAAATCAGATCTTAACTGGTACATCAATGCCAACCATACCATTGACTTTGGTATAAGCTCCATTCGCTACCTGCTGCATCCCGGCACATATGAACCCAACAGTAAAACATCGTTGGTATCTAAAGACAACATGGAAGCAGAACATGCACTGGAAAGCGCCGCCTACCTCAGTGAAAAATGGAACATCACTGATGAACTGTCGTTACAGGCCGGGCTTCGTTATTCCCTCTATAATTTCCTGGGACCGAAAACGGTGAATGAGTATACGCCCGGGTTACCCATTACAGAAGATAATCAGCAGGGCACAAAAGTTTATGAAAAAAACAAATTCATACATACGTACCATGGTCCTGAATACAGGCTGGCGCTTCGTTACAGCCTCACCTCGAGCTTTTCGGTAAAAGCCGGCTACAATTCATTAAGGCAGTATATACATGTTTTGTCGAATACCACTGCCATTTCACCAACCGATATCTGGAAGCTCAGCGACCCCAATATTAAACCACAGATCGGCGACCAGGTTTCATTTGGTTTATACAAGAACTTTAAATCGAACACAATTGAAACCTCGGCAGAAGTGTATTACAAGAACATAAAAAATTACCTGGATTACAAAAGCGGGGCGCAGCTGGTTTTGAACCACCACATTGAAACCGATGTAATGAGCACCAAAGGGAAAGCTTATGGTGTAGAATTGATGGTGAAAAAACAAAACGGCAAATTAAACGGCTGGATCAGTTATACCTGGTCGAGGATCTTGCTGAAGATGGATGACTCAACCAAGGGCGAAGTCGTTAATGGCGGAAAATATTACCCTGCCAACTACGACAAACCAAATGATATAACCATGGTGGGCAATTACCGCTTCAGCCACCGGTTCAGTGTTTCCCTGAACGTTACCTATAGTACCGGCCGGCCCATTACCCTGCCCGTAGGGCGTTTTTATTATGCCGGTTCGTGGCGGGCGCTCTATGCCGATCGCAATGCGTATCGCATTCCGGATTATTTCCGTACCGATCTTTCAATGAATATTGAAGGCAATCATAAAGTGCATCAGTTAACACACAATTCCTGGACGGTAGGTATATACAACCTCACAGGAAGAAAGAATCCGTACTCGGTGTATTATGTTTCTGAAAATGGCGCCATCAATGGATACAAGCTATCCATTTTCGGAAACGCCATACCGTTTGTAAACTTTAATATCAGGTTTTAAATAAGATAATATGAGAACGTTTGTATTCTGCTGCCTGACGATACTGCTGCTCTGTTGCAAAGAAAAATACAATGCACCGGTAAATGTGCCTAAAACCGGGTACCTGGTCATTGAAGGTTATATCAGCGCCAACGGCCCTGCCGAGATCCATATTTCACGCACCATTCCATTGGCCGATACCGCCAAACTCATCAATGAAACGCTGGCCAAAGTACAGTTGCAGGGGCGTGATAACTCAACCTACAACCTGAGTGAAACCAGCGGCGGAATGTATATCAATTCCGGGATCAATCTCAATAGCAGTCAGCAATACCGGCTTTATATAAAAACCCTTTCAGGCAAAGAATATGCATCGGATTATGTGAATGTAAGAGCGGCGCCGCCGATCGACAGTGTGGGCTGGATACGGCAAGACGGCGGCGTACAGCTATATGTAAATACCCATGACCCTAAAAATAATACCTGGTATTATCGCTGGACAACCGAAGAAACGTGGGAATTTCATTCAACGTATTCCACAACGATTGATTTTTCGAGAGACCCCGTTACCCACCGCATTGACGGAGTTAAATGGCGATACCCCAATCAAACCCGGGAAGAAAAAATATATACCTGCTGGAAGGGAGAAATCTCAAGCAACCTCTTATTGGGCTCATCGGCCAAGCTGAGTATTGACAGTTTACACCGGTCGCTCATTTTTATAGAACCGTCATCGTGGAAACTGAGCGTGTTGTACAGCCTGCTCGTATCACAATATGCACTCAGCAAGGAAGAATATGAATTCCTTGACAAGATGAAAAAAAATTCAGAAGAAACAGGCAATGTATTTGGCCGGCAACCCTCTGAGCTCAAGGGAAATATTCATTGTCTT
The DNA here is from genome assembly GCF_002077945.1 of Niastella vici. Lineage (GTDB taxonomy): Bacteria > Bacteroidota > Bacteroidia > Chitinophagales > Chitinophagaceae > Niastella > Niastella vici. The sequence goes on from NZ_LVYD01000001.1 coordinate 100,682, forward strand.
TCAAACCCCAGCGAACCGGTGATCGGCTATATCGGCATTGCCAACCGCCAGCAAAAAAGGATCTGGATCAGCAGGAATGATGTGCCCGACTGGCGATATTTTCAAAACTGCGAAACCTATAATGTAACAAAGGATTCCGCAGAGTATTACTCTTACCTTACGCCTGTAATTCCCCTTGATATAGACCCGTTCGGGAACATAAATGTATATTTTGCTGCGTCCCCAACCTGCGTTGATTGCACTTTACGTGGCACCAATACAAAACCATCTTTCTGGCCATAATAAAACCATTGACCTGATATAACAGTTTGCATACATGAAACTAAATAAGCACATACATATAATAACCACCTTGCTGGCGCTGCTGCTTTTAAATACTATCAGCGCCCAGGATGTTTTAACGGGCATACCCGACCGGTTCAAACAATATTATGCCGGGAACAGCCCTGAGAAACTGTACGTGCATACCGACAAAAATTTCTACCTGGCGGGTGAACTGTTATGGTTCAAAATTTATAATGTAGATGCCGCTTTATACCAACCGGTTGACCTGAGCAAGATCGCTTACGTTGAAATTCTCGACAAAGACAACAAACCCGTAATGCAAGCCAAAATTGCACTCAGCAAGGGAAAAGGCAATGGTTCGTTTTATTTACCGGTTTCTATTAACTCGGGTAATTACAAGCTGCGGGCCTATACCAACTGGATGAAGAATCTTTCTGTAGGTTATTATTTTGAAAAACCCATAACTATTGTAAACACCTTAAAAACTTATTCTACACAAGCTGCCGATACAGGCAACCGCTATCAGGTTGCATTCTTTCCCGAAGGGGGTAACCTGGTGAAAGCCGTCACCAGCAAAGTTGCCTTCAGGGTTACCGACCGTTTTGGAAAAGGGGTTCACTGCAAAGGCGTGGTACTATCAGCCAACAATGATACCATGGCCAGTTTTCAAACTTTTAAATTTGGCATGGGGCATTTTCTATTTACACCAGCCAGCACCCAACCGGCAAAAGCCCTGATAACCCTGGCCGATGGCAACACTATTTCACAAACCCTGCCTGCCGTTTATGATGAGGGTTATGTAATGCAATTAGCCGAAGAGGCTTCAGGTACTATCACGATATCGGTGACCGGCCGCTCCGTGCCCGATCAACCTGTTTTCCTTTTTGCGCATAGCCGCCAGGTTATGCAGGTGGCCGAAAAACAATCGCTCATAAACGGGCAGGCCCGTTTTGTGATCGATAAAAACCAACTGGCCGAAGGCCTCACGAACATTACGCTTTTCAATGAACAGCAACAACCGGTATGTGAGCGGCTGTATTTCAAAAAGCCGCAACAGGTATTAACAGTTGCCGCCAATAGCAATGCGGCCCAATATGGCAACCGTAAACGGGTGGCAATTTCAGTGAATACCCGGCATGCCAATGCCCAGGCGGGCACAGCTGCAGAGCTATCGTTAGCGGTTTACCGCCTTGACACCTTGCAAACAATTGATGCCAATTCGCTGCCTGGTTATTTATGGCTCACATCGGAACTTACGGGTAATATTGAATCACCGGAATATTATTTTTCAGCAGCCACTGATGAAATTAAAGAAGCTACTGACAACCTGATGCTGGTGCATGGCTGGCGGCGTTTCAATTGGGAACAGGTATTGCATGATAACCGCCCTGCATTTGAATATGCGCCTGAATTTGATGGACACATTATTACCTGCCAGGTAAAACATAACACGGGCAATGCCACCATGGCCCCGGAAGAGGCCTGGTTATCGATACCCGGTATACAATTGCAATTCTATAATTCTAAAATCAATAAAGAAGGGAAAGTATATTTTGACGTGCGGGATTATTATGGGCAAAACGAGATCATTGTTCAAACCGATGCGGTCGACAGCAATTTCAGGGTTGATGTACTGAATCCGTTTTCTGAAAAATACAGCGACTGGCAATTGCCTGCCTTCGCTCTGCCACGGGCTACCCAACAAAACCTCAACGAACAAAGCATCGGCATGCAGGTGCTCAATACCTATGAGGGAAGCAAATTAAGCCGCTTTGCGGTTCCTGCCATTGACACAGTACCATTTTACGGAAAGCCCTTTAGAGTTTACATGCTCGACGATTATACCCGTTTTACCACTATGGAAGAAGTATTGCGTGAATATGTTCCCGAGGTAGCGGTACGCCGGTATGGCGGTCAGTTGCATCTGAAAATGTTTGATTTTGATATAAGGGATTTTTATTCAACCGATCCGCTTATTTTACTGGATGGGGTTAAGGTAGATAATACTATCCTCATGAACTATGATCCGCTAAAGGTAAACAAGCTGGAAGTGGTGACGAATAAATACATCAACGGAGAATTTATTTACCATGGTATTGTAAACTTTACCACCTACCATGGAGATATACAGGACCTTAAACTGGATTCAAAAGCGGTGATCCTCGATTATGATGGGTTACAGTTAAAACGTGAATTTTACTCACCGGTGTATAAAACTGAACAGCAGGCATTAAGCCGCATACCTGATTTCAGGAACCTTTTATACTGGTCGCCCGATGTACGAACCGATAGCAAAGGCCAGGCTACTGTTGAGTTTTATACATCAGACAGAAAGGGTAAATATGTAGCTGTTCTGCAGGGCATGGATGATGCCGGGTATGCAGGAAGCTATTATTTTACGTTTGATGTAACAGATAAATAAAACCTGTTGCGCAACAGGAAACAATAAATATAGGGTACGGACCGGTACTTAAAAGGCGCAGGAATCCCCCTAACCTAAACATACATCTAAAAGCTAGCCATCTGGAACTGTCGTTATATGTATAATTTTTACAGATCTGTTCTTTGATTCAATAAGAATGCGGCTTCAACAAGGGCTTCCATTTTTTCATAAAAGTAAATATGGTCATTACGCTGTTGGCCTTCCTGGGAAATGCTGCGGCTGCTGCTTACAATTTCCACCATCCAGTTCCATAAGATTTGCCTTACTTCCTGTAAATGATAACTTTCAAAAAAGTTTTCAATAGCCAGCCGGGGGTTCTTTAATTCTTCTTCATTCAGGCGAAGTGGTTGATTATGCCAATCAGGGTGCTTATTAAGAGACCGCATAATAGCTTGGTTAATGGTGAAGGAATACTTATTGAAATGGGTAAATGCCCTAAAACAGGTTATTCTTGCCATTGCAATCCCCTGATGATGCTTAAACGAAGATAATATATTTTTTAATATGATGTACTATATCACAGCCGAAAAATTAAAAAAAAACTTCATCTTAACCTTCTAATACCTACACCATTGGCTGCTAACCAACAGATATTGAAAACGTTCGGCGCAAACCTGCGTCATTTCAGAAATGAAAAAGGCTTGAGCCAGCGCGATTTGTACGCGCTTTGTAATATTGACAATGCCGAAATAAGCAGAATGGAAAACGGCGAGGTGAATGTTACACTCAACACACTGGCTCAGTTAGCCGAAGCGCTGGATATTCCTGCTTATATGCTCTTGAAACAGTAATATCCTTTTACAGGGGCGGAATTGCAGACGCCACCAATTCCACCAATAAAAAATCCCCCGACTAGCGAGGGATCCAGGTAATTTTGTTATACCTGCAAAGGTGTTCGTACATATTCTTCATAGTTATTGATGTATAACCGCTTTACAGGTCCATTTGGGAACAGTTCTGGTTTCGTTCATAAGATACCGTTTTAAAAACGGGGCCCGTTTCGCAGGTTATTGGACTTTGTATTCCAAATATACCCTGCAGCAAACAGGATAGCCAGCCCTATGACGAACAATTCAATAAAATGATCAATATGTTTACAGGCCACTAAGGGTTTTCTGTATTATTGTAGAAGATCGTAAAGCATTGGTGGAACACTATATTTGTCTTTCTGCCCTTTTTCTTGCCCGGGAGGAATTACACCACTTTTTTCAGCAGGTTTTCGACAGCCCATTGCTGTACTTTAGGAAATGCAATATTGAACCAGGTAGTATATTTCTGCGGGTGCGATTGCAGCGTAGCTTCTATTTCTTCCAGGCTTTTATAGCAGTAATCTTTCACCTCCATAGGATCGGGTGATATACGGCCATCGTACATGCCAATAAAAACATGATCAAATTCATGCTCTGTTAAGCCATGCTCAAATTCGGCCAGGTACGTAAAATCAAAAACCTTTTCGAGTAAAGTAGTAAAACCCATTTCTTCGTGCAGGCGCCGGGTGGCTGCCATTAAGGTATCTTCGCCCGGTGCCGGGTGGCTGCAACAGGTATTGGTCCATAATCCCCCGCTGTGGTATTTACTTACGGCCCGTTGCTGCAGCAGCATTTCCCCTTTACTGTTGAAGATAAAAATGCTGAAAGCACGGTGCAACACCCCTTTGCGATGGGCCTCCATTTTTTCCATTACTCCAATGGGTTCATCCTGTTCATTTACCAGTATCACGTCGGTTACTTTACTCATGGTACAAAGTTGCTAAATATTCATGGTGTTACCATAATTGCCTGTACAAAATCATGGTTTCAGGCCAGTTAACCGAAAAGGACAGAAGTATCAGGTTTATTGAATTTTACAATTCAATATCAAATGGAAAGAAGATAACAATACGATCCTGACAATGATTTTGGATAAATACAGTATCCCCTACCGGTTCAGGTGTTAACAGGTAAATAAACTACTAGTGCCGTTCTATTTGCGTCTTTAACAGCTTACGGGCAAAGTGAATACGGCTCTTGATGGTACCCAGCGGTTCGCCAAGCATGTCGGCAATTTCGTGGTATTTAAAGCCATCGAAATACAACAGGAAAGGGTTTCTGAATATCTGGGGCAGGTTATGAATAGCTTCCTGGATATCTTTTAACCGCAAATTTGATTCAGCATTATTAGCAACTACGCTTTGTGTCTGGTTAATCAGAAAATCATTAGGAGTACTATCAAAAATAGTATTCTGTTTAACTTTCCTTCGGTAATTGTTAATAAAGATATTACGCATGATAGTATACAGCCACGCCTTGATATTAGTGCCTACACTATACTTGTCCTTATTTGCCAATGCACGAAACAGTGTTTCTTGAAACAGGTCTTTTGCAGCCTCGGAATCTCTCGTCAACGTTATTGCAAACGGCTTCAAAAACTCCGCATTGTTCACCAGCATTTGATTAAATTCAACCGTCGACATAAAAAGTTTGTTTAAATAATTTCACTCCAAATTTAAACATAAATTGAATAAGGGAAAAATCCGGGCGATTAATAATTCTATAATAAAATATTGAACCACCCCAACCGCCTTCCAGGCATATGACGAATATGACAGCGCAGAAAGGACCATCCCCCATTGAGATTGACGGTTAATGGGCCAAAATATTTGTTAAGAAAATTAAAATTCAGGCCTGAACAGAAATATTAAATAAATTATTAATAATTATAGTACGGCTATGAATTCCAGTACTTCCCCTAAAGACCGTTTAAGGAGAACACCGGCGGGCAGTTTTTTCAGATTACAGTTCGTTAACTGACCCGAAACTATGATCTGGACCTGGGGGGCGTGTTGGCGGATCCGGGTGATAAATTTTTCGAAATTGAAGTTGCCGGCAATACAGGTGAGGTGGGTATACAGGTAATCGGGTTGTTTACAGGAGGTAATAAATTCAAGATCATGGAAAGGCACATTAGCGCCCAGGTAAATGACCTGTACGCCGCGGCTTTTAAGCAGGTAATAGGTGTACAGCAGCCCAAGCTCATGATACTCACCTTCGGGCAAAAAAAGGATCACTTTTTTGTTGACCGAAATATGTGAAACCACGCTTTCGATGCCCACAATGAGCTTTTGCCTGATAATATTGGTAACAACATGTTCCTGGGCAGGGTGAATATGGCTGGCCTGCCATAAAATGCCAATTTTATCGAGAAATGGAAAAATGAGGAAACTGATGGCTTTATCGATCCCTTTTGCAATGATATAATTATCCAGCACATCCTCGAATTTCTCCAGGTCGAGGTCGATCATGTACTGTAACATATCATTAACCAGCCGTTCCTGCTGGGCTTCGATATGAGAGAGAGAAACAATTTTTTCCCGCACTTCCTGAGAGCTCATTTTATCGATATGGGAAATTTTATACCCGTATTTATTGAGCAGGGCAATATTCAGTACTATTTTTAATTCCTCATTGGTATAGTAGCGAATGTTGGTAGAAGTGCGTTGGGGCCGTAAAAAGGAATAGCGTTGTTCCCAAATACGAATTGTATGGGCTTTAATACCAGAAAGATTTTCCAGGTCCTTTATGGTAAACGCATTCATATACAGTTAACTACAAAGTGCAATATCAAATTGTTTAAACACGCTATAAGATTGCTTAAACTAAACCATTGCACTTTTTAACCTGTAATATAAGCAAAACACTGTCAGGCATTTACGCTTAGGCAACTTTTCTTTCGGCATTTCCTGAAATAACCAGCAATGGCTTTCTGCGGGGAAAGGTGAAAGGCAAAAACCTGGTGAGCTTCTCCCGGTTCGTTTGAAGATATCTGCGGAAGATGAACAAAAAGATCAGCAAATAGATAAAAATAGTAGCCTCGAATAATATATGGAATTTGCGCAACGCATAGGTGCGAAATGAAAAATTGTTTGCGATCTCTTTTCCAACAGCGAGTGTAAGAAAACCTTTTATTACAGGCATTACAACAGGGATCTTATCCCAGTTTGTATAGCGTACATCATTATAAGCGTAATGATAATTATAATCAGCAGGGACCTGTGATTTGTAATAGTCCCAATTATTTTTTACATCGTCAAAACTTGCCAAACTACCGTTGGCCCGTTTGAAATACAGATCATATGAACCATCCAGTACAACCCAGCCTTTGGCCATTTTTGCCTCTACAAGAATATGCCCGCCATAAAGCCCGTCTACTTTCATTTGAGCGATTCGATTGGGAATTTTCAATTCATTTAACAGGCGGCTTAAGATATATGCATAACTACCACAAGCCCCATTAGTGGTCATAAGATCATAAGTAACGGGATGAATCAGCGACGCTTTAAGTGTATTGATCTCTTTATTTGCAAAAATACCAGCCCGGTTTTTACCCAGGCTATAAGTAAGGTGCAAACTATTTAGCAGAAGAGCTTCTTCGTTATTTTTTGTACGTGGTGTTTCATCCTTCACGTAGCTGGCAAGGGCTTCAAAAAGCTTTTTCTCGTATGAATCTTCCGAGTAAAAATAAAGAAGGGATGCTAGTAAAAAACCATTTACAAACACCAGTGTATAGCGGGAAGTAAAGGTTTTGCCAACAGATTTGGCAAAACTTTTTCTAAAAGATTTCAAAGGCCATGATTTATAGGGGTAAACAAAAAACAGTATGGAATTCATACCATTATTTATTTTTCCTAGGATATTGTTCTTGTTTTTAACAATATGACAGACTTCCGTGGGGTTACTTAGTTTAATGCAAAAGTAGTATTTTTCGCAAAAAAAACATTTTAGCCACACAATAAAATATTGCTGGCTTATCAAGATCCCCAATTACCGTCTACACATTGTTGATAGGGTTAATATCAATTCTTAAAAACGGGCAAAGATAGATTATTATTATTCCAAATACGTATACCAGTGTTTTCACTTATTAAAACTCAAAGGAAACAATTACAAAGAAGGATTTAACAGCATTCCGCTGTCGAGAAGGGATTGAATCGGCTCCATAATATTATCACCGGCCGAACGAAGTGTATTGAGATGACGCATATGATGGCAATCTGTGCCCAGCAGATTTATGAAACGTTTATTTAACAGGTAATGGGCCAGTTGCAGGGAGGCTTTTCCATAATAACCAGTGAGCGACAAAATATTCAACTGAAAAAAACAACCTGCATTTTTCAGCTCATCGTACCACCTTTTATCGCTCATAAAATATAAATACCGTTCAGGATGCGCCAGCACTGGCTGGTATCCCTTCATTTGCATGTTGAACAGCTTTTCTTTAAAATTGAGGGGCGTGGTTACAAAGGAAAATTCAACCAACACCCAGTTTTCGTGTAGAGTAAGTAAGGGGATATTGTTTTGCAGCAATTCATCAAAATGTTCATCGAGGAAGTATTCTGCGGCAGCTCTAATGGGAATAGCTGAATTATTTGCCTGCAACGCCTGTTGCAATTGCTGGTATGCTGTACCAATGGTAGCAGCGTCGTTCTTGTATACATCCCACAAAATATGCGGGGTGGTAATAAACTTCCGGTAGCCCAGTTCCTGCAAACCGGCTATCAGCTGCAGCGAGGTTTCTGCATCTGGCGATCCGTCGTCAATTCCGGGTAATAAATGCGAGTGCATATCAGTACCCAGACCACTCAGATCAATACGGGCTCTTTTCTTTTTATTAAAAATAGAAAACATGTAAGAATCAATATAAAAACAATACCGGCAGCAAAGCTACAACCCGCCAGCATACAATTGTGAAAATTCCTGGTACACTTTCCCAATCCCTTCGCGCAGATCTATCCGGGCCTTCCACCCCAGGTTATGCAATTTCCGTACATCCATCAGTTTGCGGGGGGTACCATCGGGTTTCAACAGGTCATGTTCAATATTGCCCTCGTAGCCAACAACTTCCTTAACCATTAATGCAAGGTCTTTTATCGTAATATCTTCGCCGGTACCAATATTTACAAACCCCTCTTCATTATATTGTTGCATCAAAAAATAGCAGGCATCTGCCAGGTCATCGGCATGCAGGAATTCCCGTCGTGGCTGGCCGGTACCCCACATTATAACTGATGGCTCGCTTTTTAGTTTAGCCTCATGGAATTTTCTTATAAGGGCGGGCAACACATGTGAAGTTTCGAGGCTGTAATTATCATTAGGGCCGTATAAATTCGTAGGCATTACCGAAATGAAATTACAACCGTATTGAGCGCGATAGGCATCGCACATTTTTATACCTGCAATTTTTGCAATGGCATAAGGTTCATTCGTGGGTTCCAATAAACCGGTGAGCAGGTACTCCTCCTTTAGCGGTTGGGGGGCCAGTTTGGGATAAATGCAGGATGAACCCAGGAACATAAGTTTCTTAACACCATTCACCCAGGCATTGTGAATGATGTTTGATTGCATCATAATATTATCGTAAATAAATTCAGCCCGGTATGTATTATTGGCCAGAATACCACCTACTTTAGCCGCCGCTACAAAAACGTAATCGGGCTTTTCCTGCTTCATGAAGTCCTGTACCGCCTGTTGGTTGCGCAGGTCAAGTTCAGACGAAGTGCGCATCAGAATATTATTAAATCCTTCCTGATGCAGTTTACGTACAATGGCTGACCCCACCATACCCCGGTGACCGGCAACGTATATTTTGCTATTAGAATTCATTTTTTGTTCAGATAAACATTTAAGGAACTAATTTGATTTGATTAATAAAGCAAAAACAATATTAGGCCTGCTGCACAGGATATTCGATTTCAGGTTGCACTATTTTCTTTTTAGATTCGAAATACTTCTTAAGCTTTAAAAATTTCAATTCAAATAAATAAAAGCTTACAGTAGCTACGAGATAGGTAGAAACAATAGCCAATATAAAATTAAGCGCAATACTTTTTGTCTTCAAAAACACACTTATTAGCCCAATACACATGGGATGATACACATATAACCCATAACTGATCTTACCAGAAAATAAAAGAGATTTTGTTTCAAGGATCCTTTTAACGGGATGAGTTTCTTTAATAGAAACAACAAATCCTATTACAGCAAAATACGTAAATGAAAGGAGTATAAACTTGGAGACCTGTATTACCGGATTAGCGGCACCTGTAAAAACAGTCCAAAGACCGAGGGTTGGAATCAATATAGCTACAGCCAAATAAAGAAATTTTTTAGCGTTTTTTTCATTCAACTTCTTTTTAGTTTCCAGAATTGCCAACAACGTCCCAACAGCGAGTTCATCTATTCTACAGAATGTGAAATAAAACACTTCATAATTAAGCTTTACCAACAATAGTCTTACACAAAACGCTAAAATGATAATAAATACGCTCGATACCATTAATTTCCTGCTACTCAAAAAGTAAACTAAAAGAGGCCAGAATAAATAAAAATGTTCTTCTACCGCCAAAGACCAAAAATGTATTGGTCCTTCATTAGGCCATCTAAATGTCATGGCGAAATTTTGAAGGTACAGCCAGTGATATTTTTGTAAACTCAGGCTGACAATGGGTGTATTAAGAGTTAACGGGAGAAGAATATAATAGATAGCAAGAAATAAATAATACAAGGGAAATATCCTCAGGGCTCTTCGTGCATAAAAATTTACGAAATAACCTGGAGATTCTTTTGTACTCAAAAGAATTCGGGTTATTAAAAAGCCCGATAAAACAAAAAACAGGGAAACTCCTGTTTGTCCAAAAACTGCAATTTTATTTAAAACAGCAAACAGGCCGGTTGCTTTAAACTCTCCAAAAAAATGGAAAACAATTACCATTAGAGCTGCAATAGCCCTGATTCCATCCAGTTCTTTGTGATACTTTAATTCCATACCCTGGGGTTAATAAGGAGTTTTTGAACGGCTTTCATCCAACTTATTCAAACTGATTACGCACATAGTAGCCCGATTCCTGTAACAACTTTTCTTTTTTGAACAAATCCACGTCATTAGCAACCATTTCCTTAACAAGCCCGGCCAGGTCATATTTCGGTTTCCAGTTTAACTGCGTTTGCGCTTTTGTGGGATCACCTATAAGCAGGTCAACCTCGGTGGGACGGTAATATTTCTTATCTACAGCAATTACTTCTTTACCAATTTCAAGATGATAATCCGGATTTTTACAGGCTTTCACCACCCCTGTTTCATTTTCTGCTTTGCCTTTAAATTCCAGCTCAATGCCAACTTCTTCAAATGCCATTCTTACAAAATCACGAACTGGTGTAGTAACGCCAGTGGCAATTACATAATCTTCCGGCTTTTCCTGTTGTAAAATCAGCCACATAGCCTCAACGTAATCTTTGGCATGGCCCCAATCGCGTTGCGCATCAAGGTTACCGAGATATATTCTATCCTGCAATCCAAGGGCTATTTTAGCCACACCGCGGGTGATCTTCCTGGTTACAAAAGTCTCCCCACGTAATGGAGATTCATGATTGAACAGGATACCATTTACTGCATACATATTATATGCCTCGCGGTAATTTACCGTGATCCAGTAGCCATACAATTTGGCAACAGCATATGGCGAACGAGGATAAAATGGCGTTCTTTCAGACTGAGGAACTTCCTGAACCAGCCCGTATAATTCAGATGTAGATGCCTGGTATACTTTTGTTTTCTTGGTCAGGCCCAATAAACGTACCGCTTCCAGTATACGCAATGTTCCAATACCATCGGCATTAGCAGTGTATTCAGGAGTTTCAAAACTTACATGCACATGGCTCATGGCCGCGAGGTTGTAAATTTCGTCGGGTTGGGTTTCCTGTATAATGCGAATGAGATTGGTTGAATCGGTGAGATCACCATAATGTAATTTTAAACGTACATTCTGTTCATGCGGATCCTGGTATAAATGGTCAATACGCTCTGTATTGAATAAAGAACTTCTGCGTTTGATACCATGCACTATATATCCCTTTTTCAATAACAGGTCGGTTAAATATGCACCATCCTGCCCGGTTACCCCTGTAACCAATGCTACTTTTTCCATATACTGATCGGGTTAAATTGTAATATCTTTCTTATTGGTTTAAGCCATGTAGTAAAAAAATAAGGTTTCAGGCCATTCAGTTTCCAGGCCATTTCGTCTTCTTTATTGGCCCTTAACCTGTTTTTTAAAGAAGCGTTGCTCATACCACCCACACGCATTTTCACCAGCACTTCCGGTATATACCGTGCACTGACGTTATGCTTTAACAAAACACGCAACATCAATTCATAATCAGCTGCTGACCTTAAAGAAGTATTGAACAATCCACATTTATCATATACCTGGCGGCGTACAAAAAAAGTAGGATGCGGAGGCATCCATCCATAATACAGGTTCCCCTTTTTATAGACGCCAGACTTCCATGTACGGATAACAGCCTGCACATTAGTGGCTTTTACATACAGAAGATCGCCGTATACTGCATCAACTGCAGGATCTTTGAAAGCAGCTGCAACTTTTGATAATATAAAAGGACTGGTATAAAAATCATCGGAGTTTAATATACCAATTATATCGCCTGTAGCCAGTAGTACGCCCTTGTTCATGGCATCGTAAATTCCGTTGTCATTTCCGGAAATTACTTTGGCTACATGTGTAAACTCATTCACTATGGCAAGGGTGTTATCATTGGATGCCCCATCAACAATAAGATGTTCAATATTGGTATATTGTTGTTCTGCAATACTCACCAGGGTATCTCTGATAGTTGCGGCACTATTATAGGTGGCTGTGATTATTGAAATCTTCATTTATCGCTAATTACACGTTGGCGCACAGGTTCGGCAGGGTTGCCCTGATATACAGTATATTGCTCCAGATCCTTTGTGGCAACAGACAAAGTGGAAAGGACTGCATGCGTTTTACAAAGAATACCCGGACATACTATTGATTGGGCACCTATCCAAACACCATCCTCCAACTCAATGCCTTTTACCATTAAATCAAAACTCTTTTTTGAATAATTATGATTACCGGTCAAAAGCATAGCTCCTTGCGAAATGCATACACTCTTACCGATCGTTACATTGGCCAGATTGTCGATCCACACCTTTTCCCCTATCCATGAATAGTCACCAATTGACAACTTCCATGGATATTTTATATTAATTGCAGGTTTCAGCACCACTCCCTTTCCAATCTTAGCACCGAAAACCTGTAACCAAAATCTTTTAACTCCACCACTAACATTCAGTGGATTGATAAAAAAAATGACATTAATAAAATACCACAAAAGCTGTTTTAACTTACCTGCACCAATCTCACGTTTATACCACTCATTATTATAGATTGAATGATCGACTGCGCTCATGTCGAATAAAAATATAATTATTAGAAATTAATTCTTATAGAAGCATGTTTCTCAACTCCCGGTTGCAAAATAAGTATTAAGCAATTTATTTAACTAAATAGATCATTATAAATCTTTTTAAGATCGTCTTTCTGAACAAATCCTTTTGCGAATTGCCAGGCATTATATGACCACGTATTGTATTCAGCCTGGTTGAATGATGCAAACCGTTGCAGTACTTCCGAAAATTTTTCCGGCTGCTGTAAAGATATATCCCAGCCAGCTTGTATACTACCCAAATTTCGCCAGGGTGTTTGATCGCTGATAACCACGGGTTTACCTGCTGACAAGGATTCAAAGATCGCATGCCCAAAGTTTTCCCCTTTTGTCGGCAAAGCAAAAATGTGGTGTTGAGCTATGATGGCTGGCAAATTATAATTAGGAATCTCCCCCGTAAACTGCACCTTTATATTTTCAGGATATTCATCCGTTATAGTTTTGCAATGTCTGGTATATTCTTCGTCTTCAGCATTACCAACAATTGTAAGTAAAACATGTCCTTTTACCGGTTGAAGAGCTCGTAACAGAAAATCAAGGTTTTTTACTGGATGCAGCCTTCCGATAAAAATAACCGACAACTCATTTTCTTTTTTAACGATGCTTCCCGGATAATCTTTTATAATACCCGGAAAATTAGAAGCTAGCGACAAACGCACTTTACTTCCAAAATATTTTAGCACGTCGTTTTCTTCCGTTTTATCGGTAGCATGAAAATGAATCTTTCTGTGCAATCTTATCTGGCGGAAAATAGTAAGAAAAAGCTTCTTTTTCGATGATTTAAACTGAACTGCGCTTTCCTTCAGCATGCCTCGCGGTGCCAGAACAATTTTGCTGTTAATTAGACCAAGGCGTTGCATCAACACCGGATAAATAGTAAAATACCGTGAGTACATACTGTTCAGGTAAATAAAATCGGGATTAATCTTCTTTAACTGAGCACGAATATGACACCACGAAAGCTGTTGGGGGGAGCAATAAAATACCTTTACTCCTTTGTCATAATCTATCCATTGATCTACATTTATATTGGGATAAGGCGATGTTTCATTTAAATCGCGATCGGTGGTAATTAAATAGATATTGTATTCGCCTTTCATTTGATGTACAAAATGTACGCATGAACGAATAGGGCCACCGGCTTTATAACCAGGTTCGAACCAATCGGCAAATACAAGAATTGTTTTATTCATGGTACTTTCTACTCAATCCCGTTTTTTTCCAACCAATATTCCAGTATTACAAACAACCATATTTCCATCCATCTCACTGATGTATCATTATTTAAAAACCGTTGCCAGTAGGTAAGCAGGTTTTTACCATTTATAAAATCTCGTTGAGCAATTCGCTGAAGATGAGTTTCACAAAAGGACCGAAGCTCATTCTTCATCCAAACACTCCATGGGAATAAAAATCCCTGTTTTTTACGATGCACTATCTCATCTGGGAGCAATCCATTTAATGATTCCACCAGTAGCTGTTTGGGATAATGCGGGTATTTATAATGATCTGGTATTGCCAGTACGAATTCAATTAAGTCATGATCAAAAAAAGGCTCTCGTGCTTCTAGTGAAACAGCCATACTGAACTGATCTGTATCTTTTAACAGGGTAAACTGCGTGTAACCGGTATATTCGGCTATTGAAACCTGACTTAACAACGGATATTTTTCCAGAGTTGCAGGTAATTTAACCAGCTGCTCCTCCAACATCGGCCTGCTATTATTCCATTTGGTTAGTGAAGAAAGTAATTGTGGTGCAATGATCCTTCTGAATTCAGGATAAAAATATCTGATAGTTGTATCAGGAGCATTCAACAAAGCCTTCATTCTTTGTGATTTATTGCTGCCACCTAATGCAAGCCTGGCTCCCAAACGCAATAATTTCGCTGGCCCCCATACCGATGCATACTTCTTAAATTGAAGATACTGTTTAAAGAAGGGATAGCCGGCAAACAGTTCATCACCCCCTATTCCTGATAATGCTACTGTGAGGCCACTTTGTTTGATGGCCTTAGAAACCACATATGTATTAACGCCATCTCCACTTGGCGTGTCCATGCTATTAAGGGCATTCGTTAATTCATCAAGAAATACTGCCGGCTTTAACAAAATCTGATTATGGTTCGTGTTGAATTTGCGGGAAATGATATTTGCATAGCCAGACTCATCAAATTCTTTTTCCTGAAAACCTACCGTAAATGTATTTGGACGGCCAGTACCGACTTCTGCCATGAGGCCAACCACAGCACTGGAATCAATACCACCCGATAAGAATGCCCCAAGAGGAACATCACTTACCAACCGTCTTTCAACGGCATTACACAACAACTGGCGTACCTGTTGCTGAACTCGTAAGCGGTCGCCAAAATCGAAATCAATTGTCGGCGTACTGGTAATATCCCAATATTTTTTGATGCTATATTTATTACCGCGAATGGTAATGGTACTACCGGCTCCCAGTTGTAGAATTCCTTGAATGGCCGATTCTGGAAAACCAACCGATTGATAACTTAAAAACTCAATGATAGCCGACTTATTTGCTTTAGCAGGCACAATGCCGCTTCCAAGCACTCCCCGCAATTCTGAAGCAAACAGGAACACATTATCATTAACGAAGTAATACACAGGCTTCACACCCATTCTATCTCTCGCAATAAACATTACCTGTTCAACAGTATCCCATATCACAAAGGCGAACATACCTTTTAAATATGGCAAACAGGCTTCGCCCCATTTACTGTATGCAGCCAGCAATACTTCTGTATCGCTATTCGTACTGAACGGATATTCGGGCAGAAGTTTTTTTACATCGCGGTAATTATAAATTTCTCCATTGAATATGATCAGGTACCGGCCGGTATGATCAGCTATAGGTTGATTGGCAGATGATGACAAATCAATAATTGACAACCGACGATGCCCCAAAGCAATGGTATCGTTAGTGAAAAATCCATCTGCATCGGGTCCACGGTGCGCCATAGCATCAGTCATTTGACGGATAGTAACAGGTAAATCGATACTCCTTTTAAATGCTACAATACCGGCTATGCCGCACATAATTACAGTATTAAAAATTTATTTAACTAATTGAATGACTAAGAATAACATTCTGGTAAAGGTTCAAATACTTTTCAGCAATCACTTCCGGATCAAACCTTTTAATATTCTCAAAACCACGCGCAATCATGTCCGTTCTAAATGAATCATCATTAATTACTTTTTCCAACCCTTTCCTGATCTCACTTGCAACAAATGGATCTACCATTACAGCAGCCTCTCCTGCCACTTCAGGCATGGAATATAAAGTACTTGTTATAACGGCCCTGCCTACAGCCTGCGCTTCCAGAATAGGCATGCCAAAACCTTCATAAGTTGAAACAAGACTTAATATATCAGCCTGTTCATATCGTTCCATGATCTGCTCATCAGTCAACCCCCATTCATAAATGTATTGAATATTATACTTCTTTAGCAGGGCCTCATACGCATCATTCTGTTTTCCGACAATATTCAACACACAGGGTAGCCCCTGAAGGGCTTCTATAAGCTTTGGAATATTTTTATTAGGTGCAGTCCCAACCTGTAAAATCCTCGGGCATTCTTTATTGAAGGGTTTCTCTGCTTTCTTAAACTTCGAAGATATAGCTACAGGTATAACAACAATTTTATTCGGATCGCATTTATGGTGACGCAAAATCTCCTGCTTTGTTGATTCTGAAATCGCAGTAATAAATTTTGCCCGGCGTTCAGGAATGGAAAGCCAAAACAACTTGAGTACGCTATACTTAATACCTCTGGAAGAATTCAGATGTACACAATCTAAAATGGTTTGGATGGTTGCGTTCCGTTTTAAAAGCAGTCCCAGATAATTTACATCACCGGTTATATGATTTACTTGCCCCTGATTTCGCCAGGCTTGGTAGCAATTATATAAACGCTTAAATAGCCCCGCGCTTTCATAAGCAGAAACAACAACCCGTGAATTAATTTTTCCATTCAGTCGCTTTCTAACATCCTCAAAAATAAATTCCACGCTGTAGTTACCAACCGTCCTTGGCTTTCTGTGAAAGAATACCACTTCCAGAGATGCCTTTTTCTTATTTTCCATAATTCTTAAACTCTTCCTCAATTATTAAATTCAAAACCTCAAAAAAATCCATATCATACTGCCAATTCAAAACCGAGCGTGCCTTTTTATTTGAACCGTATATATCTTCTATTTCGGTAGGCCTGAAAAGGGAAGGATTTATTTTAATGCAGCTTCTGTCTATGTTCAATTTGTCAAAAACGTAATAAACAATTTCCCGTAATGTAATTGACTTGCCTGAACTGATAATAAAATCATCGGGCTGATCCTGTTGTAACATCATCCACATGGCCTCTACATATTTCTCTGACCAGCCAAAATCGCGTTTTATATCCAGATTACCGAATTCAAGGCATTCACGTTTACCATGAACGATTTCAATTGCTCCTTTAATTAATTTTTTTACGAAGAAATTTTCTCCTCTCAGATATGACTCATGATTGAAAAGAATACCACAGCTGGTATATAAATTATAAGATTCCCTGTAATTTATGCATACATAATGCCCGGTAACTTTTGAAATAGCATATGGGCTTAACGGATGTACTATGGAATTCTCGGTGATCGGAAGTTGGTTTACCTTCCCGAACATTTCGCTGGTTGAGGCCTGGTAAAAACGAATAACCGGATCTATTAATCTTATAGCCTCCAGTATATTTAATACTGAATGAATATTAAACGTTATTGTACCAATGGGTTGTTGAAAGGATAATGAAACTGCACTTTGAGCAGCAAGATTGTATATTTCAGTTGGCTTGCAATTAGTGATAATATTTAAAACCTGCGACAAATCGCTTAGATCACACTCAAGCAGCTCCACTTTATCAAGCAATTCCAGATACTTTAAACGGCCTAAGTTCGACCCATAATTAGATCTTATAAGGCCTGTTACTTTATATCCTTTCTCAATTAGAAGCCTTGATAAATAAGCTCCGTCCTGCCCGGTTATCCCGGTAATTATAGCTCTTTTCAAATTATATTAATCTAAAGTTACAACCACCCAAGTACTCAAAAGCACCTTACTCATAAAGCCACTTTTGAATTGTTGGAAAAACAGTTTTACTTAAAATCCAGAACACCAGAAGGTTCGTACACAAACGGCCAAATAAGAACAAGCCATCAGCCTCGAAACTGATAAAATTATACAGGGTGACATTTATTATGGCAAATCGAAAAACCAAATTCAATTGGTGCATGTTGTAAAATGTACGATAGATAAGCACTATAAAAAGCGCAAGTAAAGACAGGGGTAAAAACATTCCGATAAAACCGAAATCAACATAGGAGTCAGCAAAATATCCTAAACTGAACGCTGCCCCTTTTTGTAATCCGGCATACTTAAACCCGGTGTATTTATTGGTCTTTTTGCTAGGTTCGTAGATAGACTTTTCAGGAAAGAGAATGCGGGGAGTAAACACAAAGGAAACATTTTCCCACCATAATTTCCCATTTTCATGTGGCATTATTTTAGGAATTCTGTCCATGACTTTAGTGAGATGGAGTATATATTGTATCCTGTAAAGCGACATAGTCATTGACGCTTGATATTGATTCCACGAAATGGTTTGCACCTTCTCACCAATCTTGGAAAGCGCTTCGGACTTAGAAACGTTTACAACTTGCATACGTGAACCCTGATTTAGAAATTCACGGTATCCCCCCTTTACGGCCGTCCAGGTAACAAAAACAAATAATAAGCTTACGGATATTAATAAGAAATTAATAAACTGCCGGAATGTTATTTGCTTAATGAATGTAAGAGAAACAATGATCGTATAAAAAAGTACTTCCTTGAAAGATGAAAAATAAGAATAAAGGCCTGATATAAATTCATATGCCAATATTACAATCAGGACCATTCTATTTTTCTTACTAAGCCAAACTATGACACCATACCAGATAAAAAATATCCATTTAAAAAGCGACACAGTTACCAGCATCTGAGCAAGACCACTGGTATTTCCAAACACGAATCCTATCGAACTTAAAAACAAAGTTGAAATAATATAGAGAATTAGTAACTTCTTTTTATTAACCAGGCTCGCCTGCTTTTGAAAATCCTGGTCTGAGTATACGGGCAGTTTGCTCACTCCTCTGCTTATAATAAAAGCCATTAACAATAGCCCCAAACATGCTACAAGCAAAGCATTAGGTGCATTTTTAGATAAAAAATCAATTGGCTTTTCTTTTACATTCATCCATATTACATAAGCAACCACCTGTACCCATTGGAGTGTAAAAGCAAAAACAATAATACCGGGCCTGTTATACTTCCACAGAATTGCCAGCATTCCAAATAAAGTGGCAAAACAAAGAAATAAATACATACCGTTTTGAAACAGAGGCAATGTCAAAACACTTAATGCAAGTATTATTATTACTCCTGTTGAAAAACTTATCTTATTTGAAAATGCGCTAATCATGAATTATTAAGTAATGGGAAACCCAGGTAAACCTATGGCTACAATTAATCCTTTGTTTTGAGGGTGTCCAGAATATTTAGTACAGCCCTTACAATTCGCTCATATGAAAAATCTGTAATCCGCTTTTCTGACTCACGGTTCATTTCGGCTAATTTTTTTCTGTTTTCAAGCAGTGCAGTTAAAAACGATACACATTCTACATGTTTTCCATGTGGAAATATTATTCCATTCTTATGAGAAACCAGATCAACTCCACAACCCACTTTATCAGAAACCATAATGGTACGACTGCTTGCCATCGCTTCATTCACGGCAAGTCCCCAGGTTTCTCCGGGACCATTGGAAGGTAGAATAAATACATCACCTAACCTATACACAACTGGCATTAAATTCTGGTTTTGAAAATCTAGGAAATGAATTCGTGGATCACCATTCGCAGCATTCTTCAAAGTCGAATCAAGATGCCCATTTCCTACAAGTATGAACCTAATATCCTTATTAGGTATTTCCGAAGCGACTTTTAATAGAAGTTCGGGATTTTTTTTGCTTTCGAATTTACCAGCAAACAGCACTACAAGATCAGAATCGTTGATATTTAACCTCTTGCGCCAGTCCCTCGCTTTTTGCTCATTTACTTCCGGATTATTGCAAAACCTTTCGTTGTCTATAGCATGAGGAACAAACACAAGTTGGTGTTCCTTTAAGCCATGTTTCCGGAAATACATTTTATTATTGGTACCGGCATACAGTGCAAAATCAACATGGGAAAAAACCCACCGCAGGAAAAATCTCCTGATAAGTTGCCTGATCCCAACTTTTTCATCTAACAAAGTAGAATCGCCACGGAATAAGACTGGTACCTTTTTATAGAAAAAACGGAGACACCTTAAATGACTGTCAAAACTCCAGCCGAAAACTAATAAAGCATCTGGCTTCCATGCCTGGATTCTTTCTATAAGATCAGGATTGATGATACCTTTGAAATGATGAGAACCTGGCTCATTTGAAATATTATCAACATACTCATAATCGTACCCCTCCAACAGGGGAATATCCCATTCTATTACCTTACCAAAACCAGGATCATACTTTGCTCCCATACCCGCCCTCCCCCAGGTATAAAATACTTTTACAGCAATTTTACCAGTTTCATTTAATAGTTTAAACCATGGTGCATTATACTGAATGGGATGTGTGGTAATTATAGCAAGTCGTTTCATCTCATTTCTTTGTAACGGCCTGATTTAAAAGATCAGCCAGCTTTGCTGTCACACTTTTAGCTGAATACTCCTCGAATGCCTTTAAATTAATAGTACTGAAATCATACTTCTGAACCAATTGCAAAAAAGCTTTAAACTTCTGTATGAATTGAGCCCTGAATACCGATTGAAAATTTTCTTCATTGAATCCCATCGTAAGCCCACATTCAGACATTTCGATAACCTCCTTTGCCGTGCTTTGTTCATGCAATAGGGCCAGTATGGGTTTACCAGACAAGGCACCCTGAAAAACTTTTGAAGGGGTATAGTGTGGTTGTGTGCTGCCTATAACTAAAACGCCATCAGCCGCTTTTAAATGGATCAGTACATCTAAATAGGGTATACGCTGCGGATATTCAAAGATCATGTTGCCCCACAATCCTTCAAACTCCGCTGCCAGGTTTTTAACATAATATGCAGTAGGATCATTCAATACCTTACCTGTTCCTATAAAGTGAAACCGTACATTTTCAAAAAGCCGTTTGTTATCATAAATCTCTTTACAAAAGCAACGAAAAACCTCAACTGCATTTGGAAGCAACACACCTGCATATATGACATCAATTATATTGGGTTCCTTTTTAAACAGGTAAGGCTGCAATTGCAGTTTATTCAATATATTAAAATCATTCTTTTCTCCGCCATAAGGCATCGCACCGGCAATGCATTTCCCTTTCAGATGCATGTTACGCTCTAATACTCCCATGTAATACCCCTCCGCAACACCTGTAATCAAAGATGCTTTTTTCACTGCAATAGGTTCCAGCGTTTTTGCTAAGACCGTACTAAACCATGCCCGCGAAAATTTCCTGTCAGATCCAGGGAAATGATGAACCCATGGATCAATATAATCTATTCCATACTTTACTCCGGTACTATAATGCAACCATCTTCCTAATAAAGCAACATAAAAAGAAGGAATAGCTATATATATAAAATCTATTTTCTCTTTTTTTACCAATTTCTTTGCCTGCTTATACAATTGAAAAAAAGCGCGCAAGCCAATGTCCCCGATGAACCGTGGCCGGGTAACCGGCAACGCATTCGCTTTTTCTATATGTAATCCTTCCGGTAATAATTCCACAAGATTATAATCCAGTTTCTCTTCATAATACTTTTCATCCACCATTAAGATAACAGGCTGCCAGTTAAACGCCGGCAAATGTTGTGCAAACAGGCGGGAACGATGAACAGCTGCCAGGTTAGAAGGGGGAAAATGAGGAGAAATTATCAAAACTTTTTTCACAACTAATTGGTTTGCTTCCAGGATTTTAAAAGTTTATTACTTTCAACGCTCCATGAATTTCTTTGAGCATATTTCCATCTGGCCAACTTGTTTGCCAGAATTATATCACGCTTATCAAGCAAAGAAGAAATTGTTCTTTTTAAATCAGTCTCTTCGAGTGATGAAATAACCCCGTGATCTGAAAATTTTTCAATGAATGAGCTTTGTGCTTCAGTACCGGTGGCAAGAATATACAAGCCGGCTTGAAAATAAGCCCAGATCTTGTTTGATAAAGCCAGGTTATTATTTTCATCTTTACCAGGTTCAATCGCAAGACCAATATCATATTGCACAAGACGACGATGCAGATCTTCCTGTGTCAAAGAAGATATTATTGTAACATATTTCCTGTTGATGAGGTACTGGTCAAAAAAAGATTTATTCAGGTTTCCAATCAACGTCAGCCTAACCTTGTCCTGAAAGGAATCCAATATAGGTAACACTTGCTCAAGCCCTCTTGTAACGTCAATATTCTGTGAAAACCAGATGAAATGTAAATACTGAATATCCTTATTTTCAGCAGGCACTCCGAAATCGCTCGCGGCAAAAGTGTTATTAACTACAAATTGAGGAGACGTTTTATTCTTAGTGCCTAAAGCAAACACACGATGCATAATTGGTTCCGACGCGTAAGACACATATGCGGCTTTAGGTAAAACCTTCTTTAATAATTGCTCATTCACCTGCCTTATAAAAGGATCAGACCCTTCCCCCGGGTGATAGTCCTCTACATCAATACCAAATGCTGATTGCCGGTTTTTGGCAAATTTAGCGGCAGGATAAAAAGCGCCCGGATTATGTGCTATAATAAGATCAGGAGAAATATTTATTTTTCTTAGTAATCCGTTTATCAGAATGCTTCTTCGGCTAACAGCCATGCCAATAACCCATGTGGTACGAATCCCAAATTTGTATAACCACCGGCACGCATTCTCTATTAACACTGACTTTAACCAATTCCAGTAAGACGAGCGGCCTGCTGGCAAATGGTAAAAAGTCACATCTTTAAGCACTTCGATAATCTGCCTCTCTTTGTCCTTAGTCCAGTTGTCCATTTCGAAAGCCACAACCGATACCTTATATCCTTCATCAAGAGCCAATTCCACCTCCTTACGGCACCGTGGATTACAAGCCAAATTAGTACTGGTTAAAAACAAAATATGCTTCATGAAAAACGTGATTCTATCAATTTTTCAATTCCGGCAATATGTGATCGATATGAATTTTCCATAGCGAAAAGTATACGGTCCCGTTGTAAATCAGTCAGCTCACCTGATCTAACCCTTTTCAATATTTGCGAAAACAGCGATAAATATTCACTGTTATCCTTTGAATCGAGCATGTCAATAATATTATTATCGCGATAAGTTGACATATAATGAGAAACTACCGGCTTGCCTGTACTCAAGTATTCAAGTATCTTATGCGAATTTGAACCATCCCACATTTTACTTGTAGTTGTTTGCCAACAGACCCAAAACATATCAGCCATTTTTACTTCTTCGCTTAATACAGATGGGTGTACCGCTCCACGCAAAACAACATTTGGCTGAGATTGAAGAAATCTGACGAAATCAAACACCTCTGGTTTATCAAAAGCTACAAAGTTTCCCTTTATCTCATACTGCCCCCAAAAAACGAATTGAGTATCGGGATGAGCAGAAATGACTTTTTTCATGGTATTTCTATCGGGCGCTTCCATTAAAAGATTGCCTACATAACCCACCGTTATTTTGCTTTTAGGATGAATTGTACCAGGTAACTGGTCCAATGCTTCCTGTGCAATCCTGGTAAAGTGCCGGTTTACACCATGATTAATAAAATGAGCCGTTTTACAAGCAGGTTTTAATAATTCAACTATCGTATCTGAGACCCCTAAACAAACATCTGCCGTAAACGCCTCTTCGGGTAAATGATCATAATAGAAAAGGTCAGCAGCAAAAAAGATATTTACCGAAGCTTTAAACCATTTCAGATTCAGAAAGCGGTAAGGATCGAAGCACCAGACTATATCGGGTCGCAGCCCAATTGCTTTGGTCAGCAATTTCACCTGCGCTTTCAAAAGTAACCGGAAAATAGGATCAGGTAAGAAACGCTTTCCCCTGAAAACCGGCCGGTATTTTACAATATATAAAGACGGATGATCTTCTGAGGGAGAAATGGTTATTCCCTTGTTTTGCAGATCGGGTGGTTCTATAAAAAAAACCCTATTACCTCTTTCCGCCAGTTCAAGAGCATAATGATGCTTGGAAACACGCATTGTGCCCCATCGGTCAGAAGAAAGAAGATATACAACCTTATTATTGAATTGAAATCCCACGAATTATTTCTGATAAAATTCTGCTACACATTGACTAACGTATTGAATTGCCTCTTTCGTTAATTCCGGATACATCGGTAAAGAAAGTATTTGATTTTGGTAACGGGCAGCAATGGGAAAATCCTGCGGAGTGCCTGATAAATGCTTGTATGCCGGTAAAAAAGGGAGTGGTGTTGGATAATGTATAGCGGTTTCTATTCCTTTTTGCTTTAAAAATGCGGCCAGCTCATTACGGCGCTCGGCCAGTACTACATACAAATGGAATGTATGCCGCGAGCCATTGCGCACTTTAGGCGTTTTTATTGAAGGGATATTTTTTAAATATTCATCATACACAGCAGCATTGGCTATCCGCTGCTCGGTCCATTGACCAATATAAGGTAGCTTGGCATTTAAAATAGCAGCCTGCAATCCATCGAGCCTGCTGTTAATTCCTTCGATTTGATGTTGATGCTTAACCAAAGCGCCATGATTGGCATACATCCGGCATTTTTCTGCCAGCTTATCATCATTGGTTATAATTGCCCCGGCATCACCATAAGCCCCAAGATTTTTACCCGGGTAAAAACTTAGGGTGCCTGCAATGCCCCAGGTACCTGCATTGCGTTCTTTATACTGAGAAAAATGTGATTGCGCACAATCTTCAATAAGATATAGCCCGTGTTTTTCACAAAGTCTGGTAATCGCTTCAATATCCACCATCTGCCCGTATAAATGTACCGGGATGATTGCTTTGGTACGGGAAGTTATTTTTTCTTCAATCCGGTCCACATCGATGGTATAATAGTTTGGTTCAATATCAACAAACACCGGAATGGCCCCGGTTTGTCCGATGGTCTCAGATGTAGATATCCAACTGCATGCTGTTGTAATTACTTCATCTCCGGGCCCAACCCCCAGCATCTTCAATAATATATATATTGCATCTGTGCCATTGGCGCACCCAATACAATGTTTAACATTGTATTTAGTGATAAAATTCTGTTCAAATGTTTTTACGTGATTTCCCCCAATAAAAGCGGTTTCTGTTATAACCTGCTGAATGGCAGTATCTATTTGCTGCCTGATACTTTGATATTGGGTTTTCAGATCTACAAAGGGAATATTCATAATATTAATTCTATTGTTTGGGATGCCTGCGCATAAGCCGTGCAGGGTTTCCGGCATATATGCCAGGTTCAGTTATATTTTTTGTAACTACCGAACCTGCACCTATTACTACATGATCGCATATAGACACCGGTAATATAGTTGCATTTGAACCAACTGAAACATGATTGCCTATCACCGTACTTTTCCATTTACTTTTATCACCTGCTGCGGGGCCTCCTTCAGAAAATAAATCATTTATGAACATGACCCCGTGCCCAATAAAACAATCATTGCCGATCGTAACCAATTCACATATAAAGGTGTGAGATTGCACCTTGGTACGATCTCCAATAGCAACATCCTTTTGTATTTCTGTAAATGGACCAATAAAACTATTATCTCCAACTTTACATCCATATAAATTTACCGGTTGTATCACCCGTACATCTTTTCCAAATACTACATCTTCCCGGATACCGTAATCATAAATCCTCGGTTTATTTTCCATTTCTAATTAAGTTGTAAGTTAATTCCATGTTAACAACCCTCATAAATTATAAATTACCTGCAAATTATCTAAGACAGGTTGTTATACACCTGAATTACGATCCCATCGCCGTATAAATCTTATCAATGATTTCTACTGTTTTTAGCCCTTCGAAGCCGTTGGTTGCAATTATGCCATTGCCAGTCAATACTTCTGACAGGTTCTTATAAACTTTATCATGATTAGACATAGATCCCATGTACTGGCCATAATTATTCGGCGGATTACCAGGCGGAAGATCTTTAATAACATATCCATCAATTTTTTGGTACTCAAGTTCATTCAGGTACTGCCCTCCGATCTTTATAGTGCCTTTTTCAGCAAAAATGGTAAGAGAACCTTCCATATTTTTCTCAAAACAATTAACGGTATAATTAATGGTGCCTATTGCTCCATTGTAAAACTGCAGGGATACTACACCTGTATCCTCAAACTCAATAGTATTACTGTGATGAAAATTACCACCCATGGCATGAACCGATTTTACGTCACCAATCAACCAGTATAACAAATCAATAAAATGGCTAAATTGAGTAAATAGCGTTCCACCGTCCAGTTTTTTGGTTCCCTTCCAGGAATTCAAATAATAGGCTTCATTTCTATTCCAGAAGCAATTTAACTGTATACTGTATATCTTTCCCAGCCTTTCTTCCTCTATCAGCTTTTTCACTGCAGCAACGGGCGGATTGAACCTATTTTGTTTAACGATGAATAATCGCCTGTTAGCTCTTTCAGCTGCGTTGATCATTTCACCGCAATCATGCACATTCAATGCCATTGGCTTTTCACATAATACATGAAAGCCGGCCTTAAGTGCTTTTATACTATGTTCCGCGTGTAATCCATTGGGTGAACAAATTGATACAACATCTACTTCCGGATGGCTTTTCAATAATTCATCAACATTATCATAAGGAGAGGCGCCATACTTTTGCGCTAGTTCATTAGCCTTCTCTTTTACAATATCACAAACGGCTACTAAAACACCGTTATTTTGAATATGCTCTGCATGCCGTTGAGCAATACGACCACAACCAATTATTGCAAAGTTGATTTTCCTACCAACAATCATTTTGTAAAATTTAAATGAAATAACGCTTTAGTTTCAAAAATCTCTTTTCAAATAAAAAAAATGAAATAACAGATATAAGTATAGTGAAAACGAAAAGGATCACAAAGTGAGGCAGATACATATTATACTGCAACTTGGGAACAAGTTTACATAATTCCTCTAATTTTTTTATGGGGAAATATTGAAAATATATCTCCTGCACAAAAGGATGAAATAAATAAATTCCGTAAGAGATCTTTCCCATAAATGCAATTGCAGGATGTTCCAAAAAGCGCTTAACATGGCCTGAATATCCTATTATAATAGCATAACCTATTGTTATAATACCAATAAACGTGCAAACCAATCTTAAAAACAGATCAGTCCAAAATGCCTCTTGCTGTACAGTAAGGAAAATAGTTATGGCAATCAGCGAAAACAACAAAACCGGTACTATTTTTAATGAAAAGAACTTACTTGTCTTAATATAATGATGAACCTTAAAATACGCCAATAATGCGCCCCCGAACAATGCATCAAAAGCCGATAACGGAAAGCGTGAAGACCATTTATTGGGGTAACTCTCAAATACTGAACTATTTATTGAGATAAATCTCCACGCAAAGGCAATTACAATTGCACCAATAAAAATCTTTAAAAAAAACTCTTTTGGAACAAAAACTATGATGAAGGGAAAGATCAAATAAAATTGTTCTTCCACGCATAAAGACCAAATGTGTTGAAATTCAAGAGGTACACGATTAATATTTATACACTCTAAAATATTAGTAGTATAGGTAGCATTCCATAAAAAGATTTGACCGGAGGTGAAAAATACGCTGTAGAGAATAATTACAACAAAATAAAGTGGGAATATGCGCAACGAACGCCTGATAAAGAAATTTTTGATGATTATTTCTTTGGCTACAGGCGTTGCTTTTTGCTCTAATAAAATTTCACCTAACAAAAAACCACTTAAAACGAAGAATAAGTTAACCCCTATAGTACCGCACTTCGTGTATTTAAATACTCCATAAGGCAGCCAATGTTCCAGTAGAACAAGAAAAATAAAAACAAACCTGAAACCATCTAACTGGGTGTAAACTTTTCGCATAATTTTCTATTTCAATTATTCCCCATTCGAATATTATCCCCAGTAGGAAAGGTAATAAGCACACCCATTCCTTTCTTCTGATATACAAACATGCTTCCAGCAGCAACGGCCGAGGCTCCCCCATCAATTACCGCCTTCTTAAAATCATCTATATTTCCAGCTCCACCACAGGCCACCACCGGAATATTCACCGCATCGCTTACCATTTTAATAAGGGGGATATCATATCCACCCCAGGTACCGTCTTTGTGTATAGCCTGTAAAAATATTTCACCTGCTCCTGCAGACTCAACCTGGCGGGCGTATACCTCAGGAGAAAGATTGGTATTCTGGGTTCCGCCTAATGTAAATACCTTATACTTTCTCAACCAATTTGGCCTAACGTCCATACTAACTACTACAGCCTGGCTCCCATAAACTCTGGCAATTGCCCCAAGCAGATCAGGATTCCTGACTGCTGCCGAATTAATAATTACTTTCTCAAATCCTGCATCAAACACTTTGCAGGCATCATCAAAACTCCTGATACCACCGCCATACGCCATGGGCATAAATGCTTCACCGGCTATTTCTGCAATTTTTTTATAATTAATCGGCTTATTGTCCCGGGATACAGTAATGTCGACCAATACCAATTCATCGGCTTCTTTTTCATTAAATATCTTTACTGTATTAATTGGATCACCCACATATGCAGGATCTTTAAAACCAACAGTTTTATAAAGCCCCTCATTCATTAACAACAGTGCCGGTATAATGCGTATGCGTTTGCTCATTTTTGTAATCGTGCAAAATTTTCAAGTAGTTTCATTCCAAACTTATGGCTTTTTTCAGGGTGGAACTGAACCCCATAAATGTTTTCTCTTTGAAATGCACAGGCAAACTCATAACCGTAAGTGCTTTGACCGGTTACGAATGAAGCATTATCAAATTTGAAATGAAAGGTGTGTACAAAATAATAACGCGGATTAACAGGAAGGTCCTGCCAGATTGGAGACTCCTGCACAATGGCAAGATCGGTCCAACCCATATGGGGAACTTTCAGGGATCCATTCCCATTAATATTAAATCTTATAGTATCAGCTGGTAACCAGCCCAAACCATTTTCTACTCCCTCCTCACTTTTTCTTGTCATTAACTGGGCTCCCAAACAAATACCAAGTATTGTTTTTTTATTCTCTAAAACCAACTGATTCAACAGGCCAGTCAAACCACTTTGATTCAAATTTTGCATGCCCTTATCAAAATGACCTACACCTGGTAAAATGAGTTTATCAGCATTTTGAAGCTCCTGAGGATCATTTGTTATAATGGCCTCTATCCCGAGCCTCTTATGCATATTTAAAATGGAAGTAAGGTTTCCTAGTCCGTAGTTAATAATGGCGATCATTTCTTTACAGGAAAAAGCTTTCTATAAATTGTTTTAACCGGCTTCAACAAAGGATATCTCTGATCTATTGGCATTTCATAATCATAGTCATAATGACTATGCGGCGGCAGTTTCATCAAAGCATCAAACTCATCTCTGGTAAATCCCAGCTTTTTAAGCACAAATTCAAAATCTATTTTCAACTGACCGGGATCGTAAATTGGTTTCATTAATTCTTCAAGCGCTTCCTCTTTCGTAATCTGACCTCCAAAAATCAGGTCCGACAAATGCGCCTTACGTTTATCAATACTGAACTTTGTAGGTAAAATATAACCCTGATAAAAACGGGTCCAAATTGACTCATAATGCTTGCCACCGTAATCACGCCATCCGAGTTCCTGCTGAATCAATTCCTTAACCTGCTTTTTATTATATTCAGTATAATTCAAAATTGAAACTGACTTTACCCCCAACATTTGTTGGTAGTACCTTTTAACTTTTGCATCCATGAATGGAAAAGTCTTTAAAGGAACTGTACCAAATTGTTTGTGGATAGATTTGATATTAATATGATCCGACTTTGGATGAATCCAACTTTTAGGCAATGTTTGCTCGGTATGAACATTAGTACCGCTCAATATATACTTTATTTTTCTTTCACCAGCCAGGCGGTATAACGTCGCAAATATTGCATGATCTGTAATCGCTTCGATATCAACTACCGATGCTTTTAAATAAGCGATTTGCAGGTCTTTAAATTCATCCCAGTTTATTACATACGTAAAAAGGTCAAATCCCAGGCGGTTCACAATATTTTCTATGTTTTGAACTGCCAGCTCCGAATTCCACCCATTATCAAAATGAACAGCAAGGGGCCGTAAACCAAGTTGTTTCGCAAGCCATGCTATATAAGTACTATCAACTCCTCCACTTAAGCCCATTATACAATCGTAGGGTTGCCCCTGTCCGGCTTTCTTTATTATGCCGGCAATTTCTTCCAGTTTTATACGTCCTTTCTCACCTTTCACTACAGCCTCTTTTTCCGCTAAGCGATACTCATGGCAGTAATTGCAAATTCCTATATCATCAAATGTAATGTCAGGGTCTGCAATTGTATCCATTACAGACACTGCACATTGCCTGTATACCTTCTCATTACTCATTAACTACGAATTATTTGATTGTATATTGTGTTCATGCGCTTAATAAAAGCCTCCTGACCAAATTCACTAATAGCATACTCGCTGATCAACTTCGGATTGTATTCTTCTCTACTTTCAATCATTTGCATCATGGCCTTAAAAAGATCCTCATCTTCATTGTCCCTGCTTACTAAAAGTCCGGTTACTTCATTTACAAAACCTTCAGGCCCCCCACATCGGGTACTTATCACCGGCTTACCTAATAACATTGCTTCAATTAAAACAACACCAAATGTTTCATAAGAACTTGACAACACAAAACAATCAGCGTTCCTAATGGCATCGAAAACCTGTTCCCTGTTTAATTGTCCAAGCAGTTTGATCTCTGGCTCTAATCCAAGTAAACTTATTTGCCTTTTTAGATCTTCCTGCAACACGCCTCTGCCTCCAATCCATAATTTTATAGCCTTATCAGGATAATTTAGCCTGAGTTTCTTAAAAGCATCAATCAATAAACGGTGGTTTTTTTTAGGATGCAGTTCGGCAATGTTTACAAAAACAAACTCATTATTCTCCTTTTTGATATCAGGAACATATTGCTTTTTTTCCAAATAAGGATCAATTACATTCGGCAAGCAGGAAAATGATATCCCGGAAAAAAGATTTTCCAATAAGTTACAAAAAGGCTGGCTTACAGCATAATTGCTATTACTATTTTTATACGCCGCTTTTATATATTTTAAAAGCGACGGACTGGTAATCGTATTCCTTGCAAAAGCTGTACTATGTTCTGTAACAATATAAGTAATGCCATAATTCTTTTTTATTCTTTCCGCTAACATAGCGGCATATACAGCATTATGAGCATGAATAATTTCGGGAGTACCGTTCTCTTTTATATATGCCTGGTAAGCAATCATGCCCGCTTTTAACCATCCTGATCTGTTGTTAACATCTGACGGCGGCAAATAGTAAAATCCGTCTATTCTATAGATAGAAATGCCCTTTTTATTTTCAACCGTTATAAATTCTTTCAGTTTAAATAGCTTTCTATATCCCAGCAACAACACCTGTTTAAAGGTAAAGTCGTCAGTTTCATTATTTGCCTTCTTTTTAAGACTCTTTAAAAGCAACGACTTTATCAACATAGGAATTGAAAAAGTTTGCTTTATAGAAATGACCCCCACCTTATGCCCTGCCTCTCTAAGTATAGATGCCTGATGATATTGAAAAATGCCAGCCACCGGATTGGCATCAGGCACAAACTCTTCTGAAGGGATAATAAGAACGTGCATTACTTGATAGCCTTACAAATCATAAATTCCTGTGCCGGTGATTCCTTGAGCACGGAAGTAAGCAGCAACTCTATAGGATATACTGCGGGCCATAAAATAGCGTTCAGCAATTTAGATTTTGCCGAAAGCCTTGTTAACAGATGCCACAGTCTGGGATAAAATTTTGTTTGCGCATCAACTGGATCGTTCATTAATACGTAATTAGGAAGTCTATCCAGAATTTCAAAACCATTCCTATGTAATGCATCTTTGTATTCCTGTAAAGTTCTGCACCGCTGATGGGTTATATTGTACTGACCTTCACGAATAAAATTGTCAGAAAAAATAAATATTCCATCTTTCTTCAACAATCGGTGAATATTCGAAAGCGCAATATCCAGCGCCTTATCGTCTACAATATGATACAATACGGAAGCAGCGCTGCAACAACTGAAAGTATTCTCAGGTAAATTTACTTTGCTACTGCCAATATCAAATTCCAAAAACGAATATTCAGGATACTGGACCTTTAGATTCTTAACAGCCGTAGCTGATATATCTATTCCGGTCAGGTCTTTACCCAACGACTTCCATATGTTTACAACAAAGCCAGTGCCCGGACCAATATCCAACACTTTATTGTTTTGAAACATTGAACTATATTTCCTGAAAAGTCTGAACAATATTTTCCTGGTAACTTTGTAACTCCACTTGTTATAATTCATTCCAAGGGATATATCACCAACGCCTACTAAGTCATATTGATTCGACAAACGTTCATCCCAGTACTTTCTGGCGTCAAACATTATTGATGATTTTAATGATTATTTGATCTGAGAACTTTCTTAACAGTATTGATAAAAAAAGTTCTCCGCTTCTTTCGCGAAATGCCGGCCAAGAAATCTTTCCTTTCCTTATCATTTAAAGGGCAGGCAGGATTCTTGAAATAACGGTCCATTACCATCTTACGCAATTGTTCATATTGCTGCTGTGCGTAAGATGACTGGGATTCCTGCCCTTCATGCAAACGAGACCAATACAGGTCTGGCACAAATTTTACCATTGGATAGTTCATTGCAAGCCGGTACCACAGATCAGTATCCCCTATCATTCTTTCACCGCTGAATCCACCCACTTTATCAAATGCTTCTTTTTTTATTATTGAGGAGCCCGGCGCTCTATCAAAATGGCCATAGCCATAAAAATTCTCTATATATGCTTCTCTGGAAGTTAAAAATACAGGATATGGTTTTGAAGGATCTGTTTTTGCGGATAAGCCAAAACCGGCTGCAGGAAATTTTTCCATGCAATGAACCATTACTTCGAGGCAATGGGGATACATAATATCATCTGAATCAAGATACTTGATATACTTACTCTGTGCATAAGAAGCCGCCTTATTCCTGTTTGGATAATCTCCAAGATTATGCTCGTTAATAAAGATTTTTACTCTTTTGTCTTTTTTAGCATATGAGTTTGCTATTTCAACTGTTTTATCGGCCGAACTATCATCTACAATAATTAGTTCAAAATCTTTAAGTGTAGAGGCCAGTACACTCTCGATAGCTTCTTCAATATACTTTTCACGATTATAAGCCGTCATTAATACACTAACCAGTGGGTATTGCATATTGTTAGCAGGAAATATTAAACGGGTTTATGCGCTTGAGGAATTTGGTCGCACAATAATTTATATTTTTTAAGAAGAGCATCTTCTCCTTCAGAAACAGATTGGTTAAAAATGTCAATGGTTTCATTTACTTTTTCCCTTATTGCAAGATTGTACCAGAACCACTTCCATTTGTCGGGCCATGTCACTTCCCTTTCTTTCACTAATAACTTGATATCTTTCAATTTCCGAATAAAGCCATTATCTGTATATGAGGGCTTAAAGCCTAAAAACCTGTAAAAATGATAATACTCAGCAAACAGTCTTTTAACTATAGAAGCCGGCTCCTCATAATGGTAGTGATAAACTCTCGCTTTGGGATTATATGCAATGGAATATCCTTTCAAAATTGCCTCTCTGGCCCATAAACAGTCTTCAGCAAACATAACTTCCCGGAAAGGAATTTCTTCCAAGATCTTTTTTCTATAGATCGCGCACACATTATCCCATCCACACACAGTTCTTTTTTGTGTTGGATGTAATTGGTTGAATTGATCCGGAGTAAAATTATATTTTACGAGTTGTGGATCAGATTGCGGCCTGAACCATGCTACGGGATTTTTATCTTTCTCCCATGGAACAATTTGCTGACCACAAACGCCAGCTACACTTTCTTCTTCGAACCCATTGAGTAAATGTTGAACCCAGAATTCGTCGACGGGCTTTGCATCCTGGACAGTCATTATAACAAATTCCCCTTTTGCCTCCTTAACTCCCAGGTTTCGCGTTAAACCATGATTAAAAGAAGCCGCATCAATTTGTATCAGGCGAACCGGAAATTGGGTTATAATATCAAGACTTGAATCTGTTGAACCGGAATCTATTATTATTACCTCTAATCCCCCATTTATTTTTTGACTTAATAACCCTTTTAGCGTATCACTAAGCCAATAGTCCCCATTTTTAACAGGAATTACAATAGATACCAATACTTTACTACTATTACTCACAAAACAAGCTTTTGCTTTTTACATTCCTTGATCCTGTTGTGTGAATTACTGAACATTAAATTTTCCCTAGTTTTTTAACTAAATTGAATTGGATGGGAATATTTTATTTTTCCCAAATAACTTTCAACAGGTATATGCAGCGCCTTCAACTTCTTTTCAAAATAATGATTAAGAAATGGAATGCTCAACAGTTTGAACTTCTTAAGGCCTATATACTTTAAAAAAAACTTTTCATCTGAACCCGACAAAATATTATGGGTAATACAAAAACCAAGAAGCGTTTTAGCCTCTTCAAAACAATTGCTTCTTATTGCACTTGAAATCAAATCCACACCCATGTTCCGCAATCCTCTTTTATATTTCGACTTCTCGTTTTTATTTTCAATCGAAATGGTGGTTTCTGTAAACACAAGCATGCGGCTTTGAAGTTTTGGCCGCGAATGATAGCCTGTTCGTGATAAACTTACTTCCGACACCCTTATATAAACATCCGGATCAAGGTCTAATCTTTTTTTGTAAGAAAACCCGTTTAAGATTGAACGGAGATGCAACTCCACATCCTGCCATAATCTGAGATTTTCATTCCACATGCCAGCTTTATTAAATGAATCCTTTTTCCACAGGGTACCAGTTCCCTGACATACAGGGTCTCCCAATAGCAAACGGGTCACATCGTCTTCGTCGGTATCAATATTCCAAAGCACCCCCATGTCATCAGGCTGCTTTTTGAACAGCAGCATGGAAAAAACAATGAAATCAGATTCAGGAGATTCGTTTGCAGCTTGCACACGCTGTTCCAGGCAGAAAGGGGCCAAAAGGTCGTCGGTATCGAGGAATAATACATACTGACCTGAAGAATTTTCAACTGCAATATTTCTACAGGTGCATGCGCCCTTGGGCTCTCGGTTTCGTTGAAACACTTTTATCCGAGCATCTTTTTCAGCAAACCCGTTTAATACTTCCAGGCTATTATCTGTAGAGCCATCATCTACAATGACCCATTCCCAATTAGTATAGGTTTGTTTGAAGATCGATGAAGCCGTTTCAAAAACAATATCACCGCGGTTAAAACTGGGGGTAATAATAGAAACTATAGGACGATTGCCGTTTATATCTTTAGGATGCATTGACTTTTCTTATGCCTGCAACCGTTTTAAACGATTGCCAAAGGGGTTTTAGCGGTTTTAGAAAAGGGTAGTAATTAAAAAAAGAGCCTTCCGTATCGAATTCCCTATGATCCCGTACGGCCAGTTTCATTATCTTTTCAAACTCTTCTTTTGTTAATCCCAATTTTTTCAAAACAAATTCAATATCAACCTTCAATAACTCAGGATCGTATGCAGGATTCTTCATTTCCTCTAATGCTTCATCCCTGGTTATTTGTCCGGAACAAATCAATGAAGAAAGGTGCGCCTTACGCTTATCCACTTTAAATTTAACAGGTAAAATATATCCCTGATAAAATCTCGTCCAAACCGATTCATAATGTTTACCGCCATAATCTCTCCAGTCGAGTTCCTGGATTAGTGTTTTTTTCACTTCATCTTTTACATAAGGAACCCAATTCAGATAATTCACAAATTCAACACCCGCCTTGTTAATAAATCTTTTCATTTTTCTGTCAAGAAAAGGAAAGGAGTTCAATTTCCGCGTACCATACTTTTTATGAATAGCCTGAATATTTATAAAATCTTTCTTATTGTAAGTCCAATGATAAGGCAATATGCCTTCGGTTACAACATTATGCCCACCTA
Source organism: Niastella vici (assembly GCF_002077945.1). Taxonomy (GTDB): domain Bacteria; phylum Bacteroidota; class Bacteroidia; order Chitinophagales; family Chitinophagaceae; genus Niastella; species Niastella vici. Next base: position 137,051 of record NZ_LVYD01000001.1, read on the forward strand.
ATACATATTTAATATCATTGTCCTTGGCAATTTTAAACATACTACCATAAATAGCATGATCAGTCAGCACTTCAATATCAATTACAGAAGCTTTTAAATAAGCTAACTGTAAATCTTTAAACTCTTCCCAATCTATAACATAAGTATATAGGTCAAATCCAAGCTTATTTACAATGTTCTCAATATTCTTAACTGCCAATTCAGAGTTCCATCCATTATCAAAATGTACGCACAAGGCTTTCAAGCCAAATTTTGCAGCAAGGTATGCCACATAACTGCTATCTACACCTCCACTTAATCCGATCAGGCAATCGTACTTTCGGTTCTTTCCATATTGCTTTATAGTGTTTATGGTTCCAGAAAGTAACGATTCAGCCTCAGCACCTGTTTTTAAAAGAAATTGCGCTTCTTTGTAATAATAGTGACAGTGATTGCATACTCCATTCTCGTCTATTTGCAGGTTTGCATCATCACTATAATCGAGAATACAATTTTTACAGCCAGTCATGCAATTTTTGTTTTATCTTTCTTTGATAATTGCCTAATAGTAAGCCAGCTTTTACTCTTTTATAATTTAATGTTGCTGATACCGGTTTTTCGTCCAACGCCTCAACTACACCCTTAAAAAAAGAAACAAGCCTTTCTTCGCTAAAATATTCATTGGGTTGGTGATCATTAAATAAGCATTCCTCTAAATACTGCTTATACAAATTATCATCATTATCTATCTCAATAATTCTTTCCATTAATGCATCAAAAGAATTATAATCGTGATAATTAATAAAGCTCTTTGTATTCATCTCCTGGTTTATTACCGGATTACCCCAGTATATAGGCACCGTATTTACCTGCATGGGCTCCAACACCTTTTCCGTAGTATATCCAGGATGTGAAGAATTCTCAAAAGCAATAATGAATTTATATTCGTTTACAAAACTCAGTTTATCGGCAACCTGCTTTCCTATATTATTTAAAACGCGGCCTCCTGAATCAACTTTTTTATAGGTTGACAACTTATGAAAAAAATCAATTCTTGTATCCGATTTGGGATTAGAGACTATGAAGCAACAAAATTTTTTCTTTCGTTGCATTAACGCCTCAATTTCATCCGCACTTTTTTTTCTTACCAATTTGTCAACCGTATATTCATTGTCGAAATAGAGTACATATAAGGGGAACCTTAAATGCCTTGGATGATCAAGATAATCAAATGATAAAACGTAGTCAGCTATGCGGAAATCGGGACGAATGTTTTCGCCAAAAAATTGAATTTTATGGCAACTATAAGACAAATGCCTGTACCCGTAATTTGAGAAGAAAAGAATATCTGGTTCGTCAGAAATTTCCAGTTGAAAATATTTGCTCAGGAGATTAAAGAAATAATTATCTCTCACCCTAAAGCTAGGCCAGAAATCTGTAAAATTTACTTTAATTCTATCCATTCTTTTTTGGTAAATAAGAACCAAACAATTTGTACTGTCGTCAATTACTTAATTAGGTAAAATCCTTATAATATCCCTTTTGATCTCAACTTTAAGCTTCGCGTTAAATTTAGAAACAAAGTCTTTCAGCTCTGGAATTGTAGGATAATCATTTGTACCATCAAAACAACGGGCATCATCTATTAATATGACATGCTTTTCTTTATGAGGCGATGAAAAAATAGCACCTAGCTCTTCCAGCACCGGAGTTAGCTTATTTCCTTTAGCAGTTTTAATATACGTGTCGCCTAAGAAAAATTCCGATGAATAATGACCATCCAGCCAAAAAATGCAGGGGGCGTTAATCTCTCTAAGTAAATTTGCCATTAAGGCTCCACTGTTTCCATGAATTATTTTTACTGTGGGCTCATTGGCAAAACGCTGCTGTGCCTTCAACGCAAGTTCTTCGCTTAATTCAATTGAAATCACTTTTGAGAAATCACTTTTCAATGCAGCTACAGTATCTCCCATAAAAGTTCCGGTTTCCACCAGAACATTAACACCAAATTGCTTTTGATGATCTTTAATTATTTGCCTTTTCTCCTCATAAGGAGGGATGATATACTTCTGTGCATACCATTTCTTGTATTTTGTTATACATTTAAAAACAGGGCGCCATAATATCTTTTTAAGCCAGGTTAAGTTCATATAATTTTGAATGAATATTTTATTACTGTTATTTTACTGATGGGTACCAATCTTTTTGCAGCGCCCGAACTTTGTTAACAATGAGTTGCCTAAACTTTCTGGCTTTAAAAAGAGAATACACTTTGATCAATTCATAATAACTAAAAACTCTTCTTCTTAAAGGCAATTTGATTTGAGGAAAATATTGTTTTATTTCCCTCAGAAACAAAGGCATGGCAATTTGTCCCAAATGCACACCATCAAACAAGTAATGTTCCTTTGTAAATAGCCGCTTTACAACCAATGCATCAAATACATCTACAAACACAATTCCATGATTATTGCACTTGCTTTTAAGCATATCATTAAAGCATCTGGTACATAAATTTCTTTGCTGGTGGTTTCCGTAATGAGGATATTCAGGGTTTTGATTTAAGTAAGATGTAGGAATAGCATTCCAAACGAACACATCAAATCCCAAATCTTTTACTTCCTTTATTACTTTGAAATAACTGTCAACACAATTCCTGACGCCTTCTTCCAGACTTATTCCCTGTCTTTCTGCCTGTTTAATAATATGAAAGCGACAATCAATTTCCCCGAAACAAAAAAGAATAGAAGCCTGTTCCTTATCCAGCTTTGCAACTATTTCAAACAATTTTTCCCTGCCGCAGTTAGTAGTATTTTCTTTATGCAAGCTATATGCTAGCACAGGCCCCAACCTGATACCTTCCAGAAAAGGGATAGCATTTATTGAAGGGTCAGGGTATTCTTTCTGAATCATATCCTTACCTGCAAAGAAACTGGCATGGCTATCCCCAATACAAACAAGCTTCTTCAATTTTAACGAATCTTCTCCCATTGTACTTTTTGTAAAGTAGCTCCTAACCTTGGTTCAAACAATCGACCATCTGCATAGGCATGTTCAATTTCAAACATCTCCCCGAATTCAACCCAGTCCACGAACTGCCTTGATCTGTCAAACATTCCGGCTGAAACAAAATATTTTCCAGGGACTAAATTATTTTCCAATGTAACAGAGACCTTATGGTTGGTACTGTCAATTTTAAACAGCTCATCATTATCTTTTTGAAATAAGCCGGTAATTGGTGAGCCTTCAATATTATAAATAAGAACGAAAAATTCAACCTGACTTATATTTTGCAAAACTTCAATCTCAAGATCGATTGTAAGTTTCTCAAAAATTGTTACCAGTGGGTTCTTACTATTATTAATATTAATATTTACAATTTTAGCAAACTCACATTTCACTTTATGGGAATATAACTTTGCCACAGTGCCAAGATCAGCACTGCCTTCAAGATATTTTTCAACAGCTTCATTGGCTCCTCCGCTAAAGACCAATTTGCCCTGAGATAAAACTATCCCCGATTTGCAAATGTTCTTTATTACATTCATGTTATGACTTACAAACAAAACAGTTCGCCCTTCATTTTTACTAACATCCTCCATTTTTCCAATGCACTTCTTCTGAAACTGGGTATCTCCAACAGCCAGCACTTCATCTACAATTAAAATTTCAGGTTCAAGATGCGCAGCCACTGCAAAAGCCAACCGAACATACATACCACTGCTATATCGCTTTACAGGGGTATCCAGAAATCGCTCAACTTCAGCAAATGAAACTATTTCGTCAAACTTTTTATTTATTTCCGCGCGACCCATACCCAAAATAGCTCCATTTAAAAAAACATTTTCGCGTCCCGTAAGCTCAGGATGAAATCCTGTACCAACCTCAAGCAAACTTGCAACACGACCCCGAATAGAAATCTTCCCAGATGAAGGCTCCGATATCCTGCTCAATATTTTTAATAGTGTACTTTTCCCGGCACCATTTCGACCGATTATTCCTACCCGATCACCTTGCTTTATTTCAAAGTTTAAATCTCGTAAGGCCCAAAACTCTTCGCTGTTTCCCTCAGGCTTAACTCCTTTTTGAAATAATTTTTTAACACTTTTGGCCATTACATCTCGCAGCGTTGTATAGGGCTCCTGCTTTTCATGGGATATGAGGAACTTCTTGGATAAATTTTCAACTTTTATTAAAGGCAACGCCATATTAATTAAACTTAAATATTGTCAGCAAATGTTTTTTCTGTTTTCCTGAAATACCAAATACCCAACCACATAAAAAACAATATCATTCCCAAGGACAAATAAAATCCAGGCCAATACATAGGTTCGCCGACAATACACCATCGAAATCCATCAATAATGCCTACTACAGGATTAAACGAAAACCAAAAACGAATTTCTCCCGAATACCTTTCAGCAATAACACTGCTACTGTAACCAACGGGAGTAACATACAATCCTAGTTGAACAATGAAAGGAACTACATATCTGAAGTCGCGGTATTTAACATTTAATGCGGTAACATACAGGCCCACTCCAAAAGCTAATAGAAATGCCATGATAATAAATACAGGCAGCAATAACATATTTAATGAAAGTGGGTACTTGTAATATATTATTATCAACAATAACAGCCCAAACGAAATGGCAAAGTCAACTAGGCTTGTAATTACAGATGAAGCGGGAACTATCATCCGGGGAAAATAAACCTTTGATATAAGATTTGCATTACCCAAAAGACTATTGCTGGCCTCAGAAAGTGCAGTTGAAAAAAACTGCCAGGGAAGTAATCCGGCAAATACAATTATCGCATATGGAGTAGATGAAGTGCTTGAAGCAAGACTTGCGACTTTACCAAACACAAAAGTAAAAATCAACATTGTCAGAAGTGGTCGAATCACACCCCAGGCAGCACCTATTACAGTCTGCTTATACCTTACTTTAATATCCCTCCAGCTAAGAATATAAAACAACTCGCGGTAACGCCAGATATCTTTCCAGTAATTTTTCTCGGCCCGCCCAGGCTCAATAACGAGTTCGTCGGTCAATGCTGCCATGCTATTTAATAATTATCCCTTATAATGTTATTAGAAAATTTTTGTTCTTAAAAAACTATTTCTTTGCGAGCCATTTACTCCATCTGCTACGCTTAGGTGCGCTATTATCGAAATAACTTTCGCCATTACTGCCGGCTCCATTTCCATATCCATACCCATAACCATAGCCATAGCCGCCACCATAGCCATAATAGCCATAACCGCCACTTGCAGATATATCATTGATAATGATAGAAAGATGTGTCAATTTTTTTTGCCGGTAAATATCGTCGATCAGTTGAATTTGTCTTTTTTGTGTATAATTATGACGAACAATATAAATCGTACCATCTGCGTAACGACCCAGGGTTATAGCATCACTTACCAGCCCAACAGGCGCTGTATCTATTATGATAGCATCAAACTGTTTGCGAAGTTCGGAAAATAGCAGTTCTATTTTTTCGCTTAACAACATTTCGGCCGGATTGGGAGGTACCGGACCGCAGGGGATTACATACAGGTTTTCTACATCCGGCACCGGATGTATCGCCTCATGCAGATTAATACTTCCAACAATATAATTGGTAATTCCCTTGCGCTCATGCAGTCCGAGTCCCTTCATGATCTTCGGCTTACGAATATCAAACTCCAGTATTACGGTACGCTTTCCTGATAATGCCAGTACAGAGCCGAGGTTTGTGCTGACAAATGATTTTCCTTCTCCACTGAACGAAGAAGTAACTAACAGCACCGGTTTGGATACATTCGGCAATATATATTGAAGGTTCGATCGTACTATACGAAATTGCTCTGCCAGAAACCGGCGATTATTCCGGGTTACCACCAGCGTTTTGCCTTCTTCAGCATGCCCTACTTCACCAAGAATTGGCGTTTGGGTAATTTGTTGGATATCTTGTTTTCCTTTTATTTTATCGTTAAGATATTCTCTTAGGAAAATAATACTGGTTGGTATTGCAATCCCAATCAGTATAGCAAACATATAAAGTCCTTTCCGGTTGGGACTAACAGGAATTCCTGAAGCAATAGCAGGCTCTATTACCTTAATATTTGATATGGTAGACGCAGAGGAAATAGCAGTCTCCAATTTCTTCTGTAAAAGATACTGGTATAGTTCCTGTAATATACTCTGCTGCCGGGTTACTTCCAGCAGTTGTTTTTCTTTGGACGGAATAGAATTGATCAATCGGTCGGCTTCTTTGCTCTTGTTCTTGATAGCGTCCAGCGCAAGCACATAGGTTTGCCGCACATTTTTTAGATTTTCAAGCATATCGTTGCGCAGTTTTCCTATGCCTGCTTCCATCATGAGTATGCGCGGATTGTTAGGCGCTACATTTTTAAGGGTTGTTTCCCGCTCTAACTGAAGTCGGTTAAATTCAGTAACCTGTTGCAGCAAAGAAGGTTCTTCAATGCCCAACATAGAAGGAATTATCTTATACTGATTGGCATTGCTTGAAAGATAATTGATCAAATAATCAATAACCTTAACTTTTATTTCCTGCTCTGCCATTAACTTATTCGTTTCAGACAATTCATTAAAAAATAACTGGCTTTGTTGTTCAGGATTAATTACACGACTTTTTTCCCGATAATTCTTTAGATTTTGTTCTACCCCTCCCAGATCGCGGAAAACTGCCTTTAATTGGTCATCTATAAATGCAAGGGTTTTTGCCGCAATCTCCCGTTTATCTTCCAGGCTGGCCTGCTGGTATTCCTTCATATATTGATTTACTATATCAACTCCCAGCCTCGTATTTTCGTTAGTAAATGACAGTAATAGTACATTGGCATAATCGTTAACCCTGATTACATTGATACCCCCACTTAACCCAGACGCCATACTCTCTGTTGATTGCCAGGATACTACAAAATCATTACTGGCAAACAATTTGCGATCCCTGTTATTAGCAGTAATTCTGAATTCTACATTATTCAGCTTGATTCTCTCATTGAAGAAATGTTTTTGTGGTTGTTCATTCAGCAAAAACTCATTAGTCCCCTGTAAAGAAATCAATAGGCTGAACCCTGAAGAAGAATCAGGTATTGATAATATCTCAAAATTAAAGGGCACATCTTTTGGATAAACAATAGTGGACCGGATCTTTCCTTTATTAAATACCTGTTTTTGCAGCTCAAGCGAATTTACAACGCGACTGGCAATAGACCGTGACTTGATAATCTCTATTTCATCATTCAATTTATCTACCCTTTGCATCATAAAAATGTCATCGAACTTATCTCCACCACTACCGTAAGGGTTTTGGGTTGACACGAGGAGCTTACCAGCTATATTATATGTAGGAGTGGAATAACGTAGCTTAACATAAGCACCTACTAATGCCAAGGATACTGATATTGCTACCCAGGGAATGTATCTGAGATATCTAAAGATCATTTCCCTGGGACTGATACCTGTTTTTTTGGTTTGATTCTCCATTATTTCTTCTGACATAAGATTATCTTCTGAATAAACTGATAAATACGGCAGTAATTGAGAGAATTGAGGCTCCAAGTGACACAGCCTGAAATGCAGATTGATTATTCACCGCAGCTTTATTCTTACCTACATCTACCACAACCATATCATTCTGCTGTAAATAGTAATAGGGTGATAGAAAAACGTTGGGATCTTTAAGATTCAACCGGCCGAACGTTCGCTGGCCATTCGATTCCCGGACTACCACCACATTATCTCGCCGGCCATATATAGTGATATCGCCGGCAAGACCAATCGCCTCAAATGCATTTAATTTATCGGTGGGAACAGAAAATGAACCAGGGCGATTTACCTCTCCAATAACAGTAACCTTATAATTCATAAACCTTATTTCCACATAAGGATTTTTTAATAATCCAAGATTGGAATACATATAAGCCAACGTATCGCCCAATTGTTTTTTTGTTTTACCTTCTACCTGAATAGAACCTAACTTGTATAACTGAATCTCTCCGAACTGACTTACAACAAATCCCTGCAGTGTAGAAGCTCCCGAAGTTGTAGTACCTCCTGAAGCATTGCCAGATCCACCTATGTTACCGAAAGATGAAGTTGATGAACTATTTGCCAATGGATTCGTTACCGCCGCCGTTGCCAGCGGATCATCACTATAAACAGTAATCCCTAACAAATCACCCTTCTGAATAATCGGCTCAGGAACTTCCACCTTGCTTAACTTTGCCGTATCAAACGATCCTTGCAGGTATTGCAGGTTTTTAACGTTACCGCAGGATGTTGTTAATGCAACAATTAATGCGCAAATAATGAATGGAAAATAATGAATGCGAAGCAGAGATTCGCGTATTTGATTATTTTTCAAGAAGTACAATTTTTGATTTATCAATATAGGCAGAAAGTATAAATCCTATGCTTTCTATAACTACTTCTACTTTCTTGTGCAAAACTTTTTTCACTGTACCTTCCTTACCCATTAATACGCCACTTTGCACTATCACTTTTTTACCGGCCTTTATATCAACAGCCCGCACTTCAACATCTTCATGATCATTCAAAAATTTCTTGATTACCAAAATCTCCTTCTCTTTTATTATGGCCGGCTTACCTAACCAATAAACAAAGTTTACTACACCACTTGTCATTCGAACAGGCGTTTTTTCTTCTTCATTTACTTTTACAAATACATACGATTTAAAAAGGGGTTCATCAATCAGTTTTATGCGATCACTCCATTTGCGATGCACCTTATTGAGCGGGCAATAACTTTCAATTCCTTTTTCTTCCAATAGCTTATGCACCTTTTTCTCCCATCGTGGACGGGTATACACAGCAAACCATTTTTTTGATGTTTGTGCAGCCATATAAGAATTAAAGCCTCATGCAACAAATCAGCTATAAAAATTGTAATAATTCATAATCAGGTAATGCAGTCAGTAAATTCAGGCTGCGCATGGCTTCGCCTCGTCAGTCACAGAATAATTTCCGGAACCGATTGATTATGAATTATTTAAATTCAAGTCTACCAAATCAAAAACCCAATAATAAAGGGCATAAGCGAGCCACTTCAATGAAGTACTCCTTATACCCTTCCACTATAAAATATATTTAGTGTAACAATTAGCGCTGACAAAGGAATTCTTTCCATGTTTTTATTCTAAAGCATGGAAGTTTTAACCATTCGGTACTTCCATCGGCAAAAGCCTGCAATGCTACCTGAACGGGTGCAAATATAGGTGTTTTTTAATGTGTATAAACATGTGCAAAAAATCTTAACCCTTTATTTTTCAATCCAAAATACCATTTTCTCAGTCCCAATCTTTTACCAATAATCGAAAAAACACATTAAAGAGTATTCTTATACCTCATTCATCCCCCTTCGGCAACTGCCGCAAGGTAAATAATCATTTTTATAATCAGCCTTGCATTAAGCAGTAAAACACAGGTATTATTTTTATTTAATGATCCTCTCGATCATAAACGACGAATAACTCAATACCCCCATTACACTGCTATAATTTTAGTATTTGCTGCACTGGCGGTTTATAATATCGTGCCAAAAACGTATATGAATAAATAAATATTGTTGCTTATAAAAGGTCAAACGCTACTCGCAAAAAACTGCATTACACAATAAGGATTATCCTGCTTTTTCAGGGTCCCAATAGCTTGTTTTCTGTTCACTGGTTTCTTATCTTTCCCTATAAATGTATTCGCTTGCAAAAACGCTTCTACTCACTTGATGTTTTCCGTGGTGCAACAGTGGCTTTTATGATCCTGGTAAATAATCCAGGCAGCTGGGCAAATTTGTATGCACCGCTTGAACATGCACCCTGGCATGGCTGTACACCTACCGATCTCGTTTTTCCTTTTTTCTTATTTGCTGTAGGTAATGCTATGTCTTTTGTAATGCCCCGGCTTCAGGAAGCTGGCACTCCCGCCTTTCTTAAAAAAGTGGTCACCAGATCTTTGCTCATCTTTCTCATTGGCTTTTTCCTTAACTGGTCGCCTTTTATAAGGTGGAATGATGATCACCTTACCTTTAAAGCGTGGGAATATGCAGGCGCAAATGGCGCTTTAGTCGGAATACGTATTCTGGGTGTATTGCAACGAATAGCACTCAGCTATTTCTTTGCTTCACTGATCATTTATTTTTTTAAGATACGTGGCGCATTTGTAACTGCCATCACCCTCTTATTGTTTTATTGGGCAATGACCTTTTTGCTGGGCAGTGCGGCCGATCCTTATAGCATGAATGGTTATTTTGGTGTTCAGGTAGATAAGGCCATACTGGGCGAGTCACATATGTATCATGGTGAAGGCGTTGCATTCGACCCTGAAGGCATTACCAGCACGCTTACTTCCATTGTTCAGGTGATCTTTGGCTATTTCGTTGGTTTTTATATTCAGCAAAAGGGTAAGAATTATGAAATGCTGGCTCATTTACTGATCGCCGGCTGTATTTTGATCTTTACCGGCTATGCCTGGGATATGACATTCCCCATCAATAAAAAAATATGGACAAGCTCCTATGTGCTTTATACTACAGGCCTGGCCATACTGGTGCTTTCCGTTTGTATATTATTAATTGAATTCAAAGACGCAAAAGGTATCTGGAGCCGCTTTTTTGATGTTTTTGGCAAGAACGCCTTATTTATCTTCTTTCTGAGTGGCTTTTTACCGCGCGTTATTGCACTATTCCGCTGGGTCGATCATTATGACGACAAAGGAGAAAAAGTATATACCAGCGCATTACCCTGGTTCTATCAACATGTTTGCAAACCCGTTTCAGCCAATTTAAAAAACGGTTCCTTGCTATATGCAATATGTATGATCGCATTTTACTGGCTCATCGTATACATTATGGACAGAAAAAAGATCTATATCAAAGTGTAATTTTTACAATACTATTTTTCGCAGTAACCGGAACACCAGACATATGGCTATATACAGGGCCGATAGAATTACCATGGAGAATTTGGTGGTGGCCATGTCATAGGCCAGCAAAACCGACCAGCGGGTAGGTGACCCCTGTAAGCTTTTCAGCATGGCTATATTTTCAATTACATCGCAAATTCCAGCTATTATTAACAGATAAGTCATGAATTTACCCGTACGCATCAGGATCTCATGGCCGCTTAACCGGCCAAAATAAATACAGGCCACCGAAAGTCCGGTAGTATATAAAACAATAAAAAGGAAATCGAGATATATTCCAATTATGGCATGGTTCAGCTTTCCATAAGTTTCCCAGTCAAGTATAATTCTTTCAGCTACAGAAAGCTCTTTAGCCAGTTCAAACCGCACAATTTCATCTGTAGCCAGCGGCTGCATATACCATTTTGAAGCAATAATAAACAGGCAATTGATGGCCAAAAGTACCCAAAACCAGCGTTGAAGATTTGCGGGAGGAGCAAACGATAGTTGTTTCATTGAAGCAAGTATTTTGTTAACAGGCATTCCTGCTAATTTATCAGACTGCCTGTTTAAAATAGTATAGAGCAGGATTCAGGAGAGAACCTGGCATTTTTCCGATCTTCATGCCGGGTATACAGTCAAACTGCATTGATCTTTAAATGACTGTGATTTGCTATCTTACTAAAGTAATAAATTTCAGGCAATTGAAAAAAACCTGATTTTTCACTATGAAAAAATTGCTACAATTCATATTTAAAAAACCGGTTACCTGGCTGGCCGAGCGCATCTCTTCTTCTCCTAAAAAGGACAAGGTATTCACATCATTGACACAGTTACTCAATAATATCCAAAATAAAAAAGAAGGCTGTGGACTCATTCTTCCATTTGAACTGTCAACGGGTAAGTTCATCATCCTGTCCGACGAACATAAAGGCGCCCGCGACCTGGCAGATGATTTCCGTTTGGCCGAGAAAAATTACCTGAATGCGCTAAATTATTATTTCAATAACGGATTTTACTTTGTCAACCTGGGCGATTGCGAAGAGCTTTGGGAAAACAAACCGGATATAGTGATGGATAAAAACAAAACCGATCTGCAGGCAGAGTTGCGTTTTTTACAACAGGATCGCTATTACCGGGTATTTGGCAACCACGATCTGCAATGGAAATTCGAGTTTCCACGCACCCGTTTTCTGAAACCCGTGTTTGGTGATAAACTCACCATATATGAAGGACTGCTACTGAAAACCAATTACAACAACCGCGAATATTCAATCTTTTGTACACATGGTCACCAGGGCGATCAAAAGAGTGATGGAAATGCTTTCAGCACCTGGTTTGTAGCTGCCATCTGGACGCCCCTGCAACGCTTCCTCGATATCAGCATCAATTCAACATCCGACTCTTTTGAACTGGTCGACAAACATAATATCATGATGTATGAATGGAGTGCCACGCAGAAAGACCTGTTGTTCATTTCGGGCCACACCCATAAACCGGTATTTGCTTCGCTTGATCATATAGAACGGCTTACCAAACAATTAAAAAAGGCAAAAGATAAACAGGATACTGCCGCTATTCAAACTCTGGAAGCAGAACTGGAAAAAAGAAAGCAGGAATACGCCGGCAAACAATTTCATAAAACCATGGTGATCCCATCGTATTTTAATAGTGGTTGCTGTTGTTATTCAGATGGAGATGTTACCGGTATTGAAATTGAAGGCGATAACATCAGACTGGTAAAATGGAAAGAAGAAAATGGCCAGTCGCAACGGATGGTACTGGAAGAAAGTGCCCTATCTTATATTTTTGAAAAGCTTTCAACGCCTTAATTTAAAGTTTGCGCCCGTGCCGGGCGCACAAAAGAAAATGCCGTCCCGGTTAAACCGAAACGGCATATATCCTTTTATTCACCGTCCAATGAATTCGTTTTTTGCCATTTTTTTGGTGCAGTTCCATCCATTCTAACAATCTTGGGCGAAAATTTACCTACAACATCCACTAATGCCGACTGGCTTTTCATCACTACTTCAATATCCTTGTAAGCATTCGGCGCTTCATCTAACCCACCGCCAAGCAATTTCACCCCGTTCCGTTGCAATTGTTCTTTCAGCTCACTTTGCGTAATAGAATTTAATGCTTTGCTACGGCTCATTTTTCTTCCGGCTCCATGTGAAGCAGATGAAACAGAAGCTATTTCGCCTTTTCCTTTCACAATAAATCCCGGAGCGGTCATGGAACCAGGAATGATCCCCAGCACATCTTTTCCTGCCGGCGTTGCCCCCTTACGGTGAACGATCAGTTCCTTTACTTTTCCATCAGGGGTTATCATCATTTCTTTCCAGGCAAAATTGTGGTGGTTTTCAACCATCGTTAATGGCTTTTCACCTATTGCTTTTGCAATCTTTGCATGAATAACATGGTGACAGGCCGATGCATAATCACCAGCCAGGTTCATCGCCAGCCAGTATTCCATACCTTCCTGTTCATCTAAATTCAACCAGGCCAAATTAGCCGCTTCACCGGGTAATCGTCTTTTTTCCCTTGCTATTTTAGTATAGTGGTTGGCGATGTTGGCCCCTAATGCTCTTGAACCTGAATGGGTCAATAACCCTATATACAAACCAGCGTCAATACCTAATATCGCATCTTTCTCACTTACTTCAACTATACCAAATTCTGCAAAATGGTTTCCTGATCCGCTCGACCCCAGTTGTTTCCAGGCCCTTGATTGCAAACTTTTCAATAAAGGTAGCTCGTCAAACTCTTTCCGTTCCAATACCTCATGGTCAACAGTATCTTCATCTTCAAATATTCCGGGGCTACCAAACAAAGTGGCTTCATTTAATTCCCGTGAAAAGAAATGTTCCCGTTGCACTAATTCTTTTGGGGTGATAGGAAAAACGCTTAAACACATGCGGCACCCGATATCAACACCAACACCATAAGGGATCACTGCATTTTCTGTTGCCAGCACACCCCCTATGGGCAACCCATAGCCCGCATGCGCATCGGGCATTAAGGCACCGGCCACACTAATAGGTAAGCGGGACGCCAGTTGCATTTGATGAATAGCGCCTTCTTCAATATTTTCCCCTCCGAAAACATTAAAGTGAATACCGGTAGCATTCAATTCAATAGCTTCGCCTGGGGCAGTTTCTTTTTTGGGGATCAGCTGTTCGGCTATCAAACCCAGCACCGCATCATTTTCATACTCTACCGGCGCGCTCAGTATTTTTTTCAATAATTCCATCACTTCCTCCTTTTTCTCATACTTATAGTTCTTCTCCATTACGTTCATCGCTATGCTTATCACGGGTCCTTCGGGATAACCGATAGCTCTTAACTCTTTACCTGATATTTTCAGTTTCGCCATAATTTGTTTTTATTCAGCTAACGCCAAGATTAAATTCAACTTCAACACGCTCCATTTGGGTAATATGCCTTTTAGCATGTTGAACCAGAAAGTATATATAATGGTAAACGTCTATTTTACCCAGATTATTTACACTCATCATGGTTTTATACAAAACGCCTTCACCACCTTGCAAAGAAAGCAGGTGTTTATGGCATTGCTTCAATTGTTGTTCCAGCTCATACCTGATTTCAGTGATCCGCATTCTGCCTCTTGGTTCCATATGACCAGGGCGGCTCCATTCAAATGATCTGTGTTGACCAATGATCTTTAACCGGTCCCAATCAAGATCATAATCGGCCAGACTGCCTAAAAAATCTTCTTTTTTTGATCTTTCAAGTGCTTTTTTAGCTCCCTTACTTATCAGCAATAATAAATAATGGTTCGTCAGCGATATATGTTCAAGGTTCTTACGAATGCTCCATCCCCTATTATCGGGTGTATAATTCAACAGCTCATTATCAATATTAAACCATTTGAACAATTCATCAAAGGTTTGTTTGAGCTCCATTTCAATTGTATTGATCACTTCGGCCATCATACATAATTCTTTTACTGGTTACTTACTCTGGTTTAACCGAATGGTAATAAAGTAGCCCCGGCCGGGCCGGGACCACTTTAATTCTCAAGGCTATACAACTTACAAGCTACCTGTCCGTTCCGGCGGCTACAGGTTATATTTCGCAACCTTTAAACAAGGCTGGTCATTTCTGTGATACCAGGATCTGCTTCAGCTGATCGATCAATACGCCATTTCCGTTTACACTGATATTGCTGATCTTGTCTGCGATCTTTTCTACATACTCCATTTCCTTCAGCTTCCACAACATGGCATTTTCTTCCATCAGTTTGTTCGTTCACCAACCGAGGTTGTTTTCAACCGGCTATATACCAGTCTTCCCGTTGGAGAAGCTTTTTTACCAGACCAGGCAATGGCCCGAGTATGGTCATTAATAATATTTTTTACTAACTAAACCCGGTCTTCAGTTAATTCATCTAGAATTTGTTGCAGAGATTTATTCTTCAGCATATTCTTTTCACGACCGTCTTCATAGTCTTTCCACCAGCACCCACCTCCTCCATTTAATAATTTATCTAATCGCCGGCAGAAGCGATTTCTTCGCAAATAATTCCAGATACCCTGCAACTCCGCATCAATCAATGCATCTCTTTTCTTTACTTTATCAATAATATTGGGGCGGGTGCGTAAGACAAACCGCCAGGGTTCACTGAAAACATACCGCTTCACCAATCTTTTTTTGCAATCGGTTTCCCATACTTCATAGAAGAACTGCTTTTCTTCATCTGTAAAAGCCAACTGCTTAAACTGACATTCATACGGACGTAATAAGCTTTGCTTTTTCACCCTGTATTTCTTTGTCCCGTATCTTCTGTACTTAACTAAAAAATCTTTACGATGGCTCCAGTCGCACGTATTAATTTTTGCCAGAATTTTTTCAAATAACTCAGCATGCTTACTGCGCGCAACATCATCCCGCAAAACAAAGAATCGAATCCATCCTTTTTGTACGGGCGGAACTAATGGCTCCCAGCCGAGATTGCGTTTTTGCTCGTATAATTCGCTTTGTCTTCTGCTTGTCTTCAACAACTGCTTATCAAAATCCTCGTACTGCATGCGTTTCTTTTGCCTTACAGTACGCAATCGATACGAAAGAATTTCAGTACCGTATTGCTGAATGAGTTTTGTGTCCATAATGATTTTTTTGGTTTCGATCGAAAACTCCGGTGCCATTGCACCCTTGCTATCCTATTTTTCATTATGAACTGTGTACTCTTCTTCATTTTTTAAAATCTTTAAACAGGTTAAATTATTTAAGAAACATATCCAGGCATATACATCCTGGATATGTTTGTTTACTGAACTATTTTATTTGCACAACTTGAGCTGGCAAATGCATGTGGCTTGGCTTTAAACACAAATCCCATCCCCATGATATAGCCCATGGCCTCTTTCAACGCATCATTACTTTTGAAGTTCGGGTTGGTGTTGATGTCGGCATGCACCTCCATGTCTACGTTATAAACAGTAAACAGGCGGCATAATGCATAAGCGACCTCAATACTTTTTGAAACCTCCATTAACATCCGTTGTTTAATGCTCATCTTCTGTTGGGTTGTTTCGTTGTGTATATACATGAAACCACCTTTCCCTTTTCGAATGAACACGATCACTGTTGCGAATTCGGTTTCTTTACCCTTTACCTGGCTATCGGTACCAATACATACTTTTAACGTATGCCCCATCTCTTTTTCACGAACCAGTACGGTCCTTACTTCGTCTTCAATAGGTCTTTTAATTCGAGTACCATCCAGCCGCCTCCATTGCTGTTGTTCCATGGCTTACCATTCCTTGTATTTTAGTTTTGAATCAGATTTCGTCTGAAACCAATCACTTCTACCCTGCTAACCGGTTGCTCCTTTTCATGCGGGTTGGCAATTTCTGCTATGGTCATGGGCTGGTTAACAATTGTTTTCAAACCCAGATGATCGCTTAACCGCTGTGCTTTTTCAACACTCAGTTTTCCGAACTCATACTTTGCTATCAGCCTTCCCTTTCGCATCAATGCACTATCAACCAATGTGAGCGAATTATTAAAAGTGCAAATGAGCTGTACGTTCAGGAAATCGGCCAGTAACCCATCTGAAATATTCAGCAGGTTCGACACTGCCGACCCGGAATTGTACTTGCGGTCCATGATAATATTTTCTGCATCTTCAATGACCACTACGGTGTTGGGATTATCGATCAGCATTTCAATAAAATCAGGATTCATCAGGTTACCAGCTACCGATGGCGACAAAAACAACACACGTTTTTTTATTTTTCCAATCAGGTAGCGCAGGTAAGTTGTTTTCCCCGTTCCCGGCAAGCCATGCAGCAAAACAATTCCTTTATCGTTCTTCTTATTCAGCCTTTGCCTGATGATCTCATCCGTTTCCCTGAAATCATCTTCATAAAAAAGGCCGATATCCAGTTTTGTACGTTTGATCTCCATGGATTTTAGCTCAAGGCTGCTCCCACTTTGCACTATCAAGTTGATTTCAAGTGGCTGACGTCTTTGCTTTTCTTTGAATTGACTCGCTATTTCTGTTAATGTAGCTATCACATCAGCCTGCAAACCATCGTGCAAAATTTCACAGTAATCATCGAGCTCTATAAGACAATTATTCTCCAGAATAATTATCGTTTTATCAAACTCATATTGCTTCTTCGTACTTCTATACCAGCGATACTGATGTATGTCTTTTATTTGTGCACCAAACTTTTCCTTTATCGCTTTGAACGCTTTTTCACCATCTATATGGCTTATAAAGCTCAAACTGGGTACGCGGTTGAAATAGTACAGGTATAATACTTTAGTATCCAGAAAGCGTTCATCAAACACATGATTGGCGCTGATTACCTTCTGCGTAAATATATTTTCCATATTTTCCTTTAAATAGTTAATAGATGTATGCTCCTTTGTTTACAAAGAATGTCTCATTAACTATTTCATTACACGAGTACGCATAACCTGTTTTTTTAGCACGGACACTTCGACTCGAACGAAGACTGAAAGTTTTGGAGACTATCATGCTAGCCATTACATTATGTCCGTATGGGTGGTGCCCCGTGTCCCGATAGCTATCGGGAGAACCACGATGATCCCGGCTTCAACGGGATGCAATAGAACCATCTCTGCCAAAGCACCTGGTAGTCTGTATGAGATTCGAACTCATGCATCCCGCTAAAGCGGGAAGCCTAACCAGCTAGGTGAACAGACCAATTGCGGATGAAGAAAGATTCGAACTTTCGACCCTTCCCTTAACAAGGGAACGCTCTGCCGCTGAGCTATTCATCCATTTATTTGTTGGCCCGATGAGACTCGAACTCATAATCGCCCGGGTAGAAGCCGGATGCTTTATCCAACTAAGCTACGGGCCAGTTCCTAACTATCTGTGATGACTGACAGACTCGAACTGTCAACCGGTACCGTATCAGGGTACTGCTCTACCAATTGAGCTAAGTCATCTTATTGTTGACCCGACCGGACTCGAACCGGTAACCTTGTGCGTATAAGGCACTTACTCTTACCATTGAGCTACGGGTCATTTTTTGTTGGCCCGATGAGACTCGAACTCATGATCCCCCGGGTAAAAGCCGGGTACTTTTTGCCAACTAAGCTACGGGCCAGTTTTACTGATGGCTTAGAAAGAGTCGAACTTTCATTTCTGCGTTCGTAGCGCAGTGTTCTTCCATTAAACTATAAGCCAGTTTCGGGTGCGCTGCGGGGCTCGAACCCTGTTCTCCCCGTTCACAGCGGGGCACTTTACCAATAAGCTACAGCCACCATTTGTTGTTGAGGCTGGGTTTGAACCAACACCATCAGTGTCAAAGACTGATATGCTTAACCGTTACACCACTCAACAATTTTTCGCGGTCCGTATGGGAATCGAACCCATATCATCGGATAGACAATCCGGGATGTTAGCCTTTACACCAACGAACCTTTGAGCAGCACCGGAGATTCGAACTCCGTCCTCCTGATTGGAAGTCAGGTACGCCGCCATCAACGCTTATACTGCTTTTGGTATAGGAGACAGGACTCGAACCTGCAGCCTCCCCGATCCAAACGGGGTATCCGACCAACCGGAATACTCCTATATTTTGTAGCGGCCATGGCTACCGCTACACATTTTCATAAGGTTTAATCTTAGTCAGGTTTAATGGTCAATGAATGTTTTTGGAAAAGCATCCGCCAGCCGGCGGACGCTTATTTTCCTCCTTTTTGAACCACGTATCTTTAATCAATTTTTATCGTACCTGAAATTCGGCCGGGTGTCTTGCATCATTTTGTTCTGCATGCTGTTGCCCGTTTTTCTTATTCCTTTTGGCCTTATTTTCGAATAAAGCAACAATAGCTTTGATCAGAAATACACTCATTATTAATTTCATCACGTACCTCTCTTTTTCTTTTTCATCTGAAGTTTTAATTATTACACCTATTTGCCGGTATTACACCAATAAAAAAGCCCGGTCGTTTTTGTCGACCGGGCTTTTTTATTCGATGCCTGTTTATACAGTTTCGTTTAAACACAACCTGGTCGTATTGGTATAGTATCCTCTTTCGTGCCGCCATTGATAAAAATCACCACCTCCGCATTTGCACACGTATGCCACAGGATAAATCGTTTTGAACTATCCTTCCTCATCCGTCGTATATATTGCAATGGTCTCGGCATTATTTGTATTTGTTTATTTAGATGTTGTTATTTATAAATTTCATAAGCTTCAGTAATTATTTCTTTGCTAACTCAGCCACTAACCTTTACACACATATGAATAAAACATACCCTTCCCTGCAAGGTCATGAACCGGCCCTTTCGCTGTATTTTTTCAAACAGCCGATAAATAAAAAACCCCGCAATTCCTTGCGGGGCCTGTGTTATATCGAATTAGTTTTTTCAACTTATTCATCAGCGTAACACGCCCCGCAAACAGCAAAGTCATGAATCCGACTCCAGCCGTATTGTGATTCTATGTTTCTTTGTTTGCGATTCATGTTTGTTGATTTGTTTATGCAAAGGTGTTAATATTTTTTCAATTACACCAAATAATTTGGAAAGTTTTTTAAAAATATTTTTTTAGTCCCCCAATGCAGTACCCATATTTTCGGTTATACATCGGGATTAATTACAGTACCAAAGAGGTGATTGTCAATAGGCGTGGTAAGCCATATGTTATATATTGCCCGGCTTGTACAGGTTGTTCTTTATGGCATAAATAATTATCCCGGCGGTGTTCTTCACTTCCATTTTTTCCATGATCTTTAACCGCAGTCCTTCTACAGTTCGTACACTTAAAAATATTTTATCGGCAATTTGTTTACTGGTGAGGCCATTACAGATATCGGCAATGATATCGATCTCCCGTTCATTAAAATCGGGTCGCTGTTTCTGTTTGTAGGGGTTGAACTTGCTTTTGGCCACCATTTGGGCCAGCTTGTTGGAGGTATGACGGCAGTAGTACGGTTGTTGCTGGTAAACCGATTTAATGGCTTCTATGATCTCATTCTTATCAGCATTTTTCAAAAGGTAACCACGGGCGCCGGCTTCCAGCATATCGATAATAAGATCTTCTTCATCGAACATGGTCAGTGCGATGATGCCAATTTGCGGATAATACTCCGTAAGATGGCGGGTAGCGGCAGCCCCATCCATAACAGGCATTTTTACATCACTGATCACAATATCCGGCTCCTGCGATTTTACCTGTTCTATCAATTCTTTTCCATTGGCAGCTTCTGCCACCAATAAAATATCCGGCTGCTTTTGCAGCATGGCCCGCAATCCATCGCGAAAAATTTCATGATCGTCCGCAATAGCAACTTTTATATTGCCATAAGTTCTCATATAAATATAAACACCTGGTTCTGGTCAAAGAGGAATTTCGATCGTATATGTGGTGCCTTTACCTGGCTCACTTTGACAGGTAAACTCACCGCCCATCACCTCGGTCCGGCTTTGCAAGTTACGAAGTCCAAGGCCGGGATTGTCTTTTACTTTGGCAAAATAATCAAATCCTTTTCCATTATCGGCCGTCATTAACAAAAGTCGGTTACCCTCGGTAACTATTTTGATGATCAGCAGGGAGGCCTGGGCGTGTTTTATGGTATTGTGAAGAATTTCCTGAATAATGCGGTAGATATTTACTTCTTTTTGCTGGTTCAAATGCAGGTCCTGCTCACATATAAATCTTATTTCTAATGCATAGGCATTGCGGTTATTATCAATAAACTCGGTGATGGCTTTTTGAAGCCCCTTACGTACCAGCGTATTGGGCATGAGGTTATTTGAGATCTCCCGCAATTTCCGAATAATGCTGTCGAGATGGGTGCTCGATTTGCCAATCATTTCCTCGTCATCGGGATCGGTAGTATTGAGGTTGTTGATCTGAAGTTTTACGGCGCTAAGAAGGGGACCCAGTTCATCGTGAAGGTCAGAAGCAATTCGGCGACGCTCTTTTTCCAATGTATCAATTTCGGCCTGTATCTTTTCCTTATGCAGTTTCAGGCTGCGGCGCTGATAGCGTATGATGGTGATAATGAAGTAGAGCAAAATTATACCCACTACACCTACTACTATCAAAAGAGACTGGTATAGTGCTTTTTCCTGGGGACCCATACTAATGCAACTGCATACAAAAGATTAACCAATAAATTAGAAAATACGCCTATCGCCTGCAAATCCCTTCTGAATTGAACGCTTACTTTATGAACGATCAATGTTATGCCGGTAGTTACTACCAGTATAAAGAACGAATAAAAAATAATTATTCCCAAACATATCCAAAATTTCGGGTTCCTGAATATGCTGTTTCGTTCATGAACCACCATCTTGTTAAACGTATTCACACTGAAAAAGATCAGGGCAAATGCATACAGTATAAAAAAGTAATAATTGTGCTTTACAAAACCGGTTGTAACATTCTCTACTATCCACATCAGGAAGCCAATTCCGGCAATGGTTAAAAATGTCGATTTATTTCTGTTAAACAATCCCCAGTTATGAAATAACCAGAGAAATAAGAAAAAGTCAATATAAGAAAAAACATTCAATACAAAAATAAAAGCCGACGGATGGCCTGTTTCAGTGAGCCTCCAATTAAGTATCTCTACAGCCAAGGCTGCTATACAATTAAAAATGAAGGGATAGTAAGACGGATCTATCCTTCGAAATCTTACTATCCCGATTATTACAGCAAAACCTATGCTTAAACTAAAAATAAAACGTAAGGTGTCATCCATTGTATGAGAAAATCTCAGTCATTGAAATTCATATAAACAAAACCACAACATTATGGCTGCTCAACAGTACATGGAGGGCTGCATTGACCGTATTCCAAACCACCGTCATCATCCGAAACCTGCGCTGCCAGGGCCGCGCCCTTCTTTTTGATATATATGTCATGACCCAAAGAATCAACGCCTACTACAATTAATCGCAAGGCTTTTTTATTACCGGGTCCGGGTTTTACTCCGTAGTAAAATCTAAGTCCAAAAACCTTGGGGTTCTGAACAAAACTATCTATCGCCGCTATGTTGAATGTTTCACTATTCGGAATAAAAAAGTTGGGACTCCGGCTTACAACACTGTCGCGAACAGTTTGAAAGTCTTTCCTGAAAATGTCAATATCCATTACAGGAATAAAATGGTTTCTTCTGCCAAGTTCCGATGTGTCTTTCGGAATAGTGATACAGATCTGACCTGGTTTAGGCCCTTCCTTACAGGAACCGATCAACAAAGCTCCCATAAAGAACAAAAGAATTAGAGGGTAAGTCAACAGTGACTTTTTCATGATAGTTGCTTTAAATAAAAAAATTGGTTAAACGGGGCGCTAAAGATATTGGTTAATACCAGCCCGAAAATCCGTAGAACTACTCAATTTCTCTACAGCTATTACCTGTATCTTTTGGTACTTTAACTCTTGTTGCTCAAGGGTATAAGAAGGAACTTTGAAGCAGCAAACACCGCATTCCCTAGTTACAGTAGAATAGGTTCGGCCCGATTGAACATTAATAACAATTAATTTTTTTTTATGAGACAGCAACACTCATCCATCAGTAAATCGAACCCTGTATCGGCTAAGGAAATTGCCCCGGAATCATTTAAAATGATTTTGGCCGATTCAGTAGAGGTAATGGAATATTATTACAGGGGAAAAATTCAGGAACTGGAACAATCCCTCGCTCAGTTAAATATTCTGGAGAATGCCAGGGAAATTGCCAGTTTGTGTAAAGAGATCGTGCGAATTAAAGAAGTTCTTCAAAGAGTCATTATAAAAAAAGCAGCCCGGTGTTCTATTAATATTTCAATCAAATAACCTGCCTTGTACACCCGGCCGCCTGAAGTTGGTCGTGTCTAAATCTGTTTCGTCGGCGTTCATTCTATAGAGCTTTGAGTATGTGCGATATTGCTGGGCAACCATCTCGGCAATATCGCCTTCTCCTCTCATCCGTACTCCCCATCGCGAATCATTTACCTGTCCATTATGACTTTGCTCAATCATATGCCATACTTTATCGGCCCGGTCAGGAAAATTCTTATACAGCCAGTCGTGGAACAATAATTTAACCGCCCCGTTCAACCTGATAAAAGTATAGGCAGTAGCCGTAGCCCCATGTTCCTGGGCTGCCTTCATGATCCGCTGCATTTCATGTTCATTTAACCCCGGTATCATTGGCCCCATCATTACGCCTACCCGTATGCCTGCCTGGCTAAGTTCCTGTATTAACCGTAAGCGCTGGGTGGCCGTTGTGGTTCTCGGTTCCATTACACGTCGCAGATCCTCATTAAGCGAGGTAATGGTTACCATCACAGAAACCAGTTTCCTATTAGCCATTTCTTTTAAAATGTCTATATCACGTACCATGCCCCCGTTCTTGGAAATAATACCCACCGGCTGGTTAAATTCGCGGCACACTTCTAATAATGACCGGGTAAGTCGATATTTTTGCTCAGCAGGCTGGTAACAATCGGTATTTCCGCTAATGCTGATTGGCACACTCTCCCATTTGGGGTTCATCAGGAACTTGCGTAACAGTTGTGGCGCATTCGTTTTAACAATGATCTTCCTTTCAAAATCGAGCCCGGCGCTGTACCCCCAGTATTCATGCGTATTACGGGCATAACAATAAATGCAACCATGTTCGCAACCGGTGTAAGGGTTCATGCTGTACCACATACCTACATCGGGACTGGTAACTTTATTCACCAGGCTTTTGGCCTCCTGTTCAATATATTGGGTAGGTTCCTGCTTTTCGGTCCAGTCGTCAATACCTTCTACATGTTCCTGAACATGCTCATCTTTCAGGAAACGGTTCTTTGTATTGATCTGGGCGCCCCTGCCTTTTTTATAATTTTCACTGTCATCCATTTTTCTTGGGGCAACCCTGTATGAATCCTGTTTTATTTCTTTCATTTTTTACCTCTTTTATTTTCACATAGTCACACCAATTTCACGGGCGATTGTTCCCGTTCCATCTTCTTCGCCGGCCCGCACGACACTCCCCGCCGAAGCGGGGAGGCGGCAACACAAATTTGAAAGAAAGGCTTAAACAACAACCCAAATAAGCATGACTATACAAACAACTCCCCTTGTTTTGTCGTAACGGGCAAATTCATAAAATCAAAACGTTGCGCTATTTGCCAGGACCGGTCGCCAATCCTGCGCTTTATTAATAACATATTATCGGCGATAAATGAACCGGTAAAATGCCGGTGCGAAAATTCGAGCCAACCCTTTTCATATTGCCAGGGCATTAGCCTTCGGCCAAGAACAATGAACGGTTCATCAATAAAATGGGGCTTATGTTCTGCATCGAGTTTCATAAGCCGTTGCGCCCCGCGTATTTCACGCACCAGGTTATTAACCGGTATTTTAGTAGTAACATTAATGTATATGGTATGCGAGGGAAAGCTTCCATAATCTTTTAAGGATAATTTAAATGGCTGAAAACCCATGCCCACTACTTTCAGGCGATTTACAATCCTTTCCTCCATCATTTCAAGTTGCGTAAACCGCACCAATGCAATATGCGGCTTATTCAGGAGCGCAGCTGAATTCTTATACGTTTCACTGAACTCACTTCTAAGCTTTGTGATCTTGTTTCGCAACTCTTCATGCGGATTTAACACCAACATATACTCATTGATTCTGCATCCGGGTATAGACTGAATATTGATTTTCATAATTTAAGTTTTGGGATGAAATAATATCTCAGGCCACTTCACTATAAGATTTATGATTAGCAGGTAAAAAACGGAATACGTTAATAGTTTTACTGGTCGCGTATGGATGATCGCGCCCAAGCAATACCAGTTCTGTTGCCATAAAGCGGGCACGAAATGTTTTTTGTGAATACACTGGCATGCTTTGCTGGTAAACCGCTTCAGGCAATTCATTGGCCAGGGCTATATGCGGAATACGTTCAAAAGCATTGCCCCGCATGATCTGTACATGGCTATCGAGCATTTTCAGTTGTGTGGCCAGTTGATGTAGGGGTTGCGGATCCTGAATACGCAGGTAAATGCTATGCTGGGGAAAACCGCTATAATTATTAAGCGTTAATTCAAAACTGTTGTGCTGGCTGCAGATGCGTTGTATCCAGCGGATCAGTGTTTCTTCCATGCCTTCGCCCGCATAAAAACCGGTTACCATTATATAGGGGAACGACTGAACAGCCGGTTCCAACCCATATTTCAAACTAAACCGCTGTTTTTCAGCCATTATTTTTTCATATACAACGGCATCAGGATAAATGACCAGCCTGTATTCCCGATTACCGTTGCCAGGCCAGGCAAACGGAGCATTTTTTACTAACCCGGTATTCATAAAACAATTTTTATTGGGTCATAAATTTAGTATAAATTTACTAAATAATTTAGTACACCAAAAATAAATTATATGGAGGGGGAATATTTTAATGAAACATCGTACCGGGGAACAAAGAAGTTCTCGCAACAGGATGTTAAAACCGCCGACGCAACCGGCTTTGGTGCTGCTGCCGATGATTATATGGAACGTGGCATTGACCTTAATGAGCAATTGATCCGCAATAAACCTGCTACTTTCTTTATGCGTGTACGCGGCGACGCTATGACGGGCGCAGGCATTTTCGATGGCGATACTATTATTGTCGATCGCAGCCTGAAGGCCGACAGTGGCAAAGTGGTAGTGGCAACGCTCAATGGTGAAATG
Source organism: Niastella vici (assembly GCF_002077945.1). Classification (GTDB taxonomy): domain Bacteria; phylum Bacteroidota; class Bacteroidia; order Chitinophagales; family Chitinophagaceae; genus Niastella; species Niastella vici. Next base: position 163,134 of record NZ_LVYD01000001.1, read on the forward strand.
CTGATCAGGCGGCTCGAAAAAACATTTAATAAAGTGAGGCTTTTATCCGAAACGCCAAAGCATGCAACTATTGAAGTGGATGCCTCCTGCGATTCACTGGGCATTTGGGGCGTAGTTACGTACAGCATCCATCCGGTGTAGATCTTTTGATACCCGGCTGAAGTATTACTATTTGGCAGCCGTTGCGCTTGTCCCGCCTTTGGCGGATCGCACTCTTGTACACCACTGCAATATGCAGCAATGAACACCTTTATCGCTATTATACAAGCGTACAACTATATTAAACCATTCCATTAAGCCATCCTGTACATTGTTGAGTAGTCCGCCTGTTGGCGGGCTACTCCAAACCCAACAGACTGCACATACATCCCGGAAACAAAAACATTTATTATGAAAGCAATTGTTGATTGCAACAGTTTCTATTGTTCCTGTGAACGATTATTCCGGCCCGATCTGCAACATAAACCAGTAGTGGTCTTGAGCAACAATGACGGATGCATAGTTTCGCGCAGCGATGAGGCCAAAGCCGCGGGCATAGGCATGGCCGTTCCTTATTTTGAAACCAAACCACTTATTCAAAAGCATAACATTTCTGCATTTTCTTCCAACTACAATTTATATGGCGATATGAGCTGGCGCGTAATGGAAACATTACGGATGCTGTTGGGTGATGCTTCCAAAGTGGAAGTTTACTCTGTCGATGAAGCATTTATTGATCTGGGCAATATACCTGCAGAAGATCTATATAATACAGCAATGAACATTCGAACAACCGTTGAACAATGGACCGGCATCTCCGTTTCAATAGGGGTAGCGCCTACCAAAACGCTGGCCAAGCTCGCCAATTACCTGGCCAAGAAAGACAAAGCAGCCACTAAATGTGTAAAAGTGCTGGCAACACGCGGTGAGCAGGTAACGGCCATGAAGCAAACGCGGGTAGGTAATGTATGGGGGGTGGGCTGGGCCTATGCTCAAAAGCTCATTGACCAGGGCATTACCAGCGCCTGGGAATTAAGTACCATGCCCGAAGAATGGGCTTACTCGCATTTAGGCGGGGTTACCGGTGCCCGGTTGATCAGGGAATTGAATGCACTGCCCTCCCGCCAAATGGAAAAGCCATTGGTAAATAAAAAAATGATCGCCACTACCCGCATGTTCGGGCAACCGGTTACTGATCTTAATGATATTAAAGAAGCCATAGCCACCTATACATCCCGGGCAGCAGAAAAATTACGCCGCCAGCATAGCGCAGCCAAAGTGATCAGCGTATTTATTGTACCGCGCGAACAAAACTATGAAGTAAGCTTTCGACGGGGAGCAACCGTTAGCTCACATATTACCCTGCCTGCAGCCACCAGCAGCACGCCTGAATTAATAAAACCGGCCGTTCAACTGGTTGAATCATTATATGAACAGGGAAAGGTGTATAAGAAGGCCGGGGTTATGCTGGCCGGGTTAGAACCGGATGAATCAATACAGGGTAATTTATTTGCGGCCGGCCCGCAAAAATATCACCGGCTGCTAATGGATATGATGGATAACATCAATTTCAGCATGCGTGATGATGTGCTGAAATTTGCAACTTCGGGCCTCGCCCGCAACTGGAAAATGCGGCAGGAATTGCGTAGCAAGCGGTATACTACACGATGGGAAGAATTGTATGAAGTGAGCTGAGGAAGCACGCTAATCAAAAAATGTTATCTGCGAACCAGCAGCCTGCCCTTCCGGTTCAATAAAACGGGGCGGCAATAATTGTAAGCCACAGGCAGCATTAAGCTTGTCTGTAAGATAAGTTATCAATTCAGGCGAGTACAACTCCTCTTCCATATGAACAAAAAAGTACAGTTCCTGCAATCCCTGTTCTACCCAATTTATGATCCGTTCTATCCAGGCATCGAGGCGGGTATAGTCAGTAGCATGCAAACTGTTGGCCACAAACCGTACAAATGCTTTGGGAATGGTGAGGTGCATGTGCGCACAATCCCTGCGGCCAGCCGTATCAGTTATAACTGCACCAGTTTTCAATAAATACAATGTATTGAACAACTCTTTTCGCACCGCTTCCAGTGCAAACCAGTCGGGGTGGCGAACTTCCAGAAAGAAGGTTACCTCCTTTGGCAGCGATCGCAGAAATGCAAACAGCTCTTCTTTACGGGCCGGGCCAAATGAATCGCTTAATTGCATAAACACTGGTCCCAGGTGACCGTTAAATGCTTTTATGCCTTGCAGAAATTCAGCAACCAATCCTTCCTTTCGGCTTAAACCACCCTGATGCGTTACGCCCTGGTACAATTTGGGACAAAATATAAAATCGCGGCCACTGGCTTTGTCGGCCCATTTGGCAATGGCTGCCTCATCATATATTTTATAATGTGTGGCATTGAGTTCAATACAATTGAAATGCTGTACATAGTTGGCGAGAAAATCCTTTTCCCGGGCTTTGGCCGGGTATATTTTTCCAACCCAGCCGGGCACGCCCCATTGCGGACAACCGATATGTATTTTTACCGCGCCCCTTTTTATTCCGCCCAGTATCTTTTTATTGCCGGCAGGTTCTGCCGGCAAGCTAAAATCCACTGTATTTAGTTCACTTTCAGGGAGTTTTCCAAATTTCATATTAAACTCAGTTCATAAGTTTACCGTTTAACAAGGTAATAAGTTGACAGCATTTTTCCATCTTTTTCAACTTTTTCACCATCTTTAAAATATAACTATCCGCCGGTCGTCTACCCTGATATAATACATGAAGGAGACGCTGACGATAACACCCGGCATGACGGCAGACAGGAAACGCAATATAACGCAGGTCATTACCGACTACAGCAAACGCCTCATGGGATTTATCCGCAAACGGGTAAATAATGAAGCCGATGCAGAGGATATATTGCAGGATGTGTTTTACCAGTTTATTGGTAACACGCAGCCTATTGAGCAAATGACTGCCTGGCTGTTTACCGTAGCGCGCAACAAGATCATCGACCGGCAACGAAAAAAACGTCCCGAAGCACTGGAAGACCTGTTTGGGGAAGAAGAGGGAGAAGAAGGTGGGCTTAACTGGACAGAATTTTTATTCGACGCCAGCGATAACCCTGAAAAAGAATACCTGCGAACCCTGTTCTGGGAAGAGTTGACCAATGCGCTCAACGAATTACCCGCAGAACAAAAACAGGTGTTTATCCTGAATGAATTGGAAGGAATACCATTTAAAGAAATTGCCGAGCGAACCGGTGAAACGGTGAATACGCTGCTTAGCCGAAAACGTTATGCAGTTTTACACCTGCGCGAGCGGCTTCGTGTGTTGAAAGACGAATTATTAAATTATTAAACAACGTGTAACATGAAACGAAGATTCTGGTTTGGCAAAGCTGTTATGATATTGGTATTCTGTACAGCTTTTGTCATGTTGTTCAGCTTTATAGTAATGAGCATCTGGAATGCAGTATTACCGGCTGTGCTGGGTGTAAAAGTGATCACCTTCTGGCAGGCATTGGGAATACTGGTATTATCAAAAATATTATTCAGCGGCTTTGGCGGGTTTGCCCATAAACGGGAACATTTTAGAAATCGTTTCCGTCAGAAAATGATGGACAAATGGGAAAAGATGACGCCCGAAGAAAAACAAAAGTTCAAAGATGAATTGAAGAACCGGTGCCGGGGCTGGGGCGGCCGCTTTAGTGAATCGAATTTCACCACCAACGAACCCGGCGCAAATAAACCCGATCTTTAATACAGCCCGCATATTATGGAAGTGCTTGTATTTAAAACCAACCTTCGCTTTAAAAAGCAGATCAATGCAGTAACACCTCATATCAACAACCTGCACGGTATTGCCCGCTGGAATGTTGACCTGGACGATATAGACAGGGTCCTTCGCATTGAATCGGATAATCTTTCTCCGCGTAAAGTAGAAGCTACGTTGCAGCAGGCCGGATATTTTTGTGAAGAGCTGCCATAAATTCCTACCAAAATAGTAAGTTATATTTTTCAATCATAGTAACTTCATAACAACTAACCGTTTGTCTATGAAGTTACTGCACTTGGGGAACTGTACGACCTGCAAACAGCCAGCCAGGAGCAAAAGAACCTGATCCATTCGCCCGAACAGCAAACACTGATCGCACAATTGAAAAAAGAATTAATGAAATTACGCGATGTGTACGACGACCATGAGCCGGCTGTTGAATTACATTGATCATTGATACCTGCGCGAAAGATCGAAAAGGATCTTCTTGTCATCATCTGTTAACGTACGAACGGCTATGGTATCCTGTGGTACAAAATGCAGTTTAAAGGACCGGATGGCTGCAAGTGTATCTTTAATATTATACCCGATGATGCGTAAAGCCTGTGGTGCATTAAAATATTCAGGCACTACGACCGCCGTGGTATCGTACCACAAGCCAAAACCGCGTTGCGCCAGTGTATTCCAGGGAAAAAAAGCGCTGGGATCAACTTTGCGGCCAGGCGCTACATCGGCATGACCAATAAAATTCGCAGTTGGGATGGAATAATTCCGTTTCAGGGTATCGAGTAATTTTATCAAACTGGTGATCTGTGTTTCGGGGAAGGGTTCGCTTCCGTTATTATCCAGTTCAATACCAATGCTGCTTGAATTAATATCCGTAAAATTACCCCACTTACTTACACCGGCCTGCCAGGCACGCAGATAATCGTTCAGCATATGATGTATGGTACCATCTTTACATATAACATAATGAGCGCTTACCTTAGTCCGTTGCAGGGTAAATGTTTTTAATGTTTGCTCGCATGAGTTTTGCGCAGTGTGGTGAATGATCACAAAATTCGGTTTACGCAGATCAAAGTTGGTAGTTCCTACAGCATAAACCGGCATAATGGCTGAATCGAGCAAAAGTTTATTGGGCACAGGCTGCAGTCTTTTGGCCAGATCTTTTGCCTGCTTTTTATACATCTTGTTTGTTTTGGCATATGGGTTATGCGCACAACTGTATGCGAGGGCTGAAATTATCCCGGCAAATAACAAAGAACCTGCAAATACACGCATAGTGAACGGTTTTTATTACAACTCCTGCAAAGTAGGGAAGATAATTAATTCTTCGACTTCGCTCAGAACAAAAAAAAATCCTCCCCGGTTAAGAGGAGGATTTTTCATTTTATTGAAACCCCGTTTATTTCTGATTACCGCCACCGCCTATACCACCGCCACTATCTGCAGCACGTTTATTCTCTTCTTCTGTACCTGTTTTACGTTGACGGGCAGCTTTTACCTGGCTGTTTCCGAACCGGTATGTGAAGTTCAGCTTCAGCTGACGGCTTTCGAAATTACCGCTTGCTACCAGGCTCTGACCAGCGAAATTGCTTGTACCTCTCCATTTCATTGTATGGAAAATATCGCTTACCGACGCTTTGAAAGTACCACTTCCTTTCAGGATGGTTTTTGAGAAACCGCCATCTACGCTCCACATTTTACTGCTCTTGATGGTACCCTGCCAAATGGAAGGAGAAGCGTAAAAGCCGCTGAATTCATTGGTCCAGCCTTTACCTAAACGAATAGTTTGTTGGGCATAAAAGGTAAAGGCAAATACATCGAGGTCAACTTTACGGTCAACACCCAGATCGGCTTTGTATTTTGAATAGAAAGAATTCAGGTTACCGAAAATGGTGTACCATTTGTACATGAACGGATAACTGATGTTCAGGCTCACGATATCCTGTGTTGCCAGGTTCTTTTGCGTCATGAATGATTTCGACTTATCGGTGACATCAACCAGTGAAGCAAAGATATCTTTCACATGACTGTAATTCAATGTGGTATTTAACCGGTACTTATAAGTGTGCGTAACACCAACGCTGTTAGTATACTGCGGTCTTAACTCCGTATTTCCTTTTCTATAGGTATACTCATCCAGTTTGAATTCAAAAGGATTCAGGTCCTGGTAGTTAGGCCTGTCAATGCGCCGGCTGAAGGTAAAGCTCCATTGGCTCATTGGCTTTTTGTTTATTGTAATGGCAGCACTGGGGAACAGGTTGGTATAATCACGGGTGAACGTTGAATCATAATCAACATAATTGCTTCCATCCAGTTTCATTCCTGTTGAGCGGCCTGTGGCATGGGTATTTTCAACCCGCAAACCAGCCTGTATCATAAATCCTTTGAACTGTCTGTTATAGTTGATATACCCGGCATTCACATTCTCTTTATAAACAAACTTATTGCTGCGCTGCAGATCAAGTGTTTTCACATTTGTATTTGGATCCACATCGTACCGGTTAAAATCATTGTTACTTTCAACAAAACCTATTTTTCCGCCCAAACCCAAACGGCCTTTTTTAAAGTTCTGTTCATAATCAGTCTTTAAGCTATAGATATCGATGTCAGTAGGCGCATTCATAAAATAGTTGCGGCTGTACAGCTTCATAGTTTGCGTTGGGTCCCAATACTCATTAGGTTGGTTTTGATCGCTTTTATTGCGGTAAGCACCATAGTCAGCATCAATATTCAACTCATGACCTGCGGAGTCGGCGTACCGGTAGTTCAGGTTTCCGTTGACATTATTCTTTTTGTTCTTATTGGTGTTATCAGCGATCAATATGCGGTCGGTTTGTTTGCTTGGGATATAAGAGATCTCGGTACGGCTGTAATTATTGAATTGCTGATCACTTAATGAGCCGTTCACCATGATACCTATTGTGCTCCTCTTATTAATGAAATAATCCATGCCGGCCTTGAAGTTATGGCTCTTGTTGCCAATATTCAGTTTTGACTTTTGATCGAACAGGGTATCCAGGATCTCGCGGTGCAGGTTGATATTATTCTCGTTGCTAGCATCATTATAGCTGTAGTTACCGAACAGGTTTACATACTTATTACGATTGTTCAATGATATGCCGCCATTCCATTTGGGCGTAATACCCTGGTTATAACCGGCATTTACTGAACCATTGGTACCATACGATTTATTTTTCTTCAGCCTGATATTAATGATACCGGCATTACCGGCAGCTTCATATTTGGCAGAAGGGTTCGTAATGATCTCAATGGCTTCAATGGAGGAAGACTGCAGGGTCCTGAGATAATCTGACAAATCTTTCCCTGAAAGCGGGGTGGGGCGTCCATCTACATAAACCTGAACACCGTTTTTACCGCTTAGGGTAAGGTTATCGTCTTTATCGACCATAACACCTGGTGATTTACGTAATAGTTCAAGCGCATCCTGGCCTACTGAATTCACAGTTCCTTCTACATTCAGGATCATTTTATCGGCTTTCACTTCTACTATTGGCTTACGGGCAGCTACCACTACTTCTTTTAACTGACCCGAAGTTTTTGTAAGGGTTATTTCAGGAGCGGTTACATCACCAGCGCCACTTACTTCAAATGCGGCAGAAGTTTTGGCTACATGACCGGTATAAGTTACAGCAACAAAATAGTTACCTGCATTGATGCTGGTAAACGTATACTGGCCCCCGGCATTGGTGGCAGCCAACTTTACAAGAGCGGAGTCTTTTACTTTTTTCAGTGCTACAGTTGCTCCGGACAAGGCCTTACCCTGGTCATCCTTAACATTACCCGTTACCTGCTGTGCCTTGGTAACAGCTGCGCAGAACAACAAGGGCAATGCTATCAATATCAACTTTTTCATGGAATAAAAATATTTGCAGTTTTAGTCGGCAAAAGTATCGGCGTGTTACAGTCTTTCCTTTATGTATACACCAACGGTAAATAAATACTATTAACGGTTATGTTACAACATAACAGAGTTATAACCTGAAGTTGTAATATTTCTATTTACATGGTAGAATAAAGGATCGTGCAGAATAAATGTTTGATCATTGTTCATGTATTTTTATTTAATAAACCTTACTTACAATTGTTTGTTTGCATCATCATCTTTTCCTGAATGACTTTAAATCATTGAGGCCTGTTGCAAAACATTACATACTTTTCGCATTTCACCCACCTAATAGCTACTTTCACATGCATAAATCCGCAGTTTACACACATTGGCCCCGGGCGTAAAAGAGTACTTTGTAGTTTTAACCCCTGTTGATCAATAACCAACCTTCTTTTAATAGTCATATTGCGCAGGAAAAGTGCTGATAATCGATTCCGTGCTGAAGGAGCCCCGGTAGCATAATATCCTTAGTTGGTTACGGTCGTTTGCCATATGGCATAGGCGAACCCGTATACCTGTTGAAGAACCCAAAACCGGAAAAACGAACAAGGCCCCTATCTGAATCCACAAGCATCAGGAAAAATATCAAGGCATGGAGTGGCTGGGCTGGTCACTCCCCTGCGTTTTTTACCTACAACACGAGAGTAAGTTCATCAAAATAAACGGGGTTCCAGGAAAGTCCTGCAAAAGCGGGACTTTTCAATTTTACACCCCAGCCTCCGCCAGCTGGCGGAGAATTACTTGAAGGTCAGGCAGTCTGATTATCTGGATCAAATCAAATTCTTGGGGGATGTAGGCAAACATATGTTTTACGGGCCTAAAAGAAAGCTAACCCTGACCTTGTCTCGCAAAGATCGGGGCAGAAATTGTTTAGATACACAAAAGTCGCTAACTATGCCGCATTTTGATCTAACTTTTAGCTATTGGTAGACAATTCGTTTAAAAATCATTCAAATTAAAAACCCCTTCAAATCAAATCATTTGAAGGGGCTCATTATATTCGTCGGGACAAATTTCTAACCTGTTACTAAAGGATTTGAAGGCATTAGGGCAGTTGATAAAATAAACAGCAATTTTATGCTTCAAATTTTGTTCTAAGCTTTAATATTCGTTTTTCAATCAATTCATAACTTAAAATTGATATTATTAAGGCAATTCCTATCCTGACAACATCAATAAACATAGCCTGATATATATTTTGAGGCTCTAATTTTATTTTTAAGTATTGAGTACTGTAAAATACTGGGTAATGATACAAATACAAGCCATAAGAAATTTTGCCTAAGTATTGTAGAACGCTGCCCGAAAGTACCGTGTTAAGTATTTTGTTATCTTCAAATGCGGCATGAAGAATAACTATCCCGCTTGTAAAAGAAAAAACATAATAATGCAAGCCGTAGTTTGATAACAACAGACCTAATACAGTTAATACTGTTATAGCAAGAGCAATATATAAAGTAATTGAAGAAGAGAGGAATCTTACTATACCATTAATACTTTTATTAGCGTCGATATTAAATTGCTTTTTAAATGACTCGTTTGTTAGCAATGCAAGGAAAACACCCATAAAAATTTCAAAAAATCTCCATAAGAAGAATTTATAAAAATGTCCCCCCATTAGAAGTGTACCCACAACTACCAGCAATAAAAAGAACACATTAAAAATGTAAAACAAAAAGGAGAAGTTGATCTTCTTTCGTCCAAAAACCTTTAGAAATATCAAGAATAGTGTTGGATAAAAAATATAAAATTGTTCTTCGATTGAAAGCGACCAACAATGTGAAAAGAATAGCGGATATTCCAGATAAGGAATAAAGTGTCTAAATAGCATCACTATATCCCCTGTGTAAGTTGCCAGGAAAAAAAAGTTAGAAAATGCATCTTTAAAATTGAAAAAGGATAGTGGAACTAAAAAGATGACAATTGCTACAATAATTGGGGGATATAGCCTTAGAATCCTCCTAATATAAAAGTTTTTTATACTGACCTTTCCGGTTAATAAATATTCCCTTATTAATACATTGGTGATTAAAAAGCCCGATAAAACAAAAAACAAATCAACGCCCAAAAAACCATTCTTAAAAGGATAGTAATAACCATGCTCTCTGCAAAACACTTCAGTAATACCATGAAAAAAAATAACAATAAGGACTGCAAAAGCTCGTAAAGAATTAATTAGGGGGAAAAATTGTTTTTTGGCCTCCATTTGCTAACAAATTCGTTTTTTACATTGTTTTTTTGCCGGCTACTCTTTCAAAAACTGGACTCGAATCTTGATGCGGGGCGAATGTAACAGTTTAAACTGTAAAATGCAAAATTCCCCGAAGGTCAAGCAGGCTGATTCTCTTCTGGGCTCCCGAAGGTCGATGCATTTGCTTCGCGTAAGTATTATTCTCGCTCTACACCATACGACCGGCGCATTCACCATTGCCCATTTCTTCCAGGCTGTGCAAAATTAGCAAATTTAGTATTTATTTACTAATTTTGTTAGTACTATGAAACGCTCCGGCACAGCCGATCTTCCCCTGCATTATGGCGCTGTTCCACCCTGGCTGGCAGAACGCATGGCCAAATTGGGCCTGGCTGTAACAGAGGTGATCCTGATGGAATATGGAAAAGCCGATTACATCAAAAGGCTGAGCGATCCCTGCTGGTTCCAAAGCCTTGGCGCCGTAATGGGTATGGATTGGCATTCATCGGGCATTACCACTTCAGTACTGGGCGCGTTGAAAAAAGCTATCAATCCGCTTTCAAAAGAACTGGGCATTTACATTTGTGGTGGAAAGGGAAAACATTCCCGCCAAACCCCTAATGAACTAATGGCCATTGGTGAACAAACCGGCCTCAATGCCCAACAATTGGTGCATTGCAGCAAACTCAGCGCAAAAGTAGATAACACCGCTATTCAGGATGGCTTTCAATTATACCTGCACAGCTTTATTGTAAGCAATGAAGGAGAATGGACAGTGATTCAACAAGGCCTCAATGATAATACCGGTACCGCGCGGCGTTACCACTGGCATTCACAACAACTGCAATCATTCGTAAATGAGCCGCATACTGCCATCTGCGGATTGAAACCGGGTAATATTTTAAACCTTGTCGATAAAGATGCAGCCGCTGCCCGCTCAGGTATCTTGACGGTATCAAAAGAATCTCCTGCTTATCTTTTACCCGAAATACAACAACTTATTTTACCGGCCCATCACGATGTGCGGGCTAAAGATGTTGACCTGAAACGGCTGGGCGCCATGTTGTGGGTAACACATGAAAAAAAGCCGGCTGATTTTGAAGAATTATTAATGCTCGAAGGCATGGGGCCTCGCACCCTGCAATCACTGGCATTGGTAAGCGAAGTAATTCATGGCACGGCTTCCCGGTTCAAAGATCCTGCACGCTTTGCTTTTGCGCATGGCGGTAAAGATGGTCATCCCTTTCCGGTTCCAACCAAAGTATATGATGAAACCATCAGTACGCTGCAACGGGCAGTAGAAAAGGCAAAGATTGGACAAAGCGATAAACTGCAGGCCATTAAAAAATTAACAGAGCTGGCGCAAAGGGCCGAAGAAGATTTTATTCCCAATAATAATTTTGAACAACTGATAGAAAAGGAGCGCAATGAATCCTGGCAATATGGCGGGAGAACAGTGATGGGGAAAGCGAAGCCGCCGGCAAAACGATCCAAAGGAGTACAGTTAAGGCTTTTTTGAGTAATGGAATTAGCTGCAGGTGTCACATTACCCAGATACCGGTAGCAACGACGTTCACGCTTCTCATTCTTTACTTCTAATTTCTAACTTTCATCTCCTGTTCTCTTACGCCTTATTTCCCCGGGGCCTGCCATTATTCGATTTTCCTTTATGATAATGTCTTCTGTTACCGCCGCCCTTACCTTTCGACCGAAGTTGCGGCTGGTATTCAGGCGTGCTGCCAAATTCTTCGGGCACTTTGGCCTTTTCAACCGGCTTGCCAATAAGCTTCTCAATGATCGCAAAGCGATTTTGCTCGGGCTGGCTCACAAGCGTAAACGCCATACCATCGGCTTCGGCCCGTGCCGTACGGCCTATGCGGTGTACATAATCTTCCGCATCGCGGGGTACATCGAAATTAATGACCAGGTCAATGGTATCAATATCAATACCCCGGCTCAAAATATCGGTTGCCACGAGAATGGGTATTCGTCCGCTCGTAAAGCCATTCAATACATTTTCGCGTTGCGCCTGCTCCAGGTCACTGTGTATTTCGGCAATATTAAACTTGGCGCGTTCCAATTCACGTGAAAGTGATTTTACACTTTGTTTGCGGCTGCAAAAGATGAGCGCGCTTTTAAAGGGAACGTTCTTTAAAATATCTTTTAGCAAAGGCAGCTTTTGCGGCTCATATACCACAAAGGCTTTTTGCACGATCTTTTCAGGTGGTTTAGAGATAGCAATATTGACCTCAACCGGATCGGTAAGGATTTTCCTTGCCAGCTGCCTGATCTTTTCGGGCATGGTAGCCGAGAATAACAGGGTTTGTCTTTTGGCCGGCAGGGTAGCAATGATCTTGTTGATATCATCAGAAAAACCCATATCAAGCATGCGGTCGGCCTCATCCAGCACCAGGAACTGCAATTGTTTCCATTGCACATAGCCCATATTCAGGTGGGCGATCATGCGGCCTGGTGTACAAATGACAATATCGGTACCGGTTTGCAAGGCTTTCTTTTCTGTGATAAAGTTACTGCCGTCGTTTCCGCCATATACCGCAATTGAGCTCAGATTGGTGAAGTACGACAACCCTTCAAGGTGCTGGGCGATCTGTATGGCCAACTCACGGGTAGGCACAATCACCAGGGCACCTACCTGTCCCTCAATGCGATGGCTCAGCAGCCGGTGGATCAGGGGCAATAAAAAAGCGGCTGTTTTACCAGTGCCCGTTTGGGCGGAAGCAATAATATCTTTACCGGCCAGTATAGGCGGTATTACCTGCTCCTGTACGGGGGTGGCATTTTCGTAATTGGAGGCTTCAATGCCTTCTAATAGGTCAGGGTGTAAACCGAATTCTGTAAAGCGCAAGATGAAATGATATTTAGGTGTTTGCGGAGCATAGTCCTCTGCAGATAAAATAATATTATAGCAAATATAATGGAATTTGGCCATGTAAATCAATAATGTATAAACGGGCTTCCCCGGCACACCCTTTGCCATATTGTATTCTAAAGTAATGTTATGGAAAAACGTGTTCTGGGTATGATACTCGCACTCGTTGGCGTTGTGGGACTTATATTAGCCGGTATCAACTTTATAAACGGCGGGGCCAGTACGCATAACGTAAAGCAAATCATTCTGTACGGTGTGCTGGGCGCCATCTTTTTCTTTGCCGGTGTTGGCCTCATCCGCAATACGCGCGATAGAGCAACCTAAACAGAAATGTAGAATTCTGTACTCAGTGGCGCCATCTCAAATAAGCGGCTATCACCTCTTTCCCTGCGTAAAATCATATCAATCATAAATAGCCGTATTGTATATGCCCGATGGGCCAAGCATCGTCATTTTAAAAGAAGCAGTTCAACTGTTTAAAGGCAGGAAGGTGCTGTCTGCAACCGGAAATTCTACTATTATTGATAAAGAAAGACTGATCAATCAAAAAGTGACCGGCTTTAAAAGCTGGGGTAAACATTTTCTGATCTGTTTTCCCAAATTTACCCTGCGTATTCATTTCCTGTTATTCGGTTCTTACAGCATTAATGAACAAACCAAAAAGAATCCCCGGCTTCATCTTCATTTCAGCAATGGCGACCTGTATTTTTATGCCTGCTCGATCAGGATGATCGAAGAAGACCTGGACCTTGTATACGACTGGAGCGGCGATGTACTTAATGAAAACTGGGATCCCCGCAAAGCAAGAAAAAAAGGGAAAGCACAACCCGATCAGCTGGTATGCGATGCGTTATTAGACCAGAACATATTTGCCGGGGTAGGAAATATTATCAAGAACGAAGTGCTGTTTCGCATAAAGGTTCATCCAGAGAATACCATTCAATCGCTTCCACCGCGCAAACTCACCGAACTCATCAATGAAGCCCGTAATTACAGCTATGATTTTCTGGAGTGGAAAAAAGCCTTTGTGCTTAAAAAGCACTGGCTGATCCACACCAAAAAAACCTGCCCGCGTTGTAACATCCCTGTTATAAAAAAGTATTTAGGTAAAACCAATCGCCGCACGTTCTATTGCGAGAACTGCCAGGTGCTTTATAATCCGGTTAAAAAGCCCGCAAAGAAAAAAGCCAGGAAGAAAGACCTCAGCGTATAGGTTTCCTTTCTTGCTTCCGGCCTCACATTACTCGTACCGCAATGCGTCAATAGGATCTAACCGCGATGCTTTTTGTGCCGGGTAATATCCGAAGAATACACCTGTTATGGCACAAACCATGAACGACAGCATGATCGATGAGCGCGATACCAGCGTGGGCCACGATAAAAACAATGTTACCAACCGCGAAGCGGTTATACCAAGCACAACGCCAATGATGCCACCTGTGATACTGATCAGTATCGCTTCTATCAAAAACTGGAAGAGAATATCCACACCCCGGGCGCCGATGCTCATCCGCAACCCTATCTCCTTGGTACGTTCTGTTACCGATACATACATGATGTTCATGATACCAATACCACCCACAACCAGTGAAATACCGGCTATGGCTGCCAGTAATACGGTCAACAGCTCGCTGGTTGAACTGAAGGTACTGATGAGCTCAGCCTGCGTACGCACCAGAAAATCATCGTCATCTGTTGCTTTTAATTTATGCGAAGCCCGCAAAATATCGGTAACCTCGGCCGTTGCCAAAGCGCTGCTGCTCTCATTCACTGCCGAGGCATATATATTCTGAATGTAAGGGATGGCGAGTATCCTTTTTTGCACGGTGGTATATGGTGCTATGACAATATCGTCCTGGTCCTGGCCGAATGCGTTCTCCCCTTTTTCACTTAATACGCCAATGACCTTGAAAGGGATCTTATTGAAACGGATGATCTTACCCACCGGGTCTTCACCAGCACCAAAAATGTTTTCCACTACTGTTTGTCCTATTAAACATACTTTATCGGCAGTATTCACATGGTCCTGGGTAAATGCAATGCCGTCTTTCAACGGCCAGTTGCGGATGGTTAAATACTGCGGACTAACGCCCTGTATGGTAGTGGGCCAGTTCAGGGCGCCATTGATAACCTGTCCCCTTGACTGTACTGCTGGCGATACGGCAGTTATATAAGTTGCCTGTTTTTGTATGGCTTTTATATCATCGAGGGTAAGCGATTGCAGGCTCGATGCATCTAACCGGGCGCCGCCGCCAACTGTTTGATTGCTGTTGGGCCGTATGGTGATCATATTTGAGCCCATGCTGCTTAGCTGGTCCTGGATGCTTTGTTTTGATCCTTGCCCTATAGCCACCATGGCGATCACCGCCGCCACACCAATGATAATGCCCAGCATGGTTAAAAAGGCGCGCAGCTTGTTCCGCTGTAATGCCCGTAACGCAATTCGTATGAGATTTAAAAGTTTCATGTGTTGTTCTTTTAATAATCTGCTGCCACCGGCAATGAAGCCAGCATTTCCCGGGCAGAACGTACCTGCTGGTTTTGACTATCCTTTATCACTTCACCATCTCTCAGGGTTATTGTTCTGCTGCTGAAGGCAGCGATATCTGGTTCATGCGTAACAAATACGATCGTTTTGCCCTGTTGCTGATTCAACTCCTGCAGCAGGGCCATTATTTCGTAAGAAGTACGCGTATCGAGGTTACCGGTAGCTTCATCGGCCAGTATCATCACCGGTTCATTTACCAGGGCGCGGGCAATGGCCACGCGCTGCTGTTGACCGCCCGATAACTGGTTAGGCAAATGATCGATCCTGTCGCCCAATTTTACTGCCTGCAGGGCTTTCACCGCTCTTTCGTGCCGTTGTTTCGATGATACGGCTGAATTGTACAACAGGGGCAATTCCACGTTCTCCAATGCAGAAGTACGCGCCAACAGGTTATAGGACTGGAATACAAATCCAATTTTATGATTGCGCAGCACCGCCAGTTCATTGCGCGATAGCTTTCCAACATCAACCCCATCGAGCAGGTAAGTGCCCTCGCTGGGTTTATCTAAACAACCCAGTATATTCAGCATGGTAGTTTTGCCCGAACCACTGCTACCCATGATCGTTACAAATTCGCCGGGCTCTACATCGAACGAAACGCCTTTCAATGCCCGCACCGTTTCAACACCCATCCTGAATTCGCGTTTCAGATCACGTATCGATACTATCTTGTTTGCCATGTTTACAACTTTTTCATTCTTCAATGTTTATTGCCTTCCACCGCCACCACTCCTATTGCCACCACTACTACCGCCGCCCCCACGTCTTGCCGGCATAAACGGACTTTTTGCGGTTCCCGATGATCCTTTTGATGAATTATCTGCCGAATGTGAACCAGATACCACCACATCGTCAACACTTAAACCCGATAACACCTGTATATAGGTATCATCAGTGAGGCCTATCTTTATTCGTCTGTGGGTAAGCGTGCTGTCTTTCGTCACCCATACCATGGCTGTTTTTTCCGATGCATCGGTTTGCCGGGCATCTTTCCGGCCTTTACGGTTTACACTGGCACTATCTTTTGGCGATGCGCTGCCAATACGCATGGAGCCATCTTTTTGTCCGCCGCTTTTATACCGGCCGCCTTCTATAGTATATTTTTTATAAAGGGTAGAATCGGGCCACCACCGCGTAGCTTTTGCAGAAACAAGTAATGCATTTTGTATCTCCTGTGTAAATACGGTAATATTGGCGGTCATACCGGGTTTCAGTTTCATATCATCATTCGGCGCATCGATGATGGTTGAATAGGTGACCACATTCGAGGATACACTGGGCCGCAACCGCACATCCTTCACATGGCCTTCAAATGTATTATCCGGAAAAGCATCTACACTAAAAGTTACCCGCTGCCCGTTCTTCACATTACCAATATCGGCTTCATCTACGGCTGCCTGTACCTGCATTTTGGTAAGGTCTTTGGCTATCACAAACAAGGTGGGTGTATTTAAACTGGATGCCACGGTTTGTCCCACACTTACATTCCTTGATAAAACCGTTCCGTTGATAGGCGAGTAAATATTTGCATAGAAGAGATTTTGTTGTGCGGCCTTTAATTGCGCGGCAATACTGTTTACATTGTCCTGCGCCGCATTGTATTGATTAAGCGCCGTTTCATAATCGGCCCGGCTGATAGCGCCCACATCGAGCAATTGCTTTTGCCGGTTGTAATTGCTTTTCGTATAATCGAGATTAGCTTTTGCCTGCCGCAGGTTAGCGCTGATCTGGTCACGCTGCGCCGTTAAAATGGTTTTATCTATTTCGGCTATCAGCTGACCCTTTTTCACCTTGTCATTGAAATCAACATACACCTTGCTGATGGTGCCCGACACCTGTGTACCCACCGATACAGTATCAACCGGTTGAACAGTGCCGGTGGCGGTAACGCTGGTGGCAATAAACCCGTAATGCGGTTGTTCTGTTTCCAACACTATGGGCTTTTCATTTTCCTTGAATTTCCAGAACCAGATGCCAACACCGGCAGCAATGATGATGAGCGCCCAAATGATCCATTTATATCTTTTCATGTTACTTCATTTATAATTATCCGTAATTATAGCGTTACAGGTACCCCTGTATAAAACTCATAGATCTTTTTATTTAAAATGTTATTGTACTTGGCCTGCACATAGGCTTGCAGGGCCTGAACGTACAGGTTCTTTTGCGTAAGCAGATCAATGGTATTTAACGCCCCCAACCGTAATTGCTCATTGGTGATCTTATAACTTTCCTGGTTGATCTTCCATTGTGATTCTGCTGAGGTTAACTGCGCCTGTGCATTCAACACCGCTATATACGCCTGCTCAACCGCCTGATCGAGCGTGGTCTTTGTTCCCTGCAGCGACAACTTCGCCTGTTCTATCTGTATCTTCGACCGTTCAACATTGCTTTTATTAACACGGTTGGCAAAAATGGGAACAGACACAGTTACACCTAACCGTTGATAAAAGTTATTGTTGATCTGAGAAAAGTATTTAAGGTCATTGTTATCTGAATAGCCACTTGATAATCCCGCCCCCAGGCTCACGGTTGGCAAGGCGCCGGCCCTTGACTTCTCCAACCCTACCTGTGCCGATTGTACCCCCAGCTCGCCGATCTTTACTTCGGGTCTTGTATTGGCTGCAGCATTTTCTGCTTCAGGTAAAGCCACAACAGCCTCATTGGTCACCAGCGTATCGGGCTGTACAATATCAAAACTTACTGATGATGGCAGTTGCAATATTTGTTTCAGCGTAATGAGATCCGTGCGGTGCGCATTCATAGCCGTGGTAAGGTTATACTGATCGTTGGCCAGCGTGGCCTCCAGTTGCAGGTAATCCTTACGGGCCAAACTGCCGGCATCAAAGCGTTGTTTGCCCAATGCCAGTTGCGACTGTGAAGTATTCACCAATTCCTTCAGGTAAACTATATTCTCTTTTTGCAATAAAATATTCAAATAAGCTTGTGTTATCTGCAGGGTAATATCATTCTCTGCCTGTTGCACACTTAAATTGGAACTCTCCAGCAGAATACCTTTCTGTTTTACATCGTTGTTGAGGTAACCGCCATTGAAAATGGTCCAGTTTGAACTGAGGCCATAATTCCCCGATGCCTTTGCCTGGGTTTGAAAGCCACCCACCACCGGGTTGGCATTGTTACTGTTCACCACCGACTGGCTAAGCGTACCGGTTAAATTGGGCAGTTTGGCTGCTCTTGACTGCAACAGGTCCTGCTCACTGCTACGGGCATCCCAGCGGAGGTTCTTTATAGTGATGTTATTCTTTTTCGCATAATCCAAACAAGTTTGCAGATCCCATTTCAAAGGTGCCGATAAAGAATCCTGTGCATATATGGCAGCAGACGCTCCCCCGCAAAGGCTTGCTATTAGTAGAAAATATTTCAGCATACTCTTTATATTTATATCAATGTGATCCCACACTGATATTTGAAGTTTTTAGAAGAGGTTTCCGGTGGATAGTTAAAAGGTTTACCAATGGCTTAACAATTCATTTATCGCGGGTTCCAATTGCACTGATAAACGGCCTGGCACCAGGATAAATGGAATAACATAGTATGCCATGCTTAAAAAGCATGGCATATCCAATCAGTTAATTAGAATGAGGAAATATTTCCGCACCTGATACAAGTTATACCAATCAATTATCAAACTGGTTGATACTGATCAGCTACAAGTGGGATATTTATCAGTATTAGAAGGTATGTATTACATGTTTCGCCGGTATTGGCCCCCCACTTCAAACAGGGCATGGGTAATTTGCCCTAAGGAACAATACTTTACAGTTTCCATCAATTCCTCAAAAATATTCCCATTATTGATGGCAACTTTCTTAAGCCGGGTCAGCATGTCGGCCGACCTGTCTTCATTCCGTTTCCAGAATGCTTGCAGGTTCTGTATCTGTTGTTCTTTTTCTTCGGTAGTGCTGCGAATGACTTCGCCGGGTAAAACGGTAGGACTACCTTTCTTATTCAAAAATGAATTCACCCCAATTATGGGTAATTCTCCATTGTGTTTGAGGCTTTCATAATACAGGCTTTCTTCCTGTATCTTATTACGTTGATACATCCGCTCCATAGCACCAAGCACGCCGCCGCGTTCGGTAATACGGTCAAACTCGGCAAGCACTGCTTCTTCAACCAGGTCGGTCATTTCTTCAATCAGGAACGAACCCTGTATAAAGTTCTCGGTTTTGGCGCTGCCCAGTTCGCGGTTAATGATGAGCTGAATGGCCATGGCCCGGCGAACACTTTCCTCGGTTGGTGTGGTGATCGCTTCATCATAGGCGTTTGTATGTAAGCTGTTACAATTGTCGTAAATGGCGTATAATGCCTGCAGGGTGGTACGAATGTCGTTGAAATCAATTTCCTGTGCATGCAGGCTGCGCCCTGAAGTTTGAATATGATATTTTAACTTCTGGCTGCGGTCATTGCCCTTGTATTTATATTTCATGGCCTTGGCCCAAATGCGCCGCGCCACCCGGCCGATCACACTGTATTCAGCATCCATACCATTGCTGAAGAAGAAGGAAAGGTTTGGCGCAAACTCATCAATATGCATACCCCGGCTCAAATAATATTCTACATAGGTAAACCCATTGGCCAGGGTAAATGCCAGTTGCGTAATGGGATTGGCGCCCGCTTCTGCAATATGATAACCGCTGATACTTACGCTGTAAAAGTTGCGGACTTTCTGTTGTATAAAATATTCCTGCACATCGCCCATCAGCTTTAAGGCAAACTCGGTGCTGAAGATACAGGTGTTCTGCGCCTGGTCTTCTTTCAATATATCGGCCTGAACCGTACCGCGCACCTGCGCCAATGCTTCGGCTTTTATTCTTTCATAAATTTCTATAGGTAAAACCTCTTCTCCGGAAAAACCCAATAATTTCAAACCCAATCCATTATTGCCATCGGGCAGTCGTTCCGGCGCTGAAGGATTGAAGTAAGAAGGCCTGGGAAGATGTTTGAACTTTTCCTCCATTTTCTCATTGACCATTGACCATTGCCCGTTGCCCTCTATATATTTCTCGCATTCCTGATCAATAGCCGCATTCATAAAGAACGCCAGTATGATGGGGGCCGGACCATTAATGGTCATACTAACAGAGGTTTTGGCATCGCAGAGATCAAAACCGCTGTATAATTTTTTGGCATCATCCACCGTGGCGATGCTTACACCGCTGTTCCCAACTTTTCCATATATGTCGGGTCTGTGAGCAGGGTCTTCGCCATACAGGGTCACACTGTCAAATGCAGTTGACAGGCGCCGCGCCGGCTGATCGAGTGATACGTAGTGAAAGCGCTTATTGGTACGCTCGGGTCCGCCTTCGCCGGCAAACATCCGCGTAGGATCTTCCCCTTCGCGTTTTAAAGGAAACACCCCGGCCGTGTAAGGATATTCACCCGGAATATTTTCCTGCAATTGCCATTGCAGAATATCGCCCCAGTCGTTATACTTTGGCAGCACCACTTTCGGTATTCTGGTACCACTGAGCGAGCGGGTGGTCATGGCTTGTTTAAACACTTTATCGCGCACCTGGTATTCAAAGAAGTCAGCTTTATATTTGGTTACCAGTGCAGGCCATTGTTCAATCAGCTTCCTGCACTCAGGATGTAATTTTTCTTCCAGCGTTTTTTTAATAGCGGCCAGCTCATTCGTAACTGCGGCAGATAAAGTCGTAGTAGCTGCCAGCGTTCCCTGCACCTGGTAAAGCTGCGTGGCCAGGGCGCATTGTTCTTTCACCCATACATCGTATCCGCGGTTGCTATCAGCGATCTCCGACAGGTAACGCACCCGTTTGGGCGGAATGATCTGTGATTTGGTTGTGGTGTCTTTTAAATGAGCATGCACTTCTACGTGCCCAAACTCAACGCCTGTTTTTGTTTTAAGGGTAACCATTATTTTTTCGAACAGCTCATTAATACCCGCATCGTTGAACTGGGCGGCAATGGTGCCAATAACAGGCAGTTCTTCGTCTTTGGCCGTCCATAAACCATGATTACGCTTAAACTGTTTACGCACATCGTGCAAGGCATCGAGGGCGCCGCTTTTATCGAATTTATTAATAGCGATCACATCGGCATAGTCGAGCATATTGATCTTCTCCAGTTGCGAAGCCGCTCCATATTCAGGCGTCATCACATACAGGCTTATATCGCAATAGTCCAGAATGCTGACATCGCTTTGTCCCACCCCGGCCGATTCCAGGATGATAAGATCAAAAGCCGCCTCCTTACACACATCAATGGCTTCCTGCACATGTTCACTCAATGCCACATCGCTGTCGCGGGTAGCCAGTGAACGCATGTAGGCCCGGGGCGAATGAATGCTGTTCATGCGAATGCGGTCGCCCAGCAATGCCCCACCCGTTTTCTTTTTGGAAGGGTCAACAGAAATAACCGCGATCGTTTTTTCAGGAAATGCGTTGAGGTAACGCCTTACTATTTCATCGGTGACAGATGATTTACCGGCGCCGCCGGTGCCGGTTATCCCCAACACCGGTATGCTGGCTTTCGATTTGGTAACCGGTGTTGTCCCATTCACCTTATTTTCTGCATTGGAAATAGCGCGGGAGATCTTGCGAATATCTTTCCACTCGCCCAGCTTCATTCCATTTTTAAAATTGGCCGGGTCGCCATTTACCGGGTAATCGCATTGTTGTATCACCTCTTCAATCATCCCTTCCAGTCCCATTCTTCGGCCATCATCGGGACTGTAAATACGGGTGATGCCATAATTATGCAGTTCAGTGATCTCCTGGGGCAAAATGGTTCCACCCCCGCCCCCGAATATTTTAATATGACCGCACCCGTTCTCGTCGAGCAGGTCCTTCATGTATTTGAAGAACTCCACATGCCCGCCCTGGTAGCTGGTAATGGCAATACCCTGGGCATCTTCTTCAATGGCACATTCTACAATTTCGGCTACCGACCGGTTATGGCCTAAATGAATGATCTCGGCTCCCTTCGACTGTAAAATGCGCCGCATAATATTAATAGCAGCATCATGACCATCGAACAGGGAGGCGGCAGTAACTATTCTAACTTTATTAACTGGCGTATAACTCATAATATGCAAGCATTACAAAATCGGCCTAAAGTTAGTTCAAAAAAGCTAATGCTTGTTAGTATTGTGTTTACCCTGCTTCTAAAATTGAATAATATGCCAAACTTCCGGGAACGATTCCGAAATTTTTCGTTTGGTTTGCAGTGAAAATGAAATAGTTTCGACTCTCAAAAAATTATACAGGTAAAATGAAACTTATACGTTTTGGAAAATCAGGACAGGAAAAGCCTGGCGTTGAATTACCCGATGGAAAAAGAATTGATACCAGTGCTTTTGGAGAAGATTACACCGAGCAGTTTTTCACCAATGATGGTATTGCCCGATTAGCAGCCTGGTTAAAAACAAACCAGTCAACCTGCCCGGCCGTTGATGCCAGCGAGCGTTTGGGAGCACCTTTGGCGCGCCCTTCAAAGATCGTGTGTATTGGCTTGAATTACGTTGACCATGCCAAAGAAACCAATGCGGCGATCCCCACCGAACCCATTATATTTTTTAAATCTACCACAGCGATGACCGGTCCTAACGACCCGGTGGTGATCCCGAAGAACAGTACAAAAACCGATTGGGAAGTGGAGCTGGCTGTAGTGATCGGTAAAAAAGCTTCTTACGTTGACCAAAAAGATGCCAACAACTATATAGCAGGTTACATGCTGCACAATGATTTCAGCGAACGTGCTTTTCAGTTGGAGCGTAATGGCCAGTGGGTAAAAGGCAAAAGCTGCGACACGTTTGCACCGCTGGGACCCTGGCTGGCTACCCCCGATGAAATTGCCGATATCCATAATGTACGTTTGTGGCTTACTGTAAACGGTAAAATGATGCAGGATGGCAATACCAGCAACCTCATTTTTAACATCCCGTTCCTGATCTCTTACGTGAGCCAGTTCATGACCCTGCTTCCGGGCGATATTATCAGCACCGGTACACCCGCAGGTGTTGGCTTAGGTCAGAAGCCTGAACCGGTTTATTTAAAACCCGGCGATATTGTAGAGTTGGGTATTGACGGTTTGGGTAGCAGCAAGCAGGTTGCTGTTGCTTATAAATAAGTTCTATGTTCCCGGTTCTTTGTTCCTGATAAAACGTGAGGATCGAAAAAATAGCGAATTCCGGATTGAAGAACTTAGAACTAAAAACTTAAAAACTTAAAAATGCAACGATATTGTCTTGCCCTGGATCTGAAAGACGATCCGAAAATAATAGCAGACTACGAGCGCTATCACCAACAGGTATGGCCCGAGATCATACAGAGCATTCAATCGGCCGGCATTACGTTGCTGGATATCTACCGCACTGGCAACCGTTTATTCATGATCATGGAAGTCAATGATCAGTATTCACATGCAGAAAAAGCAAAGGCTGATGCCGCCAATCCCAAAGTGCAGGAGTGGGAAACCCTTATGTGGAAGTTCCAGCAGGCGCTTCCCTGGGCCAAACCCGGTGAAAAATGGGTATTGATGGAAAAGATCTTCGAACTGCCGTGAAACACGTAAATATCATTACACATGAATATGAAAAAATATTACGATGCTGCCTTCTCCGATGACCCTGGTGGTTCTTCCGAGCGGCGCACTGCTGTGATCGATGCACATGCCCACTTCTGGAAATACGATAAAAAAACCTACGACTGGATAGATAATTCCATGAAGACCTTGCAGCAGGATTATTTACCTGAGCACCTGTCGCTGGTGGCAAGAAGGAATAATGTTGATGGCGTAGTGGCGGTACAGGCAACACAAACAGAACTGGAAACCCATTTCCTGATTGAGCTGGCCAAAACACATTCCATCATCAAAGGCGTTGTAGGCTGGATCGATCTGCAGGCCGAAAATATTGAAGAACGCCTGCGCTATTTTTCGCAGTATCCCATTATTAAAGGATACCGCCACGTAGTGCAGGGCGAACCAGGTGATTTTCTGTACCGCGAAAATTTCCGCCGCGGTGTGGCCGCTTTACAGGCATACAACTATACGTACGATATTCTCATCTATCATCACCAGTTGCAGCCGGCAATTGATTTTGTAAAGGCAATGCCTGCCGGTATGCCGTTTGTGATTGACCATTGCGCCAAACCCGATATTCGCCATAAAAACATTGACGAATGGAGAAGGCTGATGAAAGAAATAGCCACATTCCCCAATGTAAACTGTAAGCTCTCGGGCCTGTTCACCGAAGCGGCCTGGAAAGAATGGAGCGCGGCTGATTTCTATCCATACCTCGATGTGGTGTTTGAAGCCTTTGGACCAAACAGGTTATTGTTCGGCAGCGACTGGCCCGTAATGTTGCTCAGCGGCATTTATATACAATGGAAAAGTTTGCTGGAGAAATACATGGAGAATTATACACCGGAAGACAGGGAAAAAGTATTTGGCCTTAATGCCATTCAATTTTATAATTTATAACTAACATGGATTTACATCTCACCAACAAAGTATTTATTGTTACCGGAGGTGCCAAGGGAATTGGTGCGGCCATATGTAGTTCAATTGCTGCCGAGGGCGGTATTGTAGTGATTGCAGGAAGAAAGAAAGAAGATAACCAGGCCAAAGTAGATGAAATTATAAAAGCAAAAGGAAAAGCAACCAGCATAGCAGTAGAACTGGCCGAAGCCACTGCCTGTAAAGAAGTGATCGATTTTACAGTAAAAGAATTCGGCCGCATTGACGGGCTCATCAATAATGCAGGCGTAAACGACGGCGTAGGATTGGAAAGCGGTTCTCCCGAAAAATTCTTTCAGTCGCTGCAAAAGAACCTGAGCCATTTTTATAACCTGGCGCATTATGCCCTGCCTTATCTGAAACAAACAAAAGGCAATATCATTAATATAGGTTCCAAAGTAGCCGACACGGGTCAGGGTAATACCTCGGGCTATGCAGCTTCTAAAGGAGCCATCAACGCCCTTACCCGTGAGTGGGCCGTTGAATTATTACCCCATTCTATTCGGGTAAATACCGTGATCCCTGCCGAAGTATGGACACCATTGTATGAGAACTGGATCAACTCATTACCGAACCCGAAAGAAAAACTGGCGCAGATCGTTTCCAAAATACCATTTGAGAAGCGTTTCACTACATCAGAAGAGATCGCCGATATGACGGTTTTCCTGCTGAGCAACCGCTCGAGCCATACCACCGGACAGATCATTTATGTAGATGGCGGCTACACACATCTTGACCGGTCATTGACTTAATATTGAATAACATCCAACAACAATAAACATAAATTCCCGATTGCATGGCCCTACCAACATCGACCAACACAACCCTGAATCAAAACAAGACAAAAGGCTATCTGTTCCCTTTTATATTAGTGACCAGCCTGTTCTTCTTTTGGGGTTTCGTGCATAATCTGGACCCGATCTTAATACCGCACCTGCGAAAAGCTTTTACGCTAAGTTATTTGCAATCATCACTCGTTGATTCAGCGGTATTCATTGCCTATTTTGCCATGGCATTGCCCGCCGGGTTTGTAATGAGAAAGTATGGTTATAAATCAGGGATCATTTTGGGATTATTGCTATTTGGTACAGGCTCCTTATTATTTATACCTGCGGCCGATACCAGAGTGTACGCTTTATTTTTAGGTGCCCTGTTTGTCATTGCCAGCGGACTTACCTTTCTGGAAACGGCTGCCAATCCCTATGCTTCGCTGTTGGGGCCCAAAGAATCCTCCACACAACGGTTAAACCTGGCGCAATCATTTAACGGACTGGCTGTTGTACTGGCCCCTGTAATCGGTGGCAAATTCATATTATCAGGAACCAATTTAACTGATGCTCAAAAAGCGGCCATGTCGCCACAGGCGCTTGATGCCTATCTGGCTTCAGAAGCAGCCACGGTAAAAGGACCCTATTTAATTCTGGGCGCCATCATCCTGGTGGTGGCATTGATCTTTGCATTTACAAAGCTCCCCGAAATAAAGGAAGAAGAAGGTAAGCCATCAAGCTTCGCTCATGCAACCCGCCACAAACATTTAATATGGGCCGTAGTTGCGCAATTCTTTTATGTGGGCGCACAGGTTTGTGTTACCAGCTTCTTTATCAATATAGCGGTGAAAGCTGCTCACATTGATGAAAAAACGGCTGCGAATTACCTGGGATATGGATATGGGGTCGCCTTCATGGTTGGCCGGTTTGCAGGCACCTTCTTTATGAAATATATCAGTCCCAATAAACTGCTGGTGATTTATTCAGCAATAAATATTGTTTTAGCTGCCATTGCCATTGTGAGCACCGGCATGATAACGGTATATGCACTTATTGGTGTTGGGTTCTTTATGTCGATCATGTTCCCGACTATTTTCGCGCTGGGCATACAGGGTTTGGGCGCCGACACCAAATTAGGTTCAAGCCTTATTATTATGTCAATTGTAGGTGGCGCCTTAATACCACTTGGCATGGGCCGCATTGCCGATATTACCCACAATATTCAAAACGGATATATCATTCCATTGATCTGTTTTATTGTGGTATTATTTTTTGGTTGGAAAGGTTATAAAGTAAAAACAGTTTAACATATCAACTTATCTTCGCACGCATGTTTAGACTCGATAATAAAACAGCCATCATTACCGGTGGCGGAAGCGGTATAGGAAAAGCTATTGCCACTGTATTTGCAAAACAGGGCGCTGCCGTTCATATTCTCGATATGGATGAGCAGGGCGCTAACAATGTAGTAAAAGAAATTACTACAGATGGGGGCAAAGCACAGTTCTACAAATGTGATGTATCAAAACAGGCCGAAGTAAAACAAATAGTCGACGGCATTGCAGCCAGCGGTTCCATCGATATCCTCGTGAACAATGCGGGCATTGCACACATCGGCACTGCCGATACCACTGCCGAAACCGATTTCGACCGGTTAATGAGCGTGAACGTTAAAGGCGTATACAATTGTTTACATACCGTACTGCCGCATATGAAACAGAACGGCGGCTCTATTGTGAACATGGCCTCTATTGCCTCACTGGTTGGTATACCCGACCGTTTTGCTTATTCCATGACCAAGGGCGCCGTAGTAGGTATGACCTTATCAGTTGCCAAGGATTACCTGAAATACAATATTCGTTGTAACTGTATTTCACCGGCCCGTGTGCATACCCCTTTTGTAGATGGCTTCCTGGCTAAGAACTATCCGGGCAAGGAAGAGGAAATGTTTGAAAAGCTGTCGAAGACCCAGCCTATTGGCCGTATGGGCAAACCCGAAGAGATCGGGTACCTGGCGCTGTACCTGTGCTCAAATGAGGCCTCTTTTATCACCGGCTGCGATTACCCCATCGACGGTGGTTTTGTGAAATTGAACAACTAAGTAATAATATTTCAATACGTTATAAAGCGTTCCGGGGTTTCGGAACGCTTTTTTTGTTATAACAGATCTAACCGGTTCTTTACCTATTCTTTACCTCCTGGTTACTGCTGCGTTTCGTAACCAATTGATTTCTATGATCAACAAAATCATTTCTTTACCCCTGGTTACCTATTCTTTACCTCCCGCCTGGGTATCCTTCTCTTTTTCTTTACCCTTTCATTACCCCGTCTTCTCCTTTTCATTACCCCCTGGTTGGCTTTTCTTCTCCCTTCTTCAGGTACCCTTTATTTTAGGGTAATATTGCCTTTACCTTTTCATTTCCTTTTTATTACCTAAGGGGTAAACAAAAGGTTAACCTAATATTACCACAATACGACCACAACCAAACCACAACCTAACCGGAGTATTGTTCAGTGACGCCAAAGTTCCCATTACTTCATCTGCCTTTTATTTAATGCCACACTTTTTTGATTACAAACTCACCGTTAGCATGCACTTATAGTTATCGACTGATACTGCTACTGCATTCATAACCAAAACAACAGCTAAAATATTTTGGCTTACAGCATTTTCATACCCCGAATTGTCTTATTTTGTGGTAACTCAAAGCGATTGCCTCTTAGATGAAACGGGCTGCTGCCATATTGCTGCTTCTCATCTTCCTGTTTAACTGGTTTGGATATCGGCTGCTATCCGATTATCTTCAACACCGGGCCGATACCCGGCTGGAATCACAACTCGATCAGAACCAATACAATGAAGCCAACCTCATAGAGATCCGCATTCCCCTCAACATGCCTTACCAGAATGTTTCTTCCGATTTTGAACGGTACGATGGCGAAATTGAATACAACGGAATACATTATAAATATGTAAAGCGTAAAGTTGCCAATGGCGAACTGGTGCTTTTGTGTTTACCCAACGAAAACCGGATGCGGTTGCAAAACGCCCGCGATGAATTCTTCAAGCTGGTGAACGATCTGCAGAATGCGCCCACCAAAAGCCCGGCGCCTGCCCACACCGTAAAGAGCCCGGTAACTGAATACTGGCAACAACAAAATAACTGGCATTTTGAAGCATTGGCTGCACAGCAGCACCATTACACCTCCTATGCGGCGGTTATTCCCTCTTCACCACCCACTACAACACCGGCACAGCCTCCCGAGGGTTAGTTCCATCAATTTTTATGGGAAAGTTATAGCCTGTCATTCATGT
Source organism: Niastella vici (assembly GCF_002077945.1). Classification (GTDB taxonomy): domain Bacteria; phylum Bacteroidota; class Bacteroidia; order Chitinophagales; family Chitinophagaceae; genus Niastella; species Niastella vici. Next base: position 192,002 of record NZ_LVYD01000001.1, read on the forward strand.
AATTTTTGATTCAATCATAATTGAAACACAATCATGCGTGCATTTTTGTTTGCTATCATTATGGTAGGCGCAGTCGCCTGTACACAACGCGCTGCCGATTACCAGCAAGTACTTCATGATCCTGTTCTGTATAGTAAAATAACCGGTGAGCTCACCGATGTTATTACCTATGATATTTTTACGCCGCCCGTAGCGAGCCGCATTTATGCTTACTCACACCTGGCTGCTTTTGAAACCATGGCGCGGGGCGATAGCAGTTATACATCGCTGAAGGGTCAGCTGAAAGGTTTTGCCGAAGTGCCCAGTCCCGAAGCCGGCAAAGCGATCGATTATCCATATGCCGCCCTGCTGGCATTTATGGAAGTGGGCAGAACGCTGACCTTCTCAAAAGACATGACCGATAAAATTGTTGACTCGCTGAAAATGCTGGCCAAAGATCATGGAATGCCTGCCGACATGAAGCAAAACTCCGAAGCCTATGGCGTAGCTGTTGCCAAAGCCATACTGGCCTGGAGCAAGAAAGACAATTATGCACAAACCCGTTCGGCGGCCAAATACACAGTGCCCAACGACGAAGGCAAATGGGTGCCAACCCCACCCGGCTATTTCCAGGCCGTAGAACCGCAATGGAAAACCATTCGCACCATTGCCCTCGACAGCTGCAACCAGTTTGCCCCGCCGCCACCCTGCGCATTTGGCAAAGACTCCACCTGCCCTTTTTACAAAATGACCAAACAGGTACTGGATACCGGTATTAATTTAACTGAAGAACAAAAAGCCATCGCCAGCTTCTGGGATTGCAATGGTTTTAAACTAAACGTAGTGGGGCATACGATGTATGCTACCAAGGCTATGACACCAGGCGGCCACTGGATGGGCATTACCGGCATCATTTGCCAGAACGAGCAAGCCAACTTCAATAAAACCGTGTACACCTATACTGCAGTTTCCTTTGGGTTAATGGATGCATTTATCGCCTGCTGGGATGCCAAATACACGTTTAACCTGGTGCGCCCCGAAACAGTGATCAACAAGTACATCGATGCCAACTGGAAACCTTTTCTGCAAACACCGCCTTTTCCGGAATATACCAGCGGCCACTCCATTATTTCAACTGCCGCTGCAACCATACTGGAACATATATATGGACAGCAAACTGCGTTCAGAGACAGTACTGAACGCCCCTGGGGCTTTCCCGACCGAACCTTTAATTCACCCCGGCAAGCCGCTGATGAAGCCGGCATAAGCCGCTTCTATGGTGGTATTCACTACCGGCCTTCTATAATTGTAGCCCGCGAACAGGGCGAAAAAGTGGGCAACTATGTGTTATCAAAGCTTAATATGAGAAAAGAACAGCTCGCCAGTAAATAACATTAAAACATCCAACCACACCAAAACAAACTATTATGAAGAAGATTGTTATTGCATCGGTTCTTTACCTTTTACTGTCGCACCAGGCGCAATCACAGGGCTGTGTAGCTATAAGAAGCACTGGTGGCTTTTGCACCCGCGACCAGGCCACGCAACACGACAACAACAACTGGATGCTGTCGGTCAGCAACCGGTATTTTAAATCGTTCCGCCATTTTGTTGGAACCGAAGAACAGAAACAACGCCTCGAACAGGGCACCGAAGTAATTAACTATGCATATACGTTGGACCTTACACTTTTCCGCAATCTCAAAAATGGCTGGTCAATCGGCCTTGACGTTCCCATTATTTCCAATACCCGCTCCTCGTTGTATGAGCATGGTGGCGGTACTGAGGAGAGCGCCCGGCATTCAACCAAGGCTTTCGGCATCGGCGATGTACGCGTAGCAGTGTATAAATGGCTGTTCGACCAAAGCAAAATGCCCAAGGGCAACATACAGGTGGGTTTGGGTCTCAAACTGCCAACCGGCGATTACCGGTACCAGGACTATTTTATAAAAAATGATTCTACCAAAATATTAGGTCCGGTCGATCAATCGATACAGTTAGGTGATGGCGGAACCGGATTTACCTTCGAAATGAATGCTTATTATAATTTCATTCCGCAATTCGGGGTTTATACGAACTTCTATTACCTGCTTAATCCCCGCGAACAAAATGGCGTATCAACCGCCCGGGGTGGAACCGTATCTTCCGATGCATTAAAATATGGCACCGCAGTAATGAGCGTGCCCGACCAATATATGATACGCGCCGGCGCCAGCGCCAGTATTGAAAAATTCACGCTTTCAGGCGGTATGCGCATGGAATGCCAGCCATCGAAAGACCTCGTTGGAGGCAGCAGTGGTTTCCGCCGGCCGGGTTATATTATTTCGCTTGAACCGGGCGTGAACTATCAGTTCAAAAAAGCTACTTTATATGCCTATGTTCCATACGCTGTTAAACGGAACCGCACGCAAAGCAATGCCGATAAATTAAAAACAGCAGCCACCGGGGTTCATGCCCAGGGTGATGCCGCTTTTGCCGATTACCTGGTAAATATTGGTTGCACCTTTAAATTTTAACCGCAACGCGCAAAACCAACCTGTTTATGATACAATTCTGGAAGGCCTGCCGGCAATCTTGCCTGTTAATTACGTTCCTTATTCTGGTTCTGGCGCCCGCTATGGCCCAAACAGATATCGACGGCATTATGATGAAGAAAAACAACTTGTGCATTGGACCCATGTTTGGCTATAGCAGCTGGAAGCATTATTGGGAGGGAACGCTGAAAAGAGAGAACCTGAACCTCGGCACCGTTTCTACACACATGTACAGCGTGATGGGTGTTTTTGGCATAAGTGATAAATTGAATGTCCTGTTCGACGTGCCTTACGTAACTACCAAGGCATCTGCAGGCACTCTGCATGGCCAAAAGGGCATTCAGGATGCTTCGTTATGGGTAAAATACATGGCATTCGATAAAACGATCGGTAAAGGCGATCTGTCGCTGTACGCATTGGCCGGCGCATCGGTGCCGCTTTCGAATTATGTAGCCGACTTTCTGCCACTTTCTATCGGTTTACACAGCAAAACCTTTTCATTAAGGGCCATGGGCGATTACCAGCTGGGTAAATTCTTTGTTACCGCATCGGGTACCTATATATACAGAAGCAATATAAAGATCGACCGCGATGCCTATTACACCACCGAAATGCATTATACCAACGAGGTATCAATGCCCGATGTGCTCACTTTCAACATACGAACCGGCTATAGGCATAACAATGTAGTTGCCGAAGCTTTTCTCGATAACCAAACCACCCTCGGTGGTTTTGATATAACGCGCAACAACATGCCGTTTCCCAGCAATAAAATGAATGCGACAAGGCTGGGTACCTGGTTGAAATATGAATTGAACGTACCGCGGGGGCTCTCTTTAATCGCTACGGGTAATTATGTTATTGCCGGGCGCAATGTGGGGCAGTCAACCAGCATAAGCGGCGGTTTGTTCTATATACTTGATTTCAATAAAAAGAAACCAGCATCTTCATCGCTTCAACAACAAACCAAATGAAAAAATTATTATACCCGGCAATTGCACTGCTGGTCATCGCCTCAGCCGTTGTACCTTTTGCCTGCTCAAAAAGCATAAGCGGCCGTACAGATGATGCGCCCGCATTGCAACCCGATAAAACCGATATTGATGCCGGCAGCTGGAAACCCATTCTGCTCACATCAGCCAGTGAATTTGCCGTCGCCGCGCCTGTTGCTACCACCACACCGGAATATATCGCGCAAATGAATGAGATCAAAAGCTGGCAGGCTTCATTAAGTGATGATGAAAAGAACATCGTAAAATACTGGAGCGCCGGAGCCATATTGCGCTGGAACGAGATCTTGCGGCAGCTGGTTGCCAAACATAACCTGCCGCCTTACCAAAACGATGACGGCACCTATCCTTTCCCCAGCGCCAATAACCCGCTGGCTTATCCGCAATTCCCGTTTGCAAACCCGCCTTATGCCGCCCGTGCCTATGCCTATGTAAGCGCTGCACAGTACGATGCACTGGTAGCAGCGTTCTATTATAAAAAATTATACAACCGGCCGGCGCCCTATAAAGTAGATGCAACTATCAATGTATTGATACCAACATCAGACCTGCCCTCCTATCCGTCGGAAGATGCGGTGGTTGAAGGCGCCGCTGTGGAAATGTTGAAGCTGTTGTTTCCCGGCGACCAGGATTACATTCAGCAAAAAGCCGAAGAACATAAACGGGCCCGCATTATTGCCGGCGCCAATGTACGCAGTGATATAGAAGCCGGTGAAGCGCTGGGTAAAGCAGTGGCCCAAAAATTTGTGACCCGCGCCCGCGGCGACCGCGCTGGGGCAGCAGCAGGCACACAAACCGACTGGACCAAACTGGAAACCGATTGTATAGCCAAAGGTGAAACACCCTGGTACAGCCTGGAAACGCCCAAACGCCCACCCATGTTGCCGATGTTCGGAAAAGTGAAAGCCTTTCTGTTCGATTCATTAACTGCCATTTCATTACGACCCGGCCCGCCACCGCTTACTGCCAGCAGCAAAATGAAAGATGAAACCGAGGAAATATATAACCTTACCAAGGACGATTCACGTGAACATTACCGTATTGTGCATTTCTGGGCCGATGGCGTAGGCACTTCTACCCCACCCGGTCATTGGGATGCTATTGCGGCTGAAGATTTTATTAAAAAGAATTACAGCGAGGTGCGCTGGGCCCGCAATATGGCCTTGCTGAACATGTCGCTGATGGATGCCGCCATTGTATGCTGGGATACTAAATACTATTATTTCAATCCGCGGCCTTCGCAAATGAACCCTAAAATAAAAACCCTTACCGGTGTTCCCAATTTCCCATCATACGTTTCAGGCCATTCCACTTTTAGCGGTGCTGCCGCCACTATTTTGTCGTACATCGTTCCCGAGCGGGCAAGCGCCTATGCCGCCATGGCGCAGGAAGCCTCTTTATCGCGGATGCTGGCCGGTATACATTACCGCGCCGATTGTGAAACCGGTCTTGATTGTGGGAAGCATGTGGGCGATTATGCTGTGCAACGCGCTAAAACCGATGGCGCGGGCAACTAAAATATAATTAATCAAATAGCGGTAAAGTCATCTCTTTCGAGAACCAGAGCACGATAGCCAACAAACAATATTTCACTAAAAGGCCAACCTTTTACCCCGACCCCGGCATTTGGTCATCTGATGGCCGTGAAGGGTACATAACGGTGGATTGCCGGTTCTAAGGGATCACCTTTGTTTTTGAGAGCATAAATAGTAAGTCAAACGTACCGTCCCGATTTCCATTGGGACGGTTTTTTATTTTATAACTACTTACTACATTTGATTCTGGAACAACCACAGGTAACTTAAACGAAGTAAGGAATGAAAAAATTGATGCTGTGCCTGCTGATCAGCTGGCAGTTTGTTTACACGATTGCGCAGCCGCCGGCTACTCCTGATAAAATTTATGGCGAATTATTCCGTGATGTGCAGTTAAGCAAGGTATTCCCCGATGGAAAAACATTTGTTGACTGCATACCGAAAAGAAATCCCAAAAATATTGTCACCGATTACCTGCAGCAGAAAGGCACGGCCAAATTCGATCTGAAACAATTTGTTCAGAACAATTTTGAAATGCCGCCGCCCCCGCCGCAGCTCAATTACATTATGCAGGAAAAAGATGTTACCAAACACATAAAAAACCTGTGGGGCAACCTGCGCCGTGAGCCCGATACCGTTGTTATAGGAAGTTCATTACTGGCATTGCCCAACCCGTATATTGTGCCCGGTGGCCGCTTCAGGGAAGTGTACTATTGGGATTCCTATTTTACCATGCTTGGCCTGCGGGCAAGCGGTGAAGGCGAAATGATCGAAAACATGGTAAAGAACTTTGCCTGGATGATCGACATTTATGGGCACATTCCCAACGGTAACCGAACCTATTACCTCAGCCGCTCGCAACCGCCCTTCTTTGCCCTGATGGTTGAATTACTGGCCGAGATCAAAAACGACAGTACCTACCTAACGTTTATGCCTGCGCTGGAAAAGGAATACGAATTCTGGATGGAAGGCGCCGCAAAATTAAAAACGGGCCAGGCCGTCAGGCGGGTAGTTAAATTAAACGATACCCTGGTGTTGAACCGCTACTGGGACGATTATCCTTTTCCCCGCCAGGAAAGCTATAAAGAAGATGTGGAAACAGCCCAAAGATCGGGCCGGGATAAAAAGGAAATGTATACCAACCTGCGCGCCGGCGCCGAAAGCGGCATCGATTACAGCAGCCGCTGGTTCAAAGACAAAAAGAACCTTACCTCCATCAACGTTACCAACATGGTGCCGGTTGACCTGAACAGTTTATTATATGTGTTGGAAACCGTGCTGGCAAAGGCCAAGTTCATAGTCCATGATGCCCAGGCTTCGGCCGACTATACACGCAAAGCCGAAAGAAGAAGAATTGCCATTGATAAATACTGCTGGAACAAGACCCTGAAATATTATACAGATTTTAATTTCAAAACCCGCAAACCATCTGATGTGGTAACGCCCGCCGGTATGTACCCGTTCTGCGTGTTCACCAAACAGCTTGACTATATGAGCCTGCTTGCCCGCCAGGCCGCCGAACAGGTAAAAACAAAATTATTACAGCCCGGTGGTATTACGGCTTCTCCCTTTACAACCGGACAGCAATGGGATGCCCCCAATGGCTGGGCGCCCCTTGAATGGATGACCATTTGGGGACTCGACCGCTGCGGCCAGCGCGAACTGGCACGCGATATTGCAGAACGCTGGATCAAACTGAATGTTGATGTATATAAACGCACCGGCAAACTCATGGAAAAATACAATGTGGTTGACCTGAACCTCGAAGCAGGCGGTGGCGAATATCCCGGTCAGGATGGTTTCGGCTGGACGAACGGGGTGCTGCTGGCCCTGATCAATAAGTTCGGGATGCCGAAGTAATGCAGAGGGGAAAACAGCATTTCGGGAACTTATTCACCATTGGCCATTCACCATTGACCAATTGCCTTACTTTTGCGCAAATTTCCGCTATGATTAAATGGATTACAGCCGGCCTGTTAGTGACAATTGCCCTGGCCGCCTGCTCACCCAATAATGTAACAGTAGACAACAGCCTGAAAAAATATTTCGATCAAAATAAAGTCACCGGCTGCTTTGGCCTTTTCGATAACGGTCAGGGAAGCTTTACCATTTACAACCTGCCCCGCTTTAGCGACAGCACCTATACGCCCGCTTCCACTTTCAAAATCGTAAACTCCCTCATTGGGTTAGAAGAAGGGATCGTAAATGATACCAACACAATGTTTAAATGGGACAGTGTGGCGCGCCCCCGCACCGAATGTAACCGCGATATGACCATGTGGGATGCCTTCCGCATTTCCTGTCCGCCATGGTACCAGCAACTGGCCCGCAAAATTGGCCAGCCGAAAATGCAACACTGGCTCGATACCTTAGGCTATGCCCGCCGGTACGATACCTTTAGAATAAAGAACAACCTCGATACCTTCTGGCTCGATAATACCGCCAAAGTAACCGGCGATGAACAATTGGGGTTGGTAAAGAAATTATATTTCGATCAACTGCCTTTTCAAAAAAGATCACAACGCATTGTACGCAGCATGATGTTGTGGGAAAGCAACAGCAACTACAAACTGAGCTATAAAACCGGCTGGAACACGACAGACAAAGGCAATCAGATCGGCTGGATCATTGGCTGGATCGAAGAAAACAACCATCCCTACTTTTTTGTGCTGCAGGTTGAATCGCCCGATAAAAATGTCGATTTCAAAACCATCAGGGTCGAATTGCTGAAAACCATTCTGAAAAGTTACGGGTTCTTCGAAGGCAAGAAATAATTAGCTAATTCGATAATCCCGACTTTGTCGGGACAAGTTGTGATGCTGGGCGCGATCGCCGGCGCCCAGCATCATGAAAAGCCTGTTCCTGTTAATTATACGATGTATTTTAACAGGAAAATACGCGCGCAAATACTTAATTTGTATGGAATTGTAATTTGGTTTAATTCTTGCATTGCCCATAATACTTTATCGATAATCCAATTATCACATTGAATTACAGGTTTCAACATATTGAGTATTTGATAGCCCTGGCCACTATTCCCCTGATAGTATTATTATACTTCCAGTTACTGTACTGGAAAAAAAATACCATCAAAAAGATTGGGGACCCAAAACTGGTTCAGGCCCTTATTGCCAATTATTCGCCCATTAATTTCCTCCTTAAATTCATGTTCTTCGCCCTGGCGCTGACCGCAGTCATTATAGCTGCCGCCAATTTGCAAAAACCGGGCGCTATGGAGAACGTTCAACGCAAAGGGGTAGATGTAGTAATAGCCATGGATGTTAGCAAAAGCATGCTGGCTGAAGATATAAAACCCAATCGCCTCGAAAGGGCCCGGCAGCTGGTGTATAAATTAATGGACCAGTTACCGAACGACCGGGTGGGGCTGGTACTGTTTGCCGGCAGGGCTTATTTGCAAATGCCGCTCACCACCGATCATGGCGCTGCCCACATGTACATTCAACAGGCTGGCCCCGAGGTAGTGCCTACCCAGGGCACTGTAATTTCAGAAGCGTTACGCGCCAGCAATTCCGCATTCAACAGCAAGGAAAGAAAATTTAAATCAATAGTATTGATCACCGACGGGGAAGACCATGACCCGCAGGCAGTTCCCCTGGCGCAACAACTGGCGCAGGACGGCGTTATGATCAATACAGTGGGTATTGGCTCGGCAGAAGGCGCGCCCATCATGGACCCAGCCACCAATACATACAAAAAAGACGAAACCGGTAATACCGTTGTATCAAGACTGAACGAAACAGAATTGCAACAACTGGCCGGCGCTACCAGGGGCGTTTATGTAAAACTGAATGATGTAGACGCTACAGTAAATGCGATCACCAAACAGTTAAGCACTATTGAATCATCATCGCTTGATGATAATGCATTCAGGGATTACAAAAACTATTTTCAATGGTTTCTGGCCATTGCCTTTGTATTCCTGCTGATTGAATTCTTTTTACCTGAACGGAAATTAAAAGCAGCTTGAAAAAATTATTCTATATAGTATGGCTCATGCCATTGTTCATTGTACTCCCTGCCTGGGTATTGGCGCAGGATGAAAACGCTGCCATCCGTGAAGGCAATAAGCTGTACAAAGAACGGCAGTATGAGAAAGCACTGCCCGCCTATCAAAAAGCTATTGAGCAAAATCCCAACAATACAAAAGCCCGGTACAACCTGGCCAATGCCCGCTACCGCACCGGTAATTTGCCCGATGCGGAAAAGTCGTTTGATGAGCTGATCGAAAAATCGAATGAAAAGAATTATAAAGAGAAAGGCTATTATAACAAGGGCGTAACCTTAACAAAGCAGAAAAAACTGTTGGAAAGCATCGAATCCTACAAAAATGCTTTAAAGCTCGACCCCACCGATGAAGACGCCCGCTTCAACCTGCAAAAAGCGTTGACCGAGCTGAAAAAACAACAGCCACAGGAAAAACAGCAACAGCAAAAGCAGCAGCAAAAACAAAAGCAGCAGAACAACAAGCTCGATAAAAAGAAGATGGAGCAGTATTTAAAATCGCTTGAACAAAAAGAACAGGAAGTTCAGCGAAAAATGCAGCAAAACCGCTCCCGCGCTGTAACCCAGCCCGAAAAAGACTGGTAATACCCACCAGCCCCCTAAAGGGGGAGTCAGAAACCTGGCTAACAGGAACCATTCACCATTGACCATTCACCATTGACCATTGACCATTCACCATTGCCAATTACCGGTAATAAGCCTGCCGCAGCATGCATTTACCTTTACTTATTCCTTAACACCTCTTACTTCCCACTTTATCGTAATTTTGCAGACATTTTGCCGTTTTACCAACCGGCAATTACTTTTAAACCTGAAATAATACAATGCAGCTTTACTGCGACTCACTGACCGAATATAAACGCCTGGCAACCCGTGAAGTACGAGTTGGGGACCTGCTGCTGGGCAACTTCAACCCCATTCGTGTGCAAACCATGACCACTACCGATACCATGGATACCATTGCTACCGTTGAGCAAAGTATCCGTTGTATTGAAGCGGGCGCCGAATTGGTACGCATTACTGCGCCCAGCAAAAAAGAAGCGGAGAATTTACTGGAAATAAAAAAAGAGCTGCACCGCAGAGGGTATAAAACACCCCTTGTAGCCGATATTCATTTTACACCCAATGCGGCCGAAATAGCTGCCCGTATCATTGAAAAAGTGCGGGTGAACCCGGGCAACTATGTCGATAAAAAGAAATTTGAACAAATCGATTATACCGATGCGGAATATGCCGAAGAAATAGATCGCATTCGTGACCGTTTTACACCACTCGTTAAGATCTGTAAAGAATATGGTACCGCCATGCGTATTGGCACCAATCACGGTTCACTCAGCGATCGCATCATGAGCCGCTATGGCGATACCCCCATGGGTATGGTTGAAAGCGCCATGGAATTCCTTCGCATTGCCCGCAATGAAAGCTATCACAATATTGTATTAAGTATGAAAGCCAGCAATCCCCAGGTAATGGTACAGGCCTACCGGTTGCTGGTGAACGTGATGATGGATGAATTTGGCGAATGCTATCCCCTGCACCTCGGTGTAACAGAAGCCGGCGATGGCGAAGATGGAAGAATTAAATCGGCCATCGGTATTGGCTCTTTGCTCGAAGATGGTTTGGGCGATACCATTCGCGTTTCACTGACCGAAGACCCTGAATTTGAGATCCCGGTTTGCCGCGATCTGGTGAAGCGATATACAAGCCGGCAACTGACAATTGAAAATCAGCAATCCGGAATTCCTGCCATTATTAAAGTTCCTTTTTCTCTCTTTGAATATACCAGAAGAAATACAAACACCGTCTCAAATATCGGCGGTAAGCAGGTGCCGGTGGTAGTGGCCGACTTTATGAAAGCAGCCACCATTCGCCACGAAGACCTGCAGGCCATTGGCTATACCTATAACACCGCCACGGATAAATTCACCATTGCCGACGCAGCAGCCGATTACCTGTACACCGGTAAAAAGCTGCTCGACTTTGCTTTGCCCGGCACCCTGAAAGTGATCTGCGATCACGCTACCTGGTTAAATGCGCCTGACAAAGAGAAATATTATCCGTTGTTTCAATCGACCGAATACCTGCAACGTACCGATCATTCAGGCGTCCTGAATTTTGTGTCGGCCAATGTAAACGAACCTGCCTCACAGGAACTTTTACAGAAAATTCGCAAAGATCACACAGTAGTGCTGTGCCTGTATTCTACGAATGCGCATGCCATGCCTTCGGTACGGCGTTACATCATCGAGCTCATGAACCAGGGTATTAGCTGTCCGGTAATACTGGCGGTTGAAAGCCATGATACAACTATTGATGAACAACTGATCCATTTTTCAACCGACAGTGGCGCGTTGCTGCTCGATGGTATGGGCGATGGCATCTGGCTCATGAACGAGCCCGAAAAGATCATGAACCAGAAAGTGAGTGGCCGCACGTATCTGGAAACCAGGAACAATCACCAGTTCATCAATAACACCTCGTTCTCAATTTTACAGGCCACCCGTACACGCATTTCCAAAACAGAATATATTTCCTGCCCCTCATGCGGGCGCACCCTGTTCGATCTGCAGGAAACCACAGCGAAGATCCGCTCGGTGACCCATCACCTGAAAGGGGTGAAGATCGCCATCATGGGTTGTATTGTGAACGGCCCCGGCGAAATGGCCGATGCCGATTTTGGTTATGTAGGCAGCGGCCCCGGCAAGATCACTTTATATAAAGGCAAAGAAATCGTGAAACGCAATGTCGATAGCGCCATTGCTGTTGAAGAATTGATTAATTTGTTGAAGGAAAATGATGCCTGGATAGAAAAGACCGTTTAAGGATTTCGCTATAACAAACTAAATACTGCTTTTTCGTGAACCGGATCGATCGACTTCATGCCATTTTAACTCACCTGCAAAGTAAAAAAAGGGTTACTGCGCAGGAGGTAGCCGATCGCTTTAACATCAGCTTACGCACCGTATATCGCGATGTTAAAGCATTGGAAGAAAGCGGCGTGCCGGTCATTGGCGAAGCAGGCAGCGGTTATACCATTATGGAAGGGTACCGGTTGCCACCCGTCATGTTCACCCAGGAAGAAGCCTCTGCCTTATTGCTGGGCGCTAAAATTACCGAACACCTCACCGACGAGTCAATCAAAAAACAATTCAATTCCGCCCTATTCAAAATAAAAGCGGTACTGCGCACCTCCGACAAGGAGCATATGGACCAGCTGAATGATAATATTGCGGTTTTGTCGCGCCTGCCGCACGACGATTCAGCAGGCCGTTACCTCGTAGAACTGCAAAAAGCGCTGGGCGATAAAAAAGAAATTCATATCAGGTATCAATCGGGCCAGGATGCATTGACAGAACGCACCCTTGAGCCCATCGGACTTTGTCATTATGGCCAGGCCTGGCACCTGATCGGCTGGTGTCATTTACGCAACGGGTATCGCGATTTCAGGGTAAGCCGCATACAACACCTGGAAATACTCGATAAAACCTTCGAACCCGATTCACATCCCTCGCTGCAGGAGTACCTGCAAACTATGATCAGGAGCTCCGAACTGCAGGAAGTAGTGGTGCGGTTCGAAAAAAACGCCGCCCGTCACCTGGGCAGTCAAAAATATTTCTACGGTTATGTGCGCGAAGAAGTTAAAGACGATGGCGTGTACATATATTTTGTGACCTCGCATCTTGAATACTTTGGCCGTTGGCTGTTGATGTATACACACCATGTCAATGTTGAATCACCGGAAGCCCTGCTTACCGTCATGAAAGAACTGTCCGAAGAAGTGCGCCAGCACTATCTGCCTGTTGAACAGCCTTAAAGGTCCTGAGCGCACGTATCCGCCTGCCGGCGGAAAGCCGAAGGACCAGTTGCTAAAGCATTGAGCGGGCATACCTTGAGCGCACGTGTGCCTGGTGGCAGAAAGCCGAAGTGTTGAAACACGCCCCATTTCAAAAAAAATCTACAAACAACAACTTCCTACTGACATACTGTTGTCACAAACCGGCTGTTATTTTGGTCTTGTAACCTTCACATTAAAAACCAGATCAAAATGATACGCACTATCCATGACTTTCTCGAACGCTGGAAAGAAGAGACCGACGCTACGCTGAAGATCTTTAAAAGCCTTACCGACGAATCGCTGCAGGTGGCTATTCCCGGCGGCCGCACCCTGGGCCGGCTTGCCAATCACATAGTTGAAACGGTTACTGAAATGCCCCACCAATTGGGTTTACCTATTATGGAAGAAACCGTAAACTATACGACTGTACAGGAACTGGTAACACATTACAAAAAATATGCTGATCAGCTGGCAGGCGCCATTATCAGCCACTGGAGTGATGATACGCTCGAAAAAGACACTAATATGTACGGTGCTTCGTGGAAGAATGGGTTTTCGCTGTGGGTATTGCTAACGCACCAAACACATCACCGGGGGCAAATGACCGTGCTGATGCGCATGGCCGGATTAAAAGTTCCGGGCATATATGGACCCAGCAAGGAAGAATGGGAAGCCTGGGGCAAGGTACCGTTGGCATAGTGTGCGTTTGTAGGAAGCCATTTTGAAAGAACAAAATATTGGACCCGAAGAAGCCGAAATAGGATGTAAGAAGTAAGACATAAGAAGAAGCTGAATTTTATTGCCTGTTAAGTATTAGTCATGCCTTATTTCATACCGTCTATTTCTTATCTCATACTTCTTAATTCGTGCTTCCTACTTCTTACTTCGTATACCTATTTTGTCTGATTTATCTTGTCTCATACGTCATGAAACATTCAAACGACATCCAAACGGCATCCATATGAACATCAAAACATATCCGCCATTAACGGTTTTAAGCAGTATACATCAAACCACTATAGCCGAATTACAAAAGTTTGGTCCGGTTATGGCTGAATTATATGCAGAAGCCGGCCGCAAAAGTTTTATCAATGGCCCGCTACACTGGATCTATTATGGAATGGATGGGAACCCCGATACGGTGTTCACCCTCGAGATCGCTATTCCTGTAAGAAAAGCATTTCTTTCATCAAGATTCAGGGTAAAGGAGCTCGATTTTTTTAAAGCCATCACTTTTCCGCATGAAGGGCCCTGGGAACAATTGCCCGGCAGTCATGCCCAGATCATGGAACGGTTGGCCGAAAATCATATACCGGTTACCAATGAGTGCCGGGAAGTATTCCTGAATATAAATTTTGCCGAACCAGAAAAGAACATGACCGAAATACAAATTGGGGTATCGCCAGGAAAAACACAAAACCGGCCGAACGCCAGAAAACGCCTGTTGCCGGTTTATATTTAATGCAAAACGTCCCGATGTATCGGGACGTTTTGTTTTATATTTTCCGCAGCTGTCGCGCTTTAGCGAACTAAGCGGTTTGCATATCCAATACTTTCGCGCCGTCTTCAATTTGCGTTACATATACCTCAGGTGTTATTTTGAACAACCCGTGAAATGCCGACTGTATCTTTTGCGTAAAGGTTTCCACAGCTTCTGTTTGAACGATGTTGATGGTGCAACCGCCAAAACCGCCACCCATCATACGGGCGCCGGCAACACCGGTAATATGTTCAGCACATTCAGCCAGAAAATCAAGTTCGGTACAGCTCACCGAATATTTCTTACTTAATCCCTCATGCGTGGCAAACATGTATTTTCCGAAAGCAGTCAGGTCATTTTTTTTGAGGGCTTCGCAACCGGCGAGCAATCTTTCTTTCTCATACACCACATACGAGCAGCGATCGAATACGATCGGTGGCAGCTCCTCTTTATGTTGCAGCAACTGCGCTGGTTCTACATCGCGTAGGGAAGAAATATCGGGATAATGCTTTTTCAGAATAGAAATGCCTTCCTCACATTGCTGGCGGCGAACATTGTATTCGCTGCTGGCCAGTGAATGGCTAACCATGCTGTTCACCAACACGATTTTGTAACCCGGAAAATCGAACGGAATATATTCATACTCCAGACTGCGGCAATCGAGTTTCATTACATGA
Source organism: Niastella vici (assembly GCF_002077945.1). GTDB lineage: Bacteria > Bacteroidota > Bacteroidia > Chitinophagales > Chitinophagaceae > Niastella > Niastella vici. The sequence goes on from NZ_LVYD01000001.1 coordinate 207,075, forward strand.
CCTTTTTTACCATGCAAACTGGCAAACTGGTCCATGATACCACACTTTAAACCAACAAACGTATGTTCGGTTTTTTGACCAATGAACGCGAGGTCCATCCTGCTGAGTCCGCACTGGAACAATTCATTCAATGCAAAGCCGTAGGCCGAGCATAAAGCAGCCGACGAGCTCATACCGGCGCCTACCGGAATATCGCCATCGATGATCAAATCAACCCCACCGATCTTTTTTCCCTGTTGCTGAATGTGATAGGTAACGCCCAGCAGGTAGTTCATCCAGCCCTTATGCGGCTCGGTGATATCTAAAGAAAATGAATATGACTCATTAAACTGGTTGGCAAATACGTTTACCGTATTGGTATTATTGGGCGCAATGGCCACATAGATCTTTTTATCAACCGCGCCCGGTAACACAAAACCGTTATTATAATCGGTGTGTTCGCCAATGAGATTAACCCTTCCCGGTGCACCAAAGACGATTGGCTCCTTATTAAAGCGTTCGCTGAAAGCCTTTTGTAATTTTTTGATCATGCTACTATCGTTAGATAAATTAATTTTAAAAAATTTTCTTTGTACCTAAATTGATACTATGAGTTTCAGAGTTTCCCGCATTACCCAAAACGGGTTATCATTGGTAAAGCTGCAAGATAATGCAACAAATACAATCATTACCATTCTTCCTCAATATGGCGCCCTGTTACATGGTTTTGAAATACCGGTAAACGGTGAAACCCTGAATATTATCGACAATTATTCCGGTAAGGAAGATGTTGAACAAACCCTGGCGAACTCCTACAAAAGCAGCAAATTATCACCATTCGTTTGCCGGCTTCGCAATGGGAAATATACCCTCGAAGACGAAGAATTCGAGATCAGTAAAAAATTTACCGACGGAAACGCCATTCATGGTTTATTGTTCGATAAACCTTTTAAAATATCTGATGAATTTGCCGACGACAACCAGGCCAACGTAACGCTCAAATATCATTTCAAACACGAAGACGCGGGTTATCCCTACGATTACGTTTGTGAAGTGCGCTACACCCTGTTGCCGCAAAGTATTTTGCAGGTTGAAACGGTGCTGCTGAACCTCGATACCGTATCAATTCCACTGGCCGATGGCTGGCATCCCTATTTTCAACTGGGCGGAAATATTAATGATTACGAATTTCAGATGAGCTCCGATACCATGGTTGAGTTCGATGAAGGTCTTATTCCCACCGGAAATCTCATTCCTGATCACCGGTTTTCGAACCCCATCCGCATTGGCGACCTGCAGCTCGATAACTGTTTTGTAGTACACCCGGTGGAACAACGCCCCTGCGCAGTGTTGTACAACCCCGCCAACGGCGCTTATATTTCTATTTTCACCAATAACCGCTATCCCTATTTACAGCTGTATACACCACCGCATCGCAAAAGCATCGCCATTGAAAACCTCAGCGCCGCACCCGATTGCTTCAATAATGGCATGGGCCTGTATATGCTGGCGCCCAGCCGTTCGCAAACTTTTACAGTTTGGTACAAGGCAGGAGTGGCTGAAAACGATTAACTTGCCGTAATAAACCACCACCTGTAATGAAAAAGTATTTCAAATACGTTTTGGCCGTAGCGCTCTCTGTTTTTTTTGTAAGCTGTTATGAAGTAAATGAAGAAATTGAGATCAACTCCGATGGCAGCGGCACCTATGTTACCAAAATGGATATGGGCCAGTTGATAGATATGATGCAAACCTTCGCCGGCGATGAAGAATTGAAAAAAGATGGCCTCGATAAAGTATACGATACCACCATTCTTTTTAAAAGCCTGCTCGATTCGGCAAAAGATGTTACGGCTGAGCAAAAAGAGCTGATGAAAGATGGCAAAATGAAAATGCAAATGAATATCAAGGAAAAGATATTCAAAATGGATATGAATTTCCCTTTCAAAGACCAGAACAGTCTGCAACTGTTAATGAGCGGCAAAGGCGGCAGCGGAACCGGTATTTCCAGCGCATTCAAGAACATGTTCGGTAAAAAAGATGAACCGGCCGACCAACCAGGCGCACCCAAAGCACCCGATATGGGCGATTTTGCCGCCATTTATGATGTAACCATCAAGAATGGCCTCATTCAGAAAAAAGTAAATGCAGCGAAATATAAAGAATTCATGGACCGCCCCGAAATGGCGCAAATGAAACAATTGAACAGCTCAGGTATGGAGATCCTGTACACCACTACCATTAAATTACCCCGTGCAGCGAAAAAGACCGATAACCCGATGATCAAATTATCGGAAGACAAAAAAACAGTGACCATGAAGTACAACCTGCTTGAGTTGCTCGAAAACCCCGATAAATTTGCTTACTCCATACAATATTGAGCCGGAAGCATAACGTTTGATTAATACGCATTTTTAACTAGGTTTGAGGTTTTGGAACCCAATATATTATGCAAACTGATTTTCTTGTTATCGGATCCGGCATAGCCGGAATGACCTTTGCAATAAAGGCAGCTCAACGTTTTCCTGATAAAAAAGTCCTGGTAATCACAAAAACGCAGGCCGATGAAACCAATACCAAATATGCCCAGGGCGGTATTGCCGGCGTAACCGATTTTGAAAAAGACAGCTTCGAAAAACATATTGAAGACACCCTTGTGTCTGGCGATGGCCTGTGCAATAAACAGGTGGTTGAAATTGTGGTAAAGGAAGGTGTTGACCGCATTCAGGAACTGATAGACTGGGGCGCTCAATTCGATAAAGAATCGGATGGCGATTACAAACTCGGCAAGGAAGGCGGACACAGTGAGTTTCGCATATTACATCATAAAGATGTTACCGGAAAGGAAATGGAACGGGCCCTGCTCGAAGCAGCCCAAAGCTTTCCCAATATCGAAATTGTAAAACACTGTTTTGTTGTTGACCTGCTCACACAGCACCACCTCGGGTACCTGGTCACCAAATCAACGCCCCATATTGAATGTTATGGCGTGTATGTATTAAATCTCCAGAACAACCAGATGGAAAAAATACTGGCCAAAATAACAGTGCTGGCCAGTGGTGGAAACGGGCAGGTGTACCGCTCAACCACCAATCCCAATATTGCAACCGGCGATGGCATTGCTATGGTATACCGTGCCAAGGGCCGCATCGAGAATATGGAATTCATCCAGTTTCACCCTACGGCGTTGTATGAACCGGGTGTACGCGGACAATCATTCCTTATTTCGGAAGCCGTTCGCGGCGATGGCGGTATTTTGCGCAATGAGAACGGGGAAGCGTTTATGGAACGGTACGATCCGCGGAAAGACCTGGCGCCCCGCGATATTGTTGCCCGCGCCATCGATAGTGAAATGAAGATCACCGGTACCGAGCATGTGTACCTCGACGTTACCCATATTCCCACCGATAAATTCATTGAGCATTTTCCCAACATTTACGAAAAATGCCGCTCTATTGGAATCGATGTAAGCAAACAGCTGATACCGGTAGCCCCAGCTGCACACTATAGCTGCGGCGGCATCAAGACCGATGAATGGGGACGTACCTCAATAATTAATTTATATGCAGCCGGCGAATGCGCCAGCACTGGCCTGCATGGCGCCAACCGCCTGGCCAGTAATTCCCTGTTGGAAGCAATGGTTTTTGCCCACCGTTGTTTTGTTGATGCATCGGAGAAAATAAAATTAAAAGGGCTGGGCGAGAACGCCACCCTGGTGCCCGACTGGAAAGCTACCGGCACCACCCAGCCCAAGGAAATGATCCTTATTACCCAAAGCCTGAAAGAGCTGCAACAGGTAATGAGCGATTATGTGGGTATCGTACGAACCAACATCCGTTTAGAACGTGCCGCCAAACGCCTCGATCTGTTGTGGGAAGAAACAGAAGCCCTGTATCAAACCACTGCCCTCTCGCCCCAATTGTGCGAACTGCGTAATATGATCACCGTTGGCTACCTGATCGTAAAATGCGCCCAGTTCCGCAAAGAAAGCCGTGGATTGCATTTCAATACCGATTACCCGTACAAGAGTACGCTGGTACAGAATATTGTTTTATAATCAGCAGAACAAGACCAATGAATCACACTCAACAAACATTCGGGGGCATGATCTTCGCCGCGGGTTTGGGTACCCGGTTCAAACCATGGACCGATAAACATCCCAAAGCACTGGCAGTGGTGAATGGGAAAAGCCTGCTGCAACGCAATATTGAATACCTGCAACAATATGGCATTACCAATGTAGTGGTGAACGTGCATCATTTTGCTGGTCAGATCATCGATGCACTTAAAAAAAATAATGGCTGGGGCAGCGCCATCACCATCAGCGATGAAACCGATATGGTGTTGGAAACCGGTGGCGGTATCAAAAAAGCCGAACCGCTTTTTACCACCGAAAACATTGTGGTGATCAATGTCGATATTCTTACCGACCTCGACCTCGGTAAGCTCATTGCTTATCACCAGCAGATCAATCCTGTTTCAACCATCGCCATCACCAACAGGACCACTTCCCGTTATTTTCTTTTTGATGAACTCAACAACCTCTGCGGCTGGCGCAACACCAAAACCGGCGAAGAAAAGATCGCCCGCGCAGCGGCCACTTATATACCCAGGGCGTTCAGCGGTATACATGTGATCAGTAAAAGAATGTTGCCCCTCATAAAACAACAGGGAAAATTCTCGATCGTTGACGTATATCTTGAACTCGCCGCTACGCATACCATAAAAGGATTCGATCACAGCGGCTCGCGGTTTATCGATGTTGGCAAGCCCGATTCAGTAGCCGAAGCAGAGTTATTGTTCAGCAAATAAATATTGCAGGTTTTTGCAGGCTGAAAGCCCCGCCATACGGCTATTATTAAAAAATTATTAAACAGGTTCATCAATGGGCCTATGCAGTATCTTTATCACCTTAGTTACTGCACATGATAAAGACATCCATTCCTGCCATTTTCATTTTACTGTTGACCACTTTTGTTGCTTTTGCTCAACCTACACCCTATAACAGCAATTCTTCCGAAAAAGTAAAACTGTCGAATGGCTGGTATCTTTCGCCAACAGGCCGGTCATTACCGCTGGGCGATCTGCCCCTGAACCTGGTTGTTTCCCCTTCAAAAAAATACCTGGCCGTAACAAATAACGGGCAAAGTGTGCAGTCGCTGCAACTGATCGATGCAAAGCATGAAAAAGTATTGTACAGCGAAATCATTCCCAAAAGCTGGTACGGGCTGCGGTTCTCTGCCGATGAAAAATTCCTCTATGCTTCAGGCGGCAACGATAACTGGATATTACAATACGCCATCACCGATAATAAACTGGTATTAAAAGACAGTATTATACTGGGTAAGAAATGGCCGGCTAAAATTTCACCGGCCGGTTTGGATATTGACGATGCAAAGAAGTTATTGTACGTGGTTACCCGCGAGAACAACAGTTTGTACATCATTGACCTTTCTACCAAAAAAATAGTACAACGCATACAGTTAACTGCCGAAGCGTTTACCTGTGTGCTATCGCCCGACAAAAAAGAACTGTACATTTCATTATGGGGCGGCGATCAACTGATTGTGGTGAATACCGATAGCCGAACTGTTACCGATTCCATTCCGGTAGGCGATAACCCCAATGAGCTTTGCCTCACAAAAAACGGTAAATACCTGTATGTTGCCAATGCCAATGACAACTCCGTTTCAGTGATAGATGTGGCGCAACGCAAAGTGATAGAAACGTTCAATACCGCTTTATACGCCGATGCGCCCAATGGTTCTACCACCAACGGGCTGGCATTAAGCGCCAATGAAAAAACACTGTACATCGCCAATGCCGACAATAATTGTTTGGCCGTTTTTGATGTAACCAAACCCGCAGCCAGTTCATCAAAAGGATTTATACCCACCGGCTGGTACCCTACCAGCGTAAAAGTGATCGGCCGGAAAATATATGTTGCCAATGGCAAAGGCTTTTCTTCCCTGCCCAACCCCAATGGACCCAAGCCGGTTAAAACCCAGGAAGAAGTAAATTATCAACAGGGCGATAGCAAAAAGCCCACAAACGTGCAATACATTGCCGGTTTATTCAAAGGCACATTAAGCATCATTGACGAACCGGCTGAAAAACAAATGGGCGCTTTTTCAAAGATGGTGTATGACAATTCGCCTTATAACAAGGAAAAAGAATTGCATACGCAGGGCGAAGCCGGTAACCCGGTGCCTATGAAAATTGGTGATCCTTCCCCCATAAAGTATGTGTTCTATGTGATCAAGGAAAACCGCACCTACGACCAGGTGCTGGGCGATATATCCGAAGGCAATGGAGATAAAAAACTCGTATTGTTCGGTGAAAAAATAACGCCTAACCTGCATGCCATTGCACGTGAATTTGTGTTGCTCGATAATTTTTATGTCGATGGCGAAGTAAGTGCCGATGGCCATAACTGGACCATGGGCGCCTATGCAACCGATTATCTCGAAAAAACCTGGCCTACCAGTTATGGCGGCCGTGGCGGCACCTATTCGGCTGAAGGTAACCGTGCCGTTGCCAATAATAAAAAAGGCTTTTTGTGGGACCACTGCCAACGGGCCGGCGTTAGCTTTCGCACCTATGGTGAGTTTGCCGACGACTACAAACCCAATATCCCTGTTTTAAAAGGGCATTTTTGTACCAGCTATACCGGCTGGGACCTGGCAACCCGCGATACCGTTCGTTTTTATCAATGGAAAAAAGATTTTGATTCGTTACTGGCCATAAACCAACTGCCGCAGTTTAATTCAGTGCGTTTTGGCAATGACCATACAGAAGGCCTGCGCAAAGGAAGACCTACGCCTTTTGCACATGTTGCCGATAATGACCTGGCAGTAGGTATGTTCATCGAGTACTTAAGTAAAAGCGCTATCTGGAACCAATGCGCCGTCTTTATCATTGAAGACGATGCGCAAAATGGCGCCGACCATGTTGACGCCCATCGCAGCACGGCGTATGTGGCCGGTGGACTGGTAAAGCGTCATTTTGTTGATCATACCATGTACTCCACCTCATCCATGTTAAGAACAATGGAGTTGATACTGCGCATTCCGCCCATGAGTCAGTACGATGCAGCCGCCACTCCCATGTGGAATTGCTTTACCACCACGCCCAACAGCACGCCATACACTTCGCTATCTTCGAATATTGACCTCAACGAAAAAAATACGGCGGTCAACAAATGGCAGCAAAAGTCAGAAGCCTTTAACTTATTGAAAGAAGATGCGGTGCCCGACCTCGAATTCAATATCGTATTATGGCATGGCTTAAAAGGCGATGATATTCCCTTCCCCGGCCCCCGGCGGGCAGCCTTTGTGAAGTTGAACAAGGCAGATGAGGACGACGATGATTAAAAAAATATGGCGGGAACCCAGGGCCTGAACTATTCGAGACTTTTGAATAGTTGCACCCAATTGCCAATTACAGGCGACTTATAGGGGAGTTATAGGGGAGTTATAGGGAACTTATAGGGATTATACTCGCTGGCTACTCGCCTGTAACTCGCTCGTAACTCGACTGCACCTCGCCTACACTTCGCCTGCACCCCGCATGCAAAACCCCGTCAGTACCCGGAATGTCACCGGCAGGTCCACCACTTATACCCTGACCCCGGTTCTTTTAGAGCCCTTGTTATGTGCTGCCAGCACCCGTTTTTCTTCCCCCTCAATCCTTATTGCATTCCACCCTCAATGGGGAAAATTTAACTGCGTTTTTTTGCACCCGCTCATGATTTTATTACGTTATTTTTACTGACCAATAACACTATGCAATCAATAATCGACGGAATCAATAAGCTCTATGCTGAGTGGAGCGGCTCAACCTGTGAACGAATCGAGATCTTACCTCAATCCGGCTCCGACAGGCGATATTTTCGTATCCATACTCCTACCGGGACCTGCATTGCCACCCACGGCCATAACGTTCCCGAAAATGAGGCCTTCCTTTATTTCTCAGAACACTTTTATAATCAGCAGCTTCCAGTTCCTCAGATCTATGCTTTGGGAGAAGATAAAACGATCTATCTGCAGCAGGATTTCGGCGATGTGTCATTATTGAACCGGCTCGAGGCAGAAGGGTTTACCGAAAACATTTATGCTCTTTTTAAAAAGAGCCTGCACCAGCTGGCCCAGTTACAGATAAAAGGCCACGTGGGGCTCGATTACACCCGCTGCCTTACCAACCAGGAATTTGGCAAACAGGCTATTATGGCCGATCTCCTGTATTTTAAATACTATTTCCTGGATGCATTGCGTAAGCCCTACGACAAGCAAAAACTGATCGATGATTTTGAAGCGCTGAGTAACTACCTCACGCATACAGAGTATAAATATTTCATGTTCCGCGACTTTCAGAGCCGCAACATTCTGGTATCGCCCGATGACTCGGTACATTTTATCGATTACCAGGGTGGCATGCAGGGCGCACCCCAATACGATGTGGCCAGTATGATATGGCAGGCAAGGGCCAATTTACCCGACGAGTGGAAGGAACGCCTGCTGAACGACTATATCGATTCTTTTGAACACATCATGAACGAACAGGTTAACCGCGACCTGTTCAAAAGCCAGTATAACGGCTATGTGCTCATCAGGTTGCTGCAGGTTTTAGGCGCATACGGTTTCCGCGGACTGTTTGAGCGGAAGGCCCAGTTCCTGACCAGCATACCGCAGGCGTTAAAAAACCTGCGCTCGTTTATCAACGACCAAAGCATGGGCATTGCCGTACCTGAATTCAGCAAAGTATTACAGGTTTGCGTAAGTGATGAGATCGTTGACCGGTTCACCCCATTGACCGCCGATGAGGAAACCCCGCTGGTAGTACGGGTACAAAGCTTTTCATTTAAAAAAGGCCTTCCTACCGATCCTTCAGGCAATGGCGGTGGTTACGTATTCGACTGCCGGGGTATTTTAAACCCGGGCCGCATTGAACAATTCAAAACCCAAACCGGCCGCGATAAAGGGGTGAAGGACTACCTGGAACAACAAACCCGTATGGCTGAGTTCCTGAACAGTGTATTCGACATCGTTGACATCTCGGTTGAAGATTATATCCGCCGCGGTTTCGAGAACCTTTCCGTAAGTTTTGGCTGTACCGGCGGCCAGCACCGCAGTGTTTATGCGGCCGATGCCCTGGCCCGCCACCTGCGCAATAAGTTCAGGGTTAAGGTAGAGTTAAAGCACGTGGAGCAGGAAGCGAAAAACTGGGTGAATGGTTGAGAATCAATTAACCACAAAGTGCGTTGGATAAACGGCAAACTTTGAGCCTGGTTCTGCGAAAAGGCAACTAACTACTATCTTTGCAGCCCATGTATTACATTGTTTACGGTTTATTGTACCTGATTTCGTTATTGCCCCTGCGCGTATTGTATATTTTGTCAGATGCCTTTTATGTACTGGTCTATCGCATATTAGGTTATCGCCGCAAAGTAGTGCTCGACAACCTGCAAATCGCATTTCCAGAGAAAACCCTGGCCGAACGAAAAAAGATCGCCAGCAAATTCTACCATAATTTTATCGATTCCATTATAGAAAGCCTGAAAATGGTTTCAGCCAGTGATGCTTATATCAAAAAAAGGGTAAGCGGTAACTGGGAAGTGTTGAATGATCTTTATAAAACCGGCCGCAGCTGCCAAATACACCTGGGTCATACGTTCAACTGGGAATGGGCCAACCTGGTGGGGGCCAAAGCCATGCATTATACCTTTTTGGGTGTTTATATGCCCATTAAGAACAAAACCTTCGACCGGTTATTCAGACATCTCCGCAGCAAATCAGGCTCCGTATTATTGCCGGCCACCGAAATGCGTACGGCCATGCTTCCCTGGCGCAACAAACAATACTGTATTGGCCTGGTAGCCGATCAGTCACCCTCAGCGGCCGAAAAAAGCTTCTGGTGTAACTTTTTTGGAAAACCAACCGGCTTTGTACCCGGCCCCGAAACAGGCGCCCGCGCAAACAATATCCCGGTTGTTTTTGCCAATATTGAAAAGCCCAGGCGGGGTTATTATAAAGTGGTGTTTACCCTGGCCGAAGACCAGCCTTCCTCGTTGAAAAGAGGCGAACTTACCCTGCGTTATGCCCGCTATCTGGAGCAAGTGATTAAACAACAACCCGATATGTGGTTGTGGAGCCATCGCCGCTGGAAAAAAGACTGGAATGAAGAATGGAGAAAAAACTGGGTTGAATAAAATAACGCCCCTCTCATCTATTTGAGTTTATAATTGTTGAGTCCCGCAAGGACCAATTTAAAGATCAGCACAACTATCTTCCTGTAAATAATTGCATTAAAACACAGCACATTTTATTTCGGTTATTCTAACCGTAGTAAATGACTGGTTGAACATTTATATTCTCACTCAAACAGGTTACTGTTTTGTTAAGTTGATACTGATTATGATCAGCAACAGCTGTCATACTCTGCACACAGAGATGATAAAATGTTTCTTACAACTGGTAACATTTCGATTAAGAACTTAATCCTGATCAATTTCTTTTATAGGGTTACACCTAGTAACTATAACGGACATTGGAAAAGGTAGTATTACGGTTGTTGAATATAAATGAAAGTCCTAATTTTGAAAGAAGAGGGCCATCAGATCATTAGCAGACCAGGCCCTGGTACTCAATGCACGAATCAAATCTTACCAGTATCCCCCGAATAGGAACTACGTGACTCTTTTCCCTACCCTTTTTCTCACCATAAACCCTTAACCATTATGCTAAAGACTAATGCCAGCGTGGCTATTGTAGATGATCACATTCTGCTACGCAACGGACTTGTAAATCTTATCCGGGGCCTCGAGACGTATGCGGTTCTTTTTGAAGCCAGTACCGGAAAAGAGATCTTCAAACAACTACGACCCAGATTACCAGGCATTGCACTACTCGACGTGAATATGCCATTGCGGGATGGATATGAAACAGCCTGGTGGCTAAAACGAAATTACCCTGGTATCAAGATCCTCGCACTATCATCATACGATAATGAGAATTCTGTGATCCGTATGATGAAAAATGGCGCCAAAGGTTTTATCCTGAAAGATGTTGACCCCCTGGAGTTTCGCCGGGCGCTCGATGCATTAACACGCAAAGGATTCTATTCCTCAGAACTGATCACCGGTAAACTCATACACGCTGTTAGCCAGTTAGATGAACCAGATGAAGCCCTGAAAGGCCTTGTATCGCTCAATGCCAGGGAGATAGATTTTTTAAAACTGGTTTGCACCGAAATGACCTATAAGGAAATAGCAGAAAAAATGTACCTCAGCGCCCGCACTATTGATGGTTACCGCGATGCCTTATTTGAGAAACTGAATGTTAAAAGCCGGGTTGGACTTGTTTTATACGCTATCAAGAATAACATAGTGAATGTGTAGCAGCAGCGAATAGTTATAGGAAAACAAAAAGCCTATAAGAAATTGAGCAATTACTCAGTTCCTTACAGGCTTTTATTTATAACCGGGTAACCCGTTAGTTCAACACACTGCTATCTTTCACGATCTCAATACCTTGCTGTAAACGAATGGCATTAAAACCACCCAATACATTCCGCAGGTTGTGAATGCCCTGCCGCTTCATCAGCGAAGCAGCAATAACGCTGCGATAACCGCTGCCGCAATACAGGTACAGGTTCTGCAACTCATCAATATTGGCCATTGAACCGGGATCGGTGAGTTCATTTAAAGGAATGTTTACTGCGCCCCGCACGTGACCGTCGGCAAACTCTGCTTCACGGCGCACGTCAACTGCTACAAGATGATCATCGTAGGGCAGGTCCATGGCCAGTTCATCAACCTCAACGTCAATGATCAGGTCAATTGCTGAGCCAGCCTGGCGCCAGGCTTGTATGCCACCCGCCAGGTAACCATGTATTTGTGAGAACCCAACCCGGGCCAGGCGAACAACGCTTTCCCTTTCCTGGCCATTCTCAGTTACCAGTATGATCGGTTTATTGAAGGGTAACAGGCTACCGGCCCATTCAGCAAAACGCCCTTCAAGGCCAATGCTGATAGAACCCGGAACAAATGCTGCGGTGAAATCACCCGCACTGCGGGTATCGAGTATGATGGTATCTTCCTGTTCCATCCATTTTTTGAAATCGGCGGGGGTAAGGGGTATCAACGCCGTTTCCAGTATCTTCTCCAGGCTGTCATAGCCTTCCTTATTGATTCGCGCGTTAATGGGGAAATACGATGGGGCAGCCGGCAAATCGGCCGTAACGGCCTTTATAAACGCTTCACGCTCCTGCGGTTGCAGGGCATAGTTGTTTGCTTTTTCTTCCCCAATTGTACTTGAGGTGGCCGGGCCAAGATTTTTGCCGCAATTACTACCCGGACCATGGGCCGGATAAACGATCACCGCATCGGGCAGGCTGGCTAATTTCTGGTTTAATGAATCGTATAACAGAGAAGCCAGCTCTTCCTTGTCGAGATTACCACTGCTAAGGTCGGGGCGGCCTACTTCACCCACAAACAGCGTATCGCCGGTAAACACCGCATGGGGTTCACCGTTTTCGCCGCGCAGCAGGTAACAGGTGCTTTCTATGGTATGACCGGGGGTGTGTAACACTTCAATAGCCGCTTTACCCAATTGAAATGTTTCACCGTCTTTAGCCAGGTGTATGGGAAAACTGGTTTCTGTATTGGGACCGTAAACAATGGGCGCACCGGTTGCTTTTTGCAGATCGAGGTGGCCACTTACAAAATCGGCGTGAAAATGGGTTTCGAAGATGTATTTTATCTCAGCCTTCCGTTCCCGGGCCAGCTGTACATAACTATCTATATCTCTGAGGGGGTCAATAATTGCCGCAACTCCATCACTTTCAATGTAATAGGCTGCTTCGCTGAGGCAGCCGGTATACAATTGCTTAATAAACATGTAGTCTTTTTTGGGCAAAAATACACCATAACAAGTTAACCCGTAGCCAAATGGGCTACAGGTTAACTGTTTTAAAAACTAAATTTGTCGTCTCCGTCTTATCAGATGTTTAGGTCGTCCACGCATTTCATGATGTGAGCAACCCGTGAACTGTTTACAGAATAGTAAATAAATTTACCATCCCGGTCAGTTTTCACGATACCTGCTCTACGTAAAATGGCGAGGTGTTGAGAAGCAACGGACTGTTCCAACCGCAGGCGTACATAGATCTCCGTCACGGTAAGACGCTTGTTCTCATCGATCAGTTTAACGATCTGTTGTCGCAGCTTGTGGTTCAAGGCGCGAAGAATCATCGCAGCCTTTTTTAGGTTCAGGAAGTCAACTTTTACCGATTCACCATCCCCACCATCTGCATTTAAGACCATGGAGTAATTGGTTGTTACGTTCATGTGCACATCAGAGCTTTTAAGATATTTAATAGGATAACGCTAAAAATCAAATTTACAAGAAAATTGATATGCTAGGGATGAAAGGAGGATAAAAGTTTCATTTGGTCATTTTTTGATATAAGAGTAAAATTCTTTTAGATAAACGGGTTCAGCATACGCCAAGTTGGCAAAATTCTGCGTCAAATACAAGCCGGACGCCAGTTTAGCAAGAGATTTAGCAATATCAATTTTTTCATCTATAAATAGAACGTTAGGATACCTGCTTACATTTCTCCACTTATTACTACCGTTTCCGAAGCATACCAACGAAAGATTATTTAACTCTTCCTTAAAAGATAATTCGTCAAGGATCATCGCTTTAGGATTTACGATCTCCTGTAAGTCCTCATTATATACCGCTGTGAACACTTCCATACGGCGGGCATCTATCATTGGGCAATAACCCAGCGGTGATTGTATACTTTCTGTCTTTGATCGCCATTGCGTAATGGCTCCGTATGCCATTGCCTGCAGGGTATTAATTGTTATGAGTGGTATTTGCAAGGCAAAGCATAACCCTTTGGCTGTTGCCATGCCTACCCGTAAACCAGTATAGGAGCCGGGTCCTGCGGTTACAGCCACCGCTTCCAGCTGTTGCAAGGTGACCCCTTCCTTCTGCAATAAGCTGTTTATAGCAACCTGCACCCAGCCTGCATGATCTTTCTGATAATCATTTATCAATGTGTTTATTACCTCGCCATCTTTCGATAAACATACACTGGCTTGCTCGGTGGCGGTGTCTATGCTTAAGATCATCTCTCTGTATAAATTGTAAGTTCCAAATTCTAAATGGTGAATACCTGGCCGCCCGTAACATCAGCAAAGGCGGCCCTAATGGTGAATGGGTATTTTTTGACTTCACCCTCTTTTTCCCTGCTTCTTATTCCTTCTGTCGTATTTCAACACCCATGATCTTATTAACGCTGCAATTTTTCCACTTCTTCTTTCAGCAACCCTGCAGGCATATAACGTTTATCAACACTGCTTAACTGTATCAATAATTCATACACCCGTTGTAAACCTATCTTCGCGCTCCATTCAAACGGTCCATAGGGGTAACTCGTGCCCAGCTTCATGGCGATATCTATTTCTTCCCTGCTGCTTACCTGAGCGCCCAGGGTATGGTACGCTTCATTGATGATGGTCGCCAGTACGCGGGCGGTTATCATACCGGGTATATCGGGCGTCAGCACATACTTCCATTGTAACTGGTCGAAGATCTCTTTTATGGCCGCTTCGCTTATTGCAGCCGGCAAAGCCAGCTCCGTTACCGAACGCTGTAGTAAACCCGGCCAGGCATTTATTCTTATAAAGTTGGCGCCTATCTCTTTGGTGGTATAGCTTACCGCATTTACCAAAACAGGTTTGGGCAATAATCTTTTTAAATGTTGGGTCCTTTCTGCATCCGGTTCAAACAACAGGTCTATATATACATCGGCTTCTGCAATGGTTAAAGCACGTACGGAGTCGGTAAAAATCACCTCAGTACCAGCTGGCACTCCCTTACTTTTAAACTCCTGTAATAATTGTTCATCGGCTAATATGGCCACTGTCATGTGCTGCTGAATTTATTCGCAAAGAAAGTTTATTATCGTGAATAGTCAATGGTGAATAAGTTGTCCATGTTTCCGGTTCGTGACCTGCCCCCAATGAGTGGGGACGTCCCCGTTTAACGCCCATTAACACTTTAGCAAATTATCACATTATCACATTGAGCACTTACCTTTGGCTATGCAAAAAAACATCATCAATACCACCCAGGCGCCAGCTCCTATTGGCCCTTACAGCCAGGCAGTACAGGCAGGTAATTTGTTATTTATTTCCGGCCAGGTACCCTTAAACCCGGCTACCGGTACTATTGAAGCTACCGATGTTGCCGGCGAAACCGAACAGGTAATGAAGAACCTGAATGCGGTATTAACAGAAGCAGGCTACGATTTCAGTCATGTTGTAAAGACCACCATCTTCCTGAGCGATATGTCGCATTTCACCGCCGTAAATGAAGTGTATGGAAAGTATTTCAGTGGCAATTACCCGGCTCGGGAAACAGTGGCCGTTAAAGGGCTGCCGCGCAATGTGAATGTTGAAATAAGTATGATCGCAGCGAAATAAAGTCATCATAAAAATCAAATGATTCATACAGGTCAATGATCTGTATGAATCATTTATTCAACCGGTTTTTCAACCGCTTTATACAAAAACGAGATGATCAGTTTCGGCAGGCCCTAAATAAAAAGTCCGGCAGCCGCTTGTATTGCTACGCACATCTACCGGACCCAATATCTAAACGTTGACCTGGCAGGCAGGTTTATTAATTCGTCAATTTTTCAGCTTTCAGCACGCCCAGCTCCTTTCCTATTTTGGCAAAAGCAGCAATGGCTTTATCAAGATGGCGCTGTTCATGTGCGGCGCTTAACTGCACGCGAATACGGGCCTGCCCTTTAGCCACCACAGGATAAAAGAAGCCAATTACATAAATGCCTTCATCGAGCAGGCGGGCTGCAAAATTTTGGGCTATAACAGCATCATACAGCATGATGGGCACTATGGGGTGATCACCGGGCTTTATATCAAAACCGGCTTCCGTCATTTTACTGCGGAAATATTTGGTATTGAATTCGAGCTTATCGCGCAACTCGGTGGTTTCGCTTAATAGATCAAGCACGGCAATGGAAGCGCCCACAATACCCGGCGCCAGCGTATTGGAGAACAAATAAGGCCGTGAGCGTTGCCGCAACATCTCAATCACTTCTTTTCGTCCGCTCGTAAAACCGCCCGATGCACCACCCAGGGCTTTTCCCAGCGTTCCGGTAATGATGTCAATTTTACCCATTACACCACGGTATTCATGCGTTCCACGGCCTGTTTTACCCAGGAATCCGCTTGAATGGCTTTCATCAATCATGACTGCCGCATCATATTTTTCAGCCAGTTCCACAATGGCATCCAGTTGGGCAATAGTGCCATCCATGCTAAAGCTGCCATCGGTAACGATGACGCGGTTGCGGGCCGTTTGCGACTCTTTCAGCTTCTCTTCCAGGTCGGCCATGTTATTATGCTTATAGCGAAACCGCTGGGCCTTGCATAAACGAACGCCGTCGATGATAGAGGCATGGTTCAGCTCATCTGAAATGATGGCATCCTGCTCGTTGTACAGGGGTTCAAACACCCCGCCATTGGCATCAAAGGCAGCCACATACAGGATCGTGTCTTCAGTACCCAGGAAGGTCGATATTTTTTGTTCCAGTTCTTTGTGAATGTCCTGCGTGCCACAAATAAAACGTACGCTGCTCATGCCGTATCCCCGGTGATCAACATACTTTTTGGCAGCTTCAATTACTTTGGGGTGCGACGATAACCCGAGGTAGTTGTTGGCGCAAAAATTAAGGACTGTTTTACCATTTACCCTTATTTCAGCGCCTTGTGGCGATTCAATAATTCGTTCTGTTTTGTATAAACCAGCCGCTTTGATCTCGGCCAGTTCAGTGGCAAGGCGCTGTACAAATTTTTCGTTCATGGAGCATGTAGTTTTTGTAATGCCACAAATGTAATAATAGTCGATGTGATATTTTGCTGATTTGCTAATCCCGACAAAGTCTGGACAAGTTGTGCCTCCCCCGGATAATGATTTGCTATCAGGCACCTGTTGGGACTGGCCGTACTTTAGTCGGGATCGCACTTTTGTGCTGCTCCACTATCCGGCTGAAACCCATAACCAGCGCCTTGCCAGGCCGGGAGTAACTTTTAACCTCCTTCATCAGCTGATTTTCCCTGCTTATCCCGTTTTTTTCCCCTTGCTCATTTATTCCCTGTTCAAACAGCAATCCTGTAAACCATTAATATCGTATTACTTATTATTCGAATCTTCTAAATAACCCATACGACTACCTTATAATTCTAACTTTTTATTATAAAAACTGTAACAAATTCACAATAACTTCGTCTTATAATACAAAACGACTCATTATGTGGAAGAAAACCTTTATCCGTTCAACCCTCATAATAATGGTGGCTTTGGCTGGAATATTTGTTTTTGCCACAACCCATACTTCAAAAAAGCCGGTCAATCAGGGGTGTACACCATCCTCAGAAAAAGAATGCTGTAACAAGAAAACCCAAAGTGATTTTATTATCTGGGAGTCGCTTAGCCGGGCTATTGCTGCGAACGGACAATTCTAACTTTATGACAATCAACATTTCATTATAAAAGATCCCGCCAGGCGGGGTCTTTTTTTATTTTTATTGAAAATCATTGTAACTATTCAATACCCTGGTGCGTATCACTCTTAAATTAGAATAACAGACAGGTCCTGCTTATGACCGAGAAAGAATATAATCAATGCGTGGCTGAGTATGCAGACAACGTGTACCGGTTCATCCTAAAAAACCTTCGTCATGAAGAGGATGCCCGGGATGTTGTTCAGGCGGCCTTTGAAAAAATGTGGCGCAACAGATCGGATGTAGATAATACCAAATGTAAAAGTTACCTGTTTACGGTTGCCTATAACCAAATGATCGATCACCTGCGTAAAGCCAAACGTGTGCAATTACGCGATGAGTTCCGGGAAGAAACAACGGTTTACGATAAACCCATGTACAATACCCGGAAGATCCTTGAAGAAGCATTAAGCCGGTTAAACGAAACCCAGCGTTCGCTGGTGCTGTTGAAAGATTATGAGGGGTATTCGTATGAAGAGATCGGACAAATTACCGGACTTAACGAAAGCCAGGTAAAAGTGTATCTTCACCGGGCCCGTATTCAATTAAAAAACTATCTGGTAAAACCTGAGAATGTCATTTAACTACTACTATATTATCAGAACCGATGATTTCTTTGCTTCTGCCGGCGGCAGCCAGGGAGCCATCATCACCCGTGATAATTACGAAATGTATTTCGTAATGTATGTAGATAATGAACTGAGCGCTGCTGACCGTAAAGCCGTTGAGCGGTTTGTACAACAAAACCCCGATCTCGAAGAAGAAATGGTCATGTTGCAGCAATCGGTATTACGGGCCGATGACAATATCATATTTGAACAAAAAGAACTCCTGTTTAAAGATGCGGCGGCAGCACTGCTGATAAACGAGTTGAACTATGAAGAATATTTTGTGTTGTATGGCGATGATGAATTAACGAATGAAGAGAAAGATAAAGTTGAACAGTTCGTTTATAAACACCCCCAATACCAGGCAGAATTTGAACTCATACAACAGGTAAAGCTGGTACCCGATAAAGCGCTCACTTTTCCTGATAAAACCTATCTGTACCGCACAGAGGAAGATGATTCAAGAGTGATCGCATTTCCCTGGTGGCGGCTTTCAGCAGCAGCTATTGCCTTACTGGTGATCGGCAGCCTGGCCTGGTATATTTCAGCGCAACATACCGGTACAGATGTAGCTGGCAGGTTTCCTGAAAGATCAGGTAACGAAAAAAATACCCAGCCGCCCGTTGTCCATAATAATAAGGATAACGATACAGCACCTGTTAAAGACGCTGTTGCCGATAACAGCAATGCTGTTATTAAAACACCCCAGGCTGTGCCCCCTGTAGCCGCGGCCAACCAAACTGATAATACAACTGCCCAAAACAAGCTGAAAAAAAATATTCCAAAAGAGAGTAACATTCAGCAACCCACATACGTAAAACAAGCAAGCAAACAACCGGAAACACCTGCAGGTGGGGAAGAAAAAACGTTTGCACCCAAACCGGTTTATGCAGTTCTTAACAATACGAATGAAACACCAGTTGTTAAAAGCGGGCTCATTAAACGTACTATCAATGAGCCATTAGCGGTTAACACAGTAGCAGAAAAACCCGGCGATGAAAATGATCAATCGCAGCAAGCTATTCTCACTGCTTCGATCAATAAAACACCGTTACGGGGTTTCTTCCGCAAAGTTTCGCGGGTGGTTGATAAGGTTACCAACTCCGACGATAATGGCAAAGGGGCCATACGTATAGCCAACCTTGAATTTGCTTTGAAATAATACCATTAAAGTTAAAATCAGAAACATGAAACAGGTAATTACACTCCTGGCGGGGATTAGTATGTACATCACTGGCCTGGCCCAAACCGATTCAACAGAACATGAGCAAAATGATACCATTCGGGTAGGTGGTATGATCATTATTAAAAAACATGGCCACGATAAAGACAATGATAATAATGAAGCCAAATCCTACCATCGTAAAAATAAATCAGGCCGCATAAGCACCAACTGGTGGATCGTTGACCTTGGTTTTACCAACTATACCGATAATACAGATTACACCAGTGCAGCCATACAAAATCCGGTTACCGGTTTTGCCCCCGGTCTCAATAAAGATGATTTTAAATTACGCACCGGCAAATCAGTGAACGTAAACATTTGGGTGTTCATGCAAAAACTGAACATCACCCACAATGTAGTGAACCTGAAATACGGCCTGGGTGTTGAACTGAATAATTACCGGTACAGGCAACCGATAAAATTCCTGACCAATCCTACACAGGTAGTCTTTGACAATGTAAAAAGTTATTCAAAAAATAAACTGGCCGCAGATTACATAACCGTTCCCTTATTGCTGAACTTTAATTTTACCCCGCATAAAAAGCATGGATTCGGGTTCAGCGCAGGCGCCAGTGCGGGATACCTGTATTCGAGCCGGCAAAAAACCATTACCAATACAGATGGCAAGGAAAAAGAACACGATGATTTTGACCTGCGCCCATGGAAAATTTCCTATATCGGAGAATTAACGCTGGGCTACGTAAAATTATATGCTTCCATTGCCTCACAAAGCATGTTCGAAAAAGGACTCGATCAAACACCTTATAGTTTTGGATTGCGCCTAAGTAATTGGTAGAATTAAGTAACATAGCCATGAATAAAAACCAGTGTTGCCAGCACTGGTTTTTTGTTTTTACCACTATCTTGCGCCCCATTGATTTTCAATGGTATTTATTTTTTTATATTAATCACAAACAAAAAAATTGTTAATGCCCTTTGCGCAAAAAATAAATGGCGGCCGGTTGCGTTTTGTCGAGTGGACTGTTCCATTATCCACATATTGCAACAGGAAAACTTTTTTTATATATTTTTAAACCCATTAATCATTTGCTTGGTCTTTACGCTTAAAACCAGGTTTACTTATGAAATCTAAATGGCTCTTTGCAGGTCTTATTATTCTTGCTGTTACCGGATTAGCGGCTTTTAAAACCATTGAAAGAAGGGTTATTAAAAAGAATATTTTCAGATCTAAACCTGCAGGTGAGGTGTATGTCGTTGTAGATAAGTCTGATTATGAACTACAGGTGTTTGACGAAGATGGCTGGTATGCTACTTATCCCGTTGTATTCGGCAACAAGGACCTTTCTGACAAACTCACAGAAGGCGATCGCCGCACCCCGGAAGGCACTTTCAAGATCATCTCCAAAAAACCCCATCAGAAATGGCATAAAATGCTGATGCTGGACTTTCCTACCCAGGAAAGCTGGGCTAAATTCAAAGAACGCAAAGCCAAAGGCCTTATACCTCAAGGCGCTAAAATTGGCGGTGGTATTGCCATTCACGGCACCTGGCCGCACGACGACCTGGTGGTTGATGATTTTACCAACTGGACCAATGGCTGCGTTGCCTTAAAGAACGAAGACCTTGATGAACTGGACGACATATTGCCGGTTGGCACCAGGGTGATCATCAAAAGATAACTTCGCTTTTATTATTATAACCCCCAAACCACACTGTGTAAAACCTGCACCGGGTGTATTCACGCATACGCCGGTAAGGCTTTTACGTTTATACATATAGTACAATTACTAATTCGCCCTGTATTTTTAGGATAGCAGCAACTTTCCAGGGTATTTTATTGTCATGTTGATATTTATTAGCAGGTACAGGCCAACCTGTTTTGCCATTTCACCCGTATATTGCAATGGCATATTTCCCGTAAAGCGGGATCACAAATTTGTGAGACAAAACAATCCATACACGAGCATTGGCTTTAGAAAACGGTCAATGTTTCCGTCTCTATGAAGACCCCACAATCTCCAGCCAGTGGGGTTTTCTCTTTTACCACCACCAACGAATTTTCTTTCTGAATAAATAAGTAATAAAATTAACCGGGGGAAACGGGGAGTTGCGATCAGGCTTCTTTCAGCAATTTCATGAACAGGTCAGCCTGCTCTTTGGTTTTGATCACTTTATGCAAAGAAGAACTTACGGGTGCCTTGGCATCCGCTTTCCGGCCATTCTCTTTGGCCTTTTTTGTAAGCGCCGCTAGTTTACGTTCTATCGACTTGTTCATTGTGACCAAATTTACAATGTTTTTTTGATCTTTTTATTCGCAGGATATTCCTTAAGGTTAAAAATAAAATAATTGTACATCTGGTCCTGCGATATTCTTGACCCTTTTTCAATCCTGAACGGGTAAGGCATAATATCCTCAAAATCAAAGGGGTTATCGTACTGCGTTTTTCCAAACCGGGTAATTCTGACAAAATACTTGATACCAAACATGCGAAAATGCTGATCGAGGTACCTGAAATTCCTTTGAATGGCCCGGTAATAAAAGTATGCCCGGGCATTATCTGAACCGTCGATTCCCAGGTAATGACCGGGGTTGTTTTTTAAATAGGCAAACGCCGAGAATAATATGGTCGAAAACACTTTCGAATAATCTTCATGCTTTAGCTCTGCCTTATCATCGATCTTGCCTTTCGGGTTCAATGGCCCAAATGCCAGGTTATATACATTGGGAAGCAGGGCATGTGTTTCATTACTTATTTTAACAACAAGCGGTATTTCCTTTCCATTATTCAGATTGCTTTTAAAACTGCTGTATCGCAGATCAGTTGAAATATTATCTATTTCATACAGGTTATTAAAATCAATATTGAATGCAACTGACATAATCCACGATTTTGCGGCTAAAAACTAACACGCCTTCATACCCTGTACCAAAAACAAACCCTGCCGGTGGCAGGGTTTAAAAAATTGTGTGCAATTATAATCTTCCGTTGGCAATTTCATTTACTACAGCAGGATCAAGCAATGTACTGGTATCACCCAGTTTATCGATCTCACCTTCGGCGATCTTACGTAATATTCTGCGCATGATCTTACCGCTTCTTGTTTTGGGCAGTCCGCTTACAAATTGAATTTTATCGGGTTTGGCAATGGCGCCAATGATACGCGATACCGTTTTGGTAATATCCTGACGGGCCAAAGTATCGTCACCATGCGTACCCTGATAGATCACAAATGCATAAATGCCCTGTCCTTTAATATCATGCGGATAACCCACCACGGCGCTTTCAACCACGCCCGCATGCATGTTAATGGCATTTTCCACTTCGGCCGTACCAATACGGTGGCCGCTCACATTCAGCACATCATCAACCCGGCCGGTTATACGATAATTGCCCACTTCATCGCGCAAACAACCATCACCGGTAAAATATAAATTATCGTAAGTGGCAAAATAGTTCTGGCGGCAACGTTCATGATCGCCATATGTAGTGCGCAGCATGCCGGGCCAGGGGAATTTGATACAAAGATTACCGCTTACCGAATTGCCCGTAACCTCTTTGCCGTTCTCATCTACCAGTATGGGTTGAACGCCCGGTAAAGGCAAAGTGGCGTGGGCCGGTTTGGCTGGTGTAACACCCGCCAAATTGGATATAAGAATTCCACCGGTTTCTGTTTGCCACCAGGTATCAACAATGGGACATTTCTTTTTACCAATGTGCTCATCGTACCAATGCCATGCTTCTTCATTGATGGGTTCACCCACAGTGCCCAGTACTTTTAAAGAATCAAGCTTATGGTCTTTTACCGGATCGAGGCCAAAGCCCATCAGTGACCTGATGGCAGTTGGCGCCGTATACAGCACATTTACCTTGTACTTATCAACGATATCCCAAAACCTGCCGGCATTGGGCCAGGTGGGAATACCTTCGAACATCAGCGAGGTAGCGCCAGCGCTCAATGGGCCATATACAATATAACTATGACCGGTTATCCAGCCAATATCGGCTGTGCAAAAATGAACATCGCCAGGCTGGTACTGGAACACATTTACAAAACTATAATTGGTATACACCATATAACCACCACAGGTATGCACTACTCCTTTGGGTTTACCGGTTGAACCGGAGGTGTATAATATAAACAGCATATCTTCTGCATCCATTTCCTCGGCCGGGCAATCGGGATTGCCTTGCGTTTCAACGATCCTGATCTCATCTTCCCACCACACATCGCGGCCCTTGATCATGGAAACAGCTGTACGCGTTCTTGTTAAAACGATCACCCGTTTTACAAAGGGGCATTGTACAAGCGCATCATCAATTACACTTTTAAGTGGAATTTCTTTATTGCCACGGAAAGCACCATCCATGGTAACTACAAATTCTGCCTTTGCATCCTGCAAACGGTCGGCAATGCTTTGCGCGCTAAAACCGCCGAAAACGACTGAGTGAATAGCACCAATGCGGGCGCAGGCCAGCACGGCAATAGCCAGCTCAGGCACCATGCCCATATAAATACAAACGCGGTCGCCTTTCTTTACACCGTTGTTCTTAAGAACATTGGCAAATTGTACCACTTTGGCGTGCAGATCGCGGTAAGTTAATACACGATGATGTTCTTCAGGATCATTCGACTCCCAAATGATAGCAGGCGTATTGCCTAATGTATCGAGGTGACGATCGATACAGTTTTCGGTAATATTCAACTTACCACCGCCAAACCATTTTATGGTTGGTTTTTTGAAATTCCACTCCAGTACTTTATCCCATTTTTTACGCCAGTAAAAGTTGGCAGCTACTTCACCCCAGAAGCCTTCAGGGTCTTTGACACTTTTTTCATACGCTGCATTGTATTGGTCTACTGATTTTATCTGATAAGGATATGACATATCAATCTGTTTAAATCCTCTTTTTAAAATTAGGGCGGTAAAATACGAAGAAAAAGGTTACTGTCCCTTATATTTATAGCTTAATCAGTAGTTAAACCCGCATCTTCCCATATGACGCACCAATCTGAAAAAAAAACAATCTGGCAGGTGATTGCAGCCTCTTCATTAGGAACCTTAATTGAATGGTACGACTTTTATATTTTCGGTAGTCTGGCAACAGTTATTGCAAGCCAGTTCTTCCCAAAAACAAATCCCACTGCAGCGTTGCTATCAACGCTGGCCACCTTTGCAGCCGGGTTTATCGTACGCCCGTTCGGCGCATTGGTCTTTGGCCGCCTCGGTGATCTCATTGGCAGAAAATATACTTTCCTGCTTACCCTGGTGCTTATGGGTGGTTCTACCTTCGCAATAGGGTTGGTACCGGGTTATGCTACCATTGGGTTTGCAGCCCCGCTCATTGTATTGCTGCTTCGTTTATTGCAGGGGTTGGCCCTGGGCGGTGAATATGGTGGCGCCGCTACTTATGTAGCAGAACATGCACCGCCGCACCGGCGCGGGTATTTTACAAGCTGGATACAAACAACCGCTACACTGGGTTTATTCATTTCGCTTGGTGTAATATTGATCACCCGCCACATGCTGGCGCCCGATCTACCTACCTCCATTCAACGCTTTAACGACTGGGGCTGGCGCATTCCCTTCCTGGTTTCTATATTATTGGTAGTTGTGTCAATATACATTCGATTGCGCATGAATGAGTCGCCGCTGTTTGCCAAACTGAAAACAGAAGGCAAGACCGCAGTGAACCCGTTGAAGGAAAGTTTTGGTCATAAAGCCAATTTGAAAATGGTATTACTGGCCCTGTTCGGCGCTACCATGGGGCAGGGTGTTGTATGGTATACCGGTCAGTTTTATGCGCAATCTTTCCTCGAAAACGTTTGCAGTATAGATTTCGATCAGTCGCGCACCATACTCATTTGGGGTATTTTGTTTGCCACGCCTTTCTTTGTGGTCTTTGGCGGCTGGAGCGATAAAATAGGCCGCAAATGGATCATGCTGGCCGGTATGTTGTTGGCCATATGCACCTATCAATACATTTTCAAACAATTCATGATATTAACTGATCCTGCAGGAAAAACAGAGCTCACCGGTCAAAGAAAACTGCTCGAGAACAAAACGATCGTTAGTGAAAAGAACCCGGCCGATAGCATTCACCTGGTTACTACAGAAGTGCATTACAACGATGGCGCTGTGTTTAAAGAAGTAAAGGCCGATACTTTATTTGCCGACGCAGCCCGTGCCGCTGTTACCAAAACATCAATCAAGTATAAAGAAAAAAAGCTCAGTACGGTGGCCTACCGAAAGATCGTAGGCTGGGTATTTATATTAATACTTTATGTGACCATGGTGTATGGGCCTATTGCCGCCTTCCTGGTTGAATTGTTCCCTACCCGCATCAGGTACACATCCATGTCGTTGCCCTATCATATTGGCAATGGCGTATTCGGAGGCTTAACACCCTTCATCGCTACTTTACTGACCACTATTTATGTAACTGATAAATTATCGGGTTTGTGGTATACGATCATAGTTGGCGCAGTTTGCCTGTTCATTGGCGCTATCTATATTTCGAACCGCATTGACCCCGATGTTAACGATTAAATAATAATAAAAGAGAATCCATCATGAATGCAATAAAAAAATACCTCGGCGTGATCTGGATGATCCTGGGTCCCGTTGCTATATATTACCTGGTTAAAACGGCAGCTGCTGAAATTGCCAAAAAACCCGTTATTGATACCAAAATTCAATGGGCTGTATTTGTAATAGTATTTATTCCCATTGCCATTGGCATCACCATTTTTGGGTATTATGCTTTTAAGGGCGAATACGACCATTTACCCGAAAGCTCCCGCGAAATATAAAAGATAGTTGGGTCAACTTAATTTAACCCCGCTTGTAAAACATTAATGGGTGCAGGCGGGGTTTATTATTATATAGTTTGAACATAGATATATAAGCGGTAGGTAGTTCTACATTTATTGCATAATTTTAGTGGACTATTATCACAATTGTTAATAAAATTTAACGTTTGTCACCTGAGGTTTGAAACCTTATTTTTGCATCGTTAATTGCACGCATGAATAAATCAATACAAAGAGTATATACCGCTTCTGTTGCGAAAAGGATCGTGGCCTGCGCCATGATGCTTTTACTGCTCTGGATCACCGGTATTAATTTTTTGTATTTATCGAAAGATCCTGGTTCGGCCCTCGTTACCTGTATTGATACTAATGGCGATGATGACAGCGGTTCCGATTGCAACAGCAATCCTGCTGGTCCCGACGAAAAATCGCCCGATGCGCCCATCACCATTTCCGAAGAATTTCTGCATGAATATCACAATCCGGTAAGTCCCGATTGGATCAATACTTTCTTTCAGCACAAAGTGCATGAAACAGAGAAACTCTGCATATTTCATCCTGAATCTTTTTCACCTCCTCCGGAAGCTTAATAGTTTTCCCTCATTTACCCTATCGTTCATTTGATCTTTTCATTGCATCCCGCACGAGCCGGGATCTCTATTGCTTGTTGATATGAATTGTACATCAGGCTGTAACCCCTGCGGGTTTACTGTGTGCAACAGGATTTCAACCAGGTATCTTATTGTTTAAAACCGGGCAAGCCATGTGCTTCTCATAAAAACATTTATTTATGGTTCAGAAAGTAAAACAATACGCAAGCGCTTTGCGATATGATTTACCATCCGCTGTAGTTGTATTCCTGGTAGCGCTTCCCCTGTGTTTGGGCATAGCCCTGGCATCAGGCGCTCCGTTGTTTTCAGGCATTATAGCCGGTATGATAGGCGGTATTGTCATTGGTTCATTGAGTGGTTCGCAATTAAGTGTGAGCGGACCGGCCGCCGGTTTAACCGCCATAGTGGTGGTAGCTATTGGCAAATTACAGGTATACGAAGCCTTTTTACTGGCCGTGGTGCTGGGAGGTATTATTCAGATCATCCTGGGCTTTTTAAAAGCCGGTATTCTCGGCGATTACATTCCTTCGAGTGTTATCAAAGGCATGCTGGCTGCCATAGGACTTATACTGATCCTGAAACAATTTCCTCACCTGGTAGGCTATGATGCCGATTTCCCCGGCGATGAAAGCTTTTCGCAGGCCGATGGCAAAAATACGTTCAGCGGCCTGTTTGGCGCCCTGGGTCATTTGATACCTGCGGCTTTACTGATAGGCGTGGTTTCGCTGCTTATACAGATCGTTTGGGAAAAATTTGTAGCGCCCAAAGCGAGGATACTGCAACTGATACCTGCGCCATTGATAGTGGTTCTGGTGGCTGTAGCCATAAATGAATCATTAAAAGCCTCATCGCCTGCCCTGGCTATAAAAGAATCGCACCTGGTAAAAATGCCGGTGGCTGATTCTATCAACTCCTTTATCTCGTTCTTTACATTCCCCGATTTCAGCCATATACTGAACCCGGTGGTATGGACAACCGCTATAACCATCGCCATTGTAGCCAGCCTCGAAACCTTATTGAATATTGAAGCGGCCGATGACCTTGACCCCTATCAACGCGTTACGCCTACCAACCGCGAGTTAATGGCCCAGGGAGCCGGTAATATGTTTTCAGGATTGATTGGCGGCCTGCCCATCACCTCAGTGGTAGTGCGCACCTCGGCCAACATCAATGCCGGCGCAAAAACGAAAATGTCGGCTATTCTTCATGGTATATTTTTGCTGCTTTCGGTAGCGTTTATCCCCTCCCTGCTTAACCTTATACCGTTATCAGCATTGGCAGCCATTCTTATATATACAGGTTTCAAACTGGCCAAACCCTCCCTGTTCATTAAGTTCTACAAAAAAGGATGGGACCAGTTTTTACCCTTTGCCATAACTATTGTGGCTATTTTGCTCACCGATCTGTTAAAAGGTATTTTGGTTGGTTGCTTTGTAGGACTGTTCTTTGTGATCCGAAGCAACTTTAAATCGGCTGTGCTGGTTGTAAATGATGCCAACCGGTACCTGTTCCGTTTACGCAAAGATGTATCGTTCCTGAATAAACCCATCGTCAAGAACAGATTGGAAAAAGTTCCGGAAAATTCATACGTGCTCATCGATGCAACCCGGGCCGATTTCATTGACAAGGACATTATAGAGGTGATCGAAGATTTTTTAAAGCATGCGCCATTGAAAGGCATCACTGTTGAATTGAAAAAGAGTGCAAATAGAGAGCAGGGATTTTCGGCCAATGGAGGCAAGATCCTGATACAGGGCAAACCCGTTGTTAAGAAAGAAGAAATGGCAGCAATATAAAAAAGCCAACCGCCGATAGCCTGTGCTGTTAACGAAACCACAACCGGGCCATTAAAAGCAGGTTGTTTAATTTTACCACAACAAAAAGACTGAACATGCAATCATACGAAAAATTATTACTGGAGAATAAAGCCTGGGCCTCAGAAAAAGTAACTGACGACCCGGAGTATTTTAACCGCCTGGCCCATATTCAAACACCCGAATTTTTATGGATCGGTTGCAGCGATAGCCGTGTACCAGCCAATGAAATTACAGGTACCCAGCCCGGAGAGATCTTTGTACACCGCAACATTGCCAACATGGTGGTGAACACCGATGTGAATTTGCTGAGCGTACTCGATTATGCAGTTACCCACCTGAAAGTAAAGCACGTGATCGTTTGCGGCCATTATGGTTGCGGCGGCGTAAAAGCTGCGGCTACCCAAAATGATTTCAAGGCTGTATTAAATATGTGGCTGCGCAATATAAAAGATGTTTACCGCCTGCACCGCGAAGAACTGGAATCAATTAAGGATGAAGAAAGACGTACCGACAGGCTGGTTGAGCTAAACGTTCGTGAACAGGTAAATAACCTGGCCAAAACATCCATTATTCAGCGTGCCTGGAAAGAAAAAAATGCACCCGACTTACATGGATGGGTATACGGATTAAAAGACGGCCTTATAAAACCGGTTTTTGAAATGAAGGCCGGCACCCACATTGACCCTCTATACGAGTATGATGATCTTTAAAGATTGTGCTCACCTTTAATACGATTACGCTAACTATAGTCCTCCCGATTCATCGGGAGGACTTTTTTTTTGTAAATTACTGTACAAACTGCCATTAGCGCCCTTGCTGCCATTTAATAACATACATATGCCGGTTCTGCCAATAAAAAATACAATTGCCCTTTTCAACAGCCTGGCAGCCATTGTTGCCTGTTTGTTGGCCTGTCAACAACCGGAAGCTAAAAAACAACAAGCCACAACAGCTGCTACTGACAGCCACTGGATGCTGCTGCCTTTTGTAAAAATTGATTCCGTTAACCCCATACTGCAGCCAGGCCATGGAACTTTTAATTGCCCCATACGAAAGCAGCGGGTTAACTGGGAAGAAAAAGATGTGTTCAACCCCGCCGCCATTATAAAAGATGGAAAGGTTTACCTGCTGTACCGCGCTGAAGATTCCATTGGTAAATATGCCGGAACCTCACGCATAGGGCTGGCCCAAAGTACCGATGGATTGCATTTCACCCGGTTTGCCCAACCGGTACTGTTTCCGGCGCCCGACGAACAGAAAAAATATGAATGGGAAGGCGGCTGTGAAGATCCCCGGGTTGTGCAGGACAGCGCGGGCACTTACATTATGACCTATACGGCCTACGACGGACAAACCGCCCGGTTAATGGTGGCTTCTTCAAAAAATTTATTGCAATGGCACAAACACGGGCCTGCATTTGCCAAAGCGTTTAATGGCAAATACCTCAATACCTGGTCAAAGTCGGGTTCCATAGTTTCAAAATATGTAAATGGCGATATCATTGCCGTAAAGATCAATGGTAAATACTGGATGTACTGGGGTGATGTAAACATTTGGGCGGCTACCAGTGATGACCTTATAAACTGGACACCCGTATTGTACACGCCGGGAGAAAAACCTGCTATTCCCCTACGCCATTACGCGAAGGATATGCCCGAAATAAAGATCGTATTTGGCCCAAGACCCAAAAAATTCGATAGTGATCTGGTAGAACCCGGTCCACCGGCGATGTTAACAGATGATGGTATTGTACTTCTTTATAACAGCCGCAACATACCCGCTATTGGCGACAGCAGTTTACCCGAAGGCACGTACGCAGCTGCGCAGATCTTACTGAATAAAAATGACCCAACGCAGGTGGTACAGCGAATGGATACCTGTTTTATAAAACCCGATAAACCATACGAGGTCACCGGGCAGGTGAACCGGGTTTGTTTTATAGAAGGCCTGGTGAAGGTCAATAACAAATGGTTGCTGTATTACGGCACTGCCGACTCTAAAATAGCAGTTTGCCAGTTAAGCAATTAACATATCCATAAAAAACGAACAGTTGTTCATTGCATACTTTGCAGGCCGGGAATCCGTTTTACAAACCGCCGGGTAATTTCAAATTCGCTAATTTGCGCAGTAATTATGTCAATTGAAGTAAACAATCTTACCAAAGTATATGGCGAGCAAAAGGCTATCGACAATATAACCTTTACTGTAAATAAAGGTGAGATTGTTGGCTTTTTGGGGCCCAATGGAGCCGGTAAATCCACCACTATGAAGATCATCACCGGCTACCTGCAGCCCGATAAAGGGGAAGCCGTTGTATCGGGCATTTCTGTAAAAAAACAACCGCTCGATGCCAAGGCCACTATCGGGTATTTGCCCGAAGCCAATCCCCTGTACTACGATCAGTTTGTACGCGAATACCTCGGCTTTATTGCAGATGTGCACCGGGTTCCGGCCAAAACAAAAAAAGAACGCATAGAGGCGGTGATCCAAACTGTTGGGTTAAGCCTGGAAAGCAATAAAAAGATCGGCCAGCTGTCGAAAGGATATAAACAGCGTGTAGGCCTGGCCGCGGCCCTCATACACGATCCGGAAGTATTGATACTCGACGAGCCTACCACCGGTTTAGACCCTAACCAGATCATTGAGATCAGGGAAGTGATAAAAAACCTGGGGCAGAACAAGACCGTATTATTTTCATCGCACATTTTACAGGAAGTGGAAGCCATTTGCGACCGGGTGATCATTATTAACCGGGGTAAACTGGTGGCCAATGATAAATTAAGCAATCTGCGCCAGCAGGTCGATAATAACAATTTATTAAAAGTAACCTTCAAGGAACCCCTGGAAGCTGCCTGGCTCGAACGGTTGAGCGCAGTGCAAAAGGTAAACAAGATCAGTACCTATGAATGGGAACTGGTTTGCAGGGAAGCCACAGAAGCCAAACGGCAATTGCTTGAGCTGGCCCTTCAGCACAACCTTAATATCGTTTCCTTACAATCGGGCGGACAAAGTTTGGAAGATGTGTTCAGAAGTTTGACCACAACAGAAAAATTATAACACAAACTTTGTTTCTTTGCACGTCCTTTGAGCCTTTGGCCCCGATCAACGGCAGGGGTTCTGCCCAGGACTAAAAATTGAAAAACCGAGCGTTTAAATTCAAAAAACTAATAACCAATCATGAGTTACATTGCAGACATTCATGCCCGCCAGATCTTAGACAGTCGCGGCAATCCCACAGTAGAAGTAGATGTAGTTACCGATAACGGATTTTTAGGAAGAGCAGCCGTTCCCAGCGGTGCATCAACCGGTAAACACGAAGCAGTTGAGCTGCGCGATGGCGATAAAAAAACCTACATGGGCAAAGGGGTTTTGCAGGCAGTAAAAAATGTAAATGACATTATTGCTGACCAACTGATTGGTATTGAAGTAGTAAAACAAGCCTACATCGACGACCTGCTGATAAAGATCGACGGTACTGAAAACAAAGCCAAACTGGGCGCCAACGCAACCCTGGCTGTTTCAATGGCCGTTGCAAAAGCTGCCGCTGAAGAAAGCAGCCTGCCCCTGTACCGTTACCTGGGCGGTGTAAATGCAACCGTATTACCCATGCCGTTGATGAACATCCTGAACGGAGGTGTACACGCTGATAACAAAATTGATTTCCAGGAATTTATGATCGTTCCCATTGGCGCTCCTTCTTTCAGTGAAGGCTTACGCTGGGGTGTGGAAATTTTCCATAACCTGAAATCTATTCTGAAAAAGAAAGGCTACGGCACCAACGTAGGTGATGAAGGTGGTTATGCACCAGATATCCAAAGCCCCGAAGAGGCTATTGAAACCGTTCTGCAAGCCATAGAAGCTGCCGGTTACAAAGCAGGTGAGCAAATTGGTATTGCCATGGACGCAGCCAGCACCGAAATGTACGACGAAGCTAAAAAGACCTATAAATTCTACAAAAGCTCAGGCAAAACCATCAGCAGCGATGAAATGGTAGCCTATTGGGCCGATTGGGTGAAGAAATACCCCATCGTTTCAATTGAAGATGGTATGGCCGAAGATGATTGGGATGGCTGGAAAAAGCTTACCGAAGCCATCGGCAGCAAATGCCAGCTGGTAGGCGACGACCTGTTCGTAACCAATGTTAAACGCCTGCAGGAAGGTATCGACAAAGGAATTGCCAACAGCATCCTGGTAAAAGTAAACCAGATTGGTACCATAACCGAAACCATTAACGCCGTTCAACTGGCGCAAACCAATGGTTATACGTCTATTATGAG
Organism: Niastella vici; assembly: GCF_002077945.1. Taxonomy (GTDB): domain Bacteria; phylum Bacteroidota; class Bacteroidia; order Chitinophagales; family Chitinophagaceae; genus Niastella; species Niastella vici. Next base: position 239,968 of record NZ_LVYD01000001.1, read on the forward strand.
CCACCGCAGCGGTGAAACCGAGGATACCACCATTGCCGACCTGGCTGTGGCCCTCAACTGCGGACAAATAAAGACCGGTTCTGCAAGCCGTACCGACCGCTTGGCTAAATACAACCAGCTGCTCCGTATTGAAGAAGCACTGAACGGAAACGCTATTTATCCAAAAGGAAGAATTAAATTTGGTAAATAATTATATTACATGGGGTTGATCAATAAGGTCAACCCCATAATTTGAATATAGAGGCTTGAAAGTTTTAAAGAACATACCACCCTGGCTTAAAAACAAATACTTTCTCACCCTGCTGGTGTTTTCAGTGTGGTTACTGTTCTTCGACGACCGCGATATAATTACCACCCATTTTAAGTACCGCAACGAACTCAGGCAGCTGGAACAAACCCGGGATTATTACCTGCAGCAGATCGATACCACCCAAAAAGAGCTGGAAGGCCTGAAGCAGAACCCCGAAATGCTGGAAAAATACGCCCGCGAGAAATATTTGATGAAAAAAGACAACGAAGATTTGTTTATAACACCTGAATAAGTTGTTTTGATGCGCCCTATTGCATCATTCACCGCCTTTTTTTATCTTTCCACCGAATTACAACTCTCCCATCCAATTTCCTGCACAATAAGAGAAACCTAATATCGTTTTAAACACGGACGGACTCCGAAATTGACTCTTTCGGAATTTTATAAGGACATAAATGGTTTGCCTATGACTATTCTCTTTACACCGGAGGACCTTTTACGCTATTTGTATAAAGAAACCTCGCCGGCGATGAATGCCGCTATTGAAGCTGCATTAGAGGAAGACTGGACGCTTCGCGAAAAATTAGAGGTATTGAAAGCCTCTGCCCGTAACCTGGACAAGATCGTTGAATCTCCCAGAACAGAAGTTATTATGAACATTTTGCAATACGCCCGTGAATCGGTGATTGCAACTGCTTAAAAGCTTCAGGCAGAACAGTAGACCCCCAATAATTTAACAATCATTGGGCTACATTAATCCACTCCCTTAATTTCGCAGTCATTCTACGTAAAAGAATGACCAAAAAACAACGTTACCAGTTTGTAATCGACTATTTTCTGCATCACGCACCCGATGCAGAAACTGAATTGTTGTATGATAATCCCTACCAGTTACTGGTGGCAGTGATCCTGTCGGCACAATGTACCGACAAGCGGGTTAATATGACCACACCGGCTATTTTTGAAAAATATCCGGACGCGGACAGTTTGTCAAAAGCCACTTTTGATGAACTGTTCCCGCTGATCAAAAGCATTTCATACCCCAACAACAAAACAAAACACCTGATTGGCATGGCCCAAAAGCTGCGGGAGCAGTTTAATGGCCAGGTTCCCCTTACCGTAGATGAGCTGGTGACCCTGCCTGGTGTTGGTCGCAAAACAGCCAATGTAATTACTTCAGTGGTTGATCAGCAGCCCAATATGGCGGTTGACACCCATGTTTTCAGGGTAGCCGCCCGAATTGGCCTTACCGTAAACGCCAAAACTCCACTGGCCACAGAAAAACAACTTATTCAACACATTCCGCGTGAGCTCATCCATATAGCCCACCACTGGCTCATTTTGCATGGCCGGTATGTTTGTGTTGCCCGTAACCCAAAGTGCGACAAATGCGGTATAACAGAAGTCTGTAAATATTATCAAAAAGAGGTTAAGCCTAAAAAGTAATTGAATTGGAAGAACCTTTCAATTGGAAGGGCTTTCGATTAATTTAGCGGGGCGTGCAATTTAATTTGCAGACCGTTTAATTCAATTGGCGGGCTGTGTAATTTAATTACAAGGGCTTTCAATTAAATTAGCAGACCGTGTAATTTAATTAGAAGACCGTTTAATTCAATTGGCGGGCCGTGTAATTTAATTACAAGGGCTTTCAATTGAATTAGCGGACCGTGTAATTGAATTAGCAGGCCGTTTAATTCAATTACAAGAGCGTTCAATTCAATTGAAAGGCCGCCAATTAAATTGAAAAAAGGCGGCTTAACACAAAATATATTGATTATCAATACCATAACAAATAACACATCTCTTCTGTGACTCTCACTCAACTTTCAACTTATCAACTATAGGCTAATTCCCGGCTTTTCAACTCATCGATCGTTCAACTCCCATTGTAGACCTTTTTCTACACATATAACAGAACCTGTTATTATTAAGGCAGTAAATCATAATACAGCAGCATAAAAAGTTCAATGGCTATAGGTATGGCACCAGATTTTGACATATAACCTATGTCCCATTACATTTTTTATGCTTTGCAGATACCAATGCTTCATATTCCTTTTTGTTGTTTTTATTAATAGCCGCTGCACTTCATCAGCAGATAATAGCCATACCTATAGAAGTCCTGCCGGTTACGATCTTAATAAACCTTTCTTTTTAAAGCTACCCGTTGAGCTCGATGAGATCTCGGGCGTGGCCTTTTATGCGCGCGACAGCAGCGTTTTTGCCATCGGCGATGAATTCGGCTGGTTGTACAAAATTCCCTTAACGGCCGGCAAACCCATACGCAAATGGAAATTTTCAAATGAGGGCGATTATGAAGACCTGGTTATGGTTGACAAAGTCTTTTATGTGTTGCAAAGCAATGGCAATATAACAGCCTTTACCTTTGATGAACACAACCAGATACACGCCCAGCAACAACAATTCCCCGCTTCGGGCAACGAATTCGAGATCCTGTATTACGACTCGTACATGTTCAAACTTATTTTGCTTTGTAAAGATTGTGAAACAGATAAAAAGAAAGCCCTCACCGCTTTCTGGTTCGATTTGCTTCACAAACGTTTCGACGATTCTTCTTCCATAAACGTAACCACCATCGCCAACATGATCGGTGAAAAAAAGATCAAATTCAAACCTTCAGCCGCAGCCATAAACCCGGTTACCGATGAATTATACATTTTATCATCGGTAAATAAACTGCTGGTAATAACTGACCGTAATGGTAATCCGAAACAAACCTTTCCTATTGATGGCAGCCTTTTTAAACAACCGGAAGGAATTACTTTTACACCGGAAGGAGATATGATCATTTCAAACGAATCGGCCGACCGGGGCGTGGCGAATCTCTTATTTTTTAAATATAACAAGAAAACAAGATCATGAAATACCTGTTTGCCTTTTATCTGTTACTGGCTGGCCATGCAATATTTGCCCAAACAGATGATTCAGTAACTGCGCGGATCATTTTAATTGGCGATGGCGGCGCATTGGTAAACGGCAAACATCCCGTTGCTTCAGCAGTAAAACACTACCTGCATCCCGATAAAAAAACAACCATTGTTTACCTCGGCGATAACCTGTATCAGTTTGGCCTGCCCGATGAAGGCAACAGAAATTATGTATTATCAAGAACAGTACTCGATTCGCAAATGGCGGTAGCAGCCAATACCCCTGCCCATGTTTATTTGATCCCGGGCAACCACGACTGGGCCAACGGCCGAACTTATGGCTGGGAAACCCTATTGCGCCAGGAAGCTTATGTAAACCTGATGAAGGAAAAAAACGTTGAGTTTATTCCCAAAGAAGGGTGTCCCGGACCGGTAGAAGTTCCCATTGGAAACGATATAGTCATGATCGTATTCGACAGCCAGTGGTTTTTACAACAAAACGATAAGCCCGGTGTTGAATGGGATTGCCCCTGCAAAACAATAAGTGAATTCATGTTACAGCTTTCGGAGTTGCTACGTAAAAACTACAATAAGCTGGTGATTATGGCCTGCCATCACCCTTTTATGAGCAATGGTATACATGGAGGGTATTTTGGCTTAAAACAACATATCTTTCCCTTTACCGACATGAAAAAGAATCTATACATTCCCCTGCCGGTATTAGGTTCAATTTATCCCATCAGCAGAAGCGTATTTGGCAGCCCCCAGGATATCAGCTATCCCGCCTATACCAACATGGTGAACACCATAAGGTCAGAAACCCGGTTACACCCCAACATAATTTATGCCACCGGCCATGATCACAGTTTGCAATTGCTGAAAGATACCAGTCATTTCTATATTGTAAGTGGCAGCGGTTGCCATACCAGCCGGGTTGAAAAAAGTAAGAACTCGCTGTATGTTAATGGCGACTCATTGGGCTTTGCCGTACTGGAAGTATCAAAAAATAAAAACGTACGGGTTAAATTTTATACTGTAGATATTGACTCGGCTTCAGCCAAAGAAGCCTTCTCAAAAAATATCCTGAATTTTTCAAAGCCACCAGCCCTGGCACAAGACACAGCCAAATTAAAGATACCAGCCTACAAAGAGTATTATGAAACAGCTGCCGGCGCCCATTATAAAAAAAATGCATCGGCTTTAAAACGATTGGTGCTGGGAAACAACTACCGCAATATCTGGGCACAACCGGTGAACTTTAAAGTATTCAGGCTGAAAGAAGAACATGGCGGGTTTAAGATCAAGAGCATGGGCGGTGGTAAACAAACCAAGTCGCTGACTCTCGAAGATAAAAACGGCAAGGAATGGTCATTACGCACTATTGATAAAGATCCCGAACTCGCATTGCCCGAAAACCTGCGCAATACGGTGGCTTCAGAAATTGTGCAGGATATGATCTCCGCCGCACATCCCTATGCCCCATTGCCCGTTGCATCATTAGCTACCTCACTGCATATCCCCCATGCCACTCCGAAGTTTTACCTGGTGCCCGATGATCTGGCATTTGGCATTTACCGGCCAATGTTCGCCAATAAAGTATGTATGCTCGAGGAAAAAGATGCTTCCTGGGATGGCACCGATACCAAAAGCTCGGTAACTGTATTCAATAATATGATTGAAGACAACGACAAACGCATAGAACAAACTGAAGTATTAAAAGCCCGCCTGCTCGATATACTGATCGCCGATTGGGACCGGCACATGGACCAATGGAAATGGGGCGTACAGGATACAGGACGCGGCAAGATCTATTATCCCATTCCCAAAGACCGCGATCAGGCATTCTTCAAATCAGATGGTTTGTTATTGGCGTATGTATCGCGTAAACGGCTGCCTTTTTTAAAAGGATTTAAACATAACATTCCCGACGTAGATCATTTATCGGCTATTTCAAAAGACTTCGACCGCCTGTTCCTGAATGAGATCGACAAAAAAGAATGGGATTCGGTAACAACGGTGTTCCGGCAGCAGTTGCCCGATACGGCTATTATTCGTGCAGTAAAACAAATGCCGCCCGAAATATTTGCCATTAATGGCAAACAAACCATCAGCCGGCTCATCAGCCGCAGAAATGAACTGCAAAAACAATCAATAAAGTATTATGATTTTCTGTCAAAACGCGTAACCATCCTGGGTAGTAATAAAACTGAATACTTCAAGGTGTTCAATGAGGGCAAAAGCATTCGCGTACAGGTGCTGGCGCGCGAAGAGAAAGATACAAGCTTTGTTAAGTACGACCGGTTGTTCGACCCTAAAATAACCAAGGAAATAAGGCTGTACGGTTTTCGTGGTAACGATAAGTTTGATATAAAAGCAAATACCAGCAGCCATACCTTCCTTCGTATTATTGGCGGAAAGGGTGACGACACATTTAATATAAATGGCAATATCAAAAACTATGTGTACGACCTCTCCAGCGAAAAGAATTTCCTGGAAAAAAGCGCTCACACAAAAACAATTAATCGCCTTAGCCAAAACACCCAGGTGAATGATTACGATTTCACCGGTGAATATCAGTACAACATTTTCCATTTTCCCCGTATAAATATTGGCTGGAATGCCGATGATGGATTTATGCTTGGCTTTGGTTTATGGTACCGGCATAATGCCTGGCGAAAATCACCATTCGCATCAGAACAACGGTTCTCGGCCCTGTTCTCTGTTTCGCAGCGGGCATTTCAGTTCATGTATCACGGATTGTTTGTTGACGTTTTCCCCAAAACAGATATTGTGGTCAATGCAGCAATGAAAGACCCGGCCCTGAATAACTTTTTTGGCTTTGGCAACGAAACAAAGGTCAATAATGATTCAACTATTAAGTATTACCGGGCCCGGTTTAAAAACATAGAAAGCGATTTTCTCTTCCGCAGAAAGATCGTTTCGGTACTAAGCGTGTTTGCAGGCCCCTCTTACTACCGTTACTGGAATAAACCCGCCACCAATAAAGATTATATCCTCGGCAAGCCTTCGCTTATTGGACTTGACTCAAACAATATTTACTCTGTAAAAGAATATTTGGGTGGCAAATTGGGCATACAACTCAATAACCTGAATAACGAGCTGTTCCCCACCCGGGGTATATACTGGTTAACCACCTTTACCCAATTGCAACCACTTAATAAAAACAGTTCATCGCTCACAAAACTGGAATCCGACATGACGGTGTATGCCAGCCTGAGCTTTCCCGCAAAATGGGTAACCGTGCTGCGATTAGGGGCCGGAAAGATCTACAGCGATAGCCTTGAATATTTTCAGGCCATGACATTGGGAGCAAATAACTACCTGCGCGGATTCAGGAAGAACCGGTTTACAGGAAACTCCCTTGCCTATGCCAGCCTGGAATTTCGCATAAAGCTGTTCGATAGCAAATCGTATGTATTCCCTGGCCAGGTAGGGCTGGTAGCCTTTAATGATATTGGCCGGGTATGGTTAAAAGGCGAAAACAGCAATAAATGGCATTATGCCTATGGCGGCGGTTTTTATTATGTGCCTTATAATATGGTGCTGGTATCGGCCACCGTTGCCTTATCGCGCGAAGAAAGCCTGGTGAACTTTACACTGGGCACAAAGTTGAACTTAACATTTTAATTGAATTCACATGTCAACATATAACGCCCTTTTAATTGACACAGAAAGCTATGTAAGGGAATTATTTAAACAGCATAACAACCCCAACCTGATTTTTCATAATCTTGACCACACGATAAAAGTGGCAGACCGGGTGTATGAAATTGCCGCGCATTACCAGGTACCCGATAAAGACCTGCTTGAACTATCAATAGCCGCCTGGTTTCATGATACGGGCCACCTCATAACTGACCCACCCGACCATGAGGAAAAAAGCGTTGAGCTCATGCTGGCATATATGAAAACTAAAACCAATGATGAGGGGTTGGTAAATAATATTGCCAAATTGATACGCATAACCAAATTTCCACCATCGCCGCAATCTTTGCCCGAAATGATCATTTGCGATGCCGATACCTATCATTTCGGGCTGCCCGACTTCAAGCAAACCAATAAAGCCATGAAGAAGGAACTGATCCTGCGTAATATGAACACTATGGTGTTGGATTGGGAAAAGAACAGCCTTGAACTCCTGAAAAAACACCAGTTCTTTACTTCCTATTGTATTGGCACATTGCAGCGGGGTAAAGAAAAGAACATTCGCAGGCTGACTAAAAAAATAACCGGGCGCGAACTGGAGGGTATAAATGTGAGTGAAACGCTGCTGCTTCCTGAGGATGGGAAAGGGAATGCCAACAAAAGAAAAAACTCGCTCGTTGCCAGAGGCATACAAACCATGTTGCGGTTAATCTCCGAAAACCATGTGGAACTAAGTAACATGGCCGATGGAAAAGCAAGCATCCTCATTAGTGTGAATGCCATCATCATCTCGGTCATTCTTTCGGTATTGATCCGCCGTATTGAAGTAGAAACGCATTTGACCATTCCCACATTTGTATTCCTGGCATCATCATTGACCACCATAATTATCGCCATTATGGCCACCCGGCCAAAGGTATCACAAGGTAACTTCAGCCGGGAAGATATCCTTAACAGGAATACCAATCTGTTGTTCTTTGGCAATTTTTACAGATCAAAGGTTAGCGAATACCAGTGGGCCATGCATACCATGATGCGTGATCCCGACTATTTGTACAGCTCATTGATAATGGATATACATCAGCTGGGTGTTGTGCTGGCAAGAAAATACAAACTCATCAGGCTGGCCTATACCGTATTTATGATCGGATTGTTCGTTTCGGTAATTGCGTTTATAGTTGCCATCATGGTGCATACTCCGCAACAACCGGTTATCAATTCATCGTCTGTTTCGCCATACAGTTAATATATATGAAAAGCGATCGCCGTAAAATATTGAGTAAGGGTGTCATCAACAAATACCGCGCAAAAGAGATGGTGATGATCGCATTATTCTGGACGATCATTGACACAGCTGTTTATTTATACAAATTTTACCGCGATCGCATTAACCTGGCAGAACATCCGTTCGATATGCATTCATCGGTGGTATTGGCGCTGCGGTCGGGGCTTATATTTGTTATTTGCCTGGCCATGGCGTATCTGTTGATCTATCAGCTAAAACATTTGGTGCGTAATTTACCATTATGGTTTGGGCTCATCATAAAAAGCATCATTCTGGTGGCAGCGGCTTTCTTACTGAACTATATCTTACACTTCACCTACATTTGGCTTATTGAACGGGAGCCCCTCACCACCGAGCTGGGGCATAACTATTACAAGATATTTCAAACCTCTTTGTTTGTAAGTCAAATGATCCGTTGGTTGATCACGTTCTTAATTACGATATTGTTGATAGAGGTAAATGAAAAATATTCGCCCGGCGTTTTTTTCGACATCCTGGTCGGTCGCTATATAAGCCCAAAGATCGAGAAAAGGACCGTCATGTTTATCGACCTCGTTGATTCCACCACCATAGCAGAACACCTGGGCCATAAAAAATACTTCCGCTTCATTCGTGATTTTATTTACTTTATTTCTTTGGCGTTGCTCGAAAATGAGGGACAGATATACCAGTATGTAGGAGATGAAGTAGTTGTATCGTGGATCGTAAAAAAGCCAAACGCCAACAGAAAATGCCTGCAGGCCCTGCTGGACTGTAAACGAATATTAGCACGCAATAAAAATTACTTTAAAAGACAATACGGCGTTGTACCTGAATTCAGAGCAGGTATTCATACCGGTGAAATCACCATTGGCGAAATAGGTGTTATAAAAAAAGACCTCGCCATGAGTGGCGATACCATGAACACGGCCGCCCGCCTGCGTTCCGCCACCAGCGAACTGAACCAGACAGTGATCATTTCAAAAGACTTCGCAACGCAAACCAATTTAAAGAACTGGGAATCAATAAACCTTGGTTTGGTTGACCTGAAAGGAAAAGAATCGGCCATGGAGTTATTTGCCTTAAAGTTCTGAGTTATTTACAAAGCGTTGCTGTTTTTCCCCATCGTTAGCAATAATGTTACCATTTACCATCGCATAATAATTGCTTGTAATATCATAAATTAAATCCTTTATGAACACCATTACAAAACTTCTGGCAATTACGGGAAGTGCGCTGATAATTGCAAGTTGCCAGGATATCAACAATGAAAGTGATGTTGCCGCTAAAGAACATTCTGCGGTTGATACTGTGCCAAAGGGCAGAACTGATACTATGATGAATAATGCTGATACTGTGATATCAGGCATGGCCGCACCCAGATATATTGATCTGAATACCGGTCAGGTGGTTGATCTTTATTATGACGCAAAGAAGAACAGGGTTTATTCAACCGTCACCAATGAACCTGTTGATTTTTATGTAGACATGAGTACCGGTGACACCATTTATGGAATGGGCAGATATGTGGTGAACAATTATATCATCAAAACGCCCGAAGGCCCGTATAAGCTGGACATGAAAAAGGTAAAGCTGGAAAAAAATGAATTGAAAATGAAAGACGGGAATAAAAAATTTAAAATGGATAATAATGAAATGAAGATGAAAAGTGCAGATATGAAGATGAAAGGAGATTCAACGCACATGAAGATGAAACCCGGAAAATATTAAGATGATGAATGCAGAACAGCGTAAGCACAAATGATTAACTACCTGTTCTTGCCCATGAAAATGATGTTGGTTTGTTTAAATAAAAATCCCTCCCGGTATACCAGGAGGGATTACATTTTTATTCAGTTGTTAGTATCTTAATTTACCCTGCCCAGCATTTCCTGCAACTTCATCACTAATTCTGTTTTGGTAATGGGCACACCCATTATCTTATTGTATCCCTTTGCATCTACAAAATACTGGTCGCGGATAATTTTAATCAGTTGTCCGTTATTGATCTCCGGTATCAGCACCTGTTCAAAATTCTTCAATATAGTGCCCAGGTTTCTTGGGAATGGACGCACATACCGTAAATGGGCATGACTTACTGCATACCCTTGTTGTTGCATTTCAGCCACTGCACTCTTGATAGCGCCATAGGTACTGCCCCAGCCCAGCACCAGTATTTTACCGGTTTCAGGACCGCTGTCTAAAGTTTGTTCAGGTATATGATCTGCTATTTTATCTACTTTCTCCTGCCTGATCTTCACCATCAGCTGGTGGTTCTCGGGATCATAGCTTACGTTACCGGTATTGTTTTGTTTTTCCAAACCACCAATACGGTGTTCAAGCCCCGGTACACCCGGAATAGCCCAGGGGCGAACCAGCTTCTCGTCACGCAGATAAGGCTGGAATTTTTCTTCCCCATGTCCCAACTCGGTCTTGAACTTAACCGTTATTGACGGAAGGTCATCACTCTTGGGGAAGCGCCAGGGTTCAGCGCCATTGGCAATATATCCATCGCTCAGGAAAATAACCGGGGTCATATGTTGAACAGCAATGCGTACCGCCTCATACACTGCACCAAAGCAATCACTGGGTGTGCTGGCCGATACGATCGGCATGGGGCATTCGCCATTACGGCCATAATAAGCCTGTAACAGATCGCTTTGCTCAGTTTTGGTAGGCAAGCCGGTTGAAGGGCCACCGCGTTGAACATCCACAATAAGCAGTGGGATCTCGAGCATAACGGCCAGGCCCATGGCTTCTGCCTTTAATGCCATACCGGGCCCCGAAGTGGTAGTAACCCCCAATGCACCGCCATAAGCAGCGCCAATGGCTGAAGTAATACCAGCAATTTCATCTTCGGCCTGAAAGGTCTTCACCCCAAAACTCTTGTGCCGGCTCAGCTCATGTAAAATGTCTGAAGCGGGCGTAATGGGGTAAGAACCCAGGAACAGGGATAAGCCGCTTTTTTGCGAAGCAGCAATTAAACCATAGGCCACAGCCTGGTTACCCATGATAGAACGGTATTCACCGGCATCCATCCGGGCTTTTTCTACTTTATAACGGGTGGTAAAAGTTTCGGTGGTATCGCCAAAATTATAACCGGCCTGTAATGCCTTCACGTTACTATCCAGTATCTCGGGCTTCTTACCAAATTTGTCTTTCAGGAACTGGATGGTATTGTCCATATCGCGGTTATACATCCAGTATAAAAAGCCGAGCACAAACATGTTCTTGGCCCGGTCCTTCTCCTTGGTGCCCATGGTGATTTCTTTCAGCGCCTCGCGGGTCATCTTGGTCACATCCATTCTGATGACCTCATAATTACCCAGGCTGCCGTCATCAAGCGGGTTCACCCCATCGGGATAATTGGCCAAACGCAGGTTCTTGGTATCAAAACCATCGGTATTGGCAATGATCTTACCGCCCTTTTTCAATCCCTTCAGGTTCGCCTTCAACGCCGCCGCATTCATAGCTACCAGTACATCACATTCATCACCCGGGGTAAACACCCGGTCGCTCGAGAACCGCAATTGGTAACCGCTCACGCCGGGCAGGGTACCCTGGGGCGCGCGTATCTCGGCCGGAAAATCAGGGAAAGTGGCAAGGTCAATGCCCAGCAAGGCAGTATTGTTAGTAAACTGGGTGCCGGTCAATTGCATTCCGTCGCCGGAATCGCCTGCAAATTTGATCACTACATCCTGCAGGAGCTGTTCTTTACGAATCATTGGACTAATTGTTCTAGTTATTTTGCAAAATTAGTATAAGTTAAGACAGATTGCTGATATAATTACACCAGGTGCCGGTAATTGGTTGCCATATTCATATGTAAAATGCACATTAAACACGGGTTCCGGCGGCATTTACGATTAGCGGAAAAATGATACAGCCATTTGATTTTCTGCTATTTCGATGAAATCAGGCTATTGCTGCCGCCTTCAATTCAGTGCTTTAAATATTTGTTGGAACCGCCTTTCCTCCAGAATATGCGCCTGTAGGCCAATAATATTAACTTTTAAAATAATCGGAAACCCATTCACCACTCACCATTCACCAATTTATACATTCTTTAACCAAAGCGCCTTTTACAATACGCAGTTCTCATTATAATTTCATACAACAAAATCCCCAACAACAATTTATGGAAACAAATGCTGAGGAAGGCGATTCTAATACCGCCGCCTTCTTTTATCGGCCCCTTATGCTCTTTCTGGTATTAATAATAACCACCAAAACCGCCCGCGAGGGTAACTTCAAATTCCACAAGAACAATGTGCCCAACGACCCGCCTGAAGGAACGGTCAGGGCATCGCCCCCAAAAAAGAAAAAGAAGAAGATCTACCTCACCTTTGATGATGGCCCCAACAAAGGCACCCGCAAAGTACTTCGCATTGTACAACAGGAACAGGTTCCCGTTACCTTTTTTATTGTTGGAGAACATGTATTTGCCAGCACCTCGCAACATGCTACCTGGGACAGCCTGAAAATGACCGATTCAATTGAATTGTGCAATCACAGCTACACGCATGCGCACAATCACTATGCTCGCTTTTATCAACAACCTGATTCGGTAGTAAAGGATTTCAGGCGTTGCCACGACAGCCTGCAGCTGGGTAACGATATTGTACGAACGCCGGGACGAAACATTTGGCGCGTTGATACCCTTACGTTCACCGATCTGAAGAAAAGCGCCGCAGCCGCCGACTCTTTACAACAGGCAGGTTTTACCATTATGGGCTGGGACCTTGAATGGCATTATGATCACAAGACATTCACCCTGAAGAACAGGTCTGAATTTCTGTTAGATGAAATTGACAGCATGTTTGCCCACAACAAAACAAGATTGCCCGAAAACCTGGTGTTGCTGGCCCACGACCAGGTATACGACGATACAGACGACAGCTGTGAGCTGGCCGAACTGATCAAAAGATTAAAAAGCCGCGAAGATTATGAGCTGGTTGTCGCCAGTAAATATCCGGGTGTAAAGTAACATCGGATCCTGCATGTAGCCTGTTGAAGTGGCCTTACTTCAACGGGCTACTTTTTTTGTTCACTGAGCAATATTTTTACCGTCACCATCAATTGACCCGTATGCCGCATCGTGTGTTCGGCAGCATGAAAAAGTAAACCCAATACCGTGGAAGGAAGTTGCTGGCGGCCAACTCCCCTTGGTTCAGTTACTGTAGCTGCATCGATAGCTTTTAAAGCGTCAAGTGAAGAAGCGATCTGTGCATCCAACCCATTGAGCAGTGATCGTACTGTAATTGCTCCGGTTCCCTCCCCTTCTGCTTTCAGGTAATTCAGTTGTTCACCAGTAAGTGATTTACCGGCAGCATAAGTAAATAACCGGTCAAGAACCCCTGCTATATGCTTCAAATGAAAGCCCGGTGATGCCACACCTGCCGGGCGTTGCCATAACAGCTCATCAGGAAACGCATTCATCATTTCATGGATCTCTTCCTGCGCCTGCAATAAAGCATGAGCAACGGGTTGCACCAATGCCGGTATACCCGCCAGAGCACCACGCAGCCATACTTCAGGTTTTGCCTGTGCCATAAATTGAGTATAAAAGAAGTTAAAGATACAGTCTTGAATAAAAAAGCCGCCCCGGTTACGGAACGGCTTGTTATTACTAACATAATTCGATCAATATAGTTTCAACGCCTGGTAAATAGCTTCATGCACTTTCGGCCGTACGCTCATTCGCAGGAACTTGTTTACATCGGGACTGTTAACCCGGTTCGACAGAAAAACATAGACCAGGTTGTTTTTAGGATCTACCCAGAAACAGGTTCCGGTAAAACCGGTGTGGCCAAATGTTAACGGGGAAGCAGAAGCGCAGGGATACGGATCTTCCCGGGTGGCATTATCGCGTTCGGGTTTATCGAAACCCAGCCCGCGGCGGCTGATGTCGCTATGGTATTGATTGAAATAATCAACTGTTGCCCGGCTAAAAAAGTTTTGTCCGTTCAGCACTCCGCCATTCAGCAGCATTTGCGCCAGTACGGCCATTTCATACCCATTGCTGAACAAACCCGCATGGCCCGCCACACCGCCAAACATAGCCGCGCCGGGGTCGTGTACATACCCATGTATCAATTGACCGCGGAATTCTTTTTCCCGTTCGGTAGGTGCTATATAATCCAACGGGAAACGTTCAGCGGGATTAAACCCGGTAACCGCCAGGTTCAGCTTGTCGTAAAATGTTTTCTTTACGTATTTGTCAAGCGGCATTTTCGTAACTGCTTCTACTATCTTGCCCAGAAAAATATAATCGTTATCGCTGTAAACATATTTACCATGTGGACCTAAATCGCTTTTCAGGATGCGGTTGAACATGGTATCTTCCCAATCATTGCGCAGGTATAAGTTTGCCGCAACCGGAACCGTATAATTTTCCTCAGGCGTGGTTTTGTATAATGTTGACAGCGGCAGGTTACCGTTCGTAGCATCGAGTGTTTCGCGGTAAAAAGGAATGAACGCTTTTAACCCGGCCTGATGCAGTAATATATCCCACAACTTCAGTGGCGCTTTATTGCTGCCACGTGTTTTGGGCAGGTAATCACCCAATGTTTTTTGCAGGTCCAGCTTGCCTTCATCGTATAACTTCATTACCGATAAAGTAGTGGCCATGATCTTGGTAACCGAAGCCAGGTCATAGATGGTTTCAGGATAAACCGGTTCTATACTGTCAAAAGTAAGATAACCGAACGCTTTTTCATAAGCGATCTTGCCGTCTTTTGCCACCAGCACTACAGCGCCGGGAATAGCCTTTTGTTTAATAGCGTCATTTACGATTGAATCAATGGCGTTGGTCAATTTCACGCTATTAAATCCCAGCTGGTTGGCAGGAACCGAAGGCAACAATCTTCGGGCAATAATGCCATCGCCATATTTGAAAGCAGAACAAACCGTTACCGGTAATTTACCATTGGCCAGAAAACGCCCGTGCAACAGGTCGCAGGCCGTAACCTGGGTAATGTCATCATCTTCATAAGCCGCTACCAGCACGCGGGCATCGCACATATTTTTGATGGCATACGGGTTACCAAACACCATGGTAATGGTCTTATGCTGCGCCTGTATACCGTTTATCAATTGCAGCGCCGCATTGCTGATGCCGAAATTATTGGCCGGATAGCGGGCGTATTTGTGCACCCCAATGATCACCACATCAAAAGAATCTTTCATTCTTTGCAACAAGGGCTGCACTTCGGTGCTGTCTTTTTTATAATCGAAATAATATACGCTTGCATTGTAGTCCTTGCGCACATGTGTTGCAAAAGCATTATCCTGCGTTAAGCCTATACCTACATATGCCACCCGTGGTCCTTTAAACAGGGGAAACACGGCCGGTTCATCATTACGCAACAGCGTAAGCGCGCTTTTTGCAATGTCGCGGCGCATGGCAGGCACCTTGCTATTGAGGTCGGCCAGCAGGTTGGCGGTATCGATAGGGCTCCAGTTAGCCAGTCCATACTGGTACTTGGCATATAATACTTTCCGCACATGTTCATTTATATCGGCCCAATGGAGCTTATGGCGACGGATGGCCTTGCGTACTTTCTTAATGCTTCCGCGAATATCGCCAGGCAAACACAACATATCATTACCGGCTATAAGGGCCTGGCGCGATGCTTCGCCATCGGGAAAATATTTGGCCACGCCCTTCATCTCCAACGCATCGGTAAAAGTGAGCCCGTTGTAATTAAGCTCTTTGCGTAACAGCTGGGTAACGCTGTTATAGGAAATGGATGTAGGCGTATGTTCGGTACTGTCAATCGCCGGCACCGATAAATGGGCCACCATTACACTGCCCACACCGGCCCTGAAGATCCTGTTAAAAGGATACAGTTCCAGCGAATCGAGCTGCTGCTTTGTTTTATTGATCACCGGCAGATCGAGATGGGAATCCACATCTACATCGCCATGACCGGGAAAATGTTTGGCGCAACCCATTACGCCAACATCCTGCATACCTTTCATATAGGCAATCCCATATTCGGCCACCTTGTATTTATCTTCCCCGAACGACCGGTCGTTGATGACCGGGTTATTGGGATTATTATTAATATCAACCACCGGTGCATAGTTTACCTGAATGCCTATCCGTTTGCATTGTTCCCCTACCACCCGGCCATATTCGTAAATGAGAGAACGGTCCTGCACAGCCCCCATCATCATTTGCCGGGGCAAAGGCAATACGCTATCCATACGCATACCAACGCCGTTTTCGGCATCAATGGTCACCAGCAAGGGTGTTTTGGCAATTGTTTGCAAATAATTGAGAATTGCAGCCTGTTTTATGGGGCCGCCCTGAAAAAGACAAAGACCACCAATATTGTATTTACGAATGGCCTCTTCAACCTGTTTATCATAAAAAATTACGGTGCGGTCGGGCCCAATCGATGACACCCGCACAACCATAAGCTGTGCTATTTTCTGATTTTTTGAAAGTGTTTTGAAAACGCTGTCAACCCAATGATCGGCTGCAGGATTACCGGAAGAACGTTGCGCTAGAACAGGACCACCAACCAAACTGACCAATAGAATTAAACCAATTGTTTTTAACATATTCCTCATGTACATGAAGTGATTTTAGTAAGCCAGCAATGAGCATCAAATTTAATGTTAATAAGGCTTTGGGATCATTAAAATTCTTCTAATATTGGGTGCGGTTTTGTGCAAGTGAGCGGGGCTGAAACCCAGTATTTACAGCACATTAAGGTAATTGTTTATACCGATCAGCTTCAAAGCTGAATATCCATAAGCCCTGTTTTGTTGCCGGCTTTTGAGACCTGTTATATGCAATTAAATAATCTTACATTTGCCCTCTCAAAATCAGGAGTAGCTTTTGGCAGATATCATTCAATTATTACCCGACAACATTGCCAATCAGATCGCTGCCGGCGAAGTGATCCAGCGGCCAGCCAGCGCCGTAAAGGAGTTGCTGGAAAATGCCGTTGATGCCGGCGCCACCGAAATTAAATTGATTATCCAGGATGCCGGTAAACAACTGGTACAGGTAATTGATAACGGTAAAGGCATGAGCGAAACCGATGCCCGCATGTGTTTTGAACGCCATGCTACTTCCAAGATCCGCAATATCGACGACCTGTTCCATATTCGCACCATGGGTTTCCGGGGCGAGGCCCTGGCTTCCATTGCCGCCGTTGCCCAGGTTGAGCTCAAAAGCAAACGCGCCGAAGATGAAACAGGCACCTGCATTGAAATAGAGAACAGCATGGTAAAAAAGCAGGAACCGGTGGCCGCCGCCAATGGTACCAGCATTGCCATGAAGAACCTGTTCTTCAATGTACCTGCCCGCCGCAATTTCCTGAAAAGCAATGCCGCCGAAATGCGGCATATTGTAGATGAATTTATGCGGGTAGCCCTGTCGTTCCCCAATATATTCTTTTCCCTTAGCAGCAGCGGTACACAGATATTCCACCTCGAAAAAGGCAGTCTTAAACAACGCATAGTGCAGGTACTTGGCCAGCATTACAATGCCCGGCTGGTAACCGTTCAGGAAAAAACCGATTACCTGAACATCTATGGTTTTGTAGGAAAACCCGATACCGCCAAAAAAACCCGCGGCGATCAATACTTCTTTGTAAACAACCGGTTCATTCGCAGTGCTTATTTAAACCATGCGGTCATGAGCGCATTCAAGGAAATGATACCGGCCGATAGTTTTCCCCTGTATGCGCTCTTTATTGATCTTGACCCAACGCAGGTCGATATCAACGTGCATCCTACCAAACAGGAAATAAAGTTTGAAGATGAAAAGATCGTATATGCATTTGTGCAGGCAGCCGTTAAACATGCCCTGGCCCAGTTCAGCATAACACCTACGCTTGAGTTCGACCTTGATCCCGGCATTCAACAGCTCGATGCCATAAACAAACCATTTACTGACGATAAAAAGGACGCCGCCCTTTCCTCAGACCTGGCCAAAAACTTTACGCAAAAGAACCAGGCCCATTTTATACAGCCTACCGACAAAACAGAGCTCAAACACTGGAAAGATTTTTTTGAACCGGGCGGCAACAGCCAATCGGGAAATGAAAGATCTGCTTCAGGTTCGCAGGGCTTTTCGGGCAGCACCGGACAAAAAGAAGAAAAGTTTGAATCGCTTCTCGATAAATTAAAAAAACAGGATCCTGGAAGCGACTCTCCGCTTCCCACGCATTATACGCCTTTTGCCAAACAGCTGGTCGATGACAATGCCCTGCTTTTTCAGCTGCATTGCACCTATATTGTGGCGCCTACCGCCCGGGGATTTATGCTCATTCACCAACAGCTGGCGCATGAACGCGTCTTATACGAACGCTTTGTTACCGCCGCCCACGGAAAAAGCATAGCTACCCAGCGCAGCCTGTTCCCCGTTACCCTGCAACTATCAGCCTCAGACGCCGTATTGCTGCAGGAACTGACCACTGACCTCAACCAGCTGGGCTACCTCATTGAACCATTTGGCGCCAATGCCTTCGTTATACAGGGCACCCCGGCCGATGTATCGGCCGGTAATGAAAAACTGGCCATCGAAAGCCTGTTGGAACAATTCAAACATTTCAGCAGCGATCTTAAGTTTTCGCGCCGCGAAAAGCTCATCCGCTCCCTGGCCTGGCAACAGGCTATAAAGCCCGGAACGCCGCTTTCACTGGAAGAAATGCGAATGTTAACAACCGATCTTTTCAAATGCAACCAGCCCAATGTGACGGCCGGCGGCAATCCCACCTATATAGAATTTAAAAAAGATTACCTGGAGCAATTATTTAAGCGTTAACAAAGATTGCCCTTTAGGCTGTTTCCGCTTTTTATCTTCCCAGATATTATACCGCAGATAAAATTGAAGGCTTTTATTTTTATCGAATGTATAAGGTGAAGTTGGTGTAACCTGAAAACTCACATAATTATTGAAAGCCTGGTTATACTGCAACCCAACGGTGAACTTGCTCCAGTAATAGCTCATATCGATCAATAACCGCAGTTCATTACCGTTCAGGCGATGCGACAGCCAGTCGTTCCCGAACCGGGTAAAGTAATTTTCAAGCACATATTCCTGTTGCGGCCCCGCCATACTGCGCTTTATTTTCTCATATTGCGCTATGCCACTTAACAAAGAAGAGTACTGTAAACCCGTACCCAGATAAAAATTCTTGAGCGGACTATGATAAATGGTCAGCGGTAAATTGAAATAATACAATTTACGGGCGGTAATTGAGGTGATCTGTTCTGAGGGAACAGGCCCTCCCGAATAGAGTTTTTCCTGATATAACAACACCGGGCTTATATACTGTGGCGCCGAAAACTGCAACCCTACCTGGATGTATGTTTTATTATTGAAATGATATTGAAAATGCGGTGATGGAATATAATCTGAAAGAGTATTTACACCTGCATTCCTGTTATAACCCATGGCCTGCTGATCGCCAACCGGAAAACCAAGTGGCAGCGATAAGCCCACAGCAAAGCTTTTATCTTCGGGCGAGGTTGATTCCCTTGAGGCCTTGCGGTTTGCCGGTTTGTTGCGGGTAGCCATATCAGGGAACAGGTCGGCCTGGGTATAATAAGTAAATTCCCGTTGAATAACACCGGAAGGCGACACCACCAATGCCGCTGTATAATTAATATCATAAGTAACCGGCGAGGCCTTCAATTCAGAACCGGTAGATGGCTGGGAAGGCAACGTGATCTTCGGCTTATAAGTATACGGGTGCTTCTCCGCTTCTTCATTACCGGCTGTATTTTCACCATTTTCATCAACCCCTGCTTTCTTTATGGGGTTCTTTCCTTTTTTATTGGTAACCCTGCGCCCGGTTGTATTCTTTACAACGGAAGCTTCATTGGCTTGAATATTTGTATAGTTATTGGCTGGTTGATGGCGATTATTGGTTGTATGTTTATTACCAGCACTGGTTTTATTATTCTTTGAATCAGAAGCGTAAATTTTGTTTCGATCAGGGGAAGTTTTAGAGTGATAGCTTGATGGGGTTTCGGTCGCAGCCGGACTGTTATTATTTGCTAACAACCGGGGGTTATTTTCATTATTACCGCTACTTCGGGCCTTTTCAGCTTCCTCAATGGTGATGGCATTATTTTTAGCTGAACTATTGGTGGCAGCAATATCTTTTTTCGACTCGCCGTAATTATTTTCATTGGCCTTACCGGTAGTAACGGGCACAGGCTGATCGCCGGCAACAGCATTGTCGTTGCCTGCTGGGCTTGTGCTCGATGCATAAGCAGCACCAGGCAGTTTGGTTTTTGGTTTAGCAGTGCTGCCAGCTGAATTATCAGCATCAGCAAAGCCACCCGGTTGCTCCGCATTATTTTCGGTTGAAGCAACGGATGACGCCGTTTTATTGTTAACGGTTTTTATGGTACCGGCAACGGATTCATTCCGCTGCTCCCTGGTAAGGAATGTTTTACCTCCAAACCATGTACCAACCACCACGGCAACTATAACAGTGCCGGTGATCCACCAGCGGTATGATCCACCAGATCCCCCTCCACCCCGCGGCATATTTTTGTCGAGCAACGTCTTCATACGCTGCCAGTTTTGGTCAGGGTCATCAGGTGGCGGAAGCTGCACCAGTTTCTCCGCTAAGTGTTTTTCGTATGGATGTTTCGAGTTCATCACATTTACACTTGCAATGTTTGTAATAGTTTTTGCAATTGTTTGCGGGCTTCGCTCAGGTGCCATTTGCTGGTACCTTCACTAATACCCAATAGGTTAGCTATTTCCCGGTGATTATATCCTTCAACTACATACAGGTTAAACACCGTTTGGGTGGCCGGTGATAACTTTTGTACGAGTAATAAAACTTCATGGGAAGACATTCGTTGTATTGCATCTGCATCAATGGATGGTTCATCTACTTTTTCAAGTTCAATGTGCGTATGAAATTTGCTGCGCTGCCTCACAAAATCAATGGCCGAATTGATGACAATCGTTCGTACCCAGGTATATAATGAGGCCCGGCTCATATCATACATATGGATATTCTTGAATACCTTCAAAAAACCATTGTGCAATACTTCAATTGCATCTTCCTGGTTACGGGTGTATCGCAGACAAATAGATGCCATAGGCCCGTAAAACTTCTTATACAAGTGTTCCTGGGCCTTGCGGTTGTTATTTATACAACCATTTATGAGTTCTATATCAGTAGCATTGGTGGACAATCAAGCCTGTTATTTGGTGTTCTTTCCCCGAATTTGATACCTGGTAAATTTACTCATGGTAGCAGTGCTTTGGTCCATGTAGTACCCGCAGGTATTTTTTTAAACCTGAATTGTACTATGAATGCTAATTTTCTCTTTAGTTTAACGGCCAATTGCCAGTTGCTGATAATAATACGGGGTATGATAGCGCTACGGTTGGGGGAGAAAAGAGAAAAATCTATAAACTTTGTTAATACCGGTCCCGGATACCGGTCAGGAAAGACTCAACTCTACTGCGGATAGAACCTGCGCTGCCTGTGTGATTATTGATAAGAACCGAAAAGATCAGCAGCTTATTCTTCTTTGTATACAAATAACCGCTCAATGCTACAATGCCCGACAAGGTCCCGGTCTTGGCAAAGATATAATTACTATCCTGTTTATACAAATTGGCCAGCGTGCCCTTGCCGCCCGTGGGCAATATCCCCTGCAGCCGCTTCATGCCAACTTCCCGCTGCATTTTCTGCAAAAGCACTACGAAGTCGTTGGGTGTAAATAAATTATACCGGCTTAACCCGCTGCCATCGACCCACCGGGGCTTTTGAGGCAGATCGGCCAGATCGGTCTTCAGCAGGGTATCTATAATTCTGCTGTCATTCATTTCGCCCAGTTTTACCTGGCTCACCATCAGCAGCGATTGTTCTGCAAAAAAATTATCGCTGCGGTACATCATGGGCTGTAACAGCGAATCAACCGGCTGCGAATAAATGGTGTGCAGGTTGGCGGGCAGTTTTTTGAATTCGGGTAAATAGGTGATCTGTTTGCCAATTGTATCGGGCAGTAATTCAATGGCCGATTGAATGCCATGGGTAACAAAAGGCACATCCTGCTCTTTTTTCTTTTCTTTTCCCTCAGTGATCAGGAAGAAATTTTCGTCGCGGTTCCGCTGCACAAAAAAGGCTTTGCGCATAATGCCGGCATTAAAACGCACTTTCCAGTTTATTTCGGGAATGGAATAAATAGAAGGGGTTTGATCTTCCTGGGCAGCATTGCTAACGCTATCGCCCATCTCCTGCACCCAGTGAATATAGTTGCCATACACCGGTAAAGCGCTGCGCTCTACCATATAATTGTCGTTATAGTCGTTCCACGACCAGCCGTTGCCCAGGGCCTCATCTTTCCAGTTAATATCAGTTATATAGACCGGTTTTTTTGTTTGCTGCAGGAAATCGATAACCGGGTTTTTTTTAAAATCGGGGTGTAGCAAACTGGGGTCGCCGGTTCCAACCAAATAAACCGCCGTATCGTTTGCCCAGTATTTAATGCCCGGCAGGCTATCGCCCAGGTATTTCAACGCGGCATAACAGCTGAAGAGCTTGGTGTTGGAAGCCGGAACAAAATACTTTTTAGCATTATGGTCAAAAAGGTATTTATTATCTGTTGCATTGAACAGGCTGATGCCTACATGCGCATGTTGCATGGTGGAATCCTGAAAAAGGGCCGCATTGGCTGCTTTGGAAATTTGGCGTTGGGTACTGCAGGCCGCCAGCCAACCGCAAGCTATAAGCAGAAAGCTTTTAAGAACTGGATTAGTGACTACAGGAGTGGAACGGAAAATAAAACAGGATCTGCTTCGCATGTTCATGCTGAAAATTAATTATTTATTGTGACAAGCAGTAGCCCTGGCAATCTGGTTTAATACCTTTTTATAATATTACTCCCGTTCCTGCGCCCGCAGCCATCTTTCCGGAATTTCATTACTGCTTGCAAGCAGATAATCTTTATACGAACAGGCTATATATTTCTTATCGGGCAGCTGCATCCACCAGCGGCCGGTTTTCTTGCTTTGTAAAAAAACCGTTTCTATTTCGGCGAATGCCATATGGAACTCGTTAAATGAATCTTTTTCTTCCAGCTTTGCTTCGCGCAGGCTCCTGTTATAGCCATCAACCAGGTACCACAACATATGGCTGATCTGTTTGGCCGTAAGCTCATCCTTATCGCGGTCGGGCGAATACCCGTAAATACCAATAGTATTGATAGTGGGACTCAACCCTGCATATTGCATCAGCACACAGGCTTCCTCACCCGTTAGTCCGTTCGGCGTAATAGTATTGGCTGGCGCAAAACCATTGGCGATGGCCGAAATATCAAAACTGAACAGTTGCGAATTGCGGATCACCGGCTCCATTTCTTCAATATTCTCTTTCACATGGCCTACCCTGAAACAATCAAAACGCAATTTATCCATCGTTTCAAGCATATGCGGGTGCACATAATAGCTTTGAAAAGCGACGTGGTTATAATGTTTTACAAAATTGGGCTCGCCGGTAAGCATTTCCATTAAAAAATTCTCCGACCGGTTGCGCGATTCCATGCTCAGGTCAATAAGCGCATCAACACAGGTGGCTTCAATGATCTGGTGTTTGCTGGTATAGGAATGGTACTGCGCCAGGGTAAGATCGTGAGAACCGCCCAGTACCACGATGGTCTTTCCGGCATCTGCCAGTTCAGACAGCACCGTTTTCAGGGCGGCATAGGTATCGTTTAAACCGGCGCCAATGATGATATTGCCGATATCGACCAGGTTAACATCGCTGTGCCACTGATATAAGGAATAAAACTGGCGGCGAATGGCATCAGGGGCCGAAATACCCGTAAGCGCCTTCCCGTTTCCCCTCCATTCATTGCAACCCACCAATACAATGTCAGCCGAACGCACATCGGGCACTTCTTCATCTTCATACACCACGATCTTTTTACCGATCTGCCCATCTTTATAGCCCTCATCATCCGAAATCATGTACCGGTTAACAGGCTGCAAAAAATCCCCGATATATAATGCATCTGACATATGGTGCAAGATAATTGAATAAGGCACAAGGTGGTAACAGAAAAAATACATATTTGTAGGGTCCCTAAACGGGTATTCACCATTGACCCCAGAACCCTATCTTTGCCGTATGGATGAATTGTTACAACAAATTGCAGCCTATAAGCAGGAGATCGAGAATCAGCCAACCAATGGGGCCGATTCACTGGAAGCTTTTCGTATTAAATTCCTGGGTACAAAGGGTATCGTAAAGAACCTGTTTACCGAAATGAGGAATGTACCGGCCGATAAAAAGAAAGAATTCGGGCTTATCCTGAACGAATTCAAGCAATTGGCCGAATCAAAATACGAAATCTGGAAACAGCAGCTGGAAGGTTCCGGCACTACCGCTGCAGCAGCCATTGATGTAACCCTGCCCGGCGATCCATTGCCCCTTGGCACCCGCCATCCTATAAACCTGTTCCTGAACCATGTGATCAGCATTTTCAACCGCCTCGGTTTTTCGGTGGCTGAAGGTCCTGAGATCGAAGACGACTGGCACAACTTCACTGCATTGAACCTGCCCGAACATCACCCGGCGCGCGATATGCAGGATACCTTTTATATACAGCAAAATCCCGACTGGCTGCTGCGTACCCATACCAGCAACACCCAGATCAGGGCTATGGAAAAAGGCCAGCTGCCCATTCGCATTGTATGTCCCGGCCGCGTTTACCGCAACGAAACCATCAGTGCCCGCAGCCATTGCTTTTTTCACCAGATCGAAGGATTGTATATCGACGAAAATGTTTCCTTTGCCGACCTTAAACAAACCCTGTACTTCTTTGTGCAGGAAATGTATGGCAAGGATGTAAAGGTGCGGTTCCGCCCCTCCTATTTCCCCTTCACCGAGCCCAGCGCCGAAATGGATATCAGCTGCCAGCTTTGCGGTGGCGTAGGCTGCGCTGTGTGCAAACGTACCGGCTGGCTCGAAATATTAGGTTGCGGTATGGTACACCCGAAAGTATTGGAGAATTGTAATATTGACCCCGAAAAATATACCGGCTTTGCGTTCGGGATGGGTATTGAACGCCCCGCCCTGCTCAAATATGGTATCAATGACATTCGCTTATTCAGCGAAAACGACGTGCGGTTCCTGCGACAGTTTACGAGCGCGACTTAGCAACTCATTACCATGGTACAAACAATATGCATATGCGGCGCAGGCACTATGGGCAGTAGTATTGCCCAGGCAGCAGCCCAGCACAACTTTCACGTTATTTTATACGACGTAAGTACAGGTATGCTTGAAAAAGCCCGAACGGCTATGGAAAGCAACCTGCAAACCCTGGTGCAGAAAAACAAGCTCACCGCCGAAGCGGGTTCTGCCATCATAAGCCGCATTCAGTTTGTTTCAGATATCAACGATTGCCTGGCCGACCTGGTAATAGAGGCCATTGTTGAAAAACCGGAAGTAAAAGTGGCCCTGTTCAACCAACTGGCCGAAGTGAATCACAGCGAAGTGGTGTTTGCAACCAATACATCATCCTTATCGGTCACCGAAATTGCCAAAAAGATCATACACCCCGAACGGGTAGCAGGCATGCACTTCTTTAACCCCGCCACCATTATGAAGCTGGTTGAAGTAGTGACTACCCCTTTCAGCAATGAACAAACTATTGAAACCATAGTACAAACCGCCCGGCAAATGGATAAAACCCCTGTTCTGTGCCAGGATGCACCGGGTTTTATTGTAAATCATGTTGCCCGCCCGTATTACCTCGAAGCATTGAAGCTGGCCGAACAGGGAGTAACCGATTTTCAAACCATCGACACCCTGCTGGAGGCAACCGGTTTTAAAATGGGCCCCTTCCGTTTGATGGACCTCATTGGCAATGATATAAATTATGCCGTCAGCTGCCAGGTGTACGATGCCCTTGGCAAACCCGAAAGACTGCAACCATCTCCCATTCAGCAGGAAAAAGTAGAAAAAGGCGAACTCGGCCGCAAAACAGGGAAAGGGTATTACGAATACTCATGATAAAAGTTATCTTCGTGCCCTGTTAATTATTACACTTGTTAACCAAAATACTCGTTACAGGCGGATCGGGCTTTATAGGCGCTTACATCATAAAAGAACTGGTGGAAAAAGGCTATGCTGTGCGGGCAATCCGGCACAGCAAGGCAGCTCCATTTTTTATTCCTGCACATATTAATGCCCAGGTAGAATGGGTACAATGCGATATTCTGGATGTGGTATCGCTTTATGAGACTATGGACGGTGTTGATGCAGTTATTCATGCCGCCGCCAAAGTATCGTTTCATGACAGTGAAAGAAGAACACTAAACAAGATCAATATTGACGGCACTGCCAACGTGGTGAACATGGCGATCGAAAAAAACATTCAGCGCTTTGTGCACATCAGCTCGGTAGCCGCCATTGGCCGCACCATAAGCGGCGAAACAATTAACGAAGAAAAGAAATGGCAGCCGGGAAAATGGCATACCACCTATGCCATCAGCAAATACCACGCTGAACTGGAGGTATGGCGCGCCGCCGCAGAAGGCCTCAATACAGTGATCGTAAACCCAAGCACCGTATTAGGTTATGGCGACTGGAGTATGTCGAGTTGCGCCATATTCAAAAACGTATACCGCGAATTTCCCTGGTTCACCAAAGGGATCAATGGTTTTGTAGCAGTGGCCGATGTTGCCAAAGCCGCCGTATTGCTTATGGAAAGCAACCATTCGAACGAGCGGTTTATTGTGAACGGCGATAACTGGACGTTTCAACAATTATTAAATACCATTGCCGATGGCTTTGGGAAAAAACAACCGCATAAAGAAGCCACTCCTTTTATGGGCAAAATTGCCTGGCGAATGGAGAAGCTGAAATCAATGTTTTCGGGGAAAAAACCCTTACTCACCCGCGAAAGCGCCCGGGTTGCCCAAAGCGTTACCTACTTCGATAACAGCAAATTATTAAGGGCCCTGCCGGGTTTTTCATTTACTCCCCTCGAAAAAGCTATTCAAAAAGACTGCGAACAGTACCTGGCCCACCTGCAACCACTATAACTGGCAGTAAACTTGTTGTATACACCTTACCGGCCAATATGTTAAAGAAATTTAACCCCGAACCTGGCATCAAAAGGAGGGAAATCAATACTTTCAAAGCCTGTAAAACGTTCTAAAACATATTAGTCCGTTGCATATTTGAATTTATTCTTATCTATGCAACCTGCCAGGTAAAAACAACAAGTTTATTGGAGGTTTTACCCGGTCAAAGTGCAAATTCGATATCTATCTTGTGAAGAATTATTGTAAATATTCGAAATGAAAAATTTACTGATCCTGTTTTTATCCGCAACCTGTTGTACATCCTTGTTAGCACAGGAAAAAACATTCTCCATTATGGGGAAAGTGATCGATGCAGAAACGAAACAACCGTTGCCCAACGCTTCGGCTTATTGTCAAAATACCACACAGGGAACGGTTTCAAATAATCAGGGATTGTTTTATATGCGCCTGCCCAATGGCGGGTACGACATGGTGGTTACCTATACCGGCTATGAAAAGAAAATAATCCGCATCAGTAATAACCAGCCCCAAACAGATACCATGCTGGTAGAACTGGGAAAAGCCGATAAATCACTGACCGAAGTGGCCGTGGTAGCCAGCACAGAAGACCCGGAAGGATTAACAAAATATGGAAAGTTTTTTTCAGAGAACTTTATTGGCAATACCGCTTCTGCCGGCCAGTGTACCATTCAAAATCCTGAAGTATTGAAGTTTTACTACTCCAAAAAAAGGAACCGGTTAAAAATATTGGCAAAAGAAGACCTTATCATAGTAAACTATTTCCTCGGTTATAAGATCCGGTACCAACTCGATTCTTTCAGCTACGATTATTCAAGCAGTATTACTCAATACACCGGTTCGCCTTTGTTTCAGGAAATGGATAGCACCGAAGATGTAAAAACCCAGTGGAAAAAGAACCGGGCGCATACCTACCTTGGCTCACGCCTGCATTTTATGCGGTCGTTTTACGACAGCACCCTTATTAAGGAGGGTTTCATTCTTGAAAAGCTGAACGACGATCAGCAAAACGTAAAAGGCACATTTATTACCAACCCTTATAACGAACAGGATTATTTGTCAGACAGTGGGGATGTAGAAATAAACTGGACCGGCCGTTACCGCATCAGCTATGGAAATGTTCACCCCGACAAGCAATTCCTGGAAGAATATAAATTACCCCCTTCTACCCGTTTTCAGATCACTGTGCTGGAAATCGCCAATCCTTTTGTCATTGAAAAGAACGGCTACTTCTACGATCAGTATGATGTCACCAACACAGGTTACTGGGCCTGGAAAAAACTGGCCGAGCTATTACCATACGATTACGAATACCGATAAATGATCAGGAGTGGGCCTGCGGCTTGCCCTGAGCGGAACCGAAAAGTTAAAGAGCAGAGTGGCCTGCCTGTTATTTATTGTCCTTCATACGCGTATTAATAAAACCTTTGCATTTTAAAATATTGGCCTAAAACCTTTTTTTATACCTTCAAACGGAATTCTGAAAGCCGCCAGCGCGCTTGCAGAATGACTGTAGCTTATGGGGACCCTTGCCATCATAGTAGCTGAACTCTCTATGATCACCAAACGTTATATCGGAGCTCTGCTAATTTTTGCCGGTTTACTAACTGCTTGTACCTCCTATGCCCAGGAATATAATTACATACATTACGATGTAAAAGACGGGTTGGCTGGTTCTACAGTATATGACGAGTGCCAGGATAAAGACGGGTTCATTTGGTTTGCAACCGAAGCGGGTATCAGCCGTTTCGATGGCACCCATTTTAAAAATTTCACCACTACCGATGGACTACCTGAAACTGAAGTAATAAAACTTTTTGCCGATTCGAAGGGAAGGATCTGGATGGCTCCTTTCAAAAACAGCATTTGTTATTATTATAATGGCAAAATACATAACCAGGAAAATGACCCGGTGCTCAAAAAGATAAAACCGGTATCTGTTATTAGTGTAATGCAGGAAAGCGCCGACCATACCATCCTGCTGCACTCAGACAAAGATCTTTTCACAATACGTTCAGATAATACTGTTGATGTTCTCAGCCATTATATAAAAGGTGTTAATCAGATATTTATGAGGCCGAACCCTGTGGGGAACGGGTTTCAATTGAATTTAAATTACGATTCGTGTTATATTGTAATGGATGGTCAGGTAAATAAAATTTCCTGTGACATAGTTGGCAAAGATGCTTTTTTTAATAAAGCCCTGCAACGCTTCAGAAAAGCAATAAAAGGTGTTACCGCTGAAGATTTTACGCCTGGTGTAAATAGTATAAGGTTCACCAGTACCTATAATGGTTCCTGGATGGTAGACACGACTACATTTGCCAATTATGAAGAATTATTTCTGAAAGGAAAACAGGTAAGTCATGGCCTGGTCGACAGGGAAAAGAATATCTGGTTTACTACCCTGGGTGAAGGGGTTTATAAACTGGCATCCAGGGAATTCAAAACCTGGTTTTTCAAAAACAACAAGACCGCAGAGATCTTCTCCCTCCTGAAGTTTAAAGATAAAATATACGCAGGTTCGGGAGTGGGCCGTGCATACGTGAAAAGTGGTATAGCTATTGACACACTTAACGTACAAAAATTTTTTTACCGTTCTCCGAACGTCAATTCAAACAACCGGATAACCTGTTTAAAACAACTGAAAGACGGGTCACTGATCATTGGGTCAGATGGTCTTTTAACAAAAAAATCGCCTGAAGGATATATTTCCAATCCCAGCATCTATTCTGTAAAAGCAGTCGATGAAACAGACAATGGCTCTTTAGTGGTTTGCACAGGCAGAAGGACACTGCTGGTTGATGCTGAAAAGTTAACTACCCTCGATACCATTTGGCCTAACCGTACTACCAGTGTATGTTACTATAATAACGAGTACTATATTGGAACCGTTGATGGTTTGTATATACTTTCAAAAGATAAGCACGCCCGGTTTATGGGCGATGTGTATTCCGCGTTACGGCAGCGCATCAGCTATTTCTGCAAATCGCCCGATGGCCTTTTATGGATAGCCACTTTTGGCGCAGGCATTATCTGCATGAAGAACGACCAGGTGATCAACCAGATAACCACCAGTAATGGTATTTCAAGCAATATATGCCGTACCATATTTGTAAGCAATAACTTCCTGTGGGCCGGCACCGATAAGGGCATCAATAAAATAAATATCACCCAAACACCGTACCTGGTTTCTACTTACACCACAAGCGATGGATTACCCAGCGATATCATAAATGCTGTTTATGTTGATGGCAATACCATATATGCAGGTTCGCCAGCCGGGCTTACCTTTTTCGACGAAAGCAAAGTGACCAATTATTCAAAATGTAATTTGCGCCTGCTCGATATTTCGGTGGCCGGTAAAGCCCAGCCAATTCAGGATAGTTACCAGGTGCGTTACAATGAAAACAGTTTAAAAATATCCTATGCTGGTATCTCATTCAAATCGGGTGGCAGTATTTCGTACCGTTACCGGTTAAAAGGGTTGAATGATAACTGGGATTCAACCGGTCAAACCGTACTGGAATATCCATCTGTACCGCCGGGCAATTATGAGTTCGAACTGATCGCAGTAAATAAAAAAGGAATTATCAGCAACGCGATAAAGATCGCATTCATGGTGGAAGCACCTTTTTGGCAAACCCTGCCTTTTCAGATCCTGGTAATAGCGGTGGTGATTTTAATAACCTGGCTCCTGGTTGCCTGGCGCTTTAGTATCCTGCGCAGGGAAGAACAGGAAAAAATGTCGGTGCAACAAAAGCTAAATGAGCTGGAGCAAATGGCTTTACGGGCACAAATGAACCCCCACTTCATTTTTAACTGCCTCAATAGTATACAAAATTTTATTATAACAAACGACCTGGAAGCCTCTAACTGGTATTTGTCGGAGTTTGCGCACCTCATCAGGCAAACACTCGACAATTCTGAAAAAAGCACCATTTCCATTACTAACGAAGTATTATACCTGAAAAGATACCTCGACCTGGAAATGATGCGCTTTGGCCACTCTTTCAGCTATGAAATAGAAGTTTCCCCCGATCTCGACAGCGACCTGGTCAACATTCCAACCATGATACTGCAACCTTATATAGAGAACAGCATCAGGCATGGGATCCGGTACAAAGAAGACCGTAACGGCCGCATAGACATAAAATTTCAGAAAAGCAGCAACGGGTTCATATGCATTATCGAGGATAACGGCATCGGAAGAAAAAAGGCGCAGGAATATAAATCCCAAATGCATGTTGAGTACCAGTCAAAAGGCATGTCACTGACCGCAGAAAGGATAAATATTTTAAACCGCCAGTTAATTGATCCTATAACCATCGAAATAATAGACTTAACCAATGCACAAAATCAAGCCATGGGCACAAGAGTTATTCTTCGTATTCCCTTTTCCATTAATTATAAACCTGTGAAGAAATGATAAGAACCATCATTATAGACGACGAACCAAATAACATTGAAGCGCTCAAACTGCTGCTGACAAAATATTGCCCCATTATTGAGCTTGCAGGCGTGGCAGAAAACATCCGCACCGGCCAGGCCCTTATTTTGGATACGCAGCCCGATCTGGTTTTCCTGGATATTGAAATGCCGTTCGGCAATGCATTTGAGCTGCTGAACAACCTGTCGCCGGTGAATTTTGAGATCATCTTTGTTACTGCCTTCGATAATTACGCCATCAATGCTATAAAGTACTCTGCGCTGGATTATTTATTAAAGCCGGTCAATATAAAAGAGTTGCAGAACGCCATACAAAAGGCAGCAGATCGTATTAAAACAAAAAATATTACCACTAAAATTGATACGTTACTGTATAATCTGTCGGTAAGTAAGCCTGTTTTACAAAAAGTAGCGCTTCCTACGCTCGATGGGTTGGTATTTGTTAACATCAATGAGCTGGTTTGGCTCGAAGCAAGGGGCAGCTATACATTCGTTTATATGCACGATCAGCAAAAAATAATGGTATCGCGCACATTAAAGGAATTTGAAGACATCCTGCCTTTTGAAAACTTTTCCCGGGTGCACCAGTCATATATTATCAACCATCATTTTATAAAAAAATATAATCGCGGCCGGGGCGGAACCATTGAAATGGAAGATGGGACCACTATTGAAGTATCTATGCGGAAGAAGGATGAGTTTCTGTCAAAATTCAAATAGCCACGAATACAGAAGTAAGAAGTAGGAAATATGAGTTAAGAAGTTCAAAAGTTATCAGGCTTCCCTTCCTTTTTCAAATACCCTGAAGTAAAAATAGTATGAGCTAAGAAATTAGGAATTCTTCTTACTTCTTACCTCATACCTCTTACTTCATATCGCTATTACCGAAAAACGGTCTATTTAAGTGACTTTATCCGTTCCCAGATCTCAGGGATCCGTTTCACCCAAACCAGTTCTCTTTTTTTAATGCCTGCTTCCTCGCACGGCGATCCAAAATAAACTTTGCCTTTTTCAAGCGTACCACCTACCCCGCTTTGCGCCAGTACTACCACATTATCTTCAATTGTAAGTGTTTTTGAAACCCCAACCTGTCCCCACAATATAACGCCATTGCCAAGGGTTGTAGCGCCAGCTATGCCAACCTGTGCAGCCAGTAAGCAATTAGCCCCTAAAACGGTATCATGGCCAATATGCACCATATTATCGAGCTTGCTGCCCCGGCCAATACGGGTATCATGCGAAACACCCCGGTCGATCGTACAACCGGCGCCGATCTCCACATCATTTTCAATGACCACCCTTCCGCAGCTTTCCATTTTTTTATACCATACTTCGCGGTCCTTCTTTGTATTGTAATAAAAAGCATCAGAACCTATAACCGTTCCGGCCTGAATGATCACGTTGTCGCCAATAATGCAATAATCCAGGATGGAAACATTGGGCGCTATAAAGCAATTCTTTCCAATGCTTACTTCGTGCCCGATATAAACGTTAGGTGCTATATAAGTTCCCTCGCCTATAGTAGCTGAATCGCTCACAGGTTTAACAGCAGGCTTAAAGGGCCGAAAGTGACGTACTATAGTTTGGTATGCTTCGAATGGTTTATCAACGATCAGCAACGCTTTACCTTCCGGACAATCAGTTTTTTGATTGATGATGATAAAGGAGGCTTCTGAATGCAGGCACTTGTTGTAATACTTGGGATGATCAACAAAAACCAGGTCACCTGGTTCCACTTTGTGTATCTCATTTATACCTGTAGCTATTCCTTCTGTATTGCCGGCAAGCTCAGCGCCTATCAATTGAGCTATCCATTGAACCGAAACGGGAGCAGGAAATTTCATATCCGTTGAATTTTCGCAAAAGTAACGCACGATGGGCACACAGGATGGGTAATTCTTCCCTTCAGTTTCGTGTTTTCTGATATATTAATGGTTCAAACAAGCATAAACATCGTGAATTTGCTATCAAAGCATCCCTTTATTACTTAAACCGCAACTTCATACCGGCTTAAACAACCTGTTATGTCTTTAAAGGGCGCCATTTTACCGTTTCAATGATCTTTTTGCCAAAAAATAAATGCGGGTTGCCGGGCTTCATCGATGGAATATCTTACTGTGATGCATGTACAGATAAATGCTTTACAGATCTTCATTTAAACAACTGATAAGTTATCGCTCATTATACTACATAGGCTACAACCCGTTGCCAGTGCATGTTTCAGCTTATGCAAAAAATCAAAACATACCCACATGATCGATAAAGGAGTTATAAATTCATGTTCAACTTTGCAGATAATGATGAAATAAGGCTATGCTTTTCCCCATTACATAAAAAAAATGTGAATAAAATTTATTAGAAAATTTTTCCAGATAGAAAAAATTATTTTTAATATTGTGTAGGGAAATTTATTTCCCGGTACTTACTAACCCATCCACATAATGAATCTCCCGGCTCACCGGGAGATTTTCTTTTGTATGCATCGCTATTTTATTATCTATAAACCATATCAAGTACTATCACAATTCACTTCTGAAGAAGGCAAACAAACATTGAAGGCATTCTTTAATGTACCTGCTGATGTTTATCCTGTTGGCCGGTTAGATCATGACAGTGAAGGATTACTGATACTCACTAATGATACTACACTCAATCATCGCCTGCTGAATCCTTCATTTGCCCACGAAAGGGAATACTGGGTACAGGTTGATGGCAACATGCATGAAAAAGCATTGCAGGAGTTACAAAAAGGGGTTACCATAACAATCAATGGCGCTAAATATAAAACCCGGCCCTGTAAAGCAACGCGTTTTACTAACACACCAGCTGTTCCAGATCGCAACCCACCCATTCGATATCGTAAAGACATCCCTACCAGTTGGATCAGTTTGGTTTTAACGGAAGGCAAGAACCGCCAGGTTCGAAAAATGACAGCCCAAACCGGTTTTCCAACCCTTCGTTTGATCCGTTACCGCATTGGTGGCATTACTTTAGATGGTTTATTACCTGGTGAGCTGCGTGAAATGAATAAAAATGACATCTATACCCGATTGTTCGGGTAAGATGTTAAACCTTATTCCCCGTCCGAACGATTCATCCGGGCGGGCTTAACTTTTAATTCATTACCTTGCTAAAAAAAGGTACGTTATGTTGAAATCAATGACCGGCTTTGGAAGAAGTGAACAAACCGTGGGAGATAAGACCTTCCTGGTTGACATAAAATCACTGAATGGAAAACAATTCGAACTATCCTTAAAAATACCGGCTTTCTTAAAGCCCTTTGAATTCGATATACGAACGATATTATCTAAAAAACTCGGAAGAGGCACCATTGATTGTACCGTAAGCCTTAAAGAAAGCGGTGCCGCCAAACCGGTAAGTATCAATACCGATCTGGCAAGAGCTTATTATCAGCCCATCGCCGAATTATCACAGGCCCTCAACCTCGATCCATCACATATCTTAAGCACCCTCATCAAACTACCCGAAGTGATCACCCCTACCGGTGAAACCCTAACCGATGAAGAATGGGACCAGTTTGAAAAAGTAATAGAAGCAGCTATAGAAAACCTGACTACGCACCGGCTCGAAGAAGGAAAGATAATGGAAGCCGACCTGCTGTTGCGTATAAGCAATATTCAAAAACAACAGGACATCATTGCCACCCTGGAACCTTTGCGAAAAACAAAGATCAAGGAAGGCCTTACCAAAGTGCTGGAAGATAATGTGGGGAAAGAGAACTACGATCCCAACCGCCTCGAACAGGAGCTTATTTACTATATCGAAAAAATAGACCTTAGTGAAGAACAGGTACGCCTGAAAACACATTGCGAATATTTTAAAACCATTTTGAACGAGCCTGAAGACGGAAAAGGTAAAAAGCTATCCTTTGTGCTGCAGGAAATAGGCCGTGAGATCAATACAACCGGCGCCAAAGCGTATGATTCATCCATTCAGAAATGCGTGGTGCTTATGAAGGACGAGCTGGAAAAAGCAAAAGAACAGGTTTTAAACGTGTTATAACCGGTTTAATGTTTAAGGTAGAAGGTTTACCGCAATTGAGGTTACGTTCTACCTTAAACCTTCAACCCGCCCGCCTTGCACCTTCTGCCCCCGATCCCTATCTTTGCCAAAAATTTTCCCTTGAGCAAGCATATCCTTAACTATATTTCAATATTCGTATTACTTACTTCGTACCTCCTCCTTCCTGCCTGTGGTACAGTAGATGTTTTTGAAAAGAATGCCACTATTCCAAAACAACTCTGGAAAAGTTCCTATAAACCGGAAATAGTATTCACGGTAGACCCTAAGGATACTACGGCCAGGTACAATATTTATATAGTGATCAGGCATACAGACGCCTATCGTTATAAGAACATCTGGATAAACTTTCATTCCGAAGCACCAAACGGGGTTGTTCAAAACCTGCCCCTCAACCTGCAACTGGCAACCGACAGTAAAGGCTGGCTGGGTACCGGAATGGATGATATTTTTGAACACCGCATACTTATTACACCGCCGCAATCTCCTGTACCACTAAACGCAGGCACCTATCGCTTTAAACTCGAGAACATTATGCGCGAAGACCCTTTGAAAAATGTAATGAATGTTGGGGTGCGGGTTGAAAAGGCGCCATAAGGTTTATATGTTGTAAAATGGATGTATTCAAAAAAAAGCGACTCGCTGTTGTCAGTATTGTATACTGGCTTTTGCTGGCTTACATAGTTGTGGCGCTGGTATGGTGGTTCATTGCACTGCAACGGCAAAACCACCAGATGGCCACCTATAAGATCAGTGAGCTTAAAATGGACGATCCCTCCTTTCCCGCCAAATACCAGGCGATCGCTGATGAAAAACGCCGCAAAAATTTCCGGAATGTTGGCGAAGGCAGTATTTTCCTCGTTGTTATTCTAATTGCTTCCATATTTGTGTACCAGGCAGTGCGGCGCCAGATAAGACTGCAGCACCAGCAGGAAAATTTTATGATGGCCATAACGCATGAGTTAAAAACACCCATTGCCATTGCCAAACTCAACCTCGAAACCCTGCTGAAGTATACCCTGCCCGAAGAAAAGAAACTGAAAATGTTGCAGGCAACCCTGCAGGAAACCAACCGGCTGAATACCCTGGTCAGCAACATCCTGGTATCCTCACAACTCGAAGGCGGCCGTTACCGCATCTCAAAGGAAGAGCTCGACCTTTCAGACCTGGTAAAAACTGCGGTCAATGAATTCAGGAACCGGTTCCCCGACCACCACTGGCAAAGCGAAATAGAACCCGAAATAGATATCAACGGCGACTCCTTACTGTTACAGATACTGGTAAATAACCTCATCGAAAACGCCATCAAATATTCACCCAAAGAAAGCCTTATCACCTGCAAATTGTTCCAGAAGAACAGATCTGTACAATTTCAGGTATTGGATGAAGGTCCCGGTATAGCCGATGATGAAAAAAAACGGGTATTCGAAAAGTTCTACCGCATAGGCAACGAAACAACCCGCACCACCAAAGGCACCGGTTTGGGGCTTTACCTTTGTAAAAAGATTGTCGAAGATCACCACGGACACATCAGAGTGACCGATAATTTGAACAGAGGCAGTACTTTTATAGTAAGTTTTACTGTAAAACATGCCCATGAGCAATAAACCATCGATATTACTGGTTGAAGACGAAGAAAACCTGCACGAAGCGCTTAAACTGAACCTTGAGTTGGAAGGGTATGAAATTACTTCTTCCTTTACCGGCAGCGAAGCCCTGCAAAAAGTACAAAGCGAATATTTCGATCTTATCATACTCGACGTAATGCTGCCCGATGTAGATGGCATTAGCATAACCGAAACCATTCGCGTTCAAAACAACCAGGTGCCCATTTTGATACTCAGCGCAAAAAACACCAGTTCAGACCGGGTATTGGGTTTAAAAAAGGGGGCCGATGATTACCTTACCAAACCCTTTAACCTCGAAGAGCTGTTGTTACGGGTGCAGAAGCTGATAGAAAAGAATAAAAAAATGCAGGATAAGGATACGGTGGGCGATACCTATCAGTTCGGTGGTCATACAATTGATTTTAATGCCCAGGAAGCGGTCACAAAAGAAGGACAACGCATTCAGCTCAGTAAAAAAGAAGCCATGCTGCTGAAGCTGTTATTCGAAAACAAGAATGATGTGGTGCCCCGCGAAAAGATCCTGCAAACCGTATGGGGATACAACGTTTATCCTACTACCCGCACTATCGACAACTTCATATTGAACTTTCGCAAATATTTTGAACACGACAGCCGCAATCCCCGCTACTTTCATTCAGTACGCGGCGTAGGTTATAAATACACAGAATAACGGAAAGCAGGGCCCTGAGCGTCCTGAGCGAAGCCGAAGGATCGAAGGGTCAGGATTTTACTTCAAGCAGAACTATTAACAAACCCTCGGTTTTACTGGCCAATTCTTCCATACTGCTAACAGATTGACCGGGGGTGTACAAAGCCCATTCGCATTCATCGAGTATGGCCAACAGGTTGTGGATGGTTGCGGCCGGCACCTGCTTTTCAGTAAGCACCTGAACAATATAGTGCTTGTTCATTTTTGAAGGTAACAGCTGGTAATTCTCTGCAATAACCTGCCAAATGGCTTGCTGTACGTCATGATAAAAAGCCTGTTGCCGGTGGTATTGCAATGCCAGCCTTGCATTGGCAAGCAGTTTGGAAGCCGCTTGTTGAGGAGAGGGCACTTCTTTTACAGGCTCCGGAGCCGTTGGTTTCTCTTCCACTTTCTTTTTTCCTTTCTGTAAGGAAATGACCTGGTATGCAATGCAGGCAATAATGACCAGTGCAATAGCGGCAAACCAGTAATAAGCAGGCCTGATGGCACCAACGTGATCAACCGCATTCATGCCCGTTCCCGCATCGGTTTTCTTTACCCCGGGCAGCACATGTAAGGTAATGGAATCGCTGACAGCGGTTTTGTACTTATTTGCTACCGGATCATAATAAGGCAAATGCGCAACAGGTATTACATAATCACCCGTATCGGGGGCCGCAAAGGAATATTCAAATGTTTTGGAACCGCTTAAAGGGAAATTATATTTGTTAATATTTTCTTTAACAGAAGGTTCGGCAGTATCAACCCCTTTCGGCCATTTTATAGCTGGCGGGGTAAGCAGCGACAGGTTACCACTACCGCTGATAGCTACCTGTATTTTTACCAGATCGCCCCTGTGTATGGGCGCACCGGGCGCTTTAACGGTCAAAGTAAACTGGCCAACAGCACCCGAAAAATCGGCTGGCTGATTGGCCGTGGGCAATGGTTTTACAATGATCGTTTTGGGCTCGGTACGTACAATAGTGCGGTGGTTGATGGCCGTGGGAAACATAGGGGTACCGTTCCTGCTATACAATGAAGATCCATGTTTTTTACCGGCCGGTTCATTTGTTTTAATAAAATGGATCACGCTTTCGATCTCGGCCGGATCGAGCGTATATTTACCTTCCTGCAAAGGGAACAACTGCACCTTGCGCACCAGGTTGGTATAGTACGTGCGGCCGTTCAACTTTTCAATTTCCGGTTTTCCGTCATAGGCATCTACCATTTCCATTACACTAAACCCGGTAAGGGATGGCCGTCTCATAACCTGGGAGTTGGCATTCAGCCGCGAATAGGCCTTATATACTACCATCAAGGGTTCACCTACGTAACAGGTGGTTTTGCTGGTTTCAACCCGCAGGAACAGGTTCTTTTCTATTTTATCATTGATATTCTCCCCCGGATGCAAAACCGATTCTTCTTCGGTATCAATTTCATCGGGATCAATATTATACATGCCCGGCATGCCCGGTTTCACTGCAATATGAACCGCATTGGAATGCATTTGCTTTCCATTGATAATGGCCGTAGCGCCGGGAATGGTGAACCGCCCTTTTCGGGGAGCAAGCAGCACAATTATTTTTGAATAGGTGTCGATGCCCTGGCCAAAATTGGTTGAATTGAAGTCGAAAACATCGGCTATATCAAAATCCCTGAAGCGCGGAACTTTAAATTGACGGATGTTGCTGGCGCCTTCAACAATATATTGCACCTGGAAGGTTTGGCGCACAGAAATAGTAGATTCACTAACAAGCGTATAAAATCGTACCTGTGCCTTTAACGACCCGGTAAACAGGCAAAAAAACAGCCCCGTTAAAATAATATGTAGAATTTTCCTGATGCTGGCTTTTTTAAATTCAATAACTCATATGACCTGTAACAAATATAAATTTTGCCGGTTTAGGAGGGAAAAAATGTTAGCGTTAAAGCTGCGTTAAACCAATAGTCATTGACAATTGGCAATTGGCCATGTTAAATGGCAAAGGGCTGTTAATTTATTTTCCTGGAAATTAACTCACAGGTCGCCCAGCTGCGGGCGCATGATAATTTCTTCCACACAGGCCTGGGGCGATAATTGCGAAGCAGTATAGATCATGCGGGCAATATCATCAGCCTGCATAATACGTTTGGGATCAACCCCGCTTTCGGCCCACGAATCGGTATAAGCGGCGCCGGGATAAACAGCTGTAACTTTTATGCCAAAAGGTTTCATTTCTTCACGCAGGTTGGTCGAAAACCCCGCCAGGGCATACTTGCTGATGCTGTAGGCGCCCCCATTGGGGTATGCCTTCAACGAAGCAATGGAACACATGTTAAAAATATGACCGCTTTTCTGTGCAATCATTTGATCGATGACCGTGCGGGTTACATGATAGGCACTGTACAAATTCACCGCCATCATATGCTCCAGCGTGCCATCGGGCTCATTGTATACACTGCCGGGGTCAAACAAGCCGGCATTATTCACCAGCACATCAACAGGGGCCTGCAAACTGAGCACCCATTTTCCAAAAGCCTGCGCATCTTCTTTTTGTGAAAGATCAAATGCTTTGGCTTTCACCGTAATGGCCGGGTAGGCAGTCATTATTTCCTGCATGGCGTTGTATAAAGCCACTTCATTACGGGAGGTGAGCACCAGATTATGCCCGTTCTGTGCAAATAAATGAGCAATGGCTTTGCCCAATCCTCTTGATGCACCGGTAATTATAACATTCATAGTTGCAAATTAAATACAAAACAGGTATTTCGTATCTTGCGGAATGAAGTACCAGCATATCTTTTTTGACCTCGATCATACACTGTGGGATTTCGAAACAAATAGCCGCCAAACGCTCGAAGAACTGTTTCATGCTTACAATTTGCAGGAAAAAGGCGTACACAGCTTTGAGCTGTTCTATCAAAACTATATGGTACACAATGAAAAATTGTGGGACCGCTTCAGAAAGGGCTTTATCAAAATAGATGAACTGCGCTGGAAACGTATGTGGCTTTCCCTGCTCGATTTTAAGATCGGCGATCAAAAACTGGCGTTGGATATGGCCAACCGGTTCCTCGACCTGTTACCAACCCGCAAAACCCTGTTTCCGCACACCGTTGAAATACTTACCTATCTCACCAACAAGGGATACCGCCTGCATTTGATCACTAACGGGTTTGAACAGGTACAGCATATGAAATTAAAATACGCGGGTATCGATAGCTATTTTATAGAAGTGATCACTTCGGAAGGCAGCAACTATATAAAACCCAACAAGGAGATCTTTGAATACGCCTTTCAAAAAACAAATGCTTTGCCGGCCGAAAGCATCATGATCGGCGATAATGTGGAAGTGGATATACAGGGCGCCATTAATGCCGGTATTGATCAGATATACGTAAACCACCTGAATATTGCCCCGGCCATACAGCCCACCTATACAGTGTATTCATTAAAAGAACTGGAGAATATATTCTAAGAAAAAAGGGTTCGCCAGCTGGCGAACCCTTTACTATTTTTGATCAGTGGTGGCTGCCTTTACGCTAAAGTAGCGAGCACCGTTACACCACCCTTCACCACCTGATTGAATTGTACGTTAACCTTGGCGTCCAAAGGCAATAACACATCAACCCGGCTGCCGAATTTTATAAAGCCCATTTCGGTACATTGCTCCACTTTTTGTCCCACACTCAGATAGTTCACTATTCTTTTGGCCAATGCGCCGGCGATCTGTTTTACCAGTATCTCTCCTTTCGGGTGACGGATCACCACTGAATGACGTTCATTTTCGGTTGATGATTTGGGATGCCAGGCTACCAGGTATTTCCCTTTATGGTATTGGTTATATACCACTTCACCGGTAACCGGGTTGCGGTTCTGGTGCACGTTCGCGGGACTCATAAAAATGGAAACCTGCAATCTTTTGTCTTTGAAATATTCCTCATCATACACTTCCTCAATAACCACCACCTTGCCATCGGCAGGGCAAATAACCAGGTTGCTGCCCAGCGTTAACTGCCGGCGCGGAACACGGAAGAAAGAAATGATGAACAACAACAAGCCCAGCGTGAGTATAAAAATCAACCAGGTTAACCATGCAAAGTAAAAACTGAGAAAATAAAACGATGCAAGGTTAACAACAGCAAATAATATAGCCGTGATCAATATACTCTTGTAGCCTTCTTTATGAATGGTCATTTAAAAATTTTAGGGGTTAAAATTACAAAATAGTATCGCACAACAGCATTTCTTTATTTCGCCACCTTGGCATTGCCGAATTTATTCCATTGTTTATTGGCAAATTCAAGAAATGCCTCAGGCGCCTCTTCAAACTTTTTCTCCACCTGTTTATCGCCACCCAGCTTTTGGGTGCCCTTTACAACGGTAGTGGTGCCTTTTATCTGGTACAGGTCTTTTCCTTCATAAAACACCAGCTTCTTTTCATCGGGGCCCGATTCTGATTTACACCCTTTTTCAAAGGCAAAACCCACTTCGGCAATACCATCGCCATCAAGATCGGTAACCGTAAGGGAATTCATAAAAAAATCGCAACGCACATCAAATGCGCATTCATCAACCGTTTCACTTATTTTCCACACTTCCTTCAATGTACTGTCGGCCGTTCTTATGAAATGATAGGCAAACAGTTTGGCGCCGCGGGTAGCCTCATACACGTTCGACCAGTAAATGCCGGTTGCGGTAAGTATCACAATGTTTTCGCCCCGTTTATCTTTCCATCGCCTTCCTTCTTTTATTTGCCCTTTATACAATTTTTTATTGATCATGCCGGGTTTAAATTCCAGCAAGGGTACAGGCGCTTCACCAGGGGCGGCAGTACAGCTTGCGAAAGCCGTAATAAGGATAATGATCAGTAATTGGTATTTCATCTGGAGATATTATTTTTTGTTGGCCAGATGCCCGCTCCCGAACGGGGAAATTATCATTCCGATGGCATCAGGATGAACGTTTCATTTTAGCGCCAGTTGAATATATAACCAAACAAAAAGAATGGCTAACAGCAAAGAATCGAACCGGTCTAAAAATCCACCATGGCCAGGCATAATATGGCCACTGTCTTTTACATTGGCAACACGTTTTAACTTGCTCTCTGCCAAATCGCCTGCGGTGCCTACCACAGCAGCGATAGCGGCAATTATAATCCAGTGAATAACAGCATATCCGTTGGCAGGAGCCGTAAAATACCCCAGCAAAGCAATTACCACAACACACAAAATAGCCCCGCCAACCGTTCCCTCCCAGGTCTTTTTAGGCGAGATCTTTGAAAAGGGGGTTTTCCCTATCAACGACCCCACCATGTAGGCCATGGTATCATTGATCCAGATGCTGAAGATCAATGCGCAGGTGATCAGTTTTCCCCAGC
The DNA here is from genome assembly GCF_002077945.1 of Niastella vici. GTDB lineage: Bacteria > Bacteroidota > Bacteroidia > Chitinophagales > Chitinophagaceae > Niastella > Niastella vici. Next base: position 283,274 of record NZ_LVYD01000001.1, read on the forward strand.
TTTCGGGCGATACGGTAAAACCTGCCCTGGCCGGCACAAAAGAGCTGCGCAGGTCCATCATTAACCCCCACGCTAACGAGATATAAACCAATCCTATTGCAGAATAACCAATATTCTTTGGCTTTATTTCCCGGGCAAATAGTAATTCAATAATGGGCAGAATAAAAATAAACAGCAAACCCAGCCACCAGCCCAGCTCATGCAAATGCATGCCGAAGATCGAGAACTGGTCATTGGTAAAATACAGCATAAGGCACCAGCCAGCCAGTTTCACGCCATACTTATGGAACGGCGTTATATTGGTATAATCAGGGTCTATCAATCCAACCAGCTTCTGGAATTCAGTCCAGCAACCGAAATGAATAATACTGAATAATATAAAAAAAGCCCAGTGGTTCCATAGCAACCCTGTAAGCATCACTACTACGAACACTACCGCGGTCAGCGACCTTGTTTTAAATGTTTGTACATTGAGCGCCATAGGCGAAGGGAATATATTTTATGCTATGAATTGATCGAAAGGTGTAAGCTCATCTGTATGGTACACTTTGGCCCAGGTAACAGTTGATTGTTTTTGAAAAAACCACAGTATGGCCCATACAACTATTCCGCTGGCAATGGCTGCCAGTACCGGGATCTCAGGATTTTTTTCAATAACGTCCGGCGCATAGGAAGCCCAGATCACCTGCACGGCATTATTTACAAAATGCGCGATCATGCTGGTATAAATGCTTCCACTGAACCAGTAAAAAGCGCCAAGCGCAATGCCCAGGAACATCCGGGGCAAAAAACCGCTGAACTGTAAATGCAACGCCGAAAATAATACAGCTGTTAAAACTATTCCTGCCCAGGGATTGCGGGTAACCTGTATCAATATTCTCTGCAGCGCGCCTCTAAAGCACAGTTCCTCCCCTATTGCCGGTAATAAGGCGATAATGAATACATTCACAACAATATCGAAGGGGTTCCTTATTTTAAGAAAGGCGGCCATTTGCTGCCCGGCCTGTTGTTCAAGTTTTGTTAAGCCTTCAGGCAGGGGTATGCCTTCATTCAATTTTCCGATCCAGAACACAAAGGGAATGGCCAGCAAAATACCAACGACCGCCAATACATACATATTTGCCTTTTCAGCATTTCTGAAGCCTAAAAAATAGCTATAATTCCCTGTAAACGTAAATCTTGCGTATAAATAGGCAGGCAGTATGAACAGGAATACCGAAGAAAGCGCCTGTACCCATTTGGATATGCTTATAAAATGCGGGTTGTTCCAGTCAATAGTTTCAAGGGAAGCAATGCTTATACCATTGGCCTGGTATATGAGCACCGATAGTACGCCAATTAGAATATACGCTACTCCAAAGATCCCCAGGAATAACCCTAATTGCGACAGGGGTGATTTTATGCGTAAATGACCTCTCATAGGCTGGTATAAACAAATATTAGTGTGTAAATTTGCTGCCCGGCAAATCCTTGCAAAAGCTGCAAGATAAGCATTGTGATTTGCTTTCAAATTATTAAAATTCATTAGGTTGGTTCAACCCGTTGAACTAAAAAAGGCTACAAAATGGTACATATCGCTAACATATTGCTTCCTGATTTCCCGCTGCTTCTGGCGCCCATGGAGGATGTGAGCGACCCGCCATTCCGTTTTGTATGCAAACAGAACGGGGCCGATCTGATGTACAGTGAATTCATTTCCAGCGAAGGGTTGATACGCGACGCCATCAAAAGCAAACAAAAGCTCGACTTTGCCGAATTTGAACGGCCCTTTGGTATTCAGATCTTTGGCGGCGATGAAGAAGCCATGGCCCTGAGTGCCAGAATTGTAGACACCGTTCAACCCGATCTGGTTGATATCAATTTTGGTTGTCCCGTTAAAAAAGTGGTAAGCAAGGGCGCCGGCGCTGCGGTATTAAAGGATGTGAATGCCATGGTTCGCTTAACAGCAGCCGTTGTAAAATCTACTTCTTTACCGGTTACCGTTAAAACCCGGCTTGGCTGGGACGACAATAGTAAAAATATTGAGGAAGTGGCTGAACGCCTACAGGATGTTGGTATTAAAGCCCTTACCATACATGGCCGCACCCGCGCGCAACTGTATAAAGGGGAAGCCGACTGGACGTTGATCGCAGCCGTAAAAAACAATCCCCGTATTCAGATCCCCATTTTCGGGAATGGCGATATTGATTCGCCGCAGAAAGCGCTCGACTATAAAAACCGCTTTGGTGTTGATGGGGTTATGATCGGCCGGGCAGCTATCGGCTATCCCTGGATCTTCAGGGAGATCAAACATTATTTGCAAACCGGTCAAATACTTCCGCTGCCTTCCATTGAAGAACGCGTGGAAGTTTGCCGCACACATGCCCGCAAATCGGTTGAGTGGAAAGGTGAGATATTGGGCATTCTTGAAATGCGCCGCCATTATTCCAATTACCTTAAAGGACTGCCCCATGTTAAAGAATTCCGTACCCGCCTGGTAACCGTAAAAACACTGGCAGAAGTAGATGAAATATTGAACGAGGTAAAAGAAAAATTTGCAGGCATCGTATTGGAAAGAGAGGTAATTCCTTTAAGTGAAGACCAGCTACCTGCCTGCGCATGCTAAACGGCACTTTAATTCTCCATATATGTTTAACCGTTATAGGTCCTGTGTAAAAAAAATGCTCAGTCCGGTAATTGCATCCATAACAATTATCGCAGCAAGCCTGGTGTTTACAGGTTGCCCACCCCAAAAGGAGAAGAAGCGTGCTGCCGCCAATATGCTGTCGAATATTGATAGTGCTACATTAATAAATCACCTGGCGTATTTATCATCTGCCGTTATGGAAGGGCGCGAAACGGCCACCCCGGGTAATCAGCTGGCACGCGAGTATATTGTAAAAATTTTCGATTCGCTTAAGTTAGATAAGGTCGGCAATTCCTGGTTACAACCCTTTCCTTTTGGTAATAACAACCAGCAAGGCAACAATATCATCGGGGTGGTTAAAGGAACGGTTTATGAAAAAAATTACATCGCAATAACTGCCCATTACGATCATCTGGGCAAGCGCAACGGAGATATTTATTACGGAACCGATGATAATGCATCGGGCACTGCTGCCCTGCTGGCCATGGCCCAGTATTTCAAAAAATACCCACCCAAACACTCCCTGCTGTTTGTAGCGTTTGATGCCGAGGAAAAAGGGTTAATGGGATCAAAATATTTCGTTTCGAATAGCCCCGTTCCAATAGGCAGCATTATGCTTAATGTGAATATGGATATGGTGAGCCGAAACGATAGCAGCGAGATCTTCGCCTCCGGCACTTCTCATTTTCCCTTTTTAAAAAGCTATGTAGATAGTATTCAGCCTTTCACGGCGGTACATATACGATTTGGGCACGACGGTGATAAACCCAGTTCGGAAGACTGGACCAATCAATCGGATCATTTTCCCTTCTATCAAAAAAATATTCCATATCTGTATTTTGGCGTGGAAGATCATGCAGATTACCACCGCCCAGGCGATACCTTCGATAAAGTGAATAAAAGTTTCTATTATCAGGTATGTGCCATGATCACCGCAGTGGCCTCCCTGCTCGACCGCCCCGATGTAGTGCAGTAGCTGTTTGCCCTGTAATATTTCAACCTGGCCCGATACTAATGTTTATAGATAAGGCATTCTTTCTTATCTTAAACATAAAATACCCTTCAACATGAATTCCCAGGAACAAAACGTACGCACGTGGGCCATGCTTTGTCATTTATCAGCCCTTGCCGGTTTAATTTTCGGTTGGCTTGGAAATATTCTGGGGCCATTAATAGTTTGGCAAATAAAGAAGAACGAGTTGCCCGAAATTGAACCTTATGGAAAAGAGGCCCTCAATTTTCAGTTAACCATTTTGATCATTAATGTAATTGCGTCCATTGCTTTTGTTGGAACCATTGGAGCGGCATTCGGTTTCCGTCATATATGGCGCAGTCCGTTTTTTCTTTTGAGCGGTGGATTTGGCCTGGGGCTCATCATCGTGATCATTAACCTGGCAGCGTTGATACTGGCTGTAGTGGCCGGATTAAAAGCCAATAACGGCGAATTCTATAAATATCCTTTTGCCATCAGGTTTATTAAATAATGCAAATGGCCAAAGGCTGAAGGCCAAAAACAGCTGCAGGCGCGAATGTGAAGCAGCCTTAGGCCTTCCGCATTAAGCAGTAAGCACCGCATTTATCACGGCTGAACTCAGGGGCGAAACGGAAGGATCAAAATAATGGGTAAGCGTGCCCTGCTCATTTACCAGGTACTTTGAAAAGTTCCAGGAAGGCGATTGTTCATTCCAGCCGTTTTTCGATTTATCAGTGAGCCATTGAAAAACATTGTTTTGATCGCCTGATGGTATAACCACACTTTTTTTGGCGAGGGGAAAGGTAACCCCGAAGTTCACCTGGCAAAATTGGGCAATATCAGTATCACTGCCTTTTTCCTGCTCTTTAAAATCATTGGCCGGAAATGCGATGATCTGCAACTGATTGTTGAATTGTTGATATAGCTTTTGCAGGTCTTCGTACTGGTTGGTATATCCACAATTGCTGGCGGTATTTACCAGTAATAATTTTTTACCCCTGAAGGATTGCAAAGGCAGGGAATTCCCGTTGTTTAATGAAACACTAAGGTCATAAATTGACTGTGCCGGTTTAATATTTTTTGCATTCGCCAGTATTTTAGTATTCCTGCCCATCAGTTTGGTGAGGGCGATCCATACGGGGTATACTATTTTTAAAACTCTTTGCCTGCCTGTCATAACTATTGTATTATTTGTTGAACGCTATTGTCGTCAGTTACGCCTTACCTTATTATCCATTTAAATAGTTTCAGCTTCCCTTTAAATGGCGGGTATTTGTTGAACGCCATTGTCGTCAGTTACGCCTTACCTTATTATCCATTTAAATAGTTTCAGCTTTCCTTTAAATGGCGGGTATTTGATTGCAGGATCAAACCAGGTGGGCGTTTTCATCACTGCCTTTGCATGGCTGAACAGGTTGAAGGTGTATTTTCCATGATACGCCCCCAGGCCACTGTTTCCCCGGCCACCAAATGGCAAATGATGATTGGTAAAATGCCAGCTTGAATTATTTACACATCCCCCACCAAACGAAACAGCCTGCAACCATTCCTTTTCCCTGTTGGCATCGGCCGTATAAATATAAAACGCCAAAGGATCGGGATTGTTTTGAATAATTGCCTTTGCTTCTTCCATGGTGTTAAAAGTAAGCACCGGCAATACCGGACCAAATATTTCTTCTTTCATCAGCGGTGCATCGGGCGATACATTTTCAATGAGGGTAGGTTCTATATACAGGCGGTTGCTATCGTGGCGGCCGCCATGTACAATAGTACCCTGCGTTAAATAGGCCGTAAGGCGCCGGAACTGTTTTTCATTGATGATCTTACCGTAATTGTAGCTTGCCGCGGGGTCATCGGTATAGAATGATACCAGCACGTTTTTTAAAGCGGCGATCAATTCATTTTTTCTCGATGCATGAACCAGCACATAATCAGGTGCAATACACATTTGACCGGCATTGGAAAATTTGGTAACTGCTATTCGCCGCGCGGCCACCGGTATATTGGCATCGCTTTCAACCACACACGGACTTTTACCACCCAACTCCAACGTTACCGGTGTTAACTGAGCGGCCGCTAATTGATATATGCTTTTACCAACAACTGTACTACCAGTATAAAACACATGATTAAAACGAAAATCATGCATAAGCGCAGGCACTACCTGGGCGCCATCGCCTTCCACATAGAAAATATAATCTTCCGGAAAAATTGCTTTTATTATTTCGCCCATCACTTTAGCCGTTGCCGGGGCCAGTTCTGAAGGCTTCAACACCACACAATTGCCGGCAGCAATAGCACCAACCAACGGTGTAAAGAGCAGTTGCAAAGGATAATTCCATGGGCTGATAATTAATACAACGCCCAACGGTTCATGCATAATATAGCTGCGGGAAGGAAGATTTACCAGGTTGGTTTTTACTTTTTGTGGTTTCATCCAGCTATGCAGCCTGCGCAATGCCACATTTATTTCGGTGACCACCACACCCATTTCTGTTACCCAGTTTTCCTCTGCACTTTTTTTTAGATCACTATACAAAGCATCATATAATGATTGTTCATATTTTAATAAAGTTTCTTTCAGCAACTGCAGCTGTTGTTTACGAAACGCCAGTGCCCGGGTGGCTCCGGTTTCGTAAAAAGCCCGCAACCGTTGCAGCTTTTGCTGAGTAACATCAGAATTCATATGCATGCTATTTGGCGGGGAAATTAATATTACAGGGTAAGTTACGTCATTTTGTAAAGCCCGCTATATCATTACCCGCCAACAGCAAGTACAGGAAGTTAAAAGAAGCAGAAGAAACAAATACAAGCGGCAATGCCCGGCAGCATATTTTGCTTTATTTCTTCTGCTTCTGTTGAGGCGCACTAGGCTATATTTTGGGGTTCATCGGGTACAACCTGCAAAGTTAAATGCATTTGATTTTTCAAAATAAAACAGGCTTCTATGAGCATTTCCATTTTTTCATAAAAATAGAAATGATTGTTGCGTTCAGTAGCCTCACTTGAAATACTGCCCGGGCTCGAGACTACTTCTACCATCCAATTCCACCATATACTACGCACATCATTTAAATGATAACATTGAAAAAATTCTTCAATGACCAGCATTGGGTTTTTACATTCTTCTTCAGTTAATCGCAGTGGTTGATTATGCCACAGCGGGTGATTATTACAGGTTCGCATAAAATGGGTTTTATATTTCAGGAACAATTAAAAGGGTACGGATTAAACTTTGGGTAATACCCAAAATAAATAATGTAATAGCATGACAAAACAGGCATAGGATTGCATTGCAATGCATAACCAGCATAAACATAGCATAGCATGGCTTAGCATGCCAAAGCATGCAAAGGAATACATTAACAAAAAGCCAGTGGAATGGCGCCCGCTACTTAAATCAGCATTTATTTGTAATAACCTGGCAAATTACCCCCTGATACTTTAGTGCCAGCAAAACGAAGCATAGTGAGTTGTGTGGAATATTGTAGTTGTGTGTAAGACCCTCCTGGTGTAACGGTGATCACTATCCCATTACCACACTAAGGTATTCATTTCTTTTGGGATGACAAATTTTTTAGCAAATTTTTTTGTACTATTTTCCAGAATTTACTGTTCTGCCCTATATAATTAGAAAGTTTTACAAAAATGATTTTGCATTATCGGCGTCTTCTTGTGAACCATACGGCAGCGCCAAACAGAACAACTGCTATAGCAATTACATAACCATAATTAACGGGCTCACCTCTTTTCCCACTATCCGATAATGATTCAATAGAAGCTTTATCATTTGCTTTGCTTAATGTATATCCCAGGTTTTCATCGGCCTTTTTATAACTGGTAAAAAAGGCATCGGCCTCGCTGGGCTCCACATGGTCTTTCAGGCTTTCGTACTCGTATTTCAGTTTGAATTTCTTATAGGAAGATGCGAATTGCACCCGCATCTTAAACGCTGAACACGAAATGTTTTCCATTGATTCATGCGATGTCCATTCTTCAGGCACATTGATAGTGATCTCTTCCTGGTATTTCGCCGGATAGTCAATGGCAAAAGGCATGGTTCGCTTTATATCTTTTGGCTTTTTTAAAATGCCATTGATCACATACGGTGAAAAGAAAGATTTATTTACCCCTTGTTCCAGTTCCCACAAATTCTGAATGGAATAGTATTCATAAGTTATAAACTTTCCAGTAGTATCATTATCGACATACCTTAAACTGTCGGTTTCTATTTTTTCATAATAATGCGAATAATATTCGCGGAAAGTTTTTTTCAATTCCGATTTACTGCTGCTGTTGAATTGCTCGCGCATATCATCGGCATGTGATCCTGTGTATTCGGTCTTTACGATCAACCGGGCATTGCCGCTCATATCGGGTATATCAAACTGCTCGTGCACACTTACCATGCCCTTGTTTTGTAACGGAATGTTGGTGAGGGCTGTTGTAGTATCGCTGATAACCAGTCCGCAATGATAATTGGGATACGAGATGGCATCAATATTGCCGCGTTGATACGAAATGGTGGGGTCGAACCAGTAATACCGGCCATTATACAAAACCCGCACGGTAACATGATCGAACGAAGCCGGCCCCGGCAACCATTGCATGATGGTTTTTTTAAAGCCGGTATTGATCATTACCGGATTGGCCTCAACGCCCATGGCCCGCAGCATGGTGCAAAGCAGGTACGATTTGTCCTTGCAATCGCCAAAACGCTGGGTAAATATTTTTTCAGGCGTATTGGGGCGGTGCGAATTTTGTCCCATTTCAATACCCATATAGCGAACATCATCCTGTACAAAATGAAGGGCAGCCAGTATCCGTTGCTCTGTTGAAGTATTAGTGACAGTAATTTCTTTTATCTTTTTTTGTAACCCACGGGATAGTTTTCCATCGAATGGAAACAATTTCAACGCCCAGTCATTTACCTCTTTCCAGTTCTTGTATTCGCTCACCATGATCATGGGGTAAGGATCGTACCAGGTGGGCGTATGGTCCTGCTCGTGCATAGCCGGCACCTGATCGAGTTTCCATTCGTAACAGGTTTCACTGGCCAGCTTTTTCGTTTCATAAGTTACGTTGGTAAGGCTGTTCCTTATTTGAACGGTCCTTCCATCGGGCACCAATAGCTTATAATACAAATTGTAAACAGGTACTGAAAACCCGGTTTCAAACACACCTGCAAATTTTCCTTTGAACACCGGGTTCGAGCCTTTTATGGTATAACTGTATTCAATGATATCGCCCTTGCGAACATCTTCCAGGAAAAGCACGGCCGTCAGTGAACCATCGTATAAATGCATATTCAACTCTTCTTCCTGTTGAATCACTTTTATTTTAGCAGGCTGCAGTTTGTTGATGGTTTCTTTACCCCGAATAATTTTTATGGAATGAAAGATCAGCTGATTGTAAGTAGGATCGAAATTGACGCTTATTTGTGACCCATTTTGAACGCCCGATTCGGAAAGGATCCTGAAAGCGGTTTTTGTATAAATTGATTGTTGTTGTATGGAAACCTGTTTTTCCAACTCCAGGTTTATGTAACCGTTCTCTGCCTCCTCATCCATGCGGGTGTTATTGTAATCAAATGGCGGATGGGTAACCCAGGCAGGTTCGGGCTGTATCAACGGTTTACTTTGCGCATTTCCAAATAAGGGCCAAAACAGGCCGCTAAATAAAATCAGTCTTACCAGGTACTTCATGTGCGGGGTTATGATCTGTCACAAAATAGAAAATTTTCCAGGTTTTTAAAAAGTCGGCGGGTTTGTCCTGAATTTATTACATGTTTTTATTTACGCGGGAAAAACCAAATTGGTTGGTTAATGAACCAAAACAGGTAGGTTCGAGCCAGGGTATTGGTTCACAATGCTTGCCATATGCTTTGTTCGGATAATGTCTGGTATTACGCCGGGTTTTCTTTTGTTTTACTTTTGACTTTGTTCGGACGTTGTTCGGAGTTGTTCGGAGCAGGTCCGAACAACTCCGAACAAGCCCCAAAGAAGATCCGAAGCCAACCCGCCTCCATACCGGCTCGAACCCGGGCAACACCCGAATATTTTGCTTTCAAGCTATACCGTTGTTGCCCACTTTAGCCAGCATTAGCCAATTTTAGAACTTTGTTGACCCTTTAAGAACTATCCTGACCACAATACACCTCTTTCGACCACTCACATACGCACCCTTTGATTTTTTCAGCTTTTTTTGACCTTACATTTGTATCGTGTAGTACATCAGTTCTTTGAAATGTTGGAAAATTTTAAGGCAGCATCTCATAGCATGATCAGCGACAAACAATATACCACCAGCAAGGTTACCAGTCCCATAAGCAGCGTTGCAACGGTATATACCTGCAGCATGGATCGCATATCCAATCCTGAAAATTTGGCTATCACCCAGAAATAAGCATCATTGGCATGCGACAGGGTCATGGAGCCAGCACCCATCGACAGCACAGCAAGCAATTTTCCCGTTTCGCTGTGGAGGCCTAATGCAGGTAACAAAGGTTGAATGATCGATGCAGCCGTAATGATCGCAACGGTTGAAGAACCTTGTGCAGTTTTAAGTACAGCAGTTAACATAAATGGGAAAAAGATACCGAGGGTTTGCAGATTAACCGCCTTGCTAACATGCTCGCCCACCTGTGTTGCAGCCAGTATGGCGCCAAAGGCGCCGCCTGCACCAATTATAACCAGTATACCGCCTGCTTTTTCTGCAGCTTCCTGTAACAACTTTCCTATCACCACTTTTTTCCAGGACCGCACGGCCAAAAAAGCCAGCACAATACCGATAGTGAGTGCAATAACGGGATCACCAGTCACCAAAAAAAGCTGCATCCAGGCGGGAATTGATTTCCCGGTTTCAATAGCGAGAAAAGATCTGGCGCCAATTAAAAGAATGGGAACTATAACCGGAAGAAAGGAAAGCAGCGCAGAAGGCGCTTGTGTAGTGAGATCGATCACCGGCGCTTCAAGCGGTTCTTCATTAGTTATTTTTTTACCGGCATAACGGGCCCAGGCATAGCCTACCAACATGGCCGGAATGGCCACCAGCAAACCAGTTATTATAAGCCTGCCAAAATCAACGCCGATTGTTCCGGCTGCCGCAGCAGCGCCGGGATGGGGCGGAATTAAACAATGCACCGAATACAGACCGGTTGCCAGTGAAACCGACATAATGATAATTGAAATGCCTGTTCGCCTGCACAACGACTTGTTCAATCCGCTCAATACAATATATCCTGAATCGCAAAAAATGGGTAGTCCTACTATAAACCCTGTTATGCTCATGGCAAGCGGGGCCTGCTTCTCTCCTATTCGTTTTAATATCCAGGTAGCCATTACCTTGGTGCTGCCCGTATGTTCAAGTACCACACCTAATGTTGTGCCTAACACGATTATAAAACCAAGCGACTGCATAATGTTGCCAAAACCCTGTTTGGTAACACTAATGATAGTTGCCACCGGCATTTGCACACCCAACCCCACAACAAAACAGGCGATCAGCAAGGCAAAGAATGCATGCATACGAAAGAAGGCAGTAAGCAAAACGATAATGCCAATGCCTGCAACTAAAAAGATCATGACCTGCGCAAAGGTTGCCGTCATAGTTCAATCGTTAGTATGATTATTAACTAAGATAACAAACTGATTGTTACCGGCAATGGTTGTTGATAATACTTCATATTGCTCACTATTTCTGTACCTTGCTGATTTAAATGCAGGAACCTACAGAAAATCAGCATACATTTTCTATGAACGACGAATATTTTATGCAACAGGCCCTCAAAGAGGCCCGGCGGGCGTTTAACGATGGTGAAGTACCGGTGGGCGCTGTTGTGGTCATCAATAACAGGATAATTGCCCGCGGACATAACCAGGTTGAACGCCTGAACGACCCCACTGCGCATGCCGAAATTATTGCCCTCACTTCTGCATTCAATTTTCTTGGCAGTAAATATTTGCCCGATGCATCCATATACGTTACGGTAGAACCCTGCCTCATGTGCGCGGGCGCGCTGTACTGGAGCAAGATAGGAAAGATCATCTGGGGCGCCGATGATGAAAAGAACGGTCATAAACACATTACCGATCCTAACTGGCCCTTTCATCCTAAAACTGAGGTCACCAAAGGCATCCTGAAAGAAGAATGCGCCGAATTAATGAAAAGTTTTTTCAGAAGCAAACGGTGATTGCTGATTTTGTGATTTAGAGATTTTGAGATTGCCTGGAAGCCCGCCTCAAAATAAATCCCAAAATCTCGAAATCTAAAAATCCCAAAATCAAAAATCCGGAAGCCTTCCCGCTTCCGGATCCAAATTATCTCATGTAACCCTGTAGTTTTTACTGGTCCCACCAAACCCGGCCATTGAGATCGTCTTTACCACCCAGGCCTGGTTGTGCAGCTATAGCGGTGCGATAATTATTGCCATTGATATTTTGCTCTTTTACCGGGTATGCCTGTCTTCTTGGAATAGGGGTACCGCCATTATCAGGCGCCGGTGTTAATACAGGAAATCCGGTCCTTCTCCATTCGGCCCAGGCTTCATAACCGTTCATGAATAAATGCAGCCAGCGCTGGTTAGCAATTTTTTTCAACGCCTCTGCTCCGTTATACGCCACTTCTGGTTGAGTGAGGTAGGCAGCCAGCCCGGTGGTATCGCCTGAATCAGCGGCATCGTATAGCACTTTTTCCACCTGTTTATCCCGTGTGTCATCATACGTTTTAAAACTGAGCCGGTTCCATTGCCGTATGGAGGCTTGTATGGCAGCTTCATATTTTGATTTGGCTTCTGCATCACCACCGGTTAACCAGTTTAATTTATTGGCTTCGGCAATTGCCAGTAACACCTGGGCATAAGTGGTAACATAAGTTGGTGAATTTTGTGTACGCACATGCACTCCAACAAAGGATACGCTTGAACTGGGAATAGCGCCCACGGCATTGCCATCGAGCCCATACGGCACCCCATTATACACGCCACTGCCATTTTTATCGGCAAATATTTTCAACCGGGGGTCGTTCAAAGGCTTCATATAATCAATAATGGTTTTGCTGGCCCAATACCAGGGCCGGTTTTGCACATTCACTACATAATACCAGTAACTCTGGTTGGCCGCATCGGCCAGGTGCACATACACTGCATTCTGTCTGTTATCAGTGAACACGCCTGCGTTCAGGGCATCAACAAATTCCTGTTTACCTTTTGCCGCATCGGCTTTTGATAAACGCAGTGCCATCAGCAACCGCATGGAGTTGGCAAAAAGCTTCCAGTTGTCCATTTTTCCGCCATATAAAATATCGCCGGTGATCGCATTTCCATTATCGATCTGGGCAACAGCTTCCTTCAGCTCTTTCAGAAGATCGTAATAAATATCCTTCTGTCGGTCATATGCAGCTGCAAAGTTCTCTTTACCCTTCAGGGCATTAAAATAAGGAACATCACCCCAGCGATCGGTCATATGCCAGAAAAACCAGGCTTTCAATATCCGGGCTACCGCTTTTTGATTATTGGCTGAACCTTCATTGATATCGTATTTACCGGCATTTAAAATGGCTTGTAAATTCTCCAGCGCTTCGGTGTAAATAGAGTAAAAATCGTAATTCACTACTGCATACCGCGAAACATCGGTATACGGTTTTTCTGACCAGTGTTGAACATACAACAATCCGGCAGGCGCCTCAATTACAGCAGGCAGCTGGTTAAGTGCATAGGTTAACAGCTGCGCATTCGATGATTTTGTAGGAACGCTGGGATCAACGTTTATATCATCGCTGAATTTGGTACAACCAGCCCCCATCACCAACAATGCAACAATCAACTTTATATAGAGTAGTTTTTTCATGATCGTTTTTTTAGAAGGAAACATTCAGGTTAACACCAAATGAACGGGTAGTAGCCAGTTGACCGGTCTCTAACCAGTTCAGGGAAGAGGCGCCGGTGGCCAGCTCTGCAGGGTTCAATCCTTTCGGGGCTTTTTGCCAGATCATAAACGGGTTCCTGGTAATAAAGGCCAGGTTAATACTTTTCACCGGCAGCTTCGCAATACTTTCTTTGGTGAATGTATAGCCAACCCGTATTTCACGCATTCTGATATAAGAGGCATCAAACAACCATTCTTCATAGATCCTGGTGCCCACTACATTGCGGTAATAACTTCTGGCATTCACAAAAACGCTCACTTCCTGCTTCGAAGAATTGGAGATACCGGTCACTTTTATACCACCCCCATCTGTCAGCGCATCGCGAATGTTTTTTCCATTCTCATTCATAGCGGCTGTTTCTGCTGCCTGTCCGCTTTTAACTGCCAGCATTTTTGTCCAGCTGAAAAACTGTCCACCCTTCTGAAAATCTATAACGGCGCTCAGGTCAAAGTTTTTCCAGGTAACAGTGTTTTGCCAGCCGCCGGTGAATTTGGGCAATACAGTTCCAAAATTATGATTGGTAACATACATGGGCATATTACTGGCATCGAGTAATATTTTACCGGTTGCCGAATCGCGCATATAGGCATTACCTACCAGGGAGCCAAATGATTCGTTCACATTTGCCAGCAGGAACATATCCACACTTGAATACCGGTTTTGATCAAGTATCAATGAATTGATGCCGGGATACAGTTCTTTGATCTTGTTCTTATTTCGGGCAATATTAAAGCTGCTCGTCCAGATAAGGTTTCGCGTTTTAACGGGTGTGCCGCTAACTGTTAATTCAATGCCTTTATTTTGAATATTGCCTGCATTGATCACATATTTTGAATAGCCGCTGGTGCCCGATACATCGAGGTTCATCACCGCATTTTCATTTTGCTGGAAGTACCAGGTAAAGCTGAAGCCTACGCGGTCCTGCAAAAAGCGCATGTCGAGACCAGCTTCATATGCTGTACCCAATGAGGGTTTAAGATCAGGATTTTTTAAAGTATCGGGAACATACATGGGGAAACTGGTACCATATGGTTCCCGTAAAGCAAACGAGTTGGAAGTTTGATAAACAGGTATGTCGGAACCTGCCTGGGCAAAACTGGCCCTGATCTTTCCATAAGAAACCGGGGCTATTTTTAACAGCTCGCTGAATACCATACTTGCCGAAACCGACGGATATAAATACGCGTTATTCTTTTGCGGCAATGCCGATGAAATATCCCTTCTTAAACTGGCATCAATAAAGTAGGTGTTGTTATATCCCAGCGTAACGGCGCCATAGGCGCTTCTTACTTCTTTTCTTCTTATTACATTACTTACCAACGGCCGGTCGAGCGAATTGCGGATATTATAAAAACCTGGTGATACAAACCCGCCCTTGGTTTCTTCTTCGAGGTAAGTATACCGCTGTGTCATTAAATTGCCACCAAGGTTAGCGCCCAGTGAAAAGAGGCCAAATTCCTTATTGTACTGGGCCAGGAATTCATAGTTCATTTCCTTTGACTCGTATTTGCCGGTCCAGAAAGCGGGTACGCCGCGCCCACCTTCCGCATTCCGGCCATCGAGGTTTTGAGTAAAACCATCCTGGCGTACAAAACCGTTCACTTTCAACCCAGGCAGTATGGTATACGTTACCCCTACATTACCAAAGAACCGGTCGCGCGAATCGTGTGAAGGATTTTCATACGCATCAAAATAAGGATTGTTCCAGTCTATGGGGCTTGTTCTGCTCGTATATACACCCTGGTCATTGGGCGCGCTTACGTTCCATTGATAAAAAGTACCGTCGGCGTATTTATACTGCTTTAATTTTTTCATATCAAGGTTGCGCTGGAACCATTGGTACATATTACGCGAGCCCAGGCTTTGATAACCCTGCGATGGCCGTTGCCCCTTGTTATTGGCATAGTTTAAAGTGGTAGTTATTAAAAGTTTCGGAGTAACGTTCAGTGATCCGCTAAAAGAAAGGTTATTTCGCTTTAAATAGGTGTTGGGTTCAATGCCCTTTATATCGGTATTGTTGTATGATAAGCGGAAAGAAGTATTTTGACCGCCTCCAGCAAATGAAACGCTGTTATTCCAGGTGTGGCCGGTTTCGAAATAATCTTTTATATTATCGGGGTGTGGCACAAATGGCGTTTCCTTCCCAAAATCGGGATCGCCCGGGTAAAAGCTATAGGTATGCCTTACGGGTGTTCCGTCCATTTTGGGTCCCCAGCTTTCGTCCCATTCGCCGTCGACATATTTCGTAGAAACACCGTTTATATTTATAGTTGGAAAGTTTAAATTGTAGCCTGCGCCATAGGTGTTTTGCAATGGCAGAAAATTGCCGGCTTTTTCAATCGAAAAAGCAGAGCTGAAATTCACCACCGGTTTTTGTGCATTCTTTCCTTTGCGGGTAGTGATCATTATAACGCCGAACTGCCCCCGTAAACCATACAATGCGGAGGCTGCCGGTCCTTTCAATATATTGATTGATTCAATGTCATCGGGGTTTATATCCTGTGCTAAATTGCCATAGTCACGGCCATTCCGGCCCGCATAATTTGTATTGGAGACGGGTGTATTGTCCACTACTACCAGGGGTTCCCCGCCGCCTGTTAAAAAATTTGTACCGCGGATCTGTATCTTTTGGGTTCCACCCATACTGGCGCCTGAAGAACCGGTGAGCTGTACGCCTGCTATCTTTCCGCCCAAACTACCTAACACATTCTGCTCTTTGGCAATGGTGAGGTTGTCGCCCTTTATTTCCTGGGTCGAATAGCCTACCGACCGTTCTTTGCGGGTAATGCCCAGGGCGGTAACAATAACTTCTTCCAGCTTGCCGCTACTACCTTTAAGCACAACTGATACTTCGAGCGATTCATTGTCTTTTACCGCAATTTCCCTGATCTGCGTGGTGAAGCCTACCGCAGAGATCTGCAATTTATACCGGCCGGCTTTGATGCCGCTTATTGCAAAAACCCCATCTGTATTTGCGGCGGTACCCTTATCGGTGCCCAGCACCAATACCGATGCATTGGAAAGCGGAGCGCCGGTTTCATCAGTTACCCGGCCGCGTATACCGCCATCAAATGGCAGGGCTTCTATAATGGCTGCCTCAGCTGTTTGATCGCTCTTTTTGATCTTTTTAATAACAATGTGGCTGTTCACCTGGTCGAATCGTAACCCTGCGGGTTGCAGCAGGTCTTCGAGCACATGGGTTACCGATGCATTGGTAGCCTGATAATTGATATGCTCAAAACCGGCTACATCTACCGTGCGGTATGTGAACGCCAGTTGTGTAAGGGATTCAATTTTTTTGAAAGCCTGTTTCAGCGAAACGTCTTTCAGGTCAATGGTGATCATGATCTTATTCAAATCCTGGCCGCTTCCGGACCTTGCCATCAGCAATCCGCTACACGTGAGTAAAATGGTCAGGATAGAAATTCTCATGATCAGGACTTTGTTTCTCAAAAGCAAATACCCTGGCTGGTATCTGGCAGTAATACATGACGTACTATGTCTGTACGTTTTTACATACAAATTCATAGCTTTGAATTGTTTTAAGTAATTCTTTGAACGGGATTATTTTCAACATGCAGAACCGCTTCCAGGTCGCAACTGGGGCGGTTCCTTTTTTAAAGCATTATGGCGGTGAAAATGTTCTTGTATTCATAGCTGTTTAAGTTTTGGTTTTATTGTTATTTTATTCAATCACATACATGTTGTTCACCTGCTTTAAACGGGTATCGGTTAAATTACAAAGCAACTGTAACGCATTTTCGATACCTGTTTCGCGCCTGAAAGAAGTGGATACTCTTTCCTTCCCCAGCGTGGTATTTTGCAAACGGATGGTTACGTCATAAATGCGTTCGAGGTCGGCAATAATATCGTTGATGGTTTCATCATCGTACACCAGGTTGCCCTGCTGCCAGGGTGCTGTTTCTGTAACTGCGATATTTTTTTGTACAGCCGTATTATTGTTGTTGCTTACTTTTACCTGCTGCCCCGGTGTAAGCGTGGCCACTTCTTTTTCTTCATAATTCACCCGTACTTTGCCTCTGCTTACTGATACTATTATGTTCTCCCGGCCCGGGTAAGCTTTTATATTAAACGCAGTGCCAAGCACCAGGGTGGTCACTTTGCCTGTATGTATAAGAAAGGGTTGTTTATTGGCATGCTTTACATCAAAATAGGCTTCTCCGGTGAGGTACACTTCCCTTTTACCGGGTGCAAACCGATTGGGGTACTCCAGGGTACTGGCGGCATTCAACCACACCTGGGTACTATCGGGCAGCAACAGGTATTTATATTCTGAGCGGCCGGTATTTTTTTTGGCAAGGACCGGTTTGGGGGCAGTATTTGACTGATGGGCCCGCTGGTTTATCAGCCAAACAAAACCTGCCAGCAAACCCACCACAACAGCTGCCATGGCAAATCGCACCTGGTTCTTTTTTCGCCGCTGTTTAGCGGTAACGGACTGCTCATTCATTGCGGATTCCGTTAAAACCAGGTGGCCACGTTCATCAACATACGTAAGCGAGGGGTTTATTTGCCCGGTTTCTTCATATGCCTTTTTGATAAGCTCCCGTATCAATTCATTATGGGTAGCCTCGTTGATATACGAGAAGAATTCCTCAAATTCTTTTTTCGTACAGGTATTGTTCAGGTATTGCCTGAATAAATATTTGATCCTTTCTTCCATCGAAAAATGGTTGTGCCTATATCTGATAGACGAAGCAGCCAAACGGGGTTCCTATTGGGGGAAAAGATTTTTTTCAGAAAAGTAAAAAGAAAAGCCGGGCGCTTTTGAGCAGGTAAAGCCGGATAGATTGCAGGGCGGTGGACAATTGGTTTTTCACCGTGTGTTTTGAAATAGCCAGGTGATCGGCAATTTCCTGGTAGTTAAGGCCTTTTTCACGGTTCAGGTAATAAATGAGCTTGCGTTGGGGTGGCAACTGGTCTACAGCTTTTTGAATGATCTGGTTGTATTCGCGGGCCACCACATTGTCTTCGGTGTCGTTCAGGCCACCTGGCTGGCTTTTCCAGATGGCTTCTTTCAAGCGGTTATCTGCCGCCGCCTTGCGCAAAAAATCAATTACTTTATTTTCGGTAAGGCGGTATAACCAGGCTTCCATATTCTGGATGGTATGTAGCTGAAACCGGTGTTCCCATAGTTTCAGGAACACTTCCTGAATAATATCCCGCGCATACTGGTTACTTCGGGTAAGTTTTAATACGAGCGTATGTAACCGGTATTCGTGTTTTTTAAAAATATCGACGAAGAGAAGCTCTAATGACTGCTCTTCACCATAATTATTTTTATGTGACACGGGGTCAGTCATTATATACTGCTTATCTTCCGGATTTTGACATTCTTGAACCAGATGCCGCCGCCATGGTCCTGCAGGGCAATATACCCTTTAGGTGCCAGGCCATATGAAAGGGCCTCTTTCCATTTGCTTTTTTCTTTCAATTCGCGCCAGGCAGGTGTCCACAATTGATACTCCACTACTTTTTTTCCATTGAGCCAGTGTTCAACGTGGGCTCCTTTTACAAGAATGGTGGTGTGGTTGTATTCTCCGGCTGGTTTTGCAGCGATCTCCAGGGGTGGATACATGGCGTAATCGGCGCCGCTTTTTTGCCAGGCTTCCAGTTTTTGGGGATAGCCTTCATCATCGATCAGCTGGTATTCAGGACCGGTTTCATAACTGGGCCCGCTGGTTTCTTTTACCCGGTAAATGACACCGCTGTTGGCCCCTTTGTCAACCTTCCAGTCTAATGAAAGTTCAAAATTGTCATATTGATCAACGGTGATGAGGTCGGCGCGTTGTTTTACGTCTTTTGAGGATTTACAGTATAGCTGCCCGTTCGTGACTTCCCAGCTATCGAATGGCTTGTTGTTGTAGCTGCGCCAGCCATCGGTATTTTTTCCGTTAAATAGCAATACCCAGCCGTTTTTTTGCTCTTCTTCCGTAAGAACGTTGTCTTTCCCCTGTTGGGGTTGAAATGCCCCGGAAAAAGCGCTGGATAATATGGTTGCAGAAAACAGCATCAATTTATTTGTTGTAATGGTATTCAACATATTGATTGATTTGATAAGGATTTGCAGGCCACATTTGCTATCTAAAATACTATAAAATTGCCAGAGCTGGCGCCAAAATTTTCAGTTTCGTAAAGAGAATGAATTGGTTAATAAACCATTGACCTGTACTTTTGTTACCATTTGAAAGAACAACCATAAATCTTCAACAATTAAAATTTATAGTGTTATGGCATTTACACTACCGGCGCTTCCTTATGCACACGATGCTCTGGAACCGCATATTGACGCACTGACGATGCAAATTCATCATGGCAAACATCACCAGGCTTATGTCGACAACCTGAACAAAGCTATTGCGGGTACGCCCAATGAAAATAAATCGCTGGAAGAACTGGTAAAGGCAGCTGGCACTATTAGCCCGGCTGTTCGTAATAATGGTGGTGGCCACTGGAACCACTCTTTCTTCTGGGAATTATTAGCCCCCAACGCTGGCGGTCAGCCTACAGGCGCCCTGGCCGATGCTATCAATGATGTTTTTGGTTCTTTCGATAGCTTTAAGGAAAAGTTTAATACTGCCGGCGCTACCCGTTTTGGCAGTGGCTGGGCATGGCTGATCATTAACAATGGTACCCTCCAGATCACTTCTACCCCTAACCAGGATAATCCCCTGATGGATGTAGCCGAAGTAAAAGGTACCCCCATTTTGGGCATCGACGTTTGGGAACACGCCTACTACCTGAAATACCAGAACCGCCGTCCCGAATATTTAACCAATATCTGGAACGTGATCAACTGGAATAAAGTAGCTGAGAATTTTGCAAAAGCAGCCAAATAACAAGCTTACTTTTTATATTTAATCCCGGTTTTACCGGGATTCTTTTTTTTAACCTTTCAAACTAATAGCCCAATGAAATGTACCTTGTTTAGTACGATGTTTGCCGTGATATGTTTCGCGGCCTGCTCGCCTGGCGTTCAAAAAAAAGTAAAGATATTTTCGAGTGGAAAGATCCAGGTTGATGAGGCTACCAAAACAGTCACCCTTACCTCCGGAACCCAACACAACGAAGCTGATTTAACGCTTACCGACAAGGATAAAGCAATTACTGTTAAAAGTGAAGCAGGCGACCAGTCGTACGAAGTACCCGATGCCGGCGTTTACCTGTTGAACCTGAAAACTGATACACTCATCGGCAACATAGTGAATTTTGGCAATGATGGCCCAACAAAATCTATCACCACAGAGCAACTGGAGCATATCATCGACAGCACCCAGCAACTGATCAATGGTCAAAACGCCAGTGATGCCAACAAGACCTATTTTATAGTGCCCAAAACTATCAAAAAGCTTACTACTAACACCAACGCCCAGTTGATAAACCCGTATAACAATATTCCTTATAAAGTAGACGCTGATAAAGACGGCAAAGCGCCTGAGATCTATAAATTCTTCACCGCAAAACAGAAGAGAGAATCGCTGAATGAGTTGGTGGAGCGTATGAAAAAGTAAGCGTCCGAAGTAAGAGATAAGATGTAAGAAGTATGAAATAAAGATGCCGTCCTGGCTGAGCCTGGGCGGCATTTTGATTTATTATGCGTGCTGCTTTTTTGTTTTTCTTACTTCATACTTCTCACTTCCTTCGGATTTACGGTACGGGGTCATAGCCATGCCCACCCCAGGGATGGCAACGGCTTAACCGCCGTACGGTAAGCCATAATCCCCTGAATACCCCATGCTTTTTAAACGCTTCCAACGCATATTGCGAACAGGTAGGCGTAAACCGGCATTTGGGGCCCAGTAATGGGGAAATGATCCATTGATACAGCTTGATCAATGCGATAAAGGGGAGACTTAATATGCGCAGCAAAAACTTCATTCGGTGTGTTTTATTACAACATTTCGGGCGCTGTCTGGTTCAGGCATCCTGTATTGTCTGCAACAATTTCTTCAATACCAATTCCACCTTTTCCTTCACCAGGGCATATGGCGGCAATTCCCTGCCGGTATAAATTAAGAATAACGCCAACTGTCGCTTTTTTGTTTGCAAAGCCTGTTCCAGCGGCGCTTTTTGCAGGCGATATGCTTCGCGCATCAATCGTTTTATGCGGTTACGGTCAACAGCTTTTTTAAAATTACGGCTGCTTGCACTAAAGCCGGCCTGCAACGGGCCCGTCCCGGGCTGGTCGATCAGTTTGTACTGCACCCTGATGGGAAATGCAGTCACTGCCCGGCCTTCACTGAACAATTGTTCAATGATCTTGCGGCGCTTCAGCCGTTCTGTTTTATTTAAGGTAAACTTTTTCACCATTACGGTAACCAAAATAAAAAGTCCCGTCTCGGTTCGGCCAAGACGGGACTAAAGATATTTAAAACTGCATTCCCTATCCTTTCGGTTGGGGTTCGCTGCTTATTTTAATTTTCTTTCGTCGGAAACAGTCAGTTTCTTACGACCTTTTTTGCGACGACTGGCCAGTACCTTACGGCCATTGGCATCCTGCATACGCTTACGGAAACCATGAACGGTTTTACGACGACGGCGGTGCGGCTGAAATGTACGTTTCATAATTATTTTCTTTTTACACTTATTTTGAAATATGATCCGGGAGAAGCGGATCAGGTTCCAGTTTTCGCAGACGGGTCACCATACCCGCCCCGCCATAAGCGGATGAAAGGACCGCAAAGGTAGGGAATGTGAGCTGAAGAATGAAACGGTAAGCGTAAAAATGTTTTAATAAATGTGATCCACTACTGGAATACTACTATCCAGGTCAACGTGATGAGAGCGCACCGGTTCGCCAAAAAATATACTTGCATGGTTATCAAAGTCTTCAGTTGAATCGGTGGTATAAAACACCCGCCGTCCGCTTTTACTGCACCGGGTTTCCAGCTCAGTATGACGGTTCAGGTAATCGCCCAGGCTTTCAGCCACTATTTCGCCCTGCGATACCAGGGTTATACCCGCCGGCAAAAACTGCAATATTTTATCGCGCAATAAAGGGTAATGCGTACAGGCCAGCAACAAGGTATCAATACCCTGACCGGCGGCCATAATTTGCTGTATATGTTTCTTTACAAAATAATCGGCGCCGGGTTGTTGATGCTCATTGTTCTCTACAATGGGCACCCACATAGGGCAGGCTTCCTGGTACACAGTAATATCGGGAAAGAACTTTTCGATCTCAATGAGGTAAGAACCCGACTGAACCGTTCCATTGGTGGCAAGGATGCCTATCTTTCTTGATCTGGTGAAATTCCCGATGATCTCGGTTGTGGGCCGTATTACACCCAATACCCGGTTCTGCGGACATAATTTTTCCAGATCATGCTGTTGTATGGTGCGCAGGGCTTTTGCCGATGCGGTGTTGCAGGCCAGTATCACCAGGGGGCAACCCTGTTCAAAAAACCATTCTACACATTGCAACGTATACCGGTACACAGTATCAAAAGAACGGTTACCATATGGTGCCCGGGCATTATCGCCCAGGTATATATAATCGTACTGCGGCAGTTTCTTTACAATCTCCTTCATTACGGTAAGGCCGCCATAGCCCGAGTCGAATATTCCAATTGGTTGCATAACACAAATTTACCCATTGAAGGTTAAGCATAAAAAATAAAAAAGCCGCTCCATAAAGAAGCGGCCTTTAGTATTTTCAACTTATGAGTTGTTATGGTTTAACGCCGGTTTTAGGGGCAGGCGCAGGGCCAGCAGGTGCATTACCGGTTGGCAATTTGATATTAAGCTTTTTGGCAACCAGCGGTATAATATCATCACCGGGAGGAGCTACCAGCAAAGCTTCTTTTTCAAACACGTAGCCATATCCATTTTCTTTGGCTACAGCCTGTACAGCTTCGTATGCTTTTTTATTGATTGGGGCCAGCAGTTCCTGCTGTTTTTGTTGTAATTGTTGTTGAATGCGCTCTTCTTCGCCGCTTAAGTCCTGACCCATTTTGGAAAGGTCATTCTTCTTAACTGACTTCACAGCAGCTGTATAATTAACAGAGTCCTTGTTGAATTTATCAATAGCTGCGTAGAATGCATTCTGCTTTTCAGTATAGCTTTGGATCAATACCTGGCGCAGATCCTGCAATGTAGAATCGGCTTTTTTGGTTTCAGGCATTACGCTTACCAATTCCTGTGAACTGATATACCCGATCTTTGATTGGGCCTTTACTTCACCAGCCACTACCAGGCCCAGGGCGAACAACGTTACAGTAAAAAACTTTTTCATTGAATTTCAATTTTGATTACACCCCCTGGTCAGTTTTCTGTTGCCTGTGGGTGGACGGTTATTTGTTGTTTTAAGTTGAAAAAAACCTATTGGTGGTTGCTTTCCCCTTTTCGTCTTAAGTTTTATTTAACGCCCAGCTCTTTTAAAATATCCTCACTACGATCCAGTTTGGGGTCGGCAAAGATAACGGTAATTCCTTCACTTTTATCCAAAATAAAATCCAGTTGACGGTTAACTGCCAGCTTCTGGATTGCGTTGTATACCTTGTCCTGTATGGGTTTCACCAGCTCCTGCCGTTTTTTAAACAGATCACCTTCAAAACCAAAGCGTTTGCGCTGCAGGTCGCGTACTTCTTTCTCCCGTACAAACAGCTCGTCTTCCCGCTTTTTCTTTAATTCGGGGCTCAGCATCACCTGTTCTGCTTCAAAATCCTTGTACATTTTATCGAGTGCAGCCTGTTTGCTGTCGACTTCTTTTTGCCACATTTCGCTGAACTGATCGAGCTTTTTCTGGGCATCTTTATATTCAGGTAATTTATCCAGAATGTATTTGGTATCTACAATGGCATACCGGCCATACTGGGCCTGCGAGGCTAAGGCAAGCACCATCAGGCAGGCAATAAATAATACTTTTTTCATGGTGTTTCTATTTAAGGTTCGTGAATGGCGAATGATGAATTACCAGGCTCATTTCCACTATTCAGGCTCGTAACCTAACATAAATGTAAAGCGGGTTGCATCGCGTAAACGGCCGCCCTGCTGAAGACGGTCAAAGCCTACACCATAATCAAATCCAAGCAACCCGAACATAGGCAGGAAGAAACGCATACCCACACCGGCACTTCTACGCAGGCGGAAGGGATCGTACGTTTTGTAATCATACCATCCGTTGGCGGCTTCAAACCAAACCATACCAAAGATGGTACTGCTGGGATTGGTGGTGAAGGGGTACCGCAATTCCATCGTATACTTATTAAAGATAGTAAAGAACTGGCTGGCGTTCTGCTGATCGGGGTTGATCTTGGGATCACTATACTCATACACAGGATAACCACGATGCGCAATGATATCGTAACCCAGGATATAGCTACCGTTTGCCAAACCGGCATCACCCACCTGAAAACGTTCAAATGGTGAATAAGGCAGGCTCTTGTTATACCGGCCCATAAACCCGTATTTGGCGGCTGCACGCAATACAAACTGGCGGGTTTTGTCGGCCCCCATGGCCCGGCCAATAGGAATAAACCATTCGGCATTGACACGCCATTTATGGAATTCGGGCAGTTTATAACTATCCTGGCTGGTGGTATTCTCTTTAAATAATGAATAAGGTGGCGTAAACTGACCACTCAGCATAAAGTTAGAACCGCTGGTTGGGAATATAGGATTGGGACCAGCCGAATTGCGGTTAAGCGCAATTTTAACGCTCAGGTTGTTTGAAGTACCGTTCCTGAAATCAGCGGTGAACAAACGATAATTCGTCAGCTTGTACTGTGTATAGCTTAATGAATATACCAGGGTAAAGAAGTCATCGGGCCATTTTAATTGTTTACCCAATGAAATGCTGGCGCCGAAGTTTTTCAGCCTGTTGGTATCGCTGAAGAAATATCTTCCGCTGGCGTCAATACCGCCGGTGCGGAATACGCTCTTATACATGCTGAAGGTTAATGAATTCCTCTTCTTTCCACCTAACCAGGGCTCGGTAAATGAGAAGTTGTACGACTGGTATGCACGGCCGTTCGACTGCACACGCATGCTCAGCTTTTGTCCATCGCCGGTAGGCAAAGGATCCCAGGCCTTCTTATTGAAAATATTTTTAATTGAGAAGTTGTTGAACGAAACACCCAGCGTACCGGTTAAACCGATACCGCCACCCCAACCGGCACTCAGCTCCAGCTGGTCAGAAGATTTTTCTTCCACCGAATAATGGATATCCACAGTACCGTCTTCAGGATTGGGTACGGGGTTGATGCCGATCTTTTCCTGGTTGAAGAAGTTCAGCTGCGCAATTTCACGCTGTGAACGAATGAGGTCCTGGCGGCTGAATTTTTCACCGGGCAGCGTACGCAGCTCACGGCGAATAACGTGCTCTTTTGTTTTTTCGTTACCCGAAATGGTAACGTTCTTGATGGTAGCCTGGGGCCCCTCCTGTATACGGATCTCGAAATCGATGGTATCGTTGTACACGGCAGTTTCAACCGGTTCAACACGGAAGAAAAGATAACCATCGTCCATGTACAAACTGCTGATGTCGCCACCTTCCTGTGACATTTGTTTACCCAGCTTCTTATTCAGGATATCGAGGTTGTAAGTATCACCTTTAGTAATACCTAATAATATATTAAGGATCGAATCTGAATATTTGGTATTCCCTTTCCAGGCAACATTACCAAAATAATAGCGGCGGCCTTCGTCTACTTTCACATCCACTCTCAGGTTCCCTCTCTGGTTATAATATTTCTTTTCATCTACAATGGCAGCATCACGGTAACCGAGGGAGTTGTAATACTCCAGTACTTTTTCCTTATCTTCCTCATATTTCTTTTCACTGAACTTGGCCGAGCTGAATAATTTAAAGCGGAAATAAGGATCGAGGAATTCTTTGGTTCTGCTAACTGATAAAAAGCCGGCCTGGCTCAGGTATTCTTTAAAGGAAGGTCGCTTGGTTTCACCAAACGGACTTTTAGTAGTATCGGCAAAAAGGGTGATCTTGGTCATTTCCTTTGTGCCCTTCAATTGCTTTTTCAGCCGTTGTTCGCTCACCTGTTCATTGCCGAAAAAGCTCACGTTATCGATGCGTACTTTATGACCTTTTGTAATATATAAATTAACGACTACAGAGTTTGGCAAATTGGGATCGGTCGATTCTTCAATTCGAATAGTGGCACTTTGAAAACCTTTTTCGGTATAGAATTTTTTAATAACCTCTTCAGCAGTTCGTTTGGTGTTTTCGGTTACCACCCGGCCTTTTACAAAACCTATTTTACCTTTCAGCTCATCCTGATCGGCCTTGCGAATACCAATAAGGTGGAAGTCGGACAGGGCAGGCCGTTCAAAAACATGGATCTCTAAAAATAATTTATTGCCTTCGAGTTTGGTGAAGTAGATCTCTACGTTCGAAAAAAGGTGCTGGTTCCACAGGTTGGTGATCGCCTTGCTGAAATTATCGCCCCCCGGTATCATTACTTTATCCCCAACATTTATACCTGCAATGGATATAAGCAGTTGCTGATCGTACCGCTTGGTACCGGTAACCGTAATGCCGCCAATGAAATATTCTTTGGGACTTTTTGAGTTAATTATATTTTCTAATTCAGGATCAATTGACGTAGGAACGGTGTCGGTAGCGACCTGGGCACGCAGTGAGCCGACTGAAAAACATGCAAATACCAGTAAAAAAATACTAAAAGTACGCGAACGCTGCATTCCGGGGAGTTTAAAGTGGAGCAAATTAAGGGGGATTTATTAAAAGGGTTTGTTAAAAAGAAACATAATCGACGGAATCATAAAATATTCATGACCAATTCGTAATTATCCGTTTATATGTTCTTTTTTAATCTGATCGCCGGTTTTACCGAAGCGCCTTTCCCGCCCCTGATAATCCAGGATAGCCTCATACAGATTCTCTTTCCGGAATTCGGGCCAGCGAACATTGGTGAAATACAATTCTGCATAAGCTAATTGATATAATAAGAAATTACTGATGCGGTATTCGCCGCTGGTTCGAATCATTAATTCCGGGTCGGGAAAATTACTGGTGGCCAGGTATTGTTGCAGGGTGTTTTGCGTGATGGCTGCAGGGTCAATTTTTCCGGCTTTTACATCCTCGGCAATATGCTGTACGGCCTGTACCAGTTCCCACCGGCTACTATAACTCAGGGCCATTACCAGGTTCAAACCGGTGTTCTGACTGGTGATCTGCAGCGATTCGTTCAGCTCCTTTTGCGCATATTCGGGCAACATTTTTACGTCGCCGATCACGTGCAGCTTAATGTTATTCTTATTGAGGGTTTCAGTTTCCTTGCGTATAGTTTCTACCAACAGTTCAATAAGCCCCGTAACCTCGTATTGCGGGCGGTCCCAGTTCTCAGTAGAAAATGCATAGAGTGTAAGATATTCAACGCCCAGTTCGGCGCATCCTTCTACAATATTGCGCACGCTTTCCACGCCATGAAAATGGCCGTAGAGGCGGTCTTGCCCCTGTTCTTTTGCCCACCTGCCATTGCCGTCCATAATAATGGCTATATGGCGAGGAAGTCGTTGAAGGTTAATTTGCTCCCGTAGGCTTTGCATACCCTTTTTTTGAAGGGCACAAAGGTAGGAAAAAGTTACCTGTTCCGGGTTTCCAGTTTCCTGTTTCTGCGGGCTGGGGCCAACCTTTAACATTAGGTACTGGTATTAATAAGAAAGGTACCCGCTGAGGGGTACCTTACCTTCCTGGCTAAAGCCGGGATAATTATTTAATTCGCTGAAGGACAACGATATGAAGTCAGGTTCCAGGATATAGTGAGCTCGGCCAGCACATAGGCATCCTTTTGCTTTGAGTAACCGCGCTGGCGGCCTTCTATGCCAATAGGTTCGCCGGTTTCGTAGGAGCGGTCCTGTAATAACCCCGCTGGTGAGGTACTTCCATCAGGTAACAGCGGAAATTTATCGCTCCCTACATAAGTTTTGCTTACGTCATCGAGGTAATCGGTAGTAGTGTACCGGTATACGACCTCAAAACCCAGGTTCATGCGATCGTTGACGGCATATTTAATCCCTACCCCAATTGGTACACAAACGGCCATAGTACTGTAAGGTTTCCGGTCGGGATAAGCTGCGGTTCCCTGGCCTTCGGTTCCCAGCGGGCGCAGAAAATATTTCTTCCCATTGAGATAAGCATATGGATCGTAGCTGAAAACGCCCACACCGAAAGTTACATACGGAGTGAAGCTGTAATAAGGATCGGCCGGAACGAATTTATAGAAATTAAAATCACCTTGCAGGGTAAGTTCAAATACATTGGAGTTAAAGCTCAGGTTACGTCTGCGTTGATATTCGTTTTGGGTATTGTAAACATCCGAATAACCAAGACGGGCATAATGTGCGGCAACGCGTAAAGCTGTATAATTACCAAATTGTTTCCGGAAGAAAACACCAAGGGCGGGTTTGGGCCTGTTGAGTTTCGCTCTTGTATTCAGGTCACCAAAATAATGTGCTGCACCTGCCGATATACCAAACTCACCTTGCTGAACAATACTTTCATATTGGGCAGTAACCTTTTGCACACAAAGTACGGAGATAAACAGTAGTGCTGTTACAACCAATTTCTTCATAATTCGCAATTTAACATTAAGAACCGGATTCACCGGTAATTTTTCAGTATTAAAAGTTAATTCCTGGTATCCAAACCCCATGATAATTTATTACGCAGGGTTTGCAGGAAATTGTTTTCATTTAACCTAACGAGGCTCAGGGTAAAGGATTCCCGGCGTACAGCCAGTTGCACTTTTTTATCTACGAGTTCTTTACGTGAATCAAGGGCGCATATGAAATGATCGGTTCGTCCTTCAATTTCAAATGAAATTATATTATCATCAGGCACTATAATAGGCCGAACATTCAAATTATGTGGGGCTACGGGGGTAATTACAAAACTGGAGGATTCAGGAAAAACCACAGGACCATTACAGCTTAATGAATAACCGGTTGAACCGGTAGGTGTTGCTACAATCACGCCATCAGCCCAGTATGTATTTAAAAATTCACCATTCAGGTAAGTGTGAATTTTTATCATGGGTGATGTATCCGTTTTATGAATAGCAAATTCATTTAATCCGTATGGTACATCGCCAAATAATGGTTTGCTGGCATCCAGATGAATTAACGATCGCTTGTCTATTAGTATTGTGCGCTTCACCAGGGATTGTACCGCAATGTGCAATTCTTTACTGCCAATGCTGGCCAAAAAGCCCAGCCGGCCGAAATTAATACCCAGTACCGGGATATTCTTATCACGAACCAGTGTAACGGTATCCAGTAAAGTGCCATCGCCACCCAGACTTATCAAAAAATCGATTGCGTCGGTGAGGTCGCCTGAGTCAGAGAAAACGGTGGTGCGGTCAGAGAATCGCACCGAAGACTGTATCATTTCATAAAAAGGCTTGTATATAACCGGCTGAATATTTTCTTTGGCCAGTTCATCGAGCAGTTGTTGCACTTTGTTATACTGGTCATCATCAATAACCCGGCTATAAATGGCTACCTTCATACTATACGGTTAATAAATTTTCCTGTAGGTTAAAAATCACTCTTGATGTGTAAAAATAATCCCTTTTGTCCTATTTGGTTGAAGCTGTAGTCGAGCCGCAATATGAAGTCATAGAAAGTAACAATATCAACTCCAAAGCCACCGGTGTACAACATGCGGTTCGTGAGGGAATTCATGGTAAAACTCTTATTATAGGAATATCCCGCATCGCCAAACAGGCGGGCATAAATGCGAAATGGTATATGGTCGTGTGATCTTGATTTTATATAGGTTGGTACGCTGAATTTGAACAACTGATGCCGGTAACTTTGCCTGGTTAAAAAACCTGCTGAACCATCTATTACATAGTTTTCAAGACCGCGCAGGTACATATCGCCATACCCAAACATACGCTGGTTTATATAGGGCTGACTGAACGGGAAACGCAATGTGCCCACTCCCTGCCACATAAAGAAATCTTTCCTGGTCAGCGGCCAGCTTTTACTTGCCTTTCCGCTGATCTGCCACATGTTCATTTCCTTGTTGAATCCTCTTTTTGAAATGGTTCCTTCTGCCAGCCAGCCGGTGAGGGGGAACGGTTTGTAATCAACGTTCACATAACTGATGTTATAAAATAATTCGGGAAAGCTGATCTTGTTATGCTCGTAGTTGTAGTATTTGGGGTTCAGTTCGTTTATACGTGGGTCTACTTCCTGGCGGGTATACGATAACGAAAATGTATGTACGGTTCTTAATCCCGGGCGATAGGTATAATCAACGTGGGCCGACCATTGTTTTATGCCATCGCGCAGCGAATCAACAAACCGTTGCTGGTTATCGATGGTAGCATAATTTATTTCGCGGTTGAATGAGTAGGCAAAGCCGAGGCGGTAACCATGTTTCAGCGATTTGTCGGCATAAGGCTGATCGTACTGGAATTGGATCTGCTGGGTGTAACCGGTAATAAGCCATAGCTTCAGCTTATCATTACGGCCCGTAAAGTTGTTGTAGGTAAATTTAAATCCATAATTCACCCGGTCAACGCCATACCCCTGTTTGGCCCATTCGTTCAAATTGCGATCAACCGGTTTCAGGTAAGGAATGGGGAAAATATACCAGCGTTCTTTTACCTGTATAGAAATATCAACTACATAGCCCCGGAACGATTTCAGGGAAATGATCACTTCGTTGAACAGGGTGGTATTGATGAGCTGCTGGCGCGAAATCTCAAAAGCTTTTACCAGTTCGGGCAGGTAAATGGAATCGCCTGTTTTAAAGGGCAGCTCCCTTTCGATAATGTAAGGTTTGGTCCTTTTATTTCCTTCAATTATTATATCGCCCACAACAAAAGGCGTAGAGTAGTTGTTACTATTGCTGTTATTACTGATATAACCAGGGATAGCTGTGGACACATATAGTGAAGTATCCACAGGGGAGGGTTGTGCACATACAATTCCCACGCAACACAACAATTTTGCAAGTATACAATAGAATTTCTTTCCCATTCACATGCCCCGGCAAGCAGTCGCTTGTGTTTTCAAGTTTTATAAAAAAAAGCTGGCCGATCCTAATGTTGTGCTAAATGTTCAGATAGTTCATCAAGTGGTCGTAATTGTTCCGCAGTTCGTTTTCGTATAATTCCTCGCCAAAATAATATTTAACATTGTACTCGTATCGTTGAAAAGTAGCAACAATATCAGAAATCTCGAATTTATTGATTTTTATTGCTACAAAAAAGGAACTGGTGTTATTATCCCAATAACTATTTAACTGCGTAATTTGGGCATCGTTGGTTTCTACCAGTTTGCTGAGTTCGGAAAACGAAAAATTACGTTGTTCCATTTCAAGTACGATCAACCCGCCGGGTTCGCTGGCCCCTGTGGTTTTTCCTAATTCTTTTAACAGGTCAATAGCTGCAATGGAACCCACAAATTCATTTTCCTTATCTACAACCGGAACCAGGGAAAGATTATAATCATTCAACATTTGTACCGCCTCAATAAAGTGAGTATTGGCGTGTACGGCCACTTTTGAGAAGTGATTATCAATTGATTGGAGTGTTGCGCGTTCGTCAGTGTTCATGAGGTCCTCTTCAAATACCAAACCAAGGTATTTATCTTCAGCCACTACAGGTAATTGCATAACATGGAACTCCGACATCAGGTCCAGCGCCTGAATAACCGTGTCACTCAAATTGAGTGTGGGAATCGTGGCTGATATTAATTCTTTATTAAGCACTGATCAGAGTTTACTACCTATAAAGTGTTATACGATAAAAACCTGTAACCGGTTTGTATCCCGCTCAAAACCAAATAAAATATTTAATAGGTATTAACCTTAGCGAACAGTTAGGAAATTACCTTAACCAAATATAATCAATTATGACGATAGCATTCAGGCTACCGCTGCAGGCTCATTTAATTTTGTCAAAAATTTATGGAGGATGCGATTGAACTCGTCTGGCACTTCCATCATAGGCGCATGACCACATTTGTCAATAAAATGCAGTTCACTGTTGGGGATCAACCGGTGAAATTCCCGGCCTACAAACGGTGGGGTAATGGCATCATTATTACCCCAGATCAATAATGTGGGTTGTTTGATCTGATTGATATCTTCGCCCAGATTATTCCGGATGGCACTTTTTGCCAGTGCAATTATTTTAATGGCTTTCAGCCGGTTGTTCACGATCTCGTAAACCTCATCAACCAGTTCTTTGGTTGAAACCTTGGGATCGTAAAAAGTGAGTTCCGTTTTCTTCTTTATATAATCGTAATCGCCGCGTTTGGGATAAGTGTCACCCATACCATTCTCAAATAAGCCGGAACTGCCGGTTAAAATGAGCGATTTAATGCGTTCGGGCTGTTTCAACAC
This sequence comes from Niastella vici, assembly GCF_002077945.1. Taxonomy (GTDB): domain Bacteria; phylum Bacteroidota; class Bacteroidia; order Chitinophagales; family Chitinophagaceae; genus Niastella; species Niastella vici. The sequence goes on from NZ_LVYD01000001.1 coordinate 316,157, forward strand.
ATGTAAAATAGCTACATGGCCGCCGAGGGAATTCCCCAGCAGGTGCACATTCTGATAATTTTGATACTCAATAAATTTATGTACAAACTTCTGCAAACCACCTACGGAAGTATGCAAGAGGTCCATATCAAGCAAAGGGAGTAGGGGAACCACTACTTTATTGTGGTTCTTGAAGTAATTGATCAAATCACCAAAGTTGCTGAGGGCACCGAATAATCCATGCAGAAGTATTAGCGGTTCGCCTTCGCCTTCTTCAATATACTTGAATTTATCCACTTGTTTGATCGTATAATTCATCAGCTATGTCTGTTCAAGTCAGTCAATTAATCGCTAAAATAAACGTTTTACTGCAAATAATCCACCCTTGCAGTTTTCCACATTGCAATTTTAATGTAAGCTACTGATTTTTTTACGTTTTTGGTATATCACGCCTTATGCCCAGCTTGTTGGGCTAACCCGTCAAAAAAGTTACTGAGTTCAGTAAACATATTCTTGAATGCCGGGATCAGTTTTCCAAAACCATCTATAACCCAGGGGCCTAACGGCTGTAAAAATGGCCAGGTCATTGATTTAGCGATTGCTTCATCGCTGATCAGCTTAACCTTTTGTACAAAGAACAGGAGTACACTGAGGGTAAACATATACAAAATTGTATATAAAATGACCCCTCCTATTTTGTTGGCCCAACCCATCATAGCCAGCTCAACTGTTGATTCAATTAAACTGGCCACCCAGCGCACCACCAACACCACACCTATAAACACCACGGCAAATGAAAGGAACGGCAGCCATTTCGCAGATATATTAACGGAATCTTTCAAATATGCTGCCACCACCACCGATAACTTCATGGCCGCGGCTATGCCTGCAATAAACGCAAAAATGGAGAATACTGCAACAATAAGGCCTCGCCGTAATCCTTTGATGACGGCCATAACCAGCAATATTAGAACTAATATGTCTATGATCATAGTTCCTGAGGTACAACCTGCGCCAACTGCTACTTTGCTAACAATTCTTTAACAACTGCACTGATGGCCTTGCCATCGGCTTTACCGGCTAACTGTTTCGTAGCTGCGCCCATCACTTTTCCCATATCGGCCGGTGAAGAAGCGCCGGTTTCGGTAATGATAGTAGCAATAATTGCTTTCAGCTCTTCGCCGCTTAATTGTTTGGGCAGGAATTTTTCGATGACCTCAATTTCTTCCTGCTCTTTTTGTGCCAGATCGGTCCGGTTCTGTTGCTGAAAGATCTCCAGCGAATCTTTACGCTGCTTTACCAGTTTCTGCAACATTTTGATCTCGTCTTCCTCCTTCAGCTCGCCGCCTGCCCCTTCTGATGTTTTAGCCAGTAAAATAGCGGCTTTAATGGCACGCAAACTGCGAAGGGCTTTTTCATCCTTGGCCAGCATTGCGGTTTTCAGCTCGGCCATTATCTTTTGTTCTAAGTTCATACAGCGGCTTTTTGGATTATAATTTATTTTCTTTCAGTTGAATTTCCCTAAAACGGCCATAAAAATCCTTGGCAAAGGTCTTCATGAGGTCAACCAGCTCGGTTTGGTGGGTTGCCCGGTCAAAACTATCGGCCATGGTCATTATAGTTTGATAATAAAAATCGGCCATTTCATCTACCATCATCTCTTTCGTCCAAAGGTCCATCCGTAAAGCCGATTTATCGGCCGCATCCCAAAAAGCCAGCAACATGGCCCTTGCTTTTTGCCCCTGGTCGGCCGTACTGTCGGTTGCCTTCCACACAATTGACTCTGGAATATTTTTTTCGTCAAGCGCTACATCAATGGTAATAGTCGATTGCCTCATTTTGTTTGATTATCAGATTTTTACATTTTGAACCGCAAAAGTACACCGATTTTTAATAGCTTTTTGAAACCGGAGTCCTATTGCCTTCAGTAAATGTAAATTAACCCAATATTGAGATTAACAGGCCAGCACTCATATAATCGCTTTCAACAATACAACAACTGCACAAAATACGGCTCAAAAAATAGGGTACTAACCCGTTGGTAAATACAAGTTTATTTGATAATTTGGGGAATACGCTTAAAAAACTCCTGATCTCTTGCCGATGGCAACCAATCGGTATCCATGAAATTCTTTCTGAGAAAGCTAATCTATCTGTTAAGGTGTTATTTGCAGCAATAAAACATTCGAAGGGTTTGTGGTGAGCTTTTTTTATCATTTTACACGGCCATTTCTGTAAAATAAGAGATTTAATGCTCAATCATACATATTCCGCACCTTCCCAACCGCGGAACCGGGCTGGGCGGTTTGCGATTTACCTCATTAACCTGTGGAAAAACCAATCCTTTTATAGAAAAAGGCCTTTAACAAAGGCCTTTTCTTTTTGTAAACTTAAGTTGTTACTTTTGTTAACCTTATATTTATAGAATGAACAGTATTGACAAAATGGAATATAACACTACCAGGAACCACCTGGTAATGCGTGAATACGGAAGGCATATTCAAAAAATGATTGAATATCTGCTGACGCTCGAAGATCAGGAGACCCGCCAACGCAATGCTTATGCAGTGATTGAACTGATGGGATTTTTGAACCCTCATTTAAAGAACGTTGAAGATTTCAGACATAAATTATGGGATCACCTGTTCCTGATCTCCGATTTTAAACTGGCGGTTGAATCGCCCTATCCCATTCCCACACGGGAAACTTTAAAATCAAGACCAGGACCGCTGCCCTATCCCAAGCGCTATCCCAAATTCTCACACCTGGGCAAAAACCTGGAGTTGGTTATCAATAAGGCATTGAAAGAAGAATCGGGCGACAAACGCCAGGGCTTTGCCAATGCCATTGCCTATTATATGAAACTGGCTTATAATAACTGGCATAAAGAAACAGTACACGATGACGCCATTCAGGGCGAATTGACCAATATTACCGAAGGCCAGCTAACATTTACCAACACCCCTTACGTTCGTCAGCATCGCCCCAGCGACAACCGCGACCGCGATCGTGGCGGTTATGGCGATTACCGTAATAAACGCGGTCAGAAGTTCCAGGGCCGTGGCGGCCGCGATAACAGGGACCGCGATGGCGGTGGCCGAAACGACCGCAAAGACCGCAATGACCGGGGCGGGAAGTTCAAGAAAAGATATTAATAGGGAAGTAGGAATTTCGCACTTCCAGCCATCAAACAGGTGGATAAAAGAATTATTAATAAATAAAACCCCGACAGTAAAAGCTATTGTCGGGGTTTTATATTTGCAGCTTATTATGGGTACCACCCAAGGTTAAAAACCAGGAAAAAGTAACTATGAATTCTTTTGAAGTCATCGGCGGTAAAAAATTAAAAGGAGAAATCGTTCCGCAAGGCGCAAAGAACGAAGCACTGCAAATCATCAGTGCCGTATTGCTTACGTCTCAAAAAGTAACCATTACCAATATTCCCGACATTTTAGATGTAAACCTGTTGATCGAATTGCTGGGCGAAATGAACGTAAAGATCGAACGCCCGCAACGAGATACCTGCATATTTCAGGCCGATGACGTAAACGTAGATTACCTGCGCAGCGATGGCTATAAGCAAAAAAGCGGTCGCCTGCGGGGCTCCGTTATGCTGGCCGGCCCTATGCTGGCCCGTTTTAGAAAAGCCTATATTCCCAAACCCGGTGGCGACAAAATAGGCCGCCGCAGGCTCGATACCCATATAATTGGTTTCGAAAAACTGGGCGCTACCTTCAATTATTTACCCGAAGATGGCTTTTTTGAACTGCAGGCGCCCGACCTCAGGGGCAACTACCTCATGCTTGATGAACCCTCTGTTACCGGCACCGCCAATATCGTTATGGCAGCAGTAATGGCCGAGGGCATTACCACCATTTATAACGCCGCATGCGAACCGTATCTTCAGCAGCTCTGTAAAATGCTTAACCGCATGGGCGCAAAAATAAGCGGTATCGGAAGCAACCTGCTTACCATTGAAGGCGTACAATCGCTCAATGGTACCGAACACCGCATGCTGCCCGATATGATCGAGATCGGTTCGTTTATAGGACTGGCAGCCATGACGCAAAGTGATATCACCATAAAAAACGCCGGGATAGAACACCTGGGCATTATTCCCGATAAATTCAGGCAGCTGGGTATTCAGCTGCAATTTGAAGGCGATGATATTCATGTGCCCGCACAGGAGGTGTATGAAATTCAAACCTTCCTCGATGGGTCGGTGCTTACCATTTACGATCATCCCTGGCCGGGTTTTACCCCCGACCTGCTGAGCATTGTGCTCGTAGTGGCCACCCAGGCCCGCGGCAGCGTGCTCATTCATCAAAAGATGTTCGAAAGCCGCCTGTTCTTTGTTGACAAGCTTATTGATATGGGCGCCCAGATCATTTTATGCGACCCCCATCGTGCTGCCGTGATCGGTTTAGGCCGCGAACAAAACCTGCGGGGTATTCAAATGAGCAGCCCCGATATCAGGGCCGGGGTATCGCTCCTGATCGCAGCACTGAGCGCCGACGGTAAAAGTGTGATCCAGAATATTGAACAGATCGACCGCGGCTATCAGTACATCGATAAACGCCTGCAGGCACTGGGCGCAGATATCAAAAGAATATAAACGTGGCAAACCGGTAACAGCGCTTACGCAGGAAATTAAAATTCAGAACCCCATATAACTCAAACCACAAGACCTGTTCATGTTTCAACCCAATAATAAAATAATAATTATCACCGCCCCTTCCGGCGCCGGCAAAACATCTATTACACATTTCTTATTAAAAGAATTTCCCCAGCTGGCTTTTTCGATATCTGTGGCTACCCGTAATAGACGCGAAAACGAAGTAGAAGGAAAAGATTATTATTTTATTACTGAAGAAGATTTTACCCGCAAGGTTCAGCATAATGAGTTTGTGGAATGGGAAATGGTGTATGAAGGAAAATATTACGGCACCCTGAAATCGGAACTGGAACGCATCTGGAACAACGGGCAGGTGCCCGTGCTTGATATAGATGTAAAAGGCGCCATACACGTACAACAACAATTCCCCGATACTACCCTGTCAATATTTGTTGAGCCACCTTCGGTTGATGAGTTAAAGCGGCGACTGAGCTCAAGGGGAACCGAAACCGAAGAAACCCTGCAGGCAAGGGTGAACAAAGCCTCCTACGAGATCTCCTTTAAACATCATTTTCATAAAATAATCCTGAACGATAACCTCGAAAAGGCCTGTAAACAGGCTAAAGAAGTGATACAACAGTTCCTGTTTGGGGCCTGAGATCAGGGCGCCGGAAACCCTGAACTGTGAACAGAGGCCTTGATTCTTGCGGTTTTTTTATATTTTCGTAACCCAAACTATGAGTTTTATCACCATTATAGGCATTTGCATTGGCATCGCCTTTTTGTTGGTCGCCTATTTTGCCGGTATTGAGATCTCATTTACCTCGGCGAACCGGCTGAATATTGAACTGAAAAAGAAACAGGGCGCCAGCAGTGGTATTTTGTTATCAAATCTGTTCGATAACCCCTCCCGTTTTATAGGTACTAATGTAGTAGGTTTCAGCTTTTTCCTCACGATCGTGGTTTTGTTGGGGTCAATCTTCTGGAATGAATTATTCCACTGGGAAACCATGGATTTTTCGGCCAAATCATTCATAACAGTTTTTCGCCTGCTTTTTGAGATCCTGGTGTCGTGGCTGCTGATCATTTTGTTTGGCGAATGCATTCCAAAGGCCATTTTCAAGGCAAAAAGTGACTCCCTGCTGTCATTTTCGGCCAGGGTTGGCCTGCTGGGCCTGTTCGACCAGTTATTTTACTGGATAGCCGCCGCCTTCGTAAAACTTTCGATCTTCATCCTGAATGTGATCTTCGATATGCGCATCGACAAGCGCAAGGAACCCTTTTCACGCAGCGATCTCGATCACTTCTTCCAGCAAACCAGTGAATATAACAGTGAGGGGAGCGACATGAACACCGAGCTGTTCGAGAATGCCCTGTCGTTACCCAAAATAAAAGTGCGCGAATGCCTGGTACCCCGTAAAGAAATTGAGGCTATTGAGTTGAATACCACTGTGGAGGAAGCCCGTAAAAAATTTATTTCAACCCGGCTGAGCAAGCTTATCGTGTATGCAGGCAATATTGATCATATTCTGGGCTATATTCACCAGCTTGACCTTTTCAAACAACCAGACCACGTAAAGGAAATTTTGCTGCCCATTCCCGCCATACCCGAAAGCATGAGCGCCACCGACCTCATTAATAAATTCACCAAAGAACGTAAAAGCATTGCCTGGGTAGTGGATGAATTTGGCGGAACCGCGGGTATAGTTACCATGGAAGACCTGCTTGAAGAGATATTTGGCGAAATAAAGGATGAGTACGACGTGGAAGAATTTGAGGAGAAAATGATCTCTGAAGACGAGTATATTTTATCGGGCCGGCTCGAGCTGGATTACCTGGTAGAAAAGTACAAACTCGAATTCCCGGAAAATGATTCCGAGACCCTGTCGGGCTTTATTATTCACCAGCACGAAACCATTCCCCGCCTGAAAGAGCGCATAATCATTGGCAATTACGAATTTGAGGTGCTGAATGTTAGCGATACCAGAATTGAGATGGTGCGCCTGAAGATCCTGCGATAAACCAGTTTCCAGTTCCCGGTTTCCAGTTACCAGGCTTGAATTTCGATACCTCTGCAAATAATCGGGTTCTCCAAATTTTTTGCCCGGTATCCCGTAACTGGTAACCAGCAACCACTTAAAAACTAACTTTTCCCCGGTACAGGTTTCCCAACCATCGAGTATCCCCGCTTATTTCCTGCCCTTAACAAGCTTTATGTTGATACCTACCCGATAAGCCTTAAATTTGCCCCGCTTTTATTATTATTATTCAGACTTTATGGCGATCCTATGGCGATAACCTTTTTTGAAAGAAGGAGCAATGATACGGAGATGACCTTTATTGATCATCTTGAAGAATTACGCTGGCACATTATGCGCTCTGCTGTGGCTATTTTAGTTGCGGCAATTGTTATTTTTATAAATATCGATTGGGTATTCGACAACGTCGTAATGGGGCCGGTGCGCAACAATTTTGTCTCGTACCGGGCATTGTGCAACTTCAGTCATTTCCTGAGAATTGGCGATGCGCTCTGCATGCCGCCCATTCCACCCGGTTATAAATTACTGGGCACTACGGTAAGCGGCCCGTTCATGTCGGCCATTCAAATTGGCGTCATTGGCGGTTTTATTGCAGCATTCCCTTTCATTTTCTGGGAATTCTGGAAATTTGTAAAACCGGCCTTATCGCCCAAGGAATTAAAATACAGCCGCAATGCTATATTCTTTGTTTCGCTGTTCTTCTTTTTAGGCGCAGCCTTTGGATACTTTTTACTGGCGCCATTTACTTATAATTTTCTGGCCAATTTTACGCTGGGCCAGGCCGGTATGTACGAGTATAAACCTTCGTTGAGTGATTACATCGACAACCTGGTTGATATTATATTAGGGTGTGGTATTGCCTTCGAATTACCAATATTATCGTACGTACTTACCAAGATCGGGTTAATTACGCCGCGGTTCCTTTCAACCTATCGTAAATATGCCTACGTGGCCATTCTGGTGGTGGCGGCCATTATTACGCCCTCACCCGACTGGACCAGCCAGATGATCGTGTTTTTACCGCTGGTGTTCTTATATGAATTAAGCGTTATTGTGTCAAAACGCGTGTATAAGAGAACCCAGGAAGAGGAAGACAACTGGCAATAATATTAGCTGATAAAAATTATAATTAGTCAACTCAATCAAAATATGTTCGAATTCTCAAAACCCATTGCCATTGGCAGCGATCATGCAGGTTATGATTATAAAGTGGCACTTGTAAAATGGTTAACCGAAAAAGGATACACCGTAGCCGACAAAGGCGTTGATGAAAACAAATCAGTAGATTATCCTGATTACGCGCATCCGGTGGCTGATTCGGTAGAAAAAGGGGAAGTAGCATTTGGAATATTACTTTGCGGCAGCGCCAATGGCGTTTGCATTACCGCCAACAAACACCAGGGTATACGCGCCGGCCTTTCATTTGAAACAGAAGTGGCCCGGTTAATACGTCAGCATAATGATGCCAACGTGATCTGTATTCCGGCCCGTTTTGTTTCGCTGGAAATTGCCAAAGAAATGATCGAGATCTTTATTGCCACCCCGTTTGAAGGTGGCCGTCACCAAACAAGGGTGAATAAAATAGCTTGTGTTTAAAACTATCTAAGGGCAACATAAAGCCGGAAAGGAACAGCTTAACAGCCTTCCTTTCCGGCTTTTTAATTTATTGGCTGCCCCAAAAAAGATCAATGAAGGGGCTCCTTTATTAAATTAATGGAAGATCGAAAAAAATGGATCGGCGGGTTCTACAATTGAATCGACGAAACAGGTACACATCAAATAAACACTTAGATGTTAAGCAATTACACAAGATTTTTCCTTTGCAAGCGTTAGTACTCGTACAAAATAATCCGTTTTTATGAAGAATGACCGTTTATTGAAAAAGACCCTTTTAAGCGCTGCTTTTACTTTGGCTATGGTAATTTCTCAAACTGTTAACGCACAGGACGCCAATGCCAACGCTGCAGCAACTGAAAAGAAAGAATCGCACAGCGACAATCGCGCAGAACACAGGGACCGCCGCGACTTTAAACACGACAGAAAAGATTCTGTTGGTGCAAAAGAAAGAAAAGCAGAACTAAAAGATAAAAAAGAAGATCGCAAGGATGTACGTGAAGACCGCCGCGATAAGAAAGAAGATAAAGCCGAAGACCGCAAAGACAGGCGCGAAGACAAACTCGACAAAAAAGAAGACCGCAAGGATAAACACGAAGACCGCCGCGACTTAAGAGAAGACAGAAGAGAGCATCCGAAAAAAGATTCCACCCATCACGTATAATGTATTCACAACAAGGCCCCGCAAAAAAACGGGGCCCTTTTTCCTAAATCTAATGCTGAAGTTCAGCTTCTTTCCCTAATTACGGTATTTATTATTTTTCAGCAGCCAGCTGGCGCTTTGATAATAAGCAATGGCTTGTTTAACCAGGCTGTCTTTCAACGGTTCCTTCTGCGCTTTTCCGGTAGTAAAATCAGGTTTGTATTGTTCTATTTGCTGTACAGGCGACTGAATCACCAATGCCCCATTTCTAAGATACCCTAGTCCCTGGTAGGTGCTGATGAACGCCCTTTCATGACCGGCCGGCAGCGTGAAAATATCCTGTCCAAAAAACTTTGAGCGGTAGTTAAATTTTAATAAACCAAGAATAGAAGGCGCAATATCGATCTGGGCCATCAGTCGATCACATTTTTGTGGCTGAATAGTGCCGGGACTGTACATCAGCAAAGGAATATGATAGCCTGTAACGGGTAACTCTACACTACCTGCACTACCCGCGCAATGATCGGCCACTATTACAAACACCGTATTCTTAAACCAGGGTTTTGCGCTGGCTTCCTGAATAAATTTTCCGATAGCATAATCGGTATATTTTACCGCCCCTTCCCTCGCCTGCCGTGAAGGCGGAATATCTATTCTTCCTTCTGGATAGGTGAACGGGCGATGGTTCGATACCGTCATCACATGCGCAAAAAACGGTTTTCCTGTTTTGTAATTGGCATCAAGGTTTTGAAGGGTGAGGGTGAAAAGGTCCTCATCGGCCACACCCCATATATTGGCATAATGAATTTGTTCGGGGCGCAATGCTTTGCGGTCGATGACCTCATAATGATTGCCCGAGAAAAAGGCATTCATGTTATCGAAGTATCCATAACCGCCATACAGGTATTGTGTTATGTAGCCTTTCGATTTAAACACGGCGCCTAATGAAAACATATTTTCATTATCGGGGCGCTTAACGATGCTTTGCCCTGGTGTTGGCGGTATTGACAGCGACAACGCCTCAAGGCCTCGCACGGTTCTGGTTCCGCTGGCATACAAATTGGTGAACAACAGGCTTTTTGTGGCCAGGCTGTCCAGAAAGGGCGTAATATGCTGATCATTGCCAAATGCATTCATAAAATCGGCGCTAAAGCTTTCCACACTTATCAGCACCACGTTCATGGGCTTTTCCGGTTCGGCATAAGAGACCATGCGCTCAATACTGTAGGGATCATCATTTATAAACCGGGTATTGGGCGTAGCCAGTTCCTTACGCACAATGCTGAAGGCTTCTGCATCGGGCAGTACTTTATAAAACTTGTAGAAATCAAGCTCATTATTATTGAAGGCTGTTCCAAATTCAAACAGGCCATTGGCGGCCAGCTCATTGGCATATGCATTATTGCTGAACTTCTTCCATTTATTGGTTGCAAATAAAAATGTGATCACCGGAAAAACCAGCAAAGCCAGGGAAATAACTGTACGCCGGGCAAAAGGAACTTCCTGTTTCAACGACCTGGCAATGGGTCTTCTTAAATACCATACAACCGCAAAAGCCGATACCAACACTCCGGCAATGATCCATACAACAGGATATGATTCCTGAATATTCCCCAGTACTTCGGTTGTATATATCAGATAATCTACAGCAATAAAATTGTACCGGGTCGAAAATTCATTCCAGAAAAAATATTCGCTAATGGCATTAAATAGCAGCAGAAAGGTTATCAGGAAAAAATCGGCATACAGTACATATTTACGCCAATGTGTGCGGAAGACAGGCCCTTTTTGAGCCATTAAAATAAAAATACCAAGCCGTATACCAATAACAGCTACAATACCCCAATGCAAAGCCGCATTATATTCAGCAGGAACAAGCTGGGAAAAAGCAAAAAACAACAGGAGGCCCGCATACAGCAACAGCATCCATTTTCGCCATTTAGGCAGGTAAATAGTTTCGCTGGTTAACCATAGGTGCAATACAAAGGGAATGATAATATAGGAACTCACAGCCAGGTCATAAACCAGCCCAATTCCAAATACGCCCAGCAGATTGGTGATCGTTAAGTCGAATCCTTTACCGGTATACAATAATAAGCCTATTCGTGTTGCACACGAAATGCCCAGAATAATGAATACCAATAACAGGATAATCCCAAAACGATGACCCAGGCCTTTCTGAATGAAGGATCGCAATCGTTGCATGTTTCTTAATGTAAACCGAATTTGTATTAAACTAAATTATAAAGTGCTCTGTTTCAATGCCCCAATAGTTAGTAAAACCAGCCTTTTGCTATTTCCCCCTATCGGCAGGAACAGGATCAGGAAAATTTTTATGGGTCAGGCAACAGGCCATGGCAAAATTACAATGAAAAGGCCCCCCGATTTGCATCGGGGGGCCCGTTAACAAGCGATTAAGAGTTTCTACCAGCCTAAAACATAGGCAAATATGAGTGGCGCCACAATGGTAGCATCACTTTCAACAATATATTTAGGCGTATTAATATCCAGCTTACCCCAGGTGATCTTTTCATTAGGCACAGCTCCGGAATAAGACCCGTATGAAGTAGTTGAATCAGAGATCTGGCAGAAATAGTTCCAGAAAGGCACATCATGCCATTCCAGGTCCTGGTACATCATAGGCACCACGCAAATGGGAAAGTCACCGGCAATACCACCGCCAATTTGGAAAAATCCAACGCCCTTGCCTTCACTGTTCTTCCGGTACCAGTCGGCCAGCCATACCATGTATTCAATACCACTCTTCATAGTGGTAGCTTTCATTTCGTTTTTGATAATATAAGAAGCGAAGATGTTACCCAGGGTACTATCTTCCCAGCCACCCACTACTATGGGCAGGTTCTTTTCAGCGGCTGCGATCATCCAGCTGTCTTTCGTATTGATCTGGTAATTTTTTTCCATTACCTTACTCAACAGCAATTTATACATGAATTCATGCGGAAAATAGCGTTCGCCTTTGGCATCAGCATCTTTCCACAGTTTTACGATGTTATGTTGAATGCTCCGGAAAGCTTCTTCTTCGGGGATACAGGTATCGGTAACACGGTTCAGTCCCTGCTCCAGTAATTCCCACTCCTGTTGTGGTGTAAGGTCGCGGTAGTTGGGAATGCGTTTATAATGATCATGTGCTACCAGGTTCATAATATCCTCTTCGAGGTTAGCACCGGTGCAGCTGATGATATGCACTTTATCCTGGCGTATCATTTCAGCCAGCGAAACACCCAGTTCGGCGGTGCTCATGGCGCCCGCCAGTGTAACCATCATTTTTCCACCTTCCAGTAAATGGGTTTCATATCCCTGAGCTGCATCAACGAGGGCAGCAGCATTAAAATGCCGGTAATGATGTTGTATAAATTGCGAAATGGGTCCTTTGCTCATGATCAGTTTTTTTGTGGCGGCAAAGGTAGGGAATCGGGGGGCAATTAGCAATGGGCAATTGGCAGAGGCCAACAGGCAATTGTTGAATGCTGGTTCTGGTCCTAAGCGAGCGGCCGAAGTAAGAGGTAAGAAGTAAGAAAAACTTAATACCTCTTACTTCTTATTTCTTACTTCACATAAAACAAAGGCCCCCGAAAAATCAGGAGCCTTTTCTTTCCAACTAAAACCAACTATAAGAAAAACCTTTAATTACACAGTTTATTTCTTTTCCTTACTAAATACATCCCAGCCATTGGTTCCGATTGATTTTAGTACAATCTTGTAATCACTGTTCACCAGCGTTACATAATACCCACTCTCATTATTGGCGGCCATTTCAAACAGATCGGTTATCCAGTAATTATTGTAATTCTTTTTAAGATCGGTCAACAGGTTAATAGGCAGCTGGCCCGATACAATGTTGCGGGTAACACCTAACAGGCGGCCATCCTGGCCATAATACGCATACACAACCTGTTCATTCAATGTAAAGGTGGCTTTTACAAATTCTTTGGCATTTGCCCATTGTACATTTTGCGCACCGGCAAATTCTTTCTGGAAAGCGTTGATGATACGTTGATTCACTTCTTCGTTACCATTAGCAAAAGCACTGCTGATGCCTGTTACTAATACAAATACGCCAATGAGGATCTTGTTTTTCATGATGCTATTTTTACTTTGTTCTAATGATTGGGCATAGTATTGCATCCTGGCTATTTGGATGCCACTGCCCGGTTTGTTTTTTAATTACTAATTATTGTTTTGAAGCGGTATGAAATATATGTAGCAGTTTATTGAAAATTGTTACAGGGAACGTCAATACTTTTTTTGGCTACATCACCACTATTATAAATGGGATCAACTGTCAGCGTCACCCAATACTATACGCGAAGCGGGAATCTGTTTCATGGCTATACTTTTTTTAAACGTGAACTAATCAGGTTCTTTATCGATTAGTCGACACAAAAATAGCCGAGGTTACACTGGTATCACGAAAATTATGACTAATGGTGCCGTATGTTAAGCCAGTTTAAACAATTTGTGGCCCCGATTGTTATAGAAACCGGTGTAATGCAGGCTGGTAAAGGGTTGCAGCCAATTGTTTAAATATTTCCTAAATCAGGGTTAACCTATCGTTAAAATGGAATTGTGGAAATAAGCAGGATTAAAAAAGTTCAATATTATTAATTCTTTTTTCCTTTTTTCTACCTAAAACCCGGCGTAAAACGTTATATTGTCATTACAACAATCATATCTATTGAATTACCTGGCGCACGCATATTTATCATTTAATCAGCCACCTATACTGGCCGGCAATCTTTTCAGCGATTTTGTGAAGGGAAAGCAGGTTAACCAGTATCCTGAAGAGGTGCAGAAAGGTATTTTATTGCACCGGGCCATCGATTCTTTCACCGATGAGCATGCCGCTACCAGAGAGGCCAAAAACATCTTTAAACCACATTACCGGTTATACAGCGCGGCTTTTATTGATGTATCGTACGACCATTTTCTGGCAAACGACTGGCAACAGTTCACCGACGACTCTTTATCTGAATTCTCGCAACAGGTTTATGATTCGCTCGATAAATACCTCGACCTTTGCCCTGAACCCTTCAAACGAATGTTCCCTTACATGAAACAGCAGAACTGGCTGTATAATTACCGCAACCGGTCGGGCATTGAAAAAAGCTTTGCCGGTGTGGTGCACCGGGCGGCCTATTTAACCGATAGCCAAACGGCCTTCAAACTGTTTGAGGACAATTACCACAAGCTGCAGCAATACTATGCCGACTTCTTTCCGGCCCTGCATCAGTTCGCCTACCATAGATTGCAAAATATGTAAGCAATTAAAATCCTTTTAAAAGTTATTCACGCCGAAGGAATTTTTATCTCCCGAACGTTTAATGGTTATAAAGTGTTAGCAGGGAATCTGTGTAACTTTTATTTTTGCCGATTAATTGCAAACCAAGGGGGATGCCACACCATTCCAAAGAATGCCGTTCGCATACAACGCATCGCCCCATTTAAAACGTCTTAACACCTAAAAACTAAGAAGATGAAGCAGTTGGTGGTCTTGATTTTTGGATTAACCATATCGTGCGCAACCGTTGAAGCCCAGTTTAAACCCCTTGCCCTGGATAAATCGCCTATGGATGCAAGCTATTTTCCGGCCAATTTTCCCATTTTAAAGATCCAGAATAAAGCCACCGACCCCCTGGTAGCCCGCGTATTGTATAGCAGGCCGCAAAAAAATGGACGTAATGTATTCGGCGACCTCATTGAATATGGCAAGGTATGGCGGCTGGGCGCTAATGAAGCCACTGAAATTGAACTGTATAAAGATGTAAAAATTGATAATACCCGACTGAAAAAAGGCCGGTACAGCATGTATGCCATTCCCTACCAGGATAAATGGACGCTGATCTTTAACAGAGAAACCGATATTTGGGGGGCTTTTCAATACGACGACAAAAAAGATGTGCTGCGCACAGAAATAAAACTCGAAAAACAACAGGAACCAGTTGAGGCTTTTACCCTGCTTTTCGATAAAACCGATTCCGGCGCCAATATGATTATGGCCTGGGATAATGTGAAAGCCACTTGTCCGATCACCTTTATAAAATAAAATCATGCAGACCAGGCAATTGATCAAGCTTTGTTCTTTAGTATGGATATTGGCCCTTTTAGCAGGTTGTGACGGGAATACCAGTTCAGATAATAGTAATACTGTAACTATTAACCCCTCAACAACCACCAAACAACCTTCGGAAAAAGATCTGCAGCCTGGATTGGATAAGTCGCCCATGGATATGAGCTATTATCCGGTTGATTATCCCAAATTGAAAATGGCGGGTAATGTGAAAGAACCCCTCGTTGCCCGGGTCATTTACAGCCGGCCGCAAAAGAACGGGCGTACCATTTTTGGTGAGCTCATAAAATATGGTTCAGTATGGCGGCTGGGGGCCAATGAAGCCACTGAGATCGAGTTTTTTAAGGACGTTGCCATTACCGACAAAAAAGTACAGAAGGGCCGCTACGTTATTTACTGCATTCCCCATGAAAATAACTGGACGCTGGTGCTCAATGATGACCTGTATACCTGGGGGTTAAAGATCGACTCAACGAAAGACGAATATAAATTCACCATTCCCATTGCAAAAACACGTTTCCCCTACGAACTGTTTACCATGGAGTTTGAAAAAGCCAACAAGGGTATGCAACTGATCATGGAATGGGATAGCGTGAAGGCGAGTTTGCCAATTACCTGGTAAGTACTCCCATTTTTTTCTATCTTGTTGTTATGTGTGGTATTGCAGGTATTATAACCCATAATGCGGATCTGTTATCCGTTACCCGCCTTAAAAAAATGACCGGGGCATTGGCGCACCGCGGCCCCGATGGCGACGGACACTGGATCAATGCAAACAATACCACCGGCTTTGGCCATCGCCGGTTAGCCATCATTGACCTGGCACCAACCGGCGCCCAACCCATGCATTATGGGAACCGGTATACCATCATCCACAACGGAGAAATTTATAACTACCTTGAAATAAGGGAACTATTACAGCAAAAAGGGTATCAATTCTTCAGCCAATCCGATACTGAAGTAATAATGGCCGCTTATGATCATTACAAAAGCGATTGCCTGCAATACTTCGACGGCATGTTTGCGTTTGCCATTTGGGACCAACAGGAGCAAACCCTGTTTGCCGCCCGCGACCGGTTTGGTGAAAAGCCATTCTATTATTATTTCGATGGCGACCAGTTCGTATTTGCCAGCGAAATGAAGGCCTTATGGGCAATTGGCATTGAAAAACAGATCAATGAAAAAATGTTTTTCAATTACTTCACGCTGGGCTATACCCAAAACCCCGCCAATGCCGAAGAAACCTTTTATACCGGCATCAACAAACTGCCGGCCCGCTCTTTTATCCGTTATCATTTACCCGAACGCCGCATCACCCGCTCGCTATACTGGAACATTGATGTAGATTTTGTTGATGAAGCCATCACCGATCAAAAGGCCATTGCACAGTTCACTGAATTGTTTAACCAGTCGGTACAAAGAAGATTGCGAAGCGATGTACCGGTAGGCACCTCCTTAAGCGGTGGGCTCGATAGTTCGTGCGTGCTGGCCGCTATCAAGGACATAGGTGCAGGGAAGTACAAAACATTTTCTGCCATATTCCCCGGATTTAAAAATGATGAATCAGGCGCTATCAATTGCACCACGGCTCATTTTGCTGTTCAAAACTATACGGTACAACCGAACGCCGGTCAGCTGATTGGCGATCTTGAAAAAATATGTTATCATCAGGAAGAGCCTTTTCAATCGGCCAGCGTTATTGCCCAGTATTATGTATATGAACTGGCCCGCCAACACCAGGTAACTGTATTGCTCGATGGGCAGGGCGCCGATGAAATACTCGCCGGCTATCATAAATATTACCACTGGTACTGGCAACAACTGTTCAGGGAGAACAAAGGGACCCTGCATCATGAATTAAACACAGCCCATTCTTTAGGCATAAAAGAATCCTGGGGCATTAAAAATAAACTGGCGGCAGCTATGCCCTCCTATGCCGGTTGGTATTTGCGGCGCCAGCGGACCCGCCAGCAGCTGAAGGCGCACGATCTTTCTGCAACATTTATAAAAACATACGGAGAATCTTATTACGATATTGCCCATTTTGATGAATTGAACAACGTGCTTTATTACAACACGTTTGTGAACGGATTGGAAGAATTGTTGCGCTATGCCGACAGGAACTCCATGGCGCATGGAACAGAAGTGCGCTTACCCTTTTTAAATCATGAACTGGTAAAGCTGTTATTCTCCCTTCCCGCCCGCTTCAAGATCAGGGATGGCTATACCAAATGGTTGTTGCGCAAGAGTATGGAAGCGAAGTTACCGAAAGGGCTGTCCTGGCGAACCGATAAAATAGGGTTTGAACCGCCCCAGCAACAATGGATGAATGATAAACGGTTACAGGAATATATACACGAATCGAAGAAGATACTTGTTAAACAGGGTATGTTGAAAGCCCGGGTTTTACAAAAAAAAATTCAGCCGCAAGAGGCCCATGCGGCTGATAATTATGACTGGCGCTACCTGGTAGCCGCGCAGCTATTGCGCTAAAATTTATAAAACACCTTGAGCGCTTTGCCTGGTTACACATAGCCCAATGCTCAAGGTGTATTTAAACCAACGCTGCAGCTTTTATACTTTTTTATATTTTTCTGTTTGTTCACAGTTGCCGTCGGCATCAACTTTTATTGTGTACCAATGGGTGCTATCTTCCAGCTTAATGTAATAGGCTATCAGGTTGTTATGAGTAACTTCTGTTACGCCGAACAATTTTTTCCTTGGGTATTCTTTATTAACCTTGTTCATGATGAAGAATGGCAATAACTGCGGAGCATAATAACGAATAGAGCTCATCATATTGCCCTCTTTGTCGTAGTTCACTTTTGCCCTGATGCCGCCGCTTACAAAACTCACCGCAAAGTAAGAGGGGAATTCTTCCCAGCGAACTTCCTGGGCGCTGGTAAAGGTTTCGTTGAATGCTTTTAAAACTTTTTCGTTGGGATCAAATGGATCGAATGCGTAAGTACTACCCGCTGTAACCAGCGCGGCAAACAAGATGGTGATCACTTTTTTCATGGCTTATACTATTTATGCGTGATTGATGCACCAAATGTATAATGTATAAAAGCCGAAGTCAAGATAATTAGTACCGGCGGGCGGGTCATGACAAGATCTACGAACTCTTTCGCACATTTTGCCCTGATAAGCGTTCTACTGATTGCGGCAAATGCAGGCTGACAAACGGTTTGCAAAATGTTTCAGTTAATTTCAGCTGCCGGGTTAAGCTTCTGTTAAACTGGAAATCCGGATTATTAACAGGCATTATAAAGGGGGTGGGCGAAGTGTAGCTGGTATTAATTCCGCATCTTTGCAGCAGTTCAATTACCATTCAATAAATCATTTATACAGAAGAAGATATGAAACCTGGAACAAAATGCATACATGCAGGAGCAGAACCCGATCCATCAACCGGGGCTATTATGACCCCTATTTACCAAACATCCACCTTTGTACAGGCCGCACCCGGCAAACATAAAGGGTTTGAATATGCCCGTTCACAGAACCCAACGCGGTTTGCCCTGGAAGAAGCGCTGGCCGTGCTCGAGAACGGAAAATTTGGGCTGGCCTTTAGCAGTGGAGTGGCCGCTACTGATGCCGTAATAAAATTGTTACAACCTGGCGACGAGGTCATTGCAGCCAACGATATGTATGGCGGAACCTATCGCCTGTTCACCAAAATATTTGAAAGGTTTGGTATCCACTTCCATTATGTGAACATGCAGGAAGCTGATAATATAAAAACTTATATCAACAAGAACACAAAGCTTATATGGACGGAAACACCCACCAACCCGCTCATCAATATTGTTGACATTGCAGCAGTGGCCGCCATTGCAAAAGCCAATAACCTGCTGCTGTGTGTTGACAACACTTTCGCTTCCCCTTATTTGCAAAACCCACTCGATCTGGGAGCAGATATTGTAATGCACTCCGCTACCAAATACCTCGGGGGGCACAGCGATGTTATTCAGGGCGCTTTGGTCATGAACGATCAGGCCCTGCGCGACCAGCTGTACTTCATTCAAAAAAGCTGTGGCGCCGTACCGGGCCCCATGGATTGCTTTTTGGTGTTGCGCGGTATCAAAACCCTGCATGTACGTATGGAAAGACATTGTGAGAATGGCGAGAAAATAGCGCAGTTCCTGCGTAATCATCCCAAAGTTGGGCATGTATACTGGTGCGGGTTTACTGACCACCCGGGTTATGCCATCGCAAAAAAGCAAATGCGCGGCTTTGGTGGCATGATCAGTTTTACGTTGAAAGACGATAGTGTTGAAACAGCCATGAAATTATTATCATCAACCAAAGTATTTTCGCTGGCCGAAAGCCTGGGTGGCGTTGAGTCGCTGATCAACCACCCGGCCACCATGACGCATGCTTCCATTCCGCGTGAAGAACGCATAAAGAACGGCTTGAGCGATTCCCTCATCAGGCTTAGCGTAGGTATTGAAGATGCCGAAGATCTTATTGAAGACCTGAAATCTGCTATAGGCTAACCAGCATCCTGAGCGTCCTGAGCGAAGTCGAAGGATCAAAGGGTCGCAACAAAAAGCGTTAAGCGCGTGTTTGCCTACCGCCGGAAAGTGGAAACACGGTTAAACCAGACATAAACAATGAAACAGCCATCTTTAAAAGATTTTCTGAACCGGAAAACGGAGGAATACAATCAACCTTCGTTCATAAAAGATGATCCTGTTTCAATACCGCATTTATTCAGGCGGCAACCCGATATTGAAATAGCCGGCTTTTTTGCAGCTGTTTTTGCCTGGGGGAACCGCACCACAATCATCAAAAAATCACTTGAACTGATGCAGGCGATGGATATGGCGCCGCATCAGTTCATTCTGCAACATGATGATAATGCATTGAAAAAACTGCTGGCGTTCAAACACCGCACTTTCAACACCACCGATCTGCTGTACTTCATTGAGTTTTTAAGATCCCATTATTCAAAACATAAAAGCCTTGAAACAGCTTTTACCCGCTGCATGGAAAAGAACGATGCTACGGTTGAAAACGGCCTGGCGGGTTTTCACCATTATTTTTTTTCGTTGGAACATGTGCCGGCCCGCACCCGCAAACACATTGCAACGCCTGAAAAAAATTCTACCTGTAAACGGTTGAACATGTTCCTGCGCTGGATGGTGCGCCAGGATAATGGTGGTGTTGATTTTGGCATCTGGAAAACCATTTCACCCGCCCAGCTTATTTGCCCTATCGACCTGCACGTTGCCCGGGTTGCCAAACGGTTTAATCTGTTACCGCGCAAACAGATCGACTGGCAGGCCGCGCTTGAGCTTACAACCTGTTTGCGCCAACTTGATGCTGCTGACCCGGTAAAATATGATTTTGCTTTGTTTGGACTGGGCGTGGTGGAAAAATTCTGATCACCTTGCCTGCTTCGGATTGAACTTTCTTAAATTATAAGTAAAGCTCAGCAGAAAGTATTGCTGCAGTACCTGTGTTTGGCGGTCTTCAATATAAGTTTGGGTAATGCTACGGTATACACCGGCATTCTGTTTTAAAATATCGTATACAGCCAATCTTAACATACCCTGTTGTTTTTTAAACAGCAAACAATTCACGGCAGCACTCCACATGGTAACACTTTTATTGAATCCCGGCGCTATCTGGCTGTTATAACTATACTGCAGGTTATTTTCCAGTATTAACCATTTCGGCTGGTTCCAGAAAGCGCTCAGCGAAAGCGTTTTTGTATTGAATGCCGCACCGGCCACCGACTCAGAAGAATATTTCGTTTTGTTATACCGGATGTTAAAAGTGGGCATAATGCTCAATTGTTGCTTATAAGTAAAGTTGAGCCCAATTGATTGAGAAAAACTATAGGCGTTGGAAGTTATGTTCACTTTATTCGAAAAGGTATTATTGCGGTTATAATAGCCGTTGCTGCCCAGGTTCATCCGCAACAATATGTCCCTTCTTTTCCAGGATTGGCTGAACTGCAGGTTACCCGACATTCCGTAATTACCATTTACATTAACGGGCTGACTGTATTGCTTTCCCACGTCATCGTACCAGGTTTGATAAATGATCTGGTTTTGCGTTGTATTAAAGGTGAGGCCCGTGAACCAGTAACTGTTCCCTTTTGACTCACGTACCTGCAAATTGAGGTTATGAAAAAAAGAGGGTTTCAGATCGGGATTACCCAATTGCACATACAACGGATTGCTGTTATCGGGAACCGGTTGTAATTGTTGAATGCTGGGCTGCTGGCTGCGGCCATTATAATAAACGGAAACATTACCGGTTTTGCTGAAATTATAACCCAGGTTGGCTGAAGGCGTAATATTCACATAGCTTTGATGCAACAGGGTTCCTGTAGTCACTGAAAGATTGTCCTGCTTCAATATTTGTATCCCTGAACCAATGGAAGCCCGGTACTGGTCCTTATTAAAATTAAGGCTTACATCAGGTGTATGTGCTTCGTTGGTATTTCGAAAAGCGTTGGTAAATGCGGTATCTTCCACATCATATTTACCGGTAACGGGGTTAAGCCGGTTGGTGAGTTTATCTGAAATATTGTTATTCTGGTTATAATTATACCTGAATATGGCATTGATATATTTGGTCACTGGCTCAGAGTAGGTGGCAGTAAAAGTGAGCACCTTTCCCGTATTCCTTGCATCACTTCGCTGGTTTACCAGGTCGGTACTGTCAGGCACCGCATTCTTATAAAAATCATTCTGCCCAATATTGTCGCTAACAGATCTTTGATTGTTATAGTTATAATTAAACCCAAACGTTACTCCCCGGCCCTGTTTTCTGAAACGATGGCTAAAGAAGATCTCGGTGCTGATATTTGAACCATTTCCTGTTGTGCTATAAGTGTTCTCACTCGTATTGATCAGCTGCCCACTCATTTGTGTTGAGGCAGCCTGTTTTGTACTCACCATATCGCTCTTATTAGTGTTCACATATGAATTCACATTCACTTCGGTGAGGGTATCAATAGTATAACTGGCATTAAGCGAGAACCGGTGGTTGAGGTATTCATTCACATTGTCATTATCGGCATCGTACAGGAAAGTAGTATCGGGTAATCTGTTTTCCCGGTGCACTTTCGATAAGTTATCGGTGTGGCTTTTATTATAGAAATAGCTGCCTGTTAATTTTAACTGGCTGCCAACGTTCTCACTGAAATTCAATCCGCCCGATGCGGAGCGGGTTAATCCCCCGCCACCGCCATCGAGGGTACTGCGACTGTTGTTAATATCGAAATCTCCGCCCGAATTACCGCGGTTTGTATTGTTGGCATTACCAATAAGGCTGAACTGTTTTGAGCCATTGAAAAAATTGATCATGCCACCACCTTCATAACGTTCATTGGTGCCATAACCCGCGCTAACCCTTCCAAACCATCCCTTTTGCACATCCTTTCGCAGGGTAAGGTTTATTGCCAGGTCTTCATTGCCATTAGTGGTTTTATTAAAGCGTGCTTCACGGCTTTTATTATCTACCACCTGCAGTTTATCAATAATATCCTTGGGCAGATTTTTAATGGCGATTTTGGGATCGCCGCCAAAGAACTCCCGGCCATCGACCATAATTTTCGACACCTTTTTCCCATTGATGGTAATGTTTCCATCTTTATCAACCTCTACACCGGGCAATTGTTTTAACAGATCTTCCACCATCGCATTAGGCAGCGTCTTAAATGCAGTAACATTGAATTCAAGGGTATCTGGTTTTACCGATACGGGCGGTCGCAATGCGGTTACAGTCACCGCCTTCAGTTCGTTAAATGATTTAACCAACAGAATGGTATCAAGCAGCAGGTCTTTTTTATCGGGGGTCAGCTTTATGAATTTAGTAAATACTTCATATCCACGGTTCGTTATGACCAGGGTACAATTGATGTTCAGCGGAATATCAGTAATGGTAAATTCGCCTTTGTGATTGCTTAACGCATAATTAACAAGCGAGGAATCTGATGTAAGATATACGGCTATTGAAGTAGATTCGAGCGAATGGCGGCTTAATGAATCTGTAACCGTACCTTTGATACTGCCATAGCGGTTACGTTGTGCCTGCACGCAGGTACTTAAAAAAAGTAAGCAAACAATTATCCCAGCACTCCAACGCATGTCCGGAGAATAAGGTTAAAATGTTACAAGAAGTGAGGGTCTTTGAATGCTATCTTTTGAAATACGCCATTCGCTCCTGGCGCATCTCATTGTAAAAATAGTCAATTGATGCCACATGCAGGAAACCGGTTGTAAAAAATATTTGGCACATTTTGCTGGGCGCCAATTGTGTGATTTATTTTTTTTATGTAAAATGAATTTATTTCCAACACATGCAATTGCCTGAAGAAAATATCCCTTTGTTGCAGCAGGAACTGAGCAATGATTTTAACCTTCCTGTCACAAATAATAAACAACAGTTAATTGATGCCCTGGCAGAAGGCATAAACCATTTGATACAGGCTAATTTTACCCGCCTTGTTAATTTCTTATACCGAATTGATATTTCAGAAAAAACGCTCAGGGAAACGCTGGAGAACCAGGCCGATAAAGATGCCGGCATTTTGATCGCTGAACTGATCATAGAAAGACAATTGCAAAAACAAAAAATGCGGGCCCGGTTCAAATCGCAGGAGAATATTCCGGATGACGATAAATGGTGAATAATTCCTAAGTTCGCTACATGAACCTGACTGAGGTAGCCACCTGGCGGCAGGCGCGTGATTTTATAGACCTGCCAAAAAGATTATATAAAAACGATCCGAACTGGATATGCCCATTGGACAGTGATGTGGAAGCAATATTTGACCCTTCCCGCAACGTATTTTTTTCTCATGGCATTTGTAAACGCTGGCTACTAACCAACAAACAGGGTGAGTATATAGGCCGTATAGCAGCCTTTATCAATCACGAAAAAGCATTTAAGAACCCACAACCAACAGGCGGAGTGGGCTTTTTTGAATGTATTCAGGATGAAAAAGCCGCATTTTTATTGCTCGATACAGCCAAAGCATGGTTGAAAAACAATGGTATGGAAGCCATGGATGGCCCCATCAATTTTGGCGAAAATGATAAATACTGGGGCTTGCTGATACATGGGTTCAAACCACCAAGCCTGGGTATGAATTATAACCTCCCCTACTATAAAGATTTTTTTGAATCATACGGTTTTACAAAACTCTATGATCAGTTCACTAATTTTCTGGATGCCACTAACCCGCTGCCCGAACGGTTCACTCGCATTGCCGACTGGGTAATGAAAAAGCCTGATTATAGTTTCCGGCATTTTAGCAAGGCGCAGTTCGACCAGTTTGCCGCCGACTTCCGGGAGATCTATAACGATGCATGGAGCGATTTTGAGAATTTCACACCCATTGAAATGGGCACTATTAAAGAATCGTTCCGGCAAATGAAGGCTATCATGGATGAAAAAATAATCTGGTTTGCCTATTATAAAAATGAACCAATTGCCGTAGTGCTTTGTTTGCCCGATGTAAACCAGGTATTGAAACATGTACATGGCAAACTAAACCTGTGGGGTAAGCTAAAATTCTTCTGGTACTCAAAAACCATGACGGTCGACCGGCTGCGGATCATTATTATGGGGTGCAAGAAAAAGTTCCAGAACCATGGTATTGAATCAGCCCTCATTCGTTGTTTGCAACTGGAAGTTTTGCCGCGCAATACCATAACAGGTGTTGAACTGGCCTGGGTGGGAGACTTTAACGACAAAATGCTCGCCCTGCACGAAGCCACCGGCGCTAAACAGGATAAAATACACCGCACCTACCGGTATTTATTTAGTTAAAGGGGTTAACCTGTTAAACCCGATAAGTAAAGGGGTATTCTTATCAACTATCCTTTAAACATCAGGTCTTTCACCTTCTCTTTATCTTCCTTTTCCTTTTTCAGATCGAACATGGTTCCAAAAACCCGGTCCCAGATAGTAGTACTAACACCATAGCCCTTGTTCTCATCTTTATAATGGTGCAGGTGGTGGTTCCGCCAAAGAGGTTTCATCCATTTAAAGGGCGGATTCCAGGCGTGAATGGCATAATGCATACTGCCGTATAGTAAATACCCGAGAATGAACCCGGGGAAGAACATAAACACATTTTCCCTTATCATGAGGTACATCAGGAAAAAAATAGCCGAAGCCATAATAATACTGGGTACCGGGGGCAAAAATAACCGTTGTTTATCCCGTGGATAATGATGGTGGTTTCCATGCATGGTGTACACAAACTTTTGCACCCGTGGGTTCTCGCTCACCAGGTGGTACAGGAAACGGTGGGCTATATACTCAAAGAAGGTCCAGAACAATAGGGCCCCAATAAATGTAAGCGCGATCCGCATGGCCGAAAAGCCGAAATGATCACCGCTGTAATATAACATGTAAATGATCACCGGAATATACATGCCCCATATAACCAGGGGATGTGTTTTGGTGAGCATCTCAAGGTATTGGTTCTGAAACAAGCGTGCCTGTCCTTTATTATGTATCTTCTCAAATTTCATAACCGTGTAATTGAGGCAAAAATACAAAAATCATTTACTTACAAATGCGCATTTCACCTACATAGTTTCCTCAAATATATCCTCCGTAACCCCATTCTCTTTCAATAAACGGTAATGTTTTACCAGTGAAGCGCCCAGGGAGTATTGCCGGTAAGGCAGGTCATACCTTTCGGCATACTGTTTTAACAAACCGGTAACTTCCGGATAATATATATGATTGATATTAGGAAACAGGTGATGGGCCACATGATAGTTAAAGCAACCCATAAAAAACCTGATAAACCAGTTATCATTGGTAATGTCATTGGTGGTGTACAACATATGCATCATCCAGTTATGCGGCAGGATATTCCCCTCATCGGGCAATGGAAACTTTGAACTGTTATTAGCGTGCGGACTTAACAACACCATCAGCGAAAATACACTGGCCGTAAATATCATAATGATAAACCCGGTTATTAGCTGCAACCAGGAAACAGATAGTACCAGTTTAGGTAATATGATAAGGTAAAAAAGAAAAAACGCTTTGAATACAAACAGCTTAATGTATTCAATTGGCGGTATGGTAACGAGTTTCCAGATGGTCTTTCTCTTATTAAAATAGTCTTTAAAATCGCGTACCAGCAACCAGTTGAACAGGTATAACGGATATAATAATGGTAAATAGATATGCTGGTACCGGTGAAAATATAAGGTATTAGCGTTAGGGAAAATGCGCGCGAGGTCACTTTGCTCAATATCGGTATCCCACCCGTTCACATTGGGATAGTTGTGGTGGAACCTGATATGGCGTTGCCGCCACACATAGCTATTCGCTCCCATAAGATCGAAGAGGTAAACATACCATTGATTTAATTTTTTACTATTGAAAACGGTGCCATGTACCGCATCATGAATAATATTCAGGAAGATCATAACCAGGAAAACACCCAAAAAGAAATAGCCGGTGAAAAGGATACCAGGCTGGTTACCAGCAACCAGAATGGCCATGTAAGTAAGTATGTAAAGGGCGGGAAACAGAATAGCTTTAAGCAAAATATTTCCCCGTCGTTTTGGTTCCAATTGCTGCACAAGAATAGCCACATCCTGCCGCAATTGATAAAAAACGGCTTCGCCGCCATTTTTCGAAAAGCGTGGTTTGGTTAGCTTTTCCATCTGGAAATCGCTTTTAGATCAAATCCTTTCTTAGTTAAATGCTTGTCAGGGTACCGTGTTAGTTGGAAAAGTAGGTGCTAACTTTTATAACCCTGTTACAAAAAAAAGGTTCGCGGAAAAGAACAAATTGAATGAATATTGATTTTCCTAATAACCAAAATGCAGCTCAAAGGGGCAAATATTTCCACAATTGCCCTATTTTAATAATTCATTGATGGTGGTTAATGTGTATTTCTGCTGCCGCAGATAATTAATAAGCCGGGGAAGCTGATAATAAAATTTATCGGTACGTTCAGCCTGGGTGCCAACGTGCACGAGCAATATAAACCC
This sequence comes from Niastella vici, assembly GCF_002077945.1. Classification (GTDB taxonomy): domain Bacteria; phylum Bacteroidota; class Bacteroidia; order Chitinophagales; family Chitinophagaceae; genus Niastella; species Niastella vici. The sequence continues at coordinate 343,125 of NZ_LVYD01000001.1, forward strand.
ATTCAAACCCGATATATTTTGCTGCTCATAATTTATGATTGAATCTAATATGGATGCACTGTTCCGGTAGTTCTTCATATCAGGTGTGGTATAATCGGCATTACTGTAAGTGCCCGGCGTAAAGTTCACGAGTTGAAGACCCTTCTGTTTAGTCCAGGCCGCTATGGTATCATTATACCATTCAAAAGGGGGAAGAAAATACGGGGCCTGTTTCTTACTGATTCCATAAGCCTGCATAGCCGCATAGTTATTGTCAAGGTCCTGACTGAACTGTTTTTTTGTGACCAATAAACTGTCACGTTTGGTCCAGTCGCAATATAACAGGTGCTGATCGGAATGCGGACCCAAATATTGGCCTTGTTGTTTCAATTGTTGTATCACTGCTTTATTGGCGGCATTGCGATAAAAACGGCCGGTAAAGAAAAAAGAAGCCTTTACTTTTTGCTGTTGTAATAACCGGGCAATATAAGCAGCCCCATCACCATATTCATCGCCGGTGAACACCAGGGCCAGTTTCTGGCTGACCTCAGCACCCCTCGTTATAGCACCATGGGAAAGGGTGTTTTTTAAGGCGGATGCTGAAACAAGCCGCCTGGTTGGTTGAGTCATTACCTCTTGCCGGTCATTGTCTTTGGCCGCCAGCAAATAGATCAACGTGGCGGTTCCATCCATGGTGGGCTCATTGGTTGAATAGTCGCCATAATCATCATGATACACCACCAGGTCGCTTTGAAAAGCGGCATATTCATCGGGTTCATTCAGGGTAATACCGATGAGGTTTTTGTAAATATTCCCATAAACCGGACCATCAACCAATCCCCCATCAATAGGGTAATGGCCTATGTGGGTAAATGCCGAATGCGGGTCGGTGGGCGTATCGCCCCAGGCTGGTAAACCATACACCATACTGGTGCCCCAGGGATTGCAGCCCAATAGCCAGTCAAAACAGGCCTGCTCCAATTCGTAATACGTATAATCATTAGTTAATCCCACGCGGTAGAAGAAACATTGTGTAGCAAAAGAGGTGGTCAAATTGTTACTGCACCAGATAAAAGGGATGCCCCGGTAAAATGCGTTCTGTTTGGCTTTTTGCCAAACCCGGTCAATACCTTGTTTGTAATAACCAGTTATTTCATATCGCTCCCTTCCCTGTAATTGTAAAGCCAGTTCATTATGTCCCAGGTTTATGAACGGGTACCATTGATAATGCCTTGCTGTATCGGCCCCCAGCCAGGGTGTAATGGTTTCACCTTTTGCATATTTGTAGGCAGCGTTTAAATATTCCTCGTGCGCAGGGTCCATATTGTAGATGGAAGCGCCGGCCAGTTCCATATCATCGGTATAATTATCTTCTTCATAAAAATAGGGCGAACGCCCCGGTGCGGTTTGGCAAACACCAGGTTTTTCAACCCCTAAGGCCCAGGCCGAGAGGGCCCGGCTTTTCAGCAGGGTATCCTTAAATAACGTAGCGCCCAATGCAAAAGCACTGGCAAATTTGCCGGCGGTAGAGGCCAGCCCGGTCGACCGGTTCTTATTTTTTCCAAAACCCTGGGGGGTACTGGTGCAAAAATATACCGGCCGCTCAAATCCGCGCCCATAGAAACTATCTTCTTTGGGTAAACGCATTCCATGGTGATCGCGGTCATCGGCGATCTGGTTAAATAGCCAATCTTTTCGTGGATGCATTTTTAATAACCAGTTCAATCCCCAGCGCGCCTCATCCAATACATCGGCCCGGCCATTTTTTCCGGGTAACCCGTTTTCCTGATGCTCATCGGTAAATGCATGGGGAAAATCACGATATGCCGCCAGCAAATGCCAGGTGGCATTGGCTGAAGTGGTTACATATTGCAGGTAATCTGAGGCATCGTGCCAGCCCCCGCTTACGTCAATATGGGTGCTATCGGGCATGGGGCCATACAACGTATACCCGTCGTGCGTATGGCAACTGTCTTTTAAAAAAGGATTAAACCCACTGCGTTGCTGCCGCATATAACGCAAACAAAAATCAGCAGCGCCTTTATACACATCGGCCCCGATGTTAAATTCAGGCGAAGTGGCCGTCCCGGCCTTAATTACATAGCGGCCCGGCTTTTTAAAAGCAGAAAAATTCAGTCTATAGGTTTGCGTGAAAGGGCCATAAGCGCCGAAGGGCTTGCCGGCCTTTCCGGTAAAAACTGTTTTGTTGCTGGCTACCTCAATGATCGTAAAACCAGTGATCGCCGTTTGTTCCTTACTGCACCACACCGCCACCTTGGAATTAAATGTCTGGTAACCTAATAAATTGATCCGCACCCAGCTATTGGTTTGTGCCATTGCCTGAAAACCGGTTATACTTAACAGTAAACTGATATAAAGGGGAATAATATACTTGTTCATGTTCTGCTGCATTAGATCTGTGACGGCTATTAATTGCGATAATCTAATTGAAAGGCGCTGAGATCAGGTGAATATTTCCTTTTTCTTTTCAGCTCATATTGATAAATAATATTGCCCATCTCTTTAAAAAAGGGATACCCCGTTTCAACATACTCGTATTTATCGTCATTTATTACCCCATCGCTGTTCACATAAATATTACCGCTTACCATAAATTCTATCTTGTTCCTGAAATCAACGATATAAGCCACATCGGTTAAAAACCCGTACGACCAGCCGGTTTTATTGAACACCCGCATGTAGGAAGGAATTTTGCTTCGCCATGCTTTGAACATAAAGAATTTGGTATAGCTGTCGAAATATACTGTTGTATCGTAGTGCGGAAATTGGCTTTCGGAAGGCAGCTCACTCATATACCGGTACAGGAAAGCATAATCATCGGGCTGCAGTTGAAATCGTTTTTTGGCTGGAACCGAATTAGGGAACAGCGCAGCCTGCAATATCTGCTGCATATCTTCCAGTGGAAAATTATTATGGGTAGTGAAATCCATGGGCGCATTTATGAGGCTGTCTTCCCGGTTGTAATGCGCCCGGCCGATCAATATTTTTTTATGAAAGTCAAAAGGTACTACACTATAGGCGGGCGGTTGCGCATACAGCAGGCTGTCACCCTGCATAAACCTTACCGGGTTGGTATGGCGGTTCTCCTCTTCATTCATGGTCACAAAGCGGCGGGTAATGCGGGTATCGTGGTACCCCATTTGCCACAAGCGTTCATTCAGTTGCTGCTGCCCAACAAATTCATATAACCGGTTATAGGCATCATTATCACTTATCAGAAAGATCTTTTTTACATATTGCGCTACAGACGGCAAAAGATCAGCGGCGCTGCTATCGCGGCTCACTGTTGTTTGCCGGTAATACGCACTGTCGGTAAGCATGGTAGTGCACCGGTTAACCCCGTATGGGCGCAGGCTGTTGATCTTTTCCAGGGCCAGTAAGGCAGTAGGCAGTTTAACCATTGATGCCGGGTTAAAGTATTCATTACGGTTTACCCGGAAATAGTAATTGGTAAAATGCGGTTGATTATTTTTATCGCGGTCGATCTTTGTATAGATGAACTGGTAATGAAATGTATCAGGCTGGTTCAGGATATCTTTCAAAAAGGGCGTAGCCTGCTGCCTGATCAGTTGTTCCAACCACGCATCCGTTCTGGTTTGTGCTGTTGCTGCGCAGGTTGTTGCTAACAAAGCCGTTATTAGCAAAGTTGGTTTCATGGCCGAAAAGTTACAAACAAATAAAGCCCCCGGGTAATTTTTTACAACGCATAAACCGGCAGCACCTCACCGCAGGCTTCCGGACTTCTTCCTATATTGCAGCCATTAAATACTGCTAAAAATACTGCCATACATGAAACTCGTTTCTTATCTCAGCGAAGGCCATGACCGTGTAGCTATACTCGTAGACGGACTTTTATACGATGCCGAAGTTTTACACCCCGATCTTCCACAAAACATGAGTATGTTCCTCAATTATTGGGAAGATGCCTATCCTATGGCGCTGGGTGGAGAAATGATGATCCGCGAAGGAAAAATTCCCAGGAGCAAGGGCTTTGCGTACAATAGCAACCCTATTCTGGCCCCGGTTCCTTTTCCCACCAGCTGCCGCGACGGCTATGCTTTCAGGCAGCATGTGGAAGCGGCCCGGCGTAACCGCAAAGCGCCCATGATCCCCGAATTTGATCAATATCCCATTTTTTATTTTACCAATCACCACAGCATACAGGGCCCCGGCGACATACAATGTATGCCCGATCATTTTGAAAAACTCGATTTTGAGTTGGAAGTGGCCATTGTGGTTTGCAAACATGGCCGCAACATCAGGGCTGAAGATGCCGACGAGTACATTGGCGGTTTAATGATCATGAACGATATGAGCGCCCGCCGCCTGCAAATGGAAGAAATGCTGCTGAACCTGGGACCTGCCAAAGGAAAGGATTTTGCTACCGTGATAGGCCCCTGGCTGGTAACCCTGGATGAACTGGAACAATATGAAGTACCGGCCCGGAACGGGCATACCGGCAAAAACTTCAACCTGCGCATGCAATGCCGGGTGAACGGCCAACAGGTAAGCGATGGCAATATGAAAGATATGGACTGGACCTTTGCCGAGATCATTGAAAGGGCTTCTTACGGTGTTGATCTGTATGCCGGTGATGTTATTGGCAGCGGTACCGTAGGCACCGGTTGCTTTCTGGAGCTGAATGGCACTGGCAAACTGAACGATCCCAATTACCAGGAACAATGGCTGCAACCCGGTGATGTGGTTGAAATGGAAGTGGATGGTTTGGGCATTCTCAGCAATACCATTGTTAAGGAAGATGATGATTATTCGATTTTGGCCCGTAAAAAATCAGTATAACGGATAACCTGATTATCCAGTAGCATATTAACATATGATTGTAGACTTAAAAGACCTCACAACGGTTCAACGGCAAAATTACCTGCAGCACGCCATAGCGCCGCGGCCTATTTGCTTTGCCAGTACGGTCGATAAAGCAGGAACCGTGAACCTGAGCCCCTTTAGCTTTTTTAACCTGTTCTCAAGCAACCCGCCCATCGTTATTTTTTCGCCCAGCCGCCGGGTTCGCGATAATACCACCAAGCACACTTTACAAAATGTGCTGGAAGTGCCCGAAGTAGTGATCAATATTGTTGATTACGACATGGTACAACAAACCAGTTTGGCCAGTTGCGAATTCCCTAAAGAAGTGAACGAATTCATTAAGGCAGGTTTTACCCCCGAACCTGCTACGCTGGTTAAACCCCCGATGGTAAAAGAAAGCAAGGTAAAAATGGAATGCCGGGTGCATGAAATAAAGCCATTGGGTACCGAAGGCGGTGCAGGCAACCTGGTCATTTGCGAAGTGCTGCGCATGCATATTGCCGATGAAATACTGAATGAAAAGAACATGATCGACCAGCGCAAATTGCACCATGTAGCCCGCCTGGGCGGCGACTGGTATTGCAGGGTGAATGAGACCAACCTTTTTCAGGTTGAAAAGCCCAATACGCAACTGGGAATTGGCATTGATGCCCTGCCGGCGCCCATCAAAAACAGCAAAATACTTACCGGCAATAGCCTGGCCCAGTTAGGTAATGTGCACGAAATGCCGGTTATTGACCCTGCTTTTGACGATGCCCGGCTGAAAAGCATTTTTCAATATTATTCGGTAAACCCGGCCGATATGGAAACCGAATTACATACGTATGCCCAAAAGCTGTTGAACGAAGGCAAAGTGCAGGAAGCCTGGCAGGTGTTACTGGCGCTGAATTAGTTATTTACGGCAAGGCCGGTTCGGTTGCCTGCAAAGGGAGCCCGGTAACGGGCAACCTGATCGGTTGGTTGTGTGCCCTGTAAAGAGTACCTTTGCAGCCGCATTTGCAATTATATGAGCACACAACATTTGTCAGAACAGGAAATTATTCGACGCGAGAAATTACAGGAATTACAAAAGCTGGGCATCGATCCCTATCCGGCGCCTTTGTACCCGGTTAATATTACTGCCGCCCAGATTATAGAAAAATATAAGGGCGAAGAAAACAAAGCAGATTTTACCGATGTATGTTTGGCCGGCCGCATCATGAGCATCAATGATATGGGTAAGGCATCTTTTGCCAAACTGCAGGATAGTACAGGTAGAATTCAAATATATCTTAAGCGCGACGAAATTTGCCCCGGTGAAGACAAAACGCTGTATGCTAAAGTGTGGAAACACCTCACCGATATTGGTGACATTATAGGAGTGAAAGGTTATGTTTTCACCACCAAAACCGGTGAAACCTCTGTTCACGTAACCGAGTTCACTTTCCTTACCAAATCGTTGAAACCATTACCGATAGTAAAGGAAAAAGAAGGGGAGACTTTTGATGCCGTAACAGATCCGGAATTCCGTTACCGCCAGCGCTATGTTGATCTCATCATTAATCCACAGGTAAAAGATGTGTTCACAAAGCGTAGCCAACTGATAAACACCATCCGTGATTTCTTAAATGCACAGGGTGCTTTGGAAGTTGACACACCGGTATTGCAGGCCATTCCCGGTGGCGCCGCTGCCCGTCCCTTCATTACCCATCACAATGCGTTGGACGTACCTTTTTATTTGCGTATTGCCAATGAACTGTACCTGAAACGCCTTATCGTGGGCGGGTTCGATTGGGTGTATGAGTTCAGCCGCAACTTCCGCAACGAGGGTATGGACCGTACCCATAATCCGGAGTTTACCGTTCTGGAGTGGTATACCGCCTACAAGGATTATTTCTGGATGATGGAGATCACCGAACAACTGTTCGAAAAAATAGCCCTCACCCTGCATAACACAACCACGGTTCAGGTAGGTGATAAAGAAATTGATTTCAAGGCGCCGTTCAGGCGTATCAGCATATACGATGCCATTAAAGAACATACAGGCATCGACGTAAGCAATATGAATGAAGAGGAGCTTCGGCAGGTGTGTAAAAAGTTGAACATTCACACCGAGGCCAGCATGGGTAAAGGAAAATTGATCGATGAGCTGTTCGGTTCAAAATGTGAATCACATTACGTGCAACCTACCTTCATCATCGATTATCCGGTTGAAATGAGCCCGCTTACCAAAAAGCACCGCAGCAAGGAAGGATTGGTAGAGCGTTTTGAGCTGATGGTAAATGGAAAGGAGATCGCCAACGCTTACAGCGAATTGAACGACCCCATTGATCAGCGCGAACGTTTTGAAGAGCAGGCAGAGCTGTTGAAACGCGGCGATGATGAAGCCATGTATATCGACAATGATTTTCTGCGTTCGCTTGAATACGGTATGCCACCCACCTCGGGTATTGGTATTGGTATCGACCGCCTGGTAATGCTGATGACCAATCAGCCCAGCATTCAGGATGTACTGCTGTTCCCGCAAATGCGGCCCGAAAAGACAGCCGAATAAATAACGCTCTCTATATAGGTTAAACGAAATAACCAAAGTGGCTTCGGCTATTTTGGTTATTTCGTTTTATCATGATCTCATTATAGTCGCAAACAACATCAATTCCCTCTGCCAAACTCATAGCCGTGACTTGTACCTCAGGGTCTCCCGATGCATCGGGAGGGCTTTTACTTTATAAGAACAGATCAGGCATCAGTTTTTGCGATGGATTCACAGCATAGTGGCTAAAATCGCTAATACCCTGTTGAATTAAAATATCTTCATCTATAAAGAAATTACCGGTACACTCCGCGGCCGGGCGTTGAAGGATATAATAAGCGGCGTCAGCCACTATTTCAGGCTTCCGGCTGCGTTGGACCATCAAATCACCTCCTACGATATTCTGAATGGCAGCGGTTGCAATGGTGGTTTTGGGCCAAAGGGCATTTACCCCTATCCGGTGCGACTTCAATTCTTCAGCCAGTCCCAACACTACCATACTCATCCCAAACTTGCTGATGGAATATGCCAGAAAGCGGCCAAACCATTCTGGATTTAACTGCAGGGGCGGCGATAAATTCAAAATATGCGCATTACTACTCTTTTTTAATGCGGGCAAACACGCTTTGCTCATGAAAAAGGTCCCACGAACATTTATATCATGCATGAGGTCCCAACGTTTTGGCTCCGTTTGCTCTGTTGAAGATAAACTAATGGCACTCGCATTATTGATCAGAATATCGATGCCACCGAACTTTTCAACGGTAGTTTTTACGATCTGCTCAATACTGTCTTCAAAACGAATATCTCCCTGTATGGGAAGCACATTTCCCGCGCCGGCTTTCGCGATCTCTTCCGCTGCGGTAAATATGGTCCCTTCGAGTTTAGGATGCGGCTCAGCAGTCTTTCCAACAATGGCAATATCGGCGCCAGCTGCCGCTAAACGCATAGCAATGGCCTTTCCAATTCCCCGCGAACCTCCTGTAATAAGTACTTTTTTTCCATTAAAAGGCATAGTATTTGATTTAATAAGGTGAATCAAATTTGTAAAGCTTCTTACAATTTATTCTAATTCAGCGGCAAACAAAAACCTAAAGTATAAGCCCTGAAAACAATACGTAGTTTTACTATTTCCCATGTAATTTCTGAATATTATAAATCGAGCGTTTCTTCGCTTGCAATTCAAATATTTTAACAATATGTTTGTATACGTCAGATTGATCGATTCACAAGAACGCCAATATCCAAACAAAAACCAGATCCAACAATCCAAGGAAAAACCAAAAACAAAAATCCAGAAAAACCAATCCCGATAATTATTGGGATACAATCCAAGATCCAAAGAAAGACCGAATGTAAAAAACCAATGTTCCTGAAAACCGTACACTGTTCCTGAATCATTCAATTGAGACAAACAAAAATCCAGATCCGCAAATCCAGGCATCCTTTGAAAATGAACTAAAATTTGTACCTCCTGATGAACCCTGTTCCTTCTTGGTAAGGTTTAGTACAAACTTTTTAATAGTCCCGCGGTATATCCCGGGACTATTTCTTTTTATACCGGTAAGGCCTCCACCCTGCCCCTCCGGCCACTTTTTGCTCACATTTCCCAATTCGGGATAACCGAAGCTTAACCGAAGCTTGACCGAAGCTAGACCCTATCTTTCCTGAAAGTATTCTCTAAATGGGAACAATAAAAAAAGTCCGAAAGAAGCTGGCCGCTTTTGCGGTTTTCTTCTTCCGGACTTTGTCATCATCAACCTCAGATCCTTCAACTTACCAACCCTTCAATTTGTGGTAACTCGGTAATCCAGTCTATGGGTTTTTCAATTATCTCTTTAAAATTTGTCTTTTACCTGTTGAGCCCTGAGCGAAGTCGAAGGACTAGTGCGCATCTGTAACAATCACCGGTTTCTTCTTGAACTTCTGTAAATAGATCACCGGTATAGCGGCCAGTACAAATACGCCGATCAGCAGGTACATATTATCATAGGTCACCAGCATGGTTTGTTTTATCACATTTCCTTCCATCATCTGGTTGCTCATTTGCTGGGCCTCTAACAAGGAATGCCCCTGGCTTTGCGCCATGTGTACCTGCCCATCCCGCGCTTGTGTATAAGCCGGGTTATACTGATTAATATTTCCTATGAGTATATTTCTAACTGCGGCCGATTTCAGGTGAATGAGGGTTGTAAGAATAGCCACCCCAAATGAACCACCTAACTGACGCATCATGTTATTTAAGCCCGTACCCTGACCAATTTGTTTTCCCTGCAACCCCTGAACTGCCAGGGTGGTCAACGGAACGAACAGAATGGCCATCCCAATACCACGGATAATAAGCGGCCAGAAGAAATCACCGGTACCCGATTCCAGCGTGCTGTTCGACAACAACCAGCAGAATATGAAGAATAGAATGAAGCCACCCGTTGCCATAAACTGGGCCGGTACGCCTTTCTTCAACATGGTACCTACAAAGGGCATACATAAAATGGTTGCCACACCGCTGGGTAACATGATCAAACCTGTTTGCAACGCTGTAAAATGTAACAGGTTCTGACAGAACACCGGGAATATAAATACAGAGCCATATAAAGCGAAACCAAGCGCAAAGGAGGTAACAATACCTATTGCGAAACTCCTGTCCTTCAGGATCCGAAAATCTACCACCGGGTGATCGGTGCTCAGCTCCCGCCAAATAAATCCAATAACTGACAGGATCGTAGTGAGGGTTAGAACCGCAATGTAAGGCGTAGAAAACCAGTCTTCCGACTCCCCTTTTTCCAACACTACCTGCAAGCTGCCTACACCGGTTGCCAGTAACAGGATACCCCACCAGTCGATCGGCTTTCCTTTTGCAAACATAGGCGACTCCCGCACGAACATCGATACCAGGAAGGCGGCAATGGCGCCCACCGGAATATTTACATAGAATATATAACGCCAGTTTGTATTGTCAACGATGTAACCACCAATTGTGGGGCCAATAGTAGGGCCTACCACCGCACCCAAACCAAACAAAGCGGTTGCCATACCAATTTCTTCACGCGGCCAGGTTTCCATTAAGATGGCCTGCGCGGTTGACAATAAACCCCCACCTGCCAAACCTTGCAATATACGGAACAGGACCAGCGTAGTGAGAGAGCCTGCCTGGCCGCATAAATAAGAGGCCAGCGTGAATAATAAGATGGAGGCGAGAAAATAATTCTTTCTTCCAAAACGATCACCCAACCAGCCCGACATCGGTAATATAATTACGTTGGCCACCGCATATCCGGTTACCAGCCAGCCGGCATCTTCCAGCGTTGCGCCGAGGTTACCCATAATTTCGGGCAGGGCCACGTTCACGATCGTCGTATCGATCAACTCCAGCAAGGAGGCCATGATCACCGTAATGGTGATGATCCATTTCCTAAATCCTTGTTCTGCCATGACTAATTATTTTAATTAAACTAAAGTCGTTCTGCATTTACGATTTCTTGGTGTCAATCACCACCTTGGCGCTCATACCGGGGCGTAAACGATTCAGGAATTCTGAATCTGATTTATCGAGTTTAACCCGCACAGGGATACGTTGTACCACTTTTACGAAGTTACCGGTTGCGTTATCGGGCGGCAGTAAAGAGAATTTAGCGCCGGTTGCACCAGCAAAAGATTCTACAGTACCGTTCACGGTATGATCACCAAAAGCATCTACATGAATATGCACTGGTTGACCTACCCGGATATTCTCAATCTGTGTTTCCTTGAAATTGGCTGTTAAAAACAATCCATTATCATTTACGATCGAGAACAGGGACTGGCCGGCCTGCACCAGTTGACCGGGTTGAATGGTCTTCTTTGAAACTATACCATCTGTAGGAGCCGTGATAACAGTATAGGATATCTGCAATTTGGCATAATCAATATCTGTTTGGCGCAAACCGATGTTCGAAGCGGTAGCATTCACCTGTTGTCGGTTAGTGCTTATTTTTTCAGTCACTACCGGCACCTGGGTTTCTGCAGCATGCAAAGAGGCTTCTGCCGCATCTTTCTCAGCCTTGGCAGCATCATATTGCGCCTTGGTGATGGCATGATCTTCATACAAAGCTTCATAACGCTTGAAGTCCTCACCCGCTTTCCAAACCCGTACTTTAGCGGTTTCTACATTGGCCTGTGCAGTAGCAATACCAGTCTTTGCTTCATTTACTGCAAACTGCTGCACATTCACCGATTGTTTGGCAACTGCCAGGGCAGCTTCAGCCTGTTGCAGTTTGATCTGGAAATCGCGGTCGTCGAGAATGACCAGGGTATCGCCTGCTTTTACAAACTGGTTATCGGTAAAACGAATTTCTTTAATATAGCCGCTTACACGAGTCACAACTGGACTAATATCGGCATCAATTTGGGCGTTGTCGGTTTCCTCATGGCTTTGTCCATAAAAATATTCTTTGGCTGTGAAGGCCAGGGCGCCTACTAATACAAGGCCCAGGATAATCGGGAAAATGATCTTTTTTCCTTTACTCTTTTTTACTTCGCTCATACAATATCTCTTTAGTGCGTTTTTAAATGGTTAGGGTTGAATATGTCCGGTTGTTTTCAAAAGGGTATAATAAGCGGCTGTAGCATCTGCTTTTGCCAGCTCAAGATTCAAACGCGATTCATACAACAGGGTTTGAGCATCGATACGGTCGGTAGTAGTTACCAGGTTGTTCTTATACTTTGATTCGGTTATCCGTTCGTTTTCTGTAGCCTGTACCACGGCATCGTTCAATACTTTAATTTTTTCCAACGTCTGTTGATATTGGGTATAAGATCTGTTCACATCCATTTTCACCTGGTCGGTAAGCAGGTCGCGGCTTGCAGCAACTTCCTGCTTTTGCAAATTGGCTTCTGTTAACTTGTTCTTGTTCTTGAAGAAACCGGTAATATCCCAGCTGGCATTAACCCCTACTACAAAGGGAGCCAGGTAAGTGGCGTTTGAGGGGATCAATTTTTTTGATGGATTGATGTAATACAGGTTGCCACCAACGCCAACAGTGGGCATTTTTTCATCGTGCACTTTCTTAATGTTAACATCGGCTATCTTCTCCTGGTATTTCAGGGAGCTGAACTCCTTCCTATCTTGCAGGGCCTGCTTCATATAAACTTCCGGTCTGTCATTCATATCCAGTTTGTAAGCCACGTCCTGTACCTGTACGGTTGTATTCTCTGGCAGACCCAGCAAGATATTCAGGTTGTAATTCACCACCTTTCGGTTATTATCCAGTTCAATTTGTTGCAGCTGTATGTTTGATTTCTGCAATTGAAAACGCAATACATCATTCTTTGTCGCCAAACCCTGGCTTTCATACTTTTTTATCTCTGTGAGCTTTTGATCCACATCTTCCAGGTTCTGCGCAACTATTTTTTCATTCTGCTGAATTTTATAGAAGTTGATATAGGCATTGATGACATTGTATACAATTTCATCTTTGTCTTTTTCAGCATCCAGCTTGCTGCTTTGGATCAACAGGTTGGCCGATTCCTTTGCATAACGGAAACGGTGACCGTTAATAATGGGTTGATTAATGCTAAGCGTACTTTGATAAAGTGTGTTGTCGAAAGGGAATTTCATGCTCTTGGGATCTGAACCATCCGAAGACGGCAGGGCGAAACTCCTCGACAGCATCAGTGCATGGCTGTAGCCTGCGCTCACTTTGGCTGTAGGCAGCGTTTCATCTTTTGCCTGTTCCAGTTGTGAAACAGCCTGGTCGATCTTATTTTGCGACAGCTTCAATTGCTTGCTGTTTTGCACGCCCAGGCGAACGGCTTCATCCAGGCTTATTGTTCTGGTTTGCGCTTCCGCAGAAAAAATGGTTAGTAATAAGGCTAGTCCCGATACTATTTTCTTTTTCAAGTTCATGCGATCTATATATTAAATGTTATTCTTCGTTTTTAATATCCAGGTGCGCCCGAAGCATTTGCTTTAAATGCACCTTTAACCGGGTTGTCATTTTTTTTCGATAGGTAACTTCATCTGTTTCATCTATTTTCATGAGGCGGCTGTACAACACCCTCGAATTCACTACCTGCGTTAAAGTGCCAAATACGCTCGCCATAGTCATCTCCATATCTACCTTACGGAACAATTTTTTCTTTTGCCCGTCGGCAATCACTTTTTTTATCTCCTCCAGGTTCCGCGATTTTATAGATATAATAAGTTCTTTTATTTCGGTTGACCTTGTTTGGTTGTATTGTTGCGACATAACACAATGAAAATTGTAATTGTTCATGATCTTTTCAACATAGAACTCAACCAAACGGTCGATTTTATCCCAGGGGGTAAGCGTTTGATTCTTATTTAATTCTTCCAGTATCCCCAATGAATACCCGGCCCGGTCTTCGATCAATGCTTCCAGTAACTTCTCTTTTGACCCGAAGTAATAAGAGATCATGGCAAGATTAACGTTAGCGAGTTGCGCTATATCCCGCACAGAAGTCCCATCAAATCCATTTACGGCAAACAGTTGCTCTGCAACTGCCAGTATGTGTGCCCGCTTATCAACTTTTTCCGTGAGTGACATAATTGCTCTTTCTTTTGATTCCCCAAAATTAAACAAACGTTTAAATTAAACAAACGTTTAAGTAATTTTTTTGGCGGCTAAATTTTACACGCCGTTGCATTTATACGAATACGCAACCGTTTGCGTAAAGTGAATTAACAGGTATTATAATATTGATTGTAAAGCTGTTTTGCTTGTTTAGCATGGGGTAAGAGGGAAAGGCAAAAAATAAATGGGAAGAACGGTTCTGGTAACAATTAAATAACAAAAGGCGCCCAATGGCAGGTAGGAAAATGAGCAACCTGGAGGAAGAGCCGGATATAATAAAAGCAAATTCCATGGCATGGCAGCGCGACCATTTTTTAAAAGACGCTATAAGGTAATTTGCTGCTAATGAATATATTTTTTAAAGCGTTTGCGCCCTATCACTTCTTCGCCCCTGCTCATGCATACTGTTTATGGCCGGTTAATCGGCACAGCCAGGGTTCACTTATCACAATTCCACCCGAAGGTTTGCGAGCCGTTCAGTACTTTCCGGCCAGGTTAATAGCGCTCTTTATTACTCCGGTTTTCTTCAAAAATGGTCTTTCCTGCATGTTCAGGGATCTTCCTGTTTTATGGACAGGATTTTTTAGACCGCTGCCATTTTCAGCCAGCCTTTCACCTTTCACAGCTATTTTTTTTAATGTAAGATCAGCGCAAACGCAGGCCCAATCAGCGCATCAACATTGTTGGCGTTGATTTTATATTATCCTGAAATTTTAATTGTAAACACATACTAAACGATACATATTATCGTTTCATTGGTGTTTTATACCGGTTCTGTGCGGTTTGCATGCAATTTTCTATAACCTGGTTACAGGCTATATTGAAGAAAGGATGTAAGAAGCTGAGCCCGGGTTATAATTTTGTCACTTAGTTCTCATTTAATAATATCAGGGTATGAACCGGCTTCTCTAAGCCGGTTTTCTATTTTATAGTCTTTTGCGGCAGCTCTGTTTATAAAAGATCTTAACTCTGGAAAACCTTTGGGAAAGGGGTAGTTAACTTCATCATGCGCACAGGCAATAATCTTTCAATCTCCCGGCAATTGGATCAGATCTACCCTGCTAACATTTTTTAGCATAAAATTGCCGCCCTTGAAAAAAGGCGGCCTTTTTGCCCTATGCACTATTTAACCCCTATTAGAAAAACGTAAAGCCGTTTAATTTTTTTCCTCTGATATATAAATGCTTTTTTCGGGTGAAACCTTAAGAAAAATTTCAGGCTTATTTGACACACCTGTTATTTATCAGAAAATATCTTTATTTAAATACCTGTCAATAGCTCCGCTTGAAAACTGTAAACAACTATTCACACCTGTTATATTCGAATTTCTTTCACCGGTATTATCTGTGCCTTCAATGAGGTGGCCTGTTGATCTGTTTGAAATAAATGGGGCAGTGCTGTAATAGTACTAAGTGCAGAGCGCAAAGGGACGATGGCCAGGATGTAACAATTAAAAAAGTACAGGAACAGGTTTTTATCAGTTCTCATAGTTAACGGATTTCTTTGCCAGGTTGCGATGATCTGTTTGCTTCCTTGGTGTGCCAAAGATATCTATCCAACACATTCCATACAATAGCATTATTACCAAGGAACATCCATACGTACATGTCACCGTTAGTTGATGAAATTACCAGCGTGTACAAACACGCTTATAAAATAGCAAAGGTATGCCGCCTTTATGCATTCATTTAAATAATCCAATTCGTAAACCTGTAAGTACAATCAAAACAGCCGTTAACGTTACATTTAAAAATTGTATTAAAGAATAATTCGCTGCGATGGCATCTTATATTGTCATTACGACAATTGAAAAAGCCAATCAATGTTGAACCGTTCAATCAGTTCGCAATAAAAAAACCCGCCGGTTCAACAGCGGGTTTAATTGTTATTCATACAAATATTTAAGCAGGCAATTACATCAGGTCCATATATGGCTTGTTCTGCAAAATGTTTTCGATGGCTTCTATCACAGCAGGCGTTAATAAAGGAAGTGCATCCAACGCTTTCAGGTTTTCTTCCAGTTGTTGCGTTTTGGTAGCGCCCAATATAGCACTGGTAACGTTCGGGTTCTTTATTGTCCAGGCAATAGCCAGAGCTGCCAAAGAAACACCTAATTGTTTAGCCAGTTCAGTCAGCTGTTTTACTTTCTTTAATTTCTCATCCTGCAGCCACCTGTCCTTCAGCCAGCCAAAACCTGAAATAGCCAGCCGGCTTTCTTCAGGAATACCATCATTATACTTTCCGGTCAAAAAACCGGCCGCCAGCGGGCTCCAGATGGTAGTGCCCAAACCGGCGTTTTGAAACACGGGCAGGTAATCCATTTCCATTTTGTAACGCTCGAACATATTGTATTGCGGCTGTTCCATGGTGGGGCCTATCAAACAATACTGTTGCGCCACCCGGTGAGCTTCCATTATTTCTGCGCCGCTCCACATACTGGTTCCCCAATACAACACTTTACCCTGCTGAATAAGATTGTGCATCGTCCAAACCACTTCTTCAATAGGCACCGAAGGATCGGGCCGGTGACAGAAATAAAGGTCGAGATAGTCGAGCTGCAGGCGTTCCAGCGCTTCATGACAGGCCTCCACAATATGCTTTCTGCTTAACCCTGTTTGGTTTGGCTTGCTTTGATTTCCGCGCCAGCCAAAAAACACTTTCGACGAAACAACGATCGACGTGCGATCCCAGTTCTTTTTCTTCAGCACGCGTCCCATCATCTTTTCACTTTCGCCAAGCGCATACCCTTCTGCATTATCAAAAAAATTAATACCCGCATCGTAGGATAAACCCATCAATGAATCTGCAATACTATCGTCAATCTGTTTGTGAAAAGTTACCCAGCTGCCAAAAGACAGAACACTCAATTGTAATCCTGATCGTCCAAGTCTTCTATATTCCATAAAAATGTGTTTAGGTGTCAAATGTAAGACCGGGGAGTGGAACTGGGATCGCTAAACTGCATTTTTAATAATAGCCTCATGGCCGGGGGCAAAGCTGTACTATTATTGCGGCACACCGCTGTTGGGCACCAACATTGGGCCCGAGCTGCTAAAGAAAGTATAGGAAGTGAGGTCCTGTGCTGCCCGCAAACCGTCCTTTGCAAATATTATTTTATCGCGCTGGTAAACATGGGCTGGCTTATCGGTGTAAAACTCCTTTTTGTCCTGGTCCCACCACAATTCCTGGGTGCGCAGGGTATCGCCATTTTTGATGCTTTGCACCAACACACTGTCGCGCAACAGTACTTTATGATCAAACTCTACATATTTGGCGTATTTGGCATCAACGGTACTTTCTATAACAGTACTGTCGTCATAAAAATCAACATGCAGGGTGCGTGGAAATTCAATATAAGGAGAATCGGCCTGATAACGGAGCATATACGGCGAGGTGAGCTTGGCTTTTACTTTACCCGACTGGCTCAGATAACTTTCTATATTCTTGGCTTCTTCAGCAGAAATTCTCTTTTTGAATAACGCGTCAACCACTTTCGGGTCGTTCTCACAGGAAGAAAATACCAAAAAGCTACCCATCAATAAGGCTACGGCAAAAAAGTAATATCTGATTCTGGTACTTCGCATATATCAATTGCTAACAACTGATTCCATTACACATTATTGTGCTCGCTGATAGCATAAAGCCCCTTGAAAATAAGGTCAGGGTCTGCAAATATCCTGTTTTTCAAATGATACACAAAATAGGGTGCATCACCCCCGGTTAATACCACGTTAAAGTTCTCATACCTTTCCTTATAGGCATCGATCATACCATCAATTTCTTTGGCCATACCCAGGATCACGCCGCTGAGTATATTGGTACGGGTATCGTACCCGATCAGGGGCAGGTTCCAGTCTTTTTCAACCAGGGGCAGTTTGGCGGTGAATAGTTGAAGCGATTTGAACCGCATTTCCATACCCGGTGAAATACCGCCCCCTAAAAATTCATGGTATTTATTAACGAAGTTATAGGTGATGGCGCTGCCAAGGCCTATTACGAGATTATTAAATGTTGGAAAAAGATCAACCGCAGCCGACATAAGAGCAAGGCGGTCGGCCCCAATATCAGAAGGTTTACCCACCGGTGTGGTGATCGGGATCTTTGACTGATGGCTCAATTTATGGAACCGCGAAGCGGAAGCCAACAGCGGCTCCAATACTGGATTGTGATTTACAACGGAAGAAAGAATTGATTTGGCCGGTTTGTAGGTTTCAATCAGGTGTTGAATGGTGTCATTACTATCATTTTCCAGCACCAGCACTTTCTCTAACTCCCTGTTATTAAAAACGGCGCATTTCAACCGGGTATTGCCGAAATCAAAGCATAATGTTGTTTGAACCAATCTCAATAGATTTAAACGGTTTCCTGGATCAAATACCGGATGAAGAAATGCGATTTTTTTGTTTTTGCCAAAAAAGATTCCCCGGCTACCCCGAAACTATTTGAGAGGGTTATACCGGCAGCAAAAGACTCAGGTAATGGGAGGAATACCAGGATACGCTACAGGTCAAGATCAAAATCAAAAGCCGACAGATTACGGAAATGCCCGTTCAGCTTTACTTTTTCTTTCAATTGCTCCATTTCAAGCAGCATGGGCAATACCTTTTGTAAATGCCGCTTTATATATTCCTGGCGTTGCAATTCTTTCATTAGCCCCAGCAGCTCATACTCTTCTTCAAGCGATAAACCGGCATGGTGGCCTACATCATACGAGTGCAATTCCGTTTCGGGTTTTTTAAAATCCTTGGTTATATTAAGCAATCGATGCAATTGTTTTACCCCGTTCACTACTTTCTGCATCAGCTCCCGATTGCCGGCATCATCATTTTCAGGATAATTTACAATAGCGCCATTGTATAATTTATCCGGAACCTGCTTTATCACTTCCAGAATGCGGAAAATGCGTAACCCCCGGGTTTTAATATCCATTTCCCCATTTTCGTACGTTTGCACAATTTCGGTCACCTCAACAAGGGTGCCCATTTCCTGCAACCGGTTATTTACCACAGAAGGAATACCAAAGGTTTTTTTTGCTTCGAAACATTCATTGATCAATTGCTTATAGCGGGGCTCGAATATATGCAGGTGTACTTTTTCGCCCGGAAAAACTACAATGCTCAAGGGGAAAATCGGAATAAAATTAGTCATAGAAAATACACGTTTTGCAATCTAACACAATGTTTTTAAACCTGTAAAATATATTCCACATTCTGCTACATTTGCAGGGCATATTATAATATTCTTTAACACCGTATTTAAATAAAAGTTATGAAAATTCCGGGATTTTTTACCGCGTTAAAAGGTGTAATTAATGATAATCCCGTAATTGAAGCTATACATTCTGTATTAATTTAACCAGCCGAACCTCCGTCACAACAAATACCAATTCAATGAATGCCATTACAGCCGTTATTATTACAAAAAATGAAGAAAAAAATATACAGCGGTGCCTTGATTCATTAAAGCCGGTAGCAGAAGAAATTATTGTGGTTGACAGTAATTCAACCGATAATACTGTAGCCCTGTGCCAACAGGCCGGGGCCAAAGTCATTGTACAAAACTGGCTGGGTTATGGCCCACAGAAGAACCTTGGCAACAATGCAGCAAGTCATGATTACATTTTATCAATAGACGCCGATGAAGCCCTTGACGAGCAGTTAACACAAGCCCTTCTCGAAGAAAAAAGAAAGGGCCTGCAGGGTATCTACCAAATATCGCGGTTCAATTATTACTATGGAAAATTCATAAAACATGGCGCTGATTACCCCGATAAAAAGATCAGGCTGTTCAACAAAATCAATACCCATTGGGATGAAAAAGATGTGCATGAAACGCTGGTCATAGGACCCAATCAAAAAACGACCGCTTTAAAAGGCCACCTGTTGCATTACACCTATTACCGGGTTGAAGAACACATATTAAAAATAAACTACTACACAAACCTGGCTGCACAGGATTATATAAAAAGAGGGAAAAAAGCATCTATCTTCAAGATCGTTTTTAGTCCGTTAAGCACCTTTATACAATCCTATATTATAAAAAGAGGGTTTCTGGATGGCCTGCATGGTTTTATATTAGCGATCATGCATGCCTACGCTGCTTTTGCGCGGTATGTAAAATTGTGGGAATTATCAGTCGCCGATAAAAAGCCGCTCAAATAATTTCACCACACTTTATTTAAACGATTAATAAGAACATATTGAAAAAAATTCCCCGCAATATAATTATCAGCCGCACAGACAGCATTGGCGATGTGATTTTAACATTGCCCGTGGCAGGCGTATTAAAAAAACATTTTCCCGGTATAACTATCGGGTTCATGGGAAAATCTTACACCAGATCCGTTATTGAAGCCTGCAGCCATGTGGATGAGTTTATTGATGTAGATAATTTTTTGCAAAACAAAATATTGGTGGGGGGGCAACCGGCCGAATGTATTCTGCATGTATTCCCGGTTTCGCGCATTGCAAAAAGAGCGCGGGCGCTGGGCATTCCACTGCGCATTGGAACTACCAACCGACTGTATCACTGGTTCACCTGTAATAAGCTGGTGAAACTGAGCCGCAAAAAATCGGATCTGCATGAGGCGCAGCTAAACCTGGTGTTATTAAAAGCATTGGGTATTGAAGAAAGCTATTCGCTGCAACAAATTGGGGACCTTATTGGGCTTACCAAAACGCAACCACTTCCCCCGCACCTGGCAGCCTTAATACAAAAGAACAAATACAACCTGATCATACATCCGAAATCGCAGGGCAGCGCGCGCGAGTGGCCATTGGAAAAATTTTATGAGCTTATTCAATTGCTGCCTGCTTCCTCATTCAACATTTTTATTTCCGGTACGGCAAAAGAAAGGGAACTGCTGCAATGGTTGTTCGACAAAGCAGGCCCCCTGGTTTCCGATATAACCGGTAAAATGTCGCTCACCGAGTTTATGGCATTTATACAACAATGCGATGGGCTGGTGGCCAATAGCACCGGGCCATTGCATATTGCAGCCGCATTGGGTAAAGATGCATTGGGCATTTACCCGCCCATGCGACCTGTTCACCCGGGCCGTTGGGCGCCGCTGGGGCCTAATGCCACCGTATTTGTACTGAATAAACAATGCGAAGCATGCAGAGACAATAAGAGTGCCTGTCAATGCATTAATGATATTCCCGCAGCCTGGCTGCAGGAAACGCTGATCAAAAAGTATGAGCTAAAAAAAGCCAAACAACAATAAACCGTAGCCTGCATATTTTGTATAAAACCCGTTTACATGAACTGGCAGCAATTACTAACCACCATTCAACAAGGCAATACCAAAAGCATTGCCAGAGGCATTTCTTATGTTGAAAATGAAGTGCCGGGGTATGAAGCATTGCTACAGGCATTACCGGCATCCGCAACACCCGTGATTGGTATAACCGGGCCTCCCGGAGCAGGTAAAAGCACATTAACGGATGCGCTTATCGGTGAGCTGGTTAAGAACCATAAAAAAGTGGCAGTATTATGTGTTGACCCCTCTTCCCCATTTAACCTGGGCGCCCTTTTGGGCGATCGTATACGCATGAGCGAATGGTATAACCATCCCGATGTGTACATCCGTTCCCTGGCTACCAGGGGCTCGCTGGGGGGACTGCACCCGCAAATCATTGAAATAACCGAATTGCTGAAAACAGCGCCGTTCGATTATATCCTGGTTGAAACGGTGGGGGTTGGACAAAGCGAAGTGGAAATTGTTGCGCTGGCCGATGTAACCGTGGTGGTGCTGGTACCCGAAGCGGGTGATGAAGTGCAAACCATGAAGGCCGGACTAATGGAAATAGCCGATATCTTCGTGGTGAATAAAGCCGACCGGCCCGATGCCGATACTTTTTACCGGAACCTGAAAAGTATGTTACAGCCGGCCTTTCATAAAACAGCCCTTGAGATCCCGGTAATAAAAACGGTGGCTTCACAAAAAAAGGGCATCGTTGAATTATTCGATGCCATCAACGGCAGGTTCAGTGAGGCCCAAACAACAGAAAAGAAATACAGGCTGCTGGCCGAAAAAGCCTGGCATCTGTTGCAAAAACATCGCATGAAAGATATTAGAAAAGACGACCTGCTGGCAGCCATTCAAAAAGAGAATATAACCAACGTGTATTCGTTTATAACCCGGTTCTATTAAAACCCTTTAATAGTTATGCATTTACTGTATTGCACTTTTGGGAACCATTTTCATCATCATTTGCAGGCTGCATTCTCGGCCATGTCGTTCCTGCAGCAACGTAATGAAATTGATTCTATAAACATAATTACCGATACGCCCGCGTTTTATAATCATTTAAAGGGTCATGTAAATCTTATTACAGTAAATCCCGAAAAAATAAAAGAATGGAAAGGCCCGCACGATTATTTCTTCCGGGTTAAAATAAAAGCCATTCAACATGTAGCTGAAATGTATGCGGGCAGCCCGGTCATGTATTGTGACACAGATACTTTCTTATACAGCAATATCACTGAATTAAAAGCCGATCTGCTGAAAGGCAAACCTTACATGCACGAAGATGAAGGGGAAATAGCAACGCGCCCTGCCAAAAACAGCCAACGGGTTTGGAAGGCAGTACAAGGGAAAACATATGCCGGGCTTCAATTCAAGGCTACCGATCATATGCGCAATGCAGGGGTGATTGCCACTCCTAATTTGCAAAACGGAAAAGATATTGAGATGGTGCTGCAAATATGCGATGCCATCTGTGCAAACAGCAGCCCCCTTTACCTGTGCGAACAGTTTTCCTTTGCAGCCACATTGCCACATGTTTATAATGCCATTGGTGATTCAACACCCTGGATCGCCCATTACTGGAGCAACAAACCCGATTGGAACCAGTTCATTTTATCATGGGTGGCCGAGCAACAGTTCAGGGGTAAAAGTATAGATGAAATGATCGCCGGCATTGCTCAATTAGATCTGGGGCAGATACCCGTTTACATCAAAAGAAGAAGTACGGCTGAAAAACTGCACCGGCGTGTTGACAAAATGTTCCCGCCGAGAAATGAACAATACCTGAAGCGGAATAAGTAATCAGATTTAATTATAATATCAGGCGGCTGGCTATTCTTCTATCTTATTATTCTTCCACCAGCGATAACCTATATAACCCATAATCATAAAGGGGGTGAGGCCCAGGTAAATAATGCCCGTATTCAGGGCTTTGGCGGGCTTCTCGCCTAATTGGGCGGCCGTTTTTGTGCAGATAGAGCATTGCGCCAGCAGATCGGCCGGCGCCATAAAAAACAGGAGTAATAATGCGATCAGGATCAAACTTCCTCGTCCCATAATTATTCAATTACACTGCAAATTACACAGAAATTTTGATTTCGCTTTAAGGCGGGCGTTCCAGCCAAAAACCGGTAAACGAACCGGCAATAATTGCTTACTGAACTAATTTTCGGTAAACAGCCAAATACTCCCTGGCTGCCTGGTCCCAACTGAATTGCAAGGCCCTTGCGCGGATGGCCTGGGCCGGTTTTGTTGTTTCATACTCCTGCATACCTTTAGTAAAAACCTGCTGCATGTATTGCGGTTCAAAATGGTTGAAACAATACGCCAGGTCGCCGCCAATTTCGGGCAAGCTGGTGGTAGCGGCAATAAAGGCAGGTTTGCCATAATACATGGCCTCTACAAGGGGGAGTCCAAACCCTTCGGCAAGCGAGGGAAATGCAAAGGCTGAACAATGTTTATAGTACCAGGATTTGTCTTCCTCGCTTATTTCACCGGTAAGATGTACCCTGTTGGTTGCCCCAAATAAAGCAGCCTGATCCATGATGAGCCGCTCATAATCGCTGTGGCGGGTACCGGCAATCACCAGCTCGTAATCGTTATGCTGCAGCAAACAGGGAAGCACATGAAAATTCTTTTTTGACACCAGGGCGCCAAGCGCAAAAATGAATCGTTTAGCCGGACGGTAAACAGGCGTATCAAAAGCAGGAAACTCATTTATAGTACACCCGTTGTAAATACGGTCAACCGGTTTACCGTGTGTTTGCAAATGTTCCAACACAGTTTTCCGCGTGAAATCTGAAATACAAACTATGTGATCTGCCCGGTTAATACCTGCCTGCACGCGGCCAAGGTATTTCTTTATTTTTCCCGGTTGTCCTTTACGTTGTATAAGAAAATTGAGATCGTGAATGGTAAGCACCAGTTTTATACGGCGGTTACGCGGCTTAATAGGCGCATCCTGTATTGTGCTGTGCCATAGATCACAGGCTTGCAGGGACCCCTGAAAAAAACGATGCGATGCTTTTTGCAGAATATACCGTTGATCATTTCCAAAAAGCGTTGGCTGCTCATGAGGAACATAAAATGTAAACTGCTCCCGGGCAGCATCGGCCTGCTTTAATAAGGCATTTCCCAGGTTCAAACAAACCTGGTATAAACCCGAGACCGGCGTAGTGGCCGGCATACAATCAATAGTTATGCGATTGATCTTCAAAAGAAATACGCTTTTGTTGCAATATAGGAAAATATGCAGTGAGGGCTCTTATTCATCAACGGGCGCCTCTTCATCAAACAAAAAAGGAACTACCCGGCTGGCGGATAATTCCTTTTGTTATAAATTGAAAAGTATGATTAGGCTTCAGCCTTCATTGACTTTGCCTGTTTCTTTCTTTCTTCTTCATTGAGTATGGTCTTACGCATGCGAATGAAGTTAGGCGTTACCTCAATACACTCGTCATGTTGAATATATTCCATACACTCTTCAAGGGTAAGCAGAATTTTAGGTGCAATGTTGGTTGCAGCATCGCTACCACTGGCGCGCATGTTGGTGAGTTTTTTTCCTTCAGTGATCTGCACCACCAGGTCGCCTGGTTTAATATGCTCACCAATTATTTGACCGGCATATATTTCTTCACCCGGGTCAATAAAGAATGAACCTCTATCCTGCAGTTTATCGAGTGAGTAACCGGTTGAAGAGCCATTCTCTTTGGCCAGCAACACACCGTTGTTACGGCCGGGGATTGGGCCTTTCCAGGGTTTATATTCACTGAAGCGGTGGGCCATTACTGCTTCACCTTGCGTGTTGGTCAGCATTTGTGTACGCAAACCGATCAACCCACGTGAAGGAATTTCAAACTCCAGGTGTTGCATGTCACCTTTGGTTTCCATCACATGCATTTCTCCTTTACGGCGGGTTACCAGGTCAATTACTTTTGAAGCAAATTCCTGGGGCACGTCTACCACCAGCACCTCATATGGTTCACATTTTTTACCATCGATCTCTTTTACGATAACCTGGGGCTGACCTACTGTTAACTCGTAGCCTTCACGACGCATGGTCTCGATCAATACACCCAGGTGCAGGATACCACGGCCATATACCAGGAAGGCATCACCACCCTCGCTATCTACCACTCTTAATGCCAGGTTCTTTTCAGTTTCTTTCATTAAGCGGTCGCGCAGGTGACGGCTGGTAACGAATTTTCCATCTTTACCATAGAAAGGTGAGTTGTTGATGGAGAACGTCATGTTCATGGTAGGTTCATCAACACTGATAACTGGTAATGCTTCGGGATTTTCAAAATCGGCAATGGTATCGCCAATGTTAAATCCGTCGATCCCTACAACAGCACACAGGTCACCGGCCACTACTTCTGCTACCTTTTTCTTACCCATGCCTTCAAATACATACAGTTCCTTTACACGGGTCTTTTTTATGCTTCCATCGCCCTGTACCAATGTAATGGGCTGGTTTTCTTTTATAGTGCCACGTGATACTCTACCAATGGCAATACGACCCAGGAAAGATGAATAATCCAGGGAAGTGATCTGCATTTGAAGAGTACCTTCACTTACTGCTGGCGGTGGTACATGTTTAATGATACCATCGAGCAACGGGGTAATATCTTCGCAGGGAGTCAATGAATCGTTGAACCAGCCGTTCTTACCGCTACCATAGTAGGTAGGGAAATTGAGCTGCTCTTCAGTAGCGTCGAGGTTGAAGAATAATTCAAATACTGCATCGTGCACTTCATCGGGACGGCAGTTGGGTTTATCAACCTTGTTGATGATCACAATCGGGCGCAGGTTTAATTGCAGCGCCTTTTGTAATACGAAGCGGGTTTGCGGCATGGGGCCTTCAAAGGCATCAACCAGCAAACAAACGCCATCGGCCATTTTCAACACGCGTTCTACTTCACCACCAAAGTCGGCGTGGCCAGGGGTATCGATCACATTAATTTTTACATCTTTGTATGTTACCGCAGCGTTCTTACTGAATATGGTGATCCCCCGCTCTCTTTCCAGGTCATTACTGTCCATGATCAACTCACCAGTTTCCTGGTTATCACGAAACACTTTGGTAGCGTGTAAAATTTTGTCTACCAGGGTAGTTTTTCCGTGGTCTACGTGGGCAATAATGGCGATATTTCTAATATCCATAAATTCCTTTTTCCTGACGGTAATTGTTTTTTAAATTCTTAATAATGAATGCCTTTGAATGCGTTATTTGCAGCAATGGCAAACGAGGCGCAAAGGTACGCTAAATCAATGGGCGGGGCAAGCAAAAGCAGAAACTTTATAGATTATTAATCCCCATTTATACGGGTTTTTATGGCCGTTTAACATCAGTAAACCCTGATAAAATGAAGAAAATTATGGTAGCAGCAAGCTAAACAAATAGCAGTCACGCGATTACAACATGTAACAGCCGGCGCAACCTTTTGGGGCAAGAATCGAAAGCTACTGTAATATACGCCTGGCGGGCTAAACCCGGATATAAATTTTTCTTTTATTGAGCCACCAGCCGGCCAGCCAGCACATGAACATAAACCAACCGGAGAAAAGCAGGGAGCCGAAATACATACCGGTAAATTTGAATATATGATCGTAGATAAAGCCATATATATGCACGCCACGCATTAAAATGGCCGCCATTTCCGACAATAGGTATATAAACAGCGCATTCTTCCCAAACACTTCGAAGAAGTAAGAGAAGCGGGTTATGCGCCGGAAGTCAATCACATAAATGATCGCAGCCAGAATAATAAGATCGAGCCCTACGGTCAGCAACACAAATGAGCTGCTCCAAAGGTTCCTGTTTATGGGAAAGCTGATATTCCAGCAAAGCGCCAGCACTATTAGCCCGCCGCCTGTCATAAGCAGGCGTACCAGCATTTTAACCGTTTTTCCTGCCTGCTGAATATACCGGCCCACCAGGTATCCCGCCACCACATTGGCAATGGCGGGTAAGGTACTCAACAATCCTTCGGGTTCAAACGGAACCACTTCTCCATGGCTCATATGGTTAGCGCCAAGTAGCCAAAGGTCGAGCCGGGTGCCTGCATTCCCCGTCATACTCAGTTCATTGCCTGGTTCACCAAACCATAGCAGTATAAAATGATAGGCAATCAGTATTATGGCAGAAACGATGAAAGCGCCTTTGTCTTTGAGATAATAAACCAGCAATGCAGCCAGGCAATAACATAAAGCGATCCGCTGCAACACGCCCATTACCCTTGTTTCACTGAATGGTTTTAAAGCAATATGCCCACCGGACCAGAAAGTAACAAATGGAAACCAATACAACAGAAAGCCCAGCAAAAAAAGCAAGCCCGACCGTTTAAAGATCTTTGCCAGCACCTGGGGCTGGGGCATGGTTTCCCATTTTTTTACAGCAAAACATAAGGCATTACCTACAGCAAATAAAAAAGAAGGGAATACCCAATCGGCAGGTGTAAAACCGTTCCAGTCGGCATGCCTGAGTAAAGCATAGGTATACTGGTGATCACCCTGTGCATTTACAAGGATCATTAAACAAATAGTGAGGCCACGAAACACATCTAATGCAACGTACCGGTAGCTGGGGTTCAGGTTCATACGCACAGTTAAAAATTGGTCACCAATTCGGTTTGTTTTCCCTTTAACGGCATTAAGGGATTGCAAAGAAATTAAATATTTGTTGAATATATACGTAGTTTCGCCAGATTTAGTTGGAACGGCTAACTCCTTAACAAACGCGTAACACTATACCGGTTGACGGTAAACGCATTGGCCTGGTAAAAAAAGATTAGCCGATCGGCTTACAGAAACCGGCGAATAATGTTTATGATCACTGTTACCAGAACACTAAACAGCACCATGGTGGTGATGGGAAAATAAAAGCGGAAGTTCTCTTTTTCGATGCGGATATCACCGGGCAGGTGACCGATCCAGTGGAGTTTATCATGAAAGAAATAGATGAGAAGCCCTATTATCACCACAGCCCCCCCGATGAGCATAATGTATTTGCCGGTATCGGAATTCATAAAAAAATCATTTTAATTGTCACTCCATCCTTTTGCGAATAATAAAAAGCTGTTAATTTCAGCACCAAATTTACGGTATGGGAAAAATAAAATGGATCCTTATCATCCTGGCAATCATATTTCTTGTTTACCTGATGGGGCCAAACCCTTCTACCCCGGTATATTCTACCGCCATGCCGGCAGTTCCGGCCGAACCAACCGCTCTTGTAAGTTATATCAATCAGCAGGAAGCTGCCCATAAAGTTAAGCCCGATAACGAGGCGCGGATCGTTTGGGCCAACGATTCACTGAAAAACAAAACCGAATATGCCCTGGTGTACCTGCATGGCTTTACCGCTTCGCAGGGAGAAGGCGATCCCGTTCATCGCGACATGGCCAAAAAATTCGGTTGTAATTTATATTTATCGCGGCTGGCCGAACATGGCATCGATACTACCGAGCCCATGGTCAACTTAACACCCGATAATTTATGGGAAACTGCCAAGCAGGCCCTGGCCATTGGCAAACAGATCGGCAACAAGGTAATTCTGGTTGGCACTTCAACCGGCGGTACCCTGGCCCTGAAACTGGCTGCTGAATACCCCGATGTATATGCGTTGGTATTAATGTCGCCCAATATTGAAATCAATGATCCTACCGCCTGGATACTTAACAATCCCTGGGGGTTACAGGTAGCCCGTATGGTAACCGGTTCAAAATACCTCGATTCAAAGGATAAGCGCGAAGCTTATCGCAAATACTGGACGTACCATTACCGTATTGAAGCGGCGGTTAACCTCGAAGAATTGCTTGAAACAAGCATGAACAAAGAAACCTTTGCAAAAGTTAAACAGCCTACCCTCACCATGTATTATTACAGAGATAATGTTCACCAGGATAGCACGGTGAAAGTAAGCGCCATTAAAGAAATGTTTGCCCAACTGGGAACACCGGCCGATAAAAAACGGGAAGTAGCCATGCCCAAGGCAGGGGACCATGTAATTGGTTCGTGGGTGCGGTCGAACGATTTACCGGGTGTTGAAAGGGAAACGGAGCGGTTTATGACAGATGTGTTAGGCATTAAGCCGTTATAAAATGTGCTAATAGTTTGTATCAAAATAGGTAAGGGCTGTCCGCGGTGGACAGCCCTTTCTCTTATACTTCCTATCAAAACTACTAGTGTCTTTCGTAACGATTGTCATAATCCCTGTTCCGGTCGTCGCGTCCATTGTTATACCGGTCGTTGTTATCTCTTCCGTAACCATTATTCCGGTCGTAACCGTTGAATTTATCCGATGATGTTCTCACCACAATTTTACCAGTACGGTTGATATCGATATTGATGAGCTGGGCAGGTGAAATAAACATACTGCTGTTATAGATCATCTGTGTTCTTTTTCTAAAACCAAAACTTTCGGTTTTAAAAATAGTGATGGAGTGGTTTCCTGAACGGATATTTTCCAATACCAATGAGCTGCCAAGATTATACATAGCACCATCAATTTTCACCTGCATCATTGACCGGTCATTATTTGAGATAGCGATCCTGGATGTTTTGGGACCAGGAGCCGCAAAAGCGGTAATACTGAACATTATAGCGATAAGTGTAAAGATCTTTTTCATAAACTGTTTCCTCCATTGTTTTTATAAAGTAATAGATGCTTTTTAAAACAGGTCGTTTACTAAGGGCGTGTTAAAGGGGTTTACTGTTATTTATTTGGGTGGAACCAAAAGAAAAAGCCCCTCCGCCAACTGGTGGAAGGGCCATCTTTAAGTGGTTATAGCGTTTAGTGTCTGTTGTAACGATCATCGCGATCATTGTTATAATCGGGACGGTTGCTGTAATCGCGATTGTTGTAATCGGGGCGGTTGTTGTAATCCGGGCCATTGCTATAGTTCCTGTCACGGCCATAATCCCTGTCATATCCACCCCGGTGTTCATCGCGGTCAAAACGGGTGTCTACAAATACTCTTTCAAACCGGTTGATGTTAATGTTCAATGATTCCCACGGTCTAACTACCATATCGCTGCAATAAACCATTTGTGACCTTCTCCTCCATCCGCCATTATCTACCCTGTACACTTCAATGCGGTGGCGGCCCGATCTGATGTCATCCATTACAAAACCATTGCAGTTCACGTTGTATTGTCTACCATCGATAAACACCTGTATAAAAGCATCGCTGTTACTGCGAATGGCTACTTTACTATCGGGGCGGGGATGTTCGGCGGCAAAAGTTGTAATGCTGAAAAATATGGCTGCGAGTGTAAAAATCTTTTTCATAAACTGTTTCCTCCATTGTTTTTATACAGTAATAGATTGGAAACAGCTTATGCCGTTTACAAACGGTATGTTAAAGAGCTACCCACCTTTATACTATCAGGCGTTAACAACACTTTAGCAGATCCACGCGTTTATTTTCCTTTCTTAAATTCTTCCATCACCTCCATTTCACCCTGACACAACCTTACTTTTTTCCAGTCTGTATCACCCTGTAAATTGATGATATATATAGTAGGACGATCGGGCATTTCTATTTCCTGTACTATAAAGATCTTGTAATCGTAGTAAGTACTTTTTACCTGGGCACGTATATTACGGGCCATTTTTTTCTCCTCATAATACTTCATTGTATAACTTAGATCACCACGATTGGTGTATATAACGCGGTACTGTACACTATCACGTGTAAACACCGCCACATAGTTGGTATTGGTTTGATGCCATACGGCATCTGCCACATCGCCATAGCGACCTACAAAATCACGCATGGCCCGCACATTTACATCATTCAGATACTGGTTTTTCGGCCTTGCTATTTTAACGTTAGCTGTAGCCAGCGAACTTCCACTTTGTTGAGAGTAAGCACAACCCGATAATACCACGAAAGATATACCGGTGGCGATAATTAATTTTTTCATTGCTATACTTATTTGGGTTAAACAATCCGTCGCAATTTATTTGCTTACAGATGTATTTATTTTAAAATGGTATTGCTGCCCGTGTCATGATAAGCATTGGTTAAGCCCTTGAATAGTTGACTATTATTATTCTTCATTTTTAAACGGCTACTCCGCTCCTGTACAGTATTTGCAAAATGTTTCACCGGGTTACGTATTCGCGGTTAAGGTTATGTTAATTAGGAGTTATGGAAAACATACAACACTGATTATAATATGTACCACTAACGCTTATTTTAAACCCCGGTCACAAACGCATACTGAAAAATTATATTGAGGTAAGCTCCGGTTTTATTTTTCGGGCCGGGTTCGTACCCCAATCGCCTTAAGCAAGCGCCAAAACATACACTATATCAAGGATTTCACCCGCCTCGTCAAACAAATTCTGCCTGCCGGTTCACATTGTTTTCATTTGTACCGGCATTACACAATTATTTTTTAACGTAAAACTTCATTGTATGATTCAAAGAACTTTGAATTTCACATGGGCAGTTGTTCTTATAGTTGCTCTTATATGTGTACAGGCATTTACTGCAAAGGCAGGAACAGATGTCTTTGAGATCTACCTTAACAATAAACTGATATTACGGCAAGCAGTAACCCAGGGATTCACTTTGCAAAGCCTTCAACTTAACAAAGCAAACAAAAACGATCAGCTGGTCATTTTTTACAACCATTGCGGGGCTATCGGCAAAAGCAGAATGATTGCCATTAAAGATGACAAAGGCAATACCATTAAAGAATGGAAATTTGCTGACGCTACTGGTGCTGACAGGGGTATGACGATACCTGTGAGTGAATTGTTACAGCTGGAGAAGAATTATTCGCAAAACGGTTTAAACCTCGTTTATTCCTCCCGGCAATTGCCCCAGGGACGCGCACTTTCAGCCTTACAATTTAACGGTAAAAGCACCACCTGGCGCCCGGCCCGGGAGTTGTGGCCGCTTTTAGCCGTAGGATTTGCCAGGGAGTAAAAATTTTGTAAGAATGGAAAAATAAAAAGCCACAGGCTGCAAGCCTGAAATTTTAGGCTTGCAGCCTGTGGCTGTCTGATGGTACTACCCTTTCTGAAAATTATTTAGGCCAGTTCCTTTTATACTCATCCTTTACCTCCATCTCGCGATCGCTTATCCTGATATTCTTAAGGGTATTGGCATCTTCGAGGTGCACGACATAAACAAGCGGTCTCAATGGCGTTATAATTTCTTCAACCAGCGTAATGGTAAAATCGTAATACTGGCTTTTTACCATTCCCCGTACATCGCGCGGCATATTGCTTTCGTAATACTGTTTTATGGTGTAAGAAAACTGCCCCCTGCTGTTATATACCGACCGGCAATGGCTGTTGTTTTTATCGGTATACTTTACCACAAAACCGTTTTCAACGATCATCCATTCGGCATTGGCAGCCGGTTTATCGCGCTTTAAAAAATCACGCATGGCCTTTACGTGAATTTTACTGACCGGCAGCGCATTCATTTGCATTGACTGCAAATTATCGGTAATCACCGGCCTGCCGGTTTGTTGCGCGCTTAGCTGTGCAACCACAACCAATGAGGCAATACATGTTAGAATTACATTTTTCATGGCTATACTTTTTAGTTTATGAACCGCGTTCTTAATGCCAAAGCAACTCAATTTCAGGTTACCTGTTTTTTTAAATTAGATGAACCCACCGGCTTTTCGGCAACCGCATCAAAAAAGGCAATTATGGCGTTTGGCTGGCAAAATGGTTGTTTGTCGAAAATGGGGCCATCAGGAAAAGAATCCATAAGATAACCTGTCATGAACATTTGCACTATTATCTTTGCGGTTTGTAATCTGATAACATGCAGCGAAAGATCATATATCTCATAAACCCTATTTCCGGTACCAAAGGAAAATCTTCCCTGAAGGAGTTGATCATCAGGGAAACCCGTAAACGTCAGATACCCTTTGAAATACTGCCTACTTCCGCCGACGGCGATTATGGTTTTATTAAACATAAAATAGAGACGGATAAGATAACAGATGTGGTGATCTGCGGTGGCGATGGAACGGTGAACCAGGTGGTAAAAGCCCTGGCGTCAACGGAGGTTCAGTTTGGCATTATTCCAATGGGATCGGGTAATGGACTGGCCCTGGCCGCCGGTATTCCCAGGGCCAGCGCAAAGGCCCTGGAGGTAGTATTTACCGGCAAGGCCATTTTAACCGATGGCTTTATGGTGAATAACCATTTTGCCTGTATGCTGTGCGGATTGGGTTTCGATGCGCAGGTAGCCCATCAGTTTGCCGATCAGCCCAAAAGAGGGTTGGGCACGTATGCCTCCCTTACCACGCGGCATTTTTTCAGTGCCCGGCCCTACCCTTTCAGGGTGAATGCCAATAAGCTGGAATTCAGTACAGAAGCGTTTTTCCTCAGCATAGCCAACAGCAACCAGTTTGGAAATAATTTCACCATTGCACCCCAGGCGGTTCTCAGCGATGGCCTGCTCGATGTGGTGATCGTAAAAAAAATAGCCAAACCCCTCCTGCTGTTAACCGTAATGCGCCAGGTACTGGCCGGCCGCATCAGGCGCATCGAGAACTCCATGAATTCGCCGGTCATCTATTTTCAAACCGATGAATTATTTATCAGCAACCCCGGTGAAGCGCCCATCCATATTGACGGGGAGCCATGGGAATGCCAGCGGCAATTGCACATCAAAGTTTTACCGCGCTATTTTAAATTGATACACGCTAACGTACCGTAAGGGAATGCGTGTTCTTGATTAAATTCTGAAACATGGAAAATGCCTGTTGGTTACTACTGCTGCCCAAGGCGCCGGCAATATCTTTTTTCTCGCTTTTGGTAAGATGAAAGTTCAATGCAGCCCGGGCATCATTCTTTTCGGGAATGTACTGGAAACAAATATTGTAAAAATAATTCCCCATCATTGACTGCGCCAGCCCCATAAGGTCATTCTGGCTGTACTCCTGCATTTTATACCAGTTGTATTCGAGCAATAACATGGGCTTGGTAGCTATTTCAGTAATATTGGATGATTCGTATGGATGTTCCCAGCCACCGGTCTTGCGGTCGCGGATGTGCAGCAAAACCACGCCCGAAGTGTTTTCCCGTATCCATTGCTGAAATACCTGAATAAAACGAAGCGCCGTTTCCTGGCCGTAATTATCGCGGATGCCGGCATCCATAACATCTATCACCGGATCGCTGGGCAGCCATACATTGGGCAATACGTACGGAAATGTCGCATTCATCCGCAGCGCTGTGAGCATACGAAGGTTCAGCGGGTCCTGTTTGGCAAACAATGCCTGGTAATCTACCGCATCGGGGTCGGCAGCATCCATTATATGACTGCTGTCGTAAGCCGGCCGCATCAAAAAGCTCATTGGCTGGGTGCTCACGATCATTTTGCGGCCATCGCGGGTAACAACCGAATTAAACAACATAAGGGGTATGCGCGCATTCTTTTCATCATTGTACCAGTCTTTCAGCTGCTTGTTCAGCATACCACGGGTATTGGCATTCAGCTTTTGTTCAAACGCATAACCCCGGTCTTTTATATACTCATATTCACCTACTTTAAACCGTTGGGCCGGTGCCGCCAGATCGCGGGCTACAAACGAAGTGAATAACGGGTTCAGCAGGTCGTTCGAAATATCGTTCATGTACTTTTTATCCTGTACATTGATGGGCATGCCTGCCGCCCGGGCCCTGCTCAGCTCACGGAAATAGGAAGCACCCAGCATACCACCCGAAGCACCGGTAATAAGCACGGTTTTGTTCATCAATTCGCCGTGGGTCATGCTATCGAGGTGTTGCAGCACATTCATGGTAAAGGTTGCGCTGCGGTTACCGCCACCGCTGGTGGTGATTAAAAACATCAGCGGCTTTGCTTCGGTTTGTTTCTTTTTCCAGTTCTCCAGAATGGAGATCATATTTTTTTTGTCGTTCTCAATTTTTTCGGGCGCGCACAACGACAGCAGTGTTTCGGAATTATATAAAGGCCGCTGATCCCTGTTCTTATAATTCAACCCATATGCTTTGTTGCTGGGATCAATGATCTCGTAACGGTATAACACGTTTGTTATAATGAACAATACGATCAGGAAGGGAATGCTCCAGCTTTGAAGAAAATAGGAAAACGCGCCGGATACAGCGATCAAAATGGCGAAGAACAGGGTGATACCGGCAGCCGCAGGCAGCTGGAACAATGGATTATCGAGCCAGAAACCCAATAGTATCAGCCCAATAAATGCAATGAAAATGGAAACCACCGCCGCAAAGTGATGGCGACTGAAGATGGTTTCAATGAATTCCCGGCTATAGTGCGACACATCGCGCACTTTTTTGACCTTGAACATGGCGTTCAAATACCATTCAACCCGTATCAACCGGCTTTGATTGAGCCTTGTTTCGTCTTTTTTAAACTGTGCCTTAAACAATTGTGGATTACTGATCACCGGGGTTAACCGCCTGATAATATTCTTATCGGCCCTGAAAAAATAAAAGAGGGAAAATACAACGATCAGGATCAGGCCGCTTAAAAAACCCAGCACCAGCAAGGCAATTTCGCCATATGACATCAACTCCTTGTTGCAGTCGAACGCCACAGCCTTGATAAAATAAAAGATCAGGAACACCAGGGGAATTCCCACATTGTTGATGCAATATTTTAAAAAGGGGTTGGAAGTAGTGGCCAAAAACCGGAAATGGCGGCTGAACAAAATAAAGGTGGTAATGTTCCAGCTCATAATGAACACACCAATGGCCATACCCACAAACAGGGTACTCAGCATACTCACATTACCCAGGTATTCGGGCGCCAGGTACAGGGAATCGGCGCCGAAGGTCTTCATAAAACTACCATTCACCGTGCTGAATAATACAAACCAGAAGATCAGCAGCACCTGAAATTTCTTAAAGTGCAGCATAACCAGCTGAACTGGAAATGAATGATATAATCCTTGCAAAAAAAGTTTCATACTAACCTGGCTTCTGCCTCAATTTACTACTAAAACGAAAAGACAGTGCCAAGATTATGAAGGTTGCTTAAAAGATAATGACCGGGTGAGAAATAACATGGCCACCAGGCTCAGCAGCAGCAACATACCGGTGATCTGGTGCAGCTGTGCCATCCATTCAAATGTTCCCCAGCGATTGGGAACAATTTGGGTACTGGTTAATACTGACAGAATTCCCAATAATACCTGTACTGTTACCAGGATGAGCGGTATGCGGCGGGCCTGGCTGAATATTTTTGAGGCCGGTTGTATTCGAAAAACTTTTACCGAATAAATAATTATCATTATTAATAACGCATATGCCAGTCCCCGGTGTACAAAATGTATGGTGATCTTGTTTTCAAAAAAATTAAGCGCTAACGGCCTTTCTTTTAACAAACCATCGGGCACCCAGCTGCCATTGATGGTTGGCCAGGTATGCGCCGCAGTGGCTGCTTTATGACCGGCCATGAGGGCCCCGAAGATCAATTGCACAAACAAAATACCGATCAGTATCCATGCCCAGCGGTGGAGTGAAGGGTGGTTGATCCTGCTTTTTGGCGGGAGCTTTATTTGCATTCCCAGCCAGAAGGCATAACAGATCAACCCCAGGGCAAAAACAAAGTGCATGGCAAGCCTGGTGGGGCGAACGTATATGGCATCGCCGGTGAGCCCGCTGGCCACCATGATCCAGCCAATGGCTCCCTGCAGCGCGCCCAGCACGAACAGGGTCAGCAGGGGATTTACCATTTCCTTTTTTATGTACTTTTTGGCAACCAGGTACACAAAACCTACCAAAAATGCCACGGCGATCAGCCGCGCCCACAGCCGGTGAAACCATTCCCAGAAAAAAATATTTTTGAAATCGGCCAGCGTGAAGTCGGTATTCAGTAACCGGTATTGCGGTGTTTGCTGGTATTTATAGAATTCTGCCTGCCATTGTTGGTCGTTCAGCGGCGGAAAAGCGCCGGTCACTACGTTCCATTCAGTGATGGAAAGGCCCGAACCGGTGAGGCGGGTGACGCCGCCCAATACCACTTGCACCAATAACATGATCACCCCTAAAAATATCCAGTTCGATACTGCCCGGTTGGCACGTTGTTCAAGAGATATGGTATTCATTGCGGCGCAAAGGTAAGGCGGAACCGGTTACCAGCTACCAGTTTCCGGTTTCCGGTTCCTGCCGCCATCCGAATGCCGGTTCACGGCTCCCTATTGCGCCACCTTGATATACCCCCAGCCTTCGTGCTGTTTGGAAATTATTTCATAAATGGCGTCTGGCACCACATCAACCCCGGCCACTAACTGTGATTTATCTACGTTGTTCCGTTTCATGGTCATGCCGCATACCTTAAAACTGGCTTTTTTGCTCGCGGTCAACTCCTGAATGGCATCTGCAATGATCGATTTGTCTTTCATCACCATGGGCAGGGCTTCACTGTATATGGCCACTTCCAGCTGAGCTTCGGGCCGCGCCTGTGAAATACCGCGTATTTGCCTGATCACCGCTTTTTGCGCAGCTGTATCGGCTGTGGTAATATCGAAGATCACTTTGTATGCAGCAGATTGCGCCATCGTTAGCACCGGTAAAAGCACCAACACAACGATCAACATATTATTCTTACGCATATAGTTGGTTTTAAAGATCAAATAATGAAAGCTATTTCTTTCCGGGTGGTTTTGCCTGTTGAATAGGATCGTATGGGCCGAACTTATGTTGCTGTTCCGAAAAGGTATCTGTAAACGGACCGAAAGGATAATCAACCGGCTTGGAGTTTTTCTGCGGCCAGTCTTTCGACAGATCTTTATGTGGACGTGATTGCACATTTATATATGCAGCAACATCCCAGGCCTGTTCATCGGTCAATTGCGAATTACCGTGAGAAGCGCCAAAAGGCATATTGTCTTTAACATAACCGGCCATTCGTGATAACCGGTATAACCCGGCGCCAATATTATAACTTGCAGGCCCCCACAACGGCGGATACAAATAGCCGGTACCGGTAGCCGAATCGGGTTTACCGGCGCCATTGGCGCCATGACAAAGCTGGCATTTTTCAATAAAAACTATTTTACCTTTTTCAGGGTCGGCTGGCCGGTCAAGATTTTTAAGGGTAGTAATACCTGAGCCCACAGGCTTCTTCCCCTTTGGCACATCGGTTCCCAGCCAATGCATATAGGCTACAACGGCCCGCATTTCGCGGCTGTTGCTGTCAAGTGCTTTTCCGTTGAGGCTTCTTTCGAGGCAGTCATTCACTCTTTTTTCAATAGATTCAATGGAACCGCTGCGGTCGCGATATTTGGGATAGGTAGAAGCTACCGCACTATAATTATTTCCCCAGGGTTTGGTACCTGCCGCCAGGTGACAATTCTGGCAGTTCATTCCGTTTGAAATATGTGCCACTTTCCCTTTGGGGCCCAGGTAATAAGCGGTGCGGGCGATCAAATCGCGGCCATAACGTATCTGATCACCTGCTTCTGTATGTGGAATGGCGTTGTAATCAGGCGCCTGCCAGGGCATTTCCGGTTCATTGGTTAACGACAAACTTGCCGTTTGTTTTAAAACAGGGGGTTGGCGCAGTTTAATATTAAGCCAAACGGCAAAAGGCACTGCAATTACTACTAATAATCCAATTATCAGTTTTCGGTTCATGTTGTAGAAAGCAAATCGTGTACAGTTTATGTTGCCTGCCGGGCATGCCCGGCAGGCAACATGGAACTTGTATAATTAGAAGGAGTTAAAAATCAGAAATACTCAAATCAACACCGTTCAACTTATCCGGCAAAGCAATAGGTGCAGCCCTTTTCCTGTGCCCGGCCCAATGCCCATACACCCGAAGGCACCACCTGAATGTTTGGCAATACACCAGCCAGCCATTCTTTCTTCACTGTTTCAGCATCCATTTTCAGCATATCGGCAGCCACGGCACTGTAAACAGTTATTGCCATATTGCAGGCGCAGAACATAACACCGCTATCCTGCAATTGGTTAATGCCTATGGGTACGTTACCTATACCTGGTACTTTAAAATCGCCATCCTTGGGTTTCCAGAATGGATTGCGGGTGGCAGGTTGCTTTGTTAAAGGGTCATTGGCTTTAAACAGTTCGCCCAGTTTGTATTTTTCCCACAAATCGCTATTCAATGCATACGGAATAGCGTCGTGACGCAGCACTACCACCACGCTGCAATCTTTTTCAGGAGTTCCGGTAGCGGCATTTGTTAGCAAAAAGACCTTTGGCCAGGCAAATGGCATTAATTCATGCGGTTGTGTTGCATCGAATACAATACGGTGCTTCCCCTTTATTTTATTAAACCACGCTTCAGGATCAACTGATCCATTGTCAGACAATAAAGATTCTGCCTGTGCCTGAAAGGGAGCAAGAGAAACGGTACCCAGCGCGGTTGCGCCTGCGGCCAGTTTACCTAAAAAATCGCGGCGCGAAGAGGGATTCAAGTTGTTGTTTTGCATATACAGCCAATTTTAGTTTTAGAAAATGGAGTAATGGCTGGTTTTATACCAGCATGCGGGTATGGACTCCTTTTCATGGAGTAAGCATAATGCATCATTCCTTAGTGGTGGTACAAACAGAAATCCCTAAAACATAATTACTAAACCTCTATAGTGGTTATTCAGAAGGTTGGAGACACACACGGCTGGGTTCTAAAGGAATTAATTACACAACATTAAAAAAGAAAGAAATCTCCCGCTCCACAGGTCTGGTTAAGCATTCACATTAAATTAAATCCAGATTAAAGATACTTATTCTTAAAATTAGCCACCAAATTAATGTGGCAATTTTTCACGCAGCAGGCCATACACCCAGGTTCCTGCAATAGCTGCTAATAAGGTGGCAATAATTACGGTGGCGCCGGTTCCAATCAATGCATACAGCGGCCCCGGGCATGCACCGGTGAGCGCCCAGCCGGCCCCAAATAACAGTCCGCCATAAACCTGCCCTTTGTTGAATTGCTTGGGATGCAATTCAATAGGTTCGCCATATATTGTTTTCACTTTGAATTTTTTGAGGAGCCATACCGATATAATGCCCGTTACCACTGCAGTGCCAATAACTCCGTACATGTGAAAACTTTGCAGGCGAAACATTTCCTGAATGCGGAACCAGGAGATCACTTCAGCTTTAACCAACAGTATACCAAACAACAAACCGGCTACCCCGTATTTTATCGAATACCACCAGGGATGCTGAATATTTGATTCATTAATGCAGATGGTATCCAATGAACGAACTTCAAAATCGGTATTGGTCTCTTTTATAATGGAAGGCTTTGTTATTATATTCTTTGTTTCCATAGTCAATGCTTTACATGTTTAATACAACAGGAAGGATGAGGTTGGCAGTAATAAAACCGCCGATCATAAAACAACAGGTGGCTACCAGTGAAGGCCATTGCAGGTTTGAAAGGCCCATAATGGCATGCCCCGAAGTACAACCCCCGGCATACCGCGTTCCAAAGCCAACCAGGAAGCCGCCGCCAATCATCAATATAAAACCCCGCACCGTGAACAGGGAAGGCCAGTTAAAAAGATCAACCGGAACTATGGAACTATAATTATGGATCTTATACTGTTGCAGGTCATGCACCAGTTTTGGGTTAACCGCTACAGGCTCACCAGTGCTTAACCAATTTGTTGCGATTATAGCGCCCACTAAAATGCCTGCTACAAAAAACAGGTTCCAGGTTTCTTTTCGCCAGTTGTATTTGAAAAAAGGTATATTGGCCGGTATACAGGCAGCGCAAATATGCCGTAACGAAGAAGAAACGCCGAATGATTTATTTCCCATTATCAGCAACAGGGGTACGGTTAGCCCGATCAATGGACCGGCTACATACCAGGGCCAGGGTTGCTTGATCCATTCCCAGATTTGCATGCTATATAAGTTTTTTGTAAAAATGAAGGTTTCATAAAAAAAGCTGTGCGACATAAATCACACAGCTATAATTTAGTGAATATTTTCGATGTAGTCTATTAAATCAGCAGACAATTATTATTATAGCATTGTAGTCGGGCATACATAATCGGTTATTGGGAATTTCCCTGAGTCCTTGATCGCTTTAAACCCGCCTTTTATATCTATCAAATTATCGAAACCCCTTGCTTTCAGAATAGAGATAAAGATCATTGACCGGTAACCGCCGGCGCAATGCACGTACGCGGTCTTGTTTTTATCAACCTGCTGCATACTTTCATTTACGAAATCAAGGCTGGCATTCACTGCGCCTTTCATATGCTCTGAATCATATTCGCTTTGTTTGCGTACATCCAGTACGTTTATTCCGGGGTTTGCTTCATAAGCGGCCGCAAGCTCCCCAACAGAAATGGAAGTTATGGTATCAACTTCCTTCCCTGCTTTTTTCCAGGCTGCCAACCCGCCCTGTAAAAAACCAATTGCATTATCATAACCAACACGGGCCAGGCGGGTAACCACTTCTTCCTGGCGGTCTTCCTCGGCCACAATTAAGATGGCTTGCTTGATATCCGGAATAAGCGCGCCCACCCAGGGTGCAAAATTTCCATCAATACCTATATTGATCGAATTGGGAATAAATCCTTTTGCAAAAACCTGCGGGTCGCGGGTATCAAGAATAAGCGCATTGGTTTCGTTGGCAGCAACTTCAAAAGCTTCTACACTCAACGGATGCGTTCCTTTTTTTAGCACTTCATTGATGCTTTCATAACCCTGTTTGTTCAATTGCACGTTCAATGGAAAATATTGTGGCGGCGCTGTTAACCCGGTAGTTACTTCCTTTATAAATTCTTCTTTAGTCATATCGGCACGCAAGGCGTAATTCGTTGCTTTCTGATGACCTAACGTATCGGTTGTTTCCTTACTCATGTTCTTGCCACAGGCACTGCCGGCGCCGTGGGCCGGATAAACAGTGAGCGTATCGGGTAATGGCATGATCTTATTCCGCAGGGAATCAAATAATAAACCAGCCAGATCTTCCTGCGTTAAATGAGCGGCTTTTTGCGCCAGATCGGGGCGGCCAACATCACCAATAAATAAGGTATCACCGCTGAACAAACCCACTTCTTTTCCCTGTTCATCTTTCAGCAGGTAACAGCTGCTTTCCATAGTATGCCCCGGTGTATGCAATACGGTAAAACTTACCTTACCCAATTTGAATACTTCCCCGTCTTTTGCGATATGTGCAGCAAAAGAAGGTGTGGCGGTGGGGCCATACACAATGGTAGCGCCGGTGGCTTTTGCCAGGTCGAGGTGCCCCGATACAAAATCAGCATGAAAATGGGTTTCAAAAACATATTTTATAGTGGCGCCATGACGTGCAGCTTTTTGAACATATGAATCTATTTCACGCAGTGGATCAATGACCACGGCTTCTCCTTCGCTTTCGATATAGTATGCACCCTGAGCCAGGCAACCGGTATATATTTGTTCTATCTTCATAACTATGCTGTTTAAATAATCAACGCAATTTCTATATAATGGTTTTAACAGAGTATGACTTTTATCACAAAGCAAACTAACGGCAAACCGGAACTACCCCGGGAAAAACAACTCGCGCACCAGGATAAACAAACCTGTTGCCATTACAAACCAGCCAAACCCTTTCTTTAAAGCCTGTCCGGGTATTTTTTCAGATAAAGTGGTTCCGGCAAAAATTCCCAATACGGCGATCGTTGTAAATGTGAGCAGTTGTAACCAGTTGATGGTATAATGCGACAGGGTGCTGAAAAAACCAAAGAAGGAACTTATGGCCATAATGGTCAATGACGATCCCACTGCTATTTTCATGGGCAACCTGCTTATGAGCACCAATGCGGGGATGATCAAAAATCCGCCCCCTGCACCCAATAAACCGGTAATGGCGCCAATCAACATGCCCTGCACAACAAGTGCGCCGGTGCGTTCTTTTTGAATAGCCGGGGTGGGTGTTTTTCTATTCGACCGTATCATAGACACGGAGGCGGCCAGCATCAACAGGGCAAACAATATCATTAAGAAAACACCCTTGGTAATTTCCAGATCCCCTATCGTAATTATATGATCAGGAATTACGGGCAGCAAAAAACGGCGAACTGCAAAAACCGATAACAGGGAAGGCAGGCCGAAATACAGCACCACATGAAAATTGACCAGCTGTTTAGAATAGGCCCGGGCGCCGCCCACCAAACTGCAACTGCCTACTACAAATAGTGAATAGGTAGTGGCCAGTACCGGCTGCACATGAAGCAGGTATACAAATACCGGCACGGTAAGTATAGACCCTCCCCCTCCTATTAAACCTAACGATACGCCAATTAATACGGCTGCTAAGTAACCGGCTATTTCCATGTAAATAAATAATTCGGTAAAACAAACACAGACAGGTTTTAATGATCATGTAACAGTTAACCGGGTAATGGCATACTGCATCATGCAATCATTAGGTGAAGGTGCGGGAAATAAAAAATTCAATAGGTGACGAAGGTCACAATAAGGACGATATTGGTCAAAAATGGTTTATTGTAAACAAGGCATCAAAAAAATGATTTCTAACACTTAAAGTTAGAAATTAGGCTGTATTAAAACAATGAGTGGGATCATTCAACAGCCTTTAATACATTCCGGTTATAATTGAATAATTTCAATGGCATTCCGGTGCAGTTTCACCTTTCCGAATTGCTCCATTTTCTTCAACAGCCGCGAAATAACCTCGCGCGATGAATTCAGTTCGTTGGCAATTTCCTGGTGATTGATGGTAATGAGGTTGGCGCCCATGGTTTCCTGGTGCTTTTTTAAATAGAACTCCAGCCGCTCATCCATGCCACGAAATGCAATATGATCGATGGTGGTCAATAACTCCTCAAAGCGTGAGCGGTATGTACTTATTACGAAATGATTCCAACTCTTATATTTTCCCATCCATTCTTCCATATACTGTAATGGTATGGCGATAATTTCCGTGTCTTTCACCGCCTTTGCCATTATGGCGCTGCGTTTATGTTCTGCCGCACAAACCATCGATAAGGCGCATGCCTGGCCTGGTTGCAGGTAGTACATAAAGAATTCGTTCCCCTCCTCGTCTTCCCGGTATATTTTTACCAGTCCGTTCAAAATAAGCATGGTCGACCTGAAATACTGGCCGGTACGCATCAGCTGTTCTTCCGATTTGAACGACCGGATCTCGCCCTGTTCCTGTATTTCACGTTGCAGCTCCTTTTCAAAAGCGGGAAACAGCTGGGGTATTGTGCTTAATTCCATAATGGGAATATATGTGTGTATAAAAACAAAGTTGATAAATAATATTTAAATACGGGCATGCATTATTTTTGGGCCAAATAAAACCAATTGCTTAAACTCTTCTACCAAACTGAACTCGTTGAAGCCGGCTGCGATGAAGCAGGCCGCGGTTGTTTGGCAGGACCGGTTTTTGCA
This sequence comes from Niastella vici, assembly GCF_002077945.1. Taxonomy (GTDB): domain Bacteria; phylum Bacteroidota; class Bacteroidia; order Chitinophagales; family Chitinophagaceae; genus Niastella; species Niastella vici. The sequence continues at coordinate 387,641 of NZ_LVYD01000001.1, forward strand.
GCGGCGGTTATTTTACCCGAAGGGTTTTACCACGAAAAACTGAACGATTCCAAGCAGGTTTCCGAAGAAGACCGGTACGAATTAAGAGGTTTTATTGAAAAAAATGCGGTTTGCTACCAGGTTGCCATGGTAGATCACGAAGAAATTGACCGTATCAATATTTTGAATGCTTCTTTCAAGGCTATGCACCTGGCCATTGAAAAATTAACGACAAAAGCGAAGTTCCTGATCATTGACGGGAACCGGTTCACCAAATACAAACGCGTTCCGCACAAATGCATTATACAGGGTGATGGCGAGTACGCTTCCATTGCCGCCGCCAGCATACTGGCCAAAACCTACCGCGACGATTTCATGCGGAAGCTGCACCCCGATTTTCCGCAGTATAAATGGATCACCAATAAAGGGTATGGAACCGCCGAACACCGCAAAGCCATTGAGGAATTTGGTTTAACTCCCTACCATCGCCGCTCCTTCAGTTGCACCAGCAACCAGCTGGAACTGGATATGTAATAGCTGCACCTGACTTTTTCTTCCATTTTTTATGGGTATTTAAACCTTTCAGCGGGCTGATTGTCTACTTATTACAGCCTTCCGCTTTTTGTATATAGCAGACTAACAGTTAACAGATGATTTTGTAAAATGTGATGATAATTGATCTCGTCCCGGCTAAACCAGGATGGGATCAATTTTTTTATGCCCCTATATCATCTCCGTGAAAAAATGCTCTTTCCTTTCTTCCCATTCACTTCTGATAATGCTGTAATAAATGGAATCCCTTCGTCTGCCGCCATGCATCAGCATATGACTACGAAAAATTCCTTCGGGGATCATTCCTACTTTTAACAGGGCTGCTTTGGCACGTTCGTTCAGGTTATCGGTCTTTATTTCAACCCGCTCCATTTTCATGACCTCAAAGGCAAAAGACAGCAAAGCGAATTTTGCCGGGCGGTTTATGCCGGTTCCAATAAATGAAGGGCCCAGCCAGGTACTGCCTATTTCAAGACGTTTGTCGTAAAAAGAAAAATTGAGGTAACTGGTACTGCCGCACACTTCATGGGTATGTTTATCAATAACGGTAAATGGCATTCTTAGCCCCTGCTCCCTTTCACTCAACATTTGCTGCATCCAGTCTTTGAGCTCCTGTTCGTCGCTAAGGTCTTTTGTAAAATACTTCCAGGTTTCCCTGTCTTTGGTAAGCGGTAAAAACACCTCATAATCCTGGGGGGTCATTAACCGTAGCAAAACCCTTGGCGTTTCCAGCGTAAAATTATCGGGGAAGAATCTTTGGTAATCGGTCTTCATGTTTATGCAAGCTAGCTTTTTTCATAAAATGTTTCATCTGGCATTTCAAACCATGGCCCATTCGCCCAATCCCTGGCGCACCAGCACCGGTTCATCGCCCGTGCAATCGATAACGGTTGAAGGAACCATGCCGCCAATACCGCCGTCGGCCACTACATCAACCAACTTTTCAAAATTGTCGTGCATGAGCTCGGGGTCGGTAAATTCTTCAACCATGGTACCCGGCAAAGTAGTACTTAAAATGGGATGCCCCAGTTCTTTTACAATGGTGCGGGCAATATTATTATCGGGAATACGCAATCCGATCGTATTTTTTTTGCTCTGCAATATTTTTGGGACTTCCTTACTGGCTGGCAAGATAAAAGTATAGGGACCCGGCAAATAATGCTTCAGCATGCGGTATAATGGGGTGCTGATGCTTTTTGTATAACGACTTAGGTCACTCAAATCGTAACAAACGAACGAAAGCTGCGCTTTTTGCGGATCAATATTCTTAATGCGGCAAATACGTTCAATGGCCTTATGTTGAAAGATATCGCACCCTAACCCATAAATAGTATCGGTAGGATAAATAATAATTCCGCCTTTCGACAAAACATTTACAATGGTTGAAATGTTCCGCGGTTGTGGATTTTCAGGATGAAGATGTAACAACATAACGGCAAATTATACTTTTTAATGGTAGCCTCATAGCCATTACGGCAAAATGTGCGCCCGGGACACACATGTATTTATTTATAAAAATGTTAAAGCCGTTTATGTATTCGTTACTCCTTTATGAAGTGGGCATGATTTTAATATTAAATTTGTGCAAACTACTTTCATGCAATTACAACCTGTTGACCGCGTTGAAAAGATCAGCGCATCAGCGTTTCAGCAGTGTTACTATCTGCCATTGAAACCAGTTATTATTACGAACCTGGCCCATAACTGGCCTGCCTATGCCAAATGGAACTGGGCATATTTTAAAGAAATAGTAGGTAATAAAAGAGTTGGCCTGTACAATAACGTAAAAAGCGACGCCTATACCCCCATTAACACGGCCGATGATTACAAAACTTTTGGTGAGTATATTGATATGATCAGCCGGGGACCCGCAGGCTGGCGCATTTTTCTCTTCAACATTTTTGATCATGCTCCCCAGTTAACACAGGATTTCACCTGGCCCGATCACCTGATGAAAGGGTTTGTAAAAAAATATCCCATGTTGTTTGTGGGCGGCGCCACCAGCATAACCCATATGCACTTCGACATAGACATGTCGCACATTCTGCATACCCAGTTTGCCGGCCGCAAAAAAGTACTATTGTTTCCCTTCACAGAACAACATAAGCTGTACCGGAAGCCCTTTGAGGTATTGAGCCTGGCCGATTTTTCGAATTATGACCAAAAAGACAGGCCCGATTATACCCAGTTCCCCGCATTAAAGCTGGCCCGGGGTTACGAAATGATCCTAAACCCTGGCGATACCCTGTTCATGCCGGCGGGTTACTGGCATCATATGGAGTATCTTGACAGTGGTTTTGCTATGAGCCTGAGGGCGTTACAATCATCTATCAGTGGTAAGCTGCGAGGTGCCTGGAACCTCTTCGGTATGCGGAATATTGATACCCTGATGAAAAAAACAGCTCCCAAATGGTGGTATGAGTATAAAAAAACAAGTCTTTTAAAGGCCGCCGAAAAAGAACTGGTGGCAGCCGACCTGCACTAAATGATGGATTTTTTAATTACAGTTTGATCCAACTTAAGAATTTACAGTTATGGACCAGACATTAAAATTATTTTAAAAAAATATTGATTTTTAAGAAAACTGTCTTTATTTTTACCGGGCTATGTGCTGAATTAACATTCTCACCCAGCAGCGCACAAAACACTAATCCAATCTCCCGATTTCCAACCATCCAATTTCCGTTAACCCTCCAATTTCCATTTAAATCATAAAACACGTTTTTATTTAAGTACGGATATTCATTTGTTCGTACCATAAATTGTCCGCCACCCTTTTTAATTATCTCTGTTTACCGTGTTGGTGATCCTTTGTGCCTAGAAACTGCAAAAAAAAGATTGTACCAGTAACTGAAACTAACTGCTCTTACTCCTGTATTGGCAGCCAACTTTTAATTTACTAACCGTAGAAGGGGATTGTCCCGTATATGCGAAAGGCATTCCAGCCAGCATGCACTGATGTCACCTTCTCTACCAAATATATCCAGTCTGTCCATCATCCATTGAACCCCAGCTTCCATTAAATAATTTATTTAAACATATAGCTTAACTTCTTTCTTTTTGTGGTTTCAGAGGTAAGCACAGGCCGGCGATATCCATCGCTGGCATCTTTTTTTTATACAGGTCTGTAACTATCACAAATAATAAAGGCTTCATTGCTGAAGCCTGCTGTATCTAAAAAAAATAATGATTTCTTCAAACGCTCCGCTTCTTTGCAAAGAACTTCTTACTCACTGTCACCAATGGCCTTTCTACGTACAAATAAACCAGGTATCCTGCCGCTACAGTTACCGTAAACAGTACGGCCGTGAACAGGTAGGGATTGCTATCTATTTGCAGCCATCTCAGGCAAATGGCCGTTGCACTCAGGGTAAATGGGTGAAACAGGTATAACGAATAAGATGAATTACCCGCTTCGAACGCCAATCTTTTCAGGCGGGATGTACTTCCTTTTATAAATCCTTCGAGACATAAAAAACCCGCAAATACCAATAGCATGGGAACGCCCCATAGCCAGCCCCGGCCTTCTTCCTGGTTGGGCATATTAAAAACCGCTTCTGCTGCAAGCAACGCTGCTCCCAATATGCAAAGGCTTACACCCAGTGCCGTATTTGACCTCAGGATCTTTCTGTCGAACAAATAAAAGCAAGCCATTCCGTATATAAATTCTATATACAAATTACTGGTCAGAAAATTAAAGGCTATCCCCTGGTAAGAGAATAACACACCGGCAGCAACCAGTACTATTAGTATAACCGAAGATAATTGTATGGCTTTGTAAGTTCCCTTGTGAATAAGTATGCCAAACAGAATATAAAAGAGGAACTCATAGCTGAGCGTCCACCCGTTTGAATTAAGATATCGTTTACCGTTGGGAAATAAAGTATAGGAAGCCCAGATGGTGGTTTCGCCGCCTGATGTATTTACAATTTCAGGCCACAAAAAAAAGATGATCAACCCTACAGTGGTGGTGATCCAGTAAAGCGGAATGATCCTTCGTATGCGGTGAAGCATGAACTCGCGAAAGTTCAAATGGCGGCCAATGGTTGACACACACATGATATAACCTGAAATAATAAAGAACAGGTCGACCCCCGCCCCGCCAATTGAAAAGCCGCTTAATGCGCCATTACCATATTGCCCGCCTTTAATAGATATATGCAACAATACCACCAGCAGGGCAGCAATGCCCCGCATGATCTGGATGGATTCAATATTGGAATCGTTCTTTTTGGTAAAAGAATGCAGTGCTGTCGATTTTGAAATGCTCACGCCGGTAATTAGGTGTCTTCTGTTGATCAGGCAATGGTCCAGGTTTCTTTGCCCCTTAACAGTTTGTCAAGGTTTCCTTTGCCTTTGGCCACTACGTCATCAATTTGCATTTGCATCACATCTTCATAACAGGCCCGGTCGGTTTCATAGAACACCCCAAATGGACGTGGCAGGTGTTCAGGCGCGCGCGGATCATCAAACATGCGCACAAGGATCTGTGCTTTATAAAAATCCCGCTCATCATGTACCCACAAGTCGTCGGTTGATGTGCCATTGTTGAGGTCAACAACCACCGGTTTAAACCCATCGAGTTTGATGCCTTTATCCTGTTTGGCGCCAAATACAAGCGGCTTGCCATGCTCCAGGAAAAGGGTGTTATCGGGTTTGCTTGCCTTCTCGGTAAACACCTCAAATGCGCCATCATTAAAGATGTTGCAGTTTTGATAGATCTCGAGGAAAGAAGCGCCTTTATGTTTATGGCTTCTGATCAATGATTCCTGCAGGTGCTTGGGATCACGATCCATAGTGCGGGCAATAAAAGTAGCATCGGCGCCCATGGCCAGTGCCAGCGGGTTAAAGGGATGATCGATACTGCCATACGGGGTTGACTTTGTCACCTTGTTCTCTTCTGATGTTGGCGAATACTGGCCTTTTGTTAACCCGTAGATCTGGTTATTAAAAAGCATAATATTCACATCAAAATTGCGGCGTAATAAATGAATGGTATGGTTGCCGCCAATACTCAACGAATCGCCATCGCCGGTCACGATCCATACACTCAGTTCGGGGCGGGAAGCTTTCAGTCCACTGGCAATAGCGGTAGCCCGGCCGTGGATCGAATGCATACCATAAGTATTCATATAATAAGGGAAACGGCTGCTGCAACCGATACCCGAAATAATAACAATGTTCTCTTTTGGAATTCCCAAACCCGGCATAATCTTTTGCACTTGCGCCAAAATGGAATAGTCGCCACAACCGGGGCACCAGCGCACCTCCTGATCGGTGGCAAAATCTTTTGGGGTGAGGACAGGAGCTGTATTTTCACTCATAGATATAGAATTAATGCAAAATTATCGGAATAACCAACAATGAACAAGGATAATTAATGGAGCGAACTGTTAATACGCAGGCGGGGTTGCCAAATGTTGCTGAATTCGTATTTTCAACGCCTAAAAAACCGACGCATGCAAAGGTTTGTATTTTCTATTTGCCTGTTCCTAACTATCTCAGTTGCAGCACAAAACAAACAATCTGTGACCGTTACAGATATGCTTAAAATAAGATCCATCGGCAATGTTACCCTTTCGCCCGATGGCAGCAAAGCCGCATTTACGGTAACGGCCATTGAAAATGATGCAGAAAATAAATGGGATTATAAATATGTGACCCAGATCTGGATGGTTTTAACTGATGGCAGTTCGGCTCCCCGGCAACTGACCACCAAAGAAAATTCCGTTCAACCTGCCTGGAGCCCCGACGGCCGGCAATTGGCCTTTGTGCGCGGCGTTGATGGAAAATCACAGATCTTCCTGCTTTCCCTCGATGGCGGCGAAGCCATGCAGCTGACAAAATATAAATATGGCGCCAGCACACCCAAATGGAGCCCCGATGGAAAACAGTTGCTGTTTGCCGCCAATATTCCCCTGGCCGACCTTATAAAAGATTCCATATTAAACCCCGACAAAAAAGTTCCCACCTGGCCAATTGAAAAACCGGGTTTTGAAAAGAACGAACAATTGAAACCCGCTACGGCAAAAGCCAATCCCGATGGCACCCTCGATGAAGTAAGGGCGTACCTCGACAACAATATTGCCGATAAAAAGGCCCGGGTGATCACTAAATTGAATTTCCAGGATGAGCAAAACATCAACAGCGATCTCAGCTTCACTCATTTCTTTATAACTACCGCCAAAGCGGGCGAAATACCTGTAGCTGTAACCCACGGGTTTTACAATTTTAATTCGGCCGACTTCACGCCCGATGGCAAACAGCTTGTTCTTTCGGGCGATGTAGATTCACTGGAGCACCCCAACCGCTCGCTGGAAAATGAGATCTTTATTGCCAATACCGATGGAAGCCAGTTTCATAAGGTGCTGGGTGAAGAAGAAAAAGTATATTTCTCACCAGTCGTTTCCCCTTTGGGCAAATGGCTGGCTTTTCAGTTTAGCGATGTGTCGTTCGTAAAGATCCCGCAACTGGCCATTATGCCATTAAATGGTTCGGTAAAAGATATGATCCTCATTCCGTTCGACCGGTCGAAGGGTAACCTGGTGTGGAGCAGGGATGAAAAATACCTTTACTTCTCTTCAACCAGCAATGGAGGTATTCCACTTTACCAGGTGAATATGAAAACCAAACAGGTTGAACAGTTAACTGACTACAATGCCGGTATCGGCAGCTTTGATGTTGCGAATAATAAACTGGTATACGTAAAGACTGAAGTGGCCAATCCCTTTGAACTGTACCTGGCCGATGCCAATGCAAAGAATGCCAAACGTATCAGCAGCTTTAATTACGATTGGGTTCAGAACAAACAACTATCATTCCCTGAAAAGAAGACCTTTACCAATGAACAGGGAATGACGATTGAATACTGGGTAATGAAACCGGCCAATTATGAGCCCGGCAAAAAATATCCGTTGCTGCTGGAGATTCATGGCGGTCCTTCCGCGATGTGGGGCCCCGGCGAAAGCAGCATGTGGCACGAATACCAGTTCTTTTGCAATAAGGGCTATGGTGTTGTTTACTGCAATCCCCGTGGCAGTGGCGGTTATGGCGAAAACTTTTTGCGGGCCAATATCAACAACTGGGGCAAAGGCCCAACCAGTGATGTATTAACCGCCCTCGATAAAACCGTTGCCGAAGGATGGGCCGATACTTCGAAACTGATGGTTACCGGCGGGTCTTATGCAGGCTACCTGGTAGCCTGGATCATTGCCCACGATCACCGGTTCAAAGCAGCCTGCTCACAACGGGGAGTATACGATTTAAGCACATTTTTTGGCGAAGGCAACGCCTGGCGGCTGGTGCCCAATTATTTTGGCGGCTATCCCTGGGAAGCTGCTGCCAAAGCCACCCTCGAACGCGAATCGCCTATGACCTACGTTCAGGATATTACAACACCTTATATTATCTTTCATGGCGATAATGACCGGCGCACCGGTTTTGTTGAAAGTGAAATGCTGTACCGCAGCCTGAAAGTACTGGGCCGCCCTGTTGAATACGTACGGCACCCTAATGGTACCCATGAACTTACCCGTAGTGGCGATAACCGGCAACGTATTGACCAAATGTTGCGTACCTGGGAATTTTTTGAAAGATGGATCAAATAAAATGCATATTGCTTAATAAATACAGCACCTAGTGAATAACAAGCTACTACTTTACGGCTTACCTGTTTTGGTATTACTGGTTATCTTTTACCCTTTGTTCCAGGCTAATTTTGCGTACCTCGACGACTTTCACCAATTATGGTATAATGAAAAAGGCGCCACCTGGAACATCTGGCTAATACATGGAAGATTCATCGGCGGCCTCTTTATGGAAAAAGTATTTACTTCAATAAATACTATTGACGCGGTAAGGTTAACCAGGATCATCTCTGTGTTAGGCTGGGTAGTGGCCATTTGTATTTATGTGAAAGTGGCCATGCAATGGGCGCGCTTTAATTTAATCGATAACCGGCTGGTATTGATCAGTGCAGTATACCTTGCCTGTAACCTTACTGTTGCCATCGCCAACGGATGGGGCGGCACCTGCTTTGAGATCTTTTTTACAGTTATAGCCGGGTTGTTAAGCGGACATATTTTATATGCACAGCTGAAAAAACACAATAAAATTCAGGCGGTTCCCATACCCATGCAATTGCTGGTACTGGTATTAGGGCTCATCTCCTTATTTACCTACCAAATGGGTATCGGTTTTTTCCTGATCCCTTTCTTCCTGCATTTTACCAGTAAGAAATATGAAAAACCCGACCGTTTTTTAATTACCGGTGTTATCGCATTCTTTGTAATTATAGCAGTATACTACGGCTCCTTTAAATTACTTTTAAACATCCTGGGGGAAGGAGAATCGGACCGGGTGCATTTACACATCGACATCCTGGGCAAGCTCTCATTTTTCTTTGGGGTGCCTACCGCACAGGCATTCAGCTTTAACTTCCTGTTTAATTTACACAGCATCATTTCACAGGCTTTTTATATTGTAGCCATTGCTGTATGGGTTATTTACACGTTCGCTACGCAACGCAATAAACCGGTTGCCAATAAGATCATATACCTTGCAGTAGTGTTTATACTGCAAATGCTGATATACATTCCGGTATTGGTAATTGCCGAAAATTTCTCTTCGTACCGTACCATGCTTCCATTAAACATGGCAGTGGCATTAATGCTGTTGAATATGATCTTTGAATGGATCAAAGCTCCTTCCTGGAAAGATCGCTTTGCTGTAGCAGCCATGTTGATATTTGTTGGCGTGGGCTTTTATAATTTCCGTTTCAACTTCTTTAAACCCATTTTGGAAGAATACCAGCTGGTGCGGGCGAATGTGGAGAAACAATATTCCCCGGGTATTAATAAAGTTTACTTTCTGCGGCCACCTGAGAATTTTTACGAGGATAAATTTCATGTGCATTATTACCGCGATGAATTTGGTGTTCCTTTAACCCACAAGGACTGGGTGCCCGTACCGTTCGTTAAACAGGTCATTTATGAAAAAACCCGCGATAAAGAGATCGCTAAAAAAGTAGAGGTAGTTATGTTCGATTACGCCGAAGCGGAAGCCTTCAATAAACAGGTAGCATTAAAAGAAGAACATACCATGGCAGTTGATGTGCCGGCTTTATTCAATAATAAGTAGGCCCTTCTCTTATAAAATAAAAATGCAGCATTATGTACCTGTCATAATGCTGCATTTTTATTAATGAATTTATTTCAACTTAATTGAAACGCCTATCTGGCCAACGCGGTTAAAATAATCCCTGTTATCATGTTTTGTAATATCAGAAAGGCCGGCATTGTAACGTGCATAAAAGCCTAACATGCGGGTAACCTGAAAGCCGGCGCCAAGGGCAATACCTGCATCTACTTTTTTATAATCTTCATCAACTTCCACTTTATCATTATCATCCTTCACATTCGCTGATAATAAAAAGCCTATTTGTGGGCCAAACTCCAGGTAAAATTGTTTTACCGGATAAAACTGGAACATGACAGGCACCTGAATATAACTAAGCGCCAATGTATACTCATGGTTTAACACCATGTATTGCTGTCCCTGGCCCGAATACAGCAATTCGGGCTGAATGGCCCACCGGGGATCAATGCGGCTATGTAAAAACAATCCTACATGACCGCTCAACCGGTTATCACCGTTTATACCACTAACGTCAGCAATATTAAGACCGCCTTTTATACCTGGTGTTATTTTTTGTGCCCGTGCACTTACTGCAACTATACAAATCAAAGAAAGGGCTAAAACATACTTTTTCATGTTTGAAGGTGTTTATTGACCTCCTAATTTTCAAAGCTTATGCCAGATTACAGGTTAATATGTAACAAGCTTGTTAATCAATTCCATAAAAAAGATAAAATGGTGGCTGAAGAATTGCACGTACTATGAGAGGGGCCAAAAAGCAGCAACCCCGATGTTCTGCCGGGGCTGCTCAAGATCTATTAGTTCATTGAAAGGGTTTGTACAACACCCATATTGACTGTGTTCAGTTGCTGCTGTTGTTTCAAAACATATTCAGCATACCGGGTCATTACAGAATCAGGTAATGGTACCTCGGGGGGAAATGTTTGTTGCAACGGATTAACCTGTTTACCATTCTTCCAGAAACGATAGCACACATGCGGACCAGTAGCTAACCCGGTGCTTCCCACATAACCTATTACCTGGCCCTGGCGTACGCTTTGCCCCGCCCGCACAGCCTGTTTGGTCATATGCAGGTATTGGGTGGTATAGGTATCATCATGTTTTATCTTAACATAATTACCATTGTTGCTGGTGAATTCCGATTCAATCACTACCCCATCACCTGTGGCAATAATGGGCGTTCCCTCAGGCGCTGCATAATCGGTGCCCAGGTGTGTTTTCCATCTCTTTTGTACCGGATGAAAACGTCTTAATGAATAACCCGAAGTAATATGGCTGAATTTAAGCGGCGCCTTCAAAAAGGACTTACGCAAACTTTTACCTTTTTCATCATAATAGTCACCTGCTTCGGTTGTGTCGGGTTTATAATAAAAGGCATAAAATTTTTCACCAACATGTGAAAACACGGCCGATTGAATGGCGCCTGTTTCAACCGGTTCATCTTTTATATACCGTTGTTCGTATAAGATCTTGAAATAATCACCATCGTGAATGCTGTAAAAATCTACTGTATATGCGTACAGATCGGCCAGCTTCATAGCCAGCGCCGGATCGATCCCTGATTTTTGAAATGTTTCATACAGCGATCCGTTGATGATGCCCGAAGCCGTTTCGAGCCGGGCAGTAACCTGCCGCTTGCCGGTTAACACGGTCACCGAATCGCGCAGGTCATACAGTACATAATCAACAGCGTTAGGCTGGTAAACAAAATAACAAACCTTGTGCGTGGTATCTTTTGAAGCAAAAACGGTGTATTGTGCACCGGCCTTCATTTTACGCACATCGTAAACGTATTTCGATTTTGATTGCAGTTTGGAAATAGTATTGCTGTCGACATTATATAATTCCAGAATGGAATTCAGCAGCTCATTTCTTTGAATAACGCTTTCTGTAACGTTAAATGAATCGAGGGCCAGCCCGAACCGGCGCGGAACTACAATAACAGCTGAATCTCTTTTTGCCTGGGGTGCTTTTTCGCCCGGCAAAGAAAGGTTCAGGCTACTCAATACAATTACCGCCACGATCAGTATGGCCATAAGTGAAAAAGCAATGCCCCAATCCCTGTGTGTAAACATATATGTTTAAATGCCGGTTTTGTCAAGCGGCATGTTAGCGCAAAAACAATGCCCGGCGTGGTTTTGACATATGACTTTTTTGTTTCATTTTAAAGTCAGGCAGTTACAGTCGCAAATTAAGCATGATATATGCCCTACCGCTATATTTGGCAGGCTGTTGATTAGAATCGTAAAAATACGGTAATACCCCTCCGGCACATATCGTTCTTACCTCAATATAATAAAAGAACGGCTCGGGCAGTAGCTTATTTATTCATTTCCGTTTTTTAGAAATGAATTAACATTGAAGTTGCTGTTTTAACCTACCACATTCCTGCTGAAAGGCAGCAGGGAAAGTTCCATTAATTTAAAATGCTGGCGGGCAAACGGGATACCGATAATGGTGATAAAGAACAGGGCGCCAAAAACCAGGTGGATCAGAGAAGTATATAATCCGCCGGTTAACAGCCAGATGATATTGCACAAAAACGACAAACAACCTGTTCCCCCTTCTTTGGGAACAATTGTTTTTCCAAAAGGCCATAACACCACGCCGGCCAGTTTAAAGCATTGCAAACCCCAGGGTATGCCAACTATGGTAATGCATAACATAAAACCACCGATTATGTATCCCATTGCGGCGACAAAACCGCCAAAAAGCAACCAGATGATATTACCGAGAAAATTCATGCTGCTACTTAAATTGAATGTTTTTCTTTATATAAGGTGCGGTACGCGAAAACCGCGCTCAACAACATCAACACAGCTCCCAGAAAAAAAGGCGCACCGGGAAAATGAACCGGAGCCGATTCTTTTGTAAAATAATAAAAAAGATTGGTCATTAGCAAAGGTCCAATAATTGAGGTCAGGCTCATCAAACTGGTAAGTATACCCTGTAATTCACCTTGTGCATTGGGCGGCACATGGCTCGATATAGTGGCTTGCAATGCCGGGCCTGCAATGCCACCCAAACAATAAGGAACAAGAAATACAAACATCATCCAGGTTTCGGAGGCAAAAGCAAACAGGAACATACCCAGTGAATAGAAAACCAATCCAATATATATGCTTCTTTCGTTCCCTAACAGGGGATGCACTTTACGTATTAACCCCGCCTGTACAAAAGCAACCAGTGCTCCCACGAGGCTGAGCGAATAACCGATCATGTTATCAGTCCATTTGAACCGGTACTTTGTAAAATAGCTCCAGTTACTTTGCACCGCATGCGCTGCAATATAAATAAGCACCATTGAAAGGATCAATCCACTGATAGCCGGATATTTTTTCAACTGCACCAGCGAACCAAAGGGATTCGCACGTTTCCATTCAAATACCCGGCGGTGTTTTTTATCGAGTGATTCAGGCAAAATAAAATATCCATACAACCAGTTCAACAAACACAAAATGGCTGCTGCAATAAATGGAGCCTGTACACCCCAACGGCCCAATTGACCTCCAATGGCCGGACCAATAATAAAACCAAGCCCAAATGCGGCGCCTATCATCCCAAAATTCTTTGCCCTGTTTTCGCTATCACTGATATCGGCAACATAGGCAGAGGCTGTTGTAAAGCTGGCGCCTGTTATGCCCGAAATAATGCGGCCAACAAATAACCATTCGTAGGTTGGTGCAAAGGCCATAAACAAATAATCGATACCAAAACCAAACAAGGAAAACAATAATACAGACCTGCGGCCATACTGATCGCTTAACGCGCCCAGAACAGGTGCCATTGCAAATTGCATAATGGCATAAACAGTTAATAACCATCCACCATATTTGCTGGTCTCGTTTATAGGTATATGTTTGAGTCCTGAGATGAGGCTTGGCATTACAGGTATGATCAATCCCCAGCCAATTACATCTACCAGTATGGTAACGAATATAAATTTCAATGCAGCAGAACGGCCAATTTTCATACTCATAAAAGTTGCTGCAAAGTAACAGGCTTTTTTTAACTAAGGTGGTATAATTATTTAAGTATATGTAATTAAAACAACCCTTATAAATGAGCACCCTGCAATGGCATATCGGATGTTCGGGTTTTCATTATAAAGAGTGGAAAGAAGTATTCTATCCCAAAGGATTGCCGCAACGGCTGTGGCTTCAACATTACACCAGGCATTTTAATACGCTTGAACTGAACGTTACCTTTTACCGGTTCCCACAATTGTCTTTTTTGCAAAACTGGTATCAAAAAACGCCTGGCGATTTTTCATTTGCCGTTAAAGCACCCCGCCTGGTTACCCACTACAAAAAATTCGATGCCTGCGAACCATTGCTGATCGATTTCTATGATACTATTCAAAAAGGACTGCAGGAAAAATTAGCCTGTGTATTATTTCAGTTGCCGGCGCAGTTAACATGTACACCGGCATTGTTACAAAAGATCGTACAGCAATTGGACCCCGCTTTTACCAATGTGGTCGAGTTCAGGCACAGCAGCTGGTGGCAACCGGAGGTATATGAAACATTGTCAAAACATCATATTTGCTTTTGCAGCATCAGTCATCCGCAATTACCAAATGAAGTGATCAGTAATACCGATACCATTTATTATCGCTTTCATGGCGTACCGCAGTTATATTATTCTTCATACGATGAAACTTTTTTACAACAGGTCGTCACTGCTATAAAAAATGCTAAACAAACCAAACAGGCTTTTCTCTACTTTAATAACACCGCACAAACTGCCGCCATTCAAAATGCCCGCTTTGTACAACAACTGATAACGTAATAAAATTTTATGATTGCCGGAATATGCATGTAGTGATCCTGAAGTATCCTATGTAATGAATTATAAATAATGAAAATCATGCATTACATGAAACCATGTATTGGCCACTCTTGATTTATGCTAAGAAATTAACAAGAAGATATCCTCAATTGTCTTTTTAACATTTTAAGTTCGTTAATTTGCTACGCAATTTTTATACAAGTCCTGGTTAAGGTTCTGAATATTTACAATCCGTACTGTTATTTAGATTTTAATTGTACCCTATGGATCATTTTTACGTTCAATGAAAATCCCGTTGTATGAAAAGCCTGATTCAATTCACTCACCCCGTAATAGCTACTCAAACCGTAACTGAACCTGTTCCTCTCCACCGGCTGATCGATCAATTAATGGTAGGCCTTTTACCGCTTGTTACCGGTAAAAAGAGTTTTGTTATTAATGACATCGACCAAACATTTCACCTGCAGGCCGATGAGAATTTGCTGGCCTATGTGCTGGGCAACCTGTTAAGCGGTGCAATTAATGGTACTGAAAATGTATGCATCAGGGTTGAGGCTGTTTGTACTAAGGAAGGGGTGCAGATCCGTGTTCGTAATAATGGCACTTATTTCTACAGTACTGTATCAAACGGATTTTCGCACGTGGTGCAGGCTGCCCGGCAATTAGGCGGCAATATCAGTATCTACAATCAGCACAACGAGGGTACTACGCTTACGTTTTCTATGGCAACACCGGTTCAAACCGTTTGCTAAAAGTTTTTCACGTAAACACATTCAATTTTTTTCAGCTCAATTCCGGTTAATAAAAAAACCCTTCCCGAAATATCAGGAAGGGTTTGTATTGTAAATCCAGAAGGATTAATAACGATTATTGTAGCTGTTGTTGCGGCTAAATGAACGTTTTTCGCCACCACCGCCGCCATTGCTGCCACGCTCTTCACGAGGACGAGCTTCAGCAACTTTGATCTCTCTGCCTTCTACTCTGCCACCATCCAGTTCAGCAATTGCCTTTCTGGCAGCTTCATCATCAGCCATTTCAACAAATCCAAATCCACGGCTTTTGCCAGTGAATTTGTCAGTGATTACACGGGCAGAAGAAACTTCACCATACTCAGCGAAGAAACCTTCCAAATCATCATCAGTTACATTGAAACTTAAATTTGAAACATAAATGTTCATACTACTAACTAAAATTTAAAAATTATTAATGGATCTGAGGTAAAGCAGGGAGTAAAGGAAGACTAACAACTATTAGCAGAAATGCGTAGCGAGATATATCGTTCACTTACCATGTGCGTTATCACTCAAATGTGGTCGCAAAGATACTTTATTCGCGTTGAAAAACAAGGATTATTATGTTCACCGGTACGTTAAATTATTCTAACGCAGGTATTTTTATTTTAAAGCATCTAATAATAATACAAACAATT
Source organism: Niastella vici (assembly GCF_002077945.1). Classification (GTDB taxonomy): domain Bacteria; phylum Bacteroidota; class Bacteroidia; order Chitinophagales; family Chitinophagaceae; genus Niastella; species Niastella vici. The sequence continues at coordinate 403,548 of NZ_LVYD01000001.1, forward strand.
ACCGGGTATTGTTCGTGGTTGTAGGGGTGACAGGCAAGAGGCAGAAAGCGGGATATTTAGAGATTTCGGTATTTAGAGATTTTTGCGATTTATCGAAAATTTCAAATCCGGGCAAATCCCAAAATCTCGAAATCTCAAAATCAGCAATTACAACCGCTCCTTGTCTTGTGGTCTGAATCCTGTATCTTGTATTATTCATTTTTAACCCATTTTCAATAGCTAAAACAAATCTGCCTATGTTCTTTAAAAAGAAAATTACGGTTGCCGGCACTTTAGTTGCGTTGGTAGTATTGGGCATTGCGGCCAGTGCTCCGGACCATCCTACGTTCAAAAACCTGAAAGTATTACCGAAAAACATCAGTCACGATGAACTCGACAGCGTGATGCATCAGTTCAACAGTTCGCTGGGCGTTAGGTGTAATTTCTGCCATGCCGCCCAAAAAGACAATCCGAAAAAATTGGATTTCGCCAGCGATGAAAAAGGTGAAAAAAATGCTGCCCGCGATATGATGCGCATGACCACCCGTATTAACAAAAAATTCTTCCATTATAAAAAGGACGATCAAAACCCCATACCACCGGTTGGTTGTATGACCTGTCATAATGGAAAAGCGCATCCTGAAGTAACGGCCCCTAAAGAAGAAAGAAAGGCGCCGCCTCCACCGCCGCCAGCTCCCGGTCAGTAACGCTACATAACATTCCACATACGGATAATAAACTATTTACAGCCCCATTTGTACGTTCCGGCAAATGGGGTTTGTTTTTGGTGAGTGGTCAGGGGTGAATGGTGAATCACTGGCGATCACATAATTAAATTAATAAACAGGCTCACCACACCGAAAATTCCTCCCAATTGCCTTTCCCGCAATCGTTTACGTTAGAAAAAACCAAACGTTTGCCGCAATAATGGTTTGACTGACCACAGCAGCCATAACATCGCGCCTAAATATTTGATAATATTCAAATTTCCTATTCCCCGCCCGCCTATTTGCAATTTGCCTACTTTTGCAACCTTATCTATTTGCAATGAGCGCACAACAATTTGATTTTGGTATGATTGGCCTTGGCGTTATGGGTAGAAATTTTCTGCTCAATATGGCCGATCACGGATTTAAAGTAATCGGATTCGACAAAGACAACCAGAAAACTTCGGCTCTTGAATCGGATGCCACCGCCGGCACTACCGTAAAGGGCGTTGGTTCGTTACAGGATATGATCAGCCTGCTGGCAGTTCCCCGCAAGATCATGATGCTGGTACCCGCCGGTAAACCGGTTGATGATGTAATTGAAAGCCTGCTGCCCCTGGTGCAAAAAGGCGATATCATCATCGACGGCGGTAACAGTCACTACACCGATACCTTAAGACGCGTTACCTATCTGCAGCAAAAAGGCATTCATTTCATGGGCATCGGCGTTTCAGGCGGTGAACAGGGCGCCCGCACCGGCCCCAGCATTATGCCCGGTGGCGATCCCGAAGCATATCCCCATGTTCGCCCCATGCTCGAAGCGGTTGCCGCCAAAGTTGATTCGGTTCCCTGCGTTGCCCACCTGGGTAAAGGCGCCGCTGGTCACTATGTTAAAATGGTGCACAATGGCATCGAATACGCCATTATGCAACTGATAAGCGAATGCTACGATCTGTTGCATCGCGGTCTTGGTCTTAGCAACGATGAATTACACACTGTTTTTGATACCTGGAACAAGGGCGATCTGCGCTCTTTCCTTATTGAAATAACTGCCGACATCTTTTTACAACCAGACGATAAAACGCCCAACCGCCTCGTTGATATGATCCTCGATAAAGCAGGCGCAAAAGGCACCGGTAAATGGACCTCACAAGATGCCATGGACCTGGGTGTTCCCATTCCTACCATCGATATGGCCGTTACCATGCGTAACCTGTCGGCTTTAAAAAGCGAGCGGGTACAGGCCTCGGCTTTATACCCCGAAACATCGAGCCTGATTGGGGTACCCAAACAACAATTTATTCAACAGGTGCACGATGCCCTGCTGTTTGCCACCATCATCAGCTACGCGCAGGGGCTGGCCCAATTGCATAAAGCCGGTACCGACCTCGATATGCAGATACCCATGCCTAAGGTAGTAAGCGTTTGGCGTGGCGGTTGTATCATTCGCTCGGCCCTGCTTCCCGTGTTTGGAAATGCTTTTGAAGCGAACCCTGAGCTGTCGAATTTGTTATTAGATACCCAGGTAGCCAAAATATTGCAGAACAACTCAGCGGGTCTTCGCGCAGTGGCGGCGATGGCCATTCAACACAGCATACCGGCCGCGGCCTTACTGAGCGCCCTGAGTTATTTCGATACCTACCGCAGCAAGCAATTGCCTATAAACCTGCTGCAGGCACAACGCGATTATTTTGGCGCGCATACTTACCAGCGTATTGACCAGGAAGGCACCTTCCATACAGCGTGGGGTAAGAAATAATTGATCATAGCTTAAATAAGATATCTCAATTCAGAATATGACAAACCATAAATGTCCGCCAGCCTCTTTGCTATTCATCTTTGGAGGCAGTGGCGATTTAAACCAACGCAAACTTTCACCCGCTTTATACAACCTTTTCATCGATAGCTGGATGCCTGAGAAATTCCATATTGTAGGCATTGGAAGAACCCCCTATACCGATGAAAAGTTCAGAGGCCATCTGCTCGATGGTATTCAGCAGTTCAGCCGCCGCAAAGGCGATCAAAACGGCAAATGGCAGGAATTTTCTAAAAATATCTCCTACCTGCAAATGGATGTAGGCAATGATGCCGATTACCAGAAGATCGCCGACATCGTAAAACAAAAGGAACAGGAATTTGGCGAACACCCCAACGTTATATTTTATATGTCGGTGGCGCCGCACCTGGTGCCGCAGATCGCCAGCAAACTGGGCCCGTTAAATATTTGCCACGATACCAAATGCACCCGTATTGTGGTGGAAAAACCATTCGGTCATGACCTTAAAAGTGCCCATGAGCTGAACGGATTGCTCACTTCCATGTTCGACGAAACCCAGATCTACCGTATTGACCACTACCTGGGTAAAGAAACGGTTCAAAACATTTTGGCCCTCCGTTTTGCCAATGCATTGTTTGAACCCATCTGGAACCGGAATTATATTGATCATATTCAGATAACCGCTGCCGAGACCGTTGGCCTCGAAAACCGCGGAGATTATTATGAGCGCTCCGGCGCCCTGCGCGATATGGTGCAGAACCATATTCTGCAATTGCTGTGCATGGTGGCCATGGAAGCCCCCGTATCGTTTGACGCCAATGAAATTCGCAATAAGAAGGTTGATGTATTGAACGCCATTCGCAAATACGGCAAGGAAGAAGTGCATAAATATGCTGTGCGCGGACAGTATTCCGACGGCTGGCTGCAGGGCAAAAAAGTACCCGGTTACCGCAATGAAGATAAAATAAACCCCGCCTCACCAACCGATACATTCGCTGCGGTAAAGTTCTATATTGATAACTGGCGCTGGCAGGATGTGCCTTTTTATGTACGTACCGGTAAACGGTTACACGAAAAGTCAACCATCATTACCGTCCAGTTCAAACAGGCGCCTAATTTTGCCTTCCCACCCGAAGCAGCGCTTACCTGGAGGCCCAACAGGCTTACCATCAGTATTCAACCCGAAATGGACATCCGCTTACGGTTCCAGGCAAAACGCCCCGGACAAACGGTGACCCTGAACCCGGTTGATATGATCTTCAACTATAAAGACACCTACGGCGATGATGATCCCGAAGCATATGAAACCCTGTTGCTCGATGTAATGGAAGGCAACGCTACCCTGTTCATGCGCAGCGACCAGGTTGAAGCTGCCTGGAAAGTAGTAATGCCCATTCAGGAAGCCTGGGAAAGCAGAGCCCCGGTCGATTTCCCCAACTATTCACCCGACAGCTGGGGACCCGAAGATGCGGAAGCACTTATTGCCCGTGATGGCCGCAACTGGATCACGTTACCTATTGCGCACCAGGGCGTACAGGCACACTTATAATATAATTATCATAAAGCTTGTCCCTACGGGGACAAGCTTCTCTTTTAATAAGAACTCAACATGCTCCATATATATAATTCACCCGAACTGGTAAGCCAGGCCCTCGCCGAATTTATCACCAGCGCCATTGAAACAACCCTTCAAAAACAGGATCGTTTTACCTGGGTGGTAACCGGCGGCAATTCGCCCAAACAATTGTATGAATTACTGGCTGCTTCTCCTCACCGGGAGCGTATTGACTGGAGCAAACTGCATATTTTCTGGGGCGATGAGCGGGCAGTTCCTTTTGAAGATAACCGCAACAATGCAAAAATGACCTTCGACCACCTGCTGAGCAAGGTGCCCGTGGTGCGCGAACAGGTTCATATTATGGACACTACTCTGTCGCCCGAAGAATCGGCCAAAGCCTATGAAGCCATGCTGCACCAGTACTTTCAGCCCACAGGTACCAGCTTCGACCTGGTGCTCAGTGGCATGGGCGACGATGGACATACCCTATCACTCTTTCCCCATACCCCCGTTATTCATGAACAACAGGCTTGGGTTACTTCCTTTTACCTCGATGCCCAGCAAATGTACCGGATAACACTAACAGCCCCTATTGTAAACCGGGCGGCTAAAGTGGTGTTCCTCACCTTCGGTTCCAACAAAGCCAACGCCTTATATGAAGTACTAAAAGGCGCCCCCAATGTTGATCAGTATCCCTCCCAGATCATTAAACCCGCCAGCGGCGAATTACACTGGTTTGTTGATGAGGCAGCAGCCGGCCAGCTAAAATGACAGGTTGGATAAAGATTTAACGCTTTACATAAATAACTTACTTTCAAACAAATACAATTACAGGTTTGTTATAACTCAATAATTATGTAAAAATTTATCCTGATTGGATAAATTTTTGCCTTTGAGCATAGGGGAAACCGCCAAAAGGCCGTTTTACGTTTAGTTATTGAGATGTTAACACCGAATCGAAAAACACCATACAAGTGTAACACCCGAAGCTTGTCAGCACCCGGCTTGCAGGTTATGTATGGTTTTGCGTTGCACCCACTTCGCTTTCATTTCAGTACTTTAAAAGTAACACCCCCCTTTTTATTCACCCTTAAAACAATGACAGTATGAGTAAACTGGTATCTATCATTGTTCCGGTGCATAATGAAAGGGAAAATGTGTCGGTAATGGCAAAGACCATAAAACGCATTTTTAGCGGACTGCCTTACCGTTATAATCTCCTTTTTGTTGACGATGGAAGCAGCGATCTCACCCTGCATGAGATCAAGAAACTGGCTGTGCAGGATGATAATATCAAATACGTTTCCTTTTCGCGCAATTTTGGCCATCAGGCGGCTATTAAGGCTGGGTTAGATAAAGCCGACGGCGATTGTGTGATCACCATGGATGGCGATCTGCAACACCCGCCTCATTTAATACCCCAGTTGCTTGAAAAATGGGAAGAAGGGTACGATGTCGTTTACACGGTACGGAAGGAAGATAAGAACCTGCCTTTTTTAAAAAGAGTGACTTCCAATCTTTTTTACAAGGTGTTGAACTGGCTCAGCGATATCAAACTTGAAAAAGGAACAGCCGATTTCAGATTAATGAGCCGCAACGTGGCAGATGTATTGCGCGGGTTAGAGGAATTTGAACCTTTTTTCAGAGGACTGGTAAAATGGGCCGGGTTCAAACAATTGCCTGTTGAATATGAGCCAGACCAGCGTAAATCGGGCGCTTCGAAATATACTTCCAAAAAAATGATCCGGTTTGCGTTGCAGGGTATTACTTCATTCAGCATACGCCCCCTGTATGCAGCCACTTACATTGGCTTCACTTTTGCAGCTTTATCGACCCTGTATATTCCTTATGCTTTATATAGCTATTATTTCGGGTATACCATTTCGGGTTGGACCTCAATATTAGTTACCATCGTATTTTTTGGCGGCCTTCAGCTGATGATCCTCGGTATCATTGGCATTTATTTAGGCAAGCTGTTCATGCAAAACAAACATCGACCTGTTTACATTGTAAAAGAATCAAATATTCATGAGCCAGCAGCGATACATATTGATGAGTTTTGATGTAGAAGAGTTTGATATGCCGTTAGAGTATAATCAAAACCTTTCCATATACGAACAAATGGAAACCGGCTTCAAGGGCCTGCAGGCTACTATGTCGGTTATTAACGGTACCGATGCGCAATGTACTTTTTTTACAACCGCACATTTTGCCAACTGGTTCCCCGATAGCATCAGGCAGCTGACCCGCAAACATGAAATAGCTTCGCACACTTTCTATCATTCCCAATACAAAACAGCCGATCTTTTACAAAGCAGACTGGAACTGGAAAACATTACCGGCCAGCCGGTATATGGTTTAAGAATGCCCCGTCTGAAAAAAGTGCCTGTGCAGGATGTTATTCAGGCCGGGTACAGCTATGATTCATCGGTGAATCCCACCTGGATCCCGGGCCGGTATAACGACCTGTCGCTTCCACGCACAACGTACTACGACCAAAATTTGTTGCGGGTACCCGCATCAGTAAGTCCACGCATGCGCATCCCGCTTTTCTGGCTGGCATTTAAAAATATGCCGTACAGCGTTTTTAAATATCTGGCCATTCAGGCTTTACGCAAAGACGGTTACCTCTGTTTGTATTTTCATCCCTGGGAATTTACCGACATCTGGGAATTTGAAATTCCGGGTTATGCAAAAAGATGGTCGGGCGAAAAATTACAACACCGCCTGTACCGCCTTATGAAAGATCTAAAAGCAGAAGGCGACTTCACCACTATGTGGCAAATGGTTTCAGAAACCAGGTCACTGGAAGCCCGCCAACTGGCCTCCTCAGCTGCCAGCACAGCAAAACCGGCCAAAACAGCACCCCTGGCAAAATAAAGACGGGTATCAGGAGAAGAATGCAGCTACCATTTCATTGGTGAGCTTGCGATTGCCTTTTGTCCAAATGGAATTGGGAGGCGGAAATTCATTACGGCAATAACCGCCATGATTCTCGAAATCAAAAACCGCGTGGCAATAATTATTTATGATGAGGGCGCAACACAACCAGTTTTTTGACCAAATGATCTTCAGGTTGCCTTTCCGGTGTTCCTCAGGTACTTCTTCGATATTATAGATATGAACAGCATCCAGAATATTCTGTTTGCCCGAACCCGGTTCTATTTCTATTGCATAAAAATACCCGGTGTCGGTGTCGTCTTCAAAAACAACTGCATAGTTGTTCTCCTCGCTTGTACTTTCAACAAACGTGTCTTCCCCTGCAGTAAACGCCTGCTCGCGCAATAAATATCCGTTCATGGCAAACCCTCAATTATTTAACATCTACCGAATCATACACGACCACTTTACTCCATAAGTGTGAACACTCTTCAACAAACTTCAGGTGTATGGGATCAACCTGGTAGCTTGCCTGGTCGGCAGCATTGTCGAACAAAACAAACCAGGAAATAGCATATGACCGGTCAATTACATCGCGATTAGTATCGGCCGGCATGCCAATATGAAAGGTTTTGATAGTTGTTACTTTTGATAATTTTTGCAAACCTTCAACCAGTTTTGCACGGTCTTCCTTGCTACCGGTATTTTTTAACCAGAAATAAACGTGGTGTATAAACTTGTTTTCGATCATATGGGGAGTCTCATTTTCTGTTAAGGTAACCAATCCGCCGGCAACCATTGCCTTGCCGGTATTGCTAATAAATTCACGTCGGGTCGACATATTTATAAGGTTTTGGTAAAGCTAAGAAAATATACTGCATTATCGTATCTGCGGAAATGCAATACCGGTGATCTTACGGTAAACATCCACTGCATACAGGTCAGTCATACCCGCAATAAAATCAACCACCGACTGAATATCGTTGTACAGCTTGCCGGGCTCGCCGGTTATTACAAATTGTTGTGATATCAGCTGCAATAGTTTCTGCGATTTTGCTGTGCGTGGATTTATCACGGCGGCAAAAAACTCTTTCAGCAAACCACCAATTACATTGTAACCGGCAATTTCAATTTCAACTACCGACCGGTGATTATAAATATGTTCAATGGAGAACCTGTCAATGGATTTAATAAGCTGCTGTTCTGTTTGGGGCAAATAGTCGATCAGTGATTTTTGTAAAGTGCCCTGCAGCAGCGCTTCTTCATTTTGCATGAACACTGTTGTAACCCGGTTAAGCAGCAGGTTTATGAGTTTGGCGCGCAGGAACTGCACCCGCTGGTTGTGGTCGTTGATCTCATTAAAGACCTGTTCAACCCGTTCGCGGGCATCGTACCCTTCTTCATTATTAAAAAACGCAAGGAAGAGTTCTTTAATGGTGTCAATTGAAATAATATTTAACCGGTGCGCATCTTCAAAATCAATGATCCGGTAACAAATATCATCGGCCGCTTCAACCAGGTATACAAAGGGATGGCGGGCAAAGATGTTTTTGGCAGCATCCAATTGAGGTATGCCCAGGTCTTTGGCAATATGTTTATAGGTTTCAATTTCCGAATCGAAGAACCCCGATTTCTTTGTTACCAGCTGTTGCTTGTTAAACCCATGCAACGAATCGGCCGGGTATTTAATGATGGAAGCAAGCGTAGTATAGGTTAATCGAAAGCCGCCCGGTGTTTTTTCATTAAAGCTGTGGGTAAGGGTTCTGAATGCATTGGCGTTCCCTTCAAAAAACAGGAAATCGCGCTGCTGATTCTCGCTCAGCGATTCGGCGAATTGTTGTTTTTCGGTTCCAGCCAATTCCCTGAAAAATGTGCGAATGGCATCTTCGCCCGAATGCCCGAATGGCGGGTTGCCAATATCATGCGCCAGGCAACCGGCGGCAATCACCGATGGCAATTCGTATTTATAGAATTCGCGGAACGTATCATTTTCATTGGGATATTTCTGGGCAATGGCATCGCCAACCGCCTTGCCCAATGAACGGCCCACCGAAGCCACTTCCAAACTATGCGTTAACCGGTTATGTACAAAAACGGGCCCCGGCAGGGGAAACACCTGCGTTTTGTTTTGCAGCCGCCTGAAAGCAGATGAAAAAATAAGGCGATCGTAATCGCGCAGAAAAGAGGTACGGATGGCATCGGAATAAGCCGTTCTGTGTTCAGAACCGCTTCTTTTGGTGCTGAAAAGTTGTTGCCAGTTCATCATGTGGACAAAAATAACCGAAAAAGGCAGCCGGTTCGCTATAACCGCCCGCTTTTACAAAAGCTTGTTAATGAAGGGGGAATTGCTCAAATATAAATTGTGAAAATATTCAGGAGCAGGGGCAAACCCTTAGAATTTCTACAAATCACGACTGATTTTCGACAAAAGCTATAAAATTTGCATGGGAGATATTATATTCAAACTGAAATTTGCTTCAAATCTAAACCCTATGCGTATCATACCCTTTTTCAACAGCTTATTTTTAGTTTGCATACTGGCTGTTATCACTTCCATGGCAATTATGATGACCCGAACAGGCTATATTGACAGAGTATCGCACACCTGTTTTATTCTCATGTCTGCAGCCGGATTCGTTTTGTTGGCCCGCGCCGCATTTAAAACTGATGAGGAGGAGCCGGCCAAATAAAAAAACCTTCTGCCTCGCTTCGCCGAAGCCCGGCGAAGGCGAGGTGCAAAAGGTTTCACATATACTTTCCTGATGAATTTTTAGACTTTTCGGCTTTGCTCAAAGCAGGCTTACTCAAAACTATAGCGGATACCTGTTATCGCCGATCAGCTTTGCAGCAATGCGGCGTTTCGCTTCTTTGCTGTTAAAGGGTTCAACCTTTGTAAAGCGTTTTAAGCCTAACAGCATCATGCGTTGTTCGTCGCCATCGGCAAAAGCATTAATGGCATCTTTGCCATGTTTGTTTATAATGTCGGCGGCATCGTACAGCCAGGTCCTTGTTATATCCAGCTCATACGCAGTGGCTGCTTCGCCTTTACGTTCAACGAGCTTCATTGCACGCAACAGGGCGCTTTCAGCCGCAAAGGTTTGAATGGCCATGTCGGCGATGTGCATTAATATTTCCTGTTCCTGCTCAATCTTCATCATCAGCTTTTGCACGGCAGCGCCCGCTGTTAACAGGATCGCCTTTTTAAAATTGGCGATTATTTTTTTCTCTTTGGCAAACGCTTCTTCATCGCCACTTCCAAAATCAGGGATGCTCATCAATTCTTTTTGCACGTTCATAGCGGCCGTCATCAGATCTAACCGGCCCTTCATGGCGCGCTTCAACACCATATCAACCGTTAACAGGCGGTTGATCTCATTAGTGCCTTCGTAAATGCGGTTGATGCGGCTGTCGCGATAGGCTTTTGAAATAACATATTCATCGCTGAACCCGTTACCACCGTGTATTTGAACGCCTTCGTCGGCCACAAAATCAAGCGTTTCGCTGCCAAATACTTTCAGTATGGCGCATTCAATGGCATATTCTTCGGCCCCGCCCAGTACGGCTTCACCAAATGATTTACCGGCGCCCAGCAGTTCATGTTCTTTATCGTCGATCCATTTGGCGGTACGGTACAAAGCGCTTTCGCATACCCACATGGTAATGGCCATTTCGGCCAGTTTATTTTTTATGGCACCAAAGGAAGCGATGGGTGTTTTAAACTGCTCGCGCGTATTGGCGTATTGAATAGTGGTAGTGGTGGCCCGTTTTGCACCACCCAATGCAGCAGCACATAATTTCAACCGGCCTATGTTCAGGATGTTAAAGGCAATAATGTGCCCTTTGCCAACTTCGCCCAGCAGGTTTTCAACAGGCACTTTACAATCCTGGAAAAATAGTTGAACGGTAGAAGAACCCTTGATACCCATTTTATGTTCTTCAGCGCCCTGGGTAAAACCTTCGAACCCTCTTTCAACAATAAATGCAGAGAACTTGTCGCCGTCGATCTTTGCAAATACAGTGTATACATCGGCAAAGCCACCGTTGGTGATCCAGCATTTTTGTCCGTTCAGGAGATAATACTTTCCATCATCACTTAATTTGGCGGTTGTTTTTGCGCCCAAAGCATCACTGCCACTATTGGGTTCTGTAAGGCCATAGGCGCCTTTCCATTCACCGGTAGCGAGTTTGGGAATGTATTTCTCTTTTTGTTTTTCGGTGCCGAAATAAAGAATAGGCAGGGTGCCAATACCCATGTGTGCCGATACGGCTACTGAGAATGAAAAGCCGCCGCCCAGTCCTTCACCTACCAGGTTACTGGTGATAAAGTCTTTGCCCAACCCACCATATTGTTCGGGAATGGAAGCGCCCAGCAAGCCCTGCTCACCGGCTTTGGAAACCAATGATGGCATAAGGCCGGGTTCCAGTTTATCGATACGGTCAAGGATAGGCATTATTTCCGTATCGAGGAACGAAGCGCACATGTCCTTTACCATTTGTTGTTCTTCGGAAAAATCTTCCGGGATGAAGGTCTCAAAGGGAGAGCTCTCCTTGATCAGCCACTCGCCACCTTTGAGTATATTTTTTTGTTGTGTGGTGGAACTCATAAAAATGTGTTTATGTTGGGTGAATATTGTTGCAATGGTCAATGGTGAGTGGTCAATAACGGCCCGGTCACCTTATCTCTTTTCAATTTGTCAAACTACTTCAAATTATCATACACAAGCTGTAACACCTCGCGGCATATATCTATTCGTTCGGGTGATACGCCTTCCAATGCTTCGTTCAGTGTTTCGTTGGCCAGCTCCATGGTTTGATCCTGTAACTTTTGTGCCTGTTTTGTTAAATAGATCATGTTCATGCGACGGTCAGATTCTGATGGAACACGTTTTACCAGTTGCAGTTTCTCCAGGTTATCGACCAGGCGGGTAATGCTGGGCTTGTCGCGGTAAGAAGCATTACACAATTCCTGCTGACTGATGCCATCCTGTTTCCATAAATGATATAACACGCTCCATTGCTCAATAGTTAAATTCAGATTCGCTGCATTGAACTTTTTCTGCAAACGGCGGGCAATGGCCGTTGATGCCTTGCCAGTGATAAAACTGTATAATTCGCCTCTCTTGAATTGGTTGTTTGACATATAGTTGCTTATACAACTATCCAAATCTAGTCTTTTCCGGGCTTTTCTACAAGTTTTAGGGATAAATTTTTGTGAACGGTGGAATGGTAAGGAATGCTGTGGAGTTTTTGGGTGAGTGGAGCAAAAATAAAGAGCATGGGGCAACCCGAAATTTGTAATAATCAGTCAACTAGCTGGAAATGAATACTTTATAAAACTTGAGCCGCTTATTCCAATTGAATTAAAAACCCTTTCAATTCAATTGTCTAGTCTGCTAATTGAATTGGACGGCTGTGTAATTGAATTGAAGGGCTTGCTAATTGAATTAAACGCTCTGCTAATTCAATTGAAGAGCTTGCTGATTGAAATGAACGGCCTGCTAATTTAATTGAACGGCTTTGTAATTAAATTGAACGCCCTTCCAATTAAAAAATTTGTTCAATTTTTTTAACCGGAAATTCTGCTGTTGATTAAAATTAATTGGTCATGTAATCACTTCCTTCTTTCACCATCACATATCTCCATCGTACAAACGATATGCTTTTCCTCCCTGGTGCTGTTGTTCGCCCCCAAACCCCGTATGCTGCTTAATACCTATATTGTAGCTAATTTTAAGCATCATGCAAACTGCTTTTATTCAATACCGGAGTTCCCAGGTGCATTATTGCTGGTTTGGCGCCGGACCCAGAATAATTTTGTGTTTGCATGGCTATGGCGAATCGGAAACCACTTTTCATTTTTTGGAAAACTACGTTCCGCCCGACTATACGGTTATTGCCTTAGACCTTCCTTATCATGGCAAAACACAATGGCACGAAGGACTTACATTTTCTATTGCCGATCTGCTTGCCATAACACAATTGCTGCTTGAAAAACATGGCCAGGAAGCAAGCAAGATCACCCTGCTTGGCTTTAGTATGGGCGGCAGAGTGGCCTTACAATTATTGCAATCAATGCCCAATAAAATTGAGAAAACAGTATTGCTGGCGCCCGATGGATTAAAAGTAAATATCTGGTACTGGCTGGCTACCCAAACTTATCTCGGCAACCGCCTCTTTGGTTTTACCATGAAACACCCGGCCTGGTTCTTCTGGCTGTTACAAACGGGCAACCGGTTAAAGCTCATCAATCAAAGTGTATTAAAATTCACCCGCTATTATATTCATGATACCACTGTGCGCAGGTTGTTATATGAACGCTGGACCTGTATGCGCACCATAAAACCTGATCTTGCATTTATAAAAACACTAATTCGTGCAAACCAATTGCCTGTTCACTTATTATATGGAAAGTACGACCGCATAATCCGGCACGAACGGGGAGAAAAATTTCGCACCGGTATTGAATCTTTCTGTACGTTGCATATTATTCAGACGGGCCACCAGGTGTTGCAGGAAAAGTATGTGAATCACATAATGCAGGCAATACAATCATAAAATATATTTCCAAATCCAATTGAATGATGCCACTTTTCTTTTTCCTGTTCTTTATGTTCATGGTGGTTTATGCAATGCTGATAGCTTACTATCATAAAGCATGGAACCGGTTGCCTGAATTTGCGTTACCCGAAAAACAGGCATCGGTGTTTATCTCGGTCATCATTTCGGCCCGTAATGAGGAAAAGAATATCAATGCCCTGCTGCAGTCGTTACAGGATCAGCAATACCCGAAAGAATTATACGAAGTAATTATCATAAACGATCATTCAACCGATAATACCTGGTCATTGCTACAGGCATACAATGGCGAACTGATGCAGCTTAAAACATTGCAGCTATCTGATCATGTGGAAGAGCGAAATGCCATCGCTTCCTATAAAAAAAAGGCCATTGAAACCGGTATCAATGCAGCGGCAGGTGAACTGATTGTGACCACCGATGCCGATTGCCGGTTTGATGCGGGCTGGCTGCAAACAATTGCTTCATTCTATGAAACCAACGAAGCCAAATTCATTGCCGCGCCGGTAACGTATTATAATAGATCGTCACTGTTATCTATTTTTCAAACACTTGATTTTTTAACCCTGCAGGGCATTACAGCCGCATCGGTATACAAACGTTTTCACTCCATGTGCAATGGCGCTAACCTGGCCTACGAACGATCGGCATTCTATGAAGTAGACGGCTTTAATAATATTGATCATATTGCATCGGGCGATGATATGCTCTTAATGCATAAGATCTTCAAATTATATCCTGAAAAAGTGTTTTACCTAAAAAACCGCCATGCCATTGTAACTACTGAACCGGCCGCCAGCTGGAAGCAATTCTTTCACCAACGCATTCGCTGGGCCAGCAAGGCCGACCACTACGATGACAAGCGCATTTTTTGGGTATTATTACTTGTATACCTGTTGAATGTTTGTTTTCTGGCAGGAGCCATTGCGTCGTTCTGGAACCATACCTGGATGATGCTGGTGCTGCTTTTATTACTGGCCAAAGTACTGATCGAATTTCCGTTCGTAAATTCGGTAGCCATCTTTTTTGGCCAGCAAAGGTTAATGAAGTACTTTCCTTTTTTACAACCCCTGCATATTGGTTATACCATCATTGCAGGCTGGTTGGGTAAGTTCGGAAAATACGAGTGGAAAGGGCGCACGATTAAGAAATAATACATTGTTAAATAAATAAGCATTATTACAATAGGAGTACGTTTCAAGTTACAGAGCCCGCCCCGCTTTTACGGGGTTGCAAAGCCTGCCCCGATAAAGTCTGGGTTTCAAGGCCCCTGTAACCTGCAACATGTAACCTGTAACAATTATGACTACAGCCACCACAAGAACAACCTGGCGGCGACTTAAAAAGAACAAAGGCGCACTGATTGGTATTACTATTATCGTTCTGGCCATTATGATAGCTGTATTTGCTTATCTGCTGGCTCCGGATGGCTCGCCCAATGCGAACAGGATGATAGTGGAAATTGGCGGTCAGCAACCCGGCTATTCCCGGCTGTTCCTGCAATTACCCAGGGAAAAAAAGATAAAGCCTACCCCATTTTTTGAGCGATTGTTTTATGGTGCAGAAGACAAATACCAATATATTCCCATTCAAAGCTATCAGGCAACAAAGGATAGCCTGATCATTCAGAAATACATTGATGAAGGCATTTATGAAAGAGTGGCCCTGCCACTTTCACAAACCCGCTGGCAGGAAGGATCAGCTTCCGGTGCGTTTAAGGTCACAACAAAAAAATTCAGGCTGGGCTCCGATAAATATGGCCGCGATATTTTAAGCCGGTTACTGGTAGGCGTACGCGTAAGCCTGGGAGTTGGCCTGGTAACCGTACTTATTTCATTGAGCATTGGCGTAATGCTGGGCGCACTGGCGGGTTATTTCAGGGGCAGAACCGATGATGCCATTATGTGGTTCATCAATGTGATCTGGAGCATCCCTACCCTGTTGCTTGTTTTTGCCATTACCCTGGTGTTGGGCAAAGGCTTCTGGCAGGTTTTTGTAGCCATTGGATTAACCATGTGGGTAAGCGTGGCGCGCATCATTCGCGGACAGGTATTAAGCGTACGCGAGCTGGAATATGTAGAAGCAGCCAAAGCATTGGGCTTTTCACATACCCGCATCATTTTACGCCATGTGCTGCCTAATGTAATGGGACCGGTTATGGTAGTGGCGGCTTCCAATTTTGCATCTGCCATTGTTATTGAAGCCGGTTTGAGCTTTTTGGGTGTTGGGGTACAGCCCCCACAGCCAAGCTGGGGGTTAATGATCAAAGAAAATTACAACTTCATTATTACACATAATCCTATGCTGGCATTGGCGCCCGGCTTTGCCATTATGCTGCTGGTGCTGGCCTTTAATATGCTGGGCAATGGCTTACGCGATGCGTTACAGGTAAAAGAATAGCCTGACCGAATGTTGCTCACAGTTATAAACTACCTGCAGGCAGGTACTGCCATAAATAGGAAACCCCGGCTTGTACCGGGGTAAATATATTAACAGGTTACAAATTTATTTAGCCGAATAGCGGTAGCTGCCTTTCCACTGGTTGGTATTGCAGGTTTTGGATGTTACAACCACTTCAACAACACAGGTAACACCTGCAGGCGTACTGGTAATTTGAAAACTGTTTGAGGTTGTTGCATTGGCGCGGGTTTCAGTAAAATAAGCCGTTGAATTGCCATCCTGTTTAGCTGTTACTGTTATGGAAGCGCCTGATGGAGGCATGGTTTCAATATTCACAATTAAAGGAAAGGTAGTGCCGGGTGCAGGAGGATCAACAGTACCATTGGCAGGAATAGTTGTTACTTTTATTTCCTGTTCGCCACATCTGTCATTGCCGCCGTCTTTTTTCTTTTTACAACTTTCGGTTACTGTAAGCGCCAGCAAAAAGGCCAAACCAACCAGGATAATTTTTTTCATAAGAGGTAAAGATATAGTTTAAAAAAATACATTTAAAAACGCTACAGACAACCGGTTGTGTATAAATGTAAGGCTGAAATAATAGTTACTGTGTAAAAACCTGAACATTACGGGTGAAACTTTCCTCCAGTGAAATAAACGTTTCGGTGCGCTCAATTCCTTTTATCTTCTGTAATTCATCGTGTAATACAAACCGTAATTGATTAATATCTTTACAAACTATTTCAGCAAACATGCTGTAATTACCTGTTGTATAATTCAAACGTACAATTTCGGGGATGCGCTGCAGTTCTTTGGCTACTGAATCGTACAGGGAGCTTTTCTCAAGATATATGCCAATAAACGCAATTACGTCATATCCGAGCTGTTTTAGGTCCACATTTAATTTTGTACCTTTGACAATACCTGCTTCCTGTAGCTTTTTTATACGTACATGTATAGTACCTCCGGAAACGAATAACTTCTTACCCAGGTCTGCATAAGAAATTTCTGCATTATCCATCATCTCATGGATTATCTGCAGGTCCAGTTTATCTAAATTCAATTTAGTCGCCATTTTTGCAATCGTTTTTTTACAAATTTCAAGCAAGTATGCAAATATTTATATATTGTCGAAACTTTCAAAATTTTTGTTGAATAATTTACAACAATACTGGCAATTTCTTTAATATTGCTATGAAATAGCTCTTTAAACAGCGATAAATACTGTGGGGTGATGGAACTTTGGCAGACATGCCCTCTCGTCTCGAGGGTGGGGAATACTGGTTAATTTCAGGAAGGACAAATTACGCTTTCGGGCGTGGCTAACAACCCCGTGGAGGTTCGAATCCTCCTCCTACAGCAGCTTTTTTACACGTTTTTATCTTGTGGAGTGATGGAACTTTGGCAGACATGCCCTCTTGTCTCGGGGGTGGGGAGTTCGGGATAAACGTGGTGTAATGCCGGTTTAAGCAATTAGGCCGACTGGGGTTGACCACCACAGATTTGCACCATGGCTAACTGCCCCGTGGAGGTTCGAATCCTCCCTCTACAGCTTAATAAACCCCCGGTATTGTATACCGGGGGTTTTTAGTTTATATACCTCCATACGCTCATTCTGCAACCAATCTTTTTTCCCTACATTTTCTCGCCTATTTTTGCCGATCCATGGGTCAAAAAAAATTACAACGCTTCGCAGAAGTAAGCACCTTCTCAAATGTGCTGCAATACCCGGAAAACATGCCGGGAAACTGGAATACCTTTTTTCATAACAACAATCCCATTACGCTTGAACTGGCTTGTGGCAAGGGTGAATATGCGGTGGGTTTGGGCCGGTTATATGCCCAACGGAACTTTTTGGGTGTTGACCTGAAAGGGAACCGCATTTGGGTAGGCGCCAAAAAAGCCCTGCAGGAAAACTTAACCAATGTTGGCTTTCTGCGCACCCAGATCGATCGTATTGCCACATATTTTGGGCCGGGCGAAGTATCGGAGATCTGGTTAACCTTCCCCGATCCGCAATTAAGGACCTCCAAGGCCCGCAAAAGATTGACCCATCCCAAATTCCTGCGCCTGTACCAACAAATTCTGCGGCCGGGTGGTTATATTCACCTGAAAACCGATTCGCCCAGTTTGTACCGGTTCACCAAATGGGTCATTGACCTGTACGATCTGCCGGTTATAGAAGATATAGAAGATGTATATGCCGGGGAATCAGTTAGCGAGGTTTTACAAATAAAAACGCATTACGAGGGTCTCGACATAGCCCAAAGCAACAAAGTGCATTATTTGCAGTTCATGCTGCCGGCCACTCCTTTACCCGATAAAGAAAGCGCTTTAAAAATTTTATTGCTTGAAGAAGAAGCTGACCGAAGGAGTTGATTTTTATTACAACGAACAGGGGTTTATGGTGCTTACGGCGCAATATCACCTCGAAAGAGGGTATTGTTGCGGGAACGGCTGCCGGCATTGCCCCTTTGACTATGTAAATGTTCCTGAGCCGCGAAAAAGCCAGTTGATCAATCAACATAAACAAGATGGCAACACGCAAACAAAATAACTCAGCCAGGGAAAAACTGGCCACCGTTACTCCTTCGGGTAAAAAAGACCATTCTTTTTTTGAACTGGTATTTGAAGTGGCCCGGCAAATTCCCAAAGGACGCGTCACTTCTTATGGTGCCATTGCTTCCTGCCTCGGTACAAAATTATCGGCCCGTATGGTGGGCTGGGCCATGCATGCCGCCGGTTCGGCCAAACCAAAAGTTCCGGCCCATCGCGTGGTGAACCGCAATGGCATGTTAAGCGGAAAACATCATTTTAACCCGCCCTCCAAAATGGAAGCCCTGCTTAAGAAAGAAGGCATAAAAGTCAGGAACGATACAATAGTCGATTTCAGGAAGCTGTTCTGGGACCCTGCGACTGAGCTATGAGATAGTCACCTGATACTATTAACCAGCTAACCGTTGTGGGTTACCGGTATCGGGGCAAACCGGATTAATTCCTGAGTTATTCAGTTCTTACCTTTTTGAACTAAATAACTTATGAACTTAATTACAACTCAACCATCGCCTTAATAACGCCTGTCTCCGGCTTCAGCCAGCTGGCAAACTCATTCTTTACCTTATCAAATGATACGCGATGAGTAATATAAGTAGCCGGGTTTACCAGTCCTTTTTTCATGCTTTGCATCACCAGGTCAAAATCTTCTTTGGTGGCATTGCGGCTGCTCATTAAAGTGGCTTCACGCTTATGGAACTCAGGATGTGAAAAGCTAATTTCATTCTTTTGCAAACCAACCAGCACATACCGCGCGCCATGCGCCATATACTGAAATGCATTGTTGATCGCTTTTAAGCTACCGGTAGCATCGATCACTACGGTTGGCATATCATTGTTGGTGATCTCCTGCAAACGCTTCATCACCTCTTCACTCGCTGCATTGATGGTATGCGCCACCTGCAGCTTCTCACGGCAAAACGATAACCGTTGCTCGTTTATATCCATCGCAATAACATGACCACCGGCTATGCGGGCAAATTCCATTATGCCCAATCCGATAGGGCCGGCGCCAATCACCAGTACATATTCACCCGGTTGTACGCCTGCCCGGCGTACGCCATGTGCACCAATCGCCAGCGGTTCTACCAATGCCAGCTCATCAAAGCTTAAGCCATCGCCATGTAATAAAGAATAGGATGGAACCACCAGATATTCGCGCATACCACCATCAACATGCACACCGCATACATTGATGCTGGTACAACAATTGGGTTTGCCATTGCGGCAGGCAATACATTTTCCGCAATTGAAATAGGGAATAATGGTAACAGCTTCCCCCGGCTCAAAACCCGGCGCATCGCCCGATACATATTCAGCAGCCAGTTCGTGACCCAGAATGCGTGGATAATTAAAAAATGGCTGTGTGCCTTCATACGCATGCAGATCGGTTCCGCAAATGCCTATCCGTTTTATTTTAAGCAGGGAATGTTTTGGCGTGGCTACCGGTTGTTGGGCATCCTGGTATTCGAGCTGCCCCGGTGTAATACAAACTAGTTGCTTCATAATTGAAATGTTTTTGATCGTGCGTGGGCAACACACCCAGGTCATGGCCCCGGCGCACAAGCCGGCAATTTTGATCCCCTACTTCTTTGTATACTTTCCTCCTTCTAACCGAACCACTTCCTCTTTGCTCAAATTCAGGAACAAAATAATATTCGCTTTGCGCGGTGCAAATGTCAGTAATGCCAGTATATGAAAAACGGCGAGGGCAAAAAAAGCATAATTGCCCGATAATACAAAAGCAACACCGGCAACAATGCCCGGCCCTTCAATCATTGCCCACCACAAAATACAGGCAGTGCGGTACATCTCCATCCTTTTCTCTCCTGCTTCCATATGGTTACGCGCTGCTAAGATCCTTTTCTTAAAAAATTTAAAGCCTGCGAACAGGGCCAGGACAGAAAGCAGTATACAAACAACCTGCAATATCCTTTGTGTTGAGTCGTCAACTACAGCAGCAAACCCGGTATTCACCAACGTCATTGCAACTATAGCAAACGCAGTCATACCCGATAGCAAGGCAATATGCACGATCCTTAATGAAGTAAAAGCGTTGGGTTGTTGCATGGTGAATGGTCAATGGTGAATACGGTTGCGCCTTCCGCACTTTATTGATCACGCCGCACCTCAAAAATTAATAGTACGGACTGATCAATAAATACACCAGCACGCCGGTTACTGAAACATATAACCAAATGGGCCAGGTAATGCGGGCCAGTTTAATATGTTTGGGCCATTCGCCAATTAACGCCCTGTAAGCTGTATAAAGTACAAAGGGAAGAATAATACCGGCTAACGGAATATGTGTGGAAAGAATAATAAAATAAAAAATTCTTTTGGGGCCGGCCAGTGCTTTTTCGGCATCGCTCACAATTCCATCATGGTTTATATCGCCAAATTTGGTTTCACCGGCCAGCAGATGATGGCAAATGTATGATACCAGGAATATAACCGATAATACCAGGGCGGTTATCATAATGCGCTTGTGCAACTGGTATTTACCTTGTTTTACAACCATTAACCCCGCCAGCAGCAACAGGCTTACCACTGAGTTGATGATCGCATTCAACTTCGCAAAGAAATGCACATCAAAACCCAGGTCAACTTCGAGCTTCACACGGGTTAACACCGACACGGCAACAAATACTATAACAGAAAATACAAGAATAAGCCAGGTGGCCTTTTTATCGTTTTTCGCCAGTACAGGAGGTAGCATAGATTATATTTTGGGTTCATTTGCTGGTTTGCGGGTGATCCACACGAATAGCACAACAGCCACAATAACGGCAATATAAATTGGCCACAGGCCTTTCAGTTGTGCCAATACCGGTGAAGGTTCGTCTTTATCTTTTTCCAGCATCAACAAGGTGATATCTTCTGCCAGTTTTGATAATTCAAGCGTATCGAGGCCATTGTAATAACCGCGCACTACACCCTTTCTATCGAGCACCACAAACTTTTGCGTATGTATGAACAGGGAATCAACTCCTTCCCCATCCTGTAAACCCAGTTTTGCTTCGTTCAGGGCAAAATCATAGATCGTCTTTTTGGGCCCTGTCAGCATCCACCATACATCGGGGTTTACGCCAAAATGATCGGCATATTTTTTTAACTGCGCTACAGAATCTCTTTCGGGATCTACACTGAACGATAAAAACTGCACAAAGGAAGTATCAACCCGCCTGGTAACATCTTTCATTTTCAATGCATCCTGCAGGCCCTTCATGTTTTTGGTAAGAAAAGGACAAATAGAGGGGCAATGGGTGAAGAAAAAATCGGCCACTACAATTTTCCCACGCAGTTCGTGCAGCGATACTGTTTGACCCAATTGGTTCTGTAGTTTGAAATCGCCTGTCTGGTGCCAGATGGTATCGCTCACCCGCTTCCCGTTCTTTATTGATTCAACAACGTCGTCGGGGTAATAATGCGCGGGCATATGAATAGCGTCGCGGCTAACTCCTTTAACTATAAAGTAGCTGACAACCGGTAAAAAAATGGCGATACACAGGGCTAATAATGCTTTCTGACTCACGATTTTTTCTTTTGCTGCGCAAAGTTACCGCACGATGTAATGCCGCGCGGTTTTTTGTTAGAATATTACACATTTATGTATTTCCTATCCATTGAACCGGACATCTTCGCTTATAACCATTTGGTCATTAGCCGGTTCTATCCCAAAAAAGGAACCATCCCGGCGGGCCGGGATGGTTCCTTTTTATATCACATTAGCAGTAAAGTCAATTAATCTAATTTACCGGGCTCCTGAGTTTCATGGTGTTCAGCCGGTTTTGGCGCCTGCTCAGCACTATGATCTTTGTAATGACGATCGTAGGTATTACGCAGGTTCTTGTAAGAATTTCCATCCCACAAAAAGGCGGTAATGAACCAGATGAACAATAAAGCCGGAATTGAAATGGTGAGTATCAGGTTCCTGATCTCATGACGCAGGTGCATGAACTCGGCAATAATGAAGAAGGCTTTAGCCAGGGTAAGAACAATAAATACACCATTCAGTAAATGTTTTACCAAATGAGGGTTCGAAAACTCAATTTCATAATAACTGATAGCCAGGGCCAGTTCAAACAAAGTGATGTATAAGAGTATCCGGAAAGTTCTCCAGATCGCTTTTCTGTCGAAAGTATGTTGCTCGTCGTGAGCGTGATAATGTTCTGCTACATGTGCATTTTCCATATTCTCAATATTGTATATAAATCAATTAATGCCTTTTGTATCGCTGCTGCAGGTTGAATAACTCAACTAGAACAGGTAAAAACAAGTGAACACGAATACCCAAACCAGGTCAACGAAGTGCCAGTACAAACCAGCCTTTTCGATCATCAGGTAATGGCCTCTTCTGTCGAATACACCTTTATAGGTCATGATGAACATGATAATGTTTATCACCACACCACTCAATACGTGAAATCCATGGAAACCTGTAATGGTGAAGAAGAAGTTGGTAAAGTTGGTTGAAGCCTGCGTTCCATCGATGTTCGGGAACGGATTGTGACCCCACCAGGCACCCTCTGCATGTAAATGATACCACTCCCATGCCTGGCAGCTCAGGAATGCGATACCACCGAGGATGGTCCAGCCTAACCATTTCAACACTTCTTTTCTGTTCATTTCATGACCAGCGCCAACGGCCAATACCATGGTTACCGAACTCATGATCAGGATAAAGGTCATCAAACTCACGAACGCAAGCGGAATATGCATTTCGCCGACGATAGGGAATGACCTGAATACGTGATTGGGGTCGGGCCATGAGTTAGTTGAAAAACGGATGGTTCCATACGAAATCAAGAATGCGCCAAAGGTAAAAGCATCACTCATCAAAAAATACCACATCATCAGCTTTCCATACTCCACTTTAAATGGGCTTTTTCCACCTGACCACATGCTTTGATTAGCCGTTGCTACTTGTGCCATGTTACTATTTTAATATTAGTAGTTCTGCAATTATGATTTAAACAAAAAGAACACGAATAAATAAACCCATAAAAGGTCTACAAAATGCCAGTAAGTGCTCATTACTTCTACCGGCACCGGGTTATAATTCCTGATGCGTGCGCTGAAAGCTTTGATGAACATTATTATTAAAGCAATAACGCCACCCAGCACGTGCACCGCATGCAATCCGAAAATAACGTATAAGAACTGGCCTGAGCCGGTTGCTCCCTTCAATTTGGTTCCGCTTTCCCACAGCTGCGAAAATGCAATGAGCTGCATGGCAATGAAACCTACGCCCAGTATCATGGTCACCGTTAATAACCGGCGGTACTGTTGCATACCCCGCTCTTTAAATGCCTTCAGCGACCATTGCATGGTAAAGCTGCTGATCAGTATTACAGCGGTTGAATAATAAAAGAGCTGTGGCATTTTAATGGTAGGGAAATTACCCATGCTGCCTTTTACGATATAGGCGCTGGTTAACCCTGCAAACATCATAATGATGCTGCCTATGCCTACCCACAAGGTGAACTTGTGAGGATGTATTTTTTTTCTTTGCGTACTCACTGCTTCTGTCATCACGGTTTTATAGTTTTTTGTGATTGTCCTTATCCAATCTTATCTACCAGCAAAGCCAGTAACACTATCGGTAAATAGATATAACTGGTGAACATTACCCGGCGGGCAGCCTTCTTCTCCATTTCGCGATACAACCTGATACTTTGCCAAAGCATGAACAGGTTTGCCGCCAATACGATCCAGAAACTCGTCATACCACTCATGCCAACCAGGTACGGCAGTACGCCAACCGGTATCAATACCAGGGAATAAATAATCGACTGCACGGCCGAATATTTCGTTGGCCCTTCAACCGATGGCATCAGTTTGAACCCGGCATTGGAATAGTCCTTATGCGCAATCCAGGCAATAGCCCAGAAGTGCGGAAACTGCCAAAAGAACTGAATGGCAAAGAGCACCCAACCGCCTGCGGTTAATTTATCCTCGCCTGCAGCCCAGCCAATTAAACAGGGCAACGCTCCCGGCACTGCTCCTAACAGCACAGATATGGAGCTCACTTTCTTTAATGGCGTGTACATGTAGGCATATACGAACCAGCTGAACAATGCCAACCCGGCCGATAACCAGTTAAAGAAATAACCGAGTATAAAACAGCCAGCCGCAACGGCAATGATAGCAAATGCCCAGGCTTCTGCCGGTTGCATTCTTCCTGCGGCCACCGGCCGTTTGGAAGTACGCATCATCATGGCATCTGTATCTTTTTCAACGATCTGGTTTACTGCATTGGCGCTTCCTGTAACCAGTAATCCACCAATAAACAGCAGTGTAATATACTGCCAGTCCCAATGCCCCTTTACGATCTGGGGCGCCAGCAGGTAACTGATAACAGCAGAAAACACAACCATGAAGCTGAGGCTGAATTTAATCAGCATCATATAGTCTTTTACCTTACCGGCAATATTTAAAGAACTCTGTTGCTTCACGGTTACTTGCTGCATCTATTGTTAATAATTTAAATAATCAACCTCTTAAATAGCACTCTATTATTAGTGCTTGCTTTCATTCGCGGCAATAGGCTCAGTTTGCGGAATGAAATCACGTCCGTCCTTGCTGTAATCATAAGCCCAGCGGTGAACTTCAGGGATCTCGCCTTCCCAGTTACCATGGCCCGGGTGAATGGGTGCAGTCCACTCAAGAGTGGTTGAACCCCACGGGTTTTGTGTAGTCACTTTTCTTCCTTTAAAAATAGAGTAGAAGAAGTTGAACACAAACAGTAATTGTATAGAGAAAACGATCATTGCTACAGTTGAGATGAACCTGTTCAGATCACCAAATTGATTGAATGAAGCCCAGTTGCTGTAATCGAGGTAACGGCGGGGCATACCGGCCAAACCTTCGTAGTGCATCGGCCAGAAGATCAGGTACGCACCAATAAGGGTAACCCAGAAGTGGATATAGGCCAATGTACTGTTCATATAACGGCCATACATTTTGGGGAACCAGTGGTAAATACCGGCGAACATACCGAAGAATGCCGACACACCCATTACTATATGGAAGTGCGCGATCACAAAATAGGTATCGTGCAGGTGAATATCCAGTGTTGAGTTACCAAGGAAGATACCAGTTAAACCACCAGAGATGAACAGGCTCACAAAACCTAATGCGAACAACATACCGGGGGTGAACTTGATATTTGCTTTCCAGATGGTAGTTAACCAGTTGAATACTTTGATGGCTGAAGGCACAGCGATCAGCAGGGTCAGCAACACGAATACAGATCCGAGGAACGGATTCAATCCGGTTACGAACATGTGGTGTGCCCAAACCAGGAAGGCGAGGATGGTGATTGCGAACAGCGATCCCACCATGGCCATATAACCAAAGATCGGTTTGCGTGAGTTAACTGATAAGATCTCAGATGCCATACCCATTGCAGGCAACAGGATAATGTACACCTCAGGGTGACCCAGGAACCAGAACAAGTGCTGGTACAGGATCGCACTACCACCTTCATTGGGTAATGCCTGGTTGGTAGCGGCAATATAAATATCCGACAGGTAGAAGCTGGTGCCGGCGTGACGATCGAACAGCAACAGAATGAAACCTGATAATAATACAGGGAATGATAAGATACCTAATACCGCGGTAAAGAACAGCGCCCAGATGGTCAACGGTAAGCGGGTCATGCTCATACCTTTGGTACGCAGGTTCAATACGGTAGACACATAGTTCAAACCACCCAGCAATGAAGATACTACGAACATAGCCATAGCGGTGATCCACAGGTCCATACCGGTTTTGGAACCGGGTGAAGCATCACCCAGGGCGCTCAATGGCGGATAGGCTGTCCACCCGCCGCTGAACGGACCGGTTTGAATGAACAGGGAAGACATCATAACGATGCTACCACCGAAGAAGAACCAGTACGACAACATGTTCATCATGGGCGAAGCCATATCGCGGGCGCCCACTTGCAGGGGAATAAGGAAGTTGGCGAAGGTACCGCTCAAACCACCGGTTAACACGAAGAATACCAGAATGGTACCGTGCATGGTTACCAGGGCATAATAGTTCTCAGGGGTAATTTTACCGCCTTTTGCCCAATTACCCAGAATATCTTCCAGCCAGGGGAAGGTTTGGTCGGGGTAACCTAATTGCAAACGGAACAACACCGACATCAAACCACCAATAATGGCCCATATCATACCAGTGATCAGGAATTGCTTGGCAATGATCTTGTGATCCTGGCTGAATACGTATTTAGAAATAAACGACTGATGATGGTGATGCACGCCATGCTCATCGTGATGCACTTCATGCGTTGTTAAAACTTCTGCGTGACCGTGGCTCATTGTATCTTTTTTTGAAAGTCGTAATTAATTCAGTTTCTCGGGTACCGGTTATTTGTTTGATGCCAAAGTAGAATTAGGTACTAAGGCGCCAGCTGAAGCCTTCTTTGCTGTATCTGCAGGTGCTGCCGGTTGTTCGGCAGGTGCAGGGGCAGCAGCGGTGGCTGGTTTGTAACCGGGTTGTTGTTTTGCCCGCCATAAAATAAACTCATCGCGGGTTACTACTTTAATAAGCCCTTTCATTGAATAGTGGCCGTTTCCGCACATTTGGTCGCAGGCAATCTCGTATTCAAAATTGGGGTTATTGGTAATTTTTTTCATTTCATCGGTAGTGTACTTGGGCGTAAACCACATAGTAGTTGGCGTACCAGGCACAGCATCCATTTTCATGCGGAAATGAGGCAGACCTACGTCATGGATCACATCGCGTGAATTGATGATCAGTTTTACCGGCTGATCTTTGATCAAATACATGGCAGATGTTTCAATGATATCATCGTACCCAGTAGGGTCAGCTTTAATATTTTGCACACCGTTGGGTGTATGCATGGTGCTGTCTTTCCACAACATACCCAGGATGTTGCCATCGGCTTCATCGATCATGCGGAAATATTTCTTTCCGAACACGTTATCCTTACCTGGGTAACGATAGATCCAACCAAACTGACGGCCGGTGATCTCTACCTTCATGGCATTGTCTGGCGCCTCACCGGTGATCTTGAACCAGTAGTACAAACCGAAACCTACCAATATACACAAGGTAATAGCGGGAACGGTTGTCCAAATCATCTCCAGTTTGTTGTTATGGGGATAATAGAAAGCTTTTCTTTTTTCGCTGTACTGATACTTGTAGGCAAACCAGAACAGTAAGATCTGGGTAAGTAAAAACACGATGCCTGTGATCAGCAAAGTGATCTTCAACATGGTGTCAATGTTCTCACCATGTTCAGATGCTGACGGATAGGGCATCAGCGTCTTTGGGTACAGTGCTTTATTGCACAAATACACGCCTATAAGCCCCAGCACCAGGAATACTACCATCAAGAATCCGTTGATCCTGTTATTTTGTTCGAAAGACTTTTTTTCTCCCTTTAAAACAGAAACATACTCACTCGCCTTGGCTATCTGAAACGTTATCAGAAACCCAAGCGCCAGGATGGCTAACAAAAATAATCCGGTAGTTGTCATGATCGTTCAATATATTTTATACTATCGAAACTAAGTTCGTTGATTTATTAAGTATCACACCTTCGCGGTTCGGCTTAGGTATGATGGATAATACTTTCTTTGATGAACGGATGGTTCTTGGCAATCAAAGGTGCTTTTGTTAAAGCCTTTGCTGTCGAGAACATGATCAAACCCACAAAGCCGGCTGCCACACCAAAATCGAACAGGTTCAGGGTAACATGATCAGGGAACAGGCTCGCGAATACCATTTGATAAAAATCTAACCAGTGGCCAAAAATTATCACTATCGCCATAAATGTAACGGTAGTATAGTTCCTTTTTGAACCCCGTCTCATTAATATCAGGATCGGTGCAATGAAGTTGATGCAGAACATAAACCAGTACAGGCCTGTATATGCACCACTGTGGCTCTTGCTGGTAATACGCGAGTTGAAGTAAATTGTTTCTTCGGGCATGTTCGCATACCAGATAAGCATGTACTGTGCAAACCACAGGTACGTCCAGAAGATAGAGAAGGCAAACATGAACTTACCGAGGTCATGAATATGCTCTTCGTTGGTATATTCGAGATAACCCTGATTTTTCAAATAAACCACGAATATGGTTATCAGGGCCATACCGGCTACGAATGTACTTGCGAAAGTATACCAGCTATACATGGTACTGAACCAATGTGCATCGATGCTCATTAACCAGAACCAGGGCGTCACTGACATTACTGTTAATGCAAACCATACAATGAAGATGGCAGCCCAAACGGTATTTTTAAAGATGTATTTGCGGCCAGCTTCTGCATCGGGTAATGGATTGTTATCCAGCTCACGCGATAACTGGCGCATTTTATTTCCCAATACCATCCACAAACCAATAGTAAGAATGGTCCAGGTTGAATAGAATCCTTTGTTCAAAAAGGCAGATTTACCTTCCAGGATCTTGTCGCCTTTTTCAGGATTAAGCCAATGATAAACATGCGGATCAAGATAGATGCAGGCAAATAACACGATCAGAGCTATAATTCCTAAAGGAATAACGGCTACCGAAATGGCTTCTGTAACCCGACGGAAAACTATTTGCCAGCCGCCAAAGGCCAGGGTAGTGGCGCAAATGAAAAACATAGCGGCGTTGGTCACCAGCAAAAAGTAGGTACTGTTTTGCAACAGGCTGGCCCAAAATCTCATACCGTGATGTTCACCGGTTCCATATAATATAAAACCGACGATAACAGATAAAATGCCGACTCCCATCAATGCCATTGACCAGGTTCTGTACCGTGCGGGGATGTCGAAAAACTCTTTAATAGCCATTATCAGTAATTTATATGTTCTGTGTTCGTGTCCAGTTATTTTTTAGCGGTTGAATCTACACTTTTCTTGGCGCTGTGAGCCGAGTCATGTGCTGCAGCAGGCGCCTTTGCAGCTGCTGCTGAATCAGTAGCAGGTGCTGCTGCTGCGGCTTGTTTGCCACTACCCTGTTTTGATTTCACATAGTGAATGATCATCCAGCGTTGTGTGCTGCTCAGTTGAGAAGCATAGCTTCCCATTAAATTTCTTCCATAGGTAACAGAATAGAACATCTGTCCCTCAGGCATGTTAACATATTTTGCATTACCTGCCAGGTTTGCGGGCGCTGCGCTGAATGGTCCATTACCCCCATTGTATAAGGGGCCATTTCCATCGAGGGCTGCGCCATGGCAAATACCACAGTTTACCAGGTATAAGCGTTCTGCTTCTTTCATTTGTACAGCATTCAGGGCAGGTAACGGATTTGTTACATGCACTGATTGTGCGTAATTGGCGGTGTCGCCAGCTTTATCTTTTGCCAGAGGAAAAGGCAGTAATTCGCCTCTTTTAATAGTGCCGGCTACCGGCATGCGGTTATAATGAATACCCTGCTTTGCGAGCGTATCAATGGGCGCATAAGTTTCATATGCCCGGCTGTAAGCCATGTCAGGCATATACACATGGCCCGGTGTTCTACGTACGTCACTGCAACTCCAAACTATCACAGCCATCACTAAAACAGAAATAATTGATAATTTTTTCATCTTAAATTATTCAGATATTATGCAGAAACAGTTTCGCTTTGACCTTCAAACAATTTTTGTTCTCTATCGTATCTACCTAACCACCAACCGGTTTCGGCCATTTGTGTATTTACTTCTTTGGCGCCAATACTGGTCAGGAACGAACTTACTTCGCTTTCGTTTGTTTTTGGTGTACACTCAATAACCATAACAAACAGGTCGTCGGTTGAACGCAGGTGAAAGTGGTGCTTTTTTACAAAAGGCGCCAACTGACACAGATACATGAAAGTGATCACCATACCTACGCAAGAACACAATACAGTGAACTCAAAGGTAATGGGGATCCAGGCTGGCAATGCAAAGTGCGGTTTACCACCCACGTTAAACGGCCAGTCAACAGTAAATACCCATGTCATGAATGACAACATGGAAGTGGTACCAAAAAGAGCGTATAAAAATCCTGCTGTATGGATGCTGGTATCCCGTAAACCCATGGCCTGGTCTAAGCCGTGAATGGGGAAAGGGGTATACACATCGTGCAGCTTGTAACCTGATTTGCGTACTTTTTTAACGGCATCAAATAACGGCCCCTCTTCATCAAAACAACCGACAACAAATTTTTTAACAGCCATATAAAGATTTTGATATTTCTTATTTCGTGTTTTCTGTTTCTATTATGCCTCTCCTACCTATTAATGATGATCGCTGTGGATCTCATGATACAAATGATCGGCGCTTTCCTTTTCAACATTGGCATGGCCTTTCTTGTAGTTCTCACCTGAACGCTTCAGAATGTGCTTGATTTCAGCCACCGCAATTACGGGGAAGAATTTCGAGAACAGGAAGTAGCAGGTAAAGAACAAACCGAACGTACCCATATAGAACCCGATCTCCCAAATAGATGGTGCATAATAAGTACTCCAGCTACTGGGCAGGTAATCGCGGTAGATAGAGGTAACAATGATCACAAAGCGCTCGAACCACATACCGATGTTTACGATCACCGACATAAAGAATGTCACCACCAGGTTACGGCGCAATTTGCGGAACCAGAAGATCTGCGGAGAGATCACATTACAACCCATCATCAGCCAGTAGGCCCAGCCATAGGGGCTGAAAATGTTCAACCGGTTCTGAGCGAATGCCCAACCTTCGTTGGGGTTTTGGCCATACCATGATATGAACAACTCGGTTAAGTAGGCAACACCTACGATTGAACCGGTCAATACAATTACTTTGTTCATCACCTCAATGTGCTCGATGGTGATATATTCTTCCAGGCTCAGCACTTTACGGCTTACCAACAGCAGGGTTTGCACCATCGCAAAACCTGAGAAGATGGCACCCGCAACGAAGTAAGGCGGGAAGATGGTAGTGTGCCAACCAGGAACAACTGAAGTGGCGAAGTCGAACGATACCACCGTGTGCACTGATAATACCAGCGGGGTACTCATACCGGCCAGTACCAGCGATAAGCTTTCGTGGCGTTGCCAGTGTTTGGTAGAACCGGTCCAGCCGAAGGACAGCAGACCGTACATATATTTACGCCATTTCAATTTGGCGCGGTCACGTACGGTAGCGAGGTCAGGAATAAGACCAGAGTACCAGAACAACAATGATACAGTGAAGTATGTAGAGATCGCGAATACGTCCCACAACAGCGGCGAGTTAAAATTCACCCATAACGGACCGCGGGTATTTGCATAAGGCAGTACGAAGAAGGCCATCCACACACGACCCATGTGCCAGATCGGGAACTGACCGGCGCACATTACCGCGAAGATGGTCATCGCTTCCGCAGCGCGGTTCACACCCGTTCTCCATCCCTGGCGGAACAGCAACAGGATCGCAGAGATCAAAGTACCGGCGTGACCGATACCCACCCACCACACGAAGTTGGTGATGTCCCAGCCCCAACCGATGGTTTTGTTCAGGTTCCACTGACCTACACCATAGGTCACCTCGCGATAGATTGAAAATACACCAAAGCCTAACAATCCAAGGGAGATTAAGAAACCGACCCACCAGAGGCGACTAGGGTTTGCTTCAATAGGACGCACAATATCTTCCGTAACCTGGTGATAATTCTTGTCGTTGTCTACCAGCGGAGGTCTTACTTGCGATTCGTATCTTAATAATGCCATGTTATATGCTTTTAGCTATTTCTTCCCGATCTACCGGGAAAATGTTAGCCGAAAAATGTTTATATCAACCTAATTACTTATCCTTTATGCTCAGCAGCAGGTTCGGCAGCAGCTGCAATGTGTTCTCCACCACCCAGCACGCCTTCATTGCTGATCTCGTGCGTGTTTCTCACTTTGGCGAGGTAGTTCACATTTGGCATGGTGTGAATTTCTTCCAGCGCATAGTAAAGGCGGTTATCGTTCTCTTCCCGCGTTTTTGCAATGGCGCTTTCTGTATTGTTCACGTTACCAAATACAATGGCGTCGGCTGAACAGGCCTGTTGACAGGCAGTTTGGAAGTCTCTGTCCTCGAGCGGACGGTTTTGCTTTTTGGCTTCCAGTTTACCAGCCTGTGCTCTTTGTACGCAGAATGAACATTTTTCCATTACACCACGGCTACGTACTGTAACATCGGGGTTCAGCACCATACGGGTAAGGTCATCGTTCATCATCAGTACAACATCGTCGAGTGCACCTTCATCAACCAGCGGTTGCTGGTTGTTGGGGAAGCTGTCGGCGCCGGTGTAATCGGCCCAGTTGAAACGACGTACTTTATAAGGACAGTTGTTAGCGCAATAACGGGTTCCAATACAACGGTTATAAGCCATCATGTTAATGCCTTCGCTGCTGTGGTGCGTGGCGGCCACCGGACAAACGTTTTCGCAAGGCGCGTTGTCGCAATGCTGGCACAGCATGGGCTGGAACACAGTTTGAATGCTTTCCGCATCATCGGGGTTACCGCTGAAGTAACGGTCGATACGCAACCAGTGCATATCATGGTAACGCATTACTTCGTGTTTACCTACGATTGGAACGTTGTTCTCAATATGACAGGCTACCACACAGGCACCACAACCAAAACAGCTGTTGAGGTCGATGCTCATGCCCCATTTAATACCCGGACGCTCGTACACAGGGTAATGGGTGCCGTCTTTTTCGAATTTCTCAATGCCACCGAAGTTCTTCAGTTCTGCAGCTCTTTCGTTGCGAATGATCTCCGGCTCTTTTTTATATTCGTCGAGCGTGATTTCACGAACCACACCTTCACGGCCTTCGTAGCTGTTGTGTGTTTGGCCCTGGGCGATCTTGTAAACCTTATCGGTTGCCGCCATTTCAGCAGGGGCGCTCCACTCAATGGTAGAACCATTGAAGCTCAGCAAAGGATAGGCGTTCTTACCTAAGCTTCCGCCTTCAGCAGCCTGTACAGCGCGGCCAACCTTTAAGTCGCGGCCATAACCTACTGCGATAGCGATGGTGTTGTCCTGTGTACCAGGAATAACTATAATAGGCAGTTCAAGTTCTTTACCATGAACTTTTACTATAACAACAGGCTTTGCGGTAGTAACCTCGTATTTGTCGGCAGATCTTCTGTCGCCGAGGTCAATGCCGAATTTCTTGGCCTGTACGGGTGAAATAACAGCGTAGTTATCCCAGCTTACGCGGGTGATAGGATCGGGCAATTCGAGCAACCAGGGGTTGTTTGCCTGTTTACCATTACCA
The DNA here is from genome assembly GCF_002077945.1 of Niastella vici. Lineage (GTDB taxonomy): Bacteria > Bacteroidota > Bacteroidia > Chitinophagales > Chitinophagaceae > Niastella > Niastella vici. The sequence goes on from NZ_LVYD01000001.1 coordinate 437,196, forward strand.
ACACCCACTTTCTGATAAACCACTACTTCAAACTCACCGCCTTTCTTCATGGCATTGGCGGCAGCAACTGCCTGTGAAACAGCGCCTGCGTTGAACGTAGCGCCGGTTTCAGCAGCAGGTGTTTCAATTACACCATCCTGTAATGCTTTATCGAAATTTGCCTGGCTGCCTAATTTGGTGATCCAGTAATTTTTGAGGTATACATCCCACGCAGTGGTGTTACCAGCCCAGCTCAATAATGTTTGTTCGAAAGGTCTTGTATTGAACAGCGGGTTAATAGTGGGCTGAATTAAGCTCACATAACCGGCTTTGGGTTCTGCATCGCCCCAGCTTTCGAGGAAGTGGGGAGCTGGTAAAATATATTTACACAATTGGGTTGTTTCGTCATTTCTGTCGTTGAAAGAAACAGAAACCTTAACGGCTTTCAACCCTTTTTTGAAACGTTCTGCATCGAAAAATTCATAAGCAGGATTGGCGCCATAGATCAGCAATGCACCAACGCGGCCGGCTTCCATATCCTGTACCAGGGCAACCATTTCGCTGTCAATACCCTGGTGCATCAGGATGGGGGCACCCCAGCTGATGGTAGAACCGTAAGCACCGATGGCATCGTTGATAGCATTTACCAGGATCTGAACCTGTACATTGTTGCTACCGCTTACTACCAGGGCTTTGCCTTTGTTGGCAATCAGGTCCTTCGCGGCTGCTTCAATACCTGTTTTTAATTTACCCGATACGCCCGCAGCACCCTGGCCATTCACAGCGCTTAATAAAGCAGCTGCTACGATCCCGGCTTCTGAAGGACGGTGGGTGAAACGTTCGTCGGCAGAAGCACCGGTAGTGCTCATCATGCTTTCGAACTGATAGTGCTTGCTCATATCGAGCTTCTTCTTATTCACCTTACGGGTTTTGCTGTAACCATGTTGAAATTCAACAGGGCTCAACCAGGTACATAAGAAGTCGGCACCAAGGCTCACTATTGTTTGAGCGTTCTCGAAATTATATGAAGGAATAGCGCGTTTTCCGAAGGTAGCTTCATTGGCCAGCAGCATACCGCTGTACGATATGGCATCGAACTGAACGTGTTTGCTGTTGGGGTTTTTCGCTAAAAATTCTGCGATAACCTGTTTGGTAGAAGGCGAAGTGATGGTTGAGGTCAATATTACTAACTGACCGCCGCCGATACCGGCCAATGCACCTTTAATTTCGCGGTCAATTGCCTCGTAGCTGGCTGCTGAGTTATTAAGATAGGGGGTCTTTAAACGGGCCGTATCATATAAATCGAGCACCGACGCCTGCATACGGGCAGAAGAACCGCCCTTGCTGAAAGTAGACAGGGTATTACCCTCTAACTTAATTGGACGTCCATCGCGCACTTTGGCTACAACTGGTATTGCCTCACCGCCACTAACATAAGTAGTAGCATAGTAATCCGCAATACCCGGCACCATATCCTGAGGCTTGTTCACATAAGGGATCGCCTTTCTGACTTTGGTTTCGCAACTGGCCGCGGCTATTGCAGCCGCTGTACTAAAACCGAGATATTTCAAAAAGTCTCTACGGGAGGCAGGACTGGTATCCAATCCTTTTTTAGCTACACTTTCAAACGGTAATTCTTCCTTGAATTCGTTTGAAATCGACTTTTCATAGGCCTCACTGTTATTGAGCTCTCCGAAACTCTGCCAGTACTTTTTTTTAGCCATTTATCTTATAGTTTGAGAATTTGTGAATTTGGAATTTGAAATTGACCTTATTTTATTTTTGACCGGCCGCTTTCAAATCTTGGGTTTTAAAGGTTTAATGGTCATTACCACATCAGTACTAGTAGTGACATTTCTGACACTCCAGGCCGCCGATATCATTAACAGTTACACTGTCTCTTTTACCTTCTTTGATCTCGTCGTGGTATTTCTTATATATGCTATAGAATTTGTTGCCTTCTTCACCTTTACCACCGAAGTTCACTTTAGTAGTACGGTGACAGTTGATACACCAGCCCATGCTCAGGTCAGCAAATTGTTTTACCTCATCCATTTTGGTGATCTCACCATGGCAGGTTTGACATTGTACTTTACCGGCATTTACGTGCTGGGCATGGCTGAAGAATACGTGGTCGGGCAGGTTGTGAATTTTGGTCCACTGAATTTCCTTGCCTTCGCCACTATAAGCTCTCTTAGCGGGATCCCAACCGGCAGCTGCATATATCTTTTGAATTTCATTGGTACCGTTCACTTCTGTTCCGTCTTCGCGGTACAATTTACCGGCAGAACCTGAGTACTCACTGATGGTCATGTGGCAGTTCATACAAACATTCACTGAAGGAATGTTGGCATGTTTACCTTCCATTGCACCACCATGGCAGTACAAACAGTTGATCTGGTTTACACCGGCGTGTACTTTGTGGGAGTAGAAAATAGGTTGTTCGGGTTGGTAGTTCTGGCTACGGCCCAAACCAATGGCGCCTTTCACTATATAATAACCGCCAACTACAAAGAGGATCAGCACTATTAAAGTGATGTAAGATTTGTTGCGGTAGAAAGGGATCGGCTCGTAAGTAGGTACGCCTTCTTTATCGTCAGACAGCTTTTTAAGATTGCTGTTAACGTTCAGCATGATCAATGCTACTACTGCAAGAATCAGGGTTAACACACCATACAGGATGGCGTTGTCTGATTCTTCACCTGGAGTGGTTGGAGTACCTGGAGTTTGTGGGGTAGGGCCAGAAGGACCTTTTTTAAAGGTGGCCTCTACGTAACCAATTACGGCATCAATTTCTTTTTCTGACAGGGATGCAAAGGGAGTCATCACGACACCATTAAACTCCTGTTTCAGCTTCTGGGTATACGGATCAGAAGCCATGAACTTGGTCGGATTATGAACCCACTCATAAATCTTTTTATGGTCAGTCCAGGGGCCACGTGTTGTAACTCCTCCTAATGCCGGTCCGGTCATTGGTTTGAAAACAGAGTGACAGGAAGCGCAATTATCTTTGAATATTGCTTGCCCATCCTGAGCTGTTAACTTATTTCCGAACGACAATAGTAAAAAGAACAATGCACTGAAGAGGGTTCGCTTAACATTTGCTCGATGATCAATCATATTGCTGGATATGATGAAATTATGTGGAAAAATTTCCCGAATTGGGTGCAAAAATAAGTCAGGAATTTAACAAAATCACAACCTGTTCAAAATTTTTTTAATGTAGGCTGGGCGCGGGTTTCAGCCGATTTTACCCCGTTTGTTAATACGGTTCAGCAAGAAATGTCATGATTTTGTCAAGTTGACAACTATTGATTTCTGCTGTATAAAAACGACTTTTCTGATCCCCGAAATTTTCCTGCACTTTTGCGTTCATGTTTCAAAAACTGAAACGCAAATGGAACGTAAATGGCACTCAGTTATTTTTGATACTGTGTGTTTTTGCTATTACCGGCACTACCACCGCCTGGGTAACCAGACAGGCAACCTTCTGGCTGCAACTGGATGCTTCATCGTTTTGGTTCTGGGCCATTAAGATAGCAATACTGATCTTCGGTTACCAGATACTTATCCTTCTTTTCGCATTTCCTTTCGGACAATTCAATTTTTTCTGGAAATATGAAAAGAAGATCCTTAAACGAATGGGCATCCTCAACAGGCAACTGCCAATTGGCAACAGGCAACCCATAAACGACCTAAACGTAGTTAATTATAATAATATGCAGAGCACTTGGAAAGAACAAACCGTCAACATCGCCATTTTTGCATCGGGTGCCGGATCAAACGCGCAAAAGCTGATCGACCATTTCAGGCAACAGGCCGGAATTAAAATAGCATTAATTGTTTGTAACAAACCAGGCGCTGGCGTATTAACCATTGCACAAAAAGAAAATATTCCTGCCTTATTAATAGAGAAGGAACAGTTCTTCAGAGGCAATGCCTACGTCGACGAATTAAAACAACATAATGTTGATTTTATTGTACTTGCCGGGTTTTTATGGAAAGTTCCTGTTGCATTGATCCAGGCATTTCAGCAACGTATTATTAATATACATCCCGCCCTGTTGCCAAATTATGGGGGCAAAGGCATGTATGGCACATTTGTTCATGAAGCCGTAATTGCCGCCAAAGAAAAAGAAAGCGGTATCAGCATTCATTATGTTGATGAATTATATGACCATGGCAAATTGATCTTTCAGGCCCGTTGTACCATCGATGAAAATGATACGGCGGCCAGCCTGGCACAAAAAATTCACGCATTGGAACACGAACATTACCCGTTGGTTGTAGAAAAACTGGCACACGAACTGCAAAATCGCCGTTAAATCCATCCAACGATTTATGTATATTTCAAATTCTTGCAGTAATATCACAAATTCAATTACACCAGCTTGATTTTACAACGGTACATAATTTTAATTTTACTGGTTTGCGGTTCGCTTGCAGGTTTTAGCCAGATACAGATCCAGGTGAAAGGAAAAGTGTTTGACATGACCCAATCAATACCGTTGGTATCAGTGAGTGTAATGAGCACCGGTGGAACCGGCACTGTAACCGATTCACTGGGCCGCTATGAAATATATGTAAAGGAAACCGACTCCATCTGGTTTTCCTATTTAGGCCGGGGTACGCCCAAATACCCGGTAAGTTCTATCCCCAATCAGCAGAATTTTGAAATTTCCCTGCACGTAAATGTTACGGAACTAAAGCCCGTTATGGTAAAGCAACGCAATTACCATCTTGACTCCATTGAAAACCGGCGGGAATATGCCAAGGCGTTCAACTACAAAAAACCCGGACTGGGCATAGTTAAGCCAACAACGCAAAATGCGGCAGTGGGCGTTGACCTCGACCAGCTTATTGACGTTTTCAACTTCCGCAAAAACCGCCGTATGGCGGCATTCAGGGATCGCCTGATGGAGGAAGAAAAAGAGAAATATATTGAACACCGCTTTAACCGCGCCCTGGTTATCAGGCTCACCCAGTTACGTGGCGCCGAGCTCGATACTTTTATGGTGCGCTACAAACCCGATCTCATTTTTATAGAAACGGCCACCGACTACGAGCTGCAGTCGCACATTAAGAAGAGTTTTGAAAAGTACATGAAGCTGAAGCAGATCATGGGCGAGTTGAAGAAAGAGGGAGAGTAAATTAATTAGCTAATATAATAATGAGATCTTGGGTAAAAGCCCGGCAATTGCCAGTCGGTTAATCAACTGGCAATTGCAATCCACTGCATAAACCCGAATACCCAACTCCAAATTACGTATACCTGTTTCTTACTTCTTACCACCCACTTCGGCCTTCTATTATCACAACCTGCCCCAACTTTAATCTGGATGGCCCCTTCTTCTGCCCCGTCGTCCCCTTCCTTTCTTAATGTATTTCTAATTCTTCCGACTACGCCGCAACTTTTCCCAACACTGAATTTTGTTTCAATTATAATACTAACTTCCTGCACTAAACACTTCCTGCTATCATGAAAAAGGTCATAAGCACAATTTCATTTGTCCTTCTATGCTTTGCGGTTTCCTTTTCCCAAACTGCCCATCCCGCGCTCAGCATGGCAACAACGCCCGAGGCCGGCGGGTTTTCAACAAAGCGCTTAGCCCGCATTGATACGGTATTAAAAGAATATGTTGACCAGGGGCGAATGAACGGGGCCGTAGCCATGATCGTTCATGATGGCAAAATCGTATATTATAAAAACTTTGGCTATAACGACCTGGATACCAAAACACCATTGCAAAAAGACGCCATCTTTCGCATTGCCTCCCAAACAAAGGCCATTACCAGCGTTGCGATAATGATGTTGTATGAAGAAGGAAAATTTATGTTGGATGATCCCATCTCCAACTTCATTCCCGAATTCAAAAAGCCCAAAGTGCTTGATAAATACAATAAAGAAGATACTACCTATACTACGGTTCCGGCCAAAAGAGAGATCACTATCCGCGATCTGCTCACGCATACCAGCGGTCTTGGTTATGCACAGATCGGTTCAACCGAAGCCAAAAACATCTACTATAAAGCCGGCATTGTTGGCGGAATTGGCATCCCTGAATTTGTACTGGCCGATAAAATGAAGATCCTCGGCAAATTGCCCTTGTTTCACCAGCCCGGCGAAAAATTCACCTATGGTTTGAATACCGATGTACTCGGTTACCTGGTTGAAGTGGTATCGGGCATGAGCCTGAAAGATTTCCTGCACAAACGCATCTTTGAGCCCCTGGGCATGAAAGACACCTACTTTTATTTGCCTGCAGCTAAACAAAAACGGCTCGCTATATTGTATACAGAAGACAGCAGCACCAAAAAGGCGGTTAAAATGGCGGAGAAATTAAGTTTGTACGGTAATATGTATCGCGATTATCCCAACATGAATGGCACTTACTTTTCGGGCGGCGCCGGTTTATCCTCTACTATATATGATTACGCCATATTCCTGCAAATGTTGCTGAATGGCGGCGAATACAAAGGCAAACGGCTGCTTAGCCATAACAGTGTTCGCATGATGACGATGAACCAGATCGGGGACATCAACCGCGGCCCCAACAAATTCGGACTGGGTTTTGGCCTTACTACTGAAAAGGGAAGCGCCGAGTTACCCACACAGGTAGGCACCTTTGAATGGGGCGGCATGTTCGCTACCACCTATTGGGTTGACCCCAAAGAAAAACTCATCGGTTTGGTGTACCGCAACATATGGCCTACCAGCTGGGGAAATCTCGGTAATCAGTATAAAGTACTGGTATACCAAGCTATGAATTATTAAACCTTAATCTTTCGTAACATGAAAAAATACCTCATCCTCTTTTCCTGCTGCTTACTTTTTGCCAACCTGTTGGCACAGGAAACGCCTTCGTTTGTAAAAGACAGTCTGGACGCGTATGTTGAAAAAGCGCTGACCGACTGGCAAATACCCGGTGTGGCTGTATGCGTGGTGAAAGATGGAAAAGTGGTTGTTATGAAAGGGTATGGCGTTAGAGAATTGGGCACTACTGATAAGGTGGATGAAAACACCTTATTCATGATCGGTTCCAATTCAAAAGCATTTACGGCCACTGCGCTCGCCATGCTGCATGTTGATAAGAAATTATCACTCGATAGCCCCGTAATAAAATATTTACCCGATTTCAAACTCTTTGATCCCTGGGTTACCAAAGAAGCCAACATCCGCGACCTGCTTTGTCACCGGTTGGGGTTCGAAACCTTTCAGGGCGATTTCATGTATTTTGATAGCGACCTCACCACGGCAGAAGTACGGGAAAAATTCGGGCGCGTAAAACCGTTGTACAGTTTTCGCAGCCGCTGGGGTTATACCAATGCCGCTTTTATGACGGCGGGTGAAATTATTCCTAAAGTAAGCGGACAATCCTGGGCTGAATTTTTAAAAGAAAGAATATTCACGCCGCTCGAAATGAACAATACGCTGGCTTTATCGAAAGATATAAGCATGGCCGCCAATAAGGCTTCTGCACATACTGTTGCGCAGGGGGTGTTGAAAAAGATCCCTTATGGAAATATTGACAACCTGGCGCCAGCCGGCAGTATATCGTCGAGTGTAAGCGATATGAGCCACTGGGTACTGGCGCATTTGAATTTTGGAAGGTATAATGATAAACAAGTCATTCCCCAGGGCGCCATCATGCAAACCTGGACGCCCAATTCAATACTCGGCAATGGAGGTCACCGGTTTAACAGGGCCCATTTTTCATTATATGGACTGGGTTGGTTTATGGAAGAATATAGTGGAAGAAAAATTGTATCGCATACAGGTGGCGTTAATGGTTTTGTAACCAGCGTAACCCTGGTGCCCGAAGAAAAGCTGGGCATTCTTGTATTTACCAATACCGATGCCAACCGGTTTTATGAATCGTTGAAGAACGAAATACTCGATGCATATCTGGGTTTGCCTTATAGGAATTATAGCCAGTTACATTTCAACAATTACAAACAGGGAGTGCAAAAAACTGCGCAGTGGTTAAAAAATATGCGCGATACTATTGCCATGAACCGGCCTGCTACCCTGCCCCTTGCCTCGTACGCCGGTAATTATGAACATGAAGTGTATGGTAAAATGACGATCGCAAATGAGAACGGAAAATTGATCGCCCGTTTTGAACACCATCATGGCCGTTTTGCCACGCTGGAACCATTGGGTGGCAACCGTTTTCTGGCCACCTTTAATGATCCGCTGTATGGAATAAGAGAATGGCCGTTTACAACTGATAAAGGGAAAGTAAGATCTGTTACTGTAACAGTCGATGACTTTGTTGAGTTTACACCGTATGAGTTTTACCGGAAATAAGTGACATTCTTTTCAATACATGATAAATACATTAATGAGATCTTCATTGTATATTTCAGGTTGAAAACCTCAGTATATGGATCAACTTAACCTCGGTATAGGAACCCGTTTACAGCACCGGCACCACGGCCCCGGTGTAATTGTAGGTATCAGGTACGCAACCTACCTCATCTCTTTTATTAATCATGGAATAAAGGAGATCGACAAAAACGACAGCCACCTCGAAGAGATCATTCCGGAAAATGTTTCCGAAGAAATAGAAACACACAGCGATGTTGAAAAGTCGTTGTTGAAGATAATGCGCCTGTGGGGCGGCTTTTCAGAAGTTGTTCCGCTGGGCGATCGCTGGCAGGGCGGCATAATGATATTGCAACCGGCCGATAAATCACAGAAAGGAAAAGAAGTGCCTATTGATGTGTTCTTTCACAAGATCGTGATGCTGCGCGACCGGCTGCGGGTGCTTGAACAACAGATCAATGCGCACAAGCAATTGAGCGATGAAGAAAAAGTGAACCTGCAGCAATACATTACCCGCATTTATGGATCGCTGACCACTTTCAATGTATTATTCAGGAATAAAGAACACTGGTTTGTGGGAGAAAAAGGCGCCACGGCCGATTAATGTGTTGTCAATAAAGCTATAGCACTTACTATTATACACAAGTAGTAAGTGCTATGGAAAATATTTTTTCAATGCGTTGGCCACTCCATCTTCATCATTGGAACTGGTAACATCAAAAGCGATCTTTTTTATAGAGTCATCAGCATTGCCCATGGCGATGCCATACCCAACCGTCTGGATCATTTCTTTATCACCCTCGCTGTCGCCAATAGCCATCATGCTTTCCAATGGAATGTTTAGCTGGTTCGACATATATTTCACAGACACCGCTTTTGAACAGGAGTTATCAAATATTTCCAAAGCATTAGCCTGGGTTTTGAAAACATTAACCTCAGGATGTGACCTTAACTTATCAACAATAGCGCTGATCTTTTCAGGAGCATCCCGCAGCATTATCTTTTGAACATTCTCAACTGTAACATTTTCTATTGCTACATATTCTGGTAAAACCTTTGTTGCATTGATCTCCCTTTGTGTAAAGTAATTATCACTATTGACATACCAGTTATCAAAAGAATATACACCTATGTATTCAATGTTGGCATTGATTGCTTCCTGTACAATTTTTGAACTTATAGCTTCCGCAATGAAAGACTTCCTGATTATCGTATTATTATTTAAAATAAGCGCCCCAGTGTAAGCTATTATAGTTTCGTTCAAATTCAGATTGAGAGCTACTGTATTAATTGCCTTTGGCATTCGTGCTGAAATATAGAACATTGGGATATTGTAAGCATCACGAACTCGATGTATTTCTGAAATTACATTTTTGGAGATTACCTTTTGATTTGTTATCAGCGTTCCGTCAATATCAAAAAAAATAGCCCTAATTGCGTGTTTCAAACCTGTTCTCATTTTGGCAAAAATAAGCACTACAGCCAATAGATCAAAGCTGGCATAGGTTTTTTACCATTATTGCTAAAACAATTTATGGATAAATTGGAAATTAAAGGCAACTGGAATAAGTGGAAAGGGAAGATCAAGCAGGCCTATGGAAGCCTTACCGATGATGATATTAAATACGAAGAAGGGAAAGATGAAGAATGGCTGGGCCGTATGCAGAAAAAAACAGGTAAAACCAGGGATGACCTGGTTAAATGGCTGAAATCGCTTGGTTAATACTTATTCCAGATAAAAAAGAAGGGGCTATACGCTCCTTCTTTTTTGTGCGAAACTAAAACCAACCTGAAGCAAAAATCAATTCATTATATCTTATCCCCTCCTGATTGGAATTATGTTTAGTATCCAGGTCTGTTTGCAGTATCCTTCACGTGGCTACTATCCTGGTTAGAACCAGTTACGGGAGGCTGTGGATATGCGTTAGACGGATCAACATGCTGCGCTGCATTTGTTGAATCTGTTGTGGTAGAATCATACCCCTGCCCGCCGGAATTATTTTTATCGCCTCCATTTCCACAATAAATTAATCCGCATAAACCCAGCACGATCAACAGGTGATAAAAAAAAATAGTCTTTTTCATCTGATATTTTTTAATTTTTATTTTGGTCAGATGGATCTTACCATCCCGATAAAATCGGTATGGACGATTCATAAAATACTTTCTTTCCCATACTTATAAAATAATCATTCCAGCCCCGCCCATCGCGGCTGCGGTGTTGTGGAATTTCGTCAACAGAGTGGGTTTCCTTTAAGAGGGGGTTCACCCTGTCAGGCATCAAAGGTGAGCTCTCCGCCACCTTGCACCGGCAAAAAAACGCAGCCGGAAATTCAAAAATGGTTCAGTATTTTTAAGATCAGCTATGAGAAAATTATTTACTGTATTTATCCTTTTTGCCTGCCTAACGGGCAATGCGCAAACAGCCTGCGATATACTTATAAAAAACGGCCGAATCATAGATGGTACCGGCAATTCCTGGTTTTATGGCGATGTAGCCGTAACAGCCGGTAAAATAACCGCTGTTGGAAAGCTTACCGATTATACCGCTCCAAAGATCATTGATGCCAATAAGATGATTGTTGCGCCTGGTTTTATTGATGTGCACGGGCACGTAGAAAGAGACATCTTCGAATGGCCAACAGCCGATAATTATATTTACGATGGCGTCACAACCGTCATAACCGGCAATTGCGGCGGGTCAGCGTTAAATCTGAAAAACTTTTTCAGGCGCATAGACAGTCTGCATCCTTCTATCAATATTGCCTCGCTGGTAGGGCATAATACGGTGCGCGAGAAGGTCATGCACCGCGATAACCGCCTGGCAACAACAACCGAACAACAGCAAATGGAATCACTGGTTGAAGAAGCTATGAAAGATGGCGCGGTTGGCCTTAGCACCGGGCTTATTTATATTCCCGGCACCTTTGCCAATACGGAAGAAGTGGTTGGCCTGGCAAAGGCAGCAGCGCGGTATAACGGCGTGTATGCTTCGCACATCCGCAATGAAGAGAGCAAAGCTGTAGATGCCATCAATGAAGCCATCAATATTGGAAAAGCCGCCAATATTCCCGTTGAGATCTCGCATTTTAAAATAGGCGGTAAAGCCAACTGGGGTACCAGCAATATTACTTTAGGACTGGTACAACAAGCCCGCCTCGAAGGTTGGGATGTTACCATTGATCAGTATCCTTATACTGCCAGCAGCACCAACCTCGGCGTTCGCCTGCCCGACTGGGCATTTGCCGGCGGTAACGATTCCCTTAAAATGCGTTTGCACGATGCCGCGCTAAGGGCGAAGATCAAACAACAAATGCTTGCGCAATTACGCAAATACAAATTTAAAAATTATAGTTATTGCGTAGTGGCCAGTTACGGGGCCGACAGCAGCTACAACGGCAAAAGTATTACCGAGATCAATAAGCTAATGGGCCGAAAGTCAAAAGCTCCTTTTGAAGCAGAAACCATTATGGATATGGTAGAAAAAGGCGGCGCGCAAATGGTTTACCACAGCATGAATGAAGACGATGTGAAATACATTATGCGCTATCCTTTTTGTATGACCGGCGCCGATGCCGGCGTTCCGGTTCCGGGTAAAGGCATGCCGCATCCGCGTGGTTATGGAACCAATGCACGCGTGCTTGGCAAGTATGTACGGGAAGAAAAGGTGATCACCCTCGAAGAAGTCATCCGGCGCATGACCTCGCTGGCCGCGCAAAAATTCCAGTTAAAAGACCGCGGACTGTTGAAAGAAGGTATGGCTGCAGATATTGTAGTATTTGATGATAAAACCGTGAGCGATCATGCCACTTTTGAACAACCGCACCAGTATTCAACCGGGTTTTATTATGTGCTGGTGAACGGTCAGGTAGTGGTGGATAAAGAGAAGCATACGGGAGTGAGAAGTGGTGTGGCATTATTTGGACCCGCCTATAGAAAATAAGTTAGTGCGTTTTTCAGTTATTGAGTAGTTAAGGTGAGTTGCCTTTTAAACTTAATAACTTACGAAATTAATAACTGACTAACTTTAGGCCATGAAGCTGATCATACTCTTGTTATTTCCGGTATCCTTGCTGGCCCAGACCTTTACCCAGGAAGAAATTTCCCGCTGGCAGCAACAGGCAAAACAGGTTACTATCATCCGCGACAAATGGGGCATTCCGCATATATATGGCAAAACCGACGCCGATTGCGTATTCGGGTTACTGTATGCCCAATGTGAAGACGATTTTAAACGAGTAGAAAATAACTACATTGATATTTTAGGCAGAAGCGCCGAAATACAGGGCGAAAAGAACCTGTACACCGATCTGTACACACGATTACTCATCGATTCCGCCGCTGCTATCAGGGATTATAATCGCAGTCCAGACTGGTTAAAAAAATTGCTGCAGTCCTTTGCAGATGGCGTCAATTATTACCTGTATAAAAACCCAACGGTAAAGCCCGCATTGCTCACCCGTTTTGAGCCCTGGTTCCAATTGATGTGGACCGATGGTAGTATTTCGGCCATTCAATCGGGCGGGTTAACCATCGATGAAGTAAAGAAATTCTATACCGGCGATACTGCATCTGCGCCTACGGTTCTAACCAAAAAACCGGAAGACGAAGAAGCGACCGGCTCAAATGGATTTGCACTGGCGCCTTCACGTACGGCCTCGGGCAAGGCCATGTTGTATATCAATCCACATGTGACATTCTATTTCAGGCCCGAAGTACATGTTATCAGTGAAGAAGGACTGAATGCATACGGGGCAGTTACCTGGGGGCAGTTATTCGTTTACCAGGGATTTAATGCGCATTGCGGCTGGATGCATACATCGAGCTATACAGATGTTGCCGATCTGTATGCAGAAAAGATCGTCAAAAAAGGGCGTTCCTTCATTTATATGTACAAAGGGAAAACAATACCGGTAAAGCAACGCCCGGTAACATTGAGCTATAAAGAAGGCGACAGCATAAAATCAATTACCATCAACACCTGGCTTACGCACCATGGGCCCATCATGGGCATCCGCAATGGACAATGGATCAGTGTAAAAGCCAATAACCGGTCGTTGAGTGCCCTTATACAATCGTGGGAGCGCACCAGGGCCAATGGATTTGCTGCGTTCAAAAAGACGATGAATTTGATGTCAAACGCATCGAACAACACGGTGTTTGCCGACGACAGCGGGCATATCGCCTACTGGCATGGCAATTTCATTCCCAGGCGCGATACGGCATATGATTGGACGAAACCGGTTGATGGCAGCATAGAAGCCACTGAATGGAAGGGGCTGCATCCCGTTGATCAAACCATTCACCTGTATGACCCGGCCAGCGGATTTATACAAAACTGCAACAGCACGCCCTTCACCGCATCGGGTAGTAGCAGTCCGAAAAAGGAGATGTATCCGGCGTATATGTCTACCGAGCCGGAGAACTTCCGCGGCATAACCGCAGCCCGATTGCTTGAGAAAGCAAAAAAATTCACGATCGACTCTCTGATAGCCGCGGGATACAACACTTACTTATCAGCCTTTGAAGAATTAATACCTGCATTAATAAATCACTATAAAACCGATCTCACAAAGACGGATTCCATTTATATAAAATTGGCAGAACCGGTTGCCGTATTAAAGAACTGGGACCTGAAGTCGGGCGCCAACTCCATTGCCACTACGCTGGCCATTGAGTGGATACAAAAATTACAATCATTGATAAACCTGGTACGGTTAAACGGAAAAGAAGTTGATCTGGTAACGCGCATACATGAGTATGCAGCCAGCGCCACTGCCTCAGAATTAGCGGGCACTTTGTTGTCGGTAGTGAATGAATTGAATAGCAAATACGGCACCTGGAAAACCAGTTGGGGAACCATCAACCGTTATCAACGGCTCACCGGCAAACTGCAGGAAACCTATGACGACAGCAAGCCCAGTTTGCCCGTAGGTATGGCCGCCAGTACCTGGGGATGTTTACCATCGTATGTAAGCCGGTACAACAACGGCGGATTAAAAAGGTATGGTTACAATGGCAACAGCTTTGTGTGCGCGGTTGAATTTGGGAAGAAGGTAAAGGCCAAATCATTGCTGGCCGGCGGCGAAAGCGGTAATCCCGCATCGAAGCATTTCGGTGATCAGGCGGAGATGTACACCAAAGGTGTTTTTAAGGATGTGTTGTTTTATAAAGAAGATGTAATGAAGGGCATGGAGAAGCAGTATCATCCGGGGGAGGTCAATGAAGAGCCCAAAAAATAATTTATGTCGCCAACTATTACAGATGTAATTGAGAGAATTCAGAACCAAAGAGTTCAACTTGGAATTACTCTTTATCCCAAAGCGTCACCCGAAGATATAGTTGCTTTTGAAGTGATCAGGCAAATAAAACTTCCTGATGATTTTAAGACTTTCTACAGTTTCTGTAATGGGTTTGAATCGGAGGAAGACTTATTCAGAATTATTCCTCTACATGAAATAATAGAAAAAGGATCCTGTGGCTATTTGGAAAGAGAAAAGGATTTTCATTTTGCAGAATACATGATCTACTGTGATATGTGGTCAATTTCTATCAATGATAAGAACAAGAGCTATTCTATATATAACAATAATGGTAAAGTTGCCGTATTGACAAATTCTTTGGCTGAGTTTTTAAACATATTCCTGGATGGAGGTGTATTTGACGGATTGTATAAATGGCAGGAAGAAATCAAACAGAGCCACTAAATAATGAGTTACCCAATAATAGAAATTTCAGGTCCTGATCTGATCAACAAGCTTTGTGTATAAACATGCATAAGTGGGCGCTATATATAACTCCCCGCTTTTTTGACCGCCTTTCCCAATCCGGGATAACCGAAGCTTGACCGAAGCTTAACCGAAGCTAGACCGTAGCTTTTCTGAAAGTATTCCCTAAATGGGAACAATAAATGCAGTAGGGTGGCAAAAATATTCCTTTACCAACTTGGTAAATATATTCGGAAAAAAATCGTATAAGACGGTGGATACTCGAAAATTCTGTTGAACATTACTATCGTTTTCAACTACACTTGCTTCAACAAATGTGAATAACTAAATCTTTACCAAGTTGGTATCAAATTGGTAAATCGATCGGCTTTTCTGCCTCAATTTTGATCTACGCTTATGCAGTGAGTGCGGCAAGCGAAACCGGAAGCTAGCGCCGGAATGCTGCCGTACATCCTGCCTCCCGGCCGGAAAGCGTGGTAACAATTTTATTCCAACATTTTAAAAATTGATTTTATGGCAGAATCTAAAAATAACTACGTCATGCATGGCATGTCGGGGAAATTGGGCAAGCTGCTCGTTTTCCGCCAGCGCGGGGGTAAAACTATTGCGACGGCCATCCCCATCCGCTCCAACGTGTTTACCGAAGGACAATTGGAGATACAAAGTAAATTCAAAGAAGCGGCTTCCTGGGCACGCGGCATCCTGAAGAATACGGAGAACCGCAAGTTCTACAGTTCCCAGGCAACGGGCGGTCAATCGGCCTTCAACATGGCTATAGCCGACTGGTTTACCGATCCCGAGATAAACGAGATCGACACCACAGATTATACCGGTGTGGTTGACAGTGTTATCAAAATAGGAGTGATAGATATCATCAAGGTGCAATCCGTGAAAGTGTCCATCACCACCGCAAGTGGTACGCTGGTGGAAGAAGGCAGCGCTGTTTTTGATGCCAATAGCCAGCAATGGTTGTATACGGCCGTTCAAAACAATGCAACGCCTGTAGGTTCGCACATTAAAGCAACGGCTACCGACAAACCGGGCAACAGCCATTCGCTCGAAAAGGTGATAGAACCTTCTTAAACTGATGTTTCGTTTTTGTCATTGAAAGGACTGCCCCTGGTAAAACGGGGGCGGTTTTTTATTTGTAATGTTTTATAAAAAGATACTATCCGTCGATGGGCGCTGAATTAGTGAGTAAGTCCTATTATAAAAGGGCGCTTCAGGAGTGTGCAGTCGATTTGCTATGCAAAATATTCATCCAACAACTTCAGCATCATTGATACCGTTATTTGCTTTATCATTCCTAATGCTTTTATTCTTACTTCCAAGCCAATAACCCAAAGCGGTAGTAATAATATATCCTGAGCCTTGTAAAAATTTATATGCAAACTGTTCTTTTCCTAAACAAATCCATGTGGTTAAAAAGCCCATTACAACAACTAATAATAATCCTACGATCCAACCAATTTTAGCTAAAGTTTTTCTATTCTCTGCAGGCTGATGCGATAAATAGAATACCTGGTGATCCAATGTTCTTTCAGCATACTTGGCATTTAACTCCAATTGCTTTTCCTTTAATTGGAGTTCTTTCGCATCATTTACCGTTTTTTGCTTCTGAACTTCAATAAAGTCTCGTAGAAGTTCTGGAGTAAGATCAAAATCAGGTGTTTGGGCGGAAGTATTTGGATGCATATTTTAATTCGACATAAATTTTTCCAAAACCCGATGAGCCGAGTTTTGGGGGAATAATTTTTACTTTTTCGATTGAATCCCTGTTTGCTTGTTCTTTAATAAACTTCAAATAACCCGCTGGGCTGAAGATGTGAGTTAGTTTATTTTCGTAAGTTATATGCATAATGCCTGTTTGGAAAGGATTATGTAATAAAGAATATTACTAAGTTAGGCAATTACGTGAGAGTATTAGCAATTACGCAAAGAAATTGACGAAAGTTAATTATGATAGAGGTTAGAAACCGATTTGCAGCCTATAGATGAAATACATTACTACTAACCATTACCTTATGACTTCAATTACATGAGCAGTCTGACTTATCTTTTTACATGTATCAATACATAAATCTCTTTCATATGCTGTTGACAATATTATACTTCGTGCAATTACATCGCCATTGGGTGTAACAAATCTAAAAAAATAATCTCCCTTAGCACGTGCTATTTCCTCATAAAATTCATTGTATTTTCCATACTTTCTTATGATTTCTATAGTATCCAAACATAAGCCTTCTGTAAGATATGGATTTGAATAGAGAATGGGGAGTCCATTTGCCATATACAATGAAAAATTATAAAATCCGTTTTCATCTTTCCAATATTTAAAAGCTTCTTTACTAGCTAATTCGTCGTCTACAATATCAGTAATCTCAGAACTGATTTTCTCTATTTCTTCTAAGGTTTTATTAGCAATATCAAGTTTTAATATTTCCTTAGCTTTATACAAAAAATCGCTAAAAGTATATGCCCAAAACTGTTTTCCAGTTTTCAATTTAAATTCTAAGATCAAATCATCCTTGGGGATTTCCTTTTTATTCCACCAGTCTTCTTTAATATCATTAGTCACAAAAATTATTGGAATATTTAATTTTTGAGCTAATTCAATTACTTGATTCCATATTATTAAATCTCCAAATTTTTGAATTCCATCCTTTTTATCCTTCCCAATAGCATCTTGATAACCAGGGGGGAATTTTGTTTTCGAACCTACTCCTAGAATCGCTAATTATATTATTGATTCTTGCAAAATCATACTCTTCAGTAATCTTAAAGCATTTTGAGACTGATGGTATACATCATCATCTTCTTCCAGTCGTTTTAATTCAACACCTCTTTTCTTAATTTCCTTGTCAAATTCTTTTTGAAAATTTTCGAATTCAGTTTTAAGAGAGTCAATTGTTTTATATACTGGATCAAATAAATTTTGATCTATAAATGGATGTATATGTTCGTTTCCTGTTTTCTGTTTTATCTCCTGGATTCTAGTTTTTAAAACATTAATACACTCATCTATAGGATTTATTTGTTCCTTTTTTAAACCAGAATACTTTTCAGAATAAACCTTTCGAATTACGGATTCTCTATTTTTTAAGTATTCGTAGCAAGTATGATTTGCTAACCATAAACGATCCTTTAAATTAGAAAATAATTTTGTACAGATTTGTTGACGAGTTTGTTCTGAATAATAATAAATCTCCAATATCGAAGATGTATCAAATACAAACGCAGCCTTTTTCCAAAGCTCCTTTTCAATTTCCCCAGAAATTCTGAAAAAGGAATTAAATTCATCCAATGTCATAGAATACTTTTATTATTTCTTCGCCAACAAAACTCACCCCACACATTCTCGAGTATGCCTAGGTTAACTACTAAGATTATAGATTCTATTTTTTCTCTAACATCTTTTCCAGTAGCGCTACCTTTTCCCGCTCACTTTTAAGTAAAGCTTCATACAACTCAATTATCTTTTCTATTGGATTTATATTACACAGATAATTGTTATTGTTGGCTGAATTATCATGCCAGCTATTGTTCTGAATATTAAATATGACAGCATCCTCGCTAAAGTTCCTTATAGCCTCAACAGGGACCTTCAATACTTTAGCTATTTCTTCCAGAACTGCGGGGTCAATATATTCTCTTTGTTCCAATAAAGATATTTTCTGCTGGTTAAAGCCTAATGCATCGGCCAATACTTCCTGTTTTATGCCGAGTATTTCCCGTAAGCGTTTAACATTATGACCTTCATGAATTTTACCTGGTAGTGGGTTTATTGACATAACGGTAAAGTTATATATTAAAAGTACAATTTAATCCGGTAAAAAACATACAGAACCGTATACTTTACACGGGCAAAATGTAAAATACATAAGGGCTTTGTGGTTATTTCGTTTATCCAACCCCAATAGAAAGCTATCGGTTTTATAAACTCTGTTTAATAGCACATCATTTAATAACCTTTTATTAAACGTTGTACTATGACCAAAATTCTTGAACTAACCGTCGCAAAGCTGGTTCGAATGCCTATTCACGACGAGCAGCAGATTGCAACTGATCCGCTCATTGGCTTTTACGACAAAACCTTCACCTTTTTTAACAATCATCAGCCCGGTAAACTGGCCAAAGACCTGTACAAGCTCATCTTTGCCCTCATGGAACACCAGGCGAATAATGAACAGGCGGTAAACTTTGCCAGTTCTCTATACGATATAAAACAGTTGCTTCAATTACTTGAAGTGGCCGACCCAATGCAACAAACTGGCGAACTGTTCAATCAATCCATTTTAGATTCTGCAACTGAGTTCATGCACGAAAACAGTCCCACAAACCTCAGTTGTAACCTGTGCCGGATCCTCCTTGAGTTTATGCGGTATGAACTGCAAATTGGTTACCCCTCCTTTATTAATGAATTTCTACCCGCTGTAATGGCATTGCTTGAATGGTTGAATGCCGGCGCCTGCCTCATGAAGGCTAAGCCGGTAATTGAGGAAATATAATTACACAATTCTAAAAATTAAATCATGTCAAAAGAGGAATTAGTATGTGCGCCCCAAGGAGCTACTGCAGTTGAAACATGGGAAGCCGTAGAATATATCATACGGTCACTGGCACAAGGCCCGTTTCTCAATTCGCTAAATATTATCCATTACAACGGATTCCATATAAAAAGGAATTTAAGAAGTATTAAAATAAAAGAATATTGTCCGGAACAGGTTGAAATTATTCTGCGGGGTAAATGGTTGCAACGTGTAGGCTTTGAACCGGGAGGAAAGATATGGGTGCTTCCGTTTTCTGATGCGCTGATCATTATTCCGCAAGGGCCGAAGAAGAAGTAAGAAGCTCGCGAAATTCCTGCTTCTTACTTCCTACTTCACATACCTATATTCAAATTAGTTTTACAAATCACATACGCTTATTGTGGATCACTGACCAACACTACCTCCTATAATACGGCATATTCGCATCCTGGAATTTCTTTTGCGCATCTTCCCAGGTATTCATAACCTGGTTGCGTTCCTTGTTTATCGCATTGTTGGTTTTATTGAAAGCATCTATTGACTCGTTATAATCTTTAACGGCTTTGTTGTAGGCATCTATATCGGCCTGAGTGCGGCTGCTGGCCGGTTTTGTTTCAAAGTTCTTTTTTGCTTTATTGAAATTCTCTTCCTTCAAATAAAAATCAGTGAGCTTGGGCACATCGGTCTCGGCCATCTTTTTATAATACTTTAATACATCGCGGCAGGCATTGGCCAGTGAGGGATCATTGTTAAAGCTTTTCAGGGTATCTACTCCTTTTAATCCTTCGTTGGCATAGCGCAATAAAGCATTGCGTGCCTGCTCTACATCATTCACCTTTTTATTGTTCATGGCAGTTGTCATTTCTTTATCCTGCCAGTTGCATTTGAAGAAAATAAGGAATAACGCATTGGAATAATCATTCAGTTTACCTGCTACGTCCAGCTTTGAGCCCAGGGCGCTTTGGGTATCATCGATCTTTACATTGTACTTCGCGGCAAATTCCTTCGATGTATTTTGCAGTTTTGTCGATGCTTCGGTTAGTTTTTCTGTTACTTTTTCCTGCAATAATAAATAGGCCGACATGCCATCAAATGATTGCTCGGCCAGTTCTTCCATGTCAACGATCTTTTTATAATCTTCATTGAAAACGCGATAACAAAGCGTGATGTAATCTATGCTTCCCTGGCGCAGGGTATTATCACCTTTATATTTTGGCAGATCGGTCGTTTTGTATTTACTCTGGTTAATGCTTTCCAATACTTCCTGACGCAGCTTTTCTACCTTACGCGCCCGGCGGCCATGCGCAGCAGCACTCAGGTATTGCATATACTTGGCATCCATTTCGGTGCGGGCATTGTAAACGGCAGTCATATATTCACCGGGATTTTCAATGGCCTGTCCGTTCGTTGATAAGGCGAAACTTAAACATGAAAACAGCAGGATAACAAGGTTGCATTTCTTTAATTCCATAGCATAGTGTTTTGGCTGATATTAAGGGCTTTTGGTTATTGTTTCATAGCGGCCATCAATTGATAGGCGACTTTTACATACGCATCATTTAACAGGTCTGTTTTCCATTCCTCATTTAATTCGCCATCGTGTTCGCGTTGTTTTTGATTTGTTGCCGGTTTAATCACTTTAAAAATGGCATTCTCCGTTTCCGGCTCTTTTAATGATGCTTCCACCTGATCTTTCCTCCTCTTTTCCAACCAGGCATCTTCTATATATAGGGAATAATCTTTTTTTGCAACAGCAGCTTTTGCATGCTCAACGAATTGCTGCACATATTTGAAATAAGCCGATGACGCCATTTCTTTTTTCGCCACAGCATCAGCTGCAGCCACCGGCAACGGGGGTAATGGTTTGTAATACTTGTTGGCGTCAATAGTAGATGCCGGCAGCACATTTTTTTCATTTGCTTCCCTTTCGGGTGTTGCATCGGTAAGGTCGGGCAACAGCACATCGGGTTGCACGCCATGCGCCTGGGCCGTTGTTCCATTTATGCGGAACAGTTTTGAAGTAGTGAGTTTTATATAACTGGAGGTAGCCGCCTTTCCATTATAGTTTTCCAGGTTAATAGTTGTATCAATGGGCAAAACTACCTGCGCCGTGGCTTTTCCATAAGTAGGCGAGCCCACGATCAACGCGCGGTTATAATCCTGCATAACTCCTGCCACCATTTCCGAAGCAGATGCACTGAACCCGTTCACCAGTAACAGCAAGGGCCCATCGTAAATAGTGCCGCGCACTACATCTTTCAGGGTAATAGCCTTGGGGTCGCGGGTCTTTACCTGCCCAACCGGACCGGCATCAATAAAAATCCCGGCCAGCTCAATGGCTTCCTGCATGGAACCACCGCCATTATACCGCAGGTCGAGCATCAGCCCTTCAATATTTTCCTTCTTCAGTTTAATGATCTCTTTGGCTACATCATTGGCGCAACCATTTATACCCAGCGTGCCTTCCCAATCTGAATAGAATGCAGGCAGGGAAATATAACCCACCTTGCGGTCGCCCTGCAGAATAAAGCTTTTCACTTTATCTTCTTCCTCTTCTTCCTGCTCTTTTTCCAACCGCTCTTTATGCAAAGCCACCTGGCGCAAAGTACCATCTGCTTTTTTCACGGTTATATTAACAGTATTACCACCGTTTGCTGCCAGTGCCTGCTCAATTTCACTTACTTCGGCATCCGATACGTCAATCGGCTCTTTCTTCTCCCATTGTATGGATTGTATTTTATCGCCTTTATTCAGTCGTCCGCTTTGATAAGCCGAACTGCCGGGCTTCAGGTAATCGATCTGCGCATGGCCGTCTTCGTCTTTACTGAAAGTTACCCCGTACTCGAGTGGTTTTTTACCGAGATTGCTTTCGAAATCTTCTTTTGCATCGGCTGAAAAATAGGCAGTGTGCGGGTCATAGGTTGTGGCCAGCGCCTCACAATACATATTGCCAATAATAAACTCAAGGCCTTGCGGACTTTGCAATATCCGCTTTACCGATCGCTTAATGGTTATATTGGCTTTTTTGCGTAACGAAGGTTCAATGCTGTCGACAAATTTTTTTACAGGCAGTTTGTTGGGGTTGATGGCATCAGCATATTGCATTACGCCGGCCAGCACATACAGTTTTAGCAACTTGTACATTTTAACATGCATAGCCGCTATATCCCTGGGATAAATAGTATCTTCTGCCACTGTATATCTTTCCTTCAGCGCGAAATTGAAGGGGGTTTTGCAGATGTTATCGAGCATGGTATCTGCCTGTTGCAACCGCTGTTTATAGGTTGTAACCAGTAACTGCAGGAAGTTTGATTTCCGTTGTTTTATTTCATCATCGAGCTGCAGGCGATAGGCGGTAAGTTTTTTCATATCGTCCTGCGTAAAGAAAATGCGCTGATCGTCGAGCGACGACATTAATTCGCGGAAGATGGCCTCTGATCTTTCATCGTCTAAGGGCCGGGGTTGAATATGGAATTTCTCTACCATCCGGCTCACGAGGTAGGCATCGGTCACGGGCTTTTGTAGCGATTGTGCATCAAGGACATTACAGCCTACTACTACAAGGATCAGAAAAAGAAATATGCGCATATTACTTCCAAGGTTATTATTTTCAGCAGGGCCAATAAAGATACTAATTCACCCCGAAAACCGAAAGCCGCCCAATTCCTTAATATCTGATTGTTAATCCCCCACCAACACCCCTGAAACTAATAATTTATCAACCTCTCCACCGTTTCCCCCAACCTCGCCTTCGCCAGGAAATTATTTTCCAGCTCCAGATTGAAGGGAACTGGCGTATCGAGCGAGGCACAGCGCAATACCGGCGCATCGAGCGATTGAAAACAATGCTCGCCGATCCAGGCGGCAACCTCCCCGCCAATTCCACCGGTGAGCGTATCCTCGTGTAATACGAGTACCCGCCCGGTTCTGCCAACGGCTTCCCTGATGGCCTCGTAATCGAGCGGCAATAGGGTGCGCAGGTCAAGAATATCTATTGAGATCTCGGGATGTTCCGACGCATACTCTTCTGCCCAAATTACCCCCAACCCATAGGTTATAATGGTCATGTCCTCACCCGAACGCACATGCCGTGCTTTGCCGATCTCGGTTTCATAATACGCATCGGGCACATCGCCGCTAACGCTTCGGTACAACATCTTGTGCTCGAAGAACAGGACCGGATTGGGATCATTGATGGCCGCTATCAACAGCCCCTTGGCATCGGCAGGCGTTGATGGATAAACGACTTTCAACCCCGGCACATGCACAAACCAGGCTTCATTGCTTTGCGAATGGAATGGCCCTGCCCCTACCCCCGCCCCACACGGCATGCGAATGACCACATTGGCCGGTTGCCCCCAACGGTAATGCATCTTTGCCAGGTTGTTCACGATCTGGGTAAAACCCATGGTCACAAAATCGGCAAACTGCATTTCAATCATGCTTCTGTACCCCTTGATGCTTAACCCCAGCGAGGCGCCAATAATAGCGCTTTCGCACAGCGGCGTGTTGCGCACCCGCTCTTTTCCAAACTCATCTACAAAACCTTCGGTGATCTTAAATACGCCGCCATATTCTGCAATATCCTGTCCCATTAAAATGAGGTCGGCATGCCGGTGCATGCTTTGTTTCAACCCGTCTTTTATGGCATCAATAAAGCGATGGTGCGAAACAGTATCTGCCGGGTGCTGTATATAAATTGTATTTGGTGCGGGTTCTGCACCATACGCGTTTGAACTTTGCACTCCGGCACCTTCATTCTTCTTCACCGCGTATACCTCCTGCAGCTCTTTATGACTATCCACCACCATTGGCTTTGCATTAAACCCAATGGAGCACTCTACGTCAATGTATTCTTTCAGGTCCTGGTGAATGGCATCCATCACCTCCCTGGTAAGAACATGTTTCGATAGCAGGAACTCTTCAAATTTTTTGATGGGGTCTTTCATTTCCCACACTTCAAACAAATAAGGCGGCACATACTTGGTACCGCTGGCCTCTTCATGGCCGCGCATGCGGAAAGTGGCGCATTCAATGAGGTAGGGCCGCTGGAATTCGGCACAATATTGCTTTACGCCCTTGATGGTATCATAAACACCGAGAATATTATTGCCATCTATTTTCACCCCGTCAATGCCGTAGCCGCGGGCCTTTTCAACCAGCGCTTCGCAACGGTACTGCTCATGCACAGGCGTGCTGAGCGCATAGCCATTGTTCTCAATTACAAATATCACCGGCAGGTCCCACACAGCAGCCACATTCACGGCTTCGTGAAAATCGCCTTCACTGGTGCCGCCCTCGCCGGTGAACACCACCACTACTTTATTTTCTTTTTTGAGTTTATGCGCCAGGGCTATACCATCTGCAATGCCTAGCTGCGGCCCCAGATGCGAGATCATGCCACAAATATGATGCTGCGCATGGCCAAAATGAAAGCTGCGCTCGCGCCCTTTGCTGTATCCGCTCTGGTTGCCCTGCCATTGCATCAGTAATTTGTGCAGCGGCATATGACGGGTGGTAAAAACGCCCAGATTGCGGTGCAGGGGTAAGATCCACTCATCTTCGTCCAGCGCCAGGGTAACACCCACTGAAATGGCTTCCTGGCCAATTCCGCTAAACCATTTTGATATCTTTCCCTGCCGTAACAACACCAGCATTTTTTCTTCGATCATCCGGGGCAATAACAGGCTCTTGTAAAAATGAACCAGTTGGTCGTGGGTCAAATCTTTACTGTCGAAGTGCATAAAAAATGGTATAAAAAAAGTATACCATGAAGTTAGGGTAAATAGAACTTCAACCGCGGCTGGCGGCTATTCTTTTTCCTCGGTTTTTTCTTTATATAATATCGAAGTAACTACCGACAGCAGCAGGCTGAACAACAGCGCCCACCAGAAACCGTCGACCCAAAAATCCTTTATAAGACTATCGGCCAGCAAAATGATCAGGGCATTGATCACAAATAAAAACAGCCCTAATGTAACCACGGTAATGGGGAGGGTGATAAAGATGAGAATGGGTTTTACAATGGCATTCAAAATGGCCAGTACAATGGCTAAAACGATCGCCGAGGTGAACGTATTGAAATGTACCCCGCTTAAAATATACGATAACCCAAATGCAACAATGGAGGTGACAATA
This sequence comes from Niastella vici, assembly GCF_002077945.1. Lineage (GTDB taxonomy): Bacteria > Bacteroidota > Bacteroidia > Chitinophagales > Chitinophagaceae > Niastella > Niastella vici. The sequence continues at coordinate 462,902 of NZ_LVYD01000001.1, forward strand.
ATACGCATGATAAAATTCATAACGATAGTGGTTTAGTTGTCAATGACGTTTAATTTAACCGCGTTTCAACTTCGCTCAACACGTTGTGAACCCACCCTTCGACTTCGCTCAGGGTCCCATTGATTAATTAAATAAGTCGGTTGAAACCGGAAAAAGTAACAAGCCCGCCTCTGGGAACAGACGGGCTTGTTATATATTCATTTACTAAATTACCACTAATTCATAAAACTCCTCTGGCGCCAGGTACTTGTTCGCCAGCTCATGCAGCTCTTTGGCGGTTATGGTTTTAATGATCTGCACACCACGCTCAAAATAGTCATCATCCACATTGTTCAGGATCATATTTTTCCAGCGGCCGATCACCTGAAAGGGTCCATCCAGGTCGCCCAGAATGGTGCCGATCATCGAATTGCGTGTCATCATCAGTTCCTCGTCGTCAATCTCCTCATCGCGCAGCTGCTGCAATTCGATATATATTTCCTTCACCGTTTCAGCCGTTACATCGCGGCCGGCTTCGGTGCTCACCATCCAGCCGCTTTCGCTTGTGAAATTCATCAGGTAACTATAAATACCGTACGTATAGCCTTTGTCTTCCCTGATATTGCCCATAAGGCGCGAACCGAAAAAACCACCCAGCACATTGTTCAATACCAGCACTTTCTGAAAATCGGGGTGTTTGCGATTGGGGAAGGGCCGCGCAATACGAATGGCGCTTTGCACCCCGTCGGGATCATTCACTATATAATGCTTTTTCTCAGCCGCTGGCTGCAGAGGATGTTGAATGGTTTCTGCCACCAGCGAACGGGGCTTTAAGGGCAGTTTACCGAAATTCTTTTCAAGCGATTCAATAAGATCTTTCGGTAATTTGCCCGCCACAAAGATCACGCAACGGCCTTCTTTGTAATAATCGTTATAAAACGAAACCACATCTTCCCGCGTCACTGCCGCATAATCGCCCAGGTTCAGGTATTTTCCGTACGGGTGATTATCGCCAAACAGGTAGGCATCGATGAGCCGGCCGGCAACAAATTCGCTTTTCTGCAAATTCACCTTTAACCGCTGCTGTGCATTTTGTGCATAAATGTTCAGCTCTTCCTGCGGAAAAACAGAATCCTGCACCAGTTCTGCCACCACCGGCAACAACTCATTAATGTGTTTGCTTAAGGTGTGCAGCGTTATTTCAGACGTTTCGTTATAACAGGCGCGGTTAAGGTAAGAGCCGTAAAACTCAAAATGCTCGTTTATGTCAAAAGCGCTGCGTTTGCTGGTGCCGTTCTTCAGCAGGAAATTGGTAGCGGCGGCAACGGCCTTTTTATTCTCGAACCAGTTACCGGCAGCAAATACCCAGTTTACCATTAAGGTATCTTCGGTGCCCATATCAACCGCAAACACTTCAATGCCGTTGGTGAGTATATATTTTTTATAAGCCGGCAGTTTTATATCAAATGCAACCGGGTCTATAATTGGAGGCGCAATAGTTCTGTTAAGCATATCTTCTTTTTAATCGTCTTTTTTTCTTCAATTAATTCTCACTATAATATCTGAGTGTAGAGCAATTATTCGGGTTGAATATTTTCTGGCTGTACCTCAAAATATCGTCGCCGGTTACGGAGAAATACTTGTCGCGGTCAGCATTGAACAGCGCCGCATCGCCCAGCAGTTCATAAAATGCCAGGTTATTGGCGCGCGTAAGTACGCTCATATCTTCAAAAGCAAGCGTGGCTTCGGTCTTGTTCTTTATTTTGGTAAGCTCTTTTTCGCTGATGCCATCCTGTTTCAGCTTTTCAATTTCTTCATTGATGGCTTTTTCGGCGTCTTCCATTTTTACACCTTTTACCAGCTTGCCTTCTACTGCCAGCAGGCCTTTTTCGACCGTTCCAAAATGATAGCATTCTATCTGGCTGAACAATTTCTTTTCTTTTACCAGTTTTTGATAAAGTCGGGAAGAACCGCCGCCGCCCAGCACTTCGGTAATGAGGTCGGCCACATAATATCCATGATCGAGGCGGTTATCCATATGCCATACTTTGTAAATGGCATCGAGCGGCACGTTGGCCTTTACCTCCATTTCGCGGGCTTCTGCCTGTGCCGGCTCATCGGGGATCTGGCGTTCATATTTTGCACCTGCAGGTATATCGCCAAACCATTTTTCGGCCAACTGGCGAACCTGTTCTGTTTTTACTTTTCCGCCCACAACCAGAATGGCGTTCATGGGGCGGTAGTGTTTGGCAAAAAAGTTCTTTACATCCTGCAAACTGGCATTTTCAATATGCGATAGCTCTTTACCAATGGTCATCCAACGGTAGGGATGCTGTTTATAGGCCATTTCGCGCAACTTAAACCATACATCACCGTAGGGTTTGTTGATGTAGTGCTCCTTAAATTCTTCAATTACCACCTTGCGCTGCACTTCCAGGCTTTTTTCGCTGAAGGCCAGCGACAGCATGCGGTCACTTTCGAGCCAGAAGGCCGTTTCCAGGTTTTCGGCTGGCAATGAAATATAATAGTTTGTTACATCATTGCTGGTATAGGCATTGTTTTCGCCACCAGCCATCTGAAGCGGTGTTTCAAAATCTTCAATATTGCGCGAACCGCCAAACATCAGGTGCTCGAAGAGGTGAGCAAACCCGGTTTTATTGGGATCTTCATCTTTGGCGCCCACATCGTACATCACATTTAATACTGCCATGGGCGTTGAATGATCTTCATGTACTATAACCCGTAATCCATTCGATAGCGTGAATTTTTCAAATTGTATCATATTGCCGTAATTACTTTTAAATGAGCCGCAATTTTTTGCTGCATGCGGCCAGTGACCTGTCAGGTTCCGATCCTGAGCGGGCTTGCCCTGAGCGAAGCCGAAGGACCGAAGGACTACAAATTAACGACAAGTTGAGGTATTTGGTTGAAAAGGGTTTATAAAAGACCCTTTAACGTCCGGTGAGAATGTTTTTTACTTTCATGGTAAGTACAATTGGACCTTCTTTACGCAATACCAGTATTTTCAGCCTTTCACCCGGGGTTTGCATCAGGTTTTTATAGGTTTGAATGTTATTACTGAAATTGTTCGCCACCGCCATGATCACATCGCCCGCCTTGAAACCGGCCTGTTCGGCAGGCGATTCGGGCATTATATCTACCACCTGTATTTCCCCATCTACCACATACATGCCCAGGCCGGTATACGAATAGTCAAATTGTTCTTTATAATGCGAATTGGGTATCATGTAAATGTCCCTTCGCTCGTAATTGATGATGAGGTTGAAGCGGCGAAACAGGTCGTTCCCGATCAGTCCGGCCAGGGCCGGGTATTGGGTAACATTATATTCATCGTCAAAAATATAGGTAGGCACGTTCCTGAACCGGAAAGGCCCCACCTGCAATTGCTTTACAACTCCCTGTTTCATAGGCGCTTTTCCGCCCAGCCCCTCCGCCTGGGTAGCATACCATTTGCGTTTGGGCTTTATGAAATTGCTATCGCTTACGAAATCGGCCGATAACAGCAGGCACATGCCGGCGCCGGTATCGAAATAAAAGCGGGACGACAGGGGCCGGTTATCGCGGATGTTGGCCGTTAAAATGGGAATAGTTTGTATCTGGGGTTTCAACAGATAGCCGCCTCGGGGGTATTTTATAGTGCCTTTTGTATATACTGAGATCTTCAGGCTGTCGTAGTCGATCCCCACAATATAGCGCGATAAAAAGCTTAACCCGATGATGCCATCGATCTTTTCGCCATAAGCGCTGGTCAAAACATCATAATCATTAATATGAAAATCCAGGTTCTCAACCGACAGATCGGGCAGGTGCAGGGTTTGTTTGTAGGCAAAGTACACCCGCCGCACCCCGGCTATGCCCCTGATGGTGCGGTCGCTTAACTGAGGTTGCAGTTTTAAATAGTCGGCCGTACTGGAGTCGAGCGAAATACCGCCGCTGCCGGTATCGAGAACGAAATTGAGGGTGTCGGGAAAATTGCTGAGGCGTGCTTTTACGGTAATAATGCCACCGGTAAGGAGTTTGAAGGGGAAACGGGCAATAAGCTTTGCCGGCGGAGGAATAAATTCTTCCTGCGCCTGTACAAAGGATACAGAAAACAACAACAGCAGCATGGGTATGGTTAGCAATCGCATGGGAGCAGGTTTAATAAAAATAGCTCTATCCCCGGTCCGGTTTGCCAGCTGGCCAAAAAATCGACTCCCGTAAAAGGCTGAATTTTTATATCCGGATCTTCGGGTTTCCTGGCTATACTGGTTTTCGGACTGCATTACGATCAATTTGAATGCAGTAAGTAAGATAAAATTTTTATCTGAAATTGGTAAACCATTGGTATAAAAACACATAAACTGCCTGTAATACTTCCCCAACTGCAGCAATCTGATTACGAAATGCGCATACTAAAACCATTTATACGGTATGTTCTGAACCGTTCGTTTAGTACTTTTGTTGCTACAATAAATTTTTATGCATCTGGACGAGCTCTACGCGAAAGCCCTGAATTTTGACATGCTGACCATTGAGGAAGGAATGCTCCTTTTTGAACAGGCCCCATTAACCGAACTGATGTTTGTAGCCAATGAGTTGCGTAAAAAGCAGGTTCCCCATGGAAAGGTCACCTGGCAAATTGACCGCAACGTTAATACTACCAACGTTTGCATCGCCAACTGTAAATTCTGCAATTTCTTTCGCATACCCGGCCATAAGGATGCCTATATTACAGATATCGCTACCTATAAAAAGAAAATTGATGAAACCATCCGCTGGGGTGGCGATCAGTTATTGTTGCAGGGTGGCCACCACCCCGAGCTGGGTTTACAGTTCTATGTCGACCTGTTTAAACAATTAAAACAACTGTTCCCCACCATTAAGCTGCATACCCTGGGGCCCCCGGAAGTGGCACATATCACAAAACTCGAAAAATCGACCCACCGCGAGGTGCTTACCGCGCTGAAAGAAGCCGGTATGGACAGCCTGCCCGGCGCCGGCGCAGAGATCCTGGTCGACAGGGTGCGCCGCCTTATTTCCAAAGGAAAATGCGGTTCACAGGAGTGGCTCGATATCATGCACGAAGCGCATAAACTGAACATAACCACCTCGGGCACCATGATGTTCGGGCATGTGGAAACGCTGCGCGAAAGGTTCGAGCACCTGGTGAAGATCAGGGAAGTACAGTCAAGAAAACCGGCCGAAGCCAAGGGTTTCCTCGCCTTCATTCCCTGGACGTTCCAGGATGTGGATACCTTGCTTACCAGGATCCGCGGCGTGCATAACCTCACCACGCCCGATGAATATATTCGCATGATCGCCATCAGCCGCATCATGCTGCCCAATGTGAAGAACATACAGGCATCGTGGCTCACGGTGGGCAAACAAACCGCCCAGATTTGCCTGCATTCGGGCGCCAATGATTTTGGCAGCATCATGCTCGAGGAAAACGTGGTAAGCGCCGCCGGCGCCCCTCACCGGTTTACTTACAAAAGCATTCAACAGGCAATAAAAGAGGCTGGGTTTGAACCGCAATTACGCAACCAACAATACGAATGGCGTCAGATGCCGGCGGCAATTGAAGAACAAGTGATTGATTATTAGGCGAATGGTGAGTGGTCAATGGTGAATAGATCCCCCGAATTGGGCGTTCATTCACTATTGCCAGCTGCGCCAGGGTCATTATGCTTTAGCACGGCAGCAGGCCCAATGTATCAAAGCTCAACTGCCTTGCGCAAGTCAGCTATAGCAGGCAGTCTATTGACCATTCACCATTGACCGTTGCCCCCAATCCTGCACCCACCTTATTCCCTTACCGGTGCCCTGCCATTTCTGTTTAGCAATTGTATGACGATCGTCAATTAATTAATGATTACCCTTATTTATGGTAAAAAACAGGAGTTGATATTCAATACAATCCTTATTTATCAGTTATATATTTGGGTAGGTATAGTATCCTTTAAAAATCAATGAAGAGTCCCTTTCGTAAACTGGTAAGAATTGCTGTAGTGCTGCTTGCTGCCGTGCTTTTACTCAATTTCTTCGGTTATTACATGATTCATCTGTCGAGCAAACAGAATGAAAAAATGGTAAAACTGGTGAGTATCAGCGGGCAACAACAAACACTCGGCCAGCTTATTACGAAGGATGTTATGCTGCTAACCAAGGGCAGCCTGCCCGAGCCTGAGAAACTGTTGATCAGGGAACAATTGCACGGCGCCACCGACAGCTTCATTACCGGCAACCAGCTCCTGCGCGATAAAATAAAGATCGTAAAAGACGAACCGGTTACTACCGACCTGCTCGAAATTACCCGCGACCTCACCAATGCACAAACCCATTTTAAAGGAATTGTTGCCGTAGCACAGGAAGTATACCTGGCCGATAGCCAGTTACTGGCCATCAACGGCGCCCTGTACAAACAACAGATCTTATACAGCGAAAGAAAGTTCTTTCCATTGATGAATGGGGTGGTACAACGCTACACCGAAGTGGTAACTGATAGAATTGAAGAATCTTCCACCATCAATACCAGTAAATTCATTTCACTGATCGTTGCCCTCATTTGTCTTATTTTCCTGGTAATTGATCCGTTGCTGCGCAGCAATAAAAAGAATTATGAAGAACTGCAAACGGCCCGCAATGCCCTGCTGCGCGAAAAGCAATACCTGTCATCTATCCTCAATTCCCAAACAAACTATGTAATCCGTATAGACCGCAACGGCAATTACACCTACGCCAACCCGCAGTTTTTAAAAACTTTCGGGTACAACGAAAAAGATCTGTTTGGTATTCCCTTTTATACAACCATTCATCCCAAATACCTGCACCGCTGCGAGGAAGTGGCCAATCAATGCTGGTTAAACCCGGGCACTGTATATAAACTGCTGATCAGAAAAACGATCAAAAACACCGGCGATTTCCAGTGGACCGATTGGGAATTCATTGCCCTGCAAAATGAAGACGGCCTTTCTGAAATTCAGGGCATTGGCGTAAACGTAACAGAAAAAGTAATTGCCGAGCAGGCCCTGCAAAACAGCGAACAGAAATTCCGCCTGCTGGCCGAGCATGCCGAAGACATTATTTCGGTTAGCAGCCCCGATGGTATTTTTCAATACGTATCGCCTTCCGTAGAAAAAGCGCTTGGTTATTTGCGCGAGGAAATGGAAGGCCGTTCCATCCTTGAATTTGTGCATCCCGAAGATGAGCAGGCGTTCAAACTGCATAAGAACCATACTGTCATCAGCCGCATCGATAATCTCACTCTTCGTTACCGCATCAGAACAAAACGAAATGAATACATCTGGCTCGAAAGCATTCTGAAACCGGTGAAGGAAAACAACCAGGTGGTAAAGATCATTACCACCTCGCGTAATATTACCGAACAAAAGAAAGCCGAGGTAGAACGAGAACAGCTGCTCGCCGAAGTAAAACAATCGGAAGAACTGCTGCGCACCATCATTAACAGTACCCCCGACTGGATCTTTATAAAAGACCCCGGCCACCGGTTCCTGCTTATAAACCAGGCCTGCGCCGATTCATTGCGCAGAACACCCAAGGAAATCATTGGTAAAGACGATCTGGAAGTTGGCTTCCCGGCCGAATACGTTACCGGCGATCCTACACGCGGTATTCGCGGCTTTTGGGCCGATGACGATGAAGTAGTGAAAACGGGTAAGATCATGTACATACCCGAAGAACCGAATTATGCCAATGGCCAGCAGAATACCATGAGTACGGTAAAAGTACCGCTCAAGGATGCAGATGGCAGTGTATGGGGCGTATTGGGTTTTGTACATAACATTACACCGCTGAAAAAAGTAGAAGAAAACCTGCGGCGGAAAGACCAGTTACTGCAGGCAGTAGCCGAAGCAACCCATTTGCTTATCAGTAATAACAACCTCGACCAGGCCATTGGCGAAGCCATTCAGCTGCTGGGCATGAAAATGCAGGTCGACAACCTCAATGTGTACAAAAATGAATACGTGCTGGCCGAAGATAAATGGTATACCAGCAGGCTCTGGCAATGGGAAAGTGCAACCGATGAACTCACTTATCGCACCCCCGATTTTCAGAACCGGGTAGTGGATGTTAGGTCCCCGCTTTTTCAAACCCTTATAAAAGAAGAGATCTTCTGCAGCCACGTAAGGAATATACACGACAAAGAACTACGGGCATATTATGATGAACGGGGCGTTAAAACCGCCGCGGTGCTGCCCGTGTTCACCATGCATTACTTCTGGGGTTTTGTTGCCTTCAGCGACAACACCCAGGAGCGCGACTGGACCATCACCGAGTTCAGCATTCTGCAATCATTTGCCGCCACCCTTGCCGCCGCCATTGAGCGTAAACAAATGGAGCAGGAACTGGTGCAGGCAAAAGATATGGCCGAATCGGCCAACCAGGCCAAAAGTGAGTTTATGGCCAACATGAGCCATGAATTGCGTACACCCATGAATGGTATCATCGGTTTTACCGACCTGGTGCTTACCACTTCATTGCAACATTCGCAGCGCGATTACCTCGAAAATGTAAAGAAATCGGCCTACGGCCTGCTCGATATTATCAACGATATTCTCGACTTTTCAAAACTGGAAGCAGGCAAACTGCAGATCGACAATACGGCTTTCAGAATTGATGAGCTGGTTGAAGAAACGATTGATATGTTAACAGTGAAGGCGTTTGAGAAAAAGCTTGAAATGGTTTGTCATATTGACCCGCTGTTGCCTTCCCGCGTAAGCGGCGACCCCGTTCGCATACGCCAGATCTTTGTGAACCTGCTGGGCAACGCCATTAAATTCACCCAGAAGGGCGAGATCTTTGTATCGCTGAAAAAGGCTGGTAACATGTACACGAAAGAAGGCAAAAAGTGTATTGATATCGACTTATCGGTGCGGGATACGGGTATTGGCATTCCCAAGGAAAAACTGTTGAAGATATTCGACAGTTTTACGCAGGCCGATTCCTCAACAACGCGTAAATATGGTGGAACCGGTTTAGGGCTCACCATTTCAAAAAGCCTCGCCGAGTTAATGGATGGCAACTTAAATGTGGAAAGTGAAGCCGGCCGCGGCAGTACGTTTACGCTGCGCATACCGCTCGAGATCGTGAATAGCGAACCGCAAATAACAGGCGCTTATCGCCCGCCATTAAAAAAAGTGCTGGTCATCGACGACAATGCCAGTAACCGCTGGCTGATGCAGGAAATTTTCCGCTATTTCAGCATTCCCTGCGAAACGGCCAGTAGCGGACGCGAAGCATTAACAATATTACAACGCATTCAAAAGAAAGGCGAACCACTCGATCTTATACTCACCGATCACCATATGCCCGAAATGGATGGAATGAAACTGGTGCAGGAGATCAGGAAATCGGCAAAGGAATATACGCAACCGGTGATCATGATGCTTTCCTCGCTCGAGAAGAACATGTTCCAGCGGCAGGCAGAAAAACTGGGCATTCATAGTTTTCTGTCGAAGCCGGTAAAACTATATGAGCTGTATGCCATGCTTTCAGCGATGTTCACTACCGGGCAACAACAGCCGGAAAAGATCAGCCACATACCGGTCATTGAAAAAATTGCCGATGCGGCTACCATTATGGTAGTGGAAGATGAACCCATTAACATGTTGTTGATCACCGAAGTATTGGGCAAAATGGGATTTGCTGTCATCAAAGCCACCAATGGTAAACAGGCGCTTGAATTACTGCAGCAACAAGATCCCCAGCTGATATTTATGGATGTGAATATGCCCGAAATGGACGGCTTTACCACTACCCGCCTTATTCGCCAGTTGCCCGGGCCTTACAGCCTCATCCCCGTAATTGCACTTACCGCCGACGCCATGCAGGGCGACAAGGAAAAATGTATTGAGGCCGGCATGAACGACTATATTTCAAAACCCTTCAAGCTCGAAGAAATTGAATCGGTGCTGAAAAAGAGGATGTTATTGGTGTAACACGAATTTCCCTGCTAAATTTTAACATCTGCCCTGTAATTATCTTACAACTTCTGCGACCCATTATTTGTCTTATTAGCATTAAACTCAGGAAATGAACAAACAGCAAACTTCAACCTCTTTGGTATTTTGTGTACTGATGGACCTCATCGGTTATGCAACTTACGCCATTCCCGGTGTCGGTGAATTTGGCGATATCATTTGGGCGCCTGTTTCTGCGCTCATTTTCTATAAAACCTTCGGTGGCTGGAAAGGCGCTTTTGGCGGATTGTTCAACTTTATTGAAGAAATATTGCCGGGCACCGATTTCATTCCCAGCTTCACTATTATGTGGTTTATTCAAAGAATGAAAAAGCCACAGCCACAAACCATTAAGATCACCGGCCGCTAACCGGTCAATAGCGTTTCAACTTCGTTCAACGCTTTACCACCGGCCCTGCGACTTCGTTCAGGGTCTTTTGGCTAACCCACAACAAACCGGTACCCTACCCCTTTGATGGTAATTATTTCCAGCAGATCATCTTCTTTAAGGTAGCTGCGCAATTTAGTGATGTAAACATCGAGGTTGCGGGAGTTAAAAAATGAATCATTGCCCCAAAGCAAATTCAAAATGTCTTTGCGGTCAATGATCTTATCGCGGTTCTCGTATAACAATTTCAGCAACTCACTTTCGCGGAACGATAATTTCCGTTCTTCATTACAAGCCGTCAGCATTTGGCGGGTTACATGAAAACTGTATTTTCCTATTTGTAATGTGTCTTTGCCATTCACCGCTTTGACTCCCTGTTCCCTGAACCGCAATGCATTTTCAATGCGCACGATCAATTCTTCCATGCTGAACGGTTTGCGGATATAATCATTTCCACCAATCGAAAACCCTTTTACCAGATCATCGGTTTGGGTTTTGGCAGTAAGGAAGATAATGGGAACCGTGGCGTTTATTTCGCGTATTTCGCCGGCAATGGTAAAACCATCCTTATTGGGCAGCATTACATCGAGCACGCAAACATCGGGCGCCAGCTGCCTGAAAACGGCGAGCACATTGAGGCCGTCACTTTCCATTACCACCTCAAATTGCCGGCTCTCCAGGCTTTCCTTTACAATTTTGCCCAGAAACAGCTCGTCTTCAACGTACAGAATTTTGGTTTTGCTCATGGAGCTGCAGGAAGTTTAATAATGAATCGGCTACCAATGCCCGGCTGGCTTTCTACTTCAATAGAACCATAATGCCGCTGAATAACATACGATACATAGCTGAGTCCCAATCCATATCCTTTTACATTATGGGTATCGCCGGCCGGAACACGAAAAAATTTATCGAATATTTTTTTATGGTATTCAGGGGGGATGCCTATGCCATTATCAGTTATACTCAACAGAATACGTTCTGTTTCATCTTTCAGCTCAAGGTGTATGGAAGGATTTTCCCTGCTATACTTCAGCGCATTATCTAGCAAATTGAACAGCACACTGGTTATATGCAGCCTGTCGGCTTCTATTTCAAACCGATACCCATGCATTTGCACATTTACCTGGGCCCTGTATTTTTCAAATTGCAGTTTCATGGAGTTAACCACTTCTTTTACCAGCACCGCAAGGTCAATGGTTTCTTCTTTCAATTCAACCTGGTGCTTTTCGAACATCGACAATTTCAATACTTTATCAACCAGGAACGATAACCGTTTTAATTCGTTTGATGAAATGGCCAGGTATTCTTTGGTTTTCTCCTCATCGTGCAGGGCACCAAAATTTCGTAAGGCTTCAATGGCTACGCTTACTGTCGCAATAGGCGTTTTTAGCTCATGGGTGATATTGCTGATGAAGTCGTTTTTGATTTGCGTTAATTTTCTTTGCTGCACCAGGCTGCGTAATAAAAGGGCAAAAGAAAATACCGTAAGCCCAACCAGCACAACCGAAACCAATAGCTGGGACCACATTTTTTGCAATACAAAGGCGTTCATATTTCCCACTTCCAACCTGTATGTTACCGGGTGATTAAAGCCAATGGTAATTTCATTCTGCATTTCTTCAAATGGTGGGGGCGGAAACCCATCTTGCAAAACCGCTTTGCGGCTGGTTATATAAAAGGGCAGTGATATTCTTTCCTTTCTTAATACCTGCGCATATTTATCACTCAATTCCTTTACGCCAATACTGTCCTGCAGCGAATCTACCTTGCTCAATACCCGCACAATGCCCGGGCCGGGACCGTCCTTAAAAACATGAATTTCATTCATTGAATCTGCAGGCACGCCTTCTCGAATGAATGCTGTATTTTTCGAGGTAACAAATACCCGCACCTTTCTATCACGGGCCATCGTATCCAGTACTCTTGTTCGCATGGCATCCAGCATGCCAACAGCGCTATAGCCGGCTACCCTGAACTTAACGTCGGTGCTAAAATTGGTATCCAGTTTTAGTTTTTCGGCGCGAATGCGTTGCAGTGCCTCGCCGAATAATACGTTGGTGCGAAAACCGGTCTCCTGTTTTTCTTCCCTGAAATTTTTGATAAGCCAGAATACCTGGAAGGTTGCTACAGCCAAAATTGCCAGCAACATTAAAACTACCGGTAAATATAGTCGGCGCCCATTCATAACATTACAAAAGTAGCCGAATAATACCGGCCGGGCCAATACCATTAACCTTAATTAACATTAAACCAAGGTGCATTAACCTGTTACCGTTGTGAGCTGTAATAGTTTTGAAACAAATAAAATACGTATGAAAGCGATATATTTTTTGGCCGGTTTATTCATGGTAACGCCAATTCAGGCCCAGCAGCAAGCCGGACGCGCAGTATATGAATTTACCCCGCAAATGCAGATCAGGATGGCTGGTAATGGCGCCCCCGAAGGCATGCCGCCACCGCCCCGGATCGTTATCAAAATGGAAGTACTGTTCGGAAATAACCAGATGTTGCGCCGGCAGGTAGTAGATAATACGGCCAATGATCTCCCTGGCAATGAGAACGGTATTCAGATACGCACTTTTGGCATGGGCGACGATGATATTACCTGGCTGAATTTTGCCGAAGGCCGTAAAGTTGAACAACGGGAATTTGCCACCAAACAATACCTCATCACCGATAGTATTGGTAAAGGAAATTGGAAATTAACCGGCGAAACCAGGAATTTGCTGGGTTATACCTGCCAGCAAGCCACTACAACAAAGATTGGCAAACGCAGCATGATATCGATGGAGAATGGTAATATGAGCAGAAAAGAGATGCCCGATACAAGTAAGGTGATCGTTTGGTTTGCACCGGCTGTTCCGGTACCGGCGGGGCCAGACTATGCAGGCCAGTTACCCGGTTTGATCCTGGAGATTGATATTAACGGTAACACTACTTACAAAGCCATAGAAGTTTCCACTAAAGGTGACATCGCCAGCATTAAAGAACCCAAAAAGGGGAAAAAAGTTACGGCAGAAGAATTTACAAAAGAACGTGAAAAAATGATGGAAGAGATGCAGCGTAATGGAAGTGGCCGAAGAGTTATGCACATGAGCAATTAGTTGTATGCATCGCATAATGGATAACCTTTAGAACCATTGTCAAAATCATTAAACTTGATGATGGCCGTCATAAAATATTTGAAAGATTCATTCTAATTTCAGAGTGGTTTTTCATAGGATATTGGATTAACACGGGCTGGATTTCTATCCGGCCTTTTTTATTTTTCTAACCCGGTAGTACGGGTTGTTTTTGTTGATCAACATGAAAAAAGTTAGCGCAAATCAAGAAATCGCTAAACAAGTGTTTGTGTGATGGTGGTCATAGATTTTATGAATTTTTGATGGTAATTTCAAAGTGGTTTTTCATAGGATATTGGATTAATACGGGGCTGGATGTCTATCCGGCCCTTCATTTTTTAATCACGTGAAAGTATCAAGGCGTTATATGGCCCCAGGTTAATGGCAGCGCTAAATTCCTGATCGTCTTTTTTGCTTTCAAATGTTTCGATTTCCAGAGCGGGTGAATCGGTGAAAGTTGGATCATATCCTTTCCAATCGCTGTTGAAACGAACTTTCCAAACTCCTTCCTCTGGCATTCCTATTACATAATTCTTATGTTCTTTATTGGCAAAATTCAATACCACAATGGTACTGTCTTTAGGTCCGCCTTCGTTCCAGCGATGATAGGCTATTATTTTTTCTTCATTGTTTACATGAATGATGCGGGTATGTTGGCCCGAAAGCCCTTTGGTTAATCCATCGAGGTTACGGCGCAGGCCAATGCAATCGCGGTAAAGCCGGGCAATACCTTTTAAGGAGGAGAACTTCGACCAGTCGAGCGGATTTTTTGCATCGAACCAGCCATCTTCAACAAATTCCTGCCCCTGAAATAACATGGGGATACCGGCACAGGTAAAAATCATTACGGCACCCAACACCGATCTTTTTTTGGCAAACCAGCCCTGCGCATCATCGGGTGCTATTTCTTCGGGCACACGAGTTTTACCATTTGCCACATCGTCGTGCGATTCGGTATAGATCACCCGTTGAAAGGCATCGCCATTGAAACAATGGGTAATTGCGTTTTGAATTTTGCTCATATCGCGGTGGGCATCTTCAGTCACTTTCAATACATCCCGTACATTAAATGTAAATGAGGGATCCCATTGCGTGTTAAACCCTTCCCCATTATCCTGCGTTTTTTTGGTGATCCATTCATTGTTTTGCAGGTCTTCGGCTATCAGGATCTTCCAGGGATACCGCTTTTGCACTTCTTCATTTATCCACCTCATTAATGACCAGCCATCGGGCAGGTCGGCTTCAGGTGTATTCTTGCCATGCACGTTCCGAACAAATAACAGGGCATCGGTACGCAGTCCGTCGATATGATAATCTTCCAGCCACATCAGAGCGTTATCGCGCAAATACTGTCTTACTTCGGGCCGTCCATAATCGGGTCGCGTATGGCCCCAGGGCGTTTCGGCCCGCCAGTCCTGGTAGAAGTAAATACCGCCAAGGTCATTCTCACTCCAGCCGTCAAACTTCCACAGGTCAAGGTCTGCCGGGCCAAAATGATTATACACCACGTCGAGTATAACGGCAATGCCCAGTTCATGTGCAGCGTTTATCAGCTCTTTAAATCCGCGTATACCCCCATAATCAGTTTCAATGGCAAAAGGATGCGAGAGATCGTACCCCCACGAAAAGCCGCCGGGAAATTCGGAAGCGGGCATTATTTCAAGGGCATTCACTCCCAGCGCTTTTAAATAGCCCAACCGTTGCTTTGCACTTTCAAAAGTTCCGGGACGCCCATCTTCCCTTACATTAAAAGTTCCTATATGCAATTCATAAATGACCAGCTCATTCCAGGATGGCATTTGAAAATCGTGATCGGTCCAGTCGAAATGCGGATCGGCAATAATGGAGTTGCCTGCTGAATTGGTTACTCCCCGGGCGTAGGGATCGTTGCGGTAAAGCTCGCCCACATCGGTATGTAAAATATATTTATACTGGTTGCTGACAGCAGCTTCCGGAACATTCAACCCCCAATAACCATTGCCTTCATGGGTCATGGGGTGTTTTGTTTTTGCCCAATTATTGAATTCACCGGTAACAAATATTTTTTTGGCATGGGGGGCCCAAACCCTGAAGAATACGCCATTTTCATGCGGAATGGAACCCATTCCTTCTACGTGGGTTGCAGGTGCCGCCAGGGCAGCGCTTTTTCTTGACATTGTAGTATTGTTTGTGGATTTCAATACCACCTATGCAATTTTGCTACCATGTCCTGAATGGCCGCCTGGCAAGGATTATAGCTCCCGCATGCTATCTTTTAATGATTTGTATGCCGCCTTCCTGGCCAGGTGCGCTTAACGCGTTCTTTGTAAGGCTATAGGTAAAGCTCAACAGAAAAAAGCGTTGCAGGTTCTTCACCCGTTTGTCTTCAATATAGTTTTGACTGGCATTACGGCTTATGCCCACATTCTGTTTCAACAGATCAAATGCTGACAGTTTTATTTCGCCGCGGTTAAACCGTAAGCATTGTTTGCTGATGAAAGCATTCCATAACGGCACCTTTGCATTATACCCGCTGGCACGCTGGCTGTTGATTGAATAGGTAAATTCTGTATTAAAGAAAAAACGCTTCGGTAACTGCCAGTTTAACTCAGTACTGTATTGCTGATTCAGGTATTCTGTATTTAATGATTGCTGTAAACTGTATTGGGTTTTGTAATAATTAATGCCGGCTGTCAATGATACATCCAGCTTTTCTGTAGCATTTATTTCAAAACGTACGTCGGGGCCAATGTTCAATGTATTGATCATATTTTCAGCCCTGTTGATAAACGTTTTATTCTTTGTATAGCTTTCATTGATGCCGAAGTTCACCGTTCCTTTCAAAATTCGAAGGGGTAAACCCAGGTTGAAGGAACTGGTTATATCATAGGCGCCATCCACATTTACCGGCCGGGTGGTTTTTACGCCTACTGAATCAATGGTACCATAATCAACGATCTTGTTATCGGTTCGTCGCAGATTAAGGAACGCAAACAGGTTCTTGTTCTTAAAAGGGTTCACTGAAAAAAAGTTCAGCTGCACGGTATGCGTTAGTTCCTGTTTAAGATCGGCATTCCCCGCTTTTATATTCAACGGATCGCTGTTATCGGGCACTGGTTGTAATTGAGAAACGGTTGGTTGGTTGGTGCTGGTGGTATAATTCAACCGAAGCGTACGGTATTTGGTAAAATTATATTGCAGCCGGGCGTTGGGTAACAGGTTATAAAATGTTTTACTAATGAGGGAATCTTTTCCAGTCATCGCGATCCTGCCTTCCAGCTCTGCCTGTTGCCAGTTCACGCCGGCCGATGCATTGAATTTTCGTTGTTGCATGCGCCAGCGAATACCGGCTGAATTGTAACCATATGTGTTTTCATAATCGTTGGTGAGCCGGTCGTTCAGCTGATCGAATTGGCCGCTAATTTTATTATAGTCGTAGGTTGTTTTCGTTGCCGTGCTTTTACTGTTGCTTTTAGCCAGGCTAAACTCGAGCAACGATCTTTTGAAAATGGGTTCGGTATATACCAGCCGGCCCGTATAACTGTTCAGGTCGCTGCTGTTGCTATTTCGTTGATTGATGGAATCGGTCCTTATAACCGTACCCAGGGGATTGCGGTAGGTGTTTGTGGAGATCAAACTGCCATCGCCGTCACTGGCATTCCAGTTATTTTGCAGGCTTAAAGAAAGCGTTCTGCCGCCACGCCTGAATTTTTTGCGGAACAACAAATCGTTGCGAAAGTTATATCCATGGCTATTTGTTTCATTGTTGCTGGTACCACTGGTACCAAGCTGTTGGGTCAGCGACTGCATATTATAATCGCTAAGGGTAGCATTGCCTGTTTGCTGATAGCCTATGGAAGGCGATATTTTTATAGAATGAAAAGAATCGAGTTGTATATCGGCGCCCAGGTTGAGCTTATGGGTGTTGTTGAGATTTTTTGTAAAAGCATTCTGGTTATAATAGTAAGATGAATCGGGTAAAAAATATTGCCGGTGAATGTGGCTCTCTGTGTTGGGGTTATACCGGTTGTAAAAATAGTTGCTGGTAAAATTGGTTTTGTTGCCAATGAGGTTGTTGTAATTAAACCCGCCGCCCCAAATGCTCCTTATGCCATTGCTGTTATCGTTCTGGCTATTGTTTCCATCGTTTTTGATATTTATTTCAAGACCACCGCCACTTTGTTGCATGCTGTTAAGGCCACCATTAAAATTCAACATGTCCATGAAAGAAAAACCTTCCGAATTGGTGTTGTTGCCCATACCGATCACCGAAAACTGGCGGGCGCCTTTAAACGAATTCACATTAAACCTGCCTTCATACCGGTCGTTGGTACCGCCACCCGCATTCACTTTTCCAAACATTCCTTTCTTCTTGTCTTTCTTTAATTTCAGGTTGATGGTCTTTTCACTGTTGCCATCATCAAAACCGGTGAGCTGTGCCTGATCGCTCATTTTATCGTATACCTGCACTTTATCAACCGCATCGGCGGGCAGGTTGCGGGTTGCTATTTTGGGATCGTTGCCAAAGAACTCCTTTCCGTCAACCAGCACTTTCTTTACTTCCTGGCCCTGTGCTTTAACCGTGCCGTCTTTTTCTACTTTAATGCCCGGCATTTTCTTCAGCAATTGTTCTACGGTGGCATTGGGTATGGTTTTAAAAGAACCGGCATTGTATTGTATGGTATCATCGAGTAAAGTCACCGGCGGTGCTTCGGCTGTTACCACCACTTCGCTCAACACGCGGGTAACATCGTTCATGATTATATTGCCCAGGTTTACCTGTTTACGGGCATCGTCAATGGTAAAAAATTTACTGGAGTTATGATAGTTTACATGGGTTATCAACAGGCGGTACTCGCCGTTGGGCAAACCGGTTATTTCAAATTGCCCCTGGCTATTGGTCATGGTAAAAGCTACCAGCGAAGAATCTTTTTTTTGTAACAGGGTAACCGTGGCCGATACAAGCGCCTGTTTTGAGAGGGTGTCAAACGCAATGCCCTTAACCTGGCCGTTCTTTTGGGCCATTGCCAGTGAATACAGGAAGCAGGTAACGATCAGCAGGCAGATCTTCTTCATACCAGTTATATTTTCGTGTTTGTAAAGTCACTACGAAAATATTCTTACATACTGGCAATGAAGGTTAAGCGAGGTTGGTTTAATGTTAATGAAGGTTAATGTTTATACTTTTTATACCATCGTCTGCATATTGAAAGTACCACCGGGCGTTTCCTCGTAAACCTGCAAAATGATCTTGTAAACCCCCTCTTCCGATCTTAATTGCATTTCAACATGTAATTTTTGGATAATACCGGTGCCGGGCAAAAAGTGAAAGTATATAGTAGTTTGTTTTCTGTCCTTTTCGGGGGTTTCAAACTGGCCGTTCAAAATGACTGGCTTTTGCCCATCGAGCTTGATTATGGTATTGTGAATTTCGCTATACAGATCGCTGAACCGGGCCTTTGCTTTTTGAAAGTCGGCCGATGAAAACAACTCGCAGTCCCACTTAAAGGTTTCATATGTTTTGTACTCGGTAAGCATGCAGTTCACCGCTCCCGGAATGATCACCTTTGATTTATAATTTATGGCTGGTTCATAAGTTGAAATACGATCGCCTTTTATATTGCTGAAGTGGTTGGGATAGTCTTCTATCACCATTTTCAGGGCGGCATTGGTACTATTGGTAAAAACGCTTTGTGCACCGGCGCCCAGGCTTATTAACAAAGCCAGTAAAAACGGGGTTACTTTGCACATATTACAGGGTTTGGAATGGAAAAATAACAAAATCCGGATTGCTTTAATACCGGGAAATATTAAATTCACCTCAACACAATAAAAAAATGCCTTTCACCGTTACAAAGGGAGGCCTATTCATTTCATTCACTAATTAATTCAATACCATGGAAAAGAATCCAATGTACTATGATGTGCACCGTGCGAAGATCCACAAGACCATCTACCGCCCATCATCCAACATCATCCGATTTGTTAAAAGTTTGTTAGCAGTAATAATGCTCGGAAATTCTCCTATCAGTACACCTGCTCCGGTGAGAAGAAAATTCCATTAATAATTAGTATTTATACTTATATCGATTAGCACTTACCTCTGAAACCACATTAGTATGTGCTGAGCCCTTCCCGCTTACCCGGGAGGGGATTTTTTTTGTTCATTAGCCAATAAAAAGCCCCCGACTGAACCGGGGGCCTCCATTTATAAATACTGATTGATTGTTTCATTAACTACCACCCGGCGGCGGCATATTGCCCATAGGCCCGCCATTATTCATCTGGCGGTCCATTTGCCGTTCAATGTTACGCGGTAGCCTGGGTCCCTGGCGTTTTTGATTGCCGGCGCGGTTCAGGTTGTAGGTAAAGGTGAGCATAAAATAACGCTTCAATACCGTAGACCGGGTATCTACAATAGAGGTGCTGCTCACCGTACGGGCAATACTCTGGTTCTGGTTCAACAGGTCGTTCACCGAGAACTTCAACTCGCCGTTCTTCTTCTTGAATATTTCGTAGGCAAGGCTTGTATTCCATAATGGAATACTTTGGTTATATCCATTTGCCCGGCCTGTATTTATATAGTAATCAAAGTCGGTTGAAAAAACCAGGCTTTTCAAAAAAGTATAGCTTATATCAGCCGAGTAGGTTTGCGTGTAGTAATCATCGTTGAGCGACGGCTGCAGTGTATACCTTACATTATTATATGCAACGCTGGCATTAAGTCCCACGATCAATGCCTCTTTGATATCCAGATTAATGCCGGCAGTTTGAGTAACCACAAATGTGTTGGTTATATTTTGCTTTTGATAAAGGAGGCTGATATCACGGTTATAAGTGATATTGTTATTAAAGTTCAGGCTGCTTCCTTTCATTCTTCCCTTCAACGGAAAACCCAGCGTTACAAACGACGAGGTACTGAACGAACCGTTCAGGTTCACAGGAACGGTGTATTGCGCGCCCCGCACTGAAGTATCAATACCCAGCTTTTTTTGTAAAGCAGGGCGAAGGCTATCTACACTATTCACGATCTGGTTCTGCGTTTTATTCAGGTTAATATTAACCGATAAAAACCGAAAGCTCACCGCATCGAATGTATTGTAATTGATGTTCACATTATGGGCGAATTCCTGCTTCAATGATGGATTACCATTAGTAACGTTTAAGATATTCGTTGGGTCAGGCGCGTCTTGCAATTGTGATATGGAGGGCTGATTGGTTCTTCCCCGGTAAAACACCCGTAAATTCTTTGAACGGCTGAAAGCATAATTGAAATTGGCTGTTGGAAAAAAGTTAACGAAATCCTGTTTCACGGTGCTATCCTTTCCGGTCAATGCCCGTATACTATGGTTGTTCAATTCAGAATACTCAACAGCAGCGCCTAACTGCCAGCCATACAATTTATTTTGAACACGAAAATTGGCTCCTGCCCTATGGGCGATGAAATCATTTTCAAAATAATTGGTCTGGGCCTTGTTAATTGAATCATACTTCAACGAAACTGCACTATAATTAAAGGCATTTCGATCGCTGGTAGTGTGCTTGTTGGTATAAGCATAATTCAGTTCAATGATCTTATTATTACCAATGGGTTCAGTATAAGAAGTACTTACAATGTTGCTACTCGATCTTGTTTTTTGAGATGACTTATAGTCCTGGTTTATTGTACTTAATAACCTGCCTGTAGAATCATAAAACTTCAACGGCGATTGCGTAGTGCCGTTGCCAGTACTATTATTTATGCTGTTATTAAAACCAATGGTCAATGTGCGACCCGTTTTATGAAACCTGCGGCGGTACAATAAATTATTGTTCAACGTTATGCCATCGCGTACATTGCTGTTAATGCTTTTTCCCTCATTGGCTAAATAATCTATTGTTTTAATGGAGTGGGTAAATAAGGTATCGTAAGTATAAGAATCAGAATGTTGTATAACCAGGTTGGGGGTATACAACAGGGAGTTCATGGAATCGATATAATATTCAAACCGCAAATTGAACCGGTGATTCTGGTTTTGAGTAGTGGAATGCATGTCTTCACTCTTCAACGTCGATGAATCATTTAATAACAGCTGCTGGGTAAGGCTTTGCTGATCTTTACGATTCTCGCTGTTTGAAAAGAAATAGCTGCCGGTAACATCAACTTTACTGCCCCATTTATCGGTATAGTTTATGCCAACATTGGTTGCTTTCGTTATGCCGGTATTGCTGCTGCCGAAACTGCTGAAGCCGGAACTTCCGCCGCCACCGACGCGATTACCGCCGCCACCACGGTTACCACCACCACCGCCGCCGCTAAAACCGCCGCCACCACCACTACCGCCCTGGCCGCGTGAACCAAAACCACCCATGTTGGATACAATATCATTAAATGAAAAGCTTGATTTATTCAAATTGTTTGAACCGGCGAGAATGGATATGCGGCGATCGTTATCGAACTTGTTAAACATGGCGCTGGCCTGGTAGCGGTCATTGTCGCCATAACCGGCGATAAAACGGCCGAAATAACCTTTACGCTTATCCTTCTTTAATTTAATATTCAGCGTTTTTGAACGGCTGCCATCATCAATACGGGTGAATTTGGCCTGGTCACTCATATCATCAAATACCTGCACCGATTCAATCATGTCGGCGGTAATATTTCTGGTGGCCAGTTTGGGATCGGTTCCAAAAAACTCTTTTCCGTCAACATATACTTTTTGTATATCCTCGCCCTGTGCCTTTACATTCC
This sequence comes from Niastella vici, assembly GCF_002077945.1. Taxonomy (GTDB): domain Bacteria; phylum Bacteroidota; class Bacteroidia; order Chitinophagales; family Chitinophagaceae; genus Niastella; species Niastella vici. Next base: position 485,084 of record NZ_LVYD01000001.1, read on the forward strand.
CATCTTTATCAACCTGCACGCCCGGCAATTTTTTTAACAGGTCTTCTGCCGTGGAATTTGGTTTTGTTTTAAAGGCATCGGCCCGGTATTCAACTGTATCTTTTTTTACCTGTATAGGCGGCGCTTCCACAATCACTTCCTGCAACATACTGTTTTTCTTATCCATTAATATGGTGCCAAAATGAATAGCCGGGGAATCAGCCGAAATAGTAAACCGCCTGTATTTGGGAACGTAACCCTGGTAGGTGATCATGAGGCGGTAGGTACCGGCATCGAGGTTGTTGATCTGAAATTCACCCTTAGAATTAACCAGGGTATAAGTTATTACGGTTGAATCGGTTGCATGCAAAACCGTAACAGTGGCATCAACGAGGGTCTCTTTATAAAGCGTATCATATAATTTACCCTGAATGCTGCCCGAAACCCTTTTTTGGGCAAAACCAGCAGTGGCAAATGCAAAGATGATAATGAACAGGGTAAAAATCTTTTTCATGTATGGTTAATGAACGTTAGAGATATAAACTTTTAGACGCCACCCCGCCGCTAAACTTGTGTGAACAAATTATGACCTTAAAAGTTTTATCGTCAGGATAAGTTTTACCTGTACTGCCCAAAAAAATATGCCACGATACGGCGCTTTTGAAGGCGTATCGTGGCACACTTTCTATATATAAATTTTCGACAACTGTCGATGTAAACCAGGTTATTAACGATTAACTGAAGAGGTATTCCACATCTTCTCTTGTCAGCGACTTAACAAATCCTTCATCGTCGGTGATCAGGTCCTTGGCCAACAAACGTTTTTTATCCTGTAACTGCAGGATCTTGTCTTCAATGGTGTCTTTACAGATCATGCGATAAGCAAAGATGTTCTTCGTTTGCCCAATACGATGCGTACGGTCAATGGCCTGCTGCTCAACCGCGGGGTTCCACCAGGGATCAACAATATACACATAGTCGGCAGCAGTGAGGTTCAAACCCACGCCCCCGGCCTTAAGGGAGATCAGGAACACGCGGCAGTTTTCATCGTTCTGAAAACGTTGAATGGCGCGTTCGCGGTCAATCGCTGATGTGCTTCCGTCGAAATATTCAAAATCAACTTCCAGCTCTCTCAGTTTTTCCTTGATGAGGGCCAGCATTCCGAGAAATTGGGAGAACACCAGCGCTTTATGGTTACTGATATTTTCCGTGATCTCACGGGCCAGCTCTTCGAGTTTAATTGAATGATTGGGGAATTTTTCCGCTTCATTCAGGATGGCCGGCGAATCGCATATCTGACGCAGTTTCATCAACCCCTGCAAAATGGTCAATTGCGAACGTTGTATACCCTGCTGCTCAATGGTGCCCATGATCTTATCGCGGAAATCGTTGCGATAGGCATCATAAATGGCCATTTGTTCCGATTCCATTTCGCAGAACAGAATAGTTTCTATTTTATCGGGCAGGTCTTTTGCTACCTGTTCCTTTGTTCTGCGCAGAATGAACGGATATAATAATTTACGTAAATGGTCTTTGCGGTCGGCCTCGCCGAATTTATCGATAGGAATAGCAAATTCCTGTCTGAAAAACTCCACGCTGCCCAACATACCCGGATTCAAAAAGTTCATCTGGGCAAAAATGTCGAAGGTATTGTTCTGCAGTGGCGTACCACTCAGGCATATCCTGTTCTTCGATTGTAACAAACAGGCAGCCTTGGTAACCTTGCTGGTGGGGTTTTTAATAGCCTGCGATTCATCGAGCACCACATAATCGAACGGAACTTCAACCAGCAGTTTTATATCGCTGCGTAATGTTCCATAGGTGGTGATAATGATCTCGGCACTCATGAACTGCTCCTTGCCCCTTGTACGTTCACCGCCATGGTGAATATAATAGGTAAGCGAAGGCGTAAATTTCTTGATCTCATTCTCCCAGTTGAACATCAGCGTGGTTGGACAAACCACCAATGCGCGCAATTTGCCCCGGCTGGTGCGATAATAGTTCAGGTACGATAATGCCTGTACGGTTTTACCCAAACCCATATCATCGGCCAAAATGCCACCCCAGCCTATTTCACTGAGATAATGCAACCAGTGATACCCGTGTTCCTGATAAGGCCTAAGCACACTCTTCAGGTGTTCAGGAAGCGGGATCTCCTGTATTTTATTAAAGCTTTTTAATTGTTCGTATTTCTCTTCGAGCTTCAGCACCAGCTCTTCTTCGCTGCGGTTATCATACAACTCATCAATTACGCTCATGTGGTATTTCGACAGGCGCAACTGGTTTTGCTTACCCTCGCCAACACGAAACAGCAGTGAGTATTTTTTGATCCACTCTTCGGGTAAAATACCCAGGGTGCCGTCGTTCAGTTGTACAAACTGTTGCCGGTTGGCCAGCGCTTTCTTTACATCGGCAATGGTTACCTTTTGATCGCCAAACACAATATCAACCCGCGCATCGAACCAATCGGTATTGCTGCTGATATGGATCTTTGTTTGCGGCCGTGCCGTATTGAAACGGAAATTCTTCAATGCATCGAACCCGAATACCGGGATCTTCAGTTCCTTCATGGCGTCTACAAACAAAAAGAACCAGTTGTTCTTCAGCACATCACTGCCTTTCAACGCCAGTTGCTGACCGCCTTCGGGCCTAATGAACCCTGAATGCAGCGCTTCAAGCTTTTTGATGAACTGAAGTTCCTTTTCCTTATTGCGGTGAACGATCACTACTCTTTCGGTATCGGGTATTACCAGCTCATCTTTTCCACCCGGTTTTGTTTCAAACCCTTTATACGAGAACAATGGTTGAAATACGAGATAATCGCCTTTTTCCTGCAGCACCACTCTTTTTTCGGGGTCGCCATCTTTTACTTCACTTACCAGGCTGCCATCAAATTCAACATGATATTCCTTGGTGAGTGGTAATACCATCTTACGCAATTGCTCGGGCCAGTCGGCTTTTGAATAAACCAGTTTTCCTTTTCCGTGGAACTGGGTAACCAGGCTTACGTCTTCGGGTTTATCCCACAGGAATAAATTATCGTTGTAAAAGAAAAGTAAACTGCTGTTGATAGCATTCTCACTGATATTCACCTGCTGGCCATTCAGCTTTACCCAGCATTCCATTTCATAATTGCTTTTACCGGCAATTACTTTAAAGTAGGGCGTAATATAGTCTGTTACTATACCGGCGGTATGCAGGTTATCGGTTTTGAAAGGCTTTTTACCATTGAGATAGAACACGAATGGATTGGCTGCAATTTCCGCAAACATTTTCTTCAGTTTGGGATGCAGGTATTCTACCATCAGGGCCTTTGTTTCTTCGGGCAGGTCATCTTCTTCATGATGAATGATGTTTTCCCAGATGCCGCTGAAAGGCGAGTTGCGGTTAAGGTATTTGGTTACCTCAACGTCCTGCATTTTACGCAGCTGAGGAATCATTTGTTTGTCGTTCTCACTGTATATATCAATATTCACAAACTTGCTGAGGTCAAGCTTTTCAACCTTACCAGTGAAATGCGTGGCTTCTTCATTTATTTCGCCGCTAATGGCATCAACGGAGAAACCCGGATAATTTTCGTGGTTGAAATTAAACACCACGCCTATACGATGTGAAACACCGGGTGTTTTTTCCGCTTCGGAAACCGTTGCTTCCTCTTCTGTGGCCACCGGGGCTTCAGCCACTACAGGCCTGGGTTTTGAACGCGAAGCATCCTGTGGTGAAATGCGTTTGATCGATGCATCGAGCACGCGCAGGAACGGCTTGCCATCTTTATAGGTAAATTCAAACTTGCCTTCGAGGTTATCGCTCAGCGTATAACCATAGGCTTCCAGTAATTTATTTTTTTCTTTATCCCAGTTACGAATGGTATCGAAATAGTAGGGGCCATATCCATTCAGCAATTGCAGAAAAACGATGACCTTGGGCAGGCAAAGCGGATGCTGGCGGTCTTCATAATTGCAACTGGTATCAAAATTCCTTTCTTCGTTTTTGCGGATAACCACTTTCCAGGGAGTGCCATCAATGGTCACCGTAGCTTTTACCACTTCATCCTGCGCAAATTCTATATCTGCGCGTTGAGTGCGCAGGTATTTTTCGGCTTCGGTATAGGTTTCGGGCGAGCACAGCAACCGTAATGTTTTCAGATCAATGAATTTCATCTTCAGCACGGTATGCTTCTGATCGTAATCAACCTTTTCGGTCTTCAGCATATTTTTATCCAGCATTTCTTGCAGCTGAATAAGGGCGGCCGCTTCATGGCGGCAGATATCGCCCAGGTTATATGGACAGGCGCAGCGTACCGAAAGGGTGCGCGAATCCTTAAACTTCTGAATGTTTACTTTGTAGTAAGTGGAATAGCTGTCATCTTTCACCCTGAAGGTAACAGAATCAAGGAGTTCATCATAATCCACCAGTTCAACATATCCGATGGCGTGTATCTTCTTTCCCCTACGGATCACTTCGTCAGTTCCATTGGTATACACATACTTAATAAGATGAGGTAGTGCCATGCTTAAATTTAAATTTCCTCTTGCCGATCAAAAAAGGGCAATCTGCAAAAGTAAAGGAAAAAAGGCGAGCTTATAAAGAAAAAAGCGATCCGAAACAAAATTATAATAGAGGGTCGATGCACAACAATATCGGAAATATCCGGTTAGCAGGCAATTATAAACAGATAATAAAATAATTTGTTCATTTACCCGGTTTGTATTTGTTGGAAAAGGTTAAAAAATGTGTTTTAATTAGGTGGTTCTACTTAATTACTTTCCCACGGATGCCGGCCACCTGAAATCTGTTAAAATAGTATTATTTCTTTCTTCTCTCAAACCTGAACGGCCGGCTAATTAGTACTTTTCGTACCCATTGCCCCGCGGGCTCAAATTGCAGGAATTTATGATAAACAATTATTGGTATAGGCTTTGTCTAATTATAACTTTGTTTGCACCTAAGCCTGAAAAATAATACAATGAACCTGTACATGCGTTTATTGATCGTTCTGTTATTCGCCTCCCTTTCTTCGGTTGGACAGAAATTGAAAAAAGCTGATAAAGTTATGATTACCAACCTGCAGGCGCACATTGCGTACCTGGCAGATGATAAGCTGGAAGGCCGCAGGGCCGGTTCTAACGGAGAAAAACTGGCGCGCGAATACATCAGCACCCAATTTCAGCAGGCTGGCCTGGAACCGAAAGGTGATCAGGGCTGGCTACAGCCATTTGAGATCTACGATGGCAAGCAGGTCAATGCTTCCACGTTGTTGTTCATAAATGATCGGGAACTGAAATTAAATGAGGAGTATTTTCCGTTTGTGTTTTGCCCCACTGCAAGCCTTGAAGCCGCCGTATCGCCCGCACTGAAAGAAAAAGGCGTTCCCTGGTTTAACGATCTGAAAGAAGTGATTGAGGATAACAGGGAGAACCCGCATTTTGATTTAACCAATGCCATAAAATCAATTGCCTCCAAAGCTGCTGAAAAAGGCGCCACCGCTTTATTTGTATATAACAGCTCGGGCATAGCCGATAATTTACAATTTGATGGAAAGGACAATAGCCGCCCGCTGGCCATACCGGTTGTGTATTTAACAGCCAAAGCCTGCAAGCAATTCCTTGCCGATGAGGCGGCCACCCTCGACCTGCGTTTAAAAACAGTGATCAGCGATAAAAAAAGGACTGGCAACAACGTCATTGGCATCATAAATAACGGCGCCTCCAATACGATCGTGTTTGGAGCGCATTACGATCACCTGGGCTATGGTGAAGATGGCAATAGCCTGCTACCGCGCGAGCGCGGTAGCGGCGAAAAACAGATCCATAATGGCGCCGACGATAACGCCAGCGGAACAGCCGCCCTTATTGAACTGGCAAAACTGCTGAAGCTGTCGAAAGACAAAAACAACAATTACGTGTTCATCGCTTTTTCGGGCGAAGAGCTGGGTTTGTTCGGTTCCAAATACTTTACCGAACACCCTACCATCAGCCTGCAAAGCGTGAACTACATGGTGAATATGGATATGGTTGGCCGGTTAAACGATTCCAGCAAAGTGGTTACCATTGGCGGTTATGGCACCTCGCCTGCCTGGGGCAGCGTATTCTCTGCGTTGAGCAAACAAAAATATTTTACCGCTAAGTACGACTCAAGTGGCATTGGCCCCAGCGATCACACTTCCTTCTACTTAAAAGATATTCCGGTGTTATTCTTCTTTACCGGTATACACAGCGATTATCATAAACCTACTGATGATGCTAACAAGATCAATTATACCGGTGAGGCTTTCATCATCAAATACATTGAGGCCCTTGTAGACATTACCAATACCAAAGGAAAGCTGGCTTTTCAAAAAACGCGCGAACCGGCCATGTCGACCACAGCACGCTTCAATGTTACCCTGGGTATTATGCCCGATTATACTTTTTCGGGCAGCGGGGTACGGGTTGACGGGGTAAGCGATGGACGGCCCGCACAAAAAGCAGGCATTCAAACCGGGGATATTATTATACAATTAGGAACGTTCAATACCAGCTCGCTCGAGACTTATATGCAGGCCCTGGGAAAGTTCAATAAGGGCGATAAAACCACGGTAAAGTATAAAAGAGGCGAAGAAATGAAAGAAGGCAATGTTGAATTTTAAGTTTTATACCTTTATGGCAATATAATGGCATGAAACTTAAGCTCGACTTTGATGATCTGGCCAATGATTTTTTCGACAATACCCGTTTAGCCGGTATTGTGGCGCCCCTTAAAAGTTACCAGTTTTGCTGGCACCTGAACCATTTACTGCATTATGACTTTCGCATAAACAATGATATAGAGATACAGCTGCAAAAAAAAAAGCGGAACTATTATTTTTCGGTCTTTGAGTACCGCGAACCGGTAAGCAGCCTGGTACATTATTTATATAATAACCAGTACGACGGCGAATACCTGTTGCCCGAATTCAGGCATCTTGATTTTTTATGGCTGATGAAAGGCGATACCGTACCCGATGCGTTCTTTCAGCAAATTCTGACTTCGGTGAAAAGCATCGGTGGCGTACAGCTGGTGATGGAACTCACGAATGAGAAGATCAAGAATAAAGGACACCTGATATTCTAAAAAAGATTATGATAACTGTTGCCGGTTACCAGGTACCGGTTACCGGGCAGTTGCAAGTTTCAGGGTACAAGGCTCAATTTTCGAGAGCCTCACAATAATTTCAGCGTCCTGAAATCACGACCCTGTAACTTGCACCTTGTAACAGGCTCACCAAAAGCCGGAAACATTTACCATTCACCCAAATAACTTACTCATATGTGGCAGGAACAGGATAATAAACTATACCGGAAATTTGAGTTCAAAAACTTTTCCGAAGCATTTGCCTTTATGACCCGCGTGGCGCTGGAGGCAGAAAAGATGGACCATCATCCCTTATGGACCAACGTATGGAATCAGGTGGAGGTATGGTTAAGCACCCACAGCGCCGGAAATGTAGTTACTGATAAGGACCGGCAGCTGGCGAAAAAAATTGATGCCCTGGTAAAGGCATGAACCGGCGCCTTCAACTTTGCGACGGTGAGCGAACACGCGCTCCCGGCGTTCAGACCCAACGGGCCCTGAAGTATCTTATGAGGGCAACCAGCGATACCAGCGTCCAGGTGCCTTCCAACACTACAAAAGGCAGGTAATTGATAAGCCAGGAAGCCATACAGGACAATCCGCCTCCAAACATATTTAGCAATATATAGATCAAACTGTCTTTCGAGATCTTGCCAAACAGGTTCATTAAATAGGCTAACAGCATCCCAAAAACGCCAATAAAACCGATCCAATCGTTAATAGTCAGGTGCATCCATAAAGGTAAGTAATTAAAAAAGCCATCTCGTTTTAGCGAGATGGCTTTTTAGTATGATTAGAGGCATGTGGCCTTCAGCCGTTCATGCTTGCTAAAAATTCATAGTTGTCTTTAGTACCGCGCATCCGCTTCAGCAATTCGTTCATTGCTTCTTCGGTATTCATATCTGTGAGATATACGCGCAACAGGTTCATCCGTTGCAATACATCGCGCTCGAGCAACAGGTCATCACGGCGGGTAGAAGAAGCTACCAGGTCAATGGCCGGGAATACGCGGCGGTTGGCCAGGCGGCGATCGAGCTGTAATTCCATGTTACCGGTACCTTTGAACTCTTCAAAGATAACTTCATCCATTTTGGAACCAGTATCGATCAATGCGGTAGCCAGTATGGTTAAGGAACCGCCGTTCTCAATTTTACGGGCGGCACCAAAGAATTGTTTGGGTTTTTGCATGGCATTCGCTTCCACACCACCCGATAATACTTTACCTGAAGCAGGTGCTACGGTGTTGTGCGCACGGGCCAAACGGGTAATTGAGTCTAACAGGATCACCACATCATGACCGCACTCTACCAGGCGTTTTGCTTTTTGCAAAGCAATGGTAGAAACCTTTACGTGTTTTTCGGCCGGTTCATCGAAGGTGGAGGCGATCACCTCAGCGCGTACGCTGCGTTCCATATCGGTAACCTCCTCAGGACGCTCATCAACCAGCACCACCATTAAATAACATTCGGGGTGATTGGCTGCAATGGCGTTGGCCACCTCTTTCAGCAACACGGTTTTACCTGTTTTTGGTTGCGCCACGATCAATCCACGTTGTCCCTTACCAATGGGTGTAAACAGGTCCATGATACGGGTACTGTATTGATTGGGAACAGTGAACAGGTTCAACTTTTCGTATGGGAACAGTGGTGTAAGGTAATCGAATGGTACCCGGTCGCGTACATCTTCAGGTTGTTTACCGTTGATGGTCTCTACTTTCAACAGGGCAAAATATTTTTCCCCTTCTTTGGGCGGACGAACAGCACCAAAGATGGTGTCGCCGGTTTTTAAGCCAAATAATTTTATTTGTGAAGGGGAAACATAAATATCATCGGGAGAAGAGAGGTAGTTATAATCTGAAGAGCGGAGAAAGCCATATCCATCGGGCATCATTTCCAAAACACCTTCTGCCATAATAACGCCATCAAACTCAATATTAAAGGCAGATTCGCGGCGATGGGGATATGATTTATGTTGTTGCTCTGCGGATGGTTGTGGCTCTATGATTCGCTCATTTTCCTGGGCTATCATTGTGCCGGTTTCTTCTTCGTCTTCTTCATCCTGATCGGCCATTTCGGGGATCTCATCGTCATCACCTTCATCATTCATCAGCACTGGTAATATGGGGGTTTGTTCTTCCTCTTCTTCTTCTTCAGGCTCAGGTTTTTTACGGCCCTTCTTAACAGGCGGCGCCGGTTTCTCAATTACCTTCTTTTTAGGGGCTTCTTTTTTCATTTCTTTACGCACTGGTTTATCGTCACCACTTACTACATCGGCTTCTTCTGTTGCGTTTGCAGTAGTAGTTTTTACTACTCTTTTACGTTTACCTTTATCATCAGCTGCACCATTCTTTACTGCACTTGCCATTACAGCCTGCTTATCGAGAATTTTATATACTAGTTCCTGTTTATCTAACTTTTTTGCGTTGGGTATTTTTAACTGTTCAGCAATATCTAACAGTTCTGGAACGAGCATGTCGTTCAATTGCAAAATGTCATACATAAAATAACTTGTGAGTTAACACCTTAATCAGACGAGCAAACTTTGTTCGTTGAAAATTCGTGAAAAAATTGAAATGAGTTTATATGCGTGGAAAAGAATAACTGATGAGCTTTGTGAGTATCGGGTATGACTTATCAGCCCTATTCCAAACACAATAATACGCCAAATTTACAAAAAGCAAAAATTTTTGGGTTCGATCCCGCTTTTCTGTCACATTTTTGACCCTGAGAGCGTATAAACAGGGTTATGGGTTCCTTTTACGACCGGTTCGGGTTCTTCCATTTTTCTTTTCTCTCTCGCTGCGGCACCTTATAATGAAATGATCTACTATCAGGCTTAATGAAGATTATGCAAATTCAATTCCACCCTCGTCGAATTGCAGCACAAATATTATAAAAAATTATTTACATAATGCCTGATTGTCTGTTTTTACCTTCATTTTTTTAATAAAAACCGCTACCAGACTACGTAAACAGTATTAAAACCAGCCGAATACTCCTTCAACCTGCTTAGGGAATGTGTATAATTTATTATCAAAGATCAATAAAACTGAACAAGTGAGGTAAGGTATTACCCTTATTTACACAATTGACCTAGAACAATATCATACCCTGGTTACAACAGGAATGCATTATGCCCATATAATTTGCTGCACGGTTTTACAAGTTATCTATATAAAACCGGCTGCCACTGGCGGTTAACACACGAATAGCCATCAGGGTTACTTACCCATTCATTAACAGCCATATTATATTTTATCAGGATAGAACAGATCAACTAAGGAGTGCCGCAAAAAGAAATCCCTGTGCAAATAACGCACAGGGATTTGAATTAGTTTATTAAAGGAAAGCTAAAATAGTGGCCACTGGCCGGTTCAGCTATCGCTTGCCATTATGTATCACCAGTTTTCCATCTTCATAAAATGGCAGTACATTGGCAATATCGGGCGTAAGGCAATAACGGATATCTTTTTCCAACCCAAAATTGGTAAGGCGTTGATAATGGGTCGCATTCTTTTCTTTTAAAAAACCGTACATATCGCTCTTGGCATTACGGTACAGGGTCTCAGCAATTCCCGAGCTGTCGCAATTAATGTCGAAATGTTCTTTTACCTGGCTTATAACAGCGCCGGCAAACAACATATCTTCCATATTCACGCGGTCTTTCCAGGCGGCACAACCCAGCAATACGGGTTGTTGCTGCTGTATAAGATAATCGCACACAGCCGTGAGGTTGGGGAATGAACCGGTAATGATATGCTGTGACCCACGTTCCAATGCCATATGCAATAATTTGGTACCATTGGTAGTGGTGAGCACCAGTGTTTTGCCGTTGATGAACTCTTTTGAATATTCAAAGGGTGAATTGCCGTATTCGAGTCCTTCGGCCACTTTGCCGTCGCGTTCACCGGCAGTGATCGCGTCAATGTTCTTTCCCAGTTCAATGCATTTGGCTACACTGTCAACCGGGATAATGCATTTGGCCCCGTTGTATAACGCAGTAGCAATGGTTGAAGTGGCGCGGAAAACATCAATGATGACTACAATGGTATTGTTAATATCGTAAAGATCAAGTAACGCAGGAGACGGAGATGTGTACAGAGTCGGTTTATTATTTGACATATTTCTAATAAACCGCAAAAGTAATTAAATCAGTCGGCAATGGCCAATAGACAATTGATAATTCCTTCCTATTTTTTGCCTTGAATTTTACCTATTGTTTATTGTCCAGAACATGCTTCCACTTACTGCTTTCTGCGTATTCTTTGATCACTGTATTTCGTTGTTCTAACAGTTTTTCGAGGTAGGCCGATAAATAAAGTCCGCTGAAAAATTTTCCCAAACCGCCATAAGGAGCTTCATAATAGAAAACGTCTATCATCAGTGTGCCATTCTCTATTGCCTTGAAATGATGTTCATGTTTCATTTTTTTGAAATCACCTTTTTTCATTTCATCTGTAAAGGAAAAAGGTTTTTCCATGGCAGTTATCTGTACTTGCAGAACGCGGGTGCGCATCAGGTGTTTGGCTTTCCAGGTCACCGTTTCATTCAGGTTTATTAAACCCATGGTGGTGCCGGCAACTGCCTGTTCGTTATGATGGGCCATTGACTTCTTATGCAATTCGATGCTACGGCTCAGATCAAAAACCCTTTCTATGGGTGCGGCAATAAAGGTGGTCAGGTGGATAATAGGCATACACGGATGATCATTTAGGAATCGTTCTCCCCAAGCAGCAATAAACACGCCAAGTGTACAAAAGTCTGGGGGGAAAAGGATCGGGCCGCAAAGTACAGGCGTCAGGGTTTATCACCCAACGGCACAAGGCTAAAATCCGGTCTTCGTCCCCTTATTGTACACTTTGGTTTGCCGGGGGAGCGAAGGTAAAAAAGCAAAAGGTAGAAGACCGTACAACTTCTTGGATTCCTGTTTTTTTCCATACATCCAATTGCTGCAACAACCTTCTACCCTTCACTTTACAATTTATACCTGTATCGTTATACAAACGGGAACTTCACCACTTTCGCTTTCAACAGCTTGTCGCGCACCCCGATATATATTTCTGCATCCAGCGATGCATGACTAAGATCCACGTAGCCCATACCAATGGCTTTTTGCAAACTGGGCGCCTGGGTGCCCGAGGTTACAAACCCTATTTTATTACCGGCTGCATCTTTTATATCGTAATGGTGACGGGGAATTCCTTTGTCAACCATTTCAAACCCAACCAGTTTACGGGTTACGCCAGCTGTTTTCTGGTTTTCCAGTATGGGGCGGGCGGTAAAGTCTTTGGTGAATTTGGTGATCCAGCCCAGCCCGGCTTCCAGGGGTGAAGTAGTATCGTCTATATCGTTTCCATACAGGCAAAAACCCATTTCCAACCGCAGGGTATCTCTTGCACCGAGGCCAATCGGCTTCAGGCCCTGTGTACCGCCCTGGCTAAAAATAGCATCCCAAATTTTGTCGGCATCGCCATTCTTATCTTCAAAATAGATCTCTACACCGCCTGCGCCGGTATAACCTGTGGCGCTGATGAGCACATTGTCAACGCCGGCAAACCTGCCTTTTGCAAACGTGTAATATTTTAAATTAAGAATATCAATATCAGTGAGAGGCTGCAGCATTTTGGTGGCATTGGGACCCTGTATGGCCAGCAAACAGGTTTTATCGGAGATGTTGTGCATCTCAACATTGCTGGTATTGTGCTTCGAGATCCAGTTCCAGTCTTTTTCAATGTTGGAAGCATTTACCACCAGCATATACACTTTGTTCTCTTCAATACAATACACCAGCAGGTCGTCAACAATACCACCCTGGTCGTTGGGCAAACAGCTGTACTGGGCTTTGCCGGCTGTTAATTTGGAAGCATCGTTAGAGGTGACCCGTTGAATAAGATCCAACGCATGTTCTCCTTTCAGAATAAACTCGCCCATATGGCTTACGTCAAAAATGCCGGCATTGGTGCGAACGGCCGCATGTTCGTCGTTTATGCCGCTATAAGAAATGGGCATATTGTACCCGGCAAATTCAGCCATTTTAGCCCCCAGGGCAATGTGCTTTTGCGTGAAAGGCGTGTTCTTCATACAGTTTATGTAGTTTTTGTTTGGCCGCAAAAATAGGGTTTTCAGGTTGAACGCTTAACGCCGAAGGCTTACCACCATCCTGCTTATTTCCGGCTTTGCCCTCCCTGGCCGGCTTTCGCGCTTTCGTTTTACAAAGCCCCCTGCGCTAAAACTTCAGGTCAAAACCGCCTGCGCCAAAACTCCGGCGTGCAGGCCGGTGACCAGATCAATCAACGCAAGACATATGGGTCAATGAAAAAGGGCCCTTAAAAGGGCCCCTGTTGTTCCAACTTCAACCCCGCCTGCTGCCGGCTACCGGATAAGCAGAGCGGCGGGGAGGGTTTATATAAATTTTATGTACTCATTCACTATTCACCAATGCTATTTCAAGAACCATACAAAACATCACTTAGCCGGTTGTTTGTCGTCGTTATCTTACACGCTTGCTGAGCTTTTAGCAGGCACAGAATCTGTTTTTTTAGCGGGTGTTTGCTTGTGGTAACGGTAGCCACCGGTAGTATCTGTTGTTGTTGATCTTTTCCTGCGCTCGCTGCGGTCACTTCTGTCTTCATCATCATTATCGCCGTCGTTATCATGATCTTTATCACCTTCCCGTTCTTTATATTCTCCTCTTTGCAATGCTTCAGGATCAAGCTTTTCAACCTGTTTGGGACCATCGGGGGTCATGATATATTCATTACCCGATTCAACCCAGTAGGTACGGTCCCAGTTATCAGAGATATCTATACCACCGTGGCGGTTATAGCGCACATCGAACCAATTGTATTTTGAAATGCTTTTGTCGAACGTGAATCTTTTGCCTACAGGCACCTGTAATATCAACAGAACCTGCTGCGCACGATACCGTTCATTTTTACTGATCGAAAATCCTTTAGGCAGGTATACAACACTATCAGTTTGGGTAATAGGGAAACTGATCTTTTCAGCGGTATTTCTTGCAATTACCGGATCATTACCCCGGCTGAACTTTACTTTCGCCAAATGAAAATCGTTGTCATTGCTTTTCACTACATCTATACGAACGGTATTAAGCAGAATGGAGTCAAGATTTTCGCCGAATAAAGGCCAGTCGTTATCCCAATCGAACCAGTCGTTGCTATAATATCTGTAATTAAACGTGCTGGTAGTAACATCGAGCAACAATTTCCCGTGTGCTGGCTGTACCAGGGCAACATTCTCTTCTAAAAAATTCCTTGATTTAAAACTGCGTAATATACTCCCGGTAAGCAATGCGGCGCAAACAATACCGATAAACCATAAAGTGCCAAATACATACCCTAAGTAATGGTTCCTGGAACGTACACCCATAATACGGCGGATGAGCCAGGTTATGAGCGCAATGACGGGAACGCCAAGGAAAAGGAAAACACTTAACCAGGCCAGTGAGTTTTGCCAGAAACCTTCCAGCAAAAATTCCTTGAACGCCATTACCTGTACGCCACCAAAAAGCAAGGCCATCAGGACACCAAAGAAGGCCAGTGCAACTACACCAACGATGAACAGGAAGAAAGCCTTGAACAACACGCCTATGATATGCGCAATACCGCTGCCTGCTGTTCGTGCTGTTGTGGAAGCTTCTGTGGAAAAGGTTTTAACCCGTTCACTTTGGGCGAACTGCCGGGCCTGGTTACCCATTTGCTGGGCGCTTTGCTTTACTTCATTTCCCCAGTTCTGTGCTTTAGATCTGAAACTCTCCAGGTCTTCCTTAACTGTATCACGAATAGAGTTCAGATCAACGCGCTCCCCCCGCATTTCGAGTTTTTCAGCCGCAGTAAAGGCAATGGGTACTGCAATCCACAACACGATGTATGTTACAAACAAGGTGCTTCCCAATGAGCCGGTCACTATTTTGGGACCAAGCCAGAAATCGCCATCGCCAAACCACCAGTTAAATGGCCCTGAAAATAACCCTATAATCAGCGGTAAAGCAAAGATCAACCGGGGCACCCAGGTGTTAATGTTTAAATAAGCAGCTAAACCAGCACACACACCGGCTATCACCTTATCATCGGAACTACGGTATAACCTTTTGGTGATGTTCGATTGAACCGATTGCGAAGGCACGGCTACCCATAAGATCAGGTATACAAGAAAGCCTGAACCACCGGTAAAAAGCAGCACTACGAAAATGATGCGCATTACCACAGGGTCAATGTGAAAGTAATTGGCCAATCCACTGCACACACCGGCGATTATTTTATCATCGGCATTCCGCACCAGCTTGCCCCGGGCGGGACCACTACTGTAAGCTGCGCCACCAGTTGATTGCGATTGCTGCTGACCGGCACTTTGTTGTTGACCGGCTCCGGTTCCGGCCGACTGGCTACCGCCATTGGTGCCTGCCTCCGCTTCTTCAAAATCTTCGGGGCGGCCCATGCTGGCCATTACTGCCTGCACATCTTCATCGGTGATGCAGGTAGAACCTTTCTTTAACCTTTCAGAAAACAGTTCGGCAATACGGCTTTCGATATCATTGATGATCTCATCGCGCCCCTCTTCATTGGCAAAATACCTTCGAAGGCTTTCAATGTATTGCTTTAATATTTCGTAAGCAGTTTCCTCAATAGGAACCACCCTGCCCTGGAAATTTATGTTGATTACCTTTTTCATGGTGAATAGTGTTTGTTGGTTGAAGTTTAGTTGTTGGGTTGGGTTGTTTCGGTTGGATAGGATGAATTCTCTACTGTGTTATTACTACCTGTACTAGCCGATGATATCAGCGACTCGCGCTTACTGGCCAGTGTGTTCACTGCATTGGCCAGCTCGTTCCAGGTAGTTTCCAGTTCTTTAAAAAACTCTTCGCCTTTGGGAGTAAGCGAAAAGTACTTGCGGGGAGGGCCCGAATTACTCTCAACCCATCTGTAGGTTAACATTTCTGCATTCTTCAACCGGGTTAGTAAGGGGTAAAGGGTACCCTCCAGGATCTGGAGGTTGGCACCTCTCATTTCATCCACTATATCACTCGGGTAAGCTTCCCCGCGGCGAATGATCGAGAGAATGCAAAACTCCAGTATCCCTTTCCGCATCTGACTTTGGGTGTTCTCAATATTCATGGCTATACTTTTACTGAAGGCAAACCGCCTGTTTCATGTTGCTGTTAATAGAATTGTTTACTGCTGTCATGGGCTCTGTTTTTATGATCTGATATAAACCCAATAACTGGAAAATATTTTCAAATGATTCTGCTTCGGGTTGTGCTTTGATGGTAATGGAATGATCATGCTGCACGGGGGCCATCAACACCAGGGTATCGCGATTATCTTTTTTTTCGACCTGGTAATATTGTTTTCCGCCAACGATCACCACACGGGCCGGACTGTCCTTTTGCGGTTGGTTCATTTTTGCGCCCAGGGTGAACAGGGCGATCAAAATGGCTATAATAATTGGAATTGGCATGGCTACTTGTGAAGCCGGGGTTTTATTCCCTTTCACAACACAAATATAGGGTGGATTTTAGTACTATGCAACACACAGTACCTTTCTTTTTACGGTAATGTTCTTTCTAAACTAATCAGTTTAACCAATAAATATTGATTATCAATATCTTGAATTGATATCTTATCGAGAAAGGATTTTTAGGGATTGGATGAGTGGTTAAAAAATAAGGGTGGATGGAGGAAAATGGCAGAAAAGAAACCTGGTTTTAGCTAAAAAGAACTAAAGTCTGCAACGGCCCTCATTTAAAAACATGAAATGGTTCTAAAGAACCTTTTCAGACACATTTTAAAAATAAAGTGGTTGCCAAATTGTACCGAGGGGTCAATTAAATAATAAAGCGGATAAGGATCCTTTTAAAGGGATGCTCATCCGCTCATATTCTCATTTAATAAAGGATTAGCTGCTTTTGAAATTTCTTACCGCAGCGTGCAAACATTTTGCACCTGCAGACGGCCGTTGCCCTGAACTACCAGGTTTATTGGTTTGGTTTGCTGGTTGGCGCCACTTAAGTTAATTGTTAACTCATTAGTACCCGCCTGCAACGGTATGCGGGTATATAAAATAGTATGTGGTAAACTCTGCCAGTTACGGGTATCGGCTTTCTCGGTAACAAAACTGAAAACCTGAATGGCCGTTGCCACCGCCTCTCTTTCGTCTTTGTCCTTCTCGCTTTTGTTGGCCCTTGCCGCCGCTTCCGCTAATTTTTTAACGGCCAGCCGGCTAAGCGTTTTGGTCATATCTTTTAAAAACCGCTCTTTCAGGGTGGCAAAAGCAATGTCATTAACGTTCTCGGCCTGCTCAAATGAATACCGGGCATTATTTAATGAAACAGAACCCTGGGTATAAAATACAGGCTGTTCCATGTATTTGGGGAATGCAACGCGCAACGACCGTACATCTTCGACCTTAATATTATTGGTATTAAGATTGTTGTCGAAAATAAAAGGAACGTTCACGGTTCCGGTAGCATCAGTAAAAGCAAAATTGCCGAGTCCGTTTTTAGTAAGGGAGAAGAAAAAATCCTGTTCCTGTTTTACCGGCGCCAGTCCGTTTTCCCAGAAAAGGATCAGCTCGCCACCCGCTGCCTTTGCCACCGGCTGCAGCGTGGTATTCAGCAGGGTTGAATAATGTTGCACTTCATCCATAAAGCCATTTGCCGCCGCAGTGCGCAGCAGGTCCTGTTTCAACTGTTCGGGCAAACCAACACCATACCAGCTATTCTTATTCTTTAAAAAGAGATCTACGGCATTTCTGTACGAGATAAACGCATTGTTCATATCGCCGCTTTGCTCGTAAATGATGCCCTGCATCATCAGCGCAAATGCGTCATCTGAATATTTGTTGGCCTTATCGCCGGTTTTTTCCTGTTGTGCATAGCTGGTGAGCGAAATTCGCCGGGCCTCTACCATGGCTTCATCGCCCTGGCCAAGCCCCAGGTAATTTAATGCCTTGTAATAATGCACCATGAACTTTTCAAAATCCTCGCCCTTGTATGTTTCCATCATGGGGTTCAGCAAAGTGCCCAGGGCTATGTCTTTGGTGCTGGTGTGCGCATCTTCAATGAACAGATCGGCTTCATTAAAGAACAGGTTACTGCTATCGTATTGCTTCAGCAAATGGGCCATTTTACCCTTTTCAAAAAGGTACAGCAGCCTGTTGCGTTTGCGCAACAACAGTTTGTTATGATCGATGGCCAGATACGCTTTTTCATACTGGTTACTCACCACCTGGTCGTAATAAGTACCAATGCGATTATTGTAAGAGGCGCAGGAAAATAACAAGGGCACGAAACAGACTACTGCCAATGCCCTTATCATATGTTTGGATGATAAAACCATGCCAGTGAGAATTGCAGGCAAGCTGCAGGTGAACCAATTAATTTTTCACGAATTTGGCAATCTTCTTGTCCCCTATCCATACTACTTCATTGCTTTGAATGTTGGTAAGCTCCAGGTCAATCTGGTAGTATACCACTTTCTTACGTTTTTGTGAGTCAACGATGGAGTTGATAGAACCTTGCAGAATATAATCAGCCCCTTGTTCAAGGCCAAACTTTTTCATGCTCGAGGTGGAAGCATTTGTTTGCTGATCGGCTTTTTCAGCACGCAGCTCATCTCTTTTTTTACCACCCTGTACCAGACGCACTCTTCCTGATTTTATAAAGGAAGATTCTACGTCTTTTACAAAGGTTTCAGCTTCAATATGCTCATGGCTTTTATTGGTAACAAAACCAACGATCACCACGGGTCTTTGTCCGTTATGCTGTTCCTGGTGCTCACCAATCCATTTTTCTTTCAGCACCATATCGATCATTTGTTCAGCTACAAGGCGTGAATCGGTATTGTTCCAACGGCCACTGAGGTCAACCTGCTCACCTGGATCAATACGGGTTACTTTGTGCGAACAGGACGACAGGCTCATACCGGCTACAATCAGGGCCACAACGGCCAGAGAAATTCGTTTCATCTGAATTTTTTTTATTTTAATAGGGAGTTATAGTAAGATGGATCTATTCAGCAATCCCATAGCATGCAGAACAGCTTATTTGTTGGTTTTGTTTAACGGGTTAACAACCAGCCAATAGTTGCGGCAGTTGCTGCCAGGGGCACCAGGTTCCAATTGTTCCAATTCGAATGGTAGTAATTGTAATTGTGGTAAGGGTGATAGTTATACCAATAGTTACCCGAATAGCTGGGATAATATGAATAGGTTGGATAGTAAGAACCATAGCCGTTATAATACCAGCCATATTTGGCTCTTTCCAAACGTAATTGGCGGCGGAAAGCCCTGCGCTCGTCACGGCGTGCCTGCCTGTCGGCCATCCAGTCAATGGCTTTGTAGGTTTCCTGGGGCGTAGTGCCGTGCAGTGCATTCAATGAATCGGCCATTTGAGCATATTTTGCCTGGCTGATCATATAATCAGGATTCTGGTCTGGAGCCAGTGATTGCGACATGCCCCACGTAGCTATCAACATAGCCAGTGGTAACAGCAACAAATTATAAAGTACATTTCTTTTCATATAATCAGGATTTACTTTTAAAGTGTTATTGTTATTAACGAAAAAGATCATGCATTAATTATATATCAACATTGAAAGGCGCCTTTTGATTTGAATAATTAATGTTTCATGAGACTAAAGTACTCAGCAATCTGTTAAGTGGGGGTTAAATAAAAAGCCCCGATATACGGGGCTCTTTTACAATTATTTATAGTTATTTTTTTAGTCCTATCTCTCTTAAACGTTCATCGAGGTATTCGCCGGCTGTAGCATCGGGAAATGCCTTGGGATGACTGGCATCAATACAACTTTCGAGGCAGGCCAGGCTCATTTCGCCTTTTGGATGCAGGAAGAAAGGTATTGAAAACCGTGAGGTACCCCACATTTCTTTTGGTGGATTTACTACGCGGTGCGTAGTAGATTTCAGCTTATTGTTGGTAAGCCGTTGAAGCATATCGCCTACATTCACCACGATCTGTTCGGGCAATGAAGTTACCCCCACCCATTCGTTTTGTTTTGTCAAGATCTGTAAACCGTCGGCAGAAGCGCCTACCAGCAGGGTAATTAAATTAATATCCTCATGTTGCTCGGCACGAATGGCTGATTTGGGTTCCTGTGTAATGGGCGGATAATGGATGGCCCGCAAAATGGAATTGCCATTATGTATATGCTCATCAAAATAATGCTCATCCAACCCCAGGTACAGGGCAATGGCCTGCAATAATGCCCGCCCCGATTTCTCGAATGCCCGGTATGCTTTTGTAAAGGTGGTATTAAATGAAGGTACATCGGCTACCTGCACATTGTCGGGATATTCGCTTTTTACCGGATCATTGTCATCAACGATCTGCCCGAACTGGAAGAACTCTTTCAGGTCTGGTGCATCACTGCCTTTTGCATGTTCTTTACCGAAAGACGTATAACCACGCTGCCCCGCCAGCCCTGGTATTTCATATTGTTTTTTGGTTTCACCGGGAAGTGCAAAGAATTGTTGAACATATTTGTAGAGATCAGCAATAAGCTCATCGGGAATACCATGATTCTTTACTGCTACAAATCCTACATCTTCATACGCCTTACCCAGTTGGTTTACGAAAGCTTGCTTCAGCTGCGGATCGCCTGATAAAAAATCGGCGAGGTTGACTGCCGGTATTGCCATAAAAATTATTTATTTCGGTTAATACAATGAATTACCTGAAAATTGCGAGGAACATACAATTTACAAAACCCTGCATCCCCCACAAAATTTCAGTAATAAATTATTGCAATACCGGCATAAGGGTATTTGGGTAACTGGAAGTCATTACCAGATTGTTAATTCGATGCGGCGGCAGTTTTAGTTTCGGCTGCGGCCTTTTCTTCAGGGGTAAGGTCCATGATCGCATAATGCTTAACATCGTTGATCAACACTTCGTCCAGTACGTTTACCAGGTGCTGGTAATTCGATTCGGGTGTTGGCTTAACCATCAACATAAGGTCTTTGCGTTTTCCAATTTTATCGAGGGCCCGTTGTTTGTTCCTAACGATCTGCCCCAGCCCATCAGTCAGCGAATAATTGGTAATCCCATATGTATTCGTTTGCAATGCTTCGGTTAACTCGCCGTGATAGTAGAAGATCTTGTCGTCTTTGAGCGGTATTATGGTCAATGCCGTGCTTTTGCCCACATTCATATCTGGTGTCTTGGGGTCGGTGTCATCGGGCATCACCAGTTTCATTTGCATGGGCTCCGACATAGACGTAGTAAAAATAAAAAATGTGATGAGCAAAAACCCAAGGTCAACCATAGGAGTTAAGTCAACGCGGGTACTATGTTTTTTACTTCTGCGCACACCGGGTTTATTGCCGCCGGCGGCAGGGATGTTAATTTCAGCCATAACTATTTGGTTTGTACTATAAGATGCGGTGGCACAATTTTTCCATATATACTTAAATCATTTTGCTTAATGACTGAAATCAGCCATACAGCCAGATGGGGTTGGTAATTTTAATCACCAAAAATAAATAACATGAAAACGCTGGTAGTTCCTACCGATTTTTCCTCTGTATCGGTCAATGCAGTAAATTATGCTGTTGATATGGCAGAGGCAATTAATGCCGGTATCGTATTACTGCACGTGTACAATATACCGGTATCCTATACAGACGGGCCTGTTTCACCTGTAACCACCGTATCGGTTGAAGAAATAAAACGAACCAGTGAGTTACGCCTCGAAGAAATTAAAAAAAGCCTGGTAACAGTTACCTCGGGCCGCATTGAAATATTTACCGAAGCCCGCCTCGGCGAAACCATCGACGAGCTGGAACAGCTTTGCAACTCTGTAGAACCGCTGGCGATAATCATGGGCAGTCACGGCACCACCGGGTTAGAACGCATGATCATGGGCAGTACGACGTTAACCGCTATACGACATTTGAAATGCCCGGTAATTGTAGTACCGTCCGGCACTACGTATCATGGTATAAAAAAGATCGGACTGGCCTGCGATTTTGATAATGTTGTACATACAACCCCGGTTGAATATATAAAAAATATAGTCAGGGAATTCAATGCAGACCTATATGTGCTGAATGTTCAGCATATAAAACAGGAAGAGGATGAGCTGGCCGAAGAAGCTATTATGGATACGGCTTACCTCGATGCCATGCTCGATGATGTGCGGCCCACCTACGTTCAGCTTACGGGGAAGGATGTGGCCGAAAGCATTCACGCATTTGCCGAAAACAACAACCTCGACCTGGTAATGGTGATACCTAAAAAACACAAGTTCATCGACAGCCTGTTCCATAAAAGCCAAAGTAAAGAATTACTAACCCATACACATATACCCATTGTTTCTATTCATGAATAGAAACAATAAAAAAACGGTCGTCCCTGCTAAGCTGAGACGACCGTTTTTATTTGTAGATAATGTTATTAGAATTCTGCGTTCTTTGGCGTTCTGGGGAATGCGATCACATCGCGAATGTTGGTCATACCGGTAACAAACAACACCATCCGTTCAAAGCCAAGTCCAAAACCGGCATGCGGTACAGAGCCATAACGGCGGGTATCGAGGTACCACCACATTTCTTCAACCGGAATATGCATTTCTTTCATTCGTTCGGTGAGTTTTTCAAGGCGTTCTTCCCTTTGTGAACCACCTACTATTTCACCAATACCGGGCGCCAGAATATCCATAGCCGCTACAGTTTTGCCATCATCGTTCTGCCGCATGTAAAACGCCTTGATGTCTTTGGGATAACCGGTAACGATCACCGGTTTTTTAAAATGCTTTTCAACCAGGTACCGCTCATGCTCACTCTGCATATCGATGCCCCATTTCACTTCGTACTGGAATTTCTTTTTCTTATATGCCGGTGAATTAAGTAAAATATCAATGGCCTCGGTATAGGTAATGCGCTCAAAATTGTTGTTTAATACAAATTCCAGCTTTTCTATGAGGCCCATTTCACTGCGTTTATCCTGGGGCAGTTGTTTTTCTTCTTCTGCCAGGCGTTGCGCCAGGAATTCCAGGTCTTCGCGGTTATGCTCCATGGCATAACGAATAAGGTATTTTATGAACTCTTCGGCCAGGTTCATATTGTCTTCGAGGTCGTAAAAGGCCATTTCAGGTTCTATCATCCAGAACTCTGCAAGGTGGCGCGGGGTATTGGAGTTTTCGGCACGGAAGGTAGGACCAAACGTATAGATCTCACTAAAGGCCGTGGCTGCGAGCTCGCCTTCCAGTTGTCCGCTTACCGTTAAATTGGTGCTGCGACCGAAGAAGTCTTCTTTAAAGTTGATGGAACCGTCTTCGTTACGCGGCGGGTTATCGAACGGTAAGGTAGTAACCCGGAACATTTCACCGGCGCCTTCAGCATCGCTGGCGGTAACGATGGGCGTGTGCAAATACACAAACCCCTTTTCGTTAAAGAACTGGTGAATGGCAAAAGCCAGTGCATGCCGCACGCGGAATACCGCGCCAAAAGTATTGGTGCGGAACCGGAGGTGGGCTATTTCGCGTAAATATTCAAGACTTGGTCTGTTTCTAAGCTGCAACGGATATTTTTCAGCGTCGCAATCGCCCAGGATCTCAATAGAAGTTGCTTTTACTTCCACTTTCTGGCCCTTACCCATGGAAGCTATAAGGGTTCCGGTCGCTTTTATGGAAGCGCTTTGGGTGATCCGCTTTTGGGTTGCTTCATCCAACATGCCCAATTCAACCACTACCTGTATATTATTATTGGTACTGCCGTCATTAATGGCAATAAACTGATTATTGCGGAAACCGCGCACCCAACCCATAACAATAACTTCCTGACCGGTAGGCTCACTGGCCAGCAGATCTTTAACTTTTACCCGTTTGTTGAACATATCCTATAGATTTTTAAAGGCTCCCGACCTCGTCGGGAGGGCTGCAAAGATAAGTATTGGCAGAAGTTTGGGAGCTGAAATAAAACCGTATAAAAAATATTTGAATAACTAATGACTGTTAGGTTGTAAAAGGGCCTGAGCAGGATCAGGCAAATTGCTTTTGCTTTCTCCTACTTTTGATACCATGAAAACCGCTTTTTTTTCGACCCAGTCGTACGATAGGGATTATTTCAGCCGCTTTAACACCCGGCACGAGCTGGTATTTTTTGAAGCGCCGCTAAACGAAAAAACAGTTTCGCTGGCCAATGGCTGCCAGGCAGTGTGTGTTTTTGTAAATGACCAGCTGAACGAAGCGGTCATCAGCCAGCTTGCGGCCTTGGGCATACAACTCATAGCCATGCGTTGTGCCGGGTACAACAATGTTAACCTGGCGGCCGCCCAATTACATAATATTAAAGTAGTGCGGGTACCGGCTTATTCGCCCTACGCGGTGGCCGAGCATGCGGTGGCGCTTATTCTTACCCTCAACCGCAAAACGCATAAGGCGTATAACCGCGTGCGGGAAGGCAATTTTTCGCTGGAAAAACTTACCGGTTTCGATCTGCATGGAAAAACGGTGGGGGTTATTGGCACCGGGAAAATAGGCCAGGTATTTTGTGATATTATGAAAGGCTTTGGTTGCCGGGTGCTGGCATTTGATCTTATTGCCAATAAAGAACTACAGGCAAAAGGCATTGAATACCTGCCACTGGTACAATTGCTGCCCCAGTGCGATATTATTTCGCTGCATTGCCCGCTTACCGAACAAACCAGGCATATTATTAATTCAGATACATTAGGCTTGATGAAACCCGGCGTTATGCTTGTTAATACAAGCCGGGGCGCATTAATTGATACCCGTTCCGTTATTCATGCCCTCAAAAGCGGCCAGCTGCGATACCTGGGCATTGACGTATACGAACAGGAAGAAAAATTGTTTTTCCATAACCTCTCAGAAGAGATCATTGAAGATGATGACATAATGCGGTTAATGAGCTTTCCGAACGTATTAATAACAAGCCATCAGGGATTTTTTACTGATGAAGCGCTTATAGAGATAGCCAAAACCACCCTGCAGAATATTACTGATGCCGAAGAAGGTAAAACATTAGTAAATAAAATAGTATAACGCAGCGCACTTAAAAAGGCGGAAATTGGCTTGCAGACAAGTTAATGTCTTGTTTACATTTATTATTTTTATTCCTTACTTTCGAACCCCTGATCTATTAAACCTATAACATAACGCATTGCAATATGAATAAACTGGTTGCTTTTTGCCTCACCGTTCTAACGGGTAGTGTTTCTTATGCCCAATCACCCACGGTCAACATTTCCAGTCCGGATAAATCAATAAAAGTTACCTGCTCACTCGACGCTTCGGGGAAACCGCAATATTCGGTTCAATATAAAGGCAGTGCAGTGCTGGAAACTTCGCTGCTCGGGCTCGTACGCGCCGACGGCGATTTCTCTCAGTCACTAACACAAACCGGTTCCGACCCGGTTAAAATAGTAAAAGACAAATACCGGCTGGAAACCGGCAAACGCCAGAACAATGAGTATACGGCCAACCGGCAGGTGATCCATTATAAAAATGCAGCCGGTGGATTGATGGATATCATTTGGCAACTCTCCAACGACGGAGTGGCCTTTCGCTATTATTTTCCCGGCGCCAACGGCGAGCCTAAAAAAATAGATACAGAATTTACTTCTTTTCATTTTCCCGCAAGCGCCAAAGGCTGGCTGCAACCTATGAGTGTGGCCAAAACCGGCTGGGAAAAAGTAAATCCCTGTTATGAAGAATTTTACGAGAAAGGTATTGCAGCCGGAACGCCTTCGCCATTGAAAGCCGGCTGGGTGTACCCTGCCCTGTTTCAATCGGCCGGCCATTGGCTGCTGATCACCGAAGCCGACATGGATGGCACTTGGTGCGCCACCAAACTCGATAACGATTCGGCCAATGCCAATTATCATATAGCCTTTCCCGATGCCCGTGAAGTGATCCCCGGCAGCGGTTTAAAACCACAATCTGCCCTGCCCTGGTATTCGCCCTGGCGGGTAATTACCATTGGCAGCCTGGCCACCATTATTGAATCAACCCTGGGCACCGACCTGGCCAAACCCGCTGCAACAACGCAGAACTTTTCTTTTGCAAAGGCCGGCAAATCGGCCTGGAGTTGGGCCCTTTTGAAAGATGATTCCACGGTGTATTCCGTTCAAAAACGCTTTATTGATTATGCGGCCGATATGAACTGGCAGTACAGCCTCATTGATGCCGATTGGGATACCAAAATAGGATACGACAGCATACAATTGCTGATCAATTATGCAAAGCAAAAGAAGGTTGGCATCTGGTTATGGTATAATTCGGCCGGAAGCTGGAATTCGACTCCCTATCACCCCCGTAATAAATTGCTTACCCACGAAGAGCGGGAAAAAGAATTCAGCCGGTTACAGAAAATGGGCGCGGCCGGCGCCAAGATCGATTTCTTTGGTGGCGACGGTCAATCGATGATCCGTTATTACCTCGATATTTTAAAAGATGCTACCGCGCATCATTTACTGGTGAACTTTCATGGCGCTACCCTGCCCCGCGGCTGGCAGCGTACCTGGCCAAATTTAATGAGCACAGAAGCCATTAAAGGTTTCGAATATATAACCTTTAGCCAGCACGATGCCGATGAAGAGCCCACGCACGCCGCCATGCTGCCCTTCACCCGCAATGCCTTTGACCCCATGGACTTTACGCCCATGTGTTTATATAAGATCCCGCGCATCAACCGGCAAACCACTTCAGCGTTTGAGCTGGCCTTATCAGTCCTGTTCTTATCAGGTTCGCAGCATTTTATTGAAATACCCGAAGGCATGGCCCATATGCCGGTTTATGTAAAAAATTTCCTGCGCCAGTTACCCACCAACTGGGACGATGTGAAATTCATTGATGGGTTCCCCGGTCAGTACATAGTGCTGGCGCGAAAAGCAGGCAACAAATGGTATATCACAGGCATCAATGGCACCGGGGAAGAAAAAAACCTGACGCTCAATCTGGATGGGTTCAAAGCTAAAAAAGCCACCATTTTCTTAAACAGCAAAGGCAACACCTTTATTGATCAGCAGGCTATTCCGGTTCAACCCGGTAAAAAGCAAATGGTGACGCTGGGTAGTCACGATGGGTTTGTAATGGTGTTGGAGTAATAGTACAAATCACGGTAAATCAAATATGAAGGTGAGTCATCCGGCAACGGGCGACTCACCTTTTCACTTAATATTTACTTATATCGTAAATACCGGCCCGGTTAAAATCGGTACTTTTGCGCTCTTGTTGAAACCCTTTTGCTTAGGTATTAGGTAAAAGGGTATTTTAGTAATGGCGAAGACGATACATATTGCATTAGTAGGAAATCCAAACAGCGGCAAAAGTTCCCTGTTCAATGTTTTAACCGGCCTGAACCAGAAAGTAGGCAACTTTCCGGGTGTAACGGTAGACAAAAAAGTAGGCTCCTGTCAGTTATCAGAGGGCCTCACTGCCGCTATTATCGACCTGCCTGGTACCTACAGTTTGTACCCCCGGCGCGAAGATGAGTGGGTAGCTTACCGCGTGTTGATGCAGCAGGATAAAGAGGTGGAAATGCCAGAAATGGTGGTGCTCATCGCTGATGCCAGCAACCTGAAACGAAACCTGTTATTTGCTTCCCAGATCATTGACCTGAAAATACCTGTAGTAGTGGGCCTTACCATGATGGATATCGCCCGCCAAAAAGGCATCCAGATCGATGTGGCAGAATTGGAAAGAGAGCTGGGCGTACCGGTAATTCCCATCAACCCCCGCAAGAACAAAGGTATTCAACCCCTGAAAAAAGCGATAGAACAAACCGCTCTCGAATTATATAAAGCGCCCGTACGCGATTTTATCAATAACGAAGCCCTGGCGCCGGCTGCCATTCGCAGTGTAAAAGAATTATTCCCCGAACTGAGCGACTATAAAGCCATTCATTACCTCATCAATCACGAATCGTTTTCCCTGAATGGAAGTTTTCAGGAAAAAATTGAATCAATTGAACAGGTCAATAATTTCAATCATACAAAAACGCAGGCCGAAGAGATCTTGCAACGGTATCAGCGTATCGGTTCCATCCTGAAGCAATCGGTATCGGAGCCATCGCCCCTGCAAAAAACATTGTTCACCGAAAAGCTCGATAATATTTTCCTGCACCGCCGCTGGGGATATTTTATTCTGCTTTCAGTATTGTTCTTGTTATTTCAAAGTGTGTTCTGGCTGGCCGAGTATCCAATGAATTTCATCGACTGGGGTTTTGGTGCAATAAGCAGCTGGTTAAGCAATGTACTGCCAACCGGCTGGTTCGCCGATCTGTTAATAAATGGTATTTGGGCGGGGTTAGGTGGTATTATGGTATTTATACCGCAGATCATGATCCTGTTTGGCCTGGTGACCATTCTGGAAGATACCGGTTATATGGCCCGTATTAGTTTTTTAACCGACAAGCTGATGCGCAAAGTGGGTTTGAACGGTAAAAGCGTAATGCCCATGATCAGCGGGTTTGCCTGTGCGGTTCCGGCCATCATGAGCGCCCGTAATATTGAAAACAAAAAAGAAAGACTGCTAACCATACTGGTTACCCCATTGATGAGCTGCAGCGCCCGCCTGCCGGTATATACCATTTTGATCGGACTGGTAATACCAAAGAAAATGTTTGCCGGCTTTTTGGGATTGCAGGGTTTGGTGATGATGGGCTTATACTTACTGGGACCCATTATGTCGTTGCTGGTTTCGTATATCGCCCGTTTGTTTATTGATATAAAAGAAAAAAGCTTTTTCATACTGGAGCTTCCGGTGTACCGTGCACCCCGCTGGAAGAACGTGTTTGTAACCATGATCAACAAGGCAAAGATCTTTGTATTTGATGCCGGCAGGGTGATCATGATCATCAGCCTGATATTGTGGGCGCTGAGCACCTATGGTCCCAAAGAAAAAATGAAAAGCGTTGAAGCCCATTACGCCCAGCAGGTGAAACAACATCCTGAACAGGCAGCCGAGCTGAACCGCCTGAAGAATACCGAACTTTTACAAAACTCCTATGCCGGTATACTGGGCCGCAGTATTGAACCGGTTATTCAACCCCTGGGCTACGACTGGAAAATTGGTATCGCATTGATCACTTCATTTGCCGCCCGCGAAGTTTTTGTGGGAACCATGGCCACTTTGTATAGTGTAGAAGGAGGTGACGATGCCGATGAAAACACCCTGATGTCTAAAATGAATGCAGCGGTAAGACCCGACGGAACCAAAGTGTATAGCCTGGCTGCCGGAATATCCCTGATGATCTTTTATGCATTTGCCATGCAGTGTATGAGTACGCTGGCGATCGTAAAACGGGAAACCCGTAGCTGGAAATGGCCGCTGATACAACTGGTGTATATGACCGGCCTCGCTTATATAATGAGCTTTATTGCTTACCAGTTGCTAAAATAGATTTTTAGATTTCGAAATTTCTGGATTTTGAGATTTAAAAATTTGCTAAGTGCCCCCGACTGAAAGAAATCAAAAAATCTCGAAATCCCTAAATCCCAAAATCAAAAAAAGAGCTCGCGAAAGAGCCCCTTTTTGTTTTGTCCAATCCATGAAAAATAAACCGTCCTTAAATATCTTGTTGTATTTACAATTACATGTTTAATTCATAGTAAAAGTAATGTGTATCGCGTGTTGCGCCTTAATCAACGACTCCCCTTAACTAACAACTAACAAAACCAGTTTCTTTCATTTACGCAATACATGGTTGTATATATGACGGTAAATGATTGAAATAGTTTGTTATAGAAATCTTAAATGGTTGCAATAACAACTTTCAGGGAAAGTATTGGTCAGGAGCAGCTTGTAATGAAAGATGAAAAAGAAAAGAGTGGCTTTAAGTAGATTTTAATGAGGAGTTGTTTTATTGTCCTACAATTTTACTTCGCTTTTCAAGCATTACGGTGGTTCGCCAAATGCCATCGAGCTGGGCAATGCGTTCGCGGTAACCAATAAAGCGGAAACCACATTGTTCATGCAAATGAATGCTGGCCCGGTTCTCTTCATGAATTACGCTTAACAATGACCAAATGCCATTTTGTTCGCTGGCGCTGATCAATGCTTCAAGCAAGGTTCTTCCTATGCCTTTGCGTTGATGCTGTTGATGAATATACACACTCACTTCAGCTACTCCGCTGTAACAAGCCCTTGTTGAAACGGGTGCCAGGGCGGCCCACCCAACCGGTACATTATCGTCAACGGCCAGTAATCTTGAATGTGGGAGGTACTTGGCATTGAACCCTTCCCAATCGGGCACGATTGTTTCGAAGGTAGCCATGCCTGAAGCAATACCATGACCATAAATTTCAAGCACCGCAGCGGCATGTTCGGTAAGCATAGGAATAAGCGTAATCATATCGCTAATTTAAAAATCAGGCGGCAACTTCCCAAGGTGATTCGTTTGCCGGCTGGCGAACGGCTCACCAAAGAGCGACCCGCCCCGCCAGGGCGAGCCGGCTTTAGTCGTTTCATATGCGGGCTAACCGTTCGGCTGCCAGGGCCAGCGTTTCCTCCTTTTTGCCAAAACAGAAACGCACCACTTTGTTATCAGTGGCGTCCTGGTAAAATGCCGAAACCGGAATTACCGCCACCCCGAATTCGCGGGTAATGCGAATGGCAAAATCCTTATCACTTTCATCGCTGATACGGTTGTACTGTGCGCAAATAAAATAGCTGCCCTTACTATCGAGCATGGTAAACCGGGTATTCTTCATCAGCGATAAAAAGTAATCGCGCTTTTGCTGCAGAAAAGCGCCCAATGATAAATACGACTCCCTGTTCTTCAGAAATGTAGCCAGGGCAACCTGTGAGGGCGTATGGCAGCTAAAGCAATTGAACTGATGCACTTTGCGAAATTCCTTTGTAAAGCCGGCAGGTGCTATGGCATACCCCAGTTTCCAGCCAGTGCAATGGTATACTTTCCCGAATGAAAAACATACAAAGCTGCGTTGCGCCAGATCGGGATATCTTAAAATAGATTGGTGCTTTACATTATCAAAAACTATATGCTCATATACTTCATCCGAAACAATAATGATATTGGTGTTTTGCACCAGTTCACGCAATTGTTGGATATCATCCCCACTCAAAACAGCCCCCGTAGGGTTGTGCGGTGAATTCAGCATGATAACCTTTGTTTTCGGTGTGATCTTCTGGCGTACTTCAGCCCAGTTGATCTTATATTCAGGAAACTGCAGATCGATGCGCACCGGTATGGCGCCATTCACAACGATATTGGGAATATAGCTATCGTAGCCCGGTTCAAAAACAATCACTTCATCGCCCGGCTGCAATACCGTAGTGAGCGCGGTATAAATGGCATAGGTTCCGCCCGGAGTAATGGTTATTTCTGTATCGGGGTTAACGGTTGTGTTATATAAAAACTCAATTTTTTCGGCAATGGCTTCCCGCAACGGCATCCAGCCCGGCATAGGCGAATATTGGTTAAACCCGTTGCGCATGGCATCGGCCACCAATTCAATAAGCGCAGCGCTCATGGGAAAATCAGGGAACCCCTGGCCCAGGTTTACGGCTTTATGCTCGGTTGCCAGGGCGCTCATGACAGTAAAAATAGTGGTGCCTACTTCGGGTAATTTAGATTGGAATGGAATTTGGCTCAAGGTGAAAAATTGAAAATGTGTAGTGCAAAATTATTGCTGGCCCTTAACCTGATCGCGCGTTTTTGCCGGCAGGCTGGCCACGATGAGGTCGTATGAATCATTGATCCATTCTTTCAACATGGTATTGGATACGCTTCCATCAACGTATATGGTATTCCAGTGCTTTTTATTCATATGATAACCGGGTTGAACGCAGGCGTAGCGTTCGCGCAGCTCGATGGCTCTTTCGGGGTCGCATTTTACGTTGAACCGGAAAGTTTCGGATTCCATGGGGCAAATTAAAAACACTTTGCCACCAACCTTATACACCAGGGTATCGGGCCCGAAAGGAAGGGTTTCTTCAACGGCCGGTTTCGATAAACAATAGTCGCGCAATGATTCAATATCCATACAACTCAGCTTAAATATTATTGTTTGATCTCGATATTATCAGCATCGATAAATTCTTCACCCGTCATTCGCAAATATACCTGGGCAACGGTGACCACATCTTTCTGGCAATAATGAACAATACGTTCAATGTTTTTTTCTTTCCAGTACACTTCCCAAACCATGCTGCCGTCAATATCATCTTTTGGTGTGGGAATGCCCAGCGTGCAGGCCAGCAGGTTCAGCGATGTAAAGTTTTTATAATCCCCGAAACGCCACATGTCCATAGTATCGAGATGGCTTATTTCCCAGGGCTTTTTTCCACGTGTATTGAGAATGGCGGGAATAGGAATGTTTTGTATGATCATTCGGCGGCACAG
Source organism: Niastella vici (assembly GCF_002077945.1). Taxonomy (GTDB): domain Bacteria; phylum Bacteroidota; class Bacteroidia; order Chitinophagales; family Chitinophagaceae; genus Niastella; species Niastella vici. The sequence continues at coordinate 517,519 of NZ_LVYD01000001.1, forward strand.
GAAAGGAAAATCGAATTCTTTTCCATTATGCGCGCATAGGAATTTATTTGCATCAGTAGCCCAGCGTTTCAGCATGTCGGTGAACTGCAACAACAATTCTCTTTCATCATCACCATAAAATGATTTTAGGATCAGTTTTTTTGCAGGATGATATCCCTGAATAATGCCACAGCTGATGCATACAATTTTACCAAACTCGGAATATATACCGGCCCGGTTATAAATGGTTTCTACGGTTTCTTCTTCTTTATTGCGGATCAAATAAGCCGCTTTTAAACCCCACAGGTCCTTCCATTCGGGCGGCAATTTATCATAGCAATCGAATTGCGGAACAGTTTCAATATCAAGAAAAAGAATGTTGTTGAGTGTAACCATAAAATCAAATGTAGCATTTACCAATGGGCCGGTTAGCAAATTCTGCACAAGAGAATTTGCCGGTTGAATTAGGCTAAAAAGATAAGAAAATTACAATTTATCTAACACATCTGCCCATTGAATAATCTACACTTACAGGTATTTATCGCCTTTATTCCTTTTCACCTCGGCTACATATTCCTTGATATCCTGTTCTTTTTCCCTTTTGCAAATGAGGAGAACATCATTGGTATCAACTACAATAAAATCTTCCATGCCCTGTATTACAACCAGTTTGTTCTCGGGCGTGTGTACCATGCATCGCTGTGTGTCGAATACAATAACATTTCCACCGCCGGAGGCATTGTTCATGTAGTCTTTTTCCAGGTTTTCCCAGGCACTGTTCCAGCTACCCAGGTCGCTCCAGCCAAATGAAGAGGGAATTACGTATACATTGTCGGCTTTTTCCATGATACCAAAATCGATGGAGATATTGGTACAAAGCGGATAAATGCGTTGTAAGGCCGGCACTTCCTGTGTGGTATTGAAATGCTCTTTTTCTGCCTCAAATACATCATACATTTCGGGCAGGTGTTTTTTAAACGCAGGAATAATGTTTTTTACCTGCCATACGAATATGCCGGCATTCCATAAAAAGTCGCCGCTGGCGATAAAGGTCCTGGCTATTGGAAGCTCAGGTTTTTCCGTAAACGTTTTTACTTTATACACATTGTCGCTTACAGCCTGCTGCTCATACTGTATATAACCATAACCGGTATGAGGATAGGTAGGCTTTATGCCAAGTGTAATTAATGCGTTGTGTTTACCAACAAAACTGAGTGCTTCAAAACAAACTTTATTAAAGGCAACAGGGTCAAGGATCAGGTGATCAGAGGGGGCTACAATAAGAGAAGCCTCGGGATCAAACTCGTGCAATTTGTAGGAGATGTAGGCGATGCAGGGCGCGGTATTCTTTCGCGACGGTTCGCCAAGAATATTTTGCAAAGGCAATTGGGGCAATTGCTTCTTTACAATATTTATATACTCATTGGAAGTGACAACATAAATATTTTCGGCCGGTATAAAGGCAGCAAATCTGTCATACGTAGCTTGTATAAGTGTTTTACCGGTATTCAAAATGTCAAGGAACTGTTTGGGAAAATTGGTTCGGCTCATAGGCCAGAAACGGCTGCCGATTCCTCCCGCCATTATTGCTACGTAATGATGTTTGTTCATTTTTATAAAGTTGTCCTTCGTTTAAATCCGGAATGTTGACAGGTTTATCGGTAATGAAGCAATTTCCTATAAACGGGAAATTGTCAACATTATTAGTTGATAAAGTTACAATCTTATTGATTTTTATTATACTGCTAAATAAGGCCTTCCCTGATCAGGTCGTGCAAATGAATGAAGCCAAGGTATGTTGAATCAGCAGCTACAACAACCAGTTGATTGATATCATACTTCCGCAAACGATCAAGTGCTTCCACAGCCAGCGCATCGGCTGTAATGGTTTTCGGATCAAGCGTCATGATCTCATTAGCAATAATACCGTCTAATGGTATATTCTTTTCGAGCATACGCCGCAGGTCGCCATCGGTAATAATGCCCAGCAAATGGTTATTCTCATCTGTAACAGCCGTTGTCCCCAGTCTTTTTCTCGATATTTCAACAATTACTTCCTTTAACGTAGCAGATGGTGAAACCCTGGGCGTTTCGTTATTCACATACAGGTCAGATACGCGCAGGTATAATTTCTTGCCAAGCGTGCCGCCGGGATGAAACCGGGCAAAATCTTCGGAGGTGAACCCCCTCAGCTCCATCAGGGATACCGCAATGGCATCGCCCATAACCAGCTGGGCCGTAGTACTGGAAGTAGGCGCCAGGTTGTTGGGGCAGGCTTCCTGCGACACTGTGGTATTTAACACAATGCCCGATTGCCGGGCCAGGAAGGAGCCCATATTACCAACCATTCCAATCAAAGTGTTACCGAAATTCCTGATAAGGGGAACAAGTACTTTTATTTCAGGGCTTTCACCACTTTTACTGATGATCATCACCACATCATCCTGTTGTATCATACCCAGATCGCCATGTATGGCGTCGGCCGCATGCAGGAATATAGCCGGTGTTCCCGTTGAGTTTAATGTTGCAACCAGCTTTTGAGCAATGAGGGCACTTTTGCCAATTCCACTGATCACTACCCGGCCCTTCGTTTCGTAGATCGACCTCACAGCACGCTCAAAATCATCGTTCACCATGGTTTGTAACGATGCTATAGCCTCCGCCTCCAACCCTATGGTTCGAAGCGCAACAGACTTAATATCAATGGCAGACAAAGTTGACATATTAAGGCGCAAACCTACTTGAAAATGTTAATTGCACAAAGCTTTATGCATTTTTGAAAACAATAAACATACGTTTGTTAAATAACAAAGGAAGGCATCCTTCGCAAAATTTGTTCACCGTTATTTATTGCCTCACGATACGTTATTTATCAAATGCTTATACAAACAAACTTAGCTTTTGTTAAGTTAAGCAGTTTATCAGTTATTGAAGTGTAGAATCTTATTAAACAGGCAATAAAATACAGGCTGAATATCACTTAAGGAGCTTTTTAAATATGAGGAATTGACAATTAAAAGATTGGCATAACAACAAAAATGAATTAAATTCGCATCCCTTTACAATGCTGCCTGTAATACATCTTTATCCTAATGGCCTGATTTAAACACATTCAATTGATCTGACGATTTGCTAAAGGGCAACAATGAAACCGTTATTGCCGTTATATAGCGGCAGTAAGCAGGCAGAATAATTAAATATTTTCTGAAACAATCTGTGCGAAGGAAACACTTTGAGCAATGTCAACCACATCAAAAAAAATACCGTCAAAAACGGCAAAAGTTCAGAAAGAAAAAGACAATTCAGTAGCAAAGAAAAAAGCTGACACTTCTTCTACTTCTACTATCTCCAGCGCTTCTTTACATCAAGCACTCCAGGAGCAATTTGGATTCGACCAGTTTAAAGGCAACCAGGAACCTATCATTAAATGTTTATTGGCAGGCAAAGATACCTTTGTGATAAAGCCTACAGGCGGTGGAAAAAGTTTATGCTATCAGTTGCCGGCGATCATCAGCGAAGGCGTGGCGATCATTATCTCTCCGCTTATTGCCCTGATGAAAAACCAGGTTGACCTGGTGCGCAGCTATAGCAGCAAAGATGATGTAGCGCATTTTCTTAACTCTACTTTAACAAAAAAGGAAATTCGCGAGGTACACGATGACCTGCTCAGCGGCCGTACTAAAATGTTGTACGTTGCTCCTGAAACGTTGACCAAGCAGGAAAACCTCGAGTTCTTTTCTGATCTGAAATTGTCGTTTTTTGCAGTTGATGAAGCGCATTGTATCTCTGAATGGGGACACGATTTCAGACCTGAATACAGAAGGTTGCGTGAAATGATGACGCAGATCAATCCCGATATACCGGTGATTGCATTAACCGCCACTGCCACGCCCAAAGTACAAAGTGATATTATCAAGAACCTCGGACTGAAAGAGCCCGAGATCTTCATATCTTCTTTTAACCGCCCTAACCTGTATTACGAAATACAGCCCAAGATCAAGAAAGATCAAACGATCAAAAGTATTGTGCGTTTCATTGTACAAATGAAAGGCAAGAGCGGTATCATTTATACATTAAATCGTAAGACCACTGAAGAGCTGGCCGATATGCTGATGGCCAATGGCATTAAAGCAGTTGCTTATCATGCCGGCCTCGACAGCAAGCTGCGTGCAGAACGGCAGGACCTGTTCCTCAATGAAGATGTTCAGGTTATTGTAGCCACCATCGCTTTTGGTATGGGTATCGACAAACCGGATATCCGTTTTGTAATTCACTTCAACATTCCCAAAAGCATTGAAAACTATTACCAGGAAACAGGCCGTGCAGGCCGCGATGGACTGGAAGGAAAATGTATCTTATACTATTCGCATAAAGACGTATCGAAGCTCGAGCATTTGATGCGCGATAAACCGCTCAGCGAACGCGAAGTAGGCGCCCAGCTTATCAGTGAAACGGTAGCTTACTCAGAAAGCGGTGTATGCCGGCGCAAAATACTCATGAGCTATTTTGGTGAAGAGTATACCGAAAAGAATTGCGGACAATGCGATAACTGCTTACACCCGAAAGAACAGGTAGAAGCCAAAGATAATGTGGTGAAGGTGTTGAAAGTGATCAAAGCGCTCGATGAACGCTTTGCCTCAGATTATACGGTAAACATTATCATTGGGCGGTTAACACCCAATATCGCGATGTACCGCCATGAAGGCCTTGCCGAATTCGGCATAGGTAATGATCAGCCCGATCATTACTGGAATTCGCTGATCAGGCAAATGTTACTGGAAGGACTGTTGAGCAAGGATATAGAAGATTATGGCGTATTAAAGATCACTAAGAACGGGGAAGCATTTGCCAAAAAGCCAAAATCGTTCAAGATCGTTTTGAACAATTTATATGAAGAGGCCAATGCCGATGATGATGAAGGATCAGAAGCAGCTACCGGTGCAGCAGCCGATGAGAAGTTATTTGAAATGCTGAAAGAGCTGCGTCAGAAAGAAGCCAAGAAAAAATCACTGCCGCCGTTCGTGATCTTCCTGGAAACCTCATTGCAGGATATGGCGACCCTTTTTCCTACAAAACTGGAAGAACTGGAGAAATGCTCTGGCGTAAGTAAGGGAAAAGCCATCCGTTATGGAAAGCCATTCATTGAGCTGGTAGCCCGCTATGTAGAAGAAAACAATATTGTTCGCCCCGACGATTTCGTGATGAAAAGCGTGGTGAACAAGAGCGGTAATAAAGTATATATTATTCAGCAAACCGATAAAAAGATCCCACTCGAGGTAATTGCCAAGAACAAGGGCTGGCGTATGGATGAAATGCTGGAAGAAATGGAAACCATTGCCGCCAGCGGCACCAAGCTGAACCTTGATTATGCCATTGCTGAAATGTTGGACGAAAACGAGCAGGAAGATATAATCGATTATTTTAAAGGATGCGAAACTTCGTCGTTGCAGGTTGCATTGGAAGAATTATCAGATCAGAACTTCACCTGGGAGCAGTTGAAGATCATGCGGATAAAATTCCTGGCCCAGTACGGAATGTAGGTTTTCGATTGAATTAATTATAAAAAATGTATGCCCGTTAACTGCGGAGCATACATTTTTCTTTTTAGCCAAACCGTTCTTAGCGGGCATTCACCGAACAATAGGCACCTTTAATCGAAATAAAATGCATATTTAGTTACTTGTTAATACTTTACACTACGTAATTCCGTTTAAGTGTTAGATTTTATTTAACCCCTGAACGCTAAATTTAAATCCTAATGAAAGCCATTGTATTGATGGGCATTTCATGCCTGATGCTGGCGGGAGTGTATGGTGTTATGGGTAAGCAGAGCGCAGTCAGCAAAATTTTATCCTTTAACCAGGAAAACAGTGCCGTTTCCCCAACTGGCGCCGAGAATCAGGAAAAGTCTTCTTCTGCTACTGATACTACAGTAAAAAAAGCTTCAAAAACATTAGATGATAGCCACTGGATCGATGATCCCCTGTTTGAAAAAGCAGCGGGAACTGAGTTGGTAACCGGGGAGGAATCTTCAGAAACCACAACGGCCCAACCGAAGGCTGCACCGGCCACCAAACGGGCAACACCCAAAAAAGGCCAGGCACCTGTTACAACGCCTGCACCGGAAGTAAAACAGCTGATTTTGGAACTGGACCCCGACTCTACGGCACCCAATAAGAAAATACCGACAATAGCGGTATAAGCGAACAATTAGTATAAATCAACTATAAGAGACTGCAATAAGGGCATGAATAATGAATAAGCCAATAGCATCCGCCTGCCCGGCGGATGTTTTTTTATGGGCCCATACTACGATCAACAGCAGTGAAAAATGGCAAACCCATGTACTGCCTGGCCGGTGATTTAAGGGAATAAGCTTGTTCACGGGGCTCGTCATAATGTTTTTCATCATCCAGGCATTGCTGTTTGAAGCAGACACTTGATTTTTATAAAATAATTGAAGAGAATTGGAATTCTTTTGCCATTTTTTTCACTTTTGTTAGGAATATCCCCTATTTTTGCTGCCCGATTTAAAGGTTCGGTGCCGCGAAGGCGGATAAGGACCTGAAAAATTTGATGGTGCGGTAGCTCAGTCGGTAGAGCAAAGGACTGAAAATCCTTGTGTCGGCGGTTCGATCCCGCCCCACACCACAGACAACCAAGCAGTTATGAAGTAATTCATAGCTGCTTTTTTGTTTGGGTCTAACATAGGTCTAACATTGGCCTTCCATCTTACCTGATGGTATTTTCTATGGTAGAAAATAGATATTTGCATTTCTAACGATTGCTTTCAGATGGGTAAAAGAAATAGTCCAAGACACATTTTCGACAATCCAGATCAATATTTGGATTTTTTGACATTGCCTAATGATCGTGATTTTGAAGGCCAACTTTTCGATAGAAAGGAAGCCCCTCGTGCAGTCAATGGTGTTGTACGCAGTCAAGATATAAATACATTTAAAACTGATAATATTGTTCCCGTTTTATCTGGATTTGCAAACCAAAATCATGATGGCGGATTACTTGTCCTTGGCATAGCTTCCAATGGGCAAATAGTGGGAATAAACCACTTGAACGAAAACCAAATCAATTCATTAGCACAGATCAACTATATAGTGAATCATAAAGTTGATTTTAAGATACATGAAATTGAGATAAATGGAACAACTCTTCAAATAGGGCTATTTTACAGCGGGTATGCCGATAAGGCGATTTGTGAAACGGCAGGCAGCCCAAAGAGAGCTTGGCGTCGTAGTGGCCTTCAAAATCTTGAACTTACAGATATTGACATTGAATCGATGAAAAGAGACAAAGGTGTTGTTTCTTTTGAGCGTACAAATTGTAGTCGCTTTGATGAAAGCGATGTCGATAGTGATGTATATAAAGAATTCGCGAATACTTATTTAGATAGCGCATCTTACACCTGGTCTACCACCGAGTTGTTGAAACGCTTTGGCGGGATCACAAAAATGCCTAATGACGAACTTTGGTTTACCAATTCAGGTGCATTGTTTTTTAGTGTAAACCCAGAAAGAGATATTCCCCAAGCCTTCATTCGTTTAGTTAGGTTTGATGTTCCCTACTCTGAGCATAGAAACAGGCCAGCCCCCACCTACGATAAAAAATTTTCCGGTAGCATTACAAAACAAATTAGGGACTTTAGAACGTTTATTTTAGAATCTGCCTTCTTTGAAGTATATCAACGACGCAATCCATCGGGTGGTTTTATCGAAGAACCGGAATACCCCACCATTGCAATTGATGAGTCTGTAGTGAATGCGGTTGCCCACAGGGACTATGGCATCGGCAAGCCTATTTTTTGTTATAAGTACACTGATGCGTTTGTCGTTATCAGTCCAGGTGGCATTATTCAAAGCGTCGATGTCCCGGAACATTTTTCGTTAGACAATACACATCTTGAACACCATTCCCGCAACCCACAGCTCATGGAATGGCTGCGTTCAATGAAAGATGCAAATGGAAGAGCCTTCGTCCAAGCTTTGCAGGAAGGCACTAAAAGAATGCGTGAAGAAATGGCAAAGCTTGGTTTGCAAGCGCCAGAATATATAACCACCCCATTAGAAACCCGGGTTATTCTTTATAATAACTCTGCTACGCGTAAGGAGACTTCAAATGAAGAAAACGCGGATTCACCCGAATTTAGTAACCTTTATCCTTTCATGGGCGTTTCCCTTGAGCCCGACCATGATAAAAGAGACCATCAAAAAAGGGAAATCATACTGGCATTGAAAAATAAGATGGCCGCGAGTGGATGGTTTATAGATCGTGATTCATTTGGACAAATTACTGCACACAGACGCGGTGTGGCACTACCCTCAGTCGCTGCGGTATCTCAAATCGTCCAACTCTTTCCAGCGTATATTTTTCAAATGAAAGAGTATAAAGACCGATTATTCCTGCTGGTTGACTATACCGTTGAAGTACAAACCGTTTTGCTGCTTCCAAAAGTCCTGAATTATATATCGGCGGAACGTGTAATTAATATGAGATGCATTTGCCAATTTCAAGGCTGGTCACATGGGAAAATAGTCGCGATCGAAAATGACTATTGCAGGGTTTTCATTTTTGATACGAAGACCGAAGAAACGCTGCCAATTAACAAAGTTATTCCTAAGCTGCCACAGGAATCAATCAAACAAGTTTTTGCGGCGCTTGGTGTGCAGTATGACTTACCTAAAGAAATTAAAAAAGCGACCTTTGCAACAGACAAAAACGCATCAAGACTACGCGCCGATGTTACACGGAATGTAATAAATGATGTTTTTGAAAATATTTTTCCTTTAAAGATCGGTTCGTCAGCTTTAACAATTTCAACCGAACCGCTAAGAATGTCACCAAGAGGAGATGGGTCTAATTTATTACGAGTAGATGGCTTAAAGGAACCGCAAGTCGAGTTTTCGAAACATAAAGCAAGTCCGGATGTTCGAGAAGGAATTACTCAATACGGATCATACGATAATAGCCCGAAAAATATTGAGATAATCCCGCTATGCGGCTCGAATTTCCATTCGAACATGCAGGCTTTAATAGATCGCCTTCGTACAGGAAAATTTAAATTCAAAGGCAGTGAAAGGACATTTGGGGTAAAGCTAACATATAATACAGTTGTTAATGCTGATCCCCAAAATCTACAAAATGAGATTGGTCGCCTATTAGAGCAGCATCCGGAGTGGAAAGGAGATAATACACTCTCAAGAATCTTTTTAGTCCATTGTCCAGAAGTTGGACATTCAATTGACGACGAAACATCTCCATATTACGTCATAAAAAGAATGCTATTGGAAGCTGGTATTCCTTGCCAGATGGTTGATACACCGACATTACTCAACCCTGATTTTAAAGATTTAAACTTAGCCCTAAATATTGTTGCGAAGTGCGGTCAAACGCCTTGGGTTTTACCAGAATCAATACCAGACTGTGATTTTTTCATAGGGCTATCCTATACACAGAACTATCGCAAGGGTTCAAACCGAGTCATGGCCTTCGCAAATGTCTTCAATGAATATGGAAGGTGGGAGTTTTACTCAGGTGGAAGCGAAGTTTTCGCATTCGATGATCGCGTAAAACATTATGAGGCGCTTGTCAAAGCAACCTTATCAAAACTAAAATTATCTGAAGAGCCAACAATTTGTTTCCATTATTCGGCAAAATTCTCAAGAGAGGATAAAGCTGCAATTCTGAAAGCAGCACGATCAATTAGACCAAACGGCACGTATGTATTTGTTTGGATCAATTCACATCACCATGTTAGACTTTATGATGACCGCCCGGAAACGACAGGAAGTTTAACAAGAGGCAGGTATGTTATTACGCGAGGAAATCAGATCTTATTGTCAACTACTGGAGATAACCCATACAGAAGGGCATTGGGCACACCCAAGCCGTTAGAGCTTAATATTTTCATTGAAGCTAAAAATAACATGGCGAAAACACCGGATTTACGAGTTTTAGCATCGCAGGTTTTAAGTTTAACGAAACTGAACTGGGCATCGACAGACTCTCATTGTGCAGAGCCAATCACGACTAAATATGCCGGTGATATCGCGTATCTTACCGGAGCGTTCATGAGACAGGGCGGGGAATTTAAACTTCATCCTGTATTGGAGCGAACCCCATGGTTTTTATAGAGTGAATATTCTGATATACAACTGAATGAATTTTTCATCGCCTTAGTTGAATTTTCTTTAAGCATTCCAGCTTTTGAGCAAGCGTTACACCCTCGCCGTAATCAGGACGTTCAAACTTATGCCCCATCAAATCGGCCTGCTCCCTATCAAGCGCCTTAATGGCTAACAACCTATCCTGAAAACTGTGGCGCAGCGAATAGACCGAATGTTCTTCAGTGGGAAATAGCTTGTTTTCCGTTAGATACTTATTCAAAAGAGTGGTGAGGCTATCCGGTCGGCCAGCATATCTTGTAAACCCGTCAGGACATTCTTTGAAAGCATCCAACGCAAATCCAACAAGAGGAATTTCCCGTCGACGGTACTTCGTTTTTTGAGTGCTGCCTTTGCGAGATACAATAACAATATGCGGAATTTCATCATCCAAGCGAATATCTTCCGGCAACAGACTAACGAGTTCGGAAATGCCTGCACCCGTTTCGGAAAACGCATACAAGGCATTTCTCGCCTGTTCGTTTAGCCCTGCAAGGTTTTCGGGTTTTAAGAAGGTTTCAAGGAGATATTCAGTAGTAAATGCTGGGCGTTTTCCTGCATCATCCCGCTTGATCTGTATTTTCTTAAATAAACGAATATCATCAAGGCCAAGCTCATAATGCTCGGCAACCGTTGTAATGATCGTTTTTACATTGATGAGTTCTTTGTTGGCAGTATTTGAAACGTACTCACCACTCTTCAGTCGCCCAATCCACCAATTTCTAAAGTTTACTATATCGCTGCGTGTCAGTTCTGGTAGTGGTTTATTGCCAACACATAACAGGAAATTTTTAAAGGCCCTTTTCCGTGGATTTTTCCATTTTTTAACTTGGCGTTCGGATTTATCGATTAGTTTATCTTTTGATAAATTCCAAAATAACCGCAGGGCATTTTTAAGTTGGATGACAGGCTTTTCTTCGGCACCAAGAACCGCTTCAACCTGTTTCTCATTGAAGTTTACTTTTTCAAGGTATTGGTAGCGGGCAATGATCTCATGGAACGGGCGTTCTGCAAGGAATTGGTTATAATAATATGCAAACCCTAGTACCTGGGCGCGTTCTACAAGTGCCTTGTATTTGGACTCACTGTGCATTTCCCCGGTTTTATGCAGGGTATGCCAATAGGCTTCTAGCTGGTCGTTTTTTTCATCGGCTAACCGGATAGCGATTTTCTTGCTGTCAGTATTCAAAGACACGCGAACATAGTCGCGAGGGTCGTATTGTCTATAAGCGTTCGGTACTTTTCGATTGTAGTAGTAAATGCCATTGCGATTCAGCAAGTGCGTCATGCTCGTTGTTCCTCTGGTTGTGACAAATTCGGGACAGAAACGAGCTGGTGTATACTCTCATAGCCAAGCTAAATGAGAAATAAACCTGCGAATTAAAGGTTTAGTTGCGACAATCAATCAGAAAATGATAGTTGTTTGGCGCACCCGACAGGTTCTAAGCTCAATTTCCGCCCCTTCTCCATCTGGTTGACAAATAAGGGATAATCACCGGTTTTAAATTTGATAGTCACCGTTATGTTGTGACATCCCTTATTCCAATGATTATTGGGATTAAGCGTAATCAATCGCTTGCTTTAAGGCAAGAGCTTTTTTAGTTTCTCGTTCCTTCATCAATTGCAATTCCAGATATACACGTTGAAACGTAGGCAGATAGGTTTCGCCATACATCGCCACAACCTTTGCCGCCACTTTCAATACGTGTTCAATTTCCTGCATGGTAGCCATTCAATCCCTCATAAATTTTGAAAACGGAAGGGAAAAATATCGTTATCTGCTTTTGAACTGAAATAATTCGTTGCGAATTAAAGTTGCGGCTTTGCTGGGCAGTTTAAAACATCGCGTCTTATAGATGCATATTATTGTAACCGCTTAAAATAAAAAGAAGAAAAACCTTTAATTAGCTCCGATAAATATTGACTTTTCTTAAAAAGATTGTTTTATGCCCCACACTTTTGAGAAATCTCAAAGTGTTCATCCAACCCTTAATAACAACCCAGTAAGGAATTTCAATGCAATTACCCAAAACAGGAGATCGAAAAATATACCGCAAGGATGCCGCGCCTTATATCAAGCATACAGTTGGCACACTTGCAGTATATGACAGTATCAAAACGCCTGACCTACAGCCGCAAAAAGAGAAAAATGGGCGAGTATATTATTGGCAATCGGTTCTACAGGAATACAGGGAACGAAGGCTGAAGCCTTAACCTGAAAAGTCGGGAAAGAAAGTTGTATCAGAACTTCCTTTCCCTCTGTTCCCTGAAACATTATTTCCATGTGAGGATAATATGAATAGCAAACAGGCGAAAACTATATCGCTTTTTGAAATATTGGACAAGCTGGGTTTTAAACCCGAACGAAAGACGAAAAAAGATGCTTATTATCACTATCCTGAAAAGAAGAAAGGTAAGAACCCAGCCCTTCATGTAAACCTGAAAAAGAACTTCTGGTATGACTTCAGGAAAAAGCGAGGCGGCACAATCATTGACTTTGCAATCGCCCATCTCGAACACAATAACCAGCCGCATGACATCTCAGATGCGCTCGCCTTTATTGAAAACACGATGGGTAAAGTAATGACTGGCTCAGTTACTGTAGAAGCCGAACCATCCCAATGTGAACCACGCTATACAATCAGCAGCACTAAAAAAATTGAAGATCCCGCGCTTATTGCGGAAGTAGAAGCAAAAGGCATTTCATTGAAACTTGCACAGAAGTACATGCAGGAAGTGAATGTCTATGATCGGAAGCAAAAATCTCATTTTCTTGCGCTTGGCTTGCCAAATGATGATGACGGCTATCTGATAGAAAATAAATACTTCCGTGAATATCTGGAAAGCCAGCCTTGGGTGACTTTTATTCGCGGGGAGGTAACCGGGCCACCGTATATTCATGTGTTTAAGGATAGGTGGGATTTCTTTTCGCTTTTGGAATATCAAAAGGCTTCGGTATTGAAAAGCGATGCGCTTATCCTGAACGATTATTCATGCCTACCCCAATGCAATGGGTATGTCTACAAGTACGGTTATTGTGTTGCCTTTACTTATATGCCGAATACACCCGACGGTCAAAACGCCGATAGGGAGCTAGAAGAAATATTCAAACGAGAGGTGGATTTAATTCACCGGCCCATGAACACTTTATATCCCCCGCCGCATGAAACGGTGAATGCGTGGTGGTTAACTCAAAAGTCTTCGCCAGCCTAATAGCATTAGCCGATTAAATTTTGGAAAGCACCCCTAACCGGGTGCTTTTTCAATGTCTGAATTTTTGCTGGTGATAGGATAAGATTATTGGTTTTCGAGTTTTTGCAAAACCTTTAATCGCCGATGTTTTTCCCGTCCTGTAAATAGCCTTCCTGTATAAGCAGCCAGCGTGAAACGCAAGGTATAACGCAGATCATTTCACTTCCCCTGTGAAAGCTGATGGATGCGTACAAGGGACGGTGCCGAAGGCGCTCCCTTATTCCCAACAAAAATTTTCGCCCGCACGCCCAACCCAAAATTTTTGCCGGGAACGTTCACTGGCCATTCGGCTGATCCCGCCTTGTACCCATCAACTATCACAAGAAAGGAAAGACAATGAAACTTTATACGCAATCGCAATACGAGCAGCTTATCAAAAACGGGCAGCAGCGAGGCAAAGACCATTATCCGGTGATTAAATTATTTATGCCGGGAATGCGACATACCTGGTTGATTACCGAACTTGATCCCGAAGAACCCGATCTTGCTTTTGGCTTGTGCGATCTGGGTATGGGATTTCCCGAACTTGGTTACGTCAGCCTTGAAGAAATTTCCAGTGTGAAAAATGCTTACGGTTTGCGTGTCGAACGTGATCTGCATTTTGAAGCAAAATATCCGATTAGTGTTTACGCAAATGCAGCCCGTTCCTGTGAACAAATCACAGAAGATGATTCCGTGCTTTCGCGGTACGTGAAGCAAAAACCGCCCGGTTGCAAACCATCGTAATTCATGTGCCTCAACTGGCAGCGCCTCTAACGGGCGCTGCTTTTTTGTTTGTTTCGATTACTAGAGATAACGGCCCATGCTTCGTATGATACAGGTTAAATCTGCGGCACACGCAGAGGATTATTTTAATGATGCGCTTTCACAGGCCGGTTATTACATCAACGACCAGCAGGAAAGCCCCGGCCAGTTTCAGGGCAAGATTGCAGATCGTTTGAGGATTACTGGACCTGCGACAAAAGAGGTGTTTCATTCTCTGTGCTGGAATATCAACCCGGTTACCGGCCAAACACTGACACAACGCACAACCGAAGACAGAACCGTCTATTATGATATAACGGCCCTTTGTCCCAAATCCGTTTCCATTGCTTACGCCGTTTACGGGCATGAGGACATTCTTACCGCGTTTCAGGAATCAGTAAATGAAACCATGCTGGATATACAAGATGATGCGCAAACGCGCGTGCGAAAGAACGGGCAGAACGACAATCGCCAAACAGGTGAATTATTATGGTCGGGTTTTGACCATTCAACAGCAAGGCCGGTCGATGATGATACCAACCCCGATCCGCACCTGCACCGGCACAACACTGTCTTTAACGTGACATGGGATGAGGCAGAGCAGGTTTATAAAGCCGGGCAGTTCCAATTTATCAAGCGCGACATGCCCTATTATCAGGCACGCTATCACAAGAAGCTGGCCGATAAATTAATGGCATTGGGCTACAGCATTCGTAAAACCGCCACATTCTTTGAACTGGATGGCATACCGCAGCCGGTCATCGACCTGTTTTCCAAACGCAATCAGGAGGTCAACCGGATTGCACGGGAAAACAATATTACCGATACGGCAGAGCTAGACCAGCTTGCCGCACAGACACGGGCCAAAAAGAAAAAAAATATTTCAATGGCCGAACTGCAAGCGGACTGGCACAGGCAAATCGCTGAACTGAACCTGCATAATAGCGATAGCAGTGGCAATCTAAAGAATGTGATCCCCCAACAACAGACTATAACCATTACACCGGCACAATGTATCGACCACGCGCTTTCAAAATGTTTTGAACGGGCATCGGTGGCCCATGACCGCCGCATCCTTGCCGCCGCCTACCGGTATGGTTTGGGCCATGCCGGTATAACCCTCGATGCGATCACGGATGCGTTCAACCGGGACAAACGAATTATCCGCCGCATACAGGATGGCTCGAAACTCATGTGTACCACGCATGAGGTGCTGGCCGAAGAACAACGCATGGTCAGGCTTGCTATGGCGGGAAAGGGTTGTTGCGTTCCCTTATACAGCGAAGCACCACCCTTAACCGCTACGGGGGAACATGCCGCAGCCATTACCCACGTCCTGACGACCACGGACAGGGTATCGAATGTACAGGGCGGTGCTGGCACCGGAAAAACCACCCTGATGAAAGAACTGGTCAGGCATATACAGGGCACGGGCATCAACCCGGTCATGGTGGCCCCGACGGCTAACGCGTCGCGTGGGGTAATGCGGGAAGAAGGGTTTAGCGACGCTGATACCGTCGCCCGGTTGCTGGTTGATCCCGACATGCAGGACGCCCTGCAGGATGGGGCGCTGATCGTGGATGAAGCGGGGTTATTGGGCGTAAAGGAAATGGCGGCGGTGTTACAACTGGCCACGGACAGAAACGCACGAGTTTTGCTTTTTGGAGACACACGCCAACACAATAGCGTTATACGGGGCGATGCGCTTCGTATCCTGAATACCGTTGCAGGTATCAAGGCAGCAGAGGTAAACAAGATATATCGTCAGCGCCATGAATGCTATCGCAAGGCCGTTGAAGATATTGCCGCAGGCAATATCCAGTCCGCCTTTGAACGGCTGGAAGAATTTAACGCCATAACCGAAATCGATACGGCCAGCCTGAATGCGCAACTGGTCAGCGATTATATGGCTGCCATCACCAAAGGCAACACCGCCCTTGTGGTGTCACCCACGCACCAGCAGGGCGAGGCCGTTACCGCTGATCTGCGTAAAGCCTTACGCGCCGCTGGCACCATCGGGCCGGAGGATATAAACGTCACCCGTTACATTAATTTGAACTACACCGAGGCAGAGAAGGCCGATCCTTGCATGTACCAGCCAGGTCTGGCCGTGCAGTTTAACCAGAACCTTAAAGGCATTGCCCGTGGCAGCATATGGCAGGTGAATGAGGCATCAGGCAACAGCGTTATTATGACCGAAGCCAATGGGGCCACCTTGCCCCTGCCGCTGGACAAGGCCCACCAATTCACTGTCTATCGGAAAATCACTATTCCGCTTGCCATTGGCGATACGGTTACGATTACCCGTGGCAGCTTTGACCGTAACGGCAAGCGGCTGAACAATGGGCAAAGCCTGAAGGTGGCATCCATTGATGATAATGGTGTTATTGCACTGGTAAGCCCGGCCAGCGGAGCTGAATACCGTATTGGTGTTGACTTCGGCCATATCAATCACGGCTATACCACCACGTCCCATGCCGCACAGGGCAAAACAGTTGACGAGGTGTTTATTGCAATGCCTGCGGTCACCTTTGCAGCCGCATCTCTGAAACAGTTCTATGTATCAGTAAGCAGGGCGCGAGATATGGTGCGCGTATATACCGAATGCAAGGAAGCCTTACTGGATCACGTGTCAGAAACAGGCGACCGGCAATCGGCCCTTGAATTGATGGGCGGGGATAACCTTAGCCAGTTTATCGCCACTCAACAGGCGCAGCCGAAACAACCAGCGCCACCACAGGCCCAGGTCGAACCTCAACAACCGCCACGTATAGAAAGCACTGTAAGGTCTTATGCACCAAAACCCGTCTAATGAGTTATACCGCGAATTAAAGGAAAACGATCCCACCCGGCCGTATGTGAATACAAATGCGGGGTCGCCTGACCTGTTTAACGGGGTGCTGATTTGTTGGGAGGATGGGAACAAGGCAGTTTTCTATTATCCCTTTTTGGTATCGGTAAAATTGCATCTGCAAACCGAACACAATGTGATCATCATGCGGTTTACTTCGGAGATTGTCACGCTAAAGGGATACCTGTTGAATACCCTGCTGATGAAGTTTACCCAACGAAAGCCCGACCTGATTGACGTTATTAATCCGCGCTATGTGTTACCGGAAACAATCAGCCAGCCGGTCGTTATTGAGGCAGTGGTGGAGGAAAGAAAGGCATAAGGCTGATAACAATCCTGCTTTATAAAATCATTCATTACTATTGAGGATTGTTTTTTAAGTCCTTGTCTATTAAGATGAATCCATGATAAAGTTTATAGCATTTTACCAAAAACATTATATTGCAATACCATGACAGCGAACAAAAACAATTTATCATTTGGAAAAAGATACGGATTTGAGCCTGTTGAAGTGCCATTTCAAGTGGATAGTATCAGTACCGATTTACGAACGGAACTGTGGAATGCGATTTACCTTTTCATTTTACAGCCTCTTCATGACGCCCAAAGTTATTCTGAAGATGGTTATAGAACCATACGTCGCATTATATGGGTTCATTATTTAATAAAACCGCTAGATGATTTTCCTCGCGATTATGAGTTTGATGATGTCGTTAAACAATATATTGAGAAATCCGTTTGGTACAAAGTCTACGAATTTTTTGAATTCGTGCTGCGTCAATTCGATGAAAATGAAGGGCGTTATTCATACAATGACTTCATTCAATATATTAATGGCAAACTGAGGCAGCATAATTCGGCCTATACAATTATTAGTAACAAATTCGTTCAGATAACAAATAGTACCGAAATAGCGGAAATAAATTCAACTGGGAGCCTCGCAAAAGAACATCACATTATTGGAATTCAAGAACACCTGAAAGCTGCTATTGATTTGTTCTCTAAAAAACCAAACCCTGACTATAGGAATTCCATTAAGGAAAGCATAAGTATGGTTGAGGTCATTAGCCGTATTATTGAACCTGAAAATACTTTAGGAAAAGCATTAAATAAGTTAGAAAAAAGTGGCTTTCTAAATCCTGTTTTGAAAGCAGGGTTTGAAAAGTTATATGCCTATACCAATGACAAGAATGGGATACGGCACGCATTGCTCGAAGAAAAAAACATTGATACTTCAGATGCACGGTTCTTTTTAGTGTCATGTTCAGCTTTTACGAATTATTTAATTGAAAAGGCAAGAAGCGCTAACCTTCTAAGAAAAATTTAACCGATTGCCATGAAAAAGATGCCAGACAATATCGAAATTTCGCCTGAAGAGTTTGAAAAACTTGTTCATGAGTATTTGCTTGAAGCTGGTAAAGGGCTAAAGAAATTCGAAGCCGTTCATGATGTTAAAATGCAGGCTCACGACGGGACTTATCAAATCGATATAAAGGCAACTTTTGAAGCAATAAATTGTGACATTGTTATTTTGATTGAATGCAAGAGGCATTCTGCACCAATAAAAAGAGAGATCGTTCAGGTTTTGAATGATAAAGTTCGTTCATTAGGAGCACATAAAGGCATTCTCTTTTCTACGTCCCCATTTCAAGGAGGAGCCAAAACATATGCACAAGAGCATGGCATAGCCACAGTTCAATTGATAGAAGGCCGATTTACTTATGTCACCAAGGCCGCCGGAGAACAGGAATTCAACCCTCCTTTCTGGGCTAACATCCCCAAATATGTGGGCCAATTTGAATATGCAAGCGGGTCTTATTACCTTTTACAACCCGGGTATATTGATAAGTTATCTGAGTTTATTTTTATAGACGGGAAAGAATATCAAAAAAACTAATAGCAGTCACATATCTTCCCTTTCAGTGCTTGTCGGAATATTTAGTGACTCAATGTGCCACTGAACTGCATAACTTTCATTGAGAAGATGGCTAAGATTAGAGTTAATGTTTTTGAAGACTGCTACTGAAAGCTCCATTGGACAAACTAATATAGATCGAACAGATTGCGGTAGCGACGCATCATTGAAGTCGAATTCGCCATATTCTAAATTTTTATCGTCCTTAAGGACATCACATTGACGTATTATTGAAATACTACCAGTAATAGTTTGTTTGATTTTGTTGTATGCCAATTTATGCCCCGTAATCATCGAAGGGATATCCCAACTGTCTGTTAATGGAAAGCAATAGAATTCATGTGTTTCTGTCTGCAACGATGGGATCGTTTTTATTAAAATGTATTTATAAGTAAATAGAAACTCGGCAGAGAACAAATGATTTTGCTTTCCTAATGTATTGTCATTATGATTGATTAAGAAATCAATATGCCCCATAGCTTGATTTTTTAATTCAAAGGGAGGTTCGGTATAATTCCAGTTAAATTCCCGTTTCATTATATGTTCATTCTTTAACTCGAACCACTGCCAGCTATAACTCAATAGCTTTTCTTTGGCGTTGTAGAAAATTCTTTTTCTTAGTGCGGGACCTTCGCTATTCTTCGAAATTCGTTTAGATGCAAGATCTTTTAAAATATTAAACTGTCTCAGCTCAATCTTTAAATTAGCGTCTTTATAGTACTCGTTTAATCCTTTGATTAACATATCAAGATGCTGATCAGAACTTACGCTCAGAACCGATACCTTTTCATTTTCTATGTCCTGTGTGTTTGAATTTAATTTGGACTTCTCATTTCTATGGGAATTAGTATCTTCCACTTCTTGAGATTCTAATTTTCCATTGCTAGGGTTAAGCACGTCGTTGAATATACCTCCCGATGATTTTCTTTGAAGCTTTGAATTTTTTGATTGCCTTTGTTGAATTTCTCTATGTTCCCACTCACCTGGATCAACGTAATAATCTTTCTTGGTGTGCCTATCAAGAAGCATCGTCTGCCAATCATCAATTTTCTCTTTTATTTCTTTTACTACTTCTGGGAATTTCTTTGCCACCCTTTCTTGATTGGTTAAACGTTTCACTTTTCTATAAAACGTCAATAAATTCTTTTTACTTATGGCTGGTATTATTGATGAATAAAATTGATTTTTGATTGCATTATTTTTTTCTGGTCGATCCAACAAATCCCTAATTGTTTGGTAAAGTTCCTTAGAGGTTTCGGCGTCCTTAGTCCTTGTAGGATTGTCGTAACAAAATTTAAGTCTTATACAGAGTTCAAAAAACTCGAAATCACTTTTCGTAAACTCTACATTCTTGATCATGCAGAAATTTTTTAAAAAATTTTATTTTCTTTTTAAAACGTAATGTCAGGTTCTATTTTACTAAACTTAATAATTATTCTTGTAAAATGCTGACCGCACAAGGATTTCCGCTTTCATGAATGAATTATTCATGAAAACCCTCTATCACATTTGTGATCACAAGTGATTGGTAATCAGCTTTCATTGATACATTTAAGCAAAACCGTACTTAACTTAGCATCATAATGATCAAATGGCTTAGTAATGGTTGGTTTTATTAGACTATTGGCCGCTTAGATTCAAATTCAGGACCTCTCCAATGTTTACTAACATGCTCATTAAACTTTTGACGATCCTGAATAAACGCTGACAAATTCTCTTTGAGTTCTTTACAGTTTTTGGATTGGGATGAGATTTCTTGAAGCTTTTGGACCATTTCTTCAGATGCTTCTAAGTAAGCCATCATCGCTTCAGAACTCGATTTGTTCTGATATTTACGCCACGTTCTGATCGTTAGAATTTTTCCTATAAAAGCCATGTGATGCTCCAATATCGTTACAAGCGTACCTAATAGGCAGTCTCAAAAAAATTAAACTGCCGACACCTTTCCTAATACATAATATACATAATGTCAATTCTTAAATACTCCGCTTTTGGTGGAGGCAAGAAATCTTTGTCCATAATAAATCATTGATAATATTAAATATTATAACTATGGCGGCTCTTAACAGATCAAACGACTATGTGAAGGACGTCCATTCCTGCCTGAATACGTTCTATGTATTGATGGGCAGGAAACAGGTGAAGAAACTTGAAGGTATGTTGTCCCCAAACCTGCGCCAGTTTATCCGAATGGAAAGTCATCGGGAAAAGTTTCAAAAGGTGTTCCTGTTCGACCGTGAGATCGTAGGATACTACATTCACCAACTGACTGAAATCAATCCGGGCCTTTTGGATGCGATTATTCTTATCGGATTGGAACCAGTTGATGAATGGGGGAATGCCAGCGCTGCTCAGAAAGTGAAATTCAAAAAACAGATTTTAGACCCCGACAAGTTAAAGTACCGGTTTTACAGGTTCCGCTTTATCAATATCCACGATCACTGGTTTATCGATGACGTATATCAGGATAATGAATTTTACTGTACCGCTTCAAACTAAAAACCAAAACATACATATATGAACCAGCACACACGACAGCCAAAAGGTAGCGCTGAAAAAAGCGACTTAACAGAATTTTCAGAGGCAGAGCAGCAACTTGCCGAACTGTTGACAATTCAACAAGCCGTTCAGTCTATAGCCGAAAAGCTAAAAGGCATGATCGAACAAGCGATCAAAAAAACAGTTCCAATGGCATAGCTCACCTACCAGATTGTATTGGCCGCTGATCCGGACAGCGGCAATCATTCAAAACTTTCCAGACAAATTATATCTGTAATTCTTTAAAAATGTCGCTTGAGGCGCACTGGCCATGCCATGCCCGAAAGCAAGCCCAAATGATCATTTATTATTCACTTTAAATCTGTCAGACATGAACAGCAAACAGCAAAATACAGTCCGCCAGGTCGCTACGCAAAATGGCGCTTCGGACTCACATTACGGGCCGTATCAAATTGCCCCTAACGGTGACAAGATCACTGTCGAAGGCAATAAGACCCAAATCGGCAGCAAGGTTTATTACGGCGAGAAAAGCGCCAAAGATGCCTTGAACAATCTGGGCAAGAAATAACCCAGGCGCAATTACTGTAACGGGCGGGCCTAATCAACCCGCCCATTTTTAAACATCTTTTTCTAATCTTCAATTCTTTACCATGCCAACAAGTAAGAGATACAGGCGCAATTACGTACTGACCGTTATTGTCGTGTTTTTTCTGATCAGTTTTATGACCTGTTTCAGCGTGAATGCTGATGGAACTAATATCTTCATCACTTTTCTGTTAGCCGTCGTCTTTATCATTATCCGTATCAAATGGAAGATTGTTGCCGATGGACTTGACATTGTTACAAACCCCAATGACGCCCGCTGGTCAACAG
The DNA here is from genome assembly GCF_002077945.1 of Niastella vici. Taxonomy (GTDB): domain Bacteria; phylum Bacteroidota; class Bacteroidia; order Chitinophagales; family Chitinophagaceae; genus Niastella; species Niastella vici. Next base: position 539,810 of record NZ_LVYD01000001.1, read on the forward strand.
ACGAAGAATTTGCCCGCATCATCCGTCCTGATCCTCATAAAACAGAAGGCGTATGGCTCGGCGGTGACTATATCTGTACGAAAAATGTGCATGGAATTGTAATCGGCGGTTCAGGTGCCGGGAAATCAAGTCTGCACCTCATCCCGAACCTCTTGATACAACCATTCAGCAGCAACTTCGTACTGGATATCAAAAGGGAGCTAAGCCAGATTACGGCATCCGCCCAAAAGGCAATGGGTCAAACCGTTTATATCATCGATCCATTTGATGATCAAACATCGATTCGCGCCACGCATGGCATTAGAAACTCAGGCTTTAATCCTTTCATCTTTCTCGAAGATGAAAGCGAGCTGATTGAAAACACCAATATCATTGCACAAGCGCTGATCCCGGATAATCCTAATGCAAAAGAACCGTACTGGACGCAACGAGGAAGGCATGTTGTAAGTCTCTGTCTTCAACATATAGCGACCGCTTTGCCTAAAAAAGAGCGGAATATGCACACGCTTTACAAAATGCTCAGAACAAGCGGTGATGAGTTTACCAACCTTTTGCTTTCCATGAAACAGAATACCGCGTTGGATGGAATTATTTCAATTGGCGCAGAGGAACTTTTGGGGTTAATTGACAGCGCAGCTACTTTGGCCAGTATTCGCAGTAATGCGCAAAATGGAACCGAGCTTTTTGCCAGCCCGCAACTGCGCCACAATCTTTCTAAAAATGATTTCAATCCGTATGACCTGTCAGCGAAAGGTAATGTTACCGTCTACCTGATCCTGCCGGAGCGCTTTGTTGATGTTTACGATGGCTGGGCCCGCATGGTCATTGCACTTTCTTTGAAAGCCTGTAATGCAAAGCCAGCCAATCCAGTTCAATTCTTTTTAGATGAATTTCCGCTCCTGAAAAGGTTCGATGATGCCAAACGAAATTTTGCTTTTGGCCGCGGGCAGAATATCCGCATGTGGATTTATGCGCAGTCCATCGCATCCCTGCGTGATATATATGGAGAAGATGGCATGACTGTCTTTTTAGCCAACGCTGGCGTTCTACAGTGCATAGGTGGTATTAGAGATTTAGCAACGAGGGAATATTTTTCCAAGATACTGGGCACCAAAACACGCATAAAGGAACAGCATTCGACCAGCTTTACAGAGGGGAAAGAGGCCAGCACATCTAACAGTATTGCCTATGTAGAAGAAAAAATACCTCTTTTAACACCTGAACAGATTGGCAATATGAATGGTGTTATCACTCTTTGTGACCGAGCAAAGGTTGTGCTGGATGATACACCATATTTCAAGAACCGCTATGAAGGTGTATCGCTGGATGAAAAATGGCTCACAAAGGAAGAACGGGCATTATTGAAAGCAGGGAAACTGCCTGTTGATGAAACACATGAGTATTTTATGAAGATGGCCCACCATCCCCAACGGATTGCCTAAAGGTCTTTGAACTCTGGATCATTATAAAGGTTGATCAGGTGGCATTCCAGAAACAGCGCAATTGTGTTCATCGTGCTTTCGCGCGTTCGGTTGGGTTGCGACAACTTGCAGCAAATGGCAAATTGCATACGCTGATACCACCAATCACCCGGTGAATTTTTCCACGGCTGTGTGGCATGTTTGGCAATCAATGCATCTGCCACAGGGATAAACAGCGCGTAGCTTTCGTTGTCCGCCCGGTCACCTCTTGTTAGCCAGGACGAGACACGGTTTTCATTGGCATTGATGATAGTAGAATGGCTCATGATCAAGTGTAACAGAAACCGTCAAACCAGACAAGATTTTTAAACGTTCAAACGCATTTTTATGACATCGAAAGAACTGGTTGAAAAACATCTACAAGAACGCATTGATTTGGATACAATGCAAAGTCAGGAACTCAAACAGATGTTATCCAGACACGATAAGGAGCGACAGGCAAACCCTTACTCAAAATATTTTGCTTCCAAAAGGCAAGAACAAATGGAAAACCTTTTGAAGCGCCACAAGGTTGAACTGGACAGAATGTATACGGCGCATGAGCAGGAATACCAGAACTGGCGGAAGGTAAACCAGATCATTCGCGATTCCAGAACGCTGTCAGCTGATGCTGAACCCAAGCGCCAAATCTATCAGCCGAATTACGAACCGGAACAGCAATCCAAGCTGGATAAAGTCATAAAGTTTTTTATGCAGCACCGGAAAAGGGATCACGGGCAGGAGCAGTAAGGTCTTTGTTTGACGCGTTATGACACAGGCCCGGCCGTTGCTTTTTGTATAAGCCGTCCGTTCCTGTGTTCATCCCGCGCCTCAGGATTGGCATTTTTTAATAAATGCTCAAGATGTGGCTTGTTACGTACATTCTGTCCTGCACAAGCCATCTTGAAAGGGAGAGGTACTGCGTTCTCCCTTTACCCTCTCGGCTGAAATTTTTCACCTTAAAACATTATGTATGCCTCGTTCATATAAAGCTGCTGACAAGCGGCGCAGCCAGCGTTTTGAGTTAAGGCTAACAATTGAAGAAGCGCATGAAATTGTATCACGCGCAATCAGTGCCGGCATTTCTGTCGCAGACTTCATCCGCAAGTCGGCGTTAGGCGATTCCGCCTATATGCAGACAGCAGCACCGGATAAAGCCGCATTGATAATGGAGTTAAACAACCTGAATAAAATCGGGAACGTTCTGGATCAAATTGTCAGTTCAGGAAAATTTGTGAATAACCCTGATCAAATGGAACTCTTGACCGATACCTTGACAGGGATAAAAAACCTTTCCGGTCACCTGATAAAAAAACTGTCATCATGATTTTAATTGGCCGGACACGGGGCAACGGTGGACAGATGGCCCGGTATCTGATGAACAACCCCGCGAACGACAACGCCAAAGTGTTCGATATACGTGGCACCATTCACAAGGATAATATTTATCTGGCCTTGCGGGAGTTTTCACTAAAAGGTGCATTGACAAAATCCAAGAAGGAAATTTTCCACTTAGTAATAAATCCACCCCAAGACGCTGTGATGCGGGCTGAAGATTGGTTGAAATGTACGGATATAGTCGAGAAGCATATGCACTTCGCACAGCAACCGCGCATAATGGTGCTGCACGATAAACAGCACGTCCATATGCACGTAGGGTATTCGCGCGTGGATGAAAACGGAAAACTCATACCGGACAAGTTCTTCAAACTGGCATTATCAAAAGCACGTCGAGAAATTGAAGAAGTACTGGAACAAAAGCGCACCCCGTTTCGCAATCACGATCGGGATCTGATCAAAAATACATTGACTGAACTTTGGCAGCAGACCACAACCGGAAAAGATTTTATCAGCGCTGCCGAGCGGCATGGCTATACCATTGTGCAAAGTCAATCGCGGCGTCCCTTTATGGTAGTGGATGAAAAAACAGGTATAAGCTATGACCTTGTACGCCAGTTGAAAAATGTACGGACGAAACAGGTCAGGGAACGCTTGCAAGGTTGCAAGCTGGAACTGGATAAGACGGTGATCCGTGAGGCGCGCATTCGGCAAGATGCTGATTACTTTGACCGGCTACAAGAAAACAGCCTGACTGTCATCCTTGAACAAAAAAAGAAATACGACCAACGGCAGAACGAGTTGAAAACCTTCAATGAAAAAATGCGCCTGAAGAAAATTGCCACACAAGAAATGCTGGATAAAGCCATTGATAATCCTGCACAACAAAAGGCCCATGAGCTCTTGCAATCATTCAAACAGCAACAGGAAAAAATAACCGCTGTAGAAAAGTCCCTGACGCGTAAACCCAATAAGAAACTTGAAAAGGCTTTGCAGGAGTTAAAGCAGGCTATTGAAGAAGCAGACAAGCGCCAGCAAAAGAAGCAGTTGCGCCTTGATCTCTAGTAACATTTATCACACCCATTCAAACATTACTTATGATTTATGATACACGGTTAAAAGATTTATTTACCAAGCAGGAAAACCAGATCAAAGCCTTTGAATACCACAAAGAGCTGATGCGCATAGCAGTTTCAGATACAGAACAGCAGTTATTGGAGAAGCATAGTTGTACGTACACCGATGCACCACCTGAAGTTTTGGAGATCATTACCAAACTGCGTGAAGATTACGAACAATATTGGTCGAATGACGGTATCCTGTTAACCGCATTGATGCGCCGACAATTTAAAAATCGTGAGGAATTATTCAACCTACTAACAAATAAATAATTTAAACATGAACATTATTTGCATACAAGATGACGCGTTTCACGCCCTTGTTGATAAAGTAGCAGAACGTCTAATGAACAAATTACCGGTTCAACAAAACAAGTGGATATCCGATGATGAAGCAATGAAAATGCTTAACATTACGAGCAAAACAACGTTGCAGAATCTGCGCGATAAAGGAAAGATTGAATTCACACAACCAATGAAAAAGGTTATCCTGTATAATTATGAATCCATTAATGCCTATTTGGATAAGCATAAAAAGAAAACGTTTTGAAAAAAGCCCCTGCAACCGGGTAATGTCCCGGTTGCTACTGGGGCATGGGTTAGTAAGCCACACACAACGAGGTTTGATCGGTTATCTATTATTCCTATTCTTCTGGATCGGGAGGCATCTGTACAGGCACGACCAGCACCATGCCTTTTACCGTAATGACCTGCACATGGTCACCGCGCTCAAATCCTGCCCGTTCAATCCATCGACCTGCGAGCCGGATATGAGCGACATGGTTGTATAGGCCACGCGTGCCAGGATAAGATAAGTCTGCGACTTTAAGCGTTCGTATATCCGCATTTTCGTGCCGACATAAATACTTATAAATATCCTGAACGCCATGAAGGGCGTCCTTCATTCGATCAAAACAGGTTCTGGCTGCAAGTGTTGACTGTTCCTCATAGTCGATAAATTCTTCTTCAAATTCCGGCGCTTCCATAGTTTGGTATTTTTTATATGAATAAATTGGTTACTGAATATGCGCTTTTTCAATCAAGCCTTCCGTAAGTATGGTTTCTATGCTGCCGTAATCGGTAGTTTGCGAGCAATTACCCATCGAGAAACATTTTTTAGAACGCATTATCGGATTGTTCTTCGCGCCAACGGTTTCGATAGGCAACGCCGTCACATTTATAGTTGTGTATCAAATTGTAGTAATAGGTTGAAATATCACAGGATAAGCAGCTTTCAATCAAACCTTCCTTAAGCATAGCAGTTTTTTGGCCATATGTGGAAAAACCTATGCTGGCTTCCATTCTAAATTCGCGTTTTCCAATGAGCGCCTTCGGACAATAAAAGAAAGTTTTTTTCGACCTCTGATAACAGAAATACAAGACGTCCCCCTTTACAAGTTCAATCTCATTTTGAGGATCTATTTTGTTGCCGATGGTGAATTTAAATGCCTCATCATTTCTGCCCTTGAGAACAGTATACGCAATCCTACAGTTTTCACTGAGAGTGTAATACATCAGAAACCCTGCTTGACACGGGATGATATCGTATATGCCGCCATCTTTCAGGATTTCATTGGCACGCTTGAATAAAGTTTCTTTGCTCTTGTGATACTCTGAAAAGACTTCCATTGTTTTGTTTTAAGGTCATTTCCACTGATACGCATTCAGATACTGTTGCAGTTCCTGCAAGCCGGTTTGCAGTAATTCGTCTATTCGGTAAATTGGTAGTTTTAAACGGGACGCCGCCTTTGCCTTGCTATAGCCCCTGTCGTAAATCAGCCGGATCACTTCACGCGGCCCCGCATCCATTCGATTGAGTAGAGCGTTTATGCCACCGGATGCTGTTTGCAACTGGCTGGCAGTTGGCCATTTCTCGATCACCGAGACCGTTTCAATGGCATGTCGCAGAGCAATATTGAGCATCCAGGTATAAAGTTTCTGCCCCCGGCGTTTGCGGTCACTGATGGTAAAATAGGCGGCAATAAATGCCTTTTGCAGCACATCGGCAGCAATGTCCTTATCTCGCAAAAGCTCGATAAGCGGGCCATGCAATGACGGCGAATAGGTGTCCTGCAAAAAGGTAAAGGCGCTCCTGTCTTTCTTCACGAGCAGATCAACGAGTAGTTGATCCGATATTCCCGGCGCTTTCATATCAGGAGGCCTTTGCTTGCTTGCTCTGATGGATAAATTCATACCCGCCTTCCATAAGCTGGTTCAGCCGTTTTAATTCTTCTTTTTGCTGTTTGATGATTTCCCGGAGGGTTCTTATCTCCTCAATTTGCTCGGAAGCATGAATGAAGTAATTGAATTTGATGTTGTAAATAGCTTCGAGCGCCTTGCCGTGTTCTCGTGTCATTGAAATTTTTGCCGTTTCCAACTCGTAGTATTCAGGCGTGGGAATGCCCATTTTGTGGGCGACTTGTCGTTTGGTCAGGTTGTGCATTTCGCGACACACCTGCATAAGCACGTTTTCCATTGATACGCAGTTTTAGTGAAGTAACAATCGTTTTCTGTGCAACTAATCAATGCCGTTAAATTGTGCTGCAAATATATTTGTTCGGTTAGATATGAAGGATAGTTACAGAACAGGTGAACGTTTTATTTTGAAAAAACAAAAACGCTGCAACCCCTGAAAATGCAGGGTTTCCGCTGTATTGCCTTATTTATTTTTTATTCGATTTTGTTCAAAAATACTTCTTCGAGACTAATAGAACAGATTCAAGGCAAGGCCGATGAAAAAAGCGGTTTCATATATCCGTGTATCAACGCCGGGGCAAGGCAAAAGCGGATTGGGCCTATTGGCTCAACGCGCTATGATTAAGGCATACTGCAAGGCGAATAAAATTTTGCTGGTAAAAGAGTTCCGGGAGGTTAAAAGCGGTGAAGACCATGAGAAACGACCGGAAGTCCTCAAAGCCGTTAACTGGTGCCTGCTTCATCCCGAGTTCGATCTGCTGGCAGCGGCCCAAAGTCGTTTGGGACGTAGCGAGTTCTTTATTTCGAGTTTGATACGTCAGAAAGTTCACTTTGTCAGCATGGACAACCCGACAGCCGATAATTTTCAAAAGCATATTCAGGCTGCTTATGACGAGAAGTTTTTAGAAGAGAACCGGGAAAACACAAAGCGCTCCTTGCAAGCCAAAAGGGACAAAGGCTACAAATTCGTCGGTAATGTCAAGAAACTGATACGGACACTTAAACGCAAGAAACGAGCCTATCTGAAAAAGATCAGATACACGATCAGAAGAGAGAAGAAGAAATATACAACAGTGCGCTCCTTAACCGAGAGGCTTAACCGGTTAGGGCTAAAAAAACTGAACGGCAAGAAACGAGGCTGGCAAGCCAGCGAGGTACACGGCCTCTTACGCGATATTTCACAACTCAAATAATATATACCATGAAACTGAAACCACTTCTTATTACTGCTTGTATTCTATCAACAGCCGTACTTGTCTCATTCTTTACGTTTTGCTTTTTCTTGCTGTCGTCCTGCAAAAAGAAAGATGACAGCGGCAATTGCGGTTCTTATGGCGGAGTAGTCGCTTCCAACACTTATTTATTCTGGATCGACCATGATTTTTCCTGTGGGCAAATCACCGTTGAGGTCAAAGACGTTGATGGGAAAGTCGTCACCCCTTTTCAGGGAAAGATTTCTTATACCGCCGCTTCAGCGCCCGAATGCAGTAACGTCAACTATAACAAGTATGCCACATTCGACCTGTATATGGGCAAGACCTACACGTACAGGGCTACTTGCACGGGAAAGACCTGGACAGGGACGATCATTGTTCCCTGTGAGCAAAACCAATGTAAAAACATCCAGCTTCAATAACACCTTAAATCATCATGTATGTCTATCAAACCATTTAATGTATTGGTTCTTATCTGCCTCCTTGTTTGCAAAGTAAACGCCCAGAGCAAAGTCCGCATTGGCATTAAAGCCGGATTTAATTTCCCGCACTTTAAAGCGTCCGTTATGGACCCGGCTTTGTTCGAGGTCAGCGATGATAATTATTTCTATGCTGGTGGGCAGGTTGAAGTGAAGATCAAAAAGCATTTCAGCTTGCAGCCGGAAATTTTCTATGTCGGTCATTCGGTTAAAGAAGGTGTGACAGCTTTTGAACGGCTGCACCAAATCGCCGTCCCCGTACTGGCAAAGTACCATATCGGCAAGGTTGCCGTTTATGCCGGGCCACAACTGGACGTTTTACTCAAAGCCGAGCAGCATTATTATGATGTCAACATTCAACGTCAGAAAATCGTGAATGTCACCGACAGCAGCTATACAAAGGCCGGACTATCGGCTGTAGGCGGCATTGAATGGACATTCAAATATCGATTTGGTATAGACGTTCGCTATGTATTCGGATTATCCAACAGGTGTTCAGGAAACGGCATTAGTTTTTTGACAGGCTTTAAAGATCAACATATCACTATCAATGCCATTCAAGCAGGGCTGTATTTCCGCTTCGGGAAGAAGCCCGGTAAATAGCCGACTGGCCCGTAATGTTTCCGTACCCTTATGTTTCGCCACCCCTGATGGATCAAAGCGCAGGGGTGGCTTTTTTGTTATGAGCATCACCGCACTGATTCAATGAACGTGGTTTGCAGCAGGTGTTATCGTTTTGCCTTTTAAAACCACCGTTTCAGCAGGCAACTTTTTTGGACGCCGGAAAATTTTGATTCTTCCAAGTTTCACTTTGTCTTTCGCATTTTGCAAATCATAATTGCGCTGCATATTCATCCACAATTCCGGCGTTGTATCAAACGCCTTTGCCAACCGTAAAGCCATTTCCGCGCTGATGCCTTGATGCTCGTTCAGCAACATGGACAGGGTTTTACGGGCGATGCCGAGATTTTCCGCAGCATCGGCCTGACTCAAACCAAGCGGTTCCATATACAGGTTTTTCAATACTTGTCCGGGATGCACCGGTTTCATTCCTTGCTTGAGCATAATAGTCTCCTTTTAATGATAGTCGAGGTAATCGACCAGATATGCTTTCCCATCTTCAAACTGAAAGATGATCCGCCAGTTAGCCTTAACGGTGACCGACCAGTAATTGACCAAATCGCCCTTTAAAGGATGCAAGCCGGAGCCGGGAAAGTTCATGTCGTTAACTTTTTCAGCAGCGTCGAGCAACGTCAGGATAAACCTGATTTTATCGACCTGATCGGGTGGCAGCTTGGACGTATCGTTTTTTGTCCATAGGCGTTTAAGCCCTTTGTGCTGAATACTGACGATCATAGTACAAATATAACATGTTACGTTACAGGTTACAAGAACATTTTTTTATTCCAGAACAAGAACGCTTCATTTAGTGATAAAATATTGATAATGCATGATTTTACCCTATCTGTAATCAGAATGTTCTACCAATAGAAACAGTTATACAGGCTTTACGGATTGTGCCTTGGTCTTGCTAAGAACTGCATCCAAAGCCTCGTCCGCGTCTTCATGAATAAAGTTTTGTTGATAATTGATAGTCGTTTTCACATCTGAATGCCTGTAGAGCTTTTGCAGTTTTTGAATATCAACCGTCCCGCCTGCCAAAGTCGCAAATGTATGACGGGCAATGTGGAGAGTAAGTTTTTTTTCAATCCCCGCAGCAGGTGCAACATGCTCTTGCAAAAATTTATCAATAGCACTGATCTTGAAACCGATTGTTCGCTTTGTGACAAACTGGTCGCTCAAGTCAACGCCTTTTAATTCAGGGAACACCAGATCATTCTTGTTTTCCTTGAATTGTTCGTAGTATTTCAGGATACGGGCAGCCTCATCGGGTACTTTCAATGAACCCGTCTTTTTATTCTTGCCCATTGTGTAATATAGACGGCCATCCTGAAAGTCAGGCCATTTCAGGCGAAAAGCATCGGAAGCCCGCATTCCGGCAAAATAGAACAGGAACAGCCACAGCTTTCGGGCATGTTCATAACGAGGATCAACAAGCTCGACGTTTTCAAGGGCAATTACCTCTGTCCGGGAAAGGCCGATCTTTGTTGTTTCGGGAAAAACGATTTTAAATCCCTTTTTACCAAACGGTGTCAATTTCTCATCGACACCAGCCTGATCCCTTGCAAATGCAAAGACAGAACGGATGGTTACGAAATGATTGGCGACCGATGTGTCGTTGAGGCGTTTTTTCTTTTTTCCTTTGGGTTTGTATACTGTTTTAAGCCAGGTTTCAAAACGCTGGAGCAATCCAACCGTCAAATCTGAAAACACGAGATCTTGTCCATTCAGAAACTCACGGAAATGTTTGATCCGTGGTCTTTCCGACATATAGATATTATAATTTGTCGCCTTTTTTACTTTCAGGTATTCTTCCGCTTGTGCGAAAAACGATACTCCGGCTTTTGGCTTGATTTTTTGCCGGATGGCTTTAGCGGTGGCTTCAGGCTTCTTGGTTTCTATATCAAGGGCATTATCGGTAGCTTCCGCCAATTTTTTACGAAACAGATTATTCAAGCGCTGATGATTAGGGTGGGATTTTTTGACTTCCTTTTTATCATCATCCCAATGTTCAAGTGCTATTTTGCCAATCGTAATAATAGATGGGAACCGATCTTTAATGATCCGGATAGCGATGGGATAAGTACCATCTTTATTTTGTTTTTTGCGTCTAATAATACTTACAGAAGACATTAATTTGCTGTCCTTGTGCAGTTGCAGGGACGTGGCAATTTAATGATTCATAAGGTGCGTTTCGTACTATCGCCGCCTATTAAAGGTTGAAAGTCAACCGATTGGATACAAATGAATTCAATTCAATATATATGGGGGTTTGTGATTAAAGATTTTGTTTGAAATCAATGGAAGCTAAGATGGTTATTGGATAGTAAATATTAAATTTAGGACTGTCTCAAAATCTCTTTAGCTTTAAAATACAATACGTATGCAATATATTGAACCACGGGAAGTAATTATAAGAACATCAAATTTTGAAATGGAAGGAATTATTTCCGGAACGAGAGATGCTTTTAATTACGAATCTTCTAATTCACATTTTATATATTGGTTTCCTAGCGGCATAATTGATTCATTAGCGGTTAAAAAGAATCAGATGAAACCTGAGCAACAAGAAATTATTGAGGCTTGCGAGAATAAGATGAAGGAATTTCTTCCAGAATAATTTGAATGGTGCAATTTTACTTTCAGATTGGATATACTTAAAGATATAATTGAGCAGCATTTTATTTCTCCTGAGAAGCAGGAAATACTAATCCTTTTGAAAAAGTATGATCTTGCTGATTTAATTCTAAAACATGGTACTCTGCTTATTGAGCAAATTCAAAAGCATCTTTCAACTAATAATAAAGCACCCCTTCCTATTTTATCTTCCTCAGCTTCAAATCTACTTGTAGCAATTAATTCCAAAGTAACCTTAATAACGGATCCTTTTGAAAAAAGAAAAATTCAGCAAGCTGTAGCGAACTTATCAGTTCGAATGTTTGCCTCTATTATCAAGCTTTTTCCCAATGATGCATTGGAAGTTTTAAAGGCAGTACAAGAAGGTTTACAATCAACATCAAGTCTTTGGTCTTATGATTACAACGATATTGACCAATTAATGCACCTCAGCGGGTTCTACGAAATGATTCAGTCTATTGATGGAAGCAATGCGGCAAAGAAGATAAAGAAAATTGAACAAGGCCCTATTTCCTTTTTGAAATGGACAAAGAAGTGCGATACAGGCTTCCTCACAAGTGAGTTAAAGGAAAAGGGCTGGATAAAATCCCAAAACGGATTTGTAAAGCTTTTTGACAACCAAGACGAATCGCTAAAAGTGCATTGGAATACAAATTACAGATATGAGTTAGCCAGGCTTTTATTTATGCTTCATGAAAAAGATTTTATACGTCCAGTGCCGTCGAAAGGATATTTTGCTATTGCTGAGCGTCATATAGTGGATTTTGCTGAAAAACCGTTGCCAAAAAATGCATTAAAAAAACTCAGTTCTAAAATGACCCAAGAACCCGATAAGTACAAGGAAATCATATCAGAAGTTGATGAATTGATTAATAAACTGAATTCTCGTTAAGGAACTATTGAAGGACTATTGAGGGACTATTGGCGATAGTCCCTTGGTTCGAGATAGATGACAGTCGATATTTGACAAAAAATTACTCTTATGGATTTAGGCCAATTTGTAGCTGCTTATCAGGTGAAACCTGCTGATGCAGTAGTTGTTCGGAAAGAAAACTTAGGTATATTCGATCACTACGTTATCTACTTGGGAAAAGATCGGTTCAATCAGCATAAATTCATTGCAAATTATGGTGATGGAATAAAGTTCATTTCAAATGACGAATTTATTAAATTCGTCAGAACATATGTACCTGTAAAAATCAATCGTTTCACAGGTACTGAGACTCAAAGAAGCATAGCTGTTCGGCGAGCCTTAAGCAGGCTTAATGAGAAGGCTTACAATCTAATAATCAATAACTGTGAACATTTCGCAAATTGGGTACAGCGGGGTTTACCATCTTCGGAGCAAGTCGAAAATTTTGGTAAAGGAATGGCTGTAGTTGGTGGCATCATCACTCTTACAGGGCTAACAACAAAGAATAAGAATGCAGCGCTTATAGGCGGACTAATTGCTTCACTGGGGTTGATGATGATTGGAGTATCAGTTGTTGTGGATAACAAAGAAATAAAATGAACATAGCAAATTTCACTTGCCAAAAAACCAAAAATTACTAAATCATCAGGTCTAACATAGGTCTAACAATTGCCCCATTTGGATGAAGTTATTTGAATTCGCTTTTAAGAATGTAATTGATAATCAGTGTTTTGAATTCACCTGAAACCAAATTAAGTCATTGAATTTACACTGAAAATCCTTGTGTCGGCGGTTCGATCCCGCCCCACACCACGAAGAGCCTTTGATTAAAATCAGAGGCTTTTTTATTTTATGTACTTCGTTTACATCCTTTATTCAATTTCTTCCGGCAAAACTTATGTTGGATTTTCCAACAACGTCGAAAGAAGACTCAGTGAGCATAATATCACTGAAAGTACAGGCTTTACCCTTCGCTATAGACCATGGACTTTAATCCAAACGGAAGAGTATTCTACTAAACAACAAGCAATGGCAAGGGAAAAATTTCTTAAAACAGGTCGGGGAAGAGAAGAAATCAAAAATTACGTCACAAAATATTTGAAAGCATCCGATGGTGCGGTATCCGCCGCGGCGGAAAAGGACTGAAAATCCTTGTGTCGGCGGTTCGATCCCGCCCCACACCACGAAGAGCCTCTGATTTTAATCAGAGGCTTTTTTATGTACTTCGCTTGATCCAATATGTGACGAAAATTAATCCCCCAACAATTTGATCTGATCCGAAATCAATAGCGGCTCTTTAATGGCGCTACATCATTCTCCCTCTGCACACAACTCGCAGTATGAATTTTTTGAAAATAAAATATCCGTTAATTTAAGTGTAAGTGTATACGTGTACTCTTGACATCTAACAGTTTCTCCCATCTTTAGAATGGCCTAGTTTTGGCTCTCGTTTATACAGCGCCTGATTTGTAAACGTTCAATAACCAATAACCTAATGAAAATACCAGTAGCAACTTGCTTCGTGTGCCTGTTTGTATTGGCAACAATGTCCGTGTTTGCAAAAAACTATTATGTAGATCCATCTTCTTCCGGATCAAACCAGGGAACGTTGACTGATCCCTGGAAATCAATAGCCGATGTTCCCGAGTATGTTAATTATTTCCAGCCCGGCGATTCCGTTTTTTTTAAACGGGGCCAACAGTATTTGGGCCCGCTTTCTATCAACAGTTCGGGCAGCAGCCTCGCTCCTATCGTGTTCATGCCTTATGGTTCGGGAAATGCTCCGGTATTTCAATATAACCTGGCAAACAATACTGAACCCATGATCTATAACCGGGTTATCATCCGGTTATACCAGGCAAATTATGTGGTGATCGATGGCTTTGAACTGAAAGATGCCTCGATGCCTGAAACTGATCACAGTATTACTGCCAATGTAGGCTATGGTGTGTATACCTATAATTGCTCCCATAACATTATAAAAAACCTTACCATAACAAAGCTGGGGGCAGGTGTTGGCCTCGATGGTGGAAACGATAATACGGTATCCTATTGCAACATCAGTAATCTGCGAATGATCATCAATACGCCCGATGTAGCCTGGGACGACTTTGGCGCCAACGGAATTATTGTAAAGGGTTCAAATAACACCATTTCGCATAATCAAATCAAGGAATGCTGGGGCCTTAGTTACGATTACCAAATGGATGGTGGCGCCATTGAAATGTATGGCGCTATTTCCAATAACAAAATATTATACAACACTGCCAGTGAAAACCTCGGTTTTATGGAATTTGGCAGCGGTTCAGGCGGACAGGCACTTAATAATGTTATTGGCTATAATCTTTTGGTCAACAACGGCCACGTATTCTGGATCAACACAGAAGGTACTTATGGCCTGGATGTACAGAATATTCAGTTCTACAATAATAACGTTGTTGAAACGCATGCGCCCCGGCTGGCCGATGTAAAAAACCTGATCGGTATTTCCAGAACGCCTACGGTTCCAAATGTGCTCACCATGAAAAACAATATTTTCTGGATCAACACCTCTTCCAACATCACAGATCCTGTGGCGCAACCCTTTAACGGGCAGCAGCTCGTTCACCAGGACAATCTGTTCCATATGGGCGGGGGAAGCTTTGGGTATTCTCTGGATGCTTCTGAACAAACCCTGAATACCGCTATATCGCTGTTCACAGATATTATTTCTTCCAATGACCCTACTTTATGGAATTATAATCTGCAGCCGGCCTCTGCCGCTATTAATATTGGGCAGATTACCGGAATAGATAAAGATTTTTTTGGCCAGTCTGTTCCTTTTGGCGGCGCTCCCGATGCCGGGATAGCAGAAAATGTTTCCATCATACTTCCCTTGCAGATACTCTCATGCAACGGGTATCGCAACACTAATGCGAATACTATAGAATGGGAAACCAATGAAGATAAAGCCGATCACTTTGAAATTGAAAGAAGCAACGGCACCGCAAATAACTTCAAATCAATTGCGAAAATTACGCCCAAAACAAACACAGGTTCAACCACTATAAATTACCGGTATGTTGATAATGAAGTAACTGATGAAGTACAGTATTATCGAATTAAAGCAGTTGAATCGGGCACTTCAGCTTTTTATTCCAAAATCATCACCATCAGGAATAGTTCCTCAGCAGGTAATATGAGTGTTTCACCAAATCCAGCACGTAATTATGTGTATGTTAAAAGTCCGGGAAATGATTTTCTCAATAAAGAAATGGTGCTTGTCAACATGGCTGGCATCATATTAAAAAGAGAAAAATTAAATGAAACCAGCAATCAGATAAAACTAAATGTAAGTATGCTGCCGCAGGGAGCCTATGTAATTAAACTTACTGATTACAAAACCGGCGACCACCAAAGTACCATATTTACAAAATAAATACTTGTAGCGGTAGTTCGCTGCCGCTCGTATACCGAAGAAAGGGTCGTAGAAATATGGCCCTTTTTTATATCTGGTATGTAATCTGCAAACTGCCGGCATCTACTTTCAAAACCAATGTATGAAATATACTTTCCTTGTTCTCGCCGGCCTTTGTATTTCTGCCCTTACTTATGCACAAACCACTGATCTCAACGCCGGTAAAACCAAATTAAAAGTAACATTATCAAAGGATAGCCTGTCTGCTGTGTATAATAACCAGCCGGTCTATGTTAGCAACATACAATCGTTGGACAGTCTCATTAAAAAGATCGCCGACCCGCATCTTGAAGTGGAATTTGAAAGTATTAATGCCATGCCTGAAAAGAACCGGTCTGTTAAAGAGGTTTTGAAAAAATGCCAATGTCATATAATAAGTCGTAGCCTTCAGAAAAGGGAATTTAATTAGATATCGGCACAAGGCAGTTCTTGTGCCGTCGGGTGATAGCGGAGAGCAAAGGAATCGAACCTTCATCCCATGGTTAAACGGGAAACATCTTAGCAGGATGCCGCAGCAAACCAATATCTGCCTACTCTCCATTCAAAGTACCTTATTTTCATCCGCCTTCGATAAGGTTTCAGCGGGTGATTGCGGAAGGTGCAGGACTCGAACCTGCAAACGCTGTTATACGTACGGCAGTTTTCAAGACTGCTGCATTGCCAATTATGCTAACCTTCCGTATATGATGAGAGCAGGATGGGAATTGAACCCATGTTACATTGGTTTTGCAGACCAATCTCTCCACCAGCATTGAGTACCTGCTCAAAATGTAGCCGCACCGGGATTCGAACCCGGACTGTTCAGATTTTAAAACTGCTGTCTCCTTCCTGTTGGACTATGCGGCTGGGCATAGCAGTAGCCCCTGTGAGATTCGAACTCACACTACACTGTTCCTAAGACAGGCGCCTCTCCCGTTGGGCTAAGGGGCTAAAAACAAAAAACCCTTCAAGTGTTTTACCTGAAGGGCTTATGCGTATTTAAGTAATGTTATTTATTAACTCTCATTCGCAGGAATATAACCGCCCTTCAGCTCGTTGCTATAACAACTGAGTGATAAAGACAGTAAATATGTATTTGTGCGAATCATGCTACAAAATTAATAAAAGGTTTCTGATAACAAAAAGAATCTCCAAATAATTTCTGCTTAATAAAAAAACAAGGCCTCTTTGCAGAAGCCTTGTTCATTTCCATATCACTTTATACCAACGCCATTGTCGGGCACCAGTTGATAATCATGGAACGTTACCGACACGGCCGCCCGGCCCGATGAAATGTTTCTTAACGTAGTAATATAACCGAATAATCCACTGAGAGGAACTTCAGCCTTTATGCACTGTACATTACCCTTCAATTCAATTCCCCTGATGATACCGCGGCGACGGTTGAGGTCACCGGTAATTACACCTGTGTATTCATCGGGCGTTGCAACATCCACAAGCATAACCGGCTCTAACAACCTGGGCGCTGCTTTTACCGCAGCTACCTTAAAGCCCATACTGGCCACCTGTTCAAAATCCTGCGCATGGGAATCATTATCATGGATATCTCCATCGAACAATCTTACCCGCATCGATTTAACAGGATAACCTGCCAGCATACCGGTTTGCATGGCCGATTCAAATCCTTTTTGAACGGCAACGATGAATTCCTTTGGAATAGCACCGCCTTTGATCTCATTAATAAACTCCAGCCCCGGCAGATCCTGCTCACGCGGAGATAACTCAAAATGTATTTCAGCATAATTACCTGAACCTCCATTCTGCTTTTTAAAGATCTCCCTGTGCAACACAGCCTGTGTGAAAATTTCCTTATAGGCTATCTGCGGTTGTCCTTTATTAACTTCAACCTGGTATTCAGTCGCTAATTTTTCCAACACAACTTCCAGGTGCAACTCGCCCATTCCCTTAAGGATCGTTTGACCGGTTTCTTTATCAGCTTCTACTACCAGCGTTGGGTCTTCGTCAACAAGCTTCGATAACGCCTCGCTTAACTTACCCGACTCCTTCGAAGACTTTACTTCAATCGAATAGCCGATCATTGGTTCGGGGAACCGGATATTCTCCAGTACCACCTGACATTCGGGGTCTGCCAGCGTATCGCCTGTTTTCACCTCCTTCAATCCAACCAATGCGCCTATATCACCGGCGCCGATCTGATCTACGGTTTCATATTTATCAGACATGATCCGCATCAGCCGGCTCACCCGCACCTTCTTTCCGGTCCTGCTATTCCATAATGTATCGCCCTGGTGTATCGTACCTGAATATACCCTTACCAATGCCAGCTTGCCCGTGTAATCATTGGTGATGATCTTAAAAGCAAGCGCTGCAAAGGAAGCATCCCGGTCGGTTCGCACATCCACAGGTTGATCATTCAATGGGTCAATGCCTGTTACTGCTGGTATATCTTCCGGCGAAGGCAAATACTGTACAACAGCATTCAGCAACGATTGTATGCCTTTATTTCTATACGCAGCACCACACAATACCGGCACAACCTGCATCTTTATAGTTGCTTCACGCAATGCTTTATAAATGCTTTCTGCTGATATCGTGGTGAAATCAGTAGTGAACTGTTCAAAAAACGCCTCATTCGTCAACGACAATTCTTCCAACAACTGGTTACGAAGCTGCTCAGCTTCCGGCAACAAGTGCGCAGGAATAGCTGTTACTTCAAATTGCTTTCCATCATCGTTGTTCCAAATCAACGCTTTCATTGTTATGAGATCGATAACACCGCTAAAAGCGTCTTCAGCGCCAATAGGAAGCTGTACAGGAACTGCATTCGCCTGTAACTGTTGCCTGATCTCATTTACAACCCGCATAAAATGAGCACCCTGCCGGTCCATTTTATTGATCAAAATAATACGCGGTATATTATAACGATCGGCCTGCCGCCACACACTTTCCGATTGCGGTTGTACGCCCGATCTGGCGCAAAACACCGCCACTGCACCATCCAATACCCGCAATGACCTTTCCACTTCTGCCGCAAAATCAACGTGCCCGGGCGTATCAATGATATTGATCTGGTACCTGCTTTCATTATGATCCCAATAGGTAGTAATGGCTGCCGAAGAAATGGTAATGCCTCTTTTTTCTTCCCGCGGATCACTGTCCATCACCGTATTTCCTTCATCAACGTTTCCTAACCGGTGAATAAAGCCGGTATAATACAGCATGCGTTCGGTAACAGTTGTTTTACCGGCATCGACATGCGCCATAATTCCAATATTCCTGAGTTGTTGTATCCGTTTCATATAGTATTTAAATAAAGCAGAAATAAAAAAGCCTCCCGTTTCGTAACGAGAGGCTTTTGCAATATGCAATTCAACCTAACATTACGGACCATGTTTGGTAACTACGCTTTTAAATGTTTTGATGATGAATTTCATATTGCTCATTAATAATTAATTGTTGAAATGATGGGGATATGCCGGGGAGACAAACAAAAAGCCTTCCCGAATACCGGGAAGGCCTTAATATTATTGTAATATTATGATCATCCCCTTTTATCCGGTAATGGGTTTGTCTCCCCATTTCCTATAAAGACAATACAGGTACTGGCAATTACAGCTCTGATAGCCGTATTTGCGTTTATACCTGTTTTGTATGTAGTGGTTCTGATCATGATACGTTATGTCGTATTATCGGAATGCAAAACTAAATAATAAATTGAAAAGAACAAATTGTAGCTTATAATTGCTGCTAAACGATATATGCCCTAAATTCAAAATAGCTTCTTTGCAAGCTTAACAACTATATTATGTTTAAAAAAATAGCGCCCGATAAATGGAAACATTTTTATGCCGGTACTCTCCTGGGTGTAATATTTCAAATCATTGATATTTGGTTATTCCCCAATCAACCATTCCTCTCTACAATTATTACCCTGGTAATCGTAATTATAATTAGCTATGGTTTTGAATTGTTTTCAAAAATCACAGGATTTGGCATCTACGATATTATGGATGCAGTAGCATCCATAATAGGCGGTATTGTGGGGATGGGAGCCGGATGGGCGGTTGCGATAGCATTCCTTCATTACAAAATATAATAGAACGATTCGGGACGCTTTTCTTCCACCATATCCTGGTCATGCAGCATTTGCCGCAGGTCCCTTTCAATTGTGCCGGCAATGGCCGTCATGGGTGTATCGGTTGGTTTGTTTTCAAAGGGATCCTGCAAATGGATAGCCATTTTTTCTATCAGTAAAAAACAAGCGCTGATGGCTACCACCAGGGGCACTTCAAGAAACCCGAAATAATCAATGACACCAAAAGGCAGCATACATATAAATAGCAACAGCGAAAAGTGAATATATAAACTGTAGGTACTAGGAAACACGGTGTTTTTTATGCGCTCGCATTTTCCCATGGCATCGCATAACCGGGTAAGGGTACGGTCCATCTCAATTTGTTGATACCGGTTAATAAACCCTTCTTCCAAACCGCGTCGCAGATCACGTGCCTGTTGATCGAGCAGGGCCATAGGCACATTGTTAAACCGGCTCAAACTTTCCAGGTCACGGCGGCTTAAATATTTATCGAGCCCGCTGGCCGGGTTCAACCGGCGCAGGCTTTGTCCCAGGGCATAACACCAGGCAATCTGCCGGCGCACCATTCGTTGCCGCAATTGATGCACTTCATCTTCTTCAAACTGGCTTTCGGTAAAAGCCAATACCTGCCTTGCCAGCGTGCGTGAATCATTTACTATGGCGCCCCATACCTGCCTTGCTTCCCACCAGCGGTCATATGCCTGGTTGCTTCTGAAACCCAGCAACAAGGATATTACCGTACCCAATATAGTTGGCACCGCCAGGGGTATACTGATCGGCAATTTCAGGAACCATTGGTGTATAACTGCAATGGTTGCACTGTACACCAAGATGATCAACAACTCGAACTTCACTTTTCCCAATACATAGCCAAATGGGATATTCTTTTTTAATAACATCAAACCAACGTTTAGCGTTTTGAAATAATCGCACTCATCCTGTTCTGCCTTAGCTTTGCGCATTCAACAGCTTTAGCAAGGCTACTGCTTCTTCTTCCACCGCCCTGATCTCGGGAATGGTAATTACGCGGCGTTTTGATTTGAATTGACGTAACAACGGCACCCTGCTTTTTTTGAACATGGTGTCGGGGTTTACACTATCAGGGTGCACCTGAACAAATTCATACAACTCAGGATAAACAATAAGATCAATATCATTTGCATCAACAAAATGCCGGAAAACAGCCGGCGTATTTCCATATAAATGACGGAAGACAATACTGTTCACCTGGCGGGGGTACTGCTGTTTTATTTGTTTGCAGTTATTCCTGAATGCATCTGTTAGCAGGTCATGGTAAGGCTTACGTTGATTTCTTATAAGATCATTTACAAAGAATGGCATTTGAAAAGCATGGAACAGGGTTATGTTCAAAACCTGTTCACCCATCGTGTGAATGGCTTTTTCAACCAGGTCAAAAGAAGCAGCTGAAAAATCGGTGTGTACTAATACATTTCGCATACTGATATCATTAAATTAACAATGATGTTTACAGTAGCAAAACTGGCACAATGGTATTAGACGCGCTTAAGAGGCATTTAAGAATGTATTAAAAAAGAAATAAGAATGGGATTAGAAAATATCAGGATGGGGAACTCAGCGTGATCTCGACGGTAGTTCCTTTCTCTTCTTCCGATTTGATGACCAACTCGCCCTTATGAAGGCGGATAATATTCCGCGCCAACGGCAACCCCACGCCATGCCCTTCAAACCGATTGGTGTTGGAGGCCCGGTAAAAAGGCTCAAATACATATTTAAGCTCCGGCGCAGGTATCCCAATGCCATTGTCAATAATACCTATCCTGATCTTTTGTTTTACCACCTGCAGCGTGAGCTGAACAAGCCGGTCATTGCTGTACTTACAGGCATTAACGGCAATATTGGTAAGCGCCAGTTTTAATAAATGATAATTTCCTTCTACTGATAACTGCTGCTCGTTGGGCGGCAGTTCGCCGAAATGCAATTGAACCTGGTTGTTGGGATGCAACTCATCTACGGCCTGTTTTACTTCCCACAATAATTCATCCATGCGCACCAGGCTGAGGCGTTGCTTTTTGCCATCGAACCCGCTTTGCGCCAATGCCAGCAGGCTGCTGGTCAAATGATCGAGCTTACCGGCTTCGTTCAAGATCACCTGCAGGCTTTGCCGGTATTCTTCATTGGTACGTGCTTTTTTAAGGGCAATATCCGCTTCGCCCATAATAGTAGTAAGTGGGGTGCGCAATTCGTGCGATGCATTGCTCACAAAATTGTTCTGCGTTTCAAAAGCCGTTTGCAACCGGTCGAGCATGGTGTTGAAGGTATGCGCCAGCTCGGTCATTTCATCTTTGCCCTTCTTTGTTTCCAAACGCAGATGCAGGTTGTGCGCGCTGATGTCCTGCACTTTGCTGATCAGTTGCCGCACCGGTTGAAATGTTTTGCGGCTGAAGATTATACCAGTGGTGAACACCAACAGCACGCCTACCACAAAAGTGGCGATCTTGGCTCGGGCCAGGGTATATAATAACCGGTTCGCATATTCGTTCACCGCCGATTTTATGACTATACAATGCCGGCCGCCTTCAGCATGGTATAAAATACCGGCATAATGCACATTATTCTTTTCTATAAAAACGGTTTTCCCCTGCCCTTCAATTATCTGGTAATAAAATGACCGGGGCAACCCCTGTACCGGTGATTTTATTGTATTGGAAACAGAGTCCCAGGTAAGCAGGTATTCGTGTTCTTTTGGTAACACCTCCAGGTACTGCCGCCGCAACTCCTGGTAGGTAGCTGTTGATACTTTATTTTGTTCAAACCGCAACTTGGCAGCTACCCGTACCCGAAGTTCAAGCCGTTTTAAAAAATCATTCGATGCAAACCGGCTAATGAAGTAATAGGTGGTAAAGCTGATGAACAGGATCAACAGAGCCGTAAGCACAGTAAACAACAAGGCGGTTTGTGTCTGTATCTTCAAAGTGATCAGCTTTTTTTATCTTCTTTAAGAATATAACCCATCCCTATCATGGTATGTATCAATTTGCGGTCGGGGTTGGCATCCACTTTTTTGCGCAGGTAATTCACATATACATCCACCACATTGGTGCTCATGTTAAAATCTATTCCCCATACATTTTCCAGCAGCTCCATGCGGGTAAGTACCCGGCCCCGGTTCTGCATCATGAACTCAAGCAGGCGGTATTCGGTGGCAGTAAGGGTTACCGGTTCTTCATTCAAACTGGCTGTTTTTGTGCTGGTATTGAGCAACAGACCGCCAACTTGCAGTACATCGGTTGGCGCATTATTGCCCACAGATTTACGCCGCACCAGCGTTCTAAGCCGGGCTTCCAGCTCAGCAAAATGAAATGGTTTCACCAGGTAATCATCGGCGCCGCTGTCGAGACCCGCCACAATATTTTCCGTAGTGCCTAATGCGGTAAGCATCAGAATGGGCGTATCAACCTGCTGCTTTCGCAATTGCTTGCACAACTGTATCCCATTCAGGCCCGGCAACATAATGTCGAGGATCATTACGTCGAACTGGTTTTTTACGGCCATTTCATGCCCTATGAGGCCATCAGGCGCTACCGTTACTGCGTAGCCTGCCTCTTTCAGTCCCTTGTTCAACATACCGGCAAGTGCCGCCTCGTCTTCCACTAAAAGGATCTTCATGCCTGAATGAATTTAGTAGCAACAAAAATAACCAGGAACGTTGAAACTCGTAAGCAAGGCAGCTTTTCCACACCCTATTTAATGACATTTTAAAAAACAAAACCCTCCCCAATACATCGGGAGGGTTGCTTTTTGTTGATCGGCTTATACTTGTATTAATACTCAAACGTCAATTGGGTGTCTCCGTCGTTGGAGGTTAACGGGTATCCATCCCCATCGTAGGTATATTTGGTATTGACCGTTTCATCGAACTGGGTACCCGGAAAATCATAAAACGCTGTTAAGGTTTCATTCTTTGAAGAAAACCGTAAGGTATAGCCCATATCAAGCACCCATTTTGAAACGATGGGGAAGCCTGACTTTTTGGTGCCATAGGTAAATGTTACCGAAAATGGCTCGTCGCCCGCTATGTTCAGTTTTTCCAGATTGCCATTGATGGTATACGTAAGGTTGGCTGTTGTAATGGTTCCATCGAGTTTGCTTTCTTCTTTGATCTTTGAAACCTGGTTGTTTGTAACGGTATAGGTGAGTACATCATCCTGTACAACACTCTCCTGTCCACTTCCTATATTATGCAATACTTTTGTGGTGCCACTCACAGGGATCCCATTATTGTAAGAAAAGGTATATGTACTATTGTAGCTGTTGCTTTTGTTCTCCAGCTTCGTTATGTTGCCGGCCCCATCGAAAGTGAATGAAGTTGTTTCAAGGTTATCTGAACTGCTGTATGACGTTAGTTTATTACCATCATATGTAAAGTTATAAACCGTTGTTTTGCCATTCTCGGTTCTGGTTAGTTTTTTCAACAACTTTGTTTTTCCGCCATTATTATCGCCAGCTGAGTTTTTGTCTTTTTTGCACGAGCCCAAAACCAGCATGGCCATTGCACCGGCTAACAGGAAGATCTTTTTCATGAGTGTTAATGTGTGTAGTTTGTATTATTGTTTTACTTCACCGGCGTATTGGCTATACTTGCTGGCGGTGAAAGCTGGTGCAATATTACCACCGACGTTTACGGTATACTTCAGGCAGTGGCGCGAACTGTAGAATTGGCAACATGAACTGTATAAAGTGGATGATACACAAACATCAAACTACCGGTATTGTTAAATAATATCCACCGCTTTTACTGCTACAGTGAATGTTTTTTAATGAATCTTCTACGTTCATTTACATATTCAATTTCTGTATAAATGACCATTAAAGGTGGGCCCGGCTTGTTATTACGGAATATCTTTGCAGTATCAATCAATGCAAACATGGCTATTCGCATCTTTATTACCGGCGGCACTTTTGACAAGGAATACAATGAACTGAACGGGGAGTTGTATTTTAAAGATACCCACATGCAGGAGCTGCTTTCATTGGGTAGAAGCCGTTTAACGGTGCAAATAAAGACGCTTATGATGATCGACAGTCTTGAAATGACCCCCGAGCACCGGAACTATATCGCTGATGAATGCCGGCAATGCGAAGAAGATAAGATCGTCATTACCCATGGCACCGATACCATGGCCGAAACCGCCCGGGTGTTGGCGCAGCAGGTTTCGGGTAAAACCATTGTGTTAACAGGGGCCATGATCCCCATTAAGTTTGGTAGCTCTGATGGCCTTTTTAACCTCGGCAGCGCACTCGCCTTTGTACAGTCCCTGCCCCCCGGCGTGTATGTGGCCATGAATGGCCGCTACTTTATTTGGGACAATGTGCGCAAGAACAGACAGACCGGTATTTTTGAAGAATTGAAACCAGTGAGTACGCATACCGGGTAAAATGCCTTTACGAAGTTGAATTATTTTTTGGGCGGAAGGGCGAAAGCCACGGCTTCATGTTCGAAATGCCCTTTGTGAGAACCATCGCAAAAAGGTTTGTTTTTCGACATACCACAACGGCACATTGAAATTACTTCGCGCCCACCCAGGTCATAAATATTTCCATTTTTATCTACGATCTCCATATCACCTTCTATTTTAATAGAACCATTGCTGTTTACTGTGATCTTTGTTGAAGCCATTGTTGTTGTTAAAATTTAGAGGCGCAATATACGCATCAATAAATAGTCTCAATGACTATTTCCTTTCCATTAAAAACAAAATGATCGCCTGCTTTTTTATGTTGCAGCTGTTTCGCCAGCGGCGCCAGTGGAGAAAGATATATGATCCCCTTTCCATCAATGGTTTGTTTACCCAGGCCCGCAGCAATAAAAAAGAGGATGCCGCCGCCATTGATGCAGGCACCTGTAACAACCTCTCTATAAACAACATCTGTTTTTACATCATGTAAATGGGCCAGTTCTTTCAACTGCTGGGCCAGCTGTTTCGAATGCATTTCCTTTTCCAGCTGGTTCATGGCCCTGGCTGTTTCATACTTATCGCCCGCTGAGCTTTTTTCTTCACTATTGGCCGCTTCCTGCGCTTCATTGATCAGCGTTCTGGCTGCGGCTATCCGCTGCTCAATAAGCTGTTCGCCAGCTTGTTTTAGCTGGTTCTTAAATGCTATTTTTTCCTGATCTGTCGTCACAGCCACTAATATACAATATCCGGCCTGCTCATTCGTCATTCAAAGAGATAACCATTTTTTATTTTAAAAGAAAGAACATGAACTACAACAAGTCATGCGCCGCAAAAGGCGAACATTACGGAGGCAGTCACCGGCACCTGCCTTACCGGAGTATGCAACGGGCTGCCGTCAATGTGTACAAGACCGATACCAGCTACGAAATGCTGGTGTTTGCGCCGGGTCGTATTAAAGAGCATTTTTCCATTGATGTAAGCGGAAGAGAGCTCACCATTTCCTACACGCCACCCGAAGGCTTTCCCCGTCCCGACTGGGTTCAACGCGAATACAGCCGCGGTGGTTTTGTGAGAACCTTTTTGCTGAACGACAGCGTGGATACCGCCCGCATTTCAGCGAAATATGTTGATGGTGTGCTGGAAGTTAGCCTTCCGCTGACTGAAGGAAGCACCGCTCCAAAACAGGAAATACCCATTAGCTGAGTTACATGCATCAGATGAACTATAACCCTCCCGGCCTGCCGGGAGGGTTTTTTATTTATGGGTTTATCATTATTGTTAAAATAATCTAAAAGCGGGTTGATATTCAAAAAAGATTTATGTAATGGGAAAAATCGGGCATCTGGTATAAAATATAAAACCACTTTTATGAACACCCTGTATAAGCTGTTTGCAAGTTGTCTTTTTATCATTGGCGCCATGACGCTTATGTATTCAAAAAAACCGCCTGTAAAACAAAAAGGCGCAAATACCATTTCATCGCCGCAATTAGCCAACCCACATCGCCAAAAGAAAGTACAGATAGCCGTGCTGCTCGATGTGAGCAATAGTATGGATGGCCTTATTGGGCAGGCAAAGGCCCAATTATGGAATATGGTAAGCGTATTGGGTAAAGCCACCTGTAATGATGTTGCCCCCACTGTTGAGATAGCGCTGTATGAATATGGCCGCCCATCCAATGATGCAAAGGCTGGCTATGTAAAACAGATCAATTATTTTACCCGTGACCTCGATGAAGTATCACGCAATTTGTTCAGGCTTACTACCAATGGTGGCGATGAATACTGCGGCCATGTTATGTACACTTCATTAACCAGTTTGGAATGGGACAGCAACCCCGATGATTATAAAGTTATTTTCATAGCCGGTAATGAAGATTTTTTACAGGGCGATATCTCCTACACCCAGGCCTGTGCAGAAGCCAAAAAGAAAGGCGTGATCATAAATACCATTTATTGTGGCGACCGCAACCAGGGTATTCGCGAACACTGGAACCTGGGTAGTGAATGCGGTACCGGCAGCTTTACCAATATTAATCAAAACGCCGAAATGATAGATGTTGCTACTCCTTACGATACTATATTGTTTCAATTGAACATTCAATTAAACGGAACTTATATTGGGTATGGACAAACCGGCCGGGCATCCATGGCGAAACAGGAAGAAGTTGATAAAATGAATTACGGAATGAATAAGGCTGCTGCCGCCAAGCGGGTTTCAGTGAAAGGGAAAACGCAGTTGTATAATAATTCCAGTTGGGACCTGGTTGATGCCAGCCAGGCCGACCCTGCCATTGTTGAAAAGGTAGACCTCAATACCCTGCCAGCATCATTAAAGTCAAAAAGCCGGGCTGAAATAAAACAGATCGTAATAACGAAAAGCAATGAGCGTACAGCTATTCAAAAGCAGATCGCCACTGTTTCTGCAAAAAGGGAAACATACCTTGCTTCAGAAAAAGCAAAACAATCAACGAAGACCAATGAACAAACCCTGGAAACTGAAATTGAAAAAATAATCAGGCAACAGGCTAAAAAGTACAACCTGGTGATCCAATAACAGCTTAGGACGGTTCTCTAAATAAAAACAGCGGAGGTAGTTAATATTGGTAATTAACTATCTCCGCTAATCTTTTATGTTCATTTCATTAAAATGGCAGATCGTCGTCACCGGCGGGTGATGCTGTAAAGGTGCCCGGCATATCATTGTAGCTGGCATTTGTACCAGGTGCATTGCCCCCGGCACTTTTGGCAACCATTTTCCAGGCTTTTACATCAGTATACCAACGACCATTGTATTCCCGGCTTTCCACATCAAAGGAAACATCAACCAGGTCGCCGGTTTTAAAACTGCCCATATCAATTTTATCGCCCCAAACAGCGATACATACTTTTTTAGGATAATTATCGCCGGTTTCAAGAATGAATTCCTGCTTCTTCCAGGTACCATTTTTTCCCTGTCCCGATTGAACCGGTAAGAACTGAATAATTTTGCCGCTGATGTCCATAAGTAATATTTTTCTGTTATAACCTCGCCAAAGGTATGTTTACCATTTCCATTTTAGAAAATGGTACTGCACAATTTTTTAACAGGCTTTAAACAGGGATAATTATCATAAAAAGCCCCGTTCGCCAGCTGGTGAACGGGGCTTCGTTTACATATTTTACACGGGAATATATTATGCTGCCATTCTGCTGTATAGCTGATCGCCAATAGCTTCAGCCACTTTAGGTGGAATATTATGCGCAGCAGACCCTCTGTCGATGGCGGTTATTCGCTTCGTTACCGGATGCCATCCAAAAATATACACCGGACTTCCATTCACACTTACCCGGTATTGGATTTCCATAGTGTAGGTTTGAAATGAGGTGGCTTTTACAAACAACGGAGTTTCGTCAACCACCATTTCAAACTCTTCTGTTCTTGTTACTTGCTTTTTTGTTTTCAAAAGAACCTCCCTTTTTAAAATGTAAAGAATACAGTGTTTTCCCAACAACTATGCCGGAATAGCCATGCCACACCATGGAATGGCACTGTATTTTTTTCACATTTTTTTAGTGATTCTTTCCAGAGCGTATAATGCTGCACGCCCGATGGTAAGTGGGTATTTTAAACATCAATATGAGGAACCGTAACGTTATGAACCCCTTTGTGCACGACCGGTAACACGGGTTGATTTGGCAGCTCCTTTAGAATTGCTTTTCCCTTTGGCTGGAATGGGTGATTGTTTCCCTGCAGTGGAGTTGCCTTTCTTTTTGTCTTTATTCTTATTTGTGTTAAACAGTGACATACAATTCAATTTTAACGGGTAAAGTTACAAAAGCATAATAATATGGAATCACATTCCAGGAAGTGTTCAATATAACGAATTCTCCCAAGTAAACGTATATGGCACTGTTCATTACCCTGAAATTGGGAAAGTTTTACAAAATAAAAAAAGTCATCCTGCAACAGATGACTTTTCCTTTTTCATGGCTTGAACCCTGATAGAAATACTTAAAACTTACTAACCCGGTCAATCAATGGATTCGTTCCTTGTCGTAAACTAACGCTCGTTTTTCTATAATCTTCTGTAATTCAGTCAATAGCGACCCATTCCCGACAATTATTCGGTAACACCCCACAAATTTACAATAAATTTCTTAAAATATTCTTGCTTTCAGAATTTTATTCAGAAAAACATTAGTTTTACAGAAAATTCATCGGAATGGATGTCGTTTTAGATAATACCGATCTACAGATCCTGGAACGTATGCAGGCCAATGCCCGCATTTCAAATGCCGATCTGGCCCGCGAATTAAATATGGCCCCATCAGCCGTTCTGGAACGGGTAAAAAAACTGGAGCAAAAAAAAGTGATCCAGGGGTATACCACCCAAATCAATCCCGCCACAGTTCAGCAAAAATTACTGGCCTTTATTTTTATTCGTTCCTCTGAAGGTTTTACCTGCAGCAGCAACACGGCCCAGGCATTAGCGGCTATCCCTGAGGTACAGGAGGTACATCATATTGCCGGTGAAGATTGTTATCTCATAAAAGTTCGTACGGCAGATTCTTCGTCCCTCATGAATCTGATGCGGCAGCAGCTGCAAAAGATCCCTAACATCGCATCCACTAAAACAACCATCGTTTTGGAAACCGTGAAAGAGCAACAACAATTGGTGATTCCTAAAATTTAACTGTATGTCGATTGATGCAAAAAGAAGCGCTTCTCCTTTAATGGTAGTAATTGCCTTTGCAACCGTTTACCTGGTATGGGGCTCAACGTATTTCTTTATTCAACGCGCCATTGAACACATACCACCTTTTATCCTCGGCGCCATTCGTTTTATTATTGCCGGTGGGCTATTACTCGGCTACTGCGCTATTAAAGGGGAAAAGTTATTTAATTGGTCACATATAAAACCGGCATTAGTGAGCGGTTTCCTGATGTTATTCATTGGGAACGGCGCAGTGATCTGGGCCGAACAATCACTCGCCAGTTCGCTCGTTGCCGTACTGGTTTCATCGGCGCCCATCTGGTTTGTTGTACTTGATAAACCAAAATGGAAAGAAAACCTTACCAGCCGCAACACTATAATAGGTTTGATCGTCGGCTTCATTGGCGTGATCCTGTTGTTCAGCGAGCAAACATCCAAAGCATTGGGAGCCGGCAATGGCCACCAGGTAATTGGATTGATCGTGCTGATCATCGGTGCCATGAGCTGGGCCGGCGGTTCTTTATATAGCAAATACAAATCGAAATCAAATTCTGCCACCGTAAATACGGCCTGGCAAATGTTGGCAGCCGGTATTGCTTTTATTCCGGGCAGCTTTTTAAATAACGAATGGAGCTCATTTGATATACACTCGGTAACAGCCAGCTCCTGGTTCTCCCTGTTCTACCTCATCACAATGGGATCACTGGCCGGTTTCAGCGCCTACGTTTGGTTATTGCAGGTACGGTCAGCCACACAGGTAAGCACTTATGCTTATGTAAATCCCGTTGTGGCCGTTTTATTAGGCGTGATATTCGCCGGCGAGCAAATGACCTTTTTGCAAATTGCCGGACTGGCAGTTATTCTATTGAGCGTGCTGTTGATAAACCTCGCCAAATATCGCCAGGAGAAAAAAGCAGCAGCCAATTCGGCGGCTTCTTCCATAAAGAATAATATTATTAGCGCTGACAGGCAAAAAGCGCTGGTATAAGTAAATCATAGTTAATTACAACCGGCCGGTCCCTTTCGCCGATTCGCGAAACAGGACCGGCCGGTTCTTTTTTGGCCAGGGCTCGCTCCTGTAAAGTTTTGTGTTAATTCGGCAGGCCGGCTTTTGTAGCTGTGGGTTTAATTGTATCTTGTGGTGAACCCCATTATGTTTGCCCGTCCGTAGTTTTAACGAAGGCGGGCAGAAACTTAGAACTTTTCTTCCCTACCGTTGAAAATAATAGGGCTTATTACTATTTTTAACACCGTTCCAAACATTAGCTTTTTTAATATTTAACGAGAACTGTACCTATAATCTCTGATCTATGAAAAAGGGAGTAAAAATCTTCTGGTGGGTCTTTTTTAGCGGACTGTTATTGGGGATCCTGTTAATAGTTTCCGCCAATATCGGTTTATTGGGCAAAATGCCTTCCATTAAAGAATTATCCAACCCAACCGCCCTCATTGCCAGCCAGGTTTATGCTGAAGACGGTACGCTCATGGGCAAATACCTCATCGAAGACCGTATTGATGTTGAATATAAAGATATCAGCCAGGAGGTAATAAAGGCGCTGATCGCTACCGAAGATGAACGTTTTCGTGAACATAATGGCATCGACGCTCGCTCACTCATCCGCTCCTTTGCTTCTTTTGGTACCAGTGGTGGCGCCAGTACCATTACCATGCAAACAGCCAAAAACCTGTTTACCGAAGGTTGGGGCACCCGCAATATTGTGCTGCGTATAATCCAGAAATTGAAAGAAGCCATTATTGCTGTAAAGCTGGAGCGCAATTTTTCGAAAGAAGAGATCATTACGCTTTACCTGAATACCGTTGCATTTGGAGATAATGTTTACGGCATCAAGAATGCCGCTAAAACTTTTTTCCAGAAAGAGCCTGACGAGTTAACTACTTCAGAAGCTGCCGTGCTGGTGGGCATGGTGAACGGTGAGATCTACAATCCGCGCCGTTTTCCCGAAAGGGCAAAATCAAGACGGAACACCGTATTGCACCAAATGGTTAGAAACGGTGTTTTAACCGAACCACAAGCCCTTGCATTAGACAAAGAACCCATAAAACTGAATTATAAGAAGCTGAATGAAAATAACGGGCTCGCGCCTTATTTCCGCGGCGTGTTGGGTGAGGAATTAAAAAAATGGTGTAAGGATCATGAAAACCCGGCCACCGGCAAGCCTTACAATTTATACAAGGATGGATTGAGGATTTATACCACCATCAATCCACGTATGCAGCAGTATGCCGAAGATGCCGTATCAAAGCATATTGCCTATATGCAGAAGATCCTGATAGCACAAAAGAATATCAAGAACGGGTCAGTATGGAAGGATCATGAAAATGTGCTGGAAGCAGCCATGAAACAAAGCGATCGCTGGAAGAATATGAAAAAAAATGGCGCCAGCGATGATGAGATCCGCCAGGCATTTAATACCAAAACACAAATGAGCGTGTTTGCCTGGAACAATAAGCACGAAATAGATACTTTAATGACGCCATACGATAGCATTAAATATTGCCGGGCCATGTTACAGGCCGGTTTTATGGCCATGGACCCGCAAACCGGCGCTATAAAAGCCTGGGTGGGCGGCATTGATTTTAAAACTTACAAATACGATCATGTTAACCTCAATACAAAACGGCAGGTAGGCAGTACCATCAAGCCATTGTTGTATGGAATGGCCATTGAAAATGGGGGTTTTACCCCTTCTACTCCCGTAGAAGATGTACAACAGAATTTTGAAGGGTTCGGCAATGTACCGGCTACCACAGCATCATGCTCGAACCAAACCATGCCCATGGCCGAAGCGCTTGCCCAATCACGTAACTGTGCCACCGCTTACATTATGAAACAGCTGGGCAATAAAGGCAACGACGCTGCCGTGCGCTTTGTTGAATTTTTGAAAAACGTGGGGGTGCAAACCAATATTGAACCCGTGCCGGCCATATGCCTGGGTAGTGGTGAAACCTCTTTATACGAAATGATGCAGGCATACAGCATGTTCCCGGCGGGTGGTTTTTCAGTAAAACCCATGTACCTTACCCGTATTGAAGATAAAAATGGCAACGTGCTGCAATCGTTTACTTCTGAACGTAAAGAAGTGATCAGCGCTTCTACTGCTTATAATATCATTACCATGATGAATGGGGTAATGAAGTTTGGTACTGGTAAACGGGCAGCCAGTTATGGCATCAATGTTACAAATGTTTCCGGTAAAACCGGTACCACCAATGATAACAGTGATGCCTGGTTCATGGGTTACACCCCGCAATTGTTGTGTGGCGTATGGACGGGTTGCGACGACCGCTTCATCCGCTTCAGCAGCACGGCTGTTGGCCAGGGTTCCTCTGTGGCCTTACCCGTTTGGGCTTATTTCTATTCAAGCTGCCTGAAGGATAAGAACACCGGACTGGATAGTAAGGTTGGTTTTGTTAGACCAGAGGGGATGGCCTTGGATTCAGTTCCCGATTGGACTAAAAATGCACCAACTATTATTAATGAGGGTGTCGAAAATGCTGGAGGCAGCGCCACTGCAGATGATTATAAAGACATGCCGGCGCAACCTACTCCTGCTGGTACTAAAAAAGACACCGTTCCTAAAGGTGGCGCACCCAAAGCAAGCGATTATTAATAAATGATTAAGCTATACCGGGGCCGGCTAAAAGTTTTTAGTCGGCCCTTTTTCTTTTAATTTGCTGTCCGATAATTATACCTGCATGCACAAATCATTTTTGTCAGTTACCACGGTTTTAATTTTTTCGCTTTCCTGTTTTGCACAATCAAAATATAACCCCGCAGAAGCTTTTGCACCGGGATTCTATATAAATAAAGGCAATACCATCCGGTCGGCCAATGGCGCACCCGGGCCCCACTACTGGCAAAACCGCGCTGATTATAGTTTGCAGGCAACCATTGATACCATAAAACAACAATTAACGGGCTACGCAATTATCAGGTACACCAATAACAGTCCCGATACATTGAGATCGCTCTGGCTGCAACTCGATCAGAACATATATAAAAAAGGAGCCCGCAGTAATTTCCTTTTCGATCAACAACCGCAGGAGTTTACAACCGGCTTTGAAATTGACGATGTAAAGATCAGTCAGGACCTTCCTGCAAAACCTGCCGATTATATAGTCACTGATACGCGCATGCAGATCCGGTTAAATAAAGCCCTGCCCGCAAAAACCGGTACCATCAGCATTCATATAAAATATCATTATACCATTCCCGGCGCATTTGGGGGCCGAACCGATTATGTGAAAACAAAGAACGGCACCATTTACGAAATAGCGCAATGGTATCCGCGTATGTGCGTGTACGATGATCTGCAAGGCTGGAACACATTGCCCTTTCTGGGCAGTGGCGAGTTTTATTGTGAATATGGCAATTTTGATTACCGGATAACCGTGCCCTGGAATATAATAGTGGCAGGCGCCGGTGAATTGCAAAATGCAGAAGAAGTGCTCACCAGGCAGCAAATAGCGCGGCTGGCAGCGGCCAGTAGCAGCGATAAAACGGTTATTATACGATCAGCGGCCGAATTAACTGACCCGCACAGCAGGCCGATGCAAAAAGGCATGCTCACCTGGCATTTCAAAATGAACAATACGCGTGATGTGGCTTTTGGCGCTTCTGCCGCATTTATTTGGGATGCAGCGAAAGTTAATTTACCCAATGGCAAAAAATGCATGGCCATGTCGGTATATCCTGTTGAAAGCGATGGTAACGATGCCTGGGGCCGTTCTACCGAATACCTGAAAGCTTCCATTGAACATTTTTCACAAAACTGGTACGTATATCCTTACCCTACTGCCATCAACGAAGCCGGTATTGCCGCAGGAATGGAATATCCGGGTATTTTGTTCGATGGCATCAACGATAAAGGCAGGGAATTATACTGGGTTACCGCGCATGAAATAGGCCATAACTGGTTCCCGATGATCGTTGGCTCCAATGAACGCAGCAGCGCGTGGATGGATGAAGGCTTCAATACCTTTATTGATATTTATGCATCGGATGCTTTCAACAAAGGCGAATATGCACCCAAGCGCGACAGCGAGTATGCGCCGGGTGGGGGTAATCCGGCCGATGAAATGGTGCCCTTTTTAAGCGATCCCAAAGCGCCCTCCATGATGATGGCAGCCGATGCCATTCCCGAAACCTGGCGTCATCCCATTTCTTATTTTAAACCGGCATATGGCCTGGTGCTATTGCGCGAATATATTCTGGGAAAAGACCGGTTCAATTATGCCTTCCGGCGATATATTCAGAACTGGGCGTTCAAACATCCTTCACCCGATGATTTTTTTCATACCATGGATAATGAAAGTGGTGAAAACCTCAGCTGGTTCTGGCGCGAATGGTTTTGCAATAACTGGTCGCTCGACCAGGCCATACAGCAGGTAAACGTAACCGGTAATGAGGCGCAGATCACGATTGCCAACCTCGATAAAATGGTTATGCCAGTTGTAGTTCAACTGGTATTCAATAATGGCACCACCCAACGCATTCAATTGCCTGTTGAAACCTGGTTCCAGCACACTACCTGTACTTTTACGGTTCCCACAACAGCAACGGTAACGTCGGTTACCCTTGACCCCGATCATCTGCTGCCCGATGCCAACCGGCAAAATAATGGTTGGCCTGTTAAATGATCTGAACTGTTAACTTTGTTGAAACACCGGAAAGCATGATGAGCCTGACAGAAAAAATATTATTTCTTGCCTTTGGATTGCTGATCATCATCTTTATTGCTGTTGGCTATTTGAATAAAACCGATGCTTTAAAGTTGTTGAAAGATAAATATGAAGCGGCCCTGGCTGGTGATAACAGGGAAGAAGCCATTGCCGCCGGTCAGGCCTATTACCGTTCCCTGCGCGGGGGCGAATTAACGGTTGAAGATGAAAGAATGATCTTTAGAGACGTTGCGCATTTGCCGGAACAGGAAAGTCCGGAGGACCCGGAGATATGAACCGGGGTTTCCGGTTTTCATTTCACATTTTCCGTTTCATGTTCACGACTACCATTAACCAATTTTCACCACTGACTATTCAGTTGCACCCCACATCCTGCATACATCAACCCGTTATACTTCGCTTCCACTTTATATTCATACCAGTTGTCGCTCATGCCATCGGTACAGAACTGCGGCGTAATAATTATTTGCATAGTAGCAGAATCCTTTTGCAAATTGTATAAATATTGACCGTTCTGTTGTACCGCTGCCACATAAGGGAATACAGTGGGCGCACTGCTATCGACCCGCAAAAAGTTTATCTGTTTATCCCGGTCAATTTCCATCAGCCAAAAAGGTTCGTTGCCCAGGGCAAAAAAATCAATACCGGCAGCTTTCTTTTCCATCCAGGCAATATTATCGGCGCCAATTGTTTTGCGGCTGAGGTAACTATCAGGATACAACGCATTGGGTGCGCCGGAAAGGTTTAATTCACTCAATCCTTTGTTGGTAACAGCAAATCGCCTGGTAACGGTATTATTCACCAGCAATTGCAATTGATCGTTGGTGGTTTGCCAGCGGCCTTCTGTTTCCTGGGGAACAGCTTCCCTTCCATTGAATTCATCTTTCATATGAAAGCTGTGATCGGCTAAAAACAGCATTCTGCGGGTAATGTTCCGGCAATCGTTGCAGGGAATTACTCCGGTATAATAACCAGGAATAAAAGATGTAGGTGATCCCGGTTCTTCTGTATCAACCGGCTTTGTTGTAAATGTTGTGTCAATAATGGATGTAGTATCTGCAGATGTGTGAACTGGTACGGGTAACGGGTTATTGCAGGCTATTATAACCAGCACAAACAGGCCAAAACTGGGTTTCATAAAAATTATACGTGCAAAGAATGGGCCGTTGTATTAAAATCTGGATAATTGTATAGCAGTTTTATAACGCGGAGAAAGAAAATACAAACTTCGTAAAAATACAGCTTTGGTTAAACATTGAAATTAGGGTACGGATAAATTGTCCTTTAGTAATTAGGACCCATCCTGTGTTAGCTTGCTTTGCCCTTGTGTTCCCAATATTCTTTTACAATGCGGCCATTAGCCATTTGGCGGAGACGTCGCGTAAAACGTTCTCCTTTTATTTGGCCCGAATCATCCTTACGGCCAAGGACCAGTACAATGGCATCCCCCTCCTTATCGGTTTTAAATGCCAGATCGTAATGATTACAATGCGTTTCAATAAAAGAAGATGGTTGGTACTTCTTCCGTAAAATTTTTAAAACAGGTTCTTCCAGCTCCATAGTTGTATATTTTAAACATGAGCAAATGAATTTCATTTTCATAGTTGGTGAAGGCCTGTGTTCATTACCGTTTTCGATGTTACCGTTTTTCCAATGGCTAAATGGGCCAGGGGGGAAATTTGCTATCAGTTTGGTAAGCATTTCAGCATGCTCATGATCTCTTTCGCAACCGGTTAGTGCTCCGGTTTATACGCATGTAGTAGCCTGATGAATTTTAGCGTTTAAAAACGGTTAAAATAATGATGCCAGTTCAGGGCTGTGCAAAAAGTGCATAATTTTTTTCGCACAAATGAAAAAACGTGGCATATGTTATACAAACCAGGGAAGGATTTAGAGATAAGGTGTGTTAGGTATAAATGGGCACACGTTGGCCCTGAAAATATTTAATGGAACGAGCACGGATGCTAATGCTTTAAAAATTATAGCAGGTATTTCTATCAATAAGTCTTAGGAGGGCGGCATCCGTATTTAGCCGGAACTTGTGATACATCATCTCTTTAAAGATACAACATTACCATTAAAAAAAAACAATACCTGGGGGCAGATTAACAAAGCCGGGCAATATTTTATCAAAAATCAGAGGGCGCCTTTTAATGTTTATATTCCAATATTATACTAACCACCTTTCCTCATCGTTAATTCTCAACTTTTAGCACATACACCCGTTAAAAAATACGTACTTTAATAACCAATGGATTATCTGAAAAAGTATAAGAGCTTTTTGTACAGTTATTACCTCAGTTCAGGTATACGTATTACGATTGGGGTGGTTTTACCTGCTTTAATTTTCAGCTATTTTAATATGCTGTCTGAAGGGGTGGCCATATCTCTTGGCGCTATGTGCGTAAGTGGTACTGATAACCCCGGCCCCATTCACCACAGGCGCAATGGGATGCTGATATGTTTGTTGTTCCTGGTAGTAACGGCCACATTAACCAGCCTCTCCGCCTCCTACCCTGTTTTGCTGGGCATCCTCATTACCGTTTTTTGTTTTGTTTATTCCATGATCGGGGTATACGGCAGCCGCGCCATTTCCATTGGGGTTTCCGCTTTGCTCATTATGGTTTTACAAATAGGGCATCCCGGCCAGGGCAGGGAAGTAATTATACAGGCGGCTTATATTTTACTCGGGGGTTTATGGTACACAGGTTTAAGTTTACTGTTACACAAATTCTACCCTTACCGGCTGTCGCAACAGGCCCTGGGTGAATGCATGGCGGCTACTGCCAATTACATCCGCATCAGGGCGTTGTTTTATGATGAAGACGTTGATTATGACAAGGCCTACCGGCAAATGATCGAGCAACAGGTGATCGTTCACCAGGACCAGGAACTGGTGCGGGAACTGCTATTCAAGAGCCGCTATATTGTAAAAGAATCTACCAATACCGGCCGCACCCTGCTGATGCTTTTCAGAAGCTTGATCGATCTTTTTGAAAAGATAATGACCTCGTACCATGATGACTACAAAGAGTTACATGCCGTTTTTGAAGGAACCGGGCTCATGAACCGGTACCGCCAGCTCATTCTACAGCTGGCCGCTGAGCTCGACGACATCAGCATTGCCGTAAAAAGCGGCCGCCGGTCGCGCGAAACAAAGGCGCTCGCCGACGCTATCAGGGAAGTCCGTATTTTTTATATTGAGGTAAGAAATAAAAAAAGAACGCCGGCCACGCTGGAGTATTTCATTACCATGCGGAACATCCTGAGTAATATTGAAGACATTGCCAACCGCATTCATACCCTGCATTTATATACCTCTTATCAGCAAAAAGTTACGATCACTACCCAACCCGATGATTACGACAAATTTGTTACCCGGCAGGATTTCAGCTTCAAGGTGCTTACCGATAACCTGAGCCTGCAATCCAACTTTTTCAGGCATTCATTGCGCGTAAGCCTCGCCACCCTGGCCGGCTATATTTTTTCGCTGTTCCTGCAGGTTGGCCATAACTACTGGATCCTGCTTACCATTATTGTGATCCTGAAACCTAACTACAGCCTTACCAAAAAACGAAATTTCGAAAGGTTATTTGGCACCATCGCAGGCGCTATTATCGGTTTGATCGTTTTGTATTTTATAAAAGATAAAACAGTATTGTTTTTCATTATGCTGTTGCTGATGCTGGGCACTTACAGCCTGCTTCGCACCAATTATATGTGGAGCGTAATATTTATGACGCCATATGTACTGCTGATCTTTCAGTTACTATACAATACACCTATTAAAGGCGTGCTTACCGACAGGCTCCTCGATACCACCATTGGTTCTGTTATTGCCTTTATCGCCAATTTATTACTGGTGCCGCTGTGGGAACACGAGCAGATCTCTAGTTTAATAGCCAATGCCATTGATAAAAACACCGCCTGGTTTAAAACAGTTGTTACTTCATTTATGGGCAAACCGGTGCTGCCAATGGAATACCGTGTAAGCCGCAAGGAAGCATTTGTTGCACTGGGCAATTTATCTGATGCATTTAACCGCATGCTGGCCGAACCCAAATGGCAACAAAAGAACATTAGTTTAATTCACCAGTTCGTGGTGTATAACCACCTGCTCACCTCACATATTGCCACCCTATCGCATTTCGGGCAGCAATTCGCCGCCATCAATGCCACAAAAGATTTTATACCGGTAACCAATTATATTGAAACGGAATTATCTGCATCAAAAACCATTATCAATGGGGAGGAACCGCCCGCCGATGCAACCCGGCCGCCCAACTGGCAACAGATCGATAAAAGAGTGAACACCTTAATGATAAACCGGCAAAAAGAATTACAGCTGGGTTTAACTGATACCGACACCCGCAAATTATTACTGGCTGTAAAGTCGGTTACCGATGAATTCAAGATCATTTATGATGTAACTACAGATGTGAAGAAGGTGAGTTTGCAGTTAACAGCAGCGTCATGATATTTTGAGATTTCTCGATTTTGGGATTATTGAATTATTCGGCAGATTGCGAATTACAGCAATCTCAAAATCCCTAAATCCTAAAATCAGCGATCGATTCACCGCTTTCCGCAATTCACCCAGCTTTCGTACTGTATTGCTTTTAATGCCCGGTAGCTTTGGGTATTAAAAGTATTTACCATGAAAAATTTTGCCGTGGCTACCCTGCTGGCCACCTTTCCATTTGTAGGCTCTGCCCAATTGGGCGGATTGGTGAACAAAGTAAAAAACAAAACAACCCAACGGGTCGACAAAAAAGTAGATAATGCCATTGACAAAGCGCTTGATGCAGCGGAAGGAAAAACAGTCACTACCACATCTGCATCTACAGCTTCCGGCGGAACCGCAACTGCTGAAGGCCCGGCATTAAAAAGCACTACAAAATTTGATTTCATCGCCGGCTCAACAATCTTTTATTACGAAAACTTTGAGCAGGAATCACCCGGCGAATTGCCCACCGGCTGGAACACCAATGGTACCGGTGAAATAACTACCCTCGATAAATACCCCGGCAAATGGCTCCGTGTTCATCATCCATTCACTTATCTTACCGCCAACAAAACCGAGTTTGGGGAGAATTATACTATTGAATTCGATATCATTCTGCAATTAAAAAATAATGGCTGGATGTATCCGCAGGTTTCTTTTGGCCTTTTTTCCTCAGGTACAGAACCCACGTCAGACAATGAATTTTTAAAGGACGATAACAAATATGGTTGCGTAACCGCGTTGTTCAGTCCCGGTGAATTCAAAAGCACTAAAGTGGCCCTCAAATCTTATGTAGATGGCAAAAGCTATTTTGTTGGTGAACCAAAAGCATTGCCCGAGCTTGAACAATGGTACGCACAACCGGTGCATATGGCCATTCAGGTACAAAAAGAACGCTTTCGCATGTGGGCAAATGCTACAAAGATTTTTGATGTGCCAAAAGGTGTTCCTGTAAATTATGTAATGAACCAATTGCAGATTCGCGTACACCAAACCAATTATAACGACAGTCAGTATGGTATTTATGTCAGTAATTTTAAAATGGCCAAAGGCCTGCCCGATACCCGTCACAAGCTGATCGATGAAGGCAAATTCAGCACCACTGCTATTTTGTTCGATGTAAATGCCGCCACGCTGAAACCCGAATCTTATGGCACCATAAAAGAAATTGCCGCAATATTAAAAGAATATAAAGAGGTGCGGATAAAGATAACCGGTTTTACCGATAGCGATGGTAACGATAAAGACAACCTTCAACTATCACAAAAAAGGGCCGAAGCAGTAAAGGCAGCCCTCGTAAGCGAATATGGTATTGAAGAAACACGACTTGAAACAGATGGTAAGGGCGAAGCAGAACCGGCAGCAGACAATAACTCTAAAGAAGGAAAAGCGGCCAATAGAAGAATTGAAATGAAGGTGATAAAGTAACCATGTACAGGAGCATCAGGATCCGCCCCGGCTGAGCCGGGGCGGATTTTTATTTAGTAAATTCCTTATCAGGCAACGGCACCTTCTCCCAATGCTTCCTTTATTGTTTGCCAGCGGTTATCAGGTAATGCATCGCTGGCCATCAGGTATAAGCCACGAAATGCCGGCTCAGTTGCATTGACCCGTACAAGTTTTAACCAGTTTATGATCTCCAGGTTGTTCAAGCTTTTAAGCATCCAAAAATTGCCAAGCTCCATTTCCTCCTGTGAAATATTCGCCACTATCGTTCTGTTAAGCGCCATGATCTGTCCATCATCAAAATGTTTCCATAATACGGCATTCAATAGCTGTTCTTCTTTAGCCATATGGGTTAAATTAAATACCATAAACGCTACAAAGGCATTATGAAGGGCAAGCCCGGCTTCAATGCGGTCGTTAAGGGCAATTGCCTTAGTTAACCCATCCATTAATTGCCTCAGCTGTTGCCCCAACGCATAATCTTCCTGGTGTTCCTGTTCAAAATCTTTAATTACTGCCGCATCGAATTCTTCAATAGCTGGTAAAATATAATTGTCCTCGTAATAAGCATGCTTATCAAATAGCTCCACAAGCACCTTTATTTTTTCCAGTGCTTTTGCTGTTTCTGCTGCATTGGTAAAATCAGTTTGCTGTATAATCAGTGCCGTATCGTATAAAAGAGCGCGCAGCGCTTTGTGTATCTGGTTAAAAATATTGTAACGCATATTGATTATTAGTTAATGAAGGTATATCAAAATTAAAAACCCGCCAAGCCTTACGGGGTTAAGCAGGTTTTCTCTCCTGTGACAGCTATTTCTTATTACTGGTTGATCAAATAACTACGAGGTTGTTTATTCCCCGTTTGATGATCCTATTTTCATGTAACGGTTCCAGCAATTCAGCAACATAACGGGCTACCAGCTCATTGGGATTGTAGCGGGCAAACTCACGACTGAGCGCTTCTACATTCTTTTTGTATAAGGGGTTCCCAATTACATTTTCTACTGCATGCCGTATTTGTGCCAAGTTGGGTCTTTCGGTTTTAAGGTTTATGCCCAGGTTAAAATATCCTACACGGGCGCAGATCTCGTTTTTGCCTTCATGCACGCCGGCCACAACCAATGGCAGCTTATTTTCTATCCCCAGCATTACGCCACCATAACCACCATTGGTTATATAAGCATGGGCATAAGGCATTACTTCATTAAAGGGTATGAAATCTTCAATGATCAAATTAGGGTGTGGATAAGCTGTTTTTAATTCGTGCGTCTGCGAACCACCAGTTGTACAGATCACGAGCGTATCAGTATTTTTGAGTGATTCCAGTGTAGGCACCAATAATTTCGTAACATCTTTTTCAACGGTACCCTGGGTGAGCACGACAATTTTTCTGTATTGTTTCAATCGTTCATCGAACCAGCATTGGTTGTGCTTTTGGGTTGAGTAAGGCAGCAAGGGCCCTATGAACCGGATATTCTTTCCCAGATCGCTGCGCTTATATTCAAAGGAAGGGGTGCCGCTTTGCAATAATAGTGATGACTTTTTTATTCCAATATCAAACACGGAATGGTTATGGTGCTCCAGTCCCTGTTTTTCCATGATGCGGTATAACAACCGGTTCGATCCTTTGAACAGCACCTGCTTCGTTAAATAACGCAACAGGACTTGCTTTATCTTTCCCGCAAAGGTATTCGATGGTGTAATACCCAAACCTGCTGGTGGCAGGTCCTTCGATGTTTCGGTAAGCGGAAGAACGCCAATGGCGATCACCGGTTTTTGCATTTTATCTTTTATGAACGGAATGGCCGTAAAGGCGTTATCGCAGATCAACAGATCAAAAGGGAACGTCTGGTTAATTTCCAGAATATCGGCATAGTATTCTTCGGCCTGCATTATGAACAGATGCTGGATATCGAAATTCAGTTTTCTAACCGCGTTTTTTATTTGCTTCCGTTCTGGAAATACCTGCTCAAGATTGGAACCGGTTACTTCCATTGCCTTTTGAAAAGGGTAATGGGGAATAGACAGCTTTTTTATTTTTCCGGCATATTCCTGAGCCGCATACCAACGCACATCGCAGCCCAGTTGCTGCAGGTATACCGCTATCCCGGTTAAAGGATTAAAGTGCCCGTCGGCCGGAAAATTGGCAAACAGGATCTTCTTTCCTGCCAGTGACCCAATACCCCAGGTATCCTTCATAATTGAAAAAGTTTACAGTTTTTAAATTATATGGCGTTGTAAAATTGAGATAATGCAATACGGGTATGAAGGGTGGCATGCATGAGTTGTAATTGAAAATGTATGAATTGGCCGCTGCAATTTTTTGCGGGTACAATTCATTCCCGGTTTTTGGCGGTTCAGCATCTGTATCAACAATTCATTAGCACAAATCCACATTTTGCATTGTCAAAAGTTTATATTTGATAATACATTACTTTTTTGTGCAACGACTATCCTTAAGCATTCTTTTCCTGTTCGTGTGTAGCCTGGTTTGCCTGTCGCAAGATGAAAGGCAATATACGTTTGCACATTACGATACCGATAAAGGCCTGGTCGGCCATGATGCAAGAGCCGTTGTGCAGGATGAAGAAGGCTATATGTGGGTTGGAACCGCTAGTGGATTGCAGCGTTTTGATGGCACGCGCTTTATCACTTTTCAGCATCGTATAGATGATCTGG
Source organism: Niastella vici (assembly GCF_002077945.1). Classification (GTDB taxonomy): domain Bacteria; phylum Bacteroidota; class Bacteroidia; order Chitinophagales; family Chitinophagaceae; genus Niastella; species Niastella vici. Next base: position 583,766 of record NZ_LVYD01000001.1, read on the forward strand.
CAAGCATTCCTGAAAATAATATCATCCGGCTTTTCCGCGATACTAAAAATAATCTTTGGGTGCTGACCGCTGCAGGTCATGTAGGCATTTTCGATACCAAACATTTCCGGTTCAAAGAGGTAACGGTTCCCATTGCAAAAAAGAGTTTCATTTTAAGCGCTAAATATATTACTTCAGATAGCCGCGGTCATATTTACCTGGTGTGCATGAGAAGTGAATTGCTGGTGTATTATGAAAAAGAAAACCGGTTTGTTCCCGCCGGGCAATTGATGCCCCTTCCGTCCAATTGGTCAATCCTTTCTTTTTGTGAAGACATTAGTGCCGGCAAATATTACCTGGGTACCGACTCGGGCCTGGTGGTGCTCAACGCCCGTACCCACCAATTGAGTTACAGAGGTCACAATGTTGAGAAAGAATCATTGATTGATCAGCTGGGAAATATCCCCTATATGTTCCCCATGTTACTGGATTCAAAACACCGGCTTTGGGTTTTAACCTGGCCACCGGTCGCAGGCGGCCCATCTCTTTACTGTTATGATCGGGATAGTCATGCAATAATCTTAAAAAATTACAGCTTTTGGCCTTTGATAAAAGCATATCACCAGCCCAGTGGGATGATAGAACAAAAGAACGGTACTATCTGGATAAATGGGGGTAATATTTTTGCGCGCTACCTGGAAAAAGACAAAAAATTTCAACTGGTCCACAACGGCTATGTAAGTGACCAGAGCATTGCTTTTGAAACAGTCAGTGATCTGAAAGAAGACCGGGAAGGAAATCTTTGGGCGGCAACCAGCAACAATGGATTGTACCGGTTCAACCCCGGTAGGGAATATTTCTTAAACGTGCATCATATCAACCGGACAAAAAATACACCCGGCGAAGACGCTGCGCTCAGTTTTATGTACGATAATGGTACCATATTAATGGGTTCCTGGCGTAATGGCATTTACCGCTATGATTCTTCTTTCAATAATATTCCGGTAAAAATAAAAGGTATCATTGAAAAGAATAATGTCGATGTGGCGAATATGTGTTTAGGAAACGATGGCCGAACCGTTTGGATGGGCACCCAATTGGGTGGTTTGTACAAATACGATCGCATAACCAGAAGCGCTACTTATTATGATATCCCGGCCATAGAACATTCAGCGGTAAGGCAGGTTGTGGAAGATAAGAATGGCAACTTATGGATAGGTACGCATAACTACGGGTTATTTAAATATACCCAAACGGGGACTGGCTATAATTTCAATAAAAACGTTGAAAAAATAGCCGGTGTAGATGCCCATACCATTACCGCAATGTGTGTTGACAGAAACGGCAACCTGATGGTTGCCACTACCTCGAATGGCGTTTATATTCTTGATAGCAAGAATGCACAGATCTTGCAGCATTTTAACCATGAGGGCCCTCCCCATCAACGTTTACAGGATTATGCTGCTTTTGCCTTTTGTATTTACGACGATACCACTATCATCATTGGCGGCTGCGGTCTTAACGTATACAATCCAAATAAACAAACAATTACGCCCATTCGCCTGGCCTCCAATATGCCAACTGATGTAAAAGCAATTCAAAAAGACCGGCATGGGTATTTATGGGTAACGCAAAGTACCGGATTGTTCAGGATTAGGCCCGACAAGTCGAATATTTTTATTGTATTTGACCGCCAGGATGGCATTATGAACGATCATTTTGAGATAAGCGCCTCCGCCAGTTTGCCCGATGGCCGGCTTGTGTTTGGCGGCAGCAACCAGTTCATTGTTTTTGATCCGGAAAAAATGGACCTCGACGAGGATTCTTTGCCCAATGTAACCATCGCAGGTTTTAAAGTGCAGAACAAGCCCCTGCTGGTTGATTCCCTGCTTAACCTGAAAATGATTGAACTGGCGCCCAACCAAAATAGCATTACCATCGAATTGTCTTCACTCACATTCATTGCCGCCTCGCTTATAAAATATAAACTTGAAGGCATCGACAAAAACTGGATACAGGCCGATTTCTCGAGCCAGGCCGTGTACCCTTATTTACCACCGGGAACCTACACGTTCAAAGCGTTTACGGAAAATAGCGAAGGGAACCCGGGGAAAAATATTACCACCCTCACCATAAAAGTTAAGCCATTGTACTGGCAAACCTGGTGGTTTGTTGGTTTGATCGTTTTTGTATTGCTGGGTATTTTTTTATGGGTCGACAAATTGCGGATGCAAAAAATAAAAGCTACAGAAAGTGTTCGCAACCGCATTGCCACCAGCCTTACCGAAGATATGAGCAATTCGCTCAGCAGTATTAATATTACCAGTGAGCTGGCCAAAAGAAAAATTGATACCGACAGGGAAAGAACGAAAGAATATATTAACCAGATCAGCGACAGCAGCAACCGCATGGTGCAGGCCATGTACGATATGGTGTGGAGCATCAGTCCCGAAAACGATACGCTGCAACACACGGTTGACAGAATGAAAAATTATGCTGCTGAAATGGAAAGCATGTATACCCCATCAATTATTTTCCAGGTCGATGAACAGGTCAAAGACCTGTATTTGCGTATGGAAACGCGGTATGAAATGTTGAGCATTTATAAAGAAGCGGTGAACAACGCCGCCCGCCACGCCCAGGCAAAATATATTGAGGTGGATCTGCAGTCAAAGAATTCAACCCTAACCATGTGCATTCGCGATGATGGCAAAGGGTTTAATGTAGAGTTGGTTGAACTGTCGCGCGGCCTCAGCGAAATGCGCCGTCGCGCCGGCACTATTAACGCGAAACTCGCCCTGAAATCAGAAATAAATACAGGGACTACAGTGAAAGTTATAATTAATCAGTAATCCCGGGCCCTCGACAACACCCAGTCTCTGGGGAAACCCTTCGACCCCGCGCAGCGTATTCTGCCTCATTTCCCCATCCACTTCTTAAAATCTGTAACCTTTTCCCGGCTCACAATGGCTTCTTTATCCACAGTAGGTTTCAGGTTCAGCAATAAGCGATTGCCGAAATAATCGTGTATCTGGTCAATACTGTTCACTGCAACATAAAATGCGCGGCTGATGCGAAAGAACTGATCGGGGTCGAGCATGTCTTCCAGGTCGTCCATGGTATAGTCAACCACAAACTTGCGGTTATCATTTGTTTTGAAAAAGTTCAGCCGGCCATCGCTGTAGAAATAAGCGATCTCTTCTACATCAATGCTCACCAGTTTTTGAGCATGTTTAACCAAAAAGCGTTTGCGGTATTCTTTGGGTTGTAATTTTTGTTGCAGTTCTTTTACCAGGTTGTCTACATTCAAAGAGGGTGTACTGTTGCTATTTCCATACAGCGACTTCAGGTTCTTTAACTTTTCCAGGGCCGCCTGCAGGTCTTCCTTCTGAATAGGCTTTAACAAATAATCAATGCTGTTCACCTTAAAAGCCTTCAACGCATATTCATCGTATGAAGTAGTAAATATTACGGTGCTTTTAACTTCCACTTTATCGAAGATCTCAAAACTTTGACCATCGGCCAGTTCAATATCCATCAATATCAGGTCGGGGCTGGGGTTTTTCTGCAGCCAGCTAACCGAACTCCTGATGCTGTCGGCCACCCCAACAACCTGCGCGGTTGCATCTACACTCGCCAGCGTTTTCTGCAGCTTTTTTACCGCCAGTTCCTCGTCTTCAATAATAAGTACTTTCATGTGCGTGGTTTTAGTGGAATATAACCCGCAAATTACAAATCGCCGGTTGTTTGACCGGCCGGCGGAGCATGAATTGTAGAATTCGGGGATGAATTGTGTTTTTACCCGTTGAAATGCAGGTTAAGGGTGAATAAGTGGAACGATCACGGCAAATTCCTTTCCATCGTCGCGCACGCTGATCTCTTCCTGTTTCATGAGCCGGTATTTCTTTACGATATTGCTGAGCCCCACTTTGTTCGAGCTTACCATCCTGTCTTTCCGCTGCAGGTTATTACTTACGATCAACCGGCCGCTGTTGGTGGTGAGTATCATGATCTGCAAGGGGTTGTCTTTCAGGATCATATTATGCTTTACCGCATTTTCTACCAGCATTTGCAGCGTAAGCGGCGGCAACAGGTAGCTGAGAAAACGATCTTCGATGGTGGTATTCATATTCAGGCCATCGCCGTAACGCGTTTTCAGCAAATGGAAATACGAGTTTATGAAATCCATTTCAGCCTGCAGGGTAGTTAATCCGTCTTCGTTCGTGCGCAACAGGTACCGGTACACCTTGCTCATTTCATCGAGGAACTTCTCGGCCTTTACCGGGTCATCGCTGATAAGCGAAGAAAGCGAATTAAGGCTGTTGAACAGGAAGTGGGGGTTTACCTGGCCTTTCAACCCTTCGAGCTGGCTTTGCAAATTCTCCTTTTTCAACTGTTCGGCTTCATCAACCACTTCGCGCCAGCGTTCAAAAAAAGCGGCCCCTTCATTAAGGCTGGTAGCCATGATATTACAGATGGCGCCCACGATGAGTGTCCACGCATACCTGTTCAGGTTTATCTGGTAGCCCATAAAGCCAATATAATCGTAGCCCCAGAAAATAATACTGAGTGCGGTTACCATCAGGGCTATGTAAATGCAAAGGCCAATGGCTATGCGGGTAAAGGTTTGACTGTATTTGGGAAAGCGGTTTCGTAACATGGTGGCCACCATTCCACAGCACACATATACCAGCGTTATTACAGCCAGGGTTATTCCTGTTGGGATCAGGAAATTTTTCAGGGAGGAAAAATACTGGGTCCCAAATAATACAAAGTTCAGTAGTACGGAAAAGGGTGGCATCATAACAACTGCTATCACCCATTCCTTCCTGGAATATGCCAATGGTTTTATGTCGTCTGCATAGCCCTCCATTCACGTCAGTTTAGGATTAAATTACAACTGTTTTATACCCGGTTAGTGGCATTTCGCACCAATTGACAGTTTTACAGATGAATTGATCATGAAGCAGTGTCAATTGTGGATTTCAGTACAAAATTAATTGTGAAATGGCAAACGGAAAACCCGACTTTATGGGGAGGGCAGGGAAATACCTACATTGTTCGCCGAATTTATTACGAAGGAAATTTTCTTCGGCCAGTACGATGGCCTGGTACACAAAAAGAAAGAACGGTCGGGTATTGCTATTTTGTCATAAATAATTATACCAGAAAACGGCTGGTACAGGCGCTTTTTTATAGGTTAACTGCGGTCGGAAGCATTCAAATTAATTAAAATAGCCCTTACAACTCCTCATTTAACCATTAAATAGGAATACAAATAGACAAAATGGCAATCTGTGTAGACGAGACGATAATGCAGCGTATTTGATCCTTTACCGGTATTTTTTCGGCGTTTAGATTTGGGCGTTAATACACTATCGGGAGCCCTTAAACGGGGGCTAAGGGTTTGTCAGTAAATTATAATAAGTTATATATACAGGCTGGGGAATTAAGCGATGAAATAGTTTGAAATGCTTCATCGGCGTAGCATCTTTGTGGTGTTAACAGTTAACGCGAATCCAATTTTCTGAAAAATACCAGTCCGGTCCTTAGAAAACCATCCAGGTCCAATACATGAAAAGCCGTCAATCCAAACTATGGAACCGTCCAATTCCAATGTAAAACCTAACGTTTACCAAGGATCCCTTAAATGAAGTAATTACCCCGCCGAAAGGTGGGGTTTTTCTTTTTTACGGGTGTTTATAAAAAGCCCGCGCTTTACCTGAATTATGCTTATTTTTACTTATGCCTGTCGGTTGCCTGTTAATGATCTCCAGTTCCGCATTGTTCTTCTACAGGTTGCTGTTTATTTCCCAGGTTTCTCCCAACCCTGTGTAACTCGAATTTTCCCGCGCAACATTTTATTGTAATGGTTAAATATATCTGGTTAGTTCTGAAGTACGGTGGCGTGTACCTGTTCTTTTTCAAAACCAGTTCATTACCATGAAACAAAAACTTATGTGCATTTTATTTATTGATGACGATGAACCTACCAATTTCTTAAACAAACTATTAGTTGAGGAAATGGGCTGCGCACACCATGTGCAGGTAGTTACCAGCGGTATGGAAGCGCTGGAATATTTAACCGGTAGCGGTTCATTCAGTAACGGGCAAAGCCATCCGCGCCCCGATCTGATCTTCCTGGATATTAACATGCCGGGAATGGATGGCTGGGAGTTTCTGCAACACTATCAAAAATTGCCGCCCAATCAAAAGGCCAATATTGTTATGGTCATGCTTACGACTTCTTTAAACCCCGATGATGAAAAAGCTGCCCAGCAAAATATCGAGATCTCAGGGTTTGAGAACAAGCCGCTGCAGCCCGAAGTGATAAAAAAAATATTAACCCGGTTCTTCCCGGAAGTTTGCTAATTGCCAAGGCGATCGTGTTTATGAAAGACTCCAATGAAATTCTCCTAGAAAATGAAAAAGCATTCAAATCCCTGTTTGAACATGCTACCATCAGTATTCTGGTAACCGACGAAAACGGCGACATCACCCTGGGAAACCCCAATGCCGAAAAACTGTTCGGTTATACAAAGGAAGAATTGACCGGTAAGCCAATTGAATTATTGATCCCCGAACCTTTAAAGGACATACACCGCAAACACCGCCACCAATATTTCAAGGCGCCCAAGGCGCGCCCAATGGGCTTAGGCAAAGACCTGTTCGCCCGCGATAAGAATGGCCGCACTTTTCCCGTTGAGATCAGTTTGGGGTATTATAAGCTGGGAATTAAAAAAATGGCAGTCGCATTTATTACCGATGTAAGTGAAAGAAAAAAGGCAGAAGCCATTCTGCGCTCGAGCGAAGAAACAACCCGGCTCATTATGAACTCGGCACTGGATGCCATTGTTTGCATCGATACTAATGGTTGTATCACCGTTTGGAATCCGCAGGCTGAAAAAATTTTCGGCTACACCGAAAGCGAGATCAAAGGCCGCCGGTTGTCCGAGACCATCATTCCCGAAAAATACCGCGCTTTGCACGAAGCAGGATTAAAACGGTATATAACCACGCAAGAGCAAAATGTTATTAATAAGCTGATTGAAATTACCGCGCTGCACCGCAATGGCCGCGAGTTTCCGGTTGAGCTAACAATAATACCCATGCGGCAAAAGGACAACGATTTCTTTTGCGCTTTTATTCGCGACATTACCGAACGGCGCGAGGCCGAGCTCAGGCAGAATGAATATGCAGAAGACCTTAAACAAAAGAACATTGAACTGGAACAGTTTGCCTACGTAGCATCGCACGATTTGCAGGAACCTTTGCGAACCGTTTCGGGTTTTGTTGAATTGCTGAAACGGCATTATAAGGACCAGGCCGATGAGAACGTAACCAAATACATCAATTATATTACCGATGCTTCAGACAGAATGCGGCGGCTGGTGCAGGACCTGCTCGATTATTCACGACTGGGGCGCGAACGCATTCTGGAACCGATCGATTGTAACAAGGTGGTGCAGGAAGTGCTGAGTGACCTTACGATGGCTATTCAGGAAAGCCAGGCTGTTATTCATCTTGACCAACTGCCGGTAATTTCGGGGTTTGCAACTGAAATGAAACAGCTTTTTCAAAACCTGCTCAGTAACTCCCTTAAATTCAGAAAACCGGGCGAACCACCGGTCATAACAATTACTGCCATACCTAAAGAAGACCACTGGCAATTCAAAATAGCCGACAATGGAATTGGTATCGATGAAAAATACTGGGAACGCATTTTTATTATCTTTCAACGCCTGCATACGAAGAATGAATATGATGGAACCGGTATTGGGCTGGCGCATTGCAAAAAGATAACGGAGCTGCACAATGGAAAGATCTGGGTTGATTCAACACCCGGGGAAGGAAGTAGGTTTTATTTTACGGTGAGGAAGCGGAGTACGGATAAGTGGAAGTAGTGAGCTAAGTATGTTCCTCATTCTTCATCTCCTTCAACCTCGCCACCACTCCCCTCACCAACTCCGGTTCAAACCCTTTCTGCAATAAATAATCAGTGGTTTTGGCCATTTTTACAAAGCCATTCACGCCCTCACCTTTTATGGTGCCCCATTTTTGTTTCGCCAGCTTGTCTAAAGTTTTCTCGTACGCATCTGCATCTATTTCCTTTATGGCCTTGTTGATGCAATAGGTGCTTACCTGTTTTTGCTTCAGGGCATGAATTATTTTGACCCGGCCCCATTGCTTCATGCGAAATTTACCACCGGCAAATTGAATGGCGAACCGCTCTTCATTCAGATAATCTTCTTCAATTAACTGCGCTATCGATTCTTCCACCATTTGCCTCCGCAAGCCAAAGGAATACAGTTTTTCCTTCACCTCAACATGGCTGCGTTCCTGGTAAGCACAATAATGTCGTAGCTTTTGTAATGCCTGCTCTTTGGTAAGTTGTTTTCGTTGTATCATCGGCAAAAGGCAATCGTGAACCGGCAGATTCACGATTGCATTACAAATATTATTAGGACGCTGTCAACTATTCTTCAATTCTGTCAAGACAACCATAATCATTCTTCAACAGGTCATCGTAAAAATCTGCTTTCTTAAACAGGTTATCGAAGACCTTCACACCGCCATCTTTCGTAATATCGAGATCGTACATAATGCACGACAGCACGATGTTTTGGTTCTGACAGCTTAATACGAGGCTATTGGTGCGGTAGTTTTCCTGCAGCAGGAACTGGTACAACGGTTTTATCTTAAGTGCATCCTGCGGCAGCTGGCACAAATAGGCGTCGCCCACCACAAAATAATTTTCGGCATTGTAGCTGATCTTGATCTTGGCACTGCCTTCGCGAACCTCCCAGCGGTTCACCCCATCGCGCGATAGCTTGATGTCTTTGCCCAACTCTTTTAAAATATCTTCAATGGTTTTGGCAACGCCAGTAGGCGCTACTTCCTGCTCGGGTAATTGCGGCAATTTTACTTCGGTACCACAGGCCGGACAATACTTTTCCGAATCAATATTCTCAGGCAATACCAGGTAATCGCAGCTATGGCAACGGGTGCTGCTGGTGCCTTTATGCGGTGCATACAACTGCAGGGCTGTCCGCAGGTAATTTACCGGTAAGGCAAACCCGAGGTTATCACCCCCCTGCACCTTGAATGAATTAACCCCAATCACTTCTCCACTGGCATTCACCAGCGGTCCGCCACTGTTGCCGGGGTTAATGGCTGCATCGATCTGAATGAATTTTAATCCATCGCGTATGCGGTCAACCTTTGAAATAACGCCCTGGGTTGCTGAATAATTAAAACCGTATGGATGGCCGATCGCCAGCACTTCATCCCCATCTTTCAGAGTTTCATAATTACCCAGGCGAATGTCAGGTATCTCTACATTGGCGGGGCCCTGTAAAAAAGCCAGATCATGTTTGCGATCGGTATACCAAACCCGTGATAAAGTTTTTTCAAATGTTTTCCCGGCGATGGTTACTTCGGCATTGCCCTGCACCACGTGATCATTGGTTACAATAACATCAAATTCCTTTAAATAAAACCCGGTACCGGTACCGGTTTGTGTGGCTATTTGTATGACGGCGGGATGAAACTGCCCGATTATATCCTGAACCATAATTAGTTTGAATCGAAATTTAAGAATGTAATTTCCGTGCTGAAGCTGCTGTTAAAGGTTACCAGGTTATTGAACTTCAACGTATCCATCCTGAACTGCAGTTTGGGATACTTGGCTTTCCAGGTTTCACTGATCTCTTCTATCCGTTCGCGAATGGTTTCGGGATTGAATTGATTTCCCTGCTGATCATAATATGGAACAGTAAACCCTAGCGCTTCAAAATACGAGCGATAGTTGATCTGAAAATATAATAAGATCAAATCGCTGAGCGGTTTGGGCAAACTGTATGAATACTGGCTGAACGACAGCGAATATTCCATCACATTATTGGCAATGTTCGGATAACTGTTATCGCGGTACCAGGCCATATTTTGCGCCGCTGCATTAATGGCATCTGCCACCGTTTGATGGTGTTGCGGAACCACAATTGCGAACGTATGTTTTGAGCGGAACAGGAACGGGAACACTTCTTCTTTTGATTTGGCAAGCAGTTTTTTAAACCCTTCCATCATGCCCTGGTTACGCTCCATGGTTTGCTTTTCATCCTTGCGGTAATAGATCTCCACTACCTTTTCCAGTTCGTTCAACAGCTTGCCATCGGGGCAAATCAGGTAATCGATGCGGAAGGCCAGCGAAAGCAACAGGTAGGCTATTCCGCCCGAAAACTTGTCGGCATCCAGCGTGGCTATATAATCGAGCGTTTCCCTGATCCAGGTCATCATGAAATTATATTTCACTTCCTTTTCCGTGGTGGGAATCTCCGTAATATGTTCCGTATCCACGGTTTGCAGGGCGGCAAATTCCTGTACCAGCAGGTCATCGAGCTTATCGGCTTTAATGGCCAGCTCTTTCAGCCCGTAATAAAGCTTATTGGGATTGGCAGCTCTTATATCGCTGTCGAACCGCATGCACAAACGGTCATTGTCGAGTGCATACCGGCTGTAATAAAGGCTGAAGTTCATTTCGAGCAGGCGGCGCATAACAGGTACGCTGGCCTGCGGCATTTTGGCCAGGGTGATCTCGGCCTTCAGGCTTTCCTTGTCAAATTCGCCGCGAACGATCTTGGAACCCTGGAAGATCTGGAAGGTACCGCTGTCATTATCCCGCTTCAGGACCACATTTCCCAGTTTGTCGTCGGCCAGGTAATCGAAAAAGGCATCGATGCTTTCGTAATACGACTGTTGTTTGAAGAGATTGTCGGCATCGGTCCAACGGCGCACTTTTTCAACCGTTTTGTTATTATCCGAATAACGGCCGAAAGAGATGTCCGGATTGTCCGGCTTTTTTTTACCACGTCCGAAAAGTTTGTCGAACATATAAGGTTTTATTGTTTTTAAATGCTGTACCGGGTCGGCTGGCTGGTAAAATTGCTGTTTATTTTTCATTTCAGCCACTGCCGCTGCAAAAATGCCCAACCACCGGGATACTTGTTATTTAATTTATAACCAATGTATTTCGCATGCTTTCCACTCCCAAATCAAGGCCAACCGCCTGCATTTGGTCCGGGCAGGTGAAGACCCAACCTTTACAGTTGCTGTGCATTAACGAAAGCACCACGTATATAAGTATTATGTGGGAAAAGCCGCCTCAACCACCCGGCCGAAACCTGTTGAAATACCCCTTTTGCAGAAAACGGCGCCAGCGGCCTGCTTATTCTTTCTACGGTTTGGAAAGTGAAAATATTGAAATCGACACCCCATACACATTTCATGGAGCCGGATTTTCAATATCGCTGCCAGGCAAGATAGCGTATTTGTGGATTTCGTGTTTTAAAAAAAGCGGGTAAATTATTCAGTCATAACCCTATATTTGCTCAAATCTTAATCAGTTATATGAAGTTTATCGTTTCCTCTTCGGCTTTATTGAAACAATTACAACAGATTAGCGGGGTGATAAATGCCAATACTGTATTGCCGATCCTGGAAGATTTTTTATTTGACGTGCAAAAAAATCAGCTTTCGGTAGTGGCAACCGACCTGGAAACGGTAATGAAAATACAGCTGGAAGTAGAAGCGAAAGACACCGGCCGCGTATGTATTCCTGCCAAAATACTGATGGATTCTTTAAAGAACATTCCTGAGCAACCACTTACTTTTAATATCGATAAGAATTACGCGGTTGAAATAACCAGCGATAATGGTAAGTACAAAGTGATGGGTGAAAATCCCGATAACTTTCCAAAGGACCCGGTTGCTGATGATACCAATTCTTTCACTGTTACATCAGCAGCGTTGGTTACAGCTATCAATAAAACATTGTTTGCAGTAAGTAACGATGACCTTCGTCCGGCCATGACAGGCGTATTCTTTGAAATGGATAAAAAAGGGCTGCAGTTCGTAGCTACCGATGCACATCGTCTGGTTCGCTACAAACGCACTGATGTAAGCTGCCCTAAGAACGAGTCATTGATCGTTCCCAAAAAACCACTTACGCTGTTAAAAGCAGCCATGCCGGTGAACGATGATGAGCTTACCATCAGCTACAACAGCAACCACCTGTTTGTAACTCATGGCACCACGCAATTAAGTTGCCGCCTCATTGATGCCCGTTTCCCCGATTATAAAGTAGTTATTCCTACAGATAACCCTTATAAATTAACTGTAAACCGCACCGACTTTCAGGGCGCTTTACGCCGCGTAGGTATTTTTAGTAATAAAAGCACCAACCAGGTTGTATTGAGCATCAGCGGCAGCCAGTTGCAGTTAACCGCACAGGATATTGATTTTTCGTTTGAAGGTAATGAGCGTATGAAGTGTCAATACAATGGTGAAGACCTGCAGATTGCCTTTAATGCCAAATTTTTGATTGAAATGTTAAGCGCTACCGATACGGAAGATGTAACCGTTGAATTATCAACGAGCACAAAAGCCGGTATCATACGTCCCGGAGACCAGGATGATAATGAAGAGCTGTTGATGCTGGTAATGCCATTAATGTTGAACACCTGATCGCTATTCTTTTATAGTTTGTTATTATTACAAAAGCAGAACCCCGGCAAATGGCCTGGGTTTTGTTTTTTATGGAAAAAATAAACGATGGTAAAATTTTACGATATAAAAAAGATTAAACGGCCTCGTTTAACAAATTAAGCCATTGAAAATATTTGAACCCCTTCGCAAAGTCCACAGCGCAGGCACTCACACGGAATTTTATCCGTAAATTACTACTACAAACGATTCATAAGCCATGCAAACTTTCATGCAATTTTGGGAGAACATTGCCTCCTGGCAACGGATGGCCATCTTGCTGGGTGGTATGGTATTTTTCTGGCTCATTGAAGGGTATTATCCGCTCTTTGCCTTTTCCTGGAAACGTTATAAACATGCCGGCGTTAACCTGATATTCCTGACCACTACTGTTATACTGAATATAGTGTTGGGTTCCATTACCATTTTAGCCTGCAAATGGGTTACTGAAAACCATTTTGGCCTGCTGAACGTATTGAAGCTGCCCTTATGGGTGAATATTATTCTGGGTTTGCTGTTTATGGATTTCTTCGCCCAGTATGCCCCGCACTACCTGATGCATAAAATAAAGTGGATGTGGAAATTTCATATGATCCACCACAGTGATACCAAGGTTGATGTTACCACCGGCACCCGGCATCACCCCGGCGAGTGGATCTTCAGGGAATGCTTTGCCATCATTGGTGTATATGCATTGGGACTTTCTATTGGGATGTATTTTTTATACCGCAGTGTGTCGGCCATTTTCACGCATTTCAATCATGCCAACATCCACGTTCCGCAATGGCTCGATAAACCCATTAGCTGGATCTTCGTTTCACCCAATATGCACAAAGTGCATCATCATTATAAACGCCCGTATACCGATACAAACTACGCAAATATCTTTTCGTTATGGGACCGCCTGTTCGGCACCTTTGCCTATACCGATCCCAGGCTGTTGCATTACGGGCTCGATGTGTTGGATGAAAAAACAGATGAGAGTTTGATGTATCAATTGAAGATCCCGTTCAATAAGAATATCAAGACCGATTACTAGAACTGAGTCTCCCTAGACCCTAGTGCTTATCCCAACGAGTCGGAAGGGTTGGGGGATGCTTATTGTTGCTGTTGCTGCTGTTGAATCATCTCCATATATTTTCTATATGAATTTTCATCGCTCTTGTTTCCGCCATTGGTAATGGGATGCGGTTTCAATATGGTTGCCTGATCATCCTGTGTATGACCATCTTCATAACTTACCGATACGCCCACTTCGAGGCTGTGGTTGGAGGGACCTTTATAGGTTCCCTTTACCGGAGAGCAATCTCTGAAATTGCGGCCTACAGCCAGTCGCACATGCAGGTCGTTTACAAAACAATTATTGGTTGGGTCTAAACCCAGCCAGCCATAATTGGGAATATAGGCTTCTACCCAGGCATGGGTGGCACCTTCGCCGCGCATGCCGTTGTGGTTCGGACAAACATATCCGCTCACATAGCGGGCGGGAATGCCGGTCATCCGCAGCATCACCAGTAAAATATGGGCAAAATCCTGGCAAACGCCGGCTTTCAATTTCCAGATCTCATCGGTAGTGGTTTCTACACTGGTAACCCCTTTTATATATTGAAATTCCTGGTAAACATATTCATTCAGCTTTAGGGCAGCGGTTAACGGAGTAACCTGCAAATATTGACCTACCTGGGTATCGCGTTTTATTTCATGCACCACTTCACAGGATTCCTGTTTCAGGAAATCAATGAGCGGCACCTGGTATTTTATTGCCTGTAAACTATTCCATTGCTCTTCTTTGGAAACAGCATCTTCGGGCAGGGGCCTGCTTTTGGTCACCACTTCAATCTTTGAGTCAATCTTCAGTTCGCTGTGTGGCTCGGCAAACATGAATGAACCCACTTCATTACCATAATAATCTTTATATATATCCACGGCAGGCTCGCCGGTGATGGTAAGGTCCTGTTTTAATACAGTCTGATAATCATCTTTTACAGGGAACAAAATGATCTGGTTGGCGCTGTTACGAACCGGAACTTCGTACGTATACCTGGTAACGTGATGAATTTTGAATTGTGGCATGGTTGGCAAAAATACAAAGTCCTGACTGGTTTTAAGAATACGCAAAACAACATTGGTTCAGGGCATTGCCAATGGCGTACAGATCATTCTTGATATCGATTAAATACTGGTGCAGGTTCTGGCTGATGATGGCATCTGCTGTTGAATAACGCACCTTGCTCAGCAGTTTGCCGATCATAAAATCGAGCTGCTGGTAATTATTCACTTTCCCTTCCTGCTTCAGCCGGTCGAAATAACGTTGCAGCCGGGTTATGGAGTAAATGATGGAACGCGGAAAATGGTTGTTCAACACAACCTGTTCCACCACATTGCGCGCATCAAAACCGGTGCGGTAGGTTTTCAGGTATAATTCATACCCGGCAATCGACAACAACAGGTACTTCCAGTAAGGGGCATCGGCCACGGTATCGATATCGTAATGATTATTGATCACCCGCATGTTGAGCAGGTCGGCCGATAATATGGCGCGCTCCAGGAATTTGCCAATGTTCATAAAGGAATAGCCCTCGCCCCGCGACATGGTGATATCGGCCGTTCCGTAATACAGGAGGCCCTGCTTTATGAGTACATCGAGTATGGTGATGGGATCATCTTTCTGTAACCAGTGCGAAAGCCACTCTTCTTTTGTAGTATGGTAATAATCGTTCAAACATTGCCACAGTTCTTTGGTGATGTGGTCCTGCACACTGCGGGCATTTTCACGGGCCCGCGTAACAATATTCACCACTGCATTGGGATTTTCCCTGTCGGTGACAATATATTGCAAAATAGCGCGCGGGTTCGTTTCCAGCTTTTTGGCTTCGGGTTCTTCCAGGTAGGTGAACAGGCGAAGCACCGGCTGCCACGAAAATTCCATGATGCTATCCTGCGAATACGCATAGTTAACTTTCAACATGCGCAAGATACCATCACTGCGTTCTATGTAACGGCTCATCCAGTATAAACTATCGGCTACTCTACTAAGCATCAGTTCGGTTGGTTTGTTATTTTAGTTATTTATCTTATACTGCCAGTACCCAGGTATCCTTACTTCCGCCGCCCTGCGATGAATTAACCACCAGCGAGCCTTCGCGCAGTGCTACCCGCGTCAATCCGCCCGGTACAATTTCAATACCATCCGGTCCGCACAAGGCATAAGGCCGCAGATCAACCCGCCGCGGCTGCAGTTTTCCCTGCATATAACAGGGCGCCGACGACAAGCTGATAATAGGTTGCGCAATAAACTGGCGTGGGTCTTTTATAATTTCCGCACAGTAATTTTTTATTTCTTCTTCGCCGGCCGCATTGCCCATCAACATGCCATAACCGCCGCTTTCATTGGTTTTCTTCACCACCATGTTGGTAATATTGTTGAAAACATATTCCTGCTGTTCCCGGTCATCGAGCCGGTAGGTGGGCACATTTTTTAATATGGGTTCCTCATTCAGGTAATACCTGATCATATCGGGCACATAACAATAAATAGCTTTGTCATCGGCCACGCCATTCCCTATTGCATTAACAATGGCCACATTGCCTTTTCGATACGCATTCATAATGCCTGAAACGCCCAGCATACTGTTGGGATTAAATGTGAGCGGGTCGAGGAACTCATCATCTACGCGGCGATAAATAACATCCACCTGTTGCAGTCCATAAGTGGTTTTCATATACACCCGGTGGTTATCCACAACCAGGTCACGGCCTTCAACCAGTTCTACCCCCATCAGCCGCGCCAGTGTTGTATGTTCAAAATAGGCAGAATTATAAATACCCGGCGTAAGCAATACAATGGTGGGATTGGCAATTTGCCGGGGCGAAAGCGATACGAGGTTTTTGTGTAAGATATTGGGATATTCTATTACGCTTCGCACATTATTCTGCGGCAGCAGATCGGGAAAAAGACGTTTGGTGATCTCGCGGTTCTCGAGCATATAGCTTACGCCGCTGGGCGTTCGCAGGTTATCTTCCAATATATAAAAAGAACCATCGTTGTTGCGGATGAGATCGATGCCCGCAATGTGCACATACAGATCGTAAGGCACCGGCAGGTTGAACATTTCGCGTAAATAGTGCGGGCAACTATATATCATGTCGATGGGCACTATCCCATCTTTTAATATAAACTGATTGTGATAAACATCTTTTAAAAACAGGTTCAGGGCCTTCAGCCGCTGCTTGATGCCTTTTTCAATATGCTCCCACTCGGCTGCGGTAATGATACGGGGAATAATATCGAATGGAAAAATTTTCTCAATGCCCTCGCCGCTGCTGTAAACGGTGAACGTGACGCCCTGGCTCATAAAGAGCCGTTTGGCCAGCTCCTCTTTTTTGTTCAACTCTTCCAGATCAAGCTGCTGCATAAATTCAACCACCCGCTGGTACTGTTCGCGCACAGATGACTCCCGGTACATTTCATCCCAGGTATTGGTATCCACAAAATAAGACTTTAGCAATTCGGTAGCTTGCATACAGAATAGTTTGGTAAAATTTCATGGCAGGCAAATCGCAGGAGGGAAAATGGAACCCATTCAAATATAATGAAATGACCGCGTTTAGCCATCATTCAAAGCTGCTTTTCTTATCTTTATCCCGATGAAAAAAATTGCAATGATCCCGGCCCGCTATGCGGCAACCCGGTTTCCTGCCAAATTAATGCAGCAGCTGGGTACCAAAACAGTTATTCGCCACACCTATGACAATACCGTAGCCACAGGTTTATTTGATGAAGTTTGGGTGGTGACCGATAGTGAAATTATTTATAATGAAATTGTATCAAATGGCGGCAAAGCCTGTATGAGCCGCCAGGAGCATGAAAGCGGCAGCGACCGCATTGCCGAAGCAGTGGCCGATATAGAAACAGATATCGTCGTAAATGTGCAGGGCGATGAACCCTTTGTAAAAAAAGAACCGCTGCACAAATTATTACAGGTATTTGAAGGTGAAGCCGGCGCCAAAGTGCAGGTGGCTTCCCTGATGCAGGTGCTGAAAGAACCGCAATTCATTGCCGACCCTAATTATGTTAAGGTGGCGGTTGACAAAAACATGAATTCGCTTTTTTTCAGCAGAAGTATTATCCCCTACCCGCGGAACAACGAAGCCATCATTACTTATTATGAACATATTGGTGTATACGCCTTTCGCAAAGAGGCCCTCATGAGCTTCACTACCTGGCGCATGACCCCATTGGAAGCCGCTGAAAAAATTGAATGCCTCCGTTACCTCGAAAACGGAATACCATTAAAAATGGTCGTAACAGACTATATGGGCGTTGAAATTGATACGCCCGAAGACCTGGAAAGAGCAGCCAGGCTGTTAAAATGATTGAAGAATTAAACCACTTAACTACCAACATGACGCAACCACTTTGGGGCATTGACCTGGGCGGAACCAAAATAGAAGGCGCTATCGTTCCTTCTTTGGATAATCCGCAACCCATTCTCAGGACCCGCATCGATACCGAAGGTCATAAAGGATATGAACACATCATTGGCCAAATCGATCAGCTGGTAAAAACGATGAAAAAGCAATCGGGTCTTGAACCGGCCCGCATTGGATTAGGAACGCCCGGCGTGCTGGACCCCATATTGCAGACCATGAAAAACTGCAACAGCACAGCACTGAATGGAAAACCACTAAAAAAAGACCTGGAAGAAAAACTGGGTATTCCCTGCGTGCTGGCCAATGACGCCAATTGCTTTGCCCTTGCCGAAACACACTGGGGTGTTGTAAAAGAAAAAGCACCCAATGCTCAAATGGTATTTGGTATTATTATGGGCACCGGCGTTGGCGGGGGTATTGTAATTAACGGACACGTTTGGAATGGCAAACACGGCATCGGCGGCGAGTGGGGCCATAATTTCCTCGATGAATCGGGCGGTCCCTGTTATTGTGGCAAAACCGGTTGTGTAGAAACCGTTTTATCAGGGCCCGGTTTGCAACGGTATTATAAAAGCATTACCGGTTCCATGTTGTCATTAAAAGATATTCTGGCGCATGCCCTGCAGGGTAATGACCCTGCAGCCATCAAAACCATTGACCGGCTGCACCATTTCTTTGGCAAGGCTGTTTCTGTTATCACCAATATGCTCGATCCTGATGTGATCGTTATAGGAGGTGGGGTTGGAAATATCGACAGCATTTACACCGCCGGTGTAGAATCGCTGCATAAATTTATTTTCAACAACCGGGTAGATGTTCAAATTTTAAAACCCAGCCTCGGCGACAGTGCCGGCGTTTTTGGCGCAGCTGCGCTGGTGGCATAAAATAGCTAAGGGAAGGACTTCCAGTCGGTGGAACCCTTCCCTTTTACATTATCCTTGTTGACTACCTGAAAAAAATTTTTGAGGCCCTTCCCATTAAGCCAGTACGGTTATCAACGACCTGATGATCGCTCCCAGCTTCACTCCTTCCAGAATACGGCTTTCGGAACCGCCATGTTGTAAAATGGATTGCTCATGCGAAGTGATGCACATTTCGCAACCATTGATAGAAGAAATGACCAGGCTCACCAGCTCAAAGAATTCCTTGCCTAACACCGGGTTCATCATAATGCTCATTTTTATACCGGCCGGTGTATTGGAATAAAAATCCTTTTGCATAAAATGACGGAAGCGGTAGAAAATATTGTTCGCGTTCATCAGGGATGTGCACGAAACTATTTCAGCCAGCTCGGCATCGGCGGCGCCCGCTTCCTGGGCCTGCGTGCGGAAAGTATCTTTCAACAGATCGAATTTTTCATTCACCGCAACGGCATATGCCAGCAACAACGCTTCCTTTTTATTCAGGTACTGCGTATTGTTCAGCACATTGCTCACATTGATCTTAAGGTCCTTTATATATTTCGATTCTGCCTGTAACAATTGTTGCGCGGCGGAAGAGGGGCTATAATCGGGTATTTGCAGATCATTCAACAGATTGGTGAACGTCTCATTCTGTATGGCTACTGCCTGGCTCATGATATTACGTTTTTTTAAAAGAACGGGGCCCGACTTCAAAGAGGCGTCCACCAGCCCTTGCTTCGCGAAAGAGCAGTGGCGGAACGCAATCCATTTACAGCCGGCCCCGTAGCGTTATCCAAACTCTGAAAAATATTAGTTCATGCTTAACTGGTTAGTCAGGGTTTCCTGACCCTTTTGCCAGTTACAGGGGCACAGCTCGTCTGTTTGCAGTGCATCGAGCACGCGAACAACTTCCTGTACGTTACGGCCAACATTCAGGTCATATACACTTACCCAGCGTACAATACCCTGCGGATCGATGATGAATGTAGCACGGTAAGCAATTTTTTCTTCTGCATCCAGAATTCCCAGCTCTTCAGCCAGTGATTTTGAAGTATCGGCCAGCATGGGGAATTTCAGATCGCGCAAATCGCTGTGATCTCTTCTCCACGCAGCATGCACAAATTCCGAATCGGTTGAAGCGCCGATCAAAATAGCATCCCTGTCGGTGAATTCGCTGTGCTTTTTGTTGAATTCTGCAATTTCAGTCGGACACACGAAAGTGAAATCCTTCGGCCACCAGAACATAACAGTCCATTTACCTTTTGCTGTAGCGTACTCATTGGTCAGCTCAATAAACTCTTTTCCTTTCTCTATAGATACAACCGCTTTCTTTTTAAATGCCGGGAACTGAGTTCCGATAGACAACACTTTGTTACTCATATTGTGATTTAAAATTTTTACAATTAATGGACCAAACGCATTATTGCGTTGGCTTTAGACCTTCGGCTTTTAATATATGGCTGGGAAACAATCGATATCCGCCGGCTGGCGGATGCCTGGATAGGTGGCGCAAAGATGCCAAAAATAGATATAGATTTTTATCGGATTAATCTATAAACTGATAGATTTTGTCTATAAGTGGTTTTTTAGTATATTAATAAGCAGACTGACCGTCCTATTTAATTTTTCTGCCATATCCCATAAAAGAGTTAGATTTAGCATAACCCTTTCACTCCCCCCAAAACTGCTCGTATTATGAAACCCTTACTGCTATTATTTATAGGTATGATCCATTTTTCGGTTTTCCCACAAAATAAACCAACCTATAAAGAACCCTATCGCCCGCAATTCCACTTTACACCTCATCATAACTGGATGAACGATCCTAACGGACTGGTATATTATAAAGGAGAATATCACCTGTTCTATCAATACAATCCTATGGGCAATACCTGGGGCCATATGAGTTGGGGCCATGCCGTTAGTGCCGACCTAGTTCACTGGAACCCCCTGGCGCTGGCCATTCCGGAAGATGATAAAAATATGATCTTCTCCGGCAGTTGTGTGGTCGACAAAAACAACAGCAGCCATTTTGCTGAAAAACCCAATCAGGTTCCACTGGTAGCTATTTATACCGCGCACATTATTCCCGATAAATCAAAAATTGACGATTACCAGCAAAACCAGCACATCGCTTACAGTCTCGACGATGGCAGAACCTGGAAAAAATATGAAGGCAATCCCGTGCTCGACCTCAATAAAAAAGATTTTCGCGACCCGAAGGTTTTCTGGTATGCACCCACCAAAAAATGGATCATGGCCACAGTATTACCGCATGAGCACCTGGTTCAGTTCCATAGCTCTGTTGATTTAAAAAGCTGGACGCATGAAAGCGATTTTGGTCCGGCCGGCGATACCAATGATATTTGGGAGTGTCCCGATCTGTTGCAGGTGCCCATCAATGGCCAGCCCGGAAAAAGCAAATGGGTGCTCATTAATTCGCAGCAAACCACCATGCAATATTTTGTAGGTGATTTTAATGGAACGCGTTTTCAAAATGAAAACCCAACCGATACCATTTTGCGCCCCGATTATGGTCCTGATTTTTATGCAGGCGTCACCTATAATAATTTACCCGCCGGCCAGGACCCTGTTTTACTGGGCTGGGCGAACAACTGGAAATATGGCCAGTCAATTCCCACCTCGCCCTGGCGCAGCGCCCTATCGGTTCCGCGTACATTGAAGCTGAAAAAGTGGGGTAATGCCTGGGTGCTGTTACAGCAACCAGTGAAAGCGTTACAATCACTTCGGGGCCCGGTAACCGGATGGCAGAACAAGACTGTAAATAGTGTAGCAATATTTCCGGCCAAAGGCCAGGTACTTGAGCTGGATGCAGAACTGGTTCCCGCCAAAAACGCCAATTGCGGAATAAGGCTGGCTGCCGGGGGCGGGCAATCCATTATTATCGGCTATGAGGCCGCCAGTTCAAAATTGTACATCGACCGTTCAAAAAGCGGCAATACCAGCTTCGATAATCAGTTTACTGCCTGGCAATATACTTCGGCCCGTGTTCCGCTGCAGGAGGGCAAATTGCGGTTGCATATTTTCCTCGATAAAAGCATTATGGAAGTATTTGCCAATGATGGCAGCACCGTGTTGACCGCCCAGCTTTTCCCGGCTACTGGCCATGATGGCATTGAATTTTTCAGCGAAAACGGGGCTACCCGCATTTCAACGGCCAAAGTATGGCCCATGAGCCCGGCCTGGAAGTAAGCGATTGGAAATTAGTGAGTGGGGAGTGGGCTGCTGGCTGGTAAAGGGCAAGGTTTTCCTGGTTTATTGTTTTCCCGCTAACCCCGAACCGGTTACAAATTACGGTGGGCTATTTCCTCTGCCAGCTGGCGGACCGTTTCCACTTTTCACGCTTTCCCACTACCTTCGCACCGCTAAATCACAGTATCTTTTAAAAATCATTTAGCGTAAGCATATGAAGTTCAGAAACTTTAAAATGGTCAGCTTTGTTGTTTATGGCCGAGGCAGTTTTAACCAGCTTGATGAAATTTTAGCTCCACATAGAAAAGGCGATGCGCCGATGATCTTTTTGGTAGATCATTTTTTTGAGAACGGCGCCCCTACCGGCGACGGCAAATCGCTTATTAGCCGTATCCCCCTGCGCGGTAAAGACAAAATTATTTTTGCCGATGTTACCTACGAACCAAAGACCACCCAGGTTGATAAACTGGCCAAACAATTAAAAGATGAGTTTGGCACCGTGAGCGGCGTCATTGGTATTGGCGGCGGTTCTACCCTCGACCTGGCCAAAGCGGTTTCGCTGATGATGAACAACCCCGGTTCTTCAGCCGATTACCAGGGCTGGGACCTCGTTAAAGTACCGGGGGTATATAAAGCCGGTATTCCTACTTTAAGCGGAACCGGGGCCGAAGTGTCGCGCACCACCGTACTTACCGGGCCAACCCGTAAGCTGGGGATGAATTCTGATTTCACCCCTTTCGATCAAATCGTGCTCGATCCTGAATTAACAGCCAATGCACCTGTTAACCAGCGGTTCTATACCGGTATGGATTGCTATATCCATTGTATTGAAAGCCTTGAAGGAACCTATTTGAACGAATTCAGTAAATCATATGGCGAAAAAGCACTGGAACTGTGCCGGGAAGTTTTCGTTAATAAAGATAAATGGGATGCCGAATGTGACGACAAACTGATGATGGCTTCCTACGCCGGCGGTATGAGCATCGCTTATTCACAGGTTGGCGTGGCCCACGCGGTGAGCTATGGATTAAGCTATTTGCTGGGTACCAAGCATGGCATTGGTAACTGTATTGTAATGAACCACCTGGAGCCCTACTATCCCGAAGGCGTAAAGGAATTCAAAAAAATGGTGGAGAAGAATAATATCGATATCCCCGTTGGTATTTGCAAAGGCCTTACCGATGAGCAATTCGATACCATGATCAACGTATCGCTGGGCATGAAACCATTATGGGAAAATGCGCTGGGTAAAGACTGGGAAAAAATAATGACGCGCGAAAAGCTGCGGGCTTTATACGAGAAGTTGTAAATATATATTACTGATATAAGTAAACGGAGTTGTCTTAAGGATAACTCCGTTTTTTTTGCGCCAGTTATTGAGTTCGTTCCCTGCAACTTAAAAACTAAATAACTTACAAATAATCGGCTTTCCGTAAATTCACAAAAACCTTTTTATATGAAAAAAATAATGCTGGCGGTTTGCTTGCTGGTTGCCCTGTCGTCATGGGCACAGGAAAAAGTTTCCCCATCTATTAAACAGGGCACCAAATTAAACTACAGTGCCTATGTAAACGGACAAAATTTCCCTTGCGTTTTTTCCTTTGATTCGGTAAATACCGGTTACTTAAAAGTGGGTTGGACGGTTGAAGGTTATGGCAGTGGCGCCTGGATTATGAAAAGCAAATCATTGGAAAGCGCCCTGAAGGGTTTCTGGGGCCAGCCCACACCCGGCTCCCAGGAAGAAGTACCTGATGACCAAAGCATTCTTGTGTTTTCAAAAGCCCAATGGGGTATGTTGCAAAAAGACAAGGCCATGAGTTTTGATCAGCAAACTTTTGCCCTGAAAGCACCAACTGAGCAACAGCAATTAAAACTGGCGGGCAAACCGGTTGATGCGTTTTTGTTGGAGAATTCAAACGGCACTACCCGTATCTGGATCCTCAATAATGCGGCCTTTCCGGTATTGTTAAAAATAGAAGGGAATACCCTCGGGGCCGACCTCACCATCAACTCTGTAGAATAATAAACCGGTTATACAATTTAATTTACTTCCCCGGCCGGGGAAGGTGGCCCTTATTTTGCCGCAGGTTCTGTATTTCAGATTTTTTAGCCATTTTTGTTATATGAGTCCGCAAAAGTACCTGCGTTACCTGATGTTGCCATCTTTGTTCGGCACCGACCGAACCAAGGAAATATTGCAGGTAAACCCAACAGTATTGCCACAACGGGAAGAAGCCAAAGAGGTTAAAATTTCGGTTTATGAATACAATGCAGCTACCATTCAGGAATATGGGGTAGAAACGGTGGCAGAATGCCTGCATTGTAAAGACAACGAATACATCAGCTGGATAAACATTGATGGCCTGCGGAAGAATGATGTGGAAACCGTTTGTAACTATTACGGCATTCACCCCCTGGTTATTGAAGATATACTTAGCATTAACCAGCGTCCAAAAATGGATGAGGTGGATGGCATTTTGTTTTGCCTGCTGAATATGCTTTATTTCAACGAGCAGAAAAAAACGGTTGAAGCAGAACAGATCAGCATTGTGCTGGGCAAAAACTTTGTGCTTTCTTTTCAGGAAGATTCCCAACGCGATGTTTTTAACCCGATCAGAACAAAGCTGAAACTCAACAATGTCAAGATCAGGCAACGTGGCGCCGACTACCTTTGTTACTCCCTGCTTGATATGATCGTGGATAATTACTTTATTGTAATGGAAAAACTGAGCGAGCAAATTGAATTAGTAGAAGAAGAGGTGATCCGCAACAGCAATACCCGTTCGCTGGCAAGCATCAATCAACTGCGAAAGGAGCTGATCGTATTAAAAAGGAATTTTGCCCCCGTACGCGACCTGTTGAATGGTATTATACGCAGTGAAAGCGATCTGCTCGAAGACCGGCATACCAAATATTATAAAGATGTATACGATCATATAGTACAGGCCGCTGATCTCAGCGAAAACTACCGCGATGTCATCATGAGTATGCAGGACCTCTATATCAACAATGTGAACCTGAAGATGAACGAGGTAATGAAGGTAATGGCCATTGTGACCTGCCTTATGGCCCCGGCTACTGTCATCGGCGGCATCTTTGGTATGAACTTCGAAGTGATCCCCTACATCCATAATCGTTGGGGATTTTTTTTGGCAGTGGGGTGTATGTTATTGATCCCCCTTTGGATGCTCCGGAATTTCAGGAAAAGAGGTTGGTTTTAACAAGAAAGCCATTCAAATATTACGGGCATGTTGTAAATTCAACAACTCAACAAAACTATTCACATGCCCTCAAATCGCCGCCATTTTTTAAAACAATTGGGTGGACTGGCAGCCGGATTTGGCGCCGTTTCCACCGGCTTATCCTTCATTAATTCACCGCAAACCGGTATGCAAACAAACGTGCATACGTCGGGAACAAACGAAGCCGCCGCTCCATTATTTTTTACTATTTCTTTGGCCCAATGGTCATTGCATAAAAAACTGTTCGCTAAGGAACTCGACAATCTCGATTTTCCGGCAGTGGCAAAAAATACATATGGTATCAGTGTAGTGGAATATGTGAACCAGTTCTTTAAAGACAAGGCAAAAGATGAGAAATACCTGGCCGAGCTACTGAAACGCTGTAATGATAACGGCGTTAAAAATCACCTGATCATGTGCGATGGTGAAGGCGAGCTGGGCGACCTCGACGCCAAAAAAAGAATGCAGGCCGTGGAAAACCATTATAAATGGGTTGATGCGGCCAAATACCTCGGCTGTATAACTATTCGCGTAAATGCATTCGGAACGGGCAGTGCCGAAGAAGTACAAAAAGCTGCCATTGAAAGCCTCTCGAAACTGGGCGAATATGCCGCCAAAACCGGCATCAATGTGATTGTGGAAAATCATGGCGGCTATACTTCCAATGGGGAATGGCTGGCAACGGTAATGAAAAAGGTAAACCGCAAGAATGTAGGCACCCTACCCGATTTTGGAAATTTCTGTCTAAAACGCGAAGGCGGTCAACTGTGGGGCACGCCCTGCATTGAAGAATATGACAAGTATAAAGGTGTTGGCGAAATGATGCCCTTTGCAAAAGGCGTTAGCGCCAAGACCCATGATTTTGATGAACAGGGCAATTGTATTGAAACCGATTATGTGAAAATGCTGAAAGTGGTGAAAGCCGCCGGGTTTAAAGGATACATGGGTATCGAATACGAAGGCGATAAAATAAGTGAAGATGAAGGCATCAAAAAAACTAAAGCCTTGTTGGAACGTGTTGGTGCAACGATAAAGTGATTTAGAGAATGCAGATTTAGAGATTTTGGGATTTGAATATAATCGGAGAGCCCGCAAACTAAAATAGATCTCAAAATCTCTAAATCACAAAATCAGAAATTCCTAATAACTGGTTTCATCGAGCTTTACTTTGCCCTTGAACGTCCAAAATACAAATGAGGTATAAATGCCTACCAATGGCGTACCTATGAGGGCAATGATCAATAATATCTTCATGGTTTTGGGCGATGCCGCCGCATTGTGCACCGTTATACTGTTGGCCGGATTATCTTTCGAATACAATAAATAAGGAAATACTTCCACCGCTACCATTATCAGCAATAAAGAAATAGTGACTGAGGAACTGATAAAGGCATAACGGTATTTTCCAATTTTCAATTGCCGCGGAATATTGGCAATAGATAATACCATCAACACCGGAATGATAAAAGAAGAAGGATGCTCCCTGAAAAAATCACCCAGGTGCGGAATGTATAACAACGTATACAGCGTCGTGATCACAAAGCTCAGCACAAAAAATATGATAAACTGACGGGCAAGAATATACAACTTGGTGTATAACCGGTTCTCGGTTTTCATGGTGAGATAAATAGCGCCATGCATCATGAACAAAGCCAGCGTTGTTATGGCCACCATAATTGAAAAGAAATTAAAGAACGAGAGCCAGTCGCCGCTGAATTCTTTTTGCTCATTTAATGAAATGCCGTAAGCCACATTACCCAGCATGAGGCCAAGTGAGAGAGAGATTATTATTGAAGCCACGCAATACACGATATCCCATGTTTTGCGCCAAAGCAATCCCGGTTCCTTACTTCTGAATTCTATCGCCACACCTCTGAAGATCAGTCCTACCAGGAAGATCATGAACGGCACATAAAAAGCAGAAAAGATCGCTGCATAGGCTACGGGAAAACCGGCAAACAGCGCGCCCCCGCCAATCACCAGCCATACTTCATTTCCATCCCATACGGGGCCAATGGCATTTAATGCAATGCGCCGGCTCAATTCTTTATTCAACAACAGGTGCAAAGCACCAGCGCCCAGGTCGAACCCATCGAGTATCGCATAGCCACTGATAGTTGCGCCAAAAACTAAAAACCACCAAACATTGTAGTCAAGTCCTAAGAAAGTTTCCATTGTGATAATTTATTCAATAATTACAATAGCATGAAATTTTTAGATTTCGGGATTGCGCGATTTTGAGATCTGAATACAGAAGCAAAGACCGAATTAAAGGAAATCCCAAAATCACTACATCTCAAAATCAGAAATTCTACGCGTGGTGGTCCAATATCGGGTTATCGCGCTTGCTGCCTTCCTCTATATCTTCTTTTGTTCCATAGTCAACCGGCCCATGAATAATTTTTTTGTTCAGCAAATACAGGAACAATACAAACAGCAACATATACACCACCATAAACATGATCAATGAAAAAACCACCTGGTTGGCCGTTACTGTTTTCGACAGGGCATCAGATGTTCGAAGCAAACCATACACCACCCAGGGCTGGCGGCCCATTTCAGCAGCGAACCATCCCGTTTGATTGGCGATCTGTGGTCCAAGCACCGCCCACACAAATACCCACATCAACCATCGCTTTTCGAACAGTTTGTTCTTATAATTCAACCATGAGGCATACACCGTTAAGCCGATCATAAATACACCAATGGCTATCATTAGGTGATAGAACTGAAAAATGGTGTTTACCTGTGTGGGCCTTTCTTCGGGCTTAAAAGCATTCAATCCCTTCACCGGTTTATTAAAATCGTATTGCGTAAGAAAGGATAAACCGCCGGGAATTTTTATCCCGGTCGTTTTTTGTTTCTTATTATCTACATAGCCCAGTAAAAACATATCGGCCACCGCCATGGAATCATAATGACCTTCAAGGGCGGCGAGCTTGGCAGGCTGGTATTTATATACTACATCGGCACTGCGGTGCCCAGCCACCAGCTGCAACAGGGAAAAAACAGTACCCGCTATCAGTGCAATGCGGAATGAGCGTTTGGCAATATCGAGGTGCTTACCTTTTAAAATATACCAGGCATTTACACTCAACACTAAAAAAATACCGGCGAGGAACGCGGCAATCCAAACATGAATGAGCCGGTCAACACTCGACGGATTAAAAACCATGGCCCAGAAATCGGTGATCTCGGCGCGGGCCTGCATGCCGCTGCCAACAATATGAAAACCGGCCGGCGTTTGTTGCCAGGAATTGGCTACTACGATCCAGATGGCCGAAAACATGGAACCGAGGAACACCATGATGGTAGAAAAGAAATGCACCCGCGAGCTTACCCGGTTCCAGCCAAAGATCAGTATTCCCAAAAAGCCTGATTCCAGTGCAAATGCAAAAATGCCTTCTGCCGCCAGTGCGCTGCCGAAAATATCGCCCACATATTTTGAGTAGGTGGCCCAGTTGGTGCCAAACTCAAATTCCATAATGATACCGGTAGCTACGCCAATCCCGAATATGAGAGCAAAGATCTTGATCCAGAAACGGGTGATCTGTTCATACATTTTATTGCCCGTTTTCAGGTACATACCTTCAAATACCACCAGCAATAAACCGAGCCCGATACTCAATGGCGGATAGATGTAATGAAAGGCGATCGTAAATGCAAACTGAATCCGTGCTAAGATTTCAACTTCCATGGTCGAACGGTTTTAATTCTTTTAGGCAGGCAGGCTAAAAAAAAGCCTCCCGTTTTATGGCGGGAGGCTTATCGTTAGTTAGTTATTTCTTTTTATAGATCGGTACAGTACTACAAGGTTCACCGTACATGATGGTTTTGGCTACCGGCATCAGTTTCTTCGTGATGGCAAGGTAGGCAAACTCTCCTATAGGTATATCGCCGCAACCTTTTACAACGATCCTTTTCTCGAGGAAAGGTTCTGTATCAATGGCCTCAATGCGTTGTACAAAAAGTTGCTGACGGGCTGTTTTTTCATCGCCGTAAATAATATCCTTTGCCACAGGCTGCAGGTAAGAACCTACCAGCATATACGCCCACATGGGAATAATGGCGTCGGCAGTGCAGGTAACAGCCACTACTTTATTCTGGTAAACACTCCAATCGTTATTTTGCAAAGCAGTGCGGAATTCCTTTTCCTTCAGGATCAGCTCCATGAATAAATGCGGCTTCAGATCGAATACCGCAATTTCATCCGTAGGATAATAGCTTTCCAGGTCAAGGGTGACCAGCTGGCTTTGTGCGACCTTATTTACTATTTCTTCACTCATAATACTCAATTTCACTGAACAGGTACAAAGGTAATACGGAAAAATTTAATCAGTGAATCCCTGTTTGCACTTCCCAAAAAAGAAACGGGGCCAACCGGTATTACCCCGTTGGCCCCGTTAACTTATTATCTATCAACTAGAAGAATTTGATCCTATTGTCTTTTATGTCAGCAGTTTTTTTCAGGATCTCAATAGATCTGTACCCGATCATAGCTCCCATTTGTTGCTGCATTTGCTGTTGCTGTGCTTTAGCATCAAAATTAGGATTGGGGGTTGAAAAAATGTTCTCCACTTTAATTACAAATACGCCGATCTCTCCTTTTATGGGAGTAGAAATTTTTGCCTGGTAATCTTTATTGAAAGATGCACCTAACACCCTCATTTCGGGACCAACATTAGGAATAAATGTGCTGGCGAAAGCAAGACTGTCGGCCCTTCTTACCTGTTGACCGGTAGCCTGGGCTACAGCATCCAGTGTAGCAGCGTTGCCGATCTTTTTGGTAAGTTCTTCAGCTTTCTTAATATTACGGATCTTGTATTCAACCAACGGGCGGGCTTTTTCAACCGACATGGTTCCTTTTTCATAAACACCAGTAACGGCTGGCACCACATATTTATCACCTACCAGGTAAGCATGTTCAGCTACAGAGCCTTTTTTGGCTTCTGTAAATGCCCAGCGAATAATTTCACGTGATTCGCCAAGACCCATGATCATAAAATCAGATTCTTTTACTTCACTGGGGAATTTGTTCAGTTTTTTCTTGGTAGCATTATCATTGAATGCATCGAGCGAGCGGTTTTCTGATGCAAATTGTTGAGCCATACCACTGGCGCCATTTACAGTTTCATCGCTTGGAACGATGGGGCGCGAAAGGTAAGCCAGCTTAAAGGCAGTCTCAATTTTTTTCTGGCTCAGCACTTCTATATAATGGTATCCGCTGTAAGCAGGAGCTTCTACTTTTACCACTTTTTTATCACCGGTATTGCCATAGAAGATGGTTTCAGCAAATTCTTTACTCAGGTTCGAGAACTGCATGGAAGAGAATTCATATTCACCTTTTTTATCCTTGCTGCCAGCGTCATCACTGAATTTAACTACCATGCTGTCGAAGTTGGCGCCACCTTTAATAGCAGCTACAATGCTATCGATCAGTTTATGAGCAACGCTATCGGTTCTTGTTTGACCTTGCTGATCAGCGATCTTTATCAGTATGTGACGGCATTTTACGCTATCGGGCATGCTGCGACGGCCAACCATTTTAGCGAGGGTATAATTAGGACCATCGAGGTAAGGACCAAACACCTGGCCATCGGCCAGTTTGCGAAGTGTATCGGCATTACCCATTTGCATATGGCTGCTCAATACATAACCATCAAAATAAGGTGTTTCGCTTGAGTTGTTTGCCAACAGGGTTTGAATATCGGTAGTAGTGTTGGCAGCAGCCAGTGCCTCTTTTTGTTTAACTAAAGCATCAAATATAGCCAGGCTATCGGGCTGGCTGGGGGCTGCATCAAATGTTACGTACACCAGGCTGCGTTCGTTTTCCTGTTTGTACATTTCCTGGTTCTTATTCACATATTCTTTCACATCTTCATCTGTTATTTTAACAGTAGAATCAGAAATAGAAGAATAAGGAACATTTACATATGATATAGAAGAACGCTGACTGTTCTCGGCATTGCTTTTTTCGAGCAGCCATTTGGGAACGTACATGCTTTTTCCCAGCAGCGAAGTGAATTTTTCTTTCTGACGGCTTTTCATCAGGGAATATTGAAATTCCTGGAAGCTCTCAAATTGAGGCGTTCCTTTTTTCAATGATTTTACCGCCTGGTATGCTGCCCCAGCATTGAAATGACCGGTTGAATCGGTAAACTGCTGTTTCAGCATTTGGGGAGGGTTAGCTCCATATAATATGTCACCTAATTCCTTTTCACCTACACGAATACCTAATTTTTCGTATTCATCACCCATCAACACATCTTCAACAAACTCGTTCCAGAGCGTTTCGCGAATATTATTACGCAATTGATCGTTCACGGGATAATTTTGGGCACGATAGTTTTCTTCGGCCATTTTGTAACGGGTCTCAAAGTCGCGGTAGTCGATATTGGTACCATTCACTTTACCCAGGCTGGTTGAGCTTCCGCTAAACCATCCGCCCCGGCCTCCCTGTCCCATAAAGGCGTCCTGTACAATAAAGGCTATAAGGGCTAATGCAATCGCACCAATGACGATCCACGCTGCTTTGTCGCGGATTTTTTGAATAACTGACATATTATAAGTGTATACCTCTTTTAATAAGGATGGCAAAAATAGGAGAAAAAACTTTATGAACAAACTGTGGAAAACCGCTCAAAACCAGCATCGAGCAAAGGTTTTACAGGGACCCATACATGTGAATAAACCCTTTTATTTAAATATAGGCGTCTATCGTGGAACAGGGCCGTGAAAACAAAGCTAACAGGGGGTACTGTATAACCCTGAAAACATGTGGGTAACCCGGGTTTTTGCCCTTCAGTTTTAGTGGATAGTTGGCCAATAAGATTTACTGAATACTTTTCCCTAGCACCCGGTGTATATAAACCCTTAGTTATTCCACCGCCATTAACAGACTTTTTATATGTTATTATCGTTAAATTTTTCCCGATCCTTTTTATTCCACCGGAGTGGAAAACTGGCTAAAACCTACACCAGTCCTTATTTGTTGTATGTTGAAAGAAAGTGGAAAACCGTGGATAACCAGGTTGTTGTAACTTTACCAAATTTTACGGTCTTCATTTTATCCACGAATCCACAGCCGTAATAATAATAGATTATTTATAAAAAAATAGAATTAATATAAATACTATGGAAGATATCCACGTAGCTAACGCAAAAAAAAATATCGCGAAAGCCGGATTCCTCGACATTGAAATTGACCCCACGCTCGATCTGTTTTCTGAAATTGAACGGTTGAAAAAAGAAAAAAATGCCATCCTGCTCGCGCACTATTACCAGGAGCCCGATATTCAGGATGTGGCCGACTACATTGGGGATAGTTTGGGGCTGGCGCAAAAAGCGGAAAAAACCAACGCGGATATCATCGTTTTTGCCGGCGTGCACTTTATGGCTGAAACTGCGAAGATCCTGAACCCGAACAAAAAAGTGCTGCTGCCCGATCTCAATGCGGGTTGCTCCCTGGCCGACAGCGCCCCGGCCGATCTTTTCAAAAAGTTCAAAGATCAACACCCCGATCACATCGTGATCTCGTACATCAATTGCTCGGCCGAGATCAAAGCACTGAGCGACATCATTGTCACCTCGAGCAATGCCGAAAAGATCGTGGAAAGTGTTCCACCCAACCAGAAGATCATTTTTGCCCCCGACAAAAACCTGGGTGCCTACCTGGTGAAAAAAACGGGCCGCGATATGGTGTTGTGGAATGGCGCCTGCATGGTGCATGAGATATTCAGTCTCGAAAAGATCACGAAATTGAAAATCCGTCACCCGAATGCCAAATTCATCGCACACCCCGAATGCGAAGAGGCCGTTCTGCGCCTGGCCGATTATATCGGTTCCACCACCGGTTTGCTGAAATACACCCAGCAAAACGATGCCACTGAATTTATCGTTGCTACCGAAACGGGCATTTTGCACCAGATGCAAAAAGCTTCGCCCAATAAAACTTTCATCCCCGCTCCACCGAATAACAGCTGCGCTTGTAACGATTGTCCACACATGAAACTCAACACGCTTGAAAAGCTGTACCTGTGCATGGAATACGAAACGCCTGAGATCATCATGGATGAGGAATTGCGCAAAGCTTCCAAAAAGCCAATTGATAGAATGTTGGAAATCAGCGCGAAATATGGATTATAGTGTGGAAAAGTCTGTGAATAACCTATTGAAAAGCCCCAATTTCGTAACAATGGCTGTTAGGTAAGGCGTTTTAGGGCCGAACCATTTTGTTGAATTTGCAATAAAACTATATTTGCTCCATGGCAGAAGACTTGAGCATTGTGCAGGGCACAAAAGAAGAAAAATATAAATCTGTTATTCCCCAAATAAAAGCATTGGTTGAAGGTGAACCTGACCTGGTGGCAAACCTGGCGAATATCGTAGCGGCCCTGATGGAACAGTTCGGTTGGTTGTGGATCGGGTTTTACCTGGTGAAAGAAAACCAGTTGGTGTTGGCGCCATTTCAGGGACCGGTTGCATGTACCCGCATCAGAAAGGGAAAGGGCGTTTGTGGCACCAGTTGGGAAAAAGCCCAAACGATCATAGTGCCTGATGTAGAAAAATTTCCGGGACATATTGCCTGCAGCAGTAAGTCGCGATCCGAAATTGTGGTGCCCATCATTCGTGATGGTAAAGTGATGGGTGTGCTTGATGTAGACAGTGAGGCACTTGCTGCATTCAATGAGATCGATAAACAGTTTCTGGAAGAAATTGTCGATTGCATCATTTTCGAATAGGTACATAAACCCTTCCATATGAAAAGAAGAAAATTCATAGAGCACGCAGCACTGACTTCCTCAGCCGTTCTTTTAGGACAGGCAACTTTAGCAAATTCGAGCAAGGCGGAGAAAAAGGAACTCTATGAATGGCGTGAGTATGAAATTCATTTTGGAAGCAATCAGAATCTGTTGCATGAGTACCTGGAGAAATCCCTGATCCCGGCGCTGAATAAATTCGGGGTTAAAACGGTTGGCGTTTTTAAGGAGATCGGTAAAACCGAGCCGGCAAAAGTTTATGTGCTGATCGTATACCCAACATTTGAAGATTACCTTTCAATAAATGCGAGTGTGCAGCGTGACGAAGATTTTTTAAAGAACAGTACAGCCTGGCGACAGGTGCCGGCCGACAAGCCGGTTTTCAATAGAGTCAATACTTCTTTGTTACTGGCCTTTGATGGAATGCCGGCTATAAAGGTCCCCGCCAAAGAACAACGAATTTTTGAATTGCGCACCTACGAAGGGTACAGTGAAGATGCGGTTCAACGGAAAATTAAGATGTTTAATAAAGAGGAATTCCCCATTTTCTATAGAACAAAGTTGACCCCTGTATTTTTTGGCGAAGTACTTGCCGGACCAAACCTCCCCTGCCTAACGTATATGATCACGTTTAAAAACATGGAAGAGCGTGATAAGAACTGGGCCGCTTTTAGTGCAGATGCTGACTGGAAGAAAGTTTCGGCAGAACCACAATATGCGAACACGGTTTCGAACATTCGAAGAGTATTTTTGGAACCGGTCCCCTATTCGCAGGTTTAAATAAATTGAAAATGAAATTGGCCAATTGCAATCCGGAGATGCAACTGACCAATTATATATTATTAGTAATTATAATTTAATTACCTGCCCATATACACCATCAGGATCTGCACATCGCTTGGATTTACACCACTGATACGACTGGCCTGGCCCAATGTACGGGGTTTTATTCTTTTGAATTTTTGCATGGCTTCGGCTGACAGAGAGACAATTCTATCATAATCGAAATTCTCTGGTATCAGCAGATCTTCGAGCTGGTTCATTCTTTTTACGAGCTCTCTTTCTTTTTCGATATACACATTGTATTTGATCTGGATATCGGCCTGCTCAATAACTTCTTCAGTGAATCCGGTTAACGCCTGTTTTATTTTTGGTAGTCCGGCCATCATACCATCCAATGAAATATTCGGGCGTAACAATAGTTGAATGGCTTTTTGTTTTTGTGGAAGCGGGGCAGAATTATTTTCTGCCAGGAAGGTATCGGCTTCAGCTGGCTCCAGCGATATTTCTTTCAGGATGTCTTTTATTTTTTCAACGCCTTCTTTTTTGCTGATCACTTTGTCCATTCTTTCCTGCGATGCCAATCCGAGCCGGTAACTTAATTCGGTGAGCCGGAGGTCAGCATTATCCTGG
The DNA here is from genome assembly GCF_002077945.1 of Niastella vici. GTDB lineage: Bacteria > Bacteroidota > Bacteroidia > Chitinophagales > Chitinophagaceae > Niastella > Niastella vici. Next base: position 619,247 of record NZ_LVYD01000001.1, read on the forward strand.
CGAAGGATAGTTCTGAATTCTGCGCGGCTGGTGAACATGCGGTAAGGTTCTTCGGTTCCTTTACTTATGAGGTCATCGATGAGAACGCCGATGTAAGCATCGCTTCTTTTTAATATAACCGGGTCCAGTTCTTTTGCTTTTTGATGGGCGTTGATGCCAGCCATCAAACCCTGACAGGCAGCTTCTTCATAACCGGTAGTTCCATTTATTTGACCGGCGAAAAATAGATTACTGATGATTTTTGTTTCGAGCGTGTGATTCAACTGCGTTGGTGGAAAGTAATCGTATTCGATGGCATAGCCGGGACGGAATACGCGTACGTTTTCAAAACCGGGAACAAGTCTCAATGCGGCATACTGAACTTCTTCAGGAAGAGAAGTAGAGAAACCATTTACATAGATCTCGATGGTGTTCCAGCCTTCGGGTTCAATAAAAAGCTGGTGTCTTTCTCTTTCAGCAAAGCGATTGATCTTGTCTTCAATGCTGGGGCAATAGCGGGGACCCGTTCCTTCAATTCTGCCCGCATACATAGGACTCCTGTCGAAGCCTGTTTTTAAAGTATCGTGTACTTTTTGGCTGGTATAGGTGATCCAGCAGCTACGTTGTTCAACAGGTTTTTTGGTATCTGTAAAGGAGAAGCCCACGACTTCATCGTCGCCTTTTTGTTCTTCCATTTTACTATAGTCGAGGCTGCGGCCATCGATGCGGGGTGGCGTTCCGGTTTTAAGGCGGTCACTTTCAAAGCCCAGTTCAACGAGTTGTTCGGTAATACCGGTAGCAGCTTTTTCAGCTACGCGGCCACCGCCGAATTGTTTTTCGCCAATATGAATGATACCATTTAAGAAGGTACCATTAGTTAGCACAACAGATTTTGATTTTATTTCATGACCAAGGCCGGTTACTACTCCACAGGCGCGGCCATCTTTAACGACCAAACCTTTTACCATGTCCTGGTAAAAATCAACATTAGGAGTCTTTTCTAATAGCTCACGCCAGGTAGCGGCAAATAACATGCGGTCACTTTGAGCACGGGGACTCCACATGGCCGGACCTTTTGAAAGGTTAAGCATGCGAAACTGGATCATGCTGAGGTCGGTGACGATGCCTGAGTATCCACCCATGGCATCAATTTCACGTACAATTTGACCTTTGGCAATACCACCCATGGCAGGGTTGCAACTCATTTGAGCAATGGTTTGCATGTTCATGGTTACTAAAAGAACCTTAGACCCAAGGTTAGCGGCAGCAGCGGCGGCTTCACAACCGGCATGACCTGCCCCTACAACTATTACATCGTATTCTGGAAACATGGTGCAAAATTACAAGATGGTAAGCAAGGGGTAAAAAGAGAAAAAGGAGGGGTAAGGGAAAATGGGGATTGAAAGGTGGGTTTTAGGATTGCTTTAGGAAGAATATCGCTTTACTCTTTCCCGCTCCACGCATTCTATAAGTCCAGTACATAACCAACACACCGCTCATTAAACTCCATCAACGTCTAAACTCTCCCTTTCAAGTTATTCTTCATGATTTGTTTGGGTTTTTAAGTTAATCCTGGGTCTGAAATAGCTGGTTCGAATTTGGCTCCTGGGTACTGATCCCCTTCTATTGTTTCAATAGGAAAGCTGATAAATAAATGTTCACCCTTGTGGATTCGAAAGGTAAAAGGAAGTATTGATGTAGAGGGTTAACTCATTTTATAAAATGATAGAAAGGGGGGATAACCTTAACCTGGATGACCCTTAAGAAATTTCCTTTTATGCCAGTTCCATAAAATGTATAGTGAGCATTCTGGTAAACTCTGAAATATTTTTGGGGCACTAAGTGGTTGCTTAAGGAAGGGTTATACCTGGTTGGTCTTATGTTGGATTGGGTTTATTGGTATAGGGAAAGCCTCTGGACCATACTAGTATGCGAGTTTTCTCATTAAGCAGGAATTAGGATATATCTACTAAGGGCCTTCGCCCCATGTTTTTTCAAACTTTCGTATCATGGAGCATAGATATTGGGATCTTAGGGATTGGTACATAATAGGTGCATTTACCATGATTTTTATAGGGTTCAAATGAAGGAAATAGTGAAGGGTCATGCACCAGCTAAGTCAGGGTTGTTTAGATGAGGGTGCTTTTTTTGATAATTGTTTACAAGGACTTATCTGGGTGAATCTGTCTGGTACTGGTTTACTCATTCTTTTAAGGGGTCTATTCTACTGATAATCCAGGTGAAGGGTTCTAATTAGTGGTACCTATTTATGGAATTGACCCGGTAATTCTGTTAGCTATCCTTTTCCTTTTTCTTAAAGGTCTATGGTTATAAATATTTAAAAGTGGGGGACTCCCCTCCTCTTGAATGTCTAAGTTCCCTGGAAGATGGGCCCTTCCAATATTTTAGGGTATCCTGTTTTATTAGTCTACGGACAAAGGATAGTCTTACAAGTTTTGATCTTTCTTCTTCTACCCTCCCAATTAGATTCGTTTGTATAGTTAGTTATTGGGTTTTCTATAAATAGTCTTTCAGATCTGGTATGTTCCTTTTGCGTGGAATGAGGTTTGATGTTCCACGTGGAACCAACTACTCTGTAATTGAGGTATATAAGTGTGGTGATTTCAAGTTTGATTCTAATAGGGATTGATTAGTCCTACCACTAAGGATGTCTTTATTTGTCGATCCTATACAGGGTGAAGATTTAAATCCCCTGTTAAAAGGGGTAACCTCTCATCTCCTTTACCTATTCTTCAAGCTTTTGTTCCTTCCTGGTTTTTCCTTGTAAAGGTTGGTTACCTCCGCTCCTTGTATTAATCTGGGTTCCCCTGCTTTATTTGAAAGGAGTAGAAAGGGGAGAATTAGGGACAAGGTAGAAGGTAGTCCTTTCCTGTTTGAAGAGTTCAATTATCATTTCTTTTGACCAATTGTTCGAGAGTTTGTTCCTTCCTGGTTATTTCTGATAAAGGTTGGTTACCCTCCTTGTAGTTATTCGGATTCTCCCGACTTATATGTAAGGATTAGAAAGGGAAAATAAGGGTAAAGGGAAGATAGTCTCCTGATTGAAAAGCTCAATTATCCTATCCTTGACTCCTTCCTCCAGCTTTTGCTCCTCTCAGGATATTCCTGTAAAGTGCGGTTACCTCCTTGTTGTAAAACCGGATTCTCCGGCCTTATTTGTAAGGAGTAGAAAGGGAAAATAAGGTAAGATATTCCCTTCCTGTTTGAAGAGTTCTATTATCCTATCCTTCGACCTATCCTTCAACCTTTCTGGTCCTTCCAGGATATTCCTCTTAAAGCTTAGCTACCTCCTTGTTGTAATCCAGGTTCTCGAGCCTTATTTTTAAGGTTTAGAAAGGGATGATTAGGGGTAGGTGGAAGATAGTCTTCTGATTGAAAAGTTCAATTATCCTGTCTTTGACCCATTCTTCCAGCTTTTGATCCTCCCAGGATATGCCTGGTAAAGGTTAGTTATCTCCTTGTAGTAATGCCAGAGTTCCCCCGTATTTATACAGATTTGTAATGGAGGATAAGGGGTAAGGTAGAAGATAGTCCTCGCTGATTGAGTAGGCTCTCTGATATAGTAGGTTTAAAAGGACTCTTTTAACTTGGAATGTTCCCGATAAAGTTTGCTTTATCCTTGTTATAGTTCCCGATTACCCAGCCTTCCCTTTCAAAGGATTAGTGAAAGACCACATGCACAAGGCTTAAAGGGTTATCCTATTTGAAAGATTTGCCTGTAGTTGTAAGGTCATTATGGACCTTTTTTATTCCAGTGTATGTGCCTGGTAAAGGTCATCTTGTTCCACTATGGTATAACCTTTGGGTTCCCTACCCTCCCTTTATGGGTTTAGTAAGGTTATGGGTTGAAGGTTTCTACCCATTTCTTGTAAGGCACCGTTTTCCCTTAAACTTGTATTTACTAATAGAGCTTGTATCTAAAGGAAGCCCTTTATAAAGGTTGGTTTCTACTTTATATACAATTTGGTATTTCCTGGCTCACCTTGGATGGGAGAAACAAAGGCTTAGAGTATTTATTGTTGATTTATCCCTGACTTTTACGGTTCACTTAGGCGCCTTCCTCGATGTTCATTATAGACTTTTTATCTCCAGGATATTGCTGGTAGGTATTCTTTCCCTTTAGTTACCCTGCCCCTTTGGCCTTATCTGTATGGATAAGAGGGTGAGGCTTAAGGATAGGATTTTAGAGGTTTTCAGTTTGAAAGGATTTATGAAATCTTAGGACCATAGCTCTTTTGTTGAGGAAGGGAGTTTCTGGTAAGGTGGGATTCTTTACCAGGATTTTATATAAGGTCGTTGAACGAACTCGGGGTCTGTTTAAATAGATTCTTCATAGATGATCAGAACTTAGAGTTTGACTATCACTTCAGGTATTTAGTCTCTTTAGTTAGCAGGTAATATCAAAGATTGGGTAATAAGTATAGTTAGTTAAGGTTATTTCAATTCAAGACTCCTTAATAGTTCGGTTCTTTTCTCCTCAGGTCGGGAAGACTGATGTTTGTTTTGAACCCCTGGAAATTGCTTGTCCTAAGGGTATTCAGGAACCTTAGAATAGTTAAGTTTTTAGGAGGGTTGGCAAGAGCAGAAGGTGAGTTCAGGGGAACTAACTTGATCATTTATTTAAGGCGGGAAACAGGAAAAGGGAGTTCCAATCATATAGTCGGAACTCCTATTTACTTTGGCCAAGGTCAGTTCTTACCAAAGGGGACACTTTGTTCTTCTGTAATGAAGTAAGTAAGGATAATAAGGTGCTGATAATCTTGGTTCCACGTGGAACATCTTATTTAGCTTTAGATAAGTAGTAGTGTAGATATTTATCCTCGGCTTTTCGCATCAGGACCTGGTCCTTTTGAGTTTTGTCTTTATAACCACATAAATGCAGGGCTCCATGAAAGATCACTCTTAATAATTCCTGTTTAAAGGATACTTCATAATTCTGGGCATTATCCTTTACCCGGTCAACACTTATATATATTTCCCCGATCACAGCCTTTGGGTTGTTACTAAGATCGAACGTAATGATATCTGTATAATAGTTGTGCTGTAGATGTTGTTTATTGATCTCCAAAAGGTATTCGTCTGAACAGAATATGTACTGAAGTTGTTCCAATTTGGTCTTCTCCTTCTTAAATAGATCCCGGATTACTTCTTTAGCCAGCGTTCGTTGGGTAAAAGAAACAGGTAATAAAAAGTGAAACTGAATGGGGGGAGTTGATTTATTATTATGCATTTTTCGAAATTCGTAACAGTCTTTAAATAATACAAAGCTACATTTGTTGACTATTGAATTATGAAACGATTATCAGAAATAGGAACAGGAACCGTTGCCCGCATACTTTCTTTTGAAAACAACGACCTGTTTCTGAAACTAATGGAAATGGGTTGTGTGCCGGGTGAATTGGTTAAGGTAGAACAAATTGCTCCCCTGGGCGATCCCATCTCAATAACTGTGGCAGGCTATAACCTCAGCTTAAGATTGAATGAAGCCGATAACATTTTTGTAGAAGAACTGGGAATAAGATAAACACTTCCCGGTTCTTTTTTACTCTCCTCCTTAACTCCGTTGGGTTCCTCTATCATCCTTCCCCAGGAATATTGAACCGGACATTTAAAGTCAAAAACTTGACTGCATGCCGCTGCCATTAGGGTATATCCCTTGCCTATTCCATTATATAACTCACTTACTTTATAACATTACTTGCTTACGCTGAATCATTGCTTGCTAACAATGCATCATTAGTAACTGACTTCGTATCATTACTCCGCGACTTTGGTCTATAGCTCCGCGACTTGTGTTTATAAATTCGTGACTTCTCAGTCAAAGTCAGTGACTTTTGTCCAAAGGTCTGCTACCTATCATTCAAAGTTGTTGACCAATGCACCATTGTTAGTGAGCAACATATCAATCTCAGTGAGCAATGCACCAATGTTAACGAGTAACAAATCAATATTAGTGAGCAACTCATCAATGTCAGCGAGCAATGCACCAGTGTTTGCGAGTAACGCATCGATGTTAGTGAGCAATGCATCATTGTTGGTGAGTAATGCACCATTGTAAGCTACTTACATTGCAAAGTCAGCGACTTATGCTCCAGAGTCAGGTAGCTGTTATTCAATGTCGCCGAACTATACTGCATTGTCGCCGGGTAATGCATCATTGTTTGCGAGTAATACACAATTGCTCCCAGGTAATGCACCATTGTAAGTTACCAACGCCGCATAATTAATCATTGGCGATCCACAGTTGATCACCTGAACTGTAGATTGCAATTCCTGTCCTCCTACTTTCAAAAATCCTTCAACCCACTCATCCTCACTATCTTTGAATCTGTTTCTTTGCAGAAATTATTCGTCACCGGACGCTGTTAATTCAGGAACTTTAAAAGCTGGAATTACAAAGCCAATGGTAAGAACCTGGCCAACTCATTCAATAAGCAGCTGGCCAAAAGCACAATTATTATTTACAGATGAAAATCGGATTATACTTTGGGTCGTTCAATCCTATTCACCATGGTCATTTGATCATTGCCAATTACATGTTGCAGAACTCTGATCTTGATCAAATATGGCTGGTGGTGTCACCGCAAAATCCATTCAAACAATCGGGCAGTTTGTTGAATTCTTACGACCGGCTCAACCTGGTGCAGCTGGCCATCGAAACGGAACCGAAATTAAAAGCCAGCGATATTGAATTTCGTTTACCGCAACCATCCTATACCGTGAATACACTGGCCTATTTGCATGAAAAATATCCTACGCATCAGTTCGCTATCATTATGGGCAGCGACAGTTTTGAAAACCTTTCCAAATGGAAAAACTATGAATTCATTCTGCAGCATTGCCCTATTTACGTATACCGGCGGCCCGGCCACGAAGTGATCAATAATTTTTCGCAGGGCAGTATAACCATCATGGATGCGCCCCTGCTGCAAATTTCAGCTACGCATATTCGCAACAATATCAGGCATGGGAAATCGATCCGGTATCTGGTGCCAGACAAAGTGCTACAGGAAATAGAGAGAAACGGGTACTATCGCTAACGGATGAACGTAGTTAGTTTACTTTTACCGCACCCCTGAAATTGCCAGCCCATATTGGCTTTCAACAACGCCCTGGGTGTTGATCTGCGTTTATTGATCGCGGAAGTTGCAGCGCCTGCATCAACATTTCGCACTATGGGTTTTGGCTGTGTACTATCGCCAAAAAATACAGGCTGAGGTTATCCCGGGCGGGCGCCGGTACTGCCACAAAACTGCCCGTTTACCTTTTATATTTGTGCGTTCGCTGGCTACCAATGAGGGTTGCAGTAATTTGCCGGTTGCAACCGATCCCACTTCCGGCTACCGTGGAACTATAAACCCGTTGTTGATCATCACTTTATTAGAAGTTGATTAAAATCACCTTTCCCTTTCACTATTTACTGAATCTTTGTGCTCAAGTAATAATTCCATCCGCTATCTAACAACCAGAGCAAAGAGAAAATAATGAACCTTTTCATATTATGAAAATAATTACTGTATTTTCACTGTTATTATTCCTCGGTTCTTCCTTATGGGCCCAACCCGTTGATCACCGGTTGCAAAAACAGCTCAGCGACCTTGTGAAAGATCTGCATGGCGATATTGGGGTGTATGTAAAAAATCTGCGTACGGGAAAAAGTGCGATGGTCAATGCAGATTCAATATTTCCTACCGCCAGCATGGTGAAGGTCACGATCCTGATCGGTATTCAGGATAAGATTGAAAAAGGTCAGCTTGAATACCATCAACCGCTGGAATATAAGGACTCCCTGTTTTATGCGGGGGAAGATATTCTGGGGTCATTTAAAAACGGGGAAAAAATAGGATTGAACAAGGTCATGATGCTGATGCTTACCACCAGCGACAATACTGCCAGTTTGTGGTTGCAAAGTTTGGCTGGAACGGGCACACGCATCAATGAAATTCTCGACTCCCTGGGATTGGTTCATACCCGGGTGAATTCAAGAACACCGGGCCGGGAAGCCAACCGCCAGCAATACGGATGGGCACAAACCACACCGCGCGAAATGGGTACGCTGATGGAAAAAATCTATCGCGGTGAGGTGATCAGCAAAAGCTCCAGCGAAAAAATGATTAGGTTGTTGGGAAGAAATTATAATGATGAACAAGCGATCGCGGAAATTCCGCCGTACATATTTGTGGCATCTAAAAATGGTTGTGTAAATGCATCGCGCAGTGAAATATTGCTGGTGATGGCGCCGCATGGTCCGTACATTTTTTCGGTTCAAACCAAAAACCTGCAGGACCAAAGTTGGGGTAACTCAAATGAGGCCTGGGTACTTACCCGGAAACTCTCGGCCTTGTGCTGGAATTATTTTGAGCCCCGATCGCGCTGGAAACCATGATTATAAGACGTCGAAATGTTGCACATTACCTAACTTGTGCCCTTTAGGTTGAATTGAACGAATGGGAATGATTATTCTGCGCCATATACCTTTCTTGAAAGCTGTCTTTATTCATAGTATTTCTGCCTTTGGCGGACCGCAAGGGCATTTTGGTATGGTGATGAAAACTTTTGTTCATCGCCGGCATGATGTTACCGAACAGGAACTGCTTGAGTATAATTCTTTTTGCCAGCTGTTGCCCGGCGCTTCTTCTACCCAGGTATTAACGCTCATCGGTTATAAACGCGGCGGTATTCCGCTCGCCATTTTAACCCTGATGATCTGGATTGCGCCGGCCTGTATTTTGATGGGCGCCTTTTCTTTCCTGCTGCAATTTTTCGATAGTCAGTCAATGGGCAATGGCATCTTCAAATTCATTCAACCCATGGCCGTGGGCTTTCTGGCTTTTGCCGCAACGCGGTCTTTCAAACTAGCCATACATAATAATATTACCCGGGTGATAATGATAGTGAGTACCATCACTACTTATTTCCTGTTTAAATCGCCGTGGATATTTCCGGTGTTGCTGGTGATCGGCGGATTTGTCACTAACCTGAGTGATAAACGCATTCCCGAAAAAGCGCAACCCGTTAAACAAATAAAATGGGGAAATATCTGGCTGTTCGCGATCATCTTTTTAGTAGCCGGGGTTGTCAGTGAATTGGCCCGTAAGAACGACTGGCCCAATCGCCGCCCGTTGAACCTGTTCGAAAATACCTATCGTTTCGGCAGCCTGGTATTTGGCGGCGGACAGGTATTGATACCCATGATGTATGAGCAATATGTTGAGCGCCCCAAGTCGCCGGTGGTTATCAGAAAAAACCTGAATAAAAAAGGAAGCGTTATCAGTATTGAGCGAAACGATTTTTATACCGGCGCCGGAGTTGTTAGGGCCATCCCCGGTCCTGTATTTTCCATTGCATCATTTATGGGTGGAATGGCGATGAAAGACAAAGGCACTGGCTGGCAAATATTGGGTTGTGTTATTGGGTCCATTGCTATTTTTTTACCCAGCGCCCTGCTGGTACTTTTCTTTTTTCCCATTTGGTATAATCTGCAACGATATGTAATTGTATACCGCGCTATGGAAGGCATCAATGCCGTGGTAGTTGGCATTATGGTAGCCGGCACCATTTATATGATGCGCGATATTTCTGTGATCGGTTTTCATACTGTTAGTTTAGTAAATATTGGTGTTATAGCGGGCACCTGGCTGTTGCTTACATTTACCCGCATTCCTTCTCCTCTTATTGTATTGATCTGCCTTTTGCTCGGATGGGCGTTTCAGATATAGCGCCAAACGCCTGATTGGGCCTGCAACACATTTGGTTTTATGTAATTTTTGGGCAGAATTATAAAATTGCTATTCCCGCTCAATTTTAGTAAATTACGATAGAGCTATTTGAATGTATGAGACGCCTATTACTATATTGCTTCTTGCTTATTGTAAGTCCGGGGGCATTGTATGCGCAGAAAGTACTTTCCATAAAATTAGATGCTACTATAAATCCCGCCACCGCCGACTTCATTCATCGCGCTATTGACATTGCACAAAAAGAACGGTCATCCTGTTTACTGATCCATTTGAATACACCTGGTGGATTATTAAAAAGTACGCGGGTTATTGTAGGCGATATACTCGAGTCGCCGGTTCCCATCATTGTATATGTTTCGCCCGGTGGTGCGCATGCCGGCTCGGCCGGTGTATTTATAACTATGGCTGCGCATATTGCAGCCATGGCGCCCGGTACAAATATTGGCGCGGCGCATCCCGTAACTACACAGGGCGAAATGGATACCATCATGAGTGCAAAAGCTACCAACGATGCTATGGCGTTCATCAGGTCAATTGCCGCCAAACGCGGGCGCAATGCGGAATGGGGCGCACAGGCCGTTAGTAACAGTGTGTCACTCACTGAATCTGAAGCGCTGCAAAATAATGTCATCAATTTGATCGCATCAAATGAACAGGAATTGCTGAACAGTATCGATGGCAAAAGCATCCCCGTTAGCACAGGCACCGTTGTGCTGCATACAAAAAATGCAACAGTGACAACACTCGATATGGGCTGGGGTGAAAAAATGCTGAACATTCTCAGCGATCCCAATGTAGCGTATATATTGTTTATGCTGGGACTGTATGGATTGATCTTTGAACTCTATAGTCCCGGCGCTATTTTCCCCGGAATTATCGGCGGCATTAGTATCATTCTTGCCCTGTACACCATGCATACCTTACCGGTAAATTATGCCGGCCTCGCGCTGATCGTTTTTGGCGTAATACTCTTTTTGCTCGAAATAAAAATTGTAAGTCATGGCCTGCTGGCTATCGGTGGAGTTATTTCTTTATTGCTGGGTTCCCTGATGTTGATAAGAACCGATGAAACCTGGGCAATGGCCAGTTTGTCGTTGAGTGTGATCATAACAGCCGTAGCTGTTTCATCGCTGTTCTTCCTGTTCGTAATAAGCATGGGAATAAAAGCCCAGCGGGCAAAGCCGGCCATCGGGCTCGAAGCCATGGTGGGGGAAATTGGCCAGTCGTTAAGTGAATTGAATCCCGTTGGCACGGTGCGCATGCATGGGGAGATCTGGAAAGCCATCTCATCGACGGGGCTTATTCCAGAAGGGAAGAAAGTGGTCGTGACCGGATTTTTAAATCTTACCCTGCAGGTTGAACCATATATAGAGCCCTCAGTATAAATCAATTTTTATATGAACACATTACCTATCTCAGCTTCGGCCATTGTTATATTGTTGTTCCTGGTCTTTGTTCTTTCAAGCGCCATTCGCATCTTACGCGAATACGAACGGGGTGTTGTCTTCAGGTTAGGCCGCCTGATGGCAGTTCGCGGGCCCGGCCTCATTCTGTTAATACCGGTCATTGACAAAATGGTGAAAGTAAGCTTGCGCACCGTGGTAATGGATGTGCCGCCGCAGGATATCATTACCGAAGACAACGTATCAATAAAAGTGAATGCGGTTGTATACTTCAGGGTGTTGCAGCCACAAAAGGCCATTGTAGAAGTGGAGAATTACCTGGTGGCAACTTCCCAGTTCTCGCAAACCACCTTACGTAGTGTATTGGGACAATCGGAGCTCGATGACCTGCTTTCACAACGCGAAAAAATAAATCAGAAACTGCAACAGATCATTGATACCCATACCGAACCATGGGGTATAAAGGTATCGAACGTTGAAGTGAAACAAATTGACCTGCCCCAGGAAATGCAACGGGCAATGGCCAAACAGGCTGAAGCTGAACGCGAACGCCGCTCGAAGGTGATTGCCGCGGAAGGGGAATACCAGGCCTCGCAGCGGCTGGCAGATGCTGCCCGCATTCTGAGCGATCAGCCCAGCGCGCTTACCTTGCGGTACCTGCAAACCCTAAGGGAGATCGCTACCGAAAATAACTCAACCACCATATTCCCTGTACCCATTGACCTCTTAACCCCGTTTTTAAATATGGATAAGGGAAAGGGAAAACTAATGGATTCTTAGTAATGTGATATATTTATAAACCCTGACTCATATTTACATTTTATTAATTTCCCGGGATAAACACGGAGTATTCTTTTATTAAATGTCTCTTATACAGTAACTTCATAATGGGGATTTTTGAGTCAAAAACGATAAATTGATGCTTACCGCCGGTCGCTTGCCAGCGCATTAATTTTTAAAGCAGAAGAAAACCGGAACATGAGTGCAGAACATCAACGACTTGCGGTTAACTCCACAAGGACAATTCCTTTGGAGCAATGGGGACCGTATTTAAGCGAACGCCAATGGGGTACTGTAAGAGAAGATTTTAGTCCAAACAGCGATGCCTGGAATTATATAACCCATGACCAGGCCCGTTTTCGCGCCTACCGTTGGGGCGAAGATGGTATTGCCGGCATTTCTGATTTCTTTCAGAACCTGTGTTTTTCCGTAGCTGTATGGAATGGGAAAGACGCTATACTGAAAGAACGGCTTTTTGGCCTTGGCAACTATGAAGGTAATCATGGCGAGGATGTGAAAGAATTGTATTACTACCTCGACAATTTGCCCACCCATTACTACATGGAGTATTTGTATAAATACCCACAGAATAAATTTCCATACGATGACCTTTTATCTGTAAACAGACAACGCTCCCGCACTGAGCCGGAGTACGAGATACTGGATACAGGCATCTTCAATAACAATGAATATTTTGATGTAAACGTTACCTACGCAAAACATAGCTCAAGTGATATTTGCATCAGGATCAATATTCATAACCATCATACCAAATCGGCCGAAATAACAGTATTGCCTACCCTATGGTTTTATAACCGCTGGAGCCATGATGCCTCAAAGAAAAAACCTTCTATTGCATGGCGCGATAAAACCTCGGTAAAAGCTACTCATCACCGGCTGGGAACTTATTATTTATATTTTCAACCCCCGCGCGATTGCCTGTTCACCGAGAACGAAACCAATTTTGAAAAAGTGAACGGCAAACCCAATCTGTCTCCTTTCACCAAAGATGCCTTTCATGGTGCCATCATAAAAGGAGAGAATATTGCGGCATTGCGGCAGAAGAAATCAGGGACCAAGTTTTCGCCTGTATACAAATTAAGGATACAGGGCGGCCGGTCAGAAAGCATTTATCTGCGCCTGAGCAATAAAATGATAGATACTCCTTTTCAGCCTGGCTTTGAAGACATCTTCACTTTGCGGAAAGAGGAAGCAGATGCATTTTATGCAAAAGTATTGGCCAACACGCCCAATAGCGGGCTGGCGAAAATTCAACGCCGGGCGCTGGCAGGCTTACTATGGAGTAAACAGTATTACCACTTCGATGTTGAAAAATGGCTAACCACCGGCGACCAGATAACGCCGGCAAGCGCCTCAAGGTTAACCGGGCGGAACCATGATTGGAAACACCTCAAGAACCAGGATATCATTTGCATGCCCGATAAATGGGAGTACCCCTGGTATGCAGCCTGGGACCTGGCCTTTCAGTGTATTCCCATGGCCATGGTTGATCCGGTTTTTGCCAAACACCAGCTTACGCTGATCATGCGGGAATGGTATATGAAACCCGATGGACAATTACCCGCGTATGAATGGAATTTCAGTGATGTGAACCCACCGGTGCAGGCCTGGGCAGCACTGGAAGTGTACCGAATTGAAAAGAAGCAAACCGGCAAGGGCGATATTCCATTTCTGAAACGCATTTTCCAGAAGCTCATCATCAATTTCACCTGGTGGATAAACCGGAAAGATTCCAATGGGAACAACATGTTCCAGGGCGGGTTCCTTGGCCTGGATAATATCGGGGTATTTAACCGCAGCCACCTGGTGCATAACGATATGGAACTGGAACAGGCCGATGGCACCAGCTGGATGGGGATGTATGCCCTGAATATGATGGATATGGCCCTGGAAATAGCCATGCACGATAACTCATTTGAAGATACTGCAACAAAATTCTTCGAGCACTTCGTTATGATCGCCGAGGCGCTGAATGAGCAGGGCATGTGGAACCAGGAAGACAAATTCTTTTATGACACCCTGTCAATTGCCGGTTCAGAACCATTGCATTTACGCATCTTCTCCATTGTAGGCCTCACCAGTCTTTTCGCGGTATCAACCATTGAAAAGCGCATGCTCGATAAACTGGGTGATTTCAGAAAACGCATCACCTGGTTCGAGAACTACCGGAAGAAAAATAATAAGTTCTGGCCCAATGAAGAAAGAAGCGATGGCAAAACTATTTTACTGTCACTGGTGCCAAAAGAACGGGTGGTGTTCCTGTTGCAGCGGTTGTTGGATGAAACGCAGTTCTTATCACCATGGGGCATACGCGCTTTGTCGAAACACCATGAAAAGAATCCGTTTTCGGTAACCATCCGTGGTACTGAATATAAGATACAATACGAACCCGGCGATTCTACATCAGATATGTTTGGCGGCAACTCCAACTGGCGCGGCCCGTTATGGATGCCGATAAACTATATCATCATTCAATCAATTCGCCACTTTGGTGAGTTTTATGGAAATGAGCTGGAAGTGGAATGCCCTATTGGTTCAGGAAATAAAATGAATTTGGTAGAGGTAGCCGAAGAACTCACGCGGCGATTGATCACGTTGTTTCAACCAAACCAGCATGGCAAACGCCCGGCGCATGGGGCATACAGCTGGTTTTATCAACGTTCAGAAAATGCCGATCTTGTTTTGTTCTATGAGTATTTTCATGGTGAAACCGGTGCGGGCCTTGGCGCCAGCCACCAAACCGGATGGACGGCACTGGTAGCTGAGCTGGTGCATTCCCTGTCAGAAAAACAATTTATAACAGACGAAGAGCCAGCGCCTGTAAAGAAACAACCGCAGACAGAAGAATAGATTAACTCAACAACAATAATCCCGGGTGATCAATATCTGTTACAGGATATGTCATCCGGGATATTTTTTCAATAGGCTGATTGTCTTCACATTTGTAACTGTTCTCTTATCTTCCAAACAGCCATCGTTCCCCACCCTGCCCATGGCATAAACATTGCAAAACTATAAGCGAGAAGGACATAATTTATACATAAAAGGATAGCTATGAAGAAAGTATATGTAGTTATTCCGGCTTTCCTTTTTGTGTTTGCATCAGTATGTGCACAGAACGATTCTGCAAGCCTACGAAGTGTCGATACAACACCCATATTACAGCCGGAAATAAAAGCAAAACCAAGAGAAGTTTATAAATTGAACCTGGGGGCCGATATACCGGTGACCGCTACGGGAACTATATGGTCGTTATACGCCTTTACAAAAATTTATAACAAAGATGCTTCCAACGAAGAAACGATACTGGCATTGAATAAAAGCGATGTCAATAGGTTCGACCGTTGGGCAATAAAGCCTTATTCAAAAAGGATCGATGATATCAGTTATATTCCATTCTATGCATCGATGCCCATGCCGGTATTTTTCTTATTCGATAACAAAATGAGAAAGGATTTTGCAAAGTTGTCGTTCCTGTATCTGGAAGCGATGTCGGTAACCGGATTGCTATATACCGGGTCAACCTATTTTACCAATAGGTACAGGCCCTATGTATATAGTGAAGAAACTGATCTTGATTATCGTACGCGCGGTGGCGGTAAGAATTCGTTTTATGCCGGTCACGTGGCGTTGGTGGCCACCTCCACTTTCTTTATGGCGCAGGTGTATGCCGACTACCATCCTGAATCAAAAATAAAATGGGTTTTTTATGGAATAGCAACAGCTGCTACCGGTGCAACCGCTTATTTACGGCATGCTGGTGGCCTGCATTTCCCTTCTGATATTTTATTAGGTGTAGTACAAGGTACAGTGACCGGCTTACTGGTACCCCGCATTCACCGCACCAAATGGATCAAAAATCCAAATCTTTCTATAATGCCGTTTATGGGGCAATCGAATGGACTGGCGGTAAGATATAAACTATAAGATCAGCGTGAAGCAGATAAAGAAGTGGCCCTGAATTATATCACAGAAAATTCTATAGGAAATTCTACAACCCCTGACACATTCTTTAATGCGTTGGGGGTTAATTCCAAAGCCATAAATACTTCGGCGGGTGCATCGAATGGTGGTCTGATGTGCCAGCGGGCTGCGGGTAAAAATCCAAATTTTGGAAAATAGTATTCATGACCAAAAACGAAAACATCGGTATAACCAAGTTCAGTTGCTTTTTGTAAACCGAAGGTGATCATTTTAGCACCAACGCCTCTTTTTTGATAAACAGGATGAACTACCATTGATGAAATACCCAGGCTTTGGTAGTGGTAGTCGCCATTTGTAATGGTGACCTTAGAAAATAAAATATATCCGATTAAAAGACCATCTGAATAAGCTACCAACGATAGTTCAGGAATAAAATTTGGTCCCTGGCGCACATGATCAACCAACCGGGCTTCATTTTCCTGTCCAAAAACCAATTTGTTTAGCTCAAAGACATCATCGATGTCATCTGGCTTTTCGGGGTGTATAGAAATGTTCATAGTAGTAACATTACATAAGTTATAATACAAATTACAAACCACATTTTTTTCGATGGCCTGCTACCATACAACGTTACCGTGCTACTTATAAGATAACGTGGTTAACTTAATAGTTGTATGCAAAAGGAGAAGATTTTGTTAACGACTGGTAAATACCTCTACAATATCTACGTAAAATTCGGCTGCGGGGTTTTCTCTAAACTAAAACTACCAGTGAGTTTCTACCTGCCCGCTACCAATTTTGCGACAGCATCATTTATGTATAACAATCACTTAGGCTGATTGTTGTGCCGTTTGTATTCACTTGTAATTACGACAGTTACATTTCCAGCGCCGCCACTTCGCGGGCATAATCATGTTGAAGGTCTTCGTGCAAAGCAAGCAGGGCCTTGTTTATTTTTTGAACCTGGCCTTTGTACAGGTTGGCAATAACGGGGTTTTTTTCAATGGGAATGCCTGATTCCTTAATGGATTGGCAAAAATAGATCAGCAGTTCAACGGTAACCTGGGAAGAGCCGGTATACCTGAGATGTTTAGTGATGTGTCTTAATATTTTGCGCAGTGTTTTTTTAACGAAATATAAACTGCTATGGTTTATTTGTGCAAATTCGGCATCAATTTCCTTTTTTATTGATTGTACAAAGCCATTTTCATCATGTGCTTCGAAGAGCAGGTACGTTAGTAATTCTTTATTTTCCTTTTTATATTTTGCCAGCCGCAGGCACAGTTCGGTTAATTCTGCTGCCGGCAAATTCAATAATTCCTGTTTTAGTTCATGAACGGATGCGCTTCTCATGGGTACAAATTTAGTGTCTTTACAAATCCTGTAGTTTTCGGTTCAAAACCCAGATGCTGGTAAAAGGCATGCGCCTCTTTTCGTTCGTCGCGGTTCCCGCTGTTTAAAAGGATGTGGCCGGCGCCCAGTTCAATTGCCCAGTCGGTTGCTTTTTGCAACAAGGCTTTTCCTAACCCCAGTTTTCTGTATGCTTTATATACAACCAGGGCCCCCACACTGATATATATTCCGTTTTTTTCATAGTAAATATTTCGCACCAGCCCTATCATGCCTGCTACCTGGTTATTGCAAACAGCAATCCAGGTGGCATAGTCGGGATGGTGCTGCAGCCCGTTATAACGGGCCTGCATTTCAGCCACCGTTGTGGGGTAGCCCAGTTCGTTCATCAGCGATGCCAGGGCGGCAACGTCCTCCTCCTTTGCAGGCCTTATAAGGATATTATTTCCAACCATAGTAGATTAAAAATACAGCACTTAACGAAATGCACAAGTATTACCTTTGGTATACTAATAAAGATCATGTCAACACTTACCATTACCACCATACAAAGCAATTTGCATTGGGAGAACAAAGTTGCCAATTTGCAACAATTTGAAGAAAAGATCAGGCAGTTGCAACGGACCGAAATAGTAATTCTGCCCGAAATGTTCAGCACCGGGTTTAGCATGCAAACAGAAAAACTGGCCGAAAAAATGGATGGCCCCACTGTTGCATGGATGAAGAAGCTATCGGCCGAAAAAAAGATCATCCTCACCGGCAGTTTGATCATTGAAGACGAGGGCAATTATTACAATCGCCTGGTATGGATGTTGCCTAATGGCCAATACGGCTATTACGACAAACGCCATTTGTTTGCCTATGGCCAGGAAGACCAGCATTATACACCCGGCAATAAACGCCTGATCGCTTCCGTGAAAGGTTGGAAGATCAACCTGCTGGTATGTTACGACCTGCGGTTCCCGGTGTGGAGCCGGCAAAAACCGGCCGATTCATCTCTCGCCGATCTCGTTGCCTCGGAAATGGAAGCGCATGATTTTCCCATGCCCCCGCCGGAGGAAACAGGTTCATCAGCCACTGAACAGTCGCCGGAGTATGATTTGCTGGTATATGTTGCCAACTGGCCCGAGCGCCGCAATCATGCCTGGAAAACATTGTTGCAGGCCCGGGCAATAGAGAACCAATGTTATGTAGTGGGTGTGAACCGCGTAGGGAACGATGGCAATGGCAATTACCACAGCGGCGATAGTATGATCGTTGATGCTATGGGAACTGTGCTGTATACAAAATCACACGAAGAAGATATTTTCACTATAACCCTGGAAAAGGGATCACTGGAAGAAGTACGGAATAAATTGCCATTCCTGAAAGATGGAGATCGCTTCCTCATTGCTTAATAGACAGCTTCACATCACCCAACCAATTGAATAAACAGCATGTATACAGCTTATACAAACGGGAAAATATTTACAGGAGAAGAAATAGCCGCTAACAAAGCCGTATTAACAGAAAGTGATGTAATTGTTGACGTAGTGAATGCAGATGCCGTTCCCTCCCAATACAGAACAGAAGACCTGAAAGGATTTACATTGGCCCCGGCCTTTGTTGACCTGCAGATCTATGGAGGCAATGGAAAATTATTCTCGCAAGATCTAAGTGTGGAATCGTTGAAGGCTACGTATGAATATTGTTTACATGGCGGGTGTACGCATTTTATGATCACCATGGCCACCAATACTATTGAAAAATTCCTGCAGGGTTTTGAGGTAGTGCGGGCTTACCGCGAACAGGGTGGTAAGGGCTTGCTGGGTTTGCACCTCGAAGGGCCTTACATTAACCCGGTAAAAAGAGGCGCGCACCTGGAGGCCTGTATAAAAACACCTACTGTTGAAGAAGTGAGTATGCTGCTGAAAAAAGGCGAAGGCGTTTTCAGAATGATGACTGTGGCGCCTGAAACATGTGATGATGCAATTATTGAATTGTTGCAAAGCCATAACATAATTATTTCTGCAGGCCATACCAATGCCACTTATCAACAGGCGATGACCGCTTTTAATAAAGGCATTCCGGCCGCCACGCATTTATTTAATGCGATGTCGCCTTTGCAACACCGCGAACCGGGTATGGTGGGCGCCATCATGAATCATCCCTTTGTAAGGGCCAGCATTGTTTGTGATGGAGTTCATGTTGATTATGCGGCGGTACACATTGCCAAAAAAGTATTGGGGCGCCGGCTGTTCTTTATTACCGATGCAGTCGCTGAAACTACTTCAGGTGAATATCAACACCTGTTCAGGGGCGACAGATATGCTTTACCCGATGGAACATTGTCGGGCTCGGCGCTTACCATGCTGCAGTGTGTAAAAAATGCGGTTGCTTATGCCGGTATATCTCTCGAAGAAGCCTTGCGTATGGCCGCGGCTTATCCGGCACAACTGATCACTGCTGAAAAACTGGGAAAAATTGAAAAAGGCTTTCAGGCCGATTTTGTGGTGTTTGATGATATGCTTGAGCTGCAACGGGTTTATTGTTGAGCGATCCCTATTTTATGCATGATCATGCGGCGTATAACGGCTGCTTTGGGATCAATACCCCGGCGAATGGTTTCCTGCGTGGGCGACACCTGTATATCGGGAATAATGCCCCGGCCTTCTTTTACCAGGTCTTTATCCATTACCAACCTGAATTTGGGTAGTCTGAAACGTACTTTGGTATTGGGTAAGGTAACATCGGGGATCATCCAGGCTGTATTGCCATAGGCGCCACCACCCGTTTCTTCCCCAATCACTTTCACATTATGCTGGCCCTGCAGGGCTTTTACAAACAAGGTAGTGGCTGAAAAAGAATTGCCCCCTGTAACCAGGTATATATCTCCGTTGAAATGATTGTGTTTTTTGGGATGGAAATAATGCCGCTCAAAATACCCGAAATGATAGTGGCCATCTTCTTTCTGTTTGTGGGTTACAAACTGCATCAGTGACCAGTAAAATGGCTGCCAGGCTATGTATTTGTGGTATTTGCTGCTTTTGCGCACGGCGTACAATGAATCGGCCAGTTTAAATTTCTTGTCGACCAGGTACCGGGTCAACAGGGTAGAAATGCCGGCATCACCGCCGCCATTGGTGCGCACATCGACCACCAGGTGTTGAATATTGCGTTTTTTCATTTCGCGGAAAGCCTGGCGAAAGAAAGACCGTAATTTATTTCCTCTTGAAAACGTATGAAGGGTCATGTAAGCCGAAGACAGGCTGGTATCAATTTGAACCATGCGGGCGCTGAACGAGTAATGGCGGGTGCCATCTTTCGGCGGTTTGGTGGCTATCCTGTTGCCGGGAACCCGTTTAGTAGTGTCTTTTGCGGAAGGGTCGAATACCGGTACACTTACTGTTTGTTCGGCGCCCGTGCTATCTACATAGGTTACAGCGATCTGGTCCTTCATCCCCATTATATTCCGGTACAGGCTGCCAAAAGCCCCGCTGTTGCTAAGCGATTGGTATTTGCCATTGAGGCTGTTGCCATCACCCGAAATATAGTTCAGGAAGGTATCGGTAAGCTGCCTGGTGCTGTACCCGTCGATGGCGGTCACCAGCGTACCATATTTCAGGATGGAATCTTTTCTGTTGATATTGGCGATTATAGCCATGGAATCGCTCCAAACCTTGAAACTCAGGGGGAACATCTTTATTTTGGCGGTATCGAGGTACCGGCCAAATTGTTTGGAATACTTAACTGCGGTATGTCCGCAATGGATCTTACTGACAACAAAGGAAAGAACATTTCTGAACTGCTGTTCGGTCATGGAATCGGTGATGCTTTGGAAACCGGCATCGAAAAAATGATCCATGCTGTCTTTCGGGGTGAACCAGTACAGGCTGGGATGCGATTCTTCCAGGATCCCGCGGAAAACGCGGTAGTCCTGCTGTAATTGGTTTTTAGTGTATTTATGCTGAGGATCAAAGGATTGCCGTGATGCAGAGCAGCCAACAAGGCCCGAAATCAAAACAATAATGGCAACGTTAACTAACTTCTGCATCATGCTATCACCGGTTTATTTTTTAAAGGCGTTCCAGCCCTGGGCTGTAATGTTATGCACGTGGCCGCCTTTGGTATTTATTTTTATTCCTTCAGCGGCATCGGTCATATAGCCAATCACGCTAATTTGTTCATTTAAAACGATCTTTTCGTAATCAGATTGTTTCATAGTGAACAGTAATTCATAATCTTCGCCCCCACTTAACGCACAGGCCGTTGGGTCTATTTCAAATTTAAAGGCCGCTTTGCGCATTTCCTCGGCAATGGGTATTTTTTCCTCATACAATACGCATCCAAGTTGGCTTTGTTCGCAAATGTGCAGTACTTCCGAGCTCAGTCCATCGCTGATATCCATCATGGAGGTGGGCATAATTTGCTGCGCATCCAGGAACTCAATGATGTCTTTACGGGCTTCGGGTTTTAACAGCCGGCCAATCACATAGCTTTCGCCTTCCAGGTCGGGTTGCACCTGTGGGTGCTCGAGGTAGATCTGTTTTTCACGTTCCAGGAACAGCAAACCAACGTAGGCGGCGCCCAGGTCGCCGCTGCAGCAAAGCAGGTCGCCTTTTTGGGCGGTATTCCTTTTAACATATTTACCGGGCGTTACTTCGCCAAGGGCAGTTATGGAGATCACAAACCCTTTTTGCGAAGAACTGGTGTCGCCACCTATGAGGTCGACCCCATACTTTTCGCAGGCGGCATAAATACCTTCATAAAATTCGCTGAGCGCTTCCACACTAAAGCGGTTGCTGAAGGCGATGCTCACTGTAATTTGGGTGGGCGTGGCGTTCATGGCATAAATGTCGCTCAGGTTAACGATCACGCTTTTATACCCCAGGTGTTTAAGGGGGGTATACATGAGGTCAAAGTGAATGCCTTCGACCAGCAAGTCGGTGGAAACCACGGTTTGTTTACCAAAATGGTCAATAACCGCGGCATCATCGCCAACGCCAACGATAGACGAGGCATTTTGCAGCTCAATATTTTTGGTCAGGTGTTCTATCAATCCAAATTCGCCCAGCGAACTTATTTCTGTTCTGCTTTCACTCATGATGCTGATATGGTATTATCTTTTAAAATAAATAGCAATATTCCGCCTTCGCGAAGCGAAGGCGGAGCAGGTTGAATAGACTATTAAAGTTATTGAATTATTCGGCAGGTATCCGGTATGGGCCTCTTATGCCTTGTCGTTCACCCATTTTAACACATCGTCGTGTATTTTCCCATTAGTGGCGGCGATATGTGGCTGGTAGGGTGAATAAGGATTGCCTTCAAAATCGGTTACTTTACCTCCGGCTTCTTCAACCATTAAAAATCCGGCGGCGCTGTCCCAGGCATTTAATTTGTGTTCGTAGAAACCGTCAAAACGGCCGGCGGCTACCCAGCAAAGGTCCATAGCGGCAGAGCCCAAACGGCGTACGGGTACCCCGGCCCTGATAAAGCGGGAAAATGCCTCGAGCGGGCCATTGGGTTGGTTGATATAAGTATAGGGAAAGCCGGTTACCAGGCATGATCTCATGACATCCGCTTCAGTACTCACATGAATGGTGTCGCCGTTGAGCGTTGCGCCCTTTCCTTTTTCAGCGAAATAATATTCTTTTATTATTGGGTTCAGCACAGCGCCCATGATCATAGTGCCATTGTACTCAAGACCAATGGATACACAGCAAATAGGAATACCATGGGCAAAGTTCACAGTACCATCGATTGGGTCGATGATCCATTTATACTGGCTGTCCATGATGATTTCCCCGGCTTCTTCACTCATGATATAATGGTCGGGAAACTGTTGTTTAATGGTATCAATGATGGCTTTTTCAGAAGCATGGTCGGCTTCGGTAACCAGGTTGTTTATACCTTCTTTATTGCTTATCTGCAATGTTTTTGAATTAAAATAATGCTGCAGCACCCTGGCGCCGGCTTCAGTGGCGTTTATTAGTGTTTCTTTTAACATGGCGCAAAGATAAGGGGGTGTTGAGGAACCTGATAACTTGTAAGCATTTCTGGTTTATTTTGCATCCTATGTTGCTGTCTGTCATAATTGTTAACTATAATGTGAAATACTTCCTGGAGCAATGCCTGTGCTCGGTACGGAAAGCTATTGGGGAAATGACTGTAGCAACCGGCGAGCGGAATGTGGAAGTGTGGGTTGTAGATAACAATTCAACCGATGGAAGCATTGAATACCTGCAACCAAGGTTTCCTTTTGTTCAATTTATAAAGAATTCGGCGAACCAGGGCTTTTCGAGGGCCAATAACCAGGGATTGCAAAAGGCCCAGGGCAAGTACATTTTGTTTTTAAACCCCGATACCATTATACCCGAAGATGCCTTTACAAGTTGTATTGCCTTTATGGAATCAACGCCCGATGCAGGGGCATTGGGTGTTCAAATGATAGATGGTACCGGACAATACCTGAAGGAATCAAAAAGAGGGTTTCCCTCCATGTGGGTATCGTTTTGTAAAATGAGCGGGTTAACGCGTTGGTTCCCCACTTCAAAGATATTTGCCCGGTATTACATGGGGCATTTGAGTAACCAGGAGGTGAATAAAGTAGATATACTTTCCGGCGCTTATATGATGGTAAAAAAGTCTGCGCTGAATAAAACCGGTGGTTTCGATGAGCAGTTCTTTATGTATGCCGAAGACATCGATCTCAGTTACCGGTTACAGCAGGCGGGGCATATCAATTATTATTTTCCGCATTGTTCCATTATACATTTCAAAGGCGAAAGCACCCGCAAGGACAGTAAGTATGTACGCCAGTTTTACAAAGCGATGGTGCAGTTTGTACAGAAGCACTTTCATGGGGAGCTGGCCTGGTTTTATACGGGTTTGCTGGAAGCCGTGATCTGGTTACGGGCAGGATTAACTTTTGTAAGCAGGGAACATGAAGAACGATCATTAAAATACCAGGGCACGCCCACCTTTTATTTGGCCGGCGATGAAAAAAGCGCGAATGAAGTGCGATCGATCCTAACGGCATTTCCCAGGTATAGCATTACCACCAACAATGAAGACGCCCGGGAATGGATCTTCTGCGAAGGCCCTTCGTTCCTGTTCAGGCAAATGATTGAACAATTGAAAACCTGTCCGCCCTGGTTAAAAGCATTTATTCATGCCAGTGGTACTTATACTATTGTGGGAAGTCATTCAAAAGACCAGCGGGGATTTGTGATTGTGCTGGAGTAAGTGCAAAATTACCTGGGTGAATACGTGAGTAAAGATAACCTGCCTGTTTATCGTTATACCTTCTTCAATTACTTAGTTTAGCGGCATAATTCACTATTTACTATGAACCCGTAAATATATTACACCAGTCCCCGGCGCCACTTTAAGGATTTATAAAAAACAGTTGCACATCTATCGGTCATTTTTACACGCCTATTGGCAAAATTGCACGAATATTAAATTTTAAAACTTACTATTTACAGCTATTGTAGATTTGGTTAATCAATTTGACCTGCTGGCAGAAATATGTCCCATCCATAGTAGCATTACTGTTTAATTCCTCTATACGATCTCAATTTATTGCGCCTGGCTATTGCCGGGCCATGGTATCATTAATTATCATTTCATAACCATTTAAATTTCACTTATTATGAAAATTCGTAGGATCTATTTAGTTGCAATTGGTATTATTGCCATCCCTTTTCTTTTTGCGTTAACCCTGCCAGCTAATGATGAATTGTTTTTTGCCGATAATGGGCAGATCCGCAGTTTTGACAACATGCACCGCATCCTGTTCAGGCGTGATGAAGATAAAATGGAGATGCGTGAATATGGAAGCATTATTTTCTCGTCGGGTGCAGTATATGGAACAGAAATGGAACGGATGAGAGTTGATCAGGATGGTAACGTGTGTATTAATACGATTGATCCAAAAGGATACAGGCTTGCTGTAAATGGTGATGCGCTTTTTACAGGTAAAGTGGGAATTGGCACTGATAACCCTGGTTCCATGCAACTGGCCGTTGAAGGCAGAATTGGCGCGCGTGAAGTACAGGTTACTTTGCAAAATCCTTTTCCCGATTATGTGTTTGACTCAAAATACAAATTGAAGAGTCTTAATAATCTGGAAAATTATATCAACCAGAACAAACATTTGCCAGGAATTCCTTCTGCTGCTGACGTAGAAAAAAATGGCGGTATTGAGCTTGGAAAAATGAATACGAAGTTGCTTGAGAAAATAGAAGAATTGACGTTACATGTTATTGAACTTAATAAAAAAATAGAAAAACTGGAAAAGGAAGCATCGATAGCTAAATAAGCAAACCTTACCTCACTAAAATTAATCGAATGAAATACTTAATATATAAATGGCTTGCGGTATTGCTGCTACTTTTTTTCGGCAGCGTTGCCATTGCACAGAATATAAACCTTCCCTTTAAAACCTCCTGCGGCTACTCCACAGCGTGTAATCCTTTTTTGAATAGTTATAGTTGCACACAGTCAATTGTCATTCGGGCAACACACGGGTCGCCGAAATTTTATGCGGCAGATTCATCAATTGAATTTCGGGCAGCATTAACCTCCACAGAACAGCTAGGGGAGGGCCTTACGTTTGCATATCTGTTTAAAGCAGGTAAATCATACACGATTAAATTCAAATATAAGGGCCTACCCTCCACACAGTTAGTAGCTTATCCTTATTTAATTGCCGGATTTACCAAT
Source organism: Niastella vici (assembly GCF_002077945.1). Taxonomy (GTDB): domain Bacteria; phylum Bacteroidota; class Bacteroidia; order Chitinophagales; family Chitinophagaceae; genus Niastella; species Niastella vici. Next base: position 645,171 of record NZ_LVYD01000001.1, read on the forward strand.
GATCCGCCAAGATATAATGATGGTTGTGGGCTTGGATACCTTCCACGCGTCGATATGGATAATCCAACTAAATTTACAGTTACCAAAAGTGAAACCACCTCATCTTTTGATTTTGTACCAGGAAAGGATTACTTCAACCTGTGGATACTTACGTCTCCTTTACAATTCGACGAGACCGGGTTATTGCTTATTTCCCTGGAAATTGTTGATCATGGCGTACCGCCTACCTATACCTGTTACCAGAATGGCACTTTTGATTTTTGTAGCCAGGTTTGGAATAAAAGTGTAGACGTAAGAGCGGCTAATCCAATATCACTTAATTGTGATGCTTTCAAAACGTCGAGCTTACCGGCGGCCGGATCTACTTTCGTAAGGCGCTTTACCGCACCTTCGATAAGGCTTTCGCCAGGCTTTATTGCTTATGCAGCAGACCCATCAGGCGCCATACGAACGTTAAGGATATTGCCGTCTACAGCTCCCTGCACTCAGGCATTCAGGGTTGCTTCCGGGGTCAGCAATATTCAAAACGAGGTAGCATTGGAACAACCGAAACTGGAAAATGTCAAAATTTATCCATCGCCATCCAACGGATTGGTAAATATTCAATTTAACAGATCTGAATTACTGAATGCAGAAATAACAGTGACAGATCAATCGGGCCGGATAGTATATAAAATGAGTAACAAATCGGAAAGTAACCAGATACAACTAAACTTACAGCACTTATCAAACGGTTTATACTTTATTAAAGTAAATGCACAAAATAAGGTAGCCGTTAAAAAAGTATTGATCAGTAAATAATCTGTTTGAATTAACCAAATACGAAATCTATTCAAGGGACTCAATCCCCAAATAAACGATTTTCAAAAACCCGCATAAACCGGCGGGTTTTTTTCTTTTAACCCATGCAGCGAACGCTAATCTTTGCAAAATGTGCAATATATCAGGCTAAAAACCTTTAATTTTGGTAATGCCTGACCAAACGGGCAACTAATGAATGGCCCTAATTGATATCTCTTTACCCCGGTCGGTTGCCAGAGCGTTGCGGTTGCCTGCGAAGTCGCCCAGAAGGCAGCAGATCAGGGTGTTAAAGAAATTGCTGAAAAAAGCCCGGTTTACCGAATTCGGTCAAAAATACCGGTTCGATGAGATCCTATTGAGCAAACATGCCGGGAAAAAATTCCAGCAACTGGTCCCCACCTATGATTATAACAAGATATATGAAGAATGGTGGCATAAAACACTAGAAGGGAAACGGGACATTTGCTGGCCTGGAAAGATCAAATATTTTGCCCTCAGCTCCGGAACCTCCGAAGCTGCCAGTAAATATATACCCATCACCAATGATCTGATGCGGGGTAACCGCATCGTCATGATCAAACAATTACTTTCTTTACGCACTTATCACGATATTCCTGTAAAAAGTATTGGCAAAGGCTGGTTGATGCTGGGCGGTAGTACCGACCTGCAAAAAGGACCCGGGTACTATGCCGGCGACCTTAGCGGTATAACCGCTAAAAAAGTACCGTTCTGGTTCTCCCCCTTTTATAAACCAGGTAAAAAAATTGCCCGTACCAAAGACTGGAACAGCAAAATTGAAGCTATTGTTGAAGAAGCGCCTAACTGGGACATTGGTTTTGTGGTAGGCGTTCCGGCCTGGATCCAGATGTGCATGGAAAAGATCATTGAACGTTACCAGCTCAATTCCATCCACGATATGTGGCCGAACCTGGCCTTTTTTGTACATGGGGGCGTTTCCTTTGAACCGTATAAACAGGGTTTTAATAAACTGGTGGCCAAACCGCTTACATTTATTGAAACCTACCTGGCCTCGGAAGGCTTTATCGCTTACCAGGACCGCCAGGATACCCCAGGTATGAAGCTGGCGCTGAACGACCATATCTTTTTTGAGTTTGTGCCCTTTAACGGGGATAATTTCGATGCCGACGGCAACCTGGTTGAAAACCCGGAAGCCCTGATGATTCACCAGGTTGAAGAAGGGAAAGACTATGCGATCCTGCTGAGCACTACTGCCGGCGCCTGGCGTTATTTGATTGGCGATACCATCCGCTTTGTTGATAAGGAACGTTGCGAAATAATCATCACCGGCCGAACCAAACACTTTTTGAGCCTTGTTGGCGAACACCTGAGTGTTGATAATATGAATAAAGCCATCAAGCTGGCCAGCGAAGAAATGAATGTGAACATTCCCGAATATACGGTGGCGGGTATCCCCCACGGCCTGTTCTTTGCCCACCAATGGTGGATAGCCTGCGACGATGCCGTGGATACTGATGTACTGCGTCAGAAGATCGACAACTGCCTCAAAGAATTGAACGACGACTATGCGGTGGAAAGGAACAGCGCGCTGAAGGAAGTTTACCTGAATGTGCTGCCTGTTTCAAAATTCATGGAATTCATGCAACTGAAGGGAAAGATCGGTGGGCAGCATAAATTTCCGCGTGTTATGAAGGGTAAGATGTTCGAAGACTGGGCAAAATTCATAGAAACGGGAACTATTTCGCAACCAGTATAGCAATTGCTGATTTTTGGATTTAGAAATTTTGCGCATACGCCCGCATATTGAGAATTCTCAAGATCTCGAAATCCCGAAATCTCGAAATCCCCAATATGTTTTCCTACCTTGCGTTCACGTATAATAAAATTGGAAGATCTATAAGGAATCAGCATGTGGCAAGCCATAATTTATGGGTTAACGCTGGGATGTATACTTGCGCTCTCTGTAGGGCCCGTAATATTTACCGTAATAAAGCAAAGTTTGAATAATGGACATACCGGTGGTTTGGCTTTTGTGACCGGGGTATGGATCAGTGATATAATATTAGTGGTTGTAAGCAATGCCTTTTCAGCATTTGTTACCGGGTTAATGGCTTACAAAAGTGTCATTGGCTATTTGGGCAGCACCTTTCTGGTGGCAGTTGGCATTTTTTATTTGTTCTTTAAAAAAGTGACCCTGCGTACCGATGCCGAAGGCAATGCCCTGAAATTCCGCAAACGCGACATGTTTAGGATCCTTTCCAGCGGCTTTTTATTGAATACCCTTAATCCCAGCATCTTTCTTTTTTGGCTGGGCACCGCATCGGCTTGTTCTAAATACAGTTTTAACCAACGCTTCCTGATCTTCTCCATTTGCCTGGCCGTAAATATTGCTGCAGATATCTTAAAAGTAATGCTGGCCGGTAAATTGCGCAACAAACTTACCCTGCACAACATTTCATTAATAAACAAGATCTCGGGCATCATCCTGGTAGGGTTTGGTCTCGTGCTCTTTTATGCTGCGTTTTTTCATCCCGACAGGATCATGGGCCATTAACAAATTTTGCTATAACAGATCCGCCGTTTCTTTTCAGCTTCCTTTAACAAATCATTAGTTAAATAACAAAACGGCCCTGTGTAACTTGTTGCCGCATGAAGCAAGCTATACTATTAATATTACTGGTATCTGTAACGGAAGTAGCCTTATCCCAAACCTCAGATTTTATTGTATTAAAAAAACGGAACAACCGTACTTTAAAGACCTACTATCCCGGCGCTTTTATTTCGGCCAAAACATATAATGGTTTCGCTATAAACGGATTTATAAAAGAGATCAGGAACGATTCTATCATCATTCATCAGGAGGAACGGCAGCTGGTAAACAAGGGCTTTGGCATGGAGCTCGATACCGTAGCCTATTTGGTAGCGTTCGATTACCACGACATTAAATCATTTCATTACACCAGTCAGTATACCTGGGGCCGCAAAAGAGGATTTGCTGTAATAACCATTCCCCGCCTGATGCGGCTGGGGGGCGTTGGCTTTCTCACTCTGGAACTGGTGAATACCGCATACAGAGGAGAATCCATTACTGCTAATAATAAACTGGTGCCTTTAGGCATTGCGGCCGGAGTGGCCGTCACCGGTTTTGCCATTACTTATTTTCAGAATAAGAGCGATAAAGCAGGCGGCAAATACAAAGTGGTGTATGTGAAAAACAGCCATTAAGAAAATATTGTCACCCGCCGCAACGTTAAATGAACAGCAATCAAAATTGTATCTTGCAGGCCAAAGCAGTTCCCTACTCATGTCAACTAAAACGAAAGAAAAAGCCCTTAGGATCTGGCGTATTGTAAAACGGACTTTACTCTTTCTGTTTCTATTCCAGCTATTTTATATTCTCCTGTTAAAATGGGTTGACCCGCCGTTTACCTTAACCCAATTGGGTAGCTTATTTGGCGGAAATGGGTTGAAGCGGGATTATGTGCATATGAAAGAAGTTTCTTCCTATGCGCGGTTGTCGTTCATTGCTGCTGAAGACCAACTGTTTCCCGATCATAATGGGTTCGACTGGAAAAGCATTAATAAGGCGATGGAATACAACAAAAAGAAGCCCAACCGTATTAAGGGTGCGTCCACCATCAGCCAGCAGGTAGCCAAAAATGTTTTCCTGTGGCAGGGCCGCAGCTGGTTTCGTAAAGGATTGGAAGTGTATTTCACCTTCATGATCGAATTGTTATGGGGAAAGAACCGCATTATGGAAATGTACCTGAATGTTTCAGAAATGGGACCCGGTATATTCGGGATAGAAGCCGCCGCACAGAATTATTTTAAAAAGCCCGCCAAAAAACTCACCCGGGCCGAAGCGGCTATGATTGCATCATGCATGCCCAACCCCAAAAAATATACGGTAAAACCATTATCAAGATATGTGGCTACCCGTTACCCCTGGGTTATGAAACAAATGGCCTTTTTGCAAAACGACCCCGATATTCAAAAAATACTGCAATAGCTATTTCACTTCCAATTCGAATTCAGTGCTGTTGATGGTCGGGAAACCGGTCAGCACACTGCCGATACATATACGGGCGGTATATTTCTTTTTCGGTAAATAGGCGGGAATGTTAACTGTAAGCGTGAGGGTATTGCCGGTTAAATTTTTTACGGTAGACCCCGAATTAATAAGTGCTATTACATCCCAATCTTCATACAATGCCAGCCAGATGTTCGTTTCGCTATAGGCCGGCTGCTGAAACAGGGCTTTATAGTGATTGGGCGCACTGATCTTTGTATTTATTTGAATTGTGTGGGGTTGCGGAACAGAACAACTGATGCCTGAGAACAGCACCCTCGAAAATGAATAAAAACCTTTAACTATACTTTCATGCGGAAACGACCACCCATGTGGTTTAAAGATACTCCTGAGATACGCATCATCATCGGGCAGGTCAACATAAACATCTTTGCCGATCAATGAATCTTCTATAGGCCACATATTATAATTATTGCGGCGATAATAAGGCGAGTTTAGGGAGAATGCGATGTTTCCCGAATAGAACCAGTATTTGGAAGCCTGCTGGTAGGTGTTTACAAATACAACCGGTAAATTCCCCGCTTTATTGCGTATCTCGGTTGTTCGTTCCCGGTTTCCATGGAACTCATTCCGCTGTATCCAGGAAACGGCCGGGAACCAGGACATAAGATAAAGGCGGGCTGCCAGCACAAGTAATAAGGTAACCGGCAAACTTCTGTATAACCATTTTTGCAATTGATAATGTTGTACCAGGTGCCGGTGGCTCAACACCATCAACGGTATAAAGGCTACAACCGTCCAGTTGGCTTCAACCCGGCCTTTGTAAGTACTTATAAGAAATATGATGTACGTACCGGCTAATGTGTACTTCAATGCCCGTTCCAGTCCAGAAACCGGGCGGTATCTAAACGCCCCCCACAGCAGGAACCAGCCCATGACCGGACCGGCAAAAAGAATTTGTCCAATCAGGTATTCGGTAGTGAACCTGAACTGGTAGTGCGAAGCATTCCGTTCGAACAAATGATATTGAACCGAGGGGAAATTATGTTTATACTGCCAGTAAAGATGTGGTGCAAATAACACCAGGCAAACCAGTGCCGCTACGTAGGTATAACGGTTGGCAAATAATTTAGGGTTCGATAATAATGTAAAAGCGATCACCAGTATACCATGGTACTTGCTGTATAACATTAAAGCCATGCAAATGCCCAACAGCAGGGCGCTGATGTAATTGGTGTTTTGCAGGAACCGGTTGTACAACCAGAAGAAGAGTACTACAAAAAATAACAGCGGTATATCAGGAGCCGCCAGCATGCCGCCAATTTGTGCAACCACCAGTGATAACGCTACGGCATAAAATAATCGATCGTCTTTTTTACAGGTGAGTTGATGAACAAAATATATAGTGGCGGTATTCAGGATAACAATAAACAGGCGAACGCCCAGTTCGTTATGAAAGATCGCATAACCAACTCTTATCAATGCAGCAACCATTGGGGGATGATCAAAATACCCCCAATCTAAAAACCGGGAATACACCCAGTAATAGGCTTCATCATCGAGTAATTCTGTGGTGGCTGCCTGAATAATATTTATCAAAGCCCATCCAAGAAAAAATAGCAAACGATGATTTCTCTGCAGAGCGTTTTGCATACGACAACAACAATGCAATCATAAAAAGAGTTCTATTACTCAAATAAATCATTCACCGACTGAACGGCTTTTTGAAACCGCTCATCATAATTTCCGGAAATCTCAATCCAGGGAACAGATTGATTGGTCAGGATATTTTTGTAGATGCTGTATAACTGTTGTCGGCGGGTCAGATCGGGGTACTCACGTAAAATATCTTTTACCCAAGGTAAGTCAATATTGCATAAAAGGTATAAATCATATTTTCTTTTTGTAATCTGATCAGGTATCCAGGTGTGGCATTTGCCAAAAACAAAATCACACCATACTTTCATTACGTACTGGTCGGTATCAATGAACAGTAATTTTGAATGGCCCGCTTTTTCAATATAGCTTTCTTCAAGCGCCACCTGCCCCTGGGCAATGGTAAGCAAATCGTCGTAGGTATATTCGGTGCCATGTTGTAATAAGTATTCCCGGGCATATTCAGGCACCCAACTGGTTTTATAATAATTGGCCAGTTGTTCGCTCAATGTACTTTTGCCCGTTGACTCAGGGCCTATTACAACCACTTTTTTCATTATCCCCATTAATTGTTTTTGCCAAAAAGGTCAACCTGTTCAGGAATTTTGTTAGCTGCTTTCAGTGCCCGCTTTCGCCATTCCAGTAATCCGAACACCGCCATTACCAATAATATAAAATAAAAAACACTGGTGAACACATAATGCTTAACAAAGTATAACGGTATGGAGGCTATGTTGGTGACGATCCACCAGAACCAGCTCTCCACTTTCTTTTTTGCCATCAGCCACATGCCGGTGAAAGCGGTGGAAGAGGCAAATGCATCGGCCCAGGGAATGGTGGCTGAATTAAATGCAGATTTAAGCCAGGTAAGTGCGCTGAAAATGGCAACATAGAAAAATGCACAAAATAATAGTTGCTGAACCCATTCACGGCCGGTGGATAATTGAACGGTTACCACATAATGCTGCTCCTGATCTTTTTTCACCCATAATACCCATCCGTAAATACTCATGATGGTATAATACAGGTTAACGCTCGCCTCGCCATACAGGTGGCCATCCACGCTCAGGAATATGTAAATTACGGTGCTGATAAGGCCTACCGGGTATACCAGAATATTTTCAATTCGTGAAAACCATACGCTGGCAATGCCTGCAAACACGGCAATATACTCCCACCACGTCGTGTTGCGCATGTCATTAACGAACTGACTGATTACTTCTTCGTACGTCATGCTGTAAAAAAATGCAAGATAGTTCTATTGAAGAAATATTTATCGTGACCCAATTCTCCCCACGTCATGCCGGTTTCCGATATTTGACCAACAAAATAGTTATCAATTGAGTTATTTTACCAATAAGACCGTTTGGATAACCGGCGCTTCTTCGGGCATTGGAGAAGCGCTTACGTATGAACTGGCCAAACAGGGCGCAAAAATTATTATATCGGCCCGCCGCGAAGCAGAGCTTAAACGCGTACAACAACAGGCCTGTCCGAACGGATCATCCGGGCAGGCCGGCGGCTCGAATATAGTCATTCTCCCCCTCGACCTGGAAGCTGCGGCGACCTTTCCTTCAAAAGTACAGGAAGCCGTGAGCGCATTTGGCCAGATAGATATCATGATCCACAATGGGGGTATAAGCCAGCGGGGTACGGTAATAGACACGCTGCCTGCCGTACAACGAAAAGTAATGGAGGTTGATTATTTCAGCTATATAGAACTTACCAGGCTGTTGTTGCCGCATATGCAACAAAGAAAGACGGGGCATATTGTCGCCATCAGCAGTGTTATGGGCAAAATAGGAACTCCCATGCGCTCGGCGTATGCGGCGGCCAAACATGCCCTGCACGGATTTTTTGATTGCCTGCGCGCCGAAGTGTGGAACGACAAGATAAAAGTGACCCTTATTATGCCGGGATATATTCGAACGCAGGTTTCCCTGAATGCGGTTACTGCTTCGGGCGAGAAATTGAATGAGCTGGGTAAAAACATTGGGCATGGCTACGAGGCGGGTAAAACCGCTCAACAGATCCTGCATGCGATACAAAAGGGGAAATTCGAAAAATATGTAGGCCGGCCTTTTTCACAGGAATGGATGGCCATTCACCTGATGCGGTTATTTCCATCGATGGCCATCAGGGTATTTAAAAATGCCGTACCGCAATAGTGCCATCATACAATTCGCAGAATTTTTTAAGGTCCATTAATCCCTGGGTAACCTGCTGTTTGAGATTTTTGTGCAGCATATAACCCATTAAACGCCCTATTGGGTAAGGGAAAGTGCCGAAGTTGAGCCAGGTGACCTTGGTTTCATCGGTGCCCCATTCTTCAAATTGCCAGTTATCGCGGGCAGAAACCTTTACCGGTTTCAGCAATTCAAAATCGAAATGAATATGCCGTTCGTCAATGTCGCGCAGGGTAAGACAGCCCGCGCCGATCTTTGTTCGTTTCCATGAATATTTATGGCCCGGCCGTTTCGATATACCGGTTATATTACTTTCACTGGGGCTATCTTTTGGCTGCCAGGGATTCCATAATATATGATTGTGAAAATCGGCCACTTTATCCATCACAAAATCACACGGCTTTTTAATTATAGCTGATTTCTCTATAAAATACCCATCCGGTAAAAATAAGGCGATGATCAACAGGAGCACTATCACCACCACCAATGCTGCCAAAATATACAGAAAGGTCATAAACCTGCTGTTTTGCTGAATTTACTGCATTCCCGCAACACAGCCAAGCCGGTGCATAAATAACCGGCCACAAATTAAAAGTCGAACCGCATGGTTGCCGTGGAATAAAACAGATTGTCGGCTTTTTGCGAACTGCCATTGGCTGTTACTACATTTTGGGGTAAAACATACGCAGGTGTTATGATGAAATTCATTTTGCCAATACCATATATAATGGAACAGGAAAGTTCATACGATAATATGCTGAACCGGCTGCTGCTTTCAGTTACAGTTTGTTGCCCGGCAGGAAAGATCAGAAACTTTTTTTCCTGTAGCCAGGTTTTAGAAAATCGCTGTGTACCAAAATAACTGTATGCTGCAGGCGTGATCACAATAACGCCGCTTTTCCCTACGGGGTCAATCCTGAAAGCATGGTCGAGCCCGGCATAGGCGCCAAAATCAGTTTGATTGCTGAATTTCGCATCGGCCCCACCGTTTACAGAAATCACTTTGTTGGTATTGGTGAATCTTATGCCTGCCTGTTCTTTTACTACTGATTGCAATAAGCTTATATCGGCATTGTAAAAAAAGCGGGCACCAAAAATACTTCCGCTCCAATTGCCTTTTTTGTTTTTGAACTTGTAACCTGCCTCTATGGTAGTAGCTCCATAGGAAGTAGCAATGGCATTATTGATGAAAATAAAATTCGAGAACAGGTACAATCCATTACTTAGCGTAATGCCGGCAAAAGGATAGAAAGCCTGGCTTTTAAGACTGTCGGTTCTGCCATAATAATTGAGCCCCGAATTAAATGATACGCCGGCGGTAAAAGTTATTTTCTTTTTTGCAGAAGTGACAACGGAATCGGTTTGTTGCGCCTGTAATACCAGGCATGCAATAGCCAATGGAAAAAGGGTGATTACTTTTTTCATAAAAACCATGTTGAAAGTGCGGGTTGAAAATACCTTCCCGGTCCATGACCGGGAAGGTTATAGAAGCATAGGGACTATTGTTTGCTGGCTGTTACGGCAGTTTCACTGCTTGCCTGGGTAGATGAAGAAACGGACGTGTTTGAAGCGGTTTCTTTCACTGCTTTTGCGGTGTTGGCAGTAGTTGATCTTACTTTTCCGGCTGTTTGCTGGGTTTTTTCAACGGCCACTTCTTTTGTTTTTTGAACTTTTTCTATTGCGGCGCCGGGTACCTGGTTGCCCGCCTGGTTATTTGAATTGCTGTTAATGGTAACGCCATTACCAGCACCTGCAGCTACAGCCACGTTGTTATCACTGTTAAGTGTAGTAGCTGACCCTGCATTGCCCTGCGCATTGGCGCCGGCATTGGCATTCACAGTAGTATTACTTGTTACATTACTTACCTGCGAACCGGCATTGGCTGCACCTTTCTTTGTTGCTGAAACAGTATTGGCTGTCACCGATCTGGTGGTATTCACTGTTTTTTGTGAGGCACTTTGAACACTTGAATGGGTCGATTGAACGGCTGTGCTGGCACCGCTGGTACTAATACTGGAAGCAGTATGCAAGGTGGCCGAAGTAGCGCCACCCAAACTGAGCTGTGCTTTTGAAACTGTTGCGATCATTGTGGCTGCTGCAGTAGTAATAAACAGGATGTGTACTTTCATAAATCTTGATTTTAGTTAAATAAATAGTCGTTTTATGGTTAAGACAAAGGTTGCCTTCTTCAACCGGCTGCATGGGAAATATGCTGCCTGTTGAAACAAATCAGTGCCATTAAAATTTTAGCTGTTCAGATAAGGGGTACGCTTAGGGGGTAAGTACAGGTTGTACTATCTGGGTTCTTGTTTTGACCTTTTCGATGGATAATGGTTTAATCGGTCTTCTACGGTTTATGAAAGGTGAAATTTTCCCGTTCACATATGTACAAAAAAAGACCTTCCCTTTTGGGGAAGGTTTAAAAACGCGTTAAATTATATTAACAGAGATATGTTATTCTGCTTCTGCCACTACTTCTTTAACTTCAGGGATCATGCGCTTCATCATTCCTTCAATACCTGCTTTTAAGGTTATCATCGATGAAGGGCAACCGCTGCACGAACCTTGCAACATCAGGTTTACAACACCATCGCTGTAGCTTTTGAATTGAATAGCGCCACCATCCATTTCAACTGCAGGCTTTACATAGTTTTCCAACAATTCCTTAATACGCTTCACCACATCATCGTCATCGGCAGCTACCATATTGGAGCTTTCCGGTACAATGGTAGCAATCTCTTCTTCATTGATCACTACTTTATTTTCTTCCAGGTATTCTTTCAAAAACTGGCGAATGGTAGGTATAACATCATTCCATTCTGTTTCAGGAGTTTTTGTAAGCGTTACGAAGTTGCTGGCAATAAAAACGGCTTTTATAAAGGGAAAACCAAATAATTCAGTAGCCAGTGGTGAAGGCTTTGCATTTTCCACATCCGGAAAATCAATGCTTTTACCCGGGTACAATAATTTGTTAGCCACAAATTTCATTGTCTCCGGATTAGGCGTCATTTCTGTATAAATACTAATGACAGGATTTCCTGTTTTGATCATGATACTTCCTTCTTTTAAGTTGATTACAAAAATAACAAATGCCCGCTGCAAATGTTTCTTATTTTGGAAATCTTTGCGCGGTGAAATAAAATAGGCCGGGCGGCTAATTGACCATTCCAGGAGGGCTAAAGCCGTATACGGAGGGTTTTCTGGTCCCCGGTTAGCCTTTTTTAATGATCGCAATCATCTTCATGGGCGTGGTTGTGTACCCGGCAGGCCCTGAAATTGATCAAATGAGCGGAAACGATCAATAATACGGCAAAAGGCAGGATCCACAATTGGTATTGATGCCATATTTGTTTGGCAATCAACCCGGTAATGCCGGCAGAAAAGATGATTATGGGGAAGGGGCTGTGATGATGCTTTTTATAACCATGGCGCAGTGAATAAACGCCAATGCCAAAGGCCAGCAGGATCATAAAATATTCAAAGGCCTGATTTTCAATGATATTTATGCCTAAAACAGGCAAACTGGATAAAAGCAGGGGCAATATTGCGCAATGGATAGCGCAGGCCAGTGAAGCCGCCACCCCCATTGCATCCCAGTTTACTCTAAAATTCATTGCCCGAAGATAAGAAGTAAATTCAAACGCATGCAACTTTGTTGCAAAATGATTCGTTATAAAATAAATTCATTGGTGGGCGGAACGGGTAACCGTACCTTTGATGGCTGAAAAATGATTTCTATTATGCGCCGGAAATGGATCTTTTATATTGGGTTTTTTTTGGTGTTGGTTATTGGCTTTTATGTGGCCTTAACGCAGGTTATTCCGGGCTTTGGCGAGGTTAAACTGCCAGTGGTAAGCCGCGTTCAACCCTTCAGCTTTACCAACCAGGACGGGCAGCAGATCACCGAAAGAATCATGGAAGGCAAAGTATATGTGGCGGAGTACTTTTTTACCACCTGCCCCAGTATATGCCCCATGCTGAACACCAATATGAAGAAGATCTACGAGGCTTTTAAGGATGAACCCGGTTTTTTGATCCTGTCGCACACCGTTGATCCCGAGAACGATAATGTGGCCCGGTTAAAATGGTATGCCGATTCCATGCACGTAAATACCCAGCGCTGGATATTTGTAACGGGTCGAAAAGACAGCCTGTACCAGGCCGCCCGCAACAGCTACCTGCTCGATGACCCCGCGAATAACCTGCAGAACATAAACGACCAGTTCCTGCATACCCAGTTCTTTGCCCTGGTCGACAGGAACGGACGGGTTCGTAAAATTTATGATGGACTGAAAAAAGCCGAGATAGAAGAATTGAAGAAAGACATAAAGCGATTGTTGAAAGAACGCGGCTCAAATGAGCGGTTCTCAAATAATATATTTGGCAGCTAACACTACCTGTGGTTAAAGAAGATCAAATAATGGAAGCACAGATAGACGAAATACTTCGTAAAAATCAATTGAGTGTGACCGGTAGCCGCAAACGGATCCTGGAATTATTCCTGGCGAGCAACGGGGCGCTGGCGCATGGAGATATTGAAAAAAAGACCGGCGAAAAATTCGACCGGGTAACCGTATATCGTACGCTGCAAACCTTTCTCGAAAAAGGCATCATTCATACAATACCAACCCCCGATAATTCGGTGCTGTATGCCCTGTGCAAAGACAATTGCACCGAGGGGCATCACCACGATAACCATGTTCATTTTATTTGCCGTGAATGTGGGAAAACTATTTGTCTAGCCGATATTACCATCCCTGAAGTAAAACTGCCCGGTGGATTTCTGCCACACGAATACCAGATGATTGTGACCGGTCTGTGCAAGGAGTGCCGGTAAAAACTTGACGAAGATCATGAAATTTAGATCTCCGGTTACCCGGCAACGGTGTATTAGGAGAAAATAAAGCCGTGTATCCCGGTGTACAATAACCGGTTTTTTATTGTATGCCTGTTCTGTGATCAATATATTGAGAAAAGCACTGAATTGATTAACTAAATAGCAACGCTCAATCAATTTTGCTTAGATCAATCAAAACATAGGCCAGGCCTGGTTTTGCTTTGTTTAGAATAATTAAAAAACTATTAAAATATATAAAAAAACAAAGCCCCGATGTAGAAACACCGGGACTTTTGGTTAAGGCTCTGATTAGTAGCTATTTTATGATGGCAGGTAGTTGAACTACCCTTATCTAACTATTTTTAGTGCTACAAATATAATAGAATGAATTAATATTTCGCATACCATGAACTGGGTATTTTTTTCCCGGCTAGGGATGAACGTTTAGCTTGTCCATTTCGCCTTTAACAAATTGCATTAACTGCTTTATGTAGTCGGGAGAAAAATTAAATACAAGTCCTGCTGCGCTGTACAATTCAGGCAGTGTTTTGGTTCCACCCAATTGTAAAGACATCATATAGTTATTAAGTGCTGCTGCTTTATTTTGTCTGAATTGCATCCATAACCCGATGGCGCCTAACTGGGCAATACCATATTCAATGTAATACAGGGGCACTTCAAACAAATGCAGCTGTCTTTGCCAGGCATAGGTGCGATATTCTGAAAGTCCTTCCCAGTCAATTACCCCACTCGAAAATTCGTTCAGGATCTCCATCCACTTTGCCGCCCTTTCTTCTGTGGTATGTGAAGGGTTTTCGTATACCCAGTGTTGAAACTTATCAATGGTGGCGATCCAGGGGAAAATGGTGATCACTCTTTCCAGCTGGTGCTCTTTTGCCCTGATCAGGTCTTCTTCATTGTCAAAGAAAACATCCCAGGCATCCATGCTGAACAATTCCATCGACATGCTGGCTACTTCGGCTATCTCCATGGGATACTCTTTGAAAGAGGTTAACTCCAATGGATGGGCGAGGAAGGAATGCACGGCATGACCGCCTTCATGTACCATGGTGGTAACATCGCTCATTTGCCCGGCCGCATTCATAAAAATGAAGGGGGCGCCTGTTTCGGCGAGCGGACAGTTATACCCGCCGGGGGCTTTCCCTTTGCGGCTGTCGAGATCGAGCCTTTTCATTTCACCCATTTTACGCAGGCAATCGGCGAAGAAGGGGTGTACCTGGTCAAAACATGCAATGCTTTTTTCAAGCAGTTCACCGGCTGTGCTGAACGGATTCAGCGGCGTAATGCCTTCGGGTTCTGCTTCCGAATCCCAGGGGCGTAAGGAAGGGAGGTTCAGTTTTTTCTTTTTCCGTTCATTGATAATATTTACCAGGGGCAGTATGTGCTGTTTTACTGCTTCGTGAAACTGGAAGCAATCTTCCTTGGTATAATCAAAACGGCCCAGCTCTTTGAATTTATAATCCCGGTAATTATCAAAACCGGCATTTTTAGCCACCTGGTGTCTTTTCTGCACCAATTGCGTATACAGGTCATTGAGCGCCGCCTTGTCTTGTAAGCGTCTTTCGTTGATCTTGCGGTAAACGCTTTCGCGTAAAGCACGGTCATGGCTTTCTAAAAATTTGGAAGCCTGTTGCAGGGTATATTCCTTTCCCTCAACCTCAACCGTCATTTTACCGGCAATGGTGCCAAACTGCTGGGCCAGTACGGCCAGCTCTGATTGCAGGGGAATATTTTCTTCGCGGAACAGCTCTATGCTTTTGCGTACACTGCGCAGGTAAGTAAAATATTTATCCTTGTCGAGCGCAGTGATGAACGGACTTTCAACCAGTTTTTTATTCAGCTTATCGGCGTAGGGTTGAATTTGGGGCTGAATTTGCGTTACAAAGAAAACGAATGCTTCTTCCAGCGCCTTGTTTTCGGTATCGCAGGTCATTTTGATCTGGCGCCAGCAGGCATCTTCACTCACCACGGCTTCCAGCTCGCTCATGTCGTGCAACCATTTCTCCAGGTCAGCTTTTGAATTAATGGGTCTGTCGAGCAGGTTCTTGAAATAAGGTTCCAGATTGTCCCAGGTAGTTACAGTAAAATCTTCCGGTAAAAACTGCCGGGGCAACTTTTTTATGTCTGCAGTATAATTCATTTGATCACCTTTTTAAATAAGAAAGCTACAAACTTCAGGTATAAAAACCAGCAGCCTGTAGCTTTAGTTTATTAAAGTTTTCTAAATTACTTTTTGGCGTCTTTTTTAGGAGCCGCTTTCTTTTTAGCAGGCGCTTCTTCAGCACCGTCAGCGTCTTCTTTTTTGGCTTTGGGAGCCGCTTTTTTCTTGGGGGCCGCTTCCTTCTTTTCTTCGTCGCCAGCTTCGCTGTCTTCTTTTTTAGCCTTGGGGGCCGCTTTTTTCTTGGGCGCTTCTACTTCTTTAGCTTCTTTGGCCTCTTTAGGCTCTTTGGCGGCTTTTGGCTTTTCTTCTTTGGCCGTGGCTTTTTCTTCTACTACGGGAGCAGCTTCCTCTACGAGTTCTTCCTCAGGGGCAGCTTCTCTTAATTTGATCTCAACATTATTTGATTTCAGCACGCCGAACCATTTTACCATTTTCTTCATATCGCTGGAGTATACCCGGTCGAAGTCGAGGTCGGCATATACTTTTTCGAAATATTTTTTAACGGCTGCGTTATCCTTTTCATCGGGCAGTTTTTCGCCGCTGCTGTCCATGGCTGTGAAAATATCAACCAGGTTAACATTATCCCGAACGGTATATACTTCAATGCTTTCGAGATGAGAAAAATTATGTACCCTGCTCGAAACAAATTTTGTGCTCTTGTCTTCCAGTGACCGTACAATAGCGCCATCAGATTTACTGCTCACCAATTCGAACAATCCTGGTAAACCTGTTACGGCAACAATTTTAGCGTATTCCATATCAATTCAAAATTTTTAAGGAGTTGCAAGATAATCTGATTTTGGCAAACGGTGTTCCAAAATAGTCTGAAAGATAAGTATCCCAATACAGGGCCGGGGGCCGGTGTTGGGGTAGTGCCAACCGCTTTTGGGGCTTTTTACGACTTTTAGGGCCCTAAATTTTCATTCAGCCGCAGGTTTTTAGCTAAAGCAGCATCCAATATCCATACACTTACTTAAACTAAATCTCATAGCATCATGAAAAAAGTGATTTTTTTACTAGCGATTGCCATAACCGGTGTATTAGCCGTACAGGCCCAGGGCGGCGGGGGCGGCGGATTTCAGCGCCGGACTCCGGAAGAAAGATTGAAGATGGTTAAGGAAAAGCTGACCGACCTGAAGCTGGATAAGGACCAAACTACCAAAAGCGACAGCGCTTTTTTAGATTATTATAAAGCGCAGGAAAAAATGTTTGAAGAGATGCGGGCCGGTGGTGGCGCCCCTGACCGCGACGCCATGCGTGAAAAAATGCAAAAACTGGCCGCAGAACGCGACGAAAAGCTGAAAAAGATCTTTACTGAAGATCAATTCAAAAAGTGGCACGATGAAATAGAGCCTACTACCCGCCCGCAACGCGGCGGTGGAGGCCCTGGTGGCAACCGCGGCGGTGGCGGTAACAATTAATGGCTTTGATGCACACGTTATAGGATGTACCCCGGTAATTATATTATCGGGGTTTTTTTTGGTCAATGGTGAATGGTCAATGGATCCGAATTTTTGAGGTTTCCGTTTGTCCGGAATCCTACCGATTCGCGAGTTATTCACCATTGACCATTCACCCCTATTGCCCCATCCATTGCTTGAAGGCGGCGGCGTTTTCCTGGCTTATTATAATGTCCTCGGTGACCAGGGGCACCACCTCGAGCAGGAGCTTGCTTTTGGGATAGGTCTTTATCCGCTTTATAGCACTCATATTTACCAGGTATTTGCGGTTAACCCGGTAAAAAGCGGCAGGGTCAACCTGGGTCTCAATATCGGCCAGCGACTGGTCCATGATAAACTTCTGACCGCTGCTGTCAACCATACACACCAGCTTGTGGGTGGCATAAAAATAGGCCACCTCTTCCGTTTTAATACTGATGTAGTCGGTGCCGCGTTTTACGAGGAACCGCTTTTTATAACCCGATTGGGATAGTTGGGAAGCTGCCTGGGGCCAGTCGGCCAGGGCTTTGTAACCGGCGGTGAAATGTTGTTTCAGCTTTTGGTATTTGTTAAGGGCGGCATCCAGTTTTTCGGGTTTTACCGGCTTCAACAGATAATCAATGCTGTTATGCTCAAACGCTTCCTGCCAGTATTCGTCATACGCCGTAATAAAAATAACCGGGCATTCCACGTTTATTTCTTCAAATATTTTAAAGGATAATCCATCGCTGAGCTCAATATCCATAAAAATAAGATCGGGTGCGGGATGCTCCTGCAACCAGCTGATGGCTTCTTTAATACTGCCCAGCACCCCTTCAACAAAAACCGGTTGATTGCAAACGGCCAGCAATGACAATAATTTTTCTGCTGCCGGTTTTTCGTCTTCTATGATTACACATTTCATCCGAATAATATTTGTTAGGCAATTTTCAGCACCGGTAATGAAACCGTGAAATCACTGGCTGATTCCTTTACGCTGATCTCCTTACTGGTTGTTAATTTATAACGTTCGCCCAGGTTATGTAAACCAATGCGCGAAGAGGTTTTTCGTAAAACTTTTTTCCGTACCTGGTTATGAATGATCAATTCATCGTTTTGCATTTCGATGGTAATTACCAGGGGAACGGCATCTGAAAACTCATTGTGCTTGATGGCATTTTCAACCAGTATCTGCAATGAAATGGGTGGAATAAGATACTGATCGTACAAAGCTGCGTCAAAATGTACCTGCAATTGTACCGCCTGTTCAAACCTGATCTTTAACAGGGAAAAATAATCGGTTAAAAATCCCATTTCTTCATGCAGCAATACCAGCTCCCGGGCCTTGTTTTGAAGAATATAACGGTAAACATCAGCCAGGTTATCGTTGAACCGCCTTGCTTTGGGCGGATCTTTTTCAATAAGATGCGATAAAGCGTTCAGCGAATTAAAAATAAAATGCGGGTCAATCTGATTTTTGAGCGCCTGCAGCTCTGCTTCGGCCCGCGCCCTTTCCAACTGTTCTTTTTTCAGTTTTTCATTTTCGGCTTCCCGCACCAGAAAAACAGTTTCATAGATATGTGTAATGAACAACACACATATCATAATGATCAGGGTGGTGGTCCTGATGGTTTCCCACTGCACCACGCCGCTATTGAATAGCTTGTACCAGATAACCAGTAACAAAGCGCTGATTGGAATAGTATAGAATGAGATGGCCAGCACCAGCACAACAATTTTACGAACCGGTTTATTGAACCAGTCAAAATAACTGCGCAGGGTAAAAAGCAAATAACGGTTCCCCTCCCATATTATAAAGGCAATGCCAATGGTAAATAAAAAACTGAGCTTGATTGTCCAGGTACTCAGGGCATGTTGATCGACCATACCGGTAACCAACGGTATAACCACCCCGCAGGCGGGAATAAGTATTACCCTGAACCCGATATCGTTCAGCGGCTCGGCGCCGGGTATTTTTTTGATCGGCTTATTTTTGATATTGATCGCCTGCTTTTCCAGCCTGATTCCCTTTTAGTTGAAGGTGTAAAAATTAGCAAATAGATTTGAAATAACCATAAAACGTGTCGGGGTTCGCCATATGCCATGATAAACAGGTACGCCGGCGGTTTTATGAAAAATTATTTGTTTATGATGATGCCCTTAATAAACTGGTGGGCGGTGCTTGTTGCCGGCATTTCTTCTTTTGTTGTAGGCGGAATATGGTATTCACCAGGTTTGTTTGGAAGGGCCTGGATGAAAGACAACAATTTTACCGAAGAGGAAATAAGAAAGGGCGGGAATAAAGGAAAGATATTTGGCTTTACGCTTATTTTCTCGCTGTTGATGGCTGTTAACCTGGCCATGTTCCTGGCAACGCCGGCTGGTTGTCCTTCGGAATGTGCGGCCAAACCTGATATTGCCTGGGGCGCCACAGCCGGTTTTTTGGCCGGCATCTGGACCTTTTGCGCCATCGCCATACACAGTTTGTTTGAACTAAAGCCCTGGCGGCTGATCTGTATAAACGGATTTTACAGTATGGTGGCGCTTACATTAATGGGCGCCATTATTGGAGCCTGGCGATAGATAAAAATTTGATAACACCTGCATAGTATAACTTTTGTTCTAATGTATAGCCTTGAAAAATTACTGAGCATTATTAAGCTCGCTTACTACCTTATTCTACATAGTGTCCTTCCGAAGTGATCGAAAAATATTCCTGAAGGGCGTTTATAATACAGGTCCCGGGTTTTAAAAAGCCCGGGACCTTTGTTTTTCAGAAGTGCGGTCTTACGTGAACCTAAGTAGAAGATCTTTTGGGTTTTACAGGGACCTAACCCGGACATAACAGGGACCTCACCGGGACCTTACCAGGATATTATCCTTATGAGGTCCTTTTTAAGTCCTTGAAAAACCCCTGTTTGTTTCGGGCGGGATCCTAAAAATCCGTTGTACCGCCCAAAAAATTTGGTCAACTGGCTGTAAATAAAAAAAGCGCCCCGATGCATCGGGACGCCTTTTACGCCTTGCCGGTTATGCCTTGCCGGACTATTTATTTCATTCTGGTAAACGTAATTTCCATAGTCTTGAACTCCTCACCACCCTGGTTCATATACATTTCCAATTTTTGGGTATTGTCATTAACCGCGGTAAAAACCTGTCTTACATCCATTTCCTTGCCGGTGGCAGGGTCGGTTGTTTTACCTTTCATGGTAGCGCTTTTTGTGGCATTGTCCCAGGTGCCTTCCATATACATTATGCCGGTTCCCATATTATCGATCCAGGTACTGATAAGCATTTTTTTTGCATTGTCCCAGGCTAAAGTACCCTGGCCTTCGAAGGGCTGGCCCATCATGTTGCCGGTATGTGTGCTTTGCTGGTAACGGCCGCCCATCACCATTTTATTTACGCAGGTAGAAGTGCTTTTGGTGGGTGGGGCGCCTGGTTGCATCCAAAAGGTTACATCCTCTTTCCATTTTCCATCCCATTTGGCAATCATCTTATGTACATCGCCAGGCGTCATATAATCCGTCCAGGCTTTCATTTGATCCTGTGTTTGTGCACTGGCCTGAAAGCCGTAGATGAAGAACAGAGCGGCAGATACCGCAATGACTAGCTTTTTCATGTCTGTTAGTTTTAGTTAAAATTACAAAATCAAAAAAGGTACCAATATGCAAACTGATCAATATCAATTAATACCCGATGAAACAGGAATGCGAAGGGATGAAAAGGCAGGGGATCAGTACGGGATCTGTACCTTCAAGCAGTTATCCAAAAACATAACGTTATGAGAGAATATCTTGCTATTACGGCATTGTTGCTGGTATGTATACATGCATCTTTCGGCCAACAGGTAACTTATACCGGTAAGGAGTTTAAACCACTACACGGTTTAAGCGGTTTGTGAAAAATGGATATGCAACGTGGGGCCATATACGAAGAATGGACCGTTCAGGAGGATGGGAAGCATATCTCCTACTTCTTACTTCGCGCCTCAATCAGGAAACTGCGATTTATCGATATTGGGAATAATGCGCAATGCATTTTTATAATATACTTTCTTCAAAATAGCATCGGGTAATCCCATGCCATACATGGCCCAGAATGCATGGTACTTTTTGTGGTAAGGAAAATATTCATCATCTGTTTCCAGCACCCTGAAATAGGTGGTATACTCTTCGGGCACCCAACTGTCTTTTCCAAACAAAATACGGTCCTGGTATTTTTCAAAGAACTGGCGGGCCATACGGGGCTGGCGGCCCAGTTCGGCAATCACAGCGCCAAATTCAACCACTACGTTCGGCATTTCATCTAACAGCTGTCCGAGTTTGGGGAGGTTATTGGGATACCAGCCAAAATGCGCGGCAATAAATGTAGTGTGGGGATGTTTTTTGAACATGCGGTGTTGTTCTTCGATCAATACTTCCCACGGCGCGGGGTCAGTATCGCTTCTTTTGCGGCCAGGGTGTGATTCGATCTCGAGCCAGCGTTCATTGTGTTCATCTTCCGGGTCCCAGAAAGGTTTGGGATCGGCGGTATGGATGATCACCGGTATTTTTAACTCACCGGCTTTATCCCAAATGGCGTCGAGGCGGGGATCATCAACCGTTACCCGTTTGCCGGTATTGTCTTTTACAGATAGTCCCAGGTTCTTGAATATCTTCAGGCCATTGGCGCCATATTTTACATCTTCTTCCAATTGTTTCACCGCTTTTTCCGTCCAGCCGGCTTCGCCTATACCACTGAAATCAATATTGGCAAAAACAATAAACCGTTTGGGGCTGGTTGAGCGAATATTGTCGATCTTGTTTTGCAGGCTTTTACCATTATCGCCACTGAGGTTCACCATCACTGCCATATTGAGTTTGTCCATGTCTTTTACCAGGTCTTTGAGATCTGAGGGCGACATGCCTCGTTGGTGATTATGTACATCGATGAATGGATATTTGGCGCGGGTTAATTTATGTTCCGGTACAACAAGCGTTGATGTTGGCGTATATTTTTCAAAATCCATGTGCGATGATTGCGCACAGGCGGTATGAAGCAGTAGAAGGGAACCGGCGATGATGCTTAGTGTCCTCATGCAACAAATTTTTGACAAATTAGGTGCATTTGGTTGCAATTGGAAACCGGTGGTGTAAAAGGGAGGATGCTCAGGACCTAAACACCATCCCTGATCGGGTGATCTGTATCCTGTAACGCGCTTTCAATTCGTTGCTGCAGGTCATGGTAAGTTGTATACCCTGATGCCAGCATAATAAACTTCGACTCATTGACCTGCAATAATACTGCCGGGAACCCGGTTACTTTTAGCTGGGTGCAGATGGAGAATTCGTGGAAAGCTTTTTCTTTATACGCAGGGTCTTTCAACAGGTGATAAAACTCATTCACCGGAATGGCATATTTCTCCAGCAAATGCCGATAAGCCTCGTCATCGCACAGATCGCGTCCTTCGTATTGTAAGGCATATTGCAGATCGGCTGCAAATGCTATCTGTTTATCGGGATGGTATTCTTTAAATACACACATGGCTATGGCCGGTTTTAACGAATTGGGGAACCAGTCACTTAGACCGGGGTTTTTAATATGCCATAGAAAATCTTCTCCAAAGCGGGCGCCGGTATGTGTTGTCACCGTTTGGCAATTGTTTATAAAGTAATCGGCCATTACACTGATTGGTTTGGGGTTTTCAGGAATGATCATACCGCCTGAAAGCACTTCAAACTGAACCTTGTTCTTATAGTCTTCAGCTATTCGTAACATAACCGGACTAAATGCATAACACCAGTTGCAATATGCATCGTAACAATAAAAGATGACGGGCTCCATATTAATAATGAAATTACAGCTATCCTTGCAAAATTTAATAAAAAACGGCTATCTATGCTTACACAGATAGCCGTTGCCGGTAGAGATATTAGTACTTTTTTTGTTGTTATTTTTTTCTTTTCCTGTAAATGAGAATGGCTTCTTCGGTGGTGTTTTTACCGGTTTTTACCAGGCCTTTGAGCGTGAGAATGTTTTCATCAACGCCGATCACAACAAACACCTGTGCATCATTACCGGTTGCGTCATTCAGCTTTAATACGGTTGGTCTTCTTTCATCAACCACTCTTTTGCCCATATCATATTTCACTTCTTTTACCAATTCTTCTTTCAAATTCCACTTGTATAACCTGATCTCGTTGGTGCATCCGTTGTGGCTGCAACCATTATAGGTTTTGGCGTTGAAGTCGGGAAGTAATTCCATTTGCTGATCTTTTCTGCATTCATCATATTCCCAAAAAGCATCTGAAGAACGATATCCATCTTTATTGAGATCAACGGGGTGCTTAAACTTAACAGACTGCAGTACCCACAAACCCGTAAACTGAGAAGTGTCGTATTGGGCGTACAGAGTGAAAATAAATAAAAAGCAAATGACACAAATAGCTAAAATTCGTTTCATAGTATAAGATTAAGGGTATAATTCACAGAAACGAGTTTCTGTAAAAAGAACGCCGAAAGATCAAAAATATTTCTGTAAAAGTGAAATGTTTGCTTAAAAAAACCTTTATCAATCATTTACTAATCAATGCTTCCAACATGGTTTTTGTAGAAGGCCAATCTGGTTGAATAATACTGTAAACAATCGTGTTGCGGAATGTTCCGTCGTCGTTCTTTCGATGGCACCGCAGTATTCCTTCTCTGATGCCGCCGATCTTTTCAATGGCTTTTTGCGATCGTATATTGGTTTCTCTCGTTCTGAATTCTACGCGCATGATCTGCTGTCTTTCGAAACACTGCATCAATAGTAAATATTTACTTTCTATATTAACCTTTGTACCCCAAACAATTGGTGACAGCCAGCTGGGGCCTACCTCCACCTGTTGATTCACTGCATCAATAAAGTTGAATCCGGTACTGCCACAAACCTTGTTATTTGTTTTGTTCCTGATAACATATGTTACCCGTTCCTCATTCCCATTTTTATGTTGGATGTCTTTGATAAATTCTTCAAAGGACGTTTTATCAACAGGGTTATAGGGCAGGTTCTTCCAGATCCTTTCATCAAATACAATTGATTCCAATTCGGAAATATGATCATTTGTAAATCGTTCAAGATCTATATGATGGCCGCTAATGAACCGATCAAATTGCATATAATTATTATTTCATCTTTTCCCGGGCCTTTTCTATCAGCATGAAAAGAATAACACCGGAAAACAAATTATCTAAATTTTTTTGATGGTAGGTCTCAATAATACCCAGATACCCGCCTTCGCTACAGTTACAACGGGCAATGCCCGCGCCTTCTTAGCCGGCTGGCGGATTCAGCGGACAAAGCAAAAAAAATCCCTCCGGTTTAACCAGAGGGATTATATATAATTTTTATTACCCTGTTTTAATGTCTTCCGAAGCGACCATAACCACCACCGGAAGAACGGCCACCGCCACCAGATGAACCGCCACCGCTGTTGCCACTGTTTCCGCCCGAAGGTCTTGAAAAATTTCCACCACCTGAAGGCCGGGAGAAACCGGGGCCATTACCGCCGCCGCCGCCACGTGGTGAGTAATTACCTTGTGGTTGTTGAACAGGCCGGCTCGGTTGTTCAAAGCTTCTGCCTCCGCCATAGCCTCCTCTGTTACCACCTGGATTATCAAAACTACGCTGTGGCGGAACCTGGTTCTGCCAGCCACCATTGGGGCGTTGAATATTTCGGTCGGACTGACTGTTCTGTGGTTGCAGTTCCCGGCCGTTTCCGCGGCTGGGGAAATTGCTATTCCAATCACGGCCACTGTTGTTGCCGTTGTTGGATGGGCTGCTAAATCTGCCGCCCTGGTTTTGCGGACTTACCACGGGGTTTGAATTACCCGGGGTTCTCCAACCTCTGTCATTGCCGTTATTGCCTGGGTTCTGTCTGTCGCGGTTGTACATTCCGTAACCCGGATTGTTGGAACCGCCATTACCAAAACGTTGATTGCGGCCGTTATTGTTACCGTTGCTGCTGAAGCGTCCGTTACCTGCCACATCCATGCGGCCCCCATTATAACCACCGCCATAACGGCCACCTCCGTCGGGACCATTGGGGCGATAATTCCGGGTCACTACGCCGTTTCTGCCGTTGTATATGTTGGTACGGGCATAATAGTTATTTATAACCGTTACATTGTTGTACTGACGATATGATCTGTAGCTGTTGTAGCCGTAATATCCGCTGCGGTAGTAATAGGATGGTCCATAGTAGCAGGGGCGGTAAACGCGTGGTCCCCACCAGCCGCCATAACCCCAGTAACCCCAGGGATTGTAACCGCCATATCCTATGCTTACATTAAACCAATCGTAACCAAATCCGAGGCCGAATCCCCAGCCAAACCAGGGGTTGTAACGGATACCAAATCCCCAGGTGTATGGGCGGGGATAATAGTAGTGACCGTACCAGGGGCGATAGTAATAACCGGTTCCATATACTACTGTAGGACCGTATACATAAGCATTCAAATAACCTGGTGTGTAGCCCATGTAAACATAATCGGGTGTAACATCATAGATGTAAACATATTTCATGTAATACACGGGATAGCGGGGCGGAATGAGCGCTACCGCATATGGGCGGTTAATACAAACGTTCCAGGGACCAACTGCGTTGTACGATTCGTACCAGATACCGTTATCAACACTATAGTAGCGGCCGCGCCAGCGAAGTACCGATACCGGTGTATTGGTAGCGTAGTACATGTCGGTTCCATCAATTGCTTCAAACTCAGGGTCTCCATCATAATTTACGTCTTCATGTACTTTATTGCGCTCTACTTTGGCGGTTTGCGGAACCTGTGCTTCGGCAATGGCGTCATTGGCCTGATCGGTGCCGGCTACGCTGGCCAGTACATTGTCTTTCGGCGAGCCTTTGGGAATTTTTGCAAAATCGGCCGGTAACTGATCTGCCGCCACATACTGCCAGTTGCCGCTCAGGGTTTTTGATTTGTACCAGCGTCCTGACAGCAACACATAATATTCCTGTGAATTGATGTCCATGAAAATATCATTCTCTGAGTTGGACACATACAGTAAACCGGTATTTTGAACAGCTGCAAAATTGGCTTCGCCTTTTGACTGTACCAATTCTGCGGGTTCAGTGGTAACTACAATATTGTAAATGGTATTGGGATCTGTTTCCTTTCCTTCTTCCGGGTTTTTCTTATCCGCCTCTTTCATTGCCTCTTCAATTTTCTGGAGATTGGAAGGAATGTCGGAGATCATTTTATAAGGACCGGTTGCGGCGGGCGCCATATACCAGTGCTTGCCACCGTACAGGTAATACCTGCTGTCGCGGTTTTTGACCATAACAAAAGGTGTATTCACCACTGCTTCAACACCCCAGTCTTTATTGGTTTGCAGTTTGGGTGCGCCATCAATTGAAACCAGGATGGAAGGCACGTTGGTGTAAATAACTTTTGGTGGGGTGTTGTTGATTTGAGTGGCCAGGTTGGTCTGTTGTTTGTTCAGGTCAAGCGAAGTTTGCAAATCACTTTCCCCAAATGAAATATCCCAGGAAGGCACTTTGTCTTCCATAGTGTTGGCGATGCTTTCGAGTTTGTCGTCATCGGTAACACCCGGGAGTTTAATGTTGGTGATGTAAATTGATTTTACCTGTACTTCTTTGCCATGGGTTTCGGTAGTGGCCTTTAACCAGGCTACGCCAAACACTGGTTCTGACTTGCCGTTTTCCACTATAGAAATGGCTGCATGGGCTTTCAATGTGTTATCGGCATATGATTCGGGCTGCCATTGGTACAGCTTAATGATGGTCCCTTCGGAAGTGGTGGCAGTTTTGGGCCAATTCTCCTGCGCCATGACCAAATGCGTGATCATGCTACCTAACAAAACGGCCACCAATGTAAAGATCTTCATATGGGAAAGTTTATTTTTTTACAATTGTCCATTACGACGATTTTCTTACTTTAATTTACTACAAATTAGACGGCAGTTTTAGTGTGAGGTTTGTAAATAACGGAACATTGACAAAATATTAGACAAATCAAATGTTAACGGAGCGGGTTTGGTGGATAAATTTATGCCTTTTTAACAAGGTGGTTGTTGCAATCACTGACATTTAGCCATTTACGTGTATTTTTGAGCGAGTTATGAAAAATCGGAAAAACTTATTTATTGCCCTGGAAGGAATCGATGGCAGCGGTAAAAGTACCCAGACGAAATTGTTAACGGAAAAATTAACGGCTCTGGGCCACAAAGTATACAGCACTTTTGAACCTACCGATAACCAGATCGGTAAAATGATCAGAAACATTTTCAGTGGTAAGGTGAAAGCCGATAACCGGGTGGTTGCCGGTTTGTTTGTGGCCGACCGTTTAGATCATTTATTGAATGAGGAGTATGGGATTGTGAAAAAAATAGAAGCAGGTTATACGGTGATCTGTGACCGGTATTGTTTTTCTTCCTATGCCTATCAGGGTGCGCATATGGATATGGATTGGGTAATACAGGCCAACTCCATGAGTGCGCAAATACTGCGACCCGATGTAAATATTTTTATCGATGTTTCGCCCGAGATAAGCATGCAGCGTCTGCACTCCAGCAGAGACAACATGGAGATCTATGAAACAATTGACAACCAGAAACTGGTGCGGGCAAAGTATGTGGAAGCGTTTGAGAAATTGAAATCCCTTGAAAAAATATTTATGGTCAATGGCGACCGTACGCCTGATCTTATCGCCCATGATATCTGGAACAAGGTAGCGTCGATGCTGGGGATAGAACAATTGAATGCGGAAAATCAGTAATAGCAGAACGATCGTATAAGATAAAGCCCTGGCAGCTTATTGTTGCCAGGGCTTTATCTTATGTTTTTAATGCGCTTCGAGCCAGTTAATACCTGATCCTATTTCTGCTTCAACCGGCACTTCATTGGGTAATGGCAATGCCGATCGCATACAATCGAGAATGATGGGTTTAATAGTTTCCACTTCTTCTTTCACCGCATCGAACACCAACTCGTCATGCACCTGCAGGATCATTCTTGATTCGAACTTATGTTTGCGGAATTCATGATAGACCTTTATCATGGCCAGTTTGATCATATCTGCGGCCGTTCCCTGAATGGGTGAGTTGATGGCGTTTCGTTCGGCAAAACCACGCACGGTAAAGTTTGATGAATTGATATCACGCAACCAGCGTTTGCGACCCATAAGCGTTTGTACATAGCCATTTTCGCGTGCAAAGGCTTTTGTACTCTCCATATAGGTATCGATACCGGCAAATTGTTTTTTATAGTTGTCGATGATCTCTTTGGCTTCGGTGCGGCTGATACCGAGGTTGTCGGCCAACCCAAATGCCCCCTGGCCGTAGATAATACCGAAGTTTACGCTTTTGGCTTTATAGCGTTGTTCCTTGGTTACAGCAGATTCTTCAACCCCATACACTTTTGCGGCAGTAGCGGTATGAATGTCGATTCCCTTTTTGAAGGCATCGCACATGGCCGGGTCGCCACTGATGCCGGCCACAATGCGTAATTCAATTTGCGAATAGTCGGCCGAGATCAGTACCCGGTTGCTATCACGCGGAACGAATGCTTTTCGAATTTCGCGGCCCCTTTCTGTACGGATAGGTATGTTTTGCAGATTGGGGTTATTGCTGGAGAGCCGGCCCGTTACGGCAACAGCCTGTGCATAGGAGGTATGCACGCGGCCGGTTTTACGATTGATCAGTTCGGGCAGCGAATCAACGTATGTTGATTTGAGTTTGGTGAGTTCGCGGAATGCCAGAATGTCTTCAACGATCTTGTTCTCGTGGGCAAGTTTCATCAACACATCTTCTCCTGTAGCGTATTGCCCTGTCTTTGTTTTCCTGGCTTTGGGATCGAGCTTCAGTTTCTCAAAAAGCACTTCCCCTAATTGCTTGGGCGAAGCCAGGTTGAATTTTACTCCCGCCTGTTCATATACGCTGTCTTCTGCTTTGGCTGCTTCGCGTTCCAACTCCTTTGAGTATTCGTGCAGAAAATCCTGATCTACCTTTACGCCTTCATATTCCATTTCCATCAACACTTTTGCCAGCGGATTTTCTACCTCATGAAATACTTTTTCAACCTCTTTGCTTTTAATCAGCGGAGAAAGCACCTGTTTCAATTGCAGGGTAATATCGGCGTCTTCTGCGGCGTAATCGCTGATCTTATCAATGGCTACATCGCGCATGTTCAACTGGTTCTTTCCTTTTTTACCGATCAGTTCTTCAATATGAACCGGTTCATACCCCAAAAAGCGGGCGCTGAGCATATCCATACTGCGTTTTCCATCGGGCTCAATAACATAATGCGCCAGCATGGTATCAAAGGTTTCGCCAAATAACTCATAGCCATACCATTTCAACACCAGCATGTCGTATTTCAGGTTCTGGCCAATCCACAGTACATCTTTTCTATTGAATACGGGTTCAAATTGTTTCAGAATGGCGCGTGTTGCTTCCTGGTCGGCGGGGCAGGGAATGTAATACGCTTCGCCGGGTTTAAAAGAAAAGCTCATACCTACCAGCTCCACATCGTTGGCATCTATACCGGTGGTTTCGGTATCGAAGCAGATCTCTTTTTCTTCGAGTAATTCTTTTACCAGGTTTTTAATTGCGGCCTCTTCCTGTATGGTGCGGTATTGGTGGGCGGTATTTTGAATATTTTTGCCGGCATGCACAATGTCTCCATCTTCAGCACGATCAGTATCGCCTGTTTCTTCTGCTACTTCCGCTTTGGGGGTTTTTGGCTCCGCTTTTGATTTTCCTTCCACTGCATTACCAAACAGATCGGTTTGAACTCCCTGTGGTACTGCCCCCGGAACAATGCTTAACTCTTCGCCCAAAATGCGTTTGGCAACGGTCTTGAATTCCAGTTCTATGAAAACTTCTTTCAGCAGATCGCGATTCCATTCTTTCAGGCGGAAATCTTCTTCATGAAATTCGATGGGTACATTGGTAATAATGGTGGCCAGTTTTTTGGAAAGGATGGCGGAGTTCTTGCCATTGCGCACCTTTTCGCCCAGGGCGCCTTTTATTTTGTCGGCATTTTCGAGCACATTTTCCAGGGTGCCGTATTCGGCCAGTAGTTTGGCTGCTGTTTTTTCACCCACCCCGGCAATGCCTGGAATATTATCCACGGCATCGCCCATTAAACCTAAAATGTCAATTACCTGGTGAACTTCTTTGATATTCCATTTTTCACAAACCTCTTTGGCGCCAAGGATCTCTGCATCGCCGCCCTGGTAACCGGGTTTGTATATTTTGATATTGCCATCGACCAGCTGGCCATAATCTTTATCGGGTGTAACCATAAAGACCTCATAACCGGCAGCGGCGCCTTTTTTACTCAGGGTGCCTATAACATCATCTGCTTCATAGCCATCAACTTCGAGTACCGGGATGTTAAAGCCGCGGATCAGTTTTTTAATATCCGGAATAGCGGCCAGCAGGTCTTCAGGCGCTTCCTGGCGGTTGGCTTTGTAATCGGTGAATTCTGTATGCCGTTCGGTGGGCGCCTGCGTATCGAAACAAACCGCCATGTGTGTAGGCTTCTGGTTGTTGATGAGGTCGAGCAGGGTATTAATAAAACCAAATTGCGCGTTGGTGTTCTTGCCTTTTGAGGTTATTCGTGGGTTGCGGATAAGGGCATAATAGGCACGAAAGATGAGTGCCAGTGCATCGAGCAAAAAAACTTTCTTATCATTTGATTGATTCTCCATATGGTATCCTCTGGTTAAGTTTCACAATGCCCCGAAGTTAGGAACTATGAAGCTTAAAAAAGACGGTTAATTAGCCCATCGGCCCGATAGTTATACCGGTGCAAAACCCGATGGCTAATTAACCTAATATGGAGAAGGCCATCCACCAGCCGGCAGATGGGCAGCGTATTCATGGTTGTTACAATGTAAAATGAACTGCTCACTACATTATTAATGAGTGGTGGCAACAGTACTTGATTTAGGACTGTTTTTAAGTGCAGTGTGATTCGGGTTCATGTCTTCAGTTTTTGAAAACTTTACCAGGTAAATAGCAAATGCCAGTAAGGCAAATGCGAACAGGTTGAATAAACGACGGCGCATACGACGGGCTCTCATGATAAAAAGATATTGGGGTTAGGGGTTGATTCAGAACACTTTAAAAACGGGCCGATGTGGATAATATTATATCTTAGGCAAAAAAGATTTAGTGATTAACAATATGACGGGCACTTTCCTACCCCTTCATTTCCTGCAATTGTTTTTGCAAGACAAACATTTCATCGCGTAAGCGGGCAGCTTCCATAAAGTCGAGGTCGCGTGCGGCTTTTTCCATTTCCTTTTTGGTTTTGGCGATCGCCTTTTCCATTTGGGGTATGGTTTGATAAACAACCTGTTCTTCGGCCGCGGTGGTCACCAGCTCTTCATTCGGCGCCAACGCGTATGGGTTGGCCGGATCGTACCCTTTAATATCCAGCACGGAAGTTTGGGCAAAAACCTGGTCGCGCGATTTCTTCACGGTTTTGGGAGTAATGCCGTGAAGGGTATTGAAGGCGATCTGTTTTTCGCGGCGGCGGCTGGTTTCATCAATTGTGCGCTGCATACTTACGGTCATGGTGTCGGCATAAAAGATCACCAGTCCGTCAACGTTACGGGCGGCGCGGCCGGCTGTCTGGGTCAGCGATTTTTCATTACGCAGGAATCCTTCTTTATCGGCATCGAGGATGGCTACCAGCGATACTTCGGGCAAATCGAGTCCTTCGCGCAACAGGTTCACCCCAACCAGTACGTCAATTTCACCCAGGCGCAACTGCCGCAATATTTCAACCCGCTCCAGGGTATCTACCTCGCTGTGAATGTATTTTGATTTGATATTGATGCGATGTAGGTACTTGTCCATTTCTTCGGCCATCCGCTTGGTGAGCGTGGTCACCAGTACCCGGTCGCCTTTCTTCACCCGTTTGTCAATTTCATCGAGCAGGTCGTCGATCTGGTTCACGCTGGGGCGGATCTCGATCGGCGGATCGAGCAAACCGGTTGGGCGCACCACCTGTTCCACTACGACGCCGCCTGTTTTTTCCAGCTCATAATCGCCGGGCGTGGCCGATACAAATATGGTTTGATCGAGCATGGTCTCGAACTCGTGAAAGTTCAAAGGCCGGTTATCCAGTGCAGAAGGCAGGCGGAAGCCATAGTCAACCAGCACCAGTTTACGGCTGCGGTCGCCCCCATACATGCCGCTAACCTGGGGCACGGTCTGGTGGCTTTCATCTATTACACATAAAAAGTCTTTCGGAAAATAATCCAGCAGGCAGAACGGCCGGGTGCCGGGGAAGCGGCGGTCAAAGAAGCGCGAATAGTTTTCTACCCCATTACAATAACCCAGTTCGCGGATCATTTCCACATCATAATTCACACGCTCGTTGAGGCGCTGGGCTTCAATAAATTTTCCTACGCTTTTAAAATAAGCAACCTGGGCGGCGCTTTCATCCTGTATTTCGGCGAGGATCTGCTGTATCATATCCTTGGGCGCCAGGTACAGGTTGGCCGGGAAGATGGCGGCATTTTCTACCATGCCGATCCGTTTGCCGGTCTTTATATCGAGGGTTTCAATGGTCTCAATTTCATCGCCAAAAAAAGTGATGCGGTAACCAAAGTCAACATAAGGGAGGTTGATATCAACCGTATCGCCCTGTACCCTGAAATTACCCCGGTTAAAATCGATCGTGCTGCGCGAATACAGGGAGTTAACCAATGCATGCAAAAAGCCCTGGCGGCTGATCACCTGGCCCTGGTGAATGCGGATGATCCCGTTCTCGAATTCGGCAGGGTTACCGATACCATAGATACAGCTTACCGAGGCTACTACAATGATATCGCGGCGGCCACTGAGCAATTCGGTGGTGGCCTGCAGCCGCAGTTTATCCAGTTCTTCGTTGATACTCAGGTCTTTTTCAATATAAGTATCACTCACCGGCATATAGGCCTCGGGCTGGTAATAGTCGTAATAGCTTACAAAATACCCTACGGCATTTTCGGGGAAGAACTGTTTGAATTCCCCATACAACTGGGCTACCAGGGTTTTGTTATGGGTGAGCACCAAAGTAGGTTTTTGTACCTGCTGAATAACATTGGCAACGGTAAAGGTTTTACCAGAACCGGTTACCCCCAGCAGGGTTTGGTATTTTTCACCGTCCCGCAGTCCTGCTGTGAGCTGGCGAATAGCTTCCGGCTGATCGCCGGCAGGTTGATATGGAGCGAATAATTTAAAGGCCATAATATTATTGTGTAGATAGGAGCTGGTAAATTTCGTGTAAAGACTAACACAAAGGTGCAATCCCGTTCACAAATTTACCACCTGGTCCCTTTCCAAAGTTGTGTGGCTTTGGAAAGGGTAGTGTTTATATTAAAACGAACCGGGCTATTAAATGTTCATGGATGGGGAAGCCGCTGGGGGTTGGGGCGCTGAGTGGTTCCTGCCGGTAAACCCGCACCTGTTTGGTAGCCGGGTATTTGGGGAAGGCTGCGGAAAAGCACCATCAATTTGAATAAGGGTTGGCTTATCGCATAGTCGCGGTAGCTTGTGAAATGTTAAATTTTTCTATTGAGATAGGTTGTGTAATCAGGAATGTTCACCATGTATTCTTCGTTCATGAGGGGCGAGGTAAGTATGAAGTCGGCTGTTGCCCGGTCGTTGGCGACAATGCAGTTCCAGGCAATGGCTACCCGTAATAATGCTTTTACATCACTGTCGTGCGGTTGTGCTTCCATGGGGTCCCAGAAGAAGATCAACATGTCTATATCGCCGCCGGCGATCATGGCGCCAATTTGCTGATCGCCGCCCAAAGGCCCGCTGAGCAAGGCTCTTACCGGGCGGTCGAGGCTGTTCTCCAACAGTTTGCCGGTTGTTCCGGTCGCATACAGTTCGTGCCGGGCCAGTACTGTTTTATTAAACTCTGCCCATTCTATCAGGTCTTTTTTCTTGTTATCGTGCGCTACCAAAGCAATGCGTTTACGGGCGTTTAATTTTCTTACTTTAAGCATAGACTTGTGTTCTTGATGATATTTTATATAGGGGAACAAGGTAATTGACTTTTGAAAAACTTTAACTCCCCGGTTTGAATTTTATTAGCGCCTTCAACGTTTTCCACATTCGGGCACAGTAATTGTTAATAGTGATGTTCTGATTTTTGACCCATTAAATTCATGAAGAAAGGCGTTCTGGTATATTTAATATGCCTGCTCGTGCATGTATGTATAGCGCAGGAAGTACCAACGGTAACACCGCTGGTAAACCAATTTCCTGCAGACAGTTCATCGTATATCACCAATCTTTCAGTGAGCATTTTTGAAAACGCCCGGGTCATCCTCAACTGGAAACAACCCGAAGATACTTCCCTCACATTTGCTGTTATAGAACGAAGCACCGGTGGCCGTAATTTTGAGGTTGTGGCTGTGCTGAAACAATCGGAGATAAAACCCGAAAATGAATGGATAGACGAAGCGCCGCCCAAGGGCCGCAGTTTATACCGGGTTCGTTTTTCAGGTAAAGAAGTACAACCAGCCTATTCAAAGGCGGTAGAAACGTTAATTGCGGGTGATATTTCTTTTCGCTTTTATCCTAACCCCGTAGATAATATCCTTATTATACGGTCTGAAGCAGTACTCGATATTCAGGTTGTTGATGCAGTTGGTAAACAACGGATCGGTATAAACAATTTGCAGGGGCTGCAAACTTTGAATGTGAGCGGGCTCGAGAAAGGCATTTATTTTCTGCGCATAAACAATCACACAACGGGGCTTCTTACCCAGGAAAAATTACTGAAGAATTAAAAGAGTAAATTAAAGAAACCATGCTCAACCGATAATAGCATGTTGAAGGAACTTGCTGTTTCAAAATGTCAATAACTTTCCTGATCTGCCATCCTGTTATTCGCCAAAAGGCTAAGTATTAATATGTATATAATTGATTTACTTGTTATTATAGGGATAAAGTAAGTGTGTATTTATACGTAAAATCAGGTATAAAAGGCCTCATTTACCTTGGTATTTTTACTATTACCACAAAATGGTATTGCAGATATCAGAATTCAACACTATTTTTACCTCGGTTTTTCATAGGATATTGGATTTTAAAAGCGGGGTTGAATTTCTATTCAGACCCCTTTTTTATTTTATACAACTGTCGTACTAACCTACCCGATATATTTCGCTTTAATAAAATTTGTTCCAAAAAAAATGTCCCGACGAAAGTCGGGACATTTACTTACTAACCCATATAATTCAACTGAACCTATTTACTGATCTGCGACGAGGCTTTTAAGCTGTAATACCTGTATAGTTGAGGGTGGTATTACATCGCTGATCATTTATACCTATGAAGCTTGTTGCATTTCTTTGATCTTTTCCCTGATCTTGACTTCAATTTCGTTCGACAGTTCGGGGTTATCGAGCAATAATTGTTTAACCGCATCGCGTCCCTGTCCCAGTTTATCAGAGTTATAGCTGAACCAGCTACCGCTTTTGTTCACAATACCCAGTTCAACGCCCATATCGAGGATTTCACCGGCTTTTGAGATGCCTTCGCCAAATACGATATCGAATTCTGCTGCACGGAAAGGAGGAGCTACTTTATTTTTTACCACTTTTACTTTAACCCGGTTACCGATGGCTTCGTCACCGTCTTTTATTTGTGCGGTGCGGCGAATATCCAAACGAACCGAAGCGTAGAATTTCAGGGCGTTACCACCGGTTGTGGTTTCGGGGTTACCGAACATGACGCCTATTTTTTCACGCAACTGGTTAATAAAGATGCAGATGGTATTTGTTTTATTAATAGTGGCGGTCAGTTTACGCAGGGCCTGTGACATAAGGCGGGCCTGTAAACCCATTTTGCTATCGCCCATTTCACCTTCCAGCTCACCTTTGGGTACCAGGGCGGCCACTGAGTCGATCACCACTACATCCAGCGCGCCTGATAATATAAGGCGGTCGGCTATTTCCAGGGCTTGCTCACCATAGTCGGGTTGGGAAATGAGCAGGTTGTCTACATCAACACCCAGCTTTCTGGCGTACAGGCTGTCAAAGGCGTGCTCCGCATCGATAATGGCGCACATCCCGCCTTTTTTCTGGGCTTCAGCGATAACATGTATGGCGATGGTTGTTTTACCGGAAGATTCAGGTCCGTAGATCTCAACGATACGGCCTTTTGGCAAACCGCCAATACCGAGGGCTGAATCGAGGCCAATTGAGCCGGTTGAAATTACTTCCATGGGCTCTGTTGACTTTTCATTCATCATCATCACACTGCCCTTACCGAAATCTTTTTCAATTTTATCTATAGTTAGCTTAAGCGCTTTTTGTTTTTCGTTCTGTGACATAATGGGTTGTTTTTAATTCTTTCAAATTTACCGATTGCCAAATGTAGAGAAAATTATATTATCAACACTAATTATTTTAGTAATAAAGGGCTAATTATTTTGGGGATACCTGGTTGTCAGGAAGATTCATAAGTTACCGGTTACCAGTTTCCGGTTTCCGGGCTTTAGCATTCGGGACTACTAATTATTATCGGGAATCCTGAGATTTCAGCTACCTGGTAACCGGCATCCCGGTAACCGGTAACAAAATAAAAAACCCTGCCAGCGCGACGTAGCAGGGTTACCCACATGAAATTTCTAGAGAAAACTACTTCTGGAAAAGGCAATGGCTGAAACCATGTGAGGCAACAAAGTGACAATAAATCCCAATACCAATCAATACCACTTAGTGGTATTTTTTAGTCACGGGTTGTGTTTAAAAGACCGGGTTGTTTTGCGCATACACCATTTAGATCAGCATTTGGCATGACAATCTGCCAATTACAAATTATACAAGCAGGATTTTTTACATGTAATGGGTGTAACAGCAATTGGTATTATTCGGCGATGTGCTCCGGAGAACATACAACCGGGAGGGTAATTTTGACATTCTCAAAGGAGGCACACGATTGCGTAAGGCGTAATCACCAGGTAAGCCACGACCCGTTTTTTGGTTTGCGGTGCAACGGATCGAAAAAGAACTTTGTTAAAATAATCTCCGGTTACCATGCATTGCGTAACGAATACCATTCGCCGTTAGTTTGTACGTATGTTCCAAAAGCGGTTGTCTAGGCAATGCTACGGCGACGAAACGTGAAGCGCTTCGGTTGCACGCGTTAAAAAAAATGTCAGTTTGTATGCTATACACCGCATAGCAAAAAAAATTTATTAAAACGATCTTAAATTCCTGATTTATACAAAATTGACAGCGGGTTAAATGGTTTCATCAATACCTTTGCGACTGCTGGGCACAATACTTGCGTAAGGGGCTCAATAAAGGGAAGTGATCGTGAGGCAATTGGCTAATCAATAAAAACAACATAAATATGAAATGCAAACAGGTGTTATTTACAGGGCTTTCTTCTCTGTTACTTTTTTCATGCGTTAGCTCAAAGAAATTTAAAGGGGAGGTGGCAAAGTATGATGAATTGAATGGTAACTATATCAAAGTGCAGGGTGACCTGAAAAGCTGTGAAGATGCTAAAGCTGAATATGCCCGTAATAAAACAGCCCTGGAAAACGAAATTGCAAATCTGAAAAAGCAAAATGATTTTTTAAAGGAGAACAATACGACAGCCCTGAAGCAGCTGCAGGATCTGTCGGTTATTTCTTCCACACAAGCCGAGAGCATAAAGAAATCACTGGATAATATCGGTGCTAAAGATGCCTATATACAGGACCTGCAGGCTTCCATGGCGCGTAAAGATTCATTGAACATGGCGCTGGTGATGAACCTGAAAGGTGCTATTGGCAACCTGGCCGATGAGGACATCAACATCAAGGTTGACAAAGGCGTTGTATACATTGACATTAGCGACAAATTGCTGTTTAACAGCGGCAGCTATGTTATAACCCCGAAAGCAAATGAAGTGCTCGGTAAAGTGGCTAAAGTATTAAAAGCGCAACCTGATATTGAATTCATGGTAGAAGGCCATACTGATAACGTGAAATTTGCAAAAGGCTTGCTGCTCGACAACTGGGACCTGAGCGTGCACCGCGCTACCGCTGTTGTACGTGTGCTGCAAAACCAGTATGGTCTTAACCCGGCCCATATCGCAGCTGCCGGCCGCGGTGAATATTTACCCGTAGCACCAAACGATACGCCTGCAGGCCGTGCTGCCAACCGCAGAACAAGGATCGTGATCCTTCCACAGCTTGATCAATTCTTTAAATTACTGGAGCCTAAGAAATAAGGATAATTATCCTTACAAATTATCAAAGGCCTCCCGATAGATCGGGAGGCCTTTTTAATGCGGGTATGGTTCTAAGTGATTTTACCTAAAATTTGTTCAATGATGTTTAATTTTAGTCTTCAATGACATTATTTCTTTTACAAACCCTGTGAATGCGATAATTTGTCCGTTCGTCGATCATTTTTCAGGTTGCGATTCGTTTGAGAAACGAAACCCTAAGGAAACGCCCAGACCGGTTATTATGAAACACGTCAGATGGATCATTTTGTTTGCCCTTTTAACAGGGGGCTTGTTGCCATTTTGCCTGGCAAAGGATGAACCATTGACTAAAATACCTGCCCGCCACGGAGTACTTGACCTGCGTTCAGCCAATTTGAACGAGGGCTCATTTTCTTTAAGTGGCGAATGGCAATTTTACTGGCGCCGGTTATTGCAACCGGGCGATACCATCTCTGCCTCACCCGACTTTGTTCCCTACCCTTCGCTCTGGAACAGGATCAAATTGCATGGGCAAACACTTCCCGTTGAAGGGTATGCTACTTATTCTCTCACTGTACTATTGCCAAAAAGCCGGCCGCACCTGGCATTGCTGATGCCTGATGTGTATTGTTCGTACCGGTTGTTTATAAACGATTCACTCTACCTTTCGAATGGCCGCCCCGATACATCGGTTCAAACCGCTGCTCCCGGCTGGTTTACCCAAACCGTTGATCTCCCTGCCACCTCCGATACCCTGAGTTTATTATTGCAGGTGGCCAATTACTGGCATACAAAGGGCGGAACTTATAAAGAGTTGTTCATTGGTGAAAGCCGGAAGCTGACCATACACCTGCAACGGGACAAAGCGTATGATCTGTTGCTGGCGGGTTGTTTGTTCATGGGCGGGTTGTTCTTTTTTGGTTTTTATGCATTTGGCAGCCGCGATAAAGCCATCCTGTATTTTTCGCTGTTCTGTATTGTGTATAGTTACCGCATGATCGGGACCAGCCTGTATGTATTGCATTCGGTTTTTCCTGATCTCAGCTGGTTTGTGACCATCCGCATCGAATACCTGAGCCTTACGCTTGGTGTAGCCCTGTTCTCCCGGTATTTTCAAAGCGTATATCCAAAAGACGCCAACAGGCATATCGTGAATATCGTGGTATGGATCTGTTTGTTCTATTCCCTGTTGGTCCTGGTTACTCCCACCTGGATCTTTACCAAAGGCATAATACCCTTCCTGGTGGTCATGTTCCTGTATATCGGGTTTGCGTTTTACTCCTGTATACGGGCTGTAAAATATAAACGGGTGGGCGCGCCCTTTGCGCTCATGAGCTGTGCCGTTATGCTGCTGGTGTTTTTGATCATCAACCTGAATTATTTCCAGCTGGTTGGCACTGATAAATGGATTGTATTTGCCGGCTACGTGCTGTTCTTCTTTTTACAATCCCTGGTATTATCGCACCGGTTTGCCTTTACACTTAGAAAGGCTGCCGATGATGCACGACAGGGCTTAAGGGCAAAGACCGAATTCCTGTCGACCATGTCGCATGAAATACGCACTCCATTAAACGTGGTGATCGGCATGACGCATTTGCTGCTGCGCGATACGCCGCGGAAAGACCAGGAGAAGAACCTGAATGTATTGTTGTTTTCGGCCAATAACCTGTTGTCGATCGTAAACGATATTCTGGACTATAATAAGATTGAAGCCGGCAAGGTCAATTTTGAAATGATCCCCATGGATATTGTTTTCATTGCGCAGCATATAACCGGCGGGTTAAGCAGCAAGGCGGTTGAAAAGAATATTACTTTAACTACGGAGATCGACGACCGGATCACCGGCAAAATTATCGGTGATCCTACACGCACCAGCCAGGTCATTTTTAACCTGGTGCATAATGCTATCAAATTCACTGAAGCGGGATCTGTTCTTTTAGCGATACGGGTTGAGAAAATAACCGAAGACCAGATAACGCTTACCATCCGCATTGCCGATACGGGTATTGGTATTGAACCGGAGAAGCAGCAATTGATATTCGATCGCTTTACGCAGGCAGATTCGTCCACCTCGCGCAGTTATGGTGGAACCGGGCTTGGACTGGCCATTACCAAACGTATTCTGGAGCTGCAGGGTGTTGAGCTGAACCTCTTCAGTGAACCAGGCAAAGGTTCGGAGTTTTATTACACGCAAACATTTTCCTTAAGCAATGAGCCCCTGACTTCAGAAGACCAACTCAATAAGAACGTAGTGCCTGAAAAGCAGCTGCAGGATGTTCCCATTTTAGTGGTGGAAGACAATCCGTTCAACATAATGGTAGCGCAATCGTTGCTTGAGCGCAGCGGGGCTATTGTAAATGTTGCCAATAATGGGGAAGAAGCCCTGGAAAAAATTCAACCCGGAAAATACCGGCTGGTGTTAATGGACCTGAATATGCCTGTAATGGATGGGTTTGAGGCTACCCGGCGTTTGCGCGCCCGTGGAGTTACCTTACCGGTTATTGCATTGACTGCGAGCCTGCCGGCTGAAGTTGAAGAAGATGTACAAAATGCCGGACTTACCGATATTGTTGTGAAACCATTTAACCCCGATGAGTTGTTCAAAGTGATTTTGAAATACCTGAAATAACCAGGTCCCCAGGGCTCATGCCACCGGTTTAAACAATAATTGAAAGTTTACTTTTATCTCTTCTTTGATCTTTATAAATCCTGCCAGTTTGCTGGGTGGCGCCACATTGAATTCGGAGAATAACATGTTCTTTGATCCGTTCATTTGAATAAGACCGGTAGGGGTTGTATTTATTTGGAAATCGATAGTGGTGCATTTGATTTGACCGGCCAGCAGGATCTCAACTTTTCCTTTTACAACCTGGTTATGATTACGTACATCGAAAGCATCGAGGCTGATAAAATGTATTTTTAAAAATCGGTTTTGATCGGCTTTCAGGGTTTTTCTGAAATCACTGGTAATCATGCGTTGGTGACAATCAAAATCATTGATGTCGACCGAAAGGCAACTATTGGTAAAAACAAACTGCCGGGTTGTTTCATTGTTCACATATGCCAGGGTATCTGGTTCCAGGTATTTGGTAACCTCGCAATAAAATGTGTTTAGATTCGACCGGCCTTCAATATTTAAAGAACTGTTGCTGTCAACCGCCCAGCGTTTTAAGATGGACTTTGCGTTATTATTATTTGAGCAATGCAGGCCAACCAACAACTGGAGAAAGAATATAATGATCATAACCGGAAGGATTTGAAGTGTCTTGAAAGAGAAGGCCCCGCACACGGGCGGGACCTTCTGTTGTCGAGATTGAAGCTAGAATCCTACAGAAGCTGCAATCATATAGCCATGGAATTTTCCTTCGTTCCTGATATCGTTTGACGGGAAGTTGAAATATTTTTGTGTTACATACTCGCCTTTCAGCATCACATTTCTGGTTACAAACCAGCCTGCGCTGCCCACTAACCGTTCAACACTTACTTCATTATCTATATCCTGCAATCTTCCTTTTACATAATTGTAACGTCCGCCAATAAACAGGTTTTCATTTTGGCCGAAGCGGTATACGCCATCGATGGCAAACTGGTTCATTTTTCTTGACCAGGTTTCGCTATTGGTTCTTCCCCTGGCTTTTTCATAAGTTCCAAACACTTCTAACCCGTATACTTTTAAAAATGCATTGAATTGGGTTGCATCTATTTTTTTGGTGAATCCGGGGTTTAAACGTCCTGAAAAGGCATTAGTGGAGTAACTACCTGATGCGGGTTCAAGCACCATGAAATAATTGGAACCGGTGCGGTCGCCACCATACAGGGTGTTGCCATTTGTGCCGGCGCTACCATTGTGGTAGTAAGAAGCAGCCAGCCTTACGCGTACGTTATTAGTTATTTGCCGGTCAAAAGCGCCTTTGAAATAAACAGAAGGGCTTTTGTGCTGAACCTGGTCCTGGTCAGTAATTTTTACTGTATCTACATTACCTTTTATTAAACCGTTGGTAACACCAGCCATACCAATGAAACCATTTTTCTGAACATATACTTCACCACCGATCTCGGTTGAAAAGGCATCCATGATATAGTTTTCGATGAATGGGTTGTAGAAGGTATGGCCGCCATCTGACCTGCGGAAGTGCTGATCGCCATAGTTGATCTCCATGTGACCTACTTTAATGGTGGTCACTTTCATGATATCATCGAATATTTTGCCTTTTAAAGGCAGTTTGTCAAACTGAATGTATCCGCCTTTTACCCAGGTTTCGTTATGGTGTCTTGATGAAAGATAAGAGGTAAGGTTCAACCGGATGCCATCTGCCAGCGCAACGTCCATGGTAAGATTGGCTTCTGCTGTATTAAAACCGGGGGTGATGTTGTACAGTTTTATGGTTGTATTTTTCCCATAACTGTTTTCATGTTTCAGTCCCTGGAAGGTTTGGGTAAAGCCACCGCCAAAGCGAACCTTTAAACCGGTATACTGAATGGAAGTTTCTTTAGGCGTTTCAAATACATTGATGCCTCGTTTGTCGTTATACCGCATATAGGCGATGCTGTCGCTGAACTGGGCCATCAGGGCTACAGGGCCGCAACAGGCTGTTATCAGGAGGGCTTTTATAAGCCATGAATTGTATCTCATAGTCGTAAATTTTTTTTGGTTTTTTAATTTTTTAATTAACGGGCTTTAAAGAGGAGGTTGAATTTTACGGTGAGGTCATCACCGGTCTTTATGGTTCCCAGCATGATACTGGGCGGTGTTACATTATAAGCTGTCATTTTAAGTTTGTAAGAGCCGTTTACTGAAATGCTTTTGTCGGCATTTACCGTGCAGATGGCCACTACATCCACATCGCGGCTTACTCCACTGATTGTTAACCTGCCTTTTGAATATACCTGGTAGTTATTACCCGCAGGCCGAACCGAAGCAGAAAGCACGGTAAACGTAAGTGAGGCATATTTGTCGGTTCGCATAGCCTTATAGGCATTTTTATCCATAGCTGTGTGCTCACTTTTCAGGCTTTCTACCGGCATGGTGAATGTTAATGACGACAGGCTGTTAATGGCGCCGTGGGCATCTGTTACAAATACCGCGGTGCTGTTGCCTTTGTCGGCATTCATTTCCCAATCGTGAATGTTGGATGTGCCTTCGATCGTGATCTTAACAGGGCCTGCTGACTGATAGGTGGTTTGGGAATTAACTGTGTTGAATACGCTTACACTATAAATAATAAGGGTGCAGGTGATTATTTTTAAAGTGTACAGTGTAGTTTTAATGAAAGGTTTCATTTGTAATTCTTTTTTAAATTTTAGCTGTTGGTATGGGTTAGTTTGGTGTAACAAAGCTATATGCGAAGAAGCAGGCGGCTATTGATGTGAGTCAAACCGAAACATGAACATTGTCAGTAAAACAGGTAGATTAAATCAGGTTTTTCCGGCGAATTAGCAAACCGTGGTCATGGAAATGAAACCGCCAAAATGAAAAAAGGAGGCCCGGGGTATAATATTTTTATAAGAGGTTAGTACCTATTTTTGTAATATAAAATCATTAAATATGAAATGGACCGGACGGCGCGAAAGCACCAATGTTGAAGACCGCAGGGGTATTTCAGGGGGCGGACTGGCTGTTGGCGGCGGTATTATTGGCGTAATTGTCATTTTATTAAAGGTGTTTTTGGGCGGAGACGTTTCCGAGCTTCCCCAGGCCCTGCCACAAAATGCGCCTGCCCAGGAAATGAGTGCTGAAGAAAAGAAGCTGGATGATGAGCGGGCCAGTTTTATAAAAGTGGTGCTGGCAGATACTGAAGATGTTTGGGGCAAGCTGTTTGCAGACGCCGGTAAAACGTACCAGGACCCCACGCTGGTGCTTTTCAGGGAATCGGTACAAAGCGCCTGTGGTATGGCTGGTGCTGCAACGGGACCTTTCTATTGCCCGGGCGATCAAAAAGTATATCTCGATCTTTCGTTTTTTGAAGAAATGCAAAACCACTTACATGCAAGCGGTGATTTTGCCATGGCTTATGTAGTAGCG
The DNA here is from genome assembly GCF_002077945.1 of Niastella vici. Lineage (GTDB taxonomy): Bacteria > Bacteroidota > Bacteroidia > Chitinophagales > Chitinophagaceae > Niastella > Niastella vici. The sequence goes on from NZ_LVYD01000001.1 coordinate 689,505, forward strand.
CATGAAGTGGGGCATCATATTCAAAAACTGAATGGGACCAGTGATAAAATGGCCCGTTTACGTCAACAATTGAGCGAAGAAGAATACAACAAATACTCTGTAAAGCTTGAATTGCAGGCCGATTTTCTGGCCGGTGTATGGGCGCATCACGCCCAACGGATGAAAAACATTCTGGAAGCAAATGATATTGAAGAAGCGCTGAATGCAGCCAATGCTATTGGGGACGACCGGTTACAAAAGGAAGCCCGCGGTTATGTAGTGCCAGAGTCATTTACCCATGGCACTTCGGCCCAACGGGTATACTGGTTTAAAAAGGGATTTGAAACCGGCGATATGAGCCAGGGTAATACATTTAACGATCCTTCCCTGAATTGATTTTGAAGTTTGAGATTCAATAATATATAGAGCTCAACAATATTAAATGCCACACCTGGAACCCCGGGGTGGCATTATTTTTTAAGGTAACTCTCCTATGAGACCGTTTACCTATATATGTATGCTGGTACTGTCTTGTAATAGTTCTACCAACAACCATTTACCGGCTAACGATAGTACAGAACCGGCAAAAAAAGACACACCTATTGCCCTGGCGCCTGCGCAAATACCAAAGGATACCACCAAATTAGGTGGCCTGTGGTTTTTACAACCGGTGCTGGCTTCTGATACGGCAACGGGTAAAATACCCCGGCTGGAATTTAACCTGGCCACTAAAAAATTCACGGGGAACACCGGTTGCAATAATATGAGCGGTAGTTTCGATTTTACCGATACCACCTTGCAATTCAATCAGCGGATCGTTACCACTAAAATGGTTTGTGTTGGCTATAATGAGAAGGCATTTCTCGAAAGCCTGTTACGTACAAACAGTTACAAGCTACAGAGTGGCATGCTGATCCTTATGTTCGATCAAACCGAACTGTCACGCTGGACGCGTAAAGTGGCGCCCAAACCGGTGATCAATAAAGCGTAATCCCCCGGGTGGATCCGGTCGCACAAGGTCAGGCTTTTTTCAGCCCGGCGGGTCGTATGCGGTCAATTAAATAGGAGCTGAGGAATAGCCAGGTAGAGCCAATGCAAAAGCCGGCCAGCACATCTGTAAAATAATGCACCCGTAAATAAATACGGCTAAAGCCGATGCATAATAGCAGCATGACCACCAATATTAATAATACCCATTTCAACACCGGATGCGGTCTTTCTTCGCGCCAGATAATGATCATCAGCAAGCCATAAAAACATACGCTCATAAAGGCATGACCGCTGGGAAAGCTAAGGCCCCTGGCCGGTTCAAGCAAGGGAATCAGGGGGCGATGGCGGTTAAACAACAATTTCAATCCCAACATGATCAACAAGCTGCTGAGTGCAATGGCGCTGATCTTGATTGAGTAGCGCGATCTTTTGCGCAGCAGGAAATAAACACACAATAAAATATTGGCAGGAATTAAAAAGTAATGCGACCCGAAAAAGGTTATAAACTCCATTATTTTCGTGGTTTTATCACTTACCAGCGAATGAGCAAAGTCAAAAGCTTTATTATCGGCCCCGGTTTTATCGAGATAGAAAACGCGGAAGGCGATCACCACAAAACCGAAAAGGCTAATGGTGAATATGCCCAGTAAAATGATCAGATCTTTTGAAAGAATAAGCACTTTGTCGGCTACCTTTCTTTCCTGGGGCGACAGATTCGTTTGGTCCATATGCTATATATTAATACCAGTTAATCAGCGGCTTTACTAACCTGTAACCATTCCCTGTAATTTAGCACTGCTCTTATTTCACTATGGGTAAACTCATCACCCAGTTTTTCTTTGACCGGGGTGGTGGCCGCCGTTTGTAAATTCAGTTCTTCTATAACCTGAATAATAACGGTTATCTTACTTTCAGCAACCAGTTCTTTTACGTCTACTTCGCCGGTCTTTATAAATGATACCAGGTGGCTTTCGATGGTTGAAGGGGCTAATTCACGCAGGGTAGCTATTTCAAGAATGTTCCTGCCTTCTCTAAACAATTGCAGGCTTATCCGGTTCGAATCGCCTTTTTGAGGTTTGGCCGTTTTCTTTTCCGGTTCTTCTATTGTTTTAACGACTTCCGTTCTTTTCTGTTCAACCAGGTCGAGCAAATCGGTGGCGGTTACGCCATTCATCAGTCCTTCCGTAATTTGTACAGCCTGTTTTAATTGTTGAATTTTTCGTTGTGGCAGCAGTATTAACTGTTGCAGGGTTGATACGTATTTTTTAGCCTTCGGTTTTACTTTTATAGTGGCCGTATGGTTTTTTATGGAGCTTTCCATTTCCTCCATGGCCTGTAAAAAGTAAGTGCTTCCGGCCGAAACCCGTTGGTGTAGAAATTGGTAGCCATCCTGCGGTGCATTGGGTAATAACTGGTCAAGTTGCCGGGTGAATTTTTCCGCCATTTCCTGCTGCTTTAAAACAGCCTCCAGCACCTCTTTAGCCCATAGTACACAACTGTTTTTATCGGGCACCTGCCGGTGTTCATACTCCTCGTAATGCATTTGCATGCCTTCGGCCAGTTTTAACCAATCGAATGTTTGCACCAGTGTTCGGGTTAAAAAATTCTTTTGTTCCTGCTGTAATTCCCGTGCCAGCTGATCTTCTTCTTTTTCCAACCGGGTGAATTCAATTACCCGGTTATCGGTGTTTATACTCGAAGGTTGAATGCGGGAGTAAAGAACCAGTCCACCCAAAGCGGTTAACCGGCTAAGGGCAACATATACCTGCCCGGGAGCAAAGGAGGCCCCGGCATCAATGATCGCTTTTTCAAATGTGAGCCCCTGGCTTTTATGGATGGTAATGGCCCAGGCCAGCCTTACCGGGTATTGTTTAAAAGAACCAACTTCTTCCTCTTCTATTTTGTCTTCTTCCTGGTTGTACTGGTACCTGATGCTGCGCCAGGTTTCTTTTTCGAGCAGCATATCGTGTTCATCTCCTTCAAATCTGATATACACCTCGTCGCCGGCGATCTTTGAAATGGTAGCAATTTTACCATTGTAAAACCTTCTTGATTCGCCTTTGTCGTTTTTAATGAACATGATCTGGGCGCCTACTTTCAAGTGCAGCAACATATCGGCAGGGTATGCCCGCTCATTAAAATCTCCGGTCACTTCAGCTTTACACTCGAAAGCGGTCCCTGACAGTTTATCCAGTTGATGCTGGTTTATAGTATCAGCCTTTGCGTTGTGCGTGGTAAGGGTGATGAAGTTTTCATTGTCGGGGCATTCGTACCCCGGCAAATAATGTTGGTGCAGCAGGTCGAGGTCGGCGGCGGTGGTTGTATTGTTCCTTATATTATTGAGCACCGTAATAAACTCCTGTTCGTGCTGGCGGTAGATCTTTTTCAGCTCCAGGTACAGCGGCGGGTTTTGCTGCAGGGCATGGGCATCAAAAAAGAACGGACTTCTATATTGCTGCCGCAGCACATCCCATTCTTCGTTTTTCGCTACCGGGGGCAGTTGAAACAGGTCGCCGATGTACAACAGTTGAACCCCGCCAAACGGCTCCTGGTGTTTTCTTCTTACATGACGTAAAATGCAATCTATTTCGTCGAGGATATCGGCCCGCAGCATGCTCACTTCATCAATGATCAGCAATTCCAGCTCCTGTAGTAATAATTTTTTATCATTATTGAGCCGCAGGTTTTTCAGGAGGGTATGCGGCGTATTAAAGGACTGGCTGCTGCTGTTCCAGCCGCTTTGTTGTACCGGCAGAAAGGAACCGTGTGGTAGCTGGAAAAAGGAATGGAGCGTAACACCCCCGGCATTGATTGCGGCCACGCCGGTTGGCGCCACCACGGCCAGCTTTTTAAAGGTGTTGTCGCGGATGTATTTTAAAAAAGTGGTTTTGCCGGTGCCTGCTTTTCCGGTCAGGAAAAGGTGGCGGTTTGTTTGATTCACAAACCGAACAGCCAGTTGGAACAATTGATTGGATGCATCGGTAGAAAAAGCCATGACACTCTCACTTTCGGGCAAGATAATTAATGTGATATAAAGGGCAATGAGTAAACTACTTAGAACCTGAGGTCACAAATTGTGATCTCAAGTTTCGGATTTTCTAAGGTCGCAAATGGTGAACTTAGAAAAAGGAAGGGCAAAAGGTCTCCTTATGCTTAATAATGGTTCAGGTTGAAAACAGAGATTAAAGGGGAAAGTGGTTTTATTGTTCCCATTGCGGGAATACTTTAGGAAACGCTTCGCTTAAGCTTCGGTTATCCTTCGGTCAAGCTTCGGTTATCCCGGATTGGGAAATGTGACAGTTTTTTTAGGACGAGGCAGTTTGTACCTTAAGACCTACATAATACATTGTACTTTATAAAATATAATCTTTTATTGCCTTCAGGGCTATTTTGGAAGAATTCGGAAGGAGTTTTTGCTGTTTGGGAGACTGTAAAATCATATTTTAAGGGTCAGATCAGAAAAATTTTGCCTTTTTATATGATTTAGATCACAAAAAATTCGCGGAATTGAAAAAAACTTCTATATTAGCAGTGGCAAATAAAAAAAGCCACCTGTAGAAACAGCTGGCCTCTAACGATTGCTTGCCATATGAAAAAAGAGATAAATCTATTTGTCTTTTTGAATACCGCGTCTTAACTTGCCGTATTCTTTTGAGCCTCTAATGATTGCTTTTACTCTAACGATTGCTTCCCATAACCATTTTGCTCATTTGCTGAATCAAAAGTAGGATGTAAATCCGTACCTTTCAAAACATCTTACTACCGGTTTAATTACGCCAAAAGCGTGAAAGAAATCCTAAAACCCTTACCGGTATTGAGTTTCAGGCAAATTTCATAATTATGTCCAACCGATTTACAGACGCGTTGTTTCAATTGGTTCATTCATTGGAGAAGTCGGAAAAGAGGCACTTTAAGCTTTATATAAAAAGGAGTTCGGCAAACGAAGATTTAAAGATCATCAGGTTATTCGATGCGTTGGATAAATTGCCCGAATATGACGAAAAGTTGTTGCTGAAAAAGTTACCCGACATTCAGAAGCCGCAACTTGCCAACATAAAAACACATTTATATAAACAGTTACTGGCCAGTCTTAGGCTGTTAAAAGCTACCGAAAATATTGATCTTCAGCTGAGTGAGCATCTTGACCATGCCCGCGTACTTTACAATAAGGGATTAAAACTGCAAAGCCTTAAAATTCTTGAAAAGGCTAAGGAGATCGCACGCGCCAACCAGAAATTTAATTTCCTGGCCCAGGTAATTTCCCTTGAAAAGAAGATCGAAACCCTTCATATTACCCGCAGTTCAACAGAAAAAACCCAGGTACTGGCCGAAGAGGCGCTGGAGATCAGCAGCCACATTGACCGGGTTACCCGGCTTTCGAACCTGGCCCTGCTCCTGTACCGGTGGTTTGTGCTGAATGGCCATGCGCGTAACCCGGAAGACGTACAGGAATTAAACACTTTCTTTAAGGAATACCTGCCTGCCGATGTAAATGCCGTAAATGGCTTTTACGAAAAACTATACCTGTACCAGAGCTATAGCTGGTATGCATTTATTCAGCAGGACTTCTTAATGTACTACCGCTACGGTCAAAAATGGATCGATCTATTTAATGAACAGCCGCTGATGAAGGAGGTGGAAACTGGTCACTATATAAAAGGTATGCACAACCTGCTGAATGCCCATTTCGATCTGCGTAATTTTAAACAGTTTGAAATTACATTAAAGCAGTTTGAAGAATTTTCCGAAACGCCGGTAGCCAATCACCACGATAATTTTCGCACGCATACCTTTATTTACATCAACAGCGCCAAGATCAATCAACACCTGATGCAGGGAACCTTTCGCGAAGGGCTTGCACTGGTACCTTCTATTGAAGAGAAGCTGGAAGAATATTCGCTGTATGTTGATCAGCACCGGATCCTGGTTTTCAATTACAAGATCGCCACCCTGTATTTCGGGAATGGGGAATATGAAAAGTGTATTGACTACCTGCAAAGGATCATTAACGGGCCGATTGACCTGCGTATAGACCTGCAATGTTATGCCCGGTTATTGCACATGCTGGCCCACTATGAAATGGGTAATTATGAGTTGATGGAATCGCTCACCAAATCGGTTTTCCGGTTTATGGCGCGTATGAGAAATATAACCGTGGTAGAAGAGGAAATGGTGAAGTTCCTGCGAAATTCATTTGGCGTTAGTCCGCGGGAGTTAAAACCTGAGCTGGAGAAATTTTTAACCAAGATCAAACATCTTGAAAAGAACCGCTACGAAACCAGGGCATTTGCCTACCTCGATATTATTTCCTGGACCGAAAGTAAAGTATACCAGAAACCGATGCGCGAAGTGGTGTATGAAAAATATTTAGAAAGCAGGCACCGGTCAACCGTTAAAGCCTGAACCGATACTAAAGGGTGTGTTTAACCAAAACGCACCCTTTATTTTTTGCTATTCCCTTCCATTTCCTCATTTATCCGCTTCTTTTTAGTATACGCCTCGCCGTAAATAAGCCTTTCAGGTTCAATAGCAATATTTTTAATGTATGGTGTCGGTTACCGGTTTAACCGGCATTCAATTTTTCCTGTGAACAGGCTGCCCTGTTTTGTATATTTATCTATAATTAAAAGTTGTTTATGTTGATACAACGGTCACTGGTTTTACTGGCATTATTTGGCAGCGTTATAGCAAATGCCCAAACGGCATTGACAATACCCCGCAATTTGCGAACGGCTTATGAAAAAGAAACCCGTACCAGCACCGGGCAGCCCGGTAGTAAATACTGGCAGAACACCGGCACCTATACTATCGATGTTAATTTTAATCCCGATACCAGGCAAGTGACCGGCAAGGTAGATATTGAATATGTTAATAATAGTCCGGCCACCTTGCGCCAGATCGTTTTCAAACTATATCCCAATATTTATAAAAAGGGAACCGTACGAATGATGGCGGTAAAGCCATCGGATATAACAGACGGCGTTCACATTTCATCGTTTCAATATAATAATACAGTAGTTGACAGCAGCAGGTTGCGGATCGAAGGTACTAATATGATGGTGCCGGTTAGCCAACTTGACCCGGGCGGTACCATGCATTTTAGTATTCAATACACATATACACTTAATAAAACGTCTCATATCCGTACCGGTGAAATTGAACCGGGGGCCAACTTCATCGCTTATTTCTTCCCCCGTATAGCTGTGTACGATGATGTCGATGGCTGGAATATGGAACCATATACCGGTCCGCAGGAGTTTTATAATGATTTTGGCAATTTCAACGTGGCCATTACGGTTCCAACCAATTACGTGGTATGGGCAACCGGCGACCTGGCCAATTGTAATGAGGTATTAACTGAAAAATATTGTCAGCGCCTGCAAACGGCCCAACAACAGAATGATGTTGTCGACATTATTGATTCTGTTGATCTTCGGCAAAAAGGTATCACCCGGCCCAACGCGTTCAATACCTGGAAATTTACAGCCACCAATGTTTCGGATTTCGCCTTTGCAGTCAGCGATCACTATATGTGGAAGTCGACCAGCATTGAAGTGGATGCTGCAACGAAAAGAAGGACGCGGGTAGATGCGGTTTTTAAACAATCGCACAAAGACTATTATGATGTGGTTGATTTTGGCCGCAAAACGGTTTGGGCTATGAGCTATGTTTTTCCGCGCTGGCCGTTCCCATATTCGCATGAAACAATTGTTGATGGGCTCGACCAAATGGAATATCCCATGATGGTGAATGATAATCCGCTCGAAAGCCGGGCCGAGACCATTGAACTGGTTGACCATGAAGTGTTTCATACCATGTTCCCTTTTTATATGGGCACCAATGAAACAAAATACGGCTGGATGGATGAAGGCTGGGCCACTATTGGGGAATGGATCATTTCGTCGATCATTGACAGTAACCTGAAAGATGATTATGGCGTAGGCGGTTATGAACGAACAGCTGGAACCGAAAATGATGGGTCTATCAGTACTTTGTCGACCCAAATGACCGGCGTGAATTATTTTGTAAATTCCTATCCCAAGCCGGCATTGGGCTACTTGTATATAAAGGATATGCTGGGCGACTCGCTTTTTACCGCGGCTTTGCATTACTATATTCAACACTGGCAGGGAAAGCACCCCATTCCCTTTGATTTTTTTAATTGCATGAATACCGGTTCGGGGAAAAACCTGAACTGGTTCTGGAAACGATGGTTTATTGATGGCGGCGTTCCCGACCTGTCAATAAAGAAAGTTACTAAAACGGCCACGGGTTTCAGCCTTGTTATTGCCTGCACCGGGAATAAACCCGTACCAATTGACCTCTCCATAACCTATTCAGATGATTCAAAAGATATTGTGCATCGCTCAGTTGCGGTTTGGGAAAAAGCAAATTCGGTCACATTGACATTGACTGCTAAAAAGGCTGTTAAGTCTTTTACGCTGGGCGGCATCTATGTGCCTGATGTGAACAGGAAGGATAATTTGTGGAACAATAATTAATAAATAATTTGCATGTTGCAGACCTGTAAAGGGTTACAGGCGGTTAAGTGGAAAAACATTATATGATTTTTAATTTTTCATTCGTTTTTAGTGAATTAAATTTGCATCTTTGTAGACGCTTGCTGCCATAAAAAAAGAGTTTATTATTTCTATAGTAAAACCGTTTATTTGATGTATACCCACATTTGGCTTAAATACCTGCCCATTATCAGAATTTTAATGAAGAAATCGGCAACAGGTGATCAGGTTCTGAAACTCAATCGTCCAGATTTTGAAAAAGCCGGCGTAGCGCGTAAAGCCGGGTACAAATTCACCATTGAATTTACCAATGGTAAAGTGGCTAATGTTATCAGCACTTCACAGTTGGCCCTTGATCTGGCTGCTGTTATGCTGGAAGATGCCACCATGAAAAATCTGTTTCTCACTAACAACTACCAGATCAGCTTGAACACCAAGTTTGAAGTGAGCATTAAAAATTGCACGCCGCAACCCGAAGCCCTGGCTTTGGAAGAAACAACGGCCTAGGCAATTGGTTTCATCTTTAACCCTACTTTTTCCTATTCCGAATAATGAATTATAGCCCTTCTCCCGGCCTTGCCGAGAGAAGGGTTTTTTTATTTTTCCCCATCACTATATCTATTTAATTCAGTTAGCAATAGTTTTTAACCAACCTTGCACAATATTTTTTTTCCGCTACAAATAACCGGCAGAGGCATTAACTTGCAATAATGATCGATTATTTACAGGGATTAAACGCGCAACAGCGTGAGGCTGTTCTACATAAAGACGGTCCGTTAATGATTGTGGCCGGTGCCGGCAGTGGAAAAACGAAAGTACTTACAACACGTATTGCACACCTAATGGCCACCGGTGTGGATGCTTTTAACATTCTGGCGCTTACTTTTACCAATAAGGCCGCCAAGGAAATGAAAGAGCGTATTGAAAAGGTGCTTGGTAATAACGAAGCCAGGAATTTATACATCGGCACTTTCCATAGTGTGTTTGCCCGCATTTTACGTGGTGAAGCACATAACATTGGCTATCCCAACAATTTTACTATTTACGATACCGACGATACGAAGAGTGTGATAAAAACAGTGGTGAATGAGCTGAACCTCGATGATAAGCATTACAAACCTTCCGCTGTTTACAACCGTATTTCAAGTGCCAAGAACGCCTTGGTAGGCCCGGCAGAATATGCCAATGATTATGCTCTTCAGCAGGAAGATATGCGCGCTAACCGCCCGGCTATTGCCCAGATCTATGACGCGTATGTAAAGCGCTGTTTTAAAAATGGCGCCATGGACTTTGACGATCTGTTGTTGAAATTTTATGAGCTGCTGAAGAATGTGCCCGAATCGCTTAGCAAATACCAACGCAAATTCAAATATATTCTGGTTGATGAGTACCAGGATACCAACCCTGCGCAGTACGAAGTAATAAAGTTGTTGGGCGCCATGCACGAAAACGTGTGCGTGGTGGGTGATGATGCGCAGAGTATCTATAGTTTCCGTGGCGCTACCATTGAAAACATTTTGCAGTTCCAGAAGGATTATGAAGATGCCAAGGTGGTGAAGCTGGAACAGAACTACCGCAGCTCCAAAAGCATTCTTGATGTAGCCAATGAAGTGATCAAAAACAACAAGGGGCAAATTCCCAAGAACCTTTGGACAGATAAAGGCGAAGGTGAAAAATTAAAATTAGTACGGCTGAATACCGATAATGATGAAGGCAAGTTTGTTGCCGATACCATTCAGGAACAAAAGCTGCGCAATCATTATAACAACCGCGATTTTGCGATCCTTTACCGTACCAATGCGCAAAGCCGGGCCTTTGAAGAAAGCCTGCGGCGGATGGGCATTCCCTATACCATGTTCGGTGGTATCAGCTTCTACCAACGCAAGGAGATCAAGGATTACGTTGCCTACCTGCGTATTATCGTTAACCCCCGCGATGAAGAAGCGTTAAAACGTATTATTAATTACCCGGTGCGGGGTATTGGCAAAACCACCATCGATAAACTGGTATTACTTGCTAACCAGCATAACATCTCCATGTGGGAAGTGCTGGAGCGTGCCCGCGAGGCGGGTTTTAAAGCAGGCACCCTGGAAGCGATCGAAAATTTTGTTACGATGATCAAAAGCTTTGCCAGCATGCTGCAGGTCAAGAACGCATACGATGTGGCCGTGCATGTGGGCAAGCAAACCAATTTTGTTAAAGAGTTATTTAACGATAAAAGTACTGAAGGTGTTCAGCGGTATGAGAACGTGCAGGAATTGCTGAACAGTATAAAAGAATGGACGGAAAGCCCCGATACTGAGGAAGGTGAAGTGAATGACAAGGGACTGGGCGCCTACCTGCAACAGATCACCCTGCTTACTGATGCCGATGAAAAAGATCCCAATGCCGATACCGTGAAGTTAATGTCGATTCACGCGGCCAAGGGGCTTGAGTTCGGCTGTGTATTTGCTGCGGGTTTGGAAGAAATGCTATTCCCCAACGCCCTTGCGATCAATAGCCGGGAAGAGCTGGAAGAAGAACGCCGCCTGTTTTATGTAGTAATTACAAGGGCCAAGGAACGTCTTTGGATCTCTTATGCCAACACCCGGTACCGTTTTGGTAACCTGGTACAAAATGAACCCAGCCGGTTCCTCGATGAACTGCCTGAAAAATACCTAGACAGAAGCTTTGCCGGTGGCGGTATGCGCAACCAGATAAATAATCGCAGCGCTTACGACAGAATGAATGGTGGTGGCTGGGGCGGTGGCTCAGCTGCACGGGAGGCCGAGAAGCGATATGGAGCGCCGCCATCGAAAAGGGCCGGTACCACGCCTTCCACCCCTTCTTATATTCCGCCCAAGCCGCAACAAAAAGCAGTGGAGCATGTGCCTTCTGCCGATTTTGTGGCCAGTGATATTTCAAATTTACAGGTAGGTCAGCGGGTTGAACACCAGAAATTTGGTTTTGGCGAAGTAGTAAAAATGGAAGGAAGTGGGCACAACCCCATTGCCACCGTAAAGTTTGAATTGAATGGTGAGAAAAAGATCATGCTTAACTATGCACGGCTCAGGATCATAAGTTAACAGGCGATTGAGTTGAAGCTTATTCGTAAAATATATGCTGTCTCCGGATTCCCGGGGGCAGTCTTTTTTAGGGCCCTTCGACTCCGCTCAGGGCAAGCCCGCTCAGGACGAAAACACTTTCAATACACCATTCCGAAAAAGCTTTCCGATGGGAATGTCGGTTTTGTCAATTTCAACCAATTCGTTGGTGAATGATCTTATTTTGTTGATGGAAACGATGAATGAACGGTGTGTACGAACAAATAATTTCCCGGGCAACATGGCTTCTACCGAGCTTATCGATTGCTTGGTAATAATAACTCCCTGCCTGGTAAACACCTTGATGTAATCTTTCATGCTTTCGATATACAGAATATCATCGAGCATCACTTTTACCATTTTGCGGTCGGCGCGGAAATAAACGAAGCTTTCATTTTTCTTTTCTTCCACCTCGCTGGCTATAACCGGCTTTATTGCGGTGGCAGCTGCATGTAACGGGAAGGCTTTGTTAACTGCTTTTAAAAAGCGGTCGAACCGGATAGGTTTCATCAGGTAATCCACTACATCGAGCTCATACCCTTCCAGCGCATATTCTGAAAAAGCAGTGGTGAAAATAACCCTGGGCGGATTTTTTAATGTTTTTATAAAGTCAGTACCGTTTAGTTGCGGCATCCGAATGTCGAGGAACAGCAGGTCGACCGGTTGCTGTTGCAATACCGTGAAGGCCTGAATGGCATTGGCGCATTCGCCCATCAGTTGCAGTGTGGGTATTTCCTGTACATACCGGCGAATGATTTCGCGGGCTGGTGGTTCATCATCTATAATGAGGCAACGTATAGTTTGGGCTTCACTCATCGTATGCTAACTTAAATGCGGCGTTTTCTTTTTTGGTGAGGGACATGCTGTCGAGCTGTATCCACAGGTTTACAATAAAAACCTCTTCTTCATCGGTGATCGATAACTCGTGCCTGCCGGGGTATAATAGAGCCAGGCGTTTTCTTACATTTAAAATGCCTATGCCTTTATGATTGTTTTTGGCTACCTCACTGGCTTTTCCATTCATCAGTTTTACATACATCCTGTTATTTTCCAGGGTAACCTGCAGGTTTAACCAGGGTTGTTCCAGCATATGGCTGGTGCCATGTTTAAAACAGTTTTCAACAAGCGGTAATAACAGCAAGGGCGCTATGGCCTGGTTGTTGGTATGAGCGGGCAGGTCTACATGAACGTCGAGCCGGTCGTCATAACGGATCTGTTCCAGCGAAATATAATCCTGGATCATTTTTAATTCTTTCATCAGGGGCACCTTGGGCTGGTTGCATTCATACAACATAAACCGCAACATGTCTGACAAACCCATTACCAGTTGTGAAGCCACCGGGGCTGTATTTTGCGTATGAGAATAAATGTTATTCAATGTATTGAATAAAAAATGGGGGTGAACCTGGGCCTTCAGTAATTGCAACTGCGCCTCGGCATTTTCTTTTTGTAATTGCAGGTTGCGCTGCTCTTTTACGTACCAGTGTTTCATTAATTTAATGGAAGCTGCGATGCCACCGATGGTGATCGCGCCCCGCAAGCCTGCCATGAGCGATTTTTGGAACTGGTGAATTGCCCGCTCACGTAATGAGTAACCATGCTCGATATCGCCGAGAACCCAGTATCGTATTTCAGGAATTATGGTAGCCGATAAAATGGTGGAGATACAGGCGGCCCCTAAAAAGCTGATCAACACCCAGCCGGCTGTTTGCCAGTATTTTTGTTTGAGCAGGTAGCGGGGAATTACAAAATACAGGAGGCCATACGCCAAAGAAATATGGGCAATCATATACACCAACGATTCAACCGTTGAATCAAGCAGCACAAAAGGATAGCTAAATTTGCTGGAAAAGCCAATTGTAGAATACAAAACGCCCTGGCTCAGCCACCAGAATACCCAAAAGGCAAGGTGCCGCCTGATGCGGTGCCGGGGTTCATCTGAAAAGATAAAGGGGTATTGTGCGATGGCTTGCATAGGCTAAAATTACCAATCGTTTGGCGTTACAGGATGCCTTTGCGTGTTAATATCGCTGTACATCAAATTTTCGTCGACGAAAGTGTTTGGGGAGGGATGAGCGGAAGCCAGCAGGAAATTTCGTGGTAAAAAACAGGCTCCTGAATGGGAAGAAGCAGGACGTAAAAAAAGGCGCCTAAAAAATCCGGGCCCTTCTTACTTCCTGCCTGGCATCAGGTGATGCTTCTACTTATTTCCCCTTAGGCTGTTTAACACCAACGATTCATTTTCCTTCAGCTGATGTTCTTTTTGCCAGGTAACCACAGCAGTCTCCAGCACCTGCTTCAACTGTATGCGGATTGTTTTTTTGGATGAATTGATACGCAACCCTTCTATTTTTTCTTTGTACACCAGCACCCCGTCATTGTTATAAAAATAAATGGTATTGACTTTTGGGGTATGGATATTACTTTCAACCACCCACCATCCTTTTTCTGAGACCCATTCAGGGATAGCCCGGGGTTTGTGCTGAGCAAAGAGGGTGGCCTGTACCAGCAGGCACAGGAATAATGTAATGAACAGTTGCTTTTTCATGACTATAGCTTTATTGTAAATGATTAAACACCGTAAAGCTATTTGATGTACTGGCCGGTCAATTTATAAAGTGGCCGTTATACTATAATAGTTAGTTAGAATGTAGCTAAACGTGGACTAAATGAAAATGGAAAGATGAAATGGTTTGGTCGACGAAGAACAACGGGGCTCGACAAAAACATGATGTAGCCCCAACACTTGGCATTCTGTTAAAATTACTCCCCTAAATCTACCGAATAGGTGAAATAACGGTTTTTAGATGATTTAAGTCATTGAATTGTAACAGGTAATAGTTGATCCCTGTCAAAATAAATGGTATTTGGTATAAAGACCTGATACAGGATTGATTTAATGCCAAAACTTTACTACCTTATATGAATGTACGAAAAACCCCCTCCCTTCGGCTCTTATTATGTTACCTTAAGTGTGTCTGGCTGGATAGATGTTTTCACCTGCCACACCTATTGTGAAATTTTAATTGACAACCTAAACTATTGTATTGACAACAAAAACCTGCATGTGTATGAATACGTGTTAATGCCCAGCTACATCACTATTATTGCCTCATCAAAGAAAAAACACATCTCTACCATTTTGAGGGAATTCAAGAACGGTACTGCCAAACAGGTGCTGAAATCAATTTCAGAAAACCCCGATGAAAAGCGAAAGGAATGGATGATGCGGCTATTTTCTTATTACAGTAACCGGTATCAAAATGATGCGGAACATCACTTCTGGCAATTCGGTAATCACCCGGTTGTTTTAGACAGTTCTGAATTGTTTGCCCGGCATGTAACCGAGGTAAAGCACTTACCCGTTACCACCCGGTTGGTCGATGAGCCCCATCATTACGTTTATAGCAGCGCCCATCCGCAACAACGGGTTAAGCTGGCACCCTGGCAATAGGTTCGTCCGAATTCCGTATACCTCTGTTAGCCAATTTTTAACACCGGCCGGTTAAAGGATACCAGCCGGGCGTACTTCTTTTATGCCTTGTCAGTCTGCCATTTTATCAGCTATATTGCGATATCGATAAAGCATTTTATAGTTTTTTCACATTAACATAAGGTCGTTTTATACTCAACTTTTAGTATATTACACTCCCTTGTTCCTGCAATATTATTTCCAAGCCTGATTGTACGTAATTCCGCACCCGGGCCAATTCAACAGCACGGTTTTATTATTCACATGATATATGCATTTATTAATGATCATTGATAAAGCAATGCTCCTATGATTAATAAAAATAAAGACCAGGTTCAAAAACCACAGGATTGTTCTTACCTGACCTTTAATGTAGTAGATTGGATAGATGTGTTTATAAGACCTACTTATAAGCAGATCATTGTCGATGCGTTGAACTACTGCATTGAAACAAAAAAATTCACCGTATATGCATGGGTCTTAATGACCAATCATTTGCATATACTGGCCAGGGCACAGGATGGTTCGGGGCTGGCCATGATCGAAAAAGAATTTAAAAGATATACTACCACCAAGATACTGGAGGCTATTGATATTGAACCCGACCTTCGCCGGTCGTGGATGCTGAACCGGTTTGAGAATTGCAGCCTCAGCCTAAAAAAGATTGAGAAGTTTCAGCTATGGCAAAGCTGCACAAATCCCTCTTACATCGACTTCAAACAGGTATATAAACTACAGGAAAGAGTATTATACATCCACGAAAATCCCATTCGCGATGGTATTGTAGATAAACCGGAACATTACATCTACAGTTCTGCTACCGATTATGCCGGAAAACCGGGGATGGTAAAAGTGAACGTAATAAATTTTGAAGCCCTTCGCATGTCATTATTAAAGAACGGGTCGGCCTGAACCGGAGGTCCTTCGGCCGCCGCAGCTGAAAGCTGGGCGCCTGCGTCAGATCTGCCAGTTGGGGGGAGCCGGAGCACACAGAAGTCTTAGGCCGGAAGCCAGCTTGCTGAATGGCCAGGCTGAGGCTATTTTAATATATCCTTCAGCGCCGCCACTGTTTTCTTCTCACTGCCAACAAAGATCTTGTCGTTCACAAAAACTACCGGTCTTTTTAAAAAAGTGTATTCATCCAGGATCAGCTGGCGATAATCCTTTTCGGTAAGGGGTTTGTCTTTAAGGCCCATTTCCTTGTATTTCATGGCCCGGCGGCTGAACAGCGATTCATAGCTGCCCGTCTTGCTTTTCATTTCATCGAGCTGGGCGGCGGTTATACTTTCGGTTTTAATATCCTGCATCTCAAAGCTTTTGTTATCGATTCCGGTCTCTTTTATTATGGCCTGGCAGGTTGTGCAATTGCCCAGATGATAGATTTTTTTCATAAATGCGAAGATAGGAGCAGCAAATGAAAGGTTAAAAAAGCCTGCCGCCAAAAGGCCGGGATTGACAAGTTTACAGCCTTGCCCTGTTTTTGGCAGGTATTTAAGCAGGAAATAATATCTCTGAACGTCAAAAATGAAAGCGGAAGGCTGGTTTCCCGGTAACCTGTTTTCCCTGATGGCATTTTCACACTTTATTTATAGAAAACGGACATCGCAGGTGTAATTTTTTAGGTGTTTCGGCGACGAATTTGGTATCTTTTCGCTAAAACCAACCCAATTGCAGGCAAAACTTAACCAGGATGAGTTTGTGGCATTGGTGCACCAACACCGCGCTATGTTGTATAAGGTGTGCAATCTGTATTGCACATCCGACTACGATAAACAGGATCTATTCCAGGAGATCGTGATACAACTATGGGGCGCATATCCACGGTTCAGGGGTGATTCAAAATTCAGCACCTGGCTGTACCGTATTGCACTCAATACCGCCATTTCTGACCTGCGTAAACAAAAAAAGATCATTAAAAGCGTAGAACCCGAATTATTACCAACGGAGATCCAGGACATTCAATACAGTAATGAAAAAGAAGAACGGTTGCAGCAACTATATAAAGCTATTAACCATCTTACTGAAATAGAACGGGCTATAACAATGCTGTACCTTGAAGACAAGAGTTACGAAGAAATGGAAGATATTTTGGGGATCAATCAGAATAACCTGCGCGTGAAAATGAACCGGATCAAAGAAAAATTACGTAAACTCACAAAATCTGTAGAACATGGAGTTAGATAGCCTGAAAGATATTTGGAAAAATCTGGATGAAGAAGATCTTCAACCGGGCAGGGACGTGCCTATTTTGTCCATGTTGCAAAAACGGTCGCAAAGCACCATTGCAAGGCTGAAGCGCAACCTCAACCGCGAGCTGATTGCGGTGTTGATCATATATTCCCTTACCATATGGTATATTGTTACTTACCAGCGGCTATACAGCGAACTGGCTGTGTTGCTGGCACTGGTAGGGGGTGCTTTCCTCTTTTACTATTACCGTAAGAACAAGCTGCTGAAACAAATGCAATGTGTGGCCTGTGAAGTGCGGTCGAACCTGAAACAGCAGCTGGTTACGCTTGAAAAATACGTTCGCTTTTATTTTATCGCCGGCACCGTGCTTACGCCCCTGGCGTATTTTGCAGCCGGCGTTATTATTTTATTCCACGAAGTAACTCCTTCACTCAGCGATCTGCCGGTTGAAGCCCAAACCTCGGTGTCGAATATGCCTATAGCCAGCACCGTCAGCAATCACCGGTTCTTTGTACTGTTTGTTTCCATTGGGGTAGTGCTAACAGTTGGCAGTTATTTCCTCAACCGCTGGCTTATAAATAAAATGTATGGGCAGCATATTGAAAAGCTGAAAGACCTGCTGTACCAAATGGAAGATGAGGGCTAGTCAGATAATTAGCAGATAATATATAAATTTTATACCCTGACATCACAGTCAGGGTTTTTTGTAACCAAAAACTGATGCTTTTTTTACCTGGATTGCCGTTATGTTAGTTTAACAAATCGTCGTACTTGATTTTTAAGTAATTTCAATCTCCTAAAACGATTCGTTATGCCTACTCGTCGCGATTTCATCAGGCAATCATCCCTGCTTACTGCCGGTTTTTTGATCACTAAAAAAGAAAATTGGTTCGCTGAACCTAAAAAGATCGGCTTACAGCTTTATACGCTCCGCAATGAAATGGGTAAAGATGCAAAAGGCACTTTAGCCAAAGTGGCCGCACAAGGGTATAAAACAGTTGAAACCTTTGGTTATGGTAACGGCAAATGGTTTGGCATGAACGCAGCCGAATTGCGTGCCACGCTTAAATCAAACGGCTTATCAACCCCAAGCGGTCATACCTTTCCTGCCAGTATGTTTTTACAAAGCGGTTGGGAAGAAAAATGGAAACCTGCTGTGGAAGATGCAAAAGCTGTAGGTCAGGAATTTATAGTTATCCCCTGGCTCGAAGAACAATACCGCACATCGGCCGACAACTATAAAAAGATCGCCGAAGGGCTTAACAAGGCCGGAGAGGTTTGCAAAAAAACAGGTATAAAGCTCGCTTATCATAACCACGATTTTGAATTTGCGCCGGTTGAAGGCAAAACCGGTTTCGAGATCTATTTAAAAGAAACCGATCCCAAACTGGTGTTCTTTGAAATGGATATTTACTGGGTTTCAAAAGCCGGTAAAGATCCCCTGGCCCTATTTGCAAAATACCCCGGCCGCTTTGCCATGTGGCATGTAAAGGATATGGACAATACCCCGAAAAAATCTTTTACCGAAGTTGGCAGTGGCGTTATTAATTACAAGAAGATCTTCAACTATGCCAAACAAAGCGGCATGAAGTATTTCTTTGTTGAGCAGGATATGTGCCCCGGTGCGCCGCTCGACAGTACCGCCAAAAGCATTGCTTATTTGAAAAAGAATATCATTAAATAAACAGATCCTTCTTTTATAACCTAATCCTGCTTTTATATGATGCACCGAAGAAGATTCCTGCAACAAGCCGGTACGCTGCTTGCCGGTGGAACCGTATTATCCTCATTAGATAATAAAACATTTGCCATTTTTAAAAACCGCATAGCGCCTTCTGATCAGCTGAGGGTAGGCGCCATCGGTATCAATGGTATGGGCTGGGCCAATTTAATGGCCGCCCTGAAAGTGCCGGGTGTAAACGTAGCGGCACTATGCGATGTTGACAAAAATGTGCTCGATAAAAGAATGGCCGAGCTGGCAAAGAACAATATCGACACCTCGAAGGTGAAAACATATGGCGATTACCGTAAGCTGCTTGAACAAAAAGATATTGATATCGTGATAGTAGGAACCCCTGATCATTGGCATGCCTTGCAAATGGTTGAGGCCTGTGAAGCGGGTAAGGATGTATATGTTGAAAAGCCGGTTGGTAATTCCATTGCGGAATGCCGCTGTATGGTTGCCGCCCAGCAACGGTACAATAAAGTGGTGCAGGCTGGCCAGTGGCAACGCAGCCAGCAGCATTTTAAAGATGCTGTTGACTACGTGCAAAGCGGAAAGCTGGGCATGATCAGAACCGTGAAGGTATGGTGTTACCAGGGCTGGATGCGGCCGCAACCGGTTGTGCCTGACAGTAACCCGCCGGCAGGAGTTGACTATGCAAGCTGGTTAGGCCCCGCACCGAAACGGCCTTTCAATGCCAGCCGCTTTCATTTTAATTTCAGATGGTTTTGGGATTATGCCGGTGGTCTTATGACCGACTGGGGCGTGCATTTGCTCGATTATGCCCTGCTGGGGATGCAGGCCGATGTGCCTAAATCAATAGCTGCACTGGGTGGCAAATTTGCCTATCCCGACCTGAGCCAGGAAACACCTGATACTTTAACCACCTTATACGAGTTTGATAAATTCAACCTGGTATGGGATTCTGCCATGGGTATCGACAATGGTTCATATGGCCGCAACCATGGCATAGCCTACATTGGCAATAATGGAACACTGGTGCTTAACCGCGGCGGCTGGGAAGTACTGGAAGAACCGCAAAGCACCAATAAAGCAAGTAAGTCCTTTGTTAAACCCGCAGATAACGGGCTCGATAAACACTGGGTCAATTTTATTGATGTTGTGAAGAGCCGGAAAACGGAGAACCTGAATTGTTCCATTCAGGCCGGGGCGCATGTAGCTACGGTTGCCCAAATGGGTAATATTTCATTCAGAAGCGGTCAGCGGCTGGTATGGGATAAAGAAAAAGAGCGGTTTACCGATGAAAAAGTGAACAGTCAATTCCTGGCGAAGGAATATAATAATGGTTATAAGATGCCGAAGGTATAACTATAAAAAAACAGTCCCGGTATTGCCGGGACTGTTTTTTTATGTGCGCCTGGCGCACCGTGGAGCCATAGGCTCACGGCCGGCTGCCCGATCAATTCGTTTATAATTTTTTGATCCTGATATTCCGGTACCATACGGTGTTACCGTGGTCCTGCAAGGCGATCCTTCCTTTTTTAAACGTTCCGAAGCCCGCCCATTGTTTGAATTTGCTGCCTGCGATCATTTTTTTCCAGGCATCGTCCCACATGGTAGTGGTGAGCACTTTGGTTCCGTTCAAATGAAATTCAAGTGCGCCTTTATTTGAAATGATCTCCACCTGGTTCCACTCCCCGGCTGGTTTTACCGTTTCGGGGGTGCTGGTAATAAGATCATAGAGATCGCCGGCGCGGTGCTTAATAATTTTAGCATCGGGATGCGCGGCATTGTCGAGCACCTGCATTTCGGGCCCGGTCCAATAAGGTTTTTCAAACTTGGGCCCTTCCTGCACATAGAACATGATACCACTGTTGCCAGCCGGTGAAATTTTCCAATCCAGTTTCAGATCGAAATTCTCATATTCATCATTGGTGACCAGGTCGCCGCCACCAACTATGTTATTGTCTTTTTTAGTGGTGGTATCAAGGTGTAATGCTCCATCGGTCACCTGCCAGGCCGAACCATCGGAGGTATTGTTGAATACATGGAAATTGCTTTTTGAAGTGCCGTCGAACAACAATTGCCAGCCGGCGCTTTTTTCTTCATCGGTGAGGCGGTTGTTCATATCAGCAGGAGCTGCAGTGGTCATAGTATCCTTTTTTGTTGAATCGGTTTCCGGTTGTTTTGTGCCGGAACCACCCTGGCAACCGGCAATTGCTCCTGCGAACAGGAGGCAGGCAAACGTAGTACGCATATGTTGATGATTTTAGTGAAAAGGCGAATTATAACCGTTTGATACGGATATTTCTAAACGCTACACCATCACCATGGTCCTGTAAGGCAATTCTGCCTTTCCGGAACATGCCAAAACCGGCCCAGTTCTTAAACTTACTGTTAGCGATCAATTGCTTCCAGTTGTCGTTCAACATGGTGGTAGATACAACTTTGGTTCCGTTCTGGAATAAATCAAGCTGACCTTTATTGATAATGATCTCTATCTGGTTCCATTGACCCCAGGGATGTACGTTTTCGGGGGTACTGGCAATAAGATCGTACAGATCACCGGCACGATGTTTATTGATCTTTGCATCGTGATGGCCATTGTTGTCAATGATCTGCATTTCGGGACCGGTTAAATAGGATGCATTGTATTTGGGATCTTCCTGAACAAGAAAAATAATACCACTGTTACCAGCCGAATCGATCTTCCAATCGAGTTTCAGATCAAAATTTTCATATTCTTCATTGGTGGTCAGGTCACCACCACCTGCGCCGCCTTTTTTAGCCTGGGGATCAAGGTATAAAATACCATCCTGTACTTTCCATGCACCCCCATCTGATTTACTATTATAAACGTGCCAGGCGCTTTTTGAACTGCCATCGAACAAAACCTGCCAGCCATCATTTTTACCAGCGGCATCTTTTGATGCACCTGTTGATTTGTGCTCAGCATGGCAGGCCAGCAAGGCAAAAGGGAATAAGGCGATAATAATCTTCTTCATGTATTTTCAGAAATAAGTGGTAGGGTGATCGGCAGCAATACCGTAAAAAAGAGACCCCTGCTTTTTGGAGGCAGGGGCTATGGTGTTTATTTATTTTTTAAAGAGAGAACGTAGCGAACCATTTCCTTGGCGCTGTCAAGGCTTAATGTTGGGTGCGGTGTCATTGGTACGGTGCCCCAGTTACCAGAGCCCCCTTTGATCACCTTGTTGGCCAATGTTTCAATATTTGCGTCGGTAGCTTCATATTTTTTTGCCACATCGGTATAAGCGGGACCGATATTTTTTTCGCTGATCTTATGACAGGTAGTGCAATCGAGTGCACCAATCATTTCAAGTCCTTTTTCATTGGCGCCTGCTGCGTCGCCGGCTGGTGCGCTATTGGCGCTTTCGGCTGGTTTTTCTTCAGTGCCTTTTTTGGTATCTGAGCCGCCGCATGCAACCATTGCTGTACATAAAGCAGCAAATACAAAGTATTTCTTCATCGAAACAAAAGTTTAAGTTCTGAAATGCAATTTAAAAGTTTAGCAAATTACATTATTTTAATCCTAATACCGATCTATTAAATTTTTCATCGCTACCGGTTCCTGCAAAATCGTCAAAAGCTTTTTCTGTAACCCGTATAATATGATCTTTGATAAACACTGACCCTTCTGCAGCCCCGTCTTCAGGATGTTTTATGCAACATTCCCATTCAAGCACGGCCCAGCCTGCATAGTCGTAGGCGGCCAGTTTGCTGAAGATCGATTTAAAATCTACCTGGCCATCGCCCAGCGAGCGGAAACGGCCGGCGCGGTCGATCCAGTTCTGGTAACCACCATATACCCCTTGTTTTCCTGTTGGGTTAAACTCGGCATCTTTTACATGGAACATGCGGATGCGTTCATGATAGTTATCGATGTATTCGAGATAGTCGAGGCATTGCAATACGAAGTGTGAAGGATCGTACAGCAGGCATGCCCGGGGATGGTTATTGGTATGCTGTAAGAACATTTCATAAGAGATACCATCGTGCAGATCTTCACCGGGGTGAATTTCATAACAGAGGTCAACCCCACATTCATCAAAAGCATTCAGGATGGGCAGCCAGCGGTTAGCCAGCTCTTTAAAACCGGTCTCAACCAGTCCGGCAGGGCGTTGTGGCCAGGGATATACCGTGGGCCATAACAGCGCGCCACTGAACGTGGCATGGGCGTTGAGGCCCAGGTTCTGCGATGCTTTTGCTGCGTAGTGTAATTGTTGAACGGCCCATTCGGTCCTTGCTTTGGGATTATTACGGAATTTTTCCGGTGCAAAGCCATCGAACAATGTATCATAAGCCGGATGAACGGCCACCAGTTGTCCCTGTAAATGGGTGGAGAGCTCAGTGATCTCGAGCCCGCATTCTTTAACCAGCCCTTTTATTTCGTCAGCATAGGTTTTGCTTTCCGCTGCTTTTTGCAGATCGATACAGCGGCTGTCCCAGCTGGGTATTTGCACACCAACAAAACCGAGGCTTTTTGCCCACTGGCAAATTGATTTCAATGAATTGAATGGTGGCTGATCGCCCATGAACTGAGCCAGGAATAATCCGGGTCCTTTTAACGTTTTCATTTAATGGCGCTTTGAGTGATTAGGAATTTGATAATTGCAGATTTGCGAAACCAGGCCTGCGCGTTCTTCGACTTTCCGCCAAAGGGCATACACGCGTTCCCGACTGAAGGATCAAAACGCACTACACTTCAAACAATGTCCATTTTTCTTTGCTGGCGCTGCTCTTTACCACATTATCAATAAACGCCATGCCCCGAACGCCTTCGTCTACCCGCGGAAAATCGAGCATTTCTTTTGATGGTTCCTTCCCATCGATCTTTGCTGAAAGCGTTAGTGCAAAATTGCGATAGATATTACCGAAAGCTTCGAGATAACCTTCAGGGTGACCGCCCGGAGTGCGGCAGTTATGCGTAGCAAATGAAGATAATACGCCTGTATAATTGGCGCCTGCACGCAAAATCTGTGTCGGTTGATCGAGCCATTTTACGATGAGACTATTGGGTTCGTGTTGTGCCCATTCCAATCCACCGGTTTCGCCGTATACCCGAATTTTTAAAGCATTCTCTTCCCCGGCGGCTATTTGTGAAGCTATTAATACACCGGCGGCGCCATTATCGAACTTTAATAATACGTTACCATCATCATCGAGGTGGCGGCCTTCAACCATGATGTTCAGATCGGCGCACAGTTGTGTGATCTTTAAACCAGTGATGTATTCTGTAAGGTGGGCAGCATGTGTACCAATATCGCCCATAGCACCGGCCTTACCCGATTTCTTGGGATCGGTTCTCCAGGCTGCCTGTGCATTGCCTTCACGTTCACTCAATTTGCTTAACCAACCTTGCGGATACTCTACAATTACTTTTCTAACCTTGCCAAACACACCGCCCTGTACCATGGCGCGGGCCTGCTTAACCATGGGATAACCCGAATAGGTATGTGTTAAGCATAATTGCAAACCGGTTTCCTGAACTTTTTTGCTTAACTGTTTAGCTTCATCGAGTGTGAAGGTCATTGGTTTTTCGATCACCACATGAAAGCCATGGTCAAGCGCCATCATAGCCGGTGCAAAGTGCGCGAAATTGGGCGTTACAATGGTCACAAAATCCATGCGTTTGTCAGCTGGCAATTTGCTTTCTGCCCTGATCATATCTTCATAATTGGTATATATGCGGTCATCGGGAAGAAATAACATCTTACCAGATTCGATGGCCGTTTCAGGATTAACGCTTAAGGCTCCACAGGAGAGCTCAATAAGGCCATCCATATTGGCAGCAATGCGGTGAACAGCGCCGATAAAGGCATCCTTGCCTCCACCCACCATTCCCATTCTTAATTTTCTGTTCATGAAAAAGAAATTAGAAAATGTGAAAAAGGATTTGTTTTAAAATAAAAAATTACATTTACATGCTTATTTGAATCTAACGAATTTACATTAGCGTTCGATAAAGTTACGGTGGTTCGGTAAAAACTTTAAAAATTATCAATTACCAAACCGTTTAAAAACAAAATTGATTCTTGCCATGCAACAACCAACTATCCAACGTAAGCAATTATTTGTTGCCAGTTGTACTGCTCTTATTGTTACTGCAATGACCTTTGCGTTCCGTGCCTCGCTCGAAGGCGTATGGGGTCAGGAATTCCATCTCGATAAAGAACAAATTGGCTGGATCTTCAGTCCGGCATTCTGGGGTTTTACCCTGGCCATGGTATTTGGCGGCCCGCTTTGTGATATAATAGGTATGAAACGTTTGATAGGGTTGGCTTTCATTGGCCATGTATCGGGCGTTATTATTTACCTGGTGGCCAAAGATGCCACCATGTTATTTATAGGTACGCTGTGTATTGGTATTGGGAATGGCATGGTAGAAGCAGCCTGTAACCCCCTCGTAGTTTCCCTGTTCCCCGAGAACAAAACAACCATGTTGAACCGCTTTCACGTTTGGTTCCCCGGCGGGATTGTTATTGGTGGTTTGATCGCTTACGCATTACTCGAAAAATTGCAGATCGGCTGGCATGTCCTGGTAGCCTTGCTGCTGATACCTGCTGTTATATATGGGGTGTTATTCCTGAAATTGACTTTCCCCCCAACTGAACGGGTTGCAAAAGGAATTAGCACTAAACAAATGTTCGCAGCCTGCGTAAACCCGCTGTTCATAGTAATGGTCATTTGTATGTTCATGACCGCTGCTACTGAATTGGGTACTAACCAATGGCTGGGCGCTTTATTACAGGGTGCCGGTATTTCGGGCATTCTGGTACTGGTATTTATTAATGGCATTATGGCCCTGGGCCGTTCTTTTGCCGGCCCCGTGGTACACCGGTTGAATCCCAATGGTATGTTGATCTTTTCGGCCCTGTTTGCCGGCATTGGTTTAATACTGTTGAGCAAAGCCAGCGGTGGTGCTGCATTTGGCGCTGCATTGGTTTTTGCGGTGGGTATCTGCTTCTTTTGGCCTACCATGCTGGGTTTTGTATCGGAATATTTACCCAATACAGGTGCATTAGGGCTTTCCTTAATGGGCGGGGCCGGGATGTTTTCGGTTTCTTTAATATTGCCAGTGATGGGAAAATGGTACGATAAATATAAAGCGGCCGCTGTTGCAGCCGGCGAAGAGGCTGCTAAAGCCGATGCTATAGCGGGATCGAATACATTTATGAAAGTGGCTATAATGCCTGCGATCCTGGTGGTGATCTTCGTGATCGTTTATTTTGCCCGTCGCAAGCACTATACACAACATAAACAGGCGATAGCATAGCTGTAAAGGGTAAAATAGCCGCTGTGCTGCTATTAACACCTGTTAGCTTATAATAGTACTATCTTAACCTTTTGTAATAATTTAACGCGAAGGCTTTTACAATTAAACGAATTTGTGAGAACAATTTGTAAATTTCAATCTTAACATTTATAAACATGGCTAATCAATCGCGAAGAGTTGCCATCAAAAACCTGGTAGCGGGAACGGCCGCACTGGGTACTGCCAACGTGCTTTCGTCTTTTACCACCCCCTCAGCAATTAAATCAACTACTTTGAAAGGAAATATCAACCACGCTGTTTGCCGTTGGTGCTATGGTTCCATTGAGTTGGATGAATTTTGTGCGGCAGCAAAAAAAATGGGTATCAGTGCTATTGACCTTGTTGGCCCCAAAGACTGGCCAACCTTACAAAAACACGGCCTGTTCTCTTCTATGTGCAATGGCGCCGAAATTAACCTGGTAGATGGCTGGAACGATAAAAAAAATCACGCCCAGTTAATCAAGAACTACACCGAAATGATTCCCCTGGTAGCGAAAGCAGGTTATAAAAACCTCATTTGCTTCAGTGGCAACCGCCGGGGTATAGACGATGAAACCGGTTGGAACAATTGTGCTGAAGGCTTAAAGCAAATAATGCCCCTTGCTGAAAAGAACAATGTGATGATCGTAATGGAACTGCTGAACAGCAAAGTGAATCACAAAGATTACCAGTGCGATAAAACACCCTGGGGTGTTGAGCTGGTAAAGCGCGTAGGTTCCGAAAACTTCAAGCTGTTATACGATATCTACCACATGCAGATCGATGAAGGCGATGTAATTCGCACCATCAAAGACAATCACCAGTACATAGCCCATTACCATACCGGTGGCGTTCCGGGCCGAAATGAAATTGATGAAACACAGGAGCTCTATTATCCTGCGATCATGAAGGCCATTCTTGAAACCGGTTTCAAAGGATATGTTGCGCAGGAATTTATACCCGCGCGCAAAACCAATGAAGAAAAGCTGGTTTCGCTTGAAAAAGCCATTAAGATCTGTGATGTATAAAACTGTTTTCGCATTTTTCTCGTCTTTCTTAAAACTAAATAAAACAATGAATCATGGCAGATAATGTATATGATGCTATTGTAGTGGGATCGGGTATCAGTGGCGGCTGGGCTGCAAAAGAACTGACCGAAAAAGGATTGAAAGTGCTGTTGCTGGAGCGGGGTGAAAATATTGAACATATTAAAGGCTATACTAGCGCCAATAAAGCACCCTGGGAATTTCCTCACCGCGGCGGCAAAACCCAGGAAATGATAAAGGAATATCCCGTGTTGAACAGGGATTATCCGCTCAATGAAATGAACCTGAATTACTGGACAAACGAAAAGGATTGTCCGTATACAGAAACAAAACGGTTCGACTGGTTCCGTGGTTACCATGTAGGCGGCCGTTCACTGATGTGGGGCCGTCAAAGCTATCGCTGGAGCGATCTCGATTTTGAAGCCAATGCAAAAGATGGCCATGGTGTTGACTGGCCCATCCGCTATAAAGAAATTGCGCCCTGGTACGACTATGTTGAGAAATTTGCCGGTATCAGCGGTAGTAAAGAAGGCCTGGCGCATTTACCCGATGGACAGTTTCAGCCAGCCATGGAATTGAACTGTGTTGAGAAAGATGTGGCCGCCCGGCTTAAAGATCATTATAAAGGACAGCGTCATTTGTTTATTGGTCGCGTAGCGAATGCTACCCTGCCTTTACCGGGCAGAACCAATTGCCAGTACCGCAACAAATGCTGGTTGGGTTGTCCGTTCGGCGGTTATTTCAGCACGCAATCATCTACTTTGCCAGCTGCCGTAGCTACGGGTAATTTAACCCTTCGTCCTTTCTCTATTGTAACCAAAGTGCTGTACGATAAAGACAAGAAAAGAGCCACCGGTGTTGAAGTGATGGATGCGCAGGAAAACAAGACCTACGAGTTTAAATCGAAAGTAGTGTTCCTGTGCGCTTCGGCATTCAACAGTACCTGGGTGCTGTTCAATTCAGCAACTGATGTATGGCCCGGTGGTTTGGGCAGCAGCAGCGGCGAGTTGGGCCATAATGTAATGGACCACCATTTCCGCGTTGGTGCCGATGGAATTTTTGAGGGTTATGACGATAAATATTATTTCGGCCGCCGGCCCACCGGTTTTTATATCCCGCGTTTCCGCAATGTGGGCAGCGATAAAAGAGAATATGTGCGGGGCTTCGGTTACCAGGGCGCTGGCAGCCGCCAGGGTTGGAACCGCCAGATCGCGGAGCTGGGCATTGGCGCAGAATTAAAGAATGCTTTGCAGGAACCCGGTCCCTGGTCGTTGGGTATGACCGCTTTTGGCGAAATATTGCCCTACCACGAAAACACGATCTCGCTCGATAAAACGAAAAAAGATAAATGGGGTTTGCCGGTGCTGGCCATCGACTGCGAATTGAAGGATAATGAAAAAAAGATGCGGGTCGATATGAAGAACGATGCCATGGAAATGCTTACTGCCGCCGGTTTAAAGGATGTAAAACCTTCAGAAAGCGATTATTTCATGGGTATGGGTATTCATGAAATGGGTACCGCCCGCATGGGTAAAGATGCCAAAACCTCTGTGCTCAATGGGCACAACCAGGTATGGGATGCCCCCAATGTATACGTAACCGATGGCGCCTGCATGACATCTGCTGCCTGCGTTAACCCCTCACTTACTTACATGGCATTAACGGCCCGTGCCGCTGATCATGCTGTGAGTGAATTGAAAAAAGGAAATCTGTAGAATAATGTGCTAATGTGCAAATTTGCTAATGGGCTGATAATAAGGGCAGGCTTGTTAAATGTTTTCTTTACGGTTAAAATTTTTTTTAATTTACACGCTTCCTTAATTTATTAGATATCGTCTTCAATTAGCATATTAGCACATTATCAAATTAGCAAATAAGCAACACTATGCCAGGAGATTCTCTGAACGTACACCTAAACACGAAAGCAACCGCACAAAACACCTATGATGCCATTGTAGTTGGTTCGGGTATAAGTGGTGGCTGGGCCGCCAAGGAATTATGCGAAAAAGGTCTTAAAACACTGGTGCTGGAACGGGGTAGAAATGTAGAACACATTAAAGACTACGCCGGAACAGAAAAGAACATCTGGGAGTTGACGCACCATAATAACCGGACCGAAGAAGATAAAAAGAACAGCCCCATTCAAAGCAAATGCTATGCTTACGATGAGGTTTCAAAAAAGTTCTTTGTCAATGATATTGAAAACCCGTACAACGAGGTAAAGAAGTTCTGGTGGATACGGGGATACCATGTTGGCGGCCGCTCGCTGATGTGGGGCCGTCAAAGCTACCGGTGGAGCGATCTTGATTTTGAAGCCAATGGCAAAGATGGCCATGGAGTTGACTGGCCAATACGGTATAAAGACCTGGCGCCCTGGTACAGCTATGTAGAGAAGTTCGCCGGTATTAATGGCAACAAAGACGGTTTGCCGCAATTGCCCGATGGGGAGTTTTTACCAGCCATGGAAATGAATTGCCTGGAGAAACATGTGGCAGCCAGCCTTAAGCAAAACTACAGCGACCGGGTAATGATCATGGGCCGCTCGGCCAACCATACCAAACAGGTGGGTGACCGCGGGCCTTGCCAGTACCGCAATAAATGCCACCAGGGTTGTCCGTTCGGTGGGTATTTCAGCAGCAACTCGGCTACCCTGCCTGCTGCCAAAGCAACCGGTAATCTTACCTTACGGCCTCATTCCATAGTACTGGATGTGCTGTATGATAAAGATAAAAAGCGGGCTACCGGCGTTCGGATCCTGGATGCAGAAACCATGAAGACCGAAGAGTACTATGCTAAAATAGTTTTCCTGAATGCAAGTACCCTGGGAACTGCGCATATTCTGTTACATTCCGTATCGGATGTATTTCCGAATGGATTTGGCAATAGTAGCAACCAGGTGGGCCACAACCTCATGGACCATCACTATGGAGTAGGCGCACACGGCGATTATGATGGATTTGAGGATTCGTATTATTATGGAAGAAGACCGAATGGTATTTACATACCCCGGTTCAGGAATATCAATGAAAAAACAAAACGCAGCGATTATGTTCGCGGTTTTGGTTATCAGGGTGGCGCCAGCCGGGGACGTGGGAATGGTGAAGATGGCATTGGGGTTGAACTGAAAGCAAGCCTTACCGAACCCGGTAAATGGGGCATGGGCATTGCTGCCTGGGGCGAACACTTACCTTACTATGAAAATAAGGTTACCCTGAACAAAGAGAAGAAAGATAAATGGGGATTGCCCATACTCGATATTGATTGTGAGTTCAAGGAGAATGAAAAGATCATGCGGAAGGATATGATGGACAGCGCCGCGGAAATGCTTGAAAAAGCAGGCATCAAGAATGTAAAAACATTCGACAGTGATCCCCCGCCCGGATTCTGTATTCATGAAATGGGCACTGCCCGCATGGGTAAAGATGCAAAAACATCGGTACTGAATGGCAATAACCAGATGCATGATGTAAAGAATGTGTTCATAACCGATGGCGCCTGTATGGCCTCATCAGCCTGCCAGAACCCGTCGTTGACATATATGGCGCTTACAGCACGGGCTGCAGATTTTGCGGTGAATGAGCTGAAAAAAGGTAATCTCTAATAAATCTCAAAATTGATTCATACTTCAAATTAATAATTATGAACAGAAGAGACGCACTATCCCGTGTTGCATTGTTGTTGGGGGGAACGGTAATAGGGGGAGAATTTTTTCTGAGCGGTTGCACCAGCTCCGATAAAAAGATCGGACAATCAGTTGACTTCACCGCCGACGATATTGCTTACCTGGATGAAATAGCAGAGACCATTATTCCTGCTACCGATACACCCGGCGCCAAAGAAGCTAAAGTAGGCTCCTTCATGACCGTTATGGTGAAAGATTGCTACGACGAAAAGCAACAGAAAATATTCCTGGAAGGCATGAACAAGCTGAATGAAGCCAGCAAACAGAAGTACGGCGGTAATGGGTTTATGAAAATAACCCCTGAACAACGTAAGGAGTTGTTGAATGCCCTGGATAAGGAGCAGAAAGAACACGGCAAGAACAAGAAGAAGGATGATGAGCCGCATTATTTTTCGCTGATGAAACAGTTAACCCTGTTGGGTTACTTTACATCGGAACCCGGCGCTACAAAAGCGTTGCGTTATGTGCCGGTACCCGGCCGTTTCGAAGCCTGTATGCCTTACAAAAAAGGCGATAAGGCCTGGGCTTTATAAGCAAATTGACTATTGAATTATAAATGATGAATGTTGAAGTGCAAAACCCTTCGCCATTCATCATTGGTATTTTAAATATGGATTAATTACAACAACCATCATGTATAACAGAAGAAGTTTTCTCAAAGCAACCGGAGCATTGGCGTCAGGAATACTCGTTGGAAGATCAGCATTTTCAATGGAGGATTTTTCAACGAATGGACACATTAAAAAATTTGGCCTGCAGTTATGGTCCCTGCGCGATGATCTGCCGAAAGATCCCAAAGGTGTTTTAAAACAGGTAGCCTCGTTTGGTTATAAACAGGTTGAAAGCTATGAAGGCAAGCAGGGCATGTTCTGGGGTATGACCAACAAGGAATTCAAAAAATATATGGATGAGCTGGGCATGAGCATTGTTTCGAGCCACTGTAATATCAATAGTGATTTTGAAACAAAGGCAGCACAGGCCGGTGAAATTGGAATGAAATATCTTATTTGTCCGCACCTGGGCGTACAAAAGACCATTGATGACTTTAAACGGAGTGCCGAGAAATTCAATGCCTGCGGTGAGATCTGTAAAAAGAACGGATTGCGA
The DNA here is from genome assembly GCF_002077945.1 of Niastella vici. Classification (GTDB taxonomy): domain Bacteria; phylum Bacteroidota; class Bacteroidia; order Chitinophagales; family Chitinophagaceae; genus Niastella; species Niastella vici. The sequence continues at coordinate 721,570 of NZ_LVYD01000001.1, forward strand.
TTCGCTTATCACAACCATGGCTACAGCTTTACCGAGCTGGAAGGACAAATGCCCCAGGATGTTTTGATGAAGAATACCAATGCAGCCCTGGTTGATTTTGAAATGGATATTTACTGGGTTGTTACCGCCGGCGCCGATCCAATTGCCTGGTTGAACAAATATCCCGGCCGGTTTACCTTGTGTCATGTAAAAGACCGGTTAAAAGGTGCAGATCCCAAGAATACAGATGCATCTACCGACCTGGGCACCGGTAGTATTGACTTTGCGAAGATCCTGAAAGTGGGTACCAGCAAGGGACTGAAATATTATATTGTTGAGCAGGAGCACTATGATAACAGCACCCCGCTGAAGAGTGCAGAGGTGGACGCAGCGTATATGAAGAAGTTTAAGATATAATACCCCCCGACGAGTTGGGGGCTGGCGGAGGAGCAATGAGGTTCAAAAATTTTAAGAGGTTTCCTAAAAGGGAAGCCTCTTTTTTTTCCGGTTACCGGTGGCAGTGCCGTTTGCCGTTTACGGTTTTGTATCTTTAAAGAAACAACTACACATTATGAGAAATTTGCCTTTATTCATTCTTACCTTCTTTATCATTCAACATGCCTGCGCCCAGTCGGGCGATGAACAAACTATACGTAAGGTCCTGGGCGATCAGGTCGTTGCGTGGAACAATGGGAATATTGAAGAATTTATGAAAGGGTACTGGAACAACGACTCTTTGATGTTTATTGGTAAAAGCGGTGTAACATATGGCTACCACAACACACTAATGAATTATAAACAGCATTACAACAATGCCGACGCAATGGGAACCCTGTCGTTTGAGCTTATCAAAGTGCAGCGACTGTCGCCCGAATACTACTTCATTGTTGGTAAATGGCATTTGAAAAGGAAAATCGGCGATGTGGGCGGCCACTACAATCTTCTCTTCCGGAAAATTAATGGTACCTGGGTGATTGTGGCAGACCATAGTAGCTAATTCCGCAGAGCGGGACAGGTTATACCCAAGCGCGGCATCCAGTACACTTCAACCCAATTTGCCCATTCATATGGGCAAACATAAATCATACTACCATGGCTCTTATAATTATTGGATTTATCATTTTTATCGTAGGCCTGGCAATTGCCCGCAGCCAGGAAAATTTCCATCGTTTTGCTTCTCCCGTACGGATAATCGGGGTCATCTTTATCCTGATTGGCATACTCACTTCCTGTATCATTCAGATTGAAGCCGGTGAAATAGGTGTAAAGAAATTGTTTGGTAAAGTACAGAACGATGTATTAAGCAGCGGTCTGCATTTTATTAATCCCCTGCTCGAAGTAGAAAAGATGGATGTAAAAACCCAGAACTACACCATGAGCGGCGTGCGTGATGAAGGACAGAAATCGGGCGATGACGCCATTCGCGCCCTTACAGCCGACGGGCTGGAAGTAGTTATTGACCTTACGGTGCTGTACAGGGTATTGCCAACCGAAGCGCCGCGCCTGGTGCGGGAAACCGGGCTCGATTTTACTGATAAGATCGTGCGGCCGCTCACCCGTACCAAAATCCGCGATAATGCGGTGTATTATGAAGCGGTATCGCTGTATTCTTCGAAGCGCGATGAATTTCAGACCCGCATTTTTAAAAGCATTGAAACCGACTTTAAAAACCGGGGCCTGGTGCTGGAACAATTGCTGGTACGTAATATAACGCTGCCGGCCATGGTAAAAACAGCCATTGAGCAAAAGATCACCGCCGAGCAGGATGCCCAGAAAATGCAATTCGTACTGCAAAAAGAAAAGCAGGAGGCGGAACGCAAACGGGTAGAAGCGCAGGGTATCAGCGACTACCAGCACATCATCAGCGAAAGTCTTACCGACAGGCAATTGCAATATGAACAAATAAAGGCCATGAAAGAACTGGCTGGTTCAAGCAACGCCAAAATGGTGATCATGGGCAAGGGCAATACGCCGGTTATCCTTGATGCGAAACAATAGGTAATTGTGAAAGAAATACAGCTGTGCACGGGCGTTGCGGGCAAACAGTGTGAAACTCAGAAGGGGATTTTACACCTCCGCCACCTGGCGGAGGCCGGGGCGTAATAATTTAGCTTTCAAACCGTTTAAAAGGTGTCAACCAAACCGTAGATTTGTGCGGATGAATGTATTATGTCCTAATTGAATATCAATGAGAAACATTTTCACGCTGTTATGTTGTTTACCCCTGGCAACCCTTGGCCAGAATTTTCATTTTTCGGCCCGGTTGGGAGTCGCCAACTACCAGGGCGATCTGCAGGCAAAGCGGGTTACCTTTAAACAAGCTAAATTTTTGGGATCGCTGGGCGCCCAGTATGATCTTTCCGAACATTTTACTGCCCGAACCTATTTCACGCTTTCATCCCTTGCGGCCGATGATAAATACGGCAACAGCAACATGAAAATGCGTAACCTGAATTTTTCTACCAAACTGTTCGATTGGGAACTGAGTGCGCAATACAATATTTTAAGTTTGAACGATTCCTGGTTCACCCCCTATTTGTTTGCAGGTATAGGCTTATATCATTTTAAGCCTTACACAAAAGCACCCGACGGCACCAAGACCTTTCTGCAACCCCTGAGCACCGAAGGTGAGGGTATTGTTGCCGGTAAAAAGGGATATAAGCTCACCCAGTTCAATATTCCGTTGGGAATTGGCGCCACGTATGCCATAAGTGAAGATATCAGGGTTGGGTTGGAGCTGGGTTACCGAAAATTGTTTACTGATTATCTTGATGATGTTAGTACAGAATATGTTGATCAGGCTACGCTGCTGGCTGCCAAAGGGCAAACTGCAGTTGACCTGGCTTACCGGGGCGATGAAGTAGGCGCCGGTTCGTACCCCACTGCTAAAACACCCCGCGGCGGTTCAAACGAAAAAGACGGTTATTATTACATGGCCCTTACGGTGACCGTACGCTCGTTTATTGATCAATATAAACGCATTGCAGGCTTGCCTACCTATCATCGTGATAGAAAAGTAGGTTGTCCGGCCACGAGGTTTTAATACCCAGCCCCTAAGGAGTACACGAACACCGGTTTAAAATATTGAAGGCTTCCCTTGGGAAGCCTTTTTCTTTTTATGCGATCATCCGTGCGGGAATTTCTTTTTCCAGATGCGGCTATACATGTAGATCAATGCTGCCAGGGTGCCGGCCATCCAGATATAAAAGATTATGTTGCCGATGCTGACTGAATGTTCGGGCACCAGCCAATCATTGTAGGCGCCTATACCGATTGTAAGCGTAAGCCATAAAAATCCGGAGGAAACCGTCCAAACGATCCGTTTCAGAAAATCTTTTACATCGTCTTCCATCTGGCTCATGCGGGCTGAATTATAATAGCAAGGTAGGTAAGTTTTTAGTTTCGGGGAACAGGACCCTTGTTGGGTCACATGAGACTGCTTTACTGTAATGCTCTCTTAATTGATCAACAAATTCTTAAACTCAGTAGAATCGCCATTAAAAGCGTTGAAATCGACCCGGCAGAAGATCCCATTTACATGACCCTGTTCGCTGTATTGCCAAAAATGCCAGTCGCGGTAAATGCGGGGTTTTTCTTTTTGCAGGTAGTGCGCTACCCATAAAGGATAGTCATCAAATTCATCTTTCAGCACTTGCTGATAAAAATCCACATTAGCGTATATAATGGGTCTGACCCCGTAATAATTCTCCACGGTTACCAGCCATTCCCGAACGCGTTCCCGCACTTTTGAATAAGGCACGCCAAAGGTTTTTTCCACATCGAGCACCGGTGGTAAGTCGCCGGGTTGCAGTTCTACCGTTTTTATAAAATGTTCGGCCTGCACCTTTCCGTTCTTGGTGGCAATAAAAAAATGATAGGCGCCCCGGGCCATGCCGGCCTCTTTGGCCCTTTTCCAGTTGCGTTTATAAAAACGATCCTCACTTTCAACACCTTCGGTGGCTTTAATGAAAGAAAAGCCAAGCTTCACGCCTTCTACATCCATCGATTTTACGCTTTCCCAGTCAATGGTTTCCTGGTAACGCGATACATCTATGCCATGAATATGATAACGGGTGGGAATTTCAATGCCAAAAGCTTCATAACGGATAAAATGAGCCCGCCTTTCCTGCCACCATTCATACACACGGAATAATAGCATAAATACGGTCGCTGTTGCGATCAGGCCTATTAGTATTTTCCAAAAAACAATGGCTACCTTTTTTTTATTTGCCATAATGGGTTCACAAATATATTAGCCTTTGAACAAAGCGATGATATAATCTGTTGAAGTGGAAAATTTTAACTCTTTTAAACGATAGGGTGCTTAAAACATTGTCTTTACCCCTGCGAACCCTAATTTTACACTTCTATGCCCGCAATTAACTGGCACGATAGTTTCAATTTATTATCGAGGTTAACACCCCGCCGGGTATGGAATGCCGGAAAGGTATTAAGCAGCTATTATATTAGCAAAATTTCCGGCAAACCTGTACAATGGGGGTACCCGATATCTATCTCATTCGAGCCTACCACTTCCTGCAACCTGCGTTGTCCGGAATGTCCCAGTGGTTTACGGGCGTTTACCCGCCCCACAGGGATGTTACAGAAAGATTTTTTCAGCGATACCATTGACCAGTTATCCAGGGACCTGCTGTACCTCGTCTTTTATTTCCAGGGCGAACCGTACCTCAATCCGGGGTTTCTCGATATGGTGAAATATGCAAGTGGTAAGGGTATTTATACGGCTACTTCAACCAATGCACATTACCTTACCGAAGAAAATGCCCGCAAAACGGTGGAAAGCGGGCTCGACCGCCTGATCATTTCCATCGATGGCACTACCCAGGACGTGTACCAGCAATACCGCGTGGGTGGAAAATTGAATAAAGTACTTGAAGGGGCGCGCAATATTGTAAAGTGGAAAAAGGAATTGAAAAGCAAAACGCCGTTTGTGTTCTTCCAGTTCCTGGTAGTAAAACCAAACGAGCACCAGATTGAGGATATCAAACGCCTGGCAAAAGAGATCGGGGTCGATGAAGTACGGTTCAAAACAGCCCAGGTATACGATTATGAGAACGATCCCAACAAGCTGATACCGACCATTGAAAAATACAGCCGCTACCGCAAGAACAAACAGGGTGAAATGGAAATCAGGAACGCCCTGCAGAACCATTGCTGGCGCTTATGGCATGCAACGGTAATTAGCTGGGATGGATTGGTAGTGCCCTGCTGTTTTGATAAAGATGCCCAACATACGCTGGGCGACCTGAAAGGAAAAAGCTTCAAGGAAGTTTGGCATAACGATAAGTATAAGCGATTCAGGGAACAGGTGCTGATGGGACGAAAAAATATTGATATTTGCGCCAATTGCAGTGAAGGTACCAGAGTATGGGGCGATTGATTATAGGAAATTCCTTACCGGCGGCAAGAAAAGTATATAAAGTGATGGGAATGTTTATGATGGATCACCGTACGCAGCGATTTCACCTTAACTTGCATGGCGTAAAATTTTTGTCAGCTGAAATGCGGAGAATAAGGATTGAAAATTGTCAAAGGAATTAGAAAAACTGTAATTTCGAAAAACAAAATAGGTTTAGCAGAACAATAATAACCGATCGGACAGTAGACCAGACCAACAACCCCTAAACAATTCGCCAGCTGGCGAAGCCCAACGTAGAAAAATACCGGAGACCAGCATTAAGTGTCCTAAACCTCATCCTCCCCATACCTGACCGCAGAACAAGTTAAACTGATAAGCACATGTCCTTGTCTGCCTCTCTTTGTAGCCGGTTACCACATCAGCCTGAAACCATTCATGATTGGTTGAATGGATCTTCAGAAGCATCTGTTATGTTGCCTCAAACGCATCATAAGTTCAGCATTTTTATGCAAACACGGCCGCCCCGCCCCTAATTATCTGTTTTGATTAAATAACAAATAATAACCTCTGTGCAGAGCCATGAGTATAGAAAGAGATATACAACAATCGAAATTCAGGAATGAGTATCACAAAACAGTGGTCAATCTTATTTTCACGTACAATTGGATAACAGAAAAGACCAAGCAGTTTTTTGAAAAAGGAGATATAACTTCCCAGCAGTATAATATCCTCCGCATTTTGCGGGGCGCCGGGAAGCCCTTATCGACCTTGCAGATCCGACAACGGATGTTGGATAAAATGAGCGATACCAGCCGCATTGTAGACAGGCTGGTAAAAAAGGAACTGGTACAAAAAGTAATTTGTAAAACCGACCGGCGGCTGGTAGACGTTACCATTACCGATACGGGTTTACAGTTGCTCGATCAGCTCGACAGTTATAATGAGCAAATGGATCTGATGCTCGGTAACCTGAGTGAAGAAGATGCAAAAATGTTAAATCATTTACTTGATAAAATAAGAAGTTCAGAATAACCGTACTTTGTATAACAACATCCGTTAATCTTTAATCCGAATATGAAAAGAACTGCGAGCCTGTTTGTAGTGGCCTGTTTTATAGTGTTTAATGTAGTAGCGCAACCCAAATATGAATTCAGGGCTGCATGGATTGCTACTGTAGACAACATCGACTGGCCTACAAAGGGGAATTACAATACCGAAAGTCAGAAAGCAGAATACATTCAGCTGCTTGAAATGCATAAGCGGAACGGCCTTAACGCCGTTATCGTTCAGGTACGCCCCTGTGCCGATGCGTTCTATCCCTCGCAATATGAACCCTGGAGCCAATGGCTTACCGGTAAGCAGGGCAAGGCCCCGGTTCCCTATTATGATCCCCTGGCATTTATGATCGAGGAAGCGCACAAACGCGGCATGGAATTTCACGCCTGGTGCAATCCTTACCGCGCCGAATTTGCCATTGGAAAATCGTCCATTGCAGCCAACCATATTACCCGCCTGCACCCCGAGTGGTTCCTGAGTTATGCCGGCACCCGTTATTTTGATCCTGGTAATAAAGAAGCACAAAACTATGTGGTGAATGTTATTCGCGACATCGTTAGCCGTTACGATATAGATGCCATTCACTTTGATGATTATTTCTATCCATACCCCGAAGGCAATAAAGATTTTCCTGATAAGGAGTCGTACCAGAAATATGGCAATGGAATGGACATCGGCGACTGGCGCCGCAGCAATACCGATTCTATCATCTTCAAGCTGAGCAATGCCATCAAGGAAGAGAACCGCTTATGCCGGTTCGGCATTTCGCCCTTCGCCATCTGGCGCAACAAAAGTCAGGACCCCGAAGGCAGCGAAACAAAGGCCCTCACAAATTATGGCGAACTGTATGCCGATATCCTGCTTTGGTTAAAGAACGGCTGGATCGATTATGTAGCGCCCCAGATCTATTTCGAATTCGGTCATCCCCGGGCCGCGTATGAAGTGTTGCTCGACTGGTGGGCGAAGCATAGTTATGGCCGGCATTGTTATATTGGAATTGGTATTTTTAAAGCCGGTTCCACCCCCGCCTGGCGCGATAAAACGCAATTGCCCCGCCAAATACAGGCTATGCGCAAATACCCTGAAATACAGGGCGCTATTTACTTCAGCACCCAGTCATTTGTAAAAAATCCATTAGGCTGGAACGATAGCCTGCGCTATAATTATTATAAAGAACCGGCCATGATACCCGCCATGCCCTGGATCGATTCTGTGCGGCCTGCAACGCCTGATGTGGTATCCATAAAACCGGTTGACACCGTACTGCGCATTGAGGTGGTAAAAACACCCGGCGAAACAAAAAAGATAAAATGTTACCGTCTGTACGCCTGTTATAATGAAGCGTACAATAACAACAACTTCTATAATTCCCAATTGATAGGCAGCCGGTTCGATTCGTGCGACAGCTGTGTTTTTTATGCGCCGCTGCGAAATGATAAGAAGTTTGTACGGTTCTATGTAACCTGTCTCGATGATGAGAATAATGAAAGCAAACCTTACCCCAACTGGCCTATTAAGCTGGAGGCGGTGAAGGTTGACAGATTGGGCTGGACGGTGAGCAAAGAAGCAACTACCGCTTCAACGAATTAACCCCCGGCCCCCTAAAGGGGTGAAGGAAATTCCAGATCTCAGCGTGTGCCCTATAAGTGGGCTCCGGAAATAGAAAAAAGGATTAAAGATAGGAGGCTTCCCCCTGGGGAGCCTCTTTTTTTGGCCGGCTATGAACTGTTTTCAACTGGTACCCTTACAGTTACACAAACCGGATCACCACTGTCACCCGATTTTTCTACCTTTGCTCACCATAACAAACATCAAACACTAAACAAATTCAATATGCCTGGCTTTGAACTATTTGGCAGCGAAGAACGCAAACAAGTAAATGATGTACTTGAAACCGGGATCCTGATGCGGTTTGGCTTCGATGCAGCCCGCAAGGGGATCTGGAAAGCAAAAGAACTGGAAGCTGCCATCAGCAAAAAATTTGATTGTACCTATACCCACCTGGTATCGAGCGGAACCACCGCCCTAACCACCGTATTAAGCGCGTTGGGCATTGGCTACGGCGATGAGGTAATTATGCCCACTTTCACTTTTGTGGCCAGTTTTGAGGCCATCATCAGCGTGGGGGCCCTGCCGGTACTGGTTGATGTGGATGATACCCTCACTATGGACCCTGCGGCTGTTCGCAAAGCCATTACCTCCAAAACAAAATGCGTAATGCCCGTTCATATGTGCGGCGCACAGGCCGATCTGGATGCCCTGCAACAGATCTGTAAAGAACATAAACTGATCCTGCTCGAAGATGCCTGCCAAAGCTTTGGCGCAACCTATAAAGGAAAATACCTGGGTACCATCGGCGATGCCGGTTGTTATTCATTCGACTTTGTAAAGATCGTTACCTGTGGTGAAGGTGGCGCCATTGTAACCAACCGCAAAGATGTATATATCAACAGCGATGGTTTCAGTGATCATGGTCACGACCATATAGGTGTTGACCGCGGCGCCGATCTGCATCCGTTCCTGGGTTATAATTTCCGCATCTCTGAATTGCATGCTGCGGTGGGCCTTGCGCAATTCAACCGCCTCGAAGAATTTTTGACCAAACAACGCGCCGGTCATGCGCAATTGAAAGCCATCTTATCGCAAGTGCCTGAGATCAGCTTCCGCCGCGTGCTCGATGAAGCCGGTGACAGCTGCACTTTCTTAAGCTGGTTCCTGCCAACAACTGAATTAACGGAGGCGGTAGTGACCGAATTGAAAGCCCAGAATAGCTGGGGCGGTAATTTCTACTGGTTCGATCACAACTGGCATTACATTCGCAAATGGGAGCACCTGAAAAAAGGCGTTACTCTCAATGCGCTGCATCCCGAATACAAAGCCGCCATTCTGCAACAAGCCAATAAAGATTTTTCGGCCAGTGACGCCATAATGAGCCGTGGTATTAGTACCCAGGTCGCATTGCTGCCTACCGAACAGCAGGTGAAAGAAAAGGGCGAGAAAATAGTGGCTGCCGTAAAGAAAGTACTGGCTGCACAAAAGATATCTGCCTGATAATAATTTAAATTACCGGCATAGCGTTTAGAAGATGGTGCTGCCAGCTGTGGCGGGATCGTCTTCTAAACCTTTTGAATAGTTGAAAAACCTGCGTTTTTTTAAAATGAAAAGAACCGACTTCGCTATAAGAACAAACCTGTTCATTTGCCTCGGTGCATTCATCGTACTTATTGGTTGTAAAAGCCAGGATGCCCCGGCCGAAGGGCTCAGCGGTAATGTGGGCGATAGTACCCGCAAAGCGCAGGACCGCCTCGACAGCCTTAGAAAGACCCATTATTTAAATAACGACCTCTCGATCATTTTCCTGGATGCCACTTCCTGGATCATGAAAACGCAAATGGATTTAACCAGGGCCGAAATGGCCGGCAATAAAAAAGAAATGGTCGATAGCCTGGTCATCAACAGTACGAAGGGCGATACTTTATACCTGGTATTGCGCCGCATGTATGAGGCCGGCGCCGTGTATGCCGAATCGTATACCGAAAAAGATCAGTACAGGGCTATGCGGGAACCCGACAGCTCGAAATTATGGCTTCAGAAATATTTTAAGGAAAGCACCCCGAAAGAGGCACTCAAGACATTAGATAAGTTTCAGAACGATGTTACTGTGATCAATAAAATAGTGAGAAAGTAACCTATTTCCCTTCCAGTTTATTTACATACTCCAGCGACCCCAACCGCAACCTGAGCGGAATGCGGGTGGTTTTTTCGAACTGCAGTTCCTTTTTACAGAAATAGCCAAACTGTAGCGTATATAAATTATTATCTATAATAGTAAGGGTTGCCGGCCGGGGGAAAGCCGGCTTAATACCTATTTTATATTGATTTAACAGCTGAAAACCAGTTGTTGGTAACTTTTTGGGTAAATTATACACAGAAACCGGGGCCACCCGGGCTGGTGAAAAAAGCACCTGCCGCGATGTTATATTTACCTGGTTTTGAGCCGAAATAATCCCCGATTGGAAACAAAAAACCGCAAAGGCAATAATTTTATAAAATCGTTTCATTACGTTGATTACATTTGTCTGTAAATTTACGGCCTGATTTTTGTGGTTGCCGCGAATTTTTTAAAAATATTTTTGGCGACTAACTGATTAAAATATTGACGCACATGGCATTGAGTCAAAGTTTACAGCAAAAGCTATTACAAAAACTTTCTCCACAGCAGATTCAGCTGATGAAACTGCTGCAGGTGCCTACCGCTAATTTGGAAGAACGGATCAAAGAAGAACTGGAAGAGAATCCGGCTTTGGAAGTGTCTGAAGAAAATCACGACGAATATGATAATGAGACGAAGGATGAATTCGACAGCAGCGATGAAGAGGATTTTGATGTAGATGGCAGTGAAGATGAGTACGATAATATAGACATTAGCGAATACGTAGGCGATGAAGATGGCGAAATTGCTGATTACAAATTGCGGGATGATAACTATCCCGAATTGGATGACAAAAAAGTAGTTCCATACAAAATTGAAACGTCTTTTCATGAACACCTGCTTGGCCAGTTGGGCATGCTGAAGATGAGCGATAATGAACGCCGGATCGCAGAACAGATCGTAGGCAGTATTGACGATGATGGATACCTGCGCCGCGAAACAGCAGCCATTGTTGATGACCTTGCGTTCAGGCAAAACATTGAGACCAACGAACAGGAAGTAGAAAAAGTGATCAGGCTGGTGCAACAGTTTGACCCACCCGGCGTATGCGCCCGCGATCTGCAGGAATGTTTGTTATTACAGTTGGCCCGCCAGCAGCGTGAAGGCAGAAATGTTGACAAAGCGATAGACGTGCTAACCGATTACTTTGATGAATTCACCAAAAAGCACTACGATAAAATTCAGCGGGGCCTTAACCTCGATGACGATGCTTTGAAGGATGTGATTGGCCACATTATTCGCCTTACGCCCAAGCCCGGCGGTAACCATGCCGATATCAACAAAGCGGAAAGTTATGTAGTGCCCGATTTCTTTGTATACAACAACGGCGGCAAGCTCGAGCTTACCCTTAACTCAAAGAACGCGCCCGACCTGCGCATCAGTGAAGGCTATCGCGATATGCTGCGCGAATACGATAAAGGCAGCAAGAAAGATAAACGGCAGAAAGAAGCGATCCTGTTCATAAAGCAGAAGATAGATGCGGCCAAGTGGTTTATTGATGCCATTAAACAGCGGCAGCATACCCTCAGCAGTGTAATGGAAACCATCATGAGCTATCAACGGGACTTCTTCCTTACTGGTGATGAAACCACGCTGAAGCCCATGATCCTGAAAGATATTGCCGAACGTACCGGCCTCGATATTTCGACTGTAAGCCGCGTGGCCAACAGCAAATTTGTACAAACAGAGTTCGGCACTTACCGCTTGAAATTCTTCTTCAGCGAATCGCTTAGTACCGATAGTGGCGAGGAAGTATCGACCCGCGAGGTAAAGAAGATCCTCAGCGACCTCATAGAAGGGGAAAGCAAAAAGAAACCGTTGAGCGACGAAAAACTCACCGAGCTATTGCAGGAAAAAGGTTATAATATTGCACGCCGAACAGTGGCCAAATACCGCGAACAACTGAATATTCCGGTAGCCCGGTTACGGAAAGAACTGTAATAGCAAGCTATGTCAACTACACCTTTGATCGTCCAGCCTCCCAAACAACCGGCGCCCATCAGGGCAGTGGCAAATATTATATCCTATATTTTTCATCCGTTGTTTATTCCGGCCTATGCAACCGCTTTTTTATTGTTTGTTGACCCCTATACGTTTGCAGGTGCGTCGCATTATATAAAAATAATGAGGCTTATAGCTGTTATCCTGAATACGGCCCTTATTCCGGGGTTTGCCGTGTTCCTGATGTGGCGGTTGAAGCTGATACAATCCATGCATTTGCGCACGCAGAAAGAAAGGATAATACCCTATGCCGCTGCGATGATCTTTTACTTTTGGGCCTGGTATGTATTCCATGGCCAGAAGGATACGCCGGTACCTTTTCTGAATTTCTTATTAGGGTCTTTTCTGGCAGTTTGTGCCGCCTGGTTTTTAAATATTATCGCTAAAGTAAGCATGCATGCCATTGGCGTGGGCGGACTGGCGGCGTTCTTCCTGCTGCAAGCCTTCAGTCAGCAGGATGTTACGGGCATTTATTTCTCCATTGCTATTTTGATCGCCGGCCTGGTTTGCACGGCGCGGCTCATTGTTTCGGACCATACACAGAAAGAAATTTACCTGGGGCTGATAGCTGGAATATTATGCCAGGTGATGGCGGTTTATTTGCAGTAGTCCAGAGTAACCAGAGCGAAGTTGAAGGGGCAGAAAGGCAAATATACTGAGTGCGGGTTTGCCTGCCGGCGGAAAGTCGAAGCGCACATAAGTAAAAAGAAAAAAGCCCAACCATAGGGTACGAACCTACATTGAGCTTTCTAACCTTCAAACCATCTGAAGTTGTGTCCTATCTAACCATTCAAAACTTTTGACTTTTGTATATAAGTTTTAGTGGGATGATAAATGAACAAACAGCTACCATCCTTGATTGTTTCAATAACTTTTCCGGTTTCTTGTTGAGGCAGAGCGGGGCAACCAAAGCTGCGGCCGTTGATGGGGCTGCGTGCTAAAAAGTTGGCGCCTACATACTCAGAACCATGGATAACTATATTGCGTGCATCGGCTTTGTCGTTTATGTTCTTTTCCAATCCTTCAATTTTTAAGGCCAAACCGTGGCTGCCGTAGTACGTATTGCCGGTAACATAAAAACCGAGACTGCTTTTATGCGATTCAGGGTTGTTTGAAAATGACCGGGCATATTCGCCACCCGAATTGCGGCCATGTGCTACCCAGGTATTGATGAGCACTTTCTTTGAGGCCATATCAATTACATAAAATCTTTTTTTGCGCGACGACTGGCTGAAATCACAGATCGACAGTACCTGGTCACGGATTACTTTTCCGCGTTCAACCAGATTTTTGTAACCCCTCAGCGCATATTCAAAGGCTTTTATAGAAAGGCCAACTTTTTTCAGGTTCATTGCATTGTACAGGTCCATAGCCTCTGACGCCATAGCTTCTGCAGTTGATTGTACGATTTCCTTTGTTGAAGCGGGTATCGGATCCATAACTTTGGCTGTACTAACCTCAGCAGCTTCCGTTACCTCGTTTCCTGTACCGGTGGTTACAACTGGCGATACAGCCAAACAGCAAAACAACACACCAAATGACATTTTCTTATATGTCCGTTTCATAGGAATTTGAACTTAAAAAACGATTTACAACTATTTTTAAATTGAATACTGCACTTAAACGTGGTATTGCGCAAAATATTTTTGCGTTTTGAGGTGAAAATGAAGAGTTTCCGGAAAAATTCCGGAAGCTATGTAGATTGGAGTACACCCGTATAAGAGAAATCTCTTATTGATAAGTAAGTGTGTGCAGAACAATTATTTGGAAACGGTGCCGTCTCTTTTTTCGAGATTAAATTCACTGGCGTAAATTTTAATGAGCACCAGGAATAAGGAGATGAGGATGGGGCCGAAGATGAGGCCGATAAAACCAAAAAGACTTACCCCGATAATAACCCCGAAACCGGTGATCAGCGGATGCACATCGCCTATGCGTTTAAGGGCCCAGAAACGGAACAGGTTATCGACCGTACCAATGATCCCGAAACCATATAAAAGCATAATGATCCCTTTACCCGAATGACCGGCGGCAAAAAACAGCAGGCTTACCGGAATATAAGCCAGGGCGGCCCCTACCACCGGCAGCATGCTGGTGATACAGGTGATCACAAACCAGAACCAGGGTTCATCAACCCCCAGTATGAGGTAGCCAATAAGGCCCACAATGCCCTGCAATATGGCAATGAGGGGAATACCGATGGCATTCGAATATACCATGCTGTTAAGCTCCTTGCGCAACAACAGGGTGTTTTCATCTTTCAGCGGCACCCAGTCGTAAAAGTTCGATTCCATTTTGCGGCCATCTACCAACATGAAGTATAGAATAAAATACATGATCACAATGCCCGTGATGGTATCGAAGGTAGAGGCCAGGATCTTTGGCACGGTATTGCCGCCCCAGGCAGTTACTTTTTCGAGATTGGCACTGGTCAGTATCTGGATCTTGTACTGGGCCTCCAGTTTTTGAATAAACGCCTGCAGGGAAGCCAATACCTCCTGCGAATGCTCCATGGCAAACGCAATTTTTGTAGTGAGCATATTCACCACCACTAAAATGGGCAGCATAATGATCAGGAACGACAGCAGCATGAGGGTGGCGGCAGTCAGGTTTTTATTCCACTTATACCGGCCCTGTAAAATGAACATCCATTTACGCAACAACACATACAGGGTATAAGCTCCCAGGAATGCGGGTATCAGGCTGCTTAACTGGTAAAACAGAACTATGCCAAGGGTAATAATGGTAGCCAGTATCAGTATTTGCCTAATGGCATTGTTGGGAATTTGCTTCATGCAGGTTGTAACTTGGAATTAAAAGTAACTAATAATTGCAAAAGCCATTCCGTTAAACGGTAAGGCCTCCCTATGTAGCGGGAGGCCTTTGAATATTTTCGAAAACCGGTCCGTTATATTTTAACCTGTTTCCATTTACCTTTTCTGAAAATGATGATACCCGCAATGGTGATACCGGTTTCGGCCAGAACAATGGCGATAAATACGCCTTTGGGCCCCAGTTTAAATACCAGCGCCAATAGAATGGCCAGCGGCACCTGAAACATCCAGAAACCAAAGATGTTGATGAGTGTAGGTGTTTTGGTATCACCGGCGCCGTTAAAGGCATTGGTAACTACCATCCCTACGCCATAAAAAATATAACCCAGGCTAACTATGCGTAAGGCCAGTACCGCATAGCTTTCGACCTTAACGTCATCGTTCATGAAAGCCACAATGGGTTGGGCAAATAACATAAACACCAGGGTTACAAAGATCATGAAGATGGTATTGTATTTAGCGGTGCGCCATACTGATTGTTCGGCCCTTAGCGGCTGTTGGGCCCCCAGGTTTTGCCCCACCAGCGTAGCGGCTGCATTGCTCAAGCCCCAGGCAGGTAATAAAAAGAACATGATGAGCCTGATGGCCACGCCATAGCCTGCCACGGCGGTATCGCCAAACTCGGCCATAATACGGGCCATTACCATCCAGCTGGCCGAAGCAATTAAAAACTGTGCAGTGCCCGTCCAGGCAATATTGGAAATAGATTTAATGATGGGCCAGTCGGGAATAAAGTCCTGCCGCTTGATCTTAATCACCCTTTTACCACTGAATAAATGGTATAGTTGATAACAAACGCCAATACCGCGGCCAATGGTAGTAGCCATGGCGGCGCCGGTAACACCAAAAGCTGGAATTGGACCCAGGCCCCGAATAAAAAGCGGGCAAAGAATGATATTACAGATATTGGCGATCCATAAAGAGCGCATAGCCATAGACGCATCACCGGCTCCCCTGAATATACCATTGATCAGGAACAACAACATGATAACTACACTGCCGCTGTAAATGATACGGGTGTAATTACTGCCTATACTTACGGTTTCCTTTGAAGCGCCCATCAATTTCAGGACCTCCGGAGCAAATATTGAACCTGCGATGCTTATAACAGCTGTTATAAAAAGCGCAATCATCAACGATTGCATGCCGGCTTTTGCAGCAGCTTCGGGGTTCTTTTCACCTATACGACGGGCAACCATAGCCGTTGCTGCCATGCTTAAACCTATAGCCAGTGAATAAACAATGGTGAGCACCGATTCGGTGAGCACCACAGTTGAAACTGCTTCGTTCTTTCCGGTATGGCCTACGAAAAAAATATCCACCACGGCAAAAACCGACTCCATGCACATTTCAAGTATCATGGGTACAGCCAGTAAGAACACGGCCCGGCGTATGCTGCCTTGTGTATAATCCTGTTGCTGGCCCGATATGGCCTGCTTGAATAAAGAAAAAAAAGTTTTGATACGAATGGTACCTATGTTGGTTGTTTGATCCGACATATAAATCCTGTTTAAGAGATAATACAATAAAAGATAATGAGAGCGCAGCAAGCGCTAGCCATGTGATGAAGAAGAAATTAAATGTTCGTGGAACATGCCTGATGCTGCAGCGAACGGTGTATTAGTTTCTCATTGTTCGATTCATTGAAGAGGCACAAAGGTAGTCAATAGCAGTAAGTACCAAAATTTTTTTGCCGGCAAAAGCATGAGCCGATAATAATAAAGGATGAGAACGGATTTTCAGGGTGTGAATACAGCTGGATCATTTCTTTGGCAAATTAGACCGATCGGTTTATTTTTGCCCTGTGACAAAAGCAGAAAAAACAAAGGAATTCATTATTGCCAAAGCGGCGCCCCTGTTTAACAAGAAAGGATATGCCGGCACTTCAATGAGTGATATCATGAAAGCGACCGGCCTGGCTAAAGGCGGGCTGTATGGAAACTTCGAAAGCAAGGATGAAATTGCCGCCCTGGCCTTTGAGTATTCCTATAACCAGTTAAAAGAAGACATTGGTGCAAAAGTGCGCGCTAAAAAGACCGGTGTAGATAAGTTGCTTACCATTTTCCAGTATTATAAAAATTATACGGTTTCGCCGCCTGTTGATGGCGGCTGCCCGCTTATGAATACTGCAATAGATGCCGATGACGCCTATCCATTCTTAAAAAAGAAAGCGCGGGCGGCTTTGCAGGAAATGCTGGGTTCCCTGCAACATATACTTAAAAAAGGCATAGAAGAAGGTTCGTTCAGGAAAGACCTGAATGTGAAGAAAGAAGCCGAATTGATCTTTGCACAAATAGAGGGCGGTATAATGATGGCCAAGGTGCTCGATGAGGTAACGGTGCTGAACAGGTTACTGGATAACCTTAAATACCGGATGGAAGAGGAATACATGAAATTGCCTTAATAAACTGATTCCTGATTTTTTCAATATAAAAGTACCATGCAACTAAAAACATTTTATACAGTACGGTTCAATGACTGTGATCCTATGGGGCATTTGAATAATGCCCGCTATATTGATTACCTGTTGAATGCCCGCGAAGATCATTTGAAACAGGCTTACCAGATAAACCTGCTCGATTACCATAAACAGGGAATTGCCTGGGTAGTACGCCGGCATGATATACAATATGTGCGCCCTGCTTTTTACAATGAAGTGGTGTGTATTGAATCGCGGCTTATTGAACTGAGCGAGTCGCACGTGCTGGTGGAGATGCTAATGTACGATGAGCAGCAAACCACATTAAAAGCCATTATGTGGACCAACTTCACCAGTGTAGATGTTAAAACAGGCCGCAGAAAAGAACACCCTGCTTCTTTTATGGAATTTGCAGCCGGTGTAAAGGTCGATGATGTGAATATACCTGCAGGCATACCCGAACGTATTAAAACACTGATGAACCCCGTGCAGTAATAGCTGCCGATTGTATTATTAATATGTCCGGAAGCCGGAAGATGTTATGCTGAAAACATCTTTCGCCTTCCGGACCTTTCGTTTAAACCCCTTCTGTTAAGGAATTACTAATACCTTTCTTCTCCCGCTTTCAGCTTATAAATAAGCCTTTCTTCTTAGCATTTCTTTAATAAACTTCCTGGCTTTTGCACCTTCTATTAGTACATAAAGCAACACGCTTATAACAAGTAAAAAAAGTAACAATCACCTTAAAAACATTAAATATGAAAACGTTTTTTACACTCACGACCATTGTACTGATAGTAATTGCCAGTTTAGTTAGTTTCATTTTATTTAAACATGGACATTATACATTTTCAGCCTTGTTGGTATTGACCAGTTATTTATCTGCTGCATTGTGGATCTTTGTACTGGGCAGCAAGAAAGTGGTATTGAGTTAATATAAAGAAGCTTCTTTCAGTCATAACATAAGGGTTCCAGGAACTGGTTTTTACCGGTTCCTTTTTTTATCTCCCTGCCTTATGTTCAACCTCGTTGCCCAATTCAGGCTCTGCAGTAATAAACCAGCCCGGTAATTCCTGCTCATGTAGTTTCCAGTGACCGTTCACATCCCGGGCAAGTGTTGCCGTGATGAGGCGGCCGCTGTTATCAACAACGGAAATATGGAAATAAATGGCAATTGAGTTAATGCGGGCAAAATGAAATTCCCGTTCCAGCCCGTCTGTACACAAAATGGTTGTTGAAAATTCTTTTTCCATGATTACCCCATTTTAAACCCAACTACAAAGGTGCACAATAATCTTTCCATTCTGAGCATTGTGCCGGAAAGCCTTGGGGTATATAGTGGCATTTCATTGTAATGCGTTGCAATTCAATTTCTTATTTTATTGTCGAAATACTTAACGGTTAAATTTCCGGAACGGCCGGCCAGTCAACCGGGATCTGGGTTATGTTATGCAAATAGTTGGTGATAATTTTACCCGCAATCGCAATTATTGCATCAACCAGGTTGCCATCGGTGTAACCTGCTTCAAAAAAACGGTTGAGTACATCAGTGGATGGTTTGCCACGTTGAATAGTGGTTTCTTTTACAAATTGAACCAGTACGTCGAGCTTTTTATCGAATTGAACCTCGGCTTTCCTGATCTGTAAAATTTCATCATCGGTAAAACCTGCATAACGGGCAACCACCGTGTGCCCCGCTAAACAATATTTACAGCCATTTACCTGGCTTACGATAAGGTTGATGGCTTCTTTTTCTTTTTTTGTTAAAGTGCTTGTGCGGTTCGACAGTGCAAGCACATCGGCCAGGGCCGTATCGCTGTGCGCAAACATGGCCAGCAGGTTAGGAACAAAACCCATCATTTTTTTGAAATTGTCAAAAAGGTGCTGATTGTCTTCAGAAACTTCCTCGCGTGCGGGTACTTTGAAAATATGCATACTTTCAATAATTAATAGTAATAAATAAATTGTGTTGATGAATTGCAGTTAGCCGGAATAGTTAGGGTTTAACCGGTCAGGAATGCGTGATCACGATCTTCCCGAAATAATTTCCTGTTTGCAGATAAGAAAAGGCTTCCTTAGCCTGGGCAAAAGGGAACACCCGGTCAATTACCGGTTTCAGTTTATTTACCGCAATGGCATTGTTCATGGCAATAAATTGCGACCGGTTGCCTACAGCAATGGGCCGTATATGTGCTGCTGACATAAAAAGCGTGGTAAGGTTCACTGGTTTTGATTCGCCACCCATGCGGCCAATAAAGTTTACCTGTCCACCCGCCCTGGTCGATAATATAGATTGTTCCATAGAAGACCCGGCCACTTCAACAACCTGATCAACCCCGTTGCCCTGCGTAAGTTCCCGCACCGCTTTACTAAACTCAGGTGTTTGCCGGTAATTGATCACTTCAGAGGCGCCCAATGCTTTAAGCCGTTGCGCTTTTACCTCGTCAGAAGTGGTTGCAATAACCCGGGCGCCAAACAACTTCGCAAACTGCAGGGCAAAAAGCGATACACTGCCCGATCCCAAAGTCAATACGGTTTCGCCTGCCCGCAGCGGCTTGCCACCGGTTAGTGCATTCCAGGCTGTAAGGGCGGCACAGGGCAATGTGGCTGCTTCTTCGTAGGTTAAATGATCGGGAATGGGTACAATAGCATCTTCATGAACAACGGCATATTCGGTTAACAGGCCATCGAGTGAACCGCCGATCTGCGGGGCGTAGTCCCAGCCAAAAGGACCATCGAGCCATAAAGGGAACATGTTAACGGCCACGCGGTCTCCGGGCCGGGCGCGGGTAACGCCATCGCCTGTAGCTACAACTTCCCCGGCGCCATCCGATACCGCAATTACATCGGGTTTTACCGGCAGCGGGTAATTGCCGGCAAGAATATTCACATCGCGGTAACTGAGCGAGTTGGCCCGCATTTTTATAAGCACCTCGCGCGCACCGGCTTTTGGAATGGGGTGTTGTTTCAGGCTTAATCCATTTAAACCGCCGCCATATTGAATGTGATAGCTTTTCATCTGTTTTTCTTTCATAGAAAAATATTTAGGGGCAAATCTATGGGCGTTAGTATATTTGAGTCAAGTATGCACCATTTGGTAGCCTACATACCATTAGTATACTATTGTTGATAATCAGCACTAAATTTTTTCTTAAATGGGTAAAATAAATCAGGCGCCGCCGGCAACATGCCCTGTAGATTATGCTTTTCAACGTATTGGTGGAAAGTACAAGGGCCGGATATTGTGGTTTTTAGGCGATGGCGTTAAACGGTATGGCCAAATACGCAGGTCCATTTCAGGCATAACGCCCAAAATGCTTACCCAGGTTTTGCGTGAGCTGGAAGATGACCGGCTTATTACGCGCACGGTATATTACGAGGTTCCACCCCGGGTTGAATATACGTTAACTGAAACCGGCCGTGCACTCATTCCTTCCATTCAAATGATCAGTACCTGGGGACAGGCACAAATGCAACACCAGGGAATAACGGCCATGCCTTTGGAAGAAGGCGAAGAATAAGGCCTGCTGCGGCCCTTCCCGTTAAATAAACTCAATCACACCGTGTTTTTTGGCAACTATCTTCCTGAAAAAATCGTAAATTCATTAGGGCGCGGAGCTTCGTGCGCCTAATGTGGGATTACATACTAACCTTTTTGATCAAAGCCCTTTATTACTGCAATTACACTAACCACTTTTTGCCGAAGGCATGAAGAAAAATGTTATTGGCTGCCTGTTGATGCTTATGCTATTCAACGCCCGGGCCGATCATATCACCGGCGGTGAAATGAACTATACATTTACCGGCATGAGCGGAGGCCAATACACCTACCAGGTTACCGCAAAATTGTTTATGGATTGTTACAGTAACCGGCGGCTTCCCAACCCTGCTTACTTTGGCATTTTTAACAAAGGAACCGGCGCACACATTCAGGACCTTTCCATTCCCATGGCGCATCAGGACAGGCTGCTTTTAACCAATCCCAGCCAATGTATTACCAACCCGCCCAATGTTTGTTACGATATAGGTTTTTATGATTTCACTGTTACCCTGCCCCCGTCGGCAGAAGGGTATATAATTGTAATACAGGTGGTATACCGGGTGCAGGGCATTGCGAACCTTTCGCCAGGTTATGGTAATATCGGTGCAACCTATACAGGCGAAATTCCGGGAAACGGTCAACAGGCGAGCGGCCCTCAAAATAACAGCGCCCGGTTTACCGGCGACGATATGGTAGTGATCTGCGCCAACAATTCGTTCTCCTACAGTTTTGCGGCGGAAGATAAAGACAAAGACCAGCTGCGGTATTCTTTTACTGATGCCTATATTGGTGGTTCGGGCGGAGGTGGCGTTAATTTTCCCCCTACGGCGCCACCCTATCAATCGGTGCCCTACGGGTCGGGTTACGGGGCTGGTTCTCCCATGGGTAGTAATGTAAAGATCAATCCCAAAACAGGCTTAATAACCGGTATAGCGCCCAGCGATGGCATTTATGTGGTAACCGTGCAGGTAGAAGAGATCAGGAACGGTACTGTAATTGCCACCCAGCGAAAAGACCTGCAAATACGCATAACAGCCTGCACCATTGCATCGGCCAGCATGCCGCCCGAATATATGCTGTGCAAAAATTCGAACACCATTGCGCTGTCCAATATGAGCACCAGTCCGCTCATTACCTCAACCAACTGGGAGCTTTTTGATAACAAAGGGGTATCTGTTTACAATTCAAACAGCGCTATCACCAGTTTTACATTTCCCGATACCGGTACATATACCGTAAAACTGGTTATCAACCGTGACCAGCAATGTTCCGATTCGGCTACATCGATGGCCTATGTATATCCGGGATTCAAACCCGATTTTACGGTCAGTGGCATTTGCTTCACCAAACCAACCCAGTTTGTTGATGCTACTGTCACCAGCTACGGAACTATAAATTCATGGGCCTGGGATTTTGGTGATGTCACGGCCAATGATGTGTCGGCATTGCCTTCACCCACGTACACCTATACTTCCATGGGGACAAAAAACGTGCAGTTGATAGCCACCACTACCAAAGGCTGCCGCGATACCGTGGTAAAGAATATCTCTATCGTCGATAAGCCTCCTATAACGCTGGCTTTTCGCGATACCCTCATCTGCGTTCCTGATGCGGTTCAACTGAAAGCAATTGGCAATGGTATTTTTAGCTGGACGCCCAATACCGCCATGGTGAATGGAAATACGGCCACGCCAACTGTGGCGCCCAAAACCACTATTATCTATGCTGTTCATCTTGACGATAATGGCTGTATTAACCACGACTCGGTAAAAGTGCGGGTGGTTGACCATGTTACCCTGCAGGCCATGAATGATACAACCATTTGCCAGGGCGATACCATTCAACTGCATTTGCAATCCGATGCATTGAAATATAGCTGGACGCCGGTGAACCAGGTGTTAGACCTCACCGACCCCAATCCCCGGGTAGTAACCTGGTCAACCACCAGTTACCAGGTAATAGGCAGAATAGGTAGTTGTGCCGCCGTTGACCGGGTAATAGTTACTTCAGTGCCTTACCCGGTAGCCTTTGCAGGGCCCGATACCACTATTTGTTTTGCAACAACAGCCCAATTAAATGGCAGTACCGAAGCCAATACATTTGCCTGGTTACCGGCCTCCACATTGAGCAATTTGAATATACTTGACCCCGTGGCCACCCCAACAGTCACTACAGCCTATGTACTGTCTGTGTATGATAACAAAGGTTGTCCGAAACCGGGATATGATACAACGGTGGTTAAGGTTTTGCCCGATATCAATGCATCTGCAGGAAGGGACACCGCAGTGGTGATTGGCCAGGCGTTGCAGTTACAGGCTACCGGTGGTGTAAAGTATAAATGGGTACCTTATTTTTATCTGTCTGACCCCACTATTGCCAATCCTGTGGCAACGTATAATATATCTTCTTCTGGCATATTGTACAAGGTGTTGGTGTATAATACCGCCGGTTGTGTAGACTCCGCTTTTATAAAAGTTAAGGTATTTCAAACCATGCCCACAGTTTTTGTGCCCAATGCATTTACGCCTAATCGTGATGGGAAGAACGATCTGTTACGACCCATTGCCGTAGGAATGGCGCGCATAGATTATTTCCAAATCTACAACCGTTGGGGCCAGCTGGTTTTCAGAACTTCTACCAATGAATATGGCTGGGACGGAACCATTGCCGGAAAACTGCAGCCTTCAGGTACCTATGTATGGGTGGTAAAAGCTGTTGATTATACCGGTGCGCCGTATATGCAAAGAGGAACGCTGGTGTTGATAAGATAGAAAGCTTTTTAATTTGTTTTCCCGGCTACCTTTTTCCAGTCCATCGAAAATACGTTCAGCAGGCAATTGCACAATTCACTGATGCGGGTGGGCTTGGTTAAAAAATAATGCGCCCCCAGCTGCATTATTTCCTGTTTGTCTTTCTGGTTCGAACTGGTGGTGTAAATAATTAGTGGAACGCCGGAATATTTGGGCAGTTTTTTTATTTCAATAAGACATTCCTTGCCATTTAATTTTGGCATGTTCAGATCGAGGAAAATAAAATCGGGGAGTGGTATTATTTCATCCTTTAATTGCTTTAGGGCCACTTCGCCGTTGTTGGCATAAAAGCATTCAAAAGGAATGTTCAGGTCCTTCATGGCTTCATTAATAAACAGCTGATCGTCTTCATCATCATCAATTATGAAAAGGGTTTTTGATTTATCCATGAGGTTGTTAATAATTGATTAAAAATACTGATTTTCAAGAGTATTTTTCCTTGCGGAAAAATTTTTTAATCCGGGTATAAGAATAGTAATTTCTGCAATGCATACGCTCATTATAAATAGGTACCTTCAGGCCCGCTATACAACCGGTATGCTATAGCAAGCATATTCCGGCAGCCACTAAACCAAACGATTCATGAATCAAATGAAAAAAGCTTCCCGGCAACTGTTCCTGGTATCACTGTTGTTGCCTGCCTGTTTGTGCGCACAAAATGAGAAAGCAGCTTCAAACGGTTTAATGCACCGTGATTATTTTGTTCAATCACTTATACGTATTGCCGATCCTGTTTTAACGGCGCTGAGCAAAAATGAGCTTAAAAAGAAAATGCCGGTAGAAGCAAAGAAAAATGACCGGCAAAACTTTACACACCTTGAAGCGTTCGGCCGTTTGCTGGCCGGCATGGCGCCCTGGCTTGAGCTGGGACCCGATAGTACCGCCGAAGGAAAATTGCGGAAAAAATATCTTGATCTTTCAGTAACAGGCATTCACAATGCCACCGACCCGGCCGCGCCCGATTATATGAATTTTAATAAAGGCGGGCAGGCCCTGGTTGATGCGGCGTTTTTGTCGCAGGCGCTTATTCGCGCACCCAAACAGTTATGGGGCCGGCTCGATGCCCAAACAAAAAAAAATGTACTGGAAGCTCTTAAATCATCGCGGGTAATAACGCCCGGGCATAATAACTGGCTTTTTTTCAGCGCCATGATAGAAGCAGCCCTGCTGCAGTTTGAAGGAAGTGGTGACAAAATGCGCATAGATTATGCCGTGCAACAGCATCTGCAATGGTATAAAGGCGATGGGGCCTATGGCGATGGCGCCTCTTTTCATTGGGATTATTACAACAGCTTTGTTATACAGCCCATGTTCCTCGAAATTCTGGATGCCCTCATAGGCAGTGGAGAAAAAGAATATAAAACACTGGAGCTGGAGTTAACCCGCGCCCGCCGGTATGCAGCTGTACAGGAACGTTTGATTTCGCCCGAAGGTACCTACCCGCCCATTGGCCGTTCGCTCGCCTACCGGTTTGGTGCATTTCAACTATTATCAAAGATGGCCTTAATGCATCAGTTACCCGAAGACGTATCGCCCCAACAGGTGCGCTGTGCATTATATGAAGTGGTGAAAAAACAAATGGAAGTGTCCGGCACTTTTGATTCAGCGGGCTGGTTGCAGATAGGCCTGGTTGGTCACCAGCCGGGTGTGGGCGAACCCTATATTTCAACCGGCAGCCTGTACCTATGCTCACAGGTGTTCCTGGTGTTAGGATTAACGGCTACCGACCCGTTCTGGCAAAATGCCGATGCCGACTGGACCGCGAAAAAGGCCTGGAAAGGCGAACCCGTTCCCATTGATCATGCTATTGAAAATTAAAGCACTTCATAGTCCTATGCAAAACAAAAAGATCACCATACTGGCCGTAGCGGGAAGTTTGCGGCCAACTTCAACCAATATAAGACTGGTTAAAGATATTCAGCGATGGGCGCCTGCCGACATTGAGTTTATCGTATATGAGGACCTGGCAACCCTGCCTGCTTTTGATGACAGCGCAGTAGAGGGAGAACCAGTTGCGAAATGGCGCCGCCAGCTGGCCGAAGCAGACGGCATTTTTCTTTGTTCGCCCGAATATGCTTTTGGTATTCCCGGAGCGCTGAAAAATGCCATTGACTGGACGGTACGCTCGGGCGAACTGGTTAACAAACCCCTGGCGCTGGTCACTGCCGCATCGAATGGCGAAAAAGCTCATGCAGCCTGGCTGCAGATCTTCAGCGCATTATCGGCCAATATTCCCGAAGGCGGGGCATTACTGATCCCCTTTATTAAAACGAAGCTCAATGAACGAGGCGAAATAGCCGATGCGGCAACCAAAACCGCGGTTGAGGCGGTGCTGCAGGCGTTGATAAATGCCATTAAACAAATGGCTGCAGGCACATAGCATCCCGGTAATTGATTATGTATCAGGGTAACTCATTAGTGTTGATAAGTTCCACTGCTTTTTTTTGACATCACGCTATCCGGAGCGGGTTTTTGGGCCCGGTTGGTTCGCTATTTGCCATAGAACCGGGTCAGCATATTTAAGTAGAATATTTAAAAGGTTGTTAAAGGAAAGATTGAACCCAGCCATTCATTATAAAAAACCGTTATTATAATCCGGAGGCCCAGCCCATGCATATAAAATCAATAACCAGTTCAGTTGCCATCGGTCTGTTGCTATTTGCAGCCTGCCGCAAAACAGATAAGATCTCTTCCGATAATAATGCTTCTACCAGCAATTGTGTAGTGACACAGAGCACTGACAATGGCAGGATTATTCCCGATCAGTACATTATAACTTACAACGGTGAAACCAACACAGGCTTAAATGCTGAGCCTACACTTTCTACTATTGCAAGAGTTACGTCATATACCAACTCGCTATTTCAACGACTCAGGATCAATAATACTGCTATAAAGCAAACCTTTACCGGCAGGTACGGAGGTTTTGTTGCCCATTTATCGGCAGTGGAGTTGGAAAAGTTAAAGCAGGATTCTACTGTTGGTCTTATAGAACAGGACCGGGTTATTGCCTATGGTACCTGCTTCCAGGTTGTTGAACCCAAAACGATTACCTGGAACGTGGCCCGTGTTGGCTATGGCGATGGAACCGGCAAAACAGCCTGGATCATTGATTCGGGCATCGATTTCGCACACCCCGACCTCAATGCAGATTCTGTCCGCAGCAAGTGCTTTATAAGTGGTGTAACTTCTGCCGCCGATGAAAACGGACATGGAACCCATGTAGCCGGAATTATTGGTGCAAAGAATAATTCATTTGGTGTGCTGGGTGTAGCATCTGGCGCCAACCTGGTTGCATTACGGGTATTTGATAAAAATGGTGAAGGAACATTGGGTTCTATTATTCAGGCCCTTTCGTATGTGAGCAGCAACGCCAAAGCCGGTGATGTGGTGAATATGAGCCTGGGTGAAGATCAGGTGTCGTCAATTCTGGATCAACAGGTTCAAAATGTGGCAGCCAAAGGTATTTATGTTGCCATTGCGGCGGGTAACGATAGCAAGCCAGCCTCACAGTTTTCGCCGGGCCGGGTAAATGGAACTAATATCTATACAGTATCTGCTGTAGACAGCCTCGATAACTTTGCTTCTTTTTCGAACTACGGAAATGATGTGGTAGATTTTGCTGCTCCCGGTGTTCGCATTCCCTCTACTTACTTGAACGGGAAATATGCCATCTTCAGCGGTACTTCCATGGCCGCGCCACATGTGGCCGGTTTGTTATTGCTGAAAGGAAACAGCATAACGTCTTCAGGCACAGCTAAAAATGACCCCGACGGCAATCCCGATCCCATAGCGCATAAATAGTTACTACTGATATTCATATTGGGGAAATAGTTGCCCAGGAAGGCTGGTTCTAAATTTCGATGCATGATGCATCCATGAAATTAAAACAGAAACAGCCCCGCAGATATATCTTTACCCAAAAGCTCGATACATTTTTCTTTGATGTATACGCTTTCGGCCAGTTTGTTGCGCGGTTTTTTCGCGCCCTATTGCTACCACCTTACGAGTTTAAAGAGATCATCAGGCAGTGTTATATGATAGGAGTAAAATCCTTATCACTCATCACATTGACGGGTTTTATTACCGGCATCGTATTTACAAAACAAAGCCGGCCTTCCTTATCAGATTTTGGTGCAACCTCCTGGCTGCCATCGCTGGTGGCTATTGCTATTATAAGAGCATTGGCGCCCTTAGTGACCGGCCTCATTACTGCCGGCAAGGTTGGTTCGAACATTGGCGCAGAACTGGGCTCCATGAAAGTGACGGAACAAATAGATGCGATGGAAGTATCAGCCACCAATCCCTTTAAATTTTTAGTGGTTACAAGAGTAATAGCCACCACCTGTATGGTGCCTTTATTAATGTTGTATATGGCGCTGCTTGCATTGCTGGGTGCATTTGTAAATGTGCATTCAAATGAGCAAACAAGTTTTATTTCATTTATTGAGAACGGTTTTCACAATATTAGTTTCCTGGATATTTTTTCATCGTTGCTGAAATCGATCGTCTTTGGTTTTACTATCGGCATCGTGAGTTGTTACCAGGGGTATAATACCACGCAGGGTACGCAGGGAGTTGGTCGCGCGGCCAATACATCGGTTGTACTGGCCATGTTCCTGATCTTTATTGAAGAAATAATTATTGTACAGATCACCAACTGGTTTAGACCATAAATGGAAAAAAAGGAAAAACATATCGATAGAACAAAGCTGGTCATTTCCATACGCGATTTGCATAAGTCGTTTGGAACAAACCATGTGCTGCGTGGCATTGACCTGGATGTTTACCAGGGCGAAAATGTGGTGGTGCTGGGGCGGTCGGGCACCGGTAAATCGGTGCTGATTAAAATTATTGCCGGACTGTTAAAACCCGATAAGGGTTCAGTTAATGTATTGGGAAATGAGGTCACCGCCATTAGTTATTCCGGGCTGGAACAACTTCGGTTGCGCATTGGATTTTCATTCCAGAGCAGCGCCCTGTACGATAGTATGACGGTGCGTGAAAACCTGGAATTTCCTTTATTGCGCAATTCAAAACATTTAAGCCGCAAACAGGTTACTGAAGCAGTGGAAAAAGCGTTGGAAGCGGTTGGCTTATCACAAACCATTAACCAGTGGCCAGCCGAACTATCGGGCGGACAGCGAAAACGCATAGGCATTGCCCGCACGCTCATTATGCAACCGGCTATTATGTTGTATGACGAACCAACAGCCGGCCTTGACCCTATAACCAGCATGGAAATAAATGAGCTCATCAACGAAGTGCAGCAACTGTTCAATACCAGTTCCATTATTATAACACACGACCTCACCTGTGCCAAAGAAACCGGCGATCGCATGGCGGTGCTGCTCGATGGCCAGTTTGTGCAGGAAGGTTCTTTTGAAGATGTTTTTGCCAGTGGCGATGAACGGTTAAAAAGTTTTTACGATTACAACTTTATAACCTGATCGATGAATAAACATATTTGTTACACCTAAAAATATTTTGGGATGAACACAGAAATAAGCAAACGCACCGTAATAGTAGGCCTGTTTGTAACAATAGGCGTGCTGATATTTTTGGTAGGTATTTTTACTTTGGGCGGACAGAAAAAAACATTTACGCCTTCCATTCTGGTACAGGCTGTTTTTGACAATGTGAACGGATTACAGAAAGGAGATAATGTTTGGTTTTCGGGTGTGAAAGTAGGTATTGTAAAATCGGTTGAATTCAATAGCAATTCACAGATACGGGTAACAATGCACATTGAAAAAAAGGCGCAGGAGTTTATTCGTAAAGATGCCAAAGCCAAAGTGGGCGCCGAAGGTTTTATAGGGAATAAGCTGGTGGTAATTTATGGCGGAACACCAAAGGCCGAAGCCATTGAAGGCGGCGAAATGCTGCAGGTTGAAAAAACATTGAGCACCGATGATATGATGGCAACGTTACAAAAGAACAATGAGAACCTGTTTGCTATTACCACCGATTTTAAAACAGTAAGTAACCGGCTGGTGAATGGCGAAGGAACAGCCGGCGCCCTGCTCACCGATGCAACCCTGTATAAAAGCCTGCAGCGTACCGCTACAAATTTGCAAATGGCTGCACATAACAGCGAAATCCTGAGCAACCATATTGCTGAATATACTGCGCAATTGCAGAAACCTGGCAGCCTGGCCAACGGATTGGTCCATGACACTATGATCATGACCAATTTGCAGGCGGCTGTAAAACAAATAAACGATGCTGCCAATGCTGCACACTCGTTCACTGCTAACTTAAAGAATGTAAGTGATCAGTTGCATACCAATGATAATACGCTTGGATTGTTATTGAATGATGAAGAAACGGCAGGCCAGATGAAAAACATTATTACAAACCTGAGTTCGGGCAGCCAAAAGCTCGATGATGACCTGGAAGCGCTGCAGCATAATTTTTTATTCAGGGGATTCTTTAGAAGAAAAGCCCGCCAGGAAGCAAAAGCCAGGCGGGAAGCGGAAAAAACCAACCCGGCAAACCCCTAAATATCAGCCTGCAACATTGATCCATGCTAGTGTTAAAATTTACTTAATGCCCTTATTTGGCAAACAGCTTGCGCCATTTGATGTTATAGAAGGGGTAACTATTTTTTAACCTATAGCAAGCACTATTTGCCAATGCCTAAATCCAATAACCCGAGAATTAAATTCTTCATTTTCCCGCTGTTACTACTGGTGGTAGTAAGTTTCATCTTTGCAGCTCCGGCCGCTAATTTTCTAAATAATAGAAAAACCGATACAGCCAGTGCTATGAACGATACAGCTAAGCTGGCAGGTGTAATAGATTCGGTAAGCCGGTTCAGCATATTGTACGATCAAATGAATTTAGACAGCCTGGGGCTTTCGCAAGATGCATTTAAATATGGATTACAGGGTTACCTGAACCTGGTTTCGAATGGCGCAATAAAAAATGACCATATTCTTTCCATCGTTGATTTCAGTTTGCCTTCTTCAAAAAAGCGATTATTTGTGATCGATGTCATGACGGGCAAATTGTTGTTCAACACGTTTGTATCCCATGGCAGAAATTCAGGCCAGGAAATGGCTACCGAATTTTCGAATGATCTCAATAGTTTTAAAAGCAGCCTTGGTTTCTTTGTAACCGGCAATACCTATTCAGGAGAGCATGGCTATTCCTTGCGGCTTGAAGGGCAGGAAGCGGGTATAAATGATAATGCCCATGACAGAGACATTGTGATGCACGCAGCCAATTACGTGAACGAAAAAATAATTAAAGCGAAAGGTTTTATTGGCCGCAGCCTGGGATGTCCTGCGGTTCCACCTTCGGTGCACAAGGCCATCATCAATACCATAAAAAATGGAAGCTGTTTATTCCTGTATAGTCCCGACACAGATTATATTTCGCATTCCAAAATTATTAATCAGCCCATGCAACAACCGGTTACCGGTTAGTACGGAATGTATCAGACATACAAAGAAGCCCCTGTCCTGGCCAAACCAGGATCGGGGCTTTTTGGTTTTTCAAGAATCACTAGTTCTCCGTTCCAAATATTTTTATCAATACTTCATGATTGGGCAGTCGAGCGAACTGTTCTTTCCAAAAGTGTATATGAGGCCAATCGTATAACTTGAATAAAAGTCTTTATTCCCGGGGTTGGCCGATTTACTGAATCCATCAACATAATCAGTAAACGTATACCGGTACGAAGCTTCAGCCATAATCGATAGTTTGTTTGAGATGGAATATCGCAATCCAACACCCATCGGAATAACCGGAATATTGCCCGGTAATTTATACGTTGAATCGGTTGCCAGTCCCGCAAGCATTGATGAATCGTTGGCAAAATAATCGTAGTTGGTATGGCTCCAGTCGCGGTTAATGCGTAATGAGCTTACCCCTATACCGGCAAAGAGATAGGGCGAAAGGATCTTCCTGTCGCCATAGTTGTTGCCTAAAATATTCCAAACCAGCAGTTCAGATATTTCTGTAGTGCGTGCAACAAACTTGAAAGCGCGTTGTTCGCGCCATTCAGG
This sequence comes from Niastella vici, assembly GCF_002077945.1. Taxonomy (GTDB): domain Bacteria; phylum Bacteroidota; class Bacteroidia; order Chitinophagales; family Chitinophagaceae; genus Niastella; species Niastella vici. Next base: position 753,314 of record NZ_LVYD01000001.1, read on the forward strand.
GCTTTTGTAATTGGCATCATCGGCCATTAGTTTGCCAAAGGCCAGGTTTGTTCTTAATGAAAAGAAGCGGGAAAGCAGGCGGTTATAAAAAAGATTGATGGCAATACCGGGTGTTTTAAATGCACCTGCTTTTTGAGGAGTTAGATCGCCCTGATAAATGAACATGCCGCCACTGAACCCTATTTCATGCCTGGGAGTGGTAACAATTTGTGCATTTGCTGAATTATAATAACTGCATACAATCAGGGAAAATACAATGGCCTTTCTGGAAATCACTTTCATGTAATGGTTGTTTAAGCGGGTAGAAAGAGGCCATGTTGATCGGTTTCGTTATTGGATGTAAAGAAAAAATTTAAAGTAGAAGTGTTGAGCTATAGGTGTTTATATTTTATACGTAAGGAAGAGAGCAACAGGTTAAACAGGATTTGTTAAAATAACAGGATCCGCCTTGTAATTATATAGGAATGAGGTTGTCGATAAAAGTTTAATGGAACAGTAAAATTATCGTTTTATAAATCTGCAACTGTAACTGTACTAGCAAAAGCCATGCAAGGTTTACAGTTAATTTTAACCGGTACTTGTTTTTACTTAGTAAATGGGAAATGTGGCGCTAACAGAGGGAGCCGTTAGGGGTATAATTGACTTTTCTCAAACTACAGGGCATAGAAAAAGCCCTGTAGAAACAGGGCTTTGCACTTTAAAAGTAACACCCATGAAAAACTATTTATAGAAATTTCTTTTTCTTTTTTGACGATGTTTTATCTTCTTCATTGTGCTCACTTACGCTTTTCTTTTTCATTTACCGGATCGTTCCTGTTTGTTTAGTTATTAGGCGCCCCGGCATCGATCCAGCACGTAATAATAGCTTTTTGTTGTGCCGAAAAAGTAGCGTCCTCTGGCATTTGGCCACTTGCTACAACAGCCCGGATGCGTGTGCGTGAATTGAATATTTGTGTATAATTCGTAAGAGCTCCCGGGCCGTTGGTGCTACCGGTAGCATGGCAGCCCGATTTTGCACAACTCGTCGATATCAAAGGACTTACTGTACCTGAAAACGTGGTAGTAATGGTACTGCAATCAACTGTGTCGTTACTATCATTATTACTATCTTTTTTGCAGGCGAATAAAAGAACTACCATTAACGCTATACAGGCCATTAAACCAGGTAATTTCTTCATACAGGTGTTTTAGGATGATGTTTTTTTATGTTCCTTCTTCTACGTTACAACGGGTAAATGGGTTGCCGGATAAATGTTGTGTTGCGAAAAAGAAGATTGTAAAAGCTAATCTAAAAGAACCTCGCTGTATAAACAAAAGAGCGCTGGTTACCTAAAATTAGCTCCTGAATTAATGATTACAATAATGTTATAGACGAAACCGGCAATTGTATCGAGGAAAGGCCCTTCTTGCCATCAATTTTTCTTCCAGCTATTGATAAAATTGACGTAACTATCGCTGATGGGTAGTTCTACCCCACCTGATAACTGCACTTTCCGGTTTTGAATTGACTTAACTTTTGCCACAGATACAATATAACTGCGATGTATTCTTTGAAATTTATCGGCGGGCAGTTTCTCCAACACCTTTTTCATTGACATCAGCGTTAATACAGGTTTTGCGCCGGCTATATGTATTTTAATATAATCTTCGAGGCTCTCTATATACTCAATTTCGCTTAACTGTATTTTAACGAGCTTGTATTCTGAATGAACGAATAAGCAGTCGTTATCTTCCAGTGCCGGAGTGTTCTTATACTTATAATAATCAATTGCTTTATGTACTGCCCTGGTAAACCGGTCGATATTTATGGGTTTTAGCAGATAATCCACTGCATCCAGTTCGAACCCTTCAATGGCAAATTGCTTATGCGCGGTGGTAAAAATGATCAGTGGCTTTTCTTGCAAAGAGCGTACCAGATCAATACCTGTAATGTCGGGCATATTGATGTCAATAAACAGCAGGTCAACCCTGGTATTGCGTAATAATTCAACGGCCGAAATGGCGTCGTCGAACGTATGCACCAGCTTTAACTGCGGAAAACGGGATATATATTCTTTTAAAAGCTCCAGCGCCAGCGGTTCATCATCGATGGCAATGCATTTCAATTGCATAACGAAACAGTTTAGGCTAGTAAGATCAATTCTACGGAAAAGAAACCGTTTTCGTTGGTTATATTCAATAAATGTTTGTTGGGGTACAAATGTTCGAGCCGTTTTTTAGCATTGGCTATGCCAATACCAGTACGTTGCATGGTACTGGCCGGTTTGAAGATCTTATTGTGACAGTAAAAGGTAATGCTTCGTTCATCGGCCACTATCTGAATGGTGATCGTCGCATTTTCATGATTGCTGATCCCATATTTAAATACATTCTCCACAAAAGTGATCAGTAATAAAGGTACAATGGTTTTATTTTCCAGCTTGCCTTTTATGGTGAAATCAACCGTAACCTTTTTACTCAGGCGCAGGCGCTGCAGTTCAATAAAATCATTGATACAATCCACCTCCAGCTGCAGCGGAACAAAATGATGCGATACATCGTCTGTTACATACCGCATAATGTTCGACAGCTTCATGATGCTGTCGGCGGTTTTATCATTTTTGGTAATGGCGAGGGAGTAAATATTGTTCAGCGTATTAAACAGGAAATGCGGATTGATCTGGGCTTTTAAAAAGGAGAGTTCAGCCTGTGCCTTGTCTGCCTCGGCCCGGGCAATCTGTTGCAGCGAGGTGCGCCACTGGCGGGTGACCTGTATGGCCATACCCAGGGCAATGGTCATGATGTACAGGAATATGCTTACAATATCAATGCGCATGGAACGTGGCCCCGGGCCTCGCGGTGGACCGCCAGGTTCGTCGTACACTCCATGCTCGGTCATGAACATATCGGCCGGAGGTGGCTCAGCGCGAGGCTGGTGGTGCTGTAAAAGCAGTTCAAATGGCCGGCTGTAAGAAACCAGCACAAATAGTATGAGCACAATGGCGATATAGAACAAATACTTCCGGGTAAAATACAGCCTTGGTATCAGAAAATAGGTATTCAGGTAAAAGATCAGGATATAGGTAAGACAGAATGCCCAATACCCCAACGAAAAGACAATGGAGATCACTCCGCCATTGTTGGTTTGTCCGCTCATGAAAAGCAGGGGCAGGGTCAAAAAAGCCAACCCGGCAAAAACATGAATAAAAGCATCTGATATCCTTGAATAAGGCATTTTACAAAGAAATGAATGGGAAATTACATATTCTTCATTGTATCGGCAGGTAAAGGGATTGTATAGACGGGAGAAGCGGGTTCCCGGGTTTCGGGATTTCTCACTTTTTTAGAGCCGCTCTTCTGGCCGAAGCAGGACTTTTTTGAGATTGCGTGTTTTAGGGATTTTGAGATATACCGGAAAATTCAAACCAGAACAAATCTATGTTGAATATGTTTGTGTTATGTGGCTATGGCCAATTGTCCCCGAAATATACCATCTACGGATTCTATAACGGTTACCCTAAATTTTATAAATCCGGTTCCAAAAAAACAGTATATTTTTACAGCATCATGAAGAAATTCCTGGTTTCCATATTGGCCATCTTTTACCTGGGCACCTCGGTAGGCGCCACGGTAAACCTGCATTATTGCATGGGCCGGCTGGTAAACTGGGACTTTTCGGTTAAGGAAACGCATACCTGTGGCAATTGCGGCATGGAAAAAGTGAAAAGCAAAAAGAATGGTTGCTGCGAGGATAAGCACCAGAAGCTGCAGGTGGAAAAGGATCAAAAAGCCGAGAACCGGTATCAGCCCGAAGCGCCGGTTGCGATAGCGGTTGTTACCAGCTTTCCTTCATTTGTAACACCGGTCGCTTCTTCGATCACCGAAGAATACCCCGTCTCCAACGCACCTCCGCGAAGTAAAGTCCCTGCCCGAATTCGCTATTGTATTTTCCGTATCTGATCTATCTTCTTTTGGTAAGCCCGGCATTCTGTTGGGCTGGTGGCATTAATCTGCACGAATGCCTTCTCTTTACATTTATAGTTTCTCATAAAATTCATAGCAAATGAAATGAGGCATGATAAAATTTTCATTTCGCTGATATTTCTAATGAAAATTTTATCATGCCGAATTCCATCTGACCTAATTAAAAAACTAAAAAAATTACAGATGAAAAAGATTCTATTGCTGGCAATGGCCTGCCTTACCATGTACGTTGGCTTTTCGCAGAATAAAAAAACAACCAAAGCCAAAGCAGATACAAGCGCAGTTCCAAAAATATATACCTGCCCCATGCATCCGGATGTATTGAGCGATAAACCCGGGAGGTGTCCCCATTGTGGCATGGCGCTCCTTGAAAAGATCACATATGTATGTCCCATGCATCCAGATGTGGTGAGTGACAAACCCGGCAAATGTCCCAAATGTGGTATGCTGCTAAAAATAAGATCAGATAAGCCCGTACCCGCACACAAACACGACAGTATCCGTAAAATGTAAAACATAAAAAATCATTCACATGAAACAGTTATTTCCTGGATTATTAATAGCCTTGTCAATTATACTTTATTCCTGCGGCGAAAACGCATCAACAGCAAAAAAAGAGCAGTCATCTGCTGAGCAGGCTGCGCCTGAAGAAGCCACCGAGGTAAAACAGGTTAAGGCCTCCTTTACCAATGTAGATGCCAATGCCATGGCTTATATAAAAAAGATCACTGATAATTACCTGCAGATAAAGAATGCCCTTACCGCCGGCAAAGCAACAGACGCCGGTGATGCGGCAAAGAATATGGGAGAAGCCATCAAGGGTTTTGATAAATCACTGCTGTCGGCCGATCAGAAAAAAGCATATGATGTACAGGAAGCCGGTTTAAAAGAAAATGCCGAACACATTGCAAACAGCACCAATGATATTGAACACCAGCGTGAACGATTTTCGAACATGAGCGAAGGCATGTATGCATTGGTGAAAGCCTTTGGCGGTGGCAAAACTTTGTACCACGATCATTGCCCCATGGCTAAGGATGGTAAAGGGGCTATGTGGTTAAGCGAAACAAAAGAAATAAAGAATCCTTATTTCGGCACTAAAATGATGGAATGCGGCAGTGTGGAGGAAGAGATCCAATAGGTAACCTTCCGATCCCGGCAGGCCGGCACAGGCTTTTGCCCCCGGCAATTAATCCCGGCTGAACCAGAAGCCAGGCCGTTGTACAATAAAAGCCAATCAAATTCAAAACATGATTTCATCATTAATAACCTGGTCGCTTAAAAACCGCTACATCGTGCTGTTGATGGCAACGGCGTTGCTGGTATGGGGAGTAATTAATGTGCAGAAGAACCCCATCGATGCCATTCCCGACCTGTCTGAAAACCAGGTGATCGTTTTTACTGAATGGATGGGGCGCAGCCCGCAGATCATAGAAGACCAGATCACCTATCCGCTGGTAAGTAACCTGCAGGGTATACCCAAAGTAAAAAACGTGCGGGCCACTTCCATGTTCGGGATGAGTTTTGTGTACGTGATCTTCGACGATAATACCGATATCTACTGGGCGCGCACCCGGGTACTCGAACGCCTGAACTATGCACAACGTCTGTTGCCCGAAGGTATTACGCCAACGCTGGGTCCCGATGGCACCGGTGTGGGACATGTGTTCTGGTACACACTCGATGCAAAACAAATGGACCTGGGCGAACAACGGGCATTGCAGGACTGGTACATTAAGCTGGCCCTGCAAACCGTGCCCGGCGTGGCCGAAGTTTCTTCCTTTGGCGGATTTGAAAAACAATACCAGCTTGTGCTTGACCCGGTTAAACTACAGTTTTACAATGTGTCGTTAATGGATGTAATGAACAAGGTAAAAGCTGCCAATAATGATGTGGGCGGGCGCAAGTTTGAAATGAGCGATATGGCCTATATTATTCGCGGGCTCGGCTATGTGAAGAACAAGGAAGACCTGGAAAGCATTGCTGTCGGAAATTATAACGGTATCCCCGTTCGGGTAAAGGATATAGGCACCGTGCAACTGGGCGGCGATCTGCGCCTCGGCATATTCGATGAGAACGGCCAGGGCGAAGTGGTAGGCGGTATTGTGGTAATGCGTTATGGCGAGAATGCCGATAAATTGATCACGGCGGTAAAAGAAAAGATGAAGGAGGTGGAGAAAGGCTTGCCCAATGGAGTGACCTTTAAAACCAGTTATGACCGCAGCGAACTGATAGAAGCCGCCATTGGCAATGTAAAAAGCAAGCTCATCGAGGAAATGGCGGTGGTATGTTTGATCGTGATCATTTTCCTCTTCCATTGGCGCAGCGCTTTAAGCATCATTATTCAAATACCCATTACTATTGCCGTTAGCTTTATTTTATTGAATGCCATCGGGCTGTCCTCGAATATTATGTCGTTAACCGGTATTGCCCTGGCAATTGGGGTTATTGTCGACAACGGAATTATTATGAGTGAGAACGCGTATCGCCACCTGGCCGAATACCAGCAGCAGCAAAGCGAAAAATCATGAACCAATGACGAAACTATTTAATAAAATACGCGGAAAAGATAAATACCGGATCCCTGAGCTGATGCGGATACAGATCATTGAAAAAGCCTGCCAGCAGGTATCGAGGGGGGTATTCTTTTCAACGATCATCATTATTACGTCTTTTTTACCGGTGTTCCTGTTAACCGGGCAGGAAGGAAAATTATTCCACCCCCTGGCCTATACCAAAACCTTCATAATGGTGGTAGATGCGTTGCTGGTGGTAACGCTGGCGCCGGTATTGATCTCATTCTTTATGAAGGGCCGGTTCAGGCCCGAGACCGCCAACCCGGTAAACCGTTTCCTGGAACGCGTATATGAACCGGTGATCCGCGCCTGTGTAAAATGGCGTAAAACAACAATTGCGATAAATGTGATTGCCCTGGCCATCAGCATTCCCCTGCTGCTAAGCCTGGGGCGGGAATTTATGCCGCCACTCGATGAAGGCTCCCTGTTGTTTATGCCGGTTACCTTACCCGATGTATCGAACAGCGAAGTGAAACGCATTTTGCAGGTGCAGGACAAGATCATAAAAACCGTTCCCGAAGTAAAGAATGTATTGGGCAAGGCAGGACGCGCCAATACCGCCACAGATAATTCGCCCATCAGCATGGTTGAAACCATCATTCTGCTGAAACCGCAAGCCGAATGGCGAGCCGGTATTACCAGGAACGACATTATCAATGAATTGAATAGCAAACTGCAAATACCTGGTGTTACCAATGGCTGGACGCAGCCCATCATCAACCGCATCAATATGCTGTCGACCGGTATTCGTACCGATGTAGGCGTAAAAGTATATGGACAAAACCTCGATACCATTTATGCCTTTGCACAAACCATCAAAAAACAACTGGAAGGTATTGACGGCGTAAAGGATCTGTATGTTGAACCCATTACCGGTGGCAAATACATCGACATCCATATCAAACGCGATGAGATCAGCCGCTATGGATTAAGCATTGATGATGTGAACCGCGTTATTGAAATTGCCCTCGGTGGTATGAAGCTGACCACCACCGTTGAAGGCCGGCAGCGTTTTAGCGTGAACGCCCGGTTTGGCCAGGATTTTCGAAATAACCTCACCGCTTTAAAACGGTTGCAGGTGCAAACGATGAATTATGGCCCCGTTCCTTTGGAAGCGGTGGCAGATGTTGCCATTGCCGAAGGGCCGCCGATGATCAATTCAGAAAATGCGATGTTACGCGGAACGGTGTTGTTCAATGTGCGGGAAAGAGATCTGGGCAGTACGGTAAGGGAAGCCCGTGAAAAGCTGAATTCAATGATCGGCAAATTACCGAAGGGTTATTACCTCGAATGGAGCGGCCAGTACGAGAACCTGATCCGCAGCGAGCACACGCTGAAATTGATCTTACCTGTTGTATTGCTGGTTATTTTCATCTCTATGTATTTCGCCTTCCATTCGGCCCGCGAAGCATTTCTCAGTCTTATAACCATTCCCTTTGCATTGATAGGCGGGGCCTATATGATCTGGATCTGGAATGTGAATTTATCAGTAGCTGTGGCCGTTGGCTTCATTGCCTTGTTTGGGTTGGCTGTAGAAACAGGCATCGTGATGGTGATCTATTTAAATGATGCCATGCAGCAGCTGGTTGCCAGGAAAGGTAATTCGAAAGAAACCATTACACGCGAAGACTTACGGGATGCTGTAATTGCCGGCGCCGCCAAAAGATTACGGCCAAAGATCATGACCGTATGCGTATCGCTTTTTGCGCTGGTCCCTATTTTATGGAGCCAGGGCGTGGGTAGTGATGTTATGAAGCCCATTGTGTTGCCCATGGTAGGCGGCGTGCTTACGTCAGCCACCCACATTTTACTGGTAACGCCACTGATATTTTTAATGGCCAAGGAATATGAATTACGCAAACATGGAAAGATAGAAGTGTTGGAAGCGAAACATTAAACAGGAGTAATAATATTATGTATAAAGAATTATTCATAACCGGAATGTTAGTTGTTTTAGCGGCGACCCTGCCCGCCCAAACACCCATGACGTTACCGGATATTTTAACAACGGTTGAAAAAAACAACCCGGGGTTAAAAATGTATGAGGCCGAAGCCCGCGCTTATACCGAGGCAGCCAAAGGTGCTTACAGCTGGATGCCGCCCGAAGGGGGCGCCGGTTTGTTTATGACGCCTTACAATACGAAAGAGATAAAAGCCAACGAGGCCATGATGAAAGAAGGCATGGGCTTTTTCATGATCTCTGCCCAGCAGATGTTCCCCAATCGCAAAAAGCAGGATGCAGAAGCCGCCTGGATGCGTTCGATGTCGACCGTGGAATCAGAAAAAAAGAAAGTTGCGCTGAATGAGTTGTTATACACTGCCAAAAAGAACTACTACGAATGGGTGGTATTGCAGAAAAAACAACTGGTACTCGATGAAGGCAGCCGTATTCTTGATTTCATGATCAGGAGTGCCGAGATCCGCTATAAGAATGGGTTGGGAAAGATCAGCGCCTACTACAAAGCAAAAGCCGCCCTGGCCAATATCGACAACATGAAACTGATGCTCGAAAATGACATGCGTCTAAAGCGCATCATGCTCAACAACCTTATGTACCGTAAAGTTGATCAGGAACTGTCGATCGATACGTTGTATGCCTGGAAAGAATTCTCCGTTTCCATGCTCGATTCGGCTTACCTCGCGGGGCAGCGTAGCGACATACAGGTGCTGCAACGCAATATTGAAGTGAACAATCTGCAACGGAATGCCGAACTGGCCAAATTGAAACCCGAATTCGGTATCAGGTACGATCATATGATCGGCCTCAGTACCCAACCGGGGCAGTTCACATTAATGGGCATGGTAAAATTACCACTGGCAAAATGGTCTTCCAGAATGAACAAAGCAAAAGCCGAAAGCCTGGTTTGGGAAAATGAATCGCTGCGAAATCAACAGCAAATGATCCTGAACGAAGCGGCGGGTATGGCCGGTTCTGCCAAAGCAGAGCTCGATACAAAAAAGAAACAAATGCGGTTATACGAAACCCAGATAGTACCGGCCCTGCGCAAGAATTTTCAAACCATGCAATTGGGGTACGAACAAAATACCGAAGAATTGTTTGAGCTGTTCGATGCCTGGGATGCGTTAAATATGACTCAAATAGAATACCTCGATCAGTTAAAAGCGGCGTTGTTGTTACAGGCGGAATTGGAAAAGATATTGGAGCTTAAATGAAATTAGTTATGAAACATACCATTAAGGTATTGCTTATTGTATATTGTTTACTGGCTGTTGGTTTCATTGCCTGTAAGGAATCGAAAAAAGATCAACCTGAAAAGCAGGCTGCCAGCAAGGATTCCTATACCTGCCCCATGCACCCGCAGATCATAAAAGACAAACCGGGCAGCTGCCCTATTTGTGGAATGGACCTGGTGAAGCGTTCGGTAACCGGTGAAAAGGTAAATGATGTTACCCTGAACGATCTGTTGCGCCCTAGCAATCAATATGTGCTTTCGCGTATTCCTACGGTACATAGTCAGTTGCGCGATGAACCGGTTGAAATAACTACATATGGCTTTATTACCTATGATACCCGGCAGGTAGGCACCGTTTCCTCGAACACGGCCGGGCGCATTGAAAAACTGTATGTGAAATTCCGGTATCAGAAAGTGAGCAAAGGGCAAAAGATCATGGATATATACAGTCCTGAATTATTGACGGCCCAGCAAAATCTTTTGTTCCTGTTACAACATGATGCCGATAACCAGGTACTTATTTCGGCTGCCCGTCAAAAGCTGCTATTGCTGGGAATGAGCAACCAGCAACTCGATCAGGTGATAAAAAGCGGCAAGCCTGTGTTTACCGTTTCCATTTATAGCGCCTACAACGGCCATATTCATGAAAGCAGTGCAGAGGAAGGCATGCAACCGAAGGTTCAGGCCGGAATGAAAGATGTGTCGGTGCTCACTGAAGAATTGCCATTAAAAGAAGGCATGTATGTAACAAAAGGGCAGAATTTATTCATCATCTACAATCCATCCAAAGCCTGGGCGGTGCTGAATATATTTTCAGGACAGGCGGGTATGGTAAAAGTGGGCGATAAAGTGCGCATTGCACCGGAAACAGCCCCGGGTAAAGATTTCAGGGCTTCCATAAATTTCATTGAACCCTTTTACCGGCCCGATAGCAAAACCACAACTGCCCGCGTATATTTTGATAATCCGGGCATGGGCATACCTATCGGCAGTCAGGTGAAGGGCACCATATTTTCAGGCGCCCGCTCGGCCCGATGGTTACCCGAAGAAGCGGTTCTAACCCTGGGTCTCGATAAAGTGGTTTTTATAAAAAAAGAAGATGCATTCATCGCTCATAAAATAGAAGCAGGTATTGTGAATAACCACTTGATACAGGTATTGAATGGACTGTCGGAAAATGATGAAGTGGCCGCCAATGCCCAATACCTGGTCGACAGTGAGAGTTTTATAAAAGTGAAACAATAGAAGAAATTATGCTGCAGAATATATTTACTTATGGTTCCGGCAACAGGAATACTACCCGGCTTCCGTTGCGTCTGTCCCGTACCTTTGGCCGGGATCGCATCATGCCGATTATATCGGCATCCCGACCGTGGTCGGGACTTGTGCGCTTTGTTCTCTATTCAGCGCTGGTGCCGTTGTTATTGCTGGCTGCCTGCAAGGGCAAAAAGGCGCCTGCCGAAGCAAAGACCGATACCTATTATACCTGTTCCATGCACCCACAGATCATGCAGGACAAACCCGGCACCTGTCCCATTTGTCATATGGACCTGATCGCCGTTAACAGATCGAAAGAAACAAAAGATGAGATCATGCTCAGTAATGAGCAAATACAATTGGGCAATATTCAAACCGATACCCTGGGCCATGCGATGATGGGCGATAAAGTGGTGTTGACCGCCACCCTTAATTTCGATGAAATGAAAGTGAATACGGTGAGCGCCCGCATTACAGGCCGTATTGACAGACTGTATTTTAAAAATACGGGCGACTTTGTAAAAAAAGGCGATCACCTGTTCGATCTGTACAGCGAAGAATTGAACACCGCCAAGCAGGAATACCTGGCTGCTTTGGAACGGCAACAAACGCTGGGTAATTCCATCATTGACTTTAAACAATTGTTGCAAAGTGCCAAAAATAAACTGTTGTTGTGGGGCGTAAGCGAATCACAGATCGATGCTTTGGGAAAAACAAAACAATTCACACCCCTTACTGCTTTTTACAGTACCGCCACCGGCTATGTTACCGAATTGCCAATAAAAGAAGGCCAGTATGTAATGGAAGGCGGTGTGGTAGTTAAACTGGCAGATCTTTCAACATTGTGGGCCGAAGCACAGGTATATGCATCGCAACTGGCTTCGGTTGACTACAAAGGCGTGGCCACCGTACAACTGCCCGATATGCCAGGAAAAGATATTACCGGGAAGGTAACTTTTGCCAACCCTGAGATAAGCGCCGATACCCGAATTAACTTGTTGCGGGTGTCAATCCCCAATACTGGCAATCAATTGAAACCAGGCATGCCTGCCTATGTGATCTTAAAAAGCAGTGCTGGCAGTGCCATGACGCTGCCGATAGATGCCGTGTTGCGCGATGGGCAAATGGCGATGGTATGGGTTCAAACAGCCAATAATACGTATAAACGAAAAATGATAGAGACCGGTTTGGAAAGCGGTGATCGGGTAGAAGTAAGATCAGGATTGCAGAATGGTGAAGTGGTGGTGATAAGCGGCGCTTATTTGCTGAACAGCGAATACATTTTCAAAAAGGGCGGCGATGCTTCCACCGGGCATCATCATTGATGGTTGGTATATCTATAAATAAAAACATCCCGGCATATGCCGGGATGTTTTTGTAAAAACGCTATTTAAGTAGTTTAATTCACTTTGTTTACTACTGTTTCTTCAACATAAGTATGGCTTCTGTTGATTGAATATACTTCTGTAGTACCGTTGATCTTTGATTT
>NZ_LVYD01000002.1 GCF_002077945.1 Niastella vici
AAAGATTGCGTGGAAAGTTTAAAACATTGCATGGAAAGTTCAGAAGATTGTGTGGAAAGTTCAAAACATTAGGTGGAAAGTTTAAAACATTGGGACCAAAGTTGCGAACTTACGTCATATAGTAAACGACTGCTACAACCACGTTAGCGACTACTGCAATGATCTATGAAACTCTTACGCACAACTTTTTAAGAGACGAGACTTTTTTGCAATATGTCTCCGCATTTTCTCACACAATCAATAGGTAAATTTAAGTTTAAATAGTTCCCCATGCAAGAAAACCAAAAGAACAAAGTCGGCATTATGCAAAGCAGGCTGCAATGATCAAACTACAGCCTGCTTTGCAATTAATAGTCTTATTGGCGATATTTGTATTGTGTGGTAATTGAATATGTACCAACAACATTGGACAACGGATACGATACTGAGCTCAGAATTCCTTTCACATCAAAGCCATTGGTAAAAGTCATGTAGTCCTTATTGTTCATTTTTATAGATTGTAACACATTTGTTCCTGGATCGACGCCATAAATAGTATTTGTAAAGGTAAACAGTCTTATCCCATAGAACCATAACAGGTCACCGGCCCTTTGTGTCATAAATTTACCAAGATCGTTGAGTTGCCCGCTTCCATATTGATAGGTATATACAGTGGGGGTATTTTTACCGCTTTCCTGGGTTCTTGATATACGATTTCCCGCGGCTCTTGCTGAAAATGTTAACCACTAATTAATTATAATGCAGCCAGCATAAAAATCTCCAATAAAAAAAGGTGCCCATTCGAGCACCTTTAATTTATCTGTAATAAGTTTTATTTTCATTCTGCTTCATATCTAAAATTTATACATTTTTTTTGGAACTATTATACCATCAGATCGACTTCTTATTAAAATCCCGAATGTAGGAAAATTGAATAATCTTCAACACATCCTTTTTCCCATTTTGCCCTTCGCTAAAGAAAATAAAATCGTAGATAGTTGATCGGAAATTCAGCAATCTCATATCGATGGGTAAGATTATTCATATATTCATATTGCAATAAATTAAGTTTGCAAAAGTACGGATCGCTTATCATCTTTAAGAGAGAATACATTACATAGCTGAATTCCTTTACTTATTGGGTTTGCTTTATAAAATACCATACTTTTATAAAACAAAAATGAAATTGTTAAAATGGGTTAGGTCGTAAAATAATAGATGATAAGCGGACTTAAGCAAGGGACAAAGAACAATAAATCGCGACAAGGGCGAACGCACAACAGGCGGTTTGGCAATATGGTGGAACGACGAATAAATGCTCAACTTTTTGTTCGCTATTCGGCTTCAGTTCCAGACGACGAATAACGCCCGAGCTGTAGTTCTTATCATCATCTTTTGTAACTTAATTCATCAACAGTTACGGGCCGACGATTTTCAAATACCACCACATAGCCAAGTCGTGACCGTTACCTGCCATTGTAAATAAATGACGACATACTATGACATAAATTGGTTAACTGAAAGATTTGAAAGTGGTGACACTTTCAAATATATTTTCTTTTGGGGACATACCAATAAGTATAATGAAGAAGTTGGAAAGTTTTGTTTTAGTCAATGGTTTGAAAGTCCATTTACGGTTGACAACATTGTATATAAAACGGCTGAACATTGGATGATGGCTCACAAAGCACTATTATTCGGGGATAAAAATATTTTTGACAAAATCATTAGTTGTGACAAACCAGGAGAAGCAAAAGAACTTGGGCGACAAGTTTTGGGTTATGACGACCTGACTTGGAACGAAAAGAAATTTGAAATTGTAAAACTTGGCAACATTCACAAATTCAACCAATATCCTGAATTTTCAGATTATCTTTTGAAGACAGAGAACAGAATATTAGTTGAAGCAAGCCCAGTTGACACTATTTGGGGAATTGGATTATCACAAGACAGTAAAGACATAGATAATATTTATGCTTGGCGTGGACAAAACTTACTTGGTTTTGCTTTAATGGAAACAAGAGACTTTTTAAAAGAGTTTGGCCATTTCAAACCACTTGACAACTCAATTCAACCACCTTGGTCTAAATTTCCAAATGTTGACAGCAGCGATATGTTTTGGAGAATGGGAAAAGGCGAAGATTATTTGATAGAATTTAGCAAGTATTATCAAAACCTAACAGACAGAGAAAAAACGATTTATAAATTAATAAATCCACAGCCGTATGAATGGACAGATTTTTACGACTGAAACAAAAAACAACGACACCGATCAATCGCCGATCAACGACATGATCGAATCAGTAAAGCGTTTAGGAAGGAAAGAAAATTCATAATAATTCCAACTTCTCGCTTTTCAAAGCGGCTCTTCCGGAAAAGAAAGAAACGTAGGCTAAAATAATCAATCTTACCAGCAAATCAATTTTATAACTACTGCTGAAAATGTTAACCACTAATTAATGATAATGCAGCCAGCATGAAAATCTCAATAAAAAGGGTGCCCATTCGAGCACCGTTAATTTATCTGTAATCAGTTCTTACTTTTTAACAAGTCGCGCACGATCAAGCATTTTCCCTGCCTCTTCCATCTTTTTGGGAAATAGAATTTTCCCTTTAATTTGCGAAGCAACATATCAATGAGCCGCGATTCCAGGCACATGCTTTGAGTGCGTTAAAGTACCTTCTTATTCGTTTTCTCTATCTGTAGCTTTTGATTACTGGCCGCATCCGATGACTGCAATTGCTGTTGCCTTTCCTTTTCTCTATACCAGATTACGAGCGCTGCGCCTGCTATCACAAGATTTTTAATTATATACTGGCCCGTTAGTGATAAACCATAGGGAATGTGCTGAAAGGTGTCGCCGGGAAAAAGAAAAAGTGGCGCAAAAGTACAGGTTATATGCACGAACAATAATACAAGCATTGGCTTTACCCATTTTCCAAGCATTAGTGCCAGACCAACAACAGTTTCCCACGCCGCCAGTAACCTGATCTCTATGACCTCATTAAAGATCCCGAATGTAAGTTTGGTAATCGTCTTAATAGCCAGGTCTTCTGCGGGGCTGTACCCGTGGAAGAATTTGAGCATGCCAAACCAAAAATAAATGATACCAATACTAATTCTCAATAACGATAAACTGCGGGAAGATTGTGCGATAGTCCTGGTTTTCATACTATATTTTAAACTGAATAAAAGCTGGGACCCGGCATAAATAAGTAATTATGCCGTACATAAAAGTTCAAAAGAAACTGAGCGGTGATTAAGAAAAGCTTGCAGGCTATAGATTTCTGCAAAATACATTTATTTTGACAAAATAAATGGAAAAGATAAAAAAGACTTCCAACCTTTTTTTTCATATACCAGCTTCGTGATTGGAAATATATACCTGTTCGCCATTGGAGCGGCGGTAAATAATTGCAGGCATGGTTCCATGCCAGGAAGAAAAACCTCCATTAACGCCAAACCAGGCTGCAATGATAAAACTACAGCCTGGTTTGCATTTAATAGTCTTATGGCCGGTATTTGTATTGTGTGGTAATAGAATAGGGTCCAGCAGCAACGGTCAGCGGATACGATACTGAACTCAGGTTTCCGTTCACATCAAAGCCATTGGTATAAGTCACATAGTCCTTATTGTTCATTTTTATGGATTGTATCACATTTGTTCCTGGATCGACTCCATGGTTATTATTTGTACGGCTTAAATCTGTTCGGAATCCTTTTTATGGATATCATAATATTTACAAATTTGACGAGCTTCTAGTTCTTTTATATTTTCATTATAATCAAATGAAAAAGTAACACCTCCAACGGTATCGATAAAATGATGGTCGCAGTCTGAAAGTCCAATAAAGGTGCCTGCTGCTGTTTCGATATTATTTAAGGGCTTTGACACTACATATCTTTTATATACAATGCTTTTAGCATTCAATTTTTCTTCCACGAGAGATATTTGTCTATTCTTATAAATCCAGGGCATCCTCACTCCTTTAAAGTCCTTTTTAGGAAATGAAATATCTGGCCTGTAACTTATTCCATTAAACTTCTCATCAATTATATGGAACTCGATAAATCCAACTTTAATTATGCCATAAATCAATCCATTATTTTCAATTTCCTTCACATACCAATGGTCGTGGCCAAATATACACAATAATGTTTCCAGTGAAGTCCCTGGTAAAAGTCCTTCTATATATCCGTTTCTTAAAAAATGATCGAAGTCCTTATCTGATATCATATTTGCTCAATAACTGTAAAATTTTCTATTTGCATAAAATCCCTAATGCAATCATTCATCATCTTTGCAGAAATTTATGGCCCACCTTGCGAGAAATGCGGAAAACCATACCGGACTTCTAAAGCCAGTTTTTGTGCTGGATGTGGGAATAAACGAAATTTGCAAAACGTATGTTAGGCGCCCAAAAACGGAAGCCCCGTAGAAAAGCTCAATTCATTACCCGCAACTTTCTCCAGTTCTTCTTTTAATTCCTGTGATACAAAAATATATCGGTCATATCCCCACACTTTATAGCCATGTTTATTTTCAATATTTATGGTTTGGGGAGATGTCAAATTTAGAAATGTAAGTTCAATATAATCTTCAACCACTGTATTAAACTGGTAGTCGTGTATCTTAATTGGCCGGGTATTTATCTGGTCAAAGGCCAGCAGGAAGATGTCTTCATATTTCCTGTTGATAAGGGTATAACTGCCGTTATTTAAAATAGGACTGTATTTGCCATCCTGTATTACCCTGAAAGCATCCTTTTCAGTACGCCATAGTAACAGCTTAGTATATTCATTGTTATCTACATTCCAAATATGCATACAATTATTCTTGATATTTTACAGATAAATTTAGTTTATGAAGCTAATCTCTTAACTGTCTAATATTATTGCAAACCCCAAATTTTATTGTGGTGGCCCTGCCTGAATGATAAAATCGTCCCCGAACTTGATGCAACCCATTAGTTGAGTTATTGCATCATCTAAATTTGATTGATTACACCAATACTGGTTTATTTCTCCGTACTTGTTATACCTTGAAATGTTAAAGCCTTCTTCAATATCATTATACCAGATAACCCGGTATCCACAAATAGCCACTACCCAAAAGCCACCGCCTTCTTTGCCATATTGCTTTTCTTGCCATTTCTCAGGTATTATTTTTATTGAGCTTCCAAAAGCCGGCTTGTTCACCAATAATTCGATTTTCGGTCTCAATAATTAAATCATACAGTTTGTCAAAAGGAATAGGTGTCCACATTGTTTTTTTCATTGTATCGTAATACTGTCACCGATAGATGCATTTTCAAATATAATGTAAGTGGTAGTAGGTTTGAATATTTAGTAGAAATTTTGAATCCCTGCAAATCCCGTAATAGCCAGGAGTAAATTCCTGATGGGAAAGAGATTTTCCCCCTCACTCATTCTCCTTCCCCCTACCAGTAAGCTCTTGCAGCTCTTCAATCTTTTTGGAAGCCTCAGCCTTCGTCATGTTTTCATCAATCTGCACTTTGGCCTCATCAGCCAGCGTATGCAGGTAAGAACGTTGGGCTTCTGTCATTGGTTCATTGCCGGTTGTCCATTTGTCAGGGTCCTTAATGGCATTTCCTTTATTAGTGTTGTCATCATTCCGCATATACTAATATTTTTAGTATAAATACTATAATTATTGTGCCAACCAGCACCATGACGCCCCTGCCTGGCACAGTGTCAAAATTTCACCTGCTTTGAATTGGTATTTATGTTGTTTACTAAAAATATAAACCAAAAATGAACCTGCGCCATGCAAACCAAATTTTATATTAATTGCCATATTAAAACCCCGGCCGGACCAGAAACCTATGGGCGCTTTGAAATAGGTAACGACCGCCACGCAGCCGCACAGCTCTTCGCAAAACTCAAAGGCGATAAAGAAGTGAACGAACAAAATATACTGTGCATTGAACTTATGGAAACGGTAAATGAACTTCCCTTCAATATCAATATCCTGAGCTGTACACTCGACCAACTAACGGAAAATTGCCGCATTATTACCAAAGAAGTTTTTACCCAATACAATCTTGGTAAACTATTGTAACCCGCCTGCCTTCACCTTTAAAGGCCGGGAACTGCCGTTAGTTTTGACAGCTGTCAAAATTTCAAAGCGCAACGAACCAATTGCTGAAATTTTTGCATAAAAAATGACAAAATTTTAGGGCGACAGCCCCCTGGCACACAACTTGAAAAATGGGTTTTATAAAAATTGTCTTCCTGTTTATGCTTTTGTTTATTGATCATTCAAAAACATATTGTATGGTTAACAATTTTAACAATCCACTCAGCCCGCTTCGCAAAAGCCTGATGGCTAAGCCTCCTCCCCCGGTGCTTAAGAAATTCGCAGCCCATGCAGGGAAGCATATTTTGTATAATAGCTTATAAAAGGAGGTAAAGTATGCGTTATCCTATTAGTAAGTTGTACCATCACGTGTGGACGCCAATAAAAAATTACACCAAAAACCTGATACGCTTTATCAGTAAAAACGATGAAGACGATCATCACTTTAATAACCCCTTTGTTATTTATTAAAGGGGGGATGGTGAATATTTTTTTGATTAGAATTATTTTCAACTCGTTATAAAAAGGAGGATGTATGTCAAACATTTTGAAAAGAGAAAACAGCCGTCAACCGGCCAATTTTGGAAGTGTAGTTGATCAGATCTTCCAGAACAATTTATCCCGTTTTTTCGATGATTCTTTTTGGGGGTTCAATGCCGGTGATATGAACCAGGCCAAAGTGCCGGTAAACCTGCGCGAAACAGCATCGGCCTTTGAAATGGAACTGGTAGCCCCCGGTTTACAAAAAGAAGATTTTCAGTTGAATATTTCCAACGACATGCTTACCGTTTCTTTTGAAGAAAAAAATGAGAACCGGGAAGCAAATAAAGAAGAAGGATGGGTACGCCGGGAATACCGGAAACGTTCATTCAGCCGCAGCTTCCATTTGAATGATGCCATTGATACAAACGGGATCAGTGCGCATTATGAAAATGGCATCTTATACGTGCTGCTTCCTAAAAATGAAAAAACAAAACAGATCTCCAAAACCATTAAGGTTGAGTAATTACAGTTATTCAGTAATAAAAAGGTCTCCCGGTGATGTGGAGACCTTTTTATTTATCAAACCTTCCGGTTTACCTTGCAATTAATAGGCTTATGGCCGGTATTTGTATTGTGTGGTAATAGAATATGAGCCGCCAACAACATTGGTCAACGGATGCGATACTGTGCTCAGGTTTCCGTTCACATCAAAACCATTGGTATACGACAAATAAACTGTATTGTTTCTTTTTACAGTCTGCAACACATTTCCTCCCGCATTCTGGCCAATTTCGGCGTAGGTCAGGAAAAACAGGTTTTTCCTGTAGAACCAAAACAGGTCCCCCGACAATTGCTTTATAAATTTACCATAATCGTTGAGCTGCTCGCTTTGATATTGATAAGTATATACATCGGGGGTATATTTACCGTATTGATAAGTTTCTGTGATCAGGTTCCCGGCTGCATCGTACTCCAATTTATTAACGGAGCTATCAGTTCTATAAGCACTTATTATGGGAAAACTTTTAATATAAACAACTTTATTATTCACCAACGCCTGCTGGTAATAGTCCTGGCCATCTTCATAGTATGACGTATGTTTATGCGCCGAATCCAGGAAAGTAATAAAGGTGGTATCGCCCCGTTTGTCATAAGTAACTGTGCCTTCACTACTGGCCATTACACCATTCTTGTATTGTGACAACACTTTGGTCACCTGTCCATTGGCATTGCGCACAAATTCCATGCGGCTGATGTAAAGATCGGTATAGGCATCTATATGTTCATACAAAACGAGCTGGTTATTGCTATTATAGGTAAAGGTTTGTATAGAAGTATCATTGCTTCGCTTTGCAAGTCCATATTGCTTTAAGATAATTTTATTATTGACAGAGTCAATCTGCACATCGGTACTATCTCCTGAGTAGAAAGCTGTCTTATTAAATGTGGTTTTCAATATAGTTTTCAACTTAAACCAGTCGCGGGTAACCGCCGGCGGATTATTAGTGTCGTTACTGCTATCACTCTTGTTACAGGCAATCAAAAAAATACAGACCAGGCCGGCCAAATACAATAATTTGCTTTTCATGTTTTGAAGGGTTAATTAGTTAACAGGTTTGGCTATCCGGGAAAATTGGCGGTTGGCGATTACAGGGATGGACTTTACGTATTGGGGCCGCAAGATAATACATGTATTATTATAAATAACATTATTATACCATGAATTTTCTAACGTCAACTGCCAGCCATGCGCGTAAACCGGCTTACCCCAATAAAAAAGCCAGGGGAACGCAATCGTTTGCGTGAACCAGGCCCGGTTAGGCTATGGGCTTATGCGGGCGAACCCGTTTAACCATATTTTATGTAATTATATTGTGCACAATTTAATTTTGCCATACCTTTGTGTACAAATAGCGGATCATGGAAGATAAATTATTGTTATCGAGCCAGGTATGTTTTCCCATCTATACGCTGGCCAAAGAAATTGTAAACCAGTACCGGCCCCTGTTAAATGACCTGGACCTTACTTATCCGCAATACCTGGTTATGCTGGTGCTGTGGGAACAGCAGGAGCAAACGGTAAACCAGTTAGGCGAAAAACTAAAACTCGATAGCGGCACACTTACCCCCCTGTTGAAACGGCTGGCCCAAAAAGGGCTGGTAGCCCGGAACAGGGATGAAGCGGATGAACGCGTGGTAAACATTACCCTTACAAAAGAGGGGAAAAAATTAAAAGCCAAAGCGCAGTGTATTCCACAACAGCTGGCAGCGTCGATGAAAGTGTCGGTAAAAGACCTGCAGCTGCTGAAGAATTTGATCGAAAAAATATTAAGCAATTATAATTAAACGGAAATTATGAAAATCATGTATAGCACCGGCGCAACGGCCCGGGGCGGAAGAAATGGCCGTGTAAAAAGTGAGAACGGGATCCTGGACCTACAGGTAAGAATGCCCAAAGCCCTGGGCGGCGCCAATGATGAATACGCCAATCCTGAAATGCTTTTTGCCGCCGGTTATGCAGCCTGTTTCGACAGCGCTTTAAACCGCGTTATTAAGTTATCGAAAATAGCAACCGGTGAAACTTCGGTAACTGCCAGCGTAAGTTTAGGTCAAATTGAAAATGGCGCCTTTGGATTAGCCGTAGCATTACATGCCAACATTCCACAGGTTTCAATAGAAGAAGCGCAACAACTCATTGAAAAAGCGCACCAGGTTTGTCCTTATTCAAACGCTACCCGCGGAAACATCGCCATTACCTTAACCGTTTCGAATAATGAGGCAGTAATGCAGGCATAAAGCCCTATTCATCTATTTATTACAACCATAAAATCTGAATGCTCGCATGTAATTGTTTTTGCAGCCTGGGACAGGGTATACGGAAGAGCGGATAGACCAGGAAATGCCAGGCCGGTTCATCGTATTTTAACTATAGCGATCGAACTTACATTGCCGTACTGACTGCAACAAAGTGGCGTTTCAACTCCATTTTTCCAGTATACAGTTGCACCACCATCACCCCCGCCTACATAAATATCAGATTTATAAAATGCAATAGCCGAAGCGGCAGCGGAATAGCTCCGCCTGGCGAGGGTAATTCTTGCTCCATCTTTCCAGTAAACAGCATCTCCGCGATAACTGCCCGTAACATAAACGCTGTTGTTTACTACGGCAATTGAAGTGGCAGTAACCGGAGCATCACCCGGAAATTTCTCCAACACAACCCGCACGCCATTTTTCCAGTAAACGGCACTTCCCGAGTCGGTTGCACAAACATATACATCGTTACCGTTCGTTGCTATGGAGGTAGCTCCTATATCAATTAACCCCTGTGTGCCCAACAAGGTTTCAACGCCGTTCTTCCAATAAACCGAACGCTCTTCATTATTTGGTCCGGCTTCATACCCGGCTGCATATACATCATTGCCATTGATGGCCAGCGCATTTACCCGCGCATATCCGCCACCGAACATGGGCAAACTGTTCTTTACACCGTTTTTCCAATAAACAGGCCTGTAATTTTCGCTGCCACCTATATAGAGATCGTTGCCAGATAACACAAGGGCTTTTACATCTCCTGCAGAATCGGGCGACGAAATCGTCGTTTTTTTCCCGTTCTTCCAATAGGCCGCCTCGAAACCCGGGTAGGTACTGAAATGTGTATAGCCCCCAACGTACACGTTGGTGTCTGATACCGCAATGCCGTAAGCCCCGCCGATATTATTTTGTGTAGAGGCAAGAAACACTTCCTGCCCGTTCTTCCAGTATACAACTCCCATAGCCGGTGCAGATAAATACACGTCTACAGAGTCAGTAGTATAGGTGAAAACGGGGCCGGTTGCCGTACTTCCGGCTACCGCAACTGTAACGGGGCCCGACGTGCCGTTTGCGGGTGCAATTACAATCAAAGAGTCAACAGCAGATGCAAGCACGGCTGCCGAATCGTTGTTGAACTTAACGATGTTATCTGACGGATCAACCCCAAAATGAGCACCTTTAATGACTACCCTTGTACCTGCCGGGCCGCTGGAAGGAGCAATTGAACTGATCGAAACTTTGTCTGCTTCAGCTGGCCCCGGATCTTTTACACACCCTGAAAAAAAGAGGGCAGGCATTGCCAGTAAACAAACGGAAAGTTTCATGTACTTTTTATTTAGGTCATAAAGTTATTTTAAGGTACCCATAATTGCAATTTTGTAAATAAGTGCGTTGTTTTGGCGTATAACCGTGCACTTTGAGGCAAAATTCGTGCAGGCGTTATCTATAAGGGGCAGGCTATCATATGGGTAAAGGAAAGCGGGCGGATTTTCGGCAGGTAAACCAATATCTTAATTTTTTATCACGCTCAACACCCACAGTACGCGCTCAACCACCCCATTACCTTCCCAAACGCATAACCGCACAGATATCACATTTAAAAATATTCGTGACCGTTTGAACGATTTTTTTTAAATTCATTAAATTTTTATCCTGAAGCACTGTGTTGCCATACTGTTGCTTGCCGTTCACGGGTTTAACCTGGCAGGCTATACGCTGTTGTTCGATTACTTCATACAACAGTCGAATGAACAACTGGTGCAACAGCTCGACAACCACCAATACAACGACAACGAGCTCATTGAAGTGACAATACCCTTACATACGCCCTACCTCACCAGCTGGAGCGATTATGAACGGGTTGATGGGGAAGCGGAAGTAAATGGCTTGTACTATACCTATGTAAAAAGAAAGATCCACAACGATACCCTGTACCTGTTGTGCCTGCCTAATAGAACTAAAACCCAACTAACCGCTGCACGTATTGATTATGCGCACAAAGTGCACGACGTACCCTCCAATGCAGCAGAAACCGGCGCACTCAAAAAAAATCCGGCTGGCAGCGAATACCATCAGCCGGCCGCCCCATTCACCTTCACTGTAATAACCACAGTAACCGGTGAACAGGTTCCCCATGCGCCCACACCGGTTTTGCATGCATATAGTACCGCCCCCTATCATCCGCCCCGGGTATAAGCTCATTTTTACGACCAATGACTGAAACCCGGCCGGGATTAACCTCCCCTGCCCCATTACTAACATGTTGCTTATTATGAACCTCAACCGTTCATAACAGGCTCATAATATATTCTTCCATGACCATTGCCTTTTCCAAAACAAGGCCGGCTATATTCTTATGGCTGGCCATTTCCTGTAACACCCACACTTCGCCCAATAAAGAAATGACCAACCTGCTGTCAACGATAGCAGCCAGTGAAAACAACGTCAAAAACTCGTTTGCCTCCGCCACAAAGCTCCATTTCTTTGATTCGCTGCTACAGGCAGCCACCATTTACCCCGACTCGGCCACCGCCCTGTATGGCAGGGCCAATTGCCTGCTTGAACTGGGACAGGAAGAACAGGCCATCCCCATTTTTGAAGACCTCTTTAAGAACCTGCCGCCGTGGTTGAATGATAACCGCAGAATGATCCTGAAGAACCTGGCCATCTCTTATTTACGGCTGGGTGAAAGAAAGAACTGTATTTACAACCATACCGGCGAATCGTGTATTTACCCCATTGCCAACAAAGGCATACATGTAATTAAACAACCTGCCGAAAAAGCCATTGACCTGTACACCACTTTGTTAAAAGCCGACCCAACTGACCTGGAATCGCGCTGGCTGCTGAATATTGCGTACATGGCTACGGGCGGGTATCCGCAACAGGTTCCACCCGATCTCTTACTGGAACTCACCGGCGCCGATAGCAGCGTTACCGTAAAACCTTTTACCGACCTCGCCGGCCGCCCGGGGCTTAACCTGAAGAACCAGGCCGGTGGCAGCGTGGTGGAAGATTTTAACAATGATGGTTATGTTGATATTATCACCAGCAGCTGGTCGTTGCAGGAAGGCATGCATTACTACATCAATAACGGCAACGGCACCTTTACCGATGCCGCTGCTTCATCGGGCTTACAATCGCTCACCGGCGGCCTGAACCTGCAGCAAACCGATTACAACAACGATGGCTGGAAGGATATTTTTGTACTTCGCGGCGCCTGGCGTGGCCCCTTTGGTAAAGAACCCAATTCGCTGTTGCGGAACAATGGCGATGGCACCTTTACCGATGTTACAAAGGAAGCCGGCCTGCTTTCCTTTTACCCCACCCAAACCGCCACCTGGGCCGATTTTAACAACGATGGCTGGCTCGATGTATTTATCGGTAATGAAACAAGCCCCGGTTCCATGGGCGACTTAAACCCCTGCGAACTGTACATCAATAACCGCAACGGCAGCTTTACCAGCATGGCCGCCAAAGCCGGCTGCGCGGTGATCGGTTTTGTAAAAGGCGTTACTTCGGGCGATTACAACAACGATGGCTGGCCGGATATTTTCATCTCCACCCTCGATGGCAAAAAGGAACTGCTGAAAAATGATGGCGGAACCAATGGCGGCGTTCATTTCACCGATGTATCGCAGGCAGCAGGCATCAGCACCAACAATGCCCGCACGTTCACCACCTGGTTTTGGGATTATGACAACGATGGCTGGCTCGATATACTGGTATGCGGCTATGAATTCAACCGCTCGCTGGCCTGGTATGCTGCCATGGAAGCGTTGCATCAGCCATTGGGCAATTCAGGCAAAATGATCCTGTTCCGCAACAAACACGACGGCACGTTTGAAGACGTATCGGAAAAAATGGGCCTCACCCACATCGCCTTTGCCATGGGCGGTAATTTCGGCGACATCGACAACGATGGCTGGCTCGATTTTTACCTGGGCACCGGCAACCCGCAATACACTTCCCTGGTGCCAAACAAACTGTTTAAAAACGTCGATGGCAAACGCTTTGCCGATGTTACCATTCCGGCACGTGTAGGCAACCTGCAAAAAGGCCATGGCGTTTCATTCGTTGACCTCGACAACGATGGCGACCAGGATATTTATATTGATATGGGCGGCGCTTATGTAGGCGATGCGTATGAAAATGCACTGTATATAAACCCGGGACAGAACAATAACCACCGCGCTTTATTTTCGTTGCAGGGCAACACCTGTAACCGGGCGGCCATTGGGGCCCGGCTGAAAATTTCTTTTACCGATAACGGCCTCAAAAGAGCTGTTTATCGCGACGTAAACTCCGGTGGAAGTTTCGGGAGCAATCCGCTGCTGCAACATATTGGCACCGGCCAGGCCACCCTGCTCGATGAAGTGATGATACAATGGCCCGGCAATAAAACACCACAGGTATTTAAACAGGTGCCTGTTGATGCCATCATCACTATTAAACAGGGTGAAACAACTTACACTACAACAAGATTGAAAAAATTTGATTTTAACCAGGTAACACCGAGTACCATTGAATGTTTCCCCGCTGTAAAAGTGGCAGTTGGCGGGAAGTAGGTTTGAAGTAGGTAAGAGGTAGGAAGTAAGAAGTATGAAGTAAGAAGTATGAAGTAGGAAGAACCCGAAATTCGGGACTCGTAACAATTAGCAAGCGCGAGCTTCAACATTCAGACTCTTCCTACTTCTTACGTCCTACTTCCTACTTCCTATTTCCCTTCCCTTCTTCACTGAAAATCACTTCTTTAAAGGTGCTAAACAGTACCCCAATCGAAATTTGGCCTGTCTCTTGCTATATGTTCGATGTGAAGGGATCGTACATGGAAACATGTATTTCACTAATGATCCTTTTATCTTACAACCAACTCTGATTAGTTCCTAGGAAATTTGCAACCGCTATCCATTTTTGATAGCCATTTTTCCGGTTTTACCCTATCATATTGTACCGGATAACATGGTCCGTAACAAGAAAACCGGCAAACAATTAAACCTGTTTGCTTATCTATTATCCAATTGCAAACTATTTTCAGAGCTATGCGGCGTGAACAAACGACGATATTATATATTGACGACGACCAGGATGATCTGTTGATATTTGAAGAATCGGTAAACGCATTATATCCTGACGTTACGCTGTACAAGGCGCAAAGCAGTGAAGCAGGCATTGATCTGTTGAACCAGCTTGAATTGGAAAGCAAACCTTTCCCCACCCTCATTATGGTAGATATGAATATGCCTAAAATGAATGGCCGGGAAACCCTACAGCATATTCGAAGAAACGAAAAATGGAACGATATCCCGGTGGCCATCTTTACCACTTCGGCCAACCACGAAGACATTGAGTTTTGCAAAAATTATGGTTCGGCCTGTATTACCAAACCCATGAGCTTTACTGATTTCAGCGCTGCTTTACAAAAGTTGTTTAGTCACTGTAATATCATTATCGAAAAGTGATTTCTGAGTGGTTTATTGTTTTGGTTACCGGTTACCTGTTTCCGGTTTCCAGGACCTTACTGTCCAGAATACCCGCCAAAAATCGGACAGTCATTAATTTGAGCCCCGGCAACTGGTAACTGGTAACTGGTAACTGGTAACTGGTAACTGGCATTCACCACTCACTACCCTTAACAACAATCACCGGTCCTAATAACCCCGAAGGCATCAATGGTGCATCTTTTTTGAAGGTGATATTCGTTTTCGTCAATCTTTTCTCCGGTGGCAATGCGGCATCGCCGATGAGGCGGTTTGGCCAGCAATTCACTACCGCAATCTCCAGCACATTATCAGTGGGCTGTAACAAGCCGCTTACTTCCACCCGCCAGGGCGCCGTCCATAAAATGCCCAGCTTTTTTCCATTCAGCGTTAACTCAGCCAGATCTTTTACCACCCCGGTTTCCAGAAAATAACGGGCGCCGGGTTGTATACCGGTCATATTGAACCGCTTTACATAGGTGGCTTTTCCCGAATAATATTTTATGCCTTCTTCGGGCCGTTGCGTCCAGTCTTCGAGCGTGTTGAACTCCACGCTGGCCGGACCGCCCCATTTAGGATCGAAGTGAACCGTCCAGCCGCCGGTGAGTTCCTGCGCCGGGGTAAAGGAAAGAAAATTGGCGGCGCTGCTTTTTGCCGCTACCGTTTTCTGTGGGGCCGCTTTTTTGAAAATAATAAACCACGATTGAAAAGGTGCAAACTGCAGGGGAATGCTGGTATAACCACCCGCCTGGCTAAACTGTTTCACCGGGCTCATTTCACCGGTCACCGCATCCCAGAGCTCCGGCGGGCGGCCCGTAATGCGGAAGCGGCAGCTTCCTTTTTCTTCGCGGTTATTGCGGTTCGTTATAAAATACACCTCGGTATCCCCTACGCTGCGATGAATAAAATCAATAAAGGCATTTTCATTGTCACAAACAAAATCGGGCCCCACGCCTTTTTCTTTCAGCACGGCTTTGAGGGGAACATTCCAGTAGATCTTTCCTTTTCCGTACACCTGTTGTTTAATGGCCTTGCCATCGCATTTTCCCCACACGGCAGCGGCCAGCTGTTTTATTTGCTGATCGCATTGCGGAAAGTCTTTTAACCCGCTGTCGGTTTCGGGTTTTGGTCCTACTACAGTGGCGCCGGCCTGCACCAGCGCTTTTATTTTTTGCAACACCGGCAGCGGCATCACCGTTGTTTCGGGCAGCACCAGCAGGCGGTAGCTCATACCATCGGGCAATACTATTTTGCCGTTTTGCACACTCAGGCGCGTCAGCAGTACTTCTTCATTGCATACATCGTACTCATAGCCTTTGCCTGCTGAGGGGTCAACATGTTTGGGCAGCGCGATGTTCGGCGCTATATCGCCGTTATAATACAGGATATCGGCCACAAACAATCCCTGTTGCAACAGATACTGGCACCGGCTGATATAGTCCAGAAATGGGCCGGACTGGTTCCACCAGGTTACATTGGGGTTGAAGTGCGTGCCGGCGCCATATTCAATACCCGGTTTGCCATCCTGCGGGCGGGTAGCCGTTGAGGTATGAAAAAGAAAGCGGTTTATGCCTTCGCAAAAAGCGCGGTCGGCCGCCTGTTTCATGTTACCGGGATAATCGTACCAGTGCCGGAAAGAAGTGAATGATTCGGCGGACGCCGTTTTCTTCCCGTAAATATGCGCTGCCGAAGCAGTCATTTTAGTCACCTTGTTCTGCCCACCCTCGAGGCGTACCACGCCATAGCCCAGTTTTTCATTGAGCCCTCCTTCTTCATCATGTTTGCCGCCCAACCAGAACTCGCCCTGCGGCATATCGCTGCGGCCCAGGTTTTTCAGGGCATCCATACACATGGTGCCTGAACGGCTGGGGCCCGCTGCTTCATTTTGCACCTTCAACCCATTTTGATGGCAGAGGTCGGCAAAATGTTTATAGTGCTCATCGGCCAGGCAATCGGCTACGGTTTTGCGATAGTCGTTCAGGAAGCGGTCGCACCTATCAACACTTCCGATGATAAAGCCGTTCAATACCGGTAACCAGGGCGTGGGATCGTAACCGCGGTATTTTTTGAATTGGGCAATTATGTTTTCGGTCCAGTTGGGAAAGCCATCTTCAAAACTATCATCACACAAATACATCAACGTTTTACCGGCGAGGTCGCCGGCTTCCTGGATCAGCACCTTTCCTAAATTTTCAAATTGCAGGTCCACACCGGTACGGTTTAACCAATCGACCGAGAGCCCGCTGGCCTCGGGTTGCGCGATCATTACTTTGGAGCCGGTCATGCGGTGGCCGGTACGGATGATGGTCCATTCACCGGCAGGCACTTCCCAGTCGAGTTGCCCATCGGCGCTTACCTTGCCGGTAAGGTCGATCACCTGATCGGGTGCAATGGGTGCATCACCAGGCATGGTTGGCCAGGGGGTTGATACCGGGCCCATTACCTCATTGGCCTTTATAAAATTGCTGGCATCCTTGCGGTTGGTTTTGGCGGGAAACAACGCTTTTCGCGCATCCGTCTTCAGCGGGGTATTACCGGCGCCACCGGGAATGGCCACGATGGCCGTATCGCGGTAATCTATTTGATCGATAGGCAGGTCGAGGTATTCTTTAAAGCCCGGTGCATTCACCAGGTTATCGTAGCCATCGCGATTACCCGGCAGGGGTAGTTTGCCGGAAAAATGTTGCGGGCCGGTTACCGTTAGCGTTGATTGCAGGAACCAGCGGCAGGCATGTTGCGGCGGGATCCAGGGACCGCCCATACACCAGCCGCTACTCATGTTGACGCCCATTTTTATGCCGAGACGGCTGGCTTCTTTCAATGCATGGCGATAGAGGGCGCGCCATTCGGGCGACAGGAATACAGCGCCTTGTGGTACTTTGGCGCCGCCCAGTCCATCGGCTGAATTGATCATCAGCACTTCGCCCATGCCTTTGGCTTTAAATTCCTCCAGGTCGCGCGTAATACCTTCTTTATCTACAAACCCATTGAACCACCACCAGTAACAACCCGGCTGAAAGGGTTGGCCGGGCGCTACAAATTTTTCTTTCAGGGTTGCAAAGGAAGGCGCATCACCAAAATAGGATTCATTTTTCTGTACCCATTGTGCCATTCCACTTTGCATCAATGCCACCTGAAGGCCAGTTAGGGAACTTAATGCTATAAAATTGCGTCTATTGAGATTCATATTTTTAGTAGTTACCAGTTACCGGTTTCCAGTTGCCGGGGATAAATTCAGGATGTTCTACAATTGGCTGGCTACCCTGCTGCCTGCAACTCACTTTCTTCCAAAAAATTTCTTTTTATCACTGTTAGCCGGTGCTAACTCACGAACAGCAGCAGCTGCTTCTATCGCCCTGTCCGCTTCAATTACATCGGCCCCGCTTTTGATGAGCTGCACATAGGCTTTCGCCCGCTCTTCTGCAGTAGGTAGTTTATCATAAGTGGGAGCCGTAGAGATCATGCACATGACGCCACGCTGGTGCAGCAGATCGAACATTTCTTTATTCTCCGGTTTATCGTCAGGGCCTACATAGGCCATGATCTGCGCCCAGGGAATACCGGCCTGTTCATATTCTTCCAGGGCTTTCTTTGTTTTTACAAAAGCCTCGAACAGCAGGTTCTTATTATCGTCGTAATAGAATTTGGCTTCTTTGGCATTGTGCACCGTAAGCATCACCCAGGCTTCGGCATGGTGTTTTTTGATAAGCTTTGCCGTAGTGGCCAGCGGTACATCCTTTTTATCGAGGATGAGCACGGTTTTGCCTTTGGCCCATACAATGGCTTCTTCGAGGGTGGGAACCCGGTAGGGCGTCACCTGGCCATTCACATCTTTCAATCGCAGTTGTTGAACTTCGGCCCAGGTATATTGGTTCAGCTTGCCATGACCGGTAGTGGTGCGGTCGAGCGTATCGTCGTGCAGCAACACGATCACACTGTCTTTGGTTAGCCGCGGATCAATTTCAAAAGTGGCGGGTGTGAACGCCAGCGAATGCGCAAATGCTTCAATACTGTTTTCGGGCGCGCCTTTATCGGGCCCGCCGCGGTGGCCGCTGATGAGCGGAATATCATGACCGGTGTATTTAAAATACTGTTGCAGGTCGTGCGGCGTGTTTATCAGTAACACGTTCCCTTTGTTCGACTGTGCCTGTACGGACACGGCAATAAAACAGGCTACAACTAACGCGAGTTGCCTACATTGTTGAAGGAGCATGGTATTTATTTTTGGCTAAGCGATCAAAATTTTGAATTCAGGTGCCGCAGCACGAACGAACCACCGGGTTCCAGCGTGAACATACTGGGCAATGCATTCTCCATAAAGAACAGGCGGTAATTGCGCAACGGCATACCCAACTTATGCGCCAGGAACAGGCGGTTCACCCCATTATGGGCTGCAACCAGGAAATTACCGCGTTGATATTTTTTCTGTAACCACTGAAAGAAATCATCGACCCGTTGCACGATGGCAGCGCCTGTTTCGCCCGTGCCCCCGGCCTTGTTACCGGCGGGGTCGCGCATCCAGTTGTGCCACAGCTGTGCATTTTCGGCCATAAATTCTTCTTTGGTTTTGCCTTCCCACAAGCCGAAATCGGCTTCTATGAGCCGGTCATCTTTTACCACGTTGGCGCCGCTGGCGAGTGTTGCCGTGGTAAAGGCGCGTTGCAGGGGGGAAGAAAAAACGCCATCCAGTTGAATGTGCTGCAACTGTTGCCGCAATAGTTCGGCCTGTTTCAATCCTTTTTCGGTGAGGGGAAGATCTGTTCTGCCACAATACCGGTTGTTATCGGCGTTCCAGGCTGTTTCCCCATGCCTGATCAAATAAATGTTAAGCATATGCGGTTTTGCTGATATAGCCTTTGCCGGCCAGTACCTCAATAAATTGCTGATAGTTCTGTTGATAAATAGTGGCAGGCCCCGCCTGGGGATGCACTTCTTTTTCAATTTGGGTCAATGCTTTGGCAGCTTCGGTAAGCGACTTAAAATGCGTTTGTGAAGCGGCGATGATGGCGGCGCCTACGGCGCCGGTCACGTGCTTCATTTTATACACGGGCAGGTTGAGCACATTGCTCCTGATCTGCAACCACAGATCGCTGTTACTGCCGCCACCCGCGGTAAACACCGCCTGTACGTTTTCGCCCGACAATTGTTCAATTACTTCATAAGCGTAGCGTTCAATATAAGCCACGCCTTCAAGACAGGCGGCAAACAAAGTGGCCGGCGGTAAGCCAGCCGGTTGAAAACCTGTTGCCTGCGGCGCTATAAAGGGAAAGCGTTCCCCCTGTTGTTTTAAAGGCCAGGCCAGGTGTTTGGTAGGGACCAGTCTCGCAGCCTGTGCCGTTAAAGCAGCCAGGTCAGTACCAAAATCGCGCGTTACCCAATCGGCGCCGGTATTGCTGGCGCCACCGGGCATCCAGTACCCTTCGGGATGGCGATGACAATATAACCTTCCCAGCGGATCATTGATCTCCTGTGTGGTAACGCCTTTTACCACCAACGTTGTTCCTATAGTGGTGTTCCAGTCACCTACCTGTACCGCACCGGAGGCGATCTGTGCCGCACAACCATCCGTCATGCCGGCAACAATTTGTATCGTTTGCGGTAAACCCAATGCGGCTGCCAGTTCGGGCAAAATGGTGCTTACGGTTATGCCGCTGGGTTGTACCATTTGTAACCAGCTTTGCTGGATGGGCAATTTTTCCCAGATATAGGCCGGCCATTCTTTTTTGCGCACATCGTACCCCGATTTCAACGCATTGGTATAATCGGTTATATCGTAACGGCCGCTTAATTTACCAATGATAAAATCGGCGGCATGAATGAATTTACCCAGCTGTTCGGCCTTACCGGGATAGCGGTTGATAAACCATAACATTTTGGGCAATCCGCTGCTGGCATTGAAGGCGGTATAGCCATTGCTGTTCTCTGCGAGCGCCACTTTTTTGCAATAGCTGGCTTCCTCGGCCGACCGCGGATCGCTGTACATGATGGCATTGTATAATGGCTGATTGTTTTTATCGAGCGGGATAATAGTGCCGGAAGTGGAAGTAACGGAAATGGCCTGTATATCGGCCAACCGGATAGTCGCTTTCACCTGCGCTATCACCTGTTGCAGGCACAAAAAACAATCGTGCCACCATTGTTCGGGCGATTGTTCTTCGCGCGACTGGTTGTTTAAGGGAAAGGCCTGTTCGCCACTGCCCAGCACTTCGCCGAGCGAGTTGATCAATACGGCTCTTGCTCCTTGCGTGCCTACATCTATACCTATAAAATATGGACTGTTCATTTTAAGAATAATAATGTTAACCTGGATCCTTTATCGTTTTAAGAAACTGTTACAGGTCTCAAAGTTCAGTTACCGGTTGCCAGTTACCGGTTTCCGGTTACTGGTTGCCGGTTACAAGCTACTGGTTACCGGTTGCCAGCTACTGGTTTCCGGTTACTGGTTGCCGGTTACCGGGCCCTTAATGCGGAATGCTTGCCAGTAATCAGAATGCCATAAATTTGAGCCCGGCAACTGGTACCTGGTAACTGGCACCTGCTTTATTACATTCCCCTGAAACTCATCCTCACTTTCTTCCACTCTTTATACAAAGCAGCGTAATAGGATTGTTTTTCAGGATGAACCACTTCAATGGTATCATCAAATTCAACCGCCACTTTCAATGCTTCATTACAGATAAGCGCACCACCTATCACGGATGATTGTTCGAAGCCGCGGCGCACCTGCACTTTCTTGTTCAGCAAACCGGCAAGCACGGTACGCAGGGCCACGCTTTGCAAACCGCCGCCACAGGCCCATACATAATCGGGCTGGTGACCGGCCACTTCGCATAAGATCTTATAATTCTCTGCAATGGAACAGGCAATATCGACGAGGGTGGCCCATACAAAATGCGCGCGCGTTAACTGATGCGATACCGGGGTGGGAAAAACAAAACCGCCTTTGATCAGCGGGGTTTTTTCATCGGCCACCACCGAGCCCAGCGAGGCCACGCAAAATGCTTCTTTGGTGGCGGCCAGCTCCTGCTCTATCACCGCATAACTTTCGTTGGGATAAAAGATCTCTTTTAACCGTTGAAAGTTTAACCCCGTTACGCCGGCATTGGCTTCAAACACCAGGCGGGTGGGGTCAATATCCCTGCTCGTCCAGGTACGTTGCTGCGCATCGAGCATATAGGTATCAACCAGTTTTACGATGGGCGTGGTGGTGCCGGAGACGATCACCATATCTTCCACCGCCGGCTGCGTGCTGCGGATGGCGAGCTGTGTATCGCCACCGCCCACTACTACAACGGCATCTTTTGAAATATTGAAGTCAGCAGCGATAGCAGGTAATACATTGCCGAGAATAGCACCTGAATTGTTCAGGGGCGGCAGCAGGGAACTGTCTATACTAAAAAGATCACAGAGTTCTTCGCTCCATTGCCTGAACTGTACATCATACAACAGGGTTTCGGAAGCCTGCGAGTGCTCATATTTAATAACACCGCTCAATTTATATTCAACCCAATCGCTGATGCTGACAAAGCTTGCACAGTTCTGCCACACCTCTTTCCACCGCTTTTTTATACCCAGTAATTTGAAAGCAGAGAACAGGGAGGTGGGATACCGGCCGGTGAGCTTATACACGATGGTTTTATCGGGCACTGTTTCTTCCCACTCGCGGCCGCGGTGATCGATGTTGGGCAGGCCAACGAGCGATTCACCGTTCCTGCCCAACAGTACAATGCCTTCGCGCTGGCTGGTGCCTGTTAACGCCCGGATGGTAACACCGGGTAACCCAGCGATGACCTGTTTGGCCAAACGGGTCACCTGTTGCCATAAGGCATCGGCATTAAAGTACAGGGCATCGGGATATTTATCATCGCGGATGTATTGAATATCTTCCCGCGCAACACCCAATACTGTACCATTGACGCTGGTAGCTGCCACGCGTACATTACCGGTGCCGATATCAATAATTATATATGCTTCGTTTTTCATGGTATACTTTAGATCTGTACAGTAAGGATTTCTTTATTGGCCAGCCGTGCGCCGGTTTTTTTATTATGCACGAACCAGTCGACCAGGGTTTTATTTAAAATGGTCACATGATGATCTTCCACCTCAAAAGTGGCGCCGGCAATATGCGGCGTGGGCAGCACATTGGGATGGTCGATGATACGGTAATCGATGGCATCGGGTGGCTCATGATCAAAAACATCAAGGATCGCGCCACGGATCTTCCCTTCTTCCAGCACCCGCAACAGGTCGTCGCGTTTTACCACTACCGCCCGGGCCGTATTTACAAAAATGGCACCGGGTTTCATTTTCGACAACAACGAATAATCGATGAGCCCTTTGGTTTGTTCGGTCACCGGCAAATGTATTGACACAATATCGCTGGTAGCAAACACTTCTTCGAGCGACAGCGATTTGTAGGCTTTGTCGTATTCTGTAACATACGGATCATAGAACTGTATGGGGCAGGGATAGCATTGCAGCATGGTAGCAATGAGCTGACCGATGGCGCCAAAACCAACCAGGCCAACGGTTTTACCTGCCAGCTCGGCGCCCTTGAATTGCAGGTACGAGGTATGCGCCCCTTCGGCCCAGTTGCGGCCCCGTAACCAGTCGATACCCGCAATGGTGTTGCGCATAAAGGTGATCACATTGGCGACAAATAGTTCGGCCACGGCCTGCGCGTTGCGCGCCGGGGTATAAAAAACAGGGATACCGTGTTTGGTAGCCGTTTCAATAGCAACATTTGAAGGCGTTCCCCGGCATACGCCAATAAACTGCAAATGCGTATTGGCATTAATAACCTCGGCGGTTACATGATCGTGCTCGGTGATCAATGCGGTGGCTGCTGTAGACTGTAACAACGCCGTTAATTCATCGGCATAATAAGCACGGCCATGCGGCTTCCAGGGCCTGTAAATTACCTCGCCAAAATGTTGCTGCAATGTTATTAACCCGTTATCATTATACGGCGCCGTCACAAGGATCTTCATAATTTATGTACTTTGATTTTATGTTACTGTATACTATAGGTGAATGGTCAATGGTCAATGGTGAGTGAGCTCGCGATATTTCGGGAGTCTGAACATTTGGAAACCCTTTCACGTTTGCCGATTGCCGATTACCGATTACCGATTACCGATTCTTAATTCTCCAGTTTCAGTTTTTCCATTTCCGCCACCTGTACACTCTTCTCATTCACATGATGCAGGGTCTTCGCATTATCGGGCAGCGTAATGAATTTGGTGAGCACGGCGCTTATGAAATACAGCACCGCCAGGATCCAGATAAGCCCTTCTTCACCCACCAGCGTAAAGAACAGGCCAACCAGCGCGGGCCCAACAAACACAGGCAAACCGGCGCCCAGGTTTAAGATGGCCATGGCGGCGCCTTTGTCTTTTTTCACCAGCGAAGGCACCAGGGCCGATAAAGGCACATAACCGGCCAGACAGGCGCCCCATAAAATACCGGCGGTGAGCACAATGGCGAAATTACCGGGAGCGGCCTGGGGCACATAATACAAACCAAGGGTAGTAATAGCGCAACCTATACCGCCAAACCACATAATGGTATTGCGCCAGCCAAGGCGGTCGCCTACAAAACCGAAGATCAGATTGAAAATGATATTGCTGGTAAAAATGGTTCCCCAGATCTTGAGCCAGGTAATGGTATCGAATCCGTGTTTCTCCATGTACATAGGCAAAAACACGGGGAAGGCAAATTGCGCGGTGGTATTGATGATGCGCACGATACCGCCGATCAGTACTTTCGGTTCTTCTTTTACGATGGTTAACCCTTTCAGCAATTCCCCAGCTTTGCTGGTGGTGTTTTGCCCGTTGGCACCGGTTTTAAAGGAAGCCTTGTTCAACAGCAGGGCGAAGAACGCGCCGATCAATACCCAGAACACCGAGCTCCATAACGTATTGATGTATCCCAGGCTGTGAATGGCCCAGCTTGAGTAAAAAGCGCCGAGCACATTGAGGCCGCCCGTAAATACAAACCAGAACCAGCCCACAGCCCGGCCGAGTTTTTCTTTCGGGCTTTGATAGGCGATCCAAACCATAAAGGAGTACGCAAATAAAGGATAACCAAACCCACGCAGGGCGTAGGTAACGATCATAACGGGATAGTTCAGTTGCGGAAGCCCCATGCCTACAAAACCGCAGGTGCCGGCCAGGTATAATAACAACCCGGCGAGCATGGTCTTCCTGGGGCCAAACCCTTCGGCCAGCACGCCCGAAAACCAGGCCGAAACGGCAACGGTTATTCCATAAGCCGTGAACAGGGTGGCATTTGCTGAAACGCTTAAACCTCTTCCATTTAGGTACGGACTTAACCAGCCGGTTTCCATACCATCGCCCATCATGAATATGAGGATACCTATATAGCCCCAGAGCAGGGACATGGGAATGCCGGTTTTGTCGGCTAATGAATTTTTGTTGGCAGCAGTCATCGTTTATTAAAGTTGTTTGTTTGTGATTCGTTGTATTAAGACCCGGTTGCCGGTTGCCGGTTCCCGGGTACCCGGTACCGGACCTTTATTTCGGAATTGCCGGCAATAATCAACCTGCCAGAAATTTGAGCCCCGGAAACTGGTAACTGGTAACTGGTAACTGGTAACTGGTAACTGGTAACCGGCAACCGGTAACCGGTAACTGACATTCATTTACAAACCTTCACTACAGCATTGTCATCATAACTAAACCCAGCATTCAGGAACCATCGTCCTTTATATGCTTTCAACCCATTTAACTGAAAAACGGTATTTCCCTTGAGATCGATCACCTTATCATTGTACC
This sequence comes from Niastella vici, assembly GCF_002077945.1. Lineage (GTDB taxonomy): Bacteria > Bacteroidota > Bacteroidia > Chitinophagales > Chitinophagaceae > Niastella > Niastella vici. Next base: position 25,657 of record NZ_LVYD01000002.1, read on the forward strand.
ACTGCTGATCGGTATCGATGGACTGCATCAAAATGGCCGGGTATTTATCACTGGGGCCATTTGAAACGCTTTTCACCCGGGGCAGCGCACATTGCCCGGTAACGGTTCGCTTTGTAAGATCTATCGACCACACTTTGCTGCTGGTAGATAACCACAACGAATCTTTGCCATATAACGGAAAAAGATCGTGACTACCACTAGCGGGCAGGGTTAAACTATCTGTAAGGGTGAGATCGGGCGCCGCACAATTGAAATTATACGTGAAGGCGTACAATTTGTTCCCTGAGGCGGTCCACAGCACCTGTCTTTTTTTATCCCACACCACATTATGCGCATCGGCCACGGTCACTTTTTTGGTATAACCGCTATAGGGATTGGCCGTGGTATCCATTTTCATCAACATGAGGTAACTGCCGGTACTGGCAGCGATCACCAGGTTGCCATCGGGCAGCACTTCGGCTGAATGAATATTGCCATTGCCGGCATAGCCGTAAAACACGGTCTTTTTATCGGCGATCCTGATGAGGGCCACCCCGCCGGCAGATGCATTGGCCAAAATGTACCTGTTGTTGTAAACCGGTTTGGCGTCGCTCATATTCACGAACCATTTTACGTCTCCGGCGGCCACACCCGCCTGGGCCGGTTGCCATTCCCACACCACCTGTTTGGTATCTACATCGGCTATTACCACCCGGTTCACCGATTGATCGGCAAAAACGATCTGCCTAACTGTGGCGCCGGTACCGGTGGAGTCGCCCCCATTATCGGGCGTATTCCCCGACGAAGATTTGGAACATTGAGTAATGAATGCCGCTGCCAGGCCGGTTATGACCATGATCCTGAAAGGAATAGTTTTCATATGCTTAATTGTAATCGCTTTAAATTTTGTTTAAATGTTATACATTACTCCCAGCGATTATTAACAATTGACAACCATTGCCCCAAAAAAGTACTAGAACGGATCAATAAAAGAGCTGCTATTTAATCGGGGCCCAGGGCCCGTACCGTTTAAATCTCTACCAAAGTAAGTAAAATTTACACTATTTAAACAAAAATTAAAAGAAATAAATCTTTTTAAACTTAAAATTAAACCCACTATTCTCCCGCAATCGAGTGCATTAATATTAACTCTTATTTAAAAAATTAAACCCCGCGTAAAGCTTTTTACAATAAATTTGAACCTGGGAATTTGGGATTTAAGGGATAGTGGGATTTCGGGATTTTGCGATTTCGCGATTTTGTGATTTCGGAATTGTGGGAATTTGAGATTTTGAAGATTGGAGTTTCCGAATTAATAAGGAATGCAGCGCATAAAGAAATCTCTAAATCCCTAAATCTATAAATCTCAAAATCTAATCCGCAATTGCCTTCATTATGACTATTACTGACAGACACCAGCTCATTATTCAGAAATTACAGGAAAAAGGACGGGTAGATATTCAGGAACTCAGCGAAGAGCTGCAGGTTTCGGGCGTTACCATTCGCAAGGACCTGAAATTGCTGGAAGAAAAGAACCTGTTATTCCGCACAAAAGGCGGTGGTTCTATCAATAATCCCTATGCCATTGAACGCACCATCAATGAAAAGGAGTTTATCAATGCCGATCAAAAGAAGAAGATCGCGAAAGCGGCGCTTTCCCTGCTGGGGCAGAACGACAGCATAATAATAGGTTCGGGCACTACGGTGTTTGAACTGGCGCAGGCGCTGTACCCACCCAAACATATAACGGTGATAACCCCGGCGTTGCGGGTGGCCATTGAATTATGCAACCGGCCCAATGTTGATATACTGCAAATAGGCGGGCTCATTCATCACAGCTCGGCTTCCGCTGCCGGCGCCTTTGGCGAACGCCTGCTCGAAGATATTTCGTGCGGATTGCTGTTTATGGGTGTTGATGGTATTGAACCCGAATTTGGCTTAAGCATCACCAACCTGGCCGAAGCCAGTCTCGATAAAAAAATGATCTCCGTTGCCCAGCAGGTAGTGGTAATGGCCGACAGCACCAAGTTCGGCCGCCGCGGCATTGGCCGCATCTGCGGGTTAGACCAGGTTGATTACATCATCACCGATGCGGGCGCACCAGCTGAAACCATCAGGCAGTTGGAAGAAAAAGGCGTGAAGACGATCATTGCCGAATGAGTTGCCGGTTACCAGTTACCAGTTACCGGTTACCAGTTACCAGTTACCGGTTACCAGTTTCCAGTTGCCGGTTACCAGTTTCCAGTTACCAGTTACCAGTTACCAGGAAACAGGTACCAGTTACCAGTTTACCTGTTTCCGGTTGCCAGATCCTAACTTCCAGACTCCCGAAAACAGCTGGCATTCCTGATTTCCCGGAAACCGGTACCCGGTAACCGGCAACCAATTCCAGATAATTCATCAACGCAACCAACTTTATCGATTGCCTATTAACTTACTATAATCCTCCTCATTCAAATACTCGAGGATATCGCCCGGCTGACAATTCAGGATCTTACAGATCTCATCGAGTGTGGAGAAGCGAATGGCTTTGGCCTTACCGCTTTTGAGCACACTTAAATTGGCAATGGTGATGCCTACCCTTTCACTGAGCTCGGTGAGGCTCATTTTTCGTTTCGCCAGCATTACGTCCAGATTCACTACAATAGGCATATTAAATAGTTAAGTCCTGTTCTTTTTGCAATTTGTTTCCTTTTTGAAATGCCTTTCCGGTTATATAGATCACAACCACCGCAATAAAAAGCTGCGTCTTAGCAGCTACTTTTGACCAGATACCGGGAAATATAAAATCATCAGGGATCATTTTCCAGAAACAGAGCCGTATGATATAAGGCGACAGGATAGTGCCCACCGTTGCTATCAGTAATGCCAGCGCCATGAGGTTCAACCGCCGCACGTTCTTATCATCAAAAGCATTGCCTCTTGAAATATTGATCAGGATCTGTAAAGGAAATCCCAGAAAGAAATAGCAACCGGCAGCCACCAGCAAACAGCTGGCTAAAGGACCTGCAATACTCAGCACCTTGTATAATTGTGCTGAAACCGGGATGAACAGCATTTTATTTTCGGCCGAATACCGCACCGGTATTTGCTTTCGTTCATAATGGCCATAACGCCAGGTATCACTATGCGACTGTTTTACTGAATCTATTTTCAGATAAGCCAGGTTATACGTCCCATTCTGAACAAAGAACTTTGTGCTTTCAGGCAGGGAATACCCCTGCAGGCTGAGGTAATGCAAATTGTCGGGCATAGGAACCCGCTGGTTCAACATGCGGTTGAAATAAGCCGTGGTATCGCGCAACTGGTCTTTAATGCGCCTGATACTGTCTTCATTGGTAAGCCTGGCTATTTTATTATTGGCTGCAATTGTCAAACTGTCTAACCGGTCAGTAATATGTTTTATTCTTATTTTTTCTTCCAGGCTGGTTATAGGCGTATGCAAGGTATACATACCCAGGGAGCCAAATGCCCAGCCGCCTTCCATTGACACCCCTCTGTTCTCCAACTGCCGCTCCTCATTCATCCGCTTTATGCTATCGGCCAGGTGTTGATACAAATAATGCGGCAGGGAATCATTTACAGGGGCCGGATTCGCGAATAAACCGCCAAAAGCAGTATCGTCGTCGTAAGTTAGATAGATATCTGTAGTAACCCTTCCGCTGAAATTTTCATTGCTGGTGGTTGTACCCCAAAATGTTAGTATGAACCAGGTGATGACTATACCTGTTACGACCAGCGCCAGCACGCTGCGGCTCCGTTTTCGCATAGAAATAAGTTTCCTGCAAAATAACATATTTATCGATAAACGATAAATATGTTATTTAAAAGGGAAATTTAATGCCTTTATTCAGGTCCATCAGACTGAACAAGATGCCATTCGGGGCAAATAAAAAACCCCGGTTGTTGCCGGGGCCTTTCAATATAATCAGCGAGTGTTATTGGGCATTTTCACTGGCCGCTTTTTCGGGAACTGAGGCAGTTGCGGGAACCGGAACGGGTTGAACCGCCACCGCCGCTGTTTGCACAGCCGCTACCGGCGCCGCTTCATCCTCGACCCAGTCGGCCGGCAGATAGCCCTTATACTTTTGCAGCACAGGACTCATTTTCTTCTTTACATATTTGGAAATGATCTCGAACACCACAAAACCAATGATAATGGAGATCATCCATTCCATGGCACTGAAGGTTTGCTTGTCGACCACCGTTTTTTTGGCGGTAAGCCCCCACAGGTTTTTGATGCTGCGGGTGGTAAAGAAATGCGCTACTAAACGTGTGGAGGCCATACCAATGGCAAAGCCAACAAAGTTGCCTGTAAAATTACTGTACATATACTGCAGGAACTTTTGGCTGGTATTGCTTTTCATAGTGTAATGTTTGGTATACACTAAAATAATACCTTCCTGCCGTAATCACACGCCTGTGTAAAAAATAACCTATTTACAACACGATCATCTTACGCACACTGTACTCGAGCAGGCGTTTCAGGTATTTTAAATTCCTGCGGCTGTAACTACTGATGCTCAGGGCAAATAAAGGGGTAATGGCCTTTGAAATGCCGGCGGGCCGGGCCCGGTGCCGTAACCGCATACAGGTGCGGTTTTCATCAACGGCCTGCCACCCGAAGGTGGTTTCCAGCATCATGCCATTGCTTTCGGTTCGCATCACCATTTTTTGACCGGCAATGAACTCCACCACTTCGTAGGTATGTTGCTGATAACGATGCATCACCTGCTCATTGATCACCAGTTGGGTGCCTGCCCGTAAAGGCATTCCTTTACTAAATTCAACCGATCTTATGTGCGTACACCAGTGGGGGGCATTGGCGGGGTCACTGACAAATGCGCTCACTTTTTCCTTGGGGAGATTGATGACAATCTCATTGATTACGTTTACCATAATAATATAACTTCTAAATAAACAATCTCTTACATGGGCGCGCGCGCAGGAACGGTGTTTTTCAAATTATGGCTGGAGGTACCTATGGAGTGCGGATACATAAAGATAAGCACCACCGCTTACCAATCAATACCCTTGTTTGTTATCTTATCGCAAATCAAGCCCCCAGCAGGGGTTCACGTAAATGTTAAATAACCATTGCCCCGGCCCGGGCCAAACCATAAATTGTGACCCAAAAACGGTAAACGTTTTACATTTGCAAAATGGATTATTTCAAAAGCCTGCTCGAACTGCTGAAAACCGAACGTGAAGAGGACCGGCAATTGTACCTGAAATTGAAGCAAACGACCTCTGTTGCACAACGCAGGGCCAACGGACTTACCTGGTACCCCATCGCCATCCGCGACCAGGAAATGAGCCGCGGCGATTACCTCACCGTTGAAGTGGAACGCACTACCCATCACGACGTCATACACCAGTTGCGCTTTGGCATGCCCGCCGTACTGTTCTCGAACCATGATGCAGAAACCAATAAAGTGGAAGGCACCATCAGTTTTGTGAATGGCAACCGGCTGAAGATCACCCTGCGCACCGATGAACTGCCCGATTGGGCCAGCGATGGCAAACTGGGCATCGATCTGCTGTTCGATGAGAACAGCTACGATGAAATGCAGAACGCCTGCAAACAGGCGATGCAACTGGCCGAAAAACCAGCCGAAGGCCGCCTGATCCAGATAATCACCGGGAACAAAGCGCCCACATTCGAAACCACTGTTGCAGCAGCTGTTCCCGCATTGAATACCTCGCAGCAGGCTGCGGTCAATAAAATTCTGCAGGCCAATGACCTGGCCATTGTGCATGGCCCGCCGGGAACCGGTAAAACCACTACCCTGGTGCAGGCCATCAAAGCCATGATAAAACAGGATAACCAGCAGATACTGGTGGTAGCGCCCAGCAATACCGCCGTTGACCTGTTGAGCGAAAAATTAAGCGATGAAGGGTTGAACGTGTTGCGGGTGGGTAACCCCGCGCGGGTGTCGGAACGGTTGCTGTCGCTGACGCTCGATTATAAAATGGCCGAGCACCCCCATACGAAAGAAATAAAGCGCCTGAAAAAACAGGCCTCGGCTTTTCTTGATATGGCGCACAAGTATAAACGCCATTTCGGCAAGGCGGAACGCGACCAGCGCAAAGCCCTGTTTGCCGAAGCGCGCAATATCATGAAAGACGTCGACAATTCGGAACAATATATCATCAACGACCTGGTTGCCAAATCACAGGTGATCACCGCCACCCTGGTGGGCGCCAACCACTATACCGTGCGCAACCTGAAATTTAAAACGGTGGTGATCGATGAGGCCGGGCAGGCACTGGAACCCGCCTGCTGGATCCCCATTCTGAAAGCACAAAAACTGGTGCTGGCGGGCGATCATTGCCAGCTGCCGCCAACGGTAAAAAGTTCGGAGGCAGCGAAGAACGGACTGGCCACTACCCTGCTGGAAAAATGCGTGGCCCTGCATCCCGAGGCGGTGGTATTGCTCGAAGAACAGTACCGCATGCACGAAATGATCATGGGTTACTCTTCCACCGCTTTTTATGACGACAGGTTAAAAGCCCATGCTTCCGTAGCCCGCCATGTGCTGTTCTCGAACGACAACCCGCTGGTGTTTGTTGATACGGCCGGTTGTGGTTTTGATGAAAAGACCGAACAAACCAGTACGTACAATCCGGAAGAAGCGGCCTTCCTGTTCAGGCACCTTACACAGCTGGTATCGGCGCTCGACAGTCATTACAAGCCCGATAATTTCCCCAGCATTGCGATCATTTCGCCTTACAAACAGCAGATAGATACGTTGAAAGAACAATTCCTGAGCTCGCCGGCGCTGCAGGTATATGAACATAAGATCGCCATCAATACCATCGACAGCTTTCAGGGCCAGGAACGCGACATTGTATACATCAGCATGACGCGCAGCAACCCCGACAACCGCATCGGCTTCTTAAGCGATATCCGCCGCATGAACGTGGCCATGACGCGCGCCCGTAAAAAACTGGTTGTCATTGGCGACAGCGCCACCCTGTCGCAATTCCCCTTTTATTCAGATTTTATTTCCTGGGCGCAGGACCGCAATGCGTATCAAAGCGCCTGGGAGTTTGTGGAGTAACAGATGAATGTTACCAGGTAACAGGTACCAGGTACCGGTTACTGGTTGCCGGGCAAAAAATTCGGAGAGCCTGACTACAGACAACCTTTTCGATATTCAATTCCTGGGAACCGGGAACTGGCAACCGGTAACCGGGAACTGGCAACCGGCAACCGGTAACAGCAACATTCTTCATTCACCTTTCAACCCTTTATCTATCCCTCACCTCTTCACTCTCTAAATACCTTTTTGCCTGCATGTTGTACAACGCGGCATATTGTTTATCGAGCAGCATCAGCTCCCGGTGCGAACCGTATTCAATGATGCGGCCATGCTCGAGCAAAATGATCTGATCGGCATTTTTTACGGTACTGAACCGGTGCGTGATGAGGATGACGGTATTGCCCTGCAAATTCTGCTCAAGCGTACTGAAGATCTTTTCTTCCGTTACCGCATCGATGGAAGCCGTGGGTTCATCGAGAATGGTGACGGCCGCATTGCGGTAAAACATGCGGGCAACAGCCAGGCGCTGGTGCTGGCCCTTCGACAGATCGATACCACCGGCAAATTCTTTCCAGATAAGCTGATCATAATCTTTTATAAAATCATCGGCCCCTGAATACTGCGCCGCCCGTTGCAGCCGCTCTTCTTTTTGCGCCGGCAGCTGGCCATTATCCTCAATACGCCCCACCCCAATTGATTCGCGGATGGTGAGGTTGTACACCGGAAAATCCTGGAACAAAATACCGAGGGCGCTTTGCCAGTCTTCGAGGTGAATATCTTTTAAATTAATGCCATTCACATAAATATTCCCTTCGGTAGGATCATAAATGCGGCAAAGCAATTTGATGAGGGTGGTTTTGCCTGAACCGTTCACGCCAACGATGGCCACTTTTTCGCCCGGCTTTATGGTAAAGGAAATATGCTGAAGTACAAAGGGCGTTTCGCCTTCTTCATTGGGATAGCGGAACGATACATTATCAAATTCGATCAACGGCGGTTCTTTAAAGGCAATGCGCACGGCATTCTCTTTTGATACAATGCGGGGTTGCAGCGCAAACAACTCGAACCAGCGCGCCGCATACCGCGATGCTTCTTCGGCGTAGCCAATGCTTTCAATGTACCCGTTAATAGTTTGGTAGAACCGGGTATAGGTGCTGAACGCCAGCAGCAAACCGCCCACTGCAATACCGCCGGTGAGGGCCTCCCGCGTCATAAGGCCAATGGCCGCAAACAGGAACAGCAGATACCAAAGGCTCATGATGCTGTAAGAAATGGCTTTCTTGCGTTCGGCGGCAATGATCTTGTTGTTATACGACATTTTATGGTCCCTGATCTGGTCTTTGAGCCAGGTTTGCAGCTTGAGCAGGATGACATCCACCGCTTTTTGCAATTCTTCAAAATGTGAGATGCGGTTATTGATGATGCGCTGATCGTTGATCGAAAAATACCGGATGCGGAACACCTCCATGCTGTACTTCTTGTAAAAGAAATATACCGGCGCCGCCGCCAGCACCGCAAAAACCACCAGCCAGTGGTTCAGCGACCACAGGATACTGATAGAGGTTATGATGCTGGCAAAATTGGTAGCGGAGTTAAAAAAGAAATCCTGCAGGTTCAGTACGCTGCCATTGCCCCACTCCTGGGCGCTGCGCAACAGGTTCTGGTACGAACTGCTTTCAATAGTGCCGATATCCAGTTTACCCTGCCGCTCAATTTTATACATCTCGAGCCGGACACTTTGCTGCATGCGGAAGATCATGCGGTAATGCGTATTGATGTTGCCTACCATCAATGGCAGCAAAAATGACAGCCCCAGCACTACCGACTGTGTTACCAACTCACTGGTTCGCCCATGCCCCTGTTTTATTTTAATGATCTCATCGACTATGGAAGAAAAACTGGTGAACTGTAGATATACCACTGCCCCCTGGAAAATATGGAACAGCATGATCATGATCATCAATCGCCGGTTGGTTTGCCAGGCAAAATCAATTGATTTGATGGCAACGCCAAACATATTCTTATAGTTCTTCATGCGGAAATGTGTGTTTTGACCTGGTGCCCGCCCCGCCGGGGAACTTACTCCCGACAAGCGGGGGTAAAGATTTTCATTGCAATTTATATTATAATGAAAATTTTGACAAAGAACGTTTCAGGCCTGAAATGTGTGTTTATACTGATGTGAACATAATTTACGGAAAAAAGTTCACCAGGCCTGTTTTGCTGTGAATTTGTTAATAGCTAAAATTTTATTTGGAACATTCGTTCCAATACCTATACCTTTGTTCCGGAATGATCATTCCAATATCATTACCTAAACAATTTAACAGTCATGAGTCGATTACAAAATAAGACCGCCCTTATTACCGGCGGCAACAGCGGAATAGGTTTTGCCACCGCCAAAGAATTCCTGGAACAGGGCGCCACCGTTATCATTACCGGCCGCAGCCAGGCTTCGTTGAACGAGGCCAAAAAAGAATTGAACGGAAAAGTGCATACCATTCTTTCGAACACCAGTAACCTGGGCGAAATTCGCTCGCTGGCCAAACAGGTACAGCAGATAACGCCGCAGCTCGATGTAGTGTTTATCAATGCCGGTATTGGCAAGTTTGCGCCTATTGAAGCGGTTACCGAAGAACATTTCGACGAACAATTCAACACCAATGTAAAGGGCGCTTATTTCACCATTCAGGAATTGTTGCCTTTAATTAAAGATGGCGGCTCCATTATTCTGAATACATCCATCAGTGCACATATGGGTATGGCCACTTCGAGCGTGTATTCGGCCACCAAGGCAGCCCTGCTCACCTTAACGCGCACCCTCTCAGCAGAATTATTGCCCCGCCGCATTCGGGTAAATGCTATTAGTCCGGGCCCGGTAACCACCCCCATATTCGGGAAAATGGGCATACCAGCTGAACAGATAGACGGCCTTAAAACTTCCATACAAGGCCAGGTGCCCATCGGCCGCTTTGGCGAGCCGGCCGAAATTGCCAAAGTTGCCACCTTCTTCGCTTCAGACGATTCTTCCTTCGTACTGGGCGCCGAGCTCATCGCAGATGGCGGCATGATCACTTTGTAAAATTTGTGGTAATTTTGGAACGCAAATTCCAAATACGCCCGATGCCAAAGAAAAAACAGTTCAACGAAACGGAAGTGTTGATGAAAGCAAAGGAGCTTTTCAGTGAAAAAGGATACAATGGCACTTCAATGGACGACCTGGTGCAGGCCACGGGGTTAAGCCGTTCGAGCATCTACGATACGTTTGGCGACAAACATGGCCTGTTCCTGAAAAGCCTTAACCATTACCGTGGTTCGCAACAGGGCGACCTCGAAAAACAATGCGCCCGTACAGACAGCCCGAAGAAAAAGATCAGGTATATTTTTGATTATACCATCAAAGATATACTGGCCGATAAGGAATGCAAAGGCTGTTTAATGATCAATGTGACCATGGAGCTGGGGGCAGTTGACAAGGAGGTGGCCGCAGTGGCCGTATCGAACATGGAAGAAATGGAACAGGTGTTCAGTTCGCTGGTAAAAGAGGGGCAGGCAAAAGGTGAGATCTCCAAAAAATTCACGCCCAAAGCGCTGGGCCGTCATTTATACAGCAGTTTAATGGGACTGCGCGTAACCGGTACAAGCCGGCCCGATGCAGATGCCCTGCGTGAGATCACAAAACTCGCACTCTCTGTTCTGGATGAATAAAGGGTTACCAGGTACCAGTTACCAGGTACCAGTTACCAGGTACCAGTTACCAGGTACCAGTTACCGGGCCATAAATCAATGGCAGGCCGGGGATTTTCCGGCATGCTTGCAATAAGGGCCTGGTAACCGGATACCGGTAACCGGAAACTGAAACATTTATCAACTGATCAGGTTTTATGCTTATGGCTTTTTCTTACTTTCAGGCGGTGATTTAAAAATGATCTTCCCGATGGGCGGCATGGTATCGCCCAATAAAAATCCCCAGGGGTTGAGCGGCGTAATTCTATCAAAAATAACTTTCAGGATGGCGGTAAGCGGCACCGCGAGGAACATGCCCGCAACGCCCCAGATAGCGCCGCCAATAAAGACCACCACAATGGACACCAACGCATTGATGCGCACTTTGGAGGCTACAATGCGCGGCATTATATAATGGTTATCGATAAACTGAACCGCCATATACAACGCCAGTACCCACAGCACATATACCGGCGATTTGGTGGTGTAGGCGATCAACACCGGTAATACCACGGCAACAATACCGCCTATATAGGGAATAATATTCAGCAGGGCCCCTATAATGGCGAGCAGCAGGGCATAATCGATCCCCAACAATAACAAACCAATGCCATTCAGCGCCGCTACAATGGCCGCCTCCAGCAACAACCCCACCAGGTAACTTTGAATAAGGGTTTTGGTTTCGTACAGTACTTCCCCCACCGTTTCATGGCTTTCGCGGCGAAAGACCCGCGAAAAAAAATCGAGCAGCAGGGGTTTATAAAAAAGGAACATGAACACATAAACGGGTATCAGAAAAAACAGCTTCAGCACAGCCGTAGCCGTGATGAGGGTTTGGCCCAGGATAGCGGCGGAGGCATTCAGCTGCCGGTTCTCGGTATCAACTATGTATTTATCAACTTTATCACCACTGACCCTGAATGTTCGCGATGCCCATTGGGTAAACTGCTGTAACAACATATTGAGCTTTTGCTGCAGCACCGGCAAACTGTCGGCAAACCGCAATGACTGGTCAATAACGAAATACATGAGCCCGAAAAACAGGAGTAACAATAAGATAACTGCGATGCCTATGGCCAGTACCCGGTTTATACGGTGCCGGCATAACCGGTTCACCAACGGGTTCAGTAAAACGGCCATGATGGCGGCATATATCACGGGCAAAATGATGCCACTACCTATATATAAAATATAAAAGAAAATGAACAACCCTGTGATCCCCAGGGCTGCAACAATTACAAACGGGGTTTTACCGGTGGTATTCATAATTTTTAGGGCAACAGTACGCCTGTTCCTTATTGTAATACAATTCCCGGGCCGCTGTTACTGACCTGGTTTATGGCAATTTGGCTACACCAATGTAGATTTGCCGGATATGATCCAGGACAACCTATTACTGATCCTTTCCTTGTTATTTGCCATCAGCATTCTTACGATGATCAGTGGCAAATTGAAAATAGCTTATCCTATCTTCCTCGTAATAAGCGGCCTGCTTATCAGTCTTATACCCGGTATTCCCCCTGTTTCGCTGAACCCCGACCTGGTATTCCTTATTTTTTTGCCCCCGCTGTTGTACGCGGCGGCCTGGAACACCAGCTGGAATGATTTCTGGCGGTTGAAACGCCCCATCAGCCTGCTGGGGTTTGGCCTGGTCATCTTCACTTCTGCCGCCGTTGCCTTTGCCTGCCAGCTCATGATCCCCGGTTTTTCGCTGGCAGCCGGTTTTTTGCTGGGCGGTATTATTTCACCGCCCGATGCCATTGCAGCCACGTCGGTATTACAGGGATTGAAAGTGCCCAAAAGAGCCCTTACCATACTCGAAGGCGAAAGCCTGGTAAATGATGCCGCGAGTTTGATCGTATTCCGGTTTGCGCTGGCCGCCGTAATGACGGGCCAGTTCCATATGTGGGAAGCCACCCGCACTTTTTTTGTGGTAGCAGGCATGGGCATATTGATTGGTCTCGTAATTGCGCATGTGGTATATGCCATTCACCGGTTCTTCCCCACTACACCCGCCATCGATGCCGCCTTCACCCTTATTACCCCCTACATCATGTACATTACGGCCGAACATTTTCATGTTTCGGGCGTGCTGGCGGTAGTAAGCGGCGGCCTGTTCCTCACCTACCGTTCGCCCGACCTTTTCAGTTATGATGCCCGCATACAGGTGCTGGGCCTGTGGGATACGCTGGTGTTCCTGTTGAATGGATTTGTATTTATACTGATAGGCCTGCAGTTGCCCGGGATCATTCGCGGTATGGAAAATTATTCAGTGGGCGAAGCCATCTCCTATGCCATTATCATCAGCGTGGTCACCATCCTCATTCGCATCATCTGGGTTTTTCCCGGCGCCTATGTACCGCGTATGCTGTTTAAAAGCATCCGGGCAAAAGAACCCGATCCGGGCTGGCGCAATATATTGCTGATAGGCTGGAGCGGGATGCGCGGCGTGGTATCGCTGGCTTCTGCGCTGGCGGTTCCGTTAACGCTGGCCAATGAACGCGCCTTTCCGCACCGCAATCTTATTTTGTTCATCACCTTTGTGGTGATCCTGTTCACGCTGGTATTGCAGGGCCTGAGCCTGAAACCGGTGATCAGGCTGTTGAAAATAAAAGGCGACCCAACAGAAAAAGAGACCATGCAGGCGCTCGATATGCGGTTACGGTTGGCCAATGCCGTACTGGCGCATATTGATGAAAGGTATGAGAAAGAAATAGGAACGAATGAAACGTATAAACGGGTGCGCGACCGGTATGCCCGCATGATAGAGATCACCCAGCAAAAACTGGATGCCCCGTCAACTAAGGATGAAGGAACGTCGTTTTTGCCGCATTACCGGCAAATGTTGCTGGAGCTGATAGATGTACGCCGCCGCGAGCTCAATCATTTCAGGCACAACAATACATTCAGCGAAGAGCTGATAAAGGAACGTGAATGGGAACTGGACCTGGAAGAAGCAAGACTGAGAAGATAGCCTAGAGGACCAGAAATTCTGAGCCCGGTCCCTGGTTCTTATCAAACACAACCGTTACGGTGCAGCCCTTCCCCGGCGCCGTTCGAATATTGACCTTCCCGTTGAACACATCGGCGCGGTTAAAGATGTTACTTAAACCAATGCCCTTGCGTTTTGCAGCGAGGTCGAAGCCTTTGCCGTTATCGTTGATGGAGAGCGAGATCTTTTTACCCTGTTCTTTTATGGTGATCCCTACTTTTGAGGCCTCTGCATATTTCAGGATATTGCTCATTTGTTCCTGCACAATGCGGTAAATGGTAAGCTTCAACCCATTGTCGAGCTTTGATTCATCGATGCCGCCATGATTGAAACATACTTCCATTTTTTGCGCACTCCTGATATCCCCGATCATATCATTGATGGTTTCAATAATACCCAGGTCGGCAGCGCTGGGCGATACCAGTGATTTTGACAGCTTGCGAATTTCTTCTATGGCCATATGAATATGTTCGGTGGCCTTATTCATGAAATACTCCCGTTCTTCGCTTTCAATAAAAGGCGACGACAGGAACAGTTTGGCCGAAGCCAGGATCTGGTTTACATTATCGTGCAGTTCCTTGCCTATTTCGGAGCGTTCTTTTTCCTGGATATTAATAGTGGCGCGGGTGATCTGCCGCTGGTGGTTCACTTTTTCTTCCACCATTTGGGCCTCCTGGTTCCGCAATTGTTCCTCGGCCTGTTTCTGATTGGTGATATCATGCACCACCCCTATCAGTTTCTCCGATTCACCAAGGTGATTTTTGACCACCTGGCCCTGCGAATGAATGACCCTGATGTCCCCATTGGGTCGAAGGCTTCTGAACTCCAGATCAAATTCGCCTTTACCTTCGGTCACAGCTTTCATTGTGGCCAATACATATTCCCTGTCATCGGGATGAACAACATCAAGACGCTGGTCCATCGTAGGCGCCGCATCAGTGGGTTCCAGGCCAAAGATGCGGAACAGCTCATCTGACCAAATGGTAGCGCCCGTTGCCAGATCGGTTTCCCAACTGCCTAACGAAGCGATGCGTTCTGCCTGTTGCAGTAAACGCTGGTTGCGCAGCATTTGCTCTTCCGACTTTATGCGTTCGGTACTATCAATGCCAATGGCAAAATAACCGGCAATATTCCCCTCATTATCGAACTGCGGTTGTGCCTGCATGGTAAGCCATACCTTGCGGCCCGATTTGGCATAGATCATCATATCAATTTCAAACGTGCGGCCGGCATTCTTATTCTCGATCACCCTTTTAATGGTATTGCGGTCGGTACCTTCCCCATACAAAAAATCTTCGGGCCTTCTGCCCAACACTTCCTCGAGGGTGTATTCTGTTATTTTGGTAAACGCATCATTGATCCATACGATCCTTCTTTTTACATCGGTAAGCACAATGGGGCACAGGGTTTCGCGGGCCACATGCGATAACTTTTTCAACTCTTCCTCTGTCTGCTTTTTGGCGGTTATGTCCCTGATGATCGTACTCATCCGTTCTTCCCCGTTCAGGTCTTTGAATGAGACCGATGAAAATTCACTGGGAAAATGTTCACCATTCTTTTTAATACTTATCTGTTCGCCCTGTATAAACCCTTTTTTCGCCCGTTCTTCCATTAGCTTCAGGAACTCTTCGTCATGAACCACCAACTTTGTACGCCCCAGCTTTTTGAATTCCTCCTCGGTATAACCAAACAATTCGACTGCATTCTTATTTACTTCCAGGATGGTGCCATCGGGTTTACCCAAAATAAAAGCATACAGGCTGCTGTTGGCAATGGACCGGTATTTTTCCTGGTTCAGGTAAATCATTTGCTCGGCCTGCTTATGCTGGGTAATATCCTGAAAGGTGCCAAACAGTTGTATGGTCTTGTTGAGCGCCTGTTTGGGGCGGCCAATGGCCCGCACCCATTTTTTATGGGGCGTACCTGTACAGCAATCCAGATCAAGGTTAAAAGGGGTGCCTTTTTGAATAGCCTGGTGCACAGCCCATTTAAATTGCTGATAAGCTTCCTTACCAACAAAGTTGAGCAGATCGTACCAGGTGATCGTTTTGGTTTTGGGCCGCTCAAGCAACTTGTACATGCCTTCAGTGCATGACAACTGGTTGGTTTGCACATCGAGCTGCCAGCCGCCAATGCCCGCCGCCAGCTCGGTTTCTTCGAGCAGGTGCTTGTAGTTGGTGGTTGCTGTGACATCGGTCATGCAAACCGTCATATACCGGAACCCATCCGGTTCGGTAATTATAGTTACACTGCAATTGGCCACGAATACATGGCCGTCTTTTCGTTGTACAGCAAATTCAGTGATCTTACGGGGAGCGCCTGAAGTAATATCCTCATTAAAGGAGCGCTGCACAAAGTCTTTTTGCATTTCGGGTACAACGGTTAAAAAATGATTGCCGATCAACTCGCTTCGATCGAAGCCGATCATTTGGCAATACGTGTCATTCATATCAATGTAATACCCTTTGCAGTCCAGTATCAGGATCCCTACATCCAGGTTATTGAAAACCGGATTGAATAGTAAACTGGCAGCCCTGGCCGTCGCAGGCTTTTTTTCCCGTTTTGCTTTTGAATGTACTCGCATATCACCCATTTTACCAACCCTGGTCACTCCGCCAGTTGGCGGACCAGCTTAAAAATTATGAATTAATAACTCTTCAGGTACAAATACTAAGGCATGCTTTTTCAGGAACAGGTTGAATTGATGATTTCACGAATACCGGGATAATGAGGTTAAAGTACAGGAGGTTAATGAATACAGGATCAATGATCAGTGTAGTAAAAAGGCTATCGGGAATGGTGTTTGAATAAATTTACTATTTTCTTATCTATCAAAACAGAAATTATTATGCCCGGTAGGGGTTTTATTTAATTTCAAAAGGGTTTTTGGCAATTTCCTGGCCCGGATCAAATTGCTGATAAATATTGCAGTTAAATTCTTCGACTTCGCTCAGAACAAATAAAAACGGACAACCCATTTTACCATGAATTGTCCGTTTTACTTTTTATTGAAAATCGTTGGTTCGCTTACTTCCCGATTTCTTTAAATTTTGTTTTGCTAAAATCATCGGCCAGCTGGTTCAACTGGGCAGGCGACAGGGTGGTAGTTCCCTGGTCAAAAACGATGCGGTAAACAAAACGCACGCTTTCGCCTGGTTTCAGGTGCAGGTTTTTGGCAGCATTACCATTGGTGAATACTTTTTCGCCCAACGGGTTGGCGGCAAACAGGCCATAGCCCCGCGCATGCCAGAAAGTGGGATAATTGACGTTGCCGGGGTGATCGATGATGGCGATACTGATGCTGTCGTTCTTCATTTTTCCATACATCTTGCACCAAACCCCTCTCGTGCTCCAGGCGCTGTCGCCTTCCTTACCGGCGCTGGTAAGGTAATTACCGGTGGCCACCGCATCGGTATTCCCTTTTACGACTGTAACATTTCCTTTATCATCGTTGAACAACTGATCTTTTTTGCTGCTGATCTGTAATTCATGCGCTACCCGCAAACCCAGCAACCCATCTTTGGCATCGGTGAACAGTACATCCTGTACTGCTTTCAGTACGGTGATACGGTCAACGATGCGCTGGTTCCCTGCGCCGCTGAATTCATATTGCGTGGTTTCTTCGAGCAGTACGTCGTTCTTGCTGTTTACCCAGTTGGCATGATAGGCCAGGATGCCTTTGGCCCCGTCTTCTTTTTTGATAATGCGATCGGTTTTGATCGATCCGTACATGCTTTTTCTGGAAGCGGGGATCGCAAAGGAATTATTCCAGAAATCGAGGCCGTTCACATTTTCAAAATTGAACCACAGGCCCACATGATGCGGATGATCGGTAGGATCGCCAGCCATGGGGAAATAGGGATAACCACGGGTAAGCATGGCGCCATTGGCCGAAAAGATCGGGTATAGTACCGGCTTCGCCAGGCTATCGGGAAATATAAAACGGGTGAACAGGTTTGAACCGATAAATACATTGATGGTGCTCTGGTCTTTTTCAGTTACCAGCTTTACCGTTTCTTTTTTCTGGGCAAAGGATACGGATCCAATGAAGCAACCGGTAACCCAAAGAAAAGCTTGTTTCATAAAAGGTATTAAAAATGGTTTTTGATGGATTTCTGATTTTGAGATGTAGCGATTTTGAGATTTCAATTTGCTTTAGCCTTTTTATAAAATCTCAAAATCCCGAAATCCCGAAATCGCTTAATTTTCTCCTAAGGTAAACTTAATATTTAAATACCTTTCCACCTACCATTACTTCCTGTGTTTTTTCATCGAACGTAGCCTTCATGCCTGAGTGAACAGCTGCATTGGTCATGATGGTGGCTATAGAGTGACTGTAACCTGCTTCAACAGGCGCATTGGGTTGTTTGCGGCTGCGGATGCATTCCATCCAGTTGCGTACGTGGTTGCTGGTTAGTTTATCGCCACCGGTATTGGCGCTGGCAATAACAGGCTCTACCGCAGATAAGCTCTGCTCGGGCAACAGGTTGGGCTGCATACCCATTTCATCGGCAAATCTCTTTGTCAACCCGCCTTTGGGCGAAACGGTATTGGTAATGAGGTTGAGCTCACCGCCATTTGAATAATACACTTCAGAAGGCCGTTCATCACCATTATGCATACGGCTGCCAAATACCACCTGAAAGCCGGTTGAAGCATCGTTTAACGGACCGTAATCAAAAACAGCCGTGATGGTGTCCCAGTTCTTACGGCCATCTTTCCACATGTATATGCCGCCATTGGCCACCACACTGCGCGGGTGCTCAATGCCGCTGAACCAATGCACCGTATCGATCTGATGGCTCATCCACTGACCGGGCAAACCTGAAGAATAAGGCCAGAACAAACGATACTCGAGGTATTTACGCGGATCGAATGGTTCATACGGCCGGTTCATGAGGTAGCGTTTCCAATCGGTATCTTCTTCTTTTATTTCTTTCAGCAATGCGGGCCTGCGCCAGCGCCCCGGCTGGTTTACATTCCAGGTAAGTTCTACCATGGTAATGGGGCCGAATTTGCCCGATTTAATAAAGTCATTGGCGGCATGGTAGTTGGAACCGCTTCTGCGCTGTGAACCGATCTGTACAATGCGGTCGGTGGCCTTGATGGCCTTCAGGGCAGCGCGGTTATCTTCCATGGTTTCGGCAAATGGTTTTTCAACATAGGCATCGCAACCGGCCTTTACGGCTTCAATGGCGTGCAGGGCATGTTGAAAATCGGCCGTGCTGATGAATACGGCATCTACCAGTTTCTTGCTGTATAGTTCTTCGTTATTGCGGCAGGCCACAATATCATGGCCCATTTTTTCTTTCCATTGGGCAGCGCCCTCTTCCCTTCTCTTATTCCAGATATCCGATACCGCCACAATATCAAAATTCAGTTCTTTGTAATGGTTCATAAAACAAGGCATGTGCGTGGAGCGATGCCGGTCACTAAAACCAACTACGCCTACCCGTACCCTATCATTTGAACCCAGGATCCTTCTATAACTTTGTGCAGAAAATCCGGCCTTTGCAGCTAACAGTCCGGCTGAGGCCATGGTAGTTTGCTGTATAAACCGGCGACGAGAATTTTTCATATCGGCTTTGTTAAATTGGTTGATTGGAAAGCATTAAAATTAAGTAGAACAATGAGATTTTTTTCATTAAAAAACAACAGGAATATATTAATGAGTTTATTGTTATTATAGGTTAATACCGTTACAGGTTGCAAGACGCAAATTAACAGTTGCAGGTTGCATGAGGAAGTTACCAGTTGCCGGGTACCAGTTACCGGGTACCAGTTACCGGGGCACAAATTATAAGCAGGCTGATTACAGGCGGGCTTTCCGCAATAAGGTTCTGGTAACCGGGAACAGGCAACCGGAAACTATTGAAACTGCAAAGCAAAATATTCAAGGGGTTCTGTACTGGTATTCTTGAGCGAATGCAGGGTATTTGAGGAAAAGAAAATAAGGTCGCCGCCGGTAGCGGTTTGCGTTCCGTCACCTATGAGTGCCAGGGCATTTCCTTTGCGAATGAGAATAATTTCTTCCTGCGGATGTTTATGCGGTGCGTGGCTTACCTGCCCGGGATTCAATGAAGTAACATGCAATTCCATTTTTTGAAACGCGGCCGTGAACCGGTCGAACACTTCTCTTCTTTCGCCTTTTTCAGTTGGCTGAACCGACCAGTTATCCCAGTCGCCGGCGAATGAGCCACCCGCTCCTTTGCCACGCTCTGCATTGATGGGCGTGTTTGTTTTGAACCGCAAAATATAGTACACGGTCAACACCTTACCCGTATTTTCAAAACTGTGTTCATCGCCCGGCATAATGAGCGCCACGCCACCGGGCCCAATGATGGTGGTATTGCCAATGGCCGTCACTTTCAGGTTTCCTTCTTTTACAATGATGAGCTCTTCCACATCGGGATGCACCCGGGGTGGGTACGGCATGCGGCCGGGGTCCAGCTCAACAACCCGCATTTCAAGATTAGCTAAAGTAGCCGTAGGCCCATTGGCCATTTTCATGAAATAAGTGCTGGAATCCTTTTGTACGATCAGGTCTTTCCAGGCAAATACTTTCGAGGTTATTGATGTTGGTGGTTGCGCCCTGGCAAAAAGGCACGCTAAAACCATAATACTCAGCAAGGTAGACTTCATGGCGTAAACATAACATCGTTTTGTTATAAGTCACGGTTCCATTTACTATAACGCCGGCGGGCGGGTGCGGATTGTGGATAAATGCCAATATCGCATGAAAAAAAGGGACATCCATGGTTGCGGATGCCCCTTGTGGCTTATGCTTCTATCTACTCTCTACTCTTTTATCAGTTTGGTAGTGACCACTTTGCCGTTATGCACCATTTTTAATGTATACAAACCGGCTGGCAAATGGCGTGGCTCAAAGCTTGCCCGGTGGCTGCCGGCGGCCAGGTTACCATTCACCAGTATGGCCACTTCTTTGCCGGTAAGGTCATATACCGAGAGGTATACATGGCCAGGCTGTTCCATATTGAACACAATGGTATTGCTTTGTTTGAACGGATTGGGATAGGCCTGCAGCGTAGTGCCTGCTGCTGGTGTGGTTGACCGGTCGATGAGCGAAGCGATGATCCGTGGCTGTACGGTCGTTGTTGTCGTTGTGTTGATCACCAGCTGCGGCGGGTTGTTACCGGCTTCTGAGGAGTTCCACAAAATACGCGGATCGGCCGGGGCCTGGCTCTTCATGACCAGGGAGATCAGTTTACGGCCGGCGGCCATTTCGCTTTTGACGTAATTGGTAATGTCCCAGGTAACATAACTGTAAGCCGCATTGGTTACCGTAGCTGAAGCCAGGGCGGTTGTGCCCGATGCCGGTTTGTTATTCCAGGTCAGTGCACTTTCCGTCCAGCCGGTGTTTGCCACGGAGAAAACCGCAACGGGTATGCTGATGGCTGTTGTGCCGTCTACTTTGCCATACACTTTTAACGCTACTGAGTTAATAGTGCCGGTAACCGCAGTGGCATCGAACAGCAAATAGGTTTCGCGGTTATTACCGGTGGTTGATGTAGGATTCACCTTGGTGATCAGCAGCGTTGAATCGGTAGTGCCATGGGTAACAGTGGCATTCGATCCGTCACGCACATACGCATCCTGTACAGGCAATAAGGTAATGAGCTGGTTATTGCCCGAACCGGTCGTGATCTTCACTTCGGTATAACTGTTCCAGGCATTCACGCTGTTCCCATGCCCCACGATGCGTACATATTTGGCAGAACGCGGCGAAAAGGTGAATGTTTCGAGGTTCAGCGTAGTGCCACTGCTTTTTAAACCGGTAGCGGCATTTGTCCAGGTTTGTCCATCGGTACCTGTTTGCACATCAAATGTAGACGTGCGGGTGTTGCCGCTGTAAAAAGCGATCTGTACGCCCGATACGGTGGTAGCGGTATTCAAGCAGAATTGGATCCACTGGCCGTCACCGCTGGCCGACCACCGGGTGTTGAGATCGCCATCGAGCACATTCGCGGGCAAATTGCCATCGTTACCGCTGGCGGTAACGGGTTCACAGGTGGGTGTTCCACTGCCGGGGAAATCATCGGCCGGGCTCATGATATGGTCCCTGATCCAGCTGCCGGCCGGTTTTAACCGGGCTGTTGTCCACGGACCGTTTGAACAGGTGCCGGTTGTCCATACGGCGCCGGAGCGAAAATCATCCGAATAGTTCCAGTTTGTCCAGCTGATCTTTTTTGTTCGTAACAGATCGAGGTATTTCTGGCTCATGGTGAAATTATTGCCACCATCGCCCGTATACGTTTGCGTACCGAATTCTGTAACGAACACGGGCAACCGGTCTGATGCCCAGTTCAACTCATTGTAATACTCATCACCATGCGAAGCCGCATAGAAATGGAAGGTGTACATGATGTTGGCAAAATTCACCGGGTTGCTAACGATATCCTGCGCCGTGCGGCCATCAGAAATACCGAAAGAAGACCAGCCATGGGTGCCTATCAATATTACGGCATCGTCATCAATGGCGCGGATGACGGGAATGATCTGGTCTGCATAACTTTTGATGCCGGCCCAGCTTACATTATTGGGTTCATTACAAATATCATAAATGATATTGTTCTTGGCCTTGTGCTGGTTGGCAATAGCGGTGAAGAATGTTTTTGCCCGCGCGAGGTTGTAATTGGGATCGCCGGGGTCTAACTGATGCCAGTCGACCAGGGCATACATGCCGCGTTCGGTGGCTTCTTCGATGAGGCGGTTCACCTGGGCGGTAAAGCCTGCGGGGTCGGTTTCATAACCGTCTTCCTGTACGTACAGCGAAATACGCAGTACATCGGCGCCCCAGCCATACGCCAGGGTATCGAGCGAGGCTTCGGTAAGGCAACTTCCCCACCCATACCACTGAATGCCATGGGTGCTCATGCCCCGCAGCTGAATGGGATTGCCATACTGGTTACATAATTTCAAACCAATAACGCGTAGCTGGCCGTTTTTGGCCACCGGCGTTTGTGCCTGCGCGTGCCGGCCCATGGCCAGCAGCAATAACAGGCTCCATAAAAAAGGAAAGGTCGATTTCTTCATTGGGTGTTTTTTTTATTAACAATTCATAATGTGAAAATTTGGTGAGATAATTTGATAATGGAATACAGTTGCCGGTTACCAGTTACCAGTTTCCGGGTCGCAAATCAAGGCCGGCTGAGCATTGGCGGGCATGCTGACATTTAGGGCCTGGCAACCGGAAACCGGGAACCGGAAACTGAATCATTTATCACTTCATTCTTTTACTATTTTTTTAGTAACAATCTTTCCATTATGCACCAGCTTAACCCAATACACACCGGCGGCCAATCCATGTGCATTGAACGGTGTGCGGTAGTTACCGGCTGACTGCTGGCCATTCACCAGCACGGCTACCTGCCGGCCCATGAGGTCCAGAATGCTCAACTGTACCTTACCTTCTTTTTCGAGTGTATAGGTAATGGTGTTACTATTATTGAAAGGATTGGGAGAGCTATTCAGTCCTGTTTTTGTAGTCAGGGTTTCTTCCATTAAACGGGCTGCTACAGAAGCGCTGGTTTGTATTTTTACTTCGGTATAACTGTTCCAGGCGTTTACACTATTGCCATGCCCAACAATGCGCACATATTTGGCAGTGGTGGCAGTAATTGCAAATGTTTCCAGGTTCAGCGAAGTACCGCTGCTTACGCGGCCGCTGGCGGCGGTGTTCCAACTGGCGCCATCGGTACTGGTGAGAAGATCAAAGGTGCTGGTGCGGGTGTTGCCATTATAAAAAGCGATCTGAACTCCGGTAACAGTGGTGGCATTGTCTAAACAAAATTGGATCCATTGCCCGTCGCCGCTGGCCGACCAGCGGGTGTTGAGGTCATTATCGAGCACATTGGCGGGTACATTGCCATCATCGGCGCTGGCAATCACCGGCTGGCAGGTGAGCGGATCGGCTCCATTGTAACCGACCATGCCTGTTGACAATATTTGTGCGATCACCGGGGCCGTGGAAGTTTCATCGGCGCCCACATCAAGAGGCGAGGTACGGCTTTGCCCATCCATATCAACTGTAACCGCGCTATAGGTACCGGTGGCGGCGCCAATGGCCGGGCTCCCCGATTGCAAATGGAAGGTGCCTGTAGCATTACGCGCCAGCAACGGATTCACTGAAGTATAACCGCTTGATGGCATGGCGCCGGCGCCATTGGTTTGATAAATAATATTGCCCGACCATACGGCGCCGGTATACGGTCCTGCAATGGAAGCTGCAGCGCCCCCACCCTGTATAATATTATTGGCAAACGTGGTACTGGTAGCACCTAACCCGTTCGTACGGCCGCTTTGCACGTAGTTGGAAGGGTTATTGACGAGGGTATTGAAAACGATCACACAACGGTCGGGCCGGTCGTGCACGGTGAGCGCATCGCCATCGGCCACTTCTCCGTCACCGTTGCCAATGTTGATGGCCGGATCGCAATTCTCGAAATGATTGCTGAAGATGATATGGTCATCGCCGAAGATGCGGATACCGGGCGTATTGATAAAATAGTTGCCATACACCACATTATGGTTACCATGCCGCAGGGTAAACTGGGCCGGGCAATCCCGGATGGTATTATACCTAATGGTAACTGCCGAGGCTTTTACCGAGATCATTTCATTTTCGCCTTCGCATTGTTCAAACAAATTGTATTCAACAATACTGTTGCTCGAGGAAAGACTGTAGCCACTTAAGCCGAATTGCAGGGTCTCGGCCCCGTTACCCGTTTGTGGTTGCTGATCGAAGAAGTAATTGTGATGAATATGCAGGCGCTGTGCGATCTGGCTGCCCGAACCGCGTACCGCAATAAAGCGGCCCAGCGCGTTCTTATGTTGAAAGGTATTGTAATCTACTTCATGGTCGTTCCCATTGAGTAGCAGGTTTTCGCCTTCACCGGGCGTTTCAAAAATATTACGCGTCCACCGGCAAAAGCTGGTGCCGCTGGCCATGGTAGCCTGGGAAGCGCTGTGCGTGAATTTGAATCCTTTGATGATAATGTATTTGGCCGGACTAACGATATTAAAACCGTTGGTACCGCCAATGATGGCGCCACCAATGGTTTGGGCCTGAATGGTGATGGGCGCTGTGGCCGTGCCCTGTTTACTGACATTGATATCGGCACTGGCCGTATACGTGCCATTGGCCAGAATGATGATATCACCGGCCGCCGCATTATTAATGACAGTTTGCAGGGCCGATAAAGAAGTTACCGTAACGGTGGCCGCAGTGAGCGTGGCCGGAAGAATGTACAACAGTACAAGCAATGCGTAGATCTTTGTGCTCATAAATTTTAATTGTTTTAAGTGCATTTGCGCAGGCATGGCAATCCCGAACAGGAATTGGCGCCCGCCTGTTTAAATAACCAGTAATTAAAGGGGAGAAATACTAATCGTATACGGCCATGTACACACTAATTGCCACACCGGTTGTAAGGGGAACCCGTGCGCACCAGCGATAGCATGGAGCGTATAATTCAATGGCTGATACCTGCCTGCATTTCCGGGAACGTAAAGGAAAGAAGAAGGATTGAAATGCAATCGCCATGCTTCCACATAAATCGCACCGCAATTACAAATGGGGAAAAATAAGGGGGAAATGCAGGGGAATAAATAAAAAGATGCGCTAGTAGTAATAAGAGTATACGTTACCGATATACTCGGGCGTAGTGTTTTTTTTCATGTGACAGGCGTTTTGGTGAATGGTATAGTAAACGAAGTAACATTTTATTGTTTTTTATAGCACCCCCGTTATTAGCTGATGAATAACCTATCTTAACACGAATTGTATTTAACGCTAATATTTTCTGCTGATAGCCCGTGAATTTGTACATTGCGCATTAACCGAACAGTTGCTTTACCATGCACGAACATTTGATAAACGCCATTCAGTATTTAATTCCGCTTGCTGACAACGAGAAAGAATTTATACGCCAACTCTTCAAAGAAAAGCATTTTGCCAAAGGCGATTATTTTTTAAAAGAGGGACAAATATGCCAGCATGCGGGCTTTATTCAACAGGGACTGGTACGTTATTACATCAATAAAGAAGGGGAAGACCTGATCTATGGTTTTGGGAAGGAAGGGAATTTTGTTTGCAGTTATGAAAGCTTTCTCGACCACTCCCCTTCAACCAAGATCATTCAGGCTATTGAAGACACTACGATGCTGACGATCACCTACCAGGAGCTGCAACAATTTTATACTGAAATAAAAGGGGGCCAACAATTCGGCCGCCTGGTAGCCGAGCAGATCTTTGTGGAATCGGTAAAACAGATCACCTCCCTGTATACCGACCCGCCGGAACAACGTTACCGTAATTTTTTAGCGCTCTATCCCGATCTGCAGCAGCGCATTCCGCAATATCATATTTCCAGCTATGTAGGGGTAAAACCGCAATCATTGAGCCGCATCAGAAAAAGATTATTATAGGGGCAATTGCATTTGTTAACCCGGGTGCATGAAATTGTTTGCCGCCGACCTGAAATTTGTACTCAGTTAATCACTACTAAAAAAAGTACAAATGAAAAATTCAGCTAAAAACTTCGCATTCTGGACATCTATCCTTACCGGAGCATTATTGTTATTCATCGGCGGCCGTTTTTTTGCCATACCAGAACCTGCCACTACTGCATATGGCATTCATGTGCCCACTAATGGCGACTTTTCGTTCCAATACATTAAAGGCATTCGCGATATCTTCACCGGCGCCATTTTATTAGTGCTGTTGTTTGCAAAAGAGTTTCGCGCCCTGGGCATCGCTTTATTGGTGGGTTGTATGATTCCCATGGTTGATTTTTCGATCGTGTTAACGCATCCGGGTTCTGAAACTGCGCGACTGTACCCGCATCTGAGTGCCGTACTGATCAGTTTGCCATTAGGCATCTATTATCTTAGAACAGCCAGGGTGAAAAAGGTGTAGGGTTCAGGGCCCGGGCCTGTACAGTTCAATACCCGCGTTTTTTGATAGGCTGGAACTGAGCAGAAAGCTTTCTTCTTTTTTACCATATATGATGCGAAGGAGGGCCGTATTGGGCGGAAACATGCCCAGGCTCTCGGCATAGATCACCAACCGGTTGGGATAAGCAGGATACAGGGGAATTTTAATAATGTATGGTTTTTCTTTTAAACCCAGTTTTGGGACCAGCAGCTGGCCGTTATAGTACACAGTGATAGTATCACCATCAACAATGCCATTATCCATGAAACGGATCTCAACGGAATCGGCGTTTATGATATACCGGTTAGCGGGCGTTACCGGCCTGCCGGCAAAGAAATCACGGCCAACAAGTGAATCCCTGTAAATAGGTTTTGCAAAAGTAAAGCTGGTTCCCCCGGTTTTCACAGCGAGCTGGCGGGGCGTAATATCGGGCTCATAAAGGAATGCAGCTTTATATACCAATGACCCCACGTTCTTTGTATAGCGGGCCACAATGTTACACAGCGTATCGCATTGTCTTTCGCCCTGTAACACCACGCTGTCGCCCTCCTTTTCAAAGGTATACTTCATACTGTCGCACAAAGCGCAATGCTTGGCCCAGGTATATTGGCCCGGCGGGTCCTTGAAGTACAGCACTTCCTTTAATTTGGTCATGATGTGATCGGCATAAATGCGGCCGGTGATGCGGGTATGCAGGCGAACGGTTGTATCGGTGGGCAAAATGCATTGTACCACGCCTTCAAACTGTGAACCCTTCACCTTTGAGATCAGCAGGCGGGTATCAAAGGTTTTGGTGAGCTTGCTTTTTTCGCCAAAATATACACCGTTCCAGTTCCCTGCTATCCATTGGTTATCCTGGCTGAAGCCCTGTAAAAAAGCCAGCGTACAAACCAGACACACAAAAACCAGTATATATTTTTTCATTATTGGTACAGTTGTACAATTGTCATTGTTTGCGCCGATACCCATCGGGCGCAAAATTGAAAAAATTGCCTGTACAGTTCAGGAAGTGTGAAGGGGGTGCGAAAACGAAGCAATATAAAGCCAAAAAACAACC
The DNA here is from genome assembly GCF_002077945.1 of Niastella vici. Taxonomy (GTDB): domain Bacteria; phylum Bacteroidota; class Bacteroidia; order Chitinophagales; family Chitinophagaceae; genus Niastella; species Niastella vici. The sequence continues at coordinate 53,412 of NZ_LVYD01000002.1, forward strand.
CGGCCAAAACCGAAAACAGGAATGGTAATAGCCTGTGAATTCCGGGGCGAGCATAAAAAAATGAGGCACAGCCTGTAGCCATGCCCCTTCTCTCAAACATGTAGTATTCGGAACCTTATTTAGATACATTTATGCCACATTCAAAACAGGCTCATGCTGTTTATCGAGCACCTGTGCCAATAGATCTTCATTGAGCAGGTCCTTTACCGATTTAATAATAAAATCAGGGGTATAACCAAACTGATCAAGATCAGTTTCCTGGGTTACGCCCGATAAGGTTAGCACAGTGGTAAAGCCCATTGAGCCCGCCCCCAGGATATCGGTGCTCATGGTATCGCCGATCATGATGGTTTCATCGGTTGACAGCTGCAATAGCTTGCGGGCCATACGCATCATCACCGGACTTGGTTTACCCACGCTGAATGCCTGCTTACCGGTAGCAAATTCGAGCATGGCGACAAATGCGCCACAACCGGCCCGGTATTTTCCACTGCCCACGGGGCAATTGGGGTCGAGGTTGGTGGCGATCAGCTTTGAACCGTTCATGATCATATTGATCGCTTTGTCGACCGACTCCAGCATAATGGTGCGGCCCTCGCCGATGATCACATAATCAGGATGATCGTCAACAATGGAATAACCCACATTATGTAGTTCGGTCAACAATCCGCCCTCCCCTATTACATAAGCCGTACCATGCTCTTTACGCGAGGCCAGGTAACGCGCCGTAGCCATGGCACAGGTAAAAATATCTTCATCAGTTACATTAAAACCCATTTTGCGCAATTTGTAGCACACATCGCGGGGTGTACGCTGACTGTTGTTCGTTAAGAACAAAAAAGGAAAACCTCTTTCACGCAATGAATTGATGAACTCAACTGCGCCGGGTATTGGCTCACTGCCTTTGTAAATAACCCCATCCATGTCGATAAGAAAGCCTTTTTGTGCCATAGGTCTAATTTTTTTGTTTTAAAAATTGCTGCTTTTTTCAAAATGGCAGGCATCCTCTGGCTGCGTTCAACGCAAGCAGTTCATGACGAATGGACAAGCGAATAAATAACTCACAGGCAAGAAAAGATCGACGGCAAGAATTTGGCAAGAAGTTAAGTCAGGGGGCGAGTGTAGATTGTAACAGACGTACTATTTACAAACGATAAGTGCGTATCTTTTATTGTAAATAACGAAGCAAATATAAGTGTTATTGATTGAAGATCAGGTTATGTTACCATTAAATATAAATGCACCACAAAGCATGTCAGGTTATTTCATTCCTTACAATGAAAAACAATAGAAAAACATTACACAGATCACATTTTGCACTAAGAAATTTTTTCTTCCAGGTCTTTAAGCGCTTTATTATATCTGTATAGCACTTCTACATATTTTTCCAACACGGGTAATAACAACCAGCCGTTGGCCTTTCCATCAACCAGCATAAAATAATATTGCACGGCGCGTTGGATATCTTTCTGTTCAAGACAGATCCATAAACGGGTAAGCCAGAAATTGATCACTTCCGATGCATGGTATTGTTCATAACCCGGCACCGCCTCGCGAATATCGGTGTGTGCATAGATGTTCTCAAAACGCGTATCCGCTTCTTCCTGTATTAAAGCACCCAGGGCCATGCTAAAATGCAACACCGGGTAATATTTATACATTTTCAACGCATGTTGTTTGGCTACTTCGCACAGGCCATCCAGATCGAGTAAGATCCCCTGCTCATAAATAGTTTGTAATGCCAGCGGATTATGTGCATACTGGTTGGCCAGCGCGATCATGCGCGTTTCAAACTCCTGCATCTGTTGCTCATTGTTACGATCGAGCAAATCGGCCAAATCATCAGTAAGCTTTACCACTTCGGTATGTTCAGCCAAATGTTCTTCCAGTACATTATTGGGTTCTTCGGCCCCATGCCCTATTTCATCCCACATCTCGTGCCATACCAATTCTTCATTCGGCGTGCAGGTATTTATTTCGGGTGGCAGTAAACGCGTCAGCAGCTCGGCATGAATGGTGATCTGTTCCAGCACCGAGCGTTGCTGCACCTTTTCAGTATTCAACATATCATCTGAACGAATGTTCTGCACATTGCTCAAACTCACTTCACCATGTGGTATGGAATCCATCGACATATTGATGGCGGCCGTTTCTTCCCGTAAACGGGGTGGCGCATCAGGATCTTCTACTGTATAATAGTAATTTCCTTCGCCTGCATATTGCTTCAGCTTCAACAGTACATCGGCAAACTGACCGTGTTTTGCCACGATCAAATGTGGCAATCCGTCAGTACCAACAGGCACATCCACTACAGGAACTGCATTATTGTCTTCTTCCAGGATATAGCGGGTAATTTCGAAATTATGATGGGGATGAATATCAAACTCAAGGGCAAAATCGTGACCGGCATAAATGATATTATGCGCCAGGGCATAATCTATTTCCCTGAAATCGGCCAGCTGCTGGCTGTAGGCCAACATAAACTCCTCTTCTGAAGTATTGAAAAAAAACACGGTATCTTTTACGCCCAGGCACAGGAGATCGACCCGGTATAAACCAATCGTAACATTGCCGTTTGCATGTTTTCGCATTACCGATACGTTGGCTATCTGGCTTTCTTCCCAATCTTTATTCACCATACATTTGCTCACAGGCATTGTGCGCGCTTTTGTTTGCACAAATTTCCGGGGAGACAGCGTTTGCATATCCATGTAATTTAATGTTGAGGTTATCGCCCGCCCCAACAAGTGAGCGCGAACGGAGTTGCTATTAGTTGAACAATCGTTTGTAATGCCTTTTCGCAGCAGTTGATCCCAGACCACCAAAGTAAACGTATTTTACACTATGACAACAGAAAAGTTGTTGTCATAATTTTCACACATTTCTTAACATTAATGATAAAAGGTTGTTTGATATTGTTTTGCATGCAACAAACTATTAGATAAGGATCATTAAATTTTCTTACCCCCTTTGTGGTATTGTTCTGACCGTTACAAACCCCTAGATTTGATGTTGCACGAATTACAATCACTCCTGCCCGGCCAACATTAATCGAACTATATGTTTTTGCCTGCAATTTTTAAAAACACACTGTCATTGCTTTTGTTAGCAATCCTGCCTGCAATAACCTGCATAATTACCAGCTGCAGCAGCACTAAAATCATTACGGAATACGATTGTGCCGATGCCGCCAATATCAACAGGGACACTACGGTATGGCATTACTTCTGGGGCTTGAAACAGGCAAAAGACATCAGGCCGCAATGCGACAAACGATACAACCACCTGAACAAAGTGGTGGTAAAAAGCACCCCGGCCCACGTGTTATTAACGGTTATCACCCTGGGCATTGTGATACCACAAAAAATATCCTGGTGTTGCGCGCCCCCCAATCTGCAACCGGGACACCTGGGGAATTAGGAAAAAACGTTGACCATGACATTACCTGAAGGCATAAACTTACTACCGATCACTGACTGGCAAAACGGTCATCAGAATTTCACCGTAAACCTCACAAAAGACGCAAGCTTTAACTTACGGTTGCCTTTTGCATTTACCGAAACAGAAAAGAATTACCAGGCCACTACAAAAAATTTTCAGTGGCTCATACAACATGCTGTTGACAACAACCTCAAATTGCGCGCCCTTGGCAATGGCTGGAGCTTTAGTGATGTGCAGGTTTGTACTGGCGGACTGGTTGATACCCGTGAGCTGCGCACTTTCTTTAGCATTGGCAACAGTTTTTTATCGCCGCAATACCTGGCAAGCGGCAAAACCGCCAAAGACCTGGTATTTACCCAATGCGGCATGAGCATTTTGCAAATGAATAAAGAGCTGGAAGAGGAAAATGGCTGGCTGCGCAGTCTGCGCGCCTCCGGCGCCAGTAACGGACAAACCATTGCCGGCGCTACGGCAACCGGAACACATGGCGCGGGTATTAAAGCAGGGGCGGTTCATGACGCCATTGTAGGGTTACATCTTGTTACCGGCTTCAACCGCCATGTGTGGCTCGAGCGCGCTTCGAACCCCGTGGCATCGCCCGCATTTACCGACTGGCTGGGCGCTGAAATCTTCCGGGACGACGACCTCTTCAACGCCGCTGTGGTAAGCTTTGGAAGTTTTGGTTTTATTCATGGCGTGCTGCTCGAAACAGAACCTATTTACCTGTTGGAAAAATACACCTCGGCGAACATCCCATATAACGACAACCTGAAACAGGCTATCAATGAATGGAAATTTGAAGCATTGAACGATTTTCTCCCCTTCCCGCCCGAAAGCCCTGGCCGTAGTTTATATCATTTTGAAGTACTGGTGAACCCGCATCGCTTCGCGGTTAATGATGCCGATAAAGGCGTTTATCTCAGAGCGATGTATAAAACACCTTACCGCACTGATTATACAAAACCAGCACAACCCGGTGGCAATTTTCAATACGGTGATGAGTTGCTGGGACTCATTCAAACCATTCTCGATAATATCGGCAAGAAGCTTACGCAGAAATTGATACCACCACTGGTCACTAAACTGTTTCCCCTGGCATTTGCGGCCAATGAGCAGGCCACCGGTACCATTGGCGAGATCTTTACCAATACAAAATTCAGGGGCAAGGCAGCAAGTGCAGCTACCGCTATTGACACCAGCAATGCCAGCCGCGCCATTGAAGAAATTGTAGCGCTGAATAGGAAGATCCCATTCCCCGGCGCCCTGGCATTACGATTTGTAAAAGGCACCCAGGCCACGCTGGGCTTTACGAAATTCGAAAAGACCTGCGTACTGGAAATGGATGGCGTTGAATCGGCCACCAGCCGGAAGTTCTTTTCCTCCGTATGGGACCGCTTTGAAGCCATTGGCCTCCCCTATACCCTGCACTGGGGCAAGATCAACTTTAACCTAACAGAAGCGCGCATTCGCCAAATGTATGGCGACACGGCCGTGAATAAATGGCTTACTGCAAGACATAAATTGTTAGACAACGAGACGCAGAAAGTGTTTACGAATGAGTTTATGGAGAGAACGGGGCTGATGTAATCCCCCCAGCCCCCTAAAGGGGGAGTAAATACAGGTGCAGGCTAAAAACTAAAAGCCAAAAAACAAAATACGAATGGTATTTGCTTTTGGCTTTATGATTTGTACGACATTTTTATCGTACGATATTATTATCGTATAAACGTAAACCCAGGCAACTTCCTCCCCTTCAGGGGCGGGGGTTTACACTCTTACATAGATCTTCTTCTTATCCATCCAGTACCCCACAGCCCAACATAGTAGCATATAAAGTACCGCCTGCACCAGGGCGCCCACATATGGTGTGGCCAGGTGTACAAAGATGTTATCGTACAACCACCTGAAAACGGTAGTGCCCGAGGGGAACCGGAATACATTCCATAAGATCACCAGCACCTCAGACAGCAGATAAATGAACAATGGATTTTTTCCAAACACCTGGAAGAAGGGTGTCCAGGCTGTTTTTTGCTGAATATCGGCCACATAAACGATAGCAGAAATGATCAAACAATCCAGTCCCACTGTATGCAAGACAAAAGAGCTGGTCCATAATTTTTTATTGATGGGGAACGAATAATCCCAGAAATGCGCCAGCACCAGACAGGCAAAACCAGCCAGCATCAATTTGGTAAGCGCTTCATACGCACCACCTTTCTGCTGCAGGAATTTCCCCACCCAGTAACCACCCACTACATTGGCAATGGCCGGGAAGGTGCTTAAAAAGCCTTCCGGATCAAAAGGCACGCCTTCGCCATGGTATAAATGATCGGGACCAATCAGCAGCAAATCGAGCTTTAAAACGGCATTACCATGCAACGACAGGGGATCGGCCGCATCGCCAAAGAAATACAGCACCGGCCAGTACAATAACAAAATGGCAGCGGTGATAATGATGGTGGCGCGGAACTTCAGGAAATAGAGCATCAGCGAGGCAAAACAATACGCCAGCGCAATGCGTTGCAATACGCCGAAGATGCGCGTTTTTTCAAAGGCCATGAAATGGTATTCCCCGGTTGCTTTATCCATTCGCACAAAGGGAAACCAGTACATTAAATAACCCAGTATAAAGATCAGCAGTGTACGTTTGAAAATTTTAGCCAGTACAGATGCGGTGGAAGCCGTTTCCCATTTGGGCATCACAAAGCTCATGGCGTTTCCTACGGCAAATAAAAAGGAGGGAAACACCAGGTCGGTAGGGGTAAAACCATGCCATTTGGCGTGCAGCAGCGGTGCAAAGGTATGGTCCCCATCGGGCGAGGTATTTACGATGATCATGAAGCAGATCGTCATGCCGCGGAAAACATCCAGCGCCAGGAATCGTTTTTGTTGTTGCATGTCGGTTTTTAGTTGGTGTAGCAGTAGTTTACCTGAACAAACCGAAAGTAAACAATTCAAACGAATACACAAATTCCGGCATTGTTAATACACCTAAAACTTTTATGTACCCGCCTGAATTCGGAAGTAGGAAGTAAGAAGTATGAGGTATGAAGAACCCGATTATCGAAATTGTTGATTATTTATGAAATTTAAACTCTTCTTACTTCTTACCTCTTACTTCCTACCTCTGTATCCCTCACCGGGAGCCGAAGCGCCTGCATTATCTTGTAGAACAATTCCGTATTCTCATAAACGCCCCTGAACCGGAACGACTGTGGGCCGTACGCAAATACCGGAACAGGTATGGCCGTATGGTCATTACTTGCAAAACAGCCGCTTACATATCCATTCTGATAATCACCGGCCAACAACGACAGGCCGCCGGTTTCATGATCGGCGGTTACGATCACCAGGGTTTGCCCGTCGGCATCGGCAAACTGCATTGCTTTGCCAATTACCTGGTCAAAATCCATTACTTCACTCGCTACGTACGACATATTGTTGGCATGACCGCCATAATCGACCTGCGCGCCTTCTGTCATTAAGAAAAACCCTGTTTTATTGACCGACAATGTTTTTACTGCTTTTAAAAAAGCCTGTTCAAGCCAGTTCCCGCGGCCCTTCAGCACAGGCAAACCCGCTTTATTATCAACCACTACCCATTTTTTACCAGTTCCTGCCCCTACGCTGTCGAGACTGTGCGCAACCGTATACTGTGGCGCCAGTTCAAGCAATGCGGCATCGATGGCGCTGCCCTTCCCCTTCTCTTCCAGCAAATCAACATTCGATAAACTCTCTTTTCCGGAGCCTATCAACAGGTCAATGTTCGCTTGTTTGAGATCGCGCAAAATAGCGATGGAATTTTCCCGCTCGGGTTGATGCGCATAAAAATCGGCCGGCGTGGCATCTGTTATATCACCACAGGTGACCAGCCCGGTGCTGATATTCCTTTTCTTCAGGAACACCGGTAACAGCGGAATGGGCGCTCCCGTATGATCAACGCCCACATGCCGGTTATTTGTTTTTTTGCCCGATGAAATAGCCGTAGAACCAGGCGCCGAATCGGTGACGTAATTGTCGTACGAGCTGGTTTTAGAGATCCCGATATTGCGCATATTGAAAACGTTCAGGGCTCCTTTGTTGGCCGTATAGCCGGCATACAGCTGGGCCAGGCCGGTTCCATCGCCAATAAACAACAGGATATTCTTTACCGGTTTATCAACCCCATCGTTTTTAAAAGTGGGCTGGTATAGCTTATAGGCGCTTTTATTTTTCCAGGAACCGGCAGGTAATTTTTGCAGGAAATTTGACAGGGCTTTAATGCTGTCGGTATTGAGATAATCGACCTGCAGCTTCATCAACTGGTACCAGGCATTCGTAAAATCGGGCGTGGCCCAAAAACGCACCGGTTTCTTTAACGCATGGGCACGCGCCACCACGCGTTGCAGGGTATCCCATTCCGGCGCGGGGATATTTCCCTTTCCATTCCACTGGGTATATTTTTTAAGATCGGCGCTCAGCATTACGATACGTGATAGTGCTTCGGCGGAATACTCTTTATTGAGCTCCCCATCAAAACCTATAAAGGAAGGATAAGAAGCATAGGCCGACATTTCGGGCCGGTTACCACTGATGGCTATTTGCAGGGTGCTGCACTGCGTAAGTGCCGGATATTTCTGTAACAGTTCAACCAGCCTGTTCAGGGTAATGACCGAATCTGTTTTTATATCGATCATCAGTTGCAGGCGCCGGGTGCTGTCGGCATAAATATGGCCTTTGTTCTTTTCAACAAATACCTGCAGGGGTTTCAGGTATAATTCTTCCAGCGTGCGGTGCAACGCCAGTTCCTTCTCCGTATGCGCCACCAGTATTTCGCCGTTATGCCAGAAGATATCGGCCTCAATAGAACCGAACGCCTCATAATAGGCCGTAAACAAAGGAACCGGTTGTTCATAATCGTTGTGCGAATGGGCGTTGGCTACTGTATAAGAAACAGGTTGAGCCAATGATTTAGTGCTTAGAATAATCAAAAGAGAAAAAAGTAGCTTATTCAACTGAATAAATTTTCGTCAATGGAGAATGGTGAATGTTGCTGTTACCGGTTACCGGTTTCCGGTTACCAGGCCCTAAATCTCAGCATGCCTGCCAATGTTCAGCCCGTCCTTGATTTATGCCCCGGCAACTGGCGACTGGTAACTGGCAACCGATTTAAAACCCCGACAGGGTAACGCAAAGCTACCGCCGTCAGGGTTTTCACTTAAAATTATCTTAATAATTTAATGATAGCTTAATTACCAGCCGTTGCTTTGCTTTATAACGCCGCCGCTATTACTGATCTCCGTTGTTGGAACGGGCCAAACGTTGTGCACAGCAGGGTTAAAGGTACGGGCAGGCCAGATAACAGCGCCCGAAAAACCATGCAACGGTTGTGCATATACGGTTTGCGCATCGCCCCAGCGTACGAGGTCCCGGTGCCTGTCGGCCCATTCCCCGGCCAGCTCACAACGGCGTTGCTTTTTCAACTCGGCGAGGTTAGCACCGGTCACGGATGTCAATCCAGCGCGGTTACGGATGGCATTGATCTCTGCATCGGCATTCTTACCCTGCATCAATTCGGCTTCCGCTTTTATCAGCAATACCTCTGCATACCGTATTAATGGTGGGTTCAGGGCCGTGGTTGGGTGGTCGCCGTTCGGACTGATATAACTTCCTATTGGACTGGCATAAGAGAACGGTTCCATATATTTCCTGAACTGATAACCGCTTAAACTGTTGTTGGAACCGTATATGGTATCTTTTCCAAAGAATTTGAACGCATCACCGGGCTTCAGGATAGTGACTTCCCGGCGTTTGTCGCCGGTTTCATATGCATCGTACAATTCTTTGGTGGGTGTATAATATCCCCAGCCATTGTATTTGCCCCAGCCTTTGTTCTCGAGCATTACACCGGGCAGAATGCTGCCCCAGCCACCAGTTCCTTTGGGCGTGCTGAGGGCGCTCCAGATATATTCTTTCGTCCAGTTATTGGCAATGGTGAATACATCGGCAAAGTTGGTCAGCAAACCATGTTTATTGCTCTTTATCACCGAATCGGCGTATGATTCGGCACTGGCCCAGCTCTTTGTATACAGGTACATTTTCGACAGGTAAGCCCAGGCCGCTGTTTTATGTGCCCGGCCATAATCTTCGGCTTTATAGGTATCAAAATAAGGCAATAACGAAGCTGCTTTTTTGAAATCACTTTCTACCAGCTTATAATTTTCGCTTACATTGGCAGCCCGCACCACCGCGTCGGCGTTGGTTGAATTGTCTTCAGTTATTATAGGTACACCGGCATTATCATTACCATAGTTATAGGACAATTGAAAATACATCAGTCCGCGCAGGAAATACGCTTCGCCCAGGATCCGGTTCTTCAGCGTGGCATCCATATTAATAGCCGGCACGTGCAGAATGATATCATTGGCGCGCTTGATAACAATATACCGCATCTTCCATTGGTCGGTAAGATACGACACACCTGAAGTGGCGCTGTTGAAATTCTTTACATTCTCGGCCTTGGCATTGGAGCGGCCGGTAACCATATCATCACTGGCGTTGATATACCACATAAAACCACGGCCATAAAATTCTTCCCCGTCAAACTGCTCATACAGGGCATTGGCGCCGCTGACGGCATCGGCGGAAGTTTTCCAGAAGTTACCGGTCACCGGTGAACCTTCCGGTTCAATATCGAGCTTCTTGTCACAACTGTTCAAAACAGTAACAGCCATGCAACCTATAATGATATTATTGAGTATTTTTTTCATTTTTGATTTTCTTATGCTGTTAAAAATTAACATTCACGCCAGCAAATATTGACCGTGCCTGTGGATAGCGGCCGGTATCGATGCCGCCATTACTCATACCCACTTCGGGATCGAGCCCCTTATATTTAGTGATCGTTATCAGGTTATTCCCAGTAACGTACAGGCGCAGGCTATTGATCTTTGCTTTGCTGGTGAGTTTGCCAGGTAACGTATAGCCCAGTGTCACATTCTTTACACGGGCATAGGAACCATTGTCGAGGTACCAGTCGCTGGCGGTACTGAAGTTACCATTGGCATCGCTTAATGAAAGACGCGGAATAGTTGCATTTGGATTGTCAGGCGTCCACGCATTCTTCACATCGTTCAGCATATTGTAATTCTGACCGTTTACACCCGCCTGCATGGCCAGGTATTTAAGGCCGTTGAAGATCTTGTTACCCTGTACGCCCTGTACAAAGATGTTCAGGTCGAAATTTTTGTAGCTGGCATTGAAGCTGAAGCCCCAGGTGAAGTTGGGAAAAGCCCCCTTGCGCACAACGCGGTCGCTGTCATCGATCTTGCCATTACCGCTGACATCTACAAACTTCAGGTCGCCCGGTTTTGCATTGGGCTGAATAAGGCCGCCATTTTTATTTTTATAATTATTCACTTCATCCTGCGACTTGAATAAACCGTCGGTTGGCACTACAAAATAAGAAAGCAACGGATCGCCCACGCGCATCAGCAACGGCATAAGGGTGCTGCGGACATTGAAATCGGTAGTTGGGATGTAGGGAAGGTTATCGAGGTTGCTCAGCTTGTTCGATACTTTGGTCACCGTAGCGTTTATACTATACTGAAAAGCTGCTTTGGGGTCACCTTTATAGTCAATCCCCAGCTCGATACCCTTATCCTGCGCCAGACCCAAATTCATCCATTTGCCATCACTTACCCCATTGAGGCTCGATGGGGGGCGTTTATATAACATGCGCTCCGTCTTTTTGACAAAATAATCAGCAGAAAATGATAAGCGGTTATCCAGTACAGCTACATCTACGCCGCCATTATATTGACGGGAGTTGGCCCATTTCATGTAGGGGTTCGATAAAGCGTTCTCGGCATATCCATACACCTGGGCGGGGTCCTGTCCCAGGTAAGCCGTAGTAGGCGCCATCGGTACATTCACCGAGTTCACCGGCAAGCTGCCGAGGTTACCCAGCAAACCATAGCTGGCACGTAATTTCAGGTTGCTTAACCAGTTAATGCCATGCATAAATTCCTCGCGGCTTACAACCCAACCACCCGAAACCGAATAGTAATTCTCAAACCTGTTCTGTTTGGCCACCAGAGATGAACCATCGCGACGGCCCAAAACAGTAAGCAGGTATTTTTCCTGGTAATCATAGTTCACACGAGCCAGGTAAGATACAAGCGACTGCTCGTTTTTGTAACTGTATGGTTTAAAAATACTGTTGGCATTATCGAAGTACCGGTAAGCTACCCGTTCATCGGTAAAATTCTGCGCTTTGGCATAAGCGCCTTCGCGCTGTATGTCCTGGTAAACATAACCCGCTACAGCTGTAATATGCTGTTCGCCCAACGTTTTATTCCAGGTAAGCGTTTGTTCAGCCAGCACATTCTTGTAATTATCATTGCTGATAGCAAGCTGGTTGTAATCGAAGATCTTTCCTATTTCAAGTACCCGTGCAGTGAACTCTTTGGTGGTGGAAAAGCTTCTCGTCAAAGAGAAATTGCTGCGGAAGGTAAGATTGAGGGGCAGTTTGATCTCTACATATGGATTGATCAAAATACCATTAACAGGGTTCTTGTAATCGAGGCGGTTTAAATAAGCAACCGGGTTGATCACATCACCGTAGCTTCCGGCATAGGTAGCAGGTAAACCGGCATAGGTACCATCGGCATTATAAGGCGCTACGCTCGGGGGGTAAAAGATCGCCGAGAGTATGGCGCCGGTATAAGCGCTTTGCGTATTGGCGCCATTACCGTTGGTAAACGTGTATTGAAGGTTCTCCCCTACTTTTAACCAGGGTTTCACCTGGTGATCTGAATTGAGTCGAAAATTATACCGCTCTGTATAGGTATTCAGCAAAATACCTTCGGCCTTGCGGTAACCAAAACCCATAAAGTATTTCGACTTTTCGGTTCCGCCATTGATGTTGAGGTTATAGTCGCTCATTTGACCGCTCCTGAAGATATCATCCATCCAGTTGGTGCGGGTTATTTGACCATCAGGATAAATACTTGCATCAAAAGCCGGCGACCTTGGTTTGCCGGCATTATCAGCCGCCAGGTTCATTGCATCGGCATATTCTTTCGCATTTAATGGCTTCAGTTTGCGCCAGGCTTTTTGAACGCCATATTTGGCATCGAGCGTTATCGAAGCAGCGCCGTATTTGCCTTTTTTTGTAGTAATAAGAATAACACCACCGGAAGCCCTTGCTCCATAAATGGCAGCCGATGCATCTTTCAGCACAGAGATATTTTCAATTTCATTGGGGTTTACTACCGGCGTTCCTTCATTAACCACCCCATCAACAACATACAATACGTTCTCGCCGTTAATACCGCCCAATCCGCGGATCTTTACACTGGGCAGTGAAGTAGGGTCGCCGCCTTCATTTTGCACAATTACACCAGGCGCTTTACCCTGAATGAGCTCGGTAAAATTGTGCACGGAACGCGAGGCTACTTTATCGAGCTTTACATCTGTTTGCGCGCCTGAAACAGTGGCTCTTTTTTGTGTACCGTAACCAACTACCACAACGGTGTTCATTTGCGTTTCTTCCGGTTCCAGTTTGATCGTATTGGGAACACCAGCTTTAAGGATCACTTCCTTTAAAGTATAGCCAACATAAGATACGGTAACGGTAATGGTTTCGCCATCAGCATCGATCCTGAAAGCACCTTTCGCATCGGTTTGTGTGCCTACAGTGGTTCCTTTAATGGTGAGCGTTACACCTGGTAATGGGCCATTTTCGTCTGATACCGTACCTGTAAACACCTGGCTGCCCGATGAATAACTGATATGGTTGTTATCAGCCTGCAGACCGGTTGCATTTGACGTCAGCTTTGCTTTATCTTCTTTGTTATAGATGACGATGGTATTGGCGTGGCTTTCAAAATCAAGGCTGGTATTCTGTAATACTTTGCGCAGCGCCACTTCAATAGTAACCTCCTTTTTTTCATGGAGTGTTACGGTATACTGCTTTACTTCATTTACATCAAAAGCGAATTTCACCTGCGTTCTGTTGGCAATATCAGCCAGCACCTTTTCAAGCGGCTGTTGTTCCACATCGATCAGGATCATTTTCTTTAGCGGGTTGGCTGTTTGCGCCGGCACAGGTAATATAAATGCCAGCAAACAAAACAACATAGCGGCCCGTGAAAGCAAGACGATTGCTTTCCATCTGTGTGCAGAAGGACTCATAAAATAGTCGTTAAGATTAATTATTGAATGAAGACTGTCTGGTTATGTAACGAAAACTGAATATGATCTTTAGTGCCCAGCAGGTTCAGGATAGCAATCACTTCGGGTAAAGTGATGTCCCGTTTCACCTGCAAATAATAATCGCCTATATAATTGGTGCGCCTGTTTTCGACCTGTACCTTAAAATGATCCTGTAACCATTGTATCACTTCCTGTAAGGTGGCATTTTGCAGGAATTGTTCACCCTGTATCCATGCATTGGCTTCACCGGTTTGTACTTTATCTGTAGTAGCAGTTCCCTGTTGTTTTATATACCGCAACCGTTGACCGGGTAGCAGGTAACCTAATGTATCCTGTTGTTGATGCACCAGTACTTTTCCCGTAACCACCGATACTTTGATATCGCCGGTGTGTGCGATCATTTTTACGGAAAAGGAAGTTCCTTTTACGGTAGTGCTCACGTTATTCGATTGAACCGTGAACGGATGCGATGCATCTTTTTTTACTTCAAAGAAGGCTTCTCCTTTTCTGAGCTCGATATTCCGGTGGCGGGCAAAATTGCTGTAATACGCAATGGATGAATTATCGTTCAGCCAAACAGTACTGCCATCGGGTAAGATCTTTTTCTCCACTTTGCCGGGTGCGGCGGCTACCACTACTTCGTAAGGGCGGGTAAACCAGTAAACGGCACTGCCGCCTGCCAGTAAGAGTACCACAGCGGCGGCGTATTTTATCCAGCGGAACCGGTTCATCTTTTTCACCGGGGCGCCGGGCAGTACAGCAGCAAAAACAGCATCACGCAGGCGGCTCTTTAACAACTGACGAACAGAATCATTCGCAAATAAATAGCTTTCGCCGGCTGCAGATTGCTGATCGAGCCAGTTATACAATTCCTGCAACTCTTCTTTTGAGCAGGCATTCCGGCTGAACTTCTCCAGCAATTGATCGATATGTTCGGGATAATTCAACTTTGTTTTTTTCGAACTTCTCTATAAAGACAGGGAAAAGAGGAGGTCTAACTATTCCGCGGCAAAATATTTTCAAAAAAAGTAGCAGAGGATGAGCGTGAGCAGTTCTGCCTTCCAAACCAGGCTTAATTTTTTGACGGCGGTATTTAACTGGTTGCGCACGGTTTGTTCGGAATTGCCCGTAGCATGTGCAATCTCTGAAACTGATAACCCGTTGAACTGATGCAGTTCATATACCTGTTTCATTTTACGGGGCAGCGTATTCATCAGCGACCGCAAGGTTGATTCGGTATCTTTTTGTTCCAGCGGTGTAGCGGCGGAAAATTCGCTTTCATTATTATATAATGTATCGAGGCTGGTAACGGGGTATTTCTTTTTAGCGAGGTGATTGAGCAGGCGGTTCTTTAAGGCGGTGAACAGGTAGGCGGCCAGTGATTGCAGCTCGGGCAGTTCCTGGCGTTTATTCCAGAAGTGAATGAAGAACTCCTGCACTACTTCTTCAGCATCCTGCCGGTTCTGCAATACTTTAAAAGCGTACTGGAACAATGGTTCCCACCAGGTATCGAATAGAACCTGGAACGATTGCTGATCGTTGCAAGCAATTTTTCGCAGTAACAATTTTTCAGCGTTTCCCACTAGCAGCATTTAGTTATCGAATACCTAAGTTAATAATTGCGGCTGATTTCATGTAAAAAAATCTTATAATAGATTATATGTCCTACTATACATTTTTAGCAAGTACATGAGATCAATCATACCGGGTGCAAATTAAATCTGCTGCGGGATATCTATAATTAAGAAATTATTATCAAGACAAAACAATTGATAATTAGTTAATTTGAAGCAAGAACCCATCCCTGCCATGACAATCAACCGGCTCCTTATTATATTACTTATCACCAGCCTGCTAAGTTATTGTTCCAGCCCTACCAGACCAGGTAAAAAGGACATTATAGGTTATAGCGCAAACAATTATTGTAGGAAGTGTAATGAGAAGTTAGACTAAAGTCATGCCGGACCATGTCAAATTCCCGGGGGCAATTAATTTTAATACCTAGAAATTATAGGCCGCAACGATCACTCTTTTGTAGCTCGCTAATTGTTCGTAGGCATCTGGCGGCGGATTAAGCACTGTAGTGCGTTTGAACCCTACTGCCTTTAACAGCCATAATAAACCAGGCAGGGAAGGAACAATAGTAATGGGTGTAGTATTGGCTTCGGGATTATCAGACTGTAATTCCTGGGTTTCATCAATTATGGCCATACAACCTATAATTTCTTTATTAAACCTGTGTGAACCCCAGTCTATAACGCCTGTCATATTGGGAACGATCTGCGTTTCAATCAAACACACTTTTTCAGTTATAGCATGTGCAAAACGTAGGGCTCCCACAACATTTTCAAGATGGTATAGTATTCCGAAAAGCAGCGTAAAATCAAATTTTCCTATTTCCTGAGGTGTAAGTTTCTGAATGTCTCCTACCTTAAATTGTAAATTTTTATGCCCATACATTTGCCGGATCCAATTTGCATGCTCCACATGATCGGCTCTTGCATCTATACCTGTTACTTCCTTAACACCCTTTTGGATCAGCTGATGGGAGAAATACCCTTCATGACAGGCAAGATCAACACACCTTAAATCTTTCAATTGCCCGCCAAAAGTATCGAGGAATTCGTTCATCATTTGGGTACGCGTTGCATGAATAGGCAACGCATATTCAGGGAGGTAACTTTCTGTAACTTTTCCACCGGGTAGTTTAAACTCATAAAACCATTTGCGCCCTAAGATCTTTTCTTCCAATTGATGCAATTCGCTCATTGAACTATTTTTAAGATTTAACAAACCCCTGTTTTTAAATAAGTTGATCCAAATTACTACTATTTCCAATATGATCCAGACAGAGGCGATAAGCATAGCAACCGGATGAAGGTTCGTCATTGATATGACCTGTAGTGTAATGAGAAGTTGCAGGAGGAGCAGGGAACTGTTTACGAAAATATTATTTGAAATATTAATATCATATTTATACCTTAGCACTGCATCC
Organism: Niastella vici; assembly: GCF_002077945.1. Lineage (GTDB taxonomy): Bacteria > Bacteroidota > Bacteroidia > Chitinophagales > Chitinophagaceae > Niastella > Niastella vici. The sequence continues at coordinate 70,045 of NZ_LVYD01000002.1, forward strand.
AGACCTACCATTAATTCCAACCTCTTATTCTTATTCCTTTTAACCATTTTAAGAAAGCATTCCCGCCGGTAATTCTAACAACTAAACTGAAATGACTTTTGGTGTGCATACACGGCAAACCAGAAGGCAGGGTTTTTCATGTTCATACTTATTGTTATGACTACTTGTTACCTGTAACAATATGTCTAAAAGTGTAATTAAGTGAGCGTTTAAAAAACATTTTTTTACCCCCTAAACACCAGTATGAAAATCCTTAAACTCACCGTGGTGGCATCGCTCACCCTGGCAATCGTTTTATTCTTTGCCTGTAAAAAAAACGCAACCGATCCTTCTGTTGTCAGTGCCGGTAAAGTACAGAAGATCACTACCCCTGTCATTACCTGCGGTAATTCCACCCAAGCTTCCATTGAACTCCGGGTTTGCGCACCTTCCGGCGGCACTGGCCTTCCGGCAGGTTTTTCCATTCAATGGATGAGCAAGGCAGCCTATGCAGCCAATGGCAATCAGTGGTATTCTTCTGATGATGACCGGCTATGTAAAGCTTCTTTTTCAGGAAATGCTAATTTATCCAGGTATAATATAGCTGCCGGCGAATGTGTAACAGTAAGGGTTGGAGATTTTCTTTTAGATGAAGGCACTTCTACAAATTGCGGTGATAATTTGAATTGCGGAACCGAATATATATTCAGGGCTTTTGGTCATGCCACCAGTACTCTTAACAAAAGTGATGTTACCAATCCGCCACTTTCCTGTACTACCCTTAGCTGTGGCTCTACTGGCCAATGTACGTATACCCAGGGATACTGGAAAAACCATAACCCCACCATTTGTGTAACCGATGCCACAAGTCCTTTATGCATTCAATGGCCGGCATCCAGCTTTACACTGGGCACAGTGTCGTACAATGTAAATCAACTTTTAAGCATTTTCAACACCTCAGCTTCCGGAAACGGACTGATCGCATTGGCGCATCAGTTAATTGCTGCAAAACTGAATATAGCAAAAGGCGCAAATGGTACAGTTGTAGCCCAGACAATAACGGATGCAGACAATCTTATTGGCGGGTTAGTTATACCGCCGGTAGGTAGCGGCTATTTAGCCCCTTCACAAACAAGTGCATTGATAACTGCGCTTACTAATTTTAATGAGGGCGCTACGGGTCCTGGCCACTGCCAGTAGTAAAGCAACTTTTACGTGAAAAACCCATAAACCCAAAGCGGCGTGTCTTTTCAAACGACGCGCCGTTTTTTCTTCCACCGCGCACAAGCGCCATTTTTTCTTCCACCGCGCGCAAGCGCCATTTTGATAATTATGCTCAGGAAAGTTAGTGTGTATTTGCCGGTTCTTGTTTCACTTCTATTTACAGCGTGCCAGAAAGAATTACCTGTTTCAATCAATGATTACAAAACACTCGGCTCTTCTGCTCACGATCTCCTTTCATCTGCTGTTTATACCGCCCTGCGTATAGAAATAAATTACTTACCTGGCTATGAACCCGACAATGCTTCATTAAACAACCTGAGGATCTTTTTACAGAATTACCTGAACAAACCGGACGGCATAGTTATCGCAACAAACCTTATAGCTGCCAGTGGGAAAACCGCATTGAGCCTGAGTGATATTGTAGCTATAGAGAAGAAAAACCGGCTTGAATTTACTGAAGGCAATACCATTGCGGTTCATATATTAATTGTTGACGCTGATTATACCGACTCAAATGACCTGGGCATCTCTTACTGGAACACCTCTTTTTGTCTTTTTGGTAAAGCTATCTATGCAAATTCGGGGAACAGCGCACAGGTGAGCAGAACAAACTTACTAAGCACCCTACTTGAGCATGAGTTTGGTCATTTATTAGGATTGGTAGGCCAGGGCTCCCCTGAACAAAGCCCGCACCACGATGCATTGAATAGTTTACATTGCAGCAACTCCAATTGCCTGATGTATTCGTTAATAGAAACGAATCCTGTATCTGCCGTTATTCCCTCTTTCGACGCTGATTGCCTTGCTGATCTCAGGGCCAATGGCTCAAAATAATTCACAACGCCCTGTCAAGATGCGTATACCCGCCATCCACGTGGATCAGTTGTCCCGTTGTGTGGCCCGACCTTTCTGATAAAAGAAATACCACCATGGCAGCGATCTCTTCTGTTGTTGTCATTCTTTTTCCCAGGGGTATTTTGTCCTTAATGGATCGCAGTTTTTCTTCGGGATTGGGCAAGGACCTGATCCAGCTTTCATACAGCGGGGTATAACACTCAGCCACAATAACGGCATTTACCCTGATGCCGTAAGGCAATAATTCCACGGCCCATTCCCTGGTCAGCGCATTGCGCCCGCCGTTGGCAGCAGCATAGGCAGAGGTTCCCCCCTGCCCTGTTTCTGCTGTTTTTGAACTTATATTGACTATACTTCCCTTCGACCTTTTTAATTCGGGCAACGCAAAATGCCCCATCAGGTAATAATGCACCAGGTTACGATGCAAGCTTTCCATGAACTTTGTGTAAGAACCATCTTCCAGGCCAACCCCATCGTTCACGCCGGCATTATTGACCAATCCATCAATACAACCAAACTGTTTCACTACCATTTTAATTGCCTGCTCACAATCCTCGGGCCGGGTAAGCTCAGCCACTACCTGGAAGGCCTGTGCGCCCGCAGCTATTATGGCTGAAACAGCATGCTGATTATCCTCTTCATGATGGCCAACGATCACGGGTACAGCACCTTCTGCAGCCAATGTTTTTACAATTCCATTTCCTATTCCTCTTGCACCACCGGTTACGATGATGACCTTATCCTTTAATCCCAGATCCATATATTTTAAACAATAGTCTTTTTGTTGAGAGTATAATTTTTATCGCCCGAAGCACAGGCCACCCCATTTTACAGGACAAGGCGCGCAGGGAGATCGCTGATCTTTTCGCAACAAAGCTGCTCCATTACCTGTTTCAATTGCGTTTTCAGGATCGCAATGGTATGATCGCCGCCTGCCGTCCCCAATGCGGCCACCCCATACATGAACGACCGGCCCATGAAAGTAAATTCTGCACCCGCAGCCATGGCCCTTGCTACATCGGGCCCCGACCGAACGCCACTGTCCATCATGATCTTTATCTTTCCTTTGTATTTTTCTGCAATGGGTTGAAGCGATCTGATGGCCGATTGCCCTGCATCCAATTGCCGGCCGCCATGATTGGATACAATAATTCCATCCAATCCCATTTCAATGGCCATGGCCGTATCTTCTTCGCTGGCCACACCTTTCAATACAATTTTTCCTTTCCACTTATCTCTGATTGTTGCAATCTTCTCTTTGTTTAGCCGGCCTGAAAATGTGCGGTTCATAAACAACCCCAGCTGCTTCATGTTCAACCCTTTTGGCATATAGGGTTGAAGCGTGGCAAACCCGGGTGTTCCATGATATAACGTATTTAATGCCCAGTTGGGTTTACCTGCTATTTGCAACATATTTTTTACCGTCATCCTGGGCGGCATGGCCAACCCATTCCGGATATCCCTTGGCCGAAAACCAAATGAGGGTACATCGCATAGCAACACCAGCACTGAATAATTCGCCACAGCCAGTCTTTTTAAAATATCATCCCGCAATGGGTCTTCTGCCGGATGATACAACTGGTACCATGCTTTTCCTTCAGTGAGCTCACTTATTCGCTCAATGGAAGAAGTAGTAACTGTGCTTAAAATAAAAGGAATGTTATGCTGCAGCGCCGCTTTGGCCAGGATCTCCGGTGAATTGGGCCATATCAGTCCCTGCAATCCTACCGGAGCAATCCCGAACGGGGCATCGTACACATGGCCGAATAATTCTGTTTTAAGATCGGCATTTGCATAACTGTTAAGATAACGGGGAACCAGCTCTACCTGTCTTAACTCATCGGTGTTCTTATAAAGATTTACATCTTCATTACAACCCCCATCCAAATATTCAAAGGCGAATTTAGGTATGCGCTTTGCCGCTTTCTTCCTTAGGTCGTCTATTGAAGGATATTTTGTATTATATGGCCAGTTCATGATCAGTTATTCAGTTTATCAAAGTGAAACGCCCCGCTTCCAGGGAATAAAATCATCCTGCCCCAATTGCACCGCTTTAGGTATTTCTTCGCCACTGGCTGCCCTGATGCAATACTCCAGTATTTCAGCGCCCATTTGTTCAATGGTCTTCTCGCCCCTGATAATACTTCCGGTGTCAATATCAATGATATCGCTCATCCTGGTTGCCAGTGCGGTATTAGTGGCCACTTTAATGGTTGGGCACACCGGATTACCGGTAGGCGTACCTAACCCCGTTGTGAATAAAATGAGGGTAGCACCGGAAGCTGCCTTACCGGTAGTAGCCTCTACATCATTGCCGGGCGTGCATACCAGGTTCAATCCGGCCTTTGTGGCCGGCTCCGTATAATCCAGCACATCTTCAACCGGTGATGTTCCACCTTTTTTCGCTGCACCGGTTGATTTAATGGCATCGGTGATCAAACCATCTTTAATATTTCCCGGCGAAGGATTCATATGAAAGCCGGAACCGAGTTTTTGCGCCAGCTCGTTATAAGACTCCATCAGGTATATGAACCTGCTGGCAATTTCTTTATTTACACACCGGTCAAGCAGCATCTGTTCGGCCCCGCAAAGCTCCGGGAACTCTGCCAGCAATACTTTTCCGCCCAGCGCCGCCAGCAGATCTGAAGTATAACCAACGGCAGGGTTAGCCGAAATGCCACTGAAGCCATCACTGCCGCCACATTTTACGCCAATGGTAAGCGCACTGAGCGGAGCCGGTTTCCTTTCAATTTGATTGATGCGGATCAGTCCTTCAAAAGTTTTTTGAATGGCCTGGGAAATCAACTGTTCCTCACTTTCCATTTTCTGCTGCTCGAATACAAAAAGGGGCTTATCAAATGAAGGATTGCGGTTATGCAGATCGGTTAAAAAATTCTTTACCTGTAAATGCTGGCACCCCAGACTCAACACTGTTACGCCACCTACATTAGGATGGTCGGCATAGGCCGCCAGCAGGGCGCTTAAAGTGGCTGCATCCTGGCGGGTACCGCCACAGCCCCCGGGATGGTTGAGGAATTTAATGCCATCTACATTGGCAAATACCCGATCGGCACTATTGGTATTTACAGGATGAAAGCTGACGGATCCAGGTTCCTGTCCGGTTTTATAGGCTGTTAGCAGCTCTTTGGTGTAACGTTCGTACTTATTGCTTTGCGCATAGCCCAGCTCTTTGAGCATGGCATCTTTAATGATGTCGAGGTTGCGGTTCTCGCAAAAAACCATCGGTACAAACAGCCAGTAATTGGCGGTGCCCACCCGGCCATCGGAACGATGGTAACCCTGGAAGGTCCTGTTCCGGAACTGAGTTACATCCGGCGCCTGCCAGGGCTGTGTGAACCCATTATAAACATAGGCATTGGCCGCATGATGGGTATTGGCAGTTGTCATTAAAGAACCCTGCGCAACCTCGTGTTGTGTTTTACCTACCAGGGTGCCATACATGATCACATCATCTCCATGCTTCATATCATGGATAAAGAATTTATGCTTGGCCGCAATTGCATCAAGGAGCACCAACTCAACTCCATTGTGCTGAACAGCTGCACCTTTCGGCAGGTCTGTAAGCGCTACCAGCACATTATCGCCGGGATGTATTTGCAGAAATGACTGTTGACCGTTTTTATTATTCATACTCTTAACTATGTGATAATTGAACTTTTATATCCTGGGCATCCCTGTTTGCCACCAGGCGAAGCGCAAACCAGGTAACTGCCATAAAGCATACTGCCGGAACGGCATAGGCCATTTTAATGTTGAACAGGTCAGAAACCCTTCCCATCACCAGTGGCAAAACGGCTCCGCCTACAATTGCCATGATCAAAAAAGAAGAAGCCTGTTTTGTTTTTCCACCAAGCCCCGCAAGACTTAAAGAGAATATGGTCGGGAACATAATTGACATAAAAAATTGTAAGGCAACCAGTGCATAAATGCCGGCCATACTTTTATTCATGATCACTACCAACAGCAGGGTTATACCAATGAGGCTATAAGTCAACAACAGGCGGGCGGCGGAAATATATTGCATTAGAAAAGTCCCAATAAACCGGCCACCCATAAATGCAAACAAAGCTGCAGACAAATACATGGCGGCTACTTTTTCATCCATTCCAGTTACATATCCTGCATAGCGAATGAAAAAGCTGCCTACCCCTACCTGTGCGCCTACATAAAAGAACTGAGCCATTACCCCGCGAACAAAATTCTTTTCCTTCCATATACTGCCTTTATTGTCAATTTGGGTATTTTTTGATTCGGCAATTTCGGGGAGCGCCGTTTTCCAGATCAACAAGGCTACCAGTAAAACAACAACGCCTATAATAACATAGGGCAACTGAACAGCGCTGGCTTCTTTCGTAAGGTAACTGTTCAATGCTTCGGCCGGCATGCTTTGTTTCTCACTTTCTGACAGGCTGTTTCCTGATAAAATAAAAGTACCGCCTATCAGTGGCGCCAGGGTAGCCGCCAGCCCATTAAAAGATTGCGCGAAGTTGAGCCGCGAAGTTGCGTTGCTTTCATCGCCCAATGCATTGATATACGGGTTGGCGGCCGTTTCTAAAAAAGTAAGTCCGCTGGCTATTACAAACAATGCCAACAGGAACAGGCTAAAGTTCCGGATGCCTGCGGCCGGATAAAACAAAAAGGCGCCCAACGCAAATAACAAAAGCCCTAACACAATACCACCTTTATAACCATACTTCTTCATGAAAGCACCCGCCGGGTATGCAATAAGAAAATAGGCAATAAAGAAAGAGCTGTCGATCAGTGCCGACTGCATATCGGTAAGCTGACAGGCCTTTTTTAGATGTGGAATTAAAATGGGGTTCAGGTTATGGGCAAAGCCCCATAAAAAGAACAAAGATGTAATTAAAACAATCGGCAGTTTGTACTGGCTGCTTTTTTTCATATAACGTAATCGTTATCCAAAACTAGTCTTAAGTCGCTTTTTATACTACCATCATTTTACCCACTATTTACGCTATGTTATCATGCTGACGGCTGTTTTTGAATGCCGGAAGGTAGAATTATGTAAGTTTAAAAGACGATGGCAACCCCTCAGCCTTCTACCTTCTGATAAAATGCCCGGTATTGCAGCGGGGTCTTTTTAGTGATGAGCTTGAAATGCTTATTGAAATTCGAAAAACTGTTATAGCCGCATTCAAAACAAATTTCCGCAACGGGGGTTTCGCTTTCTGCCAGTAATTTACAGGCATGCCCTATGCGGATCTCAATTAAAAAGTTGGAGAATGATTTTTTGATCCTTGATTTAAAATACCGGCAAAATGCATTGGGACTTAAATGCGCCACTTCGGCAATTTCCTTCAGTGAAAGTTTATGATTAAAATGCCGCATGATATATTGACAAATGGCATTGATCCTTTCACTGTCTGAAGCGCTGAAATTTAAATAGGCATTTTGCCGGCAAATTGTTTTTGTATGCTTTGAATTGGCAATAAGGTCCATGATCTCAATAAGCAGCAGGATCCTTTTTGTTGAGGAGGCAGTCAGCAATTCCTGCATCAAATGCATAATGGCTGATTTTGTATTGCCGCTTATTCTGATGCCCTGTTTTGCCTTTTTAAATAATGTCAGTAAAATTTTATTCTCGGGCAAATTGAAAAAATCTTTACCAAAGCAGTTTTGCGTAAAATGAATAACATACGCTTCACAGGCGGAAGCTGCTTTTTTTGAAAAATATTTCTCATCACTTCGCCAAAGATGCGGCATATTTTCCCCCACCAGGATCATATCGCCGCTTTTGAAATAATGGATTGAATCTCCTATAAACTGTTTTCCGGTGCCTTTAATAATATATACCAGTTCTATTTCGGGATGATAATGCAGTTTGCTGAAAAAATACGGCACTACATCATGCCGGGCGCTGAACGAATGTTCAGGCTGCAGGTTAATTTTTAAGTGTTGTATATTATTGATGACCGTCTTTTTCATGCTTATTGGTGATCTTACATCTATTTACCCATTTTTTGATGCTATGTTAACCGGCTAACGGCGATCCTGCTTCAATCATTTTCCTGTATTCACTTGGTGTAACACCTTTTATTTCTTTAAAGAGCCGGTTAAAGTTTGACAGGCTGTTAAAGCCACAATCATATGCAAGATTTGCGATCTGGGTTTCTCCTTCAGTGATCAGCTTACACGCATGACCAATACGTATACTATTTACAAATTCTATGAAAGTTTTTTGTGTACGGCTTTTAAAAAAACGGCAAAAGGCCTGTTTATTCATACATACCAGCGCACTCACGGCTTCCAGCTGTATATCCTTATTAAAATTGGTGAAAACATATTTAAACACTTTATCTATTCGGTCATTATCTTTTTCCTTATAGGTGTTGATATATCCATCACCGGCAAGCAGTTCATACTCTTTGGTTTCACATAAAACTTCCAATAGTCTGAAAAAAACAGTTAGCTGCGGCATGCCGGTCTTCTCAATCATTTCAAATAACAACCCTTTAATTAAGTTCCTGGCCGCTCCATAAAATTTCATTCCGCGCTTTGCCCTGGCAAGTACAACACCCAGCTTGTTGCCGGGATGAAAACAGGCAAGCACGTCAACCAGTTTATCCGGATTAAAAAATAACGCAATGGAACGTGCGTGTACCTGTGACCTGTCCAGTTCAAAATAATGCTTATCATTATGCCAAACATGCGGAATATCAGAACCTAACAAAATAAGTTCGTCGCTTTGAAAACTTTCGATACTATCGCCTACAATACGTTTTCCCTCACTTTCCACCACATATACCAACTGGCATTCCTGGTGAAAATGAAACTCGGTTGAAAAATACGGCAGTTCAATAACCTTTACAGCAAAAACCGCCGCATCGCTGTTTTCGAATATTTTGGCAAAAACGGGCTTCATATCTCCTTAAAATTAGCAGAAATCCTACATCCAAAGATAGACAATTGCTAATATTCAGTAAGAAATGGTCAACCCAACGTTTGTACAACCGCCCCTGGCAGCAATAACTTTACAGGCATAACGAATTGCTTACGAATACAATTCCATGCTTTCCAACAAAATAATCCTTCTTACGGGAGGCGCTGACGGCATTGGCTGGGAATGCGCAAAAGCATACTCAAAAGCCGGTGCTATAATTTGCATTGCAGATAGAACTTCTTTAAGCGACGAAAAAATAAAGGAGTTGAAAACTGACAATAAATTATTTGTGAAATGCGATGTCAGCGACGAAGAGCAGGTCTGTAAAACAATTGAAACGGTCATTAAAAAATATGGCCGGCTCGATGCGGTACATAATAATGCCGGCATTGTTCATCCTTCCAGGCCCCTGCATGCAACAACGAACGATGAATGGAATGCTTTAATGAATGTAAATCTCAAAAGCATCTTCCTCACAACCAGGTACAGTATTGATCATTTAAAGAACTCAAACGGCTGCATATTAAATACAAGCTCTTTAGCGGGTGTTATAGGGCAGGAAAACCATGCCGCGTATGTAGCTACCAAAGGGGCTGTGAATGCCCTTACGAAAGCGATGGCCCTTGATTATGCACCATTTGGAATACGGGTAAATGCGGTGTGCCCGGCAGCCATAAGCACCCCGGCATTGGAATCGTGGAGTACGGAACAGCCAAACAAAGAACAGGTCCAAAAATATTTAGACCATCTGCAGCCGCTTGGTAAAATGCCTAAAGGCGATGTAATTGCCGATGCCTGTGTTTTTTTGTTAAGCGCTGCTGCCAGGTTTATAACCGGCTGTATAATGCCGGTTAGCGGCGGCGCCGAATTAGGATATAGAACCATAATATAAACAGCTATTTCAGCATGATCAGGAGTGTTACCAACAGGGACCTGCGCTATTCATTGGAAAATGGCGCCGGCAGCGATGCCATACATACCAATCCGCATTACTCGTATGCGGTTACCAATCTTATTAGCGGGGACCACACAGGCACCGGGTTTGCTTTTACCCTGGGCGCCGGCAATGAACTGGTTTGCCAGGCTGCCGCATTTTATGCACAGCAATTAATTGGAAAAGACATCGAAGAGCTAATGCACGGTTATGGAGAGGTATTTAAGAAGTTAGCCAATGAACAGCAATTCCGGTGGCTGGGGCCGCATAAAGGAATAGTGCACCTGGGCCTGGCCTCGGTAACCAATGCCTGTTTTGATCTGTGGGCAAAAAAGAGGAATGTTCCGCTTTGGAAATTATTGACCGGTCTATCGCCTGAAGCGATTGTGAGCCTGCTCGATTTTTCTTACGTAGAAGATGTATTGACCAAAGAGGCTGCATTACAGATGCTGCAAAATGAGGCTGCCGCTAAACAGCAAAGAATGGCTATCCTTGAAAAAGGCTATACCGCTTATGATACGTCTGTTGGCTGGTTTAATTATTCAGATTCAGCAATTGTGCACAATGCAAAAAAAGCGGTTGCCAATGGCTTTAAAGCCCTGAAGCTGAAAGTAGGTTCGGCGGCTGAAGAAAAGGATATCAGGCGGGCAAAATTGATACGGGAAGCCGTTGGTAATGATATTAAAATAATGCTCGATGCCAACCAGCAATGGGACCTGCAAAAAGCTATCCGCATTTGCAATGAATTAAAAAAAATAGATCCTTACTGGATTGAAGAGCCAACGCATCCCGATGACATCCTGGCGCACAAAACCCTCGCTGAAACAATAGCACCGGTTAAGCTTGCCCTGGGCGAGCATGTTCCCAACAGCGTATTGTTTAAAAATTTCCTGCAAACCGGCAGCGCAGGATTTATACAGGTAGATGCAGTACGGGTAGGCGGCGTTAGCGAATTTATTTTGGTGAGCCTGCTTTGTAAAAAATTTGGCGTGCCTGTAGTGCCGCATGTAGGTGATATGGGGCAACTACACCAACACCTTGTTTTGTTCAATCATATTTCGCTTGGGCATGAAGCGTTGTTTTTAGAACATATCCCCCATTTAAAAAAACACTTTGTTCACCCGGTAAAAATTGAGAATGGAGTTTATTTAACTCCACAGGAACCCGGCAGCAGTTGCGATCTAAAGTAATGAAATGATAAGCATAACAGATACTATTATAACGATTGCCTATGTTGTAATTATTGTTACAATTGGCTTATGGACAGGCACCCGCAAAAAAAAGGGAACGGCTGATTCATCGGGCGAATATTTCCTGGCAGGAAAAACATTGCGCTGGCCTATGATCGGACTGGCCTTATTTGCCACCAATATTTCCTGTCTGCATTTGGTAAGTCTTGCACAAAGCGGCTTCGACACCGGATTGCTTAATGGCAATTTTGAATGGATGGCCGCATTTACATTGATCCTGTTAGCCGTATTGTTCATTCCGTTCTATATACGGTCTGGCGTATCGACACTCCCCGATTTCCTGGAGAAAAGATATAACAAAGCCTGCCGCGACTGGCTCGCCATCATCTCTATTCTGTCGGCCATTATTATTCATATTGCCTTTTCATTTTTGGCAGGCGGCATTGTACTGAAAACATTGTTTGGGGTGAATATCTATACCAGCATCATTGTTATTGCCGCATTCACGGGGCTTTATACAGTTGTTGGCGGATTAAGAGCAGTAGTGGTTACAGAAACCATTCAAAGCATCGTCTTAATAACAGGCGCTATTATCATAACTGTTTTTTCCTGGAATAAATTGGGCGGGTGGCAGCCCCTAAAGGAAGTGCTTGCCAAAAACAATGCGCTGGATAAAATAAGCATGCTGCGCCCGATTGGCGATGCGAGCGGCATGAGCTGGCTCGCCGTATTTTTAGGTTACCCGGTTTTAGGCATTTGGTATTGGTGTGCCGATCAAACTATTGTTCAACGCGCCCTGGGAGCAAAAGATGAAAACCATGCAAAAGCAGGCGCTTTGTTTTGCGGTTTTATAAAAATATTACCCGTATTCATTTTTGTGATGCCGGGGTTGTTTGCTTATGCATTGTATCATTCAGGCGCCCTGGACCTCAGCAGCCTGCAACAGACAGGTGCAAACGGAGCACCTTTGCTCAACACAAAAGGAATTTACACCCTGATGATCACACAACTGGTGCCAAAGGGATTGGTGGGCATTCTTGTTGCGGCCTTATTATCGGGGTTGATGAGCCAGATAGCAGGCGCATTAAATTCCATTGCCACTTTAGCAAGCTATGATCTATACAAAAGGTTCAAACCCGGAACTTCCGATAAAAGACTGGTATCCGTTGGCAGGATATCCGCCGGCATAGCTTTAATTTTTTCTATCTGCCTGCTTCCATTGCTCAATCAATACCAAAGCCTCTTTGAAGGCATCAATGATGTAATTGCGCATATTGCGCCACCCATTACCTGCGTATTCTTAGTGGGGGTGTTTTGGGGAAAAGCCTCTGCAAGATCGGCGCAGCTTACGCTATGGCTGGGTTCCGTTGTAGGCGTGGTGGTGTTTATTCTGAACAAGTTAAATCCAGATACTGTAATCGGTAAAATTCCATTTATGATGATGGCTTTTTATCTTTTTTGCACCTGTGTATTCATGCAAATAATTTTCTCTTATGTCTATCCGGCCCGGCACACAGCTCAAAGCAATAAACTGTACTGGAGATCTGTTTGGGAGCCGCTGCACGCAAAAGGCTGGAGTGGTATCGGCAATTATAAAACCTTATCAACCCTGCTGATCGTATTAATGGGTGTATTGTATTGGATCTTCAAATAATTAAAATAATCTAAGAGAATGTATAAAAAATTCGTTTACTCCGCTTTGTTAATATTACTGTTCACAACAGTAAAGGCACAACTAAAAACAAGCGATGCCGTAATGAAAGATTTTATGAGCATGCGTTTTGGTATGTTTATCCATTGGGGGCCTGTTTCGTTAAGAGGCACTGAAATTGGCTGGAGCCGGGATAAACAGGTATCAAAAGAAGAGTATGACAGTTTATACAAAGAATTTGACCCGGTATTGTTTAATGCCGACGCCATTGTAAACACAGCAAAAGCTGCCGGTATGAAATACCTTACCATTACAGCCAGGCACCACGACGGGTTTTGTTTGTGGCCATCAAAGTTTACGGATTACAACATTGCCAATACCCCTTTCAAAAAAGATGTGGTTGGCGCTTTAAACGAAGCCTGCAAAAAGCAGGGAATAAAATTCTGTATCTATTATTCGGTGCTCGACTGGCATCATCCCGATTACCCCATACACTCAGCCCACAACCAAACAATAGATCCCAACGCGAGCATGAGCCGTTATATCACCTACATGAAAGATCAATTGAAGGAATTAATAACAAAGTATGACCCGTATATGCTTTGGTTCGACGGCCAATGGGAAAGCCCCTGGACGGGCGAAATGGGAAAAGACATCTATGCCTATCTTAAAAAATTAAAACCCGATGTAGTTATTAATAACAGGCTGGGAAAAGAATTTGGCGGAGTGGAAAATAAAAATATAGACCTTACAAAAATGGTAGGCGACTATGATACACCTGAACAGGTTGTTGGCCGTTTAAACATGGCAATGCCCTGGGAAAGCTGCTTCACCATTTGCGACCAATGGGCATGGAAGCCAAATGACAAAATGAAATCGCTGAAGACCTGCTTAAGCATCCTTTCAAAAACAGCCGGCGGCAATGGAAACCTCCTGTTAAACGTGGGCCCTATGGCCGACGGCAGAATTGAAGCAAGACAGATAACCCGGTTAAAAGAAATTGGGGATTGGCTGCAATTAAATGGCGCTGCTATTTATAATACATCTGGCGGACCCTATACCCCTACTGACAATTATGCAACAACCAGAAAAGGCAATAAGATCTATCTGCATGTTTTAAATACAGACACCGCGGCTATTGCATTAAAAAACCTCCCTTCACGAAAAATTGTAAAAGCACAAACAATGAAGGGTGAGGCTGTTGCTGTTAAAAACGAAAGTGAATATACTACCATAGCCCTGCCACCCGGCCTTGCCCATACAACAGAATATATTATTGTGCTGGAGCTGGATGGCAATGCGGAAACAATTCCGGTAATTGATTGATGGTATAATCAAATATGGTCTTATTTAGCGGATCACGGTTACGGTTCCTTTTATAACCTGAACCGAACCATCTGCATATTCCAGGGTGGCCAGGTAAACAAAAGTGCCCATATCAACCCGTTTTCCGTTGATGGTTCCATCCCAGCCATATTTGCGATCGTTTGCCGGCGAATTGCGGCTTTCAAATACCTTTTGTCCATACCGGTTAAATACCGACAGGTTCTTCACCTTCTTTATGTCTGAGCCGCCAATTACATAGAAATAATCGTTCTTCCCATCTCCATTTGGCGAAAAGGCATTGGGCATGGCAGTGGAGGCATTCACATAAGTGTAGATATTTATAGAAGCAGTATCTGTGCAATAGTATTCATTGGTAACCGTAACCAGGTACTTCATGGAGGAGGTGGCCATCGTTACCGGCTCTGCACAGGTATCGCAGGAAAGCCCCGATAATGGTTTCCATAAATATTTAGTGGCAATGCCACCGCTGGCGGTGGTTTTCAGGGTTATAGCCGTTTGCCTGGGCACCGTGATCGCTGCCGGGTTTGCCTTTATATCAAAGGGTTCATAATTCAGGTTGCTCCTGTTATTGTTATAATCAGTTTCTTTAAATTTCAGCTCCTCATTTACCACCGCCACCAGCTTACTGGTGCCGGGCGCACTGAATACCTGGGTAAACTCGCGGCAATCGCCAAACACCGGTACCGGCGTATAATACCTGGGCGTTAACAATACCGTTTGCGGATCATCCCGTTCGCCATTGTACAATGTGATGGGTATATTCTGGAAAACCGTATCATATCCATTATTCATACAAACTTTGAACTTTGCCAGGATGTGTTCATTATCGTAACAAACTGCCGACAATAATTTAACGGTCATATCGGGTGGAAAAATATGCACAAACGTCTCCCCTTTTAACTCGCAACCATACTGGTTCGTCATTTTCAGGCCAACCAAACCACTGTCGAGCATGGTGGCTACCGGCGAAGCACAGGTATTACAACTCAATGTATAGGCATTGCTGCTGCTCCACAGGAATGATGTTGGCGTAAGCCCTGTTACGGTATAGTAGAGATTGAACGGAGCTTTCCGGAACACCGTAGTATCTTTTGGAAGAACGGTCAATACCGGCTCAGCATAATTCATTGTATTGGTGTTATTGCTATATACGGTCTCGTTTAAACCGGTTGCCGGTGGGTATGCCAGCTGGTCTTTGTTAATTACCGCAAACAGTTTACCTGTTGCCGGTTTAAGGACGTCCTGTTCATAATTATCGCAAACGCCAGCCGAAGTGGATGGGGTTACAAAAGTGCCCAGTTTTACTGCAGCCGGGTCGCCGGGCGAACGGTCATAGAAATCAAGGGGTAACGAAGACGGAATATTTCCCTGCGGGTACGCGTTGCACAATGAGAACTTCACATGAACATTGCCGTTTCCCGAACAATCGAGGGTGTTCATCGTTACCGTATAATCGTCTACAACCGGGATATGCACCTTTACGGGCAGATCGTTATAACAGCCGTATTGTGTGGAAGCCCGCACTTTAACTGTAGTAACGGTGTCCTGGCGGTACAATGCAGTGAATGTAGTATTGATACAATTGGTGCAATTCAAATAGGGAGAAAGATCCCAGGTTCCACTGGAGATGGTACCGCCACTGACAGCAACCGGTTTCAGCACCGCCTGTTGTGTGGGCGCCAGCGTATACTCATCAGGCGTAATGGACGCCCGAAAACTAAAACCCTTTTTGATATTGATGTTATTATTAAAAGTTACTTCCTGTAACCCTGTATTGGGCAGGGCCAGCGGAATAGTTGTACCGTTATCATTCAACACCATCACCAGCGTATCTAAACCCGCGCGGCCAACATCAACTGTAGTCGAATACAAATACGATGCACATTTCCCGGGCAGGTCATCGGGCAGCAGGAAAGAATTTCCCAGTTTTTTCCCTTTACCCGTGCGGGGATCATCATCATAAAAAGATACCGGGGTGTTCTTGGGAATGGTCACATAGCCCCAGTTCTCAAACCAAAGTTCCACGCGTACTTTATTTTGCTGATAACACTCTACTTTATCCACGTGTATCACGCCGTCGGCAGTAGGATCGTCAACCACAATGGTGACGGGGTTGGTAGTATCTTCACAGGTACCGTTGGTAGCGTACAGGCGCACTTTATAAGTGCCGGGTATTTTAAAGGTGTAATCCAGTTGTTCATTGGTACTAACCACCGTTTCGGCCATTCCTTTATTATTGCTGAACAGCCATTTCCAGGAAGTGGCATTGCGCGATCGGTTGGTAAAAACAATATGATCGGTTTGTATGCCATCTTTTGAAGCGATCTTGCGTTTATCGGGGTAGAACCGCGCCACTACACCGCAGCTCACCTGGAATGCATCGGTGGTGGAAGCGCGGCAGCCGCTTGCGGCATCGGTTATCCGCAATTCAATTTTGTAGGTCTTCTTTTGAGTGACTGTCAGTTGTAATGTTTGTGCAGTACCGGCGGGCACCTCATCTACCAGCCATTGCAACGTTTGCCCGGCGCCGGTGGCAGCGGTAAAAGTGACCACATCGCCGACTACCGGATAATCTTTATCGCGGGTGAAAGCAGCAGTGATCGCAGCACCACAGGGATCATTGCAAAGCGTGCTGTTCAACATCAGTGGTAAAGCGGTGGTAATAAAATTGCGCATTCTGTCTGCCTGTCCCTGGGTAAAACCCAGGATACAGCCTGTTCCTGAACCATAATCCATAAAATTATCGGGCAGATCGGGCACATCAGTGGTAAACGGACCTGAAAGGGAATCGGTATTGCAGGAATTTTGCGGCGCGCTGCAGGCATAACCACCAGTGATCGTTCTTTCAGGCGGCGTATCACATACCATGTCGCCATCGGTTAAACAATTATCATTCTTACAATCCCTGTTGGCAAACGTATGAGCGAGGCTGAGATAATGCCCCATCTCATGAGCAACCAGATCAGTTCCCAATCCGGCCACCACCACATCGCCGCCGGCACCGGCATAGCCACCCATGGTGAGGCGGGTCCAGCTGCCGCAACTAAAGTCCTGCATATATTCAGACCGGATAGCAGATACCACCCAAATGTTTATATAACGGCTGCGGTCCCACGCGCCCAATGCAGTAAGGTCGTCACCCTCCATGTCATAATCAAAATCAGACAAATAGGAATAGGTACGCAAAATACCTGTGGTACGGCCGCCATCGGGAGCGGTTTTGGCTAAACAGAACTGGATCCGGGTGTCGGTGCGGCCACCGGCATAAGCACCCGATGCACTGTACGCTTCATTGAGCGACTGGATCGCCTGAATAACGGCAGCATCAGTATAAGCATTCGGATCTTCATTGATAATATGTACCACAACAGGAAGTGTTATGACAGCGGGGGGCGCCAGGGCGCTGGCCGTCGTATAATGTTTTTGTAGTATAGCCTGATTAATGGCCCGCTCCTTTTCGCGGTAAGCAGGATCTTTTCTCAATTGTTCGGCAAATCTGTCTGAACCACAGGGCCGTACAGTTACAGATATGGGCATACCCTCCTGGGCATAGGAGATAATAGGCAGTACGCAAATCAGGACCCAAAGCAGGATTTGGCTTTTTAACATAGGAACGGTCATATAAAGATTAGAATTGCTATTCTGGCAAAAGACGGGCCAATGATGACCGTATGGGTGATTTCTTCTGTAACTATTTAAACAATACCTGGTTTTATATTATCATGTTGGGCAAATAACGGCCTGTAAAAGCAACCCATCGGTTGAAAATAACGCACCCGTTTGCGCTGCCATTGTTTTATTATTATCGTTAGTATTGGATCATGAAACTGATATTTACCGGATTGTTATTAGCAACTCCGCTTTATTTCTTTGCCCAAACCATACCGTCAGAACTGCAATCACCGGAAATTACTGCTGTCAACCGCCTTCCCATGAAGGCATCTTCCTTTGCCTATGAGAACAGGCAACTGGCAGCCGGTGGTGAAAAAGAAAGCTCCGCTAATTTTCTTTCCCTGAACGGACTCTGGAAATTTAACTGGGTACAGGACCCGTCGAAAAGACCGGTTGATTTTTACCGGACTGATTTCAATGATGCGCAATGGACAAATTTTAAAGTGCCGGCCAACTGGGAAGTAAATGGATATGGATTGCCCATTTATGTAAATCAGCCGTATGAATTTGCAGGCCGCCAAAAGACTGGTGAAGACCTGCAGCCTCCTTTTGATATTCCGGAACATAATAACCCGGTAGGATCTTATCGTAAGCATTTCACCCTGCCTGCCGCCTGGAATGGCCGGCAGGTTTTCATACACCTTGGCGCTGTAAAGTCGGCTTTCTTTATCTGGATCAATGGGGTAAAAGTTGGTTACAGTGAAGACAGTAAGCTGGCAGCTGAGTTCGACATCACCCGGTATGTGCATGCAGGTGAAAACCTCGTAGCACTGCAGGTATATCGCTGGAGCGATGGCAGCTACCTGGAGTGCCAGGACATGTGGCGCATCTCTGGCATTGAACGGGAAGTGTACCTGTACTCCACCTCCATACTGGACGTTTCAGATTATAAAGTGATTGCCGGCCTCTCCAATAATTATACAACCGGCGAACTGCAACTCGATGCTATTGTCAACAGCTATAAAATTGACAAAAACACTTCGCACAGCAAGCCCGATACTTTTTCTGTTGAAACGGAACTCGTCGATGCGCAGGGAAAAACAGTGGCACAATCAGCAAGCCTGGGCGTACAAACCGTACTGGGAAATTATTACCGGGAAGTTCATATTCAGCAGCAGGTACCCAATGTACATCCCTGGTCGGCCGAAATACCATACCTCTATACGTTATACATTACGTTAAAAGACAAAGATGGCAACATACTGGAAGTTGTTCCCCAGCACGTGGGTTTTCGCAACATAAAGATCGAAGACCGGAATTTACTGGTGAATGGTAAAAGAGTATTTTTGAAAGGTGTGAACAGGCACGAGCACAATGCCACCCAGGGGCACACCCTTTCAAGAGCAGATATGGAGAAAGACATGGAGATGATGAAAAAGCTCAATGTAAATGCCGTGCGGCACTCTCACTACCCGCCCGATCCCTACTGGATGGAGCTTTGCGATAAGTATGGTTTGTATGTGATTGATGAAGCCAATATAGAATCGCACGGCAGGTATTATGATCTTGAATGGACCTTTGCCAACGACCGGCAGTGGTTAAAACCTCATCTCGACAGAATTCAGCGCATGTACGAGCGCGATAAAAACCACCCGGCTGTTATTACCTGGTCACTGGGCAATGAAGCAGGCAATGGCGCCAATATGTATACCGCTTACGACTGGCTGAAACAAAAAGACAGCCGGCCTGTACAGTATGAACGGGCCGAACATGATTACAATACAGATATGATCGTTCCGCAATACCCCGACCCCAACTGGCTCGAAAGGTATTCGAAACGTAATCCCGACCGGTTGCTGATCATGAGCGAATATGCGCACATCATGGGTAACAGCCTTGGTAATTTCAAAGAATACTGGGATGCCATCGAAAACAATCCTTACCTGCAGGGCGGCTTTATTTGGGAATGGATAGATCAGTCAATTGACACGGTTAAAAACGGAAAGCGGATCATGGCGTATGGCGGCGATTTCCCGCTGAGTGGGCCGGTTGATGACAACTTCAGCGATAATAATTTCTGCGTGAAGGGCGTGGTTACCGCTTACCGTGGATTAACGCCCATGGCCATCGAAGTAAAAAAAGTATACCAGCATATCAAAACCAGCTGGAATGGCAATAACCAGCTAACGGTTCGTAACAGTTATTTTTTCAAAAGCCTGGACAATATACAGTTGAACTGGGAACTGTTACAGGATGGACGGCCCGTTGAAAAAGGCGCCATAAACAGTCTTGCTGTTGCTGCGGGAAATGCTTCCACCATCAATCTCCCGTTAAAAACAACTTTATCAAAAGCGCACGAATATTTCCTGAACATCGGCTATACACTTAAAGAAGCCGAGCCCTTCCTGGAAAAGGGATATACGATTGCAGCCGACCAGTTCTTACTGAATGAAAAAGCAACGCCGGCAACAACTACACGCGCGAAAAGCGGCACGTTACAGGTAATAGAAAACGGCAAACAATTAACGTTGAAAGGCAACGACGTCAGCATTGAATTTGATCATGAAAAAGGCGTATTGAACAGTTATATGCTGAGGGGACAGCGATTATTGCAGCAGGGACCGCAACCCGCTTTCTGGCGGGCGCCTACCGACAATGATATTGGCGCGGGTTATAACCACTCGCTGCGCAACTGGCGTAATGCCTACGAACAGGGCACTGAATTAAAAGCTTCCTCCCGGAAAATTGACGGCGCATACGAAGTTATTTTTACTAAAAAGATGCTGAATGGCGACGCCCTCGCTGAACAAACATTTACTGTTTATGGAGATGGCGCTATTAAAGTGGAGAACCGGTTCAAGGCGCTGGGCGGAAAACATAAAATATTATACCGCGCCGGGAACGATCTGCAGGTTAACCAGCAATTAAACCAGGTACAATTTTATGGCCGTGGCCCCGGGGAAAATTATTGGGACCGCAAAACAGCTTCTTTTGTTGGCATCTATAAACAATCGGTCGATGAGCAATATTTTCCTTATGCACGCCCGCAGGAAAGCGGCAACAAGACCGATGTGCGCTGGGTTGCACTTACCAACCAGCAAGGCAAAGGATTGCGTTTTGAAATGGCCGACAGTCTCCTGAACTTTTCGGCCCTACCCTATAGCCTGGATGATCTTGATCCTGAAAAAGACAAGAAGCAATACCATTCCGGTGAGCTAGTGAAACGAAAAGAGATCTACATGCACGTTGATTGGCAACAGAGTGGCGTGCAGGGAATGGACAGCTGGGGGGCGCAGCCGTTGATACAATACCGGATACCCTATAAAAATTTTGAATATAGCTACTGGATAAAACCCATACGCTAAACACAAAAAGGAACCCCATGGCAGCGGGCCAATTCAATGGGCGAGGTTTGAAAATAGCGCACCCGTTTGCGTTGCAAAAGATTAATAATTCTTGTTAGTATTGTTGCTGCTTATTACATCAAACTAACTTAAACGAACGATACATGAGTACGAACAGAAGAAAATTCCTGCGTAATATTTCGCTTAGTACCGGTGCGCTGGCCATAGGTTTGCCTTCACAGTCGGCTGCAAAGGAGAACGATAAAAGTTTGTCGCGTGTTTATGAATGGAGCGCCCGGCCGCCACAATTTAACATGTGCGGATACGCCGCACCCAAAATAGACAAAGTACGCATCGGCTTTATTGGTTTGGGTATGCGTGGCCCCGGAGCAGTGGAACGCATGTCGCATATAGAAGGAGTAGAAATTAAAGCCTTATGCGATAAAGATCCGCAACGGGCAACCAAAGCACAGGCCATCCTTGAAAAACAGGGATTGCCCAAAGCCAAAGAATATTCAGGTGAGAACGGCTGGAAGGACATGATCAATAATGAAGAACTTGATCTTGTGTACACCTGCACGCCGTGGAAATTGCACACCCCCATTGCTTTATATGCCATGGAACATGGAAGACACGTGGCCAGTGAAGTGCCTATTGCATTAACACTGGACCAATGCTGGCAGCTGGTTGAAACTTCCGAAAAAACAAGAAAGCATTGTATGATGCTTGAAAATTGTTGTTACGATTTTTTTGAAATGCTCACGCTGAATATGGCCCGCAATGGGATGTTTGGGGAACTGGTGCACGCAGAAGGCGCATACATCCACGACCTGCGCGATCTGAATTTCAGTAAAACAGGTTATGCCGATATGTGGCGGCTCAAAGAAAACTTCCGCAATGGTAACCTGTATCCCACGCACGGGCTCGGTCCCATTGCACAATGCCTTAATATTAACAGGGGCGATAAAATGAGCCATTTGGTGTCCATGTCATCCAACGATTATATGATGGGTGCAATGGCTAAGGAAAAAGCAGCGACTGATCCTTTCTACAACCAGTTTACCGGAAAACCGTTCCGTGGAGATATGAATACCACGCTTATTCATACGGAAAAAGGCAAAACTATTATGGTACAGCATGATGTTACCACTCCACGTCCTTATTCGCGTATTCATTTGATCAGTGGCACCAAGGGTGTCGCCAGTAAATATCCCGAACCGGAGCGCATTGCATTTGGACATGAATGGGTAAAACCTGAAGAATTAAAAGATCTGTACGATAAATATACGCCGGCTATAATAAAACATGTAGGTGAAATAGCTAAAAAGATAGGCGGTCATGGCGGCATGGATTTCATTATGGACTGGCGGTTGATCGATTGTTTGCGTAACGGTTTGCCGCTTGACCAGGACGTATACGATGGCGCTTTATGGAGTTCCATTTCTCCTTTAAGCGAACAATCTGTTGCCAACCGCTCACGCACTGTTGATGTGCCTGATTTTACCCGGGGCGCCTGGAAAAATAATAAACCGGTAAACCTCACACTCGAAAACGGTGGGAATACCGAAATACGGGGAGCAGCCACGAAAACTGAAAGACAATTATAGACACACAAAAGAGGCTGTAACTTCAAGTATGATGCAGCCTCTTTTTATTCGGAACCTGATGGAGCCCGTGGTCGTTTAAGTGGTTCTCAGGTCCTTCGTTTACTTTTGATACATCCTCATACGCACCCTCGCTATAATTGCCATTACTGTGCAGACCATCGCCTGAAAATAACGCACCCGATTGCACTGCCCAGCGCCCAACGAAAAAGATGCTTCACTTTCTAAATTGGAAAAGGTTATGAAGTTATAAGCACACAAAAATAAAAAGGAACCCCTGGCGCCGGGGTTCCTGCTTTTACGACATAACCTCTCCTAAAATGTGCTCCTCACCACCACCATAAAATTTCTTCCCGGCGCAGAGAACCCGGAGGCAAAATAACGATAGTTGTGGTCAAGGATGTTTTCGACGGCTACCTGTAATTCAAGATAGCCTGTAACCCTGACGGCAGTTCTGCAATTGAGGGTCATCCAGGAAGGCATGCCATCGGCAGTGGCATATTGCGCATTGTCTTCCCCGTCGGGATTGTATTCACTCAATCGCTTCCAGCCATTGCCATGCACAAAAACCTCTGCGTTTACTCTTTCACTTCTGTAGTTCACGCTCACCTTACCAAAAACAGGCGGTATATGGTCCAGTGGTTTTTCTTTTACGGCAGCCTGCACTATTGCATAGGTTCCATCAGGCTGCTTCTGATAAATTGCTGTTGTTGCTTTGTCATTCGTTTTAAACCTTCCCTTTGTATAGTTAACAGCGCCTTGTAAAGAAAAATGCGCATTCAATGCAGCAGTTATACCTGCATTGAATCCATATACATAAGCCTTATCACGGTTCTGGTTAGCCACTACCTGGCACATGGCTCCATTATATAACATAGAGTCTTTTGCGTTTAACTGAAACGGAGCCAGCGTAATAGCATTGCGGAACAGGGTATAATAAGCAGTTGCCTCCAGTTTTATTCCTTTAATGGTATGATTTATTCCCGCATCTGCACCATATGTGTATTCCGGTTTTATATCCGGATTTGGCACCACTACCCTTTGCAGACTGCTGCTTGACTCAAACACTCTGGCCAGGTCATCGATATTAGGAGCCCGGAACCCCGATGAGATATTGAGCGATAGTTTTGTGCTGGCGGAAGGTAAATGAACAATGCCTATATTACCGGTGATGGCAACCGGATGCTGTTTAATATCTGTAACCGGCAGGTTGAAAAATGAATTGTCGGCAATGATAGAGTGAAGCTGCACGGCCTGCAACCGGATGCCATCGTTCAGGACCCATTTGTTTGGCTTTATTTTAAACACATGCTGCGCAAAAACACCATAATAATTCATCTGGTTCTTTCCATTGGGATAGCGGCTGTCGAGTTTTGATACGGCGCCTGTTTGCAGGTTGGTTCTGTCGGCCACTGACCGTAATTTATTCCACTGTGCATCGGCGCCAACTGTCAATTCATGCCGGCCGATTATTTTTCTTGCATCTGCAACAGCTCCCCATACTTTAACATGTTCGCGGCGGCTGTCGAAGCGGTCGTACCTTTTGAGCTCCCTGGTTTGCCTGCTTTCTTCTATATCCTGGTAATTGACCGTTGTTCTCAATTCATCTATGATACCATTCAATTTCGTTGCATTGAAGGTATAAGCAAACAGATCTCTTTTCTGCGGGCCATAGTACCACTCCGCGTAGCGAAGCGTGCCGTTCCTCATATCCTGTAACCGGTCATATCTGGGAATATTGCTGCTGTTGGAAAATTGCATATTGAAAGAATGGGACAGCTTATCGCTTTGCTGAAACATTACCTTTTGAAGAATGTCCCATTGCCGGTAGCCCGAATACCGTTGTACCCGGTCATTCTCATTCTTCACCACTGTATCAACAAACGAACCAGGGTCCTGCCTTACATATTGTGCCCTTCTTCCAAAGTCCGGATATTTATCAGGATACCTGTTCCCCATTTTCATGTCGCCGAAATCACTGTACGTAAAAGAAGTAAGCAGCCCCAGGTGCCTGAAACCCAGGTTAACATCACCGTGTGCCGACTTTTCATTATTCACTGTGCTGTGGCGAACGAAGGCATTCCCCGATGCGGTAAAAGCTTCCCCTGGTTTTGACAATTTAACTTCCTTACTGATCAAATGAATAGCGCCGCCCAGCGCATCGCTGCCATAGAGCGTGGAGGAAGGGCCATACATCACTTCGGCCCGCTCCAACATATTTTGATCAACAGAAATAACGTTCTGCAAATGACCTGCACGATAGATCGCATTGTTCATTCTCACCCCATCAACTATCAAAAGCACCCGGCTGGCTTCAAAACCTCTTATCACCGGGCTCGATCCGCCCTGCTGGCTTTTCTGAACAAAGATATTGCCGGTGCTTATCAGGAGGTCGCCGGTGTTCTGGGCATTCACATAGCTGATATACTTTGGTGAGATCACCTCTATCTTCTGCGCAACGTTCTTTTTTTGCTCGTTAAATTTTGTGGCTGATACAACAACCGCGTCATAAGATACGGTATCTGTTAATTGCGCATAACTGTTGCTGCCAGCAACAAAAAATACAGTAATGACTAACATGAAATATTTCATTTTACATTATTTTTTAGTCATTATTATAATTTTACCAGTCGAACCATTTTGCGAATAGCACGCTGCTGTACTTCTACGAAATAAACACCTGCTTTAAGATCCTGCCCAAAATGAAGCACTTTGTTGGCGCTTGTGTTTATTTGTTTTACAAGCTGGCCATCAATATTTCGAACCCGCACCTGCACCTGCTCGTTGCTGCGGCTCTTGAGTTGGATAGAAAAATCTTTATCACTCGGGTTGGGCCAGGCATTAATGTAAAGCGGATCATCATTTTGCAAAGAATCGGTTCCTGAAGGGCCGGTATTTTGGGTCACAAGCGCAGGAACACCATTTACCGTGAGCGTATAACAGTTGCCGGCATTGAAAGACCCGTTTTTGCCAATAACCCTGATGTAATAATTGGTGCCTGCGGTTAAGTTCTTCGTCACAGATTCATTAGTGGTCCCTGAATTGACAGACGAAGCCATCACATTTCCATTGGCCCGGTGCAAATACAGGTCGTAATCGGCCGGCAGCGTTGTGAGGGTAATGGTGACATTACCACTAGCCGAAGGGGTGATCTTATACCAGTCCACATCTGCAGACGTAGCTATTTGCGATGTAATGGCGCCGCTGTTAGCAATCGCAACGGCCGTGGCCTGGGTTTCATTGGGCTCGTAGTTATTAACACATAACGCATTCACTGTGATGTTCACCACTGAAGAAGCAGTAACGGCTCCGGCATTGTCAGTAGCTTTTGCAGTTAACGCATAGTTGCCTGCTGAAACATTGCTCCACGTAAAGCTGTAAGGCGCTGTTAAATCTTCCCCCAACAGCGCAGCTCCCTGGTAGAACTCCACTTTCGCTACCGTTCCATCGGTATCACTCGCTGTGGCATCAATGGTTACTGTTGCAGGTGCGGTATAATTTGCTCCATCAGCCGGCGAGGTAATGGATGCTACAGGAGGTGTATTTGAGGCGCCGCAAACACCTACATTCAATTCTGCAGCCGAGGTATACTGCTGTCCATTTGCTTCCGTTAATGCACGGAAGCGAACATAGCTGGCCTGCGTTGCAGTAAAGTTTACCACTTTCTCAGCGGCATCATTTGCAAAGGTACCGGTGGCAACAGGAGCGCCCCAGTTCTGCGGATCAGCAGATACATAAATCTCGTACTGACCAACCCTTCCATTGCTGCCGCTTTGACGTGGCAAATATTTAAAGCTGTTCACCGTAAAGGTCCCGTTCAGCGATAATTGTATTTCATGCGGCAATGGATCGGTGCCGCCATACCATTTGGTGTGCCAGATGGTTCCTGAATTTCCGTCAACGGCATTAGTGGCGGCTCCGTTTTCGCCCACAGTCTCCTGGCTGTCGAAATAAATCACCTGTAAATTTCCACTGGACATATAGGTAGTACCCGGGCAGGCGACAGCAGCCACTACACCTGATGTTGCATCAGTGTAAGCGCCGCTGTTATCGACGGCCCTTGCTTTCACTACATAACCACCGGCCGCTACATTGTTCCAGACGTAGGTGTAAGGGGCGATAAGATCTTCACCCACTTTTACTTCGTTTATAAAAAATTCCACTTTGTTAATCGGTCCGTCTGCATCACTGGCAGATGCGGCAACCTGCACATTTGACCCAATTGGAATGGTATTGCCGGGCGATGTAATTGACACCACAGGAGGCGTTCCACCTGCGCTTTGCAAAGAAACCTCCCACAATCCTCTTCCGTAGGTGGAGATGCGTAAGGCACTGTTAGCCGGATTACCAGCATCATAAAAAATATCCATGTCGGTAATGGCGGCAGTGGTGGGCAGATTGTCGGCGCCAAGATATGCCCAATCGGTAATCGTCGTTTTTTTATAATAAACGCCCTGGGCAGTAATGGCATACACCACCTCTTGTGCAGCCTGGGAGGTATCAGCAATTATTTTTTTAATTTTTTGTGCGTTGAGGGTAGTGGTAACTGCACCGGTTCCAACAGCAGTCCAGGTTGCACCCTGGTCGGCTGAGCGATATACGTATCCATCGCCTGACATATACACCACCCCACTCTTCAGCACGGTTAACCCGCCATTGGTTGGTGTGCCCGATGGTTGCGGTGCAGGCGCCACGTTGGTAAATGTGCCCGATGTGAGGGCATCGGTGCTTCGCACAATGGTTTTGTTAGTTTGCAAAACATACAGCACATTGGCATCGGCCGGTGACAGGGCCATGGCCAGCATCTTAGTGGTCGGGTTAAAGCCGTTCATGGCTGTCCATACGGGCGTGGCGTTCTGCAGGTTGGCAGTTTTATACAGCGCATACACGGCACCCGAAGTATTGCTTTGCGCATAAAAGCCCACGTTGCCATTCTGGTACGAAGCTGCGTACAGGTCGTTGTTACTGGCCGTTCCGGGAACACCCAGGAGCGTTTCCGATCCGGAAGGGGCATTCATCAGATCGCGGTATTTAGCATTCTGCACATAAACAGCCCTGTTAGCATTGGTATTATCAAAGAAATATTTACTGGTAAAGTCACCGCCCCGGTTCGTTTTCCAGGTATTGTCTTTATAAAACACTTCTCCGTTATCCTGGGTACCCCCGCCGATCAGGTATTTGTAACCATGGCTGTTGCCAGCGGAGTAAAATTCAGTACCGGCTATCCCATTCGACCTGGGAACCCAGGTGTTGGTGGCCACACGGTCCCTGTTGATCCAAACACCACCATCATTGGCATTAAATAACTGGTTATAGTTATTTGGATTAAAGACGATATGATGCTGATCAGTATGCAGGATATAAGCCCAACTGCTTTGCGATTGCATCCAGGTAGTACCGCCGTCAGCAGTTTTCCATATTACATGCGCACACAAATAGAGCGTATTTGCGTTGTCAGGATCAGCTTCTATATCAAAATTGTAATTACCCTGACCGGTTTGCGTTCCGCTATAGCCAATAATATTCGGAGAGGCATCGCCTTTCATTAAGGTAAAACTGGCGCCGCCATTGGTTGACTTGTATACAATACCACCGGCAGTGGTTGTATTGCTGCCTATATAGGCCACATACACCACATTGGGATCGGCAGGGGTTACAGCCACCCGGCCGCCATTAGAAGGCAAAGTGCTGCTTAACGTAGTCGTTGTCCAGGTGCTGCCAAAATCGGTGGAGGTATAGAGATTCTGATTTACGCTGGATACCGCAAATAAGGTGTTGCCGGAACCTGACTTCTTACACATATCGGTCATTTTTGAAACGGGAGAAGTCAGCGCCCAACTGGCGCCTCCATTGGTACTTTTATAGATACCCGCATCGGTAGCAGCTACCAGGGTATCGGGGTTGGTGGGCGACATAATAATTTCTATCACCAGCCTGTTGCCCATACCGGTATTGCTCAGGGTAAAGGAAGCACCGCCGTCAGTGGATTTCCACACACCGCTGGCTGTACTATAGTAATTGGCGTCGCCCGTACCCAGATACAACACATTATTGTTTGTGTGGTCAATACAGATGGAAGCAAGATTGGTGTTGGCAGGCAACTCATCCGTTCCACCCAATACAGCCCAGGTGCCTGCCGTATCATTGCTTCTAAATACACCATGCGGACCTACCGCATACATCCGGAGAGGATTCACAGGATCAAATTTGATTTGCTCCATCCGGCCAATGCCGTTGATCTGTCCGGATATATTTGTTGGAAACGCGATAGGCCCAACCTCGTTCCAATTGGCGGACTGACCCCGGGCAGAAAAGTTGGTTGCGATAGCCAAAATGGCTATACACAGGAGAGAATATATTTTTCTCATGGTGTTTTGTTTTGGTTGGATACTTAATTCTTTTTACCAGAATCAGACTGTCCTTTAGTCTTTATTGCCTGCTCTTTCTTTTGCTGCTTCTGAATTTTCCATTCGGCAATTCTTTCATCCATGGACTTTATACGGCCATCAGGCTGTACAAAAGGCTCTGTTTGTTTCATCCACCAGAGAAATTTCCTGTATTCAAAAGCATATAATTTAGCGGGGTCAGTAGCTGAGATCCTCCTGCTTTTTGCCTTCAATTCCTCTTCCTTTCGTTTGTCTACAGCCGATTCAAAGATCTCATTTTCTTCTTCCGGCTTCTCCCGGTTTTTCCAGTAGGATTCAAAAGCTTCTACCGCCTTAAAATAATTTACGTTTGGGTCGTCCATCATTGTAATCCAGGATGGTGTCACTGATCCGGTTTTATTTTGTGCCATAGAAACATGGCTCAGCAACAGGATTGGTATTACTATTACCAAACCCTGAAGAAATTTTAAAATTTTCATACATATTTGATTTGGTTTTTTGATTTAAAAACGGGCACAGATCTTTCGCAGGAGCCTATACGCTATCAAATACCCAAAAACTCCTTCTCAAACCGGGTCAGCCAACTATAGCCATCAAGCTTCCAGTCTTCTTTAATTGGAATACGCAGCCAGTACATTACAATTTCGAGAACTGCTTAACAATTCCATGCTGCTCAATAGAATAAATGCCTTTGGCCAGTCCTTTCAGGGAAATCGTAATGGAAGCATTACTGGTCTTTATTTTCCGTATGGTTCTACCAGCCTCATCACGTATGGTTAGCGTAACAGCACCTTGCTGATTGCTGATGCCGGTGACCCGTAATGTTTCACCGGCTGGATTTGGGAATAGCGTGAGCGACCTTTCTTCCAGTGGTCCCGGTGTTGCATTTGTTTTAGTTTCCATCCTGGCAGTTGTGCTCACGGGTTCAAGCACCCACTGCTGATTGGGGGAACCTGTACTGCCATTCGCCGCATAAATGATCATCTTTGTTCCTTCTGCCGTGCTACCTGCAGGATCATCCAATACATAATGGTTCGACATATTGCTTTGAATGAGGTAGGTATTGTTACCAACCGGCACCAGGTTCCATTGTTGATTGAGCCCATCATTCTCGGTGTATTGAATGGGATTCACACCAGAATTTTGATTGGAATTGGCCAAATCGATTACCTTGTTGCTGTTGCGGTTTACCAGTACCGTGGCATTGTTTACGGAATTGAGCTGCCATTGAAGATTATTACTGGTACTGTTACTATACTGGACAATAAAAGCGAGGTTGGCTGTGCTGCTGTTTTCGACAGCGAGATACTTGTTACTGTATACATTTTTTATTTTATACCAGGCCGCACCGGAAGTTTTTGTGAAAGCTGTTGATTTCACAGCGGCCAGTTGATTGAAAATATCTTTTACCTGGATGGTCACATAATAAGTGCCCGAAGGCAAGGTGGATGAGAGAGCAACCGTTTCTGAACGTTTATCGGGCCTTATAACCGTTTTGGCAGCCACAGGCGTTCCCGTAAGGCTGCTGTTATCATACACATTGATGGTGTAGGATAATTGAGGACTTTTGGATTGGTCCATTGTCCAATTGACCATTACCGAATTGTTGCTATACACAGCTCCCAGCGTTAACACGTCAGGCGTAGTCGCTGTTGCCGGTTTGGTACCGGGTTGATTGAGCGTGAATTGCGGCGAAGTGGCGGGCCCCGGTGTTGTACCGCAACTTATTAATTTAACAGCCGTGTTGTTGAAGGCCGCTTCGGCGCCCCAGGAGCCGGTGCCGGCTGATGCCTGGTAGATAGTAGGTTTAGACCACACATTGCTGGCATTCATGATCCAGAAATTGCGGTAATAACCGCAGCGCGTGGCTTTACTGGCTGCTGAATTCCAGTTCTCTAAAAAACCACCCACTTTATTGCCTTGCAGGTAAGCATTGTTTTCGGGTGTTACAATGGTGATGTAATGTGTCCATTTCTGCGTTCCATAATCATACATAAAGAATGCGATCCTTGTTTTACCATCACCAACCGACCAGCGGCGGGTTACAGTCGCATACCACACACCAGGGGTCCAGTTCATTACATAATCTGAATGCAGCCCGGTACCTTCACCACCGAAACCGCCCACATTCATACCGGGGATGGCATATTCGGCTGTGCATTGGGGAACAGTGGTGTCCTGTACATCCCAGATTGAAAAAATATTATTACGGATATCACCTTGTTTATTCTGAATGCCGCCGTATCCACCTCTGGGCCCAAGATTGAAATTTAACGTTGACCAGTAAGTATCGTATTGCATGCAGGCTGCATCTGTCATCACTTCTGAATACATCAGTTCTCCATTCCCCGCAGTACCCATGTTAAGTCCTTCAACATAGGGCCCCCACGAAGGGCAGGAAGCCTGCTGTGCGTTGGATGAATAAGAAGAAACCAATCCTGCGATCAGCAGGACCGTTAGGATAATCTGTTTCATGATCGTTAGATTTAGTGTTAGAAAATGCCGACTTATGAAGACCCGGAACAGGACAATGAGGAGGGTATTATTTAAAAATTCTTTTGAAGGAGGCAAAACAAAGAAGGCAGGCAACCGTTTGCGTTATTTTTTTAAAACATATAAAAATAAAAAAGGAACCCCATGGCACCGGGGTTCCTGCTCTGTCGCTCTCCACAATTGCTATATGAATGTAACCTAAACTAACTGCCTGGTTGGGGCTAAGATGGCGTAACAAATTCAGTGGGTGTTACTGGTCCCTCATTTACTTCTTTGGCTGCGACAACAATAAGAGCCAACCCTTTCCTTTCGATACCGGTAAGGCCTCCCCCGGCAAAAAGGAACGGGCAGGCTGAAAGTTCTTAATGGCCGGCGCCGTGATCGTTGCTTTTGCCGGATCGAGCCCCAGCTTTTTCCAATCGATCACCAATTGCACGGTGGTATCTGCAGCCGCCCAACTGGCAATGGCTACCAATGCAGCGCCCTGCTTACGGTACACCGTAGCCGGTACTTGTGGAGTGCCCGTAGTAACCGGACAATTGGGACTCCAGTAGCCGATCATTTCAGAGTTTTCCATTCCGAATGCATCCCATTCGGCCCATATCGGGCGCGGATCAGCGTTCTCGGTCCAGGGCATCCGGTTCGTCATTCCATATACCATACCCCTGTACGGATTACCACCGCCTTCCAACATTTCACCCATGAGGCCGAAAGGAATGCCGCTTACTTCGGTCAAAAAGAAATCGGGCGTATTTTTTTCATAATCGAAATATTCGCCGAACCAGAGGCGGTTGAGATAGGGAAAATGCTCCATGTATAAATTGGCGCTGTTATTAAAGCCATCGTACTTATTATACTGGTTAGCCGAATGCAGATCGATGATACCGGGATGGCCAGC
The DNA here is from genome assembly GCF_002077945.1 of Niastella vici. Classification (GTDB taxonomy): domain Bacteria; phylum Bacteroidota; class Bacteroidia; order Chitinophagales; family Chitinophagaceae; genus Niastella; species Niastella vici. The sequence continues at coordinate 102,484 of NZ_LVYD01000002.1, forward strand.
TTGCGTTAATACCCGTTTTATGCGTTTCATGGTGATGCGGTCGAACGCCACATCATCGAGGTAAATGCCATCTATGCCTACATTATTTACCAGCCAGTTCATGCCTTCCACATAATAGTTATGCCAGCGGTTCATCCCACTGTTTACAACAGCCGCATCCTTTATTTCAGGCACAAACCAGGCAGCAATATAATCTGTATCTGAATGCTCCTGCAACCAGCTGAATCCACCACCGGGGCCGGGCGAATATACTTCGTGCCCCAGGCTTTTAAGCGCCCATATTTCCCAGGCACGGTTACTGAGTTCGCGAACCGTGTTATAAATTTTCACTTTCAATCCTTTCTCATGCGCCTCATTTATGTAAGCCTTCATTTTTTCATGCTCAATAAAGGGATAGTTGATCCAGGGATTAATGGGTGTTGCATGGTGAATATTTACTACCGTGGCGCCGGTGGCCTTTATGCTGTCAGGATTATTGTACCGGTGGTAAAAGCGGGTACGCCATTGAAAATTTGTATTGAGGGGATGAAAAGGCGTAATGAGCAAATTAAAATTATAAAACAGCACCTCCCCTTTTTTCATTGTGCGTGCACCGCTGTAATTATTAGCCACCACACCATTAGCAGTTTCATGAATAGAGATACCACCCTTACCATCGTTACCCCAACTGGAAGGCAGCAGCAATGGTTTGGTAAGGTAGAAATTGGTATTCAGCGGCCGCACATATTTTTCATCACGGAGTGAATATTGTATTCCTGCATTTACAGCGCCTATCCAGGCGCCATCCTGGTTCTTCTTCGCTACATCCCATTTCCATTCCAGATCAGCCGGACGATTGCCCCCTTTTTGCCCCAACCCCATCATATAGGTAGCAGCATTTTTGTTGAAGGGAATTTGCAGCGCCAGCTCCTGCAGCGCAACTTCTTTCAATGCGGTGACCCGTACGGTATAAGCAATAAAGCCATCAAACTCAAGCGATCCTTTCACCTCCATCCGTAAATCGCTGGAGAAACTGATAGCTGTCCACTCCACGGTGCCGGGTTCAACCCTCGAAAAATTTACGCCGTAACTTTTAAAAGCAATGTGCTGACCGTCATTTCCTTTCACTACAAATTGCAGCGGTTCAGATAAAATGTTCTTAGGAGCTTTTGTATAACCTGTCATTTCAGGAGTGAACCAGGTTTGCACCTGCCGGGGCAGGCCGTTCGTATTCAGCTGAACGGTTCTGCCCAACAGATCGATGGTATTTCCTTTTACTTTTAACGGCGTATATGGCGCAATTACGGTATTGTTCTGTGCTATGGTAGAGTTAAGCCAGGTAAGCCGTGTCATTTTCGAGGGTTCATCAACGCCGCCATGCTTCGCCAATTGATCGGTAACGGTAAGTGACACCTCAATAACCTGAGGCGAGGTGTTACGGGCGCCCACCGTCACTTTGCCGTGGTAGGTTCCGGGTACAGCCGATGAAGGCACATTCATCAGGCACCACAGCGCCTGTACCTGGTCTTTATTTATGTGCAGGTTTATAAGGAGTGGCTTTCCATCATAGGTAATACCGGCGGTATTTAAACACGAGATATTTTTCGCCGCAATACGGTTGCCTGCAGCAGTGGTAAGATCACTGAACGATATTTTTAGTTCGTCGAGGTTTTCCAATGCATATAGCCCCAATTGCCAGGTAAAATTTTCACCTTTGGCTGCTTCGCCTTTGAATGCTGTGGTGGGCCCATTCTGGATCCATCGAAAAGGAAGATCGCTTTTCATGCGAATGGGATGCGCCCGGTCTTCAGGAAATACGAGGAATGCCCGGCCCGCATTATGCTTCACCAGTTCAGCAGTCTCCTGCTGCGTTGCAATCATTTCCATTGGGTAAAAACTGTTGAACTGGTCAATACTTTGCATGTCGCTTACCAGCACATTGGGTGGCAGCTTATCATCGACTGTTTGTAACCATGCGCCGGATGCAGTGGTATCGGGCTTCAGGTACTGGCCTTTCGGGTAATTCGCGCGGCCTTCGTTTTTATAAGGCATGTAATACACGTAATAAGTTCCCTTTCCCGATGCCGGCTCAAAGAAGATGTCGCCTGTTTCGCGTGTAAGCGATTGTATTTTAACATTATTAATTCTGAGCCCTGTGGCAGCATCCTGTACTATGATCCGTTTTTTACCGGGATAATTATCACGACGGCGCCAGGGAATTACGGCTCTTGCCAGTTTTGCGTTCTCTTCAACCTGCAGCACTACCCGGTGATTGCCGAGTGAATCGGTATTCCAGCAACCGGGACAAACGCCATATTGTATATTTTGTGCAGTTACCGGCAAAATCAGCAACGACAGGATAGCGGCAATAACAATTTTTTTCATTCGTCTGTAATTAATCTCCATTCCAATCCAGGGTGTTCAAAAAATAATTTTATGTGCTTTATCAGTAATCTACAGCCAGCTTGTTTGCCTTACGGTAATCAATGATCGGCTGAAAGGGACCAAATTTATGTTGAACAGCAGAAAATGTATCGGAAAATGGACGATGGTCATAATCGATGGGCTTGGTGGTTGAATCAGGATAATCAAAGGTTTGGGGGTTGGGCCGGTCGTGAATGGCATCGTCATTTATGAAGGCAGCCACATCGAGCGCCTGCTGATCGGTCAAAAAAGTTTTGCCAGTGCTCACTTTATCGTATGGCATATTGGCCTTGAGCCACCTGGCCATTTTAATAATGCGATGCATGCTTGAGCCCGGTTGATAAGCCTGGGAACCCCACAAGGGCGGATAAATAAATGCAGTGGCATCGGCATTAAGCTGTCCCTGCCCGTTACCTGCATGGCAGCTGGCACAATGCTGTGTAAAGATCTCCTTCCCCCGTTGCGGGCTCGCGGCTGTTGCGGGGAATTGAATTGTCATATTCTTCAGGCCTTCCACAGCAGCGCCTTTCGGCACAAAACTATTGATCCATTTCAGGTAACTCAGGATGGCTACCATTTCCCGGCTGTCTAAAGGCAGCGGCCTGCCATTATGCGGCCGCATGATACAGTTGTTGATGCGCTCGGCCAGCGTAAGGATCTTTCCTTCGCGGGCCCGGTACTGCGGATAATTGTCATGCGAGCTAATTAAATTAAACGAATAGGGTTTTGTTCCTGCATCCTGGTGGCAATTGGTACAATTCATTTTATTACCCAGGTACTGGCCATTGGTGCCATTGGGACCAATATAGTAAGCGGTATTCAGCAACAATTGCCGGCCATACCGGACTTCATTGCCAAACACATCATTTGGAATAAGGGCGGTATCAGGTACAATAAAACCGGCATTAACCGGCGCTACCAGATCCGTTTTTTCTTTTCCCGATAGCTCACAGCCCGGGACTAAATACCCTGCTACAAAAAAGATCAGCAACAAAAAGATCACGGTCCTGTTAGTCATATATATTGTTGGTTTAACTTGCTTACAATTCAATTCAAAATAAAGGGCTTCACCATTGCTGCCGGAATAAATTCCACCCGGTATGGCGGCATGGCGGTATCGAGCGTCCACAGCAAAGTCCCGTTCTTATTGGCCAATACGGTGATATGTTTTTTTGAACAGCAACATAACACCAATGAGTCGTTGATCATATAAGCGCTTCCCATGCGGTCGTTATATATTTCTGCCGGCAGGTTAAAATGCCAGTCAACCGTGGCCGCCCGTGCGCCTGGCTGCATGTTGAAGGCAAATACCCCCGATTGTTTTTTATCGACCCCATTATCGAACAGCATTAAACTGCCATAGGGATTAATATGTACAGCGTGTGATTGAGAAAATACGCCTGCCGCTGGTAAAGCCATCGTGCCGCCTTTTCCCAGTTTCCATACTATTTTACCTGTGTGTGCATCTACCTTCCATACCTGCGCGAGGTTATAAAAAGAGATCAGGTAATTGCTGTCGATATCGAAACTGAGGCTGTTGGCATGCGTCCAATCGCCTTTATTTTTCAGCAGTGCCGGGTCGGCCAACGGATCGCTGACATCGAACACCGACCATTTCCAGAGCTGTTTGCCCTTACTGTCGAACACCTGTATTCCGTCACCTTTTACCGTATCTTTTTTACCGCCGCCAATGTGGCTCAGATCCATTATGCGTGATTCTTCATAGATGGTCACCACATTGCCTGCATGGTTTTTAATTATCTCGTGATGAATGGTATACCTGAAATCGCCCTGGCCTTTTTTAAGATGCAACAGGGTATCGCCCAACAGGTTTATTTCCAGTATTTCGCTGCCATAGCTGGTTGGCTCATCACTTTTGCCAAGGATCGAGATAACGCTGGCGTCGTTCGTAAAATGAGCGACTTTTACGCCTGTGCCATCTACCATATGATACCAGCGCAATTGTCCCTTCGTATCTACGATATACATCAGTCCGGGCGCTTCGCGTTTGTTCATTAACAGGAAGCCTTCTTTAAATACAGCAGGTAACAGGTTTGGCTGGGTGCAGCTATATTTAAACTGGTCCTGTAACCACATCGGAAGCGTTCCCGACTTGAATGTATAGGTTTTGCTCACATTTTGTGTGCCGTTGTTGTCAGTTACCAGGCGGAAAGAGTAACCGGTTTGCGGGTAAATATTACCCAGAACCAGGGCATGCTGAAGGCCTGCAGTTGATACAGATGAGATGAACTTTTTGGCTGAGTTGCTATCTGACCAGTATTCTGCATACACCTTCGTGGGGGTTGCAGTAGTTACATCTAACTGTATCTTCAGTTGATTATTATTATGCAGACCAATGCCGATTTCGCGGATAATATTTCCGCCCCCGTTCATACAACCTGTAAAGGCCAGTGCAATAATGATTGCAAATAACTTTGCGCTTGTTCTTTTCATACAAAATCATTTATCAGCAGTACGGGGAAACCGGCTATTCCTCTCCGTGGCAGTATTCCTCGCTAAAAATTTACCTGTCGGCATTATCCAGGTTAGGGTTCAGGTTAACCTGGCTTTGTGGATAAGGAAAATACCTGTTCCTGGGCATAACGATATTCGATGGCTGACCGATGCGATTGAGATAGCCATTTACAATTACATCGTATTTACCCATCCTGATAAGGTCGGCCCGGCGTTTCCCTTCATAAAAGAATTCCCAGCCCCGCTCTTTTAAAATGGCATCCCGTAAAGAGGATTGATTATAATTAGCCAGCACCAGCGGCTTTGCATGCGCGCGAGCCCGTACCTGGTTTATCAATGCAATACTTTCGGCTGTGGGGCCGCTTACCTCATTCAGCGCCTCTGCCCTGCTCAGCAGCACATCAGCATAACGCAGCACATCTACACTATGGCCGTCGTAATAGGTTGTAGACCCCAACGAATCGGCATATTTCTTGGTAGCACAGTCCGCCATATAACTTATGCCTGTTGGCGGATTGGCGCCTAACGAAGGCGGTTGCATATACACCAGGTTATCGACCCCGGTATAATTTGGATAAAAACATTTTTTGCGGTCATCGGCATTATCGAACGTATTATAAAAATCCCACGATACGGCATAATACTGCCAGCGGTTTTGCAATGCAGGCGCGGGATGATTCAGGGGGCCAAAGTGGTTCAACAGTTCTGTTCCGTTGGTATTGGCATCGGCCAGCACCGAAAAAATATTTTCGACACACCATTTATTCGCCTCTGCAAACAAACCGGGATAATCGGGATAGAGGTCGTATGTTTTAAGGTCCATTACCTGTTTGGTGAACGTGAGCGCCTGTTGCCAGTCGTGCCGGCGCAGATACAATTTGGCCAGCAGCGTCAACGCGGCGCCTTTGGTGGCACGCCCCACATCGTTGCCGGAATAAATGGGATTGTTTACATAATTAAGGGGCAATACACCAGCCGCCTCGTTGAGTTCGGTGATCAGCAGCGATTCAATATCGGCCACCGGCGTGGGTTTGGGCTGACTGGTAAAGGAAGCATTTGCCACATCTTTTTCTGTCACCAGTATTACCGGACCAAATGCATCGGTGAGATCGAGATAGGCAATAGCGCGCAGGAATTTCACTTCCGAAATAAACTGTTGTTTTTCCCCATCGGTAATGGAAGTCATTGCTGCAATATTGTAGATCGCATTATTGGCATTGGCAATGAGCTTATAAATGTATTGCCAGTCCGACGCGATCAGTCCGTTTGTTGAATTCCATAAACCCAATGAAAGCTGACCGGGATCGCCACCGTAATTACAATGGCCAATATCGGTGGTAAGGTCGGTCAAGGCAAAATGGCGCACCGTCCAGTAAGTAAAGTTATCGCCCACAACAGGCCCTTTCAACCGCGCGTATACTGCATTTACCGCAGCTATAGCATCGGATTTTGTCTTGAATGCATTGGTATTGGTAAGTGAACTGTATACTTTCGGCTCCAGGCTTTTATTGCAGCTATACTGCGTCACCAATGCCGGCGCCAAAAGAATTGCTATAATAAGTTTGTTCATTTTTCTAAGTTTAATGTTTTACATCACCTGCCTGTGTTCCTTTTTTAATGAATGGTAAGCTTTACCCCGGCCACAAAAGTTCTGAAAGCCGGGAAGGCATTGAAATCAATTCCACCTGCCAGGTTGCCGCCATGTGTATTCACTTCGGGATCGGTGCCTGAATAATTGGTGACCGTGAACAGGTTTTGAGCCGATGCATAGATGCGCAGCCCATCGATGATCTTTGTTCTGTTCAGGATCTTTGCAGGCAAACTATAACTCAATGCAACCATTTTTAACCGCAGGTAGGATGCATTCTCCACAAAACGCGAATTCACATAACTACCATAGGTGCTCAGGAAATAGCCTTCGCGCGGGATATCTGTATTCTCGTTTTTACCCGATACCCAACGACTCAGGACATCAGTGCCGGTGGTTGACTCAAGCACCAGCCTGTTCATGTTATACAGGTGATTGCCAAATGCGCCCTGGAAGAATACATTCAGATTAAAATTCTTATACTGAAAATCGTTACCCAGGCCTGCAATAAGGCGGGGATTGGTATTACCCAGGTAGGTTCTGTCGTCCTGGGTTAATTTACCATCGCCATCGAGGTCGGCATATTTGGGATCACCGGGTTTTGAATTGGGTTGTGGCGCATAGGTTTCACCCGATTTTATAACGCCGAGGTATTGAAACCCGTAGATCACGCCGAGTTCCTTACCCGGTTCCAACCTGGTAAATTCACGCGCCGATACAACACCGCTGGGGTTGGCCGTATTGGTACTGATGATCTTTACATTATTGGCCAGCGACAAACATTTTTGCCGGTTATAAGCTATGTTGAAAGAAGTGCTCCAGGTGAAATCCTTTCCTTTTATGTTCTCAGAATTTATAGCCAGTTCAATGCCTTTGTTCTCTATAGAACCTGCATTCAGGATCTGGGTGCTGAAACCCCACCATTGCCCAATTGGCACTGCGAGCAACAGGTCGCTTGTTTTTTTGCGGTACAGATCAATGGTGGCATTCAACCGGCCAGCCAGAAATCCCATATCAATACCCACATTCGCCTGGCTGTTGCTTTCCCATTGGAGATTACTATTGATCAGCGAAACGGGTTCAATACCACCCGATAAATTACTGCTTTGATCGAGTGAAGTGCCATAGTTACTGAAGCGGCTCATGTAGGCATAATCGCCAATGCGGTCGTTACCGGTTATTCCATAACTGGCGCGCAGCTTCAAATTCGAGAACACATTGAGATCAGCGATAAAAGGCAGGTCGGCCATTTTCCAGGCAAGGGCCCCTGAAGGGAACACCCCATACTTATGATTGGAAGCGAACCGCGAAGAGCCGTCCCTTCTGAGGGTAAAAGTGGCCAGCACCTGGTCGTTGTAAGCATAGTTCAGCCTGCCAAAATACGAGGTAAGTTTTGCTTCCGACCGGCTGCTGCCGGGTGTATTGTTTGAGCCGGCTACCTGTGGAATAGAACCGGCGTTGAGGTTGTAAAACAGGTACAGATCGGTAGAGAATCCGCGGCTTCCGGCGCCGAGTCCTTCAAATACATCCTTTTGATTAGAGGTACCCAGCATGGCGGTAAAGGCATGGGCATTCCTGTTATACTTATAAGTAAGGTATTGTTCAACCAGCCATCGCAAGGCGGTGTTCATTTGTTCGGCGCCCACGCCGTTATTGGCCTGGCCGTTCACCAAGGTACGGGGCGTGTATTGCCCGGCGGTAGTTTGGGAATATTCGGCACCGGCACTGAAATGATAGGTAAGCCCTTTGATGAGCTCATAATCGGCAAACATGTTGCCATTGATCAGTTTGTTTTGTGATACGTTGGTAGGTTCAAGCAGCAAGGCAAGGGCATTGTCTTTTCCAAGATACTGATAGTAACTGCCGTTCGCATTGTACACGGGAATGCTGGGCGGCGACGTAAGCACGCTGAACAAAGGAGCCGTAATATCGGCTACATAGCGCTGCAGGTGACTGCTGGTAGCGGCGCCATAAAAGTTGGAACCTACTTTTACTGACTCGCTGAATTTTTTCTCAGCGCCCATCCGAACAGAATATCGCTCCATATCGGTGCTTTTTAACACACCGGTCTGTTTCATGTAATTACCCGATAAATAGTATTTGTTATTCCTGTCATTGCCGCTTAAGCTTACAGAACGGTTCAACACGGAAGCCTGCTGCGTGGCCAGGTTCCACCAGTTGGTATTCGTTACCGGAAAACTGGCCGGGAAAACCGGCGGCTTACCATCTTCGTTGGCTATTGCATTCTGTACGGCGGCATACTGTGGCCCATCAACCAGCGAAGGTTTATAAGTAAGATACTGGTACCCGTTCGACACATCAGCCTCTATCTGCATTTTTCCGGGCCGGCCTTTTTTGGTGGTGATCAGCACCACGCCATTACCGCCACGTGCGCCATAGATAGCGGTTGCTGAGGCGTCCTTTAATATTTCAATATTTTCAATGTCATTCGGGTTAATATACTTTCCATTGTCGGTAATAAAACCATCTACCACAAACAAGGGTTCATTCGTTGTATTAATAGAGTTACCACCACGGATAATCACAGAAATGCTACCGCCGGGTGAAAAGTCAGATTGTTGAACGCTTACCCCTGCCGCGCGGCCCTGGATCGCCTGCGCAATATTGGCAGTAGTTCCACCCAGGTTCATATGCTCACTGTTAACCGAACTGATGGCGCCGGTAACATCTTTCTTTTTTTGCGTACCATATCCTACTACCACTACTTCTTCCTGCACTTCAGATTTTACTGCAAGCACCACGTTCAGCTCATTTTTACCGGCTACCGGCACTTCCTTTGTTTCGGTATTCACCGAAGAGAATACGAGCGTGATATTATAGTTAGCCACTTCCAGCTTATACAGGCCTTTATCATCAGTAACCGTACCAAGGGAAGCATTGCCTTTTACATATACCGAAACACCCGATAACGGCTTACCCGCATCATCTGTAACCTTTCCATGGACCAGCATTTCAGGAGCAGCGGCGGGTTCATCGTTTTCGTTGAGGCGCACCACTTCTTTTCTTTTAGGGAAAACAAGAATGGTATTGTCATTCTGTTTAAAATCGAGCTCCGTGCCCGATAAGATCAATTGCAGGGTGCCGGCTACTGACCGGGTATCTTTTGGCAGGCTGATGTTCCTGTAACGGCCAACCTGTTCCAGCAAATAAGCCATCCGAAAACCTGAGATGCTTTCAACGCGGTCGAGCGCATTGCGAAGCGATACGTTGCGCAATTCAAGTGTGATGAGCTTGTCCTCCATTTTCTGGGCGTAGCCTGCATTTGCCGTAAGCAGTTGCGTGCAAAGCACCAGGAGGATAGCAGCCAGTAAACTCACTTTCATAATGAATGATAGATTTTGGTTCCCCGGCAGTCGGGAAAAACGTTTCCCGTACGGCGGAAAGCCGAATGCAGTAGTTTTTTGCATAAATTGCAATTGTTTAAAATGATTACCAGATTGTTTTAAGCGAACCCCTCCAACTTTCCACGGCGAGAGGGGTTTTTTATTTAGATCTTGAGATTAATTGATTGCGGGATTTTGAGATTTCTTGAGGTGCAGCATTGTACCAAATTTCAAAATCCCTAAATCTCAAAATCAAAAAATCATTCTACGCAACCTTCCCCATCCAAAAAAACTGTTTTATCATCGGGCATACTGTAAGTGGCATTGCTTATTATGGACAGCACGTCAAGCACTTTTTCAAGCGTTTCGGTACCACTGAAATACGCTTTGATGCTGCATTTTTTCAATCCGTTCTTTTTAAACCGGATATCCACTCCGTAGCGCCGGCCCAGCAATGCAGCCACTTCTTCAAAGGTTTGCCCTTCAAACCGCATCTCGTGCTTCGTCCAATCGGTTACCAGCATATTTGCATTCACTGTATCTTTTGATACCGCGGCCGTTACGGGCACATAAACGGCCTGCTCATTGGGTGTTAAAACGGCCAGCAGTTTTTTATCATCCTCCACTTTCACTTTGCCCCTTGTAACCGAAACAATTATTTCTTTCCCATCCGGCAGCGCCTTTATATTAAATGCGGTGCCCAGTACAGTCGTACGTATTTGGCCGGTATGAATAATAAATGGCTTCTTTGCATCATGCGCCACATCGAAGTAAGCCTCACCCGATAAAATAACTTCACGGGCATTACCGAGGAAATTTTCGGGATAATCGAGCCGGCTATTGGCCTGCAACACCACATTGGTGCCATCGGCAAGGGTAATATGTCTTATAAAGTCAGTTGACTTATCAACCGCTGCTTTATTAACCCGGGGGGTTACTGTAACTGTAGCGGGTATTGAAGGTTTGGAATTTGTAATAAAATACCAGGCCAAGGCAGCAGTCAGTACGATAACCGCTGCGGCCGCAACCTGCCACCACCGCATGAAAGCCGTAGTACCGGTTTTGCCGTCGCCTTTTAACTCCCTGCCGATCCTGCTGTAGATCCTGTTCTGTAATTCTTCTTCCGTTTCGGCGCCCGGCCATTGTACGTCTGGTGCCTCCCGTTGATTGTACCAGCGTTCGAAAATGGCCCGCTCCTCTGCTGATAAGGTGCCCTGCATCCATTTTTCGGCGAGCGCTTTTAATTCGTCTTTTGAAATACCCTGATTCATGGAAAAAGTTTCTGTTATTATATAGCGGGTAAAAAAAGACGCTTCCCCTAGCGGGATAAAAAATTTTTTTTGGCGGGAATTAATACGGGAAGAAATAGGGTACGGACTTATAAAAAACTGAATAATTGTTGCAAGGAGGCCCTTAAGAGTTTCAGGGCTTTGTTCATGTGGGCTTCTACTGTTTTGGGAGAAATGTTGAGCGAAGAGGCAATCTGTTTACCACTCAATCCTTCTTCGCGGCTAAGGCGAAAGACCAGGCGGCATTTTTCAGGCAAGGCCGCTATTGTTCTTTCCATATCTTCCTGAAGCTGTTCATAATCGAGCCATTCCAGGGTACTATGGTCTTCAGCCGGCCGGCTCGAGATCAATACCTGCTTAAGTGTGCTTTCTTTCTTTTGCCGGGCCAGGTGTTCGATGATCTCATATTTAAGCATGGAGGCAATATAGGTGGCAAGGGTAAAGCGTAGTTGAAGCGTGTGCCGCCTGCGCCAAAGGTTTATAAATACCGTTTGCACTATTTCTTCGGCTTCTTCGGCCGACCCCAATTTTACCAACGCATGCGCCAGCAATTTCTTCCAGTAACGATCATATAACACATGAAAGGCATGCTCATCATCGTTTGCGATAAGCGATAGCAGGCATTCATCATCATATAATTGATACTTTCCCTTCACAAGCAGTTGTACTCAAATTTAGGCAAATCACCTACCAATAGTTCACGCAAACGGTTGCGCCTTTTTTGCAAGCAGCACCAACGCAATAAAGATCACCGGTGTGTTGTATTCAGGATCCTGACGTTTATCTGGTAAGCGCCAGGCACTTGTATGCGCATGGGTATTCTTAAAGAATAATCGTAGAGATTATCTTTATAAACACCCAGATAATGGCTGTCGGTGCTGCCTGCATAATATTTTCCCGCGGTATTGGCCGACCAGCTTGAGGTACTGTCAATATGAACATATTGTGCGGGAATGCGATAATACATATTGAATCCATTACCTAACGAAACGATCGGAAAAGGAACCAGCGGGTATTTAATGGAAATGGCGGTATCACTGGCAACATACGTATCAGGGGCATAGTCCTGCAGATTCTGAAGAAAAGGTGGTTGTGGGTTTAAACCGGAGTTTGGTCTTTTCGCAAATTCACCGGCCTTCGGATTAAACGGCACCCCATTTCTATCGGTCACTTTAAGGATAAGTACATTAGGGGTATCGGCAAACCTGGTTACGGTCACCAGATCGAATGGATTGTTTGCTCCATTGAACAATGTTCCTTTGCCTGTAGGGGTGTTCGCAAATAAAAGTGAATTACTGAAAGCGCCCGTTTCAGGAGAAGTTTCCAGCGGCTTTCCATCCTTTATTACTATTTGCATGATCCTGTTCAACGTTTCTGTACCGGCCTCGTTTGACACTTCCATATCCATAGTATAAGTACCGGTTGGCAAATAAATGGTGCCGCTATTGGCCTCGAGGGTACCGCTTTTTTCGTTTATTACAATTGGCTGCAGGTTCTGCACCGTACGTTTTGCGGAGATCGTTGCAAAGTTCGTATCGGTTAAAGGATTGTAGGCCGCTGTCCATACGCCAACCGGATATTGTTTGTTGAACAGGTCATCGGCACTATGGCCCAGCGAATCATACACGTGCGTCCATTTAATTCGCAGGGGCACACTCGATCCGTCGGTGATCATTGAGTAAGAGGTGGCTGTTCTTCCCCTTACCACGCCAAACTCGCTCACGGCATATTGCATATACGGGCTTAAGAAACCTTTCCCATATTTTGTACAACCCGAAAAAACGCCGGCTGTAATAGTTATCGACAATAATATAGTGGTGATTATATAGGTGAATTTTCGGATACCCATTTTATTAGTTTTTGGTTTATTACTTTTTTGTACCATAGAAGAACAGGATGTGTGAATTATCCAGGGCATTCATGATGCCGGTTTGCGTAATAATGCCCGATGTTTTGCATAAGGTGTGTACCCCAATGTTCGGTGGTACATCACCCGCAGGGGTAGCTTCGCTAACATCGTAATGATGCCATAGTTGCGTAAAATACACCAGTTGGGGAACGCCCGATACCAGGGAGCTGTACCCCAGGTTACTGTTTCGGGTAAATTCCCAGGAAACGATCGCAGAATCACCTGCCAGCTCCGTTGGGTATACAGCGCCGGTACTGGTAAGTACAGAAAAGTTTAACGGTTTATGGATAAGATATAATCGCAGCGAATCGGCCGTTCCCTTTATGTTATTTTTCAAATAGTAGATCAGGGAGTCCATCCCCCACTGCGCATACTGATTAATGGCCTGGGCTGCCAGCGTGCGCTGGTTTAAATAGCTGCGCACTGAATAATCTGATGGGGCGAAGAATGTATTATTCGATTCATTGATCTTGCTTTTTAAACCGGCAGCGTCGATCAACTGCACCAGCGTGTCGTACAAAGCATTACTTTTCAGTACATCGTAAGTGGTGGTGCGTGTATATTGATCTACGTCCTGCACCGATCCGCCGGTGATATAATCTTTTTTGCATTCTGTAAATAGGACAATAGCCGTTATAAATAGCCCTGCAAGCAGTATTGCTTTTCCTGTTTTCATACTCATTGAATATTTTAATTGGTTCAATTATTTGTGAGTGGCCCACCATGGGTTTTGCGTGAGCAAATTATCCTGCGGAAACAAATTGCCCATATCAAGGGGCCAGTAATAGCCTTTGTTGGCTGCAGTAACCCGGGCGCCCAGGTAGCCCACATATTCAAGCCATTGCTGTGTTTGTTCGGTGCGTATAAGATCATAATACCATTGTCCTTCCCCAATGAGCTCCCGCCCTCTTTCCATTACCACTTCATCTAACATATCATATTGAGTGGTGGGGTTTTGATACGAACTAATGCCGGCCCTTCCTTCTGTCAACGCCAGATCATTGGCAGCACCGGCCAAATCACCGGTAGCAGCAAGCGCTTCCGCATCCAGTAAAATAATATCGGCCAGTCTGAAAAGCACCAGGTTATTATTGATATAAGGCTGCGTTTTGATATCGGGTTTCTGGTAAAGGAAATTGGTGTACTTAACCAGCATATAGCCGGCGCCATCCCCCCCTGAGGCCGGCAGATGGGTGAAGATGGCTTTATAACGTGCATCAACAGCTGTATCCATAAACTGATCAACAAAACCGCCATCCGGCGACAGCCAGCAGGCAGAATTCCTGTTATCAACAACGGGACCTTTCAAAAACGTGCCGAAGAAACCCATGGTAGCTTCGGCCCAACTGTTCTGGTTCACAAAATTTGGATCGTTCGCATTGTACTGCATCGACAGTTCAAAAATGCTTTCTGCGGAGGATTGTCCTTTCCAGATTTTTTTGTAGCTGGCCATCGGCTCCAGGGAATAACCGCCGTTGTTCATTACCTGCTGACAGTAAAAATGCGCACTGTCGTACTGGTGTTTCCAACTGTAAATATGCGCCAGCAAAGCATAAACACTTCCTTTATTGGCCCTTACCGCCCGGGCAGCATCACCACCGGCAAACTTCATGTAGGATGCCGCCGTTTTGAGATCGGTAATGCAACTGTCGAGCACCACCGATTCGGCAGTTCTTGCCAAAGGGGGGATCTTACCATAGTCAACATCGTTATAAGTGCGGTTAACATAAACAGGATCGCCCCAGATCCTTATCATATAGAAATAAGTAAAGGCCCGCACAAACAAGGCTTCGCCCAGATAATTGTTACGGACCGAACTATTGCTAAAAAGCCCGGCATTCATTTGAGGCACATTTTGCAGGATCTGGTTTGCCTGGGCAATGAGCTGGTAAAAACGCGACCAGTTCTGCAGATCATCTTCATAGTAAGGAACATAAGAAAAATTAAATGCAGGAGACGCACTTGCTTTCATCGTTGCCAGGTTCCATTGACCTGAATTGGGCAGAAAGTTTCCCGAGGCAAGGTCGCCATTGATGAAATAGGAATTTCCGCTTCGAAGATTGCTGCGCAACTGGCCATACATAGCCAGGGCAGCCTGCTCAACAGAAGACTGGGAGGTCCAGAATGCTGCTTCATACGTGGAAGTAATTGGTCCCTGGTAGATATATTTTTTACACGAGCTGCCTGCGACAACAACAATTATAATAAGCAGCATGGTGTAACTGTATATAGAAGATCGATTGTTCATGCCGGTAGTTTTAAGAATTAAAATTGTATATCAATTCCCAGGGTGAATTTCCTGGGCTGCGGATATAGGCCGCCTGTATAAATACCCAATTGATCAACTGATTCCGGATCGGGCATAGTAGATTTCTTGAAAGTGAGGAAATTGTCAATGATGCCATACACCCTTGCGCTGCCTACTTTCAGTTTCTGCGTAAAAGTGCGGGGCAACCGGTACCCCATAATAACTGTTCTTATTTTGAAATAACTGCCATCTTCATTGAACTGGCTCGAGAGGGGAATGTATTGATAATAGCTCGGGCCGAAAGGATTTATAGAGGGAAAACCTGCTTTGTAACCGGCTTTGGCGGAAGCTTTTTGCGGTGTCCAGTAATCCAATTTACTCAGATCGGGTAACCGGCTGCTGGCAAAAGAATATATGCTGCTGCTATAGCCGCCGGTGATATTGCTGATCTGTTGCTGAAAGAATGTATTCACCACATCTCTTTTCCAGGTAAATACGCTTACAAGGCTCAGGGAAAAATTTTTATAGGTAAAATCATTGATAAACCCACCGGTAAATTTAGGATTGGGATTGCCCATGGGAACGCGGTCGCCATACTGGTTGCCATTGTCTTCATCAACCCACACATCGCCGATCTTGTTTACATCTTCCCAAATGGGATCGCCGGGCACTACCGTATGATTGCCTTTAAAATAGGTGATGGCTTTACCTGTTACAGGATTGAAAGGGATATCCTTTTGATAATTGTACACACCGCCATACTTCAACTGGAACATTTCATAAATAGGCTGCCCCACGGCAAAGATCCTGCTTACCCCATAGTAATCCGTAATTACAAAAGTGCGGTTATTATTGGGCAGTTTCGCAATAGCATTTTTATTATAAGAAACAGTGAGTTGGGTACTCCATTGCAGGGGGCTTTTTTGCGGAAGTATTTTTGCGCCGATCATAATATCTGCTCCGCGGTTGCTCACCCACAGGTCATGGGCATTGAAATTAATACTTTGAAACCCGGTATAAAACGGCAATTGGAAATTGTAATAATCGTCCCGGGAAATTTTATCATACAGTTCAAGGGTAAACCATAGTTTGCTTTTTAACAACTGCGCTTCGATAGCAATATTTTTCTGGGTGGTTTTGGCCCAGGTGAGGTCATTTTTGGTGAGCCCATTATTATAACTGGGCTGAATAGCCACAGCGCCGTTATAGGTGCCAGGCACGATATATGAGTTGTAGGGCGCATAAAAGTCGCCCGATTGCGATCCTGAAACACCCCAACTCCCACGCAGTTTCAGAAAATTTATATAATTGCTTACCGGTTCCATAAACTTTTCTTCAGAAACTATCCAGCCGGCGCCCACTGCGGGAAAGTAACCCCACTTGCTGTTGCGGCCAAACCTCGACGACGCATCGCCCCGGTACGAACCATACAACAAATACTTACCATCAAAATCATATTGCAGCTGGCCCACAAACGAAAGCAATCCATCCCGGGCATAACCTGAGCCCCCAGACAGATCAGCCTGCGGAATGCCGCTCACTACCTGGATGTCGTTTGAAGGAACATTGTAACCGCTAACATAGCTGTTGCTGGCAATATCTGCATTAAACTGCTGCGATGCAGTAACCACAATATTGTGCGCATGATCATTGGCCATTTTCAGCTTCTTTGCAAAATTCAACGAGTTGGAAACAAAATAGGTTGTATACGTTCCCTTATCCGCTTCTGCATAAGAAGCCTGGGGAGAAGCATTATCGGCCAACAGGGCTACCTGGTCAATATTCGATGGTTGAAAATAATCGCGGTTTGAAGTTGAAATATTTGCCGCCCCCTGGAAGGTATATTTCAGAAAAGGAAAGAGGGTATAATTTGTGGTCAGTGAAGCGCTGTACAGATCGCTGATATTTTTATTTCGCAGCTTATTGTATATGCCCTGGAAATTCAATGAGTCGAAGCTGGTTAACCGGTAAAGGGACGATGGCTGGCTGGAACCGCTCACCGGCGTATTGTCATCGCTGTTATTGTAATATTTCCGGCCCCGCTTTCTGTCGCTTTTCGACATGGAGAAAACGAACTGGCTGTTTAACCTGGGCGAGATCCTGAAATCAAAATTCCCTCTGACGCTGTACCGGGTATAACCAAAAGCCTCGATAATTCCCTTTTCATTATAATAGTTCATGCTCAGGCGGTAGTTTACGTTTCCGCCGTTGGCCGACATGGTAGCATCCACATTTTGAACGGCCCCGTTCCGGTAAAAGAGTCCCTGCCAGTCGGTAGCATTATTAAAATAAGGGTTCATGCTGTCTGTTAACAATTGTGGCAGGTTCCCTAACTGTGCAGGCGTGGCATACTGGTTGATGATACTCATTTTTTCCCTTCTTTCATCGGCCCCGGTTGTAGTTTTCAGTAACTGCGGCTGCCGGGTAATGCCACCGTAGACATTCACCCTGAACTCTGGCCTGGTCGACCGGCCTTTCCTGGTTTTAATATAGATAACGCCATTGGCCCCACGTGAACCCCAGGCAGCAGCGGCCGCCGCATCTTTTTGCACATCGATGTTCTCAATATCATTTACATTGATGCCGGCCAGATAATTGGTACCCGTTGCATCGATGCTATTGGCAATATCTTCGGTATTGACAGGAATGCCATCGATCACATACAAAGGACTGCTCATGGCCTGCGCCTGTGCAACGTAATTGCCGCTATTGCCACCAATCCGGGTATTGATCCTTGTATTTCCACGTACGACCATCGTTGGGGCTACCCCGGGCTCGCCTGAATTTACCTGTATGTTCAGGCCCGGTACCCGCCCCTGCAGTAATACGTCAACACTTGGCGCCGGAATGTTTTCAATGTCTTTGCCCGAAACGGAAGAAACAGAAGTAGTGGTAACTCTTTTCAATTGCGATTGTACGCCCACAACCACTACATCATCCAGCTTATCTAAAACAGGGACCAATGACAGCGTTATTACGTCTGTTTCGGACCTGATCTTATACTGAACAGATTGGAAACCCACCGAGCTGACAACCAGTGTTTCGCCAACTGAAGCCGCAATACTGAATTTCCCATTGGCATCTGTAGACGTTCCTTTATGGGTACTCTTAACCATTACTGAAACCCCGGAAAGCGGCTTTCCCGCAGTATCTGTTATCCGGCCCTGAATTTCAGCAAACGTTGGCGCCGCCATTGCCACCGGTTGAATGGGCGGCACAGCAGCTTTTAAGATATATACGATGCTATTATCGATGCGGTAAGTGAGAGAAAGCGGCTTCAGGGCCAGTTCAAGCACTGTTTGCAGGTTGGCATCAGCAATATTGATATTAATTTTCTGATCGGGTGAAACAATACCTTCTTTAAACAAGAAGGAGTAGCCCGTTTGCTTTTTTAATTGATAGAAAAACTGTTCAATGGAAATATTATCCGATGACATGGTGATCTTCTGTGCAATTGTTTTGGCAGAGAGATGCAGGGAAGCGACCAGGATTATCAAAGCAGTTATACGCATAATCATCCATCCTTTTTGAACACAAATAGAATAGCGATTCCGAGCAGTTAATTTCATAACTTCGTGAAGTTTGGGTTTTGATGTAGATCTGGTTTTAGCGAACGCAGGTTTTGCAGGGTAAACCCAACGCTGCCGGAAATGCCGTTAACATTTCCGGTTTTTTATGGTTACCCTTCCATGGCTATGTGCTGATCTGTTTTGTTTGCATGATGGACAATTTAGTTTTGGTTTTATTTTCAAAATACAATGAGCTTTTTTCCATTGAGCCGGGTATCGATGCCATAGGCTTTCAATACATTCAGCAGGGCACTCAGGGGAACGTTCCGGTTTACAGAGCCGGAAAATTTCCCATCGGGAATGGCGCCCTGGTATTCAATATCTACATTATACCAGCGGGAAACCTCGCGCATCAGTTTTTGCACGTTTCCATGACTCAACGCCATTTCTCCGTTCTTCCAGGCCATTACCTCATCTGTCTGAACTGGGATAGGTTGGGATAATTGGGACGTATGGGATATGGACACCTGTTCACCTGGTTTTAATATTGCCGATTGCCGATTACCGACTGCCGATTGGTTTTCCACCTTCACCCGCCCTTCCAGCAAGGTCGTTTTCATTGCTTCTTCATCACCGTAGGCATTAATATTAAAATGGGTACCCAGTACTTCCACGCTTATATCCCCTTTCCGTACCACAAAAGGTATAGCAGCATTATGGGCTACTTCAAAATATACTTCGCCGGTAATGCTCACATTCCTTTGTTTTTTTGAGAAACAAGTGGGGTAAGTAATGGAGGATTCAGCGTTTAGCCATACGCGGGTTCCATCAGCCAGCGTAACCTGGAATGTACCGCCGCGGGGAGTTGAAAGCACGTTCAGACCATTGCCGGCAACATCGGCGGGGCCGGTTGATTTACACAACAGCTTACCGCTATCGGTTTTTATTACATGGCTATTACCCATTGTAGCCAGCACACCAGGTTGTGCGCTATCCAGCTCAACCTTGGTACCATTGGCCAGCAGAAGCACCGCTTTGTTACCACCGGGCGCCATATCATAATGGCTGTTCTTACCGGTGCCTGCTGTTGCTTTACTACCCGAACGATGTACCAGGCGATATACGCCCATAGAAGCACCCAGGAACAAGATCACTACAGCTGCATACTGCATGAACCGTAGCCATTTAATGCCACCGGATGTATTTGTTCTTTGCTGAAGCCATTGCAGATACATTTTCTCTGCCTGCCCGGCACTGCTCGCACCATGAAATGTTCCCCCCTCAACCTGGTGCAGTATGGTGTGCTGAAGTTGTTGCTGAAAATCCTGGCTTTCAACCGCCTGAAAAAACAGCTCCAATTCCTCCGGAGATATTTCGTGCCGGAGATATTTTTCGAGTAGTTCCTGAAATTGCTCTGTTGAAAGTTTCATCATAAGCGCCGTTTTTTACCAGGCTGGCTTATGAAGACCGGGAACCAGACAAAGAGGAGGGTATTATTTTAAAAAATATTTTTGAAGAAGGCTACATAAAGCAATAGCGAGATGAGCTGGTCTTTGTATTGTAGCAGGCATTCGCGTATAAAGTGTCTGGAGTTTACTATATATTCTCTTACTGTTGGTTTTGAAATATTCATCACCTGCGCTATTTCCTCGTACGACAGTCCCTTTTCCCTGCTTAACCGGTAAGCCTCCTGTTGCCGCGTTGGCAATTGATTGACCGCTTTTTCCAGGATTGCCCGCTCCTGTTTCCGGATCATCATCTCCTCTGAATTAACCAGTTCTTCTTCAAATAATTCGCGAACATATTGGATGTTCTTTCTTTGCGTAGCCAACCTTGAGAACTGATTGAAGATGGCATTCCTTGCAATAATGAACAGATAATTTTCTACATTTTCAACTTTAACCAGTGAATGTCTTTTTTCCCAGATCTTTAAAAACACCTGTTGGGTAATATCTTCGGCCTGTTCATGTACTTTCAAATAGGCCAGTGCGGCTGAATAGATGCGATCGAAATAAGAGAGGTAAAGCTCGCGAAAAGCAGCTTCATTACCTTCCGCAAGTAAGTTTATAAGCATTTTCTCATTGTGAGCATACAGTGGCTGTATCGACACGGCGTTCGAAATTAGTTTTGGTTTGCAGATATATTCAAATATAATTAAATGAGCTGGCAATATCGCAGGCAAACGATTGCGTGATTTTTTTGTCCCTGAACAAACATTTTTCGTTTATTTAACCGGGTTATACGCTATTAAAAAAACAAGAGGCTGCCTTTCGACAGCCTCCACAATATCAGGTAATAGTCGCCCTGCTTACCGCTATGATCTTTTACTCATACGCCAGGGCCTCCCTGGTAGTGATCTTATTTGCCCGGCGGGCCGGGAAGAAGGTAGCAAAATAAGCCCCGGTAATTATTATCAATACCCAGATAATGATGGCCGGAAATGAAAGCGTTAATGACAGTGGAGTACGGAAGGCCATACCACCGATCATTCTGCCCATATAAAAAGATAATAGCAGTGATAACAGGAACGCAATAAAAATGCTGATCAACCCCACTAAAAATCCTTCCCCGGCAATCAGTCGCCTGATCTTATTGGGGGTGGCGCCAATAGCGCGCATAACACCTATTTCCCGGGTCCTTTCCAGTATACTCATACTCATGGCCGACATCAGGCCGAGTATGCCCACTATGCCCATCATCACAGCCATAGACAGCAAGGTATTAACCAGCACTTTCATATGCCCGGCAATAGCATTCTTTAAAAGCCATACCGGTATGCTGGCGCTGACAGCAATATTTTCACGCTCAAGCAAACTCTCCACTTCCTTGTTTTTTTGAATGGCATACGCTTTCGACCGGTTGGCATAAGCAATTTTAATCATGTTGATCTTACCGGTCGTGTGCAACTGATCTGTAAATGCATTCAGCGATACATAGGCCCCGGCCCCCATGCCATAATCTTTTGAAAAACCGATCACCCGCCATAGCGTGGTGTGGCCGTTCACCAAAAGAGCAACGGGATCACCGATCTTCACAGCAGGCGACAATGCCCTGGCCGATTGATTTAATACAACATCATTGGCGCCTGTTGCAGTTAACCATTGCCCTTCTTCTATGGTAGTACTTAATAACCTGGTAGGAACCGGCAATGCCTGCAGCGTGAAACTTCCATGCCCTTTATCGGGATAAGTGCGGGTTACTTCATAATTGTTTTCTTTTACAAAAGAAGTGGAGGCATACTGCCAGCCTTCGGCGATACGAACACCGGGTATTTCTTTTATTGCATTCACTACGGTATCAGCATGCACCGCACTTTGTAATCTTACTTCCATGTCGAACAACCGCTGCTCATATATTTTCTGCAAGTCTTTATTCCAGGCTTCTGAAACATTCAGGGCAGTCATGAACATAGCGCCGCCCGCGGCCAGTAACCCTACTGTCAGCATAAGCCGGGCACGCTGGCGAAAAATATTCCTGATAGAAAGCATAAATATTTCACTGCTGCCTGCAATACGGGAAAGTTTCAACAGCCAGGAACCCGCTACCGGTCTGTTTTTGGAAACGCCATAATTATCCAGGGCAACCCGTACAGGTATGCGGCTTCCCCGTATAACAGGAATAGCTGCTGCCAGCAGCGGAATAATAATACCTGAGCCTATTTGTATCAGGGGAACCGAAAAAGGAATATCCTTATTGTTGATCTCGAGATTGAGCAAGCCTGCTATTTGTTTATAAAAGGCAGTTGCCGTGAGTTGACTCAGGGGTATACCAATTAGTAATGCCAATACACAAATGATGAGCATCATTAAGCCATACAACCTGATAATCTGGAACGAACCGGCGCCTATGGTCTTCATAATTCCAATTTGCCTTACCTGCTTTACCATTAAGGTGGCCATTGATTCAGCAACAAGGATAGCCCCCAACACGAGGATCATAAAAGCGAAGATGATAAATATCGTCATAACCGCATTCATCTGGCTTTGGTGGGGATGCTTTCCCGGTGGCGGCACCTGAATTTCATGAATGGGATGTCCATTAGTTTTTAGCCAGTTGGCTATAACAGTTGCTTTATTGGTTATGTATTGTGCTGAGTGCTGGTTGCCGGTCACCAATATACGGAGCTGATCAAAACTTTGTGGCTCGCCCAGCCAGTGCAAGGTCGAGAGGGTAATATACCCATAACCAGTTTGTTCCTGCCAGGCCGGGGCCAGGCCCGCATCCTGCACCGTGCCCGTGAGCTTTATTTTTTTAGGTTCCCCATGTGGTGCTTTAATAATGAGCTCATCGCCTTCTTTTGCATTCATTACCATATAAGCCGTGCGTTCGGCCAGCATGGTTCCTTCGGCCGGCGTAACAGCGCCGGAAATATGGTTTATTTTATTGGTGCGTTTGGTGGCAAAATCATCTATTACAAATAAGAGTAAGGGATTCCATCGATCACCTACTTTCATGCGGGCCAGTACAGTAGCATGCCGTTCGGCTTCTTTTATACCGGGGAGCTGTTTTACACTATCAATCAGGCTCACTGAGATGCTATCTTCCAGTTCAATAGTAGCAGAAGCGGGTACAGTTCCCATATAATTATCCCTCATTTCTCTTTTAATTACCCCATAACCGCCGAGGATGGAACCAATGCCCCAAATGCCGATCGTTATTGCCAGTACAAGCAACAAATTTTTTGAATAGTCATGCGTAAGGTCGCGTACAACCTTTCGGTATCTTGTTTTCATAATCTCAATTAAGAAGTTTGTTAATGAACAATAGCGCCGTCAAGAAGGGAAACAGTGCTGCCGAAGTAACCGGCAAAGTCTTTTTCATGGGTTACAATGATCACCGTTTTGCCAGCTTTTACCAGCCCGGCAAATAACTCCATGATGGCGGCGCCGGTATGAGAATCAAGATTCCCGGTAGGTTCATCGGCAATCAATACCGGTGGATCATTGGCCAAAGCCCTCGCAATGGCTGCCCGCTGTTGCTGACCGCCACTCAGGGCCGAAGGCAATTTGCTTGCCTGATCTTTTATATCAACCAATGACAATAATGCCAGCGCCCGGTCGCGTCGTTCCTTGCGCGGATAGCTATTACAAAAATCCATCGGAAGCATTACATTTTCCAGAATGGTTAAGGTGGGCAGCAATTGAAAGAACTGGAATACGACACCAATATTCTTCCCCCGCCAGGCCGCCAGTTCGCTTTCAGTCAGTTTATCGACCCGTATTCCATTAATGAGCACATTGCCGGCTGTAGGCTTGTCAATGCCCGACATAATATTGAGCAAGGTAGATTTTCCGCTCCCCGATTTACCGGTAATGGCCACTAGCTGGCCTTTACTGATCTCCAGATCTATATCTTTTAATGCCTGGAAAGATCCCGCCGCCAGCGGAAATGTTTTGCTGATATGACTTAATTGTATCAGTGAGGTGCTTTGCTGGTTCATCGTACTATTTTTTATTCAGCAATAGTACAGAACCTGGTATCGTTGATGGTCTAATAGCATCTGCCGGACGTCCTATGCAGAGATATTTTTCCTGTACTCGGTGGGTGTTAAACCAGTGAAGCGTTTGAAGATGAGATTGAAGGTTGATTTGGATTTAAAACCGGCTTCAAATGCAATACCCAGCAAATTATACCCGGCCATTCCGGGATCTGCCATTAACCGCTTCACCTCCTCCACCCTATACTTATTTATAAAGTCGTAAAAATTTTCGCCCATGCCATCATTTATTAATTGCGACAACTGGCTACGGCTCATTTTCAACTCTTTTGCCAGTGTGCTTAATGAAAGTTCGGGGTCCAGGTAGGGTTTCTTCTCCGTCATACAGGCTACCAGTTTATCAATCAGCAGCTGATCGGGTTTGGTAAGAACGGGCGTCTCCTGCGGAGCAGGTATAACTGGTTCCGGCCCACTATTTATTTGAATGGTATCAAATACATCCCGTTGCAATATTCCCCTGAACCCAAGCACATAAACCGCCGATGAAAAAACAACAGCGGTTGCCTTTGCCAGCCAGCGGCTGTTTTCCCAATGAATGGCGATAAACAGGCTAAGCAGGAAGAACAGGTTAATAATTAAGAAAATCCCTGAAAAAAGCTTTACCCAGCCTATATTAACGTTTTCGGTATTGGACATTTCCTGTTGCAACAATCGTTGATGGGCCTGCCACGTTTTGTTTATGAAATATTGATAGCCTAAAAATTGGCCAACCACCAATACGCGGAAAAAAATATACAGCAACCGCCGATGTTCATTAATAAAAGTTGACATTGCGCGGGGTAAACCGGAACCAAAAGACACAGACAGGCATATTACCAACAGAAATGGAACAAAATGCGATAATAGCTTCCCGGAAAATATTACCCGCCTGCCGGTAAGTTCTACCGCATAGAACCAGGATAGTGGGGCAATGAGCAGAAACGTAGGGTCGCCGGGCGAATATACATTATTTGAAAAATGACGAATGACACTGCCGGCGTACATAATATGAACAATACTGAACGCCAGGGCAATCAGCAAAACAGAGAGGAACAGGTTGGCCCTGCTTAGCCGTACTCTTTTATGGTTTAATAACAACACGACAAATATTGCCGTAGCAATGGCGCCATTGCAAAAGATCATGAAAACCTGGTTATCCAATTCAAACAAGTTTAAGATATTACCGTTCTGAATTGATGCAAAACTACACTAAATCAACAGTATAGACGTCCATAGGGATGTTTATGGACGTCTATGGTGCGATAATCCTGAAAAATACAAGAGGCCGCCCTTCGACAGTCCCTAATTATTGGTTATATGTTGGTACTTTCTTTTGGCGGTGAAAATACATCGGCAAGTGCACTGGCCAATATGCTTTTAATTTGAATACCAGATCATTCCCGGAATATTGTATATTGGTACACGTTGGTAAGTCAAAAACCTTTCTTAATCAACTATTCAATACAGGAACTTGATACAATACTATATTCAATACCACAATGCCGACGACATGGGTTATTTACCGGATATGGATAATATTCCGGATACGGGAAATATTGACATTAGCGACATCCGGTTTGACACGGCAATAAAAGATGACTTTAGCTTTTTTACCCGCAAACAATCGGTAGAAAAAGCAATTGGCAATTATTCTTTTCTCATTACAGGTATAGGAGGGAAAAGAAAAGCGTATTACCTATGGTCATTCATTATTATTGACGAAGTTGAAAAAGAAAGAGATCATTTTGTTGCCTACGGAACAGGCTTCAACTTTGCCCGGCCTATTTTGTTAAACGACCTGCCGGATTTTGATCACTTCAGAAACTTTTGTGGCAACTTCGGTATTGGTTTTCAAAATATTTCCAATCATCCATTTTGTAATACACTTGTTGGGTTTACAAACGGCGTAAAGCCTCGAATTGACACTTCCCAACAAAAAGAGACCGAACAAACTCTTTTGACAACCCTGGAAAAGCTGAATCGGAAAATGCAGCAAATAACGCCAGAGAAGCGGGTTGCTACAATTGAACTTACACTTCGAAAAGACAGAGAAATAGTTACCTTATTGAAAAAAGCAGCCAACTACAAATGCCAGTTCCCCGCCTGCCATTCGGAAATAAAAACAAAAGCCGGAATGAATTATGTTGAAGTGGCTCATGTGTTACCCGTAAACAAAGGGGGACAAAGTGTTTTAGGGAATCTGCTTGTTTTGTGTCCTAATCATCACAAGGAATTTGACTACGGCGATCTAAAAATCATTGAACAAACAATTGGTAAATTAAGCGGCTCATTGAATGGGAAAGATTTTAAAATTGAGGTCATTAAACCGAAGCATTGAAAAAATCTATAACACATGCCTTATAACCCATGCCTTATAACCTATGCCTTTTAACCTATAGCCGCCATTTTAACACACTCCCCTGCCACACCACCACTTTATTTCACCTGAACAAACTGATTTATTCTTCAGGCAAATAAAAAAATCATAAAAGAACAAACATTCTTTTATATTTGCGTCGTTATGCGAACAAAAGATGCACAAAAGGAAGTACTGATAAGGCAAAAAACGATGGAGATCGTTGTAAAGGAAGGCCTTGATGGGTTCAGCATGCATAAGCTGGCAGCCAGCGTTGGCATATCAGTCAATACCATATACCTTAATTTTAAAAATAAGGAAGACCTGATCATAAAAGTTTACCAGGGCGTGGTAAAGAAAATGGAGCAGGTATTGCTCGAAGAGTTCAACCCGGAAATGGACTTTGCAACCGGTTTAAAATTGCAATGGAAGAACCGCCTGCGGTATTTCACGAAATATCCGCTGCATATTGAATTTACCGAGCAAATAAGGCATTCGCCCATCTATGAAAAAGTGATGCAGCTTCAGGGTAAAAAATTCACCGCCACCATGGCGCAATTTTATGAAAGGGCCATAAAGAACAAAGAACTGATACGGTTTCCCCTGGAAATAT
Organism: Niastella vici; assembly: GCF_002077945.1. Classification (GTDB taxonomy): domain Bacteria; phylum Bacteroidota; class Bacteroidia; order Chitinophagales; family Chitinophagaceae; genus Niastella; species Niastella vici. The sequence goes on from NZ_LVYD01000002.1 coordinate 129,694, forward strand.
ACTGGTCACTCGCCTATGCCCCTTTGTTCCAGCTGCTTAAATTTCACCGCCAGAACAAAAGCTTTACCGGTAAAAAGTTTGTATTGACAGAAAAGAAATTCAACCAGGTATTCAGCCGCGTATTGATCTCACTTACCCCATAAATTTTTTTAACTAAAAAAAGAACAATTGTTCTTTTATAAAACCTGTTACTATGCAAATAAATCATTTGAATTTTCCCGTGACCGATGTAGCCCAAACAAAGTCCTTTTTTGAAAAGCATTTCAATTTTAACTGCCGGGAGGTTAAAGGCGATAATCTGATGGCCATATTAGAAAGTGAGGAAGGGTTTGTACTGACCCTGATGTCAACCGATTTTAACAGGAATGGCAATTCTACCTACCCCGATGCCTTTCATATGGGCTTTCTCGTAAATGACCGGGATAAAGTACAATCCATTTGGCAGCGCCTTCACAACGACGGCGTGGTACTGGAACAGGAGCCACATAATATGCGGGGCGTGTATGGTTTTTATCTCCATGCGCCGGGAAATATCTTAATAGAAATAAGTACTATTGGTATTTAAACCAAAAAAAGTTTGTTATAAAAATCACCAATAACGCTACTGTATGGATCAAATTATATAATAAGATGAGCGCATGCACTGCATTTTATAATGGGCATACACAGCTATTGAATACCTGTGTATGCCCTAAAAAAATATTACCTGAGATGCCTTACTTTAAAAATAAGACGGTCAGGGCAGTTTTTTAATTAAAAGATTCCTGAATTGCACCCTCGATGTATCATGGTGAGCCTGTAATGCAATATACCCCGTTAACTGCCGGTTACTTGTATACGTATTCACCAGTTGACCGTTTAACGTTACCTGTATTTGCGGCCCGTTCGCTTCAATGATATAGGTATTCCATTGCCCCACCGCATTGGATGCCAGCCGGGCAGGCGCCTGCAAATCGTAAATGGCCCCATTGATCTTTATCCAGTTACCTTCTGAGTTATTCTGAGAATCAAAACCTCGTTCATCTATTTCAATTTCGTGCCCCTGGCTATCTGCGCTTTGCAAAGCATTAGGAATGTTGAAAGCAGGTATACGAATATAGATGCCTGAATTATCGTCCCTTCGTCCTGTTCTCCAATCAATTTTCAAGATAAAATTCGAAAACTGTTCCTTAACATACCAGTACAACCCATAACCATATATTGTCTCCAGTACTTTCCCATAATTTTTCATAAATGGAGCCGTATTTGCAGCACTGACCATCTGCCAATCTTTGGCTGCCAATGATAGTGGAGTAAAGCCATTATCGACAATTGGTGTATTTTTTCTATTTATTTCCTGCACTGTTTTTCTTGCCAGGGAAAAAGCAGTAAGTGAAGGATTGGCTGAACCCAGACTGGGAAAAACAGCAGGGCCTGCTACATATACATTATCGGTATTATGAAATTTTCCGTTTGTATCTGTAATTGAACTTCCGGGAGCACCCATAAATAATGTGCCTGCTTCATGATGGGTTGTACCAAGTTTATCCTGCCAGAACCCCTTCCCATTAGCATCTGGTTGCGGACGTTGGGGCTGCCAGCTTTTAGTGAGGCTATTCCAGTATTGAATATTAGCTGCGTTGCCTGCTATAACAGATGCCAGGTCAAAAGCAGTTTTATCCATTTCCGTCCACAACTTTCTGTCGTTTGCGGTAACAACCAGATGAACATATGCTCTTCGCTTTCCCCACCGGTCTGTTTCATTACTCAGGTCAATCCAGCTTTTATTGGGATCAGGGGTAAGGCTTTGATCATCTTCCATTTCACCGATGCCTCTGAAAGTAATTACCATCCAGTCGGGATCCTGGTTAGCAAGCATGTTTGCCTGTAAGTCAATATCAGGCACCATGCTCCACATATTCTTTTCCGGATCGGGACCTGCTATTGCCGCAGCCGTTACCTGCAAATGAAATCTTCTGCCGAATGCTTCCCCCTTAACAATATGAGCAGTAGTTTCAAGATTGGTTGCAGGTGTTGGAAGCCCCAACGCAGACCGCTTAATTCTTACAGTAATATTGCTCCTTAAATGTGCCATTAAATTCCCAACGCGGGGAGCGCCAAATTGGGTAGAACCAATTCCCAACGACTCCAAAGCTATTCTGGTTGCTTCAATTGTTCCATTTGCCAGGATAACTGAACATGAATCAGCCAGAAAAATAGTCTGTCGCTGGCCATTCGTGCTTATATCTATACTGGTCACTTTACTGCCGGTTTTGTTTAATTGCAAAACCTGTGTTTTGGGCAGTAAAAAGATCCTTCTGCTTACATCGCCATGACTATTATTACTTGCAATGTCATCTCTGATGGCGTCTATTAAAAACGGGCAACTGCTAAATTTATCAAAAGGAAAAAGGCCGGGGCCAGGTGATGATCCCTGCACAGCAAGTGGCGCTTCTGCAACCGCTTTTATAGCTGGTATACCCGGCATGGCATTTTTTAATGCGGTATCTAATGTATTATAAGCACTTGCCTGTACAATGTAGTCGGTGCTGGGGTTAACCCCAATTTCTTTTTCAGTATATGTGTATGCACCAGCAACCGGGGAAACACCTTTGAGGAAATCTGAAACATCGGTGGGCCAGTTCAATAAGTCGTTATCTGTTAATCTTGGCGACCATCCACCCCAAAATATGGATCTACCACCTACACAGTAAGCCAGTCCGGGAAATGCTTCATTACTGATCCACGGCATGCCCCAGATCACATTTTGGGCATTTCCATCATCAGTATTCCTCAACCCGTCTGGGCCGCCAATCTTTCCACCCAATTTTTGGGGTAAATTCTGAATGTGTGAGGGAAGTAAAAAATCTCCAGCTTCTATAACAAGGATCCGTAAGCCCAGGTCCTTGCCCGTTCTGAAAAATTTTTCCGCAGCATAACTGCCAAACATACCGCCCCCAATTATAACAACATCAAACGGATAGCCGCCGCTATCCAGGCTTGCTTTTATTTCCTGCCATGTGTTACATACATAGCGTCCTAAAACATCAAAGGAAAATGTGGTACCCTGAATATCAAAATTGGCAGGGGTTTGGTTTGGGTCAACAATCAATTTTGTTAGCGACATAAGTTTAAGTTTTATATCAGAAAAAAGATCCGTTAAGAAAAAGATGATTTCGACAACAGTTCCTGGTTGTCATCCTTATGCAGGATATTGAATTATGACAGCGATTTGTAGAATGCGGACACAGATACGAAGACTTCGTATGTGCAAAGTTTGGTTGGCTTATTAGTTACCAGAAAGAAAGACTTACATTAGAAATCAACAGGGAAGAAGATATATTTCATGCGAGGGTACCAGGCTTGCTGCTATCTGTCACTAAAGGTATACTTAAATTTTTTATTACCAAATACCGTAAACGGGGTATAGAAGAATATTTATAGTCAGGCAAAATGTGGCAAAAATGCGTTTAGGGCTACTGATTAAGTATATTGACAAAGCCCGTAGCTTTGAACCATGTTACCAATTAAACAGGTTCATCATATTGCCATTATTTGTTCAAATTATGAACGATCCAAATGGTTCTATACCCAGGTGCTGGGCTTCACCATTGTGCAGGAAGTTTACCGCGAAGCGAGACAGAGCTACAAGCTGGACCTTGCCATAAACGGTTTGTATCAGATAGAGCTATTTTCTTTTCCCAGCCCCCCACCCCGCCCCAGCCACCCGGAAAGCTGCGGATTGCGTCACCTGGCTTTTGCCGTAACAGACATTGATTCCGCCGTTAGCTGGCTGCAATCGTGCCAGGTAACGCCGGAAGCCATCCGGGTGGATGAATGCACGGGCAAGCGGTTCACTTTTTTCGCTGATCCCGACGGATTGCCGCTGGAACTTTATGAAATGTAAGATTAAAACCGGTTGGTATTCGTTTCGAGCATCAATGGTTATAATTTATATTTCCTTTAAGGTTCCTCCATTCTGGCTGTACTCCGACTAGGGAAAGGCCCTCTTTGTATTCTGGATTTTGCACCGGTGTAGGAAATATTTAATTTTTCCGACAACTGTTTTTGTGAAAGCCCTTCCAGTTCTACCATTATCAACGCTTCGCTATATAAAGGTGGCAACGCCTTTATAAAAAATAAAAGACAGCAATCAGCCAACCGGTATGCTGATTGCTGTTCTTCTGCCTGGGTATAATCAGCTTCTAAGGACTTTGGTGTTTTCTTTTGTAATCTGTAATAATCTATTACGGCATTTTGCGCCATTTTGATTACATAAGAAGCCGGCTGCTCAACCCATTTAATTCGCTCTTCATTCTCTGTTATTTTCAGAAATACATCATGTAAAATATCCTGACAACTGTCGTCGCCACTTACTTTACTGCAAATAAAGGCTTTCAGTTTCTCTTCATGTTCCTGCCAAATCTTATTCGATGTATTACATGAACCCATAAATAAACCTTATAAATTCTCAGCAACAAATTGCTGACTGTATTTTTTGATCATTTCCCGCACATCTCTAAACTGTTTCCTGATCTCTTCTTCGGTTCCTGTTGCCTTTGCCGGGTCTGGAAAATTGTAATGGAACTTTTTCGCATTGGATGGAAAGAATGGACATCTTTCTTTAGCATTGTCGCAAACAGTGATCACATAATCAAAATCAATCTCCCTGTATTCGTTTACGTTGTTTGAAGTATGCCTGGAAATATCAATACCATCTTCTTTCATTGTTTCAATCGCTCTGGGATTCACACCATGTGTTTCTACCCCTGCGCTGTATATGGCTGCTTTATCGCCTGCAAAATGTTTTAAATAACCTTCTGCTATCTGGCTACGGCAACTGTTTCCTGTACAAAGAACCAATACTTTTTTCATTGAACCTGTTTTGTAAGTTGTTTATTGTTATGAAGAATTTTATGGATCGGGATAGCAAAGGCGGCTCCTGCAGTGGGTGCAACTATATAAATCCAAAGATGTTCAATATGCCCTGAGATAAAAGCCGGAGCCATTGAGCGCGCCGGGTTCATGCTTGCGCCACATACCGGCCCTGCAAACATAGCCTCCAGTAATACGGTTGAACCTATGGCAAGCCCGGCAAACATTCCCTGTTCCTTACTGCCTGTTGCTACATTTATGACAACAAGCATTAAAAAGAAAGTAAGCAGGAACTCCAAAACGAAAGATTGCATTTCTGAACCAGCTGGCAATGTCACCCCCAGTGTTTCATTTCCGGGAAAGAGGCAGTGCAGGGTTATACTCGCCAACAGCGCCCCTGTTACCTGGCTAATAATATAAGGCAATACCTGTTTTACCTGAAATCTTCCGGCAATTGTAAAGGCAATAGTTACAGCCGGGTTCATATGCGCTCCGGAAATATCGCCCAGGGCATAGATCATCGCCATTACAATAAATCCCCATGTTATTGCAATCCCGGCATGCGTTACCGCTCCATTAAATTGCTGATCGATGATAACAGCACCAGTTCCACAAAACAGGAGAATAAAAGTTCCCAATAGCTCGGCCAGGTATCTATTCATATGGCTTTAACAGTTATATTCATAGCAGTGTGACGATCTTATTTACAACAATCGGGGCCGCAGCAACTTTTATTTTCCTCCACGGGTTTCTCTGCATAAACAGTAATGCTTCTGACACCAGTGCCGGAATTATTAAATGCCGTAATTTGTTCGGCAGATAAATACTGGCTTAATATATCATCAGGAATTATGATGGCTTTATCTTTTTGAATAGTGAGATTGTTAAACCCATTGGCTTCAATCAACTCAACATACACCTGCTTTTGAATTGCACCCGCTACACAGCCGGCATACATTTCGGCAGCTTCCCTGATCTGTGTGGGCAACTCCCCTTCTAATACTATGTCAGAAATTGAAAAGTGACCGCCTGGTTTTAATACCCGGTACATTTCTTTGAACACGCCGTCTTTATTTGGAACGAGGTTCAGTACACAATTGCTTACAATTACATCGGCCACGTTTGCGGTTACCGGCATTTTTTCAATATCGCCCTGGCGAAATTCTACATTATGAAAGCCAAGTTTTTCAGCATTGGCCCTCGCCTTTTCAATCATTGCCGGTGTAAAATCAATTCCGATCACTTTCCCGGTTTCGCCGGTTTCATGGCGGGCAATAAAAGCATCGTTGCCGGCGCCGCTTCCCAGGTCAATAACTACATCTCCCTTTTTGATCTTTGCAAATTGTGTTGGCAAACCGCAACCTAAACCTAAATCAGCATCTGCGTTGTAACCTTCCAGGTTCGAGTAATCGTCGGTCATTATGTTATATACCTCTGTTGAACAGCAGCCGGAACCACAGCAGGAGGCCTGGTTATCCGATTTATCCTGCAATGCGATCTCGCTATATTTTGCTTTTACTATTTCCTTTAATTGTTGATCGTTGGTCATACTATTTGATTTATTGTATTATTGCAATATTGCGATGAATCGGGTCAAAAAATTTTAGCAGCAGGAGCTGCCATTTTCAAAAGTGACAAAGAACGCCTCAAAAGCGGCTTTGTATTGCTTCCACACTTTTGGATCAATGCAATAGCACACACTGGTACCTTCAATAGTTCCCTGAATTAAACCGGCAGTCTTCAATTCTTTAAGATGTTGGGAAATGGTAGCCTGTGCAAGTCCTAACTCATCTACCAGGTCACCACAAACACAGGCCTGTGATTTTATCAGGTGTTGAATTATAGCGATCCGAGCCGGATGCGCCAAAGCTTTCATCATTTGAGCCAGCTTATTCTGCTTATCTGTAAATATTTCCGCTTTTGTTAGTCCCATATCAATCGCAATATTACGATAAACTAATTATTCTCCAAAAAAAATCGTCCTTTTATTAAATTCAATAAAAACCGGCTGTGCTTACTTTATTTCTTTGAACTGTTTAGTAAAGACCAGGGACTGACACAGAAGGGGTTGGGAAAAAATGCTAACAACGCATCCAGCGGATCGCCATCTTCACCAACAGTACCGGAAATAAACCCGAAATCATAGGGAAACACCATGCCTAATGGCAGTAGCCGCTTCAGCTTAAAGATCTTTTCTTTAGGGTCAAACTTATATTTTGCCTGGGTGGCCCTTGGTGATTCAATAACAACTTCAATGGTTTGCATATGCCTTTTTCAATTTTAGTTGCAAAAATCTTTCCGGCGCCATGGTGCATTTTTTGATGTGTATTTTTTATGGATTGGCTTTTACATTTGTTCGGGCAGGGTAAAGACCTCACGGCCATTCAAATGAGTATGCGGGGTATTACAGCTTTTGCACTGGCGCTGTTCCAGGACCAGGCACCTTCCCTATTTCCTGAATACCAAAATTTTTACCCTTTTTTAATTGGCAATATTTATCTTAGCACCTCATCGCAAGGCGAATGTCTCCTTTGGTTAGGCCGTATTGTTTAATAACAAGACTGGACAAACATGAATTTTCCCAAAAAGGTGTTACTTATCGATGACGATGAGGATGAGTATGATATATTTACCGCTGCCCTGAATGGCTGTTGTAAAGGAGTGGAATTAATATACGAGAAAAACGCAAGATCCGCACTCGTGCAAATGGCAAATGATGAGGCCGATACCGTTGCCGAAATGGTGTTCCTTGACTGGCACATGCCACAGATCAGCGGCAAAGATGTATTGACCAGCATCCGGAAACTCCCCTGTTACACCCAGGTCCCCATAGTAATTTTCACTGGACTTCTCGACCCGTTTTATCTTAAAGAAGCAAAGGAGCTGGGCGCCACCTTTCTCATGGAAAAGCCTTTCGACCTGGCAGACTTAGGCCAGAAACTGGAATACCTCTTTTCACTCGACTGGAAGCAAATTAAGCATACCGGTCAGCAAATTTAGAACGCGAAGAGGGGATCGAATCGATCACACCCATGAAGTGTCTGTATTGGCCATCACGGCTTTACTGGCAACATCAAAGTCATCTGTATTACTATTTACATAATAAAAACTTAATAGGGCTACACACATTTCGAGATTGCGTGTAGCCCTATTTTATCTTTACTACTTATAACTTACTTCCAGATACTAGCGCCCATTCTATTTATTTCGCTTAATAAAAATTGCTTAAACCCTTCTGCGGTTGTAAAACGCGTATCACTCTTTTCCCAGCCGGCATAAAAACGATAAACCACTGGTTTAGCATTAGTGATATTCGCTTTTATTACATAGGTGTTCTGCACATCGGTATTGGCATTGGGCGTTGTTGCAGTTGCTGCCACCTGTACAGCCGGCATTACTACCGCCATGCCCAGCTTATCTTTATTTTCTGACTGTACATCATAAGTGTAAATGGCTTTTGAGCCTTTCGCATTGAGCTCATGCACTTGTTTACTATGCAGGTTAACAATACCTGTTACCAGTTTGGCATTAGCCGGCGCACCGGCTACTGTTACCCTGCTTTCATAAAAGTATTGTCCGCCCCAGATATGTATTTCTTCAGTTACTGATACAGGCGCCATGCCTTCAGCGATTGTCCAGTTCTTGTAATGCAACCGGCAAATAGCTCTTACCGAACCATCGGCTACTTTTTCATAGGTTACCTGTTCAATGTGCTGACCGCCCAAACGCACCAGGGTATCTTTTCCATTGGGCAATTTCACTTCAAGGGCTAAAGAGCCAGCCCCCAGGGAAGCGCCTACTTTTAAGATGTCCATACCCCAATCGGCCTGGTGGTGATAGTTTTTAGCTGTATCTGCCCCCACTTCATCCAATACCATGCGGGTGGTTGTTTTACCCCAGATATCTTTTCCATTGCGTACATCAAAGTATAAGCGAAAACCCACTTTATCATTTTCCCAGGCCGGCCCTTCGGTAAGATAAGGCGGCAAAGCCTGTTTTGAAAAATCGGTTGGTTGTGCATTCACCGGCATGGTGTCTTTATCAACTGCAGGGCCAAATGTATTATCGGCATTCTTTCTCATTTGCCGTACATGCGCCCGCACCACTGCTTTTACCGTTGCCGGTGCATCGGTGATCACCGGTTTCAACACCAGTTTTTCATTTGGCTTGAATGAATACAGGAACGCCGCTTCATCCCAACGGCCATCGCCATTCAAATCATCGAACTGTATGACCATGGGAACACCACCCGCCTTTTTAATGGTAATGTATTTACCGGAGGCAATGGGGCCGGTCTTTTTCTCCAGGTCTGTTCTTTTTAAAACAACCAGCTCATCAGGCAGCTCGAGTTTTACAGGATTTGTCAGCGTTATTTGGGCAGAAGAACGAAAGAATACAAGGGCACTTATTAAAGTCAGCGTTACTTTGATTCTCATTGTATGACAGGATTATTCTGCAATGATAGTTATTAACGAACTAAAAACTGACAAACTAATAAACTAAAAAACTATTCCTTCACCAACTTCTTCTCCAACTCTTCCAAAGAAACTCCCTTGGTTTCAGGGACCTTAGTCAGTACCCAAATCAATTGCAACGCCATCATGAATGCGAAAAAGCCGAAGATGGGCCAGGGGTTATCCTTAAAGATGCCGTCTTTTTGATCGAGGAAAACCGGTGTAATGAGTGTGATGAGCGCAGCAAACACCCAGTGCACACTGGCGCCAAACGATTGGCCCATCGCCCGCACTTTGTTGGGAAAGATCTCGGCAATAAAAACCCAGATCACTGCGCCCTGTCCAATAGCGTGAGCTGCAATAAACATTAACAAGAATACCAATAGCATTCCGGCGCTGGCTTGTGCATAAAAGCACCAGGCTACCATGGCCAGGCTAACAATATATCCCAACGAACCAATGATGAGCAACGTTCTTCTGCCCAGCCTATCGATCAGGTATAAACCTGCGAAGGTGAATAACAGGTTGGTGCCGCCAATGGCAATTGAATTTAACAGCGATTCCTTAGCAGCTAATCCGGCCCTGACCAGTATTTCCGGCGCATAGTATAAAATAAAATTGATACCCGACCACTGGTTGAAGAAGGCCACTAAAAAAGCCAGCCAAAGGATCGATTTGTATTTTGAGCTGAAGAAGCGTTTACTGTCGTGCCCCGCATGTGCTTCGTGCTGCGCACTGGCGTTAATCAGGTTTATTTCTGCATCAATATTCACCATGCCAAGCCTTTCCATCACTTTTCTGGCGCCCGCATCGTCTTTTTTCACGGAAACCAGCCAGCGCGGACTTTCAGGAATACCAAACACCATAACAGTATAGATCAACGAAGGAATGGCCATAACACCCAACATCCAGCGCCAGTCGTTACCACCGCCTACGCCCTGCAGAAAATAATTGGAGAGAAATGCGATCAAAATACCAAATACAATATTGAACTGGTACATAGCTACCAACCGGCCCCGTGTCGATGGTGTTGAGATCTCCGACACATAGGTTGGCGCTGCTACGGAAGAAACGCCGATACCGAGGCCACCAATAAACCGGAAAAAGGAAAACACATAAGGATCAGTGGCAAATGCGGAACCCAATGCCGACACACTGAACAAGATGCCGATCCATAACAACACTTTCTTGCGGCCATATTTTTGTGTGGGCAGTCCGCCAAAGATGGCGCCAACCACGGTTCCCCACAATGCCATGGACATAATGAAAAACCCATGGAACCAGGGCGAGGTATGCCATAATTCTTTGATGGGCAAATTTGCACCGGAGATCACTACGGTATCGAAACCGAAAATAAAACCGGCAAGGGCTGCTATCAATGAAATACCGAACAGGTTGGCAGTGGAACCTGCCGCTGCGGTTTGTGCTGTAGCCTTGCTATCGAATGAAACTTGCATGTTGTTGGTTTTATAATTAAGTGGTTAAAGTTGGTTTATGTTGCTATTGGGTTTTATCTATGATGCACCACTGCGCCGATCAGGGCGGCCTCCTCACCGAGGACCGCTTTTTTGATCACCGGCACTTTACCCCCGGCTGGTAATTGTTTCAACACCTGATCAATAAACAGTGGATACGCATTTGAAATATTGCCTCCGATGATCACCACATCCATCTCAAAGACCTGCTGGCAATGGCGCAGCACTTCTCCAAAGTTCACGCTAAATTCTTCAAAAACAAGCCGGGCTGTTTCGTCCTCATTATATCGATCGGTCAGTTCTTTTACGCCGCTGATGGCTTTGCCGGCGTACTGCTGATACGCTTTTATAAACCAGCGGGTACTCAGGTATTCTTCGGCCATTCCGTTCTTAAAAGGTAACACATTTAATCCGGCATCGCTAATTTCTCCTTCCTTACATACACAGGAACCCAAACCGGTACCGAGGGTGATTCCCAGCGCCCGGTTATAACCCTGTGCGGCTCCGGCAAACAACTCCCCTTCCAGGAAAGCATCGGCATCATTGCGGAAAAAGATTTTTGCAGGCGGCACACCGGTGCGGGCAGCCAGTTCTTCCCGGATGTTCATCTCATACAATGCTTCGTATTTATCGAATCCTTTTATCAGGCAAACGCCATTGGGATAATCAAACGGGCCCGGCATGGCAAAGCCAACAGTGGCTGTATGCAGCTGGTGTTGATGCAACCGGTCGTTAATGGTATCGGCCCACACAGCCAGGATCTCCGTGGCCGGTGCATGCCGGTCGACCATTCGCCGCACTACCGAACCTTCAATAACTTTCTTTTGAATAAGGTCTATATGCCCGGCTGTAATATGTGAACCGCCAATATCAATTCCCAGGCATGCGTTTCGTTTATCCATTATCTTTATTTAAAATTACTTTTTTATAACAGGTGTCAGCCAGATGGCCTGTCCACCGGAAGGTTTCAATTTCACTTCCAGCAGGGTGGCAGCATTTATTACCTTTTTCTGAACTCCTACTTTTGTTTTTGTCTGCACCGAATCGTCATCGCCGTAAATGGTAGCGGTATACTTTTTCCCTTTAGGCAGAAAATCAAAAGACAATTGTAACGTACGTGTGTCGTTGTTAGTTAACGTGCCAATGAACCAGTCGTCCCCTTTTCTTCTGGCAGTAGTAATGAATTCACCGGGCTTGCCCTGCAACACTTTTGTTTCGTCCCAGGAAGTGGGGATCTTATCCCAGAATTCCAGCTCCGGTTCATTATTACTAAAGGCAGGTTTATCGTACCAGTACATGGTTTGAATGGGGCTATAATAAACCGCAGCCATTGCCAGTTGGTGTGCATGCGTGGTCTTGATGCGTTCGTTGTAATAACAAAGGGTATAATCAGCAGCGCCGGCAATAAAGCGGGTGAATGGCAATACGGTGTTGTGGGTGGCTTCGGGCATTTCTTCATTGCCGCGAATGCCTTCGGCCGTCATCAGGTTGGGCCAGGTCCTTTGTTCACCGGTTGGCCGCCAGTCGTCATGGATATTCACCATCATTTTGTTGGCTGCACATTTCCTGATCATTTCCTCCAGCCAGGTTGTCCAGCGGTGCGAACCGGCCTGTACAAAACCAAACTTCACGCCCTTCACGCCCCAATCGTGGTACACGCGAAACAGGGAATCTGATTGCGCATACAAACCCTGCAGGTTACAATACAACCAAACACCGATGCCTTTTTCTTTTCCGTATTTGATAATGCCAGGCAGGTCAAAATCAGGAATGGCCACTTTGGTTGCATCGGAAGTAAATGTAAAGGCCGGGCCATACCATTTCCAGTCGAATAAAATGTATTGCAGATTATGCTTTACAGCAAAGTCAATATTTTCATAGGCATCTTTGGTGGTTTGGGTCATTACCCGCATGATCTTGCCGGGTTGTATAAAGCCGGGGTCGGCTATTTTAGAGGGGTCGTTCAGATTAAGCAGCAGGTCATTGTGCGTGATGAGCTCACCCGGGGTTTCAGCGACCATCATCACCCGCCATGGCGTGGCCACGGGCGATATGAGGTCGGCCGGTGTGTACATAGACGTAACGATCGTATTAGGGATCTCCTTACTTAGTTTGAATTTGGTGCGGGCATAATCAACCAGCTGCGCTTCGGCCAAACAGGCATACCAGCCATTGGGCAATTGCAGGGTCAATGGCCGCTCACTTTCATCGGGCCAGTTCTGCAAGGGCAGTAATTGATACGGCGCCTGCGCCCAGGCCGCATGCCAGGCTTTGGTGCCTGCGGGCAGGGTGAAGCTGGTATTTTCTGCCACCACCCGGTAGTAAGTGCCTTTTATATTTTCGGGAAAGAAATACCTGACGGCCGCGCCTTCATTGTACACGCGCATTTCCACATGCATCCAGTAAATGGAGTTATCATCTTTCACCATTTCGATGGTGACTGCGTTATAGTTATCCCGTATCACGGCCCGTTCGCCATACAGGGGCTTCCAGCTGGTGTCTTTGGCTGTATAACGGATCGCTTTAACCTGCAGGTTCTCGCACCAGCGGGCATGGCTGTCGACCTTCAGGGCCATGGCTCGTTCTGACAAATGGTTATCCAGCTGAATATCCAGTGACGATTCGGTGATCACCGGTTGCTGTTTATAATTCAGGGTATAGAACAGGCTCCGCGTTCCATCGGCATTTTGCTTCTGGTAAAAGCTTACCACATAATTCTTATCGGGCGAGGTAATGACTGCCTTTGTTGAATCAATAATATTTTGTGCAGCCACATTTGCCAATGTGCCAAACGAGGCCAATAGGGCCACAACCCTTTTCATCAACCGTTTACAGTTTGTCATAAATACTTTTTCCTTCCGCTAATTTTTTTAACCGCAGCAATGCTTCTATATAATAGTAATCGGCATAAATGATGGAAGCATCTATTTCGCCGCCATTGGGCTTATGACCGGTGCTGTGTAACAGGAAGGCGTTGTTCACCTCACGGCTTTGGTAAACTGCCGTTGACAGGGTTTGCAACATTTGCTCTGCCTGCTCTCTGTAATAAGTTCCTTTAGCTTTATCTGTCACCAGCGTACTGAGTTCAAGCAAAGCCGACGACGTTACTGCCGCAGCCGAAGCATCCCTGGGTTCATCCGGAACCTTCGAGGCGTTGAAATCCCAATACGGGATGCGATCAGCCGGCAGCTTTTTCAGATACACATCGGTTACCTTTTGTGCGAAATCAAGAAAGCGTTTGTCCTTTGTTTCGCGGTACACCATGGTAAATCCATAAATGGCCCAGCTTTGTCCGCGGGCCCACATACTACTGTCACTAAAACCCTGGTGGGTAATGTCTTTTATTTTTTTACCGGTTGCAGTATCATACACTACAACATGGTAGGAAGAATAATCGGGTCGAAAATGATTTTGCATGGTGGTGGTGGCATGTTGTACGGCAATATCATACAATTTTTTATCACCACCGTTCTTTGCAGCCCAGAACAACAGTTCAAGATTGATCATATTATCCATGATCGTATTATGCCGTAAGGGCCAGTCTACCCCCGGCACTGCACGCGGCCACGAAAGAATGGTGCCCACTTTTGGGTTGAACAGTTTTGCGAGGGTGTCGGCAGCTCTTAACAGGATAGTTCTATATACGGTATCATGGGTTAACCGGTAACCGTTGCCAATGCTGGTAAATACCTGAAATCCCAGGTCATGATCGATGGCAGCAGAATCAACCAGGGGAAACAATGCCCGCGAATACCTTTGCGCAGCCAGCTTCCATTTATCGTCATGGGTGTATTCATACGAATACCAAAGAATGCCGGGCCAGAAACCGCATGTCCAGTCACGGTAGTTCACAAAACGCCAGTCCGTTTTACCATTGGCAATGCTGCGTGGTATCATGTCAGCATCCGCTGGCAAAGCTTTCAGCGTTTTACCGGCCTGCCCAATGCAATATCCCAGCACCTCGTTTTGCGGCGGCGCAGCGGAACGGCAGCCTGTAACAAGAGCCACCACAACAACAATGGGAATTACCAATTTTTTCATCCACTTTTATTTAGTATACAAGGGTGGGCCCTCCGCCATGCGGAGAGCTCACCCCCTGTAAAATTTGCTCAGAACCCGGCTTTTAGCCCGCGGAAAACGGGCTCAACTATAGCCTATTTTCCAATCAACAATTTAACAGCCTTCCGGTCATTCAACTGAACCATATATACACCGGTTGCCAAAGGCTTATCTATCCTGATCTCCTGTGCACCGGTTCTGCCCGCAATTACTTTATGTAAAACAAGCGTGCCAAACATATTGTACAACTTCACATGCACAGCCTCATTCAACAATTCATTATCGAGTGTTACATAAAAGCTGTTGGTATAAACAGGATTGGGATAGATCACCCCGTTGTTTACCGATGCTTCGGGAACTGCGGGGCTGGTAGTAGCCATTCTGCTGCCGGTATAGGCGCTTACATCACTCAGGCTCTTAAACGTCTTTATCCACTCTACCGGGTAACTGGTTTCGCCCGAAGTGATATCGGCTACCTTGAATTGAAAGGTAGTTAGCGTAGTAGGCGACGTTGTTGACAGCATCGTATTGCCCGAACCAAACCCTGTTGTGGTAAGGTTGTAATAATAGATACTGTCCCCTACCTTACCGGTCCATTTATTACTGCCATTGCCATAAGAACCCAGGTTGGTATCGAATATAAAATTACAGGTAGTGGGTTTCTTCATTTTCACCGCAACAATAGGATACGTGGTGGGATACAGGCTGACGATCCCGTTCCGGCGAATATCGCCACGCAAGGTACCATTGGTTTGGGTAGCGGTTGTCACCACCAGCCGGTCACTCTGCACCACGGCCGATGCATTGGTGGTAACGGCGTTCCAGCAATCGTTGCTATAGGTAAAATTGCTGTTGAGCAATCCATTAAAAGCATGATTCGAGGAACTACCGAGATAAAAGAACAGCGAGCCATAACCCGGGTTATCAGCACCAAAAGGAGCGCCTTCGGGGCCCATGGCCGCCAACACTTCCATTGTAGAAGGCATTGACAAACCCTTGCGATAAACATAATGATTATACGCTATCTCAAATACGGCCCTGAACTGGCCACGGGCAGTGGCCGAGATCGATTCGGGTGTATAATCCTGATAATTCTTCTCACAATATTCATAGCTGGTTTGAAAGGGAACTGTATAACCCATATTATACTTCGATGTGTATTCAAAACCTCGCATGATGGCATTGTTCGAAGCCGAATACAGGTCAACGCCTTGCTTCCACGCCATTTCCGACAATTCGGCCAGTGAGCCGATGGCCAGCATCACATGCGCCTGGTCGCGGTTGCTCTCCTGCAACTGCCCGTCAGCGGTCAATACATAATTGTCGATGCTGCCATTGCCTTCGCCATAATAAAAATAGTTCACTACTCTATTGAACATGGCGGTATCATCAGTGAAAATAGCTATAGACATCAGGGCCTTCATACAGATAATATCCCAGTTGCCATGGGCACAAGGTTTAAAATTCTGCAAGGTGGGATAAAAAACCGACTGCAACATAGTTTTGCATTGGTTTATATTAGCCTGCGGCCAGCTGCTATATGTAGAACGCATGAGCTCTGCAGCATTGGCAAACATAAAACCATACAGGCCATTCAGCTCTGCATCAGCACCTATTATGCCTATGGTCTTTGTAGCATACGCATCCAGGATCTCCACCGCTTTTTGTGCATGCGCTACATCCCCATCGATACTATACATTAAGGCATTGTAATAAGCAGCGAGGCAATCGCTTTCCACGCGGTCTTTTACGGCTCCGCCGCCAACACCGTCAACCGTTACCGAAGCATCGCGGGTTAAATACGTAAACCCACCATATTTCGTGTAGGTGACCGATGCTTTAGTATTTGCCTGTAACATCTTATAGCTTTCGTAAGGCCGGGCCACCTGGCTGCTTACCTTGCCGGCTATCCTGGTGAGGTCAGCAGTATTGTGCAGCAGACCGGGGTGACTGAATGTACCGGTAAATGCATAGGGAGTGGGTTCTACAATACCTGCGAATGAACGCAACGCGCTCACCGAGGCGAATGTTTTCACCCATTCTATTTCAAAAGAGTAATCATTTGCCGCCAGTTCGGCCTGGGTCAATACCACATCGGCTACCTTGAACTGAAAGGTCGACAAGGTAGTGGATGATGTAGTTGACAAGGTAGTAGTCCCTAACTTACCGGTTGAAAGGTCCCAGTAATAGATGTTGTACCCATCATCCATGGCAATCTTGGTAGCGTTGTTACTGCCACCGTTGTAAGATCCCAGGTTGGTATCGAAAAAGAAATTACAGGCCGGTGGTTTTTTAAACCGGATGGCCACGATGGGATAGGTACCGGCATGAACGGTAGTTCCACCGTTCTTTTTGAAATCGCCCCGGTATTTTCCACCACTCTGCAATGCCATGGTAATTACCAACTGGCCATTTACCAATGAACTGGTGGCGCCTGACGTGTTCGCCACCCAGTTATAGGTATTGCCGGTAGAAAAATCATCATTCAGCAAGCCAACCTGCGCCCAGGTGCTTATACCTGGCAAAAGCAACAGGATCGTTGTTAGTTTTCGAAAAAAAGCGGTACGCATACGCGTTGGTTTTGGGTTTAATTAATGAACAATTAGTGATCAATGAGCCGGTCCGGTTTAGCTCGCGCCGGGTCAGGGCAAGCCTTACAGGTCCAGGTGTGTATAGGGCAGCGCCGGCAACTGAAATGTTACCAGCATTTTACCGCTCACCATTTTTTTAATCCCCGTCACTTTTTTTCCATTAACACGTAACCCGTTCGGGTTTTGGGACACCGCTTCCAGCGGAAGCGTAATTGTTACCGGTTTTGTGCTGGCCACGAACCACTGACCGCTTTGTTTGCACAGCACCGCCGATGCACTGTCGGCTGTCGTTGTTAAACTGAAACCTCCGGTTGACAGCTTACGCCCATTTCCCAGGAACAAATACTGTATTTCATGGCTATACTCACTGATCACGGCATAGGTACCGCGAAAATTAAACTCCTTATAATTGATCTCGTTATTATCAACTGATGTAGAAAAAACGGTTTGGGTGCTGCCGTTCTTGTTTTGCACCTGAACACCCGCAAAATCAGCGGGGGCTTTGGCCGGCACGAAGGCCGTAATGGATGCCACCGATGCTGGCTGCGTTTCGGAAGACGGTTCAAACACCGCAACAAATGGTTTTGTGAATGCTTCGCCGTATTGCCGGGCTACAATGGTGGGCAAGGGCAATTCGGCAATTTCTTTGGGCACCAGCCCGCGGTCAATGGCGGTTGACTTGGGCGCTTTCACGGAAAATATTTCGCGCCCGGACGATCCTTTCATCCACATATTCATGAAAACAGAATCGCGGCCCGGCATTTTTAACCCGAACCTGGCTTTTATATCCTCACCGGTCTTCACTGATTGTTCATCATAGAAATAATCATAGGCAAACAGATCGCCATTGGCAAAAGCAAGCTTGTCAACTGGTTGCAGGTTAAATGCTTTGCCGCTATTGTCGCTCACGCTGAGGCCCTGCCCCATGTTGTGATAAAAATAATCGTGGTATTTATCGCCGCCATCTTTTTTGGCTGAGCGGAACACATCCAGATAATAACCGCTTGTATCGCTGGTGCGAATGATGCTCATCAGCCGCTGCTGGTTGGCATTGGTTTCCGGTTCCAGAAAATACAGATCGGTAAATGTGATGTTGGGGAAGATATCCGTTTTCACGCCTGAAGCCGGGTAACAACTTTTTAACTGAAAGCCATGATTGCTGCGCATTTCGGGATAAGCCGAAATACCATCTACCACCACGGTATTATGCGCGGGGAATTTGGAATAATATTCTGCATAATCGGGTTGAAAATAGGAAGTGCCAATGCCAGCTTCCGGCGCCAGCGGCAATCCTTTTCCATACAATTCCAGCGAAATGCCATTGGCATGCATGTGATTGCCCTTCGATCCGTTGAGAGAAAGGGCCAGCGCCCGTTGCGGATCGGTGCCACTTCTTTGTATCAGCCAGCTTACATTGGGTGAATAAAATAAGGGGCTGGTGAAATCGGCTATTGTACCGGCCGGGATGTTTTCTTTTAGTTTGAAATCGGAATAACTAACCAATGATAACAGATCGCGCCTGTCATCTGCATTAGCTGCCGATTGCCCCAGCATCTTCAACATTTTTGTAAATACTTCTTCCTGTTCAGGCTTATTATTTTTGCGGGCATTCATTACTACCGCCTGGGCCGGCGTTGGTGACAACCGCCCATAATGCGAATCGCCAAAAGATATTGTATAGCCATTGGGAAACAGGTATTGATTGGTGCCCAGCACCGCCTTTTTCAGAACAGGCAATTGTTCAAGCAGATCAAAATCAAGCACGCGGTCGAACAGGGTCACAAACTGCATGAACTCGCCGATGACCACCTGCGAATAACCGGGCGATTCGTTCCAGATGCCGGTATTGGGGTCATACCCTCTTTTGATGAGTTCGGTCAGCGACCATTGGCGTACCGCGGTTTTATTCAGGATCTGATCGAGATAATACTGGCAACCCCGTCCATCTGTATACGCACTGTTATTCTCCAGTACCAAAGCGATGATGGCCACAAAGCGGGCTTCAATGAGGTCCCAGTTATTGAAGGGGACGCCGTTCTTTATAATAAGATCGGCCCATTTTTTAAAAGCACCCGCATATATAGACATATTAGCGGGTGCGTGCAACTGAATGTACTTGAACAGAAAATCGTAACAAACCGTCAATTCGTTCAGAATATCTTCATGGATCACTTCAAATGAAGTTAAACCGGCCAGCGTTTGATTATGTCCGTGGTTGAGATCGTAGGGCTCCTTGCGGTAATAGATGCCCTGCATGTAAGTATTAAACAGGTCGTACGCAAACTTCGCATATTTTTCTTCACCGGAGTACCAGTATACAATGGCAGCATTCTGGGCCATCCCCATGATCTGGCGATTGATGGCTTCCACCGTACGACCTGTTTTTGCCTGTTCAACCCACTCGAGCGGTTGTCCGGGCTTTGCGCGGTTCACATAATACAAACCACGCGGGTCTTCCATATAGGGCATAATATCTTCGAGCTTTGGTGCACCAAAAGAAGTAACGGCATCGCGGGTACCGGTAAACCTAACAGTAGGCACGGGCGCTTCTCCTTCTGCATGATCATACACCCCGCCTTTTATGAACACATCGGTTGCCTTGCTTTTCCAGTACATCTGTAAACGCGAAACGATCCACGCGCTATCCGTCTGGTGACGGTTCACCAATTCTTCCAGGTTCTTTTTCGCCTGTTCCAACGTATTGCGCGCCCAATCGACTTCCCCAATCAATTGCTGCAGGCGGGGTTTTTCTTTATCATTGGTAAGCAATCTTGGATGAAGCGGTGTGATCGCCGCAGGGATCTTTATTTCCTGCCCATGTATAGTTAATGCGAAAAACAGACTGACAAAAACAACGCCGGTACTTTTCATTACTTCTGGCTTGATTCTCTTATAATAAGTTTTGTCTGCAATACAATGGTCTTTTTGGCCGGCGCTTTCTCTGTACCGGTTAAACAGGCCATTAATTGTTGCATCACGTGTTCTGAAATTTCCTGGATAGGTTGTGCTACTGCTGTTATGGATGGCGAGAATAAGGAGAAATGAGTATTGTCGTCGAACCCGATCACTGCCACATCGCCGGGGATCGATAACCCCAATTGTTTAATGGCTTCCAGGCCGCTTATGGCCAGGTAGTTGGTGGCAAACAACACGGCATCGATCTGCGGATTTTCCTGCAGGAAATGTTTTATTTCTGCTGTCAGTTTTTCAGGACCGCTTTTTCCGTCGAACCCGATCGTCTTTAGGATGGGCGTAAGGCCGTATTCGTTTATGGCATGATGATAACCATTCAACCGGTCGCGCATTTGGGTTTGGGCAGCATGAATGGTCACAAACGCGATGTTCTTATATTGATGCTTTACAAAATGCCGCATGGCCTGGTATACGCCATCAAAATTGTCGACCACGATATTGCAGGTTGCCAAACCGGGAAAATAACGATCGAAGAGAACGACGGGAAAATTATCATCCATCAATTGCTGAATATCTTCTTCAATTCCGGGTGTGGGCACTATTATATACCCATCAACCTGCGTGTCGCGAAAGGCGCCAATGACGTCGCGGGCGACCCGCGTGTCATTTTCGGTACTCGCATAAAATATTTTATAATCCAGCTTGTATGCCTGTTCTTCCACAATACGGGCGATGGCTGCAAAGAAGGGATCGGCAATGCCTTCTACCAGCATACCAATGATCTTGCTTTTTCCGGTGCGCAAACTTTTGGCTACCCGGTTGGGCCGGTAGCCCAATTCTTTCACATGGTTCAACACCCGTTGCTCCATTTCTTCGCTGATGCGCTTTTCGGTAGCCTTTCCGTTCAGCACAAATGAAATGGTGGCAGCCGATACGTTTAGCTGCCGGGCAATATCATGTATGGAAACTTTCTTTTTCAAGGAGTTATAAAATTTAATCGATTAAGCTTTGGGCTTAAATAAAAAGGTACCGCCCCAGGCTGCAAACACCGCAGTGCCAAGAAAACAAAACGTATCAGATACAGGTAAAGAATAGGAACAAATCCATTGCTGGAAGGGAAAGTAACTGGTAAGGCCCTGATAAACACCATATAACAATGTCGAGGGCGCATTTCTACAAAAACAGGCAGTGGTTGGCATAGCAATCTCGTTTTGCAGGCGGGGCAGCTCATTAAAAAAATAGGTTATATTTTTTTTCTGCTAAACCCGTCTTTTAGTTAATCGATTAGGCAAATGCTGTAAATTGGTGTCAAATTAACGCTTCTTCATGATTGCGACACCCATATGCCTGTCTTTTTTTGTGCAAACGTTGGCACAGGAAGAAGAGTTGCCGGTTCCCGGTTGCCAGTTTCCAGTATCTAAATGCGGAATGCCTGCCAATAATCAAACTGCTTTTAGTTTGAGCCTGGTAACCGGAAACTGGTAACAGGTAACATCCCCTTAAACGATTGATGCATGAAGACCGATAACATTACTTTAAAAGATATTGCGAAGGCCCTCAACCTCTCCTACTCTACTGTTTCGCGGGCACTGAAGGGCAGCTACAAGATCAGTGAAGCCACCCAGCTACTGGTAAAGGAATATGCCGAAGCGCATCATTACCGGCCCAACCTGATGGCGCAAAGCCTCAAGAACCAGAAAAGCCGTTGCATTGGCGTGGTGCTGTGCAGTATTCCCAATAACTTTTTTGCAGAAGTGATCAGCGGTATTGAATCTATTGCTTACAGCAAGGATTACCTGCTGATCATTACACAAAACCTGGAATCGTATGAACGGGAAGTAAAGAACCTGCAGAACCTCACCTGGCGTTCGGTTGATGGATTGCTGATCTCTTTATCGACCGAGACTGAAGACGTGAGCCATTTTCAAAAACTGCACGACCAGGGCCTGCCCATGGTGTTTTTTGACCGGGTTACCAATGCCATTCCCGCCCACCAGGTAATTACAGATAATATTGGCGGCGCCTACCAGGCTACCCGTCATTTGATAGAGCGTGGTTATAAACGCATTGCCACCATCACCAGCTCGCCATTTTTATCTATTACCCGGGAACGGCTCGAAGGATATAATAAAGCATTGACCGAAGCGGGCAGGCACCTTCACGGCGAATACATTCAGTATTGCCCCCATGGCGGCATGATCATCGGGGAAATAGAATCGGCCCTGCACAACCTGCTGCAATTACCCGAACCGCCTGATGCGTTGTTGACGGCCAGCGACCGCATCACCATTGGCAGTTATTCATTGATACAACGGAAGGGATTGCTGATCCCTGATGAAATAGCCGTAGCCGGCTTCAGCAATTTCAATGCGCCGGAATTGTTCAATCCGCCTTTAACGACGGTTCGGCAAAATGCCTTTGAAATGGGTAAACTGGCTACCGAATTGCTCATTGATCAGGTAGAAAGTAAGCGGCCGGTGAGTGTTTTTGAGAAGAAAGTGTTACCTACCGAGTTAATTGTTCGTAGTTCTACTTAGCAGGTGAAAGTTATACTTTTTAATACATTGCCCGCCGTAGCATTAGCGACGGCGGGCCTTTTTGTAAATATTATTACAGGCTGAATGACCGTTGTACGAAGCTGGTTACCGGGATGGTTACCGGATCGTTGGCCTTTCCGTTGACGGTCCACTGAACAACAACCGTATAGGGATAGGCGGAAGTAGTGGTGCCTACTATCGCCAGGTTGCCGCTGCTTATGCCCTCAGTGGCTTCCAGCGTAAGGACGCCGTTTTGAAAATCGGATGCGCTGAACGAAATAGTATTTTCACCCGAACGAAGAACACCGTTTACTTTCCACGTAGCGAACTTTAGATTAGGTAGCAGGGCATTAATGGAACCGCCGAATGAGCCCTGGTTGCTGGCTGGTACAGGCGACAAAGTAAGTTTGTACACGACAGTTCTGGTGGTTGGATTATTGTTATTTCCACCATCACTGCTTTTTTTGCAGGAAATTGCACCTGAGATAAGCAATAGAGTTGCCAGTACCGTAAGGACTGCCGCGGCTCACCCACCGCGAAAAACAGGTGATTCAATTGTTGTCAGAAGGCAAAACCAGCCTGCAGATTGGAAAAGAATTATCGGTAAGCGCCCTTACCATCGACACCCACCGGCGCAATCTCATGCAGAAGTTTGCTGCAAAGAATACAGCAGAACTAATAAAAACTGCTATGCTTCACCGGTTCATATAGCAGCAGTGGGCAAATTCTTTATAAGCTTTAATTTCAATACTCCAATTCTTCGAACTTCAAAAAACCGGGCTGGAGCCCAACATTCAAACTCTTCTTACCTCTTACCCCTTACTTCATGATTTTCCGGGCACTATGTACCAATTTTCACTATCCACACCTGTGCAAAAATGATTCTCCACAAGTGCGACGCCCCCCCTATTTTTGCCCATTTCCCTATAAAGCAATCAATCTCAGATGATATCTACAAAAAGCGATCAGAAAAATGTGTTATTGTTTCAGCCTCATCGTTTATTGTCGGATCATAACCTGCTCGAATGTTTACAGATCACCAAAGAAAAGGGCATTCCCAAATATGTAAACAGCGAACTGAGCCCTACCGAACTCAATAAAAACTTTCCCAAACTTCCCAAGGAAGTGAAGGATGTGCTGTTGTGGTTCGGCAAGGAACGCATTGGCCTTTTGAAAGAGGAGATCCAGAAAAAGTTCACGCAGCAACGCGCCGGCGTTTCTTACGAAGTATATTATAAAACAGCCATTACCCGCCGCCTGCATGAACACATGGAAAGAATGAAACCATTTGCCGCGCTGGTGAAATGGTATCATAAAATTCCGGGCGAGAAGGGAAATTTTAAAACAGCGCCCGGCAGTTTCAGTACCTTCAAACCGCAATTGCAATTTGAGGTCACCAAAAATGGAAATAACCTGCAGTTACATACCACTATTTCCATCAATGGCGCTCCTTATCCACTCGATCAATTCAGCCGTTACCAGTTCTTGCTGCTGAGCGGCAACGAATATTTTATTCTTTCTTATAAAGATTATCAAACCCTGGAATGGTTGCAGGATAATGATCCGCAACAATACAGCCAGAACCCACAGGAATTTTCAGAGACCATACTGGCCAAACTGGAAGCAGATTATACCGTTAACCGCAATAACCTGTTCCAGAAACATGAGATCCGCGAAAAACCAGTGAACCGCGTAATGCTGAGTGAGATCAGTCAGTCTTTTTTGGTGCTTACACCCCAATGGGAATACGATGGGTTTATTACCGAAGGGCCATGGAAAGAAACCTATGAACTCACCCGGAACGGACAGGCTTTTGCCATCTATCGCAACCAGCAGGATGAAAAAGCACTTTGGCAGCTGCTGGAAGGCCTGCATCCCAATTTTGAAAAACAACTGAACGGCTATTATTACGTCTCCTTTGAGGAAGCGCAGAAAAAACAATGGTTCCTCAAGGTATATCATAAGCTGCTCGAGCTGAACATTCAGGTGATCGGGATGGATATGCTGCAACATTTCCGCTATTCGCAGCACAAAGTAACAACCGATGTTATCATAAAAAAAGAGATCACCGATGCGCTGATGCTGAATATGGTAATCGCCTTTGGCGAAGAAAAAGTGGCCCTCACAGAAGTGCAAAAGATCATTCAGGCGGGGCAACGCGCCATTCTGTTGCAGGATGGATCGTTGGGCATTCTGCACGAAGAATGGCTGCAAACCTATGGCACCATCATCAGGCATGGAAAGATCAGTGGGAACGAAATACAGGTGCCGCGCTGGCTCGCATTCAGTGAAGAAGAAACGCCTGAGGGCGAAGCGATATTAAAACCGGTTTTACACAATAGCTGGTTACAGAAATGGCAGCAATGGCAACAGGATGGTGAAATGGTATACGAGGTACCTTCTTCTATACAAGCTACCCTACGGCCTTACCAGCAGAAAGGATATGAGTGGATGTTGCTGCTGGCCGAAGCAGGCGCCGGCGCCTGTTTGGCCGATGACATGGGTTTGGGTAAAACCCTGCAAACGATCAGTTTGCTCACGCACCAGCTAACGCAAAAAGCGACAGAACGGCATTTGATCGTTTGTCCATCCTCGCTTATCTACAACTGGTCGCAGGAGTTGCAAAAGTTTGCCCCGCATGTGAAAGTGTTGATCTATCACGGCGCCAACCGGGCGGTGCAGGATGTTGCCACCGGCGATTACCAGGTATTCATTACCAGTTACGGCACCGTGCGGCAGGATATTGAGGAACTGTGTACCATTAACCTGGGCACCATTGTGCTCGATGAAAGCCATAATATCAAAAATCCGGCGGCGCAGATCACCAAGGCCGTTGACCGGCTGCAATCGAATTTCCGCGTGGCCCTCAGTGGTACGCCGGTCATGAACAATACGTTTGATCTGTATGCGCAAATGAATTTCCTGTTGCCGGGCATTTTTGGCAGCCGGGAGTTCTTCCGCCGGGAATATGCCGACACCATCGATCATCACCGCGATGCAGATAAGATAAAGACCCTGCAACGCATTACAGCGCCCTTCGTATTACGCCGCACCAAGGAACAGGTGGCCAGCGATCTGCCAGCTAAAACCGAAATGGTGATGTGGTGCGCCATGAGCGATGCCCAAAAACGCTTATACGACGAGGTAAAGGACAGTATTCGCCAAAGCGTATTCCTGAATATTGAAACCGAAGGGCTGGGTAAAAGCAAACTGGCCGTGCTGCAGGGCATGTTGAAGCTGCGCCAGATCTGTAACTCGCCGCTGTTGTTACCCGGTGAAGAACAAACCTGCACCGATTCGGTGAAAACGGATCTGCTGATGAACGAACTCCAGAACAATCTTTATAATCAAAAGGTGCTGGTGTTTTCCCAGTTCACCACCATGTTGAACCTGCTGGCAGAAAAATGCCGCGAACAGGGCATCTCCTTTTTCCATCTTGACGGTTCTACCCCACCCGAAAAACGGATCGAGATGGTGAACCGTTTTCAGGAGGAGGGCAATACCACCAATGTATTTTTGATAAGCCTCAAAGCCGGTAATGCGGGCCTGAACCTCACGGCTGCAGGTTATGTGTTCCTGTTCGATCCCTGGTGGAATACCGCCGTGCAGCAACAGGCCATTGACCGTACACACCGCATTGGGCAAACCAAAAATGTATTTGCCTACAAGATGATCTGTAAGGATACCATTGAAGAAAAGATCATTCAGTTGCAGCACCATAAAAAGCAACTGGCCGAAGAGCTGATCTCCGAAGATGAAGGGTTTGTGAAATCACTTACTGAAGATGATATCAAGTACTTGTTTAGTTAAATACATGCTAACCTGTCAGCACCGGCCCCTTTACTTCGGGATCAGAACACAGACAGGTTAGCATGTATATTATAACTTTATTTCTTACGTACACTTACCGAAATTCTTCTATCCATTCTTCTTTTTTCATCAGAAGCATTGGCCGGAGCTTTTGCAAATTTAGAACCGTACCCTTCAGCGCCGGATAATTGCGCATCAGTAATACCGTTATTCTTCAGTTCGGCTACCACCGCTTCTGCTCTTGATTGTGATAATTTCCGGTTGGCCGTTTCATCGCCGGTTACATCCGTATATCCACCTATTTTGATACTGGCATTAGGGTATGCTTTCAAAATGGCAGCAATATTCCTGATCTGCGGCATGCTTTCAGTGGTAATAATTGAACTGCCGGTCTCAAAATTCAACCTGTCAAAATCAAACCAGGTGCTATTATCCACCTGTCGTGTATTATCATTTAGAAAATTAACCAACTGTTGCTCTATACCATTTTTATTTGAGTTGATCTCAACACCATTTGGCAACTTCACTTTTACGGATCCACCAAATGGCGGTGGGGTTGCAATGACGCCAGGCTCTGCATTTTTGCGGGTGGAATTATTTCTACCAGCAAAATACCATATTATACCCAGGAGGGCTAGTACCAATATTGCAGGCACCAGCCACTTTGACCGGGATGATCTTCTCATAGTCTGTGTCATATCCCTGGCCTGAGTCGTAGCGCCTGTTACGGCGCCCGTTACCTGATTACCGATGTTACCAAGACTGCTTAACCCCAATGCACCGGCCAAATTAAGCCCGGATGGCAATGCATTCAGTATGCTATCTTTTTGACTGCGCAGGTAAGAAAGAAAAGTTCGCTCATTCATGTTCGTTGACATAGCATGTGTGCCTAAAGTACCCATCGCAGCCGGTGCCGCCATGCTCATTAAAGAAGATGCGGACGTAGATCTGATGCCTGCAAAATTCGAGATCATATTGATAACGTCGTTCAGGCGGTTACCAAATATCCCTTTCAGCAGATCGCTTCCTCTTTCGAGCAAACTGTTATTACCTAAAAAATTACCAATTCCCGATAACATACCGCTATTCGCTGTATCCTTTGCCATTGAAAGAATGCTACCGGCATTGCCCGACCCGGCTTTATTTAAAATACCTGATAGCACAGAGGGAACAATTCCCGACACAGCATTTTGCACCCTGGTTTCATCTTCATTTAATGAGGTGCTGGCTTTTGAGATGAGATCACCACTCAAAAGACTCTTTACTGAATCTATGAGATTGAGTTCCATAATTTTAAATTTTAAAATTATTAATTGATTTCCCCGGGGAGTAGATTAAAACAGGAGTGACAGGATACAAACTGAGGGGTTAAAAAGGAATTACCGGATACGAGTTAATGAGGAACGTATTAGCTACTAAAGGTAGGTCATTACATATTCTATTCAAAAATTATTCAAGTGGGAAGAAAACACAGCAATATGGGGTCATCTTTACACATAAGTTCTTAATGAATAGAGTGGTTTTTTTTGAAGAAAATATTGATTAAGATCAAAACCTGACGTTCCCCTGCACCAGTTAACAACAATATCCTTATTTTTATCCTATACGTTAGTGTTAGTACATACCAAAAACCTTACTAATTATGGGAAAATTTGTAATCACCAAACAAGTGAACGGGGAGTTCAGGTTCAGCTTAAAAGCCGGCAACGGCGAAACCATTCTCACCAGCGAAGGCTATACCACAAAATCAAATTGCCAGAACGGTATTGATTCAGTAAAACGTAATGCGCCGGACGAGAACAAGTACGACCGCAAAATATCCTCCAACGGTAAATTCTATTTCACCCTGGAAGCGGCCAATGGCCAAACCATCGGGGTTAGCGAATTGTATGAAAATGAAACCGGCCGCAATAATGGTATTACGTCTGTAAAAACACAGGCGCCCGATGCCGTTATACAGGATGCAACGATCTAATAAGCAAAGCACAATTCAGCTAATGCGGGCCCTTGAAAAGGCTCGCATTTTTTTACAGGAGAATGCCTCACATTACACTTCATCTTTCAGTTAAACGACTGCCTGAATGCAAGGGGCGACAGATTCGTTTTTGTTTTGAATAATTTGTTGAACGACTGCGGATGTTCGAACCCCAGCTCGTAGGCAATTTCGCTTACCGATAAACTGGTGGTTGATAATTTTTCCTTGGCCTTTTCAATTAACTTATTGTGAATATGCTGCTGGGTGCTTTGCCCCGTCAGCACTTTCAACAACCCGCTTAAGTAATTGGGCGACACATTCAACTCGCCGGCAATTTGTTGAACCGTTGGCAGTCCTTTACTGGCCAGCACCTCATCATTGAAATAGTGTGTCAGTAATTCTTCGAGGCGATGCAGAATGGTATGGTTCGCGATCTTCCTGGTAATGAACTGGCGATGATAGAACCGTTCTGAATAAGAAAGCAATAATTCCAACTGGGCAATAATGATGTCCTGGCTGAATTTGTCGATATTAGTGTGATACTCCTGCTCAATATTTTGCATCAGGGCTGTAATAGTAGCTTCTTCTTTTTCTGACAGGAAAAGGGCTTCATTAACTGCATAATCAAAAAACTCATATTGTTTTATTGTTTTGGCCAGGCGTGTATTCCAAAGGAAATCAGGATGAACGAGCAACATCCATCCTGATTGTTTAAATTCCTGCTGGCTTTTAGATTCTATCTTAAACACCTGCCCCGGTGAAACAAAGAACATTATGCCTTCATCAAAATCATATTCCTGCTGACCGTATTTCATGCGGGCGTTAAAATTCCTTTTTAGCGAAATGGCATAATAATCATTTATCCAGCTTGTTGCTGCGGGCGGCGGTGTTTTCAACAGTCCCAGGTTAATTACACTGATCAACGGGTGCTCCGGCTTTGGAAGCCCTTTAAACTGATGAAACTCCGCTATTGTTTTAAACCGGTGCGGTTGTTTGTTCGCCATATTTCAATATAATCAGTTTTGTTTATATGCAGCTGCAAAATCCCTGGCAAAATCGGTCATCTTTATTTTTCCGGTTACGGGCGGTTTTTCGATAAAATAATCCCGCAATAATTCGCCCGAATGAATGCTTGCATTCAACTCTACCAGGCCTGCAGCAGCCTGGGGCGCAATACCGGCCGCTTCCAGCTCGCTTTGCAATTCCTCGTTGGAAATAGTGAGCCATTGCAAACCGGGTTTTCCAATAGCAGCTCCTAAAATACGGGCCACTTCGTTGCAGGATACTTCATCACTGACCACATACCGCACTTTTATGCCTGTTGCAGGTGTTACCAGCTCTTCCGCAACTGCTGCTGCAATATCAATGGGCGAAACCCATGATACCATATCGGCGCCCCCATAGTTCGAAATGATATTACCAGCATGCCTTATAACAGTTAAAAAGTTAAATAAGTTGTAATAGAAAGAAGTAGGCCGCATATACGTAATGGAAATGCCGGGAATTTCTTTCAGTTTGTTTTCCAGGTAATTGACAGAAAGAATGAAGCCGGTGCCTTTATCAAGGTGCGCGCCAATACTGCTGAGTGGTATTACCCGCCGCACACCCGATACCTTTATGGCTTGTGCATAACTATTGCTGATCGTACGGTGATATTCCATAATATCCAATGTGTGATTGAAAAGGTCAGGGGGCGGCAGCATACAATACACAGCATCTGCACCGGTAAACGTGGCAGTTAAAAATGAAGTGTCTTCTAACCGGCCAATGGCTGCCCTTGCGCCCAGCGCTTCAATTTCTTTTTGCTTTTCCGGTTTACTGCTGATCACGGTAACGGTATGTCCCTGTTGTATCAATATGGTTGCGAGGGGTTTGCTGATGTGCCCCAAAGATCCTGTAATAACTAGTTTCATTTTGCTGTTTTTTAATAGTGCAAAGCTTCGCAATGCTTTACAAACAACGGTAGCCAAATCTATCATTGTTGTAGTCAAATATAACGGGGGCAACCCACCCCACTGTCGCATTCACCCCCTGAAATTGTCCCAACCACACCCCGCCCTGAGTTAAAAATTGTATGAACTTTATAACATAAGCAAACCCAATTTTTTAATTATAGAAATTGATCACCATGGAAAAACAGGAATTTAAAATAGCCATTGACGCCCCCCGTGAAAAAGTATGGAAGGTATTATGGGCCGATGATACGTATCGCGCCTGGACGGCCCCCTTTTCGGAAGGATCGCATGCCATCACCGACTGGAAA
This sequence comes from Niastella vici, assembly GCF_002077945.1. GTDB lineage: Bacteria > Bacteroidota > Bacteroidia > Chitinophagales > Chitinophagaceae > Niastella > Niastella vici. Next base: position 160,625 of record NZ_LVYD01000002.1, read on the forward strand.
AAAGGCAGCAAGGTATTGTTCCTCGATGGAAGAGGTATGGGCATGGTATCAACTATTGATGAAACCATCCCCAATCAATACATAAGTTTCCAACACCTGGGCGTTGTTAAGAATGGGGTTGAAGACACCGATAGCGAAGAAGTAAAACAATGGGCCGGGGCACATGAGAACTACACGCTGAATGAGGATAACGGAAGAACGGAACTCGTTGTTGATATGGATATTAACGATGCCTTCAAGGACTACTTTTCGGCCACCTTTCCCAAAGCATTACAAATGGTGAAGGAGTTGGCGGAAAGTTAGTTTTTTAGTTTACAGTTCAAAGTTCCTGGTTAACGGGAAGTCAAAATTGAAAACTTTGAACTGTTAACTGTGAACTTTGAACTTTAAACTTTTGAACCCGAACTTACCAAAGTGAACCATTTTTATCAGATGGTTCACTTTTTTTTACAATAGCCCCAAAAACTAACCTTAATTAGCACTACATTCAACTTTTTGCGCATTGTTACAACCGTCCTTCACAAAAGACCGTCATTTATAATTGATTCACTAACTTTATCAAAACCAATATCATGGCTTCCTATACAATTACCGTTAACAATAAACAACACACCGTTGATGTTTCGCCCGATACGCCGTTGCTATGGGTGTTGCGCGATGAACTGAACCTGGTAGGTACCAAGTTTGGTTGCGGTATTGCCCAATGTGGTGCCTGTACGGTACTGATGAACGACAATGCCATCCGTTCCTGCTCCTACCCTGTTTCGGCAGTGGGCGTTAACAAGATCACCACCATTGAAGGGTTAAGCGATAACGGCGATCACCCGGTGCAACAAGCCTGGGATGAAATGGATGTGCCCCAATGTGGTTATTGCCAAAGCGGACAGGTTATGGCTGCTGTGGCGCTGCTAAAAAGAAAGCCCCACCCCACCGATGAGGACATCAATGCTGCCATGAGTAATATTTGCAGATGTGGTACGTATGTACGGATACGTAAAGCAGTTCATATGGCTGCGGAAAAAACGAAGTAACACCACATTGGCATTCACTCATCAACTTATCAATCATGAAACAGGTTCCTGCTAATATATCCCGAAGACATTTTTTAAAAATAACCTCTCTCGCCGGCGGCGGCGTGTTGTTTGGTTTTGAACTGCTGGCGAACGTAGCGCCGGAAACGGCAGCCGATGCGGCGCCCCTCTTCTCGCCCAATGCTTATCTCTCCATAGATCCCAAAGGCATTGTAACACTGATGGCGCCCAATCCCGAGATCGGCCAGGGTGTAAAAACTTCTTTGCCCATGTTGCTGGCTGAAGAGCTGGATGTGGATTGGAATAAAGTGGTGATCAACCAGGCTGCATTCGATAAAGACAAATACGGCAACCAGTCGGCCGGTGGCAGTGGCGCCATTAAAGGCCGGTATGAACCGATCAGAAAAGCAGGCGCCGTAGCGCGCATGATGCTCATAGCAGCAGCAGCGCAAACCTGGAGTGTACCGGAATCGGAATGCAGTACAGAAAACGGTTTCGTCATTCATGCCGCCAGCGGAAAAAAACTCAGCTATGGCGAACTGGCTACCAAATCGGCTTCCATGCCGGTGCCGGAAAACATCAAACTGAAAGACCCGTCAGCTTTCAAAATTATCGGGAAACGCATTAAGAATATTGATAACAGGAATATCCTTACCGGCAAACCGCTGTTCGGCATCGATACCCGGCGCGAAGGCATGCTGTTTTGTATGGTATCGCGGCCGCCGGCCTTTGGCAAGAAATTAAAATCGTTCGACGATACCGAAGCCCGCAAAATACCCGGCGTCAAAAACGTCGTGCGCACCGATACGGTGGTGGCCGTGCTCGCCACCAATACCTGGGCAGCCAGAAAAGGACGCGATGCATTGAAAGTTGAATGGGAAGATGCCGGTAAACTGGAAAGCACTACCGAACATATAGAAGCTTTTAAAAATCTGATCCAACAAAAAAGCGAAAAGCCCGATCGCAATGATGGCGATGCAGACAAAGCATTGAGTGGCGCTAAAAAAGTGATTGAAAGCGTGTATGAAGTGCCGGTGCTGAGCCATGCACCCATGGAGCCCATCAACTTTTTTGCCGATGTGCGCGATGGCAAGGCCGACCTGTACGGCCCCACCCAGGTACCCGGCCGGGCCCGCACCGATGTAGCCAAAGCATTAGGTATTCCGGAAGATAACATCACGCTGGGACTGCCCCGCCAGGGCGGCGGTTTTGGCAGAAAACTACGCAGCGATAATGTGGTAGAAGCGGCACAGATCTCTGCCGTTGCCAAAGCGCCCATACAAATGTTATGGACACGCGAAGATGATATGCAGGGTGATTTTTACAGGCCCAATGGCATGTACCGCTACCGCGCTGCCATCAACAACAATAATGAGCTCGATGGCTGGTACCTTACCGCCGTGGCCCTGAATGGCCGCGCCGCCGCTGCTGATAATTTCCCCGCCGGCGCACTGGCCAATTACCGGGTAGATGGACAAGGCCTCACCTCGAATATACAAACCGGCCCCTGGCGTGCGCCCACGCATAATGCCATCGGGTTTGCCGAACAAAGTTTTCTCGATGAAATAGCGCATGAGCTAAAGAAAGACCCCATTGCATTCCGCCTCGAACTGCTGGAAAAAGCAACAACCAATCCCGTTGGCAAGGTGAACTATAATGTAGAGAAGTTCAAAGGCGTTATTAACCAGGTTCGCCAAATGAGCAACTGGGACAAAAAAACACCGGGCCGCTTTAAAGGTTTTGCCGCGTATTATTCTTTCAGCACCTATGTAGCCGAAGTGGCCGAGGTTTCTATAGTGAACGGTAAACCCAAAGTACATAAAGTGTGGGCAGCTGTCAACTGCGGACAGGTAGTGAACCTGAGCGGCGCCGAAAACCAGGTGCAGGGCGCTATCGTTGATGGCCTGGGCCATGCCATGTATACGGCCATCACGCTCGATAAGGGGGCCGTTCAACAGAAAAATTTCAACACCTATAAAATGATGCGGATGCAGGATGCCCCGCTCGATGTGGAAGTGCAATTTGTAGCCACCAACGAGGCGCCTACAGGTTTGGGTGAGCCCGCTTTGCCACCGATAGCCGCCGTGGTATGCAACGCCATTTTTGCCGCTACGGGGAAAAGGATCCGAAGACTGCCATTTAATGAAGCTTTTACAGCGAAGTAAGTAATAAGGGGCTCAGAAAAAACGGACATTAATGGGCTATTGATTATTTTTATGGGGTATGAGCAAACTGTCATCCTGGTTCAACCTTATTAAAAATAATATCCGCACCGGTCATTCGAAAGACGCCGAATCCTTTTCGCGGTTCCTGTTCAAAAATGCCGACAACAAGCGATACCTCGATTGGGGTTTTGCCGCCATCATTATTCAGTTTGTCATTTTCAAGCTTTGCTATCCGTTTGCGGATTTCTTTGCAGACAGCTACACCTATATTAATGCAGCAGCCCATCACCATAACATCAGCTTCAGGCCAATAGGTTATTCCAGATTCCTGGAAGGTATACATTGGGTAACAACATCAGACACCTCACTAACTTTTATTCAATACTTTATAATACAGGCGGGCGCATTGACCCTGTTCTTCACCATCCGGTATTTTTATCCACTTCGTAAGGTCATTAGCAATATAATGTTTATTGTATTGGTTTTCAACCCGGCGAACTTGTATATCAGCAATTATATCTGCAGCGATGCCGTGTATATAGGATTATGCCTGATCTGGTTTTCTCTGTTACTCTGGATCATTAACCGGCCGGCCTGGATACAGTTAATACTATTGAGCGGTTTGATGTTCCTTATATTCACTCTGCGTTTTGCAGCTATCTTCCTGCCTGCCATTGCATTATTTGCTTTGCTGCTAAGCAATCGCAACCTGTTATTTAAACTAACCGGCACCGTATTAATGGTTCTGCCCATTTCGCTCACCGTGCAATACATTAAAAACATTACCGCAAAAGAAACCGGCATCCCCATATTTTCGGCCTTCGGCAGCTGGATGTCGATGAACAATGCGCTGCATATGTACCCGTATATTAAAGTACAGGATGCCGATCTTCCCTCAACAGATTGTAAAGAACTCAATAGAATCGTAAAACAATATTTCAATTCGCATGCTGCGAACAAGCCGTATCCTACCTTAACGTTTGATTATTTATGGGCATTGAATTCGCCATTGAAGGAATACCAGCGTTCGGTACAAGCCAGCAAAAAGATCAGTAACTATTTCTGCGCCTGGCATGCAGTGGCGCCTGTTTTTTCACAGTACAGTAATAGCCTTTCGCTGCAACATCCCGCTGTTTTTGCGCATTATTATCTTTGGCCCAATATCAAATGGTATTGTCTGCCGCCCCTTGAATCCTTCATTATTTATAATGTGGGAAATGATACGGTAGATTCTGTCGCTATTAAATGGTTCAGGTATAAAGGGGAGCGTGTAACCTGTATCAATAAAACCATTCAGGCTACAATTCTGCAACCGCAGCCTTACTGGTTCCTGCTGGTAAACATTATTTGCTGCGGAGCGCTGGCCGTTGTGCTCGTAAAAGCAAAACGCTATGCCCTGCCACCGGCCTTATTAAGAACACTCCTTTTGGCCGGCGGTTTCTGGATCGTTAATTTCTGCTTCAGCATTTATGCCGCCCCCATCGTATTCCGGTTCGAGCTGTTCCCGGCAATCGTTTTCACCGCATTTTCATTATTACTGATTGACCGGCTATTGAAAAAAAACACTCACCATTCAGCATTGCAGTAAGCCTGCGTCCATAAGGTCACATGTAATAACACGGCTTTGCACCAGGCTTTGTACATTTTTTCAATAACCCCCAGGCTATGACCTTTTTTGACCAGAAAAGGTTTTATGGTATCGTTCACCACTGCCGTAAAAGCCAGCACATACCGCATAGGAATATACGGAGCGGCATTGGCCCCGTCGGTCTTGTTTTTCTTTTCATGCATATGCCGCAACCCGATCTCATGCTGGTAATTCAACCAATCCTGATCATACGGTTTGGTGCATACGTCAATGATCCATTGCTTGAACCGTTCCTTTACTTTTGATTTATATTCTTCATCGGGATTGCCCTGCGCATCTTTGAAATAACAGGCCAGATGCGGCATTGAGTTGATAACGCCCCGCCATAAATTGACGATTGATTCCGTTTGGTCTTCCAGCACACTCCCTGCCACTCGTAAATATCTTGCATCTTCTGAATCAAATGTTATGGTTTGCTTTAACAGATCCAGCTCTTTCATAGTTACGGGCGAGGTGGCCAACCCGGCTGCCCCATAGTCGTACCCGGCAACATGGTCCACTGCATTTTGCATAACTAATTGTTTTTATTCATTTTAAAAAAGCTGAAAAAACCGTACCACCCCGTTTTACCACACATTCCGCGGACAGGTATCCCCATAACGGTTGCCGATCAGGAAGCCGATCATTAACTCATGGGTACCTTTACTATAGGTACGCAGGTCGGTTTTTGTGATATCGTATGAATATCCAATGTTGAAAGTATTGGCCACATTGAGGCCCAGCATGGCAGCATACCCATCGAACTGGCGGTAGCTCCCTCCTACCCACAACAGATCGCGGTATTGCAACTTAACATTAAACTCAGCCTGATAATCATTCTTAAAAGCTCCATTGATATATTTAACCATCACCGAAGGAAGTGCATTGATATCTTCTGTAAGCAGGAAGCGATAACCGGCCGTCATAAATAAATGCGGCACCAGCTTTCCGGTTGTTTTGAACGTGGCATCATCAACAAAGGCCAGCTTTTGCGGTACCAGTTGCTGGGCCGATACCCCAACAAAATAATCGGCCGAATACAGCCAGAGCCCGGCAGAGAAATCGGGTTTTAATTTCCGCAGGTCCTTTGCCACCGCCCCGCCAATGGCGGGGTCGGCCGGGTCGGAACCGAAAAAGGCCTTGCCATTTGCATTCAACCCCACCGAAGTGATACCGCCCGCAAAACCGGCTGCCAAACTCGTTCTTGGGCTTAACCCGATATGATAAGCATAACTAATATTGACGGTGAACCGGTTGAAATTCCCTGTTCTGTCATTGATCACACTCATGCCAATGCCATGATGCGGTTCCGATGCGGTATAGCTTTCCCAGTAGGCACTGCCCCTGGGGTTTTCGCCGGGAATTTCAAATGAGGTGGCAGTTGTCTTCAGGTCCTTTTTCCCCAACGGCGCATGAATGGTAAGGTAGGCCGTACGCGGTGCGCCATTCAACCCCACCCATTGATCCCGCGCACTGATCTTTACATCGGTATAATTCTCAATGCCGGTAAGGGCCGGGTTCAGAATATAATTATTCAGTATATACTGGGTATAATGTGATCGCTGCTGTGCAACAACAACCTGACACAAATACATTCCTGTCACCAACAACAATATCTTCTTCATTGTATATCGTTATTAAATTTGAACTATTTTATCGAATGATGTCTATATATCCGGTTACTGGCTTTTGACCGTTCTTCGGATCAATTATATAATAGTAAGTACCAACCGGCATATCCTTGCCGTTCACCCGGCCATCCCATGGCGTGTAGTTGGTCATTTTAAACACTACCTGTCCGTAGCGGTTATAGATCTGCACCACATTACCTGGATAATTCTGCAGGTTCTCGATCACCCATTTATCGTGAATATTATCGCCATTGGGCGAAAAGATATTCGGCACAACCAGGGTTTGCTGAAACACGGCAGCGGTAAAGCGCGTACTGCAGCCCTGTGAATTGGTTACCGTTACCCAAAAATCACCGGTTGCTTTTACGGCTATCGATGAAGCGGTTTCACCGGTACTCCAGGCATAGGTGTAACCAGGTGCGGTGGGCGCCGTTAACTGCACCCCACTGGTAAAGCCGGGTGTGGTTATTACAGCAGGCCCCAGTTGTGTTTGTGTTATAGCACCTGAGGGCACTGGCTTAACAGTGAGCTGTGCGCTTACATAATTAAAGCTGTAATTGTTTGATGAACCACCCGATGGTGTTAGGGTATAATTGCCCGCTGCAGTATAATTGGGAATGGCTACAGTTGGCTGCCGGGTGAGGTCATTGGCATCATCGCCATTCTTAAACCCGCTGTAGTTTATCGTTCCTGCGGTAAGTACATCACGCAAACAAATGGTGGTATCCCTGGCAGTAACCGTTAACACCGCTTTGTTGATGATGAGGTTGGCCGGTACATAGATCAATATGTAATTGCTGCTTAATGCCAGCGTGCTTTGATTAATGGTATAGCTGCCTGCATTTTCGCCCGGTGTTCTGCCGATGGCGCCGACAAACACATCGGTTCCAACCAGGGCCGGCGTATACTTATAAGTAAGCGCAGGGTCAGGATCGCCATAGATCTTCGTTTGTGCATCAGCAGTTGCCGTGATTGTTTTCGGCGTAATGGTAAGGCTGTTGCCATTAAACGTAATAAGATAATTACCGCTCAACGTCAATGATCCCTGATTAATAGTATAGACGCCCACATTCTCACCGGCAATACGCAACAGCGAACCGGTAAACACATCAGTTCCAACAAGGGCTGGCGCATACATATACGTTAATGCAGGGTCTGCATCGCCATAGGTCTTTGTTTTGGCATCCACCGTTACCGTGATCGCTTTTTTGGTAATGGTAAGGTTGCTGCCAGTATATACAATTGTATAATTCGCGCTCAGCGCCAGGGTTCCCTGGTTAATAGCGTAGGTGCCCACATTCTCACCAGCGGTCCGCGACAGTGAACCGGTGAACGCATCGGTTCCAACCAATGCCGGCGCATAGGTATAAGTAAGCGCCGGATCGGCATTGCCATACACTTTTGTTTTGGCATCGGCCGTAACGGTAATTGTCTTTTGGGTTATGGTGAGGTTATTACCAATATAAGTTATGGTATAGTTGCTGCTCAACGCCAGGGTGCCCTGGTTTATAGCATAAGTGCCCACATTTTCACCCGGTGCGCGGGTCAGGGCGCCGGTGAACGCATCACCCGGAGCAAGGGCTGGTAAATTGGTATACGTGAGGGCCGGATCGGCATTGCCATAGGTCTTCGTTTTTGCATCGGCCGTAATGGTAATGGCCAGCGGTGTAATAACACCCACGGCGGCGCTTATATCGCTCGTGTTGCTGATAATATAATTAGCGGCGGCGGTACCGGTAAGGCTGATGTTCGCCAATGGAACGGTGATGGTTTTACCGGTGCCCACATCTTTGGTATCGTATAGGGCATTGTTGCTGCTCAGGGTAATCACCACATTATCGGCGCCCACGATATCGCCTGCTGCAAACTGCAAATTGGCAGCGTTGATGGTAGCCGTGGTATTGCCATCATATACTTTGGTAACCGGCGTAGCCGTAAGGCTGATGGTCACCGGTTTGGGATTTACGGTCAGCGTTACCGTTACATCGGGTGTTCCATTCACCGTGTGCGCGGTTATAGTGGTAACGCCTGCTTTCAGAATATGCAGATTACCGCTTACCATAGTGGCAATGGTGTTATCGGCAATAGTGAATGTAACTGGCAGGCCTGAGCAATTCGTAATATTCGGCACGGCTGCATCGGGATCACCATAGGTCTTCACCACATTGGTGAAACTCATTGGTGTGAGGGGGGCTTGCAACTCATAAGCGCCCATATCAACCGTTGTATTGAAAATACGGGCATTACCGGCCATGTCGGTTGTAATGCTGCCGGGCACCAGCGCATTGCTGCCCATATTGGCGGCCGGACTGCAAGGAGTTAGCTGTAATCCATCATCGGCGGTGCGCCAAATACCATCGGCGCCGGCTGTATTGGCAGCATCCACAAATTGGGGATCAAGATCGAGATTAGGCAATGCCGGCGCCGTGCCTTTCACCAGCGAGTGATCATTATTGAATGTTCCCTGGTTATTCAACTGTTGTGCAGGCGTACCCCAGGCAATACTGTTATAAAAATTTACCGTAGAACCGGAATAAATACTGATGCCATTACTGTTGGTTTTGATAGTACTTTGCGTGGTGTTGCCCGACAAGGTAACATTCGCACAATTGAAGATACCGGTATAGGCCATTAAAGCGCCACCACCATCATCATTGGCGCCACCGGCGATATTGTTTGCCAATACGCTGTTGTTAAGATTGATGACACCGCCACCGCCCATCATCTGCAAGGCGCCACCGGAACCAATATCGCCCAAAGCATTTACGCACACATTGCCATCAAATACACTATACGTTATGGTAGCCACAGCACTACTGCTACCACATATGGCTCCTCCACCGCCGGTCGCTCTGTTTGCCGTAAATATGCAATTCGTCAATGTTGTATTCGATCCTGTATTGTTAAACATAGCACCACCATAGGTATATCCGGTGCCGGGCGGATATGGTACCGCATTATTGGCGATAAAGCTGCAATTGGTAAATACAGGCGTACTCGTATTATTTTGAGTAAATACAGCCCCACCGAGGCTGTAAGCCGTATTACCGGTAAAATTACACCCGGTAACTACCGGACTGGCCTGGTTATCGCATGCCATGGCACCGCCATAGGCCATGCAATGGTTATTTGTAAATGTGCAATTCTCAATTAAGGGAGAAGAGATATCCATCTCCAAACCACCGGCCAGTATTTTGGAAGTATTGGCGGTAAAGGTGAGGTTACGCAAAGCAGTTTTCTGGCCCTGGGCATTATTTTTCACATACAAGCCCCCGCCATGTCCCTGGTATACCGGTGCAGTACCATAACTCACCGTTCCGGTTCCATCGGCATTTCCTTTTGTAAGGGTAAATCCATCAACCACAATACTATCGACCCCGGCAAAAATACCCCCTATCACCATTACGTGGTAACTGTTATCGAGCGTATCATTCAACGTACCTATGTCGCCGCTCAATACCGTAGCGTTGGCGGCAACATCACGAACACCGCCGCCATTGGGATAGCCCCCGTATAATTTCAAGCCACCGCGCAGGATCGTAAAGCTGCTATCGCGCTTAACGCCATTCTGCGCACCAGTGGGATAATACGTACCTTTCGCTACCCAGATCTCCTGCACATTATTGCTATACTTCGCTATATCCATCGCAGTTGACAGGGTCTTTAAAGAACTGGTCCAGGCATCGCCGCAATTGGCGTCATTGCCGTTGAGGTCATCTACATACAAAATATTGTTCGCCGGTTGTACGGTAACGGTATAGATTATTGGCGAACCATCGCATCCATTCGCCTTGGGCGTAATGGTATATACAGCGGTACCGGGTATGCCGCCGTTATTGGTTAACTGTTGTGCAATGGTGGTACCGCTGCCGTTGCTGGCGCCAGTAACATTGGTTTGCACCACCGTCCAGGTATAGGTTGTTCCACCAATAGTTGAGGAAGGAGTTATATTGGTAGTAGCGCGATTACAGATGGTGATACCCGCTGAACCCAATGTGGCCACCGGTAATGGTTTAATGGTAAACGACTTGCTTACCTGTGCCGATGTACCACATGCGTCCGTTGCATCGGCATAGATGGTGTACGCACCTGGCGCGAGGGCAGCACCCGCATTAATGCTGGGTCCTGTACCCAATGAAGGTGTTCCAGAAGCGTTATAGCTCCAGTTGATGGCCGAAAAAGGTCCAACGCCATTGGCAGTGGATGTGCTGAAAGTAATATCCTGATTCTGGCAAGCCGAAGCTGCAGACACGTTAATAGTTGTTAACTCTGCCGTATGGCCCTCTATCATAACCGACAGTGGATTAACCAGGCCAATACAGGTATTGTCGCAGCCAACGGGTCCGGCACATTTACGGAATAATTTGTAGGTTATGCTCATGGGCGAAGGCGTACAGGAAGGCGCGGGCGCGCAACCCATTAAACCGGGAAACGCATAATAACCGGCCCACATAGTGCCCGGACCGGTAGCGCTTCCATCCCTCCACACCTGGCCGGCGCCAGGGCTGTAACAGGTACCGCTTTGCATCTGCACGGCAAACTGTTCCAGCCCGCAAGGGGCGTTTGCCACTACATATATTTCTGATGCAATGGAGGTGATGGTAGCATTGGCAGGCGGTGTAACCGCAATAATATAATCGCAGTGATTGGCCCAGCCACAACTGGCATTGTACATGGTACCTACTGCTGATTGGGCAATGGAATTGGTACTTTGCACCAGCGGATCTATCACAACATCACCTGTTGCCAGATTATTAACTATGAATTCGGCAGGTACGGCTACACCAATCTTATTACCCGACACATGATAAGGAAAGCTGGTAACAAAGCCCGGATTTTTTTTAGCAAACCCGAATGCAGGTGCAATTTTAATAGCGGATGGTTCGCCGGTTACATCGGCATATACCGCTTCTGCCCTGTCCTTTTCATTGTCGCCATTTTGAAAGAACAATCCTTTTTCGGTCAGTCCTATAAAGGCGTCTTCAAAATACAATTCGCTATACTGCGTATAGTTGAATTGGTGAATGACAAAGCTGGTCTTTATACCGCCGCGGCTTACCCGCATTTCGGCATCAATACCGGGAAAGATATTTATGATCTTTATTCCATCGGCGCCTACTGTGTAATTGCTCCAGTTGGCTTTGGCCAGTTCGGTTTTGTTGGTTCCATTGATGCCATAGAGTGTCCAGTCGTTGAACTGCACTTTGGCCGGCGCGCTTATCCAGGTTTTATGATCTTTGACCTGAATACCCACGGGGTTCCACTGATCGGGCGCTTCATATACATTATTACCCGTTTGCCTCAACTGTGAATTAAGGGGTATCCATTCGCCGTTCCGTTGAAAATTTATCGGGTACAACCCCTTCACTATTCTATACGTGGAAGGTTTATCGGGATTGATATAAAAACTTTCAAACGCATTACACTTGCCAATCACTTCTGCAAATTTCACAGGGTCCTTGCCGAAAGTTTTGTAGCAGGCCCGTTCATTATAGGGCTGGCCGGGGTTTACCTGCTTCCACAATTCGGGAGACATTTTATTGGCAGAAGGGAAGCCGGTATAATTGGCCTCCACAATACCACCGTTGTGCGACTGTGCATCGGTGATACCGGCCACCTGTGGGTCCTGCGCCAGGGCACTCAGGCAAATCAACAGCCACATTAGTAGTAAAGAATAACGAAGGCAGGTGTGCTTTCGCTCAATCAGGTTGGTGTTTTCCTTCCATACCAATAAGAAGGATCGCAGTGTACGTTTCATGGTTTATGAGGGGTTGTAAAAGACAAAAAATAACCATTGCGAGCCCGAAGAGTATTCAGTATCGCTTCAACAGCCGCCGCGCAGACTATACTGTTGCATTAAAATAGCAATGGCATTTCTACAGGGAAATTCCTGCTCACATTAATAGACGCTCAACATTTTTGGGAATTCGTCTGCAGAGAGGCTGTAATTAGCACTTATTCATCGGCCACAGTGGTGTACATGGGATATACAGGAATACGATCATGCAGTTTCCGGTGTAAATAGTTGTTCATAAAGGGCGTTTTAGGTCTTAAAGGGGTTACAGTTTTCATAGTCTACCGGAAGTGAACGGGGGCGAAAGTACAACAGGACAATAGTATATGCAATAAATTGTATGTGAATTGCAGAAATTTGTATGTGAAATCAGTGTTGGCGGGCCAATTTGCGGACTAAAGTATTGACTTGAAAAAAAAGCGAGCCTTCCGCCAATTGGTGGAAGGCTCGCCCTGAAAGCATTTATACTCCCCTTTAGGGGGCTGGGGGGCTGAGCTTCGTTTTGATCTCTTCCAACGAAACATTTTCGGCTACTACTTTCCCTTCCCCGGTGAGCAGGAACATGGCAGGTATTGCTTTTACATTATACGCATCGGCCAAACCGGCACGGTCGAGGTAACTGTGCCAGGGAAATGCCTCGGCGGTATTGGCTTTCACCCAGTCGGCTTCTTTTTTGTCGATCGATACGCTGATGATCTCTATCCCATTGCTGCTCATTTCCTGGTAGAATTGCTTTAAGGCAGGGATTGCTTTGCGGCAGGGATTACACCAGGAAGCCCAGAAATCGATGACCACATATTTCTTTCCTTTGGCGATGGAAGCAAATGAAACCGGCTTTTGTGCTGAATCTACAAACGCCAGCGAAGGCGCTTTCAAACCAACATAACTTTTAGGATACAGGTCGGCCTGCACAACTTTACCATAATAGCTTTCCTTCGCTTCTTTCGAGAACTGTTCAAAAATAGCTTTCTCTTTTGGGGTGAAATAGTTCAATTGATCCAGCATCAGGAAGGGCCCCCACCAGCTGTCTTTGTTAGCGAGGATCAATCCCTTTATAGAATCCTCAACAGTAGTAAAGAATGCCTTCTCATCGTTAGCAAATTTTTTATAGGCATCCGAAGCAGCCAACTGCTTCTGCAGTGTGGTATCTTTCTTTACCCGTGCCGAATCCAGTTGCGCCAGTATTTCTTTATTATTGTCGTGGTAAGCTTTATACAATGCCTCCAGCCTTTCACGTAACGAAGTCTTGCGCAGGAATTCATCGTGCGCCTTGCTGCCAATAACCTTCAGGTCATTGAACTGATGTGACGTAGAACCATTCATTTCTTTCGCCGTTACACGGCCGGTCACATGAATAGCTGCATTCTCTACCATCACGCGGAACCGGCTGTAATCTTCGCCCGCTATTTTTATGACAAAAATCCGTGGCTCACTAACATTACCGGTGAATACAAATTTGCCGTTCCTCACTATCGTTTCTGCCACTGGTTTTTCGTTCTTATGCGTACCGCCCGGTATCAGTTCTATTTTAGTACCATCGGCCAGTTCTTTGAATTCGCCGGTCAGCGTGTACTTTGCTGCCCGTTGAAAGGCGTACAACGACCCCGCCACCAACAAGGCGGCCATGGCATACCCTACTTTTTTGATTAATGCTTGTTTCATTGATAAGTGTATTATTGGTTTACGTTCTGCTGAATAGTGCCGTTACCGGGGTTCTTGATAGCGCCCAGGGGGAATGGCATGGTGTACAGAGGCGATGCTGGTTTCAGGCTAACCGTAACCCCGTTCTCTGTTTTAGTGTATGTTCTGGCATACAGCGGGTCTTTATTATACCGGCGCAAATCGCCAAACGCTACAATGCCGAAAAGCGTTTCATTCTCTTTGCTGCGGCGGATATAGCCGATCGCTTCCTGTGTGCTGCTGGCTGTTAACGCAACATAACTGGCCGGGAAAATACGTTTCACCCGCACGGCATTCAGGGCAGTCATAGCGCCGGCGAGGTCATTCTTACGCGCCAGGCATTCGGCTTTTATCAGGTACACTTCTGCGGTAGTGATACCGCCTTCATTATACCGGCCGGTTGTTATTCCGTAATAGTATGTATCGGCGCCCACCGTTCTCAATTTCCAGCGTGATGCCAGCTGGGCATCGCCGGTTTCAAAACGGGCAGCCCTGTCTACTCGTAACGGCCAATCCCTTTTACTGTAAATAACTTCCCCATGCATCATGATGTAGTTCTCGATATAATCATACCCTCTGGGTGATGGCAAACTGGGATAAACACCCGCCTGCTCTATCTGCGTTTTATAGGAAGTGTAAAAAGCAGGATAATCGAACAGTTGTGCATTCTGGGCAAGCGCCTGGTCGGCATATGACAGCGCTTTATCATAATCGCTCATTTGCAGGTATACCCGGGCCAGGAAAGCATATGCGGCCCCTTTTGTACCATGTATTATGGTGGCGCCTTTCACCGGCAGGTCGGGAATAGCTTCCGTTACATTTTTGATGATATAATCATACATTTCCTGAATCGTGACCTGTTTAAACGGCGCATTGATATCAGCGCTTTCGATCAGCGGCACAGCCAGTTTGGAAGCTGCATTGGAAGCTTCATACGTATCGGCATAATAGTTTACGAGAATGAAATAATGCATGGCGCGGCCCAGTTTGGCCTGTGCTATCAGGGTGCTTTTATCGGCATCGGTTGCTTCTGTTGCCGACGGCGCATATTGTAAAATAAGATTGAAAGTAGAAATCGCAGCATACGCGGTATAATAGGTGCTTTCATCAGCATTATTCAAACTGACCCTGTTAGCGCTTTCATCCCACATATAGTTGGGCTTCCACAATGTGTAATAATTCAGGTTCGACTGGCTTTCCCAGCGATCATTCAACAGTAACACCGATTGTGTTACCGGCGCCCGGTGGTTTGTGTATTCATCCCTTACAAGGGCCTCAAAATCGGCCAGGGTTGTCGGGATCTTCTGGCCTTTAGGCAATACATCCAAATATTTTTTACAGGAGGAACCCAAACCAACCACTAACAGCAACAGCACAATATTTATAGTTATGTTAGACTTCATAGCCTTTCTTTTTAAAATTGTTTACAGATTAAAACCCGAGGTACAATCCCCATACATAATTTGGCCTGTTATAACCATTTAACAGGTACTTGGCGTTTTTGTCGGCCGCAATGGTGAACGCATTCTCCACATTAAATTGCAACCGCGCGCTTTCAATAAATGCGGGTCTGGTAATACGCGAAAGCAGATTGTAGGCCAGGGAAATATTACGCAGGCGGATGTTACCGGCATTCAGCACATTAATGGATGCCCGGTTATACATATCGTATACACTGGAGCTAAAGCCAGATGCTTCTGCAAACAGGGCTTTGGGCACATCGGTGGTAGCTTCATCGCCTGGTTTCATCCAACGTTGCGTGATGCGTTTGTTCACAGGACCAAACTTGGTCAAATAAGTGCCTGCAATACCGCTGTACTGGTAGCCCAACATAGGCAGATCAGTGGTATTTCTTATTTTATGCCCACCCTCATAAGTGACCAGGAAGGCAAACGTAAAGTTTTTGTAATCGAGCGAGCTGCTGAAGGAACCGCTGTATTTGGGCACGGTGGTACCACTGTATACGATCGACTGTAAGGTGGTTGGTGAAGTAGTGACCTTATCGCCTTTTTCGTTATAAACCTGCGGCAGTCCTTTATCACTTAAACCCGCCCACTGATAACTATAGATCGAGTTGAAAGGATCGCCAACCCGGGGATAGGCATTCGCGTAATCGAGTTGCAGAAAGTATACCGGCGCTTCTACATTCACATAGGTCACTTTGTTCTTGTTAAATGCAATGAGGCTGGTAAGGTTCCATCTCCAGTCTTTTGATTTTATGATATCGGCACTGATAGTAGTTTCGATACCGTTGTTGGTCATTCGACCGTTGTTGATCGTATAGGTAGAGTAACCCCAACCTTCGGTGGGCACACCCTGGGTACTTGCCAGCAGGTCTTTGCCCTGCTTGTTGTAGTAATCTATAGAACCGGTGATGCGGTTGTTGTACATGGCGAAGTCCACCCCGATATTACCGGTGAAAGTGCGCTCCCACGACAACAGCGGATTGGGCCGATTGCTAATAGAGCCTTGCGTACCACCGAGCAGTAAATTGGAGCTGTAATACGCTGTCATATACGGTGCGGAATTTTTGGCAATATTTCCGCCAATACCATACGAGCTGCGCAGCTTCAGGAAGCTAACAAAACCGGGCGTAAAGAAACCTTCTTTATAAATATTCCAGCCAGCACCAACTGACCACAATGGTTTGTTCTGGTATTTTGAATCGGTTCCCCACAGGTTACTGCGGTCCCAGCGAAGGCTACCCGTTAACAGGTACTTATCATTATAGGAGTAGCCTACATTACCATAAAAAGATACAAAACGGTTCACCAGTTCCCGGTCATATCCCAGGTCGCTGGCAGCAAAAGTACCACCCAATAATAACCCGCTGGCGCTGGCCAGGCTGGCAGCATTCACCATAGTATAGTTAAGCACACTGGGATCATAGTTATACTGCGTTTGGTTATTGAGCTCCAGCTTCATGTTCTTTGTTTCGGAACCAAGGATCGCAGTAATATTATGATGCCCGCCAAATGACTTATCAAAGTTCAGCTGCTGGCGATAGTTGTACCCCGTACTCTGCTGCGTTTGCCGGTTATAAATATTTCCATAAGGCAACAGATACTGGAAGCCACTGGCAGCTGTATATTGGGCAAAGCTGTTTACGCGGTTGCGTACATAATAACTATTCTTATCGTACAGCAGGCTATACCGCTCATTGTTGTTCTCGTACTGGAACGACACCTGATAGGTGAGCCATTTTGCAAACTTTATATTCAGCTTTGCATAACTGCGGCTCATAAAGGTTTTGGTATTGCCGATGTTCCTGCTGATCTCATCGAGCGGCGTAATATCCATGTTGTACAACTTGTACGTGTTGATGATGTTCATGGTATTGGCACTCAGGCGCGATGCTGCGGTAGACGTGAAATGAGAACCATCATCATATGCCAACTGATCATAGGGCATATAATTATAACCGGGCAACAACGGGTCGTAGGTTTGTTTTTGCTGATCGATGTATTGCAGATAGGAGCTCAGCTCCAGATCGAGCCATTTGGTGAGGTAGGCGGTGTTACGCAGGTTCACCCCCAGGTTCTTGCTGGCTGAATATTTATCTTCCAGCGCATTGTTGCGATAGGTTACAGAGGTATAAAATGCGTTTTTGTCGCTGGCATTTGCTACGCTGATATTGTACTGCTGCAGGAAGGTATTACGCTTGGCATATTTCGACAAGTCGTCGTAATATTTATACCCGTTTTGCGAAAGCTGGTCAAGCGTGTTGTTCAGGTCCTGCTGACTGGTCTTTCCCGCATAGTAATTAAGATATGCTTTTACACCCTGGTTCTGATATATATTATTGGTGAGCATGTTGTTTGCATAGGTAGCCGCACTGGCGCCCTGTAAATTGGTATTATTGGCCGCCCATTCTTTTTCCAGGTCGACCATATCGGCTGAATTCGCGAGCCGGCCGGTATAATAGTTATAGGGTTGAACCGTAAAAGTGCTGCTGGCACTGACCTGCGGTTTTCCCTTCTTTGCTTTTTTAGTAACGATGACCACTACTCCATTGGCAGCGCGGGCGCCATAGATAGAAGCAGCCGCCGCATCTTTCAGCACGGTGATCTTTTCTATGTCTTCCAGGTTAAGGCCTGGTAAATTTTCTGTCAGTGTATTGCCGTTGTTGGTATACGAAGTATTCTCAACCGGAAAACCATCGATCACATACAGGGGGCTGGTAACACCGTTCATAGAAGTGGTTCCCCGTATAATGCCATTGTTATAACCGGCAACGCGACCTTCGAGCAGGGAACTCAGCGAGCTGAGGCGTTGTTGTTTAAATGAACCGGCGGTAACGGTTGCAAAAGCGCCGGTGGCGCGTTCCTTGCTCAGCGTTTGGTAGCCGGTTGAATAGTTATTGATGACGATGGCATCGAGCGTATCATCGGTCCTTGTCAATACCACTTCAAAATTGATGGCGGTATTGTCGCCTGAAAGGTGTTTCACACCGGGTATTTCATTACCCGACCGCAGCCGGGCAATGGCAATTTCCTTTGTAAGGAAGCCCACTGAGGTGATCTGGATCACGGCATTTTCATTTACCTCGTTCAATGTAAACATGCCGCCTTCGCCGGTGGAAGTACCAATAGCGGTTCCCTTCACCCCCACCGAAGCCCCGGGTACAGGTTGCCTGTCGGGCGAAAACACGATACCCGATACTTTTACATTGTTGATCTGTTGTGCATTCACTGGTGCAGGCGCCCCGGATAAAAAAATGGTTTTGCCCTGAATAGAATATTTCAGGGGCTGGCTTTTCAGCGCCTCTCTCAGGAATTCCTCGAGCAGCATATTTTTTGCCGAAATGGTAACAGGCCTTGTGCCCTTCAACAGGTCTTCATCAAAAAAGAAAACATATCCGGTTTGATCTTTCACCGCATTGAATACATTTTTGAGCGGTACATCTTTACCGGAGAATGTGACCGATTGTGAAAACACCTTTGCGGATACCTGTAAGCAGGTGGCCAGTAAAAGGATTGCCGTGAACTTCATAATGAGCAAAGTTTTGGTAAAAAGCTTCCGCCTTACGCCATGACGGAATAGCGCATCAATTTGCATAGATTTGCATTGTTTGGGTTATGTAATCTTTAGTCCCGATCCCGATAGCTATCGGGACGGGAAAGCAGTCCTCCACAACATACTGCTACAAACTCAAACGCCGGCCAGGATCCCGCCCCAGCGGGATTCTGGCTTTTGTTTGGCAGCACGTTGAACTTTCGTTCAGGCAAGGTTATCGATCATTCAATTAGTGTATTCATTCATTTTTGTCGCACGATCATTGTGCGGCCTTCAATAGAGAATTTGATGCCCAATGATTGCAATCCATTCATTAGTTGAGATAAGGTAAGGTCGTGGGTAATTTCTCCACTGAATTTGCGAACAGGTATTTCGCCTTCATATTTTACCTGGATATTGTACCAGCGCGACAACTGCCGCATTACGGTCTTGAGATCGGCGCTGGTAAAACTGAACAGGCCGTTCTTCCAGGCCATAACCTGTTCAGTCTGTACTGGGATAGGTTGAGATAATTGGGATGATTGGGAAAGGGCGGCCTGTTCACCTGGTTTCAGCATTGACGATTGACCATTCACCATTGACGACACTTTCACCGATCCTTCGAGCAAAGTCACTTTTATAGCGGGCTCGTCGTCATAAGCGTTGATGTTAAAATGAGTACCCAGTACCTGTACTTCCATGGCGCCATGATGTACCCTGAAGGGCATGGCGGCATTATGGGCTACTTCAAAATACACTTCACCGCTTATGTCAACCTTGCGTTCATTTCCAACAAAGGCAACCGGATAGGTAATGGATGAGCCGGCATTGAGCCAGATATGGCTTCCGTCAGAAAGCTTCATATCGATCACTTTGCTGCCCATGGGATTGGTAAGGGTATTGTAAACTATTTCGTTGGCAGAACCATTGTAGGCAATTTGTCCGTCGGCCAGTTTCACCAGCTGCACATTTCCCTCGGTGGCCAGGGAACCGCTGGCGGCGCTGTCGAGATAGATCGTTTTTCCATTTCCCAGCGTAATGGTGGCGCGATTGTTTTGCGGCGCGGCCACATCCTGTTTGTTGGTTGTACCTGTTTCCACAATTTTGGCGGAACCGGAAGGCTTATTTAATAGCCAGTAGCCCGCCATTCCTACAGACAAAATTACTACTGCGGCGGCCACCCAGCGAATAATACTACGCTTATGTAAAGGCACTACTTTTTCTGTTGCCTCAGCTGCATTGGCGCGGGCATACACCTGTTGCAAAACAGGTTGCCACCCTATGGCCGGCGTATCGTTGCCCGCCTGTGACTGCGTCCACAGGTTTTGCAATGCTTCCTGCATGGGGCTTTCATCCTTTAAATCCCTGATGTGTTGCCAGAATTCCTGCAACTCTTCAGGCGTACTTTTGTCGCTCAGGTACTGGTTTACCAGGTATTGCAGCCGGTCGTTTTGTATGCTCATGGCAACAGGTTATACCATTACGACGGCACGAGCGAAGAAAAAGGGCTATCGAATGATTAACTTTTTTTTATTTTTTTTTTGAAAAGGGCCTAAACAAGCAGTAAAAGGCAGGAAAGCGCGGCATTGCCAGGATAATTTTTTTGCAGGTATTCGCTGATTGAGCGGGTGGCCGCCATAATTGTACTTTTGACAGTGTTGCGGGAAAGATGCAGGGCCTGGGCTATTTCTTCATAGGTTAATCCCTGTTCGCGGCTTAGGGTATAAATGAGCTTGCGTTGCGGAGGTAATTGATTTATAGCATTCTGTAAAATGCGGCGGCATTCTTCATCAATGAGCCAGTCTTCGAGCGAGCGTTCGGCCTGATCGCTTAAACGTTGTGCATACACCTGTTGAAGACGGGCATGACGGGCGGTTGTTTTAAAGAAATCCATGGCTTTGTTGTAAGCCACTTTATGCAGGAACCCTTCGAGGCTTTCGATGCGGGGAAGCATTTCCCGGCCAATCCAGAGTTTCATAAATACGTCGACCAGAATATCTTCAGCTACTTCAGCCGCTTTGGTGATGCCCAGCAGGTAGGTGTACAGGCGTTGCCTGTAGGTTTCAAAAATGCGGGCAAAAGCATCCTGATTGCCGGCAGCCGCCTGCTGCAACAGATCCCGCTCATTATATATTGGTTGGTCTGACACTCAGGGCTAAAAATAATAAAATCTTATATGATAGCCGGGCAAAAAATTGGGAGAGCCAAATGAGTGGTGCTGGAAAAAGGGGTTGAAATCCAAATTGTGCGACAAGCTGCCGCAGAAATAATGCTGTCTAAAATAAGCCATTTAAATACATCTATTGATTATAATCAAGTTAGAACCAGTAGCCTTTGTCCTGATCAATAATTTAACCCAATGATTTTTAGAATCCAATTAACCGTTACTTCGCGGGTATAAAATCAACTAGAATGAAAAAACAAAAAGAAACTCAAGTGAAGGTTGATAAAGCTATGAGAGATTATAGCAAGGAGGAATTTTTTGTTAAAAAGATGGAAAAAGCCCGAGAAATTTTCAAAAAATATGGAGTCCCCAAGGAATTCATCACCACCAAGTAAAAGTAGTTAGAAAAAATATAGAAAACCCTCCCAGGGCTTTTTTTATTCCCCCTACTCCACCCCATACCTGTAAAACTTCACATCCACCTCCATCCTGGGAAATTGCACAGGCAATTCAGCGATGGTCACTTCTTTAAAATTATTCTTCTCATAAAAACGATGCGCGGCGAGGAACTTCACAGTTGTGCCGAGATATATTTCGGTATACCCTTTCTCCTGCGCCCATGCAAGCAGGGTATTTAATAACAATTGCCCGGTACCATGTTCTTTGCCGCGGTAATTCCGGTGAACGAACATTTTCCGTAATGCTCCCTGGTGATAACCGATATCTAATAACGAAATGGTGCCAACGACTTTTCCATCGGCAATGGCCAGCCAGAAGTTCCCATTATCTTTCTGATAAAAATCGGGTATCTGCTGCAGATCGGGCTGGTCGGCTGCGGTTATAGGTATATTAAATTCTTCTTGCTGAATTGGCACTATCAGATCAATGACTTGCTGTTTATACTGATCAGTATAAGGTTCTATTCTTATTTCCATTGTTTGTAAATGTACATAAGATCTTTTTACGCCATCCCCAATATCTTAGCTCCTCCTGGCATTTAACGGACCGGTAATGTTATAATCTGCGATAAAATTAAGCAGGCGCAACATTCTTCTTCAGGTTACCATTAAGGCTCATATCAATAATGTTGTAGTACAGGCCGGGGGAAGTCCAGCTCTTATCAGTACAAAAACCACCAAATATTACACCTTATGATAATATAAGCCTATAACCTTATAATTGCTAATTATAAGGTTATAGGCTTATAATTCAAAAAACGTTAGTTGCCGTTACTCATAACCGAAATACAAGAAGTCTTCTGTATTTATTGATAATGATCAAATTAAATGAAGGTATTTGCCGGCTTGGGGTGGAACCAGTTCTAAAGTGAGTATATTAGTTGCTTCATTGTTATCATGGTTATGAGACGACTGCTTTACACGTGGATACTATTTGCCCCTTCCCTTGCGCCCGGCGCGCTTTGTGGTCAAAACATCAGCCTCACTAAATTATTATCGCTGCAAAAAGCTTCCCTCATCAGCATACAGGATTATGTTGAAACCGGCTCCTGGAAGCTAAAAGGCACTACTTCATTAAAAGAGGTTGACAGCAGCATCTTTCAATTGCGCGTGAGACATTTCCTTGATTCCCTGGCCCTCAACCTTAAAAAGGAAGGCAACCCCAATACCTTGCTTTTTCAAACCCAACTGCTTGAAAACACCAAATTCGATGCCCCCGCCTGGATCGAATACCTGAGCCAGGTAGATACCAAATTAAACGCCACTACCCTGTTCACCAATTCCATTACTATCACCCTGCCCAAATTCTATTTATTCAGCACCATCGCCCTGCAATTAAAAAACTACGACAAACATACATTCTCTCATTCCCTCCGTTTCAGTTTCGGCGACCTCGAAACGTTCAGGTCAATCATCAATGAGATCGGCATTCTGCAAATTCCCGAAAAGGATTCTTACGTAATGTATAATGCCCCATTGATAACCCGGGTGTATAAATTAAATGACCAGGTCATCAACCTCACCACCATGAACGCATACACCACCTCCTATTCACTGGAAATTTATTCCCGGTCAGATTACGACTACCTGCACAGCGCCGAGCAGGACCTGAAAGGCAAGGTTGATTTTATTCACTAAACACCCCATCCGGTTCATTCACTTTATTTTACAATTCATGTAACACCGGGTTCCCCATACCGGCCACAAAGCGCCCGCCGCGCCCGAAAAAAAGGGATCGATAAACAATTGATAGAAAAATACTGGTTCAGTTAAGCTCACGCATCAATCTCAACAATGTTCCTATGGGGCAGTATATGTTCGTTCAGTTTGGTTTCGGGATTTAAGATATACGTGGCAATGGTGTTGTCGTGCATTACTTCTACCATGCGGAAGCCTTTATACGTAGTGCCCCAGCTGCCACCGATATGCGAATCGAACAGGAAGGGAATGCCTTCTTTTTCTTTCATATCGTCCTGGTCGTGGTCGTGCCCGTTGAACACCGCCCGAACATTTTTATAATCTTTCAGCAGCGTGATAAACTCCGGACAATCCTTGCCATTGTCGGTCCATTTAACCGGGGTAATATGGATGGCGATAAAGACATTGGGCGCATGCTTGTATTTCTCGAGCTGGGAACGCATCCAGTCAAGGTCTGGACAAAGATATTCGCCCTTTTCATTTGAAGTGGTGGCCAGCAGGAACACCTGCTTGTTTATAACGAACGAATGATTGAATGGCATGTTCCAGGTCTTTTGCCAAACTTCCTCATTCACCATATCATGATTGCCCTGCGTAACATAGTAGGGCATTTTCAATTGATCGAGTTGTTTTTTGGCCAGCGGCAACATGGCCGGGTCGTTATGAATGATATCGCCGTTGATGATACAGGTTTTCAGCCTGTGTAGCTGATGTTGCTGGTTTATATGCTGAACAACGCTGTTATAATCATTTTCCCAGGTGGTTTGGAGTTGCCCAAAATGCCCATCACTCGCCACGGCAAAACGAAACTTCACTTTATCACGTTCACCCGCCAGCGATAAAGCAGAACGATATAACGACTTGCCGTTTGTCAGTAACAGCAACACCGGTGATGTGTTTCTAAGGAACTGCCGACGATCCATGTAAGTTTTTCAGTTTTTGAATTATTCAGTTAATGAGTTTGGTCGCAACCACTTAAGAACTTACGAACTTAATAACTTAATAATTCAATAGCTCATTAATTACTTGTTAAATCTACCTTCCAACATCTTCATAAAATACCCTCCCACTACACTGCGGGCCTGAAACCCAACCTGTTTTCCATCGGTGGTTTCGTGCCAGTCGCTCAGCGGCACCCGGGTTGGCGTAGCTGTAAGATACGTATAAACCGGTTTTATGAGCGCTTCAAAATCGGCCGGTTTGCTGGCCAGCGTAGCCGTCCACAGGATCCAGTCTGACTTGGTATAGGTTTTCCGGCTATCCAGTGGCAGGCCAAAGGTATTTTGTTTGGTGAGATAATACCGCACCTCTTTCTCATACACTTCGGCCGGGAACAAATGCAGTCCTAATATTTTATCCCAGGCCAGGTTGTACTTCTGGCTCCAGGTGTTTTTGTCAGAAAAGGTCAACGCGTAGTGATCGCCATCATTGGCCAGCTTCATCCATTGGGTGACCATGTATTTTGCCATGCTGAGGTACTTTACAGCCGTATCTTTTTCATTCAGCATATCGGCCAGCATAACATAACAACCCAGTGCTACAATGGCTTTTACCGATAAGTTCGCGTTGCGTGCCAGATGGCCGGCAAAATCATCGGTGCACAACTGGTTGGCGGGGTCAAGCCCTTCCCGGCTTAAGTAGTTGGCCCAGGTTGTAAGCGATTTCCAATGCTTTCTGGCATAATTGGCGTTGCCTTCCGCTTTGGCGATGGCAGCAGTGAGAATGATCATATTGCCCGATTCTTCCACCGGCATATCTTCACCATAGGTTTGTCCATTTGCAATGGGATACGTACCCAGATCATGCGCTGCAAATGGTTTGGTGAACTTACCGCTTTCGCTGTAATAAAAAATACCATTCAACATGCCCTTTAACAGGTTGGGATTGTACAGCAGGTACAAAGGCGCCGATGGATAAGTTACATCAACCGTATTTATTGAACCATTGCTGAAATTCTCTTTCGACAGGAATAATAATTCGCCATTAGGGTCTTTTACGATCTTGTGCGCCGCAATACTCTGGCGGTAAGCCGCTATGCACAGTTGCGCATATTTTTCGCCACCGGCTTTTTTGGCATCGTTATATAATTGCTGATCGAAGGCCGTGCATTGTTGCATGATTGTTTTGTAGTCTGCTGCTGCCTGGGCCAGCTCCTTCTCAATAGTGCGGCCTTCGGCCCGCCATACCGGCGGCAGGTTCTGATTAAAATATTGAACGGAATAAATGTCGTCGTAGCCAAGCATAATGAACTGTTCCTTCGCGATATTGTTCGTTTTAACAGGCGGTAAATTCGTACCTAATACCAATTGTTTACCGGCTACTGAAACCGGCTCGCGAACAAGAAACGGCACGGCCACCTCTTCTTCTGAAATAGATTGTTCCGTTTTGGCCAGTTTTGGCGCAGCCATATACAGGTATCCCCAATCGATGCGCAGATCATCGCCTTTCTTCTGTAATACCGGTTGTGCGGCGGAGCCCGCCTGTATCACCTGTAACCCATCGTTGATAAGATATTTTTTAGCAGTAACCTCCTGTTCTGGTTTATTAACACAAGCGTTGGTTGATACACCCAGGTACACCTGCACATCGTGCACCTTGCCATCGTTCGATTTCAGTGTTACCGTAATATAAGATATGGGGCGCGTTAACACCGCCCAATTATTCAATAATAAGGGCGAAGTAAATTGTAACTGCAGATCGACCATACCACAGCTGAACTGGTAGCTGGTTCGCGTGGCTGTAATAGTTACTTTTTTTTGTGTTGCGGCAGCAATAGGTGGCCAGTTTTCTTTTGCCAGATTTTCATTAACTACATCTTCCATCTCCTTTTTGCGCTGCCCCATAAAACGATAGGTAAAACTGTCTACCCTTATCCACCCCGTCAACGGCTGTTCAGCCCCCGTCCAGTGTTTGGTAGAACCGCTAGTGAGGTCATCGGTAAATGACCAAATGCTGAAATAAGGGTCGTGCGTAATTAATGGATAAGCAGGCGCTTTTTGTAATTGCGGATAACTAATAACTGAAAAAAGCAGGAAAACAGGCAGTAAAATGGTATATTTCATATGCAGCACAAATAATTTAGTGTATTGATTTCAATCTTCAGATGACTATAATCAGGCCGGAATATTGCATGTGTTAGTATGCAATTTAGATCAATGGCCTAATTTAAGCGTTCAGCAATTCAAAACTGTAATAATCAGTAATGAAACGTGAAATAAGTTCATCTGGCAGACTCCTTTTATTCCCTGCGTTTCAGAATTTGCTCAATTTGTTACATTTTAAAAATTAATATTATAAATGAACTGGCATACATCCACTATAGAAGCCGTTTTTAAAGAACTGCAAAGCTCCAGGGATGGTTTATTGGCCGATGAAGTTGCTAAACGAATTCAGCAATATGGCCCCAACCAGTTGCAGGAAAAAAAGAAGAAACCGGCGTGGCTGTTGTTTGCCCTGCAGTTCAAGGATGTCATGATATTGATATTGATAGTAGCCGCGGTTGTATCGGCTATAGCCGGTGACATGAAAGATGCCATCGTAATATTGGTAATCATCATCATCAATGCCATTATTGGGTTTGCGCAGGAGTTCCGTGCCGAAAAAGCGATAGACGCCTTAAAGAAAATGGCGGCTGCTCATGTTCGGGTAAAAAGAAATAAACGGGTAGAACAAATTGCGGCAACAGCTCTTGTTCCGGGCGATATAGTATTGCTGGAAGCCGGTGATATGGTGGGCGCAGATCTCCGCATCCTGGAATGCCATTCCCTGAAAATTGAAGAAGCATCACTGACGGGCGAGTCGCATGCCATCGATAAATCGGCCGATCCATTGCAAGCTGAAGATGCCCCCCTGGGCGATCGTATCAACATGGCCTATAAAAGCACGCTGGTAACAGCCGGTAATGGTAAAGGAGTGGTGGTAGCAACCGGTATGCAAACCGAGATCGGAAAAATTGCCGGCATGCTGCAGGAACGTGAAGGCACCACGCCATTACAAAAACGCCTCGCCGACTTCAGTAAGAAATTATCGTTCATTGTACTGGGTATTTGCGTAGTGCTATATTTCATAGGCATACTGCGCGGCGAAAAACCATTGAACATGTTGCTAACGACCATCTCCCTGGCCGTGGCAGCCATACCCGAAGCATTGCCGGCCGTTATTACCATTGCGCTGGCCCTGGGCGCTAAAAAGCTGGTGAAAAAAAACGCATTGATCCGCAAGCTGCCCGCTGTTGAAACCCTTGGCTCTGTAACCTACATCTGTACCGATAAAACCGGTACGCTTACGCAAAATCTAATGACGGTGCAGGACATTTGGCAGCATGATAAATTCGATCTCTCCATTCCCGGGATACAAAAAGAACAGGCGCTGCTGTTGTTGATGGCATTGAACCACGACTCAAAAGAAGATCATAACGACAACAACAAACGAAAAGGCGACCCCACCGAGGTTGCCCTGGTTGAATATGCCAGCAAGCAGGAAGGCTATAACGACAACTGGAAACAACACTTTCCCCGTAAACAGGAATTACCGTTTGACAGTGACCGTAAGATGATGACCACTGTTCATGCAACGAATGGTGCATTTGTAGTGATCACCAAGGGCGCCCTGGAGTCAATATTAAATATCTGCCATACAACAGATCACCAGCCTGTTACCCAACGAAGCGATACCATGGCCGAAGCCGGCCAACGGGTGATTGCCTATAGTTGTAAACTCATAAAACAATTACCATCAGCCGGCGATGCCGTAGCGCTGGAAAGCGATCAACAATTTTGCGGGCTGGCGGGCATGATAGATCCACCGCGGCCCGAAGCCCGGCAGGCCATTGCAGAATGTAAAACAGCCGGCATTGTGCCGGTGCTTATCACCGGCGACCACCCCATAACAGCAGCCGCTATTGCCCGCGACATGGGCATACTGAAACAGGAAGGAGATAAAACGGTCACCGGTGTTGAACTGGGGAAGTTATCCGACGAAGACCTCAATGGTGGCATCACCCAAATGAAAGTATATGCACGCGTATCGCCTCAACAGAAATTGCGCATTGTAAAAGCCTTGCAAAAGCAGGAACAGTTTGTGGCCATGACCGGTGATGGCGTCAATGATGCCCCCGCATTGAAACGGGCAAACATTGGTGTGGCCATGGGCATTACCGGTACCGATGTATCGAAGGAAGCGGCGGACATGATATTGCTCGACGACAATTTTGCCACCATTGTAAAAGCCGTAAAGGAAGGACGGCGCATTTATGATAACATCAGGAAATTCATCCGGTATGTGCTGGCCTGTAATTTTGCTGAGATCCTGACCATTTTTATGGCCCCGGTGGTGGGCTTGCCGATGCCGTTATTACCCATCCATATTTTATGGATCAACCTGGTAACAGATAGTTTGCCGGGCCTGGCACTGGCCAGTGAAAAGGCCGATGCACAGATCATGAACCGGCCGCCACGCAGTCCTGCCGAAGGCATCTTTGCACGGGGCCTGGCAATATATACGGTTTGGGTGGGGGTGCTCATGGCCACCGTAACCCTGGTAACCCAGGCATGGGCCATTTATATTGGTGATGCGCACTGGCAAACCATGGTGTTTACCGTTCTATGCTTTAGCCAAATGGGGCAGGCAATGGTATCGCGCAGCGAATACGATTTCATTTATCGAATGGGCATATTTACCAATCGACCGCTCGTAGGCGCTATTGCGCTTACCTTTATTTTACAACTGGCAATAATTTATCTTCCGGTGCTGAATAAGATATTTAACACAGCCCCGCTTACCTTAATAGAATTAGGATTATGTATGATCCTTTCCACCATCACTTTTCATGCAGTGGAACTGGAAAAATTCATTAAGAAGAAAACAGGCAATAAAGCCTATTCATTTATATAAGAATAGGGATACAACAGCACTTTCCAGCTGGAGCCCCCGTCGGCGGTGATATACAGCTTCTGGCCACCATATATGATACCGTTCTGGTCGTCCTGGAAATGCAGTTTCTTCATATTCTGGAATTCGGAATTGGTGCTGGGCACGGTATTCCAGGTAACCCCGGTATCGATGCTTTTCCAAAGCGTTGAACTGTCCATCCCAAAAATAACCGACTGATTCAGCATAAAGGCATCGGTGAGTTTGAGCTCAGTTGTTGGCTGCTTCCAGGTTTTTCCGCTATCGACCGACATATAAGCCTTGCCAAAATCTTCCGTTGCACACAGCGTACCTTTTGTACCGGTTTGCAAACCTGTGATCACGCGTTTGGCAATTTCTACTGGTGTGCTCCAGGTACGGCCGGTATCGAGTGTTTTGGTAATGAAAGTGGCGTAAGAAGCGTTCCTGTACAGCAACATATAACCGGTTCTGTAATCAGTGAACTTTATGTTAACGGGATAAAAAGCATCGTCGAAATAAACTATGCGGGTGGCCACCTTGGTGGTAAGGTTTAATTTATAGAATTTGCGGCTATCGGCCGTTGTATACGCTTTTTGCTGATAAGCCAGCATCAGGGTATTACTGTCGATAAAGCTGGCGC
Organism: Niastella vici; assembly: GCF_002077945.1. Taxonomy (GTDB): domain Bacteria; phylum Bacteroidota; class Bacteroidia; order Chitinophagales; family Chitinophagaceae; genus Niastella; species Niastella vici. The sequence goes on from NZ_LVYD01000002.1 coordinate 190,397, forward strand.
AAACCAGGTCGGTAGTATAAAAACCGGTGGTGCTGATAACCGGGTTAAATGTTGGCGTAACAGCTGTAAAGGTATTTCCGTAGTCTATTGAATAATACAACACAGGTGCTGCAGAAGTACCGGAAGCTATTACAACCGTATTGCGGTTATAACTATACGGCGCCAGTTTGGTAGTGGGCAGCGACACGCCGTTATAGGAAAAATTCTGGAACTGGTTGCTGGTGGTAAAGAAATTACTCGTGCTAAAACCACGGATAACATTGGTGCTATCGAGCCGCACATTTATTATACTGGCATCCTTTATTAATACCTTGGTTTCCACGTTCAGCAGCGGTGTAGCCGGCACCTGGTTAAAAAGGAACCGGTCCTTATCGCCACAACCCCACACAACCACACCCGTAAGAAAACCCATTATAAAAAAGTATAGTTTCTTCATAGTTATTTTTTGAAATTCAGATTAACGCCTACACTAAGGTTTATTGAACTGCAATCAAATACTTTATGATCGGGTATTGAGTAACCGGCTGCCAGCATTTCCTGCACGAGGTCAGGATTTACTTTCAGATCGGGTTTATAATATTCGTAATTGAGCTTAACATACAGATCACCTGAACGTACGACCATGATACCGGCAGCAAATGAATAACCGGAACCTGTTAATACATTGTGCGTTGTTTTAAAGGGAGCAGTAGCATCTTTATTGGCCACCAGTTGAGTAAGCTGGCTCGATGACCAGTTCTGATCGGCTCTGAACAGGGGGAAAAAAGTATAATTCTTAACCGCAAATGCATTGTATTGCAATTCGAGACCGGCTTTAAAAGTTCGGAACGCCTCTCTTCCGGTTCCACCCCAATTAATGTTCTTAAAATAATATTTCATTCCGCCTACCGGCCGTACCCACAGCTTGTTTTTCAGGAAAGCTGTTTTTACACCAATAGAGGCGTTAACCCCGCCTTTGAAAACATCGCTTAATTCTCTGTTGTTGGGAGATGCAAATCCGGCGTCAATATCAATGGCATACTTCCATTGTTTTTTGACCTTTGGCTTTTTAGCCTGATGAGGTAAAACAACATCCGGGGCAGCCGGAACGGGTTGTTGCGTTGTGGGAGCAGCCTGAGCCTGTGCTGCCTGCTGAATAAACAATACAGAAAAGACCCATAGGATACAACGGATACAAAGGGTTTTCATTGGATATTTTTTATAAACTGCTACAAAATAAAACAAATGGGTACGAACCCGGGGGCTGTACACAATTGCCGCGCCGTACATCTACATTAATAAATATATAAAACCGGCATCAGTAATAGTACTATATGCACGGCCTCCTGTTCAAACGCTGATTACTAGTATTTTGAGCCAGGGCGCAATGTAAAACGCTAATATCCATGCTGGTATTGTAGTGATACTCAATTTCAGGGAGTTTTATTGTGAAATAGAGTAGGTTATGTTGAAAAGGGTACCGGTTTCCAGTTACCGGTTACTGGGTCTCAAATTTATTGCAGGCTGATTACAGGCAGGCTTCCGCATTAAAGGCCTGGTAACCGGGAACCGGGAACTGGTAACTATCCGGTAACCGGCTTATCGCCCTGTTTTCCCGGCCCTTCATCTGGTTCGGGCACAGGGATCTCGCCGGGCGAAGTTCCGCCGGGATCATCCTCAGGTACGATCTCAGGCTCTTCGAACGGACCAGTAGGATTATCGGGAATTATTTCGGGGGTTATTTCCGGCGTTTCAGGATCAGGGACCTCTGGATTATCGGGTTTCTTTTTCTTGGCCATAGTAATTCATTTACACCCTGAAAATGCAAAAGCCATTCCAGCACACCGTAACAAAACAGCTGGCACAATTGTTCCATAAGTAAGATATGGCTAATAGTATGTTCCAGGACCGGATAGACGCAGGCCTGGCATTGAGCCGGCATTTACAACATTACAATCATGTTGATGGTATAACGTTGGCCGTTCCCCGTGGTGGCGTACCCGTAGCTTTTCCGGTTTCAAAAATTTTACATCTTCCCCTGGAGATCATTCTGTCAAAAAAGATCGGTCATCCCATGCACAAGGAATTTGCCATTGGCGCGGTAAGCCTTACGGGGCAGGTTATTGCGCCCAACGCATTTGCCACTGATGAATATATTCAACAGCAAACCGTGAACATCAGGGAGCAATTAAAAGCCATGTACAGAAAGTATATGGGCGATAAGAAACCCACGCCGGTAAATGGCAAAATCGTTATCATTATAGATGATGGCGTGGCCACAGGGCATACATTATTAAGCACCATTGAAATGATAAGGCATGATGCGCCTAAAAAAATAGTAATTGCCGTACCCGTAGCGTCGCAACAGGCTGCAGAAAAATTAAGCGAAGTAGCCGATGAATTTATTTGTACCTGGATACCCGCCCATTTCCGTTCTGTGGGGGAATTTTATGCTGATTTTACGCAGGTGACAGATGAAGAAGTTATACAAATGCTGCATTCACCACCAGGTTCTTAAACTTTTACCGTACTGGTTATTTGATCGGGCAGCCCCTGTTGCAGCCTGGCCTGCTCCTGCACTGCTTTTTCCAACTCTTCTACGGCCAAACAGGCGCTTTCGCCAAAGCTGGCCGATCGCCGATGCACAAACAACGAATCACCATACAAGGTGAGCCTGAGTTCACAGATCTTATTCTCCTGTGGAGCGGCAGCAGCATCATCACGCAGTATAATTTCGGCTTTTACAATATCTTTTATTAGATGAGAAAATGACAGCACTTTCTCTTTCACTGGTTTTAATATGGATTCATTTACTTCAGAATGCGGGGCATGAATCTCAATTATCATTGACTCAAATCGGAATGCCATATAAAATGTTGTATATTCTAAGTTACGAACATAAATGCAATTAAACACGAGCCCATATTGGGGTTTAACAGTAGGCTATTTAATCAACAACAATCACCCTTCCCTTATAACATCATGATACATAATACGTAACATTTTGAGATTTCGAGATTTGGGGATTTTGAGATTTGTCGAAGGCCATGAATTAAAAGAAATCTCAAAATCACGAAATCCCTAAATCAGCAATCTCATCGGCTACCAGGCCCGGCGTATCTGTTTGCAGCGCTTTCAGCGCATTTATAAGCGGAACCGCATTTTCCCGGTTCACCGCATCAAAGCCATATAGCATCCGTTGTTTTTCATCGGGGTCTTTGGTGCTTTTGGCCGCAAACTTCAGCATCAGCTTATCGAGCCAGTTAAGGTCTTTAATGACCACCCGGCCGCGCAGAAAGTGTACAACAATATGCTCACGCAATGCAGCCGGTATATTATTATTGGCGATCTGCTCAAGCACATTTTTCTTATCTGCCGGCGTGGCGCATACGATAAACAGAAAAACTTTCTTATTCTTTAATTGCTCCGCATGTTTCTTTAACCAGCCATGTAACAGTAAGCGACCCTCATATACCGAGCTGCCGATAACCAGTACATCTGCGGCAGCCAGTGTTGGTGTCAATAATTGTTCGGGGGTATACACCGGCCATTTCAATGCCTCACCAATAAACCCGGCATAGTCACGGGTAGCGCCGTATTTCCCTTTATACAATACCAATCCTTTCATAAAATATTTTTTAGCGGGAATTAATAATGTGTAATAAAGAAAGGCAGGTTGATGGCCTTCAAAAGCAATCCGGCAGTAGCGGGTTTAAAAAGTTCCGACAACCAGTTGCGGCCATAGGCACCCATCACCACTATGGTATTTTTTTTGCCAAGGAGGTAGCCGAACAATTCATCAGTTGGTTTTCCCTGCAACACCTGGAAGCCGATGCTTGAGTAATGCATCCGCAGCCATTTTCCCAATTTCTCTTTTTCTGTAACAGGCAATGTGTCGTCCTTATTCACCTGCAATACAATGGCTTTTTTATCGGCCAGCTCGGGGAACAGGTAAGTGAATTGTTTGATGGCAAAAACAGCCGCCCGGCTGCCATCATAGGCAAATACAATTTCATTGATATCTTCCAGGTTCAGCGGCGCCACCAATACCGGGCATTCGGCTTCAGCGAGCACCTCTTTTACAAAACCGGTAGGCGCTTCTTCGAGCTTATCTTCAAACGTCATGTTAGCCTGCATGATCAGGAGGTCGGCAAACCGGCTTTCCTCAATTATAGATTGGGCAGCGAACTGCGTATTGCTGCAAACAACATTACAGCGAACACCCTTCACCGCACAGGTACGCTCAAACTGGCTGATGTGCAGTTCCAGCTTTTCTTTAATGGCGGCCATGCCAGGCAGTTCTTTTACCACCAGGTTTTCAACGTACGGCATCCCAAATGCCATGTTGATCACCTGTTCTTCTTCCCGGTAAGGGGTGATAAAAAAACCGGTGAGCGCAGAATGGGTTTGCGTGGCTATATTACAGGCAAAGTGAATGATCTCGGTGTCAACGTGATCGGCATTTATTGCCAGCAGGATCTTTTTCATGGTCATTTATTTGACACCAAAGCTATCCTGCAAACTATGAGTAAGGGATGATATTTATTAGTTGGGAAGATGATTATGGTCAAAGGGTGAGTGTTGAATCAGTCACCGGTTACCAGTTACCAGGACCTTAATGCGGAATGCCCGCCAATATTTAACCTGCTGTTAATTTGAGCCCGGCAACTGGCAACTGGTAACTAAAAATGTTTCGACAAGGTCTTGTCCCAATCCTTCCACACAGGCTCATAACCTATTGACGAAATAACGCGGGCCATTTCGGCCGGTGTGCGTTCATCCGCTATTTCAAATTGCTCCAGCGATCCGGGCTCAACGGCATACCCACCCGGATTGGTCTTTGATCCGGCACTGATAGAGGTGATGCCCAACCGCATTATATGATCACGAAAGCGGGGATGCTCGCGGGTTGATAATGACAATTCCACTTCCTGGTTAAAGATGCGCCAGGCGCAGATCAGTTGCACCAGCTCGCGGTCAACCATTTCCACTTTCGGTTCCAACCCGCCCGAGAACGGGCGCAGGCGCGGAAAGGAAATGCTGTACTTTGTTTGCCAGTACGTGCGTTCCAGGTATTGCAAATGCAGGGCCGTAAAGAAAGAATCGGTGCGCCAGTCTTCCAGTCCTATCAGTATGCCCAAACCGATCTTGTACACCCCTGCCCTGCCGAGGCGGTCGGGCGTTTCAATGCGGTATTGAAAATTCGATTTCTTTCCTTTGGGATGATGTTTTTTATAATCATCGCGGTGATAAGTTTCCTGGTACACCAGCACGGTGTGCAATCCTTCATTCACCAGCTCGCGGTAATCGGCTTCATCGAGCGGTTGCACTTCCATGGAAATATGCGCAAAATGATCTTTCAAAAGACCGATGGCATTTTTAAAATACGGCACATGCACGGTATGGTTAGCCTCGCCCGTTACCAGCAACACATGCTCATACCCCATCGATTTTATGGCCATGGCTTCCTGCACGATCTCTGTACCCGAGAGTGTTCTGCGGCGCACTTTATTATCGAGACTGAACCCGCAATACGTACAAATATTATTGCATTCGTTGGAAAGATACATGGGCACATACATCTGTATCGTTTTCCCAAACCGCTGCTGCGTTAGTTGTTGACTCAACTGCGCCATCGGTTCCAGGTAAGCTGCCGCTACGGGCGAGATCAACGCCATAAAATCATCGAGCGTTCTGCTTTGCCTTACCAGCGCGGCTTCCACATCGGCAGCGGTTTTGCTGTAAATGCGTTCCCTGACCTCGTCCCAGTTATACTGATCGAATATATTGATAAAACTATCCATGGTATTCATCTAAAAAAGCCGTTAATGGACTACTTGCAATTGCGGTGTTCAAGGGTTTGGCCAGCCGGGCTTCATATGCTATTCGTCCGGCTTCCACTGCCATTTTAAAGGCCCTGGCCATTTGTACCGGTTGACCTGCTACGGCAATGGCCGTGTTCACCAGCACGGCATCGGCGCCAATCTCCAGCGCTTTGGCGGCGTCGGAAGGAGAACCGATACCGGCATCCACCACCACGGGCACTTTACTTTGTTCAATAATGATCTCCAGGAAATCAATTGTTTTTAAACCTTTGTTGCTGCCAATGGGAGAACCGAGGGGCATTACCGCGGCAGCGCCCGCTTCTTCGAGCCGTTTGCATAATACCGGATCGGCATGAATATACGGCAACACCACAAAACCCAGCTTTACCAGTTCCTCGGTTGCACGTAAGGTTTCTACCGCATCGGGCATCAGGTATTTGGGATCGGGATGAATTTCCAGCTTCAGCCAGTTTGTTTGCAAGGCCTCCCGCGCCAGCTGTGCAGCAAATACCGCTTCTTTAGCCGTACGAACACCCGAAGTATTGGGCAATAAGTTTATATGCGCATGTTGCAGGTGACGCAGGATATCATCCTGCGGATTGTTCATATCAACCCGTTTTAACGCCACCGTCACCAGTTCAGAACCCGATGCCAGCAAGGCGTCTTCCATTTGATCGGCAGAACTGAATTTGCCTGTACCGGTGAATAATCTTGAATTGAATGTTTTATTTGCGATCGTTAACATGTTCGTAATTTTTGTTGATCAATGTAACCACAGCGGCTGCATCAACCGCATTGCTCATAGCCCCGGAAACGGCTACGCCATATACACCGGCATCTCTTAAACCAGCTACATCATCGGCCACAATGCCACCGATGGCCACAATGGGCAATTGAAAACCCGCCGCCCGGGCCTGGTCCATTATACGTTGAAAGCCTTCGAGCCCTAAGATGGGACTTAACTTTTCTTTGGTTGCAGTAAACCGGTACGGGCCTAACCCTACATAATCAACGCCTTCATTCACCCGTTGCTTCAGCTGGTCAAAAGTGTTGGCGGTACCGCCCACGATCATTTGCGGGCCCACAATGGCGCGCACTGCATCCACCGGCATATCCTGCAAGCCCACATGAACACCCCAGGCGCCCACGGTTTTGGCTACCTGCGGATAATCGTTGATGATCAGCTTCGAGTTATAGTGGTCACACAGAGCTTTGGCAGTTTTAGCTTGCTCCAGCACTTCTGCTTCAGATTGATTCTTTACGCGCAGCTGCACCAGCTTACAACCTGCCGCCAGCGCTTCTTCAATGGCCGCCAAATGCGTTTTTGCCGCTGTTTGCTGTGAAATGAAATACAAACGTTCTAACATATTGAATGATATCCCAGCAATGACTGGTTACTGTTTAAAAAGTTTTCTACATATTGTTTCGCGCCGCGGCATGCCCCGGGTAAATTTTCTCCCTTCGCCAGCCGGGCAGTAATGGCGGCAGACAATACACAACCCGATCCATGTTTGGGGAATACTTGTTGTACCCCTGCCAACAAGGTGGTGCTGCCAACCGGTTCATACAACGTATCGATGCCCAATGCATCGGGCCGATGCCCGCCTTTTAATAGAACCGCACAAAAAGCAGCGCGGTCCTCTTTTATCAATGGCTCGTCGATGATAGATTGCAGTTGCTGCAACTCATTGTAATTGGGCGTTGCCAGTGTGATGGCCGCCAGTATGGCTTCCAGGTTGTGAAAGGTATTCACCGCATGAAAATCGTAACCGGCGCTTGCTTTCAGCACGGGGTCCCACACGATGTGTATGGCGGGATTGTATTCTTTCAAATATCTGATGATCGTTAGCAGGGTTTCGGGCGAATTGATGATCCCGATCTTGCAGGCCGACACCACAAACTTACTGAGCAGCGGTTCTAATTGTTCAATGATCCGTTCAGCACTCAGCCAGTGAATATTCAAAAAAGTATCATCGTTTTGAACCGTTAAAGCACTGCAAACCCCAAAGCCATACACGCCATGCTGTTCAAAGGTCTTGCAATCAGCCAGCACCCCTGCCCCGCCGCTGGGGTCAAAACCCGCTATTGTCAATACATATGGTCGTAGTGATTGCATTTTTTACGATTGTCCTTTCTTTGATTTGGGACAGAATTGTTGCCGCCAGATCAATTCCTGTTGCTTTTTTAATAATTTAAAATTGTCAACTGCCTTCGCCGGTTCATTCCAGATGATTCCCAATACCGCCGCTCCATCAAAATTCATGTCGGCCACCTTTTCCATATTATCTGCATCGATACCGCCCAGTGCAATCACCGGCACCGGTTTATATTCCTGACTGAGATAAAAACCATCTTCTGCAAATCCTTTATAACCGGGTTTCGACAAACTATCGAACACCGGTGAAAAAAAGGTATACCAGAAATAATGCGATAACGTTTCCAGCTCAGAAAGCTCATGTACAGAAGTGCTCAGCCTATAATCTTCGTCTCTCAGTTGCGACAATCTTGCTGAATCTGTTTCCCGGCGGTGTTCTTCTGTAAAATGCAAGTGGCGAATATCATATTCCTTTGCCAGCTGATGAAAGCTATGCAAGGCAATGCGATCATGATACATAGATGGAATGGCATCGAGCAATGCTCCTATTGCCCGTTCATCTGCATCGGGTTTGCGCAGGTGAAAAATTTCCAGTCCTGCTTCAAACAATTGCTGAATGATGGCCGCTTCACCAGGAAGCATAGTTGGTTGTGATATGACTATTAATGAAAACATAGCGCAACAAAAGGTACAGTTACCGGTTGCCAGTTACCAGATACCAGGGCTTGAATGTCGATCACCCTGCCAGGAGCCGGGGTCTCCGATTTTTTTTGCCCGGTAACCGGAATCCGGTAACCGGTAACTACAAATACAGTTGACTTCCTTTTTCAGCAAACTCCTTTGACTTCTCTTCCATTCCTTTCTGCAACGCATCTGCATCCTGCAAACCGTTCTCTTCAGCATACTCCCGAACATCCTGGGTGATCTTCATAGAGCAGAAGTTGGGTCCGCACATGGAACAGAAATGCGCCACCTTGGCGCCATCGGCCGGCAGGGTTTCATCATGAAATTCCCTTGCCGTATCAGGATCGAGCGAAAGATTGAACTGATCTTCCCAACGGAATTCAAAACGCGCTTTGCTCAATGCATTGTCGCGGTATTGCGCACCGGGGTGTCCTTTGGCCAGGTCAGCGGCATGGGCGGCGATCTTGTACGTGATCACACCATCCTTTACGTCTTTTTTATTGGGCAATCCTAAATGTTCTTTAGGCGTTACATAACATAACATGGCGGTTCCAAACCAACCGATCATGGCCGCCCCAATAGCAGAAGTAATATGATCATAACCCGGTGCAATATCGGTGGTTAAAGGTCCGAGCGTATAGAAAGGCGCTTCATGGCAATGTTGCAACTGCTTCTCCATATTCTCTTTGATCAGGTGCATGGGCACGTGACCGGGTCCTTCGATCATGGTTTGCACGTCGTGCTTCCAGGCGATCTTGGTGAGCTCGCCTAATGTTTCGAGTTCGGCAAATTGCGCGGCATCATTGGCATCGGCCAAGCTGCCGGGACGCAATCCATCGCCCAGGGAAAAGGCCACATCATACGCTTTCATGATCTCGCAGATCTCTTCAAAATGCGTATAAAGGAAGCTCTCCTTATGATGGGCAAGGCACCATTTGGCCATAATGCTGCCGCCACGGGATACAATGCCGGTTACCCGTTTGGCGGTTAAAGGAATATAACGCAACAGCACACCCGCATGAATAGTGAAATAATCAACGCCCTGTTCTGCCTGTTCAATTAATGTATCGCGGAACAGTTCCCAGGTAAGCTCTTCGGCTTTTCCATTCACTTTTTCCAGTGCCTGGTAAATAGGAACGGTACCAATGGGAACAGGTGAATTACGGATGATCCATTCGCGGGTTTCATGAATATTTTTTCCGGTTGAAAGGTCCATGATGGTATCGGCGCCCCAGCGGCAGGCCCACACCGCTTTTTCCACTTCTTCTTCAATGCTGGAAGTAACAGCCGAGTTACCAATATTGGCATTGATCTTCACCAGGAAGTTACGCCCGATGATCATGGGCTCGCTTTCGGGGTGATTGATATTGCTGGGAATGATGGCCCGGCCGGCAGCCACTTCCTGCCGTACAAATTCGGGCGTAATATGTGTTTTAGGTGTATTGGCGCCAAAGCTGTGGCCGGCATGTTGTTGCGCCAGCATGGCATAGCTGCCGTTCAATTGTTCTTTCAACAGATCATAGCGCTGGTTCTCCCGAATGGCGATGTATTCCATTTCCGGTGTAATGATGCCTTTTTTGGCATAATGCATCTGGCTTACATTAGAACCGCTTTTGGCGCGCCGGGGTTTGCGAAGGTGTTCAAAGCGGAAAGCATCGAGCTTATCGTTGTTCAACCGTTCAAGGCCATACGAAGAAGATACCTGTTGCAACTGCTCCGTATCCTGCCGATCGATGATCCATTTCTCACGTAAAGGAGACAACCCCTTCTTTACGTCGATGACCACATTGGGGTCGGTGTATGGACCGCTGGTATCATATACAGTGACCGAGGCATTTTTTTCGGTAGCGCCCTTTTTGCCATGTAAGGCAGTATCGGTGAGCGAGATCTCGCGCATGGCCACTTCCACCCCGGCATGCAATGATCCTTTTACATATATCTTCCGCGAAGCCGGAAAAGGATCGGTCGTTATTTTATTTTGATTAGGAACAGACTCTTTTTTCATAATAATATTTTAAGTCGTGAATTGTGATTGTTGCTGTTACCGGGTACCAGTTACCAGTTTCCAGTTTCCAGGCGAAAAATTTGGGGAGCCCGATTACCTGCAGAGTGCCCGAAATTTAAATCCTGGCAACCGGCACCCTGTAACCGGAAACTGTATTCCATTATCAAATTACTTATCCTCCTTGTGTTGCTCTTATTAACATTACATTATCTGCTTCACATAACATATATGCCGGCCATTCGGTGCTGGGAATAACGGTTTGATCAACCGCTACCGCCAAACCGGCCACCGGTATGCCTAATACCTGGGTAAGCAATTGCTCCAATGAACAGGAATCGGGAATGTCCCTGGATTGTTGATTGATAAGAATGTTCATACCTACGAATTTTAAATACACTTCAGGGAATGAACATGCAGCAAAAGAGAGTAAAAGAGAAAGAAAATAAAAGAAGACTTTCACTTTTCCCTTCGGCAGTACGAACTGCATCAGGTTCAAAGGGTATTATCTCAGTCCGCTTAATGGACACCCCTAAAGTGCCGTAAAGGTAACCAAAAATTGGAATTACAAAACTTTTTTGCTGGCACGGTTATTTTTAGGCCCAAAATCAACGATCCTGTCATATCTGCGTTCATCATGCTGATGTTACTAATTTATAACCCACTGAACACAAAACAGCTATTTAAATGAGAGGACAACAGGTGTACAAATGACATTTTTATTTATCCACTTGAGGTTCCGGGGCATAAAATGAGTTATATTAGTGTACGCTTAAGAGTTACAAGCATAGGAATTAACGATTGCCAATTGTCATTAGAGCCGCATAAAGTGGGCCGATTGACCATTGACCATTCACATTTCACCCAAACAAGTCATATGAAAAAAATGAGACCATTCATCCTGGCCATTCCATTGGCATTACTATTGGTTCAATGTAAAAAAACGATCAAAGAACCCACAACATCCGGCGAAAACAGAACAGGCATCCCCGAAGCTTTTGAAACCGTTATCGACAACACCTTCGCCAATTACACCACGTTTGAACAGTACTGGAATTATTTGTATCCCTGGGGATCCGATCACAATGGCACGGCCCGGATGTATGGCAGTTCAACCGATCACAATCACATTTATCTCGATGCATCGGGCGTGCTCCATATTAAAGCAGCCTACATAACCTGGAATGAAGGCAACAGCAGTTCATCGCCTTACCTGCCCATTCATTATCATTCCGGGGCCATCAATGCCAAATTCCAGGTGCTGGTGAACGACCAGTTCCCCAATTATGAGATCAGGGGAGAATTTCAGGCGCCCTCTGTAAAGGGTTCCTGGCCTGCATTCTGGCTTACCGGCGTAAACAGCTGGCCGCCCGAAAGCGATATCATGGAGTTCAAGGGAAATACCAATGTATGGCAGAATACCTTCCGTACCTCAAGCGATGTATCTTCTATCATTACTAATGTATCATCACCGGGCAGCTGGCATCAGTATCGCATCTGGATGACAAAATCCACTGCCACCGATGTAACCATTCATTACTATATCGATGGCGTTTGGAAAGGCCAGCACACAGGCAATTTCGTAGGCAAGCCCATGTATATCATAATCAATATGCAAATGGAAGGATCAAGTGGTTCGCCGGGCCCCACCGCCGATACCTACCTGAATGTGCGGAATGTGTATGTGGGAAGAACAAGAGCTTTCTAATATCAACCAATACATAGAACACCTGAGAGTCGGGAAGTCAGTAAAGTCCGGAATAAGAAAGTTAGTTACAGAGAGGGTTTCTTTCGAACCTCCGGACTTTCCGACTTTCAGCCCTGGCCTCCATCAGTTTGGCAGTACCCCCCGTCGTTATTGACTGCCACTCTTTTGGTTGCCCTTCGTGTCAGGGTTGCCAGGCTTTCCCGTTTCAATTTCACCGATTACTTAAAAATCTATAACACACTAACAATTACAATCCAAAAGTACATACACCTGAAAATGATGCCCCTGATATAAGACAGGAAATTATATGACATATATCAATAGCTAATCTGATAATTTTCAACCATTTTATTCGTTTACCTGATATCTTTGCCGGAAATTACCGTGTTTTGAACAAATGGTGGACGATAGTATTTTTGATTGGCATGCTGGGGCAAACCTTTAGCAAAGGCCTGATCGTCCTGAATTTCAGGATGAATCAAAAGACTATCGCTGCCACTTTATGTGTGAACCGCACCAAGCCAAGATCCTGCTGCCACGGTAAATGCTATTTAAATAAGCAGCTGAATAAAGACGAGAAATCACAGGACACTCCACTGAATGGTGGCTCCAATCTCAAGTTCGAGGTTGTACTGTATAGTGAAAAGAAAGCCGAAACCATCCACCCTGTTATCAACGAACAACCGGTACATATATCGCGGTATACCGAACCCATCTCTCAAAAGGTAATAGACGCCGTTTTCCATCCGCCGCAACTATAGTTGCGCACCTTACTTCATCTTAACAACACATTCCTGATCTTCCTGTAAGCATTGTATGCCTTTTATTGGCATGCTGTAAACTTTACCTGAATAGGTAAACCTGTTCCTGCTTCGTTCTAATACTTCAACCAACGCATGCCCAGGCATTGGCAGGCTTTTTATTGCCCTGTACAACCTGCGGTATGCACCAACGTTATGACTATGAAACTCTTTATAAACTGTGTGATCGCATTTTTGATCATATTGACAGGCACCCGTTCCTATGCCCAAACCAACTGCACCGGCAAAGTGATCGATGCCGCTACGCATGAACCCGTGGTCAATGCATCTGTGATGATCAGAAACACCACCCAGGGCACTGTTACCAATAATAAGGGAGATTTCAATTTACCGCTTAACAATACCGCGAACGACCTCATTATTACTTCATTAGGCTATCAACCAGTAACAATAATGAACGCTGCCGTCCAGAACCGGTTGCTGATCAACTTACAAACTACCAACAACAGCCTGCAGGAAATTGTGATCAGCGCCAGCAGAACCGCGCAGAAACGCAGTGAAGCGCCGGTAGCCATTGCCACCATCAGCAAGCAAACCATGGAAGACGCCAAAGCCATTCGCATAGATCAGCTGGTGAATAAAGTAAGCGGTGTAAACATGGTAAACCTCGGCAATGAGCAGCATGAAATGAGCATCCGCCAGCCCATGACCACCAAAAGCCTGTTCCTGTACCTCGAAGATGGAATTCCCATTCGCACCACCGGCGTGTATAATCACAATGCCTTACTGGAAATGAACATGCCAGCCGCCCGCCAGATAGAGATCATTAAAGGGCCCTCTTCTTCTTTATATGGAGCCGAAGCTATTGGTGGCGCCATAAATATTATTACACAAGCCCCGCCGGCTGTTTTTACCGGACAGGCAAGTGTACAGGCAACCAATACCGGTTACAAAAGAGCCGAGGTGCAGGTGGGACAAACCTTTGGCAAATTCGGTTTACTTATAAGCGGTTATTATGCCAACCGCCACAATGGTCCTGTTGACCACAGCGATTTTCATAAGACCGGCATTACCCTTCGCGGCGATTACGCCATCAGCGAAAAAACAAAGTGGGTGAACGACATTACGTATGTGAACTATTACAGCGACATGCTGGGCTCGCTCGACAGCGCTCATTTTGCCAATAAAGATTACAGCACACCACAAACATTTACCTATCGCAAAGTGCCGGCCATCCGGTATAAATCTCAATTATTCCATCAATGGAATAGCAACAGCACTACCCAGGTATCGTTTGTATACCGCGATAATTCGGTGCAACAAAACCCCTCGTATCGCGTAAAGAATTCCGCCACCAATCCATCCCTGGCATTCGGAGAAACGAATGAAAGCTCGTTCAATACGTATATGCTGATTGCCCAGCATCAGCAATCATTCAATTTTTTGAACAGCAAATTGATCACCGGTATCTCTGTCGACAACAGTCCATCGAAATACATCAGTAATTTCATCAACATTCAGCGTGACGGCCGCGGCTATTATGTAAGCTATGCCACCACCGACTCTGTGCTTAGTAAGTATACAACCGGCATCAACAACCTGGCTTCCTATATTCATTATGAAGCAGCGCTGGTGAAAGGGTTGAAACTGACTGCCGCCCTGCGGTACGATTTCTATCATTATGATTTTGAAAATGCCCTGCCGCCTTCTGCCTATACCGGCGCGCCTTCCACCAAAAACAATTTCAAACGCTTTTCACCCAAAGTGGGCGCTACCTATAATTACAAAGGCACCGGCCTGTATGCTAATTACAGCGAAGGCTTTGTACCCCCGCAGATCAGCGAGTTGTACACAGGTGTAAAAGTGCCCTACCTGGGCCCCCAAACGTTTTATAATTATGAAGTAGGCGGCTGGTTCTCTTTGTTAAAAAATAAATTGTATGCCGACTGGAGCTGGTACCTGCTCAATGGCACCAATGAGATCATCAGTGTAAAGAACCCCGACGGCTCCACCGAGAACCAGAATGCCGGCAAAACAAAACACACCGGTATTGAATATGGTATCACTTACCGGCCCGTGAGTGGGCTGAGTGTACGCTTCAGTGCTGCCAACAGCAAACATACCTTTGGCGACTATGTTGAAAAAGGCGTTGCCTATAACAACAATGAGCTGGCGGGTGGCCCGCGGTTTATTGCCAATGCAGAAATAATGTACAAACCTGTTTTTGTAAGAGGTTTGCGTGTAGGCGCCGAATGGCAGCATATTGGCTCTTATTTTATGGATAATACCAATACCAAAAAATATGGCGGTTATGATCTGCTGAACCTGCGCGCAGGTTATATTATCAGGCAGTTTGAAATTTGGGTAAATGCCATGAATGCCACCAATACCTATTACTCTACCTATGCCAGCAAATCGGGTAGCACGCTCAGTTATAACCTTGGCGATCCAAGGGAGTTTAATGTGGGAATTGCGTACAGATTTGGGGCTAAACGATAAAGGGTTCCCGGTTACCAGTTTCCGGTTACCCGGCCCTTATTGCAAGGCGCTTGCCAATAATCAGACTGCCCTTAATTTAGGCCCCGGCAACTGGTACCAGGTAACTGGCAACCGGCAACTTTAATTACACTACCTATTCTAATCAACACAAATGTTTCGTAAGAAAATATACTCTCTCCATCGCACCTTATCGTTGATCGTTGCCATACCGGTATTGCTGTGGGCCGCAAGTGGGTTCATGCATCCGTTGATGACAAACATAAAGCCCCAGGTGGCTACACAAAAATTATCACCCGTAGCAATTGACAGCAACGCCATAAGGGTACCATTGACAGTTGCCCTGCAGAAAAATAACATCACCGCTTTTCACAGTGTACGGCTGATCCATATTGACACCAAATTCTTTTACCAGGTACAACCCGAGGTAAATAAAGCGCCTGTTTATTTAAGCACCGTTAACGGCAAGCTATTACCATCGGGCGACTGGTTGTATGCGCAATACCTGGCCCGGCAGTTCCTCGATGGGCCTAAGGACCCAACCCCTGCAGCTACTGCCATTCCGGTGGCAATGGTGGAAGAAGGCCATGATTGTTGCAATGCAGCCACTTCCTGTGTGCTGAACAACAATACCGGCAGCAAAGTGGCCAATGTATCACGACTAACAACATTCGACAAAGAATACAAATATGTGAACCGGTTATTACCTGTTTACAAAGTGGCCTTTCGCCGACCCGATGGCATCAGGGTGTACGTAGAAACAACGCAGGACCGGTTTGCATTTGCCATGGACAATAAGCGGGCAGTGTTTGACACCATCTTTCAATGGCTGCATACCTGGTCGTGGTTAGATGCATGGGGGAATTTCAAACTGGTATTGATCATTGCCATTGCATTGATGGCATTTTTTACCGCAGTGCTGGGCATCTATATTTTTTGTATCACCAAAACAAAAAAAGCAAACGGCCATGCGTTGGTAAGGGCCCGGCGCAATCACCGGTATACCGCTATTGTTGGGGCACTGTTCACCCTGGCCTGGTCGTTCAGCGGCGCGTACCATGCATTTGCAAAATTCAAAACAGATGACCGGGATGCGTTCTTTATCAGCAATCAATTTGCCCCGGATGTTGAACTTAACTTTGGGCAACTGCAAACGATCATTAACAAACCGGTCAGTAATATTAGTCTGGTAAAAATGGATGAACAACCCTGGTGGCGGGTTATCACTATGGCTAACAAACCTCCTGCCCTGCATGTGAAAGTCATGAAAAACATGGAGGCGCCCATGCCGGCAGTTACATTCATTAATGCAAATGATTATTCCATACTTCCACAAGGCGAAGAGAAATATGCAGCCTGGTTAGCCGCACAATTCAGCCATAATGCAGCCAGCAGCATACGATCGGTGACACCCGTTACCAAATTCAATGATGAATACAATTTTGCCGACAAACGTTTACCGGTTTGGAAAGTAAGCTATAACCTGCACAACAATGAGCGGTACTTTATAGAAACTTCAACAGGTAAATTATCGGCGCGGGTCAATGACAGCGAACTGGCCGAAGGCTATTCATTTGCCCTGTTGCATAAACATCATTTTATGGATTGGGCGGGAAAAACGGCTCGGGACTGGAGCACGATGGTATGGGCTTTTGTTCAAATGGCGATCATTGTTATTGGATTGGTCCTTTGGTGGCGCGCGAAAAAACCGAAGTAGGAAGTAAGAAGTAGGAAGTAGGAAATACAGTTTTCGAATTCAGTTATTAAGTACGAATATCGGAGGCCCTCTTACTTCTTACTTCTTACTTCTTACTTCTTACTTCTTACTTCTTACTTCTTACCTCCTACTTCTTACTTCTAATCTTTCTTCTGAGATCTATACTGCTTAGGTGATAATCCAATTATCTTACGGAACCGCTTTGAAAAATAATACGGATCATCAAACCCCATGCTTAAGGCGATATCTTTCACCGAGTTGGTACTGAAATCGAGCTGCTGGCTGGCCTTTTGCATTTTCATCTGAATAAAATAATCAATAGGCGCATAACCCGTTTTTTGTTTGAACAGGCTTGAGAATCGCGAAGCGGAATAATTGTAATGACTGCTGAGGTCCTGCAGTGAAATATTTTCATTAATATGCTCCTGCATATACAAAATGGCGCTGTCGACCACATCGAGCTTGTCGTTCGGACTAACGGTTGTATGCTTCGAATTATAAATGAACAGGCTCAAAAAATGCGGCAGGCACATATTGGCGAAAATGAGGTTATCGGTACTGTAACCCAGTTCCAGCGCTTTGTACATGCGGGAGAACATGGTAACAATTTCCCCGCTGCTCTTTATATAAAATGGTTTGAAATGTTTTTGCACCGCGTGCAGCTCATTAAACTGCGGTAATGATTCACCACCAAAATGGATCCAGTAAATGCTCCAGGGATTGTCTTCGGTGCTGGCATAAGCATGCTCCACATTCTGCGGTAAAATAAAAAACTGATTGGGCCCCACTTCCGATTTCTTATCTCCTATCTGGTACCAACCCGCGCCATCGACGCAATAAAATAAAAAGTTCTCGGGCAACCCCTTCTTACGGTATGTATAGTGACCACGTGCATTCGGATAATAACCCAGGCTGCAAACGTATAGCTGATTCAACAAAGCGTTAGGTTGTACCTTTTGCTTCAGTACTGTTTTCGGTATCTCAATTCGCTGGCGGCCTATGCCATACCAGATGTTCTTATGGCTACCCTCTTTATTTTTTGCGTTCATATGGTATAACAGTAGAATTTACGGCAAGATACTTACATTCGCTGATTCTCAGTTCCCGGATTTATCAAGATGTTAATATCCCGAACCGGGAATATTGAATTGTACTACAGCCCATGAATACAAAGAGCCTACTTCTTGTTACTGGCATTTTCGCATGCAGCCTGTTACCGTTGGTTGTGTTGGCGCAACCTGTTCTCCCCTCCTATAACATAACCTGGAATTCGCAAAGCGCGAATGCAGGCAGCTCAATGCCCTGCGGCGGCGGTGATATTGGTTTAAATGTATGGGTTCAAAATGGGGAACTGCTGCTATACATTGCTAAAAGCGGCAGCTTCGATGAAAACAATGCTTTATTAAAATCAGGCCGAATACGTGTCAAATGCACACCGAACGCCTTTGAGGGTGAATACTTTAAGCAGGAATTAAAACTGCAGGAGGGCTATATACAGATCGATGGCCGCAATAACAAGCTTCAAACAACCATAAAAGTATGGGTCGATGTTTTTCGACCGGCGATACATATTGATATTACAGGTAATGCACCGGTGAAAGCCGATGTGGCTTATGAAAACTGGCGTTATACCAACCGCACCAATACCGGCAAAGCCAATAATGCCAACTCGTTTAAATGGGCCCCGCCCGCCCCGGTCATTACTAATAAAGATAATATAAGCTTCGATGGTAATATAGTCAGGTTTTATCATCGTAACCGAACTGATACCGCAACGGTTTTTGATGTTACGGTAAAGCAACAGGGCCTTGAAGGGGTAAAGGATAAGTTATACAATCCACTTGCCAATCTTACTTTCGGCGGCATGTTATGGGGCGACAACCTGCAGACAGCCGGAACCTATACCGGTACTTATATGGACACCGATTTCATGGGCTGGAAATTGCAAAGCAGGAAAGCCACCCGCGACCATCGCATTACTGTTCTGTTACATACTGCCCAAACCCCTTCTCCCGAAGACTGGCTATCCGGACTTCGACAGGTAGCCGCTGATGCCGTAAAACAAACAGCTACCGCCTGGCAGCAAACCCGCAACTGGTGGAAGCAATACTGGGAACGCAGCTTTATTTACATACAACCCAACCGGCCCGATACCGGTTCTGTCCTTTGGCAAAGCGGCCGCAATTACCAGCTGTTCCGGTATATGCTTGGTTGCAACGCCGTTGGTAATTATCCTACCAAATTCAATGGCGGACTGTTCACGTATGATCCCGCATTAACCGACAGCAGCTTACGGTTCACCCCCGATTTCCGGAATTGGGGTGGCGGCATACATACCGCCCAGAACCAGCGGCTTGTTTATTTTCCCATGCTGAAGAGTGGCGATTATGACCTTATGAAACCGCAGTTTGATTTTTACCTGCGCCTACTGCAAACGGCCGAACTCCGCAGTGAAATTTACTGGAACCATAAAGGCGCCTGTTTTGCCGAACAACTCGAAAATTTCGGTCTGCCCAATTGTACAGAATATGGCTGGAAGCGGCCTGCAGATTCCGACAAAGGCGTTGAATACAATGCCTGGCTCGAATATGAGTGGGATACCGTGCTGGAGTTTTGTTTAATGATGCTGGAAACAGAACGGTATGGCGGCAACAATATCGCAGCATACATTCCATTTATTGAAAGCTGTTTGCGTTTCTTTAATGAACACTATCAATACCTGGCCGGGAAGCGGGGAAGAAAAACACTGGATGGCAATGGCCAACTCATCATTTATCCCGGCTCCGCTGCTGAAACTTATAAGATGGCTTATAACCCCAGCAGTACCGTGGCTGGTTTGCGAACGGTATTGACAAGGTTACTGGAATTGCCTGCAACCTACCTCAGCGATTCAGCACGCTCCCAATGGCAATTGATGCTGTCGCGCATTCCGCCCATCAGTTTCCGTCAAATGGGTAGCTATACCACAATTGCGCCGGCCAAATTGTGGGAACGGGTGAACAATACAGAATGCCCGCAGCTGTACCCGGTTTTTCCCTGGGGCATCTATGGCGTTGGAAAACCGGGGCTCGACACCGCCATCAATACCTTCATACATGATACGGATGCCATCAGGTTCAGAAGTCATGTAGGCTGGAAACAGGATAATATTTTTGCAGCCCGATTAGGTTTAGCCAGTGAAGCCCTTGAACTCACCACAAAAAAATTACAGAACAGCGGCCGCCGCTTTCCGGCTTTCTGGGGACCAGGCTACGACTGGACACCCGATCACAACTGGGGCGGCAGCGGCATGACCGGGTTACAGGAAATGCTACTGCAGGCCGATGGCAGAAAGATCTACCTCTTTCCTGCATGGCCCAACAACCAGGACGTGCATTTTAAATTACACGCCCCCTATAACACAACCGTAGAAGCATCTGTTGTAAATGGCAAACTGCAATCACTCATCGTAATTCCGGAAGAAAGGAAGAAAGATGTGATTGATCTGTTGCCGGCACATTAATAATTAAAACGGGGAAACCAATGCGATCGCTATTCACTACATTATTGTTTTGTTTGCTGCTTGGCATGGCGCAGGCGCAATCGCCCTGTGAAAAAATAAAGTACCTCGATAAGCTGGCGATGGCGCCCGGTGAATTGCCTATCCAGGATTTCAAACGGTTCGACTATAACCAGATCCCAGACTCCGTGAAGGCGCGGCTACAAAGCGAGATCATCAAAGAAACCTCGGCGGCATTTTTTAAAAGCCTTCAGGTAAAAAGCGTAAAGTACCTCGACTCAGCCATCAACGAAAAGTTATTCTCGCCGGTTGTAGTGTATGACACCGACAACAACCCCGTGAACTTTATATATGTCATTTTTTATGAAATGCAATTCAAAGGAAATATTCCCTTTGTGTTCAAGCTGGAGATCAAACAGAATGGGGAGCTGTTAAAGAAAGGACAGTTTGAAGGAATTGTTGACCAGAAAAAAAAGATCATTCCCTGCACCAAAGCGTTGTCAATTGCAGCCACCGATAAAGAAGCACCCATTACCAAACCGGGCGATATTTATATTTACTACAATCAAAACTTTAAAACCATTGTGTGGCAGATCATGGAAGCCGATAACACTACAAGCGATAGCCAGCATGTAACCGTGATCAATGTGTTTGATGGGGAGATACTGGAGCGGAATGAGTTTTTGAAGGGTATGTCGGAGTTTGATAACGACCAGTAGGGTCGTAATTATATGAAGGAAGTAAAATATCAATTTCTGATTTTGAGATTTAGAGATTTTGAGATTTCCACAGGTTTGAACTTCCCGACAAATCCCAAAATCTCTAAATCCAGAAATCTCTAAATTCCTGGTTTTACTTTCTCACCCACACCGTCATATCAGACTTTCCTCTATTTCCCCAGGCATAATACGGGATCAGTGTAATTTTTACCGGTGTTTCGGTTGCACGCACTTCTTTATACAATGCATTTGACCAGTCTGTTTTTGGTTGCAACAAAGCGGTGCCCTGCAACGTAGCGATCTTACTGTGACTAATGGTTGTAAATACCGGTTTCAGATCGTTCTTTACAGGCAGTGTTATATCAAATACGTTTGTACCCTTTGGCAGGTCGGTCGATTCCAGGCAATACACGATGGGCCCGCGTTTTACAGCCAGCTGGTTCCGGGTTTCTTCTACCAGCGGATTGCTTTCAATCAACGTTACCGGCATGCTAAGGTTCAGCTCCACTACATCACCTGTTTTCCAGCTGCGGTTTATTTCAGCGTATTGCGCCGCTTTTGCCGTAACAGCTACCGGTTTACCATTTACCAGTAAGCTGGCTTTTTTACACCAGCCGGGTATGCGCAGGAACAAGGAGAAAGGAGCTTTCGCCGCTTTGTTTATAGTGAATTTAATATGTCCATCCCAGGGATAATTGCTCACTTGCTCTACTTGCACCTCACTGCCATCTTTTAATTGGGTACTTAAATTATTGCCGCCATATAAATGCACCCACACCCCTTTATCGGAAGTGGTGTACGCATAATCACTCACCTCGGTCATAGTGCGTACCGTATTGGGCGGACAACAATTTGACAAACTGATATAAGGGATGCGGCCACCGGCCCAACGTAAAGTATAAGGAAACTCTGCTGATGCACTCAGCGGATTGGTATAGAAGAAATTATTACCATCGAGGCTGATGCCCGACAAGATAGCATTATACAATTCCAGCTCCATAACGTCAGCGTATTTTGCATCGCCCGACAATAACAGCATGCGCCAGTTCCATAACAGGTTACCAATATTGGCGCAGGTTTCGTTATGCGCTGTCATGTTCGGCAACTGGTAAGCCCGTCCATAGGCCTGATGTGTTTTTTGAATGTAAGGCGGTTGATAAGAAATGCCGTAGGGCGATACGCCATCATACAGGGCGCCACAACCACCGGTCACATACATTTTACGGTACACCACATCGTCCCAGATATGATGTAAACAATCCATCAGGGAATCATCACCGGTTTCAGCATATACGTCGGCCACACCGGCATATAAATAGTTTGCCCGTACCGCATGCCCCATCGCCGTTTTTTGTTGACGGAAAGGAACCCGGTCCTGGTTATCATCGGTACCACTATCAACCAGCCCGCGAATATTGATGAGGTTGATGGCCAGTTGCAGGTATTTGGGGTCTTTGGTGGTGCGGTATAGTTCAATAACGCCCATATAATGGGAGGGGCAGATTGCATTACGCGCCAGTTCAGGGGAAGAACGCTTGTAGAAAGCGTCCAGATAATCGGCTGCTTTAATGGCGATGTTCAGCAATGTTTTTTTACCGGTGACACGATAGTGCACACAGCCGGCCGTCATCAGGTGACCTAAATTGTAGGTCTCAAAATTCAACCGGTCTTCAAAGGCTTTTGTTTTACCTGAGTTTTTTTCCGCGATAATTACGGGTGTATGAATATAGCCATCTGCCCGCTGACATTGCGCAATGGTGGCGATGGCGGTATCCATCATTACATCCAGCTTTGGATCTTTGGTAACTGCATACAAACCGGCTACCGCTTCGAGCAATTTATAAAAATCACCATCATGAAATGGCGGGCCTTTATGGGTGCCGGTATCCTTACCTGCTGCTATTTCAAAGTTCTTATAGGCATGGGCCACATTGGCATCGGTATAAGTGCGCCACAGATGCGGCACCATGGAATCTTTACATACCTGCATGCGTTCGCCCCAAAAACCACCCGTCCACTTTACCGAGTTGATATCAACCGGATGCAGTTTTACATGCGCACTGTTGCTGGTATTCACCAGGCTGTTGTTCTGGCTGTACACACAATCTCCCGCTACCAACAGGACGAGGAAAAGATGAATACGTTTATACATAACTCAAATAAAATTTTCAATTTTTAATACTATGTTCTATTTGCAAAGTTACCGGTCCCAGCAAACCCGCCGGCAACAACGGTTTATTCTTTGGATATAAAGACGCCGCATTAATCCAGGTAATGCGTGCTGACTGTGGCAATGCAGCATCACCTTTCAATCGATTGAACCAGGTATTGGTTACTTCAATCCTTAATTCATTTTTACCAGGGCGCAACGCTTTCGTAATATCAACCTGGTAAGGAGCAGTCCACACTACACCGCAGTCAATTCCATTTACGTATACGGTTGCCAGGTTGGCAACTGAACCCACATTCAGCCGCACTTTTTCTTCTGCTGCTTTCGTAAAATCCAAATTCGTTGTGTATGCAGCTGTACCGGAATAGTATTTAATAGCATTGTTGTCATCGGTTGACCAGTCTTTCAATTGTTCAAAAATCACGGGTTGTGCAGGGCCACCTTTTGTGGTATCGAAGCTAACGGTCCAGGGATTGTTTATAGCTATTGTTCTTATATCCGGATCTTTCCCATGCGGAAGAACGCCAGCTAATTCTATCTTTTTCCGCAGCACAATGAAGGCAGAACCATTTGCAGCCAGTTGCAATGGCGCTATCATACAACCGTTCTGAGAATTAAAGGTTGCAGGAATGGAATGCTCTCCAGTAACCGGGTCCCAGATCTCCGGCAAACAGTCTTTTACCCGCAACGTAACATCTATCCTTCTTTCTTCATTACGCTGGTTGCTTATAAAGTAAATATCAATACTATCCTTTTTCCTATGCGTCCAGGTAATATCTTTAGCCGGTTTGCCTGTAGCATCCATAGCGACCAGATCTTTTGGAATTCCAATAGGCTCAAAAGAACTTTCTTTATACGGCCCCTGCACCACCGTCCCCTTCCCTACTTTCCATTTCATCAATTTGCCGGCCGGTACTTTTTTCCAGATTGTTCCCGCAACAGCTTTCACCTGTTTATCAGCAACAGCCGCCTGTTCCAGACTGTACGATTTTTCAGGCGCATCATTTACTATTATGGTTGCACCGGCCTGAACCAGTTCCGCAATTTTTTTTGCAATGGCCGGCGTCATGCGTTTAGCAGTGGGTGATAAAGAATGCGGTTGTGGTAATACGAGCAGCTTATAACTCGCACCACCCGGCAACTCGATCCGGCCATTGCGAACAGCCGCTTTTAGCAATGCATCGGGATTAATACAATCATAAGCATAGCCATGCAATGGATCAACCCAGTTTTCAGGATCGGCCATATTGGCTGTATGTGTAACGCCTTCGGGCATTGCCCTTAATGGATTACCGGCATTGGTCAATCGCTTTTTTTCTGCCTGTACAATAGAGTCGCCAAAAATTCCCGGCAACGTGCTTACCAGGCGATCGGGCAATACAGAACGGCGGGGAATTTCTTCACCGGTAAACACCGCTACATCCACTACCGGTTTTCCCTGTTGTAACAACGCCTGGCAGCGTTGCGCATATTCAACCCAGGCTTTTGCGGGCTTCCACCAGGTTTGATCGCGCTGAAAAAAACTTCCCACCCCACCTAAAGTAATCCCCGGTTGGCGGTTAAGCCAGGGGTTGTGAACGAACACATGATACACCAGCCGGTTTACACCCATTGCATAATTCCTGTCGCCCAGGGTTTTCATAAGTCCGGGATGCTCGTCCCATGCCATGCGCAATTCGGTAAAGGCTTCGGCCTGTATCAACTGCTTGCCATAGATATGCGCGCCTGAAATGGCATCGAACATATCATTAGGTTTATCGTGTGTAGGGCTGCGTAACCAAAATTCACCCATGGGGATATCGGTTACCTGAAAATGCAGCAGGGCGTCGCTGGTCATGGTGGGCGCTACGTTTTCGGCAGTCATCACACAACCTTTTTCAGCCGCCAGCTTTTTAAGGGTCACAAAGAAATTATCTTTTACGAGCTCAGTAATTGTTTGGCGAACATCATACAAAAACCGTTCAGATACATCGGCGCTTTGCACCGGCACGCCCGTCATGGCAATAAGATACGGCAGGCAATCATAGCCGCGGCGCTTTTTAAATTCTGCCCTGAAAACCGGCGACCAGTTCTGGCTGCCGCACTCCCAGCTATCAATATAAAATGTCTTTAATACTTCTTTCGTTGTTTCGGTTCCAACCTGGCGAATAGCTGCTGCAAACCAACTATCAAATTGAAGGCGCACTGCTTCCGGATTGAACTTATCGCACTCCAACCCTTTACCGCCCCCACCGGTTGCATTGGTATGGCCGGTTGATGTATGACCTATCCGCATAATGGTCCAGTTACCATCGGGCACCTCCCATACCAACCGGCCATCGGGGGTCATTTTGTTGGTAAGATCAATGATGCGGTTCAATGGCACGCATAATGAATCGGGCGCCTGCGCAGCAGTTGTTCGTTCACTCACCCGCCAAACGGCACCACTCTTTCCTTCATATTGGTGTATCACCGGTTCGCCATACAACAGGATGCTATTCACCTTCAAAACAGGTTTCCATTTGGCGGCGTCCAGGTCTTCCGAGCCCGGTTCCAACCCTTCTTTATTATATTCAAAGCGAAAATAACGGGCGGTGGTTGACTTAATGGCATAAGTTACATCGGCATCGGTATCCTGCCAGCCATGCCGGGGCGATTGCATCCGTTCAATTTCATGGAACTGTTTGCCATCATTACTCACCAGGATCTTTAACCGGCGCGATGAATAATTGTTACCTCCAGTTTTGATCACAATCGACCGGCAGGTGAACGGTTTAAGATAAGTATATTGTATCCAGCAGGTGCTGTCACTTTTGAAGCTCTGCCGGCTGCGCTTGTCGGTGAGGAATTGTGGCGATATCCCCATCACACTGCTGGTGACCACCGGCACCAGGGCGGTATCGGCAATGCTTTTTTTGATCATGGTAGGATACGCGAACACCGCTATATCGCGATAATAGTTTTCATTGCTCTCCGGTTGAGGCAAAATATCATTGAACGTTTTTTTACCTGCCGTGTAAATCTTTGTACTTACAACGCGCTGCATCGACATTTCGGGCTTGATCCACGGCCCGCCTGCCAGTGCAAAGCCATCGCTCATATGCAGACCCAGTTGCAAATTCAACCGCTTCGCTTCCTGCATGGCAAATTTTACCAGGCTCCACCAATGCGGCGTCAATTGCTGAGCGGGCGGGTTTATCAATGGCACGCTGTCGGCCCCTTTTATAAACACCATATAGGCGCCGCCAATACCATTCGATTTCATGGCTTCCAGATCGGCCGTAATGCCTTCTTTCGAAGCGGCGGCCTGCATCCAGTACCAGAGCACGAAAGGCTTTGCCTGTTCGGGCGGATGACGGAACAGCTCATCGATCGAGGTATCTGACAAGCGTGTTGCATCGTTCAATGCAACACGTCCTGGGAAATTTGTTGCGTGCGGGAACATTAATAATGCGCCTAAACAACTTAGTAATATGATCGTACTTTTTTTCATTCTTTTTGAATACAAGTGAACCCTACGAAATAACTGGAACAAGAAGTAAGAAGTAGGATGTAAGAAGAGTTTGAATTTTATAACTCATAACTTATACTTTTTAGTTCCTAATTCTTTCCTCCTACTTCTTACTTCTTACTTCCTACCTCATACTTCCTATTTCTGCTACTTTGTGCACCTCTGGCACACCGCTTTTAATTGATAATCCTACTTCCTCAACATTCACCGGCCGCCTGCGCCAGTAATTGGCAAGTATAGAACCGGCGATATTCATCCAGGGACTGAATACGGCCGCAGGCAATCCCAGCGTACCGAGTTTGCCCATGCCCGCTGCAATGCCTGAAGCCATGCCTGCATTTTGCAAACCCACTTCAAAAGCAACGGTACGGGCCGAGTTCTTATCGAGCCGGAACAACCGGCCTAACCAGTAACCAAAAAAGAAACCGGCGGCATTATGAATTACCGAGCAAAGGAACAACAATAAGCCTGTTTTTAACAGGTTATCGTGCCCCGCTGCTGTAGTAACAGTGGTAAAATAAATTATACCGAACATGGAGCACAACGGCATAATGGAATCCAGTTTTTTATACTGCTGCGCCAACTGGTGATACAAGACACCCGCAATGATCGCGCCCAATAAAAATCCAAATATTTCCAGCGATTGCAGGAACGATTCTCCGGCAAAATGAGAACTCAAAAAATTCCACCAGCCTAATGGCAATGCGGCCAGCCAGCAGGCAGCGATGACAAACAATATGGTAACAACCCGCACCCCTTTGGGTGAAGCGCTTTTTAAAAAATCGTGCAGCAATGCGGCGCCAATTGGCACAATAACGATCTTGATGATCTCCATCATCATATTGAGCACTTTCACCTGTACCAGGGTACCGGCCAGTAATTTCATCAACAGCGGCGTAAAGAAGGGCGCTGCCATAGTGGCCATGGCCGTAACCACTACCGATAATACGAGATTGGCCCGGGCCAGATATACCATTACGTTAGAAGCCAGTCCACTCGAGGTAGAACCAATGAGTATAATGCCGGCTGCGATCTCCGGTTCAAAATGAAAGATGCGCGTGAGCAGCAATCCCATCAGGGGCATAATGGAAAAATGGCACATTAAACCAATAACCACACCCCGGCCGGTCTTTGCCACCCCGGTGAAATCTTCCAGTTTCATTTGAATACCCATACCAAACATCACCAGTTGAATAATGATCAGCATTAACCATTTATTCCGCAGGTCAATGGGTCCCCAATGTGTAAACGAAGCCGGATACATCATGCCCGCCACAACGGCGGCAATGATCCAGGCAGTATACTGATATCCCTTTAAGGCCGGCACGGCGCCCAAACCGATCGCCACACATACAGCCGAACCAACCGCTGCAGGTTTGTACAGGAACGGCAGCTGCATTAATACACCGAACAGCAACGCACCGAGGCCCGTTACACCAGCCATTAAGAACAAATGGGATATCTTTTTCATATGGGTTTAATTGGGTACCGGGTACCAGTTGCCAGTTGCCAGTTGCCGGTACTCAAATTAATAGCCAGCTGATTACAGGCGGGCATCTCGCACTAAGTTCCGGGTAACAGGAAACCGGTAACAGGTAACGTTACTTTTATAAAACTGAAGCGATGTGTTGTATCGCAATGCCTGGACTGGCCAGAATAGGTACCTTTTTATCTTCGGGCGCCAGGCTATCGGCAACACGGGCCATAGAAGCCTGGGCCAGTACAATGACGTCGGTTTTGGCGGATAATTCGCGCAATGCTTTTGCCACCATGGCATCATGCCTGGCTGCATCACCGCTCATCAGGGCGTCAAAAGCGCCTTCACATAAAACGGTTTCCAGCGCTATGGTTTTACCGGCAGCGGCGGCACGGCGTTTTACCAGGTCGCTGGTCGGTTGCAGCGTGGTTGACAGGGTTGCCACTACGCCGATCCTTTTTCCGGTTTGCACGGCTTTATCGGCCATTGGCTGATCAACCCGCAATACCGGTACGCTGGTCAATGCGGCAGCAGCTTCCACCGCCGCGCCAATAGAAGAACAGGTTACCAGAATAAAATCGGCCCCGGCCACTTCTGCCGAACCCACATAGTTCACCACCCGGCGGGCATTGGTGGGCGTTAACCCGCCACAACTGATCACGTTTTTGATGAGGCTGTCATCTACAATATTGAACACTTTTACCTGCGGCAAATACTCACTGCACAATTGCTGAAATACCGGTACCAATGTGGCAGAAGTGTGTATAAGCCCTAATGTTTTTTGTTGCATACTATACTATTGTTTTACTTATGTTCAAATCAATTCAGGCTGCCGTTCATCAGCACCTCAAAATAATTTTCACCGCCTACCTGTCCGCCCTTGAAATTCACCTGCAACCCATTGATCGAAGAACCGGGCGCAGTGGCTTTACATAAGGGTGCACCGGGCACCAGCGGCGCTATCATTTCCACCGCTTCAATGCCCATGGCCCTTGCCGCATAACTACTGGTGTCGCCCCCTGCAATTACAATGCGCTGAACGGTGCTCTGGGCCGCTGTTTCACTGGCAATAGCACCCAATGCAGTGCCCAGTTTATCGGCAGGCAGGTTAGCGGTTTGTTGATGCCCCGCGCCACCTGTATGAATAATTACGTGCTGTCCATTATTCAGGCATTCAACCGCTTTATCAATGGCAGCGTGAATAGACTCAACATCGTTATCGCATACTGCCGGTGCATCGATCAGGATCTCTTCAAATCCTTTTGCCTTGGCGCAAATGATCTGTCCGGCAGTCACCGGCGAGCAGCTTCCTGCTATCACCAGTAAGGGCGTTGCCTTGCCGGGATGTTTCCATTCTTTCACTTGTTGCAATTTATCAGAAGCATTCCAGTATTGCCCCAGGGCCATTTCAATGCCTGATGAACCTGCCGAGAACAAAGTGCCCTCGTTCGCCTGTGCATCTATCAACTCACCAATGGTGGTTAACTGCTCCTGGTACAAAGCATCGAACAGCACAATATCAAAATCCTGCTGAACGAGCTGCGCCCAATCGTTTTTGAGGGAAGCTGCGTTGCCTGATAATTGCAAAATATCTATCAACCCAATTTGCTTTGTGGTTTGTTTTGACAAATGCACCCGCAGATCGCTTTCACCGGCCGGGGTTACCGGGTGACGGCTCATGGAAGGATGGCGGTCGAGCCGGTAGATCTTTCCATTGCTGCCAATACCCATGCGGGCAAATAAATTACCGAACATACAATAGCGGCCCAGCATGGGTGCAGCCACCAGCAACGGTATACATTTATTTTTAAAAACAGCCGCGCCGGTATCGATGGCTTTTCCAATACTTCCGGTGGTTGGGGAAGAATCGAAGGTGGAGCATACTTTATAATGTACGTGACGCGCACCGGTCAATTTTAATTTTTCAAATGCCGGTAATAAGGTTTGTTCCATTTCACCGGGCGCCATGGCCCGCGTTTTACCGGCAACGCCAAACGCATTGAGACCGGGATATTTCTTCAACTGTTCAGCAGTTGGCGGCTCAATGAACAGCGCTGTCTTCGCCCCTGCCCTGGTGAGAAATTCCAGGGCATCGGTTGAACCGGTGAAATCGTCACCGTAAAAGGCCAGTAATATGTTTTTACTTGAATCCATTGTGATGAAGTGTTCCTTCATTGGTGAATGTGATCTGTTACCGGTTACCTGTTTCCGGTTACCGGGAAATACAAGAGCATAGACTTCCGCGCCCCTGGTAACTGGTAACTGGCAACCGGCACCTAATTCTATTTCTTGCCGAATTGCTTCACTGACTCTGCAAACTCTTTATACGTTGCAGCAGCCTGTTCTACGCTCAACCCTTCAACCGCGGCCTGCCATGCCTGTTGTAAGGCTACCACTCCCGCAGCGGCACCCATGGGATGGGCCATAATACCCCCACCGGCCATATACAACAGATCAACTGTATTTGTACGGCGGTAGGTTTCCGGTGCCTGTCCCCCCCACTGCCCTGAAGACACTACCGGTAATACCGGCTGGTGGTTATAGAAAGGCGTGAGACATGCTTTTATAGATGACACTACCGAATCGTCTGATTCCCAGAATTTATTTTGAATACCATTCACATGCAACTGATCAACCCCGGCCAGCCGCCATACATGCTGATAGGCCCTGAAATCAATACCCAGCAAGGGATGACGCGTCAACATGCCCCAGCCATTGCGATGTGCATGTATGGCAAGCTGCCGCTGGTCACAGATCTTTTTAACCCCGGACATGCCTACACTGTTTATGCTTACCATGGCGCAGGTTCCCCCGCTCTTTACTATTTTCTCATAGCGTTGCAGCATTTCATCTATTTCGCCACTGATATTAAATGCATACATCACTTTTTTACCGGTTGCATCGGCATGGGCATTGATCACTTTCATAATGGCATCAACGCGGTCATTGAACAATGAATTGGCCGACTCGGCCAACAGTTCATCATCTTTTATAAAATCAATGCCGGCGCCCACCAGCGTTTTAACCATGCCGGCAGTTTGCTGTGGCGTTAACCCAATGCTTGGTTTTATGATGGTGCCAATCAATGGCCTGTTTTGTACATTAGTGAGTTTACGGCAACCTTTGATCCCAAAGGCGGGGCCTTTGTAATACCGGGCATAGGATGGCGGCAATTCAATATCCATCAGCTTTAAACCCGTAAACTGGCGCAATTCATACAAATTCCCCTGCAGGGTACTGATCAATACCGGCAGGTTATAACCGAAATTCTCCACACTCCAGGACACCTTGATCTCAGCCCGGTTGTATTGCCCGCTGCTGCTGGCGGCGCCGGGCATGGCCGGTGTTGATACGGTTTCCAGTGGCGTTACCTTTTCAACCCTTGCGGCAAACCGCTGTTTCAGTTCTTCCGTTTCACCCGGAACCGCTATGAAGGTGCCTGACGATTGTTCGCCGGCCAGAACTTCCGCGGCTTTTTCCGGAGCCAATGGTGTTTCTATATAGTATGTAGCTAATATTCTTTCCATAAACTAGTTCTTATAATTGATCACGTATTCCTTACCTGCTTCAACAGTCATTTCATACGCATTATTTCCTTTACTGTTTATCACCACGCCTTTACAAACCGGTTTCTTCTGACTTTTGAACCGCAGTGTTCCGGTTCCTTCACTCCCCTTTATTTTTATTTGCGTGGTGCTGCAATATACCTCGATGTCGCCTTGCGGTGTAGGCACTTTTCCATCCATCCATTGCAAGCCACCCAATACCGGCTCGGCCACCCAGGTAGCATAACCCGGCGAGGTTGGTTGCACGCCAAGGTAATATTTACCCAACAGGTAAATGGGACTGGCGCCCCAGGCGTGGCAAAGGCTTTTATCAAACGGACGGCCATACATGGCATAATGTTCTGCGCCCTGTTTGGCCGGATTGTATTCTTCCCAAAAGGAAGTAGCGCCTTCTTTCAGCATGCCACCCCAGTAACTTTTCATTTCATTCAACACATATTTTTGCTCACCCATCGCGCACAATGCTTCCAGCTCATAAAACCGCATATACGGTGTGGTGATCTTTTGAATAGCATCATTTAACAGCACGTGCTGTTTCACCAACTGTTTCTGCGTTGAATCAAAATAATTAAAGAAGATGGCAAACATGTTGGCGTAGCGGGTCACGTTATCGGTTGGTTTTCCATCGACCCGGCTGTGCACCAACGCATGTTTGGCATCGCTCCAGTAAATGGAAAACAATTTCGCTTTCATATCGGCAGCGAGCTGTTTGTACAACGCTGCATTCTTTGTATCATTCACCATACCGGCGCAAAGCGCCATGGTTTCGAGGCTGCGGCAGAAAAGCAATTGCTCAAAACTCACCTCTCCTTTTTTACTTAAGCCGTTGGCCCAGTCAATAAAGATCCAGTCACCGGGCAATCCCTGCATCATACCGGCTGCATTTCGCCGGCTGAGGCAATAGTCCATCAGGCTTTGCATGCGCGGGTAAAATTGCCTGATGAAAGTTTTATCGCCTGTGTACTGGTAATAATCATAAATGCCCAGAAACCAGTAAAAAGTATAATCCATGATGGTATTGATATGGCTGGTCACCGGGTCTTTACCGCGCAACGCCATCAGCGTGCGGGAAACCGTGGGCCTGTCAAAGAACAGGTAATAGTTCATCAGGTAGCTCTGATACGCATCGCCACTCCAGATCCATCGGTCGCGTTTAATGCCATCGATGAAGAATTCACGGGTATTAAGGTGCAAAGTGTATGCAGCCACATCCCAGATCTTATTGATAGCTGAATCTGAACAACGGAAAGAACCGCGGTTCGCCACCGGTAAATACTCGTATAACATCGAAACAGAATCAACCGTTGCACCACCTTCGGCCTGAATATTCACAAAACGGAAAGCTTTTGTCAACGGCATCAGGGAATCTGTTTTCGATCCCTGGTTCACCTCCAGCCGGTCGAGGGTTTCGCAGGTACCGGTGGCCAGCGCCTCTTCTTTCGATTCTCCATAATATAACGACAGTTTTCCTTTTCCCTGCAAGCCGTGTAATTTTATAAAGCCGAATGTTTCTTTTCCAAAATCTACCAGTAAGGACCCGTTATCTTTTGTAGTGGTCACTGCTG
Source organism: Niastella vici (assembly GCF_002077945.1). Lineage (GTDB taxonomy): Bacteria > Bacteroidota > Bacteroidia > Chitinophagales > Chitinophagaceae > Niastella > Niastella vici. Next base: position 224,150 of record NZ_LVYD01000002.1, read on the forward strand.
ATTGGGGTTGAACCGCCAGCCTGAACGCAGAAGGGCGTTGTGCGGGTTCATTGAAATTCCAGCTGCCGGCATTCAACCAGGTAGTGGCGGAAATATCAGACGTTTTCCCGGTTTCATCGATCCATTCCTTGTCTTCATACGTTACCAGCCATGACGAATCAGATGCGATGGTTTTTCCCTTCACATAAATAGCCGGCACATTATCGCGGCTGAATACTTTTACATTGATGCGGTGTTTACCGGCAGGTATGGTTACCTGTTGCGGCATGCCTTCATACCCTTTCCCATCCAGTTTAAGGATATACTTCCCTTCTACCAATACCTCGATCTGTTCGGCTTCGGTTACCTCAACATCTTTATGAAAATCCATCAGTACATAATGGTTATCGAGTTTCCAGAAAGGCGGAAAGAAGGAACCACGTTCTGTACGGCGGTTCTGCATATTGTTACCCAGCCAGATCTCAAAATCGCCGGGATACCAGATCCAGGTAGCCTGGTTGGTTAGCTTTGGCGCTGCCTCCCCTTTATAAGCCGGTTGCGCCCCGGCCGTGCCGGCGATCAATAATAAGAGTATCCAAATCGAGTGTTGCATTATGGCATGCCTGCAATTCATCAAGGTTAGTTTTATAGAATGCAAAAATTAATGTCCGTTAAAGAGTATATACAATCCCAACATTACCGCGAACAATAGGCCCCACATAGCCCATACCTGTTTACCAGGTTTGGCCAGGCTTTTATAATAAACGGCCTGCTGTATTTGCAAGGCGCCTTTTTTATCAAATAGGGAGACCAGGTATGTCATGGCGCTTAATACCACAAACAGATAGAACGACAGCAACAGGAAGTGCGGCCAGTTGCTGGATGGGATCACCCATAAATTCAGGATACCCACCAGCAAACAAAAAGCAGTTCCTGCAGTCAGTACATAATTGATGGCTTTGGGTGTTGTCTTTTTCCAAAGTACACCAAATAAAAATGCCACTGTCATCGGCGGCGCCAGAAAGCCCAGTACCGACTGAAATACGTTGAACAGGTTCAGTCCTTTTATATTATCAATGGCCAGGGTTACCGTTACCGATATCAGGGCTCCGGCCACTGTAACGATACGGCCTATTCGCATGATCTCCCGGTTGGAAGCCTGCGGCCGGTATTTTTTTACATAAATATCCATGGTAAAAACCGTACTCACCGAATTAAGCGAAGCGCCGATCGTACTTATTAAACAAGCCACCAGCACCACGATGATGAGCCCTTTCATCCCCGGCGGAAATAAATTGGTTACCATTACCAGGTAGGCTTCGTCAGGATTTTTTAAATGCGGATATAGTACAAAACAGATCACGCCCGGAATGATAAACAGGGGCACATCCAGAATTTTCAACCAGCCAATAAAGTTAGCGCCCAGTTGTCCCTGTTTTAAACTTTTGGCGCCTAATACAGATTGCACCATCGATTGTTCTGTACACCAGAACCAAACGCCCATGATGGGATAACCCAGCAGAATAGCCGGCCAGGGACAATTTTTATCACTGGCAGGCTGAAACAGGTTCCAGAAATTTGAGGGCGTTTTTTCATAAATAGCGGAGATGCCGCCGGCTTTTGACACGCCGAGCACCACGAGTATCAATGATACAGCGATCAATAACAACATCTGGAATACACTGGTATATGCAATGGTCTTTAAACCACCCGCTACTACAAACAGCGTGGATACTACTACCATGACCATCACGGAAAGCAACATATCCAATCCCAGCAATTGTTTGATGAGCACCCCACCGGCAAATAATCCCAACGACAACCAGGAGATCAAAATGGTGATCAGGGTATACCAGGCCAGAATATTACGGGTATGCTCGCCAAACCGTTTTCCTAAGAACTCAGGGAGTGTTGATACATTGGCGCCCAGGTAACGGGGCGCAAAAACCACGGCCAGCATAAGGATAAACACAAACGCATACCAGGCATAATTGCCCGCCACTATACCGGTTTGATAACCGGCGCTGGCCGAAGCTACCAGCATGGAGGGACCAACATTGGTTCCCCACATGGTAAAGCCGATACTGGCCCAGCCCAGTGAACGGTTGGCCAGGAACAGGTTTTCTTCCTTATTCTTTTTTTGCATGTAACTTACCCAGAACCCGATAGCGATCAGGATGAACAGGTAAATTCCCACTATAACAAAATCGACCGGTTTTAGCAGATCATAGATGGCATTCATCGTTATACCCCCCAGCCCCCTAAAGGGGGAGTTTTATTAAGACAATCCATGCGTTTTTAATATTTCACTCACTTTTACCGGCGCACCCGTTTTCAAAGATCTATCCATTGCCTGCAATAAGGCGATCGTTCCAATACCTTCTTTCAGATCAGGATAAGCCGTGGTATTGTTGGTGATGCTGTCGGCAAAATATTCCAGGTAATTCTGGTATTCACCGGCATGATGGCTTTGGCCTTCAAAACGGAAATAATATTTAATGGTCTTATCGCCCCATTGCACTATTTTTTCTTCACCGGTCTTATCAGTAATTGCGTAACGCAGTTCATGATAATCGGCCTGGGAGGCGCCTTCGGTGCCCCGTACGATCACGCTCATGCCGCTATCTCTTTGTGCAGGTTGTATAGGCCCGGTGTAAGCGCCGCTTACCCGCGCAATGCGGCCATCTGTAGCCCTGAAGATAAAATGCATGGTATCTTCGTTCTTCAATCCGGCTGCTTTTCCATTACTACTGATCATTCCATATCCCATTACTTCTTCAATATCGGGCAGGTACCAACGAATAAAATCTACCGGATGGCTTAACCCGCCATAGAGCCATTTGAACGAACTTTCCAAGGCCCATGATTTTTCTAAAAACCAGCGATGATCGGCGTGGTAATGACTTTCCACGGTAATGAGCTCACCCAGCAAACCAGCTTCAAAATCTTTTCGCTGTCTTTTGGCCGGCTCAAAGAACCGGGAGCTTTGACCTACAAATAGCTTTTTGCCGGTTTTATTCTGCAGATCGAGCAACTCTTTTGCCTTTGACAGGTCATCGATCAGCGGCTTGGTACAAACCACATGTTTGTTAGCCAGCAAAGCCTGTTTTATATGTTCGGCATGCCATTTATCAGGTGTATAAATGGCAATGCTATCAATCTCCGGATCGTTCAGCATGTCTTCATACTTTGTTGTATAATTGAAGAATTGAAACTCTTTGCTCCGGTGTTTGCACAGGTCTTCATTGAGGTCGCAGATCGTTTTTAATTTCACCTTACTGCTGTTCAGTGCGGCAGACATGGTGCTGCGGCCTTCGCCTAATCCCAGTATTCCCAATGTAAGCATATAATTTGTTTTACCCCCAACCCCCTGAAGGGGGCGAGCATTCATTGATTGTTATTGTTCCTTTTTAACCCCACAATTTGTTATGCCCCTCCATTTTTATACGCCTAATCCTTTATTCCCTTATACCCCGCTTCCAAACCAGCCGCATTCTTTATACTATCTGCCACCATTGGCCCATTGTTCTCCCAGGTATTACCAGGCCCATTGGAATTCTTCATGAACTTCTCCACTTCACAATAATTATCCTTTAAAGTAATATAAGCCGACCCTTCATCGAGGTACATATAAAAGAAATGGTTGGGATCATGCGCATACGGCGCTTTCAGTATCGTATGTATGTAGTTTTCACTGATCACCGAACCGGGTTGTGCCGATAGCGTATATAAACCGCCCACATCATACATATGCTTTGCATAGTGATGCACCAGGTTGGCATGCACCCGGTTATTCTTCATGGCGTTGATCGATTTCGTCCACCCCCAGCCCACGCAAATACCGCTATAAGCGACATCGCTTACTTCGTTGTGATCGATATTAATGCCCTGCACATAACCGGCACTAATGCCCACACAACCCCAGTCTTCATTGGCGCAATTGGTGATGAAACAATTGCTGATGGTGAGTTGGCGGCATAACTCGCGCGCATCGGAGGGGTTATAGGGCAGATGCGTTTCAAAAGCCGGATCAGAAAATATGCCTGCCTGTATGCCTGTTCCGGCAATGTCGCGGAAGGTGCAGCCGGTGATGGAATCATCCTGGGTGCCCTTAATATAATCCAACGCCGTGGCTGCCATGTGTGTGAAATTGCAACGTTCAAAACCGGTGTTGTGTACAAACTGCAATTCAACACCAGCCGGTTGACGGCCGATCCAGGCCTGGTTCTCCAATCCTTTTTTATCGGGTGTGCCGGGGATCTTTAATTTGTAGGCATCCAGCAAAAACATGCCGGCCTGTAAGGGCACATGCCCGGCCTGCGAAGGCCGCAACCAGGTAGTATGTTTAAAATCGATGCCTTTGAAATATACATGCGATACGGGGTTATCGATCATTCCTTCAACCCGCACAATGTTTTGCAGATAAGGCGCTACCACCTGTGCAGTACGCATGTCTTCTCCATTCCGCGGCCAGTAAATGAGTTTTTGTTGCTGTACATCGAGGAACCATTCGCCCGGTTCATCCAGGAATTGAATGGCATTGGTTAGAAAGAAGGCCGAGTTACCGGTCTTTTGCGAGATCCACGGCGCGGGCCAGGGATGTTCACTCTGAATACGGCTTTCAGGTTGCTGAAAGCTGAGCAGGGCACTATCACCCTTTACTGTAACCGATCTTATACGAAGGATGGCAATTGCCCACCACTGGTGAATGACCATTTCCAGGCCGGCCGCTTTTTCCCAACCGGCCACAGCCGGTTTGGGGATCCAGCATTGTTCGGTTTGGTGATCCCAGGAAAGAATGCGGTTCATGCTATCGGCGTTGCGGTCACGTGCGCGAATAGCTTTTGCATCGTTGATCCATAGCTGCCTGAAATCGAGCAGGCGTCCCGCTTCTGCAGGCGCCTCCGTTACCCATACTTTTCCCTGCGCAACAGCCGGCAATCCGGGTATTTTTTCCGTGGCCCTGTGCCAGCCTTTGACCGGCAATCCACCGCTGAACACGGGTTTGGCGCCCGGTGCGGCTTCTATAATGGTAGGGCTGGCTGGCGTTCCGGAATCTTCGGGCCGTACAAATAATGGTTCATTGAATGTATATACGCCGGCTGCAACAATGATATGAATACCGTTTGCAATAGCCGGATCGTTCAACCGGCGCATTTCCCGGGCTTTGCGCAAGGCCATGGCCACAGTAGCCATGGGCTTTTCCTTTGTACCTGCATTTGCATCGGAACCACCGGGCGCCACCCAAATATCAGCTGCCCGGGCCGTACTACAGCAGGCCAGCAACAGCAACGCAAACGCGCAATTAAAAAGTTGTTTCATGTGTATCTAAAAAATAAACGGCTATTGAAAGATCGATTTCATATAGGCGGTGTTAGCGCCAAAATTCTTCTTTACGTTACGTGGATCTTTTGCATCTCTTGACCGCTCGATCACCAGCCAGCCTTTCCAGCCCATGTTATCCAAAGTTTGTTTCACCCGTTTCATATCTATCTGCGGGTCGTTCTGTAACCACACACTGTCTTTATTGGTGCAATGGATCTGACAAATACGGTCCCTGCCTAAAATGGCCAGTTCATTATACAGATCCCGCCCAGCCTGCAATGGGTTCGAAAAATTGAAATAGATCCGGATGGCAGGCGACCCAATATCTTTTAACAGCTTCACTTCTTCCGCAGCGTTCAGCGCCGTTTCAATGCCAACGATCACGCCTGCTTCTTTAGCTATTTTCCCTACTTCCTTCAAACGGGCTACCACTGCAGGTCTTAATTCGGGGTATTTGATGAGGTCGCCTTTTACGCCCAATGGCAGGAAAGCAACTTTTACATTCATTTGCTTCATGGTATTGATGCAATCCTGTACAGCTCTTACGGCAGTAGGTCTTTCAGGAAATGATTGCGCATAAAAACCCGTCATCCCCAGCGAAGGGATCTCGAGGTTCAGCTCCCTGGCTTTAGTTAAAAATTGCTGGCGTACCGAATCTATCGCCAACTGATTATCGAAGGTTTCGCGTTGCCCAAGCCCGCCCATATCAACTTCTACCCCATCGGCGCCAATATCTTTTGTCAATTGAAAAGCACCCAGCTTTTGCCGTTTCAGGATCATAAGGTCAACCACGGCAATTTTGTACCCCTTTTCATCGTTCTTTGTTTGCTTTTGCTTCGAAGTAGTAGCACAGCCAGCCAGCAAAGAAGCCAGTAATCCAATAGTAAATAATCTTTTTTGAGTCATACTATGAAAGGTTAACGGGAATGGTCAATCACTTTTTTACCTCAAATATCGCTTTCAGTTTATCAAAACCATGGATGGCATTGACAGGCAGTTTTTCTCCATGCTCCCCGAATACATATAATGCGGTTTGAGGCTCAATGGTCACTTTGCTTTCATCTATTTTACCGGCCTGGTCTTTTACCGCTTTCATATCGCAATGAAAATACTTTCCGATAAATTCATATAAGGCAATCCGTTTGTTAATGCCAAAGTCATGGTCTTCTTCGGGCAGGTGTACATTCTCAACCAGTTCCTGTTTACCATAATATCCATACATCTTTTTCAGATAGGGAAATTCAATCTCGGGTACAGTAGCCGTCCAGTCCTTTCCGTCTGAGATAACCAGTTGCGGGTGTGGGGCCGCCATGGCAGCCAATTCTGCATTATTGGTTCCTCCACCGCAAAAATGCACCGGCATGCCGCTTTCGCAGGGACAACCGCCGCTGTGATACGATGACAAAGACACTACCGGAGCACTTAGTTTGATGCGATCGTCCAGGGCCGCCATCAGGATGGTATGATTGCCGCCACCCGATCCACCGCTGATGGCTACGCGGCTGGTATCGGCCTCTTTTAACTGTAGCAAATAATCCAGGATGCGAAATGCACCCAGGGTTTGCACCGTCATGGCCAAACTATGCTGGTGATCTTCATATTTGAACTGCAGCATTGATTCGCCCCAGGCAAACAGATCATAACTGATGGCGATACAACCCATACGGGCCAGCGTAGCGCAACGATACTGGCAATCGGCCCGGTACCGGTGCTTGTCCCAATGCCCGTCGGGACACAATATTACCGGCACCTTCCCTTTTATTTTAGCCGGGCGGTATAATGACCCACAGGTGTATACACCAGGCAGTACTTCAAAGGCAATGTTTTCTACTGTATACCCATCCATTTTACGCACCGGGGTGACAATGGGTTTCGACGCAGGAGCTGCCGGCATGGGTGATAACTGCAATGCCGAATACATACAGGCACGCATGGCGGCTTTGCGGTTTTCCCAACTGGCCACATCATGATACAAAGAAGAAAGATATTCGAGCTGCGCCTTTCCTTCTTCCACCGTCTTTAAATGATACTTATACGTGTTGAGCTTATAACGTTTATCGCCTAATTTGGTGAATGAAAGATCCTGGGAAGCCAGCACATTCTCCAGCGTCTTCTCTACATCGGTCCTGAAACGCCAGCGGGCATAGGTTACCCAACGGTTGCTCACCATCGTGTCCTTATATTTGATCTGGATGCCGTATTGTTGTTCAATCTCCGTCAACACCTGCTTCAACGGCTCGCGATAAGCTTCGTCTGAGGTCTGGCTGAAAGAGTGTATGCACACGACCAGACTACAGATGAAAAAAATTAGTTTTTGTATCATTACTATTTTTATTAAACGTGAAAGATACCAGTTACCGGTTTCCAGTTACCGGTTACCGGGAAAGCCAAATACCGGCCTGGCCAACTGGCAACCGGTAACTGGCAACTGACTTTTTCTATCACAGGTCCTCACCTCCACGCTCATTGCCGCTTTTAAAACTTTCAATTGGCATTAATTCCAGCTTCGACGGATCTATTTTCACATATTTAATACGCTGGCGGCGCCAGGTGTATACAATGTGTATCATGCCATCGGCTGATTGTATCACGGCGGGATACGAATACTGGCTCACCGGTGAATCTTCCAACACCAAGGCCGCGCTCCATTGTTTACCATCGGATGAAATGGCAACATTCAACGGTGTACGGGCGCCCTTGGGAGCTCCCTTTGGCGTTTTTACATGATTGTATACGATCAACTGACGGCCATCTTTTAAAGTCACGGCATCAGTACCTGAATTATTGTTCGGCAACGTTGTTTCAGCCAGTGGCGTCCAGGTCTTTCCGTTATCAAATGACCAGGATTCCACCACCGCAGCGTTCCTGCTACGGCACAGGATCTGCAGCCTGCCATCTTTATATACCAGCACGCTGGGTTGAATGGCATTGATCTTTTTATCGGGGTTGATGGGCCCCACCATTTTCCAGGTTTTGCCAAAATCGGGTGTTACTTCAAAGTGAACCGTCCAGCCATTGCCCTCCTTACTCGAAGGGCAAATGAGCTCGCCATTGTTTAACAACACCGGTTTGTTCTTTACGGGTCCAATGAATCCATCGGGCATGGCTTGTGGCTGGCTCCAGGTTACACCATTGTCGGCAGACCGAAGTATCCAGGCTTTCCAGCCGGCAACATTAGGACCTACTTTATAGAACAATAACAGTTCGCCATTGGGCACCTGGTATAAAACGGGGTTCCAGCAGGCATACCGCACCGTATCATTGACTTTGCCATTGGCCACTTCTACCGGTTCCGTCCATTCGTTATTTACCTGGCGGCTTACCCAAATACCTACATCCGGATTTCTTTCTTTGGTTCCGCCAAACCAGGCAGTAACCAGTCCCTTTGGCGTTTCTGCAATGGTAGCCGCATGGCTTTCGGGGAATGATGTTTTATTGAAGATGAATTCATCTGTAACAATTCCAGCTCTCCATTTGTATCTGGAAACAAAAGAATATTCGCCTGAACCGGCTTCAAACACTGCTTTCTTTCCTTCCATGCGGATAAAGCGGATGCCTTCTGATTCTGTGACGGGTTTATTATTTTCAAAAATGTGTTGCACATCATCGGCCGGAATATACAGCAAGGCGGTTGTATTGGCGGGGATGGTCACCTGCCAGTTGAAACGGTCAAGCTCATTCTTCCAGGAACTTTTTATTAGCCCATGCACCGAATTGTAAGCAGCATTTACATACTGCAACCCATCTAACGGTGTGGGGCGCATGATGATCTTTTTGAACGCGGTAGCCGAATCATCTGATCTAATTCCTGCAGCGTTCTCATACATCCATACCAGCAGATCGCCCAGCAGCATCACATGGTTCTGTGAATTCATACTGGGGTTCGCCGTGTTGCCATTCCATAATTCCCAAATGGTGGTAGCACCCTGCTTTACCATATAGCCCCATGATGGATAGGTAGTATCGGAGATCAGCGTATACGCCAGATCGGGCAACTGATACTCACTCAAACAACGCATCAGCCATTGGGTGCCAATAACCCCGGTGCTGATGTGGCCATGGTTTTCTGTCCAGATCTTATTTGAAATGTTATTAAAAACCCCTGCCCGCAAACTATCGGGCGTTATTCCAAAATACAAAGGCAGCAGGTTGGCAGTTACTGTATTGTTGCTATAGCGCTTATTTTTCGCGTTGAGGAAACGTTTGTTGAACGCATCCCTGATATTGTTACCCAGCGCTGCAAAAGCGTTGGCATCTTCGGGTTTGTTCAGCAAACCGGCGAAGCGCTGCATATACCCTAACAGGCGGTAATAATAAGCGGTTGCAATGAGGGCGCCGTCGGTGTTGCGCAAACTGTCTTTTGAATGGATGAGTTCCGGTGATTCGGGCGGCACGCACCAATCGCCATATTTATCTTTGGCAATGATGTAATCCTTCATGAACTTATTCTGCATATAGGCCAGCCATTTTTTCATGGAAGCATAATGCTTTTCAATAACCCGTTTATCGCCATACTGTTTGTACAGCATATCTGCAATGATCAGGTAGGTACCGGGCCAGGTGATATTATCGCTGTAGTAATTCCAGTAAGCGGGGGTAACATCCGGAATTGAACCTTCTGCCGTTTGCGCCTCTTCAATATCCTGCAGCCATTTGGCATACAGGTTTCCATTTCCAAATAAAAAGCTTTCGCCTAATGAACCTGCTGCATGATCGGCCAGCCAGGGCATGCGCTCGTTGCGTTGCGGACAATCGAGCGGCATGCCCTTGTAATTACTGCTTATACCCCACCAGGCATTTTTATGAATGCGGTTTACGATCCCGTTGGAGGTTTCAAAAGTTCCGGTTGTTGCCAGGTCGTCGTAGATCACCTTGCCTTCAAAATCATTTACGTTGGGAGTGCCGGGATAACCGGTGATCTCCACATACCTGAAACCATGGTATACAAAAGTGGGTTGCCAGGTTTCTACTCCATTCCCATTAGCGGTGTACCGGTCGGTTACCCTGGCATCGCGCAAATTGGCCACATACAATTCTCCAGTGGGTTGCAGGCTTTCTGCAAAACGCAATTGCACCTGCTGGCCCTTGCCGGCCTGTACACGTAGCTGTAACCGGCCCACCATGTTCTGCCCCATATCCATAATGAACACGCCCGGCTTTAGCCGGGTAATGTTCACTGGTTTTATGGTTTGCATTATTTTAATGGGTTCGTTCATTTGCGCAGTCAGGCGGCCACCGGGCGCCTGCACCAACTGCGGTTGCTGCCAGCTGTTATCGTTGAACCCGGTATTGTTCCACCCGGTCATCTCCTTATTGGCATCATATTCTTCCCCATCATATTCGTTATTGGTGCGTATGGGACCATCGGCGGTCATTTTCCAGGAGCCATCGGTGACAATACGTTGCTTTGTTCCGTTGGTATATTCAATTTCCAGTTGTAACAGTAGCTTGGGAAAACCAAAGGTCCTGATCTTTTTGGGTTTGTAATTCTGCCGCATGGTAAAGAAACGGCCATTCCCCAATACCGCGGCAATAGCATTATTCCCTTTCTTCAATTGCGCAGTTACATCATATGTATTATACAATACAGACCTGGTGTAATCGGTGGCCCCCGGCGCCAACACCCGGTCGCCTATACGCTGTGCGTTTATGTACAGCTCATACAAACCCAAACCGGAAACATAGACCGTTGCTTTCTTTACTGCCAATGGAGAAGTAAATGATTTCCGGAAATACCGGGCGCTTAACCGGGAGAACTGGGTAAGGCTATCCCAGGGCATGCCTTTATCGAGCCCGATCCATTTCGCCTTCCAGTCATTGGGCGATAATAAACCCATGCTAAAGGAAGCGGCTTCACTCCACCCCGTTTCGCCTTTGGTGGTGAAGCATTTTACTTTCCAGTAACAGGCGGCGCGGCTGGTGAGTGGTTTGCCTTTGTATACTATATGGATGGACTCATTTGCATTTACCTTGCCTGAATTCCATAGATCTCCTTCCTGTTTGGCCAGCTTCTCCCGTGAAGAAGCTACTAATATCTGATATGCGGTCTGTTGAATATTGCGGGCCTTCCCGTTCAACTGCCAGCTCAGCCGCGGTTGCGTTACATCGATGCCAGCCGGATTGTTCAGCATTTCACATTGCAGGTGCTGTACGCTTACCTGTGCGTGTACAGTAGTGACAGCTATCAACCATGCTGCAGTTAAAACAAGCCTGTATTTATTTAAGCTTTTCATTGTTCAATTACTCCTTTCCAGAAAAATCAAAGAATAAGGTTATATCCTTTGCATACATCGGGTCTTTGCCATAATCATAGAACATATGCTTCTGCCCCATGGGCCCCATCTTCTCTGGTTTCTGCGACTTGGTACCAATGGGTGAAATGCCATGCATAAACGACAGATCGCCGGTTGGGAAAACAGGCGCGGTGTTGAATGGCGTTACCGAAAACTTCGGCGTAAATAACCGCAGGAAAATGTCTTCATTATTGCACACCACTGTCAACAGCTGACCGGTAGTATTCAATTTCATCCAGTAGAAGTTTGAATAATAGCCCTTGAACTCGGGATAGATCAATGTGCCTTCACCGGTTGATGTATTGTTGTAGTCCTTATTCCAAACATTCAGGGTACCGCCTTTCATCCGGTTCTTCCAAACGCGGTAAGGCCCGGCGCCCATCCATTGTACTGATTTCACCATGCTTTCAGGGAACGAAAAGTTAATGCCCACCAACGAGGTCTCATATTCTTTCGGGAAATACTTCACCTGCATTTTCACCCAGCCCGATGGATATACGGTCCACTCCAATAACTGGCAAAGACTTTTCTTTTGAAATTCGGCTGCAATCACCTGGGCATTTCCTTCTTTGCGGGTATTCCATTTTACAAAGCCGGTTTCGCCTTCACACAATACCGGGCCATTGCTCAATGGAATAATACCGTTGCCGTTTTGCACGGTTTGTAATAAGCCGGTCTTTGTATGAAAAGTAAGGCTTACATCACCGGCAGTAGCTACGATCAGGGAATCCTTTTCAGCAACCGTAACTTCAGTTTTGCCTTCTGTTTGTACGAAGATCCGCGCAACGTCAACAGGCAATTTAATTGGCCAGCTCCAGGTATATATTTCATGTTGATTCACGTCGTATGCAGTTACATATAGCACACTGTATTGTTGCCAGTTAGCCGGCAGATTACAGGTGATGGCCCCTGTTGTACCCGGCTTAATATCCGGTACAGTCACTGTTCCGATAGCGTCGCTATTGAGGCCGTCCAGGGAAGTAAGTTTAAAGGTGAATTTACATTGATTGAGGTTGGTGAAATGATACCGGTTCTCAACACGTAATTGTCCGGTAAATGCGGGCGTAATGTCTTTCTTTTCAAAATGTACCGGCGCCCATATTTCTTTAATAGCATAATAACTGCCTTCTTTTTCATGATATGGCCCTACAATTCCATCGGGGGCATGATTGCCATCGGTATCAATACTGTCGTTTTTGTCTTTCCGCACCACGCCTTCATCGGCAAACACCCACAGGAAACCGCCGGCCGATAAGGGATGATGCCACATCAGCTCCCAGTAATCTTCCAGCGCTGCGCCTAAACCGCCATCGTATAAGCCATGTAAGAATTCAGTGGGGAAGGTGATCTTATGCCCGTGCAGGTGGGTTTCATTGCCATAATCGTAATTGATATAATGCTGGGTATCGAACTGGCGAAACACCTGCCAGGGATGGATCAATGGCCGTTGTTGAATGTCCAACTCATCGAACCAATGATCGAGCTCAAAATTATGACCGCCTTCATTCCCATTATCCCAAACAATAATGGAAGGGTGATTGCAATCGTGCGCGATCATCTCATGCACCAGCTTTGTTCCTACCTGGGTATCGTATGCTTTATGCCAGCCGCCCAATTCATCGAGCACCATTAAGCCCAGCGAATCGCAGGCATTCAGGAAATGCGCATCGGGCGGATAATGCGACATGCGCACGGCATTCATGTTCATGTCTTTTATCATCAGCACATCTTCAATGCTGCGCGTTTCATTCATGGCCCGGGCGGTAGTGGGCCAGAAAGAATGCCGGTTCACGCCTTTGAATTTTATTTTTACTCCGTTTAAATAAATGCCATCGCGTTCGCGCACTTCTACCGTGCGGAAACCAAACTTCTCCTGTATGGTATGCACCGGTTTGCCATTGGCCAGTAAGGTAAATTCAACCCGGTACCGGTTGGGGAATTCGGGCGTCCACAACAAGGGCGATGCCAGGGTAGTTTGCAGGGTGGCTATGGAGTCGCCGCTTTTTATTTTAGTAGAAAATGCATTCCCTGCCTTTTGGCCATCCATGGTATACAGCTGGGCAGTTACTTCATTTGCCTGCGCTAAGGCGGCCAGTTTTACTTTGGCAGTAAAAGCGCCGGTTGCTTTTCCATCTACGGCTACATGCGCCATATGTTCAACCGGAAGCGCCTGTAAGAAAACCGGTCTGAAGATGCCGCCGAAGATCCAGTAGTCACCCCGGCGCTCGGCCCCATTCACCGATTCATTGGCAGAATGCTTGCTCACCGTTACTTCCAGCAAATTCTTCTTACCATATTTCAACAGCTTCGTGATATCGTACAAAAAGCTATAGAAGGAACCCTGGTGGGTTTCGCCGGCCGATCTACCGTTGATCTTCACCTCGGTATCGGTCATGGAACCTTCAAAAACAATATTGATCGTCTTTCCCTGCCAGTTAGCGGGAACCATAAAGTTGTATTTATATAAACCCTGTTCTTTTCCGCGAACAGAATCTTTATCGAGCCCGTAATTGTATTTTCCAAAACCCTGCACTTCCCAGTTGGAAGGCACGGGAATGGTTGTCCATTTACCCGAATTGCGACCCGCTGTACAAAAGAACTGCCAGTTAACGGTTTTGTCGCTGCCCGTACCCGACAGGTATTGGATAGCGGTTTGTTGAGCGAATGAAATGCTGCAGGCTGCCAACGAAAGGCCACCAACCAACCCTTTTAATAAATTCCTTTTAATATTAGATTTCATGATCATCATAGCTATTATTCTATTGTTCCGGTAACGCGTTGCAGGTGCTCAGCCGAAGCCTTTTTCTTTCCATTCACCCATACACTCAGCCCCCTGCCCTTTTTATATTTAGCGCCTGTTTTGTCCCAGATGATGGTCACCAGTTTACCGTGGTACGATACATTGTCGAGACAAAACCAGTCCCATTTTTTTTCAGGGACCAGCGGGTTTACTTCTATTGTATTATCTGCACGCGGGCGCAAGCCTACCAAACCGGTTATCACCAGGTCGTTATAGGTGGAGTGGTTATAATAGCGGCTGCGCTCCTGGTCGCCTTTTAACCAATAGCCGGTCTTTTCATCGAGGTACTCGCCGATGTAAGGACGGCCGCGGTAGTATTGCGATTCTACATACAACTCCATCAACCGGAAATACACCGAATCATTTACTACGGTCTGTTTGTAGTTGTTCATTAAATTGGCCATGGCAGTCATGGTTTGCGCGGTGGCATAGGGCCAAACGGCGCCATCCCATTCGCATTTGCAACAACCATGGGTACGGAATTGCGGATGACTTCTTTCAGCAGTGGTAAGGCCAAATGGTGCACAGAAGCCGCTCTCCTCGGTTATCTTTTTCCAGGCCGCTTCATAACCCGTATCGGGCAGGTTGAAATACCAGGGAATAAATCCTATTTCTTCGCGCACATTGGCCATTGTATCGGCCTGCTTGCGGGTTTCAAAAAATGTATCTTTCGCATTCCAGAGAAGTTGCTGAACCCCTTTTTTAATACTGTCGGCCTTTGATGCATACAGCCCGGCCTTGGCTTTGTTACCGGCCAGGGTTTCCATATACGATAATGCCATTGCATTGCCATACATATAGCTGTTGATGGTTGGCCGCGCATTCTTTTCCTTTCTACCGCCGCTGATGGTTTCTTCCATACCATCTCTTACATCCGATTGCCAGAACAATCCGTTGGGCAAACGCTTTTCCATTTCCCATTTGGTATAATCTGTTTCCAGATCGGGCAGCAGATCCAGTAAATAGCTGCTGTCGCCATTTACCAGGTAGCGGTTGTACAACGCATAGCTGTTCCAGCTGCTGAACCAATGCAATTTGTTCATGGCTTTGCCCTCGTTACCACGATACCAGATATGCAGGTAATCATTCAGGTATTTGTTATCGCGCAACCAGCGGGCTTCATATATATGATGGCCCAGCGCACTGCCAATGAGGTTGTATTTATCGGCATAGTTCCGGTTTATCAGGAATTCGGTAAACGCGTAGCCTGCCGGGGTTTGTTTCAGGTGTTTGCGCAAGGTCCACCAGCGGTAATACCAGATCTCTTCAAAGTTCTGTTGCGGACATTCAAACAGGGGAATATTCACTTTCAGCCAGTCCCATGCCTGTGCATTGGGAACTGCCTGGGCAATATTCTCCTCTTCCATGGTATTGAAATAATCCACATAATGACGGAACTGCTCCGCCTTCAATACAGCGCCGCCCGCAGCTTTGCTTTTTTGCGCAACAACGGTGCTTACACATAAGACAAACAAAAATGTTAATATACCTGCCCTTTGGTTCATTTGTTTATTATTTCATTCAAACAGGTGAATGGTCAATGGTCAATGGTCAATGAATATCTGCTATTTGGACTCGCGACTACTATTCACTGCTCACTATTCAAGCATCCTACAATTCTTTTTTAGTTTTCAATGACTTAATACAATACGCTGCCGGTTTGGCCTGCACGCCGGGGTTGGCCAAATCGTACATTTGATCGGTAGGCGTATCGGCATCGGGAAAGCGGCGTATATCGCCGGTCCTGAATGTAATGCGTTGCACATTTTCGATGGGCGCAAAGAAGATCTGGTTGCCCCCCTCCTGCTTTCCATTTACGGTTACAGTATAAAACCGGTTTGTGGTATTCAACGACACGGTGATCTCATACTGTTTTCCGGCTTCGTATTTAATGATGTTCCTGTTCCTGTAGCCGGCCTTTACGATCAAAGTGCCTGTTGAATCAAATACCAGCCTGATGCCTGCATTGCCTTTTGCATCCTGAAACTCAATGTGCAGGTTACCATGGTCATTTTGTTGGGGAATAACCGTAAACGTAGCCTTCATTTTTTGGGCAGCTGGCAATACGTGCTCGGCTTTTCCATAATCAAAGGGATCTTTGTCTTTTATAGCCAACACCTGTGTTCCATCAGCCCCTTTTTCTATTGCTACCGGCGCCCACAGCGGACTGTAAATATTCCATTCTTTTAAGGCACTGGCAGCCGGCAGTGTGGTGAAATCATCATTCACATCCTGGTCAACTTTATCTTTCACCGGAATGGGAATGTTTGTAACCCAAATATCTTCTTTGTTCATGCTGTACGATACCCAGCAATTGCCATCGGGTGACTGGGCGCCTGCTTCGAGGCCACGTACATATTGCGGTCCATAACTTTTGTAGTTGCCGCCATAACGCATGGAGGTGATATCGCCATTCACCAGCAACAGGTTCTTATAGTTCAATCCATCGTCACTTACCGATAATGCCAATGGCCAGCGGAACTCGGAGGGATTGTATACAGTGAGGTATTTTCCATCTGATGTACGTTGTCCCCAGATCTTGGCATTGCTGTTCACGAAATGCGGCGCCCGTACCGGATTGTACAACCAGCTTTTGCCTTTATCGGTACTAATGGAGGTTAATGCAAGCTTCCACAAACCTACCGTGCGGCCATCGGGCAACTGGTAAAAATTGAATGCTTTATAATTGTCATTATGTAATGTGAGCAATGGATCATTGCGGTCTGCTTCTTCAATCCATTGCAGCACCAGCAGGCTATTGCCCAACACTTCTTTACAGGCCTCTACAAATCCTTTGTCCCTGCTTTTTTCAAAGAATGGATACGCGGTATTTTTTTCATTGAACGCATGGTTGTAGCGGATGAAATAGATGGGTCCCAATGTGCCGTCCTTATAAATTTCCCGTACCACGCGGCCAATACCATTTCCATCATTGGGATCATCGTGGGGGCCCAATACCAGGCCATAATAACCCAACATCAGCAAACGGTTTTTGGTGGAAATATAAAAACCCATGCGCTGGTGCATCACTGCCGAAAGGTTGTTGGCCACGCCATTGTATCCTTCTTTGGTAGTACCATCGGGAATTTTATAAATTGGAAACGAGATCTTTGGCGCCGTCCAGTGATAACCGTCCTTAGAGGTCATCAGGAGCGATTGGCCCGGTGGCACGTGTTCGCCCACGGGGTTGCTCAGGTATTCGAGGTAGAAAGTATTGTTCCAGTACGTAAGCAGTGGCTGATGGTTATACGTCCAGCCAAAACCGGTGGTCGAATCTTTGATATCGCGGTTGGCCCGCATTACCTGGATGTTGTGTACGCCAACAGCCGGTGACAACTGGCCATGATGATAATCTACATTCGAGAGGGTAGTTCCAATATAACGCACGGTATCCTGGGCAGTAAGTTGTAAACTGCTCAGGACTATAAAGGTTGCTATTGATATTTTATAAATACAATTCATTTTAAAAATTCCTTTTCGTGAATCGGCAATCGGCAGTTCCCGACAGGTCGGGACATGCTGGCAATCGTGAAATCAGTTACCGGTCGCCGGTTCCCAGTTACCAGGGGCGCGGCCTTCATTGTCTTTGTATTTCCCGGTAACCGGCAACTGGTAACCTGTAACCCACTCATTTCCCATTCAACATTCTTTTCAACTCTTTCTTTGTTGCCATAAAAATGGTCCCATGTTTATGACCCACAGGCACTGATACGGCGGCTGAATCAAAATGGATAAAATCGGTTGTCTTTACGGCTTCATAGGTTTTGTTGCGATACGCATCGAAATAGATCAACCATTCGTTACCCACTTTTTCCACTGAAGGGCCCTCGGTAAAATTTTCGGTAAAGGGTGCGCTCACCTTATTCCAGGGGCCTAGCGGATTGTTGCCAAACGCCACTTTTATATTTCTGTTAGGGCGGGTATTGTCTTTATGCACCAGTACATAATCTTTCGGGCCTCTTTTTACGATCACTGCATCGATCACGCTGAAGCCGGGATCGAAATAAAGTTTCGAAGGGGAGAAAGTTTTGAAATCTTTGGTCACCGTATAATACAGGCGGTGGTTATTGTTCTCCTCTTCCCCGCCTTTGGGGAACCGGAAAGGAATGGTAGAAGCCCAAACAATGATGAACTGATCGTTCTCCTCATCAAAGAACACTTCCGGCGCCCATACATTCACCACGTTCGAATCGTTTTCCATAACGGGAATGAATGCAGGAGCTGACCAATGTACCAGGTCTTTTGAATGGGCATAGCCAAAGCCTTTGTCCCTGTTCCAGCCGCTGGTCCATACCAGGTGGTATTCGCCATCGGCGCCTTTGGCAATGGAAGGGTCGCGCATTACTTTGGAACCTACTTCGGGTTTTACAAAGCTGCGGCCCACATCGGTCCATTTATAACCATCGTAGCTATATAAAAAACGTAACCCGTCTGTAGCGGGTTCGTTAAATGACGTGAACATGTACACGGGTTTGCCCGCCGTGCAGGAAAGAAGAAAGAAACAGGTTACGTATAATAAGTGTCGCATGATCGTTTATCAAGAATCAGTTACCAGTTACCGGTTGCCAGTTACCAGGGACTGCTCATATTTTGGTTTTCCCGGTAACCGGAAACTGGTAACCGGCAACCAGTTTCACAAATCAAAACCAGGATACTACAAGTAATCCAGTACCAACACCCAATCATTCCCCTCTTTCACCTCCCCCGGTGCATCGAACTCCTGCACGCCTTTATTCGCAAAGGAACCGATAGTCGTATACTTTCCGTCGCGAGGATTGTACCACGATGCTTTGATGCTTTTACCGGTGAGTTTATCCATCTTTACTGAAATGTTTCGGCCGGTATAGGTATACACCATCGCATAATGCCGGCCACGGGTAGCAAACAGGCGGTCATATTTCTCCCCAGCCTCTCCTGCTATCAACGACTGATCGGGCACGCGGTCGAAATATGATCTCGACAGCATCAGGTCTTTGAGATATCCCATTTGTGCGGCGCCGGGCGCGTTGATGGCTTCATACCAATAATTGGTCACCCCATAATTGCCATCGGTATCGTTGGGCCGGTGCATTTGCATTACGGCATTGTTGCCATACGTATAACCACAGCCGCCGGCAAATACACTCCACCAGGCATACCGCCGTACATCATTGGCGTTCCACCTTACTTCAAGCGAGTCATGCAATCCCTGGGGGATCTCTTCATACGATGGCTCTCCATCGAATGTTGGCTTCGCCGGCTTTTTACGAAGATCCATTTCTATGTATTTCCAGTTGTCTTCGCCATAATGCAGCTCACCGGCGCTGGTGTCCTGGTTATAACGGCGGTGACCACTTTGAAACATGTTGAACTGCAACCAGGGCTCATTGTGGAACCAGATAGAGGAGGTGGTGCGGCCACGCGGATGAAAAGTGATCAAATGACCGGGATCTTTTTCATGCAATGTTTTACCGATCATTTGCCATACGGCCATAGAATCTGAACCTTTGATATCGCCGCCATTCATCCACACTATATTGCTTTGCGACCTATAGCGGTTTGCCAGGAAGGTTGCGTATTGGTTTGCCTGGGCCGGTGTTACCTTGCCTGCTTTTACTTCGCTGCCCCAAATAGGCACCATCGCTATGTAAATGCCTCTTTCTGCGGCGGCTTTGATCACAAAGTCTACATGGTCCCAGTAGTCGTATTGCGCGGCATCACCGGCATTATTGCCCGGTGTGGTGATGGGCATGGCCACATTAGCTTCTTTTAAAGCAGCGTCGCCATAGGCATTCACTACTTTGGTGGTATGCAGCACCATTACCTGTATCACATTAAACCCTTTTTGTTTGCGATCATCCAGGTATTTAATAACTTCTTCCCGTTTCAGTTTTGAGAACAATAACCAGCCGGTATCGCCCAACCAGAAGAAAGGCTTTCCATCGGCCGTCATAAAATAGCGGCCATTGGGCGACACTTTCAATGGCTGCAGCTCAGCCAGCGCCGTTGAACAAACAAACAACAATAAAACCGGGATGATCCTTAACATATTTGTACGCTTCACGTCTATGCTGTTTTAATTTTTCGAGGTGAGCCGCCCTACAAGGGGGCCCACCGTTAAACTAGGCCTTCCGTATCCACGCTACCACAGTTCCTTCTTTACCACTTTTCAACGTAACGGGTTTTCCGCCTTTTACTTTTTCTTCTTTGCCGATCAGCTGTCCCGTAGCGGCATCGAACCATTTTACTTTGAAGCTGGCCGGTACATTGGTAAGATCAACCTGCACATCGCCTTTGCCGTAAACGATATACCCATTGCCGGCATTTGCTAACGTATATTGATCTTTAAACCCATCAACCGGTTTCATGGTAGCTGCGGCCGTTACAAATGCGGCGTCGGCCATCACCGGAATATTTGCCAGTGAGCCCCCGGCCATAAATACGGCCCAGCCCAAATTGTCGTAACTGTCGCCGGAATAGATGACCGCTTTGCCGGTAAATTTATCGCGGTATTCCCTAACTGCCCGGTATACCTGCTCAAAAGAGGTCCTTTTTGGTTTGAACTGGCGGGCCTGCTGCCGGGGAGCCAGGCTTTGTCCGCCCAGCGGCGCATATGCCGAACCATCCTGCTGATAATGCCAGTAGCGGATATCAATGCAATCAATAACCGCTGCGCGGGTGGCATCGGCTAAAATGGCATCCTGTACATCTTTGGTAGCGCTTAACCCGATCAGTGGCTTTTTACCCGTTTCCTGTTCCCATTCTTTTATTACATCTATCCAGAACTGTACAAAATGCAAAGGACCGGTGAATTCGGCCCCGGTCAGTTGTATCACGCCATTGTTGGCGGCGAAGTTATTCAAACATTGACGAATATACGCCCGGTGCAACGCACGGCGTACGGGATGGGTAACATCATAAAATTGTTCGGCCATAAACACCCGCTTATCACCGGCAAAGGGTACCGGTTCGGGGAAACCGGTATTGTTAATGTTATTCACCGGCCGCCAGGGAAAATCGGCATAATGGGCGCCGGCTTCAATAATATTATGTTGAAAATAATTTTGATGTACCAGCACCAGTCCTTTCTGATCGGCCAGATCGGCAAATTGTTTCAGGCGGCTCCAGTACCAGGTATTATACTTTGTAAGATCGTATTTGCTTAAACCATCCCAGGCCGTGTCTTTACCGCTGCGGGCAAATGGCAGTTCATAAAACGGTAACCATACATCGCCATCCATCCGGCGGATGCGTTCGTGATCATCGCGGCGGCGCTCATACCACAAAGCATAATTCTGTTCAAATGCCACTTCGTGATTTGCCTTCATGGAATCGGTCAAAACGCAAAGGTCATCAGTTAGTCCGGTACCGGTTTTGCCGGGAATAAAACGCGTGATGGCCGGTTTGGCATCTGCCATGGCATACGGCCTTGCGCTGCCGTTCCACCAGGGCGATTCGGCCCTGGTTCCGGTAAGGATAGCATTGCCGCGCACCAGCCAGCTGTTTTGCACATGCATGGCAGCCATGGGTTGAACCGGCGCGGGTTGTTTGAACCCGAGCTCATCGATGGTTTTTACACCGGCCGCTGAAACAGGTATGGGTTGCCGTTTGGCCGCATCATCAATATATTTTGAAACGGTTGGCTGCGGAGCTACCGACATGGCCGTTAACTCAGCGGCCTGCGCTACGGTTGGGCTGCTGGTAGCATCGGAATTAATCAGCAGCAATTGCACCCTGCCGGTAATATCTTCTTTTAACCGTTCTTTTAATTGCGCATAATACAAACTGCGGGGCTCTATGGTGTTGTTTGATTCGCCCCAGTAACCATCACCTGAAAACTGCGCCCAGCTGCCAAATGACCAGTTCTGCGCGGTGGGTGGCTGATAACAATCAACGCGGGCGGCCGTACAATTCCAGAGTACGCTATTGGCCACATTCCACCCTGCCCCATTGCCCTCCATACCACGGTTCATAAAACTGATCGCCTGCCCGTCGATGGTCACCATATCGAACAACACACCGGAAGCCCAGCTATCGAGGCCACCGCTGAAACCATACGGTTTGTAGGAATCGCATTGTACAAAAGCGTTCGGGCCGGGTGCACAAAACCCCGTGGCAAAATCATGATTGCCATATTCAGTATACAGGCGTTGGAACAGGGTTTGCTGACCGGTGGTATAAAATGTATACCGGCGAAAACCGCCGATCTCCGAAACGGGGGCCAGCGATTTACAATCTTCAACCGTAACGCGTTTACTGGTTTCTGTTACAAATACCGCAGAACCGGCAAAGTGTTCAAATACCACCTGCCGTACCCAGGCATCGGTGCTATTCTCTATAGAGATCGCCATCCAGCGATGGGCTTCGTCTTTGGGATTGTTTACATCATATTCCGATACACAATGGATATTTTCAACGCCCACATCCTGTATACGGCCGGGCCAGGTATAAGCAGCGATGAGGCCGCCACCGTATTGCTCATCGAGCGCGGTTGTCACCGGCGCATCCAATTCTATGGTTCCTCCATTTACAGCCACCACAGTGCGGTCCCAGAAAATATCACGCTGACCGGGTTTCCAGGCCAACGCAGTAATGCCACCGCCAAAATGAGCAGTGTGCAGGTCATGGATCCAGTTGGCGGTTGATGGCCGGTGTATTATTACTTTATCGCCGGTTTTGAAATTATGGGGTGTTGCTACGTTGAGCGTAACACTGTTTACCGGTATATATTTATCGGTGAGTTTGATTTCGGTGGTTGATTGCCGGTCGTTCTTTCCTGCTATGGCAATAAGGGTTTGCCGGTCGTTTCCGGTTCCCTTCAATATTGTTCCCTGGTCGCCGTAACCGCTGCCGCGTAACACCACGCCAGATGCATGAATGACCAACTGGCCGGCTACTTCATAAAGGCCTGGCTGTAATAGAACAGCACCACGCAAATTGTCTTTCCCTGCAGGCAATGCCGCTACATAATCAAGTGCTGCCTGAATGCGGCGGGTAGCATCGCCTGCTTTTACAGGCACCACTATACGAACGGGCGCATCGGGGATGGCCTTATCGCCGGCCTTATAACCACAATAAGAAAAATCGGGGACCCGGTTACCGAGTGAGTCGGCGGTATAGTTCAGCTTCCCTTTTTCGGCTGACAGGGGAAGAACCGGCCGTTTGCCTTTCTGGGAATAGCCTGTACCTGCCAACAGCAACAGGCTGATAATAAAAAATGATCTTACTTGTCTGATTGTTAAAAACATGGTTCCCGGATGATTAAATGATAAATGAGCAAACCTGAAAGAAGTGCAAGGTCGTATAATAGGTTTATGAATTAAGAGGTAAGAAGTAGGAAGTAAGAAGCGCCTGAATTTCTTACCTCTTACTTCTTACTTCCTACCTCAAACCACTACATTCTGTTCATTTCACAAGTCACCCACATTCCTGTCTTTCATGGCTAAACTCGTAAGAGCTTATTTCCTGGCCGTTTTATTGATCCCGGGTCTTACATTGCTCATGGGTACCACGCTGTTCAGATACTCTTCGATATTCGTATATCCATCCTTGTCTTTATCCTGAGAAGCATCTGCTGCGTTCTTCGGGTTCAACCCATGTTTTATCTCATAATCATCGGGCATGCCATCGTTATCGCTATCCTTATAGGGCGTGCCTTTGTATTCGGGGTAACCGCCTACCTGTATGGGATCGGTGATAATACCCATTTTGTAGGAATCAATAGGCAATTTACGATGTTCAAATTGTTTTGTGGGCAGGGGTACGCCTTCTTTATAAACGATCTTCCCGGTTCTTACCTGCTCGGCAATACGCGTGTCAACCGCATCGCGTTTGGGTAAAGTAGCGCCGGCATTCTTAACTACATAGCCATAGGCTTCGTTGGCCGATACAATGGTCATTTTGGGCATGGGCAGGGGCTCATTCCATTTGATGAAATCGGTGTATTCGCCGGCAGTATTCTCTTCTTCAACCTGTACACCACCAGCCCAGTTGTTTTTAGTGATCTCATCGTAGCCTTCCATTACGTTGCCATGTACATAGGCACGGCCATACACTTTGTATTTTAATTTGCTGCGGCCGCTCTCCGGCTTCAGGAAACGGTGGCCTACAGGTGAATTTTTAGGCGTAACCGGCCCCGGCTTATAATAGTTGTTGATGAAATTATACATAGCGCGATAGTCGCCGCCATCGCTTGAACGGTGCATCCAGTTGAACACTACGTTGTTTACGAAATTGAAGGTACCGTTCCAGCCTACTGAAGGGTTACGGCCGGTATTGTTCGCCCACATATTGCGCATAAAGGTGCAATTTTCACCACCCAGTGTGCTGCCGAATGAGTGGTTATAGGTATCCAGCGCTTCTGCAAAAATGGAATTCTGGATGGTGATATTCACCGTTCCCAGTTTTTGCTCAGGAATACCGGTGCTGTCGTTGTACATATGACGGTACATACTCATATTTTCATCGAGGCCCCAGCTGGCCGATACGTGGTCGATCATGATATTGCCCACGGGGTTGCCACCGATGGCATCATCGCGACGGCCCACATTGGTTTCGCCCCTGCGGAAGCGCATATAGCGGATCACTACGTCATGGGTATTGAGCCACACCGACTCCCCGGCGATACACACGCCATCGCCAGGCGCTGTTTGTCCCTCAATGGTGATATAGGGCGCCCTGATGATAACAGGCGTTTGAAGATGAACGATACCGGCTACGTTAAACACCACAATACGGGCGCCACCGGTTTCGCATGCTTCGCGGAAAGTGCCCGGACCTCTGTCTTCCAGACTGGTGACAACAATTACTTTACCACCACGGCCGCCAAAGCTGTAAGCGCCGCCACCTTCTGCACCGGGAAATGCGGGAATAGCTGCCTGGGGAAGATCGTACGGACGGGCAGCCCAGGGAATATAGGGTTTACCGGCTCTTGCTTCTTTTTCAATAATGGGGAATGCTTTGGCCCATGCTTCATCAGAATGTTTGGCTTCTGCTTCCAGTAAAGAATCCGACCACTTCTTCACATCTGCCGGAATGGTAGGATATTGCGCCAGTGCCGGCTGCACCAATCCCAGTGCTGAAATCAATAATAAGTTGTGAAACGTTTTCATAATCTTCATTAACTTTTTTCAAATCATGGTGTGTAAAAGAACCATTACCGGTCGATCTTCTTTCGGGTCAACAAGGTTTACATCAAGGTAAGGTATCTTAAAAATACAGGGAGGATAAAATATCCCCCCTGTGCTTAATTTATTTAAAACTGCTGATCCGTTTTTTTCGGTTGGTTTTTCAAGGACAGTTCCCGATCAATTAAAAGGGACCAGCGGTTATGAGCCGGGACGATGCAATTACCAGACGTTCAATTAGTATTCGGGGTTGCACCCAATCAATGAATTAATCACTTTTTATTCATAAATCTAAATATATGTTTAAATGACAATTACCTTATCGTACCATCGTTTCGGCAGCAAATGAATACTAACGTCCACTGGCCGGCCTGCAAACATCAAAGCCCATCAAAAGAGAGCACTTACAAACATTTAATTGACCGTGTTGAACTAGTATGTTAAAGAACTTGAGATCTAATTTAACAAGTGTAAAATTTATTTCAACAGCTGACATTTAATTTACAAAAAACGGCCGTTAATATCAGAGGGCATTTTGAAATGCCCTCTGATGTTAGTTTTTTATTTAGCGTACTGATCATTGTTTATAGTCGAATGTTCCCATTGCACTATTATAATCCTGCCAACCAATAGTTTGAGTTAACCATGGGTTATTCGATAAAACGGCAGATGACAATCCCGAAATGTAATAATTCGACCTGAACAGGAAATTCACTGGTGTTGAACCATCCTTATCCCAGGCTGCGTCAAGCGGCGTCATTACAAATTTATTCTGATATAATGTTTTCAGCGATGCTATTTGTGTATTGAAATCTGATGCATCCGGATCAATAGAAATAGCCCTGTCTGCAGCAGTTAACGGATCAGCGCCATAAGTTTTCGACTGCCAGTAATATCCCTGACGGCTTGTGCCGTTGAGAATGGGTATTCCCAACCTGGCATTCGTATTGTCTCCTATAGACGCATCGTCGTCGTATAACATCCAGCGCTGAAGGTCCCAGAAGCGTTTGCCTTCATACGCCAGCTCCACACGGCGCTCGTACAGGCAGGCTTCCAAAGCAGCATACCTGCTAGAAAGCGTTCCAATACCATAGTTATTCGCAGATGGAATACCTACCCGACTACGTATTTTGCCGAGATAAGTGATACAATTACCGATATCGCCTTTAGCGGCATAACACTCCGCTATATTCAATAATAATTCACCATAGCGATAATCGAAGATATCTGTGCCGGAATAAACAAAAGTTGTGCTATCTGCGGCAGGATTAGACATTTTGCGAACCAGGGCCGGACTGCTTGTCTGGTTATTCGCATAGTAAGTAACAGTACCGGTTGCACTGGCTCTCCATCTGTACAGCCAGGTGACTTTATTTTTGTTGTTGGTATAAGCCCATTTGCTTCCTGAGAAGGCAAACGTGCGATAGAAGCGGGGGTCCCGGCCTTCAAAAAAGAAAGTATCGTTATAATTGGTTCCTATTACAGGGCGGCTTCCATCCTTCATCGGAAACAGATCAAGCATAGCTTTCGGCACAGAAATGCCACCACCGCCGTTTTGATCTTTCGGCCTGATTGAACTTTCCCAGCCATTATTAGTGGCGGTTGAAGAATTCGTACTGGAAAGAAGGATCAAAAAGATGGCCTCTCCATTAAACGAGTTGTCATTTTTAAACGTTACTTCGGCCCAGTCTTTTGCAGAATTGATAGAGGCGCCATAACCAGCGGCTGTTAATGCGGTTTCGGCGGCGATACCGGCATCGAGGGCTTTTTGCCAGTGTTGGTCGCCTGCATTATCCCAGTTAGCGTTAAACAGGGGGCTTGCAGCGGTCAGCAACACCCGGCTTTTCATAGCCAGGGCGGCGGCGGCCGTAAACCTGCCATAATCTGTAGATGAAGTAGTCCATTTCATGGGTAATAAGGCCGCAGCCGAATCAAGGTCCGTTATGATCTGGTCAAAAACCTCGGAAGATTTGGCACGTGGTACTTTAATGCTTTCATCTGTTGAACTGGCATTTTGCACCGTTGTAACGATGGGAACGCCACCATAAATGCGAACCAGGTCAAAGTATTGAAAAGCCCGGAACATATACATTTGTCCTTTTGCTGTTTTACGAAAATCTTCAGAAAGCACCTTCCCGATCCCGTCAATTTTCTCCAATAAAAAATTCGCAAGCCGTATCCGCGTATAGGCGTTGTTATTAACACTGCCCGATAGCACCGCGCCATAATACCCATCAGCCTGTGAAGCCTGCACCAGTAATTTATTGGGGTTAGTGTAATCTTTTACGGTTCCTCCAATTTCCTCAGTAAGATTTCTCCTGGTATCATCATACGAACCTACCACCGTCAGCGTAGGATTTTTATAATTTACAAAATAATAATTGTAAAGCCTGTCGATATACCAACCGGTTTGCACCTCGTTGGTAAAAATGTTTTCATCGTATTTGTCATAGCTCTTCATTTCTTCCAAAAACTTCTTATTGCAACCCGACGCCGCCACAACAACAACGAAAAACAAGAGATATGCTATTCTATTTTTCATATTGACAATATAATCAGTTAACAATTTTGGTACATTAGAACCCTAAGTTTACGCCCATCGCCCAGGTCCTCAATGTTGGGTAATTCACATTTGGCGCATCATACATATTGCGGTAATGGTTTGGATAAGGATTATAGAAATCCCACAAATTGTTACCGCTCAGGTATACCCGGGCGTTATCCAAACGGGCTTTTCTAACGAGCGTTCTAGGCAATGTATAGCCAACACTCAGCGAACGCACATACATGCGGAAGTTAGATACCTTAAAGAATTTAGCGTTAGAATTGGTTCCGTTGAACGCATCATAATATGCCAGATTCGGGTATTTACCATTTGGATTATCTGTTGAATCATACATATCATTCAAATAAACCGGCTGCGCCCACAGGCTGGCTGTGCTGCTGGTACCCTGTTTTATTAAATCGATCGTGTTATATCCTCCCCAGCTGGTAACAATCTGCGCAAATAATGATATTCCCGCATAAGAAACACTCAGGTTGGTATTGATACCATACGTCTTACTATTCTTTTTCAACACAACAAAATCCTGATCTTTCTCTATGTCCCCGTTCGGGCCGGCATATGTCTTGTCAGTTGAATTAAGCGCACCGCCTACATCTTCATAGGCAATCATGCCCTTTTTCATCCCTGCCTTGGTTATAATGCCCATGTACTGTGGCGCAGCTCCGGTAACACCCGATTTGTTTGCATTATCAGTGAGGTATTGCCAGTAATTATCGACGTCTGCATCAGTACGCAAGATACCGTCGCCGCCAGAGGTCTCGTTCCAGGTCCTGAAGCCATAAACAGCCGGGAAACCGGAATTACCCGCCGCTCTCCTTGTGTTCATTTTGGATGGATAGTCGAATGGTTGATCCAGGTATTTGGTGGTTTTATTGTCGCCGATACCAAAGTTCATGCCTATTGAATAGTCAACCTTTCTGCCGATCTTGTCTTTCCAAGTAGCTGAAATTTCAGTACCCCAGGCTTTTATTCCTGAAAAGTTTTCCTCTGCATAACCGCCACCCACTGAAATTGGTACGCCAATCGCTCCCGCCATAACTGTCAACACATCTGAATAAGTATAAAAGTACTGGTCAAGGTTTACTGTGAGCCGGTTTTTCAGCACACTGAAATCAAGACCGAAGTTGCGCTGAAAGTTTTTGTCCCATTGAATATCTCTGTTAGGTGAAACTTCCGGTGTAATGCCGGTTGTAATGGCGCCACCGTTGCTTCCAAAGCCCATTCCTGCACCGGTTTCTGCTTTATACAACTGCATCCATTTCCATGCCTTTACGTTATTGTTACCTAATTTACCAACTGAAGCACGGAGCTTCAGGAAATCGACCCAGGGTACACTTCTTCTGAAAAAGTCTTCATCACTCATAACCCAGCCTGCCGATAAACTCGGGAAAAAGCCCCAATAATGTTCGGGCGCAAAAACTGAGGATGCATCTGAACGGAAAAGTAACTGAAGCATGTATTTGCTCCTGAAATTATAGCTGATACGGCCTAAATAAGAAAGCGTTCCACCCACCAGTTTAGAAGTATAGCTGTTACCGGTATTTAATGTACCGGCAGAAACCGAAGTACCGTTGTACGCACCAAGAACAGGCTGGTCATAGATCTGGTATCTGTAATCATAGGTATTTTTTTCCCGCTCACCTGAAACTACCGCCGAAATGTTATGGTCGCCAAAAGAGCGATCATAGTTCAGAAAAAAGTTTATTTGTTCGGTGGTTCCGGTACTGTTACCATAAGTAACACGGGTGTTCGACTTATTGACTACAGGGTTGTCCCATACTGCTGAATCATATAAGTGATGTTCGGCCTTATTTCCCGAGCCATTCCTCGACAAGGTAACCGGCATCAGGTCCTGTTCGGTAGTACTGGTAGTAGATTGTATGGCATAATTCATTTTCACAGAAAGGCCTTTGATAAAGGGCATTTCGTATAGCAGTGAAAAATTAGCATTATAGCCAAACGTCTTATTGGTTGTTTTAGACCCGTTGTTCAACAGGGCATAATAGTTCGTATTGGAAAGCGAGTTATTACCACTTACGTTCCCTAATTTATTGGGTCCCATGGCAGGAGAAACATACCTGTCGACCCCGTTAATATTGTAGATCCACGGTATGTATTTGGGCATATGGAGAATTTGGGAATAATCCGATTGCTCACTACCGTTCGATCCGTAGCTACCGTCGCTGATGCCAATTTTTGTAAATGATTGTTCCAGATCAGAGTTGTTTGCGGCAATGGTAGCCGACAATTTCAAACCGTTCGTCACAGTTACATCTGTTCCGGCCCTGAATGAATATTTATTATAATCCTGCGTTCCCAAATTAGGTCCCTGCGTGTAGTAAGATCCGCCGGTGAAAAATGTGGCTTTGTCAGATCCGCCGCTAACAGTCAGCGAATGTTGCATCGAATTCGCCCGTTTCCAGTCGTTCCTCAACCAGTCATAGTTCAACGATTTCATGCGCTCCAGTTCCGCAGGGCTGAAAAAAAAGTCATTAGACGTCCAGCCACTTGCCCGGCCAAAACGATTGGCATATATACCATAATCATAGGCATTCATCACTTTACCATGGCTTACCGCATCATTGGTCTCAAATTTACCAGCGTAATTGATCTTTGGCGCACCACTCTTTCCCCGCTTTGTTTTTATAACAATAGCTCCCTGCGAAGCCCGGGAACCATAAATGGCAGCAGCCGCATCACGCAGTACGGTAATGCTTTCTATCTCAGAAAGGTCCATCAGGTTTAAACGGTCCATCGAAGACCATCCTGTTGAGGGATCGCTCTGTATCACATCATCTATTACGATCAGGGGTATATTATTACCGTTGTCTTTACCCCAGTTGAATTGCTGGCGAATGCTTAATTGGGGCAAATTTCCGGGACGTTGGCTCCCGCCTGTTACGCTTAGCCCTGGTACCTGGCCTCTCAACGCTTCTGTAACAGTGGCCACCGGCATATCTGAAAGCTTACTCAGATTGACGTTAACCACAGACCCGGTAACAGTTTTCTGTCTTTGCGTACCATAACCAATTACAATAAACTCATCTAACTGGTTGTCGCCTTTTGCGAGGGATGTACTGATAGTGGAATTGCTCCCTACCTTAATTTCTTTGGTGGCAAATCCAACATATGTAAACACCAATGTTTGCTCAGGCATGGCCTGTAACTTATATTTTCCATTTGCATCAGTAATAACATTACCACTGACGCCTTTAACGGAAACAGTTACCCCCACCATTGGCTTGCCATCAGGGTCGGTAATTTGCCCCGTTATGTCGCGTACCTGGGCAAAGGCACCCGCTGTTATCATCAACAGCAGGAGAAAGGATAATGAATTTTTTTTGAATTGTTGCAGATTCATACAGCATTAGTTTTTAGGACTG
Organism: Niastella vici; assembly: GCF_002077945.1. Classification (GTDB taxonomy): domain Bacteria; phylum Bacteroidota; class Bacteroidia; order Chitinophagales; family Chitinophagaceae; genus Niastella; species Niastella vici. The sequence goes on from NZ_LVYD01000002.1 coordinate 255,601, forward strand.
ATAAAACTTTTTAGCAATCTTTTTAATGATGACCAGTTTTAGTGTTGAGGAGTATAGCATACAATATTAAGTGCGATACATTGTGTTATTAATACGAATCAGGCGATCTATGTGTCAGTATTGATTACTACTTATTGTTTGATAATTATTTACTTTGTTTGGCAGCGGCCTCCTTTCTTTCCCGGATCCGTTGCTGCCAGTCGGCTTCCGCTTTCTTCATGTCGATTCCCGCTTTTGATAAATAATTATTGATACGGCCTTTGTATTTACCAAACCAGGCATGCTTTTTTTCAGCCGATTCGGCATCCATCGCATGCTCGCGCGCTTCGGTTAACCAGGCCAGTATTTGCGTTTTCTGTTCTTCGGTCAATGTTGGCAACATATCCTGATAAGCAGTGTATGTAACGTTCAACACATTAAACGTCATTCCATTTTTTATTTCATCAACCTGTTGCGGGGTGCAAAGTGCGTTTAGTTTTGCCAGGAAAGCAGTATGTAATTGCGCCAGTTGCTGATCGGCGTCTGTTTCCAGTTTTTGAATGGCCGCTTTATCATCAGCAGTTAATTCTGTGCCTTTTGCTTTTATATTTTTTATCTGTGCATTACGGCCATCATGTATGCGGCCCAGCTGCATATACTGGTCTGCAACAATGGCCTGCACCTTTTTGTTAAAGACAGTATCAGTAGTATGTAACGCTGCAACGATCTTTGCTGCTCTTTTTGCAATTACTTCGTTATACGATTCTGTTGTGGCAGTGGCAGGTGCTGTTTGGGCAAACACCAGGGTTACCGACAATAACATCATTAATAAGGTAAGCGCCAATAACATTAAATACAAACCACCGGTACGTTTCATAGAAGATATATTATATAATGAACTAACGGTCATGGCTTATCCATTCAGTGATCGGTAGCCAATTACTGTATTAAATACTTTATTCCAGTCTTTTGTTTTAATGCGCGTGAACAACAAAACCTGTATATCCTGAACGGGTTGCTGTCCAATGGATTTGGTTTAAAAACCAGTAAAATTCATAGCGTGGGTACTTAGCCAGTCTTGTTGATTAGTGTGGATTGCGCCAGGAGAGTTTTTTGTTTGTCCGGATATTTCGCCTGATATTTCTGCCCGAGAAGGCGATATCATTCATTGCGAATAAGGAAGACCGGGCAAGCAAAAACGCTTCATATGCTCAATCGTTTAAAATTCCTCAGAATACAATGGATCATCAGGGATCACTTAACCATTTTTTTCAGAAACATTGTTATCTGTTCGTTATTCATTTACCGTAATAAAGGTACATGTGACCCTATCTGTAAACAATGTAAGGTTTCACTAAAATGATGGAATATTTTACTATTTTTCTTTTATCACACCCTAATTAAAATCAATCAATTTATTGACTTTGAAGCAGGATGGTACCGGATGGCAAACCCGGTGCATGAAAAGTTACGCGAATGGGACCGGCTTTTTGTTTTGATTGGATGATAGCGAGACAAAGCCCGTTGTAAGCCTTATGGGACGGCACTTTAAACGATTCAAGGCTGGCGGGGTAGCCATTGTCCATTCCGGCCAAAACGCCTTCGCCTGAAATTTCAACGGTCAAATTATTGGCAGCATCAGGCACCAGGTTCCCGTTTTTATCTACAATACGAATGGTGACAAAAGAGAGGTCTTTTCCGTCGGCATGGAGGATTTTTCTATCTGGCACCAATTCCAGCCTTGCAGGTTCCCCAGCCGTATTTGTCATTTTTACACTAACTATTTGTCCATTTTTGCGGGCTAAGGCCTTCAACGTGCCGGGTTCATATTTTACCCGCCATTGTACATGAATATCAAGCGGTTGTTTTCTTTTTACGCCCAGCGAGCGGTTATTCAGGAACAGTTCTACCTCATCGGCATTATTATAATAGGCCCATACATCCACTTCTTTACCTGGCGTCCAGTTCCAATGCGGAAACAAATGCAGCACGGGTTTGCTGCTCCATTCGCTCTGATACATATAATAGGCATCCTTCGGAAAACCGGCCAGGTCAATGATGCCATAATAAGAACTTCGCGCCGGCCAGGGATAAGGCACCGGTTCTCCCAGAAAATCAAAACCCGACCATACAAACAGACCCGATAAAAATTCGTACTGTTTAATGATCTTCCAGGTTTGTTCATGGGTACTTCCCCAATACGCGGCTACATGATCATATGCGGAAACCGTAAAATCGGGGTTGCCTTTCTCTACAAACTTTTGTCCTTTTAATGGCCAGAACCGGATGCTGTCGGATGGCATATCGTAATGCCCCCGGCTGGCGAGGGCCGACATTGTTTCGGTGGCCAGGAATTTCTTACCCGGATACCGCTGTAAAAACTCAGGATATAGCTGCTGATTATAGTTCATACCCATGAGATCCAGCGCATTGGCCTGGTAAATAAAATTTTTAGTGGTATCGGTCTCGGTGAGGGCCGAGGTTACGGGCCGCGTGGTATCGAGTTGTTTTACAATATTTACCAGCTCTTTTGTAATAGGTATGCCTGTACTGTCGAACTGTTCGCGGATCTCGTTCCCAATGCTCCAGATGAATACGGAAGGATGGTTGCGGTCCCTTCTGATCTGATCTTCCAGGTCCTGCTTATGCCATTGTTCAAAATCAACATTATAATCGAACTTATTCTTTTTCTTGCGCCACATGTCAAAGGCCTCGTCCATAACCAGGAAACCCATTTTATCGCAGAGGTCAAGGAATTCCGGCGCCGGCGGATTATGCGCCGTGCGGATGGCATTACAACCCATTTCTTTCAGTAGCTGTAACTGGCGTTCCATGGCGCGCACATTTACGGCTGCCCCCAGGGCGCCCAGGTCGTGGTGCATACACACGCCCAGTATTTTCAGTTGTTTTCCATTAAGAGAAAACCCCTGCTGTACATCAAAATTAAAATAGCGGATCCCGAAAGGAGTAACGTATTCATCAACCACTTTACCATTCACCATCACCCGGGTTACGGCCTTATATAAATAAGGGGTTTCCACCGACCACAGTTTTGGCGCATTGATGGCTGTGGAATAGGTATAGGTACTTTTGCCTGAGGGCCAGCCGGGCGCACCATTCAACGAGGAATAGCCTTTGCTTACCAGCGTTCCCGCGGCATCGTATATATAGGTGTACAGGCTCCCCTGCCCTATATTACCGTTCGTGTTGTTTATGGTGGCCTGCACCCGAACAATGGCTACATGTTTGCTTATGTTTGGTGTGGTAATGAAGGTACCCCACTGATCGATGGCTATTTTATTCGCCACCACCAACCGAACATTTCTGTAAATACCCGAACCGGTATACCAGCGCGAACTGGGCTGGGCCGAATTATCTACTTTCACGGCGATCACCTGCTGTGCAGCGCCGGAATCGCACCAGGGAGTTATGTCGTAGCTGAATGAAATATAGCCGTTGGGGCGTTTACCTAAATAATGGCCGTTGATCCATACTTCGCTGTTGCGGTATACGCCATCAAATTCAATAAATACATTCCTGTCTTTTGCGGTTGCCGGCAACGTAAATGTTTTGCGGTACCAGCCAATTCCTGTTGGCAGGGCAGCCTGGTTGGGCGTGCCCGGGTGTTTTTCGCTGAATTCGCCTTCAATGCTCCAGTCGTGTGGTAGGTTAAGCGTTCGCCAGCTGTTATCATTATAACCCGGTTCTTTGGCAATAGCGGTATCGCCCAAAAAGAATTTCCAGTCGTTGTTAAAATCGATGATAGTACGGGGAGAAAGTTGTTGGGCGTTCGATACACTTCCTTGCAACAAAACCAACAATATTATAAAAACTAACTTCTTCATTCTAATTTTTTAAAATCGTGAATGGTGAAATAGTTACCGGTTACCGGGTCCCGGTTACCAGGGCAAAAAATTCGGAGACCCCGACTACAGGCAGCATGATCGACATTATAGGCCCGGTAACTGGTAACTGGCAACCGGTAACAGCCACCTTATTTAACAAACTCTACATTGCTAACACCCAGATCCTTCGAAGTGGCCACCGCAATGCCACGTTGCTCTTTGTTATTTACGCCGCAATAGAAGTGATATACAACACCGTTATGCTTAACAACAAATGATTTATGGGCATACCGTTCGTCATACGGAGCGGAAGATTCAATCAGGTTATCGCCTTTCCAGTCGGTCCAATGAACGAGATCGTATGAACAGGCAAAGCGGTTAAAAGCGCCTTTGCGATCCTGCCAGAAAGCGCCGAAATAAAATAGCACATACACATCGCCGATCTTTTGAATAACGGCATCACCGGTGATGCCAGCAGGATGGTGCATGACGGGTTCTGTGTTGAACCGTTTCCAGTGCACCATATCGTCAGAAACAGCCATCCCAATACGCTCGTACCAGCGGGTTTTCCTATTGTCAATGGCCGTATCGCCATTGGCATTGTAATACATCACAAAGGGATGACCGGTAACTTTTTGTTTATCCCAGATAACCGAGCTTTTAAATTGCTTTTTATTTTCCCACCAGCGTACATCGGCATCCTTACTGGTCAATACGGGTTGAGGCAGGCGCTGGAACTCATGCGGTTTTGAAGGATCTTTTGTGGTATACGCGATACCCAGCGATAACAACCCCGCTTCATACCCACGCTCGCGGCCACCAAAATACGATAGCCAGTATTTTTTATTGTAGGGCTGCCATTGATAGCTTCCCCCCCATTGAATATCTTCCAGGGCTACATAGCCGGCTTTTTGATTGGCATCCCATAAAGTGGTATCCGTTGAAAATGATAACAGGCGGCCTTTTGTTTTCCAGTGCAACAGGTCGTTGCTTTGCGACAGCCAGGTTTCATAGCCACGGCCATCAAAAACCACATAGGTCATGTACCAATTGTTCCCCTTCCTGAAAACCGTGGGGCAATCCAGCTTTTTTCCATTATCGGCCGGCACCACTACCAGGCCATATTTATGCGGCGTTCTTACCTGTTCGTAGATCTGTTGCATCACCTTTTCCAGCACTGTTTTTTCGCCGGTTTGCGTCCATGCAGAAAGTATACATACCTGCCAAAAAATTATAGCTATACTTTTTTTCAAGATCAATGTTTTAGTCGGTAATTAGATGTGCCCTGCCTGTAATTAGTGGCATTAGCCATCAAATTTTGCAAAGATATAAGCGTACGCCATACGTTTTATACAACCAATGCCATTTTGAAAGCGTCTTACAGTTATTTATTACTTTTAACGCCGAAACCGTGCACAATAAAAAAGCCGTCATGAAGAATAGCTTCAAAAGCCCTACTATTAGAACAATATTTCTTGCTTTCCTTATACTATCAGCGTTTAAAAATACAAAAGCTCAGTTAACTGCATTTCCCGGCGCCGAAGGATATGGCAAATATGCCACCGGCGGACGGGGTGGCAAAGTGGCCATTGTCACCAACCTGCAAAATGACGGGCCGGGCAGTTTTCGCCAGGCCCTGGCTGCTTACCCCAATGATCCGCTCACCATTGTTTTCCAGGTTTCGGGCGTTATTGAACTGAACGCCCCGCTGGTGTTAAAAAGATCGAATGTGACCATTGCCGGACAAACCGCGCCGGGCGATGGCATTTGCCTGAAAGGCCATTCATTTATCATCAATGGAGCAGGTAAACCCGGGAACCAGGGAAACATCATTATCCGTTACATTCGCTCAAGACCCGGCAGCAATTATTCGCTGGGCGTTTACGGCCTCGACATCGAAAACTGCCACGACATCATTATTGATCATTGTTCTTTCAGCTGGGCGAATGAAGAAGTGGTGGCTGCCTACGATTGCCGCAACATCACCATTCAATGGTGTATAGTAAGCGAAGGACTGTATGAAGCGGGGCATCACAAAGGACATCGGTCATACGGCGGCGTTTGGGGCGGACAATACGCTTCTTTTCATCATAACCTGCTGGCTCATTTGAACAATAGAACGGTACGGTTCAATGGAGCCCGGGCGCACGATACCATGGCGATCGTTGATTACCGCAATAACGTCAATTATAACTGGGGCAGCAAAAATGCCTGCTATGGCGGCGATATAAAGATCCCCGGTGGCATTTCGCGGGTGAATATCGTAAACAATTATTATCAACCGGGGCCAGCCACCGCCGACACCCTGCAATTCCTGCATGCGTTGTACGCCAAAAATCCGGATAACCGTGTGGGGAAATGGTTCATTGCCGGCAATTATATGGCGGGCAACAAAGAGCTCACCCAAAATAACTGGCTGGGCGTTGATCTCACTGAACTGCCCGACTCAACCCGTAGTATGGCCAAAGCCGATACAGTTTTTCCGGTCATGCGCATCTCCAATAACCAGGTTGCCAAGGAAGCATATAAAGCCGTACTGGCCGGCGCCGGCGCCACGCTGCCTAAAAGAGATTCCACCGACATCAGGGTCATTTATGAAGTGCAACACAAAATTGCTTCCGGACAGGGCGTGTTTGGCAAAGCAGGCATCATTGACAGTCCGGCCGCAGTTGGCGGTTGGGCCACTTATCACACAGCCACACCTTTACGCGATACAGATGGGGATGGAATGCCTGATGAATATGAAACAAAGAATGGATTAAACCCTAATGATGCGGGGGATGGAAATACGGTTACTGCTTCGGGATATACCAATCTGGAAGTTTATTTGAATAGTTTAGGGCAATGAAGCAGGAAGTAGGAGTTAAGAAGTAGGAGAACCTCCGATATTCGCACTTAATAACTAAAATCAAACTGTATTTCTTACTTCTTACTTCCTACTTCCTACCTCTTACCTCGTCAGTTATTGCACATCAACCCCACCAATGGCCACCCCCTCCGCATCAACCGCGGTTATGCGTACGGTATACCTTCCGGCGTTGATCATGGAGCCGCTGGTAGCAGTAAAATAATTCCATTTCCCTTCGCGGGTAGTGGTAAATTCCATTGGCTCTGTTTTCATTACTGTACCATCTGCGGCAATCAGTTGCCAGCTGGCTTTCTTCGTTTCTGCGGAAGGATTAAAATACCTGAACGTGATCGAGTATACATCGCCTACACCGGTGTTAATGGTAACATCAACCTGCGGGCCGACAGGCTTTGTGAACACCACTGCGTCGCGTTTATTGACGGTTTGCCTTACAGCGCCTTCCCCTGTTATTTCGGCCTTATCCATTTTATAGCTCGTAGTGGGCTTTTGATCGAAAGGTGGTTGTAAGGTGGTTACGGGCATTACTATCACTGAATACATCTCCCCGCTGTGGCTGCCACCATTCGAACTTAATGCAATTGAAGCATTTGCAGGATAGCGCTTACGATATAGTTTAAACGTATGGGCCTTTCCATTCTTTACCGTTCGCAGTGACATCTTTGTATCCTCATATGTCTCCAACCAGGAAGGCAGTTGCGCACTGCTATCCGCAGCACCAAACACATCAGCATCGGCAGTAACGCTGAATGAAGCCCAGTTGCTTATCTCTTCAGATGACCTAATATCAGGCATCTGCAGCCATTCAGCACCATATAATGTAGGGGGCAATGCGGTAAATGCACTAGTGCTGTCGATATATTGCTGATCACCTGCATTCAACCAGGACCTTGCTCTTATCTCAGTGTTTTCGTGCCTCTTTACAAGATTAGAGATCAATGCAGGTGACGGTTCGGCTGCTTCCGCTTTTTGACTGGCCGTTGCAATGGCAATGGCCGAAATAATAGCCTGGCCGGCTGCGCTATGCGGAAATGAAATGATTAATTGGCCGCCGGTAACATATGCATTCACCACTTTCTTCAACGCCCGGTTGTGCCCGGCTTCTGCCCAGATATCGAGGTCTTTAATAAGTGTTTTATTATTGATAGCCACATCAAACATACGCCAGCCTTTGCAGTTCATTCCACCGCCGGTTCCCCACCAGGGTTCAGTAAAATATAATTCCACGCGGTAATCGCCATCGGGTACCAGGAACTCATAACGCAGTTGTTGCAATCCGTACCGGAAAGGCTGGAACAGCGGCCAGTCGACCGTACCGGCAATGGGATCATAGGTTTGGCGTTGGCTGGCAAAGAAAGCCGGCATGCCGGGGAATTGATTTGTCCAGGAAACAGAACCCCAGGTATTGGCAGCACTTTTTTCACGATCTGCCAACCAGGTATTTCCGTTACTGTCTTTGTAATCGGGGCCGCCGCAATTCACCCGGTACAAATAATTATACGCCGGGTTGGGAGCGACAATACCAGTTAACATTCCTTCTGTAGAGGGCAAAGACGAACCTTTAGCTAACCGTTTTATATTGGGCGCCTGTGGCAAATAGTGTAATACGATATAATCTTCCGCCACTCTTTTCCTCTTTACATACCCAACAGCATACAATACATTGTATTTGATATCAACACTGTCCCATTGAAAATGGGTACCAATGCCCTTTCGGGTACGTTTACCCAGTGACACATTATTTACATCATTGAACAGTTCTACTTCATCACAATTGGAGTAAACGACAATTCCGTCTTTTTTTCCGGGTTCCGTCCAGCGGCCAGGCCAGGTGTGCGATACAATGTACACCATGGGCGATGTGGCTGCCGGGGCATAATTGGCGCGGAACATATAGAAAACATCCAGCGGTTCTTCCCAGGGCGTTAGCAGCCCTTTGTAGTTAACCGGACCAATACGGTCAAGCTCGCGGTACCCTTCCCCACTCTGCACCCGGCCGGGATTATCGTGCGAGGTATAGAGCCAGAAGAAATGACCGCAGGTGCTGTCTTTCACCGACTCGGCCAACCGAACTTTCATTTCCATCAATTGGGTCATGCGGTCTTCGCTTAAGGCCCCGTTCTGGTCAAAGCCGCCTTCGGTATGCAAATCAAGCGTGCGCCAGGCGCCATACTCGCCGATCAACTGTTGCCGTATGACATCGCTGGCATAATTGGCGGGATTGCCGCCATAGGTGCCCGTCCAGTTTTGCGGCACATCCCAATCGGTTCCTTCACCGCCGTTACAGGTGGTTACTTTTCGTTGGCCCGAGGCAGTGGGGTCCAGCTCACGAATGAGTTCAGTGCATTCCCGGGCAAAATCCTCCGGAAGCTTGCTTTCGTTCTGCAGCCCCCACAGTACCAGGGACGGACTGTTGCGCCGTTCTATCACCCATTCTTTCAATAAGGTTTTAAAGTTGTTTTTAAACTCCGGCGTATTGTACCATACGTGGGCGCTGAGCTGTGTCCACCACAGCAGTCCCATACTATCGAGCAGGTGTTGATACAGCAGGTTATGCGGCTGATGCGCATCGCGAAAAGCGTTGAAACCAACTGCTTTTATCTGCTGTACGCGGGCGCGTACTTCCGGCTCGTTGAAGGCATGACTGGCGCCTATTAAATGTTCATATTCTGCAATGCCATTTATGAAGACCGGTTTTCCATTCAGCAGAAATTGTTTGGAACCGCCTGACCTGCCTACCGGCCAGCTAATCCATCTTATACCATAAGGCGTTTCCGTAACATCGATCACCTTACCATCTGCTACCACTTCCGTAACCAGGGTGTAACAATACGGATCGTTCAACGACCATAAATGCGGTGTCTTTATTTCGGGCAACTGCTGTATTGTTTCCGCTACAGCACCTGGTTGCAGGCTGCTGTTAGCCGTTGTTGTGGCTACCAGCTGCCTTGCTTTATTCAACAATCGTTGCCTGATAGAAATGGTAACCGGTTTATCGCTGTAATTCTTAACCGTAGTAGCCAGTTGCAGGCGGGCCGATCTTTCTGACACCGTTGTATCATTCCAGAGATGCACGCCAAACGGTTCCACCCGGACTGCATTCGTGGTGATCAAATGCACGGGCCTGAAAATACCCATTGGCTGCGAACCTTCGCTGAAACCCCGTTCATCGGAACAGCCGCCACACACCCAGGGCAGGGTGCTGATATTGGCCGGATGATCGGCCCGTACCGCCAATATGTTGGGTTGGTTATTGTCGAAAATTAAATCAGTGACATCTAAGGTAAACGTTGTTCTGCCACCGGCATGCGCACCTGCTTTTTTACCATTCACCCATACCGTTGCAAAAGAGCCAACCCCTTCGAACCATAAAAAATAGCGCTTGTCTTTTTCCTTGCGGGCCACCGAAAAGGTACGGCGATACCAGGCATACCCATGGCGGTTGCCATGATGCAGGCGGCGATACCCTTCGTAGGCATCCCAGTTATGCGGAACACTCACCTGCTGCCAGCCGGTGGTACCGAAAGCAGCATTTTCAAACCCATCATACGCATGCTGATTACTGTCGCTGGCGATGGAGTACCAGGAATCGTTTAGGGAAACATCTACTCTTCCCTGCGCGGAAGCCTGTTGCGCACACAAGAAGATATAAAGAACAAGAAAGCTTTTTATTATGGTTCGGAACATCATGTTTTTATTTACTTCAAGCTACCACTAAACGTATAACTGCCTTTTTTCTTTGTAGCCAACTCAATCTCCTGTGATCCATATTTCAGGTGACAGGTATTTCCACTTTTTGACAACACTTTCACCAGTTGCAATTTTCCAGCTGACCATTTCATATCCAACACAAAACCACCGCGGGCGCAAATACCTTTCACCTCGCCATCGGGCAATTCGGAAGGTAAGGCCGGCAGCAATTCAATAACACCGGTATGGCTTTGTACCAGCATTTCAGCAATACCCGAAGCGCCGCCAAAGTTACCATCGATCTGAAATGGCGGATGCGCATCGAACAGGTTATTATATACGCCTCCCCTTTCATACCCCAATTCATTAATGGCCGGGGTGAATAAATTCTTTATCATCTTCAATGCATGATCGCCATCTTTAAACCGCGCCCATACATTCACTTTCCAGGCCAGGCTCCAGCCGGTTCCCCCATCGCCGCGGTAGAGCAGGGACTGACGGGCAGCTTTCATCAAAGCAGAATCTTTCCAGGTAATATCAGCGCCCGGGAACACGCCCCATAAATGCGAGATATGCCGGTGCTGGTCTTTTATATCGTCAACATCTTCCATCCACTCCTGCAGTTGATCGTGTTTGCCGATCGTATTCGGCGCAATTTGCGGGATCAACGCTTTCAGCGTATCCGAAAAAGCCGCATCTGTTTTGAGTACAGCCGCGGCAGCAATGGTATTCCTGAACAACTCCCGAATGATCTGGTGGTCCATGGTTGGCCCTGCCACCAGTCCACCATGCTCCGGTGAGTTCGACGGCGTACTGATGAGGTAACCGGTTTTAGGGTCTTTTACCAGGAACTTATTAAAGAATTGTGCAGCGCCCCTCATAATGGGATATTGTTCCCGCAGGAACGCTGTGTCCTGTGTGAATTGAAAATGTTCCCAGAGATGCAAACACAACCAGGCCCCGCCGGTAACCCAAATACCATGGTTACTCGCATTGATGGGCGCCGTGCCCCGCCACAGATCCGTATTGTGATGCAACACCCAACCCGGTGCGCCGTAATGTTCCTGTGCAGTTTTTTTACCCACCTCCGCCAATTCCTTCATCATCGCAAACAGCGGTTGCGTACAGGCCGGCAAATTCAACACCTCAGCCGGCCAGTAATTCATTTGCAGATTAATGTTAGTCGTGTATTTACTGCCCCAGGGCGGCGTTAACAGATCGTTCCAGATACCCTGCAAATTGGCGGGTTGGGTACCGGGCCGCGAAGAAGCAATCAACAGGTAGCGGCTGTACATTACAAATAACGACACCAGCGAAGGATCGTCCTGCATATTGAATTGGCGGATGCGCTCATTGGTGGGTAATGCAGCGTTTTTACCAGCGGGGACAATAAAGCCGAATGAATTGAATAACTGCCGGTAATCTTTCACATGCGCCGCTTTTATGGCACTATATGGTGTACGCTGACTACGCGCCAGTGCTGTTCTACAGGCGGCAACCGGATCGCCGGACACCTCTTTATAATTTTTAAAATTGGTGGCCGCAACAAAGTAAAGATCAGCTTCTGTAGCTTGTTGTATGCTGATGGCAGTGTCGCTCACCGTTAATTTTCCGCCACTGGTCACCGCATACAAATAACCCACGCCTTTCAATACCCCATTGCTTACCTGTAATGAAACAGACAGCGTATGCGCATCTATTTTCTTAACCACATACTTTCTATGCGGGGTATTCAATAAGGCCTGCATTGATAAAGCGCCGGGTTTACTGGCTGTAAATCGCATGGCAAGGCATTGGTGCGGCACGCTGATAAAATATTCGCGATCATACGTTACACCATTTACCGTGTAAGAAATTTTTGAAAGGGCGCTGTCGAGGTCAAGCGAACGCTTGTAATTACTGTAATCATTGCCATGCACAAACCGGAAATACAGATCGCCGAAAGGCTGATAATCGGCTTCATACCGCGGCATGGCTGGTGGGTTATCATCCTGAATGAAATATTTCCAGGAGTTATTAAGCGCTGCCGAATCTACATCACCACCTTCCGGATAAACGACAAGGGTACGGCCGCTTTTCACCCCGGTAAAACCACCCTTATCAAAAAAATTAATAACCTGTATGGCTACTGTGTTTTTTCCTTCCTTTAACAAAGTTGCGGGAATGATATATTTTCTTTTTTTGCTGATGCCTTCATCCGACCCAACCAATTTACCGTTCACATAGGTAAAATCCATATCTCGAATGCGACCGAGATCGAGCACCAGGTTCTTCCCCAGCCATTTTGCCGGTACTTCAAACGAAGTGCGAAACCACAAAGCGCCATCTGTACCCATGAGACTGGTGCGCTCCCACCCCTCGGGCGTGGGCAATTGCATGGCGGGCCAGCCTGTATCGTTATAACCGGCAGCTGCCAGCGCTTCCTGCGCCCTTACCTTTTTAAACCAGGCATCCTTTTGTATGTTATAGGCGCTATCGTCGGGATCTTTCAACCCCATAAAATATGTTGAGGCCATTGCTTCGGCTTCGGCTTGTTTGCCTTCGGCCAGTAACAGGCGAATAGGTTGCAGGTATTGCACCGCGCCGGGATGGGCATAATTACGGGGACGGCCATTCCACAACGTTTCTTCATTCAGCTGTAAATGTTCTTCTCCAACACCACCAAAAACCATGGCGCCCAAACGGCCATTCCCAAGCGGCAGGGCATCGGTCCAGGCAGCAGCAGGTTGTTCATACCACAAAGTGAGTGGTTGCTGCGCACAGGTTTGCGAAAAAGGGCTTACAGCCGCCAGTAAGAAGGAAAAACGAATAATTGTTTTCAGGTGCATACTTTTATGATAAAGAAAGAAATAATGAACAAGATTTATTAGTATGGAACCACTGGCAAGATACAATCAAAACCAGTTATAGTTTAAGTTTACAGTTACCGGTTACCTGTTGCCGGGGACAACCAGTTTGAGGGTCACCTTTTATAGTTCAGGGCTCCTGGTTTCCAGTACGCAGTTCATAGTTATCAGTTCACAGCTCTCAGTTTCCAGACACCAGTTACCAGTTCTCAGTGTTGGGGCTGACTCAAAATAATACAGCAAGACGAAATTTCCCGTTAAAAGGTGGGCAATGCAAGAAACTTAATAAAAATGTCAGGAAGATAGTTCACAGTTTTCCAGTTCACAGTTCACGGGCCCATAGCCCTGGTTGAGTAAAATAGGCTATTGTTTATAATTTTATTTACTTTGACAGCAATTTTAATGTAGGCAGATGAGCTTTTTCAATAATCATTTCAACAGGTCAGCAGCAGAACCTTCTCAAGGTGCCGGAGTATCCCCTACCCCAGCAGAAATTTTTGAATGGGAATTCCAGTCCACCATTCCGCGGTATCACTCCAAACCCGGCCTGAATACGGGCCTTAAAATGCGGAACAAAGAAACCAATGAGGTAATGACCTTTGCCGTGGCCTTCCCCGAACAATTTGAAACCTGGAAAACGATACAATCGAAACCCGACAGACGGGGCCTTATTTATTCCATCCTCGATAGTATTATGGGGAATGACCTGCAACTGTGGCAGATCATTGAGCGCTTTACCGACGACCGGTATGCACCACGCGCATTGGAAATTGCCAATGCGCATGCCAATGAAAACGACCGGTACAATGCCAATTACTGGGCAGCACTGGCAAAGACCAACCTGGTCCTTACCAATTATACAGAAGCAGAAACCAATGCCGGCAATGGATTGGTCCTCGATGCAGGCAATACCCGGGCTAAGATAATACTGGCAGATGTTTACCATGTTACCGGTAAAACCGAAGCGGCACATGCATTGTATAATGAAGTGTTGCAGGAACGGTTGCCACGTACCGGTGAGTTATCCCTTTCATTTGCCCAATTGGTGGGTTTTGATGGAAATATTCTACCCTCCCCTTTATATGCGCTCGACTGGCTGCAGCAACACCCCGATACCACTGACGATACCTGGAACTGGGCAAATGATGAGTTTTATTATAGTCCGCACTTCAGAACGCAACATGCGTATTACCTGTTAAAGCAAAAAGAAGCACTGAAAGGATTTGTAAAACTGTTCACACTGGCCAAAGAAATGCCCTGGTTTAAAGAGGCGGTGATCAACAGCTGGCAGCTGATACACCAGTTAGGTATGGCCGACAATGCACCCAATGAAAAAGCCTGGCTGGAAGAGGTGATGAAAAGTAATAAATGGGATGCGGAGGATGCGGGGCAATATAAAATAGAAATTTAAATTAATACTGCTGCAAGGCGGCTCAGGTATTATCGAACCAGTTTTTGAAATGTGCTATTCTGTTATTTTTAATAATAAAGAAAAGATATTCATCTGAATCGCCGAACTGCAATCGAAAATAACCCGACTTCTCTTTTAAATAATCCTTATAAGATCCCGGGAACATCTTTTTAAGAATGGCAATGGAGTCCCCCACCTTTATTTTAGTTGATTTATAAGTCAGCACAAAGTTGGTATCATAGATCTCAAACCCCTGCAAATAGCCATCGGGCGACACCTGAATGATGGAGTTTTTGTAATGATAAGCATACCACTCATCATCCATGGACTGTACTTTCTCAATTTTAGCCGGTTTGCCAAAAGTTTTTATAATTGTCGTCTTATGATCACCTTGCGACAAATGGTTAATACGGATATAATCCCAATCTATCTTATCATCCTGCTGGCACCAGCAGCAGGTAACTGCGGATAATAAAAAGGAGCAAACAAATAACAATATTTTCATAAGTAAGAAAGAGTACTAAAATACAAAATTTTGGGCAAAATTTTTAGTTGACTTTGTCAACTATTTACGACATTTGTACCATGAATCAGGAAAAAGTAAATAAGATCAGGGCTTTTAACAGGTTCTATACAAGGGTCATCGGGTTGCTAAACAAGTACCTGAACGACAGCCATTATACGTTGCCGGAAGTACGGGTGATGTATGAAATATATCATCACAAACAAATCACCTCCAGGGAAATAACAGAACTGTTGAGCATGGACAAAAGCTATTTAAGCCGCATGCTTTTGAGTTTCGATAAAAAAGGATTGATCAAAAGAAAAACCGACAAAACCGACACCCGGGCACAGGACATCTCGCTATCGGCTAAGGGAGAAAAAGAATTCCTGGCCATCAATAGATCAACCGAAAATCAGATAGCGGAGCTGTTATCAGGATTAAACAATCAGGAAGTAGAACAACTGATCGTGCACATGGATGGTATTCAAAAAATACTTTCAAAAATCAGTAATTAACATGCAACAATCAACCGACATTACTATACGAACTGATATTCGCCCGGGCGATCTGGGTATGATGATTTACCTGCATGGCGTTCTTTACCAGCAGGAATATGACCATGGCGTTTCCTTTGAATCTATTGTGGCCGGTGGGTTACATGAATTCTACACTACTTACAACCCCGCCAATGAACGCCTCTGGATCGCTGAAGATAACGGCAAAATGATTGGTTGTCTCCTTTTAAAGAACCGGGGCGAGACTGCCCAATTACGTTATTTTCTTATCCTGCCCGAATACCGGGGAATTGGATTAGGAAATAAACTGCTTCGGTTGTTTATAGAGTTTGCCAAAGCCTGCAAATATAAGAATGCCTATTTGTGGACTACAAACGAACTGGACACAGCGCATCATTTGTACCAGAAGATCGGTTTTACGCTAACCGAAGAAAAGCCTTCCACCGGGTTTGGCAAACCGCTTATTGAACAGCGGTTTGATATGGTTTTGTAGGCTTATTTTCTTTCTTCAGAACTAACTCCATAACATTTTTGTCCTGCGCTGAGGCGTTTTAGCCCGATTATGGGTCATTACACGCATGCAATGCCGGGTTCCTTATTGACTTTCTACCATTACCCGGCTACTCCTGATCATTGCCCGCCGTTGTTTGCTGCGTTTACTCGCAAACAACGGCGTAGAACCTCGCGTAATACCAACACAAGAACGTACTTTAGAACATAAATCACCTGCAATGTAGTATTACACAGCAACTCTGTAGTATTACTCGCCAACTTTGGTCTGTTGCTCACCAACTCTGGACTGTAGCTCTGTGACTTTACAGAATAACTCGCTAACAACGGAATATAACTTCGCGTAACGCCAACATAAATCACGTACTTTGGAACATAAGTCACTTACATTGGAGCATTACTTAGCGACTTTGTGGCATTGCTCACCAACTTTGCTGTGTTACTCGCTAACAATGGTATATAAGTTCGCGTATTGCTAACATAAGTCACGTACTTTAATTCATAAGTCACTTGCAACGAAGCATTACAGAGCGACTTTGCTTCGTTACTCGCCAACTTTGGTCCATAACTCAGCAACATTGGTACATAACTACGCGACTTTAGTGCAATACTTCGCGACTTGTATTCCTATCTCGCAAAGTAATTATCCAAAGTCACGTACATTCAGATCAAAGTCACGTACTTTCTATCCAAAGTCACGTACTTTCTAATAAAAGTCACGAAGCTATGATCCAAAATCAGCAGGTAATAATAAAATGTCATGAAGCTATATAAAAAAGTTCGTTAGCTATGCAGCATTGTAAGTAAGTAATAAGTCATTGTAATGCATTAACAGCAAAGAATACGCGAGCAATACACCCTGGTTGAGCAGAAACGCCCTGCTTTCAGTCAGGGACATACTAAAATAGATGACGGAAATCAGTTTCTCCCCCTGCTCTGTGTAGAAAACGCACATTTATAGGCCAATAAACTTATAAGGTCCTGAGAAGTAGCCATTGCAATTCAATCTTTAACCTTGCAAAGTTTATTAATATGAAAAACAGGATCTTAAGTATCAAACGCGAACGCGACAGTGAACTGATAGCCACGGGATATCGGGTACGTGATAAAATGACCAACAATCCCTTCTTTCCTGCCCCACCTGCCGCCCTGGAAACAGCAAGCCAATTATTGCCTGAATTCATATCCCTGGTAGGCCATTCAATGAACCGGGATAAAGAAGTTATTGAGCGTAAAAAAAAGCAGAAACTTATTCTTACCTCCTTACTAACAGAAGTGGCAGATTATGTAACCCTCACCTGTAAGGGCAACAGGTTGATGTTATTAAGCAGCGGTTTTACGATTTCAGGAAAATACAACAACAGGGAAGAGCCGGTTATTAAGCTACTGAAGGTTGAGTTAGGCCCGCCCGGTATAGCAACCACCCGGGTGAAGCGGTTACGTGGCGCACGGGTATACATACATCAGTATACTGACCAGGAACCCTCCTCGGAAACCGCCTGGACTCAGGTATTCAGTAAGGACGCGAAACATACATTCAGGGGGCTGCAATCGGTGAAGAAGTATTGGTTCAGGGTAGCAGCCATTGCACGTGATGGGCAATTTGTGTATTCGCCGGTGGTGGAGCGGGTGATACAGTAGGTATTTAGCTGGAATTTAAAACTTCATAAAAAATTACCCATTTCTAAAAGTACAAAAGCCGCTGGTGAAAAGCGGCTTTTGTATTATCGGAATTCATAACATTTTTACAAACTGACCTTTTCTCAAAAAGGTTTTATATGCATTGCACCTTGAACGGAGCCAAGTCTTGACAAGGAATCAATAATTCTAAAAACATCACTCTTTTTATACTTATTAATGACTCCTAACCCAGGAGGAGGAACAAAAAAGAGCCCGCTTTTCTGATTGAATATAGTTTCAGGATCACCGGAACAAGCAATTATTGTATCAGTTTGGCATTTGTAAAGAACGTAGGGCATGGTATCGAAATTCAATCTTTTACATTTGGGCATTAAATTTCCATAATTTATTAGTTTACTTTTCTGAGAATCTGAAACTACTTGAATATACGCATTAGTTTCCGTTACAAAAACCTTTTTGAAAAAGTAGATCTTATGCTATCAAGAACCTTATTGATATTTGGCAATTCGCTTACTACTTTTCCATTGTCAATAAAAAACCATCCCCAATTTGCTTTGCCCTGCTCCTTTACTAAGGCAATATATTCATTCGACAATCGAATACCTTTTTTCTTATCGTCAATTTTATAAACAAGAGATTTACGCCCGGGTATTCTCTTTATAATTACTAAATAAAATTCCAATTTCGCCAACGCTTTGGGATTTGTAACATGGGCTAAATATATCCCCCCCTTTTTCATTTTTCTCTAATGTATCAATGCTGGCATAATGTAAGCATTTCAATGATGAGCTTTCTCTGCACGATTGTCCAAAAATATTTTCTTAATATGGCTTTAATCCATGGTTACTAATTTTATTTAATCTTTTACATTTTTCAGGTACACTTCAATTAGCAGTTATTGTGTTTGTTAAAACAAAAAGCTGTAATGTCTTATCAATGATCAAACAAGATGTCTATATTCTCGGCGAACAGTCAAATCGAGGAAAATGCTGCAATGCTTACTCAACGGATTACGCCCTTAAAAAGTCGTAATCAATATTTTTGTAATTATATTTTGTCAGACTAAACGTACCCGGGCAATGCTGGCGAGCAACCCGGTAGGGATAACCTGATACTGACGGAATATTTCTGTTGACGAAGGCAATCATTTTGGTTGCCTTCGTTATTTATTCCAGAAGTCCTATGCCTAAATAACGCATAGCAATCAGTTCAATATACAAATTTCATATTTTGTTTGCTTCAACCATATTGTCCTGATTCGACTAAGTAAATGTTTGGCTATCTTTATTATAGCCTTATTCGGTATCATACGAGAACAGTATTTCTTGTATAGTAGTAGCACTGCCGGATCTTTCCGAATAATAACCCAACTACTTTCCACAATGGCCATCATTGAAATGCTTACTTTTGCATTTAATACATCCACTTTCTTAAACACAATTTAATAAGTTACATTACAATCTGGAGTATAGATTGAATCTATAACTACTTTTTTAATTTCATTATTTTTATACATTTTTTCATACTGCTCTTCTTCTAAAGCTGTAATAGACTTTTGCACAACAATAAACCCAAATTTAGCTGGTGGTATTGCCGGTGTCCCTGTATAAATAAATACTGTATCCGTTTTGACTTTATAGTAAATGAGAGGATCAATAACCATGAAATAGAAATCTTCTTTATTGTTAAACCCCCTGGATATATCATTTTTCATACTCAAAAAATAAGCATCGGTACTAAGGCCATTTACTACTCTATAAAAATACAGCCCCCTCTTAGAAGAATCGACAACATTAAGCTTGCCGATTTTTAAAGAAAGTTCATCAGAATTACAACACACAATCATAAATGATACAAAAACAAATAAAAATAGCTTCATTTTCTAATTATTAATGATCCATTTTATACCCATCTATAGTCAAACTTTCTTTAGTTTCTTGTCCTAATCCTACACGATCTTTATGAATACCATAATAAAACCCACGTTCAACCATGCGTCCTGTATAAGGCAGCTCTCCGTAATAAGGGGCATTACCATATCTAACTCCACCAATTACTATTTTAAAAGCTTTCCATGCATCGTGACCATCCCAATCTTTCGTTTGTAAGGCCCCAGCCAGCCCCATATATTGATCAAAAGAAAGATTAGCTGCATACATCATATGCGTAGCACCATTGTACCCTGCTAAATAGTTACCGGCCGATCTTGCAGATGCGTATTTGCCATTTAACAATTTACCTGTATATGGACCAAAAGGTGCATACTTAGTATTCACTTTCAAATCAAAATCCTTTCCTGTTGTAGACCTTGCAGCTACTTCTTTTAAACTCATACCCTTTGATTGTTCATGTAGTTCTTTGATATCTGGCGACCATGATGCATTAAAAATTATTCTTGCATTCTTTGCAATAGTGGGTTCCGTTTCTCCTGTAGAATAATTAACGTTCCGGAATTCATCCCAATATTCTGTTACACCCATTTTAACTCCATCTTTTGAACTCAATCGTTCACCTTTATCAGCTTCAGTAGCAGCAAATGACTTCGGTAATTCTTTATGCATATATACACCGTTATCACCATCGTCATATACGGCAACAACTTTTCCGTTAGCATCCGTGTGAGTAGATTCTGAACTATGCCCATCAGGATCAATAAATAGTACAGGATTATTTAACGCATAATGATAAGGCGAATAGAATAAATACATTTCGGATTTAGCATCCTTAACACTCCACCTCCCTATCTGTGCATCATACATCCTCGCCCCATAATCATACCACTCTAACCCACTGCCATCACTAAACTCTTTTTCCTGCTTTTCCTTTCCATTATACTCAAATTTATTATCCATACCACCAGCTGCCTTACTGCTTATTCCCGCCATCGTTAACCCGAACGGATAATAATGCGTTTCTTCCAGTAATGGCCCTTTCGTATGGATCACCTGTAAGTTATCAAAAAATACATCGTACTTACTTTCATTGCTACAGTACACATAAATGTATCCATTTTTCGGAATATTAATAGTAGGAATAGTACTATTATCATGCGTTTTATATGTACCATCGGGATTAACTGCAGTTCCCACCATATCGAAGCCTCCACCTAGCCATTTGAATTGCTCATCAAGGATGATCCAGTTTATTGCTGCTTTTGGCCTGTCAGAGCTTTGGTCAGGCTTGTTACCTATCAACTGGTTAACAGAAGTAGGAAATCCTGGTTGGCCGGTTATTTGAGAACCGGTAACACCTTTTGCAGATATTAACGATGAACCTGCAAAACCATTAATTAATTCAGACACAATAGCTCCATTCACAGGTAAAGAATACCCTGCTACCGGCATCCTATGATAAGATCTGCCAAAAATGTTAATGGCATCGCCGGCCATCACTTTCAATATAAAACCAAGGCCGGTTTTATCAGCAGGAGTATTTCCTGAAGCGTTCAGTTTATACAATCTAGTACTGTTAGCCGACGTATTACTATAATAGTTATTATTATAAACCCCATTATTGTTTTGATAAACAGGCATGCCTGCGGCAGCAGCCTGATCAACTACTTTTGTAGCATCAATAGTATAAAAATCGTCTTCCACTGAAATGGCTGTGCCATTATTATAAGTGACATTCTCCAGCGTAGCAGCCGGATAAATATCCTGTTTTTGCTCTTCCGTCAACACCATACGCACATTACCCAGATGATCTTTTATAAAATAATCATAATCGAATCTGGCAATTGTGGCTCCAATGGCCGAAGTAAATCGTATACGACCTTCTTCCATCCCTACAAACTGCAACACATCGTTTTCATAAACCAATCCTCCAGCATATAGCGTGGTAGTTGTTTTGGCAGGGGAGATAGTGTTGTCTATCGTTACTTTCTTTATTTTGTTGCCTGCTGCATCATAAGTATACGTAATAGTTCCTTTGCCGGTAATGGTAATAATCTCTGGGAGGTTTAAAAAATTATAAGTAATACTGCTGATACCTTTGTTCTTATCATATTTCAGATTACCGTTTACATCATAATCATAATCATCATTCGTAGAGTTCCTATCTGTAAAGTCTCCCAGCTTGTTATCGGTTGTTCCCAGGGTGGCCTCACTTACTGAGAGCAATTTGTTGCTGCCGGTAATATATTGATAGGTAAGGTTGTCTATGGGGCTGCTACTGCCTACCTTTAATCCCCACTGTGTCATATTTTTAATATTGCCATTATTATCATAAGCAGTGTTTACGTTATAATTAACTATAGCATTTCCCCAATTGGCGCCATTGTCATTTTGCTCAAAACCGCCTTTCAGCAAACGGTTTGCTGCATCATATTCAAAATCATATTTTCTTCTTACCTGATCGCCTTTGCTTTTCCAGATCATGCCATTGATGTTCCCATTAAACTCTCCGTTATTACTTCCAGCCAAAAAACTCTTGCCTGTTTTATTGGTCAGTTTGTCATAACCCAGTTCAAAACCAAAATAATTATTAGAGGGGTTTGTTTCCAGCAAATAATCACGGTTCATACCCAGCAGCCAGCCTCGAATATTATACTCAAAGTTTAATGTTTCGAGATTGTTCGCGCCCAGCCTTTTATTCTTTAACTGTCCAAGTCTGTCATACTCATTTTGTGTTATGGCGGTATAATTGCCTGGCATAACGCCATTGTTCACCAAACTATTACTTGTTTTCTTTTCTATTTTAGTCACCCGGCCAAGATAATCATATGTCATTTGGGTAACCACCACCGTAGTTTGCGGAGTACCCGTTGCCACCTCTTGCTTTTGTACGATCACTAAAGGCTGACCAGACCAGTTGTATTGGGTAGTGACCACATCCAGGCTGCCGGTTATATTGGTGCTCTGCATTTGTATCACCCTCCCTTTGTCATCATAATACTTTACATTGTATAAATAATTATTTGTTCCCAGTATCTTTGTTTGTCCCCACGTGACCATACCTTTTATGTCAAGGCTTTTTACCGGCATTTGTGGATAAGGCCATGCACCATTATTTGTCGATGAAAAATAAATATCCCAGGAGTGCATATAATCTAACAAACCACCGGGAAGACCAGCATAATCATCATAATGGGTAACAGTAAGCATTTCATAGCCACTGTTGGTAACCGGATATTCTGTCACAGCATTATTCGCCAATCCTAAATGGGTGTCAAAGGTATTTCCATTATTATCCCACCTGCCCGTTTCAACCGGTCTGTTCAGGTTATCATATTTAGTTACCAGCCATTTGCCGATCGCCCGCAGATTCGCGTCCTGTGTCATTACCAACCTTTCCCTTGCATCATATACCATATACATGGCGCCTGCGCCGGGTACCTTTTTTCTTATTATCCTGTTCTGTTTGTCATATTCGTAACGGAAGCATTGTTCATCGGCCAGTCCGGCGGAATTATAATCAATTACCCAGCTATTAGCGGCCAACGTCTTTACGCCTTCCGGCTGTATTACACAGCGCAGATTATTTACTTCGTCATAGATATAATAAGTACATAACCAGCCATCGATATCTCTATCGCCTGAAGGGGAATTGCCGCTGCCATCATCTGCATTGCCGGTCAGCTGCACTCTTTTTAAAACTACTTTACCTGATTTATCCTTAAACTCAATTATCTGCTTGCCATGTTCATCTACTGTTACATTCTTATATAACGTTCCTGCCGGATAGATGCCAGAGCTTGTATAAGTTCCAAAATCGCTACTTACATTATTTACAGTCCAGATCCTCACAACATCGGTTGCGGTATTCATCCAATACTTCACCTCTACTCCTCTATTAGCCCCTACCCAGTTGTTACCGGCGGCATAGGTCTTCAAGGGCCTGTTTAGTGGCGATGCCTCGTAGTCGGTCTTTTCGTAGAAGTAGGTGTCGCCCTGAGTGTTGCCATACTGCACTTGCATGAATGCCTGCTGCTGGACAAAGGGATCTGTTTTAAACAGACCATTGTTTTCTGTTGAGGAATAAGGTTTCCACTTGTACACTTCACGGCCCAGGTCATCATATTCCACAGGCGTCACCATATCAGTGGGGTTGTTTCCGGTTGCCAGTGAGCCGTTGAGCATCACTGTTTGCAGTGGCCTGCCCAGTCCATCAACATAGAGCGTTGTCTGCTTTACATCGCTCAAAGGGCGGGTTATAATTGTATTGGCATCTTGTATAGGTGCAGTGGCCGACCAGGTTCGAACAAAACTGGTGGTATCTTTACCCGGATAAGCGCCCGGCCGGTGTTGGGCATATACGGCAACCGGTATCGTTAAAATTATTATTCCTATAATAATCTGAAAATATGTCCTGTTTTGCATGCTCTTGTTTTTTATGGTTTGATCTTCTCTTTTGCAGGATCAGGCCGATCGTTGCCTGCTGTGGCATTGACAATCTTGTTAATAAAAGGAGACGACAGAGATAATTGTCCGAGAACAGCATATAGCCTTCCCTGTTCGTTCACAAAGAACTTCTGTCCTGGTCCTTTTGCATCCATATTAAAGTGACCATTTTCATTTTTGTTGGTCAGCCATTTCATCAACGGCGATTGATTATTTCCTTTCCTGGAACCCATCATATCCGTAACCAGGATACCGGTGTTCTGATAGATAGCCTTTATATCAGCTTTCATACCCTTAGAATATCCGTCTTCCTGCGATAACACACCGATAACCTGCACCCTGTCACCATAGATTGCCACAAAGCTTTTCAACTGGGCGGCAACTGAATCGACTGCGCTCACCGGTAGTATGATGAAAAGGAGTTTTTTGCCGGTGAAATCTTTAAGGCGGACATTTTTACCATTGATGTCCCTGAACGAGTGATCGTAGATACGCTGGCAATCCGCGGTATACGTTGCCGAGAGGCACAGCAGCGCCAGCATGTATGTCAGAAAATGTTTTTGGTGTTTGTATGTTGCTTTCATAAAAATATAGTTTAATGGACGGTTATCGTATTGCAATTGGCATTGATCTGGATCTCATAGAGCGAAAAGTCGCCCTTTGTTTCGATATAATCATCGCAACCAACCTGGTAGTACATCCACTCATCATAGTTAGCAGGCTCTATGTAAACGTTGTAAGAGCCCTGAGGCACGTTTTGCAAGTAGGCATCAGCTCCATTCACCGAACTCAGTGTGTAATCCTGACCTGTGTTTACATCGTAAAGCGTCACACGAACGCCACCACCATGATAATTAAAGAAACTGACTGTAACAGGAGGCACCGTGCAATTCCCGTGCTGATCGGCATAGCTTTGGGCCCATTCTCGGGCCTGTATGTCGGCATCAAGAACCGAAATAGTAGAAGTGAACAGAGGTACGGTTACATAGATCGGGTCAGGCTCAGCGGGAGATGTACACACAGATGAATAATAAGTACCGCTGAGGTCATGGCTTGTAAAGAGCGGTGGCAGTGGGCAGGCATTAGTATTCATGCCGGTATTCTTCCAGCGAAGAGAATTTTGACTTATGCTACAGGGATTTGCGGCCTTGTACACTTGCTCATGCTCCTGCTCTCCCGTATTCTGTCCGTTATTCTGTATGCACCTTGGTATAGTAGACGTGTTCACCCAACCCTCTTCGTATGTGGTATAAAGGGATACATCATATAGCGGATCGTTCCAAGGAATTAAGTAGTCTATCCAGCGGCTCTGGTTATAAGTAGAACTGGCCGGGTTGAGATCCTTCTCTTCCTTTTGGCCATAGAGACCATTATAGGCAAAGTTAGCCTGGCAGGGTAAGTGGCGCGTGTTGCCGGTCGTGTGCCAGTTTGCACTAGTCATGGCACCACAGGTTGTACACAGCCCCTGGTAATCATACACATATTTTTTTAGAATATTGTTATCCTTGTCCCGCGTAAGTGCAAGCCTACCAGCCACGTCATACTCGTAATAAATAGTCCGGCCGGCAGGGTCGGTCTCACTTGTCATGCCTGTAAATGGCTTATACGTGTAGGTACTAATAAAACAGTTTGACAGTGTCCGCAATTTATTTAACTCTGCTCTGATCGTACCATCAGGCAACGTTCCGTTATTAATGATAGCCAAATCAATATAACTTTGAGTTACTGCATCGCCGTAAGATCTGCCAACAATCTTCGCTACAGGATATTTCTGATCGTAGCCCCATATGTAGGAGGTAATTATTCCATCTTTACCAGTAACCTGTAGAATATTACCCTTATTATCATATTCATTAATGGTGACTTCTGTTTCCAATGCATTGCCCAATAATGATTTTTGCATAGTTGCAGGCAATATCAGCGTATTGGCCTGCCACAAGTTGTAGTTGGTCTTGGTTCTTGCTAACTGCTTATTTAAAGTAGTATTTGTTTGCACCTGTTCAATTACGGGGCTGATAAGATTTCGGTTTACCATTTCGTTATAGGGGGAAACAGCCGCAAAATCTTTCGGGTAACTGTAGGTAGTTGTTACTACTTCATTTTTACTATTTGTTATCATTTCGCTGCGTAATAGATTGTCGTCATTATAATCCATATTCTTTTGCGTAACAATTGTTCCGGCCGGAGTATATTCTTCAATTGTAGTATTGATCAATACCTGAGAACCGGTTGTGTATTTGCGTTTTCCCCATCCGTAAATACTACAATGCTGCTCATCATACGCTTTGGCCGTTAAATAGTTATCGAGTGAACCACCGCCGTATCCGCTGTACCCAGTGCCTGTGATGCCATACCCTATACTGGTGTGCAGGTAAGTGGGTAGATCCCATGCATGATCTTTTTCCAAAGCGGAATAGGTATAAGTCTCGGTCTTAATAGGGGCAAACTGTCCGTTATCGTATTTATAAAAGGTCTTACCTGTCATAACAGGTGTAAGCCAAGCATTTTCTGGGTTAGAAAATTTTCTTGGAAAATACAACACCTCATCGCGATCCGTTATGTTGAATGTGGTTACATCCACATCATCTCCCCAGCTATAGAGGGTCTGCATTTTTTGCCTGGGAACGGTAAGACCAAAGGATTCTCCATCAGATTCATATACATACTCAGTAACAGCATCATACTTTATGTTATTTCCCGATAAGTCAAAACTTATATAAGGGTCCGCCAAATACCTGCGGGATCTGTATCCGGCTTCATCTTTTCCTTCCTGACCACTGCCGTCACCATTCATAGTCCAAAAGTGCATGGTATTACTTTCCATTACTTTCAACTCAGTAAACGAAGTGGAACCAGGTCGTAAATAGTCATTGATAAAACCTTTTCCATCTTCATTGATCCCGTATTTATACTCTTTGTGAACCACCTTACCCTTTACAGGTGTTGAGATCACTTCTTTAATTCGTAATCCAGGACCATCTAATGCATAACCGTACTTGTTATTTTCATAAACAAATTCAGTTTGCCCTCCGGTGGGATAGGTAATAGCTTTCAACATCCCGCCTATTCTGGCGCTTTCATTTGCATCACGGTTTACCCATTCAAAACCAAGGACCTGTGTAAACGAAGTTCCTAATGGGATACTCACGATTGGCGCAGTTTGTTTAAGAATTAATCCCTGTCTTCCTGCACCTGCCATGTATCCCCACCAGTCTTTCGTTACTGCCGACTCAGCCACCGATAAAGTAGTACCATCATAGTAGCTGAAATCATACTTTTCTGCAAGAGTAGCTTGATCTTCTCCATAAAAAGAAATATTGTTAAGATAATGCATACTCCCGCCAGTTTGTGTTGCGAGGTTAAACAAGACTTTTTTATAGGGAACAGATCCGCGATTGATAATTATGTTCGATAATAAATTAGACGATGTATAATTTAAAGACGCGGAACCGTTGTGGAACTGGATCGAACTAAGCACAGGTACATTATTCTTATGCAAGGACTCATTCAACACATCGGTTTGATCGAAATGCCAGGATACGAGATCAGATTTCAGATTCAATATATACGGATCTAAAGAAGTATTCGTCCACATATTCATATCAAATTGCCTGAGCCTGTCCCTGATCGTTGCAGTTTGGGTAGGCGCGTAATATTCCATCAACCGGGTATTGTAAAAGAGTGAAATTTCATCGGTGGCATCGCTTGAAATAATTTTCGACAGGTACCATGCGGTTGATACATTACCCAGCCTGTTGTCAACAATATCCCATTCTATATTGCTTTCAACCGCATTGCCTGTAGCTCCATCGATCTTCCCGAATTTATATTTGGTTCCATCCACGTCTGTGATGGTGAGGCTCTCAATATATCCATTTTCTGTTTGGGATTTTACAAATTCTATTTTGATGGGATCATAGGGGATTGTCATAGCGATCTTGGAACCAGGAGCACCTTTCAGGATAAAATGCCCTGACTTTCCATTGGGCAAGGAGTAATTAAAAATATCAAATTCGCTATCGTACAATTTCACATGTTGGGTTCCCTGAATATTAGTACTAGACAGCCCGTGTATTTTCCCATCTGTGCAGGCATTGTACAACAGGTCAAAGTTTATCCCATTATTCCCATCACCAGGCGGGTTTTCTATAAAATTGTTAACATCAAACGGGTCTAAATAGTTCCATTCATCAGGTGTACCTTTCATGGTGCGTGTTACTAATCCACCGCAATTCAATGTCCACCTCATACCCAACGCGCCCTCTGTTTCACCTGCCAACGTTCCAGAGGCATGGAAGCTGATTGTCATTGGGAATGAAAGTGTTCTTCCAACAATTGTGTGAACAGGAATTGTGATATCAGTTAATCCGTTGCACCCTGTCATTGGATAGTCACCATACCTGGTGAAAGCCATAGACTGTGGAGAAGGTTTCACGACGGCAGGTAAACCTGCTTCCTGCGCAGTTGCGTTACTCCAAAACAATAGCATGGTACAGAACAATAGCAGGCTGCTAATATGATATTTTTTAGCAGGTTGTGGATGTAAAGGGAAAAGAAAGCCCGTTCTGGAACCCTTCTTAAATAATTTAGACATTTGGAAAATTGATTTTTATCGGTTCATTGTTCCCGTTCAAACATTTTTGAAAAAGTTGTATACGGTGTTTAGAAATTATAACCCACCCTGAACTTCACCGGTTGGGTGCGCGGGATCTGCTGATAACTGAGGAAATCCCACATCAACTGCAGTTTGGTCTTTTTGAAGAATTTACTTTTTATAGAGATTATCTTGCTGATGCCTATCAATCCACTTTGTTGCCAGGAAGAGAGCTCGTCCCAATGCATACTACTCGTTGAAGAAAGGCTGTCAGCATTTATAGGTTGATAATTATATTCAAATCCACCACTGGCGAAGAAGCTGCCTTTGAGTTTTATATCGAGGTAGGAACGAAGGCCCATGCCCTGGTGCGTGATGGCAATATGTTTGATATCCTGCCCCCACCCCATTTTATAACTGGCGCCTACTCCAACTGTACTTTTATCTGTAAGCTTATATCCTACCGATAAACCAAGATCTGTTGTAGTGGGAAAGAAATTGTTTTTAGCTGTCTGAAAGTTGGTTCCGTATTCAAGCCGTTGCCAGAAGGCCTTTGTGCGCTGATTATTGGGCTTGAAATCGGTTATATCCATATCACCGCTGCCACCGCCACCCAGATTATTTATTTTATCTTTTAGCGTATTCAACTGTGCCTGCGCCGCCTGCAGGTTTTGTTGCAGATATTGCTGCGCGTTGGGTCCGCCACTGGCCAACTGGTTTTGGATTTGCTGTTGCACCTGTGCCCGGGTTTGCAGACCGGCGAGGCTTTGAGGAGTGCCGTAATTATCAGGCAATCTGAACAAACTGGCCAACTCACCGTTCTGTTTCATGAACTGTGTGAAGGCTGGGAGTTTATTTAATAAAGACAGCCCCTTCTGGATCATTTTGTCCGGGTCGTTCAGCATGTCTCTATACTCTTTCAGCTGGGCGCTGTAATAAAAGGCTTCCTTGCTAAAATCAGCGAATTCGTTGGTAATGCCTTTTGGAAGACTGGTATAACTTCCAAGCGTTTCTTTTATCTGTTGCTTACGTTGCTGAATAAATGCCTTTACCTGCTCGCTCTGCTGCAATTTTCCCTGCAGCTGGTTCACCTGGGAAAGAGAGCCCTTTACTTTTTCCTGCATTTCTTTCGACTGAGTCACCACGCCAGTATTCTGTGTGAGAAAGGCCAGACTGGTCTTAACAGAATCTACCATCGGCAGGTAAGCGCCCCTGTTCTTTTTTACAGGCAGACTGTCTGACCGTACTGCGGCCAGCATTTTATCATATTGCTGATCTACATCGCCAAATAGTTGTTGGGCTTTGACAGAATCGACCTTTGCCAGTTTCTTTTTTAATTTCTTTTCCCGTTTGGCCAAACGTATAAGGTATTTTTCCGTTTGCCGGGTAAGGCGGTCTTCCAGATTGGTATACTTGTTCTGGACCTTATTCAAAAATGAGGTAGGAAAATTGATAACCTTGTCCACTGAGGAAAGGTTGTCCTGGGCTTTTACTGTCTTACACAGAAAGCATATGACAAATAAAAGGATAAGCGTTAGGTTTGGTTGCATATGGTCGGGTATTCAGGTAAAATGCATCAAAAGGCTACTAAACCGTAAATCTACTCGCTAATGGCCTTTTGATTAATACTATGGTAAAAATCAAGAATCCTTTTTGATTAGCAAAATACATTTTGACACACGTGCAGTTTTGCCAATAGACGTGTTGTTTTGGGCGATAAGTGTGTAAATGAAGTTTAACCAATACCCCCCCTAAACGCAAAAATCCCGCCTCGCGGCGGGACTTTTTTTCTTCCATGACTTAAAGGTTACTAGATCTAGATCAAATTACTGCTATGTGTGTTGTAACGGGTTTTCGTTTTTTAATCCTGCCCGGGAGCTTTCGGCTCCCGGGTACGGATGATTGAACACATCTTCAGAGGATAAGTAACTATTTAAATGTCTTATTAGTAACCATCATTTTGACCAAATGCATCTCTGTTGGTCAGTGCACTCAGTTCATTAAGCGGTACAGGGCGCAGCATATGATACGGTTGAACAGCAATAATGTCAGGATTTTTACCCGTGATATATTTAACCCATCCAGCATTATCGCCCCTAAACATCCGCTTCAGATCGAACCAACGTTGGAATTCACCGCACATTTCACGAGCCCTTTCATCAAGAATGAACTGCAAATTAATGTCGCTGGCTGTAACCTGCATTGCAGCAACCTGGCCCGATTTGGCAGCTCTTGTTCTCAAAAAGTTGATCTGCGTTGCGGCAGCACCAGGGTTACCCAATCTGAATTCCGCCTCAGCGGCGATCAGGAACATTTCAGCGAACCGGATCGGAAAAATGTCATTATAACCCTGACGCTGATCTTTACTTGTACGGTTGGGATCTGCAAATTTATTCAACTGCACATACGTGTTTGAAAAAGTGGGAATGATGGTATCATTAGTTGCCAAATTATAGATATCAGCACGATCTAAAACAACGTAAGGCTTTGTAGCTTTATCGGATGCAGATATTGCTCTCCTCGTTATCACCATGGCTGTGTCGCCAACCTTCATTACTTTACCTTTAAAGACGGTGGAATCTTTCCCATACAACAATGAAGTGGGACCATCCCATGTATATGCAGTGTTACAGATCCATACTTCTTTGAATGACCCTTCATACCGGCTATCTTCATCTTTGAAAAGATCCAGCAAATAAAGGGTAGGCATAAATTTGCGGTCGTCTTCCCTGCCATTGGCGATGTCACGGGTCATGCCAGGCCGTTTAGTATATTCCGACATATAGAACATGTGCATCCGGCTGGCATTACCATCATAACTTGTTTGTGTATTAGTGCTCGAGTTACTCAAGGTAAATAAAGCTTCTTTATTTTTCTTATTATTGGCCGGCTTCCACATGTCGGCATAACTGGCCCAAAGATCAACACCAAATTCTGTTTTACGGTTAATGACTTCCTGGGCAGCATTTCTTGCTTTGGTATACCAGCTGGTGGCGTCACCAGAATACGAAGCCCGTGCAAGGTATACCCTGGCCAGTAAGCCTAAGGCACTTTTTTTGGTAGCCCGGCTATATTCAGCACCCCAGGTATTCGGCAAATTGTCTTTTGCAAATTCCAGATCACCGATCATTACATCGTAAAATTCTTCCGGCGTACTGCGGGTTGCCGTGAGTAATGCACCATCTGTTTCGGTGGTACGCAACATTACCCCGCCCCATTGTTCCACTATATGATAGTAGTAAAAAGCACGCAAAAAACGCAGCTCAGCCAACCTCGTATTCTTTTCAACAGGATCAGTAAAACCTGCCTGATCTATACGGTTAATGCCGGCATTAGCCTGGTTAACACCTCTCCATAAGTATTTCCAGGCATTAGTGTTTGTATTCTGGGCAGAAGTGAGAGCCTCATATTTTATTATCTCCTTGGCATATGGTTGCTTCTGCGGCGCAAACCAAATATCGGTTCCACCTTCAGCCATAATGGTTCCATCTTCTTTACCATACCAGTTACGTGTTTCAAAATAGGCTGCATTAACAGCAGTAATAAAACCGGCAGGCGTTGACCATACCGCATCGGCGGTAGAACCACTTGGGTTATATTCATCCAACTTTTTATTACACGAAGTGATCGTTGCTGACGAAACTACTACTGCAGCAAGAGCGATATATTTTAACATCTTCATAAAATCTTGTGTTTAATAGAATAAAAAATAAATTAAAAGTCTGCGTTTACTCCAATTACAATCTGGCGGCTCAAAGGACCATTCTCATCACCACCTCTTTCAGGATCATAATTCTTTAATAATTTATTTTTTGACTGGGTAAAGATGTTATTAGCAGTTGCATATATACGCAGTTTTTCCAGGTACACTTTTCTGGTTACTGCAACCGGCAAAGTATAGGCAGCCGTTACCGTTTTTACCTTCAGGTAAGAACCATCAATATAGTTCAATGCAGTATAACCGGTATAAGAGCCTATGGCGGCATCCTTCTTGGGACGGGGAAAATCGTTGGTAGGATTTTCCGGAGTCCAGTAGTTGAAGTTAGCCGGACCATTACCCAAACCTGATGGGTTATAACGACCCATAAATTTAGCTTCGATCATTTGACCCCAGCGGGCAAACATATATACACTCAACTCAAAACCTTTATAGGTAAAAGTATTCTGCCAGCCGGCAAACCATTTGGGTGTGTTAGCTCCCAGGTAGGTATAATCTTTTGTGTTAATGGTATCATTTCCATCTATATCAGCAACTTTAATATCACCGGGTTTGAATGGAGTAGCGCCTACAAAAACGGTGGCAGCTTTCGCAGCTTCGTCATTTTGCCAGATGCCCAATTTCTTATAACTATAGTATGAATTCACCGGACGTCCCAGTAATAAAGATTTACTTTCAATTGGCGATCCGTAAATATCCTTTCCATCGATCAGCTTGGTGATCTTTTCTCTTGCTGTTGTATAGGTAACGGTGCTTGTCCATCTGAAATCGCGGGTACTAACGGGCACTACTGAAATGGCAGCTTCAATACCTTTGTTTTCAGTTTCACCCACGTTCTGCCAGATGTTATCTATACCAGTTGATAAGGGTAAAGCACGTTTCAACAATACATCAGAAGTTTTTGCCTTATAAGCATCAATGGTACCGAAAACGCGGCTTTTGAAGAAGGCGAAATCAATACCCAGGTTCTGTGTTGCGGTTTTTTCCCAGCCCAGATCAGCAGTACCGGTAACTGTAGCAAAACGGTACTGATATGCCGAAACATCACCAAAACCCTGGCCATAAGAATATGGATCAATTAAATTCTGAGTACTATAAGCAGGAATTGTAGCATTACCGGCCACACCATAGCTGGCGCGGATCTTGAAGTTATTTACAAAGTACATGTCTTTCATGAACTCTTCCTGGTGCAGATTCCAACCAACAGCTGCAGAAGGGAAATAATCCCATTTATGTCCGGCGGCCAGGCGTGATACCCCGTCCGCACGTAATGACGCGGTTAACAGGTACTTTCCTTTGTACGTATAATTAAGACGTCCGGCATAAGACATAGTAGTTGTTCTTACAAGGTACGATGAAATAAGACGGCTGTTTAGTTCAGTACCATCCAATCTGTAAAACTGATTAGAAGGTAACAATAATTTAATGCCATTGGCATCGTTGCCATCTTCATCTGAACGCGTATACGAGGTAATACCTGTAAGGGTAACAGAATGGTCAGCAATTTTCTTTGAATAAGTGATTACGTTTTCCCATGCATAGAACCGGTTAAAGATAGTGGCCTGTTCAGCATAGTTAGGTAAACCACTGAGTTTGCGGCGGATCGCTAACGAATCGTAATACATACCCTGTCTACTGAATGTTAACGTAGTACCTAAATTGGTCCTGATCGATAACCCGGTGATAGGGGTAATTTCAAAATAACCATTGGTCATTACGCTACCCCGAATAGTGTTGTCTTTATATACACCCGGTCTTTCATCGGCCAGCGGGCTCACTTTTGAGTTATTCAGTGTAGGGCTGCTATACTGGGGAAATACGTTAATGTTTCCCAGGCTGTCATACGGTATACCCAGGGGGCCAACGCTGCTGATTTGGGTGAGGGGATCGTAACGCTTATTCGTGTTGGTATAGGTTACCTGGGTTGAAAGACCTGCTTTAAATGCATTGCTAATGCGCTGATCATAGTTCAAACGGGAATTGTAACGCGTGAAATCATTATTGCGCAACATACCCTCTTCTTTATAATAACCAGTAGAAAAGAATACTTTGGTTTTGTCGCCCCCTGATTGTATAGAGGCTGTATGGCTTTGTTCAATACCATTGCGGTTAACCAGGTCGTACCAGTCAACCCATTGATTATTCTTGTAGTTGGCCAACTCATACGGATCAGTGAAGAGCACATCATCAGATGCTGGATAATTTCCAATTGTGGTGCGGTAAGCTTCTCTTCTCAGCTTTACATAATCTTCGCCCGTTCTTCCTTTGGGGTATTGGGTATAACCATTCACACCATAATAGCCGTTATAGGAAATGCGGGGCCTTTCTCTACCTTTTTTGGTAGTAACTATCACCACACCATTGGCGCCCATCCATCCGTAAATAGCGGTAGCCGAGGCGTCTTTCAATACTTCCACCGACTCTATATCGCTGGGGTTCAGGTCAGAAATACTTCCACCCTGAAAACCATCGATGATATACAGGGGTGCGCTTACGGCGCCGGTTTGCCCCTTGTCGGTACCGTTGATAGTTCTGATACCACGAACCTGTACACTAACACCGGAACCGGCGCCACCGGAAGAACGTTGAATATCCATACCAGGAATTCTACCCTGCAATGCTT
Source organism: Niastella vici (assembly GCF_002077945.1). Taxonomy (GTDB): domain Bacteria; phylum Bacteroidota; class Bacteroidia; order Chitinophagales; family Chitinophagaceae; genus Niastella; species Niastella vici. The sequence continues at coordinate 290,682 of NZ_LVYD01000002.1, forward strand.
CCAACGCATTAAAAGTAGGCGTACCTGTTACCTGGCCGGGCTTTACTGAATAAACAGAGCCCGTAAGGTCTCTTCTTTTTGACGTACCATAACCTACTACCACCACCTGGTCGAGGTCGGCATTGTCGTAGGCCATCGTTATATTAAATGTAGAATCAGTTCCCACTTTTTGTTCCTTTTGTAAAAAGCCTACAAAGCTGAATACAAGGACGGAGCTTTCAGAGGAAACTGGAAGTCGGAAAGTACCTGTTACATCGGCAGTCACACTTATGCGTGTGCCCCATACGTTAACGTTCACACCGGGAAGCGGATTCCCCGATGGATCTTTAACCTTACCTGTAACAACTCTTTCCTGTGCGATCAGGTACGTGCAGTTAAGTAGCATAAAAAACGCCATCAGGCATTTCAAGGACGACGGTTTTCCAATCATACAACAGTTGTTTAAGATTTATGTTTTAACAATTGAGAGGAGCAATGTATAACCAAGGAACAACGTACATATCTACGTGCATAGAGATGGGGTGGAATGTGTTTTTCAGGATATTGCATAACAGGCCACAAGAAACGGCCATCAGCCATCTGAAACAATGCAACTTCTTACTAAAAAGATGGAACATCTTACTATCTCGTAAATGCATACCCATATTTTCGAAACAACACGTGTAATCTATTGTCGTAACTACAGTTATTACCAATAACAGTAAGTAAATGCCGCAATCACTTAGCAATTTCTTAATATGCGATCACGTCATTTAATTCAATAATCCATCTCTATGATCTGTGGGGAAGCAACCGTTATTTTTCAAACAACCAATCAAGCGCACCGGCGTTTTCTGAAACGCCCAATCCGGCATCTATCACCGGCAGTGGATCGTTATCGTTTATGAAGCCCAGTAACAGGCACGATCCCTTTCCTAATGTAAGTGTGTGTGTGCCGGCTTGAAACGTAAAACTATGTATGTTTATTGCAGGGAATTCATCTATCGCTATTGCGTTTGCCACCTTTACTTCGGCCTGCCTGAAATCATCTGCGCTTGCATCTATTTCTAATGTTGGCTCAGGTAAATACGCACTGTTCTTTTCTGCAAAGTACGCTACCAGTAATTTAACCGGCACTGTTGTTTTAAAACTCAGGCTGGTGCCTTCCGTTATCTGCCGCTGCTGGCTATAATATATTCCCTGCAAACCCGTCAGCAATGGCGGCAACTCATTGATCACCACACTAAGATCAGGAAATACCTGTGCATTCTTTTGTACAGTATATGTTTTAATATTTTCTGTAATAATTGTCACGGGCACGCTTTTCAATGGTGTCAAGCTGGCAACTGCTGTACCTGCGCCCTGTTTCTTCAATACCTCGATATGCTTTTTGAAATTCTCCAGCTCCCGCTGATAGAAAGGCAACAACTCAACCCAGGTCTTGTTCTTTGTATCTTTTCCATTTACCGGGATCTTCCGTTGCTGCGTTTGCATACTGTTCGCATATAAATAAGTGGTATCGGTACGCGCCGCCAGTTCCGCAAAATACGCCACACTCTTTTCCAACATCGGCACGGCCTGTTCCAGATCGGCCACCTTATTGGAATATTTGAACTTCAATACCTGCACCGCCGCTCTTGCTTTCCACGCATAATATTGCGCCATTTCCTGGTAACAATACATATCATTCTTCAGGCGATTGAATTCATCGCGATTCGCAGTGATATAAGGCGCCGCCTGCTCAATTGCTGCCACCGCCTTATTGCCATGTTCTATTATTTGATCGGCCACCAGCATAGGCGATTCGCCTATATGCGGTATTCCATTTGCTTCATGTAGCGCATATTCAATGATCATTTCCCCAAACGGACTTTCACTATTATACAATAATGGAAATAAGCCAAATCGTTTGGGATCTATCAACTGGGTCATCAACATGCCCAGCGTCATGGTTTGCCGGTTACCATCTGTAATACCATACCGGCGTAAGATCTTGGGTGATATTTCACCGGATTGTTCATACGCTTCCACTATATTTTTTGCCTGTGCCGCCGTACAGCCAAATTTTGTGCCAAGGCTGCCGGCCCAATAATCAATTTCCTGCCCGCGGTTGCGATCACTTTTCCACGCATAACGCGCCCAGGTCCTGTACCAGATCCAATCGCGCTCCACTTCCAGTAAACGGGGCGTGCTTTTATCGGCTGTATATGGCCAGTCCCAATAAGATGCCTGCGGATACAAGTGCAAGCCGTTGGCTTCATATACCGAGTGCATCGACTGCACGCATTTTTGTATAAAGTCGGGTGAACCATACCTGAATGGTTCCAGGTTGGCCAAAATGTGAACGTTCTCTATCTGAACCGTACCAATACGGCTCAGGCTGCGATGCAGATCGGCCCAGGGACCTCGCGGTTCATAAGTAGTTAAGGCCTCGCCATTGAATTTGGCTTCGGTATACAGGTTCTTGTAAAGCGGCAACGCTTCTTTCATAACCCGTGGTGCATCGGTATCGTGTGCTCGCAAAACGATCGGCGGTTCATCTTTCTTACCTAATATCTTTAAGCCGTCCTGCACACCGGGAATAATAGTTTTACAAAACCAGTCCACATCGTCCTGCCCCACCCCTTCCATGGCCTCGCCCAGCGCCACCATTAAACCCACATTGGGATATTTGGCCACAAATGCAGCGATGGACTTGCGCGTATAATCGGCTATCAATGGTACAATGGGCCGGGTGCGGTCCTGCGTTTTTATGTTGTGCTTTTCGGCAAATGGTTTTGAGACGATAATATTATAGAACATTTGGATCACCCAAATACCGCGCTTGTCGGCTTCGGTGGTGAGGAACGCAAATAACTCTTCATTCTTTTTAAACGTAGCATCATCGACTTCTACCGCATAAGGATATTCATTTGTACGTACCAGCGATGCAAACGGATGTCCGTTCCAGAGGTACAACGAGTTCAGGCGATTGGCCACCAGTGAATCGAGGTATTGCACCCAAAGCGCTTTATCGTACAACCAGGGAAAGGTTTCGGGTGTATACGGATATTCATAAACGGTTCTTCCCGGTAAATAATAGGGTTTTTGAACGCCAATACAGGTTCCGCGCAATACCATCTCGGGTTTGTCGGTCATGGAGAAACCGGCGGGGATCGCTTTATTATTGGTTACCTGTTCTGCCAGCTCGAGGCAACCATACAGGGTACCCGAGGCATCGGTTCCGGCAATAATAATGGCGTTGGGTTTGCTTTTTATAGAGAAGCCTTCCTTGCCGGTTGTATCGGGTTGCAGGTGCCAGGTGGCTGCCGCTTTCTTAACAAGCGCATCGCCATAATTGCCTGCGAGAATGGTTGTCCCTGTTGCTGTTAATTTACCATCTGTTGAAACCACTACTTTATAGCCGGCCTTTTGTAATGCTCCGGTGAGTTTTTCAGTACCATATTTGGTGCGCGGAGAATTGTTTGCCGTGATAATTGTAACGTTCTTATCTGTGGGTTTGTCAGAAGCCCAGCTTGTTTTCAGGGTTAACACAGTTACAACCAATACAAGAAAGCCTTTCATCAGAATAGTTGTGATTTTAAAGTTTTGCGGTTTAGGTATTTGCCAGTGCTTATACTATTTTGAACTATATTATTTCATCAAGCTTCACTCCGCCCCTTTCGCTCGATTGATATGCCGCTTCTACACATGCCATCGTATAAATGCCATCTTCCACTGAATTATCCGGCCTGGGGATATTACCGGCAGCCGCCTGCATCACCTGGTCCATACTGCCAATAAAGGCATGCGGAAACCAACTCCCTTCCACTTCAAGCGTTTTCCATTCGCCCGGTTCATTACTGGTCATCGTTATATACCGGAACTGATCGGGTACTCCGTGCGGATAGTTCATCAACAGTCCCATATTTATTTTAACAGCGCCCTGCGTTCCTTCCAGTTTTATGTAGGAATGCTGTTGTTGCATGCCAAACTGGTGACAATGATTAGTAATGATATTCGCCCTGATCATATCTCCATAATCCATGATGATATTACTGCGCACAGAGGCCAGCTGGCTCATTTGGGGATGTTTTACCGTTTTGGCATATACGCCAACCGGATTGCCAAAGAATGAGCGCACCAGGTCGATATAATGAATGCTGTGGTACAGGATCTCTACACGGGGCGATTCAAACAGGAATGTCCACAAATGCCAGGGAGTAAACACATTTATATTTATTTCTATATCGCATAACTGGCCCAGGGCGCCCTGTTGTATTAATTTGCGGGCTGCCTGTATAAAGGGCGCATAACGTAATTGAAAATTGATGGCTGCTACCAGGTGTTTATCGCGGGCGTATTGCAGAATGGTCTTTGCTTCCTGGTAATTATTGCCCATCGGTTTTTGAATGAGTACGGGCGACCCGGCGGGCAAATACTCCAGCACCTTCAGAATGGCTGAACCGGGCACCGCTATATCATACACCACGCGCGACAAATTGAGACGCACGATATCTTCCATTTTTTCAAACACCATGGGGATGTTGAACCTGAGGGCGGTGGCATTGGCTTTTTCCTTATCCACATCATAAATGCCGGCCACATCGAAACCGGCCAGTTGATAAGCCGGTAAATGGGCGTCATTTACAATACCGCCTGCGCCAATGATCACTATAGGTGCTTTATACGACAATGGATACATTTTTTTCAAATGCAAAAAAATGAATTAAAGCAGTAGTCTATAGCTTAAATAACTATAAACTACCCAGGTAGTTTCCATATGTTAGGGCAAGCACCGCTGTTACCAAAATAAACAGGGCCAAAACAAGCGTAACAATCGTTTTCCGGCGGCATTTCATCCATTCTTTCATCAACAAACCGGCTACCGAGCTAAACAATACCAGCATGATCATGTGTATGGCCCAACTGCTATATTGGTATTTTCCCATGCGCACATGCCCCAAGCCATAAAAGAAGAATTGTGAATACCACAATAAACCGGTAAGCACAGCCATGACGAAATTAACCAGTAAACGGTTGTGTGGTCCTTGTTGCCGGTACTCGCCAAACGTTTTTTCTTTGCGGTGCAGGTATATGCAATATATAAGGGTAGATACAAAAGCTCCTGAATTTGAAAAAATATAAACAATATTGATCTTGAAATTTCCGCCGCCGTATTTGGCAGCCACCTCTGCAATCGGCTCCCCCTGATCGATCGAAAAACCATACACGGCCGACAGCACACCTGCCAAAAAACAAAGCGGCAATCCTTTGGCCAGGGAAAACGAAGTTTTGCCCGTTGTGTTTAACTTAAGATCATGCTCTTTAAACCTGCCGGCCACGCCGCAACAGGCAATGCCCAATGCCCCGATAATAATCCCCGCCATGATAAAACTGGCGCCGTTCTGACTGAACAAAGATACCAGTTGCCCATGCACCAGCGGTGGCAACAAGGTACCCAACACACAGGATATACCCACCGCAATGGCATAAGTCAATGAAAAACCTACATACCGTATGGCCATTCCAAACGCCGTTCCGCCAATTCCATAGGCCACGCCATAAATAAAGGTTTTGATCATGGCATCGGTGGGCGCTTCCTGCAACACTTTATCTATCTGCGGAATCGTAATCCAGGCAATTACAAGCGGTAATAACAACCAACACACTGCTGCCTGCGCCAGCCAGTACGTTTGCCACGACCATTTAGCCACTTTGCGTTGTGGCGTATAGCACATGGCCGCACAGGAGGCCCCTACTGAATGAAATATGACACCGGTTATTACTTCCATTAAAGCAACTCGTTATATTAAATTGTCAGACAGACGTTAAAGTTTGCACATCATTATTTTGTCAGAAACACACCCGCCTTCGTTAAAACTTCAACGGGCAGGCGAATAACGCAAAATGTACCATTTTATCATTTCTGCGTTTAAACGGCCTTATATCTTAATGCACTTTTAATTCTTTTTCAATTACAGATTATAGAAGGTTACTGCATTGGTGTGCGCTACTTTTTGCAAGGCGTCATCACTCAATGACTTCGACAATACCTTCAAATAATGCTGCCAGGTGTCGGTATAACTTCCGGCCAGCAACGACACCGGCCAATCGCCCCCGCAACAGCAACGGTTCTCCCCAAAATGCTCCAGCACAAAATCAACATAGGGTTGTATATCATCGGCCGTCCAGTCAGCCCCTTTTTTGGAACAGGTTCCCAGGCCGGAGATCTTCACATAAATATTCTTATGACCGGCGGCTATCTTCATCAATTCGCCCCATTCCCCGAACTTTTCGCCACTGGCAATGGGCGGCTGATTCAGATGATCGAGCATGAGTCGTAATTCCGGTACTTTTTGCGCTACTTCCAGGGCGATTATCAGGTGTTGCGGTGTAACCCCTACTACATCGTACGGCACATCATAAGCAGCGAGCACCGAAAGACTTTGCACCACGGTTGATTGTAATAACCATTGCGGATCGGGCTCATCATGTATCAAATGGCGCACTCCTTTGAAATAAGGATTGCCCAGGTATTCTTTGAGGGCGGTTGCAGTGAACGAGGGGTCTTTTAACGGCATCCAGCCTACGACCCCTTTTATCCATGAGGTTGCGTTGGCAACCTGTAACATCCAGTTGGTATCTTCAAAATTATTGGCCGCCTGAACAAGCACCCCGCCGGTGATAGCGGTCGTTTCTACTTCGGCCTGCAGCTCTTCTATATCATAATTCCGGTTAAGAACCGACGTATCATTCTTTAACCACTCGTACTCAGCTTTTGCGAAATTCCAAATATGGACATGGCTATCGATAATTTCCATTGCAATCCGTTTTACTCGAATAGTGAATCAGGTTTATAAAGCCGCAAGGTACATGGGAAAAAATTCAAATATTGAAATTTCACCAATTACCTTAGGGATAGCGGGCTTCCTTATTATGACTCATAACTCGATATGGGCTGCTTTGTAAGGCCAAACTGCTCATCGATCAGTTCATTGTGCTCACCCAGCAGCGGCGCACCTATGTTGGATGTAAATATTTCGCCATCGATCCTGATTGGGCAACGGGTAGTTGTTATAGAAAGGCCATTGCTGGTCTTTACTATTAATTCCATATTCAGCATCTGGTACCCGTTCTCCTGCACCAGCAGATCATAATCAAGCACCTTGGCACACCAGATATCTGCAGGTTCCAGTACGGCCAGCCAGCCATCGGTATTGCGGGCCAGCAAATGCGCGGCAAGTATTGTTTTTATTTCATCGCGCTTCACAAACCATTCGGCTGTATTGGTGAACTGTTTTAACGGTTCACACTCCAGCAATGTCGCTAATTGCGTAATATTCCCCATGGCCAGCGCCAGGTAGCCATCGGCTGTTTTGTAAATTCCGTAGGGGGCCGACAGATAGGCATGTCCATTATTTATTTCACTGCGCACCGGGAGTTCGCGTCCGTCGTTATAAAAACAGGTGAGTACTTCAAACTGAAAATCGAGTATGGATTCCAGCATGCTTACCTGTACCAGGCTGCCTTCATTGGTTATGGTACGCGAGAATAAAGCGGCCAGTATGCCCTGTGCAATATGGGTGCCGGCCAGAATATCAACCACGGCCACCCCCATCGGGGTTGGGTTATCGCTGCGGTTGCTGCTTAACCAGCTTAAACCAGATACGGCCTGTAATAATAAGTCTTGCCCCGGCAGGTCTTTCCAGGGCCCTTCATTACCATAACCACTTACTTCTGCATAAACAATTTGCGGGTTAATGGCTTTCACTGTTTCATAATCGAGTCCCAGCCGTTCCATTACACCTGGACGGAAATTATGCATCAGTACATCTGCTTTCGCTATAATTTTTTTTACTTTCTCCAGGTCTTCTGCTTTCTTAAGATCAGCCGCATAGCTTTGTTTATTACGGTTGATGGCGTGGAAAATAGTTGATTCGCCTTCTATCATTACATTCGATACGTACAACTGCCGGCAGATATCGCCTACACCCGTGCGCTCAATTTTTATTACCTGGGCGCCCATATCGGCGAGGCGTAAGCCTGCCGAGGGGCCAGATAAAAACTGGCTGAAATCAACAACTATTATGTCCTGAAGTGGCTTCATTCTTTGTTACAAAATTTACAGAATATAACTTTTCATAGGTCACCAGTTACCGGTTGCCTGTTGCCGGGCCCTGAATTTCGATCAGTTTGCTTATTATCGGGTTTTCCGATTTTTTTACCAGGTAACCGGAAACTGGTAACCGGCAACCTGACCGATTCACCCCTCACCCATTTCCAATCAATTCTTCATTTATCTTCTCCGTATGCTCACCCAACTGCGGGGCCGGTTTGGGCGAATAAATGCGCTCCCCGTTTATGCGTATGGGGCACCGGGTGGTGGTAATATTTTTTCCCTGCGTTGTGGTGATCGTTTGCTCCATTTGCAAACATTTGTAGGCTTCCAGTTTGGTGAGGCGTTCCCAATCGAGCACTTCCATGGCCCACAGGTCTTTTGCATGCAGCTTTTCGAGCCAGTAAGCTGAGGGCTGCATTAACAGGTGTTTGGCCAGAACCGATTTTATTTCATCACGTAAACTGAAAGCAACCTGCTGATCATAGGCCATGAGGTCGTTGCAATCAATGGCTTTTGCCAGTTGTTTGATGTCGACCATGGCAATGGCAATATATCCGTTGGCGGTGGCATAGATCCCGTAAGGGGCATGTAACAACGGGTGTCCGTTATTTACTTTGCTGCGTTTGGGCAGCTTGCCGCTGCTGTGATAAGTAGTTAATAATTCAAATTGAAAATCGAGTAAGGATTCAAGGAGGCTCACTTCTATTAAAGCACCGGCGCCTGTCTTTTGCCTTCTTATAAGGGCGCCCAAAATGCCCTGCACCAGTTGCGAACCGCAGAGGTTATCGGCAATGGCGAGGCCAAAAGGCATGGGATTGTCTTTGGCATTACCGGTAGTATACGCAAGACCACTCATTGACTGCAAGAGCAGGTCCTGACCTGGCCGGTTCTTCCAGGGGCCTTCTGTACCGTACCCGCTGATAGCGCCATATATAATACGTGAATTGATCTTTATTACTTCTGAATACCCCAGGCCTACTTTTTCCATGATACCGGGCCTGAAGTTATGGGTTAGCACATCGGCTTTTTCAATCAGTTGCTTTACCTGTGCCAGATCGTCGGAGTTCTTGAGATCGGCAGTATAACTTTCTTTATTTCGGTTGATGGTATGAAACAACATGGAGCTGTCATCGGTCCACAGGTCCTTGATCGACAAGCGGCGGCCGGCATCCCCGGTTTGCGGACGCTCCACCTTTATGACGCGCGCACCCAGATCGGCCAACCGCAATCCCGCGGATGGGCCCGATAAATACTGGCTGAATTCAAGCACCAGCAATCCCTGCAGTGGCAATCGACTCATATTGACAAGCTCATTTTTTCGCCTACCAGGCTTTGTTGATAAATACGGTCTATTTCTTTTAGTACCATCTCCGGGTTTCCACCCTGTAATAAATATTGTTGAACCGGATCACCGGCCTGGTCCTGAAAATGTAAGTACCCATTGTAACGTGGACGCATGTACCCGTTCTTCATAACCGGTAATACCGTATGAAAAAAGCTGTTGGTGAGCACATTGGCCAGGTTATTCGTCCAGGCCGCCAGGTGTCCCGGCTGCCCGCCATGCTGTACGTAAAAAGTGCTTTGGCATTCCTCGCTGCAAACCCAGGCCGCAAAATCAACCGCTTCCTGTTTATGTTTGGTGAACGAAGAAACAGCCAACCCCGTACCTCCTATTGTACTGCGTAAACGTTTTTTACCAAACCAAACCAGGTTGGCATAGGTAAGCGGGTGCTTCGCATACCCCACCCGGGCATAATTTGAGTAGCAATAGGCAAAGGGGCAATACCAGTAATCGTTGGTGGTTGACATAATTTCAGCCACTTGTATTGGATTACAGGAAAAGAATTTTTTATCGATCAACGAATACAGCTCGCGCATTGCCTGCAGGGCCTGTACTCCAATTTCTTTACTCACCACCTGTTCGGTTGTTCTGAACGGTTCTTCACCCAGGGCAATGCAGAACATGTAAAAATTCATGAGTGTGTCGATGGGAATGGCGGGGATAGCCACTTTGCCGGCTTTTGCCAGTTCCATCAATTTCTCCCAGGTATCGGGCACCTTCACACTGTTTTGTTGTAACAGGTCGGCACGATAGCTGGCAGCAGGGGTTGCTGCATCGATGGCCAGGGCCCACTGGTGGTTATCGTAATAATAGCTTGGATGCGACGCTCCTACTGAATTGCCTGACTGATTTTGCAAATATGCGGCAGGCAGGTATTCATCTAACGGCAACACGCTGTTGGTGGCAGCAGCGCAGCCCACCCAGGGATGATCGATGATGAGCAGATCATACTCATTCACCAGTTTCTCCAACGGAAAATCGGCAAACTCCTGTAAGGTCCTTTTCTTCCACTGTATTGTCACTTTCGGATTCAACTCGGAATAGCGTTGTGCAGCCGCCAGCAATGGCGTAATGCCTCTGCTGTGGCCCCAGGTAATTCCTTTCAAAACAATTTCAGACATATCTTTCCTAACTTTCTTTTTTATGCACTAACAATACATGTTCGCAGATCATTACCAATTCACCGCTCTGGTTAAACACTTCTACCAGTTCGGTGACCAGGCCATACCCTGGCTTTTTATGTTCTTTTTTATCGGAAATAGTGACGGTTGCTTTAATAGTATCACCAATAAAAACAGGTTTTATAAAACGGAGCCGGTCGTAGCCATAGGTCATGGATACTTCATTGATGACGTGTGCGGTTAACCCTATGGCAATGGTAAAAATGAGTGTACCGTGGGCAATGCGTTTTTTAAAGGGTTGGGTTTTGCACCATTCCTCATCCATATGATGGGGAAAAAAATCGCCCGACTGACCTGCATGCATAACAATATCGGTTTCGGTGACGGTGCGGCCGCCGGTTGACCGTTTCTCATTCAGTTCAAATTCTTCAAAATATTTAGTTATACCCATACAGGTTATAGAGATTAACTAATAGTAATCTTGATTTGGTTAAAATTAATTCAGGATGATGACCGGCACAATGCCTTTAAAATTATATAGCCCAGGCGGCAGGTTGAATTGGCTGATGCGGGTTCCGCGTAAACGCGGGACTGATGTGGAAAATGAATGCATTTTTTTCATAAGCGCAACAATTTTCAATCGTGAACAGGTGTCAGGCGTTACAACCAGCAAAACAATCAGATGCCTGTTAAGAACTGGGTTTTATCACATTCGGAGTTGATGGAAAGACGTGCCACGTCACAGTTGAGACAGTCGCTTTTGAGAGCTTCAGGTAATTTCTAACTGGCCTTTATTGTCGTTTGTTGAAACAAAAACAATGCTGGCACAACGTGGCACGCCTCGTCCTTGCTGCTTTTGCTAAATAACCAACACTGAACGCTTTAAAGTGGAAAGCTACACATTTTGGCCAGGGGCTCCAATGTCAGGTTTAACTGAAATGATGGAATATATTACTAAATATTAATTGCTCACACGTAACAGGTAAAGCACTTTGACGGAAAAGCCCTTCATATATTACTATATCTGTTTGCCAGTTACCAGGTACAGGTTTCCTGGCAAAAATTCGGCGATACCGCCTATTCGCAGTTTGATGGAAATTCAAGTACCGGCAACTGGAAACCGGTAACTGGTAACTTAAAATGGCACAACCGTTTGCGTGTTCCTTTTCCATTCTAACTATGTAAGTTTGAGCAGGATGTCCCAAAAATTTGGGATCTCTACGATTCAATAAACTATCCATGTTCAGTAATATTTTAACCCATTTTGCACTTAACCCTTCTCATTATTCCGTACATCCATTTGGCAGCGGCCTCATCAACCATACCTGGAAGATAAGCTCGCCCGATGGCCAGCCCTGCTTTATTCTGCAGCAGATAAATTCCGCCGTTTTCAGGGACCCCGAAGCTATTGCCGCCAACATCAGCAACCTGGGCACCTATTTACAGCATAATTGTCCAGACTACCTTTTTGCAGGCGCCCTCCCCAATGCCAGCGGCTCGTATTTATATATGGATGAGAAAAAGCAGTACTTCCGCCTTTTCCCATTTATTCCCCGGTCGCATTCCATCGACATGGTGAATACCCCCGAGCAGGCTTTTGAAGCGGCCAAACAGTTTGCCCGCTTTACCAACCTGTTGCGTGGTTTTGACACCAGTAAGCTGCAGATCACCATTCCGCAGTTCCATGATCTGTCGCTGCGGTACCAGCAGTTCACCGAAGCATTGGCGAAAGGCAACAAAAAACGCATTCAGGAATCCACAGAACTGATCGACTATCTACAACAACAGCAACACCTGGTTAAAACCTTTGAATACATAAAAAATAATCCGGGATTCAGGCTGCGGGTCATTCATCACGACACCAAGATCAGCAATGTGCTTTTCGATGATAATAACAAAGGCTTATGTGTTATTGACCTCGATACGGTAATGCCGGGCTATTTCATCAGCGATGTGGGCGATATGATGCGCACTTATTTATCACCGGTGAGCGAAGAAGAAAAGGACCTTCAACAAATTACGGTACGCGACGATTTCTTTACCGCCATTGCCTGTGGTTATATGGGCGAACTAAACAATGAATTAACTACTGCCGAAAAACAGCATTTTGTATATGCCGGGGCCTTCATGATCTATATGCAGGCATTGCGTTTTTTAACCGATCATTTAAATGATGACGTATATTACGGCGCCCGGTACGAAGGCCATAATTTTATGCGGGCTCAGAACCAGGCTGTACTTTTACAAAAGTATAATGCAAAAGAGAGTTTGTTCAACAAAATCATTTCAATAATTTAAACATGACTACTGCTAAAACGCTGGACATTCTGGATGGTGCTGTACCAAAACAACGCAACAACACAACGGCCATTTTCATTATTGGCTTTTTGTTCTTCATTTTCGGGTTTGTTACCTGGTTAAATGGCAGCCTGATACAATTTTTAAAACTGGTATGCCAGCTGAAAACCGATGTGCAGGCATTTTTTGTGACCTTTGCTTTTTATATGGCCTATTTCTTTCTGGCCATACCCTCTTCCCTTATTTTAAAGCGCACCGGTTTTAAAAAGGGAATGGCATTGGGCTTACTGGTAATGGCCATTGGTTCCATCATCTTTATTCCTGCGGCCAAAGAAAGAAGCTTCGGACTGTTCCTTACCGGTTTATTTATTCAGGGTATGGGGCTGGCCTTACTGCAAACAGCTTCGAACCCCTATATCAGCATTATAGGCCCCATTGAAAGTGCGGCCCAGCGTATCAGCATCATGGGCATTTGTAATAAAATAGCCGGTATTACCAGTCCGTTGATCTTAAGTGCCGTTTTATTAAGCAATGCGTCAGCTATTGAAAAAAAGATTGAAGCCACTACCGATACGACGGCGAAGGAAGAATTATTGAATGCCTTATCGGGCCGGGTGGTAACGCCCTATATTATTCTGGCAATAGTGCTGGCCATCCTCGCCTTTATGTTACTGAAGTCGCCCCTGCCCGAGCCGGAGCTCGAAAAAGAAGAACCAGGCGCGGCGCAAAATACGCTTGTCAGCAAAACAAGCATCTGGCAATTTCCGCACCTGCTGCTGGGCGCCCTGTGCATTTTTTTATATGTTGGGGTTGAAGTGATGGCGGGTGACGCAATTGGCGTTTATGGCAAAAGCATGGGCATGCCGCTGGATGAAACCAAGTACTTTACCACATTTACGCTTATAGCCATGCTCATGGGTTATGTGGTGGGTATATTCACCATTCCGAAATTCATTTCACAACAAACAGCGCTGAGATCATCGGCCATACTGGGTATCTTATTTTCCTTTGCTGCTTTTGTTACGCACGGCTATACAGCGATCACCTTTATTGCGTTATTAGGACTGGCCAATGCGCTTATGTGGCCCGCTATTTGGCCCCTGGCTATTGACAAGCTGGGTAAATTCACTAAAACCGGTTCGGCCTTGCTGGTAATGGGTATTGCCGGCGGCGCCATTGTGCCGTTACTATATGGCATGCTTAAAGATAAAATTGCTAACCACCAGGCCTTCTTTATTTGCATGCTGCCCTGTTATTTGTACATTTTGTATTATGCGATGAAAGGTCATAAGGCTGGAAGGAAATAAAGAAATTTATATCAATAGAACGAGCCGCATCCATTACATGCGGCTCGTTTGTTTTTATGATCCACTCCATTCCCCTGCTCACCACTGGATCTTATACATAATATCGGGGAAGAACCCGATCTGATATACGGTTCCCACCTGTTTTTGCACCTGGTTGTACCGCCGTACAAATACATTATCGCGGTTGGTCACATTCTGCAGATCGAGATACAGGGTTTGTGACAAACGCCGCCTGCTGCCGTTCAACCGGAAACCAAAACGTGTATCGAGACGGAAATAGGAAGGGAACTGCTCTGCATTGTAGCGGCTTTCATCCAACTTTTCAGAACCGGCGATCTCGGAAGCCCGGAGGTCGACCGGGGTATAATACCGGCCGCCTGAATAAGCCATCTTAACATCTACTGTAAACACATTGCGGCCGCTGCTGCCCAGCTTCCATTCTTTACCTGCCAGCACATTCAATACACTGTGGTTATTGAAGGTTGAATTGCGTTCAATGCCATCGCTGCCTTTGTATTTTGAATCAAACAAAGAAGCCGTGGTAAGCAGGTAATACCCCCTGCTGAAAAATTTTTCAACGGTGAGCTCAAACCCGGTGTTTGTACCGGTTCCCTTATTTACCAGTGCTGCTTTTTCAGGGAAAGTATAATCGGCCCCACTGTTCAGGATCGAAAACCCGCTGGCCGTTCTTTCAACTGGTGCATCAAAAATATACTGGTAATATGCTTCTGCTTTCAGGCGCCAGTCTTTGGCAAAGGCCCAGTCGTACCCAAGAATATAATGATGGGCTTTGGTGAAACCCAGGTCGCGGTTGCTTTGATCGTAGGCGCCATTGGCCAGTTTTTGCTGGTACAGGTATACCGGCGCCGGCTGCAGCTGGCTATGCAAACCATAACTAATGGTGAGGGTTTTTGTATTATCCATTGCGTAGCTTATCGAGGCTCTTGGCTCAACAGCTGCCTTTTGGTTAAAGTTATAATACATGCCGTGCACCCCGGCATTTAGCGACAGCTTTTCTGTAAAGCGGTATTTGCCCTGCACGTAAGGTTGCAGCAGCCAGGAACTGCCATTATAATCGCGAATGGTTTCCCACCCCGGCCGGCTCTCGCGGGTTTCGAGATACGTATCGAGCCCATTTTGCTCAGCCAAAAACCCACCCCTTATAGCAAACCGGGTATTTATTTTTGAATTGAGGTAGGTAGAAAAACGCAAGCCGGTATTTTCCGTTTCCTGCCTGGTGATGTATTGCCGCCCGGGCAATGAATCATAATATTTGTAGATATCGCCTTTATTGCTGGTATACGAATAAGATACTACAGAACGGATATATGTGTTGCGGCCCACATCTATGGTATGTTTTATACCTACAATGCCTATACGGGACTTGAAATAGGTATCTTCATCTTTATTGGCAAACAGATCGGCAGAATCGAGATCGGCGCCAATAAAATCAATATTACTGGTTCCGCCCATTCCAAAAATGCCAAACTTACCCAGTTTTGAATTGGCGAAATTGAGATTGAAAACAAGGTCCTGGTATTTGGGAACGGCTTCGGTACCAAATTTCAGCCCAATGCCCTGTGCCAGTTGCGCAAAGGAATAACGATAGCCAATAAGGAAAGAAGAACCATTTTTCTTTTTGCTCAGGGGGCCTTCAATCATGGCTTCGAGCCCACTGAACAGGTTCAGCTGCAGCGTTTTTTCCACTTTATCTTTATTACCCGCCCGTAACGACAGATCGAATACCGCGCCGCTGGCATTGCCATATTCGGCCGGAAAAGCACCGGTATAAAAATCAGAGTTCTTTAACGCATTTGTATTGAGCGCGCTTACGGGGCCACCCGTAGTACCCAATGTAGTAAAGTGATTGGGGTTGGGAATGGGAATACCTTCCATACGCCACAACACGGCGGTTGGGGAATTACCACGCACCACAATATCGTTGCGGGAATCGTTGGTAGATGATACCCCGGCAAAATTACTGGCCAGCCGGGCCGGGTCGTTACGGCCACCGGCATACCGCGTTACTTCATCCATACTGAACGAGCGGGCGCTGCTGCCGGCAAATTCATTCAGTGCCATGCCTTTTCGGGCCCGCGGCGCCGTCACACTCACTTCTTTCAATGAGTGGATCGATTCTTCCAACGACACATCAAGAATAACCTGCTTACCAATGGTCACCAGCACTTCTGGTATGGAAACCGGTTTATAACCAATGGAGGTAAACGAAATACGCTGGCGGCCAACCGGTACATTTACCAGTTTATAGCTGCCTGTTGAATCGGTGGTAACGCCGATTGACAGGCCGGTCACCGTTACACTGACACCGGCGAGGGGTTTTTCCGAAGCTTTGTCAATTACAGTGCCTTTCACCGTTTGTGTTATTTGTTGCGCCTGCAAATGATGGGTGGCAAAAGCGCCTGCAACCAGCCAGGCGGTCAGGAATAGTTTACGAAACAGGGAAGACATTTTCAATAGCATAAGTAGGTGGTTACTTTATGCCCCAAAATTGGTTGATGCGGTATACCTGAAAAAACGAAGTAGGCCAGCGCGGGTATTATTTCGACATGATGGTTAAATGTGTAGATGAGTTGGCCTGGCTATTTTACAATTTTGGGCCAATAGCTTTCAATAATTCTTCCTTGTAAAAATCACTGATAGGTATAATATGATTACCAATATACACCCGGTTCTTGCGAATGGAAGATATTTTGTCGATGGCCACCATAAAAGATTTGTGGATCCTTACAAAACGGGCGGGCGGCAGCTTATCGGCCAGGGATTTCATGGGTAATTTGGTCATCACCGGTTTGTCGGTCTGCAGCAAATAGATCTTGATATAATCACGCAGCGATTCAATATGGGTGATCTCCTGTACCGCGATCTTTACCAGGCTGTATTCAACATTTACAAAAAAGTAATCATTGTTGCTTTGTGCTACGGCCGCAGTTGGTGCGCCCTGTTTTTTCAGGGCACAGAAATCAGCGGCCTTATTCACCGCCCGTAAAAACCGCTCAAAGTTGACCGGCTTCACCAGGTAATCGACCACATCCAACTCAAACCCTTCGAGGGCATATTTTTTAAATGCCGTAATAAAGATCACTACCGGTTTATAAGGAAGTGACTGCAAAAATTGGGTCCCGGTAACACCTGGCATCTGGATATCGAGAAAAATAAGGTCAACCGGTTCGCGCCGCAACACATCCATGGCCTCGTAAGCGTTCCTGCAACGCTGTACCAGGTGCAGGAAGGGAATGCGTTTGATATTATCTTCCAGCAGATCGAGCGATAGTACTTCATCATCAACAGCCAGACACTTAATCATGCGTTACAATTTTAAGGGAGGCGTGAAACCATTGTCCGCTCTTTTGTGCGAACAACTGGTGTTTGTCCGGGTACAGGATCTTTAACCGCCGTTCGAGGTTGGTTAACCCAATGCCTTTTGTTTTGTCGGCCACCTGCGCCGTATAAGCAATGGTTTTATTGGAAACCGTTAACGATACTTCTTTTTCTGTTGCAGCCAATTTGATGTTGATCTCCGGTTCTTCGGCCACATTCACCCCATGCTTAAACGCATTTTCAATCAGCGGTATCAGCAGCATGGGCTCAATGATATGGGAATAGTTTCCCGGCTGTACCATGAACAGGATCTTTACCGAATCGCCAAACCGCATGGTTTGCAGATCGATATAGCTGCGAATATATTCCACCTCCTTATGCAGGCTCACTTTTTCTTCGTCAGAATCGTACAGCATATAATGCATCAGGTTGCTCATCTTTAGCAGGGCAGGCTCTAACTGGTCGGATCTTTTTCGCGCAAGTGATACCATGCTGTTGAGGGCGTTGAACATAAAATGCGGACTTACCTGTGAGCGCAAAAACGACAGCTCCATCGTGAGCGTTTCCTGTTGCAATCGCTCGTTTTTAATGACATCCATAATAAACCGGTAACTGGTGGCGGTACCCATTACAAACAGTCCGATAAAGATCTTCACCACAATACCGGCATAGATGGCATAGGCCGGCATTTCGCCCGAAACCACCATAATACAACCGGGCACCAGGGAAAACAAAATGCTGATGCCCAATACTGTTAAAATGTAGGTAGCGATGCGCTTTTTTAACAATAAACGTGGATACAACACATATGCATTAAAAAAGAAACCGGCAGTTTGCAGGGCTGTAAAAACGATGGTATGCCATTGCAGATAATTGGGATTGGCCGAATCCTTCATGGGCATTATAAAAATTGGCACTACTATGATCAAAGCAGTGCACAAAATATGCAGGAGTATATTTACCAGTTTTCTTGACGACATGCATTAAATGAAAGTACGAATGTAATTTTTTTACGAGTAACTGGTAGTTGCGAATGACATCCGGCCGGTTTTGGACGGCGAGTGGCTGGTTTTTGGAGATGAGGGCGAGCTGAGTTTGTTAGTTTTGAGATTAAAAGTTATTTAGTTGCCGGTTACCCGGTTACAAGGAGTTCAGGTTCGGTGTGGCGGGTTTAAGCGGGCGCCTTACTACACCCTGGCCATCGGTTGCCGGCTCAAAAGCTGGGGAGAACGTGTTCGCGAAACCAGCCTCATGACAAGATAAGCCACTGGCCGTTCAACCTGGCCGGGAGGGGACCGTTTCATTCGCCAATTGCCAGACCGTTTTCAGGCAGCCCACTCAATTTTAACTCAAAAACTAACAAACTCAATAACTTAGGAACTCCTGATTTAGCCATATCTTTGCCCCCCAGACGCCTTTTGGCCACATGATACCTCCCGGCAATCGCTCAATCATTAGTTTTTTTACCGCTTCCTACAGGTTTACCCCGATATTTCCCTACCGTTGGTAGATGTAATTTTTGTGGATTCACACTTTAAGTGTTACTTTGACACGAAATAGGACCCCAGGGCGGTCCACGTCGGATCATTGAATGACGAAACCCCGCTCTTTGTCCTAATCGGGTTACCAATAAAAACACGTGTTTTAGTTGCCGATATGAAAAAAGAAAATTATGTAATAGGTGTTGACTACGGTACAGATTCCGTTAGGTCAATCATCGCCAACGCTGCCAATGGGCAGGAAGTTGCCTCCGCAGTCTTTTATTATCCCCGCTGGAAAGAAGGTTTGTATTGTGACCCTGGGACCAACCGGTTCAGGCAACATCCGCTTGATTACCTGGAAGGCCTGGAACAAACCATAGTTCGGTGCTTACAACAGGCAGGCCCAGCCATTGCAGCCAACATCAGGGCAATTTCAGTTGATACAACAGGTTCTACTCCCGTTGCAGTAGACGAAACAGGCACCCCGCTCGCCCTGTTGCCGAAATTCGAAAAAAATCCCAACGCCATGTTTGTGCTGTGGAAAGACCACACTTCTGTTCCGGAAGCAGCCGAGATCAATACACACGCAGAAAAGTACGACACCAACTACCTGCAATACGTAGGCGGTATTTACTCTTCTGAATGGTTCTGGGCAAAATTGCTGCACGTACTGCGTGAAGACGCGGCTGTGCGCGAAGCCTGCTATTCCTGGGTTGAACATTGCGACTGGATACCCTTTGTTTTAACCGGTGGTAACAAAGCTGCCGAGATGAAACGGGGCGTTTGCTCGGCCGGTCACAAAGCGCTGTGGGCTGCAGAATTCGGCGGCTTACCGCCCGATTCCTTCTTCACTGAACTCGATCCCCTGTTAAAAGGCTTTACAAAAAAATTATTCACCAATACATATACAGCCGATAAAGCAGCCGGTACACTTGGTGCAGCATGGGCTGCCAAACTGGGCCTTTCAACCGACGTGGTTATCGGTGTGGGCGCTTTTGACGCGCATATGGGCGCCGTGGGCGGACAAATAGAACCCTACCACTTAAGTAAAGTAATGGGTACCTCTACCTGCGACATGCTGGTAGCTCCCCTGAATGAAGTAGATGGTAAACTGGTGAAAGGTATTTGCGGACAGGTTCCCGGCTCGGTGATCCCAGGTATGATGGGACTGGAGGCCGGTCAAAGTGCATTTGGCGACGCCTATGCCTGGTTCAAAAAAGTATTGACCTGGCCCATGCAACAGGTACTGGCCCAAACTACACTCGTAAATAGCGAAACAGCTAAAGCCCTCATTGAAGAAACAGCAGATAAACTGATCCCCGAACTCAGCAAACAGGCAGCATTGATACAGATCGATGAGAACAGCGAACTGGCAGTTGACTGGTTCAATGGCCGCCGCACACCCGATGCCAGCCAGGAACTCAAAGGAGCGTTGACCGGGCTGAACCTCGGCAGCGATGCACCGCGCATGTTCCGCGCTATTGTAGAAGCTACCTGCTTTGGCGCCAAAGCCATTGTTGACCGCTTCAACAACGAAGGCGTTCCCGTAAAAGGCCTGATCGGACTGGGTGGCGTTGCCAAAAAATCACCGTTCATTATGCAAATGATGGCCGATGTTATGAATATGCCCATCCGCATTCATAAATCAGAACAAACCTGCGCCCTTGGCGCCGCCATGTTTGCCGCCACCGCCGCGGGTATTTATGAAAAAGTGGAAGATGCCATGAATGCCATGGGTCAGGGTTTTGACGCCACTTACTATCCCGACAAAACAAAAGTAGCGCTGTACCAACAACGCTATAAGAAATACCACAACCTTGGTGGATTTATTGAGAATTCAATCAAGCATAAAGAAAAAGAAAAAGCATTCTCAAACTAATAGACAGTTACCAGTTACCTGGTTACCAATTCCCGGGAACTGGTAACCGGCAACTGGCAAACTAATTACTATCATGAGCAAGTATCAAGATATTCAACAGGCATGTTACAAAGCCAACATGCAACTTCCTGAATTGAACCTGGTTTTATTCACTTTTGGTAATGTAAGTGTAGCCGACAGAAGTAAGGGCGTTTTTGCTATTAAACCCAGCGGCGTTCCCTACAAGGACCTCACACCTGAAAAAATGGTGATCGTTGATTTCGATGGCACAATCATCAGCGGCGACCTGCGCCCTTCGAGCGATACCAAAACACACGCTGTATTATATAAGGAATGGGAAAAAATAGGGGCTATTGTACATACGCACAGCACCTATGCCACCGCCTGGGCACAAGCGCAGCGCGATATTCCCATCTTCGGCACCACCCACGCCGATCATAATACCGTAGATATTCCCTGCGCGCCGCCAATGAGTGACGAAATGATCAGGGGGAATTATGAATACGAGACCGGTTACCAGATCATCAATTGCTTTAATGAAAGGAAACTCTCGTACGAAGAGGTGGAAATGATACTGGTAGGTAACCATGCCCCCTTTGCCTGGGGAAAGAATGGCGACAAAGCAGTATATAACGCAGCAGTGCTCGAAGAAGTGGCCCGGATGGCTTACCTCACCGAACAGATCAATGCGAAAGCACCCAGACTGCAGGAATCACTGATCAACAAGCACTGGCAGCGCAAGCATGGTAAGGATGCCTACTACGGACAGTAGATAGTCGAGAATTGCCGATTGCCGGCTGATCGTTTTTTCCGCCGCGGCGGACCTTTCACGAAAACTGATATACAAAGCAAAAACAACCATTTAAATAAAAGTCCCCGTCACAGGTGATCTCAACACGCTCTATAAAACACTCTTGATTGCCATTGACGATTGACGTAAATAATCCCTTTATGGAAGATTTGAAAAAACTCGAAGTCTGGTTTGTAACAGGAAGTCAGCACCTGTATGGCGAAGAAACCCTGAAACAGGTGGCCGATCATTCAACACAGATCGCACGATCGCTTGATAAAGATCCTGCCATTCCTGTACGGGTAGTTTTTAAACCAGTAGTAAAAACACCGGAAGAAATTTATCATACCTGCGTTGAAGCCAATACAACCCCTACCTGTATTGGTATCATCGCCTGGATGCACACCTTCTCCCCTGCCAAAATGTGGATCGGCGGGTTGAAAATATTGCAAAAACCTTTGTTACACCTGCATACCCAGTTCAACCGCGATATTCCCTGGAGCAGCATCGATATGGACTTCATGAACCTGAACCAAAGCGCCCATGGCGACCGCGAATTTGGTTTCATGGTAAGCCGGATGCGCTTGAACAGAAAAGTAGTGGTTGGCCACTGGCAGGAAGCTACCGTGGTAAAAAGCGTTGAGGTTTGGATGCGCGCAGCTGCCGGCTGGAACGACTGGCAAAACGCCCGCTTCTGCCGTTTTGGTGATAACATGCGGCAGGTAGCGGTTACAGAAGGCGATAAAGTGGAAGCTGAACTGAAATTTGGTTATTCTGTAAATGGTTATGGCATCGGCGACCTGGTAAAAATCATCAATGATGTACCCGACAGCGCCATTACCCAAACCGTAGCTGAATACGAAGAAGTATATACCGTACAGGCTCCGCTGCGTAAAGGTGGCGCCCGCCATGCTGAGTTGCGTGAAGCAGCTAAGATCGAGAACGGGATGCGCAACTTTTTGAAAGCTGGTAATTTCAAAGGTTTCACCGACACGTTTGAAGACCTGCACGGTATGGTGCAATTACCCGGTATCGCTTCGCAACGCCTGATGGCGGAAGGATACGGTTTTGGCGGTGAAGGCGACTGGAAAACAGCAGCCCTGGTGCGCGCCATGAAAGTAATGGCCACCGGTTTAAAAGGCGGTAACTCTTTCATGGAAGACTATACTTATCATTTTGACCCCAACAACCAGCTGGTACTGGGTTCACATATGCTCGAGATCTGCCCGTCAATCGCCAACGACAAACCCAGCGTGGAGATCCATGCTTTGGGAATAGGCGGAAAATCGGACCCCGTTCGCCTGGTATTCAACTCGGCTTCGGGCCCCGCATTGAACGCTTCTATCGTTGATATGGGTAACCGTTTCAGGTTGATCGTAAATGAAGTGGTAGCGGTTGATCCTATCGAGAGCCTGCCGAAATTACCGGTAGCCCGTGTGCTGTGGAAACCCTACCCTGATATGAAAACAGGTTGCGCAGCCTGGATCCTGGCTGGCGGCGCCCACCATACAGGTTATAGCCAGAACCTGACAGCCGAACATATGGAAGATTTTGCTGAAATGGCCAACGTAGAGTACGTATTGATCGGCAAAAACAGCAATCTGTACGATCTTAAGAATCAATTAAGATGGAATGATCTGTATTATCGCCATTCTATTTAAAAAATATTCATCATATTGCAGCCTCAATTGCGAAAACTTCACCAAAATGGTGAAGTTTTCGCAAATACCAGCTAAAAAAGCCGTCTAAACAACCAACATTCATATTTTTAAAACTTTTGCAGCCCACTATGAACACGCTTTCTTCCATTGACTATGTGATTTTTGTTCTTTATTTCATAATGGTGGCCAGTTACGGCTATTATGTTTACAGAAAAAGAAAGACCCAGGAACATGATTCCAAGGCATTCTTCCTGGCCGAAGGTTCGTTGACATGGTGGGCTATTGGCGCATCGCTGATCGCTTCCAACATTTCTGCCGAACAGTTCATTGGGATGAGTGGAGAGGGGTTCTTTGTAGGAACTGCCGTAGCAGCTTACGAATGGATCGCTGCCATTGCCCTCATCATCATTGCCATCTGGTTTATGCCGGTGTATTTGAAGAACCACATTTACACCATGCCACAGTTCCTGAAAACACGTTACAACGATACTGTGGCATTGATCATGGCCATTTTCTGGTTATTCCTCTACATTCTCGTTAACCTTACTTCCATCCTTTACCTCGGCGCTACCGCCATCACCGGTTTGGTGGGCGATGCGACGGCAGGTACCCCGGAATTCCAAAATATTTTACACCTTATTATGATCGGACTGGCGGTTTTTGCGCTGGTGATCACCCTGGGGGGTATGAAAGTGATCGGGTATACCGACGTAATTCAGGTTGCCGTACTGATCATTGGAGGTTTGGCCACTACTTACCTCGCATTAACCGTGGTAGCTGAAAACTTCGGCCTGGGCAAAAGCGCCCTCGCTGGTTTCAAAGCGCTGATGAATGATTCGCCGGAGCATTTCAAAATGATATTGCCCAAACCGGCCTCCACCACATCGACCATAAATGATGCGCATAACCTCGATATTCAAAAGTATGTGGTGTTACCTGGTATCGCCATGTATTTCGCCGGCCAGTGGATCGTGAACCTCAACTACTGGGGTTGCAACCAGTACATCACGCAACGTGCATTGGGCGCCGATCTGAAAACAGCCCGTACAGGTCTCATTTTCGCCGGTATGCTGAAATTAATGATGCCGGTGATCGTAATGCTGCCTGGTATCGCCGCTTATGTATTGCACAAACACAATGCCCTGCCTAATTTCAATGGCGTAAAAGACGGCGCTTATTCTGCGGTACTTGGCTTTTTGCCAACCGGTTTGAAAGGCCTGTCAATCGCTGCGTTAACAGCCGCCATCGTTGCCTCCCTGGCTGGTAAACTGAACAGTATCTCTACCATCTTCACACTGGATATTTATAAAAAGTATTTCGGTAAAGAAGCTGATGAAAAGAAACTGGTGATCTTTGGCCGCTATACAGTATTAGCCGCCATCATTCTGGCCATCCTCTTTACCTGGAACGACCTGCTGGGTATTGGCGGTGAAGGTGGTTTTACCTTCATTCAGAAATATACCGGTTTCATTAGCCCGGGTGTATTTGCGATGTTCCTGCTGGGTATGTTCTGGAAACGTACAACCGGTACCGCTGCCATTGTAGGTGTGGTGCTGGGTTTTGTACTCGCCATCTTCTTCAACAACTATGCGGTAGGCCTTTTCGGTAAAGACACGCTGATGTATACAGCCTACACGTATCAGAAAATGGAGAAAGGCCAGTTACTGACCATTACTGAAATTCCCTTCCTTATTAACATGGGTTGGTCGTTCGTAATTACAGTAGCTGCCATGGTTGGTATCAGCCTTGCCGGTCCCAAAGTAAATCCGAAAGCATTCATACACGATAAAAGCATGTTGAAACTTGAACCACGCACCATTGCATTGATCGTAATTACATTAATGTTACTGACTGCCCTGTACGTTAAGTTCTGGTAGTTTCACTACGGTAATGATAAAATAAAAGAGCGTCCCGGTTTAACCAGGGCGCTCTTCTTGTTTTAACGGTTTACTATTAATTCCGGGAGTTCACCAGGGAGGTATCAATATGTTCGTAATAAGGTTTTACGATTTGAGGAGCGCCCAACTTTGGAAGCGGCTCTTCTACCAACTGCCCCGACAATACCACCCCTACCCCGGTAACAAAAACAGCCGCCAGCGTTAATGCAATGTGCATCTTCAGCGATAACGACTGAAATGGTTCCCCGCAATTACAGATACTGTGAAAACGGGTCTCGAGCATGCAGACTAAATAAAGCGTGTACAAACCAAGCAAAAAAAGCGAAGCAAATAACCCTTTCAGGCGGGTAAAAGGCAACAACAATAATACGGCTAATATCAATTCTGTAACCGGTATAAACCAGGCATGAGAAGACAGTACAGACAGGTCAACAGGAAAGCTTTGCAGCTGCAAACTGAATTTCGGATAATGTTCCAGTTTGTCAACAGCAGCTATTGCAAACAACACCGCAAGGGCTATTGCAATCAGTTTTACGAGGGCTTTAGTGTTCATAGGGCCTGGATAAGGTGTTAAGTCAGGGTAAAAATAGAATTACAGTATGTATGTAAACGTTAGGATGTAAAAATATTGTAATAAAAATTTAAAAATCTTGCAGCCAGCCTTATTTATTTTCAGATTGTTGATCCGGATCAACTCAAATGCAAAATCACGGCTATCCAAAACCGCATATATCGTTTTGTTTTAATACAAAAATAAAACCGGGCTACACCTCCTTTCGCGAACCTGTTCACTATACTGCAAAAACAAGACCTGTCTGGTACACAGCCACTCGCAGCCTTTGCTAAATGTTGTTGTGCACCCGACAGGTCGTTCCTGGCCCTGACTGAAAATTAGTCTACCGTTATTGTTATATCGTTTTGATTATCACCAACCGTCCTGATATACACCACCTGCTTTACCGCATCGTAATACCAGCCGGTTTTACTATCCAACGCATTGCCGGTGTCCACCTTTTGTACCGGTTTGTTGTTTTCGGTAACATGGGCAGGCGCCCGGTCAGTATGTAATTTTACCAACCAGCCATGTGCGGGGGAAGTAAATTTACCAACGGGTTTATTCATGACAATTATATACCCGTTATTGTTGGGTTTGCCCGAAATTTTTGTAGTGGCATATTCGCCCTGCTGGTAACCGAGGTTTTTACCATCATCTTCATACAGCTCAAATTCGGTTGTAGCGCCGGGATATACATCCAGCGTCATTTCCTTCACCAGCTTCTCCCCTACATAGTTCATAACCGGTTGCGAGGGAATAATACTTCCGGCTTTTACAAACAATGGTAAGGAATCCAGCGGGGTTACTACATTCCAGTAACGGCCACCGGCAATCGGTTTTCCCGTCCAAAAGTTATACCAGTCGCCTTTTGGCAAATAAAGCGTCCTTGTTTGGGCGCCCTTGGTGGTAACCGGGCAAACCAGCAGGTTGCCGCCCAGCATATACTGGTCGGTGATATTATATACATTTTCGTCGTGCTGGTTATTCAGCACCAGGGCACGCATCAACGGCATACCCGTTTGGTAATTTTCATAAGCGCTGCTGTACAGGTAGGGCATTAAAGAATATCGCAGCGAATCGTACTTTTTAAAATTACGCAAGGCATCGGGTCCATAGTTCCAGGGCTCTTTATAACCGGGATGGTCCATACCAAACACCATGGCCACCGGGCTCAACATGCCAAACTGCACCCACCGGATGTATAATTCAGGATCGGCCTCATGTTCAAACCCACCCATACAATGCGACCAGTACCCCACACCTGATAGACCGATATTTAAACCGGCCGTGATCACCGGCTGAAAATACTGCCACTCACTGGGCCAGTCACCCGCAAATATGAACGGATAGCGCTGAATGCCGGCATAGCCTTCGCGCGTATGGTTCAACCCACGGATACCATTGTATTGCTGAAACTTTTCAAAAGGCGCTTTTGCATACGCAACGGGAAATACATTGTGCAGCGCAGGGATCTCTTTACCCTGCGGGCCAACCTTATCGCTTTCGTTGGCCAGGGCGCCAAAAGCGCTGCCTTCATCGGTCTTCAGGAATCTGGCGCCCACAGAGGCCACCCGCATAACCCCATGCTGCCACCACCAGTTCACGGCGTTGGAGTCGAAGAAGTTCACGAATTCGCCGGCATAATTGCCTTCGGGGTAGGTGTATTTCAATTTTTGCGCAGTATCTAATAACAGCAGCCGGTTGCCATTGTCGAAACGGGGGCGCAAATGCAAACCCACCATACCGAAATGCATGGCATACAAACTATCGAACATGGCGGCAGGATCTTTGAAGGTTTCGCGCCATTCAAAGGAGGTAGCGCCTTTGCCACCCGTTTTTCCAAAGATGCGCCAGGTACTATCGAGCCACAACAGATCGGCGGGAATACCCATTTCGCGCAGCTTGCGGGCCAGCTCAATCACGTATTTATCGGAAGTATTTTGTTCATAACCCCAGGTGCCACCCGAATAGGTACCCACATGCAGCCCCAATGCAAATTTTGGCAACAGCGGCGAGCGGCCGGTTAGCGAAGTGTATTGCATCAACAAACCGGGAAATGTGGGCCCGTACATGAAGTAATAATCCAGCTCGCCACCCTCGGCGCTAAAGCGGTAAGCAGTGGCGTCTTTTTCGCCCATATCCCAGGTAGTGGGAAATGCATTATGAAAGAAGATGCCATACCCTTTGGTGCTCATAAAGAACGGGATGGGGCAGTAACTTGCTTCCAGTACATTATAGGCGCCAACCGCATGCGGCAGGCCTTTACCCCGGCCAACATTCAGCGTTACTTTCTTTTGGCGGCGGTCGAGGAAATCCATGCGCTCGCCAAAACCAAAGAAATGTTCATCGGCGGCCAGCTTTTTTACGCACCCGACAGTGTCTGCATTTTTATACAGGCTGTTATCAGCGCTTAACAATTCTCCTTTTGCATTGTACACTTCAATGCGGAAAGGCGCCTGCTGCACCTTTACGCTTAATTGCGAAGTGGTCAATGAAAAATAACCGGCGGTCTTTTGCGTGGTAACGGCTACCGGCTGAAAATTATATTGCTTCACCATCCAGGGTTCGTTGGCTTCGAAACCGCCCGACCAGCTTGTTCGTACCCTGAACATCGAAGGCGTGCAAAACTCAATGATCGTTTTGCAATTGGTATTGGTGAAGAAGAAGCGGTTCCCCTCCTGTTTAAAGCCCGACTGATAATTGCCCGCATTTTGTTGTGCTGAAACTATCAATGTAAGCATTATCCCGGTCAACAACAGCAACGGTCTCCTGATCATGCTAGTCACAATTATTAATTTTTCAATTTATACATTTCACTACCGGCCAGTAAAAAACAGCCCAGTCCATAATCTTCAAAATCGGGAATATGGTCCCAGGTCACGGGCTGGCCGTCTTTGGGTTCCTTGCCGGTTCCCTGTACATAACCCAGCATGCCATTGGGGTGAATACAATCTTTCACCATGGCATTCCAGGCTTTCAGCATAATGGGTTTATAGGTTGCTTTATTGATAAGCTTGTTGTTGATGCCCCAGGCCATGCCATAAACGAACAAAGCGGTTCCGCTCAATTCCTTTCCGCCATAATCGGTTGAATCGGCAAGGCTCACATTCCAGAAACCATCGGCGCGCTGCAGCGGTACCAGGGCCTTCAGCATGTCTTTATAATCCTGCATGTACTCATTATAGTGAGGATCGGTTTTTGGCAGCATTTGCATGGTGCGTACCAATGCGGCCACCACCCAGCCATTGCCGCGGCTCCAGTAACAATTTTTACCATTGGGTTCTTTATACGGCGGGTCGAAATCCTTGTCGCGCCACCACATCTTTTCGGCAGGATTGTACAAGCCATTATCGCCATGTTTGGTTTTGGTGAAAGTATACATCTCGTACATGCGGTTAAAATAGCTGGTATCTTTATATACTACTCCCAGCCGAACAAATACCGGCATGCCCATTTGCAGGGCATCTATCCAGCTCCAGTCATCTATTTTTGGCGTAGACTTCATGAGGTCGACAGACGCTTTTATATCTTTAATGCGTTCTTCTTTTTTATCGAGCAGGTACAGGTCAATATAGGTTTGACCGCAGCACTGGTTATCGGCATTGCGGGTTTGAATACCATCGCGCAGGCCCCAGTTGTGTTTGGTGCCCCAGTCGATTGCATAATCAAGGTATTCTTTCTTTTTATCAACGGCGTACAGGGCCATCAGGCCTTCATAATATACGGCGCGGGTCCAGATGTTACTTGGCCGCTCCCTGTTGGTAACAATGCTTTTACCGGCATCGGGCCATTTTTGCATGAAGTAAGCATTGGTCAAACGCATCGCATTCAACACCTCTTTTTTTGAAGGGGCTTTTTGCGCCTGCACCGCAGTGGTCATTAACAATACAGCAGCTAATAAAAATTTCATTCTATAAAGCATAATTACCTGATTATTGTGTGTTACTATTCAAAGTCATTAAGCACTTCGGCTTCGCCCGGTGCAAGCGTGCCTTCGATCCTTCGACTTCGCTCAGGACGCTCAGGGCGGTGAAATCCTGGGCAGGTTCGCACTTCGGTGGCGCTCAGCACCTAATTCAATTTCGGTTTCAACTCATCCGGACTGTCTTTCGTGTGTCCATCCCAGGTGTCGCGCGAAGGCTGGGTGAACAGGGTCTGTACAGCCGCCAGATCAACCGTTGCAGCCGGTTTGAAAGCCGCAGACTGCACATATTTTTGCAAACTGTACAACAACTGCCGCGCGCCGGGCCGGTTGTCCAGATCGTTTTTAAGATCAACACTACAAAGCAGCAATTTGCCTTTACCCACTTTTGCTTCGAGCAGCAGGGCCAGTTTGCGGTTGATGAACCAGGTATCTATCGGTTGCAATACCGGTTTGAAACCTTTCGGGAAATCTTCGAGGTGCATTACCTGCGCTTTATTCACTACATCCCACCATTGGAAGTCACTATATCCTGTGGCAGGAAATTCGGCAAAGGCCGGATGGTTGGGATCACATACAAAACCCAGGGTATGAGGCGGACGCATTTTAAACCAGCTGGTATTCCAGAATACGGGAGTAAAGTAATTTACAACTTCTTTTCCTTTTACGATCTTTCCCGCAGCCTGTAAGAATACCGTACCGCCATTTTGCAATAAAGAAATGGCTTTCGCATCGAGCGTATCGCAATAATATACCTCATTGCTTTTAGTAACCTCAGGCACAGTGGCCGGAAACACCCAGATGTCCCAATCGTTCCCATACGAAGTACCGGCTACGTAAATATCAAGGTTCAACCGCATGGGGGTTTTTATGCCCGATAAGGGATATTCAATTTTACCAACCGGGATCCCGTTCCCTATTTCATACTCTTTTTGTTTAAAGAAATTACTCTGCAGCATTTTTCCGGTGCTGTCTTTCAATACCCAGTTTATCTGGGCATTCTTCAAAGCACCGCTGCCATAATTGAACAACTCTATCTGGGCAGTGAACGTTTCATTGTTCGTATAAACGAATTTGGGCATCCGCGCCAATGGCACCACAGCATTGCAGAACCGCTTTATTTCCTGTGGCGTTACATAGGGTTTGTTCTGCCATAAAGCATTCAACATACCCACCAGGGCCGTTCCCTGCCCCGGAAAATCCTGTAAGCCCAGCAATTGAAAACCAGCCAGCCCTTTGGTACGCATGGCTTTTTCTATTTCATTCTTGTAACACAATACCTGCAGTTTACCACTGGCCATCAGGAACTGGTTTGCCTGATCGGACATCCCATGTTCGGCCAACATTTCGCGGAACAATTCGAAATTCTTTTCTTTATATACGCCGGTGAATCGTTCTATTTCATTGAAATCGGGGAATACACACCATTGCCCCATTTCATGCGTCACATAGGGCACATTGAATTTTTGTACGGCATTATGGTAATCCGAATCGCTTTCCGGCCGCGCATTTACCCAGTTCAAACCTCTTGCGCCGGCCTTTACCATATATTCATTTTCAGACACCAACGGCCAGCTGTTGCCTACCGATGCACCTGTATAAACCCTGCGTTTGTCTTTGGCCTGCCAGTATTGAATGATGGCAGCCAGGAATTTTGTTTGATTTTTACCTGCAGGTTCATTGCCACCAGCCGCCTCCATACAAAACGAAGCGTAATTGCCATACCAGTTGGCCATGCGGTTGGTTTCGTCGTACATAAATTGATCAACCGGACGGCCATCACCTAAAGAGGTGCCATGGTTCACCCAACCCGGTGCTTCGGGTTGCAGATAGAACCCGGTTTTGTCGGCGGCTTTAAAGGCCGCTTCGGGCGGACACCAACTGTGAAAACGCATATGGTTGAGGCCATGCGCTTTCGCCGTAGTGAACAATTTTATCCAGCCGGCTTCATCCATCGGTGGAAAACCGGTAAGCGGAAACTCGCAATTATTAACGGTGCCGCGCAAAAACACCGGCCGGTCATTGATGGTGAAACCGGTTCCTACAATTTTAAACGACCGCATGCCAAACGCTACTTCTTTCTGATGTATTTGCCCGTTAGGCGTTTGCAGTTTCACCGTGAGTTTATATAAAGCCGGGTTGAACTCATCCCACAATTGTACATTACCGGTCATGGGTAGTGTAAATTGTTGGGTGATGAGCGAATCGGAGCTCAACGTAACTGAATTGATAACCGGTGGCACTGCGTGTCCCTGTTTTGTATTAAAAGCGGAAGCCGACAGTGTTACCGTTGCCTTACCAGCCTGTTCGCCTTTTAGTGTCACGGCAACAATAGCCTGTTTATTGGGTACATCGGGGTATACCTGCACATTGTCGATATACGCTTGTGGTTTTGTTTGTAACTCAATTTTCCCGATGATGCCATTCCAGTTGCCCTGGGTATGATCGGTTAAACTGTGTGAATCGGGCCCTACATTGATCGTTTTTATGCGGTTATCGACACGAATGGTGATCACATGTTCGCCGGAGGTTGATAAAACAGCCGTGAGGTCATATACATGCGGCGCCACCAGGCTGTTCTGCATACCCAACTCTTTGCCATCGACCCAAACCGTTGTTTCGGTATGGCATCTTTCGAGGAACAGATCGATGCGTTTATGTTCTGTTATCCAGTTTTTTGGAATTATTACCTTCCGCTGGTACCAGGCAGCGCCCAGATAATATTTACCAGGCGTTAACCAGAAGGGGAATTTCAGGTTACCGGGTTGGCGGTATTTCTCCATCCGCGGATTGAAGTACCAACTGCTGTCATAAATACTGCCGGTCCATTTTGTTTGCAGGGTAACCTCATCGCCTTTGCCATTGGTGAGCATAGAGCCGGGCAATTGAATAGCATCGTCCAGTTCTTTATTGAACCACTGCTCTGTGACGCCCGCATCGGTACGGTCGATCTGGAACCGCCATTTGCCGGCCAGTGAACCCGAGGCTACCGGTTGTGCATGGGTGCTATTGATTATACCGCAGACTATCAGAGACACAAAGGTGAGCCGTCTTTTAAAGCGCGGCCCACCTTTAATTATTTGTATTAAACTCATTACTTCAGGTAATTTTTAAGCTCGCATTTTTTCAGGTCTTTAATTCCTTTTACCACCATATCAGCATTCAGGGTTGACCCGGTCCTGTTAGGATGGGTATGGTCAACAGGAAAGAATTTCTTAACCGAATCGGCGCCCAGCGCATCATACTGATCGGCAATGAGGTCATTCAGCGGAATAAAGTAAGCATCGCCTGCTTTCGCCACTGCTGCGGCCCAGCCACCGTAGCTTTCATTGCTCCGAACCGTTTTTCCATCCTTGAAATCGCCACGCGGTACCGGCGAACACACAATGGGAATAGCCCCTTTCGCTTTGGTATCGTTGATGTATTTACGCATATACCAGCCGTAGGTATGCACTACTTCATTCACTTTACGAATAGGATTATAAATAGCGCTGCTATCCTCTCCTATTCCCCTTATAGTACCCCGGGCGCGGGCAGTATCATCTAGCGGACCGGCATCATTGTGCCCAAACTGCATGATCACAAAGTCACCGGGTTTCAATTGTTCAAGAATGCGGTCCCAACGGCCTTCTGTAATAAAGGTACGGCTGCTTCTGCCACCAATGGCATGGTTCTGTACGCCAATACGAATGGTATCGAACCGGTCGGCCATCAGGCTGCCCCAACCCCACAGGTCTTTCTCCCCTTTTCCACTGCCATTCTTTACCGTAGAATCGCCAATGATATACAGGGTTGGTTTTGATGCTTTCAATAAAATAAAGGAGGAAACAAGGAGGAAGGAGCCGATAGCAATAACCGAACGGATCAAATTACTGCGTTTATTATTAGTAGCCATGCTATTTATTTTTTTGCGTTGTCATTTTTATGCGTTTCGATAATACTGATCGACGGATGCGGTGGTGCGCCCATGCCTTCGCCAAGATAGAAGCCTGTATGCGGCGGTTGATTATACGCCACGTTCTGCCATACAATGCTGAGCCGGTATTGCGGGTCCTGCATCAATGTATAGAACCTGTTGGTGGTGGGAATGGCCGTTGAAAAAATGCGTAGCTCCCTGTTGTCGCGGGTATGGTAGATCACTTCTTCGCGCCAGTCGCCCAGGATGTCGGCCGATAAACAGGGATTGGCCTTGGTGCCATTATTCTGCACGCAATCAAAATCTTTTCCATCGAGTATTTTAACCACGCGGCTGTTAGTATAATCCCATTTACCCACCAGCGTACCGTTCAATATTTCACTGAGCACATCGCCATCCCAATAGATCCCCATATTGCAGGGTGGCGTTTTATCGGCGATCTGGTTGCCTTTGCAATCATATAAACCGGTAATACCTGCACCGGCCACCCAGCACTCATAGCCTTTATAACGGGGATCAATATCCAATGCACAGGCGCGGCCGGGTCCTTCCCCATCTTCACCGGCAGCAACGGAAGGCTTTTTCCAGATCACTTCACCGGTTTTTGCATCGCGGAAATTGGCGCCTGCATTATCGAACCGTTCCTGTGTTGAAAATACTTCAAGACCCGGTCTTTCAGGGTCCAGGTCGCTTACATGCAGAGCATCGGCATGACCAATGCCGGTTGTATACAACCCTTTGCCATTATCATCAACGGTCATTTGTCCGTATACGATCTCATCCTTACCATCGCCATCCACATCAGCTACGGTTAAATTATGATTGCCCTGTCCGGCAAAAGCCGAATATCCTTTATTATCTGTATCGAACACCCAGCATTGGGTAAGTTTTTTATTTTTATAATCCCAGGCGGCGAGCACACTGCGGCCATAGTAACCGCGGCACATGACCAAACTGGGGTGAACGCCATCGAGGTAAGCCACGCAGGCGAGGAAGCGATCGACCCGGTTCCCATAGCTATCGGTTCTGCCAATACCCCAACCATCTATGCGGCCGCGTGATGGCACATAATCGGTCGTGTATACCGCAGCACCGGTTTGTCCGTCAAATACGGTCAGGAACTCCGGTCCTTCCAGAATGCGGCCTTTTGCATTGCGATAATCTTTTGTTGAATCGCCAATTACTTTTCCCTGTCCGTCAATAGTACCATCGGCTGTTTTCATGGCTATTTCGGCTTTGCCATCGCCATCGAGGTCGTACACCATAAACTGGGTGTAATGCGCGCCTTCGCGAATGTTCTTACCCAGGTTGATCTGCCACAGCATGCGGCCATCCAAAGTATAAGCCTGAATGATGGGCGGATCGGTTATGCCATCGTGTGAATTATCGTGTCCCTTGCCGGCCTGGTGCAAAATGATCTCATAGGTGCCATCGCCATCGAGATCGCCCACGCTGGCATCGTTGGGCGCATACCCGTCGGGTGTGTTCAGCGGAATGGAAATATAGGCTGGCGCATTGGCTTTTACTGTGTAGGTACGTGGATCTTTTATTTCCTTTCCATTGATGACAGCGGCTACCTGGTAAGTATAGGTTTTGGCAGCAGCTGTTTTTTCATCGAGCCAGCCAGTAGCAGTGGTAATGGGTGTATTCACCCTGCTGGCCTTTTCATTGTCGATAGCGCGGTATATATAAAATGAAATGTCGGCCGGATCCGTTGCCAGCAAGCGCCAGCTTACAAAGATGTTTCCTTTTCCATCGGGTATGGCAACGATACCTCTGTTGAGGTATTCCATTTGTCGCTGGGCAAGTACTATTACAGGCAGCAATAACACCAGTGAAAACAATATTCTGTATAGTTTATGCATTTGGCAGTTTATTAGTTATTAATAACTACTTTAACGAGACGGTTTCGCTTCTCCCGAAAGTTGCATACCTGCTGAATTATCAACCTGCACCGGTAAACCATCTGCGCCCTGTATTGCTACATGGTTAAAAACCCAGCCAGCGGCATAACTCACCGATCCGGCGGTATTTCCCTGTACCTGTACATTATTAAAATGAAAATCCTGTAGCAGGGATTCCTTCAAACCAGCTGCATTCACTACTTTCTTTACACCTACTGCCTTTATATCGGAGATATAAACCTGTTTAAAATGTGGAATGCCTTTTTCGGCCGGCTCTACTTTGTGCAATAGTACTTTCCAATGCTGCGGCAATGAATCGTAATGGTAACCTGCTGGTAAGGATGAATAACTGTAGGTAGGGTTCCAGTTCATAGTGAACTGAAAGGCTGTACCAACGCTGTCCATTTGTATGTTGCGAAAATGAATATCTTCAATGGTGCCGCCGCGCGTAGTAGCCGACTTTATATGCAATCCGTTCCCTGTGCCTTTGCCATAGAGGTTGATCGCATATACATGACGGATGCCACCTGAAGTTTCGCTGCCAAGGGTCAGCAGTCCGCCGCCTTTGCGGGCTTTGCAATTGCGGATGACCACATATTCGGTTGGTTTGTTCACGCGCAATCCATCCCAGTCGCGACCGGCTTTCAAACAAAAATCATCATCGTTGCAGTCGATATCACAATTTTCGATCAGCACCCAGGAAGAAGAATCCACATCTACCCCATCGGTGCTGGGCCCTTTGCCATCTTCATTGTTACGGATAATTATTCCATTCACCGAAACATAAGATGAATACAGTAACTGAACGGTCCAGAAACCGGCATTTTTTATCGTGATGCCTTTTATGGAAACATCTGTTGCATTTTGTACCAGAATGGTGCGCACGCGTTTGGCGTCGTAATCGACTATCCAGCGCAAGCCTTTGGGCTCATATTCTTTACGCATGGCCCAGTATTTATCCCAGCAGAATTTACCACGGGCATTAATGGTACCGTTACCGGTGATGGCGGCATTGGTTTGGCCAATCACATTAATGAGGGCTGCTGGCCATTTCATTTCAATACCGGCAATACGGGTGTCTATTTCGGGATAGTCGGCAAAATCCTGACTGCCGAGCAACAGCACATCTTTATCTATTTGTAATTGAACATTGCTTTTGAGAAAGAGGGCGCCGGTCACATAGCTTCCGGGTGCAAACACCACAGTGCCGCCGCCGGCTTTGGCGCAGGCATCGATGGTTGCCTGAATGGCTTTTGTACAAAGCGATTGCGCATCGGGTATAGCGCCAAATTGATTGACGGAAAATTTCTTTTTTGCGGTAGGGAATTTGCGCGCACCTGTTTGTTTTACCCACACAGGTTCCTTAGCTGAGAGTGGTACATTGCCCTGTTTGCCAACCGGCTGACCGGTTGCAATAAATACTGTACAGGCGAAACTGGTAAGTATGGATAATTTTAGTAAAGTCAACCGTTTGATCATGATCTACGCAACCTTAAGGCTTGTAAAATTAGGCGAAACGGCTTGGCTACTATCCTGTTGTGTCCTGAGTTCCCCCAGCCCCTAAAGGGGGATATTTATAATACATGTCCCTGTGACCTTTTTAATCGCCGTTTTAATGCGCATTTAATGCAGGGCCGCGAATGCCCATTAAGAATAGGGCAATTTTACCTATCTTTGCCGCAATTACTTCAACAGATATGAACAGGTCACATTGTCTTCCCCCTCCAGTACATTAATATTTCTTCAATAGAAGATGTAGCAGATAGTTTTGGCTATCAGCAGTTTTTTTATTCTTCAAACTTCATTTGACTGACAATATTAAAATGCTTTCCGGGCTGAGCCGGGAGGGTGGATAATTCTTTATGAAAAAATCATATCTGGTATTACACGGGGCGGTAATATTGGCTGGCTTTACCGGCATTTTCGGTAAGCTTATTTCGCTCAACGAAGGACTTTTAGTTTGGTACAGGGTATTCTTCTCTTTTATCTGGTTGTTCTTTATTCTGAAATTGTTTAAGGTGAGAACCGCTGTCACCCTTCGCCAAAAATTCGACATTGCGAAAATCGGGATGCTGATCACCCTGCATTGGGTATTCTTTTATGGCAGTATCAAATATTCCAATATCTCTATCGGGGTTGTTTGTTTCAGCCTGACCAGTTTCTTCACCGCAATCTTTAAGCCGCTCCTTAATAGGGAGCCACTCGTTCCTTCTGAACTTTTATTAAGTCTGCTTACTTTGCTGGGTATTGCCCTGATCTTCCATTTTGATACATTGTACCAGACCGGCATTATACTGGGTGTTATTTCTTCTGCTTTTGGCGCGTTGTATACCATTTATAATGAACGCCTGGTTAAAAGGTACGACAGCATGGTGATCAATTACTATCAAATGACAGGGGGAACCATTGGCCTGGGACTTTTAATGCCGCTGTATTTGCACTATTTCCCGGTTAACAGTATTATTCCTGCGCCAAAGGATATAGTGTATTTATTGCTGTTATCATTGTTCTGCACGGTGGGACTGTATGTTTTGTTTGCGGAATCATTAAAGAGAATTCCTGCTTTTACAGTAAATCTTAGTTTCAACCTGGAGCCGATCTATTCGATCATAATGGCATTCCTGTTCTTTGCCGAAGGCAGACAGGTGAATGTATCTTTTTATATCGGGTTGTTGTTTATAGGGATCTCTGTCATTTTGCAAACAGTTATTTCCCTCAGGGGAAAACTTACACCTGCATAAATGAATTGAGTAAAGCATCTGCCATCCCTGTTTCGCAACTACGCGAAAGCACTGCTGGCGGATGCTTTCTTATTTAAGGAGTTTATCCAATTCTTTTTTTGTTATGGGAAGAACCGTACCATGGCGGATCCCTTTCGGCAGTTCCAGCTTATCGCTGATCTCGGTCCAGTTAACCAGGTCGCTGGAAGTAATGGCCCCGTATTGATGCTCTCTGTATTTATCAAAATATACGATCCACCGGTTGCCCTGTCTCAATACAGTGGGCCCTTCGGCCCAGTATTTACCGGTAATGGGGGTAGAAGGCCCGCTGTAGCCGCCGGTTAAAGTATTGCTGTAAGCGATGCGCAAATTCTTCTGGGGCGGATAGCGCGTTTCATCTTTCAGGAACAGCACATACTGTTTGCCGTTCTTTTGAATGGTGGCATCTATTACATTAAAACCTTTGTCGTACAATACAGCCGCCTTGCTGAAAGTTTTGAAGTCGTTGGTGGTCACATAATAAATGCGGTGGTTGTATTTGTCATCACCGGTTGAATCGCCCTGGGGAAAGCGGCCGGGAATGGTAGTGGCCCAATAGATCATGTACAGTTTTGTGGCATCATCGTAAAAGATCTCGGGCGCCCAGCAGTTGAGGGCAGTTGGTTCATGCTCCATGACCGGAATGGCCTGCTGTGTGCTCCAGTGAATGAGGTCTTTGGAGCTGGCATAGCCAACAGTGCGCTCGTTCCAGCTTACCGTCCACACCATATGGAACAGGCCGTCGGCTCCCCGAATGATACAGGGATCACGCATCAGCTTGTCTTTTCCTGCTGTGGGCGTTAAAAAGGAGCTGTCGTTCTTTAATGCCTGCCATTTAAGGCCATCGGCACTCCAGGCCAGGTGCAGACCATCTTCACCATTGCCTTTGAAGTAAGAAAAAAGGTATACGGATTTATTCTGTGCGGTTGCGATTGAAAGCTGGGTCAGGAGGAAGAGAAACCAACAAACTGTTTTCATTATGGACCATCGTTTGAGGCGGCAAGTTAAGGCCTCAGGCGGCAAGTTCCAAAGCCTGCCCCCGATAAGCCGGGGTTACAGATCATAGGGCCCGTTTATTATTGCCCCTGAGCGCAGCTGAAGGGTTGCCTCCTATCCTATTGGCCCTGGGCAAAGTCGAAGGGCTGGCTTTGCGTGCCTGCCAGACTCTGGTTGAATGAATGCAGTTTTTTGAAGATGCCGGTAACCAGGGCTTTTATGCTGAAGATGATCACAATAACGAGGAAGCTCAGCAGGAACATGCCGCCGGCAAACTCGAAAGGATTGATGTCGTTCCAGGCAGGAAAACCGGCACTGCGCGATTTGAGGTCAATAACGGCAATGCCGCGTAATTTGAATTCAATCAATGCTCCGGTTACCAGTAAGGCATTGAGGAGAGACGCTACGATGAAATAAGGCCATTTTCTCATGGAAGGTGTTATTAATTGGTTGATTTGGATGCTACATGTTGATGTCGTCGTAATACACCAGGAACCACTTGCCATTTCTGAGTTTGAACCGCCGTTCCACTTTAAAGCCGCTTTGATCGATCCAGAATTTTTCGGTGACCAGCGAGTCGGTCATGGTGAGGCTGTGCCTGCATTCAGTGGTATCGGGCTCAAGCGCCACTGGTGTTTTAAGGAACTCCCAGTTCTTTTTTGACCACCTGGTATTTTCCACGTCATTCACGCATTGACCGTCGATGGGGAAGGGAATTCTTGACAATTGGAAACTGGAGTCGGTATGGAACTTAGTATTAAAGCTGTCGAATGATTCTGCGCCGGGGATATTGTTCATTATTGCGATGGTGGGTGGGGCCTGAATGGGCAATGGCGCCTTCTTATTATCACTCCTGTTACAGGCAAACAAAACGGGTAACAACAATGGCAGAAACTGAGAAGGTTTCATAGCTATCAAATTAGGTTTTAGAATAATATCACACCATCCTGTTGATAGCTAATAAAACCAAATTCCGTTCCTTTTATATATAATGGGGAAAACTTGTTGTTGGGAGATGCAGCGGAGGGACAGAAACGGCGGAGAGGAAGTGGTGAATTAAAATGGCTAATAACCCTGGCGGCACATCAAATATCCTATAACCGGTATAGCAAGAATTGCTGCTTCAATGATCCAGATATACAGTACTTTACCATTAGTAGCAAACCTGACTGCATAACCTATTGCAGTTAAAACAAGAGTTGCCCCGCCAAATACAAGGGCAGAAAAAAAGACAAAAAAATAAATCTCTGTTTCAACTAATTCAACAAATCCGACTATTAATAAAATAAAAGAAAGGCCGGCAAGAATTGTAATGGGAGAAATATAATATAACCAGGGGCGTTTCACGTAGGGTTACGGTTTTAGACTAAGATAGAAATAAAATTTTCAGTTTACAACCTGTTCACCTGCTCCCACACTTCCTTTATCACCGGAATACCATTGGCCAGGTTGCGTTGCCGGGTTTGTAGCACCCGCTCGCCGGGGTAGGTAATTGTCTTGTTGTTTTCAGGCGCTGCCCCATGATAGTCTGCAATGATATTTTTCACCACTTGCGAAATAGCTGAATGATTGACCAGTTTCTTTATATCAATGGCAATGAACACCTGTGATACCGCCATTTCTGATTGCTGCTGAGTTATTTCATGCACCGATAGTCCACCCGAAAGTACAGCCGCCAGTATATCAAGCAATAGCGACAAACCAGCCCCCTTCCAATAACCAATTGGTAATGGCCGGCGTGAAGCCCTGATGGCAGCAGGGTCGGTAGTGAGTTGCCCATTGGTATCGAAACCACCGTATACAGGTAACTGTTCCTGTTTCATGGCCGCCAGTTCCAGCGCCCCAAACGAATATTGCGACATGGCCATATCGAGCACGATGGCTTCCTGTTCATTGGGTAGGGCCATTACGAGCGGGTTATTGCCCAGTTTATTGTCCAGCGCGCCCCAGGTGGGCATCAGACCGGTGGTGTTTGTCCAGCCGATGAATACAAACCCCGCTTTAGCGGCCTGCCAGCCATAGGTGCCACCGCGCATCCAATGGTTGGTATTGGCCAGCGCCACACAGCCAATGCCATGTTGCTGCGCCAGCTGCATAACGTTATTCGTAGCATGTATGGCATTCAGAATGCCAGGTCCCAGGTTGCCATCCCATTGCTGTACCCCACCCCACTGGTGTTTTAAAGACGGTTCCGCATGTATATTAATGTAACCCTTCTGTATATATTCAATAAAGCGTGGGAAGCGGTTCACCCCATGGGTATATACGCCGTCGATGCTGTTATTGGTAAACACTTCGGCGCATTGCATGGCCTTTTCGGGCGTTAATCCGTGCTTTAATAAAATGGAATTGAATAACTGCAGCATGTCTGCTGCGGGTATGGTGATGGTTGGGTTCAACATAAATGCAAGTTACGGCATATACGCCCTTTTCAGGCATTTTCATTTATCGCTTTCATTACTCAGAGAAAAATTCAACTGCCGGGGTTTTACAACAGAATCAGCATATTGATGCGCATAAAATCCTAACAGTTTTCCGTCCTCATCATAAATTTCCTTCCTTATGATCCTGTTCTTTTTATCATAGTAATTACGGTCCCGGCTAACCAGGCGGCCACCTTCTTCAATTATTTTTTCTTCAAGCTGGTTATTAAACCGGTCTACCGCATAACGAAATGTATCGATAGTTTCCAAACTATCGTTCCACTGCTTCGCTCTTGTTCCATCTTCATCGTAAAGGACTCTGGTGTACTCATAACCGCCATCATAATACTGGTAGCTTTCCACATAATACAGATGGCCCTGCGAAAATGAGCGTTCTTCAATCAACCTTCCCCGGTTATCATATTTGTACAAATACCTGTCCTGGTACATATCCCTGGGAAATGACCTGAACTTTTCAATGAGGTTTCCTTCTTTATCGTAAACATAATTCCAGACAGTGTTTAATGCCCATGATCTTTTAGGCTCATAATCTTCATCGCTTACAATGCATCCGCCAGATGTACCTAATCCGCGAACAATCCCTTCCTTCATTCTTCTCATAAAATCAAATGCAATAGTCCTGGCAAGCTTTCCGCTTTCATTATATTCAAATATCGTTTTGGTGAACGATGATAGTCTGCCTTTTTCATCGATCCTGTAATACTCTTCTGTTTTTCTTCCATCTTTATCATACATACAAAGCGAAGTAGCCGGAATCCTGGATTCATAAAATTGGTAGGCTGTACTTTTTTCTCTTCCATCTTTATCATAGTAAACTAACCTCGACAAAGTGCCCTTTGTTGTATCTTTTGCATAGAAGTAATTTGTTGTACAGGTATTATACACTTCATAATTTAAATTGATCGCGGTATCGTGGGGCAAAAGATCGAGGAAACCTTTTACATGATCTTTTTTAATAGTTGTATTACAGGAAATCAATAATACAACAAGGAAAAAGGAATAAAATTTCATACTGAAAATTCACCAGGCCAGTTAATAAAACCAATTTACGCAGAATTGATGGGTTTCAAATTGTTTATAGCATTTCATTAGCAGATTCCGGCTAATACGCCCCATAGCTCCCCGCCAACAAAAAAGCGCCCCGGCAACCGGAGCGCTTCTTTATTATATGTCTTTTTGCATTCGGCGTTCTACCTTTTGCCGCTAACCTTTTTTAATAATAAACTTATATTTACCTGATCCCAACTTAAACACCTGCCGCCCGTTCATATAACCCAGCGCTTTTATTTCGCGGTGTATCGCAAGCGGCGAATTACTTTCCATAATATTACTATTGGGCGGTGTTGGCAAATAAACAGTCGCCGTTGTATTTGGTGGTATTTGTATCGTAAATACGTGAAACACATACTGGTGGTCCCACTCAGAATAGATCTTTCCGTAAGGCGAATTAAAGGATACACTACCTTTATCAAGCCCCAGGATGGGCTCGGGTGCAATGATGAAATTCTTATAAGCAACAGAGGTATCTTCCTGTTTAATACCGCCTGCGCCATCAAAGAACCATTGCATCAGGTGTCCCAGCATCAGGTGGTTGTTCGATACTTCTTCCAACGCCGCCCACGACTCGGTTAGAGAAGTGGCGCCTTTGTCGAGTTGAAAACCGTAACCCGGATTTTTTCTGTCGCTAGTCATATCATATACCATTTGTGCAGCACCATTCTTCGTCAATCCATCAACAAGGAAGTGGAAACCAACATCT
Source organism: Niastella vici (assembly GCF_002077945.1). GTDB lineage: Bacteria > Bacteroidota > Bacteroidia > Chitinophagales > Chitinophagaceae > Niastella > Niastella vici. The sequence continues at coordinate 334,134 of NZ_LVYD01000002.1, forward strand.
CCTGCAGTAAGCTTGCTTTCATCGGTAATGATATCGGTCTTCAACGCATCAAGTACGCCGGCTACATTTGCCTCTTCAACCAACCCTACTGCCAGAGGCATGGCCATGGAGGTTTGACTGCCGGTTGCATATTTCTTGGTTCCTGCATTGTAGAATTTGGCGTTGAACGCTTTTTTCACCTCCGCAGCCTGTGCTGCAAACTGGCCTGCTTCGGCCGATTTATTCATCAGCTTCGCCATCTTCGTCAACAGGTCAAGGTCATAATAATAAATAGCTGTAGCGGTGAGCTCTTTGGGCGTTAACTGCGCCAGGCCGGGCGGATTAGGCCCCAGGTCATACCAGTCGCCCAAGCCATATGACAGAATATTTCCATTCGCTTTCGTTTTCAGGTAAGCCACATATTTCGTCATCATAGGCCAGGCATCCTGCATAATGGTTTTGTCGCCATACCATTGATAAATAAGCCAGGGCAAAACTACAGATGCACTACCCCACTCCGGTGAATCGCGGAAACCCTGATCAAACAACACAAACTCAGGGGCTATATCAGGCACCAATCCATCTGCTACCTGGTCGGCCATCATATCGGCCACTATCTTTTTATACAAACTGTAAATATCATAGTTGAAGTGGATCGATTCGCCCATGAGATAGCTTTGCTCGAGCCAACCGAGCTTCTCACGGTGTGGGCAATCACTCAATACACTTTGCATATTGCTTTTAATAGCCCAGTCAATGAGCGAATAAGTTTCATTATACAGATCATCGCGGCATTCGAACTTACCGATCTGTTGTGCCGAGTTGCGCGTATGCAGCATACTGATATCCTTGATCACGGCTGTCAGCTTCTTTCCTTTAATAGTATCGGGCGCTGCGTAAGAAACTTCTGCATAGCGGAAACCATAATACGAAAAGCGGGGCTCCCATACTTCATCACCGGTTCCCTTACAGGTATAAGAATAGAAATAAGGTTTGCCGGAGTTCTTTTGATTGACGCGTTTTTCTTCTTTTGTGATCAGCTCAGCAGGAAAGATCCGTATCACCTGTCCCTTCTGGCCACGTACGGTTATTCTAATAATACCGCTTGCGTTCTGACCAAAATCGAACAGTACAGTAGTATCACTGTTCTTTTCACATTTTTGCGGGGCAATGGTTTGCATCACTTTCACCGGCGTTCCGGTTTCAGCGATCAGCTTGCCAGTGGGTGCTTTTACTATTATGGCTGCTTTCCAGGCGCCGTCGTTGAAGGCGGCTTTGTCCCAGCCATCCTGTTCTAAAGTAGCATTGTATTCTTCACCGGCATAGATACTCGAAAATGTGATGGGGCTGGGCGCGGTTTTCCAGGTATTGTCTGAAATAATTTCCGATTTGGTGCCATCGGCATATTCCACTACCAGCTTCATGATCATTTTGGGATTACCATACGCCAGCAGTGTTTTGCGATAGCGTTCATTGGGGATGTTGTAAAATCCGTTACCCAACATTACGCCAATGGCGTTGTTGCCATTCACTACCTGGCTGGTAACATCGAGCACATTGTACAGAACACGTTTATCGTAATCGGTCCAGCCGGGTGATAAAAAATGATCGCCGGCTTTAGCGCCATTGATGTGCAGTTCATACTGGCCCAACCCGGTAATAAAAGCGGTTGCTTTTTTAACCGGTTTGCTTACCGTGAAATTCTTGCGTAATAAAGGCAATACGTGATTGCCGCTTACGAGCGATTTATAATCTTTATTGGCGCCGGGCATATGTACACCGGGCACAATGCGTTTGCTGGCATCCAGTTCATCATAACCGATCCATTGGGCATTGCTCCAGTCGGCAGGTTGCAACAATCCCATTTGCCATTTGGCGGTATCACTGGTCCATTCACTCAAACCCATCTGGTTGTCCCAGATCATCACTTTCCAGTAATAGGTTTGTCCGGCCTGTAAAGGTTTACCCGCGTAGGGTACCCACAACGATTGATCGCTGTTCACTTCATGCGTATCCCACATATTGCCGGTATTGCTGGCCAGTTTGGCAAGGTCATCGGCCACCATAATGCGATAACGCGTTTGCATTATGTTGCGTGCAGTGCTTGTGATCTGCCAGCTAAAACGGGGGTTTGGGGTCTCAATGCCTGCCGGATTGGTGAGGTTCTCGACCCGGGGATTGGTCACAGCGGGTTTCACAATTTGTGCGAACCCAGGCGCCAGGCCAGCCAACACGAACAGGGAGGTGATGAGTGTACTTTTTTTCATGCCTTATAAGATATTGAATAGGTTTTAGTGTTCACCTTACTGAAAAACGTTAATAATTAACTCTTATTATATAAATGTAAAAACAGTAAACGTAAAAATACGAATACGGCAATAGTAATAATATCAGGGAAATAGTAACCGGGCAGGCCAAGGTAAGCAGAAAATTGGCAAAAGACAATAAGCCGGGCAATTTTTGGGGCCGGCTTTTGTACTACTATCAGCGTCCCTTGTGTCACTTGCCGATTTCATCGGCATCCGACGACTTAAGTCGGGACTTGTATGTTCGGTTCGCTGTTCACCAGGGGTATATATTTAACGAATCCTAAGAACTAAAATTGATAAAGTAGCGTTACTTTGACGCTTTAACCAAAAAACCAAAATCGATCACAACATGAAAAAAGTTTACGCTGGTTCATTACTGGCCCTCTCTGTATTAACCTTTGCCTGTAATAAAAGCAAAGACAAATCTACCTCAGACCTGTTACAGGGAAAATGGTATGCCACCACAGGTCAATCCAATGATCATTATAGCGGGCAGGACCATCCCGCCTCATACACCTACAACAAGGGCGATGTTACCCTGGAGTTCAAAGGAGCTCAACTTTATATAAATGATCAGGGAAGCATTGATACCTTTCCCTTTAAAGTACTGAATGACACAACGCTGTTTATAGACAATGCCGAATTGTTAATCCTGAAAAAGCTTACCGGAAGCGAGCTAACTACTTACAGTATATATAACTCTAATTCTTCGGACTTCTCTGAAGAAACAACGAATTTTAATAAGTATTGATCTGTTTTGACCTTATTTTTTGAACAACCGCTCACAAGGCGGTTGTTTTTGTTTCTAATTCCCATCAGGCTTCACTGCATTAACAAACGCACTTTGTGGCCAGAAAAAATTCCCCACCGCATCAGGATGCGCCGGATCAAATTCGATTGTTGACTTTATCAGGTATTTTGCAACAGGCAGATTGGCCGCTACTATTCCTTTTACGATACACCGCGCCAGCTCATAGGCTCCATACGGACTGAAATGCGTATTATCGGCCAGGGCAGTTGTTTGCCCCGGAAAGGTATTGGCAGGATAATGCACAAATGCTTTGAGCGAAGTTTCAGGGCCCCAGGCTTCATACAATGTTTTGCTCATGGCGTTCAGATCTATCAACGCTACTTTTTCTTCCGCCGCTGTTTGCCGCATGGCCTCCGGGTAATCGCCCAGAGTATTAATAATATGACTGCTTGAATCAAAGTTGCGGCGGTGCATGGAGGTTACCAGCACGGGCGTCATACCCCTTTTGCGGGCTTCGGCGATCCATTCTTTCAGGGTTTGTTTATAGGTAGTAAAAGGATCGAGGTGATTGCCGCCGGGCTTTTGATCGTTATGCGTGAATTCTATAAACAAATAATCACCGGGTTTGGCCAGGCTCCATATTTTATCGAGGCGGCGTTCGCGGGCAAAGGCTTTCATGGTTTCACCCGATTCGGCATAATTGCCAATGGCAGTAACGTAAGGTTCAAAAAAACGCGGGATCATTTGCCCCCAGGCTGCCCAGGGCTCGCGGGCCTGATCAACCACTGTTGAATTCCCTGCCAGGAAAATAGTGGCAGCCACTTCATTGGGAACTATTTCCATTGCACATACTTTGGGCAGCGAATCATTGAACTCAATAGTTAACAGGTTATCCCAATGCAGGTAATCCGATTCACGCGATTTCAGCTTCACATTGCTGATCACTTTGTTATGATCATCTTTGATAACGCTGTCTTTTATATGAACTGTAAATGTTCTTGTAACCTGTTTGCCATTTTCGGTGCGAATGTTCTCGAGCATCAGGCGGCGGCATTCGGCACGCACGGTGGTAGCAGAAGTTCCTTTGGCATCGCCCAGAATTAATTTTACATCATAATTACCATCGGGCAGCTTTACCGAAAAGTAAAAAGGCTTGTTGCTGGTAATGTAATCGCCGGTCAGGGCATTGCCGCCGCGGTCAATGGCCTCCACAGTTGATCCCTGATCGAACCCATAACCGGTTTTATAAGAGAATGCCGTAGTTGGCGTAACAGCGATATAGCCTTTGGCCGCTCTATCGGTACCAAAGTCGAATTTATAGCTGGTAGTTTGGGCCTGAATAGTAGCAACTGTGATGTTTAGTAACAAAGAAAACCAAAGTAATTTCATAGCAACCGTTCCTTAGTTATTTTTCGTATTGTAATGAACTATCATTCATCTTAAATTTATCATTCTTCACCAACCTTATCATTTCGGCCCCCGCCAGCAACACCGGTCCATACCCATGTGCCGCATATACATTCACCGGGCGATGATAATAAAATGCCGGATCAAAACCCATACCGGTTCCTACACAAACACTTTCAACCTGCCCTGTAGCATTCACTTTTGTAGTAACAGCATTCCAGGCCAGCATGGCCATGGGGGCGTAGGCTTTGGCATCGAGCCAGCCCTTGTTACACGCATGGGCAATACAGTAAGCATAGATGGCCGTGGCCGATGTTTCGAGGTAAGAATCATTCCGGTTCAGCAGCTGATGCCAGAAACCCGACCCCGATTGCTGCGCCGCCAGTCCTTTTGCATGCGCCTGTAATTGCTGCAAAACAAAGGGCCGGCCGGGATGGTTCTCAGGCAACACATCCAGCAGTTCAACCATCGCCATAATGGCCCAGCCATTGGCGCGGCCCCAGTAGAACATGGGATGCGGGTTCATATCCTGCACCCAGCCATGCATGTACAAACCTTTTTCTTTATCGAACATGCGTTGCGAAAACTGCTTTATCTGTTTTACCGCATCATCGTAATAACTGGTTTTACCGGTGAGCTTTCCCATTTGCGCCAGCGCCGGTACGCTCATATACAGATCATCTAACCAGATGGTATTTTTTTGCGGCCGGTTGCGTGCAAGGGTGCTATCGGGCAAACGAAATTCTTTCGTGCTGATGTAGTTCATGTAATTATCGATCAACGAACGCAGATCATTATTCAACCCACTGCGTGTGGCTTTGATCATCGCCGCACATACCGCACCAACATCATCGAGCGCATGCGGTTCAATGGGCTGGCGAAATACATAATTGCCCTTCAATGATCCTTCGGCCACTTTCTTTTTGATGGCCGGCACCCATTTGGCAATAAACGACAGGCGTTGTTTAACGTAATCGTTGTACCGGGTATCGCCGCTGGTTTCAGCTGCCAGCAACATGCCACTGTAAGTAACACCCCACTCATAAGCGGTGAGCCTGAAATCACCGGGTTTAATACCATAAGACGTATCAAACTGCGATGCATCGGTGACCTCCTGCCCTGTTTGCCGGTTGATCATTTGCGCCGGGGTAACCGCATCGAGATAGGTATATACTTTATCCAGCACCTTTTTAATATCGGCTTCGCTCATGGGGCCATAGGGCACCGGATAATCGGGCTGCAGCGCATGCAGGGGAGCGGTAACATCGTTGGCGGGTTTGCCCTGGGAGAAAGCAGCTGTTGCAGCCAGTAACGAAACCATTAATGTGCCGGTAAATTTATTCATATGGTGTAGTTAGTTCGTTAATTCCGAAAGTAATGGCCGCAATTTACTTTACAATCCTGTTCCCTCCTGAAAATATCAATTCAATAACCGGGGGCAGACAGCCTGCGAAACCCTCCTTTTATCAAACTTCCCGTTTGGGCGGGACGTTTTTTTATTTTCTTATTTCGCCGCCAGCTGGGCGCTGTATGATTTCAACTCAATGAGATCAGAGGAAGGAGCATGCCTGTTCCAGGCAGTATGACCAGCCAATGCAGCGCCTAACGCCGAAGCCTGGGCCATAGAGGCGGCATACACTTCATGGGTGGGAAATGCATTGGCCAGCAGGTTCATATAAATGGGGTTTTTGCTAAAGCCGCCATCTACAAAGATCTTTTTTACCGGACTGTTATGCAGTACCAGGTTCAATGAAGCTACCTGCTGTGTCATAAGGTCGGCCATAAACTGGTGGTAGGCCGCTTCGTACGTGGGAAAACCATTGAGGTCTCTTGCGCCAAAAGCCGATTCCTGCACCATGACGGTTTTACCGGCTTTGTTATCGGCAGCTGCGCCGGCAGACCCATTTACACCGGGTAAAAGGTCGGCATTGAAAGCAACTTTTTTGTAATGATCGGGCGGTACATTAAAATGGGTTGCCAGCCTTTTGGTTTGTTGTTCGTGCTCATACCCGGCAAACAGCCGCGATGCCTTGATGGGCTTGCCCCGGTATTCCATATAACACAAACAATCCTGTTGTAATTCTTCGTACGTAAGCCTGGTTTGGTTGAACGGGTTCAAACTGATGCACCAGGTGCCGGTTGATAACAATACAAACGGTTCAGTGAAGTGGAACAGGTACGGGATCAGGGCGGCAGAGCTATCGTGCAGGCCTACCCCGGTTAACAGGGCCTGCCCCTGCCATTGCGAAGGCATTAATTGATCTGACGGGAAAATGGCCGCCAGCTTTTCATTGATGGCTTCGCGGTATATCCATTCGTGGTAATGGTTCTGCGGAAAATTCCATAAGCCGGTATGGCAGCCAATGCTGGTAATATCAGAATAAGCACGGCCCGTAACCAGGTAGCTCATGTATTGCGGCAAATGCAGCGAATAATGAATACGGTCGAACAGTTCGGGTTTCGTGTATTTCAGGCGGTACAGCTGCATGCCCGAGTTCAGGTTGCCCAACACCGGTGAAGCGGTATGAATAGAGAAGGCTATTTCGCCGCCGTATTTTTTGTAGAAATCCTCCTGCAGCCCGGCAGGGTAAGGCTTCAGGTAATTGTACAACGGAGCCACCGCCGTTCCTTCGCTATCGATATGCACAAAACTGGCGCCATAGGTGCTGAAGTTCAGCGCCCGCACCTGGTAGGTTGCATCCTGGAAAACCTGTTGCAAACAACTACGCACCCAGTTGGTAAGGGCCGAAAGGTTTTCACAGGAATCACCATCCTCATCGATTACCTCGGGGAACTGCTCGCTTTTCTCGAGTACGATGTTATACTGCTCATCAAAAAGGAATAACTTCTTATTGGTTTTGCCAATATCAAATATCGCTATGACGGGGATTCTACTCATTAGGTTTCTATTATCACTCACTTGTAACCTCTGGAATATGGTAGAACAGTTACAGGTTACAAGTTACAGGTTTCAGGAAGCATGTTAAACATCTATCCCTGTAACCTGAAACCTGTAACCTGCAACGGCCTTTTTATAATCCTGTAGCAACAGTCTTTTGACCGCGCTCTTTAATTAAATTATCTCTCACTTTCAATTGACGGTACAATTGCAATGGTTGCAGTGCAGCCCCGGCCTGTAAACGGGCTTCGGCTACCAACGCACGTACATCGGTACGGTAGGCCTGTTGCAGAATTTCCTGCGCCCTGGCCACATCGCTTGCTTCCTGGGCGGCCTGCAATGCTTTTGTATCAACCAGCAACGCCTGTGCATAGGCGATCTTGATGGCCTCTACTGATTGCAACAGGTCTTCGAGCGGGTCTTTTACGTTGTGCGATGCATCTATCATCCAGCCGAGGTCGGTGGCATGTTGCATACCACGGGCATCCATACCTTCAACCAGCTCATTAAAGATCAGGAACAACTGGTAAGGGTTGATGCTGCCTACAGTAAGGTCATCATCGCCATATTTTGAATCGTTGAAATGGAAACCTCCGAGCTTGCCTTCGCTTAACAACAGGGCTACTATTTGCTCAATGTTGGCATTGGGCAGGTGATGGCCCAGATCGACCAGCGTATAGGCTTTGGGCCCCAGTTTGCTGGCATACAACAGCGATTGTCCCCAGTCGCCAACGGTCATGGAATAAAAGTTTGGTTCGAAGGCTTTGTACTCAACGAACATCTTCCAGTTATTGGGCAGGGCGGCATAAATTTCCTGCAGGCTTTCGAGCGTGCGCTGAAATGCCTTACGAAAATTCAGCTGTCCGGGAAAGCAGCTGCCATCTGACAACCAAACGGTGATAGAATCGGAACCCAGTTCTACCCCTTGTTTTATTACATCAATATTATGATCGATGGCCTGTTTGCGGGTTGCTTTATCAACGTGTTGCAGGGAACCGAATTTATAGCTATGCTTTTGATCGGGCTGGTCCTGGAAGGTGTTGGAGTTTACGGCATCGAAGCGCAAACCATGTTGAGCTGCCAGTGCTTTAATGGCTTTGGCATCTTGCGGAATATCCCAGGGAATGTGCAGCGAAATGGCGCCACCACTCTTGTTGAGCGAATGCAGCAGTCCCACATCTTCGATCTTTTCTTCGAGCGTGCGGGGTTCACCGCCACCACTGAAACGGCCGAAACGGGTTCCGCCCGTTCCCAATGCCCAGCTGGGAATGGCTATTTGAAAATCAACTAATTTTTTAAGGATGCAGTCTAAACCGGTAATACCTTCTGCGGCAAAATCGAACCGGCGTTTATGTTCTTTAAGGAGACTATTATTAAACTCGTCTATTTTATATTTGTCTATTTGCATACAATCGTATTTTAGGAATATCTTTTACAAAACATGAGCCTCTTGCCACCAAAGATACCGAAGTAAGAAGTATGAGGTACGAAGTAGGAATACAAGCCGAAATCAATAGCGAGGTAAAACAATCAGCATCTTCTTACATCCTACCTCCTACTTCTTCTTACTACGGCAAATAAAAAACCTCTTTCAACGGAATGCTCACAGGTGAGTTATCTGCATTGCTTTCCATGATATCTTTCATGTAGGCCCACCATTTTTTCATAACGGGATGAGCGGATAAATTATCCAGCGCAGCCGGGTCATTGATGTTCAATACCCCGAACAGGCTGTTGGTGGTTTCATCCAGAAAGATCGAATATTCGCTAACGCCTGTTGCACGCAATAATGCCTCCAGTTCGGGCCATAAAGCATCATGACGTTTTTTGTATTCAGCTTCCTGACCCTTGTATAAATTCATTTTGAATGCAACTCTAGGCATAAAAATGTTTATTATCGAATATAGGAAAACGAAGTAAGAAGTATGAAGTAAGAAATACAATTGAAATCAATAGCGAGGCTAAAACATTCAACCTCTTCTTACTTCTTACATCTTACCTCCTACTTCGGAAAATTATCTCACAAAAGCAGTAGCTACCCCTCCATCTACATTGATCACATTCCCTGTTGATTTATTCAACAAACCACCGGTTACCGCGAAGCAGGCATTGGCAATGTCTTCAGGTAATATGATCTCGTTGAGCAAGGTACGTTTGGCATAGTAAGCAGGTAATTCTTCCACTTTAATGCCATAGGCTTTGGCACGGCCTTCGGCCCAGGCACCTTCCCAGATCTTGCTGTCACTGATAACCGCATCGGGGTTCACCACGTTCACGCGAATGTGATCTTTACCCAGTTCGGCTGCATTGAGGCGGCTCAGGTGTAACTGGGCTGCTTTGGCAGAACCGTAACCGGCGTTGTTGGGACCGCTCATGAGGGCATTCTTGCTCACGATGTTGATCACATCGCCGCCGATAGCCTGTTTGCGCATCACATCAACACCAGCCTGGGTCATGAAGAACTGGCCTTTTACCAGTACATCATACAGAATATCCCAATCTTTTTCGGTGTGCTCTTCAATGGGTTTTGAAATAGATAAACCAGCGCAGTTCACTACGATGTCGAGGCCGCCAAAAGCGAGGGCGGCAGCATCGCAGGCGCCCTTGATATCACTGGCTTTGGTAACATCCAGCACCACAGCGGCAAATACGTCTTTACCGTATGATTTGCTGAAATCTTCTTTTGCACCTTCCAGGCGTTGTGCATCATTGTCGTTGATGATAACACAGGCGCCTTCGTCGGCAAATTTTTTGGCTATAGCTTTCCCTATTCCACCGGCGCTACCGGTGATAAGCGCAATGCGGCCCGATAAAGCTTTGGGCTTAGGCATACGTTGCAGCTTGGCTTCTTCCAGTAACCAGTATTCAATGTTAAAAGCTTCCTGACGGGGTAACGAAGTGTATGAGGAGATCGCCTCGGCACCACGCATTACATTAATGGCATTGATGTAGAACTCGGCGGCCACACGGGCAGTTTGTTTATCTTTTGAGAAAGTGAACATACCTACGCCGGGGTACAGGATCACCACCGGGTTGGGATCGCGCATAGCCGGGCTGTTAGCATGTTTGCAGGTATTGTAGTAGTCTGCATACATAGCGCGGTAGGCTTCAAATTGCGGCGTCAGTTTCTCTTTTATTTTGCTTACATCGCTCAACTCTTCGCCAGGCGTTAAGTTCAACACCAGCGGACTGATCTTCGTACGTAAGAAGTGATCGGGACAGCTGGTACCCATGGGTCCCAGTTTCTCCAGGTCTTTTGAGTTAATGAAGTTCAACACTCTTTCGTCATCGGTAAAATGACCAACCATTTTCTGGTAGCTTGAGCAAAAACCGCGCAGCACAGGCGCCAGCGCAGCCGCTTGTGATTTGCGTTGTTCAGCAGGCAGCGAAGTAACTTTGGCGCCACCGAAAACAGCTTTCTGTTTGCTTACTTTTTCTTCAATGTATTCAGCGCAACGCTCTATCACTTCCAGGGTGTTGATGTAGCTTTCATAAGCCGTATCGCCCCAGGTGAATAAACCATGCGAACCAAGCATGATGCCGCGGATGCCGGGGTTTTCTTCGAGGCATTTGGCCAGCTTCAAACCAAGGTCAAAACCAGGGCGTTGCCATTCAACCCAGCCGATCGTTCCATTGAATAATTCCTGTGTTATTTTCTTACCATCCTTTGCAGCAGCAATAGCAATGGCTGCGTCGGGATGCAGGTGGTCGATGTGTTTGAAAGGAAGGAAACCATGTAATGGTGTATCGATAGAGGGCGCTTTTGAAGCCAGGTCAAAAATGCAATGGTTGAACAGCTCTACCATTTCATCTTCATGTTCTATACCACGGTAAACGTTTTTCAGGCTGCGTAAACGATCAACATATAAGGCAGCAAGGCCACTTTTTTTCATAGTGCCCAGGTCGCCCCCCGACCCTTTGATCCACATCACTTCAGTTTCTTTACCGGTTAAGGGGTCTTTAGCGATGGCCTTGCACGAAGTATTACCGCCACCATAATTGGTGAGACGCAGATCGGCGCCCAACAAATTACTCCGGTAAATTAACAAGGCTACTTCATCGCCCTTCAGGGAAGCCGCTTTGGCATCGTCCCACAAATAGCTTACATGCTTAAACTTTACTGCACTTGTTGCTGACATAGTCTGATCTTTAATTTGTTCTTTTTATAATATTCATTGAAGGAATGTCACGGTTATCCCCAGCACCTGCCGGGACGGACGTGGCAAGCCTCTGTTCTATATAGACGTACCAAAGTTTGTTTTCCCCTGAACTTTGGCATGTCTTTCTTTTTACCCCTTCAGCGAATTACCATATCCTACCAGTAATACCGACACAATAATGGTAATAATGCCTATAATAACCGTTGTTTTAGTTTTCTTGCTTACGCCTGCCCATTCTTTCAATGCCAGTCCCCATGCATTGGCCGTTAAAATAATGAAGGCCATATGCAGGATCCAGCTGCTGGGGCCATTGCCCAATTTGCTTTCGCCCATGCCATAGAAAAAGAATTGCAGGAACCAGGTTGTACCGGCCAGTGCCGAGAAAATATAGTTCGACAGCAGCGGTGTTTTCTTATTGGTATAATCGCCAAAGGTCTTGTTGCGGGCGTTCAGGATCATACACCAGATAAAATTAGTGGTTAACCCACCCCACAACACCACTACGTATGTTACATTGTTCTGATAAAGGAAATTGCCCTCGCCGGGGTGAGCCGCCATCCATAAAGAGTTTGCGACTGCGGCCATTGGCTTGCCCGCCTCGAGCCCGAAATTGAAACAGGCGCTCAACACACCTGATATAATTGATACCAGTAAACCCAGTCCGAACCGGTATTCGGTCTTTGCCAATTTAATTTTGTCAGCCTCAACATGGAGGTCAATGCCCTGGTCGGATTTGCCTTCCTTTTTTGCAGGCAATCCATGCGGATCAACACCTCCTTTCATCAATTCCTTTTCCTTTCTTGTTCCGGCCTTTCCGCAAATGATGATACCCACTATACATACAGCCAGCCCCAATAAAACGGTTCTACCCCATGTATTGCCAACCAGCGCGCTAAAAGTATCTTTACCGGCAGCAGGGAAAATATCATAGTAAATGGAAGGGATAAGGGAGCCAAACACCATGCAAAGCCCCAGGATAATACTGCTTCCTAATGACACACCCAGGTAGCGTACGCCCAGGCCATAAGTTAAACCACCAATACCCCACAGGATCCCAAATAAGAACGTATAGCCTATTACTGCACCACCAGCCTGGCTGATTATTTCTGAAAAGTTGGGGATGGTAAGCCAGGCGGCTAATGGCGGCACTATCAACCAGGAAAAAAGGCCCCCTATGATCCAGTAACTTTCCCAGGCCCAACCTTTAACTTTTTTGTACGGAATGTAAAAACTTCCGGATGCGAAACCTCCTAAAAAATGAAATATAACTCCAAGAATAGCATTCATTTGTAGCGTTTTTCTATATGGCCAGCCTATGCCGGATTAAAAAGGTGAAAGTAGAAGTTAACGATTATTAGCCCATCATGTACCATCATGGTCTTTTTTAATGAAAAACCGCCTCATATTTAGCTTTTTAACTAAGTTTGACGGGCATTAAAACAGGTTGATTGTACACCATTCAATCATCATGCGAGGTTATCATGAAAAAAGATTCCATATTTCAGCATTTATTTATCGACTATTATTCTGCTACCCCCAAGTATTTGCAGTTGGCCAATTCCATTATAAAGGCTATTGGTGAGGGTAAGATCCAGAAAGACGAGTTGCTGCCTTCGATCAACGAACTGAGCTTTGAGTTTGAGATCTCAAGAGATACGGCCGAGAAAGGTTATAAGCACCTTAAAAAGATCGGCATTCTGGGCTCGGTGCCGGGTAAGGGATATTTTGTAAAGAACACCGAAGTGGGGCAACACCTGAAAATATTCCTGCTGTTCAATAAACTGAGCCCGCACAAAAAGATCATTTACGATGCCTTTGTTGCTTCACTGGGCGAAATGGCTTCCATTGATTTTTATATCTATAATAATGACTTCGCCTTCTTCAAACGGCTCATCGCCAACAAAAAGAACGATTACAGTCATTATGTGATCATACCACATTTCCTCGACGGTGGCGAAAACGCCAGCGAGATCATCAATACCCTGCCCAAGGAAAAGCTGATATTGATGGACAAGCTGATACCCGGTATTGAAGGTAAATACGGCGCCGTTTACGAAAACTTTGAAAAGGATATCTATGATGCGCTGGAACAATCGCTTGAACCGCTGAGTAAATACCATACCATCAAGATCATTTTCCCCGAGTACACTTACCACCCGGTTGAAATATTAAAAGGCTTTTACCGCTTCTGCCAGCAGTATGCGTTCAATTATAAAGTGGTGCACGATATCGCCAACGAACCCATCAAGGAAGGCGAGGTATTCATCAACCTCATGGAAAACGACCTCGTTATCCTGATCGAAAAAATACTGGCAACCAAACTAAAGGTAGGCAAACACGTTGGGGTGATCTCGTACAACGAAACGCCGCTAAAGAAAATTATCCTGAACGGCATTACCACCATATCGACCGACTTTGAGATGATGGGTGAAAAAACGGCCCAGCTTATACTGGAACAAAGCACCGATCATATTGAAATACCCTTCTATTTAACCCAACGCGCATCACTATAACGAATATACTAACGTAATAAATTGTTTTAAATCAAAAAATTGCTGCAAAGCGTTCTCTGTGTTCATAAACGGGAAAAACTTGCCTAGCTTTGGCTGAAAACCATTTAACCTTATGGCTGGCAATAAAAAACCCCAGAGCAACCACGACGTTGGTAAAGGACAAGGTCACGCTTATACAGCTTCTCCTACGCAAACAGGTACGCGCCAGGGCCCCGCTGCCCGGCCAACGGCCCCCTTCCACTTTAACTCACTTAGTTTACAGTACAAGATCGGGATTATACGAAATGGCATCACTAAAAAACAGCTGGAAGCCATTAAATCGGAAACCGATTTCGATTACCACACCTTAAGCAGCGTGCTATTAATATCGCGCACCACCCTTATTAAAAAGAAAGGAGATGAAAAGTTTGATCAGCCCACCAGTGAGCGCATTATGCGCTTTGCCGAGTTCCTCAGTTATGGGCGCGAAGTGTTTGAAAGCAGGGAACGCTTTCAGGCCTGGCTCAGGCACCCGGCCGCTGCGCTCGGAGGCAGGGCGCCACTTGAATTGCTGGATACCCTGTACGGCATTGAAGAAGTAAAAAAAGAATTAGGCCGTATTGAATACGGCATATATTAACCTAACGGCTATCCTTTATGCAGCTTTACCGCATCGGAAAAACCGCACATGCCCATGACCTTAGCGGGCTGGGCGCCAAACTACATGGCGGCAGATGGAATTACGCAGGCATTCCCTGTATTTATCTTACTGAAAGCAGGTCACAGTCATTGATGGAATATACGGCCCACACGGCCATACACATATTGCCCCTTCCCTTTCGTTCACCACTTTTGAGGTGCCGGCCCATTCTATCAGGGAAATAACCGAATACGAGCTACCCATCACCTGGCTGCAACAGCCTTTTAGTAAGGACAGCCAGGAAATTGGTTCGGCGCTGCTCACTCAAAAAGATCACTTATTATTAAAACTGCCCTCTGTATTGATTGACCGGGAATTCAATTTTGTGCTTAACACAATGCACCCACTAATGAGTGCAGTAAAAATTATTGGTGTAAACGGTTATAAGATCCACGATTGAGGGTTTGTGTAACAGTTGCAGGCCGGGCGCGCGAATAAAAAATATGCAATAATGTTTTTGCGTATGACGATGGTCATAGTTTGCAGCTAATAACCCATGCGTTATGTCTGTAGTTGCATGCAACGGGTAGCATATGACCTTTATTATTGGTGATTGACACCCCGGGCCTGCAGCTAAAAAATTCACCTTTACCCATACTTGATTTTGATAATTTGTTTTTTACGTGTAATCTTGTTGTGAATTGCTTGCTGATCATTCAGAACATCAGATGCATTCTGCCAATTGCTCACCTTATCTTATAATGATTGAATGTTCCTCAAGCCTGCCTTGTAACCAGAATCAAAGAATAGAGCATGCCATACCCGTAATGCGTTTGTGATTTACCGTAACTCATGTAACGTTGTGATTTACTATCAATTATTAAACATTTATTATCAAGGTTAGCAAAAACACTCGTCCTAATGCGTTCTATTCCATTGGAAAATGATGTACTTGTTTCATTCAGGAAAGGTGGTCCCGATGCTTTACAATCGTTATTAAAGCAGTTCTACAGCCCTTTATGCCTTTTTGCCGAGCGGTTGCTGGGCGATAAGGCCGCTTCAGAAGATATTGTTGGCGAAGCTTTTATAAAATTATGGAACAAGCGCGACAACTTTGAGAACCTGCAGAACCTGAAGGCCTTCATGTATATTACGGTGCGCAATGCCTGTTTGAACCATTTAAAGCAGGCCAAACGCGATTCGCTGAACCAAAAGCAACTGGCCTATTTAACAGGTGAAAAAGAAGAGTTTGTGTTGAATGAAATGATAAGGTCAGAAATATTGCAGGAGATTATGCAGGAAGTAAATAACCTGCCCGAACAATGTGGTAAAGTATTGAAACTGGCATATCTGGAAGGGTTAAAGAACCAGGAGATCGCCGACCTCATGAATATATCGGTGCATACCGTAAAAAATCAAAAAGCCAGGGCCATACAATTGCTGAAAGTTCGGCTGCGCGACCGTGACCTCATGAACCTGTTGCTGTTATTCACCCTTATAAGGGCTGGCTCGGCCAACTGCCAAAACTTACATTTTCCTGCCTAAAGATCAGTTTTATTACACAAAAAGGGCCTGCGGGTAGGTGTAAATACCCATTTATTGAATTTTATTAAATTTTTTTTGATTTGGAATAGTAATAAATGCGTTGAAAGTTGTTTTAATACTAAACTGGTTATTATTCGGCCGTGCGGGATACATTGTGAATTGCTCTTTGCGCTTAAATATGTTAAACGAGTTGTGTTTTAAAAAGTATAGCCATCTAAAACACTTTGACATTTTTAGCTGCGAACTGCTTGTTTTCTGTACCTCAGTTCTTTTATAGTATTAATAAGTTGTAGCGTGTGATTTTACTAGTGCGAAGGGTTAATAGTTTTTTAGTGAACTGCTTTTATTAACCCTGAACGATAAATGAACCGTGAGCCTTTACAAAAGGCCTTGTTTGTCCGCCCGATGTATACATCTGTACTTTTCGTTCTTTCAGCCAGACGAGAAGACGGAATGTCGAGCGGGAATCTCATGTGACTGTTTGGTTGGGTCACTACAAGGGAGTGTTTCTACTCTCCCTTTTCTTTTTAAAATTCGAACATCTTTATAAATTCCTTTCTCTCCCGCATGGCGGGACCACAAAGAACCGGCATCCTTAATACACGAATGAAGTGTATTATATTTAAGCATCTCAAGGCTCCACGTTAGTAGTAGTTCTGTTCTAATTCCAAAAGGTTTTACTGATTAGTCTGTATTAAGTACGCTTATTATATCCATTGGGTAGTAAATGCCTGAATGGTTTATATAATGGTATTATATCCCTAACACCGTTAGGAGTCACTTGTCTCATTCGCATTCCTCATGTGCATCAATTATCCCTCTTCCTGGTACAGAAGAGGCGCAGGAATCCCCCACGGCCGGGTAGTCTTACCCGGCTTTTCTATTTTTATACCTCACCCCCTGTCCCTCTAAAGGGGGCACCTGTTAACAGCTATTGTTAGTTCCACTTTACATTTATCAAAAAAAGAAGAACAAGGAATTCGCTTCGGTAAGAACTGGAAGCCGGAACATGGGATCGTGTTGTTACCCCCTGCCCCCTAAAAGGGGCGATTTAATTAACGGGCAATTGCTAATTATTCCACTTTGTGTTTAATCAACAACAAAAAGCTAAGACCTGGAAGCGGTTCAGGTCAAATTCTTAGGCAAGATGGTCAGAATCCCGGTAAAAGGGGATCAAGGCGTTCAGCGCATCTTTAAGAGGTGTTCGAGACATTAATTTCTTCTTCTTCAGACTCCAGAAGATCTATGCCTTAACAAACAATCCCCCAACTTTTCACTTAATCCCAAAAAGGATCGCGCAAGCGGTCTTTTTTTGTGTAACGGTCACACACCTGCATTATAATTGGCTGACCGGTACAACCAATAGTGTTTTTATGAACGAGGGGCGCGCCCTGGTACAGGTGCCGCCCCAGATGCTACCGGAATGCTCAGGGCATGCTTTGGGGATGCTCAGGGCATGGTCTAAGTATGGCCTAAGTACTGCCTTGGGGTTGCACTGCGCCCCAGAGTTACTGTATAGGGGCTCCAGAGCATCCCAGTGCAACCCAAGGCTAGCTGGCTGCCATTAAACCACCAGTAAACTACCATCAATGATAGGTGTAGTGCTCCCCAGAGTGCTGGCCGGGGGGTATGTTCAGGGGCCGCGGGTAAGAGGCCGGGGTAACAGCGAACGAAGGCCGTCTAGGGGTTTTCTCCCCATTTTTTAGCCTGGCCACTTGATTACAATCATATCCTTTTCGGTTTTTACCTTTTTGTTTAGGCAAACCATTAACATTATTTGTTTTATAATATTAGAGGGGCACCTGTTTTTGAAGTTCCCCATGATTCTACACTACATGATAAACACCAGGGCCGGTTTCAGCTTCCGTACTTATCGTACTTTTAATGCCAATCAGCATCTTACGAAAATCGTACAATAAACCGGGGTATTATTGCTATACCATTAGCATTCCTACCCAACCCTTAAATAATATTCTGTAAAGCCATCAATTTATTAAAGATTTTACCTTACCCTTTAGTACAATTCATAACAATTGTTGTTTTTACAACAATACAATCAGAACACAACACCATTTCTGCTACACCCATTTTCCGTTGCAGCAATGAAGTATCCATAAAATAGTAAAGCAACAACAGTCCATTTTCAAACCAACCATTCCTGCCCTGGCCCATGCTCATATTTATGAATTAAACTTTTTCTTATGAATGAACAACTAATGGAAAAAGCATCACATATTGCCTCGCTCATTCTCGCCGACCTGCAAGACAGCCTGTCGACCGAAGGTCGGCAGGAACTGAATGCCTGGATTCAGGAAAATAATGATAACTATATCTTATATGAAGAACTGATGGATGAGGAAAAACTGGGGAACGACCTGTATGAATTGCATTCCTACGATCCCAACCAGGCTTATGAGCGGCTGGCCCAACGGCTATTTCCGCATGCTGCTACCGGCAAAAAGGTTTACTTCAGAATATGGTGGTACATGGTGGCTGCCGCACTGCTGCTGGTAGCAGGTGGCATCACGTATGTTGCATTGAACAAGGCAGAAAAACCCATCCCCAAATCAGTAATAGTGCTGGCAAAGCAAAAATCACCCGGCATTCCGGCCGATACCAAAAAAGCTGTGCTGATCCTTGCAGATGGCTCAACCGTATCACTCAATGAAATGAACAATGGCAACATTGCACAACAGGGTAATGTCATTATCCTGAAAGAACAGAATGGTCAGTTGAAATATAAATTAACCAACTCCATCGCCAACACAAACGGCTTCAACACGCTTCGCACACCCCGCGGTGGCGAATACAAGGTTACGCTCGATGATGGCACCCGTATTTGGTTGAACTCCGCTTCTACCCTGCAGTTCCCCGTTCATTTCAATGGGAACGACCGCCGGGTCATTTTTACCGGCGAAGCCTATTTTGAAGTAGCCTCCGCCCTTATTCCCCAAACCGGTAACAAAAGATCATTCATTGTATCAGTTGATAATATGGAAGTGCAGGCAATAGGTACCTCTTTCAATATCACAGCCTACAAAGAAGATAACCGTTCACAAACAACCGTAGTGGAAGGATTGGTGAAAGTAGACCGGAACAACAGATCGAGCCTGCTTGCACCAGGCAAAAAACTGATTGCAGCCGACAGCACCGTTACCATTGAGGATGCTGACGTAAAACAGGAAATAGCCTGGAAGAACGGTGAATTTGTTTTCAGGAATACCTCGCTCAAAATAGTGATGAATGAACTGGCCCGCTGGTACGATATGGATGTTGTGTACGACGCCGGTGTGCCTTCGCTACATTTCAGTGGTGAAGTGGAGCGGGAATCAGACATCAGGAAAGTATTGAATATGCTGGAATATACCGGCGGCGGGGTTACATTCACTATTGTCAATCGCATTATTACTGTTCACCCCGGAAAAAAATAAAGGACTTCGTTCTTCTCTTACGGCTGTTTAACGCCGCGTGTATAATTTTTGTAGCTTGGCAGCTATGTTGCGTGGCATTAATAAAAAGTCTTCAGCTTACATTCCGCATAACCGCGTAAAACTGGTCAGGGGTGGCCGGGATTATTTTTCTACACTCACCCGGCTCATCAACCATGCGCAACATTCCATACACCTGCAGGTGTATATTTATGAAAATGATGAAACCGGACAAATGGTTGCCGCCAGGCTTATGGAAGCAGCCAAACGCGGCGTTAATGTATATCTCCTGTGCGATGGGTATGCCTCAAAAGAATTATCAGCCGGCTTTATAAAAGAACTGCAAACCGCCGGTGTTCACTTCCGTTTTTTTGAACCCCTGTTAAAAAGCGAACATTTTTACTTCGGCCGCCGCATGCACCACAAAGTACTGGTGGTTGATGGTCACTACGGACTGGTAGGTGGCATCAATATCAGCAACCGGTATAACGACATGGACAACGAACCCGCCTGGCTCGATTGGGCGCTGTACATGGAAGGCCAAGCCGCCGGCGCCCTGTTTAAAGTATGTATTGATGTTTGGGCCCGGCCCGGGCAAATGGCCTTAAAGCGGAACTTGCGGCATGAAATACCGGCCATTCCCAGCGCCGGAAACAGCCCATTGCGCATTCGCCGCAATGATTGGGTAAAACGCAAGAACCAGATCTCCCGCAGTTATATTAACATGCTGAAACAGGCCACCTCACACGTGATCCTTATGTCGGGTTATTTTTTACCGGGCTCCATCATCAGGCATCAGCTCACAAGAGCCTCCAAACGTAATATTGAGATCAAGGTTATTGTAGCCGGAAAATCGGATGTAAAACTGGCCAAACATGCCGAACGCTATATGTACCGCTGGTTGTTGAAGCGCAATATAAAACTGTATGAATATAACCAGTCGGTATTACATGGTAAAATGGCCACCCGCGATGGCAAATGGGTAACCATTGGCTCCTACAATGTAAATGATATCAGCGCCTATGCCAGTGTTGAATTGAATGTTGACGTAAATGACGTTGAATTCGCCACCCATGTACAACAACAGCTTGAGGCCATTATTGAAAAGGATTGCATACCCGTGACACAGGAAGATTACAATAAAAGATACAACTTCTTCCAGCGGTTCATTCAATACTGTTCATACTGGTTGGTAAGAATTATATTCTATTTGTTTACATTCTACTTTAAACAAAGATGAGTTACCAGTTACCGGGTCCCGGTTACCGGGTCCTGGTTACCGGGTAAAAAATTCGGAGACTCCGACTACAGGCAGAAAGATCGGCATTCAAGGCCCGGCAACTGGAAACTGGTACCTGGCAACCGGCACTTCGAATTTGTAGCGTACTGTTTGAATTGAAATTCACTCCCCCTTTATCCTATGCCACATAGACTCAAACACCGCCTTATTCCAACCGGCAAAACGCCCCCTTTGCACCACTAAATTATTGCCATAAGGCTGCTGCAGGTAGAAATGAAAAACAAAGGTGGCATCGGGTTTATACCAGCCAACCCGCTGGCCGAACCGGAGATCATTGAACACCAGCGATTTTCCTTCGCGCTCAATTGTATAATATCCCTGCGAAAAAACAAACAGATCTTTCAACTCATCGAGGTCCTTCACCGGATTTAATAAACTGTCATTGCGGGGGAAAAAAGTGAACCTGATCGAAGGTTTGCTGTCGAACACCGACCGGTAACCGATATGATAGCCCTTATCGGTTTCCAGCACCACATACCACAACAGGTTATTCAGGGGCGTGGGAGTGGTAAAATGCCGCCGGTATTCAATATGTTGTTCTTTGGCGATGCGTTTTACAGCCGCTTCTATAATAGACTTGTTAATAACATCGATGAGGAGGTAAAAGCCGCACCAGATGAACGCAATAGCGGCCCAGCGCTTTCGCCGGTAATCGGTTTTCATGAACAACAGGGCTATCGTCACTGCCAACGGCACAATGGTAAATAACGGATCGGCCACAAACATGGCATGCACACAAAAACGCCGGTGCGAGAACGGTTCCAGCAAACCTGTACCATACGCATTAAAGCAATCCAGCGCCAGATGGGTCAATAACTCCGCCGCAAAAAACCAGAGCCAGGTAGAAAAAGCAATATTATGCGGACGTCGCCACCGGTCGGCCAGCCAGGCCAGCAGGGGTGTAACAAGCAATACAAACAATAAGGAGTGGGTAATGCCCCGGTGGGCCATCAGATCTTTTGTGACGGGCATCCAGAAGCCGGCCACAAAATCAATATCGGGCAGGCTCTGCGCCACAGCACCGAGTAACAGGGCACGCCTGCCAGCTTTTTTACCAATAAATACTTCCCCAATACAAGCACCTAAAACTATATGCGTAAGAGAATCCATAGCGCCAAGTTAAGAAGTTGAGTTGATAACTTAAAAGCCAATGCCAGCCGGCCGTTGTTCATTACTCAACACCGGTCGATTTTACCATCAATTCCCAAAAAAGATCATTACATTAGTGAAAGGGGAACTAAAACCACTAGGTGGGGAATTTCGTATACCCGGTACCATTACACAGAACGATTGAACCATGACAACATTTTTCATCATCCTGCTTTGCATTCTTTCACTGGTATTGCTTATATCCTGGGCAAAATTCAATCCATTCCTGGCCTTTTTGCTGGTATCGCTTGTAGCAGGCTGGTTCCTCGGTATTCCACTAAATAAATTGCCAGCCTCGGTACAAAAAGGCATTGGCGATACACTCGGCTCACTGGTAGTGATCATTGGGCTGGGCGCCATGCTGGGAAAACTGGTGGCAGAAAGCGGCGCCGCCCAAAAGATGACGCAGGTGCTCATGCGCATTTTTGGTAAAGAACACCTGCAATGGGCATTAATGGTGACTGGTTTTATTGTGGGCATTCCGCTTTATTATAACGTAGGGTTTGTATTGATGGTGCCATTGATCTTTTCTGTGGTATACCAGTATAAATTACCGGCCGTATATATAGGGTTGCCCATGCTGGCCGCCTTATCGGTAACCCATGGCTTTTTACCGCCTCACCCCTCGCCTACCGCGCTGGTAACACAGCTTAAAGCCAATATGGGGCTTACCTTATTATATGGCATCATACTGGCCATTCCTTCCATCATTGTGGCCGGACCATTATTCGCGAAAACGCTGAAGCATATTCGCAGTACGCCGTTGCAAACCTTTCAACCCAAAATGATCCCCGATGAACAAATGCCCCATACCGCAAATAGTTTTTTAACGGCCCTGCTGCCGGTGTTGCTGATAACCATTACTACCATTATTCCATATATTACTACTTTATCAGGCGCTCCTTTGCAAATAGTGCAATTCATCAGCGATCCAACCATCGTAATGCTGCTCTCCCTGCTCACCGCCACCTTTACGCTTGGCCTGCACACGGGCAGGTCAATAAAGGCCGTTATGGATATTTATGGCGAGGCCATCAAAGATGTAGCGCTGATCTTGCTGGTGGTAGCCGGCGCCGGCGTATTAAAACAGGTGTTCACCGACAGCGGTGTAAGTATGACGATCGCCGAAAGCGTGAAGGGCTGGCAGGTGCATCCGTTGGTATTGGGCTGGCTGATAGCGGGCCTTATAAGAGTTTGCGTTGGTTCGGCAACCATTGCCGGCTTAACCGCTGCCGGCATCATTGGGCCGGTAATACCACAAATGCAGGTAAATCCGAATTTGATGGTATTATCGATTGGCGCGGGCAGTTTGTTGTTTTCGCATGTAAACGATTCAGGCTTCTGGATGTACAAAGAATACTTCAACCTCAGCATACGGGATACCATCAGATCATGGTCGCTGATGGAAACCATTGTTTCGGTAATGGGCCTCATTGGTGTGCTCATCATGGATTTTTTTGTGTAAACCGCTTCTGCACATTTCCTACCTTCGCGAATCGGCGACAAAACAACCAACCATGCAAGCAAACTGGTACCAGATCCAAAACATCGATGAATTAGATTCTCCGGCCCTGGTCATTTATCCGGAACGGGTGAAAGCAAATATCGAAACGTTGAAGGCAATGATCGATGATCCGCAACGGCTGCGCCCCCATGCAAAAACACACAAGAACAAAGAAGTTACCCAATTGCTGCTGGCGGCAGGCATCAACAAATTCAAATGCGCCACCATTGCCGAAGCCGAAATGCTGGCGATGAGCGGGGCGCCCGATGTGGTGCTGGCCTATCAACCGGTTGGCCCCAAGCTGAACCGCTTTGTGCAGGTAACGCAACAATACCCCGATACACATTTTGCCTGCCTGGTCGATAATATCCCCAGCGCGCAGGCCATTGCCAAAGCTTTTACCGAAGCAGGCGCTACCATCGCCGTTTATATTGATTTGAATGTTGGGCAGAACCGTACCGGTATTGCACCCGGCGATGCGGCCGTTACTCTCTACAACTATTGTGCACAGGCAAGCGGTTTATCAATGACCGGGTTGCATGCTTACGACGGGCATATCCGCGGCACCCTGGCAGAACGCACGGCCGCCGCTAACGAAGCTTTTGCAAAGGTGGAAGCGATGAAAGCCCAATTGCGGTCAATAGGTTATTCCGATATTCAGATCATTGCCGGCGGATCGCCCACTTTTCCCATTCATGCCAAACGCGAAGCAGTGGAATGCAGTCCGGGCACCTTTGTTTTCTGGGACCAAAGCTATCTCGATACCTGCGCCGAGCAACCGTTTCAACTGGCGGCCCTGGTAATTACGCGGGTTATATCGCAGCCCAATGCCACGCAAATATGTGTTGACCTTGGGCATAAATCGGTAGCGGCAGAAAATGAAATAGGCAGGCGGGTGGTGTTTTTGAATGCACCCGGTTTGAAAGCCGTATCACAAAGCGAAGAGCACCTGGTGTTGGAGGCCGGCGAAGGCCACACCTTTAAACCTGGTGATGTGTTGTATGGCGTGCCAATACATGTTTGCCCCACCGTTGCCCTGTACGAAAGAGGCTATACTGTTGAGAACGGAATTGTCAATGGTGAGTGGATGATTATTGCGAGAGATAGGAGAATATTGTGCTGATGATATTGCTGATTTTGGGATTTCGGGATTTTGAGATTTGCTTATTAGGCCCAACATGATGAAATCGCGAAATCTCAAAATCGCCAAATCAGAAATTAAAGCACAGCCCTCCCTAATCACATCAAAATCAAATAATGAATTCACAGATAAATGTAGGTTTAGTTGGCTACGGCATTTCAGCCAAAGTATTTCACGCGCCTTTTATTGCTACCAACAACCACTTTCAACTCGTTAGTGTGGTTGAACGGCATAAACAGGAATCAAAAGAAATGTTTCCGCAGGTGCAGGTGGTAAAAACCATGGAGGAACTGCTGCAAAATAATGCCATTGACCTGGTGGTGATCACCACGCCCAATGAAACGCATTTCCCTTATGCCAAAGCAGCGCTGGAAGCCGGCAAACATGTGGTGCTTGAAAAACCGGTCACCAATACATCGGCCGAAGCCAAACAACTGGCTGAAATTGCCAATCGCAGTGGCAAAGTGCTGAGCGTTTACCAGAACCGCCGGTATGTAAGCGATTTCTTCACCATCAGGGAAATACTCGACAAACAACTGCTGGGTAATGTGCATACGTTTGAAGGACATTACGACCGCTATCGCGCCGAAGCAAGGCCCCAGGCCTGGCGCGAACACGTATTGCCCGGCAGTGGCATTCTCTTCGATTTAGGCCCACACCTTATTGACCAGGTATTGTACCTGTTTGGCCTGCCCAATTCCATTGCAGCAGATATCAGGATGCAACGGCCACATGCCAAAGTAGATGACTACTTCGATCTGCGGCTCGATTATGGTTTTTTGAAAGTGATACTGCAGGGCGGCATGCTGGTGCGCGAACCCGGGCCACGTTACCTGATCCATGGCACCAAAGGATCGTTTGTAAAATCGGGGGAAGATCCGCAGGAAGCGTTGTTGCGTGCCGGTAAATTACCAGTTGGAAATGATTGGGGGCAGGAACAGGAAAACATCTATGGCCTGCTACATACTGAAATGGATGGAAAGATTATCAGGGAGCGCTATCCTTCGCTTAAGGGCGATTATGCGGCGTATTATAGAAATCTTTATGACACTATCGCAAACCATAAACCGGTACAGGAACGCATTGAACATGGATACAATACCATTCGCCTGATAGAGCTGGCCTTTGAAAGCCATCAAAACCAATGCACCCTTCCGTGTACAGGACTGCTGGCAGTGCCTTACCGGTAAGCACCCGTCAAACTATTAGTCGAACTTCAGCGGCGGGCCAACTATTTCCATGCCATGGATGCGGTATAACCGTTCAAAATCGCGTAAAGTGCCATCGGGCAGCTGACTGGCCTGTGAAAAGAATTCATCCATAGTACCAGCCGGTTGATACACTACCAGCATTCTTCCATTGGTATCGCTTATTTTGGCAAAAGTGTGCGGTATTTGTCGGGGCGCAAATACGGAATCGCCTGCTTTGGCATTGAAAATATCGTCGCCGATCCTGAAAACAAATTCCCCTTCAAGAATGTAGAACCATTCGTCCTGTGTATAATGAAAATGATAGGGCGGACCGCCTTTTTCCATTTTGGTAGTGTCATATATACAAAGCCCCTCCCTGCTATCGGTTGATGATACTTTGCATTCGAACGTGCCGCCCAGGAATGAGACCTTTTCATTAAAACGATCCTGTCCGGCTTCAATTTTAAAGCCGTGGGTTGCTTTGATCTCCATGATGTATTTTGATTAAAAGGGTTGTACAGTTAAGTTACTAAAATTATTGCACATTACATGGAGGAACCTGGCGCTACAGCAGTTGCAATAAAACCTGTGCCACACTTACTTTTTATCTTTCAACTGTTGCTGCATGAAGATGAACGTTTCAGAAGTATCGAAGTAAATAATCGTTTTCTCAAAATATTCTGAAGGAGAAACATGCAGCGCATCACAGGGATATACCAGGCTTTGCCCCTCACTTTCCAGTTTCAGGTTCTTCAGTATCTCATATTCATCACTCACATAAATGGTTTTATACGCCGTATTACATGATAACCCGTTGCCGGTTGACAATATAGCATCGCGCAACATGCGGTACCGCCGGGCAAACAATTGCGAAGAATCATTGTCGGCCATATTATACATCACCAGCGCTTTCAACAAATGAGGCGTTAGCCCAACAGGCACATCATGCAGCGCCACATCACAAAGTTGGGAAGCCCTGTCATATTTCTTTTTGCCCAGCAGTTCCCTGATCTCTCTTTTCTTTTCATCGGGATAACCGGAATAACCATCCTGAAAAACAAAACCGTAATACAACAGACGATAATCATCGAGGGAGAGCGTGGTGTCGAAATGCTGAAAACGTTCAAACAATTTGGGATAATAAGTTGAAGCGGCGGTATCGGTTACGGCCAGCTTTACAGAATCTCTGTTTACCAGTTTAAAAGGTTGTTCCTGGGCAATGGCCGCGCAGGCGAAAAGGATAAAGCAAAAAAAGAGCAGGGCTTTCATGTGCGTTAAGGGTTTGGCATAAATCTACAATCCCTTTTTTTATAATAATAAACCCCTTGTGCTGTATCGTAAGTATTAACAGGACTTTATCGAAAAAGGTGGGTCGCTCTTTAGGAGCGGCTCACCTTTTTGCAATGTGGGTCACCTGACAGCCGGGGATCACCCACCCTTTTTATAATTCAATCAATTACTTCCCAATAAAAACATCAGTAATATCAAATTGCGCTTTGGGCGCCGCATCATACATCATGCAAAAAATACAACCTGAGTTCACCGGCGTAGCCGTTTTAAAAGTGATGGTAGCACCGGCTTTTACCCCTTGAGGTAATTTGCATACGTTGGCAACAGAAAACACATTATCGTATTGCGCATTGTTGTTCATCATATCCTTCCAGCCATCTTCACCAATTGAATCATTATTCAACACCTGAACCACCATGCTGGCGCATGTTTGACGCACTACTTTACCTTTCAGCAAACCATCCTTTTCTTTTTCCTTTCCACAGGTGGAGGCCAGCACCGGCAACGCCATTAAAATAAAAATTAATTTCATATCTGGTTTCTTTTACTCATTGACTAATATCGTTGAGCAGGCGTTGCATAACAGGCTGTTAAAATCTATATGCCTGCTATTAACAGGTTACAACCGCGAATATCGCTGGTATCAATACGGCCCAATACTTCAAATGAACCATCGGGCATTACCGTACCAACATCATCGGTTGCAATAAACGAACAGGAGTATAAATTGGCCAGGTCAATTACATTGATGACACCGCTGCCGCTTAACCGAACATCGAGCGGGTCATCATCCTGCCGCACCAGCACTTTCATCCAGGGCGGACAATTAAATATTCCATCCCCATATGAATAAGCTTGTGATAACAGTTCCGTCATCCCATACTCCGAATGAATGGCATGGGTTTGAAAAGCCGTGGTGAGCAATAAATGCACTTCTTCCCGGGTCATTTCACGGCGGCGGCCCTTCATGCCACCTGTTTCCATGATAACGGTATGTTGCAGCGGCATTGGGTATTTTTCAGCAAAATCGAGCAGGGCAAACGTAACGCCTATCAATATGGTCTTCTGTCCCTGTTTTTCCAGTTCCTGCAACACCTGGGCCAGCTTATCGTGCTCATACAGGTAAAACCCGCTGTGCGGGTGCCCGCTTAATTTGATCATGTCATTTACCATTACCACCAGCGAAGAGTTCTGGCGCTCGAGATAAGCAGGTAATAACCCTATCACACACCAGTCCTGCACCGGTCCGTAAAACCGTTCCCAGGCTTTTAAAAAACTGTTGCGGTAAATGTTCAGGTCTTTAACATAATGGCGGCTGTTGACGGTTTGCGTGGTGCCACTGCTCTCAAAAACCGCTTCCGGTTCAAAAACAGTCGATTTAATATCGGCAGTCTTGAAAAACCGGATCGGTAAAAAAGGGATCTGGTCAACAGACCGCACATTTGCCCCAACTATTGACAGCGCATTTACGTAATGCTGATAAATAGCATTATTATTGTACTGGAATTGGAAGATTTCTAACGCCAATTGCTCAAAATCAACCGGTTCAAGGGTAAAAATTTTATCTTCTATTTCACAAATCATAATATTATTGCAGACTTTTGACCTATAATTTTGTACACGATAATTAAAACATATGCAAAAGCTTGTTTTATATAGTACGCTCGCTTTTTCCCTGGCATTGATCGTTTTTGCCTGCAGCAAAGATAAGTATCAGGATAAACCTACGGTTGAAGTAACATCCATAAACCCAGGCCAGGTTCCATTAAACAGCCCACTTGAAATAAAAATGCAGTTCACCGATAAACAGGGCGACCTGGATTCGATCTTTTTGCACAAATTACGGCTTAATTCAAAAGCAAAACCGCTGATCCCTAACAACGATTTTAAATACAAGCTCCCTACATTTCCTGACAAAACGAAAGGTGAGATAAAGGTAACTTTACAGTATGCCTTAGATGTTGTTTCAGCTCAAAAACCCGATGCCCAGGCGGGAGCTCCCAATGGCTATGAACCCGATACGATTGCGTTCCAGATCGTATTGAAGGACAAAAAGGGCCATACCAGCGATACTACCGTTACCGACAAAATTGTTGTTGAAAGAGTTCCCTAGTTTTTTTGTATTTGAGAGCTTGAAGGATGCTGAAATATTTATTTGACTGGTTCCTGTTCACCAGTTGTTTTATTGCCGGTTGTGCCTTGTTGATGGTCATTCAAACAAACCAGTTGCTGCAATTGCAGTACGATGGCACAGCTTACCTGGTATTTGTATTTTTTTCAACCCTTTGCAGTTATAACTTCCATTGGTACCTGAGCGCCAACGCCACCAGTGAAAACATCCGGGTGCGCTGGACCCAGCAACATAAAATACTGCACCTGGTATTGACCGGCGTGGGGTTCCTCGTTTCGGCCTGGTATTTTTTCCGCTTTATTGAACACTGGTTCTGGCTGGGTGGCGCCGCGCTGCTTACCTTCCTGTATTCGGCCCCCAAATTGCGATACGGCCCCTTTGCCTGGCTTAGCAGAATTGCAGTGGGAAAAACCCTGTTCCTGGCATTTGTATGGATGTATGTGACCACTTTTTTACCCATTGCCATCGATAACCATCACTGGAACATGGCCGCCCTTTTGTTTTGTACAAGCCGGTTCCTGCTCATTTATGCCATCTGCATCATTTTCGATTACCGCGACCGCGACTATGACAAACAGGCGGGCATAAGAAGTATGATCACCTATTTTAACGAACGGGGCATTAATAACCTTTTTGCAGGCTCACTGGCGGGGTTTGCCATAAGTACCGCCGGGTTGTATTTCAATGAACTTTCGGTGCTCACTATTGTTCTTTTGCTTATTCCCGGCGCCATAACGGCCGTACTGTACCCGGTAGCCAAAAAGAACTTTAGCGACTACCTGTACTACTTTGTACTGGACGGACTGATGATGTTTTCGTCGCTATTGACTATATTCATACCAAATAAGTAGTTTTGCGCCAATTAAATCAATAATTTTATCATATATAGAACAGGATATTATCTTTTAATACAGTTAATATGGCTAAAAGTAAAACGACCGCTTCCGCTAATTCCACATTGACCGATCAATCGCTGAAATTCCTCAAGACCTATATCAATACCCCATCGCCCGTTGGCTTTGAAAGCGGCGGACAGAAATTATGGTTAGAGTATATTAAACCGTATGTTGATACCACTTTTGTTGATCCCTATGGTACAGCTGTGGGCGTCATAAACCCCAAGGCTGAATTTAAAGTGGTGATAGAGGCCCATGCCGATGAAATAAGCTGGTTTGTAAACTATATCACCCCCGAGGGGCTGATCTACCTTAAACGCAATGGCGGCGTTGACCACCAGATAGCGCCCGGACAACGGGTATTTATTCATGGGAAGAAAGGACCCGTAAAAGCCGTTTTTGGCTGGCCCGCCATCCATACCCGCCTGCATAATCCTGATGGTAAAGACCCGCAACCCAAAGTAGAAACCCTGTTCCTCGACAGCGGCGCCCGCAACAAAAAAGAAGTGGATGAACTGGGCATTCATATTGGTTCAGTAGTTACCTACCAGGATGGGTTCGATGAACTGGCATATGATTATTTTATCGGCCGCGCCTTTGATAACCGAGTGGGTGGTTTTATGATCGCAGAAGTGGCGCGCAAGTTGAAAGAAAATAAAAAGCAATTACCATACGGTTTATACGTTGTTAATGCGGTACAGGAAGAAATAGGTTTACGCGGTGCAGAAATGATAGCCCGGCGCATAAAACCCAATGTGGCCATCATTACCGATGTAACGCACGACACCTACACACCCATGATCAACAAGGTCATTGAAGGCGAATGTGCCTGCGGAAAAGGCCCCTCACTGGCTTATGGCCCCGCAGTACACAACAAGCTGTTGAGCCTGGTACAGGATGTGGCCGAAAAAAACAGCATACCGGTACAATTGCGCACAGTATCACGCAGCACCGGCACCGATACCGACTCGTTTGCCTATGCCAACGACGGCTGCCCTTCAGTACTGATATCGATACCCTTACGGTATATGCATACAACGGTTGAAATGTTGCATAAAAGCGATATAGAACAAACCATCAGGCTGATGTACGAGACCGTATTAACCTTAACGCCCAAAACAAATTTGAGCTATTTGTGATAAAAGCATGCATCCTCTTATACATTGATCCCGGTAGCGGCAGTTATCTTATACAGGTGATTATTGCCGCTATTCTGGGGGCATTGTTCTATTTCAAAAATCTTTGGTGGAAAATAAAGGCATTTTTCTGGAAGCCTAAAAAAGAGGACGCAGAGGGAGAAGATATTGCTAAATGACAAATTACACACGTCATCCTTCATCGTTTAAAGATCCTTCAGGTTTTGTATTTGAAGCAGAAGGAAAAATTTACCGGCAGGTAAATCAATACTATGCCGCGCAATACCGCCAGTTGATGGATTCGGGTTTATACAACCAGCTGGTAAGCCGCCAGCAGTTGATAGCGCATGAAGAAGTAGCTGAAAACTTTACTGACACGGCCGACTGGTACACTACCCTGCTGCCCGAACCGGTGCCCTTCATTTCGTACCCCTATGAATGGTGTTTTGAACAGCTGCAGGATGCCGCCTCACTTACCCTGGCTGTATTGAAAACAGCCTTACAACAGGGCATGATCCTGAAAGACGCCACGCCCTACAATATTCAATTCCATAAAGGACGGCCGGTATTCATTGATACGCTCTCGTTCGATAGCTACGATCCCAAACAACCCTGGATCGCCTACCGCCAGTTCTGCCAGTGTTTCCTGTTTCCCCTGTACCTGGAACATTACCTGAAAACGGATATTCAAAGAATTCTCAGCACCTATATTGATGGCATTCCGGTTGACATTATAGCCAAATTGCTGCCCCTTAAAAGCCGGTTGAGCCTCGGCGTGTGGTTGCATGTTTACCTGCAGCATACCGCCTCTACAAGCGCCAGCGGCAAAGCCAACAAACAAAACGGCGGCTTCAGCAAAAAGAAACTGCTCGATGTCATCAGCCATTTAACCAACATCATTGACAATTTCCCGGCGAATAAAACGTATAAAACCACCTGGAGCAATTATTATGAAGACACCATCCTGAGCAGGGAATACCTGCATGAGAAAGAAAGGATCATTCAGGGATTTTGCCAACAAACCAGCGCCCGCAGCGTACTTGACCTGGGCGCCAACGATGGCTATTTCTCAAAAATTTTTGCCAGCCATCAAATGCAGGTGATAGCCACCGATTCAGATAACCGCTGCATTTCAAAGCTGTACCAGGAAGTGAAGCAGGAGAAAATACAGAACATTCTGCCCCTTATACTCGATGTGGCCAACCCATCCCCTGCCATTGGGTTCAACAACCAGGAACGCGGTTCTTTTCACCAGCGCATACAAACCGACCTGGTGGCAGCCCTCGCCCTGGTTCATCACCTGGTAATTGGCAAGAACATTTCATTACCGGTACTGGCAGCCTATTTTAACGGCATTGCACCTGAGCTTATGATTGAGTTTGTTCCCAAAGAAGATGAAAAAGTGCAGCAGATGCTGGCCAGCCGCCCCGATACATTTCCCGATTATGACCAAACGCATTTTGAACACTACTTCTCAAAATATTTTGATATAGCCGATAAGCAGATCGTAGTGGGTACCAGCAGAACCTTATACAGAATGAAAAGAAAATAGCATATGTTCTCAAAACTTGGGCAGTATTCTCTTTACCCGGTTCTATTACCTGTATTTTTTGTATTACACGGCTGCCTGGAAAACTATGGGTTTATCAGCCCTGGCGAAGGTTTATTATTAGCCATCATTTATACAGCAGGCGCCCTTGTTTTGGGCGGGACAGGCTGGATGCTTTTTCGCAACATCCCCAAAGCAGCCCTGTTTGCATTTATGCTAATGGCTGTTTATTTTTTCTTTGGCGCCATACACGATTTCCTTAAAGAACACGCGGGTTCATTTTTCAGCAGCTATGTGGTACTGCTGAGCGCTTTTTTGATACTGCTTATTGTTGTGATCGTATATCTGAAGAAACGCAATAGCCCCTTTAAACGGCTGACAGCTTTTTTGAACCTGCTTTTTATTGTTTATATACTTATTGGCGCCGGCGATCTTATTGCAAAAACCTTCCGCCATTCCGATTACGCGTTATCAGTATACCCTTTTGCAAAGAACAATACCGCGCGCGCGCGGTACAAACAATGCCCTGACTGCCATAAACCCGATATTTATTTTTTACTGATGGATGGGTATGCAAGCACCGTTGCATTAGCGAAATGGTACCAGTATCAAAACAACCTCGACAGCTTTCTGCTCCGGAAAAAATTCAGCATACAGGCCAACAGCCGTTCCAATTATAACTTCACGCCTTTCTCCATGGCCTCTATCCTGAACATGTCGTATTTGCAAGGCATAGCGAACCCCAAAAATGTAACGGTCAATGAATATGCGAACTGTGAAGTGCTGATCCGTAATAATGAAGTAATAAACAGGCTGAGCGCTGCGGGGTACGACATTGTGAATTATTCAGTTTTTAACCTGGCCGGGCACCCCAGCGTGGCCCGTCAGGACTTTCTGCCCTTAAACACCAGGCTGATCACAGAACGAACCCTGTTCGCCTGCATTCGAAAAGATATTGGTTGGAAGCTGGCTAAATGGTATCCGTTCAAATGGTTTTGGAGCAGTGACATTATGCAGGACAATCGTAATAACCAGTCGTTCATTGAGCTGGTAAAAACGAGCGCTGCCACAAAGAGCGCAAAGCCCCGCTTTGTGTACGGTCATTTTTTCATGCCCCATAGTCCCTATTACTACGACAAAAACGGCCAACTAAAAGACATTGCCACCATCACCACCGAAAGCCTTTCCAACCCCATTCCGGCGTACCTGGAATATGTAACTTATGTCAATGGCCGCATCAGGGAAATGATCACGGCTATTCAGCAACAAAACCCTTCGGCGGTGATCATCCTGATGGGCGACCACGGCAACCGCGACGTCACCAGCGAGGCCTTCCCGGTTCGTTACTTCCAGAACCTGAATGCCGTGTATTACCCTGATAACGATTATAAACTGCTGTACGACAGCATCTCAGGCGTAAACCAGTTCAGGGTGGTCTTAAACAAACTGCTTAAACAGGACCTGCCGCTTTTGCCCGATTCCTCCATTTATTTACTTGATAAAGGCACCGCCCCCCATATGAAATAAAGGTTGAATTAAACAAATTATAGTATCCCCATGAAAATGCACATCTCTATTTTCATATTGATTTTGTGACTATTTTCGGGGAATATTTTTATCGATTAGGCGTTTTTTGAAGAACCGTTCAACGGTGTATATTCGCCATTAATTTAAATGAAAACAGCATGATCAGAAACGACTGGACTATTGAAGAAATACAGGAAATTTATAATTCTCCGCTGCTCGAACTCATTTATCGTGCTGCCAGCACTCACCGGCAGTATAACAATACAGGTGAAGTACAGGTTTGTACGTTGCTTTCTATAAAAACAGGTGGCTGTTCTGAAGATTGTGCTTATTGCCCGCAGGCCGCCCGCTACAATACAGGTGTTAATGTACATCCTCTTATGCAGAAAGACCAGGTACTGGAATACGCAGCCAAAGCAAAAGCAGCCGGTAGTACCCGTTTTTGCATGGGCGCCGCCTGGCGCGAAGTAAGGGATAACCGCGATTTCGACCGCGTTATCGACATGGTAAAAGGCGTAAATGAAATGGGAATGGAAGTTTGCTGTACCCTGGGTATGCTTACCGAATCACAGGCGCAGAAATTAGCAGACGCCGGTTTGTATGCGTACAATCATAATCTGGATACTTCAAAAGAATATTATAAAGAGATCATTTCTACCCGCACCTATACCGATCGCCTCGATACATTGGATAACGTTCGCAAGGCCGGTATCTCTGTATGCTGCGGTGGTATTGTTGGCCTGGGCGAAACCCATGCCGACCGCATCAAAATGCTGCACACGCTGAGCACCATGCCCGAGCATCCTGAAAGTGTGCCCATCAATGCGCTGGTGGCCGTGCAGGGTACGCCCTTGGAAAATAACCAGAAAGTTGATGTTTGGGATATGGTGAAGATGATCGCTACCGCACGCATCCTGATGCCCAAAGCGATGGTACGCCTGAGTGCAGGCCGCGCCACCATGAGCGTTTCTGACCAGGCCCTGTGTTTTATGGCGGGCGCCAATTCCATTTTTACCGGTGAGAAATTGCTGACCACCCCCAACCCCACCTTCGATGAAGATAAAGCGATGTTTGAGATGCTGGGGCTTACTCCAAGAGAAGCATTTAAAGATGAGAAAGAACTGGTAGGCTAAATACCCCCTAACCCCCTAAAGGGGGAACAAGAAATAAGAAGTCCGAAGTAAAAGGTCAGAAAATGACTTCATACTTCGGACTTTGCTATTTAAACAGGTTAAGCGCTGTTTTGCTTTATTACTCCCCCTTTAGGGGGCTGGGGGTTATCCTATTATATCAACAATCTCTTTACAGAAATACTGCTGCCCATCCATAACCAGCATAATGGCCCTGATCATTTCTTCACCGCTTGAATTTTTGGTAACATATCCATTGGCGCCGGCATGCATCAACGCATTGATATAGGGAAGATCGGTATGAACCGAAATGCCGATGATGCGGATATCATCAGTGAACTCACGGATCACCCGGGTGGCCTCAATACCACTTATGGGTTCCATATTGATATCCATCAATACGACATCGGGCGAAAGAGTTTTACAGGCTTCAATGACCTGATAACCGTTTTCGCATATGGCAATGATCGAAAGCCGTTTATCCCTGCTCAGGAGCAGGTTCCAGGCCTCGCGTACCAGTCTGTGATCATCTGCAATAATCACTTTGATCATTAAGAAAAGGTTTAATTAATGGTAAAAATTAAGATTAATCATTTTACAGCATAAACAATACTCCATAATCCCTAAAATTTAAAAGTTTAAGGAAAGCGGTTAATAATAATTAAGGGGAAACAATTACTTATTTCCTTTGCTGTTTAATAGCCCGCCTGAGCCGAAATAATCGTGTAGCCTGAGGTTTAAGCCGAATTGGTTATAGGAAGAATTATTTTGATAATAACTCCTCGCGTAGCGGATCTGGATTTTTTTGAATAACACGCCAACACCCATCGAAAACCCGTTTAGTCCGTTGCCGGCGTTAGTTATGTTCAATTCTTTGCGTCGGAGGTAATTATAACCGGCAGTTATTTCTACTTTATCGGTAAGGTATAACTGCATGGCCAGTATAACATGCATGAAAAACTTGTCAAATATATATTTTTTTTCTTTGCTATCCTGATCAAGCCCCGTTTCACTGTTAAATAAAGTGTCATCATAACGAATATTGAACCGGTGCAGCTGAAAAAAGGTAAGCGAGAACTGTAAAGGCGCATGAGCCAGCCTTTTAGAAATACCCAGTTGCAGGTCGAAAGGCAGATCACCTGCCCCACTACCGCTATAGGTTTTTAGCTGTCCGCCCATGTTGCGGGCCACCAGCGAAGCCTGCCATAAATGGGCCGAATCGGCATAAGCAATGCCTATATCCATAGCCAGCCCCGATGACCGGTATATACCATATGATGAATGAATAAATTTGGCAGTAACGCCATAATGCCACCGCTCTCCGTATTGCCGGGCAGCGCTTAATTGTACCACATAATCATTCGGCCGCATAGTGCCCATTACATTACCCGTCATATCGGTTTCGGGTATGGAACCATAACTGAAATAATTAATACCTGCCGCAAACGTGGTTGCAATGGATCCCTTATAAAACCCTGTCATTAAGTGATAGTTCTTTATGCCTGCATAAAAAGAATTAAACACCATTGATGTTTGGGTATGCATGGCCGGTCGTAACAAGGCCGGGTTGTTGAACGCAAGACCAATATCAGCGGTTTGATTGGAAATATTTAAGCCCCCTAAAGCGGTGAGTTGGGGCGTATTGGAAAGCTGCAGGAAATTATAGACTGTATTACCGCCCAATGTTTGCGCATTCGCACGGGTAAGGATAAATAAAAAACATAATATAAGCAGCCTGAATTGCATGAAGGATACCCACGAAAATAACTAAAATGCCGCAATCACTATAATAACCCGATCGTGATTCTGCAATACCGGCAGTCAATTCACCATTCACCCTTAGGCATGCGCAAAAAAAAATTCCTCCATTGACATGGAGGAATTTCTTTAACCCTTAAAACAACCAACATGAAAAAAAATCTCGGTTGAATATTAATAACAGGGTTTATTATTTATTTGTTCAGTGATTAACTGAAAGAATACATTAAAATTCTATTAAAGGCCTCCTTCCCGGATACGCTCAGGACGAGCGCCCAGTGCGGGCTGGGCGAAGTCGAAGCGTTGAAGAGCGTAGAAGAAATGCCTCACCCTAATGCAATATCAAGCACCTGTTGCATAGTTTTCACATAATGAAAGGTGAGCCCTTTAATAAAGGCCGGTTCAATTTCCTTGATGTCACGCTCATTTTGCCAGCACAGCACAATTTCCTTTAAACCGGCGCGGCGGGCAGCCAGCACTTTCTCTTTTATACCTCCTACCGGCAACACCTGACCGCGTAAGGTAATTTCACCCGTCATGGCCAGGTAAGGTTTTACCCGTTTACCCGTTAATGCCGAGGCTATAGATGTCATGATGGTGATACCGGCGCTGGGGCCATCTTTCGGCACGGCCCCTTCGGGCACGTGTACGTGAATATTCTTCTTCTCGAACAACTTTGCGTCAATAGCCATTTTTTTGGCATTTGTTTGCAGGTACGATAAAGCAGTTACCGCACTTTCCTTCATCACATTACCAAGGTTACCGGTAAGCTTCAGCTCCCCTTTTCCATCGCTCAGGCTGGTTTCCATGAACAGGATATCACCACCTACATACGTCCACGCCAGTCCAATAGATACGCCGGGAATATTGGCCACTTTATAGATATCGCTGTTGTATCTGGGTTTGCCCAGGATCTTCTCTACCTCTTTTTCCGTGAGCGGACTTTTCACCGTTTCGTTCATTGCAAATTCTTTCGCTTCATAGCGCATGATCGAAGCCAGGTAGCGGTCCAGCTCACGCACCCCGCTTTCGCGGGTATAGTCCTGGATAATCTTTTGCAACACGGGATCGCCTATTTTAAAGTCGATCGTTTTAAGGCCATGCGCTTCTTTTTGTTTGGGCACCAGGTGCCTTTTGGCGATCTGCACTTTTTCTTCCACGGCATACCCGCTCAGGTTAATGATCTCTAACCGGTCGCGCAGGGCGGGTTGAATATTGTTGATATCATTGGCCGTGGCAATGAACAGCACTTTGCTGAGGTCATACTCCAGCTCAAGATAGTTATCGTAGAAAGAATGGTTCTGCTCGGGGTCAAGCACTTCTAACAGGGCCGAAGACGGATCGCCGCGGAAATCATTCCCTACCTTATCGATCTCATCGAGGATAAGCACGGGGTTGCTCGATTTCAGCTTGCGCAACATTTGAATGATGCGGCCCGGCATGGCGCCAATATAGGTTTTGCGGTGACCGCGCACCTCGCTTTCATCGTGCAAACCGCCCAAACTAATGCGGCCATATTTACGCTGAATGGCAGTGGCAATGCTGCGGCCCAGCGAGGTTTTACCAATACCCGGAGGGCCCACAAAACAAAGGATGGGGCTTTTCATATCGCCCTTCAGTTTCAGCACGGCCAGGTATTC
Source organism: Niastella vici (assembly GCF_002077945.1). GTDB lineage: Bacteria > Bacteroidota > Bacteroidia > Chitinophagales > Chitinophagaceae > Niastella > Niastella vici. The sequence goes on from NZ_LVYD01000002.1 coordinate 373,085, forward strand.
GAGCAGGCGCTCTTTTACCTTATCCATTCCATAATGGTCATGATCGAGCACCTTCTTCGCTTTCTTCAGATCGTACTGGTCTTCGGTGCATTCCTGCCAGGGCAGGTCGAGCATCAGGTCGAGGTGATTGTATACCACCGAATAATCGGGGGTGCTGGGGTGCATGCGTTCCAGCTTTTCAATACCCTTTTTGAACATTTCTTTTGCCGCTTCCGGCCATTTCTTCGCCTCGGCCCTTTTCTGCATTTCCTTTATTTCCCGCTCGTTGGTATCGCCGCCCAGCTCTTCCTTGATGCTCTTCATTTGCTGTTGCAGGAAGTATTCGCGCTGTTGTTTATCGAGCTCCGTCTTGGTTTTGGTGGTCACCTTGTTTTTGAGTTCGGCAAACTGCAGCTCGCGCTGTAACAGCTTCATTAACAGGTCGGCACGGGTTTCAATATTGTTCAGTTCCAGCAGCTTCTGCTTTTCGGTAAGCTCCGTGTTCAGGTTGCTGCTTATAAAATGAATAAGGAAAGAAGGGTTCTCGATATTGCGTAAAATGATCGAGGCTTCGGATGGAATATTGGGCGAAAGCTGAATGATTTGCCCGGCCAGTTCCTTGATATTGGCCACATACGCGTTAAAATCCTCATTTTTAGGCGCTTCGTCTTCTTCCAGCAATTCTATCTGGGCTTTAAAATAAGGTTCTTCGGCGGTGATGCGGGCCACCTTGAACCGGCGTTTGCCCTGAATGATGACGGTGGTGCCCCCATCGGGCATTTTGATCATTTTTATGATCTTGGCCACGGTACCGATGTCTTCGAGGTCCTTTACGGCCGGATCTTCCACATTACTGTCTTTTTGCGCTATAACCCCAACCAGTTTGTCGACTTTATAGGCGTCATTTACAGCTTTTATACTTTTATCGCGGCCCACGGTGATCGGTAACACCACTCCGGGGAACAATACGGTATTACGTAAAGGTAACAGACCCAATTCTGACGGAATGACTATATCGGCACTGTTATCTCCTTCATTTTCATTGAGGGGGATAATAGGAATAAAATCCATTTCATCTTCAGGCGTGAATAATATTTTCGCTTCTTTCATACAAAGATTATCTGTGACAAAATAACATACTCTTGCTTAATATACCATGACTTGAAGGCAATTGCCATATATGTCAAGATTAATGCCAGTGCAATAAAGGCATAGAAATCAAGGGGATTGCCACCTTTTTTGGCAGCCGCACCCGACAATGTGGGTTAATACAAAGAATATCAGGGATATAATAAGGGAGGATTGTTTTGGATATGTTGATTACGTTTGTGGTTAGCTGTTACACCCCCGACCCCTAAAGGGGAGAAAAGAAATTTTATATTGTATAGTCAGCCCCCGCGCTCGCCTCGCAATTGGCAGAAATCCATTGCCGCAGTCCGTTTTATTGCCCCCCTTCAGGGGGCTGGGGGGTAAAAAGAAAAAGCTCCTTTCGGGAGCTTGCTAGATCAAAATACTTTTATGGGGAAAATTACCATTTGTCAACTTCTTCACCCGCATCGGCAGCTGAACCGGCGCCATTGCTGGAAGGGGCGGCGCTGCTCACCGGGGTTAAAGCCGGAGCTTCCGCTACTTCATCGATATCTGCATCTGCAACTTCAACCTGATCGTGGTTGTAGGCGTCAAAATCAAAATTGGGCATCAGTTCTGTTTTCACGTAGTCCACTGCTTCGGTCAATGCCTTTAAGAATTTGTTGAAATCTTCTTTGTAAAGGAAGATCTTGTGCCTGTCGTACCCGTTTTCGTTGAATTTTTTGCGGCTTTCCGTAATGGTAATGTAGTAGTCATTTCCACGGGTAGCCCTCACATCAAAGAAGTAGGTTCTTCTTTTCCCAGCTCTTATGCGTTTGCTATAAACGCTTTCCATACGTTTGTCGTTGTTTTCGTACGCCACAGTCATTTAAGTTTTGCAGTTAACAATTATCAAATTTTCACAAAAAAAAGCGTTACAAATATAATATTGTTTTAGAATCAACAAAATTTCATTACCATTTTACGAAGTTATTTCCCATAGTTATCCCCATTTGTTAGTCGTTTTAGCCCTCTTCCCGCTCCTGTTGCAGCTGTTGTTCGTATAAATACGCATAATACCCGTTTAATGATAATAATTCATTATGTGTGCCGGTCTCTACTATTTTGCCCTCATCGAGCACCACAATGGTATCAAAATCGAAAAGCGTAAAAATGCGGTGGGTGATAATGATAGCAGTTTTATGTTGAAGATATACACTTAAGTTTCCGAGTATTTCTTTCTCTGTACGGGCGTCTACTGCGCTCAGGCAGTCATCGAACACCACCAGCTGCGGGTCTTTGGCCAGTGCACGGGCAATGGATATGCGTTGTTTTTGTCCACCGCTCAACGTTACCCCCCGCTCCCCTACCATGGTATCGTACCGGTCGTGAAAATGTTCTATTTCTTTTTCAACACTCGCATAGCGGGCAGCCATTACGGCCGTTTCGCCATTGATGCTTGCGCCAGCGGCCGGACTGAACAGGATATTATTTTTAATGGTATCGCTGAACAGGAAAACATCCTGGGGTACATAGCTTATTTGCCGGCGAAGTTCCTGCAGGTCCATCTGCCGCAGGTCGGTGCCATCGATGCTGATACTGCCCACGGTGGGGTCGTACATGCGCAACAATAATTGCGCAATGGTGGTTTTTCCACTGCCGGTATGCCCTATGATCGCGATCTTTTGCCCTTTTTTAATATGCAGGTTGAACTGCGTGAGTGCCTGAATACCAGTGTTGGGATAAACAAAATCAACATTATTAAACGAAATATTGCCCTGTACGGTGGGTTTTATGGCATTGGGCGGATTTACAATTACCGGATCGGTTTGCAGGAACTCATTGATGCGCTTTTGCGAAGCCGCCGCCCGTTGTATCATACTGGCCGTCCACCCAATGGCCCCCACCGGGAAGGTGAGCATATTAATGTACATCACAAACTCGGCAATGGTGCCAATTTTAGTGCCGGTTGGGTCGTAAATGGCGTAAATGCCGCCGATCATGATCGTAAGGAGGGTGCTAAGGCCTATCAGCAATGTCATGGAGGGAAAATACAGCGCTTCCATTTTCGCCAGGCCAATCGCATTGTCGCGGTATTCGTCACTGTTCTTTTCGAAGAACTGGAACATGGCCTTTTCCTGTACGAACGATTTAATGACCCTGATACCCGAATACGATTCCTGCGCATTGGTGGTAAGGTCGCTCAGCAATGCCTGAATACGTTCACTTCTTTTATTGATGATGGTGTTTACTACATAAATGGTGACGGCCAAAATAGGCAATGGCGCCAGCACATACAGGGTCAGCAGCGGATCTTTCTTCACCATATAGTATACCGACATCAGGATCAGCGATATCAGGTTGATCAAATACATAATGGCCGGCCCCGTGAACATTCTCACCCGGCTTACATCCTCGGCCATGCGGTTCATGAGGTCGCCGGTACTATGGGTTTTGTAGAAATTGGTATCGAGGGTGAGATAGTGCTGAAATATCTGGTTCTTTTGATCGTATTCAATATGGCGGCTCATGACAATAATGGTTTGCCGCATCAGGAACATAAAAACACCCCGAATAAGGGCCAGTACCAATATGGTGATGCCACAAAGAGCGATCACGGAAATGGACCGGTGTTGTTCGGCAAACCCGATGAACCAGTTTACCAGCCAGTCGTATTCAACGGTGGCTTTTTTAGGCACAATGCCAAAAGCCCGCTGCACTACGTCGAACACATAACCGGTAACCTGGGGGGCCAGTACCGCAAAATAGTTTGAAATAACAATAAAAACGATACCCAGAAATAACCGGTACCGGTATTTCCAGAAATAATGATCAAGTGCTTTAAGATGTTTCAACCGCAGGAATTTGAGCAGCAAAGGTAGTAATAATCAATCCTTTTTCTCCTCCGGGGCATTCAACTTTACCCACCCGCTACGGCGCCGCCTTCATTTTTAACAGAATCTTCATCAGGCAGTTCATTGAGCGGACCTTCATCATCGGCCAATTGATTACTCTTTTTCTCTGTTTCTTCACGCACAATAGAGAAATTGTTCCCCACACTGGTCTCAAACTCGCTATGTACCTGCGTATTCTGGTCAAAAGGTTTGTTTTTCTTTTTTTCCATTCCCAATGGCGTGCAAAACCTGTACCCCACATGCTGGTATATGGATTGCAAAAAATTACCGAATAAACAGTTACGCATGCAGATAAAAGATAAAGAATGGTGGAAGGAAACCGTCATTTACCAGATCTACCCCCGCAGTTTCAAAGACAGTAATGGCGATGGTATTGGCGACCTGCCCGGGCTGATCTCCAAACTGGATTATATTCAAAACCTCGGCATCGGCCTGGTATGGCTAAACCCCATTTATGCTTCGCCCAATGATGACAATGGGTACGATATCAGTAATTATGAAGCTATTTCACCCACCTTTGGCACCATTGCCGACTTCAACGCATTGCTCATTGGCTTGCATGCAAGAGGTATTAAGCTGCTGATGGACCTGGTAGTAAACCACACCAGTGACGAACATCCCTGGTTTGTGGAATCGAGGAAATCGAGGGATAATTCATTCCGCGATTATTATCACTGGTGGCCGGCTGAAAAAGGCAAGCCGCCCATGCGCTATAGTTTTTTTGATAAGAAAGGCGATGCCTGGCAATATGATCCCGCAACGGAATCGTATTACCTGCATTACTTTTCAAACAAACAACCAGATCTCAATTGGGAGAACCCCAAAGTACGGCAGGAGATCTATCAAATGATGTGCTTCTGGCTCGATAAAGGCATTGATGGTTACCGGTTAGATGCTATTTCCTATATCTCAAAAGATACCAGCTGGCCTGTTATTTCTAAAAAAGAGCTTAAAGAGAAATACGATAATGACTGGTCATACTTTTATGCAAAAGGGCCTAAACTGCATGAATACCTGCATGAAATGAACCGTGAGGTACTAAGCAAATATCCCGATGCGGTCACTATTGCCGAAACGCCGGGTATTGAAAAAGAAGAAGCCCTGCAATTTGTACATGAAGACCGGCAGGAACTGCATATGTTGTATCATTTCAAAGGTATGGGACTGGGGTATGCCAAAGAAGGTTTTAAACGGCCCGACCCCAATGGTTATTCGCTACCCGAGTTCAAGAAATTATATACAGAATGGAATGATGTATTTGCCAAAGAAGGCTGGGGCACTATATATCTGGGCAATCATGATCAGCCGCGGATGTTATCACGTTGGGGTAACGATGCGCCTGAGTTCAGGGTGCCCTCGTCGAAGCTGCTGATGACCTTTTTGCTTACCATGCGCGCCTCCCCTATTTTTTATAATGGCGATGAGCTGGGTATGGCAAACATAAAGTTTGAATCAATACAGGAATATCGCGACATTGAAACCCTGTACATGTATCATTATTTGCAGGCGCAGAAAGAAGATGTGGAACGGTTTATCAAAGACCAGCAGTTTGGCGCGCGGGATAATAGCCGTACGCCTTTTCAATGGGATGCTACGGATTGTGCCGGCTTTACTACCTGCGAGCCCTGGATCAGGGTAAATGCCGACCATAAGTTTATAAACCAGGAAGCACAGGATGTGGATGGCAATTCACCACTGAATTATTTCAGGCACCTGGTGCAGTTGCGCAAAGACCATCTGGAACTGATATATGGCGAATACAAATTGTATGATCCGGCGCATATAAACATATACACCTATACGCGCACGCTTGAAAAAACTTCCACGCTCATCATCCTGAACTTTTCTGATGACCTGGTGCCGTATACGATACCGAAGGAGTTACATAAGAAACAATTTCAACTCATCAGCAACAATGAAACTTCATTGCAACAGAATGGACATGAGCTGAATTTGCTGCCCTGGCAGGCGCTTATTTTTAAGTTGAAGTAGAAGGCTTAATTACAAACTACCCTGCTTACCCAACGCTGTTGGCAACCCATCGAGACTGATCCCATTCTTTTCTTCCTGGTAGGCTTTCAGTCCTTCAGGGCCTTTTTTCTCGGCCCATTTTTGTGCCTGGTCCCGTTCGCCGGTATATTCATACAGGGGCACACTAAAACCGCAGGAGGTTTGTACTTTATGAATATCGGCTACAAAGAGCTGCCTTATTGCAAGTGGTATAGTGAACAAGGCCGACAATTCAGCCCATTGCGCATCGCCAGGTAGCACTGTATATCCTTTCCCATATAAACGCAGAATATTCGGTGGCCCTTCAAAAGCGCAGAACATAAAAGTGATGCGGCCGTTCTCCAGCATATGCGCCGATGTTTCATTGCCACTGCCTATAATATCCATATAAACCACGCGGCTGGGCGACAAAACGCGGAAGCTGTCGAGCCCCTTGGGCGACAGGTTTACATGCCCCTCACCACTTAATGGCGCCGACGCTACAAAAAACATCTTTTGTTTATGTATAAATTCAGCATGATGGTCCTGGATGCTATCAAAAAACTTACCCATAGGATTGATTATTGCCCACAAAGATAATGACGCGGCCTGCCATGCAACAAATTGGGCATAAAAGCTACTTTAATCCGGAGAAATCATTCAAAGCCTGTAACTTATTCAAACATACGGACGTCTCAATCCAGAAGAACAGTCAGGGTTCTGTTTCACCTATCAAATTCCACTAATATGAGTGCAAAGCCGTTGCTCAAAACCATTTCACTGCTGCTTGCCAGCATCCCCTTTTTCATAAACGGGTTTGCCCATAATGGCAGCGTAGCTTATGCTTACCCGCTTGGCCTCATCAAAATTGATGGTGATCTCAGCGACTGGCCGGCCAATGCCATAAAATATACAATCGCCAATGTTCCGTCTGACGTTAAGCCAACCGACGATTCAGACTTTTCCGGATTTTTCCAGTTGGGCTACCGGCTCGACAACCACTCCCTGTACATTGCTTTTACCATAACAGATAACGACTACATAGTTGACACCTCAAAAAATGTACGCTGGAACTCACAGGATGGACTGGAGGTAAGTATTGATGCCCGCCATTTGCTCTCCGGCTCAGGAGTTGTTTCGTATTTGTATAGCGAAACATTCAAGCACATCAATAACAATTTCTTTGATCCGTTTGCTAAAGACGCTAACTGGGATATTACAGAAATAGCTGTTAACCGGCGCGGCAATACCCGCATTTATGAATGGCGCATTCAGTTAGGCAATGAGCTGGCGGTGGGTAAAACGATCGGTTTCGATTTTCATGTTTTCGATAAAGATGGAGACGGCAGTATTAGCTGGTCATCGTGGGGCAAGGGCGCTTTAAAGTTCAGGAACCCCAACAGCCTGGGCGACGTTTTGCTGTTACCGGCAGCAACAAAGCTGGCTACCATTTCAGGAAAAGTAAGCTGGGATAAACCGGTAGCCACCAAATTACCCGCGCAGGTATGCCTTATTAACACAATGGCTTGCTGGCTGCAGGCAGCAGTTGACAGCCTGGGGAACTATTCAGTTGATGTACCTGCAGGCAAATACGAGATCAATGAGTATGAGCCCTATTACCTGGCCGGCGATACAGTGTATAACACCCGGCAGAAAAAGCCCATCACGGTAATAGCAAAGGCCGCACAAAAAATAACAGCCCATGAGCTTATTATTCCTTCTACGCCTGCACCAGACCTCATCCCCGACAAAGGTGTATTGCTTGATTTTACCCCGGCAAAAGCCGCACTGGTTGACAACTTCATTGAAACTTATTGTAAGTACTATGGTATACCGGGTGTTTCGCTGGCCCTGATAAAGGATGGAAAGCTGGTCTATCACCAAACCTATGGTGTTCGCAATATCATGACCGGTGAAAAAGTAGATTCGAATACCTTATTTGAAGCCGCATCTGTAACAAAACCGGTATTTGCCCTTGCGGTTGAAAAGCTGGCCGAACGCGGCATCATCAACCTCGACAAACCGCTGTATGAATATCTTCCCTATAAGGATATTGAAAATGATGAGCGATATAAGCTTATAACGGCCAGGCACGTGTTAACCCACCGAACCGGTTTCCCTAACTGGCGTTGGATGAACCCCGATGGCAAGCTCGATATCAAGTTCACCCCGGGCACTGCTTTTGGCTATTCCGGCGAAGGGTTTGAATACCTGAAACTGGTAGTGGAAAAGATAACTGGCAAAAAAGTGGAGCAGGTATTGCAGGAAGAAGTGATAGAACCGGTAGGATTGTACCATACCTGGTTCTCAAAAAATGATTCGTTGCAACAGATGAAGGCATGTGGCCATTTCGATAAACAGCCAAATAAAAAAGACCTGCCCGAAAAACCAGGTATGGCTTACTCCATGCACACAGAAGCAAAGATCTTTACCAGGTTTATGCTTTATTTGTTAGAACAAAAAGGGTTGAAGCCGGCAACCTACGACACCATATTATCAAAGCATTCCGAGTATGATTTTACCGGATGGCGCGAAAAGCCAAAGGTCCCCACTTACATGGGCATGAGCCTCGAGGTACGCGAAACACCCTTTGGAAAAACCTTTGGCCATGGCGGTAATAATGGTGATTTCAAATGCAAGTTTGAAGTGTATAAAGACCTGAAAATGGGTTATGTGCTGTTCACCAATTCCAGCACATCTGATATGCTGTTGGAGAATATTCGCAAGTTTTTAGTGGAGGGGAAGGATAAGTAGAAAGGGACAAACTATTTTTTCAAGCGTTTAAGCATTTCGCCCGCCCTTGCATAACTGATACCATATGTTTCAACGGATATGGCAATGGACTGGTTAATGGAAGGTAATGGGCCCCAAAATTTTTAATGACACTTACTATGTTCAGCTGAAAACCGGCTTTTCTATACCCCTGCTCCACCCAGCAATTCAAGTTCCTGTAATTTTTGTGGTTGTCCGTCCATGATGGGCATGGCTTTCATGATCAGTTCACGAACCCCTTCTACTTTTAGTGAATTGTCGTGATCTTCTTTACTGTCCCAAATTTCAGTTACATATACAGTATTTAAGTCATTCTGTTCTTTACCTACCGCATATAGTTTACATCCCTGAGCAGTAGCAACCAGCCTGGAAGCATCTAACAGGATATTTGCCAACTCGTCTGCATGTCCTGCTTTTGCAGGCAGTTTCATGTTTAATAAATACATACCACTATTGTTTAGCAGGTTGAAAATACGGATAAATCACTTTGCAATAAAGGTCTTTCCATTAAAAATATACGTTTTAGACCTGGCCTTACCAATATTCATAACTTATTAATTGTATCCGGCTTTGTTTTATTTTAGGGTTGGTAAACCTTTCTGTTCTTTTGATAAGCAGTCCATTTTTCGCATACGAATACTCAACAATCAATGAAGGCTTCGTTAAACTGTTATCACGTTGTACAATCCTCTTTTTCATATCGAGGTAATTCTTAAATTCATACTTCCAGGTTTCCTTTTTCCCGTCTTCATATTCATACCCATAGAATCGTGTATAGGCAAATATGTACCCATCTTCATAAACTGCTGTTTGCTGACGATAAATAGTATCTGCATGAAAAAATGTTTCGGTTTCGTTTAACGGATCATAAGTTACAGTATCCTTTTCAACAAGGGTTTCAGCATTATCAAATGTATACTTCGAGACCAGTTGCCCACTGGTATTGTAATTGTAAATCGAATGCTTATTGTAACTGCTGTCTTCATCTATTTCAACATCGGTGTTAATTTTACCGGTTGAATCATAGTTGTAAAGTATTTTTAACTGAAAACGCTTTCCGGTTTCATTATCCGTAAGTCCATAATCAGTCAGTCGCCCTTGTTTGTCATAACTATAGATCAATGCGGCTTTTGTACCCCCACCAAAAGAAACTATTCTTCTTTTCACAGCATTTATTCTATAAATTGAATCTGGCTGATACATTTCCCTTGATTGTCCAAATGACGATAGAACGGAAAAAGATAAGGTAAAAAATAATAAGATCTTCATTGCGTAACTAGTATTCTTTGTAATTCGCAGCATTTGTTTTACTATTGAAAGGGGGAATATAAAAACTGGCAGTTTTGATGCCTTTATTTTCTATCAACATACAAAGGTGTTATTACTGATGGCAGCTTTATTTTTTTATCTCATACCGCAATTCCACCATTCCGCTTTTGTAAGCTACCACGTCTTTCAAGTGCAACAATTGTTCTTGTCCAACCTGGTCAAAGAACAGCGTTCCATCTCCTAAGATAACAGGCAAAACAGACAACCTTATTTCATCTCCTAATTTCAAACGAATGAACTCTTTGACAAGCATTGGCCCGCCTACTAACCACACATTCCTGTATTTTGGTTTTAACCGTTCCTCTACAAGCTTATTCAGGTCACCTGAATAAATTTCAATATCCGGTCTTTCAATTGGCAGGTTTCTGTGAGTTACTACAATAACAGGCACGTCTCTATATGCCCAGCCATAAGTTCCTGACAATTCCAGGGCATGCTCATAGGTTCGCGCACCCATTATATAACAATCTATTTTCTTAAGAAATTCTTCAGTGTCCTGCTCCGTCATCTCAATCCCCTTTTCATAGTAGTCAGCTGTCTCAAACCACGTAACACTATTGTCTTTTTTGGCAATAATGCCGTCAAGACTTGAAACCATGTGTATCGTTATTTTAAATTCAGCTGTTGTCATTTGCATGCCTTTCAAAACATGTCAATTTGAATTTTATATTTTTTGGCTTGCTTTCTTAGCGCTTTCATTGTTTTTTTATTAAACTCCCGATGGCTAATAATCAACAATTTCAACCCTGGTATTTTATCAATTACCTCAGGAAATCTTTTGAAGTTATTGAATTCTATATTTAACACCTCCAATTTTTCAAGCATAGCAAATTCTGGCGGCAGGGATCTTATTTTAGTCCACCCAAGATTAAGCTCTTTTAGATTTTTTAATGCCGATAAATTTTCAAGGCTATCACATTGATTTTTTCTTTTATAATTCCAGAAATTCCCCAGATCAAGCTTTTCAAGCTTTGTCAGCCTGGAAATTTCTTTTGGTATTGTTTTAACATTACCATTTGTAATAGATAATTCTCTTAATTCTGTCAGGTTTGTTACTGTAAGCGGAAAACTGCTTAACCGGTTATCGTCAAGCGGTAACCACAAGATATAACGTTCTCCCCGGTTCGAGAATACAAAAAAATGTGAAAAAACGTAAGTATTTCCATTTGTTTTAGGCGAAGCTCTCCTTAATGGCGGCCAATGGCTTATCCGGCTATGCCCGTACTTATTTCCAGTTTTTCGGAAAAATTTCCATAACATGGAATAAAAGCCAACATGCCAACTTTATCGTTGTTGGTTTTCAATGCATTCTATAAATGGTACAACAATTGGCATTATTACATCGAAACAGTCATCATGGTGCTTTAAGCTGCTATCCCTTCATAACAACCACGAATAGTATTACTGGCAGGACAAAACGATATTGAATTACCGGTAAATGGCAATAAAGACAAACTCCATATAGTTTCGTTATACATTGATAACAGGCTGGTCTTTAGCGGAAAAGCAATTTTATAATAACAATTGCAGTGCATCCAACCAACAGAAAGCCCGTTTCGGTTTAACCGGCCGGGCTTTCACTTTTTCACCGCATTGCATCAGGCCTTTACTGCCCGATGTTTTTGCTCAATATTTGGCAAAAATCCTGTAATGATACCGATCAGTGGCAAAAAGGCACATACTTTAAATACATAGCCCACACTGGTCAAATCAGCCAGTTTTCCCAATACGGCAGAACCAAGCCCGCCCATTCCAAATGCAAAACCAAAGAACAAACCTGCAATCATCCCTACTTTACCAGGAACCAGTTCTGTAGCATATACTAAAATGGCAGAGAATGCCGAAGATATAATAACGCCAATAATAACCGACAATACGCCACTCCAGAACAGGTTAACATATGGCAATAGCAAGGTAAATGGTGCAGCGCCTAAAATAGAGATCCATATCACGTATTTCCTTCCAAAACGATCACCCAGCGGACCTCCCATTAACGTTCCTGCGGCTACAGATCCCAGGAAGATAAACAGGTGTATTTGCGATTGCTGTACCGAAACATGAAATTTGTCGATCAAATAAAAAGTAAAATAGCTCGACATGCTGGCCATGTAGAAGTACTTGGAGAAGATCAGCACCAACAGGATGATCAGCGAACCAATAACGGTAGACTTTGGCAATGCCTGGTTGAACGCAGGCAATGCACGCTGTTTGTTCTTTGCCCGCTGGTCTAAATGTTCCTTATACCAATTACCCACCTTTATCAATACAATGATACCTAAGATGGCTATCAGCCCAAACCAGATAACGTAAAATTGTCCGTGAGGAACAATGATCAACGCCGCCAGCAAAGGGCCTATGGCGCTGCCTGTATTACCACCCAACTGGAAAATAGATTGCGCCAATCCTTTTTTTCCGCCCGAGGCCAGATGCGCCACACGGGAAGATTCAGGGTGAAATACAGAAGAGCCCATACCAATCAAACTTACAGCGATCAAAATAGCTACAAAGCTGGAAGCCAGGGATAATAAAATAATTCCAGTCAATGTAAAACCCATGCCAATCGCCAGCGAATAAGGACGTGGCGTTTTATCGGTATAGTGCCCTACAAAAGGTTGCAGTAACGAAGCCGTAAGCTGAAAGGTAAAAGTGATCAATCCTATTTCGGTAAACGACAGATTAAAGTTCTGCTTTATCATTGGATAAATAGCCGGTATCACCGACTGCATCATATCGTTGAGCAGATGGGTGAAACTGATCGTAAACAGAATGGAATAAATGGTTGTTTGCGTAAGTGCTTTGGCATCACTCGCTGCCGGGAAATTCGTTGTTTTCATCATAGTTATCTAGTAATCAGATCATCTGATGTTTAATTACAATTTTTTTATTGGGCCCTGTGTCCTATAATTTTTGCGGCTGTGTTCCAGGCTTTTTTGGTATCATTCGCTTTAATACTTTCCAGCAATTGTTCGTGCAGACCTTGTGTTTTTATAAAACTGGTGGTATCTGTAAAGCTGATCAAAAAATATTTCCTTACCTGTATTGAGAAGGCCTTATACAGATCGGCCAGTACTTCGTTTTTAGAAGCTACGGCAATAGCGGTATGAAAATTAATGTCGGCATCAATACAATCATTGAGCAGGTTATTATGTGCCGATTGCTTGCGTACGGTAAGCCAATGCCGCATTTCTTTAAGATCTTTTTCTGTTCGGTTGGCAGCTGCTTTTTCCGCAATCTTAATTTCCAGGATCTGGCGTACTTCTTCCATATCATTAAAATCGGCCCGCTTTAATCGCTGGGACAATGGCTCTTTTATTCCCTCTGTTCCTTCTATAAATGTGCCTAATCCCTGCTGCACCCGCAACAGGCCGGAATTTACCAATACCTTGATGGCTTCACGAATAGTAGAGCGCCCTACACCGAAGGATTTCATCAATTCGGGTTCAATAGGCAGCTGCTCGCCGGTTTTATATTTCCCCTGCGTTATCTGCTGCTGTAATTGGGCGGCCACTTCATCTGCCAGTGAGCGGCGTGGAATCAAGTTGTTCATCATATCATCTGATGATTGCAAATATAGGGTGCCGGGATCGTAATTCAAAGTATTTCCGGAATCGGGTAGGCGACCGTGAGCCATAGGCTCACGGTACGCCTCTTCACACCACCTCACGTACCAATCTGGTATACGGCGGTTTGTGTTTGCCGCCGGCTTCCTTCAGATTCGTGGTCACCCACAACACCCTTGCCTTTGACTAATGATACATGCAATGCTCATCGGGGACTTACACCCTATAGTTTATAACCATGCCCGGCGCACATAAAAAAAGCCTTCAGGTCGTTAAACCTGAAGGCCCTTTAGTTCACTGATTCTGAATTATTGTATTGGCCCGCCTGTGGTCTTGAACGTTTCAACGTCATTTATCAGACTATTGCCGGATCTTAACAAATGCATTGCAAATCCATCTTCACTGCCTGCAGAAAAACCACCTTTTATTTTATGAAAATGTGTACCAAAGCTCGTCTTGAGTGTATTCAAATCAGTTTTTAGAGTCGTCAGGTTTGTATTCAGAGTCGTTAAACTATTGTCCAGTCCTTTGATTAAAAATGTTTGTGAGCCATTATCCTTTTTTATTCCATCAATGCTGTTATTTAAAGTAGTGTAGTTTGTCTTCATTTCTTCAAGATCTTTTTTAAGCTTTGAATTTTCTTCTTCCAGTTTATTTATCCGCGCCAACAGGTCCATGATCGTGGGAGTTTTAATGTCATTAGCATTTGTTTGTAGTCTTGGGTTGGGCGCCTGGGCAATAGTATGGGTTGTAAAAGCAAACACCAAGAGGAACAATAGAGTTAAATTACGTTTCATCAATTTTTGTTTTGGTTTTGAGAAAATTCAGGATAGCGTGTACAAGATATAAATATAATGGAAAGAGATCATATTATTACTACAAGAATTTTTACAAAAAGTAATTCCTCAAAACCCTCTCCCTCTAAATTAATCAACACTATTTACCAGCTTATTGTAACCGTAATGCCATCGGCATCGTTATCGAAACCAAGGTAACAGGTATGAGAAGTTTCGTCCCAGGAACTTTGCACGTCATTGATTAGTTGGCCCTTGCAATTCATCAGCACCGTTTTTACCGGCGCGGCCGGTAATAGTATCCGCATGCTGTTACGGGTATTCAGCGGGCTTTTCGCCACGAAAGCATAGCTCCTTTCCTGTACGCGTTCATTGTATATTCTACAGGCGCCGGCCAGTACCTGTGGTTTCTTTTTGTTCGCCACCCTGTTTACATTATATAATAAAGCCTGAGTTCCGGGCTGCACGCTTTTTATTGCCAGTACCGGCAATTGCGGATCGAACAGATCGATCACCGGGCCATTGATCACAAACGGTTCATTGCTGGTGCTTTCATCCATCACCGACACCATATCATACGGTCCCCTTTGTAAATAGAAATTGTTTTTAAATTCCAACTCCCCTGCCCTGGCTCCGTCTTTCCAGGCATGCTGAAGCACATCAATATATCGTGCATCTGTGTTTGCGGCTATTACAAACTCCAATGGGTTTATGCGCATTACATACACTTTTCCTTTACCCACCGGGTACGATTGATCTCCTTCGCCGGGCCGAATATGCAACAACTCAAATAAATGTTCTGATGGCGCTTTATAATGTTTGCCATTGGTATTCCACCATTCCATTACCTGTTGGTATGGATCATTATCGCGCCCGCAATACACCAGCACGCCTCCATTTTGCACCCAGGCGGCAATGTGCTTATGCACATCGGCCGACACCGGTTTCATATTGGAATAGCTCATCACCAGCACTTTTATATCTTTCAACGTAGCCGGGTATGCCAGGTTCTCCATATGCACGGTTTGAACCGGCACGCCGCGTTTCACCAGCGGCAGGGTTTGCCCGTAAAAATTGGAGAACTGTGGGTCTTCATATCCACTATGGATGGGAAAGCGCTGGAACATCAACGTATTGCCCATAAGAACGCCTATGCCGTTTGAACCGCTTACCTGGTTGGCCGACACGGGCATATCATTCAACGCATTTACCATCACCTGCATTTGGGTGGAATAATATTTTGGTATCAGCACCCACTCATTGCTGTTAGCCAGTTTGTAAGGGTGGGTGTAAATACGCTCGGGCCAGGGCATCACTTCATAGTTGGCTACCACCGGGTATAATAACTTTGCAGTGAACGTAGCCTCGTAATTGCGCTTGTAATCGGCCCAGTCCCTTGGCCAGTCTTCAATGGGATCGGTCAAAAAGAACAGTTTCCTTTTTGTAGGCGCGGTCATAGAAACCATGGAACCATATTCCAGGAAGGCATTCTCAAATACTCTTTCTTTTTTCAGGCCATTAAAATACGTCGGTTCCCGCGAAGTGCCCGTCCACACCTGTGCAATATATCCATCGATGCCCGGCAGGGAAGCGAGACTGGCTTCGGGACTCACGATCTGCCACGAGGAGTAATTCACGAGTGAATGCGTGGGTATATATACTTTTACATCCATGCTTTTTGTTTTCCCGTACGCTTTGGCATATTCACTCACCTCCTTTATTGCATTATAATACAGGTGATATTTCAATTTACCCGACAAATACGTATTTTCCGGCGATTCATGCTGTGGCCGCCAGGGAAAACCATAATAGCGTTGCCATTCCTGTTTAAACGCTTCACTATAACCGGCCCTTGCCCAGAACTCGGGTTCTTCCAGATAAATGGAATTAATGCCGGCATCGATCACTCTTTTGATCACCCCTTTTTTCATGTATTCAATAAAAGAAGCAACAGGCACTACATACGGGACATTATGACCATGCCAAATGGTATCGCCCTTTACCGTTACCTGTCCTTCGCCCAAATGATTGCGGCCATCCCATTTGCCTAAAAAATAATCGTCATATCGGCCCCAGGCAATGCCGGTCATAAAATGCACCTTGTAGCCCCGGTCGCGCCAGCTTTTTACACGGTCTTCAAACGATACCGGGCCGCGCTCGCTAACACCGTACACGATGGCAATATCGGCCCGTACGTCAATCTGCGGCATCCAGACCGAACCCGTTTGAAAAGCTGTTTTTTCTTTTGTTGCCACCGGCGTGGGAATGGGTGTAGCCGTAGCTACACCGCCCTGGGCACATATTCGGCCAGTCGTACAGGCAAAGAGGCATAAAATGATATAGTTTTTCATCACAGAACTTTTAGTATTTAGTGTAGACGAAGTAAGAGGTAAGAAGTAGGAAGTAAGATGATCTCTGAATTTCATACCTCATTCTTCCTACCTCTTACTTCTTTCCTCGTTTATGGAACATTAATGGTCTTTAAATTATTGCAAATAGTCTTTAGCAAAATACTTCAGGCATTTTAGGAAGCTGTCACCCATGCCCTTAATTAATAATTCGTTGCATTAAAAAATATTTTGGGAAGAAAATGCAGTCAATTACTATATTTATAGTAGTTTTATAAAAATTATAGTAGACCACACTATGGAAGAAATAACCAAAGCCCAGGAAGAGGTGCTACGAGCCCTATGGGAGATCAATGAAGGCGCAGTGGCAGATGTGATCGCGAAACTGCCCAAGCCCAAACCTGCCTATACCACTGTTGCAACGGTGATTAAAGTACTGGAGAAAAAAGGCTACGTTGATCATAAGACATTTGGCAATACCCATGTTTATTATCCGCTTGTTTCCAAAGAGGATTATGCCCAGCACATTATGAAAGATGCATTGAAGGGACTTTTCAACAACTCGATCAGTCAGCTGGTTTCCTTTTTTGTAAAGGAAAAGGACGTGCCACTGAAAGAGCTGGAAGAGTTAAAGAAAAACATTGAA
The DNA here is from genome assembly GCF_002077945.1 of Niastella vici. Taxonomy (GTDB): domain Bacteria; phylum Bacteroidota; class Bacteroidia; order Chitinophagales; family Chitinophagaceae; genus Niastella; species Niastella vici. Next base: position 390,485 of record NZ_LVYD01000002.1, read on the forward strand.
AAAGAGATCAAAAAACAAAAATCCTAAGTATGAACGAGCTTGTCAGGTATATCGTTTTGTCGACGGGTTGTTTAAGCATTCTGTATTTGTTTTACAGATTATTTCTGGCCAATAAAACCACGTTGCAAAGCCTGCGGTGGTACCTGTTGTTCTCCCTGCTTATTTCCTTATTGATACCATTTAACCGGTATAGCTTTTTTACTTTCAACATTGCCAAATCAACAAGCAGGGTCAACAATGTTGTAACTAACACTTTCACGGGTACCGATGCTTCGGGCAACACGGCAACACCTGCGACAAAAGTGCCAGCACGGGAGCGATCAGCGATACCGGTTCTTTCAATTGTTGGTATGCTCTACTGCATAATAACCGGTTATTTCCTTGTACGATTAGTCAGGCAATTTTATTTGATCTGGACTTGTTACCGCAGCTCTGAGAAGGAAAAAAAGGGCGCCTATACCATTGTATGGAACGGGCAGCATAAAAAACCATTTTCTTTTTTCAGGCTTCTTTTTTTGAACCGGTCTTTTGTAACGCCTGAGCAACAAGAACAGATAACAGCTCATGAAAAGGTTCACATGTTGCAATATCACTCCTTTGATATCATACTGGTTGAAATAGTGACAGCAATAACCTGGTTCAACCCGGTTGTATGGTTGTTCAGGAACACAGTGCAGCTGGTACATGAGTACCTGGCAGATGCAGGGGTACTGGATTCGGGTATAAACAAGCTGCAATACCAGGCCTTGTTACTCAATCAAATTGCAGAAACTGAACTGGTCACAATTTATTCAGGATTCAATCAATCATCCATTAATAAAAGATTCATTATGATGCAAACAGATCATCCTAATCGTGCCAGCAGGTATAAACTGCTGTTGTTGGTTCCCATTACATCCTTACTAATACCAGTAACCGGTTGTTTGAACGGGCGCTCTTCCAGTGATTCAACTGAAGTAGTAACGACTATTGCACCCACCAAACTGAATGTATTGTATATAGGAATTGACAACCCGGTAAGCATTTCAGTTTCAGAATATGCGGCGGACGATATTACCGTAAGTATCGACAATGGTTCTATTACCGGCAAGAATGGCGAATATAATGTAAGACCGCATGTAGCCGGTAAAGCGGTGATCACCGTAGCTGCAAAAGGAAAAACGATCAGGGAATCGGAGTTCCGTGTTAAATACCTGCCACCGCCGGTTGTTGTACTGAAACCCCTTCCCGGCAACGCTGGTTTAATAAAAGGCGGTGATATTTCAAAAGAGGAGCTGTTGAAAGCGGATGGCATAAAGCTCACCATTGAAAATTCGGAATTTGAACTGCCCATGAAGGTCGCTTCGTTCGATATGGTGGTGCGGGCTGCCGACAAATCTGTAATAAAAAGCGCCGGTTCTACCCAAGACAATTTTTCTGCAGAACAGGTTGCGCTCATCAAATCGCTTGAAAAAGGCCAGCATGTAACTATTGAAAATATTGCAGCCACCAGCCCCGGCGGTAATCGTAAAACACCTATGATCATGGATTTCACGATCAGGGGTAAGTAATTTGAGCCGGAGCTTTAAAGTTTGTTTATTTCGTCATTAATTAAGTTTGTTTGACTGACCTGTCAGAGCCTGCCCGCCTTGCACGGGTGCTCTTCCAGATTAGTTCCTAATCAATATCTTAATACAGCGGCCAGCTCAGCAGATTCGGGCATTGGGTCCGGTGGTTAAACAGAATTCAGGCAACGCCATTCACTATTAGATTTTCATACTTATGAGATGTGAGGTTAATTGTCACATTGAAATAACAACTACCCCCGTCGTTCACAACTATCAGATCCTTCTTCCAGTTGCGCGATGTCCCACAAAAACAATTTACCCAAACTACTTTTTCTCCTTTATCATTAATGGCAGGCACATATTGCCTTTTGTATGCTGAAATATTCATAAGATCATAATCATTGATACATTGCTGCAGAATACTATCTACTAGTGAAAGCTCTTCAGATGAAAAGTTTATTTTCGAACGATCGTTAAAAATAGCGATCACAGATGTATCAGCCACAAATGCCTTGCCTGGTTTTCCCTGATCAAGCGCTTTTGTTTGCGCGCAAGCGGATAAAGCAATACTAATTATGAAAGCAAGTGTTGCCAATAAAGTGGCGTGAAAGGTATTAGTCAAGTTGTATTTCAATTTTTAATAGAGTTGAACTTCAATTATTTTTTTATCAGTGTCAATACTGAACCAATCCGGCGTTTCCGGATCTGGTATACATTCGGTAATATCCAGATCCCTTGCATTCCGGCTTAATGCTTTTGGGCCAAACAGAAGTATTAATTTATAGTGTGTTTGTCCATCCATGCCGATAAACGCTCTAAACGTGGTTTGCCTGTTATCATTAATATATTTCTTAGTATAACATATCTCACCTTCGGACATTATTACCCCATCACACCAGAACCATTTTACGGCTTCCAGATCTGAATATTTAAACGCCGCACTTAATTCCCATTCCAGGATATTACAAAAGTCTTCGTCGATCATAATCTTCAATACTTTTTAACAATTTTCAAGATCTCCTTACCATGTTACTACCTTCTCTTTTAGTTTTTTAATCCCGATACCTATAAAGATACTTCCTACGCTATAATCTATTTCTGCCAATTTGTTCTTTGTCAATCGAAAATTATAGCCATAAACGAACTTAAAGTGAGCAAAGCCAAAGCCTATGTCGGGTCTGAATACCAGGGTACCATCATCAAAGTCAGTGTAATAAATCATACTTGCGCCCATGGCCATCCCCGCAACTCCGCCACCTGCCCAACAACCAATTTTAGGTCCTATAATAAACTTTTGGCCAAACTTCATTTCAGTGGAAGCAAAAATTGTATTGGAAGAAGGATGGTGCCCAACAATCGCATAACTATTTTTTGCAATCCCTATCTCAACATACTTACTTCTGCCAAATGTAAACCCGGTCACCAATTGAATAGATTTCTTAATAACCGTTTTATGCAGATCGAATGTGTCGGTTTCCTGGCTGTGTGCGGATAAGGTAAGAACTGTTAGAATGGGCAGGATGTGAAGGCTAATTTTCATAAGAACATGATGTTGCAGGAAGTAATTGAAATTGTTTATCAAAAATATCCCTTAAACTGAATAGCTTCCTTTTTGCAAAACTGATCAAAGTTTGGGTTTTATCACATGCCCAAGATAATAATTGGCATTGAATATTCGTAATTTCTGAAAAACCCAATTACTATTATAATAAAATTGCTGATAGCTTACTGGTTTGAGTGAGCTATCAGCAATCTATATAAAAAAACTCATTACTTTCTAAAACCCCTTCTTCTCCCCTCCCCCTGTACCACCCTTCCCGGCATTCTTTACATACTTCTCAAGCCAGGCGTTCTGTTCGTACAGCATGTGTAACAGGTTCTCCTTACCGCGATAACCGTGTGCTTCATAAGGCAGGCTCACGAACCGAACGGTTCCGCCATGGCCCTTTACCGCATTGAACAACCGCTCGCTTTGAATAGGGAAAGTACCAGGGTTATCATCCATTTCGCCATGTATCAGCAACAAAGGCGTTTTTATTTTATCTGCATAACTGAACGGGCTCATGGCTGCATACAACTCAGGCGCCTGCCAGTATGTGCGGTCTTCATTCTGAAAACCAAAAGGGGTCAGGCTGCGATTATAAGCGCCGCTGCGCGCAATACCTGCTTTGAACAGGTTCGTATGCGCCAGCAAATTGGCCGTCATAAAAGCACCATAACTATGTCCACCCACGGCAACGCGATCCTTATCTCCCACTCCCATTTCGGCCAGCTTATTGATAGCTGCTTCTGCATTCATTCGTAACTGGTCAATAAAATTATCATTCGGCTTTTTATCGGCGCTGGTTGATACAATGGGCATTTCTGCATTGTCGAGTACGGCATAGCCCTGTGTTACCCAGAAAACAGGACTGGCCCAGTATACCATGGTGAACCGGTCTTTGGAGCCGCGTACCTGTGCTGCATCGGATGCCGAGTTGAATTCACGCGGGTACGCCCACATCAACACCGGGAGCGGGCCATCCTTCTTTGTATCATAGTTCTTTGGCAGGTACAGGTCTCCGGTAAGATCTACGCCATCGGCACGTTTATAGGTGATCTTTTGTTTGCTAACGCCTTCGAGCTGCGGATATGGATTGGTGAAATTCGTAAGCTGCCGATCGCCTTCTTCCAGCAGATTCTTAAGAAAATAGTTCGGCATATCTTTCTGCGACTCCCGGCGGGTAATAAAAACCAGTTTATCTGCATTCACAACATCAGTCACGGTTTCAAAAGAGCCTTCTTTGCAACGCCATATGATCTCATTTTTCTTCGTGTTCACATCAAATATTGCCAGAAAGGGCAAATCGCCCCTGGGTGAACTGCCGGTATGATTGTTCAGCAGTATTTTGGAATCATTATCGATTGGCTTTATTACATAGCGGCCATACCTGTTCTTTTCAGTGACCGGAGAACCGGGATCGTTATATGCATCGGTCATGTTGCGCTCCTGTAACATTTCGAGCTTACCAGTAGTGGGATTATACCGGCTCAGGCGAATGGTTTGCCTGCTTTCCAGGCGTTCTGTTACCAGCGCGAGGTTTGCATTACCCCAGGTGATGTCATCGTATCGCCAGGTTGTTTTGAATAATTGGCTGGCTTCGCCGGTAAATGGCGCACTTAAAGCATATACCGCATCATGAAAATCAGTTTTGCTTTTGTAGATACCACTATCAAGCGGCGCACTCCACACTACAGAGGCCGCTTCATCATTACGCCATTCAAATTCACGGGGCGCATTCAGGATATTATCATTACCAGATGGCGACAATTCATACGAAGGCAGTTCTGCCATTACTTTCACTACTTTGCCACTAAGGTCGGTAACGCTTACCGTTGTGTTAAAACCATAGGCAGGCACCAGGTACGAGAACGGTTTATGGATGGTACGAGTAAGCAGGTATTTTTGATCGGGGGAAAGACTGTAAGTAAGATAGATGGCAGGCTTACCAACAGGGACCTCTACACCATTTACATTCTTCACCAATTGCGATGTGGAATAAAATTCAAAAAGCTTTTCATCGTAAGGCGATTTAATAAGGTCCTGGTAAGTGCGGCTGGGCGCTACTTTACCCAGGTTTTCCTGAATAGTGGGGCCTGCAGGCATCAGCGACTTTACCGGAGCAGCTGCGGCCGGTTGCAATATGGTTTTATACAAAAGGGAATTATCATCCATCCACACAATGGTTTGCGCCAGTATCGCATTCAACGGTTGTTTGTTCGCTTTTGTCGCTTTGCGGGTAGCAACGTCAATCACATACAGGTCGACCCTGTTATTGGTGGTATTGGTAAAGGCGATCTTTTTATCATCGCGGCTCCAGCTTACATTGCCTGCCAGCAATTTTACCGGCAACCCGGTCACCGGATATTCTTTACCCGTTTTAATATCTTTTAAAATAAAGTTATTAATGAAATTCTGCCGGCTGGGTGCAAAGTTGTTGGGGTTGATCCGTTGTCCCGCGATCCTTAATTCGGGTTGCGCCAGTTCTTCGACCGAAGGGTAACTGTTCCGTTCCATCAGCAGCATCCAGGTTCCCTGTTCGTTAATGCTTACCGCCGGTGTGGGTTTGGCCAGTAACAGTTCGGCCATGGCGGCGGGTGGCGTTTTATATCCTTCGCCCTGGGCAAAACAAAAATGTACAACAAAGAAGTTGATGAGTAACAGAAATTTTCTCATGAATGACGATTTATTATAGTTAGTCGGTCAGGCGCTCAAGATAATAATTGGCCGGCACCAAAGAATGGAATTATGATTGGCGGCGGTATATTGGTAAGAACCGCATAATTCAATATTCTCATAAAAGCAAAAACCCGCAAGATCTACGATCCTGCAGGCTTGCATATATACTACACAGACTGATCACACCTGCTTTTTCCATTTACGCGCTATCTGCATGGCGGTTTCGAGCATGGCAGGGTCCCAGTGCTCAATATCCCAGGGGGTATTTGCCAGGGAAGAACGGTTCAATACCTGCATGGCCTCGCTGTACGACATTCCTGATTCGAGTATTTGTGACAGTTCGCGCTGTTGATTGAATAGCAATTCATCTTCAGGCGCCGGCCCATTATCAAACAGCTGCAACGGCATAAAATCATTTTGTGATTCCCCTTTGCGAAACCAGTTCTTTTGCTGCAGAATATTATCCATGCGCACAAAATCATGGTAGAACTGTTGGCGGCTGGTATGCGACTTCAACCCATTCCCTAATTGTTCAAGCACTACGTATTTGCATTCGGGACAACGGTCAAGCGCCTTATCCAATAATAAAAAAACTTCAGCCGGCACGACATCGTCGTGTGTATCCCTGCGGATCTGACGCCCGGGTTCCGACTCCACCCGCTCCCAGCTACCGCCGGAAATATGGACCTCGCGTACTTTATGGAGCGGATAAAGAGATAGCAATTCATTAGCGTCGAGATCGAAATTCTTCAGCTGGCAGTATACGTTATGAAGATCGAGAATAATGAACCCATTCACCGGTTCAATCAATTTATACAGGAAATCGCCATGCCGTTTCACTTCATCGGGCGTATAGGCGAAGGCCAGGTTTTCGAGCCCCACCGGACATTGGGCCGCATCCTGAATACGGCGTAAGCGGTCACGGCCAATGCGCAGTGTTGTGGCAGTATAAGGGATTGCCAGCGGTGCACCTTCATGAAAATCCTTACCGGTCATAAAACCAAAATGTTCTGTAACCTGTTCCAGTGGAAACCGCTGAATGGTATCGCGCAGGGAAGCCAGCCATTGCACCTGTTCAGGCAACCATTTACCAGAGAAAAGCGAAAAGAACACACCGTGACCGGTGAGTCTTTTCGCCTGGCTGTAAGCTTGTAACAATTCCCCGAACCATTGTGGCAAAGCGCCATGATCGAACAATGCATCGAACGACCACTCGATGGCCTGCACCTTTTCTTCCAGAAACAAGGGGTAACAGGCATTGAGCATATCGGCATCGAGATTACAGGCGGCTGTAGCAAGCAGCTTTGTCATAGAGGGATATTTAACCCATTCCACAGGCCGGACAGCTATACGGATGTGGTTTCGGTTTGTTCTCACCTTCTTTCTCTTTTTCTTTTTGTTCTTTAGAAGGTTCATCTTTGTCTTTTGTACAGGATTGTACTCCCTGCAGCGTAATGCCGGTGAGCATGGCCGCAAGCAATGCTTTTGAAAGTTTCATGAGCGTGATTTAGGTTGTTGGTAGCCATTTTGACCAACGATGTGAAGGGAACGTTGCATGCAATGTGCAGGGGTATAAAAGAAAAAAGGTCCTCTGTAGAAACAGTCGACCTCTAACGATTGCTTGCCATATGAAAAAAAACGTAAGTCTGAGTTGTGTGAAGCTTTTGCTTCGGGTAGCTTTCTGCTCTTTCTTTACCGCTTTACCGTGCTACCGTTGTTGATGGTGTAAAAATACATCACCGCCTTTCACTAAAATAGTCATGTTTTTCGCCGTTTTATGATGGCAAAGGCATTACCAGAACCGCAAAATGCTTGCTGGACAATGGTTTCAGGCATTTTTACCATTGGTCTCCAGCGATAAAAAAGGTTTTATTTTCTACAGTTCCCCATCCCATTCCGGCGCGCCTGTCAGCTTCTGCAGTAAATTTTCGGGGAGAAAGGGCCTCCCACCGCCGGCCTTTACACAAGTACCTGAGAATACGGCTTTGGTAACCACTTTATTATTCAGCAGAATGGTTTGTTTGAAATGCAACACCGACTTATTACTCTTATCAACCATCAGGTTGCAGGTAACAATAAATTCATCGCCCTTTTTCAATGACCGTACAAACTGCAGGGTATATTTCGACAATACCATGTTCACGCCATTTTTGGCTTCTTCTTCAAAATCAAAACCAAGTACTTCTTTAATGTAATCGTGGCGGCAATACTCCATGTAAAATGGATAATACAGGCCATCCATAATGTTTTGAAAGTCTATATGCTCGTCTTTGGCGGTGTAGGTCTTTGAAAACTCCATAATGAAATAGTTATTTGATGGCTGCAAATGTAAAAGACTGCCTCTAAATCGATTGTCTTTATTTTACACAAGCAGCTAACCAAAATCCACTAAAACATGTAAAATATTTTATATTTAACTTTAACCAGATAAATATTATACCATGAAACAGCCGGCTATCAACTGGCCTGAAGCGATAAAACCCCTGCTCAAAAAATACAAAAACGCCAAACACCCGCTCGAATCAAAGAACAGGTACCAATTGCTGGTGATGGTCGTTTTATCGGCCCAAACCACCGATGCTATCGTGAACACCATTGCACCCGAATTATTCAAAGCCTTCCCCGATATGCAGGCGCTTTCAAATGCCACCCCCGAATTACTATTCCCCTATATTGCCAAAGTGCGGAGTTTTCGCCAGAAAGCCACCCGGCTTATTGCCATGGCTCAAGAAATAAAAACAAACAGCCGCATACCGCTGGAAATGGATGAACTGGTTGAGCTACCCGGTATTGGCAGAAAATCGGCCAACGTCATCAGAAGGGAAAGCAAGCAAAAACCAGAAGGCGTGGTGGTTGATCTGCATGTGGTTAGGGTGGCAACACGGCTCGGGATCGTCACTACCGACAAACCGGAGAAAATGGAGGAACAGTTGATGGAGACTTTACCTGAAGAGCAATGGGATGCAGGCATGAGTATGTCGTTCCTGGGACGGGAAATATGCAGGCCCCAACCCGAATGCCCTATTTGCCCCATGAAAAAAGTTTGTGCTTATTATAATAAGTGGAAAGTGGTGAAAAAACGGTAAAAAGCTGGTAATTGCCGCCGGGCCTCATACATGTCAAACGAACATATAATAATGAGAGATGCAAAAAATCAGCACCATCGTCCCTTAAAAATAAATATCGTTTTATTTCTTATGCGATAATGCGCATAAATTAATGTACTACAATTAATACCTGTTAAACATACATTTTTATTGTTCCTCCTGACTTTCAGCCAATAATCTAATTTTCAGTTTGTCCCGTTTTACGCCCGCTTCTTCTGATAAAATATGAATTCCTCCCCTGTCTTTTATGGATTTCTCCCCCCTTCATACCAGGTATTCTCAATTATTTTACAATCAGGAACCGGTACAGGAATTTAGCTGAAGGAAACAACAGCCAGCCCTAAACCGGCTACTTATCTGCTACATATCGGGGTTTCATGACCAAAAAACCCGTAACCACTATACCAAACTAACGAATTGTTGCTATGCCAAAGCTGTACACAAGCTCCACCCGGGCGTGCGTAACCAACTCAGTAGCGCTAACCCCACACACCTTTTGCCATGAAAAACGTGTAAAAATGACGTTTTTCAGCGCTGTCGGCCACTGGCCACTCTTTCTCTCTTCAACTTTTTCATTATCAGGCAGTTTAAAATGGACCGCTACTCCGGTTCCGCCCACTGCTTTTTCCTTTGTTCAAAACAGTCAGCCGGCTTCATAATTCAATATGGCTTCCTGCGGTAATGCCAGGGCATGATTCAGCTTTTTATTGTCTGAACATGTTCTACATGTCGTGATCTTATTGCATAGCCAGCGATCTGTTTTCAAAGACTGCAAACATCAAAACTTAACCAAAACACGCATATGAATTGTAAAACCCCGAAACGGCACTGGCCATTAAAGCTAATGGCCCTGCTGATTTGCACCTGCATTTGCCTCACCACGCAGGCGCAGAGTATAACAGTCAGGGGACTTGTTATCTCTGATTCGTCGGAAGCCCTGGGCAATGTGACCATTTTTTTAAAGAGCGACCCCAAAATGACAACAATCTCAGATGCAACGGGCCACTTCAGCATCAACGCTCCAGCCAATGGCATCCTGATCTTTTCTTTTGTTGGCTACGACCGGCAGGAAGTGGAAATTAAAGGAGAAAGCAGACTCCGCGTCATCCTGAAACGATCTGTTTCTTCACTCGATGATGTGGTCGTTGTTGCCTTCGGTGGCAAACAAAAGAAGAACAGTATGGTAAGCGCCATCACCACCATCAATCCAAAAGAATTGAAAGGCCCTACCAGCAACCTCACCACCATGCTGGCCGGCCGGTTATCGGGCATGATCTCGTATCAACGTACCGGTGAACCCGGTGCAGACAATGCCTCCTTTTTTATCAGGGGTATTACCTCGTTCAGTTCAGGAGGAAAGGTTGACCCGCTCATTTTGATAGATGGTATGGAAAGCACCACAAATGACCTGGCCCGCCTGCAACCCGATGACATCGCCGCCTTCTCTATTCTGAAAGACGCCACCGCTACCTCTGTTTATGGAGCCAGAGGAGCCAACGGTGTAGTGCTGGTGACCACCAAAACCGGTAACGAAGGAAAGACACAGCTTAATTTCAGGGTTGAAAATTCGCTCTCCGGAAATACCCAGAATTTCAAGTTTGCCGATAACATCTCTTACATGAAGCTGGCGAACGAAGCGGCGCTTACGAGAAATCCATTAGCGCCCATTCCTTACAGCCAAACGAAAATTGATGGTACCCTCAAAGGCGACAACCCATTGATCTACCCAAGCAACGACTGGATAAAAATGATGATAAAAGATTACACCAATAACCAACGGTATAATCTTGACTTACAGGGTGGCACAAAAGCGGCACGCTACTATGTTTCGGGCACGTATAATGTTGACAACGGCGTATTGAAAGTTGCCGACATGAATAATTTCAACAGCAATATCAAGCTGAAAAATTATTCGTTACGCACGAACGTAAACCTGCAGTTAACGAAAACGACAGAGGCAATCTTCAGAGTGTATGGCCAGTTTGATGATTACAGAGGACCGGTTGATGGCGGTGGTTCGATCTTCAACCAGGTACTATGGAGTAACCCGGTATTATTCCCGGCTGTATATCCGCAAACCTTTCTACCCCAGGTAACGCATCCCCTGTTCGGGAACGCCCCCCGTCCCGGCCAGGCCGCCAATGCCACCACCGGATATTATGACGCTTCGCAATTATACCTGAACCCGTTTGCCAATTCAGTAAGAGGTTATAGAGAATATAAATCATCGCGCATGCTGGCCCAGTTTGAACTGAAGCAGGACTTTGGTTTTATTACCCCCGGGCTTAGCGGCCGCGTAATGGCATATACAAACCGTTACTCCTATTTTGATGTAACCCGCCAATACAATCCTTATTATTACCAGGCCAATACGGTAGATGGCGGTAAAACAGTTACCCTTGCCCGTATTGCGGAAGGAACCGAATACCTGAACTATGTAGAGGGATCGAAGATCCAGGATTCCAGAACGTACCTGGAAGCGACCCTTAACTACAACCGTACCTTCAATGAAAAACATGCGGTGAGCGGGATGTTAATTACGCTTTTCAACAACTACCAGGAAGGCAATCCCGGTGTTACCCTGTACCCACAGCCAACGGAAGCTGAAAAACTGCAGTTATCGCTTCCTTATCGTAACCAGGGATTATCGGGAAGATTCACCTATGCTTACGACAGCCGGTATATGTTTGAATTTAATTTTGGTTACAACGGCTCTGAGCGTTTCTATAAAACCAATCGCTATGGCTTCTTTCCTTCTGCCGGGGTAGCCTGGAATATTTCCAATGAAAAATTCTTTGAAGGCCTGAAAGATGTTGTATCGAACCTGCGCGTGCGTGCTTCTTACGGCCTGGTGGGTAATGACCAGATAGGCGCAGCCCGCGACAGGTTCTATTACCTTTCAGAAGTAAACCTGAATAATTATGGAAGAGGCGCAACATTTGGCAATAACACCGGCTATTACAGACCGGGTGTAAGCATTAGCCGTTACGAAAACCAGGACATTACCTGGGAAAAAGCATACACCCAAAACTATGGACTGGAGTTCAGTATTTTCAAAGGCTTTAATGTAATAACAGAATACTGGAAACGGAAGCAGACCAACATTTTGATGGACCGCACATATATCCCTTCTACAATGGGTTTGCAGTCGGCGATAAAAGCCAATGTGGGCGAAGCTGCAGCAGAAGGAATTGATTTTTCGCTTGACTATAATAAAAACTTTGGCAACAATATGTGGCTGCAGTTGCGCGGCAACATGACCTATGCCGTTTCGAAATTTGCCAAATATGAAGAACCAGCCTATGGGGCCAATGAGCAGCATCTTTCCAAAATAGGCCATTCAATAAAACAAGCCTGGGGACTGGTAGCAGAACGTCTGTTTGTTGACGATATAGAAGTAGCCAATTCGCCTTATCAGAACTATGGCAAATACATGGGCGGCGACATCAAGTACCGCGATGTAAATGGCGATGGACAGATCACCAACAATGATATGGTGCCCATCGGGTTGCCCACCGATCCGGAGATCATTTACGGAACCGGTTTCTCTTTCGGTTACAAAAATTACGATATCAGCGCCTTCTTCCAGGGTTCGGCCCGCTCGTCCTTTTTTATCAATGCAGAGAACATTTCTCCTTTCGTGCTGAATGGCGGCGCACAAAATGGCCTGTTGAAAGTAATTGCACAGGACCACTGGAGCGCAGACAACCAGAACCTATATGCCATGTGGCCGCGCATGAGCGAAACATTTATCAACAATAATAACCAAAACTCTACCTGGTGGATGCGCGATGGAACATTCATCCGCTGTAAAAACGTAGAAATAGGCTACAACTTTTCAAAAAAGTTTTTGCGCCTCAGCCACTTCAGAAATGGCCGCATTTACATCAACGGCAGCAATCTCTTTGTTATCAGCCGCTTTAAAATGTGGGACCCTGAAATGGGTGGTAGAGGCCTGGGATATCCTGTGCAGAAAACGTATAACCTGGGTATTCGTTTATCCCTTTAATCATTTTTGAAACAGTAAAAAAAATATATGATCAAACGATTACTGATAAATAAATATATAGCCTTTGTTACAGCAGCTATGGGCATTGCCACCCTGTGCGGCTGTCACAAATACCTCGACGTAGTGCCCGACAACGTGGTAACCATTGATAATGCGTTCACGCTAAAACGCGAGGCGGAGAAATACCTGTTCACCTGTTACTCCTACCTTCCAATGGAAAACCATCCCTATCTCTCATTAGGCTTTGTTGCCGGCGATGAGTGCTGGTTACCAAGAGATGGTGTGTTTTTTAACAATACCGTTTGGGATATTGCAAAAGGAAACCAGAATAAAGTAAACCCGTTTGCCAACTATTGGGATGGAACCTATGGTTTGTATGCAGGTATCAGGGATTGCAATATTTTCTTACAAAACGTAAGCGATCCCAAAAAGGTGTACGACCTGGAAAGCGATCTGCGTACCCGCTGGCTGGGTGAAGTAGAATTCCTGAAAGCCTATTATCACTTTTACCTGTTGCGCAATTATGGCCCCATTCCCATTGCAGATGTAGCGCTGCCTATATCATCAACCCCCGACCAGGTAAGGGTGAAAAGAGCTCCTGTAGACTCTGTGGTGAATTACATCGCCAACCTGTTGGATAATGCAGCGGAAAAACTGCCGATGAAAATAACCGATGTAGCCAATGAAACAGGCCGCATCACCAAACCGATTGCCCTGGCAGTAAAAGCCCGGTTGTTGGTAATGGCTGCCAGCCCACTGTTCAATGGGAACAGCGATTTCGCATCCTTAAAGAACGATGATGGCCAGGCGCTTTTTTCCAGTGCTTACAGTGTTGAAAAATGGCAGCGTGCCGCTGCTGCAGCCAAACAGGCTATAGAAGTGGCTAACCAGGCGGGTTTTGAATTGTACAAATTTACCGGCCTCAATAAAATGACCGACACCACCCGTACACAGATGAGCATCCGCAATGCGGTGTGTGAACGCTGGAATAGCGAACTGATCTGGGGTTCTACAAAGAACGTATCACTCACCGCCCAGGGACCCGACTACATCCAAAGCATCTGCATGGGCCAGATAGATCCACGGGCGCCCATCAACCTGGCTGCCTACAATCAATTGTGTGCTCCGTTGAAAATAGCGCAAACCTTTTATACCGATCACGGTGTACCCATTACCGAAGACAAGAATTATAACTTTTCGAACTTTTCAGAATTACGTACAGCAACAAATGCGGAACGGTTCAATTTGACCGAAGGCTACACAACAGCCCGGCTGAACTTCGACCGCGAACCCCGGTTCTATGCCGACCTGGCTTTCGACGGAAGCATCTGGTATATGCAGAACAGCATCTCAGGCAGCGACAGCGCCACCTACACGGTTGAAGCCAGACACGGACAAAGAATGAATGAGGTGAATACCGATTACATCAACATGACCGGCTACTGGATAAAAAAACTGGTGAACTGGAAATTTGCCTTCTCCGGAACTATTAATTCCGCCACCTCTGAAAATTATCCCTGGCCTATGTTCCGCCTGGCCGATCTGTACCTGTTGTACGCTGAAGCGCTTAATGAAGCATCGGGCCCATCAACAGAAGTATACCAGTACCTCGATAAAGTGCGGGAAAGAGCCGGCCTCAAGGGCGTTCAATTTTCCTGGAACCAATACTCCACCAGTCCGGAAAAGCCCTCTTCCAAAGATGGCCTTAGATCTATCATCCACCAGGAACGGTTGATCGAAATGGCTTTTGAAGGAAGCCGGCTGTGGGACCTTCGCCGCTGGAAAGATGCGGCTACAGAATTGAATAAACCGATCACCGGTTGGGACCGTACACAAGGCGCCCCTGCCGATTACTACCGGGTCGTAAATATCTTCTCGCAGAAATTCATAGCGCCGCGCGATTATTTCTGGCCCATTAGGGAATACGAAATTTCTGTAAATCCTAAACTTGTACAGAATACCGGATGGTAGACCTCTAACTATTATCAATAGCAAAACTTAGTAAATCATGAAACCAGCTATATATAAGTTCCTGTTACCGGCCCTGGTGCTGATTATAGGTTTGTGGTCCTGCAAAAAAAGAGATGTAATAGGACCATTAGACCATAATAGCACCCCGCCAGGTGCTGTCAGCAACGGTAAAGTAGAAAACCTGAAAGGGGAAGCCCGCATTACCTATACGTTGCCTACTGATAAAGACCTGTTATACGTAAAAGCCGAATATGAAATAAGACCCGGCGTTACCAGGCAGGTAAAAGCATCGTTTTACACCAACAACCTGCTGGTTGATGGGTTTAAAGATAGCACTGCCACCGAAGTTGCCCTATACGCAGTCAATAGCAGTGAGGTAGCTTCCGCACCTTATAAGGTAACGGTTCATCCGTTGAAACCAGCGTATCTCACTTCATTCGACAGCCTTAAAGTGGCAGCCACTTTTGGCGGCATAAACATCCGCACCAGTAACCCCGACGCAAAAGCGCTTTCCATTATCGTGCTGCTGAAAGATCAGTATGGGCAATGGGCGCAATATGGGGCAGTGTACAGCTCGCTCAAGGACATCAATCAATCCTTACGCGGTATGGACACTACCAAAAAGCATTTCGCTTTTTACGTGCGTGACCAGTTCCAGAACGAGAGCGATACGCTGTTTGCCGATCTGTCGCCCCTGTATGAAACTCTTATTCCCAAATCGGGTTTCACCGAATTCCCACTGACCGGCGATCTGGCGGTAAACGCCTATGGACGACAAATGCGCAATTTGTGGGATGGCGTATACAGCGGCTGGGGCTCGGCCATTTGTACCTATGAAACCATTACAGATACTACCAATGGCGTATGGTTCACCTTCGATATGGGTGTTACGGCGCAACTTAGCCGCTTTACCTGGTGGCACTATCCCGATCCTACTTATTTCGCGAACGCCAGTATGAAAGTGTATGAATTATGGGGAAGCACCAATCCATCACCCAATGGTAGCTGGGCCGGCTGGACAAAGCTGGTTGAATGCCGCGAAACAAAACCCTCCGGTTTGCCTTATGGAACCGAAAACTCTGACGACGTAGCGGCCGGGCAAGCCGGCAGTGGCTGGGAAATTCCCATTACGGCCCCACCTGTACGCTATATAAGAGTACGGCATAAATATAACTGGAGCGGCTTGCGGCAAACCCTCACCGGCTGTGAGATCTCTATCTGGGGAAAACCATTGTAAACAAACCTCAATCTGAAAATATGAAAATAAGAAGATCATATATTTTAATACTGGGCATTATAGCTGTAACCGCGGCCTGCAGAAAGATGGACGATTACAAGGATAAATATCTTTCATCGGGCAGCATTACCTATGCCGGAAAAATAGACTCGGTAAAAGCGCATCCGGGCGATGGCAGAATTATGTTATCGGGCCTGCTCATAGCAGACCCTAAAATAACAGAACTGCGTATTTACTGGAACAACTATGCAGATTCTTTCAAGCTGCCCATAACGCGTACGCCCAATGTTGATACCATAAAGGCCTTCCTGAATAAAATGGAAGAAGGCGTAAAAACCTATACCCTTGTCACATTCGACAAATATGGCAACCGCTCTGTAGCTGTGACCATCACTGGCAGAGTGTATGGAGATGTGTATAGAAGCCTGTTGCTGAACCGAACCATTAAGGACGGGCTGTTTGTTGGTGATTCTGTTAGCCTTGAGTGGAATGTACTGGACGCCAGCACCGGCGCATTGGGTTGTGAATTGCAGTATACCGACAAATCGAACAACCTGCAGAAGCTGTTTGTAAAACGCACTGATACCAGAACCGTGCTTACCAATTACCAGTATGGTACAAAGTTCTCTTATCGCACGTTGTTCTTACCCGATTCCCTGGCCATTGACACGTTTTACAGCAAATACCAGGATGTGGAAGTAAAAGCAGATATTACCAGTTTTTACATTAAAAATGCAGGAACGAATTTTGCCAATTCAGACGGTGGTAACGGCCGCTGGCAAACACCTGCTGACTGGACCACAACCGATGATGTGCGCAACGGAGGAAATAATATCGGTGGGCTCGACGCAGCTGGCTGGCTTCCTTCCAAAGCGCTGTCGCTGGAAGCCTGGTGGGGCATGACACCCATCCCTAACGGCAAAATATACCAGACGTTCACCCTGCCAGCCGGAAAATATGCATTAATAGTAACTGCAGGCGACTGTAGTACCGGCGGCACCAAATACATCACCGTTGCACAAGGCACTTCCCTGCCCGATATAGGCAATGTACCTGCGCAGGCGCTGGCATATACACTGATAAACAAATATACCGACAATACCCTTTCATTCACCTTGACCGGCTCATCACCGGTTGCGATCGGACTTCAGGCAGGAATGACTGCCGAGGGAAATTACATGAAAGCCTTCAAGGTTAGATTGATGCGTTACCCTTAGTGTTTTATATGTCTCATACCCGTACCCTATACCCCGGTAACCCTATGCCGGGGTATTTTTTTAGGGCTTACAGATAAGTATAATTCCTGATGGTTGTTATTCCATCGCTCGAAACCGCTTTTTCGCTGATCAGCCTTTTGTCGCCATCGAATGTGTACGTATGTACAATTGTAATCAGCGTTCCAAAACGCTGGGTATATGTATGTGTAGGCAATTGTTCCTGAACAGGAAAATAAAACGGTTCCAGCTGAACTGTATTCTTATAATCAGCATCGTAGCGGTAGGAAGTTTCATAATAATCATCTGATTTCTTGGTAAGCGTTCCCTGCAGATCATACTGGTATTTAACCGTATTAACCCATACCGGGCTGGGAATAAGATAAGAATGCAGGTATTCCTTTTCTTTTATGATTTGCCCATCGCTGTTATAAAGATACTTTACCGATAAAGTGTCTTTCCGGATATTATACTGGTATACGCTGTCGATCTTCGAAACTTCGGCATTAATATAATAAGTGCTGTGCAAGGTAACTTTATCGTCCTCGATCCTGTCAAAAGTGAATTGATCGCTATTTATGTAATTATAAACCAGCTTGTGGCCAGGCTTGGTAGTAGAGACCACACTGGTGATCCTGCCCTGAGCATCGTAGGTAATATTAAAAGTCTCCACGGTATGCCCTACTCCCAGGGCTGATACATCCTCGGTATAACTTTTTAATTTACGGGGAGCGTTGCTGGTTGAATCTTTTTTACAGGCTGTATTGAATGTAACAAGAGCCAGTAAGCATAGAGTAGCAACAGAAGCTTTGTTTAACATGAGCATAGGGGTATAGATTGACCGGCGCGAAACTATAAAAAATTATGGATTCATGCCAGCCAAACTAATAAGCGTGCAGTTTCAGCCCTTTTTCGTGCAGTTTTGGGGAATAAGTGTACAGCTATGCGTTTGCCATTATGACAATTGCCGGGCAATTACAGCCGGATCAATGGCATTATGGGAAGAGGTGTATACCACCTGTTTGTCTTTCAGTAGGATGATCTGTGGCGACTGGTGGGTAACCCGCAACTCCTGGGCTATAAGATTGGAGACAGGCCTGAAAGTCAGTAAATCGAGGTAATGGAAATCGGCCTTGCCTTCTATTAATTGAAAACCAAGCTCTAATCTATGCTTTGCATAGGCGCTGATGCCACAAGTGGTGCTGTCTTTGAAGATGATCTGCGGTTTTTCGGCCGAGTTTTCCAGAAGGGTAAAGAAATGTTCTTTCTCTGTGACAGGTTTCCAACTATTCATGAGGCAAAAATACAAAATATCCCGGATTCATAATCTGCTTTAGCTTCCAAAAGGATCCCCTACTCCACCTCCAGCTCAAACGCCTCATTCAACTTCAGTTTGCCTTCGGTTTCATTAGCGGCGCCGGCAAGTTTCCACCCTTTTATTTTTCCGGTTTTACCCCTGGTTAACAGATCGGCGATCTGTTTGTCAGTGAGTTTTTTGCCAAAAACTTCAAACGGTATCTTGAAACCACACACCTTGAAATTGGCGCAGCCGTAGGCTGTATTGCCTTTCTTCAGCACATGCGCTTTGCATTTGGGACATTGCTGTTCTTCAATAACCATCGCCTTTTTCGGCTCTTTGGGTTCTTTAGGCTTTGCTTCTTTCTTTGTTTTTTCTTCTTTCTCTTTTTCTTTTTTCTCCGGTTGATCTGCAGCAACGGTAATAGCCTTATACGTAGCCGTTTTTACTTCTACCGTAAGGTCAATGACCATTTGAATGAGTTCCTGTTTGAAGGTCTCAATGGCATATTCGCCCTTTTCTATCTGGCGTAATTTACGTTCCCAGATACCGGTGAGCTCAGGACTTTTCAGCAGCTCGGTTTGAATAGTATCAATTAGATCGATGCCGGTTTGGGTTGCAAAAATGTTCTTTTTACGTTTCTCTATATACTTCCGGCGGAACAACGTTTCAATAATATTGGCGCGGGTAGAAGGGCGGCCAATACCGTTGTCTTTCAGCAGTTCGCGCATTTCCTCATCGTCTACCTGTTTGCCTGCAGTTTCCATGGCTCGTAGCAGGGATGCCTCGGTATAAGGTTTGGGTGGAGTGGTTTTACCGTGATGTACCCTCGGCGTATGCGGGCCGCTCTCCCCTACCACGAATACCGGCAGCACTTTTTCTTCTTCCTCTTCTTCTTTTTTCGACTTCGCATCATTGGCATACACTTCCTTCCAGCCCGGTTCCAGAATTTCTTTTCCCGTCACTTTAAAGGGCACCTGCCCTACCTTACCCAATACGGTGGTATTTGATATTTTACATTCAGGATAGAAAGCTGCAATAAAACGCCGGGCAACCAGGTCATATATACGCTTTTCTTCCGCCGACAAATTGGAAGGATATACGCCGGTAGGAATAATAGCATGGTGATCGGTCACCTTTTTGTCATCGAAAACCGTCTTCAATTTGGGAATAGGATTGGCCAGAACCGGCGCCGTCAAAGCCGCATAAGGCGTCAGGTCCTGCATAATGCCGGCAATTTTTGGATGCAGGTCTTCGGAGAGATAAGTGGTATCTACCCTTGGGTAAGTGACCATCTTCTTCTCATACAGGTTCTGGATATATTTCAGCGTATCGTCGGCAGTATAAGCATATTTCTTATTGGCCTCTACCTGTAAGGCGGTAAGGTCGAACAGGCGGGGATTACCTTCTTTACCCTCTTTTTTCTCAAAGGAAGTGATCTCGAACGGATGTTCCTTCAGATAAGCCAGGCCTTTTTGCGCCCTGTCGAGCACCTTCATGCGGTCGATGGTCGCCGTAAATTCTGTTTCTCTGTAAATGGTTTTCAATTCCCAGTATTCTTCCGACACGAACGCATTGATCTCCTTCTGCCGCGCCACGATCATCGCCAACGTGGGGGTTTGAACCCTGCCAATAGAGAGCACGGTTTTGCCCTGCGCGAATTTTTTGGTGAACAGGCGGGTGGCGTTCATCCCCAACAGCCAATCGCCGATGGCCCGGGCGCTGCCGGCCGCATACAGGTTGTCGTATTGATCGGCGTTCTTCAGCTTCTGGAAGCCTTCCCTGATGGCGGCTTCTGTAAGGGAGGAGATCCATAACCTCTTAACAGGGGCCGGGCATTGCGCTTTAAGCAGCACCCAGCGCTGGATCAATTCCCCTTCCTGGCCGGCGTCACCACAGTTGATGACCTCCTCACATTGGTTCACCAGTTGTTCTATGACCCTGAATTGCTTTTCAACCCCGTTGTTATTGATCAGCTTGATGCCAAAGCTGGGCGGTATCATGGGCAGGTCTTCCAACCGCCAGTATTTCCATTGCTCTGTATAGTCATGGGGTTCCTTCAGGGTACAGAAATGCCCGAAGGTCCAGGTAACCTGGTACCCGTTGCCTTCAAAATACCCGTCTTTACGTACTTTGGCCCCAATAACCGCTGCAATGTCTCGGGCCACACTGGGCTTTTCTGCAATGCAAACCTTCATAGTTGTAAAAGTGGGCAAATGTCGTATTTTTTTGGCAGCCACGGTTATTGCCACAATCAGTAAATATTACCATAAAACCCATAAAAAACACCCCTTGTGGTGGTACACCTTTTATAGCTTTGTGCTACAAATAGATGAAATGACCAAGCAAGTGCTGCCGGTTTATGGCATAAGCAATTTGAATGAGTCGAAGCCTTCGCCCGAAGACTTTATGACCGATCATTTTGCGCATTATCTCGATGAGCATAAGAACCTGCGTTTCCCGCACAAGCACTCCTTTTACCAGCTGGTATATTTTTCAAAAGGATCGGGTAGTCATTCCATCGATTTTATTGAATTTCCTGTAGAGGCCGGTCAGTTGTATTTTATGATACCCGGACAAGTACACAGCTGGAATTTTGCAGACCAGCCCGATGGGTTTATCGTCAACTTTTCTGAACAGTACCTGAACGGTTTTATTACCAACGCCCGGTATCTCGATCAGTTCATCTTCTTCTCCGGCATTGCCCAGGAACAGGTGATCACCATACCTGAAAATGCAAAACAGGAAATAGAAACCACCCTGGAAGCGATCGTGCGCGAAGGCCTCTCAAATGCCAAATTCAAAGATGATTTTGCCCGCACTGCCCTGGTGCAATTGTTCATATTGGTTAGTCGCATTCCTGCAACAGCAAGCGACCGGCAACAGAATCAGTACAACCAGGTATTGTTACGGAATTTTCAAAAATTAATAGAGCAGCATTATAAAGAGAAGAAGCTCACCAAAGATTATGCAGCCATGTTATATATAACGCCCAACCACCTGAATGCCCTTTGTAAAGATGTAACGGGGCGGCCGGCCGGTGAGCTCATCAGGGACAGAGTGCTGCTGGAAGCAAAGCGGTTGCTGGTGAATGCCAGGCTCACCATTGCCCAAATAGCCACAGAGCTGGAGTTTATGGACAACTCCTACTTTTCAAAGTACTTTAAAAAATATGCAGGGGTAACTCCCGAAATATTCAGACATCAACATGTTAAAAAAAATAGCTAGTATATGGAAACCGCAATTAAAATAAATAACCAGGATGAAAGCATATCGTCAACAGCAGATAAAAAACCTGGCATCATTAATTTGCTGAAATGTAAATGCCCACGATGCAGGCGGGGCGATATGTTTGAAAATAAAAATCCTTATGTATTGACGCAAACCATGAAGATGAAAAAAGAATGCGCCGTTTGCGGGCAACTATTCAATCTGGAAGTTGGCTTCTATTATGGTTCCAGCTATATAAGCTATGTTGTTACTGTGGCATTAAGTGTAGCAACCTGTGTAGCCTGGTGGCTATTGATCGGATTCTCCGTAAACGACAACCGTTTCTTTTACTGGTTAACGTTTAATTCAATTTTACTGATCGCTGCGCAGCCTTATTTAATGCGTTTGGGCAGAACCGGTTGGTTGGCGTTCTTTGTTCGCTATGATAATAACTGGCGGGTGAAACCTGAGCAATCACTCGAAAGGCTGAATGAGGCACAGGAAGGGAACTGGTAAAGTAACTACCATATATTGGATTTCGGGGACATGGCTTTGTAAGCCTGCCCCGCCAATTTATTTCTTCACCCACTCCATATACGTCGCATCCTCTTTAATATCCTGAAAATCGCCAAAATCAGGAGAGAGTGTCAGAATCCTTTTTACAAGCTGATAGGCTTCTTCCTTTCGGCCAAGCTTTAACAATATTCTTACCTGTGTGTCATGAATATAATAATGAGACTCGCTTTCAATATAAGCAACGCCTTTTAAAATGATCTCCAACGCTTTCTCCAGGTCCTCCTGCTTATCTGAGATCACATGCATTTGCCAGGCTACAGAATTGGCAGTTATGCGGGTCACTTCCTCATGAAATTTACCAAGGTCGGTATAATGCCAGATCATTCCGGGAACCAGGTCAAGGGTATGCAGCCCCTGTTTAATAGCGGCCTGGTTCAATTCGAGTAAATCAGCCGGTGAAAAGGATGCTTTATGATTGGAGGTTAAATAACTATACGCATACACTTTACCATAGTTTGCATATAAGAGATTGTATTCATCAACTACCTGGCCCGAACTAAAAAATGCAAGCACCTCATCGTATACCTTCAATGATTGCAA
Organism: Niastella vici; assembly: GCF_002077945.1. Classification (GTDB taxonomy): domain Bacteria; phylum Bacteroidota; class Bacteroidia; order Chitinophagales; family Chitinophagaceae; genus Niastella; species Niastella vici. Next base: position 413,412 of record NZ_LVYD01000002.1, read on the forward strand.
CAGCTTTTCCCGGTCATCTTTGGCATTCATCAGGATGTTGGCTTCCTTCATACGGTTATTCATCGCCTGCCATTGCTTCACATCTTCCCTATCGGTAACTTCATTATCAATCCGGTTATCGCGGAAATCAATCGTACAACCCGGCAGTTTTTTGCTGATCGTTAACCGCTCGCTCGTTGGCAGCCGGTTGTATCGAAGATTTAAATGTTGTAATCCTTTCAATGCATAAACCTCTTCTGGCAATGTGGTGAGGTCATTAAAAGAAAGATCAAGGACTTTCAGATTTTGCAAATTGGAGATCCCTTCCAGGTGCTCCGCTTTCAACGCTTCCCGTACGATCCCTTTTCTTCCGTCGCCATGTATGATGTTGGGCACAATGGATAGTTTGGAAACAAATGCAGCTAACCGTTCCGGATCATGCGCCAGGTTTTGTTCTATTTCTTTAAACTGATCCATTTTGATGAACTTCTCATTTCGTTCACCGTGACGGTCAATATACAATGTTTCCAGGCTGGTGATCTTAAAAAACGCTTTCAGTAAACTTTGCTTTGGAGTAGGCCGCGTAGTGAAGTTGATCAAACCATCAGCATGCAGGGTTTTCAGCTTTTTCAATTTCGACAGATCAGGCAATTCGTTCAGGTAACACAGGCTGGCATCCAGGTTCAACTCTTCCAGGTTCTGCAGATTAGTAAAACTATCCGGGATTGTTTTTATTGAAAGGCTACCCATGTTCAACCGTTTCAATCCTGTTAGTTGTGTAATCACTTCAGGGAAATCAACAGGTGCTGCGGTACTGCACTGGTAACACGTTAATTCTTCGAGGTTGGTAAGTTCAGCTACTGATGCCGGCAGGCCCAAACCCACATTATACGAAACATTCAGTATTCTGAGCGAAGAAAGCCGGTTGATGCTTTCCGGTAACACCAAATCGCCATTGTAGGCTACATTCAATACCCGCAGGTTGGGCAACATCCCAATTTCAGGCGGCAAACTCTTTAGACTGCATTTTTCCAAATGCAATTCTTCCAGGCTAACCAGGTCTTTTATACTTGCAGGAATGCTTTCAACGGGATTTTCATTAAGCACCAGTTTTTTGAGTGAAGTGAGCCTGGTAAGCGTGCGGGGAAATTCTTTCAGTTTTCTGTCGGTAAGGTCTAACTCCAGGAAGTTCGTATTCACTTTACCTAGTTGTTCCAATTCCTCTTCCAGGATCAGGCGGGCAGGGCGCGCCCCCTTTTTCAGGGGAGATTTGCCCGCTTTGAGCAGCTCAATAAATGCAACAGGATTGAATTTCATTTTTGCATCAAACACAGCTGACACCATCACCCTTTCAAAATCCTTTGTTGTATAATCGTATTCAAAAAAATCATCCCGATCGTCATAATAATTGATCAATATCGCTCCCTGGGGCGTAATGGTTGAGCTGTGATCTGAATTCAATACAAAGGGCACCCTTGTATTACCGCCAATTACGATACTGCCATCATTATAATTGCCGTCAAACGCATAAGTAATATCAGCATCCCCGGTGATATAAATACATTCATCATAACTCTGCAGTACGTCACAGGTAACATTCCCCAATACCAGTAAAAAAGGGAAGCACCCATCAGATGGACTTATAGTTCCTGCTACTGTAAGGTTGCCATTTACCAGGATCAGGGTACTGTCGGTATCGGCATCTGCGCCCAACGCAGTTAAGGTATTTTCTGTATAATCGTTGTTTAGGTCTCCGTTAATATACGTGTCGCCATCCAGCAATATCACCTTGTTAAAACCCATATCACCAAATGGGTCATACTGGTCAAGGTGGAATCGCTGTTTTGCTTCCCCATTACTAATGAGTTGGGGTATTGCTGTTATAGTAGTGGCGGGGTCGAATGACACCCGCTGCCTTTTGCCTTTTATATATTGCTCGCTGATAATATGACGGCCTTCATTAATGTATTGGTCCAGCTTTCCACTATTGCTGTAATGATCATTTTTGATGAGCTCGTCGAGCAGTGGCTCCGTGGTATTAAAATCAGCCTCTACCCCATCGATATTACCGGTATTTATGATCAGTCCCTGTACATCGCCGACGAATTTAAAGAAATGGTCTTCGGCAAAAATGGTAGTGGCTTCTGTATTGCCCGCTACAGTCAGGCTGCCGTGGTTATAATAGCCATAAATGGTTTGCTCAACGATCAGGTTCCCTTTGATGTAGAATTCAGCCCCGCCTTTATTAATGCTTTTGGCGCGCAGGTCGCCGGTCACAAACAAGGTTTCACCATAATCCATATCCGGTTGATACAGGACACCGGTTAACGTAAGATTACCATCTACAATGATGCCATTGGCGCCGGCTTCGGCACAAAATTTCTGGATATTTATGTCCTGGGGCATTTCAACATTTCCTTCCAGCAACAGGTATTTACCTTTGTTGCCATATTTCCCCCGAATATAATTTGACAGCTGAAAACGCGTGATGGCATCTTTCTCGGTGATAATTTTGTACTGTGACATTTGTTTTCAAAGGAGGTTTTAGATTCTTTTTCCTAACGGAAATTTTATTCCTAAAGTATTGACTGGCAGGAATAAACATTAATTATGCCAAATTAATTACTGATCAAAAGGACGTAATTTTTCTACCGCCCACCATTCCCGAAAAATATTCCGTAACACTACTAACAATGGCGCCAATATCTGCATTATAAAAGCCGGCACTGTTCAGGCATCCACATTCTACAATATAATAACTATCGCCAGTTTTGCAAATATCCATGACAAAAATATCATGGGGCGTATAATCACGGCATCGCTGCTCAGCAAATTGTATGACTGCTGGCGGGCAGCCCCGCTCCTTTTTAAGTTTGAAGTCTTCCCGGTATTTGGAAGCTGCCACTACCTGTTTGTTCACTATCCATAGCCGCCATTCATAGCGCAGCTGGTACGGTTCCGACACTATTATTTTACTGTCTAAAGACAAACTGGTGTTATCGAACATTTTTAATCGTTCGTACCATTCTCTTATTTCTCCATACTTTTTCACTTCCCCTGAAAAGGACTTGCTGTCATCATCGGGCCTGATGAAAAGTAATTTATCAAGCTCATATTCCTTTGACATTAGTTCGCTGAAAGACGTTACCAAAGCACCATAATTCAACATATGCCGGCGCCAATGATCAAAATAATTAGCGATTGAAAATGACTGATCATTAAAAAAGAACCCTTTATTAAGGCTGTCGTTCTCATAAACCAGCTTTCCCATAGTGGTAGACCCATAAAATATGCTATGCCTGCTTTTATCAAAATCAGGTAACTGCCCAATAAAAGGGATAATATCAAATTCAATATACTTTACTTCAATGCTGTCGCAGCTTTGCTTTAATGCGAGCAAATCATCCACATTGGTCAAATTTTTCTGGATCATCCATTGTATATTGTTATAGTTAGGTTTCATAGGTTAAAAATATTAATTTGGAAGCTGATTTTCGACCGGGCAATTGTAAATATTAATTAAATGAAGTTGCCTGGGAAAAATGCGGATATCCCAATTTGGAAAGAGGTAATTTTATATAGTTTACACAAGCTTTAGAGTTAAATCATGAAAACTTGTCTCGAGATAGGTTTTTTTCGACGATAATTTACTCGCCGGGATATATTTACTTTTGAGGGGCCAATAATTACTTTTTACAGGGAGATATTTACTTTTTGCGGCCGATAATTACATATTGCCGGGAGATAGTTACTTTTTGGGGACGATGCTTACTTTTTAATGGGAGATAGTTACTTTTTTGAAGACGATAATTACTTTTTCCGGTTTATAATTACTTTTTCCCGGGCTATAACATCAGAGTGGGCCCTTATAACATCATTTGCATTGGAGATAATTTTTTTTATCAGAATTAACATCATTTAAAGAAAAGATAATTACTTTTTGCCGGTTGTAACATCTTTTCATTTGTAGTTAATTACTTTTTAGCTGAAGTTGATCGCGGGATGCCAGAAGTACGTTTTTTTCCTATTTGTACATCATTTTTTATTGTAGCTCCATTGATTTCAGAAACAGTTCACTTAATATCATTAATAGTTGACTTTTTAAGGCGCAAGTGCACTCATTTACCTGTTTATTCACTTAAATACCGGAAGAAAATACTTTTACTTGCCTTATAATACCTCAACGCTGCCAAATAATAAAGTATGTTATGTTATGGTTCCCCAAATCCCCAGGTATTTGACTTGATCTAGTTCCTCCGCCAGTCCCGACTAGTCGGGAGAGGCTGGGGAGTAAATAAAAAAAGGTCTACTGTAGAAACAGCCGACCTCTAACGATTGCTTGCCATATGAAAAAAAACGTAAGCCTGAATTGTGTGAAGCTTTTGCTTCGGGGTAGCTTTCTGCTCTTTCTTTACCGCTTTACCGTACTACCGTTGTTGATGATGTAAAAATACATCACAGCCCAACACTTACATAGTCATGTTTTTCACAACTTTATTATGCCTAACGTTGCTATAAATTTGCAAAACCGGCCACAGGCGCGCATTTCAGCTGATTTTATAAATTATCTCCGGCACATGCAAACAGGATGGAGCAGGATAGTAAAGGGTCAATGTGGAAGGGTTCTGAGCGAAGGGAATAATCAACGGTTCATAATACATCCATCGTATGCCAGGTTAACGTAACACATACACCTTAAAATTAGAAAAGCCCCGGTGTGGAAACATCGGGGCTTTCAGTCAAAGTACTGATTAGTGTACTTATTAAAACAGTTGAACTTCGATACTGACTAAAGGATGACCATATTATTTTTTCTAAAATTCAGGTTTTCAGGGTGGTCTTACCCGCCTCTCTTTTAACTATCAACCTGTAAATCAACCACATTCCCCTATTGACAACAGGTTTTTGGGGTTGCCTTGGTATAAATATTAAATAATGGAATATCCACGAGAACCGATATGCTGAACCGGAAATAATAGTTTTTGTCTACATTGATATCCTTTGCATTGACACCCCTTAGTTGCGGCCCTAACTGCCCACCTAAACCCAAAGAAATGGGGCATTTACCAAAACCATAATATACAAACAAACCGGGCGACAGGATGTTCTTAAGCTTTACCTCAGATGCTACATTGCTGCTGTCATCTCCTAACCTGAATGCCGCCATAGCGCCAATATCTATCAAAGGAACGAACAGCGTTATACTTTTACCACCGATCTCTCTACCATTGCTGCGGAGCTGTCCTTTCCGGCCTAAATTACCCCAACTGAATGCCGGGCCTACCGGCGCAGTTAATCCAGTTACAAATGAAGCTTTCTTTTTCTTTAAAACAGGCATGTACTCTGTTCCGGCAAAGGGACCAATATAAGCGTTCAATGCAATATTGAAGTCAGTTTCTCTTTTTATGGAAGCACTTCCTACCGGCAATACAATGGCTTCAATGGCTTCTTTAACCTCGTCGGAGTTTTTGGCTTCCACTACATTCGCCATAAAAGTGCCATACCTTATAAACTCCTCTTTGAAAGTATAATTCGAATCCAATATTTCGGCCAGTATTTCAGAAGTGTGCATCACCAGGGCCGAATAGTTTTGCGATTTTATATCATAACAGGCATCTGTGGCCGGATCAATAATGCGCGTAAAATGCAGCATATCGTCTTTTAACTTTTCGAAACCGGGAAACAGGTTTGCATCGCCAATAAACAGGATGGAAGCTTTCAGAAAAGTAGACAAAGCCGAAGCATAATTGGCATAAATTAGTATAGATGACTCCTGCCCCTTCGCTTCACTGGTAGTTATATTATCAGTAAGAGAAGATACGCTGGCTGCTGAATTGGCGATCGAGCCAAAGTCGGTCCTGAACCGAAAATTCAGCGAAGCCCAATTGTCGTGGAGATTATTGATATATTGCTGCAGGGTTGTTGTAATGGCTGGGTTGCCGATGTTGAACCGGATATTATTTGCTCCTCTTTTTTTATCGGCATTAAAAACAAGCCCGAGGTATATTTTGATGGCAGCCTCATTTTTTAACAGATTACCGATCTCTGTTTTGGTAACCCATACCCTTCCTGCTTCATGACTGACCATAGATTGGGAAATGAGATTGGTAAACTGAACTATGTTCGATACATTTTCCTCACTATGCTGAAATACCGGGTCGTTGGCCAGGTTATTCAATGTTTCCGCGGCATTGTTGCCTTCCAGAATATTATTGCTTACAATTAAACCTGCAATAATACCACGTCCGGCCGGGTTGTTGTTTAAAAAAACGTTGATGGCAGTCAACCGGTCTTTACACTTTTGATTATCTGTGGGGCAATCAGCAGCACTGAGATCACGTAACGCGATCAGGTTTTTTGAAAATGCATTCAGGTCTTTTTGAAACCCCGCCCGTAATGCCGGCAGCATAGCTGCATATTGATAGGAATAAATATCCATCAGAAATTTATAAGTTGTGGGAAACACCACCTGTACTTCGGGATAAGCACGGATAAATTCCTGAAATTTCCTGAAAAAAGCGATGTTCAATTCCTCCTTGCTTCTTGCTACAATAAACTTTGCCAATCCATCAGCAAACTTTGTAACATCGGCATTGCCTACTGAAGATAATAGCCCGTTCAGCGAGAGATTACCCTGAACAAGATTAGTACCAGCAACCGCACGTACCAATGAATCCAAAAACTTATTGTCTTTATAAAATTCACCTAACTGTTCGGCACCTTCACCATTCGCATAAAAAGAAAGGATCTTGAGTTTGAGGACCACGCTGGTATTCTTATCAGCCAGGGTAACTGCATCGTACACAAACGACCCGGGCTGATATTCCCCGGAAACAGCAGTCGGGTTGCCGCCACCGTTACCGGTACCACCGCTATTAACGGCACCACCAGCACTGCTATCCTGCATAAAAAATGATTTCTCCACTTTTCCATTTAACAAAACCCTTATTCCCACCTTATTGGCTAATTTAAAATTACTTCCTTCTACCTGCCTGTTTGCAATTTTGGTAGTTTGACCAGGCGCCAGCGTTATTGTATCCTGGGACGCTTCTGTATTAAAAAGCAGGACCTTGATCTTAACTGCTGCAGGAGCGCTTGAGGTTACCTCCACCTGCTTTATATCATCTATCTTTATTGCAGCATTTTCGGCCGGCAAAGGGTTGCCATTAAACTCCAATACAATCTTTCGTGATTCTGTCCCCTTTATTTTCAGGTTCAGTTCCTGCGCATGAGAAAGGCACGTGCTAATAACAATTAACACCGTAAGTATAGATCTGATCTTCATAATTGGTTGTGTTTATGCAATTATCATTTCTGTATGAATGTCGAATATGTGTGAAAGCTTCACTGCATACGTATATTTAAGGTCGCCGCTGATGATCATAGCAATTGCAGCCCCATTTTTTTTGTCAAATACAATGGAACCTGAATTACCGGGATTGCTGATGGTTCGCTCATCGTCGTTTGTCAACAGCAGTAAGTCGTTAATGACCCTCGTTTTATCGAGGTAGTTGACGTTCGTTTCCCGGGCATTCGCAAAAATGAATCCAGTACGTACCGTTTGGTTAAGACTGTCGTAATACTGCACCTCAATCTGATCTTCAATATTGGCCGTGGTCAGCTCCCGGAACTTTATAGGCCCATTCAATTTCAATTTCTGTTTCAGGGTTGTATTAAACGTATTTCCCTCTGTAGTGATCCGCGCAAGGCCATAATCAAATTGGGCTTTAATGCCGCCGGCCCAACGTTGGGCGCAATCCTCCTCTTCATTATCGATTATTATATCCAGGTTATCACTGGTGTCGTACAGGGTATCTCCCTTCAAAACATGCCAGCAGGAAAGCATATGCAGCGAATTGGTATCGGTCCTTCGCAAAATGCAGCCAAGTGACCCAAATCCATTTCTTCCCGATTTATTAGCAATGGTACCAACATTACCCTGATGGGTTTGGGGCGTACCGCTTACAACTATCAGCGGTTGCAGTTGAATGGAGCCCACCGACAAGGTTGGAAATTTCTTGCCCACTTCCTGGGCTGTACCAGCAGTATCTACATTTATCTGCAGCTGTTTTTGTTTTGTTTTTCTGTCAACAACTTTGAAAACCGTTTTTACACCAGGTATGCTTTTGATCACCTTTTCATACAGTTTCAGCGCTTCATCGATGACGTCACCTACCGGTTCAACATTGGCTGGTTGTTCCTGGGGTTTATTTCCGGCTGTTACAGCAGGTTGTTCTGTCTCTTTTTTCTTCACCGGTTTTTCTTCGGGTTTAACACCATCACCTCTTACAGAAACCAGTTTCTTTAACAGGTCGAACCAAAAGGGGGCGCCCAGCGAAAGCATCAATGCTGTTATTACAAAACCAGGGAGGCCATACCAGAATACAGTAGCAAAAAAATGCCCTACCCTTCCCCAAAAACTGTATTTGCAAGATCCGCTGACCACATAAAAGCTTTTCTTTTCCCGTTCTTCCCGTGTTACAGACTTAATGATCGTAAATTCATTGCCGGTGGCGGCATTTATACTGCGCTGTATGTCGCGAATGCGCTTGCCGGTTACCTGCAGGGAAAGCGAATCCCTCGACTTGCTTTCCAGGCCAATTTGCAATTGTTTTTGCGCTGCATCAATTTCCTTTTGAACGGTAGTGGTATCCGTTAGGGGAACAGTCAGTAATTTAACTTTCAGGTCCTTCAACGATTCCCGGGTATTATCAATGTTTTCAAGATCATTTACCAGATCAGTTTGTTTGGTATGGAATTTCTGTTGCAGCTCATTCAGCCTGGCTGCATCTTTTGCAACGAGGGCAAAGGCTTTGTCCTCACTGCTCAATTCAACCTGGTGTGCTTGTAGCAGGGTATCCAGGTTCCAACCCAGGCCCAGCACCAGGTTGGCATCGTGAAGGTCTTTTGATACATGCGCATATCCACTGTCGAGAATATTTTGCGCATACCCCGTATCGCCCGGTGAACCGGTAAACTTACCATACCGTGCAGAATCTTTGGCGAGCGCAATGCCCATACTCACCAACTGATTACGTGCGTCTTTATCTTTCGACAATATGCGCGCTATTTTGATGGAGTCTACATTGAATATAATGGCAATAATGATCCCCAATGCAAAAAGGATAAGCTGTAACTTACTCTTGTACCAACCAGTCGTTCTGTCCTGTGTTTCATTAAACCAGATCTTTAATTTCTCCTTAAACACATTGATATCAGGCCCGGCTACCTCGGCCATATTGCGGAGGTTCCTTAACGTATCGGGTTGAATATGGTAGGTATTGAAGTTGAGACTGAAATGAACTTTATCCATATCTGTTTCCCCCGCCCCTTTATCTTTCAAAAGCTGAATAAGACTGTCGGCAAAAACTTCAGCCGACAGGTACGAAGGTTTTGTTTGGGTTACCACGGTGGTTTGTTCACCAGCCCGCATCGAAAGGTATTTGATAGCGGGGTAATGATAGAATTTACCGGCAAAACTGTGTTTGAAATCAGGGAACTCTTTCAGGAAATACCGTTGTACACGGTACCAAAAGCCACGATATTGCTTCGGTTTTAAATTGGCATAATACCCGTCATTGAGCATTTTTTCGATAGACACTCTTAGAATACGGGCACGCAACCCGATCCAGTTGCAAATAATTTCGCCCACAATAGTAACCAGTAAACTGTACAGGAGGTATACCAGTATTAAACCGATACATACATCCAGAACGGGACTGTTAAACATAATAGAATAATTTTTGAAAATATGAAGTGAATCAGGCCAATAGGTGAAGAGGGATCCCTACAAAGATTATAAAAAAGGATTGCCAAAGAGGGAGGTGTTTTCCCCGTATTTTATGGTAGGCTAACGGCAATATATAGGGAGGCCACGCCCCCCGAAGCTAAGGGATTGGAGATCAGCAACAAGCTGCAACGGGACTTAAACAATTAAGCCTGTTAACTTTTTACCAGCAGGTGTTCAAATGCCGCTTTGATCATTCCCTGTTCTGCAGCAGAAGGTTGTAGCTTTTCCATCAACCTGCATGCCTGTTTATATGTAGATTCAAGGGAGCCCTTTTCTTCCAGTGCCATGGCAACGGCTTTCTGAAACATATCGCCGGCTGCCGGGTAATTTTTCTGGATCAGAAAGACTTCTGCAATAGTGGCCGTTCTCCAGTAATCGCCAGGCACTTCTTTTGTGCCGGTTATCTCTTCCACCCGTTTAGCAAATGCAGCCCCTTTTGTAAGCTCTGCTTCGGTGCCTATTAATACACTCTTAGCCGCTGCATTAATGCCGGTATAATAATCATATGGTGCTTTTTCAAACCCTTCTACATACAGGTCCCGGGATTTTTTTAGCTCATTGATATCTCCGGATAATTCATAGCGGTTCATCCACGTTCTTGCAAAGATCCCCATTGTTTCAGGATCGCGTTCCCCTTCCACGTAGAGCTTAGCCATTATTATTTGCGCCTGCTTAAAACCTTCCAGTTTTACTTCCTTATTTTCTTGTTGTTCTGCTTTCCGGGCCAACGCCAATGCATGTAATTGTTTTGGCCGTATTGATTTGGGGAACTGCTCTACTACACATTCCAATATTTCAATAGCCTCATCATTTTTCTTTAGTTTGATGAGATTTTCAGCAGCCGTACAGCCTATGGCGGCGTTTGTTCGCCAGGGCAATGTGTTTGCTTTTGCTAATTTAATGATGCCTTCTGCATCGCCAATTATTTTGGCCGCATTCAATTCGGTGATAATATCTTTCGTTAAAGTCGTTTGATCATTAGCAAACCTGATGGCTTCAGCGCTCATCGTTTGTCCGGTTATAGCATAGACCAACCGAAGTAATTCGCCCCCGTTCGGTCCGTCAGGATAAGAGGAGAAATCTTCAAATACACGATTTTGTGCAAACACAGGCAATTGCTGGCCATCCAGTTTAACGGGAACAAATCTGAATTTCTCATCATTGGTAGCCCTGGTTTCCATTGTTTGAAATTCTTTGAATACCCATTTCGAATCTGCAGCAGCAGTTGACCAAATCAGCACACCGGCCTGGCTCATTGCCAATCCATCCTGCAGTTTTGCTATAAGCTCATCACCATCAAGGAGCTCATACTGATCAAGGAAAACTTTATAATCCAGCTCTTTCAGTACATCATACAGGTTCAGCACCCAAAACCTGTTCACAGAACGATATGATAAAAAAACATTCCATTTTTCATTTGCGCCAAGCGCTTTAGGCTTTGGTGCATATTTCAACCATTCATCTGGTATAGGCATGTTATAAAGATTAATTAGTTTTTACTATGCTGTTGCGTGTTCAAATTCCAGCGTTTTCAAATCAAACGCTTCAGGCAAATGCGCAGCCTTTACTTCAACACCGGCTGCGGCAACGCCTATTTGGGTAAGCAGGTCAATGTTTGCCGGCACATCCATATTCATGATGTTAGTGATAGTTGCCTCACTCAAATTGGTAATACCCAGTTTGTCGAACGTATCTTTTACCATTTCCACATTATACCGTACATAACTGCAGGCTTTCTGTTCGCCAAGTATATCTTCACTCAAATTTTCCACTTCAGTATCAATTTTCCGCAATACGCCAGTGCCTTTCCCAATAAAATGCATCATGAGCTCGACCATATCATTGGCATCGCTCATCAATTGATCGGGCGCAAACTGGGCAATATTCCACAACTTGGGATCTTTCCACTGGTTACCTGTCAATTTCTTATCGCGCCTTCCGGTTCCCACAGATACTATCAGCAAATTGTTTTCTCCCATTTTCCAGTCAAGCCTGTAACCTTTTAAAGTAGCTACCAGGAATAGCTGCAACGCAGGATTGTTCATGATGCTCATACCGCCATCTACAAAAATGCCTTCCTGCTCCTTGCCTACATTTATTAATTGAGGTTCAAAATAACTGGGCGCAGCCGTGCTTGCCCTTACTATCTCCTTTATAAAAAAACGGTTCTCTTCATAATATATCGCATTGGGATTGTTCGTTACCGGCCAGGTACTGCAGGTATCCAACCGCTTGGTCACTATGCATAACCCGGTTTTATTGGTATTGTCGCCCAGGCGGGCATCGCCAAATATTTTTTCCAGCTCTTCTTTCAGTGGCGTTGAATCATATTTCCTGTCCAGGTATATTTGTTTGCCCAGTAAATTAAAGCCATGATGATCACTGAATATTTTACCACCCAGGTCTTTATACATTTTTTTTATCTCTCCTACTGAATAACCGCCAACAGCCAGCAATGCGGCTATAATGGAGCCCGTACTGGTTCCACCAATAAGATCAAAATAATGGTGCAGCCTGAAGTCTTTTTTCGGAATGAGATGTTGGTGCCGTTCTGCCAGTGTAGCCTCTATTTTTTCCAGGAAACCAAGGGTAACAGCCCCTCTTAAACCACCGCCATCCAAAGCAAGTATGCGTTTGGGGCCTTTTGCGGCAAGCCGCTCTTTGAGCAATTGCGACGTTTCAAGCATAAAAAGAGTTTTGGTTTAATGAATGGTTCAGCGTGTTATTATTTCCTTTATCCCAAAACCATTTCTTTCTGCTTCGCGCTTAAAATTTGCTGTTGTGTCATCTTCCTTTTTCGGTTGCCCTTCCCATACAATAATTGCCACCAGGTCATTTGAATGGAATTCGAGCGCCAGTTCCTTAGCCCTTTTCAAAATATCTTTATTGGTATTGAGATAAGTGTCATTGTCTGTTTCATCATAATGCATTACCTGAATGCCTTTTTCTTTCTTAACGGCCTCGCCTATTTGATCATATAGCGCCCCCCAGTTCCCGGGCCGGTCGGTAACCGAAGTTGACCTGAACAGCAAGGGGTCGAAAGGCAATACCATGCTTCGGGGAATATTCAGTTCTCCAGCGGCTTCCAATGCGAGGAGATCGGCGCCACAGGCGCCCGAGGTAACCAGTACCTGTGGTTGCAATGCGCCCAAAAGGGCCTTCAACTCCTCTTTAACTTTTTCAATTGTACCAGATGGGAACCGGACCACTTCCGCCCCGGCGGCATCAATTCTTCTACCAGCAAGTGCAACGATCATAAAATGGCATTAAAACGATTTCAAAAACAGGCCAATAGGGGGAAAATAAGGCGGGTACTTTGACTGTTGGGATCAACCCCAAGATTACAAAAAAGAAGAGTGAAAAAGGAGGGTGTTTTTCCCGTTTTTTCATTCACCGAAAAATCAGGTCCCGGCGCCCGGTTCGTCTATAAATTTTCACCATTCGTCTTGTTCCCTGTATAAATTCCAGGAATGCCTTATTTTTACCCCATACCCAGGAAATGGCCCGACCAGGTATTAAAGCCTTTTAAACCAGGCAATAAATGAAGCGTACTATCATTTTTCTTCGACCTATTTTATCGCTGTTTTTAATATTATTATGCCAAACGGGCTTTGCCCAGTTGGTGATAAAAGGCACTGTGTACGATAAACAGGCCCGGTATGGGGTTCCCTCGGTGAGCGTGCTAAGCAATAGTGGCACTGGCACCATGACCGATTCGCTGGGCCGCTATAGCCTGAAAGTACCGGCTAATGACTCCATTTATTTTTCCTACCTCGGTAAATTAACGGCTAAGTTCCCGGTTAAAAATCTGAACCCCGATCAACCGCTCGACATCAGCCTGCCGGTTTCTATCGACAGCCTACCGGCTGTAACCGTACGGCAACCCAGTTACCGCATGGATTCAATCGCCAACCGCAATGAATACAGGAAAATATTCGACAATGACGCCACCTATCTTTCCGCCCCCGGCGGCGGCTTTGGATTTGGCATTGGGTTCGATCTGATCTTTAACGCCAGAAAGATCAGGAGCATGGAGCACCTGAAAGCCCGGCTCGAAAGAGAAGAAAAGGAAAAATATGTTGATCACCGTTTCACCAAAGCGCTGGTAAAACGCATTACCGGTTTAACACCACCGGCGCTGGATACTTTTATGGTGCAATACCGGCCGGAATATGAAACGCTGAAAAGCTTTGAAACCGACTACGAATATTATTCATACATCAAAACCTTCAGTACTTATTTCAAGGAACGGTGGAAGAATGACCACCCTGCTGAAACAAGCGACAGCACGTTCAGGGCAACTTTCTAGAAAGCATTTTTATAATAATCAATTAGCGTATACCCACAGGGCAGCACTGTGTCTTTCCAGCAACGCCTTCTACAAAACTGCTTCACAATTAAACACGCTATTTGGGTAATCAATGCACTGTTTTTGTCAATTTGTCCCTTTAGCCTTTTCAATGAACCCGCTTACATAGAATTTTACCGCCAATAAAATTCACACAGTTCAAAACTTATAACGGTTGCCACACAAAAGATAACCCTGTCAAAAGGATTTAACAACCGGGTTCTGCCAACCGGCTATTTGCCTTTGGGGATGTATGTTGGAGTGGTAAATTACAATGGAGGTGTGTATAGTGTGAAGGTGGCGAGGTAGTGTTGTAAAACCAGCCATGGCAAAAAACAAAAGCCTGCGAAACACATGATTTTGCAGGCTTTTTGATTATTTCAAACTGTCTTTCATTTGGTTAACTGGCGCTAACTATAATAGAGCTCTCACCTGTTCCAGCAGTATAAAGAACTCTAATATTTATTACATACGATCTTCCTTTTACGAGGGGCAATTTGATCCTGGAATTTTTATTTGTGCCTGAATCATCGTCACCAGATAAATATTCTTTTTTAGAATTAACCAATTCAGAAATTACCATAACCGTATCCAGTTCACCTACAGTTTGAAACGTATATTTTCTGGTCGTTGGGGCTTTAAATATAAAATCGACCTGTTTGCCTGAACCAGCTTTAATTGGAACAGATTTGTTTAAAGCAAGCGGCACATAGCTTGATTTGGAAACCGGTGGATAAAATGCTTTAACACCTGTTTTATCATTTTTCGAGATCACACCAGGCGGGAATACTCCGTTTTGATAAGATTCAGGTTTAACAATCAGTCCGGGGCCAAATTGATATTCCATGATCGATTTTGCATCCCAGGCAGATCCAAGCACTTGATCCCTTGGTATTTTTTCAATTATATTGGAATCTATTTCGTTTTTTTTCCAATTATTCGGAGGGCCTGAAAATTCTTTATATACTGCGGCAGTATTCCATTCAATACCTGAAAAAGGGCTTTGATGTTCATGTTCAAAACCAATAGTATGACCAATTTCATGAATCGCCGTAGTCATGCCATAACTATCAGCTGAAAGGTCCCATCCAAAATTCATAGTTTTCTGGTCTTTAGAAATAGTCAATATATCACGGCCAACGGCAGACCAGGAGCCATCAGTATGATCAAAGCCAATTCTTACCATGGCATCATCGGCAGTATTTACTTCCCTAAAAGATATTCCAATACCTAAGGCCTTCCAGGTTTTAAAGGCTTTTCGAACCACATTCTGATCAGGTAGCGTACCCTTTTCAACAAACATATAAGTGATCTCGGTTCCATTTACCCATTTGGCAGCGCCTGCTAAAATAAATGAAGCCCGATGTGCACTTACAGAGGGGTCAAAATTTCTTACAACTTTAGGAAACTGCCTGCAAAGTTTCCGATGGTTGTTTTCAGCTTTCTTTGCCATATATAAATGTTTTTATTTTTTAAAACAAGTTATAGTTACAAAGAATTACTATAAGTTAAAAGGGTGTTTTTCACGTATTTCTAAAAGTGAGCGTGAATTTTATTACCAGCTGGTTTCGTATTTTAGACTTGTACCTCCAGAAAACCCGTTGGCGTATCCCTGGCATAAACCGTAGAAGAAAATCTGAATCGGGACGCGGGCTTTATTCTGTCAACGGATAGTAGAAATTATGATCGCCATGAAATAGATTATTTTTGTATAATGACGAACATTTCCCTCCTTCGTTACCGTACCAATAAGCCTGCTGCCAGGGCAAAAATAATGCTGCAACAAAATCTGCTTACCTTTTTGCTTGCGGGTGAAAAAACGGTTCACTTTGCAGGCACACAGGTTACTGTACAACCTCACCAGTTTGTGATGCTGGCCGCCGGTAATTGCCTCATGAGTGAAAAGATGGCTACAAAAAAAGGAGATTATCATAGCATTCTTTTTTTCTTTGACAGTAACCTGCTGGCTGATTTTTTTACCCGCCATACTACATTACCCGGCCAACAAACTAATCAATCAACAACGCATCCATTCCTTCTGTTTGAAAAGGATGAGTATCTGGTAAATTTCACTCATTCGCTTGACTGCCTGCTTAACGGAAACAATACAATACATCCCGAGATGCAAAAGGTAAAGCTGGAAGAACTATTCTTATATCTTGCGGCACAGTATCCGGGAAAGATCCAGCAGATCAGAAAAATGAGCCCCGAAACAAACGAGGATCTGATAATTCGCCAGGCAGTTACCTCGCATTTAAACAGCAACATCACCGTAGAAGAACTTGCCTTTTTATGCAATATGAGCCTGTCGTCCTTTAAACGCAAATTCGCCCGCATTTATGGCAACAGCCCCAATAGATGGCTGTTGGAAAAAAGAATGGAAAGAGCTGCTAAATTGCTGCGTCACCATAACCGCAAAGCGAGCGAGATCTATTATGAATTTGGCTATGAAAATCTGTCGAGCTTTATTCAATCCTTCAAGCAGATCTACGGCATAACACCCAAACAGTACCAGTTATCAAATTGAACGTTCAGCTACACTTTTTGAACGCCTGCCTGTTATTTGCTGCCGTCTTCGCATCTACTTTTGAACAATAATTCAAATGAAAAAGATCATGACAGCAGACAAAAAATATTTTTCAACGTTAGCCAATTACAATAGTTGGGCAAACAATATTGCCATTGAATGGTTGAATCAAATTAATGACGGGCAATGGGAACAAGTCATCGTCAGCAGTTTCACCAGTATTAAACAAACCGCCATACATATTGCCAGCGCCGAAAAGATCTGGCTTGACTTCTGGAATCATATTCCTCAGCCAGTTTTTTTATCAGCCGAATTTAACGGCTCGAAGAATGATCTAATAGAGATCTGGAAAAGTTCCTCAGCCGGTTTAAAAAACTTCATCTCAGCATATCCCGAAGAAAATTACCAGCAACAAGTGACTTTTAAATATCCGCGGGGTGGCGAAGGCAGTATGGAATTCTGGCAAACATTTTCTCACCTCATCAACCACTGTACCTACCACCGTGGGCAATTAGTAACCTTGTTACGCCAGGTTGGTTTCACCAAACTTTCTTCAACTGACCTGGCGACCTACTATCGCATGACTCAAAAAACAACAACATTAACCTGATAACTTCTGCCTGAAATTTTCCTGGTACAATTCAGGCAAGGGGTCCGACTGCCAGAATTTTTTGGTATCGATATCCATAATAGTTAACCGTCCCGAATGGCCTGCACCGGTATCTACATTCAGGATATTCAATGCACTTAAAGGTTTGTCGGTCCCCAATTTAGTCGTTGGCAACATTGCCTTGTAAGCACCGTGAATGTCGCCCATTACAAAGGTTCGCATTTGCTTCAAAATAAGCGAAATTATTCGTTTCTACGAGCCCCTCGATACTTTATTGCCGGTGTAAAAGTAAATATCATGTATCCCATAAAAAACCAGCATAACATGGAATAGATACCAGAGACGGTTGTCACCCATTGTTTCCCCAATACCAGCATGGTCAATATCATAAAAGGCAACCATAAGCCAGCCATCAATACAATGTATCGTTTCCATCCGCTTAATACCGCTTTTACAGCTACGATGATCCCTATTACCAGCAGGCACAGGTTACTAAGGGGCCAGAAAAAATCCAGTATAAATGCTGGGATGAATGGAGAACCTATTTTGAAAGCAAGGGTTATCCAACGATCGCGCCGCCCTGGCCGCATAAAAATGATTCGCCGGAAACCCTTCGAAACAGCCATCCCAATACAGCAATAGCCTCAAACAGGCTTTCGGCATTAACTGATCACTTTGACAACACCGTTAGGCAACTTCCTGAAAAGCCCATATTGATTGGCCATTCAATTGGCGGGCTTATTGTTCAGCTTTTATTACAAA
Source organism: Niastella vici (assembly GCF_002077945.1). Classification (GTDB taxonomy): domain Bacteria; phylum Bacteroidota; class Bacteroidia; order Chitinophagales; family Chitinophagaceae; genus Niastella; species Niastella vici. Next base: position 431,428 of record NZ_LVYD01000002.1, read on the forward strand.
GGGGATTGGGCTCCTCGGGGGTTGCCATTCACTCTGTACCGCCTCAGGGTATCATTACTTTCAAATTCTCTTTTTTAAAAGCCGGCTGGGGACCGCTTGGCTTTTTTACCCCGGTAAAAAAATCATTTCTACTATCCTTTCGCCAATGGCAATACGCTTTCACCAATGGAATGGATTGCTAAGCGCAGAAAGAAGCCTACTACCTACCCAATCGGGCTACCTTAAAAACGAAGAAGCGATAGCAGCGATAAATGGGGGATCATATTTCATATCAATGGAACCAAAATTGAATCATTTTTTATGAGGAAGCCTTTCTATACGCTGACGGAGTTACACCTTTCCCTTTTTGAAAAAAACGATTGAGATGACTTTTATCGGTGAACCCAAATTCGCCGGCAATTTCATGTATCCGCATATTGCTGTGCTTTAGCCTGTTTTCAATTAGCTGCAGTTTATATTGGGCAATATATTCGCTGAGCGTTTTGCCCGTTTCGTTTTTAAAATACCGGCCTATGTACGTTTCAGCTGCCCCGAATACCCTGCTTAGATGGGCTGTTTTGAGCTTTTCGGGCTCATAAATATGCTGGTGTACAAATTGAATTATGCCGGCTGCTTTATCTTCCGTTTTTTCATTGATGGGAAGGGGAATCTGTTGTAACAGGTTGCGGCCCACTACCGTCATTATAGATTGTATAAGCAATTGCATTAATTCCTGCGAATAAATATTTTTATTTCTGAATTCCGCCAACAGGCAATGCATCAAATGCCCGATGAAAGCATGTTCCTCCCTGTTTTTTAAAATACTGCCTGGCAGCCGGCTGGCATTTTCAAGGGTTTGTTCCAGGCGCCGCCAGAAAGCCGATGACAGGGTGTTGGAGTGAAAAAATACTTTATTGAAACGGATAAAGAAAAGCTGGGTTTTTGTAAGGAAGGTAAAACAGTGCGCATCTTCCGGCGCCAGCAGAAACAGGTTCCCCTGCTTATACTTAAAATTGCTGCCATTGATAGTTTGCGTTCCGGTCCCTGATACAATATAAACCAACTCAAAAAAACTAACACTGTGTTTACCACGCGGGCAAATAGCTGCAGGCTCCTTTAACACCAATTCAACCGGTTGAGCGAGATAATCCTTTTTCATAGTATGAAAATACTCTTTAATAGTGTAAAAATACCCCATTTTAAATAAACGAATGCTCAACTTTGTAGTGTAAAACAGATCAACATATGAAAGCAGCAATTTTGGAACAATTCAATCATCCGCTGACAATAAAAAATTTAGAAATACCAACACCGCAACCTAATGAAGTTTTAGTAAAGGTTAAAGCCAGTGGGTTAAATCCATTGGATATAAAAATTCAACAGGGCGCAGCAGCACATGCACAGGTAGCATTACCGGCTGTACCAGGAATAGATATGGCAGGCATTATTGAAAGACCCGGTGATAATGTTCGGTCTTTCAAAGCAGGAGATGAAGTTTTTGGGATGGCAGGCGGCATTGGTAAACTCCAGGGTACGCTGGCTGAATATGTTTCAGTCGACGCAGATCTACTTGCCCTGAAGCCGGCTAACCTGTCTTTTAAACAAGCGGCGGCGATCCCGCTTGTATTTATTACTGCCTGGCAGGCATTGGCCAACAAAGGCAAGGTAACGTTTGGCCAAACTGTTTTGGTTCATGGTGGTGCAGGCGGCGTGGGCCACGTTGCAGTACAATTAGCTTTGGCAAAAGGAGCAGGGGTTTTTGCCACTGTTAGCCATAACAACAGGGAACTCATAGAAAGCTATGGTGCAATACCCATAGATTACACCAGGCTTTCGGTAGAACAATATGTAAACGAATATACTGACGGCCTGGGCTTTGATCTTGTACTGGATACTATCGGCGGCAGCGTGCTTGATGACTCCTTCAAAGCGGTAAAGAGGAATACCGGTCATGTTGTAAGCATATTGGGCTGGGGTACGCATAGTCTGGCGCCACTTTCATTTCGCAGCGCTACCTATTCGGGCGTCTTTACTTTGTACCCTTTGCTTTCAGGAGAAGAAAGGGCGTCTTATGGCAATATACTGAGAGAAGCAACAAAACTTATAGAAGCAGGTAAACTGCGCCCTTTTGTGAGCAGTACCCACTACACACTGGAAACCGTAAATAATGCCTATGCCGATTTGGCGAATAAATCCATTTCGGGTAAAATAGTTGTAGAAATTTAGATTATTTTACCACGCTTATCTTGCCTGTTTGGCTCCAGGTTGTGTTTGTTGATTTAACTGTGATGTGATAGTAGTACATCCCATTCCCTATTGTTTCCACGTTGAGATCTGCGTTGTGGATGCCAGCTTGTTTGGCTGCATCTACAAGTGTTGTTATTTGCCTGCCCATCATATCATAAACCTTTATACATACATGGGCATTCACCGGTAGCGCATAACTAATTTTCAGGTGTGTAGATACAGGGTTTGGGGCACAGAATACCTCGATATGATCAGGTTGCGCGTTGCCGGGTGCAAAAAATTGTCTTGCGGTAATAGCAGGCTCCGCTTCTTCTACCGGGCATTCGCCTATTTTGTCGCCGTGCCTGAGATGTTCTAAAACATCAGTTTTACTGATGCAAAGAGTCCTTTTCCCCTTATGACATACCATTACTTTGTCTTCTTTGGTACCGCAAACGGCCAGTGGCTGGGAATATTTGATGGTTACGGGATCCCCTGTAACATACACATTCGCTAAAGCATCCACGGCAATGGAATGAGCTACGGCGCCAAAACTCAGGTCTTCACTTCCTTTAGCCACCCACTGCTGCACTCCATTGGTATTGTATTTTACCGTGGTATAGTTAAGGTCGCTCTGCCCCGTTACATATACATTGTCAAAACCGTCAAGCGCAATAGCAAATGCACGATGGTCAAAATCGGTGCTGGTATACCTTGCCGCCCACTGCTGAACGCCATTTGCATCATATTTAACTGTGGCATAGTCTTCTTCGTCGGTCGTAAATCCGCTTTGTCCGGTTACATATACGTTTCCCATGCCATCCACGGCAAGAGCGGATGGCCTGGATACGATGTGCTGGCCAACAGGACCATCATAGGTAGCTTCCCATTGCTGTACACCAGCTGTATTGTATTTAACTGTAAGGTAATTCGTTATTGAAAATTCTTCTCCTTCAAACTGAATGAACCCTCTGATAGAACTTCCTGTTACGTAAATATTGCCGTTAATGTCGAGGGCTATATCTCTGGCCGCATCATCATTGTTAACCGGGCCGTTGTACCTGGTAACCCATTGTTGGTTTCCGTTTGAATTATACCTGACCGTTGCAAAGTCATTACCGGTTCCAACGCCCTGACTAATTCCTGTTACAAACACATTACTATTATCGTCCACCGCCAGGGCAATTGCCGCATCAAAGCCATTTGACGGGCCATTATATCTCGCGACCCACTGTTGTACGCCAGTTGCATTGTACCTGATAGTGGCATAGTCCATACCAGTTCCCGAACCTGCGCTTGGCCCTGTCACATATACGCTACCGGAAGCATCTACTGCTATACGCTTCGGGATACCATGGCTAATAAAATTTGAAGAACCGTCTTCACCGTTTCCAGGGCCATTGTACCGCGTAACCCATTGCTGCACGCCATTTGCATTGTACATAATGGTCGCAAAATCCAACCCGGTTCCGCTGCCGGTACTTTCTCCTGTAACATACACATTGGCATTTTTGTCAATGGCCAGCGAAAATGCCTGATCAAGGCCATTGCCAGGACCGTTATAGCGCACCATCCACTGCTGCACTCCATTAGCATTATATTTAACGGTAGCGTAGTCGCTTCCGGTTGCCGTGCCTGCTGTAAATCCTGTTACATAAACATTACCGTTGTCATCGACGGCTATATCGTTTCCGACAATATCTTTTGTCACCCATTCCTCTTTGAACTGAGCAAAACAAAGAACCGGGACCAGAAATATGAAAATAATAAGCAACGACATCTTCAGAAATTCATTCTTTTTCATAGCTTATATTTTTGTGATCAACTATTAAATACAAACATTTTAAGGATGCCCCGGGGTGGTTTTAAAATCCGTACACTTGTAGCATGTTCGTTAGGGAAAGATCTTTATAATAGAACCAGGAAACAGTGTAATTATATTTACAGGTTGGTCCTTGAGAATTCCGGGTCACAATAATTTCACGGGGAGTGCATTACGTGGTTACTTCACATTCAGGGATAGAATAGAAAGCTACGCCAATTCCAGCATAATACGTCAGAAACCTGATATAGATCATAACGAAGGTCGATCTGCTTCTGATAACAACCTGATCATGAAATGTGGGCATGTGCAGCAGCGAAAAATGCAGCCATCAAATATAAACAAACGCTTACATGAACGAAATCTTCCATTCGCCACTCCTTCAGGATCAGATTCAAAAACTGATATCGCTCATTGAATAGATTACGCAAATAGCCTTACTTTGCAAATCACTTTGCACTTCATTCAACAGATTACTTCATGCTCATTCAAACGCATTTGCACCTGCATACTTCCAATATCTCCAATTATCCGCCGAAGAACTATCCTGTTGCAAACCTAATTTATGGATACAAGTATCACCACAAAAAGAAATGCTTCTTATTATGCATCGATAGAAAAGTCAATCTGGGAATTAGACTTGAATTCTATAGTTGAAAAGAACAAGCCATACCACCACTCCCCTGTCGATTGGGAAGAAACGAATAAGGAAATTTAGAAGGGCCCACAAAACCAGCGTTTTATGAACCATTTAATATTATCATAGCAACTTCCTTCTATTCTGTTACATAAAACTCAATATTATATTCAGTTTCACCCAGGTAACCGTATTTCCCAAAAACTACGGTCTTGGTTTCTTCGTTGTTATCATCGGCATGTCGGTTATTGAGTAATAATCTTTTACCGGCATATACAGCTTTGATGGTATATTTTCCGATGGGCACATCTTTCACCATAAAAGTACCGGCCACCTCCTCTACAGGTCTTTCAAAAGAAGCAGCAGTGGTTCCATCAATAAAACCGGTTTCACCAGGGAAAGGAGTAAATGACAATTTTACTTTTGTAAGATCCACATCGGCCCCAAACTGGTACAGGTCAACATGCGCACCATAGTAACCGGTACCACCCGGCCGCTGGCCACTTAGCTTCCATGTAAAGTTTCGCACAGCGCCATTGGCTTTATTAAAAGCATCACTTTTATCTGGCTCCAGGTCAAATTTGTAGGTTTGGCCGTAAGCAGTTTTGGTAAGCTGGGCTTTGGCCGTCCAGTCGCCTGCCGGGTCATCGGGCAACGACACCTGGTATTTCCCATCATTATCACTGGAACCAAATAGATAACTGTTATACCATACGGTATGCTCAATGGTTATGCGGGCATCTTTCACCGGCTGGTTTTTGGCATCGGTAACAACACCGCTCACTATGCCTTTTTTCGTTCCGGGCGCTCCGGGATCTTTGTCATCATCATTTTTGTTACAGGCTGCTAAAACCGCGCTGTAGATGAATGGCAGCAACACACTGCACACTTTATGTTTCATTTGTAATAATTTTTGAGCTTTGATCACCAGCCGCTTTCAGGCGACCTTTGAAAGCGGCAATTTTTGTTCGGGAACACTATCAGACTCATTATCTCCGGGCATAATGAGCTGGCTCTTTAAGATCTTTTTGAAGCAATAAGCAACAACGAGCGCGGCCGGACTACTGATTGACAACCAGGTGGCCAGATCCCGCGCAATTCCGGGGAGGTTCTTATAGAAAAGAAGAAAAGCGCCCAGCCCTATAAAAATGCCGGCTATCGCTGCCAAAAAATAAACCCCGATGCATTGCCGTACCCATTTTGTTGGAAACTTAACCAGCGGTTTTAATTGTATGGCATTGATTATACCAATTGACAGGAACATAAACAAAATGTCGAAGGGAACGAACAGGGTATAGTAACCGAGCCAGAACGCCCACGGGGTAAAAAATAAGAACGGCCAAATGCCCGCCAGGGTTTTCCGGTTCCCTACAATTTGCAACGTTTTGTTCTGCGTTCTTACGAGAAAGAAAACAAAAACAAATAAAGACAGGGTATGCATTATAAACTGCGGGGTGGTTAACAGTTTATCATGATCGCCGGTAAAACCGTGCGCAATAAGCGGATGAAGAAGCCCCAGGGCGCCGCAATAAACGGCCAGGTTGCCTGTTACCCAGTTTTTTAAAAATAATTTTTTAGCTGATTCCATATATTTTCGATTGACAATACAAAGCACCGCCATTTTACAGACGGGAAAAGGGGTATTTTCTGCCTAAAATGATATATTTTACGACATGGCTTTACAGGGAACGGTCATTCGCACTATTTTTCAAACGGCTACTTCATTTGGAGCAGCCTTCGATACACTTTGCCAGCTATCTGGTATCAGGCCCGAAGAGATCAGCGACTCCGAAAACATGGTTGAATGGGAGAAAGCGGCGCTCATTTGGGTGCCTCTGTTAAAGCTGTCGGGCGATCCATTGATTGGCCTGCATATAGGTATGGGCGTAAACACCCTGCTTCAGGGTATGGTTGGCTTTTTGATCCAAAGCAGTAAAGACCTTGATCAAAGCCTTCAGTTATTATGCCGCTATGGCCATATGACATCGCCAATGGTTGAATACAGGTATACCGTCAAAGAGGAGGCTATTCTTGAAATAACGCAGAATAAACTGTGGCTAATGAAACATCCGGAACCAGCCAGGCATGCCAATGATTTTTTATTAGCAGCCATTGTAAATACCTCCCATACCCTGTCGGGTAAGCACATTGTTCCTTTACGAATTGAACTGGCTTACGAAATGCGGGAAATTTCAGAATACAGAAAGTTCTTTGGCTGTGAGGTGCTTTTTAATAAAGATACCAACCGCATAGTGTTAAGTAAAGAAGCCGTATCCACCCCTATACTCACCAGCGATCAATCGATGTTTCAGTTGTTCAACTCTATTGTAGCCAATAAGGAAGCGCTGTTGGAAACTAACAGCACGGCAGAAAATTTAAAACAGGTATTATTCATGCAGTTCAGGGGAAGAATACCTACCATTGAAGAAGCAGCCTCCGCTTTGAATATGACACCACGCAATTTGCAACGCAAACTGTTGCAGGAACAGACCACCTTCCGCGATATTGCCGGAGAAATAAGAAAAGAAATTGCCATCCAGTTAATGGAAAACCCGGCCATAAAGATCTCCGAGATTGCTGACATCTTAGGTTATTCAGACCTTACGGCATTTAGAAAGGCCTTTAAATCGTGGACGAATGCAACGCCACGGGCAATAAGGAAGGGGCAGTTGTAGAAGTGTAGTGTAACTTTGGCAACATTAATTGCTTTTTAGCAGATCCGGTGTGTTATTATCCCCTTTTCTTGCTTCCATATTTTTGACATATTCACTGGGTATTTTGCCATACTGTTTTTTAAATTCCCTGCTGAAATGCCGCCTGTCGTAAAACCCAACGGCAAAAGCTATTTCGTTAACTGTTTGATTGCCCTGCTGTAATAGCATGGCCGCTTTTTTAAGGCGGATGAATTTTACAAATTCATTCACCGACATACCTGTCACCGCTTTTATTTTTTTGTAAAGTATGGGGATACTCATAGCTACTTTTTTAGAAAGCAATTCTACGCCGAATTCAGGATCGTCTATATGTTCTTCAATTATCAGAGCGATCTTTTCTAAAAATTCCTTATCTACTGTATTAACAATACTATCCCCAGCAGTTTTTACCAGCGGGCCTTCAGCCTGGTTTTCTTCAAGTATATGCCTGCTGAATTTCCGGCGCAACTTTTCTCTCGAAGCCAATAAATTCCTAACATTCAATTCCAGCACTTTTGTACTGAATGGTTTGGTAATGTAAACATCTGCGCCTGTTTCGAGGCCGGTTACCTGGTCGCTTTGAGTGCTTTTGGCAGTGAGTAATATCACGGGTATATGACTGGTACGCTCATCTTTTTTTAATTTTTCGCACAATTCAAATCCATCCATCTCCGGCATCATTACATCACTGATGATAAGATCGGGAAGCTGTTCGGTAGCCGTTATCCATCCCTGCAACCCGTTTTCACATACCAACACATAATACTGAGAGATAAACGCCTGTTGAATCAATGCGCTGAGTTCCGGATTATCTTCTGCAATAAGAATGGTGTTCTTTTTATTCCCGGCTTCTTCGCACTGTTCAATAGCAACAGGAACGGTTACCGGCATTTCTTCCGTTTGCATCACAGGTTTGGCTTCTTCGGTAACAGGCAATAAATAATTCATTCCCTCAAAATGTGCATTACCCTGCAAAAGCGTTACCGTAAAAATGGTTTTACCCTCGCCTCCATTAGCAGCAGGCTCACTTTCTACTTCTATCTTTCCTTTGTGTAACTCCACAATATGTTTGGATAACGCAAGACCAATTCCATAACCGGTGTTTTGCATACCGTGATCGGCTACCTGAAAAAAATTGGTAAATAGCTTATCAAGATATTGCGGTGCTATGCCCCTTCCATTATCTTTTACTGAAATGCTGACCGTTCTTTTATGCATTTCTGTATGTAGGATGATCTGTCCGCCCGGAGGGGTGAATTTAAATGCATTGGTAAGCAGGTTAAAGAATACTTTTTCCAACTGTTCCCGGTCAAAATAGAGCGGAATGTTTTCTGCATCATGGATAAAGGAGATTTTTATATCCCTGGCCAGGGACAGTTCCCGGAAACTTATATAAATTTCCTGTAGAAACGGAATAAGGTCATAACGGCCGATATGTAGTTTTAAATGTTGCGTTTCAGCTTTCCGGAAATCCATTAGTTCGCTTACCAGTTTCAACAGGCGATTGGCGTTTGCTTTCACCTGTGTCAATTGCTGCTGCTCAAATTTGTCTTTCTTTTTTCGATGAAGCAGTTGATCTACCGGCGTTATGACAAGTGTCAGGTGCGTTCTTATTTCGTGCGAAATATTGGTGAAAAAATTCAGCTTTAACTGGTGCAGTTCATCTTCTTTCTTCAGCAACGCTCTCAGATAGAAAAACCTTGTTATAAAAAATAAGACGATAACCAATAGAATAGTATAGATACAGTAAGCCGGCCAGGTAAGCCAAAAAGGTGGAAGTATTTTTATTTCAATAGAGATGGGCTTGCTCCATATGCCATCATTGTTGGCTCCTTTTACCCAAAAAGTATAGTTTCCGGGCGACAGGTTGGTATAAACAGCCGATGGCGTACCTGTTTCGTTCCAGCCCCTGTCAAATCCCTCCAGTTTGTAAGCATACCTGTTTTTGCTGCTCTTGATAAAATTCAACAGCGCAAACTCAATGGTAAATACGTTCTGGCGATGTTTGAATTCAATTTTTTTGACAAATTCAATATTCTCTTTGATAAGCTTGTCACTGCCGGCTATTTCTATATTCTCATTGAATAATTTCAGCCCGGTAAAAACAAGTTTGGCGGCGTGTTTATTTGTCTCAATTTTATCAGGGAAAAAGCTGGTGATTCCATTTAGTCCGCCAAAGTAAAATTCTCCCTTACTGTTTTTCAGGTAAGAATTGTAATTGAACTCGTTTCCTGCTAATCCATCCCGTGTTGTATACGTTTGAACCGTGTTTTGCACCGGGTCAAACTTTATCAATCCTTTATTTGTACTTAACCAGAATTTTTCCCTGTCATCAACAAGTAATCCGAAAATATTGACATTCAACAATTCACCGGATGCCGTAAAACGGGTTATTTGTTTATCCCTGCTGTTATAGCTTGCAAGACCGCCAGATGCGAGACCAAACCAGATATTTCCTTTTCCATCGTCGAGGATACAGTTTACGGCAAGTGCGGCATCCATTACCCTTGCGTTATTACCCGATGCCAGGTACAGGCCGTTTGCTGTTCCTATCCAGATATTATTGAAATGATCTTCATACAGGCTGTTTGCCACAAGGCCGGGGAATTGAATCGCATTCACAGCATCCATAGGTTCCAGGGTTGTATTATTTTTCCGGAAAACCTGGATGCCCGTATGGGAAGCTACCCATAAGCGGCCTTTGCTGTCTTCCAACACTGAGCTTATTTCACTGATAAGCGTTGCCGGATCATTTTCTTTATACAAATACCGGGTAAATGTTTTTGTATTCCTGTCAAAAACATTCAGTCCTCCCCCGTGTGTGCCTACCCATGGATTACCGGCTTTATCGAGGTAAACAATTTTTACAAGATTGGAACCAAGACTTGCTTTATCACCGAGTTTATTTTTGTAAATGGTAAATACTCCTGATTGCCTGTTAAAATAATTTACCCCTCCCCCTTCGGTACCAATCCATAAATTATGCTGGCTATCTTCAACAATGCTGCTTACTACATTATTGCTCAGTCCTGAGGGGCTGCCATTGCTTTGCAATATATTGAAAGAGGTGCGGTAAGCGTAAACACTATTGGCGCCCCCAAAATAAGTACCTATCCACATGGAGCCGTTATTATCCTCAAAAAGACTATAAACAGAGTTCTGGCTCAAACTTCTTTTATCAAGGGCATCATGTTGGTAAGAACTGATAGATCTCGTATCCGGATCAATGATACTAAGTCCCTCCTGCGTACCCACCCATATTTTGCCATTGCCTGCAATTGTTATTTTCCGGATACTATTATTAATAAGGCCCTGTGCTGTTTTGCCGGAACGATAGAACGAACTGAAAGTACGGGTAGCGGCATCGTAGAGGTTGACGCCGTCATTTTGCGTGCCTATCCACATACGATGAAGTGAATCTTCAGCAATCGTGGTAATATAGTTGGCATTGATGCAGCCCGCTTTGCCTGGCTCATGCCTCAATGTCTCCATTTGATACCATCCGTTGACATTTTTCATTATTGTCAATCCGTTATCGGTACCAATCCATAAATTATGCTGCTGATCCTCTGCAATAGAGCGAACAATATTTCCTGCAAGGCCGTTGCCGGTTGAAGTGCTGTAAAATGATTGAAAATTATTTTTTTTGCGGTCGGTTAGCAGATACAGCCCGATGCTGCTGCCTACCCAGATATTTCCCCCGTGGTCTTCAAAGATGCAGAAAATGTTTCCCTGCCTTTTTCCATTTATCCATACCCTTTCAAATACATCTTTCTTTGGATCATATCTGTTTAACCCTGCAAGGGTACCTACCCAAAGGGTTCGGCGGGAATCGCAAAAAAGGGAAGTGATGTTATCATGAGAAATGCTGTTGCTGTCTTTACTATTATACCGGTACACCCTAAAACGGGTACCGTCATAGCGGTTCAACCCAATTTGCGTACCAAACCATATAAATCCCGTTGCGTCCTGGGCAATGGATAAAACCGAACTGCTGGTGAGTCCGTTTTCTACCCCCAGTTGATTGAAGTCCATGTTCTGCCCATATGTATTCATTAAAACAGAAAGGCATGACACCCCAATTACCATGCACAGCCGGGATACTGTTTTAAAAATCATTGAAACAAAAATATAATAAAAATATACCTGCACCTGCTTTTTTACCGCTCATTTCACAGGTGCGATTGTATAAAACGAAAATAATCTTCATTGAGAAACAACATCTTAGGGGGTGTTTAAAATATTCACACCAATCATTTATAAGGCTCACACCAGTTTCAATGCCACCAATGATACTTTGCACCAGACCTATTAAAATGGATGGATCCTGACAGAAAGAACTAAATAAAATGCCATCCACTAAAACGATTGTTTAATTAAACTTAACCACATGAAAAAGAAGGGCTATTCCCGCAGGTTCCGATTTCTGCACAAGGGGCCACCAGCTTTTCCAGGGCGGTAACCATCGTCATCATCATTTAGCCAATTCTCAATTCTCACATCACAAAAACCAAACATGCAAAAAAGACTGCTAACTGCAAAACTACTCTTTATTGTAATTGCCCTTTGCGCATTTGGCCCGGCAATGGCACAAACAGTTAAGGGGAAGGTAACCGGGGGAAATAAAGCTCCCCTTTCCGGCGTATCGGTTCAAATCAAAAATTCTTCAAGAGGCGCCACAACAAATAATAATGGTGAATTTTCCATTGTTGCCGATCAGGGTACTGTGCTCGTTTTTTCTTTTGTTGGGTATAAAACACAGGAAGTGATAATTAACGGAAGTCAGCTTACCATAAACATGGAGCAGGCTGCTGAAACAATTCTATCAGACGTGGTAGTAGTGGGGTATGGCACCAGGAGCAAACGTGACGTGGGGGGAGCCGTGCTTTCAGTAGATCAAAAATTCATGAAAGACAGGCCCGTAACCAATACCATTGCTGCATTACAGGGAGCGGCACCAGGACTGGTAATTACCCGCAGCAGCGGACAGCCGGGACGTGAAGGATGGTCGGCCAACATAAGGGGCATCACTTCGCTGGGAGCAAACAATTCACCCTTGGTGATCATTGATGGAGTGGAAGGTGACCTGAACGCCCTGAACCCAAACGATATTCTCAGCCTGTCTATACTGGAAGACGCAGCCGCTGCATCCATCTATGGGGCTAAAGCAGGCGGAGGTGTAATACTGGTAACCACCAAAACCGGAGGCGTAAACCAAAAAACGAAAGTCGACCTCACTTCCCTGTACACCTGGAGAAAACCCTTCGCAAGACCCGAGTTGATCAGTTCCCGCAGGCAGGCAGAATTGCAAAACATAGCACGGATAAACGGGAATGCCAATCCTGACTTTACAGACGAACAGCTTAACTGGCTCGACGATCCTGCAGTAAATGAGGTATGGAACACCAATACAAAATCATGGGACTATTATTACAATAATAACCTGGCCGGTATCCTGATGCGTGACCAAAGCCCGCAGCGGAACATCAACCTGTCGGTAAGCGGGGGTGGCGACAAATCCTCGTTCCTGTTTTCAATGGGTTACTTTGATCAGCAGGGTGTTTTTAAATTCGGACCCGACCAGTATAGCAAGTTCAATGCACGGTTAAATTATACAAACAGGATCTCCAAAATATTCAGCTTTGATTCCCGCCTTTCCTTTGCAAAAGAAAATATCGACGCTCCGCCGGTTGGTATTACCGGGGAGGGATTAATGTATAACATTTACTCGATCCGCGCCAGCCGTAATCCGATCTTCACGCCCGGCACCAATGAATCCAAATATGCTTTTATCGGCACTATCTCCAATGCCTATCCCATCCTGAAAGATGGCGGCTATGACTACGAAGACCGTTACAATATGAATGGCGTTTTTAGTTTGTCGGCCAAACAGGTTGCGAAAGGCCTCGATCTTAAAGCTGTATATAGCCCGGGAATGGTGCTTTCGGACCGCGAAATATTTAACAAAACAGTTCCCCGCTGGTCAATCGATCAAAATAAGATACCGGTTCCCGGAACTTCTATTAACCAGGTCAGCTCGTTGAGTAAAACCAATCCACATACGATTAACCAGAATTTCTTTTCTACGGTGGATTATGACCAGGCTATTAATGAACACCATTTTCATTTATTGGGCGGGTATGAATTTAAATCTTATAAATTCGACTGGGTGCAGGCAATACAACGGGCTTTGTTGCTCAATGACTTTCCTACACTCAATTTCACCAGTCTTGCCACAGCCGATATCGGGAACGTAGGCGATAATATCCAGGTCAATACGTGGCAGTCCTTTTTCGGCCGGCTCTCCTATAATTATAATAAGAAGTATTATTTAGAAGGAACACTGAGAAGAGATGGAAGTTCCCGTTTGGCACCGGGAAATAAATACCAGAACTTTCATGCAGTGAATGCATTCTGGAGGGTTTCCGAAGAGCCGTGGGTTAAAACGGCGCTGCCCTGGCTCGATGAAATGAAGATCGGTGCTTCTTATGGAACCGCAGGTGGTGCGCAAACTTCCAACCCAAATGCAAACAACTATGATTTTCAACCGTTCCTTTCAAGGGGATTCTATCCTTTTAACGATTCCCGCACCGCTTATTTCTTTCAGGCAGATCTGCCTTCACAGAGCAAAGCCTGGGAAGTGATCAAAACCACTAATTTCAGTTTTGATATTGAATTACTGCAAAGAAGACTACGCCTTCACTACGATTACTTTATTAAAGAAAATAACAACGTATTCGTTAGCCAGGTATTACCGGCCATGTTGGGAGTAACTCCGAATGCTGCAAACCTGGCAGCAGTTCGTGTAAAAGGCTGGGGCGTTACCCTGAACTGGAACGACCGGTTTAACAATGGAAGTTATTTTATCTCGGCTAATCTGAGCGATGATAAAAATAAAGTGACCCGCTACGACGGCTCTCTTGTATATAATTCCGGAATTAATACCAGCCAGCTCGGTCAGTCTACCAATTCGATCTATGGTTACAAGGCAGATGGATATTTTAATGATGACCGGGAACTTATCGGCTATCCGGTGCTTACACCCGGCACTGGTGTTGGAGACATCAAATTACTGGATGTAAATGGTGATGGTAAAATAAACAGCGGCATCGGTACACCCGCCGATCATGGCGACCTGGTGTATTTGGGGAATACCAACCCCCGATACGTTTTTGGTTTTAATACGGGAGTAAACTGGAAAGGGTTTGATCTATCGGTTTTGTTTAATGGTGTTGGTAAAAGAAGCATTCTTATGGAACCTTACGCCACCATGGCTTTCTTTGACAGTTGGCGGATGCCTTTAGCGATACACCAGGATTACTGGACGCCCGACAACAGGAATGCAAAATTTCCAAAACTTCGTTTTGCCGACCGCATCAATAATCAAATTTCCTCCCATTGGGTTCAGAATGCCAGCTATATCCGCTTAAAAAACCTGCAGATAGGTTATACACTTGAGAAGAACAAACACCGCCTGAAATATCTCGGTGATATTCGTTTCTATCTTTCCGGACAGGATCTATGGGAAAAAACAGGTATGTGGTATACCTATTACGATCCTGAAAATCCAGACAGGGTAAGTTTTTCTTATCCACTGTGGCGTAGTTATTCAGTTGGTTTGAATGTCACCTTTTAAATACCGGTTGTTCATTCTTCATGTGATTGTATATCTCAAAAAAATTATAGCACAATGAAACTAGCATATAAAAAAAATTACCTGATCATATTTGGTTCGGCGATCCTGGCAGGTATGATAATGACCGGGTGTAATAAAAAACTCGACCAGTTTTCACAAACCGCTATCACGGATAATATCTTTTGGAAAGATTCAGGCCAGTTAATCATGGCTACCAACTATCTCTATACCAGCCTGCCCGATTTCAATTCGGCGTTAGATGAGCTTATGAGTGATTTTGCCGTGGACATCAGGACAACAACCGTCAATGCCATCAGTGAAGGATCACGCACAGCGCCAGCTAACGACGCGCAATGGTCAAATCCATATGCCTTCATCAGGGCAGCGCATAACATTATGGAGAAATCGGCCGCCATCCCTGATGGCCCCATGAAGACCTATTGCATTGCCCAGGCACGCTTCTTCAGGGCGCTTGCGTATTTTAACCTGGTAAAAGCATATGGCGATGTTCCCTATTTAAGCAGGACCATTACCGGTCGTGAAGATGAAACTTTGTACACGCCCCGGACCGACAGGCGGATAGTAGTGGATTCTATTTATGCCGACCTGGATTTTGCAGCAACAGTTTGCCCGCAGCCCGATCAGTTACCTGGCACCACCACAACAACCGGAACGGCTGGCAGGGAATATGGCCGCATAACCAGAAGTGCGGCGCTTGCATTAAAATCAAGAATAGCACTCTATGAAGGGAGTTGGGAAAAATTTCATGGCGAGCCCGAGTTAAGCGGACCTAAAGACCCAAACAAGCATTTCAGAATAGCTAAAGAAGCTGCACAACTGATAATAACGGAAAACAAACATAGCCTGTATACAGCCGATGGCCCGCTTAGCTTTCAAAATCTTTTCAGGTACCCGGGCGAAACATACGCAAAAAATAAAGAAAATATACTGGCACGCCTGTATGGAAAAAGCATTACCGAAAATGTGGCATCAAATGCTTACCTGCGCACAGCGAATACAGACGGCGGTAATGCTGCAACACGTGCTCTTGTAACGACAGCCTTATATACTGACGGATTGCCTGCAGGCAAATCTCCTTTGGATTCCAACGGAAAAGAAACAGGCCTGCTAACCGATTATCAGAATCGGGATCCCCGGCTGATACAGACTTTATTTAAACCAGGAGATCCTTATGCATCCATTGCAGGCGGCAACCCTGTTTATGGCAACACCTATTACTATCATCAACAGAAATACTTCACAGGGCAGACAGACTTTATAAACTCAGCTTCGTTCCTGGATTTTATCGTTATTCGTTATGCGGAAGTTTTATTAAACTATGCAGAAGCCACGTATGAATTGAATGGCAGCATATCTGATCAGGATCTGGACCTCTCTATTAATCTTCTGCGCAAAAGGGCTACCAATAATGACAACTCGAAATTATCCTTGCTTACTAATAGTTTTGTGAGCGTTAATGGTTTGAATATGCGGGAAGAGATCAGGCGGGAACGCGCCATTGAACTGGCGTATGAAGGGCATCGTTATTGGGACCTGATCAGGTGGAAAACGGCAGAAATTGAACTTCCAAAAGCTATCCTGGAACGCAAATATTTTAACGATGTAAATTATGGCGGCAGCACTAAACCGCCTTTATTGAACGGATATGTATTGTTCGAGGCGGCCGATAAACGGAAATTCGATGTTGCCAAAGATTATTTATGGCCCATACCCACCGCACAAATCGGATTAAGCAAGGGTACATTGACACAAAACCCCGGTTGGAATTAGCATTTATCCCGCTACAAGGGCAGTTTTTTCAAATAGCAGCTAGGTTAGGTTACAGTAAAACCCCGGCAAAGCCGGGGTTTCCCATGATCTTCTGCAAAAAATCTACAACATTCAAAATCATTAAATATTAACCGATGAGATCCAAAACGATCCTTTCCATTTGTTTTTATCTGATCTTTTGTTTACCCTTCAACAGGCCTGAAGCGCAAACATCTGTGCGGGAGGGAAAAATGCAACGGCTCATCAACGAAAACTTTGCATTTGCGGATTCTCAATACAGGTATATGATGACCCTTATACAAAATGACAGGATGCCGCAGAGTTATGATGAAAAAAATAACAGGTTTATTACCTATGATATCAGTTGGTGGTGCAGTGGGTTCTATGCCGGCTCACTCTGGTATATCTATGAACAAACCCGGGACGAAATGATCCGCAAAGAAGCGGAACGCTGTCTTGGGGCTTTGGAACCCAATCAAAACTTTACAGGTAATCATGATATTGGTTTTATGATGAATTGCAGTTTTGGCAATGGGTATCGCATTACAGGAAATGCCCGGTATAAGGATATTCTTTTTACGTCCGCAGCATCACTTGCCACGCGCTACAGGCCGTCGATACAAAGTATACAGTCATGGGATAAAAGCAAGCGATTTGAATGTCCGGTCATTATTGACAATATGATGAACCTCGAATTATTGTATTGGGTAAGTAATAGCGGAGGTGATAAAAAGTATAAAGACATTGCCATTGCCCACGCAAACACTACACTTAAAAATCATTACCGGCCCGATCACAGTTCCTTTCATGTAGTAGATTATGATCTTACTACAGGCAAAGTTATTCGTAAAGTCACCTGGCAGGGAGCAGCCAATTGCTCGCCATGGGCAAGAGGACAGGCATGGGGCCTTTATGGTTTTACCACCATGTACCGCTTTTCAAAGAATAAAACCTATCTTAACCACGCCAAACATATTGCCGGCTTTATTCTGAACCATCCCAACCTTCCCAAAGATAAGATCCCTTACTGGGATTTTGAAGCGCCTTTTATTCCCAATGCCAACCGTGATGCTTCGGCAGGAGCTATAATTGCCTCGGCTCTTTTAGAGCTTGGCCAGTATACTACCGGAGCAGAACGAAAAAAATATGTAGATGCGGCTACGCTGATGATCGAATCACTTTCAAGTTATGCATACCGCGCAAAGCGGGGAGAGAACGGGGGATTTTTGTTAAAACACAGCACAGGTGCTTTGCCACAAAATTCGGAGATTGATGTACCGTTAGTTTATGCCGATTATTATTTTCTGGAAGCACTCAAAAGGTATAAAGACTGGTATTTGTAAAAAATTATGTTCCGCTCTTAAAAAATAAAAAATGGTTGTAAGATCTTTAATAACAGTATCGCTTTTTACACTTTGTATTTCAACAGGGATAGCTCAAAAGCAAAAAACCAAAGGAAAGACACCGGAGAGCAGCATGCCTACAGGTATACAGGACCGTGCATACTGGAGTGATCTTTTATATAAAATGGCATCACCGGTAATTTTAAATTTAGCCAACGGTACATTGAAAAAAAACATGCCGGTAGAAAAAGCACCCGGTTATGGCCTGAATGCAGAAAAAGTAACTTACCTCGAAGCAGTAGGAAGGACCATGGCGGGTGTAGCTCCCTGGCTGGCATTACCGGATGATGATACAAAAGAGGGCCGGCAACGAAAAGAATTGAAGGACGCATTGTTGAAAGGGATCGTCAATGCTGTAAATCCATCTAATCCCGATTATTTAAATTTTAGAACAGAGGCACAACCAATTGTTGATGCAGCTTATGTGGCCCAGGCATTCTTAAGAGCCCCGAAAGCGTTGTGGGAACCACTTGATTCCGTAACAAAGAAAAGAGTGGTGGAAGAATTTAAGTCGTTGCGAACAAGAACAGGGGCTTATAATAACTGGTTGCTGTTTGCCGGTATCAGTGAAGTATTTTTGTGGAGTATTGGCGAACAACCCGATCCGGTGCGTATTGAATTTGCCAGAAGAAAGATCATAGAATGGTATCAGGGAGATGGCTGGTACAGCGATGGGCCTTCTTTTAGTATGGATTATTATAACAGCTATGTGATCCATCCCATGCTGGTTGATTTTTTTAAAGTGTTACTGGATAAAAAAAGGATAAGAACTGAGGATTATGAAACAGCGGTAAAGCGGATGGTACGCTATTCAGAGTTTTCTGAACGTATTATTGCTCCTGATGGAAGCTACCCTGCATTCGGTCGCTCTATCACCTATCGCACCGCAGCATTCCAGGCATTGGCTCAAACAGCCCTTATGGAGAAACTGCCGGCATACATTGCCCCTGGGCAGGTGCGTGGCGCCCTTACCGCCGTAATGCATCGCATGTATGATAACTGCAATAATTTTGACAATAACGGATGGCTGGTATTAGGTTTCTGCGGACATCAACCGGAGATCGCCGATACTTACACATCAACAGGGAGTTTATATATGGCTACGCTTGGGTTTCTTCCGCTGGGGCTCGCGGCTGATAATAAATTCTGGACAGATCCTGCTACCGACTGGACCTCGAAGAAAGCCTGGAGCAGCCAGCCTTTTAAAAAGGATTATCATGTAGACTACTGATGAAAAACCACTCCGGTAATGCTGGCAGGTGTAAAAAAACAGTCCCGGTGTAAACACACCAGGACTTCTAAATAACCCTTGAAGAGGAACTTGGTAACATCTAATTTTTTAATGCCTGATACAAATAAACCTGGCGGGAGGCAATGACCCGGTCGCCGGCTTTCAAACCAGCCAGCACAAACACTTTATCTTCAATACGCTTACCCAATTGTACCGGCTGAATACGAACATTGTCTCCCGCATCCATGACCAATACATGACTGCGATCGCGGTCAAATACCAGGTCATTGGCGTTAATGCAGGGCAGGTTATTGCCCTGGTGGCTATTGACCTCCACATTGGCAAACATGCCGGGCTTTAGAATAAAGTCGGGATTGGTGACGTTTACCCGCGCTTTCATCACACTGCTTTCGGGATCCAACTGATCGTAAATTTTTTCAATTTTGCCTTCAAACACCCGGTCGGGGTAAGAAAGTGTCGTGATCCTGACCTTATCACCAGGATGAATACCTGCAATATCAGATTCATAAATATTGACGATCACATATACAGTAGAAAGGTCTGCGATGGTAAACAAACTTTGACTGTTATCTAAACGAACCTGTGTACCCGAGGTAACGTTTTTTTCGACCACAAACCCCGACAGGGGCGTTCGCAATTCGTACACCTGCTGTTTACCACTCCTGTTCACCTGCAGCACCGCCTGGTTCTTCCGGTCCTCTGCCAGGGCCTTCTGATATTCACCTCGAAGCTGTTCCAGGTCCTTCAGGGAAGACAGGCCCGATTTATAAAGGTCCTCAGCCAGTTCCATAGCTCTTTGCGCATTGCTGAGATTGGTTTTGGAAACGGCGGCATCTTTGGCAAACCCTGCCATTTCAGGGCTTTGCAGGGTAGCCAGCAGCTGCCCCTTTTTAACCCGGTCACCCTGCTGAATATTCACCCCTGCCGCGATGCCACTAACCAAAGGAAAGATCCTGATCAACTTATCCTCCGCCGGCTGCACCTTACCATTTAGTATGGTCTGGGTTATAGAACCATTCGTTCGTACAGTATCGATGAGCAACTGCTTCAGCATGGTACGGGTCATCACAAAACTGCGGTCAGGCTTCTGGTAATTTTTTTTCTTTTGTTGGCAGGCCGGCAAAAGAACGGCTGCACAAACCGTAAGGATAAAGCCAGATAATATTGAGATCTTCATCTTCATGTCGCTACATTCATTTAGGGATTGAAAAATTCGGTTCCGGTAATAAAATTGAGTTTCTCCAATGCATTTATTCGTTGTAACTGCAGATTGTTCATTTGCAGAATATGAGTTTTATAGGAAGCATAGAGATCCAGAAACTCGAGCAGACTGATGTTCCGCTTTTCAAAATTGTCGTATGCGCCCCTGATCACCCGGGCGAAGTTCGAGGTGAAGGCCGGGTCAACAGAATGATAAAGTGCATCCAGTTTCAATGCATCCTGATAGCCGCCGGCCAGTTCATTGTCTAACCTGTTTAGCTGGTCCTGCAGTTGCACCCTGCTTTGTTCAACCTCAACTCTGGCCAGCCTGATACTTCCCTGGTTGCGGTTGAACAAAGGCAAACCCATAGCCACCCCACCGGCAACATACCCTAAACCATATCCCGCCTTCTTATCATAGTTGAGTGAAAGCGTTAGGTCAGGATAGTTCATCGCTTTTTGTAATTTTAAATTGATGCCAGCATAATCCATATTGGCAATGGCAATCTTCAGGTCGTGCCGGTTGGCATGCGCTGAATCGAGAAACCTTAAATAAGGAACCTGTTGCGGTACCACTTTGGCATATGGTATCGCCGGCATTTGGGATTGAATATGCATCTTGCTATCGAACCTGACAAAAGTTCTGAGCTCGGCCTGCAGGTCATTGATCTGTAATTGAAGTTCTGTTTGTTCCGACTGAAGGGTATATAGCAGGGATTGAATTCTTAGTATTTCCTTTTCAGCAATATTCCCTTTCTGGAAGATCAGCTGAAAAGCTGCCAGTGTTTTTTGCAGCGACCCAATCTCCTCATTATACAACTGCACAGATTGTTGGCGGTAATAAAGGGTGTAAAAGGTGCTCCTTAAACTGTATTTGAGCGTTCTGAGCAAATCGAAAAATTCATGCCACGCATTCGCTGTATTGATACGCGCCAATTGAATATTCTTGTTACGCTTCCCTGCCGTTTGTATTAATTGTGAAATGCCATACGTTTGCTGGCTGAACGCGTTGGTGTCTTTTATTTTACTATAAAGTCCATTGCTAAACGAAAAAACAGGATTGGCAAAAAGCCGGGCTGTCATTTCGCCGGCCCCTGCTTTATCAATATTATACCGCTGGGCCAGCAGCTGCAAATTATTTTCAAGGAATTGCCTCTCTAATTCAGACAGGGTAAGGCTTAGCGTATCCTTCGTCTGCGTCATCGCAGCATTACTACACAAAAAAATTGCTGTAAATAACAGGCCCGGCAGTTTTAAAGACATGATTCGTTAATTAGACTTTCCATAAAAGCGAGTACGGTTTAAAGACACCCTTTTATGAAATAAGTCCTAATCCGGAAACATTGTCTTTATTTATTAATGTCCTTAACAGCCTCGGTCTGTGTGTCTACATCGATCGCATAAAAATAACCATTGGCATTTCCTGAAATGTTTCCATGAACATTTGCGGGCGTGGAAGAAAGCAGGCCCTTCCAGTCTGTTTCCTGAAAAACGTTATACAAATAGGTGCTGTAGGCAGAAGAAAGAGAAAATTTATAAATGATGAGGCTATCGTTCAAACCGGCATGCAGGATGTTCTTTTGCTGGGTAAGCGGGTTCAGGGCATTGGGGGTACCGAACACATGTGAATAGCTGTAATTGTATTTGGCATTGAATTGCGAGGGGTCCCAACTATTGCCTTGCGACATGATGAGCCATTGCTGGGCAAAGCTGACGCCGAAAATATGGCGGGGTATGGTTATGGTAAAGTCACTGCCCTGCTGTATGGTAAGCGGTATATAAGAGGAATCTATTGGCACTACACCCGTAAGCACATCAGTGGCCTGGTACTGTTTACCCTGGTAATTGATGTGCAGTGTATAAGGCTCACCGTAATTGTTGTTATTATTTAAGATCGCTGTATACACGCCGCTGTTTCCAATTTCTGTAAAGGTAATATCGTTGCTACCGTCAAACACACTGACTGCGGCGCCATTGACCGGCTTTACAGACAGCTCCGCCAACCCCGCGGGTTTGGTGAGGCGGATATATTGCCTTTCATTCAGGGTATTGATCCCTCCTTCTACAATAAGATCATAGTTAAATGTAGTGGAAGCGGTATTGTTCTTATTGCAGGCAATCACCAGCAACGACAACAGCAGATAGGTATTTCGTATTTTTTTCATTCTAAAAACTAAAACTATAACTGAATACCGGGGTAATACCCGAAAATGTTTGCTGCTCAAAAAGATCATCATTACCCACCTGTGGATTTATCTTATACAACAATGGGTTCTCCCAATTATAGATATTATACAATCCCACAATAAAAGTATTGATCCATTGCCGCCCGTTTTTAAGTGGTACAGGAAGGGTATACCTGATATTTACATCCAGGTGATGGTAATCGGGCATTCTATCGAGGTTACGTCCGGGATAAATAGGCACCCTCACGCCTTGCTGTTCAAAGTAACCTGTAGGAAACGTAACCGGCCGGCCGGTTGTGTAGGTAAAGTAGGAATTTACCTGCAACGAATTGTTCACCTGGTAACTCATCGATAGCTTCACCGCATGTGGTATATCATAATTGGCCACATATCTTTTACCGTTATTGATCTCCTTTATTTTCCGGAAAACTTTTGACCATGCATAGCAACCTGCCAACCGGAATTTACCAAATTGATGTAGCGTGCTAAGTTCAAGACCATATGCATCAGACCTTCCTGTTCGAAGCTCATCCTCAATTAAGGGATTGGAGATGAGTTGGGCATGGTCTTGCAGTTCGAGCTGGTTCCCCATATATTTGTAGTAGGCGCCCAGGGAGAAAGACCCACGGCGGTACTTTCTTTTGTAAGTAAGCGAATACATATCAGCATATTGCGGTAAAATATGCGCGCTGGAAGGGATCCAGGTTTCCAGGGAAGAGAACGCCAGTTCATCACTTTGTACCAATTGCAGATACTGGTAATTACGGCTATAGCTGAACTGTACCGTAGCATGAGCACATAAGATATACTTCAACATAAGCCTTGGCTCAAATCGTACATAGTTTGTGTGCTCCCTTTCGGTAATGGGATCAAAGTCATCATACAATCTACGCTTTGAGTAGTTGCAAAATATACTCGTTCTTACACCGTATAATAGTCTTAAACGATCACCGATGGAAATTTTTTGTGAGAAGTACAGGGCGTTTTCCGAAGCCCTTGCGCGGGGAATATTGCTATAGTAAGAATTTGCCCCGGTTGTTTCTCCCGGTATGAAAAGGTGAAAGATGCTGTTGAAACCAAACTGCATTTGATTGCCCGGTTTCTTAAAATAAGTAAAATCTCCTTTCACCGTAATATCCCTGATGCCTGTTAGCCAC
The DNA here is from genome assembly GCF_002077945.1 of Niastella vici. Taxonomy (GTDB): domain Bacteria; phylum Bacteroidota; class Bacteroidia; order Chitinophagales; family Chitinophagaceae; genus Niastella; species Niastella vici. The sequence continues at coordinate 455,410 of NZ_LVYD01000002.1, forward strand.
CTTTCCATGCCGGCCGAAGAATCAGCATTCACGTTCAGGGCATTTCTATAATTACTGTATATGGCCGACAGGTTTAAAAACAGCTTCGGGTTAAACACATGGTTCCACCGTAAAGTGGCGGTCTTGTTACCCCATTTATTCAGGTACCCATTGTCGGCATTAACCCTGTCGCGGCCAAAGTAGGCAGAGAAAAACAGGCGGTTCGAAGCATTCAATTTGTAATTGATCTTGCCATTGAGATCATAATAGGCAGCGTTCAGATTATACAGATCAAGGTCTTTATTCAGCAGGTTGGCAATACTTCTGCGGCCGGTGATCAAAAACGATCCCCGCTCTTTGACCACGGGCCCCTCCAGCGACAATCTTGCCGACAGCAGGCTCATACCGCCTTTAACGCGGAAAGCCTTATCGTCGCCGTCTGCCATGCGGGCATCGATCACCGAAGACAGGCGCCCGCCAAAATTAGCAGGTATCTCATCCTTATAAAGCTGGATATTTTTCAGGGCATCGGGATTGAATACAGATGTAATGCCAAACAGATGTGCCGGGTTGTAAACAACCGCTTCGTCGAGCAGAATAAGGTTCTGGTCTCTATTGCCGCCCCTGATAAACAGGCTGCTGCTGCCTTCAGTAATGCCAACCACTCCATTTTGCATTTGAAGGGCTTTTACAACATCGGCCTCGCCTTTAAAAAAAGGTTGCTCCCGCAACAGGTCCCATTGTAACTGTTGTGCAGGTGCGAAGGGTTGCAATGAATCAATACCGTTTTTCCTGGTAACAGTTACTTCCCTGAGCGCACTCACCTTTTTTTCTAATTGAATATTGAAAGACTGGTCTGAAGCCGTGAATGTGACCATGATCCTTTTGGCTGCATACCCAACACTGCTCACCAATAACTCATAGTTTCCGGCAGGCAGGGTCAGTGAATAAAATCCGTAGCTGTTGCTGCTGGTGCTTTGATTGAGCTGGAAAACGAAGATGTTCGCACCAATAAGGTCTTCGCCATTTTGGGCATCGATCACATGGCCACTGAGCGTGGAGCTTTTCGTAGCTGGCACAATGATGATCTCCTCGGCAAAATATCTCCAGGTGAGCGGTGTGCCCTGCAGAAGATCGCGCAGGATATCTGCGACCTGGGCATCATAAAAATTCTTGTTGATGGTTTTCTCCATCCCCGGTTGAGTGGGTTCAAATGAAATGGGAAGATCATTTTGCATCGACAGCTTTGTTAAAGCATCCCGGAGCGAAATATTAAAAAAACTGATCGTAAGCCGCCTGTTCAGGGAACTTCGCTGTGCATTGGCATCGAAACCAAACAACAGAATATATACGAAAATAAAAATTGCCCCTGCCAGTAAGTTGCTCTGCGCAGGAGGTATGTGCACATGGTTATCAATAAACTGTTTGCCCGGCCGGTTTGGCATGAATGCTGTTTGCTTCTACTAACAACAATTGTTATCGCGAAATTATAAAAGTACTGTCTTTTTTAACTATTTTAAGTTGAAGGGATGCGGCGATGATGTGCATGATCTGATCTTCGGTTTTTTGATTTAAATAAGCATTCAGCTTTTTTTCCGCTAATGCAGTATCCTGAAATACGACCCGCGTGCCATATATCCGGTTCAGGTCGCGGCACACCATTGACAGCGGAGTTTGAACATATCGCAATTTTTTATCCTGCCATGCTTTATAATTAAGCGGAGCGGCAGCATCATAGCTTATGCTTTTAGTGTTGCGGTTGAACAGGGCCATTTGATTGGCCGTCAAAACAACTTTTTGTAAATTGGCTGCGGGTTGTTGATGCTCCATGGATACAGCACCATCATTAACGATCACCTGTATATTACCTGTATCTATCTTAATATCGAAGCTGGTGCCAATATCCCGCACCACAATAGCTCCCAACTCAACAAGAAATTCATTTTTATCATCATGCACCACCTCAAAATACGCTTCGCCTTCGAGCAGCTTCACCTGTCGCTTTTGGTGAAAACTTCGCCTTATATAGCTTATGGCCGATCGTTCATTTAAAAAAACATGGCTGCCATCGGGAAGAACAATTTGCCGCCGCTCATTAGCTGTGTGGTAAATGGTTTCTCCTGTTGAAAACCAATTGAACAATATGATCGACACGCCGGTAATCACTGCGGCTGCCAGTGCGCCAAACAGCAACAGCAAATTCCCTTTTCTTCCTACCTGCGGCTGCTCCTGTTCGCGCTGTACGCTGGCGCTCATCCTGCTCCAGGCATTATCAACATCGGCTGTTTTATAAAGGTTAAGTAAGGTCAACCGGTCACCCGCGTTCCTGACCGTATTATAGAACGTCAAATTTTCGGGTGAAGCGTCCTTCCACTGTTCAAGCGCTATCGCTTCAGCTGGCGAAAGCACCCTTTCCATTTCATCAAGAATGAGGTGGTAAGGTATATTATCTTGTTGATAGTTTTCCATGATACTTATTAGACAGGCATTTCGTAAAAAAGTCCTAAAATTATCGTGGCAATAAAAAATATAATCGAAAAAGCCACGTTGCCGGAAATGGCCTTACGAATTTTCTCATAGCCGATGGTCAGCTGGTTCTTCACTGTTTTAATAGAAACATTTAACCGCTCCGCAATCTCCTGCTGCTTACACTTTTCAAATTTGCTCATTAACAATATCTTTTTGCATTGCGGCGGCAGGCCTTCGAGGGCCTTTTCTAGTTGCAACAGCTGCTCCTCCAGGGCTGCCGCCTCATCTTCATCGCTGTCGGGGATCCCTGAATTGACCTGGTATTGGGTAAACTTTGCCGATAGCCGGTTCTCCTGCCTGATCACATTAAGCGACCGGTTAACCACACTCCGCGAAAGATACGGTCTCAGGGAATGTGCAATGTTTAGCCGCGGGGCTTCCATCCATATCTTCAACAGCACATCGTTCACGATCTCTTCTGCCGTTTCTTCATTTCTCACATATTGATAGGCAAGAACCAATAATCTACGGTAATGAGTGCGATATAACTGCTCAAAAGCTTTTTGATCTTTCTGACAGATAGCGGCAAAAAGCTCCTTGTCTTTATCTTGATCAGGCATACACAGACTTGACATTCATTTATAAATGTAAGGTAAATATGCATGACACCGAATCTGATCAAAAGTCCCGGTCAGCACTTAAAAAAATTATATTTTTTTTGCCGCCCCGATACCCAATCGCCTTCACATTACCTGATAAAAGTTCAATCGCTTTAGGACCCTATTTTCATTTTGTTGTCTTTATGGGTTGAATATTTCATATGTACAACAAATTGCGTTTAATCTTACTATCCTTCAACTGGAAATTTGGAGGCGGAAACCGGGAAGAAGATCTGGATAAAGAAAAAGAGCCGGGGCATAACCGAAGCATGCCGCCGGGCAAAAGAAAAAGGTAGTACTACAAACGGGTGCTATTATTAAGCTCTTTTATCTTTACATATTTTACAAAATGATAAAATGAGCTCAACATTGACCAGTAGAACCCCTGGGCGCCGTTTAAAAAATTCCGCTCAAGCAAATAATACTTGACAAAATTGAGTGGTATTGAAAGCAATACCGAACATGTTGACTTATTACTTCCTTTATTATTTGCCATCGCAGCCGAATACGAACTGTACCGGTTCATTTTCTCGAGGTACTGGTCAATACTGTGATAGCTATAATGTCGAATAATATGATTCGCTTTTTTTACCGGGCCGTTTACCTGTATGCCTTCATGCACTTTGTCGCTGGTAAAACCGCCTCTTTTCCTGTTGAACATTCGTAAAAAATACCGGCCGCTTTCCTTTCCGTATTTGAACTCCTTATTTAGAAAGACCAGGTTCATGGGAATTGAATACCCGGCATACGCCGTATCCAGTTCTGTAAACTGGCTTATTTCCTCCACCAGTTCATTTGATAACACTTCATCGGCATCTATGCATATTATCCAGTCGTTTACCGCTTTTGAAACGGCAAATTGTTTTTGTGAACCATATCCCTCAAAATGCCTGGAAAATATTCTGCAACCGTATCGCTTGCAGATGTCAACGGTATTATCGGTACTGTAGCTGTCGACTATTACAATTTCATTACACCAATATAATTTTGACAGTGTTTTCTCAATATTGCGCTCTTCATTAAAGGTAATTATCACAGCGCTCACTTTGAGTTTGGAAGGAACAGCTTTCATTAAAGGTGGCACTATCCTGAGTGCAAATGTTTTTTTAAATAATGGCATTACTACACTATTTTTCAGGGATGATGGGGTGAGGATCAGAAATCAAATTGCAGCCTGGCCCTGATGTCCCAACAGTTTATTACCATGACAAGCTTCAGGAATAAAAGTCCCAACCGTTACCATGTCTTTTTGTTTTGAGCTCAAAGCAAAACGCAACAGGTCCTCTTCCTGTCCTTCTTACAAATTTTCCCGGCCAGGTAGTTACCCAGTTCGGCACTCAGCATGCCAATAGCAGCTCCGGCCAGTATATCGGGCACCCAGTGGCGATTATTGAACTGCCGGGTCATGGCCGTTATAGTTGCTGCCGTATAACCAAATACGCTGTACCCCAACGAGCGGTTTCCATATTCATGGTCCAGAAAGGAAGCGTTCATAAAGGCATTGGCAGTATGGCCCGAAGGAAAGGAATTCCGGGCGGAGCCGTCGGGCCGCTCTACCCTGCTTGTATATTTCAGGGAATTGGTTAAACCCGCCATAATGAAACTGGAAAGCACATAGGAAACCACTGTTCTTTTTGTATTGTACTTTCCCCTGACCCCGGCGGTCTTGAGCGAAAATACCAGCGCTGCGGGTGCATATTGCAGATAGTCATCATAGTGATGGCAGAATCCGGGCATATACTTATTGCGAAGGTCACGAAAGTCCTTGCGATAATGCCAGGTAGCCATGCTCCCCGCCAGCAGGCATGCCGGAACGAAAGTTTTCCGTAGCAACTGATCATTATCAGTTGCTGCATATGCCTGGCAGGTTGAGTCCTGTGCCACTACATGCAGCCGATTAAAAACTGCAAGGCAAATCAACACTATGTTGATTGAAATTTTTCCCCGAATACTATTCATAGCTGCCGGTTGTAGCATGCAGCATAACCCGGGTTGCCCGTAGTTGAGCTGCTTTCTTTTTATGGATCCAGTAAAAAAGAACAGGAAATATGAAAAGATTAAAAATGGTATTGGTAACCAGGCCGCCAATAACTACAATGGCCAGTGGCCTGGATGCTTCGGAGCCAATGCCTGAAGAAAGTGCAGCCGGCAGCAGACCAATCGCCGCCATCATGGCGGTCATGATCACTGAACGTAAGCGGTCGCGCACTGCATTGCGTAAGGCTTCGCTCAGGGACCCTGCTCCGCCGGGGAATTTCATTTCATTAAGGTTTGTTTTAAACCTGGTCAGCAGTATTACCCCATTCTGAATACAAATACCAAACAAGGCGATAAAACCTATGCCGGCAGAGATACTGAAATTCACTCCACTGAACAGCAAAGCCAGGATGCCGCCGATAATAGCGAACGGCACATTCCCCAACACCAGCAACGCATCACTGAACGAGCCAAAGAGTATAAAGAGGATAAAGAAGATCAACAGCAATGAAAGCGGTACCACCAGTTGCAGCTGTTTGGTTGCACGCTGTTGGTTTTCAAAATCACCTGCCCACTGTATAGAAAATCCTTTGTCTAATTTTACCCGCGCATTAACTTTTTGTTGCGCCTCAGCGATCGTGCTGCCCATGTCACTGCCACGGATGGAGAATTTTATAGCGCCATAGCGCATGCCTTTATCCCTGTAAATGATGCTGGGGCCAATACGTTTTTCAATATGGGCTATTTCGCGAAGTGGAATTTTGGCGCCTGATAAAGTTGGTACCCGCAGATCTCCAATGGCCTGGATGTTATTGCGGAAATTTTCCGGGTAGCGAACCCGCAGGTCAAATTTGCGTTCACCTTCATATATCTGTGTGGCAGCCTCGCCACCAATCGCCATTTGTATAACGGCATTGGCATCGGCTGTTGTAACGCCATACAAAGCCATTTTTTCCTGATTCAGTATAACGTTGAGCTCTGGTTGCCCCAGATTATATAAAATGCCCAGGTCGGCGATGCCGGCCACATCTTTGATGATGCCAAAGATCTGTTTCTCCTTTTCTTCGATAACTTTCAGATCGGGCCCAAAAGTTTTGATCACAATGGAACCCTTTACCCCCGAAACCTCTTCTGCCACATTATCCGAAATAGGTTGCGAAAAATTCAGGTCAATACCGGGGAAACGCTGAAGCGTATCATTCATCTTAGCGACAAGCGCCTCCTTGCTTACACGGCTCTTCCACTCCCGTTTCGGATAAAGATCTACCAGGAATTCCTGGTTATAAAACCCGGTAGGATCGCTGCCCCCATCGGGTCTGCCGGTTTGGGAGATCACCTGTTTTACTTCGGGGAAGGTGAGCAGGATGCTGCGGATCTCATTGGAAAGCATTACAGATTCTTTGAGGGAAGTACTCAATGGTCCGGTAGCCCGAATATAGATGGAGCCTTCTTCCAACTGCGGAAGGAATTCAGTGCCTACAAATTTGAAGCAGAACAAGCCGGCGGCCAACACAGCAATGGCTATAAAAAAGCTTTTTTTCGCATGGGTGAAACAAAGTTCAAAAAAAGCCATGCAACCTTGCGTTACCCAGCCAATGAACAGGGTGTGTTTCTCGCGTACGTTTTTTTCAGCAGTACCGCCGCCAGTACAGGCACCAGTGTGAAGGTAAGGATCAGGGCGCCTAACAAAGCAAAACCGAGTGTCCAGGCCAGGGGCGAAAACATTTTACCTTCCACCTTCTGAAAACTGAAAATAGGCAGCAGGGCCGCCACAATGATCAACTTGGCGAAAAAGATACCCTTACCATTTACCAGACAGGCTTTTTTAATGAGGCTAAGCTTGCTGAGCTTGTTGAATTTGTCCATACTGGTTTCCCGGGCCTTATGATCAAGCAAAACGAAAATGCCTTCCATCATTACCACTGCGCCGTCGATGATGATACCAAAGTCAATGGCTCCCATCGAAAGCAGGTTGGCAGGCATGCCTTTCAGCCGCAGACAAATAAATGCAAAAAGCAGGGCCAGGGGAATCACCACTGAAACGATGATGGTAGTGCGCCAGTCGGCCATGAATAGCAGCACGATCAGTGTAACCAGGATAATACCTTCCAACATGTTATGCAATACAGTTTCTGTAGCATAGTTGATGAGCACATCCCGGTTATAGAAAGTTTTTATTCTTACATCATCGGGGAGCAGTTCATTGTTCAGTTTGGCAATAGTTACATTTAACGAGGCGATCACTTCGCTGGGGATTTCTCCTTTTCGCATTTGCACAATACCTTCCACAACATCGGGGTCTACATCGCGGCCCACCTGACCCAGTGGTGGCAACGACGATTCGGTGACCTCCGCAACATTCCTGATGTAAACCGGAATACCGCCCACATGCGTAACAATGATATTTTTTATTTCCCCGATATTACTTAGCAGTCCGATCCCTCTTACCACAAATGACTGGCCATTCTGCTCAATTACGTCGCCGCTGACATTGATATTACTTTTCGACACCGCGGTAAAGATGTCGACCGGTGTTACACCATATTCAAGCGCCTTCTGAGGATCAACCGTGATCTGAAAGGTTTTTGTTTGGCCGCCAAAGGTGCTCACATCAGCCACCCCCGATACAGACCGGATCTCCTTTTCCACAACCCATTGCTGAATAGTTTTTAATTCTCTTACCGATTTGCGGTTGCTGGTAAGGGTATACCTGAAGATCTCACCCGTAGGCCCATAAGGCGGTTGAATTATGGGCAGTATATTCCCGGGCAGCGATGCAGTACCGATAAGGTTACTGACCTGCATACGTGCGAAAACATAATCTACCTTATCATCAAAGGCGATCTTGGTTACCGAAAGCCCGAAAAGAGACGAAGAACGGATGCTGATCTTTTTTTCGGCAGGGTTCAGGGCCATTTCTATTGGCCGGGTAATAAACTTTTCAACCTCTTCGGCACTTCTGCCAGGCCATTGAGTGATGATGGTGACCGTGGTATTGGTTACGTCGGGAAAAGCATCGATGGGTGTATTTTTAAAACTAACATACCCTCCCACCACTAATAGAAAGGTCAGGAAGAAAATGAAGAATTTATTTTTAAGCGAAAAGGCAAGTACTGCTTTTATGAATTTATTCACAGGCCCAATTAATTTGCCTGTATAGACACACTTGTTATTAAAAAGTCCCAGCACGCACGTTTAAAAAAAGAGCTTAATACTGGTTGGGACTTTTATTATAAAGGGGTGTCTATAGAAGCAAACGCCCGGTTTGATCACATTCATTTGGGCCTTAAAGGGTAAACAAAGATCACCCCGCAGCTGGGGGAAACACGTTTTATAGTTGTGAAGGACGGTCAATCTGTAAAAAGAGCAAGCTGTTGTCTTTCCTAAAAAAACAGCTTCTCCCCGGAAATCATTCCAGTCAGGCAGTAGGGTGAGCATGCAACTTCCAGAGCTACCCGGTGATCTTATATGCCGGGTATGTCTTTGGAAGATGTACTACATGCGTGTCATCATCCACGTGTTCTTTTGAAATGATCCTTGAATTCAACTTATTTGCTTTTCATTTTCAATCTAACCCAAACCGGCAGGTGATCAGAAGCTACCGGCTCATTTTCGACAACTGTTTGTACTACTTTAAAAACCTGGCCAGTTCGTTTACGGGCCATGATATAATCAATACAGGAGGTTGGCTTATCGGCAGGAATAGTAAACCGGGTAGTGTCATTTAAAATTTCCCAGTTTTGTGAAAAAGCTTTTATGACGGGTGAAGCAGGTTCTGCATTCAAATCGCCCGCCAGGAAAACCGGCTTTTTGAATTTTTCGGTGAGCTTATCAATCAGTTCCACCGATTGAAGCCGGTCAGCCTCCGTCAGGGAGAAATGGGTGCAAGCCAGCACATAATTTTTCATTTCAACCACTACTACGCTGCGTTGTTCTTCCCGGCCCGGCAAAGGCATACCTTCCACTTTCAATGGTTTTTGCCTGGTAAGGATGCCGATCCCGTATTTACCACCCTGATAATCGATTGACGCCCGGTAGGTAGGAACCATACCGGTCAACTTTGCCAACTCATTCAAAACACCAACTCCTTTGCTTCTTGAAGTGGCGCTATCCAGTTCCTGCAACGCCACTATATTGGCCCCGGTCTTATTGATCACATTCGCCACCCGTTGATAATTTACAACATTATCCATACCCCGGCAGTTACGGACATTATAAGTAAGAATGGTGATCTCTCTATCATTAAAACCGGCTCTTTGCCCCGCAGCACTATAATGAAGGGGAAAGGCCATACTTATCAGCAAAAGGATCATTACAGAATACCGTTTCATGTATTGTATTTTATAAATGCCAGGCGAAATTACCTGCTTTACCCTACTTACTACCAGCGCTATTTTGACACAAACCGATACTTTTTTCACTGCTTGCAACAAGGTCAGTAAGCGCTGCGTACGTGGAGTTATTGCTAAAAAGATACTAATATGTTACCGTGGAAAGTCATTAGATAAAACAATTTAACCCCTAAAATTTACCAAAATGTACCCGATCATTCAATAGAGATTAATTGAGATTTGACCTGCCTGTTAAATTTTATTTACATAGGGAAGCTACAAATTAACTAATCTCAAATTGCCATTATGAAAAAATTAAATCTAATCGTTATTGTCTTTCTTTCTGTTATGATGGGTGCATCCTGTAAGAAAGGAGTTGCAGACGCCAATTCAGCACCAGAGCAACAAGCACGTCCCGGGGCAACAGAAGAAGCTACCTGGGTAACCCTCCTTCCCACCACTTCATTTAATTCGTACAGCACTTACTGGAACAACCTGTATCCATGGGGGTCAGATCATAACGGATCGGCTCGTATGCGAACCCAAAATATTGCTACTTCAGGTGGGGTCCTCACTATGACTGCTTACCCCGGAACTGTTAGTGATAAGGCAAGCATCCACTACTTTTCCGGCACCTGTTATGCCAAACAACAGGTTACCGTTAGCGCGTCATGGCCCAAATGGCGGGTTTCCGGTGAATTCCAGTGCCCTTCTGTTAAAGGTACCTGGCCGGCTTTCTGGTTAAACGGAGCTAATCAATGGCCACCCGAAAGCGATATTATGGAGTTTAAAGGAAGCGCTACCTGCTGGACAAACACCTATAAAAATGAAAACGGTCAGTGGTCAAGTGTGGGCACATCGATTTCAGGCCCGGCTAACTGGCATACCTACACCGCCTATTTAATAAGAATTGGCACTACTAATAACGTGAGTATCGAATACTGGATCGATGGTACGAAAGTATCAACACAAACCGGTCAAAACTTCCTTAATGAACCGCTTAACTTAATAATTGACCTTCAGATGGAAGGTTCATCAGGTACGCCCGGCCCAACAGGAAACACTGTTATGAGTGCGAGAAACGTTACCATTCAAAGAAGCGCTACATTATAAGGATCATAATTAAACAGCAGCTTCACTATCATAAAGTTTAATTCAGGTTAAGCCAGGCCTTATACTAACAGGGGCCTGGCTTATTTTATAAAACAACGTGTTGGGAAAATTCACTGACAAATCATCAAGAAGAAGAAAAATAAACAAACAGGCTTTACTATGAAATTTTTTAAACCATATAGCATTAATACGCTTACTTCGTTTATTGTTTGGTTGCTTTCTCTGAATCAACTCCGTTTTCTCCCGAAATACAGGAACGCCTTCAGTATCCTTTCGTTTTTAATTCAGCCAACGTTGTTGTTTTTGTTTCCCCAGCTTTAACCGAAACAATTGGACAACTGCTGATAAACCCCTGTGGATAAACCTTTGCAGGAATTTCATCAATAAACACCCTCACATGTGCATCGAACTTCGTCGGATTGGTGATGGTAATTGTGTTGCCGATCAGTTTTGCCTCTACATGATCAAATACTACCAATTCCTTTTTACCGGAATTGATATAAATACCTGGAATCTGCGCCACAGTAAGCATGGCGCTAACCTGCGCCCACGTGTTGCCGTGAAATATATTACCGATATTTTCTATTCCTTCCCAATCGCTGAGGTTCACTCTTTCATTGATCCAGCCTATATGCTGATCTTTAACAGGACGATCTTCACGAGCAATGTACTGCATGATGTTGTGGGCCACATCGTATATCATGCCGAGGTATATTTTATTGCCGGTTGCCCTGTACAACTTAAACAAACAATCTCCCGATAAAGTACAAATGCCGGGGCCTCCATGTTTGTTTTGTGTGTTAGCCCATACAGCGCCGGTGGTTTTGATATCCAACTGCCCAAATAACGCGGATGCAGGAAACTTATAATCGTACGTTACCATCCAGGTAGAACACAAACCGGCGGCATCTTCGGCATAACGCAGCCATTCTTTTTCTTTTGTTGTTTCATAAAGTGTAACAAAAGATTCGAGCATGGCGAATGCTGATTCCGAATCGTTGTTCTGCAAAATTTCACCGGGCCCTCCGCATGAAATACCTTTCACGGTAAAGTTTTTGTAGTAATAACGTGCGGCTTCTTCGGCCACTGTCAGCCATTGCAGTTTGTTTTCAAATTTTGCCGCCAGCGCCAATCCGGCTATGGCCATAGAGGCACTGTTGCTGCCGCCCACTTTTATTTCGCCGGTTTCAATATCAATAAACTGACCCCATTGGTGATTTTGTTGCCAGAGGTTTACAAATGATTCGGACAATTTATTGAGAGGCTCCTTCCATGCAGCCGGCATTTTCCATTCTTTATTTTTTAACTGTTGTGACAAACAATACTTATATATAAAGTACAACGCATCAGCATTTTTACGCAAGAGGTGTAAATTGTCTGGATGCGCCCCCCCAAAACAATCGCTGCACCATTGGTTATTGCCTTTACCACAACCATAAAAGAAACCGCTATTTGACTGGCTTTGAGTAATGATCTTGTGATAATTCCTGAATGACCTGTCCGCAGAAGAATCGCACCCTATTTCACTTAGAGGAAGGGTAACCATCAAACCGCCAACCCAGCCTAATTGCCATTTATGATTCCAACTGTTGCCACCTAACGTATAGATACTGTCCTGCCCACTCCAGAATTCCCCTTCCTGTTTTTCCATCAGCTCAAATGCCTTGCTGAACGGCAGTTGGTTTATATAAGTTGAATGAGCAAAGCCTTTACGGATACTCAAAAATTTATTATTTAAATCTTTGGGTGAAGACAGATTACTGAACGTATAAATTTTATACCGGAAGGTTACTTTATCGCCCTGCTTCAGGTCGACCCCCGTTTCCCCGGATGGCGATAAGTGGGTCATGCTGTAATACATCTTACGTACACAGGGTGCAGCAATGGTGAACTCCGCCTTATTGCGTTGTTCATTTTCTTTAAAAATCAGAACACTGTTGCCCAATTCAGTGGCCTGCTCTGTCAGTATCCATATCCCCGTTTTGGTTTTGGGAAAATAAATGCCTATTGCCGGTGTTGAAAGGTCGCCTGTGTTGAGGTCTATTCTGGATTCGCCTGCGTATTTATTCAACCTCGGCACATCGGTAATAGTTACGGGCGGGGTTTTGCTGTAATCTTTTTGCTTAAATAATGGAGGGTAATCATATTTCAGCACATCAAAGCGGTTACCGTTGTATGCAGCAGATGGCATGATGACATAATTATCCTTTGCCCAGTTGCTGAACAAAAAATTGATAGCCACACCCGCTTTTTCTGCATTTCCCTTTGCCAATTGAATGGTATAAATAGTTTCGTTGCCGGGAGCGGTGCTGCTTTCTTTTTTACATTCCCATACTGCATTATTCAGGGCAATAACTGAGCGGTTGCTTTTTAATGCAAACGCCTGAGGATCTTGAGACTGGCGGCCATTATAGTAAAGCGCTTCGACGGTAACGATAACACCTGATGAAAGGTTTTGTCCAAAGGTTTGTGAGCTAATAAATAAAAAAATAACAAAAACCTTAAAATCATTCATTATATTCTTTTTTAAGAGGGCTCCAAAGCTACTTTCTGGCCTACTATTATTTATACATCATTTTACCAATTACTGATGCTTTTTTACCTTTCCAACATAACGATGGGATGCAGCTATATCCTTGTATTTGTGAACCAGGTAAAACTATCGAAGCAACTGTGAATAGGAAACACATAAGATCAACCAGGCATGGCGCTCAGTATCTACAAAGCACCATTTAACCTAAAAAAAGAGGTTGCCTCTAAATAAGAGACAACCCCTTGTTTTACCAAAACAACTGCTTAAAACAAAAAGGCTATACTATTCTTTCATCATTTCTTTGATGAGGCGTTGCTGTCCATTGACCACCTGTACGTAATACATACCGGCAGTCAGGTTCTTCATAGGTAAATAAGTTGTATTGTTCATCAATGACTTTGACAAAACGAGAACGCCCATGGCATTGTATACCTGAACCATGGCGGCCTTATCAACGCGGCTTACCCGAACGATCAGTTGTTGCTGCACCGGGTTGGGGTACAGCCTTATCTGCTTGTCTTCATCCTTAACAATGGGCGCCCTGGTATTTACTTTAGCGGCTGTTAGCGCCAAAGGCATCAGGTTCGCCAGATTGCTGATGTTCTGTTCGCTCAGGGCATAGTTGTAGATCCTGAACTCATCTACTGCCCCATTCAGGTAAGGATCGGAAAACTGTGATTTACCGATGTAGTTTAGACTGGTGCTTCCCAGATCGGATGGTTTAATGGTAACACCCGTATTGGCGGCTACGTTTTGCCCATTCACATACAGCTTTACGGTATCGCCCAGCCGCCTGATGGCCAAATGCGTCCAGGTATTCAGTGCCCAGGTATAAGAATAGTTTACCTGCTGTTCAGCGCCTCCGTTCTTAATAGCGAATCGAACGGTAGATACCCCACCTGAAACGCTTGCCTGAGGTGATAAGAACATGTATTGTGCAGTGCCGGTACCAAAATCAAAAATGCGCATCCAGGTAGCCAGGGAATCCATTCTTACCCAGGTAGAAATAGTGAAATCATTCAACGGGGCAAGCAATCCGGCACCCAATGATACATAAGAAGTGGAAGTACCGTTCAGCTTTACCGAGCTGCCGCTGTTCCCTGTAGTATGGGAAGCTGTTGCGGCCAGTGCGCCATGATAACCGCCCCACGCATCACGGGCAAAAGTACCTGAGGTTTCATCGAAGGCGAGGTACAGGTGTTGGCCGGCAACCGGAGTACCTGATAATACAGCAGTTTCGGGACTGCGGCCGGCGTTATTATACGCCACAACCTTATAGTAGTAGGTAGCGCCATTGGAAGCGGTCTTATCTTCATACCGTATCGCATTTATATTGCTTGCAATAACAGTATAAGTACCGGTGGCGCTGGAAGCGCGTGAGATCTCATATTTCGCATCGTACTGAAAGTCCCAGGTCAATGCTATTTGATTATCGCCCGAAGCAGCATTGGGATTAAGCACGCTTGCCGGCGTTACCAGTGCATTTGTCGTGAGTTGCAGCACCGTTGAATTGGCGCTTTCACCGGCCGAGTTCAGTGAAGTAATCACATAATAATAGGTAGTGGACGGGCTCAAAGCGGTATCCATGTACTGCAGCTGAGTGGTCCTCGATAAAATAGTAGTGAATGGTCCGCTGGCGCTCAACGATCTTTTCAGGTTATAGGAGCGCGCATTGGAGCCTGCATTCCAGATAATAGAATCCTGCGTGGCAGATAGTACAGTACCGGTGAGGCTGGTGGGCGCTACAGGAGCTGCATCCCTGGTTATAACCAGGCTTCTGCCGTAAGCATAGGTAGTGCCATCCTTTGCATAGGCTTTTATGCGATAGGTGGCTTTGTCGAAAACACTGTCAATAAAACTGATCGTACTGCTATAGGCATAACCGGTAAACGTATTGATGCCAATAAAACCGGTATCCCTGCCATCGATCAATCTTTCCAGTACATAATTCAAACCGGTTTCGCCGTTCATGTCCTTAAACGTAAGCGTGGTTTTAAAATAGTCGTCACCATTTATGCTGTTCGTTAAAGGCGGCCCCACCAGTTTCCAGGTATGTACAAAGGCTTTGGCCGGATTGTACGCGAAATTCGACTTATCGGCTGCATAATATTTACCGGCTGGGGTAAGTGTATCGGCCAATACCAGCGAGCGCTTGTACTGAACCCAATCGTATTCTGCATACCGCTCAACAAAGGAGGTAGTATCCAACACCTGTAAAATTCCTTTGATGTCGCTCAACTGTTTCTGAAGCGCCAGTGTGGTATCGGTGGGCCAGGTTTCGGTGGTCCAGTTGGCGCCATTGTTCCATTCGGTTATCCACAGCGGACGTTTTACCCGGTCGTAAATCGCTTTTAACCGGCTATACCATTGCGAAGGCGTTTGTCCACCCCAATAGCAGTGAATGGCTACATAATCAACCCGGTAATCCAGTGAATCGGTTTTTGCCAGGAAGTTGGTGATCCAGCTGCTTTCGGGATTGGCCGGTGCAGGTGACCCTATGCGGTAGCCCGATTGCATGAAGTCGGGCCAGTAGCTCACCGCCTGATCTACTGTCAGGTTCGACTGATCGCTTTGATCAGGTTCATTAAAGCCCGACAAATGGTTGATGCCGGTTTTGCTGTTGATGCTGCTCCATGATGGCCAGCCGCCATTTTGCCTGATGGCAACATAATTATAGTTACTGCTCGAGCTTCCGGCAATATTCCAGTCGTAATACCAGGTGCAATTCAGTTTATTGGGGTCCCAGCCGGCCTTTCCTTTTTTGCTCACCCAATCCCATTTGAACACCCTGATAAAGGAAACAGTGGTATCAAGGCCTTGCGGCATAGCATTAACAATAAGATCGCTGTCGTTGGCAACGAATACACGGCTGTAGCCTGAACCATCTGCATTATTGGCCATGGTAGCCATATAGCCGCGGTGCAATTTGAACGACCTGATGCGGTTATCGAATGCGGCCAGGCTGTCGTGATAGGTATTTATTTCATAGGACGTAGTGTTTCCTGCCAGGCTGGGTTGTGTAAATACATCCAGGGCAGCCTGCGAGGTTACATTACCATTTGGAATAACCGCTGTTCCGTTCTTATAAATGGCCACCCGTACATTGGCATTATTAGCGGCTGATACACCGTTGATGGTCACTTTACTCAACCAATTGGCGGTTACTGTAGCTGGCGGCACATTGTCGAAGATCAACCAGGCATCGTTTGAGTTGAGCGCTACGGTTGAGTTGATCAACGGGGAGTAATCGCCGGTAAGATGCAGATCGGTTTTACCCGGTACAGTGAAACTGGTATTAAATGTTGGCAGGTAAGAAGCCGATGCACCGGTAACGGTTACATTCTGCATGGAGCCGGTAACAATACTTGCGGGCGCATAGGCGCCGGAATCATAAGTTACCTCAGCTATTTGCATATCTACTGCGCCCGTGGGATAGTTCTTGCCAAAAATAAAACGGGGTGTTGCGGCAAACCGCTTTACCGATAATTCAGCAATGGAATAAAGAGCAGTAGGCCCTGTAAATGTAATATAGTAAGTGGCGGATGTTGGCGCAGTAAAAATAAAGTCGTTCTTTTTAAGGGCCCTCACCGTGGTAGAGGTGGTGAGCGTTTGCGTGGCAATACGGCCGCTTGCGGCAGTGGTAGTGCCAATGCCTACTGTCATGCTTGAGCCGGGCGTACCGTTCGAGATATAGGCATACAGCATCGACAGGTCGTAGGTAACACCGGCCTCAAGCGTTACAGGGTAACTGTATACCGTGCTGCTATAGCTGCCGTCCCACCGCAGGAACAGGATGCGGCCCGTATACGTGGAGCCATTGTAGGTATGCAGGTTGCTGCCCGATGAGGCATTGATATCAAGGTAGCGCGAGGTACCTGCCGTAGTGGAATTGGCCACTGCAAACAGCGTGGTGGATGTGGGGTTCAGGATCCATCCATAATCGCTGGGTTTACCGGTGTTATTGGGCGCTATACCTGCCCAGTTGGGGACCAACGAGGTATCGCTATTGGTATTTACCACGGTATCGATCTCTGCGCCGGCGGCAATATTCCTTATTTGTGAAAGGGGCTGCGATTGAATATAAGCCCCGTTTTGATAAATATGCGCCGAATCATTTTTAACGGCAATTCGAATGGTATAGTCCTGCCCCGCCCCTGAAGCAGTCAATGCAGTGCTGCCGCTGAGCGGCGCCGTGTATTTCAAATTGGCCGCATCGAGCGAAAGGCGAAAGCCCTTTAACAGCTCATTGCGTCCTTCTATATCCATGCCGCGCCCGGTGGCGGAATTCACCCTGCCTGTCAACTCAATGGTGTACGCAGCCGGGAGCGTATGCGGTTTTACAACAGTGTCTTCCTGGGTAGCGTTGGTAAATGTTCTGGTAGTGGAAAGAAGGGTTTCACTTAAAGTACCCTTTGCAGGCAGGTTAGGCGCCTGTGCAAACAAGCATATTTTGCACAGGCACAACATAACCAGCACGAATAAAGTTTTATTCATACAGATTGTTTATCGTTAGTAAATGGTATTGTTTGACTAGTGTGTTTATTGTATTACCACCCCGGGTTCTGCACCATCAAAGGCATTTTCCGTATTTCCGCATCCGGTATGGGCAACAGGTACATTTCTGGACGAAATACGTGTTGGCGAATGGTATTTTCAACCGTATACGTAAACGTTAACCCTACACCTGTGGTCAATGAACCGGCGCTTCCCACCCGGGCCACATGCATCACCTTGTTGTAACCGGTCGCCGTGCCATTGTACAGGGTCATGGCTATCTTCCAGCGGCGGATATCATTCCAGCGATGATCTTCATAGGCCAGTTCTATTCTTCTTTCGTTCTGAATGAACGCACGCATTTCGGCCTGCGTCATGCTGGGGTTCATGCCATACATATTGTCGATACCGGGATTAATGCCTGCTCTTGCGCGCAGCTCAACCAGCTTTGGATAAGCCAACGCGGTTTGACCGGTTTCATTGATCGCTTCGGCATAGTTCAACAGTATTTCGGCATACCGCATAATGGGCCATGTTCTGTCGGGACCGGCAGCACTGCCACCATAGGAGGCGGAGCTGTCGCACATTTTACGGATGTAGTAGCCGGTATTTGTTCCTGCCACGTATTTATCATTGGTTTCACCAGTGCCGGTAAACGTCCACACAAAATCCTGCGCATTTGAATTGGTAGCATATCTACTGCCATTATAGATCAACGTATAACGGAAACGTGGGTCCCTGTTGGCGTAAGGATTAGCGGCGTCATAGCCTGAGGTAGCATCGGTAATGGATTTCCCGTTTATCATGGGAAAACATTCTGCCAGGTTGTGTGTTCCTCTTGTATAATTGGCGCCGCTGCGGGTGGGCGGGTTGTATACATACTCGAAGTCTTTATTCGAGGGGCGGTACTTTCCGAAGATGATCTCGTTATTCACGCGGCTGATGAACATTTTATAGAACCCGAACCCTGCCTGCGTGGTATTATCTACATTCAATGCATAATAACCTGAATTGATCACTGCCTGGGCCGCATCGGCAGCAGCCTGCCAGCGGCTTACACTATACGTGGGATAGCTTACCACTGCGGCAATGCCAGCATCGGTGGTATTGGCCCCGCCATTGAACAGCGGACTGGCGGCATACAACAACAACCGCGATTTCAAACCCAAGCAGGTGCCTTTGGTAACGCGTCCGTAATCGAGGTTATCATATCCTGCCGGGTAAGCAGCGCCCGGTGTTGGCAACAGAGCGGCAGCGGCATCCAGCTCATTCGATACATAAGTTACCAGGTCGGCATAATTTGCCCGGGGAAAATTCAGCTTGTCAGTGATCACGAATACTGAATCGCCTACATTGGGCACGCCGCCATAAGCGCTCATCAACTGCATGTAATACCAGGCGCGCAGGCACCGGGCCTCGCCCTGCATTCTCGACTGCATGGTTGCCGATAAAGGGGTTACAGGCAAATTCCTCAACAGCATATTGCAACGGCGGATATTGGTATAGGGTACAGACCAAAAATCGATCATCGTAGGGTTGGTAGTGCCCAGGTTGGTGGCCGATAAGGTGCCCTGGTACAACATCACCGAAGGCCGGTAAGCAGCGCTGTACGTATACTCGCCATCATCGACCGATTGCTCGGTATTCCCGTGCGTATCCCATCGTTGTTTATTGAAGGTGAAACCGATGTCGCCATAAATGCCATTCAAAAACTGAATGGTGCGAAGACTGTCTGAAAACACCTGTGTTTCATCGAGGCCGGCCGTTTTATTTTCAAGAAAGCCTTCCGATTTGGTGCAGGAGGCGAATATTACCCCAACAGCCAGTATGGTCAGTAATTTCTTCATTTCTCTTTTATAGTTATACATCTGAAATTAGTTTTGTTAAGTACACCTGGTAGTCATGTTCTTCGCTCAGAACGTAGCGCTTATTCCAAAGTTGATGATGCGCTGAGGCGGATAAGTTACCCGGTCGGTACCCGAGGTAATTTCCGGATCGAGCTGGTACAGTTTGCTCAGTTTCGTCCAGGTGAACAGGTTGTACCCGTTGCTGTAGATCCTGATATCTTTCATCCGGAGCCTTTTCAACCAGGAAGCAGGTAAGGTGTAGCCAAATTCTGCTGTTTTTAATCGGATATAATCGCCTGGCAGCAGCCAGAAGGTTGATACGTTGGCCCGGGTATCGCTGATGCCGGGAATAAATGTAAGGCGGGGGTATTTGGCATTGTCGCCCAGTTCAGGTGTCCATGCCTGTTGATGAACCGAAGTAAGGTTGGAACCGAAAGCCTGGATGGCTTCGCCGCCGCCACGCACATAAAAGTTGGCAGCGCCCTGGAAAAATACGCCTATGTTAAATCCTTTGTAACGAAGGCTTAGGTGAATGCCCGCTGTTGTATTGGGAATATTCGAGTAGCCCTGTACTTTTTGATCGTAGCCGTCTATTACGCCGTCGCCGTTGAGGTCGGCATATTTAAGGTCGCCGGGGCGTACGGTTTGCCCGGGTTTGGGACTTTTTACGATATCGGCGCTGTCTTTATAAAACCCAACAAACGAGTATACGCGCTGCATGCCAATACTGTGCCCTGTATACGACATCCAGTCGTATTTATAAGAAGGTTCGTCCTGCTCCAGGATCTTGTTTACAGCATAGGAATATGTGCCCTTCACGGCAAAGCTGAAATCTTTCCCGATATTGCCATTGTAGTTCACTTCCACTTCCCAACCCTTATTGTTCACCTTGCCCAGGTTTACCGGGGGAAGGGTTTGCCCGAAAGCAGCCGACATGGAAGAACTTCTGTCGGTAAGGATATCGTACCGGTTATTATTGAAATAATCAACTGTAGCGGAAAGCCTGTTGTTGAACAGGGCGAGCTCCAGACCAATGTCGAGTTTCTTTTCTTTCTCCCAGCTCACGTCCGAATTACCAAGCGTTCCTTCATAAATGGCGCTGCTGGTATTGGCGCTGGGATTACCGAAGTACACCGCGCCGCCCGAGGTGTTCCAGGTAGGCAGGTAATAGTAGCTATACTTGTTACCAATTTTGTCGTTGCCCACCAGTCCATACGAAGCGCGCAGTTTCAGGCGGTCAACAAAATGAACATTATCCTTGAAGAATTCTTCTTCCGAAATATTCCATCCCGCAGATGCCGCCGGGAAGAACCCGAAACGATGGTCTTTGGCAAAACGGTCGGACCCATTATATGCGCCGTTCAGTTCAAACAGGTATTTCATATGATAATCGTACCCTATTCTTCCTGTAAAGCCCCGGAAATTATTGGGAATGAAATTATAACTGGCGGTGGTGTTCCTTTTCAATACCGAATTCTGGCTCATAAGGAACAGTCCATACACATGGTGTGTGTTATCAAAGGTCCTGTCGTAATTGAGCGCCACCTGTGTAGTGAGGTTGCGAATGGTACTGCCGCCAGAAGCGCCGCGGACCAACCGGCGAACCCGGTAAATATTCGTATTGCGGGCCGCATAGGTATTGGCAACAGGATTATAAATAAAAGAGGGAAAATCGCCGCCTATCATGCTAACGGTATATTTGTTATCCGGATCTCCATAGGTGGAAGCATAAGAAAGCGTTCCTTTCAAAGAAAGGCCGCGTGTAACAAAATCGAGTTTCTGGTTAACCACACTGGCCAGGTTCATATTGTTCTCGAAAGTTCTTGTGTAACCCAGGTAGGTTAATCGGCCCACTACATTGTTCACATCATAGGCGGTGCCGCCGGTACCGGGACTTTTTTGCCACTGGCTGTAGCCAAACGACCCATCGGGGTTATATACCGGATAGGCAAAGGGCGCCAGGGTTAAAAAGCTGCTGTAATCATAGAACAGGTCGTTATAACCGTTGGGGCTGTTTACCTGCGGCTGGTTGATCTGGCTGATATTACCGGAAAGATCTAACCGCAGATCGGTGGTGCCTGTTGCTTTGATATCGAGGTTTGAGCGATAGTTGTAACGCTGGCTATAGTAATTGTTATTGATGCCTACCTTGCTGCTGAAATCCTTTACCATACCATCCTGGTAAAGATACCCGGTGGAAATAAAGTATTTCACTTTTTCGGTTCCGCCCGAGATATCGAAATTACCGCGGTATTGCCTGCTGAATTTTTTGAACAATACTTCTCTCCAGTTCACATCAGGGTGTCCGTAAGGATCGGTATGGTCTCTGTAAGCGGCCAGGTCGGCATCGGAGAAATAAGCGTTGCCGCCATCATTTAAACTGGCCTGGTTATACAGCTTGGCCGATTCATACGCATTGAGGTAATGCGGAATAATATCGGGTTGTTGCAGACTGGTTTCACCGCGAAAAGCAATTTGCGGCGTGCTGATCTTACCCCTGCGGGTAGCTACCAGCACTACCCCATTGGCGCCGCGTACACCGTAAACGGCCGTTGTAGAGGCATCTTTTAAAATAGAGATCGATTCAATTTCATTGGGATCGAGCCGGGCGAATTGCTCGTAGGAAAATTCAATATCATCTACAACGATCAGCGGCGAATTACTGCCGGTGTTATAGGAACTCACTCCACGAATATAAAAATCTGCGCCATCGGCGCCTGGTTTTCCCGAAGTTTGCTGGGAAAAGAAACCGGGCAGCCTTCCGGCCAATGTGTTCTGAACGCTTGCTGTAGGGTTATCACGCAGTTCCTTACCCGCAACAACGCTTACCGCCCCGGTCAGCGTTGCTTTTCTCTGCCGGCCGTAACCAACCACAATAACATCCGACAAACCACCGCCTTTGAATTTCATGGTCACCGGCATTTCACTGCCCCCCACTTTCACATCCTGTGTTTCGTAGTCGACCATCGAGATCGTCAACGTATTGGAATTGCCTCTTAAGGTTATTTTAAAACGCCCCGAGGCATTGGTAGAGGTAGCATTGCCCACTATGCCTTTTTCAATAACGTTGGCGCCTATAATGCCGGCACCGCTTGAATCTGTGACAATACCGGTTACCTGCCGCTGTGCATAGGAAGTAAATCCCAACAGCAATACCGGAATAATAATGTATATAATGCGTTTCATCATTTTAGCTTTTTGAAGAAGTTTATTAAATCCATATTGCCCTGCTTACCACCCTTCGTTCTGCACCAGTTTGGGATTTTTCGATATTTCGTCATAAGGAATAGGCATATGGTATAACCTGTTCTGGAAAGCCGGAGTTGTTACAGTGACTACCTGGTAGGTAAGCGGCGTTCCATTGGTGATCTTCATACCGGTAATGGGTGTACTCATAACCTGAGCGGCAATTTTCCACCGGCGCAGGTCCCAAAAACGATGTTCTTCAAAAGCCAGTTCAATGCGGCGTTCATTTCTTATGAGATCACGCATTTCTGTTTGTGTTATACCAACCCTGATGCCATACCGGTTACTGCTGCCTGCAGTGATACCGGCGCGCGCCCTTAGTTTTATGATCTCGGCCACTGCATTTTCCACCTGTCCCAGTTCATTCAATGCTTCGGCATTGGTGAGCAAAATTTCTGCAAACCTGAAAATGGGAAAATTGTGGCTCTGGTTCGAGAAAGCAGTGCTTGTAGTGAAGTTGCCGAGGAATTTTCGCAGGTAATAACCTGTTCTTGTTTGCACCTGGGCTGTTGCCGGATTATCGGGTTTATCTACGCCGCCCTGGTAAGTTTGCACTGCGCGGTTCAACCAGGTCAATCCGTTATAAAAAACAGTGGCGCCGAGGCGCGGGTCTCTTCCCGTGTAAGGAGCAGCTGCGTTATAGCCCGAAGAGGCATCGGTAATAGCCAATCCGTTATTCATGGGAAATGCATCTACCAGGTTTTGTGTTGGACTGGTAAGCCCATAGCATTGCACATTTGAAACAACATAGCCAACAGGTGTTTGATAGGTTTCAAGCAGCGAGTTATTGGCGTTCTGTTTTGCAAAAATGAGCTCGGTATTCTTTTTATTGATGAACACATTGATAAAACCTGCGGGCGCCGTTCCGCTGGTCACCAGGGTATAATATCCCAATGCTTTAAATTCTGTTACCGCATCTGCCACTTTTTGCCAGCGGGTGGCGTCGGCAACGGGATAACCGGTCAGCGCTTTTTTCGTTGCATCACTTTCAACACCGCCGCCGTTAAACAACGGGCTTGCAGCATACAGCAATACGCGGCATTTCAGGGCAACGGCTGCGCCTTTTGAAGCATGCCCCCACTCCGCATCGGCGGCAGGATCGGCACGTAAACTGTCTTTGATAGCCGTGCACTCGTTGACGATATAGTCAACAGTTTGGGCATAGGTGGCACGCGGAATTTCGATATTGTCGTTCAATCCCAAAACCGTATCACCCAGCAGGGGTACGCCACCATATCTTTTCAGTAATTCCCAATAGAAATAAGCTCTTAAAAACCTTGCTTCGGCTTTCCAGTATTGCATATTGGTAGCTGAAATGGGCGTTCTCACAACATATTTCAGAAAAATATTGGCCCCGCGAATGCCATACCAGGCGTTCTTCCAGTAAGGATCGGGGTTATTGGTAAGGCTTACGGTGCCCTTTGAATAATTCTCTACCGTTGCGTTCAACCGGGAAGGCAGCGCATCATCGGTACCGGCATCCAGGTAGTCACCGTCGACCCAGTTATAACCGGCGGGCAGGTAGGTATAGATGTTATTCAGGTCATAGGCCGTTACCGTACCATTTTTATCGAGCGAGTCGAATGTAAGATCGGAAGTAAACCAGTCTTTGGGCTCGGTTTCATATTTCCGGCAGGAGCCCGTCATAACCATTAGTCCCGACACGAATATGGAAAGAAATAAAATTGAATTTTTCATAAACAGCTCCCTTAAAATTTAATGTTGAGGCCAAAGTTTACCAATCGTTGAACAGGATAACCGCCGGAAAAAGATTCAGGGTCCCTGTCTTTGAAATCGGCCCTGGCCCAGGTCAATAAATTATAGCCATTGGCAAACACGCGTACGGTTTGCAAGCGTATTTTACGGATCAGCGATCCGGGCAGCGAATACCCGATCTCTGCATTTTTCAGTCGCACGAAATTGTCGTTCCGCATCCAGTACGAAGAGATAGCCTGGTTATTGATGTTAGTACCATAGCTTAACCGGGGGTACGTGGCGCCGGCTGCATTGGCAGGCGTCCACCGGCCCAGGTTCTCACTCCATGCCTGGCCTAAACCATTACTGGGGAAGGCCCAGTAATAGCTGCCGGCCATATAAGCCTGAATGTTCCTTACACCTTGCAACACCGCGCTGATGTCGAAACCTTTCCAGCTTACGCCGAAGGAGATGCCATAAAATAAAAGTGGTTTGGACGTGCCTATGGCAGTTTGATCGTTCTGATCAATAACCCCATCGGCATTCATGTCTTTGTATTTGATATCGCCCAATTGTGGTTTATAGCCAACCGTGGTGGCATGGGTGTTAAGCTCGTCGGCAGATTGATACAAGCCTTCGGCGAGGTAGCCGAAAGACTGCCCAACATGCCGCCCGGTTCTTTTCATCCAGTCGTAAGGCCGGTCTACTTCATCGGCGTACAGTACTTTCGATTGAATAGTTGAAATATTGGCAGCAATGTAGTATTGCCATTTCTTATCGGTGTGTTGCCAGGTTAGCTGGCCCTCCCAACCGGAATACAGGTTCTTCCCAATGTTTTCATCAGGATAATCGTTACCCAGCATCGTACTGTTCTGACCACGCTGCATAACAATGTCGTAATTTTTGTTGCGGTAATATTCTACTTTAAAGGCCAGTTGTTTTTTGAGCACGTCGCCGCTGAGGCCAATATTCAATTTGCTGGCTTTTTCAAAAGTTATGTTGGGATTGGCAAGGGTGCCTTCGGTGATGGTGGTAACGCCGCCGGCGCTTGTACCAAAGTAATAACCGGGCCCATCATAAAAACGGGGATAGTATACAAAGTAACCCGGCTTATCCCATCCTGTTTTGCCATAAGAGCCATAGAGTTTCAAAGACGACACGAATGGAACATTGGCCATAAAGGCTTCCTGGTCTATATTCCAGCCCAACCCAATGGCCGGAAAAAAGCCCCGTTTGGTACTGCCATTGGTGGGATACCTGTTAGAACCGTTGTAGCCCCAGCTGCCTTCCACCATATAACGGCCTTTATAATTATAGGCCACACGCCCCGACATACCTGTGATAGTATAAGGCAGATCGTATCCATTGGAAGTATTATAGCGGTTAACCAGTACAATGGCATTGATACCATTATCATTAAAAGTTTTATCGTAGCCAAGGCTGAATTCTTCATAATCGACCCTGCCCATGTAATCGATGCCATTTGAATTTCCCTGCGTACCATTGGTTCCGAATTGCGAATAAGACGAACCATTCTTCTGGAACACAGCAAACGATTTGGAACGGATGATGGATTCAGAAAGGCTTCCGTAATAAGCTACTTTGGCTTTTGTCCACAAGCCGGGTAATAATTCATCGAGCGTACGTTTCAGGTAAACATTCACCAGCACATCTCTTTTGTACGTTTGGCGATAACCCGTGGCTACCGTTTGCGCCCAGATGTTGTTCTGGTAGATCTGGCTGCCACCCAACGAACCGTTCTGATTTAAAATGGGATAGGCATTGGCAGGCGTAAGCAGTAAACTGGAAAGAATGGCACTGGTGGTGGCGCCGGGTTCGTTTGCATTTTGAATGCGGCCCAGTAAATAAATGCCACCGGTGAGTTTGCGGGTAATATTTACATCGACATTCGAGCGAATGACATAGCTCCTGAAATTATTATTGGTGTTATAAGAGTTGCTGTCGACCGTTTTAAAAAATCCCGACTGGTTTACATGTTCTACCGAAACAAAATACCTGGCAAATTTGCTTCCGCCCCTTGTGCTCAAGGTGTAGCGATTGAGCATGGAGCTGTTCTTGGTGATCTCTTTCCAGTAATTTACATCGGGATAACTGTAAGGATCGGTATGGTTTTGATAAGCATCGAGGGCCGTTTGGGAATAATATAACCCCGAGTTGGCGCTGTCGATGCCATCGTTACGAAGCGCCTCATTGTGCAGGCGTGCATAATCGTAAGCATTCAGGGCCTTCGGATAACCGAGCGGCTGCTGAGTGGCAGTTTGTACGGTCAATGAAACCTGCTGTTTTCCTTCAATGCCTTTTTTGGTAGTTACCAGAATGGCGCCGGCCGAACCGCTTACGCCCAGCATGGCCAGGGCGCTGGCATCTTTCAAAACGGTCACCGATTCAATTTCTTCGAGGTCATATTGCGTAAGCCCGGTAACTACACCATCTACAATGATCACGGGCGACTGGCCTCTTAAATTAAAAGAAGCCCCATCGGCGCCGGGCTGGCCCGACAATTGAAACAAATTCAACCCCGCCATTCTGCCGGCAAGCGCATTGCCAAAAGTTGTTACCGGCGATTTCATAAGGTCATTATTATATACAGCATCTGCTGAAGAAACATTCAACCGTTGAGGCACAGTGGAATATAACAACTGAACAGGCTGCGGGCTTTTCAGTGGTACCAGCATATATTCATAATCCAGGGCAATGGAAAAGGAGTTATTTTCCCCCAATACATATTCTTTATCCTTAAAACCGGCTTTGGAAATAATAATGGTGGCGCCGGCATTTGCCTCGATGGTAAAAACACCGTTTTGGTCGGTTTTTGCGGATATGTCGGTACCAGCCACTTTAACCAATGCCCCTGCTACGGGTGAATTGGTATTATCGAATACGGTGCCGGTATACTTTTGCGCAAGGCAACCGGCATAGCATGGATCGGTTGTTGTTTTCAGGGGTACTGCTTTTGACGAATACGTCAACAACAACGTACCCCAAAAAAGAACAAAACGAATAAGGGTCAATTTCATAAGCAACTATTATTGGTTAAAGAATAAACAGGATGCAGGATGGTCGAAATGATTGGTTGCTTTTTACCTGGAAGTGAGTGAATGAAATTTTCCGGAGGCCGTACAAAGCAGCTTTCGATCATATGGCAACTGTTTTGGTTAGTTAGTGGGAATCAATCTCCTACGTAAATAAATTTCTAAAACATTTCGACTATTGCTAAGGGGATAATTCGTAAAAATGGGGGGTGGATTTCTTACATCGATGAAAAAACCGGAGTAAAACCCAAGTAATTGGAGAATGAGACCGAAGTTCAACTAGGTGATCACTTTATGTAACACATATATGCAAAGCACCCGTCTTTTATTTGAACTATTTGGGGCCAGATTAGAAAATCGTTTTTTTATAAAAGGGCTGGCCGCCGGTCGTTCGGCCCGAACATCCCGGCATGTGAACAGCGCATTGCGGGGCAGGCTTATTTTTATAACTTTATCTGATACTTTCGAAAATGCCGTTAAAAAAAGTGTATGGCCTGGTACCAATATTTTCTGTTGATAGCGCTTATTATTACCCTACGTTATTTTATAATTGCAGGTATTCTTTTTTTAATTTATTATAAATGGCTACGCAAACGCATTTCATACCGTAAAATACAGTTGCGGTTTCCTAAAAATGCCGATTACCGGCGCGAAATTGTATACTCGATCATTACCGTTGTCATATTTTCCCTGGTAACTGTATTATTCCTGTTCACGCCGTTGCGAAATAGTACGCAGTTATATTCACAGGACGCTAAATACGGGATTGTTTGGTACATAGCGTCATTTCCGCTGATGTTTATAGTGCATGACGCTTATTTTTACTGGACGCACCGGCTGATGCATCATCCGGCTATCTTTCGAATCTTTCACCTGATGCATCACCGCTCAACCAATCCTTCGCCCTGGGCGGCATTGGCTTTTCATCCCCTGGAAGCGGTTGTTGAAGCCGGTATTTTTCCTGTTCTGCTTATGGTAATGCCGCTTACGACCGGACATTTTACGGTATTCTTTATTATAATGCTGGTATATAATGTATACGGCCATTTGGGATGGGAAATATACCCCAGATCGTTTAGCCGTCACTGGCTGGGCCGCTGGATCAATACGTCGGTTAACCATAATCAGCACCACCAGTTTTTTAAAGGCAATTACGGGTTGTATTTTCTTTGGTGGGACCGCTGGATGGGCACCATTCGTGATGATTATGAGACAGGGTTTGAAGCGGTGCATGAGCGTGGACCCCATCAAGCTGCTGAACAAAGGTCAGCGTGATAACCATACTGTCGGCACAGGAAAACACGATGAAGAATGCCGCTGGCTTTTCTGGAAAAATGAAGCCGGGCCCCTGAAGTGGTAGATTGAGCAACGGCTCATTAATTTCGGCAGGTGCATTTTTTTAAAGCCCGGAAATAATTACAACTTTTCAGCCGTAACGCTTGGACACCCAAAAGAACGACAATAAGAATAAGTATGTCATCAAAACAAAATAGAATAGCATGACGGATTTTTGGGAGAAGAACTTTCGGGAAAAACAGGAAATGTGGGGATCAATGCCCGCAAATTCTGCAATAGCAACAGCAGAAATATTTTACAACAATGGATTTAATAAAATTCTTATTCCAGGTATCGGTTATGGACGGAATGCGCAGCCGTTTATCAATAAGGGAATGGAAGTAACAGGCATCGAAATTTCAAATACCGCCATGGAACTTGCTGAAAAACGTTACGGAAAAACGTTGAAAATTCATCATGGATCAGTAACCGATATGCCTTTTGACAGTAATCTTTATGATGGTATTTTCTGCCATGCTTTAATTCATCTATTAGATGAGAAGGAAAGAACACAACTAATTGCCGACTGCTACAATCAACTTACGGAAAATGGCATAATGGTTTTCACTACCATTACTAAACATGCACACACGTACGGACAGGGAACATTACTCAGCAAAGACAGGTATGAACAGTTCGGCGGAGTGAAAATGTTTTTCTATGATGAAAATTCAATTCAGGAAGAATTTACCTCCTATGGTCTATGTCAGGTTGATGAGATAGTAGAAAATTACCCATTTTATTTGATTCAATGCAGGAAAAAGCATATGATACCAATCATCGGTTAGCCAGGCTGGATGGAAGTATATTTCCCGGCTTTCGCAAACCTGATCGTTGTAAGCACTTAACTGATTTAAAAAACAAATAAAGCCTTATGTTAAAGACAGGGAATTGGAGTGGGTATTATAGTTTCTTAGACCCCGAGATTAACAAAATAAGAGGGTTATAACCCTAATTCAGCCAGGCAAAAGCCCCATGTAGTTTTCGTTCTACTTCGTTTTTATCCATTCATAACGCCCGTTTTGATTAACATAGAATTTCGTAACCTTTCCTTCTTCAACTACAAATTCGCCACTGGCGCCCAGCAGGTTTTTAAATTGAAAATTAGTTTCCGATAGAAAAAGTAAAGGCATTTTTTGTGTAGGCGAAACGACGGCGATAAGCCGGTCATTGACTCTTTGTATGGTGATCGTTCTGTTGGGGTCTATAGACAGTTTATAAGCCCCTACATATTTGTCAAGAATTTCTGGATCTACTTTTACATCGCATTGCAATGGCTTTCCAAGTGTAATAACCGAAATACTGGCCGACAATTCATCTATATTAACAGCCCCGCTGTTACACAATATGGCAATAAACAGGTCTTCGGCAGGATAATATATTTCATTGGTCTTAAACCCGGGCATTCCGCCCTCATGTTCTATAGATTTAATACCGTTGCTTGTTTTTACAAACCACCCATATCCATAGCCCGTTGTGGTGCCATCGGCCAGTTGAAAAGGTATAAATGCTTTTTGTAAAGTTTCTTTTTTCAGCACCTGGTAAGAATAAAGGCCATTGTGCCATTTAAGCAAATCGCCTGCATTAGAAATCAACCCTCCTGCGGCATATTCAATGGTCGGGCTCCAATAGTCGGCCATTTTAAAATCCGCGCCATCTTTCCGATAGCCATCCACCCGCCCCGGAATAATATTTCCATCGCTGTCAAAACAGGTATGGGTTAACCCCAGGGGTCTCAGAAGATTGTCCATTATATATTGTTGATACTGCTTCCCCGTTACTTTTTCAATGATATACCCCAACAGAAAATAACCTGAATTGCTGTAGGAAAACCTGGCGCCAGGTGTAAAGTTCAGGGGATAATTTTTAAAGCTGTCGATCAACTGTTGGGGCGTAAAATCCCATCTCTCCATATTCTGGCCTGAATAATCAAGCTGCAGGTAGTCTTTAATACCTGAAGTATGGGTAAGTAAATGTTCAATAGTGATCGTGTGCCCTTTTGAAGGAAAGCCGGGAATAAATTTTTGCAAACTGTCGTGCAGTGAAATTTTACCCTGTTCCTGTAATTGCAAAATAGCCACGGCTGTAAATTGCTTGGTGATAGACGCAAGATTAAAGACCATGCCAGTGCTAAGCGGAACATTTAATTCGAGGTTGGCGCGACCGAATGCTTTTTCATAAATGATCTGCCCATGCCTGGCCACGAGCACTTCGCAACCGGGTTGCGATGGTATGAAATATCCGGCCAGCAGGCTGTCGAGTTTTTTCTCCATTTCACTGGCTTGTCCATGAGAAGCAATAACAGTAATTAAAAGACCGGCAATCAGTAAAAAACGCTTGTACAATACACGCATTAGCAAAAAAAACAATACCAGGCATATTTGTTTCATGGCCGTGAGTTTGATGCAAACTCCGGGTTTTCTGACTTAATTCGCTGAAAACAAGTTCTCAAATCCGGATTTGAGAATAATTAGTTGTTTGAACCGATCGTTTTCAGGTATGCCGAGGGGGTTACCCCCTCTGATTGTTTAAATATGCGTTGAAAAGTAGCCTGAGAATTGAACCCGCATTCCATGGCAAGGGCCGATATGGTGAGTTGCTCAAGGCAACCGTTCCGGATCCTTAGTTTGAATTCCCCGATGCGATAGGCGTTTACCCATTCGCTAAAGCTGGTTTGCTGGTGTTGGTTCAGGACCGTAGAAATCATTTTGGCAACAACGCCGGTATGCTTTGCCACGGCTTCAAGGTTCAATTCGGGGTTCAGATACAATTTGTCATCTTCCATGCTTTTTTGAAGCAGGCTCATTATTTGCGTACTCCCCTCTTTCGTTACACGGGAAATTGTCTTTTTTGCTTTTTCGGTATTAACAGCCAGCGAAATAAAGTATCCTTTTAACCCCAGCCAATAGATCATAATAGCAATCGGGATATAAATAGGATACCAGTCAAACTTGTTTAAAAGCCAATCACTATAGGCGGGATGAATATAAGGGATCAGATAAATGAACCAGATAAGTTGAAAAGCTAAAAATATGGTAATAAACAGTTGCAGCCATTTACGTATAGCTTCTTTATCGGTATTACCAGCTGTAGTTTTTTCTTTTCGCAAAAATTTAAATGCAAGCAATACATAAATAGTAAGTGATAACCACCGCGGTATATCGGAATACATATTATAGCGATCGATAAAAAGCCCCCAGGGTTCGGGGTCATACTTTATAACTTTCATGTAAATACCGGTAAGGAAAATAATAGTTGTTAGCTGGGGAACAATATCAATGATGCCAGGCAGGAACTGAAGCCTGTGCCTGCGGGCAAGCCGGAAAGAAGGATTGAGCATTGATTGAATGTAAAAATAAATGAGGGGCCCCATGGGCATTATGATGATCAAAGGCACCACCCAGGAAATAAATCGCAATATGTGGTTGGATTCCAGCATATGATTATGAATGCAATAAAGGTTCAAACTTGCCATTGACATCAGCAAAATGAGAAAGGCCAGCATACGGTTGGAACGTTTATTGACGGTACGGCGAAAAAGGAGAATGCATAGGATCAATCCCTGTAGTGCACCCAGCAGGATAACGGTATTTAGAAAGGCTGTCACGTTTTTTTTGATTTGTATATCAAAAATAACCGCATTTTGGTATTACCGGTCAAGTACAGCGCCAATTGTTTGCTTTCTCATACAGAGGTATGATTCAGGTCATCAAATTACCGCTGTACGGCGTAAACATGGTGTTTAATCTCAGGCTACTTAAAATCAACCCCTTCCTTGACAACGATCATTGATGTTTTCGAATAGGAAGGCTAGCTTTCCTGTTAAATCGTGTTAAATGAGGTTTTGTGTTTCCCTTTTTTGGCTTTTATCAATTTCCAGTCTTTATGGGCAAACAGCCAGGGAGATCGTGCAGGCTGCTGATTCAAAAATGCGTGGCAATACTTCACAGGCTCAAATCACCATTCAAACCATTCGGGCCACCTGGTCCCGTGAAATGACTGTAAAAACCTGGATGAAAGGAACCGATCTTGCCCTGATCCTTTTACAATCACCTGCAAAAGACAAAGGGATAGTGTACCTGAAGCGTAAAAAAGAAGTCTGGAATTGGATGCCCTCGCTGGAAAAAATAATAAAACTTCCGCCATCAATGATGAGCCAGTCATGGATGGGTACTGATTTTACAAATGATGACCTGGTAAAAGAATCTTCAGTAGTAAATGATTACGATCATAGCATTGTTGGTGATACTATTATCGACGATCGCAATTGTTACATCATCCAAATGCTACCCAAACCCGAGGCGGCCGTGGTATGGGGCAAACTGCTTGTCTGTATTGATAAGAAGGACTTTCTGGAGTTACACACTCGTTTTTATGATGAAGATGGAAGCCTGGTCAATACCATGAATGCTTCTGATATAAAGACTATGGATGGAAGGCTGATACCAACCCGGTTTGAAATGATACCGGCCGGCAAGCCTAACCAGAAAACGGTGATGGTATATAAAGCGGTTATGTTCAACCGGCCCCTGGATGATGCATTTTTTACAACGGAGAAAATGAAAATATTAAATGATTAGATATGTGGATCATCAAACTGGCATGGAAAAACCTGTGGCGCAACCGGAGCCGTACACTGATCACGGTGGCTGCCATATTCTTTGCCGTGATCTTATCCACTATCGCAGAGAGTTTAAAGCAGGGTGTTTTTGAAAACCTTGTAAAAAATGTGGTAAGCTTTTATACCGGCTATATCCAGGTTCACAAATCCGGATACCAGGATGAACAAATTCTCGACAATAGTTTTGAGCAAAATCCCACGATAGAAGCCACGATTTACAGAAAAAGTAACATTAGCACTGTAACACCCCGCCTGGAAGCATTTGGGCTTGCATCCTCAGAAGACCTCACCAAAGGTTGCCTGATCACGGGCATTTCTCCCGAAAAGGAAAACAAAATCACGGCGTTGAAAAGCAGATTGGTAAGTGGGCACTATCTGGATAATGATGACCGGTCTGTACTTCTTGCAGAAGGGCTGGCCGAAAGATTGAAACTTGGCACAGGCGATACAGTTATCCTGATCGGACAGGGTTATCACGGTGCTACCGCCGCAGGAAAATACCCGGTGAAAGGTATTCTGAAATTTGGCTCGCCCCAATTGAATGATAAAGTCCTGTATATGTCTTTACCCGCAACGCAGGAGTTTTTCAGTGCCGAAGGAATGGTAACGTCTTATATCCTTTCAATCAGAACTGAAAAGGAATTAAATGCGAGCGCGGAAGCCGTTAAAAAAGCAATTGGGAAAAATTATGAAGTAATGACCTGGGAAGAACTGCTTCCAGATATAAAACAGCATATTGCCGCTGACTCTAACAACATGAAAGTAGTACAGGGCGTACTATACCTGCTGATCTGCTTCGGTATTTTCAGCACGATGCTTATGATGATGCTTGAACGAAAGTTTGAGTTGGGAATGCTGGTAGCTATAGGCATGAAAAAAAGCAGGCTGATCCTGCTGTTTATTGCAGAGTCTGTACTGACAGTACTGACTGGATGCCTTACAGGCATACTGGCAAGTGTTCCATTGATCTTTTATCTCAATAAACATCCCATTCGCATCGGTGGTGACACGGCAAAAGCTTATGAGCGGTTTGGCTTTGAAGCCATTTTTCCAACTTCAACAGACAGCTCCATATTTGTATACCAGGCGCTGGTAGTTTTGCTGATTGGTCTTGGGCTATCCCTGTATCCTATTGCAAAAGTGATGCAACTAAAGCCTGTAACGGCTATGAAAAAGTAAAAAAATGAAGGATGATACTTCTTATGGCATGGCGTAACATATGGCGAAATAAAGCACGAAGCATTGTCATTATGCTTTCCGTTGCCATTGGCCTGTTTGCAGGCATCGGCGTACTGGCGCTGTATAAAGGAATGATGAAAAGCAGGATCAGGGCAGTGATCGACTCTGAAGCCGGGCACCTTCAAATTCACCATCCCGATTTTAAAAAAGATAACCATCCTGCCTTTATACTACCCGATGCGAACGCACTGCTAAAAAAAGTGCAATCATTCCCCGCAGTAAAAATGGCAGTACCAAGGACCCTCGCGCAGGGAATGCTGGTCACCACAACGGGCAGCGCCGGGGTTCAAATCAATGGCGTAGTACCGGCGCTCGAATACAGCGCTTCACAATTAAAGCGTAAAATCATTGCCGGAGAAGGTTTTCACGAGGGAAAGAAAAACGAGATCGTCATTGGCAAAAAGCTGGCAGATAAAATGAAATTGAAGCTGGGAGCTAAACTGGTATTGACGTTTACGGATACAGCAGACAATCTCGTTTCATCGGCTTTCCGTGTGGCAGGTATCTATCAGTCAGGCAATGCACCCTTTGATGAATTGAATGTTTATGTTTCCCTAACCACATTAAACGAGTGGCTGCTCACAGGAAATTCCTTTCATCAAATTGCCGTGATCCTGAAAAACGATGATGATTTGCAAGTAATGCAGGATCAATTAAAAAAAACTTATCCATCATTGCTGGTTCAATCCTGGAAAGACCTATCACCTGAAACAGAGCTGATGGTCAAAACAGTAGATGAATATTCCTATATCATTATGATCATTATCCTGGTTGCGCTTGCTTTTGGCATTCTTAACACCATGTTGATGTCGATACTGGAGCGAACAAAGGAAATAGGGATGATGGTTGCGCTGGGAACAGCTAAAGCGAAAGTCTTTTTGCTGGTTCTCATGGAGACGGTTTTTCTTACCATAGCAGGAACACCTATCGGATTCCTGGCGGCATATATTGTTATCGGTTATTATCAGAAACATGGCCTGGATCTTTCCGGAATGGGAAAAGACATGATGGCCAGTTTCGGGTTCGAAACCACTATATATCCATCTTTCCCTTCGGAAAAACTCGTAATGATATTGGCTATGGTCATTTGTACAGCGCTGCTTTCCTGCCTGCTGCCGGCACTGAAAGCTTTGCGCCTGCAACCTGTGGAAGCATTAAGAAGATAAAAACTCAGTCTATGGAAAAAACAGTCATCGATGCGCACAACATCAGCAAGATATACAACCCCGAAACCATCCCCGTGTATGCTGTGAACAATGTTCACCTGCATTTACTGGAAGGTGAGTTCACAGCATTGGTGGGACCGTCCGGTTCAGGTAAAACTACACTTCTGAATCTGATCGGCGGATTAGACAAACCCAATGAGGGAAACATATACATCAATGGCACCGATATCACGAAACTTTCAGCAGGCAAACTCATTGACTTCCGGTTGCACAATATTGGCTTTGTGTTTCAATCTTTCAACCTCATTCCGGTTCTTACCGCCAAAGAAAATGCCGAGTTCATCATGCTGTTGCAGGGTATTAAAAAAAGCGAACGGGAAAAAAGGCTGCAACAGTTGTTTAAAGAAATTGGATTGGAAGACAAGACCGATATACGACCGTCGCAGCTTTCAGGCGGTCAGCAACAACGGGTAGCGGTGGCAAGGGCCCTGGCTTCCCGGCCCCACTTCATTTTGGCCGATGAACCTACTGCTAATCTTGATTCTGTTTCGGCTTCCAATCTGCTTGACCTGATGGAAAAACTGAACCGGGAGGAAAATATGACATTTCTTTTTTCCACCCATGACCAACGCGTTATTGAAAGAGCGCGCCGGGTTATCACGCTGGTGGATGGCCGTATTGCTTCCGATAGTGCAGCCGTGCCTACCTCCATACCTCATGAGCAGGTTGTAACATGAAAAGGTTTCTAATTATATTATCTGTTTTTTCCCCTTTATACCTGCTTGCGCAAGACAGCATGGCAAAGAAAAATGCGTGGTCGTTTTCCGGCTACCTGAAAGACCTGGAATGGGTTCGTTTTGAAAAAGGGTTTACAAACGTTGCCGCCACAAACCTGGTACACAACCGGATGAATATAAAATGGAATCCGGTGGAAAACTGGACGGCCCGGCTGGAGGTTCGAAATCGCTTATATTGGGGCGATGATGTGCGGGTACTACCAGGTTTTACGCAACAGTTACGCAATGAAAACGAAGCAGTGAATCTTTCCATAAAATGGTTCGAGGCAAAATCAGCCATCCTCCATACTAATGTAGAACGGCTTTGGCTGGAGTATAAAAAAACCAAATGGAATATCCGCGCGGGAAGGCAGCGGATCAACTGGGGTATCACTAACACCTGGAACCCAAACGATCTTTTTAATAGTTACAATTTTCTTGATTTTGATTACGAGGAGCGGCCGGGCAGTGATGCCGTCAAAGGTCAGTATCTGGTCAATGATCTTTCAAATGTAGAGATAGCGGTCGCAGGCACGGGTCATCGGCCTGTTATAGCCGCGAGGTACTTCACCAATTACCACAAATACGATCTGCAATGGAACGCCGGGGTGTACCAAAGCAGATTTACAGCCGGTTTCGGCTGGGCGGGAAGCATCAAAGATGCCGGCTTTAAAGGAGAAGCACAATTCTATGCAGATCAGAAGAATGAAATTTCCCGCCTGCTGTTGGTACTGGAAGGTGATTATATGTTTAAAAACGGATGGTATCTGTCTTCAGCTTTTTTGTACAACGAAAAAGGGATCGACCGGCCGCTGAACGATTGGACTCAACTCAAATTTCAGGCTTCACCCAGAAGCCTGATGCCTGCAAAATGGAATATACTGATAAATACTTCCAGGGAATTTTCGCCTGTCTTCAGCGGCAGTATGAACGTTGTTTATTCGCCGGGAATGAACATGCTGATTCTTTTTCCGGCATTCCGCTATAATCTGAAAACAAATTTTGACATTGATTTCGTGTGGCAATCTTTTTTTGCAGAAACTGCCCGGTTCGACGCGCTTTCGCATACAGGCTTTTTACGCTTGAGATGGAGCTTTTAACCTGAAAAGAAAGCGTGTCTTATATGACTACCGGCACCCGCTAATTCTAATGATCTTTTAATATATCCCTCAGAGAAAATAGTCTGAACTTACGATACATTAATATTTACAAGCTAATATCTTATATGACTATATTTGTTTTTACACTAATTCTTTTCATCGCATCTGCATTTGCAGGATTAATTGGATCCCTTACCGGACTGGGTGGAGGTGTGGTTCTGATACCTTTGCTGACCCTTGTGTTTAAAATAAATATTCATTATGCCATTGGCACTTCATTGATCAGTGTAATAGCCACCTCTTCAGGCGCTGCAGCAGCTTATGTAAAGGAAGGGATTACCAATATTCGCCTCGGCATGTTCCTCGAATTGGCCACTACCTCAGGTGCAATAATAGGGGCAATGACAGCCACTTTTGTTTCCACCAGTTTTATTGCTGTTACTTTTGGTGTTATTCTTCTCGTGTCAGCCATTACCTCCTTCATGAGTATCGATGAAAAAATAGATTCCGGTGCAAAGGGAAAATTTGCCAGTTTTTTAAAACTAAATAATAGTTTTCCAACAGGGGACGGCATGCGGGACTATACAGTTAAAAATGTTGCAGGTGGTTTTTTGATGATGAATATTGCGGGAATTGTGAGTGGTTTACTTGGAATCGGGTCGGGTGCTCTAAAAGTGATTGCGATGGATAGGGTCATGAGAATCCCCTTTAAGGTATCCACCACTACCAGTAATTTTATGATAGGTGTAACCGCTGCGGCCAGCGCAGGCGTATATCTTAAACGTGGATATATCGATCCGGGCCTTTCTATGCCGGTGGTATTAGGCGTTTTATTGGGAGCACTGATTGGGTCAAGAATATTATTCCGTGCCGAAACCCGAATACTCAAAGTGCTCTTCGCAATAGTGATATGTATTCTTGCCGCTGAAATGATCTATAACGGAATAAAAGGCACATTATAAAGATAAAACATGGAAAAGAAAATGATAGACGACAAACGTATTGAAATAATTATGGGCAACCTGTTGAGGTTTGGGGTATTTTTGTCTGCATTGGTAGTATGTACCGGATCGTTCATCTACCTCTTTCAGCACGGAAGTGCAACACCCCAATATCGTACCTTTGAGGGTGAACCCAAAAGACTAACGGAATTACACTCCATTCTCACATCCGCCCTCAACGGCAGGGGAAGGTCAATTATTCAATTCGGGTTGCTGCTGCTGATCAGTACTCCCATTGTCCGGATCATCTTCTCCATCATTGGTTTTATCATGGAACGCGATCTACTGTATGCTTTAATTACCCTCGTTGTTCTTGCAACGATTATGGTGGGCTTGTTTTAAATCCATAAAGATGGTCAAAAACCGGCAAGCGCAGCAGTGAACAATGGTCTATCTTTGCCTTATGACAAAACAGGAAATTAGCAGGCATTTCCCCAGCCTCGAAAAGGAACTGGTTGATGAAATGGTGGAAGTAGCAGATATTAAAACCTTTAAAGAGGGTGAAGTAGTATTGCGAACAGGACAAAATATCCGGTCTGCTATTCTGGTAATAGATGGACTGGTTAAGGTATACCGGGAAGACGAAGAAAGTTCAGAATTCTTTATGTACTACCTGGGCCCGGGTAAGGCATGCGCCATATCCCTCGTGTGTGCTTTGGGAAAAGGAACAAGCGGGCTCATGGCAAAGGCAACTACAGATGCAACTGTGATGTCTATACCGTTACCGTATGTTGATGACTGGATGGGTAAGTATAAAAGCTGGGCGCAGTTCGCTGTAAGTACCTATCGCGAAAGGTTTGAAGAACTTTTACAAACTATTGATCACGTTGCTTTCAGAAACATGGACGAGCGGCTTTTGTTTTATCTCAAAAGGCACCAGGAAAAATTTAAAACCAATATCGTTTCTATCTCATATACCGAAATTGCGCAGGACCTCAATTCATCCCGGGAAGTTATCTCAAGACTTATGAAAAAATTAGCAGAAAGAGGAATGATTAAACAACGCCGCTCAGAAGTTGAAATCATTGATTTGGGGAAAGCGTTGACGTGACCAAAATCACGTTTTACTATGCTGACATGACCCAGCTTTGCATGCAATATAAATTGCATGGAAATTTTCGGATATATAGCTGCTCTCCTGATTGGCATTTCGCTTGGGTTGATCGGCGGTGGCGGATCTATACTTACTGTTCCCGTTATGGTGTACCTGTTTGGATTACAGCCCCTGGTTGCTATGTCTTATTCGCTTTTCATTGTTGGTTCCACCAGTATTGTCGGTGCTGTCAGCAATTACAGAAAAGGACTGGTCAATGTAAAAGCAGCAATCTTTTTTGGCGCTTCATCTATAGCCACCGTCTTCCTCGTTAGGAAATATATTGTACCTGCCTTACCCAACACTATTTTAAAAATCGGGGGATTTCCTATTACGTCATCATTTATTTTGATGCTCCTCTTTGCTTTACTCATGCTGTTCGCTTCTGTAAGCATGATCCGTAAGCCCAAACAGCATTTTAAAGAAAAGGAAAATAAATCATCTATCCACTTTTTCGGGTTTATTGGTTATGGTATCATGATAGGGCTCATTACCGGATTACTTGGCGCAGGCGGTGGCTTCCTACTCATTCCAACACTCGTTTTTTTGATTGGGCTTTCTATGAAAAAAGCCATTGGCACATCTCTGTTTATCATCGCTTTAAATTCTTTAATAGGCTTCCTTGGGGACCTTGGACATATTTCGATCAACTGGGTCTTTTTACTGAAGGTAACCGGTATTGCTATTGCCGGTATATTGATAGGCGGCGCATTTAGTAAAAAAATAAAAAGTGAAAATCTAAAGAAAGGATTTGGATGGTTCATCCTTATTATGGGGGTTATCATAATTGTTAAAGAAATTTTCTCCAGCTGATCTTTTATGTGTGACCCAGATCACGATGTTTATAGTTGATTAATCAGAGATTTGCATCAGTATCTCCATACCTTAAACGAACACCTGGCTTCAGTGGATAAAAATGAAACTTATTATGTGTATTGCGCAAGTGGCTATCGCTACCAGTAACAGATAAGCAGATTTCTTACAATAATTAAAATAATTCAACTTATGATATCCTTAATAAAACAATTATTCGGTTCTAAAACAGACCTGGAAATGATATTGAAAAATGGAGCTGTCATCCTGGATGTGCGAACGAAAAATGAATATGATGCCGGCCATATCCAGCATTCCAGGCATGTGCCACTTGATATTATCAGACAACAACTAAATCAGCTGAAAAAATTAAACAAACCAATAATTACCGTTTGCAGAAGCGGCAGCCGTAGTGCTATTGCAAAAAGCCTGTTGCAAAATGCCGGCATAGAGGCATATAACGGCGGTTCATGGATCACATTCAAAAATAAATACGGAATAAAATGATAGCATACTTTAAGAGGTGGACGTTTTTCCGCTGGGTTAGGCTAATTATGGGAATTGCAATTTTTATCCGGGGTGTATCAACCGGTGAATACCTCCTTTACCTGGCCGGTGCTTTTGTAACATTTATGGCTTTTGCCAATGCAGGATGCGGCATTGAGGGATGCGCAACAAATGTCAGGCTGCCTAAAAGCAAAATATATCATGATGGTAATGTTGATAAGAAATAAATTGTTTCTGGCAAATCAAAGAAAAACCCCGACGGCGCCGTCGGGGTTTCTTTATTGCTGCGGATCTTTTTGCAATAATCGTTCTTCAATTACCTGTTGAAATACTTTTTTCGATAACGCTCCCGGTTGCATTACAGGGATTCCTTCCACCGGGATAAAAAGAAATGTTGGAATACTTTGGATACCGAATACAGCGGCAAGTTCCTGCTCCGTTTCAGTATTGACCTTGTAAATTAATAACTGCCCTTCAAATTGTTTGGACAGATCTTCCAACACAGGAGCCACCATCTTACAGGGGCCACACCAATCGGCATAGAAATCGATCATAGCCGGAATCTTTCCCTTGTATTTCCAGTCCTTTTCTACTTCATAGTTGAAAACTTTATCTTTAAAATCCTGCGTTGTCATTTGTATTGTCGCCATGTTTAAATTGTTTACTCCAAAGCTACTTTCTGCTGTTTCTCTGATTCGTGATATGAGTCACACTAAAAGCTCAAACCAAATCAAGGTAGCCAGAAGTGATAAAAGTCACGACTGAAGCAACGGCATACATTTATGTTTGGTTTTTAATCATTACATCTAATCGTCCGGAAACCGGGCTTTAAAATCATAATTATGAATTACAACATTAGCAAAAAGCTACAAATAAGTTTTCAGGAAGCTATCAATAAGGTAACAGACGAATTAAAGAAAGAAGGGTTCGGGATCATTACCGAAATTGATCTAAAAGAAAAATTTAAAGAAAAAATAGGAGTTGATTTCAGGAGATATACAATTCTGGGCGCCTGTAATCCGAAACTTGCCTATGAAGCTGTGCAACTGGAAGATAAAATCGGCGTGATGCTGCCATGCAACATCCTGGTACAGGAACATGAAAACGGCGGGGTAGAAGTGTCAGCAATCAACCCAATGAACGCTATGGACGTTGTGAATAACGAGCGCCTATCATTACTTGCCAACGAAATCGGCCAAAAGCTACAAAAAGTAATAGCTAATATTTAAAGTGAATGACAATGCACCATCCGCAAAGTTAACCCGTAGTAAAAAAGCGAACAGCAACGGTCGCCTGCTAAATAGGCGGCCTTTGCTGTTATATGAATACGACTGTACGCTATACAAGATCCATATCAATCTGTTTAGCAACCTGTAAAAAAGATGGGCATAAAGCCAGCCTTGTAGATAACTGGTTCAGTAGCGGTGAAGAGGAATACAATTCGGCAATCATCTTCAGTTTTACCAGTGAAGGAAATGTTG
Organism: Niastella vici; assembly: GCF_002077945.1. Classification (GTDB taxonomy): domain Bacteria; phylum Bacteroidota; class Bacteroidia; order Chitinophagales; family Chitinophagaceae; genus Niastella; species Niastella vici. Next base: position 497,938 of record NZ_LVYD01000002.1, read on the forward strand.
GCTATACCTCTGAACCTGTTACAGTCTTCTGTTACAAAGTTTTGCCCGCTGAAATTGATCCTGAACAAGCTGGGAGTTAAGGGTAGCACCTGATCGTTAAATACAAAATTCAGGTTGCATATATAATGTTTATTGAAAACCTTCATGCGGAATAAGGAATATTCAGTGGTCTTGTTTTATGAATATTAGAAGACTATTAGAATTTAATATTTTATCAGTCAATAATCCTATTTCGGGTAATTTTATTGCACTTATGCCTTCTCGACAACTTCTTCCTTTAACGAGTTGCAGGCTCTTCAAACTAACATATGTATCCTGATCTTCAGTATTTATTTGAACAGGTTTTCAAAACAAACGTCCCGTCCTTTCTGGGCCTTTTTAAAACCTTTGGTTTTTTTGTAGCATTGGCTTTTCTTGCAGCAGCGTATCTTTTACAAAAAGAATTGCGCCGTAAAGAAGCCACTGGGCTATTGCAACCTGAACTCCTGCCATTACCGAAAGCTAAAAAATATTTATCGAAAGGCGATATTACAACGAACACCCAGGACCTTGTTCCTGTATATCCGCATAAAAGAGTAGGAGAAGTTGTTCTCATTGCAGCTATAGGCGGCCTGGTAGGTGCGAAGGTTTTTAATGCATTGGAATCGTGGGATCAATTTACAGCCGATCCTATCAGCAGCCTGTTATCTGGTAGTGGCCTTACTTTTTATGGCGGTTTAATTGTGGCGGCCTTATTGATCTTTAATCATTGCAGGAAACATAAAATTAATTTCATTCATTTTTGCGATGCCATAGCTCCTGCGCTTATGCTTGGTTATGGGATTGGAAGGTTAGGTTGCCACTTTTCCGGCGACGGCGATTGGGGCATTTTTAATAGTGCTTACATAAGTGCGCCTGACGCTTCTTTGAAAGCCATCACCGCAAATGAATATAATCAGGCAATTTTAAACGCGACGGATTACTACTTAACAAATTTCGGGACTGTCACCGATGTACCGTATGCCTATGTAACGGCACCATCAGGATTGCCAACCTGGCTTTTTGCAATGAATTTCAACCATAACGTAAATAATGAAGGTATTCCTATCAGCGGTTGCGTTGGCAAGTATTGTCATATGCTTCCCATGTCAGTATTTCCAACCTCATTGTATGAAGCGGTAATTTGCATTTTTCTTTTTATACTACTCTGGTGGCTTAGAAAAAAATTAAAACCCGGAATGCACCTCTTTGGACTCTATCTTGTTCTTAACGGTCTTGAAAGGTTCTCCATAGAAAAGGTAAAAGTTAATTATCGCTATGATTGGGGCTTTATTCACCCGGCGCAATCTGAGATCATTTCAATTATTTTACTCATTACCGGACTGTTTATCATATTTTTTTATCGAAGCAGGAAATATAATATTGAGCCAACATAAAGTGATGCATTTTGTGGGAGACGTACATGCCGGTATGTATTTGCTAAGGGTCACCCTGAACACATTGATATCAATTGCAGAAGAACTTTATACTACCCCCAAACCAGATAAGATAAAGCTTTAGACACAAAGCGAGTGAATAAAAAACAATGTGTGAAATTGTATTACCCTAACCAAATCAATAATCTACTACCGACTTACATTTTTAGCCAACATTTCCTGTAGGACTGGAACAATTTGCCCACAGGGATCGTTCGGACGCCTGGAACTACATATCGTTGCCATTTCTTGATCTGCATCTATAAATTTTCTGATATATAAATTTTGATATTGGTTCAATTTGATTAATTTCACTGTCGGAATAAGCGTCTGTCTTTACTTAAACTTCACATTTCTCCTCCTTATAAAAAACATTTTTTCTTGCTGTACTCCTTTAGGATTTATAAATGATATCATCTGGGCCAATCTATTCCCCATGAATAGTAATATTCACTTATAAATACGAGGATTATGTACACAAACTTCTTCAAGGCGACATTCGCCTTACTAACGATTTCTTTTCTGCTATTTGCTTGTCAGAAAAATAAGAATGAAACCAGTGTGCCCCGGCAGCTGGCGCAAGGACTGGGAGTCAGTTTCGGCAGCACGACTGGCCCTGGTGGCGATCTGTTTGTTCCTGACGCCCAGGCGGGCGTAATATATCGCATTGACCCGAAGACTGGCGTTAGATCCGCCTTCGCCAGTGGATTACCTAAGTTGATCCCCGAGGTTGGTATTGGTGGGGTTACAGATGTTATATTCATCGGTGGTACCGCTTACGCGCTTGTTACGCTGGTTGATGATCCTACTTTTCCGACCGGCCAGGTCAACGGCATTTATCGGATTGACGGTCCGAACAGTTTTAAAGTTATTGCAGACATCGGCGCTTTCAACATAGCCCATCCTCCAACCGGCTTTGAATTCGACGTTGCAACCGGAGTGCTGTATTCGATCGACTTTTATCGCGGTGGCTTTCTTGTAACTGATGGTCACCTTAACCGGGTGCTGCACATTACACCTGATGGTGAAATCAAACTGGTTCAACAGTTTGATGATATCGTCCCCACTGGCCTGGCGGTTAAAGGCAATATGGTCTACGTCGCCCAGGCAGGTCCTGCGCCTCACCATCCTGAAGACGGGAAAGTTGTTTTATTAAATGATAAATTTTCTTCGATTACAGAAGTTGCCTCGGGAGCTCCGTTACTCGTTGATGTGGAGTTCGGCCGCGGCCAGTTGCTTTTTGCGCTGTCGCAGGGTGTTTTCGGGGGTGGTCCGAACGGTTCGCCTGCGCTGCCTAATACGGGCTCACTCGTGCTGGTTAACGCGGACCGGACATTCACCATGGTAGCCGACAAACTTGATATACCTACTTCACTTGAAATCATCGGTAACAGCGCTTACGTCGTGACACTCGAGGGTGAAGTATGGGCTATTGATAACATCGCTGATTCGCCGTTTGCACGGCCAATTTAATAACACTTCCTGCAATACCGTATCATTAGGCACCCCATTAGTGAACGTTACTGTGGTAGCGAACGTATGCCGCACAATGTGGCGTTTTAATATTGACATTAGTTGTAAACATTTGGGCTTATGTTGCCAACGTTGAATCAAGGTCATTTCAGATAAATATTTACTAACGGTTATAAGGCCACTGAATGATCTAAAAACTAACTTGATTCGTATTTGCACTACCTTAGTGGGCGTATTAAAATACATTCAACGAATAAATAAATCTCTAAATAACATTATGATTTTAATTAATCCACAGTGGCGGGGCTCAGTTTCACAGATGATTTGAAATTGGGAGCAGAGACTTTCATTTCATATTTCAAGGATAGTGACACCAAAGTTATCCCACTTTCAACGAAAGGCTTAACAACAATCGCCAACATTAAATGCTTTGAACCAATACTTGAGCAGACAAAGTTTTTCAAAGAAATAATTATTAACAGTAAACCTGATAAAATATCAACTATTGGTGGCGACTGTGGAATTGAAATCATACCTATTTCCTATCTAAACAAGATATACAAGGAAGACATTTGTATCATTTATATAGATGCACACGCAGATTTGAATACACCAGAAAGCTCCCCAAGCAAGGCATTTCACGGAATGCCACTACGAACACTTTTGGGAGAGGGGAACGAAGAATTTATTGGCTTACTGTTTTCAAGACTGAAACCAGAACAAATATGTTATGTTGGATTGAGAGACTTAGACGAGCCTGAAAGCAACTATATCATACAGCATAATATTACAACAATTACAGATTGTCAATATGAATACGTTCAAAATAAAATTAAGAATTTCAAAAATATTTACATTCATCTTGACTTAGACGTTTTAGATAAATCCGAATATGAGTTTTCAATGTTTCCGACAAACATTGGTTCTTCAGTATCTGACGTTGCTGAACTTATAAGAAAAATAAGCCGTCAATAATATCTTCATGGACTCCCCTGTGTATATTTCTCTGAATTGCGGTGTGGTGAGCCATTCCGGATATTTAAAACAAATAACGCCAGTCAGGGAAAGTAAACCAAGGAATATCGACGAATAGCCGCTTATTTTCCCTTCGCCAATTTTAAGACGCTGAACAGGTGTACTCATATTAATACATTCAATATGTTGAATTGGGAAATTATGTAATTAAACTTAAACTCCCGGTGGACTGCTTTTATTGTAAATTGTCTATAAGCTGGCATTAGTAGCTAAAAAGCGCACAAAAAAAGCGCTGAAATTCAGCGCTTTATAAGTTAAGATTTTAATGCGGAGAGAGAAGAATGACCCCACCCTACCCCTTATTGTTAGTCAGTTCTCACATCATTACATTTTGCTTGTTTAACCTGCTGCTAATAGTACAGGGAGCTACCAATATGCAATTGGTAGCTTTTCCTTTTTGCTCAAGCCCAATTTGATTAAAAGATTGCTTTAGTGATAAAGTTTGACTACTCAACATTTTGACTGCTAACTCATTTACAGTCGCCTTGCTCACAGGATCTACAGGATCTACAGGATTGTTTGAGTCCTTCAACCTGTAACAGTTTGCATTTATAACAAATAAAATTGGTAGTACGATGTGAATTTTATTCTTTTTGCAATATGCAACATAGCGCTTATCCCATATCTTTAGCGGGTCAGCAAGCAGGCTTTCAATGCGCCTTTTATAAACGGAATTTAAATTGCCTGAAATAAATGTGGACATCGATCCCGATGAGAAACTAATTTCCAGAAAATGAATTCCGGTATAGCAGGTGTCTACAAAAGATTCGGAGTAAAATTGACGTTGTAAATATGTTGCCAGGACTGTGTCAGCTGGTTCAACCGTTTGTTTTTGCTGAGCCAGGGAGGCTACAGCAATTAAATTCAAAATAAAGAACAAATAAACTTTCATGAAATACTATTAAGGGTTACGGGCTTCTAAATCCTTCATTAACGTTAGCTAATGGTAAATTTGGATTTAGTAATTATATCGAACAACCATAATAGCAAATATTTGGCCATTTTTTAATAAGTTCCTTAGAATACCCCTTCAAGATCAGATATTTTATGCATTACGAAACTTTACCAGGGGATTTTACGAAGAGGAAAGCTTACAGTAGTTTACCATGCACTTACAAGTGTATAACCCAAATACTGATTATTGTGATACTAAAGTGGGCCAATAACCGGACTGCTGCTCAGAAACCCTTTTACAAAAAGACTTTTCGGCTTACCAGGCTTCGGATGCCGCATTTTGATATAACTATGTCGCATTTTGATTCAACTTTTCGACTTACCCGACCATCTTTAGAGCATTGCAGCCCCGGGTTGGGTCATACCTGAATGGAATTTCATCATACCAGACTCGATTTTCATCATACCCGAATGGATTTTCATCATCCCAGGCAAAGATTGGGCTATACCTCCCTTTGTTATGGTCCAATCTTAGGCCGGAACGGCGAATTCGTAGCCAATGACACCACAATGTTGCTTACTGACGCTCCATAATGAGATCTGGATACAACATAATGAATGTCGGATACACTATAGTGATACCGGGATATAATATTGTTAGTACTGAAAATTGGATACCTACTTCCGAATGATCTATAGTAACGTGCCAACTGAATTTTTTAGGAACCTTCCCTCTCATATCATTTCCATGTATAATGATTGTTCGGATACACCCAGGAATTCAACCTGATCCCCAACTTTTCAACCCGATCCATCCATTTGTTGTCAACAGTTATCTTTTGAAATATAGCGGTCGTAAAAAACACCATTCCCTTTCGCGTCAAGCCTCCCCACAATTACCATCTCTGAACTGTTTGATAAGTCAAACTTTGGTCGCAGGTGAATGTGCTCTCTTGCGCCTATTGGAAGTTCGTCAACATTATCCTGGTTGAGGTCGGCTATCTTTATTAAAAGTTTAGCAAATGATTTTAGTCCGTCAGGATCACCGTGAATTAATATTTCCTTCCACCGCATTTTTTCACCATTTAATTCGTCCTCGTTTTCAGTTACAAATATGTCCAGGTGCCCAGTAATTTCTGATTTGAATTTTTTCATTGTCCTAAGTCGAATAATTTGAATTAAATGATATTCTTCAGCCAACAGCAGAAAACTGCTACGATGCCACAATACGTGCCGCTGACCGGGGCAATGGACCCAGGGGGTCATTTTGTATTTTCGCGCAAGACGAATTGACTCCCAATGTCCGATCCTCGAAAGCTTGAAACCGCCTTATAGATTTACAGCCAGCTTCGCGAATAGGCGCATGCCGTTATAACCCATTTGCACGGCGTCCCATGGGCCGCCTGTTTCACCGTCATATGCCTGGGCATTGGCGCCGGGTACGATCCCCAGATCGGGATGCACATTGAAGATATTGTCCACTCCCCAGAAAAGGCTGACTGTTTTGGAGAACCTGTAAGAAAAGAACAAGTCAGAAACCACTTTACCATTGTAGTTAAAGATCTCAGGCACCAGCGGGCCGGATTGATCCGCTCCCAGGTTGACAACAGGCGTGATCCCCGTTCCTATCAGATCGGGGTCGCCCTGCTTCCCTGTCCCTGTCAATGAATTTTCTCCTGAATAGCCATATCCTTCCAGCCTGATCTTTCCAAAGTAGGTGAAATGGGTGCCTGCCGTAAATTTATTGACATCGTACTGCAGGTTGAGGCTGATCTTGGCGGGTGGAGCCGAGGCCTTTACAAAGTATTGTTCCCTTCCGCTGAAAAAGGTCTGCTGATGCAGATAAGTATCATTCAGCTTCGCAGGCACGTTGACCTTGTCGATATTCATGTGCTGAAGATTTCCAGCAAGCAGAACGCTGAGTTTGTTCCTGCCCCAATTCTGTTTCCAATCTGCCACTACATCCAGCCCGTAATTCGAGGTATTGACGGCATTGGCGAAAAATTGCGCGCTATTGACCTTCAATGCCTGGAGCGTATTGGTTAGATTGGAATTGAGCGTAGCGTCTGTTGCCTGGAACGTACCGGAAAGGACGACCCTGTTCGTGATCTTCACGAAGTACCCGTCTATGGTCAGGGTAAAGTTATTCACCGGCTTCCAGGTACCGCCCATGCTGGCATTCACCGATTTCTCCTGCTTAAGATCCGGGATGCCTGCCGCCCGGGTTATGGGGCTATAGTTTGGCGCGATTTTCACCAGCGATGGAACACCTGCAACCACATTACTTTCTGTATTGCTGAAATTGATCTGCTGCAGGGAAGGGGCGCGGTAGCCCGTGCTCACGGAGCCCCGGAGGTTGACGTTGTTGGACAGCTTGACACGTGTGGCCAGTTTATAGGTATTGACGAATCCAAAGTCCGAATAGTTCTCCAGCCTAACGGCGCCGTCCACCAGCCAGGACTTTGTAATGTCAATGGCTACATCCGCATAACCTGCTACGTTGGAACGGTTGGCCTTGTGCACATCCGACGGCTGAAAACCGGGAAAACCCTGCGCGCCTGTAGCGGGATAGGTAGTATCTCCGTTCGGATAGGCGACGGGTTGGGTGCTGTAATTCGCGTAAGAGGCTTCTTCTCCTTTGTAGATCGCATACTGCTCATACCGGAATTCAGCGCCAAAGGCAAGGGTCATTCCTTCTGCAACGTCTTTGTATCGCTTATCGAGATCAAGGTTGGTCGTGTTCTGGAAAAAATAGAATCCGCCGTCATCGAAATGGTTTTTGGTTGCGCCGGCCGCTCCGAGCGAGGAATTGAAGGTTCCGTCACCGTAGTAATGGAAATTATTGCCTCCTGCCGTATTGCTGATGTCCCAATTCCACTCATCGGCTGTTCCCTTGAAGCCGACCGCCAAAGATGCGTCGGTTATATGGACGTCTTCGATGGGATTGTAATAGATATCAGCAGCCGAATTAATATTCACAGGACTGGTATAGGAGATAGAGGCAGGGCCGGAAAAATGCATGATACCCGGTACGAAGATCAGGTTTCCATTGCCATCGTTGGGGAACCGCTCCGGATGCCCGGTGAAATTCCTGGAGTAAGCATAGGCATTGGAGTTTTTATAATTGTACCCGCCAAATGCATAGAAGCTGGTTGTGCCGGTGAGGGGGATCTCTGAATTAAGCATGAGCCCGCCCGAAGTGACGGAGGCGTCGCCCATGGCCCTGCGCACGTTGTTAACAGGGAGTGCTTTCGAATTTGAAAATATAGTGGTGTCCGGCACCTGACGAAAGGTCTTACCCTGGCTCAGGAAGTTAAGGGAATAATTGAGGAATCCTTTATTAGGGCCTATAGAAAATCCGTGGTTAAGTCCAAATGTGAATGTTTGCCCGTCAAACCAGTTTCCCTTGACATATTGACTAGGTTGAACGCTGTTGAGAGAATTGTATTTATGGTCATAATAGGCGGAATAGCCGGCGGTCACAGCAAGGTGGTTTACATCCCTTTTCAAAATGATATTCATTACCCCTGCTATGGCGTCGGACCCGTATTGCGCGGAGGCGCCGTCCCGTAGGATCTCGACTCTGTCGATCGATGCCTCCGGGATGGCGTTCAGGTCGGTTCCTGAATTGCCCCGGCCGCGCGTGCCGAACAATGCTACGAATGCAGTCTGATGGCGGCGTTTGCCATTGATGAGAACCAGCGTTTGATCGGGTCCCAGGCCCCGAAGGGTTGCGAGGTCGATGGCATCGGCGCCGTCACCCCCGCTTTGCTTATTGTAATTGAAAGATGGTGCTGTCATATTAAGCAGGGAGGTCAGCTCCATTTTACCCGTCGGCAGACCCACTTGATTCACTTTGATGACATCCACCGGAACAGGTGTTTCCGTTTTAGCCCTTCCGGCACCACGGTTTCCCACCAGGACGATATCCGACAAAGTGGTGGAGGCGGGTTGGAGGGCGATCGTAACCTCGGATTGGCCGTTGAGCGGGAAGGATTGCGGGCTGTACCCGATGAAACTTATTTCCAAAATATCATTGGCCGCCCCTACCTGGACATTAAAAACACCATCGTTGTTCGTAGAAGTCCCCGCTTTGCCGATGCGGCTCTTTACTGTGGCGCCCGCTAGCGGAGTTCCTGTTTTCGCATCCACAACTTTGCCGGTGATCATTTTCTGGGCATATAGCAGGCAGGAGGATAGCACAAGGCATATCAGCAGCAGTGTTTTTCTCATAATTACAAGTAATTGTTAGCGTTAAGTTAACTATATTCAAAGAAGTAAAAAAACTAACTCCAGCGTGCGACGAACTTCGTGAACCCTGGCTTGCAAGGTGGCTGGGTATCTACTGAGCACAGAGGCAGGGGTTCTTAGTCCTTCTCTGAGTGTGTTTTCAATACACTGGATGGTGACAGGTTTCTCCCGCTTCTGAATACATAAATATATGCCTGATACCGGGAGGTTCTCCCCTATCTAATTGTTGTTTGACGATACCATTATTTTAATACTTCTTTCAGGCTGCTAAGCTGACCGATAAAGCTCTGCTGTGCGAAATCGCCAGGTTTTGTATTTTAGCCATTCAATTTGACCACTTTGACAAAAATTACTTTCGAACAGGCAAGAATAATAGCAGAGCAACAAATTAAAGCATTATCCCATGGCGACATAGAGTTAGTGATTTTAGAATCTGAAACCGTAGAAAAGTGGTATGGATGGATATTTTGTTATACTTCAAAAAAGTTTATAGAAACTGGCGATATGAAGTACGCTGTGGCCGGCAATTGTCCCCTATTTATTTCAAAATTAAGCGGTGAAATTGCCACGTATTTTACGTCCTATTCACTCGAATCCATGACTGAAATCCATGAAGAAGAATTTAAGCTGTGGCAGCTTCATTTAGACCATGACATATATGATAATACCCAGCTCCTGGCATCTCTAAAAAAATGCATGAATTTAACCATGGCAGACGTCGTTAAATTAAAATCGAACTACTCATTATTAATAGATGCCGGCTCGTACAACCGGCTGTTAACGGCTCAAGAAAAGTTAGCCGAATTCAACATAAAATGCTCCATCAGAAAAGCACTTGATCTTTAGAAATATTGAGTAAGGCACGTTACCGTTATCAATTCCAGGCATATTTCTGCTAACCGTCTGTTAAAAGACATTTAACGCTTTAAAAAATCACACTACCAAATTAGTAACGCCATGAAGGTATTGCAAGACATAGATGATATTTCATATAATAATGACGACTACGACTACCAACCACTACTAACTATTAAATTAGATCAGGCTCACTCTCAGACCTTCACTCAAGAATTAATCAACGAGATTGTGCTATGGAAGATTAATCGCTATGCACAAATTAATCCTGAAACTTTAGAATCGTTAAACTCGGAGGTTTTAAAAAACAACATTTTAGATACAGAATTTACCAGGCATATATTAAAAGCACTTTTGAAAACGCCCGGCATTCGTCTGCCAATGGCATCAACAATACTAAGATTTCGCAACCCAAATGTTTATCAGATAATTGATCAACGCGCCTACAGAATTCTGTATGGTTCGGAGTTAAGGTCAACTGATCCAAGAAATGACAAGGTGATTGATCAACAAATTTTGCATTATTTAAACTATCTAGAAAAATTGAGAATTACAGCTGGTGAACGCTCCTGGTCATTTTCAGAAATGGACCGCATACTCTATATGCTTGACCTAAAACATAACAAGAATATCCCTATTAAAACTTAAAGCGAATCTAAGTTTTTGAAGACAGTATCGATTTCACCTAAATGATACAGCATAGTTAAATTAAATCAACCTTGCGCTGCCGCTTTCTTATTTTTATTCGATTTGCTTTTTTGCTCCTCCTTTTCCTCTCTCAACCTAAGTTTATAAATATCACTACTTAAAGGAATTCCCGAACTTGCTCTTTGTTTTTTAGAAAGACATTCCCCGCTTTCAAAAACACCTTGGCCTATATTTCTATACTTTTTAGGAAGCCTGCCTAGCGAGCTTCTTTGAAACACCCATCCCGAGCTTCTCAGATATTTATATACAGCATAATTAATTACATAGTCTATCTCTTCAAAATACCGTCCCACATCAGTAAACAAATAAGTTGAAATCCAACCATCATGCGAATTTCTTAATTTCGTTAAAAGCTTTGTCACATCAAACCCCCATTAGTAAGCGTTACAGTAGTTGCGAACGTATGCCGGGCAATGTGGTAAGTAAGCGTTTTTTGTATTCCGCATCAGCTATTTCCTTCAGGTAAGCATTCATCTTCTGGTTGCTCAGTATGGGCAGCACCAGGTCTTTTTCCTGGCAGTGTTGGTGGTCTTTGTACTTGCTAATAATTGTAAGGGCAGCGGATAATAAGGGTATGCGGGCAGAGATATCTGTTTTCTGCCTTGGGCTAACCAGCCACTGTTCGCCATCAACACCGATTATGATCTCGGAGCGTTTGAGCTTCTTTACATCGGCGTAGGCCAGGCCGGTATAACAACTGAACAGGAAAATATCGCCCACCACTCGCAGGCGGTCGGTGGGAAATTGTTGGGCAACCAGGGTTTGCAATTCTTTTTCTGTTAGGGCTATTCGTTCCACTTCCCGCAGAGTCATTTTGAAATTGGCAAACGGGTCCTGCGCCAGCCAGCCATGCCGCACACACCGGTTGATCACCTTCCGGAAATTGGTCAGGTACTTTATGGTGGAGTTGTGGTTGCACTTCCGTACACTCTTAATCCAAAACTCGTATTCGCTTATAAACTCATAGTCCAGCTTACTGATATCAATATCGTCTTCCTTGTACTTCCCCATTGCAAAAAGGATAATGTATCCCGGTAAGCAGTTTGAAACCGTTCCATGGTACCGGGTGCATATTCCAGACCTACCAACTCCGCCATCTGGTCATTATGCTTTTTAAACACTTGCATCAACATGTACTTATGCGTCTGGATTTCCTGCCCATGAAAAACGGTTTTAATATTCTCGGCAGTTACCGGATAACCATTATGTAGCAATTGCTTCCGGGCCTCATACACTTTCCGCTGTAACAGGTCCAGGTAAGAATTGAGGGACTATACGTTCTCCGTTTTGCCTTCTGCCCTAGAATCGGAATTCCATTTTGCCGGGTCCTACTTCCGTTTGGTACTTATTTCGCGACTAATCTTATCCACTGTTACGCACAGGTAAATTGGCAATTCGCCCACGCCCTTGTAATTCCTGGTGCTTTTGAGGTGAAAGAACAAACCGAAACTCTTTTCCATAAATGACGCTTCATTTAATAGTTTAAAATTACCCCAATGGGGCAGTTAAAAATCGAGTTCAGTTCTTACAAAGTGTTAATAAACAGCGTCTTGAGTTAAGTTTCTGGAGTCTTTATAAAATCCGGTATGACTCCACGGATGACTCCGAAAAACTACATCCATAAAGTGCAGTAAAATCAGGTATGCCTAAAAAGCAAAAAACCTGCAAATCATTGATTTTGCAGGTTTTATTACTTTAAGTTTTATCTCAATTAACTGAGGCTAGCGGGCTGTAGGTTACAACTTTCGAACCGGTTTATTGAGGAGCTCAATAATATTATAGATTTCCACAATGAGTATTTGATAAAAATTCAATCATTAACTTGAAAAAGACATATCTGTCGGTGATGGGGATTGTGTTCGAACAAAAAGGGTATTTCAAAGAAAATTTTACTGAAAATTATAAAATCCGCCGGATGTCTAAGCTAACCGAACCTGAGCTCGTCTTGGCTCAGCCGGGCCATGTCTGGGAATATTCATTTAAATATAATGTTAGTGGGTTGGTTGACCAGACATTCAAATATTCAGGTTTGCCCCGCTTTAATTTCTTTTCACGGATTAATGCTGATCGTTTATCCGGATGCTCTTCGACATATATCAACCCATTTACTCCTTTTGACTATCGGGCTACGAGGCAGGAAGACCTACGTCCCCTGAATATGCGACTATTCTCTTGCCTGATACCCTTATTTAAAAGAAACATGGTACTTATTAGAATATGACAAAGTTTGTGAATGACAAAACGCATACGTGAACATCGTATTGGCAGGTGAGGAAACAGGTAGCAGTAAAATCCTCCGGTAATTAAGTAACAAATAAAAAGATATTGCCGCAATGGGGGCCGACATGCCATAATCAAGGTCAGCCCTTTTTTTGTGTATTTATGCAACCCACAGGATCTATTCAGTTGATTATATAAGAAAAATGTAGTATATTAAAGAACGACATAAAATGGGTATATACTCATTTCCAAATTAAACCTGATGAGCATTGAACCGCATATTATTGATCCGAAATTTACAATCCTCTTCAAAGACACATTTGGACTGAATGAAAAAGAGTTCAACATGCTGTTGTCATGTTTCGAAGTCAAATACATTCGCAAAAAAGATTTTTATGTAAAGCCCGGTACCATTTGCAGGCATAAAGCGTATGTAAATAAAGGCTGCCTGCGTACTTATGTAATAGATGAAAAAGGCCATGAGCGGATTCTTTTTTTCCCTATGGAAGATTGGTGGGTTGCCGATATCGACAGTTATTACTCCGGCCATGCAGCAACTAATTACATCCAGGCCATAGAGAATTGCGAACTGCTTGAAATTTCCAAAGAAGATTTTCAGATGTTGGAGAATACAATACCTAGGCTCAAGCAATGGTATATAGTAAAAATGACCCGCAGAGCCACCGGTTCTGCAAGAAGAATGGAAGAATTGAGAACCATGACGCCGCAGGAACGTTATGTTAGCTTAATTGAAAAAAGCCCGGAGATTTTTGACCGCATTCCACTTCAGGACATTGCTTCCTACCTGAATATAGAACCCCAGTCGCTGAGCCGCCTGCGCAGAAAACTAACTAAACATTAAATTCCCCGTCATTTTTTTTCTTAACCTGGGTTAAGTGATTTCGTAATTACAATTACCAATTTTATGTAAACAAAAATTGATAATTATGAAAACATTAGTAATCGGTGCAACCGGGAATACCGGTTCTATCCTCATTCCAGCATTAATAAAATCAGGTCAGAAGGTTCGTGCATTTGTGCACCACGAACAAAAAGCACAGGCGCTTAAAGAAGCCGGTGCGGAAATTTATGTCGGCGACCTGGATCGTCCGGAAACCATTGATGGCGCTTTGAAAGACATTGACCAGGTATATTTCTGTTTGTGGAATGGGCCCACAGCGGCCACCCAGGGTATCAACGTCATTAACGCCATTAAACGGGTGGGAACCAATTCGTTTGTGGTAAGGCATTCGGCTTTTGGCAGTAAAGGATCAAGGATCATTCAGCAGATAGATGAAGTGGATAATGCGCTCAAAGCCTCAGGTCTTCACTGGACCAGCATCAGGCCCACCTTTTTTATGCAAAATCTTCTGATGGCTGCATCCACTGTACAGCAGGATGGGAGCATTTATTGGGATTGGGCTGATGGCAAAGTTGGAATGATTGATGTGCGGGATGTGGCAGAAAGTGCCCTGGGTGCTTTAACCGGAAAAGCAGAAGAAGGTAAAGAATACGTTCTTACCGGACCGGCGCCGGTATCTATGAAAGATGTTGCCACAACATTTTCAAAAAAATTGGGTAAAAAGGTGAATTACGTGCCGGTTTCTCATGAAGCATCCAAACAAGCCATGATGGGCATGGGTTTTCCTGAGTTCATAGTAGATGGCTATATTGAATTGAATGAGGGATTTTCTAACGGTGTTGCCAATACCTCCACTAAAAATGTTCAGTTACTAACAGGGCATCCGGCCCGGTCAGTAGAAGATTTTGCCAGTGATTTTAAGGATTATTTCATCAGCCATAATTAAGCGGAAAAGAAAACTACCACTTTTTCCCGGCCGTGTCTTCATTGGTGAGACACGGCATTTTAATATACCTGCATGTTACTAAAACATTTAATTGATTAACTTTAAATAATCCGGCTCTTTTGTATACTTAACCAAAAACTCAATTAAAACGAATTGATATGAGAGCTATTATTTTGTTTATCACAACGATGGTTTTTGGGTGATAGGGAGGAAAGGTGGAGAAGAAAAATTTCAGCAGTTGCTATCCCAGAAGCTGGCGGGAAAAACTCCTTCGATCACTGTAGTCGATTACAAGGATGCATCTATTGCCGGTATATTCAATAAATCACTGCCGGGTTCCTCTGTTAACTGTACAGGAGAGACATTTTCAAGTTATATGAAATATTGCATGACGGAACCTGATCACTTTTTTAAAATTCCACGCCCCTGATTGATGAGGTTCTATACAGAGTTGCTTGTCGTAGCATATGGTTTATTTTAAAAGTATCGCGTCAGCCGTAATCTGGGTTACAGCATTTGGTTTATATACAAAATTTAAACGTCTAACAAATTAGGACCTGTGATATGCAACCCAAGTAAGCTTCATCGGGTGCGAAGCATCAACGACGAAGCTTAATGTTGCTTGGAACCGTCGGTAGCCGGGCAATAGAAAAACTAATTTCTTTGCAACACTTCGAACCCGTTAATGATCTGATAGCCAACACTTAATGTAAAGAAGAATAAATTGCTGATAATAATTCGAACAAAAAAACGCCTTCAAATTCAACAACTTGAAGACGTTTCGATTTTCCGCGGAGAGAGAGGGATGTGAACCTACTCTACTCCTTATTGTTAGTCAGTTAGTTGAGTGCTGCAAAATGGAATACTCAATGGATGACGCTTGTGATTTTTGACAATATAAGAACTGATATTATTTTATAAAGATAAATAAAACTGTTGAGAAGAGTTTTCGCACTAACAAAAGGGTACTAATCTCTAATTTATTACAATGCAATACTGCCACGAAGACTAAACTAAATCGTCCCTTTATCTTTAATATTATTTTTACTCGTTTCTCTTGCCTAAATCAAATCCCAGGCAAGATTTTCAAGATTGAGAAAATCAAAATATGACAGTTGTATCTATATTGCATTGCAATAAGTTTTCTAGCAAAAATTATTTACCATACTAAAATAGGAGAAAAGGAAACGAAATGTTTTTTAAGGCAAGAGAATACAGGGTTTAACTGTACAAATCATATCCGGTCCTGCTTAGGCAAAAGGGTTTTTAGATCGGGCAATAAACCAACCAGCTTCTCCAATACAATAGCCGCATTCTCTGAAGCCGGAATCCGCCATTTGTCGTCTTTGTCAAAATCAGCATGATCAGAAATTCCCCGGATAATAAGCACCCCTATTCTTTCAACAACATGGTTTAATTCTTCTTCATAAAAAGTATTACTCATCCCCACAGCTTCAGTTTCTAGCGCTAGTGTCTTGCTGTTGAAATTTTTTAGCCATAGCTTAATTGCAGAAGAAGGGTTGCCCACTACTGCATTCCCGGATCCAATTGGTCCGGGCTGAACCAAAAATGTTTTTTCAAGAGAATCCGGGCTTGCTTCTAACCTGCAAAATTCCCCATACTCGTTAAAAAATTCATTAATAAAGATCTGCAACTTGGCAGAAACCCTGTATGTGCTACCACGCTCCTTTATCTCACCATCCGCTACTTCCTTTCTTTTGTCATAATCTATAACCTGGTTCGCAATACAAACGTCACATAATTTCATTTTATCATCAATACATCCGCCCACCCCAAACAGAACCATTAGCTTTGGATTAAATTCATCTACAATATCCCTGTAGGCGGGCGCTACCGATTCATTGCCCTGGATCAATTGCTGAGTCATTACAACAGAATGCTGAATGCCGCCCAATCCCTGCAATGTACCTTTGCTATACTTTCTAACCGTTTTCTTTCCATGTTCAGCCTTGAAATTTTTGAGGATTTTATCAATAGCCCTTTTCTCAGGCGGAACAATTGTAATTATCCCAATATCAAAAGTTTCCGAAACAGGTTGTACCATATCGAAATATCCAATTATGATTTGTTCTGTGATAGTTGAATTTATAGTGACAATGCCTGAAGTTGAAAAATTGATCAATCTGCCGGAATCCTTTTCAATATCATTTACCAATACGTCATGCTGATCTTTTGACAATGAAACGGTAGCGAAAACTGGCCGGCATGTAAGATTAGTCAAATGCTCAACAACAGGTTCTGCCCTATCGAAGAAAAAGCCAAATTTAATATTATTGTTATTTTTAGCCTGTACTGTAATTGTGGAATTGGAAGGAAGATCAGTGAAAAGTACAAAAAAGTACGTACACTTTCCTTTTATAGCAGCCGAAATTCTGCCTATCAGCTCTATCAATCGCCTTTTCGCAAATGCGCCTCTTCCAATAATTAACCTGCCGCTGTTAAGTTTATTTTTACCTTCTGAAACAGCATAAAAAGAAGGCGGCAGATTGTTTTGCTCTTTATACCGGAATATTTCTTTTTCAAATTCTAACAGCACTTCAGAAATAATATGATCAATTTGCCGACGGTTATAATCGTCTACGTAATCATAATGTACCCAAAAAGCATGTGGGTACTCGGCCGCATACTCCACCTTTCCAAAGGGAGACACTATTAAATCAACTTTTTCCAATATTAGCCTGGCATCATCATGCAATTCATCGAGTTTACGCAAGGTAGTGCTAATAAAACGCCTGCTTTTAAATGCATTTATTTCCTCTAACGCTAAAGTAAGCCGGACGTCATTTATATATTTTTTAATTGTTATAACATTTTCACCTGTATGCTGCTCAAGCAAGGACATCAAACCATTAACTTCTTCTACGACTGGCTCAAAACCCTGAATAATATCTTTTATCTCATCTGCAATTTTGTCCTTTGAATAACTTGCTTTTCTAAGCTCCTGTTGTAACCTTTCATGAAGGGGATTGTTTTCTTTCTGGAGTTTACTGTCTTTTACCTGTCTGCGAAGATTAGCAACATTCTGACTTTGATATTCCAACTGGGTGTTAAAATAATTTAAGGTAAGTTTATCTTCACCCGACAACTGTAACAACTTCCTGAATAGCGAATCCAGTATCCTGAGGTATATATTTGCTTTAAATAACCAAGCAGCCTGCCTGTCAATTAAAACTTTAAGGTTCTCATCAATACTATTCTCATCCCACTCCATATTTTCCGACCAAAACTGCCGCCAATTCCTCGCCGTTACTTTGCTTACATTTAACAAGCCTGTTGTTATATCTTCTATTATTTGATGTCCTCTTTTTGTTTTAAAGTCAACAAATTTGTCCTGGCCGCTATTAACAGCCGTCCACATTTTATTTTTATGCCTTAAATCTCTAATGATAGTGTAATACTGCTTTTGGTTCCTTGCCTGCAAATTAACAGATTCTTTGTACCGCTTCCAACGATTTTTAAAGATCGAAATTTCAGCAGCCATAGAAGCAGCAATATCGTTTGGATTAAGGCAGCTTGTCAAAATCACCATATCCTTTTGAACCAGCCGGGGCATTTCCTCATTAGCATACAGCATACCAAAAATATCGCCTATATTTTCTGCTTCCATTCTGATATTTGCATTCACATCCGACGCATCAATCTCTTCTACCTTATAAAAATCATCTTCTGCTTCCGACAGGTATTTCTTTTCAAGAAGAATGGTTGAGAGCCACTGGCTTTTCTGGTCTTCATTCAGATATACAGGACTAAGTTGCTTGTCATTTTCCATCACCTGCTCTGCCGCCACCTGCCCAAACATAAAATTCTTTACACTAACAATCCTATAAACTCCTTTCGGGGGATTATCATAAATAAATTCACGCAAAAGTTTTTTATGTACACCTATCTTCAATAACAGTACAAGTAACTTTTCTGTCCAGATATGTGGAATTGTAGTCCGGTTAGCACTTTTCGAAAACTCTTCCAACATAAGAATACAGACCTTCTCTTCCAATTCGCTGAAAATAACATCTTCACCATGACGATAAGCTCTGAAAAGAATGCCATTCTCCTCGCCTGTAATAGGCACAACGATACCCATGTCTATAGACCGATCCAGGAAAAGTGATACCAGCTTCTCTGTATCATAACAACTGGCATAGTCAGACACAAGGTTTTGCAGGTACGTAACAGAAAAACCTTTTTTCAGCCTTGTAAGAATAGTTTTGTACTCCTCGTTATTAAATACCTCCTTGTGATGTTTCTTTACAAGCTCTCTTGACTTTAGTTCCTTCGAATAATACAGATCAATAAATGGTTCTGCCAGCTTTGCATTGATGCTTAACAAATTCACTTCCTTTATCTGGCTTTCAAACTTTGTATTGTTTAAATCGTAATGGGTTCCCGATGTAAAAGTGGCAGCTTTAAAAATATTGTCAGCCTGTGAGAAAATGGCCCTAACGATCGTAACCATGCGAGGGGGATATAAAAATTCCAGGGCCCGATTATCCTGATGTAGCGAAATCTTACTGTCAGTTAACCTTGCAATCTCCTGTACCCAGATCCTGCCCAGATAATGAGCAGCAATATGCTGGATCAGTCGAAGCTTTGATTGTGAACTGGTAAAACATTCGGTAAGAATTTCCACCTCATCACCAAAATGGCTTAAAATGGAATTGAAGATATCATTAACAGCAACAGCGCTTATTGGTTTTAAGATTACAATTGGCAGTATCTTGAGATGGTAAACATTCCTTGTTGTAAGATTAGATACAGCTACTTTCCGGGACCGTGAATAGGTACTGCGGTTGTTTTCTATAAGCTTACCATACAACCTCAATTTGCAGATGGAGGTGCCCGAAATTTGAAACCCGAGATCCTCATCCAATTTCTCCAGAAAAAACTTGTTAGGAGTAATAGTCAGTGAGATGACAGAATTCAGTTTCTGAAGGCTGGAAGTGATTTCATCACAATCCCAACAGGAATTGATTAGGGCATTATCTAACACACTTTCAGGGACCCTGATGCGCGTATAAAGCGGAAAATCTACCGCATAAGGCCGTGGAAATATAGATAATGCCGTTACAATGTCTGAACAGAGTTTAATACACTCGTCATTCTTTAATTTTAAATATGGCTCCTGCAAATAGGAATTTCCATTTTCGTCAAGAAGCAGTTCCGGCGTATACCAATCTTTGTTAACGGATATTACTGTAACCTGTATCGCCGCAACTTCTGCTTTTTTTAAAACATTGATCGTTTCAAAAATCGTTGTGCCAGACACTATAGCATCATCCACAATTGTAATTCTTTTACCCTTTAGCCACTTCAGATTCATGTCCAATATCCTGTCGGTGGTTACATGGCCATTTAGCTTTAGCAATCCTAACTCCTGTAAACATTCGGTAAAACATGCCGCTTTCCTGGCCAGCAACAAAAAAACATCTGTATCGGTGTTGGTTATCTTTTTTCCAAATTCAATTATGCCTGTATGTAGATTCCTGCGCATGTTGACCCACC
>NZ_LVYD01000003.1 GCF_002077945.1 Niastella vici
AGAATGACTATGATACCAGTGTGTGCCATGCTGAACGATAGGAAATTTATATAAATATGTTGTGTGCGCCTTTATAGGCATCTGAGTAAGATTGGGCACACCATCGTACCGGTTGGGAAGAAATAACCCATGCCAGTGCAGGGCGGTTTCTTCATTCAAATTATTGTGTACATAAATTTCAGCAGTATCGCCTTCGGTAAATGTTAACGTAGGCATGGGTATTTGACCGTTCACAGCAATGGCACGTTTGGGTTTACCACCAAAATTTACCACCGTATCGGCAATATATAAATCGTACCGTACAGTACGTGGTGGAGCGGTGGTTTCAATAGTTTTTACCGGCCCTAAATGCGCTTTTGCTGTTTTTATATTTTCCATGACTGAATTATTATCCCCCATATCCATACCGTCCATTTTCATGCTGTCCGTATTATCCATCATGCTTGCGCTGTCTTTTATGGGCATTTGCATACTATCATGCTGGTGACCAGCTTCCGGCGCAACTTTTGATTTTTCCTTTATCAGCTTCATTCCGCACTTAGGGCAATTGCCAGGTTTGGCAGCATGAATTTCAGGATGCATTGGGCAGGTATATGTTACAGGCTGACCTTGTTGTTTAGCCTGCGGCGAAGGCATTTGCATAGTATCTTTATTGCCCATTTTCATAGGCATTTGCCTGGTTGTATCTTTAGACACCGGTAATTTATTCTGCCTGGATGGCGTTGGGGATGCCTTCACTTTTTTAACGACCAGTTTCATCCCACACTTAGGACAATTGCCGGGTTGATTCATTTGCACCTCCGGGTGCATAACGCAGGTATATATAACCGATTGCTTCTGTTTGCCCCTTTCCTGTTGCGCCCATATAAACGACCAGGAAAAAAGCATTGCGATTATTACTATTAATTTTTTCATGTCTATTTTTTTTACTGACAACACTTTTTCTTTCTGATAAAAATAGTTTTCAGTACCCGCACTATTGCTTTACCAATAAGTTTAAACATTGCTTTAATTTTTCATTGCAAGGCCATCTCTTGTTTTTTGCACCCAGTCTATTATTAATGCTTTATCATTTTGCGAGAGCTTTGCATTTTTGTGAATAAATGTATAAGAAGACAAAGGCATAGTGCCATCATTAATGCTGTTCTCAATTGACTTTAGCTTGCTTATCTGCCTTCTTAAAGAGTAAGATCCAAACTCGCTAAAGTTCAACTCCGCCT
>NZ_LVYD01000004.1 GCF_002077945.1 Niastella vici
TCCAAACTCGCTAAAGTTCAACTCCGCCTTTCCTTGTTTAATATGGCGTGCCAACATCCATCCCGCCGGCTGTATATTGACATACCAGGGGTACTGGGTGTTATTGCTGTGACAATCGTAGCAGGCAGTTTTCAGTGTAGCCTGTACATTCTCAGGAAGGCTATACATTTTTGAAATATCTGCTGCTAATACCTGCCCGTTTTTATTACGGGCAGGTTGTATAAACTGGATAACAACAAAAACAATCAGTACTCCTAACAACATTTTTTTTATAGGGCTCATGTTTGATGGTTTATTTTAACTCTTCCTTTACTGTGCCACAGGTTGGCATCTTTTTGCCTAAGTAAGGATTCCTGATTTCTTTTACTTCGCTAAGCCAGGTGGCGCCTTTTCCATCATTGTACATAGGGCAGGAGTCCTGGTACAAAGATTGTCCGGCGCCAAACGTTTTTACCAGTTCATACATATCCTTACTCAGCATATCATAGTGTTCCCGTTGGTGTGGGATATTGCCGCCGTTTTTGCCAATATGTTCTGCATGTTCCCTGGCATCGTCTTCCACATCTTCATATACTTTTTTCTGGTCGGCGGTCAACGCAGATTTGTCAAACTTTTGAAAAGCTACTACCATGGTGTTACCCGCAGTGGCAGCGTCGCTGCCGTTATCATTAACCAGTGCGTTTTTTAACTGTAAATAACCACTTAGAATGTCCTTAATAGGGGCTGTAGTTTTTATTTCTGCCATGGCCGGTGTCTCCAGTTTGGGTTGCGCACTGTCAATTCCTGCTTTTGACCCGCTGTTACTGTTGTTATTGCAGGCAGTAAATACGGTGATGCTAATGGCTGCTATTAAAAGAAAGTAATTCATTGTTTAAATTTTTTAGTTGACTAATTGATTGGCAGCAGCTAGGCGGATTAGTGCGTATAGCTGCTGCATGGATTACATGAGCATTATTTTATCGTATCACTTACCTTACCGCATGTAAGCATCTGGGCACCGAAGTAGGGATTTTTGATGGCTGCTTCACTGCTTAGCCAAAATGCTTTTTTCATAGGGCAATATGCCTGGTAAACGGGTTGGTCAGACAGCTTTACTGCTTTGGCCAGTTTATAGAAGTTATTTGAAAAGGATTGGAAATGTTCTCTTTGATGGTCGATTTCCTTTGTTTCGGAGATGTGCTTTGCATCAAAAGCCAGTTTCTCCTGTAAAGGCAT
>NZ_LVYD01000005.1 GCF_002077945.1 Niastella vici
GTAAATCCTGTTGTAACAGGAACTCAAACTACCACAATTTGCGCCAACCAATTACCTTATACCTGGAATGGAAACACATACGATGCGGCCGGAACATATAAAGATACACTGACCAGTGCTGCCGGTTGCGACTCCATCGTAACCCTAACCTTAAATGTTAATCCAGTCGTAACCGGATCTCAGACAGCCACCGTTTGCGCTAATCAATTACCATATACCTGGAATGGCAACACTTACAATACCGCAGGAACTTACAAAGACACTTTAACCAGTGCGGCCGGTTGTGATTCTATCGTCACATTGACCCTGAACGTAAATCCAGTCGTAATTGGATCTCAAACAGCCACGGTTTGCGCCAACCAATTACCTTATACCTGGAACGGAAACACTTATAATGCGGCCGGAACATATAAAGACACCCTCACCAATGCCGCAGGTTGCGACTCCATCGTTACATTGACACTGAATGTAAATCCAATCGTAACAGGATCTCAGACAGCCACCGTTTGCGCCAATCAATTGCCATACACCTGGAATGGCAACACTTACAATGCCGCTGGCACTTATAAAGACACTTTATTATCCGCAGTTGGCTGCGACTCTATCGTAACATTGACACTAAACGTAAATCCAGTCGTAACAGGATCTCAAACCGCCACTGTATGTGCCAATCAATTACCATATACCTGGAACGGAAACACTTACAATGCGGCAGGAACTTACAAAGACACCCTGATCAGTACCGCCGGTTGCGATTCTATCGTTACCCTGACCTTGAACGTAAATCCTGTTGTAACAGGAACTCAAACTACCACAATTTGCGCCAACCAATTACCTTATACCTGGAATGGAAACACATACGATGCGGCCGGAACATATAAAGATACACTGACCAGTGCTGCCGGTTGCGACTCCATCGTAACCCTAACCTTAAATGTTAATCCAGTCGTAACCGGATCTCAGACAGCCACCGTTTGCGCTAATCAATTACCATATACCTGGAATGGCAACACTTACAATACCGCAGGAACTTACAAAGACACTTTAACCAGTGCGGCCGGTTGTGATTCTATCGTCACATTGACCCTGAACGTAAATCCAGTCGTAATTGGATCTCAAACAGCCACGGTTTGCGCCAA
>NZ_LVYD01000006.1 GCF_002077945.1 Niastella vici
GTGGTGCTGCTTTGCCATTGATAGGTTATGGGACCAGAACCGGTGGCGGCCGTTGTTACGGTGAATGCGGCCGGGTCGCTGCCACTGCAAATGGTTTGACCGGCAGCAATAACGCCTGCGGTTACACTATTAATGGTAACTGTAGCGCAATTGCTGGTAGCGGTACAGGGTACCCCATTGAGTGTTGATGTAGTTATGCGGCGATAGTAAGTTGTTACTGCCAGTCCGGTGGGTGCATCATAGGTTGCACTGGTTGCCCCGCTAACGTCTGCAAAACCTGCTGCACAGCTGGTGGTGCTGCTTTGCCATTGATACGTTAAAGCGCCAGAGCCGGTGGCGGCCGTTGTTACTGTGAATGCGGCGGGATCGCCCCCGCTGCAAATGGTTTGATCGGCGGCAATAACGCCAGCTGTTACATTATTAATAGTTACTGTAACGCAGTTGCTGGCGGCGGTACAGGTTCCGCTTAAGGTAGATGTTACTATGCGTTTGTAGTAAGTAGTTGTAGCCAGTCCGGCTGGTACATCATAAGTGGCACTGGTGGCGCCGACTATATTACTGAAACCGGCTGCACAGCTGGTGGTACTGCTTTGCCATTGATAGGTTAATGCGCCGGCCCCTGTTGCCGCAGTTGTTACTGTAAAGGCGGCCGGATCGCCACCACTGCAAATGGTTTGATCGGTCCCGATTGTTCCGGCTGTAACTCCATTAACTGTTACGGTTACGCAGTTGCTTGTGGCTGTACAGGGCACGCCGTTAAGTGTAGAAGTTGCAATGCGACGATAAAATGTTGTTGCTGCCAGCCCGCCAGGTGCATCATAGGTTGAACCGGTTGCCCCACTGATGTCGGAAAAGCCTGCTGCACAACTGGTAGTGCTGCTTTGCCATTGATACGTTAAGGAACCGGAACCGGTGGCGGCTGTTGTTACGGTGAATGCAGCGGGATCGCCCCCACTGCAAATGGTTTGATCGGTTGCAAT
>NZ_LVYD01000007.1 GCF_002077945.1 Niastella vici
CTTGAACTGGCCTATACCGATAATTTAGTTAAATGGGGTAATACCAGCGGGCTGATCGCTGATAGCACTGCCTGGAATTTTGTGGTGCTTACCTATTCGCCAACAGGGGTAACAATCTATTTGAATGGCGTGCCTTCCACGTTCAATAGCGGCCCAATGCCTGTTATTGACCTGTCGCAGTCGGCTTTTTTCGTAAACAGGGATATTCACGGGCAGGGCGCCTCTTATCATGGAGCCATCGATGAAATCAAGTTTTACAATTATGCCTTAAGCCAGAACGAGGTAAGGGAAAAGATGCACCTGATACAAAGCAATGCGCCTGCCGAAACCGGGTTGCTGAAATATTTCCAGTTCAACCAGTACAACAGCGCTGCCGGCACGGTGCCCGATCTCATGAGCGACTTTAAAGCCATCATTCCGGGTAGTGCATTTATCACAGCATCCACTGCACCGGTTGCTTCAGGGAGCGTGTTCCGCAAACCCGATGTGAGTACAGGCGGCCAGCATAGTTTCCCGGGTACAGGTATCGATCTGTTCCTGAAGAATGGCGCTACCTATCCTAATGGCGAAGTAGTGGCGTTTAAGCTCAATTCGCCACCCGACACGAAGCCTGACGGCCTTTCTTTAGCACCCCGTTCCAACTATTTCATTATAAATAATTACGGCAGTAACAAAGCCTTTACTGCACCCGACAGCATCCGGTTTAGCAGCGGTAATATTGATGCCGCTCACGGTATAGCAGATTTTAATTTATATAGCCGTGCTTCCGGTGCATGGGGCGATACCTGGGCTTCGCAAATCAGCCGGTCAACCGGTTTTAAATCTGTGAGCGGAAACAGCACCATCACTTTCGGCACTGGTAA
>NZ_LVYD01000008.1 GCF_002077945.1 Niastella vici
AGCCGTTAATCGTAGCCGGTTTAACCCTGATTCATTTGTTTAATTTCTCTGACAATATTTTTTTTAATAATATCATATCGAAGTCCTTTGTCGTGTCTCTGTTATAAATAATATGTCCATTTTTGTCTATCAAATAAAGTGCTGGTACTCTTCGTTCTCCCAATGAGTCAAAAAGCCGGTTGTTTCCAAAAACCTGTATCCAGTTCATCGAATACCGTTCGATGGCCTGTTGAAATTTACCCCGGTCTTTATCAATACTAAATGAAACAAGCGTAAAATCAGTTTGCCTGTATTTTTCATTTATTGCCCGAAGATCTGGCATTTCTGCAATACAGGGCCTGCACCAGGATGCCCAGAATTGTATTAATACGAATTTGCCTTTCAGTTTTGAGAGCTCAATCCTGTTATTGTTAATGTCCGTTACTGAAAAATCGGGGAAACTACCACCGGTCTTAAGTGCTATTTTATTTCTAATAAGGCTGACGAGGAATTTAGACGCCTTGTAGTTTTTATACCTGTCGCTTAAAATAGTGTTGTAAAATTGCAGCAGGGTGTCTGGTTCAAAAAGTCTGCTATAGACAATCTGATGTGAGAAGGTCCAGAATGATATAAAAAGATCCGGATATAATTTTATAAATTCGAGCTTTTTAATAACTATTGGATCAAACAAGCGTAATGCTTTCTGAAAAATACCAGTGTCGGTCCCAAATTTAGATCTGTTATTTTTGATAAAATCCAACAAAATACTATCAGGGATCCTTGTAAAGGAGTCAAGTGCAGTACCGCCCATTTTGTTATAAGAAATGATGTTTAC
>NZ_LVYD01000009.1 GCF_002077945.1 Niastella vici
CACAAGCGTTGCGTTGTTGCAAATAGAAGTTCTTTGAAATTGTTGTCTGTATTGGATTTGATGCGATTTTGATGTGGAAACGATTTGAAAATCATTTAAAATAGCCTTTGTATAATTGTCTGATAATCAATACCGATGAATCAGGGCAAATACATCTTTTCGCAAATAATCTCACTTATTTCGCACAAATCCTTCTATAACTGTGTCAAACGATATAATGGCGACTACAAGACTAAACAGTTCACATGTTGGAAACAATTCCTCTGTATGGCTTTTGGTCAGCTAACACATCGGGAAAGTCTATCCGATACTATTTTGTGTTTGACTGCCAATGCGGCTAAATTGTATCATCTTGGCATCGGTGAAGTCATTTCAAAAACAACTTTGTCCAGAGCGAATGAACAAAGAAACTGGAAAATATATGCAGACTTATGTATGCAACTTATCCAGGAAGCAAAAAGCCTTTACCTGAACGACGATCATAGACTCGAAGTTGATATTGATAGCAACATCTTTGCGATCGATGCTACAGTTATAGATGTATCGCTTTCTGCTTTTTACTGGGCTAAATACAAACACAACAGAGGAGGCGTTAAAGTTCACACACAGCTGGATTTAAAAACTTCAATTCCAGAGTTTATCGAAATTACTTCTGGCTTTGTTCATGAACTTAGCATTTTTGATATGGTTAAGTACGAGGCTGACAGCTTTTACGTCGTAGACCGCGGCTACATTGACTTTGAACGGTTTTACCGTATCCATTGTGCTAATGCTTTTTTCATAACAAGAGC
>NZ_LVYD01000010.1 GCF_002077945.1 Niastella vici
ATATTATAACGGTAGCATCAACGGGACTGACCCGGCCTTCGAACATCAGTTGTGACGACCTGGTGAAAACCTATAAGAATTTTATTGCCGAGTTCCCCAACCATACCAAAGGAGCAACGGTGCGGGTATATATGTATGATGGTGGCAATACTTTCAATAGCCCCGGGGCGCCCATGGATAATTATGTAATGGCTAACCATAAACCAGGCCCGAATGTGCCCGATTTTATGGCTGTCCGCTTCGGTGCTAACTTCCGCGAAGTGCTAAAGGACACCACCAAACCCGGTACTGCCGGCCTGCAACTGACGCAAGACACCGTGCCGGTTGTGCCTGCCAGCAATATGATGGTCGCACTGGCTGCTTTACCCGGTGGGTACTGGACGGATGTTACCATGGACGGCAAACAGCTTTTTGAGTGGTACATGAACCAGCACTTCAATGCGGGTTACTCGTACCTGCACTATGCCGACTGGCTGGTGAACGGATGCGGTTATAAACTCAACCAGCTGCCCTGGAGCGATACAGTGGCCGTTCGTGCCGATACCCTGCAAAATATCTGGAACCGGTTTGTGGCGCGCTACCCCGTGTCGCAAACAAGTATAACCGAAACGGTCACCGTACCGGTAATGAAAGGCGTTTCTACATCTACAATAGATGCAGCAGTTAATTATTCTCCTGAATGGCTCAATGCAATGACCTGGACGATAAACGGCAATTGGTATACCATGCGGGCGGCCAATACCTATAACTTATCGGTATTGCCAAAGAACGCCAGCATTCAATCGGCTGC
>NZ_LVYD01000011.1 GCF_002077945.1 Niastella vici
ACCACTGGCGGTGGTCCAGGTGAACGTAACGGTATCAGCTTTGGCAGATGACGCAACAGGTTTGAAGAGCTGCCTGATTTCGCCGCGGCAAATAAGCACCTGGCTGTAGTCAATGCTATAGTCAGGATAATTGCCGTTGAGCGCATTTTTAAGCAGGTTCCTTACCGCTGCATTGTACCCGGTCATTTTGACCGTTAAGTCGCGATAACCCCGGGTTATCACTTCTTTGATGGTACGCATGAACTGATTGGCTGTTGCCATTTTAAGCCTTTGCTCCAGCTGTTTTTGTGAAGCGGGCTTTTTCGATTTGGATGGACGCTCCTTTACAACGGTTTTTTCTTTCCAGGTTGAGAAACTGACGTTCCCAATTTTTCCGGAAACCTTGCCAAGAGGCCCTTGTTTTACATGTGCCATAAAGCATAAATTTTAAAAGTGAACAATTGGGTTTACTAACGGAAACCGGCCCTGTGTGTAACCGGTATATCCACTGGTTCCGATTTCCACAACAAACATACGGTTGTAAAAAACAGGGCTATTCGCGTTTACTCCCAAAACCTCGTAAGTACCCGTTCAAACTCGTTTAAACTCGTTCAGACTCCCTTTTCTCCGCTTTAGGCGTTATTGTCGCGTTAATTTGAATTCACGTATAGTTGTATATGTATACATGGTGAAAACAGCCCTGAATTTTGAGATGGCTTACAGGGCGTGGTTACCTCTTCTTTACCTAGCGGTTACCTCTATGTGTTATAATCTGCTGATAGGCAATAA
>NZ_LVYD01000012.1 GCF_002077945.1 Niastella vici
ACCGGATCGCGGTTGACCACCACCCCTGCCGGCGGAACCGTTTTTACCAGGTTACCCACCTGATCGTAATAATAAAGCGTATAGTGGTACTCACCCACCTGGTTAGTCACCGTCATCGTCAATCCTTCTATCGTAGCGGCCGATAAACATTTCTGCGTGTAGGCATCATCGAAGTTGCCCAGCAGCGAGTCGCGGCGGAAGTTATAGATCTCCTGTGTGGCGGCCCAGGCCATGGCGGCAGAATCTTTGCAGGCGGTCGGCAACACACTTTCGGGCAGCGGTATAAAGGTGGGTTCGGTATTGACACCGCACAACAGCAGGTCACTCTTATACACTTTTACCGAAGAACCGCAACCAGCGCCGCCTGCAAAAGCGGTACAATTGTCATTGATCACCATTTTGCCTTTCATGGCATACAGGGCCTTGATGTCAGCTGCATCCAGGTACGTACCCAGCGCATTGTTTACAAAGGCTGCAAATACATCACAACGCGAAGCTGCATACGACACATTGAGCACAGGCCGTCTGGTAACATCGGCGGCCTCTATACTGCCGAACTGGAACTTTTTGTAATTGCCGCTGCCCATGGTTTCATCGTTCAGCTTATACTGCACAGGGTAGTTTACACCCGTTGACAGCATATTGCTGTACATGGCGCTTACCAGCCCGGCTACATTCTGGTTGGTATAGTTCTGGTTACTCCAGAAATCGGTGCCACCGCTCGATACC
>NZ_LVYD01000013.1 GCF_002077945.1 Niastella vici
GGGATTAATCTCTCACTTCCTACTCGATAGTGCTCCCTTAACTGAACAATTTTCAAACCGGTTCGTGCAGGGTTTAATCGCTTTAAAGAAATTTCAATGTGAAAATTATAATGTCAAACAGGGATTTTACTCGCATATTTCTTAAGCCATTGCTCAAAGGTCAGCAGGTCTGGGTTAAGTTGCTTTGACATACTAACGTCTCTTGTTTTATTTAATTCTTTTTCGAACTCGTCGTAAAACTGGAACATATTTCCAAGGTCATCAGCGCCGGGAAAGCCAAAACCTCTGTATACATCTGCGGGAATTTTATTGTAAACGACCTGCTCTCCCAACGCCTTGCTCAACCCTTCGGCCAACTCGTTTCCGGTTAAATGTTCACCAGCTATGCCAATTCTTTTACCCACCATTTCAGTTCCTTTTTTGAAAATGCCATATGCACATTTGCCAATGTCCTCGGCGGCAATGCCCGCCATCTTTGCATTGCCTATCGGAAGCGTAAGCGCTAATCTGCCGTCCTCACCCCGTTTGGGTCCGGCGCCGAAGTAGATAAAATTATCCCAGTAAAAAGACGCGAGCAAAAAGGTTGTGGGTATGCCGGCTGCAGTAAACAATTTATCTGATTCTCCTTTGCCATCGAAATGGGGAACTTTATACTGACCATGAATGGTAGGCATTCGCTGATCATTGAGGGGAACGTATTCACGTGTATCTTCTAACGTAGACCAGATGACATGTTTCAGATCTGCCTGCTTTGCGGCCTCGACAAAGATGGCTGCTTCCGCCTTTTCTTTTTCTGCCGAGAAATGCGCCCAGAAAAAAGTAACGAAAAAGGCACCATAAGCACCGCGGAGCGCATTTTCGACAGACTGTCGATTATCTATATCCGCAACAACAAGCTCAGCTCCAAGTTGGGCTAATTCTTTTGCTTTATCGGAATTGATGTCGCGGGTAACTGCCCTTACTCCGAAGGAACTGTTTTTATCTTGCAGAATAGCGTGGGCGAGTCCACCGCCCTGGGCGCCGGTGGCGCCGAATATGGTGATTATCTTTTTTGATTGCATATAATAGATTTTCTATCTGAATTTAATGTAAAAACATTAATAAAAGAAAACTATTATATGATCGTCCGGTGCGGCTTTGAAGCGGCTGAATTTAACTGGAATCGTGAGAAGAATGTAGAAATGAGGAGTACCATCCCGATTCAATCGCGATGGCACTCCTGCTGTTATTGTAGCCATTCGTTTATAACGGACACATCAAGCTGAGACAGGTTCACTAAAGGAAGTTGATTGTCATTTATGTTTCCTGCTTTATCGATCACAAACGTCCGTGGCAGGAAATCTGCCTGATAGTCTTTGCATATTTTGAGGTTGAACCATCCCCTGGCTATTACGTTAACGCCATTGATCTGTAGTTCGTCCACCTTTTTTCGCCATTTATTGGCATCTTCCTCAAAACATATGTTCAGGAAGACGATGTTTTTATCTTTATACTTTTCATTGATGATGGGACTGTACTTCATAAAATCCCTGGTACAGGCTCCGCAGGTTACTGACCAGAAATTAAGAAACACCCATTTGCCTTTAAAGTCAGAAAGGGAAACCTGGTTGCCGTTTATATCTTCCAGGGTGAAATCAGGAGCCTGGTTGCCATTCTTAAGTTTGGCAAAATCCAGGTCCATATTTTTTATCCTTTCCTTAATGGCAGAATTTTGGCAAAGAGGTTTGTAGCCGTCAGAGATCTGGAGGGCATCTGCATAAGAACCGGCCCGGTATGTATTCTTAATGAGGTTCATGATCAGCCAGTCTCTGATAACAGGAATTTGCACATCTCCATTGATTGTTTGGTAACGTGCCTGATAATTAACGGTATTGTTCAGGCTGGTACTGTCTGATGTTATAGTTTTTGCAAGGAGTGGATCTATGTTCTTAAAATTTAGCAAAAAACGACGGTAATAGTCTGAAGCGTAAAACAGCGGTTCGTTCAGGGAAAGATATTCCTTTTCTGAAGGTAGAAGGGAGGCGAATTTATTATATAGCTCTTTTCCGATTATTTTTTCATTAGCCTTTAGCGCGCAAACCGGGTTATACAAGAGCCAATACGTCAGATGCCTGGAGTATATTTCGAGCATTGTTTCTTTAGTACTGGGAGAGGGCTGTTGAATTCGTTGCAGGTAATCTTTTAACTGCTGGTTGTAAATAACATTCAGTAAACTGTCTGATCTTTTTTCAGCAGCAGCATTAATTTCTTCAAGCCGGCCTTCGAATAAGGCGGAATTGTCAATCACCGCTGTTATTTCCCTTTTTCGTTGTGGATTGCTGGCCGTCAGGTTATAGGTTAAAAGTGATTCGTCAAGTGTTAGATCAATGCTGTCTCCAGGTAACACAGGAAAACGCAAGTCCTGGTTTATAAAGTTTATAGTGACGTAGCTTCCCTTTTCTAAGGTAATTTCCTGTTTGAAGTAGCCGGCATCGCTCACGAGTACAGAATCTTTCCTGTTTTCCAGCAAACCGTCTACTGAAACAATTATGAAATCATTTACGGGGTGAAGTACTATTCCTTTAATAACTGTAATGGTTTGGGCTATTCCAAAGAACATACATAGTTGCAAACTGCAAAGGAGCAGTAAGCGTTTGATCTTGAACATGTTCAAACAAGTTTTTAGGGGTTGGGGGTACATTTCCGATAAATATCTAAAAAATAAGCATATAATCCCAGTAAATAATCGTTTTTACAACACATAAAGTAAAAAATGCAGGCAGGACGGAGCAGGATAGTTTGTTCTAAATCATCTCTATAGATATGATGATTATGGGAATATAAAAGAGGTTACTTTTTCGGGAGAGCCGGAGTATTTGCAGAAGTTGTTGGCGTTTAAGAAGGATGGAGGAGGATGTGCCCAGGTTCATGGGCAATCTTGAACCGTTTGACAAATATTAAATGTAATTGCACATGGTAGTTATAAGCGACTCATATAAAATGACCGATATTTCGGTCATCTTTGCTAATTATGACTGAAATATCGGTCATCTTAGTGAAAAGTGTATAATCCGATCCATCTTGGATTTTACATTATCCTTTGCGTGGAATTTCTGTACTCCTTTCCCATGGAAATTTTATACTCCTTTGCGTGGAATAATCACCACGGATTTTTTAGAGTAGATGCTCAATGGACGGTAGAATGTTGGAACAGAGCAGCAGAGAAATTATTGTTGGTTCCAGCGATTAGTATAGTCGGAGAGAATCTATGGAAAAAATTTGCGGCAGTCATTCCATTAGATTCTATACGCTCTATCATAAAACATCTATAAAGAGCATTCCCGTTCATTTTCAGCTAAATTGGCAGAAATGGGAGGTCGTTTTGAGGTAATTACCTATTATTTCAGCGATACATTATCTGTTTATTTCTGCGATTCAGCCATTGGTCTTTAATATTTTCTCAACAACAATTTAAATAGTGGATATTACAGGTTAAGTATCCGACTTTTCAAAGAGACGATAATAGTATGGATCTATTCATTTGAATAACTTTTTTTTATGCTCGTTCTACTAATTGGGAATTCAAAATGTTATAAATGAAACCGATTCACACTCCTGATATTACGAGCTTAGATTCACACATCTATTTATAATTTGCAATCTCTATTAATTTTTTTACATCATATATAACAATTTTTCTTCCTTTTGTTTTCAGTATCTCTTTTTCTTTAAATTCAGAAAGGATTCGTACTATGTTTTCTTTGGCGGTGCCAACTAAGCTCGCCAGGTCCTCACGTGACAAATTTATCTCAACAGGCTCCCCAGGTTTAAAATTCGTTTTATATTTTTCCCGTAACACTATTAATTGTAGAGCTAAACGCTCTCGTACTGAACGTTGTGCAAATAAAGTCATACCATTTGCCAAAACTGTAAATTCGTGACTAAGTGTCTTTAATAATCGACGACTTAAAATATTTGAGCGTTGCAATACTTCGAAAAAATCTTCTTTAGGGATGAATCCAACAACACTTTCCTCTAAAGCAGCTGCAGAATCAGGAAAGCGTTCCTCCGACAACACGGCATGATACCCTATCAATTCGCCAGAATTGGCTACATATATGATTTGTTCGCCTCCATCTATCAATTTGTATTTTTTTACTTTTCCCTCTTTGATATAAAAAATGCCGGTTGGATATCCCCCTTCCCTAAAAATCACCTCTCCTTTACTATATGGCTGTTCACTTTGATTGGCAGAAAGAATGGCAAAGTCCTCATCTGGCAGGTTCATGAGGATGGATTCACTTTTAAAATCCCATTTGTCTATAGGAAATAATCCTCTGATACTCATATCCAAAGTTACTTTTTCATAACGAAAAACTGAAAAAAGTCATTTTTTAGAATGATTTAATGGTATTGTAACTCTTCGGTTTCACAAATAACTTTGCTTTTATGAGCAAATCTAAATTTGTAAAACGTGATCTGTATTACACAAATGATCACGAATGGATTGATTACCAAGGGTCTGTTGCATACGTTGGAATTTGTGAATTCAAATTAAAAGGTATAAAACAGGTTCACCAAATGCTTTTTCCAGAAATGCTGGGTGTTATGAAAAAGGGTGAGGTTATAGCCACTATTCACTATGAGGATTACAAGATTTCTATTCATATGCCGGTTGATGGAAAAATTGTCAGTATCAATGAAGCCCTGCTCCCTGAGGGCAATAATTTGTTACTTACTCAACCCGAAAATAATGGCTGGGTCGCTTTGATAGTACCAAGCCAGCCGTATGAAAGAAAAGGATTATTGCAACCCGAACAGTACAGAATATTTACTAAAAGAAAATTCTAAAGCAAAGATTCATGGATTTCACAATAAATACTAGTTCAAATTCGGATACTTTGGATCACTGGTTTAACTCAGATACCCAAATACATCATTTATATCCGCAATCTATTCAATTATTGGCTGTCAGGCATTGGACGCCGTTACATATTGCCAAATTGGTATCACAATTTCTTGTTCCGAAAGAGGGTGTAAAAGTGTTGGATATTGGCAGTGGCGTAGGAAAATTTTGTTTGGCCGGAGCTTATTATAAACCCGGTGCAATTTTTTATGGAGTTGAACAGCGCAAGCATTTAGTCGCTCACGCTGAAACGGCAAGGAATATTCTTGGCTTAGGGAATGTATATTTTTTAAATCAGAATCTAACTCAACTCGATTTTAAACAGTACGACCATTTTTATTTTTATAACTCATTTTACGAGAATCTGGCGGATACAGAAAAAATTGACAACACGATAACATGCTCGCCACAATTGTACGATTATTATAATAAACAACTTTATAAAAAACTGGAAGAAATGCCTGCAGGAACAAGGCTGGCAACTTTTCATAGCCTTGAAGGCGAAATACCATCGAGCTATCAGGTAGTTGAGGCGTATGTTGGCAAACTATTAAAATTTTGGATAAAAATATGAAGGGAGGAATCTACTAACATTTGCATTTAATGCCCGTTATTTTCAGTAAGGAAACCATTTTATGAACTCTGAAGCTGCTTCAAGACTGTATTTAGACAACTGGTTTAGCTCAGACGCTCAATTTCATAACCTATACCCTCAGGGTATTCAATTATTATCAGGGCAGCACTGGACTCCCTTGCATATTGTCCAAATGGTAGTAGAATTTTTAACCTCTGAAGAAGATGTTAATGTGCTGGATCTAGGAAGTGGCGTAGGAAAATTTAGTTTAGCCGCATCAACTTGAACAACTGCCAATTGGAACAAGATTGGCAACCTTTCATAGCCTGGATGGTGAAGTGCCGTCTAGCTATCATTTAGTAGAAGCAAAAGCCGATACTTCATTAAAGTTTTGGATGAAA
This sequence comes from Niastella vici, assembly GCF_002077945.1. GTDB lineage: Bacteria > Bacteroidota > Bacteroidia > Chitinophagales > Chitinophagaceae > Niastella > Niastella vici. The sequence goes on from NZ_LVYD01000013.1 coordinate 5,861, forward strand.
ATATGATTAACCAAACGACCAAATAATGCCAATAAACTTTGAAAACGAAATTAGTGAAATATCCAATCATCTGAAAAAAGTGGAGGGTTATTTAGCCTGCGAAAAGATAATTGTTAGAAACATAGAAAAGCATTTGTACAAGGGATGCGATGAATTGAATATAGAACAATATCTAAAACAAACTTCCACATATATGGAAGATGTAATTGCTTCAAAACAAGGCGACATAGATTATATCAATTTTAAATATGCGAGCGGATTTATCAACGAACTTTTAAAAACACCCAAGTGGAATAACTGGATAAAACTATATGATCTGAAATTTTAAAGTAGATGAATAGCATACTCGAAGCAAAAATTATGCATGTAGATAAAAAATATAATCGACCTAGTTATGTACAGGGCTTGTTAACACATAGGTGTTCGCGATGCAGAAAAGGCGGAATGTTTCAGGTAAATAATTCCTGCAATCTGAAGAAATTCATGAAAATGAATGATAAATGCCCTGTTTGTAACCAGATTTTCGAATTAGAAGTAGGATTTTATTATGGAACCGCATATGTGAGTTATGCACTAACAGTTGCTCTATCAGTAACCTCTTTTGTTGCCTGGTGGGTATTAATAGGAATGTCGGTAAATGACAATAGATTTTTTTGGTGGTTGGGGTTTAATATAATTCTGTTAATAGTACTTCAACCTTATTTAATGCGCTTGTCAAGAGCAATATGGCTGTCATTTTTTGTTCGTTATAATACAAATTGGGAAGCTGAAAAACCTGAAGATCCCGAGATTGATGAAATAAAGGTGAATGATTAATTAAAGATTGTAAACTACATTAATATGCCTTTTGTTCCTACTTCTCGATACCTTGACCATATTTTCAAAAGCGAGCAAAGTTTTTGCCAATTATTTCCAGAATCAATTCAACAGCTCGACAAACAGCATTGGTCACCATTAAATATAATTTATAAAGCTGTAACATTTCTTTCAAACAAAAAACAGGCAAGAATACTTGATATTGGAAGTGGTTCAGGAAAATTTTGTTTAGCTGGTGCTTATTATAATCCATTAGCTTTTTTTTATGGCGTAGAACAAAGGCAAAGTTTAATAGAACAAGCTCAATCAGCTAAGGAGAAGTTAGGAATATCTAATGTGGAATTTATATACAGAAACTTCACGCAGCTGGATTTAAAAGAATTTGAGGGGTTTTATTTTTATAATTCTTTTTTTGAAAATCTTCCAGGTACAGATAAAATTGATGACAGTATAGCTTATACATCCGAATTGTATCATTATTATAGTATCTATTTAAATAAGCAATTGGATACAATGCCTCCAGGCACAAAAGTGGCGACCTACTGTAGTTGGGATGATGAGATACCACCGGGTTATCAAAAGGTCGAAGCACATGCCAATGGATTATTAAAACTTTGGATAAAAATGTGAATGTAAAAGTTAAAGAAATATGCCTATTAACTTTTATTATGAAATGCAGCAAATTGTGCATTACCTCAAAAAGGCGGAAGGAAATAAAGCTTGTGAAGCAGTGGTTGTTAGCAATATCAGAAAGCATTTTGAGCAAGGGTGTAGTGAATTAGTCCTTGAAACCTACCTTAAAGAATTAATCAAACATCTTGGTTTATTAATTGAATCAAATAAAGGAACACTCATTGGCGCTAATTATAAGTATGCTTACGGTTTTATAAACACCCTTTTGGAAATGCCATCCGTCAAAAACTGGGTAAAGACAACTGGGCTTTAAGTTTAGAAGGCTTACAAAAAAGGAGCATTGAATTTTAATTTTAAAAACAGATTATTCTTATGCCACTTACTATTGATGAATACCGATGTAAGCTTATTACTAAAATTTTATTTGCCCAATCTCCGGATGAAGTTACACGCTTTATAGACGTTGCTATGAAGAGTCTGAAAGATCACAAAGTTAATGGCTACATTATTACCAGATTTGTGACAAAAACAATTCATCATTTAGGAGAATTTAGTCCAATAGATCATAATGCGCAGCAATGGACTAATATTAAATTGGCAAGGAAACAATTTGATTACATCAGGCAACAAATCAATGTTACTGCCAAATAATGAATTATACGCCCGTTTTTAATCCGAATGATACCCGAATTTAATCTATCCTCGATATGAGAATGCCGGCAAATAAAACTTTTTGTATCGATATCTATGACTGAATCATTGTTTTTTATATCCATTTTATTGCTGGTGGCTGGGATTATTTCTATTCCGTTATTGCCACATTACCTGAGAGCAAGAGTTAATTTTATTTTTGTTTTCTTAATAGCCATCGCCTCTTGCGTTCCTGCGGTGAAGGTACTTTCGGGAGATTGTATTGATATTATCACTTGTAAAACCAATGTATTTGGTAATATTATTTTTCATTTAGACAGGCTGTCTTCATGGTTTATTCTTATCATCAATTTAACGTGCATTAATGGTGCGTTTTACGGTATAGGATACATGCAGCCGTATCATCAGCAACGATCAAATCTTTCCATGCATTGGATGTTATATTTATTGTTTCAGTCTTCAATGCTTTGGGTATGCATGGCGCAGAATGGGTTAGCATTTCTGATCGTTTGGGAATTAATGTCCCTGTCATCCTTTTTGCTTGTCATCTTTGAACATCAGAATAAATCTACACTCAAGGCAGGAATAAATTACCTTGTACAAATGCACATCGGTGTGCTTTTCCTGACGACTGCTTTTATTTGGGTTTATTTTTCGGAAGGCTCTTTTGAATTTAGTTCCATTAAAAACTTCTTTTCATCTCATTCAAACCTTGGGCTGTTCCTTTTATTCTTTATTGGCTTTGGCATAAAAGCAGAATTTATTCCCTTACATTCATGGTTGCCACAAGCACACCCCGCAGCCCCTTCGCATATCTCTGGTGTTATGTCAGGGGTTATAGTTAAGTTGGGGATTTATGGAATATTCAGGATTGTGCTTTTGCTAAGGCAGGATTTTACGATCATTGGAGAAATTGTTATTGTTATTTCAGTGCTTACCGGCCTTTATGGGGTTTTAAATGCAGCAGTACTTCGGGATTATAAGAGAATGCTTGCTTATTGTACTATTGAAAACATAGGTATTATTGGTATTGGCATCGGGCTTGGATTGATAGGAATGGGTAATGGGAATATGCTGTTACAAATCTTAGGGTTTACAGCGGCACTTTTACATACACTGAATCATTCGCTTTTTAAATCATTGCTTTTTTTTAATGCAGGTTTCGTTCATCAGCAGACGCAGACAACGGATATGGAGAAACTCGGTGGATTGATTCATACTATGCCACAATCAGCCATGTTATTCTTAATGGGGGCACTAGCCATTAGCGGCCTTCCTCCTTTCAACGGGTTTGTATCAGAATTTCTTTTATACAGTAGCCTTATAACAGGAATTAATTCCATCGGCAATACTTACGTGATCCTGATGGTATCTTCTTTGACAGGGTTGGCAATTATCGGTGGAATCTCCATGCTTACTTTCACAAAAAGTTTTGGAACAATATTTCTAGGTGTTCCTCGTACTTATTTTCATCAGCGTCCCAGGGAGGCCGGTTGGATTATGCGGTTACCACAGTACTTCATTTTAGCAATTATGCTTTCAATAGGATTGTTGCCACAATTATATTTATCAATTGTACAGGGAATCGTTTCAAGTTTTACACCATCAGTTACTTCAATAAATGAAGTAATGCCAGCATCATTACTTGGTAGTATATCGGCTATTGGAAAGTTTACCTTGTTATTCATTTTGTTATTGATTTTAATATATTTTATAAGAACAAGGGTTACGCGAAGCCATCCTGTTTCCGTAGATTCAACCTGGCGCTGCGGATATACTGCGCCTTCCCCAAGGATGCAGTACTCAGGTAAATCCTATTCAAATTCTCTTGGAAAACTGCTTAGCTTTGTTGTAATAGAAAAGAAAAAGTATAAAAAAATTCAGGTAAATGAAATATTTCCTGCAGAAAGAAAATACTCATCAAATTACAACGATTTTTTTATGACAAGAATCTTCAACCGCACCGTTAGCCAGCTTCTGTACTTTCTGGATTATTTTCAGTTCATTCAAAACGGAAAGATCCAATCATATATCCTGTATGGTATTTTTTTTATTGTTCTTGTGTTTTTAGGAACGATTTTTAATATTATCTAATGGAAATTATTACAGCGTTCATATTAACTACCTTGTTAAGCATCCTGCTTGTTCCATTTATAAATGTCAGATGGAAGGGTTTAGTTACTGTAATGACTGTAGTTTTACTCGCTATTTTAAGTAGTATTATAGCGATTGAGGCAATGCATGGAAAACAAATTGAATATTTCTTTAGGGGCTCATCAGTTACCGGAAAAATTCCTTTGAGGGCTGATGCTTTGTCAGGTTTCTTTATCCTGATTATCAATTTCACTTTTCTCACGGGCGCTTTATATGGCTTGCAGTATATGAAAGTTTACCGGGATCAGAAAGCCAATCTCTCACTTCATTGTATCAGCTTTATACTTCTTCAGGCAAGTCTTAACAGCATTTGTTCATTACAAAACACTATTGTATTTCTTATTGCCTGGGAAATAATGGCTTTATCATCTTTTATGTTGATCATTTTTGAGCATAATAAAAGGGAGACGTTAAATGCAGGAATAAACTTTTTAATCCAGTCGCATATCTGCATTATGTTTTTGATGCTTGGTTTTATATGGGTAGCGTTAAAAATGGATTCATTTGATTTCAGAGCTATTACCGTTTACTCCACAAATAATCCGTTACTCGCCGGTGTTGTTTTATTCTTTTGTTTCTTCATCGGATTTGCCATAAAAGCAGGATTTGTTCCTTTCCATACCTGGCTGCCCTATGCGCATCCGGCAGCCCCTTCTCATGTATCGGGTGTAATGTCGGGAGTGATTATTAAAATTGGCATCTATGGAATTTTGAGAATGCTATTACAAATAAAAAGCGATTACCTGGTAATCGGCTATATAATTCTGTTTATTTCACTCCTCACTGGAATTTATGGAGTGATGCTTGCCATCATTCAACACAACTTAAAACGGTTACTTGCTTATAGCAGTATTGAAAATATCGGTATCATTGGAATAGGAATAAGTCTGGGATGTATAGGAATAGGAAAAGGAAATAATATCTTATCCATCGTTGGATTTACGGGTGCATTGCTGCATACGTTAAACCACTCTCTTTTTAAATCACTTTTATTTTATTGCGCTGGTAATGTATACCAGGCTGCTCACACTATGGATATTGAAAAGTTGGGCGGTATGGGTAAACAAATGTCTCATACTACCTTTTTATTTTTAATTGCTTCTCTTGCTATCTGTGGACTACCCCCTTTCAATGGATTTGTTTCTGAATTTCTAATTTACAATGGTCTGTTTACCGGACTGCGTGGTTCCGACAAAGTTTTACTTTCATGGATAGTATGCGGACTTTTTGGATTGGCATTAATCGGTGGATTAGCCATGTTATGTTTTACAAAAGCTTTCGGTTCGGTCTTTTTAGGTACGGCCCGCCACCATTTTCACCAAACTCCCAAAGAAGCTGTTATAGGGAAATTGATCCCAATGTATGGCATAGTTTTGTTAATAATAGCAATTGGCTTGTTCCCTAAATTTATTATTACTGCTTTTTCTAAACCGGTTTCTTTATTTGCTGTCAATCATTTTCCGTCAAGCCATCTACCTGCAGGGGATGCCCTGTCAATAATTGGTTTATGTTCAGCAGCTTTCATTTTATTGGCTGGACTGATATATTTGATAAGGAAAAGAATGACAGCAAATAGATCGGTTGAATTCAATGCAACCTGGGGTTGCGGGTATGTTGGTTCAACTGAAAAAATGCAGTATACAGCCGGTTCCTTTGTTCGTGCTTACCGCAAATTGGCAGAGCCACTTTTTTCCATTTATAAAAAGAAAAAAGAAATAGAAGGTGTATTTCCTCAGAATGGGCAGCAAGAAACACATCCCTATGACAAAGCAGAAGAATGGTTGATTGATTATCCCTTGCGGGTGTTAAAGGGATTCTTTAATAAATTTATTTTTTTGCAAAATGGCAATCTACAGTTTTACATATTATACGGTGTTGTTTTTATCACGTTGATGCTGGGAATTCCTTTTTTGGTTGAATATTTAAAAGCGTTATTTCAATTTTTAAACAAGCTCTGAAGGATGATAAGTTTTATTTTAATAATTATCACAAGCCTGTTCTTCGGTGGAATCATTATTCGGACAAAAAGTATTACTTCCGGTCGTAAAGGCCCTGGTATTTTCCAACCGATAAAAGATATAATTCGTCTGTTAAAAAAAGGCTCTGTGTATAGCAAAACCACCAGTTTTATTTTTCAGATTGCACCCAGCATATATATTACCTCTGTTATCATGGCTATCATGATCATTCCTTTCGGCGGATACAAAGGAATAATATCGTTTAAAGGAGATTTTGTATTTTTTGCTTATGTGTTGGGGGTAGGTAAGTTTTTCAATATTATCTCTGCATTAGATACTGGCAGTAGCTTTGAAGGAATGGGGGCAAGCAGGGAAGCATTATTTTCTATGTTTGCAGAACCTGCTTTTTTTATATTGATGGGTTCCTTAACCCTTCTCACAGGTCATACTTCCTTTCAACAAATATTTGCTTCACTGCATTTTGGTTCTTATATATCCTACATTCTCGGCGTTTTAGCCACCTTTGTACTGGTCATGATTACAATGGTGGAAAACAGTCGTATGCCGATTGACGACCCTACAACTCACCTTGAACTTACAATGATCCATGAAGTAATGATACTTGATAATAGTGGTTTCGACCTGGGAATGATTTTATATGCTACTAACTTGAAATTTGCCATGTACGGCGCTTTAATTGCAAACTTGTTTATGGGTACTTTTCCTTTGTATCTTACTATACCCATATTTTTCGGAATGCAGATGCTTTTTGCAATAGCTATCGGATTACTTGAGTCTTTTACGGCAAGATTCCGGATGAATCATAATGCCCAATATATACTGGCACTATCATCGGTTTCCCTATTGATTTTCTTAGGGGTACTATTGATTTTAGGTCAATTCAGCTAACAACCAAAATAACAAGTCAATAATAATAATGACAAACGTATTACTGATAATATTTACCATTTCACTGTTATACCTAAGTATAGCCCATCGATTGATTACTTACATAAAAATCCTCGCATTTCAGGGCGTATTGCTTTTTGGTATCGCTTTTATTGAGTTAATCGAAATTAATGCAATCAACCTCACTTTTGTACTTTTTGAAACAATTGCAGTAAAGGCAATTGTTATTCCTTTATTTATGAACTATACCATGAAAAGGAATAGAATAACCCGTGATGCAGAACCTTTTGTTCCCAACTTTGTATCGCTAATCATCATTACACTTATTATCATTGCTACTTTCGTTTTATCCAATTCTATCACTGATACCCGCATTAGTAAAATATATTTTGTGGTAGCTCTTTCAACGCTATTTGCAGGATTATATATTATTGTTACAAGAAGTAAAATAATCACTCACATCATAGGGTATCTCGTCATCGAAAACGGAGTGTTTATTTTATCGGTGGCTCTGGGAAATGAAATGCCTGTGCTGGTAAACCTGGGTATTTTGCTTGACATTTTCGCCAGCATTTTTTTACTGGGAGTTTTTGCGAACAGGATTGGTGATGTACTGAAAGATGTTGATGTTGACCAATTAAAAAATCTGAAAGATTAATATCAAAGTATGACCGGAATATATTTATCATGTGCATTTTTAATAAGTGGATTATTGCTTTTTAACAGGAACCGGGCGTTAAAAAATATGCTCGTAATAGCGTTTGTACTATTGCAGATTGGGTTTACAATTTATGAATATCTGCATATCAATACAATTGAATTAACTTATTTCACGGCTGACTCATTGGGGGTGCTCCTTCTTATAACATTGTGCATTATCAGCATCCCGGCTTTTTACCACAGTTATGTTTATTTGGGAACAAAGCAGGATAACCCCAAACATACTGCTATCTATTTTGCTGCGATGATTGCCTTATTAACTTCAATAAGCGCTGCTTATCTTTCCAACCATATCGCCGTTACCTGGATTTTTGTTGAATTAACCACGCTAAGTGCCTCTGCACTAATTTATCACCGCAGGAATAACCGTTCCCTGGAAGGTACCTGGAAATACGTTTTTGTTTGTGCCATCAGTATTACGCTTGTTTTCATTGGCATATTGTTTTTAAGTTTTTCTTTACCGAAGGCAGGTACTGATGATCTTTCTTTTTCGAACCTTTTGAATAAAGCTCGGGAACTAAATGCATTCTGGCTTAGATTGGCTTTCATTTTCATCTTTACAGGATTCACTGCCAAGTTAGGGTTGGTTCCTATGTACACTGCTGGCATAGATGCAAAGGATAAGGCCCCGTCTCCTGCCGGTGCATTACTCTCCAGTGTTTTGATGAATGTCGGTTTCGTTGGTATTTTTCGTTCTTATATAGTGACTGTAAATTCCTCTATTCACCAATGGGCGAGTCATGTGATAATCATCGCGGCCCTGCTTTCCATTTTTGTAGCAACCGTTTACATGACAAAGGTCAAAAATATTAAAAGAATGTTTGCCTATTCCAGTATTGAACATGCAGGCATAATTATGCTAGGTCTTGCAGCAGGAGGAGTAGGGAATTATGCAGCTATACTGCATATTGTATTACATTCTTTCATTAAGTCAAGCCTTTTCTTCCAGCAAGGTCAGATCTATCGCATTTATCAAAGCAAGAGCATCTATGATGCAGGCAACTATTTTAAATATAATGTTACGGGGTCAATTGTTATGCTGCTGGCTTTCTTTTTTGCAACAGCCATGCCGCCGTCGGGTTTATTCATTAGCGAGTTTATGATTTTTCGCTCCTTGTTTGAATCAAATTATTTGTGGATACTAATTGTTGTAATGTTCCTGTTGACAATTATCATTTGGTCTTTTGGTAAAAATATATTTAAACTTCTTTTCACACCTGCTGTTGATTTTAAGGAAGAAGGCGTTAAAAAAATAAACCCGTTTGAATCTCTTTCTCAATTCATTTTACTTGGGCTGGTTGTTTACCTGGGATTAATTCCGCCGCAACAGTTTGTAACATTAATTCAGGAAACTATAAAAAATATACCGCATTAATATGAGTTATATAAGTATAGGAAATAATGAAACTATTCGTATCTCCGCTATCCCGGAATTATCTTATTCCTCATTCCTGGAGTTCAATGTATCCTCGATGATAAAAGCAAATAGTTCTCATTGTGTAAATTATTTTGGATATCCTTACAAAGGTAAGATCAAATTAATCTGCTGTATCGCGAATGACGACTTACATACAATAAATATTTCATCAAGTATAGTGGATAGCCAGGCTCAGCTTCCTTCTTTTACAAAGCATAATCTTGCATTCGAAAAATATGAAAGGGAAATTCATGAAAATTTTGGAACACAATATGTAGACCATCCCTGGTTAAAACCCGTACGATTTCCCTTCAACCGGTTTAACAAAAGCCTGAGAGTAGCAGACTATCCTTTTTTCAAAATTGAGAGCGAGGAATTACACGAAGTGGGTGTGGGCCCCATACATGCGGGTATTATTGAGCCGGGCCATTTCCGTTTTATCTGCAATGGCGAACAGATTCTTCACCTGGAGATACAATTAGGTTACCAGCACAGGGGAATTGAGCGATTATTCCTTGAAAGAAAAAAATTGCTGCAACGTACGACTTTGGCTGAAAATATTGCAGGTGATTCCGTAGCGTCGCATGGGGTTGCCTTTGTAAACCTTTGGGAAAGTTTATGCAACTATCATGCAGACAGGGATTTGCAATTGGCCAGAACCATTGCTCTGGAATTAGAACGAATTGCTATTCACACCGGTGATTTAAGCGCAATGTGTACCGATGTCGGTTATCAACTCGGCAGCGCAGTATTTGGCAGATTGAGAACACCGGTTATTAACTATTTTCAAAAATGGTGTGGCAACCGTTTGGCGAAAGGATTGATCCGCGCTGGTAAAAATAATTACCCGCTTACTGAAGCATTAATGGGGGAGCTTACTCAACTACTGGACGACTATGAAAAAGATTTCGAAGAAATCGCTGAAGAGCAATTTAGTTTGCCAAGTGTATTAGCTCGCTTTGAAAAAACAGGAGTTGTAACGGCAGAGCAAGCAGCTATGATTGGAACGGTTGGCATGTCGGCTAGAATGAGTGGGATTAAAAGGGATATCCGTTCTTCACATCCTCATGATTTATATTATGAGTTACAACATCAGCCGGTAATTAAGAAGCAAGGCGATGTTTACTCTAGAGCACGGATGCGGAAGAAAGAAATCAATCAATCTATTGAATATGTAAGAGAGCTAATCCAAGACATACCGATGGGCAAGCATAGAATTGGTCTTTCTGGATATCCTGCACCAGATTCATTCGCTATTTCATTAGTAGAAGGCTGGAGAGGTGAAATTTGCCATTGTGCTGTTACAGATGAAATAGGTGAATTGGTGCATTATAAAATAAAAGATCCATCGTTTCATAATTGGCTGGCAACAGCATTGGCCGTTCGGAATAATGAAATCTCTGATTTCCCTATTTGCAACAAAAGCTTTGATCTGTCTTATTGTGGTCATGATCTATAAAACTAAAACAGGCAAAAATGTTAGATAATCTTAAAATACTGTTTCATCAGGGCAGACAATACATTCCTGATGTGACCGCTGCACAAGTTCCAGGTATATTCAAAGGCAGACCGGTAATCAGTTCTGAAATAATTAATGAAGCTGAGCTGGCAGAAATTTGCCCAACAAACGCTATCTCGACAGCCCCTGTTTGCATTGACTTGGGAAAATGTACCTTTTGTGGAGAGTGTGCCTTTGCGTTTCCAGGTAAAATAAAATTTACAACAGATTATAGAATCGCTACCAATGACCGTGGGAGGCTTGTGATAATGGAAGGAAGTGATAAACCCGTTGAGTTGAATCCAGAACTGATAAGAAAGGAAATTTCTAAATATTTCAGTGGCTCTTTAAAATTACGACAGGTATCAGCAGGTGGCGATAATAGCTGCGAATTGGAATTGAATGCCTGTGGAAATGTAAATTTTGATATGGGAAGGTTCGGTATTGAATTTGTAGCCTCGCCACGTCACGCAGATGGAATTGTAATTACAGGGCCTATAACAGAAAATATGGCCCAGTCATTACAGATTTGTTATGATGCAATACCTGCCCCCAAAATCATCATACTTGCAGGAATTGATGCTATAAGCGGAGGCATATTTGAAGGCAGTCTTGCGTTAAACAGAAGTTTTTTGTCGAAATATAAAATTGATTTGTATGTACCCGGCAATCCTATACATCCTCTGACATTTATAAATGGAGTGCTTGAACTTATAAGAAAGAAAAAATGAACAATGTTGGCAATCATACTGAAAAAATAACCGGAATAATACAAGATATTCTCATAGCTATTTTGATAGCCATTCCTTTCATTTTTATTGGATTTTCTACAGCTTTATTTGTTGGAGCGATAGTCGCCTCGATCCTTTTGATGCGAAGGACAATAAAAAATTTAAATCCAGGGCACATTAATGGATATAGAATTTTAAATAAGGGAAATGAATTAACCGTTCCGCCAAGAGTTGAGGTATTCGAAATTAGCAATTCAGCAACTTTCGAAATTCTATACAAATATGTAGAGGTATTGAAAATGATGACCATACGACCAAGTATCCTTATTATACGTCTTAACCGAATCTGGCATATTCATTCCAATGACGCTGATATACTCAGCAAAGTAATAACTAATCTGTATGTAGGAAAGATTAAAATTTGTTTATCAGATGTAGATATAAATCTTGAACGGCAGTTAAATACATATAACCTCCTACAAAAGATTGGAAAGGACTTTGTTTTCTGTTCGATTGATGATGCGATAAGATATGCTGAAAAAAGTTTCGATAACCACTAATAGAAAAAAAATGGGCACGAAGCCCCAATAATTCTTAAAAGGGCTAACTAACTTTATTAATAATGAAAAATGAAATACGACAAAATGTTGATTCTACTTCCAGGTTAACGCTATCGATCCTGCAAAAGTTAAAAAATGAAGGTTTTAAATATGTACAGGTGAAAGGTTTAACTCAGGTAGGCGCTTAGACTATATGGCACCACCGCTTTATTCTGTTGGTGCCAATTAAAGATATACCGGAAGATATAAGGAAGAAGGACATATATGAGCCAATCAACAGTCAGATATTAATTGATTGGGCTGAATTTTCAAATGATGGAATTGAAGTATTGATTGCCTCACGTTATTAAAGAGTTGAATTTCTACTATATCCCAGTCATTCAAAATAAAGCATTTCTTTTTAATTGGAACCTTCTTAAAATAGCTTAGTGAATTATGAAAGATAAATGTAACCTGTTATACATAGAAATGCAGAAAGGTATTAACCGTTGTTTACAACTACCATTGCCTGAGATTGAACAATTAGAATGTTGTTGCCGGATTTGTATAAATTATTGGGACCAATTAAAAGCATGGATAAGGGTAAATAATCACATAATTGAAAATAGAAAAATAGATTTTTTCAAAAATTGTAAACCTAAATTTACCGGGTTGATTGAATACTATATGCAACGTTGCCAGGCTATATTATTCCTGCCACAAGATAACAAAGAAGAAAAAATTCAATTTTGGCAAAGAGAGTTAACCAAGATTAAGCATTTTTTCAATGAACATAAAGAGTTTTGTGAATATTATATCAAAGGGGACACAGATAGAGATTATATTTATTTTATGAATAATGATAGTAAGGAAGGTTATCACAAAAAAAGAATATATACTTCGGATAAACAAACCTCATCACCCTATGATTATCTGACAGCTACCTTACTTGCATATCAGCAATATGAAATATACGTTAGTGATCAATTGAAAATTTTGGATGATGCTGGGAACGACTTGGCCAACGAACAAATGAACAGCATACAGAAGAATTAGAATTTAAATGTTTAAACTTACCAAGGCCGGTTTTATTAGACAATAGCCCCCTTATTTAAAAGCACTTGTAGATTTAACCATTATGTTGCCATTACCCGGCCAAACGGTTCTCTGGTAGTGCTACCGAATAAACTTTGGGTGATTTTTTTCGTTGTATCGCTTCGTCTATCGGGTGAGATAAAGCTTCTTTATTTAGTACTGTTCACAAAAATCATTTTCAGATAACCGATTGCAGGGGCTACAATTTTATGGTGCAAATTTTGGTGCAAATAAAAAAGCAGCTACATCCAAATGATTGTAACTGCTTGATTCTCTTGCTCCCCCTTCAGGACTTGAACCTGAGACCCTCTGATTAACAGTCAGATGCTCTAACCAACTGAGCTAAGGAGGAATATGTGTTCCATTTCAGAACTAATTGAAAAACCGGCAGTTATTTACTACCTCTCTTCCGAAATGGGCAGCAAAAATAAGGAATTTCTCATTTTAAAAAACACCTGGTCAAAGAAAATCGGGGAATTAATTTAAAAAAATTTCTTCAAAGAGAGCCGCCCATATTTCCTATTGATCTTTTAATCACCTTGTTGGCTTTTTCCAAGCCTTTTCTCAAAAATCACAACCACCCAAACAACCCGCCATCAGGCATACCCACAAAAATCGCCTCTCCCCGCACCTCAACCGGATACGTCTTCAAATAATATCCCTCCCCACTCGTATTGCGGCCATTTTTCAAACTGAACTTATACCGGTGCACCGGGCATACCACATTGCCAACGGCATCAATATACCCTTCCGACATAATACCACTCGCATGCGGACATTTATAAGCAAAGGCATACCACGCCGACTGGTGGCGTGCAAGGCAAAGCTTTTTACCTTTTACTTCCACCACGGCAATGCCCTGCCCGTTGAACAACAGTTCAGATGAATGCTCCGCTATTTGATGGTACTGGTACTTTTTTTCCGTCATGCAGGTAGGTTCTGGGGGAACCGCCATTATAAAAAGCCCGTTCTGTACGGGTACCGGATGGCGTATAATTCTTTAACCTTATTTAAAATGGTGTTTCGCAGTTCCTCAATGTTCGTTCTTTCAGTGGCCGAAATAAAAACGCAATTACCCTGTAACTGGTTTTCCCAGCGTTCTTTGAGGTCTACCAGGATTTCAGATCGCACTTCTTCTTCCAGCCAGGGATCAAACGTGTTCTTTTCGTACTGGTCCATTTTATTGAAAATGGTGATCACCGGCTTGTCGATCACATTCAATTCCTGCAGGGTTTTATTTACCACTCCTATCTGGTCTTCATATTGTACATGCGAGGTGTCGGCCACATGCAGCAGAATATCTGCTTCGCGCACTTCATCGAGCGTGCTTTTAAAACTTTCTACCAGGTGGTGCGGCAATTTGCGAATGAACCCCACCGTATCACTTAATAAAAACGGCGTAGTCTCAAACACTACTTTGCGGGTAGTGGTATCAAGCGTGGCAAACAATTTATTCTCGGCAAACACTTCACTCTTTGCCAGCAGGTTCATGATGGTGCTTTTGCCCACGTTGGTATAACCTACCAGGGCTACCCGAATAAATTCTCCGCGGTCTTTCCGCTGGGTAGATGCCTGCTTGTCAATTTCGCTCAGGCGTTTACGCAACAGCGCTATCTTTTCGCGCACGATACGGCGGTCGGTCTCAATTTCCGTTTCACCGGGTCCCCTGGTTCCAATACCGCCTCCTAACCGTTCCAGGTGCTTCCACATACCTCGCAGGCGCGGCATCAGGTACTGGTATTGGGCCAACTCAACCTGTGTTTTGGCCTGGGCGGTTTTTGCCCGGCGGGCAAAAATGTCCAGAATAAGGTCACTGCGGTCGATGGTCTTCACTTCCAACACTTTTTCAATATTGGTGATCTGCGACCCGCTAAGCTCATCATCGAAAATTACAATGTTGATATCGCGTCCTTCGATGTAGTTTTTGATCTCTTCCAGCTTTCCCTTGCCCACAAAAGTGCGGCTATCGGGGTGGGGCAGTTTTTGGGCGAACCGTTTTACGGCTTTGGCGCCGGCGGTTTCTGCCAGAAATGCCAACTCGTTCAGGTATTCAGTAACCTGTTCTTCGGTCTGTAATTTATGTACCAGTCCTACCAGTACAGCCTTCTCTTCTTTTTGAATGATATTCTTCTTGTCTAACAATTCCTTCAGTTTTCCGTGCAAAAGTAAGCTGAAAAACCGGAAATGGGGGCAGCGTTTAACGGTTCCGGTCTTTGGCTGGGGATTTGGTTCGCCCGGTAGGCGGCTGCAAAGCCGGAAATGGGGGTACCGGTTATGGTGCTTTGTTTAGAATCTGGTGCCCGGTGGCGGCCGCAAAACCGGAAATGAGCGCAGGGATTGCCGGTTCTCGTCCACTTGGTTGGGATCTGGTTGGGGAAAGGTGGAGGTATATTTAGACAAGGAGCTGAAAAACACGTAATAAAGGTTGAACAAAGACCTGATAAAGGGAATGTTCTTATCAAGTCTTTGTTTGGTCTTT
Source organism: Niastella vici (assembly GCF_002077945.1). Taxonomy (GTDB): domain Bacteria; phylum Bacteroidota; class Bacteroidia; order Chitinophagales; family Chitinophagaceae; genus Niastella; species Niastella vici. The sequence goes on from NZ_LVYD01000013.1 coordinate 21,461, forward strand.
GTTATGTCTTTGGTTGGTCTTTGTTTGATACCCTGCCAAAGACGCCACTACCTTGGGTGAAAGCCTTCAGCCCACGTTTATCCGGAAATACCGGGCAAAAAAAATCCGGAAGAATTTCCCGCCTGTGCGGGATCTTCTTCCGGATCGAATATTTTGAAATTATGTTCTAATACGGGCTGGCTGGAACCGCTGCCCGATCTACAGGCCGCTGATAGTTATACCTATCTGGAATGGTCGTATATTCTGTAAGCCTGAGCTGGTAGGGGCTGCGCCATCTTTAAACAACTGGTTCACCTGGTACATACCGTAAATGCCAAACACACCTTTACTAATGCGGGCGGTAACTGCCAGGCGGGTAGTATTAAAGTAGCGTTTTGATTTTGTTTTTTCAGTATACGTGAGAATGGTTCCGCCTTTACTGTTCATCAGGTTCTTACCTTTTGTCATGGCGCTTAACATGGTTCCCACTTTTGCACCAATGGCCGCTTTCCAGCTTTTATTGGTGTTTTCAGGATCAGCCGCAAACCGGAGTTCAACAGGGATTTCCAGGTAAGTGGTAGCGATCTTGTATTTTTTGAAGTAGGTAGAATCTTTTTTAAAGGACAGTGTGTTCGAATTTTTACCGGCAATATCTATGGTCTGTTTATCGAGGTAGAAATTGTCGGTTCCCAAACCCGCACCAATGCCCACACTAAACCGGGGATTGGTTTTGAAGGGGAAGTCGAACATAAAATACATATTAAAACTGCGGGGAATACCCTTGGTGTTAATAGTATCTGGTATAGATGCCCATCCATTGTACCCCAATTGCATCATGAAGTGGTCATTAGGCCGGTTGGCGAGGTTGACCTTGCTCCAATCCCTTTTCTTTGTTGTAGGGGCAGGTGCAGGAGCTGGTGCTGCTGGTTTTACTATAGAAGAGTCCTGTGCAAATAATGGAAGTACAGATGCCAATGCGAGGGAAAGCGTAATCAATTTTTTCATACTGTTCTCAAATGATTGTCAAAAGTATCTTTCACAGGGTTAATGAAAGGTTAAGGTTACAAAAAAGCCCATAGCACTGCCATGGGCATAATGAAGTAATGGTTGACTTTTTTGCAAACTTGCCCCTCCCGATAGCTATCGGGATATCGGGAAACAATACGTCAAATAAGGAAATATGCACTACAGAGGCCCTGTTTAAATCGACCAGTAATCCGGCGACTTGTGTAAGGAACACCCTAACCCCTCCCGATAATTATTTTGGAGAGAAAGCCAACGATGAAATAAGAACTGTGTGTGGACCCTGCTGGGATCGAACCAGCGACCCTCTGATTATGAGTCAGATGCTCTAACCGTCTGAGCTAAGGGTCCAATCCGCGACTTTCGTCGGGGACAAATATCTTGAATTAAAGAGCTTTTCGTTTCAAAGAGCAGCAAAATTAGAAAAATTCATTCAGTACCCGGCAGAAATCTCATTTAATTTTTTAAATTACCTGGTGCAGCAGCTTTCGGGTCACCATTTTGGTCTTTTAACCTGACGATTAGCGTTTTTTTATTATGCTTGCCAGCCCTCATATTCAGGATCTGCAACAGCGAATTGCGCTATATGACGACCAGTCCGCCTATAAGGAATTGTATGCCCTTTTCTATAAGTCGCTTCAGCAATTTGCCATTTCATTTGTGCGCTCGCCCGAAGTGGCCGAAGAGATCGTTTCTGACGTATTTATAAAAGTGTGGAAAAAAAGGGCTGGGCTGAACCGTATCCATAACCTTAAACTATACCTTTTTATCAGCACCAAGAACGGCGCCCTTAATTACCTCCGTACGCAAAAGAAAGTTTTCCTGCAACCCGAGCAATACCTTGTTCAGCTGCAAAGCATTTATTTCAATCCCGAAAAACTGATGCTTACCGCTGAAATGATGAACCGGGTGCAAAAAGCCATCAATGACCTGCCACCCCGCTGCCAGCTTATTTTCAAACTGATAAAAGAAGATGGCCTGAAGTACCGCGAAGTGGCCGAATTACTGCAAGTGTCCCTGAAAACTGTTGAAAATCAAATGACTATTGCCATCCGAAAAATTGGGCAGGCCATTCATTTCGATATTCGTACCACCCTGTCATCCTAAGCTACACGCCGTGGTGGGGAAGCAGGGTTCACCAACGGGCGAATGAGACGTGAGGTCCCATACCATTTGATAACTGGTTAATTCAAAAAAATTCTGGATTCCTTTGGGGGTATGCTTTTTAAAGTAGTGTCCTTATGAGTATATACTATTTATATACCCATGAGCAAGGAGAGAACCTGGTTTTTAATTGGTAAAAAACTGGCTGGTGAGGCAAGCGCTGAAGAATTGAATGAATTGGAAGGACTGTTGCGTAGCGATCCTGATATGCATTATGCCCTTCAAAACATAACTGACTTATGGAACCTGCATGCACCGCCTGTTAACAATGAGACGGAGGATGCATTTGACCGTCATCTCAACCGGTTGAAAGCAGCTGGTGTAAACTGGGACCAACCCGAGGACAACGAATTACAACCCGACTTTACAAATACTCAAAAACGTTCCCGAAAATCATTAGTGATCATCAGTATAGCTGCAGCCGTGCTCATGGCCACCAGCATATACTGGTATAATTCTGTAACCAAACGTACAACGGCATCCCGCCCTTTTGTAGCCGCTCATACCGCCGAAAAAAATGAAGTGAGTACCCGCAATGGTTCCAAATCAAAGATCATCCTGCCCGATGGGTCAAAAGTTTGGCTGAATGCCGGCAGCGTGCTTACCTATAATAAAGATTTTGGCGGCGAAATACGGGAAGTAGACCTCAGTGGCGAGGCCTTTTTTGAAGTAATGCCGGCTGTTTCGCCTGCAACCGCACAAAAGATCCCATTCATCATCCATACCCAACATATTGATGTGCGGGTGCTGGGCACAGCCTTTAATGTAAAATCGTACCCCGGCGATAAACAAACCGAAACCAGCCTGGTTCATGGCAAGGTAGAAGTGCTGATCCATGACCGTCCCGAACAAAAGTTCACGCTGCGCCCCAATGAAAAACTGGTTGTAATGAATGATGAGGAAAGCGCACCGGTAACCAACAAAAAAAGCGCAGCGAATAATGAACCCTTTGTTTCATATAGCAAATTAACCTATGCCAAAGCCGATAGTCTGGTGGTTGAAACTGCCTGGGTGCAAAACAAGCTCGTCTTCGATAATGAATCTTTTGAGGATGCGGCCCTTAAAATGGAACGCTGGTATAATGTAGAAATAACGTTCAGCGATGCCAAAATAAAGGAGGTCCATTTCTCAGGAAAGTTTGAGAACGAAACTATACAACAGGTCCTGGATTACCTGAGCGTGATAGGGCCTTGTCATTATTCCATGCAGGGTAATAAAATAATTATAGGGAGTTGATTTTTTAATCAAAACGATTGCCAATGATTGATAACAATAGTTCTTAAACCTTAAACAAAAGCGGAACCTCATTGCAGTGAGATTCCGCCAGGTAAATACAGGCTGAAATGCGATTTCCTGTTTAAGGCACAGGAAACACCTATTATTTAACCTTCCAATTAACAAAGTATGAAAAAAAACGGAATTCTGCTGAGTTTCGGCAGGGACCCGCTTTTGCAAAAGTTCCTCCGCATTATGAAGCTTTCATTCGCTATAATACTGCTTGGTTGTCTTCATGTTGCTGCCGGTGGCTTCTCCCAGAACAGGATAAGTGTCGATTTTCAATCAACACAATTAAAACGGGCATTGGTATTAATTGAAAAGAAAAGCAATTTCCGGTTCCTGTATAACGAAAGCCTGGTAACCAATGCACCCCGCATTACTTTAACTATGGTTAATGCTGAAGTAACAGATGTATTGCAACGTGTGCTTGACAATACCGGATTATCGTTTCAATTAATGGCTAATAACCTCATCATCCTGAAAACAGGTATGGCTGTGAGGCAGGATATAAAGGTATCGGGCCGGGTAACCAGTACCAGTGGCGAACCCGTTGCCGGCGTTTCGGTGTTGGTTCGAAATACCAGCATCGGCACTACAACCGATGGCGCCGGAAATTATGCATTGACGGTGCCCGACAGTGCCATCCTGGTGTTCTCATCACTGGGTTTCGAAACCCAGGAAATACCAGTCAATGGCCGGGCATCTATTAATGTTAGCCTGAAGGCTGCAGAAGCTGCTTCGCTGCAACAGGTAGTAGTGATCGGGTATGGTACCAGCACCCGAAAAGACCTCACGGCACCTATTGGCGTCGTGAATCCTGAAGACCTTAATAAACGAACAACGGCCAGTCCCATGCAGGCGCTACAGGGTAGTGCCACGGGTGTGCAGGTAGTTACTACCGGAGCGCCAGGCGGTACACCAACGGTGCGCATCAGGGGCGTTGGTTCTTTTAATAATACAAATCCATTGTATGTGGTCGATGGCATGTTTGTCGATAACATCGACTTCCTCAATACCAACGATATTGGTGAAATGTCGATCCTGAAAGATGCCTCTGCCGCTGCCATCTACGGTGTTCGGGCAGCCAACGGCGTGGTGATCATCACTACCAAAAAAGGAAAATATAATATGAAGACCCGGGTAACCTACAATGGTTACTTCGGCGTGCAGGTGCCAACCGGTAAGTTCAAGCTGGCGAACGCCTCCCAGTATTCGGCCATGGAACTGGCCAAACAAACAGCTTCCGATTCGGCCAGGGTAAAATTATCAGTTTCAAAATTTGGCGGTTCCGGATTAAATCCTTCAACCAATACCGACTGGTACGACGAAATATTTCAACCATCCGCACTCATGCACAATCACAGCATTGATTTAGCCGGCGGTTCAAATAAAGTAAACTATACTGTTGGGTTAAATTACCTTTTTCAGGATGGCATTCTCGATGCAGAGAACAATTACGCCAGGTATAACGTGCGCTTTCAAATGGAAGCCAAACCATACGATTGGTTAAAGCTAGGCATCACCAGCATATACAGTAATTCGGTACAAAGAAATCCCAATAATGATGCGGTAACGCTGGCCTATAAAGCTTCGCCTTTGTACCCGGTATTTGATAATACCAACACATTGGCCACTCCTAAAAAATACGCCACCTCCACTTCCCTGGGATTTTCAAATGGGGTATTCAATAACCCGGTAGCTGCTGCAGATTATTGGTACGACAGAACAAAAGGTTTTCAGATCTTACCTACCATATATGGGGAAGCCGATCTCATGAAAAATAAACTCTCCTTCCGCTCCCAACTCAGTCAGCGGTACGCTTCAAACCTGAACCAGAATTATTTACCGGCGTATTATGTTGATAACAACCAGCAGTTGGCCAAGTCGGCATTGACAACAACCGAAGACCGGCTCGAGAATTATATCCTCGACAATTTGCTCACCTATAAAGGAAGTAAAGACAGTCATCATTGGACGGTGCTGCTGGGCCAGTCGGTACGGGAAGAACGGTACCGCAGTACCCAGGTAATAGCCGACAGTGTGCCCAGCCAGCAGGAATTCTGGTATGCCGATCAGGGTGTGCGACGCACCAATGGTTACAACGAAACCGGCTATAGAAATGGCTCTGCCTCTTTTTTTGGAAGGCTGAGTTATGATTATGCCGGCAGGTATTTACTCACCGCTACTTTCAGGGCCGATGGTACCTCGAAATACCAGGATAAATGGGGTTATTTCCCCTCTGTTGGTTTGGGCTGGGTGATCTCTGATGAAAGCTTTATGAAGGGCCAAAAATTGTTCGACCTGTTAAAGGTTCGTGGTTCCTGGGGCAAGCTGGGTAACGATAACGTAAACCCAAGTACCGGCTATGCGGTTGTATACAGCGGAAATGATTACTCAGGCATATTTGGAAGCACTGGTTCTACTTATGGCACACCCGTTACCGGCTACCGTATTGATCCGGTATTTGGAACTGTGGTTTGGGAAGTGGTAACAGAATGGGACGGTGGTATCGATTTTTCGCTGTTGAATAAAAGATTGAAAGGATCAGTGGATTATTACCACCGGCAAACCGACAAGCTGGCTTTTGAAAGGAACATCCCGTTTATCAGCAGTATAAAGCAATATGGGAACTGGGGTAAATTAAATAACAGCGGTTTTGAAGTAATGCTGAACTGGGCCGATAAGATAGGCGACTTTGGCTATCAGTTAGGCGGTAATCTCACAACTATCAAGAACGAAGTGGTTGACCTGCTGGGTTTGAAAAACCTGCCCGGCGGTATTGCAGAATTCCCGACCTTATCGCGTGTAGGCGACCCATTTAATTTCTTCTACGGATACCAGGTGGCAGGCATTTATCAAAACCAGGCAGAAATAAATGCGGATCCCATTGCTGTGGCCAATAACGTAAAACCCGGTTACTTCAAATATCTGGATGCGAATGGAGATAAAGTGCAGGATGATCTTGACCGGGTAAACCTGGGAAGTTATATACCAAAAGTTACCTATGGTTTTAATATTGGTTTTGATTATAAAAATATTGACCTCAACTTCTTCTTCCAGGGTGTGGGTGGCAATTCAATTCTGAACTATAACCGTTCTACCCGGCAAAAATTTCCGGACATGAATGGTGATGAAAAATTTGTTACCAGCTTGTGGACGGGTGAAGGTTCTACCAATAAATATCCTTCGGCTATTGCTACCACGCAAAGCTGGAATAATTACGCCAGCTCATTTTATGTTGAGAACGGCGCTTATTTACGCCTGCAGAATATACAGCTTGGTTACAATTTCAGGGTGGGAAAAACAAATGCTGCCTCGTTCAGGATCTATGCTACAGCCGACCGGCCACTTATTTGGACAAGATACACAGGTATAACGCCTGAAGTAGCAGCGCCGGCGCAATTACCAAAAGACCGGGCAGCCGGTCCATCTAATACGCCAGCGACATTTACCTCAAATTATGGGTACGACAGTAATGTGTATCCAACAACGGCCGTATACTCCGTAGGTGTTAGAATAACTTATTAATCTTAATTACGAAGGTTATGAACAAGCTTAAATATATTATACTTCCTTTACTCGTGCTTGCCGCAACGGGATGTAAGAAGTTTCTCGATCGCGATCTGGAAGACAGGCCCAGAGGTACTTCCATTGATTATACCCTATTAGGCGGCATGTATTCACCGGTTTCAGGTGTTTACAGAACTGCAAGCGGCGAAAATCCCGGCCTGGTTCACTGGATGGATCTTGGAGTACGTGCTGTCAGGGGCGATGATGTATCGAAAGGTTCCAGTACCAACGACCAGGCTACGTTGACTGATATCAAGAATTTTCAGAACAGCAATCCCGGTGTGGTTTCTTTCTGGGGCACCAATAACTACTGGAACGATCATTACGGGCTGGTGTTGTATTGTAATGAGGCATTGAACGACCTTGACAAGTATCGTGCAAACATTCCTGATGGGGATGGCAGTAATCTTGCATTGTATAATCAGTACAGGTTCGAAATAAGGGTCATCAGGGCAATAGCTCATTTACTGATCTCCCGTGTGTTTGGCGATGTTCCTATTCTTAAAGACAATATTAATTTGGCGCAGGTAAAAAAGAGCACGGTGCTCGAAGTACGGCAGTGGATCATTTCTGAAATGGATTCTGCCGTTGGTTACCTCGAAGATGCCCGCCCCAACCAGGCAACCCATAAAGGGGCGGTAACAAAATATACAGCTCTTTTATTGAAGGCAAAAGCCGCTGCAGATGCAGCGGGAAATGATAATGGAAGTCCATATTGGGATCAGGTGCTGGCTGCCACCAATGACATCATTAACAGCAATAAATTCTCCCTGTATCCCGACTTTTATCAACTCTGGAAATTACCCGGTAAACTGAGTGATGAATCGTTATACGAATTGCAGTTCTCTGATTTTGGCACCAGCAGTGGTACCGCAGTTTCACCCGGCGTGTTTTTTATATTTCAGGGACCAAACGGTGATCAACACGGAAGCAAGATCGCCGGCTGGGGTTTTATGCAGCCAACTGATAATATTGTAACTTTCCTGAACAGCCGCAACGATTCGGTTCGTTTAAAAACGAGCATATTGTTTGCCGGTGCTGATGGATCAACCTTTGTAACCACGCCCAGTGGTGATAAAATATATGGCAATTCGAATGGACAAACCCGGTTTATGGGTAAGGCTTACCTGCCCAGTAACCAAATGACTCCGGGAAGGACTGATTATGGATCCAATAACAATGTGCGAATGCTGCGCTATGCCGATGCGTTGTTATTAAATGCCGAAGCAAAAGTGCGTAAGGGACAGAATGGCGATGTGCCTTTCAACCTGGTTCACCAGCGGGCAAAATTAAGTGCTGTTACAGGCGTAACCCTGCAACAGGTACTCGATGAACGCCGGGCCGAATTTGCCTGCGAATGGTGGGGCGAACGGTATAATGATCTAATACGAACAGGTCAGGCCGCTACCGTACTGGCTCCCCAGGGTTTTGCCGCAGGTAAGGAATACGTTCCGGTTCCAACCGCACAAAAAGATCTTAATCCGAATTTGTAGCCCGTACCCCCCAGTACCAAAATCAAACGCTACGCCCATAATGATACGTTGCAGGTTATCCGTAATAACAGTTGTAATTTCTTTTTTATTGATCCGTTGCACCAATACCCTGAAACCAACGAATTCGGAAGCCAGGTTCACTCCGGATGATGAAGAGTTGTTCACCGCTGTTCAGCACCAGACATTTCAATATTTCTGGGATGGGGCGGAACCGAATAGCGGAATGGCAAGAGAACGAATTCATGTCGACAATGTTTATCCCGAAAAAGATCAAAACGTTGTTACCAGTGGTGGAAGTGGCTTTGGTGTAATGGCGTTACTGGCTGGCATACACCGTGGTTTTATTACCCGCAATGAGGGCCGGGAACGGCTCGAAAAAATAGTGCAGTTCCTGAAAACAGCCGATCGCTTTCACGGAGCCTGGCCACATTGGTTTTATGGTAAAACCGGTAAGGTAAAACCCTTCGGCCGTAAAGATGATGGGGGCGATCTGGTTGAAACTTCTTTTCTGATGCAGGGACTGCTTTGTGTGCGGCAATTCTTTATAAACGGCGATTCAACTGAAAGGGTGCTTTCTGCAAACATCGATACTTTATGGCAGGGGGTGGAATACGATTGGTACCGCCATAATGAAAATGTGTTGTACTGGCACTGGAGTCCCCATTACAATTGGGAAATGAATTTCCCGGTTCGGGGTTATAATGAGTGCCTCATTATGTACGTACTGGCGGCCTCATCGCCTACCCATGGTGTTCCGGCTGAAGTATACCACGAAGGGTGGGCACAGAATGGCAAAATTGTTTCACCCTGGACCGTATTTGATTATCCGTTGCAATTGTATCACCAGGGCGATTCGCCGTATGGCGGTCCGTTGTTCTGGGCACATTATTCGTTCCTGGGGCTCGATCCGCATGGATTAAGAGATCGATACGCCGATTACTGGATGGAAAATAAAAACCAAACGCTCATCAATTATGCCTGGTGCATAAAAAATCCCAAATACTTTCAGGGCTATGGTCCCGATAACTGGGGCCTAACGGCCAGCTATTCTGTAAAAGGATATGCCGCTCATGCGCCGGGAAAGGATGCTGACCTGGGTGTAATATCACCTACAGCAGCCTTGTCATCCTTTCCCTATACGCCACAACTATCCATGCAGGCTATGCGGCATTGGTACAACGACATGAAAGATAAGCTGTGGGGGCCTTATGGTTTTTATGATGCGTTTAGCCAAACCGCCAACTGGTACCCGCAACGCTACCTCGCGATAGATCAGGGCCCGATTGTTGTAATGATGGAAAACTATCGCAGTGGTTTTTTATGGAAGTTGTTTATGAGTTGCCCCGAAGTAAAAGCAGGATTGAAAAGGTTAGGGTTTACAAGTCCGTATTTTAAGTAGCCCGGAGCGCTTGGGCGTCCTGAGCGCAGTTGAAGGATAGAAGGATCGAAGGGTCGTAGGACCAGGCCAGATGCCCTGAGCGCACTGAGTGTCCTCTGCGCCCTGAGCGGAGTCGAAGGATAGAAGTGCCGGGGTGCTCATAAAATAACTGCTGCATGTTTACAAAACTGATCTATACCTGTTTTTTAATAGCGGCTATAGTTCCGCAGGTTTTCCCTCAAAGCAAGGATGAAAAGGGTGGGTCTCTTACAAACAGGAGGCTCACCCCCAATCCTATCGTTACTGCACACACCTTTTGCAACCCCATAAATATCGATTACGGCTATACGCCCATTCCCAATTTTACCGAATGGGGTAAGCACCGGGCTACCGCCGACCCGGTGATTGTGGTATATAAAGGCGATTATTATTTATTCAGCACCAACCAATGGGGCTATTGGTGGAGCAATGACATGTGTAACTGGCACTTTATATCCCGCTCGTTCCTGAAGCCCTGGCACAAGGTATATGATGATCTTTGTGCACCGGCAGTGTGGGTGCAGGGCGATACCCTGCTGGTGTTCGGTTCAACCTATTCTACCAATTTTCCCATTTGGATGAGCACCGATCCCAAAGCAAATACCTGGAAGGAAGCCGTAGATTCCTTTGCCATCGGCGGCTGGGACCCTGATTTCTTCCTCGATGATGATGGCAGGCTGTATATGTACAATGGCAGCAGCAACCGGTATCCGTTATATGGGATAGAAATTGACCGAAAAACTTTTTTGCCTGCAGGCACGCGCAGGGAAATGTATTTGCTAGAACCGTGGCGTTATGGCTGGCAGCGCTTTGGCGAATACCTCGATAATACCTTCCTGGACCCATTTATTGAAGGCGCCTGGATGACGAAATACAACGGTAAATATTACCTGCAGTACGGCGCACCCGGCACCGAATTCAGCGGTTATGCCGATGGGGTTGTGGTAGGGGAACATCCTTTGGGGCCATTTATACCCCAATCGCTCCCCTTCAGTTATAAACCTGGCGGCTTTGCCCGCGGCGCCGGTCATGGCGCTACCTTTAAAGACAATTACAACAACTGGTGGCATGTTTCAACCATTGCCATTTCGGTGAAAAATAATTTCGAACGGCGCCTCGGCATCTGGCCGGCCGGTTTTGATAAAGACGATGTCCTTTACATGGATGCTGCGTTTGGCGATTACCCACATTATTTGCCGGGGCAAAACGGTGGGGCGGGCCGGCGGGAGGCTAAAGATAGCGAAGCCTTCTTTACTGGCTGGATGCTGCTCAACTACAATAAACCCGTAACCGTTTCATCTACCCTTGCCAGTTATTATCCTAATTTTGCCGTGGACGAGAACATCAAAACCTACTGGAGCGCCGCCACCGGCGACAAAGGCGAATGGATACAAACCGATCTGGGTAATATAAGTACCGTAAGGGCCATTCAGATCAATTATGCCGATCAGGATGTGAATTTCCTGGGCAAGCAACAGGGCATTTATCATCAATATAAGATCTATCAAAGCGCCGATGGTAAAAAATGGAAGTTGCTGGTTGATAAAAGCAACAACCGCACTGATGTTCCCCACGATTATATCGAACTCGGCAATCCGGTTCAAACCCGGTATATAAAACTCGAAAACGGGCATATGCCCGGCGGAAAATTTGCCATCAGCGGGTTGCGCGTATTTGGTACTGGTAACGGCAGTAAGCCCGATAGTGTGAAACAGTTCATTGTATTACGAACCGAAAAGGATAAACGCAGTGCCTGGCTCAAATGGTCGCCGGTGGGCAATGCCTATGCGTATAATATTTACATGGGCATAGCTCCTGATAAATTATACAATTGTGTAATGGTGTACAGCAGCAATGAATATTACTGCAAAGCCATGGATAACCAGCAACCTTACTATTTCTGCATTGAAGCAGTCAATGAAAACGGGGTATCGGCAAGAAGTAAAGTAATGAAAGTTGAGTAGCATTTATTTAAGAGGAGTTGCCTGCCGGTTGGCGGGCGGCCAACCTTCAGACTAAAATATATATTTATGCGCAGGACATTTCTAACGATTGTTGCCTTATCCTCCCTGTTTCGCGTACTGGCACAAACGCCCGAAGCCAAAATGAAAGCCTTTGTGGCTAACCTCATGACCAAAATGACCCTCGAAGAAAAGATCGGTCAGTTGAACCTGGTAACACCCGGCTGGGGTGTGCCAACCGGTTCAGTGGTAAGTAAAGGTGTTGAAGATAACATCCGCAAAGGGAACGTTGGCGGGTTATTCGGCATCTTTGGCCCCGATAAAATTCGCCAGGCGCAGGCCCTGGCTGTAAACGAAAGCCGCTTACACATCCCCCTCCTCTTTGGCCTCGATGTAATACACGGCCATAAAACAATTTTTCCCATTCCCCTGGGGCTCTCCTGTTCCTGGGACACGGCCCTCATAGAGCGTAGCGCCCGCATAGCCGCCACCGAAGCTTCGGCCGATGGCTTGTGCTGGGTTTACTCGCCCATGGTTGATATTGCCCGTGACCCCCGCTGGGGCCGCATTGCGGAAGGGGCCGGCGAAGATCCTTACCTCGGTTCAAAGATTGCGCGTGCCATGGTTAAAGGCTATCAGGGCAACGATCTGTCGAAAGACAATACCGTGATGGCCTGCGTAAAACATTTCGCCTTATACGGTGCAGCCGAAGCCGGCCGCGATTACAATACTACAGATATGAGCCGTATCAGGATGTACAATGAGTACCTGCCGCCTTACAAAGCGGCGGTAGATGCCGGTGTTGGCAGTGTTATGAGCTCATTCAATGAAATTGATGGGGTGCCAGCTACGGGCAACCGGTGGCTGCTGACCAACTTATTACGCGATCAGTGGGGCTTTAAAGGCTTTGTAGTATCAGATTATACCTCGGTCAATGAAATGATAGCGCATGGCATGGGCGATTTGCAGGCGGTTTCTGCAAGGGCCCTCAATGCCGGTCTTGATATGGACATGGTGGGCGAGGGATTTTTAACCACCCTGCAAAAATCACTGAAAGCCGGAACGGTAACCCTTAAACAGATCGATGATGCCTGTCGCCGCATACTGGAAGCAAAATACAAACTGGGTTTGTTTCAGGACCCCTACCGGTATGTAAATAACGCCCGCCCCGATAAAGAAATATTGACACCAGAGAACCGGAAGGCCGCCCGCGAAATAGCTGCCCGCTCCCTGGTGCTGTTAAAGAATGATAATAAAATATTGCCGCTGAAAAAAGCCGGTACCATTGTGCTGGTGGGTCCGTTGGCCAATAACCATACAGAAATGCTGGGCACCTGGGCCGTTTCGGGCGATAACAGCAAAAGCATAACCATTCAGGAAGGCATGCAAAATGTAGCCGGTAACAGTGTGCAGATAACGTATGCAAAAGGCGCCAATATTACCGATGACACCGCTTTTGCCAAACGCATTAGTCCGTTTAACAAACCAACCGAGATAGATCCACGAACACCGGAGTCCCTCATTCAGGAAGCGGTTGACGCAGCCGGTAAGGCCGATGCAGTGGTTGCCGTAGTAGGCGAAGCGGCTGAAATGTCGGGCGAATCGGCCAGCCGAAGCGATCTCGACCTGCCCGGCAGCCAGCGAAAACTGATTGAGGCCCTGGCAAAGACCGGAAAACCATTGGTGGTGGTTCTATTGAACGGCCGCCCCCTGGCCCTTCCCTGGCTTCCCGAACAGGCGCCGGCCATTGTGGAAGCCTGGTTTGCCGGTACAGAAGCCGGTAACGCCATTGCCGATGTGCTGTTTGGCAATTACAACCCATCGGGTAAGCTCACGACCTCCTTTCCACGCAATGTGGGCCAAATACCCATTTATTATAATCGCAAGAACACGGGCCGGCCCTATGAAGGCGGCAATCCGAAATTCAAATCAGATTACCTCGATGTGGTGAATGAACCATTGTATCCGTTTGGGTATGGGCTCAGCTATTCCACGTTTGTATATGATACCGTTACTCTTAACCAGAACACCTTGCACGAGGGCCAGTCGATAACCGCTTCCGTCATGGTTTCCAATAAAGGCGATGTGGCGGGGGAAGAAACGGTACAGTTGTATATCCAGGACCTGGTGGGTTCGGTAACCCGCCCCGTAAAGGAATTGAAAGGGTTTCAGAAAATTTACCTGAAAGCCGGGGACGTTAAAAAAGTAGATTTCACCATTACTGTAAACGACCTGAAGTTCTATAACAGCGAGCTGAAATATGTGGCGGAACCGGGCGATTTCAAATTATACATTGGTACCAACAGCCGCGATGTAAAGGAAGCCGCTTTCAGGTTGGTAAAATAATTTTGAGCCGTAACTTGCGCCCAAATCAGCAATCAATGACACGGGTGAAAAATATAATTTTTGATTTGGGCGGGGTTTTATTGAACCTGGATGTGGCGCAAACCCGCGATGCATTTATAAAACTGGGACTTAATCAAATAGACGAGTTGTTTCGCATAGGGCATGCGGAATCCTTTTTCAAGGATTATGAAGTAGGCACTATTTCAGATGAAGAATTTGTAGAAAAAGCGCAGCAACTGTCGCTACCCGGTACTACCAGCGACCAGGTTATTGCGGCCTGGAATGTTATGCTGCTCGATTTTCCGGTAGAACGGGTGCAACTGCTGAACCAGCTGAAAAACAAATACCGCTTATTTTTATTCAGCAATACCAATGCAATACACCTGCTGTCGTTTCACAAAACTTACCAGGATGTATATGGCGCTGCCATGGACGATCTTTTTGAAAGAGCTTATTATTCGCACCTCATCAACCAGCGCAAGCCCGATGTGGCGGCCTTTCAATATGTAATAAACGACAGCAAGCTGGAAGCAGAAGAAACCCTGTTCATTGACGATGCGCTGGTAAATGTGGAAGGGGCGCGGCTGGCCGGCTTGCAGGCGGTTCATTTAACCGGTGGCAAAACGATACTGGATCTGGGACTTTGAAGAATCGTGAAAAGGTAATCCGCCAGCTGGCGGATGAAATCGGCAATCGGCAATGAACTTCCGGTGGCGCAAGATTAGTTATTAATTTCAATGGACGGGAGCAATTCACCATTGACCCTGGCAACTACTCTTTTACCTCCTCAAAATCAATGTAATCGCCCGCTTTTGACTGTGAAGCGGTGGCGCCATTACCGGCCGTTGAGGCATGGGTGGCCGAAGTACCGTTGTGGGGTGTGTCATGTTGCTCCTGATGCTGGCGTTGGAATTCCTTAACCTGGCGGCGTACACGCCAGGTCATTTTTACAATGGGCACCAGCAGGCCAAATACAAACTTGTATAAAAAAACGGCCAGCAATATGTATAATAAGACGCGCGCAATATTCATATTAAAAAAACTAAAGGTATAAATACAGCACCTAACAAACTGTTAAGTTGGATCAAACAAAATTCCCCTTCGCTGCGAAAACAGACCTTATCGCAAAAAAATGGGAACTGGCAAAATTATACCAAATCAACAAGTTTAGACTTTTGAATGTTCATAAAACCTGATTTTTAGCTTTTCTTTCCTGGTAAAATGACGGCCGTCAGGTGTTTGAAAGTGCGTTTATTCAAAATTAACAAACGGGTTTTTGGATTTAATTATCTAATTACCTTACCTTTGCCAAGGCAAAAGATGATTAGAAAGGGAACGGAATCGTTCCCTTCTTTATTTCCCGTAAGAGCATGGAAACACCAGTACAGGCAATTGAAAAAATGATACAGGATATGCTGATCAATGATCCGGCTTATTTCCTGGTTGAGATCAAAGTAAAACCCACCAATAACGTCAAACTATTTTTGGATGGCGACCAGGGAGTGACCATTGAGAAATGTATCTCCTGGAACCGGGCTTTATACAAAAAGATCGAAGAAGAAAATCTGTTCCCGAATGGAGACTTTTCGCTTGAGGTATCCTCACCCGGCGTTGATGAACCCTTAAAATTGTTGCGACAATACAAAAAAAACCTGGGCCGCACCGTTGAGGTGATCCTTAAAGACGGTATTAAAGTTACCGGCAAAATGTTGGAGGTAAGCGAAGAAGGCATAATGATTGAGGAAACAAAAGGAAAAAATAAAAAGAAAGAGGTGTTAAACCACCAATTTCAATTTGATCAAATAAAATCAACAACAATTCAAACCGTATTTTAATTGATCTTCCCGACGGTTTGTCGGGAGGGAAAAAATTGTAGTATATGGCAAGCATAAACCTGATAGAGGCCTTCGCAGACTTTAAGGACGCAGAAAATATAGACCGCCCTACCATGATGAAAGTGGTAGAAGATGTTTTCAAAACCCTGCTGCGTAAAAAATATGGCAGTGACGAGAATTTTGACGTAATTGTGAATGCAGAGAAAGGTGACCTGGAAATTATGCGCCGCCGTACTATTGTAGAGGACGGGGCTGTTATGGACCCTCTGGCTGAAATTGCTTATAGTGATGCCGTTAAAATTGAACCCGACTTTGAAGTGGGTGAAGAATTATATGAGGAAATAAATATCCTCGATTTTGGCCGCCGGGCCATCCTGGCCGCCAAACAAACCCTGGCAAGCCGTATTAGTGACCTGAAAAAGAACGTGTTGGTAAAGAAATACGGCGACCGCATCGGCGAAATTATCAGCGCCGAGGTATACCAGGTTTGGAAAAAAGAAATTTTATTGCTCGATGAAGAAGGGAATGAGTTAATATTGCCTAAGTCTGAGCAAATTCCGCAGGACTATTTCAAGAAAGGTGAAAATATCCGCGCCGTTGTAAAAAAAGTAGAACTAAAAAACAATTCTCCGGTCATTATTTTGTCCCGTACCTCTCCCTCTTTCCTGGCAAAACTGCTTGAAATTGAGGTGCCTGAAATATTTGATGGTTTAATTGTTATCAAAAAGATCGTACGTGAACCCGGCGAAAGGGCCAAAGTGGCCGTAGAGTCGTACGACGACCGTATTGACCCGGTTGGTGCCTGCGTAGGGATGAAAGGTAGCCGTATCCATGGGATCGTACGGGAATTGAAAAATGAGAACATTGATGTTATTAACTGGACCAACAACATCCAGCTGCTGATCCAGCGCTCGCTTACCCCGGCCAAGATCACCACGCAGGATCTTGACAATGATAAGAAACAGGCAAATGTGTACCTGAAGCCCGACCAGGTGTCGCTGGCGATCGGTAAAAAAGGGGTGAATATCAAGCTGGCACAGGAATTAACAGGGTATAGCATCGACGTTTATCGCGATACAGAAGGCGAACCACAGGAATTCGATATCGATCTGGAAGAATTCAGCGATGAAATTGAAACCTGGATCATTGACGAGCTCAAACGCGTTGGTTGCGATACAGCCCGCAGCGTGCTCGATCTCACCGCCGAGGAACTGGAAAGAAGAACCGACCTCGAAAGAGAGACTATCAATGAAGTTCGCCGTATTCTGAATGAAGAATTTGAAAAAGGATAGTAGGAACTGGTTAAAAGGTCAAAGAAGCGGGAATAGTTAAAGAATTTCATATAAGTCAAAGAACTTAATCGATATTATTAATTTGACTTATATGAGCATTTTAACTTCCGTTTGACTTTTTCCCAGTAATTTGCTGATCCAAACAGCGAACAAAACAAAAAATTGTCTTACAATAACGAATGGCAGAAACAACAACAATAAGATTAATGGCCGCAGCCAAAGAGTTTAACATCGGCAAGGAAACGCTGGTAGACTTTTTGGTAGGAAAGGGATTTAACAATGACGATCTCAAACCTACGTCAAAACTGACGGAGGAAATGTATCGTGCTTTGCAACAGGAATTCCAGAGTGATAAAGTGGCCAAGTTAAAAAGCGACCAGATTGATCTGCCGAAGGGAAGTCTGGAAGCGAAGAAGAAGAAGGAAGACGATGCTGCGGCTGTGAAAAAAGAGGTGGTCAAAAAGCAGGAACCAGCTCCGGTTGTGGAAGAGAAAAAAGAAGAAAAAGTAGAGAAGGTTGAGAAAGTAGAGAAGGTAGAAAAAGTTGAGAAGACTGAAAAAGCCGAGAAGCCAGAAAAGGTAGAAGAAGTTCCGCCTGTAGTTATTCCTGAACCACCAGTTGTCGTTGAAAAAGTGGAAACCCCGCCTGTAGAGGAAAAGAAAGAAGTGATAGAAGAGCCAAAGGTGGAGGAAAAACAACCAGAAATTACAAAAGTTGAAGCGCCCGGTATTGAAGGGCCTAAAGTACTTGATAAGATCGATCTTTCAGCAATAGATTCTTCAACAAGACCGAAGAAAACACCTGTTGTTGTTAAGAAAAAGGAACAGGACGAGCCACCGGTAAAAGCGAAGGAAGAAACGCCACCGGTGATAGAAGAAGCAAAGACTCCCAAAGAAGAAGTACAGGAGCCAAAAGAAGAAACTGCTACTGTTACGCCTGTGGTGGCTGAGGAAAAGCCGAAAAAGCCAAAAGAGGAAGTTGTTCAAAAACAGCAGCCGCAACAACCACAACAGCCGGCAAAACAGATAGAAAAGAAAAAGGTACAGGAACCGGTAAAGGAAGTGCCAAAAGAAGAAGAGAAAGCAGAAGCACAACCCCCGGTTATTGAAAATATTAAAGCAGATAAACTTACGGGACCGAAAATTCTGGGCAAAATTGAATTACCGGTTGGCGACGAAGCCCGCACCAAACCGAAGCCCAACGAGGAAAAGAGGAAGCGCAAGCGCATTCCCATCGAAAAAAAGGACCAGCAACAACAGTCGGCTCAGGAAAGAGCTCAACACCTGTTCAAGAAAAGAGAACCAGGCGATCAGCGTGGCGGACAGGGTGGCCATCATGGCGGCGGCGGGCAACATGGTCATCATGGTGGACAGGGCGGCCAGCAAGGCGGCGGACAGCACCGGCAAGGTGGTGGTCAGCACCAGGGCGGCGGCGGAAACTTCAGAGGCGGTGGTAATAACCGTCCCGGTCAAAACCGTCACCAGGGAGGTGGAAATCGCCATGTATCGCGCGAGCCCAAAGAGATCAACGAAAAAGAGATCCAGGATAAAATACGTGAAACACAAGCCAAGCTCTCTGGTAATAAGGGCGGCAAGGGCATAAAAGCCAAACGCCGTCACGACAAACGCCAGAGCATGGCTGAGCGGGAAGGTGTTGACGGACAGGACAACAAGCTGCAGGTAACCGAGTTCATCAGCGTAAGCGAGCTGGCTAACCTCATGGATGTAAGCTTTGCCGAAGTGATCAGCAAGTGTATGAGCCTGGGGCTGATGGTGTCTATCAACCAACGTCTCGATGCCGAGGTAATTGAGCTGGTAGCCGGTGAATTTGGTTATGAAGCCGAGTTCATTGATATGGAAAAGCAGCTTGAACTGGAAGAAGAAGAAGAAGTGGATAATGCAGAAGATCTGCAACACCGCGCTCCCATCGTTACTATCATGGGTCACGTTGACCACGGTAAAACTTCGTTGCTCGACTATATCCGCAGTGCCAATGTAGTAGCCGGTGAGGCGGGTGGTATTACCCAGCACATTGGCGCCTACGAGGTAACATTGGCCAACGGTAAAAAGATCAGTTTCCTTGATACACCAGGTCACGAAGCGTTTACTGCGATGCGTGCCCGTGGTGCCAAAGTAACCGATATTGCAGTTATTGTAGTAGCAGCAGACGATGCGGTGATGCCGCAAACCAAGGAAGCCATCAGCCACGCACAGGCTGCCGGTGTACCTATGATCTTTGCCATCAACAAGATCGATAAAGATGGTGCTAACGCACAAAAAATATACGAACAACTGGCCGGTATGAACCTGCTGGTTGAAGAATGGGGTGGTAAATACCAAAGCCAGGAACTGAGTGCCAAGAAAGGATTGAACGTAGACAAGCTCCTGGAAAAGATCCTGCTCGAAGCAGAATTGCTGGAACTGAAAGCCAACCCCGATCGTGAAGCAACCGGTACCATCATTGAAGCTACCCTCGATAAAGGTCGCGGTTATGTAGCTACGGTACTTGTTCAAAACGGAACCTTAAAGCATGGCGACCTGGTTGTATCGGGTCAGTTCTATGGCCGTGTTAAAGCCATGTTCAACGAACGTAACAAACGCGTTGACGAAGCGCCACCATCTACCCCGGTATTGATCCTTGGATTGAATGGTGCGCCCCAGGCCGGTGAGAAGTTCAAAGTATATGAAGATGAAGGTGAAGCCAAAGAAGTAGCTAACCGCCGTGCACAGATCCTGCGTGAACAGGGTATCAGAACCAAGAAACACATTACGCTCGATGAAATTGGCCGTCGTTTGGCGCTGGGTAACTTTAAACAACTGAACCTGATCCTGAAAGGTGACGTGGATGGTTCGGTAGAAGCCCTGAGCGATTCATTACAGAAATTATCAACCGAAGAGATCGTTGTATCAGTAGTACATAAAGCGGTAGGTGCCATCAGTGAAAGTGACGTAATGCTCGCAACTGCATCTGATGCCATTGTGGTAGGTTTCAACGTTCGTCCTTCTACCCAGGCCAACCGCCTGGCCGAAAGCGAAGGAGTGGAAATCAAGCTCTACTCTATCATCTATAACGCCATTGAAGAAGTTAAGAGCGCGATGGAGGGTATGTTGGAGCCGAAGATCACCGAGAAGATCGTTGCCAACGTAGAAGTACGGAACGTATTCGTGTTCGACAAAGCAACGGTGGCTGGTTGTTATGTACTCGATGGAAAGATCCTGCGTAACTCCAAGATCCGGGTTATTCGCGATGGCATCGTAGAATATCCTAAAGGTGAAGGACAAAGCGCAGAACTACAATCGCTGAAACGCTTTAAAGACGACGTGAAGGAAGTGCCTTCAGGCATGGAGTGCGGTTTAACCGTTAAAAACTTCAGCGGTATTAAAGTAGGTGATATTATCGAAGCGTTTGAACTGGAAGAAGTAAAAAGAACATTATAAAAGCTCAGGCATAAAAGAATCAAGGCACAAGCGGGAAATCCTACTTGTGCCTTATTTTCTTCAGGCTTGTGCCATTTGTCCCGAAACTTTTGTTAAATAACCTTTGCCACTCAGTAAATGGAGAGGTAACCAGTAAATTTGGCCCTGTCCCTTCAAATTATTAATTCAGATGAAATCTGTTTTTACATTCATTTCCGCCCTGTTCCTGACTACGATCGTGATGGCCCAGGCTACACGTAAAGTAACTGCCGACAAAATTGTAGGCATTGTGGGCGATAAGATCATCCTTAAATCTGATGTTTATAACGATATTCTCGACCGCCAGCGCCGGGGAGAACAGGTTCCCGAAAACGCCAACTGCGCAATTATGGAACAGATCCTGACGCTGAAAGCCCTGGTATTGCAGGCAGAAAAAGATTCCATTCAGGTTGGTGACGATGAAATAGACGCCCTGCTCGACAACCAGATCCGCGGGTTTGTTCAAATGTATGGGTCAAAGGAAGCGCTGGAAGAAATTGCCGGCCGTACCGTATACCAGATCAAAGAAGATTTTCGCCAAACTTTTAAAGAAAGAAAGCTGGCTGAGCGCATGCGCGATAAGATCGTGGAAAATATCAAGATCACTCCGCAGGAAGTAAAAGAGTTCTTCCTGAAGAAAGATCAAAACAATTTACCCTTTTACGAATCGGAAGTAGTGATCGGGGAAATTACAGTGAACCCCAAAGCAAGCCGCGATCTCGAAAAGCTCACCATTGATGAATTGAACGATTTTAAAAAGCAGGTAGAGTCGGGCACGCAAAAATTCGAGATCCTAGCCAAATTATATACACAAGACCCGGGCAGTAAGGAAAATGGCGGGCAGTATTCTATTAACCGTACAGAAAAGACCTGGGACCCGGCTTTCCTCAACAATGCTTTCCGGCTTAAAGAAGGACAGGTTTCCCCGGTATTTAAATCAAAATTCGGCTATCACATTATACAGATGGTTAGCCGCGCCGGTGATGACGCCATCGTTCGTCATATATTGCGCATACCATCAATAACCGATGATGAAATAAATGAGGCCATCAAAAAACTGGATTCAGTACGCTCTAAACTGATCGCCGGAACTATCACCTTTGGTGAAGCTGTTGCCCGTTATAGCGAGGATGAAAATTCCAAATTTACCGGTGGTATAAGACAGGGCCAGAACGGTTCAACCTATCTGGAATTAGGTCAGTTGGATAAAGAGTTGGTTGAGTTGCTGTCGAAGACCGATCTGAAACCCGGTGAATATTCAAAACCTACACCCTACTCCGATGAAAGAGGTAAAAAAGGTGTACGCATCGTTTATTTGAAAGCCCGCACCACGCCACACCGTGAAAATCTTAAAGATGATTATGACCGCCTGGCAAAAGACGCATTGGAAGTAAAAAAACAAAAGGCACTGGAAGCCTGGTTTGCATCAAAGATCCCCTCCTATTACATAATGATCGATGATGATTTCAAGGGCTGCGGAACCCTGCATAACTGGATGCAATATGCGGCGGCAAATAATAATAAGCAGTAAAAAATTAGAAATATAAATAAGATAACACCCCGGCGAATAGTCCGGGGTGTTGCTTTTTATACAGGTTTTTGGGTAGTTGGGCCTGACAATTTTGTGGTTCCCTTTTCTTATATGCTTTTGCCCTAATGCATTATTCATTGTAATAAATAGTCATTTAAGCGTAGGTGTAAACCCTTAAATGGGTTAGAAACGCATTCGTTACTGTTGGCATAAACAACCTTTTAAGTATTTTGTATAAGTATTTACATGTAAATAGTACATTAAAGCTTAACATGTATTGTTGCAAAATGCTGTATGCTAAAACAGTCAAAGAAATCTATTCCTGAAGTTAGTCCTGATCATACCGCCCTTAGCCTTCAAACTGATACGGCGGGTGTCATCTTATCGGCTTCAGCTGACCTGCTTTCTTTTACTGGTAAGCATAAGGAAGAACTCATAGGCATCTCCTTCAAAAAGATCATTGATTCGGCCGATAAACCCAAACTACAGGCCATTCTTAATGCCGGTGTTGATACCGGCCTCATAATACAATTAGCGCTGAAAGGAAAAGCAGGTGTTCGTCATATTGGTTTTACTGCTACCTGTCAAAAAAACAATCGCACAACAGGAGATGTAATTGCCTGGGAGGCTGTACAGGAACCTGTAATCGCTGCTATTACTGAACAACCCGATACAAGTGCAGCTGAATTAATAGCCGTGCGTAATGAGCTGAAAGAAGTTACAGAACGCTATAAAGCATTTGTGCAGCAAAGTTCAGAGATCATCTGGCGTTGCGAATTAGAGACCCCCATCAATATCAACGACCCCGAAGAAAAGCAGATCCTTCAATTATTCGACGGTAATTTGGCCGAATGCAACGACCAGATGGCGCATTTTTATGGGTATGTAAATACAGCCGGTGTAATTGGTAAAAAGGTTTCGGTTTTTTTTGACCCCAACGAACCGGTTACGTATCAGGTGGTGAAAGAATTTATACAGCAGGGTTATAAGATATACCGCCGCTTATCAATGCATATTGACCACCATGGCAATCAACGGTATTTCCTGAATAACCTGGTGGGTGTGGTAGAAGGGGAAAAATTATTACGCGTTTGGACCACCCAGAACGAAATAACCCAGCTGCGGATGGCCGAAAAGGCCAATCGCTATCAGGCCCAGGTGCTGGAGAATGTTTTTGATGCTGTGATGTCAAGTGACCAGAACCTGCTGGTAAAAAGCTGGAACCAGGCTGCTGAAAAATTATATGGCATAAAGGCTGCCGATATATTGGGTCACCCTATTCATGAGTTCATTGACCTGAATTATCATGATACCACCCACGAAAAGTTGTTGCAGGCGCTGTATGCAACAGGCGCCTGGAATGGAGAGATCTCTTTTATAAGACCATCAGACGGTAAAAAAATAGTTATCTGGGCAACGATCTCCTTACTGAAAAATAATAAAGGACAGATCACTGATATCATTGCCATCAATAAAGATATTACCGAACGCAAACAGGCCGAGCAGGCGATCCGCGAAGGAGAAGAACGGTTCAGGCAATTTGCCGATGCCGCGCCGGTAATCATTTGGGTAGCCGATGAACAGGATAATACCATCTACGTAAATAAATGTTTTGAGCAGTTTACCGGAATAACATTGCAGGAAGTGGAAGGCTGGAAAAATATTGTTTTCCCGGCCGATTTGCCCGTAGCAATAGAAAAGTACAAAAGGTATTTCAAGTATCGCGAACCGGTAGTGCTGGAATACCGGCTGAAAACGAAAGACAACGAGTTTCGCTGGGTGCTCGATCATGGCGTGCCCCGCTTTCTGGAAGATGGCACTTTTGTAGGTTATATAGGTTCCATTGTTGATATACACGATCGTAAGCTGGCCGAAGAAAAGATCCGCTTTCAGGTACAGGTAATGCAGGATGTTTCGGAAGGCATTATTTCAACCGATCTTGAGTTTAATATCATCTCGTTTAATAAGGCAGCTGAAAATATCTATGGTATACCTTCAAATGATATGGTAGGGAAGCGCCTGAACGATTTCATTAACCTTTCCTACCTGTCAATTACCTGGGAGCAGGCCTTGCATCAATTGCATGAAAAAGGCAGCTGGGAAGGGCAGGCCTATTTTAATCGCCATGATGGCAAGCGCATATACCTGAATTGTGCTTTATCATTTGTAAAGAACGAACGGGGAACCCGCATAGGTTTTGCCGGAATTTACCGCGATATTACCGAGGCGCGTCAATCGCAGGAAAACCTGCGTATCAATGAAGAGAGGTACCGATCGGTAGTGGATGCGCTGGGTGAAGGCATTCTGATGCACGATAAGAACGGAATTATTATCGCCTGCAATCACAGCGCTGAAATGATATTGAACGTTTCGCGCAGCCATTTAATAGGAAGAAGTACATCGGGCACCGAAAGTACATGCATATATGAAGATGGAAAGCCATTCCCGGCAGAGCAACACCCATCATGGATCACGTTGAAAACAGGCCAGTCGCTGCAGAATGTGATCATGGGTATTCAACGGGGCGATGGTACATTGGTATGGATCAGCATCAACACCGAGCCGGTGTATTACACCGAACAACGGGTGCACCCCGATGCAGTGGTGTCATCATTTGTTGACATTACCCAGAAAAAAGCTGCCGAAATAGAATTGAAGCGCAGCCAGCAGCAGCTCAGGGAATATTCTGAACGTATAACAAACATACTGGCCAGTATAACCGATGGTTTTATTGCCGTTGATAAGAACCTGAACATATTCTTATGGAACCATGCCGTGGAACATATAACCGGTTTGGATGCAAAACATGTGATCGGCCTGGGGGTTGAAAAGATCTTCCCCAATTTTGCCGGTACCACTGAATACCACCAGTATATTGAGGCCATCAATAAAGGCAATTCTTCAAACTTTGAACATTTTCTGCCGGCATTCAATCGCTGGCTCGAAACAAGTGTATATCCGTTTTCACAAGGCGCATTCATCTACTTCAGGGATATAACCGACCGCAAAAAGCAGGAACGGTTATTAGAGCTCGAAAAAGAAGTGCTTGAAATAAATGCACAGCCTGCGGCTTCGCTGAAAACAACCATCGATTATTTCCTGGCAGGGCTCGAAAAGACCTTCCCGAATAAGATCTGTTCGGTGATCATGCTGAATGATGACAAGCAAACCATTCAGCATTTATCGGGTCCCAGCCTGCCCGAAGAATATACCCACATGGTAAATGGTATAAAGATCGGTCCGGCCGTGGCTTCCTGCGGCACTGCCATTTTCAGAAAGGAAAAAGTGATCACAATAGATGTGGAAACTGATCCGCTGTGGGATGATTACCGGCATATGGCCCGGCAATTCGATCTAAGGTCATGTTGGTCGTTCCCTATTTTAAATGCCGGCAACGATGTGCTGGCCACTATTGCTGTATATCACCGGCAGCCTGCAATACCCACCGAAGCCGAACTCAGTTTATTTGAACGCGTGAACAGCCTCCTGCGGATCATTATTGAAAATAAGAATGCCGAATTAAAGATCAGGTTGAGCAATGAACGGTATTTGCTGGTGACAAAAGCCACCAACGATGCCATTTGGGATTGGGATGTAAATACCAACACGCTGTATTGGGGCGAAGGCATTTACACCCTGTTTGGTTTTAAGCCTGGTTATATTGATAATTCAGACAATTTCTGGGAAAACTGTATTCACCCCGATGATCGCGACCGTGTGGTGAATGGGTTGAACGGGTTCCTGAAAGACGGCACCTCAAAGATCTGGGAAGATGAATACCGCTTTATAAAACCCGATGGAGAATACGCGCTGGTGTTTGACCGTGGCTTTTTGATCTTCGATCATTCAGGTAAAATTGCCCGCATGGTTGGGTCAATGCAGGATATCACCGATAAAAAAGAACTGGAAAAGAAATTATTAAAACAGGAACTCGATAAACAAAAACTCATTGCCCAGGCGGTGGTAAATGCCCAGGAAAAAGAAAGGGCTGAAATTGGTAAGGAGTTACATGATAATGTGAACCAGATATTGTCAACTGCCAAATTATATCTTGAACTGGCACAAACAGACGACAATAGCCGGCTCGAGCTCATCAATCGCAGCACCAAAAATATTTCTGATGCCATTAATGAGATCCGAACCATTTCGCGCTCCCTGGTTCCCCCAAGTATTGGCGACCTGGGCCTTATTGATTCGGTACAGGACCTTGTTGAAAACATAAAAGCCACCAGAAAATTACACGTAGAGTTTTACTATTCAGGAACCCTGGATAATATACTGGATGAAAAAAGGAAGCTGATGCTGTTCCGCATCATTCAGGAACAGGTGAACAATGTATTGAAACATGCTTCGGCCAAAAACCTGGTGATCGAACTTATTGCCGACAGTGAAGGCCATGCCGTTGACCTAACGATCAGTGATGACGGTAAAGGATTTGAGTTGGATAAAGTGCGATCGAAAAAAGGCGTGGGGCTATCGAATATCGCCAGCCGCGCTCAGTTATTCAATGGCAGTGTGCATATAGTAACAGGTTTAGGCGAAGGATGTAAACTAAAAATAAATGTCCCTATTTCAAATATCTAAACCCCCTTATTGATTATGGAAAAAATTAGTGTCTTAATTGCAGATGACCACAAGTTGATACGGGAAACCTGGAGTTTTATCCTGAACAACGATCCCCGTTTCAATGTGGTAGCCGAATGCGGCGATTCAGAACAGGCGGTGGAAATGGCCAAGAGCAAAAAGCCCCAGATCGTGCTCATGGATATCAATATGCTGCCTATTTCAGGTTTTGAGGCCACCGAAAAGATCAGAAAGGTATCGCCGGCTTCCCGCATTATTGGCATTTCCATGCACTCGCAGCCAGCTTATGCCAAAAAAATGTTGCAGATAGGCGCACGCGGCTATGTAACCAAAAATTCTTCCAAGGAAGAAATGATAAATGCCATTATGGAAGTGCATAGCGGAAACAAATACATCTGCGATGAAATAAAGAATAATATTTCGGAGCTGGTGCTCGAGGAAAACAGGGATGTGCCCAATGTAAATGCATTGACCGAACGGGAAATTCAGATCATTAACCTCATAAAAGAGGGACAATCATCGAAAGAGATTGCCATGAGCCTGAATATTTCGTTAAAAACAGTGGAGGTGCATCGCCATAATATTCTGAAAAAATTAAAGCTTAAAAATTCAGCCTCGCTGGTGAATTTCATAAATAATGTAGCTACCAGTATGTAATGGGTACTGGCTGTGATGTACACAATTACTTATATAGGATACATCTAATATTTAATTATTAGAAATGTAGGGGACATTTAATAACCAATTTGGGGGATCAGTAACACGCACCTAGGGGTAAACCTTTATATCCGGCTGAAAAAATTCATTAAGTGTTTAAAAGACATTGAATAATTTATGATTTCTTTCGGAAAATGTATGAATTTAGCACTACCAATATCTATAGAAAACGAAGTAAAAATCCAACGTCCGTAATCCAGATCCTAACGAAAACCGAACCGTCCAATGCCCGTTTAAATTAAAAACAAACCGGCGCAGATATTGATCCAATGTCCTAACGAGAAACAACCCCCATACCTATGAAGACTGGGGGTTTTTTTTATTTTTTGGTCCCCACCTTAACTTTCCATTGTTTCTTCCTTTCATTTATTCCTTGTAACTTTGCGCTTTCTTTTTTCAACCGGGAGTAATTCATGAGTGATGCAATAAAACATGAATGCGGTTTAGCATTCATCCGTTTAAGAAAGCCGTTCTCCTATTATTTGCAACAATACGGTACAGTAATGTGGGGCCTGAACAAGCTGTACCTGCTCATGGAAAAGCAACACAATCGTGGCCAGGATGGCGCCGGTTTGGCTGCCGTGAAACTGAACGTGGAACCTGGTTATCCCTTTTTGCAGCGTATCCGCAGCAGTGCCAATCAACCCATAGCGGATATTTTCAGTAAAATAAGTCAGGAAGTAAAAGAGCTGGAAAAATACCAGCCCGATGTAATGAAACACCCCGGTTTAATGAAGGGGCATATTTCATACCTGGGCGAATTGCTGTTGGGACATTTGCGCTATGGCACCCAGGGAAAGAATAATGCAGAATTCTGTCATCCATTTATAAAGCGTCATACCATTCCGGCCCGTAATATGGCGCTGGCAGGCAATTTTAACCTCGTTAATACCGACGAGCTGTTCGACCTCATCAATATTGAACCCGGTGAGTTCCAGAAACAAAGCGACCTGGCGGCCATGATGGAAGTAATTCACCATTTTCTGGTGAAGGGTGATGAGCAATCGCCCATTGATACGGATGTGCTGCAAGTCTTACGCAAGGCAGTACCCCTTTTCGATGGCGGTTTTACTGTTGGCGGTTTGCTGGGTAATGGCGATTCATTTGTGTTCAGGGATGCCCATGGCATTCGCCCTGCTTATTATTATATTGATGAAGATGTGGTTGTTGCTGCTTCTGAGCGGTCGGCCATACGCACGGTTTTCAATGTTGGCGAAAATGAAGTGAAGGAACTGATGCCAGGTATGGGGTTGATCGTAAAGGCCAGTGGCGATATCACCATCGACAAAATAACTGAACCAAAAGAACGCAAAGCCTGCAGCTTTGAGCGCATTTATTTTTCACGGGGCAGTGATGAAAAGATCTATCGCGAACGTATTGCCCTGGGTTACAACCTGAGCCCGCAGATCCTGAATGCAGTTGATAATGATCTTAAGCATACTATCTTTTCCTTTATACCCAATACGGCCGAAGTGGCTTTTTACGGGTTATGGAAAGGATTGGATGATTACCTGAAACAGGTAAAAATTCAACGTATTTTATCGTGGGGCAAGGATTTCACAGAAGAGATGCTGGCCGAAATGATCAACCGTAAAATACGGATTGAAAAGGTCGCGATCAAAGACGTTAAAATGCGCACCTTTATTACGGAAGATATAAGCCGTAACGAAATGGTGCAGCACGTATATGATGTAACATATGGTACGGTAGAAAAGGGCGTTGATTCTTTGGTGGTGATCGATGATTCTATCGTTAGGGGTACTACCCTTAAAGAAAGCATTGTGCGAATGCTGGCCCGGCTTGAACCGAAAAAGATCATAATTGTTTCCTCAGCGCCGCAGATCCGCTATCCCGATTGCTATGGAATTGACATGAGCAAACTGGGCGATTTTATTGCATTCAGAGCGGCCACTGAGTTAATGAAAGAGCATGGCAAGGAAGATTGCCTGAAGGAGCTGTACGAAAGGTGTAAAGAATTGCAACGTTTAGGCCAGCTACATACGGAAAACGTGGTTAAACACGTTTATAAACCATTCACAACCGAACAGATCTCAGATAAAATTGCTGAATTGATTACCCCCAAAGGGCTTAACTTGCCGGTACAGGTAATATTTCAGACAATTGAATCCCTTCATAAAGCGTGTCCAACCAATACAGGCGACTGGTATTTTACCGGAAATTACCCGACCCCCGGAGGCAACCGGGTGGTAAATAAAGCGTTTATTAACTATATGGAAGGTAAAAATGTGAGGGGTTATTAATTAATAAGCCTATCATATTGAAAATTATACGGTTATTAATGCATTTTTAAAATGAAGTTTGCATATATCAGAAAAAATGCTTAATATCAAGTACGGGATTATATGTAACCACTTCGATACCCCACAGAAAACAACGGTATAAGACTCATCCATTAGTAGTTGTACAAAAGGTCTAAGACAGCCTTATGCTGTTTTGCGTGCCGTTGTGCAGATAATAAGCTCATTCACACACTACTGAAAAAAAATTTCGTATGAGTAAAATTACCATCATGATTGTTGATGATCACACCTTGATCCGCGAAACCTGGTCATATTTGTTGGGAAGGAATGAAGATCTGGAAGTTATTGCAGAACTAGGGGATGGTCAACGCGCCATTGAAATTGCACGGGATAAACGCCCTAACATCGTATTGCTCGACATCAACATGTCACCATTGAATGGATTCGACATATTGAAAATGATCCGTAAGCTATCACCCGGGTCAAAAGTTATTGCCGTGTCAATGCACTCGCAGCCGGCCTATGCCAAGAAGATGCTGCGGCTGGGTGCAAGAGGTTACGTAACCAAAAATTCGCCCCGTAAAGAAATGCTGGATGCCATTCACCAGGTGTGCGCCGGCAATGTTTACATATGCCAGGAGGTGAAGAACATTCTGTCGGAACAAATGATGAATGAAGAAGAAGGTGGTGATGGGTTGAATCAGCTTTCTGAACGTGAAATTGAAGTGATTAATCTTATACGGAATGGGCTGTCGTCGAAAGAAATAGCCGATAAGTTAGCCATATCAATCAAAACAGTGGAAGTACACCGCCATAATATTCTAAAGAAACTAAAAGTAAAAAATACAGCTTCGCTGATCAATTATATCAACTCGAGCGGACTGTAATTCTCCTCTTTTTACTGTTCATAATACACTTAAATTATACGTATTTTTCCCGGGGAATAAGTGCGTTTGGCAAAGTATTTGCGGCAAATGCACTTGCCGACCGTTTAGCTTCCTATGGGGAACCAATTTTAATAACAGGCCTGTTAAATTTCTGATTCCTTTGATCGAACTCATTATTTATAGGGGGATTTATCCCCCTATTATTTTTTTAAAAAACATTCCTTCCCTTCCGGTGCCGGCTTGCCAGGCAGGGCATCTGACCAAAAAACAATTAATATTGTCTTATGAAATCAGTAATAATCATAAGGCACGCGAAAAGCAGTTGGGATAACATGGGAGTTGATGACTTTGATCGCCCCCTGAATGATCGCGGTAAAGAAGATGCGCCCAAAATGGCTAAAAGACTGCAAGAACGAAATGTAACAATCGATGCTTTTATTTCAAGCTCAGCTAAACGGGCCCGCAAAACTGCAGCCCTGTTCATAAAAGAATTCGGCGGCGAAAAAGAGGAAATTATTTTAGTACCTGAGTTATACCTGGCAGGCCCTGAAGCATTTTATAATGCCATTGCCAATGCGCCTGCCAAAGCCAATACCATTGCGCTCTTTAGCCACAACCCCGGCATTACTGACTTTGCCAATGAACTTACCGAAGTGCGCATTGATGATATGCCTACCTGCGCCATTTTTGCCGTTAAAGCCGATATTCAGGATTGGTCAGCGTTTAAAGACGCGGAAAAACAATACTGGTTTTTTGATTATCCAAAAGCGAAGTAGCGCTGGGATGATTGGGAGCGATGAGATCACCTGGCAGGTGCCTGCGGTTTAATGCATTTATTTTTTGATCTGGTCAACCAGGTCACCAATAACCTTTTTATATACTTCCATATCAAATGCTGATTGCCTGTAAGGAAACGTCTTTACGGCTTCCAGTGCTTTTGACAGGGCAAATTGGTTCTGTGGAACAGTATAGGCCAGCTGTTGTGTAAACAGATGCGTGGCTAAATATTCCTGTTCTGCCTGCCCGGGCGTGGCTACCAGAATGCTTTTTTTGCCAAGCTTCAACAGGTCCATAACCGTGGTATAGCCCGACCGGCTAATCACGAATTCCGAATCACATATCAATTGATTCAACAGGCTGGCTGGCGCATGATTGTATATGGTAAGGTTACCTTCCACCCTGGCACCGGAGTTTTCTGCCGGCAATGCCCTTACCAATACGGTTTTACCCGGCTGTTGTTTCAGGAATGGCAGTAACAGGTTTTCAAAAATAGTACGTTGCGGTTCGGGCCCCGAAAGAATGATCAATAAATTTATAGCGCATTTTTCTGCTTTACAGGGGGTGAACCGGCTTAGGGCGCCGATATACTGAACAGGTATCGCCGGTAATTTCGATGGATTAGACAGTTCACCAGCCAGTGTTGGGGAGCCTTTTTGATCGGGTACCCAACAGGTTGAAAACCGTTGAATGCGGCGATAATTGAACCATTGCACCAGGCGGTTGGTAAGGCGGCCCAACCCGGTTTTAATATATAGCTGGTGGGTTATAAAAACCGAATGAACGCCGGGTGCATAAAGGCCGAACCGGTTGTCGGAAATAATGCAATGGACTTGTTTCGACTTCAGGAAAATATTTAACCAGGTATTTTCGTTATTGATTTTGATCAATATTTTTGGCGTCTGGAGGATGAGCCGCACAATTGTACCCCACCTGTTTTTACCGTATTTCAAATTATACCCTGCTAAATGCACGTAAACAAGCTCAGGAAACTCCTTGATCAATAAAGCTTTTTGCGTTGAATTACAGGCTATAATAACGTTGCAACCCTGATGTAGTAATTCGAGGA
Source organism: Niastella vici (assembly GCF_002077945.1). Lineage (GTDB taxonomy): Bacteria > Bacteroidota > Bacteroidia > Chitinophagales > Chitinophagaceae > Niastella > Niastella vici. The sequence goes on from NZ_LVYD01000013.1 coordinate 54,100, forward strand.
TGATGGGAATACAACGCGTAGTATGCCCCAATCCCCAATCCAACGGCGATAGCAATACGACGGGTTTTTCCGGTGTGTTGTTAAATTTGTTGCTTTCGGCCAATATGAAATACTAATTTGTTCGTAAAATAGTTTAATTTAGTAAGAACCAAGTATATGAAGAAAGTAAGTTATTCCGTGATCGTTTTGTTAATTATCAGCCTGGTTATTGCCAGTTGCAGTTCAGGTAATCGCATCAGTGGTGGCGGTTCATCCAAAAAATGCGGCTGTGGTTTAAACAGGGGATTTGTAGGTTATTAAAGCCGAACCAGACAATGAAAAACTCTAATCGTGATCTGCTTGTCCTCGTGAAGGATGCCTATACAAATAAGGAAGCTATGCAATTTGAGCTTCAACAGTTGAACCTGTTACTCGTAAACTTCGAAACACTGGATAGTTTTTGCATAGCGCATGAAGTATTCGATATTCAAAAGTACCGGGTACTGAAAAAGAAATCACAATTACAGAAGATCATTGAAAAGGAAACTTTAAAGCCTTTTGTTTTTATTTGCAACAAGAATTAACCTGTCTGTCTTAAGCATAAAAAAAGAGATAAAGAGAATACTCCCTTTATCTCTTTTTTCATTTATGACCGTTTTAGCTTAATTGCTTTAACGCATTCCTGAGTTGATCGATCATGGCGCTGATCTCTTCTTTTTTACAGGTGCCAACACTTAAGCGGTACCAGGGTGAGGACTTGTCGGCCCCAAACGCATAAAAAGGAACCACCGCCAGTTTGGCCTCATTCAGCAAATATGCAGTTACATCGCTTTGTTGCAATAACTGGTTGCCACCGGCTGTTTTTTTACCAACCAGGTCAATTTTTATGGTCAAATAAATAGCGGCCTGCGGCGCAATGGCATCTACTGAAAAACCTTCGCTCTTCAATTGCTGCAAGCCATTGTATATATCACGTAGCCGAACTTCTACCTCGCCTCTGAATTGTTGCAGGTAACTATCTATCGCTTCTTTGTTATACAGGAAACGGGCAACGGCTTTTTGTTCGGCCATAGGCGCCCAGGACCCAACATGGCTCATGATCGCTTTCATTTTATCGAGGATCAACTGCGGACCAAATGCCCAGCCCACCCGCACGCCGGTAGCAGCAAATGCTTTACTGATGGCGTCAATGAAAATGGTAAATGGTTTCATGGCAGGGCGCAATGAAACCGGGTTGTAATGTTCTATATCACCAAATGTAAGCTGCCAGTACATTTGATCATACATCACGTATAATTTCTTCTCATGGTCGCCGCGGCGGTTGTTTTCTTCCAGCACCATATCGCAAATGGCTTCCAGATCGTGTTTGGTGAACGTGGTACCGGTAGGGTTTTGTGGCGAGCACAGTGCCAGCAGGGTAGCGCCTTTTAAATGCGGTTTAATATCTTTTGCAATGGGCATAAAGTTATTTTCGGCCCGTGCTTCTACCACTATATGTTCGGCCCCTACAAAATGCGTATAATGGTTATTGTTCCACGAAGGAACTGCATAGATCACTTTGTCTTCTTTATCGCAAATGGCGCGGTATAACGAATAGATCAATGGCCGGCCGCCGCAGGATACCAATATCTCAGCGGGGGTATAGTTCAACTGTTCCCGCTCTTTTAAAAAATACGCAATGGCCTCCCGCAGGTCAAGGTTACCCTCTGCGGCGGGGTAATTGGTAAAATGGTTCCGGTATGCCGTTATGATCTCTTCTTCCAGGCCTTTGGGAATAGGAAAAATGGCCGGGTCAAAATCGCCCACCGTAAAGTTGTAGATCTTTTCTCCCGCCCGGATCTTATCGCGTATTTCACCGCCCAGTTTTACTATTTCCGATCCAATCAATGTTTCTGCAAGATGGCTAAGTTTCATCTGTAAATATTAGGTGTTTTTTATGGCCGAACCCGCCTCACCGGGCGAGCCGCTATTCCCCTGATACAAAATTAAATTATCGTAAACAAAAAGGAGGTATAATCAATGGCGATGGGCATTTTTGACAGGCTCACCCATTGGGCAACTGAGCCATCCAGGGGAGTCGAACCCCCGACCTGTTAATTACGAATCAACTGCTCTGCCAGCTGAGCTAGGATGGCTTGCAATGCGCTGTAAAATTAATAAACTCTATAATCTTTTAACGGCTGCCCGCTAATGTTGCCTTATCTGGCTTTTTACATGTAACTTTTCAACCATGTTAACATGTATATAGCGTTACTTTTACAAGGAATTAACAACTTAACCGTTTTTATTTTCAATAATTCAGGGATTTTTCTGTTATTGCAACACTATGAAAAGATTTTTATCGCTGGCTATACTGTTGATAAGCTGTATGTTAACTGAGGCGCAATCTGGCTATAATATTCCTATTACGCTAAAACCTTATAAGAATACTTATATCTATCTGGGTTACTATTATGGAACCAAGGTAAAAGCCCTGGCCGATTCGGCATTACTCGATGCCAATGGTAAAGGCGTATTTTCAGGGAAGGAACCGTTGCCGGGCGGCATTTACTTTGTAGTTTCGCCCCGCAAGGAGATCCTGTTCGAGGTGCTGATCGATAAACAACAGCAATTCTCTATCGCAGCCGATTCGGCAACTTTACCCAATAATGTACAGTTTACGGGTTCAACCGAAAATTCCCTGTTCCAGCTATATACCAGGTTCACCAACAACATAGGCAACGATATCAACAAAACAACTACTGAATTCAAGGATGCAAAAAATGCAAAGGATTCAGCAAGGTTGCGGAACCGGTTAAAGCAGCTTACCGATCGCATGCAGGTATACCGCGATAGTTTGATCGCTAAAAATCCCAACTCATTTTTAACGGTATTGTTCCAGGCGATGAAGGAACCGGTGGTACCACCAGGTTCAAAACACCCGGGTGGCAAGTACGATTCGCTGTATGCCTACCAGTATTTTAAATCGCATTACTGGGATGGCATTTCATTCAGCGACGGCAGGCTGGTACGAACGCCTTTCTTTGAAGCAAAACTGGAAAAATATTATAAAGAGCTGGTTGTTCCCAACCCCGATTCAATAAAGCTGGAAGTAGATCATATGTTGCTGTATTCAAGAAGCAATACTGAAATGTTTAAATTCCTGCTGGTTCATTTTGTGCAGAAATACGTTAACCCCGAATACATGGGCCAGGATGCTGTATTTGTTCACCTGTTTGAGAAATATATAAATACCGGGCAGGCAGATTTTTTTACCAAGCAGTATAAAGATTTTATGTTCAAGCGGGCCTACAGCATGATGGCTAACCTTATAGGACAACCGGCAGCCAATCTGGAGCTGGTTGATACACTCGACAAGCCCACGCCCCTGTATAATATAAACAGTGAATTTACCGTGATCTGTTTCTGGGACCCTACCTGCAGCCATTGTAAAGAAACTGTTCCCAAGGTTGATTCAATTTTTAAAGCCAAATGGAAGAATGAAGGCGTTGCCGTATACGGCGTAATGGTTGATGGAGGAAAAGATGCCTGGAAAAAATTTATCAACGACAATAATCTCAGCGGCTGGTCGCATGTTTATCAGCTGCCTTCCCAGCAAAAAGAAGAAGAAGCTGCCGGGAAACCGAATTACCGGCAGTTATATGATGTGTATCAAACGCCCATTTTGTATCTGTTAGATAAGAATAAGAATATCATAGCTAAAAAGCTCGGCTATCTGCAAATTGATGAAGTGATTGACCTTAAACTTAAAAATAAAAAATCCAACTAGCATTATGAGTGTTATCAGTAAAGCAGCGGGTGCTTCATTATTGATCTTCATGACCGCCACCGGAAACGCCCAGGTATTGTTCACGTACGGCGGTAAGGCAGTTACAAAGACCGATTTTTTAAAAGCGTACAATAAGAATAATACTGAAAATAGTCCCACCGATAAATCGTACCGCGACTATCTGGAGCTGTACACGCGGTTTAAGCTAAAGGTGCAGGCGGCCCTTGACAAAAAACTGGATACAATTAGCACGCAAAAAGCGGAGTTGAACAGTTTTCGCAACCAGATCATCGACGGGTATGTACGCGACGAGGCCAGTATAAATGAACTGGTAACCGAATCTATTCTCCGCAGCAGGAAGGACATTCATATTGCCCATATTTTTGTGGCAGCCGGAAAAAATGCAACCCCCGAGGCAGTAAAAAAAGCCGAAGAGAAGATCAATGCTGCCCTGAGCCAGTTGCAAAAGGGCCAGGATTTTTCAAAGGTGGCTGCTGAGTTTTCAGAAGATCCATCCGTTTCAGTAAATAAAGGCGATGTCGGGTATGTTACAGCGTTGGTGCTGCCTTACGAACTGGAAAATGCAGTATATACAACACCGGTTGGCAAATTTTCTACTCCTGTTCGCAGTAAAGCCGGGTTCCATATTTTCAAGAACCTTGACGAAAGAGAAGGATATGGAAGAATGAAGGCCGCTCAGATCTTATTAGCATTTCCCCCCAATGCCACCAATGAGCAAAAGGCAGAAGTTAAAAAAAGAGCCGATTCAATTTATAACGTATTGACAAAAGGGAGCGATTTCAAATTGCTGGTAACCCAGTTCAGCAACGATAATATTAGCTGGCAGGCTGGTGGTGAAATGGTTGAGTTTGGGGTTGGGCAGTATGAACTGCCGTTTGAAAATGGCGCCTTCGCACTTAAAAAAGATGGTGATATCAGTGAGCCCGTAATGAGCAGTTTCGGCTATCATATTATCAAGCGGCTGCAACACAAACCTGCTGTTGCCGATACCGCGAATGCCCAGTTGAGAGAGGAGTTCAAGCAACGTATAGTGCAAAGCGACCGAATGCAGGTATCCCAGAAAATGTTGCTGAAAAAAGTGCTCCAGACCACCGGGTTTAAAAAGTATCCGGTAAATGAACAACTCCTGTTCATTATGGCCGACAGTGTTTTTGCCAATAAGCACCTGCCTGTGTTTGCCGATCTCAATGCAAAAACACCCCTGTTCTCGTTTACCAAAAAAACGATTACTGTAAAGGATTTTCAGGCCAACCTCGAAATGATCAGGAACTATGAGAACATGCGGGCCGGTAAAACCAATCAACAGCTGTATGATGAATTTATAGAAGTGAGCGCTTTTGATTATTACCGCCAGCACCTCGAAGAATACAATAAAGAGTTTGCCTATCAGTTGAACGAATTTAAAGAAGGCAACCTGCTGTTTGAAATTATGCAACGTAAAATATGGGACCCCGCATCTACCGATTCGGCCGGTTTGAAAAAATATTATACGGCGCATAAAGACAAATACTGGTGGGAAAGCAGCGCCGATGCTATCATTTTTACCGCTACCAATGAAAAGGCATCAGAAGAATACAGGAATAAGGTGAAGGAGAATTATAAAGACTGGAAAAAATATATTGACCTCAGTGGCGGGCATTTACAGGGCGACTCGGGCCGGTTTGAATTAGGCCAGATCCCTGTTGTTGACAGAACAAATTTCACCGAAGGCCTTATAACCGCCAACGTGAGAAATGAAACCGATAACACCGTTGCATTCGCTTACATAGTTAAATTATATCCCAATCGCGAAGTACGTGGGTTTGCTGATGCCCGCGGTTTTGTGATCAACGATTACCAGCTGTATCTCGAAGAACAGTGGATCGCTGAATTAAAAAAGAAATATCCGGTAAAAATAAATGAAGCCGTTCTGAAAAGCTTGTCAAAGTAGTTTTAAACTTAATGCAACTATAGCAGTCAAAGCAGGGCTTATTTATAAACACCCTGTAAAACAACTACGTATGATCGCAAAACGACTTATTTATTTGTTCGTTATCAGCTGTATTAGTGTAACTTCCTTTGCCCAGAACGGAGCTGCCTGGTTAAAAGGCGGCGTAAACTTTGCCAATGTATCTTATAATAGTAATGGCGAAGTAGATAATGCCAATATACTTACTTCATTTCATGTTGGTATAGTAGGCGATATTCCCATTTTAAAGGTGCTGGCCATTCAACCCGGTATATTATTTACCGGCAAAGGGTCCAAAATTCAAAGTGGTAACTCAACCGATCTCAATTATTATAAAGCAACTGTTAACCCAACGTACATTGAGGTGCCTGTAAATGCGGTGATCAAACTGCCCCTGGCATCAGATGAATCAAATTTCTTTTTTGGTGCTGGTCCGTACATAGCCATTGGCGTTGGTGGCAAACGTAAAATTGAAGGAAAGACTGTGGGCGTGGCATTCAGCAGTAACGAGAAAATTGAATACAGCAACGACGATCCTTCCACATTCAATAATGAAGAAGGCGCCGGCCTGGGCGTTATGAGAAGATTTGATTATGGCTTGAATGGCATCGCCGGTTTTCAGTTAGGTAAGGGCATGATAGCGCTTAATTATGGATATGGTTTGGCCAAACTGCAATCGGGTACAAACAGCTCGGCCGACAATAATAACAAACATCGTGTATTAAGTATCTCCGTAGGATTTAGATTATAATATTCTTATCATTGACTCGGAAGTTTTGTGAATGTGCTTTATCGCAATGCAAAACTTCCGGGTTTTTCTTTTTTATTGTACCTCATATATATAAACCGTTTTATTATTAAGCAACAGTTTTTCCCTGATACGCAGGAAGGAAAAAGGCGTCAGGTCTTTTTTTGAGATCAGGAAGTGAATGTTGTATTTTTTTAACGACTCGTATTGTTTATCCTTCCAGGTGCTGTAATACCTGCATTTCAGGTGATAGCAAAGTTGCGTTACTTCTACCATGGAATAAGTATCGGAGGCGATTGGCTGATGCTGCAAGAATGAAAGCTGCGGCAGGTGCTGATAAAAACTTTTATAATACAAATATTCACTTGAGCTGCGGGTCAATTTGCGTTGGCCAAGTAGTACAAAAGGAACAACACTTAAAGCTAATAATACTGTCACCATCGGCACAAAGATCTTTTTATTGATAAATATCCATGCCAGTTGTATAATAAAAAAGAAAAGCAGGTGAAATAGACTGATACTGGTTAAAATATACCGGTCAAGAATAAATAAAGGCAGGTAAAGGAGCGGGTAAAACACAAAGAACCAGCCAATTTTATGAATACTGCCATTGTACAACAGCGTGCCTTTCTTCCTGTTGAAATACAGAATCAATAAAGAACAGCCTATTAACAGCCACTTGGCGCCGCTACTGTCCAGCATGTTGATCATGCTTTTAATGGAATTCTGAACGAGTTGTAGCTGATAAAAAAAACTATTTACATCACGGAAAGGCGACCAGCTATAATTATCTAACAAATGGGCCGGATCAGTATGCGCGCTGTAGGCATTTTCAAAAGGAGGCGGAAACAGATCTTCATTGGTAGGGAAACCTTTGCCATAGTTGGGATTTGTCAAATTGTAATTGAGCCTTCCTGCAGTACTAAATGTCAGATTGTGTTCATGTATGCTTAAGGTGGCGATCCAGACAAAAGAAAGAATTATAAAAGAACCATACGTTTTAATGACCGGGATGATAAGTTTAGATCGGGACCCGTTTTTCTTCGCAAGCTCCAGCAGCATTAAAAATGCCAGGAACAAATGCACGACCCCAAAATTATACGACTTTGAAAAATACGCACAAGCTGCCACTGCGCCAGCCAGCCCGGGTATTTTTTTATTGAATGTAAAACGGTCGTCAGTTATGAGTAATAGAAACGATAAACAAAACACCGTTGCTGTCAGATCGGGTGTTAATGTAGACATGGCATAAAACAACATCAGCAACAGGGCATACAGGCAGAAAGCCCTATAAAAAATTGGATGTGTTAAATACCGGCGAGCAAGTTTGCAAAGTATGTACAAGCCGAAACCAGCTGACAGAAAATTGATCACATAACAGCATGGCAACAACGGCAAGCCTGCCATTTTACAAAAACATAATACCCATGAATACAGCGGCGACCAGTATCCGTTGATGGCATGTTGAAAGTCGCCCGTGGCATAAAGTTCAGCAATATTGATATAGGCGAGGGTGTCATTATTTAAAAACTTATGGTAGCTGAGCTGAAAATACAGGCCAAAAAAAGCACCGATTGCAAACAGGCCAGCTGTTATTTTATCAAAGCCTGTTTTTGGGATCATGTTGGGGAGTATTAATTGTAAAGTAAGATAAAAGAAAAAGGGTTTCGTGCATTGTTCACGAAACCCTTTTTCTTTTTTATGCCAATGAATTTATAAGATCTCTTTTACTGCATTATAGATCACTTTGGGTTTTCCCAGGGTGTAATAATGCAATACCGGTACACCGGCTTTTTTCAGTTCTTTCGATTGCAGTAACAGCCATTCTGTGCCCACTTTTTCAACGTCGGCATCTGTTTTACAATTCATGATCTCGTTGCTGAGGTCATCGGGAATATCAACGTGGAAGGTACGTGGTATCACCGACAATTGTTTTTTGCTGGTGATCGGTTTTAATCCCGGAATAATGGGAATGGTAATACCGCTCTCGCGGCAGCGCTTTACAAAGTCAAAATATTTCTGGTTGTCGAAGAACATCTGGGTTACTACATATTCGGCGCCTGCTGCTACCTTGGCTTTCAGGAAGGCCAGGTCGGTTTGCAGATTGGGTGCTTCAAAATGTTTTTCGGGATAACCGGCTACGCCAATGCAAAAATTGGTGCGGAAGCCATCGCGGATATCTTCTTCCAGGTAAACGCCATTATTCAGGTTCTGCACCTGTTTCAGCAGGTCGATCGCATAGCTGTTACCGCCTTTTTCCGGTTCAAAAACGGTTTCATTCTTGGCCGCATCGCCACGCAGCACAAGTACATTGTCGACCCCTATAAAATGCAGATCGATGAGGGCGTCTTCGGTTTCCCGTTTGTTAAAACCGCCGCAAATGAGGTGGGGAACTGCATCAACCCGGTAATGGTTCATGAGCGCTGCACAAATACCAACGGTTCCGGGGCGTTTACGAACTTCTACTTTTTCAAAGGTTCCATCGGCCTTCTTTTTGAAAACATGCTCACTGCGGTGATATGTAACATTGATAAAAGCAGGTTTGAATTCCATTAACGGATCAAGATGCTCGTAGATCGAGTTAATGGTTTTACCTTTTAACGGGGGTAATATTTCAAATGAAATAAGCGAATCTTTTGCCTGGCGAATGTGGTCGATAACTTTCATGTAATTAACAACAGTTTTTCAAAGGCCTCACCATTATTTTATTGTCTTAACAGAACATTGGTGTAACCTTTCAAGAATTCTATATTGTGATATTGTAACCTGATGGCTCCTGATCATTGAAAATAAGCACATTAGTAAAAATAGCTTATTTATGCCGTAAAACCGGCCTGCAAACATAAGTCAGGAAATCGGGATGGCAAATACCTGTTAAATTACCGTTTCTGCCTTCTTCTATTTGAATTAGTTCTGGTATTTTTGCCGGAAACCTTAATTACAATTGATCAGCGAGATTAATACACAGGAACTGGTAAAAATTTACCGTAACCGTACCGTGGTAAATCATGTTTCGGTAAACGTAAAGCAAGGTGAAATTGTAGGGTTGCTGGGTCCCAACGGGGCCGGTAAAACCACTACTTTCTACATGGTGGTAGGCCTCATAAAACCTGACGAAGGCAAGGTATTCCTTGACCAGGAAGAGATCACCAAATTACCCATGTACAAACGGGCCCAAATGGGCATTGGTTACCTGCCACAGGAAGCTTCGGTATTTCGCAAACTAAGCGTGGAAGATAACATCAAGGCGGTGCTTGAAATGACAAAGCTTACCAAAGCCCAGCAGCGTCAAAAGCTGGAAAGCCTGCTCGATGAATTCCGCCTGCACCATGTTCGCAAGAACAATGGCGACTCGCTCAGTGGTGGCGAACGGCGTAGGACCGAGATAGCCCGGGCCCTGGCGGTAGACCCCAAATTTATATTACTCGATGAACCTTTTGCCGGTGTTGACCCAATTGCCGTTGAAGATATTCAGGCAGTGGTTGCCCGCTTAAAATATAAGAACATCGGTATTTTGATCACCGACCACAATGTAAACGAAACCCTCTCTATTTGCGACCGCGCCTATTTGCTCATTGACGGAAAGATCTTTCAACATGGAACGGCTGAAGAGCTGGCCGAGAACGAACAGGTGCGCCGCTTATACCTTGGCCGCAATTTTGAATTGAGGCGTAAGGACTATTTACATGAGGAAGCGATCAGGGCCATTGACGTTTCAGCGAACAATAACCTGCTGTAGATAAGGCTAATACCAGTCAGGTATTAATAAATACAGTCATATTTTGTTCGGTTTAACGGTATTAATGGGCTAACCTGCATTCTACTGACTTTTATTCCCTCAAATTCTTTATTTTGCCGGTAGTGAAAATCCTAAAGTGAAACTATTATCGCCTGCCATATCATCTTTGGCCCGCATGCGCCTGTGGCGTATTGAGGGATGGAAAAATAACCCGGCCGATGCCCAACGGGAGGTGTTGCAGGACCTGGTCACTTCTGCCCAATACACAGAGTTTGGCCGGAAATACAATTTTTCCCAGCTATTTAATATCAGGTCATTCAAGCAAACGGTGCCTATTCATGATTATGAAGACCTGCAGCCTTACATCCAGCGCATTATGCACGGTGAGCAAAATCTGTTATGGAATACGCCCGTGTACTGGTTTGCCAAAAGCAGCGGCACCACCACCGATAAAAGCAAATTCATTCCGGTAACCGACGAATGCCTTGAAGATTGCCATTACAAAGCAGCCAAGGATGTATTGACCTTGTACTATCAATTCAATCCCGATTCGGACCTGTTAACCGGTAAGGGACTCGTCATTGGCGGAAGCCATACCATAAATCCATTGAATGCAGATGCCCAATATGGCGACCTTAGCGCTGTATTGTTACAAAACTCGCCTTTCTGGGGTCACTGGCTGCGCGTTCCCGACCTCAGCATTGCCCTCATGGATGAATGGGAAAACAAGATCGAGAAGCTCGCATTCAGCACCATAAAAGAAAATGTCACTTCCATTTCAGGGGTGCCAACCTGGACGCTGGTATTGTTCCGGCGTATACTTGAATTAACGGGAAAGAGCACCATGGCCGAAGTTTGGCCGCACCTGGAATTATATATGCATGGCGGCGTATCGTTTACGCCCTATAAAGAACAGTTCCAGAAATTGATTGGCAAGCCTATTCATTACCTTGAAATGTATAATGCCAGCGAAGGGTTTTTTGCTGCGCAGGCTATACCGGGTGAAGATGGCATGCTGCTGTTCACCGATCACGGCATTTTTATGGAGTTCATGCCAATTGAAGAGTATGGCAAAGCTAATCCTGAAACCATCGGTTTACAGGAAGTGGAGCTGGGTAAGAACTATGCCATGGTCATTAGCACCAATGGTGGTTTGTGGCGCTATTTACTGGGCGATACTGTTCAATTCACTTCATTACAACCCTTCAAGATCAAGGTGAGCGGACGCGTGAAGCATTTTATCAATGCATTCGGGGAAGAAGTGATCGTTGATAATACTGATAAAGCCATTGCAGTGGCCAGTGAAAAAACCGGAGCTATAGTAAATGATTATACGGCCGGCCCTGTATACTTCAGCGATAGCGGCAACGGCGGTCATGAGTGGCTGATAGAATTTGAAAAAGAACCTGGCGATCTGGGTCATTTTGCTCATGAGCTCGATAGCGCCCTCAAAAGCGTGAACAGCGATTATGAAGCCAAACGTCATAAAGATATTGCCCTGCGCAAACCACTGGTAAGGTCTCTGTCGAAAGGGATGTTCACAACCTGGTTAAAAAGCAAGGGAAAGCTGGGCGGGCAGCATAAAGTTCCCCGGTTGAGCAATGACAGGAAGTATATTGAAGAGATCCTTTCCCTGTAAAGCCCTGAGCGTGGTCGAAGGGCTTTGGAGATTGCCTTGAACACAGTCGAAATGCGTTCTAACTAAAAAAGCATCTCCCCCGAATTCCTCATTTTTTCAACTGTTCCATTGGCATTTACTGTAATTTTGCTCACCCAAATACGATACTATGAAATTATTAGAAGGAAGAATTGCTATTGTAACCGGTGCAGCCCGTGGCATTGGTGAAGCTATTGCGTATAAACTGGCTGAACAGGGCGCTCACGTAGCATTTACCTACGTTAGTGACAGCAGTGCCGAAAAGGCCGCGCAGCTGGAGCAGAAAATAAAAGCACTGGGCGTTAAATCCAAAGCCTATAAAAGCAATGCCGGCAATTTTGCCGAATGCGAAACGTTTGTAAATGATGTAGTGAAGGAATTTGGTACCGTTGATATTTGCGTTAACAATGCCGGTATCTCAAAAGATAATTTATTGCTGCGCATGTCGCCCGAACAATGGGATGAGGTAATAAATATAAACCTGAAGAGCGTTTACAACATGACCAAACAGGTCATTCGCCCCATGATGAAAGCCAAAAAAGGTTCCATCGTAAATATGAGTTCGATTATTGGCATCCGTGGTAATGCCGGACAAAGCAGCTATGCTGCCAGTAAAGCCGGGATCATCGGGTTTACCAAGTCAATTGCACTGGAGTTGGGTAGCCGTAATGTACGTTGCAATGCCATTGCGCCCGGTTTTGTTGAAACCGATATGACCCATTACCTGAAAGATGGTGAAGGCGCGAAGGCGTTCCTCGAAAAAATTCCTTTGGGCCGTTTTGGCAGTGCAGAAGAAATTGCCAACACCACCCTGTTCCTGGCTTCAGACATGAGCGCTTATATTACCGGCCAGGTTATTAGCGCCTGCGGCGGTTTAAATATTTAATACAGTCCTGCTGCTGTTGAGGCAGCCTGTAAAAATCGTATCTTTAAGTTAAGTGCCTTCTGTACAGAAGGCACTTTTTTTAATAATAAGATCCCTGATGGTTGCCGTTATCCTCATCGTTTTTTTGCTGGGCTACGTGGCTATTGCCATGGAGCATGTCATCAGACTGAATAAGGCCGCTTCGGCCCTTATCACCGGTGTATTGTGCTGGACGATCTACATACTTTATACACCCGATACCCATGCCGTTAATGAGCAACTCACCGGGCACCTGGGCGAAATTGCAGGTATTCTTTTTTTCCTGCTCGGCGCCATGACCATTGTTGAACTGATAGATGCGCATGACGGGTTTGAAGTAATTACCAGCCGCATAAAGACCACCAAAAAATCGCACCTGATATGGTTGATCGGTGGCTTGTCGTTCTTTCTTTCAGCTATTCTCGACAACCTTACCACAGCAATTGTAATGGTTTCATTGATCAGAAAGCTGATCAGGAATAAACAGGCGCGTTTATTCTTTTGCGGTATGGTGGTCATTGCGGCCAATGCCGGCGGCGCCTGGTCGCCCATAGGCGATGTTACCACTACTATGTTATGGATTGGTGGGCAGGTAAGCAGCTCACAGATCATTGGCCATGTGTTTTTACCCGGCGTTGCCAGTGCAGTAGTGCCCATGATCTTACTCACTTTTCGTATGCGGGGCGTGTTGGAAGTGGGCGGAACCGAAGAAGCAAAGACTTCCAAACCGGAAACACCAGTACGTGACAGGAATATAGTGTTTGTAACGGGCATCCTGATCCTGTTGCTGGTGCCGGTGTTTAAAACCGTTACCCATTTGCCGCCATTTATGGGCATGTTGATGGGCCTCGGCATTATGTGGGTTATTACAGAGATCATTCACCACCAGAAAGACACGCAGGATAAGCATTTTCTTTCTGTATTATATGCATTGCGTAAGATCGATACGCCCAGCATTCTGTTCTTTCTGGGTATTTTGATCAGCGTAGCTTCTTTACAGTCAATAGGGGCGCTCACGAATGTGGCACAGCAGCTCGATCAGCAGATCGGTAACCCAATTGTTATTGTGATCATCATTGGCTTTTTATCATCTGTTGTTGACAATGTGCCATTGGTGGCGGCATCGATGGGCATGTATAGTTTGCAGCAATACCCGGCCGATCATTTTTTCTGGCATTTTATGGCATATTGTGCAGGTACAGGCGGCAGTATGCTCATAATTGGGTCTGCAGCCGGTGTAGCGGCGATGGGTATTGAAAAGATCGAATTTTTCTGGTACCTGCGAAAAATTGGGTGGTTGGCGTTAGTAGGTTATATAGCAGGGATTTTAGTTTTTTTGTTACAACGGTTGTTTTGATATTTTGGGATTTAGAGATTTCGGGATTTTGATATTGCAATTTTCCGTGAGGGCCGATAATAAGGAAATCTCAAAATCAAAAAATCTCGAAATCAGCAATCTCAGAATTTAATATTCCTGCTTTTTATATAATGATGCCAAAGCATCATAGCTGCTATTGACCGGTAGGGTCGCCAGGCATCGGCCAGCAGTAACATATCTTCTTTGGTTGTATGAACCGGTAATTTCTTTACTTCTTTCAACGCATTTACCATGGCCAGGTCGCCAATTGGAAAAATATCAGTGCGTTGCAGGGCGAATAACAGGTATACATCGGCCGTCCAGTCGCCAATGCCTTTTACCTGTTTTAAAACGCCCCGCACATGGTCATCGTGCGAGGCGGTGAGTTTATTGAGTTGGATCTTTTTTGAAATAAATGCTTCTGCCAGATGCCGGGCGTACACCGTTTTTTGGCGGCTGAAATAACAGGCTTTCAATTCCTCGTCAGATAGCAGCAGCAATTTAGCCGGCGTTATGGTGCCTGTCTTTTCTTTCAATTTATTGAATGCAGCCCGGGCCGAAGCCAGTGATACCTGTTGTTCCAGTATAATATGGATCAGCGTTGCAAAACTGGCTGGCCTCGTCCACATAGGAGGATAGCTATGTTGTTGCAGGATCACTTTAAAGACAGGTTCCCTTTCAGCCAGTTCGTTACATAATAGCTGAAAGTTATCGCTGGTAAATTGTTGCATGATTTACGTTGCATGGGGGCCTTCAATGGGCTCGCATGCCGGCAGAATTATTTTGTTCTAGCTTTGAATTTTTCGATGGCCATTTTAGTGAAGTTCCCCAGTACCAGTCTGCCGCTGATAGCAGCTCTTTGCAGCAATAACTGGTCCCAGTTCTCAGTGCCATGCCATAACATTTTTTTCATTTCTTCCATTGCTGCAGGATTGCTGTGGGCCAACGTATGCGATAACCGTTGAATGCTTTCGTCCATATCTTCGGTAGAACCATGCAGTTCGCTGTACAATCCTTTTCGTTTTCCCCATTCGGCATTGCGCCACATGGTGGCATCGATGGCCAGGTTGTTAAAAGCGGCCACGCCTATTTTGCGTTCTACGGCGGGGCCAACAACAAAGGGGCCAATACCAACGGCCAGCTCACTTAATTTAATATCGGCGCCTTCTTTGGCTATGGCGTAATCGGCTGCGGCCGCAATACCCACGCCGCCACCTACACACCTGCCCTGTACGCGGGCAATAATAAACTGGGGGCATTTGCGCATGGCATTTATTACATGTGCAAAACCGCTAAAGAATTGCAGGCCTTCATCAAGTGTTTTAATGGCCACCAGTTCATCAAAAGAAGCACCCGCACAAAATGCCTTTTCACCACCCGATTGCAACACGATCACTTTTGTGTCGTCATCATTTCCGGCGCCATGAATGGTTTGCGCCAGCTCTTCGAGCAATTTTGCCGGCAGGGAATTACTTTGCGGATGAAAGAACTCAATGGTGTTAATACCATTATGATCAATATGTGATGTTACATATCCTAAAGACATAATAATACTTTTTAAAGAGGAGGATTTTACAGGTCTTATCTCAGGGGGTTCGTACCTTAAAGTTATAAAATACTATTTTAAAAAGCGGCCCCGGAATTCATCCGGGGTCGTTATTTTCATATTATTGTATTTTTTTTGCCACCATGGTAAGAATGGTAGCTATAGCTACCTGCTCACCGGTTTCATCAGTTACCTGCACCAGCCATTTCACAATGCCTTTGGCAATATCGTCCCCGGCTTTCTTTTCCTGTTCAATTTTTTCTTTACAGGTAAGCTGTACGCCAATGGTAGCGCCGGCATATACCGGTTTTATAAACCGGCATTCTTCCAGTCCGTAATTCAACATCACCGGTCCTTTTTTCGCATCGACAAACAAACCGGCTGCAGCGCTTAATATAAAGTAACCATGAGCGACCGGTTTTTCAAATACGGTGCCCTGTAACGAGGTATGATCGGTATGGGCATAAAAATGGTCCCAGCTTACATTGGCAAAATTCACAATGTCGGCTTCGGTAACGGTTCGTTTATGCGTTATGAGGGTATCGCCGATCTGCAGCTCTTCAAAATATTTTCTGAACGGATGTTTTTCTTCTTCACGGGTTTGTGCGCCCGATTGGTATACGTTGGTAATGGCAGTGATGGCTGTAGGTGATCCCTGCAGGGCTACCCGTTGCATGTAATGGTGAACGCCGCGTATACCGCCCATTTCTTCCCCGCCGCCGGCGCGGCCAGGGCCTCCATGTACCAGCAGGGGTAACGGCGAACCATGACCGGTACTTTCTTTGGCGCATTCATTGTTTAGCACGAGTATTCGTCCGTGGTGCGTTGCTGCACCCAGTACAAATTCCCGGGCAATATTGTTGCTCGCTGTAACAATGGAGCAAACCAACGAGCCCTTTCCTTTTTTAGCCAGGGCAATTGATTCGTCGATATTATTATATGGCATAATGGTGCTTACCGGGCCAAATGCTTCTACGTTATGCACCGCTTCGCTCCCGAACGGATTGTCATTCTTTAATAACAGAGGGCTCATGAAGGCGCCTTTCTGGGAGTCTGCATCTATTACCTGCACACTATCGAGCGAGCCATATACGATTTGGGAAGAGGCCAGTAATTTTTGCACCTGGGCTTTTACTTCTTCGCGCTGGCTTTGCCCCGCCAGTGAACCCATACGTACTTTTTCATTTTCAGGATTACCAATGGTTGTCTGGCTGAGCGCTTTGCCCAGGGCCAGCCACACATCTTCCATTTTATTTTGCGGAACGAATATGCGCCGGATGGCAGTACATTTTTGTCCGGCCTTCGTGGTCATTTCTTTACGAACTTCTTTGATGAAGATATCCCATTCGGGTTTGTCGGGTGTAACATCTTCACCCAGTACAATACAGTTCAGCGAATCGGCTTCCATGGTAAAGGGAACGTTCTCTGCCAGAATTCGTGGATGTGATTTCAATTGCAGGCCGGTAGTGGCCGATCCGGTAAAAGTGACCACATCCTGTGCCGTTACATGATCGAGTAAATCGCCTGCTGAACCACAGAGCAATTGCAGGGCGCCTTCGGGCAAAATGTTGGAGGCAATTATTTCCTGTACCACCGCTTCGGTAAGGTAAGAGGTGATGGTGGCTGGTTTTACAATGGCTGGAACACCGGCCAGCAGGTTTACCGCAATTTTTTCCAACATACCCCATACAGGGAAATTGAATGCATTGATATGAACGGCCACGCCTTCTTTGGGCACCAGTATATGCTGGCCCATAAAAGTTCCGCCTTTTCCTAATGGAACCGGATCGCCATCGATGCAGTAGGTTT
This sequence comes from Niastella vici, assembly GCF_002077945.1. Classification (GTDB taxonomy): domain Bacteria; phylum Bacteroidota; class Bacteroidia; order Chitinophagales; family Chitinophagaceae; genus Niastella; species Niastella vici. The sequence continues at coordinate 71,577 of NZ_LVYD01000013.1, forward strand.
CATTGGGGAATTTGCGGCGCAGTGAGGCATAGGAAAACAGGTTACCGATGCCGCCTTCTATATCGACCCAGCTATCGGCTTTGGTTGCGCCGGTTTTATAACTGATGGAATAGAATTTATCCAAATGGTTGCGTAGGTGTAAGGCCAGGGCCCGCAGCATGAGGCCGCGTTGGTGAAAGGTGAGTTTACGAAGGGCGGGGTTGCCGGTTTTTCTTCCATAATCAAGGATGGCATTGAAATCGAGCCCGCGGGTTGAAGCATAGCCAATTGGCTCGCCGTTCACCGCATTGTACAATGCCTGCCCCTCCCCGTCGCCGGTTATCCACCGGCCGGTTACATAATTACCCAGTTTTTTCATGCAAAATGTAGTTTTTGTTTTTTTCAAATGGTCCGCAAGCTGGCGGATCACTTAATAATGATCGCAACTGCTAATGTAGCATATCCCCGGCTAATACCATCATACCTGAAACCGGTATAAGCCAGCTGTACATTAAGGCGGTTTGTTTTTTGGGGGAGGTTAATACCGCCGGCAGCACCGTACCCTAAACTGGAACGGGGCGATGACATATTATTCAACAAAAAATACACGGCGCCTGTTCGTAGTGAGGCGTACACATTTGAGAGGGGATACAATTTTATACCGGCCAGCAGGGGAATGGCGTATGATTTATTTTTAGCGTCGGCATATATGGCTTTGTCGCCCGTAAAGTAATTATAGGAGGCTTCCAGTTCTGCAGCAAAATATTTAGTGATCATTTTTTCGGCACCCACGATACCGCCAATTCCAACGTGGTTGGAAGTAAGATTCGACAAACCAAACGAAACGGTTGCCCCCAGTCTGAATATGGGCCCTGGTTTTATTTGAGCAGTACCGGTTTTTACCAACACAAAGCATGCTAACAAGGTAAGCCGGAAACAATTAGCCATTGTTCTGCAGGATTAATGGTGCGAAAATAGTTAAACCCGGATATTAAACGGATTTTAAACACGATAGCGTATAAAAGAAGTTAACTTTGACCCGAATTTTCAAATAGTAAAAACAAGCATATTTATGTCGCGGTTAATGATAGCCCTTGTAAGCATAAGCCTGTTTGCCATGGCCTGCAATAACGAAGCTTCATCCAGTGACGCTACTGATCGTAAAAACGGTTTTCCCCCCGCTCCTAAAACTGCAGAAGATTCCCTGTACCACGATGTAATGCAGGGGCATGATGCCGGTATGGCAAAAATGAGTAAACTGCGTAAAAATATAAACGAAACACAACGCCTGCTCGACAGCCTCAGTAAGGTTCCCGCCCAAAAAGTAAAGGCTGCGTATAAAACATCGCTCACCGATGTGCAAACGGCCCTGAAAAATGCCAATGATGAAATGATGGGCTGGATGGACGCATTTAAACCTGATTCGGCGAGCAACAATAAAGAAATACGTCTTAAATACCTGCAAGCCGAAAAGGAAAAAGTAACGGTGGTAAAGGAACATATCCTTTCTGCATTGCAACAGGCAGATTCTTTGTTGAAGAAATAGCCCTCATCGTGTCAAGCTGTCACAATTTGCTTCTGGTAAATAATTTGCCGGCTATATGCCATGCAAACTACTCAAACTCCCGTTCAATTTATACAGCATACCGACCATGCGTTGTTGGATGCTTATTCAAAAACCATTACCGGGGTGGTAGGCAGCGTAGCCGAAGCCGTGGTACATATTGAAGTTTCCAAAAAGGTTATGGACCGCCGCACCCGCAAGGAGCAGGTAACGCAAGGCAGTGGTTCGGGCTTTATTATTTCTTCTGATGGATTTATTGTTACCAATCATCACGTTATAGAAAATGCCGGTTCAATAAAGGTATCCCTTGCCGATGGGCGTAAAGTGAATGCCGAACTGAAGGGCAGCGACCGAAGCACTGATATTGCGGTTCTTAAAATATATGAGAACAGCCTGAAAGCCCTGTCATTTGCCAACAGCGACCAGCTGCAGGTGGGGCAAATAGCCATTGCCATTGGTAACCCGCTGGGTTTACAACATACGGTTACTGCAGGGGTGGTAAGCGCTTTGGGCAGAACCCTGCGTGCTTCAGACGGCCGCCTCATCGATGATGTCATTCAAACAGATGCTTCGTTAAATCCCGGTAATTCTGGCGGTCCGCTCGTGAATTCGCTGGGCCAGGTTATTGGGGTGAACACGGCCATGATCCCTACGGCCCAGGGTATTTGTTTCGCTGTATCGAGCAACCTGGCTGCGTATGTAAGTGGTAAGCTCATTATGCATGGAAAGGTGAAACGGGCCTACCTGGGTTTGGCTGGGCAACTGGTGAACCTCACCGAACGGATGATACAGGCCAACCGGCTGCAACGGAATACAGGCGTATATATTTCAGAAATAGAGGCCGACATACCTGTATATAACAGCGAGCTGCACGCTGGCGATATAATTGTAGGTTTTAATGAATTTCCTGTGGCCACCATTGACGACCTGCACAAACAACTGAACGAAAAAACGATTGGCCAGCGGGTGCAACTGCAGGTATTGCGTGGCGGCCATAAAACAACCATTACCGTTATACCGGGCGAAATGCGGTAAAAGCTGGGCCAGGGACGTTATTAAATACAAAAGCGTGTTACAGTTTGACCCTGGGTTTACAGGGACTGTAACACGCCTTTTGAATATTTATTACTGCTCACCGTTATGGTGGCAGTGAATGAATTTTTTCCGGAACCTTAAGCAGGTTGTTTGGCCTCAATTTCAGCGCTCAGCGACTGAAAGATATCTTCGATGCTGCCTTCGCCTTTTATCTTCGCTACTTTACCAAACTGAGAATAGTAATCAGCAACAATGGCTGTTTTAGTATCGTATTCAACCAAACGCTTGCGGATCACGTTTTCATCGCGGTCGTCGCTGCGGGAAGAAGTTTTACCCCTGTTCAGCAGGCGGGCAACCAGTTCTTCCTGACCAACTTCCAACGCCAGTACCAGGGTTATTTCGCTGCCTTTTCCTGAAAGCAGGGCATCCAGGGCTTCGGCCTGGGCTACTGTTCTTGGAAAACCATCGAACAAAAAGCCTTTGGCGGCAGGGTTGGCATCGAGGGCAGAACCGATCATGCCAATAACCACTTCATCAGGTACCAGCTGGCCTTTATCCATAAATGATTTTGCTTCAAGCCCTAACGGGGTAGCATTCGCAATTTCCTTACGCAACAGATCACCGGTGGAAAGATGGATCCAACCAAATTTTTCGATCAGCTTTTCCGATTGAGTTCCTTTTCCGCTACCGGGAGGTCCAAATAATATAAGATTAAACATGTTTTTTCGGTCCCTTTATGAGGCGGCAAATATAAACCAACCACAGAAATAATCCCTTTAGAATATTGCCTTTCTGATTAAAAATTCTTTAAAGGGAATGCCCTTTTTTTGCTATGGATGCCGCAAATACAAAGGGTTTGCGCGTTTTTGTTAATGTATGAATGAGGGCGCAACCGTTTGTGCCGCAACTATCGCCTAAACAAAATGTTAAGCTCATAAAGGGTGTCGGCAAGCAGACATCCAAACCCTTGCCCGCCTACGTACATTTGGGAAACACAATTAAATTTTATGAAACGCATTATACAAATCCTGTTTTTGTTACTACTGACGGTGTCATTTCAGCAATGCTCTTATTCTCAATCAAATACAACGAAAAAGGAAAATATGGACACATCAAAAAAGAACCCGGTTTATTCCCGCACCGACTCGTCGAAGGTGAATATCACCGATGAAGAATGGCGAAAGATATTACCGGCCGACGTATACTCCATTGCACGGGAAAAGGGCACCGAAAGACCCTGGACCAGCAAGTTTGAAGATTCAAAGGAGGTTGGAACCTATTATTGCGCCGCCTGCGGCAACCCCCTGTTTAAAAGCGATACCAAATTTGAAAGCGGTTGCGGCTGGCCCAGCTTTTACCAACCCATCAGCAAGAGCAGCATTATATACTTACCCGATAACTCGCACGGTATGCAACGCACCGAAGTGGAGTGTGGCCGCTGCAAGGCGCATTTGGGCCATGTTTTTGAGGACGGTCCGCCCCCAACCGGCTTGCGGTATTGCATAAATGGGGTGGTGCTCGATTTTGAAAAGGCCAAAGCCGCAGAAAAAAAGTACAATGAAGGCAGCGAACAAAGCAAGGAAGCGAAGAAAGGTGAGTAAGATCGCTGGAAATTTGTTTAAAACCCAAAATTCAGAAGCAGGTTCCCAATTGAATGCCCGTATGGAGGGGCGCCTGGTTTTGAGTTTTGGGTTTTTGTTGCGCTGTATTTCAGGTGCCCAGGGGCCGGTAATGGGCGTTTTGTGGTTTCACCAGGGCATAACCAGGGTTTTTCAGTATCCCGGTAAGGGGAAATGTTTTAGAAAATATAAAATAAAAAGCAAAAATGAAAATAACAGCAACCTTCTGCAGCGGGTCATTGTTATTGAAATAGCGACTGTGGTTTTCTAGCCACTGGTCTATTTTTGCTTGTAATAATAGCGTGAAGGTGGCAGCCTCGTTTTACGGGGCTGCCTTTTTGTTTGCCTGCCACTACCTACTTCGAATTATCTTTGCGGCATGAATAAAAAGAAACCGGTGTTACAACAGGTTACTGTTGAAGATTATGCAGCGGAAGGCAAGGCGCTCAGCAAGGTCGATGGAAAAGTTATTTTTATTGAAGGCGCTGTTCCCGGCGATGTGGTCGATGTGCAGCTTTCAAAGAGTAAAAAAGAATGGGGCGAAGGAAAAGCCGTTCGTTTTCATGCCTTCAGCCCCGACCGGGTAACGCCGTTCTGCCAGCATTTTGGCGTTTGCGGCGGCTGTAAATGGCAAATGCTGCCCTATGAAAAACAATTACAATACAAACAGAATGAGGTGGAGCAAAATCTGCGGCGCATTGGCAAAGTGCAATTACCGCCCATTCAACCCATTATAGGTTGTACCGAAACAGCCCGTTACCGCAATAAGCTGGAATTTACCTTCAGCAACCGCCGGTATTTATTGCCCGAAGAAATTGCGGCCGCCAAAGATTCGGTCATTGACCAGGAAAATGCCCTGGGTTTCCATGTGCCCCGGTTGTTCGATAAAGTGATTGACATAACCACCTGTCATTTAATGGCCGAACCGGTAAATGCCATCAAGAATACGATCCGCGATTATGCACAAAAGCACAACCTGGCTTTTTACGATATCCGGTTTCACCAGGGCTGGCTGCGTACCCTCATTGTTAGGGTGGCCACCACGGGCGAGGTAATGGTAAATGTGTGCTTCGGCTACGACGATGAAAAAGAAAGGACCCGCCTGTTCGATCACCTGTTGAAACAGGTGCCTGGTATAACCACTTTGCTGTATACCATTAACCCTAAAAAGAACGACACCATTTACGACCTGCAACCGCAGGCTTATTTTGGAAAAGGATATATTATTGAAACCCTTACTACCCGGGAAGGGCATACCCTGCAATTCAAGATCGGTCCCAAATCATTCTTTCAAACCAATAGCCGTCAGGCCGAACGCCTGTACCAGGTTACGCGGGAGCTGGCCTGTTTAACCGGTGCCGAAACTGTATACGACCTGTATTGCGGTACGGGCAGCATCGGGTTGTTTGTAAGCGATAAAGCCAAAAAAATAATCGGCGTTGAAACCGTACAGGAAGCCATTACCGATGCCTGGGAAAATGCAGCGCTTAACCATATTGAACATGCGAAGTTTTTTGCAGGCGATGTAATAGACGTTTGTACCAGTGAATTTTTTCAGTTGCACGGGCAGCCCGACGTAATAATAACCGATCCGCCCCGGGCCGGTATGCATGAAAAGCTGGTACGTAAAATACTGGAGACGGCCGCGCCGCTGGTAGTGTATGTTAGCTGTAACCCGGCTACCCAGGCAAGGGACCTGAACCTGCTCGATGAAAAATATGAAGTGACCCGGGTGCAGCCGGTTGATATGTTCCCGCACACCCATCATATTGAAAATGTAGTTCAATTGAGATTGCGTAAATAGCACCCGTTTAAAAATAACATTATTGGTTTCCAATTTTCAAGGAAACATGCCGAAATTCACATAATTAAAATAGTCAGAATGGCTGATTTTCGAATGAGAGGTTTTCAGGGTATTCCTCCGGTTATAAAGAACCTGGTTATTGCTAATGTATTGTTCTTTCTGGCTGAATTGACTTTTGGGGGTCAGTTTATTGAAACGCTTTCCCTCCATTATTATGACCATCCTGAGTTTCATTTCTGGCAGCTTGCGTCATACATGTTCATGCATGCAGGTTGGGAGCATATTTTATTCAACATGCTTGCCTTGTGGATGTTCGGAAGCACAGTCGAAGATGTTTGGGGTGGTAAGCGGTTCCTGATCTTTTACCTGATCTGCGGTATTGGCGCCGCTTTGTTTCAGGTGGGTACCATGGCCGTAGAACTGCAGATCTTGACGAGTAAGGTAAATGCAGGCTCCATATCACAGGAGGAATTCCTGATGCGTGGCCGGTCAATTTACAACCTCACCATTGTTGGGGCCTCGGGGGCCATCAATGGGGTAATGGCCGCTTTTGCCTATCTTTTTCCCAATGCGCCCATGTTCCTTTTCTTTATTCCGGTTCCCGTAAAAGCAAAATATATTGTGATCGGGTATTTTTTGCTTGACCTGTTTGGCGGTATCAACCCAGGCAGTGGCGATAATGTAGCCCATTTTGCTCACGTGGGAGGCGCAATTGTTGGTTTAATTTTGGTAATTACCATGAACAGGACGAACCGGCGTACGTTTTATTGATCCCCTTACAACTTTAACAGCCCTTTATCTGTTAAAATAGCAAACAAGATAAGCCCTATAAGATGTTAAGTTTTGGCAGGCTTGCCCTGCGTGCGCGTGGAAGAGTCGAATGATTTTTTTAAATTCACTAAAATTTATTCCGTGCTAAGAGAAGATAGGTATAGGAAAAGGATTGGCCTGGGCCAGGACGGGAATTCCCTGGTTTTGTTAATTGGTATCATAGCCATTGTCTTTTGTATTTTCAAGTTCATATGGCTGGTTTATAATATTGCAGATAAAGACCTGGCAGCGTACGATCAAAACATTTTCAACTGGCTGGTGGTGCCCGGTGATTTTGAAAAAATGATGTCCCGCCCCTGGACGCTGCTCTCCTTCATGTTCATGCACAGCGATCCCTGGGATGTAGTGGGAAATTTATTGTGGTTGTGGGCATTTGGCTATATTTTCCAGGACCTCACCGGTAATAATAAGCTCATTCCTGTTTTCATATATGGCAGTGTAGGCGCCGCTTTATTTTTTACGGGCTGTTATAATCTTATACCCAAACTGGCGCCAGCCGCTTCGACGGTTACCCTGGTAGGCGCTTCGGCCGGTATTACGGCCATTGCCATTGCCGCCACTACCCTGGCCCCCGATTACCGCATCTTTCCCATGATCAACGGCGGAGTTCCCTTATGGATACTGACCGTCATATATTTGATCATCGATTTTTCACTAATAGCAGCGCATAAAGGTGCGCCCGGGCATTTTGCCCATTTGGCCGGTGGGTTGGTTGGCTTTTTATTCATTTATCAGATGCGCCGCGGGCGCGACTGGAGCAACTGGATGAATAACTTCTTTGACTGGATCACCAACCTGTTCAACCCCGACAGGCAAAGCTGGAAGAAAACTGCAAAAACTGATCTGCATTATAATTCAAGAGGCACCCAACCGTATAAAAAGATCCCGAATATAACCCAGAAAAGGATTGATGAAATATTGGATAAAATCAATCAACAAGGCTATCGTTTTCTCACCGATGAAGAAAAAGACATTCTGAAACGGGCCGCAGAAGATGAAGAATTGTAATTTTATTTATGGCCCGGTTTGTTAGAACATTCACAAAGCGGTTGTGCATTATATTGAACGTGGTTATCGCGGGTCTTTTCCTGATAGCCTGTGCCAATGCGTGGCTGCATCCTTCAAAATGGTGGTTTTTCTCCTTACTGGGGCTCGGCTTTCCGGTACTGTTGCTCTTTTTATTCTGTTTCCTGGTATTCTGGCTCATGCTCCGATCAAAATGGGCCGTTCTTTCTGCCCTTTCCCTGTTGCTTGGGTTCGGCAATATCCGCGTTTTCCTGGGCTTTCATTTTGCTACTTCTTATAAAAAGGAAAAGCCGGATGGCGCCATCCGGCTGCTTACCTGGAACGTGCACTGGTTCGATGAACATAACAAAAAGATCAGGGAGCATAAGGACTACCGCAAAAACATGATCGCGTTCATAAAAGAGCAGAATGCCGATATCTTATGTTTCCAGGAATTCCTTGAGTTGGGAAAATCGTTTGCCAACAGCAATACCAACACTATTATACAACTTAATTACCCCTATTATTATCGTGTTATTGATTATGGTCAGGCCAGCAGAGGCCGGTTTCAGGCGGGGGTAGCTATTTTTTCCCGTTTTCCCATTGTTGATACATTGCGCGTACTGTATCCCGATCCGGCCAATTTACGGGCTGCAGAAAGTTTGATCGGGGTCGATATGCTGGTGAATGGAAAAAGGATCAGGATCTATACCACCCATTTGCAATCGGTATTATTTCAAAAGAACGATTACCGCAACCTCGAGATCATTAAATCGGCCGATGACAGTATGGTCACCGCGTCGCGGTCAATTATAAAAAAGCTGCGGCAGGGATATACTTTCCGGGGCACCCAGGCCGACCTGGTGCGCAGTAAACTCGATAGCTGTCCATACCCCGAAATTGTGTGCGGCGATTTTAATGATGTGCCTAATTCCTACACCTATTTTCACATAAAGGGGAACCGGCAGGATGTATTCGTGAAGAAGGGCTTCGGTATCGGGCGCAGCTTTACCGCTATATCGCCTACCCTGCGCATTGATTACATAATGGCCGATAAAGCATTCGACGTATTGCAATACAATCGTTCGTTGGTGCCCTGGAGCGATCATTATCCGGTGGTGGCCGATCTGAAGTTGGCCAGGGAATAAACGGGTGGCCATCCGGTGCCATAAATTATCCAAAATGGCTATATTTACGCTATGATTCAGCTCAAACTTACTTCCTGTTGTCCCTGATTCGATTCGCCGTTCTGGCGGGATAAATTTACTTTTGCATTTACCGGCTTAATTTTAATAATCATCAGACTGATTTAATGATTTTATATGAGTGAACTGAAAGTCCTGAATTCATATACAAGGCAAAAAGAGGTATTTACACCAATAACCCCTGGCCATGTGGGCCTGTACGTGTGCGGCCCCACTGTAAGCGGGGAAAGCCATCTCGGCCATGCGCGGCCGTATGTGACTTTCGACGTCATTTACCGGTACCTGATGCATCTTGGTTATAAGGTACGGTATGTTCGCAATATTACCGATGCCGGCCATTTTGAAGAAGAAGGACGCGAAGCAGAAGACAAGATCTCGAAGAAAGCCGTGCTCGAAAAGCTGGAACCCATGGAGTTGGTTACAAAATACACCAACCTTTTTCATTGGGGTATGAAGCAGCTCAACAACCTTGACCCCAGCATTGAGCCTACCGCTACCGGCCATATTGTAGAGCAGATAGAAATGATAAAAAAGATCATGGAGGAAGGCTATGCCTATGAGGTGAACGGTTCGGTGTATTTTGATGTGAAAAAATATGCAGAGCATTATCCCTATGGCAAGCTCAGTGGCCGGGTAATGGAAGACCTGTTAGAGACAACCCGCGAACTGGAAGGGCAGGAAGAAAAGCATAACAAACAGGATTTCGCCTTGTGGAAGGCGGCAGCGCCCGAACACATCATGCGTTGGGCAAGCCCCTGGGGTGTAGGATTTCCCGGCTGGCATATCGAGTGCTCGGCCATGAGCAGCAAATACCTCGGTTCCGAATTTGATATTCATGGCGGAGGTATGGACCTTCAGTTCCCACACCATGAAAGCGAAATTGCTCAAAGCACTATCTGCAATAAACATGTGCCCGCCCGTTACTGGATCCATAACAACATGATCACCATTAACGGCCGTAAAATGGGTAAGGCCTATAACAATGTGATCAAGCTAACAGAACTGTTCAGTGGCCAGCATCCCTTGCTTGAAAAGGCGTACAGTGGCCAAACCATTCGCTTTTTTATACTGCAAACCCATTACCGCAGCACGCTCGATTTCAGCAACGAAGCGTTGCAGGCTTCAGAAAAAGGATTGAAACGCCTGTGGGAAGCGTATGAGGCATTAGGTAAGTTTGAAGTGAGTGAATTGAAATCAACACCCGGTGATGCCGGGCTCGATGAAAAGATAAAGAAGTTGTTGTTGGAGTTGGACGAGTTCATGAATGATGACTTTAACACCGCCAAGGTGCTGGCCAATATGTTTGAGCTGGTGCCGGTGATCAACTCCATAAAGGATAAACATATTGCACCCAATGCCCTGAGCGCCGATACCATGCAATTACTGCAGCAGTATTTTAAAACCTATATGGAAGATATTCTCGGGTTTAAAGGCGATATAGAAAAGGAAGATGGAAAGCTGGAAGGCGTGATCGGGCTGCTGATAGAAATACGGAAAGAAGCGAAGGTGAGAAAGGATTATGCTACCTCCGACAAGATCCGCCAGCAGTTGCAACAGCTGGGCATTTTGATAAAAGATGAAAAGGATGGCGGCATGAGTTATTCGTTTGCGTAGAAAGCGGAATGCTTAAGGCAGCATTCGAAAGACAGAACGAAGCATATTTAAAAGCGCATTACTATAACCGGTGATGCGCTTTTTTAACGCGCATACAGTTGCTTTCCCTGAAGTTTGTTGTATAGTTTTAAGCTTTCGGCCTTAAGCGTTCAGCTGCCGGCTTGCTCTTATCATTTCTCTTTTTCCCGGTGGGCCAGGGATTTTTTCTACCTGAAACCCGGCCGATAGCATGGCGCGGCGTACATCACCCTTACTGCAATAGGTCACCAAAATACCATCAGGCGCCAGCATTTGCAGTAATTGTTTGAACACTGCTGAGGTCCATAATTCAGGTTGCGCATTCGGGGCAAACGCATCGTAATAAATGACGTTAACCGGTTCGCTCGCAGCATACTCAGTAAGAAAGGCATTCACTTTTTTAAAAGAAAAGAAAGGGGAAATAAGCTCAGGTTTATTCCATCCGCAGGTATGAAGCGATTCAAATACAGGTTTCCAGAAAGACTGTTGCAGGGTATCGCAATAATTCAATCGTTGAACCATTGACTCTTCCAGTGGATACGCCTCTACCGTTTCATATTGTATATTCCGTTGTAACCGTTCCGCTTCCAGTAAGGTGAGCAGCGCATTGAGCCCGGTTCCAAACCCCATTTCAAAAACCACACAGCGGCTGGCAGTGGCATGTTGCTGTAACCAGTAATGCAATCCGGCTTCAATGAATACGTGCAACGATTCCCTTATGGCGCCATGTACCGAGTGATAAGATACCTCCCATTCCGGAATGGACACGGAATGCGAACCATCTTTTGTAACGATCAAATTTCGTTGCATAGAAACAAAATTAACGGGTAAATTGCAAAGAAAGCAGGAAATCGTAACCACTAAAGCAACCTTCGCAATACCTTGCCCCCAAATACCATTTGACGATGGAACACACCTTACACCTTTGCAAAGACAAAAAAATAAAAAAGCTGGTTGAGCAGAACGGCATTTTCACGCTCAAAAAGCAGAAGAATGTATGCACGTATCTCTGCGCTTCTATCATGAGCCAGCAGCTATCGACCAAAGTCGCTGATGTTATTTATCAGCGGTTCCTGAATTTGTACGAAGGAAAAGGGCCCTCGCCCGAACAAATAATAGCCACTGCGCCTGAAACGTTACGGTCCATCGGTTTATCGAATGCCAAAGTGAGCTATGTACAGAATGTAGCGCGCTTTGCCCTGGAGCAGGGTATGGACCACCGCAAGCTGCACAAAATGGAAAATGAAGAAGTGATCGAATACCTCACACAAATAAAAGGTGTTGGCCGCTGGACGGTTGAAATGCTGCTGATGTTTGCGCTGGCCCGCCCCGATGTATTTGCCCTTGATGACCTGGGTATTCAAAATGCCATGATCGGTTTGTACAAACTCGACCGTACCGATAAAAAGCAATTCAAAGAAGAGATGCTGCGCATTTCAAAAAAATGGAGCCCGTATAGAACCTATGCCTGCATGTATTTGTGGCGATGGAAAGATAATCCGCCACCATTGAAGTGATTGCTGATTGCGGGATTTCGTGATTTAGGGATTTAAAAAAAATCGCATGACTTCAGGGTAATAACGAAATTCCCAATCCCAAAATCTAGAAATCTCAAAATCTCGAAATCAGAAATCTTCCAAATTGCTTCCTGGTCTATCCTGAACGCACATTGATCCTGCTAAAACAAGCGTTGAACCGGTATTCCCGCTTTGTTATTGGATTGTAAAAGGCGCATTTGACACCCCCGCCTTTTAAACCTTTTGCGCGAACTGGCTTCCCATGCAAAAATCATATGCGTAAAGGAATATTATTAGGGCTCATACTGATGGCTTGCGCCTATGCCGGCAATGCCCAGTATGGTGGCGGCGGCTGGGGCCGTAACAGGCAATATCGCCGTGACCGTATGGAGGAATACCAGAATTTTAAACCCACGCTGGATGTTTCTATCGGCTATGGGTTTCCCAATCTCGACAAATACCTGCTCACCGATTTTTATAACTATTATCACGGCAGCACTACCCAAACCGGCCCCATCATTGCCAATATTGATTATCATTTTACTCCCCGTATGGCCATTGGCGTAATGGTGAATTATGGCAAGGTGAGCCGGCCGTATTACAATGACAACAGTGGCGAACAAAGCTTTACCGGCAGTTTAACCAATACGGCGGTGTTGTTGAGTTTTACCCGCTATATGGGCATGTCGCAAAAGATAATGCCTTATACGCGAACGGCCATTGGTATCAATACCGGACAGGCGAAATACCTGAACTCAGACGGATCGAAGGCGGCAGATGGTGATGATGGCACTTCGCTGGCTTACCAGGTAGGACTTGGCTGCCAGTTCAATGTTACCAAACATGGCGGATTTTTTGTAGAAGCCGGTTATGGAAAATACATTATATCAGGTGGATTGAAGATGAGCTTTTAATACAACTTTATTGGGTCCTCGCGTATTGAGGACCCAATAAGTTGCTGCTTATTCCAGCACCGCACTCACTTCCTCAACGCGTTCTTTTAATTCCTTGATGGTCATGTTGTACAGTACGCTGTGGCGGTTGTTTACCCGCTGCACCAGGTGCACATGCGCAATGAAATTTTGCACGATCGCTATTTTATCACTGGGGGTTACCACCAGCAATTGCAGGTGAAGCTGTTTACACAATTCCATGAGGTAGGTGGCTTTTTCTTCGTCCTGGTTGCTGAAGCTTTCATCCACCGCAATAAAGCGCAGGCTGCGGCTGTTCTTCCCTTCGCGCGTAATACCGAACTGGTATGCAATGGCGCTACAAAGAATGGTGTAGGTTAACTGTGCTTTTTCACCACCCGATAATTGCCCCATTTGCCGGTAGGTTTTCTTGAGTTCATCGGTATTGCGGAATTTTTCATCGGCCCAAAACTCGAACCAGTTACGCACATCCATTACCTTGTTGCGGTAGCTTTCGTTTTTATCCAGCTCATCGATGAGTGGTTGTACTTTCTGGGTAAAATGTTTCGACTTCTCTTCAAATGTGCTTTGTTGCCAGTTGGCGGCTTGTGGTAAGGCGTCGAGTAACCGGCCACGGAATTCTTTTATATCGGTTCCCGAAGGTACGGGGCGTTTACCCAATTGAATATACGTATCGGGGAGGCGGTTGAAGTTAATGCCACCCAGCGATTGGTTCAGGCGCTGTACGCTGTTGTTGATATCACGCTCCCATTTTTCCATTTCCTCATTCAGTCCGCCGATCTTGTACGTGATGGTATCGTTGATGTAGCTCTCGAAATCGCGTTTGTATTTGGGGAGGTTTTCATGCACCAGCTTAGCCAGCCAGTCGATGTATTCATTGGCATAGGCCGCGTCTTCGGGCAGGTGTTGCACATCGCCATCCCACTCGGGCGAGAATTTGGTTTTTAATTCGGTGGAAGGGTTCTTGATCCGGTTAATGCATTTGTTCAACTGGTTTTCCTCGCGGTGCAGCTCATCTTTCTGCTTTTCGTGCAAACGTGTATTGGTTTGCTTCAGGCCCTCATACACTTCATCAATATTCTGCAGGGTGATCTCCGATAACAAAGCAGCCTGTTGTTGCTGAAATTGCAGTAACCCGTCTTTATCGCCTTCGCTGATGTGTTGCAATAAAGGCTGTAAGGCTTCCTGTTGCTGCTGATATTGCTGCATGCGGTCTTTCAGGCGGGTTTCTTCAATCAGCAGTTGACCCCGTTGTTCTTCCGCTTCGTCTTTCTTTTGTTGAATATCCAACAGCTGCGCTTTCAGGTTGTCCAGTTCTTTATTGGCTTTGCGCAAGCCGTTTATCTGTTCCTGTATTTTATGAATGTTGCGTTGAATGCCGGCAATATCGAGAATGGCAAAACCCTTGTGTTCGCGAAGGCGGGTAATGGCATAGAATTGCTTTTGCAGCCGTTCATCTTTGTGTTTGCATTTCTCCAACGTTTCACCGGCTTTCACTGCCTGGTCGGCCGCCTGGTTCCGCTTCTTTATCAGGAATTCCTTTTTCTTTTCATTGTTCCAGCCCATTACATACTTGGAAGGATCATTTTTGCCCGACCGGTCGTCTTTCTCGTGCCGCGATTTGTTTTTGATCAGTCCGTTCAGGGTAATGGCCTTGTCGTAGCGGTCGAGGGTTTTTTCATCATTGATACAAACATGATCAAAGAAGGTGATGACCTGTTGTTCAACCCACTGGCTTAATTTATTATCAGGGTGGAATTCCAGCTTTTCAACAACGGTATCGGGCTCGGGATTTTGCATGAGCGGGTTATCCATCACATGCTCATACACCAGCCGAATGCCCAGGTGGTTGTTGTTAACATACCTGTTTACTTTTTTATAGTATTTATCGGGTACCAGCAATCGCAATGCAAAGGCGCGTAACAGTTTTTCGAGCGTGGGCTGCCATTCCATACAATCGGTTCGCACCTGCATCAGCTCCCCGCAATAAGGAAGATCATTTTGATCAATGTTGAGGGCGTCGCACAACTGCTTTCGCACCGCGATGAGGTTGCCCGGAATATTGTTTTTGCTATGTATGAGGTTATTCAGCTCCTCTTCCACTTTCTTTTTCTCTGCCTCCCATTTCTCTTTGTTGCGTTTGGCGCCGTATTCATCTTCTTCATTGATGCGTTGCTTGGTGTCCAGCTCCAGGTTTTTGCGGTTGGCCTCTTTTAGTATGCGGTGATAACTGGCTTCATCGGTCGGCTGTTTTTCTTCTATATGCAACTCCGTGCACCAGTTGGTGAATAAGGCGAGGTTCTCCGTGGCTTCGTGCTTTTCAATTTCCAGTTCCTGCGCGTCTTTTTCGAGCTGTTGCATGCGCTGGCCGGCTTTGTTCTGATCTATCTGGTTCTTTATTACGCGCTCTTCTTCCTGCAGCTGATCGTAGGTTAATTTTACAACCTGTTGTTTTTGCTGCGTGTCTGTAATGGTGGCGTCGCTTTCTGCAATGGCCTGGTGCAGCAGTTCATTACGCGTGTAGCTGTTCCAGATGCGGGCGGTTTGCAACAGTTGTTCGGTTACATCAATATCCTTTTTTAAAGTGTTATAGGCATTGAAGTGTTGCTCTATGGGTTGCAATAATTTTATCTGTTCTTCCGCTTTTTCAATATTGCGGCGGGCATCCAGCAGGGTGGCAAGGTGCTTTTTGAGGTCCTGGAACGATTCCTCCATATTCCGCGGTTCCAACATATGAGTGCGAATGAACTCATCGAGGTTACCCAGTACTTTAATACCAACTGTTTGGTTGAACAACTGCAAGGCCTGTACGCTTTGCATTCCCAGCACATGCACCAGTTGCTGGGCATATTTACTGGCGGCATCGAACCATTCTATTTGTTTGCGGGGGCCTTTATTATACCGCTGATCGAGCGATTTCTTCCAGTGGCCGTTCAGGTCGAACGGTTTAAAATCCTCATCAATGCGCAGGGGTTTATGGGCAATGCCAAAAAGCCTTTTCATATCGCCGCCGGTGAAGTACCGCACCTGGAAAAGCGTAACGGTTTGCTCGGCTTCATTGGCAAAATGGGCCAGCAGAATGCTGTAGGCCTCCTCTTTATTTTCGCGCAGGTACAGGGTCTTGAGCGAACCAGTGCTTTCGCTGTTCATTGAACCGTAGCCGCCCATTACATAGGTTTCTTCGGTACGGTCGCCTTTCTTTTCACTACCACTACTCTGGTTATAAAAGCGGTATCGCTTTTCGGGAACAATGAGGGTAAGCAACGCATCCACAAAAGTGGTTTTACCGCTTCCGTTGGCGCCGGTAAGCAAACTGGTTTCACCCATGGGCCTTATGCTGTGCACCACATCATCAAAGGTACCCCAGTTGAAGATCTCCATGTATTGTAACCGGAAACCGCTCTTTTGACTATCAGTACTAAAAACGCTTAACTGCATAATGATAAATGATCAGTTTTTTTGTAAGGTTTACTCTTCTGCCTTGTTCTCTACACTCTCTTCTTTTACCCGTACCAGTTGTTGGTAAAAATGGTCGAGCTCTTCGCTGCTGACCTTGGCCTTGATGATCTTCCTGATGCGGAATTTTTGTTCATCGGCCAGGTCATTATGCTCTGTTTTATCGAGGAAACCATTTTCTTCGGCCTTGTCAATCAACCGGTCTATTTCTTTCAGGAACTTAACCCGGCTGGCATTTTCTTTAAAGAACAACTCGGCATACTCTTTTATTTCACGGCGTTTTTTTATGAGCTCGCGGTTGGTGGCTTCACCTACTTCAAACTCGGCCATCATTTCGCGCAAAAGCACCAACATTACACTTTCTTCATATGTGAGCGATCTTCTTTGTATCCAGCTTACCGGGTTCTCGTCTTCTTCAAACGGGTAATGCTTTATGTAAGCATAGCCATCCTGTTCATCGAGTACAAGGGCTAATCCCAGTTGAAGCAGAAAGCTGGTTAGCTCCACCTTGTACTGGATCAATTTTTCCCAGGTGCTTTTCTCAACATATTCAACGGGTCCTTTCAGCAGTTTTATAAATACAGATGTATAGGGTAATATTCTTTGCTGGGCGCTCATATTAGTTATTTGCTAAATAATAAATAAGGAACTTCTACAAATTTGGTGGCGGCTTCATTTAACGGAATATGCTCACTGGTATTATGGATCACCTGAACCCGGCTTGCTTTATCGCGTAAAAAGCTAAAATAGCTTACGATCTCGGCAATACCGTTCTCGAGCGGTTGTTGTTCAAGCACTTCTTTCAGGGTGGCAGTTTGTTTTTCTTTCAGGGCGTGCTCTACTTTTTGCCACAACCTCTTTTTATCAATGTGGGTGGTGTTTACAATGCGGCTGAACCGTTCGGGATCGGTGATCTTTTCACTGGCTGCTGAAGGTTGTTTTACTGCTACAGCCGTTTTCTTTTGCTCAAACAGCAGCCGCCGTTCCATCAGCATTCTTATTTCAACGCCTTCATCCAGCGAAATACCGGCATTCACTTCTTCATCCATAAGGTCGAAGATCAGTTCTTTGATATTGCCGATCTGCTGGCGCAGGCGCTTATGGCGGGCGATTTCTTTTTCAGAAATAATACGGCTAAGCTTTTCGGCCATTTTATCATTGGCGTCGTAAACGGTTTTACCCTGTTCTAACAACAGCGATTTTATGTTTTGCAGGAACTGATCATCAGCTTCAATACCGCGGTCTTTCAACAGTTCCAGCAATTGTTCGGTCAGTTCTTTCCAGTCATGCTGACCGGCGCGGGAGATCAGGAAGTCCCAGAAGGCATAAAAGCTTTTACCCTGGTTGCTGTTACGCAGGGCATCATACGCAGCAAAGGCAAAGCCAACGATGGCGCCTTTGTTCTGTTCGGCCTTGGTATGCTGTTCAACAATGGCGCGGTGAATTTGCTTGAAGTTATCTTCCACTTCCCTGAAATCGTTGATGAGCTCGTAGCTTAGGCGGGTAAAAAGTTCAAGCCGTTCCTGAACCTGTGCATTGCTGTAGTTATCGGGAGCCACGCCCAGTTCAATGGCTTTGATCTCTTTATCAATTTCGGCCCGGCGGTCTTTCAGCATTTGCAGGCGGCGGGGCCGGTCGTCTTCCGTTTTTTCAACAATATCCTGCAGCGAGTTGAACAATAGCTTGAACCGGCTTTCGGTTCCAACATGATTACGCGCCTGCAGGGAAATGAGCCATTGAAATACTTTTTCGGTATGTGCGCTCAACTGGTATTGAATATTGCCTTCAGCATCCTGCAGGTCCTGCAAAATTCTTTTTTGCACCCAGTTTAAAATGTATTTGCGGCTGCGGGTTTCTTCATCTTCCCCGAAAACAATTTTGGCTTCTTCAAAATCCTCGGTCCCGTCTTCCTGGTGCGACAGGGTTTCTGTTAATAATTGTATTAATGTGTCTTCGGGAATAACAAAACGGTTCTCTTCCTTGAAAACCTGATATAAAAATGGTAAATACCAACGGGCGCTCCGTGAACGGAGCATTAGTACGGCGGGACTGGCAGTCAATAAATACAAAAGTTCTTCCTGTTTCATGTTCACAGCTCCTGTTGAGTGTTTTCAGGTTAATACAACCATCTAAAATAGGGCAATTATTCAAATTCCGCCGGGCAATATCTCCCCGTATGTGTATAAATTCTTTCACTTATTTTACCCACTTACATGAGGGTGTGTCATTGTGACTTTCTTTCGCCAACGGATCGAATAGCAATTGTTATATTCACCTTTAATTAGAATAACATATTAAAAATAACCAGGCTTGGTTTTATTAAATGATTTTCTCTATCTTACCTCACTCTAATTTGTAGCTTATCCATGCGCCTTGTTAAACAAAGTATTCTGTATTTTAAGGAAGGGAATTCCGATAAAGTCTATGAGATCGACCTTTGCGATGTAGGGAATGATAAATATGTGGTGAATTTCAGGTATGGTCGCAGGTATGCAAAATTAAAAGAGGGCAGCAAAACGCCGGTGCCCGTTTCCCTGCCCGATGCAGAAAAGATCTTCGATGAAATAGAGAGCGAAAAAATTTCAAAAGGTTATACAGCTTCCGAAAGCGGTGTTTCTTCCATTCCCAAAGCCGGAACATTCAAGCTGGCTAATGAAACTACTACCATTGGCACCAACTGGATGTCAATGCCGCCGGGGCGTACCAAAGGTATTCTGCAGCGATTATACAATGCCGTACAGGGTATTACCACTTCATACAAAACCAGCTGGAAGCTTTCCCGCATCATTTGGAAAGCCGGTGAATATAAAATACCCGAAGCGGCGCAATACATTATCAAATTATATAACAACGGCGATGCGGTGCACCAATACAGTTGTACCTGGGCATTGGCGCGTTGTGGTACCGAAGCAGCCATCCCCGCATTACAGCAGATCTTCAACGAGCATTCATCACCGGTGATCAGCCGCATAGCGGGCGCAGGGTTGTTTTCTCTTTTGAGTGGAAAAGCAAAAGAAGATCATCTTGCCTGGTATATAAATTCTTTACCCGAACCTATAAAAGGCGCATTAAACTCCGGAAAAGAACTGGAGGGCTTATTGCTGGAAAGGATCGCCCAGCACCAACCGCAATACAACTGGTTGGAGAACCTTTATTTAATATCGCTTGAACAGGAATTTTTTTATCCCCTTGTAAAGCGGATATTATTACAGGTACCTTTAAAACCAAATTATTTCAAACATATACGCGCGGTATTCAAACTGGCCGAACTGCTGGATGATTTTGAGACCACCAGCCTGTTGACCTTGCGGTTTGAGCGTGAACCGGAATTCTTCAGGCATCTGATGCCCGTCAACAACCGGGTAAGTAAGAGTTATGTGGCCCAGGTGAAGGAATATGTTAACCCCCATATTGAACTGAGTAAGAAGAGCAGCCGGCTGGCCTATTCACAAAAAACAAGGCTGTATTTGCGCCAGCGCGTAAACCGGCGATTGCAAATGTATGGCCAAATTGATAGCCTCGATTATGTGAAGCTGGCAACCGGTATCCTGATCGCTTATAATAGAGAACTTGATTTTAAAGAAGCCTACACTACCTCCGATTACAGATGGAATGGCCGCAACTATGCCCGCACGGAAATACGGTATCCGCAAAATGCGCACGCTGTTTTCCTGCATCGCATATTAAGTGGCGAACACCCCGAACTGTTATTGATCGGTAATAAGGTATGGCGGCTAAAAACAGAACAGGAATTATTAGCCAGCCAGCCCAAACCACAGCAACCCGCTGCCAGTAACAAAAAAGAAGAAGGCGGACTGTTGCGAAAGATCTCGGGTATTTTTGGTAAGAAGAAAGAAGGCCAACCCCTTCCACAAAAAGCAGGCGAACAGCAGGTCGCCGCCGTCAATGAAAATGGAACCCCGTTCCTGCATTTATGGAACAAGCTGCCGCAGGCATATGTTCAATTGCTGATGGAAGCAGCGCTGGATGAGATCCATGAATTTGCACAGGGCGGATTGATCGCGCATCCTGCCTGGAACGAGATCAAAGAAAAGCTGAATAAGTATGATTGTATAAACTTATTGCAGTCGCCATTCGATATACCGGCTGCTTTTGGCTTGCGATTAACGGCAGAAAAATTCGCCGGCATACAGGCCGACCCCGAGGTGGTGATCGCTCTGCTTAACTCCCGCAATACCGATGCCCGTAACAAGGGAAAGGAATGGACTATCACTTATCAGCAATACTATCTGAAGCAGAGTGATTTTATCAAAGACCTCATCTTTGTGGCCGATGCCGATATCTCGAACTGGGCAAATGAACTCATTAAAAGTGGCAATCTCAATGCAGAGATAAAAACAGTGGCCGCAGGCAAAGCTGTTGCGAAGATGATGGACTACAGGGCCATGAGCAGCGAGAATGAACAGATCATCAATCGCGCTTCAATTACCCTGTTAACATTATTTGAGAATGAACTGCAACATATATCGCTTTCAATAATAAGCGATCTGCTGCAACATGAGGTGCCACCGGTACTGTTGTTCGGATTGCAGTTATTAAAGAAACAACAACTTGATCTGAAGGAGTTGAACCGCTCGCTGTTGTTTGGTTTGTTGCAACACAGCTACGCTCCGGTTCGCGAAATGGGATTGTCATTACTGAATGAACTGCCCGAAGAAATATTATTACAATATACAGACGAGATCATAGTTTCCTGTACTTCCTCCTTTTCTGATGTGCGACGGGGAATGGCGCCGGTAATAGCCCGCATGGCGAAAAAAGACCGCTCCTTTGGCGAAAAGGCAGCCGATCTGTTGATGCCCTACCTGTTGAGAAAAGAAACCAGCGAAGGCGCGCATGACGACATCAGCAACCTGTTATGCAATGAACTGAGCGATTACCTGCAGAACGCTAATAAAGAAACGGCGCTGAATTTATTGTACGGCAATTATGCCGCGGCACAAAATGTAGGTATTGTTATTCTTGAAAAATATACCGACCCGGCCCAATTGACCATTGCCCAGGTAATTGCATTGGGCGGCCACGAAAACCTTAACGTACGGTCATGGTGCTGGAAATTCTTTAAAGAGCAGGTATCGCGCGTTAAATTCGAAAAGGATGCGGCAGTTAAATTGCTCGACAGCAAGTGGGCCGATACGCGGCAGTTTGCCATGCAATACTTCAGGGAACAGTTCACCGCAGATGACTGGACGCCCGAGGCGCTTATTTCGCTGGCCGATTCAGTTAAACCCGATATTGAGGCCTATGGCCGCGAGCTCATCACCCGTTTCTTTGTGAGTGAACGCGGCACTACTTACCTGTTGAAACTGAGCCAGCACCCCAGCGAACGTATGCAGTTATTCGCGACTAATTACCTGGAACGCTTTGCTGCCGATGATGTGGAGAAAATACAAACGCTGGAATTTTATTTCCGTTCCGTATTAACGCGGGTAAATAAAAGCCGCATTGCCAAAAACCGCATCTACCATTTCCTGTTAACCGAAGGCCGCAAATCGGAAGCTGCCGCCAAAGCGATCGGCGCCATTTTATCGGATGTGAGTGCCATTGCAGCCATTGGCGATAAGGCAAAATGTATTGAAGTACTGTTGCAATTGAAGTCGTTGTATGAGGTGGAAAGCCCGCTGGTGGTGAAAGAAATTGAAACGAGGGCATGAACCGGTGACAACTAAAAAAATCTGATCCTTTTATAAACAGCCATTCATGTTATTCAATTATAAGTTTGCCGGTAATAGTACTGTAACGAGTACATCGCATAAGACGGGATTGTCGTTTGCGCCCGATACCCTTCGGGAAAGCGCCTGGTTTGTAGGCAAGCTGCATAAAAAGCTGTCGTTTCGCGAAGCTATCTCTGCCCTGCACGATGTGGTGGTAAGCGATCTGCGGTTCAAACCAAAAGACAAAACCGCTTACAAGGAATGGGTAGCGCAAAATGAAGCGTTGTTCCTGGCCGAATTTATGCAAGGGTACGATGCCAGTGCCGCCAATAACCGCATTGAACAAATTAAGGCCGAACTCACGGAAGTGCGCACAAAGAAAGAAAATTTACTGGCGCCTTTTTATAAAGCCCGGCAGAAATATTTCAATTATTTATACGAAAAGAACCGCGAAGCATGGATTGTGTTGGATCCCGTTATCACCATTCATCCCGATGAGCTGTTCTTTGAATGCTTTAGCCAGGACGAATCAACATACGGCAAGCTGGGTTGCAATTACAATGTGTTCAAGGAAATTGACGATTATAAATGCGGCACCACCAATGTTGATTATTCATCGGCATTGTATGAAGAATTCCAGAAGATCCGCGATTATAAGGAAACGGAATTAAAAGTTGATCCCAGTGGTTTTACGGTGCAAACCACACATGAAGAACAATACAAGGAAGTAAAGATCGATTTGCCCGATAGCTGGGTGCGCGGTTTTTTACAGGTAAGCAGTGCCATGACCCTGCCTACCATTCAATTCGACCTGCACCCGATGGATGTTTATAATATCTGTTTGTTGCTGCGCCGCTTTAAAGAAAAAAGAGGTCCGCGATCATTGCGGTATGTACTGGAGCCCGGTCATCCTGTAAAAATTATTCTGGAACCCTGGGGAAAAGAGATCATTTGTGCCCGCAGCATTTATATGGGACCCGCCAAGCAGGAAGTAAGGACCTGGGGAAGGCGAAGGCTGCTGATATTGGAGCGATTGATACCTGTAGCTAAAAGATTCACTGTTCATTTACTGGGCACTGGGCTGCCTTCATTTTATATAGCCGACCTGGGTGATATGAATTTTACCTTAGGGTTAAGCGGCTGGACGACCAACGACTGGAGCCATGCGGGCAATTTTGATCTGCTGGCGCCGCGGCTCGAAGTAGATGATGCCACCAAGCAAAAAGTATTTGCTGCCATGCAGCAAGACTGGTTTGGCACATCGCAGCAATTAGCACAAAAACTGAATATAGAAGCAGCGAAGGTGTCCGGAGCATTAAGTGCCTATACGCAAGCCGGCCGGGTGATCTATGACCTTAACCGGAATGTTTACCGCCTGCGGGAATTGAGCCGTGAACCATTGCCGTTTGAAAAACTTCGATTCGATAACCCGCGTGAAGCAGATGCTGCGGAGATCTTGCGAACATTGGAAATCCAATATGCATCTCAGCCACTGGCTGATGGCGGTATGCAGTTATCGGGTAATGTAAAGGGTAAGCGTAAGACCTATAACATCAAAATGGAGATAGATGCCGATGAAAAGATGAGAGCAGCCAGTTGTGATTGCAGTTTTTATATAGAAAATAAATTATACAAAGGGCCGTGCGAACATATGCTGGCCATCAGGCAATCGTTCAATAAAACGAGAGTGAACAATGGATTCAAGTGATGGTGCAAACGTGAATAAGAAATAAAAAAAGAAAGCAGGATTTATTTAGAAATTAAAAAATAGGAATCTATATTTGTTAACCGCATTTCGTGTTCTTTGACAGAGGGTAAAATTACATGCACCTTGCTTCCGAAAGGAAAGAGCGATGTTTCGTCGCTCATGCAACATGAATATTTCATGCATCACCAAATGTAATCTTTACTATGGCATATAGGTACCAGTGTGCAATTATCAGGACTGGCACTATGTGCCTTAATTGCACACTGGTACCCATATGCCTTGCGTTGATTAATCTGGTCACTGGTGTGCACGAAGGCAGCATGCTTCCCTCTGTCAAAACATGATCTCTTTTCTTCACCCAACATGGCAGATAACAGAAACATCCGTCAGGAGTTATACGACCGCATCCGCGAAAGTTCAAAAGACGAAGTGGTACTCGAAGAAATGAAGCGTATGGGCTTTTGGGCCAAAGATGAAAATGGACCAACTATTCCCGAGCTACTGATAAAAAAGGAAGTGGAGCTGAACAGGGAGTTGAATAAGCTGTACGAAGAAAAGCGGAAATACCAGAACCGGGAAGCTGTATTAAAAGAAATGCGGCTGAAGCGGATGGCAGAAAGCCGGTTAAAACGGGAAGAAAATAAAAAGAAAAAAGAGCTGGCCCATCTTGAAAGAGCCGAGGCCTGGAAAAAGAAAAAGGATACAGCGATCATTTACCTGGGCGAAGGCGTTTCGGTTGGGTTAAACAATACCGATAATAACCTGGCGGCTTTACAAAAACATAACCTGCCGGTTTTTAATAATGAAAATGAACTTGCCAACGCCATTGGCATTCCTTTAAAAGAACTGCGCTTTTTATCATTCAACCGGAAAGTATCTACCGTATCGCATTACCGTAAATTTTATATTCCTAAAAAATCGGGTGGCAAACGGCTGATCTCTGCGCCCATGCCCCGGTTAAAACAGGTACAGTACTGGTTACTGGAGAATATCTTTAATAAAATTGCGGTTCACCCTGCGGTGCACGGCTTTGCGCTGCACCGTTCTATTATCAGCAATGCACAACCGCATGTTGGCAAAAGCGTAGTGGTGAATATTGACGTAAAGGACTTCTTTCCTTCCATCCATTACAAACGGGTAAAAGGGCTATTGCAACAATTAGGATTTGCAGAGAAAATAGCGGTGATCATGGCTTTGTTGTGTACCGAAGCAGTGACAGAAGAAGTGGAGATCGATGGCAGGAATTATTTTGTACAAAAAGGGAACCGGGTATTGCCACAGGGCGCGCCAACCTCGCCGGCCATTACCAATATTTTGTGTTACAAGCTCGATAAACGCCTGCAGGGACTGGCCACACAAACCCAATGCAGCTTTACCCGTTATGCCGATGATATCACTTTCTCATTCAATAATGAAACTACCAATGCGCAACAATTGGTATGGCGCATAAAGAAAGTGCTGGCCGATGAAGGCTTTACTGTACATCCCGATAAAGTGCGCATTATGCGTAAAGGCGCCTGTCAGGAAGTAACGGGTGTGGTGGTAAATGAAAAGTTAGGGATCAGCCGCAAAAAATTACGTCAGTTCAGGGCCGTATTGCACCAGTTAAAAACAAAGGATGCCGCTGAGCTCAAATGGGGCCATGGCAACCTGGCCAGCGCAGTAACCGGTTATGCCAATTTTGTAAAAATGATAAAACCGGTACAGGGCGCTGCTTTGCAAAATACGATCGTAACCCTGTTGCAAACAAACCGGCTGCAATATCCGCTGGCAGTAACCTCTTCTAAAAAGAATATACAAACGCCACCTGCGCAAAACAACGATCCTTCTGCCAAAAAAGACGATGATAAGCCCTGGTGGAATGTAGTGTAAATGACCTGATACCTAAAGCAACCATACATAAAAAGAGCCCCGTTATTAGCGGAGCTCTTTTTTCATTTGAGAGCATAGCAGTATTAATGTCCCAGCTTGATGAGCTTGATAGTCTCTTTAATATTACCCTGTTTTACTTCGAGATAATAAACACCGGGCAAATAGTTGTTACCCAGGAAGAATAAGCCGGTTGAAGGCAATCCATTCCTTAATTCAACCAACATGCCTGCATTGTTGGTAACAGACAGGCTTAATGGCTTGGGTGATGTGCTCAGTGTCATGATCACGAACCGACCAGGTGATGGGTTCGGGAATGCTTTTACCGTTAAAACGCCATCATCTTGGCCGGGGAACAGCGGCACGGTAACCACCGTGGATTGAGTAGTGGCGTTACCGGCGCTATCGGAAGCCGTAATGGCGATAGTGTATATCCGGTCTTTATTAATATGGGTGCGCTCGGCCAGCAACTTAACATGGTGTTCATCAACCACAACCCAATCGGGTTCCTGGTTGCCAAAGCCCTGTTCGTTGCAGGTAACAGCTAATGAAGAAGCAACGGCGCCACAATTATCAGTAACCGTATAATCGATGGTAACATCACGCAACTTATGATTGGGCGGCCATAATTGGCTGGGTGTTGCAGATACATTCGTGATCAATGGACTTTCAGTATCGTTCACCACTATGGTATAGCTGTAAGCAGCTGCGTTGCCGGCATGGTCAGCTACCGTCCAGGAAACCAGGGTAGAGCCTTTGGGGAACAGCACACCGCTTAAAGTACTGCTTTGAACAGGAGCAGTTGCAATACCATTGGTGGTTAAGGTATAGGAATACAACAGGCTGTCGTCACAATTATCGGTGGCCGTAATATCGAGCTGGTTGCCTGCGGTGTAAGAACAGACAGCAGAATCGGTGGAAAGTATAATGGTGCCGCCGTTTGCCACGGTAAGTACCGGTGCATTGATAACCGGCGCCTGGTGATCAACTGTTTTTACCAGGAAGCTACAGGTATCGGCATTACCACCGGCATCGGTTGCAATGAGGATGATCGGTGTATCCTGTTGGCCATTAAGCACGCTGCCCGCTGCCGGTAGTTGTGTAATGATAACTGTTGAAGAAGCCTGCACCACAGTTTGCTGCGTGAAATCGGGCAATACGGCCGAGCAGGAGGCGTTCAACACCAGCATGGTATCGTGCGGGCATTCAATAACCGGCGCCAGGTTCGAAACGGTATTGGAGGCGGCGCTTTCATTATGAAAACGGTCGGTGGTTGTTACCGCGTAATAATAAGTGGTGTTGGGCGTACCTGATTTGTCGGTATAACCAGTGGTATCGTTGGTGGTAATGTACAGCATGTTTTCGGCCGGGCTGGTATCAATGACGGGGTTGGTTGACCGGTACACAACAAATTGCCAGGCCTTGTTCAATTCGTCGCTGGCAGCCGGTTTATTCCATTTTAAAACAACAGAATCGTTACCATATTTAACAGCGGTTACATCGGTAGGTTTATCGGGTGCAATGCTGTCGCGCCAGGGCATATTAGGCAGCAGGGCGGGTTTGTTATAAAAATATAAACGCAGCGAATCACGGAAGCCCAGTTTGGTAGTACTGCGCAGGCTATTGGTATTGTAAACCGCTTCGCCATATACATTAGAAAGCGACCGGTTCAACCGTACTTCATTAGGGATCATCGACGGATTGGCCCAGTTGGTGCCCTGTGCCGGATCGTTTACTTTATAACCTGCCAAACCAATATAGATGTGGCGGCCATAGGCATTGTTATTCCACCAGGGAACTACAACGGCGTAGTTGGCGCCGGCCTGGCCAATGTACCAATATACCTGCGGACATAAATAATCAATCCAGCCCATTTGTAGCCATTTGCGGGTGTCGGCATACAGGGAGGTATAGTGTTCCAGCCCACTGGTAGCGGAACCTATTGCCGGATTGGTGCTGTTGCGATAAATGCCTGAAGGCGATACCCCGAATTTTACCCAGGGTTTTATGGTTTTGATGCTGTCGTACACCCTTTCGATCAACAGGTTCACATTGTCGCGGCGCCAGTCGGCCCGCACGGTAAAACCACGGGGATCGGCATTGTAGGTGGAGTCATCATTGAAAGGCGTTACGCCGGTTCCGGGTGGCGAAGGATAAAAATAATCGTCGAAATGAATACCATCTACATCATAACGATGTACAATATCTGTGATAACCCTGGTAACGTAATCACGCACGGCCGGGATGCCGGGGTCGAGGATGCGCAGGGTGCCCTGGCTAAGCAACCATTCAGGGTGCGTTTTGGTAACGTGATTGGCGGCAAAGCCCGGGATGCTGGCTGAACTGCCTGCGGCGCGGTATGGGTTTAGCCAGGCATGAAATTCAATACCCCGCTTATGACATTCCTCAATGGCAAACTGCATGGGGTCCCAATACGGATCAGGCACCTTGCCTTGTGTACCGGTAAGGTCGGCCGACCAGGGTTCAATACCACTGGCATACATGGCATCGCACTGGCTGCGTACCTGAATAAACAGGGCCGTTAATCCGGTGGCTTTGTGATGATCAAGAATGGTTAGTAAAGCGGCACGTTGTTGTGCCGGGGTTTGTGTGCGGCTGGGCCAGTCGATATTGGTATATGTGGCAATCCAGGCCCCTCTGAATTCGCGTTTGGGTGCATTTTGTGCAACTCCCGAAAAACATAGAATACAGGTTAGAAAAAGAACTTGTAAATGTTTAAGCATGATGGTTAGTTTTGCAGGTATTGCCGAATTTACGGCCTATGTTGCAAAAGTTTGCGATATTTCGGGACTTTATAGCCGCAAAAACCTGCAGTCGAGCGCCATCTAACAATTATTTCATCTGATGATATTATTTTGTTTGGCCAGATGGACGATTCATGCAGTGCCCTAATTTTGTGGAAAGCGAAAAGCTGATCAGGTAAGCCAATTTATATGCAAAGAAAAAAAGTTGATGTTGATGTTATCATGGATGTGCTGGAGGCGCTGCTGGAAGCGCAGCCGCATTCTACGTTTGTGCAAAGCCTGTATCGTCAGTATCAGGAGCGTGGTGGATTGAGCAAAAAACAATTGGAAGGATTATATAATAAGTCACTGAAGGTAAATTCTATTCCGGCCAATAAACTGGCTACGCTCGAAGCAGTGATCCTGAAACGGCCTACCCGGTATAAATCGGCGCCGCCACCACCCAAACCGATGTATGAGAAAGACGAGCGTATTGGGCAAATGATGGAAGCTATACTTGCCAAATATCCACAGCACAAACGGGTGCTTTTCTTAAAAGCGAAATACGACAATAACGAAACGCTTACGCCGGCTGAGATCCTCGAGGTTGAGCGGTTCACTAAAGTATTAAAGTAGTTATTCAGTTATTAAGTTGTTGAGTTTGGTTTCGGCCCCACGGGTTTAAACAACTCAATAACTTACGAACTAATGAACTTACTAACTTTCCTCATCGAAGTACAACTTGTAATATTTCTTACCACTCATTTCATCAACGCCTTTCTCTATAAGGTCACGGCGGCCATGAATGTATACATGGAAGTTCTTGTCGAGCTTTAATACGGTTTTAAATGCACGCTGTTGTTGCTTTACTGCCGATACGTGTATGGCGAATTCATCCTGTATTTCGAAGTTGCGTGAGGATTCAAAATTCTTTTTATAGTCCATGAAAGTATCAACCACTTCCTGGTGATGAATAACCTCATTGGTGAATTCTTCAATACTGAAATTCTCCTTGGTTTTGAAGTATTCCATAGAGCGGTTCAGCATATCGATCTGGTCGCTTTTCGATACATCGAATTTCTCTGCGTACTCATTAGTGATAAAGCTCTTGCAAAGGCTCAGGTATTTATCGGTATGGTGGTAGCTGTCGGAATAGGGCGTAACCTGCAGAAAGTCGGTGACCCAGTATTGGGCATCGTTTTGTTTATTGGTGGCATCTACCACACAGGCTTTAAAGCCTTCATTGGTATTGGTGTGGAAGATAAGACAGCCTTTATCGAGCTTATTAATGTTCACGCCCTCTTCATGTATAACTTCCCAGCTTTGGCCATGTTGAAATACCTTCAGGAAGGTTTCTTTGGTTTCCGACTTGAACAGACCGACCGCCCTGATAAAATCACCTTCAAACGGCACATCTTCAAACAACACCACATAAAACTCCCCTTCTTTTACTTTTACATGGGTCGATTTGCTGTACAGGAATTGAGCCAGTAATGCAGACTGCTGGGTAAAGCTGTCGCGGTCTTCGAAGATCTTGCGCACAAAAGCGTATACCTCATTCATATCCAAATCACTGAGATGGGTAAAATGGTATAATTCATTCTCGTTAAAGGGGCCCAGGAAATATTTGGTAAGGAGAGCCCTTACTATATCATCATTGAGGGTAAGCGGGTTAACGGAAAGCTTTAAGTCTTCCCCGCGGGATGGATTACCTACTTTATGCACAATAACCTGTTGCAACTGTACGCTGTCAATGCCGGTCATAACCTTTTTTTGAGGCCGCGAAGATAAGGTTAGGACGCTACGGAACGCTACAATTTTCCCCGGCCCGTTCCTTATGTTGATAATTTTTAATTTGCAACGAATAGGTATGACCGCTTGTCTTTAAATAAAGGACCAAATGAAATACCTTCTATCCTTGTTGATAGCCACGTTGTTAGTGATAGCGTCCTGCAAAAAAGACCATGATGATGGCATCCCGGCAGGGGAAGATTATGGGTGTATTGATCAGATGTTTATTAAGACAAAAGACCATACCATTAACAGCGCCGATGTGCCCACCGTTGATAAGCTGTTTTCAGCCAATCGAATAGATAATAGTAAGTTCCGGTATTACCAGTATAAGCGCGACTCGGTTGCAATCGGTCCTCCATATACAATCGTTGACAGAAAGTTGATATGGGTAGAGCAGTTTGATCGCGACCGGCGCGTTTTTAATGGAGATCAGATTTTCCAATTTTATAATGACACCTTTAACTCTGTAGGTTGGCACACTATAGGTTACAACTGGGTGAACGTATCGAATCTGGATACTATTCCCAGGATGTCGTTAGCACGGGTAAGAAGGCTGTTCAGACATGACCTGGAAAAGTATTTTCCTACCGACAGCAACGCTCAGCGCATTGATTATAGCGATACTTGTTTCATTGCTGAATTTGGATTTTATAAACAATTAGCAGATAAATACTATACCGCCAAATTTTATAAAGCCTGGCGGGTGTTCAAGAAGAATAGCGTGAATGACCGCCCGGCAGGTTACTATGACGATGAAACCGGCAGGCAGCTCTCATTCTATCTTTTCTAATAAAACTTATTTCACATCAAAATCAATCACAATCTTTTCACTGCGCGGGTGGCTTTGGCACGTAAGAATATAACCGGCATCCACTTCTTCCTGTTCCAGGGCATAGTTGGTATCCATATCTACCCTGCCTTCCAGTAATTTGGCTTTACAGGTGCTGCAAACGCCGCCTTTACAGGAGAAGGGCAGATCGGCGCCTTGCTGCAGGGCAGCTTCCAGTATGGTTTCGCCATTGTAGGGAAGCTCAAAGTCAAAAGCAATGCCATCGAGCTTAACCGTGATCCTGCTTTTTTCAGTGTTGGCCTCTTCTTTTCCGGTTTCCGGCTTCCTGCTTCTGACTTCCGCTTTTTCGCCCGGGGTGGTGAACAGTTCAAAATGAACCCTCTTTTTTTCGATCCCCTGCTCCTGCAGCCAATCCTTAACGGTAAAGATCATTTGCTCGGGGCCGCAAATGAAAATATCATCCATACCAGGCACATCGATGAGCTTTTCGGCCAGCAGGCTTATTTTTTCTTTGTCAATTCTTCCCGAATAAATAACGGCATCGGTTTGTTCACGGCTTAGCAGAAAATGGATGGCCAGCCGGTTCATGAATTTATTCTTTAATGCCTCAAGCTGTTCCCTGAAAATAATGCTGTTCCTGTTCTGGTTGCCGTATACCAGGGTGAAGGAGCTACCGGGTTCGGTTAACAGCGTGGTTTTAATGATAGAGATCACCGGCGTAATACCGCTGCCGGCTGCAAAGGCCAGGTACTTTTTATTATGCGCGGGGTTAAGCTCTGTAAAGAAAGTTCCGGTGGGCGGAAGCACTTCCACCACATCGCCTTTTTTCAACATATTATTGGCCCATACAGAGAACCTGCCGTAAGGCGCTTTTTTAATAGCTACGCGCAGTTCATTATCGGTAGGACAGCTGCAGATAGAATAGGAACGGCGTACCTCCTCGTTATTGAGCACGGTGCGTAACGTAAGGTTTTGCCCGTGTTTGAACTGGTAAGCGGTTTTGAGCTCATCAGGCACCTCAAATGCGATAGATACACAATCGGGGGTTTCTTTTCTGATATCAGCAATCGTCAGTTGATGAAAATGCGTAGCCAATGGCGAAATTTTAGTGAAATACTATGATTGTTTACGAAGGCCATCTACCAGTATCTGCACCATATTATCTTCCAGTACTTCCCCGGCAATTTTCTTTTTGCTTCGATGCCATGATTCAATGCCACTAACGGCATGCAACATAATGAGCACGGCGGTGGGGGCATCAATTGGCTTGATCTCTCCTTTGCGGATACCATCTTCAATGATGGAAGCAATGCGTTGACGGTAAGCCCGGCGCTGGGTTTGCATGTTCGATAAGTAAGGATCAGTGAGGTGTTTCCACTCCCGGTCACTTACATATACTTCTTCATAATTCTCCAGCATTTGCTTTATATGGAAACGAAGGATGGCCTGAATTTTTTCAATGGCAGTTTTATTGGGAGTGGCATCCACTTCCTCAATCTGCGACATGAAATTGTTAGCTGTTTTAAAACAGATCTCCTGCAGGATCTCGGCTTTTGAACTAATGTGGTTGTACAAACTGGCAGCCTCAACACCTACATGTTCGGCCAAATCGCGCATGGAGGTGGCGCTGAAACCTTTTTCGCGGAACAGCTTGGCTGCTTTGGCGATGATTACGTCTTTCCTGGTACCGTTCCTGTTTCTTTTAATTTTAGCCATATGAATGGGGGGTCAAAGATAATGAAAATGCTAACATTTGTTAGCTGATTTTACAGTAATTATAGGTAAAAATTTAAAATTAACTTACTAACGATTAATTGGCAATAACACTAAGTGGGCAGTACTTCTTAATAAAAGTCATAATCATGGCAGCCGTATATACGGCATGCGGGTAGTCAATGTAGTTTGTTGGGTCGAAAGTTCCAGGGCTAAAAGCCAGCAATCGAAATTAATAAGATGCCGGCAAGTTAATAAATTGTCTGCCAAAACCGGCTGGTTGTTTCAGCACATAAGAAATTTCGCGTAGGTTTGCACGCCGCCTCAATCCGTTTCTGCGGAAGCCGGATTTGCAGTGGCTTTCAACTGATTACTTCATTAATAATTAATTAGTCGCCCGGGTTCGCCTGTTAGGGGCTGAACCGAAAGGGTTAAAAATTTGCTTATGTCTTTGATCGTTGTGGGCACCATGGCCTTTGATGCTATTGAAACGCCTTTTGCCAAAATCGACCGTATTATAGGCGGATCTGCCACTTATGTAGCCTATGCGGCCAGTAATTTTATTCAGCCTATTCAGCAGATATCTATTGTCGGGTTCGATTTTCCGAAAGATGAAATGCAGGAGTTGGAAGGAAGAGGTGTAGAACTGGAAGGCGTGAAAGTAGTGCCAGACAAGAAGTCTTTCTTCTGGAGCGGCCGGTATCACCTGGATATGAACAGCCGTGATACGCTGGTGACCGATCTGAATGTATTGCTTGATTTTAACCCGGTGGTGCCCGAAGCCTATCAAAGTGCCGAGTTCCTGATGCTGGGCAATCTCGATCCGAAGATCCAGATCAGTGTTATCAAGCAAATGAAGACCCGTCCTAAGCTCATCGTAATGGACACCATGAACTTCTGGATGGAAAGCACCATGCCCGAGCTGGAAGAGGTGTTGAAAATGGTTGATGTGCTGATGCTGAACGACAGCGAAGCCCGCCAGTTAAGTGCCCAGTTCTCCCTGGTAAAGGCTGCGAAGGAAATTATGAAAATGGGCCCCAGGTACCTGATCATTAAAAAAGGGGAACATGGCGCCCTTTTATTCCATGGTGACCAGGTGTTCTTTGCCCCGGCCTTACCATTGGAAGATGTATTTGACCCCACAGGCGCCGGAGATACCTTTGCCGGTGGTTTTATTGGCCACATCGCCCGCACAAAAGACATTTCATTCGACAATATGAAAACCGCCATCATTGTAGGATCGGCTATGGCTTCCTTCTGCGTGGAGAAGTTTGGTCCCCAACGCCTGAAAGAAATTACCCGCGCCGATATTGATAACCGTATTCAACAGTTCGTTGACCTGGTGAACTTTGATATTGAGTTGGTTTGAAGGACAAATACCGGTTCTTAAATTATAAACAAGCCCTGCCCGCACCAGCCGCCGGCAGGGTTTGTGCTTTTATTTTCTCGCCAGTGTTACCACCTGTTTGAACTTTCTGGTTTTGCCCTGCAGCGTAAAGACTTCGGTTAATACTATATAAATACCCATAGGTAATTGCCTGAGTTTATCGTCGAGCCCATCCCAGTTGAACTTCCCAGTCATGGCCAGGGTTGCATTGCGTACCAGTTGGCGCACCATATGACCATTAGCGTCAAAAATGCGGATGTTGGCTACATAACCCGGTTCGGGCAATTGATAACCGATGGTGGCAAAATCATTGAACCCATCGTTATCGGGTGAAAAAATGGCCGGACTAATACCCACCGCACCTTGTAAACCGCCGTCGGCCGTTAACTGGGAATTGGGATATCCAGGAGTGCCGAAGCCAACTGTTGAAGCGGCCGATGACCAGTTTAACCTGTCGGTGGTGGGCTGGTTATAATTAAGGCGTTCCAACGCCACGCCTTCTTCATCGCTGATGAGGGCGAAATGCCAGTTATGATCATAATGCAATTCATCAATAATATTGCCCTGCAGGTTCAATAGCACCACTATGCCTTTATCATCGGGCATGGAAGGAAGGGCCGGCAATTCAATAATTAAAGAGGGATCTTTTATAAGGTATTGTTGTTGCAACCACAATTTATTCTCAGTAAGCACCCGGTATTCGCCCGGAAACAATAGCCAGGAAACAGTACTGATGGGTGTAACGGCTGTTAACTGAGCAGTAGCATTACGGCTTGCCAGGTACAATTGTTTCAGGTCTATGATGCGATTGCTGCGGTTATAAATTTCAATGTAATCGAAGCCATCGGGTTGGGGATTGAACAGGATCTCATTGATAACAACGGCCAGGCTATCGGCCATAACCGGCACACCGGCTTTGGTGGTGTTTAACTGGTTAATGGCATTGCCGGCACAGTCCTTTACATTATTCACCGTTAACTCATACACGGCTTGGCGATTCAATGGTGTGGGTAGTTTCAGTATTACTTCAGTACAGGAGGGCATAACAACAGATGCCGCCAAAGGGTGCGCTATTCCGTTATTGAAAGTGTAGTTGGCAGTGGATACGGCAGAAACGCTGTCAAGCGGCTCATTGAACAGGGCCGAAATGGTAAGGCTGTCTGTTGTAGCGCTTCTGATCAGCGCCGGTGATTGATCATCTTTGTTGATAGCATCAACGGAGTTTTTCTTCCCGGGCGAACCGCCGATGGCAGCCGTACTGGCTTTCCAGTTGCTTATACCCATACAGGGATTTTTGGTGTCGATCATTTCGAGCGACCAGCCGCCGTCGCTTTTAACGGCATTCTGGTACCAGCTGTTGTTATAGCCAACCGAATGTATCAACCTGCCTTCGGCAGAATAAAGGGATATAACATCGGCATCATTATTCAGTGAAGGGAAATTGCTGACGCCAATGGTATTGCCAAATGGGGCAAATGCAGCTACGGCGGTGGTTGAACAAATAATAACAAAGCTGTCGGGTTTTAATACGAAGCTGGCCGAAATAGTAGCGGTAGTGCTGCCATCGCTGAGTTTCCAGTTACGGATATTAAAGGCCGTTGTAGAAACATTTTTCAGTTCAATAAATTCTGTATTGGGTAGCTGAACCGGTGGCAAGGGATCGGGTAACAGTTCATCAATGACCACGTCGAAGCGGTTAGCGGTTTGGGCTATGGCACCTGTAATAAAGAACAGGCAGCAAGCCAGTAATGGCAGGCGAATAGATGGCAGCATCGTAGTAATTTTTAAATTAGGTAATTACTACCGAAACAGAGCCATGCTATAAGTTGCGCAAACTTATTACTAATTACAGCAATATTGAAGTCTTATCGCTTTAGGTGCTTATTAATTGATAAAAGTTAAGTGCCCTGTGCATGGCATGCAGAGCGGGGCCGCAAAAAGCGCCTGAAAAATTAAATTTGCATATAAAGCATTTGCAGATTAATTTTGACCCTCGATATGCAAAACATAAAGAAGTATACAAAGGTTACCAAGACAGGCTCCATACACGGGGAAGGTTGAGGACTACTTTGTATATCAACATATTCAGAGGCCTTCCCACAAAACGGGAAGGCTTTTTTAATTTAACGCCCTGCCTGAAAAGGGGCGTTCAACCAAAAAAACAAAACAAAAGGAGCAAAACATGAAAGTTGCGGTTGTAGGTGCCACCGGTTTAGTGGGTACCAAAATGTTACAGGTATTAGCCGAAAGGAATTTCCCGGTTACAGAATTACTGCCAGTAGCCTCAGAAAGATCAGTAGGTAAAGAAGTGGAATTCAAAGGAAAGAAATTCAAAGTGGTTAGCATGACCGATGCTATTGCCGCAAAACCTGCTGTGGCACTGTTTTCAGCTGGTGGAAGCACTTCCCTCGAATGGGCCCCTAAATTTGCAGAAGCAGGCATTACGGTTATTGACAACTCTTCGGCCTGGCGTATGGACCCTACCAAAAAATTAGTGGTGCCTGAAGTGAACGCGCATGTACTGGGCAAGGACGATAAGATCATTGCCAACCCCAACTGTTCTACTATTCAAATGGTGGTGGCTTTAGAGCCTTTGCATAAAAAATATAACATTACCCGTATTGTAGTTTCTACCTATCAAAGCGTTACCGGTACTGGTAAAAAAGCGGTTGACCAGCTGATGGGCGAACGCCAGAAAGCCGTACAAAATGCGAACGGCGAATATCCCATGGCGTATAAATACCCCATTGACCTGAACGTTATTCCCCAGATCGATGTTTTCCTCGACAACGGTTATACGAAAGAGGAAATGAAAATGGTGAACGAAACCAAAAAGATCATGGGTGATGATGCCATCAGGGTAACCGCTACCACGGTTCGTATCCCGGTTATGGGCGGTCACAGTGAAAGCGTGAACGTAGAGTTCAACAAGGATTATCAATTGAATGAAGTAAAACAACTGTTGCAATCGGCCCCTGGGGTTGTATTGGTCGATGATCCTGCCAGCCAGCAATATCCCATGCCTATGGACGCGCATGAAAAAGATGAAGTGTTTGTAGGAAGATTGCGTCGTGACGAAACGCAACCCAATACCCTCAACATGTGGATCGTAAGCGACAACCTGCGTAAAGGTGCTGCTACCAATGCGGTTCAGATCGCAGAATACCTGATGGGTAAAGGCCTGCTGAAATAATATTGAACCTGCCTGTCATTGGGCAGGTATTGAATAATGATGAATGTCGGGGTGTTTTACTTCGACATTCATCATTTAATGTACTTTATTCAACATTGTCAAGCGCCCGGTTTATGAACTGTACCATGGGCTGCAGGGTCTCAAAAGCGGTAATTGTTTTTTTAACGAGGTCTTTGGCCGTGAGGTCGGCATCTTTCAACGACTGCATGGCGATCCAGCTTTTCAGTTTTAAATAATCGGCCGCGGGGTGGTCTTTATCGAAGCCTGCCGGTACCCGGCTCAGGCTAATGTCTTCTTCTTTATACAGGTCGCCGTAAACGGTGGTGAACTTCTTCGACTGAACGATCTTTTTGAACTCATCAAAGCAATAATCAATTTCCTGCCGCACTTTTTTCATTTCCGGAGGCATGGGCATCCAGATGCCGCCCCCAACAAAGCTTTGTCCCGGCTCGCAATGAAAGTAATAACCTGCAAAGATCGATTTACGGCCGCCGCGGTTAATGCTGGCGCCCATATTGTTCTTGTAAGGCGTTTTGTCTTTTGAGAACCGGATATCGCGGTTGATACGGAAAACGCATTTTTTTGCTTCCTGGTCGCGTATGGTATCATCTTTCAGCCCATATTTATCGATAACAGACTGAATGAACGACTCAAAATCTTTTTTGGCATCCTCGTATTGTTTACGATGTGCATCGAACCAGGGCTTGTTATTGTTCTTGGAAAGGTCCTTAAGGAATTTTAATGTGGAGGGTTGCAACATAGCGAATGTTTTTATCCGGGCCCGGTTAAGCCGGGAGCAATGAATTTCCGGAAGCGCAATTTCGGGCAATAATTTCAAATGTGGCGGGTAATTCACCCTTCAATAGCCCTTAATGGAGAGGATGGGGCAAAAAAATAAGTGGTGTGAAAGCTAGCCTTATGCGATCACACCACTTATGTCTGCATCAATTACCGGGCATTATTTTATCCTGCCCCAGTTTTCACCACTCTTAATGCGGTACATGGTCATCTCGGAGACGCCAAATTTTTCCGCTAATTTTTTGATGGTGATCTTCCGGTTCTTGTCGTTTAGGATCTTTTTAATGCCTTGAACCTGTTTCGCGTTCAGCTTCAGACCTTCGGTTCTGTTTGCCTGTACTTTTTTGTACGCAATCTTGGCCGGGCTGTGTTGCTGATGTTCGATCATTTCCTCAAGGGTTGCCCATTTCAGGTTCTTCACCGCATTGTCAAGCTTGTTGTGATTGATGTGAATCACATACTTGTTCTTCAGTGAGGGCTTTTTGAGAAATAAACGGGCAATCTCACGGTGAATGTACAGAGTACCGTTGTTGCCTGGACGATGCAGATTCAAAGTTCTGTAACCGGTAGTTAGGGAACCCTGAAGCAATTTACCGTCTTCAACAACGTCTTCTGTGTAGCTGGCTATGCGTCCCATTGAAGATAACGCATACTTTTTACGGAGGTGTTTCCAGCCTGGAAACTGCAGTGGTTTCCACACCTCATTGGGGAGTTTTTTTATCATCGCCTTTTCCTTTTGGCTAAAGTTACAAAAAAACAAATGTGAAATTCAAACAATTGATAAGAATCATATCAATGATGTATAAGGGACAGGAATTCGGCTTCGGTTATAATCTTGATTGAGGTTATCTTTTTGGCCTTTTCCAGCTTGCTGCCGGCCTCTTCTCCCGCTACCAGATAGTTTAAATTGGCGCTTACACTGCTTAATAGCTTGCCACCGTTAGATTCTACCATGGCCTCGGCGTCACTACGCTTGAGCGTGGGCAAGGTGCCCGTAAATAAAAACGTTTGACCGCTCAGGTTGCCTCCCGTTACCAGGTCTTTTTTGTCGTTTTTCAGCCTCAGGCCCAGCGCTGAGAGCTTTTGCAGGGTTTCAATATTGTCCAAATTTTGGAAAAACTGATGTACACTGCCAGCCACCTTGGGGCCTATATCTTCGAGGTTTTGCAGGTCTTCGATCGTATAACCCTTTAAATCTAACAAATGCTTAACAGCATGGGCAAGCGTTTTTGCGGTGGTTTCACCCACATACCTGATGCCCAGGGCATATATGAGCCGGTGTATAGGCTGCGCTTTTGACGCTTCGATGGCGGTTTGCAGGTTGGTGATGCTTTTCTTGCCAAACCCTTCTAACGTCCCTATTTTATCAAAAGGCAATTGGTATATGCCTGGTATATCTTTCAAAAAACCTAACGTATAGAACTTACGAATGTTGGCTTCACCCAGTCCCCTGATGTCCATGGCATCCTTTTGGGTGAAGTGAATGATGCGTTCTACGACCTGGGCTTCGCAATTGATGTTGCTGCAACGCCATACAGCTTCTTCCTCCGGCTTCTCGAGCTTATCGCCACATACCGGGCAATGGGTGGGGAAATCAATTTTCTTTTCTGTTCCGTTACGAAGTTCGGGCAGGGATTTAACGATATAGGGGATCACATCGCCTGCCCGTTCAACCAGTACGGTATCGCCGATCATGAGGTCTTTTTCTTTGATCACTTCTTCATTAAACAATGATACAGAACCTACTGTAACCCCGCCAATAGGCACAGGATCTATCTTGGCCACAGGGGTAACCGAACCCGTACGGCCAACCTGGAACTCCACGGCCTTTAACTTGCTGGTAGCCTGACGGGCCTTGAACTTATAAGCAATGGCCCAGCGGGGGTGATGGGTGGTCATGCCCAGTTGTTCCTGCTGGTGAATATCATTGATCTTGATTACCATACCGTCGATCTCATAAGGCAGGTCGTCGCGCTGCTTTTCAAATTCATGGCAATAGGCAATAACCGCATCAATTCCTTTCAATACCTTCTTTTCCTTTATAGGGCTGCGAAAGCCGAGTTCCCATAACATTTGCAGGCAACCGCTGTGGCTATTCAGCTCATCATGCAGTTCCTTGTTGGGTAACTGGGTATAATGGCTTACCTGGTACAGGAAAGCTTCGAGGTTTCGCTTACTCACCTCCTTTGGGTCTTTGATGCGCAAAGTGCCGGCGGCTGCATTACGGGGGTTGGCCAGGGGGGGCAGATTTTGCTCGGCCAGCTGATCGTTGTATTTTTTGAAGTTCTGTTTGCTCATTAATACTTCGCCCCTGATCTCGAGCTGTTCAAGGCCATATTTTGAAATAGCGGCCGATAATGGGATAGACCTGATCTGTTTTATATTGACAGTGATATCATCACCCTGTACGCCATTGCCGCGGGTAGCGCCGCGTGTAAGCAGGTCGTTTTCGTATATAAGGGAAATGCTGGCCCCGTCGAACTTGGGCTCAATGCAATATTCCAGCTCTTCCACTTTTGCCAGTTCTCTTGCCCGGCGGTCGAAGTCGATAAGGTCATCGGCATTATACGAGTTATCGAGCGATAGCATGGGTACCAGGTGCGATACGGTGGGAAATGAGGAAGTAAGCTCTTTGGCCACCCGCTGCGTAGGCGAATCGGGCGTGCGCAGGGCAGGATTTTCCTTCTCCAGTTTTTCAAGCGCTTTATAGAGTTGGTCGTATTCAAAGTCGGCAATAAGCGGATCATTCAAAATATAATACCGGTGTTCGTGAAAGCGAAGCACATCCCGTAGCTGCTCAATATCTTTATCGGTTATGTGACCTTGAGAGTTCTTATCCATTAAGCCGGTAGTTACCTTTTGTAACGACTTTGTTTGGTCGGGCGAATACATAATTTATAATTCTGTTTTAAGCGAAGTTAATTCAATGCCCTGTTTTAAGTGCAGGGAGGAACCGTTTAGGCTATGCCCGGAATTGACGATTATCAATAAGTGAGCGGCCGAAAAGCGGCAAAACAGCCTGTTTTGGGCAAAAAAACACGATGGGGTGGTTCGAAAAACTGGTATAAAACTTATTCACAGTTAATAAGTTACGGTTGTGTGAAGGGTTAAGAAAAGGGGTATGGTATTTGAAACATGTCCATTGTCAACAAGTGAAGGGAAAAAGTACAGGTGCGTTCAGTTGTGAAACAATCCCTATATCTTTAGCGTCAAATTCAAAACCGGAAAGGGCTGCCTGTATTAGGTTTGCCAGTTTGCCGGTGATGTACATTCATTTAACCAAGTATTTCTTAACCCTGACAATCTGCTAATAGCCATGGGAACAGCATTACAAAGAACCATTTATCAATTACGTTCTGAAGACCGTGAGTT
This sequence comes from Niastella vici, assembly GCF_002077945.1. Lineage (GTDB taxonomy): Bacteria > Bacteroidota > Bacteroidia > Chitinophagales > Chitinophagaceae > Niastella > Niastella vici. The sequence continues at coordinate 113,199 of NZ_LVYD01000013.1, forward strand.
CTTTCAGATCGCCATTTCGGTTGACTGTGTAATTTTTGGTTTCGACAAAAACGAACTGAAAGTATTACTCATTAAATCTGACCTGGAAGAATTCAATAACCAGTGGTCGTTACTGGGCGACCTGGTACGTCCCGATGAAAACCTCGACACCGCCTCATACCGCGTATTGAAAGATCGTACGGGGCTCGATGATGTATACCTTGAACAGGTATATACTTTTGGTGAGGTAAACCGGCACCCCGCCGGCAGGGTTATCAGCACCGCTTATTATTCGCTGATCAATATTAAAGACCACCAGCCTATGTTGAGTGACAATGAGCTGCACTGGCACCCGGTGAATGAGATCAATACACTGGCTTTTGATCATAAGACCATCCTCGATACCTGCCTGCAACGGCTGCAATCGAAGATTGAAGAGCACCCCATCGTATTCAATCTGTTGCCCGAAAAGTTCTCGCTCCGTGAGTTACAAAATCTGTATGAAGCCATCCTCGGCGTTAAAATGGACCGCCGCAATTTCAGGAAGAAGTTCTTCCTCATGAACTGGCTTGAAGATATGAATGAGCTGGAACAGGATGTTCCGCACCGGCCCGGAAAATTGTACCGGTTCAATGCTTCCCGGTTCTCTAACGGTAAAACCAAGACCCCGATGCCCGTATAATATTCGTTTTTAATTTAAAAGCAAGATATAAAGCAGCATTTTTTAATGTAAGTAGTGTCTAGTAATTAGAAAAGGCACTAATCTCACCCGTCCGGTGCATGGTTGCTACATCTGAGTAACCATGTTAACTGGCTCATAACCACTTGGATAAGGCAATAAATCGTAGCATGTAAGTTTTAGGTAAGATCGGCTAAATCGACTTATTTATTTTTTTTAGAGTTATAGAAATTGTATATAATTGTGTATAGGTTACACAATTGGTATCAACGATTTTTAACCAATAACTACTTACTATTATGCCCTCAAAACGATTGCTAAAGGCAATACTGCCTTTATTGACTGTCATCTATTCCCTCAACGTCTATTCTCAAACCAAGCAAATTACAGGTACAATCAAAGACAGCAAGGGTGCCGGTGTTGTAGGCGCTTCTGTTGTCATTAAAGGTTCCAGAGGTGGTACTACCACCAATGCTGAGGGAACGTTTCGGCTAACGGTGCCCGAAGCAACCAAAACACTATCCATTAGTGCCGTAGGGTTTGCACCCCAGGATGTAGACGTTTCTTCCAGTGCTACTGTTGATGTTAAACTGGTCGAAAGCCAAAGTAGTCTTAATGAAGTGGTGGTTGTAGGGTATGGTGGGGTACGAAAAAGAGACATCACCGGTTCGGTGGCGGTAGTAGCTGCCAAGGATTTTAACCGCGGGCAGATCAATACGCCCGAACAGTTATTACAGGGCAAGGTGCCTGGCTTGCAAATTACCAATAGTAGCGGTCAGCCCGGCGGGCTTACTATTGTAAAGATCAGGGGAAACAACTCCATCAGAACGGGTAACACGCCGTTGTATGTAGTGGATGGCGTTATATTGGATGGCCGTACACCGCGGCCAAACTTCGCCCCCTCCGGTGTAGGTACTACCCCAACCAGTGACCCGCTCACGTTTATTAACCCCAACGAAATTTCCGATGTTCAGGTGCTGAAAGATGCTTCAGCCGCTGCAATTTTCGGTTCCCGCGGCGCCAATGGCGTTATACAGATAACTACAAAAAAAGGCGCCGTTGGTCCTGCCAAAGTAGAGGTCAATGCCAACGTTGGTTTTAGCGATGAAATGCGGAAGATCGATGTGCTGGATGCTGGCGGTTATCGCGCAGCTATTGCAAAATATGGCGCCCCTAATTCAGATTCGGGCGCCAGTATAAACCCATTCAAGGAGATCATTCGCCATGGCGTTACCCAAAACTATTCAGTTGCCTTAAGTGGTGGTAACGATAACGGCAGATACCGGGCTTCCTTCTTTGCCGGCGATCAGGATGGTATTATTGTTAAGAGCAACCTCAAAAAATATGTAGGGAATTTTAATGGCCAGTTTAAATTCCTCGATAAAAAATTAAGCATAGATTTTAGCACCACGGCTGCCAATGTGGGTGAACATATAGCGCCTATTTCTCAGGATGCCGGTAGTAACGGCACCTTGATCTCGCTGGCCCTTATATGGAACCCTACCCTGGTATTGAGAAGGAGTGACGGAACGTATAACCAAACAAACCCCAGCGGACAGGTTAACCCACTGGCTTTGTCAGATGCGTATACCGATATCTCGAACATAACTACAGTGCTGGGCAATGTAAACGCATCGTATAAAATTTTTGACTGGCTCGAATACGCATTTAAATATGGGCTTAATTATGGTTCAGGTAATCGAAAAGGTGAAATACAGGGTTGGATAAAAGGAACAGGTGGTAATGCAGATGGCGCCGGTGCGGCTGCTGTATTGAATAATTACCTGTTCTCACAAACCCTTACACATACCTTACAATTTAATAAAGACGTGGGTAGCGATTTTTCAATAAATGCGCTGGCGGGGTACGAATACTGGAAAACTGAATATTGGGGAAGCAGCACCTCGGTGTATGGGTTCGACTACAATCTGCAACAGACAAACCGCGTAGGCAATCATTATTATGATAATATGGATGATGGCAAACGCGCTAATTTAAACACCGGTGCATTCAGAGACCCAATCGTTGAAATTCAAAGCTATTTTGCCCGTGCTGTATTTAATTATAGGGGCAGATATTCTCTTACAGGTACCTTCAGGGCCGATGGTTCCAGCAAGTTCGGTTCAGCAAACCGGTATGCTTACTTCCCCTCGCTGGCTGCATCCTGGCTTATTTCGGGCGAAGACTTTATGAAAGATAACCCAATCATCAATACATTGAAGCTGCGGGTAGGATACGGCCAAACCGGTAACCAGGAGTTTGCGGCAGATGCTGCGCTCGATGTATACCGGTATTCAAGCAACGGTTCAATTACCACCAACCACTTCGGAAATAAGAACCTGAAATGGGAAACGGTTGAATCATATAACATAGGGCTCGACTTTACCTTATTAAACAACCGGCTCAATGGCGTAGTTGATTATTTTTATAAAAAGACCAAGGACCCCATCTTTCTGGCTGTGGTGCCACAACCAACCGGCGCCGGTGGTGTACAATATAAAAACCTCGATGGCGCCTATGTACGGAACAGCGGGGTAGAGATCGGTTTGTGGGGCGATATCATTGTTGGAAAGGATTTTAACTGGAGCGCCAATGCAAACGCAACATTTGTAAAGAACAAATTTATATTCCCCGCAGCAGGCAAAGCGCCCCTGGCATTGACAGGTGGTTTGCACGGTCAGGGTACTTCGGGCGCTTTCTCAGAAGCTATTGCAAATAATCAGCCGGTTGATGTTTTTTACCTGCCCTCGTTCCAGGGATTTGATAAGGACGGTATCGGTATTTATTCAGCACAACCTGATTATGTAGGCGATCCCAATCCCAACCTCTATGTAGGGTTCAGTACTGATATTTCATACAAAAAATGGAGCATTAACCTGGGTACACACGGCTCTTTCGGGAACAAGCTGTACAACAATACCGCCATGAGCGTATTGAATATCTCAAATATAATTGGTGGAAGAAATATCGCTTCGGGCCTTGTTTCAAGTTCTGAAAGCCCGGCAAACCCGATCACCACTTCTACCCGGTTCCTCGAAAGTGGTAGTTATTTTAAATTACACAGTGCCACCCTGCGCTATACGTTTGGCAACCTGAAAGCACTCAAAAACTTTAGTGTATACGTTTCTGCCAATAACATATTTGTGATCTCCAAGTATAAAGGTTTTGATCCTGAAGTGAATGTTGATAAAGCCCTGAATGGTATTCCTTCATTGGGTGTCGATTATATTGGCTATCCAACACAAAGAACATTTTTAGGCGGGGTTAGTTTTTCTTTATAACAGTCACTACAAAAAAATAAATCATGACACTTAAATATATTTTCACGGCTGGTTTGGTGCTGTCGCTGGGTTGTACTAAGCTGGATCAGAAATTAAATGATAGTTTCACCACTCCTGGTGGCACCGGTTCTTCAGATGTGAACGCGCTATTGACCGGTGCATATAACAGCATGGCCCCGTTAATGCATAACCAGGACCGGCTATTTTCCTTACAGGAAACAACAACTGATGAAGCATTGATTCCGGTACGTGGTGGCGACTGGGACGATAACGGTGTTTGGCGTGTATTGCATGCGCACACCTGGACAACCATTCACACGCAAATCAAGACTGTTTTCAACCTGTTGGGACAATTGGAAAGCGGCGCCATCACAACCCTGGCATTTAATCCCAATGCGAGCCAGAAAGCTGAAGCATTATTCCTTCGCTCTTTTGCCCAGTTCTATTTTCTTGATCTGTACGGGCAGGTGCCTTACAGGCAGGTAGTTGATTACAACTCAATAGGACCCGCCCCGGTAATGTCACCGGCAGAAGCGGTTGATACGTTAACAACTATACTAAATGGTATTATTCCACAGTTGCCAGAGGCAAACCTTCCATATAAAGCAAGCCCCGATGCAGCCCGGTTCTTATTGATGAAAGTGCTGTTAAATAAAGGCGCTTTCATAAACAAGCAATCACCTACATTTGCCGATGCCGATATGCAACAGGTAGTTACGCTGGGAAATGCCATTATTAACAGCGGTAAGTACAGTCTTACCACCAATTACTTTGATAATTTCGGTCCTACCAATTCAACGGATTCAAAAGAAAGGATCTTTGCCTGGCACAATACGGGCGCCGCTTCGGCAAATGACGGTATTAACAGCGGTGGTATCAATGCCCGCTGGATGATGACACTGCATTACAACTCCTGGGATAAGAACAATACATTTGGAAGCGCAGGCTGGAATGGCTTTACCACCGTGGCCGAATTTTATAATACTTTTGGTTCAACCGATAAAAGATTGGGCGGAATCGCCTATCCCGGTGTAACCGACCAATCTGGCTTAAAACCGGGTTTGGTAGTAGGCCCTCAGGTTAATGAAGCCAACCAGCCGATAAAAGATCGTCAGGGCAATCCGCTTTCATTTACCACCGATGTGAAATTAATAGAAGTCGATAAAAAAAGGCTGGAAGTAGCAGGTATCCGTGTTATTAAGTATCCACCGGATTATTCAGCTTATAATACCGGCAACCAGCGAAATCAATTGCAGATCTTCCGTTATGCCGATGTGCTGTTAATGGTGGCCGAAGCCAAATTGCGGCAGGCATCGCCCGATGTGGCCGGCGCCCTGGTACTGATAAACCAGTTAAGGGCTGCCCGTGGCGCCACAGCGCTCACAGCTATTACGCTGGTGAATCCGGCTAATGTATATGATGCAGGCACATTACTGGCCGAAAGAGGCCGGGAAATGTATTGGGAAAGCTGGCGCCGGCAAGATCTCATCCGGTTTGGCGTGTTCCTTAAAGCATGGTCTTTAAAAGATGCCGATCCCGATCCGCAAAGAAACCTGCTTTTCCCCATTGCACCAGATGAACTGCTGGCTAATCCAAACCTGCATCAAAATCCCGGCTATGGCGAATAAGATAATTGATTAAATTTATTGTACTACACAAAGGTCATTATTCATCAATAATGACCTTTGTCCTTTCAATGAGGGTGATGCACGCATACATTATATTCAATAATATTATTATCCGGATGTATTTAAAAGGATTGCTTGGCTGTTTGCTCGCAGGTTGTCTTTTTTGCACAGCCTGTAAAAACAAAAAAGATGCACAATCAACCTTGTTTGAGTTGATGGAAAATACCGGCATCAATTTTAATAACCAGGTGGTTGACCAGGAGTATGATAACAGTTTTTTGTTCAGAAACTTTTATAACGGCGGTGGCGTGGCCATTGGCGATATCAATAATGATGGCCTGGCCGATGTGTTGCTCACCTCGAACATGGCTGAGAATAAATTATACCTGAATAAAGGCAATTTCAAGTTTGAAGATATTACAGCAAAAAGTGGCATGAAGCAGGACAGCATGTGGAGCACCGGCGCCGTGATGGCTGATATTAATAATGATGGCTGGCTCGATGTGTACATCTGCAATTCGGGTCACATGAAAAATGGCCACCGGCGCAACAAATTATACCTCAACAACCATAACGGCACGTTTACAGAAGCGGCAGCACAATATGGGCTGGATATTTCAGCTTACACTACCCAGGTTTCTTTTTTTGATTACGATCTCGATGGCGATCTCGATTGTTTTATGATCGATAACAGTCCCATGCCGGTGAATACCCTCGGTTATACCAACCGGCGCGATCTGCCGGCAAAAGAGTGGCCTGTGGCTGATTTCGTAAAAGATGGCGGCGATCATTTATACAGAAATGACAACGGCCATTTTACCGAGGTGAATAAAGAAGCCGGTATTCATGGCACTTTAATGAGCTTTGGGCTGGGCGTTTCGGTGGGCGATGTCAATAACGATGGCTATCCTGATATCTATGTGGCCAATGATTCGTACGAACGCGATTATTTATACATCAACCAACGCAATGGCACTTTTAAAGATGAAATGGAAAGGTGCATGAAGCAGAACAGCTTTTCATCGATGGGTGCCGATATAGGAGATATCAACAACGATGGTTATGCCGACATTTTCACTACCGACATGCTGCCCGACAACGATTACCGCCTTAAAACATTGGGCGCGTTTGATAACATTGATCAGTATCGCAACAAATTGCAAATAGGATTCTATCACCAGTACATGAAGAACTGTTTGCAGTTGAATAATGGTAATGGCACATTTTCAGACATAGCCAATTACAGTGGTGTGTGCGCTTCCGACTGGAGTTGGGGCGCCTTGCTGTTCGATGCCGATAATGATGGCCTGAACGATATTTACGTTTGCAATGGCGTTAACCGCGACGTCACCGATCTTGACTTTATGGAATTCTTCGCCAATGATATTATACAAAAAATGGTGCTCACCGGTAAAAAAGAAAAGGTGCAGGAAGTGGTAGAGCATATTCCCAAAACGCCGCAGATCAATAAAGCGTTTAAGAACCTGGGTAATCTGAAGTTTGCAGATGTGAGCCATGACTGGGGATTTACGCAGCCCTCTTTTTCAAATGGCGCAGCTTATGCCGATCTGGATAACGATGGCGACCTCGACCTGGTGGTCAATAATATAAACCAGCCGGCTTTTGTTTATAAGAACCGGTCGCGCGAGCTGAATACAAATCATTACCTCAGCGTACTGCTAAAGGGAACTGACCACAATACTTTTGCTATTGGCAGTAAGATCACCCTGCACACTGGCGGCACAATTATAACCCGCGAAGTAGTGCCCAGCCGGGGATTTCAATCGTCAATGGATTACAAACAGGTGATGGGGTTGGGAAAAAGGGCGGTCATAGATTCAATGATCATCATGTGGCCCGATCGCAGCGTAACTACCATCATTCATCCGGCAATTGATACAACCCTGGTGTTGTCAAAAACAAATGGCGCAAAAGATTCCCTGCAGTATGCAATACCCAATAATTCCCGGTTGTTTATGCTGGTGCCCAGTGTATTTGAAAAGCACATGGAAGATGATTATGTTGATTTTTATTACGAAAGGAATATACCCGAGATCCTTTCCCGCGAAGGGCCTAAAATAGCCACTGCAGATGTAAATGGCGATGGGTTAACCGATATGTATGTTGGTGGAACAAAAGGCCACCCCGGGCAATTATACCTGCAACAAAAAGGCGGCGGTTTTGTAAAGAAGGAAGTTCCGGTTTTTGCCCAGTTCAAGGATTTTGAAGATGAAGCCGTGCTGTTCTTTGATTGCGACAAAGATGGCGATGCCGATCTTTTTGTAGGGCCGGGTGGAAATAACAGCCCGCCCTATAGCCGGGAAATGCAAAGCCGCCTGCTAAAAAATGATGGGAAAGGAAATTTTACCCTCGATGCAGCTGCTTTTCAAAATAATGGCATGAACACCGGGATTGCCATCGCTTATGATTTTGATCAGGATGGGGACCTCGACCTGTTTGTCGGAGGCAGAAGTACGCCCCGTAATTATGGCATTGCACCCGCCAGTTACATATACCTGAATAATGGGGAAGGACATTTTACTGATATCGCGAAAACAAAAAATGCTGACATTGCAAATATTGGGATGGTTACCGGGGCGGTTTGGGCCAATGTGGCCGGTGATGCAGCAAAAGAGCTGATCATTACCGGCGAATGGATGGCGCCCCGCATCTTTACGTTCAAAGGCGATCATTTTATTGAAGTAAAAAGCGATCTCAACGAATTGTATGGCTGGTGGCAAACAGTTGTTGCTGCAGATGTAAACAATGATGGAAAGACCGATCTGGTATTGGGGAATGTTGGTGATAATTTTTACCTGCATCCCGATAAGGAAGACCCCGTAAAGTTGTGGATCAATGATTTTAACAGCAATGGGTCTGAAGATAAGATCCTGACCCGCACTTATGAAAAACGCGATGTGCCGGTGTTTTTAAAACGGGAAATGCAGGAAGAGATCCCTTCTATAAAAAAGGAGAACCTGCAGCACAAGGATTACGCACGGAAATCAATACAGGAGCTGTTTCCCGAAGAAATGATCGAAAAAAGCAATGTAAAACTGTTTAATTATACTAAAACAATAGTGGCCATCAATAACGGCAATGGCCAGTTTACCATTCAACCATTGCCATATGAGGCGCAATTGTCCCTAACGAATGCAATATTGTGTACCGACATTAATAAAGACGGGTTTCCCGACCTGGTGTTGGGTGGAAATAAATCAGGTTTTCCGCCCCAGTTCGGCAAGCTCGATGCCAGCTACGGCGATGTATTGATAAATAATGGAAAAGGTAGCTTTACCTGGTTGCCCTCGCGGCAAACGGGTTTGCTGGTTGAAGGTGAAGTGCGCGATATCACGTTGATTGCCGGAACGGGGGAGAATTATATTGTATTTGCAAGAAATGATGATTATCCGGTTCTATACAGTATAAAAAAGTAAAACAAGCGAATCGTAATTTATGATAAACAAACAATGGGCAGGCTTTTGTTTGATGATCTTATCCATACTTGGTTTTTCCGCATGTTCAGAACGGAATAAGCAACCGCCGTTGTTTGAAGTATTGGATGATGCCAAAACAGGTTTACACTTTACCAACATCCTGACGCCAACCGACTCCTTCAATATATTTCATTACATGTATTTCTATAACGGCGCAGGTGTGGGCGCTGCCGATTTTAATAATGACGGATTGGTTGATCTTTTCTTTGCCTCTAACCAGGTACAAAACAAATTGTTCCTGAATACCGGTAAACTAAAATTCAGGGACGTAACAAAAGAAGCAGGTTTACCCAATGACAATGGCTGGAGCACCGGTGTGTCTATTGTTGACATCAACAACGATGGCCTGCAGGATATTTATGTGTGCCGGGTGGGCAATTATGGTCCGTTGAAAAGCCATAATCAGTTACTGATCTGTACCGGAATTGATAAGGATGGTGTTCCGCATTATGTTGATAAAGCAAAAGAAATGGGGCTCGATTTTTCGGGTTTCAGTACCCAGGTAGCCTTCCTTGATTATGATTTAGATGGCGACCTGGATATGTTTCTCCTGAATCATTCTATACATGCAAACAGCAATTTTCGACCGCGCGGTGAATTTTTTGGAACCTATGACCCTTTATCGGGCGACAGATTGTTTCGCAACGATCTGGCAACAGCTTCAGCCGGTTCACTGCCTCACTTTACTGATATAACCCGCCAGTCGGGCATTAACAGCTCGGCCATTGGGTACGGTCTTGGCATTGCTGTAAGTGATATTAATCTCGATGGTTACCCTGACATCTACGTAGGCAACGATTTTCATGAAAACGATTACCTGTACCTCAATCAGCACAACGGCACCTTTAAAGAAGACCTGAATGACTGCATGATGCATACCAGTCAGTATACGATGGGCGTTGATATTGCCGACGTAAACAACGATGGTTATTCGGAGGTCATTTCCATGGATATGTTACCGGCCGACCCGTATATTTTGAAAAGATCGCTGGGCGAAGATGCATATGATATCTTCAACCTGAAATTAAAAAGCGGCTATAATTATCAATACACGCGGAATAACCTGCAGTTGAATGACAGGAATGGCGCTTTCAGTGAAGTGGGGCTGTACAGTGGGGTATTCGCTACTGATTGGTCATGGTCGGCCCTGTGGATGGATTTTGATAATGATGGATTGAAAGACCTGTTTATTTCGAATGGCATTCCCAAGCGGATGAATGATATCGATTACATCAATTATATCTCCAATGAAGAGATCCAGAATAAGTTGCGGGTCGATAAAAGCAATGAAAAGGACATGGCCCTCATTGAAAAATTTCCCCAGATAAAAATTCCCAATAAGTTCTTCAAAAATACCGGCGATCTGGCTTTTACCGACCTGGAACAACAGGTAACGGATAACAAACCCACCTACTCAAACGGTGCTGTTTATGCCGACCTCGACAATGATGGCGACCTGGATGTAGTAGTAAATAATATCAACGATCCGGCGCTGGTGTATGAAAACAAAAGCAACGACAAACACGACAAAGCATATGTAGATATAAAGCTGAGAGGTGCTTCAAATAATATCAATGGCATTGGGGCTAAAGTAGTACTGTTTGCGGGCGGGCAATTATGCCTGTATGAAAAGGAAGGCGTGCATGGATTTATGTCGGGTATAGAAATACCTATGCATATCGGTCTCGACAAAGTTAAAGTTGATTCAGCATTTTTGATATGGCCCGATAATACCTATCAACCGGTCAGCATTCCCGGAAATACACCACACCTTACATTAACCTGGCAAAAAGGGTTGCCCCAGTTCGATTACCGCATCATCACAAATTATAAAAAGAACAGGTCGTTACCCCTTTCAAATATTACAGACAGTGTGCACCTGCAATACCTGCATAGCGAGAATCATTTTCCTGAATTTGACCGGGAGCCATTGATGCCCCATATGCTTTCTACCGAGGGGCCTGCTCTTGCAGTAGGAGATATCAATAATGATGGTCTGCAGGATGTATTCATCGGTTCTGCCAAATGGCAAAAAAGTGCCGTGTATGTACAAAAGCCAGGCGGAACTTTTGTGAGGACCGCCCAACCCGGAATAGAAAATGACAGTACGTTTGAAGATGTAGATGCCTGTATTACGGATGTGAATAAAGATGGTTATGCCGACCTGGTAGTAGCCAGTGGCGGCAATGAATTTTATGGCAATGATGAACACCTGTTGCCGCGGGTATACCTGAACGATGGAAAAGGACAATTTATCAGGTTGCCCAATGCTTTTACCGGAATATATGAAACCGTATCGTGTATAGTGCCGTACGATTTTAATAAAGATGGTTTTGTTGACCTGTTTGTTGGCGGCAGGGCCATACCCTGGGCTTACGGGCAAATGCCCCGGTCATACTTATTACAAAATGATGGCAGCGGGAAGTTCAAAGATGTCACCGCTCAGCATGCAAAGGACTTATCCGATGCAGGTTTTGTAACCCGTGCCTTATGGTTCGATATTGACAAAGACGGTGACCAGGACCTGTTGTGTTCATTTGAATGGGGCGGTATAGATGCCTGGATCAATAACAATGGTGAGTTTACCAGGAAGGTGCTTACCGATAAAAAAGGCTGGTGGAATTTTATCTTACCAGTCGATATTGACAACGACGGTGATATTGATCTGGTGGCAGGAAACCTGGGTACCAACAGCCGGTTGAAAGCTTCGGAGAAGGAACCGGTTCGTTTGTATTACAATGATTTTGATGACAACGGTAAAAAAGAGCAGGTGTTGACATACTATGTACAGGGCCGTGAAATACCATTTGCCAATAAATCGGAGCTGGAAAAGCAAATGCCGGTGTTGAAGAAAAGTTTTCTGTATGCCGAAGATTTTGCAAAAGCCCGGTTGAATGAGCTGTTTACCCCTGCGAAGTTGAAAGGGGCAGAAGTTTTAACCGCTGACTATTTTTACAATGCCGTTCTTATAAACGATGGCCATATGCAGTTCACCACGGAGGCGTTGCCCTGGCAGGCACAACTGACGAGTTACCGCGATGCGGTGGTGGTAAATGCCAATGATGATGGCCTGCCCGATCTGTTGCTGGGCGGAAATTATTACGAGAACAATGTAGAAATGGGCCGGTATGATGCAGATTGGGGAACGCTGTTATTAAATAAAGGAAAGGGGCATTTTGAAGTGGAAAAACCCAATGGGGTTTTGATAAAGGGGCAGGTACGGCATATCCAAAAGATCGACATTGCAAAAAAAGAAGCATTTATACTCGCCCGAAATAATGACTCTGTGATGGTGGTTCGGTTTTCAAAATAATGGCACATAGATATCGGTGACCCAACGCGTGGTGTCGGGTTCTGCGCTTCTGTCAGTAACGAGCTGTTGAAAGGGAAGCGCCATCAGCGTTCGGTGATAATCCTGAATATATAATTGTATCTGGTGTAATGCCTGGTTAACGGTGGCATCACCCCCGTGTACCCGGGTAACCAGGAAACGGTTAAGGGGAATACGTTGGTTATAGAATGGATCGCGAGCCGGGATCGATCTGTTGACCGGAAGCGCCGTCAAAACCTGGAAGCCGAAGGGATACAGGGGTGTTATGCTCATGATGGGTTTGCCGGCTGGTTGAGCCTGGAACGTTGCACTGTATTTTTTCAGGGAGTTTATTTGTGAATAAATAACAGCAACCGAAGGGTATGCAGACATGTTTGTTTTGGTGCCTATGAGCAGGGAGTCTCTGTAAATAGTTTCCTGAAGAGATATACCGTAAATATTTTCTTTTTTTTCTGCAAAGGATTTGAAAAAGCCAAGCACGGCTGCCATGTTGTTCTTTATGGCAACGGCCTGCTGGTATTGTTGAACGCGTTTGAAAGGGTTCAAACCAGAAACCAGGCTACACGACCATTGCATGGTGATGGAATCACCACCTGCCGGCAATAAATGCAGCGTGCTGTTTACAGGCAGTTCATTATGCAGAATGCGGACCTCGAAGGTATTCAGCAGCGTTTTGGTGATCACAAACGAACTGTTCTGAAAACGCAGCATATTGCCCTGTGACTGGCTGCCCGGCCACCAGGCTTTCCATTTCTCCACCGTTGTCATATGGCGGTATGCACCGGGTGTGGTACAGTTAACAGGCGTTATTTGAACAACGTTCAATTGCGCGGGGATGAAAATATAAATACCAGCGATGGAAGCAACAATAACGAGAAAGATAATCAGTAGCCATTTTTTCATAGTGCCAATGGAACGATGTGTAATTGCAAAATAACAATTCCCGATTGCTTATACCAGTTATTGAACATCTTTTTGATGATCGATAATAAACTGAATGATGTCTTCGAGCGGAATGTTGATACGTGAAATGGCGTCGGTAATATCATCCCGGTTTACCTGGGCGGCAAAGGATGGCGTTTTTAATTTCTTCAATATGCTTTTAACATCCATGCCATCATAGCGGGTTGGGCGTATAAGGGCGGCGGCATGAATAAAACCCGATAGTTCATCAAACACATAGATCATTTTATCCATAGTATTGTTAGGTTCCACCCCAAAATACCGCGGGCCATGCGAAGCGATGCAATGGATAACTTCGGGATCTATGTTCCGGCGCTCGAGTTCTTCAATGATAATACGGCAATGATCATCGGGATGTTTTTCCCAGTCGGCATCGTGCAGAAGGCCGGCCAGCTCCCATTTGCCGGCGGTGAGCTCATCGGCCTGTTCCTTTTCAAGCGCCCAGGCTTTCATAACGGCAGCCACCTGTTTCATATGCAGGCGCAGCCGTTCGTTGGGCACCCATTCAGTAAGCAATTGATGGGCTTCCTCAACAGGCATCAGGTTGCCGGCGTTGGCAATATCACCAAAGGTGTTGCGGCCGAGTGTGTGTACGGGCATGGTTATTAGGAAGATTGTTTAGTTCTTGATAGCTCGTAAGTTACGACTTGATTTTTTAAATCTTCTCTAAAGGCGTGGTATGATGAAAGGAATAGTTTTTTTCTTAATGGGTATTGGTCAGGCTCTTTAGTAAGACGTTTAATTTCATCATTAAGGTCTTCTATTAGAAATAACGTATGAACATACTGGTTCATATTTTCTAATTCCATAGTGTTTACCCTTTTAATTCATATTCTTTTGTCAATGCTTCAACGGGAATATGTAACAGTTCGCTGAATTTTCTGATCATAGTTAAGGAAAGCGCCTGTTTATAGTTTAAGACTTTGCTGATGGTGCCTTTGTCGCCGTATTCTTTAGCCAGGTCGGTGAGCTTGAGGCCAAAATCTTCCATGCGGATTTTGATAAGCTCTATAGGGTCAACCTCTGGCAAATTCCACTGATTTTGCTCGTATTGGTTGATGAGGAGGGCCAGTAGCAGTTTTTCCTTATGTTCAGTGGTACCCTTTTTCGAATTATGGATCTCTTCATAGCGGTTGGTTGCCTCCTGGTATTCTTTTTCATTTTCTATGAGAAACCATTGCTTCATAGTATTAAATTGTTTCGGGATCTATGGCGTCATATTCGTTATGTGTTCCGATAAAACGGATTTCAACTATACCATCTCCATAATCAATTTGGGCAATGATGCGGTAGGTATTGTGCACGATCTCAAAACGGGCACGATTGTTCTTTATGACCTTGGCATTCGGAAAATCGGCTAATACATCCTGTTTCTTTTTCCAGACTGCTTTTTCTACGATTGTTTTCCAGGCTGCCAGGTGTTTTCTGGCATTAGCGTGAGTTTTAGCAAAAGTAGTAAGCTTTAACAAATAGACAATACGCATTATAAATCATTGATGATTTAAAAATTTTTTGACCACCAGAGAATGTTATCTTGATTTCATAATGCGCTTCGTCTCGAAGCTTGCCTTTCAAGGCATGGATTTACAACAAATATAAGCAGAGTTGGCAAATTGCCAACTTTTATTTTAAATAGGTTATCTTTGGCACCTATAGCTATCCCCCCATTCTTCGACCCCGCTCCCATATTGCTTCGCACCTGATCCGATACTGATGCGCACCTCGTTCGCCCTTCGTTCGCAATTTGTTTTGAACCCGCGAAAGCATGTTAAAAGGGTGCTGAAATGTAGGTAATATGATGGTGATTTTATACCCGAAGAAGCCCCGAAGGAGGTGCGAAGGAGTACGGAAGGAGGTGCGAACACCTATCGCTATAATATCGCTATAAGGTCGCTGTAAACTCGCTATAATGTCGCTGAAAGTACGCTATAAGGAAGGAGAAAACACCGGGTTTTTAGATGAAGTTGTTGTATCTTCCGGTTAGGGAAATGCGAATGAGCTGTATTCATTAAAGCTATAAAACTTTTTGATTATGGCCAAAGGAAAAAAGCGCGCCAAACAGCACTTGCAGAAACGCATGGTCCTTGTTCGCAGCAAACGCTATGGCGATCATGAACGCAATCCCAGAGGCACCTTCACACCAGCTGTATTGAACGAAGACATGGTAGCGAGCAAAAACAGACTGCTGCAGGTAAATCAAACGGCCAGCCTCATCTTCAGCAGCATTCGCGATAATCATAATGACGGCTCACTGTGGACCCGGTTGCTGTCCCTTCTTCGCCGGCAGCTAAAGGAAAAAAACTTTAATGATGTACACTGTTTGCTTAACCTGGAATGCCATGCCGTACACACGTTGAGTAATATACTTCGTACTTACGTTTTTGTTAAGGTGGCTCCTATTGTTGATAACCAATTGCATATTTCTGTATGTATTGATAAAGCACCCCGATGGCGCACAAAGCACCTGAATGGTTTCCTCCTAAGTGTTCATGTTATATATCCCGATTTGGCGCTTAATCGCATAGAAAAAGAGGTACTGAAAAGTGATGTTCTCAGCATTATTGGATATCCGAAGGATGTTTCTTTTGTGATACCGGTTCCTGCCTACGCTTCGGCATATGCCGTATTTTTAAGAATTACAGGATGTATTAATGGAGAGCCAACGAATGGATTACAATCTACCGGTATGCGGTGTGTAACCTCTGGTAATATTGAACGAAAGGCGAAGAAGGAGGCTGATTGTGGAGTTGCCGAAAAAGTCCTGAAGCCAAAACAGGAGAAAAGCAAGCGGAAAATACCACAAAAAGCCAGGAAGAAAATTAAGAGAAAGGGTTCATAGGTTTATTAATTCATTCGTTGACCGGCTCATCAATCTGCCACTGCGGCACAGGCGCATAGGCTGTCCTGGTGCCTGCCGGATCCCGAAGTACGCCGGGTAAATCATTGGCGAGCGAGTGTGCCACCCTGCCTGGTTAAAGTCACGCGGGGGCAGTGCCCCCTGCTTTAGCAGTAGCGCAGGCCCTGCCCAACCGCCTTCCGAACGCCGAAGTGTGCGACGCAACCCCAGCCCAATAGCCTTCCAACCCCCGGTTTCCCCCAAATAGCTGCCCTAAAATGCCCGCTGCAGCTGCTTTTGAGGCAGTAGTAAAATTTATATGTCAAAATATTTATTGAAAATCAATTAATTATAAAGCTGCGATAAAAAATTAGTTGCCCAAATGTTTGTTGTGCCAATTTCAACAACCTATCTTTGCGACCCGTTTTTAGTTACCTGACTATTGGCGGAAACAGCAAGCGGGATGGCGTTGCTGTTTATTTGTTAACCGGCTGAAACTAAAAAACAGCTTTCGGCCAAAAGTTTTTAAAATGAGCAAACTACATTTCACTACCCAACATGCGAATGCGGCTACCGTAAAACGCAACTGGTATGTTGTAGACGGTACCAATCAAACCGTGGGACGCATGTGCGCGAAAATAGCGGCTATTCTTCGTGGTAAGAACAAGCCTTACTATACGCCACATGTTGATTGCGGAGACTACATCATCGTTATCAATGCCGAAAAAGTAAAATTCACCGGCAACAAAACCGAGGAAAAAGAATACCTGACCTTCTCAGGTTATCCTGGTGGACAAAAATCTGAAACAGCCCGCGAACTCCTGCGCCGTCGTCCTGAGCAGGTAGTTGAAAGAGCTGTAAAAGGTATGTTGCCCAAGAATCGCCTTGGCCGCAAAATGTTCAAGAAATTATTTGTGTATGCCGGCGACCAACACGAGCATGCTGCACAGAAACCTCAATCATTAACTTTCTAATTGTAAATAATACATGGAAAAGCAAAAAAATGCCGTAGGTCGTCGTAAAGAAGCTGTGACAAGAGTTTGGTTGTCACGCGGAACCGGTAAGATCACCGTTAACGATAAAGACTATAAAGAATATTTTTCACTGGTTTATTTACAAAACCAGGTGGAACTGCCTTTAAAAGCTACTCAATCGCTGGATAAATTTGACGTGAAGATCAATGCTGCCGGTGGTGGTATGAAAGGCCAGGCGGAAGCTGCAAAGCTGGGTATCGGCCGCGCTTTGCTTGAAATAAGCCAGGAATACCGTCCTGCTTTAAAAGCAGTTGGTGTGCTGAAACGCGATCCGAGATCTGTTGAACGTAAGAAATTCGGTCACAAAAAAGCTCGTCGCAGCTACCAGTTCAGCAAACGTTAATCCATACCGGCGCCTCCGCCAGCTGGCGGAGTGCGTTTTGGAAACGCTTGTGGTATTATCAAATTTATCAAACACATTTTCAACTTAGTTAAATGGAAAATAACACTTCATTGCAACAGCAGCTCCTGGATGCCGGTGTACACTTTGGTCACCTGCGTAAGAAGTGGAACCCAAAAATGTTGCCTTTCATTTTTGCTGAAAAGAAAGGTATTCACATTATCGATCTTAATAAAACTACCGAAAGCCTGACCGAAGCAGCTGCTGCTTTAAAGCAGATTGCCCGCAGCGGTAAAAAGATCATGTTCGTAGGCACCAAGAAACAAGCGAAAGAAATTGTTACTGAGTGCGCCCGCAAAGTGAACATGCCTTTCGTTACCGAGCGTTGGCTGGGTGGTATGCTTACCAACTTCAACACCGTTCGCAAAAGCGTTAAGAAAATGCAGAGCATTGACAAAATGCTGAGCGAAAGCACTGCTGATGTTCTTACTAAAAAAGAGAAATTAACCCTCGGTCGCGACCGCGATAAAATGGATAAAGTACTGGGTGGTATCAGCCAACTGGGCCGTGTACCTGCCGCTTTGTTCATCATCGACATTGGCCATGAGCATATTGCCCTGGCTGAAGCAAAAAGATTGGGTATTACCACTTTTGGTATGGTTGATACCAATTGCGATCCTAATAAAGTTGACTTTGCAATTCCTGCAAACGACGACGCTACAAAATCTATCGCAATCATCACTCAATACATAACTGCTGCTATAGCTGAAGGTCTTGCTGAAAGACAGGCTGCTAAAGACGAAGAAACTGAAGAGCAGACAGACGACGAAAAAGAAAAGAAAGCACAACGCCTGCAGGCTGAAGCTGAAGCTGAAGGCGGTCGTAGCCGCGGTGGTAACGCCGGCGGTGGCGGACGTGGTCAGGGCGGCGGTGGCCGTGGTCATGGTGGCGGCGGACGTCAGGGCGGTGGCCAAAACAGAGGCGGTGGTCGTCCTGGTGGTGGTAACCGTGGACCCGGCGGCGGTAGAAGATAGTTTTAGTTCCTTTGGTTTGGGGTTGCCCGGCTGAAGAATTACTATTGAACATCCGTTGCGACGCTCCGTTTTTCTTTTAGTTCGCTACTGAGCAGAATTAATAAAATGAAAATGCTTCACCAATACATGATTTGAAACAGAATCGGGTTATTTGTGACGCATTTTCAAATTTTCATAATATTTAAATATTCAAATTACTATGTCAGGTGTTGCTATTACTGCCGCTGATATTAACAAACTGCGCCAGATGACTGGAGCAGGAATGATGGATTGCCGTAAAGCGTTGACAGAAACCAATGGCGATTTCGAAGCCGCTATCGACTGGCTTCGTAAAAAAGGCGCCAAGGTTGCTGCGCTGCGTGGCGATCGCGAGGCAAAAGAAGGTGTGGTACTGGCTAAAACTACAGCCGATAATAAAACAGGTATTACGCTCTGCGTAAGCTGCGAAACCGACTTCGTTGGTAAAAATGCTGACTTTGTGGCTTTCGCCCAAAGTATTATCGATGCTGCTATTGCCAACAACGTAAAAAGCCTCGATGAGCTGAACGGTATTTCTATCAATGGGGCTAAAGTTGCCGACCTGGTGAACGATAAACTCGCCAGCATTGGTGAAAAGATCGGGATCACTAAATTTGAGCGTGTTGATGCCGACTACGTAGCCTCTTACATTCACGGTGCAAACCGTATTGGTGTACTGGTAGGACTGAACAAAGCTGCTGCTGAAGCGGGTAGAGACGTGGCCATGCAAATTGCTGCCATGAACCCCGTTGCTGTTGACGCTAACTCGGTACCTGCTGCTACCATTGAGCGTGAGCGTGCCATCGTTACCGAGCAAATCAAGACCGATCCTAAAATGGCCGGTAAGCCCGATGAAATGATCAACAAGATCGCAGAGGGTAAACTGAATGCATTCTTTAAAGAAAGCACCCTGGTAAACCAGGCTTTCGTAAAAGATAATTCAAAAACCGTTGCCGATTACCTGAAAAGCGTTGATGGTGGCTTAGCTGTTACCGAATTCAAACGCGTGGCTTTAGGATAAGATCAATAACCGAATCAATATATATAAAGGGGAAACTGCTGTTGGGTGGTTTCCCCTTTTGTTTTCAGGCTGGCCCATTTTATGGATGTGGGCAACACATTTTACAAAAGCTGGAAAACTTTAATAAAAAATCCTTTCTTTGCACAGCGTTGAAAGGGTTGGTGGTTTGGGTACGCTTTCACCATTGACCTTCCGGTAATTATCGGAACACGATTCAAGAACATTAAAAACGGTCAATTATACATGCTACCTAAGTACAAACGCATTTTAGTAAAACTCTCCGGCGAATCGTTGATGGGCGATAAAAGTTTTGGAATGGACCCTGCTATACTGGCGCAGTATGCACACGACATCAAGGAAGTAGCAGATCTGGGTGTTCAGGTGGCTATTGTAATTGGCGGTGGTAATATTTACCGCGGTATGAATGAGGCAGAAACTGGTATCGAACGCGCACATGGCGATTATATGGGTATGCTGGCCACTGTAATAAATGGAATGGCTATGCAGGCGATGCTCGAAAAAATAGGCGTTTTTACACGGTTACAAAGCGCTATAAAAATGGAACAGATCGCCGAACCATACATCCGTCGCCGGGCTATTCGCCATGTTGAAAAAGGCCGGGTAGTGATCTTTGGCGCCGGTACCGGTAACCCGTATTTCACAACCGATACAGCCGGCTCATTGCGCGCCATAGAAATACAGGCCGATGTGATCCTGAAAGGCACCCGGGTTGATGGTATTTACACAGCCGACCCCGAAAAAGATCCTAACGCAAAAAAATATGAGACCATCACCTTCCAGGAATGTATCTCTAAAAACCTGCGGGTAATGGATATGACCGCGTTCACCCTGTGTATGGAGAATAAACTGCCGATCATCGTATTTGATATGAACAAGCCGGGCAACCTGCGCCGCGTAGCTTGCGGTGAAAAGGTTGGCACCCTGGTAAAGGCGTAATAATTAGCTGATTAACAGTCGGTTAAATTTATTGGGCCGCCTTTTTGCATTTATCGAATTAACGTATTAAATTTCCATAAGAAAAACCACCAGTATGGTGGTTTTTTCATTACCTCCTTTTCAAGATCCCATGAAAAATTAGTGATTGAAAGATTACCATCTGTGATGCGGGTGTATATTCTAATTCCGAAGCCGTTATGAACCATTTTTTACTGGTAATTCTGGGATACCAGATGTATGTTGGGGTTTTTGAGATCATTTTCTTCCTGCTGGGCGGTTTGGTCCTGGGCTTCTTTATTCACTTCTTTTTGGTCAGTCGTAAGACCCTGTCATTAAAATTACCTGAACGGGAACCTCCCATCATTGCCGATACAGCATTTCAAGATAATGAAGAATGGCGCCTGAAGTATTACGAAGAAATGGAGCTGCAGGAAAAAGTGCAGATGCAGTTGCGCCGCGAGCTCGATGAAGTACGGGATAATGAAGAATTGCTCACCATTGAAGTGGAAGAGCTGCATAAGGAGCTAAAACGCCGGGCCGAAACGCCGGCGCCCATTGCCAAAGTTGCTGCTTCACAGGAAGAACAATCTGAAGAATACCTGGTGCGTTTGCAAAAAACCCAGGAAGGACTGGCCGCACAAAACCAGCAGATCGTTCTGTTGCTCGACCAGATAGAACTGCTGAAACAAACAGAGTTCAAACATATTGATACGCTTAAAGCCAATGAAGAACTCAATGCCCGCCTGAATGAAATGCTTACTGTGCTCACCACCAAAGACGCCCGTATTATTGAGCTGGAGCAAAGCCGGCTTTTGTCTGACGAAATGGAAGAGCGCCTGCAAAAAGCCTATGAAGAGTTCAATGCCCTGCGCGAAAAATTATTGAAAGTAGAGAATCTTTCGAACCCACCCAGCCGCCAGTTCGAATTCGAGGAATTGCAACAAAACCATTTCAAGCTCATCAGGGAGTTCGACGAATACAAGCAAAAGCACCTCGACCTGCTCGAAGAGAACCAACGGCTGTCGCGCCTGCTGGCCGATACGGAAGAAAAGCTGCGCGAATCAAACTTTCAGCGGAACCAGTTGCTAAAAAAGATCAGTTTCCTGGAAGAGCTCAACCGCGATCTGCAACAGATCTCAGAGCACAATAAAAAGCTCGAAAACCAGCTGCGCCGCATGAGCGAAATAGAAGTGATGCTGGCCAGGGTACAGGGTAAAGAAAGCGGTAAAGATGAAAACGCCCCACCTGAATAGTTAGTTATTTAGTTTGTAAGTTCAGTTATAACCACCTCTACTGGCCCATTATGCCAATCAGTTGCTTAAATTCCGGTTTTAAATAAGTATCCAACTCTTTAAAAGGAATATATAAGAACACTTCACCGAGGGCATATGCGCCCAATTCGTTTGGAAGATAGCTAAAGCCAATGCCTTTCGACGTTAGTAAAAAATTATCGCTGATGGGGATGGTTTCAGTAAAAATATGCTCAGAAATCTTTTCCTCATTTTTCAGGTGATAAACGTGCCATTTTGTGCAAAGGCTGCAGTTAGGCAGGCAAAAATGCACACCAGTGTAAATATTTGTCTCATACGGTAAAACTAAAATAACAGGCAATTGGTTATGATCAAAATCAGTGCGGATAATTTGCAGTGATATTACCTTTGTAGCTCAAAAAATACAGGCTATGCCATCAACTATTGCTGATATACGTAAAGACTATATGCTGCGGTCCCTGCTCGAAAAAGATGTAGCTACCCACCCCATTCGCCAGTTCGATACCTGGTGGCAGGAAGCATTGCACAGTGAAATTGATGAAGTGAATGCCATGACTTTGGCCACTGCATCGGCCGATGGGGTACCGGCGGCGCGGATCGTTCTATTGAAAGGCTATGATGAACGCGGGTTTGTCTTTTTTACCAATTATGAAAGCTTTAAGGGCATGCAGCTGGCCGAAAACCCGCGGGCGTGCCTGGTATTTTTCTGGAAGGAAGTGGAACGGCAGGTGCGTATTACCGGGTTGGTTGACAAGGTTAGTGCCGAAGAAAGCGATGCCTATTTTAACAGCCGGCCCGAGGGAAGTCGCATTGGCGCCTGGGTATCGCCGCAAAGCCGGGTAATTACCAGCAGGGAATGGCTCGAAGAACGGGAGAAAAAATATATCAGGGATTTTTCGGCCCAACCATTAAAAAGACCTGGCCATTGGGGCGGTTACCGGGTAAAACCGATCAGTATGGAGTTTTGGCAGGGCCGTTCGAACCGCCTGCACGACCGGATACAGTATTCTTTACAGGGCGACAATACATGGACAATTGAACGTTTGGCGCCGTAAAAGGGCTGAATGGGGAAACAGAACGTATAATGTAAGAGACGAAATCAATTATATAAAGAGGTTCGAGGTAAGAAGTAAGAATCCGATTACCGGGTTTCTTACTTCTTACCTCTTACTTCCTACTTCTTTTTAGCGGCAGCAGCCTTTTTTACCCGTGCAGGGCGGCTTTTTCCGTATGATCCTTTAAAGGTTTTGCCTTTTTTCGTTTTTTTATCTCCTCTACCCATGTTATTAGTTTATTAAAAGTGAAATATTAAAGTGATGCAAAAATAAAAAAAGCTCCGATACTTCGCATGCAGTAACGGAGCTTTCGTGCGTAAGGCAGAAATTATAATTTAGCCTGCAATTCTTTACCAGCTTTGAAACGGGCAACTTTTTTAGCTTTAATCTTAATCACAGCACCGGTTTGCGGATTACGACCATTGCGAGCTGCTCTTTTTGATACTGAGAAAGTTCCAAAACCTACCAGGGTAACTTTACCACCACCTTTTAATGTTTTGGTAACTGCTTCGATGAAAGAATCAAGAGCAGCATTAGCCTGTGTCTTAGTGATGCCTGAATCATCGGCAAGTTTTGCAATTAATTCAGCTTTGTTCATAGTGTGATTTTTTAAGAATTTATGCAGCGACAAATTTAGCCGCTTTTTGCTTGAAACAAAATTTTTTGGTCGAAAAATTAACATTTGATAAAGTGCTGAAATCCGCTTGGGGCAAGGTTTTTAGCAAATTGCAATAGTTTCTAATGTGTTTTGTGAATTGATGTTACACGCTGAAACCCTGTACTGCCCTGTGTTTCATGCATTGCGGGCTGAAATGCTGGCCTGTAAAGGGTTTCGTGGAGTATACAATAATTTAACGCTGCCCCCATCAAATATTCTTATCCACAATCAGTTCACAACCTCCATTACCGTTCGAAATGCAATGAAACTATTACCCCATTTATCAAAGGCTTTCTGCCTTAATACCGGTGCAAACTCATCAATGTATCTATAGTAATTTTCCATAGTGGGCGCGAAATATTGTATTACGAACGTCAATCCATCCGTATCATCCTGCTCCAGCAAACGGAACATTTTCCATTGGGAAAACTGCCCCGATGCCATGATATCGGGTATATGTTCCTGCTGTTGCCATTGTAGCCATGCTTCTTCAATAGCCGGATCGATCTTTATAGTAATGTTATATACGATCATGGAGACTGGGTAAAACAAAAAACACGAAAGAATATTGTGGCAAACAAAGAATAAGATGTAAAAATCACAATTCTTAACACTTAATTCAACTCCAGGTAAACCGGGCAATGATCACTATGCTTTACATCATGATAAATGTCGGCATTCTTTAACTGGGCGCGCAGGGGTTCGGTAGCCGTTATATAATCGAGCCGCCAGCCTTTATTTTGCAACCGCACAGTAGGGAAACGCTGGCTCCACCAGCTGTACCGGTGTGGTTCGGGATGAAAAACACGGAATGTGTCAATCCAGCCGCTGCCCATGAATTTATCCATCCAGGCCCGTTCATTGGGTAAAAAGCCCGAAGTGTTCTTATTGCCTTTGGGATCGTGAATATCCAACTCAGTATGTGCGATATTGTAATCGCCGCACAATATCAGTTTGGGATATTTCGCCCTCAGTGTTTGCAGATAATTATAAAAATCATCGAGCCACTGGTATTTGAAATCCTGCCGTACATCGCCTGTTGTACCTGAGGGAAAATACGCATTGATAAGCCTGATGTCGCCGAAATCGAGCTGTATCACTCTTCCTTCATCATCACTTACGGAATGTTGATTGCCATATTCAATGTTATCGGGTTTTATTTTGGTAAAAACGGCTACGCCGCTGTACCCTTTTTTGCTTGCCGAGAACCAGTAATCTTCATAACCGCATTCGGTTACCAGCTGGCGGTTCACATTATCTTTTGTGGCTTTTGTTTCCTGCAAACAAATGATATCTGCCGGGTCGGTTTTTAACCAATCGCAAAACCCCTTGGTCATGGCTGCTCTTATGCCATTCACATTATAGCTAATAATGCGCATGATTTTTTGTTTAATTTGGCTGGCAATTTACACTATTGATATTATGGAAGCAGCTTCAGCCAAGAAAAAGATTGAGCCCATTATTCCCCCTAAAGAACAGATTTATCTGGAGGGTCCCAAAAGCCGTACGTATGAACTGGCCTTTGCCTGGCGGGTTTTTAAACAATTCATTCAGGGTTTCCGCATGCTTCACTTTGTGGGCCCCTGTATCACTGTGTTTGGTTCGGCCCGGTTTAAAGAAGACCATCCTTATTATGAGAGTGCCCGGGAATTCGGTAGACGCATTGCCGATTCCGGTTTTACCACTATGACCGGCGGTGGGCCCGGTATTATGGAAGCGGCTAACCGCGGGGCTTTTGAAAATGGCGGCATTTCGGTTGGCTGCAACATCAGGCTGCCTTTTGAACAAAAGGCCAACAAGTACGTGAACAAGAGCATCACCTTTGAACATTTTTTTGTTCGTAAAGTATTGCTGGTTAAATATTCTTATGCGTTCATCATTATGCCCGGTGGTTTTGGAACTATGGATGAATTTTTTGAAACACTGACCCTTATACAAACAAAAACCATTTCCCAGTTCCCCATTGTGTTATTTGGTAAGGAATACTACAGTGATCTGTGGAACTATGCCGAATTTATGGCGCAGCAGGGAACCATTAACCGGGAAGATATGAAGCTTGTACTGCTTACCGATAGCATCGATGAAGCCATGGAACATATTAGAACCTATATTAGTCAAAACTACAAAGTAAGGCCACGCAAACGCTTCTGGTGGTTCTTTGAAAGAAGTTGAATGAGGCTAAGGGTTAAAAAATCAAAAGGGTCAAATAAGCGATTTACGCTATTTGACCCTTTTGATTATGTATGATTAACTGACTTAAATTTTCTTACCAGTAGGGAACGTGACACCCAGGCTTAAAATAAGTTCGTAGGTGCCAAAAGCCTGGCGGGCGCGGCCTTTATATACCTGAAGGTGCGAATACCGGGCATAATCTATTTTGTGTGCAAACTCAACGTATGCATACCTGAAAAAAGTTGCCCTGATGGCGTTTTCTACACCTACATTCCAGCCGCCGTATTGAAATTTTGGATCATTTTTTTGTCCGAACAGGCTGTTCTCAACGTGTGGAATAACAGGGCCAATGCCGGCTTTGCCCATTACATCGATCTTAATGTTCTCGTTGTGATCTTCATATAAGTGCCAGCGTTTTACAATGTTGAACAGTAAGAAGTTGGCGCCGTTGTTCAGGTAATAATAAAATCCGTTGGCCTGGTTAAAAGCAATTGATGTATCAACCGATTTTGGACTGCCATTTAGTTTGCCGGTAACGCGAACATCTTGATCGGCAAAAATAAACTTGGTGTGGTCGAAGTTGATCTCAAATGCCAGGCCCTTTTTCTTATTGAAGTAATAACCGAGGCGGTAGTTGTATTGAGGTATGGTGAGCGCTTTGCTAAGCAAGCCTTCATCCCAACCTTTGTGATCGTGCCCACGCACGTGATTAAATGTATAATAATTGCCCAGCTCAGGCTGATTTACAGTGATGTTACTGTGTGTATACCATTCCGTATTATACCCCCAGGAGAAATAAAATTCGCCTTTGCGGTTGGAATGTTTTGATTGGGCTGCTACAAAAAAAGGCACAAGATTAACCAAAAATGCTATTGCCATAATAGCATTTCTACGGGAATTACTCATGTTGCTACGGGTTAAGATCGCATTTTCAAGGGAACGTTGCCCAAACGAAATTGCTTGTTTTAATATTGTGAATCAGACCTTACAAAGTATTACACATCATACTCAAGTACCGGGCGCAACCATCTTTCCACTTCTTCAAGCGGCATATTTTTACGGTTGGCATAATCAACCACCTGGTCTTTCTGAATTTTACCTAATCCAAAATACTGGCTTTGCGGATGGGCAAAATACCAACCGCAAATGGAGGAGGCAGGATACATGGCCAGCGACTCAGTGAGTGTAATGCCGGTTGCCTGCTCACCGCCCAGCAGATTGAATAGTTTATACTTCTCAGTATGATCAGGACAGGCCGGGTAACCTGGCGCTGGTCTGATACCTGAATATGATTCCTTAATTAATTCTTCATTCGTTAACTGCTCATCTTTGGTATATCCCCAGAATTCTTTCCGCACACGTTCATGCAACAGTTCAGCAAATGCTTCGGCAAGCCTGTCTGCTAACACCTGTAACATGATTTTGTTGTAATCGTCGTGATTTTCGATGAACTTTTTTAAATGAGGCTCTATTCCCTGTATAGTAACAGCGAAAGCGCCTATGTAATCGGTGGCTTCGCCACTTTTTCCATCGGCTGCATTGGCCACCGGTTTTACAAAATCGGCCAAAGAGAAGTTGGGCTGTCCTTCGGCTTTTTTCAATTGCTGGCGTAAAGATTCAAGCCTGGTATTCACTTTCCCGCTTTCATCGTATAAAAATATGGAATCTTTACCATCGCCATTGGCAGGCCAGAAACCTATGACCCCGCGGGCTGTTAACCATTTTTCATCAATGATCTTTTTAAGCAGGTCATTGGCGTCGTTAAACAGTTTGGTAGCTTCTGTTCCTACTTTTTCATCTTTCAAAATAGCAGGGAATTTACCATGCAGTTCCCAGGCTATAAAGAACGGACCCCAGTCGATATAGTTGGTAAGCTCACTGAGGTTATAATTATCGAATATTTTAGTACCGGTGAATTGTGGAACCGGCGGTGTATAGCTGTTCCAGTCAATGGCTACTTTGTTTTGCTGGGCCTTTTCAAAGGGAAGAAATTGCTTGGCGGTCTTCTTGCTGCCAAAATCATCGCGCAGCTTTTGGTATTCTTTGCCAATATTGACCAGGAAATCAGGTTTCTGTTCCTTACTTAGTAAGGAGCCGGCCACAGTAACACTGCGCGAAGCATCCAGCACATGCACCACTCCGTTGTCGTATTGTGGGGCAATTTTTACTGCGGTGTGCATGCGTGAGGTGGTAGCGCCGCCAATAAGCAATGGCTGGTTCATGTTACGGCGTTTCATTTCATGGGCAACATGCACCATTTCATCGAGCGAAGGCGTAATAAGGCCGCTTAAGCCAATGATGTCTACCTTTTCTTTTTGTGCTGTTTCGAGGATCTTGTCTGCCGGCACCATTACACCCAGGTCAATAATATCGTAGCCATTACAGCCTAATACAACGCCTACAATGTTTTTTCCGATGTCGTGCACATCGCCTTTCACGGTAGCCAGCAGTATCCTGGCGGCGCCTGAAGAAACGGCGGCACCTTCATTGCCAGATGCATTACGCAACTTTTCTTTTTCAGCTTCAATATAGGGGGTAAGAATGGCCACTGATTTTTTCATAACCCGCGCACTTTTCACTACCTGCGGCAGGAACATTTTACCACTGCCAAACAGATCGCCCACCACGTTCATTCCGTTCATTAAAGGCCCTTCAATAACATCAAGGGGTTTGGGGTACTTTTGACGGGCTTCTTCTGTATCCTGGTCTATATAGTCTGTAATACCGTTTATCAGCGCATGTTTCAACCGCTCTTCAACAGAGTTACTGCGCCAGGCTTCATTCTTAACTTCAGATTTGTCTTTTGCTTTTACCGTTTCGGCAAAGACGATCAGGCGGTCGGTGGCGTCTTCGCGGCGGTTCTGAATAACATCTTCGCATAGCTCGCGCAATTGCGGTTCTATTTCATCATACACGATCAGCTGACCGGCATTTACGATACCCATATCCATACCGGCTTTAATGGCATGGTACAGAAAAACGGCATGCATGGCCTCACGTACAGGCTCATTACCGCGGAAAGAGAAAGAAATATTACTAACTCCGCCGCTTATTTTGGCGAGGGGCATTCTTTGTTTTATGATGCGGGTAGCTTCAATAAAATCAATCGCATAGTTGTTGTGCTCTTCAATACCGGTGGCTACGGCAAATATGTTGGGGTCGAAGATGATGTCCTGCGGATCATAGCCTACCTGCTCTGTCAAAATCTTATAGGCGGCTGTACAAATATCTACCCGGCGTTGCAGGGTATCGGCCTGGCCTTTTTCATCAAATGCCATTACAACAACAGAGGCGCCGTACAGCTTACAGATATTTGCTTCGCGAATGAACTTTTCAACCCCTTCTTTCATGGAAATGGAGTTCACAATACACTTTCCCTGCACACATTTTAAGCCCGCTTCAATGATCTCGAATTTTGAGCTGTCGATCATGATGGGGATCTTGGCAATATCCGGTTCGCTTTGCAGCAGGTTCAGGAAGGTGGTCATGGCCTTTACCCCATCGAGCAGGGCATCATCCATATTTACATCAAGTACCTGGGCGCCGCTTTCTACCTGCTGGCGGGCTACGCTCAATGCTTCTTCATACTTGTTCTCCCTGATAAGGCGGGCAAATTTCTTTGAACCGGTTACGTTGGTGCGTTCCCCCACATTCACAAAGTTGGTTTCGGGGCGAATGACCAGGGGTTCTAAACCCGAGAGTCGCAAATATGGTTTTATCGTTGTGTTAGCTGACATGCCTTGTTTACTTTTTGGGAATCTTAAACCCAATTGGTTCCCGGGCAGGCGGTGGTTCCTGCACCAGTAATTCCTTTAATATTTTAAAAATGGTCTGTATCTCTTCGTCTTTTTTAACCAGGTTCTTTTCAATGGACTCAATCTTCTTCCTTAAGTCTTCATTGTCAAGGTTATTCAATAAGAACTGCCGTAACCTGGTATATACTCTAATGATCTGAATATTAACCTGAATGGCTATTTCCGAATTCAGTACGCTCGATAACATGGCTACGCCCTGTTCGGTGAAGGCATAAGGCAATTTTCTGATACCGCCCCATTCTTTTGTGCCATCCGCTGAACTTGAAGTCACAAATTGTGACTTCAAGTTTTTGAACTCTTCCGCTGTAAGCTGAAACATAAAGTCCGGCGGAAACCGGGTAATATTTCGTTTTATAGCCTGATTCAAATGTTTGGTTGGCACACCGTACATCTTTGCCAGGTCACTGTCTAACATCACCTTTTGTCCGCGAATGATACGAATACAGTCGATAATGTCTTGATCTGCAATGGCGTTGATCAGTTTTTCACTCATAAGTAGTTTGTTTAATGGTTTACATTAAAGAGTTACTACTACCAGAGCTGATCCTGTTTGATATCGCAATTTGCGATATCAAACATTCCTGTTGCCATCTTGAGGTCACAATTTGTGACCTCAAAATTTGGATCTATTTCAAACTTGATATCACAATTTGTGATATCAAGTTTCCTGTTATTAATGTTTGAAGTCGCAATTTGCGACTTCAGGTTTATAGCCTATAACGTCGCTTCCAAAACCGGTAAGGGTCTTGGTTTGAACTGACGAACGTGGTCGGCAATATGTTTTATATGATCGGGCGTGGTTCCGCAGCACCCGCCTACAATATTTACAAATCCTTCGCGGGCCCATTCTTCAAGGAAATGGGCGGTTTGTTCGGGTTGTTCATCGTATTCACCCATGGCATTGGGTAAGCCCGCATTGGGGTATGCCGAGGTAAAGCAGGAGGCGATCTGGCTTAATTCTTCAATATGTGGCCGCATTTCCGAAGCGCCTAACGCACAGTTGAGGCCAATGGAAAGCGGTTTGGCATGCATAACAGAAGTATAAAAGGCTTCCAGTGTTTGTCCGCTCAGGGTGCGGCCCGATGCATCGGTAATGGTACCGCTGATCATGATGGGCAATGCTTCCCTGCCAATATCGTTGAAATATTTTTTGATAGCGTAAATGGCGGCCTTGGCGTTGAGGGTATCGAAAATGGTTTCGATCAGCAACAGGTCAACCCCGCCATCGACCAGGCCTTTTACCTGTTCGTAATAGGCGCTCATGGCTTCATCGAATGTAAGGGCCCTGAAACCAGGGTTGTTTACATCGGGCGATAAAGAGAGTGTTTTATTGAGCGGACCAATAGCCCCGGCTACAAAAGCCCGTTCCCGCCCATTTTTATTGGTGGCCGGGTCGGCAAAGAATTCCTGAACCGCTTCTTTGGCAATTTTAGCTGCTTCGAAGTTCAGCTCATAAGCCAGGGGTTCCATATGGTAATCGGCCAATGAAATGCGCTGTGCATTGAACGTATTGGTTTCAATGATGTCGGCGCCGGCTTCAAGGTATAATTTATGGATGCCTTTGATGATGTTTGGCTGTGTAAGGCATAAAAGGTCGTTATTGCCTTTAAGGTCGCTGGCCCAGTCCTTAAAACGTTCGCCGCGGTAATCGGCTTCTTCAAGCTTGTGCCGTTGGATCATGGTTCCCATAGCACCATCAATGATCAGGATGCGTTCCTGCAGGCATTGTTGTATTGATTTCATGCTGCCCTCCTTTTGTTTAGCATAGCGGTTTATGTTGATGAGCATTAACAGGACTGGCGCAATACAGAACTGGTAAACGTTGGGAAACTGTGTAGAGAGAGTTTCTTGTCGTTTATTAGTTCAGTTGCAAGCCTTTGGCCCGAATTGGTTATCAGGACGCCTGGTTCCGGTTCCTGCTCAGGACGCACAGGCCGAACAATAAACAAATCCGCCTATGCGGGTGCAAATTTACAGCTTGTTATGATTAATAGCAAACCCGATATTGAATGGAGCCTGCAATGGGGGCAGGTTTTGAAATGCACTTTTTAATGTTGCACATACCTTTCAACCGGCAGGCGATTGGTAATGCTACGGGCAAGGGTCATTTCATCGGCATACTCCAGTTCGCCGCCAAAGGCAATGCCCCGGGCTATGGTCGTGATCTTTACCGGTGCCGACTGCAACTTTTTCTGAATATAATAAATGGTGGTATCGCCCTGGATATTAGGGTTCAGGGCAAAGAGAAGCTCTTCGGTTTTTTCCTGTTGAATGCGTTGTATCAAAGGTTCTATGGTAAGCTGCTCGGGGCCAACACCGTCGAGCGGGGAAATAATGCCGCCCAGCACATGGTATACGCCGCTGAATTGCTGGGTGCTTTCAATGGCAATAACATCACGGATATTTTCAACCACGCAAATAAGCTCCTGTTTGCGCAGCGGATTGGCGCAAATAGAACAGGTAGCAGCGTCAGCAACATTGAAACAACGCTCGCAGAATTTTATTTCCCGGCGCATTTTGAGAATGGTTTCGCCGAACGTTTCTACATTACCGGGGTCCTGCTTTAACAAATGCAGCACCAGCCGTAATGCTGTTTTTTTACCAATACCGGGCAGTTTGGCAAATTCACTCACCGCATTTTCCAACAAAGAAGAAGAAAATTCCATACTGTAAAGATACCAAACTGTTTGTGGTTTTGTGTTCGCCCGTGACGAAGGTTAGGCACGGGCGGAGTTAGTTTATACTTTTTTATTTCTAATCTTTAATTCACTATTTCTCATTTCTGTAGGGTGATATCTACTATATTATCCCAGTTGGCTTTTACGGTTAGTTTGCGATTGATGGGTAATACTTTTTCGGGCTGGCGGTGTTTATTGAAGAAAGCGCCCGGGTCCCAGATGCCATTCTTATTTTCATCGTACAGGATGCGCAGGTCATATTCGCCGGGTGTAAACAGTTTGGCATAAAACTCTTTGCCCTTCATGGGATAGGCAAATTTCACCGCATCGTTTTGAACAAACTGCAGTACCGGGTTTTTGGTGAAATCAAGGTTAATGAGGCGCAAACGCACCATGCCATACTCGCTTTGTTTTTTGGTGCGGAATGATAGCGTATCGGTGCGGGCTATTTTATTGCCAGCCGTATCCTCGGCAAATTCTTTATCAACGATCAGGTTGTAGGCGGTGTTTTCGATCCAGCTGTAAGAAAGGGTAACCTTTTTATTGCTGGTATCTGTTGTAAAATGATAATTGCTGAGAGGTTCGTTCTTTTCGTTGGCAAGGATAATTTTAGTGCTATCGAATTTTTTAAGCGGGGTAGTAAACCGTAGTTCAAGTTGATTTAAGAGGTCAAGTTCGTTATTGGACAGGTTGGTTTCGAGACGAAGGCGGGTATCTTTCTTTTCTTCTTTTTTTGATGGCTTTGCGGGTTGTGCGGCACCAGGTTTGGCAGGTGGTGCGCCCGGTTTGGCTTTTTTTGCTGTATCTGCTTCCTCTTTTTCGGTGTAAGCGTATAAGGTAACCGGTTTTGGCGAAATGGCGGGGGTTACCCTTTCGTCGGCAAACGCAAATAGTTGTTTATTGCTGAGGTACCGGCGCTGGCCGCCTTCATCTTTGAGGGCAAACAGCGCAAAAGAACCTGACGGCAGGTTGCTGAAAGCAAAATTGCCCTCTTTATCAACACGGGCTACATAACGCGGTTTTTCCTTGATAACAGCTGAATCATCTGTGCTGGGATGCAACATAACAATGAGAGTGCTGTCGGCTTTACCGGTTTCGGCAACCACCACTTTACCCGTAAGTTCCAGTGAATCGAGGGTGTTGCCGGTGCTGAACCGGTAAGTGAAATTCTTTAAAACATTGCCTTCGTTTATATCTTTTATGGCTTTGCCAAAATCGATGGAATAAGTTGTATTTGGCTGAAGGGTATCTTTCACCGTTACCGTTACGGTACGCAGTTTTGAGTCAACAGTGGGGTTTATTTTGGGTACTGGTGATACCAGCAGGTTTTCCTGTATATTATCAAGTTGAACGAATTCGTCGAATTCAAGTACGATCTTTTTGCCGGTAAAGTTCCTGGCCGAATCGCGGGGGTTAACGCTTACCAGCCGGGGAGGCAGGGAATCGCGGGGGCCACCCATGGGAGGCACTATATTGGCACAGCCAGTTTGCACCAGGGTCGGTGGAAGCAGCAGAATGATCAAAAGAAACGGTGAAACTATCTTTAAAAGAGAAGCGTACTTCATAAGGCCGCAAACTTAAGCCGTTTATTGGCAAATGTTGCTTCAAAAGACGTTAAATCGGGGAGAAACCGGTTACCAGTTGCCAGTTGCGGGGCCTTGAATACCGGTCGCTCTGCCTATGGTCGGGACGTCCGAATTCTTTACCTGGTAACGGGAAACCGGTAACAGGTAACTATTTTGGTCAGGCTTCCTCCTCAGAGGTGAGGTCGTGTAATTCAATGGCCAGCTTATTGGTTTTTACAAAATTGCACCAATGGCAGTCTTCCTTGCCGCAGCCAATATAAAACTCGCGGTTCTGGATCTTTTCCCATACGGTAACGATCTGCTGCGAAACGGTGGTGATATCGGCGGGCCTGATGATCACCTTTTCCTTGCGGTAAACCTTCTTTTTATCGGGTTCTATAAAATCAAATTCGGTGCTAACCACCTGCCAGTCCTTGCTTTCATAATTATCAACGAGGATCTTATAGAACACGGCCTGGCGCCAGTAATCGCCTCCGTTTGGCTCTTTGTCATTTGGCGGCTGCAGTTTGGGCCTGGCTTTATCGGGGTCGCCGGTCTTATAATCAACAATATTCACCTGCTTGCCTTCAAATTCCAGTTTATCGAGCTTTCCTTTGAGCTGAACCCCGTTCACGACAACGTTGCGGATATTCCTTTCCACGGTAACAATGCGGTTCCAGCTATGAATATATTTATCGTAATAGTTAGCCAGCACTTCCTGTCCGTACTCAAGACGGCGGTCAAACTGTTCGCGGGTAAAGTTTTCGCGATGGCGGTGCATGTACCAGTTAAAATCATCCACAAACTCTTCCATGCGGGGAAATACATTCCTGTTTTCCCGCATTTTTTCAAACAACCGTTGCAGCGCGTGGTGAATGGCCGAACCAAATTCGGTGGCTTCGTTTTTGGGCGAAGGAATGCGCAGCAGGTTCTTGAAGTAAAATTCGAGCGGACATTTTAAATAGTTGTTCAGCGCCGTTACGTTCATCACAAAGCGATCGAGCAGGGCGGTAATGAAATCTTCTTCAATACGGCCGATCTCGGGCGCTTCGGCTTCTGTGAACTGCACCAGTTGAAACTCTGTAAGCGTTTCTTCGCTCATGAACACTTTTTCAACCGGCAGCATGTGCTGTTCCTGTATTTCGGCAAGGAACATGGAGGGTTCCAGTTCTTTACCATCGTTTTTAAAGCGGCTGAATGAAATGCAGAGGTGTTGCTCGGCACGGGTTATAGCTACGTAAAAAAGACGGCGAAGCTCTTCCAGGTCGGCGCCGCCGGTTTCGCCGCGGCTGGCACCAGTGGGAGATATAAAAATATTATCAGGGATCTTGTAACCACCGCCTGGTTTGCGTTTCTTTTCCCAGAAGGAAGCATTGCAACCGGCAATGAATACATATTCGAATTCCAAACCTTTTGAACCGTGTGCGGTGAGCAGGTTAACGCCTTTATCGTTACCGCTTACCTGAACAAGTGGTAAGGGCAACCCTTCTTTTTCCATGAGGTCAAAAATATCGACCAGGTCATTCAGCTTCAGTAAAGGGTTGCGGTGGGTTTCTTCTTTTATAAAGTCGAACAATGCGGTGAGCACCTGCATCATCCAGGCTTTTTCGGGGCTTTGCATAATGATGTTCAGCAAACCCGTACGGCGAACGATATTTTCAACTAAAACCAGCAAGGTAACATTGGGCACGGTGGCTATGAGCTTTTCCAGTGCTTTGGTTGCCTGCTGCAAACCGGGGTGCAAGCCTTTGCTGAACAGATCGGCCGGTGGTGTATTGGCCTTGTCGTATAATAAACGGCGCAACGAGGTTTTGGCATTGCCAAAATGCCGGTCGGCCACTTCAATGCTTAGCTTGGCAATTTCAACCGGGGGAATATTAAACCAGTCGAAATGCAGTATTTCAAACAACATTTCATCACCACCATAAGGAATATCGTGCTCGGCGGCGATGTATTTGATGAGCAGAATAATTTTTTTGGCAAACGGTTCCTGCAATAAATTAATATGGCGTTTGCTGTAAACAGGTATCCCCAGTGTTTTGAAATACCGGGTCAGTTCTTCTCCATATTTATTCTCGCGGTAAATGATGCTGATCTTTCCCGGCATTACGCCCTGCGACAATAATTCCTGCACCTGCAGGGTGATGCCGATCATTTCCTGCCGCTGCGTTTCGTATTCTTTTATTTCGGGGATGGCATCGGCCGGTTCAAGCGCAAAGAACCGCGGGTGCGATGATTTCAGGTTCTTGCTAAGTCCTGCTATTTGTTTTACCAGCCGCTCCTGGTTATTATTGATGAGCGTCATGGAAACATCGAGAATGGGCTGGGCCGAACGATAGTTATTGGTCAATACTACAGTGAGCAGGCTTTTCTGGTACGAATGGGCGAATTGCAACATGTTCTCTACGTTGGCGCCCTGAAAGCGGTAGATACTTTGGTCATCGTCGCCCACCACAAAAATGTTGGGGGAGTCCCAGAAGTTGATCAACAGCTTTACCAGCTGGTTTTGTGTACCGCTGGTATCCTGAAATTCGTCGACGAGTATGTACAGGAATTGCTCCTGGTAACGGGTTAACAGCGCCGGGTTTTCTTCAAAAGCCCTGATCACCCAATTGATCATGTCGTCGAAATCGTAGCGGTTGCGGCTGCGCATGAGCTCCTGAAAACGGTCGAACTCGTTTACGGCAGCCCGCAGCTTTTCCATCTTTTCTTTCTCTTCCTCCAGCTTATCCTTCTTCACATCACCGGCCCTGAAGCCTTTATAAGCCCTTTTGTAAATATACTCATCGCGGGTTGGCAGGTCGGCCAGCCAGGCGTCGATGCGTTCATTGATAAATGCGGGCGACCAGCCTTCGCGTTTCATGGTGCTGAAAAGCGATTGCAGGTTATGTATTTCGTAGTATACATCACCCCGGTAGCGTTTGAGCGGGTGATTTTTTGGGAAAGTATCGATCAGGTATTTGAACAGTTCAATTCGCTCCAGTTCTGAAATGGGGTCGAGTGCTGTTTTTTCGAAAAGTGAAAGATTCTCCTGAATGATGTCGTTGCAGAAAGCGTGAAAAGTGTAGATGCTTACCCGGTATGCATCGGGGCCAATGAATTGCGACAATCTTCTGCGCATGGCCACCACGCCGGCATCGGTATATGTTAAGCACAGAATGTTACGGGGTTGCGAATCTGTTTCCAGCAGAATCTTGCCAATGCGGCTGGCAAGTATCTGGGTTTTACCGGTTCCAGGCCCTGCGATTACCATAACCGGTCCTTCAATAGTGTCGACAGCAAGTTTCTGCTGATCGTTCAGCCTCTTATATTCTTCTGTGAATTTCTGGTGAAGGCGCTCCCGATTCACGCTCATAGATCAAAGATAAAGAACGGTCAATGAATTTACCGGGGCCTAATATGTAAACAAGCCATATGTTCAGAAACAGCTTTTGAATGTGCAAAAGTTTTCAATTTTTTAATTCACGTATTGTGAACAAATTGAATGTTTGTATCGGATTTTGCCCCATTTTCGTGTCGTGAATACGCTCATTCCACTAAGGAGAAACTACTAGTGCTTGATAATAAGTAGCTTATGAGGAAGAAAGAAATAGGGGTTTCTAAGCTGGAATCGTTCTTTTTTTGGGAATAAAATCAAATTCCCAGCGTTTCTAACATTACAGATTTTCACGATAATGAAAAACCAGCACCCATTAAAGATATTTATACTCGAAGACGATGTTTGGTATGGCTCCATGCTGCAGCATTACCTGGCATTGAATCCTGACTACGAAGTAAAGCGGTTTCACAACTGCAAGGATTTCCTTAATCAGCTGCACGAGCGGCCCGAAGTTGTGACCCTTGATTATTCAATGCCCGATATGGATGGCAGCGAAGTGTTGAAAAAGATCAAGGAAGTTGACTCTGGCATTCAGGTCATAATTATTTCGGGTCAGGAAGACATAAAGACAGCCATCAATTTGATCAAGAATGGCGCTTTCGACTACATCGTAAAAGACGATGATGCCAAGGACAGGTTGTGGAACAGCCTGCTGCATTTAAAGGAAATTGACGGGTTGCGTAAAGAGGTTGAGCATTTGAAAGAGCAGGTGGGTAAGAAATACGATTACTCGAAATACCTGATCGGTAAGAGCCCCACTTTTGAAAAAGTGTTTAGTCTAATTGAAAAAGCCTGTAAGAGCAACATTACCGTTTCCATTACCGGAGAAACCGGAACGGGTAAAGAAATGGTGGCCCGGGCCATTCATTATAATTCAGATAAAAGCAAGAAGCCATTTGTGGCGGTGAACGTGGCGGCCATTCCCAGGGAGTTGATCGAAAGTGAATTGTTTGGCCATGAAAAAGGTGCCTTTACCGGTGCCATCACCCGCCGCATTGGGAAATTTGAAGAGGCGCATAATGGTACACTTTTTTTAGATGAAATTGGTGAGCTCGACATCAACCTGCAGGCCAAGCTGCTGCGGGTGTTGCAGGAGCGGGAAATAACCCGGGTTGGGGGGAATGAAGTAGTGCCAATAAATGTACGTATTATAGTAGCTACCCATAAGAACCTGTTGGAGGAAGTGCAGAACAGGCGGTTCCGCGAAGACCTGTATTACCGGTTGATAGGCTTACCCATTCAAATACCACCATTAAGAGAGCGGGGCAATGATATCATTATTCTGGCCAAACATTTTATGGACCAGTTCTGCAAGGAGAATAATACTGATAAAAAATTATTGTCGCCCGAAGCACAGCAAAGATTGTTACATCATGCATTTCCCGGCAACGTGCGGGAGCTGCGGTCGGTTATAGAGTTGTCGGTGGTAATGGCCGATGGCGATACTATTTTACCCGAACATATCACCCTTAATTCCAACTCCTCGGTTAATGACCTGATGAATAAAGACCGAACGCTGAAAGAATTTGAATTGCAGATCATACAGCACTATCTCGACAAATACGATAAGGACGTATTGCTGGTAGCGAAGAAACTGGATATAGGTAAATCAACTATTTATCGCATGATCCAGGCCGGTGAATTAAACGCCCGGTAATCGAATAGCGTAAGGCAACCGTTTATTCCCTGTTGATTACCGAAATAATGAAACCGTTGAAAACCATACAGGACGAAGGGAAGGCAGTTCCACCCGGCGGAACGGAGGAAGGCAGGAGCAACGCGTTAAAAACGCCGGCTTCATTTTATGAAGAAGTGCTCATGAATATTCCTGTAGATATTGCCGTATATGATACGGAAGGGAAATTCCTGTTCATTAATTCGGCCGTAATAAAAGAAGCAACTACCCGTGAATGGTTAATAGGAAAGACCATTGAAGATTATTTTCACATACGGCAAAAGCCACCCGAACTGGCCATCAGGCGCAAAGAGATGATAGAAGAAGCAGTGCAAACAAAGCAGCTGCAGAAATGGGAAGAGCGGTATGAATACCCTGACGGCCAGGTTAAATATCATATCAGACATATACACCCGGTATTGGATGCGCAGGAACAGGTAAAGTTCTGCATTGCCTACAGCATTGATATCAGCGACCAAAAACGGGCAGAAGAGTATATACAATTAAGTGAGAAAAAGTACCGCGACCTTTTTAATTACAGCCAGGCCTGGATCTGTACACACGACCTCAACGGCAAATTATTGTCGGTGAACCCGGCTGCCGGCCTGGCGCTGGATTATACTGCCGGAGAAATGGTAGGCCGGCACATGATTGAGTTTATACCGGAAGACGATAAAGCGTTATTTGAACAGAACTACCTGCAGCCGATACTGCATAATGGAAAATCGGAAGGGGTGTTCAGGATACAGGGAAAAACAGGCAAGGTCACCTACCTGTTATATCAGAACTATAAAATGGATGTGCCGGGCATAGAACCCTATGTGATTGGCTTTGCCCAGGATATCTCAGACCGCATAAAGGCCGAACGCGAATTGCGCCAGGCGAAGAAGATGACCGATGAAGCGGCGCGGGCAAAAGAAGTTTTTCTGGCCAATATGAGCCATGAAATACGAACACCCATGAACGGGGTGCTGGGCATTGCGGGGTTGCTGGCCAAGACCAGCCTCGACGCCCAGCAAAAGAATTACCTGCGGCTGATACAGGAATCGGCCAATAATTTATTGTTGCTTGTAAACGATGTGCTCGACCTGGAGAAGATCATTTTAGGCAAGCTGCAATTTGAGCATGTGGTTTTTTCGCTGGCCGATCGCATTGATCTTTGTTTGCAGTCGTTCATTTATAAGGCTGAGGAAAAGGGCATTGGACTGGTGCATGAAAACCTGATCAAAGAAGACCTTGTGGTACTGGGCGACCCGTACCGGTTAAGCCAGGTATTGAATAACCTTATAAACAATGCCATTAAATTTACAGAAGCTGGCGCCGTAACCATTGAAACCCGGCTGGTACAAAAAAATGATAATGAGGCTCATGTGGCATTTACCGTTAGGGATACCGGCATTGGCATTACCGAGAGCCAGTTAGGATTGATTTTTGAGCCATTTATGCAGGCGCATGTGGCCATAACCCGTACGCATGGAGGAACAGGATTAGGATTAAGTATTTGCCGGGAATTAATAACCATGATGGGTGGCGTATTAAATGTTGAAAGTGAAGCGGGAAAAGGGTCTTCGTTCAGTTTTGAATTACCCTTTGCAATTAGTTCATCTAAACTCAATCAATCGACCGTGGCACAAGAACTGAATTTTCAAAGTCTGGGCAACAGGTATGTTCTGGTGGCTGAAGATGTGGAGTTGAATCAATACCTGGTCAGGCATATTATGGAGTCGTGGGGCTTTACCGTTGATGTCGTGAACAATGGCCGCGAGGCTGTTGACAGGATACAGGCAAATAATTACGACCTGGTGTTAATGGATATACAGATGCCTGAAATGGATGGCATGGAGGCCACCCGGGCCATCAGGCAATTAGGCGATCCCGATAAAGCAGGGATACCCATTGTAGCGCTTACCGCCAATGCGCTCAAGGGCGACAGTGATAAGTACCTGGCGGCGGGTATGAACGATTTTCTGCCCAAACCATTTAATGAGCAAAAGCTGTTTTTAGTGATCTCAAATAATTTAAAAACCAGTGCACGAGCACAAGAAGATAAGCCTATGAAAAATTCAAACACACCTGTTATG
The DNA here is from genome assembly GCF_002077945.1 of Niastella vici. Taxonomy (GTDB): domain Bacteria; phylum Bacteroidota; class Bacteroidia; order Chitinophagales; family Chitinophagaceae; genus Niastella; species Niastella vici. Next base: position 154,146 of record NZ_LVYD01000013.1, read on the forward strand.
GGGAATGAGGAGAAGTTGTACGACCTGACCATGGTTCAAACCATATCGGGCGGCGATTTGAGTTTTGTAAAACGGATGGTGCAGTTGTTTATTGATACGGTGCCGCCATCGATGACCGAACTGCAGAAAGAAACTGGGCAGCAAAACTGGCTGCAGGTGAGCAAGCTGGCGCATAAGTTAAAGGCGACTATTGACAGCATGGGCATTACCCGTATAAAAGAGGTGGTTAGAACCGTTGAAGCCAATGGAAAGAAGGGAGAGGAAGTAGATAAAATACCCGGGTTGGTGCAGGAGGTAATTAAAGTGCTGGAGGCTTGTATGAATCAATTAAAACGGGACTTTGAATTGTAAGATTGGATATTCAGGATTTCATTGGGGCTGAAGTAAGAGGTAGGAAGTAAGAAGTATGAAGTAGGAAGACGAAGTAAAAAGATGTTGAGTTTATAAAAAGGAAGTCGGAAGCTGGAGGTTTTTTGAGCCTCTTACTTCCGACTTCTTGCTTCTTACTTAAGCTTTCAGGCGAAGGCTGAAAGCTTATCCCGGCAGGCGGGAGATGTATTTTTCAATTTCTTTGATCTGTTTAACGAGTTCGGCGGTGGTGGGCTTAAGGGCTTTGGCTTTGCGGAAGAATTCCTTGGCTGCCCTGAATTCGCGTTTGTTCATCATGATATTACACATTTGCAGGTAGGCGGCCGCTTCATTTTCTTTATCGGGTAACCCTTCGCGAATAGCCTGGCGAATGTATTTTTCGGCTTGTTTAAAGTCGTTCTTTTGTAAGGAGATCATGCCCATTTGCAGCATGCTGGCGCCTTTCACTTCTTTCATGGGCGTACCGAGATCGAGCCCTTTTTTCATGTTCTTCTCAGCAGTATCAAAATCCTGTTCCATCATCGCCAGCTGACCTTTAAAAGTAAAAAAGGCCGACCGGATGGGTTTGTACAACAGGTTGGGATATTTTACGGAATTCAGTACGCGTTTAGCACCTTCAACATCACCCGTTTCCATGTGTTCCTGAATAAGGCGAAGGGGACCAATAAAGAAGTGGCCGAAGACTAAAATTGCACCGATCAAATAGGCGGGGAAAGCGGGCCAGAAGCCGCTGTAGACATTGGCCAGTACGCCCAAAGCTATCAGCGCCAGTCCCAGGTATAGGCGGTAACGTATAAGCCATGTATAAAACTTCATAAACCTTTGATTTTTTAAGGATGGCAAAGATAGGCTGAAAAAATCAGTTACTGGTTACCGGGGGGCGGTTTCCGGTAAAGCAGTTGTACCGCGGGGAATGGGGTTACGCTGTTTTGGTGCTTCCCAGGCACACCTGGTTGGCCTGGGTTGCGAACCGGAATGGGCAAAAACGCGCTGCGGCAACAAATTGGAAGGGTATGATTTAATTTTTTCCGGGATCAATTGCAAAAGCAAACGGCCGTTAAACGGAATGGGGATCTCGTTAAATTAAAAGTCCATTTGATTAAGCGGAATGAACTTTCGATTTAATTAAAAGTCTTTTTCGTTAAAAGAAATAGTCATTTCGTTTAATTGAAAGTCCTTTTCCTTAAAAGGAATGGTCATTTGATTTAATTAAAAGTGATTTGCGTAAACGAAATTGCAAATCGTTTAATTGAAACGTGTTTGCGTTAAAAGGAATTGGCTTTCGATTTAATTCAAACGTGTTTTCGTTAAAAGGAATGGCCGTTTGATTTAATTAAAAAGCCTTTGAATTAAACGAAATGAACAAATCGTTTAAAACGTGTTTGCGTTAAAAGGAATTGACTTTCCTTTCAATCAGATTTCTGCACAAAGCGTTGTAAATCAGCCAAAATTACAAATTTCCTGTTTTTAGCTCTGATTATTTATTGTCATCATTGATCTCGATCCAGTAACCGTCGGGGTCTTTGAAGTAGAGTTGTTTTACGCCGTCGACCCGGCTGGTGACGGTATTTTTTTCGCCGGCCCAGTTCTCAAATTCCACATTATATTTTTTGAGATTGGCGATGAATTCATTGATGGAAGGAACGCTGAAGCAGAGATGGGTGTTTTTATCGTGCGGGGTTTTTGCTTTAGCGCCGGAAATGATATGCAGGTGGCCGGGTGTGCCAAGGCTAAACCAGGTATGGCGGCCATCGTGAAAGGGTTCGGGAATGGTATCGAGGCCAACCACCTGATGGTAGAAGAGGGTGCTTTCTTTGAGGTCTACAACATAGCGGGCGATATGGTTGAGCCGGGGTTTATTTTGAGCGATGGCAGTATGCGAAGCAAAAACCAGGAACAGGGAAAGCGATAATAGATAACAGGCTTTTTTCATATAGAAAACAATTATTCGGGAAGTTAGTAAAATGGGCAGAACGGGCGTAAACAAAAATTGCACAGCCACTGAGGGCCGTGCAATTCCTTATTTTTTCGTTCAATTATTTTTAGGCGCGATCCCAGAATGGAGGCGGTTCAATGCCCAGGCTTCTTAAGTATACGTAGCCCTGGCCACGGTGGTGGATCTCGTTATCAATAACGTAGAAAAGAATAGAGGTACAGGTGCCCGGCCACTGGCCAAAAGCCAGGATCTGCTCGTTCCAACGTTCAGCAGGAATGGTGGCCCAGATGTTATTGATATCGTCGGTTGCCTGGTCCCAGAGTGCGAGCAATTCCTCTTTGGTGCTTACCTTTTCAGCCTCGGCATACTTTTGCCATTTATCGGTGGCGAAACCTGTGAGGCTGGGTACGGCCATGCCTAGAAACTCATAAACCAGGACAGAAAAGGGACGCATGCCGCCAATGGAATAGGTAAACAATTTGTCTTCAGGGAAGGCTTCGATCATTCTGCGGGTGAGCCCGCGATGGCCTTGCCAATGTTTAAGCACAGCTTCAGGAGTGAAAATACCGGCGATTGCATTTTGCGTTACTTCTTTTGTTGACATGATTATTATTTTTTAAGTATTGTAATTAGCACAACACAAAGCTATCAGGGGGGAGTGACAACAGTATGTCAGCAGGGGTTAAAAAAGGGCAGAAATTTTTTTAGGGAGTGTGTTTGTAGATATAAAGGCAGGATTTCCAGTGTATTTGCCCGGTTAGGCTTCCGGTTTAATGGTTTTCTTCCTATTTTTGCCATCCGCCGGGCGGCAGGTGCTGCCGGGTGGTTTCGTTGCCCGAGTTTTTCGGGTGCGGAGAGCAGAAACGGAATTTTAATTACTGGTCCCGTAGTTCAATGCCCGCCCGACTGAAAGTCGTTCGGGCAGTGAGTATAAAGGACATGAATTTTTACTGGTCCCGTAGTTCAATGGATAGAATAGAAGTTTCCTAAACTTTTGATACAGGTTCGATTCCTGTCGGGACTACCCAACCGGAAAGACACGAAATATCGTTGTTTTTCCGGTTTTTTATTTGGTTGAACCCCGCGTCCAGACTGAATATCAGCTCAGCCGCTTCATTAACGCGAGCGGTTCGATATGAAAACCCGTCGAAAGTCAATTTTTCGGGATACATCGAACCAATGATCTGGCGCTTTTCTGTTATTGTTCCTTCTTCATATAATATGTCTAAAGCGGAAAGATTGCTAACCGCCATATTTAATAACCCATCAATGTTATTTTCCTTTTGAGATAGACCGGCAAGTTTTGCTTCCAGCTCATTTATTTTGGTGGTGCATTCTGCTTTCAGTTCACGGAAATCGTCGTGGTCTAATTTCTGATCTGCCACCATTTCCCTTGCATTTTTCAGCCGGGTGTTCAGATTATCTAACTGGGAAAGTATTTGTGTGCGGTCGCTTTTCAGGTGTTTGGTTTTGTCATTGTAAGCTTCACCAATGGTGGCAACATATATGTCGTTCATGCCGGGATAGGGTACATACTTTTTAAGTTCCTGGACGAACAAACCGTTTGCATGTTCCGCTTTAAATCTGCATCCGCATGAAGATACACAGTGGTAATAATAATAATGGTTGTGCCTTCCTTTTGATGCACTACCGGTTAGTATTCTGCCGCAATGCGGGCAAATCAGGAAACCACGAAGGGCAAGAGCATCATGTGTGATAATTTTAGTGCCCTGCCTGATTTTCCTTTTTCGTCCTTCCAATACGTCCTGAACTTCATAAAACAGGGCTTCAGAAATAATAGGTTCATGTTGTCCCTGCACCAATAAAGGTTCTTCATCTTTATACTTCGGAATGAATATTTTGCCACAATAGACGGGATTTCGAATGGCGTTCCAGAAATTAGCCCGGCTGCATTTTAGCCCCCGATTATTCGCTTCTTTTCTTATTTGGTCAGCCGCAAACTGGCTGTTTGCAATTTCCTCAAAAGCCCATTTAATGATGCTTGCTTCCGGTTCTTTGGGAGCTATGTATTTCCGTCCGTTGTCAGTTGATTTATTAATATACCCGATGGGAGCGGTTGCCATCCACCGGCCTTCTTTTTTTGCCCTGCGCATACCAAAGAAAACATTCAAGGCCCGGCGGTCATTTTCGACTTCCGGGGCTGCCAGATAAAAAGCCAGCATCATTTTGTTTTCGGGAATTGACAAGTCTAACGGTTGTTCCACTGCCTGCGGTTCAATACCCAGGCGGCGTAACGTGCTGATCATTTGGTAAGCATCACCCGCATTACGGCTAAACCTATCCCATTTGGTAAAAAGAACAACATCAGACTTGCCTTTATTCTTACGTAAATCGGCTAAATACTTATTCCATTCAGGCCGAATGAAAGTTTTGGCTGAATGATCTTCGAAAATCACTTTCCGTACCTGTAAAGAGTTTATCTCGCAGTATTTGCGCAAAGTTTCCTCCTGGTTACGTTGTGAATAACCTTTATCTGCCTGCTCGTCAGTACTAACTCTGATGTACAAATCTGCTATCCTCATTTGTGATAAGTTGTTTTACTGGGTTAACCAGTCTTTTTTAAGTAATCATCCTCATCCCTCAAATATTGTGCTACGGCTATTGCAGCCATCTTGCGTAAAAACTCTAAAATAGCGGCAGCTTGTTCAATAGTTACCTCCGTGCCATGCTGACGCAGCAATTCCGCTGCCCATTCCGGCGTTAGCTTTTCCATCTTACCCCCTCAATTTTAGTCACACTCACCTATTCTTGTAAGACTCCTATACTAATATACGGGTTTGTTTTGATAAAATATCAGAGTGTCAAAACTTTTAATTAATTTGATACGAATTGACATGAAAATTTGGAATACCAGCAGGAATATATGCTAATTACCTTTGTTGTTAAATAAGGTCAATTGATGTAAAGTATGGACAAGGAATATAAAGTAACATATAAGACATACTATAACGATAGGTTAAAACAGGTTAACTTTCACAGCAAACTAACCTACCCGTTATATGTGCAGGTAACCTTTGACAGGAAGAGCGTCTTTTTTAAAAGTTACTTCTTTGACTTGTTTTCAAAGCCTAAATATGCTGTTCATATTGCAGGTGAAACATTCGGGCCTGATATAAAGGATATTATTAAAAAGGAAGAGACTCTCATTGAGTTCATAATTGAGAAAAACCAAAAGGACTTCTCCTTAGACCATTTTAAAAGCGAGTATGTTTACTATGGCCGGGATTTATTGGATATGATGGAAGAAGGGTTCCTGGATTACCTGTATACGTTTTTCTATGATGAGGGTTTGCCGTATCTGGCCGAAACGGTAAAAGCGGGTGCTTATGGGTGCAAACTGTACGAACTGGTTAAGGATTTTAAAAGGAGCTTAAGCCCTAAGCTATATCAAAAGCTGTGGGACAATTCATTTTTTTACAGTCCGCCTTATTTGCCATTGTGTGCTTTTAATGAAAAGCCGCAGCGGACGATGGTGACGGCGTTTACGGTGATGGATTGGGAGCAGGTGGGGGTAAAGGAGGATTTTAGTGAATATTTCAAAAAGCATTATTCAGGCAATGATGTATCCGAAACGCTAAATTCAATTGAGAAATTGGTTTCCAAGCTATGATTTGATAGATCTCCTTCTCTGCTAATACCTGCGTTACATTTTGGTATTCAACCTATTGCAGGCGATTCAATTATTTTTATTCTTCCTTTGTATCCATTGGAAGGGAGGTTTCTGCGAAAATTAGTACAGTAGGAATTAGAATTGTGGAAAAGTGTGTGGATAAAGAGTTAAATAGGATATGTAGGTAAGATGGGCGTGAGATGGATTTATGATGGGCTCTGTTTGCGTTAGAAATGGAGAATGTGTGGGCTATGCATAGGGAATTTTGGGTTTAAGAAAATTGCATAAATGTTTGATTTTCAATGGTAATTATGGGTTGTCTAAGTTTTCTTATAGAGAAGTTAATAATATCAGTTGCCTTTAAGTGTCTGAGATACATATAAATCGAGGTCAGCTATTAAAAGTGCTCAGTAACTCACCTATTAATCAGTATATAAGCCTGCACTTCAAATTGCCCATAAATTTGGGCGTCAATTGAGCAATAACACGGATATAAACTTGGATGCAAACTTGCATGCAAACTTGCATGTAAACATGCGCCTATAATTGCACACAAATTCGAACAAAAAAACACAGGAATGCATGCGTTAGTGTTATGAAATATATTGCATAATTCAATATCGATATTAGGTGTGAAATGGATGTTGATTAAAAAAAAGATATGATTTTTGATGGGAATTTGGCGGGAAGGGTCATATGCTTTATTTTTACAAATAATGAAAATAAAGTTCTTTGTCAGTCATGAGCTTGAAAAACCTTTTCGGCTTTCGGTTCATAAAAACGGTAAGCTAGGTTTTCCAATGGATGCTGCTAAGGCTCTGGAATTATCCCAAGAGAAAAGCATTTCCATTGGAGTGAATGATGAGGATCCGAATGACAATGCCCTGTATATGGTAATCAATGAAAGTCTTATACCGGGAGCATTTAAAGTAGCAAAAGCGGGTGACTATTATTACCTGCCGATAAAATTGCTACTGGATAACTTGAAAGTGCCGTATACAACTGAATCTGTCGCCTTCAACATGAGCAAGGTTGAAAATGGCGATGGGGTATTTTACAAGTTGATTCGGATTGTTAATGAAAAGAAAGCACCGAAGGCCGATAATCAGGAAACACAAGCTCTTTGATATTTGACGTTGAGAGTAGGCTGCAACGTTAAAAGGTAACTATTTAAATTTCACAAAATGGCAAAAGCCTACTATGGCGTATGCTTCAAGTGCAAGAAACACAAACACATAACGTTTCGAAGCACTAAAGCAGAACGTGACGGGTTAACCGGAGAGGTCATTAAAAAAGGCAAACGGTTTCCCATCTGCCTAGATTGCTTACGGTAATAAGCAATGATTTTGGACGAATCACAGTAGGAGTGACGGGCCTTAAAACACAATTGTGCAGGCGGCCGCACCCGGAAAGCTCGAGCAGTTGCATCTGACTCGGGCTTTTTTATTTAAATAAAGTGAATGTAAATGAACGTAGTATTTCTAAGAGTAATTTTTCTTTTCGGATCGCAAAGGTAACACCTGATTATTTGCTACACAAATATAATATCCGATATTTCCGACATCATAAATATAAGTCTATTTGACTTTCCATTCTAATTTTTAAACTTGAATTTGGTCAAAATCTTGGATTTCTAGGCTACTAATTACTTAAAATGCTGCTGAAAATTTTTTGACTAGATTTCCTTTCTAGTTAAATCTGTGAAAGAGGATAAAAGTCAAGAGTGTATTGAAATTCAACATATTATAGGCTTCCGTGTGTCTATGTATCGCATCCTGTCAGGGTAATAAACCTCTTGACTAGGGGGATTACCATAAAATGGGATATGGGGTGTCATGGTCTGGTATCTACAGGCAATTTTCAAACAATCGAGAACAGGAGGTGAGAAAAGAACTTAGTATAGTCATAAGCTTCAAAACTTGTAAGTTCTGAAGCTTATGATTGATTATTTAAAGTCCTAATCTTAAGAGTAGTATCAAAAGAGTTTGAATTTGCACCCTATATTTAATAATAGTTATCTATTTAAGCAAAATATCAGAAGTTTTACTGTAATCATGTAAATGTCTATAAGCAATATCTACATATGATTTTTTGAACAACTTCTTCTTTCTATCGGTCCAGGTCACCTCATTAAATACCTCTTCATTTGATAGTGAAGGATTTTCTAACAGTATGTACGCAACTGAAGCAAGTATCTCTAATGAAAGCTCAGATTGAAAACCGTCAATAAGCTTAATTGAATTTTTTAATCTTTCTTTTTGCTCAAAACTTAATTCTTTATTTACATATTCCTGAACCTCATTTAGCTTTTTATAATTTAACATAAGCGGTTCAAAAGGCTTGGCCTCCTTTTGCTCTAAGCCAGTTATATAAATTCCATTTAAAGCATATAAGACGTGGCCAATTTGATGTGAATATGGGCCATAATGATGTTTAATAAATTTTAATCGAAGATCTTCCCCCAAAGTTTGTAAAACAAAGGCTAATTTATTGGCAGAAAAAAGACTGCTATATTCTCCTAAACTTTCATAATAGAATAATAAATAGAGAAGCTGTGCTCTAGCAGGTGTAAGCTTTGCATCTTTTTTGGTATTTTCCTTTTGTAAAATAGCTTTTACTTCAGAGTTAGGTTGATAAATAAAAACTTCAGCATCAACGTTACTTAAATATTTTTCAATTTGACTTTTTACCCTATCCCATTCTAGTCCACCGTTTCCGCAACCTAGAGGAGGAATTGCAATACTTTTTATCTTTTCATCCTTTATTACTTTACTTAATTCAATTAAACCTGCTTCAATATATTCATATCTAGAAGGTTGCCTCCAATGAGTTTTTGTGGGAAAGTTGATTATTATTTTCTCACCAAGTAAAGCATTTTGATCCCTGACAACTAAGAGTTTTCCTGGTTGTAATTCCTTTGCTTTACATGCATCTAAATATTTTTTAAGATTATTACGAAATGCTTCTTTAAACTGTAAAGCGATTCCTTTACCCATAACACCAACAGTGTTAACTGTATTAACTAATGCTTCCGCTTTTGAATCAAGCAAATTTCCAGTAATATACTTTAGCATCTTAACGATTAAAATAATAACTCTTTTTTATATGAACAGGTATTAATGAGCCTGCTTTTTCTAACTCTTTTTTGACAAAATTAGCACACTTTTCATTGTAAACGACAATTGCTGATATGCAAGTTGTTGGAACAAAATGTTTTATCAAAAATTCTGCTTGGTATCTTCGCTGCCGATCAACATCGTCTGCAGTTTTTCTAAAATCTTTAGATTTTATAACATCCCAATCAATTTTTCCCAAATCTACCAAGTCATTATAATGTTCAGTGATCGCAGTATTTGCCTGGCCATCAGTAAAGAAAAAATCATTGCCGCATTTAGTCACGGCTTCAACTGTACAACACAAGAAAATAATGTCTTCAGGAGCTACTTTATCTATTCCATAACCAGTGAGTATATTATAAAGCATAATTGAGCACGGAGTAAAATAGAAAGGGACATAATCACCTATGTTCCCATAACCAAAAATTTTGACAGGATGAACAATTCTAACTCCAATAATACTATTGTTACCAATGTTCACATATTTAGGATCGGCATTTGGATGATTTTTATTGCAAATTCCATGCTCTAAAATATGTGATAAGTTCAACCTATGTGTAATCCGAAATAAAAATACAGGTTTTGAGATATTTCCTGACATTCTACGAATTTAAAGGATATGGTGATTTTACCAATTAAACAAGTAGAATTATAAATAGCTAATTTAATTTAATTAACCAATCAGTACCAAATAATTAAAAAGTAACATCACTTGACGTTATTCGCTTGGTTCTAATGTATATATAATCAATCACTTATGAAGAATATTGAATCCCAAATTTCGCATTGAATGGTTCTTTTTTAGGTAGTCCCAAGAATCAAGCCGATAATAATTTTTAAGTCTAAACTAGAGTGCTGTTTCAGGCAAGAAATCTCTTGGGGAACAATTAAAAACGGCTGCAAACTTGTTTAAATGTTGAATATTATAGCGCTTAGTATAATTAGGGCTCTCAACTTGCCCTACAAAGCCATTTGATTTAAATCCTGCCCGAATAGATAATTCTTCCTGGGAAAGCTCGGCAGCTTCCCTTTTTTCTTTTACTTTTTCAATAACATAAAGGTCTATGGCAGATCTCATTAATCACCTATTGGTGATTGCAAATGTGGGTAAATACAAAAAAATGTACAATCACCTATAGGTGAGTAAATAATATTCCCTTAACTTTATACAAGACTAGGAAAATTTATTCTATAAAGGCTTTTTAGGTAAAAAGTCCTGAGGACTGCATTCCAAGATTTTGGCAAGCAGATTTAAATGTTTAATGTTATAATGAGAAGGGTATTTTGAACTTTCAACTTTACCGATAAAGCCAACAGACATTCCCAATTCATAAGCAAGATCAGCTTGAGAAATGTTTTTCTCAAGTCGTTTATCCCTTACCTTATTGATAACGTATTGATCAATTTTGCTTTTCATAATCACCTATAGGAAAGTAAAGTTCCGGATTTGTTTTGCCATGTACAATCACCTATCGGCGAGTAATTAACATACAACTGAATCTAATCAAACACATTAATATGAAAACCTATAACAATCATCCCCATTGGCATAATCAGCCGTTACGCCTTACCAAAGAACAAAAGCGTGATCCGTTACCAGTATTGGATGACTTTTTTGAATGTTATCACCTAAATGATGTCCGGCAAATATTATGGCAATGGCTTACCACCGTTATTTCCAGCCATCAGAGTATATCAAATGATGCGCTTGACCGTGACAATCATCTTTATTTCTATGAAAAAATTGAGGGAATTATCGAGGCTGCTTATGTGATGAAAAGAAAATTACTTAAACACCGGCGTAAAGTAGAGAAAAGGAGATTAAAAAAAAGCAGCCAACCTGAAAATATTCAGTATGTTAAAACACCCGAACATTTTAAATCAAACGCTACCGGGCTTGCCGCCGAAAATGTGGTTAATGGCGAAGTATTCAATAAACCAAAGCAATTGCTGGAATTCGTAGACGAAGCCCCAATATATGTAATTACCCAAGTTTTCAAAAGCGAATCCCTGGCCTTTCTTCGAGATCAATTGCGGGATTGGCTACATGTTGCTTTGTCTGCTGACAGCACTATTTATGACGATGGAGAGCAACGTAGGCAGTTGCTTTCATTCCAAGATCACTTACTGGTCATCGTCGAAGCACTTTTTGTTATTTATATACAGAATAAGAATAAGATAGCAGAAAAGGAAATCGTCGATACTGATAAACCCAGATTACTTAGTCAGGATCAAATTGACAACCCTATGCAGGTTATAACCAGCTTCTTTGAAAAGTTTCCAATGGTATATATAGTTAGAGAATTATATGATTGGCTGGAGGCTTCCTTTTGTTTCGGGGGTACCTATCCTGATAACATGGACAAATTACAAGCATTAAATATCTATCGCAATGTTTTATGTCTTATAACTGCAGCTGACCGGCTTTTAAGCATTTAATTCCAAAAACTGTTTGCCATGTCAACACTTATAGAATTCACCCATGAGTTTTCTCAAGGGGTTTGGAAACTATATATATCGGATAAGTCTAAGCGGCTAATTGAATATGTAGATGAAGATCCTTTTTATGTGCTAAGCGAAGTATTTAGCGATCAATGGAATTTTATAACTGAAGAATTACGGGATTGGTTAATTATCGGCCTATCATCTGACAACACTGTATACGATGATTGGGGAGAGCGCCTTACTTTGGTTGTCTTCCATGACCATTTAGCATTCTTGATAGAAGCGTTGATTATTATCTACGTGAGGAACCTAGAGGATGTTGATAAAAAAGAAAAGATTCCACCATATAAGATTCATTTGCTTAGCGACAAGCAGAGAACGAATCCCAAACAAATAATCGAGCATTTTTTTGAACAATTTCCAACAACTTATATTATGAGAGAATTAGATGATTGGTTTACTGCAAGTCTTACTTACCCGGGTCACTGGCGTGATAATGTAGTTAGTCCTTATCACGCGCAACGAGTAAATGAAAAAGTATTATGTCTTATAAAGACTGCCGAGCGACTGTTACGACCCTAAGAAACATACTAATAAGTTTGTAACATATATTAATAGAATAAACACTATATGTCCAAAACTAAAAATAAACATTCAATTGATAAAGAAGAATGGAGGAAAGCAAAGAATGAGCTGGTACAACTAATCGACGAATTTCTTAGCGCGTCAAGAGAGATAGGCGGTGAACCGGATGTTGACTATTGGGTCTATTACTTTTTTGAACCGTATTATTTAAACGCAGGGCTCAGTGTTTATTCGAATGCCGCTGCTACAGCTTTGTGTATGTTTGCCACTCACGAAAAAATACGCCATCACTTTGAACAGATAAGCGAAGATAATTTCGAATTTCTTTGCCTTTTCCTTAAAAAGCTAGTTGAATTCTGCGACTATATCCGTTCCAATGAATGCAATGTAGCTCTATTAGATAAATGCAAATGGGAAGCAGGGCATAATTCCCATCATTCGCTCAAGGATATAGAAAAAGAAAAGACTCGATATCTTTATAAGATAAAGCATTTAAAAGAGCACACTCAGATAAGTAAGAGTACGATGTAGAATCATATCTCATAACAGTCCGTTTTAATCCGTTAAAAGAAAGTTTTATAGCGATTGTATAACATTTCATAAGAAAGTTTGTGTCTATTCACATTGGTCAAATAATTCAGGCAGAAGTAGAGAGCAAAAAGCTGACTCAAAAAGCATTTGGTGCACTTATTCATAAACATGAAAAGACTGTGCCAGACATTTACGAGCGTACTACTATGTCAATTGATTTACTAATAACTATCTCAGCTGTGCTTAATAAGGATTTTTTAAGCGTCTTTTATAATGAAGAACCAATGAATCGTTTACGTACTGATGAGATTGCAAAATTAAACCTTCAAATACAAAGGGTCACTGAAGAAAATAATCGCTTGCAAAAAGAGTTGGATTTATCTAAAAACCTGGTCGAAACCCAAAAAGAATTGATTTCATTTGTCAAAGATCAACTTGCGCAATTTAAATTCTAGTCGATAGGCTCTTCGCCACTGTAAAGAAAAATACTAATCAGTGCCATAACCATAAAGCCCCGATGTGTCTACACCGGGGCTTTTAAAAATTACTTATTGTCGCTTTTTATCCATGCGCTATCCATCAACCTTCTAACCTCTTTTCTACTTCCCTTATACAAATAATTCCAGGCGTTAGTGTATCTGTCATCTTGCAACTGTTCCATCCTTACCTGCTTATTATTATCAGACCAATGGACGGCCCAAAGATACAGGAAACGCAGAAATACAATTATTGCCAGCCACATAAACCATCGGCCAAAAACTATTTTATAGAACAGGTTAGCATCCTGCTCCGGAAACAACAATAACTGATATTTCTTAGTGATACTTTTAGGCTGACCGCTTACTATTAATTGCATTTGGGTCGCTGCTTTTTTTAAGATCTCTTCTATTGGTTTGGTATTAGTATGAATCGTTACTTCCTTCGGCTTGTCCAGCTTTTCTTCAAGTTGTATAAATTTCCCTGTTACGACATTTACAGCTATGACCAGGTCGCCTATTGATTTCGCGTGTGACTTTTGTTCTTCGGCAAATTCATTCAACACGATTTCTAAACTGCCAGCTTCTATTTTTTCAAAATTTTCAGGCTCCATATTTTTTAAATTTTAATGAGAAAATGTTTACAATGATGGCTTATGTCTCTTTCTTTTATGTCTGGCCTCCTTTAATAATTCTGGGCTAACTGACTGGTCTACGTACTCCGATTTCAGCAAGTCGTTCAACAGCTTGTCAAGCTGTTTTATCAACTCTAACACCTCAAAATCTTCCTGCCGGTCTGAATGCGCAGTTTTCAATAAAAGTTTCTGAACAGGTGTATGTCCACGTTTATCCATATCCCTTTGAAGGGTTATTTCCCGTATTCTTTGTTTCTCCTGCTTCAATTCCAGGTCGTGTTTTAGTTGCAGAATCTTTTCAATCTTTGCCAGCGAAAAGCCCACCTCGCTGCCTTTTATTTTTACCTTTTTATCATCAATGAATGAAATACCCCGTCCTTTTAATACAGCATAGCCGAGCGATTTCATTCTTTCTTCAAATTGTTGGAAGGTATTGACCTGCTTCAAGGTGTCGCGGATATCTGTTTTTAGCTTTTCTTTTCTGCTATCAAGGCGGGGAAGATGTCTCAACTCTTCAGGCAAAAATCGGCGGGCGCTTAATACTTCCTTTAATTGAAACTGCTTTTCTAGCTGTCTGCATAGGCTATCCATTTTCCGGTAACTGTGATTATCCTTTGCCACTTTTCCATCAAAACCGACCCTGTTGGCAACGATGTGTATGTGCGGTTCATTGGTATCTTTATGTAGTATTATGAGATACTGATTGTCCGTAACTCCAAACTGTCTTGCGCACTCTTTCCCCATTTCTATAAGCTGATCCCGGGAAACCTTGTCACCAGGTGCAGGCCGAAGGGAAAAATGAAACACCGGCTTTTCAACTCTTTTGCTCAATTTGGCTACATCCAAAAACTGGCTGGTCAGTTCACCCAGGTCGCCAAAACATTTATTGAATTCCAAAATCTCGGCCCTGTCTTTGTGTTGCAATTGATCTTTCAGAGATTTTAAAATCTTCTGTTCTTCGCTTAAATCAATTTTATCTTCCAAACAATACCGGATACATTCATAGAAAGAAGCACCGGTTCCCACATAGCCAATCATTGTAAATGCGATTTTATTGTTTTAGCTAATTGTTTTAATTCCACCGATTGGAGTTTCAGGTTAGCGCGTTCCAGCGCAGATAATTCTTCAATTCCGTTTCGTTTTTTGGCAATCTGATTGAGGTATGCAGCGATGTGATTAAGCATGGCAGTTAACTGTAAAACTTCTTTTGGCAATGCTTTTTCGCGTCTGTCAATTTTACCGGTCAGCGCTATTTCCCGCATATACTCCGATGTGGAAACGTTTGCACTTTTAGCTTTTCCAACTATAACACGTCTCTCGTAAGAGCTACATTTAACAGGTATTAGCTGATCTTTTTTTACGGCCTTTTTAGGACGGCCACCCTTACTTTTTGTTTGTTTTTCCAACTGCTCCATAATCTTTCCTCCTTGTTTTTTATCCGCCGATAGGCGGATCCCCGTGAATGCGATAGCATGAACGGCCAGCGTTTTGGTATTACCAAAACATAGCTGGCTACCCGAAATTCAAAGCTGCCTGCCTGATCTCAGGCTTTGCTTTTGGCTGTGCTGGTGATGAATAAGCCAGTCGTTTAAATCTTTATGGTTCTGATAAAAATCACTGCGATCTATGTATTTATCACGGTTCCATTGCAAGGCCTGTTTTTTGCAGTTCATACCGGCAGTGTCTCTGTCTAAAATCAAATGAACCTGGCTGTATTGTTCCATTAGGGAACGGCTTTTTTCGAAAAATGAAAGTGAGTTTAGTATCAGGCAATTTGACAGTGGAGCTGTTAGATTTTTATTGACTGTGCAGAAGGAAAGGAAGCTGAAAAAGCCTTCAAATACGGCAACATCATCTGTTCGATTGTCAATAAAAGTTATGTCTTTTGGCGCGCTGCTGCCTTTAAAATGTGCGTTCCGCAGCTCATACCCTCCGGCATTATTTTGAAAACCGATAACAGTATGCTTTTTGCCATACAAAAGGAAGTCAACTTCCTTACAAAAGCGACCGGCAATTTCTAAGGGGATGCACCTTTCTTGCAGGTAGTTCAAAAGCTCTTTTGCTGCTAGGGGGCAGGAATCCAGCACGACAATTTTGCTGTCTGTGGTCTCTTTCTTTTCACCAGCAGAACGGGAATTTGCACCTGGAAAGTTGCCAGAAACAGTAGGCGGGTGAAAAGAAAGAACCGGGCGAGCCTGGTACTCCGACAAACGATCAAGCAGCTCGCTAACGGAACAGGTATGGTAAAGTGTTCCGAAATCAATCAGATCACCGCCTTTGCCGGTAGCATGATCGTACCACAAATTCTTTTGCCGGTTTACTTTAAAGGAAGGTGTTTTTTCATCCTTCAATGGTGATAGGTACCAAAAATCCTGGTTCCTGATCTTTTCCGGTCGATGGCCTAATGAGGCCAGATAATTGACAAGGTCAATTTCTTTGGCTTGTTCACATTTTAATTTTTTCATACACATGATTTTCGGTTCACAATTAAAAAGGAACAATAAAAAAGGCCGGCAGGCATTGAGTTTCAAGCTACAATGCTTGCCAGCCGCTTCAGATCAGCCAGAAAGTGGTTCGAGAAATGTTCGATAGGGACTACTTCGACCGCCGAAGCCTTGGCGAAGGCGGTCAGCAACAAAGTTACAAACCCGCATAGAATATTGATTTTATGCGGGTTTTTTGTTTTTGGTTGGCACAACCTGACAAAGAGTTACCCGCTTATACAACCGCTTGAAGGGGGACACGAGGGGGACAAAGAGAAATTCTTATTTTGTCCCCCTCGAGATTCTGAAACCCTTGCTGATACTGGGTTCCACCGAATTGAAGTAGTGATGTGGAGGACTTGAGCGAAGGAAACAATATTCGGTTAACTTAAATGTGATTGTATGAGTAAGGGAATTACAAACCTATTCATTCGTTTCCGGCTGTACCGGAAATACTCCAAAAATGGCAAGTTTGCTATTTATGTGCGTTTTACAATCAACCAAAAGAGGGTTGAATTATCTACTAATGAGTATGTGGCAGCTATTGCCTGGGATGTCGAAGGGCAATTTGTAAAGGGGAAAACAGACGAGGCGCAGACCATTAATCGCCGCCTGGCGCTTATTAAAGGCGATCTGCACAAAAAGTATCTGCAGCTGGAAGCACTGGGCAAACCCATTACTGCGGAGATCTTAAAGAACCTGTACCTGGGAGTTGACGAAAACCGGAAATCGCTACAGGAGGCGATAGATATCTATTACGACCGGTTTGCCGAAAAGGTAGCCAGTGGGCAGAAATCGAAACACAGTCTGAAATGTGTACACACCACGCGGGAGAAGTTAAAAGCGTTCACCAAACATCAGTACAAAGTAACCGACCTGCCGCTGAAGGAAATAAAACCAGCCATTGCCGGAGATTTTGAGCATTTCCTGGTAACCCATGAAAAAGGCTGTAACAACACTGCTATGAAGTACATCCGCATCCTGAAGCGGGTGCTAAAGTTTGCGGTTGACCAGGGCTGGCTGGAAACGAACCCGGTAGGGCGGTTTAAATGTACGTATGTAGAACCATCCAGAGAACGGCTGACGATGGAAGAAGTAATGACCCTGTATCATAAGGAGTTTGCGGTTGAACGGTTAGCCGAGGTAAGGGATGTATTTATTTTCAGTTGCTACACCGGCTTTGCCTACCAGGATGTTTACAACCTGACATCCGATAATATAGTAACCGGCATCGACGGTGAAAAATGGATCGCCACTGACCGACGCAAAACCGGTACGCCCGAACGGGTACCACTGCTCCCTATTGCATTGGAAATTGTCGAAAAGTACCGCACCCATCTTTGGTGCCGCAGTAAGAACCGCCTACTACCGGTAAACACCAACCAGTGTTATAATGGCTACCTGAAGGAGATAGCCGAGTTATGCGGAATTAAGAAGTACCTCACCACCCATATGGCGCGACACACGTTTGCTACGACAATTCTGCTGGAGCAGGATGTTCCTATTGAAACCGTTAGCCAGCTATTAGGTCATCGTAGTATCCGCACTACGCAGATATATGCCAAGGTGAGTCAGAAGAAGGTAAGCCAGAATATGAAAATGTTGAAGGAGAAGCTGGCTGGGATGAATGAGGTGAAGGAAAGTAAAGGATAGTTCAATTATTATTTGCGGTTTGTATTGCAGGCTCCTTTTCAGGAATGGAAGGGGCCTGTTTATGGCCGTATGCAATTCTATTTCCTACACTATACCTTCACTTAATCATTGCCCGTATGAATCTTGATCATTATCAATTTAAAATAGCACCCGATTATCATGAGTATGAGTTTTATAGTGACGGTCCGCGCGGTCGGATAAAAAAGATGGTGGTATTTAGCCTGGTAAAATGGAAAGGGATATTATTTTATAATCTGGCATTTGGCGATTACATTGATGAGCTTAATAAACTGAATGACGATTCAGTTAGTAATAATGGAGACAGGCAAAAGGTTTTGGCTACTGTGGCCACCATTGTTATTGATTTTGCCAATCATTTTCCCGATGCTTTAATATTTGCTACAGGAAGTACACCCGCCCGAACGCGGCTTTATCAAATGAATATTAACCGTCTATGGGATGAAGTAAAATTGCTGTTTCAAATTTATGGCGTGAGATCAGATGGCATAATGGAGTTGTTTCGACCAAACGAAAACTACCATGGCTTTTATGCCAGGCGTATTTTACACTAATTAATATTTTGTAACTTTAGATGCCTTAAATACATAAATATGTCAAAAGATAAGAAAACGATTAAGCCAGTATATAAACCCGGTATTATAAGCGAAGACGTAAAGGATCTCAGTAATGACCCTTTTGTAATAAAGAAAAACGAAATGGCTATAAAAATGGTTGAGCGGGTTGGTTTTCCGAAAGAGTTTTTGAAGAAGAAATAAAATCAATTCTAGATTAAGACCTGCATTACGTGCAGGTCTTTTCTTTATAATAGTTAAAATAAAATAGCCGCAAGCATCAAACACTTAGCACCTAAAATCATATCTATTCTGCATTAGTTACAATAACAACATTTTTCTAATGAGTCAAGCCACCTCATTTCTTATTCAACAGGAACCAAGGCTTTCAACAAAAGAAGCTGAAAAAATCATTGACAATATCTTGAAAAAATTGGGTATTAAACTTCAATCAAAAGGAAAGCAAAAGGAATTTATTATTAAAAACCAAGGAACAGAGAAAGAGGAAAAGAGAAGATATTTTGAATTAGTAAAAGATGTCAGAACGCTTGGAATTTGTAAATTTATTCAAGATCCGATAGATCAAAATGACTTGATTTTTGGAGGAACATTGGGACTATCTACTCCAAATTGGCAACTATCTATAGTTACAGAATGGGCTGGATATAAAAAATCACTAAATGGCCCTTGTAGGAGTGTTCCAAGTGAAATTGAATTTTCGGAAGATATCGAATTTTACAAGGAAGAAACTTGCATTGAAAGTTCGAACCATGATTTTGTAATGTGTGCACGAAATTACAGAGGATATCTATTATCTACGATAGCGCTTATTGACAGTTATATAAATAGACATATTCTTTTTCATGCATTTAAAGGTCGTAATACCACTAATTTTCACTTACTGAAAGAATCAAGAAACACTGAAGAAAGAATAGAACTATTTATAGATGAATTTTGTTCTTTTCCATTTTCGGAAGTTAAGCAAAATCTTATGTGGGACCATTTTAAGAAATTGAAAGCCTTAAGGAATGAAGCCGTCCATTCATTAAGTCCATATCTTGGTATCGAACTTAAAGAAATTGCTTTTAATCTTAACCTTTCAATACATGGAGTAGGTTCATTATTGAAAAAGCTTCAAGAAGGACAAGGGCGAATATCTCTAGGTTTTATTGAAAGGGTAAGAACATCACCAACAATTCATTACAATCAGATAACATTACGAGCAGATGGCAATCATCTTGAAGAAAAATTTTTCAATAAAGTTAATAGAGGATGATGCTTATTTGCAATAGATTTTCATTTTAATAAATCTCCTCTATTCGAATCAAAAGAGAGTTTATATGCTGTCCGCAGTTAAAAACAAATATTGACTCACTACAGTACTGAGGGTTAAACTTATAGGCAAAATCAAATAATGATTTTTTCCAATTCCAATATAATACCTTTTTCCTCGAAGTTTTTCAAAAAAGTCATAGTCTCATCCTGCGGTCGGAAGATTTCTGAAAAGCCAGAGGCATTAGGATCTTTCACCCTTTCAAATACAACCACATACTCATTGGTATTGGGGTTGTAAACACATGTTTTAAGTTTAAACAAAGATTCATACTTTGCTTCTGCATTACTATAACTAACGTCGCCGTTAGAAATGGTAATTCTTTCGGTCTTTACTTGCCCAAGCCCATTTTTAAACTTCATTTTCCAGGCTCCATTAAAGGTTTTGATTTCAGATTTTTCTTTCAAGATGCTCAGTTCATTTACGAGGGCAGCTTTTATATCTTCCGAAACCCTTAGAGATTGTACCTCATTTTCAATCCGCCTTTTTAACACTTCCGTATCGTTCCTCAATTTTTCATTCTCATTAGTTATTTGACTTTCGCTTTTATGAATATTCTCTACCTCTTCAATACTTTGTTGCAATCGAGTTTTGAGTTCAATATATTTACTAAATGATACCCCTCCCTCTTTTGCTACAGCTAGCGCCCAGGTGCTCCCCCACCTAAAATTCCAGGCATTATACGCTGAAATCACATTCCGAATGATTGGAAAGGCAAAAGTATAAACGAGGGACACTACTATTGGTAGACCCCAAAATTTTATAAACGTCCTGTTCTTGTCAATCATATCCAAAAAAGATGTATAACCATCGAGCTGCAATTGCTGACTTTTATAAAACATTAGCCCTATAACGATTCGCCAATTCGTAACAAGCCATGCAATAATGAATGAATAAATCAAGGGACTTCTTAACCGGCCTCCTACCTCCTTAAATAAGTCAGTAAATTTTTTTTCCATAAGCAGTGAATTAATTTTTCAAAAGTTACTATTTACTTCATAATTTACCATAAATCGTCTTCATTATTAACCTCTTATCTTTCCAGGACGTCCCACCTCTTTTCACGCCTTCCCGAAGCTTTACTTTGTACAGGTAAACCTATTTGTGAGAACGTAAACAGTGATGTATGAGTGAGGTAAATAACAATGCACCGTTTTTGCTAATTCAGAAACCTCAGGAACTAATCAAATTATTTGAGGGATTGATTGACCGTAAGATCCGGGAAATCGGTACCCTAACCCCAACACCGCCCATCAGTGTGGCTGGTGAATCTCCCTTCCTTTCCACCAAGGATATTCAGAAGATTTTCAACGTCAGTCGCCAGACAATAAACGACTGGCGTAAGTCCGGTCTGCTGCCTTCCATCAAGATAAAATCCCGACGGTATTTCATCCGGGATCAGGTGCAGGCCCTGCAACAGAAATGGGTAACATCAGGTAATCAGTAAACATTATTAACCATGTAAATTTTACGCGTATGGCTACGTGGGCTTTGACTTGTGCAGAAGCGAAAAAAATTGATCTGGTGGATTACCTGGCCAGCCTTGGCTACCACGCACAAAAAGTATCACACCCGGATTACTGGTTTCTGTCACCATTCCGGGTAGAAAAGACCGCCTCCTTTAAGGTCAATCGAAAGCTGAATGTGTATTTCGATCATGGTACAGGTATGGGCGGTGACCTGATAGATTTCGGTACCCGGTTTTATAACAGTTCAGTATCAGAATTCCTGCACCGTATAGCCGGGCAACTGAACCGGAATACGCTTTCTTTTCACCCGCCAATGCAGACCTCAAAAGAAGATTTGCAGCTCCCCGTTCGTGATACATTTTCTGCTGGTGAAAAGAAAAAAAACCGGGACGGTAAAATCCTCATTATTGACGACCATCCGATAGCCTCTAATCCGTTGTTAGAATACCTTAAAAAGAGATGCATCCCCGTGGAAGTTGCAGATCGCTTTTGCCGTGAAGTAGACTTCCTTTTGTATGACAAAAAACATACAGTAATCGGCTTTAAAAATAACGCTGGCGGATATGAATTACGCAGCGAAAATTTCAAGGGTAGCAGCTCCCCGAAAGAGGTAACTTTTATTGACAATCGAACAGACAATGTTGCCGTATTTGAAGGCTTTTTCAGCTTCCTTTCTTTTTGCACTGTCAATAAAAATCAAACAGCCACACTGACAAATTGCCTGGTATTAAACTCCCTCGCTTTTCTTGAAAAGGGCCGTCCATTAATGGAAAAACACAGGCAGGTGCATTTTTTCTTAGACCGGGATACGGCAGGTAAAAAGCATACCCTTCAGGCTTTGGAATGGGATAAAGAGAAGTACATCAACCGTAGCAACTATTATGAAAACCATAAGGATTTAAACGAATGGCTTATTCATAATAACCACAACCTAAGGCAAAGCCTTAGACCAGGAAGACTGCTTTGAGTTTTTAGTAGCAAGCTATGGTTTTGTCGGACCAAAACCTTTTTCCCTCATCCGCCTGCCGGCGGATTCTGGATCATTTGAAAGACAATCATTTTTAAAACTAAAGTGAAGAAGGATTATGAAGCAGATGTATCAAACGATCAAAAACAAGGGCGGACGCCCTAAAAAGCACCTTAAGAAGGATTGCAGGGTAAGCGTTAGGTGTTCCTATATCCAGCGCAAGGCCATCCAGGCGAAAGCAAAATCGGTAAAATTTTCTGTATCGGAATACCTTTTAAAAATGGGCCTGACCGGTAATATTGACAGGCGTGAAAAGGTATTGCCAAAGGAAGTTTTACAGTTAATTGGAACACTTAATCACACTGCTGCCAACCTCAATCAGATCGCCAAAAAACGAAATGGTATTGAGCCGTTAACGGCTTTTGACCGGGCCGATTTACTCGTTCAATCAGGCACGCTGAAACAGCTTACTGAAACCATAAACAACTACCTGAAATGATCGGCAAAGTCATCACTGGAAATTCCTTTTACCACTGCTTTAAATACTGTCTGGAAGATAATAAAAACTTATCTGAAGAACAGAAGCTAGAGCTGTCTAAAAAGGATAATGTACAACACAAGGAGCGGGCCGAAGTGCTGTATTATAATAACTGTTTTGGAAACGTAAACGAGCTGACCAGCCAGTTCAGCGAAGTCAGCAAATTAAGCCGCCGGGTAGAAAAGCCTGTTTTTCATTTCACGCTTAGTTTGGCACATGGGGAAAATCTCTCCAAAAATCAGCTGATAGAAATTGCTCAGGCGTGTACAGAGTCATTTAAAGTAGATCAAAACCAGTATGCCGTCATACTGCATAAAGACACACATGCGCAGCACATCCATATCGTTGCCAACCGGGTGGGTTATGATGGCAAGGTGGCCAGCAACAGCAACAACTATCGACAAATGGCTAACCTGTGCCGGAAGTTGGAAATAAAGCATCAGTTAAAACAGGTGCTAAATCCGCGGCCCTTCTTACCCAAAGTACAGCGATTGATTCCCCGGCAAAACGCCCGGATGGATCGATTAAAAACGAACATCCGCCAGGTGCTGCAGCAGGTAAAAACGATCGAACAGTTTGAGCAAAAAATGAACTCCCTGGGCTACCAGGTATTAAAGGGACGGGGTATTGCTTTTATCGACAATAAAAAAGTAAAGATCAAGGGCAGTGAAGTCGGATACTCATTAATGACAATTGAGAGATTGCTCAGTCAGGAACAAACACAAAAACTGGTGCGGAAAGCGCAACAAGGTGAACCGGAAGGGTTGCCCAAACAAAAGCAAACCGGGGCCTCGAATAGTTCAGGGAAGGGGGTGCAAAAAGTGGTTGAAAAAATGCCGGAAAAGCAGAACGAAATACCGCTGCCCGGTATGCATAAAAATCAGCTACTCGAAGCATTGCTGAAGTCTGAGCAGGTAGATGCGCCTGGTCCATTTTTATACAAAAAAAAGAAAAAGAAGAAAAAACACGGACACCAGCTGTAACAGAATCATTTAAATCAAAAAACTATTATTTATGAATGAAGATAAATATGAAACATTGGAGCTGGCAGTAAAAGAGCAAGCGGAGGAACTGACAAAGCTCAGCCAGCAAATACAGGATCTTGTTTCAATTGTAAGTATCTTAAAGGATACCGTAGGCAGTTTTTCAGAAAAACTGGCTACCCAAAAGATAACAGCTGAAGCTGATACCCGGCCGGTTCAGAAAATTGTAGACAGCGCATTTTTGAAGATAAACTTTATGTTTGAAAATGCCCTGCAGAATAAGCGACCCAATAATCTACAGGTATTCTTTCAATCGGATGCCAAAAAATGGGCGGTGATAATGGTTATCACTGTTATTTTCCTTACCTATTCATATTGGTTTAGCCTCCACTACCTGGGAAGTTAAAACTAACATAAAGACCTTTATGTAAAAGCCCTGATGTAGAAACATCGGGGCTTTTGGTAATGGTACTGATTAGTGATATTTTAAATGAAACAGTGTGTATTTCCAACTTAATCCTCACTACCATTTTTCAATAGCCGCTCATATTTATTTTTATAATGTAAAATATAGCAATCTGGCCAGGCTCTTACACTTGTACCGAACATTAATTGATCCAGTTGCGCCAAAAACATTTGATTGCCTTTTATATCCCAGCAGAATTCAACCATCCTTTCCAGCATTTTGCACAACGTGTCAAAATTGAACGTTCCTACTTCCTGTTTTAATTTGTCGGCAACATCACTTGAGGCAAAGGCCCTCAATACCGATGCAGAAGCAGTTGGGTAATATCCAATGAAATCGTCAAATTGCGTACCTCCTAAAAGATAATAGACTACTACTGCGATCTGTTCATCATAGCTTTTAACATCCCTTTCTTCACTCAAATATTTTTCTATTAGATCTAATACACCACCTTCTGTAAGTTCATTGTCTTTGTCTTTATTGCCCATAAATTACGTTTGAAGATTAGGTAAACACTGTCTATCCATGGGCATAAAGATGCGCCGCTGACCTAATAAGGCATAAGACATAACGATGTGTATCTAAAAGCTGGCTTCGGCAAAAAAGGTCATCAGGCCAATTACCTGTATAACAAATGCCAGCTTCCAGCCAATCTTCCAATTCCCTATCGATGTATGTTGTGGGGTACTTTTCAAAAAAATCCGTAACCCCTTTTTGCGGCTTCTTCATTTGTTCCTGGCTTAAAACAGAGACTGTATACGCATACGGGTTCTTCTTCCCGGTAGTTTCAGTATTATCTCCATGAATAATATATAGGGCATCGACCATTACAAGCAGATCGTCATGAAATGTCTTAAGCTGTTCGCGTTTATCAGCTTCATCATATGCGCAGCATTCAGTCAAAAGGCCAATAACCAACCAGGCTTTTATCTGATCGCTGGTGAACAACCCTTCAGGTTTAAACACTTGCTTTATTACATATACAGGATCTTCTTCGGCATATTCTATAAGCCTTTTTTGCTTACATAAATTTAGATCGGAGATTTCATTTGCCGCAGGATCTTTGGCGAAAGTGGAAGTATCATGCTCATTTGGTATTCCATTAGGGGATGTTGAGAGCTGTTTAGATTTAAGCACAAACGCCGCTTCAACAACCTCCTCCATTTTTTCATAAAAATAAATATGATTGCTTCGCTCAAGCGGTTCACTTGCAATGCCCCCGGGACTCGATATAATTGTGGTTAACCACTGCCATAATATTTCACGGGTTTCATTTAAATGATAACCCTGAAAAAAATCATCAAAAACAAGAAGGGGATTGTTTAGTTGTTCCTCAGTGAGGCGTATCGGCTGGTTGTACCATTGAGGGTGATTGTTGTGGGCTTTACCGTAAAAGGATATCCCAGGACGGGAATTGGTTAATGGCTCATTCATGTGAAAGAATTTAGGTTAATGAAATAGTTTATGAGCCTAAAAAGAAAGGAAGGTTCCCGGGGCGGATTAAAACGGGCCGAAAAACTAAAGGGTTGGAACCTACCTGCCTTTCGTCCGACGGGCTCTGACAAAGCCCCCGCTTTCGCGGCCACATTCAAAAGACATAAGTAGGCCCAACCCTATAGTGCAATATAGGAATTGGGCGCTTACTTTGCCTCACATGTGGTGAATTGTCAGATTCGTCGGGTGAGACTCAGTATTCGCAATACCAATAACGGTACCCAGTATGTTTATTTTTAGGGTATCTGTTATAAAGTTACAATGCTTAGTATTACTAAGCAAGAAATTTTATAGATTTCTTTCCTTGGGACTAATATGACTAGTCCGCAGAAAACAAAGTTTGAAATGGCTGTGATCGATAAGGTTACGGAAATGCGAAGAAAAAAGAACCTGTCTCAGGATGAGATTGCCATCATATTAGGTTTAAGCAGGGGATATATAGGCCAGATTGAAAGTCCTAATAGCCCTAGTACATATAATATAAATCACCTTAATAGACTTGCTTACGAGCTCGGCTGTTCGCCTCAGGACTTTATGCCTAATAAACCGATTGTAGAAGAAGGCTGGGATTAATTTTATCAGGAATTAAAGCCTGATCCCTTTTCAAAAGGTATATTTCAGATTTATTTCTGGCCTATTTCTAATTCCCGTATTTTCTTATCCACAGCTTTTGCCAAGAGCCGAAATCCTGACTGTCGTGCTGTTTCGGCTAAATTGGTAAGTGTAATAAGCAGCTGTCTTAATTCACCTTTATCACCATAATGGTATAGCCCTTTATCCTTAAAATTATTGATCTCCTCCACCCAGGTATCTTTAGTTTTACCGTTCACAGCATGAAACAACTCAGCTACAGATTCAAACTTATTCGGCTTTGTGTAATCGATCTTTTCTAAATTCCCTTTCTCAGCCAGCAGATCAAAAAGGATCAGAATTTGCCTTTTTGTAAACACCCCCTTTTGCTTTCCCTTCAATTCATTTGTACCGGAAAGGACGGTACCGTTATATTCAGTAAAGTAATGGCAAGTATTGTTGTATACCTTATTTTCGAGACGGCATTGAACGATGGTTATTTCCGGGGCTGGCATGTTGCCAGAACCGTTAATTTGGTCAATTGCATTATGTAGGGCTTTTTTAAAGTCGATCTCAACATCGATTAAGAAATCCTGCAGTATGGTATGGTGCCGGTTGATCAGCTGTTTATTTAGCTGTTCGACAAGCAATGGATAATACCAGTCACCTAGGGTAAAAACGTAATACAAAACAGCGGTAATACAAGAGAAAATGTACTTAATGGCGTGCAAGGTGCGGTAATGTGTGATGTATGCCAGCGGTAAAGCAATCAGAGAATCGTGCCTGCTTTTGGCCTTGAAGAGTTGGTAAAGCCTATAGTGACCTAGTAAACGTTGGGATATGTCCTGGTTATACCATCCTGACCATTCCAGGAACCGGCAACCGAGCAGGCCAGTTATATTATTCAACTTATCTTTCCAGCTATAATCACGATCAGGTGATTTCACGGGATGCAACACACTTAAATCCATACTTCACAATTTTCTATTTAAAAATAAGGAATAAAATGTCAGTTTATGTAAAGTAACCCCTTCAAAATTTGTAAGGGTCAAAATTTTATCTGGGGATCGTCAAGTTAGAATTGCAATACCACAATTCATCACCCAATAGCCTGCCGAGCGCTTCCCTATGATTTTATCAATACTTTATTTTTAAACCTATAATGCTTACAAGTTCGATCGTAAGTTATTGATAATGAACCGAATGTTTTTAATTTTAGAATGTTATTCCTTTTCTTTTACGAAAGAGCCTCGCATACACATAGCTGACATTTAATAAAAATTATTATTACATTAGCCATCAAGTGTAAAATTGTACTTTACCCTGATTTATGAACCAGCACCCTGAACAACTTGCCCGTGATAGAATTGACCAATTGCTTTTGGCCAGTGGCTGGATTATTCAAAGCAAATCCAAAATTAACCTGGCTGCAGGTGTGGGAGTAGCGATCAGAGAATATCAAACTGATATCGGGCCTGCGGATTATGTGTTGTTCGTAAACAGTATACCTGTGGGTATCATCGAAGCCAAACGGGAAGAAGAAGGTGAACATTTAACCGTACATGAGGAGCAAAGTGAAGGTTACGCTACAGCAAAACTCAAATACTTAAACAATGATAAACTCTCCTTTGCTTATGAGAGTACTGGAGAAATTACTCGTTTTACTGATTACCGCGATAGAAAACCGCGATCAAGGCCAGTATTCACGTTCCATCGTCCGGAGACTTTTGCTTCATGGCTAAAATATGACAAATCTCTACGCTCCCGGCTCCATGATATTCCAGCTCTGCCCATAGATGGGTTAAGAGATTGCCAAATAAACGCCATTACGAATCTCGAAACATCTTTTAAAGATGCGCATCCCAAAGCCTTGATTCAAATGGCCACCGGTAGTGGCAAGACCTTTACAGCTATTACTTTTATTTATCGTTTATTAAAGTTTGCAAAAGCCAAGCGCATTTTGTTTTTGGTAGATACCAAGAACCTGGGCGAACAGGCAGAGCAGGAATTTATGGCCTATGTGCCCAATGATGACAATCGAAAGTTCACTGAACTTTATACGGTTACGAGGCTGAAGAGCAGTTATATTCCTGACGATAATCAGGTATATATTTCCACCATTCAACGGATGTATTCAATTTTAAAGGGCACGGAATTAGATGAAAGTGCAGAGGAAGAAAATCCCAACGAACGGTCTTCCCCGAAAGAGCCAATACCCGTAGTGTATAATGAAAATATTCCTGTCGAATTTTTTGATTTTATAGTGATAGACGAGTGCCATCGTAGTATATATAATTTGTGGAAACAGGTACTGGATTATTTTGATGTATTTCAAATTGGCCTGACAGCAACTCCTGATAACCGTACTTTTGGTTATTTTAATCAAAATCTCGTAAGTGATTATGGGTATGAAAAAGCAGTAATAGATGGGGTACTTGTCCCTTACAATGTATTTACCATCGAAACGAAAATAACCAAACAGGGAGCAGCCATTGCCATGGGAGAAATGGTGGATAAACGAGAACGGTTGACAAGAAAAAAATTCTGGGAAGCGGTTGATGAAGACATTCAATATGTTGGAAAACAGCTTGATAAAGACATAGTTAACAAAAGTCAAATCAGAACAATTATAAGGGCGACGAAGGAAAACTTGCCTCTTATGTTTCCCGACCGTATAGATAAAGAAGGCAAATTTGAAGTACCCAAAATGCTCATTTTTGCCAAAACAGATAGCCATGCAGAAGATATCATAGAAATCGTTCGGGATGAATTTGGTGAAGAGAATAAATTCTGTAAAAAAATAACTTATCAAAGCAAAGAGAATCCCAAAAACATACTTAGTGATTTTCGCAACGATTATTATCCACGCATTGCAGTAACGGTAGATATGATTGCCACTGGAACAGATATACGTCCGCTAGAAGTACTATTATTTATGCGGGATGTAAAAAGCAAAAGTTATTATGAACAAATGAAAGGCCGTGGCACCCGTACTTGTTCATTGGAGCAGTTAAAAGCTACTGGCACGCCATCCGCAAAATATACAAAAGATCATTTCGTTATCATCGATGCGATTGGCGTAGAACAAAGCCAGAAAACTGACAGCCGACCGTTGGAAAAAAATCCCGGTATGAGTTTGAAGGATGTGTTGCAAAATGTGGCGATGGGCA
The DNA here is from genome assembly GCF_002077945.1 of Niastella vici. Classification (GTDB taxonomy): domain Bacteria; phylum Bacteroidota; class Bacteroidia; order Chitinophagales; family Chitinophagaceae; genus Niastella; species Niastella vici. The sequence goes on from NZ_LVYD01000013.1 coordinate 183,568, forward strand.
ACACTACGGAAGACATTCTTTCTACGCTGGCAAATCGTTTAATACGCTTGGATAAACAGATCAATGAAAGGGAAAAACAGCAATTTACAGAGCAAGCAGGGGGAAAAAACATAAGCCAGGTAGTGAAGCAATTGTTACATGCATACGACCCTGACACCATTGAAAATTTAAGAATCAGTGTTCAGAGAGAGAAGCCTGGTGCTTCGCCTGACGAAATCAATGCAACTTTTAACACGCAGCATTCAGAAATAGTTAATGAAGCAGTTGTTATTTTTAATAACCCTGAACTGCGGGACTACATTGTTGATATTCGAAAAAAATACAACCAAGTAATTGACCATATCAATATAGATGAAATAACCAATATAGGGTGGGTAAAAGACCAGGAAGCAGCAGCCGAACTCACCATCAGCAACTTTACTACATGGATTGAAGCACATAAGGATGAAATTACAGCCTTGCAAATCTTTTATAACCAGCCATACCGTCGACGCGAGTTAACCTACAATATGATCAAAGATCTTTGTGAAAAAATAAAAACCGAGCAACCTTTGTTGGCTCCAGATCATGTGTGGAAAGCATACGAACAGCTGAAGCAGGCGGAAGGATCAGCCAAAAACGAACTTACTGCACTGGTAAGCATTATCCGTAAAATTAGTGGTATTGATAAAAAATTGACAGTATACGATAGAATAGTTGATAAAAACTTCCAGCAATGGATTTTAAAGCAAAATGCCGGACAACATAATCGTTTTACTGAAGACCAAATGAAATGGCTACGCATGATAAAAGATTATATTGCAGGCAGTTTTCATGTTGAAAGAGATGATTTTGAACTCGATCCCTTTAATAAGGAAGGCGGGTTGGGCAGATTCTACCAGTTATTTAAGGAGAATAGTGAAAAGATATTGGACGAGTTGAATGAGGTGTTGGTGGCCTAAGGGAGCTGTGTTTATAATGTTTTAATTTAATATGATAAGTTGTAGGTCTAATGTTAATCATCATTACCTCGCACACTTGTATTGCATAACTTAACTAAAGAATGAACGTACCGAAAAATAAAAAGCAATTACCAGAAAGTTGGGAAAAAGTAAGGTTGGGCGAAATAGCCACCTATATAAATGGAAAAGCTTTTAAACCTATTGATTGGAGTAAAGAAGGGTTACCAATAATTCGCATACAAAATCTTAATAAAGAAAATTCACATTTTAACTACTGTAACTTCAAGGTTGAAGATAAATATTATGTAAAAACTGGTGATTTATTATTTGCCTGGTCTGGTACGCCTGACACATCTTTTGGCGCTCATATTTGGAAAGGAGAAAATGCTGTTTTAAACCAACACATTTTCAAAATTGAAATTATCGAAGAACTAATTGATAAAAAGTATTATTTATATGCGCTCAATAATAAGGTAAAAGAATTTGTAAACAAAGCACATGGCACGGCAGGTTTAGCCCACATAACAAAAAAAAATTTTGAAGACTCTGAAATTTTTCTTCCTCCCAAAGCTATTCAACAAGCAATTGTTTCCAAAATTGAAGAGCTTTTTAGTGAGCTAGACAAAGGCATAGAACAATTAAAAATAGCCCAGCGGCAATTGAAAACCTACAGCCAGGCTGTATTGAAATGGGCATTTGAAGGAAGGTTTACTAATGAAAATGTAAAAGATGGAAAATTGCCAGAAGGATGGAAGCTTGTGAAATTAGATGATGTTTGTTCGAATGTTGAATATGGGTCAGCCGCAAAATCTAAAGAACATGGTAAAATACCTGTACTTCGAATGGGTAACATTCAAAATGGGAGATTTGACTGGAATGATTTGGTATACACCGATGATGATAATGAGATAAAGAAATATCTTTTAAAAAAGAATGATGTTCTATTCAATAGAACAAATAGCGCAGAATTGGTTGGAAAAACTGCAATATATAAAGGAGAAAGACCCGCGATTTTTGCAGGATACCTTATTCGAATAAACTTAGACAAAAACTTGGTAGACGCTGATTATCTAAATTATTATCTTAATTCAAAAGCGGCAAGGGAGTACGGTAATACTGTAAGGACTTTTGGTGTAAATCAATCAAATATTAATGGAACGAAACTTAAAACTTACCCAATACCTATTGCACCATTAAATGAACAAAGCTTAATTGTCCAAGAAATCGAAAGCCGCCTCAGCGTAGCTGATAAAATTGAAGAAACCATTAAGCAAAGCCTACAACAAGCAGAAGCATTAAGGCAGAGTATTCTAAAAAAAGCGTTCGAGGGTAAACTGATAGATTCCGATTCAATCGATACAGTCAAACAAGAAGCTAAAGTAATCCCATTAGAACGAAAAGTACTGGCAGGAAAGATCATTCATTTACTTCATGACGAAAAATACTTTGGGTTAACTAAATTTCAAAAAACACTTTACCTGGTCGAAAATTATGCAGAAGTGACCTACGAAACAAATTTCCTCCAGGATAGGGCTGGCCCTCATGATAAGGAATTTACAATAGCATTTCGTAAAGAAATGCAAGATAGAGACTGGGTGCAGGAAGAACAAAGAGGTAAGATTACCAAGTTTACTCCCGGTGATAATATTGGTTCTTTGATAAAGGACTATGCAGTCTATTTCAGAGAAAAAGGAAAACAAATTGTTTTTGTAATTCAACAGCTGAAAGATAAATCAACACATGAGTCTGAATTAATAGCAACCTTATATGCGGTTTGGAACAACCGGCTAATTAAGAAGAAGCCAGTTAAAATTAATTTACTAGTAGAAGATTTCTTCAATTGGTCACCTAAGAAAAAGGAAGAATTTCAGCCGGAGGAAGTATTGACAACTTATAAATGGATGAAACAAATAAAATTTGTACCGAGCGGTTTTGGAAAAATTATTGGCACATATTAAATCTCATCAACACTTCCTCCAAACAATCCACTAATATCAGGGACGTTTTAAAGAAAAAAGAAGATTGGGATAAATAAAATAGTATGAGCAACAATAGTACTACAAATACATCTAGCATCGTTTCGAAAATATGGGCATTCTGTAACACACTTAGAGATGACGGCGTCGGGTATGGCGATTATTTAGAACAGCTTACTTATCTACTATTTTTGAAAATGGCAGACGAGTATAGTAAGCCTCCCCATAACCGCACTATGCCTATACCCAAAAAATTTAATTGGGAAAGCCTGGTAGGCAAAAGTGGCGACGATCTCGAAACCCATTATAGTAAACTGCTTCGCGAGCTCGGTAATGAGAAAGGTATGCTGGGACAGATATTTATTAAGAGCCAGAACAAAATTCAAGATCCTGCTAAGCTCTATAAACTCATAGCCCTCATTAATGCAGAAGAATGGGTGCTTATGGGCGTAAAAGATAAAGGCGATATCTACGAAGGTTTGTTGGAGAAAAATGCAGAAGATACTAAAAGTGGCGCGGGACAGTACTTTACCCCAAGGGCGTTGATCAAAGCAATAGTAGAGTGTGTTCGCCCCGAACCCAATAAGACCATTGCAGATCCAGCTTGTGGAACAGGAGGATTCTTTTTGGCTGCTTATGATTGGCTTACAGAAAACGCATTGCTGGATAAAGCCCAAAAACAATTCCTGAAATATAAAACGTTTGCTGGTAATGAAATTGTAGCCAGTACCCGTCGGCTGGCATTAATGAACTTGTTCCTGCATAATATCGGAGATATTGACAGCGATACCATCATTTCGCCTAACGACTCCTTAATTGGAGCACCGGACACTAGACATGACTACGTACTTGCCAACCCTCCTTTTGGTAAAAAAAGCAGTATGACTTTTACCAACGAAGATGGAGAACAGGAAAAAGAAGACCTTACCTATAACCGCCAGGATTTTTGGGTAACCACCAGCAATAAACAACTCAATTTTGTGCAGCATATTAAGAGCATGCTCAAAACAACCGGTCAGGCGGCAGTGGTATTGCCAGACAATGTATTATTTGAAGGTGGCGCTGGTGAAACTATAAGAAAAAAGCTACTCGAAACAACTGAGCTTCACACAATATTACGGTTACCCACTGGTATCTTTTATGCCAATGGTGTAAAGGCAAATGTGCTGTTCTGGGATGGTAAACCATCCAGTAAAGATCCCTGGACCAAAGATATATGGGTGTATGACTATCGTACTAACATACACCACACACTAAAAAAGAACCCGTTAAAGCTGGATGACCTAAAAGATTTCATTAAATGTTATAACCCGGCTAATAGACACAAGAGAAAAGAAACATGGAGCGAATCAAATCCTGACGGTCGATGGAGAAAATTCTCTTACGATGAAATCATATCTAGAGACAAAACATCTCTTGACATTACATGGATTAAGGATAAATCACTTGCGGACCTTGATAACCTTCCTGATCCGGATGAATTAGCTCAAGACATTGTAGACAACCTGGAAGCGGGCCTGGAAAGCTTTAGAACAATTATTGCTGCGCTGAAAGGAAAATAGGGTCATTTAATCTAGCAAATGTTAGATTATTTAACACTTGTGCATCGGATTATAAGTTACATATCATTAAGGACTCAAATTAATCTTAAAGTAATTAAAAGTTTTTATGGAGGAATTAGATCAGTTACAAAAAGAATGGATTCTAATAATTGCCGCCAGAGAACTGTTAAGTATAGTAAAGAAAAGGCCTAACGTTTCTTATGAAGATGCGATAAAATTTGCAAAGCAAAATGCTGAACGAGTTTTTGCATATTCGAATACTGATTTTTTCAGAAAAAGTGTATTAGATAAGCTTTATGACAAATTCAAACAGGAAGCAACTGCAAAATCCATTGAAATCGGAAAGGATGTCTCTCCGGATATGCTTATCCAAGAACGAATAAGCGAATTAGATAGTCTAATATCCGTTTATCCTGAAGATGAATCTCCACAAGCATTAGAAAAAGAAAGAAAATCTTTACGCAAACTATTAGCGGAGTCAAATGATAATATCTTAGGACTTGAGAGAGTTACGGAACATCAAGCAATCATATATGACTCCATTGTTACTAGGGCTAATAAGCAATTCGTAAATAGTCATCTGGGTAAATTTAACCAGTACGTTGATAAAGATAATGGTAGTGTATTTAGAATCAATATACTACATCCCAATCCTTCGGAAGCTATAACAGGAGCAGATTTGATTTATGAATATTATGATGTAAAGAAAGAAATGGTAAGGATTTCGGCTATTCAGTATAAGATTTGGGAGAATGAAGTGTTATATATAAAAAGGGCAGGGAATATTTTAACTCAATTAATAAAAATGAAAGGTTGTTTCTGTGAAAAGGATTTTTGCAAATCTCCGGAAGACTTTGATAATAATGAAAGTTACCGAATGCCATTTTGCTCTGCATTCTTAAGGCCTACTGATAAACTTCAAGATCCGCAGAAATTAATTACCTCCGGCTACCATGTGCCTATATGTAATCTAAAAAAGATTGGAGAAGGAGAATTTGAATATAAAATTGATATTGATTCTATTAGAAAGTTTTCTTTAAAGGCTCAAACATTTGAAGAGCTATTTAATGAAGAGATGGTGGGATCTAGATGGTTGAGGATCGACGAATTGCAATCTTTTTATATGGAGTCTAAGGTGATTGAGCCAAATCAAAGAATAATTCTATATGCGCAAAATGCTGTTGCGTAAGATTAGAGCTTTAAGAGAATAGTTGGCCTTTTTTATGATTGGCACTAGAACTACCGTTTGGAATTTTCGCAAATCTTTACTTGCTTTTACAAGATATATATCCCATTTATTCTCTACCTTCAAGTCACTCAAGAACTCCCCTCACCACCCATTTTTCGAGTGGGCGCCGGGTGAGCAGCGAAAAGCGCTTAGTGTAACAAGTTGATAATATGCGGGTTTAAAGATATAAAAGCAGTCCTGTCGGGACTACTTCGACCGCCGAAGCCTTGGCAAAGGCGGTCAGAAATAAATCGAATAACCCGCATAGAATATTGATTTTATGCGGGTTTTTTGTTTTTGGTTGAGTAGATAATTACTTTAACAGCACTTATTCTTTTTTAAGCTCATTGGCAATGTCCTGATCCAGTTTTGAATTAACTAAATCTCCTTTTTTTTCATAAGCCCTACTGCGATATAAATAGAAGTCATAGCTAAGCGAAAAGTTAGGAAAAATCGCTAAAGCTTTATTATAGTCTGCTATTGCTTCATCGGGTTTATTCATTATAAATTTTACATATCCTCTGTTAAAATATACTTCTGGATAATTAGGTTGAATTTCTAAGGCTTTATTATAATCTTCAATGGCTTCTTTATACTTTTTTAATTGCTCTTTAGCGAAAGCCCTATTGGCAAAAGCCTTGGCATAATCAGGTCTCAGAGCGATGGCAGTGTCTAAATCAAATATCGCTAGCTGGTACTCTTGCATATGGCTTTTAACAAAGGCTAAATTTAAATAACTCATTGCGTCTTCCGGACTTAATTGCCTGGCCTTATTTAGATCAGCTAAAGCTTGATTATACTTTTTAAGAAAACAATAGCACATGCCTCTATTAGTATAAGCATCTTTAATATAATCAGGGAACCGTTTGATTATATCGTTTTGTTCCTTAATGCAGGTCTCATAGTTACCCAATTGATACTCAAGTGCAGCATGTTTAAAATAGGCTGGGACATAAGTACTATCGAATTCTATAGCCAAAGATTGAATTTTCAGCTCACTTCTAAGTTCACGAAAATTAGAAGTGTCTTTTAATCCCTCAATTCCCCCAAATGGCATCTGAGAAAAGCTAAAATTACAAATGAGAAATAAAGTTCCTATAACGATTATACTTTTCATAAAGTTTGCGTACAATTATATATTCTGCTAGTATACACAATTTTTAGCAGCAAATAAATTTGTATTATATACTTTTTAATTACCCGCAAAAAGCACCGTTAGTACCGTTTCCACTAAGCCAGAAACCTCAGGAGTTAATTAAATTGTTCGAGGAATTGATCGACCGAAGATCCCGGAAATCGGCACTCTAGCTCCAACACCCTAATTAACAGGACGGGGGAATGCGGTTGCTACTCCATTCATACTTTCCCATTAATTCAATCGATTTGAGACATAAATAATAATATTATCTATTTGCAGGATAATTTATTCTAAATAGCTCTTATTTTTATTAAAGAGTTGCCATCAATTAAATCTATCATGAAAGGCTTTTATGAACTAAAAAAATCCCATACGATGAAAAAACAGAGAAACTTTTACAATTAGCTTTGGTTAAATCTGCAGGGCAAATAGCCGATCAGGTAGACTTCATACATAGCTATCTACAAAGTAGAACTGAAAGCGATATTTAAGACGTATTTATGGAATCAACACACTATTTTACAAGAGAATGGGATGAAACTACTGGCGATCAATTAACCGATAGTAACCGTGAAGGATTTTGAGTTATCATTTCAGCAAATCAGGCAGGCACTTCATTATTGCAAATTGCTGGAATGCAAAAATGATAATCCGGAAAAGTTTTGTCATAACTGTATTTTAAGGGTTAAACAGTTTAATGAAACTATTGATGAAGATGATCCCGAACAACCCAATTGGGAAAGAGCAACCAGGTTATTTAAAAGATATTTTGAAAACTAAATCTAAAATGTTCAAGCTAAAAATCTCAATAGTGTGATAAATGCAGGCTATTATCTTCATTTTCACCAGTGACAAATTGAATATGCCCATAAGTAACGGGGAGATTTTTGAAGAAGAGAAATCTTTAACGGCATGATTCCGCTATTTATGGTTGACCGCGAGTCTTACCTGACCAGGCATTTTTCATCTAATTCTCTGAATAAAACTGTATCGTAGCCTAACTCTTTTTCAGGATCGATGGAAATATCCCATAGCTTCTTATCGTTAAAATCAATTTTAACCCAACCTATTATCGGGTCATCATTACGTTCGGTATTATGTACTGTGATTTGAATTATTGCTATACCACTGTGTACTGTGTCGACCCATACTCCAAACCCTAACTTCTTTATTTCCGGGTCAAAACTGCTTTTATCAATAAGTGAATGTAACAAATCATGACAGTTAATAGTGGAAACGGATTTTTGCGAAAGGTGTACCGAATTATCTTTCACCCTGTTACTATCTATTGTTAGTAAAGGCCTGGATGCCGAATCCTTGATTGTGCTTTTGTCCTGCGCTCCAGACTGAGGTGTTAGGTCGCCGCAGCTGATGAACAATACCGTAATAACAAATAATATTTTATTACTCATAGATCGACAAAAGTTACAACATCGGCTAATAATCGATTAAATAATTTTCATGTCGGAACTACTTCGGCGCCGAAGCCTTGGTGAAGGCGGTCAGAAATAAATCGAAAAACCCGCATAGAATATTGATTTTATGCGGGGTTGACTACCTTGCCACCAGGTTGCAGATACTAGTCGTCCAGGGCTCCCATGGTCAAATTGACGGTTGTTCCCATCATTCCGCTTGCTTTATCGGAAGCCATAAAGGCCGCTACATTAGCCATCTCTGCGAGTGTCAGGAAACGTTTGGGATGGTTCATGCCTGCAAGATAACTTGAGAACTGTTCCCAGGTTACGCCCGCTGGCCTGGCCTTACTTTCAAATATTTCCCTTATTGTCTCTGTCTCCGGCATGCCGTGCGGCTGCAGACAGACCACGCGGATGCCCTGAGGCGCGAGTTCAACCGACAGGTATCGGGTAAGCGCCTCCTTGGCAGCCTGTGACGGACCATAACCTCCGTTTGGCGTGCCTATTCTTGCGGGAGGCGCAGTAACAGTCATGATTACCCCGGATTTATTCGGGAGCATGCGTCTTGCAGCTAAACGCGCAGTCAGAAAATATGATGTGGTATAGCTCGTGATCGGCATGGAGAATTGTTTAAGATCCATATCAACCAGCGATGCCCCCAGATACCTGGTTGGCGAGTTCCCCATCGCATTGAACGAAATATCAATACGGCCTGCCTTAGCCACTACAGACTGCAGATGCTTATCTATAGCCTGCTCATCAAGGGCATCAACCTCCGCTGCCTCGGCATCGCCGCCAGCAGACACGATGTCCCTGGCAACCGCTTCCACAGGCGCCAGGCGGTGCCCGGTAAGAAAAAGCCTGGCTCCTTCGCATGCGAAAGCACGTGCGACAGCGCCGCCGATTTCGCCACCTGCCCCATAGATCACTGCGATTTTGTCTTTCAATTCATTCATTATTTTTCTTTTTAATGTTGAGAAATTATACGTGAATCCTTCACGCTGCATGACTAAGACGTTTGGCGTTTACGTTTCCGGACATTTTTTTTGGATTATATTAGCATCCTCATTAGTTACAAATGGAAAATACTCACCAGCCCTATCAAAAGCCAATTAAGGCAATTGTGTAATAGGGAAGGAATAGGTTTTGAAGATTGGACTACGGTAAGAATCTTATGCAAGCAATGCAGCGAGGGAATGCCTCATGAACAACATGATCATGATAATAAAGTATCAGCAGATGCAGTCCGAACCTTTGGGTTGGCAGCAATAGATAAAAATACCGTTGAAGAAATACTTAAAGAATGGAGTATTTCAACAGCCACTAATTATTCAGATATTGTGCTGGAGTTGGAGTAAAGGGCCTGCTCAAAGGAAATACCTTGGTATAAAACTTTAAACCAATATGGATTTAGTTATAACAGGTGATAAGATATTTATTTCAAAAAAGTCTTCAGACAGTAAGTCATGGAAGGAGATATTATTTTTTTACAAATCAAGTAGAACCTTTAATAGCAACCTTGAATTAGAAGAATATCTTCAAATTAATTACAACCTTTCAAGTCTTGACTTTGAGAAAATTAATAAGGGTTTGTCTGATAATACTACGCATGCAGTTGAACTGATATTCTCTACGGATGGTATTCCCTTTCAAATTAGAGAATTAAATATAAATATCGGTAGTAGTGAAAGTAAACCGCAGCGTATCTGTGAGGAAGAATGGTTTTATACTTTGGATAAAGCAGTTGATGGATTTTTTTTATTTGTTTACTTAGGCGGTATTTGTGAACAGATACGAATAATTAAACTCAGTGACAGCCAGGTAGAGGCGTTTCAAAATATCGGTAAATCTTTTGTTAAGGAATTGGCGGCCGATATTTGGAAACAGGACTCCCAGGTTTTTAAAGAAGCAATCAGAGAAAATAGAAGAGTCGTGTAGAAAGGGTAACTTTTATTTCCTATGAGCGTAATGTCTTATATTGAAATATGATTAAACATTCATTTCGTATTAATGAAGGAGGATTGCCTGGTTTTGCAATTGAGAATAAATACTGGATGTTAATGGACTTGCATACAAGGGACATTAGAATTGTAAAGAAAATTATCAAAGATCTGGAGTCGGTAATAAATGATGAGGTGGAAAAGGCTGAAATAGAAGGTTATGATATAACATATGTGGAATGTTCCAAAAATGGTTGTTTAATTTATTGTTCTGGTGAGGATACGATGGGACCCATACCCGTTCAATGGTTCCTGGATTTATTTAAAGATTGGTTGGCGTTTTTAGTCAATTTTGAAGAAGCTAAAAGAAATGATTCTAATTCCTCTTCGTCAAAACCTTAATTTTTTTGTTATTGGTATTGGTTTGAATTTTCATATTTTCCTCTACCTTCAAGACACTCAAGAACTCCCAAAACCATCCAAATTTCGCGGGCGCCGGGTGAGCAATTAATACTTTAGCACAAATAAATCTGTTGTAAGAAATTCTATGACACCACTACCAATAGAAGAAATAATTAAGTTCCTCAAGACTAACATTCAGCCACTAACTGATGTAATTTATGGAAACGGATATCGAGCGTCTGTTACTCTGACAGACGGACTTCACTTGCCTTGTGTGCTATTTCGCAATACCTCAAAGATTATTGACTTAGCCATAAAACGCTTTGACGAAGAACAATCAGGCAAAAGCATTTTCAGCAAATCCTCGGGCTTGGGATACAGGGAAATCGTAAAAACATTTGTAACAAGTGGCAACTGCCTCAATTATTACGACATTGCAAAGGTTGACAAAAGCGATTTCGCCTTTCCGGAACAAACATTAAGACAAATTCGTGGCGAAACGAAAATGGGCTGGACAGGCTTTGTTGCAAAAATGAAAGACGGAAAACAGTTTTCGTTTGGGACTTCATTTTTGTTCGACTTCTTTGAAATGCCAAAAGGGTATTCACCAAATGACATCATTGAAATTATCAATCATTCTTACCTAGACAAAGATGGGAATTTAAAAAGCTATCATGTTCCCGAAGTTTACAAAGAGTTTGACAAAAGTCTTGTGTATCGGGAAAAACCATATTTCGAATGTTACCTTGACAACTTATAAAGTCAGGCGATGGACACAGAAACATCAAATTTTTTAAGTGCCCACTATTTTACAATAGGTTACTAGCTCAAATAATAAATTTCTCTACCTTCGATTCACTCAAGAACTCCCAAAATCACCCGATTTTCGCGGGAGCGCCGGGTGAGCAGCGAAAAGCGCTTAGTGTAACAAGTTGATAATATGCGGGTTTTTTGTTTTTGGTTGACAAGACCTGACAGAAATAATTACCCGCTTATACAACTGCTTAGAAGGGGGGACGCGAGGGGGAAAGGAGAAATTCTTATTGGCGGGAAGTGAGGTCGCCAAGGATTGTTTGCGTTTGATTCACTCTTCCAAGGCCGCAATCTTTGCATATAGCAAATATAAATCTTCCACCGACGAACACGCTGACAGCGCAGTTTGGTTAATTAAGCAGCTAGCGCATCCAGTTTCTTTTCGGTGGATAGAGGCGTTTTTGAATGATGCAAATGTTATAGGTTGGGGGCTCGGGGTTTGGGATCAGCTCCAAATTCCATATGACGAAAAGGCTGAGGCGCTGATACAAATGGCTCTGACCAACTCTAAAGGACAATTGACCCACCAGTAGACCTCATACGTGATTATCTGCGGGAGAATACTGAGTAAGGGTTGGTATGTTGAACCATTCCCACCTGAGTTGTATTTGCGCAATAAGTAGCGTATTTTAGCAGAAATACATCTGTAAGCGGCAAGCATTTACACCCTACCAACACAACGTAACAATTAGACAAATGAAACGAACCACAGGCATTTTCAGTTTGACATTTTTAATTTTATGCTCTTGCCAATCTACTACTAATAATGCCAATTCAGAAGAAGAAGATATAATTTTCAAGGACAATTCGGGACATTCTTTATCGAAGAGTGACCTTGCAAATGTCACCGGACAAGTAAACTATGAAATTGTGAGCAATCAAACTATTGATGCAACAGCTAAAGCTTTGCATAAGGAAGCAAGAGAATTTGGACAAGCTGGCAGATACGATTTATCTATTGCTAAACTTGAACAAGCAGTAAAAATTCAGCCGACTTGGGCATACCCAACTTATGATTTGGCTTACACATATTTACTGAAAGGCGATTTTGACAACGCTTTAAAATTTTACAAAAAGACCGATGAATTAGAACCAAAGGGATTTTTCACAACAAAGACGGCTTTATACTCATTGGAAGGAGAACAATCAGGAAAATTCCCAAAAGGCTTGTATACAGCTTACATGCAAATTGAGTGGACAAATGACACAAACAAAAAACTTGAAATTGCAAATGCTCTAACTGCAAAAGCTCCAGACTTTGCACCTGCTTGGAAAGAACTTGCAAACCTGCTAAATGACAAAACAGAAAGACTAAAAGCAATTGAACAAGGGCTTTCAAAAAATCCTGATGCTGACACTAAAGGAATTTTAGAAATAAACAAAGCAATTATATTGAATGAAAGGGGAAAGACAGAAGATGCTAAACAACTTTTAGGAAACCTCATTTTTTCACCCGATGCGACTACAGGAAATGTAGAATTAGCAAAATTTACTTTAAAAACAATTACTGAAAAGTAGCCTGATACCATGCGTGCCGCTTACATAGGTTTTGTGTTATGCTGGGCTGACGAACAAAGGCTTATCTTTAGTTTTTCAATTGGGCTTGTAGTTATGGTTGGTCGGACGGTTCCCTATTTCCCGCCACAGCACAAAGTCCTAAAACGTTGTACGTCCCTTTAAAACATGCTATGAAACATTTAAAATACATCTTGACGATTTTTGCTTTTGGTATACTATCTTTTTCGACAATAGACCCAAACGACTTTGAGTTTAGCTATCCGAAACGTAATAAGACAACTATTACCAGTAAGCTTGACAACTTTAAAAATTTTGACAAAGAATGGCGTGGAACAGACTACTATTATTATGGTATTAGTACCGACAGTATAATCTGTTCGGTCCTTTATTATAAGCTGAATAAAGACGAGCAAAAACAGTACGTCGACATTTTTGGAGGAATGACAAATGCAGGAATCCCATTTGCTTATTTTTCAGAGAATTCAAACTTAAAGAAATATGAAACGAATGTTGAGAATTGGGGTAAAATGACCGATGATTTTATGTTTAGACAAAACGACATTACAGAGTATGAAGGAATTAAAATTCGACAGAAACATATGTATGCTTATACAATGTTTGACAAGGATTTATTTGTAATTGTACATTTGTCAAAGACAAATTATTCTTCTTTTGACTCAACGACTATGAGAACAATTCTTGACAACTTTAAGAAAAAGAATTAGTTAACGCAACGACAAAAAGCGAACGCTTGCTGCTGTGCTGGCAGGCGAATAAACCTTCATCTTTTTGCTCACTAGCAGCAACCGTTGGGAGTATACGTATTCTATTCGGCTTTCAGGTTTTCTTTTTTATAATTATCCTCTATTTCAAAAAAAAGAAGTAGGACCTTATTCGCTACTTTGTTGCTAGTTTTAGGTTATGTTACAAGATTTAAAAAATGATCAATTGGCATTAGCAGAATTGATGAGTCAATTATCTGAAAAAGGCTTTTGTGCTGGTTGGATGAATGGGCTGGAATTCGATTTATGGCGTATCCTAAATGGCAGCAATAGAAAGTATGGTCACCACGCAATCACGCAAGAGGAACTCGATCAACTTCAATTTTTATCTGATAAATGTGGTTGCTGGATTGTTTTTGATGATGTAAATGAGGAAACAGCAATAGATCTTGAAACATGGAAGAAAATGTTCTTAAACAATTCCTCATTTCATAATTTCTAACCACTTAACCCATGATCTCATCAAAACTTATACTTCTTCCAGCGTAAAAGGCAATTTGCGAATACGTTTTCCTGTAAGGTCAAAAATAGCATTGCATAGCGCCGGTGCAAAAGCAGGTAATCCCGGTTCACCAACGCCACCGGGCTTTTCATCATTCTCCATAACATGTACTTCTATTTCCGGAATTTCATTAATACGTGGCATGGAATAGGTGTTAAAATTTCTTTCAACAGCTTTACCTTCTTTAAAATGTGTTGCATGGTTAACTGATGCCCCCAGTGCCATTACAATGCTTCCTTCAACCTGGGCACGAATAATATCCGGGTTTACATACCAGCCGCAATCCATCAGGGCAAATACTTTGTCGATCTTGATCTTTTTGTCCTGCCCCCGCGATACTTTCACTACTTGTCCAACCATGCTGCCAAAACATTCGGTGATTGCTACGCCCCAGCCATCATTTTTGTGTCGTGATTCCCAGTTGCTGATAGCTGCCAGTTTATTTACCAAAGCCTGGTAACGATCAGAGGTAAGATGCGCCCTTCTGAATTCAAGCGGATCCTGCAAAGCAAGATGTGCCAGTTCATCTAAAAAGCATTCACTGGCAAATGCATTCGTATTGGCCCCAGGTGCCCGCCACCACATGGTTGGTATGGGAGATGTAGTAGGCAAGTTTCCAAAACTATAGTGTGGTATTGATTTGTAATAGTCACCGGGAAGGCCACCAATCCCGCCAAGATTATCTGTTACCCGTTTCGGTTCTGCATCTTTGTCTTGTCCGGGGCCCATGTTTTGAGAAGCGGAAATGATCTGTAATGCAAAGATCTTTTTTTGTGCATCCACCCCGCCCCTGCACCTGTATAATGCCCCGCTACGAAAAGGCCCCATGCTTATATCATCTTCTCTTGTCCACATCACCTGCACCGGTGCCTTTATCTCTTTTGAAATAAGTGCCGCTTCAACCGGATAATCTGTAAACGCCTTTCTGCCAAAACCGCCACCGAGAAAAGTCATATTCACTGTGACATTTTTAATGGGGATATGCAGTCTTTCGCTTAATTCTGCCTGTATCCAGTTGGCTTCCTGTATGGGGCCCCATATCTCAATACTGTCATCTTTTACATCGGCAATGCAGTTGAGCGGTTCCATACAGCTATGTGATTGGTAAGGCGTTTCATAAACAGCCTCTATATTGGCCGAAGCTTTTTTTAATGCCTCTTCAAAAAGCGCTGATGGTAAGGGCTTGTAAAGATCCTGTTGCATCCTCGCATGAAGAATTTCAGAATCCAGGTGCTCGAATCCATCATCATTCCACTCAACTTTCAACTGTTTGCGGCCTTGCATAGCCGCCCATAAAGAATCTGCCACTACAGCCACGCCTTCATACAATAAACCAAAAACGGCTCTTTGCACTGTAAAAACATGTTTTACACCGCTAACGGATTTTGCAACCGAATCATCGAAGCTTTTTACTTTCCCTCTAAACCGCGGATTGCGCTCCACCACCGCATACAACATACCCGGCAGTTTTTTGTCCAGCCCAAATACGGCTGCGCCATTAATTTTAGCGGTGGTATCATTACGGCGCAGGGGTTTGCCAATAATTTTATAGTCTTTACGCTCCTTTAGTTTGACCTGCTGCGGCGGTTTTATTTGCGAAGCTTCTTTTACCAGTGCACCATAACCGAGTTTTCTGCTGGTACCACGATGTATTACCTGTCCATTTTCAGCATAACATTCAGTTGCTTCAACACCCCATTGTTTTGCCGCGGCCTCAATAAGCATTTCCCTGGCTGTGGCGCCTATACGTAACAATTGCTGGTACCAGCCACGTATAGAAAAACTTCCTTCCTGGGGTTGCGGGCCATATTTTTGAGGGTTGGCTGCCGCAGACCGAATACTTATCTGGTCCATGCTAACTTCCAGTTCTTCTGCAATAATTTGTGGAATCGCCTGCCAGGTTCCTTGTCCCATTTCCGAACGGTGATTAAAAATGGTTACCTTGCCGGTATCGTCTATTGATATCCATGACATCAGTTCCGTTTCTGCATTATTCGCATGAATAATTTCGCCAACACTTTTTCCCGATACAGGCCAATAGCAGCCAATTGTTAAAGCAATGCCAGATAGACCGGCTTGTCGCAGAAAATCCCTCCTGGAAAAATCCTGTTTATGCTTCATTGCCGCAAATTTTATTGGTATTGGTTGTATAAAGAAAATAGTTGGCTCACCCCTTTAAATTTATTCATTTACAGGTAAGGAAACAAACACTATTGATGAATTGCTGGTAGACGTATATAAGTGGCAGAATAAAAGCATAAGATGGCTTTTACCGATCAGAGCAAAGAAGTATAAATTGGCTTGTGCAAGAAATAAGGAATATTCCGATAATTAGTGTTCTCATAAGGTTGCATACGTTTGAGTATTTGCGAACGCCGGAAATTCATAGATTGTCCAGCCCGGTACAAGTGCTTATTTGAAAATATGGTGTTGAAAATATGAACTAAAGCTGAAAATTGAACGTCGAGCCCGAACCGCTGCTAATGCTTGCGCATAACTGATGTTTCATTGTCCTGCCCTGCTTTTGCCAATACTTTTGTTGGTGGCTGTAGTTCTTTTCTCAAACCATCATTGCTAAAAAACGTTCAGCATCAAAAATTGCGTTATGTGCTGAGGGAGATATTTTGGGCAATTGGAGGTCAAAAGCATGATCGGTCTGTGGCAAAATATGCATCACCGTTTTATTTTTTTTCTCTACCAATCGATTGTACAGGGAACGCGTGGTTTTTACCGGGGCCATCAGGTCCTGCTCTCCATGTATCAGCAAGGTGGGAGGACAATTTAAATGCACATGAGTGACTGGTGAGAATAGAGCGTAGGTTTCGGGACACTCATCCGGGTGCCCTCCTAAAAGAGGGGCAAAAGTCACTGCATTTTTATTCATTCCCAGGCGATAATATTCTTTTCCCATTTTTTTAATTATCCATGCCGGCATTTGAATGGGGGTAGTTTTTTTTTGTCTGCCGGGAATGGATCGGGTAGTAAGATGTTGGTTAGTGTGGTAATACATGGGCTCCAGGTCGGTCGGACCATATAGGGAGATCACCGCACATACGCTGGTATCCTTTCCCTCAAGTTCTATTGGTGTAAACTGTAGATCGTTAATGGTATAGGCAGCCATCAGGGCAAGGTGCCCACCTGCAGAACCGCCACCCACAACAATTCGTTCGGGGTTAACTCCGTACCTACCCGAATTTTCTTTCATCCAAACGATGGCCCGCTTTACATCGTTTACCATTCCCATCATGTCCGTTTCAGGAGCGAGTCTATAAGCCACGTCTATGATCACATGTCCCTGTGCTGTCAAATGACTAAAGAACGGACGGGTACCTAGATCTTTGTCCAGAAAATACCATGCGCTGCCATGCAGATAGATAAAAGCCAGGCCTGAAGGGATAACAGTGGAGGGTGGCTGCCATATATCACATAAAAGTTTTCTGTCTGTACCTGGTATGTTTGCAAATGAAATGTTTTGTTCGATGCGTGGATGCGGAACAGCCGGTAATTTTAATACGGTACGTCCTGGAAGAAAGGAATTTTTTAGTTGGGGATTTATTTTGTCTTCCCAATGCAAACCGAAAGCCATGTCAAAGTTGCTTGAAGCATCAGGTGGTCTTGTAACACTGAATATGTGTATACAAAAAATCAAAACGTTATAAATTCCAATTAAACTGATAAAGACCGAACCTGTTGCCAGGCCTACAACGGTGGTGAATACCCCAATTAAGACAAAAAGTGGCGATAATGCAGAGGAATATATTTTTAATAACCACAAAGCTGGTGCAGGCCAATGCAACTGGAGAAAAAGCAAGATGCTCAATAGCGCAGTAGGAAATCCTAAGAGGGCGGCAAGAAACTGAATTATTATTATAACGATCTCCATGCGAATCATTTTTTGACTGATAAGGACGATCAAACAATGTGACTGTAGTTGAGAGGTTTATTATTTCTCCTCATCAGCATAATGGCAAATACAATCACCCAAATCATGTAGGCACCTATGTTGATGCGTTCCCAGATGCCTATGTAGGGTGTGGGCAGATTAGCTTCAAGCCCGCGGCTTTCTTTTGTTGTCAATATGCCGAACACGATAAAGAGTAAAACAATAGCTACTGAAAAGATCCGGAAACCTTTTCCGAATACTGATGCGCCAAAGCCGATCATTACCAACATCAGAACAAGATGGACAAAGGCCCAAACAACATGGAGTGTGTCTGTAAGTGTTCCACCTCCTCCGGCAATGATCTCCCGCTGGTGCATCGGCGGCCAGAAGAATCCCAAAACTGCATCGAAAAGAATAACGGCTGCAACGACCTGAAGGTTCCGGTTTTCATTTGCTGATAGCCAGATACCTAACCCGAAAGCGATAAAGAAAAGAGAATAGAATATTCCGAGCACAACCCAAAATGTCCGGGTGGGTGCATTTATAGCCGACAGTTCACTTACTGTTTGCGAAGCGCTGTCATAGCCCGGGTATTCCATCGGCACCAGGATATTCATTGCTACATACCATAGCATCGCAAGAATACCGCAAATGAGTAAACTCTTCCGTGCCATTTATTGAATATTCTATGTCTACAAAGAAAAATATATTAGTGCTGACAAACAATGATTATCATCATCAACAGGCATGATGAGCAATATGCCTGAAATTCTGTTTTGATAATTTCTGCTCTGAACCACTGTACAACAGAATTACCGCTGTTGATTGCTCCGATGTCAAGCCCCGCTATTGGCAATATTATTCCATTCTCTTTTGTTTGATTTATTGAAAAATGTTCGACAAAATTTTCTTTTTTAATCTTAATTATCATGTAAGTTTTGGTTCTAATCTTTCTCCCTACCTAGAGAAGAAGTCTCCAATCACCTTGGCAACCTCCCTTGGGGCTGTTCGTTCGATGCCGAAGTGGTCGAGTTTGGGGAATACCATCGTTTCACAGGATGGGATGACTGCAGGAAGCCGCTCAATTACTAAATCAACGGCCCTACTGTCACTGCGGCCACCGTATAGGAGCAAAACGGCCGCAGATATTTCACGGTAATCAATGTAATGGCCGTCGAGTCTCGCGATCTCCCGCCATTCGCACAAATTCTGCTGTAGAAGCCCTAGCATTTGTTTGGAGTCGGGGTAGCGAACGAAGAAAAGGCGCAGCATCAATTTCATTAGCCAGGCCGGGATCTTCGCCAGACGAGCCGGAGCATCCGCAAGGGTGAATTCGACTAAAGCGTCGAGGTTCCTATTCTCCGCCAGCTTCTTCTCATAGCCTTGCATCCAGTAAACCGGCATCGAGCCGTCGATAGACACACCAGGCTCATACACGGCGATCTTTGTGAAAGCACTGTTGTTTCGGGCAACCTCCAATGCAACCAATCCTCCGTAGCTATGGCCCACCAAGAAACTTGCGCCTGTCTCCCGCTGCAGTGCGAGCACGTCATCAATTTCCTTTTGAATGCCATAGCCATCGCCTTGCGGTCCACTCCTGCCGCGACCTCGACGCTCCAGGGTATAGACGGCGAAGTTGTCTGCAAGGGCCGAAGCGAAGGCGGCATAATCGCTCGCCATCGAAAGAACGCCGGGGAGCACGATTACTCCGTTTCCCTTGCCCACCGAGAGGAAACTGACGATCGTACCATCCTTGGAGATCACGGTACGCGATTCACGTTTTCCATAGCGAGAGTTTGTCTTTGTCATAATCGCTCCTCCTTTAGAGTGTGATTATATTTCGAGCCGTAGATTGAAGGCAATGATTCGCATAAGCCACTATCTCTATTGAGCAGTTTATTGCGCACAACGTGCAAGTATTGCCGATGGTGGGGAATTTTATATTCGCCCGCTCGGAACTGTTGCTTGGCTTTTTGATAAAGTTAAATATTAAGAACTAAAGTTGGGCTTTGTTTGTTCAGCCCCGAACCACAGTACAATAGAATTACTTCTACTGATTGTTTCAATGTTAAGCCCCGCTATTGGCAATACCAATGTTGTGCGTTCGTGTTAATGTATTGAAGAAAAATAGTCACTTTAATGTTTCTTCACCATTATTATGGTTTAAAAATTTCCTGATAGTTTGAACAGCCCAGTCTTTATTAAGTGTAATCATGTGATGCCCCATGTTTGCGGCTTTTATGTGAATAGTCTGTGGCGGTAGCTTTGGAATTGTATATTTTTCCTGGTAGGCGGGCCCAAGAATACTGCATTCGCCACTCATTAACAACAAATCCCCATGATAGGCGGCCATTCCATTGGTGAAATCATATTTCATAGAACCCGGGTTATCCATGACAGGTTTTAAAATCGTGTTGTATACCGCATATCCCATCCGTTTAAATGTATTGGGCGGTAAGTCCTGTCCCGGGCAATTGTAGGGCGGGCCCGGCTCCGTCTGACCGGCTATTTTAGTTCCAACGTACTCATAGCCCTCTTGTCCGTCTTCTTTACTGACAAAGGGGTAATACATAATATTTGTAGCAATGTTCCAAATTGATCCCAGCTTCGACGCACCCTTAAATTTTTCGACCCATTCTTTTACCGGAGCACCGGGATAGAGAATAAAAGGCTCCACAATTACTGCCTGCGAAACCATGTCGGGATGTTTTGATAAATACCCAACCACCAGCGTAGCACCCCAAGAGTGACCAATGAGTTTCACTTTTTTGCCATTGGAGAAATGCTGCACGATCGAATGAAGGTCATCTAAGTTTTGTTCTATTGTTAGAAATTTTTTATCCACCCGTGGCGACAACCCGGTGCCCCGCTGGTCATAAAAAACAACCCGGTAATCATTCGACAGTTCCTTTAAAGGTTTCAAATATTCGTAATCAAGCCCCGGCCCGCCGTGTACCACAATGAGCGGCGTAGCGTCTTCAGAGCCAACGGTTTGCACATGGTACTTGTACCCGTTAATTTCTACAGCAGGGAGCGAAGAATCAAACTGTACGGTTCTTGGCACATGCAGGTGAATGGTTAATAACAATACCTGAAATACAGAGAGCAATAATAAGCAAGCGACAACTGCATACCTGATTTTTGAAGTGCCGGTATTGCTTTCTTTTCTGCCGTAGGCTTTGAAGGTCAAAAAAATTCCAATGGCAAAAAGAAACGCCAATCCTAAATATGTAACTGAATTTTTGGGTGCTTGCGGCGCCTCCGGTACAAACATTCTGTACAGGCCAACAAGAATACAAAACCAGCCCATAAGCGTAACCAAAACGGGCCAACCCCGCCAATGGTTGTGAACCCGGATGATGGCCAACCCTGCAACAAATAATAAAGTGCCATTGAGATACGTGACAGGAGCGATGTTGACAGCCCAGATATGGAAATTCATCGCTTCGGATAGAGTGAGTGCGATAATAGTGGGGCCAACCAATCCGGCGATTTTATTTGAATTGGTCATTTTAATATTTATTTTATTGGCAAGAGCTAAACTGCAAGAAAACAACTTTATCAATTAAAAAAAATGATGACAATCAGTAAAAGAGATGATGCGAATTAGGGAAGTAAGCCTTAAATCCTCGATCTCCTGGTTCGATAATTCTCCAGGGTGGTGCCGACATTCGATCACTACCTGACCAGGCATTTTTCATCTAATTCTCTGAATAAAACTGTATCATAACTTAACTCTTTTGCAGGATCGGGTGAAATATCCCATAACTTCTGATCATTAAAATCAATTTTAACACTGCCTATTACCGGATCATCATTACGTTCGGTATTATGTACTGTAATTTGTATTATTGCTATTCCACTGTACACTGTGTCGACCCATACGCCAAACCCTACCTTCTTTATTTCAGTGTCAAAACTGCTTTTTTCAATAAGTGAATGTAACAATTCATGACAGTTTATAGTGGATCCGGATTTCTGCTTAAGATGTACCGGATTATCTTTCACCCTGTTACTATCTATTGTTAGTAAAGGTCTGGATACCGATTCTTTGTTAGAGTTTTTGTCCTGCGCTCCAGAGTAAGGCGTTAGGTCGCCGCAGCCCATGAACAATACTGTAATAATAAATAATATTTTATTACTCATAAATTGCAAAAGTTACAACATCGGCTAATAACCGATTAAATAATTTTCCTGTCGGGACTACTGTCTATGTTTTTCTTTTTTGGGGCAAGTACTGGTAAGCCAGGAAGAAACAACAGGTACGGCAGAATTTGTTTCATTTCTATAGTTGAATTACTAATTTTAATGCACACATATGTAAATTATTATTGTGTTGTGCAACGCAGTGAGAGCAAAAGCCGCCTGGTTTTCGAAAGTTATAATTATTGGGTATTACTTATTCAATTGCCTGAAGAATTAATGCACAGTTATTACCTAAAATAACGCGGTTATAGTCAAAATTGACACAGTTATGAATCCGTTTATGAGGTTCATAGAGTTTAATTTAAGTTTGCTGTTAGGAAACCAAAAACCCTGTACCGATGAACTTAAAACACGCAATTTTATTTGCCTGTACCCTCATTTCATTCACAGCATGTAAAAAGGAAACTGTCACGTTAATAGACAAACAGGTTCGACTCGAACTAAGCGCCGTCTTTGATGTTGGAACCAGTGATACAACATGGTATATGCCTTATTATGAGACGTATCAATTAGTGAAGTTTAATAAGCATAATTATATTTACGACAGAGTCAAATCAATAATTTTCAGTCCTTCCATGCATACTTCAGATCAAAATGTAAGTTGCATTGTTGACTTATATAATGTAACAGATAGCGTTCCCATAGCCGGAAGCCAGGTTGTTTCCAATGATATCAGCTGGCATTTTTATGAATCGCAGGACATAAAGGATGCTTTACCTGATAAGGAAATAACTTTAAGTATACGGGTTAGATCTCAAAAAATGGGTACATTCGTAAGTACCGGTGTGAGAAATTTTATTTTTATTAACCGGGAATAAAGGCCCTGGACAGAAATTGCGAAATAAAAAAATGACTTCTGGATACTAAAAAACTTGTCGCATAACTGCAGGCAACAGGAGTTTTGCAAAATACGGGCGATAGAATATCGCCTTAAATGCATATGTAATTCTAATCGGCTTTTGTACCGAAAATACCTATACGTTGACTGTAATGCGATACAACTACAATGAAACTTCAAACAGACAGACTGAATTTCAGACAAGTATCAACTGATGATATAAATAATATTCACGAATTACATTCTTTGCCAGAAACAGACAAGTTTAACACGTTGGGAATTCCAGAAACAATTCAAGAGACAGAAGGAATTATCAAAGAATGGTTGGTTGAACAAAATGCAAAACCACAGATTTCATATGTTTTTTGTTTAGACTTAGTAGACACAAATAAATTTATTGGACTCATAGCTTTGAATATAGGAAAGCCGAATTATAAGACAGCTGAAGTTTGGTATAAAATTCATTTAGACTATTGGGGGCAAGGTTATGCTACAGAGGCTTTAATAAAACTCTTGGACTTTAGTTTTAATGAACTCAAACTTCATAGAATTGAGGCCGGTTGTGCAGTTGAAAATATTGCTTCAAGCAGAGTGCTTGAAAAAGTTGGTTTGATAAAAGAAGGTATGAAAAGAAAGAAATTACCAATTAGAGGAGAATGGAAAGACAATTATTTTTATGCAATTTTAGACGAAGACTTTTATAGCAGTAAATAGCTTCGGACATAAGATTTTCAAATGCCGACAAATCGGAACATTGGTTAGATTAATCCAATAAGTATGACCTGCTTCGTGAAATGAACAGCAGCTTTCATCGGGTTTGGTTATTTGGCGGCTTACATAATCATTGCTTCGGTTCCAGTAGTTTAAAAAACTGATCGAGTTGCGGAAGAATGATAATTCTTGTTCTGCGGTTGATTGCCCGGTTCTCCGCTGTACTGTTATCTAAAAGAGGGTTGTATTCACCACGGCCAGCAGCAGCCATCTTTGCCGGGTCCATGCCATATTGGTTTTGTAAAATACGTACAACCGATGTAGCTCTTTTTACACTGAGATCCCAATTGTCGAGTAAAACTCCGCTTTGATAAGGAACCGTATCCGTATGTCCTTCCACCATGAACTCAATTTCAGGATGGCCCTTGAGCACCGTCGCAACCTTTCCCAGTACTTCCTGTGCCTTTGGCGTCACTTCATATCTGCCGGTTTTAAAAAGCAGTTTGTCTGAAATATCAATGTATACTACACCCTTGTCTATTTTTATATTGATATCCTTATCATTCAAATCGCCGATGGCGCCTTTCAGGTTCATCACCAGCACAAGATTCAGCGAATCTTTGCGTGACATAGCTGTCTGCAAATTCTGAATATAAATATCTTTCGCACCTATATTCTCCAATGATTTTTTTATACTCTCCGCCTGTGAAGATGAAAGTACCGACAAATCCTGGAGCTGTTTCAGCACTGTGGTATTATTCTCTTTCAGAAATTCTATCTGTTTGTTCAGATCGCTGATGCGGGTTTCAAGACCGGCTTTATCACTTTCCACCGAAGCTTTTTGCCGCGCCAACTCTGTTTTGGCATCATTACAACTGCTTAGGTCACCCTGCAGTTGCGTGTACTTTGTTTGCAGGCTTGTGAATTTTTTATTACTAACGCAGGAAGAAAGTAAAAATGCAGATGTTAGCATCAGGATAAAAGAACTTGCTTTCATATTCTGGTATTAATGTGAAAGGATATTATTGGCTTGTCAAAGCTATTGCATCAGATATAGAAAAATAATGACCATAGTCAATGCAGGGGATAATGGGGTAAATAAATTAATGACGAAACTCATCTTCATCATTGACCGTCGTTCCCGAAAGATATTATTACCTGTATTACCTTTTACACACTTTTATTTTATGCAATGAAAAATGTGGTTTCCAGGGTTCATTGCTGTTAAAGCATATAACGATGAAAGCAATTATCAAATGTAGCGTTATGTGGGGTATGCTGCCATTACTGGTACTATTTATGTCTGCATGCAAAACTATCCCTCAGCAACGGCCGGCAGTGTCGCTACAGGTTTTTTATAACGAGTTGACGCCTTATGGCCAATGGCTTAATGATCCGGATTATGGTTATATATGGGTGCCGGCAGTAGATGCCGGATTTCAACCCTATTACACAAACGGGTATTGGATCATGACAGTATACGGACAAATGTGGGTATCTGATTATCCATGGGGATGGGCGCCGTTCCATTACGGGCGATGGAGCTGGTCTGATTTCTATGGTTGGATATGGATACCCGATACCATTTGGGGCCCTGCCTGGGTTTGCTGGCGAAGTGGCGGCGGTTATTATGGATGGGCTCCCCTTACGCCGGGCATCAACATAAGCATATCGTTCAGTAGTTACAATTGCCCGCCAAACTGGTGGATATTTATACCAGAAAAATATATCCATTCACGAACTTTTCACCGGTATCATGAAGGGCGCGGGAACAATGATCATATTATCAAAGTCACAAAATTTGTGCAAAACACTTACATAAATAACCAGGTAACCTATGTTGCCGGTCCAAAGGCAGAAGATATTAACAGAGCTACCCATGAGAAGGTACCAGTTTACCGGATTCATAATAATGACCGTCCCGAAAAAACGAAAGTTGAAGAAAGGACCGTAGCTATCTACCGGCCGGAATTCAGGGGTGCCGAAAACAAAAATCAGCTGCCGGCGCCTCCAGGCGTAAAAAACAACGATCATCCTCTCATCAAAAAGCCGCAGGCGGATGCAATAAAAGAAGGAAAGCCCGCAGTTATTTCAGACCAGGGGCCAACCCCGTCGCAACCGCCGGTGCCACCGCCTGCATTGCCACCGGTGAAGCAACAAAAGTCAATACCTGAAAATAAGCCAATTGAAAATCGTGTACCCGTTCCTGCACGGGCAGAAAAACAAAAGCCTGTTTTTGAAAAACCAGCTGGAAAGCCAGTGCAGGTTCCATCGCCGGCCAAACAACAAAGACCAGTACCCGAAATAAAACCAGTTCAAAAACGTGCTATTCCTGCACCAGAAAAGCCGAAGCCCGTTATACAAAGACCAACCAGGCCAGGACAGATTTCGCCGCCTGCCAAACAACCAGCTCCTTCTCCTGTTGCTCCATCCAGGAAAACAAGAAGGAAGGATGATTAAACGATGAAATTTCTTATTAGTATTGTAGAAACGTCACCAACCTGTTGGAATTGCAGCAGCCCTTATATGAAAAAAAGGCTGGAAACCTGTTGCTGTGAAGAAAGCAGCGAGATTTGTTCAGGCTATCAATCCAAAACAGCCTGATCAGGAATACATACCGCCTGGAAGGAAAATTCGATTGGTTTTAATTGATTTCGGTTTGCCAAACCGTAATTTCAGCGCAAGTTAATTTCAGATCACTTCTGATTTAACAAATTGCAAAGTATTGGCATTTGCACCTTCCCAAAAACAAACGTAAAATAGCGGTATATATAATGAAACTTACCACAACAGTATATAAATACAAGCGTTCCGCCCCCTGGATGATAGCGCTGATGGTGCTGGCAACAGTATTGTTTTTTTTCTTTTCCAGTACTTTTCACCCGATTATAAATGCTTTGGGAATAGCCGTATTGATTTTTCTTGCAGTGTATGCGGTACTGCGGCCAAAGTCGGTTTTCTCACTTCGCTCTGTTGATGACCGAAAACTCGTGTTCTCTCCTGATGAATTGATATGGGGTACCTTGCGAATGCCGATTCATGAATTGGAAAAACTGGATGTATATATTTATGCATTCGATACGTTTAAACATCCTGCCATGATCTCTGCAGGACGAAAGATATTTACCACAGAATACGGGGATAAAAACACAATTTCATTCCTTTATCGCAGTGTAAGTTATGATCTGACGTTTTACCTGGGAACTTTTAAGCACTATGATACATTGGTTAAGATCATGCAAAGCTGGCGCGAAAAAGGGATTGATTTTTCGGCACGGTCTGCCTTTACTGATAGCTATATTCGGGAACAGGAAAACCGGTAAATCGCTGCCAGGCTATTACTAACTTCTATTTAATCACTACCACTGCCCGAAGATCTTTCCACTACCCTTGTAATAAACTGGGTATTTGTTCCCTGTCTTGCCATGGCAACTTCATTAAAACCTATTCCCTTTAACTCATTTTGCCAAAGTATAGCTCCGTCTGAAGCATTGAGCGCATAGATCCGGCCGTGGCAGCCGGCGAAGATCTGTTCCCCGTCAATGAGTACACTCACATCGTTGCCACGGGAGCCGCCCAAAATTCCGTCGCGTAGTTTGGTGCGCCAGAGCTCCTGGCCATTGCTGGCGAGAATGGCCGACACATATCCGTTACAGCCAATGATAAGCAGGTTTTTTTGCATGGAAGAAGTTTAAAGTGGATCGAATTTAATGAAAAGATATAAGCCAGGAAAATCGGATGATTTAATGTTCATTCCTTAAATTGTAACTTATTTCAATAACTTCCATTTGACATAAATTGAAATTATCATGGCCTGGGATGAAATGATTGCCAAACGCCCTTCGATACGGATTGATCTTCGGATAATCTCACTGCTTTCTGCCTTGCTCTTCAGCATATAAGAGCGTTCGTCCAAATCAACCCTCTATAAAGTCTATTCCACCCCCTTTACGTTTGTTATATAGACTCTACTTTTGCTCTGTAATCAATCAGTACAGATTTAGCAATTGAAAAACAAACAATAAAATGAAGAGTCAAAATTTCACTTCCACAATTTTGGTGGAACAAACACCCGCAGAGGCCTATAATGCCATTTTAAATGTCAGGGCATGGTGGTCGGGCTTATATGGCGAATCATTTAATGGAAGCTCAGAAAAACTGGGTGATGAATTTAGCTTTTTGGCAGGTGGTGATGCGCATTATACCAAACAAAAGCTGGTAGAGCTGGTACCAAATAAAAAAGTGGTCTGGTTGGTAACAGAGGCCAAACTCTCCTTTGTAGACAAGACCGACGAATGGAACGGAACCAAATTAAGTTTTGAAATTTCTCAGGAACCTGGCAAAACCAAAATTGTGTTCACGCACATAGGGTTGGTTCCTGAGTTTGAATGTTACGATTCCTGCGCACCGGCATGGACGCAGTATATACAGGAAAGGCTCGTGAATGTAATAACAAAAGAGAACTGAGGAAAAACGCCTTACACCTTTTCCTCTTTTTTAGGAGTTAGCCCGCCGAAGCATTCGTGAAGGCGGGCTTATTAGCCCTGCTTAACTTTTATTACCCTTTTGATACCCCACCGGTGTAGTGCCCGTCCATCGTTTGAATGCACGGCTGAATGCGCTGATCTCATTATACCCCAGCAAATAGGAAATTTCCTTCACCGGATAATTACCTGCATTGAGGTAATACAGGGCCAGGGATTTTCTGATGTCATCTGCCACCTGTTGGTAGCTCACTCCTTCCTCTTTCAATTTTCGTTGCATCCACCGGGCGCTTACATTAAAATTGGCTGCAATTTCTTCCAGTGATACAAGCCCTAAATACGAGTTTGTCAATAAATAATTATACACTTTACTTCTATAGCTTTCCCTGTTTGCCGATGGTAACTCATCGTTTATTTTTTTAAGAAGGAGCGTTTGCAACTCATAATTGTGTGTAATGACCGGTTCATCCCAAAGCCTGTTTGAAAAAGTGATGGAATATTCACCGGGCTTTTTTACAGGCCGGCAACGCAATACCCGTTCGTATTCATTAATATCGCTTACCGTATGAGGAAAACATACTGATACCGGTTTCAATTTGGTTAATAGAAGGCCATTCATTTCATGTATCACAAATACCATAAAAAAATCGATCGTTTGCAGAAATGAAAAGGAAGGCTTTTCTTTTTCACTGGCATGCGGAATAAAATGCATGGTGAAGGTTTCGTTGGTACGCGCCAGGTCAATATGAAACAGGTCGGTTAATAAATGCGTGAGTTTTGTTGACAGTGTTACGGCTTCTCCAATTGTACTGCTGCTTTTTATTATATCACCCACTACCCCTAAGGCGGTCAACTGCAATGATTCGCCAAAATGCAGTCCAAACAATTGATCATTACTTACATGACAGGCATTCACCCAAAGATCATTCATTTGTTTAGGCGTTGGTTCAAATTCGCCGCTCTTTTGCAAAAGCTCCATATCGATACCACTCAAACTACATAATAGTTGTGCCGAAACATCCCGCTGCACCGCATAAGCAAGCAGGTTCTGTACAAAAAGTTTCCGGTGATTGTTCATGTTGTAAAGTTAGGGCCCCTGGTCTTTTTACCACACGGGTTGTCGCGAAATGATAAGGATTTGTCGTGTAATGGTAATAGCCAACCAGCCATCGGAAAATAGCTTTGCATAACGATCAACACAAAAGATCATCCTTATTAAAAAACTTAAAATAAAGAAAATGGAAAATCATGCATTGCAAACAGTCAGCGCTTTTTTAACTGCAGTACAACAGGGAAACACAGAACAGTTGGGGGCTATATTACATCCGCAGGTTGAATGGAACCAGCCAGGTAATAACCGGTTCTCGGGAATTAAAAAGTCGGTAACCGAAGCATTTGAAATGGTGGGTGGCATGTTCCAGTTAACGGCCAATACCCTTGCCTTAACCGAGATTGGTGTAATGGCAGTAAATGGTAACCGGGTAAGTTGCCTGGTTCGCTGGAACGCGAAAAAAGCAGACGGCTCCACGCTGGATGTGGCTAATATAGATGAATACACCGTAGAGAATGGAAAGATCATCAGGGCAACGGTGTATTCGGCCGATATTGACCAGGAAAATAAATTCTGGGGCAATTAACCTTAGTGCCTATAGATGTGAAAAGGAAAAGAGTAACCCCTGGTTAGCAGGGGGCTCTTTTTTATCAGTGGCTTGTTTTATAGGCAATTTGCGCTTAAATTGATTGCATGAAAAAGCTGGTTTACGGGGCGTTAATTTTTGTTGCCACTTTACATACACAAGCGCAAACCAATAGCCGCATATCGCAACTGGCCACGCTCGGTAAAGTATGGGGTTTTCTGAAATATTATCATCCTGCTGTTGCCAAAGGAAAACCTGACTGGGACAGTGTACTGTTGCAAATGATCCCCCTGGTTGAGGAAGTGAAAACCGGCAAAGCGTTAGACTCATTGTTCGATTCATGGTATCGCTCCCTGCCCACGGCCACTTTGTCTGTTACGCGGGTAAACTGGAAAGCCGACTCGTTAATCAGGATCTTTACTGAAAAAGACATTCAACAGTTCCGGGTTTCTGCATGGTTGAAAAAGGAACTGGTCCGTTTATATCAATACCACATGCCCGATACCAACCGGTATGCTACCCGGTATTATGGTGGGTATTATTATGATCATATTATTCATGATGAAGCTGCCTTCGACAAGCCTGCCTGTCCCATGCAACCGGTACGGCTACTCACCCTGTTCCGTTACTGGAATACGATCAATTATTTTTATCCTCATAAGGATCATTTGCCTGCCTGGGACACTGTTTTAACAGGTTATATTCCCCGTTTTTTGCAGGCCGATAATGCTGCCCAATATCAGTATGTTGTACGGCAGCTCATACATGAGTTGCGCGACTCCCACTCCTTTTATCAACCGCGTGGCCTGTATTTTACCCCCTTCCATGTTGATTATATTGAAAGAAAATACCTCATCACCGATTGTAATGACAGCATTGCAAAAAAATGGGATTATCGGCCTGGTGATGAAATAATTGCTGTTAATGGAAAAGACTGCCGGCAAAGGGAAAAAGAGTTGTTAGCGGTCACAACGGGCACCAATTCGCTTTCATTATACCGCAATATTGCCTATGAATTGTTAAGGGGTGAAGATTCTGTTGTGCAGGTAGGCTTCAAAAGGAACGGTAACGTTTTTACCAAAACTGTTGGTATGCTGGGGTTTGATGCGTACCTGCAGATCGCGAAATTAGCTGAAAAACCTTTGTGGCAGCAATTGGATAAAGGGATCTGGTACGTGCGTTTTTGTCGCATCACCAATGCCGATACTTTACGTCAATTATTCAGTGATATCCGCCAGGCAAAGGCGGTTATCTGGGATATGCGTGATTATCCCAATTTTAAGGTTACCACAGAATTATATAAGTACTTCTTTCCGGCAAAAACCCTTTTTGCTGAATTAAGGAATTCGTGGGATTATTATCCGGGAACTTTTGTTAAAAGCCCCATGCACTTTATACCTGAAGGTAGGGAGGAACTGATCTATAACGGACCATTGATCGTTTTAATAGATGAACATACGCAGAGCCTCGCTGAATCAGTAGCCTCGGCTTTGAAAGTGCGGACTAATACCATTACCATGGGCCGGCAAACAGCAGGCACCACAGGTAATATCACCTGGCTAACTTTACCCGGCGGTATAGAAGTAAGTTATACGGGTGTGGGGGTAGCAGGTGCGCAGCGGAGTTTTCGCGAGGTAAAAGGCGTTCAACTCGATATACCGGTCACGCTTGACCAGGCTGGCATCATGCAAAGAAGGGATTACATCCTGGAGCAAGCGATGCAATATGCCAGAAAATACTATTAAGGTAAGCCTGTTGTTCTTAATTTCAGTGAAAGAACGGTTTTTTATTTCGTTGGATAATTGCATATTGTCTTTATTTTAAACCCTGCAATTAATTTAAACTGTAATGTTATGAATGACGAACTGCTGCAAAAATTAATAGAGATAAGAAGAAGAATTCATCAACATCCCGAATTGGGTTACCAGGAATTTAATACGGCCGCGATCGTGTGTGAACAGTTGGATCTTTTGAAAATACCTTATCAAAATAACGTTGCCAAAACTGGCGTGGTGGCATCCCTTACCAAAGGCAATGGCCCTGGCGTTGCGCTCAGGGCCGATATGGACGCGCTGCCCATACAGGAAGAAGCAGACCTTGATTTTAAATCAACGGTCGATGGTAAAATGCATGCATGCGGTCACGATGTTCATACTACTATGTTGATTGGGGCGGCACATTTGCTGGCGCACGAAAATTTTAACGGAACCGTTAAGTTCATCTTTCAACCTTCAGAAGAAGGATGTTATAACGATCCTGAAAAGAAATCGGGCGGCGAAAGAATGGTTGAGTTAAATATTCTTCAAGGGGTACAGGCAGCTGTAGGATTACATGTACATCCGCTTCTTCCGGCAGGCAAAATCGCTTACAAATTAGGGCAGGCGCTGGCTTGTACAGGTTTTATAAAGATCACGATAAAAGGTAAAGCCGGGCATGCCGGAGCAGCACCTCATTTAGCTATTGATGCCATTTATATTGCCAGCAGTTTGATCCAGGCCTTACAGTCAACTGTATCGCGGTATACCGATCCTGTGCAACCGGTAGTGCTTTCGTTTACCCAGATAAATGGGGGCTATGCACCTAATATTATAGCTGATAAAGTTGTAATTGAAGGTACGCTAAGAGCCATCGATCTGGAAACCTACCAACAATTAAAACAGAGAATTCAATCAATCTCCAACGGCATAGCTGTCACTTTTGGGGCCACTATTGAAATCGAATATCTTTTAGATTATCCCAGTCTGCTGAATGATAAAGAAGTTCATAAGCAACTGCTTCCTGCATTGGCATCTGCATTTGGCAAAGAGAACGTTATAGAAACCGAAGCCCTGATGGGTGGCGAAGATTTTGCTTTTTTCTCACGTACGGTGCC
The DNA here is from genome assembly GCF_002077945.1 of Niastella vici. Classification (GTDB taxonomy): domain Bacteria; phylum Bacteroidota; class Bacteroidia; order Chitinophagales; family Chitinophagaceae; genus Niastella; species Niastella vici. The sequence goes on from NZ_LVYD01000013.1 coordinate 216,416, forward strand.
GTCTATGTTCTATTTTTTGGGTGCACGTGATACGGCAGACGATTGTTTTTTTGTGCATCATCCCAAAGTGGTCATAAACGAGGCGTGTATTCGATTTGGCTCCAGCTTTTTAGCAAAAGGGGCGCTTTCTCTCCTGAAGCATTTTGCTGAAAAAGAAGAAAAGAATTAAAATTGTTCCCCCAATAAAACAAAAACCCGTTCCGGCTCAGCCTGAACGGGTTTTTGTAAAAAAGGTTATCAAGTTAAAATCCAAGTTTGCTTCCCAGGTCGCCCAGTATATTGCTGCCGGTGTTTTTGTCTGATGCATCGCCGCTGGTCCCTAATACAGAATCGATCTGCCCGCCAAATTGCGGAAATTTTTGTTTAATAAAACCGGCCACTACCCCTAATACCTGTTGCGCCTGTTCGGCAGGGATGCCTGTTTTCTCTACTATCTGGTTAATTAATTCGCTCATAATATATGATTTTATGGTAATGCAAATCTACGGCCTTGGCACAACACTTATGCACCATTGTTTAGGGTTGTATAAATAAATTCTATTGCTTCAGCGGTTTCGAAAAATAATAATCGGCGCCGGAGTCTAACCCTTCTACCTGCGACTTCACCGCACTTTTTGCGGTAAGCATATTAAAAGGGATATGCAGGCTGGCAAACACAGCGGCACAGTAACGTTTGAAGCAACAGGAGCGGGATTATTACCGGGAGCAACCGAACTGCAAACCGTTGTGCCGGGCCAGCCATAATAATGCATAATATTTCGCTAAAATAAGATGACCAGTTTTGTATATTTATCGGTTACAGGTAATATTAACCGCCTGTAACCTTTAAAATACATTAATGAAAAACGTCATCCTGTTTGTATTAATATTTCTGATCGCTTCTATAAATGCCTGGTCGCAACCGGAAAAGTATGAAGTGTATACAGTGAGATTTGCCTCATCAGATACAGCATGGCCAATTTCTATGTGGGTCGACAAAGGACCTCAGAAGGATAGTGTAAACATCAATTTCATGGTCTGGCTTATCAAGGGGAATGGCAGGAACATTCTGGTAGATGCCGGGTTTTTAAATGATATTCCCGATGCAAAGGAATTCGACGTGGTGAAATATGTGCGACCCGATTCAGCACTGCTACCATTAGGCTTGAAAGCTACAGATATTACCGACATTATATTAAGCCATCCGCATTGGGGCCATATAGATGGAATCGATCTGTTCCCCAATGCACAGGTATGGATGCAACAGACGGATTTCTATTACTTCATTGGCGTTGCCTGGCAAAAGGGCGGCGTTAATGGCGGGTTTAATAAAAGAGATGTACATAAGATCCTCGATAAGAACATGGCGGGCAAATTATCGTTGGTTGATGGCGATAACCAGGAAATAATGCCCGGTATAAAAGTTTTTACCGGTTCAAAACACACCTTCGAATCGCAATATGTGTTGGTTGAAACGGGTAAGAAAAAAATAGTCCTTGCCTCAGATAATATCTGGGTGTATTATAGCCTGGAACATCTGCTGCCTGCTTCGGCCGGCGGTACTTTTGACCCGGCAGGTTATGTAAATGCCATGCGGAGAATGAAAACACTGGTCTCCGATCCAAAATACATTATCCCCGGCCATGATGCCGCCATATTTACAAAGTTCCACGCTGTAAAAGAAGGAGTTGTGAAAATTGAATGAGGCTACCGGAAGAACCCTGGCTGATCTTTGCGGTAAAATATACTACCTTTGAATTATATAAGACCAACATTTATCGTATTTCAATTGTAATATTACAATGGAAAAGAAGATCCCCACTGAAAGTCTTATCCAGTACTATGAGCGAATAGGTTACGAGGTGCCCAGGAGCCTGCTTACTGGCGGCAACGGTCATTTCAGTGTACGAAAGGCCACTGTTCCCATTCGTAAATCACCTTTTAACCGCCGCGATTATTTCAAGATCTGTTTAAGCAGCGGTTCGGGCAAGGGACATGGCACCCTTATTTACAACGACCAGGAAATAAATCTGCCCCGGCCCTGTCTTATTTTTACCAATCCTTCAGTTCCGGCTTCTATTGAGGTTACCTATTGCAATGTTAACCGTGTTGCCTGTTTATTTAATAAGGAATTTATAGAAAGCATCATTCCGCCCGATGTGCAGTATGCCAGCCCCCTGTTCAATCCGCAGGTATACCCGGTGGTAGCGCTTACTGAAGAAGAAAGGGAGCGCCTGCATGTTTACTTCAATGAAATGCAGGTATTACAGGAGTCGGATTACCCGTTTAAATGGGATATGGTGCGGAATATATTACAGCTGTTGATCCATGAAGGGATCAGGCTGCAGCAAAAACAGTTCCTGCAAACGGCTGCGGTGCGCGACAGGCTGGTAAATGAGTTCTTTTCCCTGCTGAACCAGCAATTTCCGGTTGATTCGCCCGAGCATTCCCTGAAGCTGCTGACACCTGCCCATTTTGCCGATCTGTTGCATGTGCATGTAAACCACCTCAACAGCGTGGTGAAAAAATATTCCGGCAAAACTACCCGCGTCATTATTCACGAACGTATTGTAGCCGAAGCCAAAACACTGCTGCGGAACACCAACTGGAATATTGCCGAAATTGCTTACTCACTTGGGTTTGAGTACCCTTCCCACTTTAACAAATACTTTAAACAGTTTGCATCGGTTACGCCGGTGGAGTTCAGGCTGAGCAATACCGCTCTTGCCGTTCACCTTTGATTTGTATAAGTATACCTTTGAAAGGTATAATTCTGATACCGTTGGGCCGGTTTACCTTTACAAAGCCAATTTTTAAAGGCTTTACCAATGAGGAATATTAAAGAATCACAGATACGTTCAAACACTATTGTTGCGCTGGGTTTAATTCCACTTTCCGGTTTTGCAATGGATGTATACATTCCATCGTTGCCCGATATGGCCACGCAGTTGCATACAACACCGGCTGCAATTCAATTAACCCTTTCTTTTTTCATTATCAGTTATGGAATATCCCAGCTGATCGTTGGCGGATTGCTCGACAGTTATGGCCGTTACTGGCCTACGCTGTTCGCGATGTTGTCATTCAGTGCTGCCAGCTTTGCCATTGCCTGGTCACAAAATATGCAGGTGATCTATGCCATGCGGGTTGTACAGGGATTTACCGTAGCAGTTATTGTGGTAGGCAAACGATCGTTCTTTGTTGATATGTACAAGGGCGAACAGCTGAAAAAATATACCAGTCTTTTCTCTGTCATTTGGGCCATCGGTCCTATTGTGGCGCCTTTCCTCGGCGGCTTTTTCCAGACAACCTGGGGCTGGACCTCAAATTTTATCTTCCTTGGCTTTTTCAGTCTGATCTTTTTCCTGATAGAATTGATGATCGGCGGTGAATCGCAAAAGGCCAGGCAGCCATTCAGCGTAAGGCAGGTTGCCAGCGCTTACAGCAAAATGGTGAAAACGCCTGATTTTACGGCTGGCATGGTCATCCTTGGTTTAGCCTATGCCATGGTCTTATTGTATGGAATGGCCAGTCCGTTTTTGATAGAGCACCGCCTGCACCTGTCGCCACACGTTACCGGCTACTGTGCGCTGTTTTCGGGTGTGTCGGTCTTAACAGGTGGCACCCTTTCAAGAATAATGATCAAAAAGCCTTTTGTAAAGAAACTGGTCCTGGCTTCGAGTCTGCAACTGGTAGCGGTATCTTTATTGATAACCCTCACCTTCTTTTACCAAAGCCTGCCCACCCTGTTGTTGTATGTTTTCCTGTTGCACAGTACGGCCGGGTTTATATTTAATAACCTGATGTCGTATACGTTGATCCGTTTTCCGGAGTATGCAGGAAAAGCGGCCGGTTTGGTAGGCGGTGGGTTCTCGGTAGTAACTTCCATCTTAAGCTCAGTGCTGGTAAATACTTTAACCATAACCAATCAAACTGTATTAGGTATTGGTTATGCGGTGCTGGCAATTGGGACGATGGCGATTATAGTAAAAGCAAAATGGAAAGTGAGTGAAGAGGCGGCTGCCAAAAAGGAAGAACGCCCGGTGCAAGCCTCCGTTGCGGCATAAAGCAATATGCTTCTACATAAAAAAACTCCCCCCGGCTTAGCCAGGGGGAGTTTTTTATAATTTATAGAGGTTGCTGTGCTATTATCAGGAGAATTGAACGCCTTCTTCAAACAGGGCCGACAACATTTTTTTACGCGGATACAGCATAACCGGGATGATCATTTGAAGGCCCAATAAATAAAGGAAAGTGTATTTGCCGGTTATAATAAACAGCACCAGGGTGGTAGCGCAGGCGAATGCATTCGCGATCGTTTTCTTTTTATAAAAGCTTTCGTATTTCGAAAACCGTTTAATCGGATCGGCCGTTTCGCGAATGAATTTAGTGACCTTTTTACTGCTGAAATAATTGATAATACCGAAAGCGGCATACATAACAACCAGGTACCAGGGGTTGGTGGCGCCCAGTACGTTGTAATTGCCCGTTGGCTCAAACACGAAATACATAACGAGTGCCGTAATAGCAATGATAACATTGAACGTAACAAAAACGTAGAAGGCTCTTTTCATTCCTTTCAGGCTAAAGGCGGGTGCGGGCATTTCGGGGTTCATATTGGTATTTTCGTGCAAAATAATCATAATATTCATTTGAACATAATGGTGGTTAAACAGGCGATATTTTTTGTGATCTGTTCAAAACTGACCGGTGATTGTATCAAAAGCGAACAAGCGGCGCCGTTTTTTTCATTGTATTTATTTGTGGATCTTACGGTTAATTACTGGCATATTTTTTAATCCGAAATTCAGGTATGTTTAAAAGTTATCTCAAGATCGCCGGCCGGCAATTACTCAGAAGCAAGTTGCATTCTTTTATTAATATAACCGGACTGGCTGCCGGTATGGCTATTGCCATACTGATTGGGTTATGGATATGGGACGAGCTTTTTTACGATAAGTATAATAAAAATTATGACCGAATAGCTTCCGTGATGGAGCAAATAACTTTCAATGGAGAAGTGGGTACCAGCTATTCCTGTCCTATTCCATTAGCCGATGAATTGCGTAATAATTATGGTAGCGAATTCAAGCGTGTTGTGCTATCCTGGTGGAACCGCGATCATATTCTTTCTTTCGGTAATGCAAAATTCACCCGTATAGGGAAATTCATGGAACCGGAAGCGACCAGGCTGCTTTCATTGAATATGCTGAAAGGCGATCATGATGGGTTGAAAGACCCCTCCTCCATTCTACTGTCTGCTACAGTGGCGAAAGCAGTTTTTGGAAATGCTGACCCGCTGGGAAAAATGATGTTGATCGATAACCGGCTGCCTGTAAAGGTTACCGGTGTTTATGAAGACCTGCCCCATGCTTCCCGTTTTAAAGATGTTATGTTTATTGCACCCTGGCAACTGTTTGTTAACAATGATGAGCTTGCTAAAACCCATAAAAATAACTGGGGATTCGAGATGGCTGAGATATTTGTGCAGCTTGCAGATAAGGTTGATATGGACAAGGCATCTGCAAGCATTAAGAACAGTAAGTTGGAAAGAGTTAAAAACGATGCCGGATTATCTGTTTATAAACCCAGGATCCTGTTGCAACCTATGAGCCGGTGGCATTTGTTTGCGGAATGGAAAAACGGCGTAAACACGGGTGGCAGCATTCTATTTGTAAGGTTATTTGCATTGATCGGGTTACTGGTATTACTGCTGGCCTGCATCAACTTTATGAACCTGTCAACGGCACGCGCCGAAAAACGCGCCCGCGAGGCAGGCATTCGTAAAGCCATTGGTTCAATGAGAAAACAACTGGTTATCCGGTTCTTTACCGAATCATTGTTGATTGTTGTGCTGGCGTTTGCACTTTCCCTTTTATTGATACAATTGGCGCTTCCTGTTTTTAACCAGGTTGCCGATAAAAGATTATCTATCCCCTGGACCAATGTTTATTTCTGGATGGCTGCTATAGGGTTTAGTGTTTTTACCGGAATTATTGCCGGTAGCTACCCGGCCTTTTATTTATCTTCTTTTCAACCGGTGAAAGTATTGAAAGGTACTTTTAAAGCAGGCCGCTATACCTCCGTGCCAAGAAGGGTGTTAGTGGTTTTGCAGTTCTCGGTTTCGGTTATACTGGTCATTGGAACTATTATAGTTTTTCAACAAATTCAATATGCCAGGAACCGCCCGGTAGGTTACAGCCGGGATGGATTGATCCAGTTGCAAATGAATACGCCCGGGTTTTATGAACATGAGGCCGCATTGAGAAACGATTTGTTGAAGACCGGTGCCGTTGTGGAAGTAGCAGAGTCTTCGAGTCCTGCAACAGGAATTTGGGTGTTTCGTGGAGGATTTGACTGGCCGGGTAAAGATCCTTCCCTGCAACCCGATTTTGGGGTTGTGGCAGTAACGCCTGAGTATGGTAAAACAATGGGCTGGCAGTTCAAAGCAGGAAGAGATTTTTCAAGGGCGTTTACTACGGATTCTTCTGCCCTGGTGCTCAATGAAGCGGCAGTAAAATTCATGAAACTGAAGGACCCTGTTGGTTCAACAATAAAATGGGACCATGGAAATTATACGGTAGTTGGTGTAATAAAGGATATGTTGATGGAGTCGCCTTATGAGCCGGTAAGTCAGATCGTTTATTCCCTGAAAAATGAAAAACTGTTGTTCCTGTTTATAAAAATAAATCCCGCCATGGGCGTTAATGAAGCCCTGGATAAGGTGCAGGAAGTGTTTAAAAAGTATGTGCCGGCCGCACCATTCGATTACAAATTTGTAGATGAGGATTTTGCCGGGAAGTTCGCTGTGGAAGAACGCATTGGCAAACTGGCCTTTTCTTTTACCGCGCTGGCTATTTTTATCAGTTGCCTTGGGCTGTTGGGAATGGCTTCGTTTTTGGCCGAACAAAGGACCAAAGAAATAGGCATTCGAAAAATACTGGGCGCATCGGTACTGAATGTTTGGCAGTTGTTATCGGCAGATTTTGTATTGCTTGTTTGCATTTCCCTGTTAATAGCCTCACCCATTGCCTGGTATTGTATGCATACCTGGTTGCAGAATTTTCAATACCGCACCACCATTAGCTGGTGGATCTTTGCCGCAGCCGGATTGGGCACATTAGCGATCACTTTTGTGGTCATAAGCTTTCAAACCATAAAAGCGGCCATCACCAACCCTGTAGCAGCATTAAGAAGCGAGTAACCTTTGGTGAACTTCTTGCGGAGATGCTGCCAAAACGGGATGAAAAGCTTGCGGGAGGGTCAGGTTTTGGTAACAATTTGTTAATGTGAGGGGTGGTTGCCTCAATAATTTTCACTGATTTTTCGTTGTAAAGGGTAGGATAACCTTTGCAACCTAAAATCCTGGCCATGACAATAGTAGAGGCGCTGCATACTTTAGTTAGAAAATATTGTATAGAAGAGTTCAATTTCTGGAAGAAAGAATATGCCGAAAAACGGACTGGTTCCGACTTTCCTGAGTACACCTATTCTGATAGCGATTATAATTTATTCCCCCGGTACAATGCCATTGATGCTATATTAAAAGGCATTGAAACAATTATTCCGGCCGATTATACTGATTTTAATGTTCTGAAAAAGGATATCATTCAATTTGGCTTAGAGAATGAAACCGCCGCCATTTCCAACCCCGACAACGACATTGAAGCAAGAGCCATACAGGAAGAGCGGAAAAAATTCAGGGCGCATGTGGAAGCTATAACAGAAAAGGAAGTAAAAAATGTGGAACCATTACCCTTACGGCGCAGATTGAAAATTGAGGAAAAGCAATCTGTTCGTCATATGCTGCAGAATGCATGGGGGTATGATGGCGATTATTGGGAACCGCTGTTGGAAAAATGCCAGCGCGAAACGGTTTTCATATTAAGAAAGCATATTACGGATGACGATAGTGTTTTTATAAAACAATTGCTGGCCAAAAAAGGCATCAGCCATTTGTACGAGATCAATGAAACGGGCGATGATTATGAAACCGACCTCGAAGGTTTTGAGTCGTCCTATAGCAACCATGAGGTTATTTATGTTGATGAAACTTATAAATGGGCTATTTACGGTTCGCATGAAGAAACAATTACGTTTGGTGGCGACTGGCTGATCACCTGTATTAAAGACCGGTTCAAGAACAGACAGAATGTGCTTAACAGCTGGAATTGACAAGTCGATAACATAAATATTAGTAATCCTTTATATTTTTATGGCTTGAAATTGGCATAAATGGCCAGCAATCAACCCTATTAGTATGAAGCAGTTATTATCCCTTGCCCCCGCCCTGTTGTTTTGTGTTGTTATTGAAGCCAGTCCTGCGTTTGTACCGGTTTCCTCTCCCACATCACATGTATATGTAAAAGCGCCGTTGCAGCATGCAAATATGGCCAATGAGATCCTGAAGTACATCAATGAATATCGCAGAAAAAAAAGATTGCCGGCCCTGGCAATGAATGCGGTCATAACCGCGGAAGCGCAAAAGCACAGCGAAAATATGGCCTCGAACCGTACCGATTTTGGTCATAGTGGTTTCAAAACCCGCATGAAAAGGATCATTCCTCAAATAAACGGGAACGGTTCCATGTCAGAGAACGTTGCTTATGGTAACATGACTGCCAGGCAGGTAGTGGAAGAGTGGTTGGAAAGTTCTATGCACCGCGAAAATATTGTGGGGCCGTATAATGTGACTGGTATTGGCATTGCCGCCGACAGAAGGGGTGCGCTCTATTTCACCCAGATCTTTGCTGCCAATTAATTTGACCAGGATATACCTAAAAAAATAATACGGCCTAACTATCATCGAATTCGCCCAACCGCTCGGGAACCTGGACAACCCTGGTCGACGACGTGGAGTGGTAATCGAAATAGTTGTTTGAAGGTTTATGATAATAGCCCGGTGATAGCCAATGTTGCTGTTGCCGGGTTTTTTATTGTTGGTACTGATACTGTATGCCGTTTGCAAAAGGTGTCCACCAACAGGCTTTTTGCCCACATGCTTTTAATGCATTGTTTGCCCAGGTATTACAGGTATGAAATAAGCTGTACCGGCCTCTTGCTTCATAAAAAGCGTCGTGATCGCCGTAGGGTTGTGCTTCAATCATTATCGGATTGCCGGTAGTAGTTGTTTGCAAACTGTTTTCAATGAATTTGATCAGCCGTTGGTATTGTTCAGTGGAGAGGTTGAGCCGTACGCAGGTCTTGCTTTCTTTTACTTTGGTGTAGTAAGTGGCATGAACCGCAGAGCTGCTTAGCCAGAATGCGGCTTTAAAGGCGGTACTTGCAGTAAGATCGGACAGGTGTTGGGTATGCAGGTAAAATCCTTTATCGCCCCAGCCTATTGCTATATAGTTAAATGCGCTGTCGCCGGTTTTGGTGTTCTTATACAACAAGCTTTGGCTCCAATCCTTCGTTGCTGTTTTAACAGGCAGAATGAGGTCTGTATGAACCGGGTTTGTTTTAATATAGATGGCAACCTGGTGTGCGGTATTCGGTTCAGCAGCTACGGTTAACCGGGATAATGCCCATGCAGAAGCAACGTACACGAGTAATAGAAGGATGATGGTTAAAAGGGTGTAACCAGTGTATTTCAGGAATTTCCTCATGTGGAAACAGGTTATTGATCTTTCTTTATTCCGCAAACTACAGGAAAGTAACCTATTTTCATTAAAAATACCCGCTAAGTGTTATGTCAATGCGTTTAGCACTAACGGATAGTTATCGAGATAAAAAGGAAAGGCGCCACCTGGCAAAAAATACCAGGGGCGCCTTTTTATAAATACGTGTTTACCCGTATAATTCGGCTCGCATTTGTACTAATATTCCTTCAACCAGTTCTTTATCAGGAAGTGATGGTAAGGAACTGCTCAGTTCCGCTTTTTCAATGCGCTCCATAAGCGCATTGGCCATCGCCAGCAGTTCGTCGTATTGAAACCCGCCTGCTTTAATGGAAAGCAGTTCTTCCCGGTTTTGCCGTTTAACGTTCAATGTTCCGGTTGCCAGGATCTCTTCTGCTACCTGCAGTAGCCTTATGGTATGCATCATGTTTTTGGCATCGTAACCTTTACCATGTTCTGCATTGCCCAGGTAACGGTCTTCGTTACGTTTTTGAACCCATTCCCAATACTCCTTATAATCCTTGCAATAAGAAGAATAGCTTTCTATATTGAAATAGAGGTAAGCCATTTCTTTTTCACCTTTGGGTATGGATGATAAGGAAACATCATTGGCCAGTTCGCTGCTCATGATGCCCCGGTAGTGATGCCTGGCTTCCTTATCATAGAACAGGGCGTATAAACCTTTTGAATGGGGAATGCTGGTAAGCCCGCATTGTTCCTGTACAAAATGGTTTTGCGCCAGCCATTCATTCAAAGGAATTGAGCTGTGGCCCTGCAGTATGAAACAGAAATCAGGTACCGTTTTCCTTTCGGCCTCAACCGGGTTTATGATCTTCTTTTTGTAGCCTCTTGCTTTTTTTATTTGCGTGAGGGCATAGCCGGCAAAGGTTTCTTTACAAAGTTTGCTCAGGAACATACTGATAGGCAGCCTGCTCATGATGGCATGCCTGTACAGTATGCAATCATCGGGTGATGCCAGTAGTTCAAGTATATTGGGGTTGTTCTTTATCAGCAATTCCACAAAGCGCCCCAGTTCATAGTACACCTCATCACTGGTTTCGTTGCTTATTTGCGAAATATATTCCAGTCCATAGAATTGCGCTTTGGGCAGGTAGTAAACGCCTTTCAGGTCTGTGTCGCTTTTGGCGGTGTTCAAACCATACGCTTTACTGCCGCTTATGCACTCGAAGAGCAACAACCCTTTTTCTTTTATCTCCTTAATGGTCATACTGCTTAATGGTTGTTACAAAGAATTCATCCAGTTTATCAGCGTCAAAATGATCTCTTTTCAATTGAGTCGATGCTTCGCTGATGCGGGCGAATTCGTTATCAATATAGGTTTTCAGTTCGGCACTTACTTTTATCACAAAGCTTTCCGCCGCGGTTGATTTTAAAGTGATCAATTCGCGTACCTGTTTTTGCAGGTGGGCGGGCAGTGCTGTCATTAAAGGGCCAATGGTCATAGGCGCAATGCTTTCTTTTTCCAAACACCATTTGGCTGCCAGCAGGGGCCGTAGCACATAGAACAGCTTTTTGATCTTTATTTCGCTGTCGTTGGCCATGGTTTCCAGCGCACCCTGCGCAATACCAAGGTAGTGATGAATATTCGATCGCTGGCCAAAAAAAGCCTGACTCAGCGACCAAAGGGCATTTCTAAAATCATCGTCCTGCCTGTAAATGATAGGGGACTGCAACCACTCAAAAGGCGTGGTGTTTGATTTTCGCATCAATTGCAACACCTTGCGTATGTCCCAGCCGTACATATCCAGGTCCCCGTTTATGGGAAAGTTCAGATCGTATTTGCGGTCGAGCACGGAAAGATAGAACCGGTAGGGACGCACATAAATAAAGCGTACATCATAATCGCTATCCGGCGACGGAAATTCCCATCCCCTGCTGCCCGATTCGCAGGCAAACAGGATCTTTATGTGCTGTTCCTGTTCTATTGCTGCCAGTTTGTTGATTATTGTTTGTTGCATGTTATTCCACTTTATAAATGATCCTGTTCTGGTGTTCTGCTTCCACTACCCTGCCATAGATTATTTTCGTCCACCCGTTTTCAAAACCATGGTTATTGGCAATAAGGAATCCTTTGTTGGTGTCTTTTTTTATTACTTTATGTGCATCGATATACCTGCCCTTTACTTTGCAAAAAACAATATCGCCAATATCATAGTTGGCTGCTTTTACAAAAGTTAACAGGCTTCCATTTTTCAGGATGGGCAACATGGAGTTGCCGAATGCTTTTAGTTTTCCGGTTCCGGCTATATCCAAATCGTTTTTTAGCCGTTCATATTTGTTCATTTCCTTTCTGATTAAAAAATACAAAAGGTTCCCCTGGTGAGATTCGAACTCACAAACCCATCACTGAGCTGTATGGCTGTAAATACGCTTCCCTACTTTACGACAGGGTATTTCGGTGCACTGTAAACTCTACCCATAATTTCGCGCAGATATTACGGGAATTTCCATACACGCTGCGGTAAGCTAATTTTGCCGCAGGCTTTTCCTTTTAAGCTACAGGGGCTGGTTAGGAAGTAAGATGTAAGAAGTAGGATTATTCCATAATCTTTTACTTCCTGCATCTTACTTCACTTGTTTTACTTTGAGGTTATTATAAAATTTAATTAATCTATCAACAACGATGTTACAGCCGCTGTATTTCGCGCCCACGTTAATACTCTCTTCCGGTGCTCTACCACTGAGCTACTGCTTCGTGACAAAAACGGTAATTGAAAAAGTAAACTTTAAGATTTTGAAGTAACTTATTCTTGACCTGTTTTTGATACAGCAAATATGCACATACGACTGCGCAGCACACTTGCGCAGCGATGAATTATTTTGTAACATGTTTTTAATTGTTTGGTGCACAGTTTATTAGCCGCTGAAATAATTTCTTCCCATAAAAAATATTGTCTTGCTGCGCAGTTCTATTGCGTAGCAAGATTTAGCGTGCTATTTTTACGCATCGAAAACCTTATATGTCTGTAAATAAACTGGCCCTTATTCGTTATAAAACCATCGATGACTGTTTGCGAAACAGGTATCGTAAATGGACCCTGGACGACCTGATAGAAAAAGTAGCGGATGTACTGTACGAGCTCGAAGGTATTACCACCGGCGTAAGCAAGCGTACCATTCAGGCCGATATACAGGTAATGCGCAGTGACAAATTGGGTTACAATGCGCCGATCATTGTAGTTGACCGCAAATTTTATTGCTACAGCGAAAATGATTACAGTATCACCAATGCCCCGGTGAATAAAGCCGATGTGGAGAAAATGAAGGAGATCGTAGGGGTGCTGAAACAATTTAACGGGTTTACCTATTTTGATGAAATGAGCGAGATGATCGCGCGGTTGGAGAATAACGTATATCGTTCAACTCATCAGGGCCGCAATTATATTCAGTTTGAAAATAACAGGCTGGTGAAAGGGTTACAGCATATCAACCCCCTGTACCAATCTATTTTGAACAAACGATCATTGCTGATAGAATACAAATCGTTCAAAGCAGCCGCTTCGCAACAGTTGATCTGCTATCCTTATTTACTGAAAGAATACCGCAACCGCTGGTTCCTGATAGCCCAGACAAAGAATAAAAAATTGTTGCTTACCATGGCACTCGACCGCATCATTGAATTTCAGGAGCTCATAAAAGAACCCTTTTTAGAGTATGGAGGACTGGATTTTGATCAGTATTTTGATGACCTGATAGGGGTAACCAAAACGGTCAAAGACCGTGCTCATAAGGTGGTGTTGTTTGTTGACAAATACAATGCGCCCTATGTGCTTACCAAACCATTACATCATTCGCAAAGGGTGCTAAAAGAAGAAGAGAACGGTATTATAATTCGAATAGATGTAGTAATGAATTTTGAACTGGAAAGGGAGATCCTGGGTTTTGGCGAATGCATGAAGGTATTGGCGCCACGACTGCTGGCATCAAAGATAAAAGCGCGGTTGAGCAAGGCGAAGGAATGGTATGAAGAGAAACCGAAGAGAGATACTTAAGGATGAGGTATGAAGTAAGCGGGTTGCTTACCTCATACCTCCTGCTTTTTATTCCAGGCTGGTGCCGTCGTTGAACAATACTTTTTCGGGGGTGAAGACAAACTTTACTTCTTTAATTGATTTGGCTCTTAATTCTTTGTCTTCATCCATAAACTGGTTATAGTCGGTGGAATAGCTGTTTTTAAATGTTTCACTGGCTTTTACGCCATTGTCAAAAACGATATCCAGTTCTTTTATCTTCTTATCGAAAAGATCTGTAATTAACAACGATCCTTTAACGGCTTTGATATCTTTTCCGCTTTTATTCTCAAAGGCAAGATCGTATTGAATATGGTCCTGAAAATCTCCTTTTACATAACCAATGTTATACAGGGCCACGTTTACCGCAGCACCGAGGCGTGTTCGTTTTTCAGCTTCTTCTTTGGCGGTTTTATCGGCCAGGGCTTTTTGCCCGGCCACGGCGTCCTGGGCTTTTTTGAGCATTTCGGCATAGGTCATGGTTTCCAGTTTTTCGCCGCTGATCTTTGCCCTGATGATGTAACCAGCTAAAAGCCTCATGTCTTCATCGCTCAGTTTTTTGCTTTCTTTGATCGCTTTAACATCCATCATGAATTTATCGTCGCTGTACTTGCGATTCAGTGGGCTGCTACCGCAGGAAGTAATAAATAAGGTTATCATGATAAGGGCTGGCAGAAATGAAAATCTTTTCATGGTACTGTTTTAGGGGTTAATGAAGTATAAAAGGCTTTGACAATCCTGTAATGTAAATAGTAATAATTTTTCGGGTATTACTATTCGTTAACAGGTTGCTCTTTATCGTTTAATTGAAGTAGTTTATTGTTTAAGGATGGTAAATAAGGAATAGAGCCTTCACATGGATAGTTTGAGGGGGAGTTTGAGTTACTGGCACAACAATAACGGGTATAAGTTACACCCAAACTACAAAGGAGCTGAACGGAATGATTGTCCCGGTGACAATTACCGTTCAGCTCCTTTTCTATATGAAATAATGGTTAATTATACTACGTGGCTTGTGAAGAAAAATTGAAAAAATAGGCGTGTTAACGGCCATTCATACCTGCTATCTTTTGTAGCTTTAAGCCCATTAAATACCAATCCATGGCTAAAAGTGCAAAAAAAGCAAAACCAAAGCCTAAACCTTCCATAAAAACCAAAGGGGAGACCGTGAAACCGCAAGCGCTCACTGCCAGTTCGCTGGTTGCAACAGAAGCCCCCCATTCGCAGCAGGTAAACATTGCCTTTACTTTCACTGGTGGTTTAGGACAGGCCACCGCAGTGCTCTTCAGGCGAGGCGTATTGATCAATATGCAAAGTGTTAGCAACAGCGGAAATATAAACTTTTCAAATGTGCAAACCGGAGATGTGGTTGCTGTTAACGGCGTGTGCGCCGGGAAAGCAGTAGTTGCCATTAACACCGATACTGTACCTGACAGCCCGGAAGAATTTACTGCCGGTTTGATCATTGCATCCTATTTAATAAAATAATTAAACTGAAATCCAGATGGGCAAGATCTCTATAATCGGGATCCTATTACTACTATGTTTATCAGTACCCGTGTTTGCGCAAAAGAAAACTGCTCCCAACCCTGTTATAACTGCCGATTCATTGGTTACCGGAAATTATAAAGATGTGCTGAATAATTTCTTCCAGTTGGCATTTGAAAATCTGGCCGGCCCTAATAAGGAAATTAAATTCACCGGTTCTCCTTTTGCCGTAATGGCCAAACTCGATACCACATTACTGGTAGATACTATCTACAGGCATTACGCAGGATTAAGGAATTTGAATTATGCAGTAGGGCTAAAACTCGATACCAATTACCGGTTCAATGGCTTTTCATCCACTATCAAATACGCCATTATCAATAGAAGAGATGAAACAGTGTCGAAGACATTTCTGGGGATGGTAGTAAACGATACCCTGGTAAAACAGCTTACTATGCTTAACCTGCTGATCTCGGCAAATATCTCGAACATAGGCGCCCCCGGTTCTGCAGAACAAAACGCCGCAATGCTCGAATACACCGATTTCAGAAAGGGTATCAAAGATTTCGGCGAGCTTAGTAAGGCTACAAAAGATACTATTCTGGCAGTGTTAAACAGAAATGATTCAACGAAAAGATTGTATGATTACCTGAAGGGCAACGATCAATTTAATATGAAAAAAACCGCCGATAGTATTTACAGGGATTTCAGGGAAAATTTCAATCGCAACTTATTGTGGACCGCCGGGGTTACCGATACCACTTACAAGGACCAGTTTATTTTTTCAAACGTAGTATTCAGCTCAGACCTGGTAAAAGGGTTGAATAAATACAGCAGGGCCAAAAACGAGCTGGAGTTGAATATTCACTCGCAATTGCAACTGGTTGATGATACGCTTAAAGCCGGCCATGATCTAAAGCGGGCTGTATTCAACTTCGAGCCGGGCGTTAACCTTGCGTTTAAAACGAAGTATAGTAAGAAGAGTTATCTCGAAATAAAATTCAGCGGCGCCTGGTATCACAACTTCAGCTACCTGTATGTTAATGAAGAACGTGACAGGATAATGGCAAATGCTACCGTACGGCTGAGAGTATTTAATGATATCTGGATCCCGATCGAAATAAAGTATGACCCTAAGAATGGAAATTTATTCGGGTTCGTGAATGTGAGGGCCAACTTTAAAGCTTTGGCTGGCGCTGCCAAACAAATTCGGTTTTAATTGCAGGAGTACTGAAAAGTACCCCTGAAGCTGCCTGAAGATTAAGTCTTTAGGCAGCTTTTTACCCGAAACCCCTGTATTACCCCGTGGCATAATTTTATATTAAAAGTATATATGCCCCGCCATGTGAGGTCATACATACATCTTTGGCTGATACTTGTATCCCTTAACTCTACAGCTCAGCAATTAGCAGCAGATACTGCAACTCATAAACTCATTGCCGCCAGCCCTGTCTACCAACGGCCACCCCTTTTCCAAAAGCTTTGGGGCCGCAATCACCGCGTTGAATGGGCAACACCTGTTTGTGTTCCCATTTTGAAGTTAGATACGGCATATGGTGGTTTAATACCTTATAAAATTGGCGGCGGCAATGAATCCAAATCACTCCGGCTGCATACAAAAGAGGGGAAGGAATATGTACTTCGATCAATCAATAAATCAAGAACAGAAGTAATACCACCCGGTTTCAAAGGCACTTTCCTCGAAGATATTGTCAATGACGGTATTTCCATGTCGCATCCCTACGGCGGTTTTGCCGTCCCTGTCATGATGAAGCATGCGGGTCTATACCATACCTGGCCAAAGCTCGTTTATCTGCCCGAACAAAAGGCCCTCGATACCTTCAATACGAAATTTGCGAACGATCTGTATATGCTGGAACAAAAGCCGGAAGGCGACTGGCATGAAGCCGGTAACCTGGGTAATTTCCGCGCCTTTTACAGTACCGAGGAAGTATTGGCAAAACTGAAGATGAGCAATACCTATTCTGTAGATCAGCGTGCTTTTGTAAAAGCAAGATTATTCGATATCCTGATCGGTGATTGGGACCGGCATGAAGGCAACTGGAGTTGGGGTGAAGTTACGGTTCGGGGTGGCACGCAATTCAAACCAATTCCAAAGGACCGCGATCAGTCGTTCTTTTATCATAACGGCCTCATCATTGACCGCATTATACAGGGTTCAGGATTAAGCTTTATGCAGCATTTTGATGATGAGTTGGAGAAGCCTTATGTCTTAAGCTCTTCGGCGAGGTATATCGACAGGGCCTTTACCAATGCCCTTACGCTGGAGGATTGGCTGCGCGAAGGAGAAGCGCTGCAAAAAGAGTTAACTGATTCAGTGATCGTGCATTCGGTGGCGCAATTGCCGCCCGAAGTGTACGCGTTAAAAGGAGAGGAAATCGTAGACAGGTTAAAGGCGCGGCGCGAACAGATCCCCGCCTTTACAAAAAAGCATTACCTTTTTATTGCAAAAGAAGTAGAGGTGATTGGCAGTAATGAACGGGAGTATTTTGAGGTTACCGGCAAAGGTGAAGAAACGGTGGTGACCGTGTTTCGCATAAGCAACCACGGAGATAAAGCTAAAACACCATACTATAAAAGAAGCTTTAAGCCAACGGAAACAAAAGAGATCAGGTTGTTTGGCATAAATGGAGAAGACGTATATGAGGTGAATAACAGGGTAAAGGATATAACTATTCGCATTATTGGCGGTCCCGGCAAGGATTCCATTGTTCAATCAAAACGGCCGGTGCATATTTACGATGATGCTGATAATGTATTTCACACCACTGCAGCGCACATGCATTTGTCTAAGGATACTTCCATTCACAACTGGGATTACAAATGGTTTAATTATAATAAGAAAGGGTTTAAGCCAGTATTATTTTATAATAACGCCGACAGGATCTTTGTGGGCCTGAACTACAGGATCCTGAAGAATAAATGGCGGCATGAACCTTATGCATCAAGAAATACATTCGGTGTTCGGTATTCTATTTCCCAGAATGCCATGAGTGTTTTTTGGGAAGGCCTGTATCCAAATGTAATAGGCAGGTGGAACCTGGCCATACGTGCAGACTATGATGCCATCCGCTGGACGAACTTCTATGGCACCGGTAATGAAACCAAATCGTTGACGACCAATGTCAATTATTACCGTATGCAAAGCGAAGAATGGTTTGCCAGTGCGGGGTTGAACCGGAATTTTGGAAGAAGTGCGGTACAGGTAACAGGTTATTACCAGCAGGTAAGGACCCTATACAACAGCGACCGGTATTTTTCAAAAGTGTTTTCTCATAATGACGAAGTGTTTGAAATAAACCCTTATGCCGGACTGCAGCTAACTTACTCGTATGTGAGGCTGAAAGATTCAGTGGTGCCCGAAAAAGGCTTTACTTTTTTGGCGAATGCCATTTATGCAAACAACTTCAAACAAAATGAATTTTTTCAGCGCTACAATGCCCAATTGTTTGCCTGGTTCCCGTTGGTACAACATGTGTCGCTGGCTGTGCGGCTGGGTGGTGAAACAATTGTAAATGACGATGTGTTGAATTCGGGCCAGCCATATGAACATGCTATCATTGGTGGTCCCCGTACATTACGTGGATACCGGCGCGAACGGTTCTGGGGAAAAACAGCTTTCTACAACAGTAATGAATTGCGATATATTATTCCTTTCCGCTCTTACCTCATGACCGGCAAGATCGGCGCCTTCGCCTTCTTTGATCAGGGACGCGTATGGATGCCCGATGAAAAGTCGAACAAAATGCATATCTCCTGGGGGCCGGGCATCATGCTGGCGCCGTTTAATAAATATAATGTTTCTGCTACCTATGGTATAACAGAAGAGATCAGGCTGGTTCAATTACGCCTCAACAAAACGTTCTAGAGTATTTAATTCTGCTATTTATATTTCTGCCATTTTGAAATGGCCATCTGTACGGCCAGGCTTTCTACTGTCCAAAATCAATGATTTTTTACAATTCTCCGCGTGCCGGGGGTTATAGTTTTGTGTGAAACAAATAACAATGAGTAAAGTAAATACGAGAACATACCTGTTGAGCATGCTGATCATCCCCGGCATGGTTAACGCCCAGGCAACAAATAATATCACAAAAAATTATAAAAACAAGGAGATAATCATGAACACCACACAACAAAACAAGGACGTAGTAAGAAAGATCTTTGAAGAAGGCATTAATAAACGGAACCCCGATCTGTTAAAAGAACTGATTGCTGATGATTATGTAGGGTTCCTGGGTAAAAAAGGAGCTGCCGGCTTCCTGGAACCAGTGCAGCCACTGATCAAAGCATTTCCTGATATTCAATGGAATATAACGGAGTCGATTGCAGAAGGTGATAAAGTGGTATTGAGCTGGAAATGGAAAGGAACCGAAACGGCTCCTTATTATGAAAATATTCCAGCTACAGGCAAAGCGATCACCAATGATGGAATGGCCATATTTACGCTTGCAAATAGTAAGGTCACACATATTCAGGTGTTGACAGACAGGCTGGGTTTTTTACAGTCGATGAATATTTTGCCAGCTGATATAAACAAAGTGGTGGGTAAAAAAGCACAGAACGGACAGGTTAATTTCATCGACAGGTTCCTGGTGCCGGCGCCTGCCATAAAAGAGTTTAAGGAACGAGTGAAGATAAACCGTGACTTTATCAAAAACCTGCCCGGCTTTATAGAAGATGTCGAATATGAGTATACCGATAACGATGGGAATTTGATTTTGGTAACTGTTGCCTTGTGGAAAAACCAGGAAGCTTTGAACACAGCCAAAGAAGTGGTACAGGCTGAATATAAGAAAACGGGTTTTGATGCGCCAGCCATGATGAAAAGACTAAATATTACCATGGACCGGGGTATATATACCCAAACGCATGATTAAAAGAGGCCATTAATGACGGGTTTTTGGCAAATGCCGCAACAATGCCGTACAAATGCCCATACCTTTTCGTGCGCGGAGCGAGGTGGTATGGGCAAATTTGTTTTGATAAATGAGGAAGGGCAATCCAGGTTCAGTCATGAGATAAATAAAAAAAGCTACCCGGTCGGTCACAGGCAGCTTTCGGTCTCACGGATTGGATTAATGGTAAAAAAACCGGAAGGAGAAATGATGCTTGTTCGGAAATATCTTCAACTATTCTGAATATTGATTGTTGCATTAAAAACTATTGTTGACTTCACTGAATTGGAGATGAGGCAGGCGGCTTCAGATTTTTCAAGCAGCTTCAGCGCTTTCTCTTTTTCAGCATTGTTTTTAATAGTTAATACAGGCGACAGGGCAATTTCACTGATCATATATTTTCCATCTACTTTTTCCAGCTTGCCGGTAGCGTTGCTTGTAAAGCTTATAAACTCAAATTTTGAGTTTTCTGCAATGGCAAGAAAGGTGGTCATAAGGCAGCTGTTCACCGCGGCCACCAGTAAATGTTCCGGCGACCAAATGCCGGGTATTCCTTTAGGAAATTCGGGCGGGGTGGCTACTTCTATGTTCGATTGTAAAACGGGCGAGCTTATCAATCCCTTTCTATCGGCCTCCCAGTTGAGCTTTACTTCGTAGTAATGGGCAGTATCCATTTTATTAATGTTTAGTGTAAGGATTAACTGCATACAAAGCTAAAAGCACAGTTTGTTAATGTTACTGATATTGGTTGGTGAACAGGCTGATTGCGGTCAGTGGGGAGTCGGCGACCCAAACAGGGACTCTGTTAGTTATTCCCCTTTCGATGTCGAGAGGTAGCTTACTGGTTCAGGCTGTTTCAGCAGAAGCTGCTAAAAACGCACTGAATTCCTGTGCGCACGGCGCTGGCAGAAGGTTGTCGCGCTTTGATGCCATGAAATACTGGAAAACAGTATTGAAAGAAAAGGAACGCCGGGAATACAAAGAACGCTTCAGCGAGTTGCTGAACAGGTCTGGCAATTTTCCGCAGGGTTACATCCAGGAGTTTGATTTTGCTTATAAGGATTCGACTGATATTTTAACTTATCAGTCTTATTTGAAAAAAGTAACACAAACAACGCCGGTAGTAACGATTAAGTATACGGAAATTTAATGCTGTGAAGGGCTGCCTCAAGATCAGGGGCGGCCCTTTAGTTTTGTCCCAAACGGCGTGGTACCCCTGAAAAACCAGATTTTCCTGCACACTTATCGGCTAAATCAACACGCTTATTGGCAAAAATGCGCATCTATCAAATGTGACCAACAATTCTTTTTTACGTATTGATTGAGTTATAATTTCGTGCCCAAACCAAACACAGACCCGTCTATGAGAAAAGATAAATTCCCCCTTCTGGTACTCTTCATGTGTAAAAATAGCATCCTGTCCAAAAGAAAAAGGGCTCTTATTTTACCGGCCATCATTCTGTTAAATTTGTTCCAGTCGTTTCAACTGCATGCGCAAACCTGGCAGTATCTCAACGGCAATGCTTATTATAATGGACGAGTTGGAATTAACACCTCCACTCCTGAAACAGATCTTCATGTTAACGGAAACATTGCAGCTTCATACGGCGGTTTAAGTGGTTTTACAATGTTGTGGGGCGACAATGCCATCGTTTATAGGGAAGGTAATTCGAACGGATTGCGTTTTGGAACAGCCACCAATTTATCAGCCGCCGGTTGGTCCGAAAAAATGCGAATAACGAGTGCAGGTCTGTTAGGTATTGGTACCACTGCTCCGATATCAAAACTTGATATTGTGACGGGCATTGGTGATGGAAGCGTTGGTGAAGAAAATTGTATCCGGCTGCGGCATACAGCAACTGCTGGCAATTCGCAATGTCTGCAATTAGGTGTAAGTAATATAGCTGCTGGTGGCAATAATAATGGTTACGGTTATATTAGTTCGGTGTATTGGGGGGCGAGCGAAGATAATCCCTTAGTGCTCAACCCTAAAGGCGGCACTGTAGGTATTGGCCTAACCAGTGGGGTTAGGTGGAACGCCACGGTTAAAGATGCTGTAGCTATAAGGGCTTCCACGGCCGGAGCTAATAACAGTCTGATGGGTAAACTGATCTTCGCACATGGGCAAGCTTACGGAGGTAACAGTGCTTTTATTGCCGGCGTATATGACAAAACGGCGTGGACATCGGGTGCCGGTATGGTTTTTCACACCATTTCAGGCTCAGATATTTCCGGAGTAGACGGTGTTGAAAGAATGCGGATCAGTTCAGATGGGAATGTAGGGATAGGAACTAACAATCCAACGGAAAAATTATCTATTCAGGCTGCTGCAGGTAATAATGCAGTTAATATGGCCCTTAGAAATGGCGATGGCACCCCTTTGCTTTCGTTAGCAGCGGATGGAAGTGCATACTCCTCCATTTCCTCATACTACGGACTTACATTTAATTCTAATAACAGTCCTTACTACTCATTTAAACTTGCCGGTAATGAAACTTTCAGGATCGATGGATCGGGTAATGTAGGAATCGGTGGAGTGGGTGTTCCGCTGGCACGACTGCATATAAGCGGTGGTATGCAACCGATGTCCGGCGCTTCTGTTATTTTTGATAAAGGGCCAGCTTCTAAACAGTTTTATTTTGCCTTTAATGGTGACAATTTGCAGCAGGCATTTATCGGTCAGCCGGCAAATGTTTCAAACCGCCTCGATTTTGGGACGGGGGCTGCAAATATTGTCATGACGGTATTGGGAGATAATGTCGGTATTGGTACAACCAATCCACAGGCAAAACTGGCCGTAAATGGTACTATCTGCGCTACCAAAGTAAGGGTTGCGCAAACAGGTTGCTGGGCCGATTACGTTTTTAATACCGGTTACCGCTTGCGCCCGCTTTCTGAAGTGGAACAATATATTAATCAAAACCATCATTTACCCGAAGTACCTTCTACTGAAGAAGTGGAAAAGAATGGACTGGATGTTGGTGATAACCAGGCTACCTTGCTGAAGAAGATTGAAGAGTTAACCTTGTATGTAATTGAACAGAATAAAAAACTGGAATCGCAGCAGCAACAAATAGATGCCTTGAAAAAAGAAGTAAATAATAAAAAGTAATAAAAGAAACCGATCAGCAAAAGGCTGCCTCATCTTTGAGGCAGCCTTTTGCATTAAGCCTGAAACCAGAGCCATAACTGTCACTTACAACGGTATATTCCCATGCTTCTTCTTCGGAAGCTTCGCTACTTTGTTTTCTAACATGGCAAACGCCTTGATGAGCCTGGCGCGGGTATATTTCGGTTCTATTACTTCATCTACAAAACCCCTTTCGGCTGCCAGGTAGGGGGTGGCGAATTTAGCGGCATACTCCGCTTCTTTTTCGGCCAGCTTACTGGCGGGGTCAGCCGCTTCGGCAATCTCTTTCTTGAAAATGATCTCACTGGCGCCTTTGGCGCCCATTACCGCAATTTCTGCCGTTGGCCATGCGTAATTGATATCGGCGCCAATATGTTTTGAGTTCATTACATCATACGCGCCGCCATAGGCCTTTCTGGTAATGACCGTAACGCGGGGCACCGTAGCTTCGCTGAATGCATACAACAACTTGGCGCCATTGGTAATAATGCCATGCCACTCCTGATCGGTGCCCGGTAAAAAACCCGGCACATCAACCAGCACCAGTAAGGGAATATTGAAACAATCGCAAAAGCGCGTGAACCGGGCGGCCTTTTTTGAACTATCAATATCCAGTACGCCTGCCAGGCTCATGGGTTGATTGGCGACAATACCAATGCTTCTTCCCGCCAGCCGCGCAAATCCGATAACAATGTTGGTGGCATAATCGGGATGTATTTCAAAGTAAGAGCCTTCATCACAAATTCCTTCTATCACCGACCGCATATCATATGGTTGGTTGCTGCTTTCGGGAATAATGGTTTCCAGCGCGGGTCTTGTTTCATCGCCTAACGTGTAGGGCACTTTAGGTGTGGTGTCTTCACAATTCTGCGGTATATAACTTAATAATTTTTTTATCTCGGCAATGCATTCCATATCATTGGCCGCCGTAAGGTGCGTAACACCCGATTTGGTTGAATGGGCCGAAGCGCCGCCCAGTTCTTCCGGACTTACTTCTTCATTGGTAACCGTTTTCACTACGTTGGGCCCGGTTACAAACATATAACTGGTGTTCTCAACCATCAGGGTAAAATCGGTCATGGCCGGTGAGTACACTGCGCCGCCGGCGCAGGGCCCCATAATGGCTGATAGTTGTGGTATTACACCCGATGCCAGTACATTGCGGTAAAAGATATCGGCATAACCGCCTAAGGAGCGAACGCCTTCCTGTATGCGGGCGCCGCCTGAATCATTCAGTCCGATCATGGGGGCACCGGTTTTCATGGCCAGGTCCATTACCTTGCAAATTTTCTCGGCATGGGTTTCTGACAGGGCGCCGCCAAATACGGTAAAGTCCTGCGCAAACACATAGGCCAGGCGTCCGTTGATGGTGCCATAGCCGGTAATTACTCCATCGCCATAAAACTGCTGGCTATCCATACCGAAGTCCTTGGTGCGATGCAGCACCAGGGCGCCGATCTCTTCAAATGATCCGGGGTCCATCAACAGGGTAATGCGTTCGCGGGCCGTAAGTTTTCCTTTTTTATGCTGCGCTTCATTTCTGTGTGCCCCACCGCCCAGTTTACCTTTCTCAATTTTCTGTTGTAATATTTCCGATTTTGTTTTTTTCATCAGGGATCGTTTTATTATGATCTTTTTGTCCAGTTGGTTGCAACCGGTTCCACAGCATGCACTTCTTTTTGCTTTTCTAACCAGTATCGTAAGGCCACAAGCGCTGCCAGCTCGGCTTTGGTTTTTTGCCGGACTAACAGTTTTTCGGGTGAATAATATTTTTGAACAAATTGCGTGTCGAACCGGCCGGTTATAAATGCTTCGTGGTCCATAACAAACTGGCCAAAGGGTAAGGTGGTTAGTACGCCTTCTACCTTATAATCGGCGATGGCCCCTTTCATTTTCTGAATGGCTTCGGTTCGGTTGTTTCCATGCGTTATCAGTTTGGCGATCATGGGGTCATAATATACCGGTATGGTCATTCCTTCGGTATACCCGCCATCTACCCGTATGCCTTCGCCGGCTGGCGTTTGATATTTCGTAAGCGTGCCGGTGGCGGGCAAAAAATCATTCAACGGGTCTTCTGCGTACACCCTCAGTTCCAGCGCATGTCCGTTGATGGTAATGGCTTCCTGCTGGTACCGCAGCTTTTCGCCCCGGGCAATCCTGATCTGTTCTTCAACCAGGTCAATGCCGGTGATCATCTCCGTAACGGGGTGCTCTACCTGTAACCGGGTGTTCATTTCAAGGAAATAAAAATTGAGCTGTTCATCGACCAGGAATTCTACCGTACCGGTGCTTCTGTAATTGCACGATTTGGCAACCAGTACGGCCGCTTCCCCCATCTTTTTTCGTACGTCGGGGGTTAAAATGGCTGAAGGAGATTCTTCCACTACTTTCTGGTGCCGCCGTTGTATACTGCATTCGCGTTCAAACAAATGAATGGTGTTGCCATAATTATCGGCCAGTACCTGTATTTCAATATGCCGGGGTGAATTGATGTATTTTTCAATGAACACCGATCCATCACCAAATGACGACAGGGCTTCGCTGGTGGCTCTTTCTATTTGTTCGCCCAGCTCACTTTCCCTGGCGGCTACACGCATGCCTTTTCCGCCGCCGCCGGCTGATGCTTTTATAAGCACCGGATAACCGATTTCACCCGCTATCTTTTTTGCCACGTCAATATTGTCAATGGCTTTATCGATACCGGGCACCATGGGAATATTGTATTTCTTTACGCATTCCTTGGCGGCCAGCTTGCTGCCCATGATGCGCATGGCTTCGGCGCCGGGGCCAATGAACGTAATGCCGGCTTTCTCCACCTTTTTGGCAAACCCGGCGTTTTCGCTCAAAAAACCATAACCGGGATGTATACCGTCTACACCCAATTGTTTGGCAAAGGCAATGATGGCATCGCCGTTCAGGTAGCTCTGGCTGCTTGGCGCCGGCCCCAGGCAAACGGCTTCATGGGCAAATAATACGTGCGGCGCCTGCCGGTCGGCTTCTGAATATACTGCCACCGATTGAATGCCCATTCTGTGTATCGTATGCATGATCCGTAAGGCTATTTCTCCGCGATTGGCAACTAATATTTTTTGCATCGTTCGTCTTTCTTTTGGTATATGGTTATTCCAGCGTTACAAGTACCTGTCCTTTTTCAACGGCCTGTCCGGCTACCACGGTCACCTTTTTGATGGTAGCATCGGCATGTATAAGAATGCTGTTCTCCATTTTCATGGCTTCCAGTATCAGTATCCGGTCTCCTTCTTTTACGGGTTGTCCGTCGGTAACGGCAATTTCAAGGACCAGCCCGGGCATGGGTGCTTTTATTTCTTTTACCTGTTTGCTGCTGGCGGTGCCAAAACCCATTTGTTCAAGTTTTTGGTCAAGTGCGTCCTTGATGACCACCTCAAAGGTTTCGCCGCCTGTTTCAATGGTAAATGTTTTGGTGTGTCCGTTGGCGCTTAACAGCCGGGCATTGGCGCTCTGGTGGTCCTTTATGACATTGAATTCAGAGGGCGACAGGGCAACCAGGTCAAGGGTTTCCAGGTCGGTTTGGGAAAAATAAAATTCGAACCCGTTGACCATTATTTTGAACGTATCGTTAGCGGGCATTGGCGGCATTTTACTGTAATTTAAGTAATTGAGGAATGCAGGTTGCAAGAAACTGTAATGAAGGGGATTGCGTATTTTTATTGGGTGAATATAAATATTACCATATCACTGGCAACGCCTGGTGATGCATGGGCCATTGCCGATGTGATCAGCGAAGCCGCCCACGACCTCACGACTAAATTTGGCACGGGGCATTGGAGCGCCGTAGCTTCTGAAAAAGGTGTGCTGAATGGCATGAGCAAAGCAAAAGTGCTGGTTGTTCGAAGCGAAGTGGAGGTAGTAGGCACGGTGCGCCTTACCCCTTCAAGACCCTGGGTCATAGATCCTGCCTATTTTACCCCGGTTCCCCGCCCCATATATCTGGTTGATATGGCCATACGGCCAGGTTATCAGCGGATGGGTGTTGGCCGGGCGTTGATAGAAGAAGCAAAAGCCCTGGCCACTGCACTGGCTGGCGATTCTATCAGGCTCGATGCCTATGAAGGCGTGGCCGGCGCCTGCGGGTTCTACGAAAAATGCGGATTCACCGAAATGGGGCACATATCTTATAAAAAAGTGCCCCATGTTTATTTTGAATGGCTGATTGAGAAGAAGTAAAAATAATTATACTTCGTATACAGGAGGAAGTAAGGCGTATAGTGCTTTATTAAATTCTTCAGAAGAAGCGTCCTTGCAAATATATCCATCGGCACCCAGTTCCCGGGCACGGTTCATATATACGCTTCCGTTTTGCATGGAAAAGAAAAGGATCTTGATCGCGGGCCATTTCTTCTTAAGCTGAACAGCCGTTTCAAAACCGTTCATTATTGGCATATTGATATCGAGGAGGCAAAGATCGGGAGAGGGTGCATCTTCCAGTTTGTCGAGGAATTGTTTACCGTTTTCGGCTTCAATTATTACTTTGTACCCCATGCCGGTTAACCGGAAATTTACTGCTTTACGTAACAATGCATGATCGTCTACTACTGCAATAGTTGATTGATTTTTCATAGATTCCTTCATTAATAGTTATGGGTTAATAATGGTAGAAATTCCATCCCGCAAGGCGGGAGAATTTTTAATGATCACCGGAACATCCACTTTCCGGTATTTACAACCCATCGGCCCAATAAAGCGGTCAGGATTAATAAACCAGGGGAATTATTGAAAATTTGGGGCCAGCCACACTGGTTTATGGTAGGAAAGGGTAAGTGGTTGGAATAGATTTATACAATTAAAACCAATTCATGGCCCCTTTTTACTACACGTAACTGGCTTTTGAGTTGTAAATGAATACTTACCGGCAAGCCGGTAAATAATATTACTTATGGGTGGGAGTATGTCTTTAGTGAATTGATAAAGCAAGATGATGTTTAGCCATTTTTATTTTATCCCCACCTTCAGGGGATGGGGGGCGCGTATCGCCTGATCTCGGCCAGTAATTTTTTAACGTTTGCCCTTATGATAACAAGTTCATTACGAGGGGCATTTTCTTTCAATGCCTTCAGGAACTTTCCAACTTCTGCCATGTATTGTTTGTGCAGAAGCATGAGATAATCGGTCGTACTATCTTTCATGCTCACAGATTCTCTAGGTACACAATTATTTATAAACATATTACAAATCCTGTACCCATGAAAAAAGTACCGCATAAGGGTGGTGTTTATAAAAAAAGGAGGCATCAATGCCCCCGTTTATTTTTTCATATAGTTCTGGCCGTAAGTGGTTTGTTTATTTGAAAAACTAAGTGTTATTATTTATTTGATGATTATTGATTGTAGAAAAGCTATTTTAATTTGTGGAACCGGCTCCCCATTTCAAACTCCTTCCACACCACACTTTACAGAGTAATTATGCTTCATCGTAAGCCTGCTTCAGCGTAGCAATATCCAATTTGTCCATCCTGAGCATGGCTTCCATAACCTTAACCGATTTGCCCGATTGATTGCTTAACATTTCGCCTAAAACTGGCGGAACGACCTGCCATGATAAACCGAACCTGTCTTTCAGCCATCCGCAATGACTGGGTTGTCCGCCATCAGCCAGCAGCGCATTCCATAAATGGTCTATCTCCTCCTGGCTGTCACAGTCAATCACAAATGAAATGGATTCATTGAATTTAAAATGCGGCCCGCCGTTCAGGGCTATAAATGGATTGCCGTTGAGTTCGAAACTAACGGTCATAACGCTCCCTTTTGGGCCGGGGCCTGCCTCGCCATAGCGGGCAATATGCTTTATTTTAGAATTTTTAAAGATAGCCGTATAGAAGTTGGCAGCTTCTTCTGCATTGTCGTTAAACCATAAGAATGGCGTGATCTTTTGCATATAATGTGTTTTTGTTTTTGACCATTGGTTTGTTGTCCCAAAAGTACCGGTATTGGTTTTTGTCCATGGGGTGAGATAATGACAAAAACAGGGGGAATCGCGACATTCTGGCTATTGCCTTATTTTTGATATGGAGGTAACCATCATGACAACAACAACAACCGGTTTTTCATTGCAACCCATAGGCCTTGTTCAGTCAACCATTACCAATCGTTCTGATGCGCCCCGGCAGGGGTATGAAGGGGCACCCGATGTATGGATTGAGCTCAATGCTGATTATATAGCTGCCCTGCATGGTTTGGCGGTGGGTGATGATATTATTCTTATCACCTGGTTCCACCAGTCAAAACGCGATGTGCTGCAGGTACATCCCCGGGGTGAGCTCAAAAACCCCATCACCGGGGTCTTTGCTACCCGCTCGCCCGACCGGCCCAATCCGTTAGGTTTGCACAGGGTCACCGTAAAGAAAATAGATAAAAACAGGCTACAGGTTGGGCCGCTCGAAGCCATTGACGGTACGCCAATAGTGGATATTAAACCGGTGCTCGACGCTTCGGCAGATGCATAACGCGCTGCCGGTATCTGCATTTCAATACGCTGTTTCTACATTTCGGTCAGAAGCAAAGGCAATAACCTGCATTTTGTTGTAGCATTGGTTGTTAAAACCAACTACATGAGAAGAATTTTGCTATTGCCAATGGCTTGTTGCTGGCTGCTTGCCGCGGCGCAACGCGATGAAGTAGCGCAGGCCGAACGGGCATTTGCCCAAATGGCAGCAGACAGCGGCACCAAAAAAGCATTCCTTCATTTTTTAGCAGATAGCAGCTTCATTTTCTATAAAGGCGACTCCTATGCTGCCATGCCATACTGGAAAAGTGTGCCCGAAAGAACCACCCTTTTGCTCTGGAAACCGGTATATACAGGCGTAGCCAGCTCAGGCGAAATAGGCTTTTCAACCGGTCCTTTTGAACAAAGGTTACAACCGGCCGGCCCCATTGGCGAAAGCGGTAATTACAACAGTATTTGGGCAAAAAACAAACAGGGCCAATGGAAGGTGGTGATCGATATTTCGGTATCCTATAAACCTTCCCTGTTTCAACAACAATGGGAGCAGCCTGTTAATGGGAAGTTGATCCCTGTTACCGGTAAATGCGACTGGCAAAAAACAGAACTTGATTTCATTGATCAGCATAAGCAAAAAGGTAACCGTGCATTTCTGCAATATGTTACCAATAATACCTGGTTCAATGTGCAGGACCGGCAACCCTGGCATTCGGTAAAAGAAATAGAAGCGGGGCTGGCGCAAATTCCGGCCGGTCTGCAATTCAGCATTATGGGCGGTGGTATAGCTGCTTCCGGTGATCTGTTCTATGTATACGGGCTGGTGACCCACAACGGCAATAAAGAAAATTACCTGCGCGTTTGGGGCTATCAACCCGATGGCTGGAAATTGCTGTTGCAGGTATTGAAATGGCCCCGGTAATGAGGCTTGCACCGGGAGCGATGTGAGTGCAGTTGAAAGATCGAAGGGCATGCATGGTAACATTTCGCTGAACGGCTCGCAGGGAGCGTAGTGGAAGTGTATGCCTACATTTGCAGAACGAAAGCCGGTTTGCAAACTCAATATTCAGTTATAGTATGAACGAAAAAAAGATCAGGTTGTATACGCCCGTTTTTCTCTTTGTATTTACGCTCGTGTTCTTCATGGGCATGTTCATTCGTGATATGCGTACTGCCATCCTGGTGCTGGTGATGAGCGCTTTCTATTGCATGCTCACCAGTGAAAGCGCCCGGCTGATCTTTATTTTCGGGCGTAAAAAAAATCCCGGCTTAACGAATGCAAAGCGCCGCGTGCTATACGAGCTAAAGATTGGTATCCCGTTTTTGATCCTGGTCCCTGTGCTCGAAGAAGCCTTTACCATCCTCATTGGTTATTTTCCGTCCTATAAAATCAAATGGGGCGCTCTTTTTGGAGATTACCTGTTTATGGTTGGTTTAAATGTACTGGGTACGGCCATTGTGGTGGGTTTGTTCGAAGGGCTATATTATATCCAGAACTGGAAAGTACTATATGCAGAATCGGAACGCCTCAAACGCATAAACGTCAACAGCCAATACCAGTTCTTAAAAGACCAGGTAAAACCGCACTTTTTATTTAACAGCCTCAATACATTGGCCTCATTGATTGGAACCGATGCCGAACGCGCCGAGAAGTTTGTGATGGAAATGTCGGCCGTGTATCGCTACCTGCTCAGTAAAAAAGAAACCGAGCTGGCCCTTTTGCGGGATGAACTGCGTTTTTTGAACTCCTATGTACTGATGTTAAAAACCCGTTTTGCCGATTCCCTGCAAATGACGATCGATATTGATGAAAAGGAATTCGACTTTCTGCTGCCGCCCTTTGTATTGCAATTGCTGGTTGAAAATGCGGTAAAACACAACGTGGTCTCGCGCGAAATGCCGCTGTATGTATCCATAACGAACGATGCACAGCACAACCTCATTATCACCAATAATATTCAGCGCAAACGACAACCCGAGCCGTCGGAGAAAACGGGACTTACCAATTTGATCACGCGGTATCAGCTGCTCAAAAAAGAAGAGCAGCTTTGCATTACCGATGATGGGCAGGTGTTTAAAATTATTTTGCCATTGATAGAGACCAGCGTGTATAAAGCAGTGGCGTTACCCGATTAGTTGAATGGCATGAAATAAAAAACGAATAGGTGCTATCTTTGGCCATTAAGTGTAATTTGTATGACTGTTGTTATTATTGAAGATGAAGCTTTAGCTGCCGAACGGCTTACCCGCTTTGTAAAGGAATATGATGCCGGTATAGAAATAAAAGCCTGGCTCGATACGGTAAAAGGCGCGGTAAAATATTTTGATGAGAACGGCTCGCCCGATCTCGTGTTGCTTGATATTGAATTGGGCGATGGAAAGAGCTTCGAAATCTTCAAAGAAGTGGAGGTAACAAGCCATATTATTTTTGTGACCGCCTTTAATGAATATGCCATTCAGGCCTTTAAATACAACAGTGTAGACTATTTATTAAAACCGCTGGTAAAGGAAGAACTATATTTTGCGCTGGATAAGTATAAGTCCCAGGCCAACGCCATAAAACCGGTCGATCTCACTGCCCTCATAGAACAGCTGCAACCCAAAGCAGAAAAGGAATACAAGACCCGTTTCCTGGTTAAAAAAGGAAGCCGCTATTTTTCCATTGAAGCCAAAAATGTGGCCCATGTGTACACCCGCGAACGGGTGCATTACATTAAAACTTTCGATGGCGCCGATTATATTATCGAGAACAACCTCGATGTGCTGGAACAACAGCTATCGCCCGAAACCTTTTTCCGCGTGAACCGGCAGTTCATCGTAAACTATACTTCTGTAAAAGAAGTGATCACCTGGTTCGATGGTAAGCTGAAGCTCATCATTAAACCCGACCCTTTCGAAGAGATCATCATCAGCCGTCTCAAGGCGGGTGATTTCAAGAACTGGTTGAATAAATGAAATGGTCAATGGTCAATGGTCAATGGTCAATGAATTTTAGGCTGCGTAAGATCGATTATTAATCTCAAATATCGCGAGCAATTCACCATTCACCATTGACCATTCACCTCTTCTCAGGCCACTGAAAAGCCCGCATGGTTTGTTCCTGGTACCATTTCGGGTTCACCGGTAATGCCGATCCTTCATTGTTAAAAATGGTGGTCAGCGAATAACCCGCTGCTTCTTTCTCAGTCAACTGATGGCCCCATTTAACCCGGTTGGTGATATCGGCGCCAGGGCCGCTGTTTTTGTATTCTGCGTAAAAGGTGGTTTGTTCATTGGCGGGGTTACTCCAGTTGTTCCAACCTTCGGGCGTAATATGTTTATCCATAGTACAACGAATGAACACTGTTTTTGCATTGGCACGCCAGGGCCGTCCCAGGTATACTTTATTAACCCCGCTGTCGGCCGTAAGCCTGCAATCCATAAATACATACCCGAATTTTTTGCCTTGCGTGGTGCTGGCGGCAGTTACGAATGAGTTGGTTTTGCTGTGTATTTCGCAGTTCTGGAATACCGCTGTGGCCGGGCCAAAGATGAAATCGGTTGTACCTTCAATATAGCAGTTCACGAACAATTGGCGGGCTGTTTCGCCACCGGTAAAAATAGTATCCTGATTGCCCAGAAAACGGCAGTTTACAAATATCGCCTGATCGCTTTCCACATGCAGGGCTACGGCTTGCCCTACCGCACCGGCAGCATTGGAAAACGTAATGTTCTCGGCCCTGAAGCGGTTGCCCGAGATCTTTGCGGTGAAAGAGTTAAAGGTATTGAGTTTGCCGCGGCCTGAATAGTCGTTGAATACGATAATGGTTTTTTCAGCGCTTTCTCCAATAAAGGTCACATCAGTATTGGTAGCAGGCAGGTCAATTTTCTCATTGTATACGCCATTCTTTATGTACAGGGTGATGGGCGCCAGTGGGTATACCCGCATGGCATCGATGGCGTCCTGAATGTATTTATAATCGCCCGAACCATCTTTGGCAACCGTGAAAACATATTTATACTGTTGCGGATTGGCCGTTTGGGCATAGGAAAAGGTAATGCTGGCTAAGACGATGGCAATGAAAAGTGCAGGCTGTTTCATAAATTATTTAAATACTCTTTTTAGGAAATCGTCAATATAGGTTACGGTTGGCTGAAACCAGGGATCGAACAGGCAAAAAGAATGCGGTGCGTTTTCAAAGGTCTTTATTTCCGAATAGATCTTGTACTGGTTCAGCACCCTGATAAAATCTTCGCGGCCGGCATGCATGCGGGCAACGCTGCTGTTGATGAACAGGGTAGGCGGCGTATGCGGGCCAACGTGGGTAAGCGGGGAAGCTTCTTCCCACAACGCCAGGCTATCCTTTTTCGAATACCCCAGCCAATAGGTAGCCGCAGAGATCTTTTTGCTGTCGTCGCCCTCCCCGCTTTCGGGGTGGGTAAAAGAAAGTGTTCCATCAATATCAACTACAGCATGAACGGGCGCCGGTTTTTCTTTACGTCTTAAGTAACCTTCAAACTTTGGATCACCCACTGTAGTACCCAGAAATGCTGCCAGCTCACCGCCGGCTGAAAAACCCAACACGGCAATTTTAGCAGTATCAATATTGTATTTACCCGCGTGTTGCACCACCCAGCGCAGGGCCTTTTTCAAATCGTATATAGCTTGCGGGTATTGATAATGGGTCGATAAACTGTATTCGGGCGTAAAACAAATATAGCCGCGGGCTGCCAGGTGTTGGGCAAGCGGATTATGTTGAAAAGGGTTGCCCGAACGCCAGCCGCCGCCATGGATGATCACGATCGCTGCACGTTTTTGCGATGACTGCTGAGCCGGGTAGAAGGCCTCCATACTCAGCACAATTTTTCCCCCCAGTAATTCGCCATATTCAAACCATTTTTTGACTATCTTTTTTGAATTGAGCTCTGGAATTATTTGAATTTCCGGGTGCGTTTTGCGGGTACTCACAAAGGCGCTCCAGGTAGTGTACGACGTGTCGGGGTAGGCCGAAAAGCCATCTACATGCTTCGCCTGGGTATAGGCAGCAAATGAAATAAAAAGTGATAGCACGCCTGTGCAAATTGAGGTCCATTTACCGGCAATGCAATTCCTGGCCATTTGTAACAGTTTAACAGATTCGAAGTAGTACAAATTTATTGTTTTGAAAGTGTACCCCGGGTTTAAAAATTGATCGGGATGGTTAAAAAAATGGTATTGCTTATTTTTAACCTTTTATTACTCCGGTCCTGTTGTAAAAAAGAAGTATCCATGTTTTCAATATTATTAACGCTCCACTCCCTGTTCCGCTGGCTGGTATTAATAAGTTTGCTTATGGCTGTTTTCAGGGCATATCAGGGCTGGCTGGGAAATAAACCCTTTTCGAAACCCGATAATTCCCTGCGGATTGCCACGGTTACCATTGCGCATATTCAACTTATTTTGGGCATCAGCCTGTATTGTCTCAGTCCGGTAATCCGGTATTTTCTGAATTATTTCAAAAAGGCGGTGCACGAGCGAGCCACCAGGTTTTTTGGTATGGAGCATGTTACCATGATGGTGATCGCTATTGTACTGATCACCATCGGCGCTGTAAAAACCAAAAAACAGGCTGCGAGCCAACAGAAATTTAAAACAATGGCCATCTGGTTCACCATTGCCCTCGTTGTTATATTAACATCTATACCCTGGCCATTTTCGCCATTTACCCGCCGGCCTTTTTTCAGGTGGTTTTAAGGGGTGAAAAGTGAAACCTGTAACTTGTGGCAGGAAACTGGTATCAGACTCCAGAACAGAAAACTTATGGATCCAGCCGAATATCTTCAATTTTACGAAGGCCATAAAATGGGTGTCAAAACCGTTGACGGACATATCATTATTCCCGCCGTTTATGATTTTGTTGCCCATCCTTCCGACGGGTTGTTTACGGTTACTGAAAGCGGGTATACTGCTTATTTCGATGAAGCGGGGAATATTGTACTGCCATTTAGTAATAAATACGAATCGTACGGTGCGTTTACCGAAGGACTGGCGCGGGTAATGGCCCATGAAAAATGGGGTTTCATCAATAAAGCCGGCGAGGAA
The DNA here is from genome assembly GCF_002077945.1 of Niastella vici. Lineage (GTDB taxonomy): Bacteria > Bacteroidota > Bacteroidia > Chitinophagales > Chitinophagaceae > Niastella > Niastella vici. The sequence goes on from NZ_LVYD01000013.1 coordinate 252,118, forward strand.
GTAATTCCGCTGCAGTTTCACTACACAGAGGAATTTGCCAATGGCCGGGCGATCGTTCGAAATGAAAACGACCTGCATGGCGCAATCGACGAACAGGGCAATCTGGTCATCGATTACTGGTTTCCGGTTCTCACCAATTTTGAAAGGGGCTATGCCAAATTCGGCGATCTCAAAACCTGGGGTTTGATCGATAAGTCCGGAATCATCGTTGTTCCGCAGCAATACGTTTTCATAGGCCCGGTATTCCGGAATACCGTAACCGTTCAGGTGCTGGAAGGGGAAGAATATAGAGAAGGTGAACTCACCATTGGTGGCGGAGTGGTATGGAATAATAACCTCGATCACCTGAATGCATTCAACCGCCTGAAAAAAGAATTCGCCGTGGCTTGCGAACAGTTGGTGGAAGAAATGTATCAATCTGGTTGCCCCTGCGGGTACGAACGGTTCAGGGACCTCGTTCAATGGAGTAACCCGGTGGGTTTTGTTGACCAGGAATTATTGTTTGCAGCATTCAGGCAAAAGCTGCAGCAACTGGAAACCGACCGGTTCAGGTGTGCGCATTGCGGAACGGTGTATGAGCAAAAATGGACACAATTCAGTGCTTTTATGTGGGTATCGAATGTACACATCTCAACTATGGGCGATTTTGTTGACAAAGGCGCCCCTGTATCAGCTGTTATTCCTATCGCGCTTGGCTTTTATGGGCACGGGATTGAAAAATACAACCACAAATACGTAGAAAGTGATTTGGGAACGGTCATCAACTACCTGAAAGAAAGCGTTGCTACATAGTGGTTGTTGAACAGATGCGGGGCGTGCCTTGCATATTCCTGATTGATTTTTTACCTTCGGCCAGGAAAAAATGTTCTGATGAAAGACCGTTTGTTCTCATACTCCCTGTTATTGGTTAGCCTGTGCTTTGCATCTTTATGCGCTTCGGCCAAAGATGCACCCGATATAAAACCCGATACCGTTAAGGCGGGCATTTATATCACCAGTATTCACGATATCGACTTCAAGCAAAAAGAATACACCGTTAATTTATGGCTGTGGCTGAAATACCGCAACCGGGATTTCAACTTCTATGATAACCTCGAAGTACCGGGCGCCAAAGAAGTCACCAAATCATTTGTGACCGTTGATAGTTCAGGCGACAAAATATATATGCAAATGAAATTGCAGTGTGTAATGAAAGACAACTGGAAGATCGGCAACTTCCCTTTCGATGTTCAAAAGCTGCGGTTCTCCATTGAAAACTCACAATTCGATAGCCGGTACCTGGTCTTTGTAGCCGACACAGTGGGCGACCATTATGATAAAAAGTTTGCCATGAGCGGCTGGGCGATCGACAGCTGCATTATTGCCACCGGCATCAAAAAGTATGAAACGGCTTTTGGCGATGAAAGATTTCAAAAACCTCATACTGAATATGGCAATTTCAAAGTGCGGCTGAGCGTACACCGCGATGCTATGGATATGTTCTGGAAGCTGTTCCTCGGCATGTATATTGCCTTCCTCATCGCCTATGTATGTTTTTATATTCATTCCGATGGGATGGATTCGCGTTTTGGTCTTAGTGTAGGTTCGCTTTTTGCGGTGATCGGTAATAAGTATATCATCGATTCCTCGCTGCCCGAATCCAATTCCTTTACGCTGGTTGATACCCTGCACGGGCTTACCCTGTTCTTCATTTTTTCAGTGATCTCCTCAACTGCCTGGTCATTGCAGCTTGTTAAAAAAGGCAAGGTAAAAGAAGCCAACCGGTTTGATATGATCATGGCCCAGGTATTGTTGCTGATCTATGTGGCATTGAATATTTATTATATTAATAACGCCAGTTCTTAATTAATAGCAATGGGTGTTTTCTATTTTAAAACAGAACAGTTACTGCCGGTTGATCTGCAAACGGCCTGGTCATTCTTTTCAACTCCCGGTAACCTGGCGTTGATAACCCCGCCGGAAATGGATTTTAAAACCCTGACCGCCCTGGATGCCGGTGAAATTTACAATGGCCTGCTTATCGATTATAAGGTGAAGCCCTTATGGGGCATTCCCATGAATTGGAAAACAGAGATCAGGAATGCACAAAAGCCTTTTGCCTTTACCGATGTACAGCTAAAAGGGCCATACCGCTGCTGGGAACATACCCACACATTTACCCAACAGGAGAATGGGGTGCTGATGCAGGATGTGGTGAAGTATGAATTACCAATGGGTGTTTTGGGAAACTTCACCCATGCTTTGCTGGTGCGTAAAAAGATCGAGGCCCTGTTCCGCTATCGTAAAGCCGCTATAGAACGGATCTTTAATGAAAAAGGGCGAACCGCATAAATTGCCGTCCGCCCTTTTTTATGCGCCTCCTGGCCTTCTAATGCTTCATGAGCAGGTTTGCCAGCTGCGCGTCTCTTTTATAAATATCTTCTCTGAAATTGAGGTCACCCTGCCGGTCAACCCAGGCAGTAAAATAAGTGATGTAAACCGGCATGGGATTTTTAATGGCAACGTATTGTTCCTTTTCACTTTTCATGGCATTGGTGATGCGCGCTTCCGTCCAGGTAGGGTCTTCGCGCAGCATGTACATGGCCAGGTTCTTTGGTTCGGCAACCCGTATACAGCCATGGCTGAACGCCCTTTTGCTTTCCTGGAAAAGGCTTTTGGAAGGCGTATCGTGCAAATAAATGCTATGGCTGTTGGGAAATAAGAATTTCACAGCGCCCAGGGAATTCCAGGGGCCGGGTTTCTGACGTACCCCGGTGCCAAACTTTTCCATATGATGCGATTCCAGGTAATTCGGGTTCTTTTGAATACCGGGCAGGATCTCTTTTTTCAGGATGCTGGCGGGTACGTTCCAGTATGGACTGAACACGATCTGGCTGATGGTGCCGGCGAAGATCACCGTTTTGTTCACGTCTTTACCTACCACCACATTCATATTCCATAAAAGCGAATCGTCGTTATAAGCGTGCAGCACAAACTCGGGAATATTCACCGCCAGGTATCTGCCGCGTACGTCGGTGGGTAGCCAGCGGTTCCGCTCCATATTCACCATAATTTTTTCAATTCGTTGCTGCAAGGGTATGTTCAGTTCCCGCACCATGGCGCCACCGGCAATGCCATCAGGGGTCATGCCATGTCTTCGCTGAAATCGTTTAACGGCGGTCAATAAGGTAGAATCGTATGTAGTGGATGCCGTGTCCTGCGCACTGGGAAGATCGCCCAGGAGGAACAGCTTTTTGCGCAGCTGGCCGATCATGGGCGAAGTATCGCCGGGACGAACAGCTTTATTGCCGGGAAGGTTGATGGTAATATTATCAGGGGGCAATGCCTTGTATTTTTTCAAATACTCCTTCAGCAGATTGTATTGCCGGTAAACCGGTTCTTTTACCGTGGAGGTGTTGTTGCCCGGTTTCAACATAGAATCGAGCAGGGCGCTGTAAGAAAGCTTTTTGCGCGGCATCAGCCAGTCAATTTGCTGGGTGGCGTTTTCTTCAAGGCCGCCCCAAACCTTTTGCGCAAAGAAGAAGTACAGGGACGTTAGCAGCAGCTCGGTCTCGCTTTTTTGCTCAATGGCCTGGCCATTATTGATATTGATGAGGCTGTCGAGTGTTCGCTTATAGGGCAGCACCACATTCAGTCCTTCTTCGGGCAGGTTCTCTAGCCGCATATACAGGTGGCTGGCCTGTTCGGTAAGTGCGCCGGTATCGTTATACCAGGCAAAAGCGTAATTACGGGTTGTGTAAAATTTGTTCAGGTCGTTTTGGAAAAGGCGAAGGGAATCGTACCTGGTAAAGAATGCACTGAGCTGACCGGGAGAAAAATGCAGGGTATTCTGGTCGCTGAAATTACCGGCAATGTCGCGGGCCGCATCGCTCACTACTTTACTGATGGAGTCTTTTTTGCGGTTGATAGTTGACCGGTTATTTGATTCCCTGCAACCCCAGATACCTACCAGGACAATGAAACAAATAGTTTTTTGCATAAAAGGTTACTCGAATGGGGTAGCTACAATAAAAATGGGGTTCATGAATATGACTGGTGTATTCTCTCTCGTAGTTTAAGTTAACTGCCAGTTATACCCGTAAACCCCGCAATAGTACGTTATAAACGTATATGGAAGGTGATTTTCATACGTTGCAATGACCCGGACAGTTAAACCTGGAGAAAGCAATCGTATGTTCCTATGTAACCAGGATTCTTAATGATTTCGGTTGAAGTATAAGTCTGCGGGCCCTGTTGATGCCTGAAGGGCCATATCCACTTTAGAAATGAAGGAACAAAAATGTGAAAAAGAAGGTACTTACTAACCCGGGCTTTTACAGATTTTGAAACCCATCTGAACTTCTGCAAAAGCTTTAATTCCTTCAATTCGCATATACGAACTACTTCACGTGTTTGTTAACCACTTTAGCCAGTTCAAACATGGAGATCTGATCTTTTCCGAACAATGGTTTCAGTTTGCTGTCGGCATTGATCATTCTTCTGTTCTTTTTGTCCTGCAGGTTGTTCTTTCTGATATAATCCCAGATCTTCTTAACGATCTCTGTTCTTGGTAAAGGTTTGCTGCCAATAACTTCAGCTAAAGCAGGGCTGGCTGTCAGCGGCGCCATGAAGGCTGCATTTGGTTTTCTTGCAGATTTCTTTTTAGGAGCAGCTTTCTTAGCTACTTTCTTTGCTGCTTTTTTAGGAGCGGCTTTCTTTGCTGCTTTTTTTACTGCTTTCTTAGCAGCTTTCTTAGCTGTTTTTGCCATAGTGTTTTAAAATTTAAAAAGTGAATAATGAAGCGTTTTGTTTGATTTTATTGGGTGCCTGAAGTATCCAATGGCACCAAACTTATTTGTGAATATATCAAATTTATAAATAACAATACGAATTAACGAAATATCAGCTGTTAAAATCTTTCCGTTCCTCGCCTGTACTGGCCCATTTTCCTAAGTGAAATTAACTAAGCCGCTGCAAACATAAGACGCTTTTTTTATGATTACCCCCATTTTCCCCAGCTATTTGTGATAAAATTTTTGTGCAACCTTTGGGTTGCATTATATTTGCAACCTAAAGGTTTCCTATTTAAAACTATGCGCAGAGACGTATTTCAGGCGATAGCCGACCCAACAAGGCGGGAGATTATCAACATGATAGCCCACCATCCATTGAATGTAAATGCCGTGGCCGAGAACTTCGAAGTAAGCCGTACGGCCATCTACAAACACATTAAAATGCTTACTGAATGCGGGTTGGTGGTAATTACACAATTTGGCCGGGAGCGCTATTGTGAGGCCCGCCTCGATAGGCTGAACGAGGTTTCTGACTGGGTAGAACAATACCGAAAGATCTGGACCGAACGCTTCGACAGCCTCGGAAATTACCTCGGTGAGGGGGATGCCCCAAAGAAAAGACCGGGTAAAAGGAAGTGAGCGCTATTGGGGAATAACATTTGCTGTGTTGGGTTAACGCATTTGGCAATGGTCACTGTAGAGGTGAATGGGGAGCAAACTCACTTTAATCCAGCACCACCAGCTCCTTGTTGTACTTGTTACGATATTCAATGGGAGAAAGCCCGGTGATCTTTTTAAAGATCGACCGGAAGGCTTTTACATCGCTATAGCCCACATCATACATAACCTCGAGCACATTCTTCCTGCCCGACTCAAGGTCTTTTTTGGCTGCTTCTATTTTAACCCGTTGAATGTATTCCGACACCGTATTGCAGGTGGCTTTTTTGAACCGGCGTTCAAGGCTGCGGCGGCCTACAGCAAAAGTATCGGCCAGGTGATCGACCGTTATTTTCTCTTCGAAATTCTTTTCAATATACTCCTGGGCTTTCTTTACAGTTTCATCTTCATGGGCTTTTTGTCCCTGGAAAATGATAAACGGCGACTGTACAGTACGGTCAAAATCTATACTGAATGCCTTGGCAATAAGGATAGCCACTTCGCGCCCCGCCATTTTTTCGATCATATACACCAGCAGGTTCAGGTATGAATAAGCCCCGCCGCTTGTATAAATGCCCTCATCATCGGTTATTATTTTATCATCAACCAGCAACACATCGGGATACAGGGCCCTGAATTCATTGGCGAAACGCCAATGCGTGGCGCATTGTTTCCCTTTTAACAATCCGGTTGCAGCCAGAAAGAAAGACCCGATGCAAAGACTGGCCACCTCGGCGCCGTTATTAAATTGCTCAACGATCCATGGAATAAAGACCCGGTTAGCCTCCACTACTTTGGGGAACTGGCCGTGAATGGCAGGAATAATGATAAGATCGGTTTTAACAACCTCCTTCAGTAAACAATCGGGTTTAATGGTGAAAAGCCCGTCACGCTGGGTAGTTTCCTTCGATAAGCCAACCAGCTGAATGTCAAATAGAGGGGCCTTGCCCATGCCCATCCGCAGGTTGTTCACTTCGGAAAGTATCTGGTGCGTTCCTTCTATATTCACCAGGCTGGTATGACCTTGCGGAATAAGTATCGAAACGTGTTTCATTTTTGTAAATTATGCCTATTTTTTGACCTGCTGCCGGCTGCCACCGACTAAGAGGGAGAATACCCCGATAAAGGATGAAAATTGCAGGATAGTATCACCCGGTTTTATACTAGCTTCCCCACTCGATAAAGATAAACAACATTGCCGCAATAAAGATGCCGCATAAAGCAGCAAATTGACCGGCAGCGTAATTATGGAATGAAGTGATGGTCGCAATCGGCCCCTTAATTGGTCGCATTTACACCCTTTTCAAGTGAGGGCATCCCTGTACTTTTGAAATACGATTGAAGCAGGCTGTTAGTGGTTACGAATGGCAACCGGTTAAACTATAAACTAAAGCACTATGGTTGAGGTTTTCAAAACAAATGTGCAGGAGTTTTCAGAGGCACAAAAGCTGGTCGTTTTATTAAGGCGCCACTTTCCCGGCACCAAAATAAATTTTGACCTGGATGATTGTGATAAAGTGTTGCGGGTAGAAGGCAGCAACCTGCGGATTGAAAAAGTAATGATGCTGGTCATGGAAAAGGGCTTTTTGTGCACCGTGTTAGATTAAGTAATAATGAATTCCAGGCCCTGGCAATTGTTTTGCACGGGAAATGAAATAGCTTATTTCCGCAAATCGCTATCAACAAATTATTCTTAAACAATTAAAATTAATGAACATGCCTGCAATGAATCCTTATTTGAATTTCAACGGTCAAACCGAAGAAGCATTCAATTTTTACAAGTCGGTATTTGGCGGTGAATTTGCCATGGTAATGAAGTTTAAGGATATTCCCAAAGAGTTCAAAGGGCCCGATCATGAGGATAACAAGATCATGCATATTGCCCTGCCTATTGGCGGCGGTAACACGTTAATGGGCAGCGATGTGCCCGAACAAATGGGCAAAGTGGTAACAGGTACCAATGTACAGATCAGCCTTAGCCCTGCCAGTAAGGAAGAAGCTGATAAATTATTCAACGGCTTATCGGCCGGCGGAAATGTGGTAATGCCCATGTCAGATGCTTTCTGGGGCGCCTATTTTGGAATGTTCGTTGATAAATTTGGCATTCACTGGATGATCAACTTTGATCAAAATCCGAGATAAACCGATCGCTATTCACACAAATAAACGGTAACACCTGGAACATGAAAACACCCAATGAATTATATCAGGAATTTGAAGCGGCTACCAATGGTTACCTCGACTTAGTAGCGGCTTTAAGCCAGGATGAAATAAATACCGTTCCGTTCCCGGGCAGCTGGACAGCTGCCCAGGTTACGGAACATCTTTGCAAGAGCGACAATGCCATGATACAGGCACTCAACGGTCCGGTTCAGCCAACCAGCAGACCGGCCGATGATATGGTCAATAACCTGCGGGCAATATTCCTTGATTTCAGCACCAAATTGCCATCGCCCGAATTTATAATTCCCGATGCCGGCACGCACGATAAGGATGACCTGATCAGCTTTTTCAAGGCTGGCCGCGAACAAATAGGTAAAGCCATAAAAACACTGGACCTTACCGCAACCTGCCACCTGCCCATTTTTGGTGAACCCACCCGGCTGGAATTGATCGCGTTCATCATTTTTCATACCCTGCGCCATACCAACCAGGTTAAAAATATCAGCGAAAAACTGGTTAACGTGTAAGAAAACCATAGTTGCCGCATTCCTTTGTGGTATTTTAGCAGGGAAGAAATTCCCTGCCTATGTTGTACAAACGAATGCCTATAGAAAAGGAATCGCCTGAAGAAAAGGGTTATGATACCATTTTGTATAACCTGGCCGAAAGTTCGGTGAGCGATCTGCGTTTTAACGAACTGAATATACAGCTGGGGGATCTGAAACTCGAATACATCCCCCACCGCGGAAATACCACCCTCAGACAATTAATAGCTGCCGATGCCGGCGGTTTGCATAGTGAGCAGGTATTGCTCACCAATGGCGCGGCCGGCGCCCTGTTCATCATAAACACCGCCCTGCTTACCAGCCGGGACCATTTAATAGTGGTTCGGCCCAATTATGCTACCAATATTGAAGTGCCGGTTACCATTGGTTGTTCAATCAGCTACATCGACCTGCAGTTTGAGGAAAACTGGCGCGTGAATACGAAGGCCATTGAAGCGGCGATTACCCCCGCAACCCGGCTCATTAGCATAACCACGCCGCATAATCCTACCGGTATGGTAATAACCCAGGAAGAGATCGATGCGCTGATAGCCATTGCAGAAAAGAATGATCTTTACCTGCTGGTTGACGAAACCTACCGCGATACCTGTTTTAAAACACCATACAATGTAACAGCCGCTTTCAGTAAAAAGGTCATCAGTGTATCGTCGTTATCAAAAGCATTTGGCCTGCCCGGCTTACGAATGGGCTGGCTCATAACGCAGGATACCAACCTCATGGAGCAATTGCTGGCTGCCAAGGAAATGATGTACATCAGCAATTCGGCGCTCGACGAAGAAGTGGCCCTGCAATTTTACCGGCAGAAAGAAAGCTTTGCACAGGCGATCAATCAAAAAGCCCTGGAGAATTTCCAGTTACTGAAAACCTGGTTGCAACAGGAAACCAACCTTGAATATGTATTGCCGCAAGGCGGGGTTGTATGTTTTCCAAGGTTTAAACAGCCCGCAACAATTGATGCTGCCCGTTTTTACAACATCCTTTTGCAGGAATACAAGACCATGGTTGGCCCCGGCCATTGGTTTGCCATGCCCGATGCGTATATGCGTATTGGTTTTGGCTGGCCAAATAAAGCTGCTTTTGAACAGGGGCTGAGGCATATTAGCGAGGCTATTGCTGCAAGTAAGGTATAGGGCGGTATGCCGATAATTTATAATATAAAGAGTGGTCCCACATTGCAATGCAGCCATTGCGCCGGTTCTTTTATTTTAGTAAATTTGGATGGCTACTTTTCTCCTTTCAATAAACGCTTTATGAGTAAATTCCTTTTTGCCATACTGTTTACCGGAACGGTGCTGATGGGCTGTTCAAAAGGTACCGATAACAATTCGGACCCGGACACCATTGGATACTTTATGACAAATCTGAAGGCGAGCATGACCTACACAGATATTGTAAATACATTTGGTCAACCAGATGGAGATCTGGGCAGCGGTATCCATATTTATTACTATGACCTGAAGGATGGCACAAAAGTATATATAGGTTATACCGACAAGATCGAATACGCCCGCCATGTAAACAGCAGTGGTACAATAATACACACACTTATTTGACCGCTTATTCCAGCGCCAAAATCCCAAATGCAGATGGAATATGGAAATCGGGTTTTGCCGAATTGGGCTTCACCCAGCTGATCCAGTGTAAACCGGCCGTTCCTTCTTTCATACTCTTCCGTTCGGCCCTGAATAAGCCAGCCAGTAGCTGTTTGTTTTGTAAAAGACCCAATTCAGTAAGTGATTGTATGCTGATGGCGATTTCAACGATATAACCACCGGGTACAGCAGCTGTTTTTATGATAAACTGATCGCCGGGCCATTTCCAGCTATAATCCATTTTACGGTAAAACGATGCCCGGTAATCGAGCACCCGGGCAGTGGCATCCATTTCAAGACAATAATAATAAGGCAGCATGGTTGAATCGCGCATCATAAATATTTCAACCCGGTCACAGGCGCCTATTTCCAGCTTATCGTTTTTGTTTATTACTGTGATCACCGAATCGTCTTTTGCCTGGTATAAACAATACAGCCAGTCCCCATCCCACAATGCCGAGAAAGAAGTGGCCGGCGCTTTTTCTTTTTCCCAGGGATAAGAAAAATCAGTAAGGTTAACAGCCTTCTTCCAGGCTGGGTTATCGCCCCTGCCGGTAATCTGCATCACCTTGCCCGGTATTTTTTTTACCATATAAGTTTGTGCCGGTACAGGCGCTATTTTCAAAAGAAAAAAGAGGGTTATCAGAAAAACGGACAGCTTCATAATAAGTAAGATAGATAAAGTTTGATCTTCCTGTTCACTTAATTCACGGGTTTTGTTCTCACCATGGAGCCCGCATTGCCCGTTGGTGCATTCCTGAGTTTGGTTACTTCGGCCGAAGAAACCAGGCTGTTTTCTTTATTGAATGCCTTATTGATATAGGTAGCAATGGAGGCAATGGCGTGGTCATCGAGGAAACTGCCATGGGCGGGCATTACGCCATTGAAGGTTTTGCCGTTCACTTTTATTTCTCCCTGCAAACCCTGCAGCATTACCCTTATCAGCCGTTCCCTGTTACCAACGATCCAGTCGGAAGCGGCTAAAGGCGGATAGCGGTTATTATCGCCTTTGCCATCGCGCTGGTGGCAGCCGGCGCAATAACTGTTATAAAGAATGAGTCCGTTCATTACGCCGCCCAGGCCCAGGTTATCTTTCACTTCATCGGGTGTTTTAATATAAGTGCGCGATTTGCGGCTTTCCATGGCAGTCAGCTGTGCCGGCCTGAACGTATTTTTATCGCCTTTGTACATGACCCGCCATATTCTTCCCTTGTTCGATTCTGAAATATATAATGATCCATCGGGGCCCATAGCAAGTCCCATGGGGCGGTACTTTGCATCGCTGGTATTGAACACCGTATCTACCCCGGTAAAACCATCGGCAAACACCTCCCAGTCACCGGCTGGTTTTCCTTTTGAAAAAGGAACAAAGCATACTATATAACCTGCCTGTGGGTATGGCGAGCGATCTGTAGAACCATGAAAGGCGACAAATGCGCCCTGCTTATAGCGTTCGGGAAATTGATCGCCGGTATAAAATAACAGGTCCATTGGCGCCCAATGACCGGGGAAGCCCATTACCGGTATATTGAATTTGGATGCCCGGCCAATGACCTTTCCATCGCCACCATAACCGGGTTGTAAAACATTCTTTCGTTGCAGATGGTCATAATAAGCATAAGGCCAGCCGAAGTTGGCATGCTCGGTAACTTTTAATAAAGGTTCTGAGGGAAGCATCGCCGCCTGCCAGGCGGAATATACTTGCGGATAGCGGGTATGAAAATTATCCATCCCGTTCATGGCAACATATAAACAATCGTCCATGGTATTCCAGTCTATCGCCAGCACACTGCGAATACCGGTAGCATATTTATAACCGTCTTTTTGTGTTTGGCCATTTTTGTTTTCATCAAATCGCCAGATGCCCGCATGCCTTTCCAGGTCGGGTGCGGGATCAAGCCCCTTGCCACCGGGAATACCGGCCGGACCGGCCACGTTAATGTCCTGCGCGGCATCGGAAGGCGCACCAAAGGGCACGTACATATTACCATGCCGGTCAAACGCAAATGGTTTAGCGGTATGCCAGTGTTTTCTCAAATTTTCATCATCATCGATCAAAATGGTATCGGTTCCACGTTCGGGCAATAGCTCACCCGGTTTTAGTTTATTCCTGAAAATATATTTTACGGTAGCTGTATACAGGTAGCCATTATGCACGGCAATACCAGCCGGTAAGCCGCCTTCATCTTTATAATTGCCAAAATAGGTAATGATATCAGCCTTGCCATCGTTATCAGCATCCCTGAGCCCTACGGTTCCTCCACTGCCATGCATAATATCATTGTAAGTTAATTTAACATATATATCCCCGTTGGTATTTACCGTAAGATGCCTGGCCCGGCCAAGGCTGTCGGCAACTACAACGGCCTCAAAATTGCCCGGTAAGAACAGGCCGCCATTATCCGGATCGCCCGGTGGTAAAGGCGCTGGTTGTTTGTGCTGATTACAGGAAACCAGGCATATACATATACCAATCAATAGGGTCGCGAACCAGGGGCGTTTGCAAAATGAGGGCATGACCTTTAGTTTAATGAATAAATTGCCATGTCAGATCATAGATAATCTGTCAGGAAATATTACAGCAGGTTTTCGCGTACTACAGGAGGGCAGAAATGGAATGCAATTCCTGTTAAAAAACGAGGCAGGTTGTTAAGTGTAGATTGAAAATTAAATTTATAAAAAAAATTAGCCCCCTCCTTTACAGCACAGTTATTTTTTTATCTTTAATGCCCCCGACCCTTAAAAAACGGTAGCACCTAAGACCTTAAACAACCAAAACTTTTCATGGGGCTCGATTCCGTAGAAATTCTGGTGAATGTAGAAAATGCATTTGGCATCACCATTTCCAATTTTGAAGCAGAAAAAATAGCCACTGTTGGCGACATTCATTCCATCGTGTGGCGCAGTGTGCAGGGCAGGCAGAGCATGCGGTGCAAATCGCAGCAACTGTATTATAAACTTCGCCATATACTCATTACTAAATTCAGAGTTCATAAAGATACCATTGAGCTGAATGCTTCGTTGAATGAGATCTTCCCCCTGATGAACAGGCGTTTGCTGTACCGCAAACTGGAAAAAGAAGTGCAGCTGAAGTTACCGCCGCTGGTGCTGCCGCCAGTTTGGGAAAATACCTTACGGATCACTGGTTTTGTGCTCATTGCAGGAACGCTCGCCTGTTCGTTGGTAATGGTAAGAATGTTTCATTATACCAGTTGGCTGTATTTACTTCCGGGTTTGGGCATCGTGTTAACCATATTTTTTTCAAATGTCCTCGACGGAGTAAGGACTGTTTTTACCCCCGCCACCTTAAAAGCTTATACCCAACAGGTGCTGTCGCTCAATTATGCCACGCTTATTCAGCAGAATGGGACCAACAGGAAGGAGGTTGAACTGATCATTAATAATGTTATCGCCGAAACTATTGGTCTTGAGCTGCATGAAATATCGCCCGAAAAAAGGTTGGCCTACGACCTGGGAATTGATTGAGAAGCGTTTTGCATTCCTGCTGAAATGTGTTGATTGTACGTGTTGAAGCGTAAAGCTGAAAATTCTAAACAAAATCGCCGCGTAGTTGGTTATTGTTATTTTACAACAAAAAAATACAACTATGAGTGATGTAGCCATAACAACCGAAACACCGGTAAAAGAACTGTTCATTAAAATGGTGGTGGCCGCCTGGGATGCTTCTACCGGCCAGGTTAATAAATTGTTTGATGAATTGTCCGATGCGCAATTCGCTGCCGAAACTGCCCCGGGAAGAAATACCGGCATTTATTTATTGGGGCATCTGACTGCTGTTACCGACAGAATGATGCCACTGCTGGGTTTTGGCGAGCGTTTATATCCCCAATTGGACCCCGTATTTTTAACCAGTCCCGATAAATCGGGTTTGGAAATGCCCCCGCTGGCCGAATTGAAAAAGAATTGGAAAGAAGCAAACAAAAGGTTATCAGAAAGCATAGCGAAAACTACGCCCGACGAATGGTTATCGAAACATACGGCCGTTTCGGCAGAAGATTTTGCCAAAGAGCCGCAACGCAACAAATTGAACGTTCTTATTAACCGCACCAATCATCAAAGCACGCATTACGGCCAGCTCATTTATTTGAAAGCTAAAGCTAACCAGTAAATTATTTGGCATATTATTTTTTGAGGTCTTTGCAATCCGTTAACCGGATGCTTTTGTTTTATTCCTAACTTGAATGCCCAAAACCACATCAACCCGTTGGCTTTAATGTTAGCAGGTTGGTGTGGACTTATTTCCGGCCAAATAAAAATGAAGTAATACTGCTGATGAAAAAGAAGATTGATCATATTCTGTATGCCCGGGAAAAGAAGATCACCGAAGAGGAGACTGTACGGCAACCGCTGCCGCATATGGACTTCCGTTTTGCCAACCCCTTCATAGTTATCCATCACGGCGGCCCCACTTATTACCAGGCGGGTCAGCATGCGCGCATCCATCCACATCCACACCGGGGATTCAGTCCATATACCTTCATGCTGCAGGGTGAAGGCTTTCACCGTGATAATGCTGGGAACGATGAAACGATAAAAGCAGGCGGTGTACAATGGATGTTTGCCGGCCGCGGCATTTTACATAGTGAAGGGCCAACTAATGAGCTGTTACAGCAGGGCGGTGTGCAGGAATTCATACAACTCTGGATCAATGCACCCCGCGCCAACAAATGGGATAAACCTTTTTACCAGTCGGCCAGTGCCGAACAATTGCCCCGGGTCATTGATCAGGAGGGCGTTCAGTTCAGGCTGGCCAGCGGGGAGTATGACAGGCAAACTGGTCCCATTCAAAATTTCACTCCCGTGATCTCCATGATCGGTGAAATGGCAGCCGGCAGGGAAATTGAATTAATGGCTACACCCGGTTACTGGACCTTATTGTATGTGGCAAAAGGAAGAATTGTTGTGAACGATGAACCGGTAGAAAAGCATAACCTGGTGGTATTTGAAAAAGATGGGTCAGCAATATTGATCTCGGCAACAGAAGATGCGCAGCTTTTATTTTTAAGTGCCGAACCTATTGATGAACCCGTAGCGGCGAAGGATAATTTTGTGATGAACACTGCAGAAGAAGTGGAACAGGCCATAAATGATTATAAACAAGGCGTGTTCGGAAGTTTAAGTTATTAAAACCATTATACATATGCAACCAAACATTGGCATTAAACCGGAAAGTCTCAGTGCTGTATCGCACATCCTTAGTGGAATACTGGCAGATGAATTTTTGCTGTATACCAAAACCCGCAATGCACACTGGAATGTAGAAGGCCCCGACTTTCATGACAAACACAAATTCTTTGAAGGGCAGTATGAGCAACTTGATGAGATCATGGATGAAGTGGCTGAACGTATCCGCATGCTGGGACATTATGCGCCGGCTACCCTGAAAGATTTTCTGAAGCTTACCCATTTAACAGAACAAATGCGGGAGAAGAACGACAGCGCCGGTTTCATCAGGGAATTACTGGCCGATCATGAAACGATCATAATTGCCATGCGCGAAAATGTCGATCGCTTTGCCAATGAATTCAAAGATGCAGGTACCAGCGATTTTATTACCGGTCTTATGGAAGAACACGAGAAAATGGCCTGGATGTTAAGATCGCATTTACGATAAATGAAGTAACAAGATCTATTGTTATAGCAAAAGCCTCTCTGTTGCCAGGGAGGCTTTTACTAATATTGAAGCAGCAACCATTAATCATAGTCAGTGAGCCGAACGGCAAACACACAACGATTATCTGTGCTGTATTTCTGTGTTTCATACTCGGTTAAATTCCATAAATAACCTGTGCTTTGTTCAAGATACAGGTCTTCGGCCCCATGTGGCCAGCGATAACGAACACCGGCTGTAGCGCCATCGTTATACCGTACCAGCCTGGCGGTTGAACCTTCATAGCTTGAATTGCCGGTAGTGGTCATAAAGGTTTTTGTACCGGCGCGGTATACGCCCTGAATGCCATTCACATTGGTATTGTCATTATCGATAGGTGTAATTACTTCCGGTTGCGGACTGGTTACAATTTGTCCCGATGCGTTTAAATGAAAGCCATATACTTTAGGAACGGTGGTCTCTGTAGATTCAATGTACTGTCCTGTCCAAAGCATTTTATCACTGGCAGTTGCACCTTCGCCCAGCTCTATGCACGAAAAAGGAGAGGCATTGGTGATCTTGTAATAACCGGTTTGCGGTAAAATGTATGCGTAGTTGAAGGCCTTCAGCGTACCATCAGTTTCCTCACCAATGCGGGTTTCGGTATCGTCGCCGGCTGCAGCAATGAATTTGGAAAGGTCAAAGACCCGGATGCCCAGTTTGGTATCGGCTACATACACTTTACCGGCATAGCAGGCAATACCACCCGCATGTATGGTCACCGGGGCATAGGAATCAAGCTGAACGTACGGGTTGGATGATTTGTACAGATCGCTGTTCAACATGTTTGCCTTGTTTTGCACCAGCAGAATATGCCGGTAGGTAATATTGCTCATGCTGGTAATATCAACCAGCGAAACCCGCACACCTTTGTGTTGATTGTTTACGCCATCAATATCAGAAGGACCAATAGCATACCAGGTCACCAGCAGGAAGTTCCTTCCGCTCCAGGTAAAACCCGTTATACCCTGCGGACGCCATTCAATGGTTGATTCATCGCTGCTATTCCATTTAAAACCTTTCACCTGGTTGGCGCTGGGAATATTAAAACCGTATACGCCGGTATAGCCGCTACTGGTTGCAACCCGGTTAAGACTTAACTGGTCAGGGGTTTTGTACCCATATGATGACAGACTGCTAACAAAACTGCTTTCATCAGTATAGGTTACAGTTACGTTGGTGGCTATGGAATTTTCTACCGGAGTGCGATTTGAATTATTTTCTTCAGAAGAAGCAGGCTGCGTTTGTTTTTTGCAGGCATGCAATGTCAGTACTGCGATTGCAGCAATACAGTAATTACGTAAATACATAGGATTGTTTTTTTGGTTAAATGAATATTGTTGATTAGTTAACAGAGTAAAAATGATTTGCTGAAAGCCTTTCCGGTCCTTCTTTTCATAGTTATAGAAAATCTATAAAAATAGCAAACGAACTACCGGTGAGCGTGCCCTGTTTTTACATAAAATGCCCGTGTACAGTGCATTGACCCCGCATATTATGTGAATATGAAATTTGCCTCGTCAATTGAAAGGTAACCGGAACCGGGCAGCAGAAAACCGCAGCCCTCATAAACGAATGTCGAAAAAATGTAACATGTTCTTTTTGAGGCAGGTAACGTGACTATCTTAAAAAACTATGCATAAACGGGAAAGAATTATATTTTTGGCAATCTAGTAAACGAAACGACCCCGTACTGCATATGTTTTTTGCCAATAGCTATTATTACTACATTCCCATTGCCCTGCAGGCCATTTGTGTTATTCATTGTATGAGAAAGGGCAATCAGAATAAATGGATCTGGATCATTGTATTCCTGCCGGTGATAGGAAGCCTGATGTATATTTTTTCTGAAATGATTACCGGAAGGGAGATCGACAATGTAACATCGGGTGTGGGATCGGTATTTAATCCCGGTGGAAGCATCAGAAAACTGGAAGAGCAATTGCGCTTTTCAGATACGTTTCATAATCGCGTTGCCCTGGCCGATGGGTACCTGGCTGCGGGCAACACCAATGAGGCCATCGCCCTGTATGAACAAAGCCTTACCGGTGTTTTTACCGAGAACGAACATGTGCTGAAACAGCTGATCGTTGCCTATTATAATGTGGGCCGCTATGCCGATATTCTTCCGCTCGCAAAAAAGATCTATGGGTCGCCCCAGTTTGCCAAATCGCGGGTGCACATCTTGTATGCCATGGCTCTTGAGCAAACGGGTAAGCAGGAGGAGGCCGAGAAAGAATTCAAAACCATGAATGGCCGGTTTGCTTATTTTGAAGCACGCTACCAATATACCCTCTTTTTGTTAAGGGCCGGCCGCTACGACGAGGCAAAGCAGTTGCTGGAAGCGATCGTTTATGAAGGCGGACATTTAAGCTCGCGCGAACGCAGGGCCAACCAGGCGTGGATCAATAAAGCAAAGGACGAAATGAGAAAATTAAATACGGTAAGCAAGTCGTGACCAAATATTAATAATATAATTCCCATTTTCATTTCCAGTCTTCGCTTTCACTGCGTATTTTGGAAAGGTGCAACTAGTTCAATTTATACAGGACATTTTTCAGCGTGGAAAGGTTATAGTGGGTGGCCAGGTCATTCCATTTTCAGCAGAAGATATTGAAGCAGCCACACAATGCCTGCACCAACAGTATAACTACCAGGCACAGGAGCTAACCGGGCCCATACCGGCTTTTCATGCCGGGGCAGCCATTTGGGCGGCGGGCTTTTTGTACCGTGCCGTGCAGCTCACCATGCTGCGCGACCTGGGCGAAGATGTGGTAAATGGATTACTTCTCCCTTTTAATGGCCCTGTTTCACCCGAAACCATTTTGTCGGTTGATATTAGCTTTCGCAATTTGCCCAACCTGTTAGGGTTGGCAAAAGGCCTGGCGCCGGAAGATGTGCTTGTAAAACGGTTACAGGCAGCTGCCACAGAATGGCCCTTTTCATCGGTGGGCATGAAGGTCGAAGGAATCATGAATATGGATGCCATTATGAATAATGCCTGTTTACGGCGCGCCTATATCGATCGCATAATTGAAGCGCGCGATAGCAGGCGATGTAACAATGTTCAGGTAAACGAATATATAAAAGAAGCGTTGGGCGACCATGGCCAGCTGCTATGGCCAGGTTGGGAGCCCGAAGTAAAAGAAATGTAAGCATGGAAAACAAGACGGTTATCGATTTTCAACTGGTCGATAAGGTGAATGCGGTGCTGCAGCACATTAAAAGCACCTTTGTTGGTAAAGATGATATCATTGATCTGATGGGGATTTGCCTGGCAGGCCGTGAGAATTTATTTCTGTTAGGTCCGCCCGGAACCGCCAAAAGCGCCCTGGTACGCGAGCTGGCGCGGCTGCTGCACGGAAAAACATTTGAATACCTGCTCACCCGTTTCACCGAACCGAACGAGCTGTTTGGTCCTTTTGACATCCGGCGTTTACGTGATGGCGATCTGGTGACCAATACCGAGGGCATGTTGCCTGAAGCGCACCTGATATTTTTAGATGAACTGCTGAATGCGAACAGCGCCATCCTGAACAGTTTGCTGATGGTACTGAACGAACGCATTTTCCGCCGTGGACGCGAATCGAAAAACCTGCCTGCACTGATGATCGTAGGCGCCAGTAACCACCTGCCCGAAGAAGAGGCGCTGCAGGCCTTGTTCGACCGTTTTTTAATACGGGTACGCTGCGATTATGTTGACCCGCATCACCTGAATGATGTGCTGGATGCCGGTTGGTTGCTGGAACAAAAAAAGACGGGCGAAATCCCTGGTATTGAGACCGAAGAGATCCGCCAGTTGCAAAGTTTGATAACTATCGTTGATATGCAGGAGATACGCCCCTGCTATATTGACCTTATTGAGCAATTACGAAATGCCGGCGTACAGGTGAGTGACCGACGGGCAGTAAAACTGCAACGGTTGATCGCTGCCAGCGCTTTATTGTGTAAACGAACAAAAGCGTACCGCAGCGATATGTGGGTGTTGCGTTATATCTGGGATACCGATGAACAACGGGAAGTAATTGCCGGTATCGTGAACGCCGCATTACAGGAAGAAAAAGAACAGGAACAATTGCATCCGCGGGCTGCTATAAATAGCGCACCCAATGCAGATGATATTTATAAAGAAGTGATGCAAATGACTGAGCAGTGGAAAGATGCTGAAACAACCGGCGCCGAGCGTTCGGTCATTAAAGACAGGTTGCGTTACCTGAATGGCCGTTGTGAATGGATCAGGAATGCCGATCAAAAGAATTTTTTATTGAAACCCATTGATGAATTGTGGCAACAAATAATGCATAGGGAATGAAGGAGATGATCATGGTTCTGTCGAAAGCCGATAAAGCAGCGCTGGGCACAGTACGCTGCCTGCCCGGTTTGCAGGCCGCCGAAGCTGAAGAGTTCATTTGGGTGCGGGGTATTGCTGCTCAGGAAAATATTGACATCCGCATACGGCAATTGCCCGGTGTGCATACCTATTTGCTGGATGCAGACAACCATTTATTTCCACCGGGTGCATTAACACCGGTTGGCAGGTTACAATTGCTGAATTGGGTTCCCCTGCCGGCTTTTATTACGGTAGAACTGCCGGTGTCGGCGCTTCCGGGTAAAATAAATCAACAACATACCATCAGGCTGGTACCTTCCCGGCAGTCACAGGCAGGTAATGCTTTGCTCACTGACCTGGACACCTGGAAGGCTTATGGCGAACAGGCGCCATTGGTACGGTTACAGCAAACCCGTTTTGCCGTTTCAGCAAACAATAAAGTATTGATCATTGGTTCGCCCTTACCGGCCCTGCCGGGAAAGGAATATGTGCTGCAGGATACTCTGCTGTTGCCATGTGGTTACGAATTTGATCCACCGGCTATCAGTAACCTGGTAATAATCCGGCTCGATCCTTCAAAAGAAGCATTGTTGCTGTTTGATAGCAATGGTACCTGGGAAAAAATTCCAAAGACAGCTTTTGTATATACTACCAGAAGTGCGATCAGGTTCACAAAAGGAGGGAATTATGAATAGCGCTTTCAGTAATACATTGCATAGTTTAAGGGCGCCGGGAAATTATTTCTGGCGGTGGGCCGATAAAGGCAATGTAATTGAGTGGCGCGATGGAGATACTATTTGTTACCGCGATGAGTTGATGGCTATTTTAAAGAAATTATCTCCGGAAGGACTCCCGGCATTTGGTTCAATACTGCTGGTCTTTAGTGCTTGCAGGGAAAAGTTGAATACGCCGGCTGCTAAAGAAGGCATTCTATACCCAATGCTCCGGCTGCTCGATTTCTATGAAAAGAACAGCCCGGATCTAAAGGAGTTCAGGGAAATGATGCTTGCGGCTATACGTTTTCTGCAAATAGTGGCTGCTTTGCCTACGGAATTCCGTTCGGGAAACAATAGGGTTTGGCTGTTGTACGTCATCTTTACGAAAATTGAAAGCAAGTTTTCGGGCGACGAGGCTACCAGTATGATCGATTTTTTTAGTAGAGGCAATGTTGATCATTTCGTTTTCAAAGATCAATCGTATACTCCACCTTCGGGGTACCGTTTCAGTGCATCTTTAATGGATAGCCCCGCTTTTACTGCCCGCATCTTTAAAGATGACATGCAGTGGTTGCAAAAAGCAGGTGAAGTGTTCCCTTCTGCTCAGGAACTGGAGCTGGCCGTGCGCACCGGCCTGAAGGAATTGCCAAACTCCCCCGAACTCGAAGTGCCAACCCAGGAATCAGGCGATCTGCTGCAACAATTACAACAGGACCCCACTACTACCGGCCTGGCGCAATTGACGCAACGCCTTATTGCCGCCCTGAACATTCCCATGCATGCCCATGGCAGCAGCGATCAGTTGTTTGGCGGCGTGAGTGACATTACCAACCGGGGAAATTTCGATCGCCTGTTGTTGAGCGAGCTGGCACATGATGACCTGTCGCTAATGGCGCGGCTGGCTAATAATGAAGCATTGTACCTGCGCCGCGAAGAATTGCCCTCAAATCCTGAAAAGCAACGGATCTTATTAATTGATATCACCTTAAGAATGTGGGGACTGCCCCGCGTGTTTGCCGTGTCGGCGGCCCTGGCCTGTGCCCATAACAATAAAGCAAAAGCACGCATCCTTTCTTACGCTTTATCAGGGAACAGTTTTGCAGAAATTGATCTGTTAACCAAAAATGGAGTGGTCAATTCCCTGGAACAACTGGATGCTGCGCTCCATTGCGGCCGGGCGCTTACTTTGTTTATGGGTCAGCCGGTAGTGAAAGCAGACGACGAAGTTTTTTTAGTGACCGGTGAAGAATCAATCCACAACGTATTGTTCCAGTCGATCCTGTCTTCATTAAAAAAGCCAGTAAATTTTCTGGTCACGGTTAACAGGGCCGGACAGCTGCAATTCTATGAATTTATCAATGGCCGACGAAAATTGTTAAGTGAGGCCAGGTTCAATTTGCAGGAGTTATTGTTCAACACGAATAAAAAAGAGAAGAGCACAGATACGAGCAAGCCATTGGGCAATGTACCTGCTATCATGAAGCAAACACCCTGCCCCTTGTTTTTCCCGGCTTCAAAAATTAAATTCAATGTAGATTCTTTTTTTGAGCTGAAGAAAGATCATTTGATCTGTATTACCATCGATCAGCGGGTTTTATACTGGAACAGCAAAACCAGGGGGGCGCAGGAGATCATTGCCTGGTTGGAGCCGGGCCGCTTTTGCTTTGGTGCAGCCAGTGAATCGTCTTTTTACATTCTTGCCTATGCAGCCGTTACAAAAATGCTCCGGTTGTACAAAGTGAGCCCTGATTTAAATTATACAGAAATCACTAAATTAACAGAGAACCTGGAGGGGATAACAGACATGGGTTTTGACGCCGGGTGTTTTTATATTAAATCTTATGGTAATCCGTTTGTCGTAGAGGCTGCTACCGGTAAGGTTAATGAGGGTAATGGTAAGGCTGGTTTTGATAATATTATCGACCGGTACAGGAAAAGGTTTACAAATTTACACTTCGTTAAAAAGTATATAAATGATGGGTATACAACCCTCAATTCGGTGAAGCAGGTATATATAAATGGAGACGGCGAATTAGGTTTTGATGACAGGCATCTTGGTCTCAATTCGAACAATGGGTGTATTGTGATCTCCATTGATCATAATCGGGAGATGAAAACTAAAAATGAGCGGATTCTGCGGGCGAATGATATGGAAGTGCCCTATATGGGCCTGGCCAATACAACGCTTAAATTCTCAAAATTTGTCTGGAATGATGGGAGTGAAGTACTGGCAGATTCAAGGGGCCTGCTGCATTTGCGAAGTGCCGATAAAACGATCCCTGAAATAACGATCGTTATGGTAATGGGTAAGCCGGCTGCCTGTTGGGCCGCCGATGGCCGGGTTTGCGGGGCCATTTATTTTACCGGAGTAGATACAGCGGAAAGCGGGGATATTACCGGATTTTATTACAACTATATTCAACGGTTTATTGATAGGATAAAAAAGTATGCGACTGTCACTGAAATATAATGAGCGTGCAACGCATCCATTGAGCGCTGCTTTTGTGCGGGGTAGTGCCCCGGATGTTTGGCTGCAGGAAATGAATGCCTGGCATATTCCTTTGCAGCAACTGGTGTGTTTCATCATTTCACAAAACAATAACCCGCTTGAAGCGGCCGGTTTGTTTGTTATTTTCAAAAAAGAACAAATGCCTGGTCTGTTCCAGGTGCGGCATCCTTATACCGTTATGGGTGGTAAGCTTTATATTCCCATTGATGCGGAATTGTCGCCTGCCATCAGCGAGCCGGAATTGCAATCTTTGCTGATATGGGATTGCCAGGTGTTTCACCCAACCATCGGGTTTATTGGCTTTGAAAGATCAGACCGTATTGTATTGGCCGATCTGTTGCAATACCTAGAACCTTCACCCGTCAACTGGGAATATGCGCATGCAGGGCAGCAACCCTGGGTCCCTTTACACCAGGTAGGCATACAACAATTGTCAACGGAACAGGTGTTTGAATCGGTGAAAGAGTCAATCAGCAATAAACCTCTTACCGAGATCCCGAAATCCAATAAAAAGGATGTTCCCGGCTGGTTAAATAACCGGGTTGCAGAAGCACTTTTTAAAGGCCTCTACAAGCTATTGAGCAGATTATTTGCACTTATACCGTTCGGTTTGTTTGGGGCGGGTGGTTTTAATGCTGGCAATGTATCGAATGGCGCAGGTACTGGAAGGTCAGGTTCAGGTTGGTTCAGCAGTATCATTAACTGGATGGAAGAAAAAATTGAGGACCTGGAAAAGCAGCGTGACAATGAACTGAAGCGGCTCACAGATATGTTTGAAAAGAACAGTGACGAGGCTTTGCAATACGCCATTCCGTTAAACAGTCCTTATTTAAACCGGGGAACAACGTCAAAGCCTTCGGCGCGCTTAACAAGAAATCCCCTGCAATTTAATTTGGGCCGCCTGGGCGGTGGCTATGCTGTAGATGGATGGAATGTAGATAATTATTACAATGAATTACGGACTAAATACCTAAAAGCCGCCCAGGATGCTATTAGCAGAAAAGATTTTAAAAAGGCCGCTTATGTGTATGCCCATTTGCTGGGCGATTATGCTTCTGCGGCAGCTGCATTACGGCAGGGAAAGCATTACCGGGAAGCAGCCGTTTTATATAAGGAGCATGTGAAAAATATGTCGCTGGCAGCAGCCTGCCTGGAAGAAGGCGGAATATACATAGAAGCTATTGAACTGTATACTGATTTGAACCAGCATGAAAAGGCCGGTGATCTGTATATGCTGCTCGATCGCAAAGAGCCGGCCCTGCAATGTTATGAGAAATGTGTTGATAGGGCTGCTGTTAGCAAAGATTACCTGGAAGAAGCAAGAATAATAACCGATAAGATCGGCGATCGTTCCCGCGCAAAAAAGGTTTTGTTGAATGGCTGGCAGGATGTAAAACAACCGGAAGCCTGCCTGTTAAAATATTTTGACCTGGTAAGCGATGAGAACAATGCCCATTTTCATGCAGCTGTACTATCGTTCTATAGGGAGCATGTGCCCGTCAAAAATGAACTCAGCTTTCTGAATGTAATTGATAAGGTGAACAAGAAATACTATTCACCTGAAATGGAAAATACCTGTAAAGAAATTGCCTATGAGGTGGTGAGTGAACAAGTAAATGCAGGCAATGCAGGCAGCTTGCATTCACTGCGGAATTTTGTTCCGGGCGATCAGTTGCTTACGCCCGATTGCTACCGGTTCATTCATACCTTTAAACATGTTCCCGAACAAAAACCGGCTGCCAGTCAGTTGCAATTAATAAAGGATGTGATTTGGAAACAAACGCTTACCTGGCAAAATCAGCTGCTGGTATTTGGCATGAAATCGTCGGGACTTATACTGGCGAGGATCAATGGCGACAGGCAGGTGGAGTATTTTAGCTGGAATGTACCTATGGAAGCGAATTTGCCACTTATAACCCTGGCAGACTCTTTTAACACCAACCTGGTGTTGGTATATAATGAACAGCAGGTTTTTACCGCTAAACAGCTGCCCGCGAATAAACATTTCCAGGATGAATTGCTTGTTTACAGTCCGGGCTTTTTGCCACAAGTCCTGATTGGGGGCTGTATGCATAAAGGCGCGGTCATTACATTGCACAATGAATTGGAAGAATCTTTTCTTAACACATATTCACTGCAGGGAGAGTTATTAAAATCGGTTCGTTGTACATTTAACGATAAAGCCTATTTTATCCCGGCAGTAACAATAAATGAAATGCTCTGTAGCGAGGAGGAATATTTTCTGGCCTGTGATAAAATGCTGCTTCGGATCTCAGCAGAAGGTAAAATGGGAGTACTGCATTATGCGGAGAAGCCTGTTCGGAAATTTGCAGTAAACGTTAAAGAGAGTGGTGTAACTATTGCTATGACTTTTGAGGATCGCGTTTTATTTGCCGACTTGCCGGCTGATCGTTTTGATCGCACGCCAAAACGTATTGAATTTAATGAAACGCTGCCTCAGGACGTTATTATTTTAGATGATGTCTGGTATGTTGTAGCCTACAAGCAAAAAGTACAGGTATATAATCTGGAAGAGAACGCTCCGTCAGTTATACATTGGGAAATTGAAACGGAAAATGACGTGGTCGCTGTATTTTCCGGTTCCAACCGTAATCAATTGGGGATACTGGAAGCCAATGGATTAATAACCTGGCATAATTTCAGGGAATCAGCATAAGGGCAATGGCGTGAAAAGTGCATCAGTCAGGAAACCATGTTTCCGGCGTTTATTTTATTGATAACTTTATTCTTAAATAATTACGCTTGCAATTATCCGAAGAACAAGTGTTTGCCCTGGCGCCTGATGAATCGTCCAAAAAGTCAGGCAGGGAGCTCGCCAATCCGGCCAAATGGGTAAGCAAAGGAGTAAATGAACTGGCCCTCTGGGGTGAATGCCAGGGCAGCGGTAGTAAACCTTATCAGGCCCAGGTTGACCTGGTGAATATTGCTTTTAAATGCAGTTGTCCCAGCCGCAAGTTCCCCTGCAAACATGGAATTGGTTTGTTATTATTATATGCCCGCAATAAAGCTGATTTTACCAACAGGGATATGCCCGCCTGGGTAGCAGAATGGATCAGCAAACGATCTGAGCGGCAGGAAAAACAAGCTACCCAAAAAGAGAAACCGGTTGATGAGGCTGCACAGGCCAAACGCCGCCAGGCCCGCGAGCAAAAAGTGAGTGATGGCATCGAAGAATTATTACAATGGGTTAAAGATATTATCCGCAACGGCATCATCAGCATACCTGAAAAAGGATCTGCCTGGTTCGGGAATATGGCGCGCCGCATGGTAGATGCACAGGCCCCCGGTTTGGCCGGCATGATCAGGAATCTTTCTGAAATAAACTTTTATCGCGATGGCTGGCAAACTGAATTCATGGACCAGTTACTGCGCCTGTACCTCGTTACAACAGGGTTTAAAAACAATGATACACTCCCGCCTTTATTACAACAGGACCTTCGCACGTGGATCGGGTTTACCCAAAATCAGGAGGAGTTAAAAGAGCAATCAGGCATAACCGATACCTGGCTGGTGCTGGGCAAACAGGTTACGGAAGATGATAATTTAACCGTTGAACGAAACTGGTTGTATGGTGTAGGCAGCGATCAGTATGCGCTGGTGCTGCAATTTATGGTGCGTGGCCAGGGAGCGCAGCTGGCCTTTACACCCGGTTTATTTATTCAGGCCGAACTGGTCTTTTATCCTTCCGTTCTTCCTTTGCGCGCCATTGTAAAAAAGCAGCTCAATACAGAAAAAGTGCAGCAGTATAAAGGCTTTGCCAACTGGCAACAGGTGGCGGAAGCGGAAACTTCGTACAGCAGTACATTGCCGTTCCGCAGTGAACGGCCCTTCATCATTGAGCAGGTACGCCCTGTTTATTATGATCAGCAATGGTGGCTGCAGGATAATAACAATGCCCTCATGGGTATTAAAAGCGGTTTTAAAAGCATTTGGAAACTATTGTCATTAAGCGGTGGCGAAGCACTGAATATGGCCGTGGTTGGGAAAGAAAATGTGTACGAGCCTTTTGGGGTTTGGTACCAGCAGGAATATAAAATTTTATAACGGATAGCTTTGCTATTCAAATCGGGGCATATGCAAACCTGGGATCAAATTATAAATACAGCCTTACTGGGTACCGATAAACGGCCGCTTGCTGCCAGTGACCTGCCTACTGAGCTGGGGGAAGCAGCTGCCGTGATCCAGCACCATACAACGGATAAGGAAGAACAGTTTTTACAAACAGCCGCCCTGGTATTTAATTACCGGCAGTGCGGCGTACAGCCATTGAAGAAGGAGGGCGTCACCATTGACAAAGCAGCTGCTGAAGAAAAACAATACTGTTCGGTACTGGCCATGCATACGCTGAAAGACATCCTCGATTCTGAAAGTAATTCGCTGCTACAGTTCTGGCTGCAACAATGCAATGAAAAAAGCCGCATTGTAACACCTGATCTTGTTCCACTGTTGCTTGATATAGGTGTTCAACAAAAGAAGCTGCAAAATGCAGTGGTTGCCTGTTGTGGCAAGCGGGGCGAGTGGTTGAGCCGCTTCAATAATGAATGGAACTTTTCAACGGCTTCAACAAATGAAGAATTATGGCAAACCGGTTCTCCCGAACAACGCAAAATGGTGCTGGAGCAATTGCGCAAGGATGATGCGGCGGCGGCGAGAGGTTGGGTTCAGCAAACCTGGCAGCAGGAAGATGTGAATATGAAGATCGAACTGTTGTTGCTGCTGGCAATAAATATCGGTTCTGCCGATATTGAATTTCTGGAAAGTCTCGCCAAAGAAAAAAGTAAAAAGGTAAAGGACATTGCATGGTGGTTATTGAAGCAGATCCCTGAGGCGCCCCTTGTACAACAATATCAGCAGGTGCTGCAACGTTCGGTAACGGTTGGCAAAAAAGGGTTGCAGGTACAATTGCCGGCAGATATCGATGAGGCAATTTTCAAGACCGGCATCGAGAAATTAAGCAATAACAAGGAATATACCGATGAAGAGTTTATCGTAATGCAATTGATGCAGGCGGCGCCCCCTTCTTTCTGGGAAACGCAATTACAAAGTACGCCAGATGTAATTATCAAGGCATGGCAGAAGGATGTTACCGGTAAAAAATTATTGCCGGCCCTCGTTCAGGCGGTGGTGGCATTCAAAGACCAGCGCTGGGCTACGGCATTCATGCAGAACAGCCATGTTTTTTACATAGATATCATTCCTTTGCTACCGGTTAAAGAACAGGAGCATTACAGTATAAAGTTTATAGCGCAGTTTGCCGATAACATTATTGAACATGCTATTAAGCGCGAAGATACCTGGAGCATCGATCTGGCCCGGGCAATATTTATTCATACTGCCAAAAGCATTTACCAGTATAACCGGTCGTTTTACAGCCGTTATATCCATTGCATACCGGTTGGTATTGTTACCGAGCTCTATAAATGCGCACCGGCTGAAGATCACCTGAAAGCAACCTGGAACAATACCAGCGAGTACATCACAAAGCTCATTAACCTGAAAAAACAAACCATACAATCCTTTAACGATTAAATACTATTATCAATATGTCTGCCTTATTACGCCAGCACGCCGAACAATTATTTGCCCAGGAACTGGAAGAATTGCAAAAGCAGGATTCGGGAAAGCGGCCGCAAAACTGGAAGCTAACACCGCAGTCGGTAGTGACTTATCTTACCGGCGG
The DNA here is from genome assembly GCF_002077945.1 of Niastella vici. Classification (GTDB taxonomy): domain Bacteria; phylum Bacteroidota; class Bacteroidia; order Chitinophagales; family Chitinophagaceae; genus Niastella; species Niastella vici. Next base: position 280,795 of record NZ_LVYD01000013.1, read on the forward strand.
CAAACTGAAGAATGGTTTTGAAGTGTCGCCTAAATACATCGGTAACAAACGGTTGATGGAAATTGCCGTTGCTACGCTTACAACCGACCGCGCTTTGTTATTATATGGATTGCCTGGTACGGCCAAAAGTTGGGTAAGTGAACATTTGTCGGCGGCGGTTAGCGGCGATTCAACCATGATTGTACAGGGAACTGCCGGTACCAGCGAAGAATCCATTCGGTATGGCTGGAACTATGCCCGCTTACTCGCCGAAGGTCCATCCCTGAATGCATTGGTTGAAACACCGGTTATGCGTTCCATGAAAGAAGGTAAGATCGTTCGCATTGAGGAGCTTACCCGTATTGGCGCCGATGTGCAGGATACGCTCATTACCATTCTGAGTGAAAAAACGCTGCCTATTCCTGAGTTGAATACGGAAGTACAGGCTGTAAAAGGGTTCAACGTAATTGCTACTGCCAATAACCGCGATAAAGGGGTGAATGAATTGTCAAGCGCACTCAAGCGCCGGTTCAATACTGTTATATTACCCGTGCCCGATTCAATGGATGAAGAAATTGACATCGTAAAACGCAGGGTGGAAAGTTTTGAGAAAGTGATGGAATTGCCTGCCGAGCCACCGGCCTTGCAGGAGATCCGTCGTATTGTGACCATTTTCCGCGAATTGCGCAGCGGCGTTACCATCGATGGAAAAACAAAGATCAAAATACCGAGTGGGACCCTCAGTACTGCTGAGGCGATCTCGGTGGTAAATAATGGATTGGCAATGGCAGCCTATTTTGGTGATGGCCAGTTAAAAGCTGCGGACCTGGCAGCCGGTATTATTGGTTCTGTGGTAAAAGATCCGGTGCAGGATAAGCTCGTATGGCAGGAATACCTGGAAACAGTCGTTAAGCCGAGAGATGAGTGGAAAGATATCTATCGTGCCTGCAGAGACCTGATGTAAGCGAGGCTGAATTTTGTAAGGGGGCTAAAATTTATTGTTGCCCTATTCACCATTGACCATTCACCATTGACCAACCAATGATTCACATATTAGGCATACGGCACCATGGTCCCGGTTCGGCACGGAACGTTGCGGCGTTCCTGGAATCAGTGAAGCCGGATATTGTACTGGTAGAGGGACCGCCCGAAGCAGACCCGTTATTGCAATGGGTAAATCATTCCGAATTAAAACCACCGGTAGCCATACTGGTGTATCAGCCCGATAATCCGCAGCAATCGTCCTTCTATCCGTTTGCAGAATTCTCGCCCGAATGGCAGGCGATCGCTTACGCGCGCAGGAACAATATTCCTGTGCGGTTTATGGACCTTCCCATGGGCCATCAGATCGGCGTGTGGAAGGAAATGAAGGAACAACAGGAACCGCCACCTGCTGCTGCTGATCCATCGGTTAATAATAATGCATTCCGAAACAATGAAGTGGTGGAAGCAGTAGCGTTCAGAAAAGATCCGATCTCGTACCTGGCAGAAGCGGCCGGTTACGAAGATGGGGAGAAGTGGTGGGAACATATGTTTGAGCACCGCCAGGATAATGAACAGGTATTTGAAGCAGTAACAGAGGCCATGCAGGTATTGCGCGATACTTATCCAGGAAAAGAAGACCGGATAGAACAGTTGCGCGAAGCCTGGATGCGTAAGACCATCAGACAGGCCGAAAAAGAAATGTTTCAAAACATTGCTGTGATCTGCGGCGCCTGGCATGCGCCCGCCCTGGTTTCAATGCCCAAACAAAAAGAAGACAATGACCTGCTGAAAGGATTGCCCAAAGTAAAAGTTGAATGCACCTGGATACCGTGGACGTTCAGCCGCCTGAGTTATTTTAGCGGCTATGGCGCCGGTATTGGATCACCCGGCTGGTACGATCATATTTGGCATTTCCCTAAAGATGATGGCACGCGCTGGATGGCAAAAGTTGCGCAACTGTTCAGAACAAAACAAATGGATACTTCCGTGGCGCATGTAATAGAGGCAGTTCGCCTGGCAGAATCGCTGGCCAGTATGCGCAACCTGTACAAGGCCGGACTGGAAGAACTGAATGAAGCCGCCCGTACTGTGTTGTGCAACGGCGAAAACATTTTGATGCAGTTGATCCACGATGAACTCATCGTCAGCAACCGCATTGGAGAAGTGCCGGTGGAAATTCCCAAACCACCATTGCAGCTGGATATTGAAAAAATACAAAAGAAATTACGCTTACCAGCAACTGCCGACTGGAAGGATTACACCCTTGACCTGCGCAAGGAAAATGATCTGGAGCGAAGTATTTTCCTTCACCGGTTGCAATTACTCGAAATAGAATGGGGCGAACGGCAGGATGTGTCGGGTAAAGGTACCTTTAAAGAATTGTGGCGCCTGCAATGGAACCCCGAGTTGTCGATCAATATCATTGAAAAAGGGAACTGGGGTAACACGGTGGGCGAAGCTGCTGAGAAATTTGTGATTGACAAAGCCAGTAAAGCAGATTCATTAAGTACGGTCACCAGTTTGCTCGAAAATACCATTCCGGCCGAATTACACCAGGCGGTGGAAGTGTGCATACAATGCATTAACAATTTGGCCGCCGCCAGTGGCGATGTGATACAGTTAATGGAAGTAGTGCCCGGACTGGTGCAGGCAACCCGGTATGGCAGCGTGCGCAAGACCGATGCCGACCTGGTGCTGGGTATTGTAAACAGCATGCTTACCCGTATTTGCGTAAGCCTGCCTGCCGCCTGTATTGCAGTGAGTGATGATGCCGCCCAAAAACTGCTTGGTCTGTTCTTTAAACTGAACGATGCAGTCAACGTTTTACAACAATCCGATATTACCCGGCAGTGGCAGCAAACCTTACAGGCAATTACTGCGGCGGGTAATACCACGCCAGTGATCGCCGGTTATGCAACCCGGTTGCTGGCCGATTATAAATTGCTGGAGGGCGATGCGTTGGTGCGTGTATTTCATTTTGCCATGTCTTCGGCAACAGAACCCGATAAGGCAGCTGCCTGGCTGGAAGGATTTTTGAAAGGCAGCGGAACTATTTTGTTAATTGATAACGACCTGTGGGGCCTTGTTAACAATTGGGTGGGCACGCTTGATGAAGAAACCTTTACCCGGGTATTGCCCTTGCTACGCAGGACCTTTGCCGGCTTTTCATCACCCGAAAGAAAAAAGCTGGGCGAGAAAGTTAAAGGCGGCGGTGGCGGTGGCATATCAGTTAAACGGGTTGCCGAAAGCGGCATACAGGAAGAAAGAGCGAAGCAGGGTATACCAGTCATTCTGCAATTGTTAGGTATTAAAAGTTAAGCAATGAACAACAACGAACAACATATACGCAAGTGGCGTCTGATATTGGGTGGACAGGAAAACGACGGCACCGGTATGTCGTTAAGTGACCGTGATAAACAAATGGATAATACCCTCGAAGCATTGTACGACAGTGACCGCCAGGGTGGGTTAGGGGCTTCTTCTCCCAATGTGGCGCGCTGGCTGGGCGACATCCGTACGTTTTTTCCCTCTTCTGTTGTGCAGGTGATGCAACAGGATGCATTGAGCCGCCTGAGCCTGACCCAGATGTTGCTTGAAAAGGAAATGCTGGAAAATGTAGAACCCGATGTGCATCTGGTGGCAACCTTAATGACGCTGAGCAAGGTGATACCCGACAAAACGAAAGCAACGGCCCGCATGGTGGTGCGCAAAGTGGTTGATGAATTGTTGCGCAAGCTGTCGCAGCCAACACAACAGGCAATTAACGGCAGTTTGAACAGAAGCGCCAGGAACCGCCGGCCACGGCATAATGAGATCAACTGGCATGCTACCATTCTCAAAAACCTGAAACATTATCAGCCCGAATATAAAACGGTTATTCCCGAAACAAGGATCGGTTATGGCCGCAAACGTACTTCCTTAAAAGATGTGGTGCTTTGCCTCGATCAAAGCGGATCGATGGGTGCATCAGTAGTTTACTCCGGTATTTTTGGATCGGTGATGGCATCTATCCCCGCTATTAAAACAAAGATGGTGGTGTTTGATACGGCTGTATCTGACCTTACAGAAGAACTGACCGACCCGGTTGAATTATTATTCGGGGTGCAATTGGGTGGCGGAACAGATATCAACCTGGCGCTCACTTATTGTAAACAGATCATCACCAGGCCAAATGATACGGTACTGGTATTGATCACCGACTTATACGAAGGCGGCGATCAGGAGAAGATGCGCAAACGTGCTGTTGAACTGGTAGCTGCAGGCGTACAGGTAATAGTGCTGCTTGCATTGAACGATGACGGCGCACCGTCTTACGACCATCGGAATGCACAATTTCTCTCGGCCCTCGGCATACCGGTATTTGCCTGTACGCCCGATAAATTCCCTGATATGATGGCCGCCGCCCTCAGCAAACAGGATATTGCATTGTGGGCAGCCAAAGAAGACCTGGTGTTGAAAAAGTAGTACTGCTAATGTATACAGCTCGAACGCCCGGTTTACACGGTAACAGAAGAAGATCAAGCAAGAAGAATAATACATATTGATGTGTCAACAGACTCCGGTTCTGTAAAAAGTACCCTCGAAAAATATGGCTGGCGAAGAGGCGGAGCGGGTGATGGGGGTGATATCAGCTCTTTTCATTATTTAGACAATGCCAATAAAATAGAAGCGGTGCTTGAGGTGGAAGGGGTATTTGCTTATGGCTTTGATAATGAAGCGAAGCTGGAACAATTGTATTTTGTTGATACCACCGTTAAAAAGGCATATAAAGCCGGGGTTTCAAATACTGAAATGGATGACCGGCTTATTCAATTAGGAAAGCTGCCGCCGATATTTTATGCTGAGGTAATAGCGGCTGTTAAGGCTATAAAAGTTCGTACGAAGGGCGAAAGTCAATAAAGTAAAACAAGTGTGGCGTCCACTGCGGGAGGCCACACCTGTCAGGATCAATTACTTTTCCGTAAAACTTTTGAAATATCCACACTCTTTGATAGCCTCTTTATAAAATTGCGTGTTGGAATATTGTTTTAAAGATTTAAAACCGTTCCAGGGTAAAAAAGCCTGCCCCTGCAGGTCGCCATATTCATTGCTGCTATTGTTATAAAAAGTTTGATTGTACCATTGATTGCGTTCACATTTTGCCAGCATGAAATGGCATTTAGCTTTTTGCTCATCTGTTTTGGCGGCAGCAAGCGCCAGGGTATAATACTTTGTAGCCATTTTCATATCCGTTAGCATACCCCTGAATAAACTGTCAATTGAAAATGGGGAATAATGAAATTCACCCAATATCCTGCCCTCATAAAATGCGCGGGCATTGCCGTAATGTGTGATGTTATAAAATGCGTTGGCAACCAGCATGGCATTACTGTATGCTTCCGTACCTGTCTTTATTTTATCTTCCATGTCTTTCATTTTTTTAAGCAATGAAAGTTTGGTGTATTTTATTTTTTGAGCAGCTTCATGGTCGCAGTCGTGGCAATCCTGCAGGCGGCCATTAAATGGATTGCCAGGCAATACATGTTCAGCGGCTGGGATGCCTTCCAGCTTTTTTATGGCTTCTTCCAGTTTATCTTCCATGGCCAGGTTAACAGCCTGGTATTCGAGCAGATCGTAGGTTGTTAAAGCATATAATTTGGCGTAATACAATTCATAGGGCGTTTTATCAGCTTTATTTAAAAAGCTTTTCATCGCCTCTACGTTGTTATTACTGGCATAAAATTCATTGTAATCGCGGAAACATACCGCTTTTATCAACTCCTTTTGCGCTTTGTATCTTTTCGACAAAGTTTCTCTTATCCAGCTAAGTGCAGTGTTGCGTCTGAAATCAGGCGGAAATGTTCCGTTCGTTATCCATTCAAGATCTGTCAATACCTGTTTTTCGAATTTGCTATCTGCTTTTGGTGTGCCGGCGATGGTGTTTATCAGTTTTAGCAACCTCAGTTGCGCTTGTGCCAGTTGCTCTTTGGGTAATTTTTTTTCAGCCAGTTTATAGGAGGCGGCAGCCTTTTGGGTATTCCCGGTCAGCATGTCGAGGTAACCGGCTGCCATATACCACATCCAGGGCTCGCTGGTGTTGCCAGCCTGTGCAATACGGGTACTCAGGGTGTACAGGTCGCTTTTCAGGGTGTCTTTCTTTATTGAAAATTTACTGTCGCCCATATAGGGCTCCCAGCCACTGAAGCGGACCTCTTCTTTATTGATAGCTCTGGTTAACAACAGGTTCAGTTTCTCACTGCGTGGGTTCAGGGCGTAGATCTCTTTCATGGCCCTGGTTTCATCAGAGTAAAAAACACCCAGCATTTGCCAAAGGGTTATTTTTTCTTCGTTATTAGCGCAAAGGGCCAGTGTAGCCTTCCAGTCATTTTCTTCCTGTGGGTGAAAACTGTAATGGGCCACCGTCTTTAATGCATTACACCCATCATATACCTTGCTGTAGTAATAGTTGGCTTTGCTGTAATTTTTTAATTTATAATAAGCGCCGGCGGTGTAGGCAATCGTACGATAATACAGTTCGTTTTTGGGGAACGACTGCTGATTGCGCTCGAAAAAGTCAATGGCTGTTTGCGGCGGTTCATTGTAGAAATAAGAGCGAACCAGCTGAAACCAGTAACGTTGTTTTAAAAAAGGATCTTTTGTTTGGTTATATTCTTTCCCTAATACTTCATTTACCTGTTTTGTATTTACGGTCAGGGTCTTGCTTTTCTTTGAATCGTAATCCCAGGCGTATTCGAAATTGTTGGTAGCAAAATCTTCACAGGCTTTGGCGAGTGACAAATAATTAATAAATGCCGTTGTTTGTTTACTGGCATTTTTGAATAAGCGGAATGCTTGCAGGGCAGCAGGCAATGTTTTTACTTTTCCGGCCAGGAACCGGTTAGCACTGTCGATAGATGAAGCAGAAGCGGTTTTCAACAGGAATTCCACCTCGGTGGCAGGTGCCTCTTTACCCAGGTATAACGACCAGTCGTCAACATTCGACCCATTAAAACGGGAGTCATGCTGCATGTCGTACCCAATTCCATAATAAAAATTATAGCCCGAATAAAAGAAAGGCCGGTAGCTGCTGTCAACAAATGCTTCAGGAGCAAAGTTGGAGGTGCCATATTCATCATCCCAGTCGCCACCGGCGCAAGCCAGTATAATGCCGGTACCTACGGTGAAGGAACTAATTAAAGTGGTTAAGTACTTTTTTGAAAATATCTTTTTCATATTGAACGAGGTTAGTGCTGTCGAGGTCATAAAATATCAACTTGCCAATGCGATGATTGGTGTTTTGGTTGATCTGGGTTGTTATATCGAGCAGGTCGTCAGCCGATACCTGCTCCAGTTTAATTTCATCTTTTTCTTTAAAATAATACCCCCCGTTAAAACAGGCATGCTTTGTTATAAAGCGGGTTTTATTAAGGCGGGTGAAATTAGAGTCATTTTCAAACTGCGTGATATTGGTTTTGTTCAGCAATTCCACCACTTTGCCGTTCCGGATGGTTTGTCCCCAGGAAAATATGGGCAGGGCAACATCCATAGGCAGGGGATACGTTTTAATGTAGGTGTTATACCGGCTGGCGACCGATCTTTCGTAAATGGAGTTGGTATTATCACCGCTAATGGCGCCCATGTTATAATACATCAATACGCCGTAATCGACCGGTGGAACCCCTGTTTTGTCTTTATATTTTATTTGGTGTAAGCGAATGGTGGAAGAGATCGTTTGAGACGTAATAGCCCGGTATTGCTGAATGAATTGAAAGAATTTATCGCGGGTACGTTCGGTCCAGTCGCAATCGAATTGAATTTCTGTTGTGGCAATATGCTGCGATTGGTTTATTTGAGCAACCAGGGCGAACACATGTTGGGCTAAAGTGGGAATGTCGGCCGGCTGCAATCGTTCGAATGTTCTGTTCCTGATAAAAACAACGGGAATAATGCGGTACCCCTGCATCGCAGTATCCAAATGAACAGGAGATACCGGTGAAGGCTGGTTGTCTTCCGGTTTAAGATCAACATCAAAGTATCGTACGTACAGCGATTTAACCCCATTATTTTTCAGTACGCTTCTTTCATAATCGTTCAGTGTGAACTGCGTTTTCCAGTAATAGAAAGAAAGTGGTTTTGGCTGATGCCGGCATGCAGCCACCAACGTTGTTAACAGCAATAATGACCAACGAACTATTTTCATCGCCTGCAGAAAATTAAGGATTGCTGCATCGAAGATAAGGAAGAGCTATTAAGCTTTTACGCCAATTAAAAACATGGTGGTGACTGGGTAATCCAGAAATGCTAGCCGGCCATCTTTCATAAGATACAATTCAGCTTTTCCTTTCCAGCGGTTATTAACGATCCAGTCGTTGGTAAATGCTTTGGAAGAAGGATGAATGGTAAAACCAGCCTGCTGTAAATGAGCTTTCCATTCTGAAAAATCCCAGTAGCAGAAAGTTTCATGCATTTCACTTTGCCAGTTGTCGGTATAATCTTTCCGGCTTAAGAATTCCATCGCATCCCGTAAAGAGGCAATTATATAGTTTACCTGGTTAATGGTTATTGTTGAATAATTCAGTACATAGCCTTCCTGTTTCCTGAAATCACGGGCGAAACGCAGAAAGCGCGCATAGGTCGATAAGCCGGCGAGGTAATGAGAAAAGGCTTCTTTATCCTCAATCATTTTGTAGGGATCTTCATTATCACCATCTGCATCATTGAGCCATAGATAAATGGTTTGTTCTTTATTATCGGGGCCTACTACATCGCGGTTCACCCAAACGCCACCAGGCGCCAGCTCTTCGTAGCGGTTTTGAATAAATTGTAACAGATCGGCACGGCTACCATACGATTCAATTTCATGCGTAAGGGAAGAAGTATGGATCGTGTTCATGGAGTTTGGTTCAAACACAAGGCCGGTCACTGCATTTTTTTGCGAGAAGAATACAAACGGGTTCACAAATTCTCCGTTTTCTTTTCGTTGCTGGCATAATACATACAGATAGCGGGAAACTTCGATGCCATAAAAATCTGATTCGCGCAGGCGTTCGTCCTTACAGGCCAGTTTGATCCAGGAGCCAACTGCACAGCCGATATCGCCAATACGGCCGGGTTGAATAAAGGGGGCGGTATCATGGTATTTCATTTCGGCAATTTCATCCATTTGCCGAACGTAAACATTATAGTCGCGGGTTTCGGTAAGGTCGCCGTCGCTGCTGATCATAGCATCCCTGAACAGCATTTGCACTTTTTCGCCCCGTTTATATTTCTGCCAAACGTTAAAAGAAGCCGGGTGCATATGTTGGTGAACAAAGGCATCTGTTTGCCATTGGTCGCTTTTGGCAATTTGCTCTACAATATCCCAGGGCATGGCAGTATGATGTTGCCAGGTAGAAATAGTCTGCAGTTCGGCCGGAAGAATGGTAAAACCAAGCTGGTGATACATATTCAATACCGGTGTAGAACAGATCACTAAAGTATTTGATGGGGTACAATGGAACTGCCCTTCACTGTCGTGCCTGATCCGTTTGAGGGTATATTCGGCGAAATCAGGTACCTGTGCAACGTCGTCGATGCCATACATATAGGTTGGAACCGGAAGCGCATTGCCGAAGGCTTCAATGGCGATAGCACGCAGGTAGAAAGGCAATGGATTACGCCGGGTATTGGAATGGTTGGCCGAGGTAACGGCAAACAATACCGCTTCAATTTTTTGGTTATTTTCAATGGGGTTACCAAATACATCCTTTTCGTTTTTCGCCCCTTCCTGAATAAGGCGTTGAATATACTGGAACTGGAATTGGGTGAGCAACTGATGGCGGCCGGGAATCAACAGGTACATGGAACAGATTTGCGTTAAAGATACAGTTTGGCCAGTATAGGTTGGTACTACAGCCGAAAGTTTTATATTGCACTCCATGTCAGGATCCGGTTCAGAAATCAAGGTAGCAGTCGACGCCATCGTTTTCGGGTATTCCAAGAGTGAAGGCGTATCGATATTACTTATTCAACGGAAATATCCGCCATTCAAGAATGCGTGGGCCATTCCGGGTGGTTTTGTGTTGCCCGAGGAGTCGCTGGAAGAAGCGGTACGCCGGGAATTGAGCGAGGAAACGGGTATAGAAGTAAATTACCTGGAACAATTATATACGTTTGGCGACCCCGATCGTGATCCACGGAAGCGGGTAATTTCAGTTGCTTATTTTGCATTGGTGAAAAGCAGTCAGTTTCAGCAGTTGAAGGCCAGCACCGATGCAGAAAATGCCCAATGGTTCAATTTTAAATCCCTTCCTTCACTGGCCTTTGATCATAAGAAAATATTGAACATGGCCATTGAACGGGTGCGTACGAAGATCAGGTACCAGCCTATAGGTTTTGAACTGCTCGATCGTAAATTTCCGTTTGCTGACCTCGAAAATTTGTATATCACCCTGCTCGACCGCGATATAGACCGCCGTAACTTCTACAAAAAGGTGCTCGCCCTGGGCATCCTCGATGAAACCGACGAATACGCCAAAAGTGAAGGAAAGGGCCGCCCCGGCAAAATGTACCAGTTCAATAAAAAACGCTACCAGGAACTGGTGAAAGAGGGGATTAATTTTGAGATATAAAAATCACCTTTCTGATTGGTGACGTTCCCCGCACCTTTTATTTTTGAGTGATGTAATTTCCACTAGGGTACCTGAACAGAATTCATTCTTGTAAATGCTAAAAATGAAAGATTAGTTATTGGAAATAATTCTAATAGGGATAATACCTTTTATTTCCCCTGGCAAATACAATTAAATGGTTCAGTATCAATAAATACAGCTATTGAAATAAATGAATTTACAGAGGATGTATTTCCTGATTTTTTAAACAGTCCCCAAAGAGTAGAATTGCTTCAGGAGCTTGTCATATTCTTATACCGGCATCACTAACAGGGATGACTTTTATTTTGCGTAATATTCACGCAAAATTTGGAGATTTCAAAACTCCGTTATAAATTTGCGTATAAATAACGCAAAATGAAAGCAACTGGTGTTATTATAGCTAGATTCCAGACCCCCTATTTGCACGATGGACATAAATATTTATTGGACGAACTCAGGTCAAAACACAATAAAGTAGTGGTAGTACTGGGCGTATCGCCGGTTAAAGGCAGTCGCCGCAATCCGTTCGACTTTTATACCCGCGAAAGATTATTAAAACAATATGCGCCGGAGCTTATGGTGCTTCCCCTGAGCGATCATCCCTCAGATGAGGCATGGAGCAAACAGTTAGATGCCCTGTTACAAAATACCTTTCCGCAGGAATCGTTTATTTTATATGGCAGCCGCGATTGCTTTATTAATTATTACAGCGGTCATTTGCAGGTAGTAGCCTTACCCGAATTCGGGGATCATTCTGCTACGGCTATCCGCAATGACAACGGTGATAAAGTGCTTGATACTGTTGATTTCAGAATGGGTATTAATTATGCTTATCAGAATACATACTCAAAAGTTTATCCAACCGTTGATATAGCCGTGCTGAAAGATAGTGATACGCAAGTATTGCTTGGGAAAAAACATAATTCACCATGCTGGCGTTTCCCGGGTGGATTTGTTGACCCTACCGATGAAACATATGAAGCCGCAGCCCGCCGGGAATTACAGGAAGAATGTGGCGATCTGGAAGTGAATGCCATGCAATATATAGGTTCTGCCAAAATAGATGACTGGCGTTATCGTTCTGAAGAAGATAAGATAGTTACCTTGTTATTTAAAACCCAATGGGTGTTTGGACATGCACAGGCAAATGACGATCTGAAAGAGCTGGCCTGGTTCCCGGTAAAGGAATTGCATGCCATGATGCAACAGGGGACCATCGTCAGGGAACACCACGTTCTGGTAAATCTGTTATTGAAAAATATAAACGTGTAATTTCTATAGCCTTATAACAACCCTTACTTCACAATTTAACTTTACATCATATGAAAACGCAGGAAAACATAGTATTACTGGCCGATGCTTATAAATATTCTCACCATAAATTATACTATCCCGGTACAACAAAGATCTATTCTTATCTCGAAAGCCGGGGTGGACAATTTGATGAAACTATTTTCTTTGGGTTGCAATATTTTCTGAAATATTATCTCGAAGGCAATGTGATCACCAAAGAAAAGATCGATGAAGCCGAAAGCTTTTTAACACAGGTGTTTGGCCGCACAGATGTATTTGACCGCAGCAAGTTTGATTACATCGTTAAAAAATACAATGGCAGGTTACCGGTACGTATCAAGGCAGTGCCTGAAGGAACTGTGGTGCCTGTGAACAATGTATTGATGACCATTGAAAATACCGATCCCGAATGTTTCTGGTTATCTAACTTTCTCGAAACATTATTAATGCAAGTGTGGTATCCCTGTACCGTAGCAACCCTGTCACGTGAGGTGAGAAAGATAGTAGAAGAGTATTTCGAAGAAACAGCAGCCGAGGCATCAAAGCCTGCTATTGATTTTGTGCTGAATGATTTTGGGTTCCGTGGTGTAAGCTCAGTAGAAAGCGCTGGTTTGGGCGGTGCAGCCCACCTGATCAATTTTATGGGTAGCGATACCCTCATGGGTAGTGTGATGGCGAAAAGATATTATGATGCGCAAAAAGTATATGGGGTATCAGTACCAGCAACCGAGCACTCGGTTTGTACATTACTGGGTGAAAAAGGCGAACTGGAAGTTTTCAAACACATATTGAAGACCTTTCCAACCGGTATCGTAGCCTGCGTATCAGATTCATTCGACATCTTCAGAGCATGTAGTGAATACTGGGGAACCGAATTAAAAGACCTGGTGTTGAAAAGAGATGGTGTGCTGGTAATTCGTCCGGATAGTGGGGACCCCGTATTTACCCTGTTGCGGGTGTTTGATATTCTGTTGAACAAATTCGGTTATACCATCAATGAAAAAGGATACAAGGTATTACCACCACAGGTACGGGTATTACAGGGCGATGGTGTTAATGTACAGGCTATCCGCAGTATTTATGGCGCCCTGAAAGTAAATGGCATCAGTGCCGAGAACCTGGTGTTGGGTATGGGCGGGGCATTACTGCAAAAGGTCGACAGGGATACGCAGAAGTTTGCCTTTAAATGTTCTTATGCCGAAGTAAATGGTAAACCTGTAGATGTTCAGAAACATCCTGTAGAAGTGGATTCACACGGAAAACTGGTGCAGTCATTTAAAACATCAAAAGCCGGGCAGTTAAAATTGATCCGTACAGATGCCGGATATCAAACTGTAAGAAAGGAAACGGAAAACGGATACGAAGATCAAATGATCACAGTATTTGAAAATGGAGAAATAATCAACACTGTAAGCTTCGAAGAGGTGAAAGAACGGGCAGTGGTTGTGAAAGAAGTGCCGGTGGCATAACAAAAATTAAAATGAGACAGAGTAGAAGAATCGAGATAGCAAAAGACACGCTCGAAATACTTGAAAAAGGAAATTATACAAATAGTAAAGGGGATCAGGTAGATATAACAACGATCCAGAAAAATGCGGTTGACAATACCCGCTTGTTTAAACCGGATGAGTTGGAGGAAATGCGGGCCAATAGTAAAATAGCAAACAACTTTCAAACCCAATATGAAGTAACCAATGAAACTACGCTGGATGCAGCGCGCCGGTTGGAAGAAGAAGGGGTACAGGATGTATTGTGTTTGAATTTCGCTTCGGCGAAAAATCCAGGTGGTGGCTTTCTGGGCGGCGCATTGGCACAGGAAGAATGCCTTGCAAGGGCAACAGGGTTGTATCCCTGTTTGTTACAGGCAATGGAATATTACGAATATCACCGGGCGCTAGGTACCTGTTTGTATTCAGATCATATGATCTATTCCCCCAATGTGCCCATACTCAAAGATGAAGGCGGCAAGGTGTTGGATAAGCTCGTCTGTACAACTATTGTTACTTCCCCCGCAGTAAATGCAGGTGTTGTCAGAAGGCAGGAAGCCGGTAAGGAAGATAAGATCATGCCTGTAATGAAAGTAAGGATAGAAAAACTATTAGCGCTTTGTTTGCACTACCAACATACAACGCTGGTGCTAGGGGCCTGGGGGTGCGGTGTGTTTCAGAACGACCCCGAAGAAATAGCTGAGTTGTTTCGCGAAGCATTGGCAGGACCGTTTGCGAACCAGTTCAAACGGATTGTATTTGCGGTGAAAACAAACAAGGAAAGTATCATCGAGCCTTTTAGGAAAAGGTTCTAACTCAAATTTTATGGAACTCATTAACTATGTTAAAGGTGATGCTACTCAGCCTTTAGGTGATAGCAACAAGATCATTGTGCATGTGTGTAATGATATCGGTGGTTGGGGAAAAGGTTTTGTGGTGGCGATATCTAAACGTTGGCCGGAGCCGGAAAGGGAATTTAGAAAGTGGTATCATTCTAAAGAAAATTTCTCTTTAGGTGAAGTAATCTTTGTGCGGGTAGAGGAAAGCATATGGGTGGCGAATATGATCGGGCAACGGGACAAAAAAACCGACAAGGAAGGTAACCCACCGGTGCGATACGATGCTATTGCAAAGGCGCTTTCAAAAGTAGCAGCCTATGCTAAGGAAATAAAAGCTTCTATACATATGCCCCGGATAGGATGCGGTTTGGCGGGCGGAACCTGGGATAAAATGGAACCGATCATTGTCAGGGAGCTGGCAATGAAAGAAATTCCTGTAACTGTGTATGATCTTTAAATAAAGCAAAAATGAAATAGCCATGAAAACAACCCCCATTCACGGCGCATTATTTGGCGTAGCCATTGGTGATGCCCTGGGTGTGCCGGCCGAATTTACAAGCCGAGAAAGATTGAAGCTTGAACCCATAAAAGATTTTATAGGTTATAAAAGCCATAATCAACCTCCAGGTACTTTTTCAGATGATAGTTCACTAACGTTTTGTCTGGCAGAATCATTATGCAAGGGATATGATTTGAATGACCTGGGCTTCCGCTTTATTCAATGGCGTAATGAAGGATACTGGACTGCTGGTGGCGAGGTGTTTGATATTGGAATGACCACGCACCGCGCCATTGGCCGTTTAAAAAAGGGATCAAGACCCTCGTTAGCGGGTGACTTTGATGAAGATTGTAATGGCAATGGTTCATTAATGCGCATCATCCCATTGCTGTTTTATATCCGTGATCTTGACCTGGAAAAACGGTATGAGATCATTAAAGACGTGTCGTCAGTAACACATGGTCATATACGTTCGGTGATTGCCTGTTTTTACTACCTTGAGTTTGCGCTTGAGTTATTAAGGGGGTGCGATAAGCAAACGGCTTATAAGAATACTGCAACAACGGTGTTTGGTTTCATCGTGAACAAGCAAATTATGCAGTCTGAAATTGACCTTTTTGCACCGCTGTTGAAAGAAGATATAACAAAACAGGATATTAATAACATTCCTTCATTCGGGTATGTAATGAACACCCTGAAAGCTTCCATGTATTGTTTTCTCTCCACAGAAAATTATCCCGATGCCGTTCTGATGGCTGTTAACCTTGGTAACGATGCTGATACAACGGGAGCAGTAACCGGCGGCCTCGCCGGCCTGTACTACGGTTTTGACTCCATTCCCGAAAAATGGATCAATGAGATCAAAAGAAGTAATGATATAAAAGACCTTTGCGATCGCCTGTCGAAAGCAATGGGCCTTTAGTAAACTATAGTTATGGAAAAACAATTAAAACATATAAGTAAATTATTGAGCCTGGTATTGCGGCATGAGCCCGAACATATCGGGCTCACCCTCGATCCCGAGGGTTGGGCCAGTCTACCTGAGCTCATTGAAAAGATCAACCAACAAGGTATCCCGCTCGATTTTGCCACCCTGCAGATCATTGTGGATACCAATGATAAAAAGCGCTTTGCTTTTAATGATGATAAAACGCGCATTCGCGCAAACCAGGGACATAGTATTGAGGTTGACCTGAATTTACCGGCTCAAATGCCACCAGCTGTATTGTTTCATGGAACCGCTGAAAAAAATATAGCGGCCATCCGCCAGCATGGAATACAAAGAGTAGGTCGGCATCATGTGCATTTAAGCGCTGTAAAAGAAACCGCCTTACAGGTTGGCCAGCGCCATGGTAAACCGGTTCTCCTCATCATTCAGGCATTGGTGATGCATGAAAAAGGACATACATTCTATTTATCAAACAATGGCGTGTGGCTTACCGACCAGGTACCGCCCGCATTTATTGATTTTCCCGCCTGAAGAAATACCCGGGTAAACCTTTTGCCGCTTCCCCTGTTATTATAGGATGTCTTTACAATTAAGTATCCTTGATCAAACGCCCATCAGGCGGGGGAGCAATGCTGCCGAAGCTTTACAGGAATCCATAGCGCTGGTGCGCCTGGCCGATGAATGGGGATATACCCGCTACTGGTTGAGCGAACACCATAACACCATTACCCTGGCCGGCGCCGCCCCAGAAGTACTGATAGCCCGGCTGGCCGCCGAAAGCAAACGCATTCGCCTGGGTTCGGGTGGCATTATGCTGCCCAATCACAGCACCTTAAAAGTGGCGGAGAATTTCAAGCTGCTCGAAGCATTGTATCCGCAGCGTATTGACCTCGGCGTTGGCCGCGCACCCGGCGGCGACCGCATCACTGCTCAATTGTTAAATCCTTCCAATACGTTTGATCCGCAGGAATACATTCAACAGATCAGCGATCTGCAGGACTTCCTCACAGATAATCCCAACTATAATAACATTCAGGGTAAAGTACGGGCCATACCTCAGATCGATACGGTTCCTGAAATGTGGATGCTTACCAGCAGTGGTGAAAGTGCTTATCTTGCTGCGCACAGCGGCATGGCCCTCAGTTATGCGCAATTCATTAATCCTGTTGGCGGAAAAGAAGCAATCGCTATTTACAAACAACGGTTCAAACCATCAGCGCAGTTGAAAGCTCCTAAAGCCAGCGCGGGTGTTTTTGCTTTCTGTTCAGAAGATGAGCAAAAGGCTGAACAGGTACGGGCTATTATGGATTACCGCCTGCTGAGCTTTGAAAAAGGCCGGTATGATGAAATACCTACATATGAAGTGGCTAAAAAATATAATTATACCGAAAATGAGTGGCAACGGGTTTTATTTAACAGGCAGCGTACCATTATAGGAACACCCGATGTAGTAAAAGAAAAAATAATTGCCCTGGCTGCAGAACTGGAAGTACCCGAGATCATCCTCTCTACTTTTGCCGAAAGCCGGGATGACCGGTTTAACAGTTACCGGTTATTATCGCAATTATTCAACTTAATTTAAAAAATTTATACACAAACCCCTACCCGAAAGTATTCATCATCACGTGAAAACATAAAGAAGAGGCTGTCATTTGTTTGACGGCCTCTTCTACTATTGTCTAAACTATGATCAGGTATTATTTTTAAATCGCTGTATTATATAGCGGAAAGCTGCTATGCAATAAACAAAGCAGATTAACTATCTGTTTTATCAATATAATTATATCGGATAATCATTATATGAAAATAAAAGCAATTATAACCGGTGCTTCCGGAATGGTGGGCGAAGGGGTACTGCATGAATGCCTGTTGCATCCTGAAGTGGGAGAAGTGCTGGTCATCGGCAGAAGGACCGCCGGTGTAATACACCCCAAACTCAAAGAAATACTACACAGTGATTTTTTTGATCTGTCGCCTGTTAAAGATCAATTGAAAGGATATAACGCCTGTTATTTTTGCCTCGGCGTTTCTTCTGTGGGTATGAAGGAAAAAGACTATCACCATGTTACATATGATCTTACCATGCATATGGCTACCATCCTGGCCGATCAAAACCCCGGCATGACCTTTTGCTATGTTTCCGGCTCAGGTACCGATAGTTCTGAACATGGTAAATTAATGTGGGCCCGCGTAAAAGGCCAAACTGAAAATGACCTGATGCAACTGCCTTTTAAAGCCGCCTATATGTTCAGGCCCGGTTTTATGCGGCCTACCAAAGGCTTAAAGAATACCTTGAAAGGCTATCAATTTTTTGCCTGGCTGTATCCGGTTCTCAGACCATTGTTCCCAAATTTTGTTTGCACCCTTCAGGAGGTAGGGCAGGCCATGGTCAATGTCACCGGGAAAGGATACGAAAAACGGGTGCTGGAAGTAAAGGATATCGTTAAGCTTGCCCACCTGACTGAATGAAATAAAAAAATCCCGCCTGAGCGGGATTAAAAAGGCATTGCTGCTTTTTTAATGGTTGGTTAGCATTTACAGCGGTAATGGGTATAGGAATTTCATGTGGTCTGCCTGATTGGGTTTATTTTTTTATTGAACGATCAATAATTTTCTGGAATGTTTATAGCCTTTGATATATACATTCAGGAAATACACTCCATTCGCCAGCATGGGTAGTTTCATTGAAATAGTATTTCCATTGTAATTGGGTTGAACAGGTATCCTGATGCCTGTATTGCTCAATAATTCAACCTGGGTATTTTGCGGCAATGCATTTTCCTGGAACCTGATAGTAACAGTTTGGCTGGCCGGGTTAGGACTTGCAATAAAACTACTGTTCATCAGGCTGGCATCCAGCTTTGCAGTTACCGTTTGCGTATAGGTAATAGTGTTACCACTTCCTACCTGTTGAATGCGATACCAGGTGGCCGGGTATATTGGGCTCGGGTCCTGGGTAACATATTTCTGCGCACCGGTACTGCCAATAGCCGCAATGGTCTTCAAGGTTTCCCAGGTGGTGCCGTTCGCTGATCTTTCCACTATATATTTATCGCCGGTTGATTCCTGTTCGGCCACCCAGCTTATTGATACGGTTCCATCCTGCATTGGGCTGGCTTCAAATGCCGTGACTTTTAAAGGAAGCACAGAACACAAGGCGCCGCCTGCTGTTTCCGCTGATACGGTAAAAAATGTTGCCGGGCTATTCTGATTGTTATAAGAGGTGGTTATCCAACCGGCGCTGCGGTTGGTGCTTGAGATCCTGAACTCATCAAAGTTGCCATATAGCCCTTCATCGGCGGCATATTGCGACCGGCCAAAATAGTTCCCGGTGTTTGAACCCAGGCTGCTTGGGGTAAGGGTTATACCTCCGCTGTTGGTAGCATCGGCAGCTCCGTCAAAATATAAAACACCAGTATTAGTAGAAGCAGTGATGGTCACGGCAAAATGATGCCAGGCCGCGGTGCCGGTTGAAGTGGTTGAAGATACCTGTTTTTCAGTGCCATTACCACCTATAGTTATAGCAAAACGTTTTATCCCATTGCCCCCAATACTGGGGCAAAGGAACATGTTGAAGTTCGTATTGCGGCCAAAATCAAAAATACGTTCCCAATTAGTATTCACCGTTTCCAGATATACCCAGCCTTCAAAAGTAAAATCCGTTACAGTATTGAAGATGTTGCTTGGCAACTGCAGATACGCGCCTGATGCTGATGAAACAAACGAGGGACCATTAGCCAGCCGGCGCCCATCACCAATCTTGCTGCCTGTTAAATTGGCGGTAGCAAGGCCTGGTTCTGTAAGGGTTCTAGCGTTGGATGTGCCATCAGTAATACTACTATTAAAATGATATACCCCCATATAATTGGCGTCCCATACGTTTGTAGTGGATGGGTCAGTTGATACACCCGTTTTCCCATAGAACATATAAATAATTTGATTACTGCCACTGGTAAGCGTTGGCAGCTTTACCCAGGCTACCAGCTCTCCGGTGCTGGCGGTATACTTTTCAATCTGCATGGGTAATATGGTACTGCAATCGGTCAGTGTAAACGCAATATCATACCCGCTTGCATTTTGAACATGTCCGCCATTGGCGGTTGTTCTTAAATTGTTATCAGTTAAACTGATCAATACGGGGAAATTGGTTACTGTTCCTGAAATTTTGGAACCTTGTATGGTGATAGTTTTTCCATACGTGTAACCGGATAGTTGTGCAGACAGATGTTCATGAAAAAACATCGCGGGTACGAATAGACAGAAGAATCCCTTCTTCAAAGTGCTACTCTTTACTTTGAATTGTATCATACCTTAACCAATTATTGTACTTCGGATTTTTACGGATTCATGTGCATCGGGAATCCGAAGTCAATATGTATAACCTCGTGAATTAGGAAAAAATTGTATAAAAGCAGAAAAAATATAAAGGGAAACCTTTATTATTTGATATATGTCAACGAGTACCTGAAAATAGGGGTTTGTTTAGCAAAGAGCGGGAAATACTTTATAAATAATTAAGTATTAATATAATAAACAATGCATGTAAAATTGTAGGCATGTTTAATTACTTATTTAATACGCTTTTAATACACATTACATTTTTGCCATTTCTTTTATGATGGGTAAATGCCTGATCCGCTGGCCGCAGGCCTTGTATACCCCATTGGCAATGGCCGCTGCTGCCGGGCCCTGAACCGCTTCTCCGGCCCCCATCGCCTTTTCATTGGGCTGATCCAATACGGCTACTTCTACGTCAGGAACCTGGTTAAAACGCATTATAGGATACGATACCCAGTCGCGGCTGGTTATGTGTTGTGCATCAAACTGAACCTGTTCCATAATGGTCCAACTGGCCGATTGTATCATACCGCCTTCCGTTTGGTTGATCAGTCCGTCGATATTGATCACCTCGCCCGAATCAATTGCTGCCCACATTTTTTGCACCTGTATGGTCCCTGTTGTGGAGGCAACATACACCTGCGCCGCCACGGCACAATACGATGAAGAATTTTTATACCGGGAGAAGGCGATCCCAACACCGGTGCCTGTTGCGGGTCTGCCGGCAGCGATCATTTCCTGCAGTTTACGGATCACTGCTTTGGCCCGGTTATCCTGTAAATGCATCAGGCGAAAAGTGAATGGATCTTTACCCGCTTTTTCGGCCAGCTCATCCATGAACGATTCAATAGCAAAAACATTGGCATATGCGCCAAGGCTGCGCAAGGCTGAGGTGCGCAACGGCCCTTTGAAAAAATGCGCATTTACCTGCTGGTTAGGGATCGTATAATAAGGTTCAGAATTTCTATTCATTCCACCGCTATAACCGGAATTTCCTTTAAAGGGGTTGGAATAAGCTTGCGCCGCCAGCAGGTTGTTGGCTTCTCCACTGGGACGAATGCCATGCGTATCGGACCAAAGATCGTATTGCCAGCTATTGATAGCGCCTGAAGGGTCGAGCGTAGCCGCCACTTCCATGATCATGGCGCTGCCATATGGTTCCCAGCCATGTTCGTCACTACGCGTCCATTGTAGCCTTATATGTTTGCCGGGGTAGGCCATGGCCAGTAAGGCTACATCTGCTGCTACGTCATCGGCACCATTATGCCCATAACAACCCGAACCGGGTACGCCGGTAATATGTATCTTTTCAGCAGGGATCTTTAACAGGGCGGCCAGGGAATCGCGTAAGGGGTATATGCCCTGTGAATGCGACCATACATGCAGGCGGTCCTGCTCATAAATGGCCAGGGCGCAGGATGGCCCAATAGAACCATGCATGAGATAGGGTTTGAAGTACTGTGCTTTTATTAAGGTAGAGTTATCGGTTGGAAGGCTGCCTTTTTCGGTTATCCGTTCGGTTTTTGCCGGCAATGTTTTTAGGTGATCAATAAGGTTGGCGCCGGCAGGCAAGTTTGAACCGGTACTCCACTGGCTGTGCTGCTGCACCCATCGTTGCGCTTTTAGTGCCTGATATTCTTCCCCGGCGATAATGCCAACAAAACTTCCGTTTACTATTGTCTTTAGAACGCCGGGATTATTCTTTTGCAAAGCTTTTTCATCCAGTTGCAACAGCTTCGCTTCATAAGCGGGCGGGCGCACAATGCTGGCATATACCATACCGGGGAAACGCAGGTCCTGAATGAAATGCGTTTCGCCCCGTACCATACGGTTGATATCGCTGCGCGGAATAGCCTTGCCCACCAGTTTGTATTCTTCTTTCGGTTTCAGGGTAACAGGCGCCTGCACTTTATCAGTTATTTGTTTACCATTCAATAGCTGGTTAAACGTAACAACATGATCTCCTGCTTTTGTACTGATCTTTCCGTCTTCGATCGTTAGCTGGTTTACAGGTGTGTTAAGCTGTTGTGCTGCCAGTTCCAACAATTTTTGCCGGGCCGCTGCTGCTGCAAAGCGAACTGCCATGGCGCTTTGTTCAATAGAACCGCTGCCTACGGTATAGCCTTCATCAGGGGTTCGGGCTGTGTCGGCGAGTACTATCTCAACACTTTCCATGGGCAGGTCTAATTCCTCCGCTGCCACCTGTTCTATAGCGGTGCTTATACCCTGGCCCAGTTCCAGCTTGCCGGTGAAAATGCGCACCCGTCCATCTGCCAGCACTTCGAGCCAGGCATTGATATTAGGGTGTCTTTTGATGCTTTCAGGAAGGTCCTGCCGCATGGGAGAAGGGAGATCAAAATGTGGTCCCTGCAAACTGAACCCGATGGCCAGGCAACCAGTGTTCTTTAAAAAATTTCTTCTATTCATACCGGCTATAATGAATATTCAATAGTTATTGGAATAGATCAGCGTTTGCCAACACCAGCCCGTTTCACTGCTTTTATGATGCGGCTTTGTGTGCCACAGCGGCAGAGCGCCCGTTGCAAACCGGCGCAAATGGCTGCTTCATCGGGATTGGGATTCTCTGCTAAAAGGGCCACGGCAGATATAACCATTCCGTTCATGCAATACCCGCACTGTGCGGCCTGCTCATGCACAAATGCCTCCTGCACGGGATGCAGGGTGTTATCGGGCTGAACCAAACCTTCAAGGGTAACTATCTTCTTGTTGGTAACAGCAGCAACCGGCAGCATACAGCTGGGTTCTGCCTTGCCATTGAGCAATACCATACAGGCGCCGCATTGCTGCAAGCCGCATCCATATTTGGGACCGTTCAATTCGAGTTGATTTCTTAAAACATACAATAATGGGGTGGCAGGGTCAACCTGCACCGTATGCATTTTGCCATTGACATGCAATTGTATGGTGGTATTCATAATTCAAAGTTTACAGTTCGCAGTTCCTTGTTTCCACCTTAGCGTTTGCGAAAAAAACTGAGGCGCTGTATTTATGGGATCTTTTCACACCTTATAAGTTATGAAATTCTTCCGAAAGGCTGTAAGTCGAAAAGATGGGAGGAAAATTACAGGGACGGGAAAATTAAAAAGCGATTAAAGCAATACTGCTATGAGGTATTGAGCAATTACCGGCTTTAGCACCTGTAGCTGCAACACATACAGGGCTAAAGCGGTTGCCGGTAATGACTGATCGAAAAATTGATTAGATGGTAAAGGTTATCATGCACACCTTTTCAGTGAGCTTCTTGCGGGCTCGCATCGTTAGTTATTTTTTTATCCTCCAGCAGGCCGTTCGATTTTACCCACAGGGTCAGTGAAATAAGAGAGGTTAATATCAGGAGGCTACTTAAATTGTATTCACCTTTCAAATACATGATAGCACTTACAACGCAGGTAACGGCAATGCAGGCCAGTTCTAAAAGCAGATAGAAAATTTTCATTGGTACGGGTTGATTTTATAATGAACGAATGATAATACGGATTTGCTTATTGGCATGGGCCAATAACAGACGAATACAAGGGTGGTTAATCCTGAAAATTGGAATTGATCAGAAAGTCAAATGTGCGTAAGGAAATTGGAAATGTATCCGGGGCAATTAAATGTGCAGGGAATAAATAACGTTGTGTGCTTTACAAATTTGGCAAGCAATTTTTAATAGTGCAAGTGTTTACCTGACCTTTTTTAGATATTTATTTTCTTAATGGAAAACCCCTTGTTATGCAGATGCGGGAAAGTTATTTACAGCAAGATATTCGGCCCATTGCAGTCCGTTTGGCAATTGCTGATTGCTAAATTCCAGGTGTATCACCCTTCTTTTGTTATTGTTGACGGTTCTGTTCGAAGCATGCAATAATAAGGGTTGCATGATCATAACACCGCCACGGGGTACTTTACAGATCACTTCTTTCTCCCTGCTCCAGTCAATGGTCTCAGGACGGTAGATGCCTTTGCGGTGCGAACCGGGAACTATTTTCAGGGCGCCGTTATTTTCATCGGTATCATCGAGATGAATTCTGATCGTGAAAATATTCTCCAGTAAAGAAAGGGGTGGCTGTACAGCAAACTGATCGTTCTTAACGGTCCATTGTTCATATCCTTCCAGCTGCATTTTCTGGTCAGCTGAAATGGTAAGGTCCTGGTGGTAAGCTACAAACCAGTTTGATTGCCCGGGCTTGTCGAAGTAAATTGATTTCACCAGGGAATAGTCATTTCCAAAAAGCTGATCAATGATAGCTTGCATTCTGCTGTTAAATAACAGTGGCGCCATAGCTGGTACTTCTTTTATAAAACGCCTGATGGCATACAGGTCGCTTGTTTTGCGGAAGGCCGTACCACTGGTATCAATGTTGTTGATGGCTTCAACAATGCCTGCCACTTCCTCTTCATTGAATACATTGTCGATAATGGCATAGCCTTCCTGCTGCAGGGCTTGTTTATAAGGAAAGGTTAATTCCATAGAACGCATCATTATAACTGAATAATATCAAAAATTGGTACCGGTGGGTCAAATGATTGCGCGTCTTCGTGCATGTTGTAGATCTTGTTTACGACCTCCATTCCTTTTACCACTTTGCCAAAGGCGGCATAGCCTTGTTTATCGGGATTGTTCTCCCCGCCAAAATCAAAACCCGGTTGATCGCTAACGCATATAAAGAACTCGCTGGTAGCTGTGCCCGGCGCCAGCCGCGCTAAAGAAATGGTGCCTCTTTTATGAAGTATATGCGTTTGCTGCGTTGTCTCATGCGGTATGCCCGCCAGCGTATCATGCACTTTAGGTTTCGATTTGTACATGCCGCCCTGTATTAATTCGGCCTTATCGGCATTGGATGGCTGGTTGTCTTCATTCAACACCCGGTAAAATGAACTGTTATTATAATAGCCCTTTTTTACGTAGGAAAGAAAGGCCGCCACGGTTTTAGGCGCCTGCTCGGGATACAGCTCCACTTCAATATCACCCACATTGGTTTGTATTTCAATATGCGGGTTCTTGTACTTCGTTCCACAGGATGCTATCAGTAAAGAAACGGTAACAATAAAAAGGTATTGGTTGCGCATGCACAAATTTTAACAATGCAAATTAACAGTTTATCGGTTGATTGTTAAAGAAATAAAAAATCCTACGTTAACGATCTCACAAATGGCTTGGTTTGCGTGAACATTAAATAAACCGGCAGCAAAATGGATGATCATAATAGCGACCACTCTTTATTCACTTTAAAAACACCCGGTCATGAAACCAATTTTACGCTTAACCTTTTTATTGATCACTATTGCTTCAGTAGCTGCCAGCTGTTCAAAAGTTGTTATCGATGTACAACCCACTATTACCGGTTCATGGGTACTTACCGACGCCGCTCAAAAAGATTCCTACGGCTGGTACACCGTAAATACCGGCGTTGAAGGCGGCGTTTTCTATTTCTATAATAATGGCCGCGCCAAATATGTTGAAAATGGTACTACCCTCGATGGCACCTGGTCAATGCGGTCAATAACCACCGGCTATTATGATGAGTTTGGCGTTTACTTCACCAATTCGCACCAGGACTTATCAATTCACGTGTCGAACTACTATGGTGATGATGTCATTGATATGTATTTTGATAACGTGAAGGTGTATAACAATTCGTTTGTAGCCACCAATTACAATAATAATTCTGTGGGCCGTTACCGGTTCAGCAGATATTAAGATAATTAAAAAGATACTATTTTGAAGGGTCCTAAAAACAAGAGCCATCGGCAATTGCGGATGGCTCTATTTCTTTTATGGGTTTGAAGTAATTAGGGTTCGGTATATTCTATAGCAAGCCTTTTTTAGGTTGAAACCCGGGTGACCATTTCTCCAGTTGTTGCAGCAGCTGGTAAGTTGAAACAATATCCTGTGCAAAGGATGCCTGTTTATTCGACAACTCACCGCCTTTCCCCTGCAATAATAACCACGCATTGTTCACCAGCTGTTCGGCGGTATAATTTTCATCACCAAGATACTGGTAATACTGCATTTGTTGCTGCAGATCTTTTTTCAGGGATGCGGCCACTTTCTTTGCCAGGGTAACATCTTCGGCTGCATAACAGGCTGCCAGGAACTGCAGGGAATAAATATTGTGCATATTTCCCCGGTTGCTCGTCATGCCATAAGGAATATTGGCCTCGCTCACCTGGTCGTCGTAGCGATGCAGCACCCGGCGTGCTTCTTCTTTTTTGCCGGATTCTGCCAGGCTGCGGGCTACCTGCGCATGTGCCAGTTTAATGATGTTCATGCGGCGGCGGTTCTCTTCATCAAAGTAAACGTCTTTTTTGTTGGCATGGCCATATGCGAATTTTTGCATGATGTTATTATAGGCAACATCCGTATTTACACCGCCGGTGTTGGTGTTTTCAACTGGCACCAGCTGATAGGTGAGGCCATTCAGGCGGGTGTATTTTTCCAACCCCAGGTCCTGGGCCGTACCACTATTGGCAAAACAGATCGGCCGTTTCCATTGGTTGCCGGCAATTACTGCCAATATAGCCAGGTCATTCTTGAACAAATAAGTTTTATTGCCTAAGTCTATATGCAAAGCATCCACCACTTTATCACCGGCATGTACGGTGCCATTGGCGGTCACTGTTTTTACATCCACCGGTACGCTGAATTTCTGAACCGGGAATAAATGGTATACATCCCCATCTTCCGACATGGTCGTATATTTTGGGTCATCGCTACCAACTACATTTTTCAGCATGTCGTGCAGGTCGTAGTATTTATCCGGTTCAAACCCCGGCATTTTAGAATAGTACACTACATTGAGCCTGTCGCCGGCAACCTGTTCGGGTGTAAACACCACGTTGAACGGCGCGCTTTTATTTACTTTATAGCGCAGCTGGTCTATTGACCAGTCAGTTCCAATCAACGTACTAACTACTACGCGTACATCTTTTCTGATGCCTTCCACTTCCTGCGCATACCACAAGGCATAGGAGTCGTTGTCTTCGGCGGTAAACAGGATGGCATTGGGCGGACAACTTTCCAGATAATTTCTGGCCAAATCAAGCGCCAGGGTTTTCTGATGGCGGTCGTGGTCGTCCCATTCCTGCTGCGCCATCAATACCGGAACGGCCAGTAAACAGAGCCCGCTTGCTGCGTAAGCTGCTACCGGTGTTTTGGTGATCTTTTCAAATACCTGCTTTACCCATAGAACACCAAGCCCGATCCAAATGGCGAATGCGTAGAAGGAACCTACAAAAGCATAGTCGCGTTCGCGGGGCTGGTAACCGGCCTGGTTCAGGAACACTACAATGGCGAGGCCGGTCATCAGGAACAATAAACTGGTCACCAACAGATCGCGGCGGTTACGTTTCCATTGAAACAATAAACCCGCAACGCCTAACAACAGCGGTAACATGTACAGCCGGTTATAGGCCTTGTTGGTGATGCGTGAGGTATCGGGCAGTTTTTGTTGATTGCCATACAGGGCATTGTCAACAAAGCCGATGCCACTGATGAAATTACTATCACGCGGATTGCCGAAGCCCTGCAGATCATTTTGTTTGCCGGCGAAATTCCACATAAAATAACGCATGTACATCCAACCTGCCTGGTACCGCATAAAGTATTTGAGGTTGTCGCCCATGGTAGGCGTTTCATCGGCAGCGAGCCCGGCAAACTGGCGATAGCAATCTACCTGTCCGCGATCGTTGTCTGCATCATACATGCGCGGGAATAAATGGGAAGAGGGCGTATTACCCCAATCCTGTTTGTAGCGCGAACCGGTTACTTCATATTTGTTTTTTCCTCTTACATATTGTTCGCCGGTCTTTACAAAAGGTGCTTTATCAGTGAAATCAGGTCCGTATAGAATAGGCCAGTCACCATATTTTTCGCGGCTCAGGTAACCTTCCAGGTTAATGGGGTTGTCAATATTGTACATGTCGACCCCGGGGTTGGCATTTGACCTGATCATGGTAGTGAGGTAAGTGGAATAACCAAGCAGCATAAAGGCGCTGCTCCACAGGCCGAGTTGCAGGTAGTGTAATTTTCTTTTATTGGCGAATCGTATGCCCCAGGCAATACCGGCGGCTATTAACAGGAAGAAGCAGGCAAAGCCGGCGAAGAATGGGGTGCCCAGCTCATTCACAAAGTAAACGTCAAAGGCGCCGGCTCCTTTAACGGTGTATACAATAATGAACTTCATCACAAAGCCGGTGATGGCGCAGCCAATTAAAAAAGCAAGCAGGGTATTGCGCCGGGTAACTTTAAATCTTTTGAAGTAATATACCATAATGATGGCCGGAATGGTCAACAGGTTCAGCAAGTGTACGCCAATGGAAAGCCCCATCATAAAGAAAATAAAGATGAGCCATTTGTCGGAACCGGGCTGGTGCGCCTGCCGTTCCCATTTTAAAATGGCCCAGAATACGAGTGCGGTGAAGAAAGAAGACAAGGCGTATACTTCGCCTTCAACAGCGCTGAACCAGAATGAATCGGAAAACGTATACGCGAGTGCGCCTATTACCCCGGCGCTTATGATCATAAAGACTGATTGCCGGTTAAGTGGTTCCTCATTTTTTTGTACCAGCTTACGGGCAAAGTGTGTGATGGTCCAGAACAGGAACAAAATGGTGAGGCCGCTCACGATGGCGCTCATGCTGTTCACGGCAAGGGCGGCTGTATGCGCATTGTTGCCAAAGAGAATAATAAACAGGCGTGCAATGAGTAAAAACAGCGGTGCGCCGGGCGGGTGGGGTATGCCTAAGGTATAGGCAGTTGAAATAAATTCACCGCAATCCCATAAGCTAACGGTTGGCTCCATCGTCAGCAGGTAAACGGTACAGGCTATGGCACATACCGCCCATCCTGCCAGGTTGTTCACTTTGTTGAAGTTCATTGTAATGGATTTAAAGTTGTATCATGAGTTTATACAATACAAATTCTGCCCACCTGTTTTCAGGGGTGGAAGACTTTAATCCCTATGCCGGTGCTGGTAAACTACAATGTGCCTTTCTTTTTCAGGGCGTTAAACTTCTAAAAAGCAGGGTATTCAAACAGATTCTTAAATTTCGAATATATTTCGCCAATTTCATTTATAGGAGTATGAACAATATCCTATAGAAACGTTAATTATTTTTGAGGATAGGGGTAGTGCCTTGCTTGGATGTCATAAGTAATAGATACATGTGAATTAACGATTATGTAAGATCCGTATAATGGCATAAAATTTTCATCAACTCACATATATACCTTCCAATATGAAATATGGCATTCGATCATTAACCGTTTTAGCCTTGTTGCTGATTGGCGGAGTTTATAATCGTGCGGCTGCACAAAAGTTATTTTTCATTTTCGCCCATGGGCAATATGCCTCGCCGGTGCAAACCGGTTTCAGGAATGATTACAATTTTGGTGTAGGCGCCGATGCGGGTGTTGGTATTGGTCCCGGAAAAACCAAGGTGGTGGGAACTGTTGGGTATACCGTGTTTAATGCGAAGTCGAAAGAAGTGGGTAATATCACCTATGTTCCTATGAAGATAGGGTTACGCAGATATTTTTTTCCGGCTAATATCTTATTCATTAATGCCGATGCGGGCGTGGCGCATATAAAAGACAAAACCACCGATACTGATTATTCTCGTTTTACCGCCGATATAGGCGCCGGCGCCAAACTGGGTCCCATGGACCTGGGCATTGCCTATGAGGGTTTTTCCCGTGGCGGTTCTGCCGGCTTTGCCTCCTGGATCGCATTTAAAGTAGGCTGGCGGTTTGGGTTGTAAGATTATAAAGTAATATCATGTCTCTTAAATAAAGGCGGGTCAAAGCAATGGGGCCCGCCTTTTCTTTTTACAAACATGCTTTTATTTCTTCTATCGTTTCCATAAATCTTCTTTCCTGTTTAATATGCTTCTGCCAGGCCAGGTCCCGTTCAATAAGATCGATCTCCTTTTTAATAGTGGCGCCTTCCTTACCTGGTTCATTCCCTAAAATGTAAACCGTATCAGAAATGGCCACACTGTTCTCGATATCGTGCGATACAATGATCAGTGTTTTCAATTCGTCTGACAGGGAAACCTGCAATAACATCTCCACCGCTTTATCGAGCATACATACGTCGAGCCCGCTGAACGGTTCATCGAGCAATATAAAGTTGGACCCCTTTAAGAGCTGTTGCATAATGCTTACACGTTGACGCTGCCCGCCCGACAATTGCTGCGGATACAGGTTCAGGTGGCCGGTTAACTGAAACTGTTCTGCATATTGTTCAATGGTTTGTTTTTCCCTTCCGAACAGGGCCTTGTTCTTTTTGGCAGCCAGCATCAGTGATTGGTGCACGGTTCTCCATTCAAATAAATAATAGTTCTGGAATATAACGCCCATATCACCGGCCTTCACCGGTTTGTTGTTGTTGATAGTGACCTGCCCCGATGTAGGCGATTGCAAACCCGACAGTATTTTAAATAATTGCGTTTTACCAATACCGCTTCGGCCGATGAGGGTAACTACCTGTCCCTGTAAAACACCGGGACGGGTAATATTCCTGATACAAAAATTTATATCGCGCAAAATGGACCGGTCGAAGGTGAGCTGCACATCGGTAGCCTGCAGCAGCACTTCTTCTTTTGTATGTTGTGTCATGATGCTTTTACTTCTTTTAATTTGCTATAGGGGAACAACCAGTGCCGCATGGTGCCCAGTAAATAGTCGAAACATAAACCAATCACAAAGATCACCAGCTGTAGGGCCAGTACGTTGGTAAGGTCGTTGTACTTGTTGTATTTTATCAGCAGCGTACCTATACCGCCTTCGCTCATGCTCAGCCCTTCTACCATGGTGATCATTAACCACGAAATGGCGAAGTTCTGTCGCAGTATCTCAAACACCTGATCGGCTTTGCCAATGATAATTACCTCGTACAGGGTTTGCCAGTTGTTATAGCCCAGGGTTTTGCACAGTTCATATTCCTGCGGGTTAATATTCACGATCACCGACAGAAATGAGGTTACAAAGAAGGGCACAATACCAAATACCAGTAATGATAACTTTAACTCGCTGCCATCTTTTGTAAGCAGGGTGAAAATGAATATCAAACCTGTAAGGGTGAGGTACCTGCATTTCACAATGAACAACGCCACGCTTCTGAAAAAAGGCAACACTGATAAATAAGCAAACAACAAAGTGATCAATATCGAGTACAACATGGCCTTTAAAGTAAGCAGCAGGCTTACCAGTATATTGTCGAGCAATAGTTTGCTGCCCAGCAATTGAACAAAGGCGCTGGCTACTTTGGCGGGTTTGGGTATTAACCCGGCCGACATCGTATGCCATAGCAATAAGGTAATAACCACCTGCACGGCCACCATAGTCATCACCGTTTGTTTGTTGACCGTGGCAAATGGTTGAAAGATCTTTTTCATGTTTTTTAGTTGGTTGGTTATTCTTTGGCTTCACTCATGACTTGCCCTGAGCGCAGTCGAAGGGTAAGCCGTGCCCCAGCTACAACCTAGGTGACACGGCTTTTATGATACTGATAGCAACTTCTGATTTCTGATTTCGGGATTTCTTGATTTCTGGATTTGCCAATTCCCGGCAATTCCGAAGATTTTAAAATCTCAAAATCTCCCGATCTCAAAATCTCCCAATCACCGCCTACTCACCCAGCACAATTTCCACACGGCGGTTCTTGCTTCGGCCGGCTTCGGTGCTGTTGTCGGCTATGGGTTTTTCAGCGCCATAACCTTTGGCTTCTATCTGATCTTGTTTCAAGCCTTTTTTGATCAGGTAAGCTTTTACCGCTTCGGCACGCTTTTGTGAAAGCGGCACGTTTACGACGTCGCTGCCTTTATTATCGGTGTGGCCATACACCCCCAGCTTCAGGCCTTCAGCCACTACAGCCGATTCAAAGATCTCATCCAGCATTCTGTACGAACCGGGTTTGATGTTGGCAGAGCCGGTCTCAAACTCAATGCTGTACGATTTGGATGATACTTCCGAGGTGATCTGTTCGGCATATTTTGTTTCAATAGCCTTACCCTGTAACAGTTCGGGGTGGTTCGAGATCACACTGAACAGGAACGATTTGTCAACGGCTTTTTCATAGGGCAAAAAGCTGGGCATTATGGAAGGGTACATTTTCACCATCAGGTTACCAAAGGTGTTGTACACCGCTTTGTAACGGTCAACCTTATCGTCGCCCAGTCCATAGGTATTGGCCATATCGTTCAGGTTAAATACGGCAGAACCTCCGAGGTTCACTTTCAACCCCTGAATATCTTTTTCTTCCACGCCATTGAAGTATTTTAACCAGTAGGCGGCGTTTTGTTCCTGGTACAATTTGGCGCTTACTTCAGCCGCAAATTGTTTGGCTTCATTAAACGAACGTACCTGGTCGCCGGCCTGGGCCAGGGCAATGATCATGTTCTCGATATCGGTACGGTGATCATAAGCCCATTTTTTAATGACAATGGTTTGGTTACTCATTTGCGATGCATACTGACGGGTGCTGGCAATGCTTACCAGTCCACCCTTTTTGGTGGCGACATTTACGTCACCGGGTGTCCAGGTGGCTACGGCGTCAACACTCACCGTGGTGTCGGTACCGGTTGTTTTTCCATTTACGATCAGCTTCCTTTTTTCGGTATAACCGGTGATGTACTTGTTAGGTGCATCGAGGAAGTCATTGGCAGCAATGATGTTGATGGCATTACCGTCGTAAGTGGTTTCATCGGGGTTTACCTTTAACCCGTTGTCACCGGCCCATTTCAACAAAATATTGATGTCGCCATCGCGCAGCACACCGGCCACGCATTTACCCACGGCGTTGTGCGGGTCCTGCTTCCAGGAAGTGGGGCCCATTATTTGGTCTTCACCATACGATTTACCGTGTGTAACCGGTATAATAATGGGTTGGTATTCGGGACCCAATGGGTCCAGCTCTTTGGCGAGCGAGGTCATAAAGGCCGGCATACCGTCGCCCATGAACGTGATCAAAACGCCCGGTGTATTCGGATTGGTTTTATAATCGTTGGCGAATTTTACCAGGTCGGCCATTTGTTTGTTACAGTCGTCCTGACGTACATATGTAACGTCGAGGTGCGCTTTATCGAACAAAGATCCTTTTGTAGTACGTACGCCACCGTTAGCATACATACCGCTGAACTGGCTATTCCAGGCCATGCGTTCCCAGCTAATCTGTGTGCCCCCGTTCACGGCCTGTTCATCACCGGGAAGGGGTAATTGTACAGCGGCGTTGCCCTGTAAGGAGGCTTCCGGTGCATTGGGCAGGGCTACTTTACCTACTTCAATAGATGCGTTTACTTCCTTGGGACGGTTTTGATACCATCTTACGCCTAAAATACCTGCAGCTACTACTGCTGCGATTATTACTATTTTTCCGGCGGGTTTTATTTTCATTGCCATAGTTGAATGTTTTTTGAGTACTTAGATTTTGCTAAGTGCCCGGGTTGTTGGTTGTATTGTTTGTTAAATGTTTTGGTTTTTACAGGGCATGGATGGGGTTACCGGCTGCATCGCTCCGGTTATGCACCGCTTGCGACGCTCCGTTCATCGGCATTAATTCTGTTGAGCTTAATCTAAAAGACCTCTGTAGCGGTCGGGCGTTGCGATCCCTTTCAGCTTGCCGTTGTCGCTATTCTTCTCCAACGCATTTTGCGTATAATTGAAGTCGTTGTCTTTATTGAACTGGTTGATGAGTTCAATAGCCTGGGCACTTTTGGCTTTATCTTCCAGTACCTTGTCGTCCATAAAGCGTGAGGTAACATCTATGGCCGATTTAATATGGCCGATCTTTTCACCGATCTGCACTTTCAATATGGCGAGGGCTTTTTCGGCATCCTGGTTCAGTTCATCATCGCCCCTGAACGCTTTCATGGCGCTTGTTACGGCCGATAAACCGGTTGTTACTGAATAGTACAGGTCTTTCTTGGCTTCCAGATCGAGCTTCGCATCTTCGAGCATAATACCGCTCTCTTCATAGGCTGCATCGGCAAATTGTATCAGCTTGTTCAGGTCGCCTACTATGGGGGTTACATTGTCGATGTACTCCCGGCAACGCAAAACATTGTTTGCATACAGATCAACCTGTCGACTGTTCTTTCCCTGTTCGGCTTGCAGGATCCTTACTTTTTGTATGTTCAGCTGCAACTCTTTTTCCTTGTCGGTCAGTTTGTCGACCAGCTCACTTTGTTTGCCTTTTAATTTGGCGGCCTGTTGATATAAGGTATTTCTATCCTTATAACCCTGCTCAATTTTGGCCTGCAGAATATTGAACGGATTCAATTCTATTGCAATGCCAATGGTGTAATTGGCGATGAATGCTGAAAAGTATTTTAATGCCCGCCAGAATTTTTTATTGGTTACGATCATCAGCAGCAAGCTGAGGATCACACCGCCTATAACCAGGTTCACCAGGTTCCAGGTTACGGTTACCAGCCATGGCAGTACGTAGGTTAAAAAACCGTACGCCAAACCGGCAAATAAGGATAGGCCTATAACAGCAGTGGCCATGTTCTTGGGTTCAGCAAACCACCCCGGGGTTTTTGCTTTTTGAATAGGGTTTATCATTTTATAATAGTTTATTGTATATAGCGTTTTATTTTTTCTATGTCCCGGTTTATCCGGCTCTTCATGGCTTCGCTCTCATATTTATAGCCGCCTGTATTGGCTTCAATCTTCGCTTCATTTTCTTTTATCTCGCTTTGCAGGGTCAGCTGTTCGTTTTGCAACGTGCTTATTTCCTGCGTCAGCTGTTGAATGCGTTGTGCTTTTTCTTCCATTTGCCGTTTCTTTTCATGCACTTTTTCCTGTAAGGCAGTGCCTACGGTGTTCTGGAAGTTGGTGGCATCGGTTTCCAACATTTGCAGGTACTGGGCAGCGGTTGATAATAATTTCTGTTTATCGAGCCCCTGAACGCTTAAGCCTGCAAAGGCTGTACTATAACGTACCTGTTCATCCGGAACGGCCTGCATGGCTTCTGTCATTTTACTGAACTCGAAGTAATCGGGCCCCGGAATGTTTGCTTCCTCGAACAGCTTTTCAAAGTAGGCGGCGAATTTGCTGTTCCCCGTTGATGCATAACTGTTGCTGGCAGTTGTGGGGGTGAAGGTGGCAGCTGGTTGCGGAGTGGCAGGTGTATAAACCTGTTTGGTTGCTGCCGGCTTTTCCGCTTCTTTTTTTGGGTCGTCGTTTACCTCCACGAAAGCCGACAGAATTTTTTTTCCTAAGTTGGCCATTGTTGTATGTTTTTAAGTGTTATTCAATACGATGGGTCTGGACAATAACTTTCATTCTCCCCCCTCCATCGAAGGGGCAGGAAGGCTTCCGCGCATAGAACGGTCACCCATAACAGCTGCACTGTTATGTCAATTGCTTTACTGCCTTGTTATAATGCTGATTAAATCAGAAGGGCAGGGTGTCAGTGAGTGAACGGGTACCGGCCATGGGAGAACTGAGCTC
The DNA here is from genome assembly GCF_002077945.1 of Niastella vici. Lineage (GTDB taxonomy): Bacteria > Bacteroidota > Bacteroidia > Chitinophagales > Chitinophagaceae > Niastella > Niastella vici. Next base: position 316,234 of record NZ_LVYD01000013.1, read on the forward strand.
CGGCTTTTTTAATTCTGTTACTGCGGGTACTACTGACCGTTGTTGTTCATTTGCCATCGAATTGTAAACCATCTGTCGCAGTGTGAGTAAAATTATTACAGCTATTATGGGGCCGATCCAGCATTTTAATTTCATCTCCTAACTATTTAATTGCTTTTAAGCCAGATGCAACTGCGCGCAAGATTTTTCAAAAACCTTATGTAGCGATTGAAAAATTTGTGTGCTTCGTTCCATCAAATTGAATTGAGCATAGAAAATCCGGTACACAGCAAGCAGCTGTATAGGAAAATGTTTGAGCAGCGTTAGCTCGGTAGCTCTTTTCCTGGATGATTAAAATTGGATGATTGCTGGTGGCTTTACTCTTTGGCGGTAACGGGCGAAGAGAAACTCTAAGTAATGGTTCATTGTTGGTGGAGAAGTATCTCCTATTTGATTGACATACCAAAGGTATAAGGGGGTTAACATTTCGTTTAGAGAATCAGGCACGAGCGGCAACTTTTGTTTGCCGGCCGGTAAAGTATGTGTGATGAATGGTAAAATAAGTGGCTAAAAGCGAATATATGCGGGTAAGTGGCTGATAATCTTGCGGTAAGCGGTTGGGGCAAAGGTTCCTGGTCGCCGGAAACCATTCCATAGTGGAAGGCCACGGTTTACAGTTCAAAGTTCGCAGATCTGTTTATAATTCCTGATTGGCGGCAGCAATTCTTAGCTCAAAGTTTTCAGCTCCGTTCGCGGTGCCCAGACCTCGCAAGCGATACTTTGGCGCCTGGTTCCCGTGCTTTTGGCGGGTGTTCAAACAAAGACCAACCAAAGACCTAACAAAGACCAAACAAAGACAAGATAAGGATATGCCTTTATCAGGTCCCTGTTTGATCTTAATCAAGTTATAGTTTGATCTTATTTTGAATACGTTTTAAATACTAACTTACCTAATCAAAAAACTACGGTTATGGGAAGTCTTAAATATGGCAGTCTGGGCCCTGTAAATGGTAAAGTTGGTAACCTGATTGTCTCCAGTTGGAAGGGTAAGCCTTATGTTAAGTCGTTACCGAAAGAACGTAAGTCAATGCCCTCGGAGAAAGAACTGATCAACCGGAAGAAATGGGCCATGGCGCAGGCATGGTTGCGCCCTGTTACAAAATTTGTACGCGAAGGCTTTCGCGGCTATACCGAAACGGTAGAAGGGTATCTGGCTGCCAAGTCGTGCCTGTTAAAGAATGCATTCGAAGGGGTGGCGCCTGATCTTATCATTAACCCGGCGTTGGTGAAGGTGAGTGCCGGTGAATTGCCATTGCCGCAAAATATGCAGGCTACGCTGCTTGAAAATCATGTTGTACAGTTTGCCTGGAGTACAGAGGCCATTTCCCGCTCAAACCGGTACGACCAGGTAATGCTGCTTGCCTACGATATTGAAAATGGATTTTCAATAAGTACATTAACCGGACTGCTCAGGTACACGGGTGCCGATACATTACAGTTGTCGGCGGTGAGGGGCCAGGTGTATCACCTGTATGCCGCCTTTATAGCTGCAGATAGAAGCATGCAGTCGGATAGTATTTACCTGGGAGCAATGAATGTGAAGCCTCAGGAGTAATGGTCAATGGTCAATGATCAATGGTCAATGGTCAATGGTCAATGGTCAATGGTCAATGGTCAATGGTCAATGGTCAATGGTCAATGGTCAATGGTCAATGGTCAATGGTCAATGGTCAATGGTCAATGGTCAATGGTCAATGGTCAATGGTCAATGGTCAATGGTCAATGGTCAATGGTCAATGGTCAATGGTCAATGGTCAATGGTCAATGGTCAATGGTCAATGGTCAATGGTCAATGGTCAATGGTCAATGGTCAATGGTCAATGGTCAATGGTCAATGGTCAATGGTCAATGGTCAATGGTCAATGGTCAATGGTCAATGGTCAATGGTCAATGGTCAATGGTCAATGGTCAATGGTCAATGGTCAATGGTCAATGGTCAATGGTCAATGGTCAATGGTCAATGGTCAATGGTCAATGGTCAATGGTCAATGGTCAATGGTCAATGGTCAATGGTCAATGGTCAATGGTCAATGGTCAATGGTCAATGGTCAATGGTCAATGGTCAATGGTCAATGGTCAATGGTCAATGGTCAATGGTCAATGGTCAATGGTCAATGGTCAATGGTCAATGGTCAATGGTCAATGGTCAATGGTCAATGGTCAATGGTCAATGGTCAATGGTCAATGGTCAATGGTCAATGGTCAATGGATTTACGGCGGCGCAAGTTCGTTTATTAATTTGAACAATCGCGAGCTATTCACCATTGACCATTCACCATTCACTACAACAACTTATTTACTTTGCATCAGGGTAAGTAATTTTTTATCGAGTTTGTAACCATACCAGTCTTCATACTGCACATCGGCCCGGTTTGAATTCAGGATCCCGAAATCGCCTTTCAGTTCCCACAAGGCAAAACCGATCCCGTTCGAGGTGAGTATGTCGAGTACATCGCCAAACCACGCGAGGAATACATCGTGCGGCGTTTGGTTCCAGCAACCGCATTCACCGCAATGAACACCCACGCCCTGGTTTACCATCTCAATCCACGGTTTGTAATATTCTTCCAGTGTAGCGCGGCTGAAATAGCGGCCGCCAACTGTACCGGGCCACAAGGGCGTTGGCTGGTACGCCGCATCAGCATATACCCAGGGCGCTTTGTAATGCGAGATCTCAAATGGTGTATATCCGCGGCAACTTTGCGCAATGTTCAAATCGGCCAGCTCGGGAACCACATCTGAGCCGCCATTGTTGCCATCGGCGATAATATAATAATTGGAATTTTCTGCCCTTATTACCTGCGCGGCGGCCTGTGCTACCGAACGATACACAGAACCGGGAATGGCAGTGGTTGTAGAGGATGTGTCGTTTACATCTGCGCGATAACAGGGTTCATTCACCAGGTCAAAACTGATCTTGCCGGTTGAAGTATTCTTAAACCGCTTTGCCCAGTAGCTCCAGTGATAGCAAAATGCATCCTGTGCATCCTTTTCTTTAAACAGGTTGTATGGCTCATTATAGCCAGTGCTTACGCAGTAACCCGGTGCGCGGTGTAAATTCAGGCTTACATGCAGGTTATATTTCTGTGCCAGATAAATGGTTTGCTCTATCTGGTTCACCCGGCTTTCATTTATTTTATATACATCATCATTGTGGATGTACTTCTGGTATTTTTCCAGGTTCAGATAGTAGGGATAAGCCACAGGCATTCTGATGAAATCAAATCCCCAATCGGCCACCCATTTGAAGAACTCTTCGGGTGTTGAGCCGCCTGCATAATAGGGGTCTGGTTGAAAAAAGTCATTAATGTTAAAGCCCTTCCATTTGGGCAATCTGTTTTTTGAAGTGCCTGCAGTGGTTGAAGCGTTTGAATTGGTATTATTTGTATGCTGTGTAAGGGATGTGATTTCAGGTAATACTTTAGAGCATCCTGCCAACCCACCCATAGCTGCCAACCCGACATTACGCAAGAATGTCCGGCGGTTCAGGCCTTTGTTAATTTTCATATACGCCCAAGGAGTTTTAAAGTGAGAAAAATATTCCGCTACATTTATTCGATTTCTTAGTTAGCATTAAACGTACCAAAAAATGTTACAGTAACGGTTAATCTACAATTTTAATCTCCTGTTTTGGACTGTTGCCAAACCGTCAGATGTATTTCGTTTGTGTGTCACTGATAATTGATGATGCATTTGCGAATGTCGGGTTGCCTGCATATATACAAATAGAAAAGCCCCCGCGAAAGGGGGCTCTTCTCTCAATTGTTAACTTAAAAAACGACAACCCTGTTTGAAGATATTTTAGTATTGTTCTTTCCAAATACAGTTAGAAAATAAATTCCCGGTGTCATCGAGACAGGCCGCATCAGGTACACGGTTTGTCTGAATCGGGTAATCTGAATGGTTTGCTCTACAAATTTTTGGCCAGCCACATTGTGCAACGCTATGCAATAAGTGTTTTCTTTTAGCCCCGTGAACTGTACACTTATTTTGTCGACAATGGGATTGGGCGCTATTACCACGCGGGCGGTGGTGGGTTCAGTAATGGAGAAGGTCAAAATGTTCGAGTATTTGTAATCGGTGTTGTTGTCGATCATCTTTAACCGGTAATATTGAGTGCCGGCATCGGCGTTTTTGTCGGAAAATGCGTAATCGATGTGATTTGAGTTTTCCCAGGGAAATACAATGCCAATGCTTTCAAAATGGCTGCCATCGCGGCTTCGTTCTACCTCAAACCGGTTCAGGTTTTCTTCATGACTGGTTTTCCAGTATAAATTAATGTTGTTGTTTTGTTCCTTTCCCCCAAATTCTTCAATAACCACCGGCAAAGGGCTGGCGCTTGCGCACAGTTGTGTGTTGAACAAAAATGACTTGCCCACACCATTATCACCCACGGTAAAATTGTATAACAGGCCGAGCGTACTCCCCAAATTCAACAGGCTGTTATCAAAATCAAGCGCTGCTGCCGGGGAGCCAACAAGAATGCGGGTGGTAGCACCTGGGCCTGTTATGCCGGTAACACCGGCAACACTGAATCCGAACAGGGAAATGGCATTCACCGAAAGAAAGTCGCTGCCATAGTCGGTTGATGCGGTATACCCTGGCGTGCCATTGTAGGTGCCGGTTGAATTTCCCAGGAATACATAGGCCGAACCGCCTACTGCATTCGCCTGCAACTGCGTCAATGTTGCCCCCGATGATAAAGGCTCGCCCACTACCAGGTCGGTATACCCATCGCAGTTAACATCATAGGCGTTATCGATGGCCGCGCCAAACAGCACGTTCAAATGAAGGGTATTTAATACCGACAGCAGGCTGGAGGAGCGCGGTGATTCCAGCACCTGATCACTCGTAACGGAGGCGCCTGGTGAGCTCGTGCGCTTTTTAAAGATGTGAACGTTGCCACTATGAATGGTGAGACTTAATGCGTTTGACAGCAACCCGCCGGTAGGCGCGCCAATGGCCACATTACCGTTGCGGTTCCCATCCAAACCTTTTATGCCTTTTACTTTATAGCCGAATAAATTGGCGGCATCCGAAAACAAATTGCCACTTGTTGGTTTCAGCGTTGTGCCAATTGTGTTGATGATACCTGAACCGGTTCCATAATAAATATGGGCCGTTCCGCTTAAGATCTGTCCGCTCAGCAAACCGCCCAATGACGAAAGGTCGGCCCCCGCGGGCGCACCGGCTATTACATCGGCATAGCCATCGTTATTGAAATCGCCCACCCCATCAACACTAAAGCCGAATAATAAACCGCTTCCTGTAAGCGACGGAAAAGAGGCCAGTCCTAACAGGGAAGCCGAAGGTGTTTGCAACTGCACCGGTGTGGTGGTGGTTAAATTTCCGGAATAATAAACAAAGGCTGCCCCGTTTTGAACAGCCGTTAAACCGGCGCCCAGGTAACCTGGCGCTCCCACAATAATATCTGATTTGTTATCACCATCGAGGTCGCCGGTGGCAGCTACAGAAAAACCAAAAAGGGCATTCACCGATACATTGCTAAGCAATACACCGGCTATGCCCGTACTGAAGAAACCCGTGCCCTGTAGCTTAATTTCAATAAAATTCGTTGGATTGGAAGTGGCGGAATTGCTTCCGGGATATACATATACTTTTCCTGCTTTTACCGTAACCGATGTAGTTCCCAGAATGTCCGATGCGGTAGTGGTATAGGTATCGAGCGGCGCGCCAATAATAATATCATTGATGCCGTCGCCGTTTACATCGCCTGCATCAACACTGGTGCCAAAAAGGGCGCCGGCTACCGCAGTACCCGGTTGTAATGTTTTGGCCGGCGTAGTAGCTAACCCTGCCGGTGAACCGTAAAACACAAACACCGCACCCACGCTGGCGAGGGAGCCATTGCCACTGATGATATTGGTTAATCCTGGTGCGCTGATGGCCGCATCGCCATAACCATCGCCATTCACATCGCCCAAACCGGTTACCGCATATCCATATAATGATGAATTCAATTGTAATGAGGTAAGACCGCTAACAAGACCATCGGCCGATGTGCTCCACTCGGGCGTTTTATTCAGCGGGTCAATGGTAACGGGGTAGGTTGCCTGGCTGTCGTCTACTTCTATAGTTAGCATACCCGTGTTAAAATGCAGGGAGGCCGGTAATTTTTTTTGATTGGCATCCCATACATGCAGGTCTTCATAAGCAAGCACCATTTTATCGGCAGCATTAAAAAATGCCAGGCAGTTACTGTTCAGCAACCTGGCATGCAGGTCAGTAACGGGTTGAATGGACACCGTAAGTGCGCCATCGCCTGGCATTTTCCTGTTTACCAAAAAGTTCTGGCGTAAGCCATCCCTGTTATTCAGATATTCTACGTGAAAATGATCATAATTGTATTGCAACCGGTTGCCCGCATGAGTGATCGTATATTGCTGGCCGGGCGCCCATTGTATGGCTGAGCGTCCTATGCCTTTGAGCTGGAACGCCACCTGCCAGGCCGCTTGTTGCCTGTTTGCTGCTGTATAACCGGCCGGTGACAAATAATACCCGGTACGGTTGTGTGTATTAGTGGTAGTAAAGCAGCCATAGGGACGAGCCGGGTTTATTTGTTCTTCGAGTTGCTGTATGTTTTTAACTGCTTCACTATACCAACCCGGCGAGATGCCGGCGTTAGCCGGTAATTCTTTATTGGAAAGAAAAGTTTTAGATTGATTCATTTTCTGCACAGCAGGCGTTTGAGCAGGTACGGTAAGGTAGGGAAGTGCTGCAATAAGCACCCACATAAGGTAAAAGTTTGATTTCACTTGTAAGCGTTTATGGTGAACAGAATATAACTCATGACCTATGCAGCGGTTGTTGCCTGCATACGTAAAGCCATGTAGGCTTCAATGAATTGATTAATGGAGGTAGGAAATATTGGAATGAGATCGACGGAATTCCCGGGGTTGGTTTTCTTTCAAATATTGGATGATGTACTTGTGGTTCGTTGCTGAGGTAAAATTAGATCGCCTTGTGTGTTTCTTTTACCCCTATTCATTCAAAGAATACCGGCATCGGGCCAACAAACACTTAGACGTTCAAGTTATATCGGCTGATAATTGATAAAAGTCAAATCAATAAACAGCTAACCCTATAATTAAGGGAAAATGCTTAGCGGTAATTAATGTTTCTGCTCAAATGGTCAAATACAATTGATTAGCAAAGGTTCATAAAAAGTACTCAGGTGTATGTAATTATATAGTCTTTGGTTTAATGCCTGATGATTATTGGCGGGCACCTTGTTAAAAACCTTAAATCATAATCAAAACCAGTAGAAGTATGAAAAGCTATTCAATACGTGTAAGCAAAATAGAGGGAGACGATGCGTTTAAAGAATTGGCCCACGAAGTAGAAGGGGAGTTGTCGGCAGGCAATACCCTTATCAGGTTTTCGGGTGAAATGGGGCGTGGACAAATCAGAAAATGGCATCTCGACGCCGGATTGTATATGCGGGTGTGGGACCTTTATCTTTCGAAACCTGTTGAATTTATAAAAGAAGCATTACCGGTATATATTGCCAACAACGGGTACAGCCTGTTGTGCATACAAACGCCTGAATCGGTTGAGTTGAAGACGGTGAACCAGCATCAGCAATTTAATAAAGCGCGGGAGCGGCGGTTTGCCCTGGTGCCCGATTCGGTAAATGCGGGTTTGCAACTGGCTGCGCAACAGCCGGTGCAATTGATCGAATTTTCCATTTCGGCTTACTGGTTGAAGCAGCAACCTGGGTACATTCCCGTTGCCCAGTATTTTAATGATGGCGTTATGGACGATAACGGGGTGCCATTGCTGATTGAATCCATGACGGTAAAAACCAGTCAGGTGGCAGGCCGGATGATCGATTGTGTATACGTTCCGGAAGCCGGCGCCAGCAATATGCTTTCCGCAGCGGGCATCCTGATAAAAGATTTTCTCAGCGCAGCTTCCCGCGAAGAAACCGATAAAACAAACAGCCATATCGATCTGTATTATGAGAAAGTAAAAGAAGCGGAAGCTATTTTATTATCGAATCTGCAAAAATCGCCGCCGCGCATGAGCATCATTGCTAAAACAGTGGCGTTGAGTGAGTCAACACTCAAGCGGTATTTCAAGCTTATTTATGGTAAAAGCGTTTATGAATATTATTTGAACAGAAAGATGGAACTGGCAAGGACCTTACTGTTACAAAAAACCTATTCGGTAAACGAAATGGCCGAAGTGATGGGGTACGAAAAGGTGAGCCATTTTATTGAGATCTTCAAGAAACATCATGGTTGCTCACCGGGAAGCATTAAGAAATCGCAAATGGCAAATACAGAATATTAATGTGGCAAACATCAGCACAATTTGTCCTGGTTTTAACCGGGATAAAACTCAAGTTCCCTAAGTCGGCGTGCAATAATAACCCTGCGAAGTTAATTGCTTTGTAGGGTTTTTCTTTGCCCGCCGTCCGCGTGCCACTGAAGCTTTAGCGGAGGCGCAAGTCTTGCCGAAGGCGGAAAGCACTGGCAAATTAGCATAACTTGTTCCCGACTTTAGTCATGATCAACAAATTAGTCCATTATTCTTAAAATCCCAGGCGGGCAAGGGGTTGAAAAACGTATGGTTCAGTGCGAACGGGTTCTTTGAACAGCCAGTTATAGAACCGGTTCAACCATCCTATGAGGTTATGTTTATAGGCAAACCGGGGCTGAACCGTATAATATTTGGCGGCGCCTATTTTGAACTTCACCAGTACCATTTCTTTAAATGCTTTTGCTTTTATATCTTCTGATAACCCGATAATGCTGTTCAACTCTTCGGGATCAGCTATTATATATGCTTTACCGGTAATTTGAAGGTAGTAACCTTTGCCTTTGCGGTAGAACTGCATGTCGGCCGGAAACTCCCGGTCAAACTCGTTCAGCTGTTGTTCGGGCCGGTTGGTGAAAAACCAGATATTCGCTACTTCATCAACTTTTAATATGGATACGATAGTTGTCGGGAATTTTAACACGCCTCCTCCTAAATTATAAAACAACGCACTGCCAATTCCCTGGATCTTATCCTGTAAAAAAGATATACTGTTGGCGGCTCTCATATGTGTGTGTTTTAGCTTAGTTAAAGTTCAAATCCAATACCAGTAAGAGAAATTGCCATAAAGGGAAACTGAACCCTTTTCACGTAGAGTTTTTTCTACACATACTTTCTCTGTTGATACCCTGCAGATGCTTTACCGTGGCATCCATTTTTCATCATTCAGTTAGTACAATCTGTTTTTAATCACCACAAAACAATGCGTTATGGAAAGAGGAAGGAGTTCAAAAAATCAAGGGGCAACCAAGAGTACTACCAATAAGAGCAAAACAACAACAGGCAAAAAAGATCACCAGTCATTATTAAGAAAGTTCTTTGTAGAAGAGCTGCAGGATATTTATTGGGCCGAAAAACATTTGGTCAAGGAATTACCCAAATTACAAAAGGCCGCCACAACTGATGAACTGGCCGATGCCTTCGGCGATCATCAGGCTGCCACGGAAGAACATGTAAGCCGGTTGGAAGACGTGTTCAAAATGATGGGTGAAACTCCCAAAGCCAAAAAATGCGAGGCCATGGAAGGACTGGTAAAAGAAGCTCAAAGCATAATTGAAGACACTGAAGAAGAAACCGCTACCCGCGATGTAGCCCTTATTATGGCTGAACAAAAGGTAGAGCATTATGAAATTGCTACATATGGTAGTCTGGTTCAACTGGCAAAAACCATCGGTATGAATGAAGTGGCCGATGTGCTAGCCGAAACGTTACAGGAAGAAAAGGAAGCAGATGAATTGCTTACCAGCATTGCCGAAAGCAGTGTGAATGAACAAGGGGCTACTGAAGAAGGAAGTGAAGGCGAAGGAGAGGACGAATAAAAAGTTGCCTTATTAGAATTTCATTAAAAACAGTACACAAATACCTCAAATAACAAGGCTGGTATAACTTTTTTAGTTCTGGTTATAGATTTAGGGGTTTTTTAAGGTCTACTGGTGTCGGGCCATTCCTGGCCTGACTTTTTTTTGTTCATCCCTCGCTTATTTAATGTTAGAATATTAAATGTTGGAATGTCCCCATTCCTGCTTTTCTAAATACTTAAAGTTATGCGACCTAAAACGAAGAACAGGCTGTCATTACTGTTCCAGAAGATGTCGAATAAAGTGACGAAAGCAACCGGCTCGCCTCTGGCTTTTATAATTGCTGCAGCCATAATTATCGTATGGGGTATTACGGGGCCTATTTTCGGGTTTTCCGATACCTGGCAGCTGGTGATCAATACCGGAACTACCATCATTACTTTTTTAATGGTATTTATCATTCAGCAAAGTCAGAATAAAGAAACTACAGCCATTCAGTTGAAACTGAATGAATTAATAGCCAGTCATGAAAGAGCGAGCAATCGCCTGATAGTTGTTGAAGACCTCACTGAAGAGGAACTGGACCGCATCAGAAAGTTCTATGTAAAACTATCCGAACTGGCAGAAAAGGAAAATGATGTGAATAGCTCACATTCACTAAATGAGGCAGAAAATCTGCATTTATTGAAAAAGAAACATAAAACTGGGTAATGATGGGGCAGCTGGCAAAAGTGGTGACGCACAGGCAATATTTGAAAATATACCGGGATTATGCAAAGGCTGCTACCCTGGCCGAGCTGGTTTATGTATCAGATACTCAACCGGGCATTATACGAACCAAAAAAGGCCGGGGCTATATGTACCAGTACAAAGGGAAAGTGCTGAGTAATAAAGAAGAAATAAACAGGATCCGCAGTCTGGCCATTCCACCCTCCTGGAGCTCGGTGTGGATCTGTTCCCTGGCAAATGGTCATATACAGGCTACCGGGTTGGATATACGCAAACGCAAGCAATACCGCTATCATCCATTATGGTCGCTATTGCGCAATGAAACGAAATTCCATCGCTTATATGAATTTGGGAAAGCCCTGCCGGCTTTACGCAGCCGGTTGGAAGCCGATCTGAATAAAAAAGAACTGAGCGCATTAAAGGTCATTGCCACTGTTATTAGCCTGATGGAACGTACCTATATCAGGATCGGCAGCGGGGAATACGAAAGACAGAACGGGTCACATGGCCTAACCACGCTGAAAGACAAACATGTAGCTATTTCAGGCGATACCATCCGGTTCTCTTTTACCGGAAAGAAGGGGGTGAACCATGATATAACGCTTAAAAGTAAACGGCTGGCGCGCATTGTAAAGAACTGCCGCGAAATACCGGGGAAGGAATTGTTCCAGTATTATGATGAGGATGGCAATGCACATCCGGTTGATTCGGGCATGATAAACAATTACATAAAGGAAGCCACAGGTATGGACTTTACCTCGAAAGATTTCAGGACCTGGGCTGGTTCGCTGAACCTGTTGCGCTCGTTAAAAGCTATGGGCGAAGCAGTTACGGCGACAGATAATAAGAAGAATATTGTGGCAGCGCTCGATGAAGTGAGTATAAAGTTGGGGAATACCCGCACTGTTTGTAAAAAATACTACGTACATCCCGGGCTGATAGCTTTATACGAGGAGAATTGTTTGAGTAAATACCTTACAGAACTGGATAAGCAGAATGAAGTTCAGAATTGCACCGGATTGCATGCAGACGAGCAGGTTTTGATGAAAATTCTACAGTCATTCCACAAAATCTGAGTTAGAATGGGAAGTATTTTCTACACCCGCAAACAGTTCCCGTTTAAAATTTTAGGCATAGTTTTTATAAAAATATATATACATCCGGTGCAATGTAACGGACGGGAAAGTGAGCAGGAGCCGGAAAAAATAGATCACATAAACTCATTATAAACTTACGCTACAAATCAGGCCTTAACCAAGGACTCCCGATGTTTCTACATCGGGTTTTTTTTGTTCCTACTCTAAGGCGGAAGGAACAAGTGAACAGCCTGATGAAATTTATTGAAGACCTTTGCGATGGATGACTGAAAGGTAAAAGTCCGGAAAATATTACACTCACAAGAGTGTTGTATTTTCCGGACTTTCATTATGTGGCCAATGGTAAAGGGTCAGTAGAAAAATATGACTCCGGCCATTGGCGGATGAGGCGGCATGTACACGGCAGCCACGCCTCAAACTTCGACTAAAAATTATGAACGAAGAACTGGCGACTATCTATGACCTCGATGTTGATTTTTTTCTGGTGGTCCTTTTTCTACCCGAAGATTTAGTAGCTGTGGTCCTCTTCTTAGCTGTACTCTTCTTCTTCGCAGATTTCTTTTTCTTCGGTGCCGGCACTTTGGCGCCTTTCTTCCTGGCCTCTGATAAACCGATGGCAATAGCCTGTTTACGGCTCTTTACTTTTTTACCGCTTCTGCCGCTGGTTAAAGTACCTTTTTTCTTACGATGCATGGCGCTCTTCACTGATTTCTGTGATTTTTTTGAATATCTGGCCATAACTATCTATTTAAAATTAGCTGAATAATAATATCATGTATAGAAGTGCAAATTCCCATGCCATCGGTTCAATGTAGAAGTGGTTTCCCATTCAAAATACAATTTTCAACATAGTTGCCTGTAAAACAAGGCGGAATAATTTTTTAAGGCTTATAAGTATCGTTTTATGCTGACGTGGTGTTCGTTTTTGCTTAAGCTATCCTTTGTTCAATTACGTGTGATGCATCACGTTGGATAAACTAAAACAAAACTATTAGCAAACTTAAAAAATGTGAACATATGGCACAGAATCCGAATAAAGAAGTTGTAGGTGTATTGAACGATCTGATCCAGATCAATAACGATCGTACTGCAGGTTATACCAGAGCTGCAGAAGACACCAAAAATGTAGATGTTGATCTTCGTACCATATTTGAACGGCTGGCCGATGATAGCCGTCAGAATGCCATTGAACTAACTTCACAGGTAGGCCGCCTGGGTGGGGAACCTGCAACAGGTACCACTGCATCGGGTAAAATATACAGGGCGTGGATGAATGTAAAAGATATGTTTACCGGAAAAGACCGCCATGCACTGCTGGCTTCCTGTGAATACGGTGAAGATGCGGCTCAACGCGCCTATGAAGATGCATTGGAGTCAGATGCTCCGCTGCCCACAGACGTAAGACAGTTGATCGTAAGCCAAAAAGCTTCTTTGAAAAATGCACACGATATGATCAAAAAATATAGGGATGTGCATGCAATAACTAAATAAAAAGCTTAAAAATAGTGGCTTTAGTACTGTAGAGCAAAAACGCAGGCCGGATAAGATCGCTTATCTGGCCTGTTTGTTTTGTCGGCTATTCGCCAAAATTGTTGAAAATATAAAGGTAAAATAATATGCGTGTGTGGAAATAAATACACTTTTTGGTAAAAAATGGCATGAAAAGCCTGGCAGTAATTTTTTATTATCAAATGATTAAGTAAATGAACGGCTATGAAAGCAGATTACAACAGATCTACTCCATACATAAAAAGCATGGTGTCATGTTTGAGCAAGGTAGTAGACGATGGATACAAAGAAGACTTTAAAGCAACCAAGGAAGGCCTGGAGTCTTCCAGCACCCGGAAGCTATACGGTCCCAATGAAGTAAAAGTAATTACCTCATTCCGGTTTGAAGGTTTTAGCGATCCACACGACAGCGCAGTTTTATATGTAATTGAAACATCTGATGGCGTAAAAGGTACTCTTATTGATGGCTGCGGTACCCTCGCTGATCCATTCGTGTATAAATTCATCCTGGATGTGGAATCGCGAAATGAGAAATTAATGATCAACTGACCAATCTTTTTTCCATTATATATACATACGTGATACAGGCCTTCCCGACTTTGTCGGGAAGGCCTTTTCTTTTGTGGGTGATGAATAGCAAAAAAAGTCCCCCCGACATGTCGGGGGGACCGGGTTTTAATCGAGACTTACTATTTTGAAGGATAATTAAGGCGTGCTGCGCATAAGGCCAAGAATTAATGATATAACGGCCAGTACGATCAGAATATGTATTAAGCCACCTGCACTGTATACAAAGAAACCCAACAGCCAGCCAATTATCAGTATCACTGCGATAAGATAAAGTATACTTCTCATGGTAAAAATTTTAGGTTGCGTAATATCCGTTAACAATAAAAATAACCTGCCACCGAACAAAATCAGCTGATTGAGAACGTTTGCCATAAACGGGGGAAACGGGATGTAGAAGTTTTTGCTCAGGAAATGCCATTTGAGCATCCCGGATAGTACAGGAACATTCTTTTTACTGTTAAACAGGTATGATCATTTTTAGAATAATGGCAAATACCTGGAAAATCTTTAAACAATCGATCACTGAGTTCTTCAACGATAATTGCATAAAGCTCAGTGCTTCCCTGTCGTATTATACCATTTTTGCCCTGGGACCCACCTTGATCATCATTATTTCATTTGCCGGTATCTTTCTCGGGCGCGATGCCGTGGAGGGTAAGTTGTATGGTGAAATAAAGAACCTGATCGGTGCCGCCGCTGCGGCGCAGGTGCAAAGCATTATCGCCAATTTGCAGCATAACGATCAAACAGTGGTAGCTGCTATCATTGGTGTGGTGTTATTGATATTGGGCGCAACCGGCGTATTTACCGAAATACAGGGTTCTATCAACTATATCTGGAGCATAAGGGCCAAACCCAAAAAGGGCTGGCTGAAATTTCTGACCAACCGCCTCATCTCTTTTTCACTGGTGGTTAGCTGCGGTTTCATATTACTGGTATCGCTAACTATTAATGCAGTAATGGAATTGCTAAATGAAAAACTTCAGGTATATTTTAAGAGCGTTACCATTATTGCGTTTTATATTTTGAACCTGGTGTTGATCTTTGCGGTTATCACTGCCCTGTTCGCCATCATTTTCAAAGTACTGCCCGATGCTACCCTCAGGTGGAAAGATGTTATTGTGGGTGCGGCATTTACTGCCCTGCTGTTCATGCTGGGCAAATTCCTGATCAGTTTATATATCGGTAAATCAAACGTGGGCCTAACCTATGGTGCAGCCGGTTCCATTATCGTGATCCTGGTGTGGGTGTACTATTCTTCCCTGATCCTGTATTTTGGGGCCGAATTCACCAAGATATATGCCATACAACACGGGGCCGGCATAAAGCCTACCCAAACGGCGGTGTTTATTATAAAGCATGAAGCCAAAGAGATAGGAGAATCAAAAATATGACTGGGGTAGCCTGAACCGGGATAGATCTAATTTATGGGATGTGTGGGATCATTGATTTCCTGATTCGCGGCCATATTCCAAATTATTTAAATCCCTAATCCCGGTTCATCCCATAAATCCCACTATCCCAGTCCGGTCGTGGCATAGGTATTTAAGGTTTGTATTTGGGTTGAAACGTACAGTTCGCTAAAGCTATCGATGTGAAAAAAGCGGTTAAAATTACTCTTAAAGTGTTCCTGTGGATCTTTGTAGGTCTGCTATTGATAGCAGTCCTTGTACAAACGCCACCGGTGCAAAACCTTGCCCGCAAAAAGGTGCAGGCCTGGTTGCAGCATAAACTGGGCACCCGCTTCGAGATCGGCCGTTTGCGTATTGGTTTTCCAAATTCTGTAGTGCTGGATAATGTATATGTGGAGGACAAAACAAAAGATACCCTGTTATACGGCGGGCGCATCAAGGTTAACATTGCGCTGTTTAAATTATTGCACAATGAAGTGCAGATCGGGGATCTGCGCCTGCAGAATATGACAGCCAAAATAAAACGGCAGCTGCCCGATACCGTTTTCAATTTTCAGTTCCTTATAGATGCATTTGTTACCCAGAATAAAAAAACGGCTAATCCCGCCGATACCACCGCGCTGAAAATGGGGCTCGATAACCTTTATCTCGACAATATCCGCTTTATATATCGCGACACCATTTCGGGAAACGACTGGGCCATTCAACTGAACCATTTCAATAGTCATATTAATCAATTTGATCCGGATAAACAGGTGTACGATGTGCCGGTTATTGACCTCAACGGGTTAACTGCCCGCCTGTATCAATATAAACCATTGATAACGGCGCCGGATGTGATCGCCAACGATACCTCGATGGCGGCTATGCCGGTCATCAAACTTAAACAGGTTAGGCTGGCGAACATCGATGTCGATTACCGCAATAATGTATCGGCCCTGTATACCCAGGCAAAATTGCAAAGCCTGGATGCCCGGGTCAATACCGCCGATCTTAATGGGCGGCGCATCGTGCTTGACCGGGTGAATGTACAAAACACCATCACCCGTGTACTGGTGGGGAAAACAGAAACGACCAAACTGATAGCCGAAAAAGCAAAAACGGAAGCCAAAGATGTGGCGAACCAGGGCTGGCTGGTAGATGTGCGGAATGTAAACATTCAGAAAACATCTTTTCAGTATGATGATGAAAACCAGCCAAGGCAAAAACAGGTACTCGACTATGGTCATTTGAAAGCAGAAGACGTAAGCTTGCAGGCCAATCATTTTTTCATGGACGGCGATTCTATAACGGCTTCTGTACAGGAAGCGGCGTTTAAAGAACAAAGTGGGTTCACCCTGCAGCAACTGCAGGGCGATTTTGTTTATACCGGTCATAAAATGTATGCCGATGGCCTGTTGGTTCAAACCCCGCATACGCGCATTAAACATACCATTCACCTTGATTATCCATCGCTGGAAGCGGTACAGAAAGATATTGGCAGGCTTCAGGTAAAAGCCGTATTGCCAGGCAGCTATGTTTCTACTAAAGACGTTCTTTATTTTGCCCCGATGCTTAAACAACAACCGGTGTTTAATGATGGCGGTACCGTGCTCAGAATAAATGCCGATGTGGAGGGCTTTGTAAACCGGCTCACCGCCCGCACATTACAGGTACAGGGTTGGGGCAATACAAAGATCGATGTATCGGGTACTATAGTTGGCCTGCCTTCTATGGAGAAATTATATGGCGATATAAAGATCAATGAATTACGAACTACACGAAAAGACGCCGAAAAATTCCTCCCCAAATCGGTGCTGGCCCAGGTTCAAATACCTGCTACCATGCAGGTAACCGGCACTGTTAAAGGGAACGGGCAGCAAATGCAAACGAACGTACTGGTGAAAACTTCTTCGGGCAATATTGCCCTGAATGGCACCATGGCCAATTACCAGAACAGGAATGCGGCCAGCTATAATATGCAGGTAAAAGCGCAGGAAGTACAGGCTGGCGCCATTTTAAAAAATCCCGACCTGCAAACCGTATCGGCCAATGTACAGGTGCAGGGTAAAGGACTAACGCAGCAATCGGCCGATGCAACCTTAAAGGGTAACGTGGAGAGTGTTGTTTATCAAAAATATGATTACCGCAACATCAACCTCGATGCTGCCATCAAAGATCAGCAGGCAAAAGGAGCCGTGCGTATTGCCGATGAAAATATTAGTATGGCGGGCAATATCTCCGTGAACCTGGCGCTGGCAAGCCCGGCGCTTACGGCCGATATAATGGTAGACAGTATAAAAACAAAACCGCTTCATTTAACGCCGCAGGAAGTTATTTATCGCGGAAAGATAATCGCCGATCTGCCCAATACCAACCCCGACAGTTTACAGGGCGATATCCAGATCATTCATTCCCTGCTGGTGACCGGTAACGAGCGCCTGCAGCTGGATACCGTTCTTATAACAGCCGCACACCCGGGTGACAGCAGCCGCATAACAATTGAGAGCGATATAGCAAAAGCACGCATCGCCGGCAGGTATAAATTAACCCAGCTGGGCGACATATTTTCACAGGCCATACAACCTTATTTTTCCATAACCCCGGCGCAAAAAGCGCCGCCTGCCACAACGCCCTATAATTTCAGAGTGGGCGTATATGTTACTGATAACCCCGCATTGAAAATTGCGTTACCCATGTTAAAACGCTTTCAGAACCTGGTATTGCGGGCCCATTTTTCCAGCGACAGTGGCTGGCAGGCCAATGCGCGGATGCCTGTACTGGTTGCCGACGGCCTTGCAATCGATAATATGCAGCTGGAGGCTGGCACCCACGATAGTGCATTAACCCTCAACACCACGTTCGATCAGCTGCAATTTGGCGGTAATACCGTTTACAGGGCTTTTATTCGCGCCAATGCGGCCCATGATAAAGTTGATTTTCTTACCCGCTTTCACGACCGCACCGGCCGCATACAATATGCCATACCGGGCATGCTGAAACAACCCCAATATGGCATCTATGATGTAAGCCTGAAAAACGATAGCCTTTTATTGAATTATGAACTGTGGAGCGTGGCGCCGGATAATGTGATACACATAGGAAATAACGATATCAGGCTGACCAATTTTATGCTGAACCACAATTTTCAGCAGTTCAGTTTAAAGAGCAGGGGCAATATGCTGAATGCGCCGGCGGAAGCCAGCTTTACCAGTTTCCAGATCTCAACGCTGGCCGCCTTTGTTACCTCCGATTCGCTGGATGTGGATGGAACGCTCGATGGGCAGATCCTGTTGTATAATCTTACCACCCAACCCATGTTCTCGGGCGATATGACCATCAGCAACCTCAATTTCCAACGCGATACCGTAGGTAATATAATCGTAAAAGCAAAGAACACCACCCCCGATATTATCAATGCCGATATTGTATTGACCGGCCGTGGTAATCATGCAACCGTGAATGGTGATTTTTATCTGAAACCCGTCAATGGAAATGATTTCAGGTTTAAACTGGCGCTCGATACCCTCAATATGGCGTCGATAGAAGGCGCCACCATGGGCGCCATTAAAAATGCTTCGGGCCGTATAACCGGCCAGTTCGATGTGTCGGGCACATTCAGTAAATATAATGTGAACGGAGGGCTGAACTTCAAACAAACCAGTTTTAATGTAAGCATGCTCAACAGCTATTTCCATATTGAAGATGAAACGGTAGCTGTAAATAATCAGGGCATTAGGTTCGACAGCTTTACGCTTGAAGATTCGGCCAAAAACAAAGCGGTGATCGATGGTATGATTTATACCACCGATTTTGCTAAATACCGGTTCGATCTGTCGGTGCGGGCCAACGAATTCCAGGCAATGAACAGCACCAAACAACAGAACAGACTGTACTATGGCAAGCTGATCTTCAGCAGCAATATGAAACTGAAAGGAACAGCCGAAAGTCCGGTGGTAGATGGAAATATTACCATTTCGGATAAAACAAATGTCACCGTGGTATTGCCGCAGCAGGACCCGGCTGTAGTAAAACGGGAAGGTATTGTACAGTTTGTAAATATGGATGCGCCAGAGAACGATACTTTATTTTCGAGTATGAAGGCCGGTTTCGATTCCCTGAACAAATCGCCTTTAAGCGGTATAGATATTTCGGCCAATGTTGAAATTAAAAAAGAGGCGGTGTTCAGTCTTATTGTAGATGAAGGCAATGGCGACTTCATTCGCATGCAGGGTGAAGGATTGCTCACTGGTGGTATTGACCCAAGCGGTAAAACCACCCTGTCGGGTTCATACGAGATCACCAGCGGGGCCTATGAACTTAATTATAATTTATTAAAACGGAAATTTATTATCCAGGAAGGGAGCAAGATCGTGTGGAATGGAGAACCCACCAAGGCCGACCTGGATGTTACGGCTATTTACAGCGTAAAGGCGGCGCCTATTGACCTGGTAAAAGACCAGGTTGCTGATGAAGAAGCCACTACCCGCAATGCCTATCTGCAGCGCCTGCCGTTTAACGTATTGCTGGTGTTGAAGGGTGAATTATTACAACCCCAGGTAAGTTTCGACATACAGCTGCCCGAAGAAAGCAACGAGATCTCTAAAGGTACTTCAACTACCATCAATTACCGGCTTACCCAGTTGCGGCAGGAACCCTCTGAATTGAATAAACAGGTATTTGCCTTATTGTTGTTGAGCCGGTTTGTTGGCGAGAACCCGTTTGAAAGCAGTGCGGGCGGTTTAACCCCGGAATATTTTGCCCGGCAAAGCGCCAGTAAATTACTCACCGAACAGCTGAACAAACTGGCCGGCGACCTGATACAGGGAGTTGACATCAATTTCGATGTAGCTTCTTTTGAAGACTATTCAACCGGGAACGCGCAAAGCCGCACCGACATGAATGTGGCGTTGTCGAAACGGTTAATGAACGACAGGCTGACTGTAACTGTGGGGAGTAATTTTGAGCTGGAAGGTTCACAAAACACTAACAGGAGCTCGAGCAATATTGCAGGTAATGTAGCCGTGGATTATAGCCTGAGCCAGGACCGGCGGTATATGCTCAGGGCATACCGCAAAAATGAATATGAGGGTGTCATTGAAGGATACGTCATTGAAACCGGCGTAGGGTTTATCATTACACTCGATTATAACAAGTTTAAAAATTTGTTCCTGGGTAAAAAAGGCCGGGAAGAAAGACGCCAGCGAATTCAACGGGCAAGAGAGATGGAAAAAAAGCAGCAACCGCCGCCCGTGCC
This sequence comes from Niastella vici, assembly GCF_002077945.1. Taxonomy (GTDB): domain Bacteria; phylum Bacteroidota; class Bacteroidia; order Chitinophagales; family Chitinophagaceae; genus Niastella; species Niastella vici. The sequence goes on from NZ_LVYD01000013.1 coordinate 336,686, forward strand.
TCCACAAACAACTAATCAATCAACTGAAAACAGGGAAGTCGAAAAGCGTGAAGACAGTTAGCACACCATATAGTATATGGCTGGTACTGTGTGTAACATTCTTTTATGCCTGTTCCAGCACAAAGAACCTGCCGCCCGGCGATGCATTGTATACGGGGGCGAAGATCAATTTTAAGGATAATGCCATTTCGGGCAAAAAGAAAAGGGCCCTGCGCAGTACGCTCGTATCGCTTACCCGGCCTGTGCCTAATACAAAATTTTTAGGGCTGCGAATTAAATTGAGTGTGTACAATACATTTGCGCATGCCAAACGGTTTCCGGGCAAATGGCTGCGCGACCGGTTCGGCCAACCACCTGTATTATTAAGCGCGGTCAACCTCGATCATAATGTTCAGGTATTGCAAAACTATCTTATAAATAAGGGATATTTTAATGCAAAAGTAGCGGGCGATACCACGGTAAAAGGCAAAAAAGCAACTGCCGATTATAATAGTCGAACAAGCGATCAATACCACATACAAAAGGTTGCCTTCAGGGGCGATACATCGGTAGTGAACAGAACCGTTCAGGAAACAATGCCCAAGACACTGCTGAAGACAAATAACCCCTTCGATCTGGATGTTATAACAGCAGAAAGGCAACGGATCGACAACTACCTGAAGGAAAATGGCTTCTATTTTTTCAGTCCTGAATACATTCTTGTAAAAGCAGATACTACGGTAGGTAATAATAAAGTGGACCTTTTTGTAACGGTTAAACCAACCACACCAACCGAAGCACAAAAGGCATTTCGCATCAAGGATGTATGGATCTATACCGGTTTCAACCTGGAACCGGGTCAAATGGATACCAGTAAAGCAGATGTAAAATATTATAAGGGGTATTACGTAGTTGACAGAAGGAATATTTACAAGCCCAAATTATTTCAGCAATCCATGGCTTTCGATCCCGGCGATTTGTATAACCGCACCGATCACAATGCCAGCATCAGCCGGTTGATCAATATGAATATATTCAAATTCGTAAAGAACCGGTTTGAAGTGGTGCCCAATGCTGATTCGGCGCAATTGAATGCTTATTATTATCTAACCCGCCTGCCCAAGAAGTCGCTGCGTGCTGAGTTGAACGGCAATACAAAATCGAACAACCTTACCGGTTCAAACATAAGCATCAGTTGGCGCAACCGCAATGCCTTGCGCGGCGGTGAGCTGTTTACGATAAAAGCATCGGCCGGTTTTGAAGTGCAATACAGTGGTCAGTTCCAGGGCTACAATACATTGCGGTATGGGCTGGAACCTTCTTTCTCGTTCCCCCGCTTTTTGGTGCCCTTCTTTAATTTCAATACAAAAGGCGGCTTTTTGCCCCGTACAACGATAAAGCTCGGTTATGATGTATTACAGCGGCAAAAGCTGTATACCATGAATTCTTTCCGCGCCAGTTATGGCTATACCTGGAAGGAATCTATTCAAAAGGAACATGAGTTAAACCCGATCAGTATTAATTATGTTCAACCCATAAATGTTACCCCGGAATACAACGACAGTGCGTTAAAGAACCCCACGCTGTTAAAAGCCATCGAAAAGCAGTTTATACTGGGTTCAGATTACACCTATACCTATACGAACGTGCTCACCTATAAGCCCACGAACGGATTTTACTTTAGCGGGGGCATCGATCTGTCGGGCAATGTAGCTGGCGCGGTAACCGGCGCCAATATCAGGAAACAGGATACGGCAAAAATATTCGGTGCACAGTTCTCGGAATACACCCGTTTGCAATCAGATTTCAGGTATTACCGCAAAGTGGGGCAAAACTCTGTATTTGCCAATCGTATAATGGTGGGCATTGGTATACCATACGGAAATTCGAACCAGCTGCCTTATATAAAACAATTCTTTTCGGGTGGTAATAACAGCATCAGGGCCTTCAGAAGCCGTTCGGTTGGGCCGGGTACCTATGAGGCGCCAAAAGATTCTGGTTTACTTTCAGAGCAACCGGGTGATCTAAAGCTTGAACTGAACACCGAATTGCGTTTCCCGTTGGCAGGCATTGTGCAGGGCGCGGTGTTTGTTGATGCCGGGAATGTGTGGTTGTTCAATGCAGACAGTACCAAGCCGGGCGCTCAATTTACCAGTAAATTCATGAGCCAGCTGGCCGCAGGCGCCGGGGTGGGTATTCGCTTTGACCTGAGCTTCCTGGTATTGCGGCTCGATCTGGCCTTCCCCATACGTAAGCCCTGGCTGGAACCGGGAAAAAGATGGGTGCTGAACCAGGTTGATTTTGGCAGCAGCCAGTGGCGGAGTGATAACCTGGTATTCAATCTGGCTATTGGTTATCCTTTCTAGCCTCCGGGCAGTTTCCCATCTATGCCAACTGTTTTCTGTGCGCCTTCAAAGATCGATTTCCAGATAAGCGTAAATAAGGTGCGGTAAATATCCCTTTGATGATTAACGGTAACTATGCGCACCGGTTTCTTTCCATCGGGATTGGCGTTAATGATCTTTATATTGGCCAGTAACGAGATCATTTTTCTGGCCTTGTAAGGCCCGGCTGTTTCTTCTTGCTTTAAAATTTTGATCTTTAAGTCGTCGTATAACAATTGAATAATGCCTTTGGCTTTATGGTCGTCGCCCATCAAATTAAAATCGAGGCTGTGGATATTGCCGGAGTTTATTTCAACCAGGGCCATGGGTTTGCTTAAGGGGTTGAAGATAGTGGCATCTGTGCCCTTCATGGAGCCGTTCAGGGTGAACCGGCCATTACTGCTGTTCAAATACAACTGCAAGGTTGCATTGACCGGAATTTTACCCTGTAAAAGGCTATTGAAATGAATGGTGCAAATTCCGTTATTATTCCTGCGGTTGGTAACATTCAATAAGCTGGCGTTTACGTTATCAAATACAAGGACGCCGCTACTTCCGGTCAGTACTTCTTTTTCTTTGTATTCTATAGACCCATTTTGAACGACCACTTTTTTTATGGCCACATCAACCGGCACTTTTAAGAATTCCTGCTGCGGATAATGTCCCACCTTGCTTTCTTTTTTCATGGGATACGATTTGTCGCGAAATACTTTGAACTGCGCATTTTTGACAGTTAGTTCATTAGCTATCAAATTACCATTCAGGATCTCCTGTACATTTACCTGTTTGAACAGCAGGTTGTACAGGTCAAAATCGAGCCGGTCGGTTTGCCATTTTACGGCGCGCATATGGGCAGCTTCGCCCAGTAACGGAATAATTTGCAAATGCTTTATGGCAAACGATCTGTTGGCCGAGCGCAACTCAATGCCGTTAAACTGGTAGTGGTATAAATGGTCGCGTTTTCGTAGTAATAATTTATGTACGTCGAGTGAGGCATTTTCGGCAAACAACACCCGCGAGGTATCGGTGCTGGTGCTATCGCTGATGGTTATATGATGAAGCGTTGCGTTTATTTTTGATGCGCTGAAAATGGTGTCGCCGTTCGGCCAACGGCAAATATGGTAATCGGCATCGGTAATAAGAATGGTATCTACGTTGATCTTCTGCAGCCCGCGCAACAGCACCTGGTATATTTTATCTTTTGTGGGGGTGGTGTCCTTTTCGGTTGCCGCGCGGCGACTGCGGTACATCGTTACCATGGGGCTGGTCAGTTTGATCCTGGTGGCCAGTACCTGTTTGTTGATCACTGCTGCATTTGTTTGTACACCGGTGATGTATACTTCAGGAACAGTAACACGTAATAAATTCCGCGGCAGAGTACTGTCAGTCGCTTTTTTGTATGTGGTATCTGGAATAAGTTGAAGGTTTTTTATAAGTATTTCTCCATCCACTTCATCAATGTCAACAGTATCGTAAGTGATGCGGTATAAACTATCCGATTTGAGGAATACCAGTTCGGGAACTTTTTTATGGAGGAAATCGCGGCGCCATCTTTTGTAGTAAACTATACCGGCTGCAATGAGCAGGATAAGGAATAACAGGAAGATGAGCTTTTTCATTAACGTTGTCTTTTAGGGGTTGCGTTTAAATGATACCGGTATACCTATTCGTGAATGGTTAAAACATACGTTTTATTCTGCGGCCTGCACGCGATGTTTTGTTCACTAAAAAATGCATCCAGTCGAACACATGTCCTGCTCCGCACAATAAACAAACATTTATCATGGCTACGAAAACCGTTTTTGACCATTTAAATAATTTACTCATATCTATCGTGAATTAGGTTCTGTGATACATAAAAAATTATTGTGCCTGCTATAGTGGGTATGAAAGAAACTAACCAATTTGTGGCAACGAATGAGGATATATTTCCACGGGAAAATGTTTTGAATATAGAACCCGCCTGAGTTTCAGTCAAAGGCACGGGATTTTAACAAGTAACTGAAATGAAACCTATAAAATTTTTCTTATGAAAAGGATTATGTGTGCTGCCTTATTATCGGCCGCTTTTTTAACAGGAACTGCAGGGCTTGCGCAGGAGCAGCAAACACCGGCAGAGAAGGCCTTATCGCCCAAATTTGGTATCAAGGGAGGGGTGAACCTCACCAATATGTATGTGAAAGATGTATCTGATGAGAACATGAAAGTTGGTTTCAATGCCGGCTTCTTTGCGAAGCTGCCTGTTGCCCGGGGCTTTTCCATTCAGCCTGAATTGTTGTACACCAGCAAGGGCGCCAAGGAAACGTATAACAATTTTGTTGAAGGGAAAGGGGAGTACAGGTTCAATTTAAATTACATTGAATTACCGGTGCTGGCGGTGTTTAACGTTGCCAAAAATTTCAATGTGCATGTAGGTCCGTATGTGTCTTATCTCGCTGCTGCGAATATCAAAGACCTGAAAGATGATGGTACTATACATGAGATCACTGACCTCGATGCAGAAAACTTCAATCGTTTTGACTATGGTGTAGCTGGTGGGTTTGGCATAGATATTTCTAATTTCACTTTGGGTGCCCGCTATAATTACGGGTTCCGGGAAATAGGAAAATCTGGTAGCCTGTCTGGACAATTGACAAAAGACTCCAAGAACAGCGCTATCTCATTATATATCGGAATAGGATTTTGAGCGATACGGGTTTGAGGATTTCAAGAAAAGCCCCGATGTATTTCGTCGGGGTTTTTGTTTTGAGCAGAGTCGAAGAACTCGGTTACTCAACATTTTCCTGTTTTTCTATTTTCATTTTCTCACTTCCTTCGGCATTTTTGGGGAAGGTAATGATGAAGGAAGTTCCCACATTCAATGCAGATTTCACATCAATAGCGCCTTTGTTCGATTGTATAATGTTCAGCGTGCTTGCGAGGCCCAGCCCCATACCATTGCGTTTGGAAGTGAAATACGGTTCAAACAGGCGCGAGATATTTTCTTCACTGATGCCGCAGCCATTGTCACTGATAACAATGCTGGGGTCGGGATCGTGGTGTATGACCACTGAAATTCTTCCCTGTTTATGGTTTATAGCTTCTGTGGCGTTGATGAGAATATTCGAGAACGCCAGTTTTAATTTTTCCTTATCAACAGTTACCATAACCGGCACATCGGGATATTTTATTTCCAGTTTTATGCGCTGTAAGGTTAGCCGGTCAATGGCATCGAGCACGCTTTCATCCATGATGCTCTGCAGCACATGCGATTCCATTTTCATTTCAGCCGGCCGCGATGAGTTCAGCAGCTCGGTAATGAGTGCCCCAATGCGATTGCTGTTGCGCTGAATGATCTCGAGATAGGTAGAATCATTATCCTCAACCGCTTCTTCGCGAAGGTGTTCAACCGACAGGTTGATGTTGTTGAGCGGGTTACGTACTTCGTGGGCCAGGGTGCGAACAAGACGGCCGGCAGCTGCCAGCTTTTCAATTTGCAGGGTTGCTTTTTCTGCTTTTTTCAGGTTGGTGATATCGTGTACGATCCCCTGCATGTAATCCTTGTTAATATTATCCGATTCGAGGGAAGCGGAAATGACGCAGATGCGGTGTTCGCCCTGTTTGGTGCGGATCTCTATTTCGAGGTCATTTACCTCCTGCCGCGTGGCAAAGTAATACCTGAACCTTTCTTCCTCTTTTTTCTGAATAAAGAGGTCGTAAACGCTTATCAGCATCAGTTCTTCTTTGGTGTAACCCAGCAGGTCGGTGGTGGCGCTGTTCACATCCTTGAACCGGCCCTGCCGGTCGGCGGTGAACACCATATCTTTCGACCGCTCGAACATATTGCGGTATTTGCGCTCATTGGCCCTGAGGGCTTTTACAGAAGCCGATCTTTCCAGGGCATAACGAATAGAGCGTTCAAGCTTTTCTTCGTTCAATTCGCCTTTTACGAGGTAGTCCATGGCGCCTACGCGCATGGCTTCCATGTCAACCGTATGATTGCCTTTACCGGTGAGCAGGATCACCGGTTCTTCACAGCCTGCGGCAACGGCTTCCTTCAACAGGTCGAGACCGGTTTTGGCGCCCAGGCGGTAATCGATAAAGTAAATGTCGAATGCCCGGCTTTTCATTTGATCAAGCGCCTCTTTGTAAGAGTAACACCAGGTTAATGAGAACCCCGACGATGGTATATTGCGAATAAGATCGCTGGTAATTAAATAATCGTCCTCGTCATCGTCCACAATGAGAATGCGGGCCTGTAAGTTGGATACTGTCATCGATAAATTTATTGATGTTCCGGCAATATTATAGTAAAGGTAGCGCCATTATCCGGTTCGCCGGTTGCATAAATAAGGCCTTTGTGCTGGTCGATAATTTTCTTGCAAATGGCCAGTCCGATACCCGAACCGGGGTATTCTGTTTTGCCATGTAACCGTTGAAATATCTGGAAGATCCGTTCCCGGTATTCCGGTTCAAACCCGATACCGTTATCTGCGAAATCGATCCTGAACCAGGTATTACCGGTGTCGAGATGGTGCTGTTCTTTTTGCCGGCGCGATAATCGTAAACACCGGATGGTTATGTTGGGATGGGAATCAGGTTTCCTGAATTTGATGGAATTATTTAACAGGTTATCGAACAATTGTTTCATTTGGGAAGGTATTGCTTCAATAACCGGTAACGCATCTGTATGTATAGCTGAAACGGTTTCTTCAATTTTAAGCTCCAGATCGGTTTGCACTTCTTTTAGGATACTGTTGAGGTCAACGGCGGTAAATGGCTGGTTGCTGCGGGCTGTGCGGCTGAACTCGAGCAGGGTATCTATGAGGTGGCGCATGTTCTCAACCGAAGCGGCAATGCGGGTGAGGTACAGTTTGCCATCGGCCCCCAGTTCGTTTTTGTATTTGCTCTCAAGGCGTTCAATAAAGGTGGTGATCTTCCGCAGCGGCTCGTTCATGTCGTGGGAAGCCACGTATGCAAACTCTTCGAGTTCTTTGTTGGAACGGTCGAGGTCCTTTATTTTTTCTTCCAGGTTCGACTGGTACAGATGCAACCGGGTAATGTCGCGTGTGGTGCCAATGGTCTTTATCCAGTTTCCTTCACTGTCATAAAATAATTTCCCCGACGTTTCTATTCTTTTTAAACTGCCATCATTCGTTTTGATCTCATATTCCGCAACGAAATTCTCCGGTTTTTCTTTTTTGGCTATTACATCATCAAGAAATGACCTGCTTTTTTCATAATGCTCCTCATTCATGTGCTTCTGATACAGCGCTTCGTTCACGATCACTTTGTTCTTGTCTGTATCCGGATCATAGCCGAACAGGCGGTACATGCCATCTGACCAGAAGAAGTTTCCGGTGCGGGCTTCAACCTCCCAGGTGCCATAATCCAGATATTCTTCATTTTCCTGTTTCATAGCCTTATAGGAAGCCAGGTCGCGGTACAATTGTGATTGTTCGGTGATATCGATGGTGCTGCCAACTACGCGCAGCAATTCATCTTTATCATTGCGGAACACTTTGGCTTTTTCCCTTACGTCTTTAACACGGCCATTGCGGTCATGTATCTTGTAATAAAGATCATATTCGTGATGAATAAGATGATCTTTCCTGTTATACAGCACTTTGTCGCGGTCGCTTTCCAGTACATGCTGCAGATAAAAATCAGGTGTTATGTTGAGTTTGTCTTTTTCTGATTTAGGATCGTAACCCAAAATCCTGTACAGGCCATTGCTCCAGGTGATCCTGTTTTCGGGCACGCTCCATTCCCATACCCCGAATTTGAGCAGCTCCTGGGTGTCGTTAAACAGTTCATCAATACGTTTGAACTGGTTTCCGGTCTCTACTTCTTCGGTAACGTCCTGGGCAATGAATAATATGGAGGCAGCCCTGCCCCTGGCATCGCGGTTGAGCACGGTGCCCATGGTACGAAAATATTTCCAGGTTCCGGTCTTTTGGATTAACCGGGAAGTATAGCTGTAGCTTTCATTATCCTTTAACGCATTGAACTTTTGGAGCTCCTTATTTACATTTTCCTGATCGTCTTTATGAACAATGCTCATGAGGTCGCTGTCCCAGGTAAGCACGTCATTAAATGAATAGCCGAGCAGCTCGGTCAGCTTGCTGTTGATATACTTTAGCTTATGGGTGTCAGCATCATAAATATAGACGATCGCCGGAAAAAAATCGGTGATTTTATCCGGAAGCCCATCATTGCCGCTATTGGATTGAAACAAAAGCTTCAGAGGGTTAATCTCCTGGTTTATTAGTTGTTCCATCAAAGCCTGGACTTATTAACAATTACCCATCGACAGGGTGATCGATATGTGATATATTATATTACTGATTGTTGAACTCCTGATATTGTTTCATTTTATTGTACAATGTTTTGCGATCGATGTTCAGTAATTTAGCCGCTTTGCTCTTATTAAAATTTGACTTCTTCAATGCTTCAATGATCGTTTCATATTCGGCATCGATGCTTGCATTTTTTAATGATAGCTCGCTGTGTGAATGATGCGGATGTGGCCGGGGTATTTCCGCTTCGGTAATTGGTGATGGAATGGGAGGGGTTGGTGCGGCCTGTTTGGGTTCTGCCTGTAAATAGGTGGTATCGGGCGCTTCATCAAATTGCAATCGTGTAAAATTCGATATTTCAAATGGCAATGTATGCGCTTCAATAAAAGCTCCTTCGGCCAGCAGCGTGGCCCGTTTAATTACATTCTTCAGTTCGCGCAGGTTGCCGTACCAGATATAACTTCTGAAAATATCTTCCACTTCCTTCGTAAATCCCTTCACATTTTTTTCCAGCTCTTTATTGGTTTGCTGCAGGAAGTGCCGGGCAAACACCATGATATCGTCTTTGCGCTCGCGCAGTGGCGGCACAACAATGCTGAATTCATTAAAACGATGGTACAGGTCTTCGCGGAACTTTCCTTTGCGGGCAATATCCCACAGCTTTTCATTGCTGGCCACAATGATGCGAATATCGAGGTCAATGTCTTTGGTGCCACCAACGCGCCGCATTTTTCTTTCCTGCACCACGCGCAACAGTGAAACCTGAATGTCGTATGATAAGTTACCAATTTCGTCAAGGAAAACGGTGCCGCCATTGGCTATTTCCAGGCTGCCAGTTTTTTGATTCAGGGCGCCGGTGAACGAGCCTTTCTCATGACCGAACAGTTCACTGCCGGCCAGTTCTTTCGACATGGCCCCGCAGTCAATGGCCACAAAAGGCATAGCCTTACGACGGCTGCGTTTATGTATTTCCTGCGCAATGGCTTCTTTACCACTACCGCTTTCGCCATAAATGATAATGCTGTAGTTGGTAGGCGCTACCAGGTCAATTTGCTTCAGGATCTTCTTAAAAGCTTCACTGTCGCCAAAAATATAATCACCCGAAATAAGGATCTGTTGTTTCTTTTCCCGGTTGTCGTAACTCACCGGCTCATCAGTGGTGGTGGCGGGTGGTGTATAAGTGGGGGCTGCCTGGGCCGTTGACGTAGTGGTTTGGGCAGTGGTAGCAGTACCCTGATTCTGCAACGCCTTTTTTATAGTGACCAGAATTTCATCGGGGAATAATGGTTTGCCTATATAATCGTATGCGCCCAGTTTCATAACTTCCACAGCTACTTTTATATCGCTGTAACCGGTCATAATGATGACCGGAACGTCGGGCATTTGTTCCTTTATTTTCACCAGTAAAGTAGTGCCATCCATGTCATCGAGCCTGAAATCGCACAAAACGAGATCGGGCGTGAATGAATTCATCAGTTCCAAAGCCTTTTTGCCGGCATACACTTCAGCCACTTCGTAGTTATGCTTGGTTAAAAAGCGTTTTAATAACAGGCAAATATCCCTGTCGTCGTCGATTACAAGTATTTTCGGCATGTTCAAATTTACTTTTTTACTGTGAGTTTATGATAGATTGTTTCAGGACCACCGGAATGAAATAACGCGTAAATTTTAGTATCTTTTTAACAATGCCGTTGCTATGCCCATATTGAACGCATTTGCGCCACCGGTATTTGTAAAATTTCACGGTATTTGGCAACCGTTCTTCTGGCAATGGAAAACCCTCTTTTCGCTAAGATAGTTACGAGTTGCTGATCTGTATACGGATTTTTCTTGTCTTCTTTTTCAATGGCGTCTTCTATGGCTACCTGTATAACCTTATTACTGATGGCTTCACCTTTTTCATTGATGATACCTTCTGTGAACAGGTCTTTAAGCAATATCATGCCAAAAGGCGTATCAACATACTTATTGCAGGTGATACGCGATACGGTAGAAATATCGACACCGGTTTTATCGGCAATATTTTTAAGGATCATGGGTTTAAGCAGTTTTATATCGCCTTCGCGAAAATAATCGTACTGCATATTTACAATGGCCTTCATAATGCGCAACATGGTGCCTTCGCGTTGCCTGATGGCGCTTACAAACCATTGTGCCGACTGGTACTTATTCTTTAAATATTGTGCCGCTGCCGCATCTTTTTTGTTTTTCTGGCTGTCGGCCACTATTTCTTTCCATTCGCGGCTTATAAAAAGGGAGGATGAACGCTGGTTATAAAGGGAAACTTCGAGGTAATCACCTTCCTGAACTATCAGAAAATCGGGGATGATGTGGCTATTGGGGGTGCTGCCTTCCTGTACTTCGGCCACCGGCTTCATTTTCAGGGAGCTCACCAGTTCCAGAATGATCTTTAACTCATCTTCTTCCAGCTGCAGGCATTCCATGATCTTGTCCATATTGCGGTTGCGCAGGTCCTGGTAATGATCCTGGAGCAGGCAAATGGCCTTTATTACATCGGGCCGTTTGCCGTTCATTGATCTTAACTGCAGCAGCAGGCATTCGCAAATGCTGCGGGCTCCAATGCCAATGGGATCCAGTTTCTGCAGATTATAGAGTATTTGCTCAAAAGCTTCCGGTTCCAGCCAGGTTTTGCACGAAAATGAATATTCCTCGGCTATTTTGTCGAGCGGCAGCTCGAGGAGGCCATCGTCGCTCAGGGAGTCAATGAGGTAATCGGCCAGCAAAATTTCATCTGTGTCGTTGCAGCACAGGCGATATTGTTTTTTCAGATCTTCCCGGAAATCGGTGGAAGCTTTCATGGGACTGAAAGTTTTTTCTTCGTCGGGCAGGTAATTGCTGTATTCCATTTTATAGTCGGGAATGTCATCGTAACCATATTCGTCCCAGTCCTGATAATCCTGTACCTGCTCTTTTGCAAATTTGTCAGCATTGGCCTCTTCCTCATCTTCTTTCTTTTCCAAAAATGGATTGTCCTCTAATTCCTGTTCAATACGATGTTCAAGTTCCAGTGTATTTAAATGAAATAAATTGAGTAGTTGTATCTGTTGCGGCAATATTTTGGTTTCCTGTTTCTGCACAAGGTTCTGCTGTAACATACGGGTTCATTTTTCTTTATTAACTTCAAGATGCTTTCCACTTTAAGTTATTAGGAAAATATTTTTTAGAGCGTTGAGTTACAGGTTGTTGTTCTTAGTTCGTTTTTTTACTATGTTGCGTTTGTTAAAAGTGCTAAGGGGGAATGTAGAAAATTATCCCCGATTTGTAGAACTAATCACTATGAAAAGAAGACTATTTTTTATTATTTCCGCATTCGTCTTATCACTTATCATTACTGTATCTCTTTCTTATCTCTTATACGAGAGTTATGTTCGTTCAAATGAACAGAACCGTCGTATTGAGCACGCGTATAAAGTGAGCCTTCAAACGAGTGCGCTGGAAAATTATATCAAGGAGGCCGAAACCGCTCAGCGAGGCTATCTGTTAACGAATGACAGCGCTTTCTTACAACCCTATCTGCGTATTCGCGATGATATAAAACCCGGTTATGATACATTAAAGCGGTTAATTGCTGATAATGGCAAGCAACAACAATTGCTGAATAAGGCGGGTTTGCTGATGAATAATCTGATCGATCATTTTCAGCACAGTGTATATATGAAATCGCGCACCAGCCTTATGGATGCAAAGGATAATATGGATAGCCTGCGCAAGGTTTTCAAGGAAATACAGAATGAAGAAATGGCTCTGGTAAAAAGATTTTCGGTCAATGAATATGAATCGAGTATGCCGCGGTATTTTACCGCCATATTTTTATTTGCGGCGGTCATCATTTTTGTATCCTTCCTTATTATTCTTAAAGAATACCGGCAGCGCACAAAATATCAAAAGCAACTGGAGTTGAAAATGATGGAGGTGAATGCGTATAACATAGAGCTGGAACAAATTGCATTTGCCACTTCGCACGATCTGCAGGAACCGCTGCGGCGTATCAGGACCTTCAGCGACCGCTTGCTATGGAAGTACCGCGACCAGTTAAATGATGAGGGAAAGATGATCCTTTCCCGAATTGATTATTCTGCCCGCCGCATGCAGGGATTGATCGAAGATCTGATGAATTTCGCTAACCTGGTGCGTGGTGGTGAAGAGTTGGCTGTAGTAGATGCTGATAAGTTATTGCAATCGGTGGTTGAGTACCTGAAGCAGGAGATAGCCATAAAAAGGGCCACCATTCATATTGGGCAAATGCCTTCTATCACTGGTTTTGAAAAGCAATTATACCTGATGTTCAAGGCGCTCATCGATAACGCCATCAAATTTGGAAAACCAGGCATACCGCCGGTTGTTACCATTCAATGTGTGCAAACCAGTGGTGAAGAGCTGGCACATATTGATAAAAAATTAATGAAAAAAAGTTTTATCCGCATAAGCATACAGGATAATGGTATTGGGTTCAGCAATGAATTCAGTCAGAAAATATTTCTCATATTCCAACGCCTGCATACGGGGTCTGAATATGAAGGCAAGGGTATTGGATTGGCTATTGTTGAAAGAGTAATGACCAATCATAATGGCTATGTGCTGGCATCGGCCAGGGAAGATAAAGGGGCCTTGTTTAATTTGTATTTTCCTGTAACGGAGAATTAGCAAAAAGACTAATATGGTATCTTATGCTTTCAAAGGCTTTGGTAATGGCAGTTTCCCACCTTATGGCTACACTATAACCCGTGAATTCGCCATTGTTTGCACCGATCTTTACCAGCGCGGCCACTGTATTAGCGCCCGGGTTCGATAAGGTAATTTCAATAACCTGGATCTCAGCCAGAATATCTTCCAGCAAATTCGCCTTGAATGTAGAAAGAAAACCGATGTCTTCCAGCGGTATGCCCTGTGTTGTTTGCTCATCTATATGCAATAAATAGCTGTTCTTCATAACCTGAAATTTAGGTGTTACAATCCTTCTATTTCTCTTCTTATATACGCTCATTTTATAACGACCGGCAATTAAAGCAGCCAACAGTACTTCTGTAAAGATTGTACCCCCGCGGGAAATATTGAAGCAAAATAGTAGAATGTAGAACTTAGTCTACACGCTGTAATTTTTTTTACCTGAACAGGGGAGCGTTATCTGAGTGTTATTGAAAATAACTGATGGAAACGAGCCAGCGGTATGATTTTTACAAATTATACATAGAAGGCCGGTACGGTGTGTAAAGAATTGCGAGCACCAGCATTACCGGTAAGTGCGTGACGGAAATGTATTTATTAACCAAAAATTTATTTTATGTTACGTTGGACAGTCATATTTCTGGTGGTGGCCATCATAGCAGCCGTTTTCGGATTTACCGGAATAGCTGCAGGTGCAGCTTCCATTGCCAAAATTCTGTTTTTTATTTTTATAATATTATTCCTGGTCTCATTGGTGGCAGGAGGTTTTCGCCGGGTCGACTAACGTTGAATAAAATCAGCAAGTCATGGAGCCGGAAAGACCAAAAGTCCGGAAGGGTCAATGATACTATCAGACACCTTCCGGACTTTTTTTATTTCTTCGCTTGTGTTCTTAAGGAAATTTTAAGGTTAATGTCTCTTAACAATAACTTACTTTTGAATTCTTACATTGAAAGGAAAAACAGGCGTGGATATTATGAACAACCAGCCAATACTTATTGCGGAGGATGATGCCGATGACCGGTACCTGCTTCAAACTGCCTTTTCGGAAATAGGTTTTCCCGAAAGAATAGATTTTGTAGAGAATGGGATAGAAGTGCTGCATTACCTCGATAATATATATGCGAGCAGCAACATGGAAGAGAAAGCCCTCCCGGGTTTTATTCTGCTCGATTTGAATATGCCCAAAAAAGATGGCCGGGAAGTATTGAAAGAATTAAAACAGCATCCCGTTTTTAAAAAGATCCCCGTTATTGTTTTTACCACTACCAAGAATGAAATAGAGATCAAACGCTGTTACGAACTCGGCGCCAATAGTTATGTGGTAAAGCCTATCAGCTTCGATGCTTTATTAAAAGTGGTGGAGAACATCCGCAGCTTTTGGTTTCAAACTGCATCCATTCCCGTTTCCTGATCGGGCTGCGTCTCAGGTGTATCATGATGCATCTTTCCATTCTTTTTAAAGAATGCTTTTATTTTATTCAACAGTGATTTAGGTTCATCGCTCAAATGCGATGCGTAATTCTTTATAAAGAAGGGAATAAGCCATTTGGTAAGCCAGCCGGTATTTGCCAGCAATACCTTTTTAATAAGGCCATCGGCCAGTAAGTTAACACCAATCTGTGCTATACCAATACCGTGCTTACGGGTGAACAGGTTGCGTATGGTGCCAGCCACGACAGCCGCAGGTTTTAATTCTTCTTTAAGTGAGCGCCAGTCTTCTTTGATCTGAAGCTCCTGCTCGGCCATCAATGTTTTCAGCCTGGCTTTCTCCTGTAACAATTCTTTATAACTCGTTATCTGTTTTGTCATAAATTCTCCGAACGATAAAGTCCATGATAAATGGAAGGATGATCTTTCTGCGCAGCAAATAAAACACAACAAACACTAAAAGGTAAAACAAAGCTACGATAAAATAGCCAGCGGCGGCATTTTTCAACAGATGGCCCAGGTACAGGGAAAGCCCAATACCCGCTAACAATAGAATACACAATATAAAGCCGCCAAACAAAAAGAAAATAATAGCACGGGCAACAGCTTTTGTGCCTGCCTGTGCTACATTGATGCGGGCCAGCTCATAATAAGTTTGTGCAATATCCTGTACACTATTGGCAAGGTTGGCTGCTTTGGTGTTTAAATTCTCCATGTTGTATTTTTAGATCCCGGCCTGTAAATAAGCTACCTGCTGACATCAGACTGTGTACATTAATTTTCAAATCCATGCTGAACTTCTTCTTCCGCAGCTGCATACATATTCTTCATTTCTTCCTTGCCTAAAGCCAGTAATTCGGCTACATCTTCCATCACTTCGTCGATGCCGGTCCTGATCTTTCGTCTGAGCTCACTGCCTTTTTCCGGAGCCAGTAAAATACCAATGGCTGCACCCGCAGCTGCTGCGGCCAGCATCCCTAGAATGATTTTTGTGTTAGATGTCATACATTTACGTTTTCAGGAATTTGAGGAAAAAATTATACCACTGACCCAGGATTCCTGTTTTTTTTATATTTTTCATCAATGGGAAACAATTTCCCCAGGGTATTTAAAATTCAGCTCTAAAACATGACAAAAGAGCGACTTAAGGTTTTAATAATAGACGATGAGAAGGATCTGTGCCTTTTGATAAAGGCCTATCTTAGCCGTAAAAACTGTGATGTACATACTGCCTATACGCTTTCGGATGGCCTTAGCCAGGTAGATCAGTTTTTGCCCGATATCTTATTTCTTGATAATAACCTTCCTGATGGCCTGGGTTGGGAAAAGGCTGAGAATATCATTAAGGATCATCCCAATATAAAACTGCACCTGTTAAGCGCTTATAACCCGCCCCGCATTAAAGATGGCCTGCCGGTCACCAAAGTGTGGGAAAAACCCATTTCCCTGCGCGACCTCGACATGTATTTCAGCTAGTTACGCTTATTCCTTAAAAATCCCATAGTAACTCTGCATTTACCGGTTGATTATATTTGCAACTCATTTTAGAAACTATATGATGAGAATAGCAATTAACGGTATGGGCCGTATAGGCCGGCTTTTGTTCAGACGGTTGATTGACCGGGACGATATTGAGCTGGTTGCGGTCAATGATATTATGGATGCCGATAACCTGGCCTATCTGATAAAGTACGACTCGGTATACGGCACCTTCCCCGGCACCATTACCCACCAACCGGGAGCCATTGCAGCCAATGATAAAGTAGTAAAGGCCTTCAGACAGGATAAACCTGCGGCCCTGCCCTGGAAAGACCTGAACGTAGACGTGGTGCTCGAATGTTCGGGAAGCTTTAGTACCCGTGCCGGGGCCGAACAGCATTTAATGGCCGGCGCCCGCAAAGTGTTGTTGTCAACCACCGGTTCAAACGATATTCCCCTGCTGGTATACGGTTTTAACCAACATGCGCTTTCAAAGGAAGAAACGATCATTTCGCCAGGCGGCTGCATGACCAACTGTTCAACACATATATTATATATTTTGAATGCCATTGGCATAAAATCGGTACAGTGTAATATTTTACATTCCTATACCTCGCGTCAGGAACTGGTTGATGCGCCGCATAAGCAATTCAGGCGCGGAAGGTCTGCTGCGGAGTCTATTATACCGGTAGAAATTGATCTGCAACATTCGCTTGAGCGGTTATTACCTGCCCTTGCAAACAAGATCGCCTCGGTATCGACCCGGGTACCGGTAGCTAATGGCGCCATGGCCGATTTTACCATTCAACTGCAGCACGATACTTCGCGCCAGGAAATAAACCGCTTGTTCGCTACAGCCGCTAAAAACGATTATAAAGGCATTATAGAGTATACCGAAGACCCGCTGGTTTCGCTCGATATTAAAGGAAATACCCATTCCTGTGTTATCGACGGTACGCTTACCTCGGTAGTGGGCAACCATGTAAAGCTGATTGCCTGGTTCGATAATGAGTATGGTTTTACCACCCGCATGATCGACTGGCTGCCTTTAATGAAGTAAGAAGTAAGAAGGAAGATGTATGAAGTTAGCGGGATTCCTAATTGCAAATTATTTTCTCATCTTCCTACATCCTTCTTACTTCGGCATCCTGGTTCACAAAAGTCTTGGGTTTTTGATTTGGGAATTTTAATTTACTTTTAATTACTTATAGTGGAAACACATACCCGGTAACTTTATTATTTGTGAATTTTGCGACCATGAATTTTTGGCTATGGAAGAAATAAAAATTTTACTGGTAGAAGATGAAAAAAAGATAGCTGAGTCATTAAAAAAAGGGCTTACCGAACAAAACTATCATGTTGAAGTAGCCTATGATGGCCTGATTGGTAAAAAATTGTTCGAGACCTACCCGTTCGATCTCATCATCCTCGATATCAATTTGCCCGGTTTGAACGGCTATGAGCTGTGCAAGGAAATACGGCGGCACAGCGAACGTATTCCCGTAGTAATGTTAACGGCCCTTAACACTACCGCTGATAAAATTGAAGGTTTTGATGCCGGTGCCGATGATTATATTGTAAAGCCATTCGATTTCAAGGAACTGTTAGTGCGTATACGGGCATTATTAAAAAGGATCTACCATAATATTCCTACCGGTAATATTCTGAAGGTGGCCGATCTTACCATGAACCTCGACAGTAAGGAAGTAACGCGGGCCGATAAGCCCATTTCGCTTACCGCCAAGGAATTCCAGTTGCTCGAATACCTGATACGGAACAAGAACCGGGTGGTATCCCGTGCAGATATTGCCCTGAATGTATGGGATATAGATTTTGATACAAAGACCAACGTGATCGATGTATATGTAAACTTCCTGCGTAAAAAGCTGGATAAAGATTTTGACACCCGGCTTATTCATACCCAGGTAGGCATGGGCTATATACTGAAAGAAAACCCATAGATTGAAGATCAAATTTAAAATAACTGCGCTTTTTGCCTTACTGGTTACCATTATACTGCTGGCATTAAGTATATCTGTTCATTATTTTACCGCCCTGCAACGAACGGAAACATTTAAAAAGCGCCTGAAAGGCCGCGCTAATAACGACGGACAGCTTTTTTCTTATTTAGGTGATAATGACAGCAGCCGGGCATTCCTCTATCATATGGATTCGGCGTCGGCATTTACGCTCACCCAGAAAAGCGTGGCGATCTTTAACTATCTCGATCAACCGGTGTATCAGTATAATGTTCCCGATATCGATTCTATAATACCCAATAAGGAGATACTGAAACAGGCCCGGTTAAAACACGAAGTATCTTATTCGGCCGGTAAACGTGATGTGCTGGCCTTCCATTATACCGATAAACGCAGCCGTATTATTGTGGTAGTAGCCGGGTATGATGCAGACGGCTGGGAGCGCCTGAAAGACCTGCGCGATCTGTTACTTGTTTGTTTGTTCATAGGTATTGCGGTTGCCCTGGCAGTAGGCTATGCTTTCTCGTTACAACTGGTTAAACCCATTAAACAGATCATACATGACGTAAATCATGTTACTTCGCAAAACCTGTCGAAACATATACAGGCCGGCAGCACGCAGGACGAACTGAACCAGCTGGCGAACACCTTTAATGACCTGCTCGACCGGTTGCAGGAATCGTTCCTGATACAACGGCGGTTTATTTCCAACGCGTCGCATGAACTATCGACCCCGCTTACTTCCATCTCGAGCCAGCTCGATGTAACCCTGCAAAAAGAAAGAAGCACTGAAGAATATAAACAGGTGATATATTCAGTGCATGAAGACGTGCAGCAAATGCAACAGCTTACCAAAAGCCTTCTCGAAATTGCAAAGACCGGCTCACAGGGAAGTATCGAACTCAGTGAAGTGCGTATCGATGAAGTGTTGTTAAAGGTAACTGCCGATGTGCAAAAGAACAGTGAAGCGTATAAAGTGATACTGCAGTTCGGCGACTTTCCCGACGATGAAAAAGCTTTCCTGGTATTTGGCAACAGCGACCTGTTGTACAGTTCCCTGCGTAACATTGCCGATAATGGTTGTAAATTTTCATCTGACCATCATGTAATGGTTAATTTGTTATTCGAAGATGATAACGTAATTGTACAATTTAAAAACTACGGCGATACCATTACGAAAGAAGAAGCCGAAAATATATTCCAGCCATTTTATCGCAGCGCCAATGCTTCGCCTATAGAAGGCTTTGGGCTGGGGCTGCCGCTTGCCAAACGGATCATCAATTTGCATAAAGGCGACATCAAAGTGCAGTCATCTCCCCATACCGGAACGGTTTTTACGATCGTACTTCCTTCATTAAAGGCTTTTGCGGCTAAACCTTAAGGGTATTCCCATTTGTTTAATTGCTTTTTAATTCCCCTTTAATTAGCGTTTAACGGTAATAAAGCATATTTGAGTACTATTTCAATGAAAAGGAACCAAACAGTCTATGTTTTCCGGAGCCTCGCTATAGGGGGCATAGTTTTTCTGGTAATAGCCCTTAGGCTTCACCGGAAAAATGAACAGTTAACAGACTCAAACAACAAATTAATGTTGCAGAACGATTCTGTTTTATCCGTAAACCTGCAACTGCAAAAAGATATTAATTACCTGAAGCACCACCTCGATAGTTTTGTACATAACGTTCCCGAAAAGCAACAACTGACCGCCGGAAAATAACACCCACCTGAAATCTCTGCCAGTATGATCATTGATGCAACACTAAAGTAATTTGGTAGGATAATGCGTAGGAGTTACTCAAAACGGTTTAGCAATCATTTTACAGCTGATTACAATCATGGGATAGAAAAATTGAATGAAATACATTTTATAAATGTTACCCCAGGATTAATTGTACGGGCTGTAGTAAAATGAATTTTATTGATAAACAATAGGATAAAGATTTAATTGGTTAAACAGAAAAATAATACTGTAAATACTTTTATAATTTTTCAAAAGGTCGTACCTTTTGTGACAGGCCAGTAAAATCCTTAAGCTGATATCTTTGCCTTACTCGTTCAATTTGCCTTGATTTTGATCCATTATTTATTCTTTGATGTCCCGTGTCGATAACCTTGTGAAAGCTGCAAAAAAATTCTGTATAGAAAACAACATTTTTTAGGCAACCAAAAAAGGAGGGCACAATGAAACACCACCAATCCCCTTACGTAAACAAGAGGAAGAAGTGTATTGAATTTCACATCAAGAATTCCTGTGCAAACAGAATTTCTCTCGCGGGAGATTTTAATAACTGGGCCCATGACCAGTTAACGTTACGACCCACCAAGAATGGATTTTGGAGTATAGAAATACCAATGTTGCCCCGGGGTAAATATCATTACAAATTCTTTATTGACGAACGTATGTGGGCTGAGGATATTGAGAATCAGTTCCGCGAACCAGATGGTGTTACAGGTTGGAATAGTGTTTTGGAGTTATAGCCCTAAAGTTTATGCAGAAAACATGTTGAATGGTAATAAAGCCATGTGTGTTTAATTCCGTACATCCCACATATTGTGGGAAGAAAGCTTTGTTAAGCACGCAGAGTTGAGATACATAAGATGAGTTGTTAAAGATTGAACAACTCATCTTATTTTTTTATGCATTGTTGTAAACTTTATATACCGGTTCTCTTAGTATATCGCCTTTGTCGGAACAAATAAAGGCAAGTACCTCGGCTATTTGTTCAGGTTTTACCCAGTTCTCAAAATTTGCCTTCGGCATGCTATCCCGGTTAGGCTTTGTGTCAATGGTGCTTGGTGCAATTACCGACACGGTTACATTTTTACCTTTGGCTTCTTTATTTAAAATATCTGCCAGTTTAAATAGTAGTGATTTGCTTAAAGCATAGGCAATTTTATTGGTACCTTCTTCGGCCTGCAGGCCGGGGCGAGCGCCGGTAAACACCAGCCGCCCATAGCCGTTCTGCATCATGTGCTGAAATAAAGGCCGGGCAATATTATAAGCTGTTTCAAAATTCAGGGTGAACATATTTCTTAATGCGGTAATGTTGGTACTGTCGATACCGCCCATTTCAAAACCGCCTGCCAGCAATACGCCACAATCAATATTGCCGTACAGGCTGGCTGCTTCTTTCACGAATGTTTCGCTATCTGTTTCATCGGTAAGTTCTACGGCATGCAGCTCAAACTGGGGATTCCTGTCGGCAAACCCCAAATGGCTACCCGAATGGTCAACCGCAATTACTTTAAAATCCTGTTCAAGGAATTTTTTTACTACTGCAGTACCCAGGTTGCCGTTAGCGCCTGTTATAATGATGGTTTTAGGCATAATGAAAAATTATAGGTTGAATTCAAAGATAGGGTATTGCCTAAAACCATAGCCGGGGTAACAAACAAATAAAAAAGGCCCCGGTGAAACCGGGGCCTTTTTTTAAAAAATTATATAGTAAAATATGATCTAGAACAGAAAATTCCAGCCATGTTTATCTTCATCCAGGCCTTTGCGAATGGCTTCCATTTTATTCTTCAACTGGAACATAATGGAGTTGTCGTTATAAGCCGGTAAATGATGATCGATGCCATTTAAATGGATGGTGGCAATAGGTGCTACCACAGCGGCTGTACCTGCGCCAAATGCTTCAGTGATGGTATTATGCCTGAACGCATTTTCCAGCTCGGCCAGGGCTACGGGGCGGGCTTCATAAGGAATACCCAGGTCGGCAGCCAGCGTTAATAAAGAATCGCGGGTTACACCTGCCAGGATAGAATCGCTGGTGGGCGGAGTAACCAGTACGCCATCGATGACGAACATGGCATTCATCATACCTGATTCTTCAATGTATTTATTTTCGCGGGCATCTGTCCATAAAACCTGGTCGTATCCCGCTTCTTTTGCTTTTTGAGTAGGGTAGAAAGCGCCACCATAGTTGCCGGCACATTTGGCAGAACCGGTTCCGCCTTTGGCAGCTCTTGTATATTCGGTTTCTACTTTTAATTTCAGTGGTTGTGAGAAATAGGGACCAACCGGACCGGTAAAGATGATGAAGCAATATTCATCAGAGATCTTTACGCCATATTTGGCCTCGCTGGCAAACATCAGCGGACGAATGTATAAGCTAACACCGGGTTGTGCGGGTAACCAGTCTTTATCTACTTCAATGAGGCGGCGTAAACCTTCAACAAATATTTCTTCGGGTATGCCTGGCATGCACATGCGGTTAAGTGAACGCAGCATTCTTTCATAATGCTTTTGCACGCGAAACAGGTTAATGCGGCCATCATCGAGCCTGAAAGCCTTCAAACCTTCAAACACTGATTGTCCGTAATGAAATGCCAAAGTGGTTGGACTTACAGTAATATCACCAAAAGGAATAATGCGGGGAGCCTGCCATTGGCCATTGGCGTAGTTGCAGATCAGCATGTGATCGGATACATAGTTCCCGAATCCCAGTTTATTAAAATCTACTTCCGGTAACTTCGATTTGGTAGTTTTCTGAACTAATATCTCGTCGGTAAGTTCCATATACTAAAAATTTATTTTGTGCTACAAGTCATTTGGGGCTGTAAAGATAACCCGAAAAAAGCCAACAGGCAACCCTTCAACTGCCCTCCTATGCCTGGGTTTCGGTGGGCAAGGCGCTCAGGCCCAATGGGCGAAAAGTAATCGGCCATCTGGAACTGGAATTGGTTCCCCCTTTAGGTGGTCAGGAGGCATTCCTTCCCGAGCCGTACTGTTTCATTTACAAGCAATTCAAAATCAGTGAACCGGCTGCGGTGGTTGGTAATGGCCGCCCTGATGGCGTATTCTCCGTTCAATACCGTATAGGAAGGGGCCGCTATGCCCTGTTCGTGCAGCCGCATCAATATTTCCCTGTTCAGCTCATTCAATTGCTTTGTGATGTAGTTGCCCGGATTAAAACGAAAGCAAACAATATTCAATGGCACAGGCGCCAGCAATTCCAACTCCGGTTGCATTTGTACCAGTTCGGCCAGGTATTGAGCCTGCTGCAGGTTTTGCCTGATGAGTGTGCGATAGGTTTCCAACCCATTTTGCTTTAACGACATCCAGATCTTCAGAGCCTTAAAGCCCCGCGATAGTTCCATACCAAAATTGTTAAACCCGTCGGGACCTGCACTCAGTCCCCGCTCGTGCAGGGTTAAATAGTTTACGGCCGATGCAAATGCTTCCCTGTGCAGCTGCGGGTCGCGTATGAGCACACAGGCCGCTTCATAATTCACATACAACCATTTATGAAAATCGAACGATAAGCTATCGGCCAGCTCCAGGCCTTTGAGGCTGTCTGCAAATTCAGGCAACAAATTGGGAATAGCGCCAAACGCGCCATCTACATGCAGCCATAGTTTGTGTTCTTTTGCAATGGCCGCCAGCTCATTGAGCGGGTCAATGGCGCCAGTATTTACGGTGCCGGCATTGCCCACTATACAAAACGGAATGTAACCGGCCGCTCTATCTTCCAGGAGCATACGCCGCAATTCATCGGTACGAATGCGGTAATCGGCATCAACGGGAACCTTGCGGAAATTGTCGCTGCCAATACCGATCACTTCTACCCCTTTCAATACACAATTATGCGTTTCGGAAGAACCGTACACCGTGAGTGGGCCGGCAACCGACTGCAAGCCTTTTGTTTTAATGTCGCGGTTGGCAGCATGCCGGGCCACTACCAGTGCTGTGATATTTGCCAGGGAAGCACCGCTCAACAGCAACCCGCTTGCTGTTTCCGGAAACCCCATCATTTCTTTCGACCAGTCGAGTACCTGTTTCTCTACATACATGGGCATACTGTCACCAATGCTTACATTGGCGTTCATGCCCGAGGCCAGCATATCGGCCAGCATACCGAACGGGGTGCCGCCACCCTGTACCCATGCCCAAAAGCGCGGATGAATATTGTTGATGTTAAAGGGAAGTACATGATTGAAGAACTCTTCATACACGGCCTTTGCGTCCTGGGGCTGTTCGGGAACGGGCTGTTGCATACTGGCCAGGGCTGCTGCTGTTGGTTTTGTATATACCGGGCGTTGGCGGGTAGTTTCAAGGTAATAGAACAGATCATCGAGCATGCGGTGGCCCAGCTCATTCAGGGTTGACCAATCCTGCGGGTCGAGTGTTCTTTCTTCTGTTAATAATGCTTCTTTTTTCATAACTACTTATTGTCAGGTATAAAGTTGCGCCGCATCAAATGGGCTAACAACCCGTTTCCTGCGTTCTTTTACAAATTTCCTGTAGAACAGTAGTATAAAACAGATGCAGTTTGCGGTAATTGAACTGGATCAGATGATGCAATTCCCCACTTTTTTACCCGCATTTCCCAATCCGGGATAAGCGAAGCGTAACCGAAGCTTGACCGAAGCGTGACCGAAGCTTTCCTGAAGGTATTCCCACAATGGGAGTTGTGTTTCGTCCTAAAATAGCTACAGGCAGTTTTGTTGTATAACAACAGAGGGTGGCAAGTTAACCTGCCACCCCCTTATTAACTTACTCAATTATTTATGCATAAATGTGCTCAATAGAATCGCGGTATTTTTCCATCACCACTTTTCGTTTAATGCTCAGCTTGGGCGTCATTTCACCGGTTTCAATGCTCCATTCGTGTGGCAGCAGTTCAAACTTTTTTATTTGCTCTACGTGGTTGAAGAATTTGTTGAAGCTGTGTACGAGCTCATTGAACAGGTCAATTACTTTGGGTTGTTTTATCAGCTGTTCATTGGGCATATCTGCAATGCCCTGTTTACGGGCCCAGTCTTTCAGTGCCGGAAATGCCGGAATGATGAGCGCGCCTACAAATTTCTTTTCAGCGCCTACCACCATGATCTGCTCTACATAAATTGATTCTTTCAGCTTGTTCTCAATGGGCAGTGGCGCTACGTACTTACCACCACTGGTTTTGAACAATTCTTTTTTGCGATCGGTAATTTTCAGGTATTTATTTTCTACATACATCCCAATGTCACCGGTATGGTACCATTCGCCGCTCATTGATTCTGCGGTAAGATCGGGGCGTTTGTAATAGCCCATCATAACGTTGGGGCCTTTGCAAAGTATTTCACCGTCTTCGGCGATCTTTACTTCTACATTATCGATCAATGGGCCAACTGAACCAAACATCCGGTTATGCGCTTCAAAACGGTTTACACTGATCACCGGCGAGGTTTCAGTTAAACCATAGCCTTCGAGCACCGGTATGCGGCCTGCGGTAAATATGCGTATTAAACGAACCTGGCAGGCAGCGCCCCCGCTAACAATACATTTCAGGTTATTGCCCAGGCCCTCGCGCCATTTGCTAAAAATGAGTTTGTTGGCAAGGGCCAGTTGCATGTTATAGCTAAAGCCCATTGGTTTATTGATCTCGTACCGGGCAGCGAGGTCGTGCGCCCAGTAGAATAATTTTCTTTTCAAACCGGTTAACTCTGCGCCTTTGGCCATAATGCGGTCGTACACTTTTTCGAGCAGGCGGGGAACGGTGGTGAAGATGTCGGGTTTTACTTCCTTCAGGTTGTCGCCGATGGTATCCATACTTTCAGCATAATAGATCGCTATTCCCCTGTACAGGTAAAAATAGGAGATCATTCGTTCGAATATATGGTTCAGGGGCAAAAAGCTGAGCGCCCGCATATTCTGAAAATCGGGCAAACAGGGATAACAGGCCATTACATTGCTCAGGATGTTCTTGTGCGAAAGCATAACGCCTTTGGGTGTTCCTGTGGTGCCTGAGGTATATATGATGGTGGCCAGGTCTTCGTAATCGATGTTGGCCGCAATGGTTTGAATTTTTTGTATACCTGCTTCATCACTCAGCTGCAAAATGTCTTTCCAATGGCGGGCATTGGCCACGTGTTCAAAAGTATAGATCTCCTGCAGGCAGGGAACGCGGTCTTTTACACTTAATACTTTATGGAAAAGCTCTTCGTCGTTTACAAATACAATTTTTACCTGGGCATCATTTAACACAAATTCCAGGTCCTGCACATTTATGGTGGGGTAAATGGGCGTAAGAATGGCGCCAATTTGCTGAACAGCCAGATCGAGCATTATCCATTCGGGGCGGTTCTTGCTAAGGATGGCAATTTTATCGCGCTTTTCGGCGGTCATATCGCCGCACTGGATACCCAGGTTCAATAAACCGGCCCCGAGTTTATCAACGGTGGTCTTTACTTCTTCGGTACTGTATGTTTTCCATTTACCATTTTCCTTTGCCGCCAGCATATCGGTCAATGGCTTTGTTTTTAAACGGTACTGCAGGCAATCGAATAATCGTTTGGGTTCGGTCATAGATGTTGTTTTTTGAGCCCGGCAAATGATTGTGGAAACGGCAAGCGGTTCCCCCCGGGACTTGCATTGATTGAATTTAACAAATCTGCGCTAATAAAAAAAGTCCCCCGGTGTACCGGGGGACTAATTAATTTATTTTACTGATTGATAATACTGACCCGCGGGTAATTTGAAAACCCGGTTGTGCTGAAAATAATCAAACTTGTTGTATTCTTCCTGGTGAGTTTTGGTCCAGTTTTCATACGCCGGCAGGTTGGCGGCTGTGCCAAAAACCCATTGGTTATATGCGTCGAACATCCCTGCTTTTAACAATTGCTGCTGATATTCGAACAGGCGGAAGGGAAAACGTGTGGCGTTTTTCGCATACCAGTCAAGGATGAATTTGGTGCGAACGGCCGATAAAGTTTCGGGCGTAACGCCGTTAGAACCGATGAATGAAGATTGTGATTTAATGATATCGAAATAGGCTTTTACAAACTCATTCTTTGTATCCTGATCTTTGGTAAGGTTAACATCGGAAAACAATTTCTTATAGCCATCGAGTAATACATTCTTGATCTCTGCGGTACGTTTCGAATAGCTTTCGAGGTTTACAAAGATCTCTCCGTATATCAGGCCCCAAACCTTATCGGTAGTAAAATAATAATGTTTGGCGGCGTTGTAATAATTACCTGAATAACCAGGGTCCGATTCAATGCCTTTTTCCCAAATTTTGATGGCTTCGGCGTAATCTTTTTTGGTATATTTCATTTCGCCATATTCGCTGTACAGGGTGCCGCTATTGGGGAATTTCTTCAGGGCCGCTTTGTACATTTTTTCGCAATCCTTTACTTCTTCAATGGCTTTATACACCATACCCAGTAATTGAAAGCTTTGCACATCGGCATCCTGCCGGTCGGGGAATTTTTGGGCTACCTCCAGGGCGTGCACATAATCACGGTTAAGGTAATAGGCGAACGTGAGGTCTTTCTGCAATTCCAGGTTATCGGCGTTGCTCTGTAAAGCCCTGTTCAGCACCAGAACGGCGTTGGAATAATCGCCCTGCTTCATATAATTTTTAGCAGTTTCCTGAACTGTTTTAACATCACCGGCGGGCTCCTGCTGGGCCTGGGTCAGATTTACGACAAACAATAATCCTACAACTGGTAAAAGATGTTTCATACGGGACCAAAGATAAGGGAAGTAGCATAGCTGGAAAAGAAGGAAAGTTTCGCAGAAAGTTAAAGTTCCTGGCAGGGAAGTTCTGAAGTAGGAAGTAAGAGGCAGGAAGTAGGAAGAACCCGAAGGCGGGAGCCGCTTTGCTGTTTCAGGCCTCGAATTGGGCGGATGCTCGAAATCGGAGGTCTGAGGTCTGAAGTAGGAAAATCGAAATACAGGCTCTTCGTACTTCTTATTTCCTACTTCTTACTTCATTTATTTTCGACCAGGATTACTCCTGTATAACAAAATGCTCCTGTTTAACCTTCTGAACCGTAGATCAGGTGCGTAAGCAACCCATCGCGTAATTTGGGTTCGAACCAGGTGCTTTTCGGGGGCATTACATTACCGCTGTCGGCAATATCGAATAACTGCTGAATGGTAACGGGGTGCAGGCTGATTGCTACAGCCATTTCGCCGCTGTTCACCCTTTTTTCCAGTTCACCCAGTCCGCGAATACCGCCTACAAAGTCGATCCTTTTATCGGTTCGCTGGTCTTTAATGCCTAAAATGGGGTCCAGTACCAGGTTCGACAGAATGGTTACATCCAGCACGCCAATGGGGTCGTTGCTCCAGGTGCCTTCTTTGGCGGTGAGGGTATACCACTGGCCTTTGAGGTACATGCCAAACTGGTGCAATTTGGCCGGTGAAACGGCGCTGCTGGCCTTTTCTATGGTAAAAGACGCTGCCAGTTTTTCGAGTAAAGCGGCTTCAGTGAGTCCGTTCAGGTCTTTCACCACCCGGTTGTAATCCATAATATACAACTGGTTTGAGGGGAACAGGGTGGTGAGGAAATGATCTGCTTCCTCCTGGGCTTTATTACCCAATGCTTTTCTCACTTTGGCGGCCGAAGCGGCACGGTGGTGGCCGTCGGCAATATAAGTTTGCGGGATCTTGTTTTTGAACAGGTTGGTAACAGTTTCAATGGCCGCATCGTCATTGATGACCCAAATGGTATGGCTGATGGCATCATCGGCTACAAAATCATACACCGGCGTGTGGGTGTTTTTCCAGTTTTCAATCAGCGTATCCATTTCGGCGTTGTTGCGGTACGCCAGGAAAACATTACCGGTTTGGGCGCCGGTAGTGGCTATATGGTTAATGCGGTCTTTCTCTTTTTCGGGCCGGGTGAACTCATGCTTTTTGATGATGTCATTTTCATAATCATCAACTGAGCTGGCAGCTACCAAACCGGTTTGGCTGCGGCCATTCATTATCAGTTGGTATATATAATAACAGGGTTTGTCTTCCCTGAACAAAATGCCCCGTTGAATAAATGCGGCGATGTTCTCTTTTGCTTTCTCATATACCGGCTCGCTGTGAATATCGATATCCTCGGGCAAATCGATCTCTGATTTGGTTATATGCAGGAACGAATATGGATTGCCAACCGCTTCTTCACGGGCTTCTTTTGAATTCAGCACATCGTAAGGACGGGAAGCAAGCTGCCTGGCCAACTCGGGACGTGGGCGCAGGGCTTTAAAAGGAGAAATATTAGCCATTATTGAGAATTTATTAAGCGGTGCCTACCCTAACCTCCCGATTTGTGGGGAGAAATTGACGGCACCTGATTAAATTTTGAATTGCGAATTTATTAACCTGTTTTAATACCCGATCATAAAATCCCCGGGCCGGGATTCCCTTGCTCTTCGCCAACTGGCGAAGGTGGGGTGTTTACCCTTTCTTCTCAGCAAAATCTTTCATTAGGCTGGTAAGCACCTGCACACTTTCAATAGGCAGGGCATTGTACAGCGATACTCTGAAACCGCCCACGCTGCGATGGCCTTTTACTCCTACCATCCCATTCTGCTTGCAAAGTGTTTGAAATTCTTTTTCGAGATCGGCATTCTCAATTGTAAAGCAGGCATTCATAATACTGCGGTCTTCCTTATTGATCACAGTGCCTTTGAATACCGGCAGGCTGTCGATGGTGTTATACAGCAGTTGCGCTTTCTGGTTATTGATCTTTTCAATAGCCGCCACGCCACCCTGGTTTTTCAACCAGCGCAGGGTAAGCATACACACGTATACAGCAAATACCGGAGGCGTATTTAACATGGAACCGTTCTCGATATGATTGCGGTAGTCCATCATGGAAGCGAGTTTGCGGTTCACTTTGCCCAGGATGTTCTTATTAATGATCACCAGGTTTACCCCGGCCGCGCCAACGTTCTTTTGGGCGCCGGCATAAATAAGATCGAATTTATTAAAGTCCATTTGCCGGCTCAGGATATCACTGCTCATATCGGCTACCAGGGGTACGCCGGCTTCAAAAAAGGGCGTAAAGTCGTGCCACTGAACACCATGAATGGTTTCGTTGGTGGTGAGGTGAAAGTATTTGGCCGTTTTAGGAACGGTGAATTGTTTGGGCAGGTGGTTGTAGTTGCTTTCTTTGGCGCTGCAAACCACTTCTACGTGACCGAATATTTTGGCTTCCTTTATAGCTTTGGCCGACCAGGTACCAGTATCGGTGTAGGCGGCTATTTCATTATCGTTCAACAGGTTCATGGGAATTTGAAAGAACTGGGTGGAAGCGCCGCCATGCAGGAACAATACTTCATGCTGATCGTCGAGCTTCATCAATTCTTTTACCAGGGCAATGGCCTCATCCATCACAGCCTGAAACAGATCGGTGCGGTGACCTATCTCCAGGATCGACAAACCGGAATTATTGTAGTTTAAAATGGCTTCGCTGGCTTGTTTGAATACTTCCTGGGGCAGAATGCTGGGCCCCGAGTTAAAATTATGCATCATTGTTTCGTACTTAAATTAGAAGGAGTGCAAAAGTATTCAATTAACGGGACTATAGCCGGGGCGAATTTTGCTGGTTCCGTTTAACTAATTCATTATGAACTAATCACAATCTTTGCCTTTTATGGTTCCTTTTAGCCAGGCGGCGTTCAGTTCCTCAAATTCACGGCGATCGTCTTCGCTGAACTGCTGGTTGGTGAGCGTTTTCAGGTCGGGCTGGCCGGCGTTTACCCAGGCGGTATACCAGCAGGAGGCCACAGCCATTATCGATTGTTGCATGCGGCGTTCGATCATATTATTGAGCTGTTGATCATAAGCCAGGCAGTAAGCGGTAGCATATTGTTTTATGAGCAGGCCGTTGCGCGGTTCAAAGGAATATTTTTGATCGGGGGAGAACCGGGCCGTAAGCTCGCGTTCAATACGCAGCACACTATCCGCCGCACCAGCGCTTTCCAGCACCCGCGACCAAATAAAAGCACCCGGGTGCTCAATATAGGTAGCTTTTCCCATCAAAAAACTCCAGGAGGTGGCAGCCAGCAGTTCGGGGATGCGCGATTCCCAGAAGGCATGAATACCCTGCTGGTTGGTGAGCTGGCCGTTGTGGTTGCTGCAAACGTGCAGGGGCACATGTGCATCGGCTATGTAATGGCCTATATCGGCCGAGAGTTTCAGGACCTTCACCTGGTCTTTTGCTTTAAAGGCTGCGGTAAGCCTGAACATCATAGTTTGAATATACCAGGGAACAATACCATAGGCCTGCAGGGTATCGTTGCCATATTTTTCAAGGGCTTTTGGCCAGCTGTGGGGCAATGAATCAAAGGGGTAAGTGCCGTAATGATCGATGTCGATATAATGGCGGGCGCCTTCTGCGGCTACGGCATACCGTCTTTTGTCGGGGTCAACGGCATGATCGCTGAGGAACTGGATATTGGGTTTGTACAGCGCCATCATTTCGGGTGGCAGCATAAAGACCGCATAATAATTTATCTGGCGATGGGCATAAAACCCCCAGGGGTAAAGATAATGACTGCACAATACCGCCAGGGCAATGAGTAGTAGCTTCTTCATAGCGGGCAAGCTTAATAACGGGCAAACAGCTGCAAAGATAGAAGCAGGGAGCTCCCGGAGCCGGTATTTGTCGGTTAATGTAAATGAAAATGACCCCATTCAAAAAGCGAACGAGGTCACTTTCAAGATATGATTGGCTTTAAGCTTTCGGAGTTTCGCGTTTGGCGTTGTGCGTTACACTGTCATCATCAATTTCAGTAACGCCGCCCGAAATGGCAAATTTCATGGCTTCGGCTGAGCTGATATCAGTAAGCAAACGAACCCGGTCGCTCTTTACAAAATACAGGCGGCCGGCAAAGGCATAGGATTGCGGAACGTATACGGCTACATATTCCTGCAAGCCAAACTCATGCACTTCTTCCTGGGTAATAAAACCGATCTGCCATACATCGGTCGCTTCAACGCTTACCAGCACCGCCTTGTCAAATTTCCTTTTATTACCGGCAAAAGCTTCAAAGAAATCTTTTACGGTTGAATACAGGATCTTGATACCGGGTGTGCGTTCCAGGACTTTATCAAACAGGTC
The DNA here is from genome assembly GCF_002077945.1 of Niastella vici. GTDB lineage: Bacteria > Bacteroidota > Bacteroidia > Chitinophagales > Chitinophagaceae > Niastella > Niastella vici. The sequence goes on from NZ_LVYD01000013.1 coordinate 368,737, forward strand.
AACCAGCTTGCTTACAATGAAGGAAGAGGAGATATAACCTACCAGTATAACGATGAGGGTTACAAGTATAAATCCCAGTCCCGGTATTTTTTTAGGATTGCCGTTGGCGTCTACGCCCAGCAGGTCGGGCGAAAAATACCCAATGAGGCTGGGAAGAATATTGTCAATAAAATTAAACAGTGCGGTAACCGCATAAATAGTAATCGCTATAGGAGCTAAAATAATTAGCCCCTGCAGGAAAAATTGTATTGCTTTTTTAAATATATGTGGAGTTGTCATGTATTGCTGCTTTTTGCTTCCCAAAAGTAAACCACTTATACTGGCTTGTAAAATAACCTTGTGTAAAGTTGCCTGTTTTGGTCTGGAAAGCAATCGGTTAGGCAAAGATAGGGGAAGCGCACAAATCCTGTACTATAGCCATTTTAATCAATGAACAAACAATTGTACGTGTAATCAATTTTGTTAGCGGCGGCTTAAAAAAAGGATGGAAACTTTGGTAACGCTGAAAGTTTCTATAGTTTTGTGCCCGATTATTATGACAACAGAAGCAAACACAAAAGTGCGGATCCGGGAAAAAGCGAAGGAGTTATTCCTGCGGTATGGTATTCGCTCTGTTTCCATGGATGATATTGCCAATCAGTTGGGCATGTCGAAGAAAACCATTTATCAGTATTATACCGATAAAAATGAGCTGGTTGATGCGGTTGTGGAAGATGAGGTACAGGATATGCAGCAGGATTGTATCAAGTGCGGTGAAAATGCAAAGGATGCCATTGAAGAGATCCTTTTAACGGTTGATCAGTTGATGGAGCAGCTGAGTAATATGAACCCCATGGTATTATATGATATGGAGAAATTCCATATTCGGGCATACCAGCGGTTTATGGAACATAAAAATAAATTCCTGTTACAGATCATTCGTAAAAACCTGGAGTGGGGGGTAAAAGAAGGGCTGTACCGCCCTGATATAGATGTAGATGTTATCTCAAAGTTCAGGTTAGATTCGATGATGATCCCCTTTAACATAGACCTGTACCCGCCTTCCCGGTATAAATTATCAGATGTTACCAAAGCCATCATTGAACATTATGTATACGGGGTTGCGTCCCTGAAAGGCCATAAACTGATCTTAAAATATCAACAGCATAGAAATAAAAATGCAAAGCACTATGAAAATGAAACCGGCAAGCATAAATAGGATAGCTCTGGTGGTTGTATTAACAGGCTTATTGCGACCAGCTCTGGCACAGCAAACATATTCGTTCACGGCCCAACAGGCAGTAGAATATGCCCTTAAAAACAGTGTTAATGTACAGAACGCTTTAAAGGATGTTGAAATTCAGCTGCAAACAAACAGGGAAATCACGGCTGCAGCATACCCGCAAGTTTCAGGAAGCATAAATGTTACAGATTATCTGAAGCTGCCCACGCAATTAATACCTGCTGAGTTCTTTGGCGGACAGCCAGGCACCTTTCAGGCGGTACGGTTTGGTACAAAATACAACGGCACTTACGGCGCAACCCTGAACCAGGTATTATTCGACGGCCAGGTATTTGTTGGGTTACAGGCAAGAGCCGCTTCTATTGAATATGCAGAAAAGAATGTAGCAGTTACAAAGGAACAGATCAAGGCCAACGTTTATAAGATCTATTATCAATTGGTAGTTGGGAAAAAGCAAATTGCCTTACTGGATGCCAATATTGCCCGTGCCGAAAAATTACTGCACGATACAAAGGCTTTATATGAGAACGGATTCCAGGAAAAACTGGATGTAGATAAAGTGACCGTTACCTTATCGAACCTGAGAACACAGAAAGCTAAAGTGGAGAACCAGCTGTCAACGGGTTATGTGGGCCTTAAATACCTGATGGGTATGCCGGTAAAATATCAACTGAGCCTGTCAGATACATTATCAGAATCTTTTTTACGCGATAATGTATTGGCAGATAGTGTGCGTTTTGATGACCGGCAGGAATATCAGTATTTAAAAGCCGTTGAAAAGCTGAATACTTACAATATTAAAAGATACAAATACACTTATATACCTACCGTATCGCTCACCGGTTCATACAACCGGATGGCACAGCGTCAAAAGTTCGACTTTTTTAAAGGTGGCGAACCCTGGTACCCCACCGCTTACATCGGGTTACAGATCAATGTGCCCATTTTCGATGGATTTGCAAAGGATGCAAGAGTAAGATCTGCCAAACTCGAATTGCAAAAGACCCAGAATAACATAGAGGGGCTGAAGAACCAGATCAACAATGAAGTTGAGCAATCACGCATCAATATCCGCACTGCGCTGATCACTATGGATGAGCAAACGAAGAACATGCAACTGGCCGAAGCGGTGTACAACCAAACCAAGATCAAATATGAGCAGGGACTGGGTTCAAACCTCGAGATCACTAATGCAGATACGGATATGCGCGAGGCACAAACCAATTATTTCAACGCCCTGTACGATGCCATTATAGCACGCATCGATTACCTGAAAGCCATTGGAAAACTATAATCCATACTCTATAAAACTCTAAACCAACAAATGCAATCAACGGATAAATTATTTGATATGAAAAGTACGTATAACATAATTGGCGTAGTTACAGCAGTTCTTTTATTGGCAGCGTGCGGCCAGAGCGAGCTTGACCAGAAAAAAGCCAAACTGGAAAAACTGAAAGCAGAACAGACAAAAACAGGAGAAGAAATAACCAGCCTCGAAAAGGAGATCGCAAAGTTAGATACCAGCTTCAAGCGACCCGAAAAACCAAAACTGGTAGTGTTATCGCCAGTAAAAACAGGGGCCTTCACTCACTATATTGATCTGCAGGGCAGGATCATTGTGCAGGACGCAGGCGTTGTAACCCCCCGCGGACAGGGTGGAATGGTTAAAGCACTTTACGTAAAGCAGGGTGATGTTGTTAGAAAAGGCCAATTATTAATGAAACTTGATGATGTTATCTATCGTCAGCAAATTGATCAGGCCAATGTGCAGTTAAACCTGGCCAAAACAATATATGAACGCCGTAAGAACCTGTGGGACCAAAAGATCGGCACCGAAGTGGAATTGTTAAATGCAAAAAGCAATGTTGACAATCTGGAAAGGCAAATCGACATGCTTAAAGAGCAGCTGAGTATGACGAATATATATGCAGAAATGTCGGGTGTGGCAGAGCTGGTGAATATCAGGGTAGGCGAAACTTTTTCAGCTGCATCGGCCGGCCAGGTGGGCATTACTATTGTAAATACCAGTAGCTTAAAAGTGACCGCCAATGTGCCGGAAGCTTATCAAACAAAAGTGCATGAAGGAACCAACCTGATCGTTACCCTGCCCGAGGATAATAATAAAAAGCTCAATACAAAAGTATCTGTAGCCGGTAGAGCGATCGATTTAAATACCCGGTCATTTTATATCGAAGGAAGAATACCGGGCAATGAAGGTTTCCGTCCCGGCCAGATCGCCATGCTTCGCATCCAGGATTATGCGGTACCCAATGCTATCACTATACCCATCAATACCATTCAGAATGATGAAAAAGGAAAATTTGTAATGATAGCCACCACCGAAAATGGAAAGAAAGTAGCAAAGAAAAAGCCGGTTACCGTTGGACAGCTGTATGGCGATACACTGGAAGTTAAAGACGGTTTGGCTGCAGGCGATGTACTGATCACCGATGGTTTCCAGGGCCTGTACGATGGCCAGCTGATCATTACAGATGCCAAATAGTTAGGTATTTAGTGACTTACACCTCCAAATTCATTCTATGAGTGTTTTAGAAAATATTACAGACAAGTTCAAGAACTTTGGGCCAACAACCTGGAGTATAAAGAACAAGACTTCGATATACCTGGTGATGCTGTTCTTTAGTTTGGGCGGTATTTACCAGTTCCTTACCCTGCCCAAAGAACAGTTCCCCGATATTGTGATCCCTACCATTTACGTGCAAACGATCTATGTAGGTAACTCACCCAAAGACATCGAGAACCTGGTAACCAACCCTATCGAAAAAGAGATCAAGGGTATTACCGGTGCCAAGATCAAAAAGACCACCAGTACTTCGGTACAGGACTATTCGGCCATTGTGGTGGAGTTCAGCACCGATGTAGAAACTGATGTAGCCCTGCAAAAAGTAAAGGATGCGGTTGACAAGGCCAAGAAAGACCTGCCCACCGACCTTACCGAAGAACCATCGGTAATGGAAGTAAGCTTTTCTGAACAACCGATCATGTATGTTAACCTGAGCGGCGACTTTGACTTGCCCAGGCTGAAGAAATATGCCGATGACATGCAGGACAAGCTGGAAGAATTACCTCAGCTGAACCGGGTTGATATTGTTGGTGCACCTGAACGGGAATTCCAGATCAATGTAGACAACTACAAGATGCGCAGTGCTAATATCACATTCGATGATATTGCCGGTGCAGTTTCCCGTGAGAATATGGATATTTCAGGCGGCTTACTCGATGTAGGCAGCATGAAGCGTACCCTGCAGTTAAAGGGCCAGTTCAAAACTGAATACGATCTTAAAAAGGTGATCGTACGCAATACAAGCGGCGCTCCTATTTACCTGAAAGATATTGCTGAAATTAAGGACACTACCAAAGAAAGGGAAAGCTATGCCCGCCTCGATGGCAAACCGGTAATAACCCTGAATATCATCAAACGTGCCGGGGAGAACCTGATTGAAACAACAGACGATGTAAAGAGGGTGGTTGATGAAATGAAGGAAACACAGTTTCCCAAGAACCTTAATGTAGTATTGACGGGCGATCAAAGTAAAGCCTCGCGTACCTCCTTCAACGACCTGGTAAATACCATCGTTATTGGTTTTCTGCTGGTATTGATCATCCTCATGTTCTTCATGGGTGTTACCAATGCCTTCTTTGTGGCCCTATCGGTACCGCTGAGTATGTTTGTGGCCTTTGTGTTTTTGCCGGCGGCCGATCTTATGATAGGTACACACGTTACCCTCAATTTCATCGTACTGTTTGCGTTGTTATTCGGGTTGGGTATTATTGTGGATGATGCTATTGTGGTGATCGAAAATACGCACCGCATCTTCGTACAGGGCAATGGCCGCCTTACAGCCGAAAAATCGGCCATGATGGCTGCCGGTGAAGTGTTTGTACCGGTGCTGGCCGGTACCGTTACCACGCTGGCGCCCTTCTTCCCACTCATGTTCTGGCCCGGTATCATTGGTAAGTTTATGATCTACCTGCCCGCCATGCTGATCTTTACGTTAACAGCATCGTTGGTGGTGGCCTTCCTCATGAACCCGGTGTTTGCGGTTGACTTTATGAACCATCCCGAAGGCGCCAAAGAATCCAAGTCGGCGATCTTCAGAAAGCCTTCTTTCTGGATCCCATTAACAATAGGTGTGCTGTTTGATGTAGCCGGATTTACCTTCATGGGTAACCTCCTGATATTTATCATGCTGCTTATTCTGTTGAACCGGTTTGTGCTCGATGATCTTATTCATGGGTTCCAGAACAGAGCGCTGCCCTGGATCATGGGACACTATGAAACCGCTTTGCGCTGGGCGCTTAAAGGATGGCGGCCTGTATATTTGTTGCTGAGCACTTTTGTATTGTTACTACTCACGTTTGCATTCTTTAATGCCAGAAAAGTTCCGGTGGTGTTCTTCCCACAGGGCGATCCTAACCAGATCTATGTTTACCTGAAACTGCCGGTGGGTAGCGACGTGGAATATACCGATTCTATTACCCGAACCCTGGAGACAAAAGTTTACCAGGTACTGGGTATGGACCATGGCAAGAAAAACCCGGTGGTGGAAAGTGTGATCAGTAACGTGGCCGTGGGCGCGGGCGATCCGCAAAGCGGGGACAGAAGTACCAGACCCGAGCTCGGCCGTATCCAGATATCGTTTGTTGAATTTGAAAAGCGTGAAGGGATAGCTACAAGACCTTACATGGATAATATCCGTAAAGCGATAAAGGGTATACCCGGCGCTGAGATCTCGGTTGACCAGGAAAAAGGTGGTCCGCCTACAGATCCTCCAATTAACATTGAAGTATCCAGTGAAAATTTTGATGATCTCATTAAAACAGCCGTATCGTTAAAGAATTATCTCGATTCAATACAGGTACCTGGTGTGGAAGAGCTGAAAATGGACGTAGACCTTTCAAACCCTGAGGTCACCTTTACCGTTGATCGCGAACGGGCATTGATTGAAGGCGTTTCTACCGCACAAATAGGACAGGAAATAAGAACAGCGGTATTCGGTCGTGAAGTATCGAAAATAAAAGATGGGGAAGATGAATACAAGATCCAGCTGCGTAACCTCGAAGTTCAACGCAAAAGCCTGGCCGATCTGCTGAACATGAACATTACCTTCCGCGATATGGCGGGTGGCGGTGCAGTGAAACATGTGCCCATTAGCTCACTGGTTAAAGTTGATTACACCAGCACGCTGGGTAGTGTAAAACGGAAGAACCAGAAACGCGTAATTACCCTGCGGTCAAATGTGTTGATGAATGTAACCACCCCTACAGCTGTAAACCAGGTGTTGGCCGGCTACATCGACAACTTTAAACAAAAGAGTGACAATGTAACCATAAAACAAACCGGTGAAGGGGAACAACAGGCCGAAACCGGCGCCTTCCTGTTGAAAGCGTTGGTGATTGCCCTGATGATCATTTTGTTCACCCTGGTAATTCAGTTTAACTCAGTGAGCAAACCGGTGATCATTTTAACCGAGATCATCTTCAGTGTAATTGGTGTGCTGTTAGGTTTCGCCATCACAAAAATGGAAGTATCCGTACTGATGACCGGTTTGGGTATCGTAGGGTTAGCGGGTATTGTGGTAAAGAACGGTATCCTGGTTATTGAGTTCACTGATGAGTTAAGAGCGCGCGGGTTAAAAACAAGAGAAGCATTGGTGCAGGCCGGTAAAACACGTATCATTCCGGTATTGTTAACTGCTATGGCCGCCATATTGGGTTTAATACCGCTGGCGATTGGTTTCAATATTAATTTTGTTAAGTTATTCGCAGAATTAAATCCGCATATCTTCTTTGGTGGCGATAACGCGGTGTTCTGGAAACCATTGTCATGGACCATCATCTTCGGTTTGGCTTTTGCGTTCTTTATGACGCTGCTGATCCTTCCGGCGATGTACCTGATCGCAGAACGGTTAAAAAGACCCATGCGCAATATGTATGGCGGTAAATGGATCTCAATGGCCGGTATTCCACCATTAATATTCCTGTTTATACCGCTGATGTTCATTACCATGTTCAGGCATAACTATAAAGTAAGCCGCAGAAGAAGAAAGCTGGCTGGTAAGAAAGAAAAAGTGAATGAGGCGTTTATCGGAAGCTGGTTCTAAGAAGTAAAACGAAAAACCTGCAATAAAAAAGGCGCCCCGGCAGAGCCGGGGCGCCTTTTTTATTGCTTATCAATTCACTTAAAATCCTTTCTTCCCATCTCCTTCAACCGGTTTTCCATCTGTATTTAATTCTACTATCTCGTATCCTGTTTTTTGTAAACCGGGCAGAATACGTGCTTTATCGCCCACCAGCACAATGTTCACTTTTTCAGGGTGAATATATTTTTTAGCCAGGGCATCTATTTCGGGCTTGGTAATTTGTTGCAGTATCCTGTTTTGCTGATCAACATAATTGGCAGGTAAATTATACTGCAGCATCCGTTGAATAAAACCGGCTTTCTGGGTACCGGTCTCATATCGCAGGGCGTCGCGTTGACCAATGGCATTTTTCATAAATACCAGCTCATCATCCTTAATACCATCAGTGACATAGGTCTTCAGTTCTTTCATCACTTCTATTAAAGCGCTGTCGGTAACATCGGCTTTAATGCCTGAGGTAAAGGTAAAATCGCCTGTATATTGATCGCCATTGAACAGGGTGCGGGCGCCGTAGGTCCAGCCTTTGTCTTCGCGCAGGTTGATGTTCACCCGGCCATTGAAACCACCGCCTAAAGCAAAATTCATTAAGTTGGTACGGTAATATTCGCCGGTAGCGTCATACTTTAAACCGGTAACATTACTTATTCTGAATTCGGTTTGTGCGGCGCGGGGAATATTTACCAGGTATATTCTTGATTTATCAACGGCTATGGGTTGGGCTATTACCGAAGGAATTTCAACAGCTTTATTAGGCAACCTGTTCAAAAAAGCCAGTTTGGGCAGTATTTCATTTTGTTTTATATCGCCCACCACTACTACTTTGGTGTTACTGGCAGTGATGTAATTGTTGTAATAATTTTGTACATCCTGCAGGGTGAGGTTCTTTATGGAGGTTTCGGTACCGCTTTCGTTCATCCCCAATATATTATCGGGACCATAATTTACCACGGCAATTACGTCATCGGCCACTACAGCCGGGCGGGTCTTTGATTGTTTTAAGCTTTCAAGGGTTTGGTGCTGTAAGCGGTTAAAGGTTGTTTCGGTGAACTTTGCATTGAATAACCGTTCCTGCAACAGCTCCAGTGTTTTATCGATATTCTTTTTAAGCGCTTCAACGGTGAACACAATGGCATCGCGGCTGCTGGTTACTTCAATGCTGCTGCCCAGTTTTTCCAGCGCAATGGTCATTTGCTCGGCCGTATAATTTTTAGTGTCTTCATTCATCATATCGGCAAACAGGCTGGCCAAACCAATTTTAGCAGTGTCTTTCGCTTGCAATAAATGACCGCCTGGCATTGAAATGATCAATGTCACAGTTGGCAGTTCATTATTTTCAGCGCCAATGCATTTGATCTTGCTGGGCAGGTCCTTGCGCCAGAAGGCCGGTACTCTTACAAGCGGGTTGGGGCCATTGCCCGGGTGTACATTGCGATCGAAATTATCGGTGGCTTTCGTATATTTTAAACCGGTATAGCCGTAATCGGGGGCCGTGTAATGGCTGTTATCAACTTCATAATTATTGGCTGCTGCAATAACATTTTCCTGGCCTTTGGGCAGCACGCTTACGATAACAGCATGTTTTCCCTTTATGTATTGATTGTACACACGCATTACATCCTCTTTGGTCACTGCGTCGGTCATTTTAAGCAGGGGACCAATCATATTGGGGTTACCGGCCAGTGTTTGAAAAGCGGCGAGTTGGAACACTTTACCCGATACGCTTTGCAAACCATTGATGTATTGCGCTTCGGAACTGCCTTTGAATTTTTCAATGTCCTCATCGGTAACGCCGCGTTTTTCAAAACTATCCAGTGAAGCGCGTACCAGCTTTTCCATATCGGCCAGGGTTTTACCCTGCATGGGAATCACCCTGATGATAAATTCTCCGGCCAGCTCATTCAACTGACTGTATACATTGGCTTGCAGGGCCAGCTGTGTTTTTATCAGTTGCTGATATAAAATGGACGTATTGCCCTGCCCCAGTATTTGCGCCAAACAGGCCAGCGCCTGCATGTCTTTATTAAAGTTGGGCACAGTGGGGAAGGTAATATTCAGCAGGGGCAGCCTGATGTAATTATCAGTATAGGAAACATAGCGGTCTTTATCGAGCGTTACTGCCGGCACTACTGCTTTATTTACTTCGGGACCGCGGGGAATGGAACCGAAATATTTTTCAACCAGCTTAATAACGTCGGCAGTCTTTACATCACCGCCTACAGTTACGGTGGCGTTATTAGGGCCATACCAACGCAGGAAGAAATTCTTGAGGTCGTTTACATCAACGCGGTTCAGGTCTTCAATATACCCGATCGTTAACCACGAGTAGGGGTGCCCGTACGGGTACAGGTTTTTGGCGGCCACTTCACTTACCAAACCATAGGGGCGGTTATCATAGTTCTGTCCTCTCTCATTTTTTACGGTAGCCCGTTGTACTTCAAATTTCTTTTGGGTAACAGCATCGAGCAAAAAGCCCATACGGTCTGCTTCGAGCCAGAGCATTTTTTCGAGTTGGTTCGAAGGAACTGTTTCGTAATAATTGGTGCGGTCGCGGTTGGTAGAACCGTTCAGGGTTCCGCCCGCATCGGTAATCATTTTAAAATGTTCTTCATCTTTTACGTGATCGCTGCCCTGGAACATCATGTGTTCGAAGAAATGGGCGAACCCCGATTTGCCGATCTGTTCGCGGGCCGAACCAACGTGATAAGTAACATCAACCTGCACAATGGGATCGCTGTGATCTTCATGCACTATCACCGTGAGGCCGTTGGCCAGCATATATTTTTCATAAGGAATAACGAGCTCGGTACCCTGCCGGGTGATCTTTTCAACCAGTTTTGCCTGTGCTATCACCTCATTGTACAGGCAGGGCAGGGTGGTAGCCAATAAAAATATGGCTCTTTTCATATATGTAATTTTTGTTAAGTAAGGTACAAGGTAAAGGAATTGTTATGGAGGTTCCAAACCATTTATCAATTTGGTGGGGCTTGCGTCCCATAGCTATCGGGAGGCGATTCTACCCAAAAAAATTATCAGGTTGCTGTGAAACGATTATTATTAAATTGCGACTAACCTAATCAACAGTCGGCAAAAACAACTATAACCTAATTAATAAAACTTTAAACAGACTGACATGCGTACAAATCACGAAATAGATTACAAGATCTACGGGGAAGAGATGCAATATGTGGAAGTGGAACTCGATCCCGGTGAAACCGCCATTGCTGAAAGCGGCGCCTTTATGATGATGGATGATGGCATTCAAATGCAAACCATGTTTGGTGATGGTTCAAAGCCCCAGCAGGGTTTATTGGGTAAGCTGGTGTCGGCCGGCAAGCGGATGTTAACCGGTGAAAGTTTATTCATGACTGCTTTTACCAATGCGGGTCAGGGCAAAAAGCGGGTGAGCTTTGCTTCACCTTATCCCGGTAAGATCATTGCGCTTGATCTAATGGAACTGGGAGGAAAGGTCGTTGCACAAAAAGATGCGTTCCTGTGCGCTGCCAAAGGAGTTAGTGTAGGTATAGAGTTTCAGCGTAAACTGGGTACCGGTTTATTTGGCGGGGAAGGGTTTATTATGGAAAAGCTGGAAGGTGATGGCTTTGCCTTTGTACATGCCGGTGGTCACGTATTTGAAAAAGTTTTGCAGCCGGGCGAATTGCTGCGTATAGATACCGGTTGTTTAGTAGCGTATACACAAACCATTGATTACGATATTCAATTTGTAGGTGGTATAAAAAACACCCTGTTTGGTGGAGAAGGTTTGTTCTTTGCCACACTGCGTGGCCCCGGTAAGATATGGATCCAAACCCTGCCCATCAGCCGCCTGGCCAGCCGCATCTTAACTTATGGTTCAGCTGGTGGCCGTAAAGAAGAAGGAAGTATATTGGGAGGTTTAGGGAATATGCTGGATGGTGATGGTTGGTAGAAGAAGGCGAAGTAGGATGTAAGAAATAGGATATAAGAAGTTCGCTATAAATAAGAAGGCCGTCCGGTTCAACCCGGACGGCCTTTAATATTAATGCGCTTTCGCGGAAGTTTAATTTCTCTTAGACAATTTAGCCAACAATTGCAAAATTTCGAGGTACAACCATACTATGGTTACCAGTAACCCGAAGGCGCCAAACCATTCCATATATTTGGGAGCGCCCATGTTAGCACCGTTTTCGATGAGGTCGAAATTAAGTATCAATCTCAGTGCGGCGATACTTACCACCGCTAAAGAGAAGATGATTCCGAATGTGCTGCCTTCATGCAAAAAGGGAATATCTATACCGCCAAAGTGCAGGCCGATAGCTATTAAATAGAAAAAGAATATTCCCAGTGATGCTGTTATAATTACTTTTTTGAAGAGCGGGGTAGCCTTAATGATGTTGAATTTATACAACAGGAACATGGCGGCCACCACACCAAATGTTATCATAAGGGCATTTGATATAAGGTTGGGCGCATATTTCTGAAACGAAAAATCATATATAGCTGAAATGCCACCTATTGCAAAACCTTTTACCAGGGCGTATGCCGGGGCAGTGTAAGGTGACCATTCTCTTTTAAAATTTGTGACCAGGGCCAAGCCTAATGCACCAAATACGCTTACCCACATATATGTGATAATATCAACACCCGAATAAACCATTTTCCAGGCGTAACCAGCGCTAGCCAAAGTAAGCAGGAAAAGGATACCGAATTTGTTCAGTGTTCCTTTTACGGTCATCACCTGGTTATCTGTATAGGAGTAGCTTTTCGAGAAAGTATCTTCATTTAATACAGGGTTACCGGACTTAAACAGAGCCATAGTTATAGAGTTAAAATTTAGTAGCAAAATACAAAAACACGTCAATAGTCAATAGCCAATTAGCAAGAGGTTAACGGCGGATGATCAAATTCACCATTATCCATTATTGCCCCTTCTCCGCCAACCCGGCGAAAAAGGTGAGCAGGCATTACCAAATTGGTAAAATTAGTCCTTCTTCCCCCTGTCATCCCGTTGTTGATTCCTGGGTTGATTGGGTCTTCTGTCGCCACCCCCTTTTTTATCATTTGGGCGGTTATCGCGGCGGTGTTGCTGCTGTTGCTGTCCACCACCCTGGCGTGACTGTTCTTTTTGTTGCTGACCCTGGCGGGAGTGATCTTTTTGCTGTTGTTGTCCGCCACCACCCTGACGCGGTTGTTCCTTCTGTTGATGGTGATGGTGCCGTTTCTTTTTCTCGGCCCTTTCCAGACTGCGTAAGCTGATCTGCCCAACCACATCCACAAATTCGGGTTCCACCTCTTTGGGTTTCTGGGTGGTTACATCAACCGCTTCCAGTTCATCGGGCACCTGGTTGTGGTCATTCGCCTGTTTTATTTTCCTTACCCGTTCAATGGTCAGCGGATACTGCTTATTGCTATCGGGCAGGGTATACCACATGAGGTTTTTGAAAATATCTTTCTTTATGAGGATGGCCGTGCCTTTTTGTACCTGTAAGGTGTCGGCATTATCGGGGAAATGCTGTAAGGCATCGAGATAAATATCGAGCTCGTAATTGAGGCAGCATTTCAACCGGCCGCACTGGCCGCTGAGTTTGCTTTGGTTGATCGACAGGTTCTGATAGCGGGCGGCAGTGGTGTTTACCGATTTAAAATCAGTTAACCAGGTGCTGCAGCACAGTTCGCGGCCGCAACTGCCAATTCCACCCACTTTAGCAGCTTCCTGACGGGCGCCAATTTGCCGCATTTCTACTTTAACCCTGAATTCCTTAGCGTATACTTTAATTAATTCGCGAAAATCGACCCGGTCATCGGCGATATAAAAGAAGGTGGCTTTGCGGCCATCGGCCTGAATTTCCACCTCTGTCAGCTTCATTTCGAGGTTCAGCTGGCGGGCAATGGCCCGGGCCCTGATGAGGGCTTCTTTTTCGCGGTCTTTATTTTGTTGCCAGATCTCAATGTCTTTATCGGTGGCGCGGCGTAAAACCTTCTTGATGTCGGGGTCGGTTTCGTCGGCATTCCTTTTCTTCATTTGCAGGCGAACAATTTCGCCGGTAATGTTTATAGTGCCTACATCGAACCCACTGACGCCTTCCACGGCAACCAGGTCGCCTTTTTCGAAAACATGAACAGTGGTATTTCGAAAGAAGTCTTTCCGGCTTCCGTTATTGAAGGTTATTTCCACGATCTTACAGCTTCCCGAAGGATCGCTAAATGGCAGGTTACTCAGCCAGTCGTGCACATTCATCCTGTTACAACCGCCCGTGCTGCATCCGCCATTGCTTTTACAGCCGGCTACCTTGCCGCCAGTTCCGCATGAACTACATCCCATTCTCTATTTAGGATTAACGATTTACAATAATTTATTAATTGTCGGCCGGAAAACGCATGCAGAAATAAAGGCAGGGTATTATACATTACTCCGGGGCAAACCGGCGTGCGCCAATACTCGTTCAGCTACCCGTTATAAAAGTATAACGAACTGAATAAGACGCATTTATGAATAATATAGCGAAATAAGATAACTTATATAATATAGAAATCCTGCTCGCATGCAACCCCAACCACACACTATTTCTGCTTCCTGCTTAACAGGCCGATTTACAAATATAAGTTATTAACGTCAAAAGGGGTTCGTTATGATATAGGACAAAAAGTCAAATAAGTCAAAGAGTCATGAGGTGGAAAATTAATGCAAGCCTGGCCCCTGGGTCAGGCTCTATTTGTGGAGTATTTGAGAAGTAATCAACCAAAGACCAACCAAAGACCTGACAAAGACTAAACAAAGACAGGATAAGAACATTTCCTTTATCAGGTCCCTGTGTGGTCTTTGTTTATTCCTTATTTGATCTTTTTCAGGATCTACCCCAAATACACGCCAAACTAACCCCATTATTGATCGATGGGCCGAAAATTACTATGCGAATGATTTGGGTTGAAAACGCGGCAGGCGCAAGCCAATGCCCCCGCTTAATGAGCGGGTACAATGAAAATCAGATTGTTGACAGCTGGTTTTTGACCTACTAAATAACCGTAATTACTTCTTTGGCGGCAATAATGTGGTATAATTTAATGGTAAGGGCGTGGAACAGCATTTTGGGATTGGCGTTCCGTTCAATATAATAGGAGGCTTTATCAAGTTCTTCAATAATGGCCTGCTGCTGGTTGAAGGCGGCGATCTTGTTCAGCCGGCCGGCGAAGTCCTTTTCCTTTTCGGGCAGGTGAACATTTTCGGGACCCATGGCGTTCAGGCGAATGGCCTGTTCGAGCAGGTGGGTGAAATAGCGCAGAAATTGCTTTTGCTTTTCGCGGCCCAGCTTGCTCACTTCTTCAATCCATTTTACCTGGGCTATGGGACCGTTCTTTAAAATGGCATTGAGCCATTCGCGCAACAGCGATTGCCAGTCTTCATCGGCATGTTGCATCAGCTGCAGGGCTTCGCGGTAATTACCTTCGGCGATGAGGGAGATCTGCCCCGCCGTGCCTTCGGCTACATTACCTCTGGTAATCAAAGCATTGGAAATATCCTGGTGGGTAAGGGCAGGTATTTTAACCAGCTGGGTGCGCGATAAAATGGTTTGCAGTATCAGCGATTCATTTTCAGCCACCAGCACAAATAAGGTATTGGGTGGTGGTTCTTCTATGAGTTTCAATAACTTATTTCCTTCATTGCCCAGGTATTCGGGCATCCACATCACCAGTATTTTAAAGCCGCTTTCAAAACTTTTGAGCGAAAGCTTGCGAATGATATCATTACATTCATAGGCGGTAATGTTCCCCTGTTTGTTTTCGGCCCCAATGAATTGCAGCCAGTCGTAGGAATTACCATAGGGATATTTGGCAATAAACTCCCGCCATTCGCTGATATAATCTGAACTCAACGGCTTGTCGCCCGATTTGCGGGGAATTACGGGGTACGAAAAATGGATATCGGGGTGCATGAGCTGCTGCATCTTCACACAGGAAGGACATTCGCCACAGGAATCGAGCGGGCCGGCACCACTTTGCGCGGGCGCTGGCGGTTCCTCCCCAAACAGCGAAGCACCGGCCGGGGCCGCGGCTGCCTTACGGTTCACCTTTTCGCAAACAACATATTGGGCAAATGCAATAGCCAGGGGCAGGGCGCCGCATCCTTCTTTTCCGAGAAATAAAAGGGCGTGACTGATCCGGTTATGTTGAACCATATTTGCCAGATGCAATTTTACATCTGCCTGACCGATAACATTTTTGAATAACATGCGGGGCGAAGTTAAGCAGAATCCCGACAAAGTGGGGACATGTTGTAGAATGCGGAATGTGCTAATTTGATAATAAACTAATCCCGCAGCACGGCACTATGGTAATTGGTGAAAGGGTCAATGATTGCCAGCCCGCAGCAAGCTGGGGATGTGAATGTTGAAACGGTGAATGCTTGCCTGCCCGCAGCAAAGCTGGGGATGTGAAAGGTGAAACGGTGAAACCGGGAGCCTGTAAACTGCAACAAATCCCCAGTCGGCCGGTACTGTTTGCCCCTGCCAGCTGGCGGGCTGGGTAGAGAATAGAAAAGCCCACCGGTGGGCGGGCTCTCCAAATACTTTTGACGGCTAAACTCTTAATAGTTTTCTAAGGAACAGGATCACTTTCATAAGAGTTCAGGAAAAGTGGATAGATCTGGTTTTCATCGGATTAGGATTCGTTCCTTAACGGATCTTTCATGCAGGCATTTCCTTCCTGCAACGGATATTGGATCAGCTTTTCGGATATTGGACTGGTTCTCTTCGGATACCGGATGTTTAAACTGATATTGGATTGTTGGCTCAAAATTGCTCATATAAAGCCGCAACGGGAACTTTATTCGTTCAAACGACACTTAAAATCGATTTTGTGCCTGATTTGCCAGATGAAATATTAGGGTAAACCCTTAAGTGTATTATGGCTTAAACTATTAGCCGGGGCGTATGGGTATTGCAGCTGGCAGGCGCTCCGGTTCAACCCAAAAAAATAAGCTGACCAAAAAGGTTAGAAAATGCTGAAACCCGCTAATGGCATAAGTTTCAACATCTATCCTGTTAGTATACCCTTTTTGATCAGCCTAACTATAAACAATAATCTTAGTTAAGATATTTGGTCACCTCTTCGCTGGTCACTTTTGTTTTGTTATGGATCACTGTTATGAGGTTACCTTTTTCATCGAGCAGGAATTTAGTGAAGTTCCATTTAATTGGATCAGTAAAACCTTTCTTTTCTGCTTCGGCTACCAGGTATTTGAAAAGGGGATGAATATCGTCGCCTTTTACAGAAACCTTTTCGGCCATGGGAAAGGTTACGCCATAATTCTTTTTGCAGAACTCACCGATCTCGCTGTTGCTACCTGGCTCCTGGCTGCCGAAATTATTGGCCGGGAAACCCACGATCACCAGTTTGTCTTTATACTGCTCGTATAATTTTTCAAGGTCGGAATATTGGGGGGTGTTACCGCATTTGGAAGCCGTATTAACGATCATGATCTTTTTTCCTTTGTACTTACTGAAATCAATGGTGCCATTGCCATCGAGGGCGGGAACCTTGAAATCGTAAATAGAAGGCGCGGCAATAAATAGCAGGGAAACAAGCAATAAACGTATCATAATTGATAAAATTTAAAGTAATAGTGTAAGATCTGGCTGCTTTGTACTATACAAAGATGCTGCTAAATTGGTTGCTTCCATGCAAAATAATGGTTAACGGTAAGGCCAGGGTTTGCCAGGAAGCTATCCCGACCAAGTTGGGACAGGCTATGCTAATGCAATAGCCAATAACGCCATTTGCAACAGATTGCAGTTATAAGACGGGATGCGAGCCATTCTGCGTTGCAGGCAGGTGGCTAAGACGGGGAATTATTATAAGACAAATGGCAGGCGGGGGAAAAATTCAGAAAGGGAATTGGAAAAGAAACACCGTTAATACAGGAACCGGTTCCAACAGGAAAATTGCAGCAAATGGCAATACGCTACCCGAAGCAAACCGCCGGATTTCGTGAACCCACTCATTCCATATTCGTTTCGCTACGGCCGGCAGGCATTCATACGCACCGGCTTAATGTTTTTCATAACAACCCAGATCAGGCGCCCCCACATTGCGCAGCTCGCCATCGAGGTCAATGGTAAGGCCTGTAATGGTTCCCTTGTCGAGGGCCGGCGATCCTTCGCGCAGGCGGAAATTGTAAATTCTCAATTGGGTATTGATACTGTCGAATAAAGGCGGGTTATTTTGAAGAATGGTGCCGCTGGTAGTTACGTTGGCTGGTTTGTTTTTTGTTATCTTCCACAAACAGTTTGCGAACGTAACATTGAACTGTGTGCTGCCCTGTTTATCGGTCACTACTTCATCATCTACTGTTCCATTTTCACCCCAGAAAATACAATTTGTAAAACTGGCCGTACAGTTGTCGGTCAATACAGTGTTCCCGCTTTTGGTGTAATTGGTTACAACAAGAACGGGATCTTTATGCAGCAGGTAAGAATTTGAATAAGTGGCAATGGTACATTGGGAGAAATCATAAGTGCCGCCATAACCCAGCAATACATTTTTACCGCAATTGCTCACCAAACAGTTTTGCGCTTTTATAGAAGATTGTACACCCAGAATGCCGGCATCGTAACAATTATCAACGACACATTCGCTGAGCAGTACTTTGGGATTGCTGTTCACCGATGGTTTTGCGGCTATAACACCCTGATAGGCGTTCAGGATCTTTGCATATTGAAGGGTATTGTCTTTACTTGTTTCGCGGAAATAAATACCTGGCCAGCCGCCGGGAAAGTCGCGGTAAGGATCATCGAGCCGGTCGCTTTTAAATACCACCCGGGTGCTGTCGTATTTTTCACCCGTAACCTTTAAGGTTCCGTCAACCACCAGGGGTGCATCGGCATGCATATAAACGCGGCAACCTTTTTCAATGGTAAGGGTGGCGTTTTGATCAACCAGTAAACCACCGGTAATAACATAGGGCCTGTTGTTGGTCCAGGTTACGTTACCAGTAAGCACCTTTGAGCGAAAGAAGTTGGCGTTTTGTCCCCAGGCCTCCAGTTGCACCCATCGTTCATTGCCGTTATAATCGATCAGGATGCTGTCCTGCACGACGAATGGCAGGTCGGCAGCGGTAGGGTTTATTTTTACAGTCACGAAAACATAAATGCTGTCGTTGGCATCCATTTCAATATTGCTTACTTCGGGTCCGGGTGTGCCGTCAACGTTGATATTGAAAAAAGAAGCGCTGCCGCCGCGCAGGGATACTTTGCTCAGGCGCAGCTTCTGGTTATTATCGTTATATATGCGGAAGAACCGGGTGGTTGAACCGGTTGTGGTAAAAACAGTATCAAAATGCAGGGTATCGGCGCTGGTATACAGCCTTGCCGTGCTGCTGGTAATAAATGATTCCTTTTTACAGGATATCAAAATGCTGGTAAGCAGTATGGCAACAAGTATATATTTCATGTTCCTGTAAAAATACACGTTTTCAGATACACATAAAACCGGCCGGTTGGCCATATCGTTTGACTTAACGTTGCGATAAACACAATATTGCGGAAGGTTCATGGGCAGGGGCAATCGGCAAAAAAAATCAGACGGCGCAAGATTGGGTATTAGTCTCAATATTCGCGAGCTATTCACCACTCACCATTCAATATATGTGTTCACTTTACCGTATAAGCCATTGTCATAATACTTAATCGCGTACCCGGGGCAGTTAACAGTTCCTGGCCGCATGCTTCAAGGGTGGCACCCGTGGTTATTACATCATCGACCAGTAAGATATGTTTACCGGCAATAGCATTGGGATCCTGCAATTCAAATTTTCCCTGCATGTTCAGCCAGCGGTTAATGCGGTTCTTGTTCGTTTGCGTTTCGCTCGATTGCTGCCGGCCGATCGCCTTATCAAGCACAGGAAGCGATAATACCTGCGCCATGCCCTGGCACAACACCTGTGCCTGGTTATACCCCCGTTTTCTTTCCCGGGCTTTAAACAGCGGTAATGGCACCAGAACGCCTATGCCGCTAAAACGATGGGTCTGCAACAATGCTGCGCCCATTTTACGGCCCATAAAAAGTCCCAGCTCTTTATTGCCTTTATATTTCAATTCATGAACAATGTGTTGCAGCAGCGAGTCTTTTGAAAAATACAGGTAACTGGCTGCACTGGTCACCGGCATGCGGCCCCAGAAAATTTTCTCCACCGGGTTGCCTGCGTGATCGTGAAAACCTGTTACCGGCAACTGGTTAATGCAATGCATGCATAACACCTGTTGCCGGCTCATGATATCACTGCCGCAGCCCGGGCAGCAATGTGGAATAAAAAGATGTAATAAGGGATGTAATGGGTTTTTAAGCATAAGCAGTTGTTTCACTGCTACCCCTCAGGCCTTTTCAATTTCTTTAAAATAAGTATTGATAAACTTCTTCAACCCTACCCATAGGCACTACTTCAATATTGGCGCCCGACTGCGCAATTGATTTTTGTCCGTACCGCGAAACAATGATCTTTTCAAAGCCCAGCTTTTCGGCTTCTGCTATCCGTTGTTCAATGCGGTGAACGGCCCGCACTTCGCCACTCAACCCCACTTCGCCGGCAAAACAAATATGAGGCGGTAAGGGAACATCTTCATAGGAGCTCAGGAGAGCGCAAAGAACGGCGAGATCGATGGAAGGGTCTTCTACCTTCAACCCGCCGGCAATGTTCAGGAAAACATCTTTTACGCCGAAATGGAAGCCTCCTCTTTTTTCGAGTACTGCCAGCAGCAATTGTAAACGTCGCAGATCGAAACCCGATACCGTGCGTTGCGGAGTACCGTAGACCGATTGGGTAACCAGTGCCTGCACTTCAATGAGTAAAGGACGCATACCTTCAATGGTGGCTGCAATGGCAATACCACTGAGTTGATCTTCTTTTTGCGTCATCAGTATTTCGCTCGGATTATTTACGCCACGCATGCCGGCGCCGGTCATTTCATAGATCCCTAATTCCGATGTGCTGCCAAACCGGTTCTTGATCGTTCGCAAAATACGATAGGCATAATGACGGTCGCCTTCGAACTGCAACACAGTATCAACCATATGCTCCAGTATTTTGGGGCCGGCAATGCTGCCGTCTTTTGTAATATGACCTATCAGGAACACAGGCGTATTGGTTTCCTTGGCAAAGCGCTGGAATTCTGCAGCCGATTCCCTGATCTGGGATATGCTTCCGGGTGACGAATCAATATAAGGCGATTGAATGGTTTGAATGGAGTCAACAATGACCAGGTGTGGTTTTAATTTCCTGATCTCCTGAAAAATGGTCTGTGTTAATGTATCAGTAAGCAGGTAGAAGTCATCGTTCTGGATCTTCAGCCGGTCGGCGCGCATTTTTATTTGTTGCTCGCTTTCTTCACCGCTGATATATAACACTCTTTTATCTTTTAACTGTAATCCGTTTTGCAGGAACAACGTTGATTTACCAATGCCAGGTTCACCGGCGATCAATACTATGCTGCCCGGTACAATGCCGCCGCCTAGTACTCTGTTTAATTCTGCATCTGTTGTAGTGATGCGTATCTGTTCACTGCTGGTGATGGTGTGTAATGCAATGGTGCGTATTGATTTTGTTTCTTCATTGTAATCATCCCATCCGTTCTCTTTTTTTAATGAGGGTTTTGAAAGAACTTCTTCAACGAACGTATTCCATGTACCACATGATGGACATTTTCCAACCCATTTGGCACTTTCATATCCACAATTCGAACAAAAGAATGCTGTTTTAACTTTAGCCATGCGATAAAGTTAATGAAAACCACACCGGTAATTAAAGTAGTGCATTGAAAATAGTCATTGATGTGATGAGGATGTTGATAATGGATGATTTTTAATACAAAGTATCATGTTGTAAAAATTGATGAAGCTGAAAAACAGCGTTGAGGGTATGTGGTAGTGATGAACAACCGGTGATTACAACGCCGATTTTTTTGCGGTAAAAAATGATGGAAAAAGGCGGCAAAAAGGGGGGTAAAAACAGGGGGATTTTTTTAAAAGTAAAAAGGCCAACATTGCTGTTGACCCTTTACTTACTAACCCATTAAATTCTTGCACTAAATTACAAATAAGCGCCACATAACAAAATTATTTTTTGGGGTTGTGAATAAATTCCAACGCCTTAATAATGAATAGCATGTTTAGCATTTTAGTGCCATAAGGCATTGATAATCAAATTTTAAAGGAATTTTAAGAATATTGCCAAAAGCCTCGTGATAAAATGTCAGCCCACTGCGATTATACGCTAACAGAATGACAAAAAGGCCCCCGATTTCTGACTAAAAATGGCGTAAAAATTACTCAAATTAATTGGTAACTGATTTGATAGATTATTGTTACTATTTAATAAATAAGCGAGAAAAATGACACCATCAATTTTTGTGATTTCCATCCTCTTTTTAGTGATCAGTATGTTGGTGTCCGGTGTACTGAAAAGCAAGTTTGCGAAGTACAGCCGGGTGCCCATATCGGCCGGTTTAACGGGTAGCGAAGTGGCAATGAAAATGTTACGTGATAACGGTATATATGATGTTAAAGTGGTATCAACCGACGGCTTTTTGAGCGACCACTACGACCCAACTACCAAAACGGTAAACCTGAGTGCTGACGTATATAATGGTATATCAGTGGCTTCTGCGGCTGTAGCAGCCCACGAGTGCGGCCACGCCGTGCAGCATGCCTCTGCCTACCAATGGTTAACGCTTCGTAGCAAGCTGGTTCCGGTAGTGATGTTCAGCTCCGGTATTGTGCAATGGATATTGCTGCTGGGGGTAATTATGATAAAGGCCTTTCCGTCCTTACTGCTGATAGGTATTATACTTTTTGGTCTAACTACCTTATTCTCAGTAATTACGCTGCCCGTTGAGATCGATGCCAGCCGCCGTGCCCTTGCCTGGTTAAACCGGTCGAACATTACCAGCGACCGGGAATACCCGCAGGCAAAGGACGCGCTAAAATGGGCTGCCTTAACGTATGTGGTGGCTGCCCTGGCTTCTATAGCTACCCTGGTACAATATATATTTATATTCCTGGGCGGAAGCAGGAGCAGGGATTAACCCCAACCCCGCCAGCTGGCGGGGAAATGCAGCTATCCGGCCTCAATATTCGCCAGAAGCGGAAAATGAGGTCTCTACCATAAAAATGTAAGATTGGTTATGTGGGTTATGATGAACCCCGCCGTTCAATGGCCTTGCTTCGCTGAAGCTTCGCCAGGCGCGGCGGGTTTTTTATTTTAACAAACATTAACATTTACGCGGCATCAATTAAAGAGGCTGAAAAGGCGCCCAAGGGGCTGTTGAGCGAATACAAAAAGCAGCGATCTAGGTAATTTTGGAATTTCGGCTGCACACTTATCGACCATAACTACGCAGTTATTGCCAAAACTGCACACTTATCAATTTATACTTTGCCGTATGTGTTTAAGAGGTAGATTTGACTTGTCTGATTCACTTTTTTCCCTACGCCTTTCTGGTTTTATATTTCGATCGGGTAATTTCTTACCCGATCCTGTTTTTTATATAGGTACCCCAAGGGCGGAATCTCCCACAATACTTTAATATACCTTTTTTATATATGAGGAACTTTTACCGGCCTTCACCGGCTGGTAGAGTTAATGGGCAACAGCAAATGTTTATTTGCTACAGGGCATAACCCTCCCTGGTCCTGGGCTAACAAGACCCTGGAAAGGATGAACAGGCAGGACAAACCGCATTGAGCAGTTATTGATCCCGACGGAATGGATCATCCGGGCGGGCACTCACCATTGACCATTCACCTTTAAAGCTTTATTTCATCATCGTGCTTGTCGAAGAAATGGAATTCAGTGAGGTGGTAATTGGTATTCTCCCTGATCTTGACCTTTTGGCCGTATTTCCATCGCCATTTCCATTGTTTCGATTTAAACATGGAACCTTTGGTAAGGTAGGCATGCATAATGGGATGTACAACCAGCGTAAGATCTTTGTGCTGATGGGTAATAAGATAGCTGAGGTTCTTTTCAATTTCATCTTCCAGCAGCAGGGTAGAAGAGATTTTACCTGTACCGGCGCAGCTGGGACAAACTTCCTGGGTATTGATATTTACCTCAGGTTTCATGCGCTGCCGGGTAATTTGCATTAACCCGAATTTGGAGATGGGCAGTACAGCATGCTTTGCCCGGTCGGGGCGCATACATTCTTCCATAGCCTCCAGCAGCTTCCTTTTGTTATCGGGCAGCTTCATATCAATAAAGTCAACCACGATAATACCACCCAGGTCGCGCAGGCGTAACTGACGCGAAATTTCGGCGGCTGCCTCAAGGTTGGTTTCCAGGGCATTCTGTTCCTGGTTGTTGCCAACGCTCTTGTAACCGCTGTTCACATCAATGACGTGTAAGGCTTCTGTGTGTTCAATAATAAGGTAGGCGCCGCTGGGCAGGTTAACGGTTTTACCAAAAGCAGCTTTTACCTGTTTGGTAATACCATACTGGTCGAATATGGGCAGTCCGTTATGATAATAGGAAACGATGTCGGCTTTTTCGGGGGCAATACGCTGAATATAGTTGCGGGTGTCGTTATAGATATTGCGGTCGTTCACCACCACGCGGTTAAAATCTTCGTTCAGCAGGTCGCGTAAAATACTGGTGGTCTTGGTTTGCTCACTCAATATTTTGGCGGGGGCTACTGCACCTTTCAGGTTTCCCTGAATGGTTTGCCAGGTTTCAACAAGTTCGGCCAGGTCTTCGTGCAATTCGGCGGTATTCTTTCCTTCAGCAGCTGTACGTACTATTACCCCAAAGTTCTTTGGTTTAATAGCTTCCACTATTTTCTGTAACCGTTTCCGTTCCTCAGCAGAGTGGATCTTGCGCGAAACGGCTACGATATCATTAAATGGAGTAATGACAACGAAACGTCCGGGCAGCGAAATTTCGCAACTAAGGCGGGGGCCTTTGGCTGCGATGGGTTCTTTTAAGATCTGCACCAGGATGTTCGGCTTGCCGCTCAGTACTTCATTGATCTTACCAGTCTTTATGATCTCCGGCTCAACCTGGAAGGTAGCGAAGTTAAAACCCTGCGGGCTATTGTCGTTAATAGCTATTTGGGTGAACTTCAATAATGAGCGGGCATATGGACTGAGGTCAGTGTAGTGGAGGAAGGCATCCTTTTCAAAACCTACATCCACAAATGCAGCATTTAAGCCGGGGATGAGTTTTTTAACTTTTCCAAGATATAGGTCTCCCACCGCGAAACTTGCATCAGCTTTTTCATGATGCAATTCCACGAGCTTTTTGTCCTCTAATAGGGCGATTTCCACCCCCTGAGGCGCTGCATTTATAATTAGTTCCTTATTCAAGCGTACTGTCTTTATACCGTCTAAACCATTCTCATCACTACAAGGAAAGGTGCTGAAGAGGAATTAGTTGTCAGGTATCAGAAACATCATTAATGCAGGTAGCCTGTAATAAATGACAACATAACTAGATTCAGCGAAAGAAGGAAAAGGCCTCGCCGTTTGGCGCGACCTTTTTCAAGAAGATAAAACTAGCGGTTCTTCTTCTTATGCCGGTTTTTTCTAAGTCTTTTTTTACGCTTGTGCGTTGCTATTTTATGACGCTTTCTTTTTCTACCACAAGGCATATAACACCAATGAGTTTAAGATTAAATAATACTGTTTAAAATGTCTTTTACCGGAAAGGTTTAATTATTTATTACCAAGTAATTTTATCCGTTCATCAATTTCTTTCACAACATCGGCATTGCTGATATGCTTCTTGCCCTCCTGATACCATTTCACTGCATTTGCCTTGTCTTTATGTTGTTCGTAGGCGTCGGCCAGCATTAAGATCGCTTCAACGTTATCTGGCTGGTGTTGCACCACCTTCAACAGGCGGTCGATCGCTTTATCAAACTGCCCCGATACCATACCGCCCAACCCGAGCATAAATTGTGCGTACATATTTTCCGGGTCCCGTTCTGCCACTTCCCTGATCTTCATAATTCCTTCCATGGGGCCTTCGCCGAGGTTGCCAAAAAGGATCGCGCTACCTAACCCAACTTTCAACGAATCGTTATTTGGCGCAATCTGTAAAGCTCTCTCAAATAACTCTTTAGCCTCTGTTGCCATCCACCGCTGTAACTCAGGGTTATCCTGTCGGCGTATACCCTCTAAAAAGAATTGGGCAGCAAAGGTGAGACTTTTTTGAGAATTTTCCAATTTAGAGGCCTGTGCAGAATAATAAGCGTAGGGAAGCAGTAAATGAGCCGAATCTTTCCAGAATTCAGCCAGCTGTTTATAAACCTTAACCTGCTGTTCTTTTACATCTCCGCGCACTACAGCTGTTTCCAACTGGGCAACATAAGCTTGCTGGGCAGCGCTCAATTGCTGTTTGGATGCCTCCAGGATGGTATTAAAACTTATTTCCTTCGCACCGGTTGCTGCTGCAACAGCACCAGGGTTTTTTTTAGGGGGAATGGTTTTGCCAAAAAAGTAGATCAGACACAGGAGTGTAACTCCACTGCCTACCAGGATCAATTGCTGCTTTTTCAAGAATCAAATCATTTAAGCAGCAAATTTACATCTCATCATCCGGGTTTGGCTGATCTTCTTTTACAGATTGCAGTTTTTTAACTTCTGCAACGAATTCTTTAGCTGGCTTGAACGCAGGAATAAAATGTTCAGGTATGTGCACCGCAATATTCTTCTTGATATTACGGCCGATCTTAGCAGCTCTCTTCTTAGTGATAAAGCTGCCGAATCCACGAATGTAGATGTTCTCGCCCTGGGACAAGGTGTCTTTTACTTCCTTGAACATGGTCTCCAGCGTAACCAGCACATCAACCTTCGGTATACCTGTTTTTTCCGATATTTGGTTAACGAGGTCTGCCTTTCTCATGTCGCATGAATTTTTACGGGTTTACAAATTTTTATTTTTCGAAAAAAATTTTCATAGGAATGTCAAAGGCAATCTACACTAAATCAATTCTTTAATGAAATTAACGGTAAATTTTCACATTTGCAAGAAAAGTATAAACAATTGAAAATGAATTTTAAACAATTTTCGTGCCCGTTTTTATACCAAAGTTGTTCATTTTCATTTTGTTATGAAGCTAAACGGCCGCAAAACAAGTATTAGCAATTTTTTTCAGTTTTGATAAAACCAGCTTCCATACGGCCATTCGGGGATGAAAAAAGGCCTCCTGGTCGACCGGAATGGTAAAAAAACAAGGAATTTTCAGCCGGAACGGCCATCCCGATACATCGGGATGGTAAGTTCTATCTGGCCAAAAAAAAATTAGAATTTTCAGATGAAACCTGATTTTACGCGTAGGTTATTACAGTGGAATAAAAGCAGTAACACAAGAGCAATGCCCTGGAAAGGAGAGAAAGATCCATACAAAATATGGTTGAGTGAAATTATACTGCAACAAACAAGAGTTGAACAGGGATGGAGCTATTATGAAAAATTCATTGCTGCGTTTCCAACAATTCTTCATCTGGCAAAAGCAAACGAAGAAAAAGTTTTTAAGATGTGGGAAGGGCTCGGTTATTACAGCCGCTGTAAGAATCTTATTGCAACAGCCCGTAAAATTGCCAGTGATCATAAAGGAAAGTTTCCTGCTACTTATGATGAAATAAAAGCATTGCCCGGCATAGGGCCTTATACCGCTTCAGCGATCTCTTCATTTGCGTTCAATGCACCGCATGCAGTAGTAGATGGTAACGTGCAACGTATACTGGCCCGCTATTTTGGTATAACCACACCTATTGATACAACTGCAGGTAAGAAGGAGTTTCAAACGCTTGCCCAGTCATTGTTACAGCAAGATGCGCCCGGCATTTATAACCAGGCCATCATGGACTTTGGCGCCGTGATCTGCAAACCGCAGAACCCGTTGTGCAATGATTGTGTTCAGAAAAAAGATTGTGCGGCACTTAAACAAAATACGGTAAGCCAGCTACCGGTAAAGCAAAAAGCCATTATACGCAAAGAACGCTGGTTCTATTACTTCATCATAGAATGCAAAGGCAAATGGTATATACGGCAAAGAACGGGTAAGGACATATGGGAAAATTTGTTTGAGTTTGTATTGTTTGAATCGACCGCCGCTGTTGACGATATTACCATAAAGCTTCCTTTTTTGAAAAAACTGGTGAACGGGCAGCCCTGCCAAATAGAAAGCATCAGCCGGCTTTACCGGCAGCAGCTTACACATCAAACTATTCATGGCCGGTTTGTTAAAATAAAAGCGCCCGAAACATTGCCTTCCCTGAAAGATTACCTATTGATTGATAAGAAACAGCTGGCAAAATATGCTTTCCCCCGGTTTATTACTACCTTTTTGGGCGAACCGGCCGCCCCGGCCCAACTGTTCTAACGCCGTTAGGAATCTTTATAACCGATCATATTCCCCTGCCAGCACATTTATGGGTGGCAATCATACATGGTAAAAACCATACTATTTGTGAAAGGCGCTACCAATGGGTTTCCCGGTCATAATAGCCTAAAAAACTTCTCTTTTTTTCTATTAAAAAATTTAACTTTAAAAAGGAATAATAAGGCGCAGACGATTATTAACATCAAATTTCCCATCTATGAGAGGAGTAAACAGGGTAATGCTAATTGGTAATTTAGGAAAGGACCCGGATACACAGCACCTTGAGGGACATATTGCCGTAGCAAAATTTCCTTTGGCAACCACCGAAACATTTAAAGACAGATCGGGCAAGCTCATTTCTCAAACAGAATGGCATACTGTGGTGCTTTGGAGAGGATTGGCAGAGCTGGCGCAGAAATATTTACACAAAGGCAGCCTGGTATATATTGAGGGAAGGCTTCGTACACGCAGCTGGGAAGACAAGGAAGGCAATAAAAAATTTGCAACAGAAGTCGTAGGAGATAATCTTATAATGTTGGATAAAAGGGCCGATGCTACCCATGGCCAGCATGGTACTACAACACCGCATGGTGAAAATATAGAAGGTTTTAACAGTGCCGATATACCACCCATAAGTGATACCCCATCCCAGGATTTGCCATTCTAACTCATACTATTATTTTTGCAGTTCAAAAATAAGTTCAGCAGGGGGCCGATTAAAAGGTTTGTAGATTGCTTTTAACCGGCCCCTTTCTGATTAACTTTGTTGGGTAATGATGTAATGGCAGGGATATAATTCGAGATGACGATCATTTTTTTCATGAAAACCCCCGATTTTGGATAAGCCTTTGTTGATTTTTGGATCAGAGTATGTGAATAAGCTACTGTTGATGGTGACCAATGTACAGGCTACCACGCTGCTGGCTGCTGCAGTGCTGGTGTTATTACTGCTATCTTTTTTTATTTCCGGCGCCGAAATGGCTTTCTTTTCGCTTACTTACCGGGATATTAACATGCTTAAGACCAAGCAGGACACCGGCTGGAAAAGGATTGCCTCCCTGCTCGAAGAACCCAGGGCCTTACAGACTTCTTTAATGATAGCCAATACCCTGGTGAACATAGGCGTGATCATACTCACCAACTTCTTTATTGACCAGGTGCTCATCATAAAACCCGGTAACGTATCCATGTGGGTAGGGTATGGCATTAAACTGGTCATCATTTCTTTCCTCATTATTTTATTTGGCGAAATACTGCCTAAAGTACGCGCCTCGCAAAATAACCTGCGCTCGGCCTATGAAGCCAGTTTCCTGGTTGAAGTGGTCTTTTATATGTTCAAACGTATCTCGGTATGGTTACTGAAGGTATCCGATACCGTTGAATCGTTGTTTGGGGGCAAGGCATCCCGCGCTTACACCCACCAGCAACTGGAACAGGCCATCAAAAGCACCATACACGAAGAAGAAGAACAACGCATCCTGGCCGGTATTTATAAATTTCCCAATATTACCGTTAAGCAGATCATGCGCACCCGCCTCGATGTGAACGGAATTGAATACGAGGCCAGTTTTCAGGCGCTGAAAAGAAAAGTAGAAGAACTGCATTATTCCCGTTTACCGGTTTACCGCAAAAGCCTCGACGATATTGTTGGCATTGTACATACAAAAGACCTGTTGCCACACCTGAACGAGCCTGATAATTTCGACTGGCATATTGTGGTTCGGCCCCCATTCTTTGTGCATGAGCAAAAACATATTGAAGACCTGCTGAAAGAATTTCAAACCCGGCACATCCACTTTGCCGTGGTTGTTGATGAATTTGGCGGAACCAGCGGTATTGTTACCCTCGAAGATATTCTTGAAGAGATCATTGGCGACATCAGGGATGAATTTGATGAAGAAGAGACCGGCAGCAAGAAGGTAGATGACCATACCTACATTTTTGAAGGCCGTACCATGATACATGATGCCTGCAAAATGATGAGCCTGCAGGAAGATACATTTGATGCGGTAAAAGGCGACAGCGATTCAATGGCCGGTTTAATGCTTGAACTGGTTGGTGAAATTCCCAAAGTGAACGACACCGCCAGTGTGGGCGATTTTGATTTTGAAGCCCTGGAGGTTGACCGTAACCGCATTCGTAAAATAAAAGTGACCATCAATATAAAGCAGGATAAGCAGGTGAGCTAGCAATTGGGGAGAAGGTTAACCAGTTAAATAAAGACGCTATCCTGTCGTCACCTCTTTTGCCGGTTGGCTTGCTGCCGAGGGCGAAACAAGAGGAACCGAGGGAAGGCCTAATAGTATATTTCGAATGAAAACATCGCTGATAAAGAACATTTCCTTTTTTGTATTGCTGATTTTAGTGGCAGCCTGTAACAGTCCGTATTCGCCCAGGCCCAAAGGATATTTTAAAATTGACTTTCCCAAACATGAATACAAGGTGTTCGAGCAGCCCGGCTACCCCTACACCTTTGAATACCCGGTATATGCTTCCATTTTAAAGGATTCTACCTTCTTTGAGGCCAGGCCCGAAAATCCTTACTGGATCAATATCGACTTTCCCCGGTTTAACGGAAAGATCTATATCAGTTATAAAGAAATTGGGAAAAACCAGCTGAACAAGCTGGTGAACGACGCCTACAATATGACCTACAAACACACTACCCGGGCTACCGAGATCGTTGATTCGCCCATGCATACCGCCAACGGGGTAAGTGGAGTATTTTTTTCAGTAGGTGGCAATGCCGCCACTGCCAAACAGTTTTTCGTTACCGACTCGGTTAAGCATTTTTTACGGGGCGCTTTATATTTTGATGCCAGTCCCAATGAAGATTCGCTCAACGTGGTAAACAACTTTTTACAGGACGATATGAAGCACCTCATTAGCACATTCAGGTGGAAATAGTTGCCGTTCTGCGTAAAAACGCCATATGGCGATTTATGGCAGGAAAGTTATGAACCCCCAATATGCTTCTTTATGTTTAATTTTGCGCTTTAAAACATTTTTACGTGATAGTAGTAGACAAAGTGTTGATCAGTGATGAAATAGCCGAGGCCCAGTTTGTGTGCGACCTTAACAAATGTAAAGGCGGGTGTTGTGAGGAAGGCGATGCCGGCGCACCGCTCGAAGATGCCGAGCTCGATATCATGGTTGACCTGTTCGAAAAAGTAAAACCCTACCTCACCCCGGCCGCAATTGCAGAAATTGAGCGAAAGGGTAAATATGTTTATCATAGAGAATTTGGCTGGGTAACGCCCACCCTGGGTGGCGATAACGAGATCTGTGTATACGGGTCGCGCGATGAAAAAGGCATTATTAAATGCGCCTTTGAACAGGCTTATAATGATGGAGTTATAGGCTGGAAGAAACCCATAAGCTGCCATTTCTTTCCCATCATTCAAAAAACCGGCAAAAGGGGCGAATACGACCGTATGAACTACGAACCCCGCCCCACCTTATGCAGCCCCGCCTGCTCCCTGGGGAAAAAATTAAAAGTGCCGGTATACAAATTCCTGAAAGAACCCATTGTTCGCAAATACGGCGAAGATTTTTATAAAGCCCTGGAAAAAGCGGCCACTGAATATTATACCGGGAAGGAAAAATAAGATACCGGAATTAAGAAACTCTGAACTACGAACTTAAAACCACGAATTAGCATGAGCGAGCACTCCTCCTCTTTCATGGCAAAAAGCACCATTAAGGCTGCGGATCTGGATCACCGGCGGAAAGTAAATTTCAATATAGGTAAGTATAATGCCAGTGTGCCACTGGGTAAAAAACAGTTTACTGATGTGCATCTGGCGCGTGAGCGGGCCAAGAATATAAAATGGCGGGCCATTGAAAAGCTCGATGAGCACCTGCTGCAGTTTGAAGCCAATTTAACCAAACGCGGCGGAAAAGTGATCTGGGCCGAGGATGCCAAACAGGCTGTGGAAGCCGTTTTGAAGATCTGCAAGGCGAAGAATTGCAAAACGGTCGTGAAGAGCAAGAGTATGGTGACCGAAGAAATTCACCTCAACGATCACCTCGAAGAGCATGGCATTGAAAGCGTGGAGACTGACCTGGGAGAATATATTCAACAGCTGGATGGCGAACCGCCGTATCACATTGTTACGCCGGCCATGCACAAGAGCCGGGAAGACATCGCCAAATTATTTGCCGAGAAATTGCACGTGCCCTCTAATTTATCGGCCGAGCAATTGACCCTGGTAGCCCGGGATGTATTGCGCGAAAAATATGTGCAGGCTGAAGTAGGCGTTACCGGCGCCAATTTCATTTTGGCCGATATTGGCGGTATAGCTGTTAGTGAAAATGAAGGAAATGCCCGCTTGAGCAATGCTTTTCCTAAAACGCATATAGTTATTACCGGTATTGAAAAGGTGATACCCTCCATGAATGACCTGGCTTTGTTCTGGCCATTGCTGGCAACCTACGGTACCGGTCAGTGGATCACTTCGTACAATACCATTATTTCAGGTCCACGCCAGCCGGGCGAGCCCGATGGGCCCGACGAAATGTATGTGATACTGCTCGATAACGGCCGTACCAACATTTTGGCCAATGAAAGAACCCGGGAAAGTTTGTACTGCATCCGTTGCGGCGCCTGCTTAAATGCCTGCCCCGTGTATAAGAACATTGGCGGTCATGCGTATGAAACCACCTACAGCGGTCCCATTGGTGCAGTTATTACGCCTCAGTTGAAAGACATGGGCGAATGGAAACACCTGAGCTACGCTTCCTCATTATGTGGAAACTGTACCGAAGTGTGCGCTGT
Organism: Niastella vici; assembly: GCF_002077945.1. GTDB lineage: Bacteria > Bacteroidota > Bacteroidia > Chitinophagales > Chitinophagaceae > Niastella > Niastella vici. The sequence goes on from NZ_LVYD01000013.1 coordinate 401,248, forward strand.
AAAGATCAACCTGCATGAAATATTGCTCGAGAACCGGCACGATGCCGTGGAGAAAGGCACCGCCCCCTGGGGCGAAAAAGTAGCCTGGAAGGTTTGGAAACAGGCCAGCCTGCACCGGGGCATGATGAACATGGGCAATCAGAAATTAAAGAACTGGATGGTAAATAAGGTCTTTAAGGGCTGGACCACCAACCGGGCCGACCTGAACTTTGCCGGGAAAACGTTTAATCAAATGTGGCGGGAGAAGGAAGAAAGTAAAAAGTGACCATTTAAAAATAATTTCTAAAAGTCAACTTTTACAGTTGACTTTTTTATTTTGCATATATCTGATGCTACTTCTTTATACCCATACCAATACCTCCCGGCTACAATATATTATTGATTTTATTGGGAAGGAGCTATTTGATGAAGCGATAGAAATAACTACCGATGAGGCGTATTTCAAAGCATCAGCCAGGCCCCGTTTAAACTATTCACAGCAGGAGTTTTCTGAAGGAGAATTCTTCCTACGCAATGCACCCCTGCTTTTTGAAACGGGTATCCGGCAACTGCCAGTGGAATGTTTTGAGATCAATTTTCATAAAGCATTTTTTGAAACGCAGGGCGATTTCCCGTTCGACATTTTTGCCGCATCATTTTACCTGCTGAGCCGGTACGAGGAATACCTGCCCCATCAAAAAGATGAGTATGGCCGTTATGCGCATACCAATTCGCTGGCCTTTCGCGAACACTTCTTACCGCAACCATTGGTTAATTACTGGCTGCAATCATTCAAAAAAGTCTTGCAATTCAAATTTCCTGACCTGGTTTTTAAACAGAACCAGTTCAAATGCGTATTAACGTATGATATCGACATTGCCTGGTCGTACCTGCATAAAGGATGGATGCGAACTTTAGGTGGTTTTGTGAATTCGATCTGTAAAGGAGAGTGGGCAAGGGTAAAGGAAAGGTGGCTGGTATTAAAAGGGAAGAAAAGAGATCCATACGATTGTTTTGAATGGCTCGATGCCTGGCATTTGTACTGCCGGCTGAAGCCTTATTTCTTTTTTCTGACCGCAAAAAGAACGGCCCGCTACGATAAGAACACGCCCTGTCAAAGTAAAGCCTTTCGTGATCTCATAAGCTATTATGCCGATGCCTATCACCTGGGGGCGCATCCTTCGTGGCAAAGCGGCGACGATGCCAGGCTGTTAAAAGAAGAGCTGGAATGGCTGGAAGTGGTGGGTGATAAAAAGATAGTACATAGCCGGCAACATTATATTCGTTTCTCCCTCCCTGTTACCTACAGGCAACTCATACAGGCGGGTATTGAAAAAGATTTCTCCATGGGGTATGGCAGTATAAACGGGTTCAGGGCCTCGGTATGTTCCCCGTTTTACTGGTACGACCTGGAAAAAGAAGAAGCTACTTCGCTGATGATCTATCCGTTTTGCTTTATGGATGCCAACTCCCTGTTTGAGCAAAAGCAAAACCCGCAGCAAACCTATAACGAGCTCATCCAGTACTATGAGCGGGTAAAAGGCTGTAAAGGCGTTTTTATTCCCATTTGGCACAACTATATTTTAGGCACCGATCCATTATTTGCCGGTTGGCGCGAGCTATTTGAATTGTTTATGAAAGAGACCGTGTACTGGGATGCGTATTATGATGAGGTGTAATTACTGCCGTAAACAAAAATTCCAGGCTTCGGGAAATATGTCCTGAAGCCTGGAACGTGTATGTAGGTTTAAACAGAAATGCTAGTGTTTAAAGTGCCTGATGCCGGTCATTACCATCGCTAACTGATGTTGCTGGCAATATTCAATAGAGTCTTTATCGCGTACGGAACCACCGGGCTGAATAAAGGCAGTGATACCGGCCGCATGACCCAGTTGAACACAGTCATTGAACGGGAAGAATGCATCGCTGGCGAGCACGGCGCCATTCAGATCAAATTCAAACTGACGGGCTTTTTCAAGCGCATGGCGTAATGCATCAACACGGCTGGTTTGTCCGCAACCTTTACCGATCAGTTGTTTGTTTTTAACCAGGGCAATGGCATTTGACTTCAGGTGTTTGCAAACGATGTTGGCGAATACCAGGTCAGTTCTTTCGGCAGTATTGCTTTCACGGCCGCCAGCTTCCTTCCATTCCAGGTAATTGCCTTTATCTTCTCCCTGCGCCAGCACACCATTAAGCACCGATTTATATTGATTGGGACGGCTTGCCGTTGTTTTTTGCTGTAACAGAATGCGGTTCTTTTTTGATTTTAATACCGCCAGGGCGTCATCAGCAAAAGCGGGGGCAATCAATACTTCAAAGAATATTTCATTGATGGCATCGGCAGTTGCTTTATCTATGGTCTTATTACAAACCAGTACACCGCCAAAGGCGCTTTCGGGGTCGCCGGCCAGGGCAGCATCCCAGGCAGCCTTTACTGTATCTCTTGAAGCTATGCCGCAAACATTGGTGTGTTTAATGATGCCGAAAACTGCGCCGGTTTCTTCAGAAAAATCGTTGATCAATTGCACGGCAGCGTCAACATCAACCAGGTTATTGTAAGAAAGCTCTTTCCCGTTCAGCTGATCGAACAATTGGTTCAAATCGCCATAGAACACGCCTGTTTGGTGAGGGTTTTCGCCATACCGCATTGTTTTGGGGTTGGGAATTGATTCCAGGAAATACAGGTCGCCTTCGGGACTGAAATATTTTGCAATTGCCACATCGTAATGGGCTACAATTTGGAAAGCTTTGGAAGCAAATGCACGGCGTTGTTCCAGCGTAGTAGTGCCGTTTTGTGCAGTCAGCATATCGGCCAGCACCTGGTAGTCATTTTTTGCCGCTAAAACCACCACATGGCTGTGGTTTTTGGCTGCAGCGCGGATCATGGATGGACCGCCGATATCAATTTTCTCAATGATCAGCTTTTCTTCATTTGTGCTGGCGACAGTTTCTTCAAAGGGGTACAGGTCAACTATAACCAGGTCAATTTCAGGAATGTTGTATTGTTTCATTTCCTGCAGGTCCAATTCCAGCTCCCTGCGGCCGAGGATACCACCAAAAACGGAGGGGTGAAGAGTTTTTACCCGGCCTCCTAAAATAGATGGGTAGGTGGTTAACTGTTCAACCGGCACCACCGGAATGCCCAATTTCTCTATAAATGATTGAGTACCACCGGTAGAGTAAATTGTTATGCCCTGTTGGTGCAACACCTTTACAAGGGGTTCAAGGCCATCTTTATAAAAAACGGAAATTAACGCACTCTGTATCTTTTTGGTCATAGACATATATTAAAGAGATGAAACGTCAGGTATAAATGGGGCTATTGGATCGTTCGGGGGTGACTGCCATCGGGGGCAACCACCTTTCTTAAAGGGCGCAAAGGTAGGTTAATACAGGTTGAAAACAAAAGCGCCCTTGTCGGCCACAGAAAAGGCGGGAAGCCCCAAAGAATCGCATTCATGCTGCCATCTGGCTACTTTCCACGAAGGGTTTGATGCGTCAAAAACGAATTGGCGGCAGGGAAAAACACCGGTAAGTTCGGTTATTTTAATGGGTGGGTTTTTCAAAAGAACGATGATGTCGACAGGTGTGTTTGTCGTTCTTCCGTTCCCGTTGACCGGCCGGTCGATCAGTAAAAGGGATGTTTTACCGAACCGGAAAAAGTTCTTTTCACCCGGTGAAATCCCGGGGGTAAATGGGTTAATTACGCGGTGTAGTAACCGGCAGGGATGCAGGTGAAATTGTTGCAAAGTATGATCCTGAACCATTGTGCTGTCGCCTGTAAAAAAGTATTGCTGACCTATCATAACGTCAATGGCACTGTGTTTGGGGACGTTGTATACGATGAGCTTTTTTTGCTGCCGGGCCTTCCAGATGTCGGCCACTCTCAATGCCGTAAAAAGCAGCATGGATAATAATGCAATGCGAACGCCGGACTTCCGGTTCTGCAGTAACCACCAGGCAATAGCGCTTATGAAAACATACAAACAGATCAACTGCGGCAAATTTATTAGAAGATCGTTTACGGTTGCAAAAGGCAGGCGGCTTACCTGTTCAATAAAAGTATTCAGCCAGTAAATGCTGTGTTGTAACAAATAACCAATGAACGTGGCCAGTATTGGAAACATACCAAACGCGCATAACAGTATTTCTCCAAAAATGATAATACTTGATAATGGAACGGCCAACAGGTTGGCAACAAGAAATAAATTAGGGAACTGGTGAAAATGATAAACAGATATTGGTACAGTGAGTATTTGCGCTGCCAGTGTAACGGAAACCGACTTCCAGATTGCGTCGAGAATTTTATTGGGAACAAATACCAGGTTATATATTGGCTTATAGAAAATAGCCAGGCTCAGTACGGCGGCATAGGATAGCTGAAAGCCGGCATCCCACAACCAGAAAGGATCATAGCAAAGAAGCAGGAATGCAGAAGCGGCCAGGCTATTATAAACAGCAATTTTTCCATTTAAATGAGACCCTATGACCACACAGGTGAACATGACGGCAGAACGCAATACAGAAGGCGAGTTGCCTGCGATACAACTGAACAGCCAGAGCCCAACAATGATCAGTGCAGGTTGAATAATTTTGCCTGCTTTTCGATTTGCCAATGGCTTGCATACCAGCATTAATAACCAGTATATTAATCCAAGATGTAAGCCAGAGATAGCGATGATGTGCACTACGCCGGTATTGGAATAGGATTGAACCAGGCTTTTGTCAAGATCATCTTTATAACCAATAAGCATGGCTTCGGCGAGGCCCGCTTCTTTAGGGCCCGGGATATATTTTTTGAGCAGCGCTACTATTTTCTCTCTTGTGGATAAAAGATATTTCCTAAACAGGTTTTCATTTTCTATTTTGAGCGCTACAAACTCGCCTTGCTTCAGGTATACCTGGTATGAAATGCCCTGAAAAGTGCAATACCGCTGATAATCAAAGCACCCCGGGTTACCTGTATTTTTTATCGATTGCAAAGCTTTATAGAGTAACAGTTGATTGCCATAATGAAGATGTTGAGCAGAACTGTTTTTCTGAAAATAAAGAAGGATTTTTCCGCTGGCTTTGCTAAATGAATGGCCCCTGAAAACTGCCTGAACAGAAGCAATGGATTTAAAGGATTGATTTTTTTCAGACAGTGGTTCTTCAATGGTTACCAATACAACCTTTCCTGCAGAATACTGACTCGTAATATTCGACTGTTGATGTCGTATATCCTGATAAAATAATAGTAAACCTCCTGTGGCAAATAACATTGCGTGTATGCATACTCCGTTATGCCATTGGGCACGGTATTGGCGTGATAAAGGCAGCATTGAAAATACCCAGAGAGCGATCAGGCTGAGGGAGAAAAGCAGCCACAGAAAAAGAAGGGAAAAGGGCCAATACCACTGACAATCAATGCCAGCAATAACCGGAATTATAAGGCGAATAAATGGCGATTCTTTCCAAATGGGCCAGGCAGGCAGATGAGGCATACCAAAAAGAAAAATTACAATGGAATAGATAAAAGCGAGGGGATCCTGTGAGTATGAATGGGGGCTTTTAAAAAAACAAACTACCTACTTTATCAAAAAGGACAAGGCTAATGGTAAAAAGATAAAGCAGGTAGTTTGAAAAGGAAAAATTCTGTTCTCAGAATAAAATTTCCTCAAGAGGATTTGTAGGATAACAAAAGCCTTGAGGAAATCTGTCGGCGGGTTTTCACAGGACCATTGGATTTCTAAAACGGGATGATAGCAACTCTCCATGTCTAATTTCTAACAAAAACCGGATACATGCCAGAAATGCGCGATTTATTAGATACGGTTTTTTGGACGGGTAATAAACGGTCAATTAACCCCCGTAAAAAGACGGGGGTAACCGGCGTTGTATTAACGGTTGTTTTCTCATCTTTTAACGGTATTTGAACCGTCTTTTTCACGTGACTAGTTGAACTTCTTCACTTTATGAATAATAGTAATTTGTAATTCTATGACTAACACCTAGTTGTAGCCGAAAATCTCTATGCTTGTGCCGTTACTTTTACATCGACAACACAATCACTCATATCAAAACTCACAAGCTATGACTACAATTGAAAAAAAATCCTTAAGGGTAGGTAAATACGTTGACATGAACCATGTGAATACCCTTGTTCGCACATATAAACAAGAAAGGTGGAGCCAGAACTCTGAGCGATTGGGACATGAGGATACACTGAGTCTTTACTATTCCATCGAAGAACTGGAAGAGTTCCTGCAAAGATCAAAAGAAGCTGGAGCCAATACCGTTACCATTCACTTTGGGGTGTATCCCGAGAATTTTACTGAGAGACCTGCTTCAGCCGGAAAACAAACAACCGTGTTTGTTGCAACAGAGATTCAAGAAACAGAATCAGGAGCTACGCATAAGAATATTTACCTGGATACGCCAAAAGGCAAAACCCTTCTGGCTTATAATATGAGTCAACCAATGCCCGGAGGCGATGGTTGGGGGGGCGATGATGGTTTTGGTATCACAATTATCGACAAGGGTGAAAAAGGCATGATTGTAGTATAAAATACTTTACACTTTATATAATTAAATCCGGCATATGTATATGCCGGATTTTTTTTTATTGCTGAATTTTCTACATTAGCGCCGATGAACTTTCCTGCGCTTTTAATTGAGATAATTTGCCTGCTGGCGTCTGTAAACCTGTTTTTACAGGCTTCTATACCTAAATACCTGAAATCGTTTTCCTTCTTCATTGCTTTAACGATCATTATTGAGATAACTGGTTATGAATTAAGGAAGCATGTGTTTACTGTAAACCTGTTATATTGCTTCTTTACAGCTTTTGAATTTGTGTATTACCTGTTGATCATAAGGTTTATTATATACAATCAAAAAGCCAAACGAATCATTTTCTGGGTCATGATAGTTTATCCCATTTTGGTTACTATCAACGTATTCTTTATACAACCAGGAACGTTTCATACTATTACCTACTCGTTAGGCTGTTTATTGGTAGTGCTAGCGTGTATCTATTATTTTTTTGAGATATTTCGAATTACACACTCTGTAAATCTGGTAAAAGAACCGGCTTTCTGGCTATGTACGGGACTGTTATTCTTTTACTCCTGTTCATTACCCCTGTTTGGTTTATGGAACCAATTGCATGGTTTGCCAAAAATCCTGATAAAAAATTTGCGAGCCATTCAAACAATCCTGAATCTTTTATTATATTCTTTGTTTTCCATTGCTTTTTTATGCAGGACCAATCTGAAAAAAAATAAGGCCAAATTGGTATAATACGGTAATGTTGTAAAATAGACTAACTGTAGCAACGATAGAGTATGCATTCTCTTAATAAACGGAAATGAGTAAATACGTTTTTGACGCTTACCTTGTTCTATTGCTTATTGGTACTTTCACTGGTTTTTATTATACCCGGGGGTTAAATAGAACTTTCCTGCCCTTAAAGTTGTTGCCCTGGTTCCTGTTGCTGACATTTATAAACGAAATATTAGCAATGACATGGCCCAAAAGGTTGGGTGGCAACTATTTCATATACAATATATACCTGATATTTCAGTTCTGTTTTTACAGCTATATGTTGGTACAGATGATAGAAAACAGGCGCATGAAACAATTGTTGACCTGCCTTGCCATCGCATACTCCATATTTGCCACCCTTAATATTGGGGTGATACAGGGAATGCATACTTTTAATACCCTTAATTATTTTACCGGCGCGGTTATTTTATCCTTTTTCAGTGGTTATTCGTTAAATGAACAATTTAAAAAAGACATAGCCTGCAATCCGTTCAAAAAGCCTTACTTCTGGATCGCCAGCAGTATATTGGTGTTGGAGACCGCTATGGTTCCCTTGCTCTTGCCCCCCTATTTTGACCTGCATTTATCAAAAGTAGAATTGAGGTTAATAAGCATCCTGCTTAACCTGATAAACCTTATTGTTTATTCCATGTTTATAGTGGCATTCAGGTACCTGTATAAAAACAGCGTGCGTTCGTCGTTACAGCGTTAAACTTTATACTAAATTGCCACGCAATGGTTCTGATATGAATTCGGAGATCTATATAGTAATAATAATAGGGGCTATACTGGCGGTGTTCCTCGTAGGCTTTATTGTTACCATTCTTTTCCTGTACCAACGAAGACAGCATCGGCAGGAGCTGGAAATAACACGCATGAAAGAGGAGTATGAACGGGAAGCACTGAAATCGCAACTGGAAATACAGGAAGAAACTTTTAAGAATATCGGGCAGGAACTGCATGATAATATCGGCCAGATGCTGTCGGTAGTAAAACTTAGCCTGGCTGTATTGCCAATGAACGACAAGCATGAAGCCTGGGAGCCGGTGCAGGGCGCCCGCCAGGTATTGAATAAAGCCATGGTCGATTTGGCAAACCTCACCAAGAGCCTTCATACCGACCGTATAACCCAGATCGGATTGGCAGAGTCGATTCATTTTGAACTGGAGAATATTAACCGCACCGGATTGTTGGATATTGAATATTCAGTAAACGGCATAGAACAAAGTCTCGACGATCAAAAATCAATTGTGTTGTTCAGGGTATTCCAGGAAAATCTCAACAATATATTAAAACACTCGAAGGCCAAAAAGATACAGGTTGCCTTAACTTACCTCGACGATAAGTTCATCATGAAAATTATCGATGATGGCATAGGGTTCAATGTGGCGGAAAAGAAAAATTCCACGTCCTCTGCGGCTGGTGTTGGATTAAAGAGTATTTTCAACCGGGGAAAGCTTATTGGTGCTGATATTGATATGCAGAGTGAGCCCGGTCATGGTACTGTTGTGACCATTCAATTACCTTTACCCCATTAAAAAGTGAATGCGCGATAAATGACGGTTCATAAAAACATACAGGTAGCAGTTGCAGATGACCACACATTGCTGCGTAATGCGCTGGCACGTTTGATCAATTCTTTTGAGAACTATAAAGTATTGTTTGAGGCCAGTAACGGGCAGGATGTTAAGGAAAAGCTCAGTAAACACATTATACCCGACATTATTTTGCTCGACGTGAATATGCCGGATATAGACGGGTATGATACGGCCAAATGGATCTACAAGAATTTTCCGCAGGTAAAGATCCTGGCTTTGTCTATGTTCAGCGATGAGAACATCATCATTCGTATGCTGCGCCTGGGCGCCAAAGGCTATATCATGAAAAATGCCGAGCCCGAAGAACTAAAGCTAGCCCTTGATTCTGTATTGCATAAAGACTTCTACCTTTCTGAACTTATTTCGGGTAAGATCATCAGCGGGCTGCATAAAGACATGGATAAACCGAATGAACCCGTATCACTCACCGAAAAAGAACGAGAGTTCCTGAAATGGGTTTGTACCGAGCTCACCTATAAGGATATCGCCGGTAAAATGTTCGTAAGCCCCCGTACGGTAGATGATTACCGCAATTCATGTTTTGAAAAGCTGGGCGTAAAGACCCGCGTGGGGCTGGTTATTTATGCCATCAAGCATAATATGGTTGAGATTTAAAAAATGCAACTTATACATCAATAAAAAAGCCTCTCGATTTCCCGGGAGGCTTTTTCTTATGTAGGTTACAATGAACTACTTGCTCAGGTACATACTTCTGTCTTTGTAAAGCTGACGGAAGTAAGGATCGCGCAGGTCCTTAATAAAGCGGATAGCTTCACCTGTACTTTTCATTTCAGGTCCCAGCTCTTTGCTAACTCCGGGGAATTTTTCAAAGCTGAACACCGGTTCTTTGATCGCATAACCCTTCAGGCGTTTCACGAATTTGAAATCGCGCAGTTTATTGGCGCCTAACATGATCTTGGTAGCAACGTTCAGATACGGGATCTGGTAGGCTTTTGCAATAAACGGGGTGGTACGCGATGCGCGTGGATTGGCCTCAATCACATACACTTTGCCGTCTTTGATGGCAAACTGAATGTTGATAAGCCCTTTGATATTTAATTTGAATGCGATCTTGCGGGCGTACTCTTCCATGGTTTCAACGATCAGTGGGCTCAGGTTGAACTGAGGCAACACAGCATTGCTATCGCCGCTATGGATACCTGCCGGTTCAATGTGTTCCATTACACCCATTATATGAACTTCTTCTCCGTCGCAAATGGCGTCTATTTCGGCCTCCTGGCAGCGGTCGAGGAAATGGTCAATGAGGATCTTGTTACCAGGAATGTGTTTCAGCAGGCTTACTACCGCTTTTTCCACCTCTTCATCATTGATCACGATCCGCATTCTTTGTCCGCCCAATACATAGCTGGGGCGAACCAGTACGGGATATCCTACCTTGTTAGCTACTTCAACGGCTTCATCAACTGTGTACGCGGTTCCGTAGTTAGGATAGGGGATCTTCAGTTCTTTCAGCATATCGCTGAAGCGGCCGCGGTCTTCCGCGATATCCATATTGTCGAATGAAGTACCAATGATCTTAACACCTTTCTTGGTCAAACGTTCAGCGAGTTTCAGGGCCGTTTGTCCGCCCAACTGCACGATCACGCCTTCCGGTTTCTCATGTTCTATCAGTTCCCACAGGTGCTCCCAGAATACGGGTTCAAAATACAGTTTATCGGCCATGTCGAAGTCGGTTGACACGGTTTCGGGGTTACAGTTCATCATGATGGCTTCGTAACCGCATTCTTTCAGGGCCAGCAAGCCATGCACGCAGCAGTAGTCGAATTCAATACCCTGGCCAATGCGGTTGGGGCCTGAACCCAGGACGATCACTTTTTTGCGGTTGCTGACTTTGCTTTCGTTGTAGTTGCCCGATTCGAAAGTAGAGTAGAAGTAAGGTGTTTTAGCTTCAAATTCGGCGCTGCAGGTATCAACCATTTTGTAAACGCGGGTTATGCCTGCCGCTTTCCGTTTGGCATATATTTCTTCATCACTGCCATCCTGCATTATTTTAGAGATCTGCTCATCGCTGAAGCCCTGGAATTTGGCTTCTTTCAGCAGTTCGATGGGCAGGGTGGCGGTTTTATATTTTACGATCTCTTTTTCGATATCTACGATCTTCTTAACCTCGTTAATGAACCAGCGGTCGATGCGTGTTGCTTTGGCAATGGTGCCTACTGATACACCGCCCATGAGGGCATCTTTAATGCGGAAGATGCGGTCCCATTTCGGGGTCTTGATGTATTCGATGAGTTCTTCGGCGTGCATCTGGCTTTTTCCGTAGTAACCCAGCCCAACCGCGTTGTTCTCGAGGCTCTGACAGGCTTTCTGAATGGCTTCGCCAAAGCTTCTGCCAATGGCCATAACCTCGCCCACGCTTTTCATTTGCAGGCCCAGTGTATCGTTGGCGCCTTTGAATTTATCGAAGTTCCAGCGGGGCATTTTAACGATCACATAATCCAGTGCGGGCTCAAAGTAAGCCGAAGTGGTTTGGGTGATCTGGTTCTTCAGTTCATCGAGCGTATAGCCAATAGCGAGCTTGGCGGCTATTTTGGCGATGGGGTAACCGGTGGCTTTGGAGGCCAGGGCCGATGACCGGCTTACGCGGGGGTTTATTTCAACTGAAATGAGTTCTTCTGTATCGGGATTCAGGGCGAACTGAACGTTACAACCGCCGGCGAAGTTACCCAGGCTGCGCATCATCAGAATGGCCTGGTTACGCATATCCTGGAACGCGGTATCGCTCAGGGTCATGGCCGGCGCCACGGTAATGGAATCACCGGTGTGCACACCCATGGGGTCAATGTTCTCAACTGTACAAATGATGGCTACGTTATCATTTTTGTCGCGCAGCAGCTCCAGCTCATATTCTTTCCAGCCCAGAACAGCTTTTTCTACCAGCACTTCATGTATGGGCGATGCTTTCAAACCTCTGTCGAGGGCCGCTTCCAGTTCGGTTTTGTCGTGAACGAATCCGCCTCCGGTTCCACCCAAAGTAAATGAAGGGCGAATAACCAGCGGGAACCCTATTTCCTGGGCAAATTCCTTTCCTTCGAGCAGGGAGTTGGCCACTCTTGACGGAGCAACCTGAACGCCTATTTTGAACATCAGCTGGCGGAATTTCTCCCGGTCTTCAGCTGTATCGATGGCGGCTATATCAACCCCGATCATTCGAACGTTGTATTTTTCCCACACACCCAGTTCCGCAGCTTCTTTAGCCAGGTTTAAGGCTGTTTGTCCTCCCATGGTCGGTAGCACCGCATCAATCTGGTTTTCTTCCAGTATTTGCTCAATGCTCTCTACCGTCAGTGGCAACAGGTACACCTTGTCTGCCATCATAGGGTCGGTCATAATGGTAGCAGGATTGCTGTTGATGAGAATTACTTTAATTCCTTCTTCCCTGATACTACGGGCTGCCTGTGAACCGGAATAATCAAATTCACAAGCCTGGCCGATAATAATGGGACCTGAACCGATAATTAATACTGACTTGATAGAAGTGTCTTTTGGCATTTTGAGTAAAGAGCGATTTTTTTTGAATAAACCTTGTTGAACCTTCATCCGGAGCCTGTTTTGCCACAACGGGGTGGCGATATTGGCGGGATAAATTGCGCAAAAGTAAGGTAGCGGGGGGAATTTTGCCGATTAATTTTATAAGAAGCCGAAGCCCGGAAGTACGGGGCCGGAAGACATTGGTGGAAGAGGCGGGTAAATGGGTCATTATGAGATAGAACGAAGGGCCCACGCATTAAAATTCCTTTTAGGCTTCATTGGGGAAACGACCGTTTGTTAAGCGGGAAAGAAGTAGATGGCAGAATGTAGAGAGTAATAAATGGAATTATGAGCCGGTAACTGGAAACTGTGCGCCTGCCTGGGGGTGCGAAATAAAAAAAGCCTTCACCATCCGGCAAAGGCTTTGAATTGCTGGCTGAAATTTATCGTAAATCAGTTGTTGTGAAAAGCGGCTAATTCAATATCATCAAGCGCAACGCCACCACCCCGTACCAGTTTCTTCTGTTCGGCTATTTGTCGTTTTTCATCAAAACGACTTTTGATACGGAATACCCATTTTTGTTTAGCTTCATTTCCACGAAAGATACCTACTATCGTGCCGATCGACAGAGCCAATAAAAGTATCAACCTGTTCCTTAGCGTTTTCATAAAACCGAGTTTGTAAAATTATTCGTTCCAATTCCTTTTTTAAGACAACTTATATAAGCCAAATGCTGTTCCAATGTTGATAAAAATCATACCACTATGTGGGTATTTTTTAAAAATTAACACATCAAAACCCTTAATGGTCCTCTTTTTATTTTATTCTGGTTTTTTGGTGCAGGTAACCCGCTTAATATTTAATTAATACAAAAATTTTTTCTCAATTTCACACCGCTCTGATCTGCTTTTAATACAGGCTAGTGGATAGTGGGTAGTGGCATTTTGCCCTGTTCATAAAACCACCGGTATTATGATGATAAGAACCAATTTTTGCATAACATTTTGCCGGTTATTCCCCCAACCACTTAGTTTTGCAGCCTTATCAATAACTATAAACAGTTCTGATTAATCAAGTCAAAAGAACCTATGAGAATTCTCACACTATTGTTGCTGTTGAATTGCACCAATCTGGTTGCCCAGATCTTTCCGCCAACCAGTTATCCCCAGGGGTATTTCCGCGATCCGCTTGATATTCCCATGCGGCTGGCAGGCAATTTTGGTGAATTACGCCCCAATCACTACCACATGGGTTTTGATATAAAAACAAATGCCCGGGAAAACCTGCCTGTATATGCGGCCGCAGATGGTTATGTCGGCCGAATTAAAATAGAACCTTTCGGGTTTGGCCGCGCGATCTACGTAGTACACCCTAATGGGTTTACTACAGTATATGCTCATTTGAATGCTTTCAATCCTGCATTGGAAAAATGGGTAAAAGACCAGCAATACCAACAGGAATCGTGGAAGGTTTTTCTCGAATTGCCGGCCAATCTTTTCCCGGTAAAGAAGGGAGATTTCCTTGCCAATAGTGGTAATACCGGTGGGTCGCAGGCGCCGCACGTACATTTTGAAGTGAGGCGTACCAACGGCGATGTAAACCTGAATCCTTTTTTATTCGGGTTCCCGGTCGATGATGCCGTTCCGCCCCAACTGCAGCGGTTGGCGGTGTACGACAGAACAGTAAGTGTATATGAACAATCGCCCCGGTTATTTCCCGTACGGGCCATTTCCGGTTCTACTTATATGCCCACCCCTTCGGTAATTACTGTTACTTCGCCTGTGGTGAGCTTTGCCATTGGGGCCTATGACACTCAAACCGGTTCCACCAATCATAATGGCATTTTTGAATCGACCCTGCTGGTTGATGAACAACCGGTGGTTGCTTTCAGAATGGATAATATCAGTTATAACGATACCCGCGACCTGAATGCGCATATTGATTATAAAACAAAGTTCCAGGGCGGCCCTTTTTTGCAATTCCTGACCGAACTGCCGGGTTATGCGAATGCCATTTACCGCCGCAATAAAGGGAATGGCGCCATAGATGTAAGCGACGGCGCCGTACATACGGTTTCCATTGTAGTAAAAGATGCCATTGGAAATACCAGTACGCTTAATTTCAAAATTCAATATTCCGGAACCGATCCGGAGCGGCCAGCGCCTGCCGGCAAAAAGTTCTATCCCCAGATGATGGACGGTTTTGAAAGCGCCGATTGCGAGTTTTATATTGGTGAACGCTGTTTGTACGATTCGGTGCATATCCGGTACAATAAGTCGGCTAATACGAATACAGAGGTAGTATCGTCGATCCATACTATTGGGGCGCCGTATATTCCTTTACGGGATTCTTTTCTCATACGGCTTCAGCCCACCCGGCCCCTTACCGATGCCGAAAGATCACGTACCGTGATGCAATGGTTTGTTGGCACTAAAAAAGAAGTTCAAAAAGTTCAGTGGCAGGGCAACTGGGCCTCGGCCCGTTTCCGCGATTTTGGAAGTTTTCAGTTGGTGGTTGATACCGAACCGCCGGTGATTGTGCCCATTGGTTTTACTGATGGTTCCAATATGAGCAAAGCTGTTCGCATAGCGTTTACAGTAAAAGATAATTTGGAGGAATTTAAAAAAGTACGGGTTCTGCTGGATGGGAAATGGCTGCGATTTACCAACGACAAAGGGAAAACCTTCCTGTACTCTTTTGATGAAAAATGTATGGGGGGCCAGCATGAGTTAAAGATCCACGCTGAAGATGAAGCGGGGAACGTAACCGAGAAAACGTATAATTTTACCCGCTAATTTGCATATTATATGATCACGTTGAAAGAAGGCGATAAGGCGCCGGCATTCCAGGCAAAGGACCAGAACGGTAAAAAGGTATCATTGAGCGAATTCAAAGGGAAGAAGGTAGTGTTATATTTTTATCCCGAAGACGATACGCCTACCTGTACGGTTCAGGCCTGCAATTTGCGCGATAATTATGCTATATTGAAGAAGAACGGATTTGAAGTGTTAGGGGTTAGTCCGAACGATGAAAAAAGCCACAAGAAATTCGAGACGAAATTCAATTTACCATTTACACTGCTGGCCGACCCCGATCATGCCATCATAAACAAATACGGGGTGTGGGGCGAAAAGCAAATGTTTGGAAATAAATACATGGGCGTTCACCGCACCACTTTTGTCATTAATGAGAAAGGCGTTATCAGCAGGATCTTTTTGCGGCCGAAGAATAAACAGCATGCGGAGGAGATAGTGGAAGCTGGTAAATAAGTTGATTGATATCAATAAATTAAGGCGGGTAAACCTGTTTATTTACATGGTGGCACAAACGGTTACAACCCTAGGCTTACTATTTTTGTTCCTGAAAAAGTAACAATTCCCACCCATCATCAGGCTTATTTATGCATCGAATGCGAATGTTCCTTCCTGAAATCGCTTTTTTCAAAATTTTCCATAACGAGAGCCGCGGCGCCTGTTATTTCGGCCTGATGGCCGAGGGAAGAAATTTCTATTTCTGTATTGGAGGCCAACCGCGGAATGCAATGTTCATTTAGTGCCTGCTGAATGGGCGCCTGCCATATTTTCCCGGCCGATGAACCGCGACCGCTTAAGATCACTACTTCGGGGTTCAGCAAATGGATCAAAATGGCCACGCCCCTGCCAATATTATAACCCGATTGGGATAAAATTTCTACTGCAAACTTGTCGCCTTTACCTGCAGCACTGATGATTTCCTGAAAAGCCTGTTCGGCATGTTCTACCGACAATTCTTTTAAGAGTGAAATTTTCCCTTCTTTCAGTCCTTTGTTGGCTTTTTCAATTACCACCAGCAGGGAGGTTTCGGTTTCAAGGCAACCGCTTTTTCCGCAGCTGCATAATTTATTATTTAAAAAAAGCGGAATGTGGCTGAACTCGCCGGCAAACCCATTGTGACCTCTGAATAATTCACCATTCAGGATCATACCTAATCCAACACCCCAGCCAACATTTATTACCATGGCATTTTTTTTACCACGGGCAGCACCGAACATGAGCTCGGCCAGTGCAATCAACCGGGAATCGTTATCGATAAATACCGGCAGTTTGATCTTCGATGAAATGAATTGGGTAAGGGTACCCTGCTCCGGCTCAAGGAAAGTATAGTTCACCCCCTGTAAGGCATCCACAAAACCGGGCATGCCAATACCTACCCCCGCAAACTTGTTTCTGGGGATTCCCGACCGGGTTATAACCTCATCAATTTTATCAGTGAGGGTCGAAAGCGCCTTCGGGTTTTTAGGCAGGGGCAGCTCGAATACTTCCGTTTCAGTTACCTGGCTGTTTTGCATGTTTAAAATGGCAATGCGGGTTATCAGCTGGTCCATAGCCACCGAAACCACATACAGTACATCGGGCTTCAGGGAATACATAACAGCCCGCCGGCCACCGGTAGAGGCAGCAAAGCCGGTTTCTGTCACCCACCCCTCCTCAATAAGCTTTCCCAGCATTTTTGTAGTAACGGGCAAGCTTTTATGGATCTTGTCGCTCAGGTCGGCGCAGGAAAGCATATTAGAAAAATAAAGATGCTTGACGATCTTCTTTTTATACAATTGATTCTTTTCCGTCATGTAGCGTAGAGAAACTTTTACCAAATTTACTGTTAAGTATCAGAACTTTAAAGCATTTCACAAAAGCGTGTTGCGACAATTCCGAAAGAGCCGTTTTCGCCACCTTCCGTTGCATTTGGCAGGTAATCATTTTTGATACAGTAAAATTGCTTTTGACCACCTGCATTCTTAATCAGTTTTTTATGTCTTTGTTTCAGGCAGCTAAAGAAAAAGCGGGGGTTTTGACATTTGTAAAGAAAAATTCCGAAAGCCTGAACCGGGGCAACTATGTTACATTCTTTAACGTATTGTTTCGTGCAACCTCAGTGTGAGTGCAAAGTGCCTGTTCCAACCGATCCCTGGGTTCCCGGCCCGATACAAGGGGCTGGATATAATTATAATATGCAATTCCGGTATAAAGCTATTCTGCCAGTAGCAGGTTTTGTTTGGTATAAAAACAAATGGATCGCCCGGTATCTCTTAAATATACAAACCAGTCCTTGTGAGTGCATGATATATGAACTAATATAAAGCGTTCAAACCTATGCGCCGGTTGCAAACTTTGTAAGCATGCCGTGCAAACGGCGTGCTTCTATATGGGTTATTTTTTAGTTTTAGGGTTTGGTTACCCTGTCCTTTTAAGGACAGGGTTTTTTATGTGCTTACAGGTGTATTAAAACAGGCTGAACAAATACTGCATTTATTCGAAATGAAAATTAATATCAGGCAACCAAACAGAACAGTTAATCGTACAACTCCATGGTATTTGTATTAATACCCCCACTCGTGAAAAACAACGCGGACGATCTGTTTTGAGGTTTTTATAACAACCGGAAAAGGCTATTGTCAGGCGGCCATTTATTTGGCAAAACGGACCAGCATAAATGGCAATACCATTATTGCTTCGGTGCTGGCTTTCCACAGCTGTTTTTAATTGTTGAATTATGATAAAGAAAATTACAGGCGTTTTAACAGGCGTTATTTTATTATCCTATGGTTGTTATAACGATAAGGAAGAGATCTTATATGGAATCACTACCTGTGATGGTACAAATGCATCATTTTCTGTGAATGTTAGCCCCATCATACAATCCAATTGCGCCATTACCGATTGCCATGCTGCAGGAAGCATCAATGGACCCGGTGCCCTTACCAGCTATTTGCAAATAAAAAATGCTGCAGTACAAATAAAATCGGCAGTGGTATCGCGTTTTATGCCCCAAACCGGATCGCTTTCTTCAAGTCAGATAAAATCGATTAGTTGCTGGGTTGATGCCGGCGCTCCCAATAATTAAATAGTAAGTATTCATGACAAAAAAGAGGATTATCATTGGAGGTATAGTGTTAATTATAATGATGACTGCCGTTTATGGCTGGTATCAATATAACAGGACCGTACAGGGGCTTGCTGAGGTACGGGCCGATTATTCAGTAAATGCCACAGCCCTGATCAATGAATTTGTTAGCAATGAAGATGCTGCCAATAAAAAATACCTGAACAAGATCTTATCAGTAAAAGGGATGATCAAAAATATTGAATCGGCGCAGGGCACCATTGTATTGGGCGATACGGCAGATATGAATAGCGTACGTTGTGTGCTCGACAGCAGCGCTCATCCCCTAACCGGTGCATTGCACCGGGGGGCCGTAATAACTATTAAAGGCGCCATCACCGGATTTAACAAAGACGAAACCGGGCTGCTGGGTTCAGATGTTCAACTCAACCGTTGCGTTATTGCCAATTAGCATTAGTAAACCAAATATTGTTACAATGAATCTACAGATAAAGAAAGACTTTCTTTTCTGCTGTCTTATTTTAATGGCCGCAGCTACAACAATAGCCCAGGACAAGTATTTCACAAAAAGCGGGTCTATACATTTTTTATCAAAAGGCGCCATTGAAATCATACAGGCCGATCATCGCAGTGTAACCTGTGTGCTTGATCCAAAAACCGGAGCCATTCAATTTGCCGTACTGATGAAAGGGTTTGAATTTAAAAAAGCCCTGATGCAGGAACACTTCAATGAGGATTACGTGGAAAGTGATAAATATCCCAAAGCCGAATTTCGCGGGCAAATTGTAAATAACAGCGATATAGCCTATACCAAAGATGGTGTTTATACGGCGCATGTAAAAGGAAAGCTCACGCTGCATGGTGAAACTAAGGATGTAGAAACTAATGGAAAGATCACCGTAAAAGGCGGCAAACTGCTTGCCAGTTCAGATTTTACTATCCTGATGTCAGATTATAATATCGCCATACCCAAACTGGTGAAAGAAAATATGTCGAATACAGTGACTATAACTGTGAACTGTACGCTGGAACCCCTGAAATAAGTACTTTACCGGCCACTCACTAAAAAACCAACCGATATGAACAAAATAACCCACATAATGCTTACCGCCTGCTTTGTTTTACTGGCAGGCAATACTATAGCGCAGGACCAGGACCTGTTAAACCTGGTAAAGGATTCAACGGCTGCCAAACAGAAAACATGGTCAACAGGCGCCTTTAAATCATCGCGTGTAATAAACGGGCAGTCAATGGAACTTATAGGTAAAGGCGTGCTGGATGTGCGCATTCTGCACCGTTTTGGCCTGTTAAGCGCGGGAGCCGATAATTTTTTTGGTCTTGACCAGGCCAGCATGCGCATGGGATTCGATTATGGTATAACCGACAATTTAACCGTAGGTGTTGGAAGAAGCACACTCAATAAGGAACTGGATGCCTTTTTGAAATTCAGGCCTGTTCGCCAGTCAGAAGGCGGTTCGCCGGTTTCTATAGTATGGGTATCGGGCGCTACATTGCAAACCATGAAGTGGACCGATACTGCCCGCAAAAATTATTTCTCTTCCCGCATTGCGTATTATCATGAAGTGATCATCGGCCGCAAGTTCAGCAAGGCCTTCAGTATGCAATTGAGCCCCATTCTGGTGCACCGCAACCTGGTCACCAATGCTAATGATGAAAATAATACCTGGGCATTGGGCATTGGCGCCCGCCTGAAACTATCAAAACGTACCGCGTTCGTGGTGGATTATCATCCTATACTGGCCGGACGCGAACCGGGAACAAAAGATCCGCTATCTGTTGGCTTTGATATTGAAACCGGCGGTCACGTATTTCAGTTACACTTCAGCAACAGTACCGGTATGAACGAAAAAGCATTCCTGACCGGCACTACCGACAATTTCTGGAAAGGGGATATCCGTTTCGGATTTAACCTGTCGAGGGTGTTTCAGGTAAGGAAGAAAAGATAAACATGGTGGAAAAACAGTGATAAGCAAAGCGGGGCTGTATCAAAAGTATGATGCAGCCTCTTTTTATTCGGGAACCTGATGGAGCCCGGTTGGTGGCACACCTGGCCGTAAAGGGTGATACCGAACTGGTAAGGATCATCGAATTACAAACTCCACTTCCCCAAAGTCGAATTCCCGCTCAATAACATCTTTGGTTTGCAGCCGGCCGGTATCAGAAACACCTGTGATGGTTGTTTCAAACAAAATGGTTCCCTTCTTTAGTGTAACCGGTTGATGCATTTTGTATAACACTTGCTGATATTCGGTCATGATGGTTTCCATATCACCTTCCTGTAATGCCCGATACCGGTTTTCCAGCGCCTGGCAAAGCTCCCGGCCCATTTCAGTGGCATCAAAATCTTTTCCGGTGATCTGTTTCAACGAAACCGGGTTAGGCAGGGCGGGGTCAAAAACGACCTGGTTAATGTTAATTCCTATACCCACCACGGCATATAGCCAATCTGATCCGCGAAATACGTTTTCTATCAAAATTCCACCTGCCTTTCTGTCACGCCAATACACGTCGTTTGGCCATTTAATTCGGGTTTCATCCCCGGCATATTTTTTATAAAAATCATAACAGGCGAGGGCTACTGTAGCCGACAGCCAGAACTGGCGGGTGGCCAATAAGCCGGGCGTAACGACCACACTAAGCATGATATTTTGATTAGGGGTTGTTAACCAGCTTTTTCCACGCTGACCTTTACCGGCTGTTTGTTCAAGGGCAAACCAGGTGGCGCCATGACTTGCCAATCCGGCTTGTATTTGTTGCATGGCATAGTTGTTGGTGCTGTCAATGGTCGGTAATATTATATAAGGATGACCAATAGGCGCCTGTTGACCAGGATGTGACAAAAGATTATTATTTTTGGGATGTGCGAAAATAGGTATTACCGATGATCGTTTAGAGAGAAATGATGTGGTAATAAGCGAATTTATTCGTATTTTAAATACCAGTAGTACTTCCCCCGGTCAGGGAAGGGAATAGAGCCAAAAGCAGCGCTCTCCTCACTACCAGATGAATAAACACAATTGATCATTTAAACACAGGATTATTGGAACAAGTTTCATTGTTAGCTACCCGTCGTAAGCGAAAAAGTGTAGCCCGGTTAACAAAAAATTCAAAGTTTTTCAAAGCAATCATTCACGCCATAAAGGAAAAGAAGGGAGAGAATATTCTTGCGCTGGACCTCCGTAAAATTCCCGAAGCTGTTGCCGACTTTTTTATTGTTTGCGAAGCCAGCAGTACCACTCAGGTAAAAGCCATTGCTGACTTTGTGGAGCATCATGTTGAACAAACAATGGAAGAATCCCCCTACCATAGCGAAGGGCAACAGTCAGCTCACTGGATATTAGTCGATTATGTAAACGTGGTGGTACACGTAATGCTGCCCGAAACCCGCAAATTCTATAAACTTGAAGAAATGTGGAATGACGCGGAAGGCGAAGAATATTAAGCTCCACTGCAAAAATTAATGTTAAAATGCTGGTTTGTGCGAAATAATCATTAACTAACAGCTTTTTAGGCGAACATTTTTGTGCTACCGATCATTAATAATATTTACAATAGAAAACAAGGACAAGCTACATAATATGTCACAGGACGAGTCAAGACAAAACGACCGCAATTTCCCCCGCTTACGTCCCCGCGATGACGGCGGCCAGCGAAAAGGTCCAAAATTCAATATTTACTGGGTTTGGGCTATCATTTTTGCTGTTTTAGTAGGCTTTCAGTTATTTGGTTCCTTTGCTCCAGATGCCAAAACCATTACCGACCTCGAGTTTTACAAAATGTTGGATAATGGGGATGTAGAGAAGCTTAATACAGTTACCAATAAAAATACGGTTCGGGTTTTTATCAAGAAAGAAAGGTTAGATAAATACAAAGATCAGTTTTCGAAAAACTGGCCAAGTGTTCCCGAAAAAGGCCCTCATTTTGAGTTCAAGGTCATTAAAGCCGATGATTTCAATAAGGAACTGAACGCTTACTTCGACAAGCATCCCGAACTTACCCGGGTTGCCAATATTCCCATACAGGAAGGAGAATGGTTTGGTTCTATAATTCAATTCTTATTACCCTTAGTAGTTATTGTGCTCATTTGGGTAATGCTAATGCGAAAAATGGGTGGTGGCGCCTCCGGCGGCAGTGGCCCCGGTGGTATTTTTAACATCGGAAAATCAAGAGCTACCCTGTTCGATAAAGGCACTAAAGTAAACATCACCTTTGCCGATGTGGCCGGTCTCGATGAAGCCAAGGTAGAAGTGATGGAGATCGTTGACTTTTTAAAGAATCCCAAGAAATATACTTCACTCGGTGGTAAAATACCAAAAGGGGCATTACTGGTGGGGCCTCCCGGAACCGGTAAAACCCTGCTGGCAAAAGCCATGGCCGGTGAAGCGCAGGTCCCTTTCTTCAGCATGAGCGGTAGCGACTTTGTGGAACTGTTTGTTGGGGTGGGCGCCAGCCGTGTTCGTGACCTGTTCAAACAAGCCCGTGAAAAAGCACCCTGTATCATTTTCATTGATGAAATTGATGCCATTGGCCGTGCACGTGGCAAGAACGCGATCATGAGCAACGACGAACGCGAAAGCACCCTGAACCAGTTGCTGGTTGAAATGGATGGTTTTAGCGGTGAAAGCGGCATCATTGTACTGGCAGCTACCAACCGCCCCGATGTGTTGGACAGCGCGCTATTGCGTCCTGGCCGTTTCGACCGTCAGATCTCGATCGACAAACCCGATCTGAAAGGCCGCGAGCACATTTTCAAAGTGCACCTGAAGCCCATCAAGATCTCTGAAAAAGTTGATATCCATAAGCTGGCCGAACAAACACCAGGTTTTGCCGGCGCCGATATCGCCAATATATGTAACGAAGCCGCGCTGATAGCCGCCCGTAAAGGAAAGCAATCAGTTGAAATGGACGATTTCCAGGATGCAGTTGACCGGGTGATCGGTGGTTTGGAAAAGAAGAACAAGATCATTTCGCCCGACGAAAAACGCATCATCGCCTACC
Source organism: Niastella vici (assembly GCF_002077945.1). Classification (GTDB taxonomy): domain Bacteria; phylum Bacteroidota; class Bacteroidia; order Chitinophagales; family Chitinophagaceae; genus Niastella; species Niastella vici. The sequence continues at coordinate 424,525 of NZ_LVYD01000013.1, forward strand.
ACGAAGCAGGTCACGCTATCTGCGGCTGGTTCCTCGAACATGCTTATCCATTGTTGAAAGTAACGATAGTGCCCAGAGGGGTTGCTGCCCTGGGGTACGCACAGTACACACCGAAAGAACAGTACCTGTACAATACAGATCAGTTAATGGACCAGGTGTGTATGACGCTCGGCGGCCGTGCCAGTGAAGATATTTTCTTCCATAAAATATCAACCGGCGCACAAAACGACCTGCAGCAAATTACCCGCATAGCATATTCGATGGTTACAATATATGGGATGAATGATAAAGTGGGTAACGTAAGCTTTTACGATCCCGCCCAGGAAAATTCATTTACCAAGCCATACTCAGAGGAAACTTCGAAGATCATTGATGAAGAGGTGCGTAAGCTGATCGAAGATGCGTATGAAAAAACAAAACAATTACTCACCGAGAAAAAGGCACAGGTAGAAAAGCTGGCCGAAGCCTTACTCGAAAAAGAAGTATTGTTCCAGAGTGATGTGGAAGCATTGATCGGTAAACGGCCATTCACTGATAAGAAAACGCTGGATGTAGATGGTGAAGGCCATACAGAAGGCGCCATCAGCGAAGGTGTACCTCCTTATGACAGTAATGTAACCAATCACCCAGCCACCTGATAGCTATGAACGTTTCTCAGGCTAGAGAAAATATTCTGAATAAAATAAAGAAGGCGTTGAATAATTCAACGCCTCTCCCTTTTCCGCAAGTTGATAACAGCAGTTCGGTATATCAACCTTCCCAGCAGGACCTTGGATTGGAATTTGCACAGCGGTTCACCAACCTGCAGGGAAAATTTGTTTTTTGTGAGAATTATAAAGAGTTGGTGAGCCAGCTTAATTTGATCGTTGCAAACAACAAATGGGACAAAATATACTGCAGGGAAGAAGGTTTGCGGAAAACGTTGGCAGAAAATCAGTTCAATAATTATTCCCACAACGACCTGGCCTCCTGCGATACCGCCATTACTACCTGTGAATGGCTGGTTGCGCGTACGGGTAGCATTGTTATGTCGGCTGCCCAGGAAAGTGGCCGTACCGTAAGTGTATATGCGCCCGTGCATATTTGCATTGCCCATACCAGTCAACTGGTATATGATGTAAAAGATGCTTTATTGAAGGCCAGGGAAAAATATGCCGGCAATCTTCCCTCCCTGATCACATTTGCAACGGGTCCCAGCCGCACCGCTGATATTGAAAAAACGCTGGTTGTAGGGATACATGGTCCCAAAGAAGTATATGTATTTCTTGTTGATCAATAAAAGATCGTGAAGTGTAAATCAGCGTCGGTGGCTTTTCATTCGCCAGCTGGTACACCTTTTCACGTTTTATGACCAATCTCATGCAACCCGATATTTACAGGCTTTTTGTTTATGGGTCACTGCGCAGCGGCTTCCATAATTCGGTTTATAATTATATAAGCCGGTATTTTGTTTTTGACGGCATGGGCACCGTGCAGGGCAAGTTGTTCGATATGGGTGAATACCCCGCTGCTATTCCCTGTACGGAAGAATATTTTATAATCGGCGAATTATATCATATTGCCCAGGTGGAAGAATTCGGCTGGGTCATGGAACAACTTGACGATTACGAAGGCCTGCTGGTAGAGCCGGGAGGAATACCGTTATACAGAAGAGAACTGGTGAATGTGCTGTTCAAAAATACGGCAGTAACCTCCTGGATGTATTGGTACAACAGGCCCGTCACCAATGAACCGAGAATTGAGTCGGGCGATTATGTGGCCTATAAAATGCGAATAGGGAAATAAATGCAACCTGATAAAAAAATATATTTTCTCTCCGACTTTCATTTAGGTAGTCCCGACCATGCAGCCAGCCTGGTGCGGGAAAAACGCATTGTTGAGTTTTTGGAAGAAATACGAAAAGATGCAGCCCTGATCTTTATCGTGGGCGATATGTTCGATTTCTGGTACGAATACCGTACTGTTGTGCCACGGGGATATGTACGCTTACTGGGAAAGCTAGCCGAAATAACCGACTCAGGTATTCCCATACATTTCTTTGTAGGCAATCACGACATGTGGATGAAGAGTTATTTTCAGCAGGAGCTGAACATCCCTGTTTATTTTGAGCCCCGCGCTTTTGAATTCAATCATAAAAAATTCTGGGTTGGTCATGGTGATGGCCTGGGGCCTGGCGATCATGGTTACAAATTCATGAAGAAGATCTTCCGCAGCCCTGTATGCCAGTGGTTATTTGGTATTTTACCACCCTATATAGGAATGGGGTTGGCCAATTACCTCAGCCGCAGAAGCCGCACCGTAACCGGTAACGCAGATGATAAATTCTATGGGGAAGAAGGGGAGTGGCTGATCACTTATTGCAAAGACATTCTTAAAGCGCAGCATTACGATTACCTCGTATTCGGGCACCGGCACCTGCCCATTGATTTCACTCTAAAGGGTGGCAGCCGGTATATTAACCTGGGCGACTGGATCAGGTATTATACTTATGCCGTTTTCGATGGACAACATCTGGTACTTAAAACCCGTTATCCTGAACTGGAAAACAAAATCGTTCGCCATTAGTGTTCCGCTCGTTGATCATATTAACCACTTTTTTATATTGGTGCAAGACAGCCTGCGCACAAACCACTACGCTAACAACCGATACATTTTTTGTATTTAACAGGCTCGCCGGCGATCAGGTAACCGATTTTACCGTCGACAACCTGGGCAACCTGTATATCATAAATAACACCGGACAAATAAAGAAAACAGGCCCGGCCGGTGATTCCATTGCCGTATTCAATAATGTACGGCAATATGGAAAGTTGTACCTGATGGATGTTACAAATCCCCTGCGTGTTTTACTATACTATCGCGATTTTGGTACCATCGTTGTTTTGGACCGGTTTTTGAACACCCGGACCACCATAGATCTTCGAAAACAGCAGTTATTTCAGGTAAATGCAATTGGCCAGTCATATGATAATAACATTTGGGTATATGATGAGCTCGAAAGCAAATTAAAACGGATCGGGGAAGATGGCCGCATACTTGACCAGTCGACCGATTTCAGGTTGATCGTGGATTCAGCTCCTTCACCACAATTTATTGTTGACCAGAACCGGTTGGTATACCTGTACGATTCATTGAAAGGCGTTTATTTATTCGATTATTACGGCGCTTTCAAGAACCGCATTCAGTTAAAAGGCTGGACCGACTTTACCGTAATTGGTAATGCCATGTATGGGAGAGATGCCAATATGTTGTACCGCTATGAACCCGGCACCCTGAACCTGCAGAATTACCCCATTCCGGTTTGTATGCAGGATGCGCAAAAAATAGAGATAACACCCGGCAACCTGTATGTGTTGCGTAAAAACCGGCTGGAAGTATTTTCATATCGCTGATTGCTTATCATAACATTATAATTTTTTAAAGAAATAGCTTTTTTAAAGTTTATAACTTTGAAAAAGTTTTAAAGCCACTGAATAATTAAGAATGGGATCTTTTTTAGATAAGATTTTTCTCGATAACTCAATCAGGAGCTACCTCATTGTAGCCGGATCTTTATTGTTGATCTTTTTATTCAAACGATTATTATCGCGTTACATTGCCGGTGTATTATTTGGTGTGGTGCGGCGCATAGTGCGCGGGGTTGATAAATCCTCGTTTGTAAAACTGGTTGTTTCGCCGCTGGAGGTTTTCCTGTTGGTGCTGTTCAGTATAATTGCACTTGACAAACTTACCTTTCCCAAATTACTGAATGTTGATATTTACAAGGCCAATGTACATGAGTTCGTTGATGCCATTTCCATTATTGTTCTCATCATTGCATTCATATGGCTGCTGCTGCGGATCATGGATTTCATAACCATGATATTGCATCACAGGGCCGATCAAACGAATGACCCTAGCGACAATCAGCTGATCGTTTTTTTCAAGGACTTTTTTAAAGTGGTACTGGTCATTTTGGGCATATTAATGATCCTGAAATTTGCTTTCCATTATAACATCAGTAATCTGCTTACCGGGCTCAGTATTGCCACAGCGGCCATTGCCCTGGCTACCCGCGAAAGCCTCGAGAACCTGATCGCTTCCTTTATCATCTTTTTCGACCGGCCCTTTACCATGGGCGACCAGGTAAAAGTGCATGAGATCACCGGTACGGTAGAACGCATAGGTTTGCGAAGCACTCGTATCAGGACCGATCAAAAGACCTACGTTACAGTTCCCAATAAACAAATGGTCGACAGTATTCTCGATAATTTATCTCTTCGCTCCCAGCGGCGGGCATTGGTATTGCTCGAACTGCATGCCGAAACGCCACATGATACCGTAAACCAGTTTGTGCAACGGGTGAAGAATGTTTTTAACCAGCGAAAAGACAAGGTTGAAAATCATATGGTATTCCTGGCAGATATTTCTAAGAATGCTTTCATCATACATGTTGAATTCTTCACTGCACCTATTCCGGTAGCCGATTTTAACGAATTGCGGCAACAGGTGAACCTTACGCTCATCAACCTGATGGAAGAAATGAATATCAGGCTGGCCACCAAAGAAGAGGGTGGTAAAGTGGAAGCCAAACAAATTGTGTAAAAGAGTAAAGGCTGCTTACATTTTCTTTAAAGTGAACTTGCTTTGTTTTATACCGGGCTCTTCGGAAGGAATTTCTATTGTCAATTTATCGGCCTGAAGGGTGTGCACTTTCAACGACATGGTGCGGTATGCTTTGCTAAGGCCGTCGAAAGAAGTTAATACAATTGACTGGTTATTGGGCCCCAGCGAATAAGTGCCTTTGTACTGGGCGTTGTTTTCGTTGCTGCCCGTCCACACAAAGGATTTGTCTTTATTGAAGATCAGTTTAAACCGGATGGCCGCTGCTGCGGTGAGCACTTTGCGAAGTTCCTGCCGCATGCGTATACTGTCTGTTTTTAAAATGGCCTGTACTTTATTCTTTTGTTTGAAATTGTCGACCATGTATTTCATGCTGGCGGCGGTATCCTGAAAATCGAGCAGGCGGTCTGTTGTTTCCCATCGAACTACATACCAGTTGCCGGGAAGTATATTATCAGACACGGATTGTGCATGGGCGTGATACTGACAAATCAGGGTAAGAGCTATGGACATATATTTCCACATAGAAGGCGAATTGTTACATGGAATTTACAGATTTTTTAAGAACGCGAAATAAAACTTTTCCGCATCAATTGAGTATAGATTACATAATGAATTTTACTACTACAACGCGGCTTTTATTTCAAGCAAAAATCCTTTAAGTGATTGCAGTGACTGGATCATTTCAAAATGTTCTTTCGCCCTTGAGCTTTTCTTCAGAAAATCCTTTGCGCCTTCGATGGTAAGTTTACGGCGGCGTAACAGATCATAGATCAGTTCCAGATTTTTAATATCAACCGGTCTGAAATGGCGGTCGCCTTTGCGGTTCTTGCGGGGTTGAATGATATCGAATTCATTTTCCCAAAAGCGAAGTAGCGACTGGTTCACCCCGAACATGTCGGCCACTTCTCCAATGGAGTAATACTGGCGTTGGAACAGGGTTTCATCGTCGGGGATATTTACCAGGTCAGCCTCGGCATCGAGGGCTTTTAACGATTTGCGGCCCCGGGTCGATTTTTTGGCAGGCACAGTTGCCGGTTCCTGCTCCGGTTCTGCCTCTACAGGCTCCGGAGCGCTGTTTTTAACGGCTTCCGGTTCCGTTTTTAATGTTTTTACCCGTACCCCCACAGACGCTTCATTTTCCGGCGAGGAAGGCACTTCACTGAATTCAAATGTAATCTGGGAGTAATTGCGGTTGTCCATAATTCCAATTGATAACCTGGTAAAATTGTATAAGCTATCAAATATCGTGCAGTAAAGGTACAAAGGCCAAAACGCGGGTATTGGCACAACTTATCAACGATTGTTAAATAATGTGGAAAACTGGTTCTTTTATTGCTTAAAACACAGGCTGTTGGGGCTTTTGAGGTCAGGAAAAAAGTTCATAAAAAGGGGACCTAAATAAGGGCAAAACCCTTTAATTTTTAGTAAATTTGCAGGATTAATTTTTTATAAACTGCAAGATCATTCCACTCGAAAATATGGCTACAGAAACTACGGAAATTCCTATTGCTGCCAATAATGCCAATAACGGTTACGGAGCAGATAGCATACAGGTTTTAGAAGGTTTGGAAGCGGTCCGCAAACGCCCCGCCATGTACATTGGCGACATTGGCGAGAAGGGGCTGCACCACCTTGTGTACGAAGTAGTCGATAACTCAATCGACGAAGCTTTGGCCGGTTATTGTAAGAACATTGAGGTAAGCATTCATGAAGACAATTCGATTTCAGTTGATGATGATGGCCGCGGTATCCCTACGGGCATGCACGCCAAAGAAAAACGAAGCGCCCTGGAAGTGGTAATGACAGTACTGCACGCTGGGGGTAAGTTCGACAAGAACACCTATAAGGTTTCCGGCGGTTTGCACGGGGTGGGTGTAAGTTGCGTGAACGCACTTAGTTCCAAATTGCATGTAACCGTTCAACGTGAAGGAAAGATCTTTGAACAGGAATATGCTATAGGTATACCGCAATACGCCGTGCGCGAAATTGGCGCCAGCTCCAAGACCGGAACGCATACACACTTCTGGCCCGATACTTCCATTTTTACTGCATCTGTTTACAAAACAGATATCCTGGAAGCCCGTTTACGTGAGTTGGCCTATCTGAACCGGGGCATACGCATTACGTTAAATGATCTGCGCGAAAAAGACGAAAACGGCACTACTTATACCAAAACATTTTACAGCGAAGGCGGTATTGTTGAGTTTGTAGAGATGCTTGATAAGAATGCCGGTCGCACATCATTTCTGCCCACCATAATTTACGTGGAAGGAAGAGATGAGGATACCAATGTTGCGGTTGAAGTAGCGTTAACCTATAACGACAGCTATAATGAGCATATTTATTCGTATGTGAATAACATCAACACCATTGAAGGTGGTACGCACGTAGCAGGTTTTCGCCGTGCACTTACCCGCGTGTTCAAAAGCTATGGCGATCGCCAGAACCTTTTTGAAAAAGCCAAGGTAGAAATTGAAGGCGATGACTTCCGCGAAGGCTTAAGCGCCATCATATCAGTAAAAGTTCCCGAGCCGCAGTTTGAAGGACAAACAAAAACAAAGCTTGGTAACAGTGAAGTAAGTGGGGTGGTTGATTCAACTGTTTCAAGAGTACTGGAAGCATTCCTGGAAGAAAATCCCAAGGATGCAAAAAATATCATCTCCAAGGTTATTCTGGCTGCACAGGCAAGGGCCGCTGCACGTAAAGCCCGCGAGCTGGTGCAACGGAAATCGGTGTTAACCGGTGGCGGTTTGCCTGGTAAACTGGCCGATTGCAGTGACCGTGATCCTGAGCGTTGCGAGTTGTTCCTGGTTGAGGGTGACTCGGCCGGTGGTACAGCCAAACAGGGCCGTGAACGTGCCTTCCAGGCCATTTTGCCATTACGTGGTAAGATCCTGAACGTGGAGAAAGCCATGGAGCATAAGATCTACGAGAATGAGGAAATTCGTAACATGTATACGGCGCTGGGTGTAACAGTTGGTACGCCTGAAGATCCCAAAGCGTTGAATTTAACAAAGCTCCGTTATCACAAGTTGATCATCATGACCGATGCCGATGTTGACGGAAGTCACATTGCCACGCTGATCCTTACTTTCATTTACCGTTATATGAAAGAAATGGTTGAGCAGGGTTATGTGTACATTGCGCAACCACCGTTGTATCTGGTTAAAAAAGGTAAGGAGCAGGCATATGCCTGGAATGAAGAACAACGCAAAGCACTGGTAGAAAAACTGGGTGCCGGAAAAGAAGAAAGCGTTGGTATTCAGCGATACAAAGGTTTGGGTGAAATGAATGCGGAACAATTATGGGAAACTACCATGAATCCCGACAGCCGCACGTTGAAGAAAGTTACTATTGAAAGTGCTGCCGAAGCCGATCGCATCTTCAGCATGCTGATGGGTGATGAAGTAGCGCCACGCCGTGAGTTCATAGAAAGTCATGCTAAATATGCACGTCTCGACGTGTAAGAATAATTAGCTGGTTTAATATTCCCGCATAGCGGGACATGTTGTGCTAATGAAAACAAATTATGATTTTCATTAGCACATTTTGTTTTTAGTCGTGTAAGCGTCTGTGGCACGCAATTAATTTGAAGAACAGACATTAACTAATTATAACATTTACAAATTACAAATGGCTTATTAGCATAACTTGTTCAGACTTTAGCGGGGAATATCACATTGGCATATCGGATTTTCTTATCTTTAAACACTATTTTAGTGTTCTGGCTAAGATTTTGTAAGAGAAGATGTCAACTTTTAAAATCTACTAACTACGTAAAAGAACTAAACTATGTCGGAAATTACGCTCACTGCATACAACGTAAAAACAAAAGAAAAGAATGTGCCTATTCAGGATGCAGTTATTACCAAAACTGCCAAAGGCGCTTATATGGCACAGGGACATGATGGCAAAGGAAATAAATTAACCACGTTACTGGGCGAAGAAAAAGCATTGGCAGCCATAAAAGCCGGTGTTGCCAAACAAGGCTGGGAATAATTACATTATAAAGAAGAAAGTCAGCATACAGCCTACATGAAATGTAACTGGGTGCTGACTTTCGGTCTTTTTACTTATTGAGTGAATCAGATAAAGTTCAGGTAATCATACTGGCTGCCTAATATCTTTTTGTCATCTGCCTGCAGCCATTTATTCAGGATCGTTGCATATACATTTTTAAAATCTACTTTGTATTTCAGGTCTCCTTCCTGCAGGTCGGCCAGGTCGGGCAATGCATTTAATACGCCCTTTTGCTGCAAACCACCACTCACCAGGAACATATTATTGGCCGTGCCATGATCGGTTCCGCCACTGGCATTTTGCGATACCCGGCGGCCAAATTCAGAAAAGGTCATAAGCATTACATCCTGAAAACGATTATTACTTTTGAGGTCTTTTACAAATGCGGTAATGGCCTCGTTCATTTCGGTGAATAATCTTTTTTGCTGTCCTTCCTGCGCCACATGCGTATCAAAACTTCCCAGCGACAGGTAGTATACCTTGGTGTTGATGTCTGAAAAAATAAGGCTGGCAATTGTTTTCAGGCTATTGCCTATATCTGACCGGGGATAGTCGGTACTGCTTGGGTGAATACGGCTTTGTTTATAAATATAATCAGCACTGCTCACCGTTTCGGCCATTGTTTTATACAGATAGTCAACCGGTTTTTCATCATTATTGACAGCATGGCTTGCCGCCACTTCTTTAAAATATTTTTCATTGCTCGAAGTGAACAGCCGCCGGGGATCTTTCATGGCTAATCCTTTTACATGTTCACCTTTCATTGCCAGGCTTAACACATCGTCTATTTCAAGGGCTTGTGTGGGTTTATCGCAACCGGCACATTGCGCATCGAGATAACGGCCTACCCAACCTGAATACACATACTCATTACTATTGCTGGCGCTGTGCCATATATCCATGCTTCTGAAATGTGACCTGTCGGGATTGGGATATCCCACGCTGTTCAAAATACCCAGGCTGCCATCATTGTACAGGTCTTTTAAGCCGGTTAATGCCGGATGCAGGCCCACTTCATCGGTTAACAACAAGGCTTGTTCTTTGGTAATTCCAAGGCGGGGCCGTGATTTATAGTAGATGTCATTTCGAACAGGTATTACGGTATTCAGGCCATCGTTACCGCCGCTTAATTGTAAAACCACCACCACTTTATTGCCGGGTGGCACCAATGCTGGCCGTTCAAAGGCTTTTAAAAATTTGGGCAGCATCATAGATGCTGTGGCAAGAGAGCCTATTTGTAAAAATTCTTTGCGTTTTATGATCATACAATAAGTTCTTGGGTTGTTAAGGTTTCTATTAGCATAATTGATATTCCGGTGAGCTCATCAATTGAATGGTAGCTGTCTTGATATAGCTTTCCCGGCTTGAGGCGTCAACATATTTGTTCAGTATTTTTTCATCGACGGGTGGAGCGCCCTGTATCAATATGCCCGAGATGGAGCTCAGTAATTTTTCGCGTGGCACTTTCTCAAATTTCTTCAGATAGGTTTCCCAGTCTACTGCAGCTGAAATTACCTGGCCGCCTTTTTTACCCATTCCCTTCTTATTTACATCCATCATGCCCATCATTTGGTCGTCGTCATCTTTTGGTTTCAGGGCTACTTCATCATTATCAAAGATCAATTGGGGGATGCGCAGGCGGAACATCAGTGAACTACTGTCGATCCAGTTTTTACCACCGGGCCAGCCGGCTACGTTGGGCGGGTAAAACAGGATCTGACCCAATATTCGTTGTAATAACAGTTGTACCTGTTCGTTTTCGAGTTTCATGGGCAATGCCCGGCGAATGCCAACGATCAATTCAACCGGCGATTTAATTCTGCAGCCGATGTTTTGGGCATCGTAGAACCAGTCGCTGGTGAATATATCGGTCATCAATTCCTTTATATCATAATGGCTTTGATAAAAACGGTCGGCCAGCCACGTTACATGCCCTTCATCGGGTACATCGTTCACAAAGTAGCGGTATATTTTGCGGGTAATATAAGTGGCAGTTTGTTTATGCTGCAGTAAAATGTTCAGCACATCATCGCCATCGAAATTGCCTGTTTTGCCCAGTACGGTCTTTGTGCCATCGTCGTGCTGAAATTTTCTGAAGGCAAATTCGCCGCTCATGGTAGCACCCCAGCCGGTAAATGCGCGGGCCGCTTCTTTAATATCATTCTCAGTATAATTGCCCCGGCCCATAGTAAACAGCTCCATCACTTCACGGGCAAAATTCTCATTGGGATGACCCTTTTTATTTTGATTATTGTTGAGGAAATTGATCATGGAAGCGCTTTTGCTCACTTCGCGTAACAGGTCGCCAAAATTGCCCAGTGCATTTTGGCGGATGATATCCAGCAGTTGTTGCTGGTAAAGTATATTAAGGTTGCGGCAGGCAAAATGGCCATGCCAGAAAAGGGCCATCTTTTCCCGTAACTGTTGTTCACTGTTCACCATCTGGTTAAGCCAGGTGAGGTTGAGACTTTTTATGTTTTCACGTGATTGCTGGCGAAGCTTTCTGCGCTGCATTTCGTCTTCATCGCGTTTGCGCATGCCCGCTTCCTGTATGCCCATTACAAGCCCTTTGATGGCGTTGTCGGCAACATCGATCATGTCGGGGCCTTTTGCAGATGCTTTGAACAGTGAGTTAACGTAGGATTTATGCGAGGCGGTTGCCAACTGTTGAAATTCTTCGGCCATTGGGCCAAAGCCGGCACGCCATAGAAGGTGTTGATTTTTCAACTGGGGTGTTACAATCATTATGGGCGTTTTGCCTGTGACTGAACCAATTGTTAAAAGTTTAACGAATTATTGCAAATTAATCTGCTCTTGATAAGAACCGCTCAGGAGTTGCGGCTTTTTGCAAGCCGGCGGCTGTTTGTGGGCTAAAATAAGGCGGGCGCTGGCAAAAGAGGTGCAGGATCAGTAAAAAGAGCAAGGCCGCCCCCGGTAACTATCGGGGCGGCCTTGCTATGAAAAGGGAATATTATCCTTTGTTGTTGAGCAGGAAGCGGAAACCTACATAGAACGTAGAGGCGTTTTCCAGGCTTGCTCCCATTGAAAATGAACTCGATTTTGTTTCAGATGCCGGCGCTGAAATATCTAATGATTGTTTATTTTTTGAATACGATGCATAGAACAGGTTACTAAATCCTGTTTCCAGGTGGAGACTTTTATTGATGGCAACGGATACACCAGGGGATACGGTTAAGTTACCAGCCCAGCTTGTTTTTTTGTATTTTGTTGGGCCAGAATAATCGTTTTGGGTCCAGTTAGAACGGGTGCTTCCGTAAAAGGCATTTAGCTGGCCGAAAATATATAACCGGTTAACGATGGGCACATACTGGCGCAGGAAAACGCCACCGCCAAAACCTTTATCTTTCTGTTCTTTTATGTATGCGTTGTCTTCAGTTTTGTAGTTGTTATAGTTCAGCGCAATACCGAATACAAGGTTGTCTTTAACTACAAAGCCTATGGCCGGATAAACACCAATCGTTTTGGATTTAGGGTCTGTCGTTGTTCCCGGGTTATCTGTTTTTGTTTCCGAATAGCCAACACTGCCTCCCAGCCAGATACCTCCTTTTTTGATCTGGGCATGGGCGGTTGTAAATAGAGAAAAAGCGAAAGCGATCATGAGTAAACTTTTCTGTAGCATAATACTTTGGTTTTTGGTAACGCAAATATG
>NZ_LVYD01000014.1 GCF_002077945.1 Niastella vici
ACTCACAAGGGCCGCTAGAACCCGGCCCTTGTGAGTTACAAATATTATCTACTTGCCAGGAAGAATGTTTTAATAATGTTAATTCATAGCGAGATCAAAAAAGCATAGGTGCATATCAAAATAGCGTCAGTTTGTTGCGAAACGGTCTTTTATATTTGTTCAGAGAAATGGGATCAGTACTGTCATTATATTCTCCAACAAATCGCTTGAATATTATTCTCACACATAATAACTCCAGAAGCAATTACGGGCTGAGGCAAATCAACAAAGATTAATGTAAGGATCAGACACAAACTGGTATTATCAATGATCACGGCATTTGTGATACAGAATCTTTTTTAGATGTATCATACATATAATAGTGTGCATAAGTAAATAACATTTGGTAAAATTCAACCTAAGTTTGTATGAAAGTTTTAAGAAGACTACTAGTATTTTTTTTCTGCCCCTTGCGTTGCCGGCTCTATGCAATGATTCGGCCATGGTTCGACTCATTTTTGCGCGTACTCTTGAGCTGAACAAGTTCCGTATTACGATCGATGATGGCGTTACTGAATACAAAATTGACCCCAAAAAAGAGTTGGCCTGGAATGGAGAATTGCATTCACCCCTTGGTTATGTTCAAATAGATTATCCGAATAGTGATACTACAGTCATAACCCAAAAAGTTTTTTTTAAAAAAGGG
>NZ_LVYD01000015.1 GCF_002077945.1 Niastella vici
CTGTAATAATCAACTGCCCTATACCTGGAATGGCAATACATATAATGCCGCGGGAACCTATAAGGATACTTTGACCAGTGCCGCTGGTTGCGACTCCATCGTAACCCTCACACTCACAGTAAAAGCAACATTGACAGGCGCCCAAACTGCAACCGTTTGTAGCAATAAGCTACCGTATCTCTGGAATGGAAACTCTTATAACGCAGCTGGCACTTATAAAGACACCCTGATCAGCGCTTCAGGTTGCGACTCAATTGTTACCCTGACATTGAATGTTAACCCAACTAAGACAGGAGCACAAACCATAACCATTTGCAACAACCAACTGCCTTATACCTGGAATGGCAACACTTACAATGCGGCCGGCACTTATAAAGATACCCTGACCAGCGCCGCTGGCTGCGACTCCATAGTTACCCTCACACTGAATGTCAATCCTGTTGTAACAGGATCTCAAACAGCCACTGTATGTGCCAACCAATTACCATATACCTGGAACGGAAACACATACAATGCCGCTGGCACTTATAAAGACACACTGATCAGCGCTTCTGGTTGTGATTCTATCGTTACCCTCACACTGAATGTCAACCCAACTAAGACGGGCGCACAAACCATAACCATTTGCAACAACCAACTACCTTATTCCTGGAATGGCAATACCTACAACGCTGCTGGAACCTA
>NZ_LVYD01000016.1 GCF_002077945.1 Niastella vici
GATGCAGAAACATGGATAGACTATCACAAACAACGGGAAACAAGAACCCCTCAGTTACTGACAGCCTTTAAAAGCGGCAGCTACCGGGCGCCCAACATCCGGCGGGTTTATATACCCAAGGGTGATGGCAAACTTCGCCCACTGGGTCTACCGACCGTGGAAGACAAACTGCTGCAGACGGCGGTAACCAGGGTATTGCAACCGGTATATGAGGGTATGTTCCATCCCTGCTCGTATGGGTTCAGACCCGGTAAATCACAACACCAGGCATTGGAGGAATTAACCCGGCAGGTTAGCTGGAAAGGCATGCGATACATTATTGATGCCGATATGCAAAACTACTTCGGGAGTATCAACCATCAATGTTTGCGTGAGTTTCTTGACTTTAGGATAAAAGATGGCGTGATCAGAAAGATGATCGACAAATGGCTCAAAGCCGGCGTATTGGATAACGGACAGCTTATATATCCGACTGAGGGTACTCCGCAAGGGGGAACGATCTCACCGTTGATCAGTAACATTTATCTGCACTACGTGTTGGATGAATGGTTCATCAGGCAAGTACAGCCGCTACTAAAAGGAGATAGTTTTCTTATCCGTTTTGCTGATGATTTTCTGTTAGGATTTACCAACAAGGAAGATGCAATGCGGGTAATGGAGGTGCT
>NZ_LVYD01000017.1 GCF_002077945.1 Niastella vici
TATGTCATTCGCAGTGAAAGACCAAAGCACCGGACTGGCCATTGCCAGTGCCGCAGTTTCCATCACCAAACCCGATGGCACTACTGCCAGCACTACTACCGATGCCAATGGTAAACTGGTATATGGACTCGACAATGGCAAATACACTTTTGCTTTTTCAAAGAGTGGTTATACTGCCCTCAGCACTTCCTTTACCGGTGGCCCCGATGACAGCGTATATGCCGACATCAACCTCGATGTAGCCACAGCAAGAGTAGCTACCAATACCTCGCCCCTGGTTTCCCCAGGCAACAACATGGTATTGACCGGTTATGTGCGCGATGCTGATCTGAACAGCGCCCTGGGTGGTGTGCAGGTAAAAGCAGGCAGCTATACCACTACTACCGATGCAAGAGGTTATTTTTCGTTGACAGTGCCGGCCTCAGCAGTAGCGCCCGGCAAAACACCGGCAACCATTTCCATACAAACCAGCAAAGCGGGTTATATCACCAACAGCATACAGAACCTGTATGCCATACCCGATACCTATGAAATGCAGATCGCATTATCATCAGGC
>NZ_LVYD01000018.1 GCF_002077945.1 Niastella vici
AAGATCAAGCGGATTGAGAAAACCGATGGAGTGAACATCGACTATACCTATGATGCAGCTGGCCACAGGATCAGTAAAACGTTGAGCGGAAGCGGTGTGACCGGTGGCCCCATTACCACCTGGTATGTAAAGGATGCAGCGGGCAATGCGATGACTACCTATACCGTGAAAGGATCCTCGATAACAGCCGATGAACAGTATGTGTATGGAACCACCAGGCTCGGTGTAAAAAATAATAACTTAACGCTGAATAGTTCATTGAGCATTGCCTCCAGCACGGTACCAGGTATTGGAACGGTATACGATGATGAAATGATGCGTGGTAAAACCCAGTATGAGTTAAGTAACCACCTGGGCAATGTACTGGCCACTATCAGTGATAAAAAGATACCACACATAACCGGTGGAGTAGTTGATTATTATGAGGCCGAGGTCTTAAGTTCTCAGGATTATTATCCGTTCGGTATGATTCAGCCGGGCAGAAGTTCTAATGCTGGCGGATATAGGTATGGGTTTAATGGTAAGGAGAATGATAA
>NZ_LVYD01000019.1 GCF_002077945.1 Niastella vici
CACAAGCGTTGCGTCTTTAATCAAAGATTTTCAATTGGTTGTCATTAAGCTCTTTGAAAATTTGTTGTTCTTTTGGATTTGAGAATAGATTTTGAATAGGTGTTTTTTCAAAAATTGATATACTGAGCACTTGAAGTATTTCGTATATTGATTGCTTTAATTGGAATTTTTTCCTGGCAATAATTACCAGCACATAAACTGTAATTGCAATCCATATTTGTGTTTTTACCGCATTTTCTGATGTGCCCCAAAACGATTTTATTTTCAAGTGTTGTTTTATCCATTTAAAAAACAACTCTATAAGCCATCTGTGTTTGTATAAGGCGGCTATATCCGTTGCATTCAAAGAGAAATTGTTTGTAAGAAAAACAAAAGTCCGGTCTTGTTCGGCATCATAAAACTTAATTCTCCTAAAGCACTCCGGGTAAGCTTTATATACATAAAAGTTGGATCTCTTTTTGGCATGTACTCTTTGGTCGCATAGGACACCACGTTCTTTATCGGCGGGG
>NZ_LVYD01000020.1 GCF_002077945.1 Niastella vici
GAATCGTATGTGCAAACCGGTGTTGATGACGAATGGGTGAGCAGCTGGAACGCCGCTTCCCTGCAAGCCGGTACAGTGGCTTACCGTTCACGCGGCGCCTGGTTTGTTCAGCACCCTGCCGCTACCAACTACGATATTTCGGCAGCCGCCTGTCACCAGACCTGGCAAACCGATCGCGCTACCAGCGTTAAGAATGCAGCGATCGCCACTGCGGGTATTGTGCTGATCAAGAACGGCGCTATTTACAAAGCAGAATACTGTGCCGAAACCAACAACTCAGGTTGTGGAGATGGCTACAGCGGCACCAGCACTGATTACCCCTGTATTGCGGATGCACGTTGTGCCGGCAGAACAAAGAGTGGCGCCGGCCGTGGCATGTGTCAATGGGGTTCAAGCTTCTGGGGCACCGATCAAACTTATACCTGGATATTAAACCACTATTATAATCCCGATACGGCCGCTATTCAAACCGGCACTTTGGCTACCAGCAG
>NZ_LVYD01000021.1 GCF_002077945.1 Niastella vici
ACCGGATCGCGGTTGACCACCACCCCTGCAGGAGGAACAGTTTTTACCAGGTTACCTGCCTGATCGTAGTAATACAGGGTATACTGGTATTCACCCACCTGGTTAGTCACCGTCATTGTCAGGCCTTCAATGGTAGCCGCCGATAAACACTTTTGCGTATAGGCATCATCGAAGTTGCCCAGCAGCGAGTCGCGGCGGAAGTTATAGATCTCCTGCGTGGCGGCCCAGGCCATTGCGGCCGAGTCTTTGCAGGCAGTCGGCAACACGCTTTCAGGCAGCGGGATAAACGTAGGTTCGGTATTAACGCCGCACAACAGCAGGTCTGATTTGTACACTTTTACCGAAGAGCCGCAACCGGCGCCACCGGCATATGCCGTACAGTTGTCGTTGATAACCATTTTGCCTTTCATGGCATACAGGGCTTTGATGTCAGCTGCATCCAGGTACGTACCCAGGGCATTGTTTACAAATGCTGCAAACACATC
>NZ_LVYD01000022.1 GCF_002077945.1 Niastella vici
TGGAACTTTGTGGTGCTTACTTATTCGCCCACAGGGGTTACCTTGTACCTGAACGGCGTACCTGCTACTGTTAATAACGGCCCTATGCCCGTTTTAGACCTGTCGCAGCAAGCTTTCTATGTAAACCTCGATATCCATGCCCAGGGTGTTGCATACAAAGGAGCTATAGACGAGATCAAGTTTTACAACTACGCTTTAAGTCAGAACGAGGTAAGGGAAAAGATGCACCTGATACAAAGCAATGCAG
>NZ_LVYD01000023.1 GCF_002077945.1 Niastella vici
AGCTACCGAAACTGGTCTGCTGAGATATTTTCAGTTCAACCAGTACAACAGCGCCAACTTTGAGTTGCCCGATATCGTGAGCGACTTTATTACATACATTCCCAGGTCTTTTATCGCGGCCTCCACTGCACCGGTTGCCACAGGGAGGATGTTCCGGAAACCCGATGTGAATACGGGTGGCCAGCATAGTTTCCCGGGTACAGGTAT
>NZ_LVYD01000024.1 GCF_002077945.1 Niastella vici
AACAATCCCCCAACTTTTTCACTTGATCCAATAAGGGCCCAATGCATTGCCCTGTGACCTGGAACTTGTAACCTGTAATTAAAAAACAAAGCGCCCCGTTTTTAACAGAGCGCTTTTGTGAAATCTTGTTCAGGTACTTTGGACGGTTTTACTAAGGACTGGTTTGCTGATAGAGATTTCTGGTTTTCATGATATTGGATACGGGGTACGGATCAAAACCAAAAAACTATGAATAAAAATAATTAGGGTTTAGGGGCTATTCTACTGTTCAGGGAACAAGGCGTTACTTGTTTTCCTGATTCGTTTTATTAGGGTACGTCAACAACGTTTTGACCCTACAAAGATGTAGCTATTTGCGCGGTGGTTGAACTTTATTCGATCAATGGCAGCCCTTCCTCGTTTAATGATGACAAATACCGGTTTAAGCCCGGCACATTCGCTGAAACCCTTACTGGAAGGGCATTTCAAACATACGATTTTATCAAATGTTTGATCTGGATCAACAAAACGCAACCCGTGTTTTGCGCGCTTTCGTAATCTTACCTGACCATTTCAGCAATACTACGCATATCAGTAGTGGATAGCTACTAGTTCTGCAGTAAATACCGAACGATTTAAATCGAGAGTTTCTGCTCTTGTTAACATTTTTAACAATAGTACCTTTGTTCCAGAAGTTGATTGATTACTAATCAATCTATTCCAATGTTCAAAGAAAACCGTCAACGTCCAATATCCAATAGAAAATCAAGAAATCCGGTACCAATCAACTTCAATTTGAATAATCCAATATCATTCATAAAATCCATTATCCAGATCCAATGTCCGTGACAACCGAATATCCCGTGAAAACCACCAAGTATATCCTTTGATTAACCGTAATTAAAATCCAACGTCCAAAGACCGAGGTAGTTCCAATTCCTGTGTGTTAAAAACCGTCTGCTTAACTCCAATAACCCCTCCTGCTAAAACCGACAATGCTTTTAGCAGGAGGAGCAGCGGTCTCCCGATCAAAGTTGCAAAACACGGCTTCCTTCTCAAACCATCCTTTCACTGTTTTTTCCTTTTCCTAAAGAGTAAGAGTAGTTTCAAAAATGTCTGCGGCCTGTGGCTGACAGCTTATCGCCTGGTCTCAATGCGTTGCCTTTTCCTCCTGTAGCCTGCATTTTTTTTGACCTGGTCCTGTATTTAGTACCTTTGGCGCTTTCAAAGCATACCAGTCATCCCATTAATCACAGTAAAAAATGCCAGTCTACATCGATCAGTTGGGCCGTGTTGTTGAGCTGCCGGCTGCACCCCGCAGCATTGTATCGCTGGTTCCTTCCATTACCGAATTACTGTACAACCTGCAACTCGATGAAGCTGTAAAGGGCATTACCAAATTCTGCGTTCATCCCGAAAGCTGGTTCAGGCATAAAACAAGGGTTGGCGGCACCAAGGCCATTAACACCACCGTCATTCATGAAATACAACCCGACCTCATCATTGCCAATAAAGAAGAGAATGTAAAAGAGCAGGTCGATGAGCTGGCAAAACATTATCCGGTTTGGATAAGTGATGTAAACAACCTCACCGATGCGCTGGAGATGATTGAAAAGATCGGCCTTATCACAAACAGGGTGAACAATGCCATACACCTGATCAGCCAGATCAATACAGCCTTTACCTCTTTGAAACCGTACAACGCCTTACGCAATGCCTGTTATCTCATTTGGCGCAACCCCTATATGACCATCGGCAAGGATACCTTCATTCATGATATGCTCAGCCGGTGCGGGTTAAAAAATATCTTTGGTCATACCACTCGGTACCCGGCCATCGATACCTGGCAATTGTCGCAATGCGATCTGTTATTGCTTTCTTCGGAACCCTTCCCCTTTCAGCAAAAACATATTGAAGAACTGAAGCCGCATTTACCCAATACGAAGATGGTGCTGGTTGATGGGGAAATGTTCAGCTGGTATGGCAGCCGGTTGTTACATGCACCTGCCTACTACACCAGCTTATTACAAAGCATAGCGTAACTTTGCGTTGTAAAATTGAAAAGCAGGTTACCAGTTACCGGTTTCCAGTTACCGGGAATTACAAAATGCAGACAGCTATCTGCAATTAGGCCCCGGTAACCGGGACCTGGCAACCGGTAACTTTTCATCATTGACCATTCACCATTGACCAATTATGCATTCGATCGATAATAACGAACCCAACAAGCCTTCACGCAAAAAGCCGATGTTCCCGGTGCACGACCGGTTACGTGCCTATCTTAAAAATCATGGCCGTGAGGTGAAGCTGCCCGTTTTGTACAACGACCTGCTACGCATTACCTACTCACTGCCTTTAAAAGATAAAAAAGGCAACGATACCTATTGGGAAACGGTGGTTTATGATATGCGCGACTGGGAGTTTATCAGGGATGGGCTTGTACAGATGTATGCGATCCTGAAAACAGAAGGTGATCTTACTTTTACCAGCCACCTCGATGTGGCGCGGATCGACTATTGCAGTTTTGGGAATTCGAACCCCTTTCGCATCCGCATCGTGAACAAGTATAACGACAACTACGACCATTACTATATCAAAATAGCCGATGCTTCGCGTATTTATGGGTTAGAACTGGAACATATACTGTCGCCCAACCGCATCACCTATCTTACCAACCAGAATACCCTGGTTGAAGAACATATTCCCGGCATTCCCGGCGATGTATTCATTGCCAACCACCTGAACGATCCGCATACAAACAAGATCAGGCTGGCCAAGGAATTTGTAAAGTTCAATGAACGGTGTTTTGTAAGGTTGCTGGGCGATATGCGTTCATACAATTTTGTGGTTGATATTACACCCGATATTGAAGACTATCAATACCGCATCAGGGCTATCGATTTTGACCAGCAATCGTACGAAGGCCGCAAGAATTTATACATGCCCCAATTTTTCAAGGAGAACAATGAGCTGGTTAACCTGTGTGCCAAACTGCTCAATAAAGAAAGCATTCATCAGTATCAAACCGAAGAGCGAACGATGATGGCTTTCCGCGTGGCCTCCTCCCGCTTCCGGCTGATGGAGCTTTTGAACATTATGGCCAAGGACCATATTTCGGTTCCAGACAAATTACATCAGCTTCGCGCCGAGTTGGGCGATTATTTTCACAACCCGCAATTTTACAAATGCAGCTCCATGGGGCAACTGGTAAAACGCCAGCTGAAACAAACCCTGCAAAAGAACCTAAAATTGATTCAGAAGAACCTGGGTAAGTTTGAAGATTAAGCCAGGATTCGCCAACCAACCAATTCCCGATCGTTCATGCAGTATACTATAACCGGCTATTCAACAGCCTTATTTTCTACCTGGTATTTTATTGAAGAGCTGCGCCTGCTTTTTGATGCCGGCGAAGGCCTTACCTCGAGCCTGTTGCAAAAAAGCCGGAAGATCAATCATGCGTTTATTTCGCATGCTGACCGCGATCATTTAACCGGCTTGTTGCAGTTTAACCAGTTGAATGCGCGGCCTGGTTTTCCTGTTATTCATTATCCGAAGGACAGCGGTTCTTTCCCGGCTTTACAGGAATTTTCAACCCGTTTTGATCCACACGTTGCTGGTTCTGTATGGGTACCGGTATCGCCTGAAACTGAGGTCCGCATCAAAGACGATATAATAGTTAAACCAATTGCCAACGGACATGTGCTGACAGCCAATGGCCTGGTTAAAAGCCTTAGCTATAAAGTCATTCAATCAAAAATGAAAATAAGGCCTGAGTTGGCCAAATTACCGGCTGAAGATATAAAGCACCTGATTGAAGAACGGGGTAAAAGCCGGACCCACACAGAAATACGAACCAATTTAATAAGCTATTCGGGCGATACACCGGTTGAAGACCTCACGCGTTGGGAAAACTCAAAGATCCTGATTCACGAGGCCACCTTTTTGCGCGACGAAGAAGAATTCATAAGCCCCCACAGCAACAAGCACAGCTTTCTCGAAGAAGTGATGGAAATGGTAAGCGGATCGAATATAGAACAGCTCATTTTGGGCCATTTTTCTTCCCGGTATTCTCCTGAAGTGATCGATCGCCGCATATTGGAGCTGTGTAACAAATATGCCATCAATATTCCGGTGTTCAGGATATTGCCGGGCCTCGTGGCAACCGATATCCTGAAAACCAAACCCATCAACTTCGCGTAATTCCGGGCTAAAGCCTGCCAAAGCACATATTACAATCATTTAACATTTCCAACACCCCGGGCGGGGCGCCAATAAATCAATTGGTTATAAAAACGGGCCCTCAATCATGTAACAAATACACCAACTTTCATTGCTAAATTAACTATCTTCGCCGCTTATTAAAAAAAGGGATAATTCATTAAATAATTTCCAACGCTTTTGATATTCAACTAACTAATAACACGCTTTAATACTAAAAATGATGAAGAAATACAAACCAGGGATACTTTTTGGTGAAGAACTGGAGGCCTTGTATAAGGATGCCAAAGACAATCAGTTTGCTTTACCTGCCGTAAATACAATTGGAACTAATACGATCAATGCGACCCTTGAGACAGCCGCAAAAGTGAATTCTCCCGTTATCATTCAATTTTCTAACGGTGGTGCACAATTTATTGCCGGTAAAGGCATGCCCAATGATCAGTTACAGGGCAATATTTCCGGCGCCATTTCAGGTGCGTTGCATATACATAACGTTGCAAAATACTATGGCGTACCGGTAGTGCTGCATACCGACCATGCTGCTAAAAAATGGTTACCCTGGATCAGCGGCCTTATTGATGCCGGTGAGCAATTCTTCAAAGAGAAAAAACAACCTTTGTTCAGCTCGCACATGCTCGACCTGAGCGAAGAGCCTATCGAAGAAAACATTCATACATCTGTTGATTTTTACAAACGCATGGCGCCCCTGGGCATGGGTATTGAAATTGAGCTTGGTGTAACCGGTGGTGAAGAAGATGGTGTTGACAACAGCGGTGTTGAAAACGATAAATTATATACCCAGCCGCAACACGTGGCATATGCCTATGAGCAATTGGGCAAAGTTGGCCGCCTGTTCACGGTAGCTGCAGCTTTTGGTAATGTGCATGGTGTGTACAGCCCCGGTAATGTGGAACTGCGCCCCGAGATCCTGAAGAACAGCCAGGACTATATTCAAAAAACATACAAGACCGGCGAAAAGCCCGTTTACTTTGTATTCCACGGCGGTAGCGGTTCTCCCCAACACCAGATCCGCGAGGCCATCAGCTATGGCGCTATCAAAATGAACATCGATACCGACCTGCAATGGGCTTTCTGGGAAGGTGTGCTGAACTATTACAAAAAGAGCGAGGCTTACCTGCAAGATCAGCTGGGTAACCCCGAAGGAGCCGATAAGCCAAACAAAAAATACTACGATCCGCGTGTGTGGTTACGCAAAGGCGAGGAAACATTTATTAAACGTTTAGAAATAGCGTTTAATGATTTGAATTGCATCAACAGAAACGCCTAAAGTTTAGAATTTAGTTTCCTATTCCGTTACGCGGTTGAACGATTATGATATCAGCCCCCCGATGCATCGGGGGGCTTTCGTTGTATGGCACCCTTCGACGGCATATCTTTGCGCAGCATTCGCAATTGACGAACCTGGCTTGTGGCAAACGAATTGCATTCACGATTGACAATTCACACAATCTAAATAATAAGTATGCCGTCAAAAAAAATCATCGATCTGCTTGGTGACAAAGCCTCTTATTTGCTCGAGCACAAGAGCACAGCCATTGACAAAACAACCATCACCCTACCCTCGCCCAACCACATTGAAGAAATTTGGCTCAACAGCAACCGCAGCAACCAGGTGTTGCGCAGTATACAGGCCCTGTTAAGTAACGGACGTTTGGCCAACACGGGGTTCTGCAGCATCTTCCCGGTTGACCAGGGTATTGAACACAGCGGCGGTTCGGCCTTTTCGCCCAACCCTATTTATTTCGATCCTGAAAATATTATCAAACTCGCCATTGAAGGCGGTTGTAATGCCGTAGCCAGCACGTATGGCGTATTGGGCATCATGAGCCGCAAATATGCACACCGCATTCCGTTTGTAGTAAAGATCAACCACAACGAATTTTTAAGTTTACCCAACAGATACGACCAAACCATGTTTGGCACTATTAAAAGCGCCTGGAACATGGGCGCCGTAGCAGTTGGCGCAACCATTTACTGGGGTTCGGCCGAAAGCGCCCGCCAGTTAAAAGAAGTGGCCGAAGCATTTGAGATCGCGCATGAGCTGGGCATGGCCACCATTTTATGGTGCTATACCCGTAACAACGGTTTTAAAGTTGATGGGGTTGATTATCATACTTCAGCCGATTTAACCGGCCAGGCCAACCATTTGGGCGTTACGCTGCAGGCCGATATTATTAAGCAAAAACTGCCTACCAATAACGGTGGTTACCTGGCTACCAAACATGGTAAAACATCACCACTGGTTTATGAAAAACTTACAACCGATCACCCCATCGATCTGTGCCGGTACCAGGTGTTGAATTGTTACAGTGGCCGCGTAGGGCTTATCAATAGTGGTGGTGAAAGCAAGGGCGCCAGCGACCTGGCCGATTCAGTGTATACTGCCGTTATAAATAAAAGAGCCGGTGGTATGGGATTGATCCTGGGCCGAAAAGCATTTCAGCGGCCATTCAGGGAGGGTATTGAGTTACTCCATTCTACGCAAGATGTTTATCTTGACAAGGATATTACTGTTGCCTAGGAATACGAAGTAAGAAGTAGGAAGTAAGAAGTAGGAAGTAAGAAGTAGGAAGTAAGAAGTAGGAAGTAAGAAGAGAATTATACTTCAGGACTCAATATAAAATTCGAGAAACAAAAAGGTGAGCATCGCATTTAATCGCGAGCTCACCTTTTTATTAACTTCTTATTTCTTACTTCCTACCTCTTACCTCATGCTTCAGCTTCTTTGTACTACGAAGTACCAATTACAGCAAATACTAACTACCAACGATCATGACCACGCCCGTGCCCATGTCCGTGCTCTTTGTAATGGCCGTAAGCATGTCCGCGCGGACCGTCGTCATCATAATCACCACGACCACGATCATAATCACCACGACCCCGGTACCTGCCATATTCATTCGGGCAATCGCGCCACATGCGTTGTTCGCCTCTGTAACCTCTGTAGCGGGCATAGGCTACGCGGTCGCGGTCGAAGTGGCAATACGGCCTTGGGCCTTCACACACCACTTTATAACCGCTGTACAGGTCATAACCGCGGTAGCGTGACGGCAGGTCGTACGAGAATACCCAGTTAGGGCCGCTCATATAAACGAACTGGCGTCTTGGAACATAATAGTAACATTCAATATCGGGCAAATAATAATAATCAACAGAAGCATAACCGGCGGGCCCCCACATGGGTTGCGCACCTATATTTACGCTAACACTTACCTGCGCCTTTGATGAAAAAACTGATGCTGTAGTTAAAATGGCAATGATCGGTAACACTTGTAAAACCCGTTTCATAAATCATCGATTTGGTTACTTCTCAGAATCCAAAAGATATGCCCTGTTTAATGCCAGATGTGGATAAGCCATCTATTAAGAAATTTTTAAGTATAATCTGATTAACAATGCCTTAAATAGTTAAGAACCCTATAAAAATACGGTCCGGCGCAACCATTTGCATTCTTTTAAGAGTTACTATCCTTTCTTTCCCCTGCCATGGCCCTGACCTCCGCCTTCACCATGACCCTGCCCATGTCCTTCACCATGACCTTGCCCATGTCCTTCACCGTGACCTTCTCCATGATCCTGTCCATGGCCTTTACCATAACCTTCACCATAACCTTTACCATGACCTTTACCGGGATTACCACCACTATTTCCCTCGCCCCGCATTTTGTAATGCCCATTTGCATTGCCGGGATGGCCTTTCACCACAAAATATTTGGGGTCTCGGCTATCACGGATCACCACCTGTTTCCCTCTGGCGCCTTTATACCTGGCATACTTCACTTTATACTCGTCAAAATGTAGATATGGTTTTGGCTCATTGATCACTACTTTATAACCTGAATACAGATTGTAACCACGATAACGGGCCGGCAACGAGTTTACAAAAACCCAGTTACCACCGTTCAGATAAATGAACTGATGCGACGGTACATAATAATACATCTGCAGATCGGGCAAATAATAATATTCCACCACATCGTACCCCGCAGGTCCCCACAGCGGCTGCGACCCGATATTGATGTTTACATTCACCTGCGCCTGCGAAGTGGATACAGATAGCCCGGTAGCCAAACAGGCTGCTATCAATAGACAAACTATATGTTTCATAATGGTTGTTTTAAATTGTTCAACCATATTATTTCAAATTACATGCCCTTGTAGCGCTTTATAATGAGGTGGTTATGAATGGCCATGATCGATATTCAGGGAACCGGTTTTCATGTACACAACGGGGAATGGGGAATAACTATAGAATAGTTAGTGTATATAGTTTATTGTGGGCTCACTGGCACAAAAAAAAGACAGCCAGCCATACGGCCGACTGTCGTGATCTAGCAACCCCTAAACCAGCGAAATCATTAAACGGGTAATTTATAAGCAAATCACATCTGCTTGTATGAACAAAGCTTCACCCGCTACTAATTAAAGCCGGTACTAAGACACCTCTCACCTCCGGGATATCTTAATTGTAATTATATATAAACGATTTCAGACAATAGTCTGCACGATCGTAATATGCCTACTTAATCTCTAATTCTTTTTATTTAAATTCAATAAACAGCCCCAGTTGTTTAAAAGCCAGGCTTAACAATAATTTGAAAGCAATTCACAATACGTAGTACAAGATCTAATAGGGAGGAGTTTGCTATATCCGTTTGTTCCTGCAAGTTAGTGGTAAAAAGAACATAAAAAAATTTTTTTACCGTTTTTTATAATAAAACGAATGAGCATTTGATCACGTGAATTGCTTGCCCTGCCAGCATTTGCGCCGATTTGGTGTTCCTGTTTTAAATGCAGTTTTGCGCCTTGTTCATCGCACTGCATTTCAATAAAATACACATAGTCATCATCGTAAAGCCCCCGATTCGCCAGCTGGCAAATCGGGGGCTTTACGATTGTATATTAATCTTTTAGCTTTTAGAACCCTTTTTTAGGTTCTTCCGCTGCTGTAGTTTTCAAATTCTCAGGCATTTGTATCGCCAGGAATTCATTTCCTTCGAGCACCAGTTTGGCCGCCTGCTGCACATCTTTAGGCGTAAGCATTTTAACGTATTTGTCATAATGCACAAACCGGTCAGGATTGCCACCCTGTTGTTTGTATTGCAACAACTTTTCTACCCATACACCATTATCCTTGATGCTCACCTTGTGCTGCTCAAGCCAGGCCTTCTTTACTTTGTTGAGGTAGGTTGTATCAGGGCCCTTCGCAATCATATTGCTGAACTCATTCTTTATGGCTTTTACCAGTGTATCAACTTTTTGCGGGCCGCAAGGCAACTGTACTATAAAACTGTAATTACTGTAAGGATATTTCTCCATTTCAACATAGGTTCCCCCGCCATAAATACCCTGTATCTTTTCGCGCAGCTCTTCAATTATACGAATGTTCAACACTTCGCTCAATGCATGCGCTTTCAGCTCCATATCCTCGTTATATGGCGTTTCTCCTGTATAAAACGCCAGGATCAGGCTTTGCTCTTCTTTCCCTTTATTTACCGTGAAGGTTCTTTTACCACTTATTGGCCGCACCTTATTATCTGCAAAGCTGAATTTTTTACCGGTAACAGGCAGGCTCGCAATATATTTTTCGATCAGGGGTTTTATCTCCGCTTCCTTAAAGCTGCCGGCAAATACAAAATGCATACCGCTGCAATCGCCCAAACGTTCTTTCCTGATTGCCATTACCCGGTCGTAATTGACATTATCGAAGAAGGCACTATTAGGCACAGTAACAGGCGCCAGCGGATTATTATTGAACAATGTTTTATACAGCGTATCAACAAAGCTGGCCCTGGGGTTGGCGCCTATCATGGCAAACTGCGATTTGTTCCTTTGTAAAAACGCCCTGAACAAAGCCGTATCGCCACGCGGCGCCGTACTTTGCAGCCAGGTTAACTGAAACAGGGTCTCCAGGTCCTTTACACTGCTGCTGCCATGAAACCCTTCTGAAATGGCAGTGAACACCGGATCAACGCTCACTGTTTTACCAGCCAGCGCCTTACTTAGATCGGTAGGCGAAAACTGCCCCACTCCCATGGCCACCGTGGCCGGCACCATGTATTCGGCATTGTATTTATCAGCAAGCCCGTAATTGTTCTTTCCGCCCGCGCGGGTAGCACCCATCAGTATTTGATCGTTCTTGAAATCAGTTGGCTTCAGCGTTACCGTAATGCCATTGCTCAATGTATATTCGGTTGTACCCAACATTACATTTTTTGAAATACTAAGCACTTTGCCGGCTTTAGGCGCCTTGCTCAACAGGGAAGTAGCCACTGCTTTTTCTTCATAAGGTTTAATATCGGCATTGGCCTTTGCATCGATGATAGCCAGCAGGTCTTTTTCGGAAGGCAGCTTATCGGTATCCTTCTCGGGACCGCTCATGTATACAAAAAGGTTCTTCTGATCTTTTATTGGTTTCATTACGGCATTCACTTCATCGAGCGTAATAGCTGGCATCAGGGCTTTCACATATTCAAATTCCTTTTCAATGCCCGGTATAGGTTCCCGGGCCAGAAAGTTGTTCATGTATTCATCCACCAGATCGGCTGATTCGGTTTTAGCGCGGTTGTTATACGTTCTTTCATATTGGGCTATGATCGTTTTTTTAGCGCGTTGCAATTCAGAAGCGGTAAACCCAAACCGTTTTACGCGTTCAATTTCTTCGGCCAGCGCATTCGTGGCCTTTTGTATATCGCCGGTTCCCGCCGCCGCCATGGCATTAAAAGATTCATACCCTCTGGCATACGAATCAAAATCAGCGGCCGCATAAATGAACGGTGGATTTTCTTTTTGGGTAAGTTCCTGCAGGCGTTCGTTCAGCATGGACACAAACATCTGTTGTAAAAGTTCGTTGCGGTAATCCCGAACGGTTGCCGTTATGTCTTTCTTAATTGCAGGATAATTGATGGCCACCCGGTAATTGGTAGCTTCTTTATCGGTTACCACCATGGCCTGTGAGTTTGCATAGGGCGGCACATCGGCCAATTCCCTTTTGCGTTCAGTGGCCGGATTGGTTAACCCGGCAAAATGTTTTTTCACCATGGCTTCGGCTTTGGCCACTTCCATATCACCCACCACAATTACAGCCATGAGATCGGGCCGGTACCATTCTTTATAAAAACGGCGAATGTTGTTCGCCGGGAAATTTTTGATGATGCTGTCGACCCCGATCGGTAACCGCTTTGCATATTTTGACCCCTCAAACAGCTGTGGATACACCTTTCTGAAAATGCGTTCATTGGCGCCTTTGCCCAGCCGGCTTTCTTCCAGAATGATGGCCCGCTCACCGTTGATATCCTCATCGAGATAAGTAACGTTATGCGCCCAGTCTTCCAGTACCTGAAAGCCTTTTTCGAGGTTTCCGGGTTTATCGGTTGGTATAGGCAGAATGTACACCGTTTCATCAAAACCGGTATAGGCATTCAGGTCGTTGCCAAAGCCAACGCCAATGTCCTGTAAAAATGAAACGATATCATTTTTTTTGAAATGGGTGGTGCCGTTAAAGGCCATGTGCTCGGCCATATGGGCAAGCCCCTGCTGGTCTTCATCTTCGAGTATAGAACCGGCATTCAGCACCAGGCGCAGCTCTACTTTCTGTTCCGGTTTTTTATTCTGGCGAATGTAATAGGTTAACCCGTTATCCAGCTTTCCGATCTTTACTTTCGCATCGACCGGCAGTTTACTATCCATATTTAACTGGGCCGTGGCAAGGTGCATGATCAATATGCCAGCCAGTAGCAACAGCCACCGGGCCCCGGCACGCAATGAGTATATCATGATAGGTGTTTTTTGGTATACAAAAATATCGTTGCCTGCCTATATTGAACCGCCATTTGTAAAATAAATAACCTCTCAGGTAATAGCCTGGAGAAATAAGAGGTACGAAGTAGGAAATAAGAAGAGAACCATACCTCAAGCCTCACGATTAAAGGCAGAATTTTAATAATATTAATAAAAACAAAAGGTGAGCTTCGCATTTAGCGAGCCCACCTTTTTATTATCTTCTTATTTCTTACTTCCTACTTCTTACTTCCTTTGTCCTATATACAACAAAGCTTAATGTATTACTTAATTTTACTTTGTAACCTCCTCGATCACCTTTCCCACACAACCGCTGGGCATTTGAATATGCAACAGGGCAGCCAGGGTGGCCGCAATATCGGTCATATAGGTTTCGCGATTGGTTTTTCCGGCGGGGATGTGCCAGCCGTAGAACAGCAGGGGAATATGAGCATCATAAGGGTTCCAGGCGCTGTGAGTAGTGCCGGTAGCGTAGCCTTCCATATAACCAGGTTGCAACATCACTTCAATATCGCCGCTCAAATGCTGGTTATAGCCATTGGCCACCATATCCCGCTGTTTGGCTGTTAAAGGCACTTCCATCAGTTTACACAGGTCGAACACCTGCCCTACTTCGGGTTGGCGGTTCAGGTATTCAATTATGGTTTTCTTGATGGCCACTTCATCGAGCTCCATTGAATCGATCAACGGATGATTGAGGTACAGCTGGTGGTTGTAATTGCCAACAAGCAGTTTGGTGCTGCGAAATTTTGCGTTCAGGATCTTTTCCAGGTCTGTGTTCCATTTACTGTTGGGCGCCAGTCCGCCAGGCAATTTATGCTCTTTGCTGAAACCGGGCACATGGGCCACCGCATGGTCGGCAGAAAGGAATACCACGTACTGTCCTTTACCCACTTTTTGATCGAGGAAGTTAAAAAAGCTGCCGAGGTCTTTATCGAGGCGCAGATAATCATCTTCCTGTTCAACAGAATTGGGGCCAAAAGCATGACCGATATAATCAGGCGAAGAAAAGCTGATGGCCAGCAGATCGGTAATGTTATCGGCGCCCAGTTGCTCTCCAACGAGGGCCGCCTTGGCCATTTCAATCGTCATGGAATTACCATACGGAGTGGTGCAAATGTTGCCATAGTTGGTGGTGGCGAATTTCTTCAGATCGTACGGGAATCCTTTTTGTTCGGGGCCAAAAGGTGTGCCTTCGTATGATTTTTCGTCGGCAGTGCTTTGTACATAAGAGTTGATGGGATATAAAGTATTCCACCCCATGCCATAATATTTATCAACCAGTTTCTGGGCATTGAAATCCTGCGCCCATTTTGGCAGTTCTTTCATGTAATAAGTAGAAGTGATCCAGTTACCATTACGTGAATCGTACCAGTAAGCTGCATTGGCCGAATGACCGGCGGGCAAAATACCGCCTCTGTCTTTCACCGCAATGCCAATTACTTTACTTCTGAAGTTGGTGGCCAGGTTCAATTCATCGCCAATGGTGGTAACCTTCATATTGCGGGGGCTCATGGAGCCGGGAACGCCGGCTTCAGCGCCAACGGTAGCAACGGTAGAATCTTCGGTACAATAAACGCTGCGTTTGGTTAAAGGATCGTACCAGCCGTTACCAACAATACCGTGAATGGCGGGCACGCTACCGGTATAAATACAGGTGTGGCCACATGCAGTGATCGTAGGAACATACGGCACCAGGGTGTTCTCGCAGGAATAGCCCTGGTTCAAAAAACGTTTGAAACCACCATCAGCAGCATAACGGTCGTAATAGCGATACAGATAATCCCAACGCATTTGGTCTATTACAATACCAACTACGAGTTTGGGCCGGCTTAATACAGTGGTCGCAGGATTGCTTATTTTGGTTTGAGCGGGTGTAGTAAAACAAAACAGCAAAAAACAGATCGTTGCTAAAAGGAGGCGCATTAAAATTAGTTTTCGCAAAGATAACCGGCAGTGACTTCCACAAGATTAAAATTTCTTAAAATCTGCCAGACAATCGATTGTTTAACCGTCTGATTGTAAAATGTTTTCAGCATGCCGGTTTTGCACATTCCGCATTGTCTTTCAAATATTCAGGCGCATTATCCGTTAATCGATATAGCCCCTAAACAGGTATTAACCCCCTGTCAGGGGGCCAATAAACCATTAAAAACGCTACCTTTGCGCCGGTCAATTAACACAGCAATAACCCTTTAATTAAAATCCATATTATGGCAGATATTTTCGAAAGATTACTAAAGAATTATGGTCCAATAGGTCAACATCGTGAAAGGGCTCATGGTTATTTTGCGTTTCCTAAACTGGAAGGCGAGATCGGGAGCAGAATGAAATTCAGAGGCAAGGAAATGATCGTGTGGAGTTTGAACAATTATCTGGGTTTAGCCAACCATCCTGAAGTACGGAAAGCCGATGCAGAGGGAGCCGCTGATTTCGGACTGGCATTGCCCATGGGCGCCCGCATGATGAGCGGAAACAGTAACAACCACGAGCTGCTGGAAAAGAAGCTGGCCGATTTTGAAAGTAAGGAAGATGCCATTTTGGTGAATTTTGGTTACCAGGGTATGGTAAGCCTCATTGATGTACTGTGCGGCCGTCACGATATCATCGTATACGATGCGGAAAGCCATGCCTGTATTATAGATGGTGTTCGTTTACATCCCGGTCACCGGTATGTTTTCAAGCACAACGATATAGAAGATCTTGAAAAGCAATTGCAACGCGCCACAGCGCTGATCGAAAAACAAAAAGCCGGCGGCATTCTGGTGATCACTGAAGGTGTTTTTGGTATGGCCGGCGATCAGGGCAAGCTGAAAGAGATCGCAGCATTGAAAAAGAAATTTGAATTCCGTTTACTGGTCGATGATGCTCACGGCTTCGGTACCCTGGGTAAAACAGGAGCCGGCGCCGGGGAAGAACAGGGCGTACAGGATGAGATCGATCTGTATTTCTCCACCTTCGCCAAATCAATGGCTTCTATTGGTGCTTTCATAGCAGGTCCCAAATCGATCATCGATTATATCCGTTATAACATCCGCAGCCAGATCTTCGCGAAAAGCTTACCCATGCCGTTGGTAATAGGTAACCTCAAACGCCTTGAGTTGCTGCAAACCCGTCCTGAGTTAAAGAAAAAGCTGTGGGATGTAGCTACAAAACTGCAAAAAGGCCTGAAGGAAAGAGGTTTTGATATCGGTAAAACCGATTCAGTGGTTACGCCAGTATACATGAAAGGCGGGGTTGAAGAAGCCACTGCCATGGTGATGGACCTGCGCGAGAACTATGGTATTTTCTGCTCTATTGTAGTATACCCGGTAATTCCGAAAGGACATATCATTTACCGCCTCATTCCCACTGCAGCCCATACCGATGAGGATATTCAAAGAACGCTGACCGCATTTTCTGAAACCAAGCAAAAGCTCGATGCCGGCGCTTATAAAGTGTCTGCCATCCCCGATATGGCTGAAGCTTAATTTTGAAAATTTATTGCAAATCAATATGTTAATTCGGTTCCTGAACGGAGCCGAAGGATCCCGGAGCCAGCCTCCGGGATTTTTTTATCCACCAGTGATGTAATAAATAAGAAAGTAACCTGATAAGCGTTATTACCTATTAGTGATCAATGGTTTCAAATAGTAAATTGACGAAGAAAAAGTACTCAGCATGAATTGATTTTTATTCCGGTACCCAAACATCAATATCTATGAAAGTGGTGTGTGTGCTGATCTTGCTGATCACGCTTTTAAAATCCGAAACAGCAAGGGCACAAGGAAAAAGAACCCCCGACAGTGTGAACGTCCTGATCCGTTTACACCCCCGGAGTGCCAAAAATCCGCGGGTCGACTCTGTATTGGTGATCTTTGACCGGTTCGATCACACCGGCGCCGGAATTGTTAAAAGAATTTACCACCCAACTGATAATCAATTCTCTATTCCCCACGTGCCTGAAGGCAAATATTTTATTACCATCTATTGCCTGGGTTTTTACCGCGATGTGTTCAATGACCAACTATTCATCAGCAAAAGACATAGCAATAACCTGCGGTATAAATTGAAGCAGTCTGAAGAATATGTTCCCGGCACTTTTATCCCCGATATGGAAATTGATTTTACCAACCTGGCTATTACGAATATCAAGGCGTTCAGATAAGTCGCTTGCGTATTATTTAAGGCCCCGATAAGCAGGTAACAATTAGTTCACAACCTGTTTACAATGAAGTAATAAATAAAAGTTTGATTTGTATAGTTTCCCTGTAGCGACCCTTTCAACTCCCGATAAAAAAATAGCCTCCCGGAGGGGAGGCTGCACTAATCAAATACCATTAACCATTAAACCTTATCCTATGAAAATTCAAATATAGTGTGAATATCTCAAAGTATAGGTCGTATCAATATTAAATTTTTGACTGAACGAATATAATTGACTGAGGTCAATGTAAAAATAATCTAATTTCCGCACGCCTTTTCCTATCTGAATAACCTACGCAACCGTTTGCGTTTACATTTTATTTATCACTATATTAAGTATTATCAGAGCGCTTTGCAGGTTCAAATTTTATAGACCAAACACACTTAATTTAAACAACTGGTTATTATAATTATACGCATATAGTTCACTTCTGTACCATCTTCAGCCTAACAATTTGACGATGGTCAAGTTCTACGGGCTAAAAAGAAGAAATACATTACGTTTATTGCATATTTAAGCATATGTGGCTTTATTTCAAGCGCCCTTCTTCTCCCCTACCAATTCGATTTAAAACTCTTCTGATATTCATCAAACGGCACTTTACCGTATTTGCCTTCGCCGAAATATTTGGCGATGAGCTCAAACTCATTCGGGGCCAGATAACCGGGAATTGCCTGCGGTTCGCCATCAACGGGAATGATCACTGTAGTAGGATATGATAACTGTCCATTCGTGAGATAAATGGCAAAATCATGGGTCTTTTGCGCTGTATTGAAATCGTAGGTTTTTCCATTCCAGGTAATGCTTTTGCGTCCTTCGGCATCAAACTTTACCGGATAGAACTTCTGCTGCACATAGCTGGTGACATCTTTGTTTGAATACGTTTTTTTATCCATCACCTTACACCAGCCACACCAGTCGGTATACAGATCGATCAACACCGGCCGCTTCTCCTTTTTCAGGCCTGCCGCCGCATCATCAATGCTCAGCCATTTCAGTTTTTCTGCTGCCGCTTCATTGCCCGTTGGGCTCAATTTCATATTCTCTGCCGTCACGGCCGGCTTTTCTGCACAGGAAAAAACAACCAGCCAGCAAAAGAAAACCGACATTTTCAATGTTCGCATGTGTACTTTTGTTTAACAACATAAATTTAAGTCTTTTCCATGCATAAAATTGTCTTGGCTATTACAGGCGCCAGTGGAAGCATTTACGCCAAATTGCTGATTGAGAAATTACTTACGATTAAAGATCAATGGCAGGATGTTGGCGTGGTAATGACCGATAACGCCAAACAGGTGTGGGAAACCGAACTCGGAAATGCCAGTTATTCCCAATACCCCGTTAGTTTTTATTCAACCAAAGACTTCACTGCACCTTTCGCTTCCGGTTCGGGCCGTTACAATACCATGATCATTGCCCCCTGCTCTATGGGTACTTTAGGCCGTATTGCCTCGGGCGTTTCGAGCGACCTTATTTCACGCGCTGCCGATGTTGTGCTGAAAGAACGCCGCAAACTTATTTGTGTGGTGAGGGATACGCCGTATAACCTGATCCACATCCGCAATATGGAAACCGTTACCCTGGCCGGCGGTATTATTTGCCCCGCCACCCCTTCTTTTTACAGCCGCCCTGCCACCATTGAAGAGGCGGTGGCCACTGTTACCGACCGGGTGCTTGATTTAGCAGGGTTGGATATCTCTACTTATCGATGGGGCAATGAGAAATAAAACTGACATTAATACCTATTAAAGCGTTACAGGTTACAAGTTGCAGGTTACAGGGCTTTAACTCCTTGTAACCTGAAACCTGTAACCTGTAATTTATATCCTGAATCCAGTACCGAAACCGGTATTCCGGATAAACTATCTTAAGTCTATAACTTCTACCCCGGGGTATTTGCTTTTATCAAACACAAACAGGTTATCGGGTAAGTTAGCGCTGCCATTCATGTTAGGTACAGTATATACCACCACATTGCCCGATTTATCGAGCACGCGGGTGCTGTAAATGGTTTTGGCCTGTTTATCAACGAGCAGGTAAACCTTGTGGAAGGGTTTGGTTTTATCAACCGGCGTCATCTCAATTTCCTGTACCGCTTTCTTGTTCACCACTTTATCGCCATTCAGCTTATACAGGAAGTCCTTATCATAAAAATTGGTAAACAACTTTTGCATGCTGATCGTACTGGCCGAAGGATCGGGTTTGGTGATGGTAACTTCATTGGCCGATTTATCGTACGTCCAAATGTTGGCGCCATCGCAGAAGATCTCCTGGCCGGTACCGGCAACACTGATGCGGTAACGCGAACCTTTCATGGAAGCTGTACCCTTTTTGGTACCCAGCACATGGCCCTTGCTGTCTTCATTGCTCAGGGTAAATACGGCCTGAACCGATTTAAAGGTTTTGAACTTGGCGCTCACGGCATCCAGTATTTTTTTGGCGGCGGGATCGCTTTGTTGACAATAACTTATGGAGGCTATAAAGAATGTAAAAATTAATGCAATTAGGCTTTTCATTATATGTGCTTTGTGTAAAGGCCGCAAAGATATTGGTTATAACCTTTAGCGGCAATAATAAGACGCCAATTGTTAATGGAGGTTGTATTTTAAAAACACATTAACAAATTTCTAACCCTATATTAAATCGGCCAAATGGCGTTCGAGGTCGGCCTCCGTCTTAATAAGTACATCGCGGGCCTTGCTTCCCTGGCTGGGTCCTACAATACCGGCTGCTTCCAGTTGGTCCATCAGGCGGCCGGCGCGGTTATAGCCCAGTTTCATCCGTCGTTGCAACAGGGAGGTAGAGCCCATTTGGCTGGTAACGATCATGCGGGCAGCGCTTTCGAACAGGGTATCGCGGTCGTCGAGGTCGAGTTCCTTGCCTTCGAATTGCTTTTCATCAACATATTCAGGCAGGAAGAAGGCCTGCGGGTATCCTTCCTGGGTACCAATGAAATCGCAAATACTGTCCACTTCGGGCGTATCAACAAAGGCGCATTGCAGGCGGGTGATCTCCCCGTTATAGGAGATCAACATATCACCTTTACCGATCAACTGCTCGGCGCCACCGGCATCGAGGATGGTGCGGGAGTCGATCTTTGATGACACTTTAAACGCAATACGCACCGGGAAGTTGGCCTTGATGGTACCGGTGATGATATTCACCGACGGGCGCTGGGTGGCAATGATCAAATGGATACCTACCGCGCGGGCCAGCTGCGCCAACCGCGCAATCGGCATTTCCACCTCTTTACCAGCCGTCATAATGAGGTCGGCAAACTCATCGACCACCAGTACAATAAATGGTAAGAACTGGTGACCCTTTTGCGGGTTCAGCTTCCGCTTTATAAACTTCTCGTTGTATTCACGAATGTTACGGGCGCCGGCTTCCTTCAACAGATCGTACCGGTTATCCATTTCAATACACAGGGCATTCAGCGTATGAATTACCTTTTTGGTATCGGTAATGATGGCTTCTTCTTCGCCCGGTAATTTGGCCAGGAAGTGCGTTTCAATATTGCGGTACAGGCTCAACTCCACTTTCTTGGGGTCAACCAGTACCAGCTTTATTTGCGAGGGATGTTTTTTATACAACAGCGATACCAGGATGGCGTTCAAACCAACCGATTTACCCTGACCGGTAGCACCGG
This sequence comes from Niastella vici, assembly GCF_002077945.1. GTDB lineage: Bacteria > Bacteroidota > Bacteroidia > Chitinophagales > Chitinophagaceae > Niastella > Niastella vici. The sequence goes on from NZ_LVYD01000024.1 coordinate 19,857, forward strand.
CCATAAGCAGGTGCGGCATGGTGGTAAGGTCAACTATAAAATTCTCGTTATCGATCTTCTTACCAATGGCTATCGGCAGGCTGAAGCTGTTATGCTGGAATTTCTCAGATGACAGCATGCTGCGCATACTCACTACGGTCTTCTTCACATTGGGCACTTCAATACCCACGGTTCCCTTACCAGGGATAGGCGCAATGATACGGATACCCAGGGCCGCCAGGCTAAGGGCAATATCATCTTCAAGGTTCTTGATACGCGAAATACGTACCCCCGCAGCCGGCACAATTTCATACAGGGTTACCGTTGGGCCTACGGTTGCGCTGATCTTTTGAATATCGATATCATAGTTCTTCAGTGTGTTGATGATCTGGTTCTTGTTGGTCTCCAGTTCGGCAGGGTCCTGAATGATGCGCTCACTGCCATGCAGCTCCAACAAGTCAAGCGAGGGGTATTTATAATCGCGCAGATCGAGCGAGGGATCGTAGGGCTCCTGGTTAACAACAGGCTTTTGTTCAACTTTCGGTTCTTCAACCGGTACTTCTGGCTGGTCTACTTCGGGATATGTTTTGATCTCCAGTTCCAGTTGGGGCGGCGGTTGTTTGCCCTTTCCTTTTTGTACCAGCGGTGTTTCCACGGCCAGCGGGATCTCCGGAGTGTCCTCTTCTTCTTCCTCTTCCATTTCTTCTGCTGAAACAGGTTCTTCCCCAACCGGTTCTTCTTTTTCAACAAAGTTTAACTCAACGGGCAGCTCTTCTTCATTTTGAGTTTTGGGTACTTTTTTCATGGTACCCATACCATCTTTCAGCTTGTTAGGTGTAATGACCTCAGGTGTTTCTGTTGCTGTGGTGGCAACCACCAGGGTGGCCCCTTCCTTAACGGGTTCTGCTGTTTTGGGTTTTGAAAATGTGGGGGCTTTGAACACCGGGTTAAAACGCCAGATGATATACGCCAGGCCGCCAAGCAGCAATAAGGCGCCGGTTCCAACACTGCCAATCATGCGCACCAGCCAGTCGCTGCATAAATTTCCTACAGCCCCGCCCCAGGCAAATGAGCTGCTGCGGAACACAAACGAGAACACCACACTGAAAAATAACAGGCCTACTATAACGTAGCGCACATTGCGCCAGAGGGAAAATATCTTACTGCCCAACAATGCATTTACACCTATTACAAAGAACAGGCTGCAGAACATGAAGGAGGCCGCGCCAAATCCTTTATAAAAGAACAGGTGCGAAATATAGGCGCCGAGATTACCCAGCAGGTTGGTGGTCTTTACCTCTTCACCGGGCAATAATATAGCTGCGCCTCTGAATACCTTGTCCTGGTCTTCCTTCCAGGTAAACAGGTACGATGCAAAGGCGATAAATAAAAACAGGCTGATCAATAAGGCGAAGGCACCAGCTATCTTGTGGGTACGTTCGTCTTTTACCAATTGTTTTACCGAAACCTGAACTTCTTTCTCAGGTTTGAATTTTTCCGGATTAGCTGGCTTTTTCTTGTCTGCTTTTTCTGCTTTTAAGCGGTTGGCCATGTTCGCAAAGATAAGTAGTTTAAGGTATAAGGATTAATGTTGGCAAGGAGGCCATAGCTATTGAAATTGTTAACTTTTGTACTCAATGGTGGCCTTTTTTCGTACATTCACCCTTCGAAACTAACGCCCCCGGCTAAAACCCGGGTACTTTATGAGACCGATAAGCCATCCTCGATTTGTATCCACCAGCGCTACTCACCGTTCTCCTTTTCGTAAGGCCATCAAACATACCTATTTTTATATCCTGCTTTTTTGTTTTGCAACCAATAGTTATGCACAATGGGCCGATTCCATGATCATCGATGTTGCCGAGATCCGTTATCAGAAAACAATATCCAAACAAGCCTTTTTCACTTCCCAGGCCAAACACCAGGTGCCGGATGCCAACATCATAAACCTGCCGTTTAAACAAAATTCGGGCGCCTACCTGCCCCATGACCTGCCCGGCAAATTAATTGAGCAGGATTGTTTTTTACAATTCATATTAAAGAACAGTTCCGATACCGGGATCACGGTTTGTTTTATTCCCGGTACCTATTGCCGGGATATTACCCTTTTTAAAGCGCAGCCTGGTGCGCTGCAAACCAGCTTTGCACGCCTGCCCGACAGCAACACCATCGATGCCCGGTACGCTGGTGTAAGACGGATCGAATTGCAGCCCCATGAACTATCAGTTTATTATTGCCGGTTCAACTTTGTGCGTACCAATGTAAATTCCCTTATTCCCCGCATTATCAGGTACGATTACCTGTATCAATGGAACATGTTGCAACGCGACCGCGACAGCCTGCTCGATGTGTTTTCCTACACGGTATCGGGTGTATTATTGTTCATGATCTTTTATTCGCTGGCCGTTTATATACAAAGCAGGAATAAGGAATTTATCTTTTATGCCTACTATACTTTGCTCACCTGTTCGCTCATGTTCCTTAAGTCGTACCTGAACAACAGCGCATCGGCCTTCAATTATTTTTATGAAGAGTACCTCGACTTTATGATCATGACGGGCAGTGTTGTTACCTACCAGCTCTTCGTACGCAAATTCATAAACAGCAAGGAGAATTATCCGTTACTCGACAGGTTCCTGCATTATTTTTCCCTGTTGCTGGTAGCCTCCAGTATTGTTTTTTCAATGGTGTACTTTTTTACCGACGAGTACATTCTGTTAAATATCATGGAGAACCTGATCAAGCTGTTCTTCTTTTTAACCGGTGTATTCTTTATTGCGTACAGTCTTAAAAAGAAGAATCCCCTGCTCAATTACCTGGCAGCGGGCAATTTCGCCCTGGTATTATTTGCAGTGATCTCCTATATCATTATCATAACGGGCTGGAAGCTGATAGAAAGTAATACCACCTCCATCTTTAACCGGGCCATGTTCTATTATGAACTGGGTTTGGTGCTGGAACTGGGTTTCTTTTTGAGTGGACTGGCCTATAAAAACCGCCGCGATATTATTGAACGGGTAAAAGAACGGGAGCGCCTGAAGCTGGAGAACGAACGGAAAGAATTTGATAAACAAATGGCGGTGATGGCTGCCAAACAGGAAGAACGGAACCGCATTTCGGCCGATATGCACGATGAGCTGGGTTCGGGCGTAACCGCCATCCGCCTCATGAGTGAGATCATGAAGAGCCGGTTAAAGGGCGATGTGGTTCCCGAACTGGAAAAGATCTCCAACTCGGCCAATGAACTGCTGGGCAAGATGAATACCATCATCTGGACCATGAAAAGCAGTAACGATACCCTGGAAAGCCTTATCGCCTACATCAGGGCGCATGCGATAGAATACTTTGATTCAACACCCATTGAATGTAAGGTGCAGTTACCCGCGCTTATACCGCAGGCAGAAGTAAGCGGAGAAAAAAGAAGGAATATCTTTTTGAGTATAAAAGAAGCATTGAACAATGCCCTCAAACATTCGCAGGCCTCGCAAATTCAGATCATCATTGTCACCAATGATAAACGGCTCATCATAAAAGTGGCCGATAATGGCGTAGGCATCGATGCCGATAAACTGCGCCGTTTCGGGAACGGCCTCAGCAATATGCGCCGCCGGATGGAAAGCATTGACGGTTCTTTCAAAATAGAATCGAACAGGAACTGTGTTCTTACCTTTGAGGCGCCGATTTAATACCCCCCACCTCCTAAAGGGGGAGCAAATACCGGTTACCTGATCGCACGATTCACTATGACCTTTATGCTTTCTTATTACCAAGGCCTAAAAACAAAAAGATCCATCCTGCAATAAAGAACACGCCACCTATAGGAGTAATGGCCCCAATGCCGCGTAACCCCACGGTGTTGGTTGCCTGTAATAAAGTAAGGGCGTATAAAGAACCGGAGAACAGTACAATACCGGTAATAAAACAAACGCCGGCATACCTGATATTGCGATGCGGGAATTTTTCGAACAAAATAGCAATGGCCAGTAAAGCGAAGGTATGATAGAACTGGTACCGCACGCCTGTTTCAAAAGTACTGACGGTTTCGGGCGGCACCATTGTCTTTAACCCATGTGCGCCAAAAGCACCCAGGGTTACGGCCAGTGCTCCCAGCACAGCGGCCGTACGCAAAAAACCTTTATGCATGTAAAACGGTTTGTATAAAGTCGTTCATCGAGATGGCATCTTCCTTACTGATAATTACATCGGCCTGCTCATAATACATGCGGCGTTCATTCAATTTACGAATGATGTAATGTTTCAGGTCTTCGTCCCTGATATCTTTCAGCAATGGCCGTTGTACGCGCTCTTTCAGCAGTCGATGCAGCAATACATCAACCTGTGTATTGAGCCATACCACAGTACCATACTTTTTCATGAATTCGATATTATTGAAAAAACAGGGCGTGCCGCCACCGCAGGACAATACCATATTGGTATTTTCATCGACAATTTTCTCCAACACTTCTTTTTCCCTGCTGCGAAAATACTCTTCGCCCGATTCACCGAAGATATCGGGGATGCCTCGCTTTTCTTCTTCCACAATCACTTCGTCGAGGTCATAGAACGGTAAACTCAGCCGTTGCGCAACCTGTTTGCCCCAATGCGTTTTTCCGGAACCCATAAAACCGATCAAGAAAATCCTCATTACCGCGCAAGTTATTTAAAAGCGTTGAAACCGGTAACATCCATACCAGTTATCAGTAAATGTATATCATGTGTGCCTTCGTAAGTAATTACACTTTCAATGTTCATCATATGCCGCATGATGGAGTATTCGCCGGTGATGCCGGCGCCGCCAAGCATTTGCCGCGCCTCGCGGGCAATGGTGGCTGCCACATCGCAACCGTTGCGTTTGGCCATGCTCACCTGTTGCGGCGTGGCTTTCTCTTCATTCATCAAAACGCCCAATCGCCAGTTCAATAACTGCGCCTTGGTGATCTCGGTGACCATTTCGGCCAGTTTTTTCTGCTGCAGCTGAAATGCCCCAATGGGTTTATCGAACTGTTTCCGCTCTTTCGAATAACGCAGGGCGGTATCGTAACAATCCATGGCCGCCCCAACCACGCCCCAGGCTATACCATACCGGGCTTTGGTTAAACAGCTAAGCGGCCCCTTCAACCCTTTTACACCGGGTAAAATATTTTCTTTGGGCACTTTTACATTGTCAAAGACCAGCTCACCGGTTGCAGAAGCCCGCAAACTCCATTTATTATGGGTTAGCGGGGCCGTGAAACCCTTCATTCCCCGTTCCACGATCAACCCGCGGATCTCGCCCTCTTCATCCTTGGCCCATACAATGGCCACCTTTGCGTAAGGAGCATTACTGATCCACATTTTGGCGCCATTCAGGATTACATGATCGCCGGCATCGGTAAAATGAGTGATCATGCTGCCCGGGTCGCTGCCATGGTCGGGTTCGGTAAGCCCAAAACAGCCCAGCCATTCGCCATTGGCCAGCTTGGGCAGGTATTTGCGCCGCTGGTCTTCACTGCCATATTCAAAAATGGGAAACATTACCAGCGAGCCCTGTACCGAAGCGGTAGACCTTACTCCACTGTCACCACGCTCCAGCTCCTGCATCATTAAACCGTAGCTGATATAATCGAGCCCGCCACCCCCGTACTCTACGGGTATGGTTGGTCCAAAGCAACCCAGCTCCCCCATTTGCTGCACTATTTGCTCGGGGAACTCGGCTTTTTGGGCAAACTCTTCAATGATGGGAGAAATCTCTTTTTTTACGTAATTACGAACAGATTCTCTGACAAGTTTCTGTTCGTCGGTCAATAACTCATCCAGTAAAAAGTAATCCGGGCTGGTGAACAAATCGGTTCTGGTACCCATGACTAAACTGATTTTCGATATTAGGCTAAAAGTAAGAAAAACTAATTTGCTAATTCGCTGATTCTAATGAAAAAGGGCTGCCGGTAATTCAAATTGCCTGCTCCCTCCTTTCATCAGGCCATTAAACCATTCGGCCCAACATTTATACTAAAACCATTCCACATGCAACATGCGGCTAAAACGTATGTCTCTTTATAAAACAACCTAAAAAGATCATTTTGGAGCTGACTGCAAACATTATCCGGGATGAACTGGTAGAGGGCTGTAAACGGGGCGATGCCCAGTGTTTCCAGCTTTTGTACCGGAAATATTCCAAAGCCATGTATAACACCAGTTTACGCATAGTAAACAACACAGCCGACGCGGAAGATGTGCTGCAGGAATCGTTTCTGGACGCATTTCGTTCACTACACGATTTTCATTACCGCAGCACTTTCGGGGCCTGGCTGAAAAAGATCGTCATCAACAAATCGATCAACATCCTTCGTAAAAGAAGGCATGACCTTATCGATATGGAAAGCACCGAATTGCAGGACATGACCGAAGATGAACCGGTTGACGAGGCAGCCATGCAATACCGGGTGGATGAAGTAAAAAAAATGATCACCCGGTTACCCGATGGTTACCGTACGGTGCTGAGCCTGTACCTGCTCGAGGGCTATGACCATGAGGAGATATCACAAATACTGAATATCTCTCATAACACGGTTCGTACCCAGTATGTACGCGCCAAACAAAAACTGCTTACTTTAATAAAACAAGGAGTTTGAATATGAGTAAAGGTTTAGAACAATTTATACGTGATAACCGCGACCAGTTTGATACAGATGAACCCGGTGAACAGGTATGGTCGACACTGGAAAAAGAACTGACTGCCAAAAACCAGAACGGGCAACCACAACCTTCAAAGGACCGCAAAACTATAGTGTTCACGATCCTGCGCTGGAGCGCGGCAGCCGCCATACTGATACTCGCCTGCATAGGTATTTACTCCTTATTGGGCAAACGCAATACCACCGGGAACGATGTGGTTAAACAAAATGTCAGGGACACCCCAGCAGTGAATGATCCCATGCTGAAAGCCATTAACCCAGCTTATGCCCGGGAAGTATACCAATTCACCCAGCTCATTGAATTGAAGCAGACCGAACTGAAACAGATGGAAAAAGAGAACCCCCATTTGTATAAAAAGTTTGTTACTGATATCAATAAACTCGATAGCTCCTATAACGCGTTGAAAAGGGAGCTACCGGAAAACCCCAACCGGGAACAATTGCTGGAAGCAATGATTGAGAACCTGAGGCTGCAGACTGAGATCCTCAATCAGCAATTAAGCATTATTAATCAAATCAAAGCATCAAAAAGCACGAATCATGACAGCAACTTTAAAAAAGTATAGCACCCCTTTATTATTTGCCTGTTTGTTAACATCGGCACAGGTACGGGCCGAGGGTCCTGATGTGGAAAAAAAGAAAACCTACACCAAATCCTACACCGTAAGCAACAGCGATAATGTCTCATTCAACAACCAGTTTGGCGAATTGAAAATAAACACCTGGGACAAGAACGAAGTGAAGGTTACGGTAACCATTACCGCGGAGGCCAGCACCGATGAAAAAGCGCAGACCATTCTCGATCACATCAGTATTGAAGATGGCAAAACAAACGAAGGGGTATACTTCAATACAAAATTAGACAAACAGAGAGATAACAATTGGTCGAATGGCGAAAAAACAAGATTTCGCATTGACTATGTGGTAAACATGCCGGCCCGCAATCCGTTGACCGCAAAGAACGACTTTGGCCCCATGGTCATCGATGATTACAGTGGCGAAGTTACGCTCGAAAGCAAATACGGCAGTATGACTACCGGCAAGCTCGGCAACGTTAAAAGAGTGGATATTGAATACGGGAAAGGAACCATTGAAAGTATTAACAATGGCAGCCTGATCATAAAGTATTCAAAAGCATCTATCGGCAACATCGATGGTAATGTAAACGCAGTGATTGAATATAGTACCGTATCAAAACTGGGGGTTGACAATAACGCGAAGGCGCTTACGGTAAAAAACAGTTATTCGAAACTGAATGTTAATGTCAATGCAAACATTTCTGCCAATTTTGACATCAGTACCAGTTATGGTAACCTGCACAACAATACCAATTTCGACATAAAAGAAGAAGGGGCCGATGGTGACCGCTATGGGCCAAGGTTCAACAAAAGATACCAGGGCAAATCGGGCAGCGGGAATATAGCCATGAAAATTAAGTCAGAATATGGGCAGGTAACGTTAACCCATGACTCGAACAGTGACATGAATGACGACGACAACAGGAAGGAAAAGAACAAGAATAAGGATAAAGACAAGGAGAAGGATAAAGAAAAAGACAAGGATAAAAAAACTGCAGTGAGGATCTAAAGCAGCACGCTGATCCTATTGCTCAACTAGCAGTCAGCAGAGTCGAGACTCTCTACAACGGGAAACCTCCCCACTAAAGTCGGGAGGCCCCGTTTTTAACATAAAAAAAAGCTCCCCTCCAGGTTTAGCCTGGAGGGGAGCTTTTTTATAATGAGATATGTAAGTTCGTCAGAACAACCAGTACCAGGTAGCCCACACTTTTGCATCGGCAATACTCACCTGGTCATACGTAATGGAACTGGTTTGAACAAAATAATACCCGCTGGACTGGAACATTTGCTTTCGGGTAAGGTCACCCGGTCCTGTAGCAGGCCATGCCGAACGGATCTGGTATTCATTAAACTTCGATTCACCGGTACTGGTGGTAATGTTCATGGTAACCCAGGACCCCGATTCCACATCGAGTGAGTTATCGAGTGTATCGCGGTAAATGGTAAAGAAGGCATCAACGCCATTGGTATTGGGTTTATACAGCAGGAAGTAGAATTTGGCTGAATCGTTCTTGATCGATTTTAAGTTGTAAGCATCATCTACCCCATTTGAATGGAACCCGTCGAAACAGATCCAGTAATAGTCACTGGCCGCGCCAAACGTCCACCACCGGTTGGCGGCATCTTTTACATCAGGATTAATGGGTGAGCTGAAGCCGCTGATGATGGCCGCAGCCCCATTCACCGTTACATTCATGATCTGCGAACCGGAACTAAAGCTGTTGATACTAAAGCCGGGAATGGAAACAGAACCATTGACTACAGGGTCGGAGAAATAAATACCATTTGCCCAGAAATAATAGCCACGCGTCACCGAATTGGTGCGGGTTCCGCTTATCCAGGATACGGTCACTTTTTTAATAGTGGTATCGAATTGTAATTCGTATTGAGTGCCACTGTAGGTCAACCGCCTGAAATAAAGCAGGAACTTCCAGTAATTTTTAAAATTCACTACTCCATTGGTCACCTGCCCGTTTGCCCAAACAGCACGGTCGCCCTGCGCTGCTTTGCGCAAGCTGAGCTTACTGCCATTGAAACGGCCGGTTAAGCTGATGCTGTCGGTGGTAACGGTATCGACCCGGAACTCAAAATCAGATTTTAACCCCGAACCGTAGGTCCCGTTATTCACGCTGGCATCGGGATCGCTCAGAATGTGGATGTAGGAATACGTATCGAAAATAAGACTGGGTTGCTGCAATGCTTTTAACCGGTAGCTGCTCTCCTTGATAACGGTAGCGGTGGTACTGTCAAAATCACTGTACATCAGTACCCGGTTGCTATCGTTGAAACTAAAATAAAACCGGTAAGAGCCGCCATCGCCGGTGATCAGGTTGGCATTCCAACCATAAGAGGAACCGGTTAAAGCCTTCTGGTACGCTGTCAGGGTTTCATTCAACCGCTCGTCGGGCGATTTATTAAACGCATTGTCATCGTTCTTACGGCACGAAGCAACCAGGGTTATAGCGAGTAAAAAATATAATAGGTTCTTATTCATACCTGTGTCTTTTATGGTGAATGGTCAATGGTGAATGGTCAATTACATGCACCTTTAGCCCATTTCTTATTTCATGACGTTACTTGATCAATGCCTCAATAGAAGCACGCGTGCGGGTTTGTAAACTATAGAAATTTATTCCCCACACGTCTTTATAATAATTTACCACGATGGCTTCTTTCTGGCGCAGTTTGCTTACCGCTGCTGCATTTGATATGCTGCTGATGATGGCTTCATACCCGTTCCTGCCTTCCGACAACATCATGGAGATCATTTCTACAAAGTCTTCATCGGGGCCCGACTGGGCATACGCCGTGATGAATCCTTTTTCATTCGCCTGCTTATCGGTTGTATTGTTCCAGTTAGAGGTATAGTCGCCCACCGAAATGCGTTTCCAATCCTGGGGATACAAAACAGTCTGGTGCAAAATGTGGCCAAACTCGTGCTCGATGGTATGGAACATCATTTTAATATTGATTGAATCGCCGGGCACATAACCGGTCATGCCTTTTACCCTGAAATCGTTCAGCACATACAACACAATACGGCGGCCGCCTTCTGCCGTTCCCAGCGTAATGGTTCCGTCAATATTCCAGTTGGCGCTGCCCACCAGCACAAAGAACTTGGGTACATACTTTTGCATGAATGTTTTTCCGGCTTCCATTACATAATTATCGATCCATACTTTTTTTATGGAGCTCAGCACCGGGATGATCTTTTCTTCTTTGGGCGGGGTAAGTGTTTTATCAAAATCAAGCTCACCCTGGTCCCATTTATATTTGGCCGTTATGTTAAAAGGCTTGGTGAGGGTATCCCTGATCCAGTTGTCGATTGGTGTGGCGGCCCAGGTATCGCCACCCAACCCCGGTATTGTGCTCACATCACCCAGGTCGTCTTCCTTTTTACATGACGCGAATACAGCCAGCGCCAGTATGACAAGGTATATTTTATGTTTGAACATATATCGGTTTGTTATTTGTGTTTTTGGTTTTTGGTTCTTTCTTATTGTTTATCTCGGATTCAAAGGCATACCCGACGATTTAACCGATTCAGGCAACTGGAACACCCGTTGCAATGAGGTTCCCGACAGGGTTAAAGTTTGTCCATCAGTGGTTGTATGGGTAACCCCAATATTATACCGTAACATATCGAACCAGCGCATGCCTTCCTGCACATATTCAGCACGTTTAAAATCGAGCGTTGCATTCAATAAATTCAGCCGCAGATTGGAAGAACCGTAAAAATTCTGCAGCTTGGTGGCGTCGATATTGTGTTGGGAAACATTGTAATTAACAATACGGGTGCTTGCATAGGTGTTAAGGTCCTGCAAGGCGGCTGTGGTATTATTCAGATAGATGTAAGCCTCTGCCCGGTTAAACAATACTTCTTCTGCAGTTAGCAGGGGTACCATTACATACGGATACCCGATATTGGCATTCACCGAAGAGCGCACAAAATATTCATTGATCTTGGGTATTAAATAGTTATTGGTACCGGCCGTGTATACCTGATAGTTGAAAGCCCAATCGCCTCCTGTAACATTACTGCCCAGGATCTCATCGCGTTTGGCTGAATTAAGGCTATAGCGAACGGTATAATAATTACGCGCCCAAAGAGATTGGGTTTCGCACAACAGCAGGTTTGCCGTTTCCGTTGCTTTTTCATAGATCGCAAACATATCGGCCGGCGTCAACGTGCGGTAAGTGGTATTCCAGGGCCGCAACATATTTACTACATTACCTGCAGCAAATACGGCATTGGCATAGGTGACCACTTTGGCAAAATCCTGTTTAAACAAATAGAATCGGGCAGCAAAGGCATTGGCGGCCGCTTTGTTAAAATGATAACGGGGTATTGTGTATTTGGTTTCGTCGATCAATGGCAGGCCCTGGGTAAGGTCCTGTTCTATCATCTGATAAACATAAGCTACCGTTTTACGATCGTATTGTTTGAACACCACTTTTTCCGGCACGGTCACATAAGGAATGCCCATATCGGTACTGGCGGTATTGGGGTTGTATACTTTTGAAAAGAAGGTCACCAGCATAAAATGTGCGTATGCCCTGCATAGTAATGCTTCCCCTTTTTGCGCCTTGTATAACGTTGTATCCGGGGCATTCTTTATTGTTTCCAGTGCCTGGTTGGCTGCTGCAATGGCAGTATAACAGGCATCCCAGTAATACTCCGGTGAGTCCTGATCTATATTTGTTACATCACGGAAAAAATAAGGGTCAATATTGGTTTTGTCCTGCGTACCTGTGCCTTTATCCGTTACATTATCAGAAATGGATTCACAAAAGGCCATATAGTTTGCCTGCGGATAGGCCGTTCCCAGTAATTGTGATACCTGGTCGGGTGTATTCAGCGAAGCCCGGTTATCAGGATTCTTTTCCAGGAACTTTTTACACCCTGTTATGGTGAACAGCAGTGCAAAAGCAGTATATGATAATATTTTTTGCATGTTCGCTTAGTTTCGAGTTACACTTTTCAGATTCAATTGATTTTAGATCCCCAGCTTCACAGTGAGCGTGATCTGCTTTTGAACAGGTTGGGCAACACCACCGGTATTGAAGAACTCGGGGTCCTGACCTTTTAATTTACTATCTGAATAAATCAACCAGGGGTTATTTGCCACTGCCTGTAATGCGAGGCTGTTCACGCCGATCTTTTTGTACATTTTTGCCGGCACCTGCCAGGTAAACGAAACATTCTTTAACCGCACCATATCGCCTCTTGCTACCCGTTCGGTTGAGTAATTGTAGTTTTTATAGGGATTGGTTCCGCCCAGTTGCGATTGCTCAAAAGCACCCAGTATGGAAGGTACATTCGTATATTTTTCATCGCCGGGCATCGTCCACCGGTTATAGAATTCTTTGGGCATGGCATCCAGGTCAGAGTAGTTGTTCTTGAAAGCGGGGTATAACCTGATCTTATTACCGGCCTGGTAAGTGACGAAGATGCTCAGTGTAAAATCTTTATAATTAAAGCTGTTTAACCAGCCGCCGGTGAGTTTGGGATCAACAGGTCCTTCATATACCAGGTAGCTGGTGTTTTGGTCCTGCAGATATACATCGGAGTTTGTTTTACCGGTTGCATCAACAAACGTGGGTTTACCCGTAAAGTGTTCCAACCCTTTAAAATTAAGCGAGAACAAACTATGCACGGGGTATCCTTCTTTATTACCACCTTCTGCTACTACCAGGTCCCAGATGATGGGCTCATTCTTGGCATTGGTGATCTTGTTCTCATTGTAACCGGCTGTTAAATTGGTGCGCCATTTAAAGTTTTTAGTATTTACCAGTACATAGCCTACCAGCAACTCAATACCCTGCGATTCCATATCGGCCACGTTGGCTGCTTTATACGGTTCACCTCCAACGCCCGATGTTTTTACGCGGCTAATGAGGTCGAAGCTGTTGCGATGGTAAATATCAATGCTGAAGTTAAGGCGCTTGTTTAACAGGGTGGCATCCAAACCCAGGTTGGCTGTATATAATTTCTCCCAGGTAAGTTCGCTGTTCTCGAGGTTGGCCAGTTGTATCACCGACTCTCTTTCTGTTAAGTATGTTCTGTTGGTGGTAAGGTTCTTTAATACAATGCTTGAGTTGGTGGCGGGCCCCATGCTGGCGGTTAACCCATAGCTTCCGCGCAGGGTAACGGCATCGACCCAGCCTATATGCTCCATGAATTTCTCCTGTTCCAGATTCCACGAACCGGCCACGCTCCAGGTGGGCAGCCAGCGGGCGCGTGTTGATTTACCCAACCGGTTCGACCCATCGTACCGAACGGTTCCCGTAAGGTTATACCTTGAATTGTAGGTATAAGTACCCGATCCGTAAAAGGCCACAAAGCGGTCATAATCTTTCGACATGCCATAATACGGGAAGTTGAGCTCGATTGTCTGTTTCAGGATGCGGTAATCAATAAAGGGCACGCCTCCATTATCATACTGATATCCATAACCGGTATTCGAGAACTGCTGCCGGTCGGCATATTTTACCTGCTGACCCACCAGCGCGCTGATGGTATGCTTATCGTTGAATGTTTTATTGTAGTTAAGGCTGTTGCGGAAATCATAGTTGAGCAACTGGTCTTCGGTACGGTTATAAAAACCTCCATAAGGCAATACCACCACTGGTTCTGCATCGGGGTCTTCAGGATCGCGGTACAGGAACTTGTTGTTCGAGCGAATGGTAGAGGTTCCGGCCGCCCGGTAGGCATTGGCCATATTCGAGCTTTCGGTGATCTGGTGTTCGCGGCTCGATTTCACAAAGCGCAGGGCGCCTACAAATTCATAGCCCAGCTCGGGCGTGATCTTGTATTTAAGGCTTCCCTGCAAACGCAGGTCAATCACCTTCAGGTCCATGTAATTGTTCTCCAGCTCAGAGAGAATGTTGAACGGAGCGAAGTTGCGGCGGAAATATTCCCGGTTGCCTTTTTCATCGAATGCCGTTAAGGTACGGCTTGAGTTGAGCGCATAGCTGAAAGGATTGATGTCAAAATCACGGTCGAAGCTGCCCTCAACGGGGTTGCTGACACGCGACAGGGCGCCGGGAGCCCGTTGTTGCCGCACCGATCCTACGGTAGTGAAATCGGCCGACAGCTTTTCATTGAATTTATAGTTATTGCGGAAGTTGAGGGTGTAGCGGCTTACTTTATCGGCCACCGTCCATCCGTTATCGCCATAATAGCTGGTAGAAAAATAAGATTGGGAACGGTCGGTTCCGGAAGAAATGCTGAGCGAGTGTTCCTGGATGAAATTATTGCGGAACAACAGATCGAACCAGTCGGTATTGGCCTTTGCATACCGCATTAAAAAAGCCTTTCTTGCGGGCTGCGTATTTTCAAGGGCAAAGGTACCATCGGGGTTCAGGGTGTTCACCAGTTCATACATTTTACCATACACCCCATTATCTGCCCGGTCGAGAATATTGGGGTTGAGGCTGCCTTTACGTTCCAGCTCGGCCAGCACCGACATTTGCTGGGCAGAATTCATGATATTGAAATCGCGATAGGTTGGCTTCAGGTAAGAACTGAAATTACCACTGTAATTTACGTTTGGCTTTCCGGCCCGGCCACGCTTGGTAGTGATCACCACTACCCCGTTCATGGCCCGTGCGCCATAGAGGGCGGCGGCAGAAGCATCTTTCAAGATGTCGAAGCTTTCGATATCGTTGGCGTTTAACCCGGCCACTGCCGAACCCAGCAAGGTTGTGGGGTCGCCGCTCGACAGCTGGTCGTTCGAAATGTTCACAATATCTTCCAGTACCACACCATCTACCACCCATAACGGTTTGTTGTCGCCGTTGATGGAGGTGGCGCCACGCACCCGCACTTTGGGGGCCGAACCAAAGGTGCCCGACACGTTCTGCACCGATACCCCGGCCGCCCGTCCCTCGAGCATGCGGCTGATATCGGTTTGCCCGTTCAGTTTGGCCTCATCCATTTTTACGGTGGCGGCCGCACCGGCAAATTTCTTTTTTTCGATGGTCTGGAAACCGGTTACAATAACTTCCGACAGCGCTTTCCCGCCTTCATTCAACTGCACATCCAAAAACTTTGCGCCGCGGTATATAATGGTTTGCGCCGCCTTTCCGGTATAACTAAACCTTAGACTATCGCCCCGGCGCGCGCTTATAGCAAATTCTCCGTTTGTATTGGTAAAAGTTCCCTTTCCGCTCACCAGGTTCTGAACCGATACCCCTGGCAGTACGCTTCCTTCTTCGGAACCAGTGACCTTACCACGCACCAGCGCGGTATCCTGGAAAAACCGGGTATGTTTTATTGAAGTGGGGATCTCGAATGCGTGGGTGGTTAGCGGCAAACAACCAGCAACAATCAACAACAACAGCAGTCTTTTGCAGGTTGTTGGTACTGCCTTCGCCTCTGGAGCGTTTTTTTTAAAACGCATAGCAATTAGTTTTTGATTAACTGAAGAATAGGTTAACAACAATGGTCCTAAACGTACGTTCAAGTAAGCAGCCAGGCCTGCGCATGGTTGCACGCGCAGGCCCAACGAGCTATCTTATATCTGATTCACTCTCGATTGGAAATAAATACGATTATTCTTTTCATCCGGTTTCCCGGAAAGAATGGTTTCTTTAAGGAAACAGTCTACAGTTTATGAGTTTTGCAGTGTTCTCAGTCTTTAATACCTAAATCCTTTGCCACCTGCTGGTAATTGTTCCAATAACTAGCATCTTTTCGGGCCGGCACACTTCCTGTGATAAGGATGTACCGGTATTGGAAATACTTGTTACCTGCAGAAGTTGTGGTACCGGCATTTACATTCGAAATAAGGTTAATGCTTCCTACTTCAAAATCGGGGTTAATGATCACACCGCCGTCAAAATACGGGATTGGGGAAATATCCGGAGATGTAGGCGTTCCAAAATTAATATACACTTTTATTTCGCCTTTGTCAATAACATCCTTGGTGAGCTTGGGAGCAGAGATAGAAGCCGACCATATAGTATCGCCAGGTTGAGGCACCTGTCTGGTATACGATACATCCTGCCAGGCCGAATAGATCATGTTAGCAACACCAGTATCCCCTTTGGGACCAGTATCACCTTTTTTACAGCTCACATTGGTCGTTGACAGAAAGATCGTGAAAAAAGCCACGCAGGTAACAGAGAGGACCGAGAAAACGTGTTTCATAAAATGTAATTTTGATTATGTAGATGATCACTAAGCCCTATACGTTAAAAAACCCTTAAAGGCTGGGTATTATTGCAATTTAAGGATTTTTACACTCTAACTTCTTTAATATGAAATACTCCAGAAAGCCGGTTGATTTGCGCAAACAGCAATGATTTTCCCCGGCAGGCGCTTCAAACGGCGCCCGGCGCGAACAGTACGACAATGATTACAATAAATATAATGGGAAAAACCGGGATTTCCGGGGCAAAAATAAAGCCCCCGGCGCAACCGGTGAAACCGGAGTCCGGGGGCTTATCAATATTGTTCTTTTCCTTTATTCAGGTGCAGGAATGGCGCGGGTGTAACCTGTGGGAAAAACTCCCTTGCGGTAACCATCATACCTGGCCGTTCATCGATGAACCTTTGCGCATTATCGGCATGAAACGAGCGTTTGTCTATTTCCGTTGCCGATTCGGGCTATTGGTTCAGCATTTTGAACACCACGCGCCGGTTCTTTTCACGGGCTGCGGGGTTATCACTTCCATCGGGGTTGGTTTCCTTCTCAATTGGGCAACATTCACCAAATCCTCTGGGCGATAGCTGCCTGGGCGATACCCCGGCGTTTATAAGGTATTCGGCGCAGGCATTTGCCCGGCCTTTCGACAGGAACTCGTTCGATTTTACCGATCCCAGCCCATCTGTATGCACATCGATCTCCAGCACAACGGTTGGGTTGGCCTTCAGATAGCCGGCAATAAGATCAAGGTATGGGTACGATTCTTTTGCTATTTCTGTTTTCAGCTCAAACACGATCTGGTAGGTAACCTCGGTCTTGTTTTTGAACGGATCGGGCTTTTTGGATAAACATAACTCCTGGGCATAAACGGTATCGCCTTTTGACGGATAGGCCGTCAGCAACCCGCTTTGGTAGTCTTCCTGGTTACCGCTGATCTGCAGGGCCAGTCCGGCATCTGTTTGAATAGTATACCGTCCGCCGGCCTGGGTCTTAATGGTCGCGATCTCATTGCCACGGGGGTCTTTCGCTGTTACGATGGCCCCTTCAAGCGGTTTTTTGCTATCACAGTCGAGCACCACACCCGTAAATACCTGGTGATAATTCTTATGTATGGAGAACAATTCCAAACAACATAATGAGGCGCGATCGCTGCTGATGATCGCATCTTCGAACAATCCTTTTCCCCGGCCTACAAAATAAATATCGTCTTTTTCAGAGTTCACCGGGTAGCCGAGGTTTAGGGCTACCGTCCAGGAACCGTTGAAATTGCCGGTTGTAGAGTACAGGTCGAAACCGCCCATGCCGGTTCGGCCATTGGAGGCAAAAACAAGCGACTGGCTGCCGCCATGGTAAAAAGGCGCCTCTTCATCGCCCGTTGTATTAACGGCGGGTCCCATGTTGGTTATTTGGCCGGGCATCCCTTTGCTATCGAGGGGTGCATACCAGATATCGAAACCGCCAATACCATCTTCGCGGTCACTGGAGAATAACAGGTATTTGCCATCGGGCGTTACCTGGGGCTGCCGTGAGTTGAACGATTGCTCAGTGAGCTTTCCGTCAACAACAACCGGCTCGCTCCATCGTTCGCCATTGCGTTCACTCGTATAAATAGCTGAGATCTTTTTATCACCTTTAACCAGCCAGCTTGTAAAGAACATTCTGGACCCATCGGGGGTAAAAGCTGGTGTACCCAATTGGGCATTTCTGGGCGCGGCTACGTTTATTTTCTCCACTTTTCCGAATCCACCGTCCTGATAGGAAGCACTGTACAGGGCATTGGTATATCCTTCGGCCCGGGTTGAAGTAAATGCCAGGGTATTGTTGTTTACCCAGCTGGCCGCATAATTGGCGCCTTCCTTATTGATGTTATTATTGAGTCTTTCAATTTTAATTCCCGTGGGACCGTTCGACAGCTGCTGCACTATGAATGCACAGTTATCGATTTCCTGTTGCGCCGATTTGGTGTACTGGTCGCCCACGGTGTTCGCCTGCATAAATTTACCCAGTTCCTGCTGCGCAATATTGTAGTTACCATTAGCGCGCAGGCAAATGCCATAATAATAGCGGGCCAGCGGAAAAGTGGTGGAATCTTTCTGCAGCAACAGTTTATACCACTGCTCGGCATGAATGAAATCATTCAGCTTGTAGTAACAATCACCCATACGGTTTAACAGGTTACCATCGAGCCCGCCAAGGTCGTTATGATTGATCAGCGCAGCCCCCTGTTTTTGTACCACATAGGCATTATAGCCCGAATGGGTGGGTGTTTTTCCACTTAAGTACTTTTCAAAGTAGTGAGCGGCTGAATAATAATCGCCTTTGGCATAAAATTGTTCTGCCACCCGTTTAAAATTGGTTGCCTGCGCATGAACCGCAGTGGCAGCCACTCCCAAACCGGCAATTATTATAAGTTGCTTAATCATGTATAATCAATTTGCGAATGTGATAAATTGGTGAATGGTCAATACGTTACGACCTTCTTTTACAATCTCGGACAAACAAACGGTACGGCATCCTGCTTAACCGATTTGCGGCCGATGAGCGTAATGGATATTTCAAAATTATTGGCATTACCGGCTACCTTCCCCAGGTCGCTCATGTTTACATCATAGCTCGCACTGATCATATAATTTTTGTAGTAAACACCAACATAGGGCGATACTGCATCTTTGAACCGGTAGTTGGCACCCAGTAAAAAATCGGTGGTTTCATTCACCCGCATTTGTGCATAGGCGCCTATCATTTTTTCTTCACTTTTCCCCTGGCGCATATATAACAGGTTGGGTGTAATGCTCACATCTTCATTCACGTTGAATTTAAGACCCCCATGGGCTGTTAACCGCATGGGCATTTTTCCATGGGAAGCGGTGTCACCGCTAAGGAACGGGTCCTGTGGTTGTGTTAAATGATAAGCCGAGATACCGCCAAAGAAATTGGCTTTTTTACCGGGGGTACCGTCATAGTACACAGCCCCCACTCCGGCATCGAAGGCAATAGCCGAGGTTTTGGCTAATGGTTCCGAGAAAGTCTCGTTGGTATATCCGGTATTCGGGTTCCACATGGAGCCGGTCGTGAACTTACCGGGATCGAAGCGGCGGTTGATGACCCCGAACGCCATCCCCATTGAAATTTGATGATAGCCAAAGCGAACGCCGTTGTAGGCCATGGTAGCGTAACCGGTTAAATAGCCGTATCCAATGGAGCCGGCCCGCAGGTTCATGATATTCAATCCAAGGCTTACATTTTTATTCGTGACAATATCTGCTGAAACACCGGGTGTTGAAAAGGGATTACTGATACCCCCCCACTGGCTGCGGTACATGGCCGTAACCCGGTAATTACCGTCAATGGCGCCCGTTAAAGCCGGGTTCAGCCATAGCGGGTATGCATAGTATTGTGAAAAATGAGGGTCTGTTTGAGAATGACCTGTTATCGCTGTGACCAATGTCATCAGTAACAAGCCGGTTTTTATAAGATATCGCATTACAAACAGTTTTATTGGATTTTTTTACCGGATCAGATTGAATGTTCCTCTATAAGTTACTTTGTTGCCATCGGGCATTGTACCTACTACCACGTATACATACACGCCAATTGGTTGTGGTTTTCCTTTATAGGTTCCATCCCATTTACCCTGCAGATCGCTGGTTTCAAATATTTTTTCACCCCACTGGTTAAACACCATCCAGTGCACCGATTTCAACACATTGGAATATACCATAAACTCATCGTCCTTCTTATTGCCATTTGGCGTGAATGTGTTGGGGATGAATACGCCATCGGCGAGCGCGCGGGCAGTATCCCTTTGAGAGATATAATCAGGGCAATCGACCCTTGTGCCCAGGGCCTTCACCTGCAACCCTATGCTATCGGTTGGTTTTAAACCGGTATAGGTTTGGGAAAGGCCAAAGGCGCCTGAAGAAGGAATTGTCCAGTTAACACCATCGCGCGATACGCGGTAACCAGTGGTATTTGGAACGGCCGTCCAGGCAAACCGGATAGTATTTACACCAACCGAATCAACCCTGAGCACCGGCGTGGTGAGTGGTTGACATATAGAGAATTCATAAGCGCCGATATCGGGGGTGGTAGTACTTCTGGTAACATTCAGGATGTCGTTGGTAACACCAACGTAGGTACCCTTGTTTTCAAACGGGATCTTGGTAGGGGTAAGATCGCCAACGGCAGGATCGTAGAACACCGGATCCATGGAAATAGAGCTGGCATCTTTACCGGTAGCCTGCCAGCTGCTCAAAGTAGGATAATTTATTCCCGTTGTAACCGAACCTATATGGCCTATGGCATTGGTAGTGCCATTGGCCGCAAGCATGTAATAATTATTATTATTTGCAATCAAACTGGCATTGGCCACACTCAGGTAAATACACCATTTGCCGGCGGCGCCACCCCGCTTTATAACAACATTATTGTCTTTTACTACAATGCCGGTATATGGAGCCCCGAAGAAAGAGATACCCCGGGTATAACCAGCGGCTACAGTAATTGCAGACGTGTCGTCGAGCGCGATCGTATTGTGGTATTCATTCAAATTTAAACTGCTAAAATTATATATCCCATGCTGTACACCATTACCCCTGAAGTTATAGATCACATTATTGCTCACATTGACCGGTTGGGCAACCGTCGTCGTTTGAACCGCGTCAATATAAATGCCGTCCAGCTCAATAACAGAGGTCTTCATTTTTTCCAGTAAATTATGGATCCTGTTTCTTGTAATGTTCAAATTGTAGTTTGCCCTGTTTGCATATATGCCTATGAATGAGTTATTAAGGAAAACCGTACGGGTGGGATGGCTGATATCGTTGCTATCTACCAAAACATTGGTATTACCGGTTATATAGATCCCGAATCTGATGCCATCGTGTAATTTATTACCCCTGAAAATATTCCCCACAGCATTCGCATCGCCTTGATCGGAAACGGAAGTACAGGTAATTCCATAAAAACCGCCATTCACTGTATTATTTAAAACCAGGTTGCTATCGCAATAGCTATTATCAGTACGGTATTCGATAGGGTCCTGATCAGACGGGCTGATCACTATACCTGCATAGTAGTCAATGATAGAGTTTTGGGGCAGGTTCACCGTGCAACGTTTGATGGTATTGTGGTCAGCATTGTTTTTCAGGTGAAAACCAAAACCAAAACCCGGGTCGTTTTCAACGTTTACAGTAAGGCTGTCGAAGGTAATATAGTCAGCATCCTCCAGTTTTATAACACCCCTCTGGTCTGGATCAGTGGGAGTAAATTTAAGCGTTTCCCCATTTCCGTTAAAGGTGACCGTTTTTGTTGGGGAAGTACCCAGATCTGGTATGATCATTTGTTCAGTATAAGGACCGCTGCCGCTTGTTACATTAAATACAACCGACCCTGAGAAACCGCATTTGAGTTGATGCAAAACATCCCTGAATGAAGCAAAATTAATACCTGCAGTTGGCTGGGCTGAGTTAATGGTATAAGTACCGGGTGAAAGCGTATAGCTTACCAGTACGCGTACAGGATTTGAATAGGCAGTAGTAGCACCACAGGTTGATGCAACCCGGTAATACAGGGTGCTACTGGCTGTGCCCGTGTAATATGGATAAACAAGCGCACTGGTAACATCGGTATAGGTACCGGAGGGTGTAGTAGACGTTTGCCATTTATAGGTTTGCCCGGCCCCGCCCGAATTTCCTTTTAAGCCAAGAAACACCGTTGCCGCTCCACAAAACATAGAATCGGGAAGTACGTATGCTGAACCACCTGTGACCGGTGTTGTACAGGGCGCCGACAGAAATTCATAACACCCCGGATCGGGAAAGGTGGCACTGCGTGAAGCACCTGAGATATCATTATTCACCCCCACATACACACCCATGTTATCGATGGTTTGTTGTGTTGGCCTGAGATCAAAAGTGGCCAAATTGGTAAATGCCGGATTATCTTCTCTGGAAGTATAATCATAGCCCATCTGTAGTTGCCAATCGGTCAATGTAACATAATCAACAAGATTAGAATGTCCCCAGGCACATATAAACGCGTTCCCCTGCGGAATATAAAAATCATTCCGGTTCGAGGTTGTATTTAATGGGGTGTTCTCAAAGTAAATTCCATAGTTCCAGTTTGTTGCCACCCGGGTAATGCTAACAATATTATTGGCAACATTCACATCAGTCACTGTGTAAAAATAAAACCCAAATGTTTGGCTGCCCGATACAACCTGATCATCGAACGAAACCGTGTTATGATATACATTAAGGTAAGAACCGGAATAGGTAGTAATTGGATTGGCCGATGCAATGCCATATATCGTCTGGGGCGATTGAAAATCATAAACAGCATTATTGGCTATGAGGCAAGGCTTACCGGCAACGCTTTCTGAAGAAACAAGAATACCATACTGATAGCCGGAAACACAATGAAAAGCATGAATGCGGTTGCGGGTAATATTAATACTTTGGTTGTATTTAACAAGGTATATACCGGTTAAATCATAAATGGCATCGGGCCCGCCAGTTATGTCGTTGGCATCAACCACTGTACCGGTATTATAATACATTTGAATGCCATAGTGAATGGTATTCGTTATTGTATTACTGATTATACTATTCCCCGACATGAAAACACCTGAACCGCTCACCGGTACCGATGACAGGGTTATACCTATGGTTCCCCCCGAAATAGTATTGCCCTGTATGAGGTTATTATCACATTTACTATCGCCCGCGGCAGTGGCGCCGGCGTCATTTCCATTGATCACGATACCCTGGTGATTATCGGGTGCATTCCAGTCAATTTTATTGGTAATGCGGCAATTTTTGATGGTGTTATTATCGGCATCATTTAATAAATGAAAGCCATAACCATACTCACCAACATTGCCTGCCAGCGGTAAAACGGTGAGGTTATCGAAGGTTACATAATTGGTGCCATTCAGCTTTATGCCAGCCCTGCTGGAAGAAGTGGTAGAAAGGAAAGTAAGCGTTACACCATTACAATTAAAGGTAATGGTATTGGTAGCCGATGTACCGGAAATAGCATTAAACACTACCTGTTCATTATACGGGCCACTGCCAGACTGTACATTGAATACAACCGGGCCGTTAACGCCACCGGCCAAAAAAGCAGCAGCTGCCGTAAATGTATTGAAATTGGATCCGCTGGTGGGTAATGCAGAGTTAATGGTAAACGTACCGGACACCTGTGCATGGCTTTCAACCATGAAAGATAAACCTAAGCTAAGGGTAAACAGGATTTTATACAATACGTGCCCGCGTAAAATTTTTCGCATAGCCGATAATTGGATTTTGAATTTCTGTAGGATATCGGATTTCTATTATATTATCAAAGTATTACAACCTTAATAACCAATTATCAGTACTATGTTGATCATTGGTTAATGGTTCCCATGTAACAGTATAACCCATGTATGAATATACTATTCAAACAGGGGTGTACGGGTTGGGCTGTAATGGTGTCAACGGTTAAATACCAGCTGCATTTTATCTACCGAACGTAGTATTACGATTCACCATTTCGTACATCTTCGACCTTCTATTCAAATCACCGATAGCGGCATCGAAAAAAGGCATCTGGTATCTTTACGTCTCAAACCAATTAAGAACGCTTTTTAACGCCCGCAATTGTGTGCACCCCTACCTGTTATTGGAAAAATAATTCACATTTTACAAGTCGAACTGTGTGAAAGTAAATCCCTTATGAAGTTTAAAAGGAATGAAAAATTTGTAAAAGCATCCATTCTAATTAGGTTCTAATCATTTAGCGGCAAACACCTGGGTCCAGTAATTGCCATCCCGGCCTATGCCCATTCCATTACATTGACGCTCATAATATTTTTACAATGGCCTTCGCTTTATAACCAGCCGTTCATGACCGCCTGTTCAGTGGTATGCCCTTAGGCAATATTTATTACAGGTACCCGGCCATTTCCTGTTGATATTCTTTTGCAATTAGCATTGCTTTAACTGCGAAATCTTCCTCACCTGACGCATAAATAACAGCGCGGCTGGCATTCACCAACAGCCCTACTTCTTTATTCATCGCCTTCTCAGAGATCTCTTTCAAACTGCCGCCCTGGGCCCCTACTCCGGGAACCAGATAAAAATTATTGGGTGTTATGCTGCGGATGTTGGCAAATTCTGAAGCCTGGGTGGCGCCTACCACAAACATTAGCTGATCGGCGGTGCCCCATTGAGCGGCGGTGCGCAATACTTTTTCATACAACAATTCATCGCCGGCTTTCTGCAATTCAAAATCACGGGCACCCGTATTGGAAGTTAAACCTAATACGATCGTCCATTTGTCTTTGTATTCCAGAAAAGGCAATACACTGTCGGCCCCCATATACGGCGCCACAGTGATGGCATCAAATTGTAGTGTTTCAAAAAATGCTTTGGCGTATTGGGAAGAAGTATTACCGATGTCGCCACGCTTGGCATCTGCGATCCTGAAATGAGTAGCCGGGATATACGCTGCCGTTTTCTCCATGGCTTCCCACCCTGGTATTCCCAGTGCCTCATAAAAAGCCGTATTGATCTTGTAGCCTACGCAATAATCTTTGGTAGCATCAATGATCTGTTTATTGAATTCAAATATTGGATCGGTTTTGGTCAACAGATGTTTGGGGATCTTCGTGATATCTGTATCCAGTCCTACTATGAGGTATGTTTGTTTGTTGCGGATCTGTTCAACCAGTTGCTGCCTTGTCATGCGTGTTGTAGTTGTAAAATTTGTCGCAAGATATTAGTGAATTGCCATACTTCCTCAAAAGTATTGTATAAAGGTACAGGCGCCAGCCTTATCACATTGGGTTCGCGCCAGTCGACTATTATGCCGGCCCGGGCCAGTTCATCAAACACCTGTTTACCCTGTTGTAACATCAACATAGATACCTGGCATCCTCTTTCCGATTCCTGGCGGGGGGTAATAAATTCAATGACCGGCTCCCTTTGCTGACCATTTAATTCATCGAGCAGGAACCATAACCAGCTGTTTAACAATTGCCGCTTCTTCTGCAACCGGTCGGCCCCCGCTTCCATAAAAATATCCAGCGCTGCTTTATGCGCGGCATATAATAAAGGAGATGGTGTACTGAGCTGCCAGCCTTCTGCCGACCGGGCAGGGTTAAACCCTTTTTGCATCAGGAAACGGCTAGCTTTATCGTATCCCCACCAACCGGCAAAACGGGGCAATGCCGTATCGTTGTGGTAACGTTCATGTATATAGGCGCCACCAATACCACCGGGGCCCGAATTCATGTATTTATAGCTGCACCAGGCGGCAAAATCCACGTTCCAGTTGTGTAATTGTAAGGGAATATTACCAGCCGCATGGGCCAGGTCGAACCCAACTTTGGCGCCCACTGCCTGTGCTGCTTTTGTAATGGCCGCCATATTAAACAGCTGGCCGGTATAATAATTCAAGCCACCCCACAACACCAGGGCCAGTTCATCTTTATGCTGTTGTATTGCCTGCAGAATATCCTCATGGCGAATGGTATGCTCGCCCGGGCGGGGCCCTACTTCAATGAGTACATCTGCCGGGTTGAAGCCACAATATTTTACATGGGTTTCAAGCATGTATTGATCGCTGGGAAATGCTTTGGCCTCACAAATGATCCTATTCCGTTTATTATCGGGCCTGTAAAATGATACCAGCAACAGATGCAGGTTTACAGTAAGCTGGTTCATGACCACCACTTCATGGGGCCGGGCGCCAACTATTTTTGAGAGGGGTTCAATAAGGCGGTCGTGGTACTGCAGCCATGGCTGTTCGCCCATAAAGAAGCCTTCTACCCCATAATTGGCCCATTTGTTCAAAACCTGTTGTAGACAGGCCTGGGTGCGCACCGGTTGCAAACCAAGGGAGTTGCCCAGGAAATAGATCTGTGGCCGCCCATCAATAACAGGCATTATAAATTCATTCCTGAACGAACGCAGTTCGTCCTGCTCGTCGAGCCCACAGGCAAATGAGCGAGAGTTTTCAAATATCATGTAGTGTTTTGTTATCGTGAATGGTGAATGCCCGTCCGACCGGTCATCCGGGCGGGGTCAATGGTCAATATCTACCCATTCTCATTACGCATTCTGCATTTCTCATTTCTACAGCGCCCCGGTCTTTCCCCCATCAATTGCTATACTTACGCCGTTCACATACGATGCCGCCGGTGAGGCCAGGAATGCCGCTACCGAAGCCAGTTCTGCTGCTTCGCCAAAACGTTTCATGGGTATCTCCTGTTTCATTTCCTGTTCTATAACATCGGTAGTAACGCCTCTTTTCTGTGCATTGTTCTTTATCAGGCTTTCCAACCGCTGCGTTTTGGTAAGACCCGGAAGAATATTGTTCACCGTTATATTGAACTGCCCTACTTCATTGGCCAGGATCTTTGACCACATGGCTACTGCGCCGCGAACGGTTCCCGATACCGCCAAATTGGTAATGGGAATGCGGATAGAAGTTGAGATCACATTAATGATGCGTCCATAGCCGGCCTGCTTCATACCCGGAATAACCGCCTGCGCCAACAACTGGTTTACGATGAGGTGCTGATTGAATGCATTCAGAAAAGCTTCCTCTGTGGCATCGAGTACCGAACCGGGTGGCGGGCCACCGGTGTTGTTGATGAGAATATGCACCGGATGCTGTTGTACCTGTTGCGCAATTACCTGCTTCACCTGATCGGGTTTACTAAAATCGGCTATCAGATAGTTGTGCTGTTGACGCAAAGAAATATCAAGCGTTTTCACTGCCTCCTGCAATGCTTTCTCATTGCGCGCCAGCAGGGTGCAGTTAGCGCCCAGCATCGCCAGCTCTTCGGCAATGGCCAAACCAATACCTTGTGTACTTCCGCAAATGACTGCATTTCTGCCTTCCAATGATAAATTCATAGCACCTCTATTGTTCTATGTTCAAAATTCTATTTCAACAGGTCTGGATAATCAGTAATGATCCCATCTACACCCGCTGCTTTCATTTGTTCAATGGCGGCCTTGTCATTCACCGTCCAGGGAATTACCCTGATCTTGCGCTCATGGCATTTATCAACCAGCTCTTTTGTTACCAGGCTATAGGCCGGACTATAAATGGTTGGAAAGAATCCCAATACTTTCAACTGATCTTCCAGCGGCCGTTTATCATCCTCTTCAATCAACGCAGCTGTTTTTACCGTGGGATATTTCTTATGCAATACCTGTAACGTACGAAAATCAAATGATTGAATAATGACCCGGTCACCAATCCTGGCCGACTGCACCACCTTCATCAGCGTATTCACATACTCGTCGGGCGCAGGGTGGTACTGGTTATCGGTTGCGGGGTTCGATTTTGTTTCTATGTTATAAAAAACAGCTTGCCCGCCTTTTAATTTATGATACGCTTCCACATTCTCGATCACTTCTTTCAGCAAGGGTTTAGTAGCCTTTAACCGCCGCTGGTTGGGAAAACGCGGATGCGGTTTCAACCCCACATCATAGGTTTGCGTTTGCGCATAGGTCATGTGGTAAATGTTCAGGTTGCGCTCCTCCTGTTCGGTTACGTACTTCCCATCGGGACCTGTCGTGATCTCATGGTTGAAAAATGGTTCGTGTGAAAGGATCACCTGTTTGTCTTTGGTGATCACCGCATCCATTTCAAGGGTGGTAACGCCCAGTTCCAGCGCTTTCATCATGGCCGGGATGGTATTTTCGGGCATTAATCCCCGGCAGCCGCGATGCCCTTCAATATCAAAAACTGGTAACAATGGATCTGAAACTTTTTTTGATGCGTGGCACGCAAATACTAATGCAACCAGTAACAGTAACTCTGCTACTTCCCTAAATTTACTCATATTAGATATTTACAGTAATGGTTAGGGATATTGGAGGCAGCAATATTCTTAATGTTGACCCCTTGCTGGTGTTTGAACCCTGGTTGTTTAACGAACAGTTAGTCGATCACTTCCGCAACTTTTGCGGCGCTTACATTAGCATTGCGCATGGCAATACTGCGGGTGGCATTGGCGGCAAATTCTTCGAAAGCCTGGCGGGTGATCGTATCATCGCTCATCATGATCGGTATGCCCATGTCACCGCCTTCCCGAATGCTTTGTACCAGTGGTATTTGGCCCAGGAATGGAATATCGTATTCTTCGGCCAGGCGCTTTCCACCTTCTTTGCCAAAGATATAATACTTATTATCAGGTAGTTCGGCAGGAACAAAATAACTCATATTTTCAACCAGCCCTATTATCGGCACTTTTATCTGTGCCTGGCTAAACATGCCGATCGCTTTTTTAGCATCGGCCAGGGCTACGTCCTGTGGTGTGGTAACAATGACGGCGCCGGTAACCGGTACTGTTTGCACCAGCGTAAGGTGAATATCGCCGGTTCCGGGTGGCATATCAATGACCAGGTAATCCAGCTCATCCCACAGTACATCGGTCACAAACTGGCGAATGGCGCTGCTGGCCATAGGGCCACGCCAGATCACCGCATTCTTTTCGTCGACCAGTAATCCGATGCTCATGAGTTTTATGCCGAACCGTTCCAGCGGAACAATCATTCCTTTCTGCCCTTCGCCCATACTTTTCATCATGGGCCGCTCGCCACGCACACCGAACATAATGGGCACACTGGGGCCATAAATATCAGCATCCATCAACCCCACTTTTGCACCGTTCTGGGCCAAAGCCAATGCCAGATTGGCGGATACAGTGCTTTTTCCCACGCCACCCTTTCCACTTATTACAGCTATTATATTCTTTACTTTCGGTAAAACAGCCCCTGGGTCCTGACGGTTGGTGCTGGTATTTGCGGTGAAATTCACTTTTACAATCGCTTCTTTATTAACCAGTAATTTCACTGCATTTTCACATGCCCTGCCTATCATATCTTTCATGGGGCAGGCGGGTGTGGTAAGCACAACAGTGAAAGACACCATATTACCGCTGATCACTATATCTTTAACCATATTCAGCGTAACTATATCCTTTCCCAAATCAGGTTCCTGAACGTTCCTCAATGCGTCTAATACTTTCTCAGGGGTCATTCATCTAAGAGTTTTGTTAAAAAGAATTATTTGCCCACAAAATTAACCATTGAGGGGGGTATTTTGTTGAAGTATTTTAGGCATTATGTATATATTTGACGGGCATGAAAAGACGTTTACAATTTCTGATTCTGCTGGCGATTGCCATCCCCTTTGCTACTAATGCGCAATTTGAGAAACTGAAGGATTCCGTAGTTCAGTTGTATGGTGTTGTGATGACTGCCGACAGCCTGAAAGCCATTCCCTCCGTTACAGTCATGATCAAGGGTCAGAACCGCGGTACCATCACCAATGAACAAGGTGTATTCAGCATTGTAGTAATGAAAGGTGATATCGTTGAGTTTACGTCTATCGGTTATAAACCCAAACTGGCTACCATTCCCCGCGACCTGGAAGGAAACCAGTTCAGCCTGTTGCAATTGTTGGTTACCGACACGGTATACCTGCCCGCCACCATCATCAGGCCACGCCCTACCAAAGAACAGTTCGAACGCGATTTTGTGAACGTATCAATCCCCGACGATAATATAGAAATTGCCCGTAAAAATACCGATGAATCGAAACGCCGCGTACTGGCCCGCACCCTGCCCCGCGATGGTACCGAAAACAGTAATATGTTTTTGCGTAATAATTCCCAACGGTATTATTATAACGGACAGGCCCCGCCACAAAACATCTTCAACCCCGCTGCCTGGGCAGAATTTATCCAGGCCTGGAAACGGGGCGATTTCAAAAATCAGAATTAGTTAATTTGATGATGTGATAATTCGATAATGGAATACAGTAGCCAATTTCCGTGCAATTTGTTGCAGGCTACAGGGTACCAGTTATTTCATTTTATACTTTTTGCGAACACACGTTAGTTTTCCCTTATTTTTGCGCTCCCCTTTTACAAGGCCAATATTGCGGCATATCCGCCAATATTCCGGATCATCTGTATTAGGCGGATATCATTATCACATTTGCTAATTATCGAATTATCACATTATGCATAAGGTTTCCGTTATAGGCGCAGGCACTATGGGCAATGGCATTGCGCATGTTTTTATCCAGAATGGTTTTACCGTTAACCTGATTGACGTAAATGCCGCCCAGCTCGAAAAAGCCATTCAAACCATAGAAAAGAACATTGACCGCCAGATCGCAAAAGGCGCCGTTACCGAAGAGCAGCGGAAAAATGCCCTGGCCAACCTCACTACATTTACCGATATGGCCCTGGGTGTACAGGGCGCTGACCTGGTAGTAGAAGCAGCAACAGAGAATATCGATCTTAAACTGAATATATTCAAACAGCTCGACAGCCTGGCACCCGCCAACGCTGTGCTGGCCACCAACACTTCTTCCATTTCCATTACGCGTATTGCGGCTGTCACCAAACGCGCCAGCCAGGTGATCGGCATGCACTTCATGAACCCGGTACCGGTAATGAAACTGGTAGAGATCATTAATGGGTACGCTACTGCCCAAACGATTACCGATGCTATTGTGGCATTAAGCAAACAACTGGGCAAAGTGCCCTGTGTAGTGAACGATTACCCGGGGTTTATTGCCAATCGCATTTTGATGCCCATGATCAATGAAGCGATATACAGCCTCTACGAAGGTATAGCCGGTGTGAACGAGATCGATACCATTATGAAATTGGGCATGGCCCACCCCATGGGACCGCTGCAATTAGCTGATTTTATCGGGCTCGATACCTGCCATGCCATCCTGAACGTATTATATGAAGGTTTCGGCAACCCGAAGTATGCGCCCTGTCCGCTACTCACCAATATGGTTACGGCAGGATACCTGGGAGTTAAAACAGGAGAAGGATTTTATAAATATACTGCAGGTAGTAAGGAGCTGGTAGTTAGTGACAGGTTCAGTTCCTAATTGCAGACCACCCAAATTCTTTCTGCCATTTTTCAGGCAACGGCAAATTGGGTATGGTATAGGCGGGAACACGTTCGCCATCACAATAAATAAAATGTTCGAGGGTCCATTTGGCTGAATCCGGTTCATTCCATTGATTCGAGGTGTATTCTTCCTGGATCTCCAACTGACCATTCAGCCAGATGTACTTTGCATAAAACCCGGTGCAATGCGCGCCGAGGTAAATAGTTCTTTCTTCTGTTGATAACCCAAAATCAACAAACGATCTTATCTGGGGTATATGATCAAGGTTGTCAGATTCGCTGTTAAAAAGATAGATATCACGGCAACCGGGGCCTGAACAATTACAGGTGCCGCCTGAATAGTTCCAGATAATGGACACATCTTTATACCCATCAAAATTTACATCGCAGAACTGAACGGCGCTGTCTTTTATAATACCATAGCCGTTCATTACCTGCTGCAGCTTCCAGCTATCGTCTTTCAAAAAAAAGAAGAACAGGTTCTTATCTTCAAAACACACTATTGCGTGTTGTTTTTGCTGGGAGCAGATATTTCCTTTGTAGAATTGAATGCGGGTGGTATCGCCGTCAAAAACGGCCAGGGTGTAAAACCGGTCTTCGCCTTTATGGCCTTCCAGTTTTCTGATGCAGTAATCCCTGAAAAAAGCCATTTGCTCGGCACTGTCCATCGCCTTACTTAATAATCTATCATAAGGAACGGAGTGCACCGATAAGGTATCTTTCGACCTGTTTTTGCCCCAGGGACTGTTTCCTGATTTACAGGCAGCGAATACAATGAGGGACAGGATTATAGGAAAAAGCCGTTTCATACGCTATCAGACCTCTATGAGAGAAAGATACTACAAATTATGCTTCGTTATCTCCACATTCCTGATCTCTTTAAATTTATATATCGCTTCATCGAGCCTTCCTTTGGGAATACCGATCACAAGCCGGCAAAACAGGTTCATATCTTTTTCGAGCACCGTGCAATTCAGTTGCTTTACGTGCATCATCACCTCGTTCATTTGCGTATAATCGAACTGAAGATCATAGGCTGTTTCAATGGGTTTTTGAACAATGGGGGTTACCTGCAGTGCCAGGGATGCAGCCGTTTTATAAGCATTGATCAGTCCGGGTACCCCCAACAGGGTCCCTCCAAAATAGCGTACTACAACGACCAATACATTAGTTAATTTTTTACTATCGATTTGACCCAGTATGGGTTTGCCGGCCGAACCCGATGGTTCGCCATCATCACTTACGCGGAACGTATTATTATCGAGCCCTATACGATAGGCAAAACAATGATGCGTGGCCTTGGGATGCTCCTTTTTTATCGCTTCCAGGTTCTTTTTAAAATCGTCGACCGATTGAATGGGATAGGTATAGGCAATAAATTTACTGCCACGGTCTTTAAATTCTGCGGTAGTGGTTCGCTCTATGGTATAGAAGAATTCGGGGTCACTCATAATTCAATGTTATTGATTAATGGCTGCTGTTGGCTATCCATAGGCGATCAGGGCAATAGCGCCGAGAGATAATCCAATACCCAGCCAGTTGATGGCCGAGAGCTTTTCTTTAAAGATCAGCCAGGCCACTACAGCAGTGAACAATACAATTCCCATGTTATTGATGGGAATGATCGCCGAGCTGTTGCCTGCATATCCCTTCAATGCTCCCAGCAAACACCAGATACTAAAATAATTCGGTACGCCAATACCTATTCCCGCCAGTACCGCCCGGCCCGAAAACCGTTGCCGGCCTGTAATGAACAGGAATAACAAAATGATCAATCCCACGGAAGCAGCCACACAAAATGCGGTGATCAGGTAGGCATCCTGGTTACCAGGGTTTATAAAAGCCTGTTCAACATATTTGATCATGGTATCGAGCAGGCCGCTGCCTATAAATAACAACAGGGGCATGGCCCATAATACCCATGATACATGTTTACCTTTTCGCTCTTTGTCATGTGGCCTTGTTGTAAACCACACTGCCAGCAAGGCCAGTGCCACGCCGGTGATCTTCAACGCCGTAGCTTTTTCATGATACAGGTATATGGAAAAAACGAAAGGAATTACCAATGATAACTTATAGGCAACCGTTGCCGGCGCCACCCCTATTTTTTGCACGGTAAAGGCGGCCAGATTGAACAGGGAAATAAAACCACAGCCCATTACCAATGCCCAGGGCAGCCAGGGCTGTTGCGCCAGTGAACCGTTCACCGGAAAACTACCGTTCACGATGCTGCCGGTGATCACGCAAACCATATAATTATACACAATGGCCTGCAGGTTATTGATGCCTAAACGGGCAACTATTTTAAAGGAAATGGTAAGCCAGGCAGTAAGGATGATACTGGCAATGAGGAATAATAAATTGCTCAACGTACCAGGGTTTGCGGGTTCACAAAATAATGGAGGGTATCTGATAACAACGATTCCTGTTTCAATAGCTCACCGCTGTGCACCCGGGGTGCAGGCAGGCCCTGGCGAACCACCAGCTCATTACTGGTGATAATGCGCATTTCATCCCACAACCCTTCATCAATAAACGATTGCAGTAATTGGGCACCGCCTTCTACCAGCACGCTCAGCACCTTTAACTGGTATAAAGCATGCACCACCTGGTGAACGAGGTTTACATCCTGTGTAACCTGGTAATACAATAGATTACCCTGCTCTTCATGTTGCAGGCTGTTAAATACAATGGTTTTTACCTGTTTGTTAAATAACTGTAATGAGGATGGCAGCCGCAGGTTCATATCAACTACCAACCGCACGGGGTTGGCGCCTTTCCATAAACGGGTGGTCAATGATGGATCATCGAACAAAGCGGTGTTGGTTCCCACCAGAATAGCGGATTCTTCACTGCGCCATTTATGCACCAGCCGGTTGGTGAATTCATTGCTGATAAGCAGGCGTTCGCCACCGGGTTCCCCGGCCATTTTTCCATTGGCCGTTTGCGCCCATTTTAAAATAATATACGGGCGATGCTGCGTATGAAAAGTGATAAAGCGTTTGTTCAGCACCCTGCTCTCCTGCTCAAGCACACCCAGGGTAACCTGTACCCCGGCCGCCTGTAGTTTTTCAACGCCTTTGCCATCAACCTGTTTAAAAGGATCGCGGCAACCGATGACCACCTGCGGGATCTTATTTGCAATGATGAGGTCGGCACAGGGGGGCGTTTTACCAAAATGGGCACAGGGTTCAAGCGACACATACATCACCGATTGCGGGATCAGGTGCCGGTCGGCGGCCTTTACCGAGTTCACACAATGCACTTCGGCATGCGGGCCACCATATTGCTGATGATACCCCTCGCCTATAATGCGGCCCTCATGCACCAGTACCGCGCCTACCATGGGGTTGGGCGCCACATAGCCTGCCGCAGTGGTGGCCAGCTGCAGAGAGCGTTGCATGTATGTTTCGTGGGTTGTCAAAATGGGGAATGGTCGGCTTCCTAACTAAAGCCGCAAATATAGTCCAAAATACGCCATCTTTGCCCCCTATGACGGTACACGAGGCGCAGCAACAATTACTCACATCCCTGTATGAGTTGTACGACAACCGCGAAGCGGCGAATATTGCCGACTGGGTGATGGAGCATGTTACCGGCATGCGAAAGATCGACCGCATTATGCATAAACAGTCGCCCATGGCCCCTGAACGCCTGGCGCAACTGGAACAATACACCCGTGAACTGCTGGCGCATAAACCCGTGCAATATGTGCTGCACGAAGCCTGGTTTTGCGGCATGCCGTTCTATGTTGATGAAAATGTATTAATACCACGTCCCGAAACCGAAGAGTTGGTTGAGTGGGTTGTGGCCGAAGCAGGAAATACGCAAAGCATCCTCGACATAGGTACTGGAAGTGGTTGTATTCCGGTCTCTTTAAAAAAGAAACTACCACAGGTGAAAGTATATTCCTGCGATGTGAGTTCACCCGCACTGATGGTAGCTGCTAAAAATGCGGCAGCCCAGAATATTACCGTTCATTTTATACAGGCCGATTTTCTGGATGAAAGCACCTGGCCCCGGCTACCGTCGGTTGATATTATTGTAAGCAACCCGCCATATATTCCACATCACAACCAGCTCAGCATGCTGCCCAATGTGCTGGCATATGAACCACACCTTGCTTTGTTTGTGCCTAATGAAGATCCCCTGGTATTTTATGATGCCATTGCCCGCTTCGCCCAACAGCGTTTATTGCCCGGCGGCAGCATCTTTGCAGAGATACATGAAGACCTGGGTGAACAAACGAAAACATTGTTTGAATCGAAAGGATTTGTTGCAGAAGTGAAGAAAGATTTTCAGGGGAAGTACAGGATGGTGAAGGCGGGGAAATGACACTCTGTAGATATTACACTAACGGACAAATGTAATTGATATTTTCTTTTCTTTGCGGGAAAGTGCTGTAATAGAACCAGATTTCAATGTATTTGGTCTTGTTAAAGATAAGGGCCTCGAACCATTCAGGTCGGGAAAGAATTATATGGCATTTGCTGTTAAAAGAAAAAATAGTAATTTTATTATATAACTACAATATATGGCTGGCAACAAAAAAAACCATAAAAAGATAAGCAAAGTCAAAGGCAAGCAACTCATGGCTCTTGATGTGCGGGATTATCGTAATGATCCTTTTGTAGTTAAAAAATTAGAATCTGCCAAGAAATTAATTGAAAAATACGGTTTGCCCAAAGAACTGCTTAACGATTAAACTAATTTTAAAATAATTTGAAGCATCTGCCAACTGGTAGATGCTTTTTTATTTAGGATGGAGGCCCGA
The DNA here is from genome assembly GCF_002077945.1 of Niastella vici. Taxonomy (GTDB): domain Bacteria; phylum Bacteroidota; class Bacteroidia; order Chitinophagales; family Chitinophagaceae; genus Niastella; species Niastella vici. Next base: position 55,959 of record NZ_LVYD01000024.1, read on the forward strand.
TAAAAGTTTATAAAGCTTTCCTGATTTTAGTGGACTACCACTCCCTTATTCACCCTTAATAAAACTCAAAACATAAGGTGAGACAAAATAAAACGCTAACCCAACTCCAACATTAAGGAGGGTGGTTATCCATCTATTTTTATACTTCACATCTACTGCAATGGGAAGTGCCAGAACTCCTGCAAAGGCTGATAGACCTAATACTCCTATCAAAAAGATCCTTATTCGATCTTCATTTGTAATATAAGAAAATGTAGTCAGCCTGTAAGTCTGAAATATTATCTCACTAAACAAAACGATCAAACAGGCAAATATGGCCAAATAAGTCACACTGATAGTATCATCCTCTTTTAGTATCCTTTTAAACACTGTATAAAACAACACTTCATAACATACAAACAAAAACAACCCCGATATAACTATAGGCGTACCAGGAATTCTCTCCGGAAGAAATTCATGCAGTATTAAAAAATCAATAAATAACAGTGTCGTTAGCACTAATACGCTTATTAGTAATAATCTACGATGATCAGGCAAGGGAGAAAGGGTTTTAAAATGGAAATTTTAAAAACAGCCCGCAGTTTCCAAAAGGATCACTGCGGGCTGTTATATCGTTTCTCCGCCAGTTGGCGGAGCCGGGGGTACTACTTCACTTTCGTATCAACCAGCAATGTTGACCTGGCGCCCAGGTCGCGGGCTACACGCATAACCGCCACAACATTCTCGAGCGGAACGGTTTTATCGGCATTGATGGCCACCGTTGCCTGAGTGGAATCTTTCTGCACATACGGTTGTATAAACGCGGTCATCTCCTCAATTTTAACCTGCTTCCCATTAATAATATACTCACCGGTTGGCTTTATATTAACGATAACCGTTTGCTTGGCCTTGGTATCGCTTTTGGCTTTTGGTTGTGATAATTTGATCACATTCGGATTGGCCAGGGTTGATACAATAAGAAAGAAGAACAACAGGATGAACAGGATGTCGTTCAACGCTCCTGCATGTAACTCCTGATGACCTTTTAATCTTCTTCTTAAATTCATTTAACTTATTTTTTAATATTATCTCGTTGGTTCCTGTAGTATATCAATGAACTCGGCACTGGCGGCTTCCATCCGGTTCACAGTTTTATCGATCTGTGCATTCAGGAAGTTATAACCCACATAGGCAAGCAAACCGATGATAAGTCCTGATGCAGAGGTGATCATTTTGGTATAAATACCACCCGCGATCTGGGCCGGTGTAAATTCACCCGATGCGTTGATATTGTAGAATAACTGCAACATACCGAAGATGGTTCCCAAAAACCCGAACATAGGCGCAATACCATATACCAGTGATAAAACCGACAGGTTGCGCTCCATTTTATATACCTCGAGCTTGCCTACATTTTCCATACTTTTTTCAATGGCCTCAATGGGCTTACCGATCCGTTGCAATCCCTTATCAATGATACGGGCTACAGGGTTGGGTGTATTTTTAGCCAATGACCGGGCTGCCGATACATTACCGCTAAAAATATTGTCCCGTATAATGTACATGAAATTGGGATCAATCTTACTGGCCTTGCGAATGGCAATCAGCCTTTCAAAAAAGAAAAATACAGCCAGCACGAACAACAATCCCAGGGGAATCATGAGGGGGCCACCATTAGCCAGCAGGTCCATCACGTTCATAACATGCTCGCCCTGAGCACCGGGCGTTGCGGCTTTGTGTAAAGTGTCGGCGGTGGCTGTTGTCGCGGGATTGGTAACTTGTAAAAAAAACCAATTCATCCAGTTGTTGTTTTAATGGTGTAAATGTAGGCAAATGTGTGCCTAAAACGAATCCAACGATTTAATATTTCTTAAAAGTTTGCTAATTGAATTACCTGATTGTCAAAATCGTACGCAAAGTAAAAGTTAATTCTGGCTCTGGTTCGGATTACTCTTCATTTGCATCATGGCCATTATTTGCTGCATACTCCGCTGCATGCTTTCACTGCTGCCATCCAGGAATATGACATTGCCCTTCCCTACTTCCGCAAAATTCTTGATGGCTTCCGTCCACATGCTGAACAGGATCACATTCGTATCGAGGTTGGCCTGTTTCATTTGCTCAGCTGCCTGGCTCATACCGCGGGCCACTTCTTCCCGGAACAACGCCACACCCTGACCGCGTAACTGGGCAGCAATACGTTCAGCCTCAGCCGCAATTTTTATGGAATTTCCTTCTGCTTCGGCTGCTTTTGTTTTGGTGATCAGTAATGCCTGCCCTTCATTTTCTGCAGCCGCCTTCAGGTTATTACTGGCCACTACCCTGCTCATACTGTCCATAATGGCCTTATCGAATGTAATATCGTTGATCTGCAGATCGAGCAGGTGATACCCCCACTCTTCCAGCAAATGGTCTATCTGTTCTTTTACATATTCCACGATCTCTTTACGCAAACCCAGTATCTCGGCCTGGCGTTTAGTGGCCACAAATGACCTGATGGTTCCCTCAATGGTACGGGTGAGCGCCTGCATGAGGTCGCGTTCGCTAAGGAATTTGAACGCTACTTTTTTAATGGTTTCTTCATCGGCATTCTGAACCGAATACAGCAGCATGCTTTTAAAGTATACATTCGCCTGATCAGCGGTTACTGCCTGAAATTCCATTTCCACCGAGCGGTTCTGGATACTTACTTTACGGTAAATCTGTTCCAGAAAAGGTATTAAAAATCTCAGGCCAGGGTTCAGCACCCGTTGGTATTTACCGAACATGGTAACTACCCCAACAAAGCCCTGGTTAATGGTTTTTACACCGGTAAATAAAAGAAGAAAGAAACCGACTACAATGACCCACCAATATGAAAAATGATCCATAAGATTAAATTTTGATGAAAGTACGGAAAGTTAAGGTGATAATGCGATAATATGCTATGTGACAATGCAGGGCCGGGGCATGCATATTGCTGTTCCATTTGTACCTCGCGATGGCCCAGGCCATTCATGTTGGCAGCTTTCTTATTAACTTTGAGCCAATGAATTCAACCAATCAATTCGACATCATCATAGTGGGAGGCGGCCCTATCGGTTTGGCTTGTGCCCTGGAAGCAAAAAAAGCTGGTTTACACTATTGCATACTTGAAAAAGGCTGCCTGGTAAATTCGCTGTACAATTATCCCGTGAACATGACCTTTTTTTCTACATCTGAAAAACTGGAGATCGGCGGTATTCCTTTTGTAAGCAATAATATTAAACCTACCCGTCCCGAAGCGCTGGAGTATTACCGGCGGGTTGCTACCAGCAACCATGTCACCATTCACCTGCAGGAAGAAGTAAAAGATATTACCCCCGCAAATGGCAAATACCAGGTTGTTACCACTAAACAAACCTATACCACCACGTTTGTAGTGATCGCTACCGGCTTTTATGATATTCCGGTCAAGATGAATATTCCTGGCGAAGAGCTGCCCAAGGTCGTTCACTATTATAAAGACCCGCATTTTTACGCCATGCAAAAAGTAGTGGTGGTGGGAGCCAATAACTCGGCGGTTGATGCGGCCCTGGAAACCTGGCGCAAAGGAGCCGAAGTTACCATGGTCATTAGAAATGAAGGCATTGGACAACGGGTGAAATACTGGGTAAAACCCGATATGGAGAACCGCATTAAGGAAGGCAGCATAAAAGCATATACCAACTCAACGTTAATGGCCATTCGCGAAAAGGAAGTGGATATTCAAACACCTGATGGGCTGGTCACCATTGAAAATGATTATGTGATTGCCATGACGGGTTATCAACCCAACTGCAACTTTTTACAAAAAACAGGTATCCATTTGTCGCAGGATGAAGTGCTGCAACCCGCTTATGATCCCCAAACCATGGAAACCAATTTACCCAATATTTACCTGGCGGGTGTGGTTTGCGGTGGTATGAACACCCATGTTTGGTTTATTGAAAACAGCCGGGAACATGCGTTGTTGATAATAAGGTCTATTAAGAAAAAGATGAACCTCTAGTTCATTCTCTTCGATAAACAAAGATCTCCACGCGCCGGTTTTTCTTACGGCCCGATGATGTTCTGTTACTGGCAATAGGTTGCAGATAAGCATACCCCCGCGCAATAAAGTTCACGCCCAGCGAGTATACTTTTGTCATCAGGTATTGTTTTACCGATACAGCCCGGCTCTGAGATAGCTCTTTATTGTATTCCAAATTTCCGATGCTGTCGGTATGGCCATTTACCACTACCGAATCCATTTGCCCGGTGAGTTTGGCAGCAAAGCTATCGAGCAGATCATAACTCTTTTTCGAGAGCTCATAGCTGGCGGTCACGAAATAAATATCGGGGATTATAAGCGTGTCTATATGTTGAACTGTGGGCATGCGCGTACTACTTAATTTCGGCCGTGGCAATGGCGGATGTTTTAAATGATAGCTGATCGTTTTATCCAGCCTTTCATGGCGGTCATCTGCTTTGTAGATGTCCCATTTCTCCTGGTCGGCCGTTGCACAGATCTTTTCATTCGGGTTCAACGGCATTAACGACACTTTATCGAGCAGGAACAAATACTCATCCTGAAAATCGGGTTTTATTGAACCCGTATAATCGTTCCGTTTAAATAATCCGATCGTAATGAACGATTCATTGCCATCGGCGGTATATACAAAACGTACCTTTTGCCATTTGGTAGAAGGTTGTGATAAGGCAGCGCCGCTTCGAACATACCAGAAATCGGGCTTAATATTACGAAAGCTCCTTTGCTCATATAAGAAATCTTCTGCTGAAAAATAAATACCAATACTATCGAGCACCTTGTTGGTGGCGCTTACATAAAATTCCAATGCATACTGATTTCCTTTTCTTAAACCACATAACAACTGGGTCCTTATGAAATTACGCACACCACCCTTGTTTACACTACCAGCTGTTAACCCTACATACCGGTACCCATCGTAGGCAATATTCATATCACTATAATAATAACTGGCCTCATGTGAAGTGGCGATCCAGGCTTCGGGCGCACAATACTTGTGGAATTCGGTGCATAAATTGGCGTCTTCAAAACTGCCATTGGCTATCAGGTTCTGCGAATGCCCGGTATAGCAGGTAAACAATACCAGGGAAAGGGTGGGAACGAATTGCCTTATTTGTTTCATAGACAGGTTGACAATGGGATGAGCCTAAATTACTCAAAAAACCACAGTGGCGATGGTTTTCTTTTATACTGATAATGAAACAGTTAAATATGAATTTTTGCCTAATCATTATTTTATCCCGTTTAGTACCCCATTGATTCATGTCAATTATTTTTAATACCACTTGCATATTAAAAAAACGCGTTATACTTTTACCTCAGCTTACTTCTACCCATATCCCTTCGAAACTCCACCACCATCAATCATAGCTTTCAAAAATATTTCTTATTTATTATCCTTTTTCATTCATCCTTTTGAAGACCTCCAGGCTTTTGTAATACATGTAACAGAAAGTCATTTCCTCCAATTTTCCTTTGGGACCATCTATTTTATTCATCCCAAAACAATTTGAAATGAAAAAGATCTACTCTTTCATCATGGTGTCTATTATTGCCATGACCGCAAACGCACAAATGGTATTTAATGAAAATTTTTCCGGCTATACAAATGGCAACCTGAATGGTCAGGGTCCGGTTGGAAATCTATGGGCTTCCGCCGGTAGTGGCTCAGATGTTCAGGTAGCCAACACTACCCCGCTTATATATTCTGGTTATACCAGCGGCACTCAATATGTTACAGTAAGTACCGGAAATAATAAAAGTTCATCCAGGGCTTTTACGTCGGACATTTCTACTACCACTGCCAAGACTATTTATATGTCCTTTGTTATAAAGGCAACTGATGCCAAAAAAAACAACGTTGATTATAACATATCATTACTGGATAACAGCGGAACTCCGGTAAACGCACTACAGTTTTATGCAAAAGATGTAACTATTTCCGGTACCGATTTTTTAATGTTTGGCATTAGTACTAATGGGTCAAATGTAGTTTATACAGGAGTCAATTATAGCTTTGCCACCACCTATCTTGTTGTAATAAGATATGATATCATATCGGGTTCAAATAATGACCAGGCATATTTATGGGTAAATCCATCTTTGGGATCAGAACCTACTACAGGAAGTGCGAACATTTCATTAACTGGCGGAGAATCTTATGGTGCTGGTGCTGCATTTCATGCATTAAATATTACACAAACTTCATTAACGCCTAATGCCGCATACGATGCATTTCGGATAGCATACGGAGCTACTTCACCCATTGCCTGGACCAACCTGAGCCCTGCCGGCGCTCCCCTGCCTGTTCAACTGACCAGCTTTAACGCAAACGAAGACGGACTCAATACCAAACTCATTTGGAATACAGTTGAAGAAAGCGGTATCGACAGCTATGTAATTGAAAGAAGTAATGATGGAAGAACTTTCACTGCTATCGGTTCTGTAAAAGCAGCCAACCTGAAAACCTATAGCTTCACTGATGCACAGGCCGCTTCTCAAAACAGTTTCTACAGATTGAAAATGATTGAACAGGATGGAAGCTTTAAATACAGCTATATCATCAGTGTGAAGAGCAAACTGAGCCTGGATATTTCACTGTCGCCTAACCCGGTTAAAAGTTCATTGATGATACAGCACCCGAAAGCTGGTGTAAACGGACATATTCAGATTATAAGCGCTGCCGGTCAAACTTTAAAAGATATACGATTGTCTGCCAATGCAGTTATTTCAAATGTTGATATGAGTGGTTTTACAAGCGGGCTTTACCACGTTGTGTTCAGGAATGGATCAGATGTGTTTAGCAAAACGGTATTAAAACAGTAGACCTGTACCACCATGTGGATGAAAAAAAGCCATCGGAGCAAGATCTGGTGGCTTTTTCTCATTTTATTCCTCCTGCCGGTATAGAATGATCTCTACTCTCCTGTTCAGCTGTCTTCCGGTTGGGGTTTTATTACTGGCAACCGGCCGCCAATAAGCATACCCCCGTGTCTTTGTCTTTTCTTCCAGCCCTGCTACTTTACCCGATAAATACTCTTTTACCGAATTGGCCCGGTTCAGCGACAGGGTTTCATTATAAGCCAGCTTGCCAATGCTGTCAGTATGCCCTTCCACGATCATGGAATCAATTTCCGGTATTTTCAACTGGCTGGCAAAACTGTCGAGCAGGTAATGGCTGGCCGCGGTTAACTCATAGCGGGCAGTAGCAAAAAAAATGTCGGGTATAACCAGGGTATCTATACGTTGTTTCTTTTTTTCTTCTATGGTTTGCGGCAGGGGTTTTACCGGGGGTGGGTTTTGGCGATACAGGTTTACTTTCCGCTCCAGGTAAGAATGCCGTTCATTTTCACTGTATATTTCTTTTTTTACGCTATCGGCCTGTTCGCATAATTTTTCATGCACATCAACAGGCGTCAGCGAAACATCATCGAGAAAAAAATAATATTCGTCGCGAAAATCTGGTCCGGGAATACCGGTTACATCGAGCCGTTTAAAATGGCCAATAGTAACGAACCCTTCCGTTCCATCGGCCGTATACAACAATTCCACTTTTTGCCAGCTGCCTGTTTTTTTAACTGTTGTGTCAAGACCGTTAATAGACCATAACTGCGGAGTAATGAGCCTGAAGTATCTTCTTTCATACAGAAAATCCCGGGCAGAAAAATAAACGCCTATGCTATCCAGTACGGGATGTAAAGAGAAAACATACATTTCCAGTTTATACTGGTGTCCTCTCTGCAAGCCACAGAGCAGGCGGGTACGGATAAAATTCCTGATGCCCTTCATTCCCAGGCTGCCGGCGGCAATCCCTACGAAATGCGTGCCTTCATGGGCTTTCACCATGTACTTCAGGGGTGCTGAAAAATAATAATTAAAATACAGTGAAGTAGCGATCCAGGCTTCGGGTGCACAGGGTTTTTCATATTCAGTGCAAATGTTCTCCTCTTCAAAACCGCCGTTTGCAAGGAGGTTCTGGGAATACGCAGGTATAGCAGATAAGATCACAACACAGCAAGCAAAAATGAGTTTCATATTTATAAGGTTACAGGGTATACGTTTCAGGTAACAGGTTAGAACCTGTATCTGTTACCTGAAACTTTTCCCTTTCCCGACCTTCTGATCTCTATTATTACAAAGCACGTTACGCTTTCTCTTCCCAGATGCAGGCGAGGTGAACGATCGTTTCCACGCTTTTTTGCATATCCTGTACGCTCACATATTCATGCTTGCCATGGAAGGCCATTTCACCGGTGAAAATGTTGGGACAGGGCAAACCCATAAACGATAAACGCGACCCATCGGTTCCGCCCCGCGCACTCATTTCAATCAATGGAACACCGGCCCGTGCAATAGCTTCCTTCGCATATGCCGATACCTGCGGATATTTATCCAGCACCTCCTTCATATTGCGGTATTGCTCGCGCACCCCAAAATCGGCTTTAGCGCCCGGAAATCGTTGCAGGGTTTCGGCCAGCTTTTCACGCAACAGCTCTTCATATTCGGCCAGCTTTGCCGTTATAAAATCGCGAATGATAAATTCAAGCGTTACTTTTTCAGCAATACCATTAATACGCACCGGATGCACAAAACCACTACGCTTTTCTGTTGTTTCGGGCGATAGCGTATCCTTTGGCAGCGCTTCCAGAAAAGCCCCGGCCACTTTCATGGCATTCACCAGTTTATCTTTTGCATATCCGGGATGCGCACTTACCCCATGAAAGGTAATGGTAACGCCATCGGCTGAAAACGTTTCATCTTCATAAGCGCCGCGTTCGCCGGCATCGAGCGTATAGGCAAACTGAGCGCCTAACTTTGCCAGATCGGCCTTATCGACACCACGGCCTATTTCTTCATCGGGTGTGAACAGGATCTTTATAGCCCCATGCGTTATATTGGGGTTGTTCATAAAGTAACTGGCCATGTCCATGATCACTGCAACACCGGCCTTATCATCGGCGCCCAGCAACGTAGTACCCGATGCCGTGATGAGATCTTCCCCTTTCTTTTTACGCAAATACGGATGATCATCGGGTGTGATCACCTGCGAAGGATCATCAGGTAATACAATATTACCGCCATCATAGTTGGGATGCACCAGCGGCTTCACATTAGCACCGGTACAATCAGGTGCAGTATCAACATGCGCGCAATAACAAATCACCGGCACCTGTTTGGCTGTATTGGCCGGAATGGTCGCATACACATACCCATGCTCATCGAGCTGCGCATCTGCAATACCCATTGCCTTTAATTCCTGCACCAGTATGCGGCTCAGGTCCTTTTGCTTTTCGGTTGAAGGGCAGCTGGTCGATTGCGGATCACTTTGTGTATCTATTTGCACATACCGCAGGAACCTTTCCTTTACTGTGAAATTATATTTAGTAAACATGTAAGCTGTATTTTTGGCAAGATAACTAAATATCGATCAACTTATTTTCATAGCCCGAACACCATGACCCCGCTTATTAAACAAGGCTGGATGCGCGCCATATTGTTGCTGCTGGCTTTTATTGGATGTTCCTTACTGGCCGGGTTAATAGCCAGCTTTGCAGTAATAGCACCCGCATTTTCAACCATATCAAAAGCACCGCAGCCCGATCTTGTGCTGCAGGTGATCATCCTTTCCCTGTTCATTTCGGCCCTGCTAAATTGCCTGCTAACGGTCATATTCCGCCGATATATTGACCGCCAGCCGGTAGTAAGCCTGGGATTTCGCTGGCAGCCGTATAAACCCGACGCTATTACCGGTTTCTGTTTAGGCATCGCCTTACTGGGCGCCGGCACGCTCGTGCTGTTCGCCACCAAAAATCTGGAATGGAGCGATGTACATTTTAAAGCCAGGGATTTCTTTATGGGGCTGGCATTAATGGTGCTGATCGCCTTTTCAGAAGAAATGGTTTTCAGGGGATATATTCTTAACAACCTGATGGATTCAATGAATAAATGGGCCGCCCTGGGTGTTTCAGCCGTTTTGTTCACGATAGCCCATGGCGCCAATCCGGGAATATCTTCTGTTGCCGTAGTTAATCTGTTACTGGCCGGGGGGCTGCTGGGCATTAACTTCATCTATACCCGCAATATCTGGTTTGCTATTTTCTTTCATTTCAGCTGGAACTTTATGCAGGGGCCCGTGCTGGGTTATGAGGTGAGCGGACTGCCACTGCAAGGGGTATTACAACCCGACCTGCAGGGGCCCTGGTGGCTGACAGGGGGTGTTTTTGGCATGGAAGGCTCGTTCATCATTACCGTTCTTTTAGCCGGGGCCCTGTTGTTGTTGTATGCCCTATACGAAAAGCATTACGCAAAGGCCATCAGCGCCAGCCTGTAACATATTTGATAAATTGAATAATTCTTTCTACCTTTTTACAAACTAAAGCTGACCAATTATGAAAAAATTATTGATTGGCGCCATTGTCGGCGGCATCATTCTATTCATCTGGCAATTTCTTTCCTGGACTGTACTTAACCTGCATAACAACGCCTACCAGTACACTGACAAGCAGGATGCCATCATGAGCGCTTTAAGTTCCCAGATCGAAAAAGAGGGCCAGTATATGATACCCGGCCTGCCGGCCACTGCCACGAAAGAGCAACATGAAGAATTCATGAAAACACAGGCCGGAAAACCCTGGGCGCTGGTTCAATATCAACAGTCGAGAGACATGAATATGGGTGCGAACATGATAAGAGGACTGATAGTTGATATGCTGATCATAGGCTTTTTCTGCGCACTCATCAGCCGCATGAATGCCCTGAACTTTACCGCTATATTCATTTCGTCGCTGTTTGTAGGCCTGATCGTTTTCTTCAATATCCCTTATACCAATCACATCTGGTTCAAAGGTTTTGATCTGATGGCTTATTTTACCGACTGCCTGGTATCGTGGGGGTTGGCTGGTATATGGCTGGGCTGGTTGTACGGTAAGAAGAAAGCTAAAGCATAGGTCGATTGCTATTAAACGCGCAAATAATAAAGGCGGAACCGTTTTGGAAACGATTCCGCCTTTTAATTTTTTTGGTTACTTCGTTGGCTTCCTGGCCACCGGTTTCTTTTTGACAGCCGGGTGCCCGGCTTTGACGGCAGACCCGGCAGCTTCCTGTGCAGCCACTTCATCTACATAAACGATCTTGCCTTCAGGTATTTCCATAGTGGTGAAAACGGTAGGCAAAATGTAAATAATGTTCTGGATGGAATTATGGCTTGCATCAATAAATTTCCAGTTAATGCCATTATCGGTTGATTCGCCAATGAGGTAAGTATAGATTTTTACTTTCCCGCGCGACTCATCCCATTTATCCCGCACTTTTTCAATAACGCACTGCCAGGTATCAACGTCATTCATCAGGTGCACCAGTCGAAGCTTTGGGATCTTTTCTTCGGTTTTAGGTTCATCACGGTAATGCACCATAACAACGTTTTCTTTATAGCCGTCTTTTCCACCGTAAAACTTAAAAGCGCTGGGGCAACTCAGGTTCAAATAGGTTGTCCATTCAGTGTAAAAATCTGCTTTCACCAAACTATCGGCAAATCGCAAAGCCTGGCGGGTAGCAATGGCCGTATCTGATTCAGGCAATGATTGATCGGGCGGGGCAACAGTGGCGGTTTGGTCCTGGGCATGAACAGTATTAAGTAAACAGACTAATAGTGTGCACGTAACGATGCGTTTCGTGGTTTGTATCATAGGGTATAAATTATGGGGGCCAAAATAGAAAAAAAATTCTGGCAGGTCAATAGGGGAAACTACGTGGGGAAGTTGTAAAGATGCACCCTGGTAAAAGGTATATCGTGCAGTTGCAGGTTTGTGAAGTAAGGGGTATGGGGTAAGAAGTACGAGGCAGAATGGATGAGACTATGTGTATATAAGGCAAAAAGTAGGAGGTAAGAAAATTCAGGTTCTTCCTACTTCCTACTTTTTACTTGCTAATTCGGTATTTACGGCATAATAATGCGGGAAGGAGCTGCGCCAATTTCTACCAGCTCAATATCAAACACCAGGTCTTCACCAGCCAAAGGATGGTTGGCATCGAGCATAACATTTTCTTCACCTATCTCGATAACTACTACCGGAATAACATGTCCTTCAGAATTGGTCATATTTAAACGCATGCCTATTTCCAGTTCCATATCCTCAGGAAATTCACTGGCAGGGAAGGCCACGATCATATCGGGATTTTTAGGACCATATGCTTCAGCAACCGATATCTGGATGGTTTTTTTATCCCCTACCTGCATTCCCATAACACCAGTGTCGAAACCGGGGATCACCATACCACTCCCTACCTCGAATTGAAGCGGTTCACGACCGGCAGAAGAATCGAAAGTGGTTCCATCTGTCAAACGGCCATGATAATGAACTTTTACAGTATCGCCGCTTTTTACTTGTTGCATACTAACTTTTTTGTGTTTAAAATTTGAGGGAGAATCCATGCTTACACTCCACACCGCCGCATTCATATTACCAAAAGATGAACAAAAGCGATAAGATAAAAAAAGCCCAATTCCCTTGCCTGCAAAGTAAAAGGAATAATTTGGGGCAGCCAATAAAAGTTTTTTAGTGAAATTTGGGGCCGGAATTGCAAAAAACAAACCAGAAGAACCAGGAACAAATGCAGGAAAATACACCACAAACCACACACAGCAAACTTCAAACAATAAACAGTCCGCGTATTATTTTTATGGGTACCCCTGAATTTGCCGTTGCTTCTCTCGATGCACTGGTACAGGCAGGTTGCAATATCATTGCCGTAATTACTGCACCCGATAAACCGGCTGGGCGTGGCATGAAATTAACCGAAAGCGCCGTAAAGAAATATGCCGTTGAAAAACAATTGCCCGTGTTACAACCGGTAAAGCTGAAAGACCCGCAATTTCTGGAGTCTTTAAAAGAGCTGAAGGCCGATCTGCAGATAGTAGTTGCTTTTCGTATGTTGCCCGAGGTGGTATGGAACATGCCGCCCATGGGCACTATTAATTTGCATGGTTCATTATTACCTCAATACCGCGGTGCGGCGCCTATAAACTGGGCTGTTATAAATGGCGAAAAAGAAACCGGCGTCACTACCTTTAAACTGCAACATGAAATTGATACCGGCAACATTTTGTTACAGGATAGCTTTCCCATTGGCGACGATGAAACAACCGGTGAAGTGCACGACAAAATGAAAGAGATCGGTGCACAGTTGCTGGTAAAAACGGTGGCGGGTTTAGCTCAGGGCACGTTGACTGAAATACCCCAACCGCAACACAGCAATGAATTAAAGCATGCGCCAAAGCTCTTCACTGAAACGTGTAAAATAGACTGGAACCAACCTGTAACGGTTATTTACAACCTCATAAGAGGTTTATCGCCATACCCGGCTGCATTTACTTACCTCAATGAAAAAATGCTGAAGATCTACAAGGCAAAAAAGGAAATGCATGCGGCCCCAAAACCTGCGGGAACTATTGAAACAGATAATAAAACCTTTCTGAAATTCGCGGGCAAAGACGGGTATATACATATCACCGAACTGCAACTGGAAGGAAAGAAGAAAATGACGGTGGAAGAGTTTCTCAGAGGGTTCAGGTTTACCCCCAATGCCTAAATGATAAATTCGCAAGTTATTGAGTTCATAGTTTTATACAAACCGGCTAACTCAATAACTTGCAAACTGGCTTTAGTACGCAACATCTACATAAAACTTGCCCATTTCAGCGCCCAGTTCGGCGGCAGCGGCATCGCTGAGGCGAACGGTAAGCCCAACGCTTTCGCGCATATCGGGCAATTGTCCCAGTACTTTGGCGTACACTGATTTATTAGTGGAATTATAGCTGATCTTTACAATGGTACCCACTGGTACATTATTCATGAGTGCATAATATTTCCCATCTTTCCAGCCGCTGGTGCTTCTGAAAATTCCGGCATTACCTGCAGTTGATTTTCCACTGCCATTGTAACCCGACTTAAAATAACCGCCTTTATAGCCAGAATAACTGGCGTCTGAAGTGGCCTGGGTTACCGGTGCAGATGTCTTTGACGATTTTTCTTCGGTTGCCGGTGGTGGTGTACCTATTTCTTTTTTAGTGTCTTCTTTTTTAGCTTCCTCTTTCTTCAATTCCTCTTTTTTAGCTTCCACCGCTTTGGGCTCTTCGGGTTTTGTTACCGGTTTTGTTTCGGTAGTTTTTGTCTCCGCAACCTTTGTTTCGGTTGTTTTTGTTTCAGCCGGCTTCTCCGTTTTGGCTACCGGAGCTTCTTCAGCAGGCTTCGTAGCGGCAGTGACCGGGGTGGTAGCCGGAGCCACTATTTTCCTGATACCATTGGCGGCCAGCGGCGAATGGGCGGTCTTTACCTTCAGGTACCCAACAACCAGTTTCATCCCAGCCTGCAGGTGATCATTGGTGACCCCATTCCATTTTTCCAGCGTTTCTACAGGTATTTTGTTATGGTTCTGGCTAATACGGTACATCCATTCTTTTTCCTGAACTATATGATAAACCGGTACAAACACCTCATCGGCATTTTTTTTACCATCCTGTGAAAAGTTCGGGGTTTTCAGCGGCACCTTTAATTGCTGCCCAATGTTCAGCTTATCCATGGTTACTCCGGTGAGGGCAGCTATTTCTTTAGGTTGTATGTTGTAAATACGGCCTATGGCATACCAGGTTTCTTTGGGTTGAACCGTATGCAACAGGTAGAGGTCGGGCGACGTACCCTGCACGGTCATATCTGACTGCGACCACACCAATTGTGAAAGCAATAGAAACGCGATGATTAAAACTCCTTTGAACTTCAACATAGGTTATGCATTTCGTATTCGGGTGCAAAGATGCTGAATAAATTTTAATTAGCGCCAAAGGGGATAACTATCCCATACTGGCTAACTGCTTTCATTGGTACTGTTGGCGCTCCTTTTCAGGATTCGCCAGGTGGGTGGATAGTAATTATTTATTCTATTCTGCAGCACCTTTATCCATCCCAGATTATACTGCTCAAACTGTACCAAAGTCCATCCTTTATGGGCTGTTGATACGGAAACTTCTTCTTTCCGCAAATATTGTATGGCGTCTTCCTTTTTTAACGATACTGCAACAATTGAAGGGTTGATACCGGTACTTAGCGCCAGCGCATGATCGGGCACCAGGTCGTTGCCGGCAATTTTGCCTAAAACGGTTCCGGCCCGGCGTACATAAATATTGTCAACTATAGTAAGCAATTCCTTTTCCAGGTGCTGCGGAAAGGCCATTATTTCCTCTTTTTGTTTCCACAACTGCACCGGCCAGCCAGCCTGTAACCAGGGCTGTATGATGGCTGTTTCGTTCTTCGATGCCTTTTGCAGCAATGATTTTTTAGGGGGGCGTATGGTGTTAGCCCCACCTTCCTGTTTACGGAAACAACTGATAAAAAAACCTTCGCCCCGTACCTTATCAGGGAAGAAACGATATCCAAAAGCCTGGTGTTTGTTTGATCGTGTTTCAACAATACCCCAGTCCGCCTCCACTGCCAGTTGCAGGGGTTGAACCGAAAAAGTATCCATCAACCAGTCGGCTATTTGTTCATCCTCTTCTTTCGAATACGAACAGGTAGAATAGATGAGCACGCCGCCTTCTTTCAATGCCGGAAAAACATCGGCCAGAATGCGTTGCTGCCGCTGATAACAAAGCGCTACATTCTGTTCGCTCCACTCCCCTATGGCCTCGGGTTCGCGCCTGAACAGGCCCGAACCGGAACAGGGCGCATCAATCACAATGACATCAAAAAAATTTTCGAGCCGGGCAAAGGTGGCCGGGTCGGCATTGGTAACAATTACATTGGCGCCGCCCCATTTTATACTGTTCTCTTCCAGTATGGCGGCCCTTGATTTTATCACTTCATTACTCACCAGCAGGCTATCGGCGCTGATGAGCGATTGCAACAGGGTCGATTTTCCGCCCGGCGCCGCACAAAGATCAAGCACCCGCAATGGCTGGCTTACATCGGTTGTTTGGGTAAGCGCCTGCTCCAGGAACATACTCGACGCTTCCTGCACATAATACGCTCCCGCATGTATCAGGGGATCAAATATAAAGGCAGGCCGTTCGGGTAAATAATAACCGTATGACGACCAGGGGATCTTTGCTGATTGAACAAGCGGTAAATGATCAATAGTAAGGCTGGAACCGTTTTTCGCTGCTTTAGCCGCATTCACCCTTACAGAAGTTACCTGTTCGCCGCTTTCATGAATTTGTACGAACGCTTCTTTATTGAAGCCCGCGACACCGGTTAATGAATCAAGAAGTTGTTGAGGAAGTTGCACGCGGCAAATCTAACGAATAATGTGTTAATGGGGTTTTAGAAGGCTCCTGTTGCCGGTTAGCATGTCATTAATGCAAAAACCGCCCTGCAAGGTGCGGAGCGGTTTTTACTATCAATACGATTGTTTGTTGCAATTTTTATTTCACCACCTTGTCGGCTTTGAACTTTCTTTTGGTGATCAAATTACCGCGTATATCGAAAAATTTGAACTCACCTTCTCTTTTATCGTTTATATAACTACCAGTTTCCTTAACTGTTCCGTTGGGATTGTATTCAGTGGTTAAACCGTTGCGTTTTCCATCCCTGTAACTGATGATGATCCTTCTGCCGCCACCTTCAAAAAAGGCGCTGTAGCGATCAACGGCGCCGCTGGTATCGCGGTGTTCCATTTCTTTGGGATTACCATTGGCATAGTAAGTGGTGGTGGTGCCTACCAGCTTTTTAAAATCAACAATGGTATCGGTCTTTATCAGGCGGCCGGTTTTGGTATCGTACGATTTGGCAGCCTGGAACTTGCCTTTTTCTTTAAAATAGATCTCTGTTTTCAGCTTTCCGAATAAGAAAGATTTTTCAATGCCTTCGGTATGCGCGTCGTTCAGGTACTGATACTCATAAGTGAGATTACTTTTTGGTTTTGACACCGCAGAATCATCTACTTTCTGAAACTTAGCATCATCATCCTGAGCATTGCTGATTTTACAGGTAATAAGCAGAACAATAACAGCGAGAAAAGCACTTTTTGTGATCATATAGTACGATTAACAATTATTTGCCGCTAAGATAATGGAGATCTTTTGCGTCTGCAACGACCATAACTCATTCTTTTACAACGAACTGAATTAATTTACAGCAACGCTTTACAGCAATCCCCACGCTGTGCAGCTCCTATAACGGCGTTGCAGGCCAGTTTAGTGTCCTGATAACGCTTGATTACGTTATTTCAGCAATGCGATAGCGGCATTTACCTGCTGGGTAAACGACTGAAGGGTTTGTGTAGCGGTTTCAATACATTCGCCAGCTTCCTGCCAGTTACGTTCTTCAATGCCCTCCCGTATACCCGGTAAGGTTTTTACGCCATAGCCTGTATAATAACCTGGTGCATATATCTGGTGCCTGTACCAGGCACGACGCGGTAATCCTTTTTGTTGCAATAATGATCTTTCTGATTGATACAGGATGCCGTTCAGCTGCTTTTGTTTGTCAACCGGCAACCGGGTGGCATTCGCATATAATTTCTGAAATTCTTCCACACTTGTCTTTAACTGAACCAGGGCATTGTCGAGCTCACTGAAATTCAGGAACGGTACCGCCTCTTTAATGGCCGGTGCGCGGTAAGTTTTAGTTGGATCTTTGGCAAGGTCGAATAATTTTTCTTTGATCATGCGGTTTTGGATCTCCGTTTGGGTACGCATGTTATCGATCATGGTTTTGATATCGGTTGCATAGTCAGCCACTGTTTTATAAAAGCTATTGTAATCAACCGGCAATACATCGGCATTGGCTAACCGCATTACTACCCGGCCTGCTGTTTTCGACAGGGCAACGCCATACTGAAAACCGGGATCTTTAAACCGGGTGAACAGATCGTAGGAATCATAGATGGAATGGTACTCACCGCCGCTTCCTTCACCGCCAAAACCAAGGTTCATGGAAGTAATGCCGAGGTGTTGTAAGAACGGCGAGTAATCTGACCCCGCCCCCAACGCCGCCAGCTTCATGTTTTTATTACCGATCAGTTTGCTGCGATTCGCTTCCGGCGCATCGATCAGGGTCTTTGCATACAGGCGTTCATTGATGGGCACGCCGGTTTGCGGATCTATGACTTCGTGCATCACTTCATTGAAGAACGGCTCCAGGGCATGAGAACCGCCGGCATTGATATAGCCCCGGCTGTTGCCATCCGAATTTATATAAGCCACTGCTTTTTGTTGCAGTTCACTGGCATGGTCCTCGACCCATTCGGTAGAACCGAGCAAGGCAGGTTCTTCCCCATCCCAGGCACAATATACCAGCGTACGCTTGTTACGGAATCCCTGCTGAACCATTTCGCCAATAACACGGGCTTCTTCCAGTTCAGCTACCATACCACTGATGGGATCGGCAGCGCCATTTACCCAGCCATCGTGGTGGTTACCCCTGATCACCCATTCGTTGGGAAACTGAGAACCGGGCAGGGTGGCAATTACATTATACAGGGGTTTAAGGTCCCAGTTAAAAGCCAGCTGCAGATGCACTTTGTCTTTTCCCGGCCCTGTATGATAAGTTACTGGTAACGCGCCCCGCCATGCTGCCGGCACCACTTCACCGCCCAGCGATTGTAACAGCGGTAATGCATCTTCATATGAAATGGGCAGAACCGGGATCTTCATAATGGTAGTGGCCGCTGCACGGTCAAGCCGTTTTGCATCTTTGGTGGCGCCGGTACCCGGTGTAAGCGGATCGCCGGGGTATACAGGCATATCCATTACGGAACCACGCTGCACGCCATCACTGCGCCGGAAAGGTCCCTGGGGATATACATCGCCCCGGGCATAGCCATCATCTTCGGGATCTGAATATATAATGCAGCCCACAGCCCCGTGTTCAGCCGCTACTTTTGGTTTAATACCCCGCCAGGAGCCGCCATATTTGGCAATCACTATTTTTCCTTTAACGTCAACACCCATACGTTCCAGTTCTTCATAATCGGCCGGTATGCCGCGGTTAACGAATACCAGCTCCGCCGTAACATCGCCATCGGCCGAATAGGCATTGTAGGTGGGTAATTGTTCCGCTTTTTGACCACTGGTCTTATCTTCTTTCAATACCGGTTCTTCGAGCCTGGCTTTATAGGGCTTACTGCCTAACAATTCAAGCACCCTGGTTTTGGGTGTTGGAAATAAGGGATAGTAGGTCACTATTTCAGTTTGATAACCCCATTGCCTGAACAGGGCGGCCATATATTCGGCGTTTGCCTTATCATGCGGCGAACCAACATGATGCGGATGTGCGGTAAGGAATTTCATCCAGGTGTCCATATTGGCAGCAGACAACTGCGCATCAAATTGCTTTTCCCAGGAAAGCTGCGAGGTGGCACTTGAATCGGTAAAGCCCATTATCTTTTGGGCCCGGGTGGCAGTAACAAACAACAATACTACTACTAAAGAAAAAGTGAATTTTCTCATGTGCAAATATTTTTAAATTGACCGGATGTTTGTGGCTGAAGCAATCAATACATTCAATAGCGGGTAACAGGGTTCGACAGATCTCAAATCTAACCGGAAAAAACGGAAGTTGGAGAGGGGGAAAGGATTATTTTTTGCATGAATAAAACCGATCATACAAACAGTATAGCAGCAGGCAAAAAACCGCAATCAGGATCAGCCGGGCAATTCGCTTAAAAGGTCGTTGGGATCGGCGGGTTGAAGAGTGTTTTTATTGGAGTAATTGCGAACGACCGCAACAATGAAAAATATTTGCCCAAAGATGATACAACTCCAGCAACCATAATATTCTATTCTACTCACTAAAATGGTAACTAATGGCGAATGATAAGTGCTAAAAGAATAATAAATAAAAAGTATCAATAGATATAATAATCTTAGTATAACGAATCCGAATAAAGAAAGCCATAGATTCACCCACACCCATTTCCGTTCTTTTATCCTTTTTCGTATTACCCAGTAAATAATAGTTTCCACTAAAAGCACCAATGGCAATAACATCACCACATATAAATCTGCTCCCATGCCTACACTTACTGTAGTAGCCTTTAAGATTACATTAAACAGAATAAGGCTCTGTATACAGGCAAAAATCACAACTACTACCATAATCCAGAATGGCGTATACCAGGACCTGGTTTGCATGGACGATTGATTGATGAATTATATATTCTTGATCTCCCCGATCAGGTCCTGCAACACTTTTTTGGCATCGCCAAACAACATGGAGGTCTTGGGTTGAAAGAACAGATCGTTCTCAATACCGGCATAACCGGGTTTCATACTGCGTTTGTTTACGATCACATTCTTGGCCAGCTCCACATCGAGAATAGGCATACCATATATAGGAGAAGCCGTATCAGTTTTAGCAGCGGGGTTCACCACATCGTTGGCGCCCAGCACCAGCACCACATCGGTAGTGGCAAACTCATCATTGGCCTGTTCCATTTCGAGCAGCTTATCATAGCTTACATCGGCTTCGGCCAGCAATACATTCATATGCCCGGGCATACGGCCGGCAACCGGGTGAATAGCGTATTTCACTTCCACCCCCTTGCTTTCGAGTAATTTTTCCAGCTCATGACAGGCATGTTGCGCCTGGGCCACCGCCAATCCATAACCTGGCACTATCATCACCTTGTGGGCATAGCTCATAATAACAGCCGTATCACTCAACGTAATTTCTTTATAGGCGCCCTGGTCTTTTTTAGCGCCACCGCCGCTGGCAGTTGAACCACCAAACGAACCGATCAATACATTTTTCAACGAGCGGTTCATGGCCTTACACATCAAAATGGTGAGCAGGGTACCCGCAGCACCTACCAGTATACCACCAGTTAACATCACCTTGTTATTGTACAGAAAGCCACCACAGGCAGCCGCCACACCGGTGAATGAGTTCAATAAAGAAATGACCACAGGCATATCGGCCCCGCCGATAGGCATTACAAAAAACACCCCATACAACAGCGCCAGCGCAACAGTTGTATAAAAAAGAATATGGGAAAACCCAACATTATATTGATAGGTAAATACCCCCGCCACCAGTACCAGCAGCAACACCAGCAGGTTTACAATATGCTGGCCGCTAAACGACATGTCCTTTATTTTACCGCTCAGCTTTCCCCAGGCGATCATACTACCGGCAAAGGATACGCTACCGATAATGGCCCCGGCAATAATGGTTAAATAATGACCGGCCGGAATGAAATCGGCCATATTACCGAAGTCCAATGTTTTATTAGCCTGGTAAATATGATCGAATTCAACGGCCGAGATCAGGGCGGCGCAGGCGCCTCCCATTCCGTTGAACATACTTACCATTTCGGGCATGGCCGTCATTTTTACCTTTTTGGCGGCCAGGGTGCCAATGATGCCACCAATGAGAATGCCACCGAATATCCAGGGATAATTGCCCAGCTTTTTTCCGTCTTCTTCATACAGGAATATCGTTCCAATAATAGCGATCGTCATACCGGCAGCCGCCAGCAGGTTGCCATTGCGGGCTGAGGACGGGTTCGACAACATTTTTAAACCTATGATAAACGTAACCGAACCTACGAGGTAGCACAGGGTTAGTATACTTAATTCCATAATGCGTTATTAAAATCAAAAAGGTGCGCGCTCTTTGCGAGGCACACCTTATCATTTTATTTAGAACTTTTCTTTTTTCCTTTAAACATTTCAAGCATACGGTCGGTGACCACAAAACCTCCCACCACATTCAGGGTACCCACCACTACCGCCAGAAAACCGAGGATTAGGGCCACATAATTATGTGGCTCGGCCTTACCCATCACAATGATGGCCCCGATAATAACCACCCCATGGATGGCATTGGCGCCGCTCATGAGGGGGGTGTGCAAAACACTGGGCACATGACCGATCACTTCAATACCTACGAAGATCATCAATATAACGATGTAGATCATTTGCTGATTATCGGCTATCCACGCAAGAATTGCTTCCATATAATAAGTTTGAAAATTATTTATTAGCTGAGTAAAGAGCTGAAAGTACAAGAGATGCGACGCAACGAAAGCTGATCAGGGCGCAACAGCCGGCGTCATAAATTATTTCACCCGTTCATGAACAACTTCACCATTGTTTGTGATGCAACAACCCTTTACCAGGTCGTCGTTCCAGTTCAGGTTGAGCTTGCCTTCCTTGTCAATGATCAGTTGTAAAAAGTTCAATACGTTTTTACCGTACAATTTGCTGGCATCGGAAGGCATGCTGGCGGCCAGGTTGCTGTCGCCCACAATATGAACGCCCTTATACAAAACAGTTTGATTATTTTTTGTTACCGGGGTATTGCCGCCGGTTGCGGCTGCAATATCAATGATCACCGATCCTTTGCGCATGCTTTGCAGCATTTCTTCCGAAATAAGTATCGGTGCTTTTTTCCCGGGGATCTGTGCGGTGGTTATCACAATATCGGCTTTGGCAATGCTTTCGGCAATGCGTTGTTGCTGGCGTTGCTGATAATCGGTTGATTGTTCAACGGCGTAACCACCCGCTTTTGACGCATCGGCAGCGCCTTCCACTTCTATAAATTTGGCCCCAAGGCTCATCACTTCTTCTTTCACTGCAGGCCGGGTATCAAACACTTCTACCACTGCACCCAGGCGGCGTGCGGTGGCAATAGCCTGCAAACCGGCCACGCCGGCACCCAGTATTAATATTTTAGCTGGCGCAATACTGCCCGCAGCAGTCATGAACATGGGAAAATAACGGCCGTAGAGATTGGCAGCCTGCAATACCGCTTTATAACCGGCAATATTGGCTTGTGAACTGAGTACATCCATACTTTGCGCACGCGTGGTACGGGGCAGCATATCCAAACTAAAAGTGATAACGCCCTGTTTTGCCCATTGCTGCATAACGGGCACATTGAACAACGGCTGATAAACCCCTATAAGGATCGTTGTTTTCAGATTCGCCGCTTCGGGAAACGGATGTATGGCTAATAGTATGTCGGATGATTGAACAACTTCGCCCCTGCTTTTTATAACCGCACCGGCTTTAACATATTCGTCGTCGTTATAAAAGGCTTTTTCGCCGGCGCCCGATTCAACAAAAACAGTAATGCCTTTTTTGGTGAGGGCGGTTACGGCTTCGGGCAATAATGATACGCGGGTTTCTTCGGATGGTTCTTTTAAAACTCCTATCGTCATAATCAGGTAGTAGTTATATGATTCAAGGTAAGGAAAATTTAAGTTATGTATAAAGCTACGTCCAAATTGCCTTTTTATTGTGGCCCAAGAGAAAAATTGACATGGACTTCATTCGTCAAAGCTTTGCATCGCACGTTGCAATAACTTTAGCCTTGGCTCAGGGCAACGCAGGATCTTGCGGAAGTTGAAAGTGCTTACACTTAAAACCGGATGGTAAAATGCTGTTTAACCTTAAACTGGTCGCTAAAAAATACCAGTCCAATAAAAAACAGGTCAATCGATAAACTCACAGCCTGATCGGCTTTAATAGCGTCCCAGGCCTGTTCCATTTCGGTGCTCCAGTGTATATCATCAAAAATAACTATACTACTGGCATGCAGGTGAGGTAACAATTGCTTAAAATACCGCACCGTGGGTTCGTACCGGTGATTGCCATCGATAAAAGCCAGATCAAGTTTTGGCAGGGTTGTAAGTATGCCGGGCAACGTATCGTCGAAATTACCGGTCACCTGTTGAATATTCGGGCATTGAAGCCTTTCAAAATTCCGTTTTGCCTGGGTGGCAACGGCACTACTGCCTTCGGCCGTAATAATGCGCGCCTGCGGATTGGCCAGGGCCATATAGGCCGTTGAAATGCCCAGCGAAGTGCCTAATTCGAGTATAGTTTGGGGCTGGTAATAATTTACGATTCGAAATAACAGCTGCGCCAGTTTTTTTGATTTGGCCGCATGCCGCGCAATGGATGCAATGGAGCGTTGATTGGTTTTGCTGATGGCCGAACCGGCCCCAAAGTCTTCCACTTCAATCACAGCTTCATCGCGCAGTAATTTCCTGCGTAATGCTTCTACCTGGTTATATGCATAAAAATTGCGTTTGTCGATCATTACCCGGCGTACGAAATCATATACAAAGGGTGAATGAATACCATGGCCCCTGCCATTGGAAGCAGTGAGGTAATAATCGGCATATTTTTTTATGAGCTGCCAGGAAGAGAACATAGGAAATTAAGAATTCAGCATTAAAAATTAGAAATGAAAAAGAGGGGGCGCAAAGTTATCTTTCCTTTTAATTCTCATTTCTCTTTCCGCTGCCACACCTGAAAACTGTAGTCATAAGCGTGTTTTTCATCGGCGGTAAAATCGAGTTGTGAAAGCAATTCCCAATCGGCTTTATTCATTTCGGGAAAGAAGGCATCGCCGTCGATGGTGGTATGTACGCGGGTAAGATACACCCGTTGGGTAACAGGCAGGGTTTGGCGGTAAATTTCACCGCCACCGATAATGAACGCTTCTTTGGCATCGGTCTCTGCAGCTGCGGCCATCGCCTCCTTTATATCGTGCACTACAAACGCGCCTTCAGGCTGCCAGTCCTTTTGACGGGTAATGATGATATTGGTCCTTCCGGCCAGTGGTTTGCCCAGTGATTCAAATGTTTTTCGGCCCATGATCACCGGCATACCCCAGGTGGTATTCTTGAAGAATTTTGAGTCGTTTGGCAACCTCCACAGTAACTCATTGTTCTTCCCTATTGCATTATTTTCGGCTGCTGCCACCACCTGGATTAACATCATGGAAATTAAAAATTAAGAATTATAAATTAGAAATGAAAAGTAAAACTCAACCTCTTTTGCCTTTGTCATTTCTTCCCTATACCGCCACAGGAGCTTTTATCGCCGGATGGCATTGATAATTCAACAGTGTAAAGTCTTCAAATTTGAAGTCAAAGATATTTTTTACTGCCGGGTTCAGCTGCATGGCTGGCAATGGAAATGGCGTGCGGCTTAATTGCAGGTCAACCTGCTCCATATGATTGCTGTAAATATGCACATCGCCAAAGGTATGAATGAATTCGCCCGGCTCCAGATCGCAAACCTGGGCAATCATCAGGGTTAGCAGGGCATAAGAAGCGATATTAAACGGAACGCCCAAAAACACATCGGCCGACCGCTGGTACAGCTGGCACGATAACCGGGGCTTGCCCGAACCGCCCGGGGCTGCACTAACATAAAACTGGAACAGCACATGGCAGGGCATCAATGCCATATTAGGCAGGTCGGCCACATTCCAGGCGCTCACGATAAGGCGGCGGCTATCGGGGTTTGTCTTTATTTGCCTGATCACATCACTGATCTGGTCAATGGTTTGGGCGCCTTCGCCAGCCGACCAGCTGCGCCATTGTTTGCCATAAACAGGCCCTAATTCGCCCTGCTCATTAGCCCATTCGTCCCAGATACTAACTCCATTATCTTTCAGGTATTTGATATTTGTTTCGCCCTTCAGGAACCACAACAACTCATGTATAATGCTTTTAAGATGCAATTTCTTGGTGGTCACCAGCGGAAAACCCTTTTGCAGATCAAAACGCATCTGATAGCCAAAACAACTGGTTGTGCCGGTGCCGGTGCGGTCAGATTTGAACACTCCGGTTTCCTTAATATGCTTTAAAAGTGCCAGGTATTGCTCCATGGCCGCAAGGTACGAAAAGGGATAATGTGCTAATTTGCCAATATGCCAATGTGATAATTCTGCCTAAAGATGGGGATAAGTACAAAAATGAAAGGCCGCCCTAACCTTTCAGTTATTGGGCAGCCTCTCAAATATATTTTGCAGAAAACAAAGAGATCAAAAGCAGTTAGTTTCGGCCCTTCGCCAACCGGCGGAGCTTAATGCCGTTCAGCCAAATTAAACCCGTTCCCGTTTACCACATGGCCATTGGAGCCATTAGTGCCACTCCCGTTCAATTTGGTGCCATTTTGCTGCTGTGCCGCCGGCGGATTGCTCAGCGACTTTGACAGATCGCCATAGATCTTCGACAGCAATTGATTATTGGTGATGAGTTTCCCTTCGAGGTCTTTTGTTTTTTGTTGTTCGCGGTTCAATGATTCCTGCAGCGAAGTGATCATATTCTGTTTGTCATCCAACACCAGTTGCAATACCGCCTGTTGCTGTTGTACTTCATGCAGGTTACGCTCCAGGTTCTCGATATGACCGGTTTTTGAACGCAGGCTTTCCTGATGCTGTCTGATCTCTTCCCGGCTGCGTTCTACTGCCTGTTGCCAGGCCGCCACTTCTTCCCGCTGCTGCTGCAATTCTTCACGCAGGGCATGCATTTCGCGCTCAAAATTCTCTTTTTGCGTTTGGGTCACCTGAACCTGTACAGTCTTATCGGCAGCTTCTTTTTCTACTTCACGGAACGTTTTTATGCGCTGCTCAAGCTGGTTCTGTAAAAATTCGATCTGCAGTTTCTTTTCCTGCAATACATCCTGCAAATATTGTTGATCAGTGATCTTATTCTTTAAAGCCAGCTTTTCATCTTCGGCTTTCGAAAGTACCAGCTGTAATTCCTTTATCTGTTGTTCGTAATTGCCGTGACGTGCTTCTCCGCTGGTCTGTATCTTTTGTTGCAGCACCGCATTTTCGTCTTTTAACTGCTGCACAGTTTTTTGGAACTGCTGTATTTGCATCGCCAGGTCGCTTTTTTCGCTTTTGTACTGTACGCCCAGCTCATCAACCTGTTTGGCATAATAACGCTGTAATTCTTCTGATTCGGAATGCGCTGAT
The DNA here is from genome assembly GCF_002077945.1 of Niastella vici. GTDB lineage: Bacteria > Bacteroidota > Bacteroidia > Chitinophagales > Chitinophagaceae > Niastella > Niastella vici. The sequence continues at coordinate 82,680 of NZ_LVYD01000024.1, forward strand.
TTTGCAGAATACTCCATGTTCTTCACCAGGTTCTCGAGGCGGGTAACCTCGGCGGCATTCTTTTCTTTCTGTTCCTGCAACATGCGCAGCTTTTCCTGTAATTGCAGCACAGAATCCTGCAGGGTTTGCACCTGCAGCTGGCTTTGCTTCAATGCTTCAGGCACCTCCTGCTCGCCATGTACCAGTTTGGCATTGGCCTGGGCCGTATCTAACGCCTGCTGTAACTGGGTAACTTTTAACTTATAGCCGTTTATTTCCAGTTGTATGCGGGCATTGGCATCATCATTCTGCTTTTCGGTGCTGTATGCTTTGTTAAGAAGATCGGAGTATTTGCCCTCCAGCTCGCGAAAATCCTGCTCAAGGGTTGCATAATTCTCCCGGTACCGCCGCACTTCCTGCTCATATTTTTTGATCAACGGCTGGTTATCGGGATTGGTGCCACTGGCCAGCCAGTCAGGCACTTGTGTATTACCATTGGGTTCCGTAGCCACCACCGTATGAAAGCCCCCGCCTTCCATGTAAGCAGGTTCGCCTCCCTCGGCATTCTTTTTTTTACGTTTGTAGTGAAAAAAGGTGGTTACCATAAATGCAATCACAGTACCAGGAATAGCAATCCACAGTACTATTTGCAGAAACTGTTTTAACTCGTACATGGAAACGAGCAGGAATCCCAACATATATGAATATTTATAGGTACACGTTTAGCTAACAGAAACGATATGATGGTTTCAGAGGGACGGTGGATTAATTATGTATACTACGGTGTGGGGGGTATTGGCGAGGCTGGTTACTTTGTCAACTACTTATAAAAAACTTACTTAATACAATTGTTATTGTGCATCGTGTAAAAAAAAATCTGGCGCAGTTTTTTAAAGAAGTTGTAAGCGCGTAATCAGCAACTGAATCTGGGCTCAATAATAATACCAAAAAAAGGTTAAAACAAGCATTGGGGGCTTGTTTTTTCCACAATATGCGATGAAAAAATACGGTCTTCATTTACACATGCGTGCTTTCGCTCATGTGTTTTGGAGGCCAGGAATAACAAAAATTTAGAACTTCGTAGGGGTATTATAATTTTCAGTTGTCCCTATTGATAAAACTTTATTGGAAGCATTTATATTTGAAGCGGATTATCAACGCATTAAAGTGGCTATTCCGAATAACACCATGATTATGAAACCGCCGGCAGCTGCCAGCGAACGGGAATTTGAACAGCTATTTAAAGAACACTTTAAAAGCCTGTATGCCTATGCTTTCACTATTCTGAAGAATGAAGCTATTGCCGAAGAAATAGTTCAGAACGTATTTTACAAGGTTTGGGAAAAGAAGATCCCGGACACTATTCAAATTTCGCTTAAGGCGTATTTATACAAAGCCGTTTATCATGAAAGCCTGAATTATCTGAAACACCAGAAAATAAAAGCCCGGTATCAACTGCATGTTATGCAACAGTCAAATAACCATACCGACCAGGGTGCATCCAGGAAAATACTGGTGAAGGAACTGGAAGAAAAATTGCGCGAAGCCATGAATGCCCTGCCCCAGCAATGCCGTACCATTTTTCAGCTCAGCCGGTTTGAGGGACTGAAATACCAGGAAATTGCCGAACAGCTGGGCATATCCGTAAAAACCGTCGAGAACCAGATGGGCAAAGCTTTAAAACAGTTACGGGTTAAACTGATCGATTATTTACCAATCTTTATGTTAGCATTATTCTATATATAACGCACCTATCAACATTAAAAAATTACCCTTATTGAAAAGCTATACTCAAAATATGGATGACCTGCTGGTAAAACACCTTACCGGAGAAGCTACAGAGGCTGAAATGCGTCAGGTAGAGCAGTGGCTGGCAAACGATGAGGCAAACCGGCACTACTTTGAACATTTCAGGCTCATCTGGGAAGAAAGCGTACAGCTGGCCAATACCACACACATTGATTCGGCCGTTGCCTGGGACCGATTTCAAAACCGGGTACAGCAAGGGTCGTTCCCCAAAGAAAAGGCCCCGGTATGGTCAATGAACAGCAGCCTGATGCGCGCAGCCGTTATAACCGGGCTTATCGTAGGCATTGCCGCCCTCACCTATTTCCTGTTCCATAACAATCCCGGGCATATTGTAGCCATGAATACCATTCAGGCTACCAACGACGTGAAAGCAGATTCCCTGCCCGATGGTTCTGAAGTAACCTTAAACAAACACTCACAGGTATCATTTCCCGAAAAATTCACCGGCGATAAAAGAGTGCTGCAACTGAATGGCGAAGCATTCTTTCATGTTACACCCAATAAGAAAAAACCTTTTGAGATCCATACCAACAATGTGACCATAACTGTAGTTGGCACATCGTTCAACGTAAGAAGCCGTGGCGATACCACTGAGGTAATTGTTGAAACAGGCATTGTTGAAGTTGCTACCGAAAAACAAACCGTTGTGTTGAAGGCCGGACAAAGAGCCATTACCGGCATAACTGAATCTATTCTGCAAAAACAGACAAGTAGCGACCAGCTGTACAATTATTACCGAAGCAAAAAATTTACATGTGATGGTACTCCCTTATGGAAGCTGGTTGAAAAATTAAACGAGGCATATGATGTGCAAATAGTTTTTGAAAATGAAGCGTTACGCAACAAACCGCTTACCACTACTTTCGATAATGAACCGCTCGACAATATTTTAAACATCATTAAATTAAGTTTCAATATCTCTGTAGTCAAAGAAAAAGGAAAGATCATTCTACGCTAACTTGCACGCTGAATTTATAACCATGATAACACTACGGGGAGCCCTGTCAACCATCATTGTATTGATTTGTGTCACCTCGAACATAATTGCACAAGCCCTGCTCGACAGAAGGATCTCAATTGACGTAACCAATCAACGTTTTTCAGATGTACTGAAACTGATCAGCAGCAGGGGCAACTTTTATTTCTCCTATAACAGCAGCATTATTGCACGCGACAGCCTTATTTCCATTTCAGCATCAAACAGACCGGTAAAACAGGTACTCGACCAGCTTTTGGGTAACCAATACCAATGGCAGCAAAGTAACAATTACATCATATTGCGCAAAGCGCCGTTAACCGCTCCTGTGATGATAGCCAGCGCAACACCCAGCGCCGAAAAATTATATACCGTTACCGGTTTTGTATTGAATGGTGAAACCGGTGAAAAGGTGGGCAATGTGACCATCTACGAAAAAGAACGGCTCGTGTCTACAATGTCTGATGACAAAGGCTTTTTCAAAATAAGATTGAAAAGCCGGTACAGCACGGCATCGCTCACCATTAGCCGCGAAATGTTTGAAGACACAACAGTTGTTATTCAACCCAAATATAATCAGCAGGTAACCATTGTTATGACACCGGTTGTTGCCAGCGGCCCCATTGTGACCATAAGCCCGGTCGACAATGAATTACCCGATACCATTGTTGTTAAACCACCCACCGAACCATTTGCGGCTGCGTCACTTTCAAAAGAAGAAATTAACCGGGTTGAAAAAACCCGCTGGGGAAAACGGTTATTGTCGGCTAAACAAAACATTCAAAGTATAAACCTGAAAAAATTCTTTGCCGACCGTACGTTCCAGGTTTCCTTAACACCCGGTTTAAGCACGCATGGTAAATTAAGCGCGCAGGTAGTGAACAACTTTTCTGTTAACATGGTAGGTGGCTATACAGCCGGCGTAAGCGGCGTTGAACTGGCCGGCGCCTTCAATATCAATAAAAAAGACGTTAAGTATATGCAGGCTGCAGGGGCGTTGAATGTTACCGGTGGCTCCGTTACCGGCGTTCAACTGGCCGGCTTTCATAATCATGTATTGGGCAATGTAGACGGCGTTCAGGCATCGGGCTTTTCAAATTATGTTAAAGGTAATGTGACCGGCGTTCAGGCAAGCAGCTTTCATAACCATGTTTCGGGTTCATTAAAAGGTATCCAGGCCAGTAATTTCTCCAATTTTATAAAAGGAAACCTGGTAGGCATTCAGGTAAGCAATTTCTATAACATTTGTTACGACAGCGTATTTGGGGTGCAGGCGGCCACCATAGCTAACTTTGCACATGAGCAGGTATCAGGTATGCAGGCGTCAGTTATCGCCAATATAGCCCACCAGGAATTGAATGGCGTGCAGATCGCAACCATATTCAATTACGCCAAAAAATTACGCGGCGTACAAATAGGGCTGATAAACGTATCAGATACTTCAGCCGGTTACAGCATTGGGTTGGTCAACATTGTATTCAAGGGTATTCACAAACTGATGTTTTCAACCAACGAGGTAATTGATTATAACGTCGCTTTCAAGACCGGTAATAAAAAATTATACAGCATCCTGTTAGGCGGTTATAGTGAAAGAAAAGATACGGCGAGCTTCTACACTTTCGGCTACGGTTTGGGACATGAATTCTCCATCGGAAAAATGTTCAGCATAAATCCTGAGTTCACCACTCAAACCCTGCACCAGGGCAACTGGGACAATACCAATATCATGAACAAATTGCATTTGCAATTCAACCTGAAGCTGGGCAAATTCGTTACACTTTTTGCAGGGCCTTCCTTTACTATGTATTTTTCCGATGTGAAAAAAGGGGCCAGTACCATTCCCCCACCCCTGCCCAACTCCTACCACACATTTGACCTGTGGGATAATAATGTAAAAGGCTGGTTTGGCTGGAATGCCGGCATCGGCTTTTTCTAATTGCACGTAGGGGAACAATATTCGTCAGTTGTCATACTGCAAACAAATTGCTATGATAAATGGACGAATGGCAGTATGCCTTGGCGTGTGTTTTATGTGGAAAACCGTTGTCTTTGCACAAACAACAAACAGTAAGCCCCCAACGATAAAAACACCTGTACGCATAGCGCTCATCCCGGGATTAAGCTCGCAGGGAAAAAATGATAAATATACCACCAGTCATCTTTCGCTGAACGTATTAGGCGGAACAACCGGTGGTGTAAACGGCGTTGAACTTGGCACCCTGTTCAATATTGATAAATTGAACATGCAGGGCGTGCAGGCAGCAGGCTATTTCAATATTACCGGCGGTGATGTGAACGGCATTCAAATGGCCGGTTATTTCAACAGCACCAAAGGTAATTTAACCGGTAGTCAGCTGGCGGGCGATATCAATTATGTAAAAATGAACATGCGGGGTCTGCAGGCAGCGGGCTTGTATAACCAAATATCAGGGAGCTTAACCGGCGCGCAAATGGCCGGTATTTGTAATTATACCCGCCAATCGGTAACCGGTATGCAAATGGCCGGCATTGCAAATATCAATAACAACAGCATCAATGGCTTGCAGGCGGCGGGCATTTTCAATTATACCAAACACCTGCGAGGCTTACAACTCGGCCTCATCAATATCGCCGACACCTCTGATGGTTTTAGCATTGGCCTGGTGAATATAGTACGCAGGGGATATTACAAGATCACGGTCAGCACCAATGAAGTATTGAACACCAACCTGGCCATTAAATCGGGCAACGCCCGGTTGTACAACATTTTACTGGTGGGCGTTAATGCCGGAAACGATAATAAGATCTTCTCCTATGGCTATGGCATTGGTCATGAAATAAAAGCCACCAACTGGTTAACGGTGAACCCCGAGCTCACTTCACAATACCTGTATTTAGGCAATTGGAACTACACCAACCAGCTCAGCAAATTTCAGGTACTGGCCACCGTTAAACTCATGAAGGGCATTGCGCTTTTTGGCGGTCCCTCCTTTGCTGCTTATTATTCCGATCAACCCGCGGCAGAAAAAGGATATAAATTCCTGGTACCCGGCGAAAATTATCACACCTACGATCTCTGGAACAAAAACGTTACCGGCTGGATAGGCTGGACGGCCGGAATAAGTTTCCTTTAACCATAGGGGTAACCCACCCCATAATTGTCACAACACAAACACCCATGATCATGAAATCAAAAATGATCTCCCTGCTTGTTGCGGGCCTGATTTGCTATGCAACAACCTTTTCACAACTAACGCAAACCATCAGGGGCACTGTAACCGACCAGTTGCTGCAAACCCCGCTGGCAGGCGCCACGGTAAGTATAACCGGCACCAACAAAAAGGTGGTTGCCGATTCGCTGGGAAATTTCAGGATACCCAATGTGGCCGCCGGCACTTATAACCTCATGATCTCTCACATCAATTACACCGATGCGTTTGCCAGCAATATTGTTGTGAATACCGGCAAGGAAGTGGTGTTGACCATTGCCATGGAAACAAAGGTGAGAACCGAAAAAGCAGTAGAAGTAAGGGCCGGCAGCAAAAAGAATAAACCACTCAATGATATGAGCGTGGTGAGCGCCCGGGCCTTCACGGTTGAAGAAACACAAAAATATGCAGCGGCCGTTAATGATCCATTACGAATGGTTACGGGTTTTGCCGGCGTGGCCAGCGCCGATGATGGCGGTAATGATATTGTGATAAGGGGAAATGCACCTACCGGTTTATTATGGCGCATGGAAGGGGTCGACATTCCCAACCCCAACCACTTTAGTGAAGCAGGCGGCAGCGGTGGCGGTATTTCCATTCTGAGCTCGCAATTGCTGGCAAACAGCGATTTCCTCACCGGCGCCTTTGCCGCCGAATATGGCAATGCCTTAAGCGGCGTATTTGATCTGAAACTGCGGAAGGGGAATAATGAAAAAAAGGAGTATGCGTTGCAGGCAGGCTTACTGGGTCTTAATGCTGCCGCAGAAGGGCCACTGTCTGCATCGCATAGGGGTTCCTGGCTGGTGAACTACCGGTACTCTACCTTATCACTATTAAACAGTATGGGATTGAAACTGGCAGAAGGCACAACCAATTTTCAGGACCTGTCGTACAACGTTTATATACCAACTAAAAAGCATGGCATTTTTACGGTGTTTGGCTTTGGAGGATTAAGCTCCCAAAAACAGCACATTGAAACAGATAGTTCTAAATGGGAAATGCAGGATGACCGGTACGCCGGCAAATTTATAGCGAACACTGGCGCTACCGGCATCACGCATACTATTCCCATTGATGACCAAACCACCATAAGATCGGCCCTGGCATTTTCTTACACCGCCAACTCATATAATGAACAATATGCAGAGAGCAGTAAGACGGTTGTTGACAATTACAAAGACAACTACATAACCAAAAAGATCCTGGTCTCTTCTACCCTCAATCATAAGATCAATGCCAACAATGCATTCAGGGCAGGCGCCTATGTAAATCTTATCTTTTTTAAATATTACAAGCTGTCGAAAGAGAACCCCAATGCGCCCCTGCTCGAAAACATCAATACCAGCGACAATACGCAAACCGTACAGGCCTTTATACAATGGCAATACAAACCTTACAATAACCTCACGTTTAATGTGGGCATGCATTACCTGGCCCTGTTGTATAACAATACCGGTTCGGCAGAACCCCGGGCTTCGGTTAAGTGGGACCCTGATAGCAAAAGCTCACTTGCCCTGGGTTATGGCCTGCACAGCCAGTTACAGGGCATGGGTGTATACTTTGCCAAAGACGATCATAATTTATATCCCAACAAATACCTCGACCTTACGAAAGCGCATCACTTCGTGTTGTCATATAGCCGCCTGGTAGGCTACCGGTTGCGGGCCCGGGCCGAGATCTACTACCAGCAATTGTACAATGTGCCGGTAACAGTGAACAGCGAGAAAACTTTTTCAACCCTCAATATTTCAAACGAATTCATCACCGACCCGCTTACCAATACCGGAAAAGGCAGGAACTATGGCATTGAATTAACGTTGGAGAAATACCTCGACAATTATTTTTATTACACGGTGAACGGCTCGTTGTATCAATCGAAATATACCGCGGCCGATGGCGTGGAAAGGAATACCCGGTTCAACGGCAATTACCTGTTCAATTCAGTAGCCGGCAAAGAATTTCCGCTGGCAGGCCAACGCAGGGTATTGGGTATAAATATCAAAGTCATTTATGCCGGTGGTTACCGCACCACCCCCATTGACCTCGCTGCATCGCAACAGGGAGGCTATACCATCTATAAAGAAAAAGAAGCATACAGTTTACAGAACGCAGTTTACTTCCGCCCCGATTGCCGGTTCAGCATAAAATGGAACCGCACAAAATTAACCAGTACCCTCTCGCTCGACATACAAAATGTGATCAACCGGAAGAATATTTACAACCAGGAATATGACCTGCTGAAAAACACTACCGTTACCAATTATCAGAACGGGATCATTCCTGTATTGAATTATAAAGTAGAATGGTAATAACATGGCTACCCTGCACATAACACCATTAATCAATATTAAATTAACAACCATGAAAAATTTTCACCTGGCACTTTGTGTAATTTTATTATTCCTTATTTTTTCATCCTGCAGAAAGATCACAGGAAAAGGGCCCGTTGTAACAGAATCCCGGCAAACAGCTTCCTTCAACGGATTGGAATTAAAAATAGATGCAGACGTTTTCTTTACCCAGGATTCAGTTTATAAAGTAGAACTACAGGCGCAGGAAAATGTGCTTGACGAAATAGAAACTACCGTTATCAATAACAACCTGCAGATCCGTTTTCGCCATTCCAATACGCGCATCCATAGTAATGATGGTATTTCAATATATGTGAGCGGCCCCGATGTACGGTCATTGACTGTAGATGGTTCGGGTTACCTGGAAGCAACCGCTCCCGTTACACCGGCTAATCTTGGTTTATATGTAAATGGTTCCGGCAACATCAGGGTTAATAACGCCACTACCACCCAGGTCGATGCTAACATCGATGGGTCGGGACATATAACTGTTAGCAGTGGCAACGCCAATACGGCAAACGTGCGCATCAGCGGCAGCGGATTATTAGATGTTGCGGGAATAATGGTAAAAGATGCAGATGCCAGCATCAGCGGTTCGGGCAATATTAAAGTGTTTGCCACGCAAAACCTACACGCCAGCATTTCGGGCAGCGGAAGTATTATATATAAAGGTAATCCGGCTGTTACTACACATATTAACGGTTCGGGCACCGTAACACATCAATAGTTTTCTCATTTACAAAATTTCACTGACATAAAACAAGCCATAACAATAAGATAATACAAACTTAATACAGGCAGGCTCGTCTCGTTAAAAATCATGATTTTTATCAACAAGTCGCAAGTTTTTTCCACACACCGATTTTCCTATAATGAACAGGTATACATTTGGTGCTTTAAATGAGATTTCCCTAATAATTTCTTAACCCACTAATTGCCGCATTATGAAATGGGTGTATGTTAACCAGCCTTCTGCCTACATTAGAAAATATCAATTGACAGAAGGCGACGATGCTAAACTGGTTATTAAGTATAACCTCGATCAACAATCCGTACGCCTCAGTAGTGAAGAAAACCACCGGCTCTTTTTTATTGACAAAACAGGTTTATGGCATAACAAGACCATTTTAAAGAATGAATATGGTGTTGAAATTGGCCGCCTTGCAATCGATAAAGTGCATGGTACCGGCATTATTGAAATGGAAGGAAAGAAATATTATTACACGCTCCAGAACAATACCCAACTGGTAGTGTTTGAACATTCCATTTCCATGCCCCTGGCAGTTTGTGATATGACGGCAGCGCCTTCTTTCAGTTCACTGGCCGCTACCAAGTACACCAATGAAGAGTACGCCTGTTTTTTACTGGGCATTTGCTGGTACCTGTTCCCGATCACTGCAACCGAGCACCTTGAATATGCTGCTGCCACAGTAGCGTAAGGAATAAATTTTCGCCTCCTTTACATGATAAGAGGGTGTATCTTTTTTGATGCACCCTCTTTTTAATTTGGGCTCTCCCATAAATATCCGTCCCAGCCATCTCCCACTTTCGAAGCCAGGCCTCAGTTGACTCCAGCTTTCGCCGCATCGCCCACACCCCTCTGTCCCTAATCATTCCCTGGCCATCCGCCACCTTCCAAGCCAGGCCTCCGTTGATTCCAGCTTTCGCCGCATCGCCCACACCCCTCTGTCCCCAATCATTCCCTGGCCACCCTCCCCACCCTAAACCTGCCATACCCAGTATCACCCATGCCCCATCCCTCAGGCTCTCTTTAAATATTTTCAGTAAATATTGAAAGTTTGGAACATTCCATTATCTTTGTGTCGTCAAGCGTAGTCAAAATAATAAACCCGATGTTATGAACACGCTGTCATTCATCATTTATCTGCTCATTACCTGGTTTATAACAGTACATGTGGGATTGATCTTCTACCGGAACGGAAAGATCTATATCCAGAATCTGCTTCATGGCGATGAAAAATTCACCCTGTTTATAAACCGCCTGTTACTCGTTGGTTATTATCTGTTGAACCTCGGTTATGTTACCATGACCATCCGGTTCGGAAAACCGCTATACAGCTGGGCAGAAGTAATAACCAGTATTTGTACCCGTACCGGTAAGATCATGTGCATACTGGCTGTGATACATTTTTGCAATATGGCTGCCCTGCTATTGATCAGCCATTATCATCAACAACACGCTACCAATAAAAATTAAGTATATGAAAACTTCCCTGAACTTCATTGCCTACCTTATTTACCTGCCCATTGTAATTGTATTGACCTGGTATGTGGCGCACATCCTTTTCAAGAACAGTAAAACTTTTATGGAAGACATCTTCCATGGCAAAACAGACATTGCGCATTCAACCAATAAATTATTTGAAACCGGTTTTTATTTGCTTAACCTGGGTTTCGCCCTGGTGATTATGGAAGTGACCAGCGAAATTTATGGTAACCGCGATATGCTCGAAATCTTAAGTACCAAGATCGGTGGGTTCAGTATATACCTTGGCATTATGTTGTTCTTTAACCTGTACCTGTTCTTCCGGGGGAGAAGGATCTCAAAACAAAAAGCAAGGATGACAGAAATTCAATATCCTTCCCTGGGGAAATAGTACAGGTAAGACCTCATAATAAAAAGCCCCCTTTCAGCCAGTTGGCGGAGGGGGCTCTTGCATTTGCCGGCCTATAGTTATCGTACAAACATATTTTGCAGTACTGTTCGCTTTTCGCCGTTATTGATAATGATGAAATAAAGTCCCTTCTGTAAACCAGTATAATCTACAGGCAACGTATAATTGCCAGGTGCAAATATTTTGCTTGTTATGGTCTTCACCCAACGGCCATCGGCAGTATACAGGTTCACCAACACTTTCTGCCAACCCGTAACCCCGAAACGCAAATTCGAAATGCCGGTTGTTGGGTTCGGTATTATCATTGGCGCACTCTCCAGTGCGTTAGTGCCGGTAACAGGTGTTTCTGTCGCCATTCTGCTACCCGTAGCCGCACTGCATAATGCCTCGGTTGGGTTGTTGCCATTTATTTCTATCCAGTCGATATTGGCAAATTCAGAAGACACCGTGGTTTCCAGCCTGATCTTATTGGCGCCTGCTACCAAAGTAACCGGCACCCAGTCGGTAGTGGTCCAGGTGCTCCAGGTAGCCGTTTTCGGGAAGGAAACACTGGCATATACCTCAGCGCCGTTTACCAGCACCCGCGCGGTAGTAGCGCTTTGCGAACCGGCATTGGCATAACGCCAGCGGATATTATAGGTTCCGGCAGCACCAGCGCTTACAGCCCAGGTAATGCCCTGCCCGCTCGAATTGCTCAGGTTAATATAATAGCCGCCATCTGCACCCGTATACGTGTTTTGCCGGGAACCGTTTGCGCCGCAATAGCCCGTACCCGTGCCTGATTTATCGTCAATGCGCAAGGTAGTTCCACCAGTGCTGGTGGCAGTAAAGTTGGCCGTAACACTGGTATTGGCATTCATGGTAACAGTGGTTGATGTACCTGTACCACTGGCGCCGCCGCTCCAGCTGCTGAAGGTATAACCACTGGCTGGTGTTGCGGTTAAGGTAACCACGGTGCCCGCTGTATAAGTGGTAGCATCAGGACTGCGGGTAATAGTACCGCCACCGGTTGGGCTAACAGTTGTGGTTAACGTATAAGTTGTACCTGTGCTGGTAGTGAAATTGGCAGTAACCGTTTTATTACTACTCATGGTAACAGTAACAGAAGTTGATGTGCCACTGGCATCGCCGCTCCAGCCGGTAAAGGTATAACCACTGCTGGCAGCAGCAGTAAGTGTAACTACAGTACCTGATGTATAGGTTGTTGCATTGGGACTTCGGGTAACGCTTCCGGCGCCAGACGGATAAACGTTGGTGGTCAGCGAATACGTGGTAGCGGTTCCACCCGATTCAATAGCGCCCAGGTCGGGCGCATTGCCATTATAGGTGATACCGGTGGTGGTAACACCGCCATCGATGAGGTCACTGCCCGAAGCCAGATTCAGGAACCCGCCTGAAGTAGGACTGGCATTGGCGCCTGGTGTTAATGAAACAAAGTCGGCTGCGGTTACGGTAAAGGAACCACTGGCGCCCTGGAATGCATTGGGCGCTGTTGCCGTACCAACAATGCGGTCGTTTGAACCGGCCAAATAAGACAGGTTATTTTTAAACACATGGGTACCCGCGTCGAAACTGAAATTCCGTTCTGCATTATTATAAGAAGTATTATTAGTTACTTCAATGCTGCCCGGGTTGCTGTTATAAGTAAACCCATGATGGCCATTGTTGAAAGCCACGCATCTTCTTACTATATGGTTCACCGCAATGTCTTCACCCCCCAGTTTAAACCCGTTCTTGTCGCCACTGCCCGATGTAGAGCCATCGGTCAATATTCCATTGTCGTGTGAAATACAGCCTTCCAGGGTTATGGGCCCTATTGGGCCCGTATCAGTTTTCGTATACAGGTCCCAGCCATCATCTATGTTATGATGCGAAACGCAATTACGGAAAACATTACCGGTACCGCAGGTAAGCTTGGCCGCAAAACCATCGGCATTTTCATTACCCGCGTCCTTGTTATCATAGGCTTCGCAACTCAAAATAAGGTTATTGCTGGGCCACTGGCTAATGGTAGTATAAGCAGTGTTATACCGGCTAAGCTGCAAACCGGTATCCGCATTCTTTCTGAAAATACAGCTTTCAATGGTATTGTTATCACCCGACAACAGCATACCATTATCACCGGCGCTTTCAATGATCAACCCTTTTAAATGCCAGTAACTACCATCGAGCACAACACCACGGTTTGAAGAGGAAACAGCCATTGAGGCAAAACTTAAAATAGGTACTTCACTACCATAGGCAAACAAATTTTTTGGTGCGGCTGCAGTGCCGCTGTTTGATTCTGCAATAACAACTGTAGCAGTTAAACTGTAAGTACCACCCCGCATATAAATAGTGCTTCCGGCGGTTATTGTGGCCAGCGCATTTGCTAACGTAGTAGGCGCCGAAATAGAAGTACCGGAATTGGAAGCGCTTCCGGATGGTGAAACGTACAGGTCCTGGGCATATGTGCCCACATAAACAGTAAATAAGGCAAGTAAAGACAATAGCATTTTTTTCATATAACAAGCTTTAATTAAAAAATAAAAGACGTTCGTTCAGGCAAAAGAGGGCTCGCATAGTTCTTTTCAAAAACTACGTACGATTGGCTACACATTTAACAGTGGAATAAACAAAGGAGCTACCTAGCTTATGACATGCCTATTACAGGGGAGTGGTTCTAAAAAAATAATAAGCAGGCAATCGCTATTAGCCATAACGGCATCAGGTAAACGGGGTCGGATGAAAATCGAATCTGGGTAATTGTGGAAATATCTGGGGGATGGGTATATAACTAATGGAAAGTTAAAAAGAAGTGAATTATAACGAATGTGCGGGTACACATTTTTTTACGCAAACGTTCCCGGAATTGTTCTCCCTACAGTTATCTATCGTGGAACAGTAACCGTGAAACAAGAGTTTATAATTTAAAGTTTATAGATTACAATTCGCAGTTCGGGATTTTGGCTGGCAGTTTCCGGCCTGCAACCGGCGGCTCCGCCTACGCCAGGGCTTCGGCGGACCTTTAAAACTTCTTTATGTTAATATGAATGCTTTCTATTATACTGACAATGAGCGCCTCCCGCAAGAGGAACGGCAGCCTTTAACAATTAAGGATTTTATGGCACGCTTTTTCAACTACTATCTGTGTGAAATGATTCCCGATAAATCGGGACAGGTACTGATTGAAAAACCTAAAAATGTAGATTATGAAAAGGATCTTATACACAACCACAGCAGTATTAGTGAGCGCAGGTTTATTATTGGCTTCCTGTAAGGATAATAGCAGGTTGGCAACGGAGAGTATACCGGTAGCGCCGGCAACAGTTTCGGCATCGGAATATGCCGAGTTTAAAGAATGGAAACAACAACAATTGGAAAATACCTCCCGTACAACTACTACAGCAACCCGTCCGGTAATTGTACGCAAGTATTATACAGTAAATAAAGTGACGCCTGCGGTTCAACCTGTCGCCAAAAAGAAGAAAGGTTGGAGTAAAGCGGCCAAGGGAACAGCCATAGGCGCCGGTGCAGGTGCGGCGGCAGGTGCATTACTGGTTAAAAATAACCGGGCCCTCGGTGCTGTTATTGGTGGTGTTGTAGGTGGTGGCGTTGGTTATGGTGTAGGCCGGTCGATGGATAAAAAGGATGGAAGATATTAGTCTGAACTGGGATTTATGGGATGCGGGGATTTATGAGATAATGATAATAGAAGGCAATGTTCTCCGGAGGCGGCAGCCCACAATTGGCAACCGGCAGTTGGCAATCCTGAATAAATTCGCGGATTTTCAGAACTAATCACTGGTCGCCAGCGATTCACTCAAAACGAAATATGAAAAACGGCCATAAATAAACAAGCCCTCCGATTTGCCGGAGGGCTGTTTTTTATTTGGTTTAATGGACTTGCGTGTATTTACTTTAGAAGGCGTGTTTGTACTAATTTGAAAGCTATTCTTAACAGAACTTATCAAGTTTTAGGCCACCTGGCTTTGTTTAATGATCGATAACAACATATTATTCAGATCCTGAAAGGGTGCATCTTTTGCGACAAAACCGTCAGCGCCCAATTGAATTCCTTTATTAATATATATACTGCTGTCTTCCATGGAGAAGAAGATGATCTTCATGGCCGGCCATTCCTTCTTCAGGTGAATGGTGGTTTCCAATCCATCCATCACGGGCATGTTAATATCCAGCACACATACATCGGGCATTTTATTCACATGCAGCTTGTCAAGGAACTCCTGGCCATTCTCTGCTTCCATAACCACATTGTAACCCAATGAGTTAAGACGAAATTTCACACTTTCACGGATAAGGGCATTGTCATCTACAACGGCAATGGTAATAGGGAAATCTTTTTTCATAGTTACTTCATTCTTTTTTTTTCAAAAATTCCTGCTTCACGAATCGTTATTTGGTTTAGGCGGAGATATCCTTCAAAAAGGTGAGTATCCCTTTATAAGTAATACACCGGAGTGTAAAGGACGACAAAAGATTTTTTCAGAAAGGCAAAAAATGAATAGTTTTTCATTTTTTGCTAAGTATTTGCACTTAGGAATCATGTATTAAAGGTCAAATTCACGTCTATGCCCTTACGCCAACGGCCCTGATGAGTGTCTTTTCTCCAAACCGCTTTTTTACACTGTCGATGGCCTGGTACAGGTTGATCATTTCCTGGGTATCGTCGAATAAACTTATCTGGTAATTCCCCGGAATGAGGTGGGTAAACCGGATACCCAATAACCTTACCAGTAATCGCCGTTCGTATAACTTACTGAACAGTTCTTTGGCCGTTTTCAATAAAATATGATCTGCATTGGTATAGGGGATGGTAATTTGTTTGGTAAAAGTCTCAAAGTTTGAATACCGCATCTTCACGGTCACACAGCCGGTCAGCTTGTTCTGCTGCCGCAACTGGAAGGAGATCTCTTCGGTCATGCGTACCAGCTGACTATGCAGGAACTCTGTATCAATGGTATCGGTTTGAAAAGTGGTTTCTGTAGAAATGGATTTCTGTTCATAATAAGGGACCACCGGCGTTTCATCGATGCCGTTCGATTTCCGCCACAGATCGATGCCCGGCTTGCCCAGTAAATTCTCCATCATTTCAACCGGAATTTCACTTAGTACTTTTACCGTCTCCACGCCCATCTTCAACAGCTTGTACCCGGTTTCCTTACCAATGCCCGGTATCTTGATAATACTTAACGGCGCCAGAAAGCTCTTTTCATTTCCAAAGGGGATCTCCAGCTGCCCGTTTGGCTTTACTTCATTGGTGGCCACCTTGCTCACCAGTTTATTGGAGGCCAGCCCCCAGGAAATGGGCAACCCGCTTTCTTTATTGATCCTTTTCTTTAATTGTTCGGTGAATTGCAGGCAACCGAAAAACTTATCCATTCCGGTAAGATCAATATAGAATTCATCGATGCTTGCTTTTTCAAACAACGGTACCGTATCTTTTATCACCTCTGTAACCAGGCGCGAATATTTGCTGTAGGTTTCAAAATCACTTTTAATGATAACCGCATCCGGGCACAACCGGCGGGCGATCTTCATGGGCATGGCGCTGTGAACGCCAAATTTGCGCGCCTCATAACTACAGGCGGCCACTACGCCCCTGTCGCTACCGCCACCTACCAGTAATGGTTTACCGCGCAGCCGGGGATTTCGCAAAGTTTCTACCGACACAAAAAAAGCATCCAGGTCAAAATGCGCTATATGTCTGTCCTTTGTTATAAGCATGGTTTGCTATTTAATAGTATCGTAACTGCGTTTCTTAAATCCCACCTTTTCCATTTTGCGCGCTTCAATACTATACACGCCAAAATCATCCACTACCCTGCCGGTTACTTTATAAAAGCCGCCGCTGTGCATGGGATAGGTGCGGGCCGCATCGGGAAAATGAACGGTATCAACCCAATCAAGGTCTTTATCAATAAAAGTTCCGAAGAACATGTAATCATTATTCTTTGTTTGCACATGCTTACTGGCAATGAAGTAAACAAGTACCGTAATTACTTTATGCAGGTGATTGCCTATTTCCCGGGCAGGAATGTATTGGCCGGGGTCTTCATCAACCATGGCAAAGGGGTTCCATAAAGTAAACCCCAGGATCTCCTTCTGATCATACAGATCATCGATGGCATTGTCAGTTAGCTCGGGCAGGGTGAATTCAACCGGTCTTTCTTCAAACAAAGACTCGCTGACGGGAATATGCGCCTTATTTTTTTTCTGCAGAAAATTGGCTTCCCACAATAATTGCTTTTTTGTTTTACCGGTAAACCGGAAGGCGCCAATGCTCACCAGCATGTTCAACTGCTCTAACCCGATGGCCGTGCGCTCAATAAAATCCTGCAAATGCAAAAACAGGCCGCCCGCTTTCCGTTCTTCCACGATCAGTTGCATCGTTTTATCCTGTAGCGCCTTGATATGAATAAAACCGGTATGTACTTCATCACCTTTTATACTGGTATAGATATCGCTGTTGTTTACACAGGGCGCATTGATAATACCGCCGGCCTTCATTAATTCAATAAAATATAATTCGGTTGAATAAAAGCCGCCGAAATTATTGATCACGGCCACCATAAATTCTTTGGGGAAGAAGGTCTTTAAATACAGGCTCATATAGCTTTCCACTGCAAAGCTGGCCGAATGCGCTTTATTAAAACTATACCCGGCAAAGCTTTCCATTTGCCGCCATACTTCATGTGCCAGCTCATCGGAATGCCCCAGTTCACGGCAATTGGCGAGGTATTTTTCCTTAATAAGCCTGAACTTGTTATTCCCCCGGTATTTTCCGCTCATGGCGCGGCGCAGGATATCTGCTTCGCCCAATGACAAACCGGCGAAATAATGCGCGATCTTGATCACATCTTCCTGGAACACCATTACCCCAAAGGTTTCGCTCAGGTGCTCCTCAAAAAGCGGATGCAGGTATACGATCTTATCGCGGTTGTGGAACCGGGTTATATACTCGCGCATCATGCCCGACTGGGCCACCCCCGGCCTTATGATGGAGCTGGCCGCCACCAGCGTAATGTAGTCATCGCACCGGAGCTTTTTCAGCAATTGCCGCATGGCCGGCGATTCTATATAAAAGCATCCAATGGTTTGCGCCTCCCTGATCTGTTTTTTGATGGCCGTATTATGCCTGAAATTGTGGAAGTCATGAATATTTACATCTATTCCCTTATTGGCTTTTATTAACCGCAGGCTTTCCTTTATATGTCCCAACCCCCGCTGGCTCAGGATATCAAATTTATTGATACCAATGTTCTCTGCAACAAACATATCCATTTGGGTGGTGGCAAATCCCTTGGGTGGCATAAACAGTGCGGCATATTCATAGATCGGTTTCTCTGTAACCAGCATGCCGCAAGGGTGAATGGAAATATTATTCGGAAAATTCTTCAACAACCTGCCATATTGCAGTATGGTGCGCTGGATCTTATCAGTGGCTTCTGTAGCCCGTTGCAGGCTTTTTATTTCATCAACCGGCAAACCAAACACTTTACCCAGCTCCATAATAATGGCATCATGCTGAAAAGTGGTATAAGAACCCAGCAGGGCAACATGTTTTTTTCCATACCGCTTGAAAATATAATCCATGATGTCGTCCCGGTCGGTCCAGCTGAAGTCGATATCAAAGTCGGGTGGAGAAGTTCTTTCAGGATTCAGGAACCGTTCAAAATAAAGGTTCAGCTCAATTGGGTCAACATCGGTGATGCGCAGGCAATAGGCTACAATGGAATTGGCCCCGCTCCCCCGCCCTACATAATAAAATCCGCGCGACTGGGCATAGCGTATTACATCCCAGTTGATCAGAAAATATGAATTAAATCCCAGGTCATTGATGATCTTTAACTCTTTATACATCCGTTCCTGGGCCTGCTTATTCTTACGGCCATAGCGGGCTATCAATCCTTCCGTAGCCAGTTTCTCCAATAGTATTCTGTCGTCCTCAGGCGTGGCGCTAAAACTTTTTTTGTTTTTATCGGTACGAAAATCCATTGCAATGCGGCAATCATCGAGCAGTTTGTACGTATTGGTTACAATGGCGGGAAACTGCCTGAACTGTTCAAGCAGCGCTGAGGGGGAAATAAAGGTTTCATCGGGCGAAGCCTGGGTTTCGGCAGGAAGCTTCGACAGTAAGGTATTTTTATCAATTGCCCGCAACAACCGGTGCAAATTGTAATACTGTTTATTCTGAAAGGTTACCGGTTGCCGAACAAGATACTTGTGTTCGAATTGCTTCCAGCTGGTCCCAAACAGTTTATTCAGTTCTGTAGCCAGGATGCCAATGTATTCACCAGCCAACAGATCAGCGGGAGCTTTTCGATCGAAGGGATAAATAATATATACATCAGGGTTATGTTGAAAATAAGTGGCATATTCAGGAAAGTTTTTTTTGAGCTGAAAATGACAGGATAAAAATTCATTGATGGCGGCAAACCCCTGGTTATTTCTTGCCAGCAGTATATAAAGCAGCGTATCTTCATTCCTGATCTCAACGCCAATAACCGGTTTAATATCTTTTTGTTGGCAAAAATTCACAAAGTCCCAGCAATCGCAGGTACAATTAATGTTTGTTAAAGCCAATACCCCAATGCCTTGTGCTGCAGCGGTGTTTACCAGTTCTTCAGTAGAATAAGTGCCGTATCGCAAACTGAAATATGTTCTGCAATTTAAGTACATAATGCCCCGTTGCTTTAGGGCAAAGCTACTCAGTTTACTAACTATTTTAGCATTACAAGACTAATTATATTAGTATATAAAATCTAATTTGTACTATGCAATACAACCATAAAGCAATGATCAACTCTCTATAAATGAAGCGGGTATTGTGTTGCAGGAAAGAGCGCTATTATTGCTGAAGAGTAACATTTGTAACTAAGATTGTTACGGGGGCGACTGAAAAAAGTACGATCTGTACTTTGAAAGGGGCTTTCTTCTTGGTATTGGCTCACGGATTCTAAAAAAACGAAGTAAGAAGTAGGAAGTATGAAGAACCCGATAAGGGTAGTCTCTAATTATTTTCAACTGTATTTCCTACTTCTTACCTTTACCTCCTACTTTCTCATGGCTATACACACAAATGAATACACCTATCTTAATTGGTCTCTGTGTACTTCTTAAAATTATCCAAAATCGCCTGCCAGCCGCCCTGTTGCATTTCAATAGAATGCGTGTTCTCGGCATCAAAAGTTTCCACCA
The DNA here is from genome assembly GCF_002077945.1 of Niastella vici. Classification (GTDB taxonomy): domain Bacteria; phylum Bacteroidota; class Bacteroidia; order Chitinophagales; family Chitinophagaceae; genus Niastella; species Niastella vici. The sequence continues at coordinate 102,820 of NZ_LVYD01000024.1, forward strand.
CTTTGGTCTCATTTCCACTGCCTGAAAAGGTAACCACCACTTTGCGGCCGTCGCCCATTGTATATTCGATGAGCTCATTTTTCTTTACTTCGTCATACACACCGCCAAAATCAAACCCAAAACTGCCGTCTTTGGCTTCCATTCGGGTCGAAAATTTACCGCCAACTGTTAAATCATTCTCTGCTTTGGGTGCATGCCAGTCGTCAGAAGCGGCACACCACTGTGTAATATGCTCAGGTAATGACCAGAAATTCCAAACTTTTTCAACCGGAGCATTAATAGTGCTTTGTACTGTGATCTTTGTTACATTAGTTGTTGACATTTTTCTCTTTTTTTATTGGTTAAGTATGTTATTCGATTGACAGGACAAACTTACCGCCAATTTTCAATTTCCATGCTGTGTAAATGAGACAAAGAAGGGGTGATTTGTGACTTGTTGTGTTTGCCCCACACGCATGGCGCTATTTATTGAAAACTCCGGCAATTTAGCCTGTTCAGCCTACAACCACCCATTAATAAATATAACGATTGCAATATGTCTCTTACTCACTTACCTCAATGCAGCTGTGCTAATTGTCATGATCACGAGATAAGCCGTGCAGAAAAAGACCTGCATATTGAACTGTCTGAAAACAGCCGCCGTGATTTTATAAAGAAAGCAGGCCGCCTGGGCCTTGGCCTGGGTATAGGGGGCGGACTGGTAACTACCCCGCTGGCGGCGGCTGCCCTACATACTGATGAAGCGGCTTATAAGGCGCAGCAAATGCAGCAAAACAAAGCCGTACAAAATGGCAAGGCCAACCTGTTGTCTTTATTACATACGGCCGATATACATTCACAACTCATGACGCACGATGAGTTCTTTATTGAGCAGGGCAAACCGGTTTATAAAAAGCGGGGCGGGCTGGCCCATCTCAAAACAATGATAAACGCCTTGCGAAATCAAAATGCGGCCAATACCCTGGTATTAGACGGCGGCGACTGCTTTCAGGGAAGCGGTATTGCAGCCCTGAGTGAAGGCAGGGCCATTGTACCCCTGATGAACAATATCGGGTATGATATTATGCTGCCCGGTAACTGGGAAGTAGTGTATGGAAAGGAAATGATGATGAAAGATATGTTTGGTTATGATGCAGTGAAAGTATGCGCCAATATGTATCATGATACCAATGATGACATGAAGGGCGACCTTATTTTTCCGCCTTATTTCGTAAAACATATTGCCGGCATCAAAGTGGGGTTTATCGGTTATAATGATCCGTTAACTCCCAAACGGCAATCGCCCGCTTATTGTGATGGCATAAAATTCACTGCACCTGAAACCAATGTTGCAAAGTATATTAAGATCTTAAAGGAATACGAAAATTGCCAGCTGGTATTCCTGATGACCCATATGGGCCTGGCGCAACAATTCGGCTTATCGAATAAGAGCGAAATAAAAGGAGTTGATTACATCCTCGGCGCCGATACGCATGAACGGCTTCGCCAACCGGTACAGGGCCAATATGCAAAAGTAACGGAGCCCGGCGCGTTCGGTTCCTTTATTGCCAAACTCGATATCGTTGTTGAAAATGGCATTATAAAAGACCACACCTATCAGTTGTTGGATGTTGATCCGCAGAAATACAAAGCAGACGGGGAAATGAAGCAGTTGATCAATAAAGCCAGCGAGCCTTATAAAAAAGAGCTGAGCCGGGTGATCGGCCAATCAAAAAATCCATTGATCAGGTATTATGTTATTGAAACCCCGATGGATAATTTTATCACCGATGCCATTATGTGGAAGTTCAAACCCGATATAGCGCTCAGCAATGGGTTTCGTTTTTGTCCGCCCCTGATCCCCAACCCTGCAACCGGTATGGCAGAAATTACGGTTGATTATTTATGGAGCATGTTACCCGTAGACAGTGAAGCAAAAAAAGGTACCATTACCGGCCAGCAATTATGGACCTGGATGGAAACCGAACTGGAAAATGCATTTGCCAAAGATCCGGCCAAACGGTTGGGTGGCTGGGTGGTGCGCTTTAAAGGAATGGAAGTAAATTTTACATTAGGGAATGAGGCCGGGAAAAGGGTCAATTATATTAAAGTGGGTGGAAAGCCGGTTGAACCGAACCGGGAATACACCTTTGTAGCCTGTGAGCGGGAAGGCGACCCCGACACCACTATTTGCCGCATGCAGGGCGTCAGGAGCCCGCATTTAATGGGAGAAACCATGCACAAGGTGATTGAGGAATACCTGGCGCAGCACTCGCCTATTGCGCCTGTTATAGAAGGACGATGTACCGCCACTGATGCTCCGGCCAACCTGCTTACCCAGGTAATGGGCCTGGGATATGAATTCAGATAAAAAAGTGGGTCGTCTGCGGGCCGGCGAAAGGCTTAACCTTAAACGTTTAGTGCAAAAAAAGATGGGTCCGCCCTTAAAGAGCGACCCACTTTTGTAAAATATTTTATACAACGATTAACTGGCTTTGCCTGATTGTTTTTTCAGGAATTGGGCCAGGGCCTTGATACTGTCTGAATCAATATAATCAACACCCAGTTCAATCACTTTCGACCAGGCATCATCAAAATCAGGCACGTTCCATAAACGAACTTCCTTGCCTAATCCATGCGCCTTGGTAATTAATTTCTGCAGTTTTTCGAAAACATTTTCGGGAATTGGACCGGTTCCTTTCCAGGTTGAATAGGTAACAAAGTTATCGCTGAGCATAATGATACGGCTCAATGCATCTTTTGAATACCGGGTGCTTAACAAACCATCGAACACTACAAAAGAAGGAAAAGAGATATAGCTGGAAGGATCGGGTTTGTTACCACTGATCAATACCTTGAACTTGGGTGTATGAATAAGCTCAGGGTATTTTTGTAATATATCTACTATTTTATTTAAAGTTGGAATGGCTTCAGATTTAATATCCAGCATCAATATCAGTTTGCGGGAAGTATCTGCATATGGATAGCCTTTATTGGCCTGAATGTATCCCTGAATTGGCTTCAGGTACAGTTCTTCCAGTGTACGGTGTTGCGGAACATCTCTTTCAGTGTGTGCCACGAGCAGCTCATCATTCGCTAATATCACATCTGCTTCAACGCTACCAAACTGCAGGTTGTAGGCAGAAAACAAAGGCGCCGACTGCTGGTAATCGTTGTGCGAATGCGCATTGGCTGTTGAATACGTTTTAGGTTGAGCAAAGGCCGCTGTGTAAGAAAAAGCAACTAATAACAATAACTTTCGCATAAAATTGGATTCGATCTTTTTTGCAGGTTTAAATAAATGATCATCTGGCAATTCGGATACATCCTGCAATCGGAGTAAAATGACTGGAATGCGTGCAAAATACAAATTTAAATGTCATTTTCACACCTATCTACAAAAACAATACCTGTTTATAGAAAAGTACTATATCATAAGCAGGTTTTCTGTAATTGAAAAAATTAAACGAAAACAAGTAAAATATATTGCTGAAAAATATGCACTATACCCATTGCCGCTAATAAAATGTTTGAAAAACAATAATTAATGCATGCAACCTGATAACAAAAAATTCCGTCGTGCAACATCATTATCAATAGCGGTCAACAACAGCCATTGATCCATTATGTAATTGTGATCTTTCTAAACGTATTATTAATTACTGATGGTACCGAGGTATACGCTCATTGACTGCCGGCTTCGGTCGGCCGCAACAAATGCAACGTATATGTGATAAGTTCTTTCAGGATCAGCTGGAGGAATGAATAGATTGTCGATTCCTGCATACCTCAACTGTCCGGTGATTTTATATGCTGCCACGCCATTGTCAATATCATAAGCCAGGATCATTACCTGGTCGGCAGCATCGTCGGCCTTCTGATCGCACGCATCCCAGGAAACCTGTAATTCATCAGGGGCTGTTTTTACTGTGGTTATATTAGTGGGTAAAGGCAGGTCTCCATAGCTTACTTTCATCAATGCAGGATTGATTTTCATTTCAGCACCTTCGCCTTCAAAAGCATTTTTTAACAGGTATGACTTTGCTGCCAGAAAACCTTCAACCGTATCGGTATAACCCTTATAACCGGCCCTCACGAAATCTGTAACCGGCTGCAGCCACCGGTGCGCCATGGCGAATTTGTTACGGTTGAGTTGCTCCATTTTATGCGCTGGTATAGTACGCTTTTTATGCAGCGACTTCATATAGGGTTTTCCTTTCCTGGATGACCCTATCACCGTTCCCACCTTGCCCCTGAAGGCCCCATTTATGCCATTATAATAAGTAGCCATACATGTTATAGTTTAATGATTAAATGATTAGTAACACAATATAAATTAGTTTCATACAGATACAAAATAAAAATATACATAACGTACATGAAACACATATAAAACACAGCAAATGCCTGGGTTTGGTCTGGGTTTGATGTGCGTTAGCTCTATGTTTGGTCTGTGTTTTTATAAAGAAAGAACAAACCAAATTAGTGTTCAGTCCCCAGGAAGGCTTCTGTGCGCCCTGGCTACCTTGCCCACCTGGCAACCCCATACAAAGAAAAAGGCGACCCAAACGCAGTGCGTGGTGGTCGCCGTAGTTTTCATGGACAGGTACAGGTTTCAAGCCTTAACCAATGATCATTCACCGATGACTATACTTTCCCAGGGGACTGTTTGGAAAGGGTACAATTTAAAAGGGTACGATCTATAAGGGTTTTTCAATTGTCTAATAACTGCGCAAGCCGGGCGTAAAAAGCCTCGCCACTATTACCATTACCCACAAACCTGCCGATAATATTACCATCTTTATCGAGCAATATTTTTGTGGGAAATGCAGTAACACTGTATTCTTTCACCGCATCAAATTTCACTGCGTTCTCATTATTCAACACCTGTAACCAGGTTATTCCATCTTGTGCAATGGCGTTTTTCCAGGCTGCAATGCAATCTTCTTTTGTTTTGGCGTGCTCTGAAGCAATACCCACTATTTCAAATCCCTTGTCTTTGTATTTCGCGTATAACTCTTTCAGATGCGGATGACTTGCCCGGCATGGCCTGCACCAGCTACCCCAGAAATCAAGCAACACATAACGGCCTTTCAGCGCATTTAAATCAACATTTTTCACCGCCGCAAAAGCGGTGAGTTTTGCTTTATAATAGCTATGCACCGAATCGGTGAGGTGATTGAAATAAGCCTCGCCGCCTGGTATTTTACTGCTGGCGTCCTTGATATCGGCAAGTACCTTTTCTGAGGTTTCTTCGCCGGTTAAATACATGCGGGCCAACACAGCAACGGCTTCTTTCGATTGGCCGGTTGCAGCCAGCGCCATGCCATATGTGTATGCAAGATTATCAGTAAGCTTATAATCTTCCGGTTTGGTCATTATACGTGTTGTTACATCGGAAGGAAATTGCTGACCATTTGCTTTGTACAGGGGCTGTAGGTAATAAACAATTCTATCATTCTTGCCCAATACCTGCAGGCATTTTACATACACAGGCATCAGGGTGTTATACGTGTCTTTGCCAGTGCTGTCTTTTTTGAAAGCGTTGCTAACACTATCGACCATAGGGCGCAATTTAGATTCCACTACGCCTGCATATGCTTTTTCATCCTGGCTCAGTAAATAGCTACCTATTTTTATTCCAGCCCCAACCTTTCCTTCTGCCGTGCGTAATTGCTGAAGCCAGTTCAACCCGGCTGCTTTATCATTAGCTTTAAAATAGGTCAGTGCTATTTCAGAACGCAACATATCGTATGCCTCGGCTAATTTTCCCGAACGGGCAGTGTCGGGAAATTGTTTTAACCAGGTTTCTGTGAACGCTATTTTTTTCTCTACCGGCGCCAGAAAGAATTTCGCGGCAACGATCTCATGCATCAGGGGCCGGTCGGTGGTATCTGTTTGCGCCCACCCGGTTATCGAAAAGCCAATACAAATTAAAACACCAATCAGTTTGTTCATATAATTCATCATTATAAGAGTTACGGATTATTTTCCATACCCGGGTTTTGCGCTATTACGGCCGAGGGCAACTGCAGGGTGAACCGTTCGGGCCGCAAAGTATACGTTGCACTTACCATACCTGTTGGGCTGTATAATGTATGAGTATAGGTATTTGAGGAAAACAGCGGGTCAACCGACAATCTTCTCATATCGAACCAGCGGTAACCCTGCAGAGCAAATTCCCTGAGCCTTTCGTTCAGCACGAACTGTATCAGCTGCAATTGCGTCATTCCAACAGGAATGGCGTTCGCATCTGTGGCGCTCATTCTTTTTACCCGCAGGGTTTTGAGGCTGGCAATAGCTGTAGTAGTGTCTCCCAACCGGGCGGCCACTTCGGCCCGCAACAGGTACAGTTCGGGAATGGTCATGCCATTCAGTAATGCCGAAGGTCCGTTACGGCGAAGTGCACCCGATAATGGATAAGCGGTAGTAACACCGAATGGTTTAGTGGTAAAATAGTTCAGCCGTTTATCGGAGGTTGTATACAATTGAGCCGCCTGCGGACTCATTGTATATTCATTGGCGCTAACGGCCCATGACATGGGAGTAACCTGGCGGCAGACTATATTCTCTGTATAATAGGCCGGAACAGGCGTACCACTGAAAGATCCTGAAGCGTAGGAGGTAGCATTCCAACCCCAGGTACCAGCAGGGATCATGGTAACATTGAAATCGTACAATGCCATATTAGTAAGGGTTGTCCCTGCGCCGGTAGTGGCCAGGTCGGTAAGCGCCGCTTCCAGGTAAGGTTTGGCCGCATCAAATTTGCCCATAAAAACATACACTTTACCGAGCAATAATTCAGCGGCCGTTTTACCAAACCTGATACGAGTACGGATGGTCACGGGAAGGTTGGGGATTGATTCGGTTAGGTCACTCAAAATAAAATCATATACTTCCTGCACCGAGGCGCGCGTAAACTTTGTTTCTGTTACATCTGCTGCAGTTACGATCGGGTAGCCGGGGTCGGTAGCGGCGGTAGCGGCATTGTACGGCTTGCCATACATATTGATCAAATTAAAATAGGTCCATGCCCGGTTGACCCTGGCTTCCGCCAAAAGCGCTTTCTTATCGGCTTCTGTACCATCTGTTGAAGACATTACTTCATTGATGATCTTGTTATAGGTATACAAACTGGCCATTAAGGTTGACATTTCATTGGCAAAAAAGCCATCATCATAAATTACATCGTCCCAACGGAAAAGACGCTGGCTACGGGTTGATGCACTGGAAAAATAATTATCAAAAGCAATCACTTCATCGCCCATGGGCACACCCACATCAACACTATTAGCAGACAATCCTGACGAACTCAACAGCAGATCATAATCAGCGGTAGCCTGCACAATCACTTTGCCTTTAGGTTTAATATCCAAAAAACTCTTGCTGCACGATACCACGCCCGATACAGCCAGTACACAAAGGGTGGTTTTATATATGTTTACAATACTTGTTTTCATGTCGTAATTTTTAATTGATTAGAACCGCATGTTTACCCCGAGCGCAACACTATGTTGAGCAGTGGGCACAGTTCGCTCGGCCGATGTAGAATTATGAAATTCCGGGTCTATGCCATACTTATTAGCCTTCCACACCATAACATTCGACAGGGTTGCCCTGAAAGTGATGTCTTCAGCCCGTAAACGGCTTACTATTTGCGGCGGCAGGGTATACGACAAATTAAGGTCCCGCATTTTTATATAGGCGCCATCAAAATAGTTGATATCGCCATTGGCGTAGTATAACACATACCGTTGGGTGCTGCTGATGCTGGAGCTGGGAATATAGGCCGGAATGTTGGTAATGGTTTCATCACCTGGTTTTTTCCAGCGCTTGTTAAAGTCGGTGTACAAATTTCCCAGGAACTGACCGGCAGTTGTTGAGGTTCTGCCAGTCAACTGGCCGGTAAATGTATTTAAACCAACGGCATCCCGTTTGATCGTTGCGCCGAAATTGTAGATCATATTACAGGTAAGCTGAAAATTCCTGTAGCGAAAATTATTACTGAACCCACCACTCCATGTTGGTTGCCAGGTACCCATATACACCAGGTCACTTGCCAAAGCGCCGGGCTTTTTAGTGATGGTGCCGTCTGCCAGCTCAACCAATGGATCGCCTACATTGTCGAGGCCTTTAAATCTATAGCCCCATTGCGCATAGGATGAATAACCCTCGGCATACCGGGTACTCATAAACAGCAGCGCTGAGGTTTGGGGATTGGCAATATACAGTTTGGTTACTTTATTGTAGTTGTACGATAGTACCAGGGTAGTAGACCAGGTGAAGTTCTTTCCCCTCATGTTCACAGAAGTTAATTTTGTTTCAACACCCGTATTATGAATATCACCCAGGTTGCCGGTAATGGAAGACACACCCCCAAACGCATTGGTAGGCTCATCGCCGATCAAATTGGAAGTGCGGCGCATGTACAGGTCGGTACTTCCCAATAACCGGCCTTTCAGGAATGAATAATCGAGCCCCAGGTTATAATTTTTGGTACTTTCCCAGGTGATCTTCTTGTTGGCATATGCAGAGATGGAATAACTTATACCGCCGGGTGCATATAAATTGGTAGATCCGCTGGCTATATCATAGGCGGCTGCAAAGAATTGCGTTTTTGAGGGCTGATTACCCGATAATCCATACGTGGCCCTTAAGGTAAGGTTGTCTAACCAGGTAATATGTTCCATAAACGGTTCCTTGGCAATTTGCCAGGCCAACCCAACAGCCCAAATGGGTTTGCTTTGTACAGATCTGTCCTGACCAAATAAATTCGATTTATCGCTACGCAAACTGGCGTTGATCGTATACTTTCTTAAATAAGTATACGCAGCATTACCGTACAGGGAAGTTGTGCGGGCCGTTGCTTCTAACTCTTTATAGGAATCATTAGTAAGCGAGCTCCTTATAAGAGACGATGGAAATACCGTACCCGATATACCGGTACCCAGGGTAACATAATCTATCGGTTGCGAAGTTAACAATTGGGGATCGTAACCACGGGCTACCGAAGTGTTGGTATTGGTAAAGGTGCTGTTAGCTTCCTGACCGGCCAGCATAGTGAGTTGATGATCGCCATTACCAATAGTAAGGTCATATACCAATTGATGACGAATGGTAAAATTCCGCTGATTCAAATTGGAGGTGGTCAGTATGCCACCTGTGGTTGGCAAATAATAGGTAGGCGAAGCGCCTGCAGTGGCAGCAGGTACCGTAAACGCAGCCAGCTGATTCCTTACCGTGAAACTTTTCTGGCTGTCAAAAGCAGTTGTTTTTGAGTTTCCCTGCATAAGGCCATACACCCCTTCCAAACGAAGCCCTTTGATGAGCTTTACGGTGATACCGCCCGTTAAATTGGCATGGAATGTATTCCCTTTTGTATTACCATAATTCATTTCATCGAGCGGATTATAATTCAGGTTCAAACCGCTTTTTGTTTGATACAATGCGGTTAATGAATCGGTGCGGTAGATCCAGGGCATGGAAATACTGTTGCCATCCCCATCTTTAAATAACTGGTAGGGTACGAACCTGGTAGTGATCGGTGAAATTGGCCGTGCAGCCGATGTAACGGTATTCACCAGGTTCGAGATCAGGTATACAGTTACTCTTTTGCTCACATTCAGATCCTGCCTGATGTTTATTTTATAAGCATTGTTCTTTTCACCCGGTGTACTGGTGGTGGTGTTGGTATAAGCCAGCGAACCATACAAGCTGTAGTTGCCAAAACCGCCTCTTACCGAAACGGTATGGTTGCTGAGCGATGCATTCCGGTACCAGGTATCCTTGATCTGGCTCAGGTTATCGATGGCTGCCAGACTATCTAATTGCGCATTGGCAGTGGCTTCGCTAATGAGTCCCCGGTATTGTTTAAAGAGGATCTGTTCATGCGGCATGATCGGATTGTTACCACTAACGACTGTGTTTGCCGAAGCATAAGTATTGGCAGTGAGGTAAGCAGGGTCGGCAAACAGCTCCTTCATGGTTTGAATGAACTCAGGGCTGCGCATGTAAGGCAGGTATCCAATATCGGGCTTGCCTTGCATATTGTAAAATCCGTTATATTCTACTTTTAGCTTGTTGGCGCCAAAAGAACCTTTTTTTGTAACGATCACAATAACACCATTGGAGGCCCGGCTACCCCAGATGGAAGCCGCCGTTGCATCTTTCAACAGGGTAACATCCTGTACATCGTTGGGGTTTATATCAGACAGATCATTGACCACCATTCCATCAACCACATACAACAGCGATTTATCGGCATTGATGGTACTATTACCGCGTACCGTAATGGGGTTGCCATTTTGATTAGGCGCATTATATATTACCAAACCAGGTAGCTGGCCTTCGAGGCGTTGCATGAGGTCCATGCTGGTACTGCGGTTATAAATAATATCCATTTTGGGCTTGCTGAAACTGCCGGCGCTTCTTTCTTTCGGAAGCGTTTGATAACCGTTGTTAAAAACGGTGATCTCCGTGAGGTTGCTGACTTCAGGTTTCAGCACCACTTTAACTACTGCATTGCTTTCTGCTGTTACGTTTACGGGCAGGGAGAACGTTTCATAACCTACATAAGAAACCCGTAATACATAACGGCCTGGTTCTATACCGCCTATAACAAATTCGCCATTCTTATTGGAAATAGCCTGCGCATTTCCGGGAAGTAATGTTACAGAAGCCCCACGCATGGCATTCCCAAGGCTATCCCGTATTTCACCATGAAGGGTGACCGGAGGCGCCGCCGGCTTTTTATTGTGGGCGGCAGTATCTGTTTTTGCTACTATGAAAATGGTTTGGTTCTGGACCATATACGTTACAGGCTGCTCTTTAAACACCTGTTGCAGAAAGGCTTCCAGGGGCACATCCTCGGCTTGAATACTCACTGGTTTTGAACCCTTTAACTGACCGGGACGGTAAAAGAAGTAATAACCGGTTTGGTTGGTCACGTTGTCGAACAGGTTTTCAAGGGATACGTTCCTGACCTTTAATGTTACTGTTTGGGATAACCCCGTAGCACTTACGTGCAGTACAGAAACCAGTAAAATGATCGCGGTTAATCTCATTACTCGCAGTGTTTGGTGAAGTAACCGGGAGCGGTTATGCTCCAGCCTGCCAGCCGTAAACGGCCGCAAACGGGCAATACCTTTCCGGTTACAAAGCGCCTTAAAATGCATACTTTTGTAACAGTTTTGGTTTAATAATAAATGAGTCTTTGCTGAGACCTTTTTAGTTAACCCGAAATGTAGCCGGATGTGTTCCACCACACCCGGCTTTTTAATTGTGGGTTATCAACTATAGCGAAGCCTTTTCATGGCTACGGCATTACGATCAAATGTTTTCCTTCTTTTTTTACATGGATACCCATGGCCTGCATACCCTTCAATACCTGCGATAATTGTAAACTTCTTTGCATAGCGCCATTAAAAAGTTCTGTAACGGGGGCGCCGGGTTCAAAGCTGATCTCCACATCGTACCAGCGTGCCAGTTGCCGCATCATTGATTTCAGCTCTATACCATCGAACCGGAACAAACCATTCTTCCATGCCATTACTCCTTTAACATCAGCGTTGCTGATCACCTGCACCTGTTTGTTTTGCGGGGTAAGCAGCGCCTGCTGACCTGGCAGCAGGAAAGCAGGGCTGGCTGTTCCCGGACGGTTAATACTTACCTTGCCTTCAAGCAAAGTGGTTGTTACATGCGGTTCGTCTTCGTAGGCATTTATGTTGAAGTGGGTACCAAGCACTTTTACTTCGGCCTCTCCCGGAATCATAACATTAAAGGGAACCTTCTTTCCATTCTTCCCGAACTGTGGCTTTACTTCGAAATACACTTCACCGGTTATATATACTATCCGGGCCGAGTCATTAAATGTTGCCGGAAAACGGATAGAAGAAGCAGCATTCAACCATACTTTTGATCCCTCGGGCAACGTAAGCTGGTATTGCCCGCCCCGTGGTGTGGTCAAAGTATTATAAAGCAATTCTCCTGGTGCGGCATTCGACGCTTCAGCAGCATCATAAACAAGCTGACGGCCTTGTTGGTTAACAGTGGTTTGCCCCTGCTGGCCGAGCGTTCCATGTTTGGAGCTGTCGAGTGAAATGGTTTTTCCATCGGCCAGCGTAAGAATTGCTCTATCACTACCAGGCATTATATCAGCAGGTTCCGTTTTTGCCACAACGGGCGGTGGGGTTGTTGTAGTAAGCCAATACCAAATACCACCGCCTGCGAGTATAATAATTACAGCTGCTGCCGCCATCCAACGCCAGGCGAGGCTTACTTTTTTTGCAGCAGGCTGTTGTTCAGCGATTTGTTGTTGAATTTGTTGGAACCGGTTCTGCAGCCGTTCACGCAAGGCCTCATCTGTATAGCCTGTGGGCTCCAGATTGTTCTGGAAATGTTCTTTCAACAGTTCTTTTCCGGCAGCCCCCTCTTCCCCATTTTCAATCATCTCAAATAACTGATCTACCTCTGCGGGGGTGCAGGTTTGGTTAATATATTTTTGAAAAAGTTCGGTAAACGAAGGTTGTGACACAACTACGGTTTATAGTATAGACGTTTGGCAAAAGCCAGTCATCTGCTGCCATAAAAAGTTTTTTTGAAAATTATTTATGTGCCAGCCAGGCAGCGAACAACAACAGGGCGCCTGCTGAATTGTCGTGCGAATAAAAATACTGGCGAATACTACGCGTGGCTTTTACGATATGGTCATTGACGGTGGAAGTAGAAATCCCCAACAGGTTACTTACCTGTTCGTAGGTTTGCCCCTGCAATTTGCAGAGCTCAAACACCTGGCGGCGTGTGGGAGGTAAGGAAGCTACAGCTGCCTGCAGCAACTGCTCGTTCTCGCGGAATAAAAGGCTTTCTTCAATATGCGTATATTGTTCTGAGGCTGCGGCTTTTACATGTGCGTACAACACTTTATCGCGCCTCGCCTTCCGGTAAAAATCATACACCTTATTTTCTCCAATGCGAAACAGATAGGCGCGAATGCTGGTATGAATATCGATGGTATTGCGCTTTTCCCAAACCACGATGAAGATATCCTGCAAAATCTCTTCGGCTGTTTCGGGATGCTTAACGAGTTTTAGCAGATTAACAAACAACCGTTCACTATACAGGCTATATAACTGGTCAAAACATGCCTGGTCGCCTTGCCGTAAGCCGTTCAATAGTTGCTGTTCGTTATATGGAATTACCGTGGCCAATAATTTAGGTGGGATGGGTCTTGTAAAATGGTCAGGTAGAATAAGGTTTACACGAAAATAACAATAATGTTATTTTAATTTGAATTATTGCGGCTTTTTTTAGGCGGGGTTAAAACCCATGTAATACCAACCGGTCTTTATATTTTCCTTTTACAATTCTCCACATCACTCCATAGCCGCCTGCCCCATCGCCATTCATGGCCTGGATATAAAGAATGTCGTTTGCCCCATCGTAATTAACTTTTGTATTATGCAGGCCTGGCTCAAAAAGGTCGTCGAAGGCAGTTTTAGGTAACTCAATTATTTTATTTCCCCGGGTAATTGTAATTGATTGGTATGCAAACCGGGGAACACCGCCATCGTTACCCCAATAGGTTTTGCCATTTATTAATTGGTTCTTTCCCTTATCAAATTTTTGCTTTGCTACTTTAACTCTAATCGAGTCCTTACCAAACATGTATGTACCATCGCTTTTTGAAAGAATGGGAAGTTCCCCGTATGCGGAGATCATTTTCAGCCGGTTATTATAAACATAGCCGTCAGGCTCCTCATTATTCTTTAAATAGAAAACGTCGACCCAATTCCCGTTGATTTCACCACATAAAACAATACAACCATTCTCTAATTTATCAATTATGTTATTCCCCTTCTCTGGGTTAACCCTTACATTACAATAGCCATCTTTATCATCAATAATGGCGAATTGTGCATTTACCAGCTTTACAAGAATAAGGAACAAAAAAGTACAGAAGATCTTCATTGCCTGGGGATGTTGATTGAACGGTTCCAAATTAATAAATCAAATGGCAGTTTACCAGTATTTTTCTATATTTAGTACCACAATAACCTTATTAGTCACACTTATATGAAAAAATATTCCCTTCTAACGATCATTGCCATTAGCACTATCTTTAGCACTGCCCGCTCACAGGCCATTCCTTTGGCGCTGTTCAATGGGGAGAACCTGCGGGGATGGCATGCAGATGTTCCGGCTATGGACACGAACACTACTGTGAAAAGCCCTTTTATCGTGCGCAATGGTATGCTGGTAAGCCTGGGCGAACCGAGGGGACATTTAATTACAGATTCAGTATACCAAAATTACCGGTTGCGGGTAGAATACCGTTTTCCCGGCAAACCCGGCAACTGCGGGGTACTTGTTTTTGCTTCAACACCCCGGGCACTCTACCAAATGTTCCCCAAATCAATAGAGGTGCAAATGGAACATAATAATGCCGGTGATTTCTGGTGTATTCAGGAAGATATAACAGTGCCCGACATGGAGAAACGCCGCGGCCCTAAAACTGAATGGGGTGTTTCGGAAGGGAAAAAGCGCCGCATCCTGAACCTGACAGATAGTTCTGAAAAACCATTAGGCCAATGGAATACGATGGTCATTGAATGCAAAGGCAATACTATAAAAGTATGGGTGAATAATGACCTGGTGAATGATGGCTATAACTGCACTGCCGCAAAAGGACAAATAGCCTTGCAGGCGGAAGGTTCAGAAGTAGAGTTCCGCAAAATTGAAATGACGCCTTTAAAATAAATTACTCCACCGGAAAATCTTTCATCTGTTTCGAGAAGGTCTTTCCCAGCCGGCCGCTGTTGTTTACGGCCCATTCAGCCATGGCATAAAGTACCGGTCTTAATGCTTTACCTGATTTTGACAGCTCATACGTAACATAAGGCGGTACCACCGGCTTCGACTTTCTAATCAGCAATCCGTCGTTTTCGAGTTGCTTTAATTGTTGTATCAGTACCTTTTCGGTAATGGTAGGGATCGATCGCTTCAATTCATTATACCGTTTTGTTCCGGATAATAAATTGAACAAAATGATCGGTTTCCAGTAACCGCCAACCTTCTCCATTACAAACGTTACCGGGCAGGCTACAAATGCCTGGCTTTTATTTTCCTGAACAGTAGATGCTTCTTTAATGGCTGCCATAGTATACATACTTTGGGGTAAGTACTTGTACAAAAGTAAGTATCATTTTAAGTTTGTGCAACAAAACAAACAAATATTAAAATGAAAATCACCATTACAGGTTCTTTAGGAAATATCAGCCGGCCGCTTACCCAACAATTAGTAGCACAGGGCCATAACGTATCGGTTATCAGCTCCAATGCGGCAAAAGCCGATGATATTAAAAAACTGGGGGCTACTCCCCTGACCGGTTCTGTAGAAGACTATGACTTTGTAAAGCAGTCGTTCCAGGGAAGCGATGCCGTTTACCTGATGATACCCCCTAATTTCAGCGCCCCCGATTACAAAGCGTTTACTATTGCCGTGGGTAAGAATTATGCAAAAGCCGTACAGGAAACCGGTATTCAGCATGTAGTGAATTTAAGCAGTTCCGGTTCTGCCCTGGCAGGCCACCCACCGCTTACTAATTATCAGAACCTGGAAACCTGGCTCGACGAATTACCAGCTATCAATGTATTGCACCTGCGGCCCGGCGGTTTTTATTCCAATTTTTTTGGCAGTATTGGCTTAATAAAATACCAGGGTATTATCGGTAACAATTTCGGTGAAGATATCAACATGGTTATGTCGCACCCCGAAGACATTGCCGATGCGGCAGCAGCAGCTTTGCACACGCTTTCATTCAAAGGAAAGAATATTCAATACATTGTTAGTGATACAAAAAGCGGCCGGGAAGTAGCTGAGTTATTAGGCACTGCCATCGGCAAGCCTGAATTAAAATGGATCCCCTTTTCTGACGAACAATTATTGCAGGGTTTGCTACAGAACGGGTTTTCAAAAGATGCGGCGCAACACTATATAGTTGATATGGGTATAGCCATCAGGGAAGGACTGCTTGCCAAACACTACCAACAAAATACGCATGCTATTACTGGCAGGCGGAGCTTTGCTGAATTTGCACCCGTATTTGCCCGGGCCTATCAATACGGCGGGTAAATTGTTATTTAAGCTGTACATGAATATGATCATCGTGCCGCACTGCCTGGCAGCCATGGAACCGTATTTTATCGCTGGTTAATTGCAGGCGCAATTTCAGATGAGGTTCTATAAATATTTTGCCGATCCTGTTATCGTGGGCAAATAATTCAACGAGGGATCTTGTTTTTTCAGGATAAAATACAAAATCCTTCTTTCTACCCTGCGGCATCAGGCTTTTCAGTAAACTATATTGCCAGTATCCCTGTTGCACGCAAAAATCAGTCGTATTCTTTTCGGCAGCTGTAGGTTCTTCACAAATACCATAGCCAATGGGTGATGGCGTAGCATTGGTTTCCTGTAACGATTGCTTGTCTTTATAACAGAATGCCAGGTCCATTTTCTTTCCATCGTTATGGCTCAGATGCGGAAATAATGGAAAGCCATTAACAAATGGGAAGTTTGCATCTAAATAATTAATTACTGTACCCGGGTACTTTTTGTTCATTTCACTGGCCACGCTATATGCAACATTCCTCAAATCTTTTCTCACATAATTCCTGTTTAACAAACAGGTCATAAATGTTAAAGGCCGCAGGTTATTTGTAGCCGTAACCGGAAGTTGTACGCGGCCAAATGGTTTGGCCAATACAGGTACAATGATAAAGGTCGTCAGTAAGTAGAGCACAATAAATGTCAGCAATTTACAAAGCCCCAGGAATCGAGTGCTCCGCCATTGCCGTGTAAATAAAATATCAGCCCTTTTGAACTGTCTGCTTTAAACAACAGTCCATGTAGATGTGTATTGTCATTCGTTACTAGGTTAAGCTCTTCAAATGGTTGCGCAAACCCAAAACGGTAATTTTTATCCAGCTTTTGTGGAAAGAAGATCAGTTTCTCCTGATATACATATAACAATGCACAAATAACAAAGTATACCGCAGCGATTATTATGATAGCCTTTATGATCATTCGTTTCATGAAGTGTTTTTACTTAATCTCTCTTAATTTGATTACAGAATGATCCTGACCTTTCAACAATAAACGTAGAAAGAGGCCACATTCTTCGGTGTCTCCACATATTTGAACATTATCAACGACATACGTCCAGTCGCCGCTTTTAAATGTCCAGCTCCATCCGCCCTGGGAGCCATGCATTTCTTCAATGCCATTATATAGAACGATATCCGGTTGGTCAATCATTTTCTTTCCCTTGCTCCAACAGCTATATCTCACTCCCTTTTCAGTTTCATCAATTCTTATCAATAACTTCTCTGATCTGGCAACCAGCCTGTTTTCTTTCCAGTCTTTAACATCGGGATGCATCTCCTTTTTAATTTTGGCTTTCAAGGCCTGCTTCAATTGTTGCTCTTCTGCTGAACTATAGTTAATCGCAATAATTTTACCTTTCTCATTTATCCAGATCTCACCATTAAGACCACCACCTACTAACCCATAATCTCCATTGTGTTGGAAAATTATGTTGTCATTATATTGTTTCAACTGGTCTTTAAATACTTTGTCGAATAGTATCTTGTAGTAGGAAACAAATTCAGCAGCGCTGGTTATATCGGGCAACGGGTTTTCCCGCTTCACCGGATAGGCTATTAACTTCGACAATTCTTTTGCATTGCCTGTTTCAATCAGCTTAACTATTTGCCTGTAACGATTGACAATAAATGAATCGATGGATCCCTGACAGGTAAGGCTCAAAAAGAGAACAGCGATTACGCTTATAACAAAATTTTTCATGACCGGAATATAAAGGCTGGGTTAACGCTTAAATATACGCTGATAACCCCAAATAAAAAACCCTCCTACCGGCCAGGCCGGTAGGAGGGTCATTCACCTTCAATCTTTATTTAATGAACCGGCCGGAAACAATCTTTCCGTTCTTGATAACCGTTACTGTATACACACCTGCTGAAAGCCGCGTTACATTTATCCGGTTATTGGTATTCCTTGTCTGGAACACTTCTCTTCCGGAGAAATCATACACTTTTATCAGGGCGCCTGTCAGGTCTTCCGTACTCCGGAACCGCAATTCATTCAATACAGGGTTCGGATAAACCTGAAGGGTGTTATTGGCTGTTATCAATCCTGTTTGTGGCTTAGCCGGCGCTACCGCATACACCTTCACGGAAGAAGCAACATCATTAAAGCCATTGGTCACCAAACATGAATTGTCGGCGCCAAACGACTGGGAATTACCCAGGAAATTATCATCGGCATACAATTGTATCTGATAACCGCTGTTCACCTTCAATGATGAAATTTCGTCATTGGCAATACCCAGAGCCTGCAACTGCGTGAGGGTATAGGTGCCCGGAGCCAGTGCGGTTGAAGTACCGCCATAGCTGCAATCTTTATACACCGTAGCTCCTGTAACCGCACCTACTGCACTTACTTTTAATGAAGAGGTAAGATCATTAAAACTGTTTGCCGTTAAACAGGTATTGTCGGCCGTAATGGTCACGGAAGTTCCTGCAAAATCATTATCTGCAAACAACTGCACCTGGTAGCCGGCGCTCACTTTCAATGATGAAATAGCATCGTTGGAAACACCGAGACTTTGTAACTGGCTTAAAGTGTAATTGCCTGGCAACAGCCCTACCGCAGTTCCATTATAATTGCAATCTGAATATACAGTGGCCACCGGTACATTGGTGACCGTAATGGTTACCTGTGCCGATGATTGTCCGCCGCGGTCATCAGTAGCTATGGCTGTCAGCGTGTACGAACCGGTTGCTACATTGCTCCAGCTATATGAATAAGGGGAGGCTGTTGCTTCACCCAGTTTGGTACCGCCATTGTAAAACTCCACTTTACTGATGGTACCATCTGCATCTGAGGCATTCACGGTAATACCAACAGTAGCCGGAGCGAGGTACTGACCACCCGAAGCTGGTTTTACAAAGCTTACAGCAGGCGCCTGGTTAGTCAGCGATCTGATGCGAAGCGAAGAAATAGAATCATTCAGATTATTACTTACCAAACAGGCGGTATTGGCGGTAAATGCGGTATAACTGCCTTGCAGGGCATTGTTCTTATACAGCAATACTTCATAGCCGCTATTGATGGTGAAAGAAGAAATGTCTTTGTCGGCTATACCGCTTGCCACCAGGTCCTGCACGGTATAAGCTCCGGGCGCCAGGCTTACAGCATAGCTGCCTGAATAATTGCAATCTTTATAAAAAGTGGTTACGGAGTTTGCCGCACCACCGGTTATAGTACCGCTGATTGAATAATAACCCAGGGAGCCATAATTGGTATAACCTGTAGTGGCGGGGTCACCATAGCCTACACCGGTAACAGAGATATAATAAGTTCCTGCTGCCAGGGTGGCGCTCAGGCCGGCCGACAAATCATCAGGGTTCGACGAAGCAATAAAAGTACCTGCATTGTCATATAAAGTTGCCAGCACATCAAGATTGGGATGGTTAGCTGCCGGGTTGATGTTCAACGAAACCGCCCCACCAGTTGTAGTGAATGAAAAATAGTCCACATCGCTGGTGGTTTCAATAATTCCAGAAATAAAAGCGCTTCCGGTTCCGCTTACCGACAATGCCTTCGCAGCCGTTCTCGTATTGCCATAGTCGTCAGTACGGTACCCTACTCCATTGGCTGTATTGGAAATGATTGCCAGGTCGTCCTGTGTTTGGCTGGGGTTGGCATATTCGCCCTTGCTCCATTGAACGATGGGCACATAATAACCGGCTCCCATAATGGGCGCCCAGTTCCCCTGCCCCAGGTAATATTCTTCAACCGGGCTTGTTCTGCCATCGTGGCTCAATCCAAAGGTGTGACCTACTTCATGAGCTGCTGCGTCACCAGCACCTTTAACGCCACCATTAAAAACCCAACAGGGCGTTTCATTACCCCAGGTAAAGGAATTCAGAAATGCCACACCGCCCGCGCCGGGCGCTGCTGTATTGGTAGGTGTAAAAATGCAACGCATGCGTCTGTTGGCCGGATACGTATTATACACGGCTTCGCTGGTAGTGATATTCAATTTGAAAGGGCTGTAGTCTTCACTGATCAATTGCCACACTTCATATTTTTCAGCATCGGTCAATGTAGATGCTGCCGCATCAATAGGGTTGCCGCTGTTCCAGGCGGTTCCTGATACATACTGTCCGTCGAAGTCGAGCAAAACGCAGCCATTGGCGTTTGAATAACTTTGCAGGCTGTACAATTGCCCGGTGGTTAATGCAGCTGCTGCAGCGCTGGTGCTGGCGCTTGCCGGCGCCTTGTCAAAATCTATACACAACACTTTGTGAATATCTGTTTCAGTAATGTACACATTGCCGTTATCATCGGAAGAATACGTGTAGGCTTTTTTACTGTTACGTAAAATGATGTTCCCCTGAACGCTGGTTCCTTCAATACGGATAAAAAAGGAAGAGCCCGGTACGTTCTCAATTTCACCTACAAAAAATTCCTGTGTGGCCGACAGTGATTGCCGGAAGTTTATTTTACCGGGCAGTGAATCGGTACCACTGGTGCGCAACGACAGCCTGCCTGCGCTACGTTGCTGCGGTGAGGTATTGATCTGTTTGCGAAAAGAAGCCAGCACATCTGATGCAGCGCCCAGCTTTACCGGTTTTACCTGGCTATAGCCGGCCATGCCCAGCAGCAATGTGCCAATGAGCCAAAGAGAGAGTTTTTTCATAATACTCGATTTTTAATGGTTAAATGAAAGATCAGTTGGAGGGGAAAGTGCAGAGGGTATCGGTCCGCGCGCTGATTGCGCGGCTGAAACCTATTTACCGTAGCGGCGTAGTGAAGAAGAAGGTATTACCGGCGCGAAACGGCTGTTATGGAAAGGGATCGTACACCTGGTTGGGGAGACACTTATGTACAACCCGTTCTATTCAATGCTTTTTGTGTGGAGCAATAGTAGCGCCTACGTTCTTTGATGTATAATTTTTATCATGGGACAGGTTTTTATCATGAACACTAAAGATATCCTGTTTAGCAAATTGCTACCAATAGTAAATGTCCCTGTTGGGTTATTTATTTATGAACATAATTGCGCTGTCATTAGCGAATTCCCTTAAAACTTTGAGTAGCTTCTTCACCCAGTTTGATGGTCCCGGCTTCATCTACCTGTCCTCTCTTTGCGAATACGAAGGTTGAGTCGCTGTCGGGTTTATAATTACCGGTGCTATCGCACATGCCATCATATTTAAGTGTATCGGCAATATATACCCTCAGATCCTTATCTATTTGTGCTGTATACGAGCAATACTTCAGACCACAATCAGAACCACACCCATGTACCAGTAATGTTTCCTGGCTTAATTGCCGGCCGGTTTTAGAATAGGTAACCAGGATAGGATAAATTTCTTCACCCGTTCCAAAATAGATCAATGAATAAAATTTTGAGGTATCGGCTAACAGGGCATATCCATAAACCGGAGCGTCTGGTTCCATTTTAAAGAATAACGTATCAGTAGAATTCTTTTTCAGCTTAAAGGACTGGTTTCTATAATACTCATTACGGGCCCAGCCTAAATAATAAAACGGAAACGGAACTACTTTAAACTTTTTGATGAAGTCTTTTATTGGCAATTCCTCTTTTGTATTAATAACCGCACCGGCAGCGTCTGGGGTTGTGGCTGAAACCGGGGCAGGTTTGGTGCTATTGCTGCAGGAATAAAAAATAACCAGGAAAACCGGAAGAATAATTAAATATTTCATGATAAAAAAATAGCCTAAATATAATCACGGTTAACTGTATCTCAAAATGGTTGGCACAATGAGTTGCAAAAGCCGGAAGGAGCCAAATAAGGCCGCCCCTTATTTCAGAGACGGCCCCTTGTGGTGTTCATCAGTACAGGTCAGCTATTTTTTCAGGGCTATCAAAGTTTTGTATAGGCTTCCATGATTCAATACCTGCACATAATACAGGCCCTTGCTCAACCGGGAGATATCGAGGGTAAAAGTATTATCTCCTTTTTCGGCTGTTGCGGGTTGGCGAATCAGCAAACGGCCTGTTACATCGGTCACCTGCAGGTACAATTGTTCTTTAGCCGGCAGGTTCACAAATACTTTTAACCATGGCTGGCTGGTAACAGATGGCCGCAGGTTTATTACAGGTAAATTATCCATCAGGCGGTTTACCGGTGTTCTGTTGATTGGCAGGCTTCCATCGGGTATTGCCAGCACAATAGCCAGGGGCGCCTGGTTCCCCGTACACATGTTCAGGGCATTTCCCGGGGGTACCTGTATGCCTGTATAATATTTTGTTCCTGATGAATAGTTTTGTACCGTATCATGCGCTCCCGAAATCCAGGCGCTACCCCATGCTACATAAGCAGCGGTATCGCCGGGCGGACAAATTGCCCTTACTATATCATTATTGGTAATATTCCCCTGCACATACAGGTTGTTGATAACGGTAATAATGGCAACGCCATACGTTGCAATCGTATTATTATACAGGTTCGAAAACGCTTTTACAAAACCCGTTGCATTGACATTGATAAGTCCGTTGTTGGTTATATTGGTGGCAACATTCAATTTTCCATCTGCGTTGATCACCGATACGCCATAGACACTTCCGGTATTATTCAACAAACCGGTGCTGCCATTAACGGTCATCACTCCAGTGCTGCCGATATTCAGGATGCTGTTATTTGTTGCATTACCTGTAACGGTGAGCGTTCCATTAACAGTAGTGGTATCGGAACCGGTTGTTGTGGGAGCAGACCCATTTATAAAATTACCGCCAACCGTTACTACCCCCGCACTTCCTATTGTAAAATGCCCTGTACCGGCTGTCATGGCCGATGTACTCACCGCGGCATCGTTCACCGACAAATTGCCACTAACATTCAGTGTACCATTGACGTTTAATGAAGTATAAGGCGGATTGGTGGTGGTGGCAACTCCATCGTAAGGAGATGGGTTGGTTGAGCAGGCGCTGGTAACAACAGTTGATCCGTTACCATTTACGGTAAGGTTAACTGCATTCATAGTTCCACCGCTTTCCACTTCAATTCGACTGTAAGCATATTCTACCAGCAAACTGGTGCCGTTCACTTTGAGGGTGCCGCCGTTGTGCACATAAATAATTGCTCTGGGACCCAATACGTTATCGTTTCCATTCATCGTTACAGTAGCGCCGCTGTAAATATGCAGAAATACCCAGTTCTTGAACCGCTTGGTTGAACTGCCTGCCGCCAGGTTGCCATTTACAGTAAGGTTACCCCGGCAATCGATGATCATAGCCTGCGATGTAAGCCCTGCTGTATTTAAACAGGGATAATAATTGTTATTTGTACCCGTATTGCCATCGCCCTGCAAATTGCCACCGATGGTGAGCGCACCACCTGAAGCTATGCTGATGTATGAGGGTTGGTCGAGCCAGGTAAAGCCACCCGTTACATTTACATTGGCACTGCTACCCAAAGTCAGCGTCGTATTGGCGCCGGTAATAGATGCGGAAGGATAGGTAACTGTAGAATTA
The DNA here is from genome assembly GCF_002077945.1 of Niastella vici. Taxonomy (GTDB): domain Bacteria; phylum Bacteroidota; class Bacteroidia; order Chitinophagales; family Chitinophagaceae; genus Niastella; species Niastella vici. The sequence goes on from NZ_LVYD01000024.1 coordinate 126,381, forward strand.
AGCGAAACTGTTTGCCCACCCGTTAGCGTAAGTTGCGCCTGGATATCAATTGAATAAAAAAGCAAACAGGTTATAGCAAAACAAATAATAATGAAGGCACGGTGTAACCGATTCAGGCTTGTAAAAAGGGTAGATTTGATTAACATAGGTATGGGGGTTTGGATCAATAGCGGCAAAAGAAAGACCCGTTTGGTAATACGGGCCTTTTGGTCTTAATTAGCACATCAAAGCGGATACTGGATATTAAACTCCGTTCTCAAAGGACAAGTCTATGGTATCAAACAGATCATGCGGATTAAATATTTAACTTGTAATCAAATAATTCACAGTTCAGTATGATTACGTTGCTTTCTTAACTTTATAAGTGCAAGTAGCCAATTTTTTGTTGTAGTACAGGTAGTAATAGTTGGAAAAATGGGTAAAAGAAAAACGAGCTTTCATATAACTGAAAACCAATATCTACCGCAACGTTTCGTACTTTTGTAATAGTAACATCGCCGTTCAATAGTATCAAAATTGTTTAAACTCCAAAGTACCACCTTCTTGAAAAAAATTTTAATCGCAGATGATCACACCATAGTAAGAACAGGTTTAAGTGTTCTTATTAATTCGGAATATATAAATGCGCAGATAGATGAATGCAGCGATGGCAATTGCGCCTGGGAAAAAATACAAACGACCCAGTATGATCTGTTTGTAATGGACATCAATATGCCTGCCACCGACTCGGTTAATTTGCTTAAAAATATCTTCAGCGTTCAACCGCATTTGAAAGTGCTGATCCTTAGCATGAGCAGCGAAGAGATCTATGCAAAAAAATATCTGCAGCTGGGCGCCCTGGGATTTATTAATAAAGAATCCGATGCGGTTGAGATCCGCAGGGCCATTACTACTGTTATGAACAACAGGAAATATTTGAGCCCCAAACTGCAGGAGATCATTACCCGGCAGGCGTTAGAGGGAACACCCGCAAGCAGTGCATTTGAGAACCTGTCGGCCCGGGAACTCGAAGTAATGACGCATCTTGTAGATGGAAAGAATGTATCGGAGATTGCCGAGATCCTGTCTATTCACATCTCAACCGTTAGTACGCATAAAGCCAGTATTCTTCAAAAGCTGAAGGTTAAAAATGTAATTGAATTAACCACGCTGGTTAAACGGTTCGATATTGTATAACCCGTTCATTCATTATCTGTCGTGAAACTGAGGGTTATCCTGTTACCGGTATCTCCGGGTTGATCTATCGCCAGCTTTCCATCGATCCTTGCCAATAGTTCCCGGATGATCCTGTACCCTAAACCATGATTGCTATTATCTGCCTGATAGGTATCATTCAGTATTCCGGCTACGATCTCTTTATCCATACTTTTACCGTTATCGGTTATAGTGATAATGACACTGTTGGCAACCTGTACGGCTTCTATTTTTATTTCTCCATTTACGGTATACTTATTGGCATTATCGGCCAGGTTCCGGATGATCAGCTTCAGGATATTCAGGTCCGAGATCAAAATAAGGTCCGGCGGCACCAGGTTAAGCAGGTTATTGTTTCGGATAGTGGCCGCAGGTTCATACAGTGAAACAATACCGGCTACAGTGTCGCGAAGGGCTATTCTTTCCCGTCGTATAACAAATCCTTCTTTCTGAGCATTTGTCCATGTTAAGAAATCCTGTGTAAAGTCGTTCAGGTCATGCGTGGCATTACGGAATTTCAACAACATATCAGTCATTTCAGGCCGGGTTGCTTTTTGATAATTCTCATAAATATATTCGGCCATGATATGCAAAAAGCGCAATGGCGATCGCAGGTCATGCAGAATAACGGCGATCATTTTCTCCTTTACCAGATTGCTTGCCGTTAAGGCTTCCGTTCTTTCCGCTACTTTTTGTTCAAGCTGGGCTGCCCGCCTCACCTCTCGTGTATACAGGAACAGAAAAATAAAAAACAGAATGCTTATTGATACTACTGCTACCAGCAGCAAGAACCAGATGGTTTCGAACCAGTATGGAAGTACAGTCCACGAAATTCGGTTATAGGCATAATGGCCGTAATGTTCCTGCTTGCGAATGATAAGCGTATATTCTCCTTTTCGCAAACCGGTTAACACCAGTCTGCCATCACTATTCACCGGTCGCCATTTATTGTCGAGCTGAGGTATCTGATATTCAATATGCAGGTTGGCCGGGTTGCCGAAATAAGGTGATGAGATCATAAATACCAACGGGCCTGAATCCTGCCGCTGTTTAAAATGATCACCCGGCAACACTTTCTTTTCTTCAGGTATAATGCGGTCAATAAAAACTGGTGAAGTGGGCAGCTCAACAGGAATGCTGTCGGGCCTGAACTGAACCAATCCATCAAGAGAAGGAAGGGAAAAATGACCATTCTGTAAAACTATACCGCAGGGCATGCAACCGCCATTGAATTCATTGGTTGAATACCCGACCGATTTATCGAAATAATAATAGAAAATATTTTCCCTGCTGCCTGCAGCGTAACTGTCGAGTTCTTTTTTCGCCACCCGGTATAATCCTTTGTTGGTTGGCAACCAGAAATACCCAAGCCGGTCTTCCATAAAACAATGAATGGTAGCCAGGTTGTTACCCGGGTCAATGGGCATTTTCAGGAACCGCCCATTGACGTATTTATAAAATCCCTGTCCGTATGTACCAACCCATATACTTCCATCACCGGCCTTATAGAGGGCCCTTACCGAAGCATTTTGCAAAGACAAACGGCGAATCACTCCCTTCGTGAGGTCGTATGAATACAAGCCGCCTGAAGTACCGATCCAAAGATCGTTTGGAAACATTTCATTGATCACCTGTATATCTTCCGACATATTCAGTAAGAAAGTGATATCGTTTCCCCTGCGACGGAACAAATCATGCAAACCGCCAATTAAAATATCTTTATTTCCTGTTTCGGTGATCGCCATCAACCAGGAGCCGAGACGTTGCAGGGTAACAGGTTTACGCAGGCCGGTATCGATCCTTTTTAAAGAATCATAGTTTGAGTACCAGATATAACCGTCAGATGATCGCAACAGGGCAGGCCGGTCGTACAAGCCTGGCGTTGGTTTATTTACCGCATTGTTGCGGCTTAGCACGCCGGATGATGTTAGAATGCGGCCGGGTGATATTTCCACCTGTGCATACATGCTGTTGATCGCATAATTATCACTGGCAAAAAACAGCCGGTCGAAAGCATATTTTCTAAGAATATACAATCCATTGGTTGCGGTTCCCACATATAAGGTGCGGTACACCTCGTCGTAAATGAGAACGTTTATGTTCTTAATAGCAGTGTTGGCAGCCAGTACTTCAAAATCAAGCACCCCGTTCCTGATATTCAGGAGCAGGATATTTCCTTTGTAAATAAGGAATGAATGGCGGGCATCGCGCAAGGCTTTTACTGTATACTGACTGGGGTATGCCCCCGACTCGGCCTGGCTGAAGATCTTCATGAGCCGGTCGCTTAAGGTTATGCTTTTTTGCAAGCGTCCCTGCCTGTAAGCATAAAAGCGATTTTGCCTGTCTAAATAGCAACATACATCGTCTACCATGAACAACATCTTGAATGCATGGCCTTCTGTTTCTTTCAGCAACCTTACTTCGGCCGCATTATCGTTGAGATAATAGAAGCTTGAATCTTTTCTAACATAAGCCTGTCTCTCGTTAGCTGTTACCAGGTCACCATTCAGATCCAACCTGTGAAACAGGCCTTTAAAGGCCGTTGAATCACGCCCCCATTTTTTAAAGATGTTATCATAGTAAAAGAGGCAGCAACTCCACCGGTTAACCTGGTAGGGGTTCGCGGAAAGAATACTGTCGTCTTTTATCTGATAATCATTTGTAACAGTTAGAATGTGGTGGTAGGAATAACCGGGCTCAATCAGTATTTTACCTTTCCTTGATTTAACCAGGGCGCACCTGTTGGTATACAAGGCTGGGGAATTACCCATTGTATACTCCCTAAAGTGTTGCCCGTCGAAGCGTATCATTCCCATTTCGGTAGCCAGCCATAGAAAACCATTGCTATCGAAATCCATGTCATTGATGCTGTTTTGAGGAAGGGCATTATCGCTGTTGTAATTGACGACACTGTAATCGGGCTGGCTGGTTTGTGCATCGGATGGCATATACAGCAACATGCAAAAAGCAAGTAATATAAGCAACCGGGTAAGGGAGAATACCATACTGCTCGATATGGGGCAAAGATTAATAATAGTGTAAATTACAATTAAATAATGTTAATGACGAATAGTCAAACAGCGGGTAAATGGGGATTTTTTTGGAACCGATAGCAAGTATTTTTTAATAGCTCAGGCTAGATCAAGTGTATACAACCAATACTTTTTTCCAAACCTTGGTTCAATTTCTCTTAATATGGTAAATCCCAAACGCTCATAGATGTGTCGTGCCCGGTTCATCATTTCAGAAGTGTGAAGGGCAATGGTTTGTTCGTTGTGGCTTTTTGCCAGTTCAATACACTTCTCTGTTAATTGCCTGCCTATGCCTTTGCTGCCATATTCAGGATCAACTGTTAAGAACCTTATAATACACCATTCAGACTTATAAATTTCTGTAGCATGGCCACTGGGAACGAGAAATGCCATTCCAACAATGGCTTTCTCTGCGGTTTCGCAAACAATACAATCGGCCTTGTCAAGAAGCGTGGTATATGTTTCTAAGTTATTCAGAATATTAAACAGCTGTTGCCAGTTCTCCGGTGTTAGCTCATCCTGAAATTGCGACCAGGACCTTAATGCCAGCTTTCTTAATTGATCGAGATCTTCAATATTTCCCGGTCTGATTGTCATTAAATACATGTTTGTTGATAATTATCAATATTAATGGCGGGCTGCAAGCATTGGATAAGTGAACAAAAAGAAATGTAGTACATTAAAAAAGAAATGGGTTAAAATAGATGCCAGCATACCGCCTTTGTTATACGCCCAACCATAGCCACAACCGGCAATAAAGGCCAACAGCATGAGCGCAGGCCCGCCTGTTGTATGTGCCAGTCCAAATAAAAGCGCTGTAATGAATAATGGAATATAGGGGCTTTTTCCTTTAAAAATTTGCTTGCCAAGAATGCCCTGCAGGTATCCCCGGAAGAATGCTTCTTCACAAACTGCTACTAATAACAGGTTGTTCAGCATCCACAACCAGGCGTTGGCTGGCAGCCTGGGGTCCCAGTTAACAAAATGCAGCAAGAGCGCTGTTCCCAGGCATATGGCGGCTATTGCTATCAATGGTAAAGCGATAGCCTTTAATAAGGTTATTGCATTTGGGCGGTGGCTATACCATACACTTCCAAAACAGGTAAAAAGTATAAAACCATTAAACGGTTTATCGAGGTTAAGATACATGGTGAATGGCGCTGCATCGGGTGTAAAATGCACCTTATCAAAAACAAGCAGGTTATTAAACCCGGGAAGGCGGTGCAGGAACAACAGCACGCTCAGGACAAAAAAAGCACCATGCAACGCAAACTGTTTCCACCCATGCTGGCGAACGGCGAGGAGCAAAGTACCGGCCGTTAGCAACAGCCACCCGAGACCGGTAAAAGTGATCTCCTTTCCTGCAAAAGCCAATGCGTAAGCAGTCAGTAATACGGCCCAGCCTGCGCGCAGGGTATTTTTAAAACAAACCAGTAAACTGCCGGCAAAGAAACAGATCCAGCTTAGGGTAATAATATCAAATTTCATAATAAGGTTTATAGTTATCTTATTTTTTTACCGCCATTCCGTTATCCCTGATCACCCAATTCTCAACTGCCATCATGCTGTCTTTTTCTTTATCGGTGTCATAGTTCAGAATGATATGTTTGAACAGCTTTATCTTTCTGTTATCAACCTGTTGATATTCCATGTAATAATAATCCTTATTGTTTTCGGTGACATCAGCATCTGCCGCATCTTCGATATGAACTTTTGATACAATATCTTTTTTATTCTTTACCGTTAACAAATACTCGTCGGAATCTGTACCGGTACCAAGGTTAAAAATAATTACCGAAACAGAATCATTAATTATCCAGTTACGAACTAATGATAAATGAAACGGGGTGTAGGTTGGAAGTAAAAAATCATCGAGCGCATTTAATTTTTTTGTCCAGTGATCATTTAAGTCTTTTTCGTTTTCAAGTAAGTAAATGAAATAATCACTGGAAGTAGTGTCAGCAGGGATGGCCCTCGGGGGTTCCACTGCTGTTATGGTACCGGTTGCAGGGGAATCCTGGGTTGGAACCGCACCAGCATCCGGTGTTTTTACATGACCGGTATTACATGAAAAAAATATTGCAGATATGGTAATTAATGATCTGGGGGTCATAAGAATGACTGGCAAGGATTTCAGTGATAAAATAAAAATACAAAAGTTGAGAAAAATAAGTAGAGTAGCAAATCATTAAAATTCCGTTACCCGCTCAAAAAAATTTTCCCTTTCTGTCCAATTTCCCTTTATCCGGTCATTATTATGATATAAAAACAATTAATCATGACAACATCCATCAACATGACCGCCAACAAAACAAAAACTTCATTATCCGTAAAAATAAAAATGATCGCATATTGGATCTGCACCATACTTATTGCACTGGAAACTGCTGCCGGCGCTCAATGGGACCTAAGCCGTAATGAATTCGTAAGAGGTATTTTCAACCATCTTGGTTATCCGGTGTATTTACTCACCATAATCGGAATTTGGAAAATACCGGCATTCATTGCCATTCTGGTCCCAAGGATGCTTTTGATCAAAGAGTGGGCTTATGCAGGCTTGTTTTTTGTTTACTCAGGAGCCTTTGCATCGCATCTTGCTGTTGGAGATGTGCCTGCCGCATGGATCGGTCCGCTCGTGTTTATGATGTTAACAGCAGGTTCCTGGTACCTGAGGCCAGCTTCAAGAAAACTGGCTAACAAATAAATTGATCCTTGCTTCTCATAGATAAGGTAAGTTACCCGTTCATCAAAGAGGTTGACCCGGCAATATGGATCAACCTCTTTATATTTTAAGGCCATGTATAGCGTGTCCTTTCCTCTCATAAGCAGCCAACCTGTTTTTGCTATTCGCCGGTAAAAAGATATTTAGCCCAGTATTTTGGATATAAGATCTGAATGCAAACTAATTTTCAGAAAAGCTGCCAACCCCAAAATGATCCCGGTTAAGCTTACAATAGCCGAGAAATAAAGCAGCCAGTTCTTTTGTGTTAAAGCAGTAATTCCGAACATGGCAATAGCTATGGTTAACAAGGCATCAGTCATGTCGAACTGGTCATCAAAAAGGTTGATGTCGTCATATTCCTTTTGAAAACCTTCAGCCTGTGCTTTTATTTCAGTCTTTTCTTTTTCATATCTCTCTATTTGTTCCGAATACTTTTTGATCAACGATTCGTTACCGGCAGGGTTTTGTACTTTAAGCAATTCAAGTGTATTTTCTGCAATAGCCTGTTTTGTACTCTTTGCCTGAAAATATGACCACGCATCAATACTGTGTGCCTGGGCCTGCGACATTGCCTGAACAACATTTCCATCCTTTACATTGCACAGCGCCATAAAAGTGGCAGTTATTGCAACAAAAAGTGCAACTCTTGAATTGATCTTACTTTTGCCCGCCTGCTCAACAGGCTCCTGAATTGTTTCTGAGATATCGCTCATGTTGACTATTTATTTCCCGGTAAAATACTTTTAATAAATCACTTCCCGGTCATTCCGGTGCTTTTTAACAACTGATGCGGCTTTCACCAAAAATAAAAACGGAAGTGAAATTTATCCTTCACTTCCGTTCTATTCTGTGGATCGCACTGGGCTCGAACCAGCGACCCCTACTCTGTCAAAGTAGTGCTCTAAACCAACTGAGCTAGCGATCCGTAACACGGAGACCGAAGGTAAAACAGTCAGCTGCCTTCCCCAAATTTATTACATATTTGAAAATGATATACTATTCTTAAATATCCCCCCCGGCCGGCAGCAGGAAAAATACAGGCATGCCGTCAAAATTGTAATTCGTTAACTTTAGGAAAGTATCACCCATTCAAGCCATTCACATGAAACAGGAAATAATCAACCTCTTCGACGAATATACCCACGCACCGCTTTCACGCGAAGAATTCCTTCGCCGGCTTACCAAACTCACCGGCAGCCTGGCTGCAGCCCTTGCGGTATTACCCATGCTGGAGGTGAATTATGCCCGGGCACAAACAGTGCCAGCTCAGGATGACCGCATAACCACAGCGCATATTACTTATGCCGGTGATGATTGTACTATGAAGGGCTACCTGGCACAACCCAAAGAAAAAGGAAAGTATGGCGCGGTTGTCATCATTCATGAAAACCGGGGATTGAATCCGCATATTGAAGATGTTACCCGCCGGGTGGCTGTGGCCGGTTATTTGGCCCTGGCGCCCGATGCCTTGTCGCCCCTGGGTGGTACCCCCGCCAATGAAGATGAAGCCCGTAATATGTTTGGCAAACTGGATACCCAAAAGAACCTGAACAATTTTATAAAGGCATTTGATTACCTGAAATCACTACCGGCCTGCAATGGTAAAACCGGTTGCGTGGGCTTTTGCTGGGGCGGTGGCCTGGCAAACCAGTTGGCTGTTCATGTGCCCGACCTGAAGGCTGCTGTTGCATTCTATGGCAAGCAACCCGAGGCCGCAGATGTGCCCAACATTAAAGCTGCCGTTCAATTGCATTATGGCTCGTTGGATGAACGCATCGATGCCGGCATACCGGCTTATGAAGAAGCACTGAAAAAAGCAGGCACCCACTATGAATTGTATATGTACGAAGGCGCCAACCACGCTTTCCATAACGATACCGCGCCTACGCGTTACAATGCGGCCGCCGCGAAGCTGGCCTGGGAGCGCACGTTGAAGTTATTCGGAGAGAGGCTTAAGTAATTTTAATAATAAATCTGTAATAATAGCTTTGCGAAGTAAGAAGTATGAGGTAAGAAATAGGAAGTTCAAAATCCGGTATCTTCTTACCTCCTACTTCCTACCTCTTACTTCTGAACCTTTATTACACTATTTATCCAATTTCCCAAAATCAGCTGATTGACTTTCTTCTTTCCATCTCCTTCTTTATCAGCCCTAACTCACGGCCTGTTTGTCCCGATACGGAAGAATTTTCCTGGGCCCTGCGCATAAGGTAAGGGATCACATCTTTTATTGGCCCGAATGGTAAGTATTTGCTTACCCTGAAGGAGTTTATTGCCAAATTAAAAGTAATGTTATCACTCATGCCATACAGTTGCGAAAAATGCACGTGTGGATGATTATGTGGTATTCCTTTTTTATCGAGCAGTTCGGTAGTATATAAATTGCTGTACTCGTTATGCGAGGCTACAATCAGGGCAATGTAATTCAGGTAGTCAATACAAAATTCAAGGGCGGCATTGTAGTCGCGGTCGGTAGCGGCTTTACTGGGTTGTATGGGCGAGGGATAATTCATGTCAGCAGCCCGCTTACGCTCTTTTTCCATATAAGCGCCACGTACCAGTTTGGCACCCAGGATGAACCCCTTTTGTTGCGCCGATGCAAAGCTGTCTTTCAGGAATTGCAGGCGGTCGTGGCGGTACAGCTGTATCGTATTATAGATCACTGTTCGTTGCTTGTTGAACCGCTCCATCATTTGCATGGTGAGCGCATCAACGGGGTCCTGTATCCAGCTTTCTTCTGCATCGATCAACACCCCTATTCTTTTGGCAGCGGCAGCTTCACAAATGCGAACAATACGGTCAACCACCCGTTGCCATTCCGCTTTTTCTGCAGCGTTCAATACATCGGTATGCACTTTTCCTTCGAACCCGCTTTTACTGGTGGCTGCTGCATCCAGTTTTTCAAGCAGGGCAAAGCGCGCCAGGCCGGTCACCTTCACGCTCATAAAAGGAATATTCGGTTGCGTGGCCGCATAATTGATCACCTTGATGAATTCCTCGGTGGCATGATCAAAATTTTCTTCCCCTTCCTTCCCTTCTACCCCATAATCGAGTATTACCTGTACATTGAATTGCTTCAACTTCGCCGCCACCCGGGCAGTTTCTTCCAGGGTTTCGCCCCCTACAAATTGTTCAAATATGGTATTGCGGATGATATTCCTGATTGGCAGGCCAACTTTTATGGCCCAGGGAGTAAGTCTGGTGCCAAGCTTTACCAGACTCTGGTAGCCCATGCTCGAGAACAGGAATTGGGCTTTTTTTAATTCTTTAGCTGATTTGTAAGCAAATGCATTTTCCGTATTATCAAAAGATACAGCAACGGCGGTTTTGGACATAGAACTAACGAATGTTAGGCGCGAAGATAATTCATTAGCTGGTAAATTTTAAGTTTTTTACGTTCCGTTTACGCAATCGATTTCCTTATGAGGCTGATTATCAGCACCCAGTTGCGGCCGGCTTTCAGTAGCCTTGCGTCTTCCTGCTGGTTTTTAGGTGCCCCGAACCTTGTATATTGTGCCCATTATGAGAATCTTACATACCGATATTTATAAGTTCAGCATACCCATGCATCCCTTTACCATTGCAACGGGGACCATGCATTATGCCCAAAATATATTTATCAGGGTACATACCGATGCCGGTATATATGGTGTGGGTGAATGCTCTGCCTTTCCCATGATCGTGGGCGAAACCCAGGCTACCTGTTTTGAAATGGCCAAAGATTTTGCCGCGCTCTGGAAAGACAAAAATGCGGCTGCTATTGAAGAACGGTTGCAGGAATTGCACAGCTTCACCGCATTTAATGCCACTATCAAAAGCGCTTTTGATATGGCACTGTACGACCTGGCAGCCCGGGCCGCCGGCGTACCGCTGTACCGCTACCTGGGTGGTAACAGCAAAAAAGAGCTCGAAACCGACCTTACCATTGGGATCGATACACCCGAAAATATGGCCGCCAAAGCTGTTGATTTTGTAAAACGGGGCGTACGCATCATTAAAATAAAACTGGGCAAAGATGCCGTGACAGATGTGGAACGGGTTCGCCAGATCCGCGAAGCGGCCGGCGCTTCCATTGGTTTACGCATAGATGCCAACCAGGGCTGGAAGTATGAAGATGCGGTATTTGCATTGACCACCATGGCGCCTTATGATATCCAGTTCTGCGAGCAACCCATGCGTCATTGGGATGATGATAAATTACCTGCCCTGGTAAAGCAATCGCCTATCCCGATCATGGCCGATGAAAGCGTTTTTGACCACCATGATGCCAAACGAATTATTGCTGCCGGTGCCTGCGATTATGTGAATATCAAATTCGCCAAATCGGGCGGTATATGGGAAGCCAGGAAGATCCATGAAGTATGCAAACAACATACTATTCCCTGTATGATGGGGGGCATGCTCGAAAGCCGGATTGCCCTGACGGCTTTTGCGCATTTTGCGCTGGCCCACGACAATGTCGTTTTTTACGATATGGATACCTGCATGCTGGGGCATAAAACCGATCCGGTAACGGGTGGTGTGCAATACAATGGATTTTTTCTTGAGGTGCCCGAAACGGCTGGTATTGGGGCCGATGCCGACGAAAATTTCCTCAAAACATTGGAGATGGTCACTGTTTAACCCGGCAAGCAAACAAACTAACCAGCTAATAATCGTTTGTTTATCTTTGCGCAAAAAAAAGAATGGACCAGAATTCCAAAACGGCCAAGGAGTCAGTAGTTACCATGACTGAATTGGTATTACCCAACGATACCAATATGTTTGGCAACCTGATGGGTGGACGATTAATGTACTGGATGGATATTGCGGCTGCGCTGTCAGCCATGAAGCATTGCGGCACACCGGTGGTAACCGCATCGGTTGACAATATATCGTTCGAAAATCCGATCAAGCTGGGAAATGCAGTTCATATTCAGGCCAGGGTTTCCCGGGCTTTTAATACGTCTATGGAGATCTTTATGAGTGTTTGGGGCGAAGATGCCCTGCACCAGTACAAATACAAAAGCAACGAAGCCTACTTTACATTCGTGGCACTCGATCCCAACGGAAAACCACGAAAAGTTCCCAACCTTATACCCGAAACTGAAGATGAGGTTAAACTGTTTGAAGGCGCTTTGCGCAGAAGACAGGTTCGCCTGATACTGGGTGGAAAAATGCAGCCGAATGACGCTACGGAGTTAAAAGCCCTCTTTACCAAATAAATAGGTCAATGTGATAATTTGATAATGTGATAATTGAATACAACCTATACGCGTGAACTTTGCTTTTTATAGGAACTGCACGACCTGAATGCATTATCACATTATCACATTGTGGTTTTCCAATGATGGGGACCCTTCATCATAAATGATTTGCTTTGCTCAATGGCATCCATTACCTGTTGCAAAATATCTTCGACAGATGCTTCATAATCTATTTGCAGCGGTTCCTTGAACGTTACAGAAAGCAGGGTGCCTTTCTTTTTAAACTTCAATCCCTTTTTATTAAAGGCACGCCAGAACCCACTGATCACAACCGGTATAACAACAGGCCTGCATAATTTTATAATATGCGCCGTGCCTTTTCGGCCGGGTGCGTATGGCGTGGTGGTCCCCTGCGGAAAAGTGATCACCCAGTTGCTTTCCAGTGCCCGGGTAATTTTACGGGTATCTGATGGGTCGAGCCCCTTACGCACTTCAGTACCCGCCGAACGCCAGGTCCTTTTTACCGTTAGCGCGCCACCCAGGGTAAAAAGCCGGCTGATAAAACTGCCGCGCATGGTTTCCTCTGCTGCCACATAGTATACATTGGTAAAGGGATTCAATAAATAATAAGGGATGCCCAGCTTGTTCTTTCTGCGCCATTTCACGGCGCAGAAAATATGAAGAAAAGTAATAACGTCGGCAAAGTAGGTTTGGTGATTGCTTACAAACAACACATTCTTCCTGGGCAGGTGGGCAATATGTTCGGTTCCACTGATCTTTAGTTTGTTAATAATAACCAACCCCGGCCACGATATTATACCTATGATGGGGTATAAGATTTTTCGTACCAGTTTAAAATGTCTTAACCTTTCACTAATCGAACTCATGCTGCATTGTTTTGACAACCAATTGTTACCGAAATTAAGGAATTGTTAATAAAGTAATGATCAGGTTTTTCAGCGTTTACTTATTTGTGTAATTTATAGATTTCCGAAATCCTATTGATATAAAATAATCAACCATGAAACAAATTATCACACTCGTTATTGCATTGTTATTGACAACAGGTTTACTAGCCCAGGCGCCTAACCCGTTCCCTAAAACCATCAGTGTTAACGGCAGCGCCGATATGGAAATTATTCCCGATGAAATTTATGTAGTGGTCACATTAAAAGAATATGAAAAAAAGGGTACTGGCAAAATAGAGCTGGAAAAGATAAAGACCGATTTCCTGGCTACGTGCAAAAATGCAGGGCTACCAGATTCAGCAATTACTATTGCTTCATACGAAGGCGCCAATCCCAGGTCGTGGTTGAGCAAAAGAAAGTCAAAGGATGAATTATATGGCAGCATTGCTTACCAGATAAAATTCAGCAACAGCAGAAAGATCGATGAACTGGTAAACAAACTCGATGACGATGCCACCCAGAGCTTCGATGTCGTTCGAGTTTCACACAGTAAAATACAGGAATACCGTAAACAGGTGAAAATAATGGCTATAAAAGCCGCAAAAGAAAAAGCAACCTATCTTACTGAGGCAGTAGGTGAAACCCTGGGCGTAGCGGTGACCATTTCAGAAAACGGCCCCGACAATATACAATCACTGGGTATTAACAATACGCGCGGCTTCTTTGAAAATGTTTCTTACAAACCCTCCATTTCTTACAAATCGGAAGATGCGGGCATTGATTTCAAAAAGATCAAAATCACTATGGATATAAATGTTGTGTTTGCACTTAAATAACTTTCCATAAACCTTATCCTTTATCTTTGCCCCTATGAAATTTTCCGCGGTAATTTTTGATATGGATGGCCTGCTGATTGATTCCGAACCATTATGGCAACAGGCAGGCTCCGAAATGCTGCAACAATTCGGAGTTACGCTCACCGATGAACAATATAATCTTACAACCGGCTTGCGCACACCCGAATGGGTCGATTACTGGTTCTCTCATTTCACGATCGATAAACAACAGGCGAAGGAAGCCGCCAAACGCGTTGAACAGGCTGCGTTGGACAAGATCAAGCAACATGGCGTTTCCATGCCGGGTGTGGAATACATCATGGAGTTTTTCAAAGCCAATAATTTTCTGATCGGACTGGCCTCCTCCTCTCCTATGCAGTTAATTGAAGCAGTGGTTGAAAAATTGAATATTCAACCGTACCTGAATGCCATCACTTCTGCCGAACATCTTCCCCATGGCAAACCGCATCCCCAGGTGTTTTTGAATTGCGCCGAATTACTGAACGTTGCGCCTACTTCCTGCATTTGTTTTGAAGATTCTTTCAATGGAATGATCGCAGCCAAAGCTGCCCGCATGAAATGTATTGTGATACCCGCTCCACATGTTCATCACGAAGGCCGTTGGGATGCTGCAGACAGGAAGTTGCCGTCGTTGTTGAAGTTTAATAACACTGTTCTGGAGACGTTATAACGCAGTACACATAATAATGTGAAGTAGGAAGTAAGAGGTATGAAGAACCTGAACTTCCTGCCTTGCCTTTATTTTTCAGCCTCGAAAATAAGGATCTTCTTACTTCCTACTTCTTACCTCCTACTTCGAATCTCAAACGGGACGCCCCGGTACCCCCCGGAACATCCCGTTGAATGTTACTACCCAAATGAACCTGTATGTAAGAAGTTTGCAGGGGCACAATGGGTCAGCACCGTTCCTAACGGAAACTGTCATCATTGTACGTAATATTTTTGACGGCTGATTAATGGTAGAAATGCGGCTATCGTATATGAACCGGTATTGAATATCCGGATCAGGGCCGGCAGTGTAATGCAAAAAAGAACATAAAGATGCAGATGAACACAAAAGAAATGTATTGCTTTTTCATACGCCACGAATTTATTGTTTTACAATACAATCGGGTCTCTCATCGGAAGAAAAAGGCTCTCATCACAAACCTTTGATCATAACGGGTATGAGGAAGATTGGTTGTTGTTGCGGATAGGATTAAGATTGCGTCCCGTTGATTTGCTGTTATAAATATATAACGGGTATTTTTATAATGCAAGCTTATATGCGATTTATTTCATAACTATTGACCGCGGTCAGGAACCCGTTAAAAGGGTGCCCAAACAGGTTATGAATATCAGGTAGATATAGAAGTTATTGCTGCACCCACCTGTCATTAACTGCAAAAAAAAGCGTCCCGGTAAACCGGAACGCTTATAATCATTGAAGCATACAAGGCTTATTCTTTTGTTTCGGTAGAACCACCTTGTTGTTCTTCCTGCTTTAATTTTTCTTTGATCTCAGCCAGTGCACCCAGGTCACCTAAAGTAGCTTTTTCTACTTTACCCTGAATGTTCTTCACTGCTTTCTTGGTTTTGTCAGCTTCTGCACGGGCTTCTTTCTGAGCAGCTTGTTTTTCTTCCTGCTTAGACTGTTCCCAGATACGGGTATGCGAAACTACGATGCGTTTTTCATTGCGATCGAATTCGATAACCATGAATTGGGTTGTTTCATCAGCACCGATGCTTTTGCCATCTTCGCGCATGAGGTGACGGTTAGGCGCAAATCCTTCCAAACCGTAAGGTAATTGAACGATGCCACCTTTGTCGTCTCTGCGAATAACTGTTCCCTCGTGTAAAGAACCAACAGCGAATGTGCCCTGTAATGCATTCCAGGGATCTTCTTCGAGTTGTTTGTGTCCGAGTTGCAGTTTGCGATTGTCTTTATCAATACCGAGGATCACCACGTCGATGTTTTCACCAACTTTAGTGTACTCAGAAGGATGGTTGAAGCGTTTCAGCCAGCTCAGGTCGCTGATGTGGATCATACCACCAATACCAGGAGCCAGTTCAACAAACACACCGTAAGGAGTGATGTTCTTCACCAAACCGGTATGACGGCTTCCTTCGGGGAATTTAGTTTCGATAGTGCTCCATGGATCTTCGCTCATTTGCTTGATTGACAAGCTCATTTTGCGATTGTCTTTATCCAGGGTCACGATCTTCGCTTCGTACTCATCACCCAGTTTGAAGAATTCCTTTGCATTGATAGGGGTATTGGCCCAGGTAATTTCACTTACGTGTACCAGACCTTCTACACCTGGCATGATCTCGAGGAATGCACCGTAATCTTCGATATTCACCACTTTCCCTTTCACAACAGAACCTTCATGAATATTTTCTGGCAGAATATCCCAAGGATGCGGAGTCAGTTGTTTCAGACCCAGGCTGATGCGTTTTTTCTCATCATCGAAATCCAATACAACCACTTTCAGTTTCTGATCCAGTTTCAGCACTTCGCCCGGATGGCTGATGCGGCCCCAGCTGATATCAGTGATATACAACAGACCGTCTAAGCCGCCCAGATCCATGAAGGCACCGAAATCGGTAATATTCTTGATGGTTCCTTCCAGTACCTGACCTCTTTCGAGTTTGCTCATGATCTCTGCACGTTGTGCTTCGATATCGCTTTCGATCAGCGCTTTGTGAGAAACTACGGCGTTCTTGATAGCTTCGTTGATCTTCACTACTTTGAACTCCATGGTCTTTCCAACAAACTGATCGTAATCAGTAACAGGTTTTACATCGATCTGTGAACCCGGTAAGAATGTTTCCATACCGAATACGTCTACGATCAAACCGCCCTTGGTTTTTGAAGTAACAGTACCAGTGATAACTTCACCAGTCTTATGAACTTCAACGATTTTTTCCCAGGCGCGGGTAATGCGGGCTTGTTTACGGCTGAGGTTCAGGTGACCTTCCCGGTCTTCTTTCTCAACAACCATTACTTCCACTTCATCACCGGTTTTCAGATTAGGCAGGTCACGGAATTCGTTTAACGAAACCAGACCATCGCTCTTAAAGCCGATGTTGATAACCACATCAGTTTTAGTAAGCGCCACTACAAGGCCTTTTACTAATTCACCGTCGGTCACCGCTTTGAAAGTACCTTCGTACACAGCATCATACTTTTCTTTTTGTTCTTTGGTGTAAGATGCTACGTTGCGTTTGTCGATGCTCCAGTCGAAATCGTCGTGTGCACTGTTGTCCACAACTTCAGGAGCCTGCACAGGTGCTTTTGGTGTCGCTGTAGCTTCTGAAGCCTGACCAGCTGCAGAAGACTCCTGTGCATCAGCGTTTAATTGTTTAATAAATTGAAACATGATAAAAAACCCGATGATTTTAAATCGGGCTGCAAAGATAGTCCAAAATGCTGAATTGTAAAGGGTTTGCGCGTTTTTTTTCGTTTAGTAAACGATTGATTTGCACATATTTAAATAAACCTTTTTAGTGCCCGGTTGTTCCCCTTTCCGGTACTGATCGCTGTTCGTATCTGAATTCTCTTAAGATTATAAAAAAAACAGTGTTAATAGTATGATTAACACTGCAAAAACGATTAGCGACCCAACAGTATATACTGCACGAAAATGGCCCGGCTTTATAATTCCGGGAAAACGTGTATAAATAAGATTGTTTTTAAGTAATGAAAATTATTTTTTTGTGCAGTTATTCAGATAGGCACTTTTTCTTTTTACATTTATCGAAAATTTTTCAACTGACTATTTGTTATGATTACACCAGTTTTGATCACATTATTTGAGCGGGACCTGAATAAACTGACGGAAGAAATTTCCCTGTACCCTGATGACAGCAGCCTGTGGGTAGTTAAAGAAGGTATCAAGAACAGCGGTGGCAACCTGTGTTTGCACCTGACTGGCAGCTTACAACATTTTATTGGCGCGGTGTTGGGTGATTCGGGTTACATCCGTAACCGGGAAGCAGAATTTAATTTAAAAAATATCGGCAAACACAAGC
The DNA here is from genome assembly GCF_002077945.1 of Niastella vici. GTDB lineage: Bacteria > Bacteroidota > Bacteroidia > Chitinophagales > Chitinophagaceae > Niastella > Niastella vici. The sequence continues at coordinate 144,294 of NZ_LVYD01000024.1, forward strand.
TGTTAAACGAAATAGAGAATGCGAAAGTAGCCGTTAAAGATGCATTGGAACAAACCAGCAAAAAAGAGCTGGAGAAAAATTATCCTTTGCCTATCAATGGTGAAACTGTAACAACTGAATACTTATTGTTGCACATGCTGTCGCATTTGAATTATCATACAGGTCAGATCACTTATCATAGAAGATTGCTGGGTTTTCCGCAAGAACAGGAGCAAAAGCAATAATAAAATAAACCAGGAAGCCGGGAAGTCCGGAAGTATTTTTTAAGTCATTAAAAGATCCTTTCGGACCCCGTCATATCCTCACCGGCTTATTACCCTTCCAGCTGTTTTGCAATGGCGCTGGCCGCAATAAATCCGCTCGTCCACGCATGCTGAAAGTTGAAACCACCGGTAATGCCATCTACATCCAGTATTTCACCTGCGAAATATAAATGGGGAATGACCTTGCTTTGCATTGTGTTCGCATCTATTTCCGATAACTGAATACCACCAGCGGTTACAAACTCTTCCTTGAACGTTGTTTTTCCCTGCACTTTGCATTCCTGCGCACAACAATTCGTAATCAATTTATTTTGCTCCTTCGCCGGCAGATCGGCCCATCGTTTTTCTTCATCGATACCGGAGAGTTGCAGTAAATATTGCCAAAGCCGTTGCGGCAGGTTAAAAGGATTTCTATTGCCGATCTTTTGCGTGGCTATTTCGAATCGCAATTGTTGCAGGTATTCGCGCAAGGTTTGCTCATTGTAAGCGGGCAACCAGTTTATTATTATTGAAAATTGCCAGTTGTCTGTTGCCAGTTGCCTGGCGCCCCAGGCCGATAACCGCAATACTGCCGGACCGCTTAATCCCCAATGGGTGATCAGCAACGGCCCTTTGGCCGAGAGGGATGTGCCGGCAATTTTTACAAATGCTTCGGGCACCGATACGCCCATCAGCTGTGTAATGGCATTGCCGGGCATATTGAAAGTGAACAGGGATGGAACCGGTTCTGCAATAGAATGCCCTAATTGCTGCAGCCAGCCGAACTGGGTTAGTTTCGTATAGCCGCCACTGGCGATGCATACGAAGTCACAGGCCAGCTGCCTGTCATCAGAAAGCTCAAGCTTGAATTGTTTTTCACCCTCGGGTCTGAGGCTTTTAACCTCCGACATCATTCTGATCTCAACCCCATACCTGTTCGCCTCCTTCATTAAACAATCAATGATCGATTGTGAGGAATTGGATACGGGGAACATGCGCCCATCCTCTTCTGTTTTCAAGGGCACACCGCGTTCGGTAAACCATTGAATGGTATCGGTAGTAAAAAACTGGTGAAATGCTTTTTTCAGAAAGTTGGCGCCGCGTGGATAATGGCGTACCATATCGGCGATGGTAAAGCACGAATGGGTTACATTACACCGGCCACCGCCCGAAACTTTTACTTTTGAAAGAAATTTGCTGGTCTTTTCGAGAATGATCACTTCCAGTGAAGGATGCAGCCGGGCAGCATTCACTGCACAAAAAAATCCGGCCGCCCCACCGCCAATAACTACCAGCCGTTTTTTTGTTGCCATTACGCCTTTGTAAATAAATTCGGGTTATTCTTCTCTGCTGCTTCTATAATGCTGTAATCTGAAAGAATATCAGCCTTTCCTTTACGTACACATACATCATGCTCAAAGTGAACCGAAGGCTTGTGATCAACAGTACGCACCGTCCAGCCATCTTCTTCGGTATACACGTCCTTCTTCCCCATATTGATCATTGGTTCAATGGCCAATACCAGCCCCTCCCGTAATACCTGACCTGTACCGCGACGGCCATAGTTGGGAACCTGTGGGTCTTCGTGCAACATTTTTCCCAGTCCATGCCCTACCAGTTCACGCACTACACCATAACCATGCTTTTTTTCGGTATGTTCCTGTATGGCATAGGCGATATCACCAATGCGGTTACCCGCAATTGCCTTCTCAATGCCTTTGTACAACGATTCCTTGGTTACGCGTATCAGCTTCATTACATCTTCACCGGGGTTGCCAATGGCAAACGTATAGGCATGATCGCCATGAAAACCATTTTTATAGGTGCCAATATCTACCGAAATAATATCACCTTCCTGCAGCTCATTTTTGTCGGGGAAACCATGCACCACCACGTCGTTCACTGAAATGCAGGAGTTAAAAGGATAGCCTTTATAGTTCAGGAAAGTGGGTTCAGCCTGGTGATCGCGAATAAACTCGCCAATTACCTTATCCAACGAAAGCGTAGTGATACCGGGTTTTAATAAACCGGCAATATGGGCCAGTGTTTTACTAACCAGTAAAGCGCTTTCACGCATCAATGCAATCTCTGCTTCTGTTTTGTAATAAATCATCGCATTAATTTATATTAAAACAAAACCTGACAACTCTACTATCAAGCTGTCAGGTTTGTATTGCTGAAAATATTTTATCAGATGGAAGAAGCCGGGGTAACCTGCTGGCGTCCCTGGATCCGTCCGCTCTTCATCAAGCCATCGTACTGGCGCATCAGCAACTGCGTTTCAATCTGTTGAAGGGTATCAAGAATTACACCTACCATGATCAGCAGGGATGTACCTCCAAAGAAAGAAGAAAATGATTGCTGAACGCTCATTCTTTGTGCAAAACCTGGCAATATACCTACCAGCGCAAGCAATACCGCACCTGGGAATGTGATCTTATCCATAACAGCGCCGATGTAATCAGCTGTAGGCTGTCCGGGTTTTACACCGGGAATAAATCCATTATTACGTTTCAGGTCGTCAGCAATTTGCTTGGGGTTAAATATTAACGCTGTATACAGGAAGGTAAAACCAATTACCATTACTGCATAAATGATCATGTACCAGAAATTGCTATGATTACCAAACACTGCAGCGAGACCTTTTGTTGAGTCGAAATTGCTTAACAGGGTTGGCAGGAACATGATGGCCTGTGCAAAGATGATAGGCATTACACCGGCGCTGTTCACCTTCAGGGGTAAGAACTGGCGGGCGCCACCAAACTGGCGGTTACCTACAATTTGTTTGGCATATTGAACCGGCACTTTGCGAACACCCTGGATCAGGATGATAAGCCCCATGATGATCGCAACCAGGATGGCAATTTCAATTACAAAGATCAATAAACCGCCGCCGCCTCTGTTTGAGCGGGCCGACCATTCCTGCCACAGTGATTGAGGAAAGCGGGCAAGGATACCCACCATGATGATCACTGAGCTACCGTTACCTAATCCTTTGTCGGTGATCTTTTCACCAAGCCACATTACGAACAGGGTACCGGCAGTAAGAATGATGGTAGTAGAAAGCCAGAAGTAAGGTTTGTAAGCTTCAACCATTGCCTGACCGTTAGTAGAATTCAGGAATGCTACGTAAGCGCTGGCCTGTAAAATGGTAACCAGCACAGTCAGGTAACGGGTGTATTGATTGATCTTTTTACGACCGCTGTCGCCTTCCTTTTGCAATTTCTGAAAAGGAGGATACAGGATGGTCATCAATTGAATAAAGATAGATGCAGAAATATACGGCATGATCCCCAACGCTAATATAGAAGCCTGGTGAAAGGCGCCACCTGCGAAGGCATCGATCAGTCCAAGGATGCCACCAGCTGAACTTACAGTGATCTTTTCGGGGTCAATACCGGGCAATACAATGTGTGTGCCTAAACGGTAAACGGCTATCAGGGTAATGGTCACCAGAATTTTACTCCTCAGCTCCTCAATACTCCAGATATTCTTCAGTGTTTGTATGAACTTTTTCACGGATTTACCAAGATTTTTAAATTTCCCTCAAAATAAAAAAGACGCACTTTTAATGCGTCTATGCAAGTTAGGAAAAATTACTTTACCAATTCTACAGAACCGCCAGCTGCTTCAACCGCCTGCTTCGCTTTTTCGCTAATAGCACTCACTTTGAAAGCAACCTTGCCTTTCAGCTCTCCGTTACCTAATATTTTTATTTTATCTGTTTGACCAGCCAGTCCAACTTCTCTCAATGATGTATGAGAAATTTCTGTCAGTTCATACTTTTCAACCAGGTGATCTATTTGACCCAGATTAAACACTTTATATTCAACGCGGAATGGGTTTTTAAAGCCACGTTTGGGCAAACGACGCTGAATTGGCATCTGACCACCTTCATGCGCGTTTTTCCGTTGATAACCAGCACGGCTTTGTCCCCCTTTGTTACCTTTTGTAGAAGTTCCACCTTTACCGGAAGCTTCACCACGACCTAAACGTTTTTCTCTGTGCGTTGCGCCTTTTGCAGGCTTCAGTTCATGTAATTTCATCTTGTTGATTTTTACTTAACGGGGAATCGCCCCTCGCTTTGTTAATGTGATAATTTGCTAATATGACGTCCCGGTTGCACCGGAATTAAATGTGCCTATAAAATCGCCGCGAAAATAATGATTTACTAACATCAAAAGCAATCAATCTGGTTAGAATGACTGCTTTTTATTGGCAATTTGTTTAATCTGCACTAGCTGTTCCCGGATTTCGCCGGGGATAGTTTATGATTAAGCCAGTTCCTCAACTTTCACCAGGTGGGTTACTTTGCGAACCATACCCAGGATTTGCGGAGTAGCTTCTACTTCTTTTGAAGCGTTGGTCTTATTTAAGCCCAGTGCCTGTAACGTTAATTTTTGACGCTCAGGACGGTCAATAGGACTTTTTACTAAAGTGATTTTAATCTTTTTCATAACCCCAATCTCTGCCAACCGGCACAGGAAGTTTTTTAGTTGAAAATTATTTTCATAACGGAACCCTTATTCCCCCTTTAGGAGGCTGGGGAGTTATCCGTTAAATACTTTCTTCAGGTTCAGTTTGCGCTGACGGGCAACAGTAACCGGTTCACGCAGTAAAGCCAGTGATTTGAAGGTAGCTTTCACCACGTTATGCGGGTTAGCAGAACCCAGTGATTTTGCCAGAACGTCGGTAATACCGGCGCTTTCCAGCACAGCACGCATACTGCCTCCGGCGATCACACCAGTACCATGAGCGGCTGGTTTGATCAATACTTTGGCAGCACCTTCTTTAGCCCATTGGTCATGGGGAATAGTTCCATGCATGATAGGCACTTTGATCAGGTTCTTCTTGGCGTCTTCAATACCTTTGGTAATTGCTTCCTGTACTTCTTTTGCTTTTCCCAGTCCATGACCTACTACACCATTTCCGTTACCTACCACTACCAGGGCAGAAAAACTAAAAGCGCGACCACCTTTGGTTGTTTTTACCACGCGGTTAATAGCCACCACTTTCTCTTTCAGCTCTATATCGCCGGCTTTAACCCTGTTTAAATTAACTTTTGCCATTATTTCTATTTGAAATTATCGGAATTGTAAAATGTGATGTCTTAAAATTCTAATCCGCCTTCACGAGCGCCTTCAGCAACAGCCTTTACACGGCCGTGGTACAGGTTACCACCGCGGTCGAAAACGATCTTGGCAATATTCAGGTCTTTTGCTTTGCGGGCAATAGCCTGACCAACCAGTTTGCTTTTTTCAACTTTAGTGATCTTTTGCGCACTGATATCCTTATCACGTGAAGAGGCTGCAGCCAGAGTAAAACCTTGGTTGTCATCAATCAACTGTGCATAAATATCGCTGTTGCTGCGAAATATAGCCAGTCTTGGTTTTTCGGCAGTACCGGCAATCTTCTTACGAATGCGGTAGCGTATCTTCTGCCTTTGCTCTAATTTGGTATTCATTGCTTTTATTTTATGCTCTCCGATGCTGCCGGAGAAGTAATGTGAAAATTTGATAATGTGGTGGTATGCCAAACAGCATACCACCACATTTATTATTTACCGGCTGCTTTACCAGCTTTACGACGAATAACTTCGCCAACGTATTTAACACCTTTTCCTTTGTACGGCTCAGGTTTACGTAAGCTGCGTAATTTGGCAGCAACCTGTCCCAGTAACTGTTTGTCGATACCTTCCAGGGTGATCTTGGGGTTCTCCCCTTTTTCCTGTGCAGTAGCCACTTTCAATTCTTTGGGAACTTCGAATAATATATTGTGCGAGTAACCCAGCGACAGATCGAGCAAGTTACCCTGATTGCTTGCTTTGTAACCTACCCCTACCAGTTCCAGTTTCTTGGAGTAACCTTCAGTAACACCTTTCACCATGTTGGCCACCAGCGCGCGGTACAAACCATGCATTGCACGGTGACGGATCTGGTCGGTAGGACGAGTAAAAATCACTTCGCCGTCTTTTACTTCGGCTTTGATATCCCGGTCAATTGACTGTTTTAATTCACCTTTAGGACCTTTAACGGTGATCACATTTTCCTTACTTACAGTAATTGTAACTCCACTTAAAACAGTTACCGGTTTTTTACCTATACGAGACATAACTTAATTAATTTAAAGTTTGTTTATTGTTTGCAGTTCACCCAACCGGTCAGCTCCTATAGGTTAAGAGCTTAATGTATTGAGGAACCATCCCGATCTCAGCCGGGATTAATAGATGTAGCAAAGAACTTCGCCGCCAACGTTCTGGCTTTTGGCTTGTTTGTCGGTCATAACACCTTGAGATGTGCTCACGATTGCAACACCCAGACCGTTTTTCACTCTTTTGAATTCAGCAGGGCTGGCATACTGACGTAAACCAGGACGGCTAACTCTTTCCAGAGATTTGATAGCAGGTTCTTTACTTTGAGGATCGTATTTCAAAGCTATTTTGATAAGGCCTTGTTTGTTATCATCCTCAAATTTGTATTTCAGAATGTATCCCTGATCGTACAATATCTCAGTAATACGTTTTTTCAGATTAGAAGCCGGGATCTCAACAATCCGGTGGCCAGCCATCTGAGCATTACGAACTCTAGTCAGGAAGTCTGCTATGGGATCAGTTACCATGTTTATTTTAAATTAAAACAGTTTTAAATTTTATTCAAGAGTAGTCCCTGCTTTTCAGGCTTGCTCTCATGTCTTGTGAGGCTTTCCCGATAAATATCGGGAGTTGCCTTTACCAGGAAGCTTTTTTCACACCTGGGATCTTACCATTCAAAGCCATATCACGGAACGTAACACGGCTTACGCCGAAGTAACGGATATATCCTTTCGGACGACCTGTTAACTGGCAACGGTTTTTCAGACGAACTTTCGAAGAGTTCTTCGGCATTTCATCTAAAGCTTTCCAATCGCCGGCAGCTTTCAGTGCAGCACGTTTTTCGGCATACTGCGCTACCATACGTTCTCTTTTCCTTTGTCTGGCTTTAACTGACTCTTTAGCCATAATATATTTTGCGTTTTGAGATTTCTGAATTTATAGATTTCTCCCGGTGATCACCGGGATAATTCTTAATCTTTCTTTGCTCCTTTGAACGGCATACCCAGTTCTTTCAACAGCTCGTAAGCTTCTTCATTGGTTTGGGCAGTAGTTACAAACGTAATGTCCATACCAGTGATCTTGTTTACTTTGTCGATGTCGATCTCAGGGAAGATGATCTGCTCGGTAACACCCAGTGTATAGTTACCACGGCCGTCGAAAGCTTTATCATTGATCCCTTTGAAGTCACGTACGCGGGGCAATGAAGTAGCGATGAGCCTGTCGAGGAACTCATACATTTTGGTACCACGTAATGTAACGCGGGCGCCAATAGGCATGTTCTTACGCAGTTTGAAGTTTGAGATGTCTTTTTTAGACATGGTAGGCGTTGCCTTCTGACCAGAGATCATTGTTAACTCATCAATTGCCACATCCACGAGCTTCTTGTCAGAAACAGCACCGTTCACACCGCGGTTGATACAGATCTTTTCCAAACGGGGAACCTGCATCACTGTGCCGTAGTTGAAATGTTTCATTAAAGCAGGTACAACTTCTTTTTTGTACTTATCTGCCAGCCTCGGCTTGTATTTTGTTGTAGACATTTTATTTAGCTTAGTGCGTTATGTTTAATGCCTGGGCAAACAGCATAACGCAATTGATAATCGATAATTATTTTATTGCTTCACCAGTTTCTTTGGAAATGCGTATCAGCTTACCGTTCTCACGGCTACGTTTTACTTTCACTCCGGCGCCTGCTTTAGCATCCCACAACATCACATTTGAAATGTGGATGGCAGCTTCTTTCTTTACAATGCCGCCGCGGGTATTACGGGCCGAAGGTTTGGTATGACGGGTAACAATGTTTACGCCTTCAACCAGCACGCGCGATTTTTCTGGAAATACTTCCAATACCTTGCGTGGCTTTTTAGCGTCTTTATCATCACCGGCAATAACTACTACGGTGTCGCCTTTTTTAATATTAAATTTCGGTTTGAATCTGTTGCTCATTTTATTTAAGCTTTTAGCTAAAAGCTGCAAGCTGCAGGCTTAAAGCCGTTTTCAATTATATTTCATGCAAGCTGGCATCATTGCCGTAAGCTTGCAGCTTGTTTTTATAATACTTCCGGAGCCAAAGAAATAATCTTCATATATCCTTTATCACGCAACTCTCTGGCAACGGGTCCGAAAATACGGGTACCGCGCGGCTCATCTGACTGATTCAACAACACTACGGCATTGTCATCAAACCGGATATAAGATCCGTCTTTGCGGCGTAATTTGTTCTTTGTGCGAACAATTACAGCTTTTGTAACAGTGCCTTTTTTAATACCACCAGCGGGAATAGCATCCTTTACGGTTACTACAATTTTATCGCCGATCTTGGCGTAATCCTGGCCGCTGTTTCCCAGTACACGAATACACAGTACTTCCTTGGCACCACTGTTATCAGCTACATTTAATCTGGACTCTTGCTGAATCATTTTTTTAGCTTTTAGCTCTCAGCCTTTAGCCCCGATGCTATCGGGACCAATAGCGAATGATTAAAAATTTATTTGAAATCGTCGTTGGCTTACAGCTTGCATTCTGCAGCCAACAGCTATATTACTTCGCCTTTTCTACCACTTCGACCAGTCTCCAGCGCTTTGTTTTGCTCAAAGGGCGGGTTTCCATAATGCGAACAGTATCGCCTATGGTGCACTCATTTTTTTCGTCATGAGCATGGAATTTGGTAGTCTTCTTTACGAACTTACCGTAGATGGGGTGTTTTACTTTTCTTTCTACAGAAACAGTGATGGTTTTTTCCATTCTGTTGCTGGTAACAACCCCTATTCTTGTTTTACGCAAATTTCTGTCGGACATTATACTAAATTTGATAATTTGATAATTAGCTAATGTGATAATTAAGACCAATTAGCATAATAGCACATTGGCTAATTAGTCACCTTACTTTGCCAGTTCCTTTTTTCTTAACTCAGTTTTTAACCGGGCCACATCCCTGCGCAGGTCACGAATGCTCATCGGGTTTTCCAGCGGAGAGATGGCATGTGCAAACTCCAGCTTTTTCAACCGCAGTTCATCTTCCTGGATCCGGGCTTTCAGGTCTGCCTCACTCATATCCTTCAGGCCTTTATTGAAATCTATTTTCTTTGACATAAAATTCGATTTGATATTATTTAAAACCCTATTAGCAATTATGCGCTATAATCGCGTCTTACTACGAACTTGGTTTTGATGGGCAGTTTTTGTGCCGCCAGTTCCATTGCTTCTTTTGCTACTGCTTCAGTAACGCCATCGCATTCGAAAATGATGCGACCTGGTTCAACTACAGCAGCCCAGAATTCAGGGTTACCTTTACCTTTACCCATACGCACTTCAAGTGGCTTGCGGGTAATAGGTTTATCAGGAAATATGCGGATCCAAACATTACCTTCACGCTTCATAGCACGGGTCATAGCCTGGCGCGCTGCTTCGATCTGACGGTTTGTTAACCAGATAGCTTCCTGAGATTTCAAACCGAAAGAACCGAAAGCGATAGTGGTACCGCGTTTTGCAACTTCGCGGATGCGGCCCTTCTGCGCTTTCCTGTGTTTCGTCCTTTTTGGCTGTAACATTTATCTAAAATTTGAAAATTTGAAAATTGAATTAGCACATCAGTTTATCAGCACCCTGGCTAATTAATCCTGCTGTCTGTTTCTATCACCACCTCTGTGACCGCCGCGATCTCCACCGCCTCTTCTGTCACCACCGCCGCCGCCTCTTCTGTCACCGCGATGATGTCCGCGATCGCCACCACCTTCACCTTCTCTTCTGTCTCTTCTGTCGTTCACATCGCTCTTACCACCAACGAGGTTCGGGTTCAGGTCTCTTTTACCAAGTACTTCACCTTTACAGATCCATACTTTGATACCGATCTTACCATAAACAGTCAATGCAAATACGTTTGCGTAGTCGATATCCATACGCAGGGTATGCAATGGTGTACGGCCTTGTTTGATCTCTTCGGTACGGGCAATTTCAGCACCACCCAAACGACCGCTGATCTTTATTTTGATACCTTCAGCACCCATGCGCAGTGCAGAAGCGATTGCCATTTTAATGGCGCGTTTGTAGTTGATACGGTTCTCGATCTGACGGGCAATGGTATCCCCTACGATCATGGCATCCAGCTCGGGACGACGAATTTCAAGGATGTTGATTTGCACATCTTCTTTACCTGTCAGTTTCTTCAACTCTTCTTTAATGCGATCAACCTCGTTCCCGCCTTTACCTATGATAATACCAGGCTTGGATGTGTGAATGGTAACGATCAGTTTATTAAGCGTGCGCTCAATAACGATTTTAGAGATACCACCTTTGTTGATACGGGCGTTCAGATAAGTTCTGATCTTGTTATCCTCGATCAACTTGGTAGAATAATCTTTTTTGTTACCATACCAGTTAGATTCCCAACCGCGGATAATCCCTAACCTGGCACCAATAGGATTGCATTTCTGACCCATTTATTATAATTTGAAAATTTGCTAATTATTTAACGTCAACGATTATAGTTACGTGGTTACTGCGCTTGCGAAGGCGGTAAGCACGGCCTTGCGGAGCAGGCAACATTCTTTTCAAAGTACGGGCGCCGTCAACAAAGATCGTTTTCACGATCAAACCAGCATCAGCAGCGCTTTGTCCTTCGTTCTTTTGCTCCCAGTTACTAATGGCGCTCTTTAATAATTTGTACAGCGGAGTGGCAGAGTGTTGAGGATGAAATTCCAGCAACGCTAATGCTTTTTCCACTTCAACACCACGTATTTCATCAGCCAGCAAACGCATTCTGCGGGGTGATGTGGGATAGTTTCTAAGTTTTGCTACAGCTTCCATTTTTATTATTTCTGATTTCTGAACCCCTGGTGCTTCAACCAGGAATATTGAAATTTTTATTAACCAACTTTTTTACTAGAGTGTCCTTTGAACTGGCGTGTGGGAGCAAACTCACCCAGCTTATGACCAACCATGAACTCGGTTACATATACTGGTATGAACTTGTTGCCATTATGCACAGCAAATGTGTGACCTACAAAATCCGGAGTAATTGTAGAACGACGGCTCCAGGTTTTAATCACACCTTTCTTTGCTTTACCATCGTTAATGTTAAGAACTTTTGTCTCCAGTTTGGCGGCTACATAAGGACCTTTTTTTATTGAACGAGCCATATCTAAAATTTGATAATTCGGTTTGTTTGAAAATTTGATCTACAGACCACTCAATTACTTGGCTAATTTTTTGCCGTTCTTACGTTGAATGATCAGTTTATCGCTTCCTTTACCTCTTTGGCGTGTTTTCAGACCTTTGGCGTATTTACCGGTTCTTGAACGTGGGTGACCACCTGAAGCCTTACCTTCACCACCACCCATCGGGTGATCTACAGGGTTCATCGCTACACCACGGTTGCGGGGGCGGATACCTCTCCAACGGTTACGACCAGCTTTACCCATCATTTCGAGGTTGTGGTCGCCATTGCTTACTACACCTACAGTAGCGAAGCAGTTGATGAGGATCTTTCTCAGTTCACCAGAAGGCATTTTCAATACTGCATATCTCTCTTCCTTGTTGGTGAGCTGGGCCGATGTACCGGCGCTGCGCACCAGTTTGCCACCCTGACCAGGTTGCATTTCAATGTTATGTACATTGGTACCCAGTGGCATGTTCTTCATTTGAAGTGCATTACCAACTTCAGGAGCTACAGCGTTGCCAGATATAATGGTACCGCCAACCTGTAAGCCCTGGGGAGCCAGGATATATCTTTTTTCACCGTCTTTGTAGTTTATCAGTGCGATAAATGCAGTACGGTTTGGATCGTATTCGATAGTAGCTACAGTACCGGGAATATCTTTCTTGTCGCGTTTGAAGTCGATGATACGGAACATCTTCTTGTGTCCGCCACCCATATAACGCATAGACCTTCTACCCTGAGCATTACGGCCACCAGTAGATGTAGTTTTCTCAAGCAGGCTTTTTTCCGGAGTGTCTGTAGTGATTTCAGCGTACGCATTTCCTATTCTCCAACGCGTACCGGCTGTAATCGGTTTGTATTTTTTAAGTGCCATGTTTTCTTCTGTATAATACTGTTAAAAAATCTTTTGTCAATTCTTTGCGGCGATTGACTCGCCATTCTTTATTCCTTGCTAACGGTGTAGACTAGATGTTTGAGTACAAATCAATGCTCTCTCCCTCTGCTACTTTCACATACGCTTTTTTGTAAGCGGGTTTTGTACCGGAAATAAAGCCGGATTTAGTGAACCGGTTCTTTGCTTTACCAGGCACTACCACCGTATTTACCTCTGTAACGTTTACACCGTAAAAGCTTTCAACTGCTTTTTTGATTTCCAGTTTGTTTGCTTTGCGGTTAACCCGGAAAGCAAAAGTTCTTTTGGCATCAGACAGCTTGTTGCTTTTTTCGGTAACGATTGGTTTTATCAGTACTTCTGCGAGTTTCATATTACTCTGTTTGAAAAATTTGTAATTAGCTAATCAGCGCGTTAATTAAGCCTCAACACCCTCTTCACTGAACAACCTGGCTGTGCTCTCAGTGAATAACAATACATCTGCATTTACGATATCGTAAGTATTGATATCAGCGAACTGAACACCCAGTGCATTGGGGATGTTACGTACGCTCTTTTGCAGGTTCTCGTTATACTCAGGCAGTATTACCAGTGTCTTTTTGCTGTCGATCTTCAGGCTGGTCATGATCTCAACAAATTGCTTTGTTTTGGGAGTGTCCAGGTTGATGTCTTCAACAACTACAATAGCACTTTCTTTTGCTTTATGAGACAGTGCGCTGATCTTAGCCAGATCTTTCACTTTACGGTTCAGTTTGAAATCGTAATCGCGGGGTTTGGGACCAAAAATGGTACCACCACCTTTGAACAACGGGTTACGGATGTTACCCTTACGTGAACCACCAGTACCCTTCTGACGGTGCAATTTTTTGCTGGAACCTTTAACTTCCAAACGGGTTTTCACTTTGTGCGTACCCTGACGTTGTGCAGCCAGATATTGCTTTACAGCCAGGTAAACAACGTGGTTGTTCGGCTCTGTACCGAAGATATCATCGGCTAAATCTACAGAGCGACCGGTTTTTGCACCCTTTATACTTAAAACATCTACTTGCATCGTACTTTATATTTAAGATTACCTCCCGATTTTTAACCGGGATAAATCTGCAATAACAAAATTATTTTTGAATGTATACTATCGCTCCGTTGTGGCCGGGAACAGACCCGTTCACCAGGATGTAGTTCTTATCAGGGAATACTTTCAGGATCTTCAGGCTCTTTACTTTTACGCGGTCCTGACCCATGCGGCCGGCCATGCGCATACCTTTAAATACGCGTGAGGCATCTGATGAGTTACCGATTGAACCCGGAGCACGTTGACGGTCGTGTTGGCCGTGGCTTTGTTCGCCCACACCACTAAAACCGTGACGTTTTACAACACCCTGAAAACCTTTACCCTTGGTAGTACCTACAACGTCAACTTTTTCGCCTTCAGCGAAAATGTCAACAGTGATAGCATCACCTAAACTCTTTTCAGTAAAATAATTGCGGAATTCCTTAACAAATTTCTTGGCGGCTGTATTGGCCTTTGCGAAGTGATTTTTTTCAGCAGCGATAGTGTGCTTTTCATTCTTGTCACCGTAAGCTAACTGGATAGCATTGTATCCATCAGTTTCGGTAGTTTTAACTTGGGTCACAATACAGGGACCTGCTTCAATGATGGTACAGGCAGTTTGCTTGCCATCCTGACTGAAGATGCTGGTCATCCCGATCTTCTTACCAATGATTCCTTTCATCGTTGTTCGGTTTGTGCCCTCGTGGTTGAAGAGACATTTGCAGTAATGATTGTAGAACAGGGTGTTCTTTAGGACGCTTATCCGCCAGGCGGCGGACAGGCACAACCATGAGCAACTTCAATCTCCGTTTGCTACCGACCTTTTCTGTTAGCCACCGAAGCTTTAGCTAATGTGGCCTTGCGCCACCGCTGTTAAGCTTCGTCACCCTTTCCGGATGTCCCGACCAAAAGCCGGGATGATAGAAGTACCGGTAGTAAACTAACCTCGAAGGGCTAGTTCATATTTTAAAAAGTTTATAATCCGTTTTAGTCGTAATCTGGCAGTTGCCATCTTACTTCCAACTAGTTAACCCAGCGCTGTTTTATCTATCCGCATTGGCGGGTAAAGTTTACAGATGGGATTGAAAGAACTTTATGAAAAAACCCTGTCAGGATTTTTAGAACCCTGACAGGGTTCATACAATGCTTATCAAGCTTTGATCTCCACTTCAACACCACTGGGTAAGTCAAGCTTACTCAGAGCATCTACCGTACGGCTGCTGGAAGTATAAATATCCAATAACCGCTTGTGTGTGCACAACTGGAATTGCTCACGGCTCTTCTTATTCACGTGGGGTGAACGCAATACGGTAAATATCTTTTTACGTGTAGGTAAAGGAATAGGACCTGTTACCACAGCGCCAGTGCTGCGAACGGTTTTTACGATTTTCTCGGCAGATTTATCTACCAGATTATGATCGTAAGACTGTAATTTTATTCTGATTCGCTGAGACATATTGCAAAACCCAATTTTTCCAATGGGGATGCAAAGGTAGGGGTTGATAGTTATTGTGCAAAAGATTTCTCTCTTTTTTTTAGACAAATCATGAAAAAACTGGTAAAAATGCAGGTTTTGGGCACCATCCGGGGCCAACAACCAGGTTTCAGGCCCAATTTACCCCCTTTCCGCCCGTGTACCCCACCGGCCAATTCCCTCTCTCCTACTTAACCGCCCTATTCCCCACCTGGCTCATACTTTCAGCAGTTGCCACCACCACCGCACTTCCCAGAATGACCCCAAAACCAGTCATGGTTTTTCCATAACCTGTTGGTTCCCGCACATAGAACTGGTTGCCCCGGTAGGCGCTTGTAAGCCAGATGCTTTGCGGATCGTGGGTGGTTGTCAGCAATTCCGAAACATAAAAAGAATGCTCAATGGCTACCGGTTTGGTGGTGGAATCGCCTATCATCAGGGTAAGATAGCTCCGGAACCGCAATGGCGAGCTGGCCTCGCTGAATGTGGCTACTTTTACGGGCACCGAATACCCATCGACCATCGCATAATTTATCTTGTGAAAGGCTGTGTCGGGCACATTTTCGATCAGTTTATTGGTAACCCCCATCGGGTTTTTGGCGATAAACGATTGCGGCGGAATAAAATCCATCGTTGGCGGCAAACTGGCAGTGGCATGAATGCTTCCTGCAGTGGACCCAAAACTACTGCCCCTGTTACCGTAATTATAAGAATGGCCGTAAAAACCACCCTGGATAGTCATTTCGGCAGGCATATAGCTGATGGCCTTGTCGTTCACCACCAGGGCGCTCCGTTGCCAGTCGATATAAACCGGCACGTGCAATTTGTTTTGAATGTTGATGTTTATCGGGGCGTTCTGGCCATTGAAATTATATACTATGCGCAGGCTGTCGTTTTCTGATACAAATTCCAACCTATCGTTCATGGCCACACTTGAACTGCTGAGGGTGGTATACTGATAACGGGCACAGGAAAAACATAACAGGATTAAGCAAGATAAGGGTATAGTTTTCAGCATAACTTTTTTCTACAAGTTAAGCCAAATCAAAAACCGCAGATGTTAAGAGATGTTAAGGATACCTAAAATGAATTCATATAATAAATTACAATCATCGGTTAGGCGCCAGATCTATATACGGTACGTGCAGCTCATCATACAGCGCCCTGTCATCCGGATCCAGGAACGGCGGCGTATGATCGCCAACCAGCAGAATATGCGCTTTGGGCGCACCGGGCTGCCTCAGTTTACCGGCAAGGTCCCTGAAATACTGCTGATGCTGGTAAGCCATTTGAAGCACATGCTCAGTATACCCTTTTTTCTTCCATTTTTCAGCAAACCCGTTGTACCCGTCATCATGTATTTCAAAGAGGGGCAAATGGGTGCTTAAAGTAACCCAGTAATAAAACTCCTTTCGCGCCGGATCGCTTTTCAATCTGTTAATCAACCAGGTGCTGAGCGCCGTATCACAAATACCCTGAAAATTTATATTTCCACAAAGCGGCATGGAAAGTTTCACGAAATCTTCCATGAACATGGCTTCCTGTATGCCCAGTGCCGGCCAAAGTTTTTTTCGATTATAGAAACCTGATTGAAACCCATGCAGCCCCACCACATAATATCCTTCGTGCTGCTTTTTTACAAAAATTGATTTCTCCTGCACCAGGCGGGTTTGCGCCTGGTATGAGTGAAACAGGTAACCGGTGATCTCCCTGAACTCGCCGGCCTGCGTTAAATACCTGTGTTGCGTATAGCCTTCCCGTAATAGGTACAAACTATCTGTTGCCAGTTGATACAACGGAGATAGTATTTCATGCTGTAAAACGCTGTCTTTGACAACGCCCAACGATTCAACCAGGATCAATATTTGTTTTTTATCTGCAGCGCTATCTGGTTTCGGGGCAAATACCCTTTGCGCTACAGACCCCAGGTATTCTACCTTTGAATCATTTTTTGAGTTGTTATCATTGTTGTTTGCCAAAGCATATTGCACCGATTTCATTAATGGCCAGGATGGTGCCGATACTATATTTTGTTTGATATGTAATAAACCAATCGACCACTTACTCAAGGGCCCCTGGCCATTTAAGAAATCGGCCAGCAGCAATCCAAACATAAACGGCCACAAAAATTTAAACCGCAAAAAAGGGTAATACCGGTTATACCGTTCCATGGCAATCACCAGCATTATTGTAAGGGCAACAAAAAGTACCAGCACACCACTCCATTTCAGCATATCGCCTACAGACATGGCCGGTATTTTTACAAGCGCATGGAATATTTCAAAAACGTCCATGAAGTACAGCGAAGAGGCGGCATATCCTATATCATATATTGCAAACAGCACCCAAAAGAGTATGAATATTTTGCGGTTTATATAAGGGTAAAGACAGGCGAGCAGCAAATATTCCCAAACAAAATAGCCCCTTCTGATGAACACAAATGGCTGAACAACCCAGCATATGAGGTTTGGTATTACCAGTATCAACAATGCTGCAATTAACCATTGCCATACATTTTTCTTTTGGATTTCCAACATAGTCAGGGAGCATTAATTTGGTATAAGTTCTATATAGGGTACCCGGTTCGCATCATACATTTTCCGGTCGGCGGGATCAATAAATGGTGGCGCATGGTCCCCTACCAGTAAGATATGCGCTTTGGGTGAACCCGGTTTGCTTAGTTTACCGGCCAGGTCCCGAAACAATCCTTTTTGCTGATAAGCCATCTGCAGGGTATTTTCAGTGATCCCCTGTTCTTTCCATTGCCGGGCAAAATTATTATACGCCTCATCATGCACTTCAACAAGCGGCAAATGCGTATTTAACGTAACCCAGTAATAAAATTCTTTTCTATCGGGTTGCCGGTTCATATTATTGAGCAGCCAGGTATTGATGACTGTATCACAAATGCCTCTGAATTCATTGCTTCCACATAATGGCAGCTGAAGCGTATTCAATTGTTCAATAAAATACATTTCCTGCACCCCCAGCACCGGCCAAAAAACATTGCGACGGTAAAACTTCGAGGTATTGCCGTGCACGCCTATTACATGATATCCCTGCTCCTGCTTTTTTATCAGCAGGGAGCTATCTTTTACCCATTTGTCGCGCACCAGGTAATAATGGAAAACACAACCGGTCAATTCCCTGAACTCACCGGCCTGCGTTAAATATTTATAAGATGCGGTGCCTTCCCTGATCGTGTACTGATGATTCTGCACCAGCTCATATAACGGTTGCACCACATCGCTATGTAACTTTTGATCGGTCAATAAACCCCACGATTCAACCAGTATGAGGGCTTCCTTATTGGTGGCCGCAGCGGCCGGTTCCTGCCAAAAAACTGTTTTTGCAGCAGACCCTAAATAGTCAATATTATGTTTGGCGGTACTTACAAAAACAGCGTGCTGCACCGCCTTTACAACCGACCAGGTGGGAACGGATACTATTTCTTTTTTCGATACAAAGAACACTACCCCAGCCAACACGATCAATGGCCACAGAAACCTGAGATGCATTATCCGGTAAGATGCTTCGTAACGGATAAGCCCTTTCACCAGGGTGAAAATAATGAGTATGAACAGGATCAGCAAACCGCCCCATTTCAGCCAGTCAATTAATGCCAACTCCGGTATTTTGGCCAGGGCATGCACCATTTCCATAAAATCCATAAAAAACAGGGAGGAAGTAGCATACACCAGGTCATACACCGCGAACAGGATCCAGATCGTAATAAATAATTTGCGGTTGATAAGCGGGTATAAACAGGCGATCAATAAATATTCTGCTACGAAAACGCCTCTCGACAAACTTACTTTGGGTTCAAGTATCCAGAAGAGACAATTAGGAACAACAAGGATCAGCAATGCACCAAGAAGCCATTTCCCAATTTTTTGTTTTTGCATTTCCATATGTAGGGTAATTACATAAACCAGTTATACAGGAAATAAACACCCACTGTTAATAGGGCGCCTATTATATCATCTATCATAATGCCAATGCCCTGTTGTATTTGTTCAACCGGTTTAAAGAATGGTTTGAATATATCGAACAATCGCCATACAATAAAAAAAACTAAATAAGGAAGGAGCTTGTGGGGAATAAAACATACAACGATCAGGGAGCCTATTACTTCATCGAGCGTAAAACAGGAAGGATCGTGCCCCACACATTTTTCGAAGCGGTATGCCAGGTAAAACGACAGCGGAAGCAGCGCCAGCAAGGCGCCCACCAGCAGGCCATCGGGGTAAATGAACCAGGCCGCCCCAAAAACAAGCGCGCTTGTAATGGTTCCCGGCCCTTTCATAGTATACCCTACATAAAAAAAGGAGCCCGCTACTTTTTCCCAACCTTTCAATTCCATTTCTTAATAAAGGGTTTAACCAAACCGATGTATGATAAAGAGATGATCACCACTTCAAGCAGGGTATGCACCCTAAAGCGGTCTGTTGAAACTGGTATTATACGGTACAGCTGTTCAACGAAAAGCAGTAATCCATATAAATAGGATAAAGCCGTTTTTAATTTACTGATAAATAAGGTGGGCGTTTGACTGTCTTTATTGCCCGAAAAGGATGCTATGCGTATTATGGTCTGCAGTATTTCACGCGTAAAATACAGGATGGTAAACCACCAACTGATGTCACCGGTTACATAAAAAAAAGCAAAGGCGCCCAGCAATACCACTTTATCGGCAATGGGGTCCAGTAATTGCCCCCATGATGTGCGGGCATTGAACTTTCGGGCCAGCCAGCCATCGACCCAATCGGTAAGGGCAATTACAATAAACCAGCCTACCCTGATGACGGTGATCTTTCTGTCGTAAAAGATCGCCGTAAACAGTATAGCACCTGCCACAATGCGCACAATGGTTATCAAATTAGGTAACCATACGGGCAACCGGTAACTGGTAGTATTTGTCATTTTAATGGCGCAAAGATAATTATCTTCCGCCCGGTTCACAATGTGATCTCAGATAACTGGTATACAAGGAGCTCAGGTGTTCATAAGTACCTGCCCCTTCTGAAATGCTATGGGTTCGGTTAGGGTAACTCATAAACTGGAATTGCTTATTGTATTTGATGAGCTCGTTCAATAACAGCTCGGCATTCTGGTAATGTACATTGTCGTCGCCACTGCCATGAATATATAATAAGTTACCCCGTAAATTTTTTGCATGGGTTATGGGTGAACCCTGTATATAATCGGCCCGGTTTTCCTGGGGCAATCCCATATAACGCTCCTGGTAAATATTATCATAGGTAAATATGCTGCCCACGGCGGCTACTGAAATACCTGTTTTGTAGATGTCGGGGTACTGGAACATCAGGTTCAGGGTGGCAGAACCGCCCCCACTCCATCCCCACACGGCTATGCGCGACGTATCAACAAAGGGCCATTTGCATACTTCGCGGGCAGCCATTGCCTGGTCGCGGATATTCACCTGCCCAATATTGCGATAGATGACCTTGCGCCAGTTGCGTCCTTTTGGCACCGGGGTGCCCCGGTTATCAATGGAAATATAGATATATCCATCTGTTGCCATATCACCTTTGTACAGGAAATTTTCTGCTATGCCATACTGGTCTCTTACGTTTTGTCCCCAGGGTTCGGTATACACATAAAATACAACCGGGTATTTTTTATTGGGGTCGAAGTTCTTCGGCTTTACCATCCAGCCATCCATTTCAATGCCTTCTGCAGTTTTCACTTTGAAGAACTCAATACCATTGGCTTTATCGGCTTTGGCAATGGCCTCGTTCACTTCATTGGCTCCATTCAGTCCTTTGTGATTGGGCAGGGAAACCCATTCATTTGTATAGGGCGTATAATAGTTCGAAAAAATATGCCGTGCATAGGTGCCCGTGGGTGAAACCGAATATTCATGGGTGCCATCCTGGCCGGCAGGCGATACCCGTTCTGCGGGGCCTTTGCCATTCAGTTTGGTACGATACAGGTATTTCTGTGTGCCATTGCCGGGTGAAGCCATAAAATACACATAGCCGTTCTTTTCATCAATTGCCGATATTTCCATTACATCGTAATTGCCATTGGTTATGCGCTCTTCTTTCTTTCCATCGCGGGTGATGCGGTATAAATGCCGCCAGCCGTCTTTTTCAGAAGCCCAGATAAACTCTTTGCCGCCGCTGATCCAGTCCCAGCCGCCCCAGATGTAATCGTTATCCCATAAGGGCTGAATATCGATCCAGGCCGAATCCTTTTCTGTATAAATAACCTTTGAAGCGCCGGTTTGTGTATTGCACAACAACAGATCGCTCTGGTTTTGATACCGGTTCAAATGCTGAACAATGAGCTCATTGTTATTGCCGGCCCACTCCATGCGGGGCACATAGCTTTGCAATACAGGGTCGGTAGCAATATCCATCCATTGTGTTTTGGCAGTAGCCACATCTACCACCCCAATTTTAAAGGGCGAAGGTGGTTCACCGGCAATCGGGTATTCAACCGGTACAGAAAATGGGTAAATGGAATCGGTATTATCAACCATCAGGTAATCCTTTGTTTTGCGGGCATCGATCTGCCAGTAAGCAATTTGCCTGCTGTCGGGGCTCCAGCGAAATCCGTCGCGGCAAAAGAACTCTTCTTCATATACCCAGTCGAAGGTGCCGTTTATGAATTTACGGTTACCATCGAGCGTAAGCTGTTGCACATTGCCGCTGGCCAGGTCTTCTACATACAAATTGTATTCGCTTACATAGGCTACTTTGGCGCCATCGGGCGAAAATTTCGCAAACATCAGGGAGCTGGCGGGCCGGTTTTTGCCCAGTTGCTTTAAAGAGCCGGTTCCTGCATCAAAAACCCAGTAATCGCCCCGGGTTTGCAACCGCCATACTTTTTTGGTATTGGTGAACAGCAGCACCTTTTTTTCATCGGCCGAAAAACTAAAACTGCGCACATTGAGCGGCGTTGTTCTTCCTTCGGGCGTCAATTGCTTTTTTGAAGCGATCACCGTTTTTGTGTTTTGCGGCAGGGTATATACACCCAACTCGCCGTCTTCGATACGATAATAACCATTACCGTTGCCGGTCCATTTTATGGCACCCTGGGCAAATAGAAGAACGGGTACAAATACCGTAAGTATCACCAATAAAAAAGTCATGAGCTGTCCTGAGCGGAGTCGAGGGATCGAAAAATGCATGCTGTTACAATTTGGAGCAGGAAATTAAGACTTTGCAGCCAAACAATCATTACCACAAATAAAAACCCCGCCCAAATGATGAGCGGGGGTGTCTGTACTCCTGATCCGTATAAAGAAGTTATAAAATTTTATCTGGCCCAATAACCGGGAACCCAAACATAACCATGACGGCGGGGCGCCCAGTAACCTTCAACCCAATGACGATGGGGGCGAGGCATTACCCAGTAGCCGTCGGAGTGTACATAGCGTCCATTACGCACTACCCAACCACCTTCTATCCACACATGGCGTGGCGATGGCGCTACGGGACGTACTACAACCGGGGCGGCCGGGCGAACCTTAACGATCACCTGCGCTGAGGAGGCAAATGAAAAACCAACTACCAGGGCTGCGGCTAAAATGATGCGGTTAATATATTTTTTCATACAATGATTTTTAGTTCTACAATTCATTTTCCGTTTATTGGAGCCCTGTTAAAAACAAAAGTTTAAAGCCCTGCTTTTTGTTTTCATTTCATTAACAAATGGTCATTGTATGGGTAAAAAAAGCCCCGATATGTAGCAAAAAAAAGCCTCCCAACAAAAGTCAGGAGGCTCTATATTAAGAGATATGAGAACGCAATTACTCAGCTTTCACTTTGCCTTTCACCTTGGCGATCACTTCTTCAGCGATGTTGGTAGGTGCAGGTGAATAGTGGCTGAACTCCATGGTGCTGGTAGCGCGGCCAGATGACAAGCTACGCAACTGGGTTACGTAACCGAACATTTCGCTCAGCGGCACCTTGGCTTTAATTACCTGTGCATTACCGCGAGTGTCCATGCCTTCGAGCATACCTCTCCGCCGGTTAAGGTCACCGGTAACATCACCCATGTATTGATCAGGAGTGATAACTTCCACTTTCATGATCGGTTCCAGTAATACTGGTTGTGCTTTACGACCAGCTTCGCGGAAACCGGCTCTGGCACACAACTCAAACGACATACCGTCAGAGTCAACCTGGTGGTAGCTACCGTCGAAGATGCGGATCTTCACATTCTCAACAGGATAGCTGGCCAATACACCAGTACCCATAGCTGATTCAAAACCTTTTTGAATGGGTTGAATGAACTCACGGGGAATAGATCCACCGAAGATATCATTCACGAACTGGAAGCCTTTGTCAGGATTTTCCTTCAGCCACTCTTCATCGGCAGGTCCCAATTCAAACACGATGTCGGCGAATTTACCGCGACCACCGGTTTGTTTTTTCAGGGTTTCGCGATGCTCAACACTTTTCCGGAACGCTTCTTTATAAGCAACCTGGGGAGCGCCCTGGTTAACTTCAACTTTAAACTCGCGTCTCATACGATCGATGATGATCTCGAGGTGCAACTCACCCATACCACGCAGGATGGTTTGACCGGTATCTTCATCGGTATTTACGCGCAATGTAGGATCTTCTTCAACCAGCTTGGCAATGGCCATACCCATTTTATCAACGTCGGCCTGTGTTTTAGGCTCAATGGCGATCGCGATCACCGGCTCGGGGATGAACATGTTCTCAAGCACGATCGGATGATTTTCATCGCAAAGGGTATCACCGGTCTTGATCTCCTTGAAACCTACCGCAGCACCAATATCACCGGCTTCGATGAAATCGATGGGGTTTTGTTTGTTGGCGAACATCTTCATGATACGGCTGATACGCTCGTTTTTGCCACTGCGCATGTTCTTAACATACGAACCGGCATCGAGGTGGCCGCTGTAACAACGGAAGAAGGCCAAACGACCTACGAACGGGTCGGTCATGATCTTGAAAGCCAGGGCTGCAAAAGGCGCTTTAGGATCAGCCCTGCGAACTTCCGGTTCTAATGTATCAGGGTTAGTACCTACTATATCATCGATATCAGCTGGTGAAGGCAGGTAGCGGCAAACAGCATCCAGTGCAGTTTGTACGCCTTTATTTTTGAATGAAGAACCGCACATCATCGGAACGATGCTGAGATCGATCGTTGCTTTGCGGATAGCTTCATGTACTTCATCTTCACTGATCGTGTTAGGATCGTCGAAGAATTTCTCCATCAGTTTGTCGTCGTATTCGGCAACAGCTTCAATGAGGTTTTGCCTCCATTCTTCAGCTTCTGCAACCATATCAGCAGGAACAGGGATCTCGTCGAAGGTCATACCTTCTGTTTCCATGTGCCAGATGATACCTTTCATTTTGATAAGGTCAACCACGCCTTTGAAATCATCTTCAGCGCCGATGGGTAATTGCAGGGGAACTGCTTTTGCACCCAGCATTTCTTTAACCTGTTTAACCACCATCAAAAAGTCGGCGCCTGAACGGTCCATTTTGTTAACAAAACCGATACGGGGAACTTTATAGCGGTTAGCCTGGCGCCAAACGGTCTCAGACTGAGGCTCAACGCCATCAACGGCAGAGAACAGGGCGATCAACCCATCGAGTACGCGCATTGAACGCTCTACCTCAATGGTAAAGTCAACGTGTCCCGGAGTATCGATGATGTTGAAATAGTATTTTTTAGTATTGGCATCTGCCTTACCTTTTACGGTAGGGAAGTTCCACTGGCAGCTAACAGCAGCAGAAGTAATGGTGATACCTCTTTCTTTTTCCTGCTCCATCCAGTCGGTGGTAGCCGCCCCATCATGCACTTCTCCTATTTTATGGATCATACCGGTATAGCGCAAGATACGCTCCGTAGTAGTTGTTTTACCGGCATCAATATGTGCCGCAATTCCAAAATTTCTTTGTAATCGTAAGTCTGCCATGACTTTGTTAAATTTTCTTTTTAATGTTCCAGGGTAAAATGCCCTGAAAATGAGCGGGCAAAGGTAAGAAAAATTCCAACGAATTTCGTATGGAACAGGTTAAAAATAAATACCCTGCCGGGGACCTAAAAAGAAAGCCCTGCGTGATTTACAGGGCTTTCAGGTACAGTAACCAACCAGGTAATAGAAAATTAATACAGATAGTTCAAAGCAATGACATCATTGGCATTAAAGGGACGATTCTGGCCCGATCCGATGCAGGACAGCATCCAGCTGTTGGGATCTGCGCCTGTGGGCGTGCCGGGAATATTAATAGCGCCAACCCCTGCAGAGCCTTCATTTACAGCAGATCCGCCGCAACTGTACGACCTGTTAAAGTAGTCGGTATGGCGGAAACCGATACAATGGCCAATTTCATGCGCCAGAATGGAAGCCACGGTGTTATTGGGCTGGCCAGCCACCGCGCTTGAGTTCAGGATCACCTGGCTGTATGGATTTCCGGAAGAAGTGGGGAAACCGGAAGAAGCCAGGAAACTGCCCGAACCATTAACAATTGAAATATTGGCGCCTGAAGTTACCCGGGTAAAAGTGAGCTGCAATCCCAGCGCATTGTAACGGGCCAGGGCGGTGTTCAAAGCTGTAGACCAGGTACTGAGGCTCGAAGACAGGCTTACAGTAATTGTTCTGGGCAGATTTCTTACCAGATTAGTGGTACGGTATTGCTCTTCGCCGCCCACTCTTAAAAGCGATACATCGCCTTTGGCGTTCAGATCGGCCCCGCTAAGCAGAATATCGCCTTCAACAATGTAATTTCCTTTTCCATCAGCAATTACATTACTGTTGCTGAAGCCGAGGTTGTAAATTTTAGTAAGGACGTCGTCTGAAACGCCGGTAGAAGGGGTGTCGCTGGAAGCATTTTTGCGGCAGGCAAATAAGGTGAGCATGCAGGCTGCCGCTACTGCAGTTAACGTGCAAATAGTCTTTCTCATGTGACTGTAGATTTAATGTCGGTTAATGGTATGGTTACTGCACCGTGATCGTTTTATCAATTTAAAGAAAATTATCCTGAGCAATTTGCTGCAAAATGGCAACGGCGTTGCATAAGAGCCGGTATTTACCCAAAAATCGGTATGTATCACCGTTACTGTGGAAAAGTTTTTTCTGAGATTAGTTATTTGCACTATACGTGCAGGTTAGTATAACGTATTAGCTATTTTGTTGAACATAAAAACAAAGGCCCCCAATGCATCGGGAGGCCTCTGTTATATAAGATCGCATAACAATTACTTAATACAAATAACCCAGCGCTATTTTATCGTTGTCATTGAATGGCCGGTTCTGTCCCGAGCCAATGCACGATAACATCCATGAATTGGGATCAGGACCCGATGGCGTTCCCGGTACCTGCACCGCACCAATGGTAGAAGCGCCTTCATTCACCGCCTGCCCACCGCAACTGTAAGCACGGTTCATATAATCGGTATGCCTGAATCCTATGCAATGCCCCAGCTCATGCGCGATCACCGAAGCAATCGTTGCCTGTGGCTGGCCATTAAGCGCATTTGAATTCACTTTTACCAGGTAATAAGGATCTCCGGAGCTGGTAGGGAAACCGGAAGATGCCAGATAACTCCCACTCGCTTTAACAAGGGAAATATCTGCACCCGATGACACGCGTTGAAAAGTTATCAGCAGGTTCTCGGCATTATAACGCCCCAACGCCTCATCCAGCGCTGCCACATACGAAGAAGGCAGCCTTGATGAAAGGCTCACTTTGATAACCCTTGGTAACCGGGTAACGAGGTTATAGGTACGATACTGTTCCTCGGAGCCTACCCGGAGGAACTGCGTGGCGGGCATTGCATCGAGGCTGGCCTGGCTCAATACAATATCCCCTTCAACCAGGTAATTACCATCTTCGTCCATGGTTACATTCTTATTGCTAAAGCCGAGGTTATAGATTTTATTGAGAGATTCTTCGGAAGGAGTGGATTTTTGTTCGCTGGCAACGTTCTTACGGCAGGAAAATAACACAACAACACAGGCTGTGGCTACAGCAGCCACTTGCAAAACTTTTCTCATAAGCGTTTTCTTTTAATAGTTTACAAATTAATGGCCCCTTCAATTTAATTAAAATCATAACATGCTACACCGGCAATAAAAGCAACTGCGTTGCAGAAGAGTGGCTTTTTACCCAAAAACCAGCACATTTTAGATCCCTGTGTATAAAAAACTTGTCAAAGATCAATTTAGGCTGCACGACCAGGTTAGATATTGACATATCCAACCCTTTTTCGTAACACGCCGTATTTCATGGTTATTTATTTATCCGCGGTGCGCCATCATTTCCAAATTTTGTAGATTGTATTATGAAACAAACCGGGCTTCTGCTGCTTATCCTTTCTTTAACCGTACAACTGGTACAGGCACAACCAACCCTTACTTTGGCCAACCGTAAATTGTCGCCTGTTTTACAAAACAACAGCAAGCTATTGGCCAATAAACAGGAACAGGTGTTCTGGATCGTTGCATCGAACATTGATTCGGCCAAAAACTATTTCCGGGCAAACAATTTACCGGTAACCATTCTGCAGGAGCGTAGTGGTGGCCTGCTGGTAGTGCGTGCAAAAGGCACTACCCTCGATGCGCAGGTTTTATCGCAACCCTTCATTCGCTTTGTTGATGTACCCCGCCAGCCGCATGAAGAACTGGCGCTTAGCCCGTTCGACAACAGCCTCAACACCATAAACCTGGCGCACAGTAAGTACCCCCAGCTGAACGGCAGTACTATGGTGGTATCGGTAAACGAGAACAAGCCCGACACCACCGATATCGATTTCAGAGGCCGGTATATTTCAACCCCGCTTAGCTCTCCATTGATATCCTCACATGCTACCTATATGAGCACCATCATAGCCGGTGGTGAAAATTCTTTTTATACAAGCGTAGGCGTGGCCCCGGCCGCTTCTATCATCTCTTCCAACTTCGCCAGCCTGTTACCCGATGCAGATGCTGATTACCGGCAATACAACGTTTCGGTGCAAAACCACTCGTATGGAACCGGTATTGAAAATTATTATGGCGCCGATGCTGCCGCTTACGATGCCAGTACCATCAATAATCCCGGACTGCTGCATGTTTTTTCATCGGGCAATTCGGGCAACCAAACCAGTACGGGGCCCTATGCCGGCATTTCGAACATGGCCAATATTACCGGCAGTTTTAAAATGGCCAAGAATATCATTACCGTTGGCGCCACCGACTCATTTGGAAATGTTTCATTTTTAAGTTCGCGCGGCCCTGCTTATGATGGCCGGGTAAAACCCGAGCTCGTTGCGTTTGGGGAAGATGGCAGCTCCGGCGCTTCGGCCCATACTTCGGGCGCCGTATTGTTAATGCAGCAGTATTATAAAGAAAAACATAACGGCAGCCTGCCGCCCGCTTCGCTGGTAAAAGCGCTGCTGGTGAACAGCGCCGAAGACAAGGGTACCAAGGGCCCTGATTACCTGTGGGGCTTTGGCTGCCTGAATACGTATGAGGCCCTGCAGGAACTGGCCAATGAGCAATACTATTCCGGTTCCCTGACACAAGGCGCCCAACAAACATTCTCCTTAACGGTTCCAGCCAATACCCGGCAATTAAAGCTGACCCTTTGCTGGACAGACCCCGCTGCCGCAGCCAATGCCCCCAAAGCATTGATCAATGACCTGGATCTTGAACTGGTCAATAACGGTAACGCACAGGTTTGGCAACCCTGGGTATTGAGCCCGGCCCCCGTCATAGATTCCCTGCTGCTACCGGCAGTAAGAAAAAAAGATACGCTGAACAATGTAGAACAGATCACGATCGACTATCCCGTTGCCGGCAGTTATACCATCCGCGTGAAAGGCTATTCAATTCCCTCGGGCAGTCAGGCCTTTTTTACCGCCTGGCAGGCGACTGCGGCCGATCAGTTCCAGTGGCAGCTGCCTGCTTCAGTTGATTATGTAACGGCTGGCGAAAACAATCTCCTTCGCTGGTCTTCTACGTTCAACACAACTACCGGTTTGCTTGAATACAGTATCGATAAAGGCGCCAGCTGGCAAACTATAAATAATGCTGCCACCCTGGCTACAGGTACCGCCTACTGGCGGGCTCCTGATACCTGCACTACGGCATTACTGCGTATGACCATCAATGGACAGGTATTTAAATCAGACACGTTTACCATTTCGCCGATCATACCTGTTCGGGTGGGTTTTAACTGTCCCGATTCGGTCATGATCAGCTGGGACCGGGTGCCCGGAATAAAAAAATATGCGGTTTATCAACTGACCGATAAATACCTGCAGTTGATTGCCCCCGCAGCCGACACCAGTTTTATCGTTAGCCAGCCCGGCGGCCGGTTGTGGTATACCGTAGCACCGGTGATCTCAAACGGCCGGTATGGTATGAAGGCCTATACCATCAATGTAACCACCCAGGGAGTCGACTGCTATCTGAAGAATTTCCTGGTTGACCTGGTGAACAATAATACCGCATCCCTGACTGCGGAGATCGGCACCACCTACAATGTAAAAAGCTTTACATTCGAAAAGCTGATGCCCGGCGGTTACCAGTTGTTACAAACATTTCAGCCGGGTAACCTGGCCTTTGAATATACTGACAACAACCTGGCCGATGGCGTAAACACCTACCGGGTTAAAATTGAACTCACCAATGGAAAGGCCATTTACAGCGATCCGCAAAGCGTTTATTATTTCCTCACTACCCGTTATATCGTTTTCCCCAACCCGGTACATTCAAGCGGTCCATTAATGGTGCTGATGAAAGAAGAGTCGGCCAACACGTATTTATTACTGTTTAACAGCATGGGACAGCAGGTGCTGCAATACCAATTAACGCAAACGGTAGAATCGGTTGCATTACCAAACCTCCAAAGCGGGATATACTTTATGCAGATAAAGAAGAATGGGAAGAAGGAATTTATAGGAAAGGTGATGGTGGTGCGGTAAGCACTAAGTTAGCTTTGAGCAAAGGCGCAGCAGCCAGCTAACCGCGTTTAGTCGAATAGGGTATACCTGCACCGGGGTAATTGTTGATAATCAGTTGATAGCGTGCAACAAGCATCCTTTGGGCCGCAAGCAGCTAAACGCGTTTAGTGGCGAGTGCTTCATAGGCACCGGATATTTACATTGATAATCAATTGATAGCGCGCTACAGGCAATCATAGGGCCATAGAACAGCTAAACGCGTTTAGTCGAATAGGGTATACAAGCACCGGGTATTATATTGATAATCAATCAGTAGTGTACATTAAGAAATCCTTTGGGCCGCAGGCAGCTAAACGCGTTTAGTGGCGAGTGCTTCATAGGCACCGGGTAATTATATTGATAATCAATTTGTAGCGCATAGTAAGAAATCCTTTTGGCCGCCGGTAGCTAAATGCGTTTAGTACAATCAGCTGGGTATGCACCGGGTAATTATACTGATAATCAATTCATTGTAGATCCTACGCTATAATACTCAAACTTAGGGTTCCGTTTCGAACAAACTAAAAAACCCACCGGAAAACCGGTGGGTGAATATGGTAAGATGTACTTTACGTATGTTATACGCGGAAGTGAGCAAAAGCCTTGTTAGCTTCAGCCATACGGTGAGTGTCTTCTTTCTTTTTGAAAGCACCACCTTCCCCTTTGCTGGCTGCGATGATCTCGTTGGCCAGTTTTTCAGACATGCTACGACCGTTTCTTTCGCGGCTGTAGCGGATCAACCACTTAATGCTCAGAGAAACTTTTCTATCTGCACGAACTTCGGCAGGGATCTGGAAAGTTGCACCACCAATTCTACGGCTGCGTACTTCTACAGCAGGCGTAACATTGTTCAGGGCTTTTTTCCATATTTCATATCCGTTTTCACCGGTTGTTTTAGAAACGCGGTCCAATGCGGCATAGAACAGGTTGAAAGCTGTATTCTTTTTACCTCCCCACATCAGGTTGTTGATAAACCTGGTTACCATCAAATCGTTATACCTGGCATCAGGCGCTAAGGGAATTTTTTTGACTTTAGTCTTCCTCATTTATAAAAATTTGTAGAACGTCTTACTAATTATTTTTTAGCCTTTTCTTTTTTAGTTCCGTATTTAGAACGGCTCTTCTTACGGTCTTTTACACCGGCAGTATCAAGACTACCGCGAACAATGTGGTAACGCACACCTGGTAAATCCTTCACACGACCACCGCGCACCAGCACGATAGAGTGCTCTTGCAGGTTGTGACCTTCACCGGGGATGTAGGCAATCACCTCAACTTTATTTGTTAAACGTACTTTGGCCACCTTACGCAAAGCCGAGTTAGGCTTTTTAGGAGTGGTTGTATAAACACGGGTGCACACACCACGACGGAAAGGACAGGAGTCTAAAGCCCTGGATTTACTTTTAGCCTTAATGATTTCTCTTCCTTTTCTTACCAATTGTTGTATAGTAGGCATTCTGAACCTTTTGATTTTGGGACGGCAAAGTTAAGCGGATTAATTTTATAACCAAAAAAATCGAGTCCAATTTTCGTGGATAATGTGCTTACCTGCCAATTGTGTGCAAAAATAGTTGAAAAACAGCCCTTTTTCGGGGCAAAATGCCCAAAAAATTATAAAATAACCTTGTTTTACCGGCGGGTGAGCTTTCAAAAACTTCCTGACGACGAAAATTAGGAGAATGTATAAAAAAAGTAAACGAAGGAGCTGAGAACCACTTAAACGACTAACCGGGCTCCATCAGGTACCCGAATAAAAAGAGGCTGCATCATAGAATACAGCCTTTTATTTTAAAGATTTGCTACGTCCTACACCCTAAACATCCACCCGTGCGTATCAGCCGCCTCGCCTTCCCTGATGGCATCGAGGCGGTGTTTAATTTCCGGCGTTACCGTCCATTTTGCCGTATCGAAGCTCATCACAAAGTCTTTATAGCGCAATTCCCTGATCAATGAAACGGTGGCTGCAGTGCCCGTGCCAAACACTTCGCGCAGGTTTCCGGCCTTATATGCATCCATAAGGGTATCGATGGATACCGGTCTTTCTTCCACCTTCAACCCCATTTCTTCCAGAATGGTCATAACGCTGTCGCGGGTAACCCCGGCCAGTATAGTTCCCGAACCAAGGTCGGGCGTAACAGCCGTATCGCCAATTACAAAGAACACGTTCATGGTGCCGGCCTCCTGTACATATTTGTGCTCATACACATCGGTCCATAGTACCTGGTCGTAGCCCTGCTTTTTGGCTTCCGCAGTAACAAACATGGATGCGCCATAGTTACCGGCAGCTTTGGCCTGCCCTACCCCACCCGGCGCGGCGCGGGTATATTTTTCTTCTACATATATTCGCATGGGCGCACTGTAATAAGGACCCGTAGGCGCCAGAATAATGAGGAACTTATATTTTTCTGAAGGCCGCACCCCGATCATTTCATCTGAGGCGAACATGAACGGACGAATGTACAGCGAATGGTCGTGCATGGCCGGGATCCAGTTCTTATCGAGCGCAATCAACTGGCGCATGCCTTCTATAAATATTTCTTCGGGCACCGCAGGCATTTGCATACGGGCGGCCGAGATATTAAACCGGTTATAATTATCAAATGGCCTGAAAATAAAAGCTTCGCCGGCCTGGTTCTTATAAGCCTTAATGCCTTCAAAAATTGCCTGCCCGTAATGCAGGGCAGCCAGGGATGGATTGATCACCAACGGCTGGTACGGTTTGATCTCCACATTCTTCCATTCGCCATCTTCATAATCTGCCTCCAGCATATGATCAGTAAAGGTTCTGCCAAAAGGAATATTTTCGAGGTTTACACCCGGCAACCGGCTATGCTCAATTTTTGTAACAGGAATACTATAAGCTTCTACCATAATCAAGTATTTTTGAGCAGCAAATAAACAAATAAAGTTCGGGGCCGTCAAATAAATTACTAACAAGTGTTCGTACGACAATGCGAAGGGGCGGCCTGATATTTGTTTGATTAAGAATACCTTGTAGAAAATGAGCTTAACTAATATTAAATTACCAGGGTTTGTTATTGCAGACCTGTACCGGAATTCCCTGATTCAGCCTTCGGCTTCCGACTTTGAGGGAGTGCCGCAGGCGATGCCTCAAAACTACCTGCCCCAACAGGAGGCACCCGTAGTTGCCGAACCCGAACCGCAACCAGTAATTGAGGCAAAACCCGTTATAAAAACGCCGGTTGCCGAACCCCTTATAGAAAAAACACCGCCCAAACAGGCAGCACTTCCCCCCTATAAGATCCTGGGTAATAATAAAAAACAGATCGTTGTAGTGGTAAATTACCCCGGCGACGTGTTTGTACCGGAAAGCGATCTGCTGTTCCTGACCAAAATGCTGGATGCCTGTAAACTGAATATGGCCGATGTGGCGATCGTAAATCACGCCACGGCTGCCGTTCAAATCGACAGATTAAAAATTCAGTTACAGCCCAAATTCCTGTTATTGTTTGGGGTAGAACCGGATATTATTCAATTACCCATTAATTTTCCGTCGTATAAAGAACAACCTTACGCCGGCACCACCTACCTGTTCACCCCCGCGCTCAGCGACCTGAACCAGGAAACAGACCAGGCCAAAGGATTGAAAAGGAAATTGTGGGATTGTTTGAAAAGAATGTTTTTATAACACACGCATGAAACTGATATTCGCCACCAATAACCAGCATAAAGTCGACGAAATTCAGGCGGCCATTGGCCATGAACTGGAAGTGATGAGCCTGAAACAGGCTGGTATCGACATCGATATTCCCGAGCCACACGATACGCTGGAAGCCAATGCTTCGGAAAAATCGCAAACCATTCACCGGTTAACCGGTCAGCATTGCTTCAGCGAAGATACCGGGCTCGAAGTGGAAGCCCTGAACGGCGAACCGGGCGTTAAAAGCGCCCGCTATGCCGGGGAAGACAAGGCCTTTGACAAGAATATTGAAAAACTGTTGGGCAAACTGGGCGATTCGGCCAACCGCAAAGCCCAATTTCGCACGGTGATATCCCTGATATGGGAAGGAAAGGAATGGCTGTTTGAAGGCATTTGTGAAGGCACCATTACCCGGCAACCGGTTGGCAGCAGTGGTTTCGGCTACGACCCGGTGTTTACACCCACCGGCAGCAACCGTACTTTTGCCGAAATGAGCATGGCCGAAAAGAATGCGATCAGCCACCGCAAAAAAGCAGCTGAGAAACTTGTATTATTTTTACAGAATCAGGTAACAAAGGCACGATAGACAACATTAACACCCAGAAAAAGATTTTTTGGAGCCAAAAAGCAACTATACCATTTCAGAATCCGACTTGATAAAAGGATGCATTGCAGGAGACAGGCGATTGCAGGAAGAATTATATCACCGCTTTGCTCCCAAAATGTATGCGGTTTGTTTGCGATATGCCAGCAATGTCGAAGATGCACAGGATCTGCTGCAGGAAGGTTTTATAAAGATCTACAGGAATTTGCACCATTTCAGGGCAGAGGGCTCCTTTGAAGGCTGGATCAGGCGGGTATTTGTAAATACTTCTATCGAACATTTTCGGAAAAAATCGACCAAACTGTCGATGGTGACCGAAAAAGAAGAAGGAACAATTGAAGATACCGACATTTCGGCCCTTGAAAACCTGGCCGAAAAAGATATTATAAAAATAGTTCAGGAATTATCACCCGGCTACCGCACAGTGTTCAACCTGTATGTGGTAGAAGGGTATTCGCATAAAGAAATAGGTGATATGCTGGGCATCAGCGAAGGTACCAGCAAATCACAATTGGCGCGGGCCAAATCCGTTTTACAAAAGAAGATCGCCCAGTATTTAAGCGATACGCAAAAATCCTACACCCGGTAACATGGCAACGAATATTAAACATACACTCTATAACCTGGAAGTAACGCCTCCCCCGGGCGTTTGGCCCGACATAGCGGCGAGGCTGGGTGCTGAATTTGACGCAAACGAAACCCCGGTTGCGCAAAAGATGTTTGATCTTTCAATGACCCCACCCCCAGGCGTATGGAACGATATTGCTGCGGAACTGAATTCAGAACTGAAAGCAGATGAGCGGCCTGTTGCTAAAAAACTATTTGATCTTTCCCTAACACCCCCGGCAGCCGTCTGGAAAAAAATAGCCAGCCAGTTATTCGAGCAACAACCTGTTAAAAAAGAAGGCAAGCTCATTACCCTGCATTCGCGCAAAGCAATAGCCGCTGCAGCCGCCATGGTGCTGCTCACCGTAGGCGCCTGGTACTTTTTAGATAAATCAAATGCTATTGACAATACAACGGTAGCCCGGCAATCAACTACTGCAACCCCTGCCGGCAACCATGCAACCGCCCATACAAGAACACGCTCTGCCGATACCGAGATCGGTGAGCGCCCGGCCGAACAAATTGATCAGCTCAATTCAAAGCCACTCGCCGCTTTATCGGGCGATGCATCGGACCTGCTCAACAACCGCTACGCCAACCGGCATGGCGCCCGGCGCACCGCCTTTTTCGATTACCAACCCATTGCCACCAGCTATGCGGGCGTCGATGAAGACCACGCTATTGAGTTCACTGATGGAAACATGCCCAATGTGGAAGCACCGCTTATCCGCGACGCTAACGGACAGGTGATCCTCGATAAAAAACTCGTTGCGCCCGACGAATGCTATATCACCATTACCAGCCCCAACGGTGAACAAACCCGCATCTCCTCCAAATTCCTGCATATCATCAGCACCCTTAACCAGGAAGCAGAACCGCAGGATTATTTTGATTTTATGATGCAGGAAAACAGCCTCTGGAAGATCCGTTTCAGCGAATGGAAAGAAAAGATCCTGAACCAGGCTTCGCAGATGCCCACCTCTACCAGTTTCACCGATATTATGGACCTGAAGGACCTGTTGATGGAGAACCAGTAGGAAATAAGAAATGAAGAATTAGAACGTTAATTACAGTATGGCCAGAATCAAAGTTGAACTCCCTGAACATTTTACTTTCGCCACCACTATTCCTGTACGCATAACCGACCTCAACTATGGCAATCATGTGGGCAACGACACCATTCTTTCCATGATACATGAGGCGCGCGTACAATACCTGAAACAACTGGGTTATGGTGAGTTGAACCTGGCCGGCGTTGGCCTCATCATGAGCGATGTAGCCATTGAATTCAAAAGCGAATTATTCTACGGCGATGAAGTAAAGGTAGCTGTAGCCGCCGGTGACCTTTCAAAGATCTCCTTCGACCTGTATTACAAACTCGAAAAGCGTTCAGGCGATACCACGCAACTGGTAGCCGTAGCCAAAACGGGGATGGTTTGTTATGATTATAGCAAGAAAAAAGTTGCTGCGGTGCCTGTTGAGGTAGTTGAAAAATTAAAAGCAGCAGGTTTCTGAGTTTTTCAGTTTCAGTTATTGAGTTATTTATTGAACACAACTTAAAAACTGAAAACTTACGAACTTATAAACTATTCCAAATTCGCCAGCTCTCTTCTGCCTGAATGATCAGCATATCGTGCCCGTTCTTTATGGCAGCACCCTGCTGCTCCCCTTTTTGCAGGAACAAGGTCTTTGCGGGATTATATACCAGATCGTACAAATAATGTTTAGAAGTAAGAAACTGATATGGCAAGGGTGGGCACTCTTCCACTTTTGGATACATGCCAACCGGACTGGTATTTATGATCAACAAGCATTCATTGATATCCTGCTCTCCTATGTGCTCATATCCAATTTGCCTTAATGTTGAAGGAGTCCTTGACACTTCAATAAAGGCAATGCCCAGCTTGTTCAGTACATAATGAACCGCTTTGGCAGCGCCACCGGTACCCAGCACCAGCGCTTTTTTATGATGGGATTGCAGCAACGGCCTTAACGATTGTTCAAAGCCCACCACATCAGTATTATGCCCCGTTAAGCGGCCATTCTCTATTTTGATACAGTTACAGGCGCCAATGGTTTGCACCACTTCGCTTTGGGCGGTGAGGAAGGGAATTACTTTTTCCTTGTAAGGAATGGTAACATTCAAACCGTTCAGGTCAGGATGTTGCTGTATAAGCGCCCCAAATTCATCTATAGTGGCCAGCGGGAAATTTTCATACACGCAACCCGTGATCCCTTCCCGCTGGAACTTTTCTGTAAAATATTTCTGGGAAAATGAATGGCTTAATGGATAGCCAATCAAGCCATATTTTTTCATGAGGCTTTTTGTTTAATTGATACTTCTGAGGGCTTAATCGTGAATGGTGAATGGTGAATGGCAATCGTGACTAGTTCGCGAATTTTCAGATTAATCCCGATTTTGCAACGCGGGAAAATATATTGACCATTAACCATTGACCATTGCCGAATTAGTGCGTTCCATTGCCGTTCAGGAACAAATTGAAGGTATCGCCACGCAATCCTATACGCATTGTTTCGAGCGGAATAACTTCAGTTGGGGCAATGTTACCCAGGTTCACGTTGCAGCCCAGCAGCTCTATAAAATATAATTGCTGTGCTTTTTGCGGCGCTTCCCACAAGATCTTTTCACCGGGAATTTGTGTAAGGATCTCCTGAACCAGGCCTTCGCGTACCTCGCCTGAACCGCGGTAAATACCCACGTTACCAGCTTCGCGGGCTTCAGCGATCACGTACGTTGAACCGGCATTCAGTTCGGCGCGCATGAGTTCAATCCATTTATAAGGGGGAATAATATGGGCAGCATCCTTACTTCCCACTTCGCTTAATACGGTCCCATGTTTGGCCAGTTTTTCGATATAACCGCATTTTTCAGCGTGGGGAATATTGATTGATCCATCGCTCACCTCCATGTAAGAGATGTTATAATCTTTACAAACGCTGATGTAATCATTAAACTGGTTACGGATCAGGAACGCCTCAAACAAAGTGCCTCCAAAATAAACGGGAATGTCATACGATTTGTAAACTTCTATCTTTTCGCGCAGGTTGGGTGTTACAAAAGAGGTTCCAAAGCCGAGCTTAACAATATCTATATGCGGGTGTCCAACACTCATCATATTCTGCGCTTCCGGAATGCTCAGGCCTTTGTCCATTACCATGGTAATACCGCTGTTGCGTGGTTTCTTAATCCTGTCGGGGATCTGTGTGAGGTTAAAATTCATTCCTTGTTTTTTTGTGCACCAATTTTAAAGCCGCCGCAAAAATAATGGAAAACATCATACGAGGCATATGGTTCAGATCATAAGCAAAAAGGGATGAGCAAAACAATTAGCCCGGTTCCTGCCTATAATCCCAAATATTGCCATCCATCTTGATAAAACGGGCTTCTATCGAAAAAAAGTGCCTTTAAAAGGGAATTAAAATAAAAAGGCAGGCAATCATGATCTCCATGATCCCCTGCCTGTTGTTTATTTCTAATAAAATACTAATTCTTCTTTTTAGAAGCGGCTATTACATCTATCACCAGCTGATGCCGCAATATGGCGGGATTGAGGTGTATCAGCTTCTTCAACAATTTGGGCGAGGCTTCCAACGCCGACTCCAGTTGCAGAAGGGCTTCCTTGGTTTTACCCAATGCCAGGTAAATGGCGCTCAGGTAATAGAGGAATATGGGTTTCTGCTCGGTGATCTTCAGGGCAGCCTTTACCTGTTCCAGCGCTTCTTCATAAAATTCGCCCTGGTACAAACAGCGAATGAGCGCTTCCCAGCTTGAAATATTACGCGGCCGTTGCCGTACCACATTAGAAAAATACTGTATAGCTTCCTTATAATCGCCCAGCTGCATTTTGCATTCACCCATGGCCAGGTTATACTCCGGCTGCAGGCGATGTATCTGCATGGCGCTTTCGAGCTGTTTAACCGCCATGGACCATTGCTGTTCGTTTATATACGTACAGGCTATCTTGTAATACAGCTTGCTATCGCCCTGGTTTAAATGCGAGGCCTTGCGATAGTAGAACCTTGCCTGGGCATAGTTCTTCATTCGGTCGTAGCAATGGCCTATAGCTTCATAGATCACATCTTCGGGGCGCGACAGCTCAAGTACCTTTTCCAGCACTTCTATGGCATCCTTGTATTTGCGTAAGCGAATAAAGGCATCGCCCATATTGCGGTAGGCATAATCGAACTTTTCGT
This sequence comes from Niastella vici, assembly GCF_002077945.1. Classification (GTDB taxonomy): domain Bacteria; phylum Bacteroidota; class Bacteroidia; order Chitinophagales; family Chitinophagaceae; genus Niastella; species Niastella vici. The sequence goes on from NZ_LVYD01000024.1 coordinate 183,225, forward strand.
CAATGGCCACTGCATATTTATAGGCGTCAATGGCCTTTTCATACAATTTTAACCCCTGGTAAGCTGCTGCCAGGTTAAACCAGGCCAGCTCACTGTATGGGTTCTCTTCTATGATGTGCTGATGCAACGTGATGCTTTCTTCGTTACGGCCGGTGAAATCGGTCCAAAAGCAGATCTTGTACAGGGCTTCCTCGTTGGTAGGTTCCTGCTCCAGGATCAGCTTCAGGCAATCGAAGATCTTGTCAAATTCTTCGTAATCATCATATACGTCGGCCAGCTCAAACAGCAATTCAATGCGTTCCTGGCCATCGAACAGCTGCAGGGCATTCTCAAGCAGCTCCACGGCTTTCTCCTGCTGGTCAAGCGCCAGGTATACGTCGGTTTTTAATATGTACAGGTTTATATCGTTGCTGTCGAGTAATTCGGCGTGGTTCAGTAATTCCAGGGCTTCATTATAGTGCCGGGTGGCTATTAACAGGTCGGCTTTTTTAATGAGCAATGCCGATGAATAGGGATATTGCTCAATACCCATTTCAGCGGCTTCCAGGGCTTGTGGCAGGTCTTCCACGTCATCAAAATAGTCGATAATCTTTTCAAAGGCTTCTTCTTCGAGGAAGGAATTGCCACGACCCGCTTTCAGATTCTGGAACTGCTTAACTAACTCCCTGATTTCTTCATTATCCTGACGAAACGGATTTTCTCTCATTTATTTAAATAGTAGGTTAATGTAAAATAGAATTTTTAGGGATGTGTACCAATTTTTCTTATGTACAGATGTGAATAATTATGATAAAGTAATAATAATTACTTACTGCACCCTAACAACCGGTTGTTTACCAATATAACGCCTGAACATGCCCATGGTTAAACAATAATCAGCTTTGATTTACAGCAATTTATAAATAACGATAAAGAAATTGTAAAAAAACCAACCCTTTCTTTATGAAATCCGTAACATTTAAGTATCTCAATCGTTAAGGGAAGTATAAACTTTAATCCCGACGGTTAAAGAAAACCAAATTTTTTTTTATATTTTTGTACTCAATATGCAAGTGAACTCTACGCTAAAACTTAACCACATGCTTAAAAAGACCATCATCAGTTGTGCGATGATAGGGGTATTTGCGCTTGCTTTGGCAAGCAGCGGAGGTGGTGACAAGAAGAAAGCAGAGGCGCTTCGCAAGCCCGATTTTACTCCTATCAGAACTACAAATGGCTTTACACTGAAAGCCGGTCCTGCTTATACTGGCAGCCACACTTTCATCAATGTGCGCCCCAATAACTTCATCACACGCAATACGGTGGTGACTTATCAGCAAGGCAACAAGGTATTCATTTTACCTTACAAGCCACGGGTTACAGTAACCAGTGCTGTTGATAATTCAACTTTCCGTAACAACCTGAACGTTCTTGATCTGAAGATCCGGCTCCATAAATAATCAACCGGTTTTTCCCGATCAATTACTTACGTTCATTTTCTTACTTTCTTCATAGGTCATTTCGCGGTAGCCTGATTTAGGTATGTCGAATTTTGAAGCCGGAACAGGGTTCATGTTGATCTTATTGACGGTGTATTTGATGGTGAGCTTTCCCTGTACCAATTCATATTCCAGTGGTAACCCGCTCAGGTTCTTGAACAGGTAATCATAATCATTGTTCTCGGGAACAATGTCGGGCGTATAAAACACGGTGAAAGTGGTTCCATCGGGTAATGTTGCTACCGCCTTGATACAGTTATAACCTGCAATGGCCTTTGTTTCGCTGGTATTGGCGAAAGTTATTCCATCGTAGCGTTTATTATTCTCAGCCCAATTCTCACTGGTCATCCTGATCAGCAGTTTCTGCCCGCTCACTTCCTTTAACACTACAGAAGTACCAGCCTTGGAATCGTGTATGGTAGCGGAAGAAAACAGGGCGCTGGCCATTTCGGCCCGGCTCATATTTCCCTTTATATAGATTGTTTTCGTATGCCCGTCAAGCGCATCGGCCATTTTAGGCTCTTTGCTGCCGCTTGAAATACTGGCATCGTATACCATGGTAAGCTCGCTTACCTTACGCTGCGCGTTGGCGGTAACCAGCATACCTGTACAACTAACTAACAGTAACACAATATGTTTTTTCATGATCTACGGTTGTAATAATAGAAAGATGCGGACAAGGTGCTAAAAGTTGCTGCGTAAAATACAAAGACCAGCCAATTTTAAAAAGGTAAAGCTGGAAATATAGATAATATTGTTAAAAATGAAGCTGTTGTGGCGTCAAAAGCCGAAGTAGGAAGTAAGAAGTAGGAAAATACCCTACATGCGGGCCTCGCCGTTTATTTTAAATCTCAAAAATCAAGCTCTTCATACTTCTTACCTCCTACCTCCTACTTCTAACCCCCACAAAAAAGGTGAGCCCTGTTTAGAACTCACCTTTATATATAAATTTCTATTAAACTTACTTCTTCTGACCGCCTTTGGCTTTCTGGGCCTGCGCCTGGGCTTCCTGCATCGCCTCGAGCCGCTCCTGCCACTTCGATTTGCCCTTTGGCTTCTTCCGGTTCTCATCAATTTTCGCCAGGATCTTGTCGTGGTCGATGATATAGTTCTGAATAACGAACTGCAATATCAACGTAATGAGGTTCGATACGGTGTAATACCAGGTTAAGGCCGCCGGTAATTTGTTGAACACAAATAACAGGATAAAGGGGAAAATGTATGGCATGTACTTGAGTGCCGGATTATTTTGATCGGGCGTCATGTTCATGTTATAGATCGAGATCAGGAAGCTGGTCAATACGGCTGTAATTGTGAACAAACTTAAATGGTTACCAAGGCCCCACACACTGAAGGGGAACTTCACAATTACATCATAAGCCGCCAGGTTATCGGCCCATAAAAAGCCTACTCCCCGCAAATCGATGTTCGAATTAAAGAAGCTGTACAATGCAAAGAAGATCGGGATCTGCAACAACGCGGGTATACAACCGCCCAGGGGGTTCACGCCGGCTTCGCGGAATAATTTCATTTGCTCAACCCCTATCTGCTGCTGATCGGCGCCATATTTTTCTTTCAGTTTATCGATCTCAGGTCTTAATGCCTTCATTTTGGCGCCGCTCAAATAGCTGGTATACACCAATGGCGAGGTAAACAACCTGATGAATAATGTAAGTAACGCAATGGCAATACCCATACTGCCGATAAAGCTTCTGAAGAAACCAAAAACCGGCATTACAATATACTTGTTGATGGGGCGTACAAAGGCGTACATATCGCGGCCCAGGTTCACGATCTTATCCATTTCAGGAACCTGGTCTTTGTGTTGCCGTAAGATGTTGTAATTATTAGGACCATAATACAACTGCATGGGGAAATTAGCGGTGGGCCCTAATGGTAACCGCGTTTGCAAAGAGGTGGTTACCTCAGCTATTTTGGAAGTGGTGTCGGTCAGGTTCTTGATGAACTTAACATCACCACTGGTAAACTTGTCTTTAGCTATGAGCGAGGTATTAAAGAACTGTTGTGATACGCTTACCCATTGTACCGGCTTTTCAAAGTTGCGGGCCGATTTTGACAACATGTAGTCAAACTCATCGTTCTCATAAAAGCACACGGTGCTTTGCTGGCGCTCATACAGTACATCTGTTTCATGCTGCGTAGGTTGTGCCTGCCATACCAGGTTGAAGTTACCCTGGGTAAGCATTTTATCGGCTCCGCTCAGCTGTACGGCCCAGTCAATAAGGTAATCATTGGGCCTGATGGTGAACTGGTGAGTGACATTGCCTTCGCCGGGAACCGGCACCTGGTAGATCACCGTTTGGCTGTTATCGGCATTGTGGGTCACCTTGGGGGCCATGAAATACAGGTCGGCGATCTGCGCCATCTGGTTGTTGCCTGTATTGATACTGTACGATATTTTATCGAACGGGGTATTGTTCAATAAAACCGGCTTATTGTCTTTGAGCGATTTGTAATTTTTAAGCTCAACCTGTTTTGGCTGTCCGCCCTTGTTGGTGAAGCTGATCTTAACCACTTCATTTTCAATTACTGTCAATTGCTCAATGCCGCGGGTAGCCAGTTGGCCGGGCGCTACAGTGGTATCAACTTTGGTTGTATCGTTAGCCAGGGAAATAGAGTCTCGTACCCTTTTAACCCGTGCGATGGAATCTGCCAGATGTTGCTGTTTCGCTTCTAATTCGTGACTGTTGCGGGTAGAAGTAAAAAGATATACAAACAGTAAAAGCGCTAACAACACAAAGCCAATCACCGTATTGCGGTCCATGTTCATTATACTACTAGTTTAAAAGAGGTGCAAAGATAGTTGTAAGTTGTAAGTTTCAAGGTATAAGTTGACAGTTCTGTACTTTTATTACAGAAACTTAATAATTATGCTGCCAGCAGCATGAACTTCAGCAACTTACACTTAATACCTACCCTTACAACCCGCCATCGGGCGGGCCTTATATCATTTCGCTTTGTAATAAAGGATTTTTTACGGTACTCTTTTTCTCGGCATACTCTTTAGCTGCCTTTACAAAATTTACAAAAATGGGATGTGGGTTTTCGACCGTGCTCTTTAATTCAGGATGGTATTGAACCCCAATAAAGAATGGATGAGAAGGCAGTTCCACGATCTCAACCAGCTGGTTCTCGTTATTGCGGCCACTGGCGATCATCCCCGCTTCCTGAAACTGGTTGAAATAACGGTTATTGAACTCCCAGCGGTGGCGATGCCGTTCGCTGATGGTTTCGTGGTTATATATCTTACGGGCCAGGGTTCCCTCAAGCGTTGTGCAGCTATAAGCGCCCAAACGCATGGTTCCACCTTTTGAAGTAATAGCTTTTTGCTCTTCCATGAGGTCAATTACCGGATCGGGGGTATTGGGGTTCATTTCGGTAGAATGGGCGTCTTTCAACCCCAGCACATTGCGGGCAAATTCAATAACGGCCATTTGCATTCCCAAACAAATACCAAAGAATGGCAGCCTGTTCTCACGGGCGTATTTTACGGCCAGTATCTTACCTTCTACACCCCGATGTCCAAAACCGGGCGCTACCAGCAACCCATCGAGGTTAGCCAGCTTTTCCCCTACGTTCTCAGCGGTAATGAATTCACTGTGTACATTCTGGATCTGCACCTTGCATTCGTTCAATGCTCCGGCATGTACAAATGCTTCGAGAATTGATTTATATGCATCCTGCAGCTCAATGTATTTTCCGATCAAACCGATGGTCACCTGACTCTTGGGATATTTCAGTTTGTCAAGCACCTCTTTCCATTTCTGCAGGTCTGGTTCGTGGAAACTATTGATGTTGAGTTTTTTCAAACAAATAAGATCGAGCTTCTCGCGCATCATGGCCAGCGGCACTTCATAAATGGTAGGCGCATCGGCTGCTTCGATCACCGCTTCCTGTTTTACATTACAGAACAGGGCGATCTTGCGGCGCAGATCGGGCGTCAGCGTCTTTTCGGTACGGCAAACGATGATATCAGGATGCACGCCTTCCTGGCTCAGCATTTTCACGCTGTGCTGGGTTGGCTTTGTTTTTAATTCCTTGGCTGCTTTCAGGTATGGGATCAGGGTAAGATGTACCACCACGGTATCTTCCTCGGGCAGTTCCCATTGCAACTGACGCAATGCTTCAATAAAAGGAAGGCTTTCAATATCCCCTACGGTTCCACCCAACTCGGTAATGATGATATCAAATTCATTGGTAGTGCCCAACAGCAGCATCCGGCGCTTGATCTCATCGGTGATATGGGGAACAACCTGAACGGTTTTCCCGAGGTAAGCGCCTTCACGTTCTTTATTAATAACTGTTTGATAAATACGGCCTGTAGTTACGTTGTTCGACTGGCTGGTGAAAATGTTCAGGAACCGCTCGTAGTGGCCAAGGTCGAGATCGGTTTCGGCCCCATCCTCCGTAACATAGCACTCACCATGCTCGTATGGGTTCAATGTGCCCGGGTCGACGTTGATATACGGATCGAACTTTTGAATTGTTACCCTCAATCCCCTCGCCTGCAACAATTTTGCCAGCGAGGCTGCAATAATCCCTTTTCCTAATGATGAAGTTACCCCACCGGTAACAAAAATATGCTTGGCCATATTGTATGGTTATTTGTTTCAGTTCGTTACACGAGCGACGTTAAACCAACGTCTTCACAATTATTTTTCTTGGTAATCCCGATTGACCAGCGGAAACAAAATTCTTAATGGAAAAATAATTCCGGGAGGTCGTGCAAAGTTACGGCAAATTACCGCGCCAGAAAAACCCGATTTTCAGGTGTGGAAAACCAGGCCATTGGCTGTGAATTGCATTAAAAACAGGTTAAAATTGGCGCTATGGACCTTATACAGGGATTTTACTAACCCAATCCTTCGACTTTGCTCAATCCTTCGACTTCGCTCAGGACGCCCTTTAAAACAAAACCCCGTTCTGACAAAACCGGAACGGGGCCTTAATTATTTGAAAGCAGATCACAACGTCATCTTATCTCACTTTAGTAATGCTAAGCGGTTTGAACTGATAGGCTGCAGTGGCAGTAGATTTTTTATCGCTGAAAACCTTGCTGGTCTCAAGCTCTCTATTCTTTGCAGAATGTAATAAAATGATTGCGGCTATCTCTATAAAAAGAATAAAAAAACTAAATCGCTCCTTTTTCATAAGTGTGTGCTAATGGGTTCGGGGTATGGATGCACATTTTTTGCGCGCAACAAAGGAACGAAAATTTTGTTGCTTATGCAAGCAAACATATCCTTTTTTCACCATATTCGTAAAATTACGCATAACATATACTGTAATTCCACAAATTGTAAGTAATACACACATTATATTTTTGATAAATCACCTAAACACAGTTAATGTATATACGATCTATTATGCCTAGCTATCCTTGGCAATTTTATCATAACTGGCCACAATCCCTTTTATAAGAGAAGAACTGAAGCCCTGGTGTTCCATTTCATTTAGCCCCGCAATGGTACAACCCTTGGGTGTGGTTACTTTATCGATCTCCTGCTCGGGGTGTGTGCCTTTTTTCAGCAACAATTCAGCAGCGCCTTTTACTGTTTGCGCGGCAATTAAACTGGCAGTAGCAGCATCGAAACCAATTTCAATACCACCCTGAATGTTTGCGCGAATGTATCGCATAGCGTACGCAGTACCGCAAGCCCCCAGCACAGTGGCGGCATCCATCAGCTTCTCATCTATCCAAACAGCTTTGCCCAGCTGGTTAAACAGGTCTTCAATAAAAGAAATATTCTCCCGGCTCACATCATGCGATGCGGCCAAACAGGTCATACTTTCCTGAATGGCGATGGCAGTATTGGGCATGGCCCTGATAACGGGTACTTTTTGGTCAACCGATTTCAGCATATGACCAATGGTAATACCGGTTATCACCGATACCAGTACATGGCGGCCGGGGGTGAGCAATGGTTTCAGCTTTGCTAATATATCATCAACCTGAAAAGGTTTTACGGCAAGAATGACCATATCGGCAAAACGCACGGCTTCTTCATTATTATCGCTTACGAGCACGCCGCGCTTTTCCAGCGCACCCAGCGTTTTTATATTCCGCTTGGTAATAAGAATATGTTCAGGCAGGGTAAAACCGCTATTGATCAGGCCTTCAGCAATGGCTGTTCCTAAATTACCGCCACCAATGATCGCAATCTTCTTGTTCATTTTTATATTCCTTGATTCTTGTTCTAGTAATATTTTCCTTTTGCGAGGTAATTCCGCACATAATCATTCACCCCTTCTTCCAACGAATAAAATGAATCGGAATATCCGGCGTCTTTCAGCTTTTGCATATTCGCTTCAGTGAAATACTGGTATTTGTCGCGAATGTCAATGGGCATATCAATAAACTCGATCACCGGTTCTTTATCGAGCCCGCTGAATGTTGATTTTGCCAGGTCTTCAAAGCTTCTTGCTTTTCCGGTACCCAGGTTGTATAATCCGCTTGCTACATCGCCATTACCCTTTTCATATTGTTCCATGAGCCAGTAACAGATCTTCAACACATCTTTCACATACACGAAATCGCGCAGCTGCTGGCCATCTTTATATCCTTCTTTATGGCTCCTGAACAATTTCACAAATCCCTGCTGGTTGATCTGTTTGAACGAATGCCATATTACGCTGGCCATACGGCCTTTATGATATTCGTTGGGACCATATACATTAAAGAATTTCAGTCCGGCCCAAAACGGCGGCTGTTCCGTTTGCTGCAAGGCCCATTTATCAAATTCATTTTTTGAAACACCGTACGGGTTCAGCGGTTTCAATGAATATACCACTGCATGATCATCATTATATCCCTGCTCGCCCGAGCCATAGGTGGCTGCAGAAGAAGCATATACCACAGGTACCTTATTCGCCGCGCAATAATTCCAGATCTTTTGTGAATAGTCGACGTTCAGGTGCTGGTGCACAGCATAATCAAACTCGGTGGTATCGGTACGGGCGCCAATATGGAAAATAAAACTGATGGCGGGTTTATGTTCAGCCAGCCAGTCGAAAAACTGTTCGCGCTCCACTTTCGCCTCGTATTTTTTTCCTTCGAGGTTCACCTCTTTTTCGAGCTTGCTGAAATCATCGACCAGGATAAGCCGGTTATATCCTTTTGCATTCAGAAAACCGGTTAAACAACTTCCTATAAAACCGGCTGCGCCGGTCACTACTATTAGCCTGTTTGATAAATCCATTTATTATAAGATATTTGATAAAAGATATGTCATCACGCCGGTATTTTCACACGTTTAATGCGTTACGTTTTTTCGCGTGCTTTCGTATCTTCCTGTTACACCTTCCAAAACCCGAAGGTAAACAGTTTTTTAATACACTTATTTTTGACGGTGGGGAAATTGGGGTTGACTTTTTCTTCGTATTGAGCGGCTTTTTGATCACCTACCTGCTTACTTATGAATACACCCAAACCGGAAAGATAAACGCAAAAGATTACCTGTTACGCCGTGCCTTTCGCATTTGGCCCTTATATTTTGCCGGTGTTTTTATAGCCTACTTCAACAATTTCATTTCAGCGCATTTTAATATAGGCAATAATGCGGGTTATACGCCCAACCTGTTCTTCTCCCTCACCTTTCTGGAGAATTACCAGATGCTATTCCACGATAATTTCCCCAATGGCGCCCCTTTGCGGGTAATGTGGTCGTTATGCGTGGAAGAACATTTTTATATGCTATGGCTTTTACTGTTCCTGTTGATACCGGCCAGGCATTTTATAAAGGCAGCGGGTATTTTATGGGTACTGGGCATCGCGTATCGCGGGTGGTTTCATTATCAGTTTCCAACCAGGCAATATGTTGACCTGGATATAATCTCCAGGCTCGATTATTTTTGTGCCGGTGGTATAGCTGGCTATTTGACCGCCAGCTACCCCTCACCCGTAAAACAATACTTATTACGCATTCAACGGGCCATTCGCTATGGTGTTACCATAATAGCGATCGCGTTCTTCTTCGCTCATCATTTTATTCAGCTGAAGTTACCCGCCTTGTTCTTTCCGGTTGTTCCGGCATGCCTGTTTGCGGTTTTACTGTTACTGATTGCCTCTTCCACCACTTTCATTCACATAAAAGAAAGTAATATTCTTTCATGGCTGGGCAAGATCAGTTATGGATTTTACGTATTCCATACAGTTATTATTTTAACCCTGATGGCCCTGGCAAAAAAAGCCAACATCGATGTGCTTTCCGCCAACCTGTATTATGGGTTTGCGGTACTGGCCTTTTTATTGACTACAGGGGTAAGCTGGCTTTCGTGGAATTACTTCGAATCTTTCTTTCTTGGCTACCGGAAAAAATATATAAACAAAAAGCGTGCGGCATCAACTACCAGCACGCTTTAGGATATTTTTTGACCACCAATTATAATGCACTCAACGCATGCTCGCTCTCATGACCAGCCAGCAAATTCTCAATGGCGGTGTCATATTTATTTTTCCAGGTATCAATAGTACCCCAACCGGCACCATCTATTGAAACAGCGCCGCTGGTTACCTGCCCCAGTTGTTCGTATGGATGACTGCCCAGCACTTTTTTAAACGCTTCCACTTTATCGGCTTTCACGCTTACCACCACCCGGCTTTGCGCTTCGCCAAACCAATAGGCATCTTTACGAATTTCTGCTTTGGCGGCTTTTACGTCAACACCCAGGTTGCGGTTGAAACAGCTTTCAATAAGCGTTATGAACAAACCACCTTCGCTGGTATCGTGCGCCGAAGCAATTACACCGGCTTTTATCAGTTCTGCGATCTTGTTCTGCAGGGTAGCTTCTTCTTCCAGGTCGAAATGCGGGGCCGGAGAGAACTCTACCTTTTTGATCTTATGTAAATATTCCGAAGAATTGATGTCGTTCCTGCTGGTTCCAACCAAAAACAGCTGATCGCCGGCCTGTTTGAAATCCATTGTCATTTTATCATTCACACTATCCAGCAAACCTACCATGCCAATGGTGGGCGTGGGATATACCGGCCCATCGGGGTTCTGGTTATAGAAGCTTACGTTACCACCGGTTACTGGCGTATCGAATTTCAAACACGCTTCGCTCATGCCTTTTAACGCATATACGAACTGATAGTATACCTGCGGATCGTAAGGATTACCGAAGTTGAGACAGTTGGTAATGCCCAGGGGCTGACCGCCACTGCATACGATATTACGCGCCGCTTCGGCCACAGCGATCATTCCACCGGTGAACGGATCGGCATATACATACCGGCTGTTACAATCGGTAGTAAGCGCCAGTCCTTTGTTGGTTGGTTTGGCAATTACCACCGCTGCATCGGCAGGGGTATTGGTAGTAGATGTACCTGCACCCACCATGCTGTCGTATTGCACATATACCCAACGTTTGTTGGCAATGTTGGGGATGCTGATGAGCTGTTCGGCTACAGCTTTCAGATCGGCCGGCACTTCTACAGTATCGGCTTTGAATGCTTTTATTTTTGAGAAGTAAGCGGGCTCTTTATAGTCGCGGTTATATTGCGGAGCGCCGCCACCCAGTACCAGTTCATGGGCGGGAATGGCAGCTTCCAGCTCGCCATGCATATAAAAATGCAACATGCCATCGCCGGTAACCTCACCTATTTCAGAACAGGGCAGGTCCCATTTATCGAAAACGCGTTGCACTTCGCTTTCACGGCCTTTTTCCACCACCATGAGCATACGCTCCTGGCTTTCGCTCAGCAACAGTTCCCAGGCCTTCATATTTTTTTGGCGGGTAGGCACTTTTTCGAGGTCGATGCGCATACCTACTTCGCCTTTGGCGCTCATTTCGGCAGTAGAACAAATAATACCGGCAGCACCCATATCCTGCATACCCACTACAGCGCCGGTCTTTATTACTTCCAAACAGGCTTCCAACAGTTTTTTTTCCTGGAAGGGGTCGCCCACCTGTACGGCAGGTAATTCTTCGGCGCTTTCGGCAGTAATGTCGGCCGAGGCAAAAGAAGCACCCCCAATACCATCTTTACCAGTGGCAGAGCCTACAAAGAAAACGGGGTTACCGAGGCCTTTTGCAGTAGCCGAAATGGTTTCGCCATTCTTTACAATACCAACGCTCATCGCATTCACGAGCGGGTTGGTATGATAACATTGTTCAAAATATATTTCACCGCCAACGGTAGGAACGCCAAAGCAATTGCCGTAATGGCCAATGCCATGCACTATACCCGCCAGCAGGTGCTGGGTTTTGGCTTCTTTAAGGTTACCAAAACGCAGGGAGTTGAGCGAGGCAATTGGCCTTGCGCCCATGGTAAAAATATCGCGGTGAATACCCCCTACCCCGGTAGCAGCGCCCTGAAAGGGTTCAATAGCCGAAGGGTGGTTATGAGATTCAATTTTAAATACAACACCAAAGCCATCGCCAATATCCATTAAACCCGCATTTTCTTCACCGGCCTTTACCAGCATCTTTTTTCCTTCGCGGGGTAATGTTTTTAAATACTTTATTGAATTTTTGTAACTGCAATGCTCACTCCACATACCGCTGAAGGCACACAGCTCGGTAAAATTGGGCGTACGGCCAAGTTTTTGTTTTATCAGTTCGAATTCTTCTTCGGTAAGACGTAATTGTTTAGCCGTTTTTACTGTTACTTCCATGGTTTTTTGTGTAAAATGCTGATTAATAGCAGCTTTCCGACTTTCAGGCCGGCAGTTTTTTAAAAGAAAGCGCAAAAGTACTCCAAAGTCGGCAATCGGCAATCGTGAATCGGCAATACGTATTGCCCCGGCTCCGGCGCACCAATCGGTCATACGTCTATTCGGCCCAATCGGCATTCAACGTAGCCACATACTCATCGATCACATGCCTGATATCGAATTTTTTAATCACCAGGGCGCGGCCCTGGCGGCCAAGGCGGCTGCGCTCTTCGGCGGGAAGGTTGAGTATTTTTTCCATTTTATCGGCCAGGTCAAAGGGGTCGTGCACATGGCACAGGAACCCGGTGGCATTATTCAACACCACTTCCTTACACCCCCGGTTATTACTGGTGATAACAGGCAGTTCCATACAGGCCGCTTCCATAAGGCAGCGCGGAATGCCTTCATTATAAAAAGAGGGGAAAACAAAACAATCGGCCCGCCGCAGGAAGGGGCGTACATCTTTGGCAAACCCGCCATAATGGATCAGTCCTTCTTTTTGCCAGCGGTCGAGGTCATCGCGGGAAATAGAATCGGGATGATGCTGTTCAAAAAAACCGATGAGCTCAAACCGCACGCTGTAATTCTTTTTCTTTAAAATGCGGGCGGCATCGGCATACAGTCCAATGCCCTTGCTCTTAAGCAGGCGGGTGCTCATTAAAAAAGTAAAAGGTTCGCTTTCTTTTTTAGCGCTATGGTTCCCGAAAGAGAAATATTCCGTGTCGATCCCTTCACCCGGCAGCACCTTTACCTTTTCAATATTCACAATATGTTCATTGATGAATATTTTAGCGTCCTCATTATTCAGGAACCACACTTCGCGGGTTTTGCGCAGGGCCCGTTTGTATAATTGTTTAACCACCTGGAACAACCAGTTGCGTTTGGCAAACGGATACCCCAGTCCGGTGATCACGGCAACGGAAGGAATGCCAATGGCGGCGGCGGCCAGTGAACCGTAGATATTGGGCTTGGCCACATAATGAAAAATAAAATCGGGGCGGTGCTGGCGGTACAGGGCTTTTAATTGACGGTAGAAAGCAAGGTCAGCAACGGGATTTTCGGTCTTATTATTGAAATGAAGTGGAATGAACCGGCAGCCGCTTTGCTGCAGGTAGGCAGAATACTCATCATCGGGGGCCATTACCATCACCTCAAAGCCCTGCCCCATCAGATAACGGATCACATCTAACCTGAAATTGTAGACAGACCACGCGCTGTTTGACACAAAGGCGATGAGCTTATGAGCACGTACCATTACATAAAATTATCATCAAAAGTATATATTTGTCCGCATTAGTTAAACTTACGACTCTGTAATGACCATCATTGGAATCATATTTTACAGCATAGTATTCATATTTCTGTTATACCGCCTTACCCGTAAAAAGGTGCCCTTAACAGTGGTCGAACTGTCGCTGGCCTTTCTTTTTAAAGTGGCCCTGGGTTGTTTATACGGTTATATTTACCTGCATGTGTATAATGGCGACGATACCTGGAAGTTGCATAACTATTCGTTGATTGACCTGCAAAAACTACTGCACAATCCTGTTTATTATTTTACCGAGCTGGGACCGGCCGAATCTTTTGCCTGGGCCGGCGGTGGGTTTTGGGATGGGCTCAGCGCCTATATTCATACGCTCGAAAACGACAGCACCATCAAAATACTGAGTATAGCCAATTTGTTCACCCGGAGTAATTATTATATTAATGTAGTGTTCTTCAATTTTATCCTTTTCTGGGGGCCTTACTGGCTGTTCGGCCTGCTTGTAAAAGAATTCCCCGAAAAAAGAAAGCCGCTGCTGTTGCTGATCTTTTTCTTCCCCCCCCTGGTATTCTGGTTGAGCGGCATTAGGGGCGATGGGTTGGTGCTGTTCTTTATGGCCCTTACCCTGGTGCACTTTCGCCGCTGGGTATATGAAAACAAAAAATGGTCGATCTTATATTGTATACTGGCCCTTATTGGGGTTGTTATTTACAGGACCCAGTTCGTATTGCTGTTGATACCGGCCCTGCTTGCCTGGTATATATCGGTAAAATTTAACCGAAATGCGGTTGCCACTTTTTTGTGGGTGTTTGGCATTAGCGGGGTGCTGTTCTTTGCATCGGCCTGGGTATCGCCACAAAAAAACGGTCCACTGATCGTAACAGAACGGCAGCAATCATTTATGCAATTGGAGGGTACGCGTTTTCACTTAGATACCCTGCAGCCTACGGTCACCAGTTTTATAAAAGTGTTGCCGCAGGCGGTAAGCCATACTTTTTTACGGCCATATATATGGGAAGCAAAGGGGGCGTTACAGCTGATGACCGCGGCGGAGATCATCGTTTGCTGGTTACTGGTACTTACAGCCATTATAAAAAAAGAAATGCATTGGCGGCAGCCCCTGCAAAAGCCGGTTTTGGTGTTTTGTCTGGGGCTGGGCATCACATTATATATATTTATAGGTTACACGGTTCCTTTCCCCGGCGCCATCGTCAGGTACAAGGCTATTCCCGAGCTTTTATTGCTTACCATACCGGTAATTTGTACCAATTGGGCCTTTTTACAGAAGATTAACAAAAAACTATATATTTAAAAAAATCGCATTTTTCACCCACTTTTAGGTCCAAAACCCCCATTCTACCCCAGTTTTTATGTTTTTTATCAAAAAAACAAGCGCTCAAATTCAAAATTTTTTTTTGGATGTGTATTTGTCGTTTATTTGCAAAAAGCAAAAATTTTAGTGATGGAATCATTACGTTTTAAAGCAATCAACGATCTTACCTCACAGGCTAATGGCCTGGAAGTGGAAGGTCCAGCCAAAATTACCGGCATATTCGGAGAAAATGTATTTACATTAAAGACTGCTCGTGAATTTTTGAGTGACGAGGCGTACAAGAGCCTGAATGCCTCCATTAAAGGTGCCAAGAAAATTGACCGCGCCATGGCAAACCAGATCGCGGCCGGCTTGCGCCAATGGGCTGAGAGCAAAGGTGTAACCCACTATACGCACTGGTTCCAACCCCTTACAGGTACAACTGCAGAAAAACACGACTCTTTCTTCACTATTAAAGGCGACGGCAGCGCTATTGAAACTTTCGACGGCGATGCGTTGATACAACAAGAGCCAGATGCTTCTTCGTTCCCCAGCGGTGGCATCCGTGCAACTTTCGAAGCCCGCGGTTATACTGCATGGGATCCTTCTTCACCCGCTTTCATCATGGAGATCGGTCTGGGAAAAACACTGTGCATTCCTACCATCTTCGTTTCTTATACCGGTGAAACACTCGACTACAAAGCTCCTTTAATTAAATCGCTCGAAGCGTTGAATAAAGCAGCTGTTGAAGTGTGCCATTATTTCGACAAAAACGTAAGCAAAGTAGTTGCTACCCTGGGATGGGAGCAAGAGTACTTCGTAATTGACGAAGCACTGTTCAATGCCCGTCCTGACCTGGTATTAGGCGGCCGTACCGTATTCGGACACTCTCCTGCCAAAGGTCAACAGCTGGAAGACCATTACTTTGGCGCCATTCCTGAAAGGATCTACGCTTTCATGCGTGATTTTGAGCAGGAATCATACAAACTGGGTATTCCTTTAAGAACCCGTCACAACGAGGTAGCACCTTCACAGTTCGAGTGCGCCCCCATCTTCGAAGAAGTTAGCGTGGCAGTTGACCACAACACCCTGTTGATGGATGTTATGGACCGCGTTGCCCGCCGTCATAAATTAAGAGCGTTGTTGCATGAAAAACCATTCGCCGGCATTAACGGAAGTGGTAAACACAACAACTGGTCAATGGCAACCGATACCGGCATTAACCTGCTGGCTCCCGGTAAAACACCAAAGACCAACCTGATGTTCCTGACTTTCTTCGTGAACACCATCAAGGCTGTATATGATTATTCTGATGTACTGCGTTCGTCTATCGCATCAGCCGGAAACGATCACCGCCTGGGTGCCAACGAAGCGCCTCCTGCTATCATCTCTGTATTCATTGGCCAGTACCTGAACAAAGTACTGAACGATGTTAAAGAAAGAGTAGGTGGTAAATTCGACGAACAGGATGAAGCCATCCTGAAGTTAGACCTGCACAGAAGCATTCCTGAGCTGTTGCTCGATAACACCGACCGTAACCGTACTTCACCGTTCGCGTTCACCGGTAACAAATTCGAGTTCCGCGCTGTAGGTTCTACTGCAAACTGCGCCAACCCCATGACCGCGTTGAACACCATCATGGCTGAAACGCTGAAGAACTTCAAGAAAGATGTAGATGCATTGATCGATAAAGGCGAGAAAAAAGAGATCGCTATCATGCACGTTATTCGCGAGTACATTGTAGCCAGCGAAAAAGTATTGTTCGAAGGCGACGGTTACAGCGACGAATGGCACCAGGAAGCTGCAAAACGCGGTTTACCCAACGTACGCACCACGCCGCTGGCGCTGGATGCTCAGGTAAGCGATAAAGCAAAGCACCTGTTCGAAAGCAACAACGTGTTAACGCATGTTGAAATTGAAGCCCGTCATGAGATCGAGCTGGAAAAATACATCAAGAAAGTACAAATTGAAGCCCGTATAATGGGTGAGCTGGCCACCAGCCACATATTACCGGCTGCTGTTAAATATCAGAACGAGCTCATCGCAAACATCAAAGGTTTGAAAGAGATCGGTATGAAAGAAGAAACATATGCTAACCAGAAACAAATTCTGGTGAAAGTTTCTGAACACGTGAACAAAATGGCTGAAATGGTTGAAAAAATGATCCAGGCTCGTAAAAAAGCAAATGCCATTGCTGATACACGTGAGAAAGCGATCGCCTATTGCGATACAATCAAAGGCGAGTATTTTGATCAGATCCGTTACCATGCCGACAAGCTGGAATTGCTGGTAGGCGATGAGTACTGGCTGTTACCAAAATACCGCGAAATGCTGTTCTTGCGCTAAAAATGCCCCTTCGCCAACTGGCGAAGAAACAGATAAAGAAGGTATACTGACATGACAAGCAAGGCCCCGTTCTGAATAAGGATGGGGTTCTTCTTTTATACCCCCAGGCTCCCCCGACTAGTCGGGGCTGGCAAAGAGGAGTAATAAAGACATGCCGGGAATCAATTGGCAATCCCTGGCCATTTGGCCCGTAAGCCGTTCCTGAATTGATCTGCGGACCATTTCTACATCAGCGAAGGCCGTTCGGTGATCTCGTGGTATTTGATCACATCGCTGGCATAGTAATGCACTACCATGCTTTTTCGGGTAAGCGCCGGGTTTTTAATGGGGGTGCCACCATGTACCAGGTTGGCATGCCAGATAAGTACATCGCCTTTTTTGGCAATCAGCTCTTCACGCTTATACTGGTTCTTCTGAAGCAGTTCCTCAATCATATCTTCATAATCGGGATAATCATGTTTTCCCAACGATAAAAAAGAGCTGTTGGTGTTCCAGTCATTATTGAGCAGGTAAGGCAGTTTATGGCTGCCGGGATAATAAAAGAGCGGACCGCTATCAGGATGCACATCTTCCAAAGCAATCCAGATGGCTAACAGATAGCCCAGTGGGTAGGTGGTCATATGCACGCTGTCGGAATGCGCCCGCTGGCCGCTACCAGCAATAAAGTTGATGGTTTGAAAAGGGACCATTTCTTTATCCAACAAAAAATTGAGCAATTTACTGATGGCCGCATCCTGGGTTATTTTGCGGATAAGCGCCGATCTTTTGTTGGCAAACATGAGCTTGTTGCCCCATTTAAACTGGAGGATCCCTTTTTTCATCAGCGTTTCAATTTCGTGCATAACGGCATCGCAGTCCGCTGGTGAAAAATGGTTTTCCAGTACCATATATCCATTGTTGCTCCACTGCAGGATCTTTTGTTGTATTTGGGGTGAGAATTGCTGAAAGCCTTCCTTTTGCGGGGCCAGAACGGCAGAATCACCTGTATCGAGCCAGGCGCGGGATTCCCTGTCGGGAAAATCTTTGCTTGAAATGGAAGCGAACAGCGGCTTGTGAAGGTTGTATTTTTTATATGCCTTTCTATTATGTAGCAATTGTTTGTAATGAAGCAGGTTATATACCCAGTGAACAGGTTTAAAATGCTTTAGATTCATTTGTTGCTGATATTATGAGGCATTATATGATCGGGTAAAAATAAGCATTATAGATTATTAGAAAAACAACCAGCACCGCTGCAGCAGGCTGGTTGTTGGTTGGTTTTATTTTGCCCCGTCCTTCGACCCTTCGACTTTCCGCCGGCAGGCGGACAGGTGCTCAGGGCTTTACCTGGCGACATTTGGCGGTCTTTATAAATAGAACTACCTATTGACTCATCAGGAAATTTCACTTTTAAACGAGCACAAATAACAGACGTTTACTACGGTTATCTATACCTGACCGATTGACGATTCAAAAATAATTTAGAAACTGGGTTCGAAAAGATGGTAAAGCTGGATCCATCCCCATTAACGCAATGATTATGAAGGAGAAGAATTCTTAAAATAGTTTGGGCAGCGTGCAAAATTGGTCGAATTGGATAGGGTTAGCGGTTTACAGGCACTCGCCCCCCGGCTTTCAATTCAAGTATTTACCTGGTGCTTATGAATGGCTAACGAGCTGGTTTAACCGTTTACTTTCTGGTTTTTACTTTTCAGCACAACAACTTTTATCTTTAGAAGTATGTTTTTAACTGTTGGTTTACCTGATTTGAATGCTGTCGCCTGTTTTTAACTGTTTGCACAGCCACTTTGATCATCGGTTCCTTATTTTTATCTGTTTACTTAACGAATTATGCTATCAGCATTTCATTTTTAATCACCTGCTTAATGATTTTACAGAAAAGCTTTTCAAGCTTTATCGTTTGCTTATAGGATTTAACCACTTGTTTAACGGTTTTAACCGCCTGTCACTAAGCTTGCATGGCGTGCATGCGCGCTTTTCACTTGTGCATGTGTGCTTTTCACTTTCGCAGACATCCTTTCATTCACGCATGCGGTCTTTTCACTAATGCATTCGTGCTAAACAACGAAACCTGCGTTGCAAACTTCGCAACCTTCCATGTTAAATAATAAACCCGCACAATAGCCTTGTAAAACCCACTGCAAACAATATAAACTGAAATGCAAATCCTGTAACCCGCTATGTTGAATATAAAAACTGCAAATAATGTATATAAACTCGTCATACAAGAGGCGAAACCCGAAAATCCCTGTCTGATAGAACCTGATCCTGATCAACCACACTACATTAATATATCCTGCACAAACCAAAAACGCACTAACTTAACCCTATGAAAAAGAGCGCCGGCATTTTACCATACAAATTCGTGAAAAAGGAATTATTCTTTTTCATCGCCCACCCCGGCGGGCCCTTCTATCGCAAAAAAGACAATGGCTTTTGGGGTATTGTAAAAGGAGAATTTGACGACAGCGAAGAACCCCTGCAGGCAGCCATCAGGGAATTTAAAGAAGAAACCAATCTTGATCTGGAGGGCCCCTTTCTGGAATTAACACCCCGCAAACAAAAAAGCGGCAAAATGGTATATATATGGGCCATAGAAACCGATTTCCCCGCCGATAATCTCCAGTGTAATACCTTTCAACTGGAATGGCCGCCCAAATCGGGCAAAATGATAGAGGTGCCCGAACTCGACAAATTTGAATGGTTCAATATTGACACCACCATTACAAAACTGATCCCCGCCCAGGTGGGCTTTGTGGAAGAATTGCTGCAACATCTCCACATCAAAAGATAAAAATTATAAAAGCTTCGTTTGCCAAATTCTACAAACCCGTACCTTTAGCCGCGAATTAAGTTCACAACAATCCATACTCTATGCGTAAAACCCTTTTCGCCCTTACCGTATTTGTAGTAAGCAATGTAACTATTTATGCCCAGTCGGTTCCGGTAGATTCTCACAAACGAATTGTTGAACAGGCCCAGGGACTAACTACCGAAAAATTCCTTCGTTTTTTAGAACAAGGTAAAATTGACGAGGCCCTGCCACTGATCGACACTTCCTATTTAGAATCAAAAACCCATTATGAGGATACCCTCACCAACTATCACCAGGAACTGTCGAAATATTTAAGCACCTCGAAACTATCAATAGTAGTTGTTACCCCCGATAAAAAATACAACACCTACCGTTGCATATATCATAACAAGAAAGGATATAACTTTACCATAGACCTGTATTACAAAAAAGGGAAATCGGGTTCAAAGATCACCCGCATTGCGAAAAAACCCGAAAAGTCAAAAACAGGATCTGCAAAAACAGGCTCAGCAAAAACAAAGACTGCTTTAACCTCCGCTAAACGAAAAACCGCCAGAAAAACAATAGCTAAAAGTTGAATACGATGAGCGCTCGTACCGGCATTCAAAGACAATATGCTAAAAAATTTCTGACGTTAAATGAGATCATTCTCCTGGGCTGTGTTATAGGCGGGCTGTACGGCATTGTACACGATCAGCTCACCTATACCATTTCGCCGGAGTATTATACAAAATTCAAATTTTACCAGTTTGGCCTGGCCGAATCAGGTAACGAAGCCCTCTTCCCTACTCCGCGGCTCCAGGTTTCCCTCGTAGGGTTTATGGCCACCTGGTGGATGGGTTTGTTCATAGGCATCATTCTGGGCATAATAGGGCTCATCCATACCGAAAACAGGCAAATGTTGTTTGTGACCCTTAAAGCCATGCTGGTGACCATGGCAGTGGCATTAGCGACCGGGTTCATTGGCCTGGCTTATGGCAAATGGGTGCTGGCCAAAACCGGGGTCAACTGGCGGTTTCCGCAAAACCTGGTAGATAAGGAAAGCTTTATCGCCGTAGGTTCCATGCACAACTTCAGCTACCTGGGCGGCGCTGCGGGGTTGATAGCCGCTGTCATTTATAGCATACGGCAAAGGAAAAAAACCGCCCCAGCCCGCACCAGAAATAAAAAGAAAGCCCGCAGCAAGTGACTGTTAACCTATTTTATCTAATTTCAGCCCTTTAAAATGTGATATATGGAAATAAGACCCAAAAAAGGAATAGGAGATTTTACGTTCGGCATGAAAGCAGAAGAAGTAGTAGCCAAACTGGGAAAGCCCGATAAAATATACCAGGATGAAGATGATGAGAACCAGTTGCTGTATCAATATAACAAGAGCAAACTCAGGCTTACCTTTTTCGAGGACCATGAAGGAAAGCTGGGTTATATCAGGTGCTCAAGCCCAACGCTCACCTATCAGGGAAAACCCATCATAAATAGCTCCATTGAAAAAGTAAAAAAGGAGGTCTTTGGAAAGCATATTGAGGAATGGGAAGAGGAAGACTATGATTTTTTTGCTACCTACGTTAATGAAGAATACTGGATCGTTTTAAATGTGGAATACGATGAAGTAACAGAGGTTGAAGTAGGTGTGCCGTTTAATGATGATGAGGAGTATGAGTGGTAGTGATTTAGCATACTTGTAACCGTATAGTCAATGCCTACAATGAGGATCCCGGCTATTTGCAAACGAACGCCATTTCAGGTGACCATCATTTTATTCCTGACACTTTATTTGGCCATAGTTTTATTTACCGGTTACTCATTAACCGGTTTCTGAACCGACATAATTTTCTCCGTCCTATATTGCGCGTTTGCGTTGGTATTAGTTTTTAAAACCAAAGCAAACGCGCTTTGGTTAACAGTGCTGCTTAGAAGCCTGGCAACCATTTGCGCCATAACGGTATATGGATTGATATTCCTGAATTTCACCAACCCATTTATTGCAGACCATTTCAAACTACGCAGCTTAAAAATTCTGTAGAGTCTACGCGAAGCTCGATCCCCCTTGACCATAATCAACAAATTCCACCCCACCCTCCTATAACCGCTTGCTACACAATCTCACTAACGGAACTTGTCCTTCGTCAATTCGTCATACCACCAATAATCTCTATCATTACCCCCTTAATTCAAAACCCTCAATTATGAAACGAATACTTGCCGTATCCGCCCTGGTGGCTGTTGCCGCCTTTGCTACCGCTTTTTCCAGTTATTCTTACAGCCTTAAAAAACATCACGAAACCTGCAAAGGATCGCGCTATTGCACTGCCTGTAAAAACTGCAGCCGGTGCGGTCATTGTGCCAAAAACGGGGGCACCTGCGGTGTTTGCCGGTAATGCACCAACTGAAAGAGACCCCGATGTTTTACCGGGGCCTCTTTGCTTGCCTTTTCCTTGTACTTTCCTATAAAACCACAATCTTCTGCGCCAGCCGCTCTGTGGTCGCTTTATTCGTTATGATCAGCATGTACATGCCCGTGCGCAAACCTCCGATCACCATATTATCGTCATGGTAATTATTCCATTGCTTCAAAATCCTTCCGCCCATATCAGTGATAATTATATCACGGATGGCACTGCTGCCAAATAATACATTCATATTTCCCGATTTACCCGGGTTCGGATATACCGTCACTTTAGAAAGCTCTTCCAACCCGCGTACGCCTTTTACCGGCATTACTGTACGGGTTCCATCCTTATCAATCTGTACGAGCCGGTACCAGCTGTTTCCTCTGGCCAGGTTCTCTTCCCTGAACTGATAGGCCAACTGCGTACTGCTATTGCCATTATCTGCTTTCGTTGCAACAAATCCCACTTTTTCATAGGCACTGTTGCCAATACTGCGTTGTATTTCAAAACCGGTATTATTACTTTCAAATGTGGTGGTCCACTGTAATGTTACATTATTTCCACTGCGGCTGCCGGTATAATTCACCAGCGAAACAGGTAATGGAGCTGCTGGCGGCCAGTTAACAGTTACCGTAGCATCGTCGTACATATTGTCGGCAGTGGTAGCGAAACTATTGTCGGGACCGTTATCAGATAACCGGTAGGTAAAGATTAACTGTGTTACCGATATGGAATTCCTGGTAATGGTAAAAGTTCCATCGCTGTTCACGGTAACTGTTCCATTGGCAGGCTGCGTCAATACCGACCATTGTAAATTGTTATAGTTATCGTTCTCGTCATTATCTGTACCGGTAGCATCTACCGTAAAGCCACTGGGGTAATCAAGGTTGGAACCAAATAAGGCGCCACTAAATGAAGTTTCCGCCAGGTTACTCCGGTTAAATTGATCGTTCAGGGCTACGGGCGGACAATTGCTTCCTCCACATATCAGCGCTACACCACTAATAGATACATTATCGATCACATATTTAAAGCCACCCTGGCCGCAATCAGCATGAAAGGATAGCACCACTTTAAAATCACTTGCAGTTACAGCTGCAGGAAAATCAAAAGTAAAACAGTTACTTCCGCCATTCTGTGCTAATACGTAATTATCTATACGGGCGATAACATTAGCGGGGTCTTTCGCGTCCTGAAAAGTAGAGACAGAAGAATATACAAACAGTACATCCATGTAGGTAGGATTACATGGAAATGGTATCTGATAATTCATATTGGTCTCATAAGCCCAGATATCAAGACACACCTTTACTTTATTGGATGTTTTATTAACCGAAGGCGTGCCGATAATAGAAGGTACATTATCGCCTGCACCTGACGTAAGCACTATGGCATTACCGTTTAGTGGCGTAATCTTGGCGCCTTTATCCAATATCCACCCTGTAGGTTCTGGATCAAAATCTTCTTCTAACTGAGCTTGTGCAATTGATGTGACTGCAACAAATAATGCAAATAGTAAAAACCGCTTCATAGTACATACTTTTTTGTGGTTAGGAATTGTGGGGATTGGCTTACAGCGGTATATTGGCTTTATAGCTTCTAAGGGTAATGAAAAAAGTATCCTGTACGCTCCGGTAATGCGGAGTGAAATAAGTTGTTGTTCGTTATTGATTATTGCAGGTATGAAGCTGTGCTACCTTAATAGCCGGAGGTATATGCATGAGGAGTCATTCAATGCATACTTTCTTTTTACGGTAATAGAGGTGCACGCCGTTCAGAGAATACTGGCTATGTGAATTTTTCGAGGATGGGAATTAATCTTTATTTACTCAGGAGGCTTTTGAGATTTGAAAACAAGGAAGTATTGGATACTGACATATAAAAATAATATGCGTTCCTCAAATATGCAATAGAGACAATATTTAATTGACTTAAAACAAGTTTATTTTAAACATCCGGGCATCCGGGGAACTCTTGGTAATTCTTTAACTCCGCTCTTCTTCGGCGACCCTCAGAACAGAAAAGCCTTCCCCGGTTCAACCCGGGGAAGGCTTTTGGCCTGCAAACGCAGTTATACTACCTTTTGATAATTAATTTTGAAACGGTCTTCGCAGCCGTGTTCTTATCGTAAACAATGAACATATACATACCGGTTTGTAATCCAGTGATGGTTATGTTATCATCGCTGTAACTATTCCAGCGTTTTATTAATTTACCTCCCAGGTCGGTGATCGATACATCACGCACTGATGAACTGCCGAATAATACATTCACCGTGCTGCCCGGATTCGGATAGATCAGCATCTTTTTCAGATCTTCCAGTCCACGAATGGCCAGTGATGGTAATATTTTCTTCGTACCATCTTTATTTACCTGTACCAGCCGGTACCAGCTTACTGCATTGGTGAGGTTCACTTCTGTGAACGAATAGGTTTGCTGCAGGCTGCTGGTTCCATCAGCTGCCTTGCTGTTCACAAAGCCTACGGCTTTGAAATCGCCGTTCACGATGCGTTGCACTTCAAAACCTACATTGTCGGTTTCAGTAGTGGTTGTCCATCTTAATGTAACATTGTTGCCATTGCGGTTGCCGGTAAAGCTCATGAGGGTAACCGGCAAAGGAGCACCAGCGCCAAAATTCACCGTCACTGCAGCGGTATCGCAATTGCCATCGGGATCGCACAACTGATATACAAAGGTCATTTGGGTAACTGCTATACTGCTACGGGTAACAGTAGCGGTACCCTGCCCACCGGGGTTCATGGTAACTGTACCATTTGACGGGGGCGTAAGCAATGACCAGGTCAATGCGCTATAAGCATCATTGGGATCATTGTCAATACCAGCTGCATATACCATGTAACCTGCAGGCGCTGCCGGATAAGCAGGATTATTACCATATAATACTACATTCTGTGATAAGCCGGGCGTAGGGGTATTAAACACATCTGGTAAAGCTACCGGTGCACAGGCCGCGCCGGTACACACTTCACTTAAACCGGTGATCACAAAATTATCGAAAGCATAACGGGTGCTGCCCATAGCGCAACCATCGTGTACTACCAGGAATACCCTGAACGAGGTGGCAGTTACAGATGCAGGAAAAGTAAAGGAGTTACAGTTTGTTCCACCACTGGCTGAAATGGTCAATCCTTTTACCGACCCATACACGCTATTTGGATCGCTTTCATCAATCTGATTGCTGTTATTTACAGCTGTGTTGGTGAAGAAAAGATCATACGTTGCAGCGCAGGGCAATGCGCCAAGGCCACCGCTTGATGTATAACCAAAAATGTCAAAGCAAAAGTTCACGGTTGCAGCGCCGGTTGTTTTCTTTACCTCGGGTGTGCCTATAGTGCCGGGGCTGCTTCCATTTGATGAAAGAATAACATCATTGCCGTTTACAGTATGGTAACTATACCCGTTGGCAAGGATCCAGTTTGCAGGATGTGGTGTAAAATCTTCTTCTAATTGTGCCTGAAGTAAGCCTGTCCATAAAGCGCATACTAATAATAATGCACCTGAATGTAACATTCGATTCATAAAACATGCGTTTTAAAATGTTGTCAATGTAAATGCGGAGTTACATAGCGTACGGATGATAATGTAGGCAGCTTTAGAACAGAATAATGGATTGAACAAAAAACAGGTTGTTCAGATTGTTGGAGTTCAACAGAGGTTTATAAGGAATGAATGTTGGATACTGAGGGTTTCATAAGTACGGAAATGCACAGTCGAATGCCTAACCAGAGATATGCGGTAGGACAAAAAAGAATAAAGCTTACAAAGCTTATAAATGAGCGAATCACTTCAGAGCACAACAAATGTACTTCACCTGTTTCAAATTAACAATAAGGTGAATATAAAATATTTAAATGTAAAAACTACGGTAAGTCAGCCTAGTTAATATACTATTTAATTAATAATCAAGGAGTAAGTAGTGAATTGACAACTTGTTCGCGGAAACCCTGGCGTAGGTGCATTGCCGCATAACAATTACCGTTGCCGGTTTTCTCAGATTGGGAATTATTCTCAAAAATCTATTAATGATTGGTAATGGTTGATCCGGGCACCCTTTCAACCACCCATTTTTTGGCAATTTCAAGCTGTTCTTTTATGGTTAAATTAGTATTATCAAGCACCAGGGCATCGTCGGCCTGGCGAAGCGGGCTCACTTCACGGTGAGAATCAATATAATCGCGCATTTCAAGGTTGGCCCTTACCTCTTCCATGGTAATGTTCGGATTTTTTTCATACAATTCCTGGAACCGGCGTTTAACCCGGATCTCGTTTTCTGCCGTCATGAAGATCTTGAGCTCAGCATGGGGGAATACCACCGTACCTATATCGCGGCCATCCATTACAATACCTTTGTTCTTACCCATCTCCTGCTGCTGCTTTACGGCAAATTCACGCACTTCCCTGATCGCTGCCACCT
This sequence comes from Niastella vici, assembly GCF_002077945.1. GTDB lineage: Bacteria > Bacteroidota > Bacteroidia > Chitinophagales > Chitinophagaceae > Niastella > Niastella vici. Next base: position 209,941 of record NZ_LVYD01000024.1, read on the forward strand.
CGCTTACCTTTTCGGCCACCACCAGGTCGCGGATCACATACTCCACGTTCTCGCCATTCAGGTGCATTTCGCTTTGGCCGCTCTTGTGGTTCGACATAAACGTGAGCCTGATATGCTGCATAGCCTCATGTACGATCTCGGGATGGGTCCAGTCAACGTGATTACGTAAAAAATAGAGGGTAATAGCCCGGTACATAGCTCCACTGTCAATATATATGTATCCCAACTCCCGGGCCAGCTGTTTGGCTAAGGTGCTTTTTCCGCAGGACGACCATCCGTCGATGGTGATTATGATCTTTTGTTGCATAGGTATTGTTGCAAAAATAAGCCAGGGATGGCAGAGATGAAAAAGTTTAGTTGCCGCAAGTGTATGGTTACCAGCCTTGCCCGCCGTAGCCCTGGCATAGGCGAGCCTCCTGCATAAATTGGCACTCCCTCACAAATAAATGTCGCCCCGGTTTAGGGACGACATCCATTTTGTAGTGGGACTAAATTGGCACACTACGCTGTGTCACCTGGTTAGCAGTCCATCACCTTAGAGGATGCCCTGAATAATATGCCGGCATAACGAAAATGCCACTTACAACGAGGGGTATTGTAAACCGAGGGACGCAGTTCTATTAACGAAAGACCAGGTATTTAGTTGTTCAGCCCCCTGAAAATGCATAAAAAAAGTCCTCCCGATATATCGGGAGGACTGTATATACTGTTATCAAATGCTTTTTAAGAAGCTTCAGATTTTTCCTTTTCTGTCTTCAAAGAGAATTTGATCTTCGAATTCTCCTTGTCAAGGTCGGCCACCAGGGTGTCGCCTTGTTTAATGTGCAGGCTCAGGATCTCTTCTGCTAAAGGATCTTCCAGGTATTTCTGAATGGCCCTGTGCAAAGGACGGGCGCCAAATTGCTGGTCGTATCCTTTTTCAGCGATGAAATGTTTGGCATCAGGGGTTAACTCGAGCGTAAACCCTAAGTTGGCCAGCCGTTTCATTACGCCTTTCATCAGAATGTCGATGATCGAGAAGATGTGCTCTTTGTTCAGTGAGTTGAAGATGATCACATCATCGATACGGTTCAGGAACTCGGGCGAGAACGTACGTTTCAACGCTTTTTCAATAACGGCTTTGTTATTTTCATTTGCGTTTTGGGTGCGTGCCTGGGTTGCAAAACCTACACCATCACCAAAATCTTTCAACTGCCGTACACCAATGTTCGAGGTCATGATGATGGTCGTGTTCTTGAAATCAACTCTTCGGCCCAAACCGTCGGTCAATTGTCCATCATCCAATACCTGTAACAGGATGTTGTAAATATCCGGGTGTGCTTTTTCAATTTCGTCGAGCAGGATCACCGAATATGGTTTGCGGCGAACCTTCTCGGTCAGTTGACCACCTTCTTCATAACCTACATATCCGGGAGGCGCACCGATCAACCGGCTCACCGTGAATTTTTCCATGTATTCACTCATGTCGATGCGGATGAGCGCATCTTCAGAGTCGAACATATAACGGGCCAGTGAACGGGCCAGCTCGGTTTTACCAACACCGGTAGGTCCCAGGAAGATAAATGTACCGATCGGCTTTTTAGGATCTTTCAACCCTACGCGGTTACGCTGAATGGCTTTTACTACTTTATCAATAGCTTCATCCTGCCCTATCACCATTTCGCGCATATCTTCGGCCATCCGGCGCAGTTTTTCGCTTTCGGCCTGCACCATTCTCTTCACCGGTATACCGGTCATCATGCTCACTACTTCGGCAATGTTCTCTTCGTCTATGGGATAGCGTTTATGCTTGCTTTCTTCTTCCCAGCTTGCTTTTGCTTTCTCCAACTCTTCCTGCAGGCGTTTTTCGGTATCGCGTAAAGAAGCTGCTTCTTCAAACTTCTGGCTCTTTACTACTTTATTCTTTTCAACCTTTACATCTTCGATCTTCTTTTCGAGGTCAAGGATCTCTTTAGGCACGTTGATGTTCTTTAAGTGAACACGGGCGCCTACTTCGTCCAGTACGTCGATGGCCTTGTCGGGCAGCAAACGATCGGTAATGTAACGGTCGCTCAATTTTACGCAGGCATCAATGGCATCGTCACTGTAAGTAACGTTGTGATAGTCCTCGTATTTCGATTTGATGTTGTTCAGGATCTGAATGGTTTCGTCTACACTTGGCGGTTCAACCATTACTTTCTGGAAGCGGCGATCGAGAGCGCCGTCCTTTTCAATATACATTCTGTACTCATCGAGTGTAGAGGCGCCAATGCACTGGAGTTCGCCACGGGCCAAAGCAGGTTTGAAGATGTTGGAGGCATCGAGTGAACCGCTTGCACCGCCTGCGCCCACTATGGTGTGAATTTCATCGATGAACAGGATCACATCCCGGTTCTTCTCCAGCTCATTCATGATGGCTTTCATGCGCTCTTCAAACTGACCACGGTATTTTGTACCGGCTACCAGGGCAGCAAGGTCTAATGAGATCACACGTTTATCGAACAGAACTCTGGAAACTTTACGCTGAACGATACGCAGGGCCAACCCTTCAACGATAGCTGTTTTACCTACACCGGGTTCACCTATCAATATCGGGTTGTTCTTTTTACGGCGGCTCAGGATCTGCGATACCCTTTCTATTTCTTCCTCACGTCCAACGATAGGGTCAAGGGCACCACTCTCGGCTAAACGCGTAATGTCGCGGCCAAAATTGTCTAATACCGGTGTCTTGCTTTTTGTATTTCCGGCAGCGCGCGATTTCTGCTGCGAATATTTCTTTTCATCATCAAAATCGTCTTCGTTCTCGTCGGCATATTCGCTGCGTACGTCGTTGCTTTTAACAACGCCTAATTCGTTTCTGAATAAATCGTAATCCACGTCGAACTGATTTAAGATTTGAGTTGCTATGTTTTCCTTATTCTTTAGAATGGAGAGCATTAAGTGTTCCGTTTCAACTGTCGGGCTCTTCAGGGCCTTTGCTTCCAGCACAGTTACGCGTATCACCTTTTCGGCCTGCTTGGTGAGTGGCAAACTGTTTATGTTAGCAATGTTTTTACCGGTTTTGTCTTTGACTGCCAGTTCTACTTCTTTCCGCAATTCGTACAGATCCACATTAAAGCTTTTCAATATACGGACAGCAGTGTTCTCTCCTTCACGGATCAACCCCAGCAACAAATGTTCAGTTCCGATAAAATCGTTCCCAAGCCGTAAAGCCTCCTCTCTGCTAAAAGAAATGATCTCCTTCACCTGGGCTGAAAAATTGTTGTCCATTTTATTTATAATTTGTTGTGTGTTATACAATAATAACGAATATTTTTGACATTCTGTTGTTCCCTTTTATTAACGGCTGTTAGCGCTAAAAAGTACTTAAAAGGTCTATATGCAGTTCAAAATTGATACCAGTGAAAAATTTCATGCCATTCAGATCAAAGAGCCAGTTTTATCTGCTAATATGACAGAAGAATTGGACGCCTGTTTAATGCCTCTCTTGCAACAGGAAGTTAAAAATGTGGTGCTTATATTACAAGACATTCAAACCATTGATAACGCTGCCGGTGAGCACCTCGTTAAGTTACAACAATGCTTTTATGATCAAAATGCATCGTTTGTACTCTGTTGCCTGCAAAAACAGGTGGAAAAAGCACTTGACACCTTCGATCTGCTCGAATTATTGAACGTGGCGCCCACTGAAAGCGAAGCATGGGATATAGTTCATATGGAAGAAATTGAACGCGAACTGGGCGATTCCTTTTGATTGAATTTTACAAGTGAACGCACATCAAGCACTTCGGCAGTGAGCCAAAAACAGCATTGCAGTTAAACCGCCGTTGTGTCACACATACAACAGTATAAAAACCGGAAAAACACCCTTTTTCCGATATGTTAAAATTTGAATCTGAAGAAAGAACGCGAAGAAAGGCAAACAGGCATTGAGAAAACAACATTCTAAAACATAAAAAGTCCTTGAAGGAGTTGGAGTTTTTAACTCCCCCTTTAGGAGGTTGGGGGTATACTTGAAAAAATACGCAGTCATAGTTGCCGGAGGTTCGGGGTTGCGCATGGGTGCTGCCCTGCCTAAACAATTTCTTCCGCTGCGCGGTAAACCGGTGCTGTGGCATTCGCTCAATACTTTTCTGCAAGCCTGGCCCGATCTGGAGATCATTCTCGTTGTTCCAACCGATCATTTACCCGCTGGCCGCGATATTGTGAATACCACTTCAGACCCCGCCCGTATACGCATCACGGTGGGCGGCGAAACCCGTTTTCATTCCGTAAAAAATGGGCTTCACCTTATTTCAGAACCCGGCATTGTGTTCGTACACGACGCCGTGCGCTGTTTGATCACCACTCACCTTATTCACCGCTGTTACGAGCAGGCCCTTGAAAAAGGCAATGCCATTCCGGCCATTCAACCCATCGACACGCTTCGTATTGAAACTCCTGACGGCAGTCAGTTAATCGACCGTCAAAAAGTTCGCATCATTCAAACCCCGCAAACCTTTTACAGCGACATCATAAAAAAGGCTTTTGAACAGCCTTACGACGCCTCCTTCACCGATGAGGCCAGCGTAGTAGAAAAAATGGGCGTTGTTATACAGCTTATTGAAGGGGAAGCCACCAACATTAAAATAACAAGGCCGCTCGATCTGTTGCTGGCCGAAAAAATACTGGAACAAAGAATGTTATAATGATGGCTGTTGGCCCCGGGCCTGTTTCTTCAGCAAACGAAGTGGCCAGGGCAGGCGGTTATAATGATAGAAAAAATAAGGTTGATCAATGGTTCCAAAACTCCGGTAAAAATGCGCTACACCCGGTAATTCACTTCCCTCAAAATCAAGCGTCAGCTCACTTTCAGCAAATTCATGGATCACCCTGTCGAGCAAAAAATGATAGGCATCGCGGGAGCGTCCTTCGGGCCAGGTTACCGAAACCAGCAAATACAACCGGTTCTTATAACGCAGCATCAATGCCGCCGACAACAGTTGGTTGTTTTCCTTAACAACCCTTACTACCCTGCTTTCGTTGGGAAGAAAAGTGCAAAGCGTCTCGAAATTGATATAATCTTCATTGCTTACATGCGGCATGCGGCCACCGTACATTTCTTTATAAGCATGCAATACCATTTTATGACCGGCTTCTTCACAATAAGTGAGGTTGAATCGCCTGCATCGTTTAAGGCTCTTCACCAGGCCTGGCTTATAGTTTTGTTGCAATTGTTCGTAGGAACGCTGAAAAGACAAAACAAAATTGGCGCAAGCTGGAAGCGCCTTTACCCCATGCGCATAGTTCAGAAAAATTTCTGCAAACCTAAAGCGGGCTTCCACTTCTTTCAAAAAAGCAATTACCAGTTCTTCTGTAATGACAACATGGGTAAAAATGCCGAGTTGTTGGGTAAATGCCGGCTGATACAGATACCTGATACCAATTTTTTTTCGCCAGGTCAGGGGCATTACCGCCTCATAATCTCCCAAAACCAGGGCATCCCAATCATCTGTTAAACAGTCAAGATAAAACGTACGGGCATATATGAGGCCATTGGCTGCGTTATCGATACATTGGTCCCATTTGCCGGTATCGATCTGGTTACGATGCAGGTATTGTATTTGGTGGCGCCCCATGCGGTTGAAAGGTACTAAAACGGGATCTTATTACCCGTTGCCTTGTGTATATTGAACCGTTGCACGTCGATGCTGAAAGAGATCTTTTTAAAGAATTTATCTTCCTCAGGAACCGTTTTCAGGTTATCCCTGAATTCCTTGCTGTATAAGACCGGTGCATACACCTGAATGAGGTCTTTAAACAGGGTAACCTGCAAACCGGCCACATACAGGAACCGGCTGGTTTCGGCATTCTTTTTCCAGGCTTCGGCATAAGTGCCCGCATCGAAGAATATTTTTATGGGCAGTGGAAACGGCAACAGGTTTCGGGGTAAGGTGCTGTTCAGGTTCATGGAAGCGATCCAGTTGTCGCTACGGCCCTGCAATCCCTGAAAAAGATCGGTGCGTATTTTTAATCCGCCATCGCGTATCATGATCTGCTGGCTGAACAACCCGGTTTGTTCATTGCGACCCAGAAAATAGTTGCTGTAAGTATAATCTTCATTACCCCGTACGGCAGTTAACTTTGGCTGGTATACTTCTGTTTGTATCTGCTTTGCCAGGGTTTTCCCGCCTATATAACCGAATTTGGCCGCGAACACCCGCATTTGCAAACCGCCATAGCTGCTGTAATTGAAGTAATAATTTCCGGTGGCCGATGCGCGGTAAAACCCTTCGCCCTGCTGCACCTGCAGCCGTACGTCGTAGGGATACAGGGCCCTGTAATCGGCAATGTTGAAACTAAGCTGGTTCAGGTACCGGCGGGTGGTTTTGCCTTCGGTAGGATAATACGCGGCATCGCTGCTTTTCAACACATACCTGAAATCCTTTTCCCAGATCAGGTACGTACGAAACTCCAACCATTTTTCCAGATTGCTGCGGGGGTCTTTATTGTTGAACGTGACCTTCAGGGCAGGCGACAGTTTATAAAAGCCCGCAAATATTTTATTGGCATTGCTGTCGGTTCCATCGAGGGTCGAGAAATGAGAGCCGCCTACCGACAGGTCGATCTTCTCGAAAGTATTGTTGGGCCGCCACGTATAACCGATGCGGCCAATGCCATTCACCTGTTTGCTTACGGTAGCATACATGGGGGCTACAAAGAACTGCAGTTTATGCGCAGGGAATGTATAGTTGTGCAGGGCCAGCCCAAACATAAAATGATCATACGCACTATACCCTATCGCCGGCATCCAGTTGAGATAATTTATGCTGTCGTAATTCCTGAAGTTGAATAAAAAGGCCGGTTTAAACTTTTTATGCCGGGCCATGGTGTTCACCCCGCCTTTTTGCTGCAGCGAATCAAAGAAGGAATGAATGGCTTTGCCATCACCAACGCTGAAACTTTTTTCAAAATCCTGCGGATAAGGGTGTTTGAATTGCCATTGCTGGTAATAGGCCTGCATGCAGCTGTCGAACCGCTGAACGCCTACTTTATTTTCCAGGTGTTTTAATAAAACACCGGTCTTCAGGTAGGTCATTACCATGTAGTTCACGAAAGTAAAATCAGCGGAGGGCGTGGCTATTGGCTGGTCTTTTTTAATTGTTGCCAGGGCATCGATGGGTAATTCTTCTATAGCAGCAGGCAATCTTTTCTGTACGTATTTCGGATAATCGGGCCCGGGGTATTTCATGGCCTTGTACCGGTTATCGTAGTAGGTGTTCACGCCTTCATCCATCCAGGGATGATCGCGTTCATTGCTGCCGAGGATACCATAAAACCAGTTGTGCCCCACTTCATGTTCTATGGTCATGTCGAGCTCTTTTTCATTCATACCGGGCGAAATGCTGGTGATGGTAGGATATTCCATACCGCCTTCGAAACCAATTTTAGCTTCTACCGCACTCACTACGTTATACGGGTACTCGCCAATGAGGTTCGATCTGAAATGCACCGCATCTTTGAGATATTGAATGCTTTTGGCCCAGGCTTCGCTTTTGGGTGAGCGGTAAAAGCTCATGGCCTGCACTACCCGGCCCGATGACAATTGAATGGTATCCTGTTTTACGATAAAGGACGAATCGGCAAACCAGGCAAAATCGTGAATATTGTTTTGTTTGTATTGAAGCGTTTTAAAAGTTTGTACGGGCCTAACTTTTGCAGCTGGCGCTTTAGCATAAGCGGTTGGCTTGTGATTTTTGGAAACAGGCTTATGCGCAACCGGCTTTTTTGCCTTGTTCGCCGGGGCTTTGGCGAAGGCGGAGCGCTTTTTGGCGTCCAGCTTCTTTTTCATCACAGCGATCTGCATGGGAGCCATCTCCGCTTTTCCTCTCAACCATTGCTTCTCCTGTTCATTCTGCAATTCGCCGGTAGCTGCCACCACATATTGATCAGGAACGGTAATGCTTACGTCAAAACTGCCGAACTCACTGTAAAACTCGCCCTGATCGAGGTAGGGCATTTCATGCCAGCCGCTGCGGTCGTATACAGCCGGTTTGGGATACCATTGGGTAACCTGGTAAGAATGACCGGTATGGCCGCCCCGGGAAAAATTCGCCGGTAACTGTATATGAAAAGGTGTGGTGAGCTCGGTTTCCTCACCGGGCAGCAACGGCGCCGCCAGGTTCACTTTTATGATATCGATGTATTCGGGATGATCTTCTGTTTTTAAAGTGGTATTGCCGGTCCTGAAATCGAGCCGGTTGATGTACCCTCTTTTTTCACGGGTAGAAAAATAAAAATCGGTGCGGCCGTTTTGCAGGGTTTGTTCGGTGAAAGCCGTTTTATCGTTCTTGAACGCATTAGGCCAAAGATGAAACCAGATAAAACGAAGCGTATCGGGCGAATGGTTAATATACCGCAGCTTTAAAAAACCTTCCAGGGTATGTTCGGTATCGTTCAGGGATACATCAATGGTATAATGTACTTCCTGTTGCCAGTAGGGGTTCTGGGCAATCGCCTGCATCCTGATAACCGAAATAAATAGTAATAGGTAGATTTTTTTCATGGTCAACGGTGAATGTTACCAGTTACCAGTTGCCGGTTACCAGGGCTTTCTACCCGGTAACTGGTATCTGGTAACCGGTAATCTGTATTTTAATAGCACATTGATATTACAGTTTCCCTTCTTTGTCTAACATCGAAAAATACGAGTCCAAATTTTTCCCGCTCACTTTCTCCAGCTCCTTTTTGAAATCTTCGGGTGATGGATGCCTGAACTGCCAGTCTTTAAAATAGGCCTGCAAACCCTGGTCCAGTACATCGCGGCCCACAGCATTTTCAATCAGGTACAACCATACAGCCGTTTTCACATAAATAACGATGCCATAGTCATCTTTATTGGTAAAACCGGTTGAACCGGTATTGATGGGTTGTTGCGCCGGCACTGAATTCAATACGTTATAGATCCTTGACTGAAACTCGGCTTCGGGCAGTTCCTTCACATCTTTGGGTATCATTGACCCAAACAAACTGTTGGTGCGGTATTTTTCCGCTTCGTACCTGAACTGGAAATAGGTATTGATGCCTTCGTCCATCCAGGGATGATCGCGTTCATTGCTCCCCAAAATGCCATAAAACCAGTTATGCCCCACTTCATGCGTGATCACCGCATCCATTTCCTCTTCTTTTGCGTTCGGACTGGTTATTAAGGTGATCATGGGATATTCCATTCCACCCGATGACAGGTTTTTCGGTCCTTCCACTGCCTGTACCACGGGGTAAGGATACTGACCGATCCATTTGGAATAATGGCGTACCGCATCCTTGATATAATTGATGCTGTTCTTCCACGTTTTATTTCCCGACGATTGCCCATAGGAGAACACGTTCACCGTATCGGTTGCCGTCAGCTGCAGGGTATCGTACCTGATAATAAAATCCTTGCCGGCAAACCAGGCAAAATCATGAATGTGATCGCCCATGTACTGCAGGGTCTTTTGTTTGCCGGGGGTGGTGGTTTTATAGGTCACCTGTTTGCCGCCCCTGTTATTTTCTATTCCTATTTGTTTGTACCGGTTCAGCTCGGCCAGGGTTTGCAGGGAACCGGTGGCGCCCACCACATACTCGGCCGGTACGGTTATGTTTACCTTAAAGCTTCCATATTCGCTGTAAAACTCTCCCTGGTCCAGATAGGGGAACTGATGCCAGCCGGTATGGTCATACACTGCCGGTTTGGGATACCACTGGCAAATCATGAACTGTTGCCCGGTATATCCTGAACGGGAATAATAGTTGGGCAGTTGTACAAAGAACGGGGTGGCAATGGTCACCTGTTTCCCGGGTAACAAAGGCTGGGGCAACAGCAGCTTCACCACATCGATATTGGTATCGCTTGGGGCGGTAACGGCCGGTTTTCCATCTACCGTAAACCGCAGGCTGTCGATATACCCTGGTTCAGTAACAATTTTTTTCTCGTTGGTTTTATCGGCCGCCATTTGTTTGGCCAGGGCTGTGTTACTGTTCTTATACGCATTGGGCCATAAATGGAACCAGATAAAGGTAAGCGTATCGGGCGAATGGTTAATATAGTTAACCGTTAAGTCACCGTTCAATGCATGCTTCTTATCGTTCAGGGCTACCTGTATGTTGTAATGAACTTCCTGCTGCCAGTAGTCGGTTTGTGAAATGGCAATTTGTGGTAATACCGCAATGATCAGTAAAGCACAGAGTGTTTTCATAGTTCTTAATTCCAGGTTTTTTAAATGCTATCTTCCTTCTCCCATAAATATAATACGCAACGTGTATACCATGATCTTAAAGTCAACCGCCAGTGAAATATTTTCAATATAGATCAGGTCGTATTTCATTCGTTTGATCATTTCTTCCACGTTCTCGGCATAACCGAACTGCACCATGCCCCAGGAGGTTAAACCCGGCTTTACTTTCAGCAGGTACGAATAGTACGGAACGCGGTCACTGATCTGTTTAATATAATAAGCCCGCTCGGGCCGGGGCCCAACAAGGCTCATTTCTCCTTTAATAATGTTCCAGAGCTGGGGCAGCTCATCGAGCCGCCATTTGCGCATTACCCGGCCCCAGGGCGTTACGCGCGGATCGTGGCTCGAAGACAGCTGCGGTCCGTTCTTCTCGGCCGGATGGTACATGGAGCGGAACTTGTATATCCGGAATTTTCTGCCCTTGTACCCTATTCGCTCCTGTGAGTACATAACGGGCCCCGGTGATGATAATTTCACCCTGATGAGCACATAGATCAACAGCGGCGAAAGCAATATGCCTGCAAACACCGCTACCGCCACATCAATTACCCGTTTAATATTCTGTTGCCATTGCGGCATGAGGCCCGATTTTATGTCGGTTAACACCGCCCCGAACAAATTGCTGGTCTTCACCGATCCGGAAAGAATATCCAGCACATCGGGCACTATTTTAACCTCTACATCCATTTCGCTCAGCCGGTTCACGATCTTTTCTATCTGCTGGCTTTCTTCCTTTTCCATGGCGATCACCACCAGGCTGATATTGCGGTCATGGATCACTTTCTCCATATCCTGCAGCCAGCCATGCCAGGGTATATGATTACTGATACCGTTGGGTTCACCGGCGCTAATAAAACCGGCATAATGGTAGCCGGCGGTGCGCAACCCATCGCGGGTATCAAAATAGATCCTTTCGGCTATGCTGTTGCCGCCGATAAGGAGGGTATTAAAACGCAGCCGGCCCTGCAACAATTGTTTCTTTACCCGGTTCAATAGCAATACCCGCCCCAACCAGGTAAATACCAGCTGGGCGGTAATGTAACCGGTAAGTGCTTTATAATAATAGGTATACTCTGTTTGCGGGTCGTTTATTACAATGGCAAAGAAGATGACCGTACAGCCAATAAGACAACAAAGCAGGGTGATGATAAATTCATTTAACCGCGATTTGCGGTAGAGGGAGTTGTAGGCGCCCACCAGGGCGTAAAAGATGACCCAGGCTAAAGGTACCAGGCTAATGCCCACCCAGAACCGGTTGTTCAGGTACGGGCCGCCGTACTCGTTGTAAATATTTTCATGTAACAGGTACCGTCGTGAAAAATACAAAACGGTCCAGGCCAGTATGGCAGCTAAATAATCGCTTAGCAGGTACCAGGTGCTATGGATACGTTTTTCGGACGGCATGTACAGGGTTACACAATAATATTATTGTTTTTTATCTTTTGCAATATTTGATGAGCTACATCCATTGCGCGGTAACCATCCACTTCCGATACCTGTGTGGGAGTATTGTTCACAATGGCATCTCGAAATGATTCAAGTTCCCTTTTAATGGCATTGACTTCGGGCACCTGTGGATTTACCACGGCAATTGTTTTTTTGCCATATTGGGTGTCCAGGTCGAAGGAAAAGGCGTCAATATCCTGAGGTGATTTTAATTTAATGATCTCAGACTTCTTATTCAGAAAATCAATGCCAATGTAAGCATCTTTCTGGAATAACCGCATTTTCCGCATCTTCTTCATGGAAATACGGCTCGAAGTGAGGTTGGCTACACACCCATTATTGAACTCGATGCGTACGTTGGCAATATCGGGGGTATCGGTCATAACCGCCACGCCGCTGGCACTGATCTGTTTTACTTCACTTTTTACCAGGCTTAAAATGATGTCGATGTCGTGGATCATGAGGTCAAGAATAACACTAACCTCGGTTCCGCGCACATTGAACTGGGCCAGGCGGTGTACCTCTATGAACATGGGGTTCAGGTCCATTTGCCGAACCGCCAGAAAGGCCGGGTTGAACCGTTCTACGTGACCTACCTGCAGTTTAATGCGCGACTCCTTTACCAGGTTCACCAGTTCCTGCGCTTCCTGCATGGTATGGGCCATCGGCTTCTCCAGGAACACGTGCTTGCCTTTCCTGATGGCCTTTTTTGCCAGGTCATAATGATAGTTGGTGGGGGCAATTACATCAATAACATCCACGGCATCGATCAGCCGCTCAGCATCGAGGAAACGGGGAAGCTGGTATTTTTCCGTTACATCCTGGGCCGCATCGTCAGAGGGGTCGTAAAAGCCTACAACTTCTACATCCTTGATCTCCTTCCAGTTATTAAGATGAAATTTTCCAAGATGTCCTACACCGAATACACCGATCTTTAGCATACATACAATTAAAGGCGCAAAGATAACGGGAAGCTCCCGTTACCAAACGCTTTTTTATTACCAGTAATTGTATTGGATGTGAATAAGTTAGACCGGGACTGGGATAATGGGATCTTTGGGATGATTGGGATTTGGGATGGTAAGATTTATGGGGTGCAATGGGATGGTTGGGATTTTGGATATTTAGAATTTCCCGGATCGAATCCCAGCGATCCGATAAATCCCAATCCCAGTAATCCCATTCATCCCACTATCCCGGTTCAGACTATTTTACCATCGACGATTTGGCCGTATAGGCAGCCGTTGGCGCATATATAAAGAGGCAGGAGCCTTCTTTTAACAGGTCGATCAGCTGTTCCGAAATTTCGGGTGCAACGGCCGGGCAGCCCCAGCTGCGGCCAATATAGCCCTGGCTTTCGATCAGCCCTTCGCACACATAATCGGCCCCGTGTATCACAATGCCGCGGCGCATGGCGCCATCATTGATGCCTTTTTCCATTCCCTGCAGCTTTAACGAATAACCATTGCTGCCCTGGTAGGCGTTGCCGGTTACGTAAAAACCCAGACTGCTTTTGCATGAAGAAGCTCTATTGCTGAAAGAGGTAGCATTTAACTTCCCGGTCTTCACGCCGTGGGCCACCCAGGTATTGTATAATAACTGCGAAGTATTGAGGTCAATTACGTACAGCCGCTTATTGTTACTGGGCTGACTGAAATCAACGATCGCCAGCAGATTATCTTTAATATGACGGGCCCTTACCAGCTTGGCCATACCTTTTAAGGCCATGGTATATATCTTTTTCGAAAGGCCTGCCGCCTGTAAATGGAGGCTGTCGTAGATATTTAGCTTGTTGGAAATTGAAAAGAAGGAGGATACAATTGCCGGTGAGGCAGAATCAGAATGCACATGGTCAATCGAACTTTTACCGGCCAAAGTGGGGGTAAAAGACGATAATGACGCTACAATGCCTACCAAAAGGCATAAATAAAACCGTTTTCCCGGTTTTACGATTAATGGATTTTGCATAGAGCCGTTCCCGTTTTACAAGACAGGTTGAATGGAGCAAATCGCAACCAACCCATCGGTACAGAAATATGAACGCTTATCTTAAAAGAATATTACCCCTGGCGACCCCGAAAATTGCCAAAGGGCAAGTCTTTAAAAATAGCCTTTTTTCCTGCAATAATCAATCCGGAAACCGGCTCTATTACACATTAACGATATCGTTAAACCATTTTTAGCTTTTGTACAGGCGTGTTTCCCTGAAAATGTGAATAACTTTTAAAATATGGGGTACCGGTTGCCGGGTACCGGTTCCCAGGCCTCTAATGCCGGCAAACCCGCCAGTATCCGGCATACCAAAAGTTTGTGCCCCGGTTACTGGTAACTGGTAACCGGCAACTGGTAACCGGCAACTGGTAACCGGCAACTGGTAACTGGTAACCGGTAACTGGTAACCGGCAACTGGTAACTGGTAACCGGCAACTGGTAACCGGCAACTGGTAACTGGTAACCGGCAACTGGTAACTGGTAACCGGCAACTGGTAACCGGTAACTAAGTCGACTTATCCTTATTGAACAGGTAATTGACCACCACATAAAAGAAACCGAACACATTGGCCGTAGTGGTAGTGATAAGGGTGATGAGCACCCCGTCGGAAAGCACAAACACCCCGCGGCTGCATTGTAATACGATCATCAATACCATGAACATCCATAGTACGGTTAATGCGAAGATCCAGATACTGAATGATTTACGAGCTTTATTATCGTCGATCAACCGTCTTAGCTGCGCCCGGGAAAACTCTTCGTCGAGGTCGCGCATCTCTACTTCATCCTCATTCGCTTCTTTCAAATTCACCCTTATATCCTCCGATCCGTCCTCTCTTGGATATAACAGGTCCTTTGCCTCACTTACAGAGGCAACGCTGGGAGGAGGCGGTGTTTTCATCAGGGTTTGATTAACAATTTTTCGAAGTATTGTTTAATATCGGTGTTGTGGATGGGGGTTGATTTTGCATCGGGGTCATACACTTTTGACCAGGGCCCATCGGCGCGGTGCGTCCATTTAGAAAGGGACATGGCCGAGAAATCTTTTAAAACCGCCCAACTATAGTTGATGGTATCGAGGGCTTCATCATCGAGGCGAAAAGGCGGTTTATAAGTTGCAGAAGGGGTAAAATCGGCAGTATTGGTAATGGGCCGGCTGCCGTATAGTTTAAAATCCTGATATATTTCGGGAATGACCGGGCCGTACATCCAGGCCTGGAAGGTTTCATTAATAAGGGGCTGGTGGTATTTGGCCAAATGAACGCCTTGCGCAAAATATACCAGCTTTTGTAACTTCATTTGCGTTACAAACAACCCTTCATCAATACCTTTTTTGACGAAGGCAAAAGCGATAAGCGATGCAGGATAAGCCATAGGTTACATCGGTTTTTGATTTATTGCCGAACCAAATGTAAGTATTTATTTTTAATTACTAATTTTCTTAGCTTTCCCGGTTATCGGTACCCGGGAGTGGCCATTACCGGTAACAGCCCCCCAGCCTGGCCTGCGTTATAACTTCTCCCCGATTATCGAATACAACATATTACGATAATGCTCACTGCATGGCAATTCCGTTTCGCCCAGCAGCACCGCCTTGCGCGAAACCGTATCTACTTTTCGAAGGGAAATAATATACGAACGGTGAATGCGAATGAACTCATCCTGCGGCAGCCTGTTCTCAAAGTATTTGAGGCTTTGCAGGGTCACAAAAGGCTTCTTGCTTTCGACCAGGTGAATTTTGGTATAGTCTTTCAGCCCCTCGAGGTACAGGATATCGCTGTAGAAGATCTTCTGGATCTTGTGCGAGGTTTTAATAAAGAGGAAATCGTCTTTTTTCAGTATTGTTCGCGACTTTCTTAAACTGATATACTCATAGGCCTTATTAACAGCCGCCATGAACCGGTCGAACGGAACCGGTTTCAGCAAATAGTCCACTGCATCCAGCTCAAACCCTTCCACTGCAAACTCGTTGTGTGCAGTAACAAAGATCACCGCCGGCTTTTTGTTCAGGGTTTTCAGGAACTGGGTACCGCTGAGGTCGGGCATCCTGATATCGAGCAATACGAGGTCGATCTCTTCACTTTCAAAATACGGATACGCCAGAACCGGGCTCTCGCAACGGGCAACCAGGTTCAAAAACGGGACCTTCTGAATAAAATCTTCTAACAGGTCAAGCGCCCAGGGTTCATCGTCGATAATAATGCAATTAACTTTCATGTTCCAATTCGATTTTCAGATTAACAATATACAGGTGATCATTATCAATGACATCGAGCATATGGCGGCCGGGATAAATAACATCGAGCCGCCTGCGGGCATTGATAAGGCCGACACCGCCGGCCGATCCCCTGCTTGATTGGGTTTTGGCGTTTCCCACTGTTAGCGATAGCGCTGAGCCTGTAACGGCAATGGCTATTTTTATTTCTGATGGTGCTGTATAACTAATTCCGTGTTTGAAAGCGTTCTCGATGAACGTGATCAGCAGCAGCGGCGCTATCGACAGGCCGTTCACCGGCCCCGAAACATCGTACAGGATGGTGATATTCTTCGACAACCGCAGCTTCTGCAGATCAATATAATTACTGATGTATTCCAGGTCGCGCGAAAGCGGTATTTTGTCTGTGGCCGAATCGTACAGCACATACCGCATGATGCGCGAAAACTTCAGGATGCTGTGCTCGGTTTGCTCCGATCTGAAATGCGCCTGCGAATAAATACTGTTGAGTGTATTGAACAGGAAATGCGGGTTTATCTGCAGCTTCAGGAAATTGAGCTCGGCATTCAACCGTTCATTCTCCAGCAATTTTTTTTGTTTCTCGCTTATGAAAAGCGAATGGGCAAGCTTTATAAATCCGCTCAACAACAGGATCACAATGCCCGAGCTCAGGGCGTCTTTCAATGTAATGATATAGACCATGCGCGGAAACCGTTCGTGAATAAAATGCGGCGGCATGGTATTGTAGGCAGGGGCCGGACCTTTATGGTTTGCCACATAAACGGGTGCTGAATTGCCTGTTGCGGCTACCTGTATGGGGCCGGGGGCCGGCGCGCCGGTGATGGCAATACTATACCCTTCCTCGCCAATAATGATCTTGCGGGGATCGCCGGTTAACAGCTCTTCCCGAACGGGTGCGGTGTCGG
The DNA here is from genome assembly GCF_002077945.1 of Niastella vici. Taxonomy (GTDB): domain Bacteria; phylum Bacteroidota; class Bacteroidia; order Chitinophagales; family Chitinophagaceae; genus Niastella; species Niastella vici. Next base: position 226,755 of record NZ_LVYD01000024.1, read on the forward strand.
CCTGCAGGCCTTCGGGCCGGTTGTTCCAGGCTTTTGCGATGAACGGGCGCTGTTCGCTCATAAAGAACCGGCCCATCCGTTTGGTATGCGTCTTTAAAAAATATACTTCCAGCACCAGTTGCTGCGCACACAAAATAGCCAGGGCGCCAACAAGACACATTGTGTAATTAAACAAATTTCGGTTCCGGAAAAATCGCGGCAATAAATAATAAAAGTTGAAATAGAACAGGACGATGAGGAAGCTCTTATTGATGATCTCGCGGTAGTAGAAGCTAACATCGGGAATACGGATGCGGTAGATGAACAGGGGCATTATGAGGAAGAGGCCCCAGAGCAAAGCGTGTACGCTAATTACCAGCAGTTTTTGTCGTACTGTTTTTACCGGCTTAAACCCCAATACAGCAGCCAGGGCATCCCGGATCTTTTCTTTGGTCATTACATTTATTGAGTACGTAAGACGCCAGAACGTTGCTGCTGCTTTTGACCAAACAAGGGAAATTCTCCTGATTTTATCTTTTCTATAACAGTTTTGGCATCGGCTCCTGCTGCTTTCTCCGAATCAAAACCACTGCCGCCCGATTTACCGGGTATCATTGGCTGGTGAATAAGCACCCTTTCATTATACAGCACATCGTAGCCCCAGCCATTTTCTGTTTTAAAACAGTTATAGTGTAACCCATTTGCTGAAGGCGCCTGCTTCACGGCCAGTAAATAAAAAGTACTGCTGACAGCAATGAGGATCGCTGCCAGCAGTACCAGTTTATGCGTTCTATTAATTGTCATTGGTATTATCTTCCAGGGTTGGCTGCAGTTCGTACATGTTATCGAACGGAGCAGTACCGCTGCGGCCGGTCATCACAAAACCACGGTCAGTGCCATTGGTGGTGAGGGTAAAGGCCAAAGCACCGGTACGGGCTGTACCGCTGAAAGCAGTCTTTTCGGCCCAGGTATCATTAGATGGGTCATACTCCCAGGTATGAGAGTTCATGCTGCCGTTTTCACCGGTAGCCAGGTAAGCTTTGCTGCCAATAGTAAAGCCAACTGCATTGTAACGGATGATAGAAGTGTATTTATCATCGTAGCTTTCGTCGCTGGAATTGGTGAGTTTTCTTAAGGCAGTCCAGGTGTCGGCAGAAGGATCATACACCTGAATGTCGTTGAGGGCAGAACCATTGTTGTTGCCGCTTACCAGGTATACTTTTCCACCTACATTGAATACAGTAGCCTGGCTTCTTTTTGAACCGGCGATACCTGCCTTTTGTGTCCAGCTGTCAGAAGCAGCGTTGTATTGCCAAACATCTTTCAGGAAGTTATTATCATAACCGGTTGCTACATAAGCGGTGTTATTAACCGTGAAAGCAACGGCCTCCACACGGGCTGTTGCGCCGCCCGGATTTGATGCGGACCAGCCAAAAGTATTCCTGGGGGCCCAGCCATTGCTGTCGACGCTGTATTGCCACATGTCGTTCTGAAAGTTTGAACCATCAGTACCGGTTCCAACATATCCTTTTTTATTGAGGGCGAATGCGATAGCTGAGCTGCGAAGACCGCCTTTGAAATCGGCGATGCGGGTCCAGTATCTTTTACTCAGGGAATATTTCCAGAAGTCGTTAAATCTTTTTGTGTCTGATAAACCGGTGCCTACAAATACAGTATCGGCAATCTGGAACAACACTGCTTCACTGCGTGCAGGGCCATCAAAATAATCACTGATTGCCCAGTTACCCACCAGGTCGCTCGAGCTGCTCGAACTTTTACTACAAGCAGGAATGATCAAAATTGGTGCGGTAGCAATCACAAGGGCCAGGGAGTAAACTAGAACATTCTTCATTTTGTTTTTTTTTCTGTTTTGTTTTAAAACATCCACCGGCGACAGGGTTGTTGTCTCTCTGCCGGTAAGCATTTTCACATGCGTCGGTTTATTAATTTATATTATATCGACAGGTAAAAATATTTCTGTGTATTCCAAACAACTTTATAAAATAGATAGATAAGGTTAATAACTCGACCAGTGTTGTTTTATGATCTTCAGGCCTGGCGGGGGATACGCCCTCCCAGCCCAAATCGCCAACCAATCGACATGTAAACAACAATTTCTGGTAAAAAGCTGCAAGCTTACAGAAACAACCAACATGTTAAATACTGGTAACCACAAGATTAACCAAGTATTAACATATTCTTATACCCATATCATTTTCCTGTACGCACATTTGCACTTTTTAACGGTGCTTATTATAAATTTGCAAATTTGCACAATTTCGGTTGCACATTTGAAATTTAGTTTCCACCGGCAAAAATAATCGGTTCGTCGATTATGTGGTAGCAATAATATATAATAACAAAATTTCGTGACGCCAGCCTGATAAATTGTGCCATTGGAACTGTCAATAGATAACCACCTCTTTATTTTGCGAGGCACAAGCTAGGGCAAGACGGGGGTAAATGAACACAAAGAGGTGTTAAAATGAAAACAAATATTGCCCCATACCGAAAGTTTAAACCTTATATTCCATTACTTTACATCCCGCCGGAAAAGCCGGGCAACCGGGTATTCAGTTAACCATAAACCTTATACAGCTTAACAATCACTCACTAACCATAATATGCGTATACACAAAAGGGTACCTTTCATTGTTACTTACTGCTTCTTGTTTATCAGCCTGCTTTCTTCGTGTTATAAAAAGGATATTCAGGTAGGTAGCGACCAGGCCGAAAGCCATACCCGAATTATCACTGTAGATACGGTTTCCGTGGTACTTTCAAGCTATGTGGTCGATTCATTCATTACCAATGGTAACAACTGGGCCATAATAGGCCAGTACAGCGATGCCTATGCCGGCAAAACCACTGCCAGCACCTTTTTTCAACCCGGATTACCTGCCCTTTCTGAAGACGTAACCACCCTGTTGCCCCCAAGCGCCAGGTTTGATTCGCTGATGCTGTATATGCGGCCCAGCGGTTACTATTACGGCGATACCACCAAGCCATTTGATATTGCGGTGTATGAGCTCGCTGCGCAGCCCGATTACACCTATCTGACCTACTTATACAACAATTCAAATGTTGCCATAAAAAAGTCGTGGATCAGCAGTTATTCACAAAAGATGAGACCTTCTTTGAAGGACTCGCTGAAAATTAGGCTGCCCGATAACTATGGCCAGGATTTCTACGATAAGATCCAGGCCAAATCGAACCAGGTTATCAACGAAACCAGCTTCCTCGACTATTTCAGAGGACTTAGCATTCAGCCCAATGCCGGCAACGCCGCCGTTTATGGCTTTAACCTGGCCGACAGCAGCGTAAGAATGCGCTTGCATTACCACCTTACGATCCCTTACCATGTTGATAAATACCTTGATTTCATCATTACACGTACGGGCTACCAGTTTAACCGCATAATGACCGACCGTACAGGCACTACACTGCAAAAAACGTTTGCTGAGCAACGTGAGTTCTTTGCCAATTCCACCAATCCGTTCTCTATTTCACAAACCGGGACCGGGGTATACCTGAAAGCAAAGTTCCCGAGCTTGCGCGATGTGCTGAAGATAAACGAGGTGGTGCGCCTGATGAATGCCAAACTGGTATTGAAACCCATAAAAGGCACGTACGATTACTACGGTAATAAACTGCCCAGCCCGCTGATGTTGAGAGTAACAGATGCCAGCAATGTGGCCGGCAGCCAGCTGCTCGATACTACCGGTCAGGCCGTTCAATACCGCGTTCCATCTATTGACGATGTGTACGGCATCAATACCAACTATACTTTCGACGTAACCTCATATGTAGGCGCTTTACTGAACACCTCGGGTACGGCAGAACGCGCGCTGTTTATACTACAGGAAGACGTGGGTGCAGCCAAACAGATCACCCGCGGCGTATTTGGCAGCCGGCAGAATGATAACTATCAAACCAAACTGGTCTTAAACCTTTTGACAATCGATTAACTTCTAATAATGAGAAAAATTTTTGTACTGACCGGGCTTTTTGCGGCGATCATGGGAACCACGCAGGCACAGAACCTGAGCTCTCCCTATTCTGTGTACGGCGTTGGTGAAATTCAGGAGCTGCAACCCGACCGCAGCAGCGGTATGGCCAACACGTCCATGTCACTGGTATCAACCCCCGGCTTCCTGATCAATAAAAACCCGGCCTCTTTGATTGGCTTGGAAAGAAGTTTGGCCCAGGTTGACCTCGGCATTGTTGCAAAGACCATCACGTTCAAGGGTAATATTATTAATGGCAATAATGATAAAGCCAAGGACCTTACCATTAAACGCATTTCTATATCGGCCAAACTCAACAACTGGTGGGCCAGCAGTGTTGGCTTCAAACCTTTCAGCTATGTGAACTATGCGTTCACCGGGCAAAAAAGCATTGAAGGTTCAACCAGTACCTATACCGGCAATTATGAAGGCAATGGCGGTTTGCATAATATATTCTGGAATAACGCCTTTGCCCTGGGCAAACACCTGGCCGTGGGTGTGCGTTCCAACTTTATCTTCGGATCAATAAACCAGATTGAAACATTGTCGGGCGGTGCATTGAGCACCAGCATAATATCGCAGACGAGTGATTATTATTCCGGTTTCCGTTTTGAAGGCGGCGCCATCTATGGCAACAAGATCTCGAAGAACTGGAAATTCTCCCTGGGTGGAAAGGTCACTACCAGGAATGACCTCACCAACGATAAAACGCTTACCGTTACCGAGGGAGGCAGTGTAGTTGAAGCGAATAAGTCATTAACCGGTAAAAGCTTTACCCTGCCCTGGCAGTATGATGCCGGTATTGCATTGGTAAATAAAGGCCGCGCTACATTTACTGTTGATTACAGTTATGGTAACTGGAATAAACTGAACCCCAGCGGTTCTACCTATTCTATAGTAGACAACGATCGCATTTCGGCCGGTTTCCAGTTCAGCAACCAGGTGCAACGGTTTGGCATGGTGGCTGAAAAAAGCTATTTCTCGGCAGGTGTTTTTACCGGGAACCAATACTTACAGGTAAAAGGCCAGCAGATCAGGGAAGTGGGTGGCACCATTGGTTACGGTGGTTATTTAAGCCGGGGACTGGCGTTTAACCTCGCGCTCGAAGGTGGCAGCCGCGGAACAACCGTTAACAACCTGGTGAAAGAAAATTATTTTCAGTTCACCCTGTCGCTGTCGTACAGAGAAGTATTATACAGTAAGGGAAGAAAGTACGATTAGTAGTAATTTATCTTATTGAAAGAGGCTGTGTCGATGATGCAGCCTTTTGTTTTATAGGAAGTAAGAGGTAAGAAGTAGGAAGTAAGAAGCTCGCGAATTTTCAGATTTTCCTACTTCTTACTCCCTACCTCAAAACCCAATTCCACAGAAGCCCCTTCTTCCCGAGATCTTATTTTATTCTTTTATAGAAATACAACTTCACTGAAGAAGCCAGTCCTTTTTCACTCAGGGTGTAAAAGCCGGAATCGTTATTGGCAAACACAATGGCTTCGCCCTGCGGTTCGGGCGTGTATGGCAGGTTAACCGGTTTGTTGCTCAATGACTGCAGCATGGTTTCCCCCGATTTATGCGGATAATAATAAATAGCGTCATAGGTCTTTATCACGATCCCGTTGCCGGCCGGCGAAATGGCCGCGCTTGTGACATAGTTATACGGCAGCACGCCCACGTCCTCGGCCCTGTTCATAACCGTTGTACTATATGGGTAGGTCAATTTGAAGATCCTTGACTTCAGATCGGTTTTGGTGATCAGGTAAATATCCTTGGAGGTGGGGTCAACCAGGATGGCTTCGGTATTATGGCTGCCATCGGGGTAATAAAAAGCAATGGCGTCAATGTTTTTAACCGTATCGGCAGCCGCCAATGGTTCTTCCAGGCGGTAAATGACATAATCAGGATGTACCAGCAGGTTATCGCCGGTTTCAGCAATGTACAGGTATTGAATGCCCTGCAGGGGCCCATTTGATAACACCATATCTTCCCAGTCGCGGTTCACTACATTTGCCAGGTGAATATTTTTCAGGAAAGTGCCATCGTGTTTTAACAAACCGATATCGGGCGGGTTGCCACTGTCCTGCTCAACCCATAAATAACCAGGATTGGCCTTGCTGTCGGCAATGCCCGAGACTTCATTAAGGGAGGCTTCGTTCACCGCAAATTCCTGGGGAGTGGAAGTAAAACCGGTTACATTGCCATCACTCTTATCCTGGTGACAGGCCGATAACCCGGCCATTATAATAAATAAAATATGCCTGTAGCTGAATGACACGTGCAGTTTTTGTGCAAACATAAGGTGTACAAGTTATTAAAATTCCTTCGACTACGCTCAGAATTGCCTGTTAAGGATTTATGGGGTACATTATCTTTTTTATCCTGAGCGGAGCCGAAGGACAAATATTTTCTCCCGATTTCATAATCAAAACCGGTCCCGGATGGTTATATTGCCCCAATCGCGTGCAATGGCGGTCTGCTGATCAAACTACTTCAATTCCGGCAAACACCTTACCAGGTTACCGGGATGTTAATTCCTTTATCGAACCCTACATTCGTTCCTGATAAAAACCGGGCGCGAAACTTTTTCATCAAATAGTACGTACTGAACGTAAATGAGCACCATTGCCATGAATACAACCATGCCATTATTAACACCGCTTGAACCGCATAATAAATACGCACCCGTATTTGAATGCAGGCTGGCTAACGGACAGGTAACCGTAGCCTTGCGGCCCTTATCATTGCACGACTGGCCCTATGCAGGCAAATGGCTGTGCAGGGAATTCACCCGCCGGCAGGCATCAGGCGCACAGCTGCCCGAAAAGCATTTGCGCGAAACCTTTTGCACCATGCTGCAATGTGATTTTGCCCAGCCATTTATTGGATTGATAAATGACCAGCCCGCATTTTTGATAGAGATCTGCGACGGCGATAAACATTGCGATGGACTGGAAGAAGGGCCACATGTATTTGACAACGGCGATCATGCGATCAGGTTAATATTATCACCCACAGCCATCAACACACGTTATTTCAGCCGGTATGCGCTGTTAAGCAGCCTCGAACATTTTTTCTCCTATTCCCAGGTGAAGCGAATTGTTTGGGAATTGCATGAAAAAGACAGGTACAACATTAACCTGGCAAACCAGTTGTCGTTCATGGCAGGCGAAACGCCCCATTGGCCGGGCATACATGTTTTCCTGTATCCGCGCGAAATTTTCAATCGCTTTTCTGCCAACTATCATGTACATATGCAAAAATGGCCGTAAATTATATAGTGTTACCGTTAGAACATACTCCCCTCTTCTCAGGCGCGGTGGCTGTAAGGCAGGCGCCACTACTTCCGAAACCAATCGTAAAGAGCTTACTATCCGTACTTTTTCATAATTTCGTTTGTAAGTGACCGTGCGTTATAAAAAACTAATGACGATCGCTTTTTTAAACCTTATTTTATGTCCTTGAGTAAACAGGATATTGCGTATATCCGGCAGGCCAGAACGATCCTTGACGAAAATTTCGACAAGCATATCACCATTCCGCAACTAGCCCGGCAAACGGGCATCAATGAAGCCAAGCTCAAAGAAGGGTTCAGGGAGTTATTCGGCTTCAGTATTCATACCTGTATTTTGCAATTACGCCTGCAGAAGGCCCAGGAGTTATTATTGACAACTGAGTTATCGGTCACCGATATTACGTATCATATCGGCTATAGCCATGTAACGCATTTCACCTCCCTGTTCAAAAAGGAAACAGGCATGACACCCACCGAGTGGAAGAAGAAGTTCGGCCCCCCGGAGCCTTAAGCCCCCAGCCCCTAAAGGGGAGATCGGCCATGGTGAATGGTCAATGGTGAATCGTTCGCGATTTCCAGATTTTCGAATTAAATGCAGAAATCAAAATTTCGAAAACTCCATTGACCATTGACCTTTGCCCATTCACGCTTTACAGGTTCTGCTTCTTCAATTCCCCAACCGCAAAATCAGCAGCGCGGGCCGTTAACGCCATGTACGTAAGCGATGGGTTCTGGCAGGCGGAGGAAGCCATGCAGGCGCCATCGGTAACAAAAACGTTGGGCGCATCCCATACCTGGTTATGCGCATTCAGTACCGATGTTTTGCGATCGCGGCCCATACGGGCGGTACCCATTTCATGAATGCCCTGCCCAATGGCATAGCCGTCACTATCCCAGGTACTGATGTCTTTTACGCCGGCTGCTTCGAACATGGCCACCAGTTCCTTCACAATGTCTTTACGCATTTTGAATTCATTCTCTTTCAATTCGGCGTCCATGGCCAGCACGGGCAGGCCCCATTTATCTTTTACCGATGTATCGAGTGAGATCTTATTATCGTGATAAGGCAATACTTCGCCAAAACCTGTTGCACCTATGTGCCAGGCGCCCGGCTCTGTTAACGCAGCCTTTAGTTCGGCGCCCACGCCCAGTTCGGCCACCTCGCGCGACCAGTTGTCGCGGCTGGCGCTTCCCTGGTAGCCGTAGCCCCGCAGGAAGTCGCGTTTGTCGCCGAACAGGTTGGCAAAACGGGGGATATAAAAACCATTGGCGCGGCGGCCGTAGTAATATTTATCTTCATAGCCTTCCACCAGTCCTTTGGCGCCCAGCATGTAATGGTGGTCCATCAGGTTATGGCCCAGTTCATTGCTGCTGCTGCCAAGCCCACCCGGCCATATGTCGGTGGCAGAGTTCATGAGTATCCAGGAAGAGTTTAACGCAGAGGCGCACACAAAAATGATCTTTGCATGATACTCGTAGGTTTTGTTGGTTTCAGCGTCCAGCACTTCTACCCCTTTGGCCCTTTTGGCGTCTTTGTCGTAAATGAGTTTGGTAACGATTGACCATGGCCGAACCGTGAGGTTGCCGGTTTTCTTTGCGGCGGGCAGTGTAGAAGACTGGGTGCTGAAATAACCACCGAACGGACAACCTTCCCAGCACCGGTTGCGGAACTGGCATTGGGTGCGGCCTTCCACCGGCGCGGTTAAATTGGCTACGCGGCCAATGAAAAGATGCCGTTGATCTTTATAATAAGCTTTAATGCGGCTGGCAACGTCTTTCTCCACGCAGTTGAGGTCCATGGGCGGAAGGAATTGCCCGTCGGGCAATTGCGGCAGGCCTTCTTTGGAACCGCTGATACCGGCGAATTTTTCAACGTGATCGTACCAGGGGGCCAGGTCGCGGTAGCGAATGGGCCAGTCGACCCCATATCCATCTTTGGCATTGGCTTCAAAATCAAAATCGCTCCAGCGGTAGCTTTGCCGGCCCCACAGGAGCGAGCGGCCGCCCACCTGGTAACTGCGCCACCAGGTGAAAGGTTTTTTCTCTACGTACGGACAATCCTTTTCATTGGTCCAGTAATCCATCAACTGTTCATAGGCCACCGTGCCGCCGGCCCAGTCGCGGGAGATGACGGGATTGTCGGTTTTCTGTTTGTGCGTGGCGGTGCCGCGGTGTGGGAGGTCCCACGGGTTACTATTGGCAGATTTATAGTCTTTGATATGCTCCACGTTGCGGCCCCGTTCGAGCATCAGTACTTTCAGTCCTTTTTCGGTGAGTTCCTTGGCGGCCCAGCCACCACTTATTCCGGAACCTACAACAATGGCATCGTAGGTATTTTGAACAGCGGCTTTGCTGTTAATTTGAAGAGAATCCCCTGGCATAGCATCGTATTTGGTTGGTGAGCAATGAAAAACCGGTTCAATATAGTTGATTTGACAGTTATTATAAAATACGAAGAGAAATATTTTACCGGCTTGGGAAGGGAGTCTAATTTTGTAAAGAGCCCATAATTGAGACGTATACCATCACATCGATCCTTACTCCCTACACATCAACGCTGATGAAATTTTGACGATGCCGGCAACTATTATAGCTGCTGATACGAACTGATTTTGTAGCACTATAAAACTTTTTCTATGGGCAATGGCATACGATTGACGCCATACCTTGTAGCTACCGTTACCAGGGTAAAGGATTATATTGATGAACATCCATTGGAAAAGAAAACAACCAATGAGCTGGCACAATATGCCGGCATCAGCCGCAACCTGTTACAGAAAGCATTCAGGGAGCTATATAGTACGCATATAAAAGAATACTATACCGCGCAAAAAATGGAATCAGCTATGTTACTATTGAAAGCAGGCATGCCCATCAGACAGGTGGCCAGGCAGTGCCGTTATCGCTCACACAGTGCTTTTACTACCGCATTCCGGAATAAATATGGAATGGCGCCACTGAGTTGGTTGAAACAAACCGGTTTATAATATAACAATAAAGAATAGGTGTTCAATCGGTGCCAAAGTGCAAAACATGAAGTGATCGTGCTAAAATGTAAAATTGGGTAAAGTAACTTACGCCTGAATTATCTTAAAAACTCCAAAGCCAGTCCCTGGCCAATTTGTAGCAGTATATAAATACCGACTGTGTAATACACTTTCGGGAACCTTACCGGTTTGAATAACTATCTTATCCGCCAAAGCACCGGAAATTAAAACCTTTTTGACAATATAAGGTTGAATTAATTAATATCCATTAAGATCGTTCCAAAAACTGAAAGTGCATTTTTTCAGTCAGTATTCTATTTCAATTAACAGAGCGCACCCTGCACTGATAAACCTATTCTTGTTATGACAAACCATAACCATTACACCTTGTATGTTTTGCAAGCCGTTGAGCTGGTAAAGCAGCAAATAGAAACGGATCCGTTCAAACACCGGATGTGCAAAGAGTTATTGGAACTTATTACACCTGTTAACCGGAAGATATTGGAGAAAGCATTTAAAGAGCTTTATGGGTATCGAATAAAAGCGTACCAGGTAAAGCAGCGGCTTGCATTTTCGAAGAATTATTTACAGGAAGGGATGCCCGTAAAGCGGGTGGCGGCGAAGTGTTATTACAGATCACAAAGTGCTTATTGCACGGCGTTCAAAAAAGAGTTTGGCCTTACGCCTACCGAATGGATCAGGATAATAATACAAAGAACGCCCCCTATGTTAAATTGATGTGAAGGAACAAAAAAGTAAAACAATGGTACAAATTTCAAAAATGGGTGCATGTAATTTGCCTGAAGAAACTACTTCGCTGCTATTCCTTCAAACACCAAACCTAAGCTTGAAAAGATATACCAATTGATCCGTATCCTCCAAAGGACTCTTCAATTCCATAAATAGGGTTAAGGCACTTACTGCATAGCCCTTGTTGTTTAGCCGGGGCGTTGGCAGTAAGCTGATTTGAAGCGTTCACTTTGAATACCGAATGAATGATCAACAGGAAATGCCAGGTTAAATTTGCTTGATATGAAACAAATACGATCCATGCGAAATGCATGACACAGCAACCACTTTACTAAGCGAATGGCATTAGCCTGACCGAAACAAGATTAGTAAATAAAATTTGTGCCATGCTCAAAAATGTAAAACCTTATTCAATGTATGTGCTCGATGCTATTAAATGTATAAAGCAGCACATAGACGCCAATCCCTTTCATTACAAGACAGCCGCTGAATTACTCAATCATTTAAGTGCGCCCAATCGCAATGCAGTAGAAAAAGCATTTAAAGACCTGTATGGCGCAGGTATTAAGGAATACCAGATCCGGCAGCGATTAGCAGCATCCAAAAATTTTCTTGAACAGGGAATGACCAAAAAGCAGGTAGCTTATAAGTGTTTGTACAGAACACAAAGCGCGTTTGCTGCGGCCTTCAGGAAGCAATTCAAGATGACACCAACAGAATGGCAAACGATGTATAATAGTATTACGTGGAATAATGAATCAATTTTCGACAACAATCATGCATCTTTCGACAACAATCGGGCATAAATCAACAATAAGGCGATGTACCTTGCATATAGAATGAATGATGCTCCGGTCATATTGCTCCGGAAGAAAACGAAAAACGAACCATAGCTTCACTTACAGACAATAGAATTTTCAACAGCTATTTATACAGCATAAAATAAGATACTACGCATAGTAGTACAGTAAGTTTTTATCCAAACTGGATAAGGTTTCGCCGGTACGCGCTGGTTGTTTAGCCGGGGCAGAGACGGCTGATCTATTGACCCTACACTTAATTTTTTATGAAGAATGATCTGACAACTTCTTAATAGAAGGTTGATTGGAATACTATAACCCGGTAAAAAGCTAGTGCAACAATTTAACGACATTAACGAGGGATTTGAATGCTATTTAAATAATTGTTTCCGGCTAAACGGAGGATGCTCGCTCCATCTGTCACTGGCTTTGATGCCGGGGAATCTAAACATTAACTATTAAACCTTTTTCATGGATAACACAATCAAACAAGGTAATATAGCCGCTACAACATCACCTTTACCGAAAGTAGTTAATCAGGAGATAGATAACGATAATATACAATCAATAAGCTCCAACCAGCAGCCATCAACAATAAATAGACTATCTATCATTATTCCTGCTTATAATGAAGAAAAAACAATTGCACTTATACTCGATCGCATCAATGAGGTAAAGCTTATTCGAAATATTGAAAAGGAAGTAATAATTGTAAACGACTGTTCAACTGACAAAACTGAACCTGTAATACAAAATTATATCGCTAACCGCGAGGACCTTTCGATCAACTATTTCAAATATATAAAGCATGATATAAACCAGGGAAAGGGTGCGGCTATCCATACGGGCATTGCCCAGGCAACCGGCGAATACCTGTTGGTTCAGGATGCCGACCTTGAATACGATCCGGGCGAATACAATACGCTTTTAAAACCAATTGTACTGGGCTCGGCAGATGTGGTATACGGCTCACGATTTATGGGCGGCAATCCACACCGCATCCTGTTCTTCTGGCATTCGATCGGCAACCGGTTTTTGACTTTCCTATCGAACATGTTCACCAACCTGAACTTAACCGATATGGAGACAGGTTATAAAATGTTCAGAACAGATATCATTCAAAGGATAAATCTTAAGGAACGGCGATTTGGGTTTGAACCGGAAGTGACGGCGAAGATCTCGATGGTGCCAGGCGTGCGAATATATGAGGTAGGGATTTCTTACTATGGGAGAACTTTTGCGGAGGGGAAGAAGATTGGGTGGAAGGATGGATTTAGAGCTATTTTCTGCATTATAAAATATGGTTTGTTTAATAATGAAATAGTAATAAAAGAAATCAAGAAAACTTACGACGTGTAAGAGCTTAAAAACTTCAGGGCTAAACCACTAGATATGGCCCGAGGTATAATAAATAAATAGTTGTCAATCAACTTCGTCAATACTACAACATGAGTGAACAGATTTTTATACCGGCCAATCAGGTTTCATTTAGAGAATTTATTTGGGGCGAGCATAGGAATAGAACAGCTTTGAAAGCCGCCGCGATAGCAATCGTAATTCAATTTGCAATCTTCAAGTATTTCTATCCCTTTGTCAGCTTCATCCATGGAGATTCATTTAATTATATTCAAACAGCCAGTAATAACTGGGGAATTAATACGTACATGATCGGTTATCCCATGTTTCTTCGGTTTTTGAGTGTTTTTACGACCTGGGATTTTGCATTATCTGCATTTCAGTACCTATTAATACAAACCAGTTCGTTACTGCTTCTGTTTACAGTATTTTATTTTTATAAACCGACCAGATCGCTACAAATAATCTTGTTAGCATTTATGGTCCTAAATCCCCTGTTTCTATACATAGGAAACCTCGTATCAAGCGATGCTTTGTTCCTTGCTTTAAGCCTTATCTGGTTCGCACTGCTATTGTGGATTACCCACCGGCCCTCATTTAGGTTATTAATATGGCACACTGTTGTTGTGTATTTCGCATTTACCGTTCGATATAATGCAATGATATATGTCCCGATTGCCGCTCTTGCTTTTACATTATCTTCTTTCTCTATTCGCATGAAATTAGTAGGTATCGGTATGGCTATAATAGTCATTGGTTTATTCGTACTTCATACGGGCAATCAATATAAAGTTCTTACCGGTAGTTGGCAATACTCACCCTTTTCGGGCTGGCAACTTACAAATAATGCCATGTATGCTTATAGATACGTCGATAGTGCGCACCGAAAACCGGTCCCTGGGAAATTCAAAGAGCTCGACAAATTTGTTACCCAATACTTTGATAGTACAAGAGATACTGCAAAATATCCGCAAGAGGCTATGATAGCCAGCACAGTGTACATGTGGGACCCAAGGATGCCTCCATATAAATACAGACAATGGTTTTTTAGAAAAGACACTATGGCCCCAGAACTAAAAAGATGGGCTTCTATGGGACCATTGTACAAAGATTACGGAATGTTTATCATCAAACGCTATCCGTTAGAATTTATTCAATATTTTTTATGGCCAAACTCACAAAAATATTACGCGCCTCCTGTGGAGTTCTTAGAACAATATAATTCAGGAAAGAACAGTGTTCCTTCTATTGCACAGAAATGGTTCCACTATAAAACGCCACTGCTCACCATAAGGACAAAAGACCCGAAAGCACGGTTACTAGATTTCTATCCAATTTTGTCAGGAGTGATTAATGTGATAATGTTGTTCGGTTTGTTATCCTTTTTTTTGTTAGGGGGCTTTGGTCAGAATACGCTATTCAGAAAAGCTATCTTATTGAGTGGAGCAACTTGGTTGCTGAATGCCGGATTTACCATCTTCGCTTCCTCAGCCGCCTTGAGATTCCAGTCCTTCCCCATTATGCTTTCAACGGTTTTCGCTGGATTATTATTGAATTGGATATGGAAGCTGGCAAGTGCACAAACAGAACGTATATATACATCTTCTGAAGGTATAATTCTATCAACATGAAGCCATCAAAATTAAACACATTTACGGAGGCTATTACGATACTTTTTGTAATACTATTCCTATATACAGGAATCAGCAAGTTAATGGACTATACAGTCTTCAAAGAGCAAATTGCCACCTCTCCTATTCTAGCACCCGTGTCACGCTGGATAGCGGCGGCACTTCCATGGATGGAATTCGCCATCGTGATTTTGCTTGCTATTCCTAAATGGCGGCTAAAAGGGCTCTATGCATCCTTTATAATTATGATATTGTTTACAGGTTATATCATTTCTATGCTGACCTTCAACAAAGACATTCCTTGTAGTTGCGGTGGTGTAATAGAATTGCTGTCCTGGAACCAACATATCATTTTCAATACTGTGTTCATTCTATTAGCCGCAATTGCGATCGCAATAGAAAAGAGAATAAATAATGATAAGAAAAGAACAATGGCTTTCATAACTGAACCTAACAACTAGTCATCATGTTATTCGAACAACCTATATCGAATCTTTCTTTCTGGCAGTGGCTTAGGATGGATCAAGAAAACAAAAGATTACTGTGGATATCTGCCATCACCATCTTGATACAATTCATTGTGTTCAAAGCCTTTTATCCTTTGCCAAATTTTATGCCGCCGGACTCCTTTTATTACTTAGATGCAGCATACCATAACCAAACTATTAATTTTTGGGCTATAGGTTATTCAAAATTTTTACGACTGTTTAGTAGCTTTACGAATTCGGATCTTGTTTTGGTGATAGGTCAATACCTTATATTAGAGGTAAGCTTGCTTTATTTCTTATTTTCCGTACGTTATCTGACAGCTCCAAAGATTTGGACATTTCGAATACTGTTGGGAATCAGTATACTAAATCCATTATTAACCCATATTAGCAACTTTATTTCCAGCGATGGTTTATTTACAGCATTGAGCCTTTGCTGGTTTACACAGCTGTTATTCATTTTATATAAACCTAGTCTTCGGTTACTACTATCTCATAGTCTTGTACTGCTACTGGCATTTATGGTTCGTTATAATGCCATTTATTATCCCTTTATCAGTATAGGATGTATACTTTTAGCCCATATGTCGCAGAAGATAAAATGGGTAGGTATTACAGCACTCACTTTGTTACTAGGAGGATTTATTGGGCGGACGCAGTATGAATACTACAAGATGACAGGCACTGTGCAGTATTCTGCCTTCGGCGGGTGGCAGTTAGCTGCGAACGCATTATATGGCTATGCACACGCTAGACCTGATGCAACTGAATCAATACCACCAAAGTTCAGAACACTCCACTCAATCGTTAACCACCATATGGATTCCCTTAATAAACTTTTTTTTATTTTCCGACCTGACCTGGATATTGGGGTCTATTATTTGTGGGATGGAAAATCGCCTTTAAAAGTTTATCTGGCAAAACACCGACCAAACGATACCCTTACGCCCTACTTCAACCGCTGGGCGGCTGTGGCGCCCTTATACGCCAGCTACGGGCGATACATCATTTTTCATCATCCCCGAACCTTTTTGAAATATTTTGTGTGGTCAAATTTTGTCAAATACTATGTTCCACCAGCTGGATTCATGGAGGACTACAATGGAGGAGAAGACGTGGTCGCCCCAATAGCAAGTACATGGTTTGGATGGAAGGATAACAAAATATATAACAATTTCGGAAACAAAAAGATCAGAATAGCAAAAGCTTTCCCTCTCATTTTGGCGATGAGCAACTTCATTTTCGTCATAAGTTTCATCGGCTTTACAGGACTAGGCGGTTTCAAAAAGTGTTCGGTTCAAAGCAGGCGAATCTTGTTCTTGACCCTTATCGTTTGGGGTAGCAATATGATATTCAGTGTTTTGTCGGCGCCTATTGAACTGCGTTACCAGTTATTTCCAATGGTACTCACATGTACAATACTCTTCCTGTTACTATCATTCATTGTATCAGAAAGCAGAGCGGGAAATGCTGATCAAAAAATGGATCATGGTAATGACCAGAATAAAACACCAAGTATTCAGATAATATAGTATTAAACACAAACACTATGAAAAAAATAGTATTGCTGCTACTCTTAGTATGGTTAACGGGTTGCTCCGAACGCAAACCAGCTGTAGTAACCGGTTTAGAAGGAAAAACTCTTCCTTCTTTTAATTTCCTGCTTATGGATAGCACCCAAGTGAATACCAGTAATATAGATAATGGAAAACCAGCAGTTATATTCATTTTTAGTCCTTATTGTCCCTACTGCAGAGCTCAAACCGAAGCTATCATTAATGATATTCAATCTGTACGCAATATTAATTTTTATTTGCTGTCTGGTTTCCCTTATAATTTGATCAAGGACTATTATAATCATTATCAATTGAAAAAGTATTCTAACATTACTGTTGGTCAAGATTATAGTGACTTTTTAGGAAATTATTATAAGGCACCCGGCGTCCCTTATATAGCGATTTACAAATCCAAAAAATTGAAGCAGGTATTGATGGGGAACGTGAGTATTAATGTGATACGCAATATTATTCAAGATCAGAAGTAAAGGGAGTTGAAAAATATTGTGGGCACACCCTAATCAGGAATGCCTGCAAGATACAGAGTAGCTGGCAGAGGAAAGGGCCCACTTTAACCAAGCTGCTCAATATCAGTGGGGAAGCCGAAAACCACTAAAAAAGAGTAGGCGTTTTATTTAATCTATCTTTAGCTTTTTGATGCAAAAAAGCACTTTAATTATGAAAAAAGCAAAATTAATGCTCACTGGCATCGCCATCCTTGCTATTGTTGGTGGAGCGCTTGCCTTTAAAGCAAAATCAGCTTTTAGCACTCAATTCTGTACGTCTACAACTAGTGGTACATGCGTTAGCTCTTTTCAAAATGGTAAAACTGCAACTAGCGGTACCAGAACTTACTATGTTGTAACAGATGATCCTACTGCCTGCGCATCAGCCGCTCTCAATTGCTCTGGAGATAAGAACCATGGCAACATAACCACAAGCACTACATTTATTGTAGCTGAACCATAACTGGGAGTCTAATGCCAACGTGCATTAGTAGCCGGAGGGGTGACTATATAATCACCCCTCTCTTTTTAGCCTAAAAAATAAACGAAAAAACAAAACAATTCATTCAAAAGGATCGGATGCCATATTGAGGCAATCCATTTATTTTATAATTAATTTGTTTTTTTGAATTGAATCTGCAGCTAGATGCGGCTCGACTGCTGGCTTTATGGACATTTGTGGGTGCTTTGTGTATTGCTTATTCCATATTTTACAAACCTCGCAATCTTTACTACAATATTCGACAGTATCCAAATCATACCCATTTTCAATCTGCTTCAACCTGGCCGGAATTCCTTTTGTCATCCAGATAGGAGCAGGTTTTTTCTTTAAATAATGGTCGAAAAATTGCATTGCCCTCATTGTAAAGTCTTCTTGATCCTTTCCGGGATATAAGCTATGCCCTCCATGATCGTATTGCAATAGCCAGGCTGGTTTTTCTTGTCGCCGCAGAGATAGAAACAACTCCATAGACTGTGGCCAACCTATATCATCTTTGCAATGTAGAATTAACAAAGGGCTAGTCACTTGATCAGCCGAAAAGATCGGAGAATTTTTAATCCAAAGATCAGGCCGTTGCCAAATCGTAAATCCGATGCTTTTTTCATACAATTTATCCATTCCAGCATCTATCCCTACCACCGAAAGCGACCTACTGATCAAATCACTTGAACCACCAGACCCCTGTAACGCAGCAGCAAACAAATGCGTATGTGTAACCAAATAATTCGTTTCTGATCCCCCCCAGCTATGTCCTGCAATACCCATCCGCTGAGAATCAACAAACGAAAGTGTTGAAAGGTGCTTTGCAGCAGACACTACCGCGTTATATGCATCTTTCGCATTAACGACGTCTTTCGAAAATTTTGAAGCCCACTGATAATGAATATCAGGAGTAAATATTAAGTATCCACGGCTGACGAACCAAGGAATATTTATGTTTGCGTCTGTCGAATACATGGGTCGAGGAAATTGATATAATCGGTGAGACAATTGCTCATAATAATTGAATATAACAGGATATTTTTTGCGAGGGTTAAAATTTTCGGGTTTGTATAATATCCCTTGGCAAAAAGTACCGTCCAATTGTCTCCAGTTGACTAATTCCGCGGTTAGCCAGTTGTACGAATGCTGGGGAGAAAAGTTTGTCAAAGGGGTAAAGGTCTTAAAATCACGAGTTAGGAATAAATTGATAGCCTCAGAAGTTGATTCTCTGGAAACAATCCACACGTTGGCGTCCAAAGCCTTATTGAGTATTCGGATCCCATCAAATACCATAGATAAATCAACACCTCCTCCGAAAACCCATGGCCCCATTACTAAACTATCGGGCGAAGCACTCCCATCCGGCCGACAGCTAAAAAATCCAGAATATTTATTCCGAGTATCAAATGCTGCTAGCAGCAAACGTTCTTCATTATCCATTAACCTATCCAATTGACCGCTCATCAGCCTGAATTGAATTTGATGTTTTCTTCCGTAACCCTTTGTTACATTTATAGGAGCCCGCTTTCCGGTTAGATCCATTCTCCAAATATCATAATTGTCGTATATTAGTACAGTAGAGTCTTTATACCATTTACCTATCCCCACGGCGTGAGAAATCAAATCCTTCGGAAACCCGGTAGGCTGCAGATTAAAACCAACATTGGCACCACGAGATAAGTTTACTATTTTCCCTGTTAAAAGGTCGCAGCTGAAGTAGGTGTTTATATCAAAATATACAAGGTAATGGCCGTTCGGACAAATCCAGAAGTCGCCTTGAGGTGTTTTCGTAGGTATTATTATCCTTCGACCATCCTTCATCGACACCAGGCTGTATAAAGGTAGAGGATGCAACCACCAGCGGTCACCATCGCCTGCCTCATTAACAATCACTACGAAATCGCCCCATGTATCTGTTGTCAGCACTCGTTCACCTTCCGCGATCAGTCGAACCACTAAATTCTTGTCAATGCCAATGACGGCGGCAAATAAACGCGGACCTGGATTTACTAATTGTTTCGATTGAACAATGCTGTCCTTATAATTCCATACGTCTACGCTGGCCAGCATTGCATTCGGCTTCCTTCTATCAGCCCGTGCTTCCAACTCGAAAAAAATATACTGCCCGTCTTTACTAAAGCGAGGAGAAGATGGGCAAATGGAAAACTCGCTTTGCATCCCATCGGTTTCGTGGGTAGCTTTCCTTAACGCTTTTTCCATTCCCTTTTTATAATACCATAAGGTATGAACCAATCCTCCATTCATATTTTCTTCCACAATAAAAGCCACCTGAAGCCTATGCTCATCAAGGCTATACCCACTAATATCAGCATTGCCCATACAATCTCGCTGCGAGCACCAAATGGTTACAACTTTGCCGTCAGCTAATTCAACCCACTGCAAGGAAGATGACGCTTTTCCATCCTTCTTTGCCCTTACCTTAAGCAACAACTGCTCCCCTTTTACGTCAAGCGAGTAATCCTCTACAGAAACGAAACGTTGTTTATTGCCAGTTACCAGATTATATAGAATTAGTTCATGCTCTTCTCCCTTCATTCTATACGCCAGCCATTGTCCTGTTTCCCCTTGACTAAAGGACTGAACACCAGGAATTGTATCCAACTTGTCAGAGCCCAACAATAATAAATACAATGTATCATTTTTAAGAAAGATAAATTGTTTACTATTCATTGAGAAATCACCTGTTATTGAGCCAGCTAACTCCCTGCGCCAACTTCCTCTTGTTGACTGTATAATGAATTTATTTCTCTTCGTTCCAAATTTTATAATATAGGTGAAATAATTTCCGTCGGGACTTACTAACAAAGGATGATCAAAGGTTGCCCAATTGGAAAGTGCTTCGCTATCGATGATCTGTTTAGCAAAAGAGCTTCGTTCAGAATCCTGTGCCAAAGAACCAAGAGCAAAGACAATAAGAGCAAACATCAAAAAAATACGCATAAAAATTGATTGACTTTGATATTCTTAAAGATAGAACATTTATTCGACCCCAAAGTGCGAACGTTATCGCCGGACAACTATCGGTATCCTGATGAATCTTAAATATTCCAAGAAGTTGTTTCATCCATGCAACGCATTCCCCAAATATGCAATTTACATTATGAAGTTTACAGGGTAACTTAGAACGACCAGGAGATTACGGCCTTTATGCGGCATTATGAGTTCGGGTAACAAAATAGCAACATCAAGCAGTCCTCTAAAATCAACTTTTTTCCGGTATTAAAACTGAAGTTTATCTGTACATTAAAAGATTTATTCATATACATATGTTCATGCAAGTTATACATGTATCATTATCATAACTATAAACTTTTTATAAAGAATAATTTATACTTGCGGCTCGCCAGGTTCAGATACAACGTGTGCCAGAACGGATTCACTGTACTCCTGATAGGAACTTATCCAAAGAACAACTTCAACTACTTTGCGAACCGGCATTCATTGAAAATGCCGAAAACTTTCTGATCATCGGCGCAACAGGTTGTGGAAAATCTTACCTGGTCTTTGCCGTAAAGCCTGCATGAACGGATAAAAAGCGTTTTACTTTTCCATGAACTGGTTTATTGAACACATTACTACTGTCCGACTCGATGGTATATATAACCGCTTCCTAAATACACTATTCAAAACTCCTTTGCTTATCCTGGATGACTCTGTTCCTGCTTTGTCAAAATATTTTGCTGCATTTTTTCTTACTAACATATGGGACTATCTTACCGCCAATCACTCTCGCTGATTTTGTTCCATAAATATCAACATTTCAAAAATCTAAACTATGATCGACGATATTGAATGCCAGCGTCTGTCGTCAGGTCTTAACGAAAGTAAAAAAGCACTGATCAAAATGTTCTCTTCTTGTAGACGCCTTCCATTGACCATATTTCTCCGGAGATCAGGTTTTCATCAAACCTATTCAGGATGAGAATATTGGTCCCAGAGAGGTTCCAATTATATACTATTTTATGTTCTACCTTTCCAGAAACAATATTTTGGTAAGTCAGATTTTGTATAAGTCGAAAACCATCGTCTTTCCATTGTACGACATTTTTTTTAACCTTATCTGGTAACATCAGTAACTCTGACATTCCGCCAACGATTAATGTGTCAATATAGACAGTATCTAACCCGTTTTGATTCAATGTTTGTTTATGTATTATAATTGAGTCCTCATGTTGTATTACCCGCATTTTACTAGGTACTCCATTTATATAATCATTGCCGCGATTAGAAGTCCGCTTATTAAGAATCCAAGTACCTGAAAAATCTGCATTTTGAGCGTGTGCTAAATAAAGTGAGGAAAAAAGCACAATTAAAAATGATAATCCCTTTCTCATAGTTCTGTTTTAGTATGTTAATATATTATTGTCCACAGCTTCTTCAGCACAGGAAGAAAATCTCAGTCATTAATGCAAGTACACTTTTAACCAATGTATCGGGCAAACGATTGCCTTTTTTGCATGCAAGAAATCATCGTGCATTATATATTCGGTATTGGGTAATAATTATCAGTCCAGCATCCATGATTTCAATTAAGATTGCAGCTGTAGATGATCGCCATTTTTTTTGAATAAAAGTATAAACTCCTATTAATAAGGTGTATACGTTTTTAGAAGGGATAGCTCATCTAATGAAAGACAAGGCCAACAAGATGAAATTATTTAGAACCATAGCTTATATACACATTCAATAAAAAACACTTCTATGCACCTTTACGTGATAAAATTTACCGCACCCTTGATGAGCTTAACAACGCCATTCTTAGATTACTGAAAAGGCACCAAAAGCAACCTTTTCAGAAAAGAGAACAAAAATCGAATCGACCTGTTCACTTCCGCAGAACAGCTGTTGCTGCAATCGTTTCGGTCGAAACCTTATGTCATGATCGGCCGACCGGCACTCTATTGGCCCGGATTTTTTATTCAACGACATTTAGGATGATCATCCGACTTAATATGATAAGTTAATAGCAAGATCACAACGCTGACCGCTACTATCAATCTAAGCTGGTCGAATAAGCTCCATGGACCAACGCCTTGGAAAATGAGAAAAAAATTATTCAAGCTTATAATGCAAGCGATAACAAAAAAGAATTGTTCGATAAACTTTCTATTGTCCATATTAATTCCATTCTGCTTTATCAAAAAAATATAAAATATAATATGCAATTAACGCTGCTGCAGATCATGGAAGACCGTTATAAGAAATATCCGATCATGATCACCTCCCAGTTGCCCGTTAAAGAGTGGCATGGATATATCGGCGAGCCAACCATTGATGATGCCATTATGGACAGATTGACAGCCACCAACCACCGCCTTGAATTTAAAGGAAAATCTCTCAGAAAGAAATAATCCCTACTACCCCTACTAAGTTTACATTGTACCGACCCTCGGCGTTTACTTCGTGAATCATGCTACAAAAACACCTTGCGTTCACTATCACTCCGAAACAGCGGTTCAACTCACTCCGAAATATTCAGGAATTGCATTGGCTTCCTTCCTACTGCATGGAATACCAAAAGTCCAAAATTCACTGCCTGATGAATTTAAAACTTGAAAAACATATTCATATACAGGTGTACAAGCCCACTTTTTGCCAATCAACAATCGTTTAATTTTGTCAATTTCCAATACGGTATCCATAATAGGTATATTACTACTGACAGCGCCACCTACTAAGTAATAGCCACAAAATATTCAGTTTACATAAGCCCGTTACCAAAAAAATCATTTTTATCGATATATCTTGGCCACGTAGGCTTGCCAGTTTTTATTTTATCCAGCGTTTCCCGGAATTCATTGATAAGAGTTTCCGACTGCTTTCGTTTAATAGCCTGCTGTATCGCCTCCTCTTCCTTTTCAACAGCTTCTTTTACTCTACCCGCCTTGTACAGCAAGTTGGCATAAGTGTCCAAGTACAATCCGGCATATAGCCCTCTGGCTTTCTGCCTTTCCACTATCCCTTGCATACATTCGACGGCCAAATCAATCTGTTCCTTGTCAACGCTACGCTTGAATATTGCGTTCCAAACTACTGTATTAAGTCCTAGATCAAGGTCTCGGTTATAATTATCCTGGCTATAATTATTTATTAGTATTGTAAAATATTTGGCACATAAGGCGTAGTCATGTTGGCCTTCGTACCACGACACCTGTGCTTGCAACACTGTACGATTGGCAAAATCAGAATCGTATTTAGCAGCTATTTTTTTCTTATACGTAGGCCAATCGGGAGAGTTTTCGGTTACAAGCATCGAGACATCATCTTTATGATTCTGCTCCTCTAAATTTAGGTAAGGATAAATATCTTCATTGAGAATTATTTGATCCACAAGAAGGTGGGCAAATCCCTTTTGCGCCATGACGGAATCTACTTTTTCTCCATTAGGGTAAAACAGGTGAAAAAATTTATCTTTTGAACTTTGAGTAAGGGATGCTATAATTGAAATGTACTCTTTTTTGTACAATTGATCTTGTGGCAACGTTTCAATATAAGCCTCGTAGTCCTTTACAAGGTCTTGTAACACATCGTTCTGTCTCAAATACCTGGCGGTATCAATAAGTGCAGGAATAACTTTATAATCTTTTTTGCCCAATTGATATTTTGCTAAAAGAGAATAGTATTTCAAAAAGCGCCCAGCCCCGTTAGGGTTAACCGCATTTTTTGCAATTGAAATCATGTCGTTCACATCTTTATAACCGACATCTCTGTATACCAGTTTACCTTCGGGAGAAAAGTACAGATAAGTAGGAAAAGCTGGCATGCCATATTCCGTCTTAATTCTCTCAGCATCTTTATACCAGATCTTAACGGCGTCTTCATCTTTGTCGGTTTTGTCCATTTGACATCTTACAGAAAGAAAATTCCTGTTATAAAAGTCCCCCACTTCCTTTTTTGGAAAGATCTCGTTTTCCATTAACTTACATGGCCCGCACCAGGTAGTGAAGCAATCTATAAAAATGTATTTATGCTCTTTTTTTGCTTTCTTTAGCACTTCCTTCCAAGTTAGCCCCTTGACAAATTTGACTCCATTTAGGGTCGAGTCATTATACAAATTTATCTGCTTAGCTTCAACCCGGCCCATTACTAACATAGATGCCACTAGATAAACCAAATTCTTCATTGAAACTCTTTTTATTTTTAAGTACCCAACAAGATCCATCTTTAAATTCATTCTGTTGTCCAGAACCTAATATCCCGAGTTTTGTGCAAGATTTATATCGGCGTTTATATCTTTAAATGGTAGCGGAAAGAGTTTTTGAAAGTTTTTCCATTGACTACTGTTCTTTTGAGAACAGACAAACGTCATCACAGCGTCGACATTATTCGTTCTTTTTAGGTCAAGCCATCTGTGTCCCCACTCGCTAAATAGTTCAACCTGTCTTTCGTGTAAAATAGCAGCGAGTAAAGAGCTTTTATCAGCAGCAGTAGTATTTGCCAGACCAGCCCGATGGCGGACAATATTCAAATCATTTTGTGCGGCTTGAATATCTCCCTTTTGCGCTTCAGCTTCTGCTCTAATTAAATACTGCTCTGCCAATCGA
The DNA here is from genome assembly GCF_002077945.1 of Niastella vici. Taxonomy (GTDB): domain Bacteria; phylum Bacteroidota; class Bacteroidia; order Chitinophagales; family Chitinophagaceae; genus Niastella; species Niastella vici. The sequence continues at coordinate 252,150 of NZ_LVYD01000024.1, forward strand.
AAGACCATCAAGTATTCAGTGAGTGGCGCATATGATGTAGCGCTCTTATACTTAAATGGGTAGTAATACCGATCAGTATTTAAGATTACACTATCTATCCAATGCGCTCTCCGCTGATCCGATGCCTCAAAGCTGTAAAGTAATTGAGGGCTTAAATAAACAGGATGGTCAGATTCATCAGGCCCGGAGGAAGGAAGAATGAAATGCCAGGCATCTTCGGTATTATGCTCGGAGCTAACGGGCTGCAATTGCCAGATCGCTTCATTGCTGTTTGCTAAAAACGCATCATCTAAAGCAGTCAAGGTAAATAAGGAGGAGTTATTTATGACTGAGCTTGCCTCTGTAATTGCATTAGGCCAATCTCCCGTGTAAAGAAAAGTCCTGGCCAACAGAGCCGTTGCAGCCCACTTGTTCGGTCTCGTTCTCTCTGAAGTGGTTTTTAACACAGAAGCATCTACAAATTTATCGTTGAGCATGCCCTGCGCAGTATTTAAATCTGTAATGATCTGTTGATACACTTGGGATATTGGCGTTCTTGGAAGTGTTGCGTTTCTTTTATAGTCAGCATTTAACAGCAAAGGAACGTCACCAAACATATTAACCAGGTAAAAATAAAAGAATGCCCTCATGAAAGTAGCTTCACCAAGGAGCTGCTCCTTAACTGCTGGGGTTAATGTAACGGAAGCATTCAACCCTTCAATTGCTGCATTGCAAATGAAAATATTTTGGTACAAAGGCGCCCAATACTCACTACCAGCTCCATTTGTAGGTTGGGCGAACAAGGAGTTAGTATAATAATAGTACTTTGATTCAGAAGTGGAAACTCCACTAAACAATGTCAATTCATCTGCAGAAAGTCCAAGGTTCATGGAAATACTTCCATTACCCGTAAAATTGTAACCACCTCTACTCATAGTGGTATAAAGGCCAGTAAGCACAGAGGTCGCCGTAACATCATTCAGATAAACATTAGCTCCATTGACACTTGTAACCGGAGCACTAATCTCGACAAGCTTCTTGCAGCTAGTAAAACTTGCTATCGATAGTAGCAGCCATAGCCCCAATAACTTTTTAATTAATTTGTATTTCGAGTTCATAAAATTATACTTGTTTTTTCAGTTTTGTTTGAGATGCTTTTACTACCCTATAGTCCAAGTTGGAGGCCAACAGTCCATATCCTCAATGGTGGTAGAGTCGAAAGACTTTGAGTTTCAGGATCCAAGCCTTTATAGGAAGTGATAGTCAAAAGATTTTGCCCTTGGAGATAAACTCTCGCATTATCAACATGTGCCATTCGTTGCCATTTCAACGGAAGTTGCCACGATAGTGATACATTCTTCAGGCGGATGTAGGAAGCATCCTTATAAAAATTGTCACTATTAACAACCCTGAAGATGCTGAAATCCGTTTTGGTTGAATATAACTGCACTGTTGCAACATCTCCGGGTGTTTGCCAACGGTCTAACACACCCGTGGGCTGATTGCTGGAACCGCTGAAGAATACACCGGGAAATCTAACACCGTTATAAAAGGTAAAGCTATTTGGAGCAAGCTGCTTAACAAAATAGAAAAAGAAATCGAGCTGAACGCCTTTATAACTTAGGCTGTTACCAACTCCTCCGTAGTACTTTGGAAAAGTACTGATAAGCTCAGTGTAGTCGGTTGGGAACTGAGGAGAGGAGGTAGGTTTACCATCTGCGCCAGCCACCTGGTACTTGCCTGTGGTAGAGTTCACGCCGAGGAAATGTAATTTGCGAACAACATTTATGGGTTTGCCTATGATTAAATTTCCGGTATATGGCGATGAAGAAAAGTTGGGAAACTTTAAAAGTTTATTTCTCGGTATTGTTACATTAACGGTAGTTGTCCACGTAAAAGACTTGCTTTTTATATTGGTCGATTGCAACGAAAGCTCCCAACTGGTATTTTGTACAGTTGCAGGAAAATTACTGGTGATAGAGGAATATCCAACAAAAGAAGGCAGCATAGTACTCAATAGCTGATTTGATGAGCGGTTCCTTGCATAAGTTGCGCTCACGAGAACTCTGTCTTTGATAAACCCAAGCTCGATCCCTCCTTGTAGCTTGTTGGTTTCTTCCCATTCAAGATAGGGATTGGGCAAGCCTGCAGGTGCCAATCCAACTTGATTTTGGTAAGGCGTTCCGTCGTTATCGACATTGTTGTATATACTTAAATATTGATAATCTCCGATCTGATCGCTTCCTGTTGTCCCATAACTTGCCCTCAACTTTCCAAAGCTTAAGAAACGAAGTTTTCTGACCCAATTCTCCTGGCTAAAAAGCCACGCCGCTCCCACACTCCAGAAGTTATGATAATGGTTAACCGATCCAAACCTGCTACTTCCATCATGGCGACCGGTAAGGTTAACGATATATTTATCAAGCCAATTATAGTTGAGTTTACCAAACAGAGCGGCGTATTTATACTCTGTAACATAAGAACTTCCCATAAAATACGAAGATGCAGAAGCAATATTTTCAAGTTGCTCGTCGCTATTATAACCGAAGCCTACAACGTACCCACCGCTTGTGTTATTCCGTTGAACAGTGCCTCCCGCAAGGAAATCAAGTTTCCCTTTACTTATCACTTTTTTATAACTTAATTGTGGTTCGATTATCCAAGAATTTTGATTCCTGTTTCCATAGCCAGCTGAATTTTGCGTAGAAGATCTATACTCAGGACGGATAGCGCTATAAGGAGTAGGATTAAAATCATTTGTCTGAATATTTGTATATCCAAAACTGCTCTTAAGCTCCAGTCCTGGAACAACTTGGTAACTTAGAATAGCATTACTTACCAAATTGCTAGTCTTGTTCCTGTATTTAGTAAATATGTATGCAAGTGGATTGATGAAAGTGGAAGTACCCGACGGAGTCTGTGCCCAGTTTAATGTACCATCATCATTATAAAGAGCCGGCGCATCTGGCTCAAGCAAAACAGCTTTCTGCACCAAATCGTTTACCTGTGGCAACCGGTTCATATCCAGCATATAGTTGCCTGAGAAAACTACACGAAATTTCTGATTGTTAGACGTGACTGTAAGATTGAAATGCGACGCTCCCTTTTGATCTGAAAAATTACCCGGGAAAACAGTGTTTTCGCGATGGTAGTTCCCCCCAATTAGATACTGCACATTCGCCGTTCCACCAGAAACATTCACATTAATATCGCTATATCGGGCAGTCCCTCCTATAAGCGTCTTTTGCCAGTTAGTGTACCGTGTCGTATCCCAAAATGTAAGATCATAATCTGTAGATTTCGGGGTAAGTCGGTCATTCTTAAATGCCTCATGGCGCATTTCCAGATATTGCTGTGTGTTCATCATGTCGAACGTCCTCATAACCTTTGCCGCTCCGTATTGGTAATTAATATTGATTTTTGCACCGCCGACCTTCCCTTTTTTTGTAGTAATCAAAATAGCTCCATTGGCTGCACGTGCCCCATAAATAGCTGTAGCGTCAGCATCTTTCAGGACTTCAATGCTTTCTACATCTGCGGGATTAATATAGCTCAATGGACTTCCTCGTCCATTCATGCCAGAGCCACCTAGAATGTCATCTATTCCTGTAGCAGTTAGCTCAGAATAATAAGGCACTCCATCAATTACATAAAAAGGTTCATTCCCATTTCCAATACTATTTTCTCCCTGTATTCTTACCCGAACCGCCCCACCGGATAATCCATTGACTTGTGTAATAAACAATCCCGGAACCCTGCCTGCGATCGCTTGCAAAACATTAGACACTGGTTGCTTTTCGATATCGGAGCCTTTTATTGTCGTGACATTCCCGGTTTGAAATCTTTTCGTTGTTGTCCCATACGCAATCACCTGCATCTCATCCAAATTCCCCACAGCAACCCTCAATTGCATAGTGATTAGTGACTTTCCCTTAACAGATATCTCCTGCCTGTCATACCCAACCGATGATATTAACAGCACAGCATTTTCGTCAATTCCGTTCAACACAAACTCCCCTCTCAAATTTGTTGTCGTTCCTCGGTTCGTTCCTTTAACAGTTATGTTCACACCCTGCGCCGGCGCTCCGTGCTCATCTGTTATCACGCCTCGCACATCAATCGGACCCTCCACTTTCACCGGCGACGTTGCAGGTAACTCCTTTCGTGGTCGTATAATAATCGTATTCTCATTAATCTCATAATCCAGCTTCTGCCCCTTGAAACACATGTCAAGCACTTCTTCAATGCTTGCATTCTTTACTGCAATGGAAACTCTGGGTGTGCCTTCCAGCAATTGGGAAGTATATAGAAAACGATAGCTGGTTTGTTGTTGTATTTTCTTTAAAACCTTATCAATGGGCGCATCCTTCTCCGTTAAGGATATCTTCTGCCCATATCCTGCCGCTGTCACCTGAAGGCAGGCCGCCAGTATTATTACAGCAGTAAGTTTCATAATTCTAACTGCTTGTTGCAGCATTTTGGTTTTGCCAGTTTTGGCATTAAAGCATTGCTTCGGTTTAGTTGCCTTATTGCCGTTGCCGGGCAATAAATGCACTAGTTTGCAAACGATAATTTGCATACTTTTGGGTTGAAATGTTAACTAATATGTGATGCCGTGAAGTTTCACAGGTTGACATTCCAAAGCCGGCAATGTGACAGCATTGTTGGCTTTTCTGTTTCATAGCGCTTATTAAACACAAAGCAGTCGAACGCTATAAATCAGTATGTCAATCTGTAGGGATGTGGCCTAATGCTTAATGGATTATTTATCACATGGCAGCCAGCCCCGGCATAAAACCGGTTTGAATTATGATAGGCAGGTTTATATATTCCACTCAGGATATTGCGGATTATGAACTTTCAATTACATACTTACAATTACATACTTACAATTACATACTTACAATTACATACTTACAATTACATACTTACAATTACATACTTACAATTACATACTTACAATTACATACTTACAATTACATACTTACAATTACATACTTACAATTACATACTTACAATTACATACTTACAATTACATACTTACAATTACATACTTACAATTACATACTTACAATTACATACTTACAATTACATACTTACAATTACATACTTACAATTACATACTTACAATTACATACTTACAATTACATACTTACAATTACATACTTACAATTACATACTTACAATTACATACTTACAATTACATACTTACAATTACATACTTACAATTACATACTTACAATTACATACTTACAATTACATACTTACAATTACATACTTACAATTACATACTTACAATTACATACTTACAATTACATACTTACAATTACATACTTACAATTACATACTTACAATTACATACTTACAATTACATACTTACAATTACATACTTACAATTACATACTTACAATTGTGATACAACAATTTTTTTTCCTTCCAGCTTAAATTTCACAGAGCCCGTTTTCTCCAGCAACTGCAACACTTTCGATGCATTACTGTATCTCGATATCTCCCCGTTGAATTCCCACTTCTTCACTTCTTCCCTTTCAAACCGGGTTGGCTCAAGATCATACCAGCGTTCCATCTGGCGCATGATCAATTGAATATTGGTATTATTAAAAACGAACTTACCCTCCTTCCAGGCCATTACCTGCTGTAGATCTACATCATCCAGCACATCGATCTTTGTAGCATTTAACACAGCCTGCTGTCCGGGTTTTATAATCCTTTCCGATCTGCGGCCATTTGTTTCCGTCTCCACTTTCACACTGCCTTCTAACAAGGTGACTTTAATGTCCGCTTCATCTTCATATGTATTCACGTTGAACTTTGTCCCCAACACAACTACTTCCATACTGCCTTTACTAACAACAAACTTTTTCCCTGATAATTTAGCCACTTCAAAATAGGCTTCTCCCGTTATTTCTACCTTGCGCTCTTCCTCATTAAAAGCTACCGGGTAGCGAATAGAAGATTGCGCATTCAACCATACCCGGCTACCATCGGAGAGTTGCATATACACAACATCACTTCCCTTCGGTACCGTCAACGTATTATAGATCAGCTTATCGGTTATCGCTTTCCCTTCGGCAGAATAAAGCAGCTTACCATTGGCATCCTTAACCACTTTTGTAGCGCCCTGCGTTGCCAACAAACCGCTCGTTAAACTATCCAACACAATTGTTTTTCCGTTATCAAGCGTAAGGGTCGCGTGTGTGGTAGTAGGGCTGGCATCTGTTTGAACTGCCTTCACAACAACTGGCGCTTCTGGCAAAGCCCTGCCCGGTTTCTTTAAATAATAGATCCCCAGCGATACAAATAAGATGATCACCGCCGCCGCAACATACCGCCACCATTTTAATTGTGTTACTTTGGCTTCGCGCTCTAACTGCACATCCCAACCGTGTTCCCGCATCCGCGCCCAGGCTTTTTCAAGATCTATCTGCTTTCCATCCTGATAAGCCCGAACCTCGGCCATTAGCCCGGGAAGATTATTAAGTTCATCAAAGAATTGCCTGTTTTTTTCAGATTGTTGCAGCCAGCTTTCGAGATCAGCCGAGTCTTCAGGGGTAAGCTCCTGGCGAAAATGCCTGATCAACAACTCGCTTATTTTAGCATGGTTCTCCACTCTACGCAATGGTTTATTTGATTAGTACCAGCCGGTAATAATTTTAAATTTAGTAACAGACCGGAAACATTCAGTTAATATCTATCTATATATTAAAACAACTGACTGTGCCGGAATTGTGACAAGAAGTTGAAAAATTTGAAAAAAACTTTTTTTACTATATAAGGTGGCCCGGAGGTGGTATTTTAAATTGTAGCAATGCAATAGTATGTATCAACCAGGCAATTGCCAGCGTATTTTCGGAAAGAAGGAGTCGTAAAGTCTGCACGGCACGGCGGCGTTGGGTATAAACAGTATTCACAGAAATTTGCAGGATCTCCGCAACTTCTGCGGGTGTCAATTCTTCATAATACAGCATTTTGAAAATTTTGCGGCACTCTTCGGGCAGGCTTTCAATGGCCTGATCAATAGCCTCTACCACAACAGCTTTTATCGAATGCTCGTATTCCAGCAAAGTGTCGTCTTTCATTCGTTCTGCAAATTCTCTTATCTTTTGCCTGTCCCGTTGTTTGGCCTTTATATAATTCAAACTACTGTTACGGGCACTGATGTATAAGAATGCTTTTATATTAACTTCTGTATTAAACAGGTTATAACGTTTAAAAAGGGCCGAGAAAACGGTCATGGTAATATCCTCCGCATCTTCCCTGTTATCAATTAACTTATTGATGAATAACAGAATAGACACATAATAACTTTTGAAAACCAGCTCAAAAGCTTTTTCATCTCCTTGCTGAAAATCGAGGATCGTCTGGTTTTCTAATTTATTACTCATGAAAAATTCCCGGAAATATTTTTGCTGGGCCTTACTCCAGCAAGCTACTAATTATTGATTCCGGATAAGGATTGGAAAATGCAGATAAAGGTTACGGTCGTTTTGTGGTTTGAAAAGTGTGGCAGCTAATTCTTAATTCACACTGTTATAACTGGTTAGAAGTACATTTAGGATAGCTGTTACTTTTATAACACAAACTTACGGTTAAAATAATGGAAAATAATCAGTTGGTCAAGAGAAATACCCACAGCTCAAACCCAACTGGTAATTATGCTTAAATCACATAGAATGTCTCAATTACGCTATATTACATTACATCATAACCAAAACTCCCACATGAGATATTTCCTCATCCTCCTGCTGCTCGCCGGCACCGCCAGCGCCCAAACAATAGATACGGCTACCGTATCGCAGGCGCAGAAACTAAATGCGCTGCAATTCACTGCCGCTGAAAAAGATAGCATGATCGATGGCCTCAATAATTACCGCAGCCAGTACGAGAAACTGCACCAGGTAAGCACCCCCAATAGCCTCGCCTACCCCTTTGCTTTTCATCCCGAACCGCCGGGCTTCAAAATACCCACCAAACAGGCGCCCATCAATTGGAGCATTCCGGCCAATGTGCAATTACCGGCCAACCGCAACGAGCTGGCCTTCTACTCCATTCCCCAACTGGCGTCGCTGTTAAAAAATAAAAAGATCACCTCGGTTGCCCTCACCCAATTCTTCCTCGACCGCCTTAAAAAATGGGGCGATACCCTGGAATGCGTGATCACCCTCACCGAAGACCTGGCCCTGCAACAGGCCAAACAGGCCGATGCGGAAATCAGCAAAGGGCAATGGCGCGGCCCGCTCCACGGCATCCCCTATGGCCTCAAAGACCTGTTTGCCGTTAAAGGCTATAAAACCACCTGGGGCTCGGTTCCCTTTAAAGACCAGGTCATCGATGAAGACGCTTTCGTATACACTCAATTGAAAAAAGCCGGCGCCGTACTCGTGGCCAAGCTCACCCTTGGCGAACTCGCGCAAAATGACCAATGGTTTGGGGGCAGAACCCGTAATCCCTGGGACATCACTAAGGGCAGCAGCGGTTCTTCGGCCGGCTCGGCTTCGGCTACCGTGGCCGGACTGGTACCCTTTGCCATTGGCACCGAAACCTATGGTTCCATCACCTCGCCCGCACACCGGTGCGGGGCAACAGGTTTGCGCCCAACATTTGGGTCGGTGAGCCGCAGCGGCGCCATGGTGCTGTCATGGAGTCTCGACAAGGCCGGCCCCATCTGCCGCAGCGCCGAAGACGCGGCCATCGTTTTTTATTACCTGAAAGGAACCGATGGTAAAGACGCCAGCGCCATCGAACGCGCCTTCAACTATACCGGAAAAGCCGATCTCAAAAAACTCCGCATCGCTTATGCCGGCAATTACTTCAAACAAATTCCGCCCAATGGCATGCAATGGTCGGTGCTCAACAAATTCCGCGAACTGGGCGCAAACCCGAAAGAAGTGGAATTTCCCGACTCTACTGTGTACACCTATAATATGATCGGCATTATGATCAGCGCCGAATCGGGCGCCGCCTTCGACGAGCTCACCCGCAGCGATCGCGACGACCTTATTCGCCGGCAGGACAAAAACTTTTGGCCAAACAGCTTTCGCGTGGGGCGCTTTATTCCTGCTGTTGAATACATCAATGCCAACCGCCATCGTTCCCTGCTTATTGAAACAATCAATGATTTTATGAAAGACTATGATGTGGTCATTGTTCCTTCCTTTGCGGGCAGTCAGTTACCCATCACTAACCTCACCGGTCATCCCGTGGTCATACTACCCATCGGCTTTACCCCCGAAGGCATGCCCAACAGTATAACGCTTATCGGCAACCTGTATCAGGAAGCTACCATACTGGCCGTGGCCAAAGCATTCCAGGATGCAACGGATTTTAATAAAAAACATCCGCAAAAGTTTAAGTAAGGGTACGCCCTATATTTTTGGAATCACATCGTTACAAAAAATGATAAAAGTATTTTTGGCGGCCCTGTTGATCCTTACCACTGATCTATATGTTTATCTGGCCGGGATGCACAGTTAGAATATACGCTTGAGTTGATACGGCATAGCAGGTAGCACTTACATGGCTGCTTTGCCGGCCAACCAGCCCTTTCATTCCTCACAGTTGTTCGAACTTTGTAATTGTTTCAATATTTTTCATTTCAATTTCTGTCAAACAATTGGAGACATCTTTTTTAAAGGGATTATACCAATCTTTACTTTTAAAGTATTTTTCCATTTCGCCACCTGGCTGAAATATCAATCCATAATTTGCATAAACGGTGTTACGCATAATTTTCAGCTCCTGCTTCGTCTTTTCCTTAAAGAAGCTTTCCGGCTGAACAGTTTTCGACAGCTGATAACGTTCGCTGTCATCAAAAAATATATCAAGGCTTGTCGAGTAGTGCCCAACCTCCGCACTGTCTTTGCCATAATTTCTTCCCTGTATTGGGTCACCAAAAAGTATTAATGCATTAGTGGTCTTCGTTTTATATTTGTATTCAGTAAATAGTCCACTGTATTTTCCAAAGAAAAATTTGTTACCCTGAACCGGGACCCTGTTAAATGTTTTGCATTGACTTTGCCAACATTGTTTTTTTGTATAAAGATTTGTTGACCAGGTCCCGTTCCATATTTGAACAATTATACTGTCCCTGTTTTTAAAAATTATCAGGTCCCACTCTCCTTCTGAATCTCCAAAACTATAAACACCAACCCTTTGTTCAATTGGTTTTGTCTTGCTTGTAAAGTCTTTTGGATCGTACGTTTCTTCTGTTACCTCATTAAACAGGTGTTTTGGAATTTGTGCCAATAAAGAAGTACTGGTAAAAGCAAATAGCGTTAATAAGAGTTGTCGAATTAAAGACATCTGATCGTCAATTTTAAAAACAGGAGGATGGTCAAAAATATTGATCGTCTATGTTCCTTGCAGATACTGGGGACCTCAATGAAGCGCGATCTTTCCTTTTTTGATCTCAAAGCTGAACAGTCTGTACGTATCTACGGGTTTGCCATCTATTGAGCCGGCTTCCCATTTACCCAAAGCACTGAACACGGCTACTATCTGGCTATCGAGGGTGGCATCTTTCGTTTTGTTGTCCATTTCACATTTAACCATTTCCCCTTTGCAATTTATCCAGAGGCCTACCATCCCCTTGTCTTTGGTTTTGGGATTGTCTTTCAAAAAAGTCGCCCCCGAATCAAGGCGTTTTACTATTTCCTCGTCGGTAACCGCACAAACCGCCTGCTTTTGACCTTTAAACATGGGAAAGGGAGAATATACTTCTTTGTCGTTACAGAGTCCCTGTATGGGTTCCTTTACTTCCACTTTGGCAACAAACTGAGCGCTGAGGCCTGATAATTTCAATACAGCAATGGCAAGAATAATGATCGATTTCATGTTTTTGGTTGGTTATCGTATAAAGAAACAACATTTATTTCCTGAATACAAATTTCATGATACCCAACTTTTATCAATATCCTGGTCCGGCAACCGCTTTATTGATCGCCTCCCTGTATCGACAGGGCATGATAAAAAATATTCAGCGGGTCCCATTGGCGTTTTACCTGTTGCAGCCGCGGATAATTCTCCTTATAATAAAGGGTATACCAGGGAACGCCCGATTTGTTCCATTCGGGGTCGGCCAGGTCGGTATCGGGATGATTGATCATGCAGCCATCGGTTTGTTCATTGGGCACGGGCACCCCGCCGGTAGCAGCGAATAGTTCCTGATAAAAATTACGTACCCAGGCTACAGCAGTTGCTTCACCGGCGGCATCGCCCCAGCCTGTATTGCATGCCAGATCGAGTATACAGTTCCGTTGAGCCGAGGCAGTAGCATCGGGCGGAACCGTATTCACTTTACCGCCATATGTGGCCATGGCCAGCCCTCCGCCAATATTCTCATTGGCGGTAAGGTATTTCCAGGCCGTTGCCAGCTGGCTGCCGGTAAGCGGTTCCCGCAATAACGCATCTTTCACTTTTGCCAGGGCGTTATCGAACCCCGGCATAAACAGTTCAGGAAAAGGATTAAGCGCAAAACGCAGCCAGGGCGTTTCCTCTATCTGTTGTGTATAGGGCAGGCCTTCGGGCCCCGCAATGGCGGCCAGGTGCTCCTGTATAAGGTGGTTGGCATTGGGGCCGGTAGCCAGCCCTTTTATTTGTACCGTGCCCAGGTTGCGATGGTTTAGAAAAAGCAGGCTGAACAGTTGGTTATATTGCGAATCAGGACTGTTGTGCTGGCGGCTCCATTCCCCAAAATTGCGGGCCAGCCGGGTAAACGATAACTCATCAAGATCATTCCAGTTCCACGACACGCGAAAGGTGGTGATGGAAGCGGGCGCTTTGGGCAGTGCAGTAAATGGATCGGAACCGGTAGCATCGGGCGACCGGAGCCAGTAGCGGGTTACAATGCCGAAGTTGCCACCGCCACCACCGGTATGCGCCCACCAAAGCTCCCGGTTGGGGTCAGTTGCTTCGCGGGTGGCAATAACAGCATGGGCCTTTCCCGATGCATCAACGGCCACCAGTTCTATGGCATACAGGTAGTCGGCCGCCAGGCCATATTTGCGGCAAAGAAAGCCGAAGGCGCCACCGAGCACATGCCCGCCCATGCCAATGCCCGGGTGTTCACCGGCCGGCAGCACCACACCCCAACCCAGGAACAACTGGCGATAGGTTTCACCAACGGTAGCGCCGGCTTCCACGGCAAAGGCAGTATGTTTGTGATCAAAATAAATAGCTGTCATCAGTGATAGATCGATCAACACCTGTACGGCGGGGTCGGCCACAAAGCCTTCGAGGCAATGACCGCCGCTGCGTACCACCACGCGCTTTTTGCTGCTGACGGCTTCCTGCACGGCGTTTACCACGTCGTAGGTGCTCCGGGGCAACTGAATATACTCGGGTTTTCCGGTATAGCGTTTATTGAATCGTTTGGCTGCGAGATCGGCATAACGGATATCGGCGGGAGTGATCTTTTCCATGCATTAAATATAAAAAAATAATACCTTCACGATACCAGGGAGGCCCATCAAAATCAATGTGGCATGAGCAATGCTATTTCTGTTTCCATTCAACTAAATAACCCCTGCAGCGAGGATTGGAATGGTATGGAACCAACGGAGCAGGGCCGGTTCTGCAACAGTTGTCAAAAACCGGTGATCGATTTTACTCACTTTACCGATCAACAAATACTGGAATATTTTCTACAGCATCCTTTTCCTGTTTGTGGCAGAATAGGGCACACGCAACGAGACAGGCATTATTCACCCTCAACGGTAAAAACTAACCGGCATTTATCGCCGGTGGCTGCGACGTTGATGACGCTGGCTACTATTACTACGGAAGCGGCGTGTTCGGAGACGGAACGGGTAAAGCCACTACAGGTACAATCAGTTGACAAACAAACACCGGGCGTTCGGGCCGACTCGGTGATCATTTCAGGAACGGTAAAAGATGCACATGGTAAGCGCCTTGAAAATGTGGAAATTGTATTTGATAAATACAAGACATTGACTGATAAGCATGGGAACTTTCAGTTTACATTTTCTTCAGGCAGTCCCAAACCGGGCGTTATTCAATTTTCGTATGCAGGGCTGGAACGGCAGGTACGCAGTTATTATCCGATAATGGGCAGTACCAGCTATGAGGTACAATTTCCTGAAGCCGATTTTCCGCAATTCATTTATGGAGGAAGTATGATCACTTCATTTCACATTCCCGTTCCCGATTCGCTGACAAGATTTCCCTTTCAATCGTTGAATTTGTTGAGCCAAAAAACAAGGTCCTTTTTAGGGAACCTGGCCCAGTTCATAAAAGACAATCCGGTTGTAAAGGTGACGTTAGCCGCTTATTATAAAACATCCAGCCAAAAGGCTGTAAAACTACAGCACCAGATAAAAGATTATCTGGTTGATAAGGAAGGCGTCAACGCGGAAAGATTTGAATTTGCCCAACCGCAATTACGAAAGAAGATCAGGAGCGAAGTGATCATTCAATTTTCATCGGGGGATGAGTGAGGGGTGGGCGAGATACGCTGATAAAGCTAATTGACTTTATTGATAAATTACATCCACTACATCCGACTCCATTTTTATTAACATATGATCATCTGGGTCATAAGAACTGGGATTATAAGCTGAATATTGAACGGTATATTTTTCACCTTTCCGTAGGTCATACGCTTCATTGATATTTACAATAGCTTTAAACTGATCACCTTTATTTAGTTGAACGAAATCCTCAGGTTTAATTTCCCGATTCTTAATAGATTCAATATAATCCACTTCGTTTCCACTTTTATCAATTATCACAAACATATCCCTTTCGATTTTGTTCTTCCAACACAAAGTCATTCCATCTAAATAAATGGTATCTGGCATATTATTTTCAAACAACAAGCAAGCCTCCATTACTTCATCCTTAATTACTATAGACATTTGAACTTTGAATATCATTAATCCCATATCTAATAACATTAAAAACTTAAGAAATTAGTTTACTACAAAGTATTCAAAATTGCCAGCATTAGCCAAAGCATCTTTTGGATTTGTTTTTGTCAACTCTAAGCAACGGTCTTTATATACATAATCTTTTGTATTACCGACATCCTTGAAATGAGACAACTCATGTATAACAATTGCGGCCTTCGATTCATTCCCTGATTGGTTAGTTTTCCAGAACAATTCATTTACGAATATCGTATGTGCCTTATCACGACGATAAACTTCTGCATATAAACTCTCATTCTTCTGTTTAATTGACCTATCTTCAAAATTCTCCACCGTCAACTCCTTAACCACCTTCAACGCCCGCTGCATCCTTTCTATAATCGTTCGCACCGCCTCGCCATCATCCCTTCCAAACCACTTCTTAAAATCTCTTAAAGTGTTGAGATCTTGATTTTCCAGTAATGTCAACTTCGTCTCCAATAAATGTGTAGCATCTTTAATTGCCCGCCTGATCGCCCTGTCCTTTTCCTCCTTTGTTAGCGCTGCATTAACCCCTACTCCACCAGGTTCAGCTTCTCCCTTGTATCGAAACTTCCTGCCACCAATAAATACAGAGGTACTTCCCGCTGTAATCACTCCTCCATGCACACATTCATCACCCATCCGCGCTGCTGGTTTGCCATTTATGAATACGGTGGACGAACCCGTTATTATTAAATCCACCGCTCCTTCACAAGCACAGGTATGGCCCACTGTGACAGCTGGTTTATCATTGATCAATACCGTCACACACCCCAAACCAATCTCCCCGCCCATATGTGGCGCGCATCCCGGTGGTACCAACGGACAAACATGCATATCACCTTCCCTTGCTGCCGGTTTACCCAAGCTATGAAAATTTTCAAATTAAAAATTGCACTTATCAGCTTTAATTGAGCGTGATCATCGCTCCAACAACTGCCACCTTTTCTGCAGATCTGATACTTATAGCATCATCACTAATTACCCTCATCTCTCCTTTTGTATCAATCTCAACCACCTGCCCACTTATATTAATTGTTCCATCTTTATTCAATGCAATCATTGATTCGCCACATTTCAACTCCAATACTTTCTTTGCATCTATCCTGATAACGCCTTCCCCATCCAGTTCAAGTTTATTTCCATTCTTATCTGCAATAGATAAACTTCCATTTCCATCGTTCATTATGATCTTTATTCCATTTCGCGTTTGAATGGCTTTTATATCGTTCCCCTCTTTTTCATGCAAAGTGGTGGCGCTTCCATTATTCATTACCCCAGTTATATAGGGCCTGGTTGCATTACCTTCTTCAAAGTTCACCATCACCTCTGCGCCTATTTCGGGCTTCATATACAGCCCATTGCCATTACCGGTATAGGGTGTAACCATTCTTAAAAATGGGCTTACTTCTTTCTCTCCCATCCAATGGAACCGTACCTGTACCCTTCCCAAATTTGCTTTATCATAATTATCAACCACTATCGCAGTCTGCCCGGCACACCAGGGCGCTTTAACAGGTTTTGCGGGCGCTTTTTTTACGGATGCCGGTATAGCCATAAATTCATTCCTATAATTACCCGTGCCATCTAAATAATGCACTAAAGAAATGATCCTGTAGTCGCTTGCTGCTTCCTCCCTGTTTACATGTATTACCCCGGCCGGACGTAATCCCGGCAGATCGCTATAACCAGTCATCTGAACAATATCACTATGCTGTATAGCAACCTTGTTATTCATGACTTCATCAAGCTTCTCTTTATCCTTTACATTTTGCGAGTACCAGTCTTTTGTTACCGCGCCAAATAGCTCTTCCCCTTTTGCCAAAACCTTTGCGCCTACATCGACATGCCCGGTATGATTGGCAATATTTTCTATCAAACTTTCAAACTTTTCATTCTTCACATAATTATGGGCCTTTACCTGCAGCTTACCTGATCTTAACTCAACTCGTTGCACAAACCGGCTCAACTGAATGCCGTATGTCAGGTTAATCGCGGGATCTTTCGGCGTACCTATTACCAGTTTCTGTCCATCATAATACAACCACTCCCCATACTGCCCTGCCAGGCGGGTAATAAACTGCCAGGCTGTTTCATTATACTGCACCTCATAATAAATTGTGTCATCAGAAACAGGTTTGATCGTATATGTTAACCAATCAGCGTAATATTGTTTTAACACATCTTTGACCATACTTTTAACCGATTCCCTGATCCAGGACCTGCGTTGCGGTCCCTGGTCCAATAAAATGGTAGGACTGGCGCCACTGATAACGATCATTCCCGGATGACCATTTTCGCTGCCAACAGCCACTTCTGTTATAACGCCCGAAAACGATAAGCTGGATTGCTCCTGAACCGACGTTACCTGTACCTTAATTGACGCCCCCATCAGATCGGCCGATTCATTAAATACCGAATGCATATCTTTCCCCAACGCTTCTGCAAAACATTCGAGCCGGAATTCATGGTGCGCATATATTCCCTGGCTCAATTTCAAAGAAATAAAATCTTTAATTTCCCGGCCATCAATTTCAAGTATCGTTTCTACTGCGCGTGCCATAGACATGAGTTGGTTTGTTCGCAGGTACAATAATTTCTAACCTGCGGATAATTATGGGTTAATATGGTGTGTGTTGCTTAAAGGCCAGGCCAGCTGTTCTTAAAGACTGTCTCTTCCAGTTTTATTGTATGGGCGCTCAACGTTAACTGCAATAGCACCGGGTATTGACCGGCTGTATCAAAGGTTTCATGATATTCAATGCAAAGTGCATTTTCAAATTCAAGGGTTTTAAAATTGCTGTTATTATCATGCCTGATAAAAACGATCTTACCACTCTTGGTTTGCGAGGTGTTGATCATCCAATCAAATAAACCGGGATGCTTGCAGGTTGCCAGGGTCAAATTAATGGTTCCACCCATTGGCCTCGAACTCGCCTTACCTGATACATCAATGTGTTGATTGAAGCGAAAGCTGCAACGCAGCACTTCTATTTCACTCTCATTCTGCAATTGCAGTCGGGCAATAAACGACATAGTAAAAGTTATTTACTCTATTACAGGATTACCTGCACGGCATACGCATGCACAGGCATATATAATATAATGTACTGTAATGGTTGGACTTTCGGGCTGCCGGGGGTGTGTAGACGTTGCGACAAAAATCAGAGATACTTAACGGAGCTTATAGCTGTATGATCAAATATATGTATTATTCGAATACCTAATACAGTTACCTGATATTTTTTTTAAAAGTGTTTGCCGGTGTAAATATGAACTGTCACGAGGATATCTTTGCACCTGTTTTAAAAATGAAGCCCCGAACAATCCAGGGGCGTCCTTCTGCCTTCCCCAATACCAGAAATTTGATGTATTTTTCTGCCCATGAAAGAGATCCAGGATTTCACCGACAAACAGGCATTCATAGATTTTTTAGCTAGTCGCCCCGAAAAGAGCAAGGCTTATCCTGATATACAATATGACGAACTATATGATATAGCACCGGGCGTATGGTGCATTTTAAATCAGTATACCATTTCATTCAATGGATATAACAAATTCTTTCTTCAAATGCACCCCGAAACCAATGAACTGTTTTTAGGTGACATGAACGATAGTGGGCATGCAACAAGAACCCGCATTATTAAAATTCACCGGTCCGACATCTTTACCAGGCAAGCCTGGCTGGAAGAATGGTACGAGTTCGAAAAAAGCTGGGGACGGCCCTTGAAATTTTGGCTAACATGACATCAACAGCTCTTCGTATAACACTACATGAAGCAGTACAACGATCGTAAAAAAGAAAAACCCTTCAGCACAAACAAGCTGAAGGGTCCGGTATATTTAGTCGCAGAGATGTATTTTAATTCCCGGCAACGCGGAAGCGAAGTCCGGCACTTATATAGGTATGCCTGGGAAACAGCCAGTACACATTATCTCCACTGCCTTCCTGAGAAATATTAAATTGATAGGTGTATCCGCTTTCACCATACAAGCCCAGCCATGATGTAACATAAAAAACACAGCCGGCCCCGCCGCCAATACCAAAACTTAATTGAGTTTCCGGAACAATCCGTGCGTCGCCGCCATCACCGTTTGTTTCTTTTACTCCACCGAATAACCTTCCATTCAGGCTGGCAATAATATAAGGTTTTATTTTCCGGTCCTCGTTGTTCTCCAATAAATGATAGCCCAAATTCATTGTATAAAAGAGCTGTCCTTTTGTTTTACCCTGTGTAGTTACTTTAGCACCATAATAATCTGTAGTGCCGAATTCAAATTTATAACTGGGGATATATTGAAATTCATATCCTGAAAAGAACTGCTTGCCCACCTTGTCGCTTGCCACAGCAAATGTATAGCCCATAGGCGTTCCCCGGCCATCGCCCAGCGAATAAAACCGGGTGCCGATACTATAGGTGCGGCCTTCTTTTTCAAAGTAATTTGCTTTTTTGTACTGGGCAAATCCACTTAAGCCAATAATAAGAACTAAAAGGGTCAGGTTAAACTTTTTCATGTTTAGGGGTTGTTATTGTTTTGGTTTTAACAGTATGTACTTGAAAGTATTGTTATAGGCTGCATCAATAAATGCCAGCATATCGTTCCATTTTGCAGCAGGAATATTTTTAGCCTTGTAGCATTTTACCACACTGATCATTACGGTACCATTCTCTTCTTTGGCGGTGCAGGTAAAGCTACCGGTTTCATTTTCCACCTTTTTATTTAACTCGGTCAACCCTTCTGCCGTATAACCGGCCGGTATTTTAAACTGAATATTCCAGGTATACGTTTTTGGAGAACGTACATCGATATCAAATTTGCGGTTCCTTTCTTCTTTTTTGATCTGTAACTGGGAACCGGTTAACCCAACCAGATTGATGAGGTATTTTTTACCTGCTTTCCGAATAAGATCACTCAAATTGAATTCTTCCCTGAACGAAAGCGTACTTTTCTTTTGTGTGCGCCCATCGGTTAACAGGGTAAACTTTACATCGTTTACGGGCTGACTGAATTCACCTTCCAGCGATTCTTTTACATATTCAGGCTTCTTTGCTTTATACTCATCCTTTACGGTTTTCACGGTGTTATTGTATTCATCTACCTGTTTGGGCTTCATCTTTTCGGTTGGGTCTTCCCCGCCATAGCTCTTGTAATCATCAAACATGTAAGGGATGTATTTCAGGGCGCTCACCGTGTTCCTGGCCTTCTGAATACCTTTATAAGAAGAAGTTCTGCTTACCTGCAGTTTTTTCATATCGGCCGATAATTCGGCGTTGATCGTATACTCTGCGGTGTTATCCCCTGCGGTAGTGCCGGGTAAAGTAAACGGTTTTATCTCGGGCACCCCATTCTTTTTTGCCGGTTTATTGATAATATAGGCTTCGTTGCTTAACAGCCTTTCTTCCAGTTCACCGGGGTTCGAATAATCGGTAGCATTAAAGTACAGTCTGTTGCCCGCTTTTATTACGTACCTGATCTCCTGTTCAAACAACACCTGATCCAACCTGCCTATGTTGTTGCTGATACTTATTATGAGTTCCGATTTAATATCGCGCTGATACAGCAGGGACCCGAAGAGGAAGGCGAATTTTTTATCGGTAAGATAATCGCGCATGAATACCACTTTATTCCGCAACAGGTAATACACCATATCGATGTATTGCTGTTCGCCCAGGTCTTTGGCGCCCAGCTTTACCAATTCGGCCCAACACTGGTTAACAACCATTTGCATGGTAACATAGCCGTCTGTAAAAGGCTGATCACCTACCATTTCATAATCTTCCCAGGCCTTGCGGGCCAGTTCTTCTTTAGTGAACCCGGTTTTCACTTCGCCTTTTACGCCAACCAACGCGCCTTTTACATCGTCGCGGTTTGAATAAATGACCTGGAATTTAACCAGGGGATATTGCAAAAACGGACTGATAAAGTTTACGTCTTTTTCAGTATCCCGGTCTTTGTCGGTAAACACATACCGGAAGAACCCTTCTGTGCTGTTTTCTTTTTTAAAGACAGGAGCACCGTTCAATGAAAGCGATTTGAAAAAAGATTTTTCATCTGTTTCTATAGCGATCTCATTGAACATAACCGGATACCCCTTATTGCATATTTCATAATTGGGGCTGAACTCAATATAACCTGAAGCGGTTACATCGAGCTTGCTTTTGGTAGTGGTTACGTATTCCAGGATATCGCCCGGTTCCAGGTTACTAACCGGTACTTTGTAATACTGGTAATTTGAACGGGCCACCTGGTCGAAATAACTCTTGAAGTATTCCGGGATATCGGTCCCGTCTTCCACCCCTACCGCATTCTGCAAATTGATATTTACAGCCGTATCGCCGGGTTTGGTTATACGGGCTATAAAGCCATCTTCCTTTGAACCATAGCGGAAGTAGATCTCTGAAAAAGCATTTACGGCATTGTTGTCGTTGAGCCTGATCTTGAAATGTGTTTTCTCAAAAAAATACAGGCTATGTTCCCGGCGGCTGAAGAACCCACCGCTGCTTTTACGATCGAACAAAACATTGCGCGAAAATCCTATAACAACAGCCGATTCATTGTTCCATTTGGCCGGAATGGCATTGCTGCTAAAAGCCTGCGGTTGCTCGGCAAGCATAAAGCGGGCATTGGTTTCGATATTATCGAGAAAATTTTCATCAATATAGCCCTGGGCCAGGGTGCGGGTGGTATAGCAAATGCACAACACCGTAATAATAAGGCTAAGCGCTGTACGCGATTTATTGATAGTCATGGAGCGGGTTATTTAGTGGTAATGCTGAAAAAGTAGCTGCTGAAGGTCTTGATAGATTCAAGGAATTTTTTCCAGTTCTCAAAGTCGGCAGTGGTGATGGTACTGTTCTTCAGAACGAGCTGTTTTTTAAGGGTGATTTTATTGCCCGATACCACATATTCGCCACTGAATTCGTACCCGTTTTGTTTCAGCTCCAGCTTTTCAGGGATATCTGAAAAATGCTGACCTGCCGCAATGGTCAGTGAGAACTCGTCATCAAAGCTCAGTACATAGTCAAGATCATAACCGCTTTTCCTTTTTTCATTGGGCATATACCTTTCCAGTGTTTTTGGAAAGAAATCGAGGTTGATGTATTTATCGCCCGAAATAGCCTGTACGGCATTGCTCAGGTCGATATTGCCTGAAATAGTCACCGGTATATCGCGGTTGCTGAGGTCACTGGTTTTAACATCCGATGCCTGCACATTGTCGTTATTGAATTCAAGGTAACCGTTCAAAAATTTCTCCCGGCCACTGATGGGCAGGTCCTGGTAATATTGATGAAAATCCTTTCGTTCATTCCCGGTGAGGGTTACCTGAATTTTACCTTTCATGAGGTCGTTGGTAAGCGTAAAATCGGCTTTGGTAAATATTTTATGATCGTTACCTGTTGTAAGTGGCACGGTCTTGATCTCAAATTTATCGCCATTGGCCACCATGGCTTCCTTGCCCTGTATACGGTAAGCGTTCTCGCCAAGGGGCACATACTTTTCTGTGGCATCTAAAAAGTACTCTTTGCCTTTATAATACAGGGTGCTGATGGCATGGTTGTTTACGCACAGTGCGGGCAGCGATTGGGGGTAAGGCAATGCCCGGGTACCGATCCAGGTAAAGCGGGCATCGTAGCCGGCCGCCTTCAACAATTCGGTGAGGAGGTTGGCCATTCCTTTGCAATCGCCGTATTTGTTGGCCAGTACTTCCTGGGCCGATGCCGGTATATAACCGGAGTAACCATCTTCATACGCGATGTACCGTATTTTATCCTGCACCCAGTAATAAATAGCTTTTATTTTGTCGAGATCATTACTTACCCCGCCAGTGATCTTTGCCAGGGTTGGCTTCAGCTTTTCAGGGTCGTTATTGCACATTTTGTACAACCGGTTATTCCAGTTGTATACATCGGCAGTTTTATCAAAGCCCTGTATTGATTCGCCCTTTATTTCAAATGATTTTATCTGTATAATGATATGCGGGTCGGTGTAGGCCCGGCCGATCTGTTTAAATTCACCTTTGTGGGCCGGCAGGTCTTTCATGGTGAACACATAGGTGGTATAACCGCCTTTGGCAGTTTGTTTCCTTTCTATTTTATTCCCGTCGAAACAGTAGGTTTTAAAATCAACCGATAACCAGTCGGGCACTTTAAATTCAAACACCTGTTCGTTGGTTGGGTAAGCCTGGTGAAAGAACAACCGCGTGAGGTATTTGGCATCGGTGTATTCTTTTTTTACCGTAATGCGGGCCATACTTCCTTTATCGTTAAAACGAATGGGATAGTACTGCACCCGGCTGTCGTCGAAAAAGATGTTCTCATCCGTGAGGGAGCGGTCGATGCCCTTCCTGTCGGATGTGAGGTATTTGGAGCCCGACTTAACAGCCTTTTGAAATGTTTTTAACTGAATGAACTTGTTATAGAACTCCGGATAGGTGATGCCGGAATATTTTTTCAGTGAAAGGAATTGCAGTTCCGCTTCTTCCTGTACTATCACCACTTTGTCTTTCAGGGCATTAAGGCCTTTATCGAAGGTGAAGTAGTGATGCGAAGAACGGCAGATCACATTGTCATCCTTGTAAATACGGGCCTGGCGGTCGGCTTCCGCTTCATCATCGGAGCTAACAACCTGCGATTTAGCGGGGTAAAAACAAAACAGGTAAATAATGGAAAGGAAGAGGAATTGGGCCGGGCGGTTGAAGCATGTAGCAACAACTACAGGCGGTAAATGCCTGCCTGCGCCGGGTAAGGGCTTTTTCATGTCTACTAAGGGTTTTTGGCAATGCAATAATATTAAAAAAAAGCCCGGCATAACAGTACCGCAGCTATATTATATAAATATTGTAGGAAAATAATAGGAATTACTGATCGATCGGGGCCCTAAACATCGAAAATACGGCATAAAAAAGCCCCTCCCGTGCCGGCTGGGCCGGGCGGGAAGGGCATCGCGTAGTGCGTGGTACTAAGGGGGTACAGATAGTATGTTATTATTCTTTCATGTTCTTCTTTGTGATCACCCTTCCACCGGGCTTCAGCTGCGCAAAGTAGATGCCTTGCGCCAGCCGGCGGCAATCGATTGCATAACCCGTTTCTTTCAGGGGCGCCGGATACGCAGGCGCCTGGCGGATACAGCGGTTAATAAGCGTATGGAAGACAGCTATCAATTGTGACGGCAAGATGCAGCCAATTTTTTTCGTGATCGAGGGGGATTTTCGGCTAATAAGGGGGTGTAATTCGTTCCCCCCGGCCCCCTGAAGGGGGAGGATTTGCGAGCAACCGCAATCAATTAGCAATAGACAATACATTTGGAAACTAAATGCAACCTAGTCTCAGGAATGTAACAAGCTTAAAAGCCCCCTTTAGGGGGTTTGGGGGTGGGACATAAAAAAGGTCCACTGTAGAAACAGCCGACCTCTAACGATTGCTTGCCATATGAAAAAAACGTAAGTCTTATTAGTGTGAAGCGTTTGCTTCGTGGTAGCTTTCCTCTCTTTCCTTTCTTCACTTACCGTGCTACCGTTTTTCTGCTACAAATGTACAGTGCCTTCAACTTTCCACATAACGCAGTTTGTCACTGGTTTATTATGCCTAACGTGGTTATAGCTTTGAAAAAACGGCTACCAGCCTGCTTATGCGCCAATTTTGATCATGATCTCCGGCATTGTTTTACCGAAATAAAATGTGAATAAGTCCAACAAATTATGGAATACCTACCTTCATGCATCTGGTTATGAAGGGTATGCTCACCAGTTAACTTATATTGTATGCCAAAAATCTCCATCTTTAAAAAATTCATTACCTGCACCCTGGCAGGATTGGTAATTTATGCATCCGCTTTACGTATAAGCTTCACATTTCTGCGGGCATGGATCCCTTTGCGGTTTATAGCTATTCCGCCTTTTTTATTGCTGGCTGCGGCTGTTATTTATGCGGTTATCTGGCTATTCCGGAAAACAAATAACCCCGCCACCCTGGCCTTCTGGCAGGGACTTATTCGCTATGGCGTGGCATTTGACCTGGCCTGTTTTGGCTGGGAAAAACTCTTTCATTTGCAGTTGGTAATGCCCCAGAACAAACTCGACATGCCGCTGAGCAGTTTACCATCACAAGACCTGTTCTGGGTTTTCTTCAGTCACTCCTATCCTTTCGCCTGTATTATTGCCGCCTTGCAGATCCTGGGGGCCATGCTACTATTATTCAGGAGGACCAGACTGGTTGGTGCTTTTGTATTACTGCCGGTGCTTGCAAATATTTTATTGATGGATATCTTTTATGATATTGGTATAAGTGTAGTAATTCATGCCTCCATTATGCTATCGGGCACCCTGTATTTCCTGTTCATTGAATTTAACCGGTTAAAGGAATTCTTCTTTGTTGCAAAAGATCAGCTGCCTGCGCTGTCCTTTTCCAAATATGTAAAAATGGGGCTGCGCCTTTCAATTATATATATACCCATCCTGTTAATTGCTATGCATGGCAATCCCGATACAGACCCACAGCTCAGGGGTAAATATGCGGTGAAACAAATAATAGCAAACAAGGCGATAAGCAGCGCCGGTTGTGCCGACAGTTCACTTACCCGGGTATATTTTGAGATTAAAAATGGCTGTGTGTTTGAATTTAATTCCCCGCAAAGAAGATGGTATGGCACTTATAAAAAACAGCATGACTCCCTGCAAATAAAATGGCGTACGCCCGCTGAAAAACCAGGTTTTACCGGTGTACTGTCGCCGGTTAACAATAATGGTACTATACTATTGACCGGGACAATGGGGAGTGATTCAATAAAGATCACGCTACAGAAAATAAAGCTCCCCCATTAGGGATTGGGTTAAAAGAAAAAAGTCCTCTGTAGAAACAGCGGACCTCTAACGATTGCTTGCCATATGAAAAAAACGTAAGTCTAAGTTGTGTGAAGCATTTGCTTCGGGGTAGCTTTCTTCTCTTTCTTTTCTTCACTTACCGTGCTACCGTTTTTCTGCTACAAATGTACAGTGCGGCCATCCATCAACATAATCAGGTTTTTCACGATTTCATTACGCCAAACATTGCTATAGCTTTGCAAAACCTGCACCCAGTGGGCATTTCAGCTGATTTTACCTATTATCTCCGGCAGGTGCAGGCAGGATGGTGCAGGATAGTACCCTTCGGCTTCGCTCAGGGCAATCAATGAAAACTATATGCTGAGAATTACTGGTAGTTATAAGATAAGTATCTTAAAAGATGGCTCCCCCTTCAGGGGGCTGGGGGATGGCATAAAATAAAAAAGGTCCACTGTAGAAACAGCTGACCTCTAACGATTGCTTGCCATATGAAAAAAAACGTAAGATCTTTTTAGGGTGAAGCTTTTCGCTTCGTGGTAGCTTTCTTCGCTTTCTTTTCTTCACTTACCGTGCTACCGTTCTTGATGATGTAAAAGTACAGTGCGGCCATCCATTAACATAATCAGGTTTTTCACGATTTCATTACGCCAAACATTGCTGAACATTTGCAAAACCCTTGTGCAGCAAGGGTTTCAGCCAATTTTATCAATGGTATCCAACCCAAAAAACAGGTAACGAACCATCAAATCGTTTACTTTTCTTTAACATTTATAATAACAACCGCTTAACCTTACCCTTTGCAAAACCCGCCAGCGTACTGATTTTCAGGTACATCATGTAAAATTGTTGTTAACGCCGGAATCAGGTAATTATAGTTTCTATTTTTGCAG
This sequence comes from Niastella vici, assembly GCF_002077945.1. Lineage (GTDB taxonomy): Bacteria > Bacteroidota > Bacteroidia > Chitinophagales > Chitinophagaceae > Niastella > Niastella vici. The sequence continues at coordinate 277,766 of NZ_LVYD01000024.1, forward strand.
GGTCATGCTTCGAAAGATACTGGCCATTATATTATTGCTTAATCATCTCAACACATCTATGTTCATACCACAGATGGCTGAGGTTGATTACTATGATAGTATGGGTAACCAGATCGATGATATCAATACCCTGGTTGAATATATTGACCAGGATATCCTGGGCCATCCCGACTACTCGCCCGAAGATGAAGACGATGACAGCGGCCAACCCTATCATATCGTAAAGATCGTGGATTACTCCTGGCATCCGTATGTTGTAGAAGTACAAACCAAAGTAAACTTCACCGACCAACCGGCTAAAGTATTTACCGGTTATATTGAACATAAACTTACACCCGGCTTTCCCCATAGCCTGTTGCAACCGCCGAAATGTTAAAGGCTAATTGCCTGACACTTAACGCAAGTACGCGAGACTTCTTATTATTCAATTAATTACAAATAGCCAACTAAATGGGCTGTTTGTTCATCCGTTTATTGCTTGCGCGATTGACGTGCTGTGTACTGCGTTCCCTCAACCAACCGACATTCCTGAATTCAAATAAGTAACAATGACAATCACCCAGCTCATGTGTAGGGCATTTACTGTATTGACTTTGGCAGGCGCCGTCCTGCACTGTCCTGCACAGGATACGCTTCGCATTACATTACCCGAAGCGGAAAAACAGTTCACCAGTAAGAACCTTGACCTGATGGCCGAAAAGTACAATATCGACATCGCCCGCGCCCAGGTACTACAGGCCCGCCTGTACAACAACCCCAATATCCAGTTCGCCGCCAATGCTTACAACCCCGACCGCAAAAAATGGCTCGATGTAAGTAATACCGGTGAATATTATGGGGGCATTCAACAACTGATCCTGCTCGCCGGCAAAAGGAACAAGCAGATCAAAATGGCCGAAACCAATTCCCTGCTGGCAGAAAACCGCTTTTACGATCTTATGCGCACCCTGCGGTATACCCTGCACAGCGATTTTTACCAGGGTACGTATCTGCAACAGGCCATTGCCGCTTACCAGGTGCCCATTGCCGCCCTGGAAAAGTTAACGGTCAATTACAATGAGCTGCAGGCAAAAGGCGTGATCACCCTTAAAGAAGTGGTGCGGGTGAAATCGCTTTTATATAACCTGAAAACGGAACAAACCGCCCTGCAGAACCAGTTCAACGATATAGAAGCAGAACTGCAGCTATTGATGCAGAATAATCATACCTGGTTTATACCCGTAAGCGATGTAGCAGTTACCCAACTGCCATCTATTCGTAAGTATGTGTTACCAACGCTGGTCGACAGCGCGTACGCAAACCGGTACGATCTGCAGGTGGCCGCCAATACCCTTACCCTGAACCAGCAAAATTACAGTTTGCAAAAAGCCATGGCCGTACCCGACCTTACGGCCGGCGCCCAGTTCGATAAACGAGGCAGCTTTGTGAACAACGCTTCCTTTCTTACAGTAGCGATGGACCTGCCTTTCTTTAACCGCAACCAGGGTAACATAAAGGCAGCGAAGATCGCCATCGATCAAAGCAATACCAACCTTACCCGTCAAAAGCTGACGGTGGAAAATGAAGTGCAGCAAGCCTACGGCAAAGCATTGAACACCGAAAAAATGCTCAATGCCATTGACCCCGGTTTCCAGAACGATTTCGACAAACTGTTAAAAAGCATTACCGAGAATTTCGAAAAAAGGAATATCAGCTTACTTGAGTTTACCGATTTCTATGATTCCTACAAACAAAATGTACTGCAATGGAATCAACTGCAAAACGACCGCATCCAGGCAATAGAGTCACTGAACTTCTCCATTGGAAAACCAATTATAAACCTTTAATAAAGAAATCATGATCAACTATAAATCAACCCTCATTCCCGCCCTGCTTATTATTGTCGCCATTGCGTGCAACCGGCCAAAGGCCGCTCCTGCCAAAGGCAATGCCGTTTGGGACAGCGTTTTACAAAACGTGCAAACCGCACCGGTGAAAGAGGAAGATGCATCGGAATGCATAAAACTGAACGGACAAATTCAGGCCAATGAAGACCACCAGGCAAAAGTGTATGCACTGGCCAGTGGTAAAATAAAAAGCGTGAACGTGGCCCTCGGCGATAAAGTGCAAAAGAACCAAACCCTGGCCGTGCTGCAAAGTATGGAAATAGCCGCCAGTTCAAACGACCTGGTACTGGCCGAATCAAATGTGGCCATGACAAAAAAGAACCTCGAAACAACGAAAGACCTGTATGAGGGTAACCTGGCTACCAGCCGCGATTACACCAGCGCACAGGTTGATTATAATAAAGCCCTTAGTGAGCTCAACCGCGCTAAACAGGTACAGGCCATCACCGGTGGCCGTAATGCCGTGTATGAATTGAAAGCGCCATTGAGCGGTTATGTAATAGAAAGAAATATCAGCGGCAATTCGCAGGTACGGCAGGATAACAGCAATCCGCTGTTCACCGTGGCCGACCTCAGCAACGTTTGGGTTATTGCCAATGTATATGAGTCAGACATCAGCCGCATTCATAATGGCGATGCAGTAAGCGTAACCACACTCGCCAACCCCAATACGCCGCTCGATGGCAAGATCGATAAAATATACAATGTGCTTGACCCCGCTACCCGCACCATGAAAGTGCGCATCAGCATGCCTAACCCCAACAATACATTAATGCCCGACATGTTCGTGACCGTTAAAGTGAATGCACAACCGGCCAGCAGCATGCTCACCATTCCATCGCAAGCCATTGTGCTCGACAACAGCAAAAATTTTGTGGTGGTTAAAGACGCAAAAGGGCTGCACAAAAAAGAAATAACCGTGATAAAAAGGGTTGACCCCAAAGCATACATTCAGGGTCTTTCAGCAGGAGAACAGGTGGTTACCAATTCACAGGTTTTCATCTATCAGGCTTTAAGCGAATAAACAGGCATGTTAAAAAACTAAAGAACCAGGAATGAACAAACTAATAAAGAAGGTCATCGCCTTTTCACTAAAGAACAGGCTCTTTATATTCTTTACGACCATCATACTCATCATATGGGGCGCCATTGCTTTCAGGAGTATTCCCATTGAAGCATTCCCCGATGTTACCAATACCCAGATCACCATCATTACCCAATGGGCCGGGCGCAGCGCCGAAGAGGTGGAAAAATTGGTGACCATACCCATTGAAGTGGCCCTGAACCCCGTGCAAAAGAAAACCTCGGTACGTTCAACCACCGTATTCGGTTTGTCGGTTGTAAAAGTGATCTTTGAAGACAATGTAGAAGATGCTTTTGCCCGCCAGCAGGTGAACAACCTGTTGCGCGATGTGGAACTGCCCGAAGGCGCCGACCCCGATATTCAACCCCCTACCGGCCCTACCGGCGAGATCTTTCGCTACACCCTGGAAAGCACCACCAAATCGGTACGTGACTTAAAAACCCTGCAGGACTGGGTGATCGAACGCCAACTGTTAGGTGTACCCGGTGTGGGCGATGTAGTAAGCTTCGGCGGTGAAGTAAAGACCTATGAAATAAAAGTAAATCCGCAAAAGCTGGCTTCCTACAGCAACATTACGCCGCTCGATGTATACACCGCTGTTTCAAAAAGCAATATCAATGTAGGCGGCGATGTGATCGTTGACAATTCACAATCGTATGTAGTGCGCGGCATTGGCCTCATCAACAACGTTGATGAGATCAGGTCGATCATTGTAGACAATGTGAACGGTACGCCCATATTGGTAAAAGATGTAGCCGATGTGGAAGTATCGGCCCTGCCCCGCCTGGGCCAGGTTGGCCGCGACAAGCAAAACGATGTGGTGGAAGGCATTGTGGTAATGCGCAAAGGCGAAAATCCCGGCGAAGTAATTAAACGGGTGCAGGCAAAGATCGATTACCTGAACAAAAAGGTGCTGCCTGGCGATGTAAAGATCAACACCTTCTACAACCGTAACGACCTCATCGACTTCGCCACGCATACCGTGCTGCACAACATGCTCGAAGGGATCATCTTTGTTACGGTGATCGTATTTATATTCATGGCCGACTGGCGCACCACGGTGATAGTGGCCATTGTAATTCCGCTGGCACTGCTCTTTGCCTTTATATGCTTAACGCTGCGTGGCATGAGCGCCAACCTGCTTTCCATGGGCGCCATCGACTTTGGGATCATCATCGACGGCGCTGTGGTAATGGTAGAGGGCATCTTTGTGCTGCTCGACCAAAAAGCGCATCAGTTTGGCATGGCGCGGTTCAACCGCCTCTCGAAACTGGGCCTTATCAAAAATACCGGTGGCGAGCTGGGCAAGGCTATCTTCTTTTCCAAGCTCATCATCATTGCCGGTCTGCTCCCCATCTTCTCGTTTCAGAAAGTGGAAGGTAAAATGTTCTCGCCCCTGGCCTGGACGCTCGGCTTTGCCTTATTGGGCGCGCTCATTCTCACCCTTACGCTTATTCCATTGCTCAGCAGCATTCTGCTGCGGAAGAACGTACGCGAAAAACACAACGTGTTTGTGGAATGGCTTACAAAAGGCGTTATGTGGCAGTTCAACTGGACATACGCCCGCAAACGCTTCAGTATAATTATGGCCACCCTCGCCGTAGCGGTAGGCCTGTTCTCCTTTAAATTCCTGGGAACAGAATTCCTGCCCGAGCTCGATGAAGGCGCCATCTATATACGCGCAACCTGTCCGCTCAGCGTATCGCTGAACGAGTCGCGCGATATCGCCAACAAAATGCGCAAGATGGTGCTCACCTTCCCCGAGGTAAAACAGGTAATGTCGCAAACCGGCCGGCCGAACGATGGTACCGATGCCACCGGCTTTTACAATATCGAATTCCATGTTGACATTTATCCCAAAAGTCAATGGAAAAGCGGGCTTACCAAAGAAGAGCTGATCGACAAAATGCAGCACATGCTCTCGGTGTTCCCCGGTATTGACCTCAACTTTTCGCAACCTATTATGGATAATGTGGAAGAAGCGGTTTCGGGTGTGAAGGGGTCGTTGTGCGTAAAGATCTATGGCGACAGCCTGGCCTATACCGAGAAGAAAGCCTACGAAGTGTATGATGTTATGAAGAACGTTCGCGGGGTCGAAGACCTGGGGGTTATCCGCAATATTGGCCAGCCCGAATTGCGCATCGACCTCGATCAAAATAAAATGGCATTGTATGGTGTAACCACGGCCGATGCCAATGCCACTATTGAAATGGCCATTGGGGGTAAAGCCGTTTCGCAGATCTATGAAGGCGAGAAGAAATTCCAGCTGCGCCTGCGTTACCAGGAAGAATACCGCAACAATGCCGAAGCCATCAGCAACCTGTTGATACCTACCCTGCGGGGGTCGCAGGTGCCGGTAAAGAACATTGCGACCATTGAACGGTTAACGGGCCCCAGCATCATATTCCGTGACGATAACCGCCGCTACAGCGCCATCAAGTTCAGTATTCGCGGCCGCGATATGGGAAGCACCATTGCCGAAGCGCAAAGCAAGGTCGATAAATCGGTGCACCTGAACAAAGGGTATGAAATGGTATGGGCCGGTGATTTTGAGAACCAGCAACGGGCCACCCAGCGCCTTACACAGGTAGTGCCCGTAAGCCTGCTCATCATCTTCCTGATACTGTTCGTTATGTTTGGCAATATAAAAGATGCCGGCATGGTATTGCTGAATGTGCCATTTGCCATTATTGGCGGAATTGCCGCATTATTGATCTCAGGCACCAATTTCAGTATTTCGGCGGGTATCGGGTTTATCGCCCTGTTTGGTATCTGTATCCAGAACGGGGTGATCCTGATCTCGGTGTTCAAAAGCAATATTCAAAAGATCAAAAAGCAGGAATTTGACCATCATTCGCTGGAGCAGGCGATAAAAGATGGGGTGCGCTCGAGGGTGCGGCCGGTGATCATGACTGCCCTCATGGCAGCCATCGGTCTGTTGCCCGCGGCCCTGTCGCATGGTATTGGCTCTGAAACCTCAAGACCGCTGGCCATTGTGGTGATCGGTGGTTTAACCACTGCCACCTGCCTTACCCTGCTGGTGTTCCCGCTGTTCTTCTATGCAGGATACCGGAAACTGGGACAGAAAATGGATTAATGAACGTTGTGTGTGTTGATTGACAAATAAAGGATCATTAGCAATGGTGGTCCTTTTTAATTTTTACCGCCTTCCGTTCAACTGCCAGCGCTTCATAGCACCGTTAGATTGTCACTTCTTGCTATAGGGTTAAACATTAATGTCGTTGTACTATATTACAAATACTTCCGATTGCGGGAAAATGTGCACATTTTTCGGTAGGAATTTTCCTATTATGAGGAAATTAATTCACATTACTGCAAAATAAATATACAAAAGCTAGTTTATTATGTGATTGGCTTGTAATTTGAACTATGTAATCTTAGTTTTTCAAAGAGTATTTTTGGATTAAAACGGGGGCGGATGTCTATCCAGCCCCTCTTTTAACCCACTTGTCAGGATTAACCGCTTTTATACCTGCTCCCCGGATGTATTATAGTACACTACGCAGTCTGCACTTTCCCCCATAAACGATGTCATCAATCATTATTACAACTGCCTTCCTTTTTACTTTCTTATTAACCACCACCGTAACCAGCGGCATGTGCAACACCACTTCCACCGGTGTTTTGGCCAGGCCGTTCTGCAACCGGTTACATTGAAACTGCGTATACCCGGCAGCGTGCTTAGGACCCCGAACAGGCCGGCCTGTTATAACCCTGTTCTGCGATTCATGTGCATAATGATTTAGGAATAAAAATTAAAAATCCGTATCTTCTGTAAGATTACTAAAATGTTAAGTGCCGGAAGCTCTTTGCAGTTGTGACATAATGTTGAACAAGTGAAGTAATGAAACAAACACATTGGTAATAATTACTTAAACTCATTGCTGGCCATATTACAGTTACTTCGCATTAAACCAACCAACTATATGCTACAACTATTCAAAACACATGAGCGGCTACTCGCCGGCGTTCTTTCCATTAGCCTGTTGTTTACAGCCTGTAAAAAAAACATGGATACTGTAAACACATCCACGTCAACCAGTCCCTCGCCCAAAACAGAAGCCACCACGCTTTCTGAAACCTTTGAATCGGGCAGCAAAACAGCGTATTCAGCAGCAAGCGTTACGTTATCAACCGGCTCCTGGTATTTTGATGATGCCCTTATCGGTAACCTGTCAACCGACAGAAAGAACGGCACCCAAAGTGCCCGTATACGCAACACTGGTAGCATTGGTATGAACTTCAATTTTGCCGACGGCGCCTCCACCGTAGCGGTGAAGCACGCTGTGTTCAGCAGCGATGGCAGCAGCACCTGGGAGCTGCAGGTGAGCACCGACGGTGGCAGCACCTACACCAAAGTAGGCAGCACCGTTACCACTTCATCAACTACCCTGGCAACCGCTACCTTTACGGTAAACATAGCCGGTAATGTACGGTTTCAAATTGTAAAGACCGGCGGCGGCACTAACCGCATCAATATCGATGATGTGGTGATCACCTCTTATTCATCGGGTGGTGGCAGCGGCGGCGGCACCGGCACCGACGATGACAATATGTTGATGGGTAACCCCAGCGGCGCTACCAACGATGTTGCCAATTACACCAACTACCTGATGGTGAAAACTTATTATACCGAATCGTACCACCGCGACCGCGGCACGCCAAACTGGGTTAGCTGGCATATTCAGGCAAGTGACCTCGGCAGCACAACCCGCCAGGACGATTTCCGCGCCGATGCTACCCTGCCTTCAGGCTGGTACCAGGTGGGCAACACCAGCTACTCGGGCAGCGGCTTCGATCGTGGTCATAACTGTCCTTCAGGCGACCGCACCGCTTCAGTAGCAGCCAACTCTTCTACTTTCTTAATGACCAATATGATACCCCAGGCGCCCACCAACAACCAGCAAACCTGGGCTAACCTCGAAAGCTATACGCGTTCACTGGTTACTGCCGGCAGCGAAGTGTATGTGATCATGGGTTCGTATGGAACCGGCGGCACTGGCAGCAGTGGCACCGTTAACACCATCGACAATGGCCATGTTACCGTTCCCAACCGCATCTGGAAAGTGATCGTGGTGCTGTCAAATGGTTCGGGCGACCTGAGCCGGGTAACTACTTCCACCCGCGTAATCGCCGTTAATACACCAAACATCAACACCACTAACAGCGATTGGAAAACTTACCGCACTTCGGTTGATGCCATTGAATCGGCCACCGGCTATGATCTGTTGTCGAATGTGAGTACCTCTATCCAGAGTGTGATCGAAGCACAGGTCGACAATCAGTAGTTACAGGTTACACGTTCCAGAGCCTGCCCCGCCATAGCGGGGTTTCAAGGGTTACCTTAACCCGGGCCTCACGAATAATTAAAAACCTCAAAATTCAACAGCATTCATCGTTGAATTTTGAGGTTTTCTTTTAATTATCAATTATGCTTTAACCAGGCCCTGTAACCTGAAACCTGTAACTTTTTCCTACTTTTGGCCCGGACCATTCATTTTATAAAAAGAATTCACCATGACCAAGATCCGTTGGGGCATATTAAGCACTGCCAAGATCGCCCGGGAAAAAGTGATCCCGGCCATGCAACGCGGCAAGTATTCTGCGGTAACTGCTATTGCCTCCCGAAACGCAGAGCAGGCAGCCGAAACCGCGAAGCGATTGAATATACCAACGGTGTATGGTTCGTATGAGGAATTATTGACCGATGCGAATATTGACGCCGTGTACATTCCCCTGCCCAACCACCTGCATGTGGAATGGGCCATCAAATGTATAGAAGCCGGTAAACACGTATTATGCGAAAAACCGATTGGACTATCCTCAGCGGAAGCCATCAAATTGCAGCAGGCCGCTGCCAAAAAGCCGGAGCTCAAAGTGATGGAAGCATTTATGTACCGTTTCCATCCGCAATGGGAGTTGGCAAAAGAGCTGGTTGATGACAAACGCATTGGCCCATTAAAGACCATTCATTCTTTTTTCTCCTATTATAATGCAGACCCCAACAATATCCGCAACCAGAAACACCTGGGCGGCGGCGGAATGATGGACATTGGCTGCTATTGCATTTCGCTGGCGCGCTTTCTTTTTAACAGCGAACCGCTTCGGGTATTGGGTCATGTTACCATTGACCCGGTGCTGCAAACAGACACCATGGCTTCGGGCATCCTGGAATTTTCAACCGGCACGGCTACCTTCACCTGTTCAACCCAGTTAATGCCTTATCAACGGGTGCAAATACTGGGCACCGAAGGCCGTATTGAAATTGAGATCCCTTTCAATGCGCCCCCCAACCAACCGGTAAAACTGGTGGTGTATGAAAAGAATGGCGACGAAGAAATGACCTTTGAACCGGTTGACCAGTATACCCTGCAGGGCGATCTGTTTTCCCAGGCCATACTGAACAACACACCAGTGCCTACTCCACTGGAGGATGCCATTAACAATATGAAAGTGATTGAAGCAATTTTCGCCAGTGCAAAGTCCTAACCTTTCAGCTCGGCCTGGCGGTTTTCTATGGCGGATTCATGCAGGAATTTGGCCGTTGAGATGGTTTGCTGAAAACGGGCGGGTTTCTTTATAAAATCCAACGCGCCAATTTCAAGACATTTTGCTTTTTCTACTTCATGGATGGAAGTAGTGTACATTATTACCGGAATATTTTTATAGAGCTTGTGGGCTTTTAAGCGTGATAGCGTTTCCATGCCATTCAGGAAAGGCATGTTCAAATCAAGCACTATCAGTGAGGGCATGCCCGATTGTTCGAGTGATGTATCGAGGTAATTGAAAACCTGCAAGCCATTTTCTACGAGGGCTATATCATTAGAACGACCAATTTCTTCAAACGCAGTATGCAGCAAATACCTATCCTCCTGGTCATCGTCCGCAATTAAAATAAAAGGTTTTTGACTCATCTTTTTTGGAATAACAGTAAACAATACAAATCAGGTAAGTACACGAGGTAATTACTCATAAAAAATCAACCAATCAGATTTTTCATCCAAAGCAAAACATTCGGATAACAGTGTTTCTTAATCCGGTACAGGATACTTACTAATAATCAGAGAGAGGTCTTAATCCGTAACTTTGAAAGTGGTCTTTTGGGCTTGTTAATTTCAATCGTGGAGTAAGTTAAATCTTTCACTTGAAAAATAAAAATGTTTAACGAAAAATCATTCAAAACCCGTCATTTTACGGTTAGCACCAATAGGTTAAAGTTAAACCTTTAATTAGCAGTGAGAACGAGGTGATAGTGTGGGCAATTTGTCTGGAGTACATGATTGGTGAATACAAGTGTTAAGTCGTGAATGGTGAATGGTCAATGGTGAATAGCTCGTGATATTTGAGATTAATAATCGATCCTGCACCGCCTGAAATTGACCATTGACCCTTCACCAGCATGATCACAATCAGTAAAAATAATATGCTCATTGCCTGTACAAACCGGCTTTTATTGTAGTAAATTTATAAACGCTCCTTTCCATCTTATCCCAATCTTTTCTTATTGAATTAGTCGTGCTCTCCCGCACACCATGAACCACCGAAGGAACAGCCCCGCACTCCTTTTGAAATTGTATTAAAGCCATTTAATCACTCAAAAAAAAATCGTTTATGGAAACGCTAGTTCACCTTGGCCAGAAAGTAAATCAAATGTATGATGCCTTCAATCGCCGTGACCTGAAATTTATTACCGATTGCCTGAGCACTGACTGCATATGGGAAGTTATGGGCGGAGCTGATGTCCCATTCAGCGGCATTTATCATGGACCGAATGATGTACAAAATTTCTTTGGCAAAATGGGAGAGGCGGTCGATTTCACAGATCTTACCTGCGAACACATTCTTGAAAATGGCAACATAGTAATTGCCAGTGGCAATTTCAATGCGGTAGCCCGCAACACCAACAAACGTTTTTCTTCCTTCTGGTGTATGACCTGGGAATTCAACGATGACGAACAGGTGGTTCATTTCCGCGATAGCTTTGATACGGCGGCGTGTGCAAGAGCATTGCGCGAAAAGTAAGTAAGCGGCTTCTTTTATTAAATGAATCTTTTGAGGTTTTTAGGATTACGAAGTAGGAAGTAAGAGGTAGGAAGTAAGAAAAGTCACTATTTTCAGCCTCCCGATTCCTTCCTACTTCTTATTTCTGTATTTGTATTTCATACTTCTTACTTCATACTTCTTACTTCATACTTCTTACTTCTTACTTCTTACTTCTTACTTCTTACTTCTTACTTCTTACTTCTTACTTCTTACTTCTTACTTCTTACTTCTTACTTCTTACTTCTTACTTCTTACTTCTTACTTCTTACTTCTTACTTCTTACTTCTTACTTCTTACTTCTTACTTCTTACTTCTTACTTCTTACTTCTTACTTCTTACTTCTTACTTCTTACTTCTTACTTCTTACTTCTTACTTCTTACTTCTTACTTCTTACTTCTTACTTCTTACTTCTTACTTCTTACTTCTTACTTCTTACTTCTTACTTCTTACTTCTTACTTCTTACTTCTTACTTCTTACTTCTTACTTCTTACTTCTTACTTCTTACTTCTTACTTCTTACTTCTTACTTCTTACTTCTTACTTCTTACTTCTTACTTCTTACTTCTTACTTCTTACTTCTTACTTCTTACTTCTTACTTCTTACTTCTTACTTCTTACTTCTTACTTCTTACTTCTTACTTCTGTCTCTTATTTCCCCTTCATAAACACTAAAATAGCAGATCCACCAAGTTCGATCTGATCACCATCCTGCAGCTCATGCGATACACCCGGCACATTCAACGACTTCACTTTATCATCGGCCGTGTAGATCCTCGTTTTGTTACCATTCTCGGGCAACCCGCCCTTGTCGGGGAAAAGAAAGAATTTGTCTAACTGCGGATTATACTGAATATAGGCATGGTTGCGGCTCACATGCAAATTGGCGGCGCCTGTTTGCGCATCGAAGGCCGGATCATCCTGCCCCCAGAAAACAATATCATTGGTATGGATCTTCCCGGTCGTTAACTGCGGGTTCTTCGTTCGGCCAATATTGAATTTCAATTGCTGTTGTGGATTCAATTCGTATTCGGGCAATTCCGTTTTTCCTTTCAGCACCTGCAGGCGCGCAACAGAGTATTGCTGCACAAAATCCTGCCCCCGCCTGATCACTTCGAGGCCCATGGTGCCATGGCTAATACAATAGTCGGGCAGTTTATCTTTTACCAGGTGATGTTCAAAGAACCAGTCCCCGGCCAGTTGAATAAAATTGTTCACCAGCTTGCGTTCCAGGTGTTCTTTCTGGAACATTCCCGGCACATCGCTGCACAGGGCCACCTGCAGGGTTTCTTCCAGCTCCTTGTTATTACAAACCACATACAAACGCAAACCGGCAATGGTATGCCCCTTTTCATCAATATAGGGTTTTAACCCATTGATGATAAAACGCACGATCTCTTCGCGCTTGGCCCGCGTGGCCGGAATTGATAATACCGGCTGCCCATTACCGGTGGCTGGCGGCGCATCGCTTTGCTCAGGTGCAACCGGTGTGGGGTTGGTGAGCCACCGTTTAAAAAAGTTTTTCATCGCGGTTATAATTATTTATTGACTTTAATTGCAGCTGCTGATAAATATTGAGCAGTTACCAGTTGCCGGATTCCGGTTGCCGGGCCTTGAATTTCGGAGTTTCGAATAAAAAATCGGAAACTTCGGAATATAAACCCCGGTAACTGGTAACTGGTAACCGGTAACTGGTAACCGGTAACCGGTAACTGGTCCCCTTCAACCTGTAACTGACGCTCCCCGGCCTCCAAAACTTTTCTTCAAAACTAAAACGACACTATATATCCCCGTTTCTCCAACACTTTGGCAATGGCATTGGCTACCAGTACCGCATTGCCCGATCCTTTCCCCCGCTCTATTCTTATACAGGTTACGGTGCGCGACCTGTGATCGGGCGTGGGCGCAAAGAACACATACCATCCATCCGATTCTATTTCACCATTGATCACCCGCTCAGGCGTACCCGATTTACCCGCTACCACTATATTCTTTATCTTTTGTTTGCCCGGCTGATTACTTTGATCGATCATATAGCGCGTAAGGACACCTGCATAGGCGGTGTCCTCGCTTATTTCAACACCTGAGGCGGGCGGCTCGTTTACACCCGCTTCTTTCAAAAGATACCGCGTGGGCATCATAACGCCGTTGTTGGCAATGGCGCCGGCCATGCGCGCCATCGATGCCGGTGTGGCGGTAAGCGTACTTTGCCCCCAGGCCAGCCCCGAGAACGGACTGCGATACCGGTTCTTGGTACCCTGCAACCTCGGATTGTTATACGCCCGGCGGTCATGGTTCATCACTTCCTTGCGCCAGAAGGCCAGGTCTTCCGATGCTTTCTCTTTATTCAACGAGGGCGCAAAATCGTACCCACCACGCTGGCTAACGTTCATACCCGTTGCCTGGTACAACGCCGCCATCTGGTCTTCGAGGTTATTCTCATTGGCCATGCGAATGAAAAAGATATTGCTCGAATTCACGATGGCCTCATGCATGTCGACATAATTCACCTTGGGAATAAATGGCTCCTGCTCGGTTGGATTATCGCGAAAGATCTCGTTGCGATAAATGTCGCGGTATTTTACTTTAGTGGCATCAAGCCCCATTTTGTTCATGGCCGCCATACCGGTGAGGATCTTGGCGGTTGAACCGGGCGCGGTGGCATACGTCATACCCAGATCGCGATCGGTGACCGGTTTGGGCAGTTTATTTCTTTCACGATCCGGGAGCAGCATCAGATCGGGCATTTGCAAATTGGGCAATGGGTTCAATGCAGAAGCCAGCAGTTCGCCGGTTCCGGCATCCAACACCACCACAGCTATCCGGTCATTTTTGAAACTGCTTTTGTGCAACGAATCCTGGATCTCTTTCTGCAGGGCCGCATCGAGCGTTAAATAAATATCGCGGTCTTTGTGTTTTATTTTTCGTACCGCTGCATTGGTGGTGTCAATGCCCGATTGCAGGCTTTCCACCAGCGGTGAATAATCATAGCTTACCAGTTTGATCGTCTTTTGCACCGGCCGGGTAAATTTATCGGGCCGGTATTCGGTGCTTACATAATCACGCTTTTCCGGACTGGTTGCATAGCCCCGCAACGAAGTAAGGTGACGCGCCTCGGCAAAATAGCCATTGCCCTGCCCCCAGAACAACCGGGTATTGTAATCGCCCGTCCAGAAGAACAGGTCTTCCTCAAAGGGATAAAAACGCACTACCCTTTTCTGCATCAGGTTTTGCAATTGCAGGGTGTCTACCCCGGCAGCGAGATAGTCATTCATTTGGCGCTTAATGGTACCGGGCTCGCTGGTAGCGATCACCAGGCCATTACGGTCGTATATAGAACCGGCGGCCAGCACGCGCGTGAGCTTATCGATACGTGGATTGTAACTATAGATCGGTAACCCGTTGCGGTTTATAACACGCGCCGGTTTAACCAGTATTTCTTTAGCATGCACCACCTGCACCTGGTACAGCTTCACCATTAAAACGGCTATGCCGCTCAAAAAGAACAGGATGCCCGTGCCCAGTACAAAATCATAGTATTTACGCAGGTGTTCGGTTTGAATGGGCAAGCCGGGCCGCGATGAAATACCGGCCACAATACCCATGGCCGCGAGGTTTACAATAAGCGAGATCTTTCCATAACTCAGGAAAGGGACCGTAACACCGGTAAGCGGTAACAGACCGATAGAACCGCCGGCAATCAACAGGAATTGTATGCCGGTGGCAATGGCAATACCGGCGCATAAATAAAAACTGAATGGCTGCCCTGCGCGGCGGGCATGCAAAAAAGACCGGTGTATCAGGATGCCGAACAGGGCGAAAACTGCTACCAGTCCCAGCCAGCCGAGTTCTTCCCCAATACTTGGCAATATCATATCAGTATGTGCGGCGGGCATGGTATTCGGAAAACCGCGGCCGGGGCCCTGACCGGTAAGTCCGCCCGAGGCAAGCGTCCAGTAACTGTGCGCCAGGTGGTCGCCGCCAAAAACGTCATTATCCCACTGGCTTTGCCACATGGCCTTGCGATCGGCGAGGCGGTCGCCAATACCCGGCAACTGATCGCCAAATGCAAATGCCGCGATAACCAGCAATACAATTACCGGTGCATCGGCCAGCACGGCCAGCGTACCATACCATTTCACTGTTTTCACCTGGCGTTGAATGATCATGGTGAGTATAACCGCCACAAAACTGATGGCAGTGGCCAGCCAGCCGGGTATCAGTGATAACAATACACAGTATAACACTCCTGCTAACACGGTCAGTAGTAAATTACCTCTTGCAATGCTATAGAAAAACAGGAATGTAAAACACATTACCATGGCCGGCCCCATGTCGCCCATTAACAGGTACAACACCAGCAACAGGCCTGTGCCCAATAGCACGCCCATGCTTACCTGAAAACGCCAGCGGATGTCCGATAAATTGCGGATGTTCTCTTCATTGGCCGCAAAGAAACCGGCCAGGAACAACAGCAACAGGTATTTGGTGATCTCGCTGGGTTGAAAGGTAAAACCACCCAGTTGAATATTCACTTTCACGCCGCTTCCTTCGGGCCCGGTTCCAACCAACAGCGTCAACAGCGCCATACCAACGGCAAGGGCCAGCCACGTCCACCCGCGAAGGGCATATACACTCTTCTTTCTGAAATTGAACAGGGCATCGAACCACCAGCGGGTATATAATTTACGGATATCGATCAACGCAAAAACAACAAACCCGGTCAACCCAATAAGAACGCCCTGCAAAGCCTGAGCGGCATGCAGGGTATCGGTAAGCGGGTTTTGAATACTGAATAACAACAACACCGAAATGCAGCAGAGGATCAGCAGCAACGGTAAAATAAAAATATCAGGCTGTTTTCTCCGCAACCATAAAATGATATGAGCGAAAAAGAAAGCGAGGATACAACCACCGGCAATGAGCCAGTAAGAAGTAGTGAATTCTTCAGGCGTTCTAACCAGTAGTACGCCGTCTTCCTTGAGCTGTGCATAGGCAATAGGGCCTATTAACCTGATCTTATGCGGTTTGCCGTTGAAGGTATAGAATTTGTTCTTTGCGAGCCGCGCACTCCCCTGCCGCGCACCAAATTCATAACCGGGTTTCAGGGGCAATACACTATAACCAGAATCCTGGATGAGACCGGTGAAATGAAATTCGCCGTTGGAGCCGGTGCGTGCATACACCACATGATCTGTCAGCGAATCCTCCTCGAGCGTGGCAATATGTTCGCGCAATTGCACCAGTGTACCGGGCATGGGTTCGCCCTGGAACAAAATGCGGCCGCCCATTTCATAGCTACCGGTTGATACATTTACGGTGGCGGGATAATTAACAGGGTCGCTCAATTCTTTCTGGTACAACACCGAATCAAAACCCAGCCGTTGCCGCGAGGCTTCCAACCGGCCCTGAAAATCGACCCCGGCACCGGGCGCTTTCCAGGCTGTGGGCGCAGCCACCCCAAATGCCCCCTTATTGATGGCGCCGAGGTTATCGACCCCTTCGAGCGTTATGAGCCGCATCGATAAGGAATCAACCAGCATGCTCACATCACGGTCATCGGTAAAATAATTGCCCCCGGCAATGATCTTTCTCAGCGAGTCTTTATTCATGCCGGCTTCCAGCTTTATGGCCCGGCCGGTTTTCAATGCTACATTGGCCCGGGTAAGGGCTGGTGTGAGTGTAAGGAATAATTTTACAAACAACACGAGCATCAATACGGCAGCGCCTGAAAGTAGTATCCAGGCTTCTATGTTACTTCTATGAATATTTTTCGGGGGAATTTCCATTTTCGTTACTTATGTTTGTTTACTGGTTGCCAGTTACCAGTTACTGGTTACCAGGACTTCCATTTCGAGCACTCTACAAGTAATCTGGTTCTCTAAATTTTTTGCCTGGCGACCGGGAACCGGCAACCGGTAACAGCAACATTCGCTTTTGCAGTTTATTGTTTCAGGATTGCCACAGCCTATTACCTGGATCCTTTCACGATCAACTGGTCAAAAGCTACCGTTTGTGCACCATCTACCCGCAGGCCAAAACAATTTCCATAGCCGCCGGTAAAGGGCAACACATTCTCCACCTTATCATTTATGTAAAAAAATATCGAGTTATTCCTTTTTTCTATTGACAATGTATTCATTTCATTATCCGGACGAATATTGGAAGTGTGCGTCCAGTTCACGATCGGTTGCCAGTCGCCGTTGGTGATGGAACCAATGGCATAATAGCCGCTGGCCGTAATGTAATAAACGTAATAGGCGTCAATGTCGGTATTGCCGCAAAAGTTGATCCCATACGCTTCATCGGGTTCATTGCCCCATTGCGTGGCGCTGGCTGAGATGCTGAAATTCTTTTGAATGTCCAGATCAAATTTTACGGTAGAATGATAGGTCAGGCTATCCGTTAACCCTTTGATGACGTATTTACCATGGTCGAATTTGAATATACTGTTCTCATCTTTACCGGTTTCCCAAATGCTGTCGGCATCATCGCTGAAATCATCATAGTACATCCCGTTCTGCAATGTAACGCCTGCATCGCGCTGCGCGGGGGTTTGCACGGCAGCAATAACATTAGGATGCGGCGCGGCATTCACCACCGGGGTTATCAATGGTTTCCCTTGCGCAACGTGTGTTCTGTGACTTGCCTGGGCAACGGAAACGGAATCAACCGGCAGCACCGTAGCAGCAGCCTGTTCTTCTTCATTGGGCCGGCCGGGCTTGTTCGGGAATACGGCCCACATGCCCATCATGAAAGCGCTGAACAGCAACACACCCAGGATGGTGAAAACGACTTCCTTCTTTTTACCCGCCACCGCTTTCGGCACTGCCACCGGTTTGTTGAATACCTGGGTAAGCTTTTTTGTTTTGTTGGCGGTTGCCGGTTTGCGGAACCGGCTTTGTGCATTTTCCAGCGCAGCCTGCTGCAACAATTGCCGCACATGCGCAGTATCGCTCAACCGGTGCACCGCCTGCTTGGCCGTTAACCCATGCAACAACTGCAACAAACTGGGCGGCAAATAGCGATCGGCCGGTAATGCGGGCTCGGGTATAGGACATTCAATTACCCGGTTTATATGCCACAACAGGTCTTCATCATTATAGGCAAATGGCACTTTGCCGGTTAAACATTCATACAGTACAATACCTAATGAATAGTAATCGGTAGGCGTTGACACGGTTCTTGCCTGGCTGAACTGCTCGGGCGAAGCATACTCATACGTAAGCATGGAAGAACCGGTTACCGTGTTGGTTTGTTCGCGCAACTTGGCAATACCAAAATCGGTGAGCAAAAAATGCAGCTCGCCATTGGGCATGCGGCGGTACATGATGTTCTCGGGTTTTATGTCGCGGTGCACCACGCCTTTTGCGTGAATGGCATCCAGCGCATCGGTCATGTGTTGCGCCAGCTGTATCACCGTATCTACTTCCAGTGTGCCGCGTTCTTTCAACAGGCGGCGTACATCACCGCCCTCAATGAGTTGCATAACAATATAGGGCAGCTCTGCATCGAGGTGTACATCTACGATCTTGACGATGTGATCATGCTGGATCGATTTCATGATCTCCGATTCGCGCTGGAAACGGCGCAGGGTATCGGCATCGGTGTTAAAGGCAAAGTGCTTGATGGCAACCAGGTTATTCGAAACCAGGTGCCTTGCTTTAAGCACGCGGGCATTGCCCCTGCCTATTTCACCCAGGATCTCGTATCCTTTAAAATACTCTCTAAAAATGGATGTTGCCATATGTTATTGCATCTCTGTTTTTACCATTTGCACAGAGAGACTTTTATTTGTAGAATCAGGTTTAACCTGGTAACTCACAGGATACTTAACGTTTTCAAAAAATGTGTTCACCAGTTTTACATGAACCGGAAAGCGCACGTTGATGCCGGTTTCAAACCCTTTCAGGCGCAGGTTTTTGATGACAATTGTGTCGCCTGCCCTGCCTGATAATTTGTTAATTTCCAGCGCTGCAAAATGACTGCCCTTTTCTTTAGCCGGTATTACCAGCAACATATGGTTTATACTGTCGGCATAATGCTGCACCTCCATTATATTCTTTGTTGCTGTTAACCGCATGGTATCATACGTGAGCGCTACGGGCCCTGCCGGCGCCGCATGCTCACCGCTATAAATGGAAGCCGGCATTTTTCGGGGATCGCGAGCTGTATCTGCAACAGCAGGCAGCTTCTTGTTGGCAGTATTATTTTCGGGAGTTGTCGTGGGTGTTGATTTGTTTTGTGAGAAAAAGAACCAGGAGCTCGCCGCCAGCAGCACCACTACCAATACGTTCCAGCGGATCCATTTGTTACTCGCCTTTTTTGTTTTTGGCGTGGAATTATCGTCAACAGCATTATTGGTATCGGGTTGCTCTTTATTTGTAGATGTAACAACAGGCGTTGTAGTTGTTTCCGTTTTTGCTTTAACAGTTTTTTTTGTTTTAACCCCATTGGTGACGGGTGCAGTTTGTTTGGCGCGGTTGTTCTTTAATAATACAACAGTGATATTATCGTGCCCGCCCGCTTCGTTTGCCAGCGCAATGATGTTATTCACCTTTGTATTAAGCGCGGCAGTAGTAGCCAGTATATTGGCAACTTCTTTGGCCGTGACCATATCGGTAAGTCCGTCACTGCACAACAACAGTCCATCGCCCGGCAACAGCTCTTCTGTACCATACTGCATAAAATCTTCATCATCGATGCGGTGAATGGCCGAACCTACTTCGCGCAGGATCTGGTTACGTTGCGGATGGCTCATTGCTTCGCGCTCGGTAATTTCACCGGCATCTTCGCGCAGGCCAACAAACGAGTGGTCTTTGGTGAGTTTTTGTAAAACGCCTTTACGATACCGGTACATACGGGTATCGCCCACGTGAACAAAATACACGGCGCCGGTAGTAGCATCGGCAACAGCGGCCGTCAGTACACAACACATTTCACTGAACTTTGGATTTTGTGCACGCTCTTCGGCAATACGGTTGTTGGCAAAGATCACGGCTTCGCGCAACATGGTGAGCGTATCACCCTTTGGCGTATCCATGTACTGGTCAATAGATTCCCTGGCAATAGCAGCCGCGCGTTTTCCACCTGCATACCCACCTACCCCATCAACCACTACCAGCAGGGCCTTATCGGGCGACCATAACTGGCGGCAGGTATAGGTATCTTCATTCTCCGTCCGCCGCATCCCGGGATGCGTATTGCCACTGATCAAAATAGTTTTCATATTACCGTGGCAGGTTTTTAAAATGCCTGAATAATAAAATAATCACAAATACAAACAGCGCTATGGATGAGATGGTGTTGATCATAGGTAGTTTACAACTGTTTAAATGTAAGCGTTACCATGCCATTCAATAATACCTGGCTTTTATCACGCAGATCGAACCAGCGGGGACTGCCGGCTTCACTTTTCCCGATCACTGTTTCATTTACCCGCGTTTCGTTGTTGCTGAAGGAAGCGATCTGAAATGATTGTTGCGATTCATTCCATCTGATACGGGCATGGGGGTTCGAAACAAAACCCGATTCAATAAGCAGGTAATTGCTGTAGCCCACATTCTCCGGTTCTTTACGGGCGATCACGATCTCGGTATCTTTCATGATGTACACCGCATCTTTACTGGTATCGGCCGTGTAGTATTCAATGCGAGCCAGTCCGGCATCGTTGCGGGCCGTTCTTTGCGTAGCATTATTGGTTACGGCTACATTGGTAACGCTGAGGTCGGGATTGAATTTAACGGTGAAAGTGCCGTTCTCGGCAAAATGCAGGTGACGCAGCACGTCGAGGTTGATATCCATTTTATCAAAAACATTGGTCGCTTTTGATTTCATGGTCACCCTGGCTGTATTGTGCCGGTCGCTGCCGCCACTGCCGGCGGGCTTCAAACCGGTGAGCATACCGATGACCCGTACATCTTCCACCGAAATTCTTTCCTGGTTGAAATCGGTGCCGGGTGCAAAGCGGAAATGCCAGTGAAACGACACGGGCGACAGTTCATCATAATTCTTCCGGGCGGTTTTCAGTTTGCCGTAAAAGGCTTTCAACGCTTCTTTTACTATGACGGGGAGAGAAGGCAACCGTTCTTCATACACTTCGGGATGAAGAATGATCAGGTAATGCATGTTGAACAATAAACTTTTACCAACAGATTCGCGTTTGCAGGAATTCTCAAAACACTCCATCAATTCTTTTAAAATAAAATTGTTGGTGACCGGACCGTTAGCGGCACGCTGGTCGGTGCTTTCCGGAAGTATTATTGATTTGAGGGCCGCAAAAAAATCACCTGATTTTTTCTTCATGGGTTTCCCTGGTTTTACACGGTTTACAGCTATCATTTATACGAATTAAAAATAATTGATTTGAGAACGTGTGCATCGTAAAGAAAACATAAAATGCATTTGATTGGAACGCTATTTGTAAGGGGAAAAACCGAGCCAGAATTTATTTAACGTTTCTCTGCAAGTTGTTTAACGAAGAATTAGGAAAACGTGAAATAAAACAGTTACAGGTTACACGATACAGAGCTTGCCCCGCTCTGCGGGGTTACAGGGCACAAACTTCAAAACTCAAAGTAAGGGCCCCCTGAAACCTGGAACCTGCACCATGGAACGGTTTCATAATTACAAGCGCTCTCCTTCATTACCCAGCGCCTTTCCCGTAAGGGTACGCACCAAAAAACCGTTTTTATACTGTTTTTTCGTTCCTGTATATAAGCTACCTTTTCAGTAGTTCACCCTCCCCTACCCCAACCATCTCATTTGCACTTATTCATTAACCAGTTAACACATTCTCTATGAACAGGATCCTGAAAATATTTGCAACCGGTGATGAGCGAACCGGTGTCATCAACGGTTATCCGGTCATTGAACAGTATGACGGATTTATACTGACCGAAGTACCATCGAACAAAATGAAGGCGCTGCCCGCATCCTGGTTGTTCGAAGACATCACCGACGAATACCGTATTAAAACCGGTAAAGGTGAAATCGACACTTCCATCCCCCGCCTTACCCGCCCCGGTAAAGTGAACGCGCACCCGGCTTATACGGGGAAAGATAAAAAGACGCCCCCCGCAGGCAAACACCATTACCTGGTACAATTCATTGGACCCATAAAACAAACCTGGCTGAGCGGGGTAAAAAAAGCAGGCGGTGAATTGCGCGATCCCTACGGCGGCTTCACCTACATTGTACGCGCCACAGCCAAACAAATGCAAAAGGTTATAACATTACCGTATGTACGCTGGGCCGGACATTTACCTTACGAATCGCGCATTGAAAGAACGTTGTTGCAAAAGATAGAAGCCGATGGTACGCCGCGTAAGAAAAGCGCTGCGATGGCAACACTGCCACGAACAAAGACCATGCAGGGTGTATACACGGTTGAATTCTTCGGCCCCAAAGACGTGACCAGCGCCGTGCCTGATGTAAAGAAACTGGGGTTCAATATTCTCACCAAAGATGTGAAAGGGAAATTGTTGGTTGTTGAAACCAATAAACCGGCCCGCATCCTGAATTTATCAACCG
This sequence comes from Niastella vici, assembly GCF_002077945.1. Lineage (GTDB taxonomy): Bacteria > Bacteroidota > Bacteroidia > Chitinophagales > Chitinophagaceae > Niastella > Niastella vici. The sequence goes on from NZ_LVYD01000024.1 coordinate 300,330, forward strand.
TACATGGCGTGCGGCGAATAAATGAGCGGTCCATTAACCGGCCCAGCAACGATGTGGCGGCGGGCATTATGGGCACGCAGCAGAGTATGGGTAAAACAAACGGCAGCCTGGGCCTGAGCGGCAAAGGTGAGGTCATTGGCATTTGCGATACCGGCCTCGATACAGGCGATCCTAAAAATATACACCCCGATTTTGAAAAACGGGTAAAATGGCTCAAAAGCTATCCTATTACCCACGACTACGCCCAATGGATCAACAACCCCGGCGCTGATGATGGCCCTGCCGACCTCGACAGCGGTCATGGAACGCATGTTGCCGGATCGGTGCTGAGCAGCGGCGCCAGCTCAAAAGGATTGCCCGGTTTGCAGGGGCCTATTCGCGGACTGGCCTACAATGCCCAACTGATCTTTCAGGCAGTGGAACAGGAGCTGGACTGGAAAGACCCAAACGATCTGCGTGATTATGGCCGGTATTTGCTGGCGGGCATACCCACCGATCTCACCGATCTTTTTGGCCAGGCTTATCAAAAAGGCGCGCGCATCCATTCCAATTCCTGGGGCGGCGGTAAACCCGGTGAGTACGATGAACAAAGCCGTCAGCTCGATCAGTTCATTTGGGACCATAAAGATTTTTGTGTGCTGGTAGCCGCCGGAAACGACGGAACCGACAAAGACGGCGATGGCAACATCAACCTCATGAGCGTAACCTCGCCGGCCACTGCCAAGAATTGTATAACCGTTGGCGCCTGTGAAAACAAACGCATCAACTTCAACAAAGAGGTGTATGGCGAATGGTGGCCAACCGATTACCCGGTGGCGCCTTACAAGAATGCGCCCATGGCCGATCAGCCCGACCAGGTAGTGGCGTTCAGCAGCCGCGGCCCTACCCGCGATAAACGCTTTAAACCCGATGTGGTAGCGCCCGGAACTTTTATCTTATCGACCCGGTCAACGATGATCGCCGGCAACAATACCGCCTGGGCGCCGTTTACGCCAAGCAAAAAATATTTTTTTATGGGCGGAACCAGTATGGCCACGCCGCTTACTGCCGGTGCTGTTGCGCTCATCAGGGAATACCTGCGCACCAAACAAAAGATCAGCAAGCCATCGGCCGCTTTGCTGAAAGCCACGCTGATAGCGGGTGCCGTGCGTTTGCCCGCCACCGCCGCCAATGGCGCGCCGGTTGATAACCACCAGGGATATGGCCGCGTTAACCTCGATGCCATCCTATCGCCGCAGGGTTCTAAAGCAGTGTTTACTGATGTAACCAAAGGATTGCATACCGGTGAAGTGCAAACTACAACCCTCACTGTACCTTCAGGCGCTGCGGGGTTGCGCGTGGTGCTGGCATACAGTGATTATCCGGGGCTTTCGTTGGTGAATAACCTGAACCTGATATTGACGGGGCCCGATGGAAAAAAATATACGGGCAACCAGGGTGGCAGCAGTTCCGCCAAAATGGATAGTGTGAATAATGTAGAAGTGATTGCGCTCCCCAAGCCATCGGCCGGCAACTGGCGCCTCGATGTGGTGGGTTCCAACATTCCACATGGCCCGCAGGATTTTGCGCTGGTGTATATTGTGTGAAACGTGAATAAATAAAAAAACCTGAGCGTGTTCCATGCTCAGGGTTTTTTATTTTAATTTTCTATTGCTTACAATGGCTGGAATAATAATTTACCTGCAACCAAAGCAGGAATGATAACCTGGTTTTGTTTGGCATCGAAATAGAAATCTGCCGGACCTGCAATTGCCGGCCAATCGTATTTGGTGACCTTTTTAGTGTTCAGGTCAATTTTCTCCAGAAAACCGGCCGGGTGGTCCAGGGCGCCCCAGTCAGAAACGATCAACGTATGATCATCGAGCAGGGCCAGTCCGTCAAAAGCGCCATGAATGTCGCCTGCTTTCTCATACGAAGGGATATAGTTCTTCCAGCTTATCACCCCAATTTCACCACCCTGCATATTCTGAAAATCAAAACTGCAGGTGTACAGCAGGTTCTTTGCTTTGTCGTAACAAAGACCATTGGCGCCTTTTACGTCGACCACTGGCGTAACCGCACCGGACCTGACATTCACTTCAAATACCTTTCCAACATCAGTAGCCGAAACAAACAACGTGAGATCATCTTTCACGGCGAGGTCGTTCAAAAAAGAAGTTCCGCTATTTGATAAATTGATATCGGTTATTTTATTGCCGGTCGAAAGTTGAATACCAATGACACGATCAATATCAGCCACATATAAAACGTTGCGGATGATAGCGGTTCCCTTGGGCGCATTCAGTTTTGCTTTGGCGAAAGAAGGCGTTATTACCTTCCCACTAAGCGAAAGTTTTGCAATGAACCCATCCCCATCTTTAGCAGTGGGATCAAGGGCCTTGCCAATATTGGATACATATAGGAACTGTCCATCGGAGGTTACGCTTTCGGGATTCGACAGGCCGGTAGAATCCTGCGCCAGCGCGCTTACCGCCAGTAGGACGCTTGCAATAAATGATAGTACTTTCTTCATCTGATTTTATTTAATGCGCTAAGTTATTTTATCATGGTTTAACATGATAACGTAAAAAGCTCAAATAATTGCACATTTAACCGGGAATGATCTCAGGCTGGGTATTCAGGGGCGACAACGCCGGTTCTTTTCCCCGGTTACTATTGGGCGTAAAACCGAAGCGTTGTTTGAATATTTTGATAAAGTGGGGAATATTTTCAAATCCGCATTCCATGGCTACTTCCGAAACGTTATTACCGGAATGCTGCAGCAACAGTCGGGCATGTTCAAGCCGTTGCTCGTTGATCCATTTTTTAGGAGAGTTGTTATACCGTTGTTGAAAATCACGTTTAAACGAAGCCAGGCTACGCCCCGATAATTTGGCCAGTTCTTCGAGGGTAAGCGGTTGCAATAAATGTTTGCGAACGATGAAATCAATATCGAGCGGTTGGCCAAAAGCAATGTGTTGCAGAAATGCCAGCACCTGTTCTCCCTGCGGACCGGCCAGCAATAACAACATCAGTTCCTGCAGCTTTAAGTAAAGAATGCTTTCCATGGCGGGCATGGATTTTCCAAAATAACCCATGAACTGGGTTTTGAAACCATTGAGCAATTCGTTGCTGGGAACAATAAGGTGCGTGGCGGTTGCAGGCGCCTGGCTTTTTGCGACCTGATGCGTATGCAGGAATTTCCTGGCAAAATCATCGGTGAAGAAGATCAACAGGGCTTCATAATCGAGGCCATCCGGAACAAATTCCGACATGGCATAAATGCCGCGTTGCAGTATCACCAGTTGCCCCGGTTCTGCCATATGTGTATGGTCTTCAAAATGCAGGTACTTATGGCCCTGCAAAACGAAAATAACAGTGTGCTCGGTGATAAAGCTGGTCCTTTTACCAACGGCCGTGGCTTTTCTGTAGCGGGCCAGCGGCGTATTACCCAGCTGCAATACGTCGTTATCGTTTTTGTCGAAGGAGGCGGCGGAAGGGAACCGTATTAACATCCTGCAAATTAAAGAATTCCTTAACAATGGAGCGGCGCAGCTTTCAACCTAAATAATACCCTCATTCGCAGCCGGTTAAACAAACCGGTTTTACGCAAGTTTACATGAGGGGGAATGAGTTGGTTCCGCCGGCGATATTGCAATTGGTTTATAGCGTAAAATTCAGTAAATTATAGTAAGCAACTATTCCATTATCCTTCGCACAAACATTGATCGCAGCCTGCCATAACACCAACAACATTATAAAAAATATACACTATATGTCAATTCCTATTGCCAACCCGGTAGTTTTTTTCGAGATCGGCTGTAAAGATCTTTCGAAAACGGCTTCGTTTTATGCCGATCTGTTTGGCTGGACGCCCACTGGCATACCGATGGCCTCATTGATAAATACCAATACGGAAGAAGGGATCCAGGGACAGCTCACCTCGCTGGGGCACGAACCCCATAATTATGTGCTGTTCTATATTCAGGTGAATGATATTAATGAAAGCCTGACGAAGATCCAGGAAGCGGGCGGTAGAAAGTGCGTAGGACCTGTTATTTTGCCCAATAACAAGCAATTTGCGTGGTTCACTGACCCTGAAGGGAATATGGTTGGTTTGGTAACGCGTTAGGGTTGAGCGGAAGCTCCTTTTGCCGGAAGCCCCTGAACATTTGCTGTAGCTTGCTCTTTACCAGTTGGACGCACAATTCCCGGATTGTCAATTGCACCCGGCCAGGCGGGGGCGTGTTATTTATTGGCCAATTGTTCCGATTTATTCTATTCCTGCAAACCGGCGCTTTCTAATTTCGCCAATCGCCAGCTTTTGTATCTTTAGAAGGAGAAACAAGGGTTGCGCTCAAAGTTTACCAACCATGACCTATCACGAATTCAAACCGGGCAAGGCGTTACAGCCATATGTGAAACACTATTATGTGTATGAATCCACCTGCGATGCAGCATTTGAAGATGTGGTATTTCCCTGCGGCAGTATGGAGATCATTTTTAACCTGGGTTCGGGGAGTTGGCTAACACAACCCGGACAGGAATTTGTTACCACGCCCGCCGTTGAGTTGTGGGGACAGGTGTTGCGACCGCTGGCAGTACGATCAATAGGCCGGAACACGATGTTAGGGATCCGGTTCTACCCCCATGCTGCCGCCAGCATTTTGAACGACAGAATAAACCAGTTCAATCACCAGGTGGCTAATTTCGGCGATGTAATGGGCAAAGAGGTACATTCATTACATAGCCAGTTAACGGATGCCAGGTCCTGGACAAAAAGACTGGCCCTGGTAGAAACTTTTTTATTACAACAACTTTCCCTGGCCACAAAAAGGTTAAACAAGATAGCGGTGGTGAGCGACCTGATGCTGAAGCTGCAGCAACAGGAATCGTTTGATACCATGGAAACATTGGCAACGCGCTATGGCATTTCGGCGCGTTATATGCAACAATTGTTTGTACAGTACACCGGGCTTACGCCGAAATTATACAGCCAGATAAACCGGTTTCAAAACAGCCTGCAATTAATAAGGGAAGGAAACAGTTCATTAACCTCCATTGCCTATGAATGCGGTTATGCCGATCAATCGCATTTCATCAGGGAGTTCAAAACATTTACGGGGCTTACCCCATCGGGTTATGCCATAGCCAATTCACCGGTTGAGTTGGCGGCCAGTTTGGTTGGGCAGCAGTATGAAGGTGTTTTGATTGCGTGATGGCTAAACGTTTTTCAGAGCTTCCAACCATTGACTTCAGATTTTTGGCGTCCCTCCTCCCCTGTTCCGTTTTATACAATTTCAACTTTTCGACTACGGGTAATTTTGTTTTATCATCATAAAACAGAAACCTATGTCATCAGTATATCAACAATTCAAACAACTACACCAGGGTCCCGGGTTATTTGTGTTGCCCAACATTTGGAACGCTAAAAGCGCGTTGGTTTTACAACAGGAAAAATTTCCCGCGATAGGCACCTCCAGTGCCGCAGTTGCCAGCAGTTTGGGATATGAAGATGGAGAGGCGATGCCCTTTGAAGATTATCTGTTCGTTGTTCGCAGGATATTAGCAGCCGTACAAATACCATTAACAGTAGATATGGAAATGGGGTATGGAAAAACGGATGCCGCCATTTATGCCAATATAAAGAAGCTGGCTGAGTTGGGCGTGGCAGGCATTAACATTGAAGATTCAACGATAGAGGCAACCGGAAGAACCTTGAAAGATGCCAACGTTTTTGCGCAAACTATTTCATTTATAAAGAGCCAGCTGGCAACAGATCAGTTGGAGCTGTTCATCAATATTCGTTGCGATACGTATATATTGAATGTAGCCAACAAGCAGCAGGAAACGGTTCAACGTTTGAAACTGTATGAAACAACAGGAGCAGATGGCATCTTTCTGCCCTGCATCAGCGAAGAAAAAGATATAGCCGCAGCGGTTAGAAGCACGAAGCTTCCCATAAATGTGATGGGCATACCCGGCTTGCCCGGTCTCGACAGCTTAAACAAACTGGGAGTAAAGCGGGTTAGTCTGGGTCCGTTTTTATACAACAAAGTATATGATAGTATAGCTCCATTGATGCAAGCCGTAACGGCCGGTAAGCAGTTTACCCCGCTTTTCTAGTATTCTTCATTCATCAACAATAAAAAATCAACAACATGAATTTACCAACGAGGGCGCAGGATGCCCATGCCAGCTTAGCAGCGGCATTTAATACGGGCGATGTGAATACGGTACTGAATATGTACGATTTTACTGGCATTATTGTGCCGGAGCCGGGCAAGCCAGTTTCGGGCCGGGAACAATTTGAAGCGGCGATCAAAGCCATTTTAGCAATCAAAGGCAAAATGGAGATCAAGACCGTTTATTGTTTGCAAACCGGCAATGTGGCAGTTGGCCGGAGTGAATGGAACATTACCGATGGTGATGAGGTAAAAGTGCAGTCGAAAGGTATCGAAGTCATGAAACAGCAACCCGATGGAACCTGGAAGATTGTGATTGATCATGCCTTTGGGGCGTTGGAGCAAATTGTTTAAAAGGGTATAGCCATGAAAAAATTGGGGCTGTCCCGATAGCTATCGGGATGGCCTTATTTATATGTTTGCCGCCCCAGGTACTACTGGAATGGGTGTTAGATGGCCTCTTATTCTCTGAGTATTGCCTGAGAATGGTATAAAACTAGCCATGCAGGAGTAGAGTGCGTGTAGGAGCTCTGTAGGGGGCGGGTACGGGACGTAGGCCAATAGCCTACCAGTTTAGGTCAATACGGATAGCATTACGCTACTGTTTTGCCAGCTAAATGTAAATGTTGTCATGGAGATCTGTTTTATGATCACCAGGCTGGTGCAATTGCCCCGAATGATTAGCCAGGGTGTTACACAACCCGGAGCGTGGGCGGCGCCTCATTTAAATTATTCTTCCAGAATGCTTTATTTGACCTGGACTTCAATTTGGGGTCGCTCCTTTTTCTTCAATTTTTTTAATAAAAAAGTAAAAAAACTTTTTGGGGGAATCTCAAAACTGCTATCTTTGCCATCCCAAAAACGACACACCCTCAGGGAAAATCGTTCAGCGGTAAGGATCGGTAGTTCAGTTGGTTAGAATGCCGCCCTGTCACGGCGGAGGTCGCGGGTTCGAGTCCCGTCCGGTCCGCAGGTTTTTTGCTCAAACCCGCTCCCAGAGCGGGTTTTGCTTTTTTTGGTCGCGTTTTTGGTCTACCATGTTTAAAAAATACTGCGAGTTTGACATAAATTGACTCTACTTTACTTAACAGGTTGCTATCATACTGAATTTACTAATTTCTTTCCATTTTTTGTTTTTTTTGATTTTGACTTCAACGGCGGAACCCCAGCCTAAGATGGTTATAGTAAGCCAGATTTCCCAACAAAAGGATTGATGGGCCATTTCTACCGAAGGCACACTGGATTATTTTGTAATTTACTGCCCCTGGAGGATCGTAAATTAGTTAGAAGCTTTTCTAATACTTGTTTAGTATGCGAAAACCAAAAAGAAACAATAGAAAGGGAAAACGAAGGACTGGTTCCTATTGGAATTATAAACAGTCAGGAAAAGTCATCATGGATCATTGTTCAACATTAAGCGATATTGAAGACAGCAAGTTCGGCGCTAATTTTCTGTTGGAAATCGGCCTAAAAGCTGGCATTAATGCCGTCAATGAGAATAAAGCCTTAAATATTCCGATTACCGTGGTAGAGAATGGTTGGATTGTCAAAAAAACTGCAGATGGAGCCATTGTGAAAATGTACCCTATTAATCAGAATCTAAGTAATAGATTAACAAAAGGCACAATTTTACATATCAAAATAAACCAGTAAGCGGCTACGCATTTTGCTGGCCCCATGGTCCAGGAAAGCACAATAATAAAAGAAATCAAGAAAATTGGAACAAGGAAAGTCTGTTGAAAAAGGGCCACAAATTGAAGGCAAGGACTTGTACGAATTATTAATTGCCAAAGGCGTAAGAAATTTGCATCATGCGAATACAGTTAAAACATCTTTAACTTATATTACAAACGATGCACTTTTGTCCCGTCATTATGTTGAATCTTTAGCGTTGGTTCAAACATCCCAATATACTGATGAAAAGGACAAAGAATTGGGTATTTGGGATTCAGTTTTTCTTGATGGTTTGGATCTTCATAAAAAATTTGTGAAACCTAATAAATATGGACCGATACTATTTTATATCGATTTGTCTTTACTATTAGATTCTGAGTTTTCATGGGTACGAGTAACTAAAAGTAATCCTGATTCATGGCGACCACCCGAAACCTCCTTTTTTGAGAATGTTAATGATATCAATCAGAATTATCTATCCGGTAACAAACTGGATGATGGAAGAATTATGTTCCTATTTGACAATCCTGACAAAAAGATTAGTCTATCTAAGTATTGTAGAAAAATCGTAGTGGATGATCCTCGGATTGAGTTGACCTTTTCAGATGGAACCGTTACGAAAATTGCGGAAATGGTTAAGGCTTCTATAGAGAAAGCGATAGACGATTGTAAAATTACAGGCATTGACGTAGAAATTCGCCATCCTAATCTTGATGGTTGTAATTGCTATCATTTATATAAGCGTATGTATGAACATTCTAAAGAAATTTTCGATAAGCTTTTTCAAAAATAGATCATTTATAGACCAAAGTTACTGGTAATAGCGGGTAGCGCAAAGCGGTAGGCAATAGTTTCTGGTTGCTTAATCCGAAGGAAACATTCATCGGGGCTTGAAATCTTTATTGTCATAAAAATTGGTGGCGGTCATCTACTGGCGTTTATTTTGGATGCTTTCAGCATATTCCATTGCCTCCAGTCGAAAACGCGCGGTATCTTGTTCCGAACAAAACTCGACTTGGATTGTAAGGGCGTTTATCGCAGCGGGCAAATTGGTTTTGTCTCCTGTGGCAGGATCTCTTCCTATTATAAGAACATTGCCAAAAAGCGGTCGTTTGAAAAAAGAGGAGTGAAAGGCAATATTTGATTCATTTATCAAGCAGTTTTCGTCAGCTATAAGTTGGGTAGTCTTATCGGTTGAAATAGTGTAAATATGTGAACTGCACTTAAGCAATCGGTTAACTTCCTTGTTGTACGATGCCAGGTCCATGGGAAGAACAACAGGTTCTACCCGCCCTTCAACTGAATTAATGAGCAAGGCTTGCATATCGTAATTTTTCGTTCGAAAATTTAGTAATGGTAAGGCAATTAGGAATAGTACTTATTGAGCAGTTCCTCCGCATATATTTTCCCATCTTCAGGAATATTGGGATCATTAAGAATCTGCTCAATTTCGGCTTTTGCAAGCAGGCACTCGGTGTCTCTGATCTCTACCACTTTTACCTCCGCAATTTGGCTACCACTCAAAATTAAATCTTTTAAACGATTATGCCCATCATGGATAACTAATTTCCGCTTGCCTATTACTTTCACTTCAATAGGTCTTTCACTTTGCGTGGCACCAGGGTCAGCTAAATCCCAATCACTCGGCTTCCAATTTTCATCACACATATTACGTGGATATAATCTGTAGAAAGGAACGCAAAGCAATTGGTCTATCTGTAAATCAATATATTCTTCTCTGGGCTGTGGGTTCATCAATGCGAGGTAACGAGCGTAGTTAATACTATGCAAGGTTACCAGTTCTGCAGGAGTTAATTGCATTAACTCCGCATCTGCAAGAACTGTAACTTGTTTGAGAAAGTCTAAACACCTGGATTTAAAGCTTTCGTAGCTTTCGTCATCCTTAATAATTAAATCATATTTTAAAAAAGCGCTCATAAGTATAGGCCTATTTTGGTAAAACAAATAAAATTAAGTTTTATAAATTGAAAAGAAGTAAAAAGAGCAAATACATAAACAATTGCGTATTTACAACATGATAAAGGGGTAAGAAAATTAAGGCGATCGTGGAGGGCTATCCCAATAAAAAGTTTCTTGTCGCTGATCTTTTATGGTTTGAATCGGGCGTCCCGCTCGTAACCAATCTTTGTGGAAAAATTCAATTTTTTAGTGAGTAGTAAATCTATTAGAAGTGGTTGTTTTTAATAGTACAAACGATGAAAATAATAAGCGAATAAATCAAATAAGCGCTTTAATCAAATAGGAAGTTAAATATAAACAACTATTGATCTTTATGATCTATCGATTGACAAAAACGGGTTTTTGGCAGTTTTGTATTGCCCAGTCTACCCAAAATTTCAACCAAGTTAGTGCACATTGGTGGTCTTCTGTTAAATTGGTTATATTCAAGTACGCCTGGTTAATTATTCGCTGGTGACTACAAATTCTCCATCGTTATTATTATTTATCAATAAGCCGTTTTTCTCATTAAATAAAGTTTGCAACCCGGCGGCAATCGTAAAAAGATGCCAAGCGTTGTTACCCTAGAAAAATATTACAGGCTTAGTTAGTCGTTTTAATAAAAGATGTTATTAATTGGAAAATTGTCTTACATAAATAATGATCAATGCATCCACTAATTCAATTTTTTATAAGAGCTAAGGAACAAGTCATACACATTAAGGAGGAATCAGACGAAGAGATAGAACAGGTATTTGAGGTGTTAAGTTGGGGAGAGATAAATTCGAGGCGGTATTATATCATGCGGGCTACCTGTGAAGAGGCGTCACAATATTTTATCGGCTTTAAAAAAAACGAATACATTGATGTCATATTGAAAGCGGAAGGACAATTATTCAGTTTTGATAATGGTTTTGACTCTTATGTTCATGAAAGGGATGAAGATCAAATGTTAAATCACTTAATTGAATTTATTATCATTGATGCTGTGATTCAAAAACGGTCTTTTATTAAGGGGTACTTTTATGGGTATGATGATGAAGGAGCGATACACAGGATATTGTTTGCTATAATGGAAAAGTTGAAGTTTGACGTTACAGACTTAAATCCGGGTTTTAGGGTAGATAAAAATTTAACTTCGGCTTTATCACCTTTAGAGCAATATATTAAAAAATTGGGCATAAAGGAACTAACGGTGGAAAAGATCCATTTTGGAAGGCTCCCTAATAAAAGTTATTATTTTATTGGTGTGAATGTGGAAGGAGCTGTATATCGTTATGAGTTGAGGGCAAATTGTGGTAATATCATCGTTACCGCAAATATTGATAAGGGCCGTGAACAGAAGAAAGTAGCCATCGAAGTTTCTTATATCCATACAAAAAAGGATGATGTATTTCAAAAGCTGCTTGAAAGCATTTGTTTTGACTGCATACATGATTTCATTCCTGGAGATGTAAGAACAGTTGAATGCACTATTGATAATACTATAGTTGAAATGGTGAAACCGGGGTTCGATTTTTTTAAACCAAATCACGTTGATTATGGGAATTCGCAATACTTTAAATTTGATTTTTAGTAATTGCGTGTCGGCTTACTCCGAAAGTCAGTAGATTAAGTCGGATTGCCAAAACTTTTTAGTATGTAGATCCATTATAGTTAGTCGTCCATTTTTTCCTCCTGATCCGGTATCCAAATTGTAAATATGAGCCGCTTTCAAAGGAGTATTCAAACCCCAATTCAAGGTACTTGTATGTCCAATAAATATGTTCTTATAATTGTCCGCTATATAAAAGGGTTCAACTGTTCCTTGATATCGGTTCTGAATTTGCCATTGAAGAGCATCTTGCCATAAAGTACGATCCCAATAAAAAGTTTCTGGTCGCTGATCTTTTATAGGCTGAAACCTGTTTAATCCCCCGTGAACGAAAAGGTTATTATTTTGATCATTATAGTACAGCAATTGCTTTTCAAAAAATATCTGGTGTTGCTGCGGAATATCCTCAGGATTTAGCGAAACCTTGAATCCATTTCCGCTATATTTAAAAATTAGTTTTTTACCAGAATGTATGGCATAAGACTTTGCTGTGCTTAAAGCTCCATACGTCCATTGAACAGGATGATAACTTGATTTCAAAAACTCAAGTAGCCATGCTTCATGATTTCCTTTTATCGCAATTAAGTTTTTTATTTTTAGTAACTCTTCAACACATTCGTAAACAAATTCGCCACCATCTATAACATCCCCTAATTGTATAAGAGTATCTTTTTGATAATCAAATTCACATTGTTCAAGACATTGTAGAAAGCCCTTTATATTTCCATGAAGATCACCAATAACGTATGTTGCCATAGAGTTGTAATTTAGTTTTACATTATTTCGTATTTGGGTGTCTTTACTGTCGCGATCGCTACGATGTTGTGGTTTCTTATTACCCCACCCATCTATGTGTGAATGTTAATCAGGGGTACCATGTTATTTAAAATGTCATTTTGAATATTGCGAGCAGCACCACCTTCCAGGTCCAATCAGCAGTTTTTAAAAAAAAATTCAAGGTTGGATAGTTGTGTCAGCACGAATTGTGTAATTACACACACATTTTGTGATGTAGGGAACAGATTCTCCATATCCCGGAATGAAAAAAAGGCCATATTATTGTTAATTCATTTTTGTTGCTAGGTATAAGTTCCTTGTTTATTTCTTATTTTTATTTATCCTAATTAGATATCGACTGATGAAATATGTTGAGCGTAAAAGAAAGATTCTTTCCCTATTTGGTAAAGAATTTATGGTGAACAGAAACAATTATACCGAAACAATTACTGGTACTAAAAAATCAGTCAAACAATATGTTAGTGAATTTTGGGAAAAAAGAAGTATAGATGAAGTAAATACTGATATGTTTTATAAGATTAGAAAAAAAGATGTAGAAACCTGGTTATTGGAGGAAGTTGATTTGCTGATACGGGGACCGCTTAAAATTAAAGCTGTGGGCGGAACTGTACCAACCATTAATATTTCTATTAGGGAGTTCGCAGATAATCTGGAGGCGCTTAGTTCTGGAAGAAACGAAGCATCGAAGGAAATGCTTGAATTCTGTACACAAGTGATTATTAATAAATATGGCGTTGGTGCTATTGTGCTAGGAGACAAATTTGTAACGTATTGTGGATTTAAGGCTGAAGAGATGATTGATGAATTTTTGAAAAAGTATAAAAAGAAGAAAAAATAGCGGAGCGAGAGTTCAATCACTTAGAAAAAGTCGATAAAAATCGAGCATTCAAAAAAAATTGAAAGCAATGAGTTGCGTAAATTATATTTATGATAAGACTTATAGCCACATTTTTTTTCCTTATAGGGACTTTTAGCTTTATTAATCTATTTTCACAAAGCAGCGATGTTTTTGTTAATGGATATTTTAGGAAAGATGGCTCTTATGTTCAACCTCATTTTAGAACTGCCCCTAATAGCAGCATGTTTGACAATTATTCGACTAAGGGAAACTTTAATCCCTATACGGGAAAACCAGGATGGATTGAACCATTTTCTAAAGTTTCTTCAAGTAGTTATCAGGCGATACCCAACAATTACCAATCTAACTTTGACAACCTATTTAATTATCTCAATAAAAAAGACTCATATCATTATTTTAAAATAGTCGATGGTTTTGATTATGAGTACAAGCTTTTTTATACAGGTTTATTTAAACTAAATAATAACGAACATAAAGAAGCATATAACATCTTTGATACACTTCGTAAAATAAAAGGAACTAACAGTTTCATTCATGAGGAAAGTAACTTTTGGTTTGAAATAAGCTCCCAATATTTAGATGCACAAAAGGAATTTGAAGATATTTATACAAGTTCGGCTAAATATGAAGAAGATGGAAACTATGAGGTGTTGGAAATGAAGTTAAATAAGGTAAAGAATCCGCTTAATTTTTACCACAAATATTTAATCAAATATACTACTGCTTGGCATTGTCATAAATATCAGGAAGCAAAAACTTGCCTTGATTCTTTAATTGTCTATTCCTCTCAAACAGAAGTACATGACACTCTTCTTGCAAATTATGACGCCATCGTAGAGAATTTGAATAACATGCAAAACACCTTAGATACACATTTAAACGGCACATATTATTATCCATTAGAATCATTAGTTGAAAACCTACGATACTACTTGATAAATAAAAAATCCCCCTCGGATCAATTAAAAAAGGCCGCTTTCTATCTCAGAAATATAGAATGCACAATAGAAGATACAACTTTTACGCGGTCACTTAACGATACTTCAAATGCTAAAACTAAAGTCGCTAAAATTGACTATCTAACCTTTCATACACATTTGTCCAAAAATTATGGTACCACTATTGGAATAGTCTTATTACAATTCTATGACGACTCGTCATACTTTATTTATAAAAAGAAGTTATCAGAATTTTCAAAATTCCAAAGTGCGAAAAACTCAATTGCCTTTAATTTCAAAGGTCTTCAGAATAATGTGGAAGGTTTAGAATACTTGATTAGTGAACCACTAGTTGGCGGTTTGACTGAAAGAAATTTTGAAGGTCCTATTACCCAAAAATATAAAAAAGAATATAGGCTTTACTTTTACTGTATTCTCGACAGCTCAGGTAACCTAAAAAATTTATCTGGATTGTTTAAATAAAAAATAAGGACGGATGAATAGTCCACACTTTAATCATACTGGCTTCTCTGGCGAAAAATCCCTTGGCGAGCATTTAAAAATCTTCGCCAGTGTATGAATCGACTAATTAGCAATCGGAGAAATTTGTAATTATCTGAGAGATATTAAAAAACCGCTCAGCTCTTTTGGAGCGGTTTTTCAATTTCGGTGTGTTTAACTGTCTTTTGAGAATTGCGTTTTTATTTGACAAAGAATGAATTTTTGCCTGTGCGATTGTTTTCTTTTAGTTCGGAGTTCCTGGGTAAGTTCATATGGGAGATGTTCTTCGGTAGATTCGGGTTTGAGAATATCCTCAAATATTTTATTCATTTGTTTAAGAACATCGGCGCCATTTCGATCCTGCAATATCCGGGTTAAGTTATAATTTTCATTACGGCTGCGCCAAAATTGTATCTCCCTTTATAGAGAACTGCACGTGGGTTTGCTTTTGTAGAAATTGAAGTATGCTGTTTAATGAGTCGCAGCGCGAAAAAATTCCAAAGTAGGTTTTCTTGGGAAGGATTCCTATACATTGAACCTTCTTGTGATAGTGTTTGCTCACTTTTTTAACTATTGATTCTAAGTATTCGTTTTCAAACACAAGGGGGGCTGTCTGGACACTTTTGGGTTTCCTCTCCTATGGTTTTCGTTGAATTCTCCA
The DNA here is from genome assembly GCF_002077945.1 of Niastella vici. Classification (GTDB taxonomy): domain Bacteria; phylum Bacteroidota; class Bacteroidia; order Chitinophagales; family Chitinophagaceae; genus Niastella; species Niastella vici. The sequence continues at coordinate 315,478 of NZ_LVYD01000024.1, forward strand.
TGGTCTGTTTTTTACCAAGATTGGCGGCAGATGCTTGACCGCTGTTAAATTTAAACGAGCCGGTTACCACAATTAAAAAAACTGCATATTCTTGTATTTTATCGAATATTTGTACTTTAGACTGAATGACACGAATAGAAAAATTAAGGACATTACCGGAAGATGTTAAAATCGGAAGCATCATTCATTCGTTTAAAACCTTTGCATTAGGGGATATAGAATACAATATCACCAGACCGATCGCTGCTTTTATTTTGGGAAGTTGTTTCATAGACCAAATGGCTGCGTACAGATATAATCACGGCACAACAAGCAACGAAGAACATTATAAGAAATTTATTAATGAGTACCTTAAAGAGTACAATTCTTTTGATCTATATAACAATTTACGCTGTCTGATAATTCATAATTATACATTGGGTGAATATATGAGCCTGACAAGCGAATTAGAGGCGATAGATCAGCAGGAAGACATTTTACATGTAAACATTTTGACGGCACGGCGATTCCATAGCGCTTTGAGTCGGGCTTTTAGCGAATTTTCGAAAGACATTTTGAAAATTAACTCGCAAGCAAGAATAAATGCCGTTAATAGATACAACGAGGCGCCTGTTTTAGTCATGAACAACTATGAGATTCCTGTGTATAGTGAAGACGATGCCGATTATTTAATTGTTTTTTTTCCAAAAAAGTAGTTGGTAAAACAATCAACAATAACGGTTCCCTTGAAATTTTGGAGCTAAGGAAATCGTCTATACAGGAAGGTGTATTTAAGGTGGAAGCTTTCACCAAGAAAAAGCACAGGACAATTGTTCATGCTGCAAGTTTAGCTGACATTGCACACCAATTAGGATTACCTGCACCGATAGAAGTACTTGCCGCCCGATCAAACGAATAAAGAGATGCATCGGGCAGGCGTCCGTTTGTTGCAGCAATCGTAAGATGAATACGAATTAATCCTCCTCATCATCATTCAGGATATTTCCCAACAACTCATCCGGAGAGGAAGGTTTACCCAAATAATTGAGTGGATTAAAATCCTCGAGGAATCTTGTAAATACAGATGAAGGGAGTGTAAGTTCGTTTCTGTAGGCCCTGTAAGGTTTATCAAAGACAGCTTTAAAGGTATCAGTAAAATAATGCTGGTAAATCCCAGGAAAGTTATTTAAAAACGTTATGAATTCGACGGTGCCTGCATAGTTTCGGGCCACATTTTCTTCATAACGAAAAAAGCATGTAAGAAAGTAAACAGGAAAAAGTGCTCGGAATCATAGAAGGCAAATTCCTTATCGGCAATTCCGGTATTATTCCCGTACAAAATTCTCATAAACCTGACTTTAGGATATTTTTCAAGCCACTCGGTTTGATCATAATATAAAAAGGATAAAAATTCTTTCGCCATTTCCTCATGATCCTGCCCGAGGCGATGTGATATATCCAGAAGGAATAGAAGGTAAGTGTTTAAATAAGTTTTAAAGAAGCCTTTTTTGAACCTGTTTCTCAGGCAGTAAAAATGACCGGTGTATGGACCGTTGTAAAAAGTGTCGTTCATACTGGAGTTTTGATGTTTATATGGGAGAATATAGCCCTGTTATATAAACAAAAAGAAGCTGAATTTTTACCATAGGTATGTTCGTTTTAGTTATTCACATGGCATGGTTGTTTTTGTTTATGGCCTGATGGTCTATATCATCTTCCGCCGCGAACCTATTGGCCAGTCTTTGTCTTAAATATGCAACAAATTTGCCGCCGTTTTTACTGGTGATCGAAGCACATACTTTATTTGACATAAATAGTGGCGTGTGAACAAGTTAAATGTAATAATTTAACTTGGGATCATGCGGGGTTGGAGAAGTATAACAATACAGGCACAATTTATTTCAAACCCTTGAAAAGATCAAATCCCTACCCCGACTAATGCTTTTTTTTTCAAGGGGGGGCTATGGATTTTTTGTCCTCATCCTGGCGGCAATGCCGGTGAGTTCAAAATGATTCCAGAATTTTAAAGCATGTTCAGGCGTGGAAAACGACAAATTCACTTTTCGGTTTCGGAAAAATTTGATTGTAACACCCGGAAAAATTATGTATGTTCTTTTTACATCAATCTCTTTTAACCATTGATCGTAAAGCGTAGATAATTCAGAAGGCATTGAGTTTGTATTTAGAAAGCAATAGCATAGGGCATGTAGTAACCATTTAATGGATTGTTCACCATCTTTTTGCAATGAAAGATGACCATAATTATTATAACAGCAATAAAAAGGTAAACAAATCTTTTCTCCATTGATAACAGGCTGCTCTTCCTGGTAGTAAAATCTACGCTGAAACTTGTCTGCAATATTTTCACTTCCTGATATATTCAGGTCTTCACTACATTGACTAAAAATGCCGGAAACAATGGGCAAAAAAGAATTGAAAGGCGAAAGTTTGGCTTTTAAGTTTAAATATGATGAAAAACTGATAGCATACTTAGTTATAAAATAACTTTCGAGAATTTTGACCAGTGACTCCGAGTTAATTCTTATAATACCGTTTAATAAGTCATTTATTTCTCCAATCTTTTGTATTTCTTCTTTGTCTCTCTTTTCAATTTTTTCAGTTGTGTCTCTTATAGTTTCGAGTAAACTATTAATAAGATGTAATTTGTTCTGGTAATTCTCAAAAACCAGCTGACAATGAATCTGATCTTCGGACGATAGCCTGTTCAATATATCCTGTGTGTTTTTTATTGTGTATGTCATAAACCGATTTTCTATAGTTGTATGAATGATGAGTTAAGGGCAGACCTTAAAGGGTTGGTTTATATTATTGTCGATTGGTTGACCGACCGCAGGTACGGCAGATATCGTTTTTCTGTCAAGTCTTTTCCCCGCCGAAATCTATCCGTTTTGTAATTATAGTGTTCCACAAAAAACTGTACTCTTTTTTGTTGGAGATCAATGATGTACCGATAGCTTGCAGTCGTACGCTTTTCATTGATGCTGTCAGAATTCTTATGAATGAATGCAATCTCTTTGTCCTGGTCGTTTAGTGCCAGTAGAGGCAGAATAAATTTTTCTACGATATAGCCCTGTTCGGGCGCGGTGCTGCTGTCCAGGACAAAAAACAATTTTTTTCCCCCGGTAAGGGTGACAAAAATATTAGAGCGCGTCATAGTTATTGTTCTTTATGCTTGTTTAAAAATGGCTGGGAGCGGGCCTTGGTAGCTCCCAGCTTTTTGAGTTTGTCCTTATATTGTTCAAAGACGTCTACCGTAATGAGGTAGCTTTTGCGTTTACTGCCTAATGTGGCACTTCCATAAAATGTGGCCTCAGGTAATAAGGCTTTAATGCGTTCTATCTTCCGGTTGGAAGCGGGAGTATTAATTACGATTAGTCCGCTTAATGTTTCCATGTGTTCATACTTGTTTATGAATGTGATTGTATATCCCAACTAATTAAGGTTGCGAGAGAATAAAATCAGCGAATTATTGAATAGCTAAAAGGAGATTATAAATCAAAAATAAATTCAATGCCGTTGTTAATCTCTTGACGTTTGCATTCTGTAATATATAGTCCCAAGCAATTCAGTACAAAATAGCGGCAATAACCGTTGAATAGGTGGATAGAAAAAATGTAGCTATTTGAAACAAGACGTTCTTGAAGGGTGGTTATTTTAGCGTTTACTCGTCTGGCAAGTTCAAGCCATTCATCAGTAGTGATGGTTTCAGGATCCCCGTTATTCGTAATGTCGGCGGCGGGGTCGTTTAAGGCAATTAAAGTTTGACTAAGGGTGAAAGAGATAAATCCGCGAATAATTCCCGGGTAGAGAGTATGGAGTAATAGCGCTTTTTCTGCAGCGGACATTTCGGTAATAGGTTTTTTAATTTGCAGGCTGTCAAATGAAAAAGTTTTGAACGTTTTCTTAACCGGCGCTAGGACGAGGCAAGTATCGACAGCAATTACGCGGGAACAATTAGCGCATCGTATGTATTGGCTGAGAGATGGTGCTATTTCAATTTTATTACCTAGCCCGTCACATGCAGTAAAGCCATCGAAGCCGGCTGTATTGCCGCAATTGCAAATAATTTGTCCGGAAGTTTCAATTTTTCGAACATATTCGGTCAAAAAATTGTCCTCGAATATTCTTTTTAACCATGCGTTGGCAAAACGAGTATAAAATTTTATAAGTGAGTTATTTACGGTGATAACTTCCCTATCTGTTATGGTAACGAATGTGGCGGTTTGGTTAATGATATCCTGCCGGTAACTGACAGGATAAATTTTAGCTGCATTTGGGGTCGAAGAGGTGCGTTTGTCAACAACTAAAAATTGCATGGATGGATCTTGTGAACCGGTGCTGGCATCAGTGATACGTAAAATAAAAAGGTTGGCAGTTACACCGCGTGGATTGATTTTGATCCCGGTTTCCGTTAAGCATAAGAACAAAGAAGGTTTGTTTTTATGTTTGATATTGAGGTAACCATCGTTACCCAAAAGATCAACCAGGCGCATAAATATGGAGGTAGCTTTTTTATTTAGCTTTTGCATAGTATTTTATAAGTTTAAGTGGTGATGAGTTGTAAAATGGGGTACTGTGGCGGTGAATAGAACTTGTGCCAGGGAGATTAGTGGAGGTTGACATGTGCGCTCAATTAAGTCTCGGGCCGATGAAACTTTGCCCAGTTTATATATAAAAGAGCAGGTGAAGTCGTTCACCTGCTCGTTCATTGTTCAATTCTGACTATTCTCGTATGACTATAGATTCCAAATCTGTTCCATAAGGTCAGACTTCATTGATTTTATCACGTTGGCTTTTTCAGGGAATTTTTCTTCTTTTGGTATTGCGGAATATGCCTGTCGTATACATCCATCTGCTATAAGGTTATTGACCTTTTTAATTTGTAATTCAAACTCATTTCGGCGCTTTTCTTCTTTTGAAGATTCTTTAACCATGTTTTTTGTTGGTTGCTGCCCTGTAACCGGCTTACCGGTAATTGCTTTAGATTTTTTAACAATTTTGACTTGCGAATTCTCGCGAGATTTTTTGACCCTTTTTGTTGCAGTATCAAGATTATTTTTACTTCGCATAATTTAGTATTTAGAATTATTATTTCTGACAATTGCTAAGACTGTCTGTAGTGAGAAATTGATGATGAATGTTTATAAGCCCGGTATGTTGCATGATAGGCGGAGGCTACTTGCCGCTGAGGGAGGACGAAAGGAACAGGATCGAAAAGGTAAATTCGAATTATGAATGGACGTTAAGCTTGACCTGAAAACCAGGTTGTAATTTTGGGAATTAATTCGACATTTATAAAATCGGCATAGATTAATAGGTCTTCTTTTGTGGTACCGAAACCGAGTGAAGGGTTATCGTATTCGTTTAACCATTCGATGGAAAGGTTTGCATTTGTATGGGTATCTAAACCGTAAAATCGAAGTAGTTGTGATAGATCACCCTGTCGAAGACAATTAATCGCCTTTTCAAAAAGGGCTACTTCACTTTCGGAGAAATTATAAATAGGAACGTGCAGGTTGAAAACAAAACCTCGCTCAAAAATGGTTTTATCGGCAGGGAAAGATTCGGGGTCAAAACAGTTTACTATATCGGCGCCTGATTTATTAGTTAACTGCATCAGTGTGATTGTAGCCAAACAACCGAGACAAATCTCTTCGTTAATAGTCATCCATTCCTGCATATCTGGTATAAAATGAGGGTCGTTCTGTATTTTTCTACAACCGACTTCAATGGCCTTTAACGCGTCCTTGAGAGTGGGCGCCAATGTTTTAATGTGCATCATGTTTTTTAATTAAATCGTTAAGAGAATAAAGGAAGTTTAGTCTTCAAACCACTTTACAATTTTTCCGGTTTTTCAATTAGTCTTAATAAAATTTAGAATGGGAAAAAAAAGGCAGGAGTGGCTTGTGATTCAATTTCTATTCAAAGGTTATCTTTAACAGTGTTGTAAGCTGATTGTGATAAGTAATTGTTCTTTGAGATCGGGTGCTAGTTCGTAGGCCAAAGCTTTGAAGTCCTTTGGTACCGGGGGACAGGGATTAGGATGCCAAAGGAAATTATACCAAGTGAGCGTGGCTACGTGGCAGCCGTCCCAAATGAAATAGGCTTTCTGGTCGTGGACGATATAGCGGCCTTTGCTGCCATAAAAAGTGATGCGCTGCTCTGGCCATCTGTTCCATAGGGTTGCGGGCATATATTCAAAAATGGCGGATGCGTTGGGCGGTACGGCTGGTGTAGTAAAGAGGGTATCGAGGCGAGCAGCCAGCAGGGAACCTATGGGCTGAAATGCAGTGTCAAAATCGTGCATGATCTGGCAAATTTTGGTAGCCAGGGTGTTGTCAACCATCAGGTCGATGTGGAGCATCCAGCGTCTGCTCTTTCTGTAGAGGATGCTGTAGTTATTCGGCATCAGCCGGATCGTATCGCTGTAGCTGTCGTGGGTGAAAAACTTTTGCATATGGTTGTGAATTGACTGGTGAAACAATGACGAGGAAAAAAGCGCAACCGGAGGGAGGGGGGCCTTCCTTAATTGAACCATTGCCTATCCTACTTGTTCAAGAATTTTAGCTTCGTTGCAACCGGTCGGGCAATGGGGCCTGCTGTTATTGTCTATTATTTTATATGGTATTAGAGCTAAAATGTAATTTTGGTATCATTCCATTTATTCTTCGTTCTGTTCGGGATCTGTTTCGGTGTAATGGTAAAATGCAGCCCATTCCACAAGTTCCAGATTGTTATGGTCACATATTATTTCATCTTGTTCAACACCGAAGGAATAACGGCACCATGTCGTTTTCATGCTGGAGTATTCCCATCTCTCACCTTCCTTTACCTGAAAAATCTCAGCAGTATGTTCGCCATATTGATAGTAGTGAACGGCCTCGATTTCTTCAAACAGTTCTGCTTCATGTTCAATTTCGAGTTGTTTTAGGTGTTCGGCAATGGTGACAGTTTTTTTTGATGCCTGAAATAATTTAAAGGCTTCGAGCATTTCCTGGGTTTTATATGTTGCAACAGTCCATTGATTAAAATTTCTTTCGTAAAGAACTTTGGAATCATAGGAAGGTCCTACCAAATGGTTAAACTTATTTTTCTTATGGGGAACGGGCTTCCCCTGATACCAAAAAGCTTGTGCGCCCCATTCCGGATGCCTGAGATTGATAATTTTTAATGCATTAGGTGCGTTCTCTATTGTTAATAATGGGAGTTTATTTGTGTTCATTTTATTATAAAAGTTTATTGTTAGAAGTTATTAGCAGTATAAGAGTGAGCGACATTTCATTTACTGCTTTTATGAAACGGCGGTGGAAAATTATTAGCTATACACCCGCTGCAAGGATGAATACTTTCAACAGCATCTTCTTCTGTAAATAATTCCAGGAAATCGTGCCAATCTGGTATTTCTAATCCATCGGCAAATTTTGCTTGGTTGTTAATTATTTCTATGGGAGCTTTTTGCCGCAAGTCGTTTACCTCATTTTCAGATAAAAGCCCTTCAGCAATAATAAAATCAGTCATGCGCCCTGGTTTAGGTTTACCGTTCTTTGTTCCTTTAATACCATTTCTCCATAGACCGAGTATGGATGTGAGTTTAGGTTCAGCACGGGCTTCCATTATAACTATATATCTTAGGTATTTTTTTTTGTATTCTAAAAGTTCTTCAGGTTGTGTGGAAGGGCAAAAAATACAGGCAGATTTAGGCGGAACAGGCAAACCCTCCGATCTGATTTTATTTTTACAATCGTTTCTTGTCATTCCCCATTCAACTAAGGGATACCAGTATTCGTATTTGGGGTCTATAAACTCCTTAGCGACTGCATATCTTTTCATGTCTTTTGGAGAAGTATCGTATCCTATTATTTTTTTTACTTTTCCGCCAGCATTCCACCAGTCAATAGCCGGAATATATTCTTCCAGCCATTTATTTTGAGGAGTTACTTTCCATTTGAGTGAGCAGCTCTTAAATCCGAAAGCCAGTGACGGTAAAGTACCATTGGTTAAACAATCTTCTCCAATTGTATGGTAAGGTGGCCTATTCTTAAAATCCTTTGCCACATATTTTACGGTAATAACCGGCGGGAAGCCCACTTTATTTAACCAATCTTGAAGAATAGGGAGATATGAGTATGTTTCATCTTTTTCAACGCCAACATCGGCAAACAAAATTGCATCTGGCTTGATATTTCTGCTTTTCATTTCAACCAGGTATGCTACGGTGTCTACTCCAAGACCACAGGCGGCAATTAAGGGTTGTTTGATCTCGTAGAACAAATTCGATTGAATATTATTCATAGAACTGGTTTTGATATTTAGATACTCGGTATAATAAAGGGGAAAGCGACTTGCTTCCCCCTTCCCATAAATGATCAACATTTAATCAAACACGTTATTGGTAGTTCCATCCATTGGATTAAATTCTACCTGGTGATAACTCCGGTATTTGTCTGGTTCAAAAACCATGTGCTCATGTTCATCATGGGTAAATATTCCCACTTCATTTAACATAAATTTGATACTGTCGTTATCACCTTTATCAAATCCGATTGGTGATTTGGAACTCAAAACATGTTTGTGTCCAATCGTTTCTCCTTCGCCGAGAACGATTCTTTTTGCTTTGTTTTTGTACATATGCTGATATTTAGGTTTCAGAATACATTAATTCGAGATACTGCTTTCCAGTGAGATGGTATGGGCGTACTACTATGGATTGAGGAGATTCCTGTACAATGATGATATCACCCTGGCGGAAAATGCGTTTGGGATAACTGATATTTATGCGAATTGTCCAGGCTATTGCCTTTATAGCATCAGGTTGCCAACACGAGCTTTGTGGCATATATTCATACGCAGCGCGGTGCGGCACATAAATCCAGTATTCACGGTGAGTGGTGGTGCACCAGCACCTTACAGCAAAAACGGGATCAGGTGTTCTCGATTCGTTAGTACCCTTGAATAGTTTATACCCTTCAATTTTATAGAGTTCGTAAACATCATCAAAATTATATTTGTAAGGTTCATACTTTTCGTTCCAGCGAGTCCGCTCTTTACTGATAACCTGTTTATCCAGCAATTCAGGATCTAATTCTTTAAATAATTTAGCAACACCGATGCAATCGAACATTATCCTGCGTATTTCTATATTTGGTTGTTTCAACGCTTCATGGATAGATACAGGAATTATTTCATCCCACATTTCTTCTACAAAAGCGCCGAGTTCAAGTAAAGCATTGTGTGTAATTACCTCCTTTTTAAAATCTTTGATGGTTTCAAATTTTGCTTTCCAAAAACGGAGCGCTTCATTGAGGGAAAAACCCGGGAGGTTGGAAACAATGTATTTGGATGTTTTATAATTGAATTGTGTCATGGGGTTTCAATTTTCAGGTAATTGTATGTGGATAATATTTTCACGGCAACCATCATAGGAGTATTCAATCTTCTTTATGACAAAAACGAGTTTATTACTTCGTTTAATGAACTCACGATGGGCGATGGTTATGTTTTCATATAAACTATTAAAATTGGGAATGCCTTCCTGAACCTCCATAACCTGTTTTTTTATCATTTCCCCGATTTTGTTTTCAATCTCTGTATGGTGGTCGATCCGGGGACCGTTAGCTATGATAAAAGAGGGTGCTACATTTGGTTCTTCTTCATCACTTTCCATTTCGATAAAAATGTCTAACTGATCGAACCAAATGTTGTCTGGTACGGTTACATTGATTGTACACATGTAATTATCAGATTCCGATGTGGAATAATTGTCAATTCCATCAAAACTTTTGGTTTCCCGGTTGTATGTTAATTCTCCGGTAGTGGAGAAATCACCTGCAAAAGAACCATAACCAAGAGCTTTACTGATGTAGTCTTCTATCGGGCCAAAATCAATTTCATCATCGAGTGGTTCTTCATCCAATAGTATTTCAAAGTAACCTTCGTCGTTGCCGCCATTCCAGGTGATGACTAGATTTTTACCGTCTTTAGTTAGCTCGTCACATAGTTTGATCATCGTAGGTTGTTGCTGCTTCATATAATTCAGGTTTAACTAGTTTTTGAATTTTTTTTAATAAAATTTTGTCGCTTTGACGGGGATGATTGAACCAGGTTCGATGTATATCCGGGACTTCAAACCGGATACAGCTCAGCCAATCAGCTAATGATGGCACTTTCCCATTGTGGTCTTCTCGGCAATGTTCATAAAGAATATCACGGGTGGACATCATATTGCCTGTCTTGGTGTTCAAAACAACATCCCCAATCAATTCCGTGAGGACCAGTATAAACCATATATTATGGGAGAATAAACGGTGCTGGCTTTCAGGAAAAAAATGCTTGGAGCTGTCCATGAGTTTATGCAAGCGCAGCGTATCCTCAATGTTGCAATGGAATTTCTTTGCACTGAGTAGTGCATGATCGTAATAGTGCATAGAATTTATTTAGGTTTAAAAAATAAAACCGGTAGTGTTTACTGGTTAATGGTTATGGAAAGATTTATAGGCGCCAGCCGGCAATATCCAGTTATCGCAGAAAATAGGTAGCAGGTAGTTACGGGATATGGCTTGTGCTGCAATGGAAGGGAATTGAAACACCCCTTCGTAAACAAGGCCTTTGGAGCTATATGATCCAAGATCTATACCCGGGTGTATGTTTTTTCCAAACTGCTTTTCATATTCTGCAATTTTTGCCCCTTGCTTCGGAGATAACGCAAACGAAGTAGCTACCTGGGAAGGTGAAGCGAATATGCACCATTTGCAACTGCAGCGACCATACCCTAAATAATAACAGGGATGAACAATAATTTTATAAACAGCTATAATGTCCCAAACCCGCTTTTCATTCCAATGATGAATGATGCGGCAACGGTCAACATGTCTTTTTTTCCTCCCATTTCTATTGTCAGCTCTGTCCGTTTCGAAAAAAAGATAATGTTTTCTGGAAGGGCTTTCTTCAGCGCGTTCTCCGGATATTACCAGCACTTTTTTGCCGTTGAATCGCGGTTGGTTTACAATGGCTGAGGCAGCTACATCAATTTTCAAATACGGGGAGCACCACCTTTGGGATAGATTTGCGGATAGTTGTGGAAATTGAAACCGGGTATTGGCTTTTCCTTTGCCACCGGAATGAAATAATCCGTCAGGGGTTTCAAAGTATGTTTCTTTTGTTGGTGTATTGTTACGCAACATTTCTCCCTCGAACCCTCCTTGTTTCCAGCTAAAATATATGGGTACGAGAAAGGCATCGGCAAATTTTCGGCAGTAATCTTCGGTGCATTCCCAATCCATGAATCGATGTTCTTTGCCATCGATCAGGTGGTGCCAGAGTTCGATTTTGGAAATTGGGATACCCAAATCAAGAAGGTGCAGGAATGATGCAGTCGAATCTTTGCCGCCTGAAAACATTATAAGATAATGATCGTATTCATGGATGTTAAACGTTTCATTCATAAGAGGAATTTATAAGCTGAAAAATGAATGAGAATTCAGTAATAAAAAATTTCCTGGCTTATCCAGGTATATTTAACGCTGCCGCTGTTATACCATGCTGTAAATGCAGCATTCTTGGCCTCTTTTTCAGTAGCATATCTGTTTTGATATAAATAAATTTTTCCACCATGGTTCTGCTCATGAACTACAAAAGGCCCGGGGATCACTCCGGTAACTTGAAGTGAACAACCCGGCGGTTGGTTTTTTCTCTTTTCATCGTATTTTTTATGAGGATGAATTAGTTTAAATTGAACATGATATGAGAGCTATTTTTTCGAGCGTTTTTTTAGAAGTTCGCGTCGTTTGGTATAAATCTGGCGTCGTAACTCGTTCAGTTTAGACGTACGATAATCATCGAGTACTTTGGGAGCATTAACAAGGTCCCAGCGATCTTCTCCAAAAAGATCTTCCAAAACTTTGCAGGATACGTGGCAGGTAATGTCTGCCCACTCGTGGGTCATGGGGGCTTCGAATGATGCAGTATAGAGGTAAATACTGCATTCCAGGTAAGTTGCCATTTGTTCTCCTTTTTTATAGGCAATTATTCTTTCTATTGGAAGATTTTTTAACAATCGTTCGGGAATAGTATCGGCCCACATTTGGTTGGAGGTAATTACAGGTGCCTGAAGGGCATCCAACAGGTCAAAGGAAAACGCATTACCAGTTTTTTTTTCGCTTCCCTGGGTATCGGAATCGGCATCAGTAAGAAAAAGGTTAAGTTGGGCATTAGCGCGATTGGATTTCTTTTTCATGGTCACTTGCATAAATGGTTTATAGATCGGGCGGAGATTGGAGAAAGCATATAGCTTAAAAATAAATTGCCCCACATCCGTGATGCAGGGGCAATTGTTAGCAAAACCAATTTAAAAAATCAGAGATTCATGCCTTTTAGCAATCTCCATCCAATTGTCTGTAAGTAAAGCCGTAAAATCATCCGCATTTTTATCGTTGGTAATAGGTATTCCAATTTGAACCACACGTGTTCTTCTCTATAGTTGTAGCTTTCAAACCGAAGTGTACCTTTCGTATTCTGGTATATAATTGCGTTCATCATTTCTTCTTTTTTCCGGGTATGACTAATTCAATTGATAGCGCAGTTCGATTGATTTTAATATGAATATCACCACCCAGTTGTATCCCCTGTTTAAAGAGTTCCAGTTCGAAAGCTTCAACGAAATCATCGCTACCCATAGCAGTAGCTGATTTATTGAACCAACCAGGATCAGTCGGAGCAAAGCCTTCTGCATAGCAAAGGTGGCTGTCGTCCTCTGGCATTTTGTCCAGTTTGGCAGATGTCATTAAGTAAACACCAGTGTCTTTAACTAACCATAGTGTAGCTTTTGTTTGAGTATAGTAAGGAGTCAGATTTACACCCGGTTCATAGTCTTTACCGGTTTTAAATTTATAGGTTTCGACGGCTTCTGGAAAAGTGGATTTGAATTCAGTAGCCTGTTCGCTTATTTTTAATATAGTCCGTAGTTTCTCGTTTTTGAAAATAAGTAGTGCCATTTTTAAAATTTTAAGAATTAATGCTGATCCGTGAAGAGTACATTTTGATAGTGGTCGGTTTTATTCTTCTAATTGCCGGATAAATTCATTTTCCTGAGCCTTCAGAGATAAATAATTCACCATGGTTGACAGGGAAAAAAAGCGAAAAGGGTTGTTTACTTTCATAAAGAAGTAACGGATATCTGCCGGTTGCGGAAAAGCATATTCAGCAGGTATAATATAGCTGAAGAAGTAGGCTTTGCATTGATTTGTGCTAAGGCTAATATGCAGATGGATCTTATCAGCGATAAAAATTGCTCTTTGTCAACACTCACTGATGATTTACCAAACATTGAATATGCGATATGTAATAATGCGTCATATATCGGGTTATCAAATATGCCGGAGGCCGATTTCTTAATTTCTTCCAGGTCAAATTTTAAAACTTGAATGTTATCCATAAAAAGAGTTTTGTTTTAATCTTTGCGATTATTTGTTGGAAATAAAGGTTTGCCATTCTTCCTCAGCCCGCACTTCCATATCGGTAAAAGGATACTTTTGCAGCAGGTATTTTGAAAAGCCAATACGGTCATGTAATACAGGATTTGTAGAAGTGTCAGCTTCCAGATCACTCAGCAAGTTTATAATAATCTTGCTTACTTTGGCGCCGGTTGGGTCTTCAAATAAGAGGGTACTTAAAAGGTCTTCTTCTATCCAGTGGAGTTCATCGCCATTATCTTTTTTATTTAAACTTTTATTGACGGAAAGACGCATCTTTTTAATATTACTGGCAGAAGGGTTATTTATTACCGCCTCGAAATCATACGTAATCCCGTATTTTTTGGCTGTTTCAGTAAAGTAGGCAAGTGCAGCCTGTATATCAACATAAGGTTTCGCATGCTGGGGAACATTACCATCTACATCGAGAATTATATAGATTGTCATTAATTATTTTTTAGAATTGAGATAAAAAAAGAAAGAAAGGGTACGGACATAGCAATGCAAGTGTGGTACGCCTGTAAAAGAAAGCGCATGCATCACTCAGTTTTTTTAAAAAAGGGTTACCATTAAAAGGCATAGTTCTTGGTTTCTTTACGGGCCTTGAATTGCCAGGTGTAATTATTGCGTTCTTTGAAACCTAGCTCCAGCGTGGCTGCCGCCTTTTTTACAACTATTCCTTCGTACAAATCTGTTTTGACAATAGCGTTGTACAAGGATCTGAAGTTGTTTACGTAAGAAGGTGAAACATAAACGTTCTCAACCCGGGTTGTTTGGAGGTGTTCGTACATTACAATGGAATCTTTGGTTACAACCGTCTGACTTGTACCATACAGGCTGGAAAGTATTTTAAGGCGGGATTCAAATGTCTCGCCGATTAAATACCTGCTCTGCCATACAAGGATATCCCAGATAATAAACTTATGGTTAAACGGCTGCCCGTTTTCACCATCCTTATTTTTATTAAGGTATTCACCGCATAGCACCATATATTTATTACTGTCATTTAATTCATTGTATGGAAGAGGCTGTTGCTTTTTCATTGGTTCATTGTGACGATTAAAAATCTGGTAATCTGTCCGGCCATTCAAAAAAAGCACTGCGCAGCTCCCGTTGTATTTGGGTTGAGCAATGTAGCCCTCTCCCACACTATCGAGTTCATCGGGTGGTATGGTAGATTCAGGACGTGGTGGGTAGATATACCTGAATTTGTTATATTCAGAAAACATATTCATAGTTGCCAATTATTTGATAAGTATTGATTATTTAAAGGCAATGACCGGTGAGATAGCGTTAAACAAGTCAGCCATTTTATCGCCGTACGAGGCCAATGTTTCGATGGCGCCTTTTTTCACCGAGATCACTTCTTTGGCCAGGATTAGTCTTTCCAGATCTGCCTTCGGGATACCAGATTTTTGGAGTGATTCAGATATTTCATTGATGTATTGGGCAAGAACTTCCTGGTCAAATAAATACTCTGTGGTCCTTACGATAATACCCGGAAAATTTTCATCAACTATTGTGGCAACGCCTTCATCAATGGTACCATACCTGTCCTGAACCATTACCAGGACATCACCGAGTTGAAAGGAGCCGATATGGCGTTTTTGAATTTTGCATTCTTTAAGGTATGCTTCAGCAGCATATGGCTTCAGGGCTCCTTCGGCGATTTTCTTTTTTCCTTCCCAGGTTTTAAAATTTGTTTTTGCTTCTTTATAGTTGAGCAGAACTTCCTGTATTTCCGGAGTTATATCTAATGACTGCTTTTCTTTCTTACTTTCTTTTTTATCTACTTTCTTAGCTGAAGAAAACAGATTCGGTTTTGCGACTTTTTCAGACATTGTGATAATGATTGAATGTTAAAAAATAGAAAACCCTTACCGTAGTAAGGGTTTGTTTACTGAACAGTTTTATAGAAGAGTACTTTTATTTCTTTTGTTTAGGATTTAAAGTGGCATATGCAGCAGAAAGCTTTTGAGCCATTTCTACCGCTTTTTCAATCTGGTGTTGATTGCTATCGGGATGCCATTGTTTCATTTTAGTACGGTAAGCGCTTTTAATTTCTGATATAGTGGCATTGGTTGAAACACCAAGGATGGAATGTGGAGATTCGCCAGTGCGGGCCAGGATGGCCTTTGCTTCATCGGCATTCATACGTGTTCGAAATGCACTGCGCCATTTATCAGGATCACCGTATCCATTTGATGTATCATAGGTCTTGTATCCATCGAGAAAACCTCTTTTTGCCATAGGACTATTGTTTTATAAGGTTGACTTCATAGGGCTTTTCATGGCCGGGAATGTTGAGCGCCTGTAAATGCTTACAGGTCCGGTGTATCCTCCAGCCTGGACAACTGCATCCCCAGTGTTTTTTAGTTTTGTGTTGGGAAATGGTATATAAGCGATTGGACGTTTCACTTTGGACATTGAAGCGAAATTGCCATTGATCTAAATCCGGCAATGCCATTTCCTTAGGAACATAAATCGTAGGTACTTGCATAACTTAAATGTTTAAATGATTAAGGAATGAATTACTCTGGTGGAAAGAGTGATGGTAAGTTGATGGAACCCGAGGAGCGGTTTCGCTTACAGGAAGGCACGGTTTGCGTAGTAAAATCGCAGGTGATGATTTCAACTTTTGGTGCGGCACCTTTCCACTGATGGCCGTTGGCATCGATGCCGCAATTATTTTCTAAACATATCCCGGTTTCCTTATTGAATTTGAGGTATTCCCTGGAATCATTGTTGTATGATTGCCCGGCCCTGGGGTAATGGATAATGGGGCTGCTGCTTTGTGGTATAATGAACGCTCCCGCTTTAGCTGTTTTACTGGCTACTTCGATCGCTTTATATTCAAAGGATGCACCTGTATAATTAAGATGGGGTGCCTTCTTCATGGACATGTTCTTACCAAATGGAGGATTGGCAATAGCAAAATCAAACTTCCTGTCTAAAAACTTATCCGGGAAATCCGGGTCTAAAATGTCGGCGCATATCCAGGACGCCTTTGGTACAAGAATTTTCCCGACAGCGACAAATTCAGGATTAATTTCAACACATATAAGTTCAAATTCATCCCATTTTATCCAATCCTGCATCCAATAGGAAAGGTGACCGATGCCGGCGCATAGATCAATTACGGACTGGTGTCCCTGGGCTTCCACTCGAAAGTCTTTTGCCAGCTCTACCGGCGTAAAAAATATTCCTGCATTGACGACGAGGTGGGCGGCAGTATACCCGGGATCAAAATTTTCTAAAACATAGAGCTCGTATTTTTCTTTTGTTTCAAGATCAGTAATCGAAGGCAATTCATTTAAATACTGCAGGGCTTGTTCGTGCCGTTTCACTTCGGGCCCGGTTAGTCTGCTCATAAAATATTTTTATTGAATAAAAAATGGTAAAACACTAACCATCATCTTACCTGACTTCCCTTGCGGGTATAGAAAATCAACAAAGGATTTTACTTTGGAAATTTGTTACAGATAAAACGATGATTAGTGTTGGAGGGGATGGAGTGCGTTAAAGCAGTAGTGATCAGGTTGTATGGTACCTGAGTGCTTTTTTTATTTTTATCAATTCCAGTTCGGGAAAAAGGTGGATCATTTGCTGTAGTATTGCTTCCTTTGTTTTGGGGTCCATTTGATCAACCGTTACTTCAAATATGAAATCTGAATCAGTTACAACACCGTCTAGAACGTAGTCAGCTTTAATGCATATGAACTTTTCTTCGTAGAAAGTATAATAATAATCACATCCCAATACTTCGTAGGGTTTCCAGTTGAGTGTAATCATAAAACTAAGCTGCCTGGAAATTTAAAATGTCGTCTGAAACAAAGTCACTGATTTTATTGAGTAACTCTTTGGCATTGCGGGCTGTTTCATTTCGCCTGATCTGGTTGGTACGGAGTTCATCAGGATCAATAAGAAGTTTTTTCATATCATCGATGGCGTCGTTGATATCAGGATCATCGGTAAAGTTCAGCCGGGGTAATAAATCAACCAAGTCACGAACATTTTCGACAAGGCTTTTTTTGAACTTCGCATCTTTATCCGAAAGACGTTGATACATATGTTCAACAGCTTCCCGGATACGGTTCCACATGTCTTTTGTGGAGTCGGCAATTTTTTTATAAATATTTTTTTCAACCTCCTGTTTAAGACGGTCAACTTCCTGTTGGCTGACAGAAATACGTATGTCATCCAATTGAGCAATTGGGGTAGGTTCAGTTGTAAAATCGAATTTTTCCCTGAGTTTAGATACAGATGGGTAATCTGCTTCACTGAACATCGTGTTTAAGAAAAGTTGTGCATCAGCCTTTAAAGCCGGGTAAACAGCAATAAAATCATCAACAGCCTTTTCAAATTTCTCTTTAAATTCCATTTGTTTGTTGATGTATTCATAATAATTGGTTGCAGGAAGAATTCGCCCACCGTTATCCGTCCAGGGGAGTGTTTGTTCATAATGATAATCCCTGGCCTCTTTTGCAATACTATTTAATTTTGACAAACCATCTTTTGCAATCAGAATTTTATTGAACCGGCCTGCATCTTTTGCATTATGGTTCTCTTCAACTTCTTTGGTTACTTTTTTATCCATTTTTTTGGCAGACCACATTTTTATGGTAAGGTTAAATACAATAACCTTTTTAGATAAATCTTTCATTTGTTAAAATTTAGTGTGAATGAAAATGTAGGGTTAGTTTTCAACAAGGATAGTATCTCCAAAAGGCGGATTGAATCTTCGGTAACTATAAACTGCCCATATTACGGGGAAATCGGGAGGGTCCGGAAAGGTAGAGCATCCACCATCTGTAAGGTAAACGACAGCCCTTGGTAATAAGCCTTGTTCGTCGATATAATTAAAGCCTGGTATAAAGTCGGTGCCACCATTTCCATGTGGTTCTAGTTTGACCGCTTCATCAGGTTCAACGTATTGTACTGAACGTACGAGGTCATCGCAATAGATAACTATAAGTGAAATTTTAAAAATGCTAATTATTTCCTGAATTTCAGCTGCGAACTGGCTGATGAGTTCATCACCAATACTTCCTGAAGTATCAATTATCAATACAATATTGCCCACTCCAAGTGAGCGGAGGGCAGGGAGATAGACACCAGAATGGAGATATCGGGTATTCGGAAGTTGCCAACTGTAGTCACTATTTGATATGGTGGAGAGAAATTGTGCAAGTGCTTCCTGCCATTTTATTTTTGGTGTTGATACATCCTTTATAAGTCGTTTAATATATTCAGGGCATTTATGTTGTGCCTGTGCGATAAAGCTTGCTCTTAAGATTGAGGATCGTATTACTTCTTCGGGTAGGTCTTCAGGCGCATCAGTCACTTCACCAATATTACCTAGAAAATTTTTATAGTCAACATCATCGGGCAGTAAACTATAAATCAGTTCTGCAGACATTCCTTTGTAGAGGTCATCAATAAGTGCACCTTGGGGTAATGTAAAGCCATCATCAATCAGCAGGCTATTTATCGCGTAGTCTGCAGCAACGTTGAATTTATAATGATCTCTGTTTCCGCGCCGGGTATGATGCAGGTAGGCCACATGCAATATTTCGTGCGCCAGGACGCCGATCAGTTCGGACTTTGTTAATGAGTCAATAAATTCATGATTGTATTTGATCAGTTTACCGTTGATACAACACGTTTTTATGGAAGAATCTTTAATAAATTCGAGATTAAAAAGCAGTGAAGCATAAAAGGGTTGTTTCATTACCAGGCTCATTTTAGCCTTGTTGATATCTTCAATGACGTTCATAGCTATTGATTTTGAAATATGTTTTTATGCATTTTTTTCGTCCATTTGATAAACGTTTCTGTGTTTTGTAATTCAGGGTTTTTGGATGTGGCCATCGTCATGCAACAAACATTCAGTTCGGCTGGCAACCGGTACAGGTATTTGGTAATATTTGGTATTGTATCTTCATCCATACGGTTTGCCAGGGAAATGGTAAAAGCGTATGTTGAACCGTTGCCAGGTGGGATTAATGCATTATCAGGATCAGCAATTACTGACTCAACAGTAGGAAGGCTTGTCATTAGATCTAAAAATTCGAAATATTGATATGAAAATTCCGGTCCAACCGCTCCTTCGGCTGCCTCTTTAAGTAATTCATCTGGACAGTTACTATTATATAACTGGCCCAGCATTGCGATAGTGCGGGGGCAATATGTATTTTCAATAGCTTTCCCCGGCGATGGATTGTTAAGTAAATCCGGCTTCCATGCAATGAAAGACATTAGTTGCGGCGGCATATTGTTTTCAGCAGCCCATACAAACCAATCTTTCCAATCGACGTCCAGCTTTGCTAAATAAAAGCGCCTGATAAGTGGTTCAATAACACCGCTTACACCTGCCCGATCTTCTTTCCGGTTGGTAGCTGCTATAAATGTGACTTTATCTGAAATCTTGTGTCCGTTGATCTGGCGTGTGAGTACTAATTGCATGATTGACGCCTGAACACTTACCGGCGCTTGGCCCAGGTCATCGATAAGGAACACGAGTTCATCTTTTGTTTCCATTAAAATTTTAAGGTCGCCGAACGGAAGGAAGTCGGCACCATTTCGGTCTTTATTTGGAAATGGAAGTCCCCGGTAGTCAGTCGGATCGGATACAACAGGATGTGTAACGAGTAGGCGTATTTTCAGGATTTTACAGACATGGGCAACAATATCACTTTTACCCACCCCTGGGGGACCAGGTATTAGTACGGGGTAGTGATTTTTTATGCAATATTCCAGGTATTTCGAAAGCTTTGCAGGTTTCATAAACCAGTATTTTATTGATGATAAAAATGAAGGGACGCATTCACCAGCAGTAATAGTAGGTACGCCGGTAGTTGAGCTACCGGTTGTACCATTGGTAAATGCGTCCGTATTTATTAATGAATAGTAAAAGAAAGCAGGGGTCAGGCAGCAGCTTTCTTCTGATCAGAAGGGAGTTGCTTTACAGGAGTTTTTTTGGCAGATGCTTTGATTTTCTTTTCGTGTTCGCTAAGCGCAGCTAATTTTTCTTTTAACCGATGATCGCGTTTATCAGCTTCTGCTTTTTGTTCCTTTTCAAAGGCGCTGATTGGTACAATACCAAGGCTTTCGGCCATTTTACGTACCATAAATGCTTCTTTAGAACCCGGAAGGAAATTTCCGTATTTATCCAAAAACACCTGGTGCAGTACAAAGGATACCTGCTGTTTGGGTAATGTTTCAAGCGCTTTGAGAAATTTATCCGCAGTATTATGAGAGAATGGAGGTAATTTGACCATTTTTTCAATCTTGGAACGAACCGAATAGCTGATATTATCGAAAAGTAAAAATAATAACATTGAACTATCAACGCGGCTGGGTGCTTTAGGTAAAGAGCCATTAAAGTTGGTTGATTCACGAAGGCCCCCTACAATTTTTTCATGTACTTTTTGCGCGTCGAGCTGCTTTTTACGTGTTGACCATTCCTGTAACCGGGTCCGTTCCTGGTTGATGTCATCTAAAGTCGCTTTTCCACTGGCGAGTTTTTGCTTATTTGCCTGTGCATTTTTGGGTTTCTTTTCATTCATTTGTACGTAGATGTATTTGCCGGTAGACTTATCGCTGGAATCATAAACAATAAATGCCTTTTTATATCGGCCGCAGGCAACATGCTTGTCGTATATAGATTTATCGGTTTCATATTTTTTAACAGCTTTAGCATAGCCTTGTTTGATTTCCCCTTTTTTCATACCGTGGCGTTTGGCCCACTCCTGATACTCCTCCGGTGATCGTTTAACGGGTTCTACTATTTGAGTGCAATCATCACTGTAACCAATTTTGAAAACCTCCAACCCTTCTTCTTTTAAGGTCTTGACCTCATCGGGTGTGCCGTTATATGATTCAAATACAAACACGATAGCCGGATCTTCTTTTGCTTTCTGAAATTCCTTTTTGATATGAATCGATGTTTTATTATTAAAACAGGCGATATTGCTGCATTGAGGGTGCTTGTCATCACCGGGAAACAAAGAGTAGCAGCCGCTATTGAATGGACAGGTGAGGCATGTACCCATTTTTGTATCAAGGGTAGAATCGGTGGTATCGAAAACAGCCTGTGACAAAAGCCCGCTATACTTCGTAAGTATGTACGTGTTTAGATTAATATCAGGATGTTCAGCATTTTCATCCTCTTTCGAAACTTGGTTCTCGTAAATTAATTTCTGAACGTTAGCCGGAAAGACTGCTATTTGAAGCGCAATTTTAACGGTAATACCTTGTTTGGTAAGTATGGCCTGCCATTGGGGAGTGAGGTCTGTTAATTTGATTTGCTGCCGTATAAAATATTCGGTTTTACCAACAGCAGCGGCGATTTCGGACGGGTTAAGGTGACATTGTTCTGCCATTTGACGGAACTTGGCTGCCTGTTCCATTACAGGTACGTTTTCCCGTTGGAGGTTTTCAATCAGTTGCATAGCAAGCGCCTCTTCGTCGGTAGCTTCAATGGTAAGGGCAGGTACGTCGGACAAACCTACTTCTTTAGCTGCCCGCCAGCGTCGTTCACCATGGATAATCATATACTTGTCTCCTTTTTTACGAAGCGAAAGGGATTGCATGATCCCCCATATCCTGACGGATGCAACAAGTTCATCCATAGACATCTCATCGAAAGTTTTTCGAGGTTGATTAGGATCAGGAATAATATCGGTGGTGGCAACACGCTGCGGTATTCCATCTGCCTGGGTGACTTGATTTTCCGAAGTAGAAGCAACGATAGTTTCGTTTGCTACAGTGATTTGATCTGTCATAATTCTAATATTTAAAAGTGAACAATAATTTCTAATTGATTAAAAACCGTGTCTTCGTAACAACTCCCGTACAGGGGACTGATTGGGATCTTCCGGGTCGAAGAGTGTATATAGCTGACCAGCAAGTGTATCTGAATTTAAAAATTCAACAAGCCGGAAAGGGATAGCTTGTGTTTTGTCAGAAACCAGGTGTGCCACCTGTACAGGTATATCACTGTAAACCGCTGATAGCTTGTTTCCATCGATAACTACAACCAGTTTGCAGGATTTGGAACCGCCGTGGTGAAGACTACCTGATTTTAAAGGATCACCATATGTTTTATAAGGCTCCTTGAACTTTTCAAATTGTTCGTTGGCCCAGCAAATGAGAAAATCGTCCCAGGATGTGCAGTTATAAATGTTTAATTCAGATTCTTCAAACTCATCCCAGTTCAGAAATTGCTGATGGTAGTCATTGTGAAATTTTATGGCCCACCGGGCAATTTCATGGAGGGTGTCAACATAGCCGAACAAATCCTTTCGTTGAATAAAGTGGTAAAGCGGTTGAAGAATGGCATCTGCGATACAAGCCGTATACAGAAGCAATGACCGGTCATGTTCAAATGCAGGTATGTTATTTACCATCGGAAAAAGTTTATAGCAAGGTGTTTCAATACCTTACTGGTAATAATTTGTTTTGACTAGTAAAATGGTGGTGGAAATTTCACCGGGTAATTGTATCAAGCCCGGTGTCTTTTATTATAGGGTACACCATATCCTTCGGCGAGAAGGCGTTTGGCTGCAAGTCTAAAATCTTTATTACATTCTAAAAAGGCGTACACTGCACATGGGCGGTAACCAACCTTGCGTTCAAATTCAGTGCTGGTCGTAAATACACCAAAGAGGTTCAAACCATGGTGGAAATCTCCGGAGGTATCGTGGTCGGTGATGCCAGGTCTTCTGAAATAAGATTTTACGCCGTCGTACCGAACAAGTTTCCAGCCATGATACTCGAGTAAACCAATTACATCTCCCCTGGCATCATAATCATTCAGCGGACTTTCATTATCGTAATAATGAATGGAAGGAATGGCGATGGTAGGCCGTGGGCGTTCATATAAATTGAACGATTTTGCAATATCCATAAGCATGAGCCGCTGATCGGGTTGTAATACCGGCAGGTGCCCGAGGTCATGCTGAATAAACTGGTAGCCTGGTGTAGGATAAACAATAACATACCCACCTCTTCCCCTTGTTTCCAAAAGCACCCTTATTTTATCGTTCGGGTTTATCAACAATTCTTCTTTGGTTGTGGAGCGCCTGGCAAGGACACGATTATTTTCAATTACCGGGCATTTATAATAAAAATGATATCCTTTATTACGTGTGGCGCCTATACAAAGGCTGGAAGCAACATCTGCGTTTGAGCGTTGAATGGCAGAATAAAAATCATCAAACAAATGAGTAGTAAGATCATGTTTGCTATCTACGTCAATAACTTCCAGGTTCCCGCTGACTTCTCCGCAGATTATGGCAATACCTTCCACACTAGAGTAACGGAATACTTTGCGCAATTCTTTATCTGAAATAATCTCGTGCTGGTAAGGTTCCCAGTTTATTAAGCTTTTTTTTTGAAAGTTGACAGGGACAACTGACAAACCGAAGGATTTGTACAATTGTGCAGCCTTTATTAGTGAGTTCATCCGATCAGTTTTTATAAAGAGGTGAAACCGGTATTTAGCTGGCTGTTTGTTTAATTACAGAAGTAATCGGTGCATCCATATTTGTATACATAAATGATCTCATTATTTTTAAAGGTTTAGCGTAGTTCTGTCAGCAGTTCATCCTTCATGGTCTGAGCCAGGGTGAATCTCTTCTTGATTCTCCGGAAGGCATGGAAGACCTTTGTATTTTTCAACGGGTATTTCACCACGTTTGGATTTACGGATAGAATTAGCCGGTTTAAGCATACCGAGACGGATATTAATAATACTGACCATCGCATTGATGGACTTGTTGATAGTCTGAGCCTGTTGGATGTACTCTTTATTTTCCTGGACTTTAGTAATGTTGTCTTTTAGAATGGATATCACATCGCCGATGAAAGAATTTTCCTGTTCCATAAACAGGGCAACCTGTTGTTCAGCATCGGGATTGGATTTCAGAGAAATGATATTGGTAACAGGCTTCCAGTATTTTAAAAATTCTTCGATGGACTCGAATGGCCGTTCAAAGGAACAAATATTGGTTTTGATGATGAAGCGTTCTTTTATTTCATCAATTTTATAGTCCAGCACATAATAAATGTTGGTGCCGTATTGAAAGGTTTTACTCTTTATTGCTTCGAGTGTATCAGTTATTTGTTTCGTGTTCATAAATAATTCGGTTTAATGTGAGTTGTTGACGTTTAAGTTCCAGCAGGGCTGGATTTTTTTTTAACAGTTCGCGAAGTGTGGGATTACCATGGGTTAGAATTCCCGCTACGTAGTTATCTGAAAGGGCCTGGCTGCTTTTGGCGGAATTTTTACGCGATAGTTCCGCATTGGAGAGAAGGACAAGGTTATCGATGGTAAGGTTATGAGGGTCCCCGTCCCTGAATACGACATTCATTCCTTCAGCAATCTCACCATATATTTGTTGCCATGCCCAGCGTCCCCACTGAATAAATTTGCCGTTGATTTTGATAAAGGGAATTTTGCGGGCTCCTTTCTGCATTGACCAGTAATGAATTTCGCCATCAGGTGTTCGCCCGACTTTATCCCAGGCTTTTACAGGACAGAGGCGAAAACAACCAGCTTTTACGTTACGTTCATGAATGGCTTTTATTTGACCGGGAGTTCGGGATAGATGCAGGTACTTTCTTTTCTTTTCAATATGCTTTTTTGTCCATCCCTTTTGCTTCGGCCATTTTTGCTGAAAGATTGTGGCAAGTTCTGTGTCTCCTATAATGGTATATTGTTCTTTCAGAAATACGATCATTTCCCCGGTGAAATATTCCAGCTCCATTCTTTTTAATCCCAACCGGCGACAGGCAGTTCTGACAGCAGAAATAGTAATGCCTAATTTTCCTGAAAGCTGGTGATTGGTTAATTGCTCATAATGATCACGGATAAATAATTCAATAGTATTTAAGTCTGAAGTTTTGTTCATGACTCATCGTTTTTAATTAATTGAGTAATGAATGATGTTTGGTAATTTGCGTTAATGGGTGATTAGCAAAGTGTTCAAAACTCTTCATCAAGATGCGAATGCTCAAAATCTTCGTTTTGTTCAGTAGGTTCGTTTTGCAACTTGGGTTCAATACCCAGCAGCAATAATTCGTTCAGTACTATTTCGGTGACCAGACGGTTAATACCGTTTTTGTCGGTATACCTGCGATGTACCAGTTTACCGGATACAGCCACTTCTCTTCCTATGGCAAAAAACTTTTCGGCGATCTCAGCCAATTTCCCCCAGGCTACTGCCTTATGCCACAAAGTCTCAGTGACGCGTTCCCCCTTGGCGTTTCTATAAGTATCATTGGTGGCAATTGAAAAACGGGCCATTTTTTTACCGCTTTCGGTAAGGCGGATAACAGGCAATTGCCCGAGGTTGCCAATCAATTGAACTCTATTTTTTATTGCGAACATATCGGTATTTTAAAATGGTTATTTATTTCTGTTTATGAAGTCCTAATGTCAAGCAATGGTTATAAAAACCGGGACGGTGTTTTCTATCCGCCCCGGAATTGTTCTTTGCCGTTAGAAAACAGCGTTTCTGTGGTACGGCTAAACGGGCACTTTTACTGTTTCGAAAGCTGCAAAATCATCGGCCCCGGCCACTGCGTCTGGGTACAGGTAACCGTAGACTGGATGCTTTTTGTATTCAATTTTTAAGTAAGTGCAGCTTTTTATTTCATTTTCAAAGTAGGATTTCAGTGCCTCCAGCTGGTATCGTTGCTCACCAGTCAAAGAATATGGACATGGTAAAAAATATTCATTTTGTAACTGCTGCAGAATTTCCCACAGGTATAACACGGACTTTTCCGGACGGTAATAAGACTGCGTTGCGAATTGATATAGCGCAGATTGATCTCCGGTATGCCAAAGAGTGGCAAGGTCCCGGGCCTTTGCATCTGTTATCATAGTAGATATTTAAAGTGTGAACGTATACTTGTAGGTGACAGGATTCAGGTAAGTGATCTGTTGGTTAATCTGTTTGCGGATCAGTCGGTGTTCCCGGGTCTTCAACAATTGCCACATCTTTCATATAGTTGAGCTTGTACCATAGATAAAAGCGTTTTTGTGCTTTTATTAAGGCTTCGACGGCTCTTCCTTTTTCTGCCTTTTCAGCAAATTTTTTAGCCCTGGCTTCTCCCCATCCAAACTCTTCCTTGGCATACCGTTCAAAAACGGCCCTGGCAGTATCACCGGGCTTATAATTTGTAAGAAAATGTTCAGCAACCTGAACATAAAATTGTTCTGTTGTCATAACAATTACAGTTTAATGGTGATAAAAAATGTTTGACGAATGGATTAGGCTGCACTTTCTGACTGAGTATCGGAAGCAGTTGTATTGATTGGAATGGATGGTGGCTCGTAGGTTTTTAGAAACTCAGTGGCAGCAAAAACGGCGTTGTTATTTAATTGCCGTTGCCATGCTTGTTCTTCATGAGACCACCTAAAACCCCACCTCTTTTTTAGTTGTTGCCGGATTTCATAAGAAGGTTTGTCAGGAAAAATGAGTTGTAGTCTTCCAACATATGTATTTTCCAATACCCGAACACCTTTAATCATGGTATCAGTAGGAACTCGTTTAGCTTCCTGTTTCAAATAGGCGATACGTTGGCGAATGCGGTGCATATTGGCATTGTTATTTGTAAGTTTATAACCTGGATAACCAGTGCCTTGAAAACGACCGGGAAGGTTGAGCTCTTGCCACAATTTGTCTGTGCCATACTCGAGTGCCAGGAATTTTTCTTTATCCTGTTTTTTGATACACTTGTTGGTATCTTTCATAAACTGTTGCATACTTTCGAGTGCCGCCAGTTTTTCCTGTAATTTTTCAATAGCGTTAGGATCATCCGAAGAAATAGCGTGGTTTTCCTCCATCGCCTTTACTCTGGCTTCATAGTACTCTGCTTTTTTGGACGCTTCGACGCCTTTGTGCATTGAATTGTGGATTTGATCAAGAGCGCGGCGGTGTTTTTTTTCGGAATGGTGGCCGACAAGGATCGGTTGTCCGGGCGGGATATAGGATGCGATGTCATCTGCCTTTTTATAAAAAGCGGCTGACTGTTTTTTATTTTTTTCAATCTGGTTTTTTGCGTTATCAATGCGTTTTTGTTTGTGTTCTTCATAATTGTGCTTCATAGTTAAATTTTTGAATAAGAAATAAATGGTGAAAGCCCGTGGCCGCCATACCAGGTGAGGTACAGTGGACCGGGCTTTCATTAAAAATTAAATGGGTATAATTACAGGAGATCTACCTGTAGTGTGACCGTGTTGCTTTTCAGCATGCGGATTTGTTGTAAGATGTGCTGCAGGTGGATCGAATGTGCGAAATCATCTGGCCTTTGGGGAGCGCATTGGTTGGTAATGTCCTGCAATCCTGCATTCAGAATAATACCAGCTAGCCGGTGAGGTTCCTTATACAGGACTTCTGAACCGATTGCTTTATTTTCAACCAGGGTGGCCAGCACTTCTTCCATTTGGTCTAAAATTTGAAGTAGCCGGACAAGCTGATTGTATTGCAAGAATAATTCACGGTAATACGGCTGTTGTGTGAACCTGATGTTTTTTAACTGGGTGCAATTTTTTATAGTTGTTTGTAATACACCTGTGCGCATAGCGGGCAAACCTAAATGGCAAGAATTTTTACTACTCATGTGCTTTCAATTTTATGGCTGGCGCCAGCCGGAGTATGGTAATGCCGGTAATTTCTTATCTGTGAGTAATTTCCATCGTGAATTTGACTACATATCGCCCTGAATGCTTCGTAATCATTTTCCTTTTTACCGATATACGATAAATATGCTTTTACAAATAGTACTGCATCGTAATCTTCTTCGAGGTAAACCATATCATTCTGCCGGTAAGAAAAACCTGTAATTTGGTGATGAAGATTAAGCGTAAGCAGGGCACTGTATGGAACTTCGAGCCACGCATGCCCTGCATCGGCATAATAGGTAAATCGGGTTGGCATTTGAGCACCCGCATTCTGTTTATTGGTTTTCATAAATGTTATTTATTTGATTATTATTTTTTGAAACAAGTTTTGCCAAGTGTAGGTAAAGGACTTTTTACTGCTTACTAGGTGATTTACTCGATAAAATGCCCAATAAACTTTACCTGGTTGAGGGATTTGTTAACCGTTACGGTTTTCTGCTGGAGATCTTTGAAGATGCCAAGTAGTTTTGAGCGTAGTTGTGAGGCTGGTTCACTTTGACTGAACTCGAGCGCCTTCATCATTAGATCGAGCTGACGTTCAGAAAAGATAACTTCATCATAAACCTCACCGGATTCTTTAAAAAAATCCCTGCTGTTTCGATATCCATATAGGAAGCCGCCAATCCGGGTAGAAAATTGAACATCAAAATCATAATGTGTAGCTGCTTCATGGAATAGTAAGTCAAATTCCTGGTCGCTTAGTTTGACAGACGCAGTTAGTGTGGCGATAAAATAGTATTGCTCCATAAATTGAATTTGTTGATGTGAGAAAGTGATTGCCGAGAACTGATTTTTTTACTTAATGCAACTGCTTGCTGCGGGAGTAAATAACATGACCACGGTAGTGGATTTCACTGACCCTGGTTTTGCCGGCAGGACTGAATTGTTCGTCAGTATTGATAGCGTAGCAACCAAGCTCCGGGTAATCAGGATAAATGGTGGCGCCATATAGATTTGCCTGGAGTAAAAATTGCTGGACGGACTGTTCAGTAACTACATGATCAAGTTTGTCATTGAACCAGAAGCAGAGTTTATATACGATAACAGGATTACGGAAGTGGCAGGCACAATGCGGACAAAAAGGTATTACGGTGACATGATCTTCACCTGATCGCTTTGTGGTAAGCATATCCAAAAAATTCTTTTGTCGTTAAATAATAGGGTGATAGTCGTTATGATGCAGTGGCGACGCCAGATGGCTGGTCGGATGTTGAAGAATGATCATAAGGTTTGGCAGACAAAATATAATCAACGGCAGCTCTTGCCTGGGAAGATGCTTTTAAAATGAGTGATTTATCTTCCTTTATATGCGTGCGCCAGTAACCCGGATCATTTGAAATGTTTGCAGCAGGATGCAGTACAATACCGGTGATAGCACATAACATAGCGGTGACTATTTCGGCGGTGAGTGCTTCTTTGGCAGTAACCGGTTGTTTAAAATCCTCATTATCTGTTAAGTCTTTTCGGTTCAGGCGGGAGTGATGACCAGTACTGAAGGCCAGAACATGAAACAGGTGCGAGTAGTAATGATCTGTACTTTCAAATGTATCGATATCGCGGATCTTTATAAAATCCAGCGACGGCACATAAGCAGTCATATCTGTTCCCTGCCTGATCGGCGGGCAATTCGTCATTCCATCGAGCAATCTCTGGCAGGATTCGTTTTTTTCTGATATTGTTTTTTGCCTGGCTGGTATAGGCATATCAAAGGCAATGTTTTCCGTTTGGTCGATATTAAAGACCCAATACGTAGTACAAATCATACGTGATCGGTTATACACTGTGTCTATTTCACCAGCGGCGCCAACAGATCGGTATTTGTTATCAATCTTTTGCCAGAAAGCAACCGGGTATCCTTTTTCGCCCCGGCGTATATGTCCGCCCATTTCTGTTGCTTGTTTGAAAGTCAGGAACAGCGGTGTTTTGTACTTATTGGTAAGAGTAATGGAGTTCAGAAAAACGGCGTTCCATTCGCTGTAAACATAACTGCTGCTGATATTACGCGGAAGCCCGTATGGGTTCCATGATTGTTGCGAGGACACGATGCCTTTTTCAAGTAGTGCGATTGCCTGATCAGAGATGAGCTGAAAAGTGCTTGCTGTATTACCCTGGTATGTTTTGTTGTCACTCATGGACTGAAAGATTTAAAAATGAATAATTATGTTATTTTTTTCCTTCAGTTCCTGAACAATCTTTTATAAAAAAAATGAACTGGGGCAAAAAGGAAAGGCCGGTGATAACAGACGGGGCCCCCGGAATAATGGGTAGGGGCCAATGAGGGCCCCCGGAGGGGGGCAGCATTCCGGCTTGCCCCTAGGCAAGCCGGAATGCCGTGTTGCTCCTACCCATTTTCCGGGGTGGCTGTTACCTTCGCCGGCCCTTTTTGTCCCAGTTTTTTTTTAAAAAGATTAGACCGTATCATCGTTTTAAGGTAGGTAGAGTTGCAAACGAATCTTGATTAATCTATTGCGGATTTCAAAAAGGTGGCGGCGCTTTTCGATTGGCAGTTTTTCCACTTCAAAGGAGTAGTAAGTTTGTGCCGTAAGCAAAACCTAATATTATGGAATTACAACTTAAAAATTCTAAAGTTCTCCCAATTGATGAACTGCACGATTTCATCAAAACAAAACTCGAAGGAAAATATACCTGTGAACTGGTGCATGATCGTTGGAATATCAACTTCTCAGCGCCCAAAAAATGTGTTTTGATAAAAAAATCAGGAATCATTGGGGTGGGTGTCTTTGTGAACGAAAAAAAGAATAAAGTAGATGTAGATGGTATCGTTCCTAACATGATCCTGGAAAGAATATTTTTCCGCAATGTACTTACCCGTTTATTACTGCTGTCTTCCTGGAATAAACTGGAGGCAGAAGTATCTGATGTATTGAGAACAAAGTTATCGTGAAATAAACGAACTGGTTGCCTTTGGTCTTGGGGGGAGTCAACCTGTTGTTCGTAAAAACTTTATATCATGAATCAACAAGATGCTATTGAACAATACCTGCAGGGGCTAAAGGCCATGGGAATAAGCGATGAAATGATTGCGGTATATCGTCAGCAAATGGAACAAAGCATGCAGGTTTCAAATGAGTGGGCCAGTCAACTGAGTCAGTTTGGGCAGAACATTCAGCAATTCAACTCAATGTTTACAGGCGATGCTGCTAAGGAAACCGATGGTCGTTCTAAAGGACACACGTTGTTGGTCAATGCTGATACGATCCTTACACCTGCCCAGCAATGGGCTATCGCGTGTGGCGCCGACCTGGCTGTATTGAACGGGCAATACCTGAATGACCTCACAACCGGTTTTAGCAGGCAGGACTGCCGGGAATTGCTTTCCGAATGGTGGGATATCGACAGCAAACAAGAAGTGTTGGAGAATATCGACTGGCTATTTCGGGAAGGGCATCGCATACTATACGATATAATCTGGCAGGCCATGAACATGGTTTCAATCAAAGAAAGTAAGGCTTTTTTGCGAGAGTATGTGGCGAAGAATGAAATGGAAGAAGAAGTGGCCCTGCAACGGCTTCGCAATATGCGGGATTCCATGGAGCTTTTTCAGCAGCACGAGCTAATAGGAAAAGATACGCAGCCTGAAATGTTGATCTGGGATTATGCCCGCATTATTAATTTGACGCGTGGTAGTTTTGATGCCGGATACCTTACCCGAGAAGAAGCGTTGGAAATAATTATGCGTTGTGTAGAACCTATTCGCAACATCTACACTTCGTGGAAGCAATTGTCGGTGTCGTACCAATTTGCCCGTTGTGTATGGAATGGCATCGAAGGCTCAAATTTTGAAGACATGATGGAAAATATGCAGGTATTATTGACCGACGTTGATAGTCCCTGGGTAAAAATGAGTTGGGAATAACATTTCGTATAACATAGCTGTGCAGAGAGTGAAAGCCCGGACAGGAGCAGAAAGCCCGGACTAGCCCCGACTGAAGCGGATACCCCGCAACGAAGGGTGAGGTAAGTGCGCGGATGTGAGGAGTAGCAGCGGAAGGCGGGAGACTGAAGCCAGACCAATGAACAGAACCAAGAGGCTCCAATTTTTATAAAACATTTTGAGGCCGGCGTGGAGCAACGGCCTGAAAACTTATAAACCTTTACAATTTCGCTTTATGTCAGTGCGAAAGAAAAACAAGAGCCAGGCTCATCGGGAGAAAATTGAAAAAGTGCGCCATGTGAATGAATTTCTCAGCGCGGTTAAAGACATGATCGCAAAGGCAGCCGGCTCGGACATTGTAAAGTATATTCCCCCATCTGAAATAGAATTTCTGTATAAGATTCGATTACACCCCGTAAGAGTGAAAGCAGCACCGGGAGAGTCCATCCCACCGAAAGTACTTGAGTTTTCCAACTGCCTGATAACCCACTTCTTTAAAAACGAACAGGTACAAATTGGGATCGGTATGCTTGATAAGATATCATTGTATGAGTACTTTTCAACAGCATTTACCGTAATGTTATATATACAACGGTTGAATGATGATGACTATCCCCGTGCTGCTGTAGTTAAAAAGCGGCTGGAAGCATTTGCTGCCGTTGTAAATTCCTCTACACATGAGACAGCGCTAAAAGAATATAACCACTTTATGAATGCCACTGCTCTGCTTTGCTGCAATATTAATGAGTATTTATATGCCTTCAAATTCAATCCTTCCATCATTGAAAGAGGTGTTTCAAAGGCAGGCCTGTTTAGCGAAATATACAAGATCCGGCTTCCCAAAATCAAAGTACTGATGGGGGAACACCACCGGCCAGCCTGGCGCCTCGGCTGGTATTTGCCGGCACCTGAGCTACATCTTGAGCTTATCAGTATTCAATCAGAAGAAATATACAAGCTGCCGGGCAACGTGATGGATGTATATATTCAGTCGCACGCACTTAACCGGTTGGCTGAACGATTGGATGGGATAGAGATTTCGGTTTTGCATTTTAATATTTATGACTCATTGTGTCTCCCGAAAGTATACATAAATAAACATGGCCTTTTACTATTCGAGTATGCTATCTTTAAAAATAAAGTTGGGTATTTTTTAGGTGAGGTTGCAGATGGGAAGATCATACTTAAGACATTTCTATTTTTAACTAATAACGGTACGCCTGAAGCAGATAAACTACAAACTATGACGGGCTTGCAAAAAGAAGACATAAACTACCTTGCGATTGATAAACTAAGCACCTTTCTTCTTTCAGATATAGATGAAAATGAAAATGTAAAACAGCTATTTATTAATGCGGGCTGTGAAAGCCTCTTTAAAATTGACAAAGAGTTTTACCATTCAGCCGAAGGCAGACCGGAAATGTCAAAAGCGGGGTTAATTGCAAAATATTTACAGCTGGGTGAATATCAGCCGGGAAGGCGTTGAAGGAATCGCGTTTGAAGAATCAAAGCAAGAAATACTAAAAGCCTTGAAAACCTTGAAAACCTATCGAGATCAGAGCTACAGTAATATATCCGCTATAGGTCTCGGAATCGAGTAAGAATGCCATGCGAGAATTTTATTGAAACGTAAGGTGAAATGCAGAAACGTGGGAAGGTGTAAGGGGTAACAGCGGAAAATGAGATGCTGAAGCCGGATAAACGAAAGAATAATGATGCTGACAATTTTATCCATGATTCTGGAAATTAGCAATCAGACAATATCTATGTTATATCCAGAATTGAGCACCGAATAATTTATAAAGGGTACAATTCCTGCATCTCGGAAAGTATCATTAGTGATAAATCAATAAAGGGCAAAAAAAAATAAAAATAATAATCCCTATGCTTATAAGCGCCTGATGTTTTTTTTATTATTATTAGTTTGTGTGTGTTCCCCGATTCCGAACTGTTTTTTTATTTCGTTGATTCTACATAATTCTAATGCTTTTTCAGAGATTTCTATAATCATTTGATTTTTAGTTGGAAGGCCATGTTTCTTACCAAAACTCATCTCTGCTATTTTTTCCCTTTCGTTCTTCTCAGTGAGATATAACCTCGCTTCGATGTCGTTTAGTTTAAAATCGCATTCATCAGAATCTCTTGAAGAACGAAATATAAATGAAATAACAGCGGTTTGCGCATTAAGGTCAGTTGCTATTTCAAGGCATTGTCTTATGTCGTCATAAGTATCGTACCCCTCTGTTATGTGATAATGGGAAAAAACTTTGGGGATCTCATTGATGGGATCAAAACCCAGTTCAGAAATTTGTGTATAAACATTACCCAGTTCACCATTGTCATCGAAACTATCGGAAATATACTCTTCATTAAATGGCATATACTTTAGTGTTGACTTTTTTAAAATAAATTTTGTCAAATACAGAATAACCCGGCCTTTTTTACTTTCATAATGAAATTGTTATTTGATTAATAGTATTACCCATTATAGGTTTGTACAAATGCGCTGACGTTCCTTTTCAATTTCTTCTGCCAATTGTTTTTCATCAGGTAAAAAGAGGCGGTATTTACTGGCAAACAGCTGTTTATTTTCGTTTAAAATA
Organism: Niastella vici; assembly: GCF_002077945.1. Lineage (GTDB taxonomy): Bacteria > Bacteroidota > Bacteroidia > Chitinophagales > Chitinophagaceae > Niastella > Niastella vici. The sequence goes on from NZ_LVYD01000024.1 coordinate 350,134, forward strand.
GAATATTTAACGATTGTTTCGTCTTTATCGGAGCAAAGTATAATACCTATGGTTGGATGATCTCCGTCTAATTTTTTTAAATTATCCCATAACCTCACATACATATCCATCTGCCCGATATCCTGGTGGGTCAGCTCATTTATTTTCAAATCTACCAACACAAACCCTTTTAATAGGTAATTATAAAATACAAGGTCAATATAAAATTCTTTGGTGTCAGTTCGAATATGATATTGACGGGCAACGAAAGCATATCCTTTCCCCATTCAAGCAGGAAATGTTGAAGTTTATTGATGATCGCTGTTTCCAATTCATTTTCGGAAAAACTACCAGGCATTTCAAGTCCTAAGAATTCAAACAGGTAAGGATCTTTCAGTAAATGAGAAGGAGTAGCGGATGTCGTTGCAGTCGGTGGAAGTGGGGAAACGGGTAATGGTTCACGTGTAGACAAAATCCGGTTATAATACTGGGAATTGATATTACGTTCCAGTTGACGGGTATTCCAGCCTTGTGTAATCGCTTCGGCTATATACCATGTCCGAACCTCGGCATCTTCGATGCGCAAGATATAGCGGTAATGTGTCCAGGTAAGTTCAAATCGAAGGTTAGTTTGATCAGGGAAATACAAATAGAATTGCCGCATCCGGCGGAGCTCGCGTTCCTCAAAACCTTTTCCAAATTCCTGTAATAATTGGGTAGAAAGTTCCCGTATAATGAATGTGCCGTACTGGGCTTTACGGGCGCCTTTGAGTTCCTGTTGGGAGATGCGTTTACCCACTAACCAGTACGCATTCAGCATTTCAGAATTTGCAATCGCATAAGCGCGGGTGCGCGCCTTGCTTAAAATAGCCTTTATGTCAGCAATAAATGTCTTTTCAATTTGCATGAGTGAACCCTTTAAAGATGTGAGGCCAATGCGCACATTCGTTTTATCCGAACATTATTTTAGGGGCCTGACCTTTTTAGCGTGGCCATATTTGTTATTTAAGGCTGGAATTATTTCCCTTAGTAATTTTTGGTTTTCGCTAAAATGTTTATGGACGGTTGATGAATGCGGAAGGTCTGTTTCTGTTTTCAGGTAATAAGTTTTAGTATCATCCATTTTTGCTGTCAATGTTTTTAATCCTAATGAAACCGTATGAGGATCATATTGATAGCCAAACTTAAATTCTACTACATCAGTTTTATTATTAAAATATCCTTTTGTCTCGACATCAAACATGATGAAGAGAAATGGGGTAGCAATATTTTCGAGTAGGCCCGTTTTGAGCCCTTCCATAACTCTATCCATATGTTTATCAATAGGTATCCATTGGTTGTCTAGTCCTTTTTCGTCAAAACCTTTTTGAATAAGCAAGTTTTTGTGGGTGTCCAAGGCTTTGAGAAAATCATCATATTTTTTCTTTGGATGTGCCTCGTAGGCCTTAATCATTGTTTCTAAAATTGTATCAGCTTTGGGTAATTCAGCATTCGAGTTTAAAGGAATACTTTTACCGATGCCTTTCATTGTAACATAAAGGCTCTGGATAGATAAAGCGGGTTCAGCTAGCGAATATTTGTAATTGAACACAATTTTAATTTCGTCCTGAATCTTTTTGAACAAGCCAGTAGTGCTTATGTAAAACAGGTTAGGTTGATTAAGTTTATTACTCTTTTGGTAGGCCTTTAGAAACTTGTATAATAGTTTACCTAAGAAATCTGTATTTGCCAGAGAGCTATGCTGATCTGAAAAATTGTAGCCCTGTTTTTCAAGAAGGGTTATTTGGTCAACGTATAGTTCTTCAAACTTTTTCATAAAGACAAGCATGAGGTGTAGTTAATTTTAAGATGCGGGGCGCAATGCGCCCCACATCTTAAATGATTGATTATCTGTATTTTAAGCCTTGCCCCTGTCCCATATCAATAATTTCTTCCATTTGGTTTCGCTTTTCTATTATCTGCTGGGCGAGCTGGGTTGACTGACCGGAAAACAGTTTATTGGTGTCAACCAACTGCCCATTGCGATCCAAAACATCAATTGTTTTACGATCTGGCGCGGCGTCTAAGATGTATTTTACAGGAATGTCATTGATAAGAAGCGCGACTTCTTTTGATTTGCCATTTTTTAAGGATTGTAACAATGCATCATACTGTGCAGTATCCTTTTTGATGGCAAGGGGAAGTTTGGCCAGGGTTTTTTCGACGTTAAATGAAACAGATTGTAATTGTTCATTGCTTGGATTTAAAGATAACCAGGTATCTTTTCCTTGTATTGTTTTACAAACAAATTTACCATTGACAAAACGGTCTGCTTCCGAAGCGGTAAATCGTTCTCCGATACCGACTTGAGAAAAGGTGTGTCGTTGACAGGTATTATCCTTGTTTAATAATGAATCGAGTGTAGGTCGGGCCACTGCTTCGAACTTTTCAAAATAATACTGGTCGGTACCAGGGAGTTTATTAAAATGTAAAACGAAATATGAGTTTTTGTTTTGGGTATCTGCATAAGGTAAATGGAATTGCGGAAATCCCTGGTCCATCATCTTTTTCAAGGTTCCATCCATTTGGAAATTAAAACCGGCTTTCTTTAAGTTTTCATTAAGAGATTGCAAGTTGTTTTCTTGTATAAGCGATTTCTGTATAGTCGTGAGTGGTTTACTGTGAGATGCGAAAAGTTCCCTTCTTCTCATAATATAATTGCGAATACTGTTGCTGGCACGTGAATAAAGGATGCGGTTAAGCAATGTTGGATTCAGACGGGCTTTTAGTTTTGCAATTTCAGTGCGAACAAATCGTAGGGATTGCTTTTCATCCTTATTTGGTTTTTTTCGATAAGTATTTTTTAAATGAGTATAATGCAACAGCTTTAATGCTGTTGCATGTAAATCATGACCACCAACCGGGTGGAAGATTTTGAATTGAGCCTCCTGTTCAGCATATAAGCGTAGCGCGTCGAAGACCCGGTTGGGACGGCTATTATTATTAATATGGTCCAGGACTGGCATACCTACAAGGTTTTTGCTTTAAGTAAATGTTTATTTTTAATTCTTAGGGTAAGGTGGCGGCCCCCATTTTTTTCAAATAGTTCGATCAGGAATTCCTTTTTATCAGGAATGGTAAATTTTGGAACAATGATGACAAATCGGTCACGTTGCTGACCAGCTATTGTAGTTAAGTGATCAATGTAAAGTGGCTGGATTTCCTGTTCCTGTATAGATGAGCGTTTAACCCGTTTTTTATCATGGATATAAAAACGGATAAAATCAATGTCATAATTAATGTTTGATGCATTGGACAAGCTGAATCCAAATATCAGCCAATTGCTGGTAGTATGAATAGTACGCAATTGCAATTTTATGTCATAATCCCCGGTGGCCTTGGAAATAAATTGTCTTGACTCTCTTGCCTTTCGTGCTGTTTCGTATAAATGTGATTCTTTAGCCAGTTTACTGTCTACCAGCAATGGTGCCGAGATTATACTGTCCTGTAATAATTTATTCAGATCAAACGTAGTACAACCAGGGTATTCAGTATAGGTAATATTGAATACGTATAATTTACCATCAACTGTATACACGTGAAGGTTGGTCGGTTTGAAATCGCTTTTTGCAGCTTTGATTTTAAGAACGTTATCGATCAGTCTCTCCTGCTGTATAATTATTTCACGGTTGCCACGGTCTGCAGCTGGTAAAAGTGGAACTGGAAAGATTATGACTGTAGTTGTATTATAACCAACTTCTAACTTATAAGGAATAATCGTAGTAGCTAAAGGAAGGTTTGTTGCTGTTATTTGAGCAATTGTGCTGTTTGATGCAATACTGAATATAAATAATAATGTGATTATGCTTTTCATTGTTTAATATTTAAACATTAAAAAATATTAATTCGATTGACGGGATTTAAGCAGAACTCGGTGGCCCGCCTTAACGGTAACTTGCACTCGTTTAACCTTTTTACTAAGGAAACTTTGGGCAGCCTGGATGCCAGCACTAGCTGCCTGAGCGCCAATACCAGGATTAAGCGTTGCCAGTTGCATTTGCTGAATAGCCCGGTCAACACCATTTTTAGCTTCATCGCGACCGATGGCGCCTGGAATATAAATTCCTTCGTTACCGTCGGTATCAAAGGCGGTCAATTGAATAGGATAGATAATATTGTTGTAAGCAATGCTGTTAAATCGTATTTCAAGGCGTTGATCACCAAGGCTGCACTGGCCAAAAATAAAAGTGCCTGCAGGTATACGTGTGCCTTTGATAAAGATGTCTTGTATCAAACGAAGCTTTATAATGGAAGCATTCTGTAATAGCTGATCTTGATGTACGACGGCTGAAATAGTTGATAAGTCTTCTGGTTGCGATATATCTGTTTCGTTCTCCAACCCAAAAAACGAATTGCCCGCTAACCGCTGGGTTACAGAATCGTCATACGTAACATTATCAGAAGTGGATACACTGTAGATTGTACCAGATCGGTTTGCATTATTAATTAATTGGTTGCTCGCGCGTTCAGGATGTTGTATTTCAAGGACTTTATTTAGGACAGCTTCAATTTGCTTCATTTCTGGATTTGTATCTGATGAAGGTCGCTGTACCTGTTGTAACAATGTTTCCAACTGCGCAATGTTATTGTCGTATTTATTAATATCTGACGATGTATTTATAGGTGTACCCATAGATTGCCCATTGCCGCTAGTGTTTATAGCTGCGTATAATTTTTCGAGCCGGTCATTAACCTTGCGTTCGTTAGCATCAGTAAATTTCTTTGTTGATGAGTGAGGTTGAATAGTGCTATTCTTGGGGGGAAATTCATCCGCAAAAACCTGGTCATCATTTTGGGGTGGTGCTGGATCGAACCATTTTTTACCAGAGGCGTCCTTTTGTTGAAGTTCTTTTAGTTTTGCGGAATCTTTTTCTGCTTGCATGTAAATTTCAAGCTTATTGCGCCCCGACTCTTTTAAGTTTGCATCCGGAAGTTTTGTATTGAAAGCTCGTAATGAATCGCTTTTATCATCGGATCTACGTGGAATCTGCCGCAATACGATCAGGGCAGAAGAAAACGCGACAGCTAAAATGAACAGCGATACAAGTATTAATCCTTTTCTTTTTCTTAATTTATCATTTTTCATATACATTTTTTTAATGGTGAATAGTATCTATTTCAATGGATAGGGTATCCATGTGTATGCTCATTTGATTCAGGACAGCAGAATCTGGGAGGGGATGTGTTTCGGGAATGACAATTGAGGGCTGCTGAAACCAGGAAGAAGAACTAGAACCGGTAACAGCTTGGTATAACAAAGTGCCGGCGAGTATAGTCATGCTTATACAAAAAAGTATCAGGGCAATTTTTTTTTGAGGTATGGTCATCCGCTGTTCATACTTACTGAGCCAATTAGCGATATTGGATTGAGACCGAATAATGTTCCGGGCGAAAAAAGCAGCCGCTTTATCTAAGTGTGGATATTGCTTTTCATTTTTTCTTTTTCGAAATAGATTCAGCATACTTATCGTTTTTCAATGGTGAGATCTTTGTTTTCAAGAACATTCCATCGTTCGATTAAAAAACCGTGAGGGTTGTTGTCACTAACATCCGTTACACGTAGATAACCTTCAGATATCAGGGAGCGGGTAGCAATTGTAGTAGGCCGCACAATTTTCAATTTTCCATAATACCGGAAGTACCAGGGCGATTGATTGATGTTTACTACTATACTATCAGGTTCTTCTACCTGCTGGCTAGTGTTCGCAGAAATCATAGCGGAGTAATAACCCTTTTCTTTCAGATTTTCATATTCTGATTTTGCCTTTGAATCGGCCAGGTAAAGAGCTTTTGTTATATTCCGTGTGATAACTGCATCGTCTGGTTCTAAACTGTAGAAATAGAAATGAAACATCTTTACATGATCGCGAACTTCGACGCCAAGTTTGGTGCTCCTGTCAACCGCAATGGCATCGAGAAGTTTGTCATTGGCCAGGAGATATATCCGGTTTCGATTGGCCTGGTTATCTTTGTAAAGGATATAAAGCACATAGCAACAAATAACACAATTGGATAACAGAAAGGCAATTGAGAAAATGCGGATATGTTTAAATGCGGAGTCGATATTTTTTAGTTGTTTGAACATGGGAATTAAGATTGATCTAAGATTTTCCTGAAAGTTTGTTTTGCTGATAACTGTCTTTCATATAAGGCTCGGAGTTAGCCGCATCAGCCATGGGATACATATATTTATCGTTACCTTGGATATCCTGGCTCATACTACCACCTCCACCCGATCCACCACTTGCACCGCCAGTCATAGCCGATATCGCTAAAGATTTTCCAGCAGCAACCATGCGGTTTGTTTTACTCATAAGTGCGTTGGCACCGCTGGCATGAATGATATAATTTGCAATGCTGGGAATAGAGAAATATCCGAGTATGGCTACTACCAGGAAAATCAGATAAGCTATATCAGTTGGTCCAAAGCCAATTAAATCACCTGAATTTGTTTGGTTGATATCGAGTTTTAGCATGCCTTGCTGGATTTTCCCAAGCATGGTGCCCATTATGTTGGCGATAGGTAGCCACAGGTAGATATTGATGTACCTACCGATCCAGACCGGAAGGATATGTTGAAAACCGTCATAGGTAGCGAGGCATAAAACAATCGGACCCAGAATGGCAAGGATAAGTAAATGAAATGTCCGCATTGCATCGATGCACAATGCAGCGGCATAATAGAGAATTTGCAAAAAATATGAAAGCAGTATTTTAACAAGGAAAAATACAGTGTTGGATAGAATGCTTAAGGAAAACTTGAAAGCTTTACCTGGTGTGAGTTCGTTTTGTTGGTTATCAGCATCAGGCTGCTGGTATTTATACCAGTCTTTATTATCATTATAACCAAGACCACCAGAAAGACCTTCCCATTCATTACTCTCAACAATATTTTTTGCACGCGCTGCGAGTAGGCGCTCAACCCCCTTGTTGGAATCCTTTACCATTTCATTGGTAGTAGTGGTCATTGGTTTCAAAATCCCATTCATAACACCCAGAACTGTTGGGTAAAAAGTGATAACCAATGCTATACAAAATGGACGGAGCAACGGAAAAAAGTCAATAGCTTCAGCATTTGCAATATGTCTCCATACACGATAAGCGATATAAAACAGGGCGCCAAATCCTGCGATAGCTCTGGCCATGTCTATCAATGGTGCACAAAGAGGGACCATTTCTTTATACAAATTCTCCAGTACAGTGTGAAGGCGTTGTACTCCGCTGCCGGATGATTGAGCTTGGGAGGTGGAAGGCAGGAGCCAAATAAACAATGCCGCACAACCGTATTTATACAAGGCTTTAATTTTCATAATTATTGTTTTATGCCAAATAGGCGTGATAAATCGTCAACATCTTGTAGTCCTTTTTTCTTTTGTACGATGACCAGGTAGGTTTTGTCATTGAAATACCGAAGGAATTGAAGCTTATCCTGCATGTCGGTATAAATGCGATCAATAGCGTTCAGCCGTTCGGCATCGTTCATGCGGAGTTGACCAGAAGTGATAATCATCAAAAGTTCATCGAGGTTTTTTAGAGAGCGGTCAAGTAAATTTTGGTATACATCCTGGAGGTATTGCAGATCATCAGCATTCAAAATATTAGCAGACGAAAATTGCCTGAATGCTCCTTTATATTCCTTTACAAGTACAAGTTGCAAAGAGATAATATCAGCAACACGTTTATACTTTGTTACAGTAGGGCTGACCTGAAGCAAGCCATCGAGAAATACTTTGTGAAGATTGAAATTACCTTCAGCGAGGTTTTTTATATTATTATACCCTTTGGTAAGTATCTGGTATCCTTTGTACATATTTGTTAGAATTGCACGAAACTGATTCAGCTTTTCAAGATCCAGCATCAATTGCTGTAATTCCTCTGATTGAGCTTTCACTGGCTTAAAAGAAAAGAGTGAAAAAGTGAATAATATGATGGTTATAATGATTCTCATGGTGCATACATGTTTTTTAATGTTTGAATGTCTCGCAGCTCGTGGGTGCGCTGTTGTGAGAGTAATTTCATTTCATCGAGAAAAGAAAAAAGGTGTTGGTATTTCAGGCTTATGTTATTCCACAGTTTGTCGATTCGATTGATACGTTCATTATCGGACATTTCCAATTCTCCATTAGTGAGAACGGTGGTGAGATCATTGATATCAGAAAGGGCGAGATCAAGAAGGTTACTGAGAGTTTGGAACAGGTAGTCAATTTCTTCTGGTGTAAATGAACCGGATTGTTTGAACTGTTTATAATTATTTTTATAGGCAGTAAGCATCCTGATTTGCATAGAAATCATATCAGCTACTTTGCCATACAGTTTCACTTTTGGATTTACCTGTTTTAGACGGTCGAAAAAAAACTGGTGAAGATGAAAGTCGCCGTTTTTGATATCGGATACCAGGTTTAATCCGTCTTGAACTATGTTATAACCTTTTATAAGATATCCAATATAGACCTGGAGCTTGGCTATTTGGATAAGCATTTCCTTTTTTTGATCTTGAGCATTTACAACCTGCGAAGACCAGGTACAGCAAAAAAGTATAAATAGTCTTTTAATAATGTCTGTCATGATTAGATTTTTAATCGGTTCTTCATTTCCGGCTCGTGATTTATAATTTCTCTTGCTGTTCGGAGCTGGCGTTCATCGCAGAGAATTTGATGAACCCGGGTGGCTTTTGGGAGATCATACATATTTCGATCAAGCAAAAAGGGACGTTTTATTCCGTCCATGCGTGCTATGAAGCTCTTTAGCTCGATGTCTTTATTTGCTGGATCAAAAACGTAATGGAATGTGAATGCAACCAGGTCCATATCGTTATTGAAAAAGCCGTATGCGTCGATAAAAAAATCCTTTTCGGTTTTACTGTGTAGTCTTGATTCTGCGACGCAGTTGGAAAAAAGGTATTCAAGTCGTTTCATAAAATGACCAGGTTCATCCGGGGAACCAAGTCCGACTTCATCATAACCGCGTTCCTGCAATAACTGGCGATGATTCTCCAATTTGTCTAAGAAATCACTCATTACCTTTAGGTTTATTAGTTTTGATAATTAATGAAAGGCCGTTATTCGCTTATACCATACAGGTCTTTAACGGTGTTGATATCCTGAAGATCTTTGGCACGTTGCAGACTTAGTTGTATGTTATGGTTGGTAAATGTTCGTAGGTCGCGTATGTATGTTTCAATTTCATCGGCAGACCTGTTTAGAAGAGCTAACCGTTCGGCATCCGACATTTGCACCGTAAAGGATTTTACCAACAAAAGGATCTGATCGATACTTGCAACACTTTTTCCAATTATCCCTGTGTAAACTGAATAGATATAGTCAGTTTCTTCATCTGAGAAATGCTTGTCCTGCTTTACCAATGTGAAGGCTTTTTTATACTCGGTGACTAGTTGTTTTTGTTTGTTAATGATCTCGGTAATACGGCTGTAGTAAGCAATAAGTGATTTGACTTTCCATAATTCATCGAAATACTCCTGGTAAATAGCTTTTTGTTTTTCTGTCCAATCAGCAATTTCCTGGAGCTTTAACTTTGATAGTGTATTCTCTACTTGTTTTTGGATATTCTGTAGCTCAATCGTCGCATTTTGCAAACGTTGTACTTGCAGGTCGATCGCTTTGATCGCTTTTTTTATTGCTTCTTTGATTACATCAATTACTTGTGCTTCCCCTCGTGTGGGTGTGATCAAAAAACCAAAGCAGCAGGCAATGATGATTATAGCTTTTTTTAATTTGTTCATAGAACAATCTTTAAAGGTTTATGCGGCATTTTGATTACGGAGGTGGTTTGCAAGCATGGCAATTCCTTTTTTTATACTGCCATATTTTTCAGCGTAAGCCTGGACTTTAATTTTCTCTTTTTCTTCGGTTGTATAGCACAAGTATTCTTCTAATGAAACCTCGGTCCGGTATACTTTACTCAATAGACTTCCCAAACTGATGAATACCTCTTTGTATTTGCGCATGGGGTCATTAGCCTTGTTCATGGAAAGAATGAGCGTCTTTTCTTTTTCTGAAAGACCGAGTAGCTCCTGAATATGCTGGAACTTATTTATGTACTTGGTTTGATCAAGTAATATTTTGCAGTCACTGTTGTTGATGATGGCATCTTTGATGAAGGGGGAACTTATAATATCATCTACATCCTGTGTTACTACAATAGCTTCCCCAAAATATTTGCGAACTGTTTTGAAGAGGTATTTTATATATTCGGCCATTCCCTGACGCATTATGGCCTTCCATGCTTCTTCAATTAAGATGATTTTCCGGATGCCTTTGAGTTTACGCATTTTGGAGATAAAGGTCTCCATGATAATAAGGGTAACTACTGGGAACAAAGTCGGGTGCCCGGCAATGTTATCAAGCTCAAAGACAATGAAGGGCTGTGATAATAGGTCAAGATTCTTTGTTGAGTTGAGCAAGTAATCAAATTCTCCACCGGCATAATAAGGTTTCAGTATATACAGAAAGTTATCTATATCAAAATCCTTGTCTTTAATTCCTTGTTTTCGCAATTCCATTAGGAATTTATCTCTTAGGTATTCATAAAAGGAATTGAAACAGGGAAACACTTCAGTATCTTTCTTCAGGTAATCAAAATATGCCTGTAAAGCATTGGAAAGTGAGACATATTCGCTTCTGCTGAAATTTTCATCATCTTTTTTCCACAGTGCCAATAAGAGTGTTTTGATACTTTCCTTTCGTTCGGTGTCGAGAACTTCATCGCCCAGGTAGAAAGGATTAAAGCGGATGGGATCTTTTTCAGAATAGGTAAAATAATAACCATTTACCAATTCGCAGAGGCCACGGTAAGAATGACCAACATCTACAATCACACAATGAGCGCCACGTTCCAGGTAACTGCGCATCATGTGGTTGGTAAAAAAAGATTTACCACTGCCACTGGGTCCCAAAATAAATTTGTTGCGATTGGTACATACGCCTTTTAATATAGGTTCATCGGAAATGTCCACGTGAACGGGTAACCCATTGATACGTTCACCTAGTCGCAAACCGATGGGTGATAAAGAACTGCGGTAGTTTGTTTCCATGTTCAGGAAACATGTAGCTTGTTCACAGAATGTATCAAAGAGTTCATTACCTGGAAGGTCAGCGGCATTTCCGGGCAAGCCAGCCCAAAAGACTTGGGCTGCCCCGGTTGTTTCAAGCTTGGTACGAGCATCCATCTGCGCCAGTGCAGCCGATACTGTATTACGGATATCTTTGGAACGGTCTTTATCAGGCGTCCATGTTAAAATATTAAAATGAGCTTTTACTGGTAAGCGTTGGTTAGAGATCGCTTCATTTAAAAAACTGTTGACAGCATCCCGACCAATTGAATTTTCACGAGAATATGCACTTAAGGACTGAAGACGAAGACGCTTGCTTTCCAGTTTTTTTAGTGTAGTTTGCGCATCATCGATAACTATATACTGATTGTACAGGTGATTGCAGTGTAATAGCTGACTAAGTGGCGCTGCAAAAGCTACACTAAATTTTGTTTTATCCGTACTATATCGATCGTAATTAATTCGGGGACCGCATAACGAGGGAAGATTTTCCACATCTGCGAGTGTGAACAGGCTGCAATGAAGATCCCCTATTTTGATTTCTTCACCGATACTCAAGTCACGCATAACCGGGGGTTGGCCTGGTTGTAGGAGGTAGCAGTATTTTTCGATTAGTCCCGGTTTGTCATCTGTGCTTACCAGTTCCGCGTCGATTATGCGATGTAATTGAAAATAACCTGAATCTTCAAGGATTTTGCAAAACTGTCCGACTTTATCCATGAACCCTTCTATGAGCTTAGAGTCCAGAGAAGTTTGAGGAACCAGGGTAGGCCTGATCAGATTTGAAAAAAGCGAATTGGTTAATTTTCGACCTGCAGGCTTCTTGGTAAGAAACAAATAGCATTCGTGCGTGAGATAAGGGCGCTCATTAAAAAAGCGTTCGCTTGCCTGTGATAAAAAACTTTGTTCGGTATTTGAGAAATCAGCCTGGTAGGTACTTTCTGTAAACCAGTCTTGCTTATGTATAACCGTATGAAGTGGCATTACACGGATTGCTTTTATCCATGTTTGATGTAAAGCTTCAAAATCACTTATGGCCAGGGTAAATATTTCTGGCAGTTCAACCTTGAACGCTACGGTGATATCTCCTTGCTTGGAAATAATTGTATCGTTTTCGACTTTATATATCGGTAGTATATCTTCCAGTTTTCTTAATTTCCTCATGAGATTGTTGATTGAGCTGAATAAATAATTTTCTTGTTCTCGACTGGACGCAGGCCGGTAAATTGCGCCGGGCTGCTTTTTTCATCAGACCATGTTCGCCATGTTTATGACTAATGTGTTGTACGGTGAAGTATAAGCCGGCTCCTGCTGGTAGAATGATGAACATGCAGACATAGGTGTTTACTCCTGCGATGAAAAGGATGGCAAATAAAAGAAGCAGACTTACCATGCCGATCGCGAGGTAAATAATGTACTGCGCCTTGATACCTTTAAATTCCAGGGAGCGGTTGACGCCTTTATTTATTTCATATACTATAGCCATGTTAGAGTAGTATTTTGGTCCTCTCGTCAGCCCGGCACGCTGTGTATGCAGCGTTTTTGCCGGGTGACGGAGGTTTTATGGCAGAAATGAATGCTATTGCAATCCGAAGAAGACTTTTAAAACTGTCGCAACGATAACTAAAAAGATACAAGCACCAAACCACGCCGCGGCTGTTTTATTCGTATCTGGGTCACCGTGTGACCATTTGTTATAGACTTTAACTGCTCCAACTATTCCAACGACGCCGCCAATCGCATAGAGTAATAATTGCGCTTTGGCGAAGTATAATTTTACCATATCTGTCGCTTTCTGAATTCCGGCTTCACCATCCTGGGCGATTACGGTGGTTACAACCATTAGTAAAATCAGAAACACAATAGCTTTCCTGGATGGGCATACTTTCCCCTTTCGGTTTATTTTGTACATAACCGTTATTTTATTTGAGTAAATGAGGGATGAATTAACCGCCTGGTGGCAATCCTAAAGAATACTGATGCCTTTAGTTACTATACCCAGAGTTGCAGGAGTTGGTCTCTTGTGAACTTAATGTTGCAGTCCCTTTCCACTGTTACTGAAATGAAGCTGTTAATTGCATCGAAATATTCAGTGCCGTCGAAAATCCTGTATTGACTAACAATTGATTTGATTCTTGTAAATACATCGTTTGCATTGGGAGAGGTGGAAGCAAGGTTGTTGACAGTATCCTGTACTTTTTCTACAATAATTTCAGCAGCTTTTAACAAAGCGGTTTCCTCGTCCTCGATGATTTCTATTTTAGGATCTTCAGCATACGCGTTTTCTCTGGTAATCGTTGCGTGTTCATCCTGATCAAGAATTGGTCTTTCAATCAGGGCTGGAGGATAATCGGAGGATGCTGGTTGGCTAAATTGTAGAGATGGGTTGTTTTTGGATTTAAATAAGTTCGGGCTTATTTTCTTTTTGCTAAATGAAAAAATGCCATAAACTGCAACTATAACTAATACAAACATTAGAAAGATAGATGTTATATCAGTAAACATGATTTTAGCTTTTATGGTTGAATAATATGGGAATCTTTACAATGCAAATATGGCTCTGCTGAAAGGCGTGTTATCAGAGTCTGACCCGAGGCTCGGGAAAATTTATTTTGGAGATAGAATAGAAAAATGATTACCTGTGATCCTTGTTTTCCAGTTGATCGATATATTTCAGGTAACTTTCGCGGAGACTGTCAAGAAAGTTGGAGTAACCGGTTTTGCGACGAAGTATTTCCTGAAAATCGCGAGTGGGATTTGTAAGTTGAATTTCAAACACTTGCTGTAAATAATCGGTAATTTCTTTTAGAGTGGCTTTACCATTGTTGAAGGAACCTTTTGATTTAAGAGCATAAGCAAGTTCGATTAGGGCTGATTTTGGATCAGTCCAGGTAAGAGGTTGAGGTTGTGATGAGATGAAATTCAATTCTTGCTTGCTATTTTGTCCTGATAGAAGGCTTTTTTGTATATAACCTGCTAACAGTTCATTGGCTATGATACGTGAAAATATATATTCGAACCCTGTGGAAAATGAGGGATGAGCGTTAATATCATAGATGCGAAATGAAAGCGGAGATTGTGATCTGTTTCGTAAAAACAATTTTTCGTCAAGATAAGTTTCACCGGCTCGATGGTATTGGTACCAGAATTTGTTTTCTTCAAAAAAATGGCGGATTTGATTAAGTTGGTTTTGAAGGTAGATTTTGATATCATCTTCACTTCCAATAGGTCGGCTGACCTCTATGTTGTATAGCCGATGATAAAAAATTAAAAGGCTATAAAACTTGGGTTTGATTAATTTGAAGAAATTAATTTCTTCTGATTGGTTTGAAAAGTTATTTTGAATTACATACTCTTGAAGTGAATTCATAGATTCCCTGCAAGCCTGCATGGCTTGTAACGCCTGACCGAGCGAAATAACAGACTTTTCCTGTTGGATGGTGGCCAATTCCTCAGTTAATTCTTCCAACAGGATTTCCCAAAAGGGCGAGAATTCTTTTTAGCTGCCGTAGTCATGGCGGTAAGGTGTTTTAATTACTTACAATAGTTCAAGCAGGCAGTTTAGGAGTATAGTCTATAGTTGGTCGGGGTAATCAGAATCAATACTACATATATATGGATATCTTTATAAGTCTTAAACATTTCTTAAAATCCATATACTTACTAATAGATTTTTTTTTAATTTCGGAATATTGTGTTTAAACCTTATTCAATTTACATAAGATATGCATCTCTTTCTAGGCCAATCAATATTTGCCTGATATAACTTCAGATTCGCAATAGGGAAAAACATAAACGTTCATCGGATCAGTCCTCCAGATCCGCAATAGGGAAAAAATAAACGTTTTACCGAATCAGCCTTGACGGGTAATAATTATTTCATAGGTAATCGATACGTATGAAACGAACATCTATTATAATCTTTTAAACCCCAGACCATGAATCATCCCTTACCTGTTAAGGTTGTAATTGTTGAGGATCAGTTGCCAATTCGAAAAGATTTGGAATTGTTGGTTGGTCAGCTACCAAGCTTTATTGTTTTGGGTAGTTGTGGTAGTGTGCAGGAGGCTTTGGCAATGATTGAATCTATGGCGCCAGACATTTTATTACTGGATATTAATTTAGGAGATGGAACTGGGTTTGACATCCTGGATAAGATTAGCAACTTATCGCTAAAGGTTATTTTTCTTACTGCACATGCCGAACATGCAATTAAGGCGATAAAAGCGAATGCGATTGACTACATTTTGAAACCAGTTGATCCGGGGGAATTAAAAGCGGCATTAACCAAAGCATTAAACACCAGCCCTCTTTCTATCGAGGACCTTAAGTTGGCGTTTGAGTCAATAAAGAAAAGCGAGAATCAACAAAAAATAGTAGTAAGATCTTATGACATTTGGGAGATTGTCTATTTAAGCAATATTTTATATTGTCATAGTGAAGAAGGATATACTTACTTTAATCTCGTTGGTGGTAAACAAATTGTTTCGTCACACCATCTAAAAAAGTACGAGGATGATCTCCCTGAAAGCCAATTTCTACGACCTCATCAATCGTACATAGTCAATAATAGTTATATAGAAAGTTATAGAAGGGATGGTTATCTGATTTTAAAAGATGGTACAGAAATTCCTGTTTCATTACGTAATAGAGATAAAGTTAATCGGTATTTCAATAATTTATAACAATCCTTTTCCAATGTATCGGCTCCTTTTGTTAGCTTTTATTTTTGCTTGTTGCAAACAGCCCAAAAATGACCATAATCATTCTTTGGAAAATGTAGATTCATTAATAACGGTATTAAAAAAACGTGTTAATCCATATTTCCACAATCGTGAGCCAGAAAAAGCAGGAGTTGTGCTGGATAGTTTAAGAGGAACCGTTGAAGAAATAGACGACTACCGTCTCACGGGTGCCTGGCTTCGTTGTAAAACAGTAGAAAAAACAATGAGCAAAAGCTTTGATAGTGCTACTTATTATGGGAAAAAAGCTTTGAAACTTGCTCTTGAAAAAGATACTTCAAATAGGGAGATTATTGCGGCACAGATTCAATTTGCAGATGTTTTGAAAGAACAAAACTTCAACGATTCTGCTTTGAAGTACGCACGGAAAGCATATTACATGGCAAAGAAAGTGGACACTTTAGGCCTTCCGCTCATTTGTCTGCGTTTATATGAAATTTATTCCAGGATTGGGGATCTTTCGATGCAACGGTTTTATTTGTTTGAAGGGCTAAAATACAGTAAACAGCCTACACATAAAACAGTGTTCGCTAATAATATTAGTCGTTATTATACTGAAACAGGGCAAAACGATTCTGCCATTTTGTTTTTCAAAGCCATGGAAAATGATACGAGTTTTTCAAGTCCTTATTTCGATGCCGTGAAATTTGAGAACCTTGGAATACTTCTGACAAATAAAAAAAAGTATAAGGAAGGATTATACTATCAATTAAAGGCATTTGCGATAAACAAAGAGATTGGAGAAATGGACGCGTTATCATATTTCAATCTTGCTGCTACGTACCAGCACTTACAAGGGTATGATAAAGCTATATATTATCTTGATACAGCTTTAAAATTGGCAATTCCTGTAAGAGATTGGCAACTTATAAAAAGGATATGGCATGCTAAGGCTTTGAATTTAAAATTACAATCCAAGAAGGACGATGCATATACCTCTTTGGACTCAGCATATACTTATTATGGCATTGAGGTGGATTCTTCTATATTACTTCGTGAAAGAGAGTTGGAAAAGCAGTATAAGGTCAAGGCTAAAGATGAGGAAATAAAATCACTTGCATTTGCGAATAAAGTTAGCAACAGAATAAATAGGCAGCAGCGTATTATAATATTTGCTTTGATAACCTCAGGACTGTTGGCAGGTATTATTGCTTACCTTATGTGGAGGCGTCGGAAATTACAAATGCAAGTAAGAGAAATTGAATTGCGCCAGCAACTGTTACGAACACGAATGGAGCCTCATTTTCTTTTCAACCTTTTAAGTGTTTTACAAGGTTTTATAAGAGATCGACTTTATGAAAAATCTTCGCAATACCTAATTCAATTTTCACAATTATTACGGTTAAGTCTGGAAAATGCAGGATACAATTATGCGTCTCTTAAAGATGAAGTTTCAGCCTTGGATAGTTTCTTAAGATTGCAAGAAATGAACCTCGAAAATTTTGAATATCGAATTGAGGTACTTGGGGAGCTGGTAGACTATGATATTTCTATACCACCAATGCTAATACAGCCATTCGTTGAAAACGCTATTTTACATGGGTTTCCTTCAGGCTACAAGGGGTATATTTCTGTTCGTATTATTTGTGAAACAAAAGCTTTACGTGTTACCATTGATGATAATGGAGTGGGTCTTAAAGACATCACAACTAATAAGGCAAAACGGTCAATGGCGACAATAATCACACAAGAACGATTGAATATTTTAGGCAAGCGGTTTCATAGGCCGGCAAAACTTCGAATAATTGATAAAAAAACGGAAAAACTAGGACAAGGTCTTACTGTGGAGTTAATTATACCGTTTGAAAAAAAGCGTAAAAATAAGGTACAAACACAAACCGCTGCATAAACTAATCTGTATAAGATGGTTAGTTTACCCCCTCCGGGTAACCAGGTTGACTAGCGAATTTGCCTTAGGGCCTGACGAATCTCAAATAGGTATAAGCGATTCAGGATTTGAGGATTTTAAGATTAAAAGAGGACATATGTTTGTCCTGAGAAAAAATCTTAGAATATGAAAAAGAATAAACTTGTTTTGACTTTTATTGTCTGTACCTCATTATTTTATAGTTGTAAATCCTTAAAAGGAAAAGCTTTTGAAACTACCGAAGGAATTGCTGAGGTGGTAACCAAACTTAATGAGGCTTTTGGTGAAAACGCAAGTTATACAGACATAACCATCAGTTATATTAAAGGGATTGGCTCAACAATTAGTGCTACGGGTACCAAAGATCCCTCTTCTTCAAAGATGATCAGCAAATTATATTCAAATGGCAATTGGAAGGATGATTCCGAAGTAATACTTGAAGTATCGGGGGGTGCAAAACCATCTGATTTTATGTTCACCCTTAGTGAGGTTGAACAATTGAAGAAGGTTCCTGAAATGGTTAGGATATCTATTGAAAAAATTAAGAAAGACAAAAAAATTGATGTAGTTGCAGAACATGTAAGCGTTAAGTACCCTTCTAGAATTATGGGACCAGATGATAAATTGAGTTTCGATGTGAACCTGGCTCCCGAAAACGGCGGAACTTCCTTTATAACAACTTTTGATGAAGTGGGAAATTTCCAGCGTTTGATATATTGAAGATGGCAATTTCTTCTAACCAATTATATCAGCTACCATGAACTTTCAGGATATTGAAAAACACATTAAATCGTTGAAGGAAAACGGCTTTAGCGAGGAAATGATAGAAGACTTCCTTCAGTATATGGAAGTAACCTCTAAAGCTCCCATTTTACTCAATCCTGAAAGTACACTGACAAGTCAACAACAGTGGGCTATTGCCTGTGGTGCAGATGTTGCATTTGCAAATGGTCATTATCTTAATGAGCTTAGCACAGGTTTTCAAAAAAACGAATGGTTGGAATTACTTTATAATTTTTGGGAAGTTGGTAGCAAAAGTAAGGCGTTGGAGACGATTAATTGGATGTTTAAAGAGGGACATCGAGTTCAATTTGATTTCTTCTGGCAGGCAATGAATATAGTTTCAATTGAGGAAACTAAAGAATTTCTTTGGGAGCATATTGTTAAAGATGATAATGAAGAGGCGATAGCGTTTCATCGTTTACGTAATTTGCGGCATGGGTTAGATGTGTTTAAACAATTTAATCTGTTTGACACAGATACCATACCTAACATGTTGATTTGGGATTTTGCTCGAATTATTAACCTTTCACGTGGATGTTATGATGCAGGTTATTTTTCAAGGGAGGAAGCATTGGAGCTTATCATGACCACGGTTGGGCCGATCCGCAAAACTTACAAATCCTGGAGGCAGCTTTCGATATCATATCAGTTTGCACGTTATTTTTGGAGAGGAATAGATGAAAAAATATTTAAAGAATTGCTCGCAGGTATGCACTTGTTACTAACCCATCGAAATAGCCCCTGGGTCACACTAAAATGGGAAGATAGCGAATAGTGGTGACTCTGTTACCCCGGTAAAGAAGAAGGCCACAATTAAGTGGCCTTTTGGTCTTTACCATTTTATTAATCGAAAATCGATGTATTCTAAGTTACATTATTTTATTTGAGGTTCTTTCATCTAACAACAATATTATTTCATAAAATTTTCTAAATATGCTCGACAAACAATCCATGAGAATTCTGGGGGCTATCATGTTTATTCTTGGAATAATAATCATATTTGCTATCAACAAAAAAAGGTTTAATCGAAGGACTATAACCGGCATGGAGGTATTTAATTCATATGAAGATTCGATGGCAACACGCGGAGGTGAGGGATGTCTTAAACTTATTGCATGGGTTTTTATTTTTGGAGGCGGATCAATGTTTCTTCTTTCATTAGATTAAAGGTGTACGTGATTTTATGGCAAAGGATATTAAAAGGTTTATCATCAAAAGGCTCGTTGCCGGCGATGGCAGTCATTGGGATTATGCTTGTGGGCTTTTTCATTTTTTGGCCCTTTTAAAGGTTTGACTAACTAGATGTTTATTTCACTTTCTAATGATATATAGCTGCTTCGCGTCGATACTTAGTCGAGAAATACATTTATCGAATAGCGGAGTTATCAGAAAAGTTTGGTGTTCCGATGGTGGCAACAAATGATGTACATTATCACCATCCTGCCAGAAGGAAGTTGCAGGTTGCTTGCATATCGAGGGCCGATAAGAAAAACGGTCCTGATCCAATGGAGAGAAAAGTGAAGCAGCTATAAATGCTTTTTCCCAATGGAAGGAATTTTAAATAAAATTTTCATTAAAAAGATTACGTTAATTGCCTCGATGCTTGATTAAAAATCGATGAAATCATTTGGAGATTTTGTTATTTTATAATTCTGTTTTAATACCCCATGAAAGCGCAGAATATCAATTAAAGTATTTAAACTGTCTTTACTGTATTTAAGTGACACTTTTTTCACTTCTTCGCTATTGCAAAACAATTTATAAATATCAATTGCTAAAGTATCCTCATCCTTAATTACAACTTTGATATTGCCTTTAGTTTGGCTAACAACAATCTTGTTATCAAAGTTTTCCCAATCACGAATTTCTAATCCAGGTGCGAAATAATACCTTTTAAGCATTTGTAATGCTTTTCGATATGGCTCAGTCACTGTGGCATTAAAAAAAACTTTGAAAATTATGTTTCCTATTTTACCATCATATGAGGCCATGGCGTTATTTTATTTCACAGATTATAAGTTAAATAAAAATGCCGAAGTTGGCAAAACCTTCTTTAAGTAAGGACGGAAGTTTTAAATGCCTTTTAACCAAACAGCTATCTCTGAAAATGTTAAGTTGATTCTTTTCTTAATTTTGATGAGAACCTAGCTCAATAACATACGACCTGGCAGGTATTTGTATTTTTCTCTTTTTATCTTTAATGTCAGGAAAGTCGGTATATGACCATATAAGGTTTGCTTTATATGGTTCTTCTGATACATAGTGTTTAAATCGTATGATATCAGTAGCGGGCTCTAATGCATATCCATCTTTCAAATCAACTTCAAAAGCAATTGCCGTATCAAGCATTACTTTCGATTTAGAATCAAAAAATTGGAACCTAAAATGAATAATACGTACTCCATTTGGTTTAATTACATTATCATTAGAAGTACTATTATTTGGTGAAACATAAACTACATGTTCATTCTCTTCCTTTCAAATTCTACATTCCAATTCAATATTCCAGATCTATATGAACCTATAAATTTGTAGGGTCGAACGGCGACGGAATCTCGTTGAGGTAGCTCAAAATTGTATTTTATCTTGGATTGAGAGTAAAGAAGATTTGTTGTAAGCAAATAGATGAAAAGCGAAAATAATTTCATAGTGTTTTGGTTTAATGATGGTATATTAATCAGAGGTTAATTCGTCATCTGAATAAAGAGTCATAGAATGATTTAAAACCTAATATTAAACCTGATGCACACCCCAAAATTCCGAGATCCTTAAATTTTAGCATGACGCAAATCATCGATAAAAGACATAACACGAGGAGTGCTAAAATATGTGACTTTGAACAATCGTTCATAAATTATAAAGTTAAGTATAGTTGGAGAGAATCAAGACGAAATACCTAACCTTAATGTGTAAGGTTACAAGTAATCCGAACAGATGTAAACACAAAAAAAAGCCTCCCGGAGGGGAGGCTGCACTAATCAAATACCATTAACCATTAAACCTTATCCTATGAAATAAAGCTAGTAAAAATATTTTAGATTAATAATCAAGAATAAACTTTTTTTTATTTTTTTTGGTGGTAATTAAGTGTAATAAAATAATGGTGCATCTAAGGAACATTCTTCCCTTAGAAATAATTAATTCCATTTTTGGTAAAGGGTGTAGGGGTATTACGAGGTTAAAATTATATCTTGAATGTGTTCTGAAATTAATACTTTGAATAAAAAGAGAATCGAAAAGATCAGCATTGTTTTAATCAACTCGTTTGAATAGTTTGGATAAAAGGCTAAGAAGTTTACTCAGCTAACAGGATCTGTTTTAATATAAAGACCCTTTTCTTTTATTTTCTTTTCAAGGTTCTCAACTCTGTTTGGCTCTTTCGTCAGCGCCTTCCATTTGTTTTATCACTTCCTAATCAACCGGAATGCTCCCCAAAATTGCTGTAATCAGTTTCTCTATAGGACTTTGTTTATGCTTCGTTAATGAGTTGGTTCAATAAAGCTATATGTAATGTAAACACATTTGAAATTAGTATAACTCTCACAAAAGTCCCCCCGCTGCAAACGGGGGGGCTACTAACTAGGGGAAGCCTTACCCCATATCAATAGCCGCCTTCTTCTTCAGCGGCAACTTGCAATTTAGAATGTCTTTCTATAATACTTTGTCATAAAATTATGACATATATAGGTCATATTTGACCCATATTAGGTCAATTATAGCCCTATTTTATTTACAAATACGCCCTATTTCATTGATTTTCTCAACCTTACATGCATTTTTGAAAGATGAAACAGGGAAAAAAAGCTATTGATAAAAATCTGGAAAGAATGAAGCTTACCAGTGATCTTCTTCTAAAAGGAGAGATAAAAGTTTTTCAATCTCTTTTTATTTATTCCAACCGAACCTATGTTGCCCAAATGTTAGGCATGAACTATAAGAGATTGGGACTTTTATCTAAAAACCCTGACTCTTTACGGGTCCGTGAAATCATTGCTATTGCCCGTTTATTTAAAGTCCCCGCCCTGGTTATTAGTGAAATAATACTTAATCAACTAGAAAAGAATTCGATAAAATCAAAAAAATAGGCCGGCAATCTATAATTTTCAATTTATTTTATTTAAATATGCATTAAACTTTGTCAATTTTCTAACGATTGCAAAGGAGCTGGTTCCTGAAAACAATCATTAAACCAGGACTGATGATCCGGCGATTTTTTAAATCACTTAAATACGCGGGTGCTACTGACCTGCCCGAATACGAATTAAAAAGAAGCATTTGTATTGGAGTGAATCTTCTTTGCATTTATGTGATATTTCTAAACTTACTAACTGGCGCTATTTTTTACTTCTTAAGTAAGAATGTTCTTATACCCTTAGGAGCTTATTTTGAAGCTTTAATTGTTTTTGGGATTATCGTTCTAAATAAAAGAAAAAAATATTCGCTGGCTAATTTGCTATTTTATTTAACTATCAGTTTTGCGACATTTTATTTTTCAGCAATACTTGGAAAGTATTCTGAAACTCCTTTGATGATACTTTTTCTTTTTGGCCTTATATTCTATTTGTTTAACAATTCCAAAATTAGGTTATACTGTATTTTGTTTAACATCTTATTGCTTATGGCCATGGAAGTAAACCGTGACATGCAATTGATACCTTCTGCAGAATTTACAGGGATAGTTCAGTATATTGTCCGTTGGTTGGTTTATATTGTCGTCGTAAGTTTAACCCTAAAGATTTTTCAACTATATAATAAGAATACTAAACTTTTAATTAAACTTCATACTTATTCTAAGACCATAAAGGCGTCATTAAATACTGAGGAAGAATTAAATAGGCTTAAAAACGTGCTTTTTCAACACATATCTCATGATCTTCGCGGACCTTATTTCGGTGTTTCCTCTCACTGCTTTTTTATCCATAGCAAAGTTTTGCAGAATAAGCCTATTACCAAAGCAGATACTAGTAAGTTATTGGATCAGTCGAACCACTATAAGTACATGCTAGAATACTTTTTGGAAACGGCCAAATTTAAGGATGCGGGTTTGAATAACCCCGAAATTACACCGGTTAATTTAAGAGATGAGATTGTCAAAATAGTGGATATACACAGTTATTTGGCAGTTCAGAAAAAAGTAACTATCAACGTCAACTTTTCTGAGGATTTTCCCACATATATATTAGCTGACAAACTAAAAATTTCCGGTATTATCCACAATCTTTTAAATAATGCTATTAAATTTACAAAGAATAATAGTGCTATATCAATAGTGGCTAACCTACTAACTGATAAGTGGAGTCTTATGATAATCGACCAGGGTAAAGGTATCCGTCATGATAAAGTTGAACAGATCTTCCAACCATACGTTACAGAAAAAAGCCCCGAAAATCCCGACGGTGTAGGACTTGGATTATATATCACAAAACACCTTACAACTATTCTGGGCGCCGAGATTTCCGTTAAAAGCAAATACAGTGAAGGTACTGCATTTGAAATCGTATTTCCTTATGAAAAGCAGCTTGCCGTTATAGAGTCACCGTCTTTCTAGTTTGGGTTTCAATCCAAAGAGACGAAGATCGTTTGTAACGTTGGGTATATGTTTGCCACATCCAGCAAGCTTGCAGCACCGATTTTAAGCCGGAAAGATATCTGGAAATCTCGTTCTTTGAAATTTCGGAAATTAAACTATGGTTTAAATGATCTTCAATGACTGCAATGCTCTCATTATATTCATTGAGCAAATTCCGTATTATATGTCCAGCTACCTCAATAGCCTCATCAAGCTGCATTCGGAAGTTATTTACCAATACAATAAAAATAAGGTTAGAATCACTTCCATTGTCTATAACTTCTTTTTCAAATGAAAACAAATCATTTGTGAGTGCTCCAATGTAAGAAACTATTTCGTTTACTTTCCTGATCTTTTCTGCAAGCCCTATTTTGGACAAAAGGTCCCAATCAAGGAATACAGAAATTGCATATTCGATAAGTGATACTGTATGGGGCATACCGGAGATATCTGCCCGCATATTAATATATTCTTCAACCGATTGGATGTGTTTCAATGTAACCATATCATATGGTTGGTGAGCAATGTTGATATGGCGAAGATATAAATGAAGAAAATTATCGAACCATGTCTTTGGAGAGGAGTCTGCAATCTGCTGTAATACTTCTATGTTGGCCATTTCCGCCAATGATGCTTTTGGCTTTAGCTTCAGGTTGTTTCCGATAGATGACAATCTATCCCGAATTTCATAAAGCATCTTCATTTCCTGGTTAGTGGCTTTGGTATCCCTTCCCATTTTATCGTTAAGATAAAAATCTACTGCATAATTCTTGGATAAGAGTATTATTTTTTCGATCGGGGCTGCTGGGAACAAAAACATTGCGCAGGTTATATAAGCATCAGCATCCGGTAATAATATTCCGAATTTTTCACCGAAGCTGGTGGTGCTTTTCTTAAGCTCTGCAATTTCAGGGTGAGGTATAAAGTCCTTACAATAAAGATCAAAATGAAAATTTCCGGAATTAAATAATGTGAGTAAAGAAATCGATTTTTTTGAACCGATTAACTCAGCGTATTTCTGTTGAATGCTACGCATTGCGGAGCCAACAAGAAGTGAAATGTTTTGTACCTGCATAGGTTAGGCTTTAATGGTTGATTCGTAATAGAAATTTACGACAGAAATGGCATCAAAAGTTCAGTCGCTTTGAAAAATCTCGATTTTTTGATATGTGTTTCTAATTAAAGAAATTTCAACCTGCTTGTTATTATGAAAATTAAATCTATACTTCTCGCTGATGATCATAGCATAGTTCGCAAAGGATTACGTATTATCATTTCAGATATGCTGGGGTTTAATGATCTTGAAGAAGTGGAAAACTGTAATATGTTAATGGCGGCATTAAAGAAAAGAAGCTATACACATCTTGTTTTAGACATGGTATTACCGGATGGTCATTGCATTGAGGTTTTGCCTAATATAAAATCATTATATCCCGATTTGATAATTGCAGTATTCAGTCAGCAGGAACCAAGTCCATATCTTTCGCTTCTTGCCCAATATGGAATTAAAAAATTTATTACAAAATCATCTCCTGAGCCCGTCGTTATAAACGGACTGACTGATTTTCTTAATGAACATAAATGTGATCTGTATGATGGTTCAGTTAAACAAACTCCTTTTGATACTTTAGCTCAGCGGGAACTGGAAGTGCTTCATTATCTTCTCATCGGCAATAAGCCGGGTGACATAGCGAATAAACTAAATATTAGTCCTCAAACTGTACATACGTATACGCAAAGGATTATGACAAAAACAAATACTGAAAACATGGTTCAGTTGCAACGGTTGGCAATCGTTTGTGGTTTTATCAATAACCGATATTATTAAATTTGGATGCTATTTCTGTTGGTTGTATCGAGGGAGTAAGCTAAAATTCTGAGAAATTCAACAGATAATTGCTGTGCGGTTTCAAATCCATCCATTGCCTGAGCGCATTATTGCTTGGTCATCAACAATAGCTATAGAGATTTGTTTTGGTACCCATGACGGAATATTATTTTTTATTCTTGGCTGTCTGCACTCCAAGATGAAGAAAATTCCCTACCTCTGAATAATTCCGCAAGACCGCTCAATTGAGAAAGGCGTAGTAATTCGTCAGCATCCATACCAATGTTACGAACTATCCATTCGTCACTCATATCACAATCGATTTTTAGTGTTTTTACAATATTTACCATACCGTCAATTGAATGTTCTCCTCTTGCTCGGTTGTGACGAATTGTACTGGCAATTCTATCCGCCAGTCCATCCTTCCCTTCTCTAATAGTCGTTACAGGTACGTGTCCGAAAGTACTACTGCTTATCTTTTTGTAATAGCGCTCGATCTGGCGACGGTGAAAGCCGTCAACAATTCGTCTTATGTTATCTTCTTTGCTAGTTACGATTGACATTGTGTAGCCATCCTCACTAATTGACTTCAATAATAATTTTTCTTCTGGAGGGGCAACATGGTTTGGATTATAGTCGTTAGCTTCCACAGTCTCGCTTTTAACCCATTCAACATAGTCGACGGGATGATGTCTGAGAGGGCTAACGCTATGCAACTGTTTTCTTACCTGGTTGAGTGTTTCAATTTTTTGATCATCATCACTAATTCCTTCAATTAATTTGCACAACTCTTCCGTCATTTGCTTGATGAGATCCATCATAAACTATTTTTATACTTTTCAATAATTGCTTTCTTTTTTTGTTGCTGGAATTTGGTCAAGCCAAATCCCATAAATTTACAATTGTGGTCATTCTTCAATATGCAAAAAGCCATCCTCTTCCAGGAAGGTATATCAATTGTACCTTTCACATTATCAGTGTTATCCGGAATGCCGCGAAATGTTATTTTGGCTTTGGCATCTTTGGTATAATTGCTTACCCCATTTCTTTTTATAGAATATCCACATTCTTCAATTTCCTGGATGACCTCTTCTCTAAATCCACCACCAGTACGAGCCCAGAATCTTATACTTGTTTTGAATTTCTCCAAGTAATTATTCATTACTTCTTCTGGTAATGTAGCCAGTAAAAATTTCGTATATGACTTCCACGTATGCCCCTCAGGGAGTGATACTTCTTTGTAGCCCATAGCCTTGGTTCCACCGTAGATAGCCGCAAAATTTGTACCCTGAACCCGACCTACTAATTTCGTCCATGTTTGTGGTTCAATTATCCGGTATAGGTTTAGGCTATGCTTTGCCTCATCACTAAAGGGACTAGCCACTCGCATATCTCTTACATGCACACCTGCCAGATAGAACATATCGTACAGTTTATTGTAATCATATCCAAATCGTGAATTTGCAATCCAAACATCATCTACTTGCCAGTCATATATAGGAGATGCTGTCCAGACATTTTCTGCAGTTTCAGTAATCCAATTTTCACCCTTATATGTATACTTTTTATTTATAATAGCACTATAGCGGTGTAGGCTTTCGTCAGCTCTAAGTCCTATTAGCCCAATTGTCTTACCTCCACCATGAATTTGTTTAAACCACCTACCAAATTGCTTTGCATGGTCCTTGTAAAGCATTTTGTAGCGGTATGTGGTCATGGGGTTGTTCGAAAGGTTATACACATAAGGCATTGCAGGCATTGGGCGAAGCCAAATTTCAGGTTTTTCATCATCCCACGGATACCAGAACATTTCGTAGTTACCAACTGCTGTTCGGGTTGCCATCGGCACACAAAACCAATATGGTTCTATATGGGCAATGAATTTATCATACATAGCCGTTACATACTCAGTGGTTAGCTGGTATTGAGATTCCATGTCTTGATGAAAAAGACCGAGTTTTTTGGTGATACCTTTTCGTTTAATGTAGTCCATAACTAAATGAAGTAGAACTCCGGAGTCCTTTCCACCTGAGAATGCGATATAGACATTTTGAAATTCCGAAAAGATGTAATCCATTCGGAGTTGAAAGGCTTCATAAACATTAAGTTCCTTGTTTTGCTTCTTCATATTGGAAAAAAGCTAGATCAGTCCAATTTATTTTTCGTTTTACAACTTCGAATTTTTCTTTTGCAAATATATCAACGTGCTCATTAAGTACTGATATGGTTAACTTAGGATAATTGGTTTTCTGAAATCTTCTAACGACCTCTTTCACCAACGACCGCAATTCCGTCTTTGTGGCATCCAGGACAACAAATGCCTGCAATTTGGTATAACTTAGGATTTGCTCTTCACCTACAAAAGCTTTCACAGTTTTTCCTTCCATTAAAATATGCCAAGTATAATTTTCTTTTGTAATAATAGGTAAATTTCCCCGTTTTAAAATTACATCATGATTCATGGCATACCGGCCTAAGATTTCAAAGACTTCTGGCGAATTACCTGGAAGATGCTTCATTCTAACCATACCAATTTTAATTAATATTATTTATAATATAACAAAATTTTGCAATTTAAAGTTCTTCGACAAACTGTCTTAGACGAGTCCTATCATGAAGCAGCTCACGAATTTCATTTGCCAAATCCTCCTTTTTTTCGACGTTTTTCCGGATTTTAGTGTCGATTCCGGCTGTCGTAAACATATCCCATATGTCCATTTTATTTTCCTGCCCTAATCGTTCGACCCTGGCTATGCACTGCTTGCGCTCTATTCTTTTAAAGGAATTGGAAAAAAATATTAACCTATGGCAACATTGTAGGCCATTAAGACCTACCCCGCCACTACCCATGGTGCCAACAAAGTATTTTTTCTCTTGTGTTTGGAACAACTCCTTTTCGGCATTTCTTGTCTTTCTATTCCTTCCTGTAAACAAGGCACAGTTTCCAATACCTAGAAAATTGGTGAGAATGTCAACTTCATATAGATATTTACAGAAAAAAATTGACTGACCTTCCTCATAACCTGTTTGATAAAGCATTTTCAATTTTTCTGTCCCCAGGTCCTCGATCTCACCAGTATAGGAGTTTTTATAAAACCCGCAAGCGATTTGCTGCATTCGGCTCAAGTATCCAAATATGGTATTTAATGGAATGGCCTCATCTTTAGCAATAATCCTAATCAACGATTCTTTTTGCCACTCATATAACTCACGCTGCCGCGAGTTGAGGTCACATTCCAATTCTGTAAATATCTTGGCCGGAATATTCAGGCATTCCTCCAGCTTTAACTGAAGCGTATAAGGCTCCAGCAGACCGATCAGATAATCCAGGTTCTTATATCCTATTACTTCATCGCCAGCTGTGCCCCCCATAATTAAAAACTGTTCTTCGAACCGGAAATAACTGTTACAACGTGTAATCAAATCGGAAAGCATGGCATATTGCATGAACAAATCTTTAAGGTGTTCGGTAGGAGTACCGGTCATAATCACCTTAAAGCTGGTTTTTGATGCACAATACAATATCCGTTTTGAACGCTTAGCAAACGGATCTTTAACCATATGGCTTTCATCGATAATTACTTGCGTTTCGCTATCTATATAATCGTACGCCTCAAAAATAGCATTAGGACTACTGCTCATGCTTTCAGTGCCTACTATCTTCCACTCAAGACCTTTACAGGTCCACCACAGCTCCAATTGTTCGTTCCAGTTTTCAATGATTGATACTGGGCAGAAGACAATAGCTTTTTTAATTTGTCCTACTTCAAATCTGCTTTCGCACAGATTTATAACCGGTTTTGACTTACCAACGCCTGGATCCGCAAACAATGCTGAAACTTTCATGCTACATAGAAAGTTAAGAGCCTGCGCCTGATGTAGCAGGCTCTTATCATCATAGATCGGCGGTATGTCATCTTTCAGTCGTTCATGTAAGGGAATCTTTCTTCGTTTCATCTCACAATTATTAATGATTTCGAAAAATTGCTTTTCGATATCATTTTTATATCGTTTTGCGAGATCCGATTTAAAACCCTGCGACTTATAACCATTGCGACTCTCGACCTTAACAAAAACGGTTAACCTGTCATTTACCACCTCGAACCAGGCGCTTGTTTTATAATTATGGTTATTAATCCCATATCTAATAAAGAGCCTTTGAATTCGTTGCCCTTTACTGTTATACAAGTTAGTGTCATACAACCTAGCTCCGATTAACCGTTTCTGTAGGTCTTCTAAAACCATCTATGCAAACAATTTTACTCGGTTTATGATTGTGGTAACCTAAATTGCTGCATTGATAGATTATTTAATCGTACATTACAATCCTGCTCCGTTTTTATTTCACACCATCCTTCAGACAACGCCTTCTGTACTTCCGGTAACAATGTTGCGGGTAATGGAAAATTGCAGATTTCAAATGTTGCATCGAGCACCTGTGTTTCCCAGTAGTACAAGTTTCCGCCTGGTTTTATTGTTCCACTTATAAATTTTATATCTGTACCCATCTTAATACTGCTAAGTCGACTAAACGCCTTTGCAATCATTCTATGAAAAAGATATACTGAGCCACGACGCACAGATTTGGTATAATTTTTTATTATCAAACTACAGTTCTCATAGGGAACTTCCCCTGTTACATTCCACATTTTTTCCAATAAGTAGCGAACACTATCCAAAGCGCTGTCGTCAAACCACCATGCGTTATTTTTCCATTTTCCATGAAGAAAGTGAGCCTCTGTTAAAAATTCTTCATTATAAGGTGTAACGACTTTAAGTTTATCGTTTTTCTTCTCAAGTAATATTTGGGAACACATGTGAATAAGATTTAAAAATCACACTAAATAGGTTCTTGTAGTCTAATGGAAAAATAATTTCCTTTGATTAATTTTCTCCATTTTCCTGGCCATCAGCAGGAGCCTGCAATGGCGTTTGTGGCTTTCCTTTAAGTGCGAACGGATAAACATCGGGTAACCTTTCCATATATAAAGAGCACCGGAAAATCACCACTTCTGAAAATGTGAGCATCATACGTACTGCACCATCCAAATTCAAAATGCGGAAAAAAGTTTTGATTTTGCTTACTTCGACAAGTAACGAATTGTATTCCTTGTTGGTAAGGGAATAATATTCTCCGTTAATAATCATTTCCCGAAACATTAGTTTTGAAGCTGAAAGCTGCCGGTATACTTCCTGCCAGTCGCTTACCCAATCAAGCATGAATTTTTCACATGACTCAGTGGCTGCTTTGAAAAACACTTTATCAACGTCAGCCTGCTTAGAATAAATCGGCATACGCAAAACCTCTTCTAAACCTACTGTGCAAAGATATCTGGATGCTCTATAATGAAAGCTGTCATATGGGTGGATTCCTTGATAGTATTTTGCCAGGTCAGTAATAGAGAAAGTTTTTACTCCTATTGTTACATCAGTGGATTTGGTTGTTACCCATCCCATGTTTTGTTTAATAATATACATGACAAAAAGATTTAGTATTCGGCTAAATCGGGAATGGCCGAACAGTGATAAAATAAATTCTGTCAAAAACACCATTTTACAAATATGGAAGAATAACGGTCAGGATGAAGATAAGAAGTGTGTCATTTGAATAAGATTTAAGGTTTACGTATTAGATTAGTCTTTGCCGGCTTTGATCAAAAATTAATAAATAACTTGGCTCAATAGTTCCCTTCACAACATTAATGTATCCTCTACTTTCTTCCCTTATTTCATAACCTGATTTTTGTAACGAATTAAGGAATATTTTGTCTTCAGTAGGCACCCGAACACAACACGCATCAATATTGATAAGCTTATTTACTACAAAAATGAAAA
This sequence comes from Niastella vici, assembly GCF_002077945.1. Lineage (GTDB taxonomy): Bacteria > Bacteroidota > Bacteroidia > Chitinophagales > Chitinophagaceae > Niastella > Niastella vici. Next base: position 381,844 of record NZ_LVYD01000024.1, read on the forward strand.
TATCAACAAGAGTTGTTGCCAGTTTGAATTTTTCCATTGAGACCAATATGAAGACGGCCTTTTTGTCTTTTATATAAACTGCGTATTCCATATGCTCTACAAAAGATGGATCTTGCAACTTTTCATATTCATCACATATTGGCTGGAAGCATACTCCAATTGTAAGTAGATAACGTTCTGAATTTTTATCTTCTGGTATTCTTCCAAAAAGTTCCTCCTTTACAGTGAGATTTCGCTTACTGTCAGCAAGGCAGCTATAGTAGCAACGTCCTTTGACAGAAAATATATTTAGGGTTTTTATGCCCGAAAACTTCAAAACCACCTTATCCAATGAAATCAAACTCAAGCGAAAAAGTAACTCATTATATTCTACTTCGTGCTTTGTCCTGAACTCGTCAATTGAGATTTCTTTTAGCATACAATAGCTAGTTATTTATTAATTTTCTCTTTGGCATACATCGCTTATTGCTGTTCGGGTTGCCTGCTAAAATGATATGCTAGACCCAATCCAGCAGTATTTTTGAAAATTCCATAGCCGTTCTTTTTGGAATAGGCTAGTAAAAAGGCCCAATCATAAAATCCATTCAATTCAATTCGTGCAGCCCGTGTAAAAAGCATTCCAGCTTTTAAACCTGGCGTCATACCTGCCCTATAGTATTTCAACTCATTTGAGAAATTTGCGACCGAATTTTCAAATTTTGTGTAAAGTTCAGGATGGTTATGACCAAGGATCTGTAGTTTATAACTAATTCCGAAATAAGCATATGGGCATACTTTCCCTAAGTTGTGTCCATAAATTAGCGAAGTACCGACTGTAATAATTGATTGGCGAGAGTTATAAAAAAGAGTCCATCTTGTGGAATCTGATTGACTTTGGCCAGAAACTGTTACTGGTGGTAAATATCCTGCAGAAAGACGCAGCCTGAAACCCTTAAAAAACCAGTTATTGTAAATGTCAATGCCGCCCTCCACATATGTTATTGATTCTTTTTTAAACTTTAGCGGGGAAAGCCAGGTCTTGTTTAGCGAACCAGATGCTACCATCATAGCATGCCCTGCACTGATAAAAGGTACAAAATGAGTACGGGGATGAAATTGGGTAAGAGGCTTGAAGCCGGCGTTACCATTCAACGCATGGGCGAAGTCTATAAGAAAAGATTTTGAAAAAAAAGTACTTTTTAATTGTAATGTGTCAGTTACAATATTACTTTCTGTGCGTGGGTCGAGATATTGGAATTTGTATTCAAACTCTTTTGTATTAAAATAACGGGGCAGAGGTCTAAATGCTGCCTGGGTAACAACAACTGGGTCATAGCGCGAACCAAAACCAATATAAAATTGACGATAGCCACCGAGTTGCTCATAAAGCTGAATGCGATTGCCATCTATCAGGATATGAAGAATTTTCGGACCTTCCTGGTCAATTATTCGCTTATAACAGTCACTACCTGGAAACATTATGGCTCTCACTTCATATAATGAATAGCGTATGGTAGATGCGTTATGCTCTTTAAAGAACACCCTCTCCGGGTCCTTCCAGTGATCAAAGGAAATCTGACCATATAAGGTATCGCCGAAGCGGTTTACGAGGCAGCCATACCTATACATCCTTTGGGCAAAAGAAAATAAAGGAATGGAGAGAACCAACGTCAGGACAATTAAAGGTTTCATAATTGTTTAGATTGCTTTCTTTATTTTATGATGGAATTCTATCAGGCTTGGTATTTCATCAAAACCTATATGTAAAAGCGACCATCTTTGACTTAGCCCCAACATCATATAAACTAGTGTCGCTCATTTCAGATCGAAACAGTTTGGCAGATATTTCAATTCGACTTTTGAACAATAAACCGGCGGATAAGCTAAAAGACCATTCTTGATCCGTTAGGTAAAGAGCATGGGGGTATCGCCAAGGTCTATCACCATAATAAATAACCCCTTCATTCCTAACGATTTTTCGCGTGTTCCAGCCCAAACCACCGCCGGCGAATATTTGAAGTTTGGAGCGCCAAGGACTTTTATACAGCAGGGAAAGCTCCGGGGTTATAGTTCTAAAACGGAAGTCGGTTTTTGTGAATCCGATAATCTGCTCATACCCCTCACCATGAAAGCGCTGATCCCTGTAGGTGACTTCTCCTCTCAAAAGAAACCCTTTCATTTGGGGATTGTCGAGATCTATCGCAGCGGAAATAACAAACCTCTTCGTAGGGTTATACTTTGTATTACTTACTTGATAACCTTCTGTTTTGAAAAAGTCCATAGTTACACCAGGACGGAGGGAAAAATAGACCCATTTGTTAGTAGCACCATTTTCTAATGAGTCCTGTGCGATTAGTGTGCAGTTGGCAAACAACATATAGAGGCTCAGAAATAAATAATTTCGTATAGGTGATTGTTTTATGTTTTGAAGAAATGTGTTAATGGTTTTGGTGCTCATAAACTTATTTTTTAATAAAGTAGTGATGACTATCGTCGTCATTAAACGTACATTTATTTACACATCCTGTGGCTAAGAGATAGTTGCCCGGCGAGGTTTAGAATTTAAACTATGTAAGTTCTTTGATTAATTGATACAATTCTTCTGCTTCGCAGTCTTTAGAAAGAAAAGCATCTGCCCCCATCATCAACATCTTATCCTTGCTGTCGACATCACTCGAAAATCCTATTATCTTAATTGTCTGCCAATCTTTTTTTAAAGCTTTTGCCGTATCAAATCCATTCATTTCTGGCATATTAACATCTAAAATGCATAAGTGGGGTATTTCAGAAGAAACGTTCAACTGTTCAAGTAAGCTTCGCCCATTATCCGCTTCGATTATTACTTTGAAATTCTTGATTTCCAAAAGAGTCTTTAAAGATCGTCGTACACCTTTGTGGTCATCTACTACTGCAATCTTAATATTTGTATTCATGCTCTAGGTTTTTGAAACAAAGAGTGCCTTAATCAATTCGTGTTTAATATTATAATTTGGTTTTTTCAGGCCAGGGAATGCAAATTGTTTTCCCAATTGATTCCCATTTTACCGTTTTAGACATTTCATTTATCCTGGTTAAAATCGTATATCGCGATTCTGCAAAGCCGCCCCTATAGCTTTCAATATTTTCACCGACCAAATGAGCGTCATACACTAAATGATAATTATACCATCTGCGTGCTCTTTCCAGTAAAGCAACATTGCTAATCTTGTTATAATTGAATGAACGTTTTGTCCAAATAAGGACGTCTGAAGTATCCACTTTTATTAAAGAATCCTTTGATGGGGTATGGAATAATTCGTAGCCGATCGGTACATGGATAGAGTCTTTTGAGTTGAAAAAAATATTTAGAGAATTATCAATTGCAGTTATCCTTAGTGTCGAATCATAAGCACTTCTATAGGCAGTAATATTAATTCGAGTTCCTTTCGTAGGCTGAATAGTAATGCCTCCATCGAGTTTCACTCGATTAAAATTTTCATTTACGGTAATCAGTACTTCACCCTCTTTAAAAGAGAACACTCTTTTGGAAGAATCCACCCCGAATATCGTGCAATTATTCATTAATATAATAGTTCCTTTAGAGGTAAAGGAATATTGGCTACCTGTAGGAGTTTCCCTATAATAGAAGCCATCGCTGTCTTTTTCTAGAATGCGGTTTAGTTGAAAAGGTTCTGAGTTATTTTTGTGAATAAGTTGGCCTCGCACTTTTTTGCCGGCGACTAGTTGAATATCTTCTATTATTGTAAGGCCTGTGTCATTAGCTACTGGTTCCAATTCGCTCAATGAATTAGTAGTTGATCTTGACTGCGGTGAATTGCAGCCAATAGAAAGGTAACATAGAAAAACAAATATTTTATGTTTCTTAAAAATATCTGTTGTGTATCTAAATGAAGGCATCATATATGTAAGCATTCTTTTCATTATGGTAAATTTTATATGTCATGTGCGGTAACTGCGGGCCGCAAATGAAATACAGATCACTGAATCATATAACCAAGATTGCTATTAACTGAAATTGATCCTTAATACCACAGTGGTATTGGATAGAGTTGAGCCCTGGCATCAAATCCACCTTTGAGGGGCGCCAAGACTTCAACGATTTTTCCCCATCTTTTTAAGTCGATCCAACGGTGTCCCCATTCTGCAAAAAATTCAACCTTGTTTTCTTGTTCGATTGCATTCATAAGCTGTTGCTCAGTGTAAGAAAGGGGTAACGAAGGTAGTCCTGCGCGATTACGGATGGTATTTAGATCTGAAGCGCATCCAGCTAGATCACCCATTTTCATCCTTGCTTCTGCGCGGATCAGGTATTGCTGAGCGAGTCGAAGGACGATATTATTTTCTTTTGGCTGGGACGCTGACCTGCTTTTATATTTATAGGGAAAGTGATAAGTAAATCCGTAATAGAGCTGAGGCTTGGTCCAATTGTCCTTTCTTTGATCACCAGGTTCGAAACCATCACGTATACTATAATGAAGGGGATATGATGGTTTATCTGTTTTGGAAGATGGTATAAAAATATTTCCTTCAACGGTTTGTATTGACCCAGGGACGGGCACTAACTGAAAGATCGTTTCTTTGCTTTGTGAAAGAAACACCTGGTTTAAATCCGTTTCCAATTTGTATTTCCCCGAATCAATGACCGTACTGGAAGCATCAGCCGCTTTTTTCCATTCATTGCGGTGAAGGTATACCTGGGCCAGCAGCGCCTGGCAGGGCATTCTGGACGGATAGATATTCAACACGTCGTTGTTTAAAAGCGAATCGGCAGCTTTTAGGTCCTTGATAATTTGATCGTAAACTTTGTCCATCTCCGAGAGAGGCAGGTTACGGATTTGTTCATAATCTCCGCTGATTAGCAACGGCACTTTGCCATATAGGTTGGTCAGGTAATAAAAACAAAGCGCCCGCATAAATTTGGCTTCGCCAGTTATTCGGCGTTTTAACTCAGGGCTGACGTTGCCTGACTGCTTAACCCCTTCTATGCAGTAGTTGAATTGGTTAATATGCCTAAAGGCTGTTTGCCACAAATTCTCACTATTTATTGAGTTGCCAGTACCAATGTCATTATCGAAAAACTCATCTTCATATGAATTCGCTTCATAGTTTGATGTCCATAATTCATCCGCGGAAAGACCTGCGAACAATGTCACACCGCCGTTTAGAAAGCATTTGGGGCGGCTCATGATATTAGTATACACGCCTGCTAGGGTCGCCTGCGCCGTTGAATCATTTGCAAAATGATCTGTTAGTGAAATATTTAAAATAGGCTCTTCCACCTGTGATGATTTTTTGCAGGCAGAACATAAAAGAAAGCAAAGCAAAAAAATGCTGAAGCGATTTCTGATCATGATAGAGGGTTAAATAGTGGTCGAATTTGTAGTATGTTGATTACTATTTGTGTTGCAAAATTGTAGTAAACCAGCGGGTCAGCCCTAGATTTGGAATTTTGAAAGTTTTTCTTTTGGGAATACCCATAACTTTGACTGCATTAATTTTTTTCAGAGTTTTTTCCCAAATATCTTCGCTATTAGCAGTTGAATATATTTTCAGCTTTTCTTTTAAAACTTGTTTATTCGTTATTTGCTCAAAAAATAACCGATTATTTTCATCTTCTCGAAGCCATTCATTAAGTTTCCGTTCCTCTTCGTGGGACAGGTCTTCTTCTAGGAACTTCTCTATTAAAATTGCTATGTTATTTACTTTTTCCTGCATAATGAAACTGGTTTTCATATTGACAAGTTTTAGTTAATTATTACCTGGGTTTTGTTCTAAATTAGGGGACCTGTAGAGGAGACTATCGGTATTCAATGGGCACGGATTAATAAAATTGGAACCCAGGTGCTACATAATAGTTCCGCAGGATATTTGGAAAGTTTGAAGCAGATATTTTTTGATTTGATTAAAAGACTGAAGGGACAGGGAGGGCTAGCCGTCTGAACAACTAAATTGTTGCAAGTAACATTCAGTTGAAGGTTGTTTAATTGAAGGCTAAATAGATAGCTATAGAAGTATATAAATTTCGGATGTGACTGAACATTTGGTTCAAGCGTCCCAGTAAAATAAAAGTTATAATGGAGAACATTAAATGTAAATAAAAATAGGATAATGCCAATGAAATCTGCAAACATGGTAATGGAGAGTTAGCTAAAATAATAAGGTTTAATAATTTTAACCGGCAGGTGGAGTTCAGTCTTCTGGACTCACCATCTCAGATGCTTTCAGAGGATCTGAGGCGCCATTGTGTTCAAGTTGAATTGCTGAAGGGAAAAGGTTTTATCAACATAGCAGTTGTTTAATATGATATTATGCGGAAATACAAATCAGGTTATAACATTCATATGCGCAATAGGCTTATTTAATAAAAGCCATTAAAACACCGTAGGCATAATTTTACTTCATCATCTTCGTATCAGTAACATATTTAAGCGAATTCTTCACGATTTTTTTCGCTTTTTCGTAATCGTTTTCCGGTCTGCTTCGGGGATTGTTATATCTCTTAGCAACGCAATATCAACGTGAAGAACTTCAGCCATTCTATGCAGTTCAGCAACGGTAATTTCCCCAACATCGTTAAACAGCCTTTTGAGTCGCTTAGGATTAATCTTGGCATCTTTTGCTAGGCTTGTATACGGCAGTTTTTTTTGCAATTGCCCGAACTTTTTTATGCTTCCATTTTCGAGCAGCTTTTGGGCGGTTTCGTATTTGTTAATGATTTTCATTCTTAGTTGTTACAAACCTTTTAAGTTATCGTAAGCTCCGCTAGGGTCAGCAGGCTATTACCATGCTCACCTTATATATGACGATACTGATCTTCTATGCAGAGAATTTTCTCTGCACTATGGAGTTTCAAGTTTTTCACTGAACTGGAATAAAAACGGGCCAGGTAAAAGAGAATCTCGTTAATGAATACAGACTTAGCTGAGAGCTCTTTATTTTTTGTTTTCAAGGTCGATATTCCCTCCAGTAACATGATTAAGTTGTTACACCGAGGTTTGTAATAATTGCTGTTAGGCGTAATGAATCCAATCTGGCAGCTTAACGAATACAAGTATTTTTTCTCCCAGATGCTTAATACTGGAAAACGGTTAGTCGGCATATAAACGCGACCTTCATTTTGAATTTTGAGGAATTGGTTCATGGCATAGCGATTAAGGTAAAAGAATCGATGCCTAAGCAGAAGAAGAAACTATTGATATGATGATCCGCCACTCATTTGTGCGGGTGAGAACGTAAAACTAATACAAAAAGTCATTCAAAAAATTTTTTGAATACTTTTTTTTAATATTTAAGTTATTCTATTGGTTGTCATAGCATAAATTTTTGGTTATGATAATTATGATATTCTAATAATTAAAAAGATCAAAATAAATATTACCACAAAAATCAAAAGAAAAGAAAGAATACCCCAATACATGTGGTCCCTAATTAATTTAAGAACAATCTCGTTCCCATAATCCTTAACATTGACCAGGAGGTTTGATCGAATAATGGAAATGTCTTTTTCTTTTGAGATTTTGATATATTCATCAGGTACAATTTGTTTTATTCCGGCCAGAAAACGATCAAAATCATCCACTTGTTTAATTTTGGCTATTTCGTTTTGAAGTTCATTTATTTTTATCAATTGTTTAAATAGCTCATCCCTGTGATTATAAGCCAACACCCAATTATCCAGATCCTTTTTTTCGTTCTCTGTCAGTTCTATTTGACTGTTGTACTTCAACAAAATCTGGAACATTCTCTTATTATAGAAATATGATGCTATACTTTTATATAGTGTAAATAGTCTCATAAGTAATAGCTTACTTGAAAACTACGAACAACAATAATTCTTGTGCCCAGGTCTCAGCCTTGATATTAATTTCAAGGCTGAGAAATGGGACTTACGTAGAAACTATGACTGTCGCCTTTTCCCTTTATAAATTCTTGAATCCTGATTTTTCATAATTGCCCAACGTAGTAGATACGCGGCCACAAAAAAATGAAAGTGCTTAGTTGTTTTTACCTACAACCATGCGATACAGTAAAACACTCCGTAAATACTTCCTGATAAGTAACAAAAATTAGAAATTTGGCAAGGTGAGAGCCACAGTAGCTTAAAATAAGAAGGCATGGAACTCAACTTACCGTTAACGAGGCCGTAGGAAGCCTGAGCACGTATAAGTGAGCCCACGCCTAGGACGTGAGCTATCCACTTATCGCCTTGTGCTCTGAAATTTCCTACGTTTCGTTAACAAGACTTAAAGCGAATTGCTTCAAATAATTTATTGAAGAATTGCTAAGATATACTTTTATCTATGCATAGATGTTAGAAAAATTATTTTGTTATGTAAATATAACTTGTTTTGTACATTTACTAATAATATTTAGTAAAAAACTTATTAACATCAATAAATAACTTGGATATATTAATAACTCATTGATTTATAGTAGCAAATTCCTATTTTTTGCCAATTAATTAGAAATAATGGCAAAATCTAAGTTGAAGGCGAAAGGCAAAGAAGCCGAGAAACAGGAAGCTAAGAATCTAAAAAGAAGCAATAAACTTAATTCTCTTAAAAATGAATTTGAGGGAAACAAAATTAAAAGTTTTGATCAGGTATTTGCTATTATGAATGAAACTCCATTAGCCGAAGAGCTAAATATTCCCTTTTTAACTTTTCGAAAAAAAACAAATGATCCCGGAGAGTTTACAGTGAATGAGTTGATAAGATTTGCTCAGTTAATTGATGTGCAATATGAGACTATATCAAACTTTATTCTCAATTTAACTCATTATAAAAGGAAAGTATAAACGCAATTCTTTTATTAAATAACTTTATTTTGGTCAATTGAAACTATTGACGATTTAGTAACTTGGCATTATTATATACCCAACCGGCAGCCATACCATTTTTATTACTTCTAAAATTGCTCACTTTCTTTTGTTTATTGTATCGCTTGGTTATGTAGGTTAAACATATTTTAAGTGATAAATGGTAAAAGATGGTTTAAGCAAATTTGAGCAATCTTAATTGTTCAGTTATGTATTGCATGGAGAATTCGCATCCATCATTAAAACTGCCGTATGAGAATAAAATCTATTGTTTTTGCCTGCCTGTTTTTAACCCTTTCGGGGTATAGTCAACAAAACCCTATAGCAGATACCTGGTACAATATCGAGAGGTCACTTCGCACTAAAGACAATCTGGAAGCAACACGTAAACGCCTGCAGCAATTAAAACAGGAGGCCATAGCCAATAAAGACTATGCAAGCGTTGCCAGGGCCTATTGTTACACAATGCTTTTACAAGATCAAAAAAAAGAAGACACTTTTTACTTTCGCAACTCTGCCTTTATTGACAGTATCCTTTTATCTCCGGCAGATATCGCGCTGAAAGGCATGATGCATTACCTGCAGGGACAGCGGCTGTGGAAGTTCAGCCAAAAATACTTGAAATTTAACCGGGGGTTATATGAAACAAAGGATCTCCCCGTGAATTACGCAGCCTTCACCACGGGAGAGCTGGATAGCCTAATCAAATTTCATTTCGAACAGGCCGTTGCTGCTGCGGTCGATCTTCAGAAAACAGGTAAAGAACCATCCGTAGATAAGGTTATCTGGTTATCCTCCACACCTCTTTCGTTTATTTGGAAGCCATCGCTTGTTGATATTATTTATAAAGAACAGATCAGTTACAATATTTCTGACGAGGAATCGTCTTTCGATAGGAAAAGAGCCAGGCCGTTATTGCCTGTTTTTTTCGAAAGATTCATCTTTTAAAGACAGCACGGTCGGCTTTCAGCCATTCCTGGTGTCCGGGCTGGCTGCATTACATACCGACAATCATGTGTACGTGGTGGATCGCTCAACCGGCCATCCGGTAGCCAATGCAGAAGTAAACGCTTCCTATACCGTGCAAAAGGGCAGTGGGAAAAGTGTAAGGCGCGACACCTTACATCATCATTTTACATCAAATGCTAAAGGGCTTGTGGTATTACCTGACAGGGAAAAAGAATATACGCTGATCATCTCTCATAAGGGCGACAGTCTGCTGGAATCTGCCGAAGTTGAAGCTGCAGAGGTTTCTGATGACGTATACGACAAAGACGACTATGACGACCTTGTAGATTATTATAATGAAAATACCACCGTAGAAATCTTCACTGACAGGTCAATGTATCGACCGGGCCAAACTGTATTTTTTAAAACACTTTTTATTACTAAAAATCCCCGGACAGGTGAGAGCGAGATAATGAACAAAGCCAATCTTAAAAAAGGGTTTTCAAACTGGTTAAAAAAATGGATAAAGGATGTTGAACCAGGGCTTATTTTATCGGATCCCTTCAGTCGGCTTGTGGATTCATTTTACATTCATCCCGACGACTATGGAACGGTGTCAGGTTCCTTTACACTACCTAAAAATGCAGCAACCGGACGATGGCAAATTCGCCCGGACTACCTGGAAACCGGCCACAACACCGGTTCGTTCCAGGTGGAAGAATACAAAAGGCCAACGTATGAAATGACGGTACTGCCACCGGATAGAATTTACAGGCCAGGCGATACCCTTGTGTTTGCATTAAAGCTAAAGTCGTTTGCAGGGGCAGCAATGAACCAAACACTTGTGAAGTATAATGTAGTAAGAACTTATACTTCCAGGCAACGCTATGACGACGATTATTCCACTTTTAAAATAGCAGAAACCACCGCCTACACCGACGAGCTGGGCAGGATCCTGATCCGGGTGCAGGATACCTCCCTGCAACAGGTTGATATCAAAAAGGACATTACTTACAATCTACATGCTTCTGCGACCGATGCCACAGGCGAAACCCACTCAACATCATCGTCTTTGAAAGTGGCCGCCCGTCCTGTACTAATTCGGATACCCTTGTATACGAATACTCATAAAAATGATTTACGTCCCTTATTGATAAATGCCAGGGATGTCAACGACAGGGAAATCGACAGAACCCTGCAGGCCCGGTTATACCGTCTTTCTATTCCGGACAGAAGCTATGATAAAAATTACGCCGGTTATGCTGACCAGTGGAAATATGATCACAAAGACCTCGAAAGCTGGTTTGGCAACGTGCAATTTATGCCATCCGATAAACAGGAGCAGGCAGATTTGGTATATGAAACCACCATCCAAACAGCCAACGCAGAAAAATTTCGCTGGCCACTGGATAAGCTAATCACTGGACGCTACCGACTCGAAGTAACATGCACAGAAGAGGGAATTATTACAGGCGAGGCCTCCAAAACAATTTCCATTTTTGAACCAGGCACCCAACTGCCGGTCCCAAATGAGCAGTTCTTCCATCTTCAGGCCAATTATTTGCGAAAAGACGATACGCTCCACCTGTTTAGCGGTTCAGACATCGACAGCTATTACCGGATCATTCAGCTAAAATACTACGCCTTACAACATGGGAAAAAGACGGTGGTCAACCGGTTTTTTGACGGAGTGCAGCAACGAGGTATTCACGAGTGGATATGGAAACTGCCGGCTGACATTGTTGATCGTTTGCTTATCTCAGAAATTTATGTTGCGCGTGGCAAGGTATTTCATAAAAAAGAAGAAGTTGATATTGATGCCAGTACATTCCAGCCACACGTGATTATTGAGCAGTTTCGCAGTACATTGGTACCAGGTGCACAGGCTACGTATTCAGTGTCTATTAGAACCAAAGACCAGGCCACTGCCGCTCAGCTCATGACCACCATTTACGACGCCTCTCTCGACCGTTTAAAAGAGCACCGCTGGAATATTCCATATCCCGAAAGGAGCCCAGACCTGAAAAGCGAATGGAACACCACCATTACCGATGAAGTTGATAATCTCTCCAATTTCTTGGCGCCGAAACTTCAGAAGACCCTGTCGCAAAAACCGCTGTGGTGGCTTGAAGCGACAGGTTTAACGGGTGCCGCTACCACCGTGATTTCACAAAATCCACTGTTACAATTACAGGGTCGTGTACCGGGGCTTATGATTACAAATGCCACCGGCCTGGATGGAAGTGTCGCAACTATTGCCTATGGCACAACAACCAGAAGATTTTCAACAGGCAATGTTACCACGATTAAAGCATACGGAATCAACAGCATCGATCTAAACAAGTATAAGCAGCCTCTCGTAATTCTGGATGGTGTGCCTTACACCGGCGAGCTGTCTTCTTTGAATATTAAAGAGGTTACCGAGATAATGACGTTGAAAGATGCCGACGCCACCGCTATCTATGGTTCAAGGGGTGCAGCCGGTGTTTTACTAATTAGCACAAAAGGCCACATCAAATTACCTGTCGTGAAGCAGGAACCAGTGCTGAAAGTCAGGAAAAATTTCAACGAAACGGCATTCTTTGCGCCCGCTATTTATGCCGATAAGGATGGAAATTATAAATTCACATTCACCCTGCCGGAGTCATTGACCGAATGGAACTGGAAATTATTAGCGCATACAAAGAATTTGAAATTCGCGTATGCCGAACGAAAGGTGGTGACGCAGCTACCTCTTATGATCCAGCCTCACCTACCAACTATATTGCACCAGGGCGACCGCATCATTCTAAAAAGCCGCATTATCAACCGCGACACCATTAAAATGGTGGGCAAAGCACTGTGTAAAATCGAGGATGCTGTAAGCGGTAGCGATCTGACAGCCGGCATGGTTGCCAGGCCGGAAGTGGCGTTTGAGGTAGGCGGCCAATTAAATATGTTAGCATCTTTTGAATTGAATATCCCCGATTCCTTCCTGCATCCCATTAAAATCGTTCTCACGGCTAAGACCGAAGCATTTGGTGATGGTGAAGAGCATGAAATACCAATACTATCAAAAAGGATATTGGTCAAGCAGAACCAGCAAGTTTATTTGCAAAAAAAGGATACCATTATTAATCCACCTGCATTCATCAGCCAGCTGTATGGCATAGAGCTTTCCCTTGCACAAATGCCACAGGCAGCTTTACTTAATTCCCTGTCTTTTCTCGCCAACTATCCCTATAACTGTGCAGAACAAACTTTTAATAAGCTGTACGCATATGTCACTGCTTTAAAACTTATGAAGAAGGATTCAGCTTTAAGAAGTCTTTATGCAAAAGCTGTTGTTGATCAGAATGAGAAGATTAATCGCGTTGCAACATGCTTATCGCAGGAAACTATGCCTTGGCTGGAGTTAAATGATAAGGTACACAAAGAACAAAGCGATTTACTGGAAATTTTGGACACTAGCGTTTGCAGGAAAAAGATACACGACTATCTCGCAAAACTTGTATTTTATCAACAGGCTGATGGTGGTATCAGCTGGTTTCCGGGAGGACAGTCCAGCCCATATGTGTCATTTTATATTTTAGCCCGTTTTGGAAATTTACACCATAATGAAGGCTGGAAATCTATTGTGAAGGATTATTCAGAGTATAATATCGAAGGTTTTATCCGTAAACTGGTTTCCTATTGCGACGATCAATTGGTACTGTATAACGACGTTCCATTTAATCCGTTTATCTACCGTTGTTACGCCCGTATCTTTTGGCAACAACTTTATCCGTTAAGTGAGGCGTTGGCATCGAAGTTTACTAGATGTCTGACTAAAAGCTGGCAAATGGCGGAAAACATAAACCTGAAGGAAAAAGCATTGCTTTGCCTGGCTACATTACGCTATTGCAATAAATCGGACAGTTTGTGTAAAATGGCAACCGCGACCATCGAGTCTATAAAACAGCAGTCAATTCAGGATAGTGTAAACGGCATCCGGTGGAAAGAGTTGGCCGATGCAGAAGATATCGGATCCACAGCGGAGGAAACACTTGCTTACTTATTGGAGGTATTCCAGGAGGCCGGTGAAGCACCAGGCATGGAGCCAGGGATCATTCAATGGCTACTACATTCCAAAAATGAATACCAATGGAAAACCACTACAGGTACTGCGGCTATTATCTCGATGCTGCTGCGTTCAAAAAAATCAATCGCGAATAACGTTAATACTGTAAATGTACAATTCCCTGAAACTGATGTGCTGGTATCTGACGACCTGCTGAGCGGTAATTGGGTTGCTTTTTATCAAACGGCCCGGTCTTTTCCTTGCATGGTTCACAGGCTATCGGAATCACCAGCAACCGCAACATTCGGATGGTATTATTTTACAGACCGCCCGGACAGTATAAATAATGAAGTAAAGATTCATAAGACAATCACCCACATGAATGAAGAAACGAAACGTTGGGAACAGGTGGCTGATAATGAATTGAAGACGGGTGAGAAGGTTAAAATAACACTTACCATAGAGGCGCCGCACAGACTATCCTATGTGTTTATTAATGACAATAAGGCCGCTGCATTCGATCCGCCGGTGTATAAAAGCGGTTATATGTGGGGCGGTAGTTTTTCTTACTATGAAATGGGGCAGGATGCCGGCAGACATTTTTTTGCTGAATCTATACCGGCAGGAAAAACACAAATTGTGTATGACATGGATGTAACCCAGGAAGGCCGGTTTTCATCAGGCAGGGCTACATTAAAATGCATGTACAATCCCGAGACTGAAGCGTACAGCAACAATCAATCGTTTGAAGTTAGGGAATAATTAAAGGGTAAGTATTTAATATTCATACGTTTAATTAAAATAACTTCAAAAGGTCAGTGGGTATCTTTTGAAGTTTTTTTTAGGAACGCCTGGGAACTGGAGGGAGAGCCATTTAATTATCGCTGGCTGTGTTTTTGGCATCTTTGACCCCGAAAAATACAAGAGGATACTAATTTGAAAGGAAGTGTAAAATGTTTCGTTGAAAACTCAGTTTATATGCAGGAAAAATTAAACATTGCATTTCGTAAATTTTTCCAAACTCATATTCCTGTCTTTTGAAATTGTTGAAGCATTTCAACGCAATATTTAGTGTTTTCCTCTCTTAACTTATCATCTTCTATATCCCGTAAAGTTTCAATGAGATCAGAAATTTTATCCCTGATTATCATATATTGGTCAAATTCTTCAGGCATAGTCTTTTCTTTTATGTGGTTTTTCCAGCCATACAATTTACTAATATACGAGCTCAAATTCAAACTTTGAAATTTATAGAAATGAGCGGAGTATCGGCACCTGGATTTCTGACGAGTAATAAAATCAGGTGAGGTCAGAATACCCATTTTCTTCAACAGAAAATCCATTATGTATTTCAAATTAAAGATAAATGCAATAAATTGTATCTAATTCTATTAACATAAACTCCATGCCTTATGCCATCTTACGTTAAAAAAAAGACGTTTGAAGCGACACCTAACGTCAATTGTCGTTATGACATTACTAACAATGACCGTACGAAAATTGCCACATATAACCCTCAAACTTTTTTAATTCACTTTACATACAGTGGGAGCCCATCATACAGCATAAATCAGTTAAAAGCACTCGGCTATCAAGAATGCAAAAAATTAGGCTTAAGTGGCGAAGAAATAATAAATATTGTATTGCTTATTCAGGATCTACCCATCATTCCTAAAAAAACACGTCAGAATCACACAGAAGAAATAAACCAATCAGTTGAAAATGGGTATCCTGAAATATATATTGATACAGATATAGAGATAAAGGGAGAACAGAAAAGAAACTCTATATTTAATTCGTTTAACGATAAATCTCTAAGGAATAATTATACAGAACCGACAATTGAAAATAATTACGATAACATTAAGCGTAAGAATAGGTATTATATCAAGTTTCAATTCGCTATAAACGGCAAGTTTAAAGTTTTTACGATACCTGGTGATGAAATTAATCTAATTGAAAGTTTAAAAGAAAGAGACTCTAAAATGAATGAATTAAGGAATCACATATCAAATATTCTAAGTAAAGGCTGGAACCCAACTGAAATAAATTATAAAGAATATAACTAGTTATTAAGAAAGTAAAGGTTCAAGAGATCGTTTGGTAAATGGCAAAAAATAACGCGCCTTTATGGGGCTGGTTTAGACGAATGACAAAAGGCTACAATTTTGAAAAAAATATGTTCATTAAGATAAGTTGTTAATGTTTGAATCATATTAGATCGTGATAGGCCAGGTCCTATTAAATATTACATCAATACTTCTTCGAAGTGCTGCAGCAGCTAAATGAACGGTTATATTCCAATCTTTTGCAGCTTTATCATCAATCCCATCAGTGATATATTTTAAGCAAAGAAAGGGTATTTGTTCCTGCATAGACAGCCAGGCCAAGGAATATGCTTCCATATCAACGACTTTATAGTCAGGACATCCACAAACCTCAAAACTATCTCCACTTCCACAAATACCAATTGGGAAATACGGAGTTTCTATGCCATAATTTAGTACGGGTTCAATATTAGAAAATGGAGTTTTATATTTTGGAAAACCCAAAGGTGTTACATTCATGTCTCGTTGAATAAATTGAGTACAGCACACAACTTCTCCTGGCTTAAATTCATTACTACCGGCTGAACCAACATTTATTATGATGCTAGGTTTGCAATCGATTATTTTTTTCATTAGATAATAGATAGATTGAACCTTACCCACTCCAACAAAAAGGGTGTCAAAATCAATAAATTCATTTGCTGCTTCCATCGGTAGGGCAAATACAAATAATGGTTTCAATTTTAGCAAATTCATATCCATATAAACTTTTTGAAGATTAATGATTGGTGGGAAAGTAAGGATTGACAAATATCAGCGGTTGCCTAAAATATCTTTTTGGCAAAATATCCATTTTTCGACTTCTCTAAAAATGACAATTTTTCCGGTTAGAATTTTTTCATTACATAGGACAAATTGCTCAAGTTTTTCTTTATCGTCAAATAATTCGACGCAAACAAGCAATTTGTCATTTGAATTATTTTCTCCTACTTCATACTCGATAATTGATCCACATTCCTCTAAATGAAGTTTTATATAGTACAAGTGCGCTCTTTGTATACCATATCTTTTAGCTTCATCAACTATTTTTCGTGATTTGAAGGGGCGAAATATTTTTTCAATAAATTTTTCTGGTTCAGCGGTTTCCCATCTCCGTAAAAAAATAAGAAGCATTCCCGTTTTTCGAGCTTGAATAATAGTTTCCATTTTTTTTATTTGGAACGTGTAGGGATAATAGGGTTTCTTCTGGTCGGTATAAACCAGTAATGAGAGTCTTATATGAAAGCAGATTTATCTTACAACCATTGAGGGAGGTACGCCAACTTTTCTTTTGTACGCTTTACTAAAGGTATAAACATCAGGAAAGCCTGTCGACAAGGCAATTTGACTAATATTTAATTTCTTTTGTCTTATAAGTTCTGTTGCGACCTCAATTTTCCTATTCAACATGTATTGATAGGGCGTAATACGAAAAGCCTGCTTGAAAGTTTTAAAGAAGAAGTGCTCCTGCATCTGTGCATTTTTGGCAACATCTGCAATTTTGGGATCATCTATAAAATAGGCATCCATGTATTCCTTACCCAACAAGAGCCTCTTCATTATTTCGTTGCGGGTAGATTGCTTAACCTTGTTGAGACCGGTTAAAGCATTCCGAATACCCAATTCCTGGCAAATAATTTTTTCTGCCAAATTCAATAAGCATTCTTCATTAAAATTGATCTGTTCACCATTATTTATGGTATTGATAAACGGCCTGAGATATTTGGCTAGTGAAGTCTGGCTATTCAGAGAGAAAACGTTTTCAAATAAATGTAGTTCCATTACCTTATTGAAATCCAGACCTGAATCTGTTTCTGATGTTAAATTCGCATAAACGTCAGAGATAATATCACGGGTTAGGTGGACACAAAATTGTACGACTTCATGAGAGGAATCAACGATTCCGAACCCTTCCTGATTAGCATTTGTGAGCAAATATTGATTCTCAATGACTTGAAAGGTTTTTTTATTCGACTTGTAAATAGCATTACCCTGAATTACGACACGTAAGCAATAATGCTGGAAAGCATTGTTAATCTGAGCATTAGAAAGAGCGCAGGTCAATGCGCAAGATTCTTTGATTGACAGATTAATGACACCTTCCCCATTACTTTTTATGATAGAGCTACTATTCATTTGAGGCAAATTTTGTTCATACAAGTGTGTGATAGCCAATTAATATTCAGGGAGATAGATATTGAGTCGCTAATTTTTGTCAAATCCTGTCTATTTGATTCAGGGCTAATAATATAGCTATTTTCGTGCTTAAATTAGCAAAAAAAAGCAAAGATATCATAAATGGAAAATACTTCAGAAATATTCCAAGTTGATGCGTTTTGTCAAGGCCTATTCACAGGAAATCCTGCAGGTGTATGTCCATTGGAAAACTGGATACCTAACAAAGTGATGCAAGATATTGCTGCTGAAAATAATTTAGCCGAAACCGCATTTTTTGTAAAAAGCGGTAACCAATATGAAATACGCTGGTTTACTCCAATGGTAGAAGTCGATTTGTGCGGTCATGCAACTATGGCTGCAGCCCATGTATTATTCAACCACAAAGGTTATAAAGAAGATACAATAACATTTATGTCACCACGTAGCGGTGAGTTAATGGTTACAAAAACAGCAGACGGGCTGACCTTAGATTTTCCAGTTGATGAATTGAAGCCTGTTAGCATCAAAAATGAAATGGTTCAATGCTTCAAAGCCCTTCCGATTGAAGTCTATAGAGGAAAAACCGACTATATGTTTGTTTTTCCAGATGAAAATGATATCATTAATATTCAGGCTGATTTAATGGAAATAGCAAAATACAAAGATGCAAGAGGTATAATTGTAACCTCTATGGGTAAATCCGTTGATTTTGTTTCCAGATTTTTCGCCCCTCAATCTGGTATTCCTGAAGATCCTGTGACCGGCTCAGCGCATACTACTTTGACGCCCTACTGGAGTAGAAAATTAGGCAAAGATGAAATGACTGCGCATCAGTTATCACCAAGGAAAGGTTTCTTAAAATGTAAAAATCTAGGTGAAAGAATACAGATCAGTGGTACTGCTAAGACTTTCATGGCAGGAAAAATGTTCTTTTCGTAATTTCTGTTAGAAGGTATCTGTGTTTCGTTAAAAAGTTTGAATGAGTTATGCCTTACCATCAATAGTCACTTCTTCAGTAATTGAGCGCCGACATTTTTTATGTCGGCGTTCTTAATTTCATATATGTTTAGTCCGAAGAATGGTAGTGTTGATAACGCTAAATGACAAGAATAGTTAGGACAAATTTTTATCTCTATTAGGTGATAGTTTTTACTACAAACCCTAGCTTTCCTATCCTGGAGCTTTACTGAATTTATTGGAATATTAAAACCTTTGCCAAGAGCTTTTAGAACAGCTTCCTTTTGGGTCCAGTATCTGTAAAAAGCTTCTCTCATATCTGGTGAATTCTGAATTATATTCCATTCAGAAATTGAATAAGTATTCCTGAAATTTTCTATTTGAATATCCTCCAAATGTTCAATATCAATACCAACTTCCCCTTGTATACAAAGGGCACAGATAGCAATCTGGTGGGAATGTGAGATATTAAATTTTATCAGATTTCCTTTAAGAAAAGGCATTCCCCAGCAATTGTAGTCTAAATCAAAAATATTGGCTTTGACATTCAATAATTGTAATCCCCGACTGAGCAGTTTCCTACCAGTTAAAGTGAGCAACCTATCTTCCTTGCGCCGGTAGCTATAAATCCTCGCCTGAAATTCGGTCGAAAAATTGGGTAAAAAGATCTGCATTAATTCATCATAATCTTCCAACCATATTTTAGAATATAAAACTAGTATAGAATCATTTATATTCATACTTTTCATCTTATCAATCCATAAATTGGTTAATTATCTGCGGAAATCTGACAGCCATTTCCTCGCTAGAGATTACCCAGGTAGAAGAATCCCAGGTTACTTTCGCATTGAGATTTTTAGGAGTCTGTTCAGCATAAATACTAAAACCTGTTTTCATTGTTTGAAAATTTCCTTTCGGTTTCTGTTCCATTCTTTCCATGAATAGAGAATTAGGGAACTGCATAGGATCATCGTCCACTATCAGATTACACTCCCTCCCCAGATTTGGAAAACATCCATTTTGCCTTGCCTCAGCTGCCATCGCCCTGTATAATGAGGCGTAATCGTAATTTCTATGAACTAATGCAGCTATGCTGGTTTCTTTAACCCTGGTTAAAAAATCAGGTAGTGGTTCATTCTGATTAACGGAAAACCGAACATGCAAAAGCATCACCAGGTTTATAATAAGGTTTTGCTCTTCGGGACTAAACCGGTTGGCAATAACAAAACTGATAACCAAGTCATCCCTTTTACCGCTTTCAGCCATTAAAAGCAAATGAACAGCAGTAAGAATATTAAATAAAGAAAACTTATTTCGCTTGCAGAAATCAAGGAGAATTTCATAGTGTTCTCCAGTTAACTCGTAAACATAAAAGTTAGCAGATACCTGACCATTTTTACTGGTATCTATAAGCATTGGCGCTCCTTTCAATTGCTGCTGCCAGTAAAGTAAGTTCCTTTCTTCAGTTGCTTTCCTGGTTTCTTCTTTCTTTAAATAATTAATGTATGGCTCCTGTGAAACTTCCGGCAAACTTTCGCCATTAATTATTATTCGATAAGCCTTTTCTATTTCTTTTTCCAGCAGGTTGAACCCTATTTCATCAATAGCCATATGATCACCACATAGACTTAACCAATACTGTTCATTTACATTTACAACTTTGGCTTTAACTGGACATTCGTATTTCAAATCCATTGCTCGATAAGCTTCTTCCAAAATCACCTTTTTTGCATAAGACAGGCATTGGTCTGGTTTAGATCCGTCAAGTACTTCGCCTACTACATTAGCCTTCTGGTTGGGAAAATATTGCCGCCATTCTTCCTTTTCCCGAAACAAACGAATACGCAATCCGGCGTGTGAATCTATGGTATGCTGCACAGCTTTCACAAACGCGCCATAATTAAAATTGTCATTCAACCGATACATCCTTTGGTTGGGGCGTGATGAATTCGGCCACATTTCAAAACGATGTGCAAAGAAGCGTTGGCCTATGGTCAGACGGTAATCCCCTGGTATCGTTGTTTCCATATGTATAGTATTAATGCTGATGGTAACAAATCAATTTACTTACGACATGTATTAACTTTTACTCCATCCTTTTTACAACTATATCAGGTTCCTGGTTTGCCTGTAATTGGCTAACTACAGTCTGTAATTGGTCTATATCCAGATTGGACATATCCAAAGCGCCACATTCCTGGAATTTATTGAAAACAATTGTTGCAGTTACTTCGGCTGCAGCTTCTTGGCCTTCAGGACTAGCAAGGGCAAGTAAGTTTGAAAATTTTTCATCAGATAAAAGGCGATTGTAAAGCTTTTCGGAAATCATTTCAGCAAGCGTGTTCATTTCATTAGTGTCCATAAAACAAATTTTAGGTTAAGGAATTTTATTAATACTCAAAGAGAAAGACTATTAAGAGAATCCAGATAGGCGCCGAGCTTTTGAACTGTTGCCCTTGAAATAATATCGGCTACCCGTAGGTTGAGATTTAATTTTTCATTTATTTGAGCAACTAATTGTGTAGCTGTCAGGGAATGCCCCCCGGCAAGAAAGAAATCATCAGTAGTGCTAATTTTATCCTGGTTTAGAATTCTTTGAAATAAACTAAACAGGTATTCTTCGGTTGGTGTAGCTGGCAATTCCATCTTTCTATTACCGGTTTGTATCCTTTCTACCGGAATATTTTTCAATGCGCCCCTATCAATTTTTCCATTAGGGTTTAAGGGCATTTCGTTCAAAACACAGTAATAATCCGGTACCATATAGCCAGGCAAGATCTCCCGAAGCAATTTCCATAATTCTAACATACATGATTTGGTATATTCAGAATTTGATAACTGTGGGTTTTCCGATTGCTCACCTTTTGTAATAAAGTAACAGTGCAATTCTTTCCCGCTTGTGATACTATCTTTTACCAAAACGACTGCTTCTTTAACTGTCGGCTGGGCATTAACTATGCTTTCAACTTCTCCTATATCAACCCGATGTCCTCTTATTTTAATTTGGTAATCCTTTCTGCCGGCATAGGTTAATACACCATCTGGCCTGTATTTAACAACGTCCCCTGTCCTATACATACTATACCCCATGGCTCCAATTGAATTAGGCAAAAATTTATTCATGGTTAATTCTCGATCATTGATATACCCTTTTCCAACACCATCACCGGCAATATAAAGCTCACCTTCGACGCCCAAAGGAACCATATCAAAGTTTTCATTAAGAACGAATAATTCGGTATTGCAAATCGGTGTACCTATCGGTACGCCCGTTACTTCATAATTATCGAAATCCCGTAGTATGTAAAAAGAAGAAACATCTGCACATTCAGTAACACCGTAAACATTAACGATATCACATTTGCAATGGGGAGATTGAGCCCAATCCTTTAATCGGCCGGCAGCTATGGGTTCGCCTCCTAAGAATAAATATCTAAGGCTTTTTAGTTTATCGTAGCTTTTAGCACAGTTTAATTCTACCAGCGGGTAAAAGGTACTTGGTGTACAGTTCAGGACAGTAATTTGCTGATCGTCAATAATATCAAGAATTTCAGCCGGATCATAAATCCCGCGGTTATACAAATGCAGTTCGGCGCCAGCAATTAATGGCATCATCAAGGTCCGTTGTGTAATGTCAAAGCCAAATGAGCTGATGAGTAAAGATTTATCCTGTGGATTTATACCGAATTCTGTGGTAAACCAGTGCAGTAGATTTCGCCAGCCCTTTTGAAAAACGCCGGCACACTTTGGTATTCCTGTTGATCCGGACGTATAAATCACATAGGCCAGATCTTCTCCGGTAATGGTTGGTTTCTTCAACAGTTCTAAAATTTCAACGCTTTCACTTGCAAAATCTTCTAATACAATCACCGGCAAATCCTTTTTCATCTTTGTTAATTGCCGGATATATTTTTTTTGGGCCACTATTACTTTAAGCTCGGCAGAGTCGAGCATTAGTTTTATCCGATCAGTAGGATAAGAAGGATCAAATGGAACGTATGCGCCACCGCTTTTTAAAACACCCAAAACGCCCACAATCATTTCAATGGATCGATCCGTATAAATGCCAACCAGGTCATCAGTAGTTATTCCCTTGGAGATTAAAAGCGCAGCGAGCTGGTCGGCCTTCTGATCCAATTCAAAATAGGTCAGGTGCTGCTGCCCAGATACCAGTGCTCTATTTTGAGGATTATTAAGAGCATGCTCTTCAAAAAGATTATGGTTACAGCTATATTTAATATCACTGATTTTTGGCCCGTTCAACTCGACAAGTAAAGTTTGAATTTCCTCATCCGAAAGCATGTGTACGCTTTTGATTAATTCAGTTGGACTTGCAATACCATTTTTTAAGGTATTATTAAACCAGGAAGCAAGCTTTTGTATGTTTACAGTGTTGTATAGCTCTTTTTTATAAATTATCGTTCCTTCTAAACGGTCATCTTCCAGATTAAATAAAAAAGCAATATCATTATTAGTTGGAGGTAAAAGGGGATGGATACTCTTCAGTGATATAATAACATCAAATACCGTTGTTCTATCCTGGCCAGGTCTTTCATTGATTTCCTGTAAGACCTGATCAAACGGGTAATTTTGATGCTGGTAAATCTCTACAAGCTCTGATTGAACTGTTTGGATAAAATCAGCAATAGGCATATCTGCTTTTACATTACTCAGAACTGGCATGATATTGATCTGATCACACTCCTTCAGGGATGGTATACCAAAAACTATTTGTGCATTACCAGTGTATTTATATAATAGTATACTCAGATTGGCACATAGCAACGTAAAAATTAAGGATGGCTCATTGTCCGCTATTTCTAAAATTTTATTAACCGTTTGCTGGTCACAACCAAACTGATATATCCCAGTTTCACAACTCGTCTTTTCCGATCTTTTATAATCGTGGATAATATTTGCAGGGGAAATACCTTTTGAAATGATCTGCAGCCAAAAAGCTCTGTCATCTACAGTGGTATCAACAGCCATCTGTATTGGACTTGTTTCTTGTAGCATAAAACAATATTTTATTTAAAATTTAAATTGCTTTTGAAGGTTTTGTTGACTTGAAAGAACCTCAGTTCCAGTATTGTTCCTGTTATATCTGATTTCCGATAATTTGACATTATGATTGGCTTTGACCTGTTCCAATGTCGATGTAAAGAGGCTTTTTATTTTGGTGATACTCGTAAGAATCTCGGCATTGTAAGAAAATTTCAGACCCGAAAAATCTTTGTCATTGGTGCTTCTACCTATTATTGTCAAACCGATGTTTTTATTAATTTCAGGGAAACTAGTAGCAATGTCCGTTAGGGTATTCTGATACTGCCTTTCACACTCCATAAAAGCGTATCTGATCACAGGCACCTGCTGCCCGTATTTTTTTAACCGGTATCGATTAGCGAGTATGTGAAAGCAAAACAAGTAGTTTTTTTTAGCCTGCTTTAGTTCAAAACTCACTTTGCGTTTTAATTCGTCGAAACTCCAGCTTTTATTGATATCGATTATAATTGGAAAATAAACACCTTCCGTCGAACCAATTAATATAGAGATTGTAGAATACCCATCCAGATAACTTAAAGAATACAGCAGCGTACTTAAAACCATTACTCTGTCAACGGTATTTGAATCATACAGTTTATCGCTTTCGAAATCCAATTGATCCCATTCAGTTGGTTTAAATATTTCAGCAGGGTCTGAGAGTAATCTAGATGTAAAACTGTAATCTTTGAATTTTGATAACCAGTATTGCAGTGCTGATTCGTAAGCCTCGCCGGCATACGCTTTAATTATGTCATGGTCCAGCTCCTTAGTCGTGATATTTAGATTGCAACTTTTTTCTATATTATCCAAAAGGTTTATAGGAATTTCCCTTTTGCCGGGGAACAGCATTTTGGCTTTCACACCATTGTTGAAATTTGTCAGATACCTTTTTATCTGTTCGACAGTAAAACCTCTCTGCAGGAGATAATAAATTGATATGAAATTAAAGCCAGGATCAGGTACATATACGGTTGGGCTTTTTAAGCTCATGAACGATTCTTCCATTAAATCACAGGCCTCACGCGCATTCATCGTATTATGTTGCCAATTAAAACTATTGCCTTTTATCCCATGTTTTTCACGGTCCCTCCAAATTGGCGTAGTCGTATCACAATACCAGACTAAGGGCCGGCAAAAATCTGGCGCCGTTTCTTCAATAAAATCCATGGTGTCTTTATATGATTCATAAGTCTCACCAGGAAACCCGACAAAAATTGAAGCGAATGTTAAAATACCATGTTTTCTGAGTAATGTGATTGCCGTAGCATAATCATTACGCCGAGATTTTTTATTCATTATCGACAAAATGGTATCATTTGCAGATTCAATTCCCAGGAAAACTCCTGTACAACCGGCGTCTTTCATAAGCATTATTGCCTCTTCGTCGCTGTTTCCACACCTGTAGAAACAATGCCACCGGAATGGATATTTTTCAGCAATCATCATCCGCATGATACTTTTAAACCTGGTCAATGGAATATTAAAAGTGTCATCACTAAAAAAGACATTCTTTACGGTGCCAACAGCTCTTATAGCATTTAACTGTTCTCTGATCCAATGTTCATCGGTAAAAACATATCTTTCGGCACGTAGCGGGAAAGCACAAAAGGAACACTCAAAGGGGCAACTTTTGGATGTTTTAAGATTTATATACTCGCCAATAGCTTCTTTAGGGAAAAGTGAGTAGTTGATGGGATTTTTATCCAGGGGATTATCTTCACCTTTGACACTGGTGATAACATACTTGCCATGATGCAGGTAACCAATGTTATCAATTGCGTCTAAATCTTCAGCGCATTTTAGTTCTTGAATTATTCTAAATAGCGCAAATTCGCCCTCTTTGCTGAATACATAAATATCGGCGCCCAAATACTTCAAAAAAGCCTGAAGGGTTATATCATCCTTTTCTTCGGTTTGCTTAGACATATATGGACCGCCTACAACAATTTTTACCTTCTGGTTATATTGCCGGATGAATGATATAATTTCAAGAATTGGAGAATCCGAAATGTAAATCGTTGTCGTAATTGCAATCGTAAGAATATCTTCCTGTAATAATTTTTGCCGAAGAAGATCCTTATCGATATTAAAATTATTTATGTAATCGAAACTGAATCCTTTATTGTGAAGAAAAGTGGCTATAGGAGGAATAGCAGGCCATAACAGGTCATGATTGCTGAAACGTCTCTTGCTGAACTGTGAACTCGCATTAAAATATTTATTTAGAATATCCTGCCCCCGGTAGGGCCTTCCTTCAATTTCAATAAAGTTCAAATTTAGGTCCCTGAATGCAACATTATCTTCCCCCATGGATTTTACTTCGGCTACCACTTTGCCAAAGTCCAAATCATTATACCCAATGATTAAGCAATCCATAGTAAAATAGTTTATAATTAAATTACATTTCAAGTTTTGCGACTATCTGATAAGAGAAAGTAGGATTGACGCATTCCCCAGGCGTTTCCACGGGGTCCATCTGCAGGTAGTCAAAATTGCGGAACAAATGAGTCAATTGTTCTCTGTTACGGATCATATGCCTCGTATGCAAAGAGGCGAACTTTTCCGTTTGCTGTATCACTTTTTCAAAATCTTCCTGTTTGAAATTTGTTGGGAACAGGTGTGGATTTTGCCCAATAAGTCTTCTTGCTTTTTGAGCATAAAATTCTCTTTTTTCGGGTGTCGTAGGTTCGCCTTCCATGGCTGTCGTTACAACGCAGCCGCCGGGCTTAAGCAAATATTTCCATTTATCGACTACGGCCTGCTTCAAGTCATCTTTTATTACAGAAAGAAATTCATCGGTGATTATTAAATCAAACTCACTTTCCGGAAAATTGCCCAGTATGATATTATCGCAAACCAGGGTCTCCAGTTTTATAGATGAATTATCCGCATACCATTTGGCATTCTGAAGAGGGGTAAGACAAATATCTGCAATGGTTATTTGTGGATTACTTTTTTGACCGGTCTTGAACTGATATTCTTCCATAGCTTCATGGAGCTTTGCGAGCATGCCATAATCTGCACAAGCTGAAATAAATACTTTAGCATTTGGGTTTTCCAGTAAAACCTCTAAAATGGCGTCTACATAAAAAGGATACCAGTCCGGTACAGCGACCATATTAACAAGTCTTAAAAATTGCCAGGTACTATGATACCAGTCACATGATAGTATCTTATCATCAACTATTTTTAAATCCTTCGCCCATTGCTCCATTCCCCCAATGTTTTTATTTACACAACTTTGAGGCGCCCATTGTGCCATGTGTAAACAAGACTTTTGTAAAGTCTTAAAGTTTTCGGCTTTTGCCGGCATAGTTTTGATTAATAGATTGTCCATAGATTTAATTTTTAAAAAATGACGAGAATCAAACATTAATTCATTCTTAGTAGTAAGGTGTTCCAGGACGTTCCTGTACCGAGACCGTAGACGATTACGTAATCGCCCTTTTTTAAAATACCTTTTTGTGTTACACCTGCAATATTTCTAATGATATCTACATCGCCCATATGACCACCTTCGGTTACATTATCCAGAAATACCCTGTCTTTGGAAAAAGGGAGAATCTTACAGTATAAATTCCAACTGTAGCGGGATAAATTTTGTGGGATTATACAAGCAACATCATCTATCCTAAGATTATTCTTTTTTAAAAGGGTATGAATCAAATCCGATCCGGTAGTAAATACCTCCATCACATTTTTTGAACTCGCGAGGTCTTTAACCATGGAAATTTTACCACTGCTTACCGAAATAAAATCCAATATTTCCAGCCCCTTACTACTTTCGGAAACTTCTAAAATGCCAACGCCATCACTAACTACAATATTTCCACCCATAATTCTTTTATCGGGATTTTCAAAATAGTTTCGTGACAGCAGTAATATTCTTTTTTCATTATCCTCTGCCATCAGAGATTTGGCGATTTTAAGCGCAATCAGGGAGCTGGAGCATTCCTGTTCTACATTGAAAATTTGGGCATTGACCAGGTTGAATCGTTCTTGTAAATAGTAAGGCACGTTAATACAGGAATGATCTGTCAGGCTCCAGGGATCACCTACCGCTATAGAATTACCTCTTGTATAAATTATATATCCAATATCTTCAGGAAAAGCGGTCGTGTTATCAAAATATTTCTCCAGTAGCTCGCTGAAAATATCAGGCTCCATTGCCCTGTCACCCACATATACATTATTCACACCCATCCCGTTTTTCAATACATTCAGCACGTCGGAGCGATTGGTATTTTTTTCGAAATAATCTAAATTCAACTGTTCTACAAAATCATCAACTGAAAATGATTTTTTCGGAATGGCTATATCTGTATAGGTTATGGCAATCATTAGACAGGTTATAAAATGGATAAATTAGTAGTTCATTATTGAGTTTAAAAGAAGTGTCCGCCGGCATATGGAGCTGCACTTTTCTCCATTAAAATTTTATAGATATTCTCTATTGTATTTAGCTTCTTGATATTCTTTTCGGGCTCTATGTAAATGCCGTGCTTATTTTCTAAAAGCTCAATCAAGTTGACTATTGAAATGGAGTTATATCCAAATTCAAACAGATCATCAGTAAAGGAAATTTGCAACAGCTCCTTTTTGCCTGCAGCGGCCTCAATGACTAATTCCTTGATGCCTTCATGGGTTATTAATTCATGCATTTGATTATTTTTTTGTGATTAATCGCTTATAATTTGCACAGGTGATTTACCGGTAATTCCAGCAAAAGATTCCTTTGTAAAAGTTCAATTCTCACCAGTATCATTTCTCTTTTATTATATTGAATGATTTCACATTTAAGACCGGCCAACGGGCCATCTGTGATCGAAACGGTTTCTCCATTTTGGAATACGTTAAAGGAAACTTCTATATGCTCACCCGCGTCAACAATAATTTTTAGATCGCCTATAACTGAATCGGCGACCCTTGCTATTTTTTGACTAAAACGAACAAAGTGTAGTGCGCCCTGCGTTTCAAGGCACAGATAGTAGTCTTTAAATTGGTTCAGATAGACAAACAGATACGAAGGAAAAAGTGGACTATCCAATATTTTTACCCGATCACTCCACTGTCTTGCTATTTTCACCAGTGGTAAATAATGCTGGATTTTCATTTTATCAAGCTGACCAGCTACTTTTTTTTCCTGCTTTGAATTTGTATATATTAAATACCAGCCTTTGTTAAATGATACCGCTTCCATACCTCAAACAATTTCTTTTTGAAAATCATTCAGTAACATTCCAAAGGGAGCGGAATTATATTTTTAATTTCTATAGGGTACGGGAAAAGGAATTAGTTATAGTATATGATTATAACTATCAAGTGAATGGAACTAAAAAATAAAAACAGATTCAATAATTGTTGGAAATCTTGTAGCCTTGTTGTAGAAATTTGAAAAAAAATTTTCTTACGAAGCAGGGGGGAGCTTGTGAGCAGATAAAACTATGGCCATGACGTCGCCTTTTGTAGAAATGAATCATTTTTATTTTGTCCAACTCTAATCTTGTTGGGCATTTTGTTTATAATATTTAAAATTGGACTGGTTATAAAAGTTGTGAAGAGTGCCATTATAACCATTATTGTGAATAACTCCGGTTTTAATATACCGAGCTCATATCCGATATTTAAAACGACCAATTCCGTTAAACCTCTTGTATTCATCAATACGCCAATAGATAGACTGGTTTTTACCTGTTCCCCCATTAGCCTTGCAGAAACAGTGCAACCGATAAATTTACCTACAATGGCAACTGCAATCAGTATAATACAATCAACCCAAGTGGCTGAATTGTTTAAAAGTCCAATTTGAGTTCTAAGCCCAGTAAAGGCAAAGTATAAGGGCAATAACAGCACGAATGCGAAATTTTCCAGTTTATCAATTACATACTTTCTGAAATCAGAATCGGCGGGCATAATGGCGCCAGCTAAAAATGCTCCAAAAAGCATGTGCACACCGATTACCTCACTGATATATGAACTCACCAATAAAGTTGAATAAACCCAAAAAAATGTCGAATTGCTCCCTTTATTTTTTTGAAAGAGTTTTTTGATAAATGGCTTTATGACCATAATCATTAAAGAAACGAAGAACGCCACAAACAAGAAGGTGTACATCGCAAAAGTGCTGGACCCGGCTTTAATAGTAGCTATAACAACAGCCAGTATGCACCAGGCAATTATATCGTTGAGGGCAGTACATGAAATTACAATTGAACCCAGGCGGGTATTTGTTATTCCTCTATCCCTCATAATTCTTGCCAGAACAGTAAATGAAGTTATACTTACAGCGACTCCGATGTAAAGGGCATATGTTAAAAATGACAAATTTGTGGGGAGATAGGTCTTAAAAATTGTGAGCGACAATAATACTCCAAGTATAAAAGGGAGAATAATACTTGCATAGCTAATGCCTATAATTGTCCGGGCTTCCTCTTTAATCACGTTCAACTTGAATTCCATCCCTACAATAAACATAAAGATCAACAGGCCAATGTTACTTAAAACCTGCAGGTTTGAAAGTGATGATTTGGGGAAAATGAACTGGCTAACATCCGGCAAAACTAACCCCAGCACAGATGGTCCCAGAATGATGCCGGCAACAATTTCACCCATTACAATTGGTTGGCCAATTTTCTTAAACAGTAAGCCTGTTAATCTGGCTACAATAAGAATAAGAGCAACTTGAAAAATTATTATGGCTTGTGAATTTGAAAGTGCCTTCAAAATTTGTGATAAAGAGGATTCGCCTGATTGAACTTTAATAGAAGAAATGTTTTCTACTGGTAGACTAATATTCCTACTTACATATAAAACATAAATCATTATGGCAGTCAATGCAACGCCGAACAGATAATATATAGTTATGGATTTAACTTTCATAGATAAGTCTTTAATGATTAATGATAATCAATAACAGATCCAACTAATCAATGAATGTTTAATGACAAAATATCATCTTAAAGTGCAAAATATAATTGCTCTTTTAGATCAATCTGCATTTAAAAACTGTCCGGAATTTTTAATGCAAACTAATAATTCCTGTCTTAAGCTATTTTATAGATTTGGGTAGAGCTATCGCTAAACAAACTCCCAGAAGTTTATTTAGGATAAATGAAGAAGAAAAATTAAAATTTGCCACAGCCTCAAAATCAGAAAACCAAGCTTAAATGGAGTAAAGTCCATTATAAACATTTTACGGTTAGCAAAATCCGAAATCTATTTTAAGTTAGCATTTCTTTTTAAATCTGTCAAGACTTAAAATGTATATCTTTTATCAGTAATTGTATTTTGTAGAAATTTAAAATATTGGATTAATCTATGTCAGGTGAGTAGATTGTCAAGTATATACGCAGAATTGCTCCGAGATGGAGTGCAGATCATGGATTCAATCAATGAATTGAAAACGCCACCGTGCTCGCAGCGTTTTTTTTCCTTCGCTATTCAAGCCGGGCCAGGGAGGCTAGTATCTCAAGTTGAAGGGAATGTAAAATAAAAAAACGCTGCGAATCGCAGCGTTGTAGGACAATCGGAAACAAAAGCGAGTTATGATGCCTTCTTACTCTTGCCTTTGCCTTGATTTTTATCTTCATTCATGGATTCCATCATCTGGACTGTCTGTTCGGGTAGTTTATCATTTTTCTTACCGGCACTTTGGTTTTGCGACTGACCAGCTTCAGGCATCATTTCCATGGATTGCGTGTTGGTATTTTTGACAACTTCTCCTTTATCATTGTAAATGGTCAATCCGCCGATTTGAGGAGAAACACCGATATGCTGTGTTTCCCGTTTCCCGTCAACCTTATAGGTTGCGC
The DNA here is from genome assembly GCF_002077945.1 of Niastella vici. Classification (GTDB taxonomy): domain Bacteria; phylum Bacteroidota; class Bacteroidia; order Chitinophagales; family Chitinophagaceae; genus Niastella; species Niastella vici. Next base: position 413,683 of record NZ_LVYD01000024.1, read on the forward strand.
TGATAATTTCCCCATTTTTCAGGTCAGTGAGTGCATTTGCTTTATCCTGCGCATTGGCCCATGGAATTTGCAATTTGTCAAGTTCACGTTCCAGGTTAAAACCTGTAGTGCTATCGAGATAGTTGCGGACGCGTGAAAAACCTTCATCATTGGTGTTTTTGAAATCCACCTTTGCCCAACGTGCTTCTTCGCCCCTGGGTGTTTTGTAAACAGGACGCCCCAGCATCATTTTGTGCATCTGGTTTTTATTGTACGTGTTCTGTTTAAAAAATGTGAACTCTGCTTTTTGGCTTTTACCGTTTTCCATGGTGATATCTGCTTTGACGCCATTCAGGAAATAAATGGCTTCCCGATCACCTTTTTCTTCACTTTTCTGAAACTTGGCAGCGAAGACAACAACATCTTTATCGAAGGAGAATTTCATACCCGGGATTTCAAACTCGGGAGAGCCGAGTGTCATTTTTGTTTTAAGTTGTTGTTCAATCTGAGGATGACTGAATCCAAGGCGGTCCATGGCGTCTACTAAGAAATCAAAATTTTGTTGATTCATAATAAATAGTATTTACTTGTTAAAAAATTGGTTACATTATTGGTTTACATACTTGCATCTGATTTTTTACGCTTCGATTTATTTTCCATTTGCTGTTTCAATAAAGGATCATCAGTGATTTTTTTCATTTCTGTTTCGATAATGTTTTTTACATCTTTTTTAATCTGGTAATAGTTATGCATGACTGTTCGCTGATCGATGTGTCTTATCTCAGGTAGTTCTTCATAAGCGGCTTCCTCATTTTTTATGGCTTCATGGTCATTTTGAATCTCGCAGTGAAAAGTTTTCAGTTTTATCTTTTGTTGAGGATCATCAGCAACGGCGCCAACGAATTCGCCGGAGCTGAGGTTGGAAATTTTTGAAGGTGGAATAGCAGATTCTAATTGAGTGGATTTACTAACGGAAGTGTCACTGCTGTTGATTGACAGGGATTCTCTGTCCTGCATGATTTTGCCAATCCGGTCGGAAAGTGATTTAGCCGTTTCACCTATGACCTGGCCTGAGATAATGTTACCACACGTATTTACAATTACATCGGCCTGTTCTTTACCGTAATCACGGCGGAGCTGCGAAAGGTCCTGGACGCAAAGAGTAGTGGAAACTTTATTGGACCTCGCCGTTGCGATATAATCAATTCCATTTATGAATATTGTGGGCAGCTCGTCGAATATCAGACTTGACTTGTGCTGCCCTTTTTTGTTAACGAGCTTGAGCATGCGCTCTATGTATAAAGAGAGTACGGCGCCATAGATTCCCTGTTTGCTCGGGTTATTGCCAACCGCGACGATTTTTGGTTTTTCCGGATTATTAATATCAAGCGTAAAATCATTTCCAGAGAGGACATAATAAAGCTGCGGTGAGGATAGCCTGGCAAGTCCAATTTTTGCACTGGCTATCTGGCCTTCTAATTGTTCAAGTGCATTATTGACAAAAGCAGAAATGAACGGATTTATTAAAACTTCGATTTCCGGTTCCAGGCTTAATACCGGGAAGAGTTGTTTGTATTCTATCTGTGCCAGTTCAATACAGTGGGGAAGCGTGCAATATTTCCCGCCTTCGTATTTTCTTAAATACCAGAAGATGGCTGTGGTAAAATTGATACTCGACTCGACAAAGAAATCCCCGGTTTTTTTTATCCACTCCCTGTTTAACGCAAGCATCATGGTACGGCTGGATTCAGTCGCATCCGTAATATCCAGCATGGATTCAGGAAAAAGTGGGTTACACCTGTGTGTACGCGAAAGATCATCAAAATTGATGATGTACAGTTTTGGAACTATCTTATACTTGTCATAGTGAATCCGTAAGGTGTTATAGGCAATGCGGGTTAAATCCGGAAATTTGAAATCGTAAATAAAAAAAGTAAATCCCTTCCTTATGTGTTGGGTGATCACATGGCGCACTACGAAATAAGATTTACCGGCGCCGGGTGTTCCGAGCACCAGGAGCGCACGAAAGGGATTGATAACGTTGATCCATGATTTGCGGGTTTTTCCTCTCAACTGGTATTGCGCGGGAAGATTGATGGAATATTCATTTTCCAAAAACCTTTCTTCTTGCGGAAACGCTTCGTTTTTATCGTTGAAGATGTCCCCTTTGAATTTCAGGAATAAAAGCCGGGAAGCTTTGGCGCCGCCTGAAAGCATCGACAAGTAACCGGTAACGGTTACAGAGATATACAGGAAGGCAAGCGTTTGCGGCTCTATTTGTAGAAGAAGAAATAAGGAACTCAAAAAGTAAAGCAGAAGTCCAATGCATATATAAAACAGGATAGGCCCGATAGTGAGGTTTTCATCCTTTTTTCCTTTACCGCCAATAAGAGATATAGCGAGCAGCAATAAAACGGTTACCTTGGGTTTATTAACGCCGCTTAAAAAATCGATTCCTTCAGTAATATTGAAGATCATTTTATCAATGACCGGTAAACTCAAATTCCACTTTTGAACGGCAGGAAAACAAACGCAGTAAAAATGCATCAATAACAGAATAATGCTACCAAGCCGGATGAAATCGAGGATTTTGTTGTAAGCCTGTATGTTTTCAGTTTCGCGCATAGATTGCCGGTTCCAACCCTGGAAGGGGTTAGAGTAGATTAATGGTTAGAAAATAGTTGGAGGATTAGCGCTTTCGCTTTTTCTTTCGCTTCCTCAAAAATTCCGGTGAGAGCTCAGGTTGGTGAGAATCGGTGGTGAGTAGTATTTTTAAAATATCGGCGGATTCTGTGTTGTTGTTCGGATTGCTTGCATGTTCGATTGGTTTATGGTGATTGGCTGAAGTTGCAGGATTTTTTCCCTTTCTGTCAATATCAATCTTTTTCATTGGGGTTACATTCAACCGGTGAAGCAGCGTATCTACAGAAATTCCTAGCTCGTCACTTGAGAAAACAGATTTTGTAAAATGATCGACAAAACTGATATGCTGCATCGTGCCACTGGAATGATACTGAACACTCAAACCCACATTGCGGCGCTTCAATCCTTCCATAAACTCGGTTGTCGATTTACTCCTGTCCAGGGCGGCCAGCACTTTTGATTGTACGTTTTGCTGAAATGCAGTTTTCAGAGTGCCGTTTCGTTTAAACTTCTTTTGCAGTTCGGAGAGCGTTGGATTAGAGAAAATCGAGCTCGCCTTAATAGGGACTCCCGTTTTATATCCATCGCTATCAACCAGGCTGTAAACAAGTCCTCCCTTTTGATACATCCGGCTGCCGGTTCCACCTCTATCGGCAAATACATTGTATTGGCGAAGGACAGCGTTCAGTTCATCGAGCGATGTAAATTTGTACCGGGCAACCACTTCCTGTACAATATTTGAAATAGCTTTTTTTGTTTCCGATTGACCGTAATGGACAGCCTGTAAGGATACCGGCTGTAAAGGAAGTGATTGTTCCTTCTTCCGGCTTTCGGCTACTACCAACCCATATTCGAGTTCGATTTCCTTTCGCACATAGGATTTCCTTTTAGCCAGATTATGGATATTAATGGATCTGCCATTTTTCAAAATCGGTGTGGTGACGATATGAATATGGGGATGACTCGTGTCATCATGGCGATACACTAGAAATGGCTGATTTGCAAACCCGATGCGTGCCATGTAATCCCGGGCGATTTGCTGGAGGGTTTCGGTATCCAGGTTTTCACCCGGTGCAAAGTTCAGTGACAGGTGAACGGTATTGTAGGATACTTTGGTAGTATTGCTGATCAGTGTATTAAACCGGTTTAATTTCTGTGAAATTCCCAATTCATCAATATCGCAGGCAAAGCCTGATGAAGCGATCAGTTCTGCTACCCCACGGGCAACCTTATCTTCATTATAGTTTAATGCACCTCTCATGGATGTACCTTGTTTTATTCTGACAACCACTTTTTCGCCAGTTTTGAAATAATATCCAGCAATTCTTCAATTTTTGCTTCCGTGCTCACATAGCTGCTGAAAGCGATCTTTGCATAGAATTCTTTTCTTTTCGGTTCAGGGTACGTATTGAAAAACCGGGTAACCTGATTGATATTGATACCGATTGCCCGTATCTCGGTTCTTAGGGCGGCCAACTCTTCCATAACGATATTGATGGTTTCATCATGGTGGTAGACTTTTACGGGTTGTCGGTAAATAATCTTTCGGACGAGTCCACTAAGCGTTTCATCTTTTGATTTGCCAAGAATTGTCTGAAGCTCCTGGTACTTTTTATCTGTAATGCGGGTCCAAACTAAGTGCTCCAAACGCTCCTCACCTTTGCTTTCTCCTTTCCTCATCGGTTACGTTTAAGTTTGTGTATGTAATGCCTGAGATTCATAGATGCAAAGCATTGATTTGAGGCATGGCAAGCCTCGTTGTTGTCAACAACACTACATCTTGCTACGGGCAGCGCGAGCGGCCCGGTCACCCAACAACGCTACGCTCAGCTTTCGGAAAACGATTATGATTTAGGGCCTTCAATTCTATAAGTCATTGGCTTATTTGCCGAGGGATTTCTTTTTAAGGCTGTTACTATTATTAAGGAAAAATCGCTCTCTAACTTCTTCAATCCTAACTTTTTTAAGGACTTCGTTTTGAATTTGTTTTTTATGAGGTAAAGGGCCGTCTCTAGATAAGTATTCTTTGCTAACTACGATGACGCCTTCAATGTTGCGTTCAGTATTTATTTGCACATCAGCGTTGATTGAATCAAGGTGCCACTTATCGGAGTTATTATCTTTTTTAGCTACAAAAATGTAACCTATATCATCTCTGTCATTATAATGATGTGCTAGCATTAGCCTGTCAATTAAAAAATCATTACTATCTCTAGGCTCAGTTATTGAAATATTTTCCCAACGAGAGATATTCACGAATTCAAATCCCAGCTGAGTAAAATCGTGTTGAAGATCAATTTGAATTTTGAGCAATTGAGCGAGATCATTGCATATTTGCCGTATTGGCGGAATTTTTTCCCGATTGATCGAATAATCTTTTTTAACAAGTTCATGGCATTTTCCTTCATTCATTTCGCTGAAAAGGGAGGCAGATAATAATTCGATAAATGGGGGTTTTTCATTAATTAGGTCTTTAATATTGAAAACTAAATAAAGCCCGTCTGCAGGAGAAGGGAGCGAGTCTATGTATTTTATTCCGAACAGTTGATAGCGTTGGGTATCTAATTTTGTAACGCCATTATCTTTTATATCCTGGAAATTGAAACCTAAATCGGTAAACTCCTTTTCGAGGACTTTTTCAAAATCTTTAAAGTCTATTGCTGACATTATATTACTTTTAAAAATCAGGTAGTTTGATTTTTTGCTGTTTCTGACTGTTTTTTGGAAACTTCCTTTTTCCCAGCATCAGAAAGATTTACCAGTTTGTTAGGTTGAATACTGTTAATCTGTACTGCGGTTAAAATTTTACCACTGTCATTCAGCAAAGAAGGAAAAAGGTTTTTTACGCAATCAATTTCAGCTTTGTCTAAAAGTCGGCTGGTATTCTTTTTGCCGTCATATAGTGACCAGGAATCAGAAAATTTACAGATGTAATACATGACAAAATATTTTATGATTTCTGTTTAAAGTTGTTCTTTTAGCGTCTTCTGGTTATTTTGCTTTATAGTGTTCATCTTTTCAAAAAACATTTTTGCTTTTGTTGTTCCATTACTTGTTATGACTTCAATAGATTTTAAATTTTCATTAAGAACATGTTCTTTAGTTGGAAATGCAGCTTTCGTATACCAATGTACATTTTCAGCTAAACGCTCGGCTTTTTCGAAATCTGGTGAATACCGAAATAGTCCGAAATTGAGTGTTGTGAGATTACTAACAGGATTTGCGCTTTGATCGCCTGTAGAAGCCTGTAAGTATATGCAACTTGTTAGCCTAGTCCTCGCCACTTATTCATGATGTGCCCGTTTTGTTTACATCAAATATCTATTATCGTAAAAGCGATTTATCAGAGTCAGACCCGAGCCTCGGGAAGTTTTTTTTAGAATGGAGATGTATGGAGCCGAAAATGGTTGATTTTCTCAAAAAAGGCGGGAATATTTGATAAATTTGGAATATGCCAAAGAAATTTCAATTTAAATATAAGGGTAATGTCTATAATGCATCTGCGGAAGCGTTTCATGAACATGGGAAACTTAAATATCGTGTAGCGTTTGAAGACAATCTTATTGTTTTACATGAATTGGCAAATACTATAGGATCTGCTACAGGTCCTGTTTTTATACAAGACGAGAGAAAAGCGAATGAGTCCTCTTTATCAAATGAGCTTATACAGGAAATTGGTTTTGGTTTGGAAGAGATAAATTTTTTCCCGGGGTCATTTTGGGTCGATTACAATAATGAAGAGGATGGGTACTTTGTGCAACTAATAAGAGATGGAAATAATTATAAGGTTGTATATTGTTATCTCCCAGATATAGAGAATATTCAATTGCCTTTAATTATTAAAAAACAAACAGAGAAAAACAGAATTTATTGGCAACTTGACGGAGCAAATTCAAAACCTAATTGGTTTGATGAAGTTATAAAGGAAATTGAAAAACATGAAGAGTTAGGTTTTACTGATGAACAATTGGATGATATCTAAAAGCTTCGAAAAGCTCTAAAAAATATTAAGACTCAAAATATACATATCACTGGCTTGAATGATTATGAGATTCATATTATGAAGGACGGTGAAGGAAAGCCATATATCTCGCTCACTTAACAAGTGTGTTGTAAAATACGCAACTTCGTAATTTTTACATTACAGGCAATTCTTAGATTAAGGTTCAGGGTAACCTTGCCTCGTGCAAATCTCAAAAAAATCTGGATTTTCTATGGTTGAGCATGGCAATGCTGCCCTAGTGCTTATATTATTTATGGTCTTTTTTGAAGATGTTTTAACATGGCTTTCATTCCTGATCTATCGGATGCTTTTGAAATTTGTTGGGCGTTCAACAAACGATTCTGTTGTTTTAGTTCATCAGAAATTTTTTGCAAGTTTAAATTTTGGCTTTGAATTTTTTCAAAAGGATACTCCTGTTCCAGGACACCTGATTTCGCAGTAATACTTTCAAGTGTTAATTTAATATGTACCGGATCAAATGAATATTGAAATCGGCAATGAATACTATCGTATGAATTTAATTGAAGTCGTATGTTAATTGGGAGGATTTTTGGTTCGTATTCATGAAGGTTCGATTGTAGCAAAGTCCTTAGTTCCCGATTTATAAAAAAGGTTCGATTGTCTAAAAAAGTTTTATAATAGCCGATACTTTTTAAGATATCGTCTTGTTCACGCAAAAGCAATTTTATTTTTTCTTTTGGGTAAATAATGTGAACGCGTTCCTCTTTAAGGAGATTAGTTAAATGCTTCCATACATTAATTGCTGGCGGTAAATCATTTTCATCTTTTAAAGGATAGCAGATTCTTTTATCGTTGAGTTCAGCAACAAGGGAATCAAGGCTTAGAGTATTATTAGTGCGATTAACAGAGTAAAATAGATTGTAGTTTAATTCATCCTCTTTGTTGTTGAAAAAACCCTGTATGCGAATTAAAAAGTCTGGGCTTGGGTCGTTATTAGTGAATTTGCTTATGAGTTTATGTTGAAGTTTCTTTAACAGGAAATTTTCACTGTAAGGGAAGTGTTGTTTTTGTGTATACCCTTTATTAAGTAATAAATTGTAGTGTTTGAGCCCATCTTGAAATAGATTTGTATTTTCAACTGTTGACTGATTGTTTTTCATTGTTTTTATTTTATAAAACAAATATGAAGTGAAAAAAACATAGTGTTACAGAGTGGGGGCAGAGCCTCGGAAAGATATTAGTGAAAAGAAGAAACGATGGTTAAAAAGAGAATCAGTTTTGAACGTAGGTGTCGGGTAGAATTGCTGTGTTTCAAGTTGAGGTTAACAGAAAATAATTTCTCTTGGCTGGATTTATTTTTTTCATTATAGATAATCTTGCTATTTTGTGGTTAATTCATCCAAAAGAAATTCCCCAACCTCCCCAGGCATAAGCTCCCCCAAAATCATCCGGCATAAAGGCTGGCTGATAAAATTTTGAAAAATTTAAGTTATGCATATTGAATTGAATGTGCCGAACGGGCGAAATGGGAAATGGGTAATTGACACTTTTGTAGTTTCTGACGAGGAAGCCATTGCGTTTAATCGTGATAAAGCTGAAAATTTAAACCGCTACATTCACCCAAATGTTCCATATAAACGATTAGTACGTCACAATTCGGACAAGAGCGCTACAATAGTAATGAGTACAACGCCTGCAGAAGTAAGTATTAGATCACATGCCCTTTATCGAAAAAGCCAATGGAAAGGTGTTGGTATTTGGTCTTGGTCTTGGCATGGTAGCTCAAGCATTAGCGGCAAAAACAGATGTGCACACTATTACAGTTGTAGAACTTGACCAGGAACTCGTTGATATGGTAGGTACATACTACGAAAACTATTCTAGCAAAATAAAAATCATTCAAGGCAATGCCTTTACGTATCATGATTCGAAGTCTTATGATGCGATATGGTTTGACATATGGGATACAATTAGTTCGGATAATTTACCTGAAATGGATCTACTCAAAAAGCGATGGAAAAAAAAAGCACCTATTCGGATGTGTTGGGCTGAGAAAGATTGCCGATGGATGAAAAAAAACGGACCTCCTTTGGATTTACCATTATTGCTTTTTAAGACATACTTTTGACCAAAGGTTAAAAAATTTCATCAATTGCTTCCTGAAAAATATGTCATTTGGAAAGACATTTACGGCATTGCTTTGAGTTTCATGAATATGTATATTTTCTGTGCATCTTTCTTACTTTGTATCATGAATTTAAATCTTGTATCCATGCCTTTTTATTCCATCACCGTTCAAGAAACAAAAGCTGGCTCTAGGCTGCGCAGACGAATGGCAATTGAAGCCAGTGATAGGGAGAAAGCTAAAAGCTTGATTTGTGAAAAATGCATTCCGATCGGCTTTACTCCAGATGAAACAACATTAAAAGAAATTTCCAGGAAGGAGTATAAAAAGATAATTAGTTCTTTGGTGGGCAAATTGAATTAGTAAGGAACGATTACGATTGTTTGCTCCGATGTTCTTCGTAGCATTTTGCTATTTGATTTAACACCGTTCGCCGGCCCTCATCTTGCAAGGAAAGTAAATAATTTCCCCAATTGCAGGAATTTCCGTAACACTTATAATCTGGCGGCAAGTTGACAAGGGTTACTCCAGTTTCGCATTGTTTGATTATTCCATGATTGTTAAAGAATTTAAGGAGTTCGGTGAACCATTCAATACAATGTGGTACATCCGCCCAAAGCATTGCTATTTCATTTTGACGTACTAGATCTACATACCTATCTCCATCTGGATGGGATAGTCCCCAAAATTTCAAAAACAGGTATCGGATACTATTGGACAAATTCAAGTAAAAATCTCCAAAATCCTGTTGCCGACCATTCCATGAACGGCAAAGATGTCCTGCAGTATATTTGTCCTTAACGACATTTATTATAACGTTGTGCGCTTCAGCTTTTGTACCCTTTTCTAGTTGTCGATAGGATTCTATAAATCTGATTGCAGTTGTATAGTAATCGTATGACATATAGCGATGTTTTGATTTTAGATATTAGTGATTTTTGAAAAAGTGAATGCCAAATTAATCTAATGATATTAGAATCATTGATCCACCGCCCAGAATGAAACACCAGGCAACAACTTTAAGGCATCCCTCACCTCCGCGCGTGGTCAACGAGTCTTCATAAGAATTAAAGACTTCCATGCCTGTTATTGTACGGCGATTAAATCTTTTCTTGTTAATAGAGTAAATGAAAATAAAACCGAGAATTAAAAGAATTAATCCTATATATCGCATGGATGATTTGTCGAGCATAATTTTATTTTTAGATGAATAAAATCCGGATCGTCTCCAGGTAGAACCAATAAAACCTTCCAGGTCACCCGGTATTCTGAACATCCCGGCAGCGGTTTCGTAGTATTGATTTTAAGGAGTCTTTATATAGTTATGGCCGGCGTTTCGGCGCTCATGAAGAGCGGCGGATTGGTGATTAAAACGCAAAAAACGGGGTAATTTTTGCAATGAGTATTCGGGCAATGAGAAGATTTGTCGCATGAAACCGAGTCGATTATAATCCTTTTCTACGTTTTATTTGATTCTTAATATCATTTTTCCCGCTTTCCATTATACCGAATTTTTTGGCAGTGTTTTTGAATCTTAGCGAAGTGGCCAATGCTTTTAAAATTTGCTCTTTATTTGGCAATGGTTGATTGAAGTTAGAATATGAAAGATCAGCCTGTATATCTTTTTTATAAGCTGCCCCTTTATTATATAAATCCGCATTTATTATTTCAATAACAGGTTTTTGTGTATCGATAAATCTTCCGGAAAAGAAAACGGAAAAATATTCGGCTGATATGGATGGATCAGTGATGGGATACGTCAAGCTTAGTTGAAAGAATTTATTGATGATGATTAGTCGTTCATCAAGATTGATATTCTCAACATTAAATCCTAACTTGGCGAATTCATCTTTTAAATGGTTGATATCTGTTAAGCTTAAAGTCATATTTAGAGCGTCGCTATTTTCTGTATTGTCAACGCTTCTTGCGAGTTCATTGGCTTTTTTAGGTTTAACATCAAATAACTCAAATATCTTGTCGATCGTCATATTGTTATACTCTTCCAACTCTCCCCGACAAATCTGTGCAGCAGTAAGATATCCGCAATAGGTTTCAGAATCGAGTAGGAATGCCATGCGAGATTTTTGAAAGTCGTCAAGTTCTGAAATTTTTGGAAAATTTTCCATTGCCCCATTTTTTTTCATTTTCTGAGGTTTCATTAATAACTTTAGTGAAATAATTTATTCGAACGAAAGTGGAAATGTCAATTCGTCTCCTGGCGCTTCCAGTGGATTTCGAGATTTACCTTTAATCAGGACGTAAAAGCTTTTGAATATCTTGCCAAAGAAAGTATACTCTTGATCGTATTTTGTAGGGTTTCAATTTTCCGTGACGAATCCAGTCATAGATAGTTGTTTTCGTTACGTGAAAAAGATCACAAACTTCGGCAACCTTGTACAATGGTTTATAAGTCAACCCGGGTGTTTCGTAGGTGGGGTGGGTCGTCTTTACTTTTTCTGCGTTTGCTATTTCTTCGCGAATAATTTGCCTGATAGATTGCCAGAACTGTTTTGGATCATAAGGAAAAAGTATTGGTGCATCGATGTTATTACCCCCATCATTTATAAAATCGGTTAAATCGTCGTTGTCTTGATGCGTTCCTTTTTCTGGCAGTATTGGCTTGTCGTTTAGCTTAGGTGGATATAGATCACGTATCTTGGTCATAGCTCGGTTTTTTGTTTCGGTCAAATATCCGTTGCCTTGCTGTTAGGATATCCGAGTGTAATCCGAGCCTCAGAAGGAAAAATCTAGTGAGGTTGTGATGTGGGAGGTTTTAACAAATTCAAAACTGGTTTTAGTCAATCCTCCATGAAGACAGAAAAAATTATCGATGGAAAGAGGTGGAAGTATTCAAAAAACCTTAATACAAGAAATTAATTTAAAAACTGCGAGTATAAAAAAAGCAATTGAGCATGTTTACATAACATTTTGTTTGTTATATGATTTGTCCATCATTAAATTCAAACATGGGATTATAAATGTAGTAGCACTCCTCTGAGTTGGAAATTTCATCCTGAATACAAACACATTCAAAAGTGTCGCCATCAGTGATGATTTTTTTCCGTTCTTTATGATATAATGAACACATTCTTCGTAAAATATATCCTTGTCATGATCATTATATTGATTATAAAAAGTCATCGCTATTATTGGTATAAGTTCAGTATCATCTATTGCAGTAGTGTTTTTAATTGCGTTGGTTTTATTTATCTGAAGCGTTTTAAAGAATACTTGCAGGCCCTGGTGCGATTCATTTCGCATACGTTCATACCTTTTTTTGCCTCCTTTAATTTCATCTTTTTGCGCAACCTAGTATGTTTGCCACGAACGAAATATTTCAATAATTAAATCATCTATTTTCAGATCGCATACTTCATTTAAAAAATAATTCCACAACTGTTCTGGTGTCTGGGTGCAAATTTCAATATAACTATTTTTTTCAAAACTGGTAGAAACACTCTCTCTTGCTGCTTTTTTCATATTGCACTTTTCGTATTGAATGTGATTTTCTGACCTAAACAATCACAATTTAGTAAATTTTGTAAAGTTTCAAATTACCGGTTTTATCAAAAATCATCATCTCAATACTAATGGGTTTATAATCCAGCATTTCGGAGGTCCACGGAGCTTTTTTCTACGGATTAGTTCGAAATTGAACGGCATTTGATGATTTACATACTTTAAAATAACTTTCGATTCGATTTGATGTCTGTCTACCAACCACTTTCTATGTAGATTTCCTTATTTTACTGCGGCTTTCGAGATAATTAGTGAACCATCGCTGGACGCTAAGGAGGGGATAGGAGCAAGTATAACCCTTGTTTAAAATTACGAACATGAAAGTTATTTTAATTGATAGTAAAATTGAAACTGTATCATTGGTTGATATTCCAGACGATGGTACGAGACTGCATGTATGTCGCAGTCTTATTGATTGCAGAGTGATTGAACAGTTAGGCTATATTGACGAACAACACGTACTTTGGGCAGTTGAGGAAGGACGTTTCAAGATAGATACTACCTATTTTACTATCGGTAGATCCGGGAAAATTTGTGGTAAGGGCATTATTATTGGTATCGATGCAGATTATAAAGAAATGTCCTGCTCATTAAAAACCGATGATATTAGAAAGCTTGTAATCTTTCATAAACTGAAAAAAACAAACTTTGGTTAAAGGAACCAGGCTGTAAAAACTCAGATATACGCCCTATCGTTTTATCTTTATTTAATCCATTGGCCAGCCTCTATGAGCGTTTTGGTTGTATTTTTCTTGATATTATTTTGGAAGCAAGAAATTTTTATAGTTTTTAATGGCCAGATTAATAAACGGAAGGAACCCACTATAGACGGTCCTTTTCTGCAATATTGAGGGCGTCGGCTATGTCGTCCATTAATTTTTCTTGTTCTTCTGATCTCCAACTGTCGTTATCGAAGGAGCTGTCAGTGCATTCAGCTAATTTTTCATAAGACTTCATAAGAAGGTCATGTAAGTGAATATTTCGTTTACTGGTTAGTTGACACATGAGTTGTTCGTTTTCACTTCCGCCGTTTTTTTCTGATGAATCTGGAAAGTACATTAATGTTAATGTTTGATTTTTCATATTTATACTAAAAACCCGTACCTTTTTTGTGCTGGGTATAAATATTGTCTGATTCGCTGGCATCGAGACTTCAAGAGCAATACAAATTTCGTTACTGGGAAATTCATTACTTAAGGTGGATACGCAGCCAAATTCGCTGTGTAAATGGTCTACAAGGACGTTTATTTCTTTTTCAATTTTATCTGAAACTGCGTTTATTTTAAGTATCATATAATGCTAAGTGTTTTTATGACATTAGTAAAATTAGCCAAATTTTATCTTTTGAGCGTTGGAACACAATATCTACTCTTTAAATGCTTCCTCCTTTAAGATGGCCTGAATAACTATCCATCTGAGTTATTTTGACTTGGCTATTTCTTGTCATGAATACATCACTTTATTGTATTGGTCATTGGCCTCACTAAAATTTCCTGTCAAAAAATTTAATTTTTGCGAGTTCAATTGTAGTCATATGGGGCTGGCTGTATAAAAATATTTACCAATAACTTAAATGAATGATGTAAATGGAACACAAACGCATTGCATTGTTAATTTTCAAGCACAAAGAGAATGAATTAACGGCAGATGAACAGTGTGAACTGAACGAGTGGCTAAATGCAAATCCCAAAAACCGAGCGTATTTTAATAAGGTGAGCGATCCAGCCTGGTTTGGACAGATGCTGGACCAATTTTTCAGAGCAGCCAAGCGTAAGGTTTATAAGAAAATAAGAAGAAGAGAAACACGCCGATTGAAATTCTTGGCGCTGCCAACAATAATAGGGTGGTTGCCTGGAAAAGATAAATTTCAGGTTACAACGGTGCTTGCACACTTCACATAACCCGTTTGCTTTGAAAGTTTTTGTGACCGCAATAGTGGTGGGACATTTGCAGTAGAATATTCTATTGCAAAAGAAGAAATATAGTTGTCTGGCAACATCGGGTGATGAACGACCAGCGCATGAGGAAACATTTTTGAAAGCCGAAATTCAGATTGAGTAACTTTTTGATCTTTATCAGTTTTTATCTGGTTATGCTCATCCTTACAGCAACCGCTTTTCGCAGTTATGCAATGTTTATTTTTATTATCGGCTTTTTTAGGCATTCTACATAACGCACAATCCTTGCTCCCATGATCAAATAGCTTCCAGGAGGCGAGCTTCTCCATGCAATAATGCAGGTGCAAGCTATTGAAATTTGTCTTTGATCGCTAAAAAGAATGCTGCAAACATGTATGCCTAACAGCATTGTCAGCCTGCTGACGTTTGGTGGAATTAACAATGTTTAATTTTGACATGGTAGAAATAGTGTATGCTTTTATGTTAGACATGAGATGAAAAAGGTTTTAGTTATCATATTAGCATTCATTTATCTCTCCACTTCAATGGGGGCAGCTAGGCGAAAGAATCAATCACCCCGAGCTACAAGAACCGGCAGACAAGGAAAGCGGCCCCGTCGCATTAATAAAGCTTGCCTGCCATTTTTTGCTGTCAAATGCAGATAATATCAATAATTTTCTTACTTTTTGCCCCTAAGCCCTAACAGATCTATGAACGCTCAGTTAATTTCTATAATTCAACAGTATAAAGCAGATAAAGAGTCTGTTTACAATACCTGGTTTATTAATAATGAAGAACGCCTGAAAGCCTTCCGTTCCATACGGCGGGGCGTAATGCAGGTAATAGATGATATCAGGTGTAAACGGTTTCCCAACGATTTCAAAGGTTCTTCCCTGGAGTTTGTGCTTACCTGTATTACAGAGCAAAAACAGGTATTTGAGGGAGCAGCTCATCCTTTTTACTGGAAACCCAAACTGCGTATTCCTGATATTTATGAGCATGAAAACAACAAGCAGGCGTTTGGGCAATTCCTGGAAAACTGCCTGAATGCGAATAGGGACGAACAGATTATAAAAGAAATCATCCGGCTCGACAGTTTAAAGATTAAAGGACTTGGACCAGCCGTGGCCAGTATTCTTTACTTTCTGCACCCCACTATCATCCCTCCTTTTAATACCGCCATCATTAACGGGTTCAATTTTTTGTTCAAAGACAAAAAGAAACTCGGTAGCTGGAGCGAGTATTTAAAACTGCGGGAGGTTTTGATAGAGTCCAACAATCAACACCGTGCTGAATTATCAAGTGATTTAGGCGCTATTGCCGGATTGTTGTTTGAGATAGGAACTCAAAAATTGATTTTAGGGACGGATGAATATTTGAGCGAAGATGAAAGAAAAAAGCTGGAGAAGGCCATAGAAAAACGGCACAAAGAAGTGCAGGATGAAAAAGAGCAGGAAAATTTACATACTCAGATGCAGTATCATTTACTGAAGATCGGCCATGCATTGGGTTATGATGTAATTGCTGCCTCCAACGATCGTTCCAGGAGTTGTAACGGGCAAAGTTTTTCTTTTATCAGCTTACCCACATTTCCTTCTATGAACTGTGACAAGGAAGTTTTGAATACCATACAGCTTATTGATGTATTATGGTTTCAAAAAGGAACTAACAATGTTATAGCCGCCTTTGAGGTGGAAAAAAGCTCCAGTATTTATTCAGGCATACTTCGCCTGTCTGATTTAAGCTACACCATTGCTGATGGCGATGAGGTATTTTATTTAATCGTGCCTGATGCCAGACAAAAAGATGTTGTGCTTCAATTATCCCGGCCTGCCATTAAGCAAAATAACGTACCCATCAAGTATATTATGTTCTCAGATCTGCAGCAACATTGCGATGCGCTATGCAAATTTGGCGACAGCCACCTTATCATGGAAAAAATAGCCAAATCAGCTTAACAGCTGAAAATTATGTAAATCTTTCCTGTAATTATATAACGGGTTCAATAGACCGCCAGGCCAACTTTATAGTGGAAGTGAAGCATGGATGACATAGTATTTGTCCGTAACTATGTTATGCCCCCTTGAGTGTGGAAACCGGACGCAATTATTTTATATCTGGCGAAGTCTAATTATTAAAAGCTTAAAATATATGACCTTCTCTCCCTTTTTTCGAAAACTTACACTTACCACACATATCACTTTTTCGATTGGCTGGGTGGGCGCAGTTGCCTCATTCCTGGCCATTGCCATAGCGGGACTGGTCAGTCAGAATGCACAGATGGCTCGATCCCTCTACCTCGCCCTGGAGTTAGTTGGATGGTATGTCATAGTCCCATTTTGCCTTGCTTCTCTGTTAACCGGGCTTGTCGAATCTCTGGGCACACCGTGGGGCTTTTTCAGGTATTATTGGATTGTGGTTAAACTCTTTTTGACCATTGCCGCCACCGTTGTTTTGTTGGTGCATATGCAGCTCGTCAGCCACATAGCAAACACAGCATTGTTGACGACTTTCCAGGTTGAAGGTTTTCGCAGTCTGCGCATTCAATTCGTGGCAGATGCCGGCGCCGCCTTGCTTGTGCTCCTTGCTATTACAGCAATTTCGGTATATAAGCCGTGGGGGCGAACCCGATATGGAGTGAACAAAGAGAATGAGCAGCGTAAGACGGGCCCCTTGCGCATTTCTACAACCAGAAAACCCTGGGGCTTGTATGTGCTGATTGGGATGATTTGCCTGGTCATACTGTTGTTTGCCATTCTACACCTCACTGGTGTTATGGGCGGCCATTAAGCATCGCCGCTGAATAGTTGAAAAACCGATAATTATATAAG
>NZ_LVYD01000025.1 GCF_002077945.1 Niastella vici
TACAGGTCTTTGGTATACTCCGAACCCGGCGCGTTCAGATCCAGCTTCGTTGTAGCCAGTGGCGTGAACGCTATAACATTACTCAGTGTAGGTGCCGGCAATACCGAGACGGCCGGCCTACCCTGAAAATCGTACAAAGTTTCTGCCAGCACCGTGGTGTTGGTAACATTGTCCTTGGTTACCGTTTGTCTTTGGCGCAGTGTTCCGTCATAATAAGCCACCGCACTTTTTAGTTTGCCTTCTTCGGCAAAGGAAGTGGCCGCCTGCCAGGTCAGGTTGTTCTGATGCCCATTGAAGGAGGCCTTGCCCAACCCGCCACCAAGGTCGTATTCCGGGCTCCACCGCGAGGTGAGCCGCTCGCCGCCGGGCAGTTGCTGTACCGCCCGGTACCTGAAAACCACCTTCCCGTCTTCATTGAACAGCAAGGGAATATTATA
>NZ_LVYD01000026.1 GCF_002077945.1 Niastella vici
AGTAGCTTATCGTCTAGCCGTACTGTATTACGTTTGTATGGAAGAAAGTGGACCGGAAATCGCTGCGAAAATACTTTTCTGGAACATTTGCTATTCTTACAATAGAATTTGCCAACTCTTAAGGAAAGAACAATGCTATAGCCCAGGATTGGCAAGTCTTTCACTTTCCTAAAATAATAACTATGCAAACGAGTGCTATTTACATTGCAATCAGGGCAAGTGTTCTTTCCTCGTGTACTAGAAACATGTAAGATAACTTTGCCGGATTCCCTTATAGTTGATTTTATTTCAAAATTCCCTGCTTTATCCTCAAATAATAACTCATGGAGCAACATTGCAATTGTTTGGGCTAGGTTACACCCTTCCTTTTGAATGAAAAAGCGGTCGTGTGATAATCACGTAACCCCCAAATTTGACGAAGAACC
>NZ_LVYD01000027.1 GCF_002077945.1 Niastella vici
TAAAGGCATTCATGTCAGCTTCGGGAAGCTTTTTCATGTCAACGCCATTGATTGCTTTTACAAACTCGCCGGCTTTTGTAGCGGCTGTATTAGCATCACCCTTAACCAGTGCATTTTTAATATCGTAATACAGCGTAAGTAACTGTGATAAAGGCGACTCGTGAGTTGTATTGTCTACCCTTGTTACGATATGGAGCGAATTATTATAATTGGCCCTTGCTAAAAATGAAAGGGCAGCAAATATGAATGCGGAAAAAATTAATGTTTTCATTTTTGAATGATTTGATTTTTGAACAAATTGTAATAACATAAGGCTTTAGTTCCTTAATAAAATTGCAGCGTGTAGCAACCGGCAAAATCATTTTACTGGATATGTTCAAAATCAAATCTGGAAGGACTGAATGG
>NZ_LVYD01000028.1 GCF_002077945.1 Niastella vici
GTTTTGGTCAGTTCGCTATATCGGCGCCGGTAGCACATTCGCGATTAGACGTTGCCACCCCGGTAAATGCCACACCGGCAAACAAGGTAAGCACTAACGTGGAGTTTTATCCTAATCCGAATAAGGGATGGGGCTTCCTAAGTATTACCTCGCCCCATGATAACGCGCATGTTGGTTTATACCTGCATGATATTAACGGAAATACCGTGTACCAGGCTTCGGAACAATTAAGCAGCAACAAAAGCCTGTTTATGTTAAACTTTAATGCACTATCATCAGGTACTTATATTTTGCAAATCAGGTTCAACACCGGGGAATTGATAACTAAAAAAGTAACAATCGTTAAATAACACAGATTCCGGGTAGAGCGGTTCGTTGCCTCCCC
>NZ_LVYD01000029.1 GCF_002077945.1 Niastella vici
AGTGCTATTTTATTTCTAATAAGGCTGACCAGGAATTCGGACGCCTTGAATTTTTTATACCTATCCCTCAAAACAGTGTTATAAAATTGCAGCAGGGTGTCAGGTTCTAAAATTCTGCCATAGACAATCCGATGTGAGAAGGTCCAGAATGATATAAATAAATCAGGATATAGTTTTACAAATTCGAGATCTTTAATAACTAGAGAGTCTCCCAGGCGGAATGCTTTCTGCAAAATGCCAGTGTCTGTCCCAAATTTAGATCTGTTTTTTTGGATAAAATCCAGAAAAATGCTATCAGTGATTCTTTTAAAGGAATCAAGTACCGCTCCTCCCATTTTGTTATAAGAAATGATGTTTAC
>NZ_LVYD01000030.1 GCF_002077945.1 Niastella vici
TGAATATTGCCATTGCCATCATAGGTGATGGATTCCCCATACTTATTAGCAGCAACCAGTGAGCTCCATTGATTGGTGCTGCTGTTAAAATTATTGAAGGCATTCATGCTTATGAGGCGATGCAACTGGTCATATCCATAACTATACAGCATCGTTTCCATGCCTTTTATACCCACACTGATATGAGTGATATTACCATTATACTGTGGTTTATAGGCTGGTAATGAAGCACCGGCTTCGGCAAACGGCAATTTCGTGACATCAATAGTTTTGTAATCACCCAGGTAATAATTTAAGGAGAACCCAATCGCATCCTGTGCTGTAAGGCTGCTGGCAGTATTACCATCTTCACCCA
>NZ_LVYD01000031.1 GCF_002077945.1 Niastella vici
ATTGTTTATACGACAAATTCAACCGGCGTTATCACCGTTCGGGATATTAACGTAACGGCCCAAGCCGACAGCCGTTTTTATAATGGTACCACCAGTTCAAGCGTTTCTCCGCAAGTAGACGCTTTACAAACTGGTGATGTAGTTGGCACAGCACCTACGCAGGCATACGATACAAAGAATGTCGGAACCAGCAAGACTCTTACCGCGAGCGGTCTTATTATCAACGATGGCAATAGTGGCAATAACTATCATATTCTGTATACGGGAAATAATACTGGCATAATTACCGTCCGGGATATTAATGTAACCGCCCAAAC
>NZ_LVYD01000032.1 GCF_002077945.1 Niastella vici
TGCATATCCACATAACTGATGCTGAACTGCCCATTAGCATCACGCACCATAGTCTTAAAATAATGTGAAGCATCGCCTACATCGGTACCGAATAAAGCATCCAGTTCCTTTTGATCAGAAGTTCCATAAAAATATTTTGTTTCATGACCGCTGCCCAGCTGATGATCGGGGCCTACCCCACCCTGGCGGCTGATGCGGCCGGTATTATCGGGGGTATATTCTGTTTCGGTAAATGGATAGCCTTGCGCATCGGGGATGAACTGGTTCATCCCGATCGTTTTCTTTGGATTGTTTGGCGAATAATACATAC
>NZ_LVYD01000033.1 GCF_002077945.1 Niastella vici
TTCTCCATTCTACGGTCCCACACATTGCTGGCCTTTAACGATTCCAGCACCTTTAGCTTGCAATACTCGGGGTGATAAGGCAACAGCGCTTCAGCCCAACTCGTACGGAAGTTTTGGGTAAACTCAAGCTTCGTTAGTGAGTTCGGGTCTACCATCAAATTGCTTTGCATGTTGTAAACCTTATCGGGTTGTCCATTGGCATCCAGGTACACCACACCATCCAGCTTGAATACCGGATCATAGGTAAGTTCTTTATTCGGATCAACATAAAAGATCGAATAAATATCTTCCCCGTTATCCCT
>NZ_LVYD01000034.1 GCF_002077945.1 Niastella vici
TTGGTGGTGCACTTGCATTTAAAGCAAGAACAGCAAACTTTCACCTCTATACATGCGATACAGTCGCAAACAGATGCTTGATAGTTGACGGCACCAACACCTACACAATTGACGATACAGGTACTTCAACAGGAAGTTCCACTATTACAAGTACAGATCCAGGTTCAACCGCTTGCTCAAGTGCATGTCCTAATTCAGTAAAGGCATTGGTAGAACCAAAGTAATAATCATAGAAGTTCGAAGATAAAGGCAGCGATTGTTTTAGAATTTACATGATATTAAACAACGTCCTGTCGATATT
>NZ_LVYD01000035.1 GCF_002077945.1 Niastella vici
CGCTGAATAGTTGAAAAACCGATAATTATATAAGTTTTTTACATAATTATACAACTATTTAAAACACTGAAAACCTTAGCTTTGGGTTAATAAGTGCTGGCAGGATATTTGTAATATTGATGATATTCATAATTTTGTATTAGTCCACAGGTGAAACAGAACACGACCATACAGTTAAAAGCGATTTTTCTACTCATTGTATTTAGCTTAAATACGCTCGTAGGGTTTGCCTGCGCTGTAGGTTTGAATATGGGATTTAATGCAAAACATCATCACCATGATGATGACCCGGTTTCTACCGCAACAGCAACTTCCCATCACCATGAGGGCACAACACCTCATCATCATGACGAACTGGCTAAAAGCAATGCAACAGAAGATGATAATTGCTGCACCGAAAATGCGACCCAATTTTCACAATTAGATAAACTTCTTG
>NZ_LVYD01000036.1 GCF_002077945.1 Niastella vici
TGGAACGGAAACACTTACAATGCGGCCGGTACATATAAAGACACTTTAACCAGTGCTGCCGGTTGCGACTCAATCATCACGTTGACATTGAATGTAAACCCAACCAAGACAGGTGCACAAACTGTAACTATTTGTAACAACCAATTACCATACATATGGAACGGCAACACATATAATGCCGCTGGAACCTATAAGGATACTTTAACCAGTGCTGCTGGCTGCGACTCCATCGTCACTTTGACATTGAATG
>NZ_LVYD01000037.1 GCF_002077945.1 Niastella vici
ATCACATTAACGTTGAATGTAAATACATCCGTAACAGGATCTCAGTCGGTAACAATCTGTAACAACCAGCTACCTTACTCCTGGAACGGTAACACCTACAACGCCGCCGGAACTTATAAAGACACCTTGAAGAATGTAGCTGGTTGCGACTCTATCGTTACCCTCACACTCACAGTAAAAGCAACATTGACAGGCACTCAAACTGCAACCATCTGTAG
>NZ_LVYD01000038.1 GCF_002077945.1 Niastella vici
GTCCAGTACCCACCGGGTAAAGCAGCCAGGGCAACCATATTGCTGGCAGGCACAACCGGCACAGTGTCTTGCGTCAGTTGCAGGCCGGTAGTACCGGGTTTGCTTGTGTCTTTCATCACTTCGTGGAAGTTAGCACCGAAGCGGGCAGCCATAAAATCAGGCACATTCGGGCCTGGTTTATGGTTAGCCATTACATAATTATCCATCGGCGCCTGGG
>NZ_LVYD01000039.1 GCF_002077945.1 Niastella vici
ACTGGTGGCTATAACCCCTGCGGTTATACTATTAATTGTGACCGTAGCGCAATTGCTGGTGGCGGAACATGACACGCCATTGAGGGTTGAAGTAGTTATGCGGCGATAGTATGTTGTTGCAGCCAGTCCGGCGGGTACATCATAAGTTGCACCGGTTGCCCCGCTGATGTCTGCAAAACCGGCTGCACAACTGGTGGTGCTGCT
>NZ_LVYD01000040.1 GCF_002077945.1 Niastella vici
CTCTAGCCAACTGAGCTAACCCCCCAAATTAGTGAAAGGATGGTTTAGAACCGATGACCCTCCCGACTGAAAGTCGGGATGCTCCAGCCAACTGAGCTAACCCCCCATGAGTTTGAGTAGACCCGAGCAGATTTGAACTGCTGACCCCTACATTATCAGTGTAGTGCTCTAACCAGGCTGAGCTACGGATCTATTTGATAAG
>NZ_LVYD01000041.1 GCF_002077945.1 Niastella vici
CCTCAAATTACTTTTGAGACAGCCTCTTTACATTTACAGGAGGTTCCCTTCCATAAAATTTAAGAAACTATTTCCGGCGATTTGAATTAAGTTGCTGCTGTGTTAGCGCCCCTTTCTGCCGGTGACCTCCTAAACATGGGCGGAAGATCAATTATGAGTAAAACCGTTTTTTCATTATTACTATTGTGTATCGCTATACAATTAAACAACCTGATACCCTGGAGTGCTTCCCGAAAGCTAGACTGGAGCGATTTTAAAGGCACCCCCGATCCGCATTCAAACAACGCCGCCCTCACCAGCAGCAATATCAATATAGATTTTGGCTACGACGAAAAAGGATTTCAATATACCATTAAATGCAATTTTGATATGAACCGTTCGTGGGTGCGCATCAAAAACAACGACGTGCTGGCCCATGAACAGGGACATTTCGATATTGCAGAAATATATGCCCGCAAACTGAACAAGCTGATGAAAGGCTATCACTTCAATGCCAAAACAGCCGGCACCGATGTGAACCAGCTGTATGAAAATACCATGAAGCAACACCGGCAAACCCAGGTGCAGTACGACGAAGAAACCGATTACTCCCGCAACCGGCCAAAGCAGCAGGAATGGTTGAAAAAGATTGCTGATGATTTAAAAAGCCTGGATGAATTTTCCCACTATCAGCAGGAAATAAAGTCGCCACACGGCAACCATTAGAACAACCCGTATAACTGCGAATCGATCTTGCGAATAATGTCACCGAGGTGCTCGTCGTTTTCGGGGAATTTGTTCTTGTCGATATCTATTACCAGCAGGGGGCCTTCTTTATAGCCATCGATCCACTTATTATAGAAATCGTTGAGGCGCTTGAGGTAATCGAGGCGGATATTCTCTTCGTATTCGCGGCCGCGTTTTTGAATTTGAGCAACCAGGGTAGGCACCGATGCTTTCAGGTAAATGAGCATATCGGGCGGTTGCACCATGGTTTTCAGGGTTTCAAAAAACATAAAGTAATTATCGAAATCGCGCTTGCTCATTAAACCCATTTCATGCAGGTTGGGCGCGAAAATGTAAGCGTCTTCGTAAATGGTGCGGTCCTGAACAACTGTTTCGGTACCACGATGAATATCGTTCAGTTGCCTGAGCCGGCTGTTGAGGAAATAGATCTGCAGGTTAAAACTCCACCGTGGCATATCGTCATAAAAATCGAACAGGTAGGGGTTATGGTCTACATCTTCGAACTGGGGTATCCAGCGATAATGTTTACTTAGCAATTCAGTGAGCGTAGTTTTTCCCGCGCCGATATTACCCGCTACCGCAATATGCTTCGGTTTCTTAGTTTTTGCCATTATGTTAGAGTTCTATGCTATATCCCGTTTCGCCTCCCGACATGTTGGGGAGACAATCAAAAATTTAAGATATTAATTCTTTCCGGTTTTTAACCTGTTCGAAGCCCTTTTTTAATAATAATTCAACCCCATGGCCTGGCGAACCACCTGCATGGTTGCCTGGGCGCTGGCCCTTGCTTTTTCGGCTCCCTGGATCATTACTTTTTTCAGGTACTCAGTATCCTGTTGAATGGCTTCGGCCTTCTCCCGTATGGGGGCAATAAACCGCACCATATCTTCGGCCAGCTGTTTTTTCATATCACCATACCTGATGGTACATGCGTTAAAGTCAGCTTCAAACTTTTGCACGGTATCAGGTGCGCTTACCAGCTTCATCAGCAAAAACAGGTTCTCAATGTAATCGGGTTTGGGTGAGTTGGGTGCTGTGGGACCACTATCGGTAGTGGCCTTCATTACTTTTTTGCGTATGAGGTCATCAGTGTCGCTGAGGTATAAGGTGGCGTACTGGTTCTCGCTCTTGCTCATTTTACCGGCGCCATCGAGGCTGGGTACTTTTATGAGTTCGCCACCATAATTGAAGGCAACCGGCTCGGGAAACACTTCGCCATAACGATGTTGAAAGCGCACCACAATATTGCGGGCCATTTCAAGGTGTTGTTCCTGGTCTTTACCCACTGGCACCAGATGGGCGCGGTGTAAAAGAATATCGGCTGCCTGTAATACGGGATAGGTTAGCAAACCGGCGTTCACATTTTGCGGATGCTGACGCACCTTATCTTTAAAAGTGGGGGTCTTTTCCAACTCGCCCACCATCGACAGGGTGCTCAGGTACAGATACAGTTCAGAAGTTTCATATATATGGCTCTGGCAGTACAGAGCGCATTTTTCGGGATCGAGGCCGCTGGCCAAATGTTCGGCCAGCACCCGGTGAATATTCGTTTTTAATTGCGAGGTATCGGGGTGGGTGGTCAATGAATGCAGGTCGGCCAGCATAAAAAAGCAGGGATACTCATCCTGCATGCGCACAAAATTGCGTAAGGCACCAAAATAATTGCCGAGGTGCAAAAACCCGGTGGGGCGAATGCCACTCATTACGATTTCTTTCTTAACACTTTGCATAAGGAGGGCGAAGATAAGAATTCCCCCCAACCCCCTGAAGGGGGAGTCATAAAATCTTAATTAATTTGATTATCAATGAATTAATAGTTGGTCAAACCAATTACTGCGTTATTTACTGCGTCAATTACCGATTGCCCGGTTGACCATTCACCATTGACCATCGACCGCTCACAACTCACCGCTCACCAAAGCAAGAAATCAGCTATTTTTGTTTACTATGGAAGTAAATGATGCATTGGTACAAAACCTGGCCAATCTGGCCCGCCTGCAGTTCAACGATCAGGAAAAAGAAATAATTAAGAAAGATCTGCAACGAATGATCCATTTCGTCGACAAACTGAATGAACTGAATACGGAAGGGGTAGAACCGCTTTTACATATGACCGACGCCATCAATATATTACGTGAAGATGAGGTAAAAGGGTCTATTTCCCGGGAAGAAGCGTTGAAGAACGCCCCCGATTCAGACGGAACGTTCTTTAAAGTGCCAAAGGTTATCAAAAAACAGGAGTAACCGGCACTACCCTATCATCAGGCATTAAACTTTTTCTATGAGCGCGATCATTCAACTCGAAGGCATACGCAAGAGCTATTTTATGGGTAAGGAACCATTGCAGGTGCTGAAGGGCATTGACCTTAAAATTTTCACCAATGAATACGTAGCGCTCATGGGGCCCTCGGGTTCGGGCAAAAGTACCCTCATGAATATTCTTGGCTGCCTTGACTCCCCTTCTGCCGGCCGGTATATCCTGAACGGGCAGGATGTAAGCAAGATGCCCGACGATGACCTGGCCGATGTTCGTAATAAAGAGATCGGATTTGTATTTCAGCAATTCAACCTGCTGCCAAGGCTTACCGCCCTGGAAAATGTGGCCTTGCCCCTGGTATATGCCGGTGTTTCGCGAAAACAACGCACCGAAATGGCCATGGACGTAATTAAAAAAGTAGGGCTCGAAGAAAGAAGCCATCACAAACCAAATGAACTATCGGGCGGTCAGTGCCAGCGGGTGGCCATTGCCCGGGCGCTGGTCAATAATCCATCGCTCATTTTGGCCGATGAACCAACGGGTAACCTCGATACCAAAACTTCAAAGGAGATCATGGATATCTTCAGCCAGATACAGGCTGCCGGCAATACGGTGGTGCTGGTAACCCATGAAGAAGATATTGCTCATTATGCCAAACGCATCGTGCGCCTGCGCGACGGCCTCATAGAAAGCGATAAATTGAAACAGGAACTGGTGGGGGCAGGATAAGTTTTTAAGTTCGTTAGTTCTTAATTCCCGGTACAGGTTGCAAGTTGCAGGGGCGCTGCCTTCAGCGTTCAGGTTTTCACGTTTCCCGGCCTCACGCACATAATTCACATTTTCACATCGACAAAACATGGCACAAAAGATATATACCAAAACCGGCGACAAAGGCTCTACTTCATTAATTGGCGGAACCAAAGTCCCCAAATCGCACCTGCGCATAGAAGCCTATGGCACCGTTGATGAATTAAGTTCCTGGATCGGGCTGTGCCGCGACCTGCTCACCGATGAAGCCAGCCGGGCCATCTTACAGGAAGTGCAGGACCGGTTATTTACCCTGAATGCCTCACTGGCCTGCGACCCCGAAAAAGAACCCAAAATGCGCATTCCCGACCTGCGCGAAGAAGACATCACCTTACTCGAAAAGGAAATGGACCGCATGAACGAAGTAATACCGCCCATGAAGAGTTTTATATTACCCGGCGGTAATCCCGTTCTGTCGCAATTACATATAACCCGTTGTGTTTGCCGCCGCGCCGAACGCTGTTGCGTACGTCTTGAGCAGGAAAGCCAGGAAGTGGAGGGCATTATTATAAAATACCTTAACCGCCTCAGCGATTATTTATTTGTGCTTGCCCGTTATGCGGGGCACCAAATGCAGATAGAAGAAATTCCCTGGAAACCGAGGATTTAATTAGCCAGCCCATTAAACAATCTTCCCGTCCTTCATATGCAATATGCGGTCGCTCATTTGCGCCAGTTCTTCGTTATGGGTAACTATGAGGAAAGTTTGATTGAACTGCTGCCGCAGGGTAAAGAACAACTGGTGCAGCTCGCGGGCATTGGCCGAATCGAGGTTACCTGTTGGTTCATCGGCAAAAATAATAGCAGGTTTATTGATGAGCGCGCGGGCTACGGCTACCCGTTGCTGCTCACCCCCCGATAATGCATTGGGTTTATTATCTATGCGATCGCCCAGGCCCAACATCCGTAATAACTCTACAGCGTTTTCTTCCACCTCTTTCTTGCGCCGCCCGGCCATCCAGCCGGGGATACATACATTTTCCAGGGCGGTAAATTCGGGCAGCAGGTGGTGGAACTGGAACACAAACCCCACATGCCGGTTACGAAAGGCCGCCATTTGCTTCTCGCTAAGGAAATTGAGGCGTTGATTTCCAACGACTACATCCCCCTTATCGGGCTTATCGAGTGTGCCCAGAATGTGTAACAACGTGCTTTTCCCAGAGCCGGAAGGCCCTACAATACTGGCAATTTCACCCTGCTTTATTTGCAGGTCAACCCCTTTCAAAACCCATAACTGCCCATAATATTTTTGAATATTCGTCGCTGTCAACATGTGCTGTGAATTACTAATAATAGGCGTCAAGATACTACAAACCAATGGCTTCCCGTTCATATTGGCCTTTTGGGGAAACTTTTTAAGAAATCCTTCCATTAAGTTTCAAAGATAGATTTGGTTTTTTCATTAGGAGGGTTACTTTTGCGAAAAATTGAGGGGGAATGGGGAACAGAAACCTGGCTATTTTCTCCGACCCTGAATACAGTAACTGTTCGTGGATTTAAAACTTTAAACAGGCTAAACACATGTTTTGGACATTAGAACTTGCATCCTATCTCGAAGATGCACCGTGGCCTGCCACCAAAGATGAGCTGATTGACTACGCCATTCGTAGCGGTGCACCCATTGAAGTGGTAGAAAATCTTCAGGAACTGGAAGATGAAGGAGAGATATATGAAGGTATAGAAGACATCTGGCCGGACTATCCCAGCCAGGACGATTTCTTCTTTAATGAAGATGAGTATTAAAAGCCCATGGCTAAAAAATAATGCAAACCGGTCGCGTTAAGCGGGCGGTTTTTTTTCTTTTGACAAAAAATGCGAAGCAGGTAAAGCTTCCGGGTTCAAATCGCTAAATAAAGGCGGGCACTATAATGAAAAAAGGGCGAGCCGCTGCAGTTGCACCGACCCACCCTTTTGAATTTCTTACTTTTTATTTCCTACTTCCTATTTCGGAAGCTTATTTCTCCATTTGCTCAATAACCGCCTGCGTAACCCCGGTGAATGAGAATCCACCATCATGGAACAGGTTCTGCATGGTAACCATTTTGGTAAGGTCGCTGAACAGGGTAACACAATAATCGGCACACTGATCGGCACTGGCATTACCCAGCGGGCTCATTTTTTCGGCATAAGAGATAAAGCCGTCAAAGCCCTTCACCCCGCTACCGGCAGTGGTTTTGGTAGGTGATTGCGAAACGGTGTTGATGCGCACCTTCTTCTTAACACCATAGTGATAACCGAAATTGCGGGCAACGCCTTCGAGCAATGCCTTCGCATCAGCCATTTCGTTATAATCGGGGAATACGCGTTGGGCCGCAATATAGGTAAGGGCTACCACGCTGCCCCAGTCGCTAATAGCATCCATTTCCCAGGCTGTACGCAGCACGCGGTGCAGCGACATTGCCGATATATCAAGGGTCTTCTGGTTAAACCCGTAATCGATCTCGGTATAATGCTTGTTCTTACGTACGTTCAGGCTCATACCAATGGAGTGCAGGATGAAATCTACCTTGCCGCCGAAATGCTTCATAGCTTCCTCGAACAGTTTCTTAAGGTCATCCATGCTGGTAACATCGGCGCCCACTACGGGGGCATTCACGGCTTCGGCCAGCTTGTTGATTTCGCCCATACGCAAAGCCACCGGCGCATTGGTTAAAACCAGTTGCGCTCCTTCTTCATGACAACGCAAAGCGGTTCTCCAGGCAATTGATTTTTCGTCCAAAGCACCAAATATGATCCCTTTCTTTCCTTTAAGCAGGTTATATGCCATAGAATATATTTTTATTTAGCAGGCGCAAAAATAGCATCATTTTCCATTTTCCGCACAAATGCTGTATTTCATTAGTACAACTAATCGCAACTTTAACCGGGATCAGCCAATTAGTTCATCACCATCTCCCGTGCATTTTCAAGGGCAGCGGCAGTTGGCTTTTCGCCACTGAGCATTTTAGCAATAGCGGTAATGCGTTCGTCCTGCGACAACAGCTTGATATTTGTTTTAATGGAATTGCCTTTGACATCCTTGTAAACGAAGTAATGGGCATCAGCCTTGCCGGCAATTTGCGGCTGATGGGTAATGCTGAACACCTGCCGTTTGCGGGCCAGCTCTTTCATGATAATACCCACCTGTTTAGCGGCTTCGCCCGAAATACCGGTATCAATTTCATCAAAAATGAGGGTGGGCAAATCGAGACTCTGGGCAACCAGTGATTTAATACATAACATTAACCGGCTTAGCTCACCGCCCGAAGCCACTTTGCGAATGGGCTCAAAACGGTTGCTTTTATTGGCATCGAACAAAAATTCTATATCATCGGCCCCGGTACTTTGTAAGGCCGCCAGCGGAGCAACTTCAACCTGCAGGCGGGCATTGGGCATACCTACCTGGGCCAATAGCTTGTTCACCTTATCCTGCAATGGCTTCACCTGTTTAACCCGGTTAGCCGTTAATTTAGCAGCCAGTTCAGTGGCTTTTTGCAATAATTGCTGTACTGCTTTTTCTTTGGCCATTATGGCTTCATCGATATTCAGCACAGCCTGTAACTTCTGTTCCAGGTTATCTTTTATTGCCAGCAGTTCCTGCGTGGTATGTACACCGTGTTTCTTCAGCAGCTTATAGCCGGTTGAAATGCGTTCGTTCAATTGCTCGATCTTTTGCGGATCATACTGCACCTGGTCATTGATGCGCTCCACCTCATCGGCAATATCCTGCAACTCTATCTGCGCCGACAACAACCGTTGCAATATGGCGGGTAATGCGGCATGATGATCAGTGAACCCGCTCAACTGGTTACACAATGATTTCAGCTGTTGTACCATGGGCGATTCGCCTTCACTCAGCTCATATGCTACTTTGCTCATGGCCGTTTTTATGCCTTCTGCATTACTGAGCAGCTTCAGCGTGGTATCGGCTTCTTCCAGCTCATTTTCCTTCAGGGCTGCATCGTGCAGCTCATCGAACAGGAACTTGTTGTAATCGTATTCTTTGGTAAACTGGTCTTTCTGCTGCTGCAGGGTGCTTAATTCGTGTTGCGCCTGATGCCATTGACTGAACGATGCCTGGTATTGCTGCAATAACTCGGCATTACCAGCCAGGGCATCGAGCACCTGGCGTTGAAAATCGCTTTCGCCCAGTTCAAGCGTATCGAACTGGCGATGCAGGTCAACCAGCATGGAGCTTAACCGGCGCAATTGTTCCAGATTTACCGGCGTATCATTTACAAAAGCCCGCGATTTGCCGTTACTGCCAATTTCACGCCTTATGACCAGTTCATCTTCCACATCGAGGTCCTCTTCGCGTAAAAAGGCTTTCACCGCTTTCTTTTCGGCGATTACAAATATTCCTTCTACATAACATTTTTTATCGCGGCTCTGCAATACCGAGGTATCTACCCGGTCGCCCAGTATCAACGACAGGGCGCCCATTAAAATAGATTTACCTGCACCGGTTTCACCCGTAATAATATTCAGCTTTTGCGAGAAGTCGATCTCTATCTCGTCAATAATAGCGTAGTTCTGTATAAAAAGTTTTCTAAGCACAGTACGATTTTGAGCGTAACAAATATAATGGCGATCGGGCATTAATAATAATGGGGTTTTCCCCAATACCAGTCCAAAGTTTACAGTTACCGCGAACTGTTTCACGATTATTCATTATTGCACCTTGCCATCCCGGCCTTAGCCCGTTGGTCAAGCGAATTCTTAAAATCATGATCTTTCATGTTTATGCATCGTTGAAACCATTGTATGGCGGTTTGTTTATCGCCCCGCTTTTCAAATATAAAACCGGTTTGCAGGGCGGCCCGGGCAGCAAAATGCTCCTTTCGTTTTTCGCCCAGGTCAATGGCCTGTTTATAGAATACAATGGCCAAACTGTCGTTCTCCACATCATCGAACAAACGGCCGGCGCGGTAGGCAAACTCCAGTTTTTCTTCATTCAATGCAAAATTACCGGTGTTCTTCCCATGTAACAGCGCAAGCGCCTGGTGGTAATAACCGCCATCATTCAGCAAACGCGCCTGCAGCAACAACTTATTAGGCCATTGATCGGTTCCGGCCTCTTTTTGCGCCTGCTTATCGGCCTCCGAATAGGTGCTGCCGCTGGTGAGTATCCGTTGGCGGTAAGCCCCTGCTTTGGCCTCATCGCCCTGCAGGTAATAATACCAGCTTAATTTCTGCAGTACATCCTTTACATAGAAAGTGCCTTTAAAATTCGTGATAAAACGTTCGAGGTATTGGGCGGCTGCGGGGTCAAGGTGATGTACTTTGGCATAACCAAGCTCCATATCCCACAATGGGGTGGCCAGGTAAGCAGGGCTGGCATTCCGCCCCTGAATGATCTGCTCTGCTATTTCAGCCTGCTGGCTATTAAGCCGCAGATTGGCGGCCAAAAAGGCAAATAAATGATGGTTCACCACATCGAGGTGCTGCTGATCGATGAACTGAAAAACACCGGGCTTATCATTTTCAATATAAAACTTCAGGTAACAGTAATAGAAAATGGCCTCATCGTGAAAGAGGGTCGACCATTCATCGGTTCCCTGCAAAAAATTGCTGATGCGGTTCATTCCCTTTTTTATACTGCCACCGATGCCCAGCAGGCTGCTCAGCCATTTATAGCCATCGGGAATGGTACCGGCCGCTACCTGCATGGCGCCGGCATATAGCAGGTTCGGCGCAAAATCGGGGAACGATTGCAAA
Source organism: Niastella vici (assembly GCF_002077945.1). Classification (GTDB taxonomy): domain Bacteria; phylum Bacteroidota; class Bacteroidia; order Chitinophagales; family Chitinophagaceae; genus Niastella; species Niastella vici. The sequence goes on from NZ_LVYD01000041.1 coordinate 9,488, forward strand.
TTGCTTTTCACCTGTAAATACGAACGGCGAAACTCCCACCCCGCATCCCAGGTATTACCGAATTTTATCTTTACTGCCGCCCATTGAAAATGGATCACCGAGCGGGTAAACAACAGTAACGGCGAATTATCAGGGCCCTCGCCCATCAAATTTAACCGGGTTTCACGATTGGGCAATCGCTTTTTGAATTCGGCAGGGTCTTCATTGAAGAACAGGGTGAAAAAATCAATATAGTTCTCGAGAAAATAAGGAATGAGGTTATTGGGATGCTGGACCTTCTCTACATTCAGCAACTGCTGGCCGTTGTTTAATTTCAGCTGAAGGATCTCGTGATACGCCTGTTTGCACCGGTCGTTAAAATCAAATACTTTTTGTACCCGCGTGGGTACAGCCCGGACAGGCACATACAACAATACCAGTAAGAGTGCCAAACCTGTTGGCCCCAGCCGATTCATGCCTGCAAGATACTATTTCGAAAAACAAAAAGGGTGCTCATTGCTGAACACCCTTTTCAATATGATGAAAGAATTCTTATTTCACATCTACACTGTCGAACAGGTCGCGGTCAACCAGAATACGGCCGCAGTTTTCGCATACGATGATCTTTTTACGCTGACGGATCTCGCTCTGGCGTTGTGGCGGAATGGCGTTAAAGCAACCACCGCAGGCATCACGTTCTACAGCTACCACACCTAAACCGTTGCGGTAGTTCTTGCGAATACGATCGTAAGAATGCAACAGGCGCTCTTCTACTTTTTCACGGGCTTCAGAAGCCTGTTTATTGTATGCTTTTTCTTCTTTTTCGTTGGTAGCGATGATCTTTTCCAACTCGCCTTTCTTGGTGCCTAAAACACCTTCTTTGGTAGCGATGTTCTTTTTGGCTTTATCGAGTACCACTACTTTTTCAGCGATCTCTTCATTGGCATCGCGAATGTGTTTTTCGGCCAGCTTGATCTCCAGCTGCTGCATCTCAATCTCTTTATTGATGGCCTCAAACTCACGGCTGTTCTTTACGTTCTCACTTTGCTTTTCGTATTTCTTGATCAGGGCTTCAGCTTCCTTGATCGCGTTCTTTTTTTGATTGATAAACTCCTGTATGCCGTTGATCTCTTCTTCAATACGAACCTGGCGGGCATGTAAACCCTGAATTTCATCTTCCAGGTCGCTCACTTCCATTGGTAACTCCCCTTTCAGGATCTGTATCTCATCGATCTTCGATTCTATCTTCTGCAATGCTACGAGTGAGCTTAATTTTTCTTCTACAGAGTAGTCTTTAACGTTAGCCATAAAGAAATTTATAATTTGTTGTTTATACCCGCCAGGCCCTTTGAGTGGGGGTCAAATGCGGTCCCCGGCTGTTGTTCCCTGATGCATCTTCCGTTGCGACGCTCCGTTCATCGTCCGGTTCACACCCTCACAGAAATCACACAAAATAATGCACCGGGTTGGTTTTTAAAGCCGTTTTAAGGACGGCAAAGGTAGGAAATTTTTCCTGCAAAACCCCAGCCAGTAAATCTATGGTGAATTGCTCACTTTCAAAGTGACCGATATCAGCAATTATGAGCCGGCCATTGGCATCAAAAAACTCATGGTATTTCATATCGCCCGTGATGTAGATGTCGGCCCCGGCAGCTAATGCTTTGGAAACCAGGAAACTACCTGCGCCGCCGCTAACCGCCACCTTCTTCACCGGGCGGCCCAACAGGGCCGTATGGCGTATGACGGTAAGGCCAAAAGCCTGTTTTATCTGCATCAGGAAGGCGGTTTCAGGCACCGGCTGGGGCAGCTCGCCCACCAGCCCCGACCCTATGCCGGGATGCGTATTGGTCACATTTACAATATCATAGGCCACTTCTTCGTACGGATGGGCGGTTCGCAGGGCCCGCACCAGGGCTGTTTGCAGGTAAGCGGGGAAAATGACCTCAATTTTAAGCTCCTTTTCATAATGGCGCTCGCCGGGCTGGCCAACAAAGGGATTGGTGCCTTCGCCCCCTTTGAACGTGCCCGTTCCTTCTACCCCAAAACTGCATTCGTCGTAATTGCCAATATCGCCCCCACCCGCTTCAAACAGGGCTGCCCGCACCTGTTCTACCTGATCAACCGGTACAAAAGTGTACAGTTTCCTGAGGGTAGCTTCTTTGGGCGACAGGATCTTCCGGTTCACCAGACCCAGTTTATCGGCCATCATTCCGTTCACCCCGGTTATTACATTATCGAGGTTGGTATGAATGGCATAGATGGCGATGTCGTTCTTTATGGCTGTAATAATGGTCTTTTCTACATAATTCCGCCCGGTTATCTTCTTTAGCCCGCCAAAAATGATGGGGTGATGCGCCACTACCAGGTTGCAGCCCCGTTGTATAGCTTCTTTGACCACTTCTTCGGTAGCATCGAGCGTACACAATGCCCCGGTGCACTTCCAGCCAGGATCACCCGTTAGCAACCCGGCATTGTCATAACTTTCCTGTAACGAAGGCGGGGCAATGGATTCAAGCAGGGCAATGATTTCGGCAATTTTCATATTTCACAATGATTGTAACCAAAGGTAATTGATAGCCACATCATATAAATGTTCCGGTCCAAACCCGTTACCGCTGTGTTAACAAAATGTTTCCTGACACGAAGGCATATAAATTGCAGTTATTTGGTACCTTAAACGAATTATTGACGCCAACTACTACCTAATATATGCGAGGAACCTGGATAATCTTACTAATCATGGTGTTTATAGGCGCCGGAATGTACTTCTGGTTTACCCGTAAACCTAAACCAGCACACAGCGATACCATTGTCTTTAAAAACACAGCCGATTCCATTGTTAAAAAAATGCAGGTTTACCTGGGCGATGATCCCAAAGAAGTGATGTACCTCGATAGTGCCTGGATGCTATCAGATTCAACGCCGCTGAAAAAAGTGCTTGATGGCGTGCCCCAGGATACCATGAACAAACAGTATTCGAACATTACACTGTTCATTACGTATGATCATCAATCCTATTATGACCTGGAATTGCAAAAGCCCGATCCCAAACAGGCGTATACCATCAGCCTTGAGGTAGAACCCATGAGCGATAGCGATACACTTGTAGTTGATGGATTGATAATACCGCAGAAAGGAGATGCCATGCATTTTGCAAGCCCGATGATGAAAATGTACAGCCGGTTTGTTATAACATATAATCATAAATTGCCACAACCACCGCCTGACTCAACAGCTATCAGGGGGCATGAACCCAGCAAGACCATCACCATATTGAAGAATTAATAACTACGAAAGGACTCCTGCTCTTGAGGTTTTTCTTTAATGTAAAAATTTGCATTAAGCTTTAAATGTATTTTTTTTAATCATAACCTGTTAGTACAACCTATTACTCATATTACATCCTCTTTTGATCTCTCAAAGTATTTTGATATAAACAAGTGTCCACGGGTGGACAACTAGTAGCCTTTTATCAACATTATGGTATCAAATAGGTGTACAACGCTTTCTTTTGTGTTATTTCGCAGTTGAATCACTTAGTGCAATCTTAACCCTAAGCAAAATTCCCTAAATCCCATGAAAAGGATCGCAAAACCCTTTTGTGTTGTTTATGTATTGCCCATAAGTGTGCTGTTTTTGTCGTGCTCGCAAAAACCACATTCAAGCCCCTTTCACATTTCAGAAATTTCCATGTGGCAGGCAGTCATTGTTTTGTTGTTGCTCATCATGATAGCAGCCAGTCTTATACTGCATTACCGATACCGCAAAATGAAAGTGCGCCTTCATAAGGAAAGAGAAGCTGCTTTTCTGGAAGCGCGCCGGATGGTGGAAATTGAAAAACAGAAAGCGTTTCAGCTGGCTAATAAGCTTATTGAAGAGAAAACGGCCATAGCCGAAGAAGAGGTTCGTGAGGCTATTGAAAAGGCCCAGGAAGAAGCCAGGCAGCTGCAGGCGCAGGTTACCAGCACCTCTGTAATGCTGGCCAACAAAACAGATTACCTGATGCAGTTGCAGGAGAAATTAAAAACATCAGACAACAACGAGTACAAACGGATCGCCAAGGAAATAAAGACCAATCTTACCGAAGCCGATCACTGGGCCGATTTCATCAAGAACTTCAACCTGTTGCATTCGCACTATGTCGACAACATCACGCAAAAACATCCTGATCTTACGGCCAATGAAGTGCGGCTCATTTGTTTTATTCTTTCCGGATTAAGCAATAAGGAGATTGCCGGAATATTTTCGGTTGAGCCTGAAAGTGTTAAAAAAGCGCGGTACCGGTTGAAGAAAAAACTGAACCTTCCTGAAGAAGAAAGCCTGACCTTCTACTTACAGCACCTGAAAGCATGAATGGTGAATGGTCAATGGTCAATAGATGATTCACATTATCGAAATAAGCCATAGCAATATAAATCAGTATATATGCTACGTGACTTGTAGATGATCCTAAGTTATAAAGCCTGCTGCAACACTCAAGTTTTTTTTGGTGTTACAGCAGGTTTTTCCGTTTATACACGCCATTGACGACTCACCATTGACCATTCACCATTGACCATCTCACCCTCGCATTCCTAATAAATATATATAACGGATACATACACCCTGGTATAGTTCTTGCTACTCTATAAAGGCTTCAAACCATCTTCTTTATATTAAATCCACTCCTTTTACATAACTATACTCATTACCTGCTAAGTAGAAAATTGGTCTCCTTCTGGTACCCTGCTACCAGGCAGTGCATCCACTTGTTGTCCGCCCTAAATCCTTTTCGTTTCATTTTTTCCTTGCCATTTTTACGCTGCAGATGAGCAATCTGCTGTTTTATCCAACATTCCTTCGATGACCATTTGTTCAATGTTCTGAGAACCGTTTGTTCAATATTGATGAGAACCACCATTCAATGTTCTGGCGACCGCTTGTTCAATATTAATGAGAACCAATGTTCAATGTTCTGGGAACCGCTTATTCAATATTCTAATGACGGCTTGAAATCCTTATATCTTATTAGTTTTTGGGTACGTGCAATAATGGTAGCCAACGATACCAGATATTCCAACATTCCTTGAAATATCCCTAAGCCCGGTATCTATTGGAACCCCCAAATTCAATGTCTCTGAAGATCCAGTTTAGGTTCAATGTTCTATTCCTGGAAAAAATGGCCTGAGGTACATTCTTGTGTGTATTTACAGGCAGGTTTTGAGGGTTTACAGTGGTGGTATCTACCACCACTTTTTTTATCACTTTACAATTTTTACTATGAAGACTCAGCAGCTACGAATTGGTAAATATGTAATGGTAAATAACATTCCGATATTATTTCCGCTCGAAATAATGCACAGCGATGTGGTACAGCAGGTACAACAGGCACAATCGGCCGGATTCTTTGTGCTGCGCCTTAATTCTTATGGTGTTGATGTATACTGCTGGGGCGAAAGCACCAGCCTCAACCTGCAAAGCAAACAGGCACAGGACGCCCATATTATTAAAGAGTTCATTGGTAATATTTCAGAAGTGTCGCATCGGTTTGCCGGTGCAACGCTATCGAACACCCAACCAGGCGCCATGACTTCCAGCGCCATCTAAATCACCAGTTTTATGATGTATCTGGTAATAATATTAATTGCAGGTCAGATAATTCATTTTATTCATCTGCGAATGATCCTGGCTTCAGCAAAGCGAAGAGCAAAGAGCCTTGACTTCAAGCTGCACAACCTGAATCAATGGTGCGTTTCAAACCAACATACGTTGATGAACAAGCTTGAAGAAATACAGGACCAGGTAAACAACCTGTATGTGAAGATAAGCATGGCTGCCATGGACCTGGATCACGGCAAATCTACTGAAGCCAATGAACCTGCCACTACTTTTTCAATTCTCATGCAGGCCTTCAATAAAGAGCCCATTGATAAATTCAGAAAAGAAGACATTCAACATTATTACGCCATACTGTTGCAGGAACTGCAACAACTCGACAGTAAGATCAGCCAGGTAGCTAACGAGGCCATTCACAATACACCCTACAACAACACACAGATCTTTAAAAATGAAATAAAAAACCGGCTGAATGGCAGCCGGTTTAATAAAAATAACTTAAGATAAGCGATCTTCTTATTCAATGATCTTTTCTACCCTGGTAAGCTGACCATCTTCATTCATCCCTTCCAGAATAATGCGTATGCGTTTTGTAACATCATTATTATAGAACTGCAGGGTTACTTTATGATTGTTCTTATCAGTTAAAATATAAGGCACCCAATACAGGGTGGTGCGAATATCGGGCAGTTCATTTTGCGCCAGCTCCTTGCTATAATCGGGCGAATAAAATTCCTTTGGCGCTGCATAACCGGTCAGTTTGGTTTTATCGAGCCCGCCAACATTGGTAGCAGAAGATGATACATCACCTCCTTTCTTGGTATAAATGGCAATGGCGCCACCAGCCCCGCCGCCCATGGCTCCAAAGAACGGCGGACGGAATGCTTTTACATACGCGATATCAGTAACCGGAATATTCTCTATCGCTGTAACATCAACCGGCATTTCATTCAGGAAAAGGGAAGGCGTTGCGCCCCGCCATTGTAATTGCGACCCGCCACCACCGGTAGTGATCTGCAAACCAGCCACCCGGCCCTGCAGGTAACTAAAGATATTATAAGCACCCATTGCCGAAGGATCGTCGGTGAGGTCGAACGTTGTGGCATCGCCGCCTGTAAACAACCCACTGGTATACTTTTCATCCATCACCTGTTGCTTGCTCTTTTGCTTTGCCTTCACCGTAACAGTTTCCAACACCTTCACTTTCTTTTCCAGTTCCGGTTTCAATCGCTCGGCTTCGCTGGCAAAAAAACGGCCGCGGTTCAGCAAGCTTGTATCCAAAGGCATGGGAACACGCCAGGCCGAATCTGGCTTAACAGCAACAGCACCTTTATAAGTGCCATTGGTGAAGTTCACGACAGCTTTATTAGCGAGGTGCTTGTTGTTGTTGAACTGGTAAAATACCGACACCGTATCAAAGAACACCAGTCCGTCCTGTTTGAATTTGCCGGTTGAGTCCATCGACAAAAAGAACAGTTGACGCGATGAATCTTTTGCCTGCAGAAAAACATTGATCTGGGTATTTTTAGGCACCTGGCTGGGCAATACCCCGGTTAAATTAATATTGAGCGACAAATAGTTTTCATGGGGATATTTTATAACCGGCAACTTACCCGCAGCCAGGTCATCCCATTTAAACCGGCGCCAGCCATTGGTAAGCATTACCAGGTCGAGGTGCGACCGTACAGTATCATCGTTGCCGGTAAAGTAATAGTATGGATTATTAATATAACCACGCAGATCGCCGCTTAACAGCAAATGCGATACAATGTTATCGGCATCGGGGTCGGCCTTGCTTAATCCCGCATCGGTAATTGAAATACTCAGGTTCGATCTCAGGGTATCGGGCACATCTATTACCAATGAGTTCTTACCTCTTCTATCTGTATTCTTAATCGTAGGCACCACACGCGTGGTAAAAAAATAATCTTCCTTGTTCACAAAAGCGATCCGTTCTGCAAGGGGCTTCCAATCGGCATCGAACAGGGTCATTTGTATCATCCCGGTGGGAATGCCTTCGAGGGGGATAGAACCGCTCACCATAAAATTCTGCTGCAGGTTCAACCTCGCTTTATATACTACCTGCGAATTGAAATAGCCTAACAGGTACAGGGTTTTTAAATTGTCGGGCGACTCCTGCGACCGTTTAATAATAAATGCCTCCCGGCTGCCTGAAGAGGCGCATTGCAACACAACGCCCGTTGATTTGGCTGCCGGTAAATTCGTTTTATGCGTTTGCTTTTTCTCATCCTGCCATTCGGCATAATAGGTTTTTCCGGCCTGGGGTTCTATACTAAAACGCCCCATGCCGTCGTGCACGGTGCCAAAAGTAGCAACCGTAGCGCCGGAAGCATCTTTTATTGAGCCGTTTGCAGAAACCGGTAATCCAAACTCATCTGTTACCTTAACGGCTACTACCGATTCAAGTCCGGTAACCAGGTCACCGCCTTCGGGGAAAAAACGCAGGCTAACGGCCGGTGTACTGCTGCTGGCAGCGGCAGTGGCTGCTGCTGCGGGTTGTTTGGCTGCCGTTTGTTTGGCAGCGGGTGTGGTGGCCGCTGTAGTGCCCGGGGCCGACACACCTGTTTTATTTAAAATGCGGATGATCTTGCTGTACAAAAAAGAAGTATCAAAATTCAGCATCCAGGTGGTGTAAGCACGAAAGATGACCGTGGGCGGCAAATTGGCGGGCAGGTCAAAACTCCCGGCCGATGATGCTTCATAAACTGGCAGCACCTTTTGTTGTAATACCTTACCCGAAGGATCGATCAGCTCAACATAAAAATTCCTGCTGATGGGGGAAGGAATAATACCTGAGAATATATACGCTTTGAACCAGATGGTTTCTCCGGTATTATAAGCGGGTTTATCAAAGTGAACATACACTTTTTCTTGCGGGTATCTTTCTCCATACAGGTTCACCATTGAATCGAGCTGCTGTGCATAGCCGGCCCCTAAACCGGTAAATAGCAAAACAAAAGCAATCAGGGAACTATAAAAACGGGTGCAATTCATGGGGCAATTTAACTTTTAACAAATTAATGGCTTTCATAGCTTAAAATTGATAAAATTTTGTCTATGAAATGTTAAAGAAACCCACATATTAAGCTTTTTTAATCAAAGCCCCCGGCTGAATGGCAGTATTCCCTATTTTCCTCGTGATACGTCAAAAATGAAACGGCAAATGAAAAACGCAGCACCCCCACTAGGGCTGCAATTCACGTTTCACATTTGCCATTTCACGATCTATTACACTGCTTCTGGTTCCTGTGCTTTCTCCCTGGTAACCTGCGCTGCCTGCACCATGTTCTTCAACGCAGCAATAGTCTCCGTCCAGCGGCGGGTCTTCAATCCGCAATCAGGATTTACCCAAATGTTTTTAACGGGCAACAAAGCCACTGCTTTTTCGAGCAAATACATCATCTCTTCCACCGTAGGCACCCGTGGCGAATGAATATCATACACACCGGGCCCAATTTCATTGGGATATTTAAAGTGGGCAAAAGCTTGCAGCAATTCCATTTGCGAGCGGCTTGTTTCAATGGTTATTACATCTGCATCCATTTTGGCAATATGCTCCATAATGTCATTGAACTCGCTATAACACATATGGGTATGGATCTGTGTTTCATCCTGTACACCGCTTGCCGACAACCTGAATGCTTTTACCGCCCATTCAAGATAAGCAGGTCCATCTTTCTTTCGTAACGGTAATCCTTCCCTGATAGCCGGTTCATCGATCTGTATGATCCTGATGCCTGCCTTTTCAAGCGCCATCACTTCGTCACGAATGGCCAGTGCAATTTGAAAGGCAGTCTGCCACCGGGGCTGATCATCGCGTACGAACGACCATTGCAAAATAGTGACGGGCCCCGTAAGCATGCCCTTCATGAGTTTGCTGGTTTGTGCCTGGGCAAAACAGCTCCATTTTACGGTCATATCGCCGGTTCTGCTTACATCCCCTGCAATTACCGGCGGCTTTACACAGCGGCTGCCATAACTTTGTACCCACCCATTTTGGGTGAATAAAAAACCATCGAGTTGCTCGCCAAAATATTCAACCATGTCATTGCGCTCAAATTCCCCGTGCACCAATACATCAAGCCCAATTTCTTCCTGCACGCGAATAGCCGATACGGTTGCTTCTTCAATCTCTGATTCGTATTGCTTTTGCGACAACTCCCCTTTTTTCAATTTAGCCCGTAACTGGCGGATCTCATCTGTTTGAGGAAATGAGCCAATGGTTGTTGTGGGAAATAAGGGCAAATTAAACCGGAGTTGTTGTATCCGCTGACGCACGGTAAACTCACTCTTACGTTGCGCATCTGCCTCCTTTATAGCTGCCACCCGGTCTTTTACCGCCTGTTTATGAATACGGGTTGAATGGCGACGGCTTTCAATAGCCCTTGTATTGATCGCCAGCAGTGCTGCATTCCCTTCCACAATTTGCTTCAGGGCGGTCACTTCACCCAGCTTTTGTTTGGCAAAAGCCATCCAGTTCCTGATCTCCGCATCAATAGCTGTTTCACCATCAAGGTCAACCGGCGAATGCAGCAAGGAACAGGAAGGCGCCAGCATGATCCTTTCTTCGCCAATAGCCACCCGGGCTTTTTCAATCAATGCCAATGACCTGCTGTAATCGTTCTTCCAGATGTTACGCCCGTCAACAACACCTAACGACAAAGACATTTTGGGTGGAATAGCTTTCAATACATCATCTATTTGTTGCGGGGCGCGTACCAGATCAATGTGCAGGGCGCATACGGGCAGGTTGGCCGCCAGGCTGGTATTCTCCTGTAATCCTTCAAAATAGGTAGCCAGTAAAATTTTCAGATTGCACTGTTTGCGGATCTCTTTGTATGCATACTGAAAAGCCTGTTGTTGTTTTTCGGTAAGGTCTGTTGCCAGAAAGGGTTCATCGAGCTGAACCCATTCAGCGCCTGCTTCTTCGAGCCTTTTGAGCACCTCAATATAAACAGGCAGCAGTTGTTTCAACAGATCGATCTTATCGAAGGAGCTGTCAGCAGCCTCGCCGCTTTGCTTTTCTTTTCCCAACAACAAATAAGAAACCGGCCCAATGAGAACCGGTTTTGGTGTAGTTCCTGTTACGCGTTGGCATTCATTGAATTCATGAAACAACTTATCAGATAAAATGCGGAATTGCTGGGCAGCTATAAACTCCGGTACAATATAATGATAGTTGGTATCGAACCACTTGGTCATTTCCATAGCGGTGATATCGAGGCCATGTTGCTGATAACCCCGCGCCATAGCGAAATAGAGGTCTATTTCTGCATTCTGGGGAATGTCGGTTGCCACGGGCGTATACCGGTGTGGTATAACCCCTAATAACAACGACATATCGAGCACCTGGTCATAAAAACTGAAATCGTTACAGGGTATCATATCGATACCGGCCTGCTTTTGCAATAACCAGTTTTCTTCCCTGATCTTTTTGGCGGCAAAAACCAATTCGTTCCTGTTGATGTTGCCTGCCCAGTACTGTTCACAGGCTTTTTTTAACTGGCGTTGCGCCCCAATACGGGGGAACCCAAGATTGTGTGTTAGCATACGCATAAAACATTTAGTGAAACATTAATGAATAGTATTAATGTCTTTACGTTTAATGTGTATGCTTTCGTGATAAAGTGTTAGAGAGAAACAGTTACAATGTGAGGTGCAAAGTGAGGTTAACTGCTCCTGACTGCTGCTTTTGAACCGCGAAAGCATTGGTCTCAATTTTCAGGCAAGTATCCTGGCTTATTGTTTGGCTGCATGCCTTCCCATACCATTGAGGCCTGATACAGTGGCTAATTATGCAGCGTTATGAGGAATGGCATTCCTCATTACAACATACAGTTGCGCGACAGCCCGTGATTCACACACGGTTCCTTTTTAATACTCCGCCGAAGCGGAATAACCTAAAAACAAGTGTTAAAGTAAAGAACTGAAGGAACGAAGATAGCAAATAATGAATTACAAGCAAGGGCTTTAAAAACGAACAGGCCCTCCCGGCGAAACGGGAAGGCCTGTATTATATATGGTAGGTTAGAAAGTTACAATTAAGCGCTGCAGGTAACACATCCGTCTTCCATGCTGCAGGTGCCACCATTGAGCCCGTCATTATCGGCTCCATCACCCGACTTCGGCATAACCGGCTCCATTTGACGGCTGCCTTGTTTTTCAACGGTGAACTGTACCGCCTGGGCCGCAGCCTGTGTACGCAGATAATACATCCCGGTTTTCAGGCCCTGCTTCCATGCATAGAAGTGCATAGAGGTTAATTTGGCTACGGTTGGATTATCAACAAACAGGTTGAGTGATTGCGACTGACAAATAAAGGCGCCACGATCGGCAGCCATATCGATCAAATGACGTTGTTTTATTTCCCAAACGGTTTTGTACAACGCTTTGATGTCGGCCGGAATTTCATCGATCTGCTGAATAGAACCATTGGCCGCGATGATCTTGTTCTTCATGGTATCGTTCCACAGCCCCAGTTGCACCAGGTCTTTCAAAAGGTGTTTGTTTACAATGATAAACTCACCACTCAATACCCGGCGCACATAAATATTAGAAGTGTAAGGTTCAAAACATTCATTGTTACCCAGTATCTGTGAAGTAGAAGCGGTTGGCATAGGCGCTACCAGCAATGAGTTGCGAACACCATGCTTCATTACTTCCTGGCGCAATGTTTCCCAATCGTGTCTGTTACTTGGTTCTACATTCCACAGGTCGAACTGGAACTGACCTTTTGATAAGGGTGAACCGGCAAAGGTTTCATAAGCGCCCTGCTCAATGGCCATGTCTTTACTTGCTGTCATGGAAGCAAAGTAAATGGTCTCGAAAACATTTTTATTCAACACTTTCGCCAGATCGCTTTCAAAAGGCAAACGCAGCAGAATGAATACATCGGCCAATCCCTGTACACCCAGGCCAATGGGGCGGTGACGCAGGTTGCTACGCTTTGCTTCCTCAATAGGATAATAGTTATTATCGATGATGCGATTGAGGTTGCGCGTTACCTGGTAGGTTACTTCGTATAATTTATTGAAATCGAATTTTCCTTCATTTACAAAGCGGGGCAATGCCAGCGAAGCCAGGTTACAAACAGCCACTTCATCGGCGCTGGTATATTCCAGGATCTCAGTACACAGGTTGCTGCTTTTGATAGTTCCCAGGTTCTGCTGATTGCTCTTCTTATTAGCCGCATCTTTATACAGCATATAAGGCGTTCCGGTCTCTATTTGTGCTTCCAGGATGGCAAACCACAGGTCCTGCGCTTTAATAACTTTGCGGGCGCGGCCTTCCTGCTCATAACGATGATACAGAGCTTCAAACTCATCACCAAATGTATCGCCCAGGCCGGGCGCTTCATTGGGGCAGAACAGGCTCCAGTCGCCATTTTGCTCAACGCGTTTCATGAACAGGTCACTGATCCACAGTGCATAGAACAGATCGCGTGCACGCATTTCTTCCTTACCATGGTTTTTACGCAGGTCGAGGAAGCCTTCTATATCAGCATGCCAGGGCTCCAGGTAAATAGCAAAAGCCCCTTTACGTTTGCCACCGCCCTGGTCAACATAACGGGCAGTATCGTTGAACACACGCAGCATGGGAATGATTCCATTGCTGGTGCCATTGGTACCACCGATATAGCTACCGGTAGCGCGTACGTTATGAATTGACAACCCGATACCACCGGCGCTTTGTGATATTTTGGCCGTTTGTTTCAGTGTATCATAAATACCATCGATGCTGTCATCTTTCATGGTCAGCAAAAAGCAGCTCGACATTTGCGGCTTGGGCGTACCGGCATTGAACAAGGTAGGCGTGGCATGGGTGAACCAGCGTTCACTCATTAAGTTATAGGTCTTTACCGCGCTTTCAATATCGCCAAGGTGTATACCAATGGCAACGCGCATGTACATATGCTGGGGGCGTTCGCTCACTTTACCATCGATGCGCAGCAGGTACGATTTTTCCAGTGTTTTGAACCCGAAATAATCGAACCCGAAATCGCGGTCATAAATGATCGAGCTATCAAGCAACTCGGCATTGGCTTCGATGATCTCCATCACCTCATCGGCCAGCAACGGCATTTTACGGCCAGTAGCGGTATCAGTATAGTCATGCAGCTTGCGCATCGTTTCAGAAAATGATTTTTCTGTATTCTTATGCAGGTTGCTTACTGCGATCCGTGAAGCCAGCAGGGCATAGTCAGGATGCTTGGTAGTTAATGAAGCCGCTGTTTCTGCAGCCAGGTTATCCAGCTCGCTGGTGCTAACCCCATCATAAATACCTTCAATCACTTTCTTCGTTACTTCTATCACATCAACCAGCGGGCTCAATCCATACGACAGCTTCTGGATGCGCGCGGTGATCTTATCGAACTTTACCGTTTCTTTTTTCCCGTTCCTTTTAATTACGTTCATGCTAATGGAGTTTATAGTGCTATCAAATAATATTTCTGGTCTTCGGAATGTTGGATTGTAAGAATTGGTGCTTTTATTATTCTAGAAATCTTCGTCAAGCGAGAACTGTTGCGATTCTTTGCTGGAATTTACACCAGCCTTACGATAATCACCCACCCGCTTTTCAAAGAAATTGGTCTTACCCTGCAGGGAGATCATTTCCATAAAGTCGAACGGATTGCTGGCATTGAACATTTTCGGATAACCCAGCTCGCTCAGCCACCTGTCGGCAACAAATTCAATATACTGCTGCATTAACCGGGCATTCATGCCAATAAGATCAACCGGCAGCGCTTCGGTGATAAATTCTTTTTCAATACGAACGGCATCGCCGATAATATTAAATACCTGCTCCTGCGATAATTTTTGCTGCAGCATGCTGTACAACAAACAGGCAAACTCACAATGCAATCCTTCATCGCGGCTGATCAGTTCATTGCTGAATGTAAGACCGGGCATCAACCCTCTTTTTTTCAACCAGAAAATTGAGCAAAAGCTACCGCTGAAGAAAATACCTTCCACTGCTGCAAAGGCTACTAAACGTTCGGCGAAGTTCCCCTGTTCAATCCAGCGCAGTGCCCATTCTGCTTTTTTCTTTACGGCCGGAACCGTATCAATTGCATGGAACAACCTGTCTTTTTCATTCACATCTTTTACATAAGTATCTATCAGCAATGCGTACGTTTCAGAGTGAATGTTTTCCATCATGATCTGAAAACCATAAAAGCAGCGGGCCTCAGGCAACTGCACTTCACTCATGAAGTTCACAGCCAGGTTTTCATTTACAATACCATCGCTGGCGGCAAAAAAGGCCAGCACATGCGAAATAAAATGACGTTCCCCGTCATTGAGGTTGGCCCAGTCTTTCAGATCACCACTTAAATCAATTTCTTCTGCGGTCCAGAAACTGGCCTCATGCTTTTTATACATTTCCCATATGCGTGGATATTTGATTGGAAGAATTACAAAACGGTCTTTGTTCTCCTGTAACAACACTTCATTTTCGGACTGCATGATAAATGGTTAGAATTTTTAAAAAATGCGGCCCAACAGCAGATAGCAACTCCAATAACTTCGCGTGAAATAGCTGAAGCATCAATCATTTGCCGGTACCTTATCGGGAAAGTTCCAAACATATTTTGTCAACGGCAGGTCTCCTGGCTTGTTGGTTTGCTGAACACCTTCCCGCCCATGTGGCTTTCACCGGTCATTGGCAGTGGTCATTGTAGTATCAGCTTAATGACTGGGTTGTTATTGAAGAATGAGGACTGTTAACTTTCCAATCACCCAACTTACAGTTGCCCGTCAGCCCGTGATTTTCACACGGTTCCCTTTTAAGCCGGCTGATTGATATGAAGTAATCATCCGGCACCGCAACAATTATTTGTAAGAACCGGTTACGAAAGTAGTACGCAGATGAAATAATTATTAAAACAGTTTTACACAGGTGTTAATAGAATTATTATCAATGTTAAATGTATTTGAATTAAGCCCATTCACCTTCTTAAAAAAAGCCGCACAAACAATGGAAAAAGAATCAGTTACATGCAAACAAATTGAGTGCTACCGGGTTATGCATAACGATACGTTCACTTATTATATTCATGGTTTTTGGGTATGATTTAATTTACCGACTTTCGCAACCTGAAATAACCATTAAATTCATCGAACATGACAAATACCGCCACCAGATCTCTGTATGATGAATATATTAAAGGCATGCAAACGATCGCCGATCTGCGATATGCTGCCGCCGTGTTGCAGTGGGACCAGGAAACCTACTTGCCTCCCAAAGGAGCACCGGTGCGTGGCCAGCAAATAGCCACTCTTTCAGAAATAGCGCATAAGTACTTTACCGACGAAAAATTAGGTGGGCAATTACAGGATTTACTGGCAGGCGACAACCTGTTGGCTAATGAAAAAAGAAACGTGGAGCTTTCCTGGCAGGATTATTCCAAACAAAAAAAATTCCCTTCCTCATTTGTACGCACACTGGCCGAAGCGGTGAACCAAAGCTTTCACAGCTGGATGGAAGCCCGCAAAGCCAATGATTTTTCTGTGTTTGCCAAAAGCCTGACCCGGCTCATTGAATTAAAAAAACAGGAAGCCGATATGCTGGGTTATGAGCAGCATCCTTATAATGCATTACTCGACGATCACGACAAAGGCGCCACCGTTCAATTGCTCGATGGCGTTTTTTCGGCCATTCAACAACCGTTGAAAGACCTGTTGGGGAAAATTGCTGACCAACAACCCGCCGATGACAGCTTTTTGCAACAGCATTTTCCAAAAGATAAACAATGGCAGTTTGGGTTACAGGTGGTGAAAGAACTGGGCTATGATATGGAAGCCGGCCGCCAGGATATTTCTGAACATCCCTTTACCACCAATTTCAACAGCCAGGATGTGCGCATTACCACCCGTATTGATGAAAATGACCTCAGTAATATGGTGTGGAGCTGTATTCACGAAGCGGGCCACGCCCTGTACGAACAGGGGCTGCCGCCGGGCGAATACGGTTTACCGCTGGGTGAACCCGCCTCCTATACAATTCATGAGTCACAATCGCGTTTGTGGGAGAACCATGTTGGCCGCAGCCGGGCGTTTTGTGAACGCTGGCTGCCGGTATTGCAGGAGTATTTTCCCCAGCAGTTGGGTAAGGTTTCTGTGGAACAATTTTACAAAGGCATTAATAAGGTACAGCCATCGCTTATTCGCACCGAAGCCGACGAGCTAACTTATCATTTCCATATTATGATAAGGTATGAGCTGGAAAAACTGCTGATCGGCGGATCGATGACCGTGCAGGACATACCCGGTTACTGGAACGAGCAATACCGCAAGCTGATGGGGGTTCAGGTGCCCGGCGACAGGCAGGGCTGCCTGCAGGATGTGCACTGGAGCCATGGCAGCTTTGGGTACTTCCCAACTTATAGCCTGGGCAGCTTTTATGCAGCTCAGTTCTATGCCTTTGCAAATCAGGCTATTCCCGATTTAAATGGGCAAATAAAACAGGGAAATACCGCTCCTTTGCTGCAGTGGCTGCGTACGGCGGTGCACCAGAAGGGAAGACGCTTTACCAGCGAGGAATTGTGCAAAGATATATGCGGGGAAACCCTCAATATTGAATATTTTACGGGTTATTTACTTGACAAATACAAGGATATTTATAAATTTTAATATCTGATCTGAAACCAGACCAGTACCCTGTATGATGAATAAGCTAAAACCTCTGATCTTTACTGGGTGCATTGCCCTGTTGTTCTCCCTGTCGTGCAAAAAGGCCATTGAAAAGAAGGTGGAGAACATGATCATGGATGCCATCACCAATGGGGAATGGATCGTGGAACAATATATTGAAGGCAGTAACAATATTTCCAACCAGTTCCTGAACTATACCTTTAAGTTCGATTCAAATGGAACGGTAACGGGTACCATAAACAGTTCTGTTACCAGTGGAACCTGGGCTGCAAATAGTACTGATTATACCATAACCTCCGAATTTCCAACGGCGGGCGATCCGCTGAAAAAATTAAACGGGGTGTGGAAGATCAAAGACAGTTACTGGGATTTTGTAAAAGCCGAAATGACAACATCCAGTGGGACCAATGTACTAACCTTACGTAAAAAATAAAACCGGAATGGCTAAAGCCCAACGAGGCTTGCCATTTTTTCGTATAACTTAAGTTGACGAATAACGGTTAAATACATACCCCCCCATTCCTTTCAACCGGTAACTTATCCACAGAAAAGCGCTTCAACCCTATATATCCTATTTAAATACTTCAGACCACAATCCGGGTACCTCTGATTAACGAACTGCCCAACAACTGGTTAAGAATTGATCATTTGTTTTGTGCAAAACCATGTTGGTTAAATTATATTTTACCCGCATTCAAATAATTTGCCGGGAACAAGGTTTGCATAAAGTAAGGTCTTTCTGTGCCAATGGGGGGCGTTGTGCCTATAACCATAAAATCAGTTTTGCACTTGAGTAAATTTGAACTTGCACCCTGTGTTAACCGGATGCGCCTGCCGGTTCGGTTCCCCAGGGGATACCGGCGAATGCTTTTGAGATCATGGTTTTGCTTACCATTTGTCTTTTTATTTTCCTTACAGGGAGCTGCCCAGGTAATGGTGCCCGATTTTTCAGCCAACGTTACTTCAGGTTGCGCACCCTTATCGGTCACTTTCAGGGACCAAACCACCGGCAACCCCAAATTCTGGAACTGGGATTTTGGCAATGGCACCCTGTCGACTGCCCAATCTCCGAGCGTTTTATACTCCCAACCCGGCACCTATACCGTTACATTAGTTGTGCGCAATGCCGATGGAACGAATGGCATTACCAAAACCAATTATATTACCGTTTTTCCCTCGCCTACAGCCAATTTTTCTGCAAATATCACAACTGGTTGTGTACCGGTAAACATTCAATTTACCGATCTCAGCACTTCTACTTCAGGCAGTATTGTATCGTGGCAATGGGATTTTGGCGATGGCGGCACCAGTACAGCCCAAAGCCCATTACATACTTATAATAACACCGGTTTTTATAATGTTATGCTTACGGTTACCAGCAGCACAGGTTGTAAAAATACAAACACTGCCTACCGCTATATTCGTATTGTATCAGGTGTTAAAGCTGAATTCGATAATAGCAAACCGGTATCGTGCCAGGCGCCTTATAATATTACTTTCGTCAACAATTCAAGCGGTCCGGGTAATATGACCTTTCAATGGGACCTTGGCAATGGCACCACTTCTACCAGCAGTACCCCATCTACCACCTATAACGCCACCGGTACTTATAATGTAACGCTCACAGCAACCAGTCAATTTGGTTGTTCGGGCAGTATTACCAAACCGGTTACCCTGAACGGGCCAAACACTTCCATTAAAGCGCCGGATACGGTGTGTCAGAATGCAAAAGTTTGGTTTGTCAATAATTCGTCGGTAGCACCACAAAAAACAGTGTGGGATTTTGGCAATGGGCAACAATCAATAAATACAAATGACAGCACAGTGTACCCCACCCCGGGAAATTACACGGTAAAGGTTTTCAATACCTATTCTTCCTGCCGCGATTCAGCCGTTAAAAACATTTATGTGCGCCCAAGCCCATTGGTGAATTTTACGGCATCCAATACAGTTTCCTGTAAAGCGCCCTTAAACGTTACTTTCCAGGATGCATCACCTGCCCCCATCGTAAAATGGGTATGGGATTTTGGCGACGGCGGTATAGGCACTGGACCTAACCCAACGCATACCTATAATTCGGCCGGCAATTTTAATGTCAGTATTTTGTTCACTGATAATTCAGGTTGTGAGGGAAAGGGTAGCAAACCGGCCGTCGTAACAATTGAGGCACCAAAGGTGAAAATCACCAGCGTGCCTGCCGGCGGTTGTATACCTTATAATTACACACCCGCGGCTAATGTTACAGCAGTAGACGGAGTTGCTACCTATACATGGGATTTTGGCGATGGAACTATTATCACTGGAACAAACCCCAAGCCACCACATACGTATGCAGCTACAGGCAAGTATACAATAAAGCTGACAGTAACTACCAATGGGGGTTGTACTGCTACAGATACCAAAATTGACGGGGTAAAAACAGGAACACCACCAGCCACCAATTTCAGTATGTCGGCTTCAGATGCCTGTGCATCGCCGGGCGTAAGTTTCACAGATCTAACACCGCCGCCGGTAGATGAGTGGTCATGGGATTTTGGCGATGGCGGGGGTAGCAATATCCAAAACCCAACGCACGAGTACCTTGACTCGGGGACATTTATTGTAAAGTTAACGGCATTTAATAACCGTTGCCCTTTCACGAGTACCGGGCAAACTGTACATATAAAACCGCCGATCGCTAAATTCGGCTATAAAATAAATTGTGGCAGCCTTACGGTTCCATTTAGCGATTCATCAAGAACAGATCCTTCATATGGTGCAATATCTTATTCCTGGGATTTCGGCGATGGGTCCCCTACTTCTGCATTAACAAACCCATCGCATTTGTATAATGCGTATGGCATTTACACCGTTAAATTGAGTGTAACAAACGGGACATGTACCAATACATATACCGATATCGTAAAACTGATCAAGGAACTGGCCAACTTTACCGTTCCATCCCCGGTATGCCGCAATGCGAATTTCAATATTTCTTCAACCAACACCCCACAATACATCAACAAATATGAATGGTCAATAGATGGCGGCCCTTATAAAACCGGCAGCGCAACCTATACGGCAAATATTGCCACATCAGGAGCACACAGTATTGGCCTGGTTATAACAGATATCAATGGCTGTACCGATACCATTGTAAAAAATAATATTGTAACAGTAACTGGTCCCGTTGCCAAATTTACCGCCGCTTCGCCGGGAGGTTGCAAAAATGCAACTGTCACCTTTAATGACCAGTCAACTACCGGCGCTGCCACACTGACAAAATGGACATTCAATTTTGGCGACGGCAAAACGCAATCGTTTACCAGCGCTCCTTTCAGCCATATTTACACTGATACCGGCGAGTTCAGGCCGCAATTAACCATTCAGGATGCCATGGGTTGTATTGACACCATTACCCTGAAGGATACTATTTTCATTTCAACCCCCAAACCCGATTTCACGTCAGATTACGATACCATTTGCCCCACATCCAATGTACAGTTTACCGATGCATCCGTTGGCAAAAGTTTAACCTATTTCTGGGATTTTGGCAATGGGGGCACATCAGCGTTGAAGGACCCTTTATACAGCTATGGAGGCAATAATGCCACCTATACTGTTAAACTGGTAATAACCGACCAGGGTGGTTGTAAGGATTCAGTGGTGCGTGCAAATTATATTACTACCATAAAACCTGTTCCCGCATTTGATATAGAAGACACACTTACCATTTGCCCGCCCATTGAAACCCAATTCACATTCCTGGGAAGCAATTATGAATCGTTTGAATGGGATTTTGGCGATGGATCTACTTCTACACTTAAAAACCCATCGCATTTCTATAATGCCTATGGGGACTATACGCCGAAGTTGTATGTATATGGCTATGGGGGTTGTAAAGATTCAGTAAGCAATGCCACTGTACACGTAGTCAATCCTGGTGCTGTTACCACATTAAACTATAGCCCGTTGGACGCCTGCAATGAACTGACAGTTAACTTTTCGGTTGTCACCATTCCCAATATAAAGTTTAATCTAAGTTTTGGCGATGGCACAATCGACACCAGTATGGCTACCACCTACCAGCATTTTTATAAATCACCGGCATTCTACTCCCCGGCTATAAATTATACCGACAAACAAGGTTGTATAGCCGGCGTTGGCGGCCCAGCCATTAAGGTAATTGGCGCCGATCCGTTCTTTGCCATGGACAGAAAAAAATTCTGTGATTCAGGGGTGGTTTACTTTACCAACTATACCATTGGCAATGATCCTGTGGTTAACAGAACATGGGATTTTGGCGATGGCACTACGTCTGCTGATGTTGACCCTATTCATCAGTTTCAACAACCGGGAACCTATACCGTTTCACAATCGGTAACTACACAACAGGGTTGCAGCAAAACCATTTCAGATACCATCAGGGTATACCGCACCCCTGATCCTTATATTGCCGGCGATAGCATTGGCTGTTTGAATGCAACCCTGAACCTGCTGGGAATGTTAACCGTACCCGATACTGCAATTGCCTGGAAATGGACCCTGAGCAATAGTAATTCGCTGACAACACAGAACATTTCGCTGAACTTCCAGTCGAGCGGAAATTATATGGTACATCTGCAGGCGACCAACCTACTGGGTTGTAGTGACACTACCAGCAAAAATTTGTATGAACCACCAATACCCACTATTACGGTTGCCAATGACCCGGTAATTCCTGTAAGCACGGGCATTACCTTACCGGTAACGTATGGGCCCGAAGTAGTGAACTGGAAATGGACGCCTGTTAAAAACCTGAGCTGTACCGATTGCCCTACCCCCTATGCCAATCCCAAACAAACTACCACGTACACCGTACAGGTAAAAGACCAGTATGGCTGTACCAACAAAAGCGATATCACTGTCACCGTGGTTTGTAACGGGTTAAACTACTTTGTTCCCAATACATTCTCACCCAACGGCGATGGCGTGAACGATGTTTTTGCCCCGCGAGGTATTGGACTTACCCGGGTGAACAGTATGCGCATCTTTAACCGCTGGGGCGAAATGGTATTCGAACGAATGAATTTTATGGCCAACGACCGTACCCCCACCGGTGGCTGGGATGGAACCTATAAAGGCAAACCAGCCAGTGCCGATGTATATGTTTACATTATAGAGTTTGTATGTGAAAATTCCCAGATCATTCCTGTTAAAGGCAATGTGGCGCTGGTACGATAAAGATTGACTCAACCAACAATAAAAACCTAAAAACATTATACATGATTACCGGCCGTAGCTTTAAACGATCTTTTGCCGGATTAATATTGTCGATCTCCCTGCTGAACGCAGCCGGGCAGGATATACATTTCTCACAATTCTTCGAAGCACCGTTGTTGCGCAACCCCTCGCTGGCGGGCATTTTTTCCGGCGACTATCGCATTCAGGGTGTTTACCGCGACCAGTGGAACAGCATTACCAATGCTTACAGAACAGGCTCGCTGAACGCAGAATACAAAATGCCTGTTGGCGTGGGCAATGATTTTATAACCACTGGCATTCAGGCCGTTTTTGATAAGGCCGGAACCGTAGGCCTTACTACAACGCATATTCTGCCTGCGCTCAACTACCATAAATCGCTGAGCAATGAAAAAAACATGTACCTGTCGCTGGGTTTTATGGGCGGACTGATCCGCAAAAGCATTGATATCACCAAGATCACCACCGATGCCCAATATAACGGTGGCGGTTATGATGGCAGCCTTCCTACCGGCGAAACAATGCTTTCACCCAATTACAGCACCTGGGACGCAAGCGTGGGCATGAGCTTCAATACCACTTTTGGCGCCGAACAGGAACACAGCATGTTCATTGGTGGCGCCTATCATCATTTGAACCGCCCGAAAAATTCTTTCTACCGCAATCGCAGCATTGAGCTAAACCCCAAATACGTGGCATCAATTGGCGTTAAGTGGAGCCTTGATGATCTTTCGTCCTTTACCTTACAGGCCGATCATTCAATACAGGGAAGCTATACAGAAACCATTGGCGGTGCGTTGTACTCTTATAAATTGGGCACTGATTTAGATGGCAATCCTGCATATACCCTCAGCGGCGGCCTGTTCCTGCGATGGAAAGATGCGCTGGTGCCGGTGCTGAAAATAGAATGGGGCAACATGTCAACCGCATTTAGCTACGATGTAAATGTATCGCCCTTAAAAACAGCCAGCATGGGCCGTGGTGGTTTTGAATTGTCACTCTGCTACATAGGCTTTCTGCACAGGGATAATAGTAGCGAATACAAAATGTTGTGTCCAAAATTTTAAAGCTGTGAAGTTGACTTGTAAAGTCATAGCAATATGCGGTAGGAGATTTAGAGATTTCGGGATTTAGAGATTTTGAGATTTATCGAAAATCTAAAATCAGAACAAATCCCCCAATCCCTAAATCTCAAAATCAGCAATTACTTCCTATTTCGCTACCAGGTAATTTCCCACTTCTTTTCCGCTATCATCTAACATGGTTAACCGCAAATTACTGTCATCGGCCTGTAACCTGATCAAAGTTCGCTGGCCTTCCTTTGGACCGCCGCCAATGATAATTGGATAATCGTGCTGGTCCTTTACAGGCGGATGAACGCCATAGGTGTGCGTATGGCCGCTGATGCACATATCAATGCGGTTCCTGTTAAAAACCGGATTGAACAGTTCGCGGCAATGCATGGTGCCATGCCAGTCGCCCGAATAAAATGGCGGTATATGCATCAGCACTACTTTAAATCTGGCCTTTTTAAAAGCCCGGCTTTGCATCACTTCCTGCAACCATTGTTCCTGCTCGCGGCGGTAGGCATCAAAATCAACAATACCGGCATACACCGGGGTATCATCGGTTTTATCTTCACCGGTATCGAGTACGGTGAAATGTACCGACCCCCAGGTAAAAGTATAAAACTGGTTCCCCTGTGGATTGCTGAAATACTGATGCAGATCACGGCTATACTTTCCCCTTGTTTCATGATTTCCCCGCACATACATAAACGGTTTTTCACTGGCAAAGCTGCTGATGCAGGGCTGCAGCATATGATCAACGATCTGTTGTTCGCCGGTTTGATAATCGAACACATCACCATTAAAGAACACAAAATCGTACCCCTCGGCCCCATTAACCTGCAGCAGGTGTGGAATGGATTGCGGCCTGTCGTGAATGTCGTTCAGGATCAGGCAGCGCATGGCGCCACCCTTCTCCAATGGCGTACTAAATGAAAGCAGGTCACTTTCGAGCGTATCGCCATAGGTCAGTTTGTACGGTTCAAACCCGGTAATCTCTTTTGAGATCACGCGGTAATAATATTTTGTACCCGGTTTCAGTTTACCAAGGCGAATGCGGTTCACCCGGTTATAGGCATCTACCAGCCCGTTGGTTACGCTTTGAGCCTTTTGTCCCAGGGTAGTTGTTTCGCCAAACTCAACCCAGCTATAGGCAGGCAGGTTGGTAATAAACATCACGACCATGGAATCGGGGGTGGGCTGTTGCAGATAGGGCGTTGCGGTAAATATATGTCCGGCCAATGGGTTGGCAGGTTTCAGCAATGGCGATGAAGCCTGCAGGGCCGAAGGCAACAGACTGGCGGCCATGGTAGCCCCGCCTGCGCCGGCCAATGATTGTAAGAAATGACGTCGGCTATTACTTTTTTGATGGTCCATACTAAGATTGAATATTGGCTTTGTGGTAAAAATAATCAGGCAGGTAGAATAAACTTTCTGCAAACGGTTGTTCAAAAATGTAAGACGCGGGAAAGTGCCGCCAGGTTACACAGCATGCGCCTTCATGAAAGCTTAAGAAAGAAATTTCCTGCATCAACTGTTTGGGTAACCAGTGTGGGAACCGGTTCTGCGTGAACAGGTATTTTACGTAATGCCATATCTTTCTCATGAAGTTCCATGCTTTACAATGGCCACAAAGAAACCCAACCTATGTTATTCTATTATTAAGTGTCTCATATACAGTACAAAACAAGCAGTACTCTGCTAACAGGAGCCACTCCTTCATTAACTTATTGCTAAGTGGTGCTCAATTCGTTCAGTTAAAAAACCACGCATTCATGTGCAGAAAGTGCTCTGGTCAACGTTTTCAATGGCGCCCATACCGGCATATTTTTCCAGTCCGTTGTTTATCAAGGGTATTGATGATACCGTTGTGGCCATTATCGTATTGATCGCTGGCCCAGGCATCCCGTATATCCCAGGTCGTGCGCCAAAGATGACCACCGGCGGTGGCCATATCGTCGGGCGCGTTACAATAATCGTACTTGAGGTAATCGATTCCCCATTTAGCAAAAGTTGTGGCGTCCTGTTCCTCAAAATTGTAACTACCTGTTACGCCGCCACAGGTGGGCTAAGCGGCATCGGAGTAAATGCCGGGTTTTAATCCTTTGGCGTGTACATAATCGGCCAGTGCTTTTATACCGTTGGGAAAACGAACCTGAGCGGGAAACAATTCGTTGCTGGCATTGCGGCCGCCCACCCAAAAGTCATCCAGTACAATGTATTGATAGCCCGCCCGGGTCATACCTGTGGTAACCTGAGCATCAGCTACCTCCCCGATCAATTTGTCGGAAATTGCTGATTCAAATAAATTCCAGCTATTCCAACCCATTGACGGCGCAGAGGCAACGGGTGATTGCGCTTTTACGAATATTATAAAGAGGGAAATGCAGAGAGTGGTTGCAAGCTTTTCAGGATCATACGTTAGGTTTGCGATGAACGGAATTAAACTGCAATGACTTAGAAAACCGTTCAATCAAAAATAACCAACCGGCGAACAAAATAAACACGCAAACGTTTGTTGAAATTTTAAAAATTCCTGGTGCGCAAACAGTACAAAGACCATTATCGGGTACACTTATTGTATTAAGCAAGTAGGTCAATACCGCTGTTTCATCCACATCCTGCAAACCCTTTCCTTTATTTGTGCGGCCCCCCATAACCACCTTTATCTCTCCGCCCCGGAAAACTAATGCACATGCATCTTTTTTTTCGTGTTTGGTATTTTTAATTCGCTGAAAAAAATTTAAATTTAATAAACATGAGAATCCCGGCAGCGATACAGACCTACCGCCGTCCGCTCCAACCAACCGGACTGACATTAACAATGCTGATCACCATTGTTGCCCTAACCATTTCTTCCACTTCGTTTACTCAAAACAGGTATGACTGGCGAACGAATATCGACCAGGTGATCCACGAAACAGATAGCCTCTCACTTAAATCGCAACGCACCTTTTACCTCAATAAAATATTGCGGAAAGATGAGCCGCTGAAAGAAACCTGGTATTACACAGTGCACAACAATAACATCATTGTATTTGAGGTTCGTTACCGGATTGATTCCCTGGAATACACCGAAACCTATTATATGAACCGGAACCGATTGATATGTATGGAGTTGTATGAGACCGACTTTCTCTCCTATTATGAAGATGAGATCAAACACGGCGAAGTGTTCTTCTTCGATCACGATATGCTGATACAATATGTGACTGTAGGCAATGGCTTAACAGATATGTCTTTCCGTGATCCCCAGTATGAACCCCTGAGGCGGTTTTACAAACGATATATTGAATTACAGAAGAATATTCTTTCTTTAGCTACTAACTAAATGTGGTAAATTTGCATCCCGTCATTTATTAGCAATTTATCACATTACTTTACAATGAATCAAACTGGCGAAAAAGCAGCTGACTTTACCTTATACGATTCCGCAAAGAACACTGTAAGTCTGCACGACTTTACCGGCAAAAAAGTGGTACTGTTATTCTACCCCCTGGCTTTTACCAGCGTTTGCACCAAAGAGCTTTGTTATGTTCGCGATAACATGAGCTTATTTAATAATATCGATGCACAGGTGCTGGGCATCAGTGTAGATTCTTTATATACACTGGCAAAGTTTAAGGAAGAACAGGGTTATAATTTTCCGTTACTGAGCGATTTTAATAAAGAAGTATCCAAATCATACAACGCCTTATACGAGGAATTTGGTTTTAATATGAAAGGGGTGTCAAAAAGAGCGTCTTTTGTCATTGACCGGGAGGGAACTATCCGTTATGCCCAAATCCTGGAAAAGGCCAGCGACTTCCCCGATTTTGAGGCAATACAGTCAACCCTGGCCGCAATTAATTGATAATTATCAATTAAAATAGGGTTAAAATCTTAGTTGTGTACAAAAATTGTAATTGGATTCCCCTATTAAGTGCAGGATTATTGCCAAAGGAGTTGTAATTTTGGTTAAAAGGAAATATCTTGAGCAATAACTGTAAAATATCATCGTACATGAAGATTTTTTACGCATTGTCCACTATCCTTTTATTGTCATTACAAGCGAAAAGCCAGGATCGGAATCCCGGAGAAGACCCTGCGACCACCATTGTAAAGTTTTACCCGAACCCTGCCACTTCAATTATCACTTTCGACTTTCAACGCGGCTACGATAAATCACTGAACCTGCAGATATATAACTTTATTGGCAAAAAAGTACAGGAAATCAATAACGTAACTCCCAAGACCACGGTTAACCTCAACGATTTTTACCGGGGTATTTATATCTTTCAGCTGAAAGACAAGAACGGCAAGGTGATTGATTCCGGCAAGTTCCAGGTTTCTAAATAATACTATATCTACCTAATTATAAAGTCTCCCGATGCATCGGGAGACTTATTTTTTATACCGGGCTGCGGTACTACTATCGCCAGCTGTTGTGTCACTTTGCAGATTCATCGGCATGCCGACGACTTCAGTCGGGACTTGTACGTTCGAAGCGCTATTGGGCAGGCCTGCTGCAATCTACAGCACCTGCACTATCAAAAACTTCAGATAATGCGTATTCTCCCATTCCCAAACGATGGGGTGATCGGCCGATTGGGTTTGAAAATTTACCTGCCGTATTTTTCTTCGGGCATCCTTGGCCGCTAACTGTATGATCTGTAAGAACAGGTCGGGTTGAACCAGGTTGGTACAGCTCGATGTTACCAGAAAGCCACCGGGTTTCACCAGTTTCATTCCCCGCAAATTGATCTCTTTATAACCAGTGATGGCCTTTTGAATATTATCCCTTGTTTTGGTAAAGGAAGGTGGGTCGAGCATAACCACATCATACTGTTTTCCCTCTCGGGCCCAGCCTTTAAGCACATCAAATGCGTTCATGCACTCGAACTTGCAGATACTATCGACCCCGTTCAGGGCGGCATTTCGGTTCGCCTGATCTACTGCGTTCTGTGAAATATCCAGGCCAAGCACCGATTTGGCGCCATAATGGGCTGCATGAATTTCAAACGTACCCGTATAGGTAAAGGTGCCCAGCACATCGGCTCCTTTTACAATATGTTGAATGGCGCGGCGGTTGTCCTGCTGATCGAGAAAATAACCGGTCTTTTGCCCATTCTCGATATCAACATAGAACTTCAGGCCATTTTCCTGAATGGTGATCTTTGTATCGAAGGGCGCAGATAAAAACCCTTTCTGCTGCTGCAATCCTTCCAGCTCGCGCACCGGCACATCATTACGTTCGTATATGCCTTTGGGCTTGAAGATCTTTTCAAGGGCTGCTACAATAGCGGGCTTCCATACATCAATACCCAGGGCCAGGGTTTGTATAACAAAGTAGTCGTTGAACTTATCGATGATCAGCTGCGGCAGGTTATCGGCTTCCCCGAAAATAAGGCGGCAGTTCTCAACATAACCCAGCTGCTGGCGGTATTGCCAGGCCTCGAGCAGGCGGTTATAGAAAAATTCCTCATTAATAACGTCTTCCTTTTTGCGGCTAAGCAACCGCACCAGGATCTGCGAACGGGGGTTGAAATAACCTTTCCCGATAAACTTCTTATCGTGGGTGTAAACATCTACTACGGCGCCCGGTTCCAACCCTTCCGGCGCCTCATGCACTTCATTGGCAAAGATCCAGGGATGCCCGTTCAGCACCCGTTGACCGATCTTCTTTTTTAATACTACCTGATTCATTCGCGCAAAAGTAGAATTATTGCGCGACAATGCGACTTTTTGGATTGTGACAGGTTCCTTTTGCAAAACCAATTGAAGCTTACTATCTTTTCACCATATACCATACCATTTATGGCAGCAGAGAATTTTCACATTGGTTTCGGCAATTATGATAAAAGCCCTGAATACTATTATTTAAACGACGCCAACCCGTTAAAAGCAACCATTTTCCTGGCCCTGAAACTGGGAAAGCCATTATTGATAACCGGTGAACCGGGAACAGGTAAAACCCAGCTGGCGCATTGGGCCGCCTGGTACCTGAGCAGGAAATCAGACCATAACATTACCCAATTCGTGCCCGAGCCATTTGTCTTCAATATAAAAAGTACCTCATCGGGCCGCGACCTGTTTTACAATTACGACGCCATTTCGCACTTCCAGGATAAAGAAGGCAAAAAGAACGTTACCAGCTTTATCAGTCTGGCAGGAATGGGACAGGCCATTTGTCAAACCCAGGGACGAAATGCGGCCATCGAAAAATTCGCCTTATCGGACATCCGGAACTTACACACCCTGCACGAACAACCGCGCAGTTCGGTATTGCTGATCGATGAAATTGATAAAGCACCCAGGGACCTCACCAACGACCTGCTAAATGAAATCGAAAACAACCGGTTCTATATACCCGAATGCGAAAAAGAGATCTTTAAAAGTGAAGACCGCAAAACAAGGGTGTTGGTGATACTTACCAGCAACAGCGAAAGAAGCCTGCCTGATGCCTTTTTACGCCGGTGCCTATTTTATCATATTCCTTTTCCATCAGAAGAAGACCTTATAAAGATCATCCTGCACCGCATAACGCCTTTCCTTGAAGAACTGGGCAATCATGCTAACATGGATTTTTACGATCACTACCAGCGGGCGCTGAAGCTTTTTCATTTGATCAGAAGTAAAACGCATGTTAAGCCACCATCAACCAGCGAACTGCTCGACTGGTTAAAAGTGCTGCACATGGAAAACCTCATAAGAGAAGATATCAATGTAAATACAGTTGGCTACCTGCCGCCCGAACGTAAAAAAGCCCTGCAGTTAAGCCTGTACACCTTGCTGAAAACAAAGGAAGACTTTGATGAAATAGAACAATTATTAAAACTCAGCTAGCCCGGATTGGAGAAGAAGAACCAATATACAATTCCCCTGGAAGAATTGCTGGCCCGCCTGAAAGCCAGCGGGTATGAGCTTTCCATACAGCAAACACTCGATATACAGGCGGCCTTGTTGACTACTCCGGTTTCCCGCATGGAACCAGCGCGGCTGAAATACCTTATTACGCCGGTAATAGCCAAAAACGACGAAGAGCAACGGCATATTCACCGCATCATCGATGGGTACGTGGCAGAAAAAACGAAGATCCCTCCCCCACCCGTTCCTCCGGTTACACGCTGGCGGCAGAAACATAAACAACTGATATTCTCCCTGAAGATAGCCGGTTTTTTGGCGGTGGTGATCGCCGGCATTTTGTTTTACATTTCAAACAACCATCAACCAACTGCACCGGTTTCCTCTAAACCCGTTGCACAGGTAAAAAAGGATACTACCCCCGTTGCTTCAGCACCGAAACCAGTACCGCAACCCGAAAACAAGCTGGCGAACCCCGTTACCACGCCCAACAGCAGCAAACAGGTCAACATCGTTGCCCAGCCATCTGGCCGGTATATTGCACCCGTGCCCATTGATTTCAATCTGCAAATGGCTGTTACCTTTGGTACGCTCCTCGGCGTTATTATGGCCTGGATCATTTTCTATGAGCGCAGGAAAAAAATGGAGATGAAAGAAAAGCAGCGCGCCGATGATGCCATTTTTATAAAACGTACTGAGGCCAAAAAGCGGCCCAATGCTTCGGGGTTTGAAATGGCAGGCGACCTGGCTCAGCCAACCATACAATTCGCCGAAAGAGATTACCTGGTGCACCAGCCCCGCGCCTTACAGAAAATAAAAAGCCATTTAAAAAAACCGGCCGTTATCCCAAACCCCGCTTTCGATGTTAAAAGAAGCATAACCCAAAGCGCCCGCAATGCCGGGTTTTCAACACTGGTATACTCA
This sequence comes from Niastella vici, assembly GCF_002077945.1. GTDB lineage: Bacteria > Bacteroidota > Bacteroidia > Chitinophagales > Chitinophagaceae > Niastella > Niastella vici. The sequence continues at coordinate 40,791 of NZ_LVYD01000041.1, forward strand.
AGGGAATGGAAAGACAGGAAATATCTTATTTTAATGGAGGACCGGTATAGTGATGCACATATCAACTATTTAATGAATTACCTGGTGAATATAATAAGTGCCGCTGTTACCACGGTTATCCGGTTTAGTTTCACAGGTGATGTACACATGGTGCAGGATGAATATGGCAATTGGGTTTCCCTGGCAAACCTGGCCTATCAATACAAGGGCTATCACCTCATTATTGTCGGAAAGGGATATTCTTTTTTCGAGGAGCAACAGGATCAACTCCTGAAAAAAGAGCTGACTGATATTTTTCAGAACTGGACATCCCGCTCAATCATTACGCCAACACCGCTGCCTGACTGGTCGTACCAGGAAGAGCAATTACAAAGTAAATTTCTGCTTGTACCTGCCGATATTGAGGCCGTGGTGTTACTGGCAAAAGCCATAGCCGATGACGCATCCATAAGCAATCACCAACTGGCAAGAAGCCTGTCAAACTCATACAGTATTGCGGATTTCAATTTATATAATATACAGGATCTAAAGCAATACCTGAATGGCGATGAAAGGCTGTTCCAGATGGCTTGTTCGCTGGCCGTATATCCGCGTTTACAGTGGGCGCTTACACTCGCCTTGTTTGATGCGCAGCTAAAAAAGAATAGCAATGAAGAACCAACAGCAGCGCTTTCTTATGAATTGTTATTGAAGCTGGCTCGTATTCCCTGGTTATACGCCAATCAGCTTGATGATACTATAAGGTTACAGTTATTAACCGAATTAACGGTTGAAACAGAGACCACCGCCCGGGAAACCATCCTTGAATTACTGGATGAAGCCAGGCTCAACATCGTTCACGATTCGCCTGCCTATTCGGAATTAAACACCCAGTATAATATCAATGCATTCTTTCTGTTTTCTTTTGACCAATATAAATACCGGCAGTATTCAGGGGCAAAGGAAGTGATCAGCGAATATTGGAAAGGCCTTACAGAATGGGCGTTGAAAGAACATGTTGATAAAGGAGGCAGCGTCTTATTGCCCAGATACAAATCGGGCCAATCTTCGGTGCAGGAATTCCTGATTCAGGAAAAGCAATTTGAAAAGTGGAATATCAATTTCCTGAAAGTAGCCATGCTAACCCTGCCGGCCATTCTGCTCTATATTTTGTTCGGCATTCTTAAGCCGGCATTTGTTTATCCACCTCAGTTATATAAGAACGTATCGTTTGTCACTGTCATTAAAAAATCCGCTAACTGTAAACCCAATTTACAATACGTCATCAACTCAACAAATGGGCGGTCCGACACCATTCTATTGAACCAATTATCTCTTATCGACAGTATTCCAATTACAAATGTGCAATACGATGAAATAATAAACCTTGAACTGTGGACGAAAGACAACCTGATGCATCCATTATCCTTTGCGGCAACAGATTCTTTCTTTGAGGTGCAGATGGCATGTAAGTAAGGCCGGTTATTCGGGAACCACGTCCACCGTCTTCTTCTCCCAATCAACCGTTACGGTAGTGCCATCGGCAAATACGGTGCGTTCCTTTTTATAATTGCTGTCGAGGAATTCATGCTTCACCATTTCGGTGAACGCGAGCCGCTTGTTCAAATCGCCCATGCGCCTCACCATTTCGAGGTTTTCTTTATTTATTTCAAACCCACGGCCCAGCTGAGGCAGGCCTGCATACAGCAGGCCCCTGAGATCAGCATAATTATAAGTGGTCAATATGGCTTCGTGGTATACCAGGTCCCACAAAGGAATGGGAATGCCATTGCGCGCATTCAGCGGCGATGAAAAATCAACATACGGAACCGTCCAGTCGCAGGCAGCTTCCGTACCCACAATTCCCAGATTCGCCCGTACCCAATTATACACGCCTATTCTGTGACGCATGGCAGTTGTGCGGGTAGCTGGATGTTGCGGACTAAAATCTTCATCCGGCGGCACATAACCGAAAACATCCAGGTAGCTTCCACTGGGGTGGATGCCATTTTCAAACAATCCCTGGTAATTCTTTTTCACATGGCCCAGCATAAATGTACTGCTCAAATAACTCATTTTACCTCCATCCCAATAATCCATGTAAGGGATATTTCCTTCTTTAAAATCGCCAAACCGGGTACCGGGGAAAACCGCAGGCAGACTAATACTATCCTCTTCATGAATGGCAAATTGTTTATTGAATGATGGTGCATCCACATAATAATCGCGGTATTGATCGTGCAGCACAAACAAATAGCCCAGGTCATTTAACGCATTCTGCAATCTTTTCATTCCTTCATACCCACCGGCAGCCGGCGCCGGCGGTAATACATCGGGATGCTGGCGGTCGTAGCCCATTTTTGGCCAGCCTGTTAACACCACCATCAGGTTATTCAGTCCCTTTTGTTTCCATTGCCTGAATTCTTCTGCCCGTTGATCGAATGTGGTCAACCGGTAGCGCGTGGCCGTATCCCGCTTCCAGCGGTCGCCACCTTCTTTATAATCGGTTAAAATACCCGAGCGAATGATGGGTGTACCAATGAGCTGTTTTACCTGCGGGTTCTTAGCGATCTTTTCAGTAAGTGGAATAAATAATCCGGTTTCCATTACATACTTCCTGTATCGCTTTGCCATTTGCACATAATTCCCTTCTGGTATAAAACACATTCTGCCTGTACGGGGATAGGAGAACTTTCCCAGCGAGGCCCGCCAGCGGGGTCCAATCACCGTTGGCCCACCAGCCGGATGATTGAACTGGTAAGCGGCATCATCGGGTGTTTCTATAATGATCATCATGGCAGCCGTTCCTTTTTGAAAACCCCACCACGACATTGACCAGTCTTCAATGACATTGCTTTGTAATTCGCTCCTGTCTGTTTTTTTAATTGAACCATCCGGTTCAGAAGATCTTATAGGGTTATAGGGCTTTGGCCATTTACGGGGCAGCAGTACGCCCCGTACATTACTCAGCACGGTATAATCTACTTCGCCTGCTTCCAACGCGGTTGGCCAGTTCAGTTGCCGTACCACGGTTTGTTTTTCGGCTGCCGCCACATCAAACACCAGGTCTTCATCGGGCCCTTCCAGGGCCAGCGTTAAGTATAATTTACAATCAATATCCTTCCAGCCTTCAAGGGTCATTATGATCCCTGTTTTAAAACCCGGTTCATATGGCTCTACTTTTCTTTTTCCAGCATCGGCCAGGCGAATGGTAAATTCCTTTCCATTTCTTTTAACGATCATATCATTTACACCGGAAGGAACCATGTTCCATTGCACACGCCCCGCCCTGATGCGCACCGACAGGTCAGATTCTTTGACAATCACTGTTTGCTTTTTTCCGGTGATTGCCCAGGTACCATTTTGATTGGTTACCCTTACCGGGTTTGTTTGTGCAAACAGCGCCTGGGAGAAGAAGAGAAAAAAGACGAACACAAAAATCAGGTGATGGCAGTGCTTTGGTTTCATAACATTTTATTGAGGAATAATATTTATGGTTCTTCCTATATTGCAATTAACTACGATTAGCGGGACGGTGCACATACCCCTTTTACATTCCATTAAACAATATTGACAGGCCTGAAAATACCCAATCAATGAAATTATTTTTTCTAACCATTTCGTTTACCCTGGCCCTGTTATCAACCTCTTACCCGCAAGCACTCAATACCAAAAAGCTCGACAGCCTGTTCAACATGCTGCAACGGCATGGCCTTGCAAATGGCAGCGTTGCCGTATCGCTGAATGGTAAAATAGTGTACCAACGGGCCATTGGTTTTACTGCGCTCGACAACAATAAAAAGATCGCTCCTGATATCAATACTAAATACCGGATCGGTTCCGTTTCAAAAATGTTCACTACCGTTATGATCTTTCAGCTGATCGGGGAAGGCAAATTGCACCTCCAGGATAAATTAGCCACCTATTTTCCCCAGCTGCCAAATGCAGGAAAGATCACCATAAAAGACATGCTTTACCACCGCAGCGGCTTACATGATTATACCCACGACACTAATTTCCCCGACTGGATGGACAAGCACAAAACACATGAGGAATTACTACAAATAATCGCCAGCAAAGGCGCCGATTTTGAACCGGGCGCAAAAGCCGATTATTGCAATTCAAACTACCTGCTTTTAAGTTATATCATTGAGAAAATTGACCAGGTAACCTATGCAGTAGCACTGGAGAAAAGAATAACAACAAAGCTCGGATTAACCCATACCAATTATGGAAAGCCTATTGATATCAGCCGGAACGAAAGCGCCTCTTACAAATACGGCGACAGTGCCTGGGCCCGGCAGAAAGAAACCGATGTGAGCATTCATTGTGGTGCGGGTTCTATTGTATCAACTCCCGGTGACCTGGTGAAATTTATACAGCAATTATTTACCGGCCGGCTCATAAACCACGCCAGTCTCGACAGTATGAAAACCATGATCGATGGATATGGAATGGGGATGTTTCCTTATGACTTTAATTCAATTAAAGGGTATGGACATTATGGAAGAGTAGAAGAGTTTTATTCGGCGCTCACCTATTATCCTGAAAAGAAACTGGCAGTATGCTACATCACGAATGGGATCTTATATCCAAGAAGCGATATTGTGGACGGAATACAAAAAATATGTTTTAATGAAAACTACACCATTCCCTATTCACAAAAACCTGTATTAAACAGCACCGGTCTTACTAAATATGTTGGAGAATATTCGGGCAACCTGCCTTTTAAAGTGATCTGCAAAACAGATAATAACCAATTGATCTTTGATGCGGCGGGCAAAACAATGGAAGCGGAACCACTAAATCCCGATTATTTCATGAATGCCCGTACGGGAACGTTCTTTGCCTTCGATCCGGAGAAAGGGTCGCTGCAAATAAAGGAGACGGATAATGTGTATTTTTTGAAGAAAAAGTGAAATTGCTTTGCAAGACGAGTTGCAGCTTTTGCGGTTCAGGTTAAGGGTATTGTCATACGCAAATACTGTGTGTACAAAGCAATTCAACAAGATCCTGCTGGCATACATATCGCATTACTTCCCCGCCCCATTAACCCCCAATACCCGCTTACCGCCCCTGCTATCCATCACCTCTACACTCGCTACCGTACTATCCAACACTATAAACCGGCCCGACTGCGAAAGGAACGAAGCGCCATAATTAAACTCCCGCAACTGCGTTTTACCGTTTTGGTATTTAACAACCGCACGCACATCCTGCGGCCCCACAGCAATGCAATGCACCTGCTTTTTCAACCCATATATTTTTAACGGGCCGCGGTTTTGTGATGCAGCTAACATGTAGTTACCCAACTTATCTTTTAACTCAACCAGCGACTTGCCATTGCCGGGAATAAAAATGCCGCTTTGCAGCAACGACAAAGGCCTGAAACCACCTGTTCCATCACCCTGCAATAACAATCCATTGCAGCCATCGTACCGGCCAACTGAAACTTCCGTACCATAGTCATTGCCATTGATAAGCACATCCAGGTTGCCATCGCCATTAAAATCCTGCACCAGCATTCCATTCAAACACGAAAACTGGGCAAACACCGGCAAGGGTTGTATTTCAAACCGCCCATTGCCGAGGTTCTTCACCAGGCAATGCGAAAAAATGTTAGCCTGCACTACCAGGGCATTTTTCATTTCTTCTTTGGTGAACATTTGATCAAAACTGGCCGCCGCATATTTCTTATAATTCGGATATTTCATTTTGAAGCCTACTACCTGCTTCACCACATCATCGCGCATCTCCGCAATAAACTCCTTCCGTTGCGGGGGTTCGGCGCTTGCCGGCAAATACAATGAAGGTATGGCATCATACACGCCATTGTTATCAAAATCTTTCGCATACATCCGAACTGGATATGCCGCGCTTCCCCGGTAAAACGAATTCAATCCCAGGTTACCGGCTATATAATCTATATCGCCATCATTGTCAAAATCACCGGGTACGAGGCTCGTCCACCAGCCCTTTTGGTCCTGCACACCGGTTTGTGGAGTTATGTTGTTAAATTGTCCGTTCGTGTTTTTGATAAACGTCAGTGGCATCCATTCGCCGGCTAATAACAGATCGGGCCAGCCATCATTGTCAAAATCTGTCCATACTGCATCGCATACCAATCCAATTTTATCAAGGCAGCCCGCAATTGATTTCGTTACGTCGGTGAATTGCATTTTTCCTGCCTTTGAATCATTGCGATACAAGAAACTCGATACCGGTTTGGGATAACTGCCAGGCTCAACCCGGCCCGCTATGAACAGGTCTAAATCGCCATCCTTATCATAATCTGCCACGCGTACGCACGATTTACTGGTATAGTTTTTTGGGATGGCAGTGGTATCTAACACAAACCGGCCCTTGCCATCGTTAATGAATAATTTGTCGGCATAGGCCACATCGTTTGGCGCATGTTCATAACCGCCGCCGGCAATAAAGATATCCAGGTCTTTATCGCCGTCTGCATCAAACAGGGCAATGCCCATATCTTCGCCGGGTTTTGTTTGCTCACTGGCGCCAGGTTCCAACGACTTTGTTGTGAACAGGCCGTTCTCATTTTGTAATAACAATGTAGCGCTGTAGCCGCCTGAGCCGCCACATACCAGATCATCGAGCCCATTGCCATCTATATCGCCTACTGCCACTGCCGGCCCATACTCCGACAACTTATGCGGCAATAGTTTCTGGATATTGAAATCGATAAAATCATTTTCTGTTTGGGTGTATTGTATGCCAGTTTTAGCAGTGAGATCTGTGAACAAAGCATTTTCAGCAAATACACCCTGCTGCCAGCTGTACTGAATTGTCGCTTTTGCCCGGTCAACAATAAGCACCTGGTCGACTTTTACCTGTTGTAATACCTGCATCACCCCATCGGGCCATTTTACTACTACTGAATCTACCTGCGTAACTTTTCCCAATCCAAAATGCGCATCGCCCTGCACCGATGACAAATAGCCGCGCACCGGGCTCTGTTCATACACCTGTTGCTGACCCTGATAGTGTAAGGTAATCCAGGCGCCTGATCCGTTTTTATTATTGGCATTCCCCTGCAAATGAATACGCAAATAATGCGCACTTTCGGGCTTTTTATCGCGCAGCGTATTCTTATACACCATTGCTTCATCATTGATATTATTCACTACGAAATCTAGATCACCGTCATTATCCAGATCGGCCCAGGCGGCTCCATTGGAGAATGTTGGCGTGGTTAGTCCCCAGTCATTCGTTTCATTGCTGAACGTAAGGTTGCCGTTATTACGAAATGCATAATTATGGATCTTAACCTGCGGTATCTGTTTCAGGGTAAACTCCTTGCTTGCCACCTGGTTCGACTGCCGCCGGAAAGCAATAAAATCATGATCGGTTACATCTTTGGGATAGCCATTGGTAACCAGGATATCGCGCCACCCATCATTGTCAAAATCCTGCACCAGCGGCGCCCAGCTCCAGTCTGTTTCTGCCACACCGGCTAAAAAACCGATATCTGCAAACACCGGATCGCCAATGGAATCTTTTTGCAGCACCCTTGGGCCCAGGTTCAGCTGCAGGGTATTACGCACATACTGGTACTGATAATGATAATAATCTGAATTCTGATATATCAAATAACTATTAGCCCCCAGCATCATTTTCTTGCGGTAGTTATCTTCGGGGTTCATATCCAGTTCCACTACATCGGCCAGTCCATCGTTGTTGATATCCACCACATCCTGTCCCATGCCATTGGCCGATGTATGCTTGAAGTAGGTTGCTGCCTTATCGGCGAATGTGCCATCGTGGTTGTTGATGTACAGAAGGTCGTTCGATAAAAAATCATTGGTAACAAAAATATCTTTCCAGCCATCTTTATTAAAATCGGCAATCGACACGGCGTGCCCATACCCTTCTATGGTTACCCCCGCTTCGCGCGTTACATTGGTGAACACCGGATGCTTCAGGGATGTATTATAATCATTGCGATACAATCGCCCGGTGCTGTAATGCGAACCATCGGTAACTTTAGGTCTGAACACCGATGGGTTATCCTTATTCCTGATCTCATTTACCACCAGGTACATGTCAAGATCACCATCATTATCATAATCGAAGAATGCTGCCATAGTGCTGAAAGTGGTGTCGTTCAAACCATATTCAGCCGCCATATCCCTGAATTGCGGAACGCCGTTTTTATCAACTCCCTGGTTAATGTACAACAGGTTTTGCCGTTGGGTTGCATTTGATGACATAGTAGCACATACATACAGATCGGTTAATCCATCATTATTGATATCAACGACGGTAACGCCGCGGCACCAGCGGCCGGCGCCGGTTACACCGGCCTGTTCGGTAACATCGCTGAATGTCAGATCGCCTTTGTTCAGGTATAATTTGTTGGGCACCAGGTTGCCGGTAAAATAAACATCCTGCAAGCCATCATTATTAAAATCGCCGATCCCCACGCCGCCGCCATTGTAAATATTGGTCATATCGATAGGGTTGATGGAATCATTCTCGACAATGATATTATTGAAGTGAATGCCCGAATGCGATGAGGAAATAGTTTCAAACAGGGTGTGGTGATTGTTGCATGCTGATAAAAAAATCAGCAATACTGTAACAACGGATAAAACCTTGATGATATGCTTCATGCAAACAAATGCTTATTCATTTAAAAAAGCTAGTAGCAAGCAGGGAACCTCTTACCCCACTCACTACTAGCAATTACTATTTACCTATATATCGAAACTTACTGCGCTAAAATATCAATACCCGATGTTCTGCTTCAAATTGAGCGTTCCCGTTGCATTCTCCACATCTATCTGCGCTTGCGGTATCGGGAAATATTCATTCTTTTTAGTTGTAAACGTAGCCGACGTGTTCACCGCAAAAATGGTTGGTCTTGCTTTTTCAGCAGTAGCATACGCATTTAACACAGGTCCCATAATGGTTCCGCTGTTATTGTCCCAGCGTGACAGATCGAAGAACCGTTGTCCTTCCATGGCCAGCTCTAATTTTCGCTCAAACATAATGGCCTTGCGGGCATAGGCCTTATCATTGAATGCGCCGGCGGGATATGGCTTTATTAAATAATTATCTGCCGGCGTTGTCAGCGTTTTATACTTGCCGCTCGATGCATCATATTCGCTGTTCTTATACACCCAGCCGCTTGCATCTGCAGCCCTGTTGCGAACGTAATTAACATACGCAAGCGCTTTGTCGGCGCTTCCTGCTTCAATTTCACATTCGGCCGCCCACAACAATATATCTGAGAAACGGATGAGGTTTACGTTGTTGGCATCCATTTGTGTGGGTCCCCAAAAACTGGTTTCGGTTGACGACAAAAGATTTTGTTGCGCCTTGGCGTATACATTTTTCTTGGGACTGAAATAGCCATCGGTACCCGGGTCACGGATCCAGGTGTTTACCGGTGTTGGACCCCAGTCGAAAAATGGAATGCCGGGGCGGCCCATCGTCCAGTCGAGCCGGGGATCGAGCGTACCGGTATAAGGACTGGCCGGGTCGCTTACATTGGGCGCTGCATTATAGGTATCGAATAATGGCAATCCATTGGCATCTGTTTTAAACGAATTGGCCAGTGAAATGGAAGGATTGTTGAATCCGCAGCAACCGCCAGGTCCGGCACTGTTGGGAAAGTTCAGGTTATCGCCATAATTACCATTGGTGCCTGACCCATCGTTTACTGAAGCCTGATAAGCAAAGACAGATTCGGCACTGTTATCAGTAGCCGCATTGAAATTATCTTCAAAATTCACCAGTTTATAATCGAGCCCACCGGCAGTTTTACCAGCGCCGGTTCCGCCATAAGCAGCCGGAATTATTTTATCGAGCTGGGTTTTGGCCTCAGCAAATTTATGTTCATACAACAGGCATTTAGCCAGGTATGCAATGGCCGCCGATTTGTTGGCCCTTCCCTTTTGCGGTTGTACATCGGGCAAATTGTCGATGGCATATTGAAAATCGGCTTCAATCTTTGGCCAGATGTTTATAAAATTGCCTGATGCATCTATATTAGGCACATTCACGTTATTACTGGCCACCGATATGGTTTCATCAACGTATGGCACATTGTTCCACATTTTCTTGGCTTCAAAATGAAAATGGCCTCTTAAAAAACGGGCTTCGGCGCTCATAACCTTTCGGTCGGCGGCAGCTATGGCAGTATCTTTTGCCAGAAAACGCAGCACATCATTGGCCCGTTGCGCGCCATCGTATACTGCCTGCCATTTCTGGTTAAAATAAGGATTGTTGGCATTGTATGCCCAGGTTTCAATAGGCACAATATCGCCCTGGTCAGAGGGTGTTGATCCTTTATAGGAATCATCTGCCGCCACGCTGCCAAATACCCAGTTAGAAGCGGCAGACCCCCAGCTGTTGCCGGCGGCACCGCCCTGCCCGCTTACCATATGATAAGCGCCAACCAGCAAACCTTCGATACCGGTTTGATTGAGTATTTGATCGGGATTATAAGCACCCAGTGGTTTCTTCTCCAAAAAACCTTTACCACAGGCAATAACCAGTACCAGCGTTACCAGGCAGCCAGCCAGCACCAATTTATATGTTACAGGAATCTTTTTCATAGTCGCATTCATTACTGTGTTAGAAAGAAAGGTTTACTCCTATCAGATAATTTTTCTGGTTAGAAGGATAGTTACCGAAGTCAATGCCAAAGTTGGTATTGTCTTTCAGGTCACTACCGGTTAACTCGGGATCGAGGCCGGTGTACTTTGTAATAGTGAACAGGTTGGCAGCCTGTATGTAAAACCGGAGCCGCTCTACGCCAAACTTCTTTGTCATAGCATGCGGCATTGAATACCCGAATACCATGGATTTACACCGCAGGAATGAACCGTTTTCGAGATAATAGGAGTTATACTGCGTGGTGTTGCTGAAGTTAGCCGTGCGTTCGAGCCGGGGCACCTTGGCATTTGTGCGGGTAGGCGTCCAGGAATTATACACTGCATCTTTACTTACGGCGCCATCGAATACCTGTGGAAAATCGGTCCAGTAACGAACGTAGTTAATTACATCATTTCCAACCGAAGCATAAAAGAAGGCTGAGAAATCGAAGTTCTTGTAACTGGCTTCCAGGTTCAGCCCGGCAGTGAATTTGGGATTGGGATTTCCAAAGAACACGCGGTCGCTGTCACTGATCCTACCATCCCCGTTTGCATCCAGGTACTTGAACCGGCCCGGCGCCGCAGCTTCCTGTTTGGGCGATTTAATTACATCTTCATCGCTTTGAAACAGACCGATCACTTTATAGCCATAAAATGCACCTAAGGCCTCGCCTGGTTGCAGCCGTGAGAATGCACCAAACCGGTTTGAACCGGTACTTACCCTGTCGAGGTATTTTGTACCTGCCGGTAAACTTTTTACTTTATTATGATAGGAAGTAAAGGTGGCGGTTACCCCAAATTTCACATCAGAGATATCGCCATTATAAGTGGCCGACATGTCGATACCGGTATTCTGAATATCGCCGCTATTGGCAAAGGCGTTCTGTGCGCCACCGGCTGTTGCTGGCAATGATGGTACAAATAATAAACCACTGATCGCTTTCTTATACCATTCAATTGAAAAGCTAAGACGGTTATTCAGCAAAGTTGCATCAACCCCGATGTTGGTTACAATGTCTTCTTCCCAGGTAGTTTTTGGATTACCCAGCTGACTGGCATATATTCCGGGAACCGTACCATTGTTGCTACCATTGAGATCGTAGAATGAATTGGGAGCAAGTTGCTGAAACAGATTGAATGCATTAGTAGGCCTGATGTTACTGATGGAACCTAATTTACCCCAGCCGGCACGTAGTTTGAGGTCGTTCACCCACGACACTGTATTCATAAATGTTTCGCGTGTTAAACGCCAGCCGGCGGTAACTGAAGGAAATACACCCCAGCGGTTATCCGGTGCAAATACTGAAGAACCGTCGCGGCGCAACGTAGCGCTTAATAAATACTTGTCGGCATAATTATAATCAACCCGGCCAAATTGTGAGTACAGTGAACTTTGTACCGGAGTGGCCGGATTGTTATTATCAATGGTAACACCGTTGTTCACACTTAAATTACCGTTTGTTTGTCCACCGGGCGAACCAAACAACAGTGTCCACAAGGCCGGGTCAACGGTAAGGGCGCCGGCATCGGTGATGGGGTAATTTGTTCTGGTGGCCCAAATACCCTTTTGATAATTGCTAATAGCTTCTGTACCAACCAACACTTTTATAGTATGATCACCGATAACATTATTATAGGTTAATGTATTGGTCCAGGTCCAGCTGTTATTGAACATGTAATACTCAGTAAAGGCGTTGGGGTTCTTATTATTCTCCGCATTCTCGTATTGCGTATAATCGAATATGTTCCAGGCATTATTATCTACAAACCCGCCAAAGCTGGTGCGTGCCGTAAAATGTTTCAGCACATCTACTTCCGCAAAAACATTTCCCTGTACCTGGTAATCGTTGCCTTTGTTATTGTGAATGCGTTTCAGATTGGCCACGGGGTTCTCAGAGTTACCCAGGTTTTGCGAACCGGTTCCGGCAAAATTGCCTTTGATGTCGTAAACCGGTATAATGGGACTTTCGCGATAACTGAACGAAATGGCATTGCCTTCATCCTGGTTACCATTGGGGAATCCCGGATTTTGCCGGTAAACGAAATAGGCATTTTCGCCAATACGAATCTTATTATTCAAATTAAACGTGGTATTGATCCTGGTGGTGTATCTTTTTAAAAACGTTTCAAGCAGTGTACCCTTTTGATCAAAATAGCCAACCGACATATAAAAGGTTGAGCGGTCGCTGCCCGATGATACCGACAGGTTATGGCTGGTGATCACGGCCGGTTTAAATATTTCATGGAACCAGTCTGTTCCCTGCTTATTAGCCTTTGTGATCTGGTTATCGTACAGCTTGTAGGTAGAAGGATCGGTATTGGGATCTCCTTCTTTGGCAGCGGTAGGCGTTATATAATCCGGTATTACCGGTGTTGTGCCGGTGCCGAATTGTTTATTGCCGGGTGTGAGGCCGCTGTTAATATAACTCTGCTGAATGGCGTTGGCAGTTTCCTGGGTATTGGCAATATTAAACCCGTCTTTCAATGGCCGTTGTGTACCCACATAAGCATCATAACTTATTCTGGGCTTCCCCGTCCTTCCTCTTTTGGTGGTTATAATTACTACCCCGTTTGAACCGCGCACCCCATAAATGGCGGCGGAGCCGGCATCTTTCAAAACCTGAATAGATTCAATATCGTTCACATTAATGTCGTGCATGCTACCCTGGGTTCCGTCGATGATCACCAGCGGATCGGTTGAACCCACAGAGGTAATACCGCGAATGCGGATGTTACTGTTACTGCCAGGAGCACCCGAAGTTACGATGGTTACACCCGATGCCTGTCCCTGTAAGGCCTTCTCAGGAGTACCTGTAGGTATCTGCCGCATGTTATCGACCTCTACTACAGCTACCGCTCCGGTAATGTCTTTTTTTCGCTGGGCAGTGTAACCGGTGATCACCACTTCATTGAGGTTCGAAGTGGTTGTTTTCAATGCTACCGTGAGGGTAGTGTTATTGCCAACGGGCATTTCCTTTGGCTCAAAACCGATTGAAGAGAACACCAGCACGGCCGACGTGCCGGGAATAATAATAGTGAACGAACCTTCTGCATTGGTTTGCGTGGCAACGTTTGAACCCTTTACCGTTACGGTGGCGCCGGTAAGAGGCTGGTTGTTGCTGTCCGTTACTTTTCCGCTAAGAGATCTTTGTTGCGCAAGAATCGTTGTGGCAGGTAATAGCAATAGAATGACTAGCCACAACCTAACAGTTAGCTTTGAGGGCATAATCGTTGATTTTTGTGTAATGTTTGGTTGTGTAAACGCTGTATTTAAATTTACCGATAAATCACAAGTTCCATGAAATAAAATTCACGTTTTTGACATGCCGTTAGTGAAGAAAGAGGCCTTTTTATTTTTTACATATTTTACCTGTTGATAATTAATTCAATCAATAAAAATGTAACGTAACGTATATCAGTATCTTGATTTTATTTCAAAGAACTCCTATTTAAATGTATCTTATTTAGAGGAGTACCCTACGGTAATTGCTGCAACCGGTAAAAAAAATGTTAGTAAAGGTTAAATATTCATTGAGTTAATTACGGCTTTCGCATACTGTTACAACAGATTATACAGCGTACTAACTAAATGCAAAACGTTTTGCAGATGAATGGAACAACGCGCAAAACAGTACGACATCGGCTAATAGGATCCGTTATATATGGCATATTTGAGTATTGAACATATCAAAAGGTTGCCGGCTCGTGAAATTGAAATTGACGGGAATTCGTCTTCCACCTACTTATTATAAAATTCTCACAGGCGATGATCGGGTCCCAGGTTTCAGGTAGCTGGTTACAAGGCTGCTGTTTTGGGCGGCCGAAAACCTTTTAACATGCTGCAATGAAAGCCCTGCAACATGTACCGTGTAACCGGCAACCTGTAGTAACCGGCTCTCCGGGAAATCGAAACCCGGTTTCCGCAACATGTACCTCGTAACCGGCTCTCCGGGCAATCGTAAACCGGTTTCCGCAACATGTACCATATAACCGGCTCTCCGGCAATCGAAACCTGGTTTCCCGCAACCCATTATCTTTGCACCCCATTTGGCGGCCAGGCATTTTCTGCCACCGGCAGAAAAAGTGTCTTATTAGCTTTTAAAAGCCAAAAAATAAGACAATTTGACCTGCCCGTGCGCACTGGCAAAATAATTGACTAATATAGCTTTACCAGTGAAAAATGGTATTTTTAGCGCCGCCGCACCTGCTGCGCCGCATTTGATGCAAAAAACACCGGTTCCGGCCTGCCCGGAAGCGGGTTTTGACCGTCAATATTTCAGTTTTAGAAAGTGAAAAAACACGTAAGCGATAGTTATGACAGATAATGAAAAAAACACCGTGAACCGTGAAAACGGTACCAATGCAATGGATATCAATACCGATGAAAGTATCAGTGGTACTTCACATCTTAATGAACCCGTTACCAGTGAAGATGAGGTTGAAAAGCTAAAATCTGAGATCGCAGAGTTGAAAGATAAATACCTGCGGCAGGTAGCTGAATTTGACAATTTCAGAAGACGCACTGCCAAGGAAAGGATAGAAATGATTCAAACCGCTGGCAAAGAGGTTATTACCTCCCTGCTCGAAGTACTGGATGATTGCGACCGGGCCGAAAAGCAATTACAGGCCAGTGATGACACCCAGGTAAAAGAAGGCATTCAACTGATATTTAATAAATTAAGAAGCACCATGCAAAGCAAGGGCGTAAAACCCATGCAAACCATCGGCACTGATTTTAATCCCGATCAACACGAAGCAATCACTGAAATTCCTGCCCCCACAGCGGCCATGAAAGGCAAGGTGATAGATGAGGTTCAGAAAGGGTACTACATGAATGACAAGATCATAAGATTCGCCAAAGTCGTTGTTGGGAAATAAAAGCCGGCACCATCAAATATTAAACAAACAAGATGTCGACGAAAAGAGATTATTACGAAATATTAGGGGTTTCAAAAGGTGCTTCGCCCGATGAGATCAAAAAGGCCTATCGCAAAGTGGCCATGCAATTTCACCCCGACCGTAACCCTGGTGATAAAGTAGCTGAAGAAAAATTCAAGGAGGCTGCTGAAGCATATGAAGTATTGAGCGATGCCGATAAGCGGGCTCAGTACGATCGCTTTGGTCATGCCGGTGTACAGGGCAATGGCCGTGGCTTTGGTGGCGGCGCTTCGAACATGGAAGATATTTTCAGCCAATTTGGTGATATTTTTGGCGACGATATTTTCGGTAGCTTTTTTGGTGGCGGTGGCAGAAGAGGCGGTCAGCGCATGCGTGGTGTTCGCGGCAGCAACCTCCGCATCAAGATCAAACTTACTTACGAAGAAATAGCCAAGGGCGTAACCAAACAGGTAAAAGTAAAGAAACACGTTCCCTGTGGCACCTGCCATGGCAGTGGCGCCAAAGACAAAGGCAGCGTTCAAACCTGTAATACCTGTGGCGGAACCGGTCAGGTTCGCCGCGTTTCAAATACCTTCCTGGGGCAAATGCAAACCGTTACCACCTGCCCTACCTGTAATGGAGAAGGAACTACCATCACCGCCAAATGCGGAACCTGTAAAGGAGAAGGCAGGATGTACGGAGAAGAAACGGTTACACTCGATATTCCCGCCGGTGTGCAGGAAGGCATGCAGCTGAGCCTCGGCGGACGCGGTAATGCCGGTGAACGAGGCGGCCCTCCCGGTGACCTCATCGTATTAATTGAAGAAGAACAACATAAAGACCTGCATCGCGATGGATTGAATGTGGCCTATGAGCTGCACCTTTCGTTCCCCGATGCCTGCTTTGGCACCTCAGTTGAAGTGCCTACCATCGATGGCCGCGCCAAGATCAAAATACCGGCCGGCACCCAAAGTGGCAAGATCTTCCGCCTGAAAGGAAAAGGTTTCCCCGGCGTGAACTCTTATGAAAAAGGCGATCAGCTGATTTATGTTAATGTGTGGACGCCGCAGAACCTTTCTGCTGAAGAAAAAACCGCACTGGAGAAAATGAACAGTTCGCCCAACTTCAAACCACAACCGGAAAAAAGCGATAAAAGCTTTTTCGATAAGGTGCGGGAAATGTTCTCCTAATATAAAATACTGATAAGATAAATTGTCAATCCCGCTCTGCGGGATTTTTTTTGTACTTACAGCAACTTCTTTTTCTTCCGTTCCTTCCCGTAGATCTTTTTCGCCTTTTCAATAATGGTAATAAACTCCTGCTGAATAGCGTCATGGGCATCTTCCGATTCGGTGGCCAGCTTTATGACATCGCTAAAACTGTAATTGCGGGCATATTTTGAATCTTTGAGCAGGCCGGCAAACATTGCTACCGAAGAAGCAAAGCGGTAAGTAGCCGGTAACATGTTGAATGGCGTAACTGTATAGGGGCAGCGATAAGTGGTATAACGTTGCAGGGTATCGTTAGGCAGTTTATATCGAATGCTTATATTGGCCAGGTTACCATTTGTACCGGGCCCGCCAGCAAAAGCAGGGTCCAGCTCAAACAGGGCGATCACCGAATGTCCCGAGCCTACTTCTCCCCCATCGAGCTCACTCACCGAATCAACCAGCGCTTTCCATTTGTTATCAAAACCAATGAGCCGGTAGTTCTTTACCAGATTGGGGTTGAAGTCGATATTCAGAAAGGCATTATCAGCCACGCTGTACAATGTTTGGGTCAGTTCTTTCACCAGCACCTTTTCCGCTTCGCGTTCATTATCGAGGTAGGCGAAATTGCCATTCCCTTTTTTGGCGAGCACTTCCAGTTTCGAATCTTTATAGTTGCCCATGCCCACGCCCAAACAGGTTAAATAAATACCCGATTGTTGGTGCAGGGTAATGAGTTTTTCCAGCTCATCGTCGCTTGTTTGCCCCACGTTGAAGTCGCCATCGGTGGCCAGTATAACGCGGTTATTGCCCCCCTTTATGAACTGGCTTTTGGCGAGGCTATACGCAGTTCTGATGCCCGATTCGCCGGGTGTTGAACCGCCCGGGTACAGGTCTTCAATAGATTTGCGGATCTTCTCTTTTTGAGTTCCCGAGGTGGGCGGCAACCAGATGCCAATGGTGCTGCCATACACCACAATGGAAATGGTATCCTTATCGCGCAGGTTATTCACCAGTAAGGTAAAGGCCGATTTCAACAATGGTAAACGGTTAGGCATATCCATGCTGCCCGAAACATCTATCAGGAACACCAGGTTGCTCGGGGGTATTTTTTCCGGATCGAGCTTACGGGCTGAAATATGGAGGGCCAGCAACTGGTTTGCCTTGTTCCACGGACATTCGGTAACATAAGACTGAAAACCAAACACACTATCACGGGGAGGGTCAATGTAGGTAAAATTGAAATAGTTTAACAGCTCTTCTGTACGCACCGCATCGGGTGGTACGGTGGTATTCATGTTCAAAAAACGGCGCACATTGCTGTACGAGGCTTTATCGGTGTTGATGGCAAACCCCGTTTCGGGATATTTTTCAGTTTGCACAAAATCATTTTCCACCAAAGAATTATAAGTCTCCGTACCTACCGTCCAGTTACGCCGGTCGCTGGGTTTCAGGTTGCGGGTAAACGATAGCAGGCGGTTCTTTTGCAGATTGGCCGAAGTAAATAATGTTTTTAAAATAAGGGAGTGATATTTGGCGGTTTCCAGTTTTACCGACAATGCCTGATAGCCATCGAGCGAAACGGTAACGGAGTCAATAAGTTTGGCGGTCATAATACCAAAGGAGCCTCTGCTGCCCGATGAGTATACATACCCTGTTGAATGAAGCACAATGCGTGCATTCGACAGAAGATTATTCTTTTCGTCCCTGATCTCACCGCGTAAATAATATTGGGCGTTTGCGGTAAAAACAAACAGGAATGAGGTTAATATGACGACAGCAGTTTTCAATATGCTGAAATAATTGCATAGTTTACTGATTAACAAGCCAGTCCCGTTTAGCCGGGGCTATTCCGTTAACAGATCCAACTTACTAACTTTTCAACGCTTACTCAATCAACTTAAAAATTTCCGGAATATTTCTACCCAGTCCGTCATAATCCAGGCCATACCCTACAACAAATTTGTTGGGGATAGAAAATCCAAGGTAATCAATGGTAATGGGGAATACCGTTGCTTCGGGTTTGTGCAGCAGCGCTACAATTTTTAACGAGGCAGGTTGCTGGTGGTGCAGCTGTGGCAAAAATTCGCTGAGGGTTTTTCCCGTGTCTACTATATCTTCTACAATCACCACATCGCGGCCAAACAGGTCCATATCAAGGCCGATAGCGGTTAATACATGGCCGGTTGATTTGGTTCCTTTATAAGAGGCCAGCTTTATAAAACAGATCTCGGCATCAATGGCAAGCTCTTTGAACAAGTCGGCCGCAAACATAAATGAGCCATTCAAAATAGCTATGAACAATGGCTTTTTGCTGGCATAATCGGTGTTCAGTTTTCCGGCAATATTTTTTATTCTGTCAGCAATCGTTGCAGCACTAAGGTATGGTTCAAATTGTTTGTCGTGTACGCGAATTTCGCCCATAAATCAATTTTTGTAAATAACCAGTTCCTGTCCGGTCTTCAGGCCATTACCAGTCAGTTTATTCCAGTCTTTGAGTTGTTCTACTGTAATACTATACTTTTTCGCGATACTATACAAAGTTTCTTTTTCCTGCACTATATGTAAACTGGCAGTTACCGCCGATGAGTTGCCGGGTGTGATCTGGTCGGGTGTTACCACCGGGGGTTTAGGCGTTTCCATCACCACATCCTTTGCCAGTTTGGGTCGTTCGGGCGCCTTATCCTGCAGGTATAATTTTTCGCCAACGGCC
The DNA here is from genome assembly GCF_002077945.1 of Niastella vici. Classification (GTDB taxonomy): domain Bacteria; phylum Bacteroidota; class Bacteroidia; order Chitinophagales; family Chitinophagaceae; genus Niastella; species Niastella vici. The sequence continues at coordinate 60,191 of NZ_LVYD01000041.1, forward strand.
GGCTCGCCCTCATTTTGCAAATGATTGTAATTAATGAGGCTTTCGAGCCTGATGCCTTCGCTTTGGCAAATATCGTATAGTGTTTCGCCGGGTTTTACTTCGTGGAACTCATTCTCACCCGATTTGCGTTTGCGCTGTACAAATACCAGTTGGTCCTGGCCCAGCACATCGTCGTCTTCTTCATCCATTTCATTAAAATCGAGCAGGTGTTTCAGGGAAATATCGTATTCTTTGGCAATACCCAGCAGGGAGGCGCCTGCTTTGGCATAGATCACCCGGGTTCTGTTAATGGTAAACTGTCCTATGGGATAATCAACCGGTGCCTTGGGTGTAGCAGGCAGTTTTATTTCCTGAATGGCCACACCGTTACTGATGCTCACCGGCTTGCCGCCACCGGCCAGTATTTCATCTTTGGGCGATAATTTGCCCATAGCAATGAGCGTATACTGTTGCAGGTTGTAATCTTCGATGTATTTGATCAGGATCTGCGGATATTTGGGATTGGTAGCATAACCGGCCTTTTTTAACCCGTATGCCCACTGGCTGTAATCGGTAGGGTCAATCTGGAACAAAAAGGCATACCGGCTGCCATTTTTCAGGAAATCAGAATGATCTACATAGGATTGTTCAGCCTTTGTGTAGCTTCTGAAACATTCGCCGCGTGCATCATCATCGTGATACACTCTTTCGCCCTTCCACTCGTCCCGGCACTTGATACCAAAATGGTTATTCGATTTTATTACCAGGTCGCTTTTGCCGGCCATACTTTCATGTATGCCCTGCGCCAGGGTAATGGAAGCCGGAATGCCGCTGCGCTGCATTTCGCGAATGGCTATTTCCTTATAAGTATTAATGTAATCGACTACATCGCTGTTGCGTTGTGCCTTGAGGCCCTGCACTGCGAAAATTGCTATTACAACCAGTAATCGTTTCAACGGTTTCCTATTTTATTTTTTTCGAATCATTAATAATCCGTCCCGGACGGTTAACAGCACCTTGTCGACACTGGCATCCTGCTGCACATATTCATTGAACTCCTGAATAGCTTTCGCATTTTTGCCGGCTACCGGTTGCTGTAGCACCTGACCGTGAAAAAGCACATTATCCGCTATGATCAGGCCGCCTGGCCGCACCATTGGCAACACCAACTGGTAATAATGGGTATAGTTTACCTTATCTGCGTCAATAAAAACCAGGTCCCAGGTTTCATTCAACCCCGGGATTATGCTTAACGCGTTCCCTACATGCAAAATTATCTTTCCCGCGTCAATTGACCTATTGAAATTTGCCTGGGCTACAGAAGCATCCTGATCCCTAAGCTCAATTGTATGTATTTTTCCATCTTTTAACAACCCCTTAGCAAGGCAAAGGGCGCTGTAACCGGTAAAAGTGCCTATTTCGAGAATGCGCCGGGGCTGTAATAAATAGCTGATCATTTCCAGGAATTTGCCCTGTACATGACCGCTTAACATGTGCGCATGCGGATGCAGGGCCTGGGTAGCCGCTGATATTTCCTGCAAAAGCGCCTCTTCGGGCGAGGTGAACTGACTGGCATATGCCTGGGCCAGGGGATCGGTAATCTCCAAATGTTTGTTTTTTGCAAAGATAGTATGTCGGGAGTTGTGAGGGGGAATCGGAAGGCAGTTCCTGAGTTATTCAGTTAAATCCACAACTACTTTTAAACTTACGAACTCTCTGTTTGCTTAGCCCTCGGTCGGGAGTCAGAAAATCCATTCACCTTCAAAAATGGCCTCCCGACCTCAGACTAAACACTCCAGCTATCGTAAATAAGTTGATTGATAATTCCTGTTCGTAGCACGCTCTTCACCTGTATCGATTCTTCGTTTATTGTATGACGGTAATTGTAATGGTAGCTATTAAACGGGAGAAATTTCATTTTAGTTTATGAGTCATTTATTTTTTTGAATTCAATAAGTAGATCTGCTGTATGAAAATTTTTATACCAGGTGAAACAATAAACGCTCAGTCCTTTTATATGAATTGTTCACAATAAAAAAAGAAGTGCCGCCCCTATAACGGCGCGGCACTTTTAAAATATGATGCAGATCAGTTTTTGTTATTGTGCAACGGCTGCCTTTTTTGAAATGCTCAGCAAACCAAAATAGGTCAGCAATCCATTTATAATAAGCAGCTCAATTCCGATCTGGTAGCCGTTGAACCATTGCGCAGCGTTCTGGCTCAAAAAATAACAGATCACCGGTGCAGCCAGGCAGATGACAGTAATAAGTATGGTTGATGGTAAGGTTCTTTTGCTCAGGATGCCAAACGCGAAAAGCCCCAGCAACGGACCGTAAGTATACCCGGCCAGCGTAAGTATTTTATCAATGATACTACGATCGCCGATCTGGTAAAATATCATAATACAAATAAGGAAGATGAAGGTAAACGACAGGTGAACCGTTAACCTGATCTTTTTCTGTTGCTTTTCGGTAAGGTCATCTCGCCTTTTCAACCCCAGGATATCGATACAGAATGACGAGGTCAATGCGGTGAGGGCGCCATCGGCACTGGGGAACAGGGCACTGATCAATGCAATGATGAATATAATGGAGATAACCTGTGGCATGTGGTGGAGCGCCATCGTGGGGAAAAGCTCGTCGCCCATAATATCTTTACCATTCGACAGCAATTGCATTTTTGTAGCGCCGGCAGCATTGGTAGCCTGCGCATACTCAGCCCCATGATTCAACGCATACAGGTACAACAAACCGCCCAGCAACAGGAACAAAAAGTTTACCCCCGCGCTCACCAGGTTAAAGGTGATCATGTTCTTTTGGGAATCTTTCAGCGTTTTTACACTGATGTTCTTTTGCATCATTTCCTGATCGAGCCCGAACATGGAGATGGTGATAAACATACCGCCGATGATCTGTTTCAGGAAGAACCCGCCGCTTTTGGGATCAGTATTAAAAATGGTGGTATAGCCTTTGCCGCTTAGCGTGTGCATGGCTTCGCCAACCGAGATATGCATGTTGTTCAAAATGTATACGACTGTAACCACTAAACCAGCCAGCATAAGGGTGGTTTGCAGCGTATCGGTATACACGATCGTTTTTACACCGCCCTCGAACGTATACAACAGGATCATCAATAAAATAATAAGTGCAGTGACCACGAAAGGAACACCAAAACTTTCCAGGATGAAATGCTGCAATACAAAGATCACGAGGAACAACCGGGCGGTGGCGCCAACAGTACGGGAAATTATAAAGAACAGGGCGCCCGTTTTATAGGCAATGGTGCCAAACCGCTTCTGCAGGTAATTATAAATGGAAGTAAGGTTCATGCGGTAATACAGCGGCAGCAATACAAATGCCACCACCAGGTAACCCAGAATATAACCGATCACCACCTGGAAATAAGCAAATCCTTTATATGCATTACCCGCAAATGCACCTACTGTACCCGGTACCGAAACAAAGGTAACCCCGCTCAGCGAGGTGCCCACCATTCCAAAAGCAACAAGCATCCAGTTCGAATTACGATTGCCGATAAAAAAAGAATCATTGTTCGAATTCCGGGAAGTAACCCACGCAACAACCAGCAACAACACAAAATAACCGATCACAAAAGAGAACAACAGGGGTGCAGACATAAATAACGATGATTAAACGGTTCAAAAAAAGTCGGCCAGGGTAGGTAGCCTAAAAGCCTGAATAGAAGAAGGTTTACAACGCATTTGCCTTTTCATCTGCTTTTTTTAACAGGCATATTGTCTTATACATCAAAGCGCTCCCCTATTCAACCTTTAGGTTTGAAGGTAATAAAAATGTGTTTTACTATTGCTGATAATCCATTTATCTTAGCCGTTCACAGGCTTTTTTTTAACATTATATGTCGGTACTAAAAACAGCGAGCATGAAGATTGAATCGGTAGTAGTTTTTTGCGGATCAAAGACCGGCAGGAGCCCTTTGTATATGAAACATGCGGCAGAACTCGGCAAGCTGATAGCTGTGCTGAACCTGCGCATGGTGTATGGCGGCGGCAATAAAGGCCTGATGGGCGCTATCGCCGATGCCGTACTGGCCAACGGTGGCAAGGTAATGGGTGTTATTCCCAAGATCCTTACCGAATGGGAGCATCAGCACGAAGGGCTCACTGAATTGTTTGTTGTGCCTGACATGCATACCCGAAAAAAGATGATGTATGAGATGTGCGATGCCGCCATTGTTATGCCCGGCGGTTTTGGCACCCTCGATGAATTGTTTGAAATGCTTACCTGGAATCAATTAAAGATCCACGACAAAAAAATATACGTGTTGAACACCGAAGGGTTTTACAATCACCTGCGGCTGCATTTACAACACCTGAAAAAAGAAGATTTCCTGTACGAGTCGCTCGAAGAGCGCATCGTATTCTGCGAAACGCCTATAGAAATATTTAATAAGATCGGATAATTGTACTCCTAAAACCCGAAGTTATAACCGAAGTTAAAAAAGGCGCGGCTGCCGTAAGGGCTGCGCGTATTTTGCAACAGGTCGTAATTGGCGCTTATCAAAAAATACCCCCTGCCACCCGTGGGAATAGCAGCGCCAACGCCACCTAATAAGGAAGGCACTATCTTGCTATCGAGCTTGATCTCTGAATCTGAACTTAAAGATTTCTGTTTACCCCAGGTATAATTCGCCTCCGGCTGTAATTGTAAAAAGATATATTCAATGGGATATACCCGGCCGAAAATATTCAGGCCAGCTACCCCATATTGTTCTTTATAATCAAGCCATTCATACTTGTAACTGGAATAAATAAAGTTAATACCGGCGCCGGCGGCCAGGTATTTATTAAAACGGTAACCAATTTGCGGTGATACATTTACGAGGGTCGATACATTTCCAAAGCCCAAACCAAAATTACCGCCGAAGAACAGTTTGCTTTTATCGAAACCCTTCTCTTTGGGCTCCTCCGGTTCATCCTGGGCTACAGCCACAGCACTGAACATAGTAAACAAACAGGCGGCCAGTATAATTTTCTTCATAGCGATTTAATTATTGTGCAAGTTAACCGATGTGGTTCGCAAAATACACTACGTGAACTTCAAAAGGTGTTAAGATGTTACTAATAAGGTACCGGTTATGTAACTATTAATCAGTAAGATACGATTAATGGTACAACAGCAGTTTTGTGGATAAATAGTGCTAATAATCAATCACATACATAATCAGCACGCTGCGAACGCCTTATAACTAAGCATTTATATATATCCCGGCCCTACGTGTTGGTGGGTATTTGATTTACCAGGTTTTGTTACTACTTTTATTGTGCCTATCCGTTGAAAGCCGTAAGGATTACCTGTTTGTAGCTTATCACAACACCACAAATCCTTAGAAATTCCCCTCAAACTGGTTAACACTATTTTGAAAAAGTTAATCTAACAAATCCTGTAAAGCCGTTTTGTACCAATTGTAATGCGATTCCAGACAGCCATATGCATGTCCCTGGGATAAGTATTCCAATGCCTGTGCGAACCGAATGTATCCGTATGCCTTATTGAAAACTATAATCCGTTTTCAGCATTTTAACGTACGAGAATGAGAAGATGTATATTGGCTATTGACGACAGCAAAGCGATCAGGTTTTTGTTACATACGGTACTGGGAAAAGATCACCAGGTAGTTACCGCCCCCGATGCCTGTTCGGCCATGTTCTGGCTGGCAAAAAAGAATTTGCCCGACCTGATCATCGTTGACCCACAACTGCCCGATGTGCAGAACTGGGAACTGATCGCAGAATTTTCATCGAGCGCCATTTACCGGGATATTCCCCTGATTGTATTATCATCATTAGATAAGGATACCACGGCCGCCAAATGCCTGCAATATGGGATTGCAGAATATTTCACGAAGCCATTTAATCCGCTTGAACTGAATGAAACGGTAAAGAAAGTTATGAGCAGGGTTGCACCGGTTTCGACCGTGAACGAGTGAAAGCCGGTTAATAGCCGGGAATTGATCAATTAAATTGGACTTCTATGGAACTAACAATTCTACCCACTAAGAAAATTATCGATACATACAAACGCTACAGTTTGCCTGGCGAAAAGGAACCAACTGATATTACCAAGTTGCAGTTCTTCTATATCGGCACCCAAACCCGTAACATTGAAAAGCTCAAAGGATCTTTCGAGTTTGGCTACACCAGCGTTTCGGCCGAAAATGCCATTTTCACCCTGAAACGGCTGTTGAATAAAGCCGATGACGTTACCATCCCAGGCATGATCATTGCCGAGGGCACGCTGGGAACCGAACACCTGGTTGAGCTGCATAAATTCATCTACAGCCATAAGATAATGGCAAGTGTTCCTTTCATTGTTGAAGCAACCGGGTTAACGAAGTCAGCATTGGCCAGCTTCAAACGTTATGCATTTATTGACGACCTGCTGTTCCTGAATGAATTTACAGGCCCTGTGCTGCAGCGTAAGATGAGCTTTCTGCAGCATATGAAACAGAGAAGGTTGCAACAACCCGAGGTTTGCAAGGTAGAAACATCGTTCCCGGCTTACCCCAATGCCCGCACGGTATTGAAAAGAGGGTTAGACCTGATAATATCTTCAACGCTGCTGGCGGTGCTGAGCCCCGTTATGTTGTTGATTGCACTGGCGGTGAAAGTAGATACCGGCGGACCTGTTCTGTTTGGAACCATTCGCACAGGCCGGGGCTTCCGCCTCTTTAATTTGTATAAGTTCAATACGATCATTCAGGATGCAGCCAAAAGGAAGAACGGCGCCGAAATCAGCCGCATAGGCATGTTCCTGCGCAAGACAAACCTCGATGAACTGCCCCTGTTGCTGAACGTTTGGCTGGGTCATTTATCATTGACAGGACAACGGGCGCTGCCATTGTACGAAGCATCGAGACTGACCACCAATACCTGCGCCAATCATTTTCTTTCTGCGGCCGGACTTACCGGTTGGCAGATCCAGAAAACCAGCCAGGATGCCATCCCTGTTGATGCGTCGCTGGTAGCTGATGGCGACAAGAGTGACCTGTTGTACGACATCTGGTTGATGGCCAACAAGCCATCGGCTATTAAAACGAACGCCTGATTTACATTTATATTCTACAGTAGATTTCCCCCGCTCAGCCCGGGGGATTTTTTTTGTTCCCGTCATAACAGTAGCTCCGGTTTTCGGTTCTACCCAAAAAAAATCTCCCCCGATAAAATCGGGGGAGAAATATAGTTGAATCTGGCTGAAAGTATCTTCCAGGTTAGCCTACTGTAGTAGCGCCTTCTACCAGCACGGTAGTTTTATTACCCAGCACTTCTACAAAACCACTCTGGATCTCGTAATAAGCCAGGTGATTGCTTTTATCTTTTAACACTTTTACCCGGCCGCTTTTCAGCGCACTTACCAGCGGAGCGTGTTTATCAAGCACTTCAAACAAACCGGTTATACCTGGCAGTTGAACGCCATACACTTCACCACTGAACAGCTTTTTTTCCGGAGTTAATATTTCGAGATTCATTTTAATAATGTGCTAATTTGATAATAGGATTCTTACCCTTGCGCCTGCGCCAGCAGTTTCTTACCTTTTTCGATGGCATCATCGATGGTACCAACCAGGTTGAAAGCTGCTTCAGGATATTCATCTACTTCACCGTCCATGATCATGTTAAAGCCACGGATGGTTTCTTCGATGGGAACCAGTACCCCTTTCAAACCGGTGAACTGCTCAGCCACATGGAAAGGTTGTGACAGGAAGCGTTGCACTTTACGGGCGCGGAATACGGTTTGTTTATCTTCTTCGCTCAACTCATCCATACCAAGGATGGCGATGATATCCTGTAATTCTTTATAACGTTGCAGGATCAGTTTTACGCGGTTAGCCGTGTTGTAGTGAGAATCACCCACGATTTGCGGCGTAAGGATACGGCTGGTAGAATCGAGCGGGTCAACCGCAGGATAAATACCTAAGTCGGCGATCTTACGGCTCAATACGGTTGTAGCATCCAGGTGGGCGAAGGTAGTAGCCGGAGCGGGGTCAGTTAAGTCATCCGCAGGTACGTAAACCGCCTGAACTGAAGTGATTGAACCGTTTTTAGTTGAAGTGATACGCTCTTGCATCAGACCCATTTCGGTAGCCAGTGTAGGTTGGTAACCTACCGCTGAAGGCATACGTCCCAACAGGGCCGATACTTCAGAACCTGCCTGGGTGAAACGGAAGATGTTATCAACGAAGAACAGGATGTCGCGGCCTTTGCCTTGTCCGTCACCATCGCGGTAGTACTCAGCGATAGTAAGACCACTCAGGGCCACACGGGCGCGGGCGCCTGGAGGTTCGTTCATTTGTCCGAACACGAAAGTTGCCTTTGAATCAGACAGTTCTTTCATATCCACTTTGCTCAGGTCCCAGCCACCATGTTCCATACTGTGGATGAAATCCTTACCATATTTCATAATGCCGGCTTCGATCATTTCGCGCATCAGGTCATTACCTTCACGGGTTCTTTCACCCACACCGGCAAACACTGATAAACCGGAATATGCTTTCGCGATATTGTTGATAAGCTCCTGGATCAATACGGTTTTACCCACACCAGCACCACCGAACAAACCGATCTTACCACCTTTTGCATAAGGCTCGATCAGGTCAATTACTTTAATACCAGTGAATAACACTTCCTGAGAAGTGCTCAGGTTTTCGAATGCAGGTGGTTTACTGTGAATAGGGCGGCCTCCAGCTTTTGGTACGGCAGGCAAACCATCGATAGGATCGCCGGTTACATTGAACAAACGGCCTTTGATAGCTTCGCCGGTTGGCATAGCGATCGCAGCACCGGTATCTGTTACTACCATTCCCCGAACCAGACCTTCGGTACCGTCCATGGCGATACAACGAACGCTGTCTTCACCCAGGTGTTGCTGAGCTTCAAGCACCAGCACTTCACCATTTTGGCGCTTTAATTCAAGCGCATTATAAATTTCAGGGAGTTTTCCTTCAAACTGCACGTCTACTACAGCACCGATGATCTGCTTGATCTTACCAACATTTGGCATATAATAGTTTGATTTTGCGTGAGCGTTTTAGTTATCTGCCTTGATTTTCAGCTAGTTATTAGCCTTTCAAGGCAACATTTTTAATTTCGGCTGCAAAGGTAAGTGAACGACAGATAATTTGGCAATTTAATAGAGAATTTTTACCCGCAGTTCGCTTTATCTGCGAACCGGCAATTGGTGGCCAATTTCTTACGCTTTTTCGTTTTATTTGTACTTTGTAATGTGCACCAGCGAGATATCCTTTTACCGATCATGCAATTAACTGAAGTTTCCACTACCGGCTCAGCCAGCGATTTCATCAGGGTTAATGTTGAACTAAACCAGTCCAACCCAAACTATATCCGCCCGCTCGATAAGGATATAGAAGAAGTTTTCAATCCCGAAAAGAATAAAACCTTCCGCTTTGGCGAATGTACCCGCTGGGTGCTGTACAGCGCCGACGGCAAATGTTTAGGCCGCATCGCCGCTTTTACTAATAAGAAATACAGGAACAAGGGCGATGAATTCGCCGTGGGCGGCATAGGCTTTTTCGATTGCATCAACGACCAGTCGGCCGCCGATATGCTTTTTGACGTTGCCAAACACTGGCTCATCCAACGCGGGGTGGAAGCCATGGATGGCCCTATTAATTTTGGGGAGCGCGACCGCTGGTGGGGGCTGGTTACCGAAGGTTTTCAGGAACCCCTGTATTGCATGAACTATAATCCGCCGTTCTATCGCGAACTGTTCGAAAATTATGGGTTCCGCCCTTTCTTTAACCAGATCTGCTTTGGACTGAACCCAAAGAAAAAGCTCAGCGAAAAACTGCACGAACGGCACGCCAATTACGCCAATCCCGATTACAGGTGCATTCCCATCGATAAAAAACAGTTCGGGAAATTCGCAGCCGACTTTACTTATATATATAATAAAGCCTGGGCCGGCCACGGCGGTTTAAAGGAGTTGAAGAAAGACCAGGTACTGCTGATGTTCAAAAAAATGAAACCGGTGATGGATGAACGCATCATCTGGTTCACGTATCATAAAGAGGAGCCTGTAGCCATGTTCATCAACCTGCCCGACCTGAACCAGTGGTTCAAGTACCTCAATGGTAAATTCAGCCTGTATCACAAGCTGAAATTCCTCTGGATCAAAAAGACAAAGCCCTGTAAAAAATGTACGGGCCTGGTGTTTGGCATTGTTCCGGAATACCAGGGCAAAGGTATCGATGCTTATATGATCGTTGAAAGCGGCAAGGTCATTCAATGGCAAACGCCTTATACCGAATACGAAATGCAATGGATTGGCGACTTTAATCCCAAAATGCTGAATGTAGCAGCCAGCCTGGGCGATACGTTCCGCAGCCGGGTGCTCACCACCTACCGGTACCTGTTCGATCGAACGCGGGAATTTAAACGGCACCCGATGGTGAGTTAAAAGGGCGGGGCGCCGGAAACAATTTAACTGGTTCCGGCGCCCCGGCAATTCTTCCTGAAGCTTACTTCTTACTTCCTTCGCCCAGCGCCCATTGTACGGTTTCCTTTATTCCCTCCGCATACGAAGTAGGCGTAAACTCAAAGGTTTTATTGAATTTGTCGGAACCGAACAGGTAGGGATATTCGTTCTGGTAATTCATTTCTTTCAATTCTTTCATGGGCCGGTTGAACAAGCCCGCTAATGACAGCATCCAGTTTGGTATTGTTGAAACGCCATCCGGTTTTTGCATGGCAGCTGCAGCCTGTTTTACAAACTGCCGCCCGGTTATTAATTCAGGGGCGGTAGGCAAATGCCAGGTTTGGCCAAACGCATCGGGCCGGTTAGCCAGCAGGTACAGGGCTTTTGCCGCATCTGGCACGTAGGTAATGGAGTGCGGCTGATCGGCATTGGCCAGCCATTGTGCTTTCTTTCCTTTTAACAGGTTTTGTATCACCAGCAGGTTGGGAACACTGGTCTTAAAACCAATGGGGCCGTAAAAATCGGCACAGCGGGCAATCAGGGCCTGCAGGTTGCCGGCTTTTGTTTCCTGTAACAACTGCTTGGCAATTGCAGCTCTTACTGCGCCTTTTTTGCTGCAGGGATTGAATGGGGTTTCTTCTGTCATCCAGCCATCCACTTTCCCATACATATACACGTTATCGAAAAAAATAAGCTTTGCACCGGTTTCTTTACAGGCATTGATCACATTGGTCATGATCACCGGCCATTGCACCCGCCAAATGCGAATGTCATATGGCAAACCGATGAGTAAATAAACAATGGAGGAACCTTTTATTGCCTGTAAGGTTTGTTCGTAATTTGTTGCATCGGCGGCAACAGCTTCAACACCGGCAATGGATTTGGCAGTTCTTGAAACCACCCGAACCTTTTCATTGTTCTTTAATAATATCGGTAATAACTGGTCGGCCACTGCGCCTCCGGCGCCAAAGATGGTATGAATGTTCATAGTATAACGATTCTATATTTTTAAGAATGCTTTTAATATATTACTGTGCGCTCAGTTTTGGCGCCAGCAATTTATACAATACCGGTGTTACAATTCTGGTTAACAAAGTTGAGCTTATTAAGCCGCCAATGATCACCAATGCCAGCGGTGAATACAGGGGGTTGTTTTCCATTACCAGCGGTAATAAGCCGCCAATAGCAGTTAATGTTGTTAGAATAATAGGTACAAATCTCGTTTCGCCGGCTTCCTGTATGGCTTTATCAAGACTCATCCCCTGTTTGCGCAGTTGATCGGTATAATCAACCAGCAAAATAGAGTTTTTTACTTCAATTCCAATCAATGCTATCAAACCAATTACGGCCACAAAGGAGAAAGTATTGCCGGTAGCCAGTAACATTAACACCGCGCCAATAATACCCAGCGGGATCACTGAAAGTACAATAAGCGTTCCGCGGAATGTTTTGAACTCGAGTATCAGCACACCCAGTATACCGAATACGGTTATCAGCACAATGGTGCCTAAGCCACCAAAGCTTTCCTTGCTGGCTTCCACTTCCCCCGCCGCTACATAATGCGAATTGGGCGGAAAATGCATGGCATCGAGTTGTTTCACTAGGCCCTCGGTAAGCTTACCGGTATTATACCCGCTTTGAACAAAGGCAGTGGTTACTGTATACCGGTCTTTATCGTAGTGTTTGATGGTCACAGGCGAGGTTTCAAAGCGAATATCGGCCAGCTGGTTCAGCGGAATAGAAGCGCCGGTTACACTGGTTACATATATTTTACTGAACGCCTCATAGGTTTGCCGTTCTGTACGCGGCAGGGTAACCGTAATATTATATTCATCGCCATTTTCTTTTCTGAAAGTGCCAATGTTCAACCCTGCCACCGACATGCGGATGGTTCGGTCAATTTCATGCACCGGCACACCCAGTAAACCGGCCTTTTCTTTATTTACTTTTACGCGCAGATCGGTTTTTAGCGTAGTGAGCTCATTGTTCACATAAATAGTGCCGGGTGTTTTTTTCAGCAGGGCTTCTACCCTGAAGGCCAGGCTACGTAAAGTATCCAGGTCTTCGCTGAACAGGCGGATAGCAATAGGCGCCTCCACCGGTGGGCCCTGCTCAAAATCCTTTACTTCAATTTTCGCATTGGGATAATTTTTAAATTTCGTGCGCAGCTGATCGATCAGCTTTCTTTTTTCAGCCGGCGGCGTTTCTTTCAATTGCACAAACAATTGCGCATAATTGCTTACCTCGTTCTGCGGCACTACGTTGTAATATATGCGTGGGTTACCCCGGCCTACATTGGTAGCATAATTTTTTAGCTCGGGTATATTGTTGATCTCCTTTTCAACATAACGCGATACCTGGTCGGTTGCCTGCAAACTGGTACCCAACGGCGTTTCAATATTGATCAGGAACATCGGTTTTTCTGAAGCAGGAAAAACGCTGAACCCAACAACCGGCACCAATGCCAGCGCTCCCACAAAGATGGCCAGGGCTACCAGCAGGGTGGTTACCGGCCGTTTAATAGCGCTGTTCAGCAACCGGCGATACGAACCGCCAATGAACTTTTTCAATCCGCGTAAGAACAGGTTGCCTTCGGGGTTTTCATGATTGCTCAAAATACGGCTCGAGAGGAATGGTACTATCGTCAGCGAAACAAACAACGAAGCCAGTACCGTGGTAACTACCGCAGCCGGCAAGCTGCGGATAAAATCACCTGCCCCTTCAGGTAAGAACATCAACGGCAGAAAGGCAAATATCAGGGTAATGGTACAGCCTATTACCGCCAGCCCAATTTGTTTGGTGGCCGCCATGGCTGCTTCGCGTTTGCTGTAGCCGAGGCGCAAATACCGTTCAATATTTTCTACTACAACAATACTGTCATCTACCAGCAAACCCAATGCAACCACCATACCTACAATGCTCAGCTGGTTAATGGTAATGCCAAACAGATCGAGTAAGAAAAGCCCGATGGCCAGCGACAGGGGTATAGAGATCATCACTACAATGGAAGCCCGCACACCCAATGGCAACAAGGTCAACAGTACCAGGAAGATGGCAATGGCAAAGTCGCGGGTAAAACCACCCAGCCGGGTACGAACGCTATGGGCATTATCAAAACTTTGTTCATAAGCAATGCTTTTGGGAAGGTCTTTCTGGAATTGCGCCAGTATTGGTTTTATTTCCTTTTCAACAGCAAATATGTTGGTGCCCATTTTACGGCTGGCCGTTACAAATACGCCGCGTTTCCCATTCAACCTGCCTATATAGGTTTGTTCTTCATAATTGAAACTCACGTCGGCTACATCTTTTACATACACCAGTTTTCCACTCGCATTGCTGGCAATGGTGTTTTTTATTTCCTCAATGTTTTTATAATCCCCACTGGTCTTTATGTTGAACTTCTTCTCCCCTATTTCAATACTGCCACCGGGAATGTTTACATTTTCGCTTTGAACAGCGCCCAGTACTTTATTGAGCGGAATGTTGTATTGCGCCAGTTTTTCCAGTTGCAATGAAATGCGTACCTGCTGTTGCGGAAAAGCCCAGTTGTCGACATTCTTTAATGATTTAACTTTCTCGAGCCGCTCTTTCAGGGTCTTACTCCATTCTTCGAGGTCTTTATAGGGCGTTGTTTCGCTCAACAGGGCTATCTGCAGAATGTTTACATCACTGGGACTGAATTTCAGGATATTAATGTCGGTAATATCCTGGGGCAGCTCCGTCTTCAGCGCATCTACCTCCCGAACTATATCCTGGTATTTTTTATCGGCGTCGGTTTCATATTTGAATTCAACCTGTATCACCGCCAAACCATCATCGATGCGGCTTACGATGCGTTTGATATCATCGAGCTCGTTCATTTTTTTCTCAACCGGATCAACCACCAGTTCTTCCATATCTTTCGGACTGGTACCGGGATAAACCATTACAATGCTGAAGGTTGGCGCCTGAAAGTCGGGGTCTTCGCCCCTTGGCATATTCAGCAGCGAGTTAACGCCTATTGCGATCAGTGCCACAAACACGATGAGTGTGAACTGATAATTTTTTACTGAGAAGTCAGTTATTTTCATAACAGCCTGATTTGAATTTGTAACTTTTTAATACACGAATGAAGGAAACAGGAGTTGGTATTTTGTAACAGCCTGGTTGTACCATTGCGACAACACGGCCAGCAATTCATCACTTATTGAAGTATGTTCTTTCATAAACTATTATTTTATCACTTTCACTAATGATTTATCTGTCAGGTATCCCACGCCTTCGGTTATAACTTCCCGAACACCATCGAGCCCGCTTACAATAGCCGCTTTGTTGTTTTCCAGAAAAGCAATGGTGACCTTGTTTTTGACAACTGTTTTTCCATCGGGGTTTACAGTGTATACAAAACCGGTTTTATCATTTGCTTCGGTAAGCGCTTCAACCGGCACCAGGGTAACGGTTTGTTCACCTACGGGCTGTAACCGGATGGTTGAAAACAAACCGGCGGCAAAACGGGCCCCGCCTGGCAATACTTTTACTTCAATTTCATAGGTGCCACTGGCGGCATCGGCGCCCTGGGCTATTTCGGTAATGATACCTGAAAAGGTTTTATTGGGGTAGGCATCTATGTCAACTGACGCCTTATCGCCTTTCTTCAGCACGGCCCAATCTTTATCTGATACTCCAAAGCGCACCACCCAATCGCTGCCGGCTGTGCCATTGAAAACAAATACGGTAGCCCCTGCACCAGCCAGTTCGCCTTCATTCATTAGTTTTTTAAGTATGGTGCCGCTTTCGGTGGCGCGAATTTGTGCGTACTGTTGGTTAAAGCGGGCAATGCGCAGGCTCTCTTCTGCCGTCTGCAGCTGGGTAGTGGCGTTCTGTACCTGCTCAAGCGTTGCCACGGTATCGTTATACAGGTTTTTTACCCGATTCACATCGCGTTGTACTTTTTCAACAACTTGCGATGCCTGCTGAACCTGTGCATTGATCTCGGTAAGATCGAGCGTTGCCAGCAGTTGGCCCTTCACAACATGATCGCCTTCTTTAACATAGACCTTTGAAATAATTCCATTTATCTTGAACGATAGCCGGGCTTCGGCGGTAGAGGCCATAGCGCCTGAATATTTTAGAACCGGCGCGTATTGCGCAGTGGTGACCGGCTGCACCTTTACAGCAATTTCATCTTCGGTTACAGGGGCTGCCTGTGAATGGCCATTGCAGCCAGTAAATACAACAGCAGTAGCTGCGATCAATAAAAAGGTAAGGGGGAAGAATATGCGTTTCATCTTAAAAGATATTAATGTTGATGAACAAAGATTTTTATAAAGTGTGGGGATCTGCTCCTTAGAAAGGATTTAGGGATTTGGCGATTTTTCGCAAGGTTCAAATCAAAAGAAATCTCAAAATCCAAAAATCTAAAAATCAGAAATCTAAAAGTTATAGGTGGCAGTGACCCGTTCCAGTTCGGCAGCGCAGGTTAGCACTGCCAGTTGGGCAAGCGAATGATTTAACCGCGCATTGGTTAACTGGGTGCGTGCATCTATCAATTCTATCTGCAGGGCCTGCCCTTCCCGAAACCGCCTTTCAGCAAAGCGATAGGTTTCCTGCGTGCTTTCCACTTCATCGGCCCGCGCCTGCATGGTTTGTATAGCCGACCGGTAATTGTTTGCGGCCGTGCGCACCTGAAGGGTCAATTGCTGTTCCACATCCTTGTATTGGGTGTGGAGTGCATCCAGATCAAGCTCCGACTGGCGGATCCTGTATTTATTATCATTTGCTTTGAACAGGTCCCATTTGAATTGCAACCCGCCTAACTGGTAAAATTGATCGCTGTTGAATTTAAAACCATAACCCTGATAACCGATATTATAAAATGCATTGAGTTTGGGTATCAGGTACGAACGGTTCATTTTAATGCTGGTACCCACTACCTTTTGTGCGCTTTGCAATTTGGCAAGCTCTTCGCGGCGTGCCGGTACATCTACCCCCGTTGTAAGGTTGGTATTCACCTGTTCAAACAGCGTGCTATCGGTGCTTACCGGTGCATCGAGCGACAGGTTCAACAGGCAATTGAAATACGCAGCTGCATTTAATTGCTGATTGGTGGCGGTGATCAGTGAAGCCTTTACCTGGCTTACCTGTGCTTTTGCCCGCATCACCGTTTCTTTGGTGGCCATGGCATTCTGCATCAGCTTTTCGCTTACCCGCAGGTTTTCACTGGCAAGCGCCAGCGCATTATCATAGATGGCTACTGCTTTACCGGCCTGCAGGTACTGGTAGTAGGCTTCCTTTATATTTTTTACCAGTTCGCGTTTGTAAATATCAACGTCGGCCCGTTGCGTTTCAATCAATTCCTTTTTAATGGCTTTATTATAATGAATATCGGCGTTCACCAGTGGCAGTGATACCTCCAGCCGGGTGTCGTGAAAGTCGTTTGGCAAAAAGGCGATCTTTTGATTTTCAACCTGCGGAAATTTGCTTGCGCCGGTTATTTGATTAAGCGTTGAATAAACATTGTTCAGCAGGTCGCCAATGGGAATATCCTGCGTGCGGCCACCGCTGGCCAGGGTATATTGCGAATTCAGGCTGGCTTGCGGATAGAACAATGTTTTGGCCCGTTTAAGATCGAGCTCTGCCTTTTGCAGGTCGAATGATTTCTGGTGCAGGGCCAGGTTACCTTCCAACCCCGCTTTTACATAATTATCCAGGGTTGTTTGCGCAGCCGCCGGATAGGCAAAAAAGCTCCCTGCAACCCCGATAAGCATCGGAATTGATAGACTTCTTTTCATAAGTCAATGGTTTTAAATTATATTGTAAATATTATTAACAGCGTTAAGTAATAATGTAAAAAAAAACCGCTTAGGTTTTATTGCCCGACGCATCGAGCACGTTCAGTAACCAGGTCAATCCTTTGTTCATCATAGGCACCATTTGATCGCGGGGTACCAGTTTATCGAACCGGTCGCGAATGGCCAGCGAAACCATACCATGCACCATACTCCAGATAGCCAGGGAAATAGCATTTACATCACCCTTTTCGATCAGGTTTTTATCCATACACTCCTGAATAGTGTCTTTAAGCCTGCCCAACGTTTGGTCGCCGCTTCTCCATTCACACTTCTCATTAAGACCTTCCAGGGCTTCCATAGGGGCTTTCAGAATAAACATCAATTCATAGAATGCCGGATTTTCAAGACCGAACTGCAGGTAGTACTCGCCCATTTTGGCCAGACGAACGAGCGGATTTTTTATTGTCCACAGATCGGTAGTATATTCTGCCATTTTTTGAAATCCCATTTCGTGCAGGTTGAACAGGATCTCATTCTTATCTTTAAAATAGAGATAAACCGTAGTTGGGCTGTATTCTATAAGGTCGGCGATCTTGCGCATGGACACATTTTCGAATCCCTGTTCCATAAACAGTTTCATGGAAGCATCCAGTATTGCCCTCCTGATCTCCTGCTTTTGCTTTTCTTTCCTTTCCGATATGCCCATAATAACTTTATTAACGACACAAATATACTTAACACCGTTAAGTTTCCAAACAACGAAGCCACTATTTTCAAATATTCTTTTCCATCATTTATTTTCCGGCTCCCGGGACACCTTATAACTAACTGATCTGCTATACCTTAACAGATTAAACACATTAGTGAGTTGCCCTATTAGTAAATCACTACATTGACTTACATTTGCGACATATCATGGATAAATTCATTGTTTCAGCCCGGAAATATCGTCCGCAAACCTTTGATACGGTTGTAGGACAAGCCCATATTACCACCACCCTGCAAAATGCGATCAAGAACCACCACCTGGCGCATGCCTTTTTGTTTTGCGGTCCGCGTGGGGTGGGTAAAACAACCTGTGCCCGTATTCTGGCTAAAACCATCAATTGCGACAAGCCCAGTGCAGAGGGGGAAGCTTGCAATGAATGTCCATCGTGTGTGGCCTTTAATGAAGGCACTTCGCTGAATGTTTTTGAACTGGATGCTGCCAGTAACAACTCGGTGGAAGACATTCGGTCCCTTGTAGAAAAAGTAAGATTTGCCCCCGAACCCGGTAAACATAAAGTATACGTGATTGACGAGGTGCACATGCTTAGCTCCTCGGCCTTTAACGCCTTTTTGAAAACGCTGGAAGAACCACCTTCCTACGCCATTTTTATTTTGGCAACCACCGAAAAGCATAAAATTCTACCCACCATCCTCAGCCGATGCCAGATCTTCGATTTCAAACGCATCACCAACAACGATACGGTAGAACACCTGGAGAGCATTTGTAAAAAAGAAGAGATCGATGCCGAGAAGCCAGCCTTACAGATCATTGCCCGCAAAAGCGAAGGCTGTATGCGTGATGCACTCAGTATTCTCGATAAAATTGTAAGCTTTACCAGCGGTACTGTTACTTATCAAAATACCCTGGAGCACCTGAACATTTTGGATGCAGACTACTATTTTAAATTAATAGACTGTATGCAGAACCAGGACCTGGCCGGCGCTATGTTATTATATGATGATATTGACCGCAAGGGTTTTGAAGGCGATATGGTACTGAACGGGTTCTCTGAATTCATTCGCAACCTGCTGGTATGTAAAGATGAAAAAGTAGCCGGTCTGCTGCAGGTTGTAGAAAGCTTTAAAGATAAATATATAGCCACCGGACATAAAACACCGGCAGCCTACCTCATCAGCGCCCTGAATATTTTAAACGAGGCCGAGATCAATTTCAAAGGCGCCCGCAACAAACGGCTGCATACCGAACTGGCCATTATAAAATTAACCTACCTGCAACAGGCACTTGAACTGGCTGCCACCGGCGACGGGGTTGGTAAAAAAAAACTAGTTGAAGGAGCCCAGTCGGTAGCTTTCCGTAAGCTGGGCATGGTAGAAGATAAAAGTAAGAAGGCAGAAGCAGTAAGTACAAAGCCGGAAACAGGTAATTTGCAGCAGGCGCAGCAGAAACCGGAAGCCGCCAATACGCCACAGGTACAACCCAAACAGGTAACTGAATATAAAACTCAACATACAGAAGCCAGGCTTATCATAGAAGACCCCGCAACTGATTATATCAGTCCCGAAGAAGAAGAGCAGAATTATATAAATGCCATGCAGGGGAATTCAACGCCGGTTCAACCCCAGTCAGCCAACACACAGCAAGGCGGGGCCGGTAAATCTAAATTAGGTACACTGGAATCGATCAGGCAAAAATATGCCAATAAACAGGCCGGCAACGCCAACCCCATCATTCCGCTCACCGATGAAAAGCTGCAGGAACACTGGGCCAACTTCACTCAAAAATTAAAAGATAATAAAAACCCGGCCTCGCAATCGTTCGTTATGGCCCGGTTAATTATTCACAGTGAAAACATGTTCGAGATCTTGACCAATAACAATCTTGAACAAAAATTCATTGAAGGGGAAAGGCGCGAACTTTCTGATTACATGCAAACCATGTTCAATAACCGCACTGTATTATTCACCATAACCGTTACCGATAATCCGGTAACGATGGAGCCTACCGAGCGGCCCCTTTCTACAAAAGAACAATACGTGAAAATAATTGAACAATACCCGTTAGTGAATGAGTTGAGAAGTAAACTGAAACTCGGGTTCGATTAACGGGTTCCGGCCTAATTCAAATACGGCAGCTGCGCCTGCAACAGCCCTTTGAATTTCCTGAAATTGAATTTATTGATGGCCGACCAGCTTTCATTAATGATGCGGTGCAGTTCGTTTAGTTCATCGTTCAAAAACTCTTTACCGGTAAAATAAGCATAGTCCTTATGCTGGAATTGCTGTATTTGTTCTTTCAATACGGGTGAATTATCAAATGCCCCGGCTGTCATCCATTTGCCCAGCAATACTTTCAGGGTTGCTTCCTGTGTTTTCAATTGCCGGATGATCTCCCCCACCTGTTCAAGCGAAACACCCGAATGATCGTAAACCGGTTCTAACCCCTGCACCATCGCCTGGGCATGTTTTAAATAATAGTCGGCATCTTCCTGCTGGTTAAAATATTCAAGATACCCGTTCTTCAGTTCCTGGGCTTTGGCAGCATCCTGGGCAGGAACATGCTAAAAAAGCTGGAGTCATAAAACACGCAGGCATTTACTTCTGGCGACAGGTAAATACGTTTGGGGAAATGGGTTTGCGTATCGCGGGTAAGCTGTTTAATAAAGGCAAATAACCGGGGATGGTCGGCCTCTTTGATCTCAACAATGCCCGAGCGGTCGTACCGCGACACCGAAAAAATGAATTTCACCAGGAAAATCAACACCATTACACCCAGGCCAATGAGACCAATGCCCAACATCAGCGTTATAAACCGGGGCAGGGCAATAATGAGGGCAATGCCGCCATACACACAGGCAATGGTCAACAACACCGACAATAATATTAGTAAAATATATACTATAAAGAACAGCACCACAGAACCCATTACGGTGGATACCTCCTTTTTAAAACTGCGGGAAGGATCTGTAATTGTCAATGGTACATTTTCAGGCGTTTCGGGATAAACTAAAACAGGGGTTGGCATATGAATGTTGATATAATAAGGTTCTTAAAAAAACGAATATTTTTGATTATTTCAAATGAGCGGGAGTTATATTATTAAAAATGAAAAGAAATGATTATCAGCCCACCAGGCAGGTAATTGGGCCTTTTTCCCCTTCCTCCGGGGCCGGAACCCTTATCTGACAAAAGGCACAGGGTTAAATTTTCCAATTGCTCATTTTGCTGTAATTTCGACCACTCAAATCGAAAAAATCAGAAATATCAAATAAGAAATATTTATGGCTGAAGTGATCTTAATGCCCCGCCTGAGCGATACCATGACAGAAGGCGTGATAGCGGCCTGGCATAAAAAGGTAGGCGACAAAGTAAAGAAAGGCGACTTACTGGCAGAGGTGGAAACCGATAAGGCAACCATGGAACTGGAAAGTTATAAAGATGGCACCCTGCTTCATATCGGCACACAAAAAGGGGGAAAATTACAGGTTAATGATCTGTTAGCCATTATTGGTAACCCCGGTGAAGATATCAGCTCCCTGATTGGTGGTGGTGGCCAGAAAGCCGCTGCAGCCGCTGCGCCTGCCAAAACAGAAGCCCCTGCCCCAGCCAAAGCCGAGGCACCAGCCGCAAAACCCGCTGGCGAATCACTCGACCTGGCCAATATGCAGGAAGTGATCCTGATGCCGCGCCTCAGCGATACCATGACGGAAGGTGTAATTGCCGCCTGGCATAAAAAAGTGGGCGACACTGTGAAAAAAGGCGATCTGCTGGCCGATGTGGAAACCGATAAGGCTACCATGGAGCTGGAAAGCTATAAAGAAGGTAAATTATTATATATCGGTGCACAAAAAGGTGATAAGGTTCCCGTAAACGCCCTGTTGTGCATCATTGGTGATGAAAAGAAAGTAGATGTTGAAAAGATCGTAGCTGCCGCCAAAGGTGGTGTTAGCACCGGTGCTGCCAAAAGCCAGCCCGAAGCTGTTGCACAAACTACACAAGCTGCCAGCGCACAAACTGAAACCGCTGCCCCTGCTCATGGTACAGGCAATGGCCGCGTGATCGCTTCTCCCCTCGCCAAAAAATTAGCTTCTGAAAAAGGTATTGATATTAACAAAGTTGCCGGTTCGGGTGATGGCGGACGTATCATTAAAAGAGATATCGACAATTACACGCCTGCTGCCGGTGGCCAGGCCCCTGCAACAGCTGCCCAAACTGGTAAAGCAGCCCCTGCAGTTGCCGGTCAGGTAAGCTTTGAAGATGTACCTGTATCGCAAATGCGCAAGGTAATTGCCAAACGCCTGTCTGAAAGCAAGTTCACTGCTCCTGAGTTCTACCTCACCATGGAAATAAACATGGATAAAGCGGTAGAAAGCAGAGCCAAGCTCAATGATATTTCACCGGTTAAGATCTCCTTTAACGACATGGTGTTAAAAGCCTGCGCAATTGCACTGAAACAACACCCCAAAGTGAACAGCAGCTGGCAGGGCGATACCATTCGCGTTAACCATCACGTGAATGTTGGTGTGGCAGTGGCAGTTGAAGAAGGATTGCTGGTACCTGTTGTACGTTTTGCCGATCTGAAATCATTATCACAGATCGCCACTGAAGTAAAAGATTTCGCGAAGAGAGCAAAAGATAAAAAATTACAACCCAGCGATTGGGAAGGAAGCACCTTCACGATCTCAAACCTGGGTATGTTTGGAATAGAAGAGTTCACCGCCATCATCAATCCACCCGATTCATGTATCCTGGCTGTGGGCGCTATTAACCAGGTTCCCATCGTAAAAGACGGACAGATCAAGGTTGGTAACATCATGAAAGTTACCTTAACCTGCGACCACCGCGTAGTTGACGGCGCTACCGGAGCTGCCTTCCTGCAAACCCTGCAGGGCTTACTGGAAGAACCGCTGCGCATGCTGGTGTAAGTTCAACAATTGTAACCTTATATAGAAAAGGTCCCATGTTAAGTGTGGGACCTTTTTTTATTTTGGGCTGAAGTAAGAAGTAGGAAGTATGAAATTCGCAAACCTCATACTTCCTGCCTCTCTTTGCTATCTCCACTCACCATTGCCCATTCATTTCTTTTTTTATACTTTTATCGCCAACACAATACCTGACCCATGAGGCCTGTTTACTTTCTCCTTTTTATTGCAGTATATCTTACATCCTGCGGCTCTGATAGTGGTTTGCCTATTACCAAAGACGAGTTGAAAGGCAACTGGATCGTTGTTCGCACTACCACCAATAACAAGGAACTATATGAATCTATAACCCATTCGGAACTCAGTAAACTAAAGCATAAAACAGAACTCACGATGTTCAGTTTTCAACCCAACGGCGAAGTTATTGTCGATGACGGCACCATTGAAAAAAGAACGTCAAGCTGGAACTTCACAAATGATCAGCAACTGATCATCCAGGTTAAAAACAGGAAAGAGCGTAACGAGGACAATTCCCCCATATTTACTGCCAGCCGCTACCGGCACGACACATTGGTGCTTGAAAATATCTTAAGGGAAGATGTGCACATAAAGCACACCTTTATACGATTAAAAACCAATGACACGGTACCCAACCTGTTTCAACCCGCATTGAATAAATGGCGCGAGCAACCGCTACAGGCTGAAGATGATGAAGCCATTAAAACGCGGCTTAAACAGGTATTATATTATTACTCAGCCTATTTCGCCTCCTTTTCCTACAACAAAGTACCTTACTTTAACCTTGAAAAGATCTATTGCCCCATCCTGTTTTACAACGGAGGCGTGGGTTTAAAGAAACTTAAGGAAAACGATGAGTGGATCAAGGTCTTCCACGACTATTCCGATGCAGAAAAGGCACATGCCATGTTGAGCAAAGCCTTTTCACGAATGTCAAACTTTCCGAGCAGAGGCAACGATTACGTAGCGGAATATGTTATTGTATTGAAGATGTTAGCCGATAAATTATAACACGCTAAATCACTTCACACGCAGCAACACCACCTTTCCATCCATAGTAGAGGCAACAAGGTGCTGCTTATCCAATACGCGCACTGTATTCACCATGGAGTTATCAATTTTATAAGCCCATGAAACTTTTTGCGTAGCCACATCAACCGCATAAACAACCCCATTACGCGTACCAAAAAATAGTTGTCCGTCTTTTTCGATCAGCATCGATGGCACATGCTCATAGCCAAAACCCGCATTCATTACCCAGGCGGGCCGTTGTGCCGTATGACTTGTAGCATAGGCAACTACTGTATCCTGCATCGTTTTACCGTATACGTACTTTCCATCTGCCGACATACCGATCGACTCGCGAACGCGGGTCTCACTGTTCTGCCATAAAGTAGCGCCTGTTACCGCATCAATGGCATACAGGGTGCGGTTGGGGCAAACCACATACACCACACTGTCATGCGCTACCGGAATACAGGCCGCAGGTGAAAAATTGATCACCGAAAAACCGGGGTCCCATTGCCAGGCCAGTTGCCCATTGTTTTTGTTCACCGCATACAGGTGTTTATCCCAGGCGCCAAAGATCACCATATTGCCATAGATCAACGGGGTGCTTACCACCGGCCCCTGTAAACCGTTAAACTTCCAGAAAGCCTTTCCGTTTGCCAGGTTCAATGCCATAAAGTTGTGATCACTCCCCCCAATAAAAACGGTATCGCCAACAATTACCGGCGAACCTAAAACCGATGCGTCTGTTTTTACTTTCCAAATTAGCTTCCCTGTTAATGCATTTAAACAATATACATCTCCATCCCCTGAACCCAACACCACTTTACCTGCGCGTACAGCGGGAGAAGAAAAGATGGCGCCCTGTGTTTTATACATCCACTTCTTTTTTCCATCGGGTTGGTTTAAAGCCGTAATAACGCCATTCTGGTTACCGAAAATAACCAGGTTGTTTGCAACCGCCGGTGTTGAGATCACATTGGCATCGGACGAATACGCCCATATTGGTTTTACCTGGGCGTACTGTGCATTAATAGCATAGGACGGCCGTTCAAAATGGCCAATGGTATCAACCCGGGGATGCCGTAATGTTAGCCAGGAAGGCAGCGGTGCTCCGCCCGGTCTGCGTTCGGTATATACAATTGTAGAATCGGTCACATCAACAAGGTTATAGCCACCAAGAGGCGCTTTTGCCCGCAGGTTCGAACGGCCCATTACACCAGGAATGTTTTCGAAACTAAGGGCATGATTATTATGCCCATGCCCGCAAATGATCATCAATGTATTGTAATTATTTAACCGGTCGGTGATCTCGTACCAGTTATCGAGGCTGTTATCGATGGGATAATGATTGCAAAAAATGATGGGTTGATCTTTCGGTGTTTTTGCCAGCAAACTGTCTAACCAAACAATGGCATTGCGGGGAACATGGCCATCGCTCATTCGCACATACGGCCCCGACGCGCAGCCAATAAATCGAATACCGTTGTAGTCGAATTGAAACTTATCGTACCCGAAGGTGGTGGCAAAATGCACACCGCCGCTTTCACTCCAGCCTGCATCGTGATTACCCGGAATGATGTAATATTTTACCTGCAGGCTGTCGAGTATTTGTTTGGCCAGCACCAGTTGCGCATCGGTGCCCAGTTCAGTAATGTCGCCGGTAATGATCACAAACGCCACATTGTGCTGCCCGTTTATATCCCGTACTGTGCGGCGCAGGTCTTCCTCGGCCGAACCATTGGGTGAACCAATATGCGTATCACTGATATGTATAAATCGAAAAGGTTTAATTTGAGCGTGCCCTGCAATAACTGCCAGCAGGAACATTGAAATAGTCAGCATTTTTTTCATAGCCGCCAAATTAATATATAATCAAAACGGAAATACCAGCACAAAACAGCAAGTACATTAAATTAAAGTGTATTAATTAAATCTTAATGGCGTAAATGGCGGCGGCATCGGCCTCCGCTTTCCCGGCCTGTCTGTTAAGTTAAAGTAAACACGATAAAAATTTGCATCTGGTCTGTAATGTTTACCTGACGTCACCTACCAATTATGTATAACAGAAAACACAAAAAATAACCGGACCACCGGTATTACTATACACTGGAAGCTGAGCCCTCAATTGTATTATTATCAACTAAAAACCCTGAACCCATATGCTGCTAAGCATAAGCACCTGGTGGCAAACCCTTGCCCCTTTTGAAAAAATATTCTGGGGAATTGCTGTTGTGTTTTCTGCCCTTTACCTGATGCAAAGTATATTATCCCTTTCAGGGGGCGATGCAGATCACGCAGCGAGCCACGCAGATACCGCTATTGACCATGATGGGGGTATGGCTCATCAATTCATTACCATCAAAAACATGATCGCCTTTTTCACAATGTTCGGCTGGGCCGGACTGGCCTCGCATTACGGCGGCATGAGCAAAACGGCCACTATATTGCTTGCCCTTGCCGGCGGAACGATCGTGGTATTGCTTATGGCCATCATTCTAAAAAATATGAGCCGCCTTCGTTACAACGGTGCGTTGAAACTAGAGAACGCCATCAATAAAACAGGCAGCACCTATCTTTTTATACCGCCCAATCGCAGTGGTATGGGAAAAGTGCATATAAAAGTACAGGGTACTTTACACGAACTGCCAGCCATGACAGATGATGATGAAGAAATTGCTACCGGTAAACTCATCAGGGTAAGAAATATCATCAATGACCGGATATTACTGGTAACCCTGGCCGGATAACAATTCTCATAATATATATTCCAATTTCAAACCCTAAATTAATGACGTTATGGATTACATTTTAATTGTGGTCGCGGGAGCGGTATTGTTCCTTTTCATTCTCATTCTCTCCATGTTCAGGCGGTACAAACGATGCCCCAGCGACCGCGTGCTGGTGGTATATGGTAAAGTAGGCCGAAGCACCGATGGTACAGAAGGCAACCTGAGCGCCAAATGTATACACGGTGGCGCCGCATTCATTTGGCCCGTTATTCAGGATTATTCCTTCCTTGATCTTACCCCTATTTCCATTGAGGTCAATC
Source organism: Niastella vici (assembly GCF_002077945.1). Lineage (GTDB taxonomy): Bacteria > Bacteroidota > Bacteroidia > Chitinophagales > Chitinophagaceae > Niastella > Niastella vici. Next base: position 87,138 of record NZ_LVYD01000041.1, read on the forward strand.
TTACCAATGCACTCAGTAAACAAAACATCCGGGTCGATGTGCCTTCGCGCTTTACCGTTGGTATTTCAACCGAACAGGGCGTAATGCAAAATGCGGCAGAACGCCTGCTGGGTTTACAACAGGCACAAATACACGACCTGGCCAAGGACATCATATTGGGACAAATGCGCCTGGTGGTTGCCATGATGGATATTGAAGAGATCAACAGCAACCGCGATAAATTCCTTGCCAACATTGCATCTAACGTAGAAGCCGAGCTGAACAAGATCGGTTTAAAAATGATCAACGTAAACGTAACCGATATCAAGGATGAAAGCGGTTACCTTGAAGCGCTGGGTAAAGAAGCATCGGCCAAGGCACTCAACGAAGCAAAGAAAAGTGTGGCCGAGCAGGATAGAATGGGTGAAATTGGTAAAGCCATCGCCGAAAGAGAACGCGATGTAAGCATGAAGCAAACCCAGAAAGAACGGGACGTGCAGATGGCCGAAACGCAACGCGACCGCGACTCCAGCATCGCTGTGGCCGAAAAAGATAAAGAGGTACTCATTGCCGCCGCCAGAAGAGATGAACAGATCGGTAAAGTGGAAGCCGAAAGGGATACCCGTATTAAATCGGCTGAAGCGAACTCCATTGCGGTTCAGGGTGAAAACCTTGCAAAGATCCAGATCGCCGATTCTGAAGCCTCCAGAAGAGAAAGAGAAGCGGAAGCCCTGAAGCGGGCCATTGCTGCCGAAAAAGTGCAGGCCGCCAAAGCGTTGGAAGAAGCCTATCTCGCCGAACAAAAAGCAGAAGCTGCCAGGGCCGACAGGGAACGGGCTTCTCAGAATGCCAACATCGTAGTAACAGCCGAAATACAAAAACAAAAAGCCATCATTGAAGCACAGGCTGAAGCCGAAAAGATCCGCGAAAAAGCAAAAGGTGAGGCCGATGCCATTTATGCCAAACTGGAAGCAGAAGCAAGAGGTATGTATGAAATACTGACCAAACAGGCCGAAGGTTTGGATAAGATCGTGAAAGCAGCCGGTAACAATCCGAAAGATGCCGTACTGTTGCTTATCTCAGATAAACTGCCCGAACTGGTAAAAATGCAAACAGATGCGATCAGGAATATCAAGATCGACAAAATAACGGTTTGGGAAAACGGGCAGAACGGTTCCGGCAAAAATTCAACCGCCAACTTTATTTCGGGCATGTACAAGGCAGTGCCTCCGTTAAAAGATATTTTTGATATGGCAGGTATGAACCTTCCCTCCTATCTCGGCAATACTAAAAAGGAGGAAGCTACCCCCACTGATGCCATTGTGGTGAAAGACGAAAAATAATAAGCGGGGTACAGTTCAATTAAAATACTATATCTTTAAAGAGTCCCGGCAGCTGCCGGGACTCTTTTATGCTTGCACCATCTACCATACAACTACTCCGGTTCCATTTTTCTTTCTTTCTGTTACCGGTATACCTATTCGCTTTAAGCCAGGTGCCAACTATCAATACGGCCCATGCCCTGGTGATCTTTTTCATCCTGCATGTTCTGGTGTATCCTTCCAGCAACGGGTACAACTCGTATATGGACCGCGATGAAACGCCCATTGGCGGCATTAAAGCACCGCTGCCACCAACCCGCCAGTTATTTTATACCAGCGTAATTATGGATGTAGTGGCCGTTTTGCTGAGCCTGTTTATAAGTTACTGGTTTGCTATTTGCATAATAGCCTATATAGCCGCGTCAAGAGCTTACAGTTACCGGGGCATCCGGTTAAAAAAATATCCTGTTGCCGGTTATCTTACTGTTATCTTATTTCAGGGAGCCGTAACGTATTTTATGGTATATCACGGAAGCAGCCTTAACAAAACATTACTGGTTCCACCGGCCCATATGGTGGCAGCCAGTTTGCTGATTGGCGGTTTTTATCCGCTCACGCAGGTTTACCAGCACGAAGCCGATAAAAAAGACGGGGTAGTTACTATTAGCGCCTTGCTGGGCTACAGAGGCACCTTCATTTTTACAGCTATAATATATTCACTGGCCATGGGTGTGCTGGCCTGGTCGTTCTTCAGCAGGGGCGAACAAAAAAAATTCCTGGCACTAGCAACTATGATGCTGCCAGTTCTCGTATATTTTTTCAGTTGGGCGGGTTTGGTGTGGAAAGATGTTCGCAATGCCAGTTTTGCCAATACGATGCGTATGAACATAGTGGCATCCATTTGTACCAACCTGGCTTTCCTTACCTTATTAATCTGGAGGGGATTTGAGTAAAATTATTGCCATCGGTACGGCTGTGCCTGCATTCAGGCATAACCAACAGGACATTCTGCAGTTCATGCAGCTGATCTATTCTTATACCGAAGCTGATAAGCGCCGGTTGCGATTCCTGTACCACCAAAGCCATATTGATACCCGTTATTCGGTGATCCCCGATTACAGCCGTCCTGTTCCGGAATGGAAATTCTACCCGCATACCGAAAACCTGGAGCCCTTCCCTTCCCTTGAGCAACGCATGATCTGGTATCACAAATACGCACCGCAATTGTCGGTGAATGCCATTCGTGACTGTCTCGATGGAAAATTAACGCAAGCCGAGATCACCCATCTCATTACCGTGAGCTGTACCGGTATGAGCGCACCCGGCCTCGACCTGCAGGTAATGGAATTGCTCGATCTGCCCCGGCATACGGTTCGTTCTTCCATTAACTTTATGGGATGCTATGCAGGCATTCATGCCCTGAAAATGGCCGACGCTATTTGCAAAACAGAGAAGCAGGCAAAAGTACTCATAGTTTGCACGGAACTGTGCACGATACATTTTCAACGCGAGCCAACGGTCGACAATATAGCATCGAGCCTGTTATTTGCCGATGGCTGCGCTGCTGCCCTCATTACAAGCGATGATAACCCGTTAAAGGGGTTGCATATCGATGGGTTTTATTCAGAAGTGATCCCCAAAGGCAAAAAAGATATGGCCTGGGAAATTTCCTCCACCGGTTTCCTGATGACGTTGAGCAGCTATATTCCCGATCTGCTGGAAGAAGATTTCACCCAGTTTACGAACAGGGCCCTGGCCAATACCGGCGTAACCAAAGCAGATATTTCACATTGGTGCATACATCCCGGCGGTAAAAAGATCCTTGAAGCCATTCATAAAACGCTGTCGCTCCAGAATGGTGAACTGCAGGCGTCGCATGATGTATTGCAGCAATACGGGAATATGTCGTCCCCAACCATTTTCTTCGTTCTGAAAAAAATAATGCCTGCCCTTTTACACGCCAACAACCGGAAAGAACACATTTTCGGCGCGGCCTTTGGCCCCGGCCTCACTATGGAAACATTTGTAGCATCAACGAATTCCTAAACTGGGCAGGCATGTTTCGCGGGTCAATCAGAAAATCATATATTACAATCGTGAATTTCCGTCACCGATCATACCAGCCCGAATTGCTCGACCGCCCGGATATTCCCTTTGAAGATATTCAAAGGAATATGCAGGAATTAAATTTCATCAACACCTGGCTGGGCGGCCATGCTATTACGGTTACCGGGGTTGAAGCCCTGGTGAATGCGAAAAATCCGGTCACTATTTGCGAGATCGGGTGTGGCGGTGGCGATAACCTGTTGGCCATTAGGAACTGGTGCAATAAAAGAAATATTCCGGCCGCTTTTATTGGCATCGATATCAATCCGCATTGCACCGCGGTAGCTGCCAAACGGTTACTCAGCAATACCCAACTGATCACCTCCGATTATAAAGATGTACAACTGGAAAAGCAACCCGATATTATTTTTTCATCCCTGTTCTGCCATCATTTCAGCGACCGGGAAATGGTAAAGCAATTACAATGGATGAAAACGAATGCCCGGCTCGGATTCTTTATAAACGATCTGCACCGGCACCGGGTAGCATATTATTCCATTAAAGTTTTAACCGCTTTATTCTCGAACAGTTACCTCGTGAAACACGATGCTCCCTTATCTGTAGCCCGCGGCTTTACAAGAGATGAATGGTTACAATTTTTCAATATTGCCGGCATCAGTAATTATTCAATTGAATGGAAATGGGCCTTTCGCTGGCTCATCATCTCCAAAAATGCTGTTTAGAAACTGAATCGTGAGCCTTCAACCCAAATATGATATTGCCATCGTAGGTGGCGGACTGGCAGGACTTGCCCTCGCCATTCTAAGCGCCCGTGCGGGTTATAAAACCGTGTTGTTCGAAAGAGAGAAGTACCCCTTTCACAAAGTGTGTGGTGAATATATCAGCCTCGAAAGCTGGAACTTTTTGCAGGACCTTGGGCTTCCACTCAGCGATATGCAATTGCCGATCATCAACCGCGTGCTCATTACCACGCCCGATGGCAATTATATTGAATCGCCGTTACCCTTGGGTGGCTTTGGCATCAGCCGGTATACCATCGATAACCTGCTGGCCAATATTGCCCGCCAGGAAGGCGTAACCCTGCTCGAAGGCAGCAAAGTGCTCAATGTTGTTTATCGCAACAATACCTTTCTGGTATTTTCAACCAGCGGCGATACCGAAGCAACCGTTGTAGCCGGCGCTTATGGCAAACGGGGCAACCTCGATATAAAATGGAAACGGCAGTTCACCAAAGTTAAACCCAACAAACTCAATCACTACATCGCCGTAAAATACCACATTCGCACCCATCACCCCGCCGACCTCATCGCCCTCCACAATTTTGAGCAAGGATATTGTGGAATTTCCCAAATTGAGGAAAACAAATATTGTCTCTGCTATCTCACAACGGCGGCCAACCTGCGCAAATGCAGGAATGATATTAGCAGTATGGAAAGAGAAATTCTTATGAAAAATCCTTTCCTGGAAAAAATCTTTTCCAATGCTGAAATGTTATACGAAGAGCCGTTAACCATTTCCCGGATCTCGTTCAATAAGAAAACACAGATAGAAAATCATGTTTTGATGATTGGCGATACAGCCGGCCTTATAGCACCTTTATGTGGCAACGGCATGAGCATGGCCCTGCACAGCAGCAAACTGGCTTTTGAAGAGATCAATTCGTTCCTTCAGGGACGTATCAACCGGTACGAAATGGAGATCCAGTATACCCAGCAATGGGAAAAATATTTTGGCCGGCGCTTACAGGCGGGGCGTTTATTACAAAGTTTTTTCGGCAACACTTTCCTTTCAAACGTACTCATAAAAATGGTAAAGCCTTTTCCAAAGTTTGTAGCGTTCCTAATACAACAAACACATGGAAAACCCTTTTAAATGGGGGAAATGGTTTTTGCTTGCATTACTATTACCGCTGTTTCACTTTTATGGAAACGCGCAAAACTATTATGCCATTCAGGGCAGCAACTATGCAGGCAGTCTGGGTATTGGCAATAACCCCGCCTCTATTGTAAATACACCCTATAAATGGGATATCACGCTTTTTGGAGCACAGGAAAAAAATGCTACCAATGGCATTGTAATACATAAATATTCCCTCTTCAGCGATCCCAACAAATCGCAATACAACTTCAAAGAAGGCGATTACCGGCGGTATGCCTATGCCGATTACAATGTAAACCTGTTGAACATTCGCTATGCCATCAACCGCCGGCAGGCCATTGGTTTTGGCATTAACCTGCGGGGCTATGCACAATTAAGCTCAGGTCCGGTAAGGTTTATTGATACGCTTAAAAATGTAGGCGACTTTTTTGACCTGGGTAATTATAACCGGAAATTGTATGGCGATTTTATTCATGGCAGCTGGATAGAAGTTTTTGCCACCTGGGCGCAAACCATTTGGGACCGGCCCGATGCGCGGCTGAATGCAGGCATCACCGCGAAGATCTCACGCGGTATTTCAGGTGCTTATCTCAATGTGCTCAACGGAACCGTGGCACAAACAATACATGGCAATAATTATGATTACACCATGCAGGATGTTTATGCCGAATATGGCCATTCGGCGAATTATGATCTGTGGCAAAAAGACAAAAGCACCAACCAGAACCTGCGTGATTTTTTAACCCATACCCGCGCCGGTTTTTCTTTTGACCTGGGTGTGGAGTATCTTGTCAAAGCGGCACAGGTATCTTCTGTTTTTGATGAAGACAATTACTACGATTATGACTGGAAGATCGGGTTATCGTTACTGGATATTGGGTTCAACCAATTCAAATATGGTAAAAACAGCCGTATCCTGAACGGATTCCAGGCCAATATCACTGACACTGTGCTCGATCAGCAATTTGCCAATGTCAAAGACCTCACTGAATTCAATCAACGTGTAGTTGGTATTGCGGGCACTATACAACAACCAACCGGCATATTCAATATAATAAACCCGGCCCGCCTGGTTTTAAATGTAGACCATTATATCACCGGCGCCTGGTATGTGAATGGCAATGCTTCGCTCAATCTTTCTTCACTAAGCGGAAGCCAGTGGCGGCTTACCGAATTGAATATGCTTACCGTTACGCCCCGTTGGGAAACCAGGCGATTGGGGTTTTATCTTCCTGTACAGTTCAACATCAAAGAAAATTTATGGGTTGGCGGCGCTGTTAAATTAGGCCCGCTGTTGTTAGGGGTGCATAACTGGGCCACAGTGTTTGCCAAAAACAAAACGCAAAATGGCGGGGCTTACATTGCCCTTGTCATCAGGCCGGGAAAGAACAATAACTCAGAACAAACTGATAAACGGCTTGATTGCCCCAGGGGGATAGCACCAAAATTTACCAAAAACCGCCTGGGTCAAAAGTTGAGTTGCCCGCCCCGGTGATCTTATTAACTGCAACGAACACAGCATCCGCAACAGCATAAAGAATTTACAGTACCAGGCTCTCAGCTCCTGAGCGCCTTTTTTATTTCTGCCTGCTGCAGACACGCTGAGTTGGCATGGGTTGGAACCGGAGGGTATCGGCTCAATGACGTGTATCGACTGCAAGAATGGGAAGAATGCCGACCTTGCTAAAACGATTAAAAAAATCAGGTTTCATTCAATTAATTCTTACCAAAGCATTGGCGAAGAAATTGCTTTTTGCCTGGGTATATATTTCACTTTGCAGGGACCTCACAGGGACCTCACAGGGACATAGCAGGGACGTTATGGGGAAAATATCCTTTTAAGGTCCGGGTGAGTTCCCTGTTATATCCTTGTTAGTTTCAGTTGAAACCCAAAAGATTTGCGGTTGCTACCCAGAGGCTTTCCTTTTAATCATACTTAAGGTTGAGCAAAGCACCCAGGAGGAGGAAACTGCAACCCGTTTGTTGAGCAGACCAATCAGGTTCACCCAGTCTATTTTTCAATTATTTTTGAAACTTCAGAAATAGACCTTAAATTTGAGAAAGCAGACACTAACAATATGAAACTGGAAGAAGCGCAACAACAATTCATTGCTTCCTGGGGGGCATTCGGCACCTATTGGGGCATCAACCGCACCATGGCGCAAATACATGCCTTGCTCATGATCAGTGCCGACCCATTAAGCCAGGACGATATGATGGAGCGGCTTAGTATCAGTCGCGGTAATGTGAACATGAATATCCGCGACCTTATTGATTGGGGGTTGGTGAACCGTGTGTTGATACCTGGAGAACGAAAGGAATATTTTTCAGCAGAAAAAGATATTTGGAAAGTGGCCACCCAAATAGTGAAGGAACGCAAAAAAAGAGAGCTGGACCCCATGTTGCGCCTGCTCGATCAGCTGGGAGAAATAGAAGGCGATAAAAAAGACAAACACATAAAACAATTCACCGAAACAGTTAGCAGCATCAAACGCTTTGGCTCACAGACCGATAAAATGCTCGATGGGCTGGTAAAGGCCGATGAGAACTGGTTCCTCGGCAACCTCATGAAAATGTTCAGGTAAGGAGCCTGCGCCATTTTTTTAACCAACTATTTAACTACCCTGCTTGTTCTTAGCATATGGAAACACCTAATAAAAAGACCCTGGTATTGGGCGCTTCGGAAAATCCGGCCCGGTATAGTTTTTTGGCTATAAACAGTTTACGCAGGCATCAACATCCCGTAACCGCAATTGGGCGTAAGAATGGCCGGGTGCTCGATGTTGATATTACTACCGAAAAAAAACCATTGGAAACAGTTGACACAGTTACGCTGTACCTGAACCCAACCCACCAGAAAGAATACTACGATTATATACTATCGCTGAAACCGAAACGCATTATATTTAATCCTGGTACAGAAAATACTGAATTATATAACCTTGCAAAAAAGAACGGTATTCAGCCATTGGAAGCCTGCACATTAGTTATGCTTAGCACGGGACAATACTAAAGTCAATAGTAAATACCCTTAGAAAGTCCCATATTTAACACTCATAAACATTGATTATTATCCCCCGGTAAAATAACCGTATATCATTTGCGTTCTAACTTCGTATTGTATCAGACGAATAGAAGATTTATACCCTAAGATCCATACCAACGTAATCCAGATCCGAAAAACTAAAACCCGTACATTATGAAAAACCTGAATGCAGCAGGGCTCTTAGTGGCGTGCATTTTCGCATTCCAGACAATGAATGCCCAGCAACTACCCGCCACCCAAAAGCCAACCCTTAGCAAGGCTTCCACATTGGCGCAACTTCCCATGAAACTGGAATGTAACGTTCCTGCATTGAAACAACTTTCTTCTTCCCGTATAGCTGAAAAAGTAGCGCTTTCACTCGGCAATTTTGAATTCAACGGTGAACTGGTTGATAAAACACAAACATCAGCCGGCGTTACCAGCATGAATATCCGTTCAACCAGCATACCCGGCGCCTTCTGCACCATATCGATGATCACCACTGCCAACAACGCACAAAAAATGGTTGGCCGCATCATCAATCCAAAATCAGATGAAGTGCTGGTGCTAACAGAAGAAAACGATCAATATTACTGGATAAAAAAGCCAAAGCAATTTTTTATGGTGGAAGAACAAACCGCCAATTAAGTCCTGATAACCTTTGAACACTATTTAATCTAACCTCCAAAGCCTCCATCTGATCCAATGAAAACCATTTACACCGTACTGTTTGCATTAACTGTTGCATCGGGGATAAACGCACAGGTTCCCTTGTTAAACAGTTATGTTGCGGCCAGGGCCACCATTTACCTGGATTTTGACGGACAATACGTAACCGGCACATCCTGGAACTGGAGCGGCGCCATTGACGCCCAGCCCTCAGGCTTTACAACCGATCAAATGATCGAGATCTTTAACCGCGTTTCAGAAGACTACCGCGTTTTTAACATCAACATCACCACCGACTCAACAGTATATAAAGCGGCCCCGGTTAATCAACGTACCCGGGTCATCATTACTCCTACCTACGAATGGTATGGCAGAGTAGGCGGTATATCTTTCGTTGGCTCCTTTTCCTGGGGCGACAATACACCTGCCTGGGTATTCAGCGGCCTGCTGGGTAACAATCCCAAATATGTGGCCGAAGCTGCCTCTCACGAAGCAGGCCATACGCTGGGATTACAACACCAAAGCGCCTACACCACAAGCTGCTCAAAAACTGAATATAACCCCGGAACGGGAAGCGGTGAAATAAGCTGGGCGCCCATTATGGGTATCGGCTATTACAAAAATCTTACTACCTGGCATTTTGGTACCAATACATACGGTTGCAATTATTACCAGGATGATATGGCCATCATTTCCAACGCCACCAATAACTTTGGTTACCGTACCGATGATATCGGTAATATGCATACAAATGCCACTACCGTTGGCTTTACGTCAACCGGCTTTACAACAACCGGTCTTATAAACTCCGGCACTGATAAAGACGTGTTCAGGTTCACACTTGCGACCCCCACTTATGTTCATATGAACGCTGTTCCCCAAAATGTAGGAGCCCAGGGAACCATAGTGTATTCAGGCGCCAACCTCGACATCAGATTGAGCCTGCTCGACGATAAGGGCGATACCCTTTCAGTATACAGCCCCGATAACATGACAAATGCCATGGTCGACAGCAATCTTAACGCCGGCACTTATTATGTAGTGATAGAAGGAACAGCAAATGCCAACGTAGTTAAAAGTGAAAGCCTGGGTTACTATTCACTGGCAGCAAGCCCCATCAGTATTTTGCCCATACACCGCCTCAGTTTATCGGGCAGGTCAGCAAACGGCATGCATGACCTGAGCTGGACATTTGAAGCAGATGAAACCATTAAACAAATTGAGATCCAGAACTCAAAAGACGGCGTTCATTTCGATGCGCTGAGCCAGGTAAGCTCAACCACAAGAAACTTCTCCTGGAAGCCTTTAACCGATAATGCGCCTTATTACCGTATTCGGGTGGTCACTGCAAAAGATGAAAAGTCATACTATTCAAACATTATTACCCTGCGCGATCGCGGCGATGATAAGGCAACCGCAAGAGTAATGAGCACCATGGTCTCAAACTCCATTATAGTGAATGCCGATAAAGAATGCAAATACCAGGTACTTGATGGAACCGGCCGCCTGTTACAACGCGGACAACTGATTGCCGGAACAAATAACATTGATATAACAACTGCACAAAAAGGCCTGATACTGCTTCGCATTCAGGGAGATGTAGAGATTTCAACCTTGAAGTTAATAAAACAATAATAATCATAGGATTTGGTGAACAACGGGTTTTTCGGTAAATTCGAAAAACCCGTTTCACTATGATGTTATGGAGAAAATTTAATGGGGACCCGATTGACCTGCCAATTATCGATGCCGTTGAAAATGCTATCAAACGCGAAACTGAAAAGGGGTATCACCTTAAAGTTTGCATCGGCACCGATTCTCAGGTAAAGGGTGCGGAAACAGAGTTTGCTACGGTCATTGTTTTCCTTCGTGAAGGACATGGTGGATTTATGTTCATTCACAATGAAAAAACCCGGAAACAGTACAGTATCAAAGAACGAATGCTGGTAGAAGTAGCTAAAAGCATTGAAATTGCTTACGATCTTTGCCACCTGTTCACATTGTATAATGTTGATATGGAGGTACACGCGGACATTAACACCAATCCGCATTTCAAAAGCAATGATGCGCTTAAAGAAGCAATGGGCTACATACTGGGAATGGGGTTTGCCTTTAAGGCCAAACCCGAAGCCTTCGCCAGCAGCAGCTGTGCCAACAAAGTAGTAAACTGATAAACCCTCACGCTGAAAACGGAGGGTTTTTTAATGTTTAGTTGTGAAATTTTCACAGCTCAGGGGATTGTCACCATTAAAAACAGCTTCATTACCTTCACACCCGGCTAATTCTGAATAATAGACTTTATTTTTTCTACCACTGGTTTGGGAAACATATGTGCCACACTTGAAAGCATTCTCAATGACTGTTGATGCAGAAACAACTTTGTATGTGGTTTCACATTTTTGCCGAAGTAAGTATTTTTCACCCTTTCACCTGTAACAATATTGGTAAGGTCTTTAAGGTATAATTTGTTAATAGCTATATCCGATAATAACGGAACATAATATATGCAGTTCTCAAAATAATAATGCGTTACCTGCGAATGGCGGCTGGCGCCTTCACGCAATATCTTTTCACCACCATGTAACAGGTTGGCCGACCATATCATCGCCTGTCCCTTTTTGATCTTCAGCACCTCCTTCCTTAAGCCAAGCGCATCGATTATTTGCTGAATAAAATTCACATAGTTATGGGCATAGGCCATAATGGATTTTTTCATTTCAGCAGTTTCGCTGGCATTCAGGCCTATGTCGATCATATCATAAAACGGAAGCTTATGACTGCCGGGGTAATAATGCAGCGGGCCATTGGTTTCGTCAATATCTTCAAATGGCACCCATACACCGCACATAAAACGATGAGGAATAGAATTGAAATGGATCATATCCGAATGGGTATCCTGCTGGGTGCCTACCGGGAAATTGAGGGTTTGAAATGGAAATGGTTCGCGCTGGTATAAAAGCCTGAGTTTATTTAATACTATCTCAGATGCAGCTACCTTGCGTACACTTTCATTAAATTTCCAGGCATCCTGTATGCGAAAATTGTTGTCTGTAATTTTGGCAAACCTTGGCGCCAGTTGTTTAATAATGTCATTTATGGTATTATCATCAATTCCAAGATCGAAAATCACATAACCATCATCGGCAAACTTTTTTACAAATGCTTTATCGGCTTCGCTAAGAGTTGACTTATCTATTTCAGCTTCAAAAAAAGGAGATTCGGTCCACGGTAAGTTAGCATGTTGTAGCACCATTCCAGACATAGTAATTAAGGTTATGTAAAATATTATTACTATTTATTCAAATAAATAGTAATGCTGCTCACTTGGAATAATCATTATTTTCCGCGATCATCTTACTATAATTGATTTTACTTTTTCAACCAGCGGTTTGGGAAACAAGTGGGCTATACCCGAAAGCATCTTCACCGTTTGCTGCTGCAAATACAATTTTGAATTTACTTTCACTTCTTTACCGAAATAAGTATTGGTCACTTTTTCACCTGTAATAATATTGGTGAGGTCGTTTAAGTACAGTTTATTAATAGCAATGTCTGACAGGCGGGGAACATAATACATGCAGTCCTTGAAATAATAATGCGTTACCTGCGAATGGCGGCTGGCGCCTTCACGTAATATCTTTTCGCCACCATGTAACAGGTTGGCCGACCATATCATCGCCTGTCCTTTTTTTATCTTCAGCACTTCTTTTTTCAAACCCAATGCATCGATCACCTCCTGAATAAACGCAACATAGTTTTCGGCATAAGCCATAAACGCTTTTTTCATTTCAATACTTTCGCTGGCCTTAACGCCCACATCGATCATATCGTAGAATGGTAATTTATGACTGCCGGGGTAATAATGCAGGGGACCGTTAGTTTCATCAATATCTTCAAAGGCCATCCATACCCCACACATAAACCGTTGTGGAATTGAATTGAAATGGATCATATCCGAATGGGTATCCTGCTGGGTGCCTACCGGAAAATTGAGGGTTTGAAATGGAAATGGTTCCCGTTGATATAACAGCCTGAGTTTACTCAATACAGCTTCGGCCACCGCAACTTTTTTTACCTGTTCATTAAACTTCCAGGCATCCTGTATGCGGTGATCGCCATTGGCAACTTTTGCAAAGCGGGGGGCCAGCTGTTCAACAATGACATCAATGGTGGCTTCATCTATTTCAGGATCTATGATTACATAGCCATCTTCTGCAAACTTTCTTACAAATGCTTTATCGGCATCGACATGGGTCGACTTCTTTAATTCAGCTTCAAAAAAAGGAGATTCGGTCCAGGGCAAATTGACGTGTTGTTGCAACATAGCAATAAGCTAAACCTCACGTCGCACTCAAAAGGTTGGAAATTCTAAAAAAATTTCAACAACGCCAGGCCGGCCCTAAAACACCTGATAATATTTTACCCGTTATTCTTTGCCTGGGCAGCTTCATTATTACAGGCTTCAATAAACTGCAGCATTTTATCACGGCCCATTTTCTTTTCGGCGCTGGTTACAAAATTCCGGGGCAGGAACTGCCAGGTTTTTCGCATGGCATCGAGGAAGGCCTTTACATTTTTGCTCACCTCTTTTTGTGTTTCTTTATCTGCTTTTGTAAACGCCAGGCAAAACGGCACTTCCCATTCGCCTAACTGATTTACAAAATCAAGGTCCAGCTTTTGGGGACTGTGCCGGCTATCGATCAGCACAAATACATTGATCAGGTTTTCGCGGTTGCGCAGATAATTTTCGATCATTTTTTCCCATTGTTTACGCTGCGATTGCGACACTTTGGCAAACCCGTAACCCGGCAGGTCGACCAGGTACCAGGCCTCGTTGCGGCTTCCGCTGGGCGATTCGCCATCGGGGAGGCTTTTTATATCAAAATGATTGATCAATTGTGTTTTTCCGGGCGAACCTGAGGTTTTAGCCAGTTTATGATTGTCGCACAGCATGTTTATCAGCGACGATTTGCCCACGTTACTGCGGCCAATGAAGGCATACTCGGGCCGGTCGGGCTTGGGACATTTGGTGTAATCCGGACTGCTGATGAGGTAGGTGGCTGATTGAATGATCATGCTGCAAGATAGAATAGTTTAGGTTATCAGCTTAATTACTACTATCGGCTCTGTTGCGTCGCACCCTTCAGGGTCCGGTTCTTCAGGGAGCAGTTCCGCCCAAACAACACCTCATAAACTACAAACAGTTAATTATCTTTGCCGCCCATGTCAAAATATTCACACGATAAAATAGTGCCGTTCAATGATTCGCAGCAGAGCAAAAAAGAGCAGGTGGCGGCCATGTTCGATCAAATTGCCTTCCGGTACGACTTTCTGAACCGCTTTTTATCGGGCGGTATCGATGTATCGTGGCGCAAACGGGCCATTGGTGAGCTGAAAGAAATACAACCCCGCATGGTGCTCGATGTGGCTACCGGCACCGCCGATGTAGCCATTATGACATGGAAATACCTGCACCCCGAAAAAATAATTGGCATAGATATTTCGGAAGGTATGCTCAATTTAGGGCGCCAGAAAATTGATAAATTATTGCTATCTAAGCAAATAGAATTGTTAAAGGGCGATAGCGAAGCAATAAACTTTCCTGATGCCACGTTTGATGCCATTACCGTGGCTTTTGGCGTGCGGAATTTCGAAAACCTTGAAAAAGGGCTTGCTGAAATGTACCGCGTATTAAAACCTGGCGGTAAAGTAGTGATCCTTGAATTTTCGAAGCCCCGCAAAACGGGCTTTAAAAGTTTATACAATTTGTATATGAACCTCATTGCACCGCGTGCGGGGCAATGGCTTTCAAAAAACAAAGACGCGTATCAATATTTAAATCAATCAGTTAAAGCATTTCCCGAAGGCGAAACATTTTTACATATTTTACAACAAGTTGGGTTTATAAATACCTCACTAAAACGGCTGAGTTTAGGAATATGTACAATTTATTGCGGCAGAAAAGCCAGTTAAAAGGATGGGCAGCAGGGCTAATGCTTATGATCGCCTCACAACAGGTAAGCGCTCAATTGCGAGATGACTTAAATCTTCCTGACCACGATACTAAAAAGTATTATCTGGGTATCGGACTTATTTATAATAATTCCCGGTTCCAGGTAAGCCAGCATCCCTCATTTCTGGCGAGCGACAGCGTAATGGTGGTTGACCCCCTGAGCACCGGCGGGTTTGGTTTGGCCGGTATGCACACCCTGCGCCTTTCGCCCCGGTTTGAAGTACGCGCCATTTTCCCACAGTTATTATTTGCGTATAAGAATCTCATTTATCATGTAAAATATCCCGACCCCAACAAGAACGAAACGGCCGTTATGACCAAACGGGTTGAAAGTATTTTGCTTGGTTTGCCCGTGCACCTGAAATTCCGCAGCGACCGCATCGGAAACTTCCGGGTATACATGTTTGGTGGCGGAAAAATTGAGTATGACCTTGCTTCCAACTCCACTGCCCGTAAAGCGGAAGATCTGATAAAGCTGAAAAAATACGATTTCGGGGTAGAAGCGGGCATCGGGTTCAACTTTTATTTCCCGGTATTTATACTTTCGCCCGAAATAAAAGTAAGCAACGGGCTTTCAAACATTCACTCACGGGATCCAAACCTGAAATATTCCAGCGCTATTGACAAGCTGAATTCACGCATGATCGTATTCTCGCTTATATTTGAAGGTTAATGTAACAAAGGCCATAGGTAAAAGGGGCAATCAGCCTGAGGTATACTTTAATTGTATTAATTGTTGTAACAATTTATGCAATTAAACGTCTCAGCTATCTTAACTATCACATAACCTGTTTATATGAGAAAACCCCTGCTCATTATTGGCCTGCTGGCGGCCATTGTATACGCCTGTAACCAGGGCAATAAAATAAAAAACCCATTACTGAGCACCAGCAATTTACCGGCACAATTATTCAGCATCGATATTACCGAAGACACCACGCTGATTACCCGGCATGGGGCGGTGATACGCATACCCCACGGCGCCTTTACCGCCAATGGGAACACTGTGCAGCTGGAAATAAAAGAAGCTTACCATTCGATAAGCCTCTTTTTTTATGTAAGATATTTTGCCTCAACTATTTCACCTTCTGTATCCGCTGCGTCCACACCACTTCATTACCGGCAATCAGCTGCAGCACATAAATGCCATTAGCCAGTGAAGCAGGCGGGTTCAATGAAATATTATTATTCCCTGTAGAAAGAATGCCATTGACCCTATACAACTCCCGGCCTGTAAGATCAAGGATACGCGTGGCGGTGGGCACTACCTTGTCGGAATACACCTGTACGCGAACCGCATTTTCGAACGGATTGGGCGTTACCGACAACACACTTATGTGGCTGATGGTATTGGTTAAACGGATGGTATTGCTGTAACGGGCTTTGCCATCAATATCAACGGTGCGTAAACGGTACCAGGCATAATTGATAACCGGTTTACTATCTGTGTAGGCATACTTGTTGCGGGCAGTGCTGGTACCGGTGGCTTTCACCGCGCCAATTTCGGCAAACACCCTTCCATCGTCGCTGCGTTCAACAGCAAAATGATCAACCTGGTCTTCCATAGATGTTTCCCATTGTAGCTGCGACTGATCATCAACATAACTGCCGGTGAAATAAGATAAGGTAACCGGTAAAATTATATTCACGGTAATAGTGGCCGGCGAGCTGGTTAAACAACCTGCCCCTGAAAAAGAAACAGCACTAACCAGTACATTATATGTACCCGCCGAAGTAAAAGCATTGGTAGGTATCGATAAACTGCTGCCGGTTCCCCATTTTGACACTGCATAGTTGGTAGTGCTGCTGGCTGAACTGGTTACTGCATATAAAAGCCCCGATGCAGAATTGCTTACAGCGTAGGTCACCGATTGACCGGTATAGATGGTAGAAGAGGTAGGTGTTATGGATGGTATTGCCGTGGTGGGGCAACCAATTGTAGCGTTTGAGCTGCAATCGGTTTTTTCGGCAGCACCGCTCGCCTGGGAGGTTACAGTTAACACCCCGCCTGCATATAAAGTATTTAAATAACTGGTGTTTACAGGTATGCTCCATGAGGTAGCACCGCTTACAACGACAGAATCTATTAATACGCCATCGAGATACAGGCGAACCTTTCCGGTAAATGAACTGGGGAAAGTTCCATTTATAGTGTTATCACTCGCTTTATAGGTTCCTGTTATAGTTGGGCAAACTGTAGTTGTGGCCAACGCAGTGGCAGCAGTAGAAGCGCTGCTCATGGCGCAGGTGCCATATTGTTGGGTAGCTGTATAGCTTTTTCCGGATATTAACGTATAAGCCAGGCTCCAAGTACCATCTGATTGTACGGTAGTAGTGCCTTTGCTTACCCCATTTTCCAGAACGGTTACTACGGTACCGGCATTTTCACCCGATTTTCCGGTAATGGTTGTGGCTCCTGCAGCCAAATTACCATTGTTATCGGTGGTAATAGATGGCGGCTCAGTATAACAGGTAACGGTTCTCGATGTAGTAGCGCTAACGCAACTGCTCGAAAGCTGGGCAATCACATACAATGCATCGCCCTGTGCAAACACCAGGTTGCTGAAAGTATAATTACCCGATCCATCGGCAGTGACAGTACTATTCAATTTATCATTCAAATACAACCGAACGGTGGCGCCTGCCCCGCTGGCAATAGCACCTGAAATAGTAGTAGTGCTGGTATATACATTGGTTTGGGTAATGGTTGGTGTGTTGGCAGGAGAAAGGTTTAAACAATCGAAGACCGGTCCTGATTCACATTTTGCAGATTCCTGAGCAGTAATGGCAAAGCTCATATTATTAGGCATATCGTTGGTTGTACTGCTGCAGGGATCGGCGCCGCCGGCACTGGTACCATCGTACCACCAGGTGGTTGAGGTGGGATAAGTTACAGCCGGTGAAGTGGCATCAGTTGCCAGTAAGGTAAAGCCGCTCGTGGTAACTGTATAAATGCGCACCGCTGCATTGGCCGGCCTTGTTCCGCTCATGCCCTTTCGGGTTAAACACGAAAAAGCCAGGCTGCTGGTGCTGGTAGTATTGGTTGGTGAACAGCTAACCGCCTGTACGTTGTTCGATTGAAGACACATTGATTCACCGGTGGCCTGTGCTTTTGCATACAGTACATCGCCTGCGTTCACTGTAACGCCGGTTACGTTCCAGGTATTTCCCGAAGTAGCCGTTGTAGTACCAGAAGCCACGCCGTTTATATACAATGTAATGGTTGCCAAAGCCGGTTTGGTTCCATCAAGTGCCGTCCAGCTGCCTGAAACAGTTATACCACTGCCGGCCTGAATGGGGCTGGTCAATGTGGGAGCAGCTGTACAACCGGCTCCAACCCCACTACCGCCACTGTTGATGTTCGATAATGTATATGTTGGTGTATTGCTGATAGCAGCTTCCCAGCTTTTCATATAATCATTATTATACAGGCCATCGTTCACCCCATATATATCTGATTTTGGTCCGCCAATGGCAGGTTTAGGCGCCATTACGGTTGTGGCAACCATGCGTAGCGGTGTAGAAGCCGTGATACCTAATGAGCTGATGGGTACATAAAAATCATAAAAATAATCAGGTGTGCCCGATACGGTGGAAAGCGCAATGGATATTTGTGAATTGGTGTTGATTCCAAAGCTGTCGAGCTTCACCGGGTTACTGGTGCCATCCACATTATAAACAGCCACTCTGAAATTTGTTTCCAGTACTACTTCAAGTTCAAATCCCGGATTGCCATTTATGCCCGTAGTGGCAGCCTGGTAGTTAGGATCGGCATAAGCACCGGTGCTGCCGATTTTACCATCGGTATCGATCAATATACTATATCCCTTTGAACCGCTGATTATATTTCCCAATCGCAAACGGAACAACAGGTTGGTACCGTCGTTGTAAATATAAAAACCACTTCCGTCCACCTGGCGCACCAGATCGCTGTATAATTCTGAAGGGCCCCGCATAAGGTCAGAGGTAGGTTCCAGAAAGGAAGGCGGAACAATTTTGTAAGGCACTTCACTTTCGGTGATATCGCTGCTTATAAAGCCGCTGGTTGAGGAGGAACTAAATCCATCACCGTTCGGGTTCAATGGCGTACTGCCAATTCCTGCTGCAGGGCGTACAATAATTCCTGGTGATTGTGCAAGAGAGATCCCTGTTAATAATAACAGGAACATAGAGAACAGCAACGCGGGTCTCATAGAGCATTGGGTGTTAGGGGTTAAAAAGGGTCTTTAGATCAATTTTTTAAATCAGGAACAATTATACATATTAATACTTACATATTTAACTTTAGATTAATTTAAATGGATACACTTAGGCGAATTTGCGACTGTTTAAAACCCTAACTCTTTAAAAATCAAGTGTAAACAACACAATTTATTTTTTAAAAATTCTTAATATGAGTACATATTAAAAAATAAACAGGCCACCGGCTTTTCTATTAAATTTGCAGCCAAACCCTCTCAACCTGATTTGTATCCGAACATACCTGAAAGTAGTTTGCTTGCTACTGCTTTGCAGTTTATCAACTGCGCATGCACAGGATCGTCAGCAAAAACAGGATAGCCTCAGAAAGCAACTTCATGCACACGCAGAAGATTCGAACAAGGTGAAACTCCTCAATAGCCTTGCGGCATCATTTTACCAAACCAGTGCCGATTCCATTATCTACTACGCTCAACTGGCGATTGACCTGTCGAGGCAACTGTCATTTCGCTCTGGTGAGGCCGAAGCAGAAGCACATCAGGCAGCCTATTACAGGCTGAAAGGCGAGTACACCAATGCTATAAACAAGCTGCAACACGGAATAAAAGTTTATGAAGAACTGCATGCCATAGGACCAGCCGCTGGTAATTACCTTGAAATGTCGCAGGTGTATAAAGACATGGGTGGCGATAACAAGACGCTGGAATACATCAACAAAGGCATTGGTTTCAGCAAACATGCATACGACCTGTTTAACAGCATTCACGATACAGCGGGCATGGTTGAAAGCCTGAACCAGTGCGGTATACAATACCGGGATATTGCCAAAACAAATGGCCGTAAACAATATTATGACACTGCCTTTTCAGTATATATGAAAGCGGTAGATATGGTTGAACGATCGGGAAAAGGCAAAAAACTGATCAGCAAATTATACAACAACATTAGCCAGGTTTATAACGAATACCTGAAAGATTATAATAAAGCGCTTGACTATTTATTCAAAGCCGAAGAGCTGAATAAACAAAGCCATAACCTCTCGAGCCTCTCTTATAATTACGGTAACATTTCCCTCGCCTATCAAAAGCTGAATCAACCGGCCCGGGCGCTTGCCTATTCCCGTAAAATGCTCGAAACCTCCCGCCTGCTCAATCGGCCGGAGAGGCTTCGCAATGCATACAACTCCATGTACAATGCTTTTGCCGCTACCGGCCGCTTCGATTCGGCCCTGTATTTTTATAAACTGGCCGACCAGCTCGACGACTCCCTGAACAACGTGGCAAAAACGAACGAGGTCATTGACCTGCAAACCAAATATGAAACAGGGAAAAAAGAATCGGAAATACGGCGCTTGCATACCGAATCACTGGCAAAGAACAAACAGATCGTATTACTGGTTTCGGCGCTGGTGGTATTTGCCTTGCTCGCAGCCTGTATGATGTGGTTGTACCATCGTATAAAAAAACAACGGCAGGAAATTGCTGCGCAGTCAAACAAACTGGAAATAATGATGAAGGAGCTGCATCACCGGGTTAAGAACAACCTGCAGATCGTAAGCAGCCTGTTAAGCCTGCAAACCTATAAGGTGCAGGATGAAGAAGCCGTGCTGGTATTAAAAGAAAGCCAGCAACGTGTTCAGGCCATGAGCTTTATTCACCAGCGCCTGTACAAGACCGAATCGCTCACCGCAGTAAATATGAAAGAATACCTTACCGACCTGGCCGAATCGCTGGTATCGTCGTATGGGTTTAGCCGGGATGATTTTGACCTGCACATTACTGTAGAAAAAGAAATGCTGGATATCGATAAGGCATTACCGATCGGACTTATCATCAATGAGCTGGTGACCAATGCCCTCAAGTATGCCTATGACGATAGTAAACGCCCCTTCCTCAGCATTATGCTCACAGAAGAAGAAACAAAAATGGTTTGCGCTATTAAGGACAATGGCATTGGTATTAATGAACAGCAGTGGAAGCAAAAGAAGAATTCTTTTGGCAAGCAATTGATAACGGCATTATGCAAGCAGCTGCGGGCGCAGCAGGCCATGGCAATTGATGGCGGAACCCAGTTTTTTATTACCATTCCCAAACAGGCTGCATAATGCAGTTTGAATTCAATACTTATGGCTGAAGAAAAAGTAAACGTATTAATAGTAGAAGATGAAAGCATTGTAGCGCTTGACCTGGCCAGCGGCCTTGAGCGGGACGGGTATCATATAGCCGGTATTGCCGATAATGCCGAAGAGGCACAACAGCTGTTTAATGAAAATGATATAGATATTGTTTTGATGGATGTGAATATCATTGGCGATAAAGATGGCATTGATACAGCGACGGAAATACTAAAACAAAAAGCAGTTCCCATTATTTATTTAACCGCATTTACCGATTCGGCTACCATTGACCGCATAAAACAAACACATCCGGCGGCATTTTTATCAAAGCCTTATAACCTTACCAATGTGCGCATAGCCATTGACCTCGCCGTCAACAATTTTGCCGTTTCGCGTGAACAGGCCCCCACCGGGAAGATCATTCCGCTTGATAAAGATACCAGCAGGAATACCGCTTCGCCCGAACGGGAAATGATCCTGCGAATGAACGATCACATTTTTGTAAAAAGCAATTATGCTTTCGTAAAATTGAAGCTCAATGATCTGTTATATATTGAAACAGATAATAACTACACGTCCATTATTACCACCGATAAAAAATTCCTGCTGCGATTATCGTTGAACCAGTTGCTCGAAAAGATCAACTACAGGGCCCTGGTGCGCATACATCGTTCTTATGCAGTGAACATCAACGCCATTCAATCGTTCAATGAGCAGGAAATAGAGATCAACCAACAGCATTTACCCATTGGCAGGAATTATAAAGAAGAGTTTTTGAAGCATTTTGATTTCAGCTAGCCATAGCCGGTCCCTCTCCCCCACTTAACCCCGGGTTCACATACAAATTCAGGTCATTTACATACAAACGGCCTTCCCATATCAATTTGAAGGGTAGCTTAGCACCCTGATCACTATCCGTAAGTCAAAAAAGGAAAAAGCAACATAAACGGGGTTATAATTCTTTTGTACAGGAGTTCTGATATTAAACAGGTGTTCTAAAAAGGTGGTTCCAATGGTGATACCCTATAACCCGGTCGGTGTATCACCGATGAAAAAAAGCAGGTGGCAATTATGCCGCCTGCATTTTCTTTTATAAGAAATTTCGTTTACTACTCACTTTTAATAGTCATATTCCCGCCTGAACATATTCATACGTATACCCGCTGTAAATATGGAAGCGTTCCTGTTTCCGATGCTCTCAACGCCGCCCGAATTCAGGTTGCGGATAAGGGCCGAAGCTTCGAGGAACAGGTTTTCCTTAACCTCATACGACACCAGTAATTGCGCATTTACGCCTGTTGCCCGCGGACCATTAGGCAGCTTATAGCCATAATCGCCCGATGGGCGGTATGAATTAACTATAAAAATATTTGTACCCACATTGGAGTTAGCAGTATCAGTGCCCTGTTTCCATACAATAAGACGGGCTGTGGTAGTCCATTTAGGATGCGGCTGATAGCGGATGATGCCGATAGCTTCTACAAAATTAGCCCCCAGAGGGTGCGCCAAAGGCTGGTTATAATGCGTATAATTCGCCACGCTGTCTTCATGCGAATAAGTAAATGGCCGTACCAGGTTTATTTCGCCCTGCAGATCGAGATTTTTCACGCTGAAGGCATTGATGTATTTTCCACCAACCTGTATACCGAATTTGTTGGCCCACCAGCCTTTGCCCGACCGAACTTCTTTCAACACAAACTCATCGAGCAATACCTGGCTGTAGAATTGGAAACGTTTTGCCACGTTGGCTTTAACATCGATACCAACAAATGCATTATCGGCGCTTCCATTCTGTTGTTCGGCCAACCGTAAAAAGATCACGGGATTCAAATAGGTAAAGTCAAAATGATTTTTCCGGCCAAATACCACCGCTTCAAAAACACCAACATTCAGCCATGGGGTAATATCCATGCTTAAATGATGCATGGCTGTATATTTTTTATCGAGTATTTTATTGCCTGCATTGATATCAATAGTTTGCGGCGTCATTTCGGTGAACAGGTTCATGTAGTTGAACTTCCAGATGCGGGTATTGATCTTCAGGAACAGATAACTATTACTATAATCGCTCAGGAATAAACTACGATAGCCGTTACCTATAAAATTTTTATCATATCCAAATTGAAAATCAAGGTATTTGGCGGCAGTAAAGTTGATAGAACCCCGGGCATCAATATAATCGGTAGCTGTTTTTTTAAACGGCTTGTAAAAGCCATTGCCCGGCACTGCATTGAACTGGTTTATTCTATCCTGCACAAACGACGGCCCCCGTTCCTGGTTATCGGTTATATAAGCAGAGAATCCGAGCTTTTTTGCAATAAGCCCCCGCAGGGTAACACCTTTTGTATTCACAAATAATCTGTTGCCCGAATAACTGCTTTCGGTAGAAAGCTGTTGCTGAAATACCGGGTTCACTGCAAAGAAGAAATCCTTTACATTCGCCTCCAGCATATTGGCCTTTGTTTTATAAAAGACGTTAAACAGGCTTTTTTTACTATAGAAATCGCTGGTATCTGTACTGGTCACCCATTCTGAATTGTTCATCAGCAAACTGCGCAGATTGTATTCATCAACCCGCGACAGAAAATTACCACCGGCTTTTTGCAGGGAATCGGCATATTCCACAGCACGAACGGCAATTTTACGGCTCAGTGGTTTTACAGTAGCAAGGTTAAGATCATCATTTCTTTGCAGCAGTATTTCGAGACGGTTCAAAAAGGGCTGATGCTTACTGCCCTGTGGTAAATACGTTGACTGTGCTAATAACGCGAACGGAAATAATAAAAACAATAAAGGGACAATAGTTTTTATAATATATTGCATGGTCAGTATTTAAAAATATTATTTTTTCAAGATATGCAAAATTACCTGATAAAAAATATAATGGTCGTTAATGAAGGGGTGTCGGCCATACGGGATGTATTAATAAAAAGCGGCCGCATTGAGAAGATCGATCGTAGCATTCAACCAGATATATTAGTTACTGAAATTAACGGCGAGGGGTTGCATTTATTACCCGGCGCCATTGACGACCAGGTTCATTTTCGTGAGCCGGGTCTCACCCACAAAGCTACCATTTATACCGAATCGAAAGCTGCCGTGGCAGGTGGCGTTACTTCGTTTATGGAAATGCCCAATACCATGCCACCGGTATTTACACAGGAACTGCTCGAAGAAAAATATACCATCGCTTCCAATAGCGCATTGGCTAATTACTCATTCTACATGGGTACCTCCAACGACAATGCTGCAGAAGCCCTGAAAACAAATAGCCGTAAAAAAGATATATGCGGCATCAAGATCTTTATGGGCTCCTCTACCGGCGGACTGCTGGTTGATAACTACCTCACGCTCGATAAAATATTCCAGGAAAGCGAGCTATTGATAGCCACCCATTGCGAAGATGAAAAGATCATCAAGGCCAATCTTGAAAGGCTGAAAAAAGAAAAAGGCGTGCTGGAACCGGCCGACCATCCATTGATACGCGATGAGCATGGTTGTTTTGAAAGCTCGCTTGCAGCCATTCAGTTTGCCCAGAAATACAACACCCGCCTGCATATTCTGCACATCAGTACAGAAAAAGAGCTGGCGCTGTTCTCGAATATGAAACCCCTGGGGCAAAAGAATATCACGGCCGAGGTTTGTGTGCATCACCTGCATTTTACCAGCAACGATTATGCCCAACTGGGTAACCTCATTAAATGTAATCCCGCCATCAAAGCGCCCCATAACCGCGAGGCCCTGTGGCAGGCACTGCTTGATGACCGGTTAGATGTGATTGCCACCGATCATGCACCGCATACGCTGGAAGAAAAACATGTTAGCAGAAATGCCGCCGGTTTGCTTACCCCCGTACCGGCCGAAGCCGGTTCATACGAAAAATCACATGCCGGACTCCCCCTCGTTCAGCACAGCCTGCTGCTGATGTTGCATTACGTAAAGGAAGGACGGATATCGTTGGAAAAAGTAGTTGAAAAAATGAGCCATGCTGTAGCTACCTGTTACCAGATAGCCGACCGCGGGTACATCAGGGAAGGTTATAAGGCCGACCTGGTTATTGTAAACATGAATACAACTACCACTGCCACAAAAGAAAATATATTGTATAAATGCGGCTGGAGCCCCCTGGAGCAGTTTAATTTCCCGGCAGCCATTACCCATACTTTTGTAAATGGCAATCTGGTTTATGGAAACGGACAGTGGAATGAATCTAATAAGGGAGAACGATTGTTATTTAATCGGTAACTTACGAAAACAAGAGGAGTAGACTCATGGAACTGGACAATACCACCTATAACGACCTGTCAGTATTTCAGCATGAGGAAGAATTTTCAATTTTCCACAGGCTTTGCTTTACCCGTACCTCACAGGGCCGCGACTGGCTGTTAAAATACTTCAGCAATCCATTCAGTGAACTGCGGCCTATTCTGGATACCCAACAGATACTTAGGTCGATCATCGAAAATATTGACCAGTGGCCCAACGATATCACCAATGGCACCCTCATGGTCATTGAAAAGTTCTACGACAGCAATGTAGATGCCATACCCAATGCGAACCTTTTACATGCGTTCACTTACAAATTGTTTAATGGGCCCGATTTTGCGCTGGTGCGTTATTCCATTTCGCATTTTGCTGATCTTTTAAAAGGGATGACCCGGCTTGTACAGTTACTGGATGATGACAGGGCACCGCTCATGATACGCTCCTATCTTCGCCGCGCCGCCGACCTCATGAACAAACCGGTGCTAATTGAACTGCGCGAGCGGGAACGCGGTATCCAATTTACCTGGCGCGAAACCCTGTACTTTGGGGGCTATATCAGGGATGAATTCAGATTATCAGCATTGGAACTTATTAATATATACAGCCGCATTGATGCCTGGTATTCTATGGCCGTGGCCATAAAAAATTTGAACTTATGTTTCCCTGAGTTCATTGACCATCCGCAACCCCATATCGATGCCCATAGCCTGTACCACATTCTGTTACAAGCCCCTACCCCATACGATGTTAAGCTAAGTCCCGATAACAACTTCCTGTTCATGACAGGCGCCAATATGGCCGGCAAAAGCACCTTCATTAAAGCGGTAGGCAGCACTGTATTCCTCGCCCATCTGGGAATGGGTGTACCGGCCCAGTCTATGCGCCTCACCCTTTTTGATGGGTTGTTAAGTAATATCAATGTGGTTGACAATATCATTAAGGGAGAAAGCTATTTCTTCAATGAAGTGCAGCGTATAAAAAATACCATCTCAAAAATTAACGATGGCCGTAAATGGCTGGTGCTTATTGATGAATTGTTCAAGGGTACCAATGTGCAGGACGCCATGAAATGCTCTTCTGCGGTCATAAAAGGATTGATAAAAATTAAAAGCTCCCTGTTTATATTATCTACCCACCTATACGAAATTGGCGATGAACTAAAACAATATCCCAATATTTCTTTCCGCTATTTTGAAACTTCGGTCAAGGACGATCAGCTCGAGTTCAGCTACCAGTTACGGGAAGGCATCAGCAACGATCGCCTGGGTTATCTGATATTGAAAAGAGAAAAAGTGGTTGATATGTTGGAAAAGTTGTAAAATGCTGCCATGAAAAAGACACTGCTGGTTTTCATGGCAATCTGTATGGCGGCCATTGCGCCCGCCCAGCAACCCGGCGCTGCAATAGATGTAAAGCACTATGAATTCTCTATAACGCTTACCGATACAAGCGATCTTATAAAAGGGAATACAGCGGTGGATGTATTGTTCATAAAGGATACAAATGCCATTACCCTCGACCTGATCTCAAAGAATAACAGCCACAAGGGAATGACAGTACTGCAGGTCACCGACAACGGTTCTCCCCTCACCTATACCCATACCAACAACCAGGTGGCCATTCAATTTCCGGCAACAGTTAAAAGCGGGGAACAAAAAACCATCCTTATTTCTTACGAAGGCATTCCTGAAGATGGCCTCGTCATTACCAAAAACAAATATGGCCACCGGGTGATTTTTGCCGATAACTGGCCTAACCGCGCCCGTAACTGGCTGCCTTGCGTTGACCATCCGGCCGATAAAGCAGCAGTAGATTTTATTGTAACCGCCCCCGCACATTATCAGGTAATCTCAAATGGCATTAAAACAGCCGATACAACTACAGGCAACCAGGAAAAACGCACCCATTACAGGGAAACCATCCCATTGTCGACCAAGATCATGGTGATAGGGGTAGCCGATTTTGCGGTGCAGCAATCGGGCACCGTGCAAAACATTCCCGTGTCAAGCTGGGTGTATCCCGAAGAAAAAGACAAAGGATTTTATGATTACGCGCTTGCAGTAGACATTCTTCCCTATTATATTAAGAACGTTGGCCCCTATGCTTTTAAAAAACTGGCCAATGTTGAATCCACTACCATTTTCGGTGGTATGGAAAATGCCAGCGCTATTTTTTATTCTGATGATGCTTCCATTACCGGAACCCGTAAAAGCGAATCGCTGCTGGCGCATGAAATAGCGCACCAGTGGTTTGGCGATATGGCCACCGAAGCCGACTGGAGCCATCTGTGGTTAAGCGAAGGCTTCGCTACCTATATGACCATTTTGTACTTCGAACATAAATACGGCATTGATACCGCAAAAAAAATGCTGGCGAAGGACCGGATCAAGGTAATTGAATTTGCCAGAAAGAATTGGCGGCCGGTGGTTGATTCATCCGTTACCAATTATATGGAGTTGCTGAACGCCAACTCTTATCAGAAAGGCGGCTGGGCCTTACACATGTTGCGCCGTCAATTGGGCGATGCAGATTTCTGGAAAGGTATTCAACTATATTACACCCGCTTTGCCGGTAAAAATGCGGTAACCGCCGATCTTTGCAAAGCCATGGAAGAAGTATCGGGGAAGAACCTGAAACAATTCTTTCATCAATGGTTATTTACAGCCGGCCAGCCAAAACTGCAGATACAATGGAAATACGATGCCGGTAAAAAGGCCGTAGACATCACTGTTATACAGCAACAAAATGAGCTCTTCCAGTTCCCGCTCGACCTGTTGATCGGTAACAACTTAACCAAACAGGTATTCATTAAAGACCGGGAAACACATTTCAACATCCCCGTATCGGCCAAACCTGCTGCCATTACAGCCGATCCCAACATAAACCTGTTATTTGAAGGCAGCGTAAAAGAAATAAATTAACCCCTTCAGGGGCGGGTAGCTGACAGCAAACAAATAATAATTTTTCACTATCTTTCCATACCGCGTATGCGCGGGATAACCATAAACTTTATTCATGCTTGTCAAAACGTATGGAAGTGCCGTATATGGTGTGGAAGCCATCACCATTACGGTAGAAGTGAATGTAATGCCGGGCAACACGCATTATTATATTGTTGGCCTGCCCGATAATGCAGTAAAGGAAAGCCTGCAACGGGTAGAAAGCGCTATAAAAACTAACGGGTACCAGATGCCCCGCACCAAACTGGTCATTAATCTGGCACCTGCCGATATAAAGAAAAGTGGTTCTGCATTTGACCTGGCCATTGCCATAGGTATTCTCGCCGCCAACAATCAACTGGCCGATCCCGGTAAACTAAAAGATTATATGATCATGGGCGAGCTCAATCTCGATGGCACCATTCATCCCATAAAAGGTGCCCTGCCTATCGCCATTACTGCCCGCAAGGAAGGCTTCAGGGGATTGATAGTTCCTAAACAGAATTGCCGCGAAGCCGGTATGGTGAACGCACTGCCCGTGTATGGCATTGGACATTTTACCGAGCTGATCAATTTTTTAAATAACGAGAACAGTCTGCAACCGGTGGCAATAAACACGCGGGAAGAATTTTTTCAAAGTCAGGAAGATTTTGAGTTTGATTTTAGCGAAGTGAAAGGACAGGAAAATATCAAACGGGCATTGGAGATAACGGCCGCCGGCGGTCATAATGCAATATTGATTGGTCCGCCCGGCGCTGGCAAAACCATGCTGGCCAAACGATTGCCAACCATTCTTCCGCCCCTTTCATTAAAAGAGGCTTTAGAGACCACCAAGATCTATTCAGTGGCAGGCAAGTTGCCCGCCCATGCCACGTTGATTGCCAAAAGGCCATTCCGGTCGCCGCACCATACCACCAGTGATGTGGCGTTGGTAGGTGGGGGAGGTATACCCCAGCCCGGTGAAATTTCACTGGCCCATAACGGTGTATTATTCCTTGATGAGCTGCCCGAGTTCAAACGCAGTGTACTGGAAGTTATGCGGCAACCAATGGAAGAACGGCGGGTAACCATCAGCCGGGCCAAAGTAGCCATTGATTTTCCGGCCAGCTTTATGTTGATATCGGCTATGAATCCCTGGGGTTGTGTTGCTTATTTCCACCATTTGAATTTGAAGAAGAATTAGGGTGGTGGGTGGGTAGTTTGGCTAATGCAATGGTTAATTCGTGTTTATCTATAACTATCTGATCTGTAATCAGTTCTACAATAGTACGCTTCTGTTCAAATGTTAATACATTCCACCGAGTAAATAAGTCCTTTGCCTCTTGGATTACAACATCAGCCGACGCCAATTGAACTTTCAGCACGTCGATCTCGCTTTCTAATTCAAGAAGGGCATCTTTGAGGCTTGCGTAACGGGTTCTAATTGGCTGGTAATGGATGGTAAAATCTTCTGGTGATAATTCTCTATTCGTCCGCATTGAGACCAATTCATTCATTTGTTCTTCCAACTTTTCTGTTTCTGTTTTTGAAATTTCAAAAAGCGCGATTTTTTCATCAAGAAATATTTGAGCCTCAATTTGATTTTTTGAAATATCGTCATCAGAAAACAGAAAAATTTTAAGGTGGGCGTGATAAATTTCGTCAAGCTCAGACACGCCAATCCGGTGGTTGCAAGTTCTGCAGGCAAAGTATGGGGTTCGCGTCTCATGGAAGACATACATCTTTTTACCACAGGTGCATTCGACAAATCCCGTCAATAAATATTCCGTCAACCGCCCAGGCTTGCGCCGTTTCTTTTGCTGGGCATTCAAAAAATCATTCGCCTCATTCCAAACACCTATTGATACAATTGGGGGACAAGGCACTAGAATCCAATCACTTGTGTCTTTAAAATCCCAATGCTTCTTTTTACCACGACTTTTGGTGTAGTTCGCCTTTCTCATTCCCTTAGCAGATGAATCGCGTATGAGGCGGTCTACTGTGGTGTCAGTAAACAATCCGCCGTTTCTAGTTCGGTATCCTAAGTTGTTAAGTTGTGCCGCCGTAGCTTTTTTCCGTTTGCAATTATTAAATATCTCATACATCAATTTTCGTATCGGTGCCTCTTTTTCATCGAGCACCAGTTTGTTACTCTCCCACCGATAGCCGAATGAGGCAGCACCGCCGGTAGATTTGCCAAGCTTCGCCCTGATTGGTACACTCGCAGCCACCCTGGAAGCTATTTCCTCTCGCTCCCATTGGCCCACTGCGGCAATTAATGTGTAAAAGAAACGCCCAGCCGGGGTACTGGTATCAATTGACTCTTCAAGTGAAATGAGGTCGGCATTATGTTGCCGGAAATAATCAGCAAGGTCTAATAACTCCCTGGTGTTCCTTGCAACACGTGCAAGTTTGGAGAAAATAAGGCCGGTAATGATACCCTTTTTAATGTCGGATAGCATCTGCTTAAATTCGGGAACATCAACAAGCGTTTTACCACTTACGGCTTCAAGCTGATAGACTTTTTGTATTTCCCAGCCTTCTTTTGCTTGCACATAATACTCGGCCCGTTTTCTATGATGCTCTGGGGAATCACCTTGCATATCGGTACTCACCCGTACCCAAATACCGACTGATTTTTTTACGTCCATGAATGTTGGTTTTAAGCGTAAGACAATGGCAAAGCGGAATATGGCTCTGCATTTTTAATGTGCGTTTATATAAAGTATTCCAGGCTTTGGAGGGGAATATAAGACAGGGGATTATGCCTAAAAAGACACATTTTAGGTGCCTTTTTTCTTCTTTTTGGGTGTGCTTGCTAATACACGTTTGATCGCAGTGCTTTTTCCCTTCGCTTCCTCATCTGAAATAGTTCTAAGTTTCACATTTACATGCCAACCTTGCATGGTATCTTCTGTTGGTACATCTGCTTGCACCAGGGTATCTAAATATTCAAAGAGAGCATCAGGGTTAAAAACTACTATTTTGGCTCTGTCTGTTTCTGGGAGTGCGACAATGTGAGTGCGGATATTTTCAAGAGTTCTAGTATTGGGAGAACAGGCAATTACAGTATCGTATCCTTCCGCTAAGCATTTTTTTATGTTATTCATTTCCCAAGCAGCTGATGTAGTAACGGAAATCTCGATGGCGATCCTTTTGTTATTCCTTTCCAAACTGACATCGACAAATCCAGTACGGGTATAGGTAGGTGCTTCTAGGGTAGCTTTGAAACCTCGTTGCTCAGCCATGAGCTTAATTCGGTTCTGAAGGGAAACATGCAGCCGTTCTTCATGCGCTTGTTTGAATTTTTCTACTTCCGATGTTTGGGTTATTTCTTGTATCTGTGCCGGTATGGGTTGTATAAAGGATTTTGGTAGCGGTTTTTTCTCTTTCTGTTGTACTGACTCAATGGGTTCAATGGGTACTGCTGGCTCTGCGGGTTCTGTAGGGTGTGGGGGTAGATCTTCTTCTTTAGTTCTTTTGACTATAGGTGGTTTTGGTGCCGGATCGGCTGGTTGGTGAGCCGTTTGCATACTTTCGGCCAATGCCTGTTCAACAATATGCTTTGGCGTTCCATATGTTTGCCGAGAGAATGCAATTATCTGATCTTTTATAAGTTTCGGTACTTCTGAAGCAGGCAATTGGAATGTGGTAAGGGAAAAATCATTCTCTGATTTTTCAATCCTTCCTATTGCTTCACCGATAGATAAATTTTGTAAATCTTGGGCATCAAAATATGAGAAGCCATCCGCAAATTTTTTCGCATCGGTTTCACCAAGTCGAAAACAAATACGAGTGCCGGCATTGGCAATGATTGAGCTGGCCAGTTCACTATTGGATTCCAACTGACGCATGCCCTGATGTGCTAACGTCAATGACAGACCGTACTTTCTGGTCCCCTCAAGAATGTGTCCCATAGACGCGGTTGCGTAATTTTGAAATTCGTCAACGTACACGAAAAAAGGAGTTCGGTTCTCTTGTGCCTGAGCCTGTCGTGCCATAGCCGCCTGGTATATCTTTGAGACAATGAATGTGCCTAACAAGTATGAGTTTTCCGCTCCCATCATTCCATGGGATAGCTTTACCAGGATAATTTTTTTGGTATCCATGAGATGTTGAAAATCTATACTCTTGCGCTGGGCTACCATGTTGCGAATGAGCTTTGGACGCAAAAAACTATCCAGCCTGGTAAGGATGGACCCTATAGAGCTACTTTTAAGCAGGGGATATTCTTTCTGCCAGTAATAGACAATGGAGGGATCGGTAACTGTTTTCAGAAACTCATCACGAAATGCTTTTTCCACCAAGAATCGGCGCAGCTCGACCAGGGTGCCGCCTTCGTTACTTTCAACAAAGGCTAAAATCGCGTTGGCCAGAACGCTATTCATTTGATCGCCCCAGCTCGTTGACTGTCGTTTGAATGCGGCCACCAAATCGGAAGAAAGGATCTCTTTTTCGATATCATTGTGAGCAGACAAAATATTAAATCCAATAGGGAACTCTGAATCGGCAGGATCAATCAGAAGAACATCATTTACTCTTTGTGCGGGAATGTAGGGCAGTATGTTATCAATGGTATCCCCATGCGGATCGAGTACTAACAGGCCATTCCCATTAAGGATGTCTTGGACGGCTGAGGTTAGGATAATATTCGACTTCCCAACACCCGTTGCCCCAATTATATGCGTATGCCTTACGCGATGTGCAGTACTTAATGTGACTGCCTTTTGTATCCCTTGATGTTGATTGATGCCCAGCACTAATTGATGTCCCAGGGCAATCGCTGGAACCGCTTTTGTTTTCCGTATGTCACGCTCTAGCTTTGAAGAAGCAACAGCAGCCCCAGGCAAATGTACCAAGGTCAGCAGCTCCTTACTATTGAGCAGCATTCCCAATCGGTGAGATTGCCGGTTAATAAAGTCATTCGCCCGATCTTCAAATGAGTAGACTTCACTTTGTAAGATGGTAAGGCTGTTATGGTTCGACGCAGTGCTGCTAATTACCGACTGGGCTACATGATTGGCTATTGCTAGTGCCTGCTCCAGTGTCGTGCTTTGGCCGATAACTCTAATAACAACGCTATATAAAGGACTGGATATTTTCTCTTTTGCCAGGGCTGGCATTTCAGGAGCGTTAAGAAAGAATGATCCACCTTTTTCATCAGTAACAGAACGTAATATACTTTCTGACCATGGATTAATTGTCTGCGTAAAAAGTACCTGTATTGTTGCTAGTTCAGTCTCGCCAAGGTGTTCCAATATGCTAAACAAGCCAATAAACGGATCAAGCTCAATACTTTCAGTCATTTTGAGCGGGCGCGTGAACTCTTCCGAAAGACACAAGTCAGCAATACCGATAAACATTCCTTCGCCATCTTCGCTATCCCAGGCTGAACGTGCCTGTTCATCAACTATACAGCCTGGGAAATATGCTTTCAGTTGGCCGGCAACATGCAGCCTATCGGGTTCTCGACACACAAACAGAATATGTATCTTATTCTCCGTTGCCTCGATTTCAAAACTGATCGGATACCTGCATAAGGAAAGCATCAGAAGCAGTTGTTCAGCTTCTGATGCCCGCACTTTATAGTCTCTCGGCAATGTGACGCCGATGGTTCGCAAAGGAATATCACTATACTCAGAAGCATATGCTACCGGAATCATTTCATCTTCAGTCGCTTCAATGGTAGTAATCTCTTTTGAGGTGAACAGGTCTAGGACATAGTTTGCAATACGGCTTACTATTGAAACCGGTCTGCCATCGTCGGGTACCGAATGCCTGACAGTGGCATGGAAATAAGGGGCAAAGGGTGGTTCAAAATCAACTGGCGTATCATACACAAACCACCCCTGGCCCCTCCGTGCCCATTCATAAAAATTCAAGGTTAGTTCCTCTGAAACTTGATTCATAGCTATTCTTCCATCTTATTGTTTCATTGAGATACCAAGTCTCTTTTATCCACTTCAGAGATTGGCCGTATCCCATGGGCTGCTGTTATCGTCTCTATTGCACTTTTCAAACAGGAATGTACCCCACCATGGAACATCGCATCTGTATCTGCTTGAAAATAAGTCTTAGAGTAAAACGCTTTTTCCAATCTCTTGCCTATGCCTGGAAGAGCGACAATTATCCGTCTGAATATATCCAGCGTTTCTCCTTGCCAAGAGGAAACAAAAAATCCATTCCCAAACGGTGCGGCACAGACATCATAAATCAAGGGCCCGCGCGAGATCCGCAAATAGATCCGATCACTAGAGAAAATTCCTCCCTCTTTATGCGTAACTCTCGACATGGTAATGGATGGCATTTCCCGTTGTTTGATTATATTTTCAAGGATGGAATAAAACTCTAGTGAAGAAAATGAAAAATCAAAGCTGTGGCAACCATTGCTATGCGCCTCGGGTACCTCGTTATTGATTTTTTGAAATATATGCGCAATGAACCAAAAAACTAATACCCAGATAGCGATTGAAGCTAAACTGTCCCAGAGGGCGCCAAAGGAGGTGTTTATAAGAAATATGTGACGCATACTATACGTTTTTTAAGTTATGAAAAAAGAAGGGAACAGATTAAACTATTAAATAGGGAACGTATATAATGAGAAGGGAAATTAGCAGGATAATAGAAAACCTAACTAAAAAACGGTATCATATTTAATTTGTAGCCTGCCTTTTGAGTTTTTAATTTTCCGCACTATCACTTCTTTAAGAAGGTTTATGTTTTTCAGGTGAGTTCCTTTACATGGTCGTCCAAAGACATTATCCAATACTTTTACAACTCTAATACCAATATCACTATTTACATAATCAGGAAAATATCCGCATTGTTGAATCACAGAATCTCTATCAAAGTAAGTTGCAATATGCACATCACTGCCCTTACTAATATGCTCGCATAGTCTCTCCTGAAGTTTCTCTTTTAATTTAATTTTCTCTAATTCACTAAGCTCAACATTATACTCTACACTTGCATTATCAGGATAATGTATTGCAGACGAAACATCCCATTGGTACCCAAGTGTTCGAATTGCACCACAAATCAATTCGCCAGCTGTATGGATCGCGTTATGCTTGTGTCTTATTTCATGATTAACAATTAATTCTACTTCAAAACCAATTTGTAATGCTGTAACATTTTCATCTTTTAAAACATGATATATTTTTCCATCAGCTTTTGAAATCACTTGTAAAACTTCTAAGGACAAATCATCTGTTTTAAGCCAACCGATATCGGAGGGTTGGCCACCCCCTTTTACATAAAAGGGGGTGGCTGTAGTTTCAACTTCATATTGCCCATTTTCGTTTACTATATCCAAAATATTGGCTTTTAAACTGTATACTTCTGGTTCATTGAGATAGTTCAAGATTGTATTATTTTGTATTTTCATTACGAAAGCTTTAATAAGTCTTAGTAAATAATTGCGTCTAATTTCTTTATCAAAAAATGATTTGCTCTCATATCTCTTATACTTTTTGTTTCCTCATGGCTAGCACCACCGACACCATGCGTATATTCAACAGCAGGAGCAGTAAATCCAAGTGGACAAGATTCTACATTGTTTGCTTGTTTTACTAAAAATGTATTTATTAACCCAAAATGCTGTTTCGACCAACTTGCAACTATTTTTATCAATCTGGTTACGGAAGTATATGCTTGCTTAAAATCAGGTGTAATCAATCCTTTATTAAGTTTAGCTCTTATTTCATCAATTGAGAAATACACAAACTCGTAGTAATCAAATCCTAGATATTCGATAAGTAATTGGAGCAGCGAGGGTTCCTTCATAGCAGTTTTTATATACATTATATCTTCGTGAGCTAATTGAATGAAGCGA
Source organism: Niastella vici (assembly GCF_002077945.1). Taxonomy (GTDB): domain Bacteria; phylum Bacteroidota; class Bacteroidia; order Chitinophagales; family Chitinophagaceae; genus Niastella; species Niastella vici. The sequence goes on from NZ_LVYD01000041.1 coordinate 123,425, forward strand.
TTTTCTACTATCGCTTTATATTTTTCATTATAAACGCCTATCTTAAAATCAAGGGCAGGAACCGACGCTACATTTGTCGCATTGCTGCCTATATATTGTTTATCACCTATTCTATAGGACAAAAAGTAGGTTCGAAAGACATTGGCGAAATAGTCCGTCTCCATGCCTCCTTTTACAAAGCCTTGATAAAACGTGAATACTTCATTAACTTTTTCGGTTGCATAGGCAATTGCGTCTAATGCGCTTCCAGAAGTAATTGCCCAATTTTGACAAATAATAGTATCGATAGCTTTATTAGCTTCAAGAAAGTTGCTATTGGTAAGCCGAACCGCTTTCCAGAAGAATAACCACCCAGCATTGGTATCAAATCTATATACCGGATTGTCGTTAAGGAGCCATGTTGTATATACCGAATCCCGTGGAGGCAAACCTGATACCCTGCCAAGATCAAGCAAAAAATTTTCAATATTGCACTCAAGAAGATTTGAGAAATGCTCCTGTTTATAATTATATGTAACTAAATGCCTTTGTATTGAGCTAATAACAGGGGCAACACAACGCAATATATCAATCGCTACATCCCGTGTAAGGGTCCGAGACTGGTATGTATCTACCAAAGTTCGCAGAGGTTTGTTTACTTGCTGAATGATCTCATAAACACACCCACCTCCAGCGACAATTTTATCATTTATTATTGGAAGGTTATTTAATGTAAACTGATGGAGCTGCTGTAGTGCAACTGGAAAGACGTTGATAGAAGAACGCGTAAAAGATTCCATACGAAAGATAAATTTGAGGTTAAAAAATTTGTTTTTAACACCTGTTTTCGCTTTCATACATTTGTGTTGCGCAGAAACGTACTTGTTGCAAAAACAGGTATTTTTCTAAAAAGGCAGATTGCTTCTTATGAAGTGTCTGCCTTTTTGTACATTAATAAATTCCGACTGTTCCCACGATGTAAAATCCTGGAAATATGTTTCTGCATCGGGCATTCGTGTACTATTAAGCAGTAATTGTGCTTTTTGCCTGTCGGTCAGGTGTGACCATACTGCTTCTTCAAAGGGAAGTTGAGGTGAGATATTTTCTGGCTGATGTGATACAGGTGCTTGTTCCATAACGAATGTTTAAATTGTTATTGGAACAGCCTTATGTGAGGGGGTATTTACATTCTTATTGCATATCTATATAATACCTGTCACGTCACATGTGTGTGGAATACACATTTAACGGACACTCACAGAAGACTGCTATTCTTCTTAACAGTGGGCACCAATTAAAAACGGTTGGTGCTTTTTTATTGCACCAATTATAACTAGACAGAACTAAGGAGTTACAAGACCACCAGATTAATAATGGCTGGTATGATTTTTTTACGAATAATTTGGCTCACTTATTAAGTGGGCTTTCTTATTCCTATGACAGCTATTATATATAAACAACTGGGTGATTAACAATGACTACGGTTTCAATAACATTCAAAAATGTTTTGAAACTTGATGAAATTTTCATATATTTTTAGAATATAAAAGAAATAACCCCAAACGTATTCGGTCTATGGATGATGCTGCTTTAAAAATAGAGGCAAGCTTTAAACTTCAGAAAGCAATAGAAGTTTTAAAAGAAAAGCTTATAAAAAAGGACGTCTATCAAATGATAGTAGATTACCATCTAGGAAATGAAAAATTTAGATTTTCTGAATCTACCTTTAGTAAATGTATTAATGCGTGCGAAAACAGTATTCATATACATACAATAAGTAGAAAACACTTTAGTTATATTTTTGAAGTAATTGACCCGTATATTAAGTCTACATATGAGTTAATATGGAATGATTCAAAGAAAGAATATGTTAAAGAAGAAACCCTTTCATTGAGCGCTAATGAAACAGTTAATAAGAATGCTCGGCTATTAGAGCTGACAGGAGGATGGATTGGATATTCGTGGAATGAGAATAGAACGAAAGAAAAAAACATCCCCCATATAAATATCTTTAAACTAAACATTCGTGATATTGATAAAATCACATGTGTTACTGAAAAAGCAGAGTTTAAAGAAGGTAAAATGAATACTGCAAACCACGATAGGCTTATAATTGATTTAGTCAACTCACATAGAAAAATAATCTTAATTGGTCACATAGGTCTTGCTGAAGAAGGAAAATTAAAAAAACTTGATAGAATTCACCTTGCGTATGTTGATACAGGAGATAGGAATGTAAAAACAGGTTTAGCCATTATTGAGAGAACAGATATCGAATTTTCAAATATTGAAACTGAAAGTAAAGAAATTACATTCTTTGATATCGAAAAAGCAGATTTTTTAATGTTGCATTTACAGAACACACAACTCATTATAAAATCATAGATTAATAGATTTAATTAATCATCGCCACCGCTATCACAGCAAAACATTGCAACCCTAATATGTCCCTTCGCTGTTTGGTCCCAGGCTGTAGCTAAAGAATTATTACTAACACTTCCTATTTTCACCGGCTTTACTTCCATTACTCTACTAATTTTGTCATGAGTTTCATAGAGAATTTCATCTTCTTGTAAGGGAAAGTGCGAGTGAATAAGTTGTATACCAAAATTCCTGGTTTTCTCAGAGTATTTTGAAAAGATTTGAAATACCTCCTCTAACATTCTTACCTCAATATCGCTGAGTTGCAAAGATTCATTTTTCATAAAATGTGTATTTCTAACAAGAAATGTTTAAATAAATATATAACTCTTAACGCGTGTTTTAAAATTTTTAGCTTTTTATTGAGCTAATTTTTATAATTTTTACTTACTTCTTTGTAAAAAAACAAAACCCATAAGATCGAGCTTTACTTTAATAGCCAATCACTTACGGCAGAGATTTGAAAAGTGCTTATTTTTACCGTGTTTTCACCTTTTTGATATTACTTATCAAAAATTAAACCTAAAAATTGAATGTCATTGAGGCAAGAGTTAATTAAGGCTATTACTTATAATAAAAGCCTGAAATGAATCAGGCTTTAAAAAATAAATTGACTATTCCTCATCTTCGATATCTTCCATACACATTTGAGTGCCAGAAGGTGTGATATTGAGGATATAGTTTACTGCTTCTTCTGCTTGAATACTTGCCGCAACCAGAAATCGGCTGTTAGTCCGCAAACGAAAGAGCCATCCTTCGACAGTAAACCGGTCCCAAAGGAGGTGAACTGGAGAAATGCCGGCGTATGCGCATAGGTAAGAAGATCCCATTTCAGCAAGTAGCTCCTCGGTGGTACCCATTTTGGGTGTTCCTGGTCTCATTGCCTTCAGGAACTCGGTACGATCCAGCCGGTTTTCATGACCGGTTGAAAGTACCATGGCATAAAAGAGATTGGCGTGGTAGGTTTCCTCATTGGTCATGAACTCGTTATCCGGCAACTCAATGGTATCCGTATCATACCTGTAGAAAAGAGTTGCACCCCCAACGTCAACATTTGGCAGCTTTGGCATATGGGCATAAATGTGACCACATTTTGTAGTTGGTTTCATTGCTTCGTCACACGCTAGTATCAATTCCATTTCTATATTCCTGCATTGCTGGATATTGAACACTTTATAATATTGCAGGTGCTTACCTGGCGTTCGATAGATAACTATGTGCCCCTTTTCTCCTGTCTTGATTTTGGCGCCGATCTTTCGAGCCTGCTTGCTGGTCAGGAAAATATTGCGTGCATAGCCGAGTGATGCCAGGAGCCAGACATTAAGACCGGTGTACGCTTCACCGCTGATAAGGTTTCGGGGGATACCCGACTTATCACACGGTGTGTGCCAGGGGATGATATCTTTCTCCAACTGTGAAATTACCTGGTTGGTAACAATAGTATGCACGTCCTGTTTTACAGGAGTTGCAAGTGTTGTAGTCATTACTAACGATTTTGTTGGTGAGTAATTTGATTACTGATAGGTAAGATTAAGAATGTAGCTAACCGATTGATCGGCTAACAGAGCAGCCATAGAAACAAGCATAGGATCACTCTCTATTTTTCGTAGCCACCCTTCCGCATTTTTATAGTGTTCAACCAAATACCATGGTTCAATACCGGTATATGAACAGAGAAGAGAACATCCCATTTCAATCGCCAATTCATCACAGGAAAAGAGCCTGCGATCTAAACTATACCGATGTTCAGGGGATTGCCGATTCAGACGTGAGGGATGGTACGTTGAGAGGACGAGTGCATAAAACAAGGCACTGTACCATTGTCGATCATTCTTAAAGGAGTCAGGTAATGGTAAATGGATAGTGTCAGCCTCGATGTCGTAGTATAAATTCGAGCCCTTATCAATTACGTTTGGTGGATTGGGCATGAGATCATAAATATCAGTGTAGAGTCGCAAATAACGTGGTGCTGGATGAGCCTGGGGAAACTTTTTTGTATTTAACCCTTCCACCTGGTCAACATTGTATACTTCACAAACTCCAAGAGATCTATTCTTTTTCCCTTTTATGGAGGTGATAATAAAGTGTTCTTTTTTTGCGCTTATTTTGAGACACAGATTGCGAGCCTCTATTTGTTCTGGGGTAAGGAAGACATGTCGAGAATACTGCAAGTATGTCAAAAGCCATACATTAACACCTCGAAACAGTTGACCGTCGATATCTTTTGGATATTCATTGCAGGATGCGTGCCACGGGATCTCGCCTCGTGCAAGTTTTTCAGAAAAGATGGCATTGACAATTACGTAGGCACTATCCAGTGCAGACGTGTTCTTTGTAGTCATAACAATTGATTTTGATTTACGTTAAAAATAGGTTTACTGTTTCTCAGGTACGTACACCCCTGTTTGTATGAGATTTGCCAATTTTGAGCGATTAAGAATATAGTTCACCGCTTCCTGGGCATACATAGCAGCAGTTATGGCAAGGGTAGTATCGGTCTGTAATTTTCGGAGCCAACCATGAGCATCGTTATGATATGTTGTGAGATACCAGGGAGTAATACCAGTAAATGAACAGAGGTAGGAGGCAGTCATTTCGGTGATTAATTCTTCACAGGAATATGTTTTGGGATCGGTCAGTTTTCGATCAACCGCAGTATCCCGTTTCCTTCGCTTTCCATGGGCAGTGGATTGAGCCAAGCCGTAAAAAAGAGAGCTGTAATATTGAATGACATTTTCAAAGCACTCTTCTTCCGGCATAACAATAGTGTCAGTCTTAAGGCTGTAATGGGCCGGCGAGTTTTCCCATACTATTTTGGGAAATTTGGGCATTTCAGCGAGAAGATCTGCGCACTTCTTTGTAGGGCTGGATATCACTCGACGGGCAGGAATTTCATCACCGCATAAACCTTCTAACTGTTCAATGTTATAGACTTCCGAACAATAGAGCGTTGGCAAAATATTGCCATGCCGTATTCTAACTATTGTATGTCCTTTTTCACCCCGCTCTTTTTTCCTTGTTTTAAATCTTGTCATCTGTAAGGCATTGAGGAATACATTTCGGGGGTAACATAGATTCGCCAGGAGCCAAACATTAATATGGTCAACCGGCCAGCCGTTAATATATACAGGGTGCTCTGTCCACCAGGTGTGCCACGGGATGATACCTTTCTCTAAATCTTCAATGAATTGATTGGTAACAACTGAATGTACATCCGGCAATGCTGATTTCGTTTTTGTATTCATGCAGTAAAGTTTTAATTGTGAAAGAATCTTTACTATTCAGCATAGGCGGTAACGAGAAGAAATATAAGGGAGGAGAATAGGCCTATCTAGTCATATTGCCTGTGGATATGTACATGAAGTACGGCCACCGCTTCAAAGAGTTTCGTATAATAGCAATTTTTTATTTTCCGCTCCTTTTCGTAAGCAGCTCCCAACTGCTTATAAGTACGCGCACCCCATTCAATTAGCTTTTGTTTGTTCTTGATTGAATCTCCTAATGCAGCTTTAATTTCGGAGATCGAGTAGAAATGAACAGAATAATTACATGTAGTAAGCGTTTTGACAAGATGCTTTTTTAACATCGCAAGATTCGTATAGGTTTGGCATTCGTAAGGCGTCTTGAAAATAACTTCCGTACACCCATAGTCCTTCATAAGTTTCAGCACTGAGTCTGAAATCATCCTCAGTTTTTCTGTGCTCATTTTCTCTTTGAAAGATTTTACTTGCCATTCTAGTAAGTGCCCCTTCTCGAATACTGCAACGCCAATGCTTCTTGTTCCAATGCTAATTCCGATTGAATTTCCGAGCATACTGTTGCACTATCTTATTGTAGTAAGCACCTTTATTGTCTATATAGGGTTTTGACAACACGGTATTTAAAGCATCTTCTAAAACTTCTCTTGGGTACTGGCGTACGTAACTTTCATGTAACGCAAGTGAATGTAGATCATTGAGCATTTTTGCAATATTATATGCAAAGTGTTTTTGTTCTGGTGTCATGTGAATAAACGCTGTGGATAAGCGTGGCATTAATGATAATTTCAAAGAACCGTTCGATTCGATCGAATTATTTTTATCGTTATCGTTCGATCGTTTTTATACCCTAAATTTTTTCCTTTTTTTAAGTTGTGGCTTAATAGCTAATTCCAAAACCCTTGTCTTGCTATCAAGAAGTATGTCCTTTATAAGTTTCCTGCTTTTTAGATATTCGATTGTACGTATAACTGTAAGGCTGCGCAGACCGGAGATATGTTTCAGTTCCATCAGCGGTTTCGTGACCCGGCCGTTTGAATCCTGATAGCAGGACAGGATTGTATACAAGGCCAGGGAGTTAATACTTATCATAGGCATATCTCTTTCAACGAGTACTTTGGGAACAGGGAACCAGGTATCATTGCATTCAGGTTTGATTACCAAATTCATTTTGGTGAAAATTCTTTATGTAATAATAAATCTTCAGTCATGGACAAAAGTTCTTCTCTCAATTCTTGATAGCATTCTGGATATAGTTCATTTGGGAGAGCATTGTAGATGATGCATAGTTTAAAAAAGTTACACAAGCCAGGGTGGGACTTGCCTTTCTCCCATAAGATGATGTGTTTCGATGATGCTAATTTCAGTAATGATGCAACTTCCAGTTGGGTTAGCCCCATTTGTTTTCTAAACTTCCGAAGATGGTTTGGAATTTTTCGACGTTCAAGTTCCATGATTTTCATAATAGCAAGTCGAGGTAAAATAAAAATAGAAAGGAAAATGTGACCCTTTGGAGATATTGTGGGGATAACTAGAAAAGAGTATTCATTTGAAAGTTATTAATTATACCTCTGATTTTCAAATATCAAAGACCTTTATGGTTAATTGATAATTTAGAAAATATCATTATATTTATTATTTAGACAAAAGTTGTTCTCTAAACCATTTTACTGTTAGAATTCCCTCTATGGCTATTATTGGAAGATTTATTGGAGTCGACAGGTATCAAGACCCTGCAATACGAGATTTAACTGGAGCAAGAAATGATGCATTGGCATTGTGGGCTCTCTTTAAGGATACTCTACCTATAGAGAGCAAAATTCTTACTGGCTTGAATGCAACTATAAGTAATATTCAAAAAGCACTCGAAGAAGGGCTTATTAATGCAAGCAATAATGACACCGTCATAATATTTTATTCCGGTCATGGATCTCAGGATCATCGCATCACAGGATTCGATACAGAAGTTACAAAATTAGAATCCACGACACTTCCAATGAGTACTATTTCGGAGCTTTTCAAAAAGAGTAAGGCAAAAAATATTCTATGCATTTTAGATTGTTGTTTTAGCGGGGGTGCTGCTGCAAAGGTTTTAGAAGATGGTCCGATATCAAGAGACATAGGCAATCCACTTGAATTGTTAGGGGGACAAGGAAGAGTTATTTTAGCGGCATCGAATTTCGACCAACCTTCATATGAACTACCTACTACTGGGCATGGGGTTCTTACTAAAGCTATCATTGATATTCTACAAACATGGGAGCATGATACAGTCAATCTTATGACGGCTATGGATAGTATTATGGCCGCAGTCCGTCTTGAAGCTGCAAGGATTGGTGTACAACAAACTCCAGTATTACTTAATTATGTCACTGGTGGGTTAACGATTCCTCGATTAACCGCCGGGAAAGAATATTTTAAAGCCTTCCCACAGAGAAAAGGTGTGAAAATCACACACGAAATTGATGATTTAGTCCAATACAACTTACCGCCAGAATTACTTAAAGAATGGAAGGATTCTTATGTAAAAGGCCTAAACGACTTACAACTTGAAGCAATTAATGAGTTCAGAATTTTAGATGGTGATTCAGCTCTTGTGATCGCTCCAACAAGCTCAGGAAAAACTTTCGTTGGTGAATTAGCCAGTGCAAATGTTATTGGCCAGGGCAAAAAATCAGTATTTCTTTTCCCTTATAAGGCGCTAGTCAACGAAAAATACGATCAATTCACTGATCTCTATCAAGACAAACTGGGGTATAGGGTCATTCGTTGCACAGGAGATTATTTAGATCAAAACAAGGAATTTATTCAAGGTAAATATGATATAGCTCTGTTTACTTATGAAATGTTTCTAAACTTAAGTATCTCAATTTCTACAACTTTAAATCAAATTGGGCTAGTAGTATTAGATGAAGCACAGTTTATAACTGATCCAACTAGAGGGATAACTATCGAGCTTCTTTTAACAAATTTAATAACAGCCCGCCAACGAGGTATTAACCCTCAATTAATTGTTTTATCGGCTGTCATTGGAAATAGTAACTATTTTGAGGACTGGTTGGGTTGCAAGAAACTTTTGACTACTAAACGGCCGGTACCATTAATTGAAGGCGTAATGGGAAGAAATGGATACTTCAAATATCTCAATGAAAAAGGAGAAGTTGAAACAGAACAGCTCATACCGAGTTACCATATCGTTCAACGTACGCAAAAGCCGAGTCAACAGGACGTAATTGTACCCCTGGTAAAGAGTTTAGTGCAACAGGGTGAAAAGGTCATAATATTTCGTAATCAAAAGGGACCTGCCGAAGGTTGTGCTGCCTATCTTGCCGCAGATTTAGGCTTGCCAGGAGCCGAGGATGAATCTAAAAATCTTCCAAAACACAATTCATCGTCTACATCTTCTAAACTTAAACGATGCTTTGCTGGAGGTACCGCATTTCATAATTCAAATCTAAGCAAAGAAGAACGTAAAATTGTAGAAAGAGCATTTCGTGATCCAAACAGTAAAATCCGAGCACTAGCAGCAACTACAACTGTGGCAGCAGGAATAAATACACCAGCTAATACAGTAATCCTAGCTGAACAAGAATTTGTTGGCGATGATGGACGACCGTTTACAATTGCTGAATATAAAAACATGGCAGGGCGTGCAGGTAGAGTTGGGTTTAATGAAAAGGGAAGAGCAATTATATTAGCAGATGGCAAATTTGATCCTAACTTTTTGTTTAACAAGTATGTGTTAGGTACTCCAGAGCCTTTAGCCTCATCATTTGACACTGCAGATCTTGATACCTGGATAATTAAACTCTTGGTTCAAGTAAAGGATGTACATAAAGACAACCTTGTTAATCTTTTAGCTAATACATATGGAGGGTATGTAGCCAATAAAATTAATCCCGACTGGGAAAAGAATATGAGGCATGACATATCCGAACTCTTTCAAGAGATGCTCAGGTTAGGCATTTTAGAAGAGGAAAATGGAATAGTTCACCTTACTATATTAGGAAAAGCTTGCGGTGAATCTGTATTATCCTTTCGATCAGTGATGCGTTTAGTACAATTATTGAAAGATTATCACAAAGCAACAATTACTGCTGATGACTTAATGGCAATAGTTCAAGCACTACCAGAATCGGATGAATTACCAACTCCAATGTTTAGAAAAGGAACATCTGAATCTAAAAGAGTTCGAGAAGTAGCTCAACGATTTGGTCATGAAATTATTCAATTATTACAACGCTTTGTAAACGGAGACGAATTCAAATATTATGCTCGTTGCAAAAGAGCTTCTATCTTATTTGATTGGACTAAAGGCATTTCAACATCTGATATTGAGGATACGTTTAAATCTCCTAATCCTTATTTTGGGAATATTAGTTATAGTAATATAAGGGCTTTTGCAGACTTTACACGATTTCAGCTAAGGTCCGTACATAAAATAGCAACGATAATATTTCCAGGAGCAATGCTTGATGAGAAAACATTTGAGGATTTACTAAAAAGCTTAGAAACGGGTGTTCCTTCTGATTGTTTCGACCTTCTAATGCCATCTCTTGAAATGTCACGAGAAGAATACCTTGCGCTCTCTAATGCAGGAATTAAAACCAAAGAAGCATTATACAATGCTCCTGGGGAACTTTTAAACAGTTTATTGGAAGTCAGCACCGTTGAAATGATACTCCATGATAAGGATGATTCGATAGAAAGAATTTCTGCATAGCATTGACCAGGGCAGTGAAAGAATTATAATGATAACAAGTAATTAATTTCAGTGAGAGCAAGCTTTGGGAAAGGAAATACGTTTTCCCACTCAATGGTTCGTAAGCTACCCTGCCAAGCGAGCAAGTAAGGGAAGTACTGATTGTGTTTGATCTATTTTGGGTAGTGTCAATTTGTTAGATTTAATAAAACACCCTCAGTCAGCAATGCTGACCGAGGGTATAAAACATCTAATGATTGTTTGATTTCTTCTAAGTCTTACCTCATTATGTTATTACTGCTTTATTTTGGTTTTTATAGTGTAGTCAATTCTATAACAACCACTTCCCGCACTTTGGGTGCAGCCAATATAAGTTTCCTGTCCAGGCCTTATAATATAGTCCTGGCTACTAGTATAGTTTGGAGAAGCATATGTTGTAACCTCAATCGTTACTTTATAGGTGTCACTTGTGGTGTTGCTCAAATATTCTTTATTCCCCCCACCGAGGTTTGTGCAACCGCACTGGTTGTTACTCAAGGTTAAATTTACAATTCCGCTCGATTGGGGATTCGCTTGGGAAGAGCTATTGGGTGTTGCTGGTGGTGGCGGTGGAGGCGGAGGTGTTACTGATGGTTGCGGACGAGGTGGAACTGCGCCGTTATTTAATGAATAGTACACTACCCTAATTTGCTTACTATGTGATTTTAATTCATCTAAAGTACCTGCCTGCAGATGTATTTGCCACTTTTCCGATCCAGATCCAAGTAAATTCATAATTACATCAGTGTGGCAAGGTCCTGTGCCATCTTTACAATGAATAAATTTAATTAATTTACTATCTTCATTATATCCAATCTTTACACGCCAGTTTTCACCAGCATCGCTTTTGTAATCGAGAAAATCAGAAGATCGAGTTTCCCCCAGACTTCCATCTGCATTGATTTGTGAATGTTGAAAAACAAATTGAGGGATAGGGTTGTCTCCAACAAATGATTTCAAAACTGTTGCCTGCCATGGTGATCCGCCCCAGTGAATATATTTAATAATATTCTCTTGGGAGATAGCTGTTAGAGTGCAGAGCAATAAAATTCCAGAAAAAACTGTAGCTACCGACTTGGAAAATGTTTTTTTCATTGTTTATTTTTTTAAGAATTTAAATCGCTTATAAAGTTATTATGCGCAATTGGTTAGAAAATATTTTCGTCCTTACTTTAATACAATTCTTGATTTACGTCAATGTGTGATTTAACTTGGACCGATTGTGGTCAGCCCTACTTTTCTTAAATATGCCTTGTAGTGCTTGAGCATTTTCAATGTAGGAGGGGATTAATTAAGAGAGTTACTTCAAATAGGTATCGTTTTGTGTTAGAATCTGGCAATGTCCAGAGTGGTGTACGTATTTATTGATGCTTCAAATCTTTGGCAAGCTCAAAAGGTAAAGGGTAAACTTTTTGATTTTGAAAAACTAAAGAAATATCTTAAATCAAAATTTAATGCATCGGAATTGAAGGTGTTTTACTATACTGCATATCCAGCCGAAGGAACAAGAGAGTATAGTCAGGACGGTAAACATAAATTCTTTACATATCTTAAAAAGGGACTTAATTTTGTTGTAAGGAAAAAGGAGTTAAAAAGAATTGTTATTCATAATGATGGGGTTGGAGATTCAATTCAAGAAAAAGGAAATATGGATGTCGAGATGACCATAGACGCACTTCATAACATTAAGAAATATGATACAGCAATTTTCTTTACAGGAGATTCAGATTTTTTAGCTTTAGTGGCGTATATTAAAAATACTGGTAAACAGGTCCATATTTTCTCTTCAAAAAATAATATTTCCCAGGAATTAAGAACAGGGTCTAATGGGTACTGTGACATTTTAAATATCAAAGAAGATGTGTGGGGTAGAGACTTAAAACACAGAGAGGGAAAGCACTAAAAAAGCAGCCCTCCTTTCGGAGGGCTGCCCTTGGATGTAATACCCTTTAAGTTTATGGTAAACCTAAAGACTTCAAGAGTATAACATATTTAAAGCAGAATGGTCAAGAATGAACACAAATTTATTATTAAGTCAAGATTTATTTTTCAATTCATGCAATCTTAATAATTCCTCTTTCACTTCTTCCCAAAATATATCTTGATCTATGAAGGCATTATCACTGTAGTAGGCAAATTGTGACCCAAAGGGGGTGTTCGATCTAATGTCCGGTAGGTTCACTTTAAGGGCACTATTGCTGTCTAATAGCTTTTTAAGCTGAAAAATCTTACATAATTTAGGTGTTCGACAATTAATTCCATCGAATTCAACTCCGTAAGGAAAATAAAACCATTGAAGTAAAATTTTCCTTTTAATATCAGCCTTTTTCCAGGCTTTTGCCGGGTGTTCGACAAATTCACGGATAAAGTTTAAAGCCGCATCAAAATCTACCTGACTTTTCTGAGAACCAGGTATTATTTTCTCAATGTCGGATATTTGCTTTTCCAAAATATCAAGTTCTTGTTTTAAGATCGCATCTGAAAGCGTACCAGCTAAATTTTTTTGAATAAGAGCATGTTGCTTTTCTTTATAACTTTCTATCTTGTTAGCATAAAGAAGTTGCTTTCTATTATTATTCTCCTCCTTCATAGTCAATTTTTCATGAATTTTTTTTGCAAGCACAACGAAATTGTTTTTGGAAAACCCAGATTCGTCCAACAATTTAAAAAACACTGCTTCAAGTTGATCTCTTTCGAAATTGTTTTTTGAAATGCGAAAAAAGTAATAGGGATATCTTTTTGTTTTTCCGCGTGACCATGCCCCTGTTAGTTTTAAACCAGTTGGATGAAAGAAGAATCTTCGCAAAGGGAAATCAGGATTTTCAATCTTATATCCCGATTTACAAACCTTCCTTCCATCCAATACATTCTGAACCTTTGCAAATAACTCTTCAGAAATTAAAGGTTTAAATACCCCTTTCTGCCTTTCTCCTAATTCATTAATCCACCCTATATAAATTTCTTTTCGCAGCATCTCTGGGAAATGAGTTCGAATTGGAATTCTAATTGTTGGATTTGATGCATATTTTCTTTCTAAACATCGCCTCACTTGCTCTACAGGTAAAATATTTTCCGCAACCAATTCAAAAGCCTCTTTTACAATAGGTGCAAACTTATTTGGCACTATGTTAGACTTGCCATTTATTATACCGTTGCTGTATCCATACGGCGCCTTCCATACATATCGCCCCTCTTGGACTGCTTCTTTCATCCCGTTGGTACATCTTTCTCGCCTTACATCATTATCAAATTGGCCTACATTAGCAATGATGTATTCCATGAATCTGCCAGCTGGATTATCCTCAAAATGTTCAGATGTTGACCTTATTTCGACACCGCTCTGTTTCAGCTTACTTTTAATGACAATATAATCTTCCATTTGACGTGAAAGACGATCAATTTTATACACAATTACAGCAGTAATCTTTTCTTTTTTATTTGTACAAAAGGCAAGTAGCTTTTTTAGTTCAGTTCTGTCTGCTGTTTTTGCACTCTCACCAAGCTCAATAAACACCTGGCTAATTTCATAGCCATGCTTTAAAGAATACTCTTTACATATTTTTTCTTGTGTCTTTAAGCTGTTCCCTTCATCAACCTGTTCCTTCGTTGATACCCGGCAATAAATCACAGCTTTCTTCTTTTCCTCCATGATAAGCTTCGGAATTGAGGAAAATATCAACTAATATATTGGCTAAACAGTCGATAAGAATTTCCTCATTTTCCTCATTAGGATCTGGTAAACCTTCCAAAAAAGGAGGGTGCAAACCGCCTCTATTGCTACACAGAGACATGCACCCCCCTTTCTTAGAAATATTTTCGACTGCGATTTTATTATCTCTGTGTAGCTTTTTCATAGTAACATAAAAATGATTGACTGTACATATAGTAGTCTGACAGAAATAAAATTATATATATAGACATGAGTTTACCTCCTTTTAGTCATATGCCTATTTAGTCTGAGACTGCTCACTATTTTTCCTAAAGCTCCATGGATAGAATAGAAGCATGGATAAAAGTGAAGGGGAGAAAGTCACATACATTGGAACAACAAACTACCAAAGCACTAAAATCAAGTTCGGAATTAAGCAGAAAGATCGTAGTGCTCATATATACTGCATTGGTAAAACAGGAAATGGTAAGAGCACGTTGCTATTGAACATGGCCATTACCGATATTCAAAATGGAAGCGGTGTTGGCATCATTGATCCGCATGGCGATATTGCCGAAAGCATTTTAGAATACATACCAGAAGAAAGAATCAAAGACGTCATTTATTTCAACGGATGTGATCTTGAATATCCAATAGCATTTAATCCGCTACTTAATGTCCAGGAAAATGACCGGCACCTGGTTGCATCTAGTTTAGTTAGTGCACTGAAGAAATCCTGGGCAGACTCATGGGGGCCTCGGCTTGAGCATATTCTCAGAAATTCACTTTTAACCCTATTGCATTATCCAGAGGCCAGTTTATTAGATATACAGCCACTACTAACTAATAGTGATTTCAGGAATAAAGTACTTGAATACGTTTCCGATATTAAGCTGCTAAACTTTTGGTATAAGGAATTTTACCCAATGCCGCCACAGCTTAAAGCAGAGGCAATTTCGCCAATCGTTAATAAGGTAGGGCTATTTCAGACACATCCGCTGATCCGGAATATTGTTAGTCAGCAGATTTCTTCCTTTTCAATTGCTGACATAATGAACCAGAAGAAGATATTTATTGCCAATCTTTCAAAGGGTGCACTGGGAGAAGACGGCACCCAACTTATAGGGACATTATTAGTTACTCAATTTCAAACAGCCTCATTGAGTAGGGTGCATTTACCGATCAATGAACGGCACCCCTTTCATTTATACATTGATGAGATGCACTCCTTTCTTACTTTATCGTTTGCTGATATTCTTTCAGAATCCCGCAAATACGGATTAACGCTTTTCCTAACTCATCAATATATTGACCAACTTCATGAGAAGATCAGGAAAGCAATTTTGGGAAATGTGGGTACCCTTATTGCTTTTCGTCTTGGAGCCTCAGATGCTGCGATACTAGAACAGGAATTTTTGCCAGTATTCACCAGTGAAGACCTGGTTGGACTTCCACGGTATTCAATATATATTAAGCTCCTAATTGATGGAACAACATCACAACCGTTCAGTGCAACGACATTGCCGCCGCAAACAGCAACAAATTTGCTAAAAGAAAAAGTCATTGAACATTCGTGTAGAAAATACGGAAGGGAACGAGTAATGGTGGAGAAAGGGATGCTTAATAGGTATGAGAGGCCAGTTGATGATGGCAAGACCCTGGGCTTGTTTGATTAGAAAGCAGAGAAGTTAAACCGTTAAAACACCTTTTTTAAAGCAGAATATATGATGGAATTTCATGCCGACTATGAGCAATAAAGACCCCTTAGCCTAAACTTGATTAGGGTATACCCCAGCCGCCAAGTAGAGTTTTAACATTGAATTTATTTGATTTATTATCGCTTTTTTAAAAAATATATTAAATTTATATTACATTCACTATATCTTCCACACTTTTTATATCATACCAATGCAACTGGTATAAAAATATTGAGCACATAAACAAGGGGCACTGGCGATTCGCTAGTAGACTGGCATTGAGTGTTTTGCTACTTCAAGGAAGGTAGTTTTTACATCATATGCAAATAAAAAGTATAATTTAGAACAACCCCTTAGCTCAATGATTATGAATAAATACTGGTGGAGAGCCTATAAAGATGTTTTAAGCTGTATGGGAAAGGCCATGTTATGGTTTTTACTAAATATGATATTTGTCTCGGCACCGTTTTGGATTATAGGTATCTTGACCGCTTTTGCATTTAATGAAAAGACAAAAGCTATAATAGATGAAGAATTTAGCAAATTATTAAAAGACTGCACGATATCGTTTGTCTTATGTGCAATCATTGGGGCAATAATGGTTGATTTTATTTTTTCAAAAGCTATAATAGGTAAAAAGCTGTCTTTTATAATTGCGTGGTTTACATTTCTACCGTTGCTAATTGTCACTATTCCCTATTCATTTTTAATGTGTGACAAGTCAAGTAACAATGACTTTCATACATTAATGAGTTTTCAATTTGGAATGATAGGCTACACTTTTATTTATTGCACACTTGTTAAAACAATATTATTCAGAAGGGAGGTAAAATAATGAATAATTCTATTTGGGATGCCAGTTTTAAAATACTGATGATCGCCTTAGGCGCATTGATTTTATTTGGCGTAATAGTTATTCGGCGTTTGGTGAAAGAACGTATTGAACAATTGAAGAAGAAAGATAAAGAAGAACTAAGAGAAACACCAATAGAAACTTTGAGAGAAGATTTAAGGGGAGCATCAAGAGAAGAATCAAGAGTAAATCGAGAGTTTGAGACTCAAAATTCTTCAAAAATAGAGGTGCTTCCGAATTATTAATTGCTATTACACCACCTACAACTTATAAAAGAAGGCATTTAAGCCTTCTTTTTTGTTTTCTGTTTATTTGCCTTTTGTAGTGAAATTATATTTGTTCATTGAACATTTATTAAGGATGCCGACCTTAATAGCCTTATCTACCATTAATTTTCACCCTGCACATCAAATTCTGCACACTGGTTGCATGCCACTGGGCACCTGCTCTAAATGTTGGTACATTCCGCTTGTTCAATTCAGTGGCAATGGCCCGCACAGAAGTAATGCCTTCGGTAGCGAATGCTTTGATAACAGGCAGCACTGTTTTTGCGAAAGCATCCGCATCCCGTTTGTTCTTTTTGGCTAGTTTCTTCCCATGTTTACCTAGCTTCTTGCCCTTCTGTTTTGCTGCTTGTAATGCAGCTCTCGTATTCTCGCCAATGGTACGACGCTGTTCTTCCGCTACAGCAGCCAATATATGAATTGTAAAACGGTTGGCATGCGGGTTATCAGTCACAACAATATCCACCGACAGCTTCACGTTATGCGCTACTTCCTCCACATCTCGCCCCAGTCTATCAAGCCGAGCCACAATCAGTGTTGCCTTTAGCGCCATGCAAGTGGCAAGTGCTTCCTGAAGCCCAGGCCGATGTTTGCGGGTTGATTTCACTTCCTGTATTTCATGTAGTAAGGCATAGCCGTTGGCAGCACAATAGGCGGCAATAGCTGCCTGTTGGGCATCTAATCCTAAATGGCTCCGCCCCTGGCGTTTGGTGGATACGCGGTAATACGCTATGGCTAATCTCATGGTGGTTGGGTGGCGGTTCATACAAGAGTATACGAACGTTTATTTTTGCACAGTGGGCGGAAAAAAGCAATTTATTGATTGTCGTCAACCCGCGCCAGCATTGAGATTTCTATTTTATTCAACCAAACAAAACCGTGTACTTCGTACAACAGTATACGTTCGTATATAGTTGTACAAATATTTCTCCTCTTATATTTGGAAAAATCATTAAACAATGAGAAAAAAGTTATTCCTGGGCTCCATCGCCTTACTTTCCTTTGCAATCGCAATTCTTGTTTTTGAGGTTAGTTGCAGCAAAAATGCCATTGCGCAAACAAACTCAATGCAACTCAACAAAATTGTGTATCTATCAAAACACGGCACCGGCACCGAGATATGGATTGCCAATTATGATGGAAGCAATAAAACAAGGGTTAATTATTCATTGCCAACCGGTCTGATAGTTGACTATGTCTATGGTGCAAAAATGTCACCCGATGGCAAAAAGCTCTTTTTTTCAGCGAGCATTGACGGGTTTGGAGAAACCGCCGATGGCATCTATTCTTGTAACGTTGATGGCTCAAATGTTACAAAAATTATTACCGCGATCAACAGTACCGATTCTTTGCATATTGGAGGCGCATATTAACCTCCATTGGTATGTCGCAGAAGTTCCAGCAAGGAATTTACAAGATCATATTTTCCGAAGCAGTGAAAAAGGGGGATTATGTTCGCCGGAGGCAGTGCTTCGACCTATGGAAACCAGCAGGCGGTATGCAAGGTGTTTGATTTTGGCGTGCAGTACTTGTAGAAGCAGTACCGCCACTGTATTGATTACCAAAGCACGAAACTGATGGAAAAGAAACTGACGAAGAAAAACGTTGTGCGTTGTGAGGATTCCCACAACGCACAACGTTTGATACTGTGGTTACCGTTTGCACCTCATCTGAAAGCTGAAATCTTATTCTTAACAAAGGATCCAGGGAGCGTTCATTTGGTTGATGGGCAACCTGGGCTCCTGGTCAGAACTGCACGATATAAACATATCGGCCTAATTCATGGATATATCCCGGTACTAGATGATCGATATAGTCCGGTGTATATGAAAGGGGACTGGATTGGAGTAAGGCGATTACCCAACCCTCACCTTATCAATTACGGATTGGAATATCTTGCTTTCAACCAAGATAACAAAGGGCTACTGTGCAAACTAATGCCGCATAAAGAGAAGGAAAAAGTATTGTTGCAATTTCATAATGGATGGTACCGCCCCCAAGTTTGGAAGAGAGAGCAGATTCAAGCGCTGTTTACAATTGAGATACTTGTACCCAAACTTCCATAATACAATTGAAACTCGTTGTTTACTACTGAATGCAAATGCCCCTTATATTTAAAATAGGGGCATTTTATATTTGACGTTATCACAGAAACTGATAGGGTTATTCTATAAAACTTTTTGGGCATCAGCTTTTGTAACTATTTCAATCTTCCGTTGCGTCGCACACTTCTACACCTTCTTCTCTATTCATCTCATTTAATCTTGCCATAAAAGTAAACCACTAGAGAAAGAAAAGGGGAAACGCTAACCGATGAATAATACAACAGTTGTAAATAGTCCTTTCAAAAAGATATATTGTTATAAGGAAATACTAGCACGTATATCCCCACCTCATAACCGTAGTTACTTTGTTTTTGGCAACAAAAACTGTCACCGTTTTGCCCAGTCATCAACACCTTAACTATATGAGCCACAAATTCAAAGACTTCTCTCATTGGTTTGCACAAAACGATTCTTTAATCCGGCATGAAGATTCAAGCTATGAGTTCATTCTGGTTGAAAGTGCTCTGTCCAACAAGGAAATAAGCAATATCAAAACAGGGTCTTTTAAGTACTACATTTTCGTTAAAGACTTCATACCTTTTCTTTTCTTTCAATTCGGAAATTTGAAATTTGAGTTTACTGTTAATGCATATGAACTGCACTTCGAGCAATCAGGATTATGGCTTGATCCTTCACGAAACAAGGCAACTTTTTTTATTTTAAAACCAGAGATACTTTCGATTGTGGCTGAGAGAGAAATCAGTTTTGATAGGGATTTTATGATCCGACTGGTCAGGTGTATGGATAATCAACTGAAACAATATAATTCAGAACAAAAGCTTAATCGGCGTATGAATAAAATCATAGATAACATAGGCCCAAAGAAAATGGTGAAAGAATCTAAAAAGTATTTGTGCGTATAAAGAGGAAGTGCAAGTAAAAAAAGAAGCCTCTCACCCGGAGGGAAAGAGGCTGCACTAATCAAATACCATTAACCATTAAACCTTATCCTTGCCCACAAGTTACATAATGATTTTATATATATAAATTTCTGTATTCACATTTTGCTAACCGTCTATAGAAAGCTGGTATAAGCCATACTCACTTTCTCGTATCAGATACACAGTACCCAAGCCAGCCATCAGCAGTACAAAGCCCAGCATCAGTACATACCATTAAGCGACAGAACAAAGCCAAACGCAGGTTAATAAGGTCTCGGCTCCGTATCGAAAGCAAAAACCATGACCAGCACAACGCAAGACCAGCTAACGCCAGGGCGTTGCAGGACATGCGTTGCCGGATTGGAAATATTTCCACTCCGCAGGCTGCATGGAAAATTTCCAATCGCGGACTGCTGGCATGGTTTGTTGCAGGTTTCGATACTCCGCCTCGGGCAGCTCCTGTGTCCTGCCGCAAAGCTCCATGCCTTCACTCTGTTCCGGCTACGGAGCATTGCGCAGTCCACCCGCTGCCAATATTTAGCGCGTCGCCCTGCAATGAGAAACTGTTTTGGCTAAGGATTATTCTGAGTTTCTCATTGTCTTGGGCGACGCTTATGCGCCCCTGCGCGCCCCGCCCGCCTTTATTTATTAGCATAACCTTCGCTTCGCTACGGTTGTATAACAAGGCCGTCACGGCGGTTAGCAGTGTGCCCGCGCTTCGCGCTCCTGCACCCTGCAGTGGGCGGGGCGGGCGCAACGGGGCGCGGCAAAGCCTGTAGTGCAATTCTCAACTGTTGGTTATAGCTCCTATCTTCAGTGTTCGTCTATTGTCTTAAACGAACCTGGCTAAAACGCAAATACTAAATAAGCAAGCAACAATGGTAACGATAATAGCAGCCGTGGTAATCTTGCTGCATTTGATTTTAATAATACCTAAAATGCTCAATTCAAACTTTTCATTATTGTCATTTCTGCTATTTGACATTAGTAAATGTTTAAAACATCAATAATCAATGCGATGTTACGTGTCGCATTTTTTGCTGTTCCCCAATGAGCGAACCGAGCATTATTAACCCAGGGAAGTGGTCAACAGCCGAACATACAACTGTATAATTCGCTCCGTAATGTTTGTGGATTTATTGATGGAAATTACTCTGATATGTACCTGTAACAGTACATGACCTTTACTCGCCTTGGCAAATAAAGATCTTTATCGTGTCTTTTGTTAAGGCACGCTTCGGACATACTTTGTGAGATGTATGTTTATTCCGAAGATTGGGATATTTTTACGTTTTTCTTAAAGAGTAATTTCAATTGCAAGATAGTGTTTTCCCATGAATCAAAAAATCACCCATACCAGTGCACACCTGCCGCCAGTGATTGGCAGAAGTACAATCAAGCTGCAGTAACACTATTGGCGCATCAAAGCTCCTTTTAGGCAACATTTACCTATTAAATATTTTCTAACAATTCGCAATTTTTATTAGAAATAATTTCAATTTCCCTTGTTTTAGGTTATTGAACATTTAGTATTTTTCATAATAGCCCTATAATCATAAATCTTTTTAATGTTATGTTTGTATCCGTTCCGGCAAGACATATTGGAGAATATAAATGCGCCAACTATGTTCAAATCAAAACAAATTCTAGATTCCAACGATAATAGGAGAGAAGATTTCAAACTAAAGGTTTGGTTCATGGAGATTTCCTGGGGCCGCCTTTCCATATTAAGCCTGGTGGCTCTCGTAATTATATTGATATTCGTATTGGTAATGGTCAAATTATAATATTCTATAACTTAGGGTATGACGTTATATGAATTTAATGCCCTGAGTGAATCTGAGCAAACTGAAGCTCTGAAAGAAAATGGTGTTGAACTTACTACACGTAGTGATGGCGAGTCCACCGTAACCTTGTACCAAATAGATTCATTTTACGTGGAGGTGTATGCTCATAAGCTCGATAGGCGATACCGCAGCTTTCTCTATACAGATCCCCTGGAACCTTACCTGGGTTCAATAGATATCACAGGGTTGTTTGATAAGGATAAATGATTTTCATTTAGTAGGTTTTGCTTCCACGTGGTTTTGAATAGCCTGGGCAATTAACTCAATTGTATGAGTACTCAGGTCTTTTCCATCAATTTGCTTCCAGGCCGGCATTCTATGTTTCAATCCTTTTGCTCGCAGGATTGGCCGGTTTGATTCCATAACAATATCACCATTGCGCGCGGTAATCTTGTACCGCTCCATGCGCTCATCAATATACAGCTGCTCAACTGTTAGCCGAATTGGCCTCTTGTGATATTCTATCTTGATTTGAAATGTCATGTATTATAAACGCAATTTACACCTGAAAGAATTACCAGCACTAGGGCATGCCTGCCGCCAGTGATGGGGATATAACGAAGCCAGGCTGTAGTAACACTGTTGGCGCATACAAAGCCCAGGTGTAACACCAGGGCTTTGTATCAGATAGATTCATTTTACGTTGCAGTTGGTATCACATCGAACATAAGTAGATAAAGGCTACCACAGTTTTTCCTCAATAAATCCCCTGCATACGCCGCTTACATTTGTTGGCCTTTTTATTCCTTTGGTTTTTATAAATTCAATGCGGCACTTTCAGCCGGGATTAAACTTGCCTGACCAATACTTACTACTATTAAATTTAGTTTTATTTGTGACTGACAGGCCGAAAAGCTAAAAAAGTTATAAGTTATTGAATAACACAATATTATTTCATAATACAGTTATTTTTAAAGATTTTTTTGGAAATATTTTGTTACTGTCAGTTAAAAATATAATTTTGGGGTACAATAGTTCTTTGACAAGTCGGCAGTGGCTGTAATTTCTTAAAGTGCTTAAATGCGCAATGAGACTCTTTCAATGAAAATTGACTGACGATCATAGTTGATCCCACGCCCATTCCCCGCGCGCAAGCCGGCGAACATGCGTAAGGATTACGTCTATATCAATATAACAATGTGTATGAATTATGTATTGATAAATGGAAATGAGAAGCAAGGAGCTTTATTGAACTGTATGGATATATTCTGCTTATCAACAATTGAATTACCAACACATTCTTTCCTACATACGGGTTATATAATACCGGTATCAATGATATCTGCTTAAACCCGTATCCAACCACGTACTGTTGGTATTGATGGGAATATGGATTGGATATATTTTTTTGTTTGTGTTGAAAGAGTTGTTTTTTTATTGGACAGGAAAAATTAAGTGATTTTTATAGTGTTGAACCACGGCACATCATAGCCACTGCAATGGACAGGGCAGTAATTATGCTGCTTTAACTTTAAAATTTTACTAGTTATGTCCAAGTCGACAAAAGCCCTGATAAAGGGCATCAAAAAAATGTTAAAGAACCGTGGTTCATTGACGGTTAAAGAAGTGAAACTCTTAAGTGATGTCGTTGTTCATCTCGAAAGCCATGAGAAGCTGAACGGTGAACAAAAAGTACAGAATGGTGCACTGGTGGTGCAGTTGCTTTTAAGGTTCCTAACGGACCCGACTATTGGCGAAGGCCTTTCACACCTGGTGCACAGCTTGATTGATAAGCTTGTTTAACCGTCCACTTAATTTCTATTTTTATGAACTTAGGTAATACCATATCGCAATTACGTGAACGGAAGGGAATGAATCAGGGGAAGTTTGCAGAAATCTTATCCATCACACAATCTTATTTATCTCAGATCGAGAATAATAAGAGACTACCCAATATCGCTTTATTAGAAAAAATAGGCGAAGAGCTTTCAACACCACTCCCCTTCATTTTCTTTCTGGCCATGGATGAAAAAGACGTTCCTGAAAACAAGCGCACCCACTTTAAGGTGCTTGAGCCGGTGATAAAAAAATTTATTGGTGAATTAATAGGCATAGAAAATGAAGATTGAATCTTTATCCCACCTGGAAGGGGTTCTCGGGTATAAAACCCCGGAGATGTATGAAATATTAGAGCGCGGTGAAAAAAACCACTACCATTTCAAATGGGAAAAGGGGATTGTCAAAGGAGAAATGGTATACAGGCAGTTTTCTCCCAGTAAGAAAAACCTCCGGGATCTGCAGAACAGAATGCAAACGCGCATTTTTCAAAAAATCGCACTGCCGGCTCATGTTCAGGGCTGTGTTACAGGCAGAGGCAATATTACAAATGCAAAATTGCACCAGGGTAACCTGTACAAATTTCATACTGACCTGAAAAGCTACTTTGACTTTGTATCGAATAAAAAAGTATATGATGCTCTGCGCCAGCTGGGGTTTTCGCAAAAGGTTAGCCATTTATTGACCCGGCTTACTACGTATAAAGGCCATTTACCCCAGGGCCCGCCTACCAGTCCTTTCCTGGCAAACATTGCAGGGCTTGAAATGGACGAAGCTATCCTGACACTTTGCAGAGAACACGGCATTACCTATTCCAGATACGTTGATGACCTGTGCTTCTCGTCTCAAAGTGATTTCAAGGCGGGGGTGCCGACGATAATTGAAATCATTGAAGCGCATGGTTTTTTCATCGGGTATAAAAAAACAAAATATAAACTCGGCAGGCTGGAAATCACCGGCGCTGATATCGGCCAAAATCTTTTAAGACCTACAAAAAAGCAACTGGCAAAATACTGGGCTCCTGAAACGGCGGATTATACCCGAAAAGGTTTGGATATATATTTTGCTGGATTGAGAAAAAAATAAAAAGTGGACAGCTTCGAAGCACATATTACAAATGACCAACCTCCCTATAATCCCGGTTCGCTGTTGAATGCGTTTAGCAATTCACTAACTTCCCCCTTGTTAAATAAACCATTCCTTGTAAAAGGAATATACAAAAAAGGTAAGGGCGTTAATTATAACGGAGTTTATTACGACGTACTTAAAGATGAATTCACTGATAATAGTATAACACTCGTTGTCCCCGAAAAACTGCGATACGAACTAAAAGAGGGGCAAACTATAGAAGCTCAGGCATTTCTTTCTAAAAGATTATCTACTACGACCGGTCGAATTGATTTGATCCTCACAGTATCAGACCTGCTTTCACGGAAAGAAAAAGAAATTAATGAAGAGGAAGTGAAAGCCCAGGAATTGCTGCAACAGAAAGCAAAGATTGGTTATAAAGATATTGATGGCGTTATAAGAAGCAGGCTGTATCAGCAAAAATCTATAAACGTCACCATTATCATTGGCACTACCGCCATAATCGACAATGATATAAAACATCAATTGAAAGATGCCGTTGTGGTTTATGACATAAAGTATGTCAAAGTAAACTTAACCCGTGTGCCGGAGATAATTCACGCCATGAGGGAAAATGACACTTCTGATATTCTTGTGATTGCCCGTGGCGGTGGCGAAAACATTCAGATATTTGACAACCTGGAATTATCACAGCAAGCACTTGGCCTTAAATCGATCTTTGTAACAGCGATTGGGCACGCTGCCGATGAGCCGCTTTTACAAAAGTTGGCTGATAAACATTTCATTACACCTACTGCGCTCGGTCAATATTTTTACGACCTGTATAATCGAACCCTGGATGAGTTCAATAATTCAAAAGCAAAGCTCATTGCTGATTTGACAAAGCAAATTGAACTCAATTTTCAAACTCAAGTACAGAACCTAAGTACTCGATTGGAAACAACAGAGAAAACAATGCAAGAAGGAGAAAAAGAAAATCAGGCAAAAGTGTTGAATCTTACAGAAGGCTTAGCCAAATCTAAAAGCGCTAATCAAATTCTCACTGTATTGGTTCTACTATTATTGTTGGTCATAATATTACTAGTGATTTTTAAATATCAGAAGTAAAGAAGTAATATAACGATGAACATAGCGTATTAAGGGATGCCGCCATTGTTCTAATGTTTGCAAGATGCTCCGTCAGTCGCCCTCTTTATTTTTTTATATTTATTTGCCACCAGCAGGCTGGAACAGGTAGGCTCCTTACAGGCCTCATTGAGCACTTAATTACGCTATCCTCTTTAAAACTTCCCTCATAGATTTATGGCAAAAACCCGATGACTGGAAAATATTCATAAGTTCCGTTCCGATAACTTCTCTTTATAGCCATACTCCGCAATAGTACACGCCTGCCGCCAGTGATCGGCGATAGAACAAAACCAGGCTGTTGTAACACTGTTGGCGCATCAAAATCAATGGATGATGCGATCTCCGTATATTAAGCACGCTAACATTTGCGCATCATCCATTAGTTTTGATGTTTATTGACCAGCAAAAAAGCCCAGGTGTTACACCTGGGCTTTGTCATTTACTTTTTTACTATGAGTTTCATTACTGCATTATTAATTACTGTCAATGTATCCAAAATTTTATAGGCGCCAAGTGAACTAGAATTTTTGTTATAACCTGTTTATCAGAATTTTCTTTCATAATAGCAAAATCGCCCCCGCTAAATATGGCAGATACGAAAGGAGGTAAGTTTCTTACCTTAATTGATTTATCTGCCTTTTTATATTTATAGGTCTTTATTTGCCTTATCTCAGCCCAATCAACGACATAATTTTTGCATTCAGGGCTCGTAGAGCAATTATAAGGTGTTAATTTATTTTGATTTACGTCATCATCTTTTAGCCTAAGCGCCATTACTGCCTGATTAGTGTACGTATAGAATTCATCGGCATTAATATTAGCATCAAGGAATACCAATTTTGCATCAACTATTTCTTGTTTGGTTGCCTTCTTTTCTAAAGAATTTGAATAAATAGGAGTAATTGCTTTAGCAGAAAACCGTAGAACAGAATCAACCGTACTTCTGGAATAAACATTGTATTTAAAACTGTTAGGTGTGGTACCAGGTGAGATTTGTGCCACATGTCCTACTAATGAACTCAAGTCTTCCGCATAAATTTCCGCATGGTCGACACTCAAAGGTCCAAATTCATTCACCATCAAATATTCTCCAGAATCAACCACAGGGGGTGTCGTGTGGTTTTCGGGATTTGTCGCCTGAATCCCAACTAGTGCTATTTTATCCACCTTTACGGCATTGAGTTCGTTGGTAGTAGACATTGATAACTCGCGATCGGAAGTAGCCTCTTCATTGCCCTGAGAAGATTTGCTCTCATTACTACTACAAGAAGAGACAATTAGGATGCTAATAAATAACATAAACAATTTAAACTGGAAAGATTGAGATCTCATTTGTTTTTGGTTTAAAGGTTAATCCATAAATGCACTAAGCATTATCTTTTTCTTGATTGCTGTAGCATTAAAGGATAAGAGAAAATTTTCAACTTTAAAATTCCATCCAAATGCATTAATAAAAAAGGGTTATAACACGTTTTTTTTCTGCTTGAACATATCGTATCTTCTTTAGTTTCTTAATTCGGTGTTTTGATCTTTTTAATCAACATTAATGCGGGCCTGCCGCCAGTGATGGACGATATAACAACGCCAGGCTGCAGTAACACTGTTGGCGCATCAAAACTAATGGATGATGCGGTCACTCTGTATAAAGCACGCTACCATTGCGCATCATCCATTAGTTTTGATGTTCATAGACCAGCAAACACCTAGCTTAATACCCGAGCTTTGGTCTTTTACTTTTTTGCTTCTGCTCTTACGATTGTCAATATCGACGCTATTATTATATAGGCCCCATAAAAAGGAGTTTCTCCAATATCGTTTACTTAAGGCAAAATGGGTGTTTTAACGGGGACATAATGATTGAAGATGGATTAATTTGTAATATAAAGCCATATGGACGGCGGTGAAGAGGCTCATCAAGAATTGCTTGTTTATAGTCATCTGCTATTAAAGAGGTAAAAGCCCCGGCTATAGCGAAAGATTTATTACTGAATTTTACTTTTTACCATCAAAAAGTGATTTATGAGAAAGGTATATTTAAAGAGAATCTTTTTTTGAAATAGCAATCAAATTTAGAACTAATAAATTCATCAAAATGGAAAATGAAACTCAGTATGTTATCCAAAGAATGTTAGACTACATCTATTCCGTCTACTCAAATTCAACACAATTCTCACCACCTGGTACAAATGCCACTAATGGATATTTCCAATTATCATTTAGAGAAGAACGAATGAGTAATTTTGGAAGTGCAGCAACAATCCTTTTTCAAAACAAAGATGTAAGGGATTTACATGAATGCTATCAAAACTTTGTAGATGTAACTAATAAGGCTTTTACTCGAAACGATTTATATTGTAGCTCTGGATTTCAGACAGTCATGTTAAATGTAAACACAATTGCAAATGCAGTAAAAATCATTGGTGATTTTGTAATCCTTATTGGGGGTAATGAAGAAAGTAGAAAAAAAGCGGAAAAAGATCTAGCTGAAGATATAGGAAAACTTATGGCAAGCGTAAATGAAAAAGGCGTAGTAAGAAGTGGATGCCATGGAAATGGCTGGGTTTCTGTCTATATTAAAAATAGTTGCCCGGCAATGAAAGACACAATCAATAATATTTTACTAATTAACCCGACAGATCCTGATATTATAAACATTAAAACCTTATTCAATAATTTTTATGACCAATTGTCTACGTTAGAAACCGGAAATCATAACCCTTGGCTAACCGGTGATTGGCAAATACAATTTACTTCATACTTTTTGGCATTTGCTAAGGCTCTTGAACAACTTAAAAGTACTCCTGAAGATGCAGAATTTAAAATAAGGGAGCTAATTCCGTTTAAATAAAGCCAGATGAAAATTGTAAAAAAGCCAATATATATTTTCCTTAGATGGATTGCTGTTTTACCTGTAGTAGCCTTGACAATAATTCTTATGTATTTAATATTTCAAAAAATGATTAATGAAGAGAGTAGTAAAGGAAACGCTATTACTACATTAATTTATTCATTCATTTGGGCAGCGGTAACAGTATATAGTTCAATAGGTATAAGTATGAGTACTGCCCCTACACATAAAAAACTTACAGGCAGTATTATAGGTATACTTGTTGCTCTTTCTTTAATTATACTTTTTATTTATTTAGTAAATATTTATGGATTTACAGGTATGATTATCGTAAAAATAATAGGATTTATAACAGGATTAATAGTAGCTTATTTTGTTTTGAAAGACGATGATGCCGCCGACAGCCAGCATGCCAACCGTTAGTGGCAATTAAAAAGCCGTTACGATGGACACAACAAACCTTTAAGCCATCTCAAATTTCCTTTTATGAAAAAAATTATCTTATACTTCGCCTGTTTTTTAGCTATTCAAAATCTGTCTTTATCGCAAACTGTACGAAGAAATTTTGCTGACGTAAATGGAGATAACTATCAGGACAAGATAGAGTATAAAGATTACGGACAGAATATTATTGACATAATCGTTTCTTTTGGCTCGTCAAGTGGAACCTATGGCGAGCCATTCACTTTTTCAAGTCACATAGATAGAGGCTACCCAGATAAACCTTGGGGCTTTATAGATGTAAACAATGATGGCAAAGCTGATTTTATTACAATCAGAGGTATTCCCCCAGATAGGCTTGAGCAAGTGACTTATTTTTCAAATGGAAACGGTTTGGATACAGAGCATCGCACTTTTACTCATTATGTTGATGGTGGGCTTACTTTATTAGTTTACCCGACCATTAAAGTAACTGGTCTTTTAGAACCTGAGCATGACCCTGACCGAAATTTTCAACGTGGTATGCCCTCATATATCTATGGTGGCAATTCTCCAGAAAGTTGGGTACGAGGAAAGGCAACCCTCGACCAAGCATCAGGTATTCTCTCAATAACAATCCAATTAGAGACAGACGCAACCGATGCCGGTCCAAAAGGACGAGTGACAGTAGCACTTACGGATTGTTCAGGAAAAGCAATTGCTAATTTAACAACAGATGAAGTTGAAACAGGAGGAAAAAATCCAGGGAGTGCAAAGATCGTTAACTTCTCCAGCCAAAAACAAATTGATCCAGAAAAGGCATGTAAAGTTTGTTCGCTCTATGTTACCGCTCAGAAAACAGGTGTTAAGAAAGCATTATGGGATGGTAACGGCGATAAATTAAAAGATGCTTTCAACATAGTAGTAGCTTACTTCTCTGGACAATAAACACATGAAGGTAACATTGCATTTGCTATATAACGAGCGATGAATATATTCTTAGCCTTTTATTCGCTACTGAGTCTCAGTTCGGCGGACGAATAAAGCCTGAATGCGGTAACACTGTTGGCGCATCAAAAACAATAGACGATGCAGCCACTATGTATTAAACACGCTAATAATTTCGCATCGTTTATTATTTATAATTTTCATATACCCAGCAAAAAGCCCAGGCTCAACACCTGGGCTTTGACATTTACTTTTTGTACTCCTACTCTACCATTGCCAATATCGGCGCCAGCTTTGCCATTGTTTTCCGAAACGGCTTCGTGTCATTCTTTTCGTAGTGGAATATGGTTGACTCATTTACCCCTAACTCCCTTGCCAGCTCTTCCTGGGTTACTCCTTTCAGGTACCGATACCGCTTTATCTTTCCTCCCAGCGTTGAAGTATCAATATCAAACGGAAAGTATCCCAAGAACTCGATAATCTTTGGATAGTACTCAATCTGCGGCTCATGCCGGTTAAGCTCCCAGTTAGTTATACTATCCTCGGTTACTCCCATAAGATCCGCAACATCCTTCTGGAACAAGTGAAGTTCCAGGCGCCGGTTCCGTATTTTCTCTCCCAGTGTAGCTGGATTCTCTAAATACTTAGAACCCAGCGGCTTTGGGGTTGTTCGGGTCAATCGGGAAAAAGGCAACGCATCTATGCCCCTGCGGCTTTTATAACCATCCCGAAAAAGAATGCACCTGCGCACCAGGCGCTGTACATAAATACCTGAATAAAATATCGGGGCCTTTACTCGATCGCATAGACCTGCAAGTAGAAGTAACGCCCGTTCCGTTCAGTGAATTAAGTGCACAAAAGAATGGGGAACCCTCTGCGGCTATTCGCGAGCGGGTTATACAGGCGCGGGCCATACAAATGGAGCGGTATAAAAACAATACTGCCGTTTATTGCAATGCACAAATGAACAGCAGGCAATTAAAAGAAGTATGCGTGCTGAATATGGCAGGGCAAACCCTTTTAAAAACGGCCATGAATAAATTGAATTTATCGGCGCGGGCTTATGATCGTATTTTAAAAGTAAGCCGTACTATAGCTGATCTGGCAGGCAGTGAATGTATTTTACAGGAGCACGTAGCGGAAGCTATAACTTACAGAAATTTGGATAGAGAAGGCTGGGGAGCTTGAATAATAAAGTTGGCATCGTGAATATGGCAGAAGAAAAAATAATAGCAAGCAATCGTTTATTCAACTAGTTCTGGATCGTTTTAAGCGAAGGCGTGTTCCATTCTTCGGCACTCATGTTCTTGCTTTTGCTTTTAAAGATCCGGGAAAAAACTTCACCAATGATCTGGGCAATGGTTTTGCGCACAATGCGGGAATCTAACCAGAAATTAGCGTTACGAACATAAAAAGCATCAAACTGGTAGCGGTGGAAGATGCTTTCAAAATCTTTGGTTGGACCGCGATAACCTTTTATTTGGGCCAAACCGGTGATACCTGGCTTTACCAGGTTTCTGAATTTATATCCACTAATAGCATTGGCAAATTTATTACAGTCGGCGTACATATGCGGGCGCGGACCAACAATACTCATCTGGCCTAATAATACATTGATAAACTGGGGGAATTCATCCAAACCGGTAACACGCAAAAATTTACCTATCCTGGTTATGCGCGGATCGTCTTCACTGGCCTGGCGTATATCCGCATCCTTATTAATGTACATAGTACGCAGCTTATAACACCAGAACACCCGGCCTAAGAACCCAACGCGTTTTTGCTTGAAGAAAACCGGACCTCTGGAGTCAAGCTTTATCAGGATCATAAGGATCGGTAACAGCCATGATAAAACCATTACACAGATCATCAATGATGTCACTATATCAAAACAACGTTTGGCAATGAAATAGCTTTGCTTACGTTCCAAATATAGCCTGAGTGATGGGGGATGTTCAGTAAAAAATTTTATTCTTTTATAAACTAAATTTTCAGGTTGCTCGATCATAGCATAGGTATTATGGTTCTTCCAGGATTTTGTTAACGAATTTAATGCCGTATTAGTGCCTCTCTTTTTCTTTAACTACACATTTAACATCTAAAACACCAAAATCACGTAAACCCCTAATAATTAAATGTTAAAACAGAAATTTTGAAATCAATAAAATCACAGAATTGACAATGCAAACTTAAGAAAGGTTGCACCAAAAAAGGTTTAAAAATAAATTCACATTTTCTTTTGCCCCCAACGCTTTCACGAAAAAGGGCCGAATCTGCGCAGTTATTTGCTAAAACAGCACAGTTATTGCTTAAATAACACACTTTATTTTGTATTATACTTTTTATCAAGCAACGTTTTAAGGGTTTTTTGTACTCCATTAATACGTAAATGTTTAAAATTGACTTTACATTTGCACTATTAATTAAAAACCATTGTTATAGAAGGTTAGATTTCGTATAACCGTTATTAGAAAATGAAATCTTATCCCCAAAAGTTTGATTTTTACCTGTTAATACCCTTCTTCAATAACCTGCCAGGGCTGCTGCAATCGTTACAGAGCGTACGGTATGAGGCAGATAAATTTGCAGTAGTAATTGTGGATGATGGTAGTACCCTCCCTATTACCCTGGAAGACCTGTACCATCATATTTCCCGCGACATATCCGTTGTAATAATACAATTACCTAGGAATAAGGGTATTACAACTGC
Source organism: Niastella vici (assembly GCF_002077945.1). GTDB lineage: Bacteria > Bacteroidota > Bacteroidia > Chitinophagales > Chitinophagaceae > Niastella > Niastella vici. The sequence goes on from NZ_LVYD01000041.1 coordinate 156,058, forward strand.
CTTAAATACCGGGTTGCAATGGATCCTGAACCAAAACAACGCTCAGTTTGTAGCCCGCCTCGATTGTGGCGATACATGTACCCCGGAAAGGTTTTATCATCAGGTAGCTTTTTTGAAACAACATCCTGAAATAAACCTCATTGGCAGTTGGTGCATATTCAAAGATCACACTAGCAACATTGCCTATAAATACATTACCCCAACCCGGCATAATAAAATAAAAAGGGGTATGCATTTTCGGAATATTTTCATCCATCCTACAGTTATGTGGAGATGTGATTCCGTAAAAAACAACGAATTGTATCCCGAAACCTATCCAGATGCGGAGGATTATGGTTTCTTTTACCAGTTACTGGAGAAAGGTGAAGGCGCCATTATTCCCGAATACCTGGTTACCTGCGAAATAAATCATAAAGGTATATCACTGAGTTCCAGGAAAAAGCAACTTAAAAGCCGGATTAAAGTGGTGAAAGAATACGGAAAAAATAGGGTTTTACGTTATTTGGGAGTTTTTAAATTAAGGTTACTACTGATCATTCCATACAATCTTGTATTTGCATTAAAAAGAACATTGTATGGAGTATAACGAAATAAACAAATGCCATATGACTTATATTTCGAATTTGTATTACATAAGTACGTGAAAAACAATATCATCACTGTTTACCATTAAATCCATTTATTATGAAAATTGTACATGTGGCGGAGGCTTTTGCGGGAGGGATCGTAGTCTTTGTAAAATCTTTGGTTGAGAACTTACCTGATGATGAGCACATTATAGTACATGGCGAAAGAGCCCATGTTACAAGGTTTACTGATATAAGAAAACAATTCGGACGAACAAGCGCCCGTTTTGTTCGCTGGCATTCGGCCCAGCGCAGCATTAAGCCATCAAAGGATTTTGCTGCTTTTTTTGAATTATATAAAGTCCTGAAACGGCTTAAAAAGCAAGGGCAGATCGATGCCGTTCATTTACACTCGTCAAAAAGTGGATTTATTGGCCGGGCAGTATGCAAATTACTGAGGATCAATAATGTTATATATACTCCGAATGGCGCTCCCTTTTTAGTAGGCACCAGCAAATTCTCCAATTATGTTTATAAAATACTGGAGCGGCTGGGCCAGGGTTTTGGCGGACAGGTAGTTTGCTGCTCGCCTTCAGAACAGGCTGAATATGAAAAAGTTGGCATCCCCGCCATTACCATCAATAATGGTATTACTTTCGATAAGGTAAGCGGGCACGATGCTGAACCTTCCAATAAAAAGTTTTGCATTGTCACCAGCGGACGCATAATCAATCAAAAAAATCCGGCCCTGTTCAATAGCATCGCCCGGTATTTTGAAGAATTCCAGCAATTTGAATTCCTCTGGATAGGTGATGGACCCGAAAAAGCATTGCTCACATCTTCCAACATAAAAATAACCGGCTGGTTACCTGGCGAGGAAGTAGCCCGCTTGATTTCCTCGGCTAATGTGTATTTATCAACAGCTAACTTTGAGGGCTTACCTTATGCGGTTCTGGAAGCCCTTGCACTAAAAAAGCCGGTCCTTCTCACAGACAGCGTAGGGAACCGTGACCTGGTAAAATCGTGTTTAAATGGCGACCTGTTTAAACATCATGCTGAAGCAATCGTCAAATTGCTGCAATATTTTAACAATGCCAGTATGCTCAACATTATGGGGGAATATTCTGCCATGCACGGTAAAGAATCATTTAATGTAAATCATACCTTTACCCGGTATAAGCATTTATACGAAGGCAATCACCTTGAAAATGATGGTTTTTTAAAGCCAGCCCTGATAAATGCTTAATTAAACTGTTTACAACCATGGAGAAGCAACTCAACGGGGTTATGAGTCATGATCTGATCAGGCAGAACCTTGATCAGATTAGGAGTTTTATTGAAATTGAGCTGGCCGAAAAAAAAGATACCATAAAAGAGCAGGCTGCAGAAATAGAAGAATTAAAAAAAGCATTGCAGCAGAAAGATAAGGCTATCAGTATGTTTGAAGCCAATACCCGCGAATTTCAGGATACAGCTGAAGGGAACAGGCAATTGATCAATAAACTTTTGGGGGACATAAGCCGGTTGCAAAATGATATCGACTGGTATAGGCGCACATATGAAACAAGAAGTTTCCTGGGCACTTTGAAGCAAAAGCTTTCGTTGTTGTTTCCAAATAAAAAATAGTTTTTTTCTATTGCGCGAAAATTCGTTGGGTACCTTAATACCCAAGAATTTTTTTTTGCAAGCACCGATATAAATTCATCAACAAAACCTGTATTGAAACTATTATGAAGGCAGTTCTGTTAGCTGGGGGGTTGGGAACCCGAATATCAGAAGAAACGGCTGTTAAACCCAAGCCAATGATTGAGATAGGCGGTAAACCCATCCTATGGCATATCATGAAAATGTATTCTGCATACGGAGTAAATGATTTTATAATTTGTCTTGGCTACAAAGGATATGTTATTAAAGAATATTTTTCTAACTATTTTTTACATACCTCAGACGTTACCATCGACCTCAAAAACAATACGACTCATATACATCAAAGCAAAGCCGAACCATGGTCCATTACACTCGTTGATACAGGTGAGGAAACCATGATCGGTGGAAGAATAAAAAGGATCATCCCATATGTTGACAATGATCCCTACTTCTTTGTAACCTATGGTGATGGTGTTGGCAATATAAACATTGACGCCACTATTGCCTTACACAAAAAAGAAAACAGACTGGCTACAGTAACAGCAGTTCAGCCACCCGGCCGTTTTGGCGCTATCAAATTTGAGGATAATAAAGTGACCGGCTTTATGGAAAAGCCACAGGGAGATGGCGGCTGGATAAACGGCGGCTTCTTTGTTTTATCACCAAAAGTAAAAGATTATATAGAAGGCGACTCCACTGTTTGGGAAAAAGAACCGATGGAAAATCTCGCAAAAGACAATCAACTATCAGCATATTTTCATAATGGCTTCTGGCATCCCATGGATACACTGAGAGACAAAAGGTATCTCGAGGAATTATGGGACAAAGGAAAAGCTCCCTGGAAATTATGGTAATCATTAACAACGCTTGGCACATTAATAAACTTTACAAATGAAGATTTTAATTACAGGAAATTTAGGATATATAGGACCGGTATTAAGCAAACATTTAAAAACAGTTAATCCCCAGCATTATATTGTAGGAATTGATAGTGGTTTTTTTGCACATTGTCTTACAGGCGTTGCGTACTCACCTGAAATTTATGTTGACCAGCAGTATTATGGTGATATAAGAAAAATAAATGAAGATTTTTTGAAAGGTTTTGATGCAGTTGTTCATTTGGCTGCAGTTTCTAACGACCCAATGGGCAATAAGTTCGAAGCTGTTACAGACGAAATTAACCACAAGGCCAGTGTACAATTGGCTAACCTGGCTTCAAAGGCCGGTGTTAAGCGTTTTATTTTTGCATCAAGTTGCAGTATTTACGGCTTTGCAGAAGGTGGCCCCAGAACAGAGACCGATGCATTAAATCCGCTGACAGCCTATGCCAAATCGAAGGTAAATACCGAAATAGGGCTGCAGAAACTTTCCGGCGCTTCTGATATGATTATAACCGCCTTGCGGTTCTCAACAGCATGTGGCATGTCTGAAAGAATACGGCTCGACCTTGTATTAAATGATTTTGTAGCATCGGCATTATCAACAGGAAAGATCGTTGTATTGAGCGATGGATCACCCTGGCGCCCATTGATCGATGTAAAAGACATGGCAAGGGCTATTGACTGGGCACTTATAAGATCGGAAGCACCCGGTAAATATTTGGCCATAAACATCGGACGGAACGATTTTAATTACCAGGTAAAACAAATTGCTGAAGTTGTGGCAGGGGTAATTCCTGGTACACAAACATCTATTAACACAAATGCATTACCTGATAAAAGATCGTACCAGGTAGATTTTTCATTATTCAGGAAATTAGCTCCGGATCATTTACCGCTTACAACCCTTGTTCAATCAGCCACTGAAATAAAAAACGGGTTACAAACCATGCAGTTTAACGATGCCAATTTCAGGGAGTCGCAATTAATACGGTTAAAAGTGCTTGAAAAACATATGGCATCAAACAAACTGAACGCAAATCTGGAATGGATCTTTTAAAACTTTACCTACCTAATATATGAAATTTATACCTACACCTTTAAAAGGTGCTTACACAATAGAACTTGAAAAAAGAGGTGATAACAGGGGTTTTTTTGCCCGCTTCTTTTGTGAGAATGAATTCAGTGAAGCAGGGCTGATAACCCGTTTTGTTCAGATCAATAACTCATTAACAGAAAAAAAAGGGACCTTAAGAGGCATGCACTACCAGTTACAACCTTCTGCAGAAGTAAAAGTTGTTCGTTGCCTTAGAGGTTCTTTATATGATGTAATACTTGACCTGCGCCCCGACTCCCCTACTTTCGGAAAATGGTTTGGCGCTGAATTAAGCGCTGAAAACCGGGTAATGATGTATGTACCCCAGGGGTTTGCACATGGCTTTGTGACCCTGCAGAATGAAACGGAAGCATTATACCTGGTAAGTGCGCTGTATGCCCCTCAACTGGAAAGAGGTGTCCGGTATAACGATCCAAAATTTAACATTCAATGGCCCATAGAACCCGTTGAAATCTCAGATAAGGATAAAGCCTGGCCTGATTTTGACCCCTCATTTCATGGCGTTGACACTTTAAAAGGTTTGGTATGAAAATATTAATTACAGGTGGCAGCTCTTTCACAGGATACTGGTTCATAAAAGCCCTAAAAGAAAAGGGTCATTCAATAACAGCGACTTTTCGCGGAATACAGGATCAGTATGCTGGTCTTAGAAAAGACCGCTGTAATGAAGTGGCCAAATGGGCCGAGATTGTGTGGGAATGTTCTTTCGGTGATGAAAAATTCATAAAACTTCTTGAAAACAAGTACGATATAATTTGTCATCACGGCGCATTCGTTGAAAATTACCGAAGCCCCGACTTTGATATTGCCGGCGCGTTTGCCGCCAATAGCAAAGCCTGCAGAACGGTTATTGAAAAAGCTAAAGAACAGGGCGTTAAAAGAATTATATTAACCGGCAGTGTTTTTGAAGCAAATGAAGGAGCGGGCAGTGAGCCACTTGTAGCTTTTTCACCTTATGGCCTATCTAAAACCATAACATGGGAAACGTTCCGCCACTGGTGCTGGAAGCTGAACATGCCACTTGGTAAATTTGTGATCCCCAATCCGTTCGGACCGTACGAAGAACCCAGATTTTGCAATTATCTCATTTCGTCGTGGATAAAAGGAGAAATACCTGAAATAAAAACACCCGACTACATAAGAGATAATATTCACGTAACCCAACTGGCCATCATATATGCCAATTGGGTTGGTGGCAACAACTTTTCGGCAATTGAAAAAATTGGGCCAAGCGGTTATATTGAATCACAAGGCACATTTGCCAAACGGTTTGCTGCGGAAATGCAACAACGATTGCCATTGACGTGTGCGGTAAAAGAAGGAAAACAAACCACGTTCGATGAGCCGGTATTCAGGGTAAATACAACTAATGTGCTATTGGCCGATAACGAATGGGACGAAAAGACCGCCTGGGATGAAATAGCCAGATATTATAAAAAAACATTGCTTACCAAAAAATAACGATTGTAACTAACGGCCTTTAACCATATAACACCCAAAAAATGAAATTCACAGGCGAATTTTTCATTCCCCCTGAACATACTGAAGGAACACCAGGCAGTCATGAACTGCAACTCGAACATAAACATCGTTATTTAAGCACTTTTCCCCTGGTAAAAGACAAAATTGTGCTTGATATTGCCTGTGGGGAAGGATATGGCACCAACATGCTGGCAGATCATGCAGTTCATGTGTATGCAGTAGATATCAACCCCGAAACAATAGAACATGCTTCGAAAGTTTACTCCAATAAAAAAAACATCTCTTTCTCAATTGGATCGGTTGACCAAATTCCCTTACCCGATCAAAGTGTTGATGTAATCGTAAGCTTTGAAACCATTGAACATATAAATGAAGCGACCCAGAGAAAATTCCTGGTCGAAGCAAGGCGGGTATTGAAGCCTGGCGGGTTAATGATAATTTCTACACCCGATAAAAAGAATTATACTGACCGGTTCAACCACCACAACGAATTTCACGAACGGGAAATGTATAAGGATGAATTCGTGGATCTTTTAAAAAACGGTTTTAAACATGTAAACATTTTCGGACAGGGCTTTGAAGTCACCAGCCTCATTCTTAACAAAGAATCATACCAAAAAGAGGAATCGGTTGCAGCTTATAATCTTAACGATAAGCAATACCAGTTTGAACCCAAATACCTGATTGCGCTGTGTTCAGACAATTTTGAGCAAACAAATGTTTCCATCGCAGGAATTATACCCGAAAGTGAAAAATCCTACTTTCAATTATGGGACAGGATCATTCAATTGCAAAATGAAGTGCTGGAGTTAGGTGAATGGGGCAGAAGGTCCAATGCAGAGCTTGAAGCGATTAAATCGACAAATGAAGCAAAGACCGAAGAAATAAAAGCATTACAGAACAAGGTGGAAGAGAGCCGGGAAATACTCAATGACCGTATTACCGAAATTCAAAATTTAAAAAAAGAACTGGATAGAAGATCAAACGACATCCAAAAACTCGATGCAGAAAGAAAACAATTAGCCATCCGGTTGCAGGATATATACTCCTCAGATGGCTGGAAACTGCTTTCAGTATATTATAAGTTCAAAGGAAAAGTTTTAAGAGAAAATTCTCCCCTTTATAAAAGCTTAAAGAATTTAAAAAACACGCTAAAACTCCAAAAGGCACCGTCTGGCTCATCTGTTACCATAGAAAGTACAGTTAACCTGGTGCCCGATATACCTACGGATATAAAACTACCATTGGCATTTCCCCTTTTTAATCAGCCGGTGGTATCTATCATTATTCCTGCTTACAATAACTGGGTATTTACCCGCAACTGTCTCATTTCAATATACAAGCACACCAATGATGTGCCATATGAGATCATTGTAGGTGATAATGTATCGAGCGATGAAACAGTTAACATAGAAAAGTACTTTAAGAACATAATATATCTCCGCAACAAAGAAAACCTGGGATATATCAGGAATATTAATAATGCTGCCAGTTATGCCAAAGGCCAGTTTATTCTTACTTTAAATAACGACACTACTGTAACCCCAAAATGGTTAAGTGCCCTGGTCGATGTCATGAACAAAGATAAAACAACTGGATTGGTAGGATCGAAACTCGTATATCCCGATGGTACGTTGCAGGAAGCAGGAGGAATTGTTTGGAACGATGCAAGTGCCTGGAATTATGGCAACAGAAAAGACCCTGAAGCCGCCGAATACAATTACCTGAAAGAAGCAGACTATATCAGCGGGGCCAGTAACCTGATAAGAAAAGAACTATGGCAACAACTAAAAGGCCTCGATGAACGGTATGTGCCCGCCTACTTCGATGATTCAGATCTGGCATTCTCAATTCGTAATTTGGGTTATAAAGTAATTTATCAACCGCTATCTGTTGTGGTACATTACGAAGGACTTACACATGGCACCAGTACCGGTTCAGGAGTTAAACAATACCAGGTGTTCAATAAAGAGAAATTTGTTGATAAATGGAAAAAGAACCTGGGAGAAGACCAATTTCCAAATGCAGAGAACGTGTTTGTAGCACGTGACAGAAGCAGGAAGAAAAAAACAATCTTGGTAATTGATCATTATGCACCTGAATTCGATAAAGATGCAGGCTCCAGAACTACCTTTCAATACCTGGAAGCACTTGTTGAATTAGGATTCAATGTAAAGTTTTTTGGAGATAATTTTTATAGATCGGAACCATACACTACCGTATTGCAACAACTAGGCATCGAAGTGTTATATGGACCCTATTATGCCAATAACTGGCAACAATGGATCATCGGCAATCAAAAACATATTGATTTCATATTATTGAACAGGCCGCATATTTCCATAAAATATATAGACTTCCTCAAGAAAAACACGAATGCCAAAATTTACTATTACGGACACGATCTGCATTATGTAAGAGAGTTGAAAGAATACGAGATAACAAAAGATGAAAAAAAGATAAAGGATTCGGAAGAATGGAAAAAAACCGAATTCACCCTTTTCAGCAAGTCCGATGTTATTCTTACGCCCACTTTAAAGGAAAAAGTCATCATCAGCCAGGATTTTGGCATGAATAAACCGATTGAAGTGATGCCCGCGTTCTTTTACCCCGAAATTGACAACCCCATCACAAATTTTGCAGAAAGAAAGAACATATTATTCGTAGGTGGTTATGTACATACACCCAATGTAGATGCGGTAGTTTGGTTTACTGAAAAGGTTCTACCCGTTGTACTTAAACAAATACCAGGCCTGCAATTGTTTGTAGTGGGATCGAATGTTCCCCCAACAGTGACGGCACTGGCATCGGATAATGTCATTATTAAGGGATATGTAAGCGATGCAGAGCTCAACGAATTGTATAAAAGCGTTAAACTGGCTATTATGCCATTGCGTTATGGGGCCGGTTTAAAAGGTAAAACGGTAGAGGCCATGTCCAAGGGCCTGCCCTTGGTAAGTACTTCGTTTGGGCTTGAGGGAATGATCGGGATTGACAACATCATAAAGGCCAATGATACGGAAAAAGATTTTGCCGAAGCTATTCTGGCTCTATATAACAATAACGAAGATTTACAGCACTTAAGCACCCTTATTGTTGAATATGCACAACAAAATTTTACCAAAGCTTCAGCAAGTATATTTTTTAAATCATTGTTTAAATAGACCTTAAACCTTTCTACACCCATGCATGCAACATATATTTTACATTACTGATTGAATTCCTATTACCAAATCCTCCAAATTCAAATTCTCATGAACGGTACTGAACTTGAACATAAGGCGATGGCCTATAACAACGAACTGGACGCAATAAAAGAAACCTTAAAGGACCAGGTTTCCTGGTACCCTTATGGCACATTGAACAACTTTATCCATCTCAGGTCTATATTTAATAAATTCCCTCTTGAAACATTGATCGGCCAATCCAAGCAAACACTTGACATTGGTGCGGCAGATGGCGATCTGGCATTTTATTTGGAAACATTGGGCTATCATGCAGACATTATCGATTACCCGCCCACCAACTTCAACCATTTGCGGGGTGCTAAAATTCTAAAAGATCACCTGAAATCAAATATCAATATTTATGAAAGAGACCTTGATTCGCAATTTCCTGGTCTTGAAAAAACATATGACCTGATATTCTTCCTGGGCATATTATACCACATTAAAAACCCGTACTACATCCTGGAAACATTAAGCAAGAAAGCCAGGAACCTAATAGTTAGCACGAGAATTGCCAAATATACCCCAGACGGCATACTGATGGAAAAGAACTCCATAGCCTATTTACTGTTACCAACTGAATCAAATAACGATTCTACCAATTACTGGATCTTCAGCGAAACCGGCTTGCGCAGGATTTTTGAAAGAACAGGCTGGAATGTAACAGAACTGGTCACTGTGGGCGACACAAAAAAATCAAATCCCCGCGATAATAATCACGATGAAAGAGCTTTTGCATTGTTAAGCAGCAGGAATTGTTAAGAATTTCTGTTCGGACAAATATAAAGGATGGACATTCAATATCCACCCTTTATATTTTATATAAAGGAAGCAACCCTGACTGCCCTATAAAATAAAAAAAGAATTATAGTGCACGAGTCATGGCTGCATTTACCGGCATTACCAGCTAATTAGTTTAAAATTGAAATATGTTTAAATCCTTAAAAAACAAGCTTTATCTGCTGCCGATCGCCTTTTTTCTGACCATTTACCTGCTTTGGCTTTTCAGGGCCTATTATGACGTGGCTTATATGGACCAAATGCAGTTCCTGGCAGGCAATATTAAACATATGCTTGAGCATAATGCAACTTTAAACGATTACTATTACCGGTCGCCATTCCTGATCTTTATTTCCAACATCCTGTTTTTTTTAAATTGTAAGCTTCTTTCATACAACACCTACCTGGAAAATATAGTAAGCGGGTTTATTCTGGCTGCCATTGCTTATTATTACTGCAAAGCTCATCTTAATTTCTTCGACAAAAGAGCTAAACTAATCTTTACATTTTTGGCCAGCTTTATTATCTTTTGCTTTACAAAGTGGGAGCTATCATTATGGAGTGGCGGTTTCAGCCATTACATGGTTATTTGGTTTGGATTTGTTTGCGTGAGTATTACCCATAAATATTATTTCACTGAGCAGAACACACCGTTCATTAATAAATATTACAGTCCATTATACACCGGACTTGCGGTATTGGGAATAATAGAAACAACCCCATACATATTACCATTCCTGGCTTCCATATTAATACAACTCCTAATTAACTACAAAGTATTCAGGGGAAAGATCGATCTCAAAAAATGGAAGACTGCGCTATTCCTTACGATTGGCCTGTTTGTTTTTTCAATACTCATCAATTATATATTTGAGCAGTATGCTATTAGAAACCCGTATTATGACTACGGAAAGGTAAATATGAGCAGTAATCTTGGCGGCTCAATAAAAAAGATATTTACGGACCCGATATACTTCATCAAATTCTATTTAATAGCAAATGCTGGTACTTTAATTGCCAAAGATGATTACCCGGCCACATCCTATATGATGGACCTGTTACCTGTATTGGGTTTAATACTTTTTATAATTTATGGTTATACCATTTACCTGTTCATTAAACGCAAAAGGCCGGAAGGGGTATTTGCAATTAACATGATCATTAGCACTATAATTTTTTATGCCACGGTAACAGTAGGAAGAATGAGCTTTAATGACGTGTTTTATGGCGGCTCTTCGCGCTATTCGGCGTTGTCCTTTACTGGCACTTTAGGGGTAAGTACTTTTTTTCTGCTTCAAATGAGGCAATATAAAACGATTAAAATATCTCAGAAGATATTATGTGCCTTACCTGTGCTATTCATTTTCATTTTTAATCTCATCACATACAAAGACGAATGGCGAATGGCCCCTTACCGGAAAAACTCTTTCATGCAAATGGCTGATAACATGAAGCTGAATGAGCACCTTGAAACTTTAATGGGAAATAATAATGATATTACTTCCAGGGCCAGGACCTGCATGATAAGGCACAAGCTCAATGTATTTAAACCGGAAACAAAACTCGACAACTATATCCTTACCTGCGATAAAGCCCGTGGAGTAGGCATTTACGATGTTGAACAGGATCAGAACGGTCCTTTACGTTGGACAAATGGGAATAGTATTATTTTTTTACCGAACTTGTATACTGTACAAGACACAATAAAAGTGAAGTTGAAATACTATTCACCGCGGGCTGATAATCCACAGCTTATATTGAACGACAACATAACTCCATACCTTGCCAACAAAGTAGGAGATGGCTACGAATATTTTTTCGCATTTGATGATCAGAAAGTGTTTTTTAAAGCGACAATAAAAAATCAGCCTTTTAAACCACAGGAATTAAACAGCGGGTCAACCGATACAAGGACCCTCGGCCTTATTTTTAATTACCTGACTTTTTCAAATAAGTAATATAACTATGTACAAATTACTTACATTACCCAAAGTCCTTGATCCTCGTGGTAACCTCACGTTCCTGCAACATCCCGCTCAGGTGCCATTTGAAATAAAACGAGTTTTCTGGACCTATGATGTTCCGGGTGGGGAAACAAGAGGGGGACATGCCTTTATAAAACAGGAAGAAATTATCATAGCGCTTAGTGGCAGCTTTGATGTAATAATAACAACTCAAAACGGAGAGGAGGAAAAGATTCATCTTAACCGGTCATATTATGGGTTATATCTTTCTCCTTTAACCTGGAGACATATTGAAAACTTTTCTACCAACGCATTGGGCCTGCATGTAACCAATACAGTGTATGACGCAACGGATTATTTGTACGATTTTCAGGAATATAAAAACTTTAAACTTTGATCACCGTTTTTGACTGCTCCCTGATCTCAATGCCAAAGATCTCAGATCCCAGAGGCAATATTTCAGCAGTAAATAATAGTACTGAAATTCCTTTTGATATCAAAAGGGTCTTTTACCTTTATGACATACCCGGCGGAGAATCACGTGGAGCACATGCACATAAAGAATGCCATCAATTCCTTGTTGCTGCAAGTGGGGCTTTTGAAGTACTTATGGATGATGGCAGAACAAAAAGACAGGTTCAGTTAAACCGGCCTTATATGGGACTACATATTCCGCCAGGTATATGGGCATCCGAAATTAATTTTTCTTCGGGAGCAATATGCCTGGTACTTGCTTCGCAAGAATATAATGAAAAGGATTATATCAGGGATTACAATGAATTCATCCGATTAAAAAAGCCATGATACACCCACTATCAGACGTTAAAAGCAAAAACATAGGCGAAAACACCGCCATATGGCAATATGCCATAGTTCTGGAAAAGGCGGTCATAGGCAATAATTGTAACATCAATTGCCACACATTTATTGAAAATGATGTAGTCGTTGGCAATAATGTGACTATTAAATCAGGTGTTTATCTGTGGGATGGCATCGTGATTGAAGACAACGTATTCATAGGCCCTAATACAACATTCACGAACGATAAGTACCCGAGATCAAAACAATATCCAGAACATTTTTTACAAACTATTATACATAAAAATGCTTCCATCGGTGCAGGAGCTATAATATTAGGAGGTATTACTATTGGCGAGTTTGCATTGATTGGCGCCGGCACCGTAGTAACGAAAAATGTACCGCCCTTTGCCCTGGTAACAGGTAACCCAGCCAGAATTACAGGTTGGGTTGATCAAAAGGGGAATAAATTGCAGGCTAAAGATGGTAAATGGTATTCTACCGAAGGAGAAGTCTTTATTATAGAAAATAATACACTGAAGCAGCTATGAACATTCCGTTTTTAGATTTTTCGAATATGCACATGCCCATTTCAGAGGAGTTGAAAAATTCTTTTTCCCGTGTTTTGAATAGAAACTGGTACCTTCTGGGGAAAGAACTGGAAGAATTTGAAAGCAACTATGCTGCTTATAATAAAACAAACTTTGCCGTTGGCGTAAGTAATGGATTAGATGCCCTTCATCTGGCCCTTCAGGCTTTGGAAATAGGCCCAGGCATGGAAGTGATAGTTCCTTCTAATACCTACATAGCAACGGTGTTGGCCGTTTCGTATGTCGACGCTACACCCGTATTAGTTGAGCCAGATCCACAATCCTATAACATAGACCCTTCAAAAATTGAAGCGGCTATTACTTCCAGAACTAAAGCCATCATGCCTGTTCACCTGTATGGCCAGGCATGTAATATGGAAGAAATTATGAAAATGGCCGACCGTCACGAGTTGTATGTTATAGAGGATAATGCCCAGGCACACGGCGCAACCTTCAACAATAAAATAACCGGAAGTTGGGGACATTTAAACGGCACCAGCTTTTATCCTGGTAAAAACCTTGGCGCATTAGGGGATGCCGGAGGTGTAACAACAAACGATGCCGATCTTGCTCAAAAAGTAAGGGTATTGCGCAATTATGGTTCACATAAAAAGTATTACAACGATGTTATAGGCCATAACATGCGAATGGATGAACTACAGGCCGCCTTCCTCGCGGTTAAACTTAAACATTTAGACGCCTGGACACAACAACGACAGCAAATCGCTTCCTGGTACAATGAAACACTCAATAATGCAGGCGATTTAATTTTACCTTTTACAACTCCCGGAGCAACACATGTATATCACTTATACGTTGTTCAAACCCAGTACCGAGATCAGTTACAAAAATATTTAACTGAAAACAACATTGGTACCCTTATCCACTACCCGGTTCCTCCACACCTTCAAAAGGCTTATGCACACCTGAACCATAAAAAAGGAGACTTTCCTCTTGCAGAAAAACTTGCTGATACATGCCTTAGCCTGCCTTTATGGCCCGGTATGGAGAAAAGACATGTTGATTATGTCTCGGCGGCAATTTTGAATTTCTTTAAAACTATATAATGGGAGATAATAAAACATTATCAATTATAATTCTCTGCTATTATTCTCAGCACAAGCTAAATATTGCATATGAAAAGCTTAGGCAAATTCTTGAAGCTGAGCAAATACCTTTTGAACTTATTATAATTGATGATGGATCAAAAGATAACTCATTCGAAATAGCCAGGGAACTCGAAAAAAATAATAAGAACGTACGCGCTTTTCAGTTAAGCAGGAATTATACCAGCCACTATGCCGCTTTTGCCGGGTTGAGCGTGGCTAAAGGCGGTTGCTGTGCGCTCATTGCAGATGATGAGCAACAACCCTATTCATCACTCGTTGAAATGTACAGGTTGTGGGAAAAAGGCCACAAGGTGGTTATTCCATACAGGAACAACAGAAAGGACCCGTTCTTTTCGAAATTGTTTGCTACATTATTCTACAGAATATTCAATAGTATCGCAGATATTAAATTCCCAATAGGCGGTGCTGATACTTTTTTCATCGACAAGGAAATAATTGATATAATGAATAATTATATCAGTCCCCGTCGTACTACCTCAATAACTGAGATTCTCCGGTTGGGCTTTAACCCGGTTTATGTTGCCTACGACCGGTCTAAAGGCAATAATAAAAAATCGAGATGGACACTGAAGAAGAAAATAAATCTGGCAAAAGACCTTTTCTATAGCAGTAGTTCCTGGCCAATAAAATTTATTACCAATCTTGGGTTGCTGTTTTTTGTTTTATCTATAGGCTTGATCTTGCTATTAACTTATGCGAGGTTCTTCGGGAACAACAAATTCTGGCACTTAAAAAATTTCCCGGGTTGGACGTCAACAGTAGTTATCGTTGCTTTCTTCTCCGGATTGATCCTCCTGAGCCTAGGCATAATAGCAGAATATATTTATAGAATTTTCGAAGAAGTAAAAGGTCGGCCTGGATTTCTAATAAAAGATAACCCGGTTAACAAAACTTCTGAGAGTAACTAATTTATTAAGACTAAACAAAATTATTACTCAACAAAAATTACGGTGGGAAAAAACACACCCATATTATCTGTTTTCTTCCACAACTATTACGGCAACGACCGGGAATGGATGACTTATTTTAACCAGGAGCTCACCCTGCCCTTTTATTTATTTTATAATTGCGTGGCCGACTCCTGGTACAGGATCATGCAAAAAAAGGGCGGATCCGGGGAACAGGAACCTGTAACCGGTTCAAACCTGCAGCACCTGTACAAAAAAGAATCAACCAACAAAGGCAAGGATATCGGCGGAAAACTAGTGCTCATGGATACTTATTTAAAAATGGGTGTGCAAAGCGACTATATACTATTGCTGCACGACAAACACAGTCCATACCACACCCATAGTAACCAGTGGAAAAAAGATCTGTTCCGTATTGCAGAAAATTCCTTTCAACAGAAAATAATCGACCTTTTCAACAGCGATCCCCAAACAGGCATTGTGGCTTCTAAAAATGCCATCCGCAATGAAGTAGACAATGAGCAAAAACGCAATGCATATATTGATTCAGCGCTTATTCAATCGCTAAAGACCAAATACAACATACAACCGCCCGGCCTGCAATATGTAGCCGGCACCATGTTCTGGGTGAAGGCATCGTTATTCGAAGATTTTTTCAAACAAAACCCGCCTTTGCAGATCCGTAGCGAACTCGACAGCGGTAATGTGACCGATATAGATGGCCCTACCATTACCCATGCCTGGGAGCGGTTGTTGTGCTGGATAGTAACTAATAAAGGATATCAAATCAGGGGGATATAATGCTGCACGACATTTATTATATAATAACACCGCGCATTATTCAACAACCAGTTAAGGCCGTGCCAGATGCAACTATTGCATTGCGGCTTAACGCTGGCGATATCAATACCCATCTGTTCCAGATTGCAGAACAATATTTGATCAATCAACCTTTTTGCCTTCTGTTGCAATTGCAGGAACAACTGAGCATTGACCAGGCTAACAATATCATTGCCTTCTTTTTTTTCAGCAATTACCATAAACCAGGCGGAACACCACAAATTATTTTGGAAGGGGAAAATGAGCCGGTGCTACAGGCAGGGATCGAATTGTTGCAGCAAAGCGCCAAAGCACAGGCATTTCCTGTAGTACAGTTTACGTTGGCTACAACTATACAAAACAGGTATACAAGCGATGAAAAGCCGGCAATAACAGCTATCTATAAAGGCTGGTTACAATCACCCAACATTTCGTCAGACATACTTTATGTAAACGTATCACAACTGCCGGCGCTGGAAAACATTAACCAGGCACTGGAAGCAGAAGAAACCCTTTTGGAGCAGCAAAATGCCGGTCTTTTCATGCTGAAAAAGCAGAACCGGCAATTAAGAAAGCAGGTACAACAATTGGAACTGTTTTGCCAGGCAGCCCAACAGGAGATCAGCAACCAGGTATCGCACAACCAGATCCTGCGTTCCCAATCGCAGGCAACCGCACTTCAAAACTATTACAACAGCGAATACGAGGTGCTTCCCCTTTGGTACAAGCGCCTGGGTCATATTATAAAAGTCTTTATAGGAAAACGCTCATTCAAATCGCTGTTCAGCGATAAAGTAAAGAAATACCGCGACTGATTAGAAAAACATTAATATTCTCACTGGTCCCTTAAATAACAAATCCTTAAAAGATTATTGAAGAAATTGCGGCCGGTTAGCGGCATCCGGCAGCTGTAAGGCAACCGGGCGGCTGGCGTTATATTACATATTTTATTACATTGCGGCTAATCAAACAATAAGCGTTGAATTACTGGCTTTTAACCACAGAATATCCTCCCTTCCATGGCGGCGGCATCAGCACCTACTGTTACCATACAGCCTGCATGCTGGCTAAACAGCAAATTGCCATCACCACCTTTGTACCCGACGACAACGTTTCAGATTATAAAATAATGAATACGCCCGAGGGCAACCGGATCATTCATTTTAACACCAATCGCAGTAAGACAGCAGATTATTTAGGCTATACAGCCCGGCTCAGTTACGAGTTTGCCAGTATTGTTCAACATATAATACAACAGGAAGGAAAACCTGATATTATTGAAGCACAGGATTACCTTGGTATCGCGTACTACCTGCTTCATTTCAAACACCTGCTGTACCCGGCAGTAAAAGATATTCCGGTAGTGATCACCCTGCACTCACCGGCCTTTTTGTACCTTGAGTACAACCGGGTGCCTACGTACAGGTTCCCCGATTTTCATACGGGTGAAATGGAAAAAGAAGCCATTAAAATGGCCGATTGGCTTATTTCACCTACCGAATATCTTATAGAAGCTATACAACCATATGTTGATATCTCGGGCAGGAAAAAAGTAGTGATCCGCAATCCATACATTGTACCAGACCATAAACCAGCACCTGCCATTGACCGCAATAAGATCATTTATTATGGCAAGCTGTCGCCGCAGAAAGGAAGCTTTGAATTATTATCATATTTCAAAAAATTGTGGGATAGCGGGTTTACTCATCCATTGCATGTTATTGGAGGAACCGATATCGTATTTCATCCCGAACAATTAACGATGGGCCAGATAGCCCAGAAGAAATATGAAAAATATATTAGCAACGGGTTGTTGCGTTTACATGGTAAAATAAAACCATCGGCCATTGAAAGCGAGCTGCACAGTGCGCATGTAATTGTGGTACCAAGCATCGTAGATAATTTACCTTATGTGGTCATTGAAGCCATGGCATTGGGAAAAGTAGTGCTGGCTTCGGTACAGGGCGGTCAGCGTGAAATGATAGACCATGGCGTAAGCGGGTTTTTATTTGACCATACCATTGCCGGTGATTTTGAAGAAAAGCTGCAACTGGTTTTATCACTCCCCGATGAAAAAATAGCTGCCATTGGGCATGCAGCCAAAGAAAAAGTGGCCGCCCTGTACGACCCGGCCGTGATCACCCGGCAAAAACTGCCTTTATTAAATGAGATCATTCAATCAAAACATACGGCAACCAGCTTTCCTTTCCTGTATCAAAATGAATTTAAACCGGTTACATGCAACGGTGAACTGTTAAGTGTTGTTATACCCTATTACAATATGGGTAAATACATAATGGAATGTGTGCAATCGGTAAAAGCGGCAACTTATTCCCCACTTGAAATACTGATCATTAATGACGGAAGTACGGAACCAGAAAGTCTTGCTGTTTTAAAACAACTGGAACAAACCAGCGGAATAAAAGTATTCCATAAGCCAAACGAAGGACTGGCCGATACCCGCAATTACGGGGCGCAAAAAGCGACAGGCGACTGGCTTGCTTTTTTAGATGCAGATGATATGGTAGCCCCCGATTATTACGAAAAAGCCCTGCAGGTGCTGAAGCATTACCCTAATGTGTTTTTTGTGGGAAGTTTTGTTCAATATTTTGGGGATACCAACCGCAAATGGGCTACTTATACGCCCCAGCCGCCGTATACCCTGGTTCATAACCCGGTAAACAGCAGCGGTTTGGTGTACAAAAAGGGGGCCTTCCTGGAAGCCGGTTTGAACGATAAGAAAGTAGATTATGGATTAGAAGATTATGAAAGCGTAGTTCATTTAATATCAAAAGGTTATAATGGAGTGGTTTTGCCCGAATTCCTGTTCCTGTACCGGGTACGCGGCGATTCCATGATCCGGAAAATTACGCGGGAAAAGCTCCTGTACTCCTATAAATATATAGCCGAAAAACATAGCCCATATTATACTACCTTTGCCACCCAAATAAATAATTTGTTAAATGCAAACGGACCTGGTTTTCTTTTTGATAACCCATCTTTTGCAGTAACCGTAGTGACCAATCCTGAGAACAACAGCTGGTTATTTAGAAAATTAAAAGCACTGGTAAAGAAAAACAAGACGTTAAAAAAAATAGCGCTCAGCTTAAAAAAATAACTACTTAATGATCATAGCAATTTTAACGGACTGGTTTAGACGCTCAAATAAATCTGAGCGGTTGTGGTTGCTGGCCAAAATTGAATTCAAGTTAAGATACTACGAAAATAAGCTCGGGTTGTTATGGGCCCTCATAAAACCGTTGATGGATATAGCCATTTATTATGTGGCCTTTCAAACCATCATGAAGCAAAACATTCCGGCTTTCGCTTCTTACCTGTTTATTGGATTAATAGTGTGGAACTTCTTTCTTGAATCTACTACCGGAACCGTTCAAATTCTTAATACAAAAAAATACCTGTACGAATACAGCAACATGAACAAGCTGGAAATATACGTTTCCACCTTGCTGAGCAATTCAATCGGCTTCTTTTTCAATTTCCTCATGTTCCTGTTATTCTATAATTTGCTCGAAAAGAATATAACCTATAGCACTATTCATGTTTTATGGATTATTCCGCTTTTTATAAATCTTTATATTTTAGCACTGGCCGTTTCTTTGATATTATCTAATATTTACGTTATAGCGAAAGACATAACACAGGTATGGCAGGTGTTCACTTCCTTACTTTTCTTTTTGTCTCCGATACTTTATAAGCTCGAAAAATTTCAGGAAAGTCTTCCTCATTTTGACTACCTGAATCCAATAGCGGGAATTATTATCAATGCAAGGAAGGTAACCATGCAAGGCACCCATCCCGATTTCAAATTGTTTTTATTTGATTTCACGTATGCCATTGTGCTATTGATGTTCGGTACTTTCCTATTAAACAAATTGGGATCTAAAGCCGCTGAAAAACTATAATCATGACAAAGGCGTTGGCAATACAGGCAAAAGGGATCAGCAAAACATTTCACATTTCAGAAGACAGCCATAACACGGTAAAGCACCGGTTATTCAACCTGTTTAATCCGCCCCGTTCAAAAAAGGTAGAAGCCATAAAAACTATGGACTTCGAAATATACAAGGGAGAATGTATTGGTTTACTGGGCCGAAACGGCTGCGGTAAATCAACCCTTATCCGCCTGCTGGCGGGGGTTTATCCCTGCGATACAGGAAGCATAAACATATACGGCAACACGTTATTAATGAACCTGGGCGTGGGTATGAGCCATCAGCTCACCGCACGGGAAAACATATACGTATCTGCATCTGTACTCGGGTTAAAGATCAAAGAAATTGATAACATTTTTGACCAGATCGTTGATTTTGCAGAACTCAGGGACTTCGTAGATACCAAAATAAAATACTTTTCTTCGGGTATGGTGGCCCGCCTCGGCTTCTCTATAGCCGTAAATGCAGGCGCCGACATCATGTTCCTCGACGAGATCTTTGCCGTGGGCGACATGAGATTCCAGGAGAAAGCCATTAAAGTATTTGAATCAAGCTGGATAGAAGGTAAAACCGTGATCCTCGTAAGCCATGGCATGGAGGTGGTTAAAAAGTATTGCAACCGCACCGCCTTTATGAAGAACGGCAGCCTGGTTTACTTTGGTGATACCGAAAAAGCCATCCAGATGTATGTTGACGACAACCATTAAGCAGTCTTCACTTTCGGCTCCCGGTAGCTGACAATAAAAGCAATAAAGAAGGCAAATACCATGTTACCCATGCTGCGGTCGAAATAGGTTTCGGGAATAAACGACAGCATGAATGCCACTATTACCAACAATCCGAAATAGTCTTTATTTCGGATACAATGGCGCATGGGCTCAAATAAGAATCCCCATAAGAACAGCAGAAACCCAACAAAGCCAAAACTTACCAGTATATCGAGGTAATTACTGTGCAGGTTGCGGTGGCTGTTATAAGCAATATAAAAATGTTTGGCTGCATATACTTCCATTAGCCGGTGCAGCTTGTCGCCCAACTGCACGCCGAATACCGGGTTTTGTTGTACCAGTTCCCAGCCACAGCTCCATAGCGCCAGCCTTAAATTGGCGCCATTCCATTGGTCGGGGGTAATATCCATATTGAAATGACGTTCGGCCCCCTTACTGTTATATTGATAATGGGTATTTTCCAGTTCGCGAAAACGGCCCAGGGTTTTCGGAAAGAGGGTGATCAATAATACAGCTACCACTGCCATGCCTGCCGCAATAAACCCCAACAGCTTCAATTTCTTTTTTTGAATGGTATACCACACTGCGGCGCAAATAATACTGCCGTATAAAGTAATAATAGCAATACGGCTGGCCAGTAATAAATTGGTGAGCAATAAAATAAACAGGGAGCCATACACCAGGCCTTTGCTGGTTACCAGCTTCGATTTAATGGCCAGCAAATAACCAAAGCCAAAAACAGCCAGGTTCACCAGCAGGGCAATATAAATAGATTGTTTATCGATAAGGTCGGTAAGGTTATCGTTATACAAAAGCGTAATATCACGTTTGGCAATAGTTTGGTAAACAGCCCAAACACTGCATAGTAACAGGGTGATCGTTGTAATGATGGCATAAGCCCAAATGATCCTTTCTTTCAACTCCTGTTTTATATACACCAGGCCCAGCGATACCGGGAACACGAATAAAGGCATGCGAATAACTACCCAGGAAAAACCCTCGGCCTGGTCTTTCGAAAAAAAGGAACTCACAATATGCAGTAAATAAAAAACGGCCATGGCGGCCACCTCCTTACGACGGCGCAGCAGGTTTATTTTTTCGCCGAAAGAATTATATAGGAAAAAGCTGTATAAAGCTAGAAGAACTACCGCTACAACGTTTACAGAAGAAATGTGGCCGGGGTAAAAGGTAACAAGGAATATGACCACCAGAATATATAAGATTTTATCCTTTATAGTCAGTAAACCAGCCTGATCATCCATCAAAAACAGGGATCGCATATAGGGTAATCTCCTTTACGGGCAAAAATACAGTTACCCGGTTATTTACAGGAATAATAAACTTCCATTTAACGAATTCGCAACGGCTATGTTGCCCGGCAATGGTCAAAATAAAAATTATGCCAGGCAACTGTGAGGCATTTTACTACGAATAATAAGATAAGAATAGGTATCTCATGAGAATTGCTTTCATTACCAGGTCAACATTATTCACGGTTAAAGGCGGAGATACCTTTCAGCTCATCAATATTGCCCGGCAATTAAAGTTGCTGGGAATTGAGGCGGACATCAAATTAACCAATCAACCTGTTCAATATGAACAATACGATCTGTTGCACTTTTTCAATATTGTGCGGCCGGCCGATATAATATGTCATATAAACCGGTCGGGTAAGCCCTTTGTAATATCGCCTAACCTGGTCAATTATTACGAATATGACCAGCAATACCGGAAAGGTGTTGCCGGCGCCCTGTTCCGTTTTCTGCCCAAATACAGCATAGAATATCTTAAAACGATCGCCCGTTGGGTTCAGGGCAACGATGTACTGATGAGCACATCGTATTTATGGAAAGGACACAAACAAAGCATTAGAAAGATATTGCAGCAGGCGGCCCTTATATTACCCAACTCAAAGCTGGAATATGATCAACTGGCCGGGTTCGGTACTGCGCTGCCCGGGTATACCCTGGTACCCAATGGTATTGATCCCGGTTTATTTACCTGGAACAGCACCCTGCCAAAAGAACCCGAACTGGTGTTATGCGTGGCGAGAATTGAAGGCCTCAAAAACCAGTTAAACCTCATAAAAGCACTGAACAATACCAAATACCGGCTGGTCGTGATCGGTAACCCGGCCCCGAATCAGTTATCCTATTATAATGAATGTCGTAAACAGGCGGCTAACAATATTTCCTTTATTGACCAACTGCCACAGGCTGCTTTAACAAACTGGTACCAGAAAGCAGGGATCCATATTTTGCCCAGCTGGTTCGAAACCTGTGGACTCTCCACCCTCGAAGCGGCCGCTATGGGTTGCCGGGTAGTGATCACCGATAAAGGTTATACCCGTGAATATTTCGGAAATGAAGCGGCGTACTGCGACCCCGGCTCACCGCAAAGCATTTACGAAGCAGTGGAAAAAGCAGCTTCATCACCTGGTACAGATGCACTCAGACAAAAAATATTAGCTCACTATACCTGGCAACAGGCAGCATGGCAATCAGCCAGCGCTTATAAACAAGTACTACAACAATGACATTACGGATAGGCATATTAGGTACCAGAGGAATACCCAACCATTACGGCGGATTTGAACAATTTGCAGAATACCTGTCCACGGGGCTGGTTGATAAGGGGCATGAAGTGTTTGTATACAATTCCCACAACCATCCCTATAACAGCAACACCTGGAAGAACGTTCAGCTCATCCACTGTTTTGATCCGGAGTACCAGCTGGGAAGCTTTGGGCAATTCATTTATGACCTCAACTGCATACTGGATGCGCGGCGGCGTAATTTCGATGTAATCCTGATGCTGGGTTTCACCAGCAGTTCGGCCTGGGGCTGGTTTTATCCCCAGCAAAGCACGCTCATTTTTAATATGGATGGGCTGGAATGGAAGCGCACAAAATATTCAAAACCGGTTCAAAAGTTCCTGATGCTGGCCGAGAAACTGGCCGTTCGGTTCAGCCATTATCATATAGCCGACTCCGTAGTTATTCAATCGTATCTGAAAAACAAATACTCCATTCCCAGTGAGCATATACCTTATGGGGCCGAAGTACATACCAATGAAGAGGAAAGCCTGTTGCAGGAATATAACGTCACAAAGAATGAGTATTTCATCTTGATGGCGCGCATGGCGGCCGAAAACAATATTGAAATGATACTCGATGGTTTTCATGCCAGCAACAGCACTAAAAAGTTCCTGGTAGTAGGGTCGGTCGATAATAAACTGGGACGATACCTGGTGCAGAAATTTAAAGATGATAACCGAATAGTATTTACCGGTGGCATTTACAATCACCCACAAAAAATACATTCCCTGAAAACATATTCGAGCCTGTATTTTCATGGCCATAGTGTGGGTGGAACCAACCCTTCACTGCTTGAAGCCATGGCCAGCCGGGCATCGATCGCCGCCCATGACAATCCCTTTAACCGCGCTGTTTTACATCAGGACGCCTTTTATTTTTCTTCTTATGAGCAGGTAAAAGAGATCATTGAAAACCCCTACCGCAACAGCCAGAAAATGGCGATGGTCAATAACAACCTTAAAAGGATCAGGGAGCAGTTCAATTGGGATAACGTGATAAACAAATATGA
Source organism: Niastella vici (assembly GCF_002077945.1). Classification (GTDB taxonomy): domain Bacteria; phylum Bacteroidota; class Bacteroidia; order Chitinophagales; family Chitinophagaceae; genus Niastella; species Niastella vici. Next base: position 180,250 of record NZ_LVYD01000041.1, read on the forward strand.
AGACTTTTTGCAAAGATGTGTAATGGAACGGGAGAGCAGGTCATTAACTCCCCAGCCTCCATCGGCTGGCGGCGCTAGTTACCGGGGTTATCGAACTCCCGGAAAACAGGAGTAAAGGCTATTATCCACACCACATATTCCGCCACGTTGGTAATAAAGCTGCCAGTGAACTGATAAATAAAAATAAATGTGAATAAAAGCAGCCGGTAATAATTTCGCCACACTTTGGTATATACAAAAAAGAAACACTCAACCCCTATCCGCACTACAAGACCAACCCAGCCGAAAATGGCAAGCGTTTCAGCCGCCGCATTGGGAATAGCTACATGGGTAGTATCATATCCATAACCATAATAATCCCGTATCAGGTCAAAACCCAATATCTTGATCTGGCCCGGGCCAATACCCCACCAATAACTTTTTTTCTCCAGCAATTGACCGGCCAGCCAGAAGGCTTCAAAGGTTCTGCCCTTGCCCGAAGGGTCTTTGCCCGAAATAACATTACTAATGCGCACAAAGAGAATATTGTCGGGAAAGAAGATCAAACCAACCACTCCTGCAGCTATAACAACCATTCCGGCCAAACCCACCAGGTTCATAAACCGCTTATTGCGCAGGAAGGTTTTATAATGAACCGTCGCGGTTACCAGAATGGCCGCAATAATAGCGCTGATAACACCCAGGGAAAATGACAGTACCAACGGCAGCAACAACATCACCAGCAACAGCCAGCCATTAATGGTGTTCCGGTAAAAGAGCAGCTGCAGTAGAAAAAAGAAAAACAAAGGCGTGAACAGCAAGGCATAATAGGAAGGCTCATAAGTAAGCAGGCACAACCGCCTGAAATCATAAACGCCCGTGGTTAAAAATTGTTTTGCCCACAGCAGGTCATAATACGGTGTAAAGAACAATGGTATGGCAATAAGGCAACAAATAAAATTGATGATCAGCAATTGCCTGAAGATAATTTCCTTATGGTCGCATTTTATGAGAAAGGCATAAACCGCCTGGCAAAAAATATACACCAGCACCATATTCACCAGCGATATAAAATAACTGTTAACATCAACACCCATACTCAAATGAATAAGCATAACCGGTGTTAAAGCCAGTAAAAAAGGCCACAACACATCCCGCTTGCGCACCATGACCACCCATATGTACAGGAGCGGACTTAACAATGCCGTGTAGGTTAACCCAAATGGCAGCCCCAATGAATTAATAAAAAAGTAAATGAACGCGACCGGAAAATATTTACTGATTCGCATGCTTTCCCTTGTATATAATTAAAGCACCCTGGCGCTGAGGTAACCTGCCAGTTTATTTTTAAAAAGCGCCCGGTTAAAGCCAATTGTTATAAACAGCTCGGTCAGCAAAACACTGATAGCGGTTCCAACTGAACCCCAAACCTGTACCAGCAGCACATTACAGATAACATTTATGAGGGTTGCCCAGCTCAATACCCGCAGGTAGCTCTTTTTTTGATTAGCGGCCATCAGCAGCTGGCTGGCCGGAATATGCAAACAAACAATTATTGGCGCCACGCAAAACACCCGCAACAGCATGACCGCATTCCCTTTGTTAGGCCCTAAAAAAATTGAAATAAGTGAAGGAGAAAACACAAACAGGCCGACTGCGGCCAACAGCACCAGTAATAAAAATGGTACATACACCGATCTGAAAAAGCTACGTGTTGCTGCTGTTCCCTTTTCCATCAGCTGGCACAACGGCGGATATATTACCTGTGAGAACAGTACCGGTATTTGCCGGGTAGCCAGGATTATTTTTTCGGCAACGCTGTAATAACCGGCAATGAGGTCGTTGGTGAACAAACGCAATATGAACACATTGATGCTCAAAAAAGTGTTTATTGAAATATACGAAAGCATTACGGGCCAGCCTTCCTTCAACTCCTGTTTTACATCACTCCACGTTGGGCGCACCAATGGCAGTTTACAAATGCGAATGGCCTGAAAAATACTGAATACGCCGGCAACCAGGCTGCCGATTCCCATATAAAAAATAAAGAACCGGTGATCGGGCTTTTCCCTGATAAAAACAAACACCAGGGCCACAAACAACAACCGCGCAAACAGGGCATAAATAGTGATGTACTTCATTTTTTCCATTCCCTGGAAAAACCAGCTCACCAGCAACGACTGCCCTATTACATAAGTAAACCCAAGCAAATACAGCAGAAAATGCGGTCTGAAAAAAGGCACCAGGGAAATAAGCAACAGCAATACACCGAACAGTGCAATACAAATGACCATTTTGGCCGCCAGTACGGTAAAGAACAATTTGGCGTTTTTACCAACATCGTTCCGGTGCAGGGCAAGGGCGCGGGTGGCGGTTAAATTAAACCCGTATTCAGAAACTGTTACAAAAAGCAGCATGATGCCCTGGGCAACCGCTACTACCCCATACCCATCGGCCCCTATTTTCTTTATTACGAATGGCATCACCAGTACAGGCAGCAAAAAATTGGTTCCCTGTAAAATGCCCAATGCCATAAAATTTGAAAAAATCCGGTTGCGTCTACTGGTGCTTTCCATATAATAAACTCACAAAATAGTAAACGTCAAATTATAACAATTAACGCAACCCTCCCCTATTATTTTCCGTAATCACTATTGATGAAACAGGTAAAACTGGTACAACACCCCGCCGATGAACTGGACGTATTAGCGCTTTTCCGGAATGCCGGGCTGTTTTTTAGCCATTACGGAAAATTGTTGCTCATAGTTGCTTTTTCGGGTTTGCTGGCCGGCGCGCTCCGGTTCTGGTATACACCGAATTTGTATTCTTCATCCCTGGTTTTACAACCAGCCTTTTTAAGCGATCCGGAACAAATGGCGGTGATCGATAGCTGGTCAGAGCTATTAAAGAAAAGAGAATTGCCGGAACTGGCCCAACAATTTCACATGAATGCAAAGCAGTTAAAAAAGGTGCTGTCCATTAAAACGGAAGAATTACAGAAATCCTATGCGCCTAATAATTATACCGCTTTTACCCTCACCGTGCTGGTAACCGATACAGCGGTTTTACAACCTTTACAAAAAGGAATAGAATATGCGCTGGATAACAGCGCATTTATTAAAGACAAACTGACCACAAAGAAAAACAACCTGCACGCATTGATACAAACAATAGATCAGGAAATAACCCGCCTGAATGCCATGCAAACCACTATTGCAACCAACCTGCAACAGCAAAATACCAATGGCGGACGCTTTATGGTGAATATCTCTGACATCAGCAACCAGATCGCCACCTTACAGGAAAAGAAGGTCAATTTTGAAGAAAACCTTGCTTTTATGTCGGCCGTGCATGTGTTACAAAATTTTTATACGCCCACCAAACCCACCTATCCGCAATTAGTAAAACAGTTGCTCATAGGGCTGGCGGGTGGTTTATTGCTGGGCCTCGCTATCGCATTTTACCTGTATATTCGACGGAAAATGACGCAGCCATCGTAATGGCCAAAAACCTGCATCGTTCACATGATGGACAAGTATACCCAAATCAGGCACATCAATAATCTGCTTTTTCTATTTTACCAGGTTTTTGTGGTAGGTACACTTTGTGCATTCAGGGCCGTAAGCAGCATAATGATCGGGTTAATACTTGTTACTTCTATTATCCAGAACAAAAACCTCCAGGGCGTATGGTTGAACAGGCAGTTAAAACATCCGTTCGTTATCACCTGTGGTTTATTCTTTTTATTACAGCTGATACCCCTCGCCTATACGAATAACTTTTTTGAAGGCTGGAAACATGTTCAGGTCAAAAGCGCCTTGTTGTTTATTCCGCTCTGTTTTTACAGTTGCGCCTGTATAAACAAGGTCAATTTTCATTCCTTAATGATCGTATATATTTATACGCTGGCCGCCCTGCTCATTTGGAGTTTAGGGGTGGGTTGTAATAAGTACTTTTTCCATCATGCAACTACCAGTGTATTCTTCTATCATGAGTTGGTAAGTAACCTGGGGCACCATGCCGTACAATTTTCGATCTTCGTATTTGCGGGGTTAATTTACCTGTTGCATTTAAACCACATCAAGCGGTACCTCAAAAACAAAACCGTTCACTTTTCGCTGATAGCCTGGCTTATTATTGGCATTGTATTACTGTCATCGAAACTGGTCATCATTTTTACGCTCGGCTATCTGATCTATCACCTGTATACCTCACTGCAAAAAAAGACCATTGCACGATCGGTTGTTGCCATAGCGTTGATCGCCGGTATTATATGCAGCAGTGCCATTTTGCTTACACAAAACCCCATCAGCCGCCGCTTTAATGATGTTTTGCACGGGAATATTGCCGTTGTACAGCAACCATCCTTTAACACGCGGGATTATTTTAACGGGGTGCAGTTCCGCCTGCTGCAATGGCGTTTTGTGAAAGAGATCCTCACCGAGCATAAGGCCTGGCTGTTTGGCGTAACACCCGCCGCAGCCCAACCATTGCTGAACCAGAAATATATGGCTACCCATATGTATACGGGCGGTCGGCCGGGTGGCTCCGATCGTGGTTATTTAGACTACAACACCCATAACCAGTTCCTGGAATCGCTTTTACAAACCGGGATCGTTGGGCTGCTTTGTTTTATAGCCATCTGTGTACAATTGGTGATCATGGCAATGACCAGGCAGTTTGACTATACAAACCGGTTATTGCGTGCGCTTCTCCTGTTGTTATTCGCCTACACTTTTAGCGATGCGGTATTTGAAACCCAATATGGCCTGATCCTTTTCTTATTCATGCCGTTGTTATTTTATACCGGCCAGGCGGGTAAATACCCGGCGAAACCAGAGGAATGACAGGCGCTTTAATGTCAAAGAACTGCATTACCGGTAGCACAAAAGTATACGAGCTTTCAATCTGCTTATTCAAAAATGTGACGGTGTTTGGTTCCTGATGTTACGGGCTCCTCGAAACGGTGTGACGTTTGGTAGTTTTTCCTCGAAAACACCCTTGTTTTAGGGACGCCCCTGGGAAAACGGTGTGACGACCTGTCGAAAACCGGGGACGTTTGACACAAAATGGTCGATTTGTCCTCATTGCCTTCTCAAAAGCACCTTAATTCTCTTTAGGTGGAACCTCGGATTCACCTCGTTGGTACCTCTAAATTGGAGGACCTGTCCTTTGAAACACCTCATTGGGTCCTCGGGCCCCTAGGAAGCAAAGAGTACCCAATGAGGCGGAACAGAGGTATAATCAAGGTAGTAACAAGGTCTGAAAAGCTTCCGCGACCAGGCTGCCGGAAGGCGGCAAAACTGAATTCAGAACAGAGAACCGGGAACTGCGAACTATGAACTGGAACTTTGAATTAAAAACTGAGAATTAGGAACTTTGACCCGGAAACATTAAACCGTGAACTAATAACTAGCCGGGGGGTGCGCATTGTACTTTTCCCGGTTTTACCTGCACTCTTAACCGTGTGTCCCCGTTTTTTGGCAGTTTTCTCTAAATTGTAGGGTATTTCATTTACCCTATACAAACTTTCGGGTTGATAATCTGTTAAATGCAATTATGAAGATTTTATTACAGTATCTCAAACCATACAGATGGCTGGTAGTTTTAACGCTTGTTCTGGCGGCTGTTAATCAGGGTTTTTCATTAATGGACCCGATTATTTTCGGTAGGATCATCCGGCTCGCCGGGAACTATTATCACGATCCTGAAAAATACAAATCAGGTTTTTTTACCGCCACTTCCCCTTATTACGGAGTGATCTGGCTGTTACTGGCTTCAATTGGCGTTGCCATGGTGAGCCGGATCGCTAAAAATTTCCAGGACTACTTTTTAAACGTTATCATTCAAAAGTTCGGCGCCAAAGTATTTACCGATGGGTTGAAACATGCCATGCGCCTGCCTTACCAGGAATTTGAAGACCAACGCAGCGGCGAAACCCTGAGCGTGCTCACTAAAGTGAGGTCCGACACTGAAAAATTCATGAATTACTTCATCAACATTTTGTATGGGGTACTGGTAGGCGTTTTATTTGTGATGGTGTATGCTTCCATCTTTATCAGCTGGTACGTAGTGATTGCCTACCTGATTGGCATTTTTTTACTTACCTGGATCACCAACCTGTTGAGCAAAAAAATAAAAAGCATTCAGAAGAACATTGTATCGCAAACAACTGCCCTGGCTGGCGCCACCACCGAGTCGCTACGCAATATAGAGCTGGTAAAAAGCCTGGGGCTTACCAACCAGGAAGTTACCCGCCTGAACAAGAATACCTACAAGATACTTGGGCTTGAATTAACCAAAGTAAAGCGCGTTCGTAGCATTGCATTTGTGCAGGGAACTTTTGTGAATACCCTGCGCCAGGTAATTCTCTTCATATTGATGTACCTGATATTTGGCAAGCATATGGATCCCGGGCAACTGGTGACCATGCAGTTCTTCTCCTTCTTTGTGTTTGGCCCCTTGCAGGAAATAAGCAACATCATCATTTCCTACCGCGAAGCAGAAGCCTCTTTGAACAATTTCCATAACCTGATGCAAAAAGCGCCCGAGCGCCAACCCGAACATCCCAAACATCTCGGCAATATTCAAACGCTCGACTTTCAGTCTGTAATTTTCAAACACCAGACAGCGCAACAACGCGCCATTGATGATATCAGCTTTACGGTAAAGACCGGAGAAACCATTGCCTTTGTTGGCCCTTCAGGTTCAGGCAAATCAACCCTGATGAAGCTGCTGGTAGGGTTGTACCGCCCGCAGGAAGGCAAGATCGTTTATAACGGTATCGATGAAACTGATATCAATTTTGAAGACCTGCGCAACCAGATCGGTTTTGTTACCCAGGACACACAATTGTTCTCTGGCACCATTAAGGAAAACCTGCTATTCGTAAACACCACTGCCACCGAAGAAGACCTGTTGGATGCGTTGAAAAAAGCTTCCTGCACTAATTTGTTAGCACGTGCCGAAAAGGGCCTCGATACCATGATCGGTGAAGGCGGTCTTAAATTATCAGGGGGCGAAAAACAACGCCTGTCTATTGCCCGCGCCCTCATTCGTAAACCCCGGTTATTGATCTTTGACGAAGCCACATCTTCGCTCGATTCACTAACCGAAGAAGAGATCACCGATACCATAAAAGATATTTCAACGCAACGCAACCAGATAACGATCATGATCGCACACCGCCTGTCGACCATTATGCATGCCGACCGCATTTATGTGCTCGAAAAAGGCGATATAGTAGAAACAGGCAACCACGAAAGCCTGCTCGAAGAAAAGGGTCTGTATTATGCCATGTGGCGTCAGCAGATCGGAGAACGTAAAAAATTGGTTGCTACAGCCTAGCCCCTACCCCTTCGCCAGCTGGCGGAGAATAATAAAATAATCTTTCTAACTGGCCACTTTTAACAGTGGCCAGTTTTTTTATATGCCTGTATCATTGGGCAGTATCAGGCCACCATTGAATACCCTATAAACTTTTCGTAACTTTGCCCCTCATCAATTAGTGCGCCTCATGTCTGCTTCATCTAAACCCAATTACTTCTGGAGCATGTTAACTATGAAATGCCCCCGCTGCCGCCAGGGACAAATGTTCAAGAATAGTAATCCCTGGAACCTGAAAAAAGTGTTTGATATGCCTGCGCATTGTGAAGAATGTGGTCAGCAATTTGAACTGGAAGTTGGGTTCTGGTATGGCACCGGTTATGTGAGCTACGCCTTGTCTGTAGCCCTGTCGGTAGCCTCTTTTGTGGCCTGGTATGTATTGATTGGCATGAGTACAAAAGATAACCGTTTCTTCTGGTGGATGGGAATAAACATTGGGCTGCTGATCGTTTTACAACCCTGGCTCATGCGCCTGAGCCGGGTGATATACCTGTATTTTTTTGTGCGGTACGATCCTGATTACAAAAACACCCGGTCGAAGAAATTTGATTATGAAACCGGCTCCTATTATGAAGGCCAGGAACCACAACAATAAATAGCACCACTTTACTACTGCCTTAAAATAATTCCACGAGGTTGTATCATAAGTATGATGCAGCCTCTTTTTATTCGGGTACCTGAAGGAGGCCGGTAGTCGTTTAAGTGGTTCTCAGGTCCTTCATTTACTTTTGATACATCCTCTTTCTATTTTGACATAGCAGTCACCCCAAAAACCCTTCGGGGCCACAAATCCCACCCCGGGCCTCATTAAGGTAAAATATACAATTAAAACTGCTAAACCATTAGCAGTACACGAAAATAGTGCGGCTGAAACAGTAAATCTACCTGTTAGCTAGAGAATATTTAGCACTAGATTTGTAAGCTTCACTACTTTTTTATTAAAAAAAGAAATATACTTAAATGAAAAAATGGTCACTGCTGTTCTGGGTGTCTCCCTTATCCGTTTTTGCTCAACAAAAAAATGTAGTACAATATGTAAACCCACTCATTGGTACCCAACGCATGGGGCATACCTTTCCCGGCGCTACCGTACCGTTCGGCATGGTGCAACTAAGTCCTGATACCGACACCATTCCTTATGAAATGAACGGGAAATACAATCCGGACGTCTATAAATATTGCGCCGGGTACCAGTACGACGATAAAACTATTGTAGGCTTTAGCCATACCCACTTCAGCGGCACCGGCCATAGCGACCTGGGCGATTTCCTCATTATGCCTACTACCGGTACCCTACAGTTGAACCCGGGCATTGCCACCGAACCAAAAAGCGGTTTCAGATCGGCCTATTCGCATGCCAACGAAAAAGCCGAAGCCGGTTATTACAAAGTGCAATTAGACGATGATAATATCACGGCTGAGCTAACTGCCACTACCAGAACAGGGTTTCATCAATACACTTTCCCAAAAACAAACGATGCCCATATCATTTTTGATCTGATGCATGGTATTTATAATTACGATGATAAAAACGTATGGACGTTTATCAGGGTTGAGAATGATACCCTGGTAACCGGTTACCGCCAAACCAATGGCTGGGCGCGCACCCGCACCGTTTATTTTGCCATGAGCTTTTCAAAGCCCTTCAAAGAGTATGGCTGTAAGGACTTCAGCAAAAAACAGGTTTACCGGGGTTTCTGGCGTAAGTTCGACCAAAGCAAAAACTTCCCCGACCTGGCCGGTAAACAATTGCGCATGTATTTCAACTTTGACACCGAGGCCGGTGAAAAAATAAAGCTCAAGCTCGCTTTATCACCAGTAAGTACCGAAGGCGCTTTGTTAAACCTGCGAACTGAAATACCACACTGGGACTTTGAGCAAACAAAAGCCGCTGCACAGGCCGCATGGAATACAGAACTGTCAAAGATCGCCATTGATGCGGCCGATGCAGAAAAACAGAATTTCTATACGGCCCTGTACCACGCCTTCCTCGGCCCCACTGTATTTATGGATGTTGACCGTAAATACAAAGGTCTTGATCAAAATATTCATACCGCAGCCAATTTCACCAACTACACTACGTTCTCATTGTGGGATACTTACCGGGCGCTGCATCCGTTCTTCAATATCATACAACCTGCCCGCAATGGTGATATGATCAGCAGCATGCTGGCACATTACGATCAAAGCGTTTTACAAATGCTGCCCATCTGGAGCCATTACAGCAATGACAACTGGTGTATGAGTGGTTACCACAGCGTATCGGTAATTGCAGATGCCATTATCAAAGGCAATAAGTCATTTGATGCGGCGCATGCGCTGGACGCCTGTATCGCCACCGCCTCTCATAAAAATTATGAAGGCATCGGCAGCTATCTCGACAAAGGCTTTATCCCCGATGAAAAACTGGGTACTTCTGCCTCCACCACCCTCGAATATGCTTATGACGACTGGTCTATTGCCCAGGCGGCACAACATCTGGGCCGTTCGGGCATCTATGAAACCTTCATGAAACGGTCGGCCAGCTATAAGAACCTGTACGATGCAACGGCAGGCTTTATGCGCGCCCGCAAAGAAGATGGCACGTTTAAAAATGATTTTGATCCCCTTAGCACGCACGGTCAGGGATTCATCGAAGGCAATAGCTGGAATTACAGCTTTTTTGTACCACAGGACCCCGAAGGGTTGATAACCTTAATGGGTGGTAAAAAGAAATTCAGCGCCAAACTCGACACCCTGTTCACCATGTACCTGCCCGATAAATATTTTGCCGAAACAGAGGATATTACACGTGATGGTATTATTGGTACCTATGTGCATGGCAACGAGCCGGCCCATCATGTGGCCTACCTGTACAATTTTGCCGGGCAGCCCTGGAAAACACAACAACGGGTAAGAATGATCCTGAAAAATCAATATAAACCGGCGCCTGATGGGTTGGGCGGTAACGATGACTGCGGACAAATGAGCGCCTGGTATCTTTTTTCAACCCTTGGCTTTTATCCGGTAGCGCCCGGTTCTGCCCAATACCAGTTAGGCAGCCCGGCCATCAATAAAGCAGTGATACAACTCGAGAACGGCAACACCTTTACTGTTGAGGCCAATAACCAAAGCGATAAAAATGTGTATGTACAAAAAGTATTGCTCAATGGAAAACAATTAGAGCAGCCGGTGATCACTCATGAAGACATTATGAAGGGCGGCACGCTCACCTTCTTTATGACCGATAAACCTAAAAAGTAAATGCAACACCTGCATTGATCATAGTAAGGATTCCAATGTAAAAGCCTCCCGATGCATCAGGAGGCTTTTATTTTATGTCTATGGGTTAGTAAGTAATACAATATAACGATAAAATCTGAATATTATTATATTTTAAGTGGCTGCTTACTTCTTCAGTATTACCGTAAACACACTTCCCTTTCCAGGTTCACTCTCACAGGTGATCCTTCCATTTATTTCTTCCACTATCCTTTTCACAATTGAGAGTCCCAGGCCATAGGAAGCTTCTCCATCAGTAGGCTGTGATGATATCTTGCTGTATTTCGAGAACAGGTAAGGCAATTCCTCCTTATCAATACCCACACCCTCATCTTTAACTTTTATACTTATTGAATCATGCTCGTCGCTGATACCCATCCAAACATTTTTACCATGCGGCGTATACTTAATGGCGTTTGACAGCAGGTTCTCACAAATACGGCTTACCAGGTATTTGTCGCTTAGTATAAACAGCTTTTTCCCCAAAGCCTCTACATGTAACCGGATATCTTTTTTTGCAGCCATGGGTTTAAACTGGTCGATCATTTCTTCTGCGAAGGCCTTCAACTCAAACTTTTCCAACTGCATTTTATGGCTCCCGATATCGGCCCTTTCTACATCCAGTATTTGCCTGATCAACTGCTCACCATAGGCGCCGGCCTGTAAAATTCGGTTCATGGCTTTTTGTTGTTCAGCTGTTAACCGGGTTGTATCGTTTTGTAAAACCTGCCCCCATACCTGTATGGTGGCAAAGGGAGTGTTCAGGTCATGCGAAACGATGCTGATCAGTGAATTCTTTTCATAGTTCAGCTCTGAGAGTTTTTCGTTTTGCTGTACAATGAGGTCATTGGTTGCCTGCAGGCGGCGGTGGGCATTCCGCTTTATAACAAATCCGATAGCGATCAGTATCCCAATTATGGCCAGGGCCACGGCCACCAGGGTAAGCTCTCTGCTGTGGATGGTTTCCTTCTCTACTTTTTCCTGTAACAATTTATTTTCGGCTTCCCGTTCACCGGCATGAAATCGTTCCTGCAGGGCGGCAATTGTTTTGTAAGTATCACTGTGCAGAATAGCTGTATCAAGCGCATACCATTTTTTAATATAATTATAGGCTTTGCTGAAGTGGCCCCGGTACTCGGCCAGCTTGGCCAGCATGGAATAGCTGTCGGCTTCCTTGCTTTTCGATTCAAGCCGCTGCGCCAGTTCCATAGCGCTTTGCGCATACATGGTGGCTGAATCAAATTGGTGCTTTTCAATATACACATCTGCCAGGTTCAGCCTGGCCACCCATATCCCATTCAGATCGTTGTCGCGGGTATGCTTTATGAGGTTCTGTTTGAAAAAAGGCAATGCTTCCTCATACTTCTTTTCCTTGAAGTACAAATTGCCCAGGTTATTATAGGTGCTTGCCAAACTAATACGTCCCTTCCTTTCAAGCGGCCTGCCCAGTTGAACAGCCTTTTCGAGTAAGATACGTGAGCTGTCGTATTGTTTCAGCTGGGTGTAAATGACCGCCAGGTTGTTGTACGTGTTGATGAGCGAAGGTATCTTTCCATCTGCTTCAGACATGCGGGCGCATTGTAAATAGAACTCTTTTGCTTTCTCGGGCTCCCTGATGGCGAAGTAAGCAATGGCCAGGTCGCTCAATGCCACCATTTCATATTCCGGCGCATGTATCAGGCGGGCAGCCTCCAGCGATTGAAGATAATATTCAATGGCCTTCTCATAATTATTACTCAGGTCTTCATAGATACCTCTTAAACGCAGCGATAACACATTACCCCGGTTGTAATGCAGGTGTTCAGCTTCTTTTGAAATGTATTCGGCGTAATAATGAATGGAATCTATCTTGTCTTCAGAGAAATCGAGGCAACGGTCGTACAAGTTTTTCAAACGGGTTGTATCGACCTGAGCAAATGAACATACACTAATAATCAAAGCCCCTAAAAGCAGATAGTATTTCAACAGTATGTCGAATTATACTACCAAATTAAGGGTTTTTACTTATTATCAAAAGTAAATAGTGTAATAATGTAGCAATATGTAAATCTGACTTAATAAATGTTTGGGAAACAGCGAAAATATTAATCGATCAGCTTGTTCTTCAGGGCAAACTTCACCAACCCCACAGTATTATTAACGCCCAGTTTGGCGATCAGGTTCTTACGGTGGGTTTCTACCGTGCTTACGCTAAGAAAAAGTTTCTTGGCGATCTCTGAATTACTATACTCTTTACAAATAAGGGTAAGAACCTCTATCTCTCTTTTCGACAGTATCTCATCTACCTTCTTATCTTCAATAGTGACCGTATTCCTGAAGTCCTGGTTGGTATCGAGGATGTTGATCTCCTTACTGAAGTATTTATTGCCTTCCGCTACTGTTTCCAGGGCTTTGGTCAATTCGGTGATGTTGGTATTCTTCAACAGGTAGCCCTGTATCTCGTATTTAAGCAGTTTGTGAATATAACGGGTACCACGCATTATAGTGAGGTAAAGGATCCTGAGCGTGGGTTGAACTTCGCGGATCTTCAGCAGCAGTTCTTCTTCGCCAATATCAGGTAAATGCACATCGAGCAACAGGATATCAATATCTTTATTAGGCAGCTGTTTCAGCAGGCTTTCTCCTGTAAATGCTGAACCAATTACCTCAATGCCGGGTTGCCTGTTCAACAACAACACCAGGCCTTCAAGGTATAATTCATGGTCATCTGTTATAAAAACCTTCAACATAATCAAATTTAGGGACCGGTCTATTTTCAGGATTAATGGTTAGTTTTCCGATCCAAGGCAAATTAAAACTATTTATAGCAGGGCAACAAATTACGGGGCGATTCCATTTTTTAAAATTCCTTTTTGCGTAAAGGCGCCCAGTGCTTTTTAGCAGGTTTTAGCAACCGTTCGTTAGCATTGTCCTGTATCCCGGTCTCAATAAAAAATATAAAAAGCTTCCCGACAGAAGTCAGGAAGCTCCCATTATACGGATTAAATTTTCTACGTCATCGCGTCTTCAGCATGGGACGTACCTGTTGGGTGGTGCCGTTCTGGAAACGGGCATAATAAACACCCAATGGCGCCCCATACCCGTCGAATGTTACAGTATAGGTACCGGATGTATATACTTTGTCAGTAAGTGTTCTAACAACCCTTCCCATTGTATCTATCACTTGTACCAGCGTATGGCCACCCTTTGTATTAAATGTAATGGATGTGCTTTCAACAAATGGGTTCGGATAGTTTACGATCAGCTGTTCACCATCGCCCCTGATCACATCATCAACGCCGGTAGCGCCGCAGGCGGCATTCACACATAACGGGATGTTCTGGAAATTCTTGAGCAGAATAGTTTGAAGGTCGGTATCATTTACACAGAACCATTGCTTAAGAATAGAAGCATAAATACTTCGGAAATCGTATTGAAAAGGCACGTTATCATTACCACCTGCGCCGGTAGGAATGGCGGGGTTGGTGCCAATGATGCCTGCCCGTACATTCTTTCCAAAAACAAATACCGGTGCGGCTGCGCCGTGGTCGGTACCCAAACTGGAATTTGATTTTATCCGGCGGCCAAATTCCGAGAAGGTAAAACCAATTACCCGGTCATCAACACCCAGTCCTTTCAGGTCGTCCATAAAACATTTGATAGCGTCCGACACGCGGGCCATCAGTTTGGCATGCCCGCCTACCGATGTATCAGCAGCTTCTACCTGGCTCGAATGCGTATCGAAACCACCGGTGCTTACCATATATACCCGGGTCTTTAAACCACCTTTCACCAACCGGGCTACAATGCGTAATTGCTGGGCCAGGTCGTTGTTGCTGGGGTAAGAACCCTGTGAAGTGACTTTTGCTGCAGCCGCCCTGATGACGTTGGAGTATTGTTCGGTTTGACCCATTATCATTCTGATATAAGCCAGCTCCTTACCCCAGGGCGTATTGGGCACCGGGTCGCCTACGTTATCGAGGAAGTCGTAGAAGCTGGTAGGGTCGCTGATGGTCATACCCATGGGGAAGGAAGGCCCCTGCAAGGCAAGGGAGGCCACTGAACCGATCTGTATTGCCAGGGGATCGGGCATTTGCGCTGTTGGATATCCGTTGGGAAAGTTCGGATATTCAATATTCAGGTACCGGCCTATCCAGCCGGTGGTAAGCACCTGTTCCGAATCGGATGCACTCATCCAGATGTCGGTGGCCCTGAAGTGTGAGAAGTTGGGTGAAGGATAACCCACGGCCTGTATAATAGCCAGTTTATTCTCATTATACAGGGTTTGCAAACCAGTCATACTGGGGTGCAACCCCGTTTTTGAGGTACCGTTCAACGGTAATATCTTGTTCTGCCCTATTGCAATATTTGCACGGGCGTTATAATATTCTCTATAGGTTTCAATAGGTATCACCATGTTCAATCCATCGTTACCGCCGTTCAGCTGTATCATCACCAATACTTTATCGGTATCGGTAGTGGTACCCATCAGGGCTTGTACCAATGGTGATGCACCGGTGAAGGCTTTAACGGAAAAACCGTTTATCAATGCGGGCAACGTTACAGATGCAGGCAAGGTGTTTTTTAAAAAGTCTCTGCGCTTCATAAGATCGGTTTGATTGTTAAGCTAATTGGTACTCAGCCAGGTTCATAAAATATTTGAACAATGTTTGCAAACGGGTATACACGGTGGAGTAGGCAGTCATATCGCCGGGAGCACCTATATATGCATTCCATGCATTGCTCCAGTAATAATCCTGTGCTTGTCCACTCAGTAATATTTGCGTTTTAATGGTAGCTTTCAATGTATCGGAAATTGGCACCCGGTACATAATATCCAGTAAGGCATTGATCAGCGCATTGGGATCGGCTGCAATGGCATTGGTGAAATTATTTTTCACAAAAGTTACCGGATCAATGATAAGCTTCACACTGTTACGCATATACCCGTTACCAATTAACTGGTCAATAAACCGTTCGCGCTTGGGCATGGTATCGTGGTTGATCCACATTTCATAGAACATGGGTATCTGGTAATAAGCAGGCCATCCCGATACACTGGGCGGGTCGGCAATATTCTGTTGCATTATCACCGACTGGTTGCGCAGGTAATCCCACATGTAATATTGATTGTCATAATCTGTGTCGGGCGGAAATGCAACGTCAAACTCCCGCATCATCATAACCATCATTTCGAGCGGGCTCTTGATCAAACAACCCTGGCTAAGCGGATCGAAGAAATGTTCGCTTTTCAACAGGGTGGCCAGCACCGGTTTTATTTCCCAGTTACCGCTCACTAATTGCTGGGCCAGCGGCTTTATAACGTTGGTGAGGGTATCAGGTTCAATAGTGTAATAAACAAACCATGTGTACAGCTTTTTTACAATGAATTCAGAAACCTCTACCGATTTGTTGAAGATCATGGTGATGAGATCATTTATCTCAGCGTCTGCACCGGCGGCATCAGTTCTGCCGGCGATCACGGTTCCACCAAAAAAAGAAGAGAAGGTTTTGTTGGTTTTGTCGTGTGCATCGGGTTTGAAGTATACCGATTCATCTTCACCGGTTTTATCCTTGATGCGCCAGCCGGTAAGCACCCGGGCTGCCGCCTTTACATCGTCTTCAGTATAATTGGGATTGTTTGTTTTACCGAGGGTAAACAACTCCTGCAACTCACGCGCATAGTTTTCGTCGGGCGCTGTACTGGTATTCAGGTAACCGTTGAGGTAACGCAGCATGCACACGTTCATCGTCATATCCTTTACCAGCGTCTTAAAATTACCTACAGCGCTTTGCCGTAACAGGGTATTATACTTATAGCCATATGTGCCCCTTTCATAGGTGGCTGTTTCAGTTGAAAAATGGTTATGCCAGAACAGGGTCATTTTTTCCCTGATGCTTCTATCCTGGTTGATCATGGTGCCTATCCACCAGTCTTTGAGCGAATTTACCCGTTGGCTGTTTGCTGTACCATCTGTTGAAACGGTGTTCACCCAGGTGGCTCCCTTTGCTACTGAAATGTCTGGATCGGCCGCATCGATGTCGGTATTGTCGTAATTTTTCAATGGGGGCGAAGGCAGGGAAGTAGATACGTTCAACAATTCATCAACCGCCGCTGAAGGAGTCATACCAAGAAAATGATCAATGTCTGCTTTCTTTGCCCCGAACATGGTGCGCTTAAGCAAGTGCGCTACTTCTTTGGCTGTCCAGGTGCCTGAGTAAGGTGTTAATCCGGAGTAAATTTGACGCAAGCCTGCATAGGGCTTTGGAGAAGTAGCCTTGGCTCTTCTTTTCAGCGTGAAGAATTCTCTTCTATCCATAAGGTTGATTTTGGCAGATTGCTTCATTAAGTCGGCCTTTTGACTACATGATGACAATCCAATTATGGCAGAGCTTGAACAAAAATGTTGCCACTTGATGAAATGGGGATAAGTGCCGTACATTTTCATACGTCACTCGTACTATTACCAAAACAAAAAAAGCTGCCTCTTAATGAGAAGCAGCTTTCTATATAACAACTATTTTTACTAATTAATATTTTCTATAATCCCTGCTATTCCCTGCCCTCCGCCAACACATGCCGTAACAATACCATACTTCTTGTTAAGCCTTTTCATATCATGTGTAATTTGTATTGTTAGCTTACAACCGGTACAACCTAACGGATGGCCCAACGCAATAGCGCCGCCGTTAATATTTACAATATCAGGGTTCATTTCCAGCTTGCGAATAACAGCCAGAGCCTGTGATGCAAAAGCTTCATTCAATTCAACCAGGTCAATCTGGCCCAGGTTCATGCCGGCCTGTTTCAATGCTTTGGGCACTGCTTCAACCGGACCAATACCCATAATACGCGGGTGTACGCCTGCCGATGCACAGGCAACCAGCCGGGCAATAGGTTTTAATCCCAGCTCATTCACCATTCTTTCGCTCATAACGATAACAAATGCGGCGCCATCACTGGTTTGCGATGAATTACCCGCTGTTACGGTGCCGTTAGCTGCAAACACGGGCTTCAGTTTGTTCAATACATCAAGACTGGTATCTTTTCGCGGTCCTTCATCAGTATCCACTACATAGCTACGGGTTTTCTTTTTGTTCTTTTCATCGAGGTATACCTCTTCAACAGTGATGGGTAAAATGCCATTTTTGAAATAGCCATTCGAGATGGCGTTGATGGCTTTCATATGCGATTGGTACGAGAACTGGTCCTGGTCTTCGCGGCTTACGTTATATTCTTTGGCAACAGCTTCTGCCGTTAAGCCCATACTGAGATAATAATCGGGTTCATCTTTCGCAATGGAATAAGCCGGTACGGTTTTCCAGCCTGCGGTGGGCACCAGGCTCATGCTTTCGGTACCACCGGCGATAATACATTCGGCCATACCGCTTCTGATCTTGGCGGTAGCAATGGCAATGGTTTCAAGTCCAGAAGCACAATACCGGTTCACGGTAGCGCCGGGCGTATCAAAACCCAATGCCCTGGCAGCAATGATCCTTCCCACCTGTAATCCCTGTTCTGCTTCGGGCACGGCATTTCCTACCAGCACATCATCAACCCGCTTTGGATCAAGCTGCGGAACAGAAGCCATCAGTCCTTTGATCACATCAACGGCTAAGTCATCGGGCCGGTAAAACCGGAACCCGCCTCTTTTTGCTTTACCTACCGCGGTGCGGTAACCTGCTACTATATACGCTTCCATATATAAAGTTTAGCCCCACCCCTTAAAGGGGAGGTGTTAATTAATAATTTGTAAGTTCGATGGTTTATCAGTTCCTGGTTGCCAGTCGCCTTTCACGGTTCATCCTCTGCTGGCGCCCCTTTAACTATTCAGCTTTATGATCCCTTTCCTTTTCCCCCTGCTTACTACCCAAATGGCTATGGCTTTTGGCATCGCCTTCCGATCTCTTATTAGCTGTTGTTGCGTCGCATCATGCCGATTTTATCGGCATCCCGACCTCGGTCGGGACTTGTACGTTCGGTTCGCTACTCCCCTTACCCACATGGTTGTTTATGCAACTTTCTGTATCAAAGTTAAGGATTGGCAAGTGGAAAACAAAATCTGCCAGCCCCGCCCATGGTCGCCCGGGGTAGGGTGCCCTTTCTGTAAGGTTTCAGCAGTGATGCAGCCAGGATCAACCATATTATTACCGTTCCACAACCGTACTACAGCCATTGATGCAGCCAGGACCAACCGTACACCAGCCATACCACAGCCGTACTACAGCCATTGATGCAGCCAGGATCAACCGTACACCAGCCATACCACAGCCGTAGTTGTGCAGATGTTGAAAGCATCAATATGTTATGACAAGAGGCCTTTTCCCGAACACCCTGGTAATATACGCTTGTCTCCCTTTAGGGGGCTGAGGGGTTTTACTTATCTTCGCACCGAATTATGTATAACCTACTTCGCCGGCTGCTATTTTGTTTTCCCACTGAATCAGTCCATCATTTTAGCATGAACATGATGAAACTGGGCTGTTCCCTGGGTCCCGTTCGTAAATCCATTTCGTCTCAATACACCCCTGCAAATGGTGCTCTATCAAAAGAGCTGTTCGGACTGCGGTTTAAAAACCCGGTTGGATTGGCAGCTGGTTTCGATAAGAATGCCCTGTACCTCACCGAACTGGAAGCGCTTGGTTTCGGTTTTGTTGAAATTGGGACCGTAACGCCCAAACCTCAGGCTGGTAACGATAAGCCCCGGCTATTCCGTTTACCCAAAGACAAAGCCCTCATTAACCGCATGGGCTTTAATAATGACGGCGTTCAGGTAGTAGCGCAACGATTGAAAGATTGGCGCGAAAAACACGAGGGAAATCATAAAACGCAGGCTGTCGCCAATAATAGTTCTGCATCAAATGCAGGCTCCCATTCACCATTCACCACTCACCATTCCCGGCTCATTATCGGCGGCAACATCGGTAAAAATAAAGTCACGCCCAACGAAGATGCCTGGAAGGATTATGAGATCTGCTTCAAGGCACTGTTTGATTGCGTTGATTATTTTGTAGTGAATGTAAGCTCGCCCAATACCCCCGGGTTACGCGAATTACAGGAAAAAGACTCACTCCGCAAGATCCTTTCGCATTTGCAAACCATAAACCAGCAGGAAAGCGGCTCCGAAACCAACCGCAAACCCAAGCCTATATTATTAAAGATAGCGCCCGACCTTACTCCCCAGCAGATCGATGATGTTATTGACCTGGCTATGGAAATTAAACTGGACGGCCTCGTTGCTACCAATACTACCATCAGCCGCGAACAACTGCAAACCACCGGTGGGGAACTGCAAACCATTGGTGCAGGCGGATTAAGCGGCGCCCCGGTTCGCAAGCGTTCTACCGAGATCGTACAATATATACATCAAAAAACCAACGGTCAATTACCGGTTATTGCATCAGGTGGTATTTTTACGGCTGAAGATGCCAAAGAAAAACTGGCCGCCGGCGCTTCCCTGGTTCAGGTATGGACCGGTTTTATTTACGAAGGTCCCGCTATAGTTAAGAATATTTGTAATGGGTTGAAATAACAGGCCATTACTAAAATATTATTTATTTTTTTGAAACAAGTACACCCCAAAACCTACTAATAGAGCACTGGTGCAAAACCGGGGCACAACCATTGCTTGTTACACATTGCTCATTGGTTCTGCCACCTTATTTTTGCCCATCATTTTTTATTACCGACCACCATGCAAGAATTGTTTACTGTAGATGCTTTGATCAGCTTATTCACCCTAACCGTACTGGAGATCGTGTTGGGGATCGATAACGTGATCTTCGTTTCCATATTAATGGGCCGTTTAGATAGAAAACAGCAGCTAAAGGCCCGCCGTATCTGGATGTTTGCCGGTATTGCCGTTCGTATTGTTTTATTAATGGGTATCGGCTGGCTTGTGCACAATGATAAAATTGAAATATTTGGTTTCAGCTTTCGAAGCGTGCATTATTCCTTTCACCTGAGGAACGTAGTTATGCTCGTTGGTGGTTTGTTCCTGTTATATAAAACTGTAAAGGAAATACACCATAAACTCGAAGGTGATGAAGGTATGCATGAGGGCAATGCTAAAAAATCATCGTTTGGTGCGGTAATTTCCCAGATCATTATCATTGATATGGTATTCTCTTTCGACAGCATCATTACCGCAGTTGGTTTGGCGAACAAAGTTCAAATCATGATTGTGGCCGTTATCATTGCCATGATCATCATGTTCTTTTTCTCTGATAAGATTGCCACGTTCATACATAAGCATCCTACCCTTAAAATGCTGGCGCTGGCCTTTTTATTAATGGTTGGTTTCAGCCTGTTCTTTGAAGGGTTAGAGCCGCTTCACGGCCAAACCATTGACAAAAGATATATCTATTTTGCAATGGCCTTCTCGTTTGGTGTTGAAATGCTGAATATGTGGATGTTTAAAAGAGCCAAAAAACAAAAGGTTCAACTAAACGAACCCATCGTTAAAAAAGAAGAGCAGAACACTGTTTAATCACCAGGCAATACGCTATTAAAAACAGGCAATAGGCAAATCGCTTATTGCCTGTTTTTTTGGGCTTCCCAAATGTTTTCTTTCTACACCCCATTGCCTGGCGCCTTCAACAACACCGCCGCCACCATACCGGCAGTTTCAGTACGCAGGCGGGTATTGCCCAGCGTTACAGGTATAAAAAAATGTTCTGTGGCAAACGTTACTTCTTCGGGCGAAAAATCGCCTTCAGGACCAATTAATATAATTTGAGAAGGAAGGGAATCATTTACCAGTGCGGCCAGGCTTTGTTTTGGACCGGGCATGCAATGCGCTATGAATTTTTGTGTGTTGTCAATTATATCCTCCTGCTTCAGCAGTTGTCCAAACCCTATCGGTTGATGCAATACAGGCAACCATGCCTGTTGCGATTGCAACATGGCGCTCACCAGAATGTTTTGCATGCGGTCGAACCTGAAATGCTGTTTTTCAGTTCTGTCGCAAAGAATAGGAATGATCTCGGTAATGCCCAGCTCAGTGGCTTTTTCGAGGAACCATTCAAAGCGGCTGGCATTTTTTAATAGCGAAATGGCTATGCTGGTCTTGCGGCCGGTTTGTGGAATGAATTGTTCATTCAGCACCGTTACCCGGCATCGTTTTTTATGGTCGTCGGCAATGGAAGTAAGTAATAAAAAACCTTTTCCATCGGTAAGATGCAGCTGCTCGCCTTTTTTCATGCGCAATACATTCACCACATGTTTCGAGGTATCTTCATCAAGCTCTATTTCCGGCTTTCCGGCAACAATATCCGAAATGTAAAAAAGCGGCAGGTTCATTATAAATTCTTTGCTGCAAAATAATGCATATTATATACCATGCTATGCGTTAAAATCTTTTATGGGGTTTGCGGCTGGTATGAAAAACGGAATAAACAACTATGTTATCACGATTAATTTCAAAATAAACTACAAATGGAAATGATTTTATGGAAGCCTGCCTGAATACGGACCTGGCTATTTTGTAATGTAGTGGGGTGCGTGATATTTTATTAAATACGGCTTCCAGTTCCACAATAAACCGCTCCCCTAATCCTGGGGTTTGTTCTTCATACCATTTATAGGCCTCAAAAATTTCTTCTTCGGCCTCCCCTCTGATCTCCAGTTTATAAGCCATCCTTTTTCCTGATTCTATCCTTTACTTCGTCCCAGGTGTATGATTTCCCCTCTCCCTTCAAATATTTTTCCCTTCTATCTTCCAGTATTTGTAACTGATCAGCTGATAATTCATAGGTAGCCCCCGGCCCCATCTTTGAAGAAATAATGGTATATACTGCCTGCAAAAAAGCCTCATCATCTATTTCCTCAATGGCTTTATACAGGTGCTTTTTTATATCTGCTACAGACATATTCAATGACTTTACTCAAATTTAATCATTTCTTACCCAAAAAAAAGCCCCCTAAAACCGGGGGCCTTTCAGAATAACAACCTTAAAATCTTAATTCAGAATATTGTATCTGTCCTGATATGTCGGGATTAAAACGGGGCTTCATCATCATCACCATATGGCATATCGTTCATTTTGCTGCCAGCCTGTATGTACAGCTTGGCGCCATCGTCGCCACCGGCTGCACCACTGCCACCACCGCCATCGGTTGGTACCGGTTTCCAGCTTCCACCGCCACCGCCCATGCCCAAACCACTGAAATCATCCCCTTCAAACTCCACAAACTTTTGAATATGCAACTGGGCTCTCAGCCTGATGGTTTCCAGCGAACCGTTACGGTGTTTGGCTATACGCACGTGGGTTTCCCCTTTATTGCTTTCTCCCATTTCATTGGAAGTAATATCGTAATACTCGGGACGGTAAATAAACATTACCATGTCGGCATCCTGCTCAATGGCACCCGATTCACGAAGGTCACTCAATTGCGGCATCTTGTTACCATCTTTACGCGTTTCAACCGCACGGCTTAACTGCGACAGGGCAATAATGGGAACATGCAACTCCTTCGCCAACATTTTTAAGTTACGTGAAATGGTACTGATCTCCTGCTCACGGTTGGTGTTCTTACCGTTACCGGCGCCACTCATCAGCTGTAAATAGTCGATGATGATAAGGCCGATATTGTGTTTGGCCTTCAGGCGGCGGCATTTTGCGCGCAGTTCAAATACGTTCAGGGCCGCTGTATCATCAATAAAGATGGGCGCCTGCGCCAGTTTTTGAATACCCTTGGCATACAGTTGCTTCATTTCATAATCTTCCATCTTACCGCGCGATATCTTCTCAAGCCAAACCTCACTTTCGGCGCTCAGGATACGTGTTACCAGCTGCGGCGAACTCATCTCAAGGCTGAAGAATACAATGGGCGTTGGGCGGGTAGCACTCAATGCTGCATTACGCGCCAGATTAAGGGCGAATGCCGTTTTACCCACGGCAGGACGGGCAGCCAGGATGATCAAATCGGAACCCTGCCATCCATATGTCACTTTATCGAGCGAAGGGAAACCGCTTGGCACTCCCGTAATATCCTCGGTTTTGTGGCGCATATCTTCGATACGTTGTACGGTTTGCACCAGTACGGTATCGATACTGTCGTAGTTCTTCTTCATGTGGTTATTGGTGATCTCGAACAGCTTTGCCTCTGCTTCATCGAGCAGGTCAAACACATCGGCGCTGTCTTCATACGCGTCACCAATAATTTCGCCACTGATCCGGATCAGTTCGCGTTGAATGAATTTCTGTAAAATGATCTTTGAGTGCGCTTCTATATTGGCTGAAGAAACAACTGAATTCGTTAAACGGGTTACGTAATAGGGCCCCCCCACCATTTCCAGCTCTTCCTTTCTGCGCAACTCTTCCACCACCGTTAAAATATCGATGGGCTGGCTTTTTTGCTGCAAGCTTAACATGGCACGGAAAATACGCTGGTGCGAGTCTACATAAAAGCACTCGGGCTTCAGTATCTCCACAGCTACGTCAAAGGCGTTCTTCTCGAGCATAAGTGCGCCCAGTACCGCTTCTTCCAGGTCTTTAGCCTGGGGCGGAACCTTGCCGTATACCATGGTATTCAGATCAATAGAGCTGCGGCGGCGTTGTTTTCGGTCTTTGTTGTTCAGATTAGTTAGATCCATCGTTAACGTCTACAAAAATTTAACCATTGGTTTGATAAAGTTTTTACAAACAGGAACTCTCAAGGCGTTGAAGTGATTCTGTTGCGCGGTGCCACTTCTGATTGAAATACTGCCAACCAATGACGATCAGGGTTAGTATTGATGGATAAGGTTTGTTACGAAAATATTATTGCACTGTTAACGCAATGTTACCCCACAAGGTCAGGACGGCGAATATAGACCCCTCTCATACCCGGAAAAAAAATTTACAGTTCTATATTTAATAACAGTAATCCACAGATCAATCCACGAAAATACGGCACTTATTCACACAATCAAGCATACATATTCACAATTTACAAAAGTTTGCCACCCTTCTTAAAACGAAATTCACACATCATGTGCGTAAGAATAATAGCCCTAATATTTGGTGAGAACAACGGGAAAATAAGATGTAGGCGGGATGGGAATTTCCGCAATTTTATAGGTGAAAACGCCTATCCACACAGCATTTTCCGGATATGGGATGGCTGTAACCGGCTGTAATCGGTAATTTCAGCCCGCCGGTACCCCGCTAATGGGCCACCCGTCCACTTTCCAGCATTTATTTTGACCAGTGGCATAAAATTGGCGTATATATAGTACAGGAATCGGAAAATTAAAACGTCAAATAAAAAGATGATGCTCGTATTTTAAATTTACCCGGAGAACCGTAAATTAGATTCTTTAATTTCAACACCGACCATGCGCGTATACCAGTTGCGGCATTATGAAGTAATGATGCCTGAAGAAAACAGTAAAGAAGCACAGCACCTGCTGTACTACGAACGGCTTTGTTACGACCTGCTAACAGCGCATGCGATCAGTTTTTCCCACGCCGTGGAAGTAATGAAATTGAAAAATGGCCGAATTGAACAACGTCCCGGCCGCATCCACCGCATTTTAAACGCCGCCGAAATTCCCCCATTCGTTTTTATTGTTTGTAAGAATTAACCCTCCACCACCTCCTCCTCATAGCCTCCTTATTTATTGCTCAAACCCGGCAACGGGAAACTGGCACTCCCAATTAAATCGGGACAGGCGCGGTAACCGCCCATTACCTATCTTTGCTGCCATCGTTGAACTAAAAAAATCATAGACTCTTTCATGACTATTTCCTATAACTGGCTTCACGATTATTTGCCGGTAACCATTGAACCCGAGCGGCTTAGTAAATTATTGACCTCTGTAGGGCTCGAAGTGGAGAGCCTGGAAAAATATGAAAGCCTGAAAGGCGGGTTACAGGGACTGGTGATCGCTGAAGTGCTGGCTGCCGAAAAACACCCCAATGCCGATAAATTAACCGTTACCAAAGTAAATATCGGTTCAGGCGATCCCCTGCAAATCGTTTGCGGGGCGCCCAATGTGGCAGCCGGTCAAAAAGTAGTGGTGGCCACCGTAGGTACCACCATTTACCCCAAAAAAGGCGATCCGCTCACCATGAAGATCGCGAAGATCCGTGGGGTAGAAAGCTATGGCATGATCTGCGCCGAAGATGAGATCGGCCTTAGCGACGACCATGCCGGTATTCTGGTTTTACCCGCCGATGTAAAAGTGGGTACCCCGGCGGCAGAATATTTCAAACCTTATACCGACTATATCTATGAAATAGGCCTTACCCCCAACCGTATGGATGCCATGAGCCATCGTGGCGTGGCCCGGGATGTGTGCGCCTATTTATCCTACCACGATAACCAGGACCTGAAAGTAAAGGCCCTGCCAGTGGGTGATTTTAAAACAGAGAATACCTCCGTCCCCATTACCGTAACTATCGAAAATACCAATGCCTGTCAGCGCTACAGCGGGGTAAGTATTGCCAACGTTACAGTAAAGGAAAGTCCTCAATGGCTGCAGGATAAACTCCGCGCCATTGGCCAGCGGCCTATTAATAATATTGTAGACATCACCAATTTTATACTGCACGAAACCGGTCAGCCCCTCCATGCTTTTGATGCCGATAAGATCACAGGCAAAAAGGTACTGGTAAAAAACCTGCCCGAAGGCACGCCTTTCATTACCCTCGATGAAAAAGAAAGAAAGGTGAATGCAGAAGACCTGATGATCTGCAATGGCAACAGCGAACCTATGTGTTTTGCCGGGGTATTCGGCGGTCAGCACAGCGGGGTAACAGCTTCTACCAAAAACATCTTTCTCGAAAGCGCCTGGTTCAACCCGGTTGATATTCGCAAAACATCTTTCCGCCATGGCCTGCGCACCGATGCAGCTACCCGTTTTGAGAAGAATGTCGATATCAGTAATACCGTTAATGTAATGGAACGGGCCGCGCTGCTTATTAAAGAACTGGGTGGTGGTTCAATTGCTTCTGAAGTAATAGATGTATATCCCAACCCCGCAAAGCAGCCTCAGGTACAGTTGAAATATGCTTTCCTCACCAAACTGAGCGGAAAGAGTTACCCGGCTGCAGCTGTGAAGAAAATACTGGTGGCCCTGGGTTTCACTATAGAAAAAGAAAGTGCAGAAGAGATACTGGTATCAGCGCCATTCAGCAAACCCGATATTCACCTGCCGGCCGATATTGTGGAAGAGATCATGCGTATTGATGGACTGGATAACGTAGAAATACCCCAGGCCATTACCATTTCGCCTTCGGTTGAAACAGACCGTAACAAACATATTTACCGCGAAAAAACGGCCAATTACCTGGTAGGGCTCGGCTTCAACGAGATCTTTACCAATTCCATTACCAATGCAGCTTATTTCGACGAGCAGGAACTGAGCACGGCAGTAAAACTGCTGAACAACCTCAGCGCCGATCATAATATCATGCGCCCCTCCATGCTGCAAACCGGTTTGGAAGCCATAGCGCATAACCTGAACCGCAAAAACAACGACCTGCGCTTTTTTGAATTCGGTAAAACCTATAGCACATCGGGCCCCGGAAAGTACAGCGAGCACGAACATGTATGCCTGTATATTACCGGCCAGGTAACCGAAGATGCCTGGAAAGGAAAAGGCACCACCGCAGATATCTTTTACGGGAAAGGCATAGTGGCAAGAATATTGCAATTGACTGGCATTTCCAGGGCCAGCTTCGCTCCCCGGGCCGAAGGCGGTAATTTGGTAAATGCCCTTCAGGTTACTATTAATAAAGATGTAGTAGCTGAATTAGGTGTGGTTACCTCGCAGGAGTTGAAGCGTTTTGATATAAAACAACCGGTGTTTTATGCCGATCTGGACTTTGAATTATTACTAAAATACATTTCCGCCACCTCTATAAAAGCCAAAGAATTACCCCGCCAGTTGCCTGTACGCCGCGACCTGGCCATGGTAGTACCTAAATCCCTTCCCTTTGCTGACGTTGAAAGCACAGTAAAAAAAGTAAAACTCGACAAGTTACAGTCCATACAACTGTTCGATATTTTTGAAAGTGAAAAGCTCGGGGCCGATAAGAAATCGCTCGCGGTAAGCTTTACCTTCCTCGATGAGGAAAAAACACCCACCGATAAAGATATTGACGGTATGATGAATAAAATCATGAATGCCCTGGAAACAAACCTACAGGCAGAGATCAGGAAATGATCCCGGGTTGTGCGGTAAAGGAACCAGGCTAAAATTTGTTCAATGGAGGGATTACAGGAACAACTGAAACAGATCACGGAAAAACTGCAGCAGGTGGCACATCGTTATCATCTGCTGCAAAAAGAGCACGAGCAATTGAGCAGGGAAGTGATTGCGTTGCGAGATAAAGAAAAGGCCCGGTTAATACGAATTGATGAGCTGGAGATGAAAATTACGGCATTACAAACCGTTACCGGCCAATTGAATGAACCGGAAAAGAAAGAGGTGGAAAAAAGAATTAACCGTTACATCCGGGAAATTGACCGGTGCATTGCCTTATTGAGCGAATAAGACGTTCAAACCCGTTTTACGAGTCGCATTTTCATTTCATCGTCGCCTTGGGAAAGTTCCAGGGTGTAAACACCATATGGCAGATCGTTCAGGCCTTTCCAGGTAACTGTTTTGTCGCCTTGTGGTATGTTGGTTTCGAGCCGGCTGCATTCATAGCCCCTCTCGTCACGTAAAATGGCTTTAAGGCTGGATTGAATGGGCGCGATCAACTCCAGTGTCAGCGCGTCAATGAAGACGTTCGACCTAAGTTTAGCGAACATGTTAAAGGTTTGGTTTTGGTGAGTAATCATAGAATACGAAATTTGAATTTGAACCATCCAAAACTATCCTTTGAAGCCCAGAAGTAAGTAAAAATGTATCCCTGTGTGTATTGTGTGTGGATAAAAATAGGACACAGATTTCAAAATTGCAAGCAATGGAAGAATTAATTCCCATAAATGTTTTGATAGGCGACCGAACCTATCGTATTCGCATCGCTCCCAGCGACGAAGAAGTGGTTCGCAAAACCCTCAAATTGATCAACGACAAGATCCTGGAATTTAAAACCACCTTCGCCGGCAAAGACATGCAGGATTATGTGGCCATGGTAGTGCTGTGGTATGCCACCGAGCAAAAAGCCGCCACCAGCCAGCCGCTCATTGATAACCAAACAGGACAACAACTGCAGGCCATTGAAAAATTGCTCGACAGGATCCTGATCGATTAACCGGATTCAATAGCACCTCCTTCCAGGGGTCGGGGGTACACATCTCGATTTCCCTGTTCTACAAATAACTGACTTCAAAATGCTTGCAGCGCTGCTGCACCTTTTTTTGTATTTTCGCACATTCACATCTCACTATGGTTATCTTGCGACACATAGAGAGGGAGAGATAATGTAGAATATTATAAACATGTAAAACACTATGGATCAGAGTATGTTAACCGCTATAATAGGCATAGTGGCGCTACTGGCAGGTATAGTAGCGGGCAAATTCATATTTGCCAAAAACACTAAGCAAAAAATTGAAGAGGCCGAAAGCCAGGCCCGTAAAATTGTTGCCGACGCCCAAACGAGTGCCGAAACCACTAAACAACAAAAACAGCTCGAGGCAAAAGAAAAATTCCTGGCCCTGAAAGCCGAGCACGATAAGGAAGTGCTCGACCGTAACCGGAAGCTGGGCGAATCTGAAAACCGGGCCCGTCAAAAAGAACAATCGATCAACCAAAAAGCCGACCAGCTCGATAAACAGATCAAGGAAAACGAAGCGATAAAAGAAAACCTGAACCGGCAGATCGAAGTAGTGAACCTGAAGCGTACTGAGCTCGAAAAGCACCAGGAAGAACACATCCGCCGCCTCGAAAAGATCGCTGGCTTAACCGCAGATGAAGCTAAGAAACAATTAGTTGAGAGTTTAAAACAGGAAGCCCACACCCAGGCCCTGGCCCTGCAGCAGGAAATTGTTGACGATGCCCGCCAAAAGGCCAACAAGGAAGCCCGCAAAATCATCATCCAAACCATTCAGCGTACCGCCGCTGAGCAGGCCATCGAAAACTCCATCACTGTATTCAACCTCGAAAGCGATGAAATAAAAGGCCAGATCATCGGTCGCGAAGGCCGTAACATCAGGGCTATTGAAGCCGCTACCGGTGTCGACCTCATCGTTGACGATACCCCGGAAGCCATCATCCTTTCTTCTTTCGATCCCCTTCGCCGCGAAATTGCCCGCCTTAGCTTACAGCGACTGGTAGCCGATGGCCGTATTCACCCCGCCCGTATTGAGGAAGTGGTGGAAAAAACCCGCCGCCAGATCGAAGAGCAGGTTATTGAAATTGGCGAACGCACCGTAATTGAATTAGGTATTCACGGATTACATAAAGAGCTGGTTCGTATCGTAGGTAAAATGCGTTTCCGTTCTTCTTACGGACAAAACCTGTTGATGCACAGCCGTGAGGTAGCCAATCTGTGCGGTATCATGGCTGCAGAGCTGGGACTGAACCCCAAACTGGCCAAACGCGCCGGTCTGCTGCACGATATTGGTAAAGTGCCCGATGAGGAATCTGAACTGAGCCACGCCCTGCTGGGAGCCAAGCTGGCTGAAAAATACGGGGAGAACCCCGCAGTGGTGAACGCCATTGGCGCCCACCACGATGAAATGGAAATGCAATACGTGATCTCCCCCATCGTACAGGCCTGCGACGCCATCAGCGGCGCCCGCCCCGGCGCCCGTCGCGAGATCATGCAACAGTATTTACAGCGTATCAAGGATCTGGAAAACCTGGCGCTTGCCTACCATGGTGTTGAAAAAGCCTACGCCATTCAGGCCGGTCGCGAGTTACGGGTAATTGTAGAAGCAGAAAAAGTGACCGACAACGATTCTGACAAGCTTTCATTTGATATTGCCCAGAAGATCCAGACCGAAATGACCTTCCCCGGGCAAATTAAAGTGACCGTAATCAGGGAGAAAAGAGCCGTTAATGTGGCCAAATAGTAAATAAATGCAGTAAAATCGGGGGTTTTAGGAAATTAAAAATGAATAATTGGATTTTTTAATTAACTTTGCCTCCCCAAAATTTGAATGTCATGAATGCAGCAGTTCAATTTGTACATGAGCAGTTGACAGGAAAAAAAGAGTTCCCGAAGTTTAAAGCGGGTGACAATATAACTGTGAACTATAAAATTATCGAAGGTGGTAAAGAGCGTATCCAAAGCTTTCGTGGCGATGTTATCAAACGCCAGGGACAAGGTGGTACTGCTACATTTACTGTACGTAAGATCTCCGATAGCGTAGGTGTTGAAAGAACATTCCCTTTGTATTCGCCCAATATTGACTCTATTGAGCTGAATAAAACAGGTCGTGTTCGTCGTGCCAAGCTTTTCTACCTGCGTGAACGCAGTGGTAAAAGCGCTCGTATTAAAGAGAAACGCGTTAACACAACAGCAGCTCCAGTGGCTCAATAGTCACTTGTACATAAAACTACTTAAAGCGGGATCAATAGGTTCCGCTTTTTTATTACCTGACTTTGTTAAGCATCGGCAAAAAGACCTTTTTTACCAGTAACAAGGCGTAATTTGCGGCACAATTATGCGTTTTACTATCCGAAAGAGCGTAATTTTGTTTTTCTAACTATTTAAAAGTTTAATCATGTTACTTAGTATTAAAAACCTGTTGTTGATCTCAATGCCTGGTGGTAGTGAGTGGTTGTTGATCGTATTGGCAGTGTTGGTGCTGTTTGGTGGACGTAAAATACCTGAGTTCATGCGCGGTATTGGCCGTGGTATCAGGGAGTTTAACGATGCCAAAAATAATGTGAAGAAAGAGATTGAAGATGGCATTAACGAGAAGGATACCAAACAGGCTTCTTCTACTACTTCTGCCCACTAATTCTTTTTTACATACCACTATTAGTAACCGATTTGTTTATCAAAGCCGGTAACAACCTTTGTTTAAGTATCACTCAATAGCGCAATATCACCAGGACCTGCTTTCCAGCACAACAACGTGTGTGGAGGCGGTTCAACACTACCTGCAGCAGATCGATGCACGCAGGCACCTGAATGCCTATGTTCATACTTATGCAGAGGAAGCTTTACAGCGGGCGGCTGAGCTCGATGCCAGCCGCAAAGCAGGAAAGCCTTCAGGCAAATTACATGGTGTGGTAATAGCACTGAAAGATGTAATTGCCTATAAAGACCATCCGCTTACCGCTGCCTCGAAGATCCTCGAAGGATTCAAGCCCGTTTTTAATGCTACCGCCGTTGAAAGGTTGCTGGCCGAAGAGGCCATCATTATAGGTTCAACGAACTGTGATGAGTTTGCCATGGGTTCTAC
Organism: Niastella vici; assembly: GCF_002077945.1. Taxonomy (GTDB): domain Bacteria; phylum Bacteroidota; class Bacteroidia; order Chitinophagales; family Chitinophagaceae; genus Niastella; species Niastella vici. The sequence goes on from NZ_LVYD01000041.1 coordinate 212,153, forward strand.
CAATGAAAACTCCTCATACGGCAAAGTGCTGAATGCGCTCGACGAAAGCCGGGTACCCGGTGGGTCATCAGGCGGTTCGGCAGTAGCCGTTCAGGCCGATCAGTGCATGGTAAGCCTCGGTAGCGATACCGGCGGCTCTGTGCGCCAGCCGGCCGATTTCTGCGGCGTGGTAGGCCTTAAACCCACGTACGGCCGCATTTCCCGGCATGGCCTTATCGCCTATGCCTCCTCCTTCGACCAGATCGGCATTTTTGCCAATAACGTTCCCGATGTAGCCCTGGTGCTGGAAGTAATTGCCGGCCCCGATGATTTCGACAGCACAGGCGCCCAACAAAAGGTGGATGCGTACAGCCAGCTGACGCCATTGCCTTCCAAACCGCTCAGGATCGCCTATTTTAAAGAAGCTTTGGAAAGTCCGGCGCTCGATAAAGAGATCCGCCAGTCGATCCTCGACTTCACTCAAAAGCTGCAGGCCGACGGCCATACCGTAGAACCGGTAGATTTTGAATTCCTAGATTACATTGTTCCTGCCTACTATATTTTGACCACTGCGGAAGCCAGTAGCAACCTCTCGCGCTACGATGGGGTAAAATACGGACACCGTAATGCGGGGAAAAACAATTCTTTAACAGATTTTTATTGTGCCACCCGGTCAGAAGGTTTTGGCTGGGAAGTTAAAAGACGCATCATGCTGGGAACCTTCGTACTAAGCGCGGGCTACTACGATGCGTATTTTACTAAAGCACAACAGGTACGTAAGTTATTGGTTGATAAGATCAACCTGATCTTCAGCCAGTTCGACGCCATCTTACTCCCCACAGCCCCCTCTACCGCCTTCAAGATCGGCGAAAAGACGGAGGACCCCATTTCCATGTATCTGGCTGACATTTTTACAGTTTTTTCGAACCTCACCGGTATTCCCACCATCTCTCTCCCGCTGTTTTGGCACACTAATGGTATGCCCTATGGGGTGCAGATTATGACAAACCAATTTTCCGAGTTATATTTGCTCCAGCTATCCCAGTCGTGGATGCAACAGTTCAGAACCGCCGGCTAAATGAAAAGCCTAAACCCCTTCGACCCCCGGCTTAATATCTGCTCTGTTTCTCCAACAAATCCTAAGAAAACTCACATCCGTTTAATCCTGTGTAAACTTTCACTCAATCCATACCACCGGGTCGATCATTATTAGTTTTAACTAACGAAAATGAAACGAAAACTTTTTATTTCGGGTGCTTTAGGCCTGGGATGGTTATGCATGGCATACAGTACTGACCACGGAATTGCAATCACACCTGTTAAAGGTGACCAAAAGATTAACAGGATTGTTCTTTCACAACAATTCGAATTCCCTGGAAAAGTAGTAAATGACTCCGCAGATCCCCAGCAAGAAGACTTAAACCACGCTTTCGAAGCGGGTTATTATTCCTCCAATGGCATTAAGCTGAATCCCCGCGCTATTCAGTTTGTTCAGGATTATATGGAGAAAAATGGCGAAGATCTTCGTAAAATGAAGACCTGGGCCAAACCATATTTTAATATGATCGATGGCGTATTGAGGAAATACGGCCTTCCGGCAGAATTAAAATACCTGGCTGTCATTGAATCTGAACTGAAATCAACCGCCACCTCCTGGGCCGGCGCTGTTGGTCCCTGGCAGTTAATGCCCCAAACCGCCCGCGATTTGGGACTTAAGGTGAACCGCTCGGTCGACGAACGGAAAAGCTATACCAAGAGCACCACTGCAGCCGCTTTATACCTGCGCGATCTGTATAGGGAATTTGGCGACTGGCTGCTGGTAATAGCCGCCTATAATGGTGGCCCTCTCAATGTATATAACGCCATCAAAAGGAGCCAGGGCAGCCGCAATTTCTGGAAGCTCCAGAATTATTTGCCGGCCGAAACCCGGATGCATGTAAAAAAATTCATTGGCACCCATTATATCTTTGAAGGACAGGGCAGCGTAACCACGCTCACCAAGGCCGAGGTTACCGAACAGCTGGGCATAACCGCTACCCGCCTCATCAACCGCCGGTTAACTACCGATGAGTTTAATAATGCCAAAAGCCTTGAGGTATCGGGTAAATATTACTCCGTGGCCATTATAAAGAATATTATGATGGAGCCCACCGAGTTCAACCGGTATAACCCCGATTTCGATGCTATTATGGCCAGCAGCGACAATGCGTATGAAATAAAATTGCCGGCCGATAAAATGGAATTGTTCGTAGCCAACAAATATATTATCCTTAACGAAAGTGTGCAGATGCTGCTGAGCGGCGCCACTGTAGTAAAATAATAATATTAGGTACTATACCACTTATTTTGAATGCCATCTTCACCGGGTGGCATTCTTTTTTTAATTACCCAGCACCTTCTTGATAGCCGCTGCCTTTAACAGGCATTCTTCATATTCCTTTTCGGGATCGCTGTAAAATGTAATGGCCGAACCGGCCTGAAAAGAAAGATACTTATTTGTAGCATTGTACATGATACTCCTGATCACCACATTGAAGTCAAAATCACCTTCGGGAGTTATATACCCTACGGCGCCGGAGAAAATGCCGCGCCGCGTTTGTTCATATTGCTCTATCAGCTCCATCACCCTTTTCTTGGGGGCGCCGGTCATGGAGCCCATGGGAAATGTAGCCTTTATAGCCTCAATAAAATGAATATCGCTGCGCAGCTGCCCACTAACGGTAGAGATCATCTGATGCACCTGCGGAAAGCTGTAGATGCCGAATAACTCTTCCACCTGCACCGATGCTTCCTCACAGATCTTCGACAGATCATTACGCACCAGGTCAACGATCATTACATTCTCCGACCGGTCTTTAACACTATTGTAGAGGTGTGTGGCACTTTTTTCATCTTCTGCCGCATTTAGCAGGTTACGTTGCGAAGTACCCTTTATGGGTTGCGAAAGAATACGATCGCCCTCTTTTTTCAGGTACCGCTCGGGGCTGGCGCACAAAAGATATTGCTGGCCTGTTTTATAATAGGCCGCAAACGGGTTTGGCGAGGTATCGCTCAGGGAGCAATATACCTGCACGGGATCAATGGTTATATTTTCAGCAAAGAATTCCTGGCAGAAGTTTATCTCATAACAATCGCCACGCAAAATATGCTGTTGCAGTTGCCTGATGATGCGAATGTATTCTTCTTTACTTATGCGGTTATTGATAGGTGTGGGCGCCAACGGACCAGCTTCACCAGGCGGCTCCATGGCGCATATTTCATGAAATATGGTCTCGTGCCGCGCATCAAACGCGCCGATCTGCAGCTCCTGTTCGCTTAATTGCAAAACGACTTCAGGAACAAAAAAACAAAGGTCAGGAAAACCAATGCCATCGGCATTATGACTTGCCTGGTTGTCGGTTTCATTTTTGAGATCGTAGCTCAAATGCCCGAAAAGCCAGTCGCCATGTTGCGCGTACAACTGCTGCAACTGCTCAAATGCACTGCCAGCCGCGGTTGCAAGGGTTTGTACCGACCCTGCCGCAGCCATACATTCAAGACTGTGATGCGGTAAATGATAATGCTGGTTGTCGAGAAAACAACAAATGTTGAACTGGTTAACCCAGCTCAACATTTGTTGTTTGGTTCGCTGAAGATCAGCGATGGGAAATGATATAAATTGTCTGCGCACTGTGGAAACAGGGTGAGCAGTAATTGAAGTAACCACTAAAAGTCCTCCTCATCGTCGTCGAAGCCACGATCGTTGAAGAGATCAAGGTCTTTGAACTCATCGTCAAGGCCAAGGTCATCGTCATCGTCACCTTTGCCTTTTTTAGCGGCCCCACCGCCAGTTCCTCCACCGCTACTGGCTTTTTTTCCTTTTGATTTGGGTAAATCAAATTCTTCAAAGTCAGGGTCCCAGTTATCATCTTCTTCCGGCTTATCCCAATCATCCACTTCATCATCCATGTCCTCGTCATCATCTTCATCATCCTCTTCATCGGATTTCTTAGAAGAAGCTTTACCTGCTTTTTTAGCGGTCTTCGGCGTTTCTAACTCTTCATCTTCCAAGTCTTCATCATCCTCATCCTCTTCTTTCTTTGGTTTCGATGAGGCTTTTTTCGGAGTTTCCTTAGAAGACTTTGGTGCAGAGTTTCCGTCGGTCTTTTTTTCCTTGTCAGATTTTGCTGCCATTGTCTGGTAAGATTATGTTGTAAATTTTCAGCGAAGTTTTTAATTCGCCAAATTTTTTAAAATAATTTTTCTATCAAAAAATCCGAAGTGAAAACTACTGAATTTCTATCAATTGTTCACGTCCCGGACCATTGGAAATATAATTAATATTCACACCTAAATATGAATTAATAAATGATACATATTCCGTCATGGTTGCGGGTAATTCACCGGCCGATCTAAACTTATCAGTCGCTGTTTTCCAGCCCTTAAAGCTTTTCAGTTCCGGGGTTATTGCCATTCTGGTCATCTGGAAAGGAATAGCATCCGTTTTTTTACCATCAACCATGTAAGACGTACATACTTTCAGCTCCTCAAAAGCGTCCAGCACGTCTGCTTTTGTCATAACCAGTTTTGTTACCCCGTTTACCATGCAGGCAAAACGTAAGGCAACCAGGTCAATCCAGCCACAACGTCTGGGACGGCCCGTGGTAGCGCCAAATTCATTACCGATCTTACGCAGCTCTTCACCGGTTTCATCGTGCAGTTCAGTAGGGAAAGGTCCGCTGCCCACCCGGGTGCAATAGGCCTTGGTTACACCTATCACATCACGGATCTTTTGCGGGGCCACACCCAAACCGGTACAAACACCGGCCGAAATAGTATTAGATGAAGTTACAAACGGGAAAGTACCAAAATCAACATCCAGCATACTTCCCTGTGCACCTTCAGCTAAAACTTTTTTGCCCTGGCTTATTTTTTCATTGATGAAGTATTCGCCGCTTACAACCTTGAATTCTTTCATGAATTCGAGCGCTTCAAAGAACTCTTCTTCCCAGGCTGAAATATCTTCATGAAAGTTAAGACTATCCAGCAACTTCTGGTGCTTCAATCGCAGGCGGATGTATTGGGTTGTGAAACTTTTATCTAACAAGTCACCTACACGCAACCCGTTACGGCCGGTTTTATCCATATAAGCGGGTCCAATACCTTTCAGGGTAGAACCGATCTTATCATTTCCTTTTGACAGCTCAGAAGCTTTGTCAAGTGCCCGGTGTGTGGGTAATATCAGATGCGTTCTTTCCGAAATAAATAAGTTCTTCCGGTAATCAATGCCAAACGCTTTAACCGTTTCACATTCCCTTTTTAATGTAACCGGGTCAAGTACAACGCCGTTACCGATGAGGTTAATTGTATTTTCATGAAAAATACCGGAAGGAATTTGATGCAGGACAACTTTTTTTTCGTTTACATATAACGTATGGCCTGCATTTGGACCACCCTGAAAGCGGGCAATAACATCATAACCGGGAGCAAAATAGTCCACGATCTTGCCTTTGCCTTCATCGCCCCATTGAAGACCTAATAAAACATCAACCATTATTAAATATTTGTAATTTGTTGCAAACGGGGGCAAAAATAGGTTAAAAACACTAAGACATTTTGAGATTTTGGGATTTTGGGATTTTGAGGTTTGAATATTTTTTCTCTTCTCCAAACTAATTGACACCGAACCCTTTGAATTTAGAGATTTCGGGAATTAATAATTCAAAAGATCTCTAAATCCCCAAATCAGAAATCTTATTGTTGTTCTGTATCGTATCTGTCTACCGTTTCAATACCAGGCAATTTTTTCAGCCGGTTCACCAGCTCATCCAGTTCTTCCTTATCATGCACATATACCCTGATATTCCCATGGAACAGGCCTTCCCGGGCTTCAATGGTCATAGCATTGATATTGATCTTCATTTCACCCGAAATAAGGTTGGTGATCTTATGAATAACCCCCACATCATCGAGCCCAATGATCTTGAGACCGGTGAGGAAGGAAATCTCCTTATTTTTCGCCCATTTTGTTTTAACCACGCGGTGCCCGTAATTGGCCAGCAAACGGGCCGCATTGGGACAATTGGTGCGGTGTATGGTTAATCCCTTGCCCGTGCTTACAAACCCGAACACGTCGTCGCCGGGAATTGGTTTACAACAATTGGCCAGGGTATACATGATCTTATCGCTGCTTTCACCAAAAATGATCAGTTCTGCATCTTTCTTGGGTAAAGCCTGAACCGGGTCGTGCTTTGGTTCGGGCCTGATGGGCTTTGGCGGCTCCAGCTTATCGCCCAGCACATGAAATTCGCTCAGCTCCTTCAGGTCAATTGACTTTATCGAGATCTGGTAATAAAGATCGAGTGGCGATGGCAGTTTATAAAATGAGGACAGTACATCTACATTATGCTGGTTATAGGCAGCCCCCATATGCTCGAGCTTCCGCTGCAACACATACTTGCCTTCATCGGCCACTTTTCTTTTTTCTTCTTTTAACGCATCCTTGATCTTGCTTTTTGCCTTGGCCGTAACCACAATATTCAACCAGTCTTCATTAGGCTTTTGCTTGGCCGATGTAATGATCTCAACCTGGTCGCCACTGCGCAGCTTATGGCTAATGGGCACCAGTTTATGGTTTAATTTGGCGCCAATACATTGCGACCCCACCATACTGTGAATGGCAAAGGCGAAATCGAGGGCCGTACTGTCAACAGGCAACATTTTTACATCGCCCTTTGGGGTATATACATAAATTTCCTCGGCCAGGAAACTGGTCTTGAAGTCGTGTAAGAAATCGATGGAATCGCTATCCTGGGTATTGAGCACTTCGCGTATTTGTTGGAACCATTTATCAAAGCGGTTCTCATCGGCTGTACCCTCTTTATATTTCCAGTGGGCGGCCAACCCTTTTTCTGCTATCTCGTTCATGCGGCGGGTACGCACCTGCACTTCAACCCATTTCCCCTGCGGCCCCATCACCGTGGTATGCAGTGCTTCGTAGCCATTCGACTTGGGATTGCTCAACCAGTCGCGCAGGCGTTCGGGCGATGGAGTATATTCATCGGTGATCATGGAATACACCTTCCAGCAACCCTCTTTTTCCTGTTCAAGGGGCACATTCAAAATAACCCTGATGGCAAACAGGTCATATACTTCCTCAAAAGCCACTCCTTTCTTTTTCATTTTATTCCAGATGGAGTGTATGCTTTTTGGCCGGCCGTATATTTCAAATTCGTACCCGGTTTTATCGAGCTTGTCCTTTATTGGTTTAATGAATTCATTGATGTAGCGCGAGCGCTCGCGTTTTGTTTCCGCCAGCTTGCGGGCAATTTCCCGGTATGCTTCCGGCTCCAGGTATTTCATCGCCAGGTCTTCCAACTCGGTCTTGATAGTATATAAACCCATGCGGTGCGAAAGCGGCGCATATACATACACTGTTTCAGAAGCAATCTTCAACTGCTTTTCCCGCTTCATACTGTCGAGCGTACGCATGTTATGCAGGCGGTCGGCCAGTTTTATGAGAATTACCCGTGGGTCATCGGTTAGGGTCAGTAATATTTTCTTGAAATTCTCTGCCTGTGCCGAGGCATTGACGTCGATGATATTAGAGATTTTCGTTAACCCGTCAACGATGCGGGCTATTTCGGTGCCGAATTCGCGCTCAACATCTTCCAGGGTTACATCAGTATCTTCAACGGTATCGTGCAACAGGGAGCAAATGGTAGAACGTACGCCCAAACCGATCTCTTCCACACAAATGCGGGCTACGGCCAGGGGGTGAAGAATATAAGGTTCGCCGCTTTTGCGCCGCATGGTCTTGTGGGCTTCGGCAGCCATTTCAAAAGCCCGGCGCAGCAATTCTTTATCACCGGGTTTTAATTTGGGTTTCAAAACGCGTAACAGAGCCCGGTATTCACGAAGTATTAGCTTTTTTTCCTGCTCTTCATTCAAATTATATTTCGATATCACGGCAACAGAATCCATAGTTAACGAATTTACGTAAAAATGCCCTATGTTTGCAACCCCAAAGACAGTTTATAAGTTCATCAGTTCTAAGTTTTAAGTTATATCCTAAACGCCTGATTTCCGATTTTATTCGGGAACTCTAAAGACCGGGAACCCAACTAAAAACAAACAAACTAAAAACTTACAAACCTGTAAAAAGCGCATGTGGTGAAATTGGTAGACACGTCAGACTTAGGATCTGATGCCGCAAGGTGTGGGGGTTCGAGTCCCTCCATGCGCACCAATTTGATAAAAAGCCATCCGCCGGCTGGCAGATGGCTTTTTCATTTAATATGATAGTTGGCGATTAAAATAAGTACCCCCATTTGCTCCGGTTGCTAAAATTTAATTAAAACAGGAAGGGAACATAAGGGAAATTAAAGAACAGACAGTTTTTACTTATTAAAACCTGTATCTGTAAACTTTATTCTCCATGAAAAAGCTGTTAACCATTACTACTCTTTTCTTTCCCGTTCTTTTATTTGCCCAACAAAAAAAGCAACACTTCATTTTAGAACATCTTTATGTAAAAGTTTCTCCAGGCTTGTTAGGCGTAGGAAAACAAACCGAAAACCTGCTCCTGGAAAGCGGCTTCAAACCTGCCATTTTCGGTGCGGTTGGCGTTAAAATGCGTTATGCGGCTGTGGGCTTCAGTACCGGCTATTTTAAGCTTAAAGAAGCAGGTGCCATCAGCCCTACGGGTGTAGACCTTACCATTACAGACTTCAAAAGAAAAGTGTTTCCGGTTCTTACCGCCCAATGGCACCAGGCTCATTTCACAGAACAATATACAATAGGCAGCCAAGGATCGCATAATTACAATATAACAGGGAACGATATGCACAGCATTGCCGCAGGCGTGGCATTTCGCACATTAAAAACATTCAACATACTGTTTACAGTAGGCTTTTCACGATTGAACAGCAAAACATTCTTAATAACACATAGTCCTTATACGAGCACAGGTGCTACAACTTATTCATACTACAATTTCAAAGACCATCTGGATATGGTTGTTCTTTCGGCGAATTTCGTTTGGTAAAGAAAATCAGCTTTTTACCCTGCCCTGCTATTAAAACGCTTGATTATAAGCCAATTGCAAATTTTGAATATTTATTTTTGTGCCGCCTAATAATTAGAAATGATGCGGTTCCAGCCCATTTTTTTAAGTTTTATTTATAATTGCCGCTACGCCGGTCCCTTTCTCAGTTCCGCTTTTCCCAGTATTATTGTGGCAGCTACAAAATGTACCTTGTACATGCCGTCGACAACACCCAAAAAAGAAATCTCTTTTAAAACAAAAAAATTGATCGGTAAGATCTGCCGGTTCCTCTATTATGGAATCCGGTATGCCTTCAGTATTATTACTACCTGGCTCGAATACGACCATTGGTCGGGTTATTAAATAATCGGCTACATCCCGCTTTTCCCCACTAATTATCATCAGGGCCTGGCCTGATCTTTATTATCATTCACTTATCCAAACTTGTTACCTTTATACAGCCTAATATTTATTGTATGAATACCATCCTTGTGCCGGTTGATTTTTCACCCGCCTCACGCAATGCAGCTAATTTTGCTGCAGAACTGGCTAAGCTGTTACATACCAGACTCCTTCTTTTTCATGCTTATTTGCTGCCCACCCCCATCAGCGAGGTGCCATATGCCATGGTTACGGTCGATAACCTGCAAAAGGAAAATGAAGAGCTGATCAAAAAAGAGGCTGACTGGCTTCATGACCAATACGGGCTCGAAGTGGAATGGCTGGTACGCATCGGCATCGCTTCCGACGAAATAAAGACCCTTACAAAAGAAAAAGAGATCGGGCTTATCGTCATAGGCATGAAAGGCGCCGGCGGTCTCGACAAGATCATCGGCAGCACCACCACCAACGTGGCCCGCAAAGTGAAGACCCCGGTGCTGGTAATACCCCACGACGCCGCTTATACCCCCTTTAAATATATTACCTACGCCAGCGATTTCAGCTACAAAACAAGCCTTCCCCTGTTTCAACCCCTGTTAGAGCTGGCCCGCACCTTCCAGGCTAAGGTCCATATCCTGTTCATTCGCCAAACCCATGGGGGCGATACAGAACTGGAAACAACCGGCCGAAGAAGCAACGAATTAATTTTTGAAGGATTTGACCATGAATACGCCATTATCGAGGAACCATCTGTAAATCATGGTATTAGCAGCTATTTGCAACAGCAAAAAAGCGAATTGCTGGTGATGGTGGCCCATAAACACACCTTTCTGGAACGGGTATTTTCAAAAAACCACACCACGGCCATGGCCTATGAAACCCATGTGCCCCTGCTAATTTTGCAGGATAAATCCTAGCGGGAAATATACTCTGAGACTCGTTTTGACCGATTTACCGGTTTGCCTTACCTTTGCAACCCAATTTAAAAAAAAGCGCTATGGCAACTGTAACCAGAGAGAATATCGGTCTGCTGAATGATAAGATAACCATAAAAGTAGCCGGAGCAGATTATCTGCCTTCTTTTGAAAAAGCACTCAAAAATTATAGCAAACAAGCCAATATACCAGGTTTCCGCAAAGGAATGGTACCAACCGGCATGATCAAAAAAATGCACGGTCAGTCGGTATTTGCTGATGAGGTTATAAGAACGGTAGAGAAAGAGCTGAGCAGCTATATGCAAAACGAAAAGCTGGAGATCTTTGCCCAGCCTTTACCGCTTGCCACAGAAGAAGCTCCCAAACTCGACATGAATAACCCCGTTGAGTATGTGTTTGATTTTGAAGTAGGCTTAAAACCTGCCTTTAATATTACCGACCTGGCAACAGAAAAAATGACCCGCTACAAAGTGAGCGTAACCGAAGAAATGATCAATGAAGAGGTTAACCGTTTACAGGTGCGTCATGGTAAACTGGTCGACAGAGATGCAGTGTCAGAAGATGACAACGTACTGAATGTAACCTTTACCGAAACTGATGCCAATGGTAATGAAGTAGAAGGCGGTATCAAAAAAGACAACTCCTTCCTCGTTAAATATTTTGCAGAAGCTTACCGCGGTAACCTTACCGGCAAGAAGAAAGACGATGTATTAAATATTCAGTTGAACAAAGCTTTCGACGAAAAAGAAAGAGAGTGGATCCTCGGCGACCTCGGCCTCGATAAACACGATGAAGCTGCTGCTGCAAAATTCTTCAACATGGCCATCACCAAAGTTGGCCTCGTTGAAAAAGCCGAACTGAACGAAGAGTTCTTCAAAGCCGTATATCCCAAAAAAGATATCAAGACTGAAGCCGATTTCCGCAATGAAATAAAAGAAGAGATCCAGAGCTACTGGGATAAACAAACGAAAAATCATTTACAGCACGAGGTTTACCACGTACTGGTTGATCATACAAAGATCGAGTTCCCCGAATCATTCCTGAAACGCTGGATGCAAACCGGCGGTGAACAACCGAAAAGCCAGGAAGAAGTGGAACACGAATTCCCCACATTCGCCAATCAGCTCAAATGGACACTGATCACCGATAAACTGGTTCAGGAGAACAATATCGAAGTAAAGAACGAAGACATTGAGGCTTTTGCCAAACAACAATTATTCGGTTATATGGGTATGACCATGCAGGAAGATGAACAACCCTGGATCGCTGAATACATTACCCGTATGATGAAAGACCGTAAGTTTGTTGAAGACGCTTACCACCGCATTCAAACAGAGAAAGTATTTGACTGGGCCGAAACAAAAGTGAATGCTGTTGAAAAACCGGTTTCAGTAGATGAATTCTCAAAAGAGGCTGAAAAACATCAACACCATCATCACTAGTAGATGACAGGTTGTTACTATATAGAACCCGGGATTTAAATTCCGGGTTTTTTATTGCCCTGAGTGCGTGCCCGCCTCCGGCGGAAAATCGAAGTGTTTCCTATTGCCCCTCTATTAGCCTCCCGAGCGCATCCAGCTTCTGGTTCCAGAAATTATGATACTGGGTTACCCAATCAGATACCTCTTTCAGTTTATTGAAATCAACCTGGCAATACCGCTCCCGCCCCTGCTGCCTGATCACTACCAGCCCGCATTCAGTCAATATCTTTATATGCTTTGAAATAGCCGGCCTGCTTACTTCAAAATTTTCAGCTACCCCGTTCAGGGTTAAGGTCTTATTCGCCAGCAAACCAATGATCTCCCGCCTGGTAGGGTCGGCAATTGCCTGAAAAACATCACGACGCATACAAAAAGTTTATGTAACTGTTTGGTTGCAAAATTAGGTGGTACCCACGGCTTGGCAAAACCCCGGAAAACCGGTCTAAAACAGGGAATTACCATATAGGGAATCATGTACAGGGTATGTGGGGAAAACTTTACTTTCAAAACATAGTCTAACAAGTTGATTATAACAACCTTACACAATTGCTACCCTCATACTAATCTATTGCAATTTCCGTTTATAGTAACTATCTTTTTCGATCCGTTAATGTTATAACCCCGAACCATTTTCCTATTTAAAAATCCGTAGATGAAATATCCGTTACTCGCATTTTCATTACTGCTTGTAGTATTGAAAAGTTCTGCCCAGGAGGTGCTGCGCCCCGTTCAGTTAAAAAGCGGCGCCCTCGCGAAAACCCGTAACCTCCGCAATGATTCGCATTTAACCGACTCCCTGCTTAAATACCGGTTTAAGCACAAGTATTACTCGCTTATTCAATTTACCAAACTACCCGATGCGGCTGAGCGGCAGGCACTGGCCCAGGAAGGTATTTTGTTGTATGATTATCTTCCCGACAATACCTTTCTGGCCGAAATAACCGACCGGTTGGTACCGGGCCAGCTTAACAGGAGTACCATTGGCGGCGTTTATACGCTGGAAGCAAAAAACAAAATTGCTCCTGCACTCACAAAGCAGTTAAGCCAGTCAATGCCCGACCCCGATAAACTGATCGCTGTAAGCTTCTACGGAAATATTGATAAAGCAACTGCAGTTGCCGAATTAAAACAAACCGGCGCCCACATTGAAGAAACAAAAATTCAACCGGCGCACGTCATATTCATCAACGCCGATGCGGCCACCGTACAAAAAATAGCCGCCCTGCCATTCGTTGCGTATGTAAGCAGCCAGCAAATGAAACCCGTAGCGATTAATAACCGCAACCGGGGCGCGCAGGGTATAGATGCCATCAGCGCTACTGCGGGCCGTAACCTGCAGGGTACTAATGTTACCCTGGGTTTGGGTGATAATGGCAATGCCAGCACCCACCTCGATATAGCCAGCCGGCTCATCAACAGGAACCCGGCAGCTCCTGCTACCCATGGCACACATACTATGGGCACCATGGGCGGTGGCGGCATAATAAATCCAAAATACAAGGGAATGGCCCCTAAAGCCACTCTCATAGGTCAATACTACAGCGACATTTTGGTGAACGCCCCTTACTATATGGCCGATTACGACATGGTGCTTACCAACAACTCATACCACTCTGCAGCGCTGGGTTGTGCCGGCCAGGGTGATTATGATGTGTTGAGCAATTATGTAGATGCCCAGTTGAACAGCAACAGCACCCTGTTACACGTATTTGCAGCCGGTAATGATGGGGGTTATACCTGCTCCCCCTATCCTGCTTCGTTAGCCACGGTTAAATCGGGCTTCCAAAGCGCAAAGAATGTGCTCACCGTAGGTGCCATTGACAATGGGACCTATAACATTGCGAATTTCTCAAGCTGTGGCCCGGTAGATGATGGCCGGTTAAAACCAGAGATCGTGGCCGGCGGATATGCCATTTGGTCAACCTATCCCAATAACACCTATGCCAGTAACTCAGGTACCAGTATGGCTGCTCCTACAGCAACAGGTACGCTGGGCTTATTGTACGAACGTTACCGGCAATTGAATAGCGGCGCTGATCCATCTGCTGCATTGATCAAAGCGGTAGCCTGCAATGGCGCCGATGACCTCGGCAATGCAGGTCCTGATTTTATATTTGGTTTTGGTAACCTGAATGCCCGTAATGCAGTAGAAGCGTTGGAGAACCATACCTACTTCAACGGCACCATCACCAATGGTGGCACCCAAACTTTCAATATAACAGGCGTGCCGGCCGGTACCGCACAGATCAAGGTTATGCTGTACTGGAGTGATCCCGCTGCAGTGCCTTATGCCAGCACCACGCTGGTGAATAACCTCAACCTTACGGTTACCGCTCCTGACCTTACCGTACATTCACCCCTCATACTCGATCCTTCTGCAGCTAACGTAAACAATGTGGCCGTTGAAGGAACTGATAATCGTAATAACATTGAACAGGTGGTGATCAATAACCCACCCGCCGGCAATTTCACTGTTACCGTTTCCGGCGCCAGTGTACCGCAAGGCCCACAGGATTTCGTGGTCGCTTACCAGGTAACAGCGCCCGCCGTCAATGTCGTTTATCCATTTGGCGAAGAAACCTGGGTACCCGGTGAAACGGAGATCATTCGCTGGAGCGCTTCTGACAACAATACCAATACATTTACGATTGAATATTCGCTCGACAATGGCAGCACCTGGACAACCATCAGCAACAGCGTAGCGGCAACAGCGAGGTTGTATGTATGGACGGTTCCCAATACACCTTCCAACACCGCATTGGTGCGGGTAAGCCGTAACAGTACAGCCTATACCGATGTAAGCGATTATACATTCACTATATTACAGCAACCAGCCCCCACCATTACCAGCGCCTGTACCGGCTATGTCAATCTCAGCTGGACCGCCATTCCCTCGGCCACCAGTTATGATATCATGCAATTCAAAAATGGAGACATGAACGTGGTGGCCAGCACCACCAGCACCAGCTATTTATTGGGTGGGTTGAACAAAGACAGCACGTACTGGTTGTCTGTATGCCCGGTAATAGGTTCAACACCGGGCCGCCGGGCAATAGCGCAAAGTATTATACCCTCCGGTGGCAGTTGCGCTTCACCAACCTTTGACAACGACCTGAGTCCCGATCTGCTGGTGGCGCCTGTTACCGGCCGTAAGTACACCCTGTCGCAATTAGGCACCGTAGCACCGCAGGTTCGAATAAAAAATATTGGCAGCACATCAACCACAGGCACATTCAACATCACCTACCAGGTAAATGGCGGAAGCCCGATAACAGAAAGCACGACCCAAACCATTGCAGCCAACAGCACATACACCCATACATTTGCGTCAGGCTACGACTTTTCAACACCCGGCACCTATACCATAAAAGCCTGGGTTGATTACGGCAGCGATCCATCGCACACGAACGATACGCTGGTAACTGTGGTGAAACATTTGCAAAATGACCTTATCACATTAAGCCCCTCTTATACCGAAGGATTTGAAAGCGCTACCGCAAACGCTTACTCCAGCGTTACCCTTGGTTTCGATGGGCTCGACCGCTGTGACTTCTACTCGAGCAGCAGCAATGGACGCGCCCGAACATTTGTTAATACGGGTATTGCCAGAAATGGAAACCGCGCCATTACGCTCGATCAGCTAAACAATCCAAGTTCTATAAACGCCGATAGCCTCATCACAACCTTCAACCTGGCTAACTACAGCGCCACCGACCAGTTATGGCTCTCCTTCTATTTCAGGAACCAGGGTATTGAATATTCGGCAGGAAATAACAAGGTATGGATAAGGGGTAGTGAAACCGGTGCCTGGATACCGGTTTATACTCTTCCTTACAATACAGCAGATTTTGGCGTATATCGCGCCGTTGCACCAATAAATATAACCGAAACCCTGGCCAATGCAGTGCCGGCCCAAACAGTAAGCAGCAGTTTCCAGATAAAATTTGGCGAGCATGGTTACCAGTCAACCAACTCGGTGATCATTGACGGTTCAGTCGATGATGGTTACACATTCGATGATATTACCATAACCCTCACTACCGACGACGCTACAATAGTGCAACTGGTAGCCCCTGCTACCACCAATGTATGCGCCCTCAGCAGTGCAGAACCGGTTACCATACAGGTAAAGAATTACAGTTCATCAACGCTTACCAATGTACCCGTTTCGTACCAGGTTGATAATAGCACCGCGGTAACTGAGATTATTCCTTCCCTAACGGCCGGACAGGTTCTGAACTATACGTTTGCACAACCAGCCGATTTCTCAGCCTTTAAGCAATACAACCTAACAACCTGGGTTAGTTATGCAACCGACAGCTACCGCACCAACGATACCCTTAAAGCATCCTTCCGCACCTCGCAGCTTATCAGCAGCTATCCTTACCTCGAAAGCTTTGAAAGCAACGATGGCAACTGGTATACCGGTGGCATCAACAGCAGCTGGCAATGGGGCACACCTGCTGCCGCTGTCATAAACAAAGCAGCCAACGGAACAAATGCATGGGTCACCAATTTAACAGGTAATTATAACAACAATGAGTTGTCGTACCTGTATTCACCCTGCTTTAACCTGACCGGACTTACGCAACCGGTGTTGTCGTTCAGCCATATTTTCAGAATGGAAGACAATTGCAATTGCGATTTTCACTGGGTTGAATACAGCACCGATGGAACTAACTGGTACAAACTGGGCAGCAGCAGCAGCAGCGGAACTAACTGGTACGACAATTCGCTGTACCAGGCCTGGAAGATCTCAGATACCCGCTGGCATGTATCAAGTTTTGATATGCCGGCTTCTATTATAGGCAGCACTACCGTAAGGTTCAGGATTGTTTTTTATGCCGATCCCGGCGTAACGTATGAAGGCGTGGGCATCGATGATATCCATGTATTTGACAAAGCAATTATTTACAGCGGTGCCGATATCACAAGCGGATTAACCCAATCGGTAAGCGGCAGTAACTGGATACATTTTAATTCAGGCAGCAACCGCGTAGTGTCTATAAATCCACATGGGCAGAACCTGGGCAGTACCGATGTTAAAGTGTACATCAACACCGGTGGCGTGCGCAACGATGGATATCAGTATTACCTCGACCGGAATATTGTTATTCAACCTACTAATGCCCCAACGGGTCCCGTAAGTGTTCGATATTACTTCCTGAATACCGAAACCAACAACCTCATCAATGCTACCGGCTGCGCAAGCTGTAGCACTATCTCCGATGCATATGCATCCGGCGTTACCAAATACCATGGTACGGCGTCGGAAGAGAATGGCACCCTGGCCGACAATACGAGCAATTCATATACATTCATTACGCCTTCGAACGTTGATATAATACCATACGATAATGGTTATTATGCCGAATACCAGGTAAGCAGTTTCTCCGAGTTCTGGATCAACAGCGGCGCCGCCGGGCAAAATCAGCCCTTACCCATTGTACTGGGTATGTTCACCGCAACAAGGAACAACGAAACCGCCTTGTTACAATGGACCACCCTGCAGGAAACCAATACCGATCACTTCGTTATTGAGCGAAGCACCGATGGCCTCCATTATGAAACAATTGGTACGGTTACAGCCAAAGGCAATACCACTGCAGAAAACAAATACCAGTTCACCGATAAACAAATGGCAACCGGTATAAACTACTATCGCATAAAAACAATAGATAAAGATGCGAAGTATGTGCTGTCGCCGGTACGGTCGCTCAATAACAGCGATAATGATTTCACCATCAGCATGCTGCCCAACCCGGTAACAAAAGGCGTGGTGTACATCAATACCTCGGTAAACTGCAACCGCATTGAATTGCGCGATGCAACAGGCCGGCTGATACAAACAGTGAATGTAAAAGGGACCGCCAATTCAATTTCTGTTCAGCACCTTTTAAAAGGAATGTACTTTGTTACTGTAGTAACAGACAATGGCGATAAAGTAGAAAAATTGATTATACAATAACCTGAAGTAAGAAGTAGGAAAATAATAAAAAGGTGAGCTTCGCATTTAATAGCGAGCTCACCTTTTCTGTTTTCGAATTCATTTACGAGGCCTGAAGCCTGGTACTCTTCTTACCTCCTGCTTCACACGCCTGTTTCGCGGTTTCATCATTTCACGAACTAGAGTTACTTTTGTTCCCCTAAACATACATCATTGAAGCAGCAAGGGGATCCCGGAAATAGCAGGAAGTCAGCAGGCTGGTTATGGTTTTTGACAGGATTGGGTTTTTCAATACTCTGGCCTTCTGCTGCAGTCGCTACCAAATTTGGTTTACAGGTTGCACAACCTTTTGTTATTTGTATAACCCGCTTTTTTATTGCCGGTTTATTAATGCTGTTTATTTCCCATGGCATTTTACGAAAACGTCTTCCGCAAAAAAACGAATGGAAACAACTGGCCATTTATGGCCTGCTCAACATTTCGTTGTATTTGGGATTGTACGTGCTGGCCATGCAACATGTATCAGCAGGTTTGGGGTCTTTGGCCATAGCTACCAATCCGGTCCTCATTAACCTGATGGCCACCCTGATATTTGGTCACCGGTTACGGTTTATTACCATTACCAGTTTGGTGTTGTGCATGTGCGGTGTGCTGCTGGCCGCCTGGCCGCTGTTTAAAAACAGTTATGCCACGCCGGGCGGAATTGGTTTGCTCATGGTGTGTATGATCATTTATTCAGCCGGTGTTATTTATTTTTCAAAACAGAATTGGGAGAACCTGCACATTCTCACCATTAATGGCTGGCAAACCATGTTGGGCGGTTTGTTTTTGCTACCGGCCGCTATAGCTACCTACGACAAAACAAAAAATGTATGGGGCATGAAAATGATGGCGCCCATCCTGTGGCTGGCCATACCGGTATCCATCGTGGGTGTTCAGCTCTGGTTGTATTTGTTGAAAGACAATGCCGTTAAAGCTTCTTTCTGGCTATTCCTTTGCCCCGTTGCCGGCTTTATTATTGCCAGTGTAATGATGCACGAACCTATTGGAATTTTTACCGTTACCGGTATGCTATTGACATTAGCAGGTTTGTATCTGGTGCAGAAGTATAAGTCGGAGTAGGCTATTATTGAATCATTTTTCAAAATTGATTCTGAATACCCCGAAAAAATTGAAATAGGAAGTAGGAAATAAGAAGTAGGATTTACCCAATAGCCTCCAAATAAAAGCCGTGAATTACGAAATTTTAGATCTTCTTACTTCTTATCTCTTACTTCTGCTAAAACCTTAGCTATTGACCACCATTAATTTACCTCACCGTTAAAATTCTTCCCAATCCCGTAAATTCTCTTTCCAATTCCGTAAGCCCATTTGCCCCCGCAGCGCGCATTTTGCGCAAATGTTTTGCGCAAAACGAAAACATCAAATGAAAGACATTTGCAATTTGATATATGCATTTAAATCAATAAGTGTCGTATGCACAAATCAATAATTGGTGCTATATGTCCTTTACCCGTTTTGCACATTAGCTCTTTACATGAGTGTACACAGGTAGGTCCACATAAGTGTTTTATTTATAACTGACAGACAGTCCCTGGAATTTTTTGCTGTTTACCGGTTTTAATGGAACTTTTAGCGGATCAAATAAATAATAGCCTACATCTGGTTGGTTGCCCTGGCAGTCACCACAATACAGCCAGATGTTAAGGCTCTGATTAGTTTAAAGTCCCGCCAAATGGCGGGACTCTTTTTATATCCTATACAATAGCAAGCAATGACGTTGAAACAGCTCTTTGGTAAACTGCATTTATGGTTGGGACTGGCATCGGGGCTGGTGGTATTGATCGTTGCAGGTACCGGCATATTGCTGGTATTTGAAGACGAGCTCGATGAGTGGGCAAACCATGATTTTTATTTTGTGACCGTACCGCAAAATGCCCAACGCCTGCCCATGGATAGCCTGGTGCATGCAGCAGCTGCCTTTAATCCGGCGTTGAAGCTTACCCGCATTTATGCCGAAACCCAGGCCCCCGATCACTCGGTGGTGATCATGGCCAAAAAAGGAAAAATGCAAACCTGGAATATTGCCGTGGACCCCTATACCGGTAAAGTGATCAAAGCCAGGAATCAAAGCAAAACCTTTTTCGGATTTGTATTAGACCTGCATCGCCGCTTATGCATGAATGAAGTGGGCAAAGCCATTACCGGCGCATCCTGTCTCATATTTGTGCTCATGATCATAACAGGGCTTGTACTCTGGTGGCCCAAACGCTGGCAGGTATTAAAACAACGCACCCGCATCGCCTGGTCATCAAACTGGAAACGCCTGAACTGGGACCTGCATGCGGTGGGCGGTTTTTACGTACACCTGGTATTATTAGCCATTTCATTGACCGGGCTTACCTGGGCCTACCCCTGGTTTAATAATGCCATTTATTTAATGGCCGACGGCAAACCCATGAAAAAGAATGAAGCTCCGGTTAATAAGATCAGCCAACCAGTTGAAGCAGGCTTTTACGAATCACTTTACCAGCAAACCAATAACAAACTGCCTTATAAAGGCCGCGTTACCATGCTGTTTCCTGAAAAAGAGAACCAGTCTGTTACAGTTAACAAAATGAACAGGGAGGCTTCCGTTAATAACGTCGTTGATGCGCTTTACTTTGAAAAAGGCACGGGCCGGCTTTTAAAAGAAAATCTGTTTAAAAATTATTCAACAGGAAACAAGATCCGCAGAATGATTTACCCCATACATACCGGGCGGTTGTACGGCTGGCCTACGCAAATACTTGCATTGATCGCGGCCATCGTAGCTTTTAGTTTACCCATTACCGGTTTAAATATTTACCTGATGGGCCGTAAGAAGAGAAAAGCAAGAGCGGCAAAAGCGCCTGAAAAGGTGGTAGCTATGCAGGAAGAAAGTGCAGCGGTGTAAGTCAGTCAATAATTAATAATATATGTGCTGGCCCGGTTAGAAACACATCTAACCGGGCCTTGCATTTTAAGCGGAATTGGCGTCTGCAGAAACTATCGTATATTCACCGTTTGCGTTTTTAAACACCCACATTAGTAATGACGGATCACGAGTTTGATGAAATGGCCTTGTTTGAAAAAAGTATTGAATTCTTACATACGATCGGAATTGAAACTACATTCAGAAAGATTGGCAAAAACAGTTTTCTTCCTGGTCTTTTGATCAATAAGGGAACAATCATTATCGATAAAGATGTGCTGCAAAACCCGGGCGATATTTTGCACGAAGCAGGTCACATTGCAGTAGTACCGGGTATCGACAGATCTGGTTTATCTGAGCGGAACATTATTAATAGAAAAGACCGGGAAATGGAAGAGATCATGGCCATTGCCTGGTCGTATGCGGCCTGCATCAATTTATTAATTGATCCCTTTTTTGTTTTTCACGAGCAGGGATATCGCGGCGGCAGGGATTATATAACAGATAGCTGCCGGTTGAAAAGCTATATTGGCCTCTCCATGCTCGAAAAGATCGGTTTAACCGCTAATGAAAAAAAAGCCAACCGGCTGAATATCCCTTCTTATCCGCATATGATAAAGTGGTTAAGGGCATAAGATCAAAACAGGCTTATTTTACCGGGGCATACTTCCCCCCTTCTTCAAAGGTTCCAACAAATAAGTCAACCCATTCAGCCTGATCTCATACAGGGTTTCAAGCAATACACCCATTTTTCCTTTGGGAAATCCTTTCTTTTTAAACCAGGACAGGTAAAATTCAGGCAGATCGCACAACAAGGTCCCTTTGTATTTACCAAAGGGCATTTTCATTGCTACCAGTTGTAACAGTATTTCACCATTGGGGCCTTCGCCACTTATCATGTTATAAATTTATAATTGTTGTAACAGCCTTTGTGCTCTGTTATATTCGTTTGCATCGGCAGGTATCTTTTGTAACCATTCTTTACAGGCTACTTTATTGCCCTCTTTCAAATATCCCAGCGCCTGGTAAAACGCCGCCTCGAATTTAAAAGCAGATTGCGCTGCAAACAACCGGTTAAAAATATCCCGGGCCTCTTTTAGCTTATCAGTCTGCAGCAAAGCAACTCCATAATAAAAATTGATAGTGCTATTAGCCGTATCCTGTTGTTTTACCTGTTGCAATAAGGTTGCCGCAGTGGCATATTCTTTTTTATTGAACGCCTCAACGGCCTGTTCCAATAGATCATCCGCAGCATCGCCCCGTTCAGCAGGTGCCACCATACTGGTTTCAGAAAATTCTTTGAACAGATCTGGCTTCCAGGGTTGCCAAATAACTATTACGGCAATCAAAATAGCAGCCACTGCTACAGCACCACGCAAATACCGTTTCATTGGTACTACCCGGGCAGGCTGCGTGGCAGCGCCAAAGAATTCACCACGCATTGATTGCAACGTATTCTGCAATTGATCACGTTGCTCATCGGCGCCAAAATGTTGTTGCAGCGAACCATGCACCTCCTGGTATAAAGCCAGTTGATTACGCAGCGATTCATCAGCCAACAGGGCCACCTCGAAGGCCGACCGTTCATCAGCATTCATCTCGCCTTCAGCATACCGTGCTATATCGTTGAACGTGCTCATAAATTATTATCATTCGGATAATTGAGAATGTATCATTTTTGTGAGGGCCGCCATGCATTCACTTTTCTTTTTGCGCAGGTACCCATAGGTTACCTTTAATTGTGTTGCTATCAGTTCCTGATCTTCGCCACCCAGGCATTTTTTTATGATCTCTTTACAGGCATCGCCCAGCTTTTCAAAACATTGCAGAAATACCTGCATGCGTTGATCGCTTTGCTTCATTTGTTCGGCCAGGGCAAACACATCTTCTCCTATAGATACATCGGCTGCATCTTTTGTTACCGGTTCCCGCCCTCTTTTTTTTAAAAGATTTAACCATTTCCTTTTGCAGATCAATAAAAGAAAAGGTTCAAACGGGCAGGTGAGCTGTAATTGTTTATGTTGCGCCTGGTTATATATATCTATTAATGCCTCCTGAAAAATATCGGCAGCATCATCTTCGGTGCCATTATTGGCAAGAATATAATACCTGATCTTTCCGGCATATTTAGCATAGATCTCCCGCACCATTACTACATCATTTTGCAGCAGGGCAGTAATATAACGCTGATCGGTATGAATGACAGTAGCTATATAAAACAGTTATAAGTGGTTGATAATCCAGGCCTCCCCATCAGTTACACACCTTCAAATATATGTAATAAAAAAAATCTTCAAAAAAAGGGGGTAACAAAAAAACACACCGGTTGATATACTTCTGAAACAAGCACGGGCGGAAGCCGAAAAGCCCGAAAGAGAGTAGGCCATATCTAAAAAACTATTAATTATGAAAGCTTCTTTATTATCAGCCGCTATACTGGCAACAGCTATTGTATCTGTAACTGCCTGCAAAAAAGATAAAAGCACGCCCAACTATGCAAAAGCCGATGATTTCATGGCTTCGCATGCCATCAAGGAACAATCTTTTTCCGGTAATGCCGCCGCCGGATTTACTATAACCGGTAAAGACGGCACAAAAGTAACCTTCTCACCCAATGCATTTGTCGACGGCAATGGCAATGTGGTGAGTGGCAATGTAACAGTAACATTAAAAGAAGTATTAAGCAAAAAAGATGTACTGTTTTCAGGTGTAATGACAGAATCAAATGGACAGTTGCTTGAATCGGGTGGAGAAATTTTGGTGAAAGCCCAGAAAGATGGGGCCGACCTTCGGATAAACCCCGCCCTGCAAAACGATGGAGCCCGTGTAGAGATCCCCAAAGCAATGAACAAAAAAGATATGGGCCTCTTCGTACAGGATAAAAGACAACAGGGTGGCGCCACCGGCGGCAACCAACCCCAACAAAGCCCATATACCTGGAACCCCGCACCTTATTACCCTTTTGGCAACGGCCCCAACAGCTACAGCTTCTCTTTACCTTCTTTTACCTGGGTTAACTGCGATCGTTTTTACAGCGATCCCAATCCTAAAACAACCATTACCGCACTGCCTGCTTTCCAGGATAATAACCAGGTAACAGACCTTCAGGTAATGCTGGTATTCAAAAATATTACAACCGTAATAACCCTGCCCTATGATTTTACCGTACAAAAATTTCAATCGTATCAAAATTCATTGCCCATAGGGTTACAGGCCGACCTCATCATTATAGGTAAAGACAGCGACGGTTATATACAATTTGGCACACAGCCCATCACCATCAGCGCAAACATGCACATCGATGCGCCTATTCATAAGGCAACTCAGGCCGAAGTTGATGCTTTCCTCGCAACCATTTAAAACGGGGCGTTTACAATTAATCCGTACACCTCTCCCGGCCGGCTCCCATACCGGCCGGGATTTTAGGTACAATTAATTATATTTATAAAATCTTTCGTCATATGATATCATACAAACCCCTGTTATGCTCAGCGTTCCTGTTATGTATGATAAATTTTTCCTCAAAAGCACAGACCAGCGATACGGCCGCTGCCGACATTCAACCGCAGGTCGACAATAACCAGGTGAAATTCGGCGCAGCCCTGCGGCCACTCCGACAAATTGCCGGCGCCCCGCTTTCATTTTACACCTATTTCTGGGAGTTTGGTGATGGCGGCTATAGCTTTGAAAAAGAACCGGTGCATGTTTATAAAGATACCGGCGATTATGAAATTCGTTTGTTTGCAACCAACAACTATGACGATGGCAAAAAGCCGAATACCCGTCCCCGCCGCGTTCGGGTGAATAACCGCTCCATGCTGGCCGTCAATAAAACACCCGCTTTTTTTACCGGTGATGGGTCGCTCGAAATTAAATCGAATCAAATGCCCAAACCGGGGGAAGACATGGTACTGCTGATCGGTTATCGTAACAAAAGCAATAACACGTCCCTGAGCGGTTCCGTTATGTTGTTGTACAACGAAAAACAATTCAGCCAGAATTGCTTCGACCTGTCAGAAGCCCGCAGTTACCACCAGGAAAAACCGGTTAGCCTTGAATCGATGTTAGCCTGGCAGCCCGGCACCGAGATGATAGAAGTTGGCACAACAGAAAATAACAGTCTTTTCCCAGTTGCCTCAGCAAACAATGCTCCTGCTGCCGACAGGCGGCAATTGCTGCAACAGATAAAACAGGAAATGGATGGTTTTAGAAAGCATAACATCTGGCGTATAAACAATGTACAAAAAGGCGAAGAACAATTTATGTTCGTGACCATCAATACCCTGCCCGAAATGATCAGGGATACCAATGCAGTGGTTACTATTTCCGGACTATTTATCCCTGATGACCCCTCCATGGACATGGAAAAATTCAATCTCGAAATGCAGGTGGTAGCCTCGCACGACCCCAACCGCATGCTGTTAAAGAACAAAAAACTGAACTATCGCTTTACCAGGAAAAATAAAGAGAACACCTATAAAGTTCAATTTCAAAATACGGGTAAGGGACCGGCTAAAAAAGTGGCGATCACCATTACCATACCCGGGTTATTAAACACTGCATCTCTTGAAGTGGTGAGCATGAAACCAGCCTGCACCTGGTGCAAAACGGCGGGGGAAAACCAAAGCTGTATTGACACCATCGTTACAAAAGACAGCATTCAGTTCGTTTTCAATAATATTTACCTGCCGGGTACGCAACAGGATGGCATTACTGATCCTGATTCCACAAAAGGATATATAAAGTACCGGATCCGGTTTGGGAAGAAAATGCACAAGGTGCCCTTTCAATGCCGGGCGGCCATTGTATTCGACAAAAACGAACCCGTATATACGAACCGTTCTACCGGAAGTTTTAAAAAAGGAATCTCGCCCGGTATTATACTTGGCTTTGGCGCTCAGCCGGGTTCAGCAGCAGCCGGGATAGCCGCACAACAATATTCACTGGGTTTTACCGTATCGGAATATGCAGCTTACAAAAAATATTTCCAGTGGGAATTATTCCTTCGTTCAGATCGTTCATTTGAACAATTTACAGCCCGCCGCCAGGGTGGCGACACCACCATCAACGGCACCGTTTACAAAGTGCAATACCACGACAGCTATGAAAAAATAAAGGTGGCGAATATTGAATTGGTCCCCCTCGAATTCAGGTATAACCTGGCCTCCTTTGCCGCAGCTGGTGCAGGCGCCCTGTTATCGGCAGAAATAAGCCGTAACACTACCCGCTATATACGTTCGCAGTTGTTTAATCCCAATGGCAACGGCACCTTTACCGTCGAAGGAGAAACCGGCAAACAAAATGAATCATTTGCAAAGATCAGGGGTGCCCTGTTTGCCGATGCGCAGGTAGGAAAAGTAAGAACAGGTCCGGCTATCGGCGTCCGCTTTTTACAGTATTTCAACCCTTCTTATCAGACTATTATGCTGTATGCAAGCTGGAAGTTTTAACAGATCGATTGTTCACGGGAAAATGGCTATCCGGTTCAATGCCGGCAATTACCTATCTTTAGCCAAATTACCACCCAATGAACCGCTGTCTGTACAAGGTGGTCATACTTATTCTTTTTCAAATTGCCGTTCCTGCCTGCTGGGTGTATGCTTCGCCCGATAGTCTCGCGCTTCCTGCTTCTTTAACAAAAAAACTGGCGAATTATAAAAAGCACGATGACCTCGATTTCTGGATCTACGAACGCATGATGTATGTTGAAAAAGATCCACCGGCACGTATCGGTTTCCTGATGCGTTCGCAACAGGAAGCCTGGCGAACCTATAAAACTTATTATGAACGGATGGCCTGGTTCGATCTGCTTTCGGTACAGGGATATTATCAATTACAAACCGGTAACATCCTGGCCTCTATAAATGCCTACGAAACCGCCCTGTCTTTTTATGAATCTTATCCATTACCCGATGCCGACATTATTGAAACGGTATTAAAACCGCTTGGTAATAACTATACGCGTTTGGCCGATTACAATACAGCCCTGTTCATTCATCGCAAAACAATGGAACTGGCGATGAAAACCAACAATAAAGACCTCATTGCTTCTACATACAGCAACATGGCCATCTGTTCCCGATCGCAGGACGATCTGTTAACTGCCGCGGGTTATTGTACGGATGGTCTTCGATATGCTTCCCCCGCAACGCCCCTGTATGGTTTATTGCTCAGCACGCAGGCCGATATTCTCACCGCACAGCATCAATACGATTCGGCCGAAAGCATTTGTAATACCGCATTAAAAAAACTACAGCAATATCATACAGAAACAACTGCCTTGTACTGGTATGCCGGGGCATTACAGGTAGCCGCTAAAATTGCCATGGAGAAACACCGGTTTCAACAGGCTGCCGGTTATGCAGAACGGGCATTACAACTTTTCAAACAACACTTTACCGGAACAAGGCAACGCGAAAAAGCCAAACTGTATGTACAGCTGGGTGATATCAATTGCAAAACAGGCAACGGCAGCCGTGCACTTGAATTTTATCAGAACGCACTTCTTTTATTGATACCAACCTGGAGCCCGGCTTCCATAAGCACTGTTCCCGGCGAACAGCTGTTATACAGCGAAAACACCTTTTCAGATGCGTTGTGCGGAAAAGCAGCAGCGTTCATGCTGTTGCATCAACCCCAGGAAGCATTACAACAGTATACAGGTGCGTTGGTGGCAACCGGAAAGCTCAGAAGGGAATTCTTTTATGCCGAATCAAAACTAAAGGAAATAATTAATACCCGGTCAGGGGTAGAAGCTGCTACCAAACTGGCCTATACGCTGTGGATACAAACCGGCGACCGTAAATACCTGGAACAGCTGTTGCTTATAACCGAGCAATCGCGGGCGCAGGTATTAATGGATGAACGCCGCTCCCGCATGGTAACCGGAACATCGTTGCCAGGCGATACGGTACTAAGGCGGGCAGCCCAGTTAAAACAGGTTATCCTCTATTACCAGCATGAGCTGTTATCTACAAAAAACAAAGAAACAGTAACCGCCCTGCTGCAACAGGCCGAATACGACCTGTCGATCTTAAATAAAAAAATAAAACAACAGGCCGGGCCCAACCAATACGAAACCGGGCTCACTGAAAAAAAGCTGTATGCCATCATGCAGCAGATCCCCGAACGGGTAACCATGTTGGAGTTTGTAGCAGCCAGCGACAGCAGCTTTATTATTGAATTGAACAATAAAGGAATTCAATCGGTACAGCTTATCACAGCCAGCAGGGAATTACATGCCGATATTCCACGGTTCATGCAGCAGTGGTTTGCGAATGGCCCTTCGGCGATGATAAATGAACCGGGAAAATTTTATAAAGAATGCTACCATATTTACCAGTCAATATTTAAAACCAGGTCGTGGCAAAAAGACCGGCATTATGTATTGATCCCTGATGGCCCATTCAGCTACCTGCCCTTTGACGCCTTGCTCACCGATCCGGTATATCAGAATAATTTCAGTCAATGGCCATATCTTTTAAAAAAGGCTTCCTTGTCGCAGGCATTCTCGCTTACTACCTGGTATGAACAGCAAAATGCGAACTACCCTTCTGCCGGCTTCACCGGTTTTTTTGTTTCAAAGGGGCAACAAACAAAACAGGCCGTTCTTTCAATTGAAACGGAATTCAGGGAATTAAATAAAAAGATTGCAGGGCGTTATTATACAAATTCTGCCGCAACCTGGGAAGCTTTCAATAATGCAGTTACTTCTACCGGTATTTTGCATATCAGTACGCATGCGGTTTCTTCTGTATTGGCCACTGAACCCTATTTGCAGTTATATGATAAACCCTTTTATTTATTCGACCTTCGGTATAAACATTTTACCCCGGCCCTCGTAGTGTTGAGCGCCTGTAAAACGGCCGATGGCAATTTGCTTGTTGGGGAAGGGCTCAATAGTTTAAGCCGTGGCTTTACAGCGGCTGGCGCCGGTGGTGTTATGGCTGGTTTATGGAATGTGAATGACAAAACGGCCATAGCATTGACCCAACTTTTTTATGAACAATTGTCGAAACAAAATGACATTGCACTGGCATTACATCATGCAAAAAAGCAATGGTTGTTGTCAAATAAGGATAATGCCCTGGTACAATTGCCTTATTATTGGGCGGCATTTGTTTACAGCGGCCATCTGAAAAAAATACAGGTACCGGCTGTTCAATCAACCCGGCGGTATTACTGGTTTCTCGCCCTGCTGTTAATTCCCGGTGCCGTGTATGTATATTCGCGTTTAAACAGGAAAAAAAATTCACCCACCCAATAAGGGTATTCGCCTTTCAGCGTGTAATACCTGAAAATCATCTGACAAGCGGGATTTTGCAAGGATTGAACCTACAGGATGACATAAAAATGAATGATGAGCGGCTGACTGCAGTCGTGGAAAAATACTTTCAAACCCATTTTGAAGGGTTGTATCGCTATGCCTTTACCTTATTGAAGAACAATGATGAGGCAAAAGATGCGGTACAAACCGTTTTTGTAAACCTGTGGCAGAAACGGTTAACCATTGATGAACAGCAATCGGTACAATCGTATTTATACACTTCGGTCTATAATTATTGCCTGAATATAAAAAGGAATGAAAAAGTACGAAAGGCATACCTTCAAAATAACCAGTCTGTTCAACAGGTATTCAACGATGAGCTGGTAAGCAAGGAAAACATCAACCGCATAAGGGAAGCGCTGGAAAGCCTGCCGCCACAATGCAAACTGATCTTCATGAAAAGCAGGTTCGAGCAAAAGAAATATGCTGATATAGCCCTGGAAATGAATTTATCGGTAAAAACGGTAGAAGTACAGATCGGTAAAGCCCTTAGAATATTGCGGGAAAAGCTATCAGAAGTGATGATCCTGTTTATATTACTCTTAACCCAATAAACAATGACCCGCACCAACCGATGAATAATAACAACCATATCGATGTTGATCACCTGCTGGGTAACTACCTGGCCGGCGAAGCCTCGCCTGCAGAAGCCATTCAATTGGAAACATGGCTGGCGGTCTCGCCTGCAAACAGGCAATTGTTTGAACAGGTCAGCAACATATGGAGTTCCCTTTCTT
Source organism: Niastella vici (assembly GCF_002077945.1). Classification (GTDB taxonomy): domain Bacteria; phylum Bacteroidota; class Bacteroidia; order Chitinophagales; family Chitinophagaceae; genus Niastella; species Niastella vici. The sequence goes on from NZ_LVYD01000041.1 coordinate 241,917, forward strand.
CAGAAGAAAATTGTACCATTCCCGATAAAGAAGCTTTTTTACAGGAGATCAAAAACAGGGTTTTACAGCCACCAATATCAAAAACCATCCCACTTAAAAAAGCGCTGGCCTTTACAAAGATCGCAGCAAGTTTAATACTGATAGCAGGAGCGGTTATCCTGTTCACCGTGCTTACTAAAAAGAAACGTTCACCAAACACGATCGCCATTACCCGCCAAACAGATCAAACCATCCTGAACGATACCTTACCAGATGGCTCCATTGCTATCATTAACAACCATTCGCTGTTACAGTATCCGGTTCAATTTACCGGTAACCGGGAAGTACAATTAAATGGGGAAGCCTTTTTTAATGTTACACCCGATGCTTCCAAACCATTTATAATAAGTGTTGGCCCGGTGCATATAAAAGTGATTGGCACATCATTTAATGTACGCAAGGGAACCGACAGCATTGAAGTAGTGGTAAGAACAGGTATTGTACGTATGCTTAACGATAAGGATAGCATAACCCTTAAAGCCGGTAATAAAGGCATCTACCATATTTCAACACAACGGTTTTCAATTTTGGAGACTTTCAATGTCAATGAAGTGGCCTATGCTACAAAAATTTTCAATTTTGAAAATGCCAGCTTAAAAGAAATTGCCAGTCAACTGCAAAAGGCTTACGGTATAAAAATTGTTATAACCAACAAAGACCTGGAAGCCTGCACCATGAGCAGTTCTTTCGATAATAAATCAATTGAATATATCTTTGAGGTGTTGGCAATGACGTTGAACATTCAATACCGAATTGAGCAAAAAACTGTGTATATAAGTGGTAGTAGCTGTACGTAACAACCAAATAGCGATTAAGATAAGTTTGATCATTTTGCTGATGGCCCTGGTAATAAAAGGCAGCGCGCAAACTGCCGTCAACCTGCATAAAATGATCCTCGTTCCGGCCAACGCTATTCAGCTCGACTCCCTGTTAAACCTGATCAATAAACAGGCGGGTGTAAAATTCTCTATCAATACACGCAAATTTCCCGCAGGAAAATATATCCGCATAAAAGCGAATAAGCAAACTATTGGCGGTTTGTTACAGGAAATAAAGGCGAACACAGGCGTATATTATGCCATCCTCGGCGACCACATTATTCTGCTCGATAATCCCCCGCCCGCAAAAAGAAAAGCTACCAACGTTGTAAACACCACGCACACCGTGCTGGCGCCGCATTTACCGGCTGCCCCATCAGTAAGTCAAAAACAACCGGTTCCGCCCAATAAAAATTCATCGATAAAGCATATTCCGCCAGATACAAACCCGCATATCTCGAACCAGAGGCCTCCGGCAGGTAATGCCACCACTCCTTTACCCGCAGTAACAGCTGCAGATGCAGGTGCTAACAAGAACTTCAGCAGCGATACCATAAAAACCACTGTCCCCATACCAGCCAGTAAGGATTCTGTAAAAGCGCAGTCACCTGTTGGTAAAAAGCCAGCTGCTACAATCAACCAGGTAGCCTCGCGTGCTTCTTCTCCCACAAAAGAACGCAGCATTGCCGGCAACATGCTTATAAAAGCCGGCCTGGGAGCCGATGATGTTTTTTATTTCAACCCAACCATACAGGCAGGTATAAAATATGTGTATGCCCTTGCCTCCTTCAGCAGCAACTTCAAAATATCGGGTTTCCGGTATGGGTTGGGCGGTGCTATTGAGCTGAACGATCAATGGAATTTGCAGCTGCAGTTAACTACCGGCAACCTGTCTTCTACATTTGATACCGCCGGCCAAAAATGGGAATTTAAAACGCAATTACATAGAGCAGCCTGTATAGCCGAAGCCAGAATTGGCAATCGCATCAGTGTTCAATTTGGTCCCGTATTCAATCTTATGAAACTGACCTTTTACCAGGCGGGTATAAAAATGGCGCCGGGATTACCAGATTACCAAATTGATAAAAAATTCAACCTCATTAAACCCATTTATACCCTCTCTGATAATTTTTCAATGAACAGGGCCCAAAGCACCAAAATGTGGATAGGCTTTCAACTGGGTCTCTTTGTCGATCTCAATTTTTTGAAACAGGAATAAGGGTATTCTCCACTAACCGTGTATCAGTAATGCATACCTGCCATTACTATTATTGCAGCTAACCTGCGATAGTATGGGCATTTCATTCTCATTTCAATTTTGTACCAATGATAGCATTACTGAAAACCTCAGAAAGAACCAACAACCTGTCGCACATTAATAATTATGTTTTTCAACGTCACCTGTTTGCTTATAAAGCCATTTCAAAAGAATGGCTCCGCGATAAAAAAGTACTGGAACTGGGTTGCGGCGAAGGCTATGGCATGGAGTTGTTGAGTCCGCTTACCGAAAAGTATGTAGCAGTCGATAAAAAAAGACCGGCAGGCATTTCCTTTAATAACAACAGGCAATTCACCCAATGCCAGCTTCCCTGGTTATCTCATATTCCCGACAACAGCTTTGATACTATTTTATGCTTCCAGGTTATTGAGCATATCAAAAACGATCACCTGCTGCTAAAAGAAATAAAGCGAGTGCTGAAACCCGGCGGTTCATTATTTCTTACAACGCCCAACCAATTGACCTCGCTCACAAGAAATCCTTTTCATATAAGGGAATACCTGCCCGGTCAAATGCAGGCACTTATTGCCGGCGGTTTTGAAACCTGGTCTGTACAGGGCATTTATGGCAACGACACCGTGATGAGGTATTACGTCGAAAACAAAAGATCAGTTGAAAGAATTACCCGGTTCGATGTGCTCAATTTACAATACCATCTTCCTGCTTTACTGTTGAAAGGCGTTTACAGTTTGCTCAATAATTATAACCGGTTTACGCTTGCCCGTAAAACACCCGACATTACTGCCAGCATCGACTATGTTGATTTTTACCTGGGTGAATTGTCAGATACCTGCCTGGATTATTTTGTGACCGCAATGAAATAGCTATGTATTACTACACAGCCAATGGCTTTTTTCCCAACGATTTAATAAACCGGAAATGGGATCTGACAGCAGAATTAAATGAAGGGATGCAGTTATAAGGGATATTGAATTCTTCGCATTTCCCTTTAACTATTTTGCTCAACGCCGGATAATGAATATGGCTCACCTTCGGGAAAAGGTGATGTTCTACCTGGTAATTTAATCCACCTGCAAACCAGGTGATCACTTTGCTATTGGGCGAAAAATTGGAAGTTGTCTTTAACTGGTGAATGGCCCATTCGTTTTCGATGACCGTTGTTTCATTTAACGGCGCAAAAGCAAACTCGGTTTCTTCCACAACATGGGCCAGCTGAAATACAATAGCCAGGGTAAAACCCTGCCCTATGTGCAGGCTTATAAAAAATACCAGCCACTGTTGCCAGCCTACAAGTATTATGGGGAGCGCAATATAAAAGAACAAATACAAAAGTTTACTGATCCAGAAAACAACATGATCACTGGTTTTCATTTTTTGCAGATCAGTATTGTGTATTTTTTGCTTGAAATATTTTTCAAAGTCCTGGAATAAGATCCAGATCATAGAACTAATGGCATACAACAAAGGTGTATATAAATGCTGCACCCTGTGCATAGGCACCCATTGTTGCGTGCTGCACATTCTGATAAACGGCGTTTTGGCAATATCGTCATCAATGCCATCCACATTGGGATAGGTATGATGAATAATGTTATGTTTATGACGCCAGATAAAGCTATTGCCACCCAATGCATTCAATGTTAAGCCCAGCGTATCGTTCACCCAGCTTTTTGAAGAGTAACTGCCATGGTTTGCATCGTGCATCACATTAAAACCGATGCAGGCACATAAAAATCCTAAAACACTGCCAATTAAAATAGTTGTTATTACCGGCAGAGAAAAACAAATGGTGATGAGATATAATGAAATTGCAGCAACGATCAGTATGATGGTTTTACTATACAATCCCCATGTTCCTGTCTTTTTTAATCCGTTTTCTTTAAAATATTTGTCTACAGCCATTTTCAAAGAGGAGAAAAAGACAGCATTTTTATTATTGAAGACGACTTTTGACATGTTTTTATTTATAAGGGTAGAACGGTTAAAGATACCTTTTATTTCCGTTAGGGGATTAATATAAAATAGTTAAGATTGGAATTGCCTTCGGCGCAATGGCATCAATGAATATTACTGGTGGGGTGAATTTATTTCTTCCCCAGGGATTGCCTGCGGCGATCCCTTAAGGGAGGGGCTTAAGTCAAACACAACGTCCGGCACTGTCGTGCCTTCCCATTTTTATTTATCGGGCTTTTGCGCTCGCCACAGGCGGCGCAACGCCCTCAAATAAAAATGTCCCGCCAAAGGCGGGACGTTGTATTTAACTTGCGGAGACTGAGGGATTCGAACCCTCGATACGGTTTCCCGTATACACACTTTCCAGGCGTGCTCCTTCAACCACTCGGACAAGTCTCCAATATTTTTTATTACCCTTCAACCTCTCAGGCACCTCTCTTTCTATGTTTTCCCATTAAAAACAGATTAAGATTTTCTGCCTCTGCTTTTAAAAGGGGAGCAAATTTACATCTTCATCCATTAGGCCCCGAATATTTTTTTTGCATTGGCTGTAGTGATGGCAGCCGCCTCCGAAACCGGTATTTCTTTTACCTCCGCCACCTTTTCAACTATATATTTCAGGTAACTGCTTTCATTCCTTTTACCCCTGAAAGGTACCGGTGTCAGGTACGGCGCATCCGTTTCCAGCACAATATGGTCCATGGAAACCGCCTTTAGCACTTCGCGTAAATGGGTATTTTTGTAAGTTACCACGCCCCCTATTCCCAGGTAAAATCCGAGGTCAATGATCTGTTGCGCCTCTTCCAACGTACCGGTAAAGCAATGAAAAATGCCCCCCAAATTCCCCTTCTGGTGCTGCCGCACTATCTCAATGCTATCGGCCATCGACTCGCGCGAATGGATCACAATAGGCAGCTGGTAGTGTAAAGCCCACTCTATTTGTTGGTGAAAAGCTTCCTTCTGGGCGTCAATAAAAGTTTTATCCCAGTAATAATCAAGTCCAATCTCCCCTACCGCTTTAAAAGGCCGTTTGGCCAGCCATTGCTCAACCAGGGCCAGTTCCTGCTTATGGTCTTCCTTTACCGAACAGGGATGCAGGCCCATCATGGCAAAGCATTTTCCCGGAAAATCCTGTTCCAGTTGCAGCATGGCATCTATCACTTCGCTGTCTATGGCCGGCAAATAAAAACGCCGAACCCCTTCATTTTCAGCCCGCTCAATAACGGCCCTGATGTCCTTGGAAAAATCCTGCCCATATAAATGGCAGTGAGTATCAATTAATTGAAGATTCATATCGGTCGCAAAATTCCCAAAAAATTTATGATTTGTTTAAACTATTTAGAACCGCTTCCGTCATAAACCGGTTACTTGGTTTATGATAATATGCCTTAATTTGTTTTATGAATCGTCTATGGCAAAATTTTCATTAAAACATGCCGTACAATGAAAATTTTGCCATAGTAAGATCCATCTGGCCAAAACCCAATTAATATTCGCAGATGAAAACTATATCAAAACTTACCGGGTTACTGGTAACGGTACTGGTTACCACACTTGTTTTGTGGGCCTGTAAAAAGCAGGATGATGCTTCTGGAACGGCCGACAGGGAAGAGTTTGCCTCAGTTTCATCTGAATCTGATGCTGCCGCCGAAGTGGTTTTTGATGATGTTTTTAATAACGTAATGGGCGTCAGCAGCGAGGTAGCTATTGGCGGAACCGGCGTTTTTGGAAGGGTCGACGTAAGCAGCAGCTCTAATGGTAACCGCATTGATGGAGTAGATTCCATCACCTGCTATGTAGTGACTACCAAACAGTTAAGCACTTCAACCCGCTTTCCTTTACAAATAACCATCGACTTTGGCAGCGGCTGTATTGGCAAAGATGGCAGAACCCGCAAAGGCAGGATCATTGTTTTGTATACCGGTCACCTCGGCACCTCAGGCAATTCGGCCACGGCCTCCTTTGATGGCTTTTATTTAGATAACATTAAAGTAGAAGGCACCTATAAGCTCACCAATACCGGCACAACCGGCCAAAAAAGTTATACCATACAGATTATCAATGCCAAATTAAGCAATTCCAACGGCGATTATATTCAATGGAGCAGTGAAAAAACGATAACCCAGATAGAAGGCGGGGCCACTCCCCTACTGGCGCTTGACGATGTGTACAATATAACCGGCGGGGCCAGCGGCGCGGTTTCGGCCGGTAACAAATACTTTCAATGGTCAACCGTCATTACAGCCGCCCTCCGCAAAAAATTCGGCTGCCGGTGGATCACCCTCGGGACCCTCAGTTTAAAGAAAGGAAATGACGCTGTGGCAGTGCTCGACTACGGTCCGGGCACCTGCGATAACAAGGCAAGTTTCACGGTAAATGGGGTGTCTCACGAAATAACTTTGCATTAATCAAAAAAGTTTATACCTTTAAGTCAGTTTTCATAGGGTACGGATTAAAAACGGGCCAGGGTGTCTACCCAGGCCCAACTTTTTTTAAGGACATACTGTCGCAAAATCCGGTTATTTCTACCCTTATTTTACCGCTTTTTTATCCTCTTATTGCTTCAAAACGGAAGCCTTTTTCACTAAAATATTGCAGCGTTTTTGGCAGTGCTTCCTGCAAGCGGGGAAATGCTTTCTCACTGTCATGGAAAACGATTACGGAACCCGGTTGCGCATTCCTGGTAACATTTAATGCGCAGGCTTCTGGCGTGAGCTTAAGGTCAAAATCACCGCTGAGCACATCCCACATGATTATCCTAAAATTGCTGCTAACGGGCGAATTGCGAATTCCTGTTAACAGTTTTACCTGAAAGCGCGTGATCTTTCCGTATGGAGGTCGAAACAGATTGGAGTCAATATATTTTCCAGCCGATAAAATATTTTGCAGGTACAACTCATCGGTAGCCTTCCAGCCATTCAAATGATTGAACGTATGATTGCCTACCCGATGCCCGCCATCGAGTATTGAACGATAGATGTCGGAATGTGCGGCCACGTTCTTACCAATGCAAAAAAAAGTAGCCTTGGCGTTATACTGCTGTAACTGGTCTAATACAAATGGAGTAACTACCGGGTGTGGACCATCGTCAAATGTGAGGTACAATGTTTTTTCTTTGACCGGAATGTCCCAAACACAACGCGGATAAAGCTTCTTAAGCCACCATGGTGTTTTTACAAAATAAAGCATGCTATGCTATCCTCTGCAACAAAAATAACTGAAATTACTGTGCGTAACCGGTAATGTGTACTACTTTCTCTTTGTACTTATACATCTTGCCATTTTTTTTAAGGTATGCTTCCTGTGTTGCTTCGCTTGTAAGTATGGGATTGAGGTATTCTTTTACTTTTTCATCTTTTATAACCGGCGTACTGCCAAAGGCGATCGCTTCTTCTATATATCCATGTAATAATGGCTGCAGCTCGCCATAAAACAAATTATTACCGGCATATATATCACACCCTATTACTTTATCGCCGCTCATACATACAAAACCGGTTATTGTACTGTCGCTGTTCCTGAATTTTTCGGTGAAGTAACGTAAATACGCATCCTGTTCGGGCGTATATTTTTTATCGCTGCGATGGGCCAGGTAGGCTATTGTTGGTGCTTTTGTGCCGTTGCGTTCCAGTTGCGAAAATACTTCTTTCCATACCAGTACCTGGTTCTTCGATTGGTCTAACACCTTCCGCAAGGCGGGATCAGCATAATTATTGTATTGAAATTTTTTTTCTTTATCGCTCCATCGCCCTTCTTCAACACACATTACATTTATGTATTGATCTTTTGGCGAAGGGGGCAGAACCGTATCCCGGGAAACCATGCGGTCCTGCCGGCCGCCGAGAATTATTTCGCCCGAGCCTATATACACCGATTCGGATCCATTATTATTTATGCGCAACCAATGAACATTTTCCGTTGCCGCAGTTCCGCGTTCGCTGATCACTACACTACCCTTTGCCACCGCCTGGCTTAACGATACCACGCCCGGCACAACCCGGGCCTGGCCGCCAAAACCTTTTGGCCTGATGGGAATAATTTTCAGGTTTTTGTAAGTCCAGGCGCTATCATAATCCACATACAGGGTCTGGTACGTCAGTTGGGCCGGCACTATTTTATATATAAACAGAAAGATGAGCGTGATCAGCTTTTTTAGCATACAATAAAGATAGTTGGAACCGGGGCAAGATGCAAACATTGCCTGTTGTCAATTGCTTATCTTTGCGCCCTATGGCAAAAAAAGTAAGGGTACGATTTGCTCCCAGTCCAACAGGCGGACTTCATTTAGGGGGTGTAAGAACGGTTCTATACAATTATTTGTTTGCCCGCCAGCAGGGTGGCGATTTTGTGTTGCGTATTGAAGATACCGACCAAAGCCGCTATGTACCGGGCGCCGAAGAATACATCTATGAATGTTTAAAATGGTGCGGGTTGCAACCCGATGAAAGCCCGCTGGCCGGTGGCCCATTCGCTCCCTATCGCCAAAGCGAGCGTAAAGAGCTGTACAGGCAATATGCGGAATTTTTAGTACAGGAAGGAAAAGCCTATTATGCGTTCGACCGGCCCGATGAGCTGGAATCGATGCGCGAACGGTTTAAAACAGCCGAAAACCCTTCGCCCCAATACGATCATAATATACGCATGCAAATGCGCAACTCGTGTGCGCTTACTTTTGAAGAAACACAGCGAATGATAGCAGATGGTGTTCCACACGTCATTCGTATTCGCATGCCTGAAAATGAAACGGTGACCTTTACCGATATGATCCGCGGCGAAGTAAGTTTTCATACGTCCCTGGTCGATGATAAAGTATTATTGAAAGCCGATGGTATGCCAACCTATCACCTGGCGGTGGTGGTTGATGATTACCTGATGAAAATAACCCATGCTTTCCGCGGCGAAGAATGGCTGCCCAGCTCACCCGTGCATATCTTATTATGGAAATACCTGGGCTGGGAAAAAGAGATGCCGCAATGGGCGCACCTGCCATTGATCCTGAAACCCGATGGCAATGGAAAATTGAGCAAACGCGATGGCGACCGCCTCGGCTTCCCCGTATTTGCCATGAACTGGACGGTGCCTGGCACCAGTGAACTTACCAAAGGTTTTCGTGAAATGGGTTTTTTACCCGAAGCATTTATAAATATGCTGGCCATGCTGGGCTGGAATGATGGCACCGACCAGGAATTGTTCACCCTCGATGAACTGATACAAAAATTCTCCATCGACCGCGTTCATAAGGGCGGCGCCAAATTCGATTTCGAAAAAGCCAAATGGTTCAACCATGAATGGATAAAGAGAGCGGATGCTGGCAGGCTGAAGCCCGAAGTAAAAAGCATCTTTGACCAGCACGGCATTGCAGCAACTGATGATGCACAACTCGAAAAAGTGATTGCGCTGGTAAAAGAACGTTGCACCCTGCTCCCCGATTTTGTTGAGCAGTCGCGTTTCTTTTTCCAAACCCCACAACAATGGGACCTCGATGCCATAAAGCCCAAGTGGAACGAAGCCAAACAAACATTTTTTGGCGATGTCATCAGCTACCTGCAACAGCAATCCTACTGGAATGCCACTGATCTGGAAAATGGATTTAAAGAACTGGCCGCAGCCAAACAAATAAAACCAGGTGAAGTATTATTGCCCTTGCGCATAATGCTGGTAGGTGGTAAGTTTGGCCCGGGCGTGTTTGAGATAGCCGCTATTATCGGAAAGGAAGAAACCATAAATAGAATTAACCTCGTATTGCAGCAATTGCGCGGTTAAAAAACAAACAATTTAACACAAGAGCCACACCTTCAAAAGTGTGGCTCTTGTGTTTTATGGAAGTATCAGAAAAAGATCGCACATAAACAGGTTAAGGCAGGCCGGCACAGCCTGCGCTTTTTATTAAAAATTCCGGTGGGCGCTTACCCAGTCAGCGATATAGCTGGCAATTTCAGTAGTGGGCGTTCCCGGTGCAAACAATTTACCCACCCCCAGGGCATTTAATTGCTGCATATCTTCTTCGGGAATAATGCCCCCGCCGGTCAGCAATACATCTTCCATTCCTTTTTCCTTCATTAAAGCCACTACTTTTGGGAAAACGGTCATATGGGCGCCGGATAAAATACTAATGCCAATAGCGTCTACATCTTCCTGTAACGCGGCATTCACTACCATTTCAGGCGTTTGGCGCAATCCGGTATAGATCACTTCCATTCCGGCATCGCGCAAAGCCGTAGCAATGACCTTGGCGCCCCGGTCGTGCCCGTCGAGCCCAACCTTTGCCACCAAAACCCGCAGCGGCCTGTTTACTTTTTGATTCATGCAAGCAACATTTAAGTGTTCAAAAATACGGTTCTTTACCCAATAGAAAGGCGCGCCGGCAAAACGCTTCATGATCTTATAATTACACTTCAATACCCCTTTTACACATTACAAACAAACCCGCTTTTCAAGGGCGGAATTTGTTTGCATTTTTGCCCTGTTAATACAACAAAACGATACTACCTACATAAAATATTATCAGGACAGGTTCTCTTATCAGAAACGGCAGCCTTTTTCCAAAGGCTGCATTTTTTTTTGCCGGGAGCGAAGTCGAAGGGGCAGGCACAAACAGCGTTGAGCACTGAGCGTAGTCGAAGTGCCGGAGTATCGAAACGCTCCAAAATCATCTATTTCCTTTAGATTTACAATTATTAATCATTCCAATTGATAAAAAACCTGCAACATGTATTCTGCCATAACTACATCACTTGAAAATGCCATTCTGCTCATTACCATCAACCGGCCCGATAAATTGAACGCACTCAATAAAACCGTATTCGATGAATTGAACACGGCCATTGATGATGTATATAATAACCCCGCCATCAGGTCGGTGATCATAACCGGGGCCGGACAAAAAGCTTTTGTTGCCGGCGCCGACATCAGCGAGTTCCAGGGATTGAAACACCATGAAGGCATGGACCTGGCAAAAAAAGGCCAGTATATTTTCAGAAAGATCGAAGAAGCGCCCAAACCCGTCGTTGCTGCCGTAAACGGATTTGCCCTCGGTGGCGGATGTGAGCTGGCCATGGCCTGTCATTTCAGAATAGCTTCGGAGAACGCCCGCTTTGGCCAGCCCGAAGTAAACCTGGGCCTTATACCCGGCTATGGCGGCACCCAGCGGTTGACCCAACTCATTGGCAAAGGCCGGGCCATTGAACTGCTCATCACCGGTAATATGCTCGATGCCGCTACCGCCCTTCAGTACGGACTGGTAAATTATGTGGTGCCGCAGGAAGAATTGTTAGCAAAGGCCCGCTCTATTCTGGAGCTGGTAAATACCAAAGCACCGCTGGCCGTTGGCCGTTGCATTAAAGCGGCCAATGCCGTTTTTGATCATACCAAAGATGGTTTTACCGAAGAGGTGAACCTGTTTGGCGAATGCTTTGCCACCCACGATATGGTGGAAGGCACTACTGCGTTCCTTGAAAAAAGGAAGCCTGATTTTCAGGGAAAGTAACAGCGGGCGTTGGGGTTGGTGGTGGCCGGCTGCAGGATCTCTATTAAGCGTTCCTTGCGTCGCACACTTCAGGGTTCTGTTCGCTATTCACCATTCACACCCCCGGCTGCATTTTCCGCAAACGTTTGCCTGTCCTATCTTCCGCTACATTGTTTAACTTACAGTGCAATACACATGGAAAAGAAACTCCCCACCATAAAGGAAATAGCCCGCCGGTTAAATATCTCCGCTTCTACGGTTTCACGCGCCCTGCACGATCATCCCAGCATTGGCCTGCGTACAAAAATGGCGGTGAAAAAACTGGCTGCTGAATTAAACTACGAGCCCAACCAAACAGCCATATTCTTCAAACAGCGAAAAACTTTCACGATCGGTCTGGTTCTGCCCAACCTTCGCGAAGAATTCTTTTCCGCTGCCATCAATGGCATTGAAGACGTGGCCATCGATCACAACTATATTGTGCTCATTGGCCAAAGTCACGATGACCTGGCCCGCGAACAAAAGCTGGTAGAGTCAATGAAGAACCATCGCGTAGATGGTATCATCGCGTCCATTTCGAGCAGCACCACCCATATTGAACATTTTGAACAAATGAAGAACTACGATATTCCCGTGGTGTTCTTCGACCGCGTTCCCGATGCCAAAGACATTCATTCGGTAAGCTGCAATTTGTACGATAGCTCTGTGGAAGCAGTGGAATGGTTAATAAAAAAAGGCCATAAACGCATCGGTTACCTGCAGGGACCACCCACCCTGAATATGAAAAATGAGCGGCTCGATGGGTACATGGAAGCCCATAAAAAGCACAAACTGCCGGTCGATGAATCGCTGATCGTAAGCACCGACCTGTCGGTTGAAGGCACCCAGAAAGCCTTTGATGCGTTGATGCTGCTTAAAAAAAGACCTACCGCCATTCTTTCTTTCAACGATTATGTTACGCTCGACGCCATTCATTATGCGCGGCAAAAGAAACTGGCCATCAACAAAGACATCTGTTTTGTAAGCTATGCCAACGTACCGGTTACGCAGTATGTCGAATACCCCCCGCTGGCTTCGGTAGAACAATTTCCTTACGACCAGGGCGTGAGCGCCACAGAACTGCTTTTTCGCCTGATCGATAAAAAAACCTCCCGCCTGGAAGCGCCCTATGAGAATATTGTGCTGAAAAGCGAGTTGATCATCCGTTAAACAATAAGTAGTTACCTGTTACCAGTCGCCGGATACCGGGGCCGAAATTCGAAGAGTACCCTTAAGCAGGGAGAGCCTGGAATTTTAGGCCCGGAAACTGGTACCCGGGAACCGGAAACCGTGTATTTTTGCGCAAATTTTACATTATGGAATTCCGGATAGAAAAAGATACCATGGGAGAAGTGCAGGTGCCTGCCGATGCCCTGTATGGCGCTCAAACTCAGCGCAGTATTGACAATTTCAAAATTGCACAGGACATCAATAAAATGCCAAAAGAGATCATCCGGGCATTTGCTTACCTGAAAAAAGCGGCCGCCATCACCAATTTCGAAGCTGGCGTTCTGCCCAAAGAAAAATGCGACGTAATTGGCCAGGCCTGTGACGAGATCCTTGCCGGAAAGCTCGATGCTTATTTCCCCCTGGTAGTTTGGCAAACCGGTTCCGGTACCCAAAGCAATATGAATGTAAATGAGGTGGTTGCTTACCGTGGCCATGTTATCAAAGGCGGTAAACTCACCGATAAGGAAAAATTCCTGCACCCCAACGACGATGTAAACAAATCACAGTCCTCCAACGACACCTTCCCTACCGCAATGCACATTGCGGCCTATAAAATACTGATCGAGGTTACTATCCCCGGCATTGAAAAATTACGCAACACCCTGGCTGAAAAAAGCAAACAATTCATGCACGTGGTGAAAATAGGCCGTACGCACTTTATGGATGCTACGCCCCTCACCGTTGGTCAGGAGTTCAGCGGTTATGTATCGCAGCTCGACCACGGTTTGCGCGCCATTAAAAACACCCTGGCGCACCTGAGCGAACTCGCCCTGGGCGGTACTGCGGTTGGAACCGGCATTAATACCCCCGCCAATTACTCAGAGAACGTGGCCAAGCATATTGCCGCATTGACCGGACTGCCGTTTGTAACGGCTGAAAATAAATTTGAAGCCCTGGCTGCCCACGATGCCATTGTGGAAGCCCATGGCGCTTTAAAGACCATTGCCGTAAGCCTCATGAAGATCGCCAACGATATCCGGATGTTGTCTTCGGGCCCGCGCAGTGGTATCGGCGAACTGTTCATCCCCGATAACGAACCCGGTTCTTCCATTATGCCCGGTAAAGTAAACCCCACCCAGTGTGAGGCACTGACCATGATCGCTGCTCAGGTAATGGGTAATGATGTGGCCATCAGCATCGGCGGCGCCAATGGCCATTTTGAATTGAACGTGTTCAAACCCGTAATGATCTTTAACTTCCTGCACAGCGCCCGCCTCATTGGCGATGGTTGTGTAAGTTTTAATGATAAATGCGCCGTAGGTATTGAACCCATTGAAGCCAACATTAAAAAACACGTCGACAACTCCCTGATGCTGGTAACATCGCTCAACACAAAGATCGGTTACTACAAAGCAGCAGAGATTGCCCAAAAAGCCCATAAAGAAGGCACTACCCTTAAAGAAATGGCCGTGAAACTGGGCTACGTTACCCCCGAGCAATTCGACGAATGGGTTATTCCGAAAGATATGGTGGGTAAGATCTAGGATCTAAACAAGCATCGCCAATCAAGGGTGCTTTCGCGATTTTCCTGCTTCTTACTTCTCTCTCCTATAAAGCAAAATGTCGCCCCGGTAAATCGGGACGACATTTTTTATTGTAATTAGTTATTTCAACACGCTTATTGCCCGGTGTACACTTTCACTGTATCCTTCAACTCTTCATCAGGCTTCACTGAAACCGGTTCTTCTGCTAACGGACTCTTCTTGAAAAAACGCTTCTGGAATATCAGGATGGCAATAACACCAACTGAAATGGAAGCATCGGCAATGTTAAAGATGGGCGAGAAAAAGGTGAAGCGTTCACCACCCCAGAAGGGGATCCAGGCCGGTAATACTTTGTTATCGATGATGGGGGCATAGATCATGTCAACCACTTTACCGTGCAGGAAACCGGCATAACCTCCGCCTTTAGGGAACATATGCGCCAAACCCGAGCCATCATTACTGCCCGAGAATATCATTCCATAGAACATACTATCAATAAGGTTACCCAACGCGCCGGCAAAGATCATGGCCACGCAAAGGATAAACCCGGGATGATATTTCTTTTGCACGATACTTTTAATATAGTATACACCAAAGATCACGGCTATTAACCTGAAAACGGTGAGGGCCAGCTTGCCCCAGTCGCCACCAAACTTCCAGCCCCAGGCCATCCCTTCATTTTCTATAAAATACAGCCGTAAAGTTCTGCCCAGCAAAAAGATTTGCTCTCCATAAGTCATGCTGGTTTTCACCCATATTTTTAAAGCCTGATCGGCGATAATAATTCCCAGTATTACCAGGGCAACTGTTCTGATCTTCACTATGCTAAAATTTAGTTTCCAAAGATAAGGTTTTCTGTCTTTTATAATAGTTAAGCCCGGGCTGTATTGATAAACGGTTTTCCGGTGCCAACTAATGAACTAATAACGAATGCCCTACTCCTCAAAATATATTCGTTTCACCCGCTGCGAAATACCGGCCAGCAGCTCATACGGGATGGTTTGGGCCCAATGGGACACCTGCTTCACTGGTAAGGCCGCGCCAAAAACGATCACTTCATCGCCTTCCTGAACATGTGAAATATTGGTTATATCGATCATGGTCATATCCATACACACAGTGCCTATCACCGGCGCCAGGTGACCATTCACCAGCATTTTACCGGCCCCATGGCCCAGGCTCCGCGGATACCCGTCTGCATAACCTATGCGCACAGTTGCAATGCGCGCGTCGCTGGTTACCACGCCTTTACGGCCATAGCTCACCGTTTCTCCCTCCTTCAGTTGCTTTATTTGCGCAATGGTCGATTTAAGGGTAGAAACTTCCCGCAAATCGAGCCCGCCTTCCCCGCTGCTGTCGCCACCGTATAAGCCAATACCCAATCGCACCATATCGAGGTGCCATTGCGGATGGCGAATGATACCGGCCGTATTCACCACATGCCTGATGAAGGGATACGACACCACGGCCTGAATTTGTTCAACCATTTGCATATACAACTCGCCCTGCTTATTGGTATAGGCATCATGCTGGGGATCTTCACTCGATGCCAGGTGCGTGAATACCGATTGCACTTTAAAGATCGGGGAACGAAGGGCATGTAGTACCGCCGGCAATTCGGCCTGGGAAAATCCCAACCGGTTCATGCCCGTTTCCAGTTCTATATGTACGGGGAATTGCTGAATTCCCTGTTTTTTAACAAATTCTTCAAACAGCGCCAATATACCGGGCGAATACAGGTCGGGTTCCAGATTATATTGCACTAATATGTCGAAGGTCGATTCTTCAGGATTCATGACCATGATGGGCAGGTTGATACCCGCCTTGCGTAATTCAACGCCCTCATCGGCATAGGCCACTGCCAGGTAATCGACCCGGTGAAACTGCAACGCATTGGCGATCTCATAACTGCCGCTGCCATACGAAAACGCCTTCACCATGGCCATTGTGCGGGTGCTGGGGCGCAACAGCTGCTGAAACTGTTTCAGGTTATGCGCCACGGCTGTAAGGTCAATTTCAAGCACGGTCTGGTGTACTTTCTGTTGCAGCAACCGGTCAATTTGCTCCAGCTCAAAAACCCGGGCCCCCTTTAACAGAATGGTCTCCTCTTTAAAATGGATCTGCGGTAATTCTTTTATAAATGCATCAACCGACGAATAAAACGCCATTTCGGCAAGGCCGGCCGACTGAAAAATAGTTTGATGATGCGATATGCGTTCGCCGATCCCGATGAGGCGGTTCACCTGCCGTTGCTGCAGCATGCGGGCCACTTCGGCATACAGGTCTTTTTCTGACCGGCCGCTTTGCAAAATATCAGAGATCACAACAGTTCGTTTGCCATGTTGCTGTTGCTGGCTTAAGAAATCAAGGGCAATGGTAAATGAACTGAGGTCGGCGCTGTAACTGTCATTGATGATAGAACAATTATTAATGCCTTTCTTTAGTTCCAACCGCATGGCCACCGGCCCTAACAGCTGCATTTGCTGTTTTATTTCTTCATGCGGCACCTGTAAATGCAATAACACGCACCAGCAATGAATGGCATTTTCAACCGAAGCATTATCCATGAACGGAATAACAATGCTGATTTCCTGCTGGCGGTAGCTGGCCGAAATGGTGGTTTTGCCATCTTCTTTTGCCACCAGCAGTATTTGCAGGGTGGCCTCGGTTACCATGCTCCAGCTAAAGATCTCGAAGCGCTTGTTGTTGGGCAATTGCTGCCATAAGGCGGCTACCCCGCTGTTTATTTCGGGATCGTCCTGGCAATAGATCAATGTTTGTACGTGCCTGAACAATTGCAGCTTTTCATTCACTTTTTGCCTGATGTTCACAAACCCTTCACTGTGCGCTTCGCCCACATTGGTAAATATGCCAATGGTGGGTTGAATGATCTTTTGCAGTTGTTCCATTTCGCCCGACTGCGAAATACCGGCTTCGAAGATGGCCAGCTCATGTTGTTCATTGAGCGGCCAAACGCTCAGCGGCACGCCTATTTGCGAGTTATAACTTTTGGGACTGCGAATAATAGTGAACCTTTCTTCCAACAACTGGTTCAACCATTCTTTTACAATGGTTTTGCCATTACTACCGGTAATGCCTATTACCGGCAGGTTGAATTGTTTACGATGCGCCGCCACCAGTGTTTGCAAGGCCTGCAACGGGTCGTTTACCTGTAAAATATTGGCTTCGGGAAAAGAAAGGGCATCTACCGCCTCGCTCACTACAAAATTCCGTACGCCTTTCTTATACAACTGGTCAATAAAGGCGTGCCCATCGCGGCGCGGACCTTTAAGGGCAAAGAACAGGGAGGTTTGCGGAAAAATAAGTTTGCGGCTGTCTATAAGCAATTGTTCAATCAATGAATTATCATGTTGAACAAGCCATCTTGCTTTTATGATGGAAGCAATATTGTCAATAAAATATTTCACCCGGTTAATTTGATCAGTGAATTTCCCGGTCTGTTCCGGCATCCGTTTCTTTGTTTTCAATGGTACGATTGCCTATGGTTACAGAGTATACTATAGAAGCTAAAATACAAATAACGATCACCAGCAGGGAAATATAAACAGGTATTTCAATGTTGAAATATTCCACCAGCATTTTCAACCCAATAAAGATCAACACGATGGCAATACCCTGTTGTAAATTAGCGAACTTGTTGGCGGCCCCTTTCAGTAAAAAGAACAGGGAACGCAAACCCAATACAGCAAATACGTTTGATGTATAAACCACCAGCGGTTCAGGCGAAATAGCAAATACCGCAGGTATTGAATCCAATGCAAATACAATATCGGTAGTGGCCAGCATGATCACCACTACAAACAGGCTGGTGTAGTATTTTTTGCCATTCACATTTATTTTCCACTTTCCTCCGCCATCATCGGCGGTTATAGGCAATGCCCGTTTCAGCAGTTTATATACGCGGTTATTTTCCAGATCGGCCTCTTCATCGTGATTCGCCCTGAACATGGAAATACCGGTGTATATTAATATTCCACCAAATATGTATAATATCCAATGGAATCGCGCTACCAGCCCAATTCCAATTGAAATAAAGCCCATTCTGAAAATAATGGCCATTAAAATACCGATCAACAGTACCCTTGCATAGAATTTATCCTTTACCTTAAAAAATCCGAAAATGAGGATGAACACGAAGATATTGTCGATGCTCAGCGACCACTCCATCAGGTAAGCGCTCAGGTAATTGAGGGCAATTTTATGACCGTTCTGGTACCACAGAAAACCAAAGAAAAGCATGGCCAGCGAAACCCAGAAAGCGGTTTGCCAGATTGCTTTTTTAATGGAGATATGCGTCGATTTTTTGCTTAGTAATCCCAGGTCAAACGCCAATGCCAGTATTAATAAACTGCCAAACGCTAAAAACGTGATCTGCTCAGCTGTCATGTAAGTATTAAATGGTGGGCAAAGATAACCAACTTAAGGTTACTGGTTGATGGTTTGTGACTGCCGCGTTTTAAAGGTCAGTTTCAGGTTGCAGGGTACCGGGTACCAGTTACCAGGCATAATTTGCAAAATGCCCGATAAATTGTTAACAGTTTAGAAATTCAAGGCCCGGCAACCGGAAACTGGTAACCGGTAACTGTTTTTCCTTGTAACTTGAAACTTGTAACCTGTAACTACTTCTTTCCGGCCCCCTGATACTTTCTTTTTCGTAAAGCCTGGTAAACAACGCCAAACAACAATATGAGAACAACCGGCATTCCAATGTTCATAACCTGCCATTGGGTTCTGTCTTCTTCTGTTTTTTTGGTATCTAACAACCGCAGCGCAAAATCTTTCGAGCGGGTGTCTAAAATACCTGATGAATCGGTGAGGTACTGTATACAGTTCAGGAAAAAATCTTTGTTGGCATACTGGTTGTTGGTAAACTGGTTGAAGCCCATGGGCAGGGGTCCTTCCTTCTGTGTTACCACATTGGCTACAATGTCGGCATCACTCACCACGATCATTTTACTTTCCTTCTCCGTGGCAGCCCTGAAAGGCTGTTTGTACAGGCCCGCCAGGGTATCGAGCATGCCTGTCGACAACCGGTTGGTGTACAGAGAAGAAAATCTTCCTTCGAGTAACACCGCTACCGGTATAAATGACTGGTTGAAAGTTTTGAGATCGTCCTCTGTTTTTACACTGTTCAGTGTTACAATAGCCGGTGTGCTGATGATGCGCGAGCTTTCTGAAGACGACAGCAGCACCGTTTTTTTGAGATTATTTTTTATGGTATCTATCGAGTTGGGAAATATGGAAAGCACATTATCGAGGTTCTTGGCAATGGGATGTCCCGAGTAATTCGATAACGTGGGGAAATAAGGCCAGGGCACCAGCTGCATCTGGGGCTGATTACCATAATTGCCCACCACAAGTGGAATTTTATCGCATTGCAGGTCCTGCACCAGGTCGCCATTTATGCGAACACCGTATTTGAATAACTGGTCGTCGAGGTTCAGGTTGCGGTCGAAGGCTACAAAATCACTGTGCGAACGCATGAGGCTGTCCATTTCGGCATACAGCTTATCGATTAGCCATATTACCTTACCGCCATGCATAATGTACTGGTCAATTTTTAACTTCTGCTGATCGTTGAATGTTTTGGTTGGTTTTACGATCACAAGCGCATCAAATTCGGCCGGTATCACCGGCACGCTATCAATGGGCACCCATCCAAACCGGTATTCCTGGCGAAGCGTATGCTCTACGAGGTCGAATACATTATAATTTTGTGGTTCGCCGTTGCCCAGCAGGTAACCAATGGCCGGTACGGTATCGGCAGTGATCTTTTGAATGGTGCGGGCCATTTTATATTCAAGCAGGGCTTCGGCATTGTTAAGCGATTGCACGCCTCCCGTCATATCCTGACCTTGCAGCAGGTCAATAGCTACTTCGCGGTCTTTGTACCGCACCAGGGCGCCGGGGTAAACCAGCCGTTCTTCCTGCGATTCGCCGGCTTTCGCTTTTACTTTAATGTTGGTAGGCTTAAGGCCCAGGCTGTCTAAATGCAGCTGCATATTTTGTTTAGCCGACTCATCGAGCCCCGCGCCTGGTTTTTCGAATTTGAACTGAATATTGCTGCCACCCAGTTCTTTAAACTCCTGCAGCATTTCTTTGGTGCTGTTGCTGAGTTTTTTGAACCCGGCCGGCATATCGCCGGTGAGCAATACGGTAATGGAAACTTTATCGTGTAAGCCTTTTATTAATTTTTTGGTAGCGGGCGACAGGGTATATCTTTTTTCCTGAGTAAGGTCGGCACGGGTATGCACTGCCGATGCCAGGTAATTAATACCCACCAGTACGATCAGCAAAAACAACCACCATAGTTTTGAAGCCAGTATTTTGTTCATGGTGTATTACCGGATTATCGTTTCAACAAATTGCGATTGGTAAATAGTAGAAAGAAAAAGATGACGCTGAGAAAATATATGATGTCCCGGCTATCGACAACCCCGCGGCTAACACTGCGGTAATGGAAGTCGATGCCCAGCATTTCAACGTAATAATCGGCGCCCGATTGCAGGGCAGGTATGCGGCTGATGGCGTTGAACCCGCTGTACAATAAAAAGCAAAGAAAAGCGCCGGCAATAAATGCCACCACTGCGTTGTTGGTGAAGCTGCTGCAGGCAATGCCGATGGCTACAAATACCCCGGCCAAAAAAATAAGGCCAATGTACGAGCCAATGGTTCCACCCATATCAATACCGCCGCCAGTGGCAGCCAGCTGCTGCACGGTGATGGGGTATATTATGGTGGGCACCAGGGCAATGAGCACCACTAGCAGGGAACCGAAATATTTTCCCGAAACCAGTTGCCAGCGGCTAAGCGGCTTGGTTTGTAATATTTCGAATGTGCCGCCTTTGAATTCGTCGGCAAAACTACGCATGGTGATAGCGGGGATCAGCAATAACAATATCCAGGGAGCAAGCTCAAAAAATTTGTCGAGGGTAGCAAACCCAAAGTCAAGGATATTGGTATCGGGGAATACGAACAGGAATAGCCCGTTTAACAATAGGAATACGATGATGGCAATGTAGCCGGTCAGGCTGCTGAAAAACTGCCGGAATTCTTTTTTACAAACTGACCACATGGGCACGAAAATAAGTGATTATAAGTATATGTTAATAAAAGATGCCGTCGTATGATGCACGTTTCAGCAATTTTATTATATTGCGTCTACTCTCGAGCTAATTATCCATGAAAAATGAACATCCGGTGACCGTCTATTTCTGTTCAATTATAAAATAGCCGAAACCTACTGCATAAAAAGTCCCCCCGATTAAAACGGGGGATTTTTATTTTAGGGAGGTGCCCGGTCACCTGGATAAATCGAAAACCCTATTGTGTTGAACACTTTGCCCACTTCAATTCAGGTTTAAGTCCTTATAACCTGTAACAGCCGATCACCCACACACAAGTTTCATTCACGACTATGGCTTCGCACCGGAATCATCCCTGCCCCACTTGATAGCTTTTCACTACCGACTTGCTGCTCTTTCTCTATCCCTGTTTCGTTTGATAACTTTTCAACGCCGACTTGCTACTCATTCTCTATTCCGGCTTCGCTCCGGTTTCGCTTTGGCTTAACTAATATTCCGTATATATCCCGTACATATCTCGTATATGTCTCGTATATATGCCGTTGCTTTAAAGGAACGGAACATTAACGGAATACTTTGGCGAAACGTGTGTGATAAATGCGATAAATAGGTTAAGACGGAGCGAAACCGGAGCGAACCCGGAGTAGCCCAGGCTACAAGAAAGGGAGAACAATAAGTACTATGGAAGTAAAGAAGAATAAAAAAGCCCCGCATGGTAAGCAGGGCGGTATTATGAAAGTAAGATGAATTGTGGTGCTGAAAAGTTGTTTCGCCTGCCGGTTGGCCCAGTACACTTCACCGTTTTTTGGGTGGAACCGGAACTTTATGACCGTTTGCCATTGCTTCGTGCGCTTCACCGTTTCTTTAGCGGAACCGGAATTTCATGACTGCTTGTTGTCGCCTCATGTACTTTGCCGTTTTTTGGGATGGAACCTGAACTTCATCCAGTTCAATTGCAGGCGGCTTTGCCAGATCCTAAACCGCAAAACTTTCGCCACAGGCACAGGTACGGCTGGCATTGGGGTTATTAAAATAAAATCCTTTACCATTCAACCCTTCCGAAAATTCGAGGGTGGTATTCACCAGGTATAAAAAGCTCTTCAGATCGGTAACCACTTTAATGCCATTGTCCTCAAACACCTGGTCGCCGCTCTTTGGCTGGTTATCAAAATCCATTTTATAACTAAGACCGGAACAACCGCCGCCTACCACCGACACCCGTAAAAAATAACCGGCATCAGGCGCATAGGAAGATTCTTCCATCAGTTTTATTACTTTCTCTTTTGCTTTATCGCTTACGAAAATCATAACTCTAATTTGATGATCCCGGCTTTACGGGACAAGTTATTATATAACGCACTGCTGCCTTATTTGTTTAAAATTACAAAATTTAAGGCATATTTCCTATATTAACTCACTGTATTTCAATACAAATTAACTAATTGGCTTCATCGCCCTCAGCTCCTCCACTACACTAATAACCTTTGCTATTACAAAGTCAATTTGTTCTTCGGTCGTATACCGGCCAATGGAAAACCGTAAAGAACTGTGGGCCAGGCTGTCTTCGACACCCAATGCTTTCAGTACATAGCTGGGCTCCATGGATGCACTGGTGCAGGCAGCCCCCGACGACAGGGCTACTTCTTTATTTAACCCCATCATTAACCCGTCGCCATTCACAAAATTGAACGAAATGTTGGCCACATGGGGCAGGCGGCTGATGCGGCTACCATTTACATAGGTAGCATCCAATTGCAGCAGGGCATTTTCGAGCCGGTTGCGCAGGTTGCTCATCCGCTGGCCATCGGCCTCCAGTTGCTGGCGGCAAATATCTGCCGCCTTTCCAAAACCGGCAATGCCGGGCACATTGAGGGTACCGCTGCGCATTCCTTTTTCGTGGCCGCCCCCATCCATTTGGGCCGTTAGCCTTACCCGGGGATTCTTCCTTCGCACATAGACCGCCCCCACCCCTTTTGGCCCATACATTTTATGGGCACTGCAGGTAAGCAGGTCGATATTGTCTCTTATAACATCAACGGGAATTTTACCTACTGCCTGGGTGGCATCGGTAAAAAACAGCACATTATGTTTTTTGGCCAGCGCCCCTATTTCGGCAACCGGTTGTATGGTACCCGTTTCATTATTGGCATACATAATAGCAATAAGAATAGTACGGGGCGTAATGGCGGCTTCCAGTTGCTGCAGATCGATGAGTCCTTCTTTATTCACCGGTAAATAAGTCACCTCGCCGCCCAGCTTTTCAAGATGCTTACAGGTATCGAGCACGGCTTTGTGTTCGGTAACACAGGTAATAATATGATTTCCCTTGCCGGCATACATTTCAAACACGCCTTTTAAGGCCAGGTTATCGCCTTCGGTAGCGCCCGAGGTAAAAATGATCTCCTTTGGTTCGGCGCCTATAAGCCTGGCCACCTGTTCCCGGGCATAATCAACCGCCTCCTCAGCCTGCCAGCCAAAGGAATGGCTGCGGCTGGCGGCATTGCCAAACTGTTCGGTAAAATAGGGCAACATTACTTCCATCACCCGCGGATCGCAGGGGGTAGTAGCATTGTGATCGAGGTATATTGGCAGCTTCAGCATGATTTGTAAACACAAAATTAAATGAAAAGGTTTGTTTGGCGGGTGGCTGCCCATTACTTATTAACTTACGAACTTAACAACTAACTACCTGGTATGCTGAAAGTTGAACACATTGGTATTGCTGTACGCGAATTATCACAATCGGTACCCCTGTTCGAAAAGCTGCTCAACACGCCTTGTTACAAAACCGAAGCCGTGGAAAGTGAGCAGGTGGCCACCGCTTTTTTCAGGACCGGCGACACCAAAATTGAACTGTTGGAAAGCAGCAGCCCCGAAGGTGTAATTGCACGCTTTATTGAAAAAAAGGGCGAAGGCATTCATCATATCGCATTTGAAGTGGCAGATATTGAAGCTGAAATGAAGCGGCTGGTAAACGAAGGTTTTGTACTGCTGAGCGAAAAACCCAAGCCGGGCGCTGATAATAAGTTAGTGTGCTTTCTTCATCCCAAAAACACTAATGGAGTACTAATTGAATTGTGCATGGAGCGGAAAGATCAATAGATAATTGCTGAGTAGCGATGGGGACGTAGAAGTCCCAACTGAAGTCGTCGGGATGCCGATGAAATCGGCAAGTGACACAACCGAAGCCGATAGCAGCACTAAAGCCGGCCGCCAAAATATTCTTCTTTACTTAATGTCTTTATGTTCGGGGCATTCGATACGCAATTCATCGATGGCCAATGCCTTTTGCATAAGATTGCAGTGATGGCTCTGCTGCCGGTCGCCATTATAGTAATAGCAGTTGTAACACATACGCTGGGTAGAAATGATGCCGTTCTGGTTCATGCGGTAAATAAGATCGAGCACCGATACCAGGAACTGGTCTTTTTGCTGGGGCGATAATGTTGCAATTGCGCCATCGAGCGGCAGGGTAAAATTCTCGATCATGCCGGTGAGCTTCATTCCCTGATCGGTAAGCGAAAAATTAAAGCTGCGTGAATCAAACGCATCATCCGATCTTTTGATGAGGCCTTTTTGTTCCAACACTTTTATAGAATCGCTGATGGTGGCTTTGGTAAGATTGAACTCCCGGGCCATGGAGGCAATGCGGCGCTGCTTGTCATTGTTGTGGTATTTGATAAAAATAAGCAGCTGCATCTGTATAGGACTCAGCTTATGTTCCTTGGCTTCGGTCCATAACAAAACCCTGAATACTTCAGAAATTTTTTCCAGAGCAGCCACTATCTTGTAGTCTACATTGGTAATATGACGTTCCGGGTTAAAAGCCGACATGACAAAGCAATTCGCTTAAAAATACAGACTTTACATTGTGAATATAATACAAGAAAGGGTAATAACCCATACCGGGAGCCGATTATAGACAGAACAGGCTGTAACTGCGGCGATTACGCCAAAAAAATATACGAAGGGGATAAAAAAAGTTCCGCTGTAGACACAGCGGAACCATTACTGTTTACCTAATATGAGGACCATTTAAACCTACAAAGCTATTTTCTTAACCTCGCTCCAACCCTTGCCATCACTAACTTGTACTGCATACACACCGGAGCCGGCGCTCATCGCATCAACGATAAGCCGGTAAGAAGCCTGATTGAATTGTTTGCGCACTATAACCTGTCCGCTCATGTTTATCAACTGTATGGAAACGTTATCTTTTACATCGCTGTTAAAGTCGATGGTAACGGTTTTATATGAAGAAGTGTAAATGTTGGTAATGATGTTGTTGCTGTTGCGCAGGGAGCGAATGGCTGAGTATAAGGCAGTGCCACTCATATCTACCTGGCGTATGCGGTAATATACCACCGCATCGTTAATATTTTTGTCGGTATAACTGTATTTGTTAACCAGGGCCGATGTACCGGCGCCCATTACTATAGCTACCTGTTTCCAGGTGCGGGCATCGCTGCTTCTTTCTACTGCATAATAGCTGTTGTTCATTTCTTCGCTGGTGCTCCAGTTGAGCTGACTGTTTGAACCCTGGCGGGTTACATAAAATGTTTGAAAGATCACCGGAAGTGGTGTAAAAGTCAAAAAGCCAGAACCGGTTGAAGCATCGGCGTAGCTAGGGCCGGTTTGAACACCTTGCGTTCCATCAAATTTTACAACGTTGCCGATCTTTATCTGATCATTGGAATTAATACCGGTTATTTTTCCGGTAGAGAGTACAACAATGCGGCTGGCAGCGTTCATTCTTAATTTGCCGTTGTTCAGGTCTAAAATACCAGCTACAATAACTACTACATTATCGATATCTACATTTATGTCAAGGGTAACGGTTTCACCAGCCGGGATAATAATGCTGTCACCACTTTGGGGTTGACGGATCAAATTCCAGGTACTGTTCAGGTCCCAGTCGCTGTTGTTTGCTGCTTTAATAGAACCTGCCATGAGGCTGGTAGCCATCAGCAGGGTTAAAAGGGTAGTGTAGAGTTGTTTCATACGGTAAACAGATTATGCCAGAATAATTTCAATACACGTACCTGAATTTTGTGGCATGGGTGAAAACAGGGGCTAAAACCGATACCGGAATTGGGTAAATTGACGCATAACACAATGACTATCACATTGGTACTATTTTTCCCAAATTCTCAAAAAAAAATAAATTTTCCTTACGGGGAAGCATCTCCCAGCACGCG
Source organism: Niastella vici (assembly GCF_002077945.1). GTDB lineage: Bacteria > Bacteroidota > Bacteroidia > Chitinophagales > Chitinophagaceae > Niastella > Niastella vici. The sequence continues at coordinate 268,489 of NZ_LVYD01000041.1, forward strand.
GAATTATTCCCAAACATGGAAGATTTTTACAATACAGGGAACTATTTAGCCGGAATAAGCTAATCCTGCTAGGGCGGGGACAGGATATGCCAGATTGCTGATCCCTGAAAAGCGGGGCAAGCCAGGCTAATTGGGCCTTTGCCGGGGCAAATTGTACTAATGGAATGCAGGGTGCAAATTGAAAAACCGGCTGCGTGTTGGCATGGTGCGTCGGCGAAAGGCTTGAGTTGGCGGCTAAAACCAGGGCGGCATGCGATCGCAAGCCTGGGCTGTTGGCGCCCTGTTCGCCAGTTGGCGAAGATGGGGCACGAAGCAAAACAGGTTGAAAGGGAAAATTATTCTTCCTCGGGAGCTTCGGTTTTGTTTAAACCCAGTTTATCGATGGCGATGGCGGCGGCAATTTGACTGGCGTCTTTTTTATTATAGGCCTTGCCTTCGGCGAGTAATTCCCCATCTACCACGGCTCCGATGGTAAACAGGCGGCGGCCGCCTTCAATTCGTTCATCGAGGGTTTCAAATTCAAGGTTCTTACCGTTCTTATTGGCCCAGCCGTATAATTTATTCTTATGGTTAATCTCGAGGTTCTCCAGGTCTTCCATATACAAATGGGGAATAATGATGCATTCAAACACCCATTGCTTGGTTGCTTTAAAGCCCCGGTCAAGATAAATGGCGCCAACCACCGCTTCGAGCGTATTGCCAAAGATCTGGCTCATCTTTAGCGAATTGTCGAACTTATTGTAGAAGGTAATTTTCTTGAGTCCCATTTTGATGGCAATTTCGTTGAGCTTGTTACGATTTACCATCTTGGAGCGCATTTCGGTAAGGAACCCTTCTTCTTTGTAGGGATATTTCTTAAAAAGAAAATCGGCTACGATGCCACTGAGAATTGCGTCTCCGAGGTATTCGAGCCGTTCATTATTTTCATCTGCACTGTCCCTTACCGACCTATGGGTAAGGGCAGCTTTATATAATGCGAGCTTGCCCGGGGTAAAACCCAGTACATTGCGCAGATTCTTTTTAAAAGAAAGATTCTCTTCTTTGCCTAAAAAGCGGTCCAGGATTCCCACAATTGTCAATCTACTAATTTTTCATTAAGCCAAAAAATCATTAATAGGGCCAGGAGTCCGCAGCCATCAATTTCAATAATTCTACAACTCAAAGCGTATAAAGTTACGCTTTATATTTTTTCACAATTACGCAGGCATTATGCCCTCCAAACCCGAATGTATTACTTAAGGCAGCTCGAACAGTTCGATGCTGGGCTTTTTCAAAGGTGAAATTTAACCGGGAATCGAGCTCAGGGTCGTCGGTGAAATGATTGATTGTAGGAGGAACAATATCATGTATTACGCTCATAATACAAGCAATGGCTTCTACCACACCGGCAGCTCCGAGGCAATGCCCCGTCATGGACTTGGTTGAACTTATGTTCAGTTTATAGGCCTGTTCACCAAAAACGTCAGTGATGGCTTTTACTTCAGCGATGTCACCTAAAGGAGTTGAGGTACCGTGGGTATTGATATAATCAATATCCTCGGGTTTCATGCCGGCATCGTCCAAAGCCTGGATCATCACATTTTTGGCGCCCAACCCTTCGGGGTGCGGGGCTGTAATATGATGCGCATCGGCTGTAGCACCAGCTCCGGCTAATTCGCAATAAATTTTTGCGCCACGCCGGATGGCATGTTCCAGTTCTTCTACCACCAGTACGCCTGAGCCTTCGCCCATTACAAAACCATCGCGATCCTTATCATAAGGACGGCTGGCTGATTTGGGATCATCGTTGCGTTCGCTCAGGGCTTTCATGGCATTGAAACCACCTACACCGGCTTCGCTGATTACACTTTCAGCACCACCGGTAAGAATGATATCGGCCTTGCCCATCCTTATGAGGTTGAACGCTTCCATGATAGCATTGGTAGATGAGGCACAAGCACTTACTACGGCAAAATTAGGACCGCGAAAACCATGCCGCATAGATATATGGCCGGCGGCTATATCAAGGATCATCTTGGGAATGAAGAATGGATTGTAGCGGGGGGTTCCATCGCCTTTGGCGAAGTTCATCACTTCTTCCTGGAAGGTGATCAAACCACCGATACCGCTCGCAAATACCACCCCTACCCGGTCAACGTTGACATTATCTTTATTAATGCCGGCGTCGGTCACTGCCTGGTCACTTGAGATGATGGCAGTTTGGGTAAAGCGGTCGATCCTCTTGATCTCCTTACGGTCGAGGTAATTCAGCGGGTCGAAATTCTTTAACTCGCAGGCAAAGCGTGTTTTGAATTTTGAGGCATCAAACTGGGTAATAAAATCGGCACCGGAAACTCCGTTAATGAGTCCGTTCCAATATTCCTGTAAACTATTGCCGATTGGTGTAAGGGCACCAATACCGGTCACAACAACTCGTTTCAATTGCATAGCTCTTGCCAGAGGGAGTTTTAAGTAAGAAATCCGCTTTCGCAGCATGCGCCCAGCTATCGAAAGCGGATTTAATTTATTGCACCTGATCTACAGTATTCAAATTACTTAGCATGCTCTTCTAAGTAAGCAACAGCCTGGCCAACAGTGGTAATTGTTTCGGCCTGTTCATCAGGGATGGAAATATTGAACTCCTTTTCAAATTCCATAATTAATTCCACGGTGTCGAGCGAATCGGCACCTAAATCATTGGTGAAAGAAGCCTCATTGGTAACTTCTGCTTCTTCTACACCAAGCTTATCAACAATGATCTTTTTTACTCTTGTTGCGATGTCTGACATTTTTGTAAAGTTTAGTTACGGCTGCAAAAATATAGATTTTGGAATAATGACAATAAAAGGCTGGTTTTTAATTAATCTTGTTAATATTTTGTGATTTACCGGTTTTGTAGTACTATCCCACCCCTCTTTCCAGTCCCGATACCTATCGGGAGGCCCCTAAAACGGTAAGATACCCCTGTTTATGCATTACCGCCCCGTTTTTTTTAAATGCCCGGTTGGGCGGTTATAAATGGTAAATCCTTATATTGCAGCGCACTACCCAATTAGTCGGCATGGCATTAAAAATAATAGATCACGGTTCCCGCGAGTACCAGCAAATGGTTCAGTTGCGTAATGATATACTACGCAGGCCATTGGGGTTACAATTTACCCCCGACGAGCTGGAAAAGGAAAAGGAGGAGATCTTAATAGGCGCCTTTGAAGAAGAAAAGATGCTGGGCTGCTGTATGCTTATTAAAATGGAGCCCGGCTCGGTACGGCTGCGCCAGATGGCGGTATTAAATAACCTGCAGGGTAAAGGCATTGGCCGGGCCCTGATGCAATTTGCCGAAAACATTGCCCGCGACCGGGGCTTTCAGAAAATAACCATGCATGCCCGTAAAACTGCCGTTGGGTTTTATGAAAAACTCGGTTACCGGGTATGCGGACAGGAATTTGAAGAGGTTACCATTCCGCACTATGTAATGGAGAAGTTGTTATAAATTATCCTGATCACCACTTACGCTGTTTCCTCTTTTGCCGCTACAAACTGTTTCATCTGCGATAAGAAGCGTACCATCTTTTGCATGGTACCCATATCTGCTACTACCAGCATAAATAATTTTCCATTCTGTTTCAGGCGGGCCTTGTTCGTTTGGGTTTGAATAAACGTAAGTATATTATGGAATATGGACGATTCAAAATAAGGTGAGTCGGCCTTGTTGATGAAATAGCATTTCAGCGTATCATCTTTCAGCAACATTTTTTCAAAGCCCAGCTCAACGGCCAGTCTGCGGCAGCGCACCGTATGGAACAGGTCTTCTACCTGCTGCGGTATGGGGCCAAAGCGGTCCTGCAGTTCGGTGGCAAAAGCCTGCAGATCTTCTTCATTGTCGCAATTATCGAGTCGGGTATATAACGTTAACCGTTCGGTAATACTTTCTACATAACTATCGGGGATCAATATTTCCAGATCAGTATCAATGGTGCAATCCTGCACATAATCTTCCTGTTTGGAGATCTCTGCCTTAAATAGTTCGCGGAACTGTGTACGCTTCAATTCCTTGATGGCTTCTTCCAGTACCTTCTGGTACATTTCGAAACCGATCTCGGCCATAAAGCCGCTTTGTTCGCCACCCAACAGGTTACCCGCACCCCGTATGTCGAGGTCGCGCATGGCTATCTGAAAGCCGCTGCCCAGCTCGCTGTGCTGCTCCAGGGTTTGTAACCGCTTTCTTGAATCGGGCGGCAGCGTGCTCATTGGCGGCGCCAGCAGATAACAGAATGCTTTTTTATTGCTGCGGCCTACCCTGCCCCGTAGCTGGTGCAGGTCGCTTAACCCAAAGTGATGGGCATTGTTGATGATAATGGTATTTACATTGGGAATATCAACCCCGCTTTCAACAATGTTGGTACAAATTAGTACGTCGTATTTTCTATCAATAAAGTCAAGAATGCGTTCTTCCAGCTCATGCCCTTCGAGCTGGCCATGGGCAAAGCCAATGCTCAGGTCGGGGCATAACCCCTGTATAAGGGCAGCCATTTCGGCCAAACCCTGTACCCGGTTATGAATAAAGAATACCTGCCCGCCCCGTTCGGTTTCAAAATAAATTGAATCGCGAATGAAGTCCTGGTTAAAAACCTGCACTTCGGTTTGAATGGGTTGCCTGTTCGGCGGCGGGGTATTAATAATGCTGAGGTCACGCGCGCCCATAAGGCTGAACTGCAGCGTTCGTGGTATAGGCGTTGCCGTTAAGGTTAAACAGTCTACATTGGTACGCAGGGTCTTGATCTTTTCCTTATGCGCCACACCGAATTTTTGTTCTTCGTCAATGACCAGTAAGCCCAGGTCTTTGTATTTGACTTCCTTGCCCAGGAGCGCATGGGTGCCAATAATAATATCAATTTTGCCTTCTTCGAGCTTCTTCAGGGTTTCCTTTTTCTCTTTGGCCGATTTAAAGCGGTTCACATAATCAACGGTCACCGGAAAATCTTTCAGTCGCTCACTAAAAGTTTTATAATGCTGAAAGGCCAGAATGGTGGTGGGCACCAGCACAGCGGCCTGCTTGCCATCGCAACAGCTTTTGAAGGCTGCGCGTATAGCGATCTCCGTTTTTCCAAACCCTACGTCGCCGCATACCAGCCGGTCCATTGGTGAGGGTGATTCCATATCCTTCTTCACATCGCCCGTGGCCTTGCTTTGATCGGGCGTATCTTCATAAATAAAGGAAGCTTCCAGCTCGGTTTGCATGTAGTTATCAGGCGCATGCTGAAAACCCTGCTGGGCCTTACGTTGTGCATACAGGGTAATGAGGTCAAAGGCAATTTCCTTAACCTTCGTTTTGGTTTTTTCTTTCAGCTTGTTCCAGGCTTCACTACCCAGCTTGTTTACCTTGGGTATGGTTCCTTCCTTACCGGTATATTTCGAAATTTTATGCAGCGAGTTGATGTTCACATACAGGATGTCGCTGTCTTTATAAATGATACGCACGGCTTCCTGCAGCCTGCCGTTCGATTCCAGTTTTTGCAAACCGCTGTAAACGCCTACGCCATGGTCTATATGGGTAACGTAATCGCCGGGCTGCAGCTCGCGCAGGGTGCGCATGGTAATGGCCTTGTTCTTATTATAGGCCTGCTTTACCTTGTATTTATGATAGCGCTGGAAGATCTGGTGATCGGTATAACAGATCACTTTCAGGTCTTCATCAATAAACCCTTCATGTATAGAGGTAGGCACCGGCGTGAACTGGATGCCTGCTTTCAGGTCTTCAAAAATGCTGTTCAACCGTTCCAACTGCCGGGGATTCTCAGCAAATAAGTACAGACTGAATTTCTTTGCTTCCCATTGCTTCAGGTCTTTTATCAGCAGATCGAACTGGCGGTTGAATGCGGGCTGGTCTTTTGTATTGTAGTCAATAGTGAGTGGCGTGTGTTGAGTGGGCTCGCTGTCTTCAATGAACCCCGACTGATAGCCAAATTCTACTACATGGCGGCTGGCTAACTGTTTTTTCAACGGGCCCGCTATAAACTCATCGGCCTTAATGGTTGTTTTTATGGTTTTATCGTCATCCTCTACATTTTCTTTGGGCGCTTTATTGTTCGACTGCATTTCGAGGAACAGGCGCAGGTCTTCTTCCTGGGTCAGCAGCTTTTCTTTGGTAAGCTCCCAATCCTGCACCCAGTAAATGGTATTTTCGGGCAGGAACTCAAAGAGGGAGATCTTGCCCTCTTCATCAAACTGCGTTTCTACATTGGGGATGATGCTTACCTGTAATAATTTGCGCTCGCTTAACTGCGTTTCGGGATCAAAAATGCGGATAGAGTCCACATCATTACCAAACAATTCAACCCGGTACGGTTTTTCATTGCCAAATGAATAAATATCAAGGATACCACCACGTAAGGCAAACTGCCCCGGTTCGTATACAAAATCGGTTGATGAAAAACCATAATCAACCAGTTGCCGCAACAATCCTTCTACGTCAATGGCGTCGCCCGATTTTAAATAAATGATATTTCCGGCCAGGGTTTTGGGCAGAACCACTTTTTCGAACAGGGCCTCGGGATAGGTAACCAGCATACCAACGCGGTTGCTGCCTGCCGGGGGCGAAGAAAACCGGGTAAGCGCTTCTGTTCGCAGCATTACGTGCGAGGAATTGAGCAACCGGAAATTCTTCCTGTTCTTGAAAGAGGTGGGAAAGAAAAAGATATTCAGGGCATGGGTCAGGTTCTCCAGCGAATTGTGCATGTAGGCAGCCGACTCGGCATCTTCACAAATAATGACATGGTTGAGCTGGCTGCAGGCATCATGCTGAAAAATAGTGCTTATCACAAAAGCGGGGGAACTTCCATGCAGGTTCTTGCAAAAAATTTGTTGGGGTTGGGCAAAAGAGAGCCTGTCCGCCAGTTGAAAAAGGCGGGGGTTATTTTTATATGCGTCGAGCAGCACCTGCAAATTCATATCAGCGGCGCAAAGATACGAGTCAGGGAGCAATTGGCAAGAGGCAATGGGCAAAAGGTAAATTAATGAGCAGTTGCAGGTCGCAAGTTCCAGGTTACCAGGTACCGGCTGCCAGTTTCCGGGCATGGAATTTTGATTACACTACCTACTGGTAGGGGTCTCCGGGTCTTTTACCCGGTAACCGGATTCTGGTAACTTGTAACTGCCTTTTTCCTTGCAACCTGGAACATGGAACCTGTAAATGAATTTCACCAATCCCCATTGAATCACCATTCACCGATTTTTGGCCAGTGGCCTAAAATCAAGTATCTTAAATTGGTATCAAACCTGCTAGCTATATGTCGCTTCTGCCCTGGCAAACCGGTAAAGTCATTCGCATTGCAAACGAAACCAGCAATACAAGACGGTATTGGATAGAAGTGCCAGATGTACAGGCTTTCGATTTTGAGCCCGGCCAATTTGTAACGCTCGACCTTCCTATTCATGAAAAACCTGCCCGGCGGCAACGCAGCTATTCCATTGCCTCCTGGCCCGATGGCACCAACGTTTTTGAACTGGTGATCGTTTTACTGGAGGGCGGCGCCGGCACCACCTGGCTTTTTAATGAAATAAAAGAAGGAGACGCACTCACCTTCCGCGGCCCGCTGGGCAAGTTTACCCTGCCCCAACCTATTGACCGCGACCTGTTCTTTATTTGTACCGGTACCGGCATAGCGCCTTTTCGCTCAATGGCCCATCATATTTTAAACCATAACATCAGTCACCAGAACATATACCTGATCTTTGGCTGCAGAAAGCTTACAGATAGCCTTTATGGAACGGAATTGCAGGAATTATCAGAAAAAGTGACCAGCTTTCAATACATCCCCACCTTCTCAAGGGAAGTTCCCGAAAACTATAATCATTTAATACGCACCGGTTATGTTCATTCTATTTATGAAGATATATGCCGGGCAAATAGTACCCAGGCCAATGGAGCAGATGCTGCTTTAGTTAAGCCCGCTTATTTTTATTTATGCGGCTGGAAGAATATGATCGATGAAGCCAAACAGCGCATACAGGCGCTGGGGTACGACCGTAAAGCCATACACCAGGAATTATATGGGTAAAGATGGCGATATCAACTGGCCGTTACCAGCACACATAGATGACAAATACAATTAACCCAGGCAGTTATTTGATTTATATCAATAAATACCTGTTATCATCAATTGTAAGTCGATGATCTTATTGGATCTGTCGGGAATTTTTGAAAAGGACTTGGTAAAAACAGTGCAGATAAAAAGGGAATAAAAAAACAAAAACACGAGGAACAATGCCAGGACAGCTATTTTTTACCGAATGATTTATCCTGCAGCATGTCTGACTTCTTTTCTTCTTTAGCGGTAATAGGGATCACCGGGATGTTGGAGTTGCCTTTCAGCTTTTCTTCCAACAGCAACCTATCTCGCTGTAATTCAAGGATTTCTGCGTGGCTGTCGATCATTTCCTTCTCCAGATCGGTCACTTTGAATTGCAGCTTTTTCAGCTGTGAGTGCCTGAGTAGGAAACCTGTAGCAAAAGCAATAGCTATAATGCCAGCCAGCATTGAAACTTCAATAGACAATTTAATTAAGAGCATAAGCTAGCCTCCAATGTTGATTCACCTGGTTTTTTTAAGGTTATTACAAAAATACAAGGTTCCTCATAGAATAAAAGAGTAGATCCACGATTTTGATATTTGATTTAGCTCAATATCTATACCGTTTTTAGACAATGTATTTCTGAACCAGCTCCCTTATTTGGGTAGCAGGAATACGATCCTGTTGCATGGTATCGCGGTACCGGATAGTAACAGTTCCATCCTCTTTGGTTTGTTTATCTATTGTAATACAGAACGGTGTACCAATTGCGTCCATACGACGATAGCGCTTTCCAATAGTGTCTTTTTCTTCATAAAAACAACGGAAATGCGCCTTACAGTCATCCATAATTTCGCGGGCAATTTCGGGTAACCCATCCTTTTTCACCAACGGCAATACGGCCAGTTTAATGGGCGCCAGCTTTGGCGGTATCTTTAACACAACACGGCTATCCTGCTTTTCAGCAGTACTTAGGTCTTCTTCAGTATAAGCTTCGCTTAATACCATTAAAACCGTTCTATCTAAACCAATCGAAGTTTCAATTACGTATGGGATATAGTTTTGATTGATCTCCGAATCGAAGTACTGCATTTTCTTTTTGCTATACTCCTGGTGTTTACTCAAATCGTAATCGGTACGGGAATGTATACCTTCAACCTCTTTAAAACCAATTGGGAAATTATATTCAATATCGCAGGCTGCATCGGCATAAAAAGCCAGCTTGGCGTGATCATGAAAACGGTATTTTTCTTTTGGAATACCCAGGCTCAGGTGCCATTTCATGCGCTCTTCCTTCCAGTACTCGTACCATTCTTTTTGCGTGCCAGGACGAACAAAGAACTGCATCTCCATCTGCTCAAACTCCCGCATGCGGAATACGAATTGGCGGGCAACGATCTCGTTACGGAAAGCCTTACCGGTTTGAGCAATACCAAAAGGTATTTTCATACGGCCGGTTTTTTGTACGTTCAGGAAGTTCACGAAGATACCCTGAGCAGTTTCGGGCCGCAGGTAAATTTCACTGGCTTCTTCTGATACGCTGCCCAACTGGGTGCTGAACATCAGGTTAAACTGACGTATTTCAGTCCAGTTACCGGTACCGCTTACTGCACATTTAATTTTATTATCTTCTATGAGTTTTTTCAACCCATCATAATCATTGGCTACCAGCAACTTATCCATTTCAGCCAATAGGGCATCGGCTTCGGCTTTTTTACCGGCCAGCTCCAGTTCATCGGCTTTGGCTTCAATAAGGTGATCAACGCGATAGCGTTTCTTACTGTCTTTATTATCGATCATGGGGTCGCTGAAATTATCAACGTGCCCGCTGGCCTTCCAGGTTGTGGGATGCATAAATATGGCAGCATCAATACCCACGATGTTCTCATGCATCTGGGTCATACTCTTCCACCAATAGTCACGGATATTCTTCTTCAACTCGCTTCCCCACTGGCCATAATCGTACACGGCACTAAGCCCATCATAAATTTCACTGGACTGAAAAATAAAACCATACTCTTTGCAATGCGAAATAATTGCCTGGAACCTATTGTTGTCTGTTGCCATAAGGCTGCAAATATAGGCGATAAGTTGAAAAGTTTACCAGGCCAACATTCGAAGTTCCTTACTGCCAGCTAATGCCGGCATGCCGGGCAGGCTTATCAAATTTTAGACACATTTTTTATGGTATATGTATCCGCATTACGGTGGTCATGGCCAACTCAAAAAACCATGCATTCTTTAAGCAAAGCGAGATGCTCAGCAATGCCTGCCCCGGTTATTTTTTCAGCTTTTCATTTTCCTGATGGCGGGTAGCATCGCGGATATTTTTCTTTTCGAAATTCTTATGCAGCGCCTCGGTAAGGTCAACGCCGGTTTGATTGGCCATGCATATAAGCACCCACAGAACATCGGCCATTTCATCGGCCAGGTCTTTTTGTTTATCACTTTCTTTAAACGACTGATCGCCGTACTTACGGGCCATAATACGCGCCAACTCTCCCACTTCTTCTGTAAGAATGGCCATATTGGTGAGTTCGCTGAAATATCGAACACCCACTGTTTTTATCCAGTGATCAACCTGTTGTTGTGCTTCCCTGATTTCCATATATGCTACACAAATTAATCATTTATCACATTATCGTTATTCCTTATTCTTTGTATCGATGACGATGGTAACCGGTCCGTCATTTAACAGCGACACTTTCATATCGGCTCCGAATTCGCCGGTAAATACCGGTTTACCCAAATCGGTTTGCAATTGCTGAACAAACTGTTCATACAATGGAACGGCAATGGGTGGTTTTGATGCCTTAATGTAGGAAGGCCGGTTCCCTTTTTTGGTAGAAGCATGCAGGGTGAACTGGCTTACCACCAACAGATCGCCGCCCTGTTCTTTTACCGATTCATTCATAACCCCGGCAGCATCATTAAAGATGCGCAGGTTAACGATCTTGCTGCTTAGCCAGCTTATATCTTCTGCAGTATCGGTGTCTTCAATTCCTACCAATACGAGCAAACCCTTTGAAATGGCCGACCGTATATTATTATCGATAACAACATTCGCCTGTGTAACCCGTTGTATAACCGCTCGCATAGTACCTGTAAATTAATTTTACCTTTATAGAATGAAGATAGATGTTTCAAGAGAATTAGAATTTAAAACTGCCCGAAGCGGCGGTAGTGGGGGGCAAAACGTAAATAAAGTGGAGACAATGGTGGAAGGATATTTTCATATATCTAATTCACTGATTTTGAACGATGAACAAAAAACCATTGTTCAAAAGAAATTGGCGTCAAAAATAAATTCGGAAGGGTTTTTGCAAGTAAGAAGCCAGATTCACCGCAGCCAGTTGCAGAATAAGGAAGAAGTGGTAAAAAAAATGAATACGTTCATTGAGCAGGCATTAAAGAAAGAAAAAAGACGGATCGCCACCAAACCTTCCAAAGCAGCCAAGGAAAAGCGGCTCGATACTAAACAGAAACAATCACAACACAAACAAAACCGGCGAAAGATCCGTCCCGGCGATTTGTAAGCGTAACACCGAATGCTATGAAACTGACTCACCTACTGCACCGAGTTAATTTGCCCAAACTTTGCATTGTATTACTGTTAGGAACAGCCATCATCTCCTGTCAGAAAGAATTGAAATTTGATGAAGAGCCGCAGAAAGATCATAACCTGGTGTTGAAATTTAAACCCGTTGTACTGTACGATTCTGTTCCCCTGGTGCTGGGAAAAGCCTATACCAATTATTTTAAAGAATCCTTCACGCCCACTGCTTTCAAATTCTATGTACATAATTTTCAAATGATCAATACCGACTCAGGTAAAATATTCAAACTGGCCAATGATAAATATTACCTGGTCGATTTTTCCGACTCTGCTTCCACAGAAATAAAAATATCCATTTTACCATACGTGTATAACCGTATTTCATTTTCTATTGGGGTCGACAGTGCGCAGAATGTAAGCGGTGCCCAAACCGATGCCCTTGACCCGGCCAAGGGTATGTTCTGGACCTGGAATACCGGTTATATTATGGCCAAGCTGGAAGGCACGTCGCCCAAATCGGCACAGGCCGGAAAATTTGAATACCATATCGGCGGTTTTTCGGGTACCGAAAGCGTACTCAAAACCGTGAACCTGTTATTCCCCTATGCGCAAAACCTTGATCTGAAACCCGGCAAAACGAGCGAGATGTTCATAACTTGCGATGCGTATGACTGGTTCTATAATCCCTGGGATATAAAAATTTCTGAAAACCCGGTAATCAGCACGCCCGGCGAGCTGGCTAAACAGGTGGCTGAAAATTATTCAAAAATGTTTACCGTAGATTCCGTGTTTAATGAATAAACAGTGGCTGTAAGATGGTCAATAAGAATTTGTTTATTGCTTTTTTTAGGTTGCCTGCTGGTAAATGCCTGTAAAAAATCAGGCAGTGGTAACAGTGGGCCTCATCCGCTGACCTTTTCAATACCAGCAGGATTTCCTGCCCCGCAATATACCTTTACCGGCAATCCCCTTACACAGGAGGGGTTTGAACTGGGCAGGAAACTATTTTATGATGGCCGCCTGTCGAAAGACGGGAATTTTCCCTGCTCCTCGTGCCATCAGCAATTCGCGGCATTTTCTACCTACGATCATCCATTGAGCCATGGCTTCAATAACCAGTTCACCTTTCGCAATGCCCCCGGGCTTTTTAATTTAGCCTGGAATAAAGAAATGCATTGGGATGGCGGCATTACCAATATTGAAGTACAGCCATTAGCCCCGCTAACTGCACCCAATGAAATGGCAGAGGATATAAACAATGTCATTGGCAAGCTACAGCAGGACGATACCTACAAAAAAATGTTCAGGGCTGCCTTCGGCAGTGATACCATTAACAGCCAGCGCATGTTACTTGCCATAACCCAGTTTGTAACCTCGCTGGTATCGGCCAATTCAAAATATGATAAGGTAAAACTGGGTATGGCCAGCTTTACGCAAACAGAACAGAACGGATATGCCCTTTTTCAATCGAAATGTACCGGCTGTCATCCCGAACCATTATTTACCGACCATAGCTTTCGCAACACCGGTATACCGGTTGACCCCTACATTAATGATTTGGGAAGAATGCGCATCACCAATAAAAAAGAAGACTCGCTGAAATTTAAAGTGCCCGGTTTGCGCAATGTGGCCCTTACCTTTCCCTATGGCCACGATGGCCGTTTTTCTTCCATCACCAGCGTACTCGATCATTACAGCAGCGGCGTACAAACCAGCGCTACGCTTGATCCGCTGTTAAAGAACAAGATCCCACTCACCAATGCAGAAAAATTCTATGTGCTTGAATTCCTGAAAACGCTTACCGATTCTACGTTTATCAATGATAGCAGGTTTGCACAACCGGAGTAAGACACCGCCTCGACCCTTCGCCTTTCTGCCGGCAGGCGAAAACGCGCGCCCGGCAGGCCTGCTCGGCGTAAGCCCGTTCCCGGCAAAAAAAACGCGGCACACTGCTGTGTACCGCGCTTCAACTATTTAAAAATTAACGCTCCAACTTATCTATAATAACCAACTTACTGACGGCTCAACTTGCCCTGGGTTACATCTTTTTTGTTATGAATGGCATTCAGGGTATCCTTCTGGCGGTTCAGGTCTTCAGTTTGCATTAACTGGTCATTCTTGTTCTGGGCAATTTTATCCTGCAGGGATTTTAATCTTTTTTCCAGGTCGTACTGGTCGTCTTTGAGGTTCAGCAATCTTTTTTCAGATTTCCTTACCACTTCTTCCTGCTTTTTAATTTGTACATCGAGGTTATAGGCATCAATGTAAGGCGCCATGGTGTTCAACAATTCCTTGGCCTCAGTTACCTTGAAGCGGTCATCGGGAGTACGGGCGCCAACGTTTTCACCGGGGCGGCCAATAAGCAGGTATACCACGCTCGTTTCACGGTCTTTTACCAGCTTACGTTCTACCTTGCAGTGTACATCTACAATTTCGGGATCAGTATCGGAAAGGCGGGCATTGCGGTACACATCAAAACTTTTGATATGATCACTTTTACCACCTTTTTTTCCCATATATTCTTTGATGGCGTCTTCCACTACTTCATCAGCGTAGGGCAATTCGATGATGGCTACAATTTTATCGCTTTTCTGGTATTCAACTTTTGTTTCGCCTGATTGCGAAAACACAGGAGTGCTTAAGGAAATAACGGTCACAAGGACCATTAAGGGTAAAGATACTTTCATCGGGATCGGATTTTGATGCTTAAATATACATTGAAGCGGTAAAGATAGCAAGAGCCACCTGATAAAAACATATTAACAGTTGCGGGGGCGGGAAACGGGAATTTCCGGCTTACCGGCAATCGTGAATGGGCAGTCGTCAATACGGAATGGAGAAACAGTTACCAGTTACAGGGTCCCGGCTACCGGGCAAAAAGTACGGAGAACCCGACCAAAGGTAGAGTGACCGGCATTCGAGGCCTGGCAACCGGAAACCGGAAACCGGAAACCGGTACCCGGGCCGGCGATTTTTGGCCCTGAAAATGGGAAACCTTAAACTTGTAACCTTTCTCAACAGCCTTACCTTTGGCGCCGGTTCATCCCCAGCCGCTGACCGCCTGATAATCAATGCCCCTATACATGACCAAATTGGCGCGGGTATTGATTGTGTTATTTAAATCCTATATCACGCGTTAACAGCGAATATTATGATTGAACCCTTAATTTTGATCATTAATCTTAAATAAATTTCATTGAGCGGTATTAAAAAATTAGCCGGGCAAACATTGTGGTATGGGGTCAGTAGTATTTTTGCCCGTTTCCTGAATTACCTGCTTACTCCGTACCTCACGTATAAACTTAGCGGGGCAGCTTACGGGGAAATGAGCCTGGTATATGCAGCCATTCCCTTTTTAAACACCCTCTTTCTTTTTGGGGTAGAAACGGCTTTTTTCCGGTATATTCAAAAAGACGAATACAAGAACGAGATCTACAATACGCTTTCCATTTCAATAATCACCAGCACCCTTAGCCTGTGCACCCTGTTGATCCTCTTCAACAGATCTTTTGCCCACCTGATCTCTATAAAGGATCATGCTGAATATGTTACCATAAGTGCGTTCATCATTGCATTTGATGCATTATCGGCCCTTCCCTTTGCCAAACTCAGGCACGAAAACCGGCCCATGAAATTTGCATTTGTGCGCATAAGTGGCATCCTGTTGTACATTGGCCTTACTTATTTCTTTTTATCGGTTTGTCCTACCCTGTTGCAAAAAAATCCCAACAGCCCGTTGTTATTGATCTACAACAAAGAATTTGGCGTAGGATATATTTTGCTGGCCAATCTGGTTCAATCGTTTTACCAGCTCGTTGTTTTAAGGAAAGAGTTTTTCGACTTTCACTGGAAATTCAATTTCCCTATGTGGAAGGAGGTAATGCTGTATGCCTGGCCGCTGGCCGTAGCGGGTTTTGCCGGAATGATCAACGAAACCTTCGACCGTATTATGCTGGGCTGGTGGGCGCCTGCTCAATCTGAAAAAGCGGCCCTTTTTGAAGTGGGCACTTACAGCGCCTGTTATAAATTATCTATTCTGATCACGTTGTTCATACAGGCTTTCCGCATGGGCGCCGAACCGTTCTTCTTTAAGCAATCACAGCAGGAAGATGCGCCCAGAACCTATGCCCGGGTAATGAAATTTTTTGTGATCACCATTACATTGATGTTCCTGGTGGTAGCGCTTTACCTGGATATCTGGAAACAATTTATCAAGAACGAGGCCATGTGGAAGGGACTTACGGTGGTGCCCATTTTGCTTTTTGCCAATATGTTCCTGGGTATTTATTACAATTTGTCGATCTGGTATAAATTATCGCAAAAAACCATGGCCGGGGCCTGGATCACCCTCATAGGTGCCGTCATTACCCTGGTTATAAATGCAGCTTTTATTCCCCGGTACAGTTATATAGCCTGTGCCTGGGCAACTTTCTTATGCTATGGCAGTATGATGGTTGTTTCCTATATATGGGGGCAAAAAAAATATCCTATTCCCTACGCCACCAAAAAACTGTGCGCTTACATGGTAATAGTGGCCATTTTATACTTTGTACATCATTATGTCACCAGCTGGTGGCCGAACACCTGGCTCAATTACTCACTGGCCACCGTATTAACCTTCGGTTACCTGGTATTTATTCTGCGGGTTGAACGTAAAGAATTCAGCAGACTGCCCTATGTTGGGAAAATGATCTATAAATTTATATAAGAGCTTATCAAGACCTATAAACCCTTCAGAAACGGATTGTGCATTTTTTCATACCCGACAGTAGTTTGAGGCCCATGACCGGGGAAAACCACGGTATCATCGGGCAACACAAATAGCTGGTTGCGGATACTGGCAATCAGGGTATCGAAATTTCCGCCCGGCAAATCAGTTCGGCCAATGCTTTCGTGGAACAATACATCGCCGCCAATTACGAACTGCTGCGCCTGACAATAAAAACAGATATGTCCCGGGGAATGGCCGGGTGTAAATATTACCTGTAGCGCATCATTACCCAACGGTATGGTGTCACCTTCGCGTAAAAAGATAAGGTCGCCTTTGTAATTATCAAAAGGCAGGCCCCATGATAAGCCAAACGTGGGTGCATATTCCAGAACCGGCTTTTCTTTTTCGTGCAGGTGAAGGGTTAGGCCCCAGGTATCATAAATGAATTTGTTTCCGAATACGTGGTCCAGATGGCAATGTGTATTTAACAAATATTTAGGCGTTAGCCCTGAAGTTTGTATAAATTCTTTCAGCTCATTGCGCTCATTCCCGAAATAGCAACCGGGATCAACAATGCAGCATTCGCCCGTCTCGTTATACACCACATACGTATTCTCCTGAACCGGACTAAAAGTAAATGACGTCACTGTAAGCATACTCGTACCTTAATATAATTGATTTTCGCGGTATTATGGATTGTTTTAACTTTAAAACATTTAAAGACAGGCTATGCAATTTCAACAGAATCAGCCAAAGACAAAATCGTTTTCCTCCGTTCCCTTTTTACTTGCCATCTTGCTGCCAACCGTACTATTCGCCCAGGTGAATACTGTAGAGTTTGGAAAGAACCGGGTACAGTACCGTAAATTCAAATGGCAATATTACCAAAGCACCAATTTCAATACTTATTTCTACGAAAATGGTAAAACCATTGCCAACTATGTAGCGCAGGTGGCTGAAAACGAATTGCCCGGTCTTGAACAATTTGTTGAATATGGCCTGCAACGCCGTGCGAATATCGTTATATATAATCATTTTGATGAATTACAGCAATCGAATATCGGGCTGAACCTCGACTGGCAAACATCCGGTGGTATTACCAAGCTGGTGAATAACAAAATGGTGATCTATTTCGACGGCGATCATGCCAATTTACGCAAGCAAATACGCCAGGGTATTGCCCGTATTCTTACCGATAATATCCTTTTTGGCGATGACCTGGGGGAGTTCGCCACCAACCAGGCCCTGCTCGACCTGCCCAAATGGCTGGTTGACGGTTATGTTGATTACGTAGCGGAAGACTGGAGCCCTCAATACGACAACGATCTGAAGCTGGCCCTGCTGTCGGGCGATTACAGGAATTTTTACCAGCTTGCCTACGATAAGCCCCTGCTGGCCGGGCATGCCTTCTGGCAATACATAGCTGATAAATATAAAAAAGAGAACGTTACCTACTTTTTATACCTGTCGCGCGTATACCGCAATCTCAACAGCGCCTCTCAGCGCATTTGTAAAAAGAAGTTCAAGGAAGTGCTGAAAGATTTCATGTTGGAAAGAACTGAAATGTATGAAAAGGACCTCCGCGGCCGTCGCGATCTGCCAAAAGGAACGGTTTCGATCGTTGAAGAAGTGACCCATAATAAAAACTTCGTACACTTTACGCCCAACCCCGCACCCCGCAGTCAAACCTATGCCGTGGTTGAATTTATAAAAGGACAGTACCGGGTGGTGTTATGGGAAAATATGACCGACAGAAAGGTGCTTTTAAACACCGGAGTTCGCTCAAACGAGAATGAGATCAATCCTAATTACCCCTTACTGGCCTGGGATGGCAAAGGCACCCGCCTCGCCTGTATTTACTGGTCGGAAGGAAAGGTAAAGCTGTTCGTTTACGATATGATAGCCCATTTCAAACGAATAAAACAGGAGATCCCGCACTTTGAACAAGTACAGGACATGAAGTTCATGCTGAACTCCAATACCCTGTTATTAAGTGCCGTTCGCAACGGTCAATCTGACATTTATATTTACAATATTGAAAAAGATACCTACGAGCAGGTTACCAATGATGCCTATGCCGACCTGGATGCCAGCTTTGTAGCTTTCCCTAACAAGACCGGTATCCTGTTCTCCTCAAACCGCCCCGATGCTACCACCATAGGCGGTGATACGGCTGTTGCTTCAAGACGCTATAATATTTTCCTGGCCGATAATTACAACAAAAGCGAGTTCAGGCAAATTACGCAGTTAACGAAAATGAAGTATGGCAACGCCCGTTATCCCATGCAGTATAACACCTATCACTTCACCTTTGTTAGTGATGAAACAGGTATAGCCAACCGTTTTGCCGGTTTCTTCAGCACCAAACGGGCCGGGCTCGATACAGTTGTACTGGTAGGCGATCAGGTTTTGCGTAACCCCGATGCCATGGAAATTGATTCTACGCTGAAAGCCTGGGGTAAAACTGCACCAGACTCTGTATTTACTTTTTCAGTGACCCAGGATTCGGCCTATTCATTCCCGATCACCAACTACCAAAGCGCCTTGCTTGAAACGAAGATCGCCGGCTACCAGGGCATGGTAAGTGAAGTAAGACAGGAAGGAAATCTGAAATTATTATATCGCTTAAAAGTTGACGAATCGGCCCTGAAAAAACGCAATCTCAATCCCCGGCCTACTGAATACCGGCGCAAGACTATTATCGCCGAAGAACAAGCCAGCGGAGCGGCCATTCAGTTCAATAAACCCGGCGCACAGGCCGACAGCAGTAAAAGGATCAGTGATATTTTTGAAACCGGGTTCGATAAAGAGAAAAAAGACAGCGTACAACCACAACAACAGCCCACTGAAAATAATAATAACAATGTGACCGTACCGGTGGTGCCCTCACAAAAAGAACAAGAAACGGTTTTAAAGAAGGCCAAGCTTTTTGATTATAAATTGAAGTTTTCAATAGATAATTTCTCAGGCGGCTTTAATAATGACATCCTCGTAAGCCGCTATCAGCCATATACAGGGTCATTGCCGGTAGTATTACAAAGCGGTGGCGCCTTTAACGGCATGCTGAAAGCCTCTGTATTTGATCTGTTCGAAGACATCCGTTTTACCGGCGCCATGCGTTTGCCGTTGATAGGCGGTATAGGAACCGGTATTGGCGTAGGCAGTTCGGGATCTTCTGTTTTTGTACCGGTGAACCAATCTTTATTCGATGGCGGTGGCGAATGGTATGGCAGGGTCGACTACCTCAAACATAGGATAGATTACTCGCTGATCTATTATCGCCGTACCGACCTCGGTAATGTGCAGGGCATTAACGGCACTTCAGACCTTTATGAAGCAAAATCATACACCAACCTGTATCAGGCTGTATTTAAATATCCGTTCGATAAAGTACGCAGTTTAAGATTATCAACCGGTATACGTACAGATAAGGTTGTAGTACGTGGTGAAATAAATACGCCCGCTACATTAGAAATAGGCGACATCAATAAACAAACCTTCTCGGTTAACCGTATTGAATATGTACATGACGATGCTATCATGAAAGCTACGAACATCTGGAACGGTTTGCGCTACAAGATATATACTGACCTGGATTTCCAGACCAGTAAACCTTCAGATGGTAATTTGAAACCAGGCCGCATTACGTGGAACGCTGGTTTCGATGGCCGCTACTACTATCCTATTTACCGCAACTTCATTTGGGCCGGTCGCGCAGCAGGTGATTTTTCATGGGGTAATCAGAAAATCGTTTATTACCTGGGTGGTGTAGATGGCTGGATGTTCCCGAAATACAGCGAAAATCCCAAACCCCAGGATGCTGATTATGCCTTCCAGTCACTGGCGGTTAATATGCGCGGCTTCCCGCAAAACGTTGCCAATGGGAATAATGCAGTGATCATTAACAGCGAATTCAGGTTGCCGGTATTCGCTACGCTCTTTAATAAACCCATCAATAACGCATTCCTGCGCAACTTCCAGGTTATACAGTTTATAGACCTCGGCAGCGCCTGGAACGGAAAAATAAAAAATATCTCACGGCCATCGGTTTCATATGGCGGTACGCCGGTAGAGGTCTTGATAAAAGCAGGCGGTATTGGGCCTTTTGTAGGCGGTTATGGATTTGGCGCCCGCAGTACCCTGCTGGGTTACTTCCTGCGTTTGGATGCCGGCTGGGAAATGAATGTATTCTTCCGGGGCAAACCTTATTTACATTTTGCTATGGGTGTGGATTTCTAGCCCCCCATCCCCCTAAAGGGGGAGCAAAAACATAATACTTAAAAGCCTCGCGACTAAAATCGCGAGGCTTTTTTATGCGTTTCAGAGGAACCTTGGCCATACGGGAAGGCTGGTAATTTGCAAGTTTCTTACTTCATACTTCTTACCTCTTACTTCTAAAAAAGAAGGCGCTATGAGAACAAAGCGCCTGTATGTGGATAAACCAACCGCTATATTGGAAGGGTATAGCGCCTGGATCAATGAATAGCTT
Source organism: Niastella vici (assembly GCF_002077945.1). Lineage (GTDB taxonomy): Bacteria > Bacteroidota > Bacteroidia > Chitinophagales > Chitinophagaceae > Niastella > Niastella vici. The sequence goes on from NZ_LVYD01000041.1 coordinate 289,293, forward strand.
TACTTAATCTTTTTATTGCGAGGTATGCCAGCGTCATAAATATCGAGAAACAGGCCACCATGCCCCAGGCATATTTCCATTGTATGGGATGGTATAACAACCTGAACATATAAGCTACAAGCCCGAACGGATTGGTAAGAATATCCCAGCTGTTGAACCGCGGATACCGGCCCATGTAAACGCCCAATGCATTCAGCCACATGATGGGATAAACGAAAAGCAATTCATGCCTGCCGCGCAGGTATGGCTGCATTATTTTTTCCATTTGCCGCACCGATAAAATACCCAGCAATAAACCATTCCAGGCAAAGGAAATGATCAGCGTTAAATCGAACCAGTTAGGCACATTGGTAAACTTGCCGAGATGAAAAAGATCGGTAAGTATGTAAAACGCATTGGGTATAAACAACAGCCATACCAACGATATGGCCGTAAATTTCCATTTATTGGTTTGAACCGTTGGATGCTGGTGCAACCAGGAAGAGATCCTGTATGGCAGCCAGGCGAGGAAAAGGTTCCATGTCATCCAGATAAAAGTGTATTTGCCGGTGTAAGCAATTCGCGCCAATACCAGGGCTACGCTAAAAGCCATTGATAAGGTAAGTATGCGATCAATTTCACTGCCGGTTGTTTTGAACAATGCCCAACCTTTCCAAATATTTGTGTGGCCCGGGGCTTTCGTTTGTGCTACTTTCATCGTTAAAATAATTTAGGAATGAATATTATAGCGCCTACGGCCACTGCTGTTAATGCAGCTACCAATACAGCCCCTGAAGCCAGGTCTTTTATAAATTTTATATCGGGATGGCGTTGCTCCGAAACAAAATCCATCACCCGCTCAATACAGGTATTGAACATTTCCGACACCCATACAAAACCAATGGCAAATACCAATGCCAGCAGTTCATTTTTTGTAACACCTGCCAGCGCACTGAGCGTAAAAACCGCCACCGTTGCCATAAAATGCAACCAGGCATTGTGTTCGGTCAAAAAAAATGAGGCAATCCCTTCCCATGCAAACCTGAAGCTTCTGATTCTACCCCGTATAGAGAACTCCTGTGACTTCATATACTTATTTTTAAAAAAGTGATCATTTTATTGTTATACTAAAGTTACTACAACAAAGACTGTAATTTGTTATGATGAAAAATGCCTTCGCTCTCTTTACTAACTGTTGTTTATTTCACGTTGTCACATTGATGACTGAATAGGGCCTGTACTTATTTATTAGCTTCATATAATTCATAAAGGGACCTACGGTTAGTGAATACAGCCACCGGCAACACACCTGCCATGAAAAAAATGAGATGATTAAAAAAGGTTTCAAACTCTTTAATGCTGGTAATTTTTAAAACCATCAGATAGTATAAATAAAATAATACTATAAGGTAAAAAGTGAGCCATACCAACCGGGCCTGAATACTATATTGTGATAACCGCTTCGTAATATTTATCAGCACTAAAATCAACGGCAGTAAGGGTACCGTTATAGTAAATCCGAAAAAGAAAGCCAGTGCTGCTAATAACATACCAAAAAAATCCAGCGCTATTACAGCAGTCAATCCAACGCTAATACCCAACAAAAGCACTGCTTTCATCCAGATCTTTGCTGCTACTCTTATAGGTGTCATACTTACTGGCTTTTAGTGAACTACGGTTATCAATCCCCTTTTCCGGAAATACTTTTCCGTATACGCATCGGCATAATTCCACGACAACCAGGATAACTGTTGCTGCTCTTGCTTAAACTGCTTTTCCCGTTGTTTCAATTGCTCAATAAAACAGGAGTCACAGGCTGAGGTCCTGTTGTTATGTAAAGCCTGCAGCTCATTCTCGCGTTTCTGTAAGGCAACTATATTGGTATCAAGCAGGGGCAATGCTTTATCTGACAGGGAAAGCAGAAAGGCAACATCCAGATCGACCGTATTCTTTCGTTTCAGATTATAACCGGCAATAAATTCATCCCAGTGAATAGTGGAAGCCAATACCAGTACTGCTATACCAGCCCATGCATTTACCCTGAACAGGAAGTAATTGGTTCTTTTACTCCATATTTTTATAAACACTGTGATCAACCCCACCAATACCATTAGCAAAAAGAACAACACGCCAATACGCTTATAAGCCAGGCCATGTTTCAGGATATAATAATAGTCGCGCAGGAAAACTGAGCTCACCAGCATGGCGTTCTGAATGATCCAGGCATAGGCGCCATATTTCAACCATTTGTTCCGTTTGTAAAAATTGAGGTTGCCTTTAAAGAAGAATAACAAAATAGCCATGGCCAGCACAATGGAAACGATCAGCAACTCAGTGCCTTCGTGCACCATTTTAAAAACCGGTTTTCCTTCTTCATATTGAAAATGCAACCACAGAAAGTTCACATCAATGATATTCACTACCAGCAGCAGCACGTTCAATAATACCAGACTGGTAATACCGGTGGTGTTCTCATTCTTTAAAGCCATCATACCACTGGCCATTTTGCCCATTATTAATTCAACGAACTGGAAAAAAGGTTTTTCTCTTTTCTTATTTAATGTTCTTTTGAACCGTTGCAAACCATCATTTAGCCGGGCTTCTTTCACACTGAAATAATCCAGTTTGCTCTTCAGCAGTATTGAACCGGTGATCAGCAGTCCCAACAACAGGAACAGAATGCGCTGCCAGGAGAAGAAGTCGAAAAAGTGACTGAAGAATATTTCGAGTTGCACGCCTATTTTACCGGCTATTTCAGAAAATACATTATTCGCTCCCCTATAAATACAAAAGAATATGATCAGCAGGATGATGGGGAATATAGCAAAGCGAATGAACCGGCTGAGTCCTTTACCTTTAACGGCCTTACCCCTGTTCAACCTGATGGGTTCTACAAACGAAGCGGCCACCATCACAACATTCATCAGCATGGAACCACCTGCAAACCAGGCCGACCGGTGGGTATACTCTGCAAAACCAGCCACCAGTAACAGGGTAACAACAAAAGCAATTTTACTGAGGTCGGTATTGTGTATAACTACCATGGTCAAACTGATGAGGTGCCCCAGCAACAACCAGTTCACAGTAGCATGCAGGCGGGCTTTTGGGTACAGAAAGAACAGGGCCGATAATAAAAAGGCATCGAATAATACAGTATTCACAGCGAGTTTTTCGTTCCAGAAAACCAGGTTGAACAGCAAAGCGCCGGCTGTTACCAAAATGATTTTTACAAGGTCTTTATTCATAGTACAGTTTATTAGTTGTTTATCCACAAGGGTTAAATATTTGTTTAAGCAATAGCCGGAAATGGGCTAACAGATCTATTGTTGCTCCTGTTATTTACTTTCGATAAAATGGCTTCCAATATGAGCAGCATGTTATTAAGTCCTTTTGTTTTTATAATGAAGTTCCATAACGGTTCAAACTTTTTCCAGCCACCGGCATAGGTAAAATGTTTGAGGGGGTACTTCAGGCTATCGTGCTGCATGCTGGCCCGGTAAATATTTTTCCAGGAATAGAAGGACTTATATGCACGATCGTAACCTTCTTTAAGCTCTTCTGCATGTAAGCCCACTGTTTTGTATACAACCTGGCGGGTATCGTACTGGTCCCAGTTGTGATGCAATATTCTGTTCTGCTGCTCCATGGTCTTATACAAACGGGTTCCGGGGTAAGGAGTTAAAATATGGAACGTGCAGGTAGTAAGGGCATTTTCCACGGCCCATTCAACTGTTCTTTCAAAAACATATTTATCATCATCATCGAGCCCAAACACAAAACTGCCATTGATCATTATACCCAGCGAATGCAGGCGGTTAATGGCTTCGCGGTAATCTTTGCCCAGGTTTTGCTTTTTATTGGTTTGCGAAAGATTAACAGTACTGAGTGTTTCAAAACCGATAAACACACTTCGCAACCCGGCTTCCGCTGCTTTTTCGATCAGATTGCCACGTAAGATGGCATCAAGGGTAGAAGCGCCCTGGAAAACCCGGTTCATGCCTTTCATACCTTCAAATAAACCGGTCGCAAATTTCTGGTTGCCTAACAGGTGATCGTCGAGAAAATAAAGATGCCTGCCCGGTAAGCGGTCGATCTCGGCTAAAGCGGCATCAACCTGTTGCGTGTAAAAAGACTTGCCGCCTTCGAAAAAAGCATCCTTATAACAAAAGTCGCAATGGTGCGGACAACCTCTTGAAACAACGATGGAATTGGGCACCAGGTACAGTTGGCGTTTGATGAGATCACGGCGAATAGGTGGTATATCTGCAATAGTGCGCTTTGCATTTACATATACCTTTTTCGGGGTCCTGTTTTTAAAATCTTTCAGGAATTCAGGAAAAGTATCTTCACCGGGGCCAATAAAAATACTGTCGGCATGCGGCAGCGCTTCGTCGGGCAGAGAGCTTACATGCAGTCCCCCCAGGCATACATATACGCCTTTGCTGCGGTAATGATCGGCCAGCCTGTACGAGCGGAATGCATTGGTGATGTAGACCTGAATTATTACCAGGTCGGGCGAATCATGGATCTGCAATTCTTCTACATGTTCATCCTGCAGCTCAATATCATCATCTGGTGAGCAATACGCCGCGAGTGTGGCGAGCCCCAACGGCGGGAATAATGAATATTTAACCGGGCGCCAGTATGGACTTTTGGCTTCGGTAAGCGCAGGCAGTATCATTTTAATTTTCATGGTTATACTTTTATGGCCATGCGAAATAAGTGTTACACATATCTAAAAGTACTTTGCGTTTCAAAGTGTAAAGGCAAAAAAAATTACTTCATTCCTTTGATCATATTTTCCAGGGCTTCAATATGATCTTTAAATGCTTTTTCACCAGCCCGGGTAATGGAATAGGTTGTGTTGGTCTTACGGCCAATAAACCCTTTGTGTACTTTAATGTATCCATTTTCTTCCAGGTTCACCATGTGCGATGCCAGATTACCATCGGTTACATCGAGCATTTGCTTAAGGTCATTAAAGCTCACCTCCTCATTCACCACGAGAATACTCATTACCCCCATGCGAATGCGGCTATCAAAAATTTTATTAAGATTTTCAATCGGGTTCTTCATGCTGTAAATTATTGACTACTACTCTTCCGTTCATACCGCCACCACATAATAGCACCGTACAGGATGTGCAATACACCAAAACCGGCGGCCCAAAAATACAATCCACCCCGAACAGCCCACAAATTAATAATACCCAGGATCAATTGGCCATAACCCAGATAGCGGATCTCGCCCAAAGTATATTTCGATGCGTTCACGAGTGCCAGGCCGTAAAAGATCAAACAACCGGGTGCTACCAGTTCAAAATATTCCATCTCCATGGCTTTTAAAATAACCAGTCCACCCACAACCATGGGCAACATGGTATTCCAGGCCAGGCGCTGAACGGTACGGTCCCACAAGCGGGTACCATTGCGGCGGCTTCTTATCCAGGTAAAAATAAAAGCCGAAATAAAAGCTGTCGTAAAAGTAATGGCTGCGATCAAAAAAAGGTCGTTGTACAAAGCGGCTGGTGTATCGAGGCCATAGTGCCTTGGTCTTCCGCTGTCGAAACTGCCACCATACACGGTTTGTACGTAGCTGTTAATGCGGTGTTGTGCTGCCCAGGCACCCACCAGGGCGCATATGCCGGCACTGATCCCGCTCCACCCACTCAGGGAAATGAAGCGCGACGACCGTTCCATAATACGTTTAATGTCCTGCAGGGTTTCCAGCGGGGGATGTTGGCTATCCATAAAAAGCACTTTGTAAAACAAAGTAAGCCCGAGTTTTTGAGAATTCCAAACTTTTTCGAAATAAACTTATTCGGGATGGGGGAAGGCCACAGGTGAATTGTCAATAATAAATGGGGGAAACCGTTATATGTTCAGGCTGTAAGGGGCAGGCAGCCGGTGCTGGCCTGGCCGGGGCAGCAGTAAATGAGGAATCTGTTTGCTGTGTATTGTGCCAGGGTGAAGGGTAATGGTGTAAATTGGCGGAAATGTCGCCGAATGAAACCATGACACGCGGTGCGCAAGACGCAGTAAACAGGCTTACTGGCCCTGGTATGGAATCGGGCTTTGTTTCCATCTCATGATTTGTGCTGCCTGCAACCCGGAAACCTGAAATTGGTTATCCAGTTTCTATCGATGCCTGCTTAAACTAACTTATTTAATATTAGTCACATGCAAAAAGCAGCAATTGATCGTTTAAGTACCTGCAACAACATTATTGTTTATCATATTTCACGCTAATTATGATCAGGAAAAGTATGTTTATCGATTGGAAGGGGCTTTTACCGGCTACAGGATTCCATTTATCGTTTTTAACAATATGCTTTTATCTCTGTTATCGTATTTTTGGCGGAGAAACAAACCGACCTTATACGAATGCCTATTAGACCGTTTAAACTCCTGCTGCTTATTCTGTTAGCCCAAAACACAATAGCGCAAACCAGGATCTTGAAAGGAATTGTTAAAGATGCACATAGCGACGAACGTATTCCTTTCGCCTCTATGCAGTTTCAAGGACAAAAGACCGGCAAGCTCACCGATTCAGCAGGGAGTTTTATTTTCCGTTTTAACGAATGGCCTTCTTCTGACACGCTCATCATTTCTTATGTAGGCTATCAGGAATTCAAACTGCCATTCGATAGCTTTTTATTGGCAAAAGCCAAGAACAATGTTCTTGACATAAGCATCCTGATGGAACGGGGTAAGTTCGAAGCCGTGATAGTGAAAAGAAAGATCGACCGGGGTCTGCTGATGTGGAAGCGTATTGTAAAACACAAAGCCCAGAACGACCGCTACCGCTTCCACAACTTTTCTTACGAACTGTACAACAAACTGGAAGTAGACCTCAAGAACATCAAAAGAGAAAAATGGGAGAACCTGCCTTTTATCAAGAAGTTCAATTTTGTGCTGAACAATATTGATACTACGGAAGAGGGTGTTCCCTATTTACCAGTATACATTACTGAAGCCATTAGTGATTATTATTTCCAGAAATCGCCTCTGCGCCGCCGGGAAGTGTTCAAAGGCACCAAAACCATGGGGGTGAACAATGAAAGCGTTTCAAAACTATTGGGGGGCATTGATCAGAATGTAAACTTTTACGCCAACTTCATTCCGGTATTCGACAAACAATTTGTAAGCCCCATCAGCGATAACGGGGATGCATTCTATAATTACAAAGTACTGGATTCGCAATTTGTGAATGGCCGCCGCCTCATCCACTTCTTCTTTATACCCAAACACAAGGGACAAAACACTTTTGAAGGCGATTGCTGGGTGCATGATACCACTTTCGCCATTCAGAAAATGAACCTGCGCCTTGATAAGGACGCCAACGTAAACTATGTGAACAGGCTTAGCCTCATACAGGAATTCAGCCTGTTGAACGACAGCACCTGGTTCCTCACAAGGGATAAGTTTGTGGTTGATCTCTCCCTGCTATCGGGTGAAAAGCTGCTATCGGCCATTGGCAGAAAAACCACCACTTATAAAGACATTGTCGTAAATGATACCTCGGTTACCAATCAGCTGGCCAAGAACAAGCTCATTGAAGAAACCATATTTCCGCCCCAGGCCAATAACGCCCCCGATTCTTTCTGGACGGCGAACCGGCATGAAGAATTAAGCGTTCAGGAAAAGAAATTATATCAAACCATTGATACGCTGTTAAAGATCCCGGCCTTTCAACGGGCGGTAAAAACAGTTAATTTCCTGGCAACCGGTTACCTCGATGTAGGCAATTTTGAAATAGGTCCCTGGTACAACTGGATATACTCAAACGTGCTGGAAGGATATCGCTTCAGGTGGGACATGGGTACCAACAGATATTTCAGCAAAAAGCTACACCTGCATGGCTATTTGGCATACGGTACCAAGGACCAGAAATTCAAATACGAGGGCGACGCCATGTGGTTGTTCAACAAGAACCCACGCGCCTATATTATGGCCAAATACTCAAAAGATATTGATTATGGCCAGCTCTATTTTGATGAAGTAAGTCAGGATAACATCTTTGCACTGGCAGTAAGGAAAAATGGCGTGCCTATAAAATTCCTGAAGACAGAATTAATGCAAATGGACCTGTTTAAAGAATGGCATTCGGGTTTATCGGTTACCCTGAGCGGTGCACGAAAATTGTATGATCCTATAATGAACCTGCCGGCCAAAGAACTTTTCGAAGATGTAAATGACGGCGCTACCCAGCCATTAAATACCTTCGAAGCCTCGGTACAGCTTCGGTTTGCTTACCTTGAAAAGTTCATTGAAGGCACTTTTAGCCGCTACAGCATAGGCAGCCCCTACCCCATTACCACTTTCAAATATACCCGGGGTATGAAGGGGGTGTTTAACAGCCATTATGAATACAGCAAAATAAGCGGCAGTATTTCTGACTACCTGAAAATATCACCATATGGCAGCATTTACTATAATGTATTTGCCGGCCGAACTTTCGGCACCCTGCCCTTTATGCTGCTTGATGTAGCGCCAGGTAATGAAATTTACTATTATAACAAGTATGCCTATAGCCTGATGAACCGCTTTCAGTATTTGCACGACAAGTACGCGGGGTTCAATTTCGAACATAATTTCGGGTCTGGTATATTCCGGTTTACACCGCTTACGCGCAAATTGAAATTCCGTCAGTTCTATACTGTAAAAGGAATGTGGGGCAGCCTGAGTGATGAGAACAAGGCGCTGAACATGCCAGCCACTTCTGACTACAAGTTCGAATCGCTCGATGGTAAAACATACATGGAGATTGGTACCGGTGTCGACAACATCTTTAAAGTATTCAGAATTGATTTCGTTTGGCGGGTATTACCACAACCATTGCCCGATGCAAAATCGCAACGTTTTGGGATATTTGGCAGCTTTAGATTGCAGTTCTAGTGAGGAGTGAAAATTAGTGAGGAGTTCTCTTAAAATATTTAGCCTTCGTCGGCACTTGCTGGCGAAGGCTTTTTTTATGGAAGAAGGTGTGAAGTGTTCCTTCGACTCTTCGACTTTCAACCGGCGGGCGAATACCCGCTCAGAGCGAGTTGCAGGGATTTAAAAAAACAGGAACCAGAGAACTGGCTCCTGGTAAAGTGTAATTTGCGATACTTCACAAAGAAAAAGAACTACGATAATCAGCCAGTGTCCGATGAAATTCAGGGGTGATTTCTTTTCGTGCAATAACTGACTATCACTAATTAAAACAACTGACTGATACCGATGTACCAAATAACTATAAAAAAAAGTATCATATTTGATTTTGATCAATAGGAAAGCAAAATTGTTGCGCAGTTTTAGACTGATATACACAAAAAAAGGGCGATTAGAAAATCGCCCCGCAGGTCATGCCCTCAAAGCTATTGCATAGACCTTGTTTAACTTCTTCAAAAATATTGTACAGAATTTTAAATAAATAATTTTTTAGACGAGCTGCGGCATTTTAACAAATAAGTTATCTAAAACACCCTCATATAAGTCCTTAAATTTGTGTAAAAAAGACACTTTAATACGCCGTATTATCTACTCAAACGATTGCGTGATCGAAAAGAATTTTCTTCCGCAAATACGCCAATAAAAAAAAGGGCAGACACCTTTTCAGGTATCTGCCCCGGTTATTTATGAGCAACATTTATTTCTGTACAGTCACTTTCACCGATGAAGCCAGTTTACCACCGTATGAACGGTGAATGCCATCGGCATACTGCAGGGTGATGGTATGCTCACCGGGCGTTAATTTCAGCTCGGCTTCTTTTTGCGCATTACCAAAATGCAGGTGGGTAGAATCTTTAGGCACTACGGTTCCCGCAGCCAGTGAATCGCCGGCATCAATGAGAATATGATGGTGGCCTGAAGCGGGTTTTATTACACCGGCAGAATCCAGTGCAATGCCCGAAACGCCCATCTTTACCTTGTAGGGAGATTTAATTTTCTGCCCATTTTTCAGGTTTACGAAAAATACTTTGGCGCCCTCAGGGATAGCGGGCAATGGAGCAACCGCATTGGCAGAATCAGCCATTGGATGGTGTGAAGTAGTATCTACTGTTGCAGCTGTAGCAGTATCAGCAGTTTTTTCACCTTCCTTGGAGCCGCCATCGTTGCAAGCTACCATACCCAGGAACAGAAATGGAATAAGATCAGTTTTACGCATAGCCTATTTTTGAAGTGATTAAATATTGGTTAACCAGTCACCACAGGTATACAGTGGCGCAAATTTAAAGGTATAAAATTGATATCCACCTATTTATCGGGTCATTAACAATAAAACAACCCGGTTGTTCAATAACCCAACCATTTCAATAACACGGCCTTATGGTCACATTGGCGCCGCTTCTGCCTGTATTGCATCCAATATCGACAGCATGATCTTCACCGCTTTTTTTATTTCTTTGGCCGAAATGGTAAGGGGTGGCGCAATCCGCAAACATTCGGGCGCAAACAGGAACCAGTCGGTCAGTAAGCCCTGTTGCAAACACCCGTCGATCACTTTTTTATTGATATCAAAATTGTCAAACTCAAGGGCTATCAGCAATCCATTCACCCGTATTGTTTTGATAAGGGGGTGTTGCAACAACTCTCTGAACAGCGCGCCCTTATCGGCCACTTCGGGCATGATCCCATCTTTCAACAGTACTTTAAAAGCGGCCAGTCCGGCAGCACAGCAAACGGGGTGCCCGCCGAAGGTGGTAATATGGCCCAGTACCGGGTTTTCGGTAAGCACCTGCATAAGTTTTCTGTCGGCTACAAAAGCGCCCAGGGGCATTCCGCCGCCCAGGGCTTTCCCCATCAAAACGATATCGGGCACTACTTTGAATTGTTCAAACCCCCATAAGCTACCGGTTCGGCCAAAACCGGTTTGAATTTCATCGAGCACCAGCAGGGTGCCGGTTTCCCGGCATTTTTGCTCCAGGGCGGTCATCCATTCGCCCGAGGGGGCCACCACGCCCCGTTCGGCCTGAATGGTTTCGGCAATTACACAGGCAGTTTGGTTGTTGATCTCCTGCAGCGACTCAAAGGAATCGTATTCCAGGTGCAGCACATCGGGCAGCAGCGGGCGGAAGGCATTGCGCCAGTATTCATCGCCCATGACACTCAGTGCGCCCTGGGTACTGCCATGATAGCTTTTATTGAAGGCGATAATGCGGGTGCGGTTGGTAACGCGTTTGGCCAGTTTCATGGCTCCTTCGGTAGCTTCGGCGCCCGAATTGGTAAAATAGACCGAGTTCAGGGAAGCCGGCAAATGTTCAGTGAGCCATTTGGCGTATTGAACCTGGGGAGTTTCTATCATTTCGCCATATACCAACAGGTGCATATAGTCGTTCAGCTGTTTTTTTATGGCTTTTACCACTTTCGGATGCCGGTGGCCAACATTGCACACGCTGATGCCGGCAATGAGGTCGAGGTATTTTTTACCGGCGGCGTCGCGCAGGGTGGTCCCACTCGCTTTCACGATCTCGAGGCCCAATGGTGCCGGCGAGGTTTGGGCCACATGCCGTAGAAATAATTCGCGTTTATTCATAATCAGGGGCAAATATACTGGTTACCTGTTACCGGGATGCCAGAGAACCAGTTACAAGTTGCAGGTTACAGGTTACAGGGCGCAATAGCAGGGTACCGAAACAATTGCAAAATCCCGAAAACCAGGCCTTGTAACCTTAAACTTGAAACCTGAAACTAATTCAGGATATTTGTTGTAGAAACTTCAAACCTTACTATCATGCCAGTCATCTTACATGTAGAAGGGGTTTATCCCCAGTTCGGAAGCAATTGTTTTATTGCCCCTAACGCCACTATTGTTGGCGATGTAGTGATGGGCGACGATTGCAGCATCTGGTTCAATGCCGTTGTGCGCGGCGATGTAAACAGCATTCGCATGGGAAATAAAGTGAATATACAGGACGGCGCCGTTATTCACTGCACCTATAAGCGCACTCAAACCATAATCGGCAATAATGTGTCAATTGGTCATAACGCCATTGTACACGGTTGTACCATAGCCGACAATGTACTGGTTGGCATGGGCTCCATTATCATGGACCGGGCCCAGATCGGCAGCAATTCCATTATTGCGGCCGGCGCCGTGGTTCTGGAAGAAACCATCGTTCCGCCCGGCACCATTTTCGCAGGCGTACCGGCTAAAAGGGTGAAAGACATTGCTGTAAACCAGATCAATGGCGAAATTGACCGGATAGCCAACAATTACATCAAGTATGCCGATTGGTTCCGTGATCAGGTAACCGAATAATTGATTCTACCTATTGCATTAATGGCATAATATTTTTAGATTTAACTGCGTTTTATCCTTTGAAAATAAGCATATGAAATCCATTAGAATCGTTCTTTTTTTTGCAGTGCTGGCGGCTTATATTTTAGGTGGAAGTGCGTGCAGTCCGAAATACGGATGCCCCAGTAATGGCAAAAATGTAGGAGCCGAGCGCATACTGAGTGGCGAGAAGGTTCCAAAAGCGCGAAAGTTCAGATCGTAGTAATCCCTGCGAAACTCGGTTGAACCCCGGTTCAACTGTATCTATATAACACCCAAACCGTACTTTATGAGCCTGACTCTACGCACAGATTTTGGCTGCACCGAGGCCATCATTGATGATGACTGCGGACTGAAACGCTTTTATGAAGTGGCCAACATTCTCCTCGACGATCTCAAGATCCGGTTTTCCAACAAGCAGGATGATTTTGATACCTTAACGTGGAACTTCACGTACAAGGGTCATATACTTACGTTGTATTACAATATTTACACCGGTATTTCCATATACCCTAACAAAGTAAAAGAAGCTCCCCGCAAGGATAATGATGCGGTGATAGAGGTTGCCAAATACCTGGAGACCAAATTGCTGGTTAACAAGGCCAGGCGATTCATTGCGCAGTAACCGTTCACGCTTCGGTTCAGGATCCTTCCTTCTTCCAATCCAATATCCCCGGCTTTTAATAACTCTTTTCATCAATAGAGTCAAGAATGTTGACGTAACTCACATAGCGGTCTTCATCGATGACACCATTGATCACAGCATCTTTTACCGCACAGCCCGGTTCATTTATATGTAAGCAATTATTGAACTGGCATTCGGTAATGAGGCGCGCCATTTCAGGATAGTAATGCGAAAGCTCCTGGCGGCTAATATCAACCAAACCAAACTCACGCATCCCCGGCGTATCGATCACGCGGCCACCGGTTGGCTGTGGCAGATCGAACATTTCAGCAAAAGTGGTGGTATGCATTCCCTTGCCGCTCCAGCCGCTTACATCCTGTGTTTTTAATTGCAGCTCGGGGAAAATGGTATTTATAAAAGAAGATTTACCAACGCCGGAATGCCCGCTTAACAAGGTTATCTTATTTTCCAAAGCGGCCCGCACTTCTTCAACACCCTGGTTATTTTTAACCGACATCAATACCGTACGGTAGCCAATAGCCGCATACATTTCGTGCAGGGCTTCATATTTTTCCAGCTCTTTATTCCTGTATACATCAGCTTTATTGAACACAACAATGGCCGGTACATGGTAGGCTTCGCAGGTTACCAGAAAACGGTCAATAAACCCCTGTGAGGTCTTTGGATCCCTGAGAGTGGCAAATAATAACGACTGGTCGAGGTTGGCAGCCACAATGTGGTGCTGCATTTTATGTGATGGCGATTGCCGGTTAATGTAGTTGCGCCGGGGAAGAATTTCGGTAATGATGGCTGTATTGGCCGATTCGCTTTCAATATCAATCATTACTTCATCACCTACTGCAAGAGGATTGGTTGAGGTAATATCATCTATTTTGAAAACCCCTTTTATACGGGCACTCATAGCCTTGCCCGTTTCTGTTTTTATATTGTACCAACTGCCGGTTGACCGGTATACGATTGCTTTCATTAGAACATAAATGTACGCTATCCCGGGGAGACCGGTGACGCCTTCTATTATGGGAATTTCCTGAATAACGTATACCGCAAAAATATTTCAAGTATCATTAATACTGCGGCGGCAAATGCAAATGGGAAGAACCGTTCTGTATAGCGTTTGAGTGAAGTAACTTCTATGCGCGATTTTTCGAGCTTGTCAATTTCGGTATAAATCCTTTTTAAACTCTCATTGTCGCGGGCCCTGTAATACAAACCGCCGGTTTCGGTAGCGATCATCCGCAACAGTTTTTCGTCAATATTTACTTTTTGCTGCCGCGTAGTGGTGCCGCCAGCGCCATCAGGAATGGGTACCGGTGCATATCCTTCTGACCCTACCCCAATGGTGTATACCCGGATACCATAAGATTTGGCCAGTTCTTTTCCTGCCAGCGGATCAATACGGCCGCCCTGGTCTTCTCCATCGGTAAGCAGAATGATCACTTTCGATTTTGTTTTTACGCTCTTCAGGCGGTCAACGCTTACGCCGAGGCCATCGCCAATAGCGGTTCCATCTTCGAGCAAACCACGTTGTATATTGTAGATCTGGGTTTTTAATACTGCTTTATCGGTGGTTAACGGCACCAGCGTAAAACTTTCTCCCGAAAAAATAACCACGCCAATGCGATCGGTGGGGCGCATATCCACAAAGGCGGCTGCCATTTGTTTGGATGCTTCCATCCTATCGGGCAAAAAATCCTGCGCCAGCATACTACCACTTACGTCGAGGCAAAGGATGATATCGATACCCTGACCATTCTTCAATTCTTCATCATTACGCGTTTGTGGCCGGGCCATCGCCATAATGATACAGCTAACGGCCAGCAACCGGATGATAAAGGGTGCATGCCTGAAGGTATTTTTCCAGGAACTGCTTTTTCGGTAAACCGACAGCGACGATACTTTTATGGTACCCTGTTGCCGGCCATACCGGTTCAGGTACCAGTATAGCATCGCTGGTATCATTACAAATAATCCGAATACTTCGGGATATGCAAATGTTATATGTTCAAACCAATTGTACAGCAAGGGTCAGGAAATATTGTTTAGTGTTTTGATAGCCGATTGTATTACGGCAAAATTCTTTTCATTATCGGTTGCATCTGGCTGATAGCGGGCGAACTTTACAAAATCTGCGATCTGCAAGGCATGTACCAGTTGATTGAAACTTTCTTTATCTAAGGCCAGCTGGCGCAGTTGCGCAATCAGTTCTTCATTGGTTTTTTCGAGCGTGGCCACTTTCATTTTACGGAACATGAACACACGCAGAATATCGTTCAGCCGGCTGTAATAGGTTTTTATTTCTCCATTTTGCAGAAATCCCTGCCTGCGCAATTCTTCCAGGGCCTGCAACGCCTCTTCGTAGGGGCTTAATTTGGGCTGAACCGGTACCGGCGGTGCGGGCGCCACGTTCTTTGGCTTCCGCAACAGGTAAACGATAACTGCAATGGCTATAGCTGTAAAGGCGCCCAGGATCCAGGGTATCCAGGCCATCCAGGCCGGTTTGGGTACTTCTTCAATTTCTTTTATATCGCGATAATCTTTTGAAATATCGAGTTGGGCATAGCTTACTTCAATGGGAATGGAGTCGGTAGCATAGTTCTTTCCACCCACATTGATGGTCATGGGTGGAATAGCGACAACACCAGAATCAAAGCTGGTAATAGTAAGCTCCTGGTGAAATTGTTTGCCATCGATGTTATCGGAGGTATCGGCTTTGCCTTTCTCCATGATCTCGAAATGCGGAATGGTATCGAGGTTAAACCATTGCAGGGTTTGCCCCATGGGAACGCGTACTTCGAAGGTGAGTTTAATGGGCTCGCCAATAAGGATCTGGTCGCGGTTAACCGATGCCCTGGCCATCACCTGACCATGCATTTGAGCGGGGCCTGCGAGTAAACAACCAACAAGGATAATATTAAGAATACGGTTTTTCATAATTACCGGTTACGCCCGATAAAGAACTTCTGCAACACTTTTACATAATCTTCTCCGGTGCGTATATGCAGGAGGTCGCAACCCGCCCGCGTAAAGATATTTTTACAATAGTTTGTATGGTTAAAAAAAGCGGCTTCATGTTGCTGGCGAACCAGGTAATCGCTGGTATCTATCCAGGTGCGGGCCCCGGTTTCTGCATCTTCCACTTCCATCAGGCCGGCATCGGGTAACTGCATATCCATTTTATCATACACTTTTATGCCGATCACATCATGCTTTTTACCAGCCACCTTAAGGCCATCTTCAAAATCATTGTCAAGGAAGTCGCTTAATACGAAAACAATGCTGCTTTGCCGAACGGTATTGTTAAGCCGTTGCAGGGCCTGGCCCAGGCGGGTGCCTTTATGCTTGGGTTCAGCGGTGAGCAGTTCGCGCACAATATACAGCCCATGGTCGCGCCCCTTTTTGGGTGGAATGAATTTCTCTATCACATCGCTGAAGAACAGCACGCCTATTTTATCGTTATTACTGATGGCTGAAAAGGCCAGTACAGCCGCCACTTCGGTGATGAGGTCTTTTTTGCGTGCCTGGGTAGTACCAAACAGCGAGCTGGCGCTTACATCAACCAGCAGCATTACCGACAGTTCGCGTTCTTCTTCAAATACCTTGCTGAACGGGTGGTTAAAGCGGGCCGATACATTCCAGTCGATAAACCTGACATCGTCACCGGCGTGGTATTCGCGCACTTCTTTAAACAACATACCCCGGCCCTTAAAAGCACTGTGGTACTCACCCGTAAATAAATGGCGGGTGAGCTTTTTGCTTTTGATCTCCAGCTCGCGAACTTTTTTTATTATTTCGGCCGTAGTTAGCATAAACAATGGGTTTATTGGGTCTATGGCAGTTGTTAAGGCACCTGAATAACGCGCAAAACATCATCGATGATATTCTCTACATTAACATTCTCCGCTTCGGCCTCGTAGGTTAACCCCAGCCTGTGGCGGAGCACGTCTTTTGAAATACTGCGCACATCTTCGGGGATCACAAAACCGCGTTTATTCAAAAAGGCATGCGCTTTAGCGGCCAGTGCCAGGTTAATGCTGGCGCGGGGCGAACCGCCATAGGCGATCAGCGGCTTCAGTTTTTCCAGTTTGTATTTTTCGGGGAACCGGGTAGCAAATACAATATCGAGAATATAATTCTCCACTTTTTCATCCATGTATATCTGCCGGGTGAGGTCCTTTGCCTGGGTTATTTCCTGCATCGACACTACCTGGCTTACTTCAGGCGATTTCAGGCTCTGCACATTCTGACGGATAATGATCTGTTCTTCCTGTTTGGTAGGATAATCTATAATCACTTTCATAATAAACCGGTCCTGCTGCGCTTCGGGCAATGGATAGGTTCCCTCCTGTTCTAAAGGGTTTTGGGTGGCCAGTACCAGGAATGGTTCATCGAGCTTGTAAGTGCTATCACCTATAGTCACCTGCCGCTCCTGCATGGCCTCCAGCAGGGCGCTTTGCACTTTTGCCGGGGCGCGGTTGATTTCATCGGCCAGAATAAAGTTGGCGAAAATGGGCCCTCTGCGTACTACGAATTCATGTTTCTGCTGATTGTAGATCATTGTACCAATGACGTCGGCAGGAAGCAGATCGGGCGTGAACTGAATACGGCTGAATTTGGCATGTATGGCCTGCGCCAGTGATTTAATGGTGAGGGTTTTAGCCAAACCAGGAACCCCCTCCAGCAAAACATGCCCATTACTCAGCAGACCTATTAACAATCTGTCGAGCATATGGTGCTGGCCAATAATAACCCTGGCCGTTTCGTCGCGGAGCCGATCGATAAAAGCGCTCTGGTACTGAATTTTGTCATTGAGCTGCCGGATATCATCTGCTGTTAATAGCATATACGGGGTTTAGATATGAATGATTGATAATCAGTTATGAAAATACGCAAATGCCCTTGCAAGATGCTTGCCAACTTGCTAAAACAACCCTAAAATCAATAAAAATAAACATGTTTAACAAGATACAATAAAGGAGCAATTTAGGAGTTGTGGAACTTATTTCCTTCTGCCCTTTCCAAAAAGCAACGGAAAGGGAATAAAATTTGCTCATAATAGTATCTTATTTTGCGCCTGGTTTAGTAACATCCTGGTTCAGGCCCATTAAATCATAAAAACTGTTCAGATGAAAAAGTATGTATTTGCACTGCTGTCAATTGGTTTTATCATTTTTGGTTGTAAAAAGGATGATAATAACAATTCAGGCGATAAGGAAAAAATGACATTGATCACCAGCGCTGCCTGGAAATATGATACCATAGGTATTGATGGTGATAAAAATGGCACTATTGATCAGGCGTTACCGCCAGGCTTCATTGACAATTGCGATAAAGACAATACCATTACATTCAAAAGTGATAGTACAGGCACCCTCAACGAAGGAGCCACCAAATGTAATTCAAGCGACCCACAAACTACCCCTTTCAAATGGTGGTTTAAAGAGAATGGGACCGTATTGTACACACCCGACCAAATTTTTGGAACGAGCTATTTCAGCGGTGATGTAAAAGTAGGTGAACTTTCAAGTACCAAACTGCGGTTAATAAAAGATGTTACATATCCGCCTTATGGCACTTATACCGTAATTCTTGACCTGAAACATTAAACGTAATTTCAACATATTTTAGAGCCTCCCGATGCATCGGGAGGCTTTTTTATGGACTTCAACTTATCCAAATGTTTTTTCCCCGGAAAGAAGGGGTAAAATACCCAATCGCTTAGGCAATAAAGTGGCATAAGTACAGTTAATTTGCCGGCCCCGAAATTCGTCACCCTAAAAAACAAATATGAATTGCACGTTTACCAAATCCTTTGCCTTATTACTATTAGCAGCTGCCGTTTTCACTGGTTGCGGCAAAAGTGAAACACAAACCAAAACAGAGTTACTGACCAAAAAAACCTGGGTCCTGTCTGATTATGGATACGATGATAATTTAAACTGGACTATCGAAAGTTCGGAAAGTTATATGTGGACTTGTGACAAAGACAACGTTTTTACTTTCAAAACAAATGGTACACTTTCAGAAGATGAAGGAACAAACAGATGCTACAGCGCAACAGGATACAGTTATGACTGGACGTTATCAAGTGATGGTACCAAGCTAACCATTGACAGCCGGACTTATACCATAAAAACGCTCGACAGCTATACACTCGAGATATATTATGATTACCAGGGTTCTAACGGACCTTCAAGATATATTAAAAGATGGTCACACTAAACCCTGATTGAACCATAAAAAAAGAGACCGGCCTTTAAACAGCCGATCTCTTTTTTATGTCGCAATAAAACTTACGCATTCGACCACTCATCATCTTATCAAGTATTCTTGTTAAAAAAATTAATAAATACTACTGGCTGCACAATAAAGTCACACGAATACAGTTTATTTGCTTGCACTTTTCAATAACCCTAAAACAGCCATTATGTACCTGCTCACACTGACCGTTCAAAAGAAATAGCTACCTGCTTTTCTTCCAGTTCACAACCAGCATATAGAACCAGACACAATCAGACAATCAGTTTAATAGTAGGGGAAAAATTACATCAGCAATGCTACCCATTGTTAGGGTAACGTATGACTATGTTAATCAAAAACCCAAATATTATGCTTCGTTCATTTACCAAAACCCTTGCGTTAGTATTATTTGCTACAGCCACTTTTACGGCTTGTAAAAAAAACCATGACGATGACAGCCTGGCTATTACAAAAGAGAACCTCGTAGCTACTTACACGTTGTCTTCCATGAAAATGAAAGGCACCAATTATCCTGAAGCGGATGTTACTAGTCAATTTTATGATGCCTGCGAAAGAGATGATCAGACTGTTTTAAAATCTGACGGAACCATGAGTTACGTAGACGCAGGTACAAAATGTTCTTCTGCCGGAGATTATACAAGTACATGGTCTATTTCAGGCAGCAAGATCACCATCGACGGAGATGAATACACTGTAAAATCACTGACTAAAGGACAGTTGGTTTATGAAGTGTCTTCAACCTATAGTGGCCAAACAGTTACTGTAACTTATACCTACAGTAGAAAATAATTCCATCTTTTAAGAATGAAAAAAGCCTCCTGACGTATCTGGAGGCTTTTCCTTTTATAGATTGTATTTTCATTACGACAAATACTTCCCCACTATCGGCACCCGGCGCCCTACACCGAATGCTTTACAGCTTACGCGTATGATGGGGCAGAACTGGTTGCGCTTGTACTCATTGCTGTTCACCATTTTCAACACCCGTTTTACCAGCGTTTCATCAATGCCCATGGCAATAAGTTCTTTGGGCCCTTTTCTTTTTTCAATGTATTGATACAGCACTTTATCGAGCACCGAATAATCGGGTAAGCTGTCGCTGTCTTTTTGTTCGGGCCGTAATTCGGCCGAAGGAGGTTTGGTGATGATATTCTCCGGAATGATCTCTCCGTTGCGGTTAAGGTAATTGGCCAGCGCATATACCTGCATCTTATATACATCGCCCAATACACTTATTCCACCCGCCATATCGCCATACAGGGTCCCATAACCGGTGCTCAATTCGCTTTTATTAGAAGTATTCAGTAAGATATAACCGAACTTATTGGCAATACCCATTAAAAGATTACCGCGTGCACGGCTTTGGAGATTCTCTTCAGCCAGCCCAAACGGCAGATCGCCAAACACAGGCTTCAGGGTATGCAGCAACGCATCGTACACATTCTTTATTGGTACAATGTCATAGGGGTTGCCCAGGTTCCTGCTTAATTGTTCAGCGTCTTCAACCGAATGCGAAGTCGAAAAATGAGATGGCATTAAAATAGCCCTTACATTTTCCCGGCCCAATGCCCGGGTGGCCAGGGCCTGGGTAACCGCACTGTCGATTCCACCCGAACTGCCCAGTATGGCCTTTGTAAAACCCATTTTGCGGAAATAATCCCTGATGCCCAGAATAAGCGCTTCTTTTATTTGCCCGATATTTTCATCAGAAGTGAGGTATTCAATGATCTTTTCGGGGTCTTCCACTTTACCCACGCGCATATCTTTATCAAATTCCGGAACGGCCTTCAACGGTTTGCGTTTTGCCTTTTGCACCTCAATTTCGTCGAGGTTCACGATGGCAAAATCCTCTTCAAAATATTTCATCTCCTTTACGATCTGTCCGTTGGCATCCATCACCAGGCTGCCGCCATCAAATACCAGCTCGGTTTGTGAACCAATGGCATTGCAATAGAACATGGGCAGCCCATATTTCAGCACGTTAGCCCGCACGATCTCTTCCCGGTCCTGGTCATGATCGTAATCGAAAGGAGATGCCGAGATGTTGATCATTAAATCGGGTTGTTGCGTAATGAGCACATCCATGGGACATTGCCGGTACAATGGATTATCGCCGAGGTTCCAGATATCTTCACAAACGGTCAATGCTATTTTCTTTCCTTTAAACTCCAGCACATTCCATTCAAACCCTGGTTCAAAATAGCGGTATTCATCAAACACATCATAATTCGGTAACAGTGTCTTATGTGCAACGCCCACTATTTTCTTATCGTACAGCAGCCAGGCTGCATTAAACAGGTCTTTCCCTTCTTTTTGCGGGTTCCGTTGCGGACTGCCGATAATTACCCCAATGGTATCGGCCTGTTCTTTTATGATGTCAATGGCCTTATAGCATTCGTTGATAAAATCGTCAAATTCCAGGAAATCGCGTGGCGGATAACCACAAATACTTAATTCGGAAAAGATCACCAGGTCGGCCTTCCGGCTTTTGGCATATTGAATTGCCCCCATGATCTTCCGGGTATTATCTTCAAAATTCCCTATATGATAATTTTGTTGCGCAATGGCAATTTTCATTTTTGAATTTTAGGTTAAAAAAGCATCCCCTATTTGTAAGCGCAAATTTACGCCAATGTGCCAAGCTATACAAGCTTGGCCCGATATGCCCTATATTGCAGGCCGTTACAACAAAAACCGGGTGGTTTGCGTTCCTTGAAACCCCATCAGATCAAACTATAAATATTGTCCAATGAAACGAACAGGTTTGGTATTATTGATCGTTGCCGGATTATTTTCCTGTAAAGACAAAAACGCTCCCGACGTGTCGGATATCAAGATCGACCTTACAGTAAAACGGTTCGAACAGGATTTTTTTGCCATTGATACCAACCATATAATGCCCGCCCTGAATCAGGTTGGGCAAAAGTATCCCCTGTTCCTGGGCGATTTTTTATACAACATCATGGAACTGCCCGGTATAAGCGATACCAGTATGCAGGAACAGGCCCTGCTGAAAAAATTCATTGGCGATTACAAGCCGGTCAAGGATTCGGCCGATCAGGTATTCCGAAATTTCGGTTCCATTGAAAAGGATATAAAAAAGGGATTACAGTATGTGAAATACTATTTTCCGAACTATAAAACACCGGCGCAACTGATCACCTATATCGGGCCCATGGAAGGGTATAGTGATGTAATTACCCGCGATGCGCTGGCAGTAGGTTTGCAACTGCACATGGGCAATCAATATTCATTATACAGCAGCAGTATTGGTCAGTCGGTATTTCCCGATTACATCTCACGCCGGTTCACGCCCGATTATATTGCAGTGAATTGCATGAAGAATATTATCAATGATATAGCCCCTGAAAAAAGCGGCAGCAGTCCGCTGGTTGAGCAAATGGTTGAAAAGGGGAAGCGTTTATATGTGTTGGATAAGATCATGCCTTATACCGAGGATACACTGAAAACAGGTTATACCGCTTTACAATTGAAAGGTTGTTATGAAAATGAGGGCAGAATTTGGAATTATTTTCTCACACAAAACCTGTTGTTCAATATTGAGCCCGTGAATATAAAAGCGTATATGGAAGAAGCGCCCAATACGCCTGAACTGGGCGACAAATCACCCGGCGCCATCGGGATATTTGTTGGCTGGCAGATCGTAAAGAAATATATGACCAAACACAGTGATCTTTCTTTAAACGAGTTGTTACATACCGATCCGAAAAAGATATTTGAAGAAAGTAAATACAGACCAGGATAACCTGGAAATTACTTCTTCCCAATCTTCGTCCTCAGCATTTCCCGGGCATTCTGCAGGTCGGTGATTGATTTAAACGAATCTTTAGGCACCAGGAAAAAGGAACGGGCATCGAAATACAGGTGAAAAAAATAAGGGCTTTCTACAAAATAGCTGAATTTTTTCCAGGGCCAGCCTTTTGATCCTTTTTCGGTTTCCAGCACCACATTCTCCTCTTCAAAATGCATGATAAAATGGTCCTTAAAGGTGAGCGACCGGCGATAAATGCTGCCCGGCAAAATGCGCCAGATGACCAGCATCAGCATAAACCACAAAAAGGAAAATATTAAAAACGAAATGGCCTGAATTTTCTTCAGGTAAAACAATACCGCCGAGGTAATTGCAAATACATTGATGAGTACCAGTAGGACCTTTATTTCCGGACGCATTAAAAAGTGATAGCGTAAAGCCTGTATCACCTGCTTTTTATCATAGCCAAATTGAACTGTCATTCAGTTTTCCCCTATTAAGGCCGTAAAAGTAAGAATTCCCGGTAAAGTGGGGTTAAAAACAGGGTTCAAATTAATGAACCCTGTCCAGCAGTGCACATGAAACAATCCCGCAAAGCGGGAAAGTCCTGTTTTCAGGGCAAAATTGTTCTTAATGGCTATACTTAAGGTTTAGTAATACGTCTCTCGAAATATGTTGAAGTGCGGGGCAATTATTTCTTCTGCAAACGTACTTCGCCGAATGGGCGGAAACAATACCACTTTGTGGTGCTATTTTTATGGAGATTTTTCCTTAATGGGCTGTATAACAATTATTTAATATTATTTCGTATACCGTGTTGCCCATGGGGTAAGCGGGTATTTTTTATTCATGTTTAAACATAAAAAGCCCTGGTAGCCAGTCCAGCTCATGCGGGCATACCACCAGGGGTAATATTTTAATGATTTTAAAAATGGGGGCAAATAAAAGCTGGCACAATAGCGCCTGCTTCGCCCAGTGAGGCAATACCTCAGCGTATCATTCTGCCACATTTCGCCTTGCCATTGGCGGCTTCGAAAGGCGTAATATAGCGGCTGCAGGAAGCCAACGAGGCAAATCCAATTGTCAGTAAGAGCAATGTTTTAAATCTCATGCGTGCAAAGGTGGTTTTATATAAGGGTAAAACGTGCTGATCTTTCAAATCAATACAAAAGAATATATAAAGAAATGTCAAAATAAGTAGATGAACCGGCGGGTTGTACGGGTAAATGGATAACTATTGCGATTTAGGGTTTTGAACGATCCATTGGGGCAGAAGCCTGCGCCAACCTGGTTTTGACAGCTCCGGCCGGGTAAAGGTTTCGGAAAATTGGGTGGAAGCCTCAGCCAACCCATAATTTGAAATTCCCGGCGGCCAACAAAAAAAATCCGCCCATAAAAATGAGCGGATTGAAGTTTATAAATATAACCGTCCAAAAATTAGCATTTAATGTTCCTGATAACAGGCAATCATACCTTGCTTTGTTTCAGGTACCGGCTACTGCTGCAACCGGCCAGGATATTGGAACGGGTACTTGTGATCGGGAACCCCATTAACTACAGCCCATACTATTTCCGCAGTTGAGACATTTATAACAGGTACCGCTGCGAATAGTTATATGTCCGCAGGTATTACAGGCCGGCGCATCGCTCTGCATGCTTTTAGCGGCTGCATTGATGGCATCCATGCCTGCTTCTGCTTTTTTAACAGTGGCTTTTACTGGTTTTAATGGTTCTACATCCGGTGCTTTCGCTGGTTTACCGGGCACAATGCGTACATCACTTAATGGAGGCGTTTTTTTTTCGTACTCCAGTGATGTGGGAATTTCATCCCAGTCATCGGTGCCGGTATTCATTACTTCGGGGCGGTCGAGTACATGCACCAGATCGGTTCTTCCCAGATACTCATAAGCCAGGGCACGGAATATAAAGTCAACAATAGATGTAGTGCTCTTGATATTCGGGTGGTCTACCATGCCCGCAGGATCAAAGCGGGTGAACACGAACTTCTCAACAAACTCTTCCAATGGTACGCCGTACTGCAAACCAATTGAAATTGAAATGGCAAAACAGTTCAGCATACTACGCATGGTAGCGCCTTCCTTGGCCATATCAATGAAGATCTCGCCTACGGTTCCGTCACCATATTCGCCGGTGCGTAAGAAAATAGCCTGTCCGTTTATCTTGGCTTTCTGGGTATAGCCACGGCGTTTTGCGGGTAATGTTCTGCGTTCTACAATGCGTGCCAGTTCGCGTTTCAGCCTGGTGTCGGGTGAGGCCTGTACGCGTTTTTGTACTTCGCCCAGCAATTCGGTAATAGTCAATTTTCCTAAATCAACAATGTTCGATTCCTGTGGTTCAGCGGCAGGTGTCTTATCTGTGGTTTCTTCTTCCACTTTCTTCTTCTTATCGCTCTTGTTGCTGAGCGGCTGGCTGAGCTTGGAGCCATCGCGGTATAACGCGCAGGCTTTTAAACCCAATTGCCAGCTCATCATGTAAGCATCTGCAATTTCATCTACTGTGGCTTCATTAGGGAGGTTAATGGTTTTTGAAATAGCACCACTCAAAAATGGTTGTGCGGCGGCCATCATACGAATATGGCCATGGGCATGAATGTAACGTTGTCCCTTTTTACCGCATTTGTTGGCACAGTCAAAAACGGGCAAGTGTTCGGCCTTCAGGAAAGGAGCACCTTCAATGGTCATGGTGCCGCAGATGTAATCATTGGCTGCTTCAACCTGTTCATCAGTAAATCCTAATGCTTCGAGCAGGCTCCATTCAAAATTAAAATATTGCTCAGGTTTGAATCCCAGGCGCTGCAGGCACTCTTCCCCGAGCGTGTAAACATTGAATACGAATCCGATCTCAAAGGCGGAAGCTACTGCGGCATCTAATTTCCTTATCTCTTCGGCGATAAATCCTTTTTCACTTAGGGTCTGGTGATTGATGTGCGGAGCGCCAACAAAAGTGCCGGCTCCAACCGCGTACTTAACAATGGATTCAATTTCACGGGTCTGGTATCCGAGATTTTTCAAAGCTGTGGGTACGCTCTGGTTAATGATCTTGAAATAACCGCCGCCACTGAGCTTCTTAAATTTAACAAGGGCAAAATCCGGTTCTACGCCGGTTGTATCGCAATCCATTACCAAACCAATAGTACCGGTTGGTGCTATAACGGTAACCTGGGCATTGCGGTAACCATATTTCTCGCCTAATTGTACTGCTTCATCCCATGCTTTGGTAGCGGCTTTCAGCAGGTAATCGGGACAATATCTTGCTTTTATACCCTGGGGCTTAATGTGCAGTTTCTCATACTCATCTGCATCATAAGCTGCCAGGCGGTGATTGCGCATTACACGCAGCATATCTTCCCTGTTCTCTTCATACCGGGCAAAGGGTCCTAAAATAGAAGCCAGCTCGGCAGAAGTTTTATAAGCTACACCGGTCATAATAGCGGTGAGCGCGCCGGCAATGCCGCGGGCTTCTTCACTATCGTACGGTATGCCCATTACCATCAACATAGAACCCAGGTTGGCATAACCCAAACCCAGCGTGCGGTAATCGTAACTCAGCTGGGCCACTTCTTTTGAAGGGAACTGCGCCATCAGCACAGATACTTCCAGCACAACGGTCCAC
Organism: Niastella vici; assembly: GCF_002077945.1. GTDB lineage: Bacteria > Bacteroidota > Bacteroidia > Chitinophagales > Chitinophagaceae > Niastella > Niastella vici. The sequence continues at coordinate 315,842 of NZ_LVYD01000041.1, forward strand.
AAACGGCACACATATTCAAAACCTTCTACGTCGAAAGTATTGTTAGTCTCATTGTAAAAACGGCGCAGGTTGGCTGATGCCAGGTTACAGGCCGTATTATCGAGGAACATATATTCACTGCAGGGGTTGGAAGCATTGATGCGGCCACCCTTGGGGCTGGTATGCCATTCATTGATGGTGGTATCATATTGCGTTCCGGGGTCGGCACAACGCCAGGCAGCATAGGCAACCTGGTTCCATACTTCGCGGGCGGGAATGCGCTTCATCACTTTACCATCGGTTCTGGCCTTTAATTCCCAATCTTCATTATTATTGAGCTTGTTAAAGAATTCGTTGGGAATACGAATGGAGTTGTTTGAGTTTTGTCCGCTTACTGTTTTGTATGCTTCACCTTCATAATCACTGGGATAACCGGCAGCAATGAGGGCGCCTACTTTCTTTTCTTCTTCTACCTTCCAGTTAATGAACTCCATAATTTCGGGGTGGTCGAGGTCGAGGCAAACCATTTTGGCTGCCCGGCGGGTAGTGCCACCACTTTTGATGGCGCCGGCTGCGCGGTCACCGATCTTCAAAAAGCTCATTAAACCACTTGAGGTACCGCCACCGCTTAATTTCTCCCCTTCACCCCTGATATGTGAGAAGTTGGTTCCAACGCCACTGCCATATTTGAAGATGCGGGCTTCGCGCATCCACAGGTCCATAATACCTCCATCATTCACCAGGTCATCTTCTACGCTTAATATAAAGCAGGCATGCGGTTGTGGACGCTCATATGCTGAAGTAGATTTTTTCAATTGACCGTCAACGGCGTCTACATAGTAGTGGCCCTGCGGTTTTCCCTTGATGCCATAGCTTTCGAACAAACCGGTATTGAACCATTGCGGGCTATTGGGTGTGCACGACTGGTTAAGGATACAATGTACCAGCTCTTCATAAAAAATAGTGGCATCCTGTTCTGAAGCAAAATAACCATACTTTTCACCCCAAACCTTCCAGCAGTTGGCCAGGCGGTGCGCCACCTGTTTTACCGAAGTTTCACGGCCCATTGAACCATCTGCCTGGGGAACACCTGCCTTGCGGAAATATTTCTGGGCAAGAATATCGGTGGCAATCTGACTCCAGTGCTTGGGCACCTCTACATTATTCATTTCAAACACTACTTCACCAGTTGGATTGCGGATCACACTCGTTCGGTAATCATATTCAAATTGATCAAATACGGAGATTCCGTCCTTGGTGAACCGGCGATTGAACTGTAAGCCTTTCGATTTCTTGCTGGGCATAGGTTACTTAGTTTTTAACATGAATAAATCAGGGTAGAGGGAAAACGAAAATATCCAGTCAGGGCCAAAATTCCCAGCTTTTAATATGCACACCTGTGGAAAAAGCATGTTGAAAATACTATACCTCAAGCTGGGTGTGACTTACTCGATTTTTGCACAGAATACGGCCCTATGTTAATTAATTTATTTAGGCTGTTATCAAAAAAAAACGTATCTATTAAGCTGCTGTGCTACATTCCATTTTAGATGAAATTATGCTTTATAAACAACTGTTGCCAGTTACCGGTTTCCTGTTACCGGGCCCTTAATGCCGAACGCCTGCCGATAATCAAACTGCACTTAATTTGAGCCCAGGTTACCGGTATCTTGTAACCGGTAACTACTTACAAACGACCATTAGAGAATTGTTCTTTTTCTTTGCGCACGTATGTCTTTTTATAAACAATTAATGGTAATGATAGTTGGAATGGTTGCCGGTAATGAATCCCACTCGCAACTGTCATTATCGGCCTGGGCTACCACCAACAACCAGATTGCGATCTCGCATAAGGTCATTTACCAGTTGGAAGCCAGTTTCAGAAGCGATACCAAAAGAGAATACCTACAAACATTCTTACTTAGAACGGGCGCCTTTGTGCAATTGAACAGCCAATGGAGCCTGGGGGCCGGGTATTGCCTTACCGATAACCGGCGCACCATTAGCGGTGTTACGGGCTATGCCGCTGAACATCAGGCCCTTGAACAGGTATGGTTTACGCACCCGGTTTATTTTGGTTCGGGCCCGCAACACCATAAAACCATTATGCGCCACCGATTACGGCTCGAGAACCGGTTCCTGCCCCAAATGGTGGCCGAAAATGACCACCTCACACGCACCGGCTCTTCCTTTAGCAACCGGCTGCGGTACCAGCTCAGGGAGCAAATACCGCTGGTTCGCACCCAGGCCGATTTTACAAAGGGAATGTACCTTTTGCTGCAAAATGAGTTCTTTTTTAACATAAGCGGGCAGCAGTATGTAAATGGAAAGCTATTTGATCAGAATCGCAGCTTAATGGCCACGGGATACCGGTTCAACCGGGCCCTTGACCTGGAGTTATCGTATATGTTACGGACCATCAAAGACGCCGGGAATGGGTGGTCGCACGAAAACCTGGTTCAGGTGACTGCTTTTACGAGATTGTAATGGCCTGAAAAACAATAATTGGTAAAAGTTTGGGTACCTTTTGGCCCCTTTCGAAAAGTTTTTGCATTTTTGTAGTCACCAATAGCCCAGCATGACGAATCGCATTTATCAATCTTTACTGCAGCATAAGGAGAAAGGACAGAAGTCATTTGCAGTACTGATTGACCCAGACAAGGTTACAGTAGAAAAAATTGATGAATTAACAGCATTGGCCATCGAAGCAAGGGTTGATTACCTGCTGGTGGGTGGCAGCCTTGTTGTCACTAACCGGCTTGATGAGGTGGTACAACAGATCAAAAAGAACTGCAACATTCCGGTGATCCTGTTCCCGGGCAGTCCCTCCCAGATAACGCCTTATGCCGATGCATTGCTCTATCTCTCCCTTATTTCGGGCCGCAATGCCGAATTGCTGATCGGCCAGCACGTGATTTCGGCCCCATTCGTAAAACAAAGCCGGCTCGAGATCATTTCTACGGGTTACATGGTCATTGACGGCGGCGCCCCCACTACCGTTTCCTACATCAGTAATGCAGCACCTGTTCCTGCCGACAAAAATGAGATCGCTATGTGCACGGCCATGGCGGGTGAAATGCTGGGCATGAAACTCATTTATATGGATGCCGGCAGCGGCGCCAAACGCCCTATCACCGAAAGCATGATCGAGAAAGTGGCGCAGATCATTGAAGTACCACTGGTGATTGGTGGCGGCATTACCGATCCTGAAAAAGCTTACCGTAATTGTAAAGCAGGCGCCGATATGATCGTGATTGGCAATGCCATTGAGAAAGACGCTTCGCTGATCAGGGAAATGAGCGCTGCTATACACTCTGTACCGAAAGTTTCCCGAACTATTTGATCGCGCTGTTGTTTATTGTTCTATAGTCTGATAGCACTATGGCGATGCTTACAAACAGGCATTAGTTTCGACCGGCACCAACAGAACCACGAAACCATAAGGCCATCAGGCCCAGCCCGGATGAACGTCGTTAGGGCCGGCATTGGGGAGTTTAGGGTATTTAAAGATTTACACAAAATTTTACACTAAAAATCCCCAATGATATAAAAAAAGTGTTTTTCTTTGCGGTGACAAATTCTATATACTCAAAAGCATACCCGTTTAAAATGCAAAAAAATCTCACCATAATACTCGCTGATGTACTCGCGCAAGCCGTGAGCACTATAGTGCGTGGGGTTTTTCCTGTACGGCTTCGTACAGTTTTTTACTTCCAACCTATCCCCGTAAGGGTGCGACGTTGATACTTTCTGTACCATACAGTGTGTTCTATGGTGACGGGAATGGCTTCATTTCCTGCAAGCCCTCATCCCCGGCACAATGTTTTAAGCCGTTGCATTTTTCACATTTAGCCTTGTTTCAAAAATGGAAACCCAACAACAATTTCAGGTTATTGTAGCTAACGAATCGCACCTCAGCTTTGCCCAGATCATTTGCGATGAAATGGCCTCGAGTGCCAAAGCCCGTGGAACCGGTATAGCTAAACGTTCGCCCGAATATATACAACAGAAAATGCGCGAAGGGAAAGCCGTTATTGCCTTTAACCAGGACGGTATTTGGGCTGGCTTTTGTTATATTGAAACATGGAGCCATGGAGAGTATGTGGCCAATTCAGGATTGATTGTATCGCCCAACTTTCGCAAAGGCGGACTGGCAAAGGCCATTAAGAAAAAGATATTCGAGCTGAGCCGGCAAACATATCCCGAAGCAAAAATATTCGGTTTAACTACCGGACTGGCGGTGATGAAGATCAACAGCGACCTGGGGTATGAACCCGTTACTTATTCAGAGCTTACGCAGGACGAAGCATTCTGGGCCGGCTGTAAAAGCTGTGTGAACTATGACATTCTCATGAGCAAGGAAAGAAAGAACTGTTTGTGTACCGCCATGCTGTATGATCCAAAAGATCACTATGAGCCTGAAGAAACCAAAGAGTTCTTCGAAGAGAAGAAGAGTGTGTTTGAAAGAATGTTACGCATAAAACAATGGAAATTGCTGAAGCCCTTCTTTAAGGAGGATAAAGACACCAATAGCGGATCGGGTGGCGGTGGCGCTGCCAAACTCAAATCTTTTTTTCATTTTTTTAATTTCTAAAAACAATTTCTGGGAAGATGGCAAAGAAAGTCGTACTCGGTTTTAGCGGTGGATTAGACACTACATTTTGTGTAAAATACCTGGGCGAAGACCAGGGTTACGAAGTGCACAGCATTATTGTAAATACCGGTGGTTTCAGCGATGAAGAACTGAAGAAGATCGAAGAGCACGCATACAAACTGGGCGTAAAAACACATACCACAGTTAATGCAGTTAAAGGATATTACGACCGCATCATAAAATACCTCATTTACGGCAACGTGTTAAAGAACAACACCTACCCGTTAAGTGTGAGTGCCGAACGCCTTAGCCAGGCCCTGCACATTGCCGAACATGCGCAAAAACTGAAAGCCGATGCAGTAGCACACGGCAGCACCGGCGCCGGTAACGACCAGGTTCGGTTCGATATGATCTTCCACATCCTGATACCCGGTGTTGAGATCATTACCCCCATCCGCGATCTGAAACTGAGCCGCGAAGCAGAAATTGAATACCTGAAAGGCAAAGGCGTGAACATGAACTTTGCCAAAGCCGTATACTCTATCAATAAAGGATTATGGGGAACCAGCGTTGGCGGTAAAGAAACCCTTTCATCAAAAGGCATGCTGCCCGAAGAAGCATGGCCGACCCAGGTTACCAAAACCGGCAGCGAAGAAGTAAAGCTGCACTTTGAAAAAGGTGAACTGAAAAAAGTTAACGATAAAACATTTGATCATCCCAGCGAAGCCATTCAATACCTGCAAACCATTGCCGGCGCCTATGGCGTGGGAAGAGATATTCACGTAGGCGATACCATTATCGGCATCAAAGGCCGGGTTGGTTTTGAAGCCGCTGCCCCCATGGTGATCCTGAAAGCGCACCATGCCCTTGAAAAGCATGTGCTCACCAAATGGCAGCTGAACTGGAAAGACCAGCTGGCACAGTTCTACGGTAACTGGTTGCATGAAGGCCAGATCATGGACCCCGTAATGCGCGATATTGAAGCCTACCTCGAAAACTCGCAGGCGCATGTAACCGGCGATGTATTTGTAAACCTGCAACCCTACCGCTTCCAGATCATCGGTATTGAATCTACCTACGACCTCATGAGCAGCAAGTTTGGCAAATACGGTGAAATGAATACCGGCTGGAGCGGCGAAGATGTGCGCGGGTTCAGCAAGATCTTCGGAAACCAGACTTCCATCTGGAACTCGGTGAAAGAAGACAACGAGAAGAAGTAAGTGGTAGCGTTGGCCCATTTGCAATTACCCCACCGGTAGGGGCGGGTGAGGCCAGGTTGAAAAGATAAAAGAACGTTTTGTATGAGTAAGAAAATATCAGTTGGCATTATTGGTGGCGCCGGGTATACCGGCGGGGAATTGCTCAGGTTACTGATCAATCACCCCAATGTGGAGATTGGCTTTGTGAACAGTAAAAGCAATGCAGGCAATCCCATTCACCAGGTACATGCCGATCTTATTGGTGAAACCAACCTTCAGTTCTCAGATGACCTGAGCGCCCTGGCCAATGGCAGCATCGATGTATTGTTCCTGTGTGTAGGCCATGGCGATGCCCGCAAGTTTTTAACTGAGTACACAGTAAATGATAAAATAAAGATCATCGATCTTTCTCAGGACTTCAGGCTGAACGCCAAATCATCAATTGCCAATCGCCAGTTTGTTTATGGATTGCCTGAGCTGAACAAAGACCAGATCAAAACCGCGCAAAACATTGCCAACCCGGGTTGTTTTGCTACCGGTATACAATTAGGCCTGTTGCCGCTGGCAAAGGCCGGCCTGCTCGATTCGGTGTACACCACCGGTATTACCGGTTCAACGGGGGCGGGACAAAGCCTGTCGGCCACTTCCCATTTCTCATGGCGGGCCAATAACATTCAGGCATATAAAACCTTAACGCACCAGCATTTGAAGGAGATCACACAGTCGTTGCAACAATTGCAGCCATCCTTCTCGCCCACTTCTTCCGAAGGAGTTGATGCGCTGAGCTTCATTCCCTGGCGCGGCGATTTTACCCGGGGCATTTTCATTAGCTCACTGGTTGATTGCGACTGGAAGATTGAACAGCTTACTGAACTGTATGCTGATTTTTACCAGAACGCCCCCTTCACGGTGATGAGCAAGGGTGAGATCTTTTTAAAGCAGGTAGTGAATACCAACAAATGCATTATTCAGTTGGAAAAAGTGGGCAGCAAACTCGTGGTGCACAGCGCCATCGATAACCTGACCAAGGGCGCCTCGGGCCAGGCAGTTCAGAACATGAACCTCCTCTTTGGTATTGATGAGGGTGCCGGCCTGAAATTGAAAGCGAATTATTTTTAATCATATGCGGAGCGGGAAACCGCCACTTAAACCTTTAGTACAATGAAACTCTTTGACGTTTATCCGATCAATAACATCATCATCGAAAAAGCCAAAGGCTCTTACGTATGGGATGACAAAGGGGAACAATACCTTGACCTGTATGGCGGTCATGCGGTAATTAGTATTGGCCATACCCATCCGCATTATGTAGAGCGATTAACCTCCCAATTAAATAAAGTCGGCTTCTATTCCAATTCGGTTAAAATGCCGTTGCAGGAAGAGCTTGCCGAAAAGCTGGGCAAATTATCGGGCAAACCCGACTATCAGTTATTCCTGATAAGCTCAGGGGCCGAAGCCAACGAAAATGCACTCAAGCTGGCCTCCTTCCACAATGGCCGCAAGAAGATCGTTGCATTTAAAAAATCTTTCCACGGACGTACCTCCCTGGCTGTTGCTGCCACCGACAACCCTTCTATTGTAGCCCCGGTGAACCAAACGCCGAATGTGATCTTTCTTCCCTTCAATGATGTAGCAGCGCTTGAAGCCTGCTTCGCAGCGCAGGGTAATGAAATTTCATCGGTGATCATCGAAGGCATTCAGGGCGTGGGCGGCATCAATGTAGCCAGCGAGTTATTTTTACAGGCCATCAGGCGTTTGTGCAGGGAATACAATGCCGTATTCATTGCCGACAGCGTACAATGCGGCTACGGCAGAAGCGGTAAGTTCTTTTCACAGGATTATGCCGGTGTAGATGCAGATATTTATACCATGGCCAAAGGCATGGGCAATGGCTTTCCTATTGGCGGCATCATCATTGCCCCGCATCTGCAACCCAAACACGGTATGCTGGGCACTACCTTCGGCGGCAATCACCTCGCCTGCGCAGCCGCACTGGCCGTGGTTGAAGTGATGGAAAAAGAGAACCTCATTCAAAACGCTGCCGAAGTAGGACAATACCTGATAGATGAACTCACGAAGATCCCACAATTACAAAATGTACGGGGCCGTGGCCTCATGATCGGCTTTGACGTTCCTGAAGCCTTCAAAGACCTGCGCAAGAACCTGCTGTGGAAACACAAGATCTTCACCGGCGAAGCCAAACCCAATGTGATCAGGCTGCTGCCCTCACTGGCCCTGCGTAAAAAAGATGCAGACCAGTTACTCGAAGCAATAAGAGAAGAAGTACAGGTAGGCGCCGAAGCGTAATTAAACTTATAAGGGTGAGCTCCCCTGCAAGGGGCTCACCCAACAAATAAACCGGGGGTGAGCCGCCCTCCAAAAGGCGGCTCACCCCCATTATATCTTTCATCATTTAAAATTCCTTCCTGCTAAGGCATGAAAAATTTTACAAGTGTATATGATGTGCAGCAGCTTGATGCACTGGTAAAAAAAGCGCTGGCATACAAGGCCGCTCCGTTTAAAGATAAAACTTTGGGAGCCGGCAAGCGCATTGGTTTGTTGTTCCTTAACCCCAGTATGCGCACCCGCCTCAGCACCCAGATCGCTGCACAGAACCTTGGCATGGAACCCATCGTGTTCAACGTTGGGCAGGAAGGCTGGGCCCTGGAATTTGAAGAAGAAGCCATCATGAGCGGCAGCACTGTTGAACACGTGAAAGATGCAGCCCCCATCATGGGTAACTATTTTGACATTCTGGCCATTCGTACTTTCCCTTCCTTAAAGAACCGGGAAGACGATTACAGCGAACTGTATATAAAACAATTCATCAAATACGCCGGCATTCCGGTAGTAAGTCTCGAAAGCGCTACCCTGCATCCCCTGCAAAGCCTTACAGACATTATTACCATCAACGAATGCCTGAACGCTTCTCCCCTGCCTGCAGGTAAAAAACCGAAGATCGTATTAACCTGGGCCCCGCACGTAAAACCGTTGCCGCAATGTGTGGCCAACAGTTTTTCGCAATGGGTGAACGCCTGGGGAAAAGCCGATTTCGTGATCACGCATCCCGAAGATTACGAACTGGATGAACAATTCACCAAAGGCGCCACCATTACCCACGATCAGGACGAAGCATTAAAAGATGCCGATTTTGTATACGTGAAGAACTGGAGCACATTCAAAGATTATGGTAAGATCTATAACAATGACCCCGAATGGATGCTTACCAACGAAAAGCTGTCTGTTACCAATAATGCCAAAGTAATGCATTGTTTACCCGTACGGCGTAATGTGGAACTGAGCGATGAAATACTCGACGGGCCCAACAGCATCGTTACCCAGGAAGCCAGTAACCGGGTATGGGCGGCGCAGGCTGTGCTTAGTGAAATACTTGAATCGAAAAAATAAAGTAGTATCCAGTGTCAACATTATATGTCGTTAAGATAGGCGGTAACATTATTGATGATGAAAAGAAGTTATCGTCTTTCCTGAAAGATTTTGCAGCAGTAAAAGGCCATAAGATACTCATACACGGCGGCGGTAAACTGGCCACCAAACTGGCCGAACAAATGAACATACCGCAGCGGATGATCGATGGCCGCCGTATCACCGATGCCGAGACCCTGAAGATAGTGACCATGGTGTACGCCGGTTATATCAATAAAAATATCGTGGCGCAATTGCAGGCAAACAACTGCAACGCCATTGGCTTAAGCGGCGCCGACGGCAATGTGATACTGGCGCATAAAAGAAATCACCCTACCATTGATTATGGCTTTGCCGGTGATGTGGATGCCATCAATACCTCCCTGTTAAAAAGCATTCTCGATCAGCAGGTGGCCGTAGTAATGGCGCCCATTACCCACGATCAAAAAGGGCAATTGCTGAACACCAATGCCGATACCATTGCCCAGGAAGTAGCCAATGCATTGAGCCCCCTGTATGATGTGCAGCTGATCTATTCGTTCGAAAAAAGCGGTGTATTGCTCGATGCCAATGACGACAGTACGGTAATTTCATCCATTAACCCTTCCTATTACCAGCAACTAAAATCAGAACAAAAAATATTCGCCGGCATGATCCCTAAACTGGACAATGCCTTTGCCGCCCTGAACCGGGGTGTAAAAAAAGTGATCATAGGCAAAGCTGAACAGTTAAGCGATCTTCTTACCGGTAATGCCGGAACAAGCATTGTACATGAGTAACTTAACATTACATACACTGCAGCAGCGTGCTATTGAATTACTGAAGCAGTTGATCAGTACGCCTTCTTTCAGCAAAGAAGAAGATAAAACTGCTGAGATCCTGAAGACCTTCCTTGAAAAACATGGTGTGCCGGTAAAAAGCGTTCAACACAATGTGTACGCACGCAACGCACATTTCGATGACAGCAAGCCAACCATCCTGCTCAATTCGCACCACGATACGGTAAAACCCAATAAGAACTATACCCTCGATCCGTTCACCCCAACTGAAAAAGACGGGAAGCTGTACGGTTTGGGCAGCAACGATGCGGGCGGTCCGCTGGTTGCGCTGATCGCTACATTCCTGTATTTTAATCAGGAGCCTGATCTTAAATACAACCTGGTACTCGCAGCTTCTGCCGAAGAAGAGATCAGCGGAAAGGGCGGCATTGAACTGGTATTGCCACACATCGGTAATATTGATTGCGCTATCGTAGGTGAACCCACCCAAATGCAAATGGCGGTGGCCGAAAGAGGATTGATGGTACTGGATTGCATAGCTCACGGCAGGGCCGGGCATGCTGCCCGAAATGAAGGGGAGAATTCCATCTACAAAGCCATAAAAGACATAGAGTGGTTCCAAAGCTACCAGTTCCCCAAAGTCTCTGACCTGCTGGGGCCGGTAAAGATGAGCGTAACGGTCATTGAAACCGATAACAAAGCGCACAACGTAGTGCCGGCTCAAACAAAGTTTGTAGTTGATACCCGGGTAAATGAGCTGTATACGTTTGAAGAGGTGCTGGAAACCATTCATAAAAGCGTGCAGTGCGAAGTATTGCCCCGCAGTACGCGGTTGCGATCTACCTCCATTGCACTGGACCACCCATTGGTTAAAAGTGGTATTGAGTTGGGCAGAACCTATTACGGCTCCCCCACTACATCAGACAAAGCGCTGATGCCCTTTCAGGCATTAAAAATGGGCCCTGGCGATTCAGCACGGAGTCATACCGCAGATGAATATATTTACATAAATGAGATTACTGAAGGAATAGAATTATACGTGCAGTTGCTTAAAAAAATCCTGTAATCACAGAAACGAATTCACATGAAACTTTGGAGTAAAGAATCAACCAATACATCGCAGCTTGTTGAAACCTTCACAGTAGGCAGAGACAAAGAGTTCGACATTCTGCTTGCCAAATACGACGTGCAGGGTTCTATAGCACATGTGCGCATGCTGGGCGAAGTTGGTTTAATGACGAAAGAAGAAGCTGATACCGCTGTTAAAGGACTTGAAGAAATTGCCGCAGACATTGAACATGGCCGGTTCGCCATAGAAGAAGGTATTGAAGATGTACACTCCCAGGTTGAATTCATACTTACCCAACGCATTGGCGATGCCGGTAAAAAGATCCATAGCGGCCGCAGCCGCAACGACCAGGTGGCTGTTGATATAAAATTATACCTGCGGGCAGAGGTGCTGGCTGTAAAGGAAGAAGTAAAACAATCTTTCGACCTGCTGATCGCCCAAAGCGAAAAATTCAAAGACCATTTATTACCGGGCTATACCCATTTGCAGATCGCCATGCCTTCTTCATTTGGTTTATGGCTGGGCGCTTATGCCGAAAGCCTCACCGATGATATGGAACTGCTGGCAGCTGCTTACCAGGTAGCCAACAAAAATCCATTGGGCAGCGGCGCCGGTTATGGTTCTTCATTTCCCCTGAACAGAAAACGCACCACTGAGTTATTAGGATTTAAAACCCTTAACTGGAATTCGGTATATGCACAAATGAGCCGCGGCAAAACCGAGAAAGTGATTGCCACCGCACTGGCCGGTATTGCCGGCACCATTGGCCGCCTGGCGATGGATGCCTGTTTATACATCAACCAGAATTTCGGGTTTATTTCTTTCCCGAACGAATTAACAACGGGTAGCAGCATTATGCCGCATAAAAAGAACCCCGATGTGTTTGAGCTCATCCGCGCCAAATGCAACCGCATACAATCAGTTCCCAACGAGCTGACGCTGTTGCTGGCCAATCTGCCTTCAGGCTATCACCGCGACCTGCAGCTCACCAAGGAAATATTGTTCCCTGCTATTGAGGAATTAAAAGCCTGTTTGCAAATGACCCGGTTAATGCTCGACAACCTGTCGGTTAAAAGCAATATCCTGGACGATGAAAAATATAAGTACCTGTTCAGCGTGGAAGCCGTTAATGAACTGGTGAATAAAGGCGTTCCTTTCCGCGAAGCCTATAAACAGGTAGGCAACCAGATCGAAAAAGGCGAGTTCTCATTCGACTATAAAAAGCAACTGGTACACGTGCACGAAGGCAGCATTGGCAATTTATGCAACCGCGAAATTACCGGTGTTATGGACCGGGTGTTGGAGAAGTTTAGTTAGTTATACTACCGCTTCAAAGCATCTTCAGTCACCCGCGAAGGAGTATCCTTTCCTGCAACAATAGAAGTTGAACTTATGGCAATAGCTTTTATGATAGCCGCCATATTGTTCATATCGAGGGTTTCTATCTCATCTTCCTGGGTATGATAATACTTTTCGCTGTCCATTTTTGATGTGGAGATCGTATGCGCCGGTACGCCCAGCCTGGCCAGCGTGGCATTATCACTTCTGTAAAAAAGTTGTTGCGTGGGGTAAGGGTCGGGATAGAACTTAAAATTGGTTCCTTCCAGGTTCTTCTCCAGTATTGTTCCCATATCAGTTTTTTCGTACCCGGTTATAAAGGCTGAGTTAGTGCCCCATTTACTTTCGGTACCTATCATTTCAATATTGAACATGGCCATTACCTGGTCGGGACTGAACTGTTGTGAAAAGTATCTTGAGCCATACCCACCACTCTCTTCACCGGTAAAGGCGGCAAAGATGATGGTACGTTCATTATTCTTAAGCTTCGCAAAATAATGGGCCAGCATCATCACAGCAGTGGTGCCCGCAGCATCGTCATTGGCGCCATTGTAAATACTATCGCCCGCTTCATTTGCCCGGCCCACACCTAAATGATCATAGTGGCCCGAAAAGATCACATATTCATTCTTCTTTGATTTGCCCGGCAATATGCCCACCACATTTTTCAACGGCATGCTGGTTACTGTTTGGCGGTATTCAATGGAGTACTCGCCCGCCTCCTCACTGGCCAGCACCATTACGATATTACCCTTAGGTGCAAACTGGTTCTGCATACCTCTTCTGTATACATCAAACCACTTGCGATGCGCCGTATCAACCATCAGTAAATAATCACCACCGCTTTTTTGCAGGCGGCTTACCAATACGTTCAAGGTATCTGTACCATGTACAATAACCTGCTTATAACCCGAGGCCTGGGTAACCGTCAAAGTTTCTTTGGCAGTGATGGCCGCCACGCTTTTTTCATCGAGCACCCGCCCATTCATTTTACCACCAGCCATCACCACTTTTGTTCGCAGCATGACAAATTCCTGTAAATAGGTGTTGCCATTTACTGGTTGAAGACCCGCCTTTTTAAATTCTGAAGCAATAAAATCAGCCGCCTTGTCTATCTCGGGCGAGAATATTTTACGGCCGCGCATGCCGTCGGCCGATAACGTTCTTTCGATACGTTCAACTTCCTTTGCGTTAATGACTTTGTCAATGGATTGGCAAAAAGCGGTTTGCTTTGCTAACAAGATCAGGATAAAGTAGGAATAACGCTTAACCATGAATTATTTTTATAAGGTAGTATAAAAGCTCACCATTTAAAGGCTCATCATTTCTTTGAACTTCACTGTTTGGCGGCGGCTCACTTCTATTTTTTCGCCTCCTTTCAGTTCAAGCAACAGTCCGCCATTGAAATACGGCTCAATTTTATCGATCAACCGCAGGTTCACAATATGTTTACGATTGGCCCTGAAAAAGGTCTTTTCATCGAGCCTTTCTTCCAGTGCATTCAGTGATTTTAAGATCAGTGGCTTATTAGGGCCAAAATACACTTTAGCATAGTTGCCCACGCTTTCAAACAAACGAATATCCGACAGCTTTACAAACCAGCAGCGCTCGCCGTCTTTCACAAACACCTGGTCATTCTCGCTCAGGATGCTTCGGTTAAAATTCACCGGCACCATAGGTCCCTGTTCGCGTTCTTCCTGCAGGTGCAGCTTTTGAATGGCATCTGCCAGCCGTTTGGGTTCTACAGGCTTTAACAGGTAATCGAGGGCATTTACCTCAAATGCCTTTAATGCATATTCGTCATAAGCCGTGGTAAAAATAACAAGCGGGGCTTTATCCAGTTCCGACAACATATCGAAACCGGTTTTACCCGGCATTTGTATATCAAGAAAGATGAGATCGGGATTGATGTTCTCAATTTTTTCTACCCCTTCCCCGGCATTGCTTGCTTCAGCAACCACTTCAATTTCAGGAAAGTCCATAAGCAGTTTACGCAGCTCACTTCTGGCCAGCCGTTCGTCGTCGATAATAATGGCTTTGATCATAACTGGTTTATTTTATTTCAACAGGGATCAATATGCGTGCTTCCACCAGGTCAGACCCCACTTGCTTTATTTCAAAATTAGCCTTTTCGCCAAATAATAACTGCAACCGGTTTTTGGTGCTGAACAATCCAAACCCATCGCCTTCCTGAATATGTCCGTTCAGGTAACCCGTATTCAACACCACCAGTTCGTGAAAATTCTCTTTGAAATCAGAGACTACCTTTACCACGCCACCCCCTATTTGTTTGCCAATGCCATGTTTGATGGCATTTTCAACCAGCGTTTGCAACATCATGGGGGGAACCGGTTGATCGAGCGTATCTTCGTCGATCTGGTATTCTATCTTCAGCCGGTCTTCAAATCGGATATACTCCAGCGCCAGGTAATCCTTTACAATATCCAGTTCTTTTTCGAAAGGAACTGTTTCCACTTTTTCGGCCTGCATGCTGCTGCGCAATATATTGCTGAGCTCGGTGATGGCATTGCGGGCACGGCCGGGGTTTTCATCGATGAGAGCCCTGATGCTGTTAAGGGCGTTGAAAATAAAATGCGGGTTAATATGCGCCTTGATCGTTTTCAGTTCCAGCTCTTTTACCAGCGATTCTAACCTGATCTTATCCAACTGCGCCTGCCGCGTTTTTAAAATATAGTGATAGGCAAAGTAGATCATGTTCCAGATAAGAATGAACATGAAACAACCCATGGATGCCCGCATGATCTTGTTCAACAAATTAATGGGCTTTTGCCGCGGCGCTTCTATCTCCAGCACCTGTTCCAACGTAGTGCCAATAGCGGCATAAATGAGTGCGAACAGGATAGAAATAAAGAATATATAAAACACCTGCTCATTCACCGGCTTATCAACGATCTTATAGCTTTTTATGAAAAACCGCATTACATGGGTAACAATAAAGCCAATACCCGCCTCCAGTACCAACACGTGGTAAATAAAAGGGGTTTCCTGGGTGTGCAGGGTAATGTAAAAAAATATGAACAATAAAATAAAGGCGCTCCAGCCTACACACTGACATAGCCAGTAATATGAGATTCTCTTCTTTATCATACGCGTTGGAACTGTAACAAATCTAGGCAATTAGCCTACTCTGGTTTCGTATTTTGGATATGTGGCCGTATAAATAGGTTACCGGCACTACAAAGTAGTGAAATTGTCAATAACTCGGCAGTATTTTCCCACCACTGAAATAATCTTGATCGTGGCCCGTTTTTTTGTTGTGTTAAAATCGGGCCTTTATTAGGGCTCATGATTTAAAGCTGTATTTTTGTCGATAATAAATTTCATAGTAAAATGGACATCACGCCCGGCCCATTGTTGAGTACCGTTAATTCCCCCGCCGATCTTAAAAACCTGAGCAGAGAGCAGTTACATCAACTTTGTGACGAATTAAGGCAATACATCATCGATGTAGTGAGTGTACACGGAGGTCATTTTGCCGCCAGCCTCGGCGTGGTAGAGCTTACCGTAGCCCTGCATTACATTTACAATACCCCATACGATCAACTGGTATGGGACGTAGGGCACCAGGCATATGGCCACAAAATACTGACCGGCCGCCGCGATGAATTCCATACCAACCGTAAATACCACGGTATCAGCGGTTTTCCCAAACGCAGTGAAAGTGAGTACGATACCTTTGGCGTAGGCCATTCTTCCACCTCTATTTCCGCCGCCCTGGGCATGGCCATGGCTGCCAAATACAAGGGTGAGAACCGTAAATCAGTTGCTGTCATCGGCGATGGCGCCCTAACCGCCGGCCTCGCGTTCGAGGGAATGAACCATGCGGGTGTAGCCGATTCTGACGTGCTGATCATCCTGAACGATAACTGCATGAGCATTGACCCCAATGTGGGCGCGCTGAAAGAATATTTGACCGATATCACTACCTCCCATACCTATAACCGCCTAAAAGATGATATCTGGAAGGCGCTGGGCAAATTACCCGTTGGTAAGAACTTTACCCGCGAAATGGCCAGCAAGCTCGAGCACAGTATCAAAGGCTTTATCAACAAAAGCAGTAACCTGTTCGAATCGTTAAAGCTGCGCTACTTTGGTCCTATCGATGGCAATAACATCACCAAGCTGGTTGATACCCTGCAGGACCTGAAAAAGATCCCCGGCCCCAAATTACTGCATGTAATTACGGTGAAAGGAAAGGGTTATGCCCTGGCCGAAAAAGAACAAACCCTTTGGCATGCGCCCGGTTTGTTCGACAAGATCACCGGTGAAATCTATAAAAAGAAATACGATACCCCACAACCGCCCAAATACCAGGATGTGTTCGGGCATACCATTATTGAGCTGGCCGAAAAGAACGACAAGATCTTTGGCGTAACACCGGCCATGCCTTCGGGTTCTTCGCTCAAATTCATGATGGACAAAATGCCCAACCGGGCTTTTGATGTGGGCATTTGCGAACAGCATGCCGTTACCCTGAGCGCCGGTATGGCTACCCAGGGCATGCGGGTATTCTGTAACATTTACTCTTCGTTTATGCAACGCGCCTACGACCAGGTGGTGCATGATGTAGCCATTCAAAAACTGCCGGTAGTGCTGGTGCTCGACCGGGCCGGACTGGTTGGTGAAGATGGCCCTACCCATCATGGCGCCTATGACATAGCGTATATGCGATGCATCCCCAATTTGGTCATCAGCGCTCCCATGAATGAAAGCGAATTGCGCAACCTGATGTACACCGCGCAGCTCGATACCATGGAGTGGCCCTTCGTTATCCGCTATCCCCGCGGTACAGGTGTTATGCCCGAATGGAGAACGCCTTTTGAAGAAATTCAAATTGGCAAAGGCCGAAAGATCAAAGACGGTCAGGATATTGCCATTCTTACCATTGGCCATCCCGGTAACTTCGCCACCACCGCCATCCGGGAATTAAAGATGGATGGACTGAACCCCGCGCATTATGATATGCGTTTCGTGAAGCCGCTCGACGAAGCAATGCTGCACGAGGTGTTCAGCAGGTACGATAAGGTGATCACGGTAGAAGACGGTACCGTTACCGGTGGTTTTGGCAGTGCCATTCTCGAGTTCATGGCGCAGCACAACTACAAAGCCGAAGTAAAAATATTAGGTATCCCCGATCGCATAGTGGAGCATGGCACCCCGAAAGAATTGTATCACGAATGTCATTACGATGCACCTGCTATTGCAGCAGCAGTGCGTGAGCTGATGAAAGGGAAGGTTACGGTGAACCAGTTACTGGGATAAGAAGCGGTTACCGGTTACCAGTTGCCAGTTACCAGTTGTCTCATGCGGGACGCCCGAAAATAATCGGGAATCCCGTAATTAGAGCCCGGTAACCTGTAACCTGTAACTTATTTTTAACATCCCCGGTCATCGTTTTACGTATGGAATAACGTTATGAAAGCGTCTTCGCTTTTATCATAACCACCCTTCCACCATGAAACGCGTCATACTCACTACCATCGTTCTGCTGTTCTGTTTTTTACTGGCAGGTGCGGCCTGGTATTATTCAAAACTAAAGACCGGAACACGCACCACACATCGCACCGCCAACATAACAGCCTCACCCGCATTAATGGGCAGGCTTAACAGCCGGGCCAATCAGTTGCAACTATATGCGAAACAACATGCTTACAATGCAGATCTTTGCTTTTTGATTGATATGAGTATAGAATCGGGGCGGAACCGTTTTTTTATATACGATCTGCAGAAAGATAGCATACTCGATGCAGGGCTGGTAGCGCATGGTTCCTGCAATAAGAACTGGTTAAGCGGCCGCCAGTACGGGAACGAAACAGGCTGCGGCTGTACGTCGCTGGGGAAATACAAGATCGGAAATCCGTACAAAGGTAAATTCGGCACCGCCTATAAATTATACGGGCTCGACTCCACCAACAGCAATGCCTTTAAACGGTTTGTTGTATTACATTCATTTTCCTGTGTGCCCGATGAAGAAGTGCACCCTGCCCCTATTTGCCAAAGCCTGGGCTGCCCCATGGTGTCACCGGCCTTTATGAACAAGCTGGCAAAGATCATCGATCAATCAAACAAGCCGGTGCTGTTAACTATTTTCGATCAAAATAAATAAATCGCTTACCTGCCAGGCCAATTCTTCGAGTTCGGTCTTCTTCTGCTTCGCTCAATTCTTCGACTTCGCTCAAAACAAAACTGCCCCAGCGGGAAGCCAGGGCAGTTGAATTATTTATAATACCGATTCCGGTTGCCGGTCGGGATCATCATCGGGGTTTAACGGTGGCTGTTCGGGATCAACATCCTGCTCCCAGTTCTCGTTCAATTCAACCATAAAGTTATTACGCCCTTCGCCCACCATAATGGTCATGTATTTCATTTGAACCAGCTCGAGCATTGAAAGGAAGATAAAAATGGCATGTATGCGGTCCTGACAAACATCGAACAGCTTTTCAAACGACAATACCTTTTCCCTCTTCACGGTTTCCAGGGCGTAGTGGCGGCTTTCATCCATGGTGTAGTTGTATTTCACCACGGTATGCACCGGCTTCGTCATATTACGCTGTTCCACCTTCTTCATTACCCTTTCAAAGGTCTTCATCAGCTTGAAAAGGGTGATGGTTTGAATTTCGGTACCCTCGCCGCTTTCTTCACCAATGTTGGCAATTTCCTTGGCCAGGTTACCACGGCGAACCATCAGCATACGAATGGCTTCCATTTCGGCCATCTTGGCCGAGGCTTCCTTAAAGCGTTTGTATTCAAGGATCTTGTCAACCAGTTCCTGACGGGGGTCAATCTCATTACCCTGTGCATCCAGCTCTTTACGGGGAAGCAACATCCTGGCCTTGATGCGCATGAGGGTTGAAACGAACAGAATGAATTCGCTCGACAGCTCAATATTCAACTGCTCCTGGCCATGGATATATTCAAGAAAATCCTTGATGATACTGCTGATGGGAATATTATAAATATCCAGTTCGTCCCGTTCAATAAAGAACAGCAACAGGTCGAACGGACCTTCAAACTGCGGTAACTTGATCTGATACGACGGTTGATTCACTTGCTTCTTTTTTTAACCTGATCCCCACTGGCCGGTTGTATTGCGACGCGCGCCGGGAGCCAACAAACGTACGCCAAAAAAACAATTGCAGAAAATTACAGGCAGCCATTGGCTGAGATTGTCTATAAGTTGTGAAAAGTTCCTTTGACACTTCTACTTCGCGCCCTGCAAGCCGCTCAGGGCCCTATAACAAATATTAAAAATCAATTAGTTAGAACTTTCGCATGTAGCCAATGCCTATGAACTGCCGCACCTGCAGCCGGGGTGCATTTTTGTCGGGGCCAAAGCTCTTTTGATCATCATCATAAATAAAATCGGCCCCCAGGCTAAAGGAGAAACCTTTATATACGTTCATGCTGATCAGGTTGCTCATGAACACATCGATGTTCTCTGGGTTGTGCTTGTAGTTGGAAAACAGATCGAGCTTGGCTTTATACGTTAAATTCTTTATTATTTCCCTATTGCAGGTGGCTGATAAATAAGCACCTATTTCATTACGCACTGTTTTACCTGAATCAACACCATAGGCGCCTTTTGCCGACAAAGTATCATCCTTAACAATGACCCAGCGGGTTGTGATGGGTGAAAGGAATAATGAAAAAGTAGGACTCGGCTTCCAGTCCATACCCAACGCAACGATCACATAAGCCGGGGCCATAAAGTTGGACGTTTTTATTCTGGTAGTATCATTGGGATACGTATACCCCGCAGTAAACTGTGAACGAAAATTGAACAATCCGGTCAGGAACATATGGTCAAACAACTGGCAGCCATATTTTGACACCACATCAATACGGTCATTGGTTTTACGGGTGCCCAGGGAAGTGGAATTTATATAGCCCAGCTCGAGGTCAATACTGTTATCCCAGGAATGAATTCCTTTTTTATAAAAAGCAAACAGGTTTACCAGGCCATTTGCGTTTAAGGAGAACTGATCGCCACCCGCGGCCCAGTTAGAGAGGGATGTTTGTCCAAATGTACCATTGAACAAACCACCCGTTTTCCAGGTTTTTACAATGGTATCTTTATCATCTTTTGTAATTGTTT
Source organism: Niastella vici (assembly GCF_002077945.1). GTDB lineage: Bacteria > Bacteroidota > Bacteroidia > Chitinophagales > Chitinophagaceae > Niastella > Niastella vici. The sequence continues at coordinate 336,342 of NZ_LVYD01000041.1, forward strand.
TAGCCGATTCTGTACGTAACTCCTGAACCGTTTTATCCTGTGCAATACTACTGACTGTTAGGAGTAGAAAGGCTAAAGCCAGGGCAACCTTCTGCATACGATTAAAAATGAATAAGATTAAAAAAAGGCATTCTGAGTAACTCAAAATGCCTGCAAATATAAAACCACGTGGTCTATTTCCTTAATGAATCGCGGATCTCGCGTAATAAAATAATTTCTTCGGGGGTAACGGGGGCTGCCACTTCCTCTTTTTTCTTGAAGCGGTTGATGGCTTTCACGATCAGGAAAAGAATAAATGCAACTATTATGAATTTAAGAATAGCCGCTAAAAACTTTCCTACTTTAACGGTGCCCAATATGGTCAGTTTGTCAAGGTCCTGCAGGTTAGCGGCTTCCAGGGCGGGTTTCAATAACAGGGGCGTTATAACATCATCAACAAGCGAACTAACAATACTGCTAAATGCCGCGCCAATGATTACACCAATGGCCAGGTCAACAACGTTGCCCTTCATGGCAAATTCTCTGAATTCTTTCATCATTCCCATAGTAATAGTTTTAGTTGTTAATGATATATACTTCTAATATATCGATTTTTTCAATATCACTTTGTTATTAACAGGCTATTAATATTCCCAGGCTGCTCACTTCTTTAAGCCGGGGAATTTCATATCGAGCTTTTCCAGGGCCTTCAGCAGGGTATGCGCAATTATGTATTCTTTATACCAGTTCTGATCGGCCGGTACAATTGTCCAGGGTACATCATTACAATTTTCAAAGCAATCTTCATAAGCCTCCATATAATCGTTCCACAGTTTGGCCTCCTCAAAATCCTGCTCATTATACTTCCATTGTTTGGCAGGGTTACTAATGCGTTCCCTTAACCGTTGCTCCTGTTCTTCAGGGGATATATGCAGGTAGAATTTTAATATAGTGGTACTGTTATGCTCCTGCAGCAATTGTTCAAAATCGTTGATGGCCTTCATGCGCTTTTTGGCGGTTTTGTCATCTACCCACTTGTGTACGCGGGTTACCAACACATCTTCGTAATGCGAGCGGTTAAACACCTGGATGGTGCCTTTGTGCGGGGTCACCGAATGTATCCGCCACAAGAAGTCATGACTCAATTCTTCAGCGGTAGGCGCTTTGAAAGATTTTACGTTTACCCCCTGTGGGTTCATAGATGTAAAAACGTTTCTTATAACACCGTCTTTTCCACTGGCATCCATACCCTGCAATATAACGAGTACAGCATGCTTCGATTCGGCAAATAATAAATTCTGCAACTCATCCAGTTTTTCGAGAATGCCGGTTATTTTGGCTTTTGTTTCTTCTTTATCCCAGTCCTTCGGCGCCCGGGTGCTTATATCCTTCAGTTTGATCGTTGCCATACAAATATGTTTATTTCAAATTATTACATTTCAAATGGAATACCTGATTTTTGAACAAATTTTTACATGCCGGGCAACAGGGGGATGCTTTTTAACGCGATCGTTTTTATTGCGCTTTGTATCATTTGGGGGAGCTCTTTTATTCTTATGAAAGAAGGGATTGCTCATTTAAGTGCCTACCAGGTTGCCACCATTCGCATACTCAGCGCGGGCATAGTATTGTTGCCGGTAGCCATACAACAATGGAAGAATATTCCCCGTAACAAGCTGGGGTATGTTTTTTTATCGGGTTTGTTAGGCAGCTTCTTCCCGGCTTATTTGTTTTGCCTGGCCGAAATAAAGATCGATAGTTCCCTCGCCGGCTTTCTGAATTCGCTCACGCCCATCTTCACCATATTTACCGGATTGCTATTTTTTGGACAGGTGTTCCAGTTGCATAAATTAATAGGGGTACTTATTGCCATTGGCGGTATGTTGGTATTACTGTTTGCCAAAGGCAGTGTGAATATGCAATATCTCTCTTATGCCTCGTTTGCGCTGGTTGCAACCGTTCTATATGGGTTTAATATAAACCTGGTGGGCCGTCATTTGAAAGAAACGTCTTCGCTGGCTGTGGTGGCGGTAAGCTTTGCGTTACTGCTGCCCATTTGCTGTATTATCCTTTGGGCAACCGGTTATTTTTCATTGCCGCTTACCCAGAAAAATATGCTTTTTTCAAGCGGCGCCTCCTTCATATTGGGTATTATGGGAACGGCAGTTGCCACCATTCTTTTTTATATACTTATAAAACGCGCCGGGGGGTTACTGGCTTCTATGGTTACTTACGGTATTCCGTTCATTGCATTAACGTGGGGAAGGCTGGCGGGGGAATCGATTGTTGGATGGCAGGTAGTGGGTTTGATTATTATTCTTGCGGGGGTATATGTTACTACGAGATGGAAGGTAAAACCCTGAGAAGCTAATTGCAGATTTTGAGATTTGGGGATTTTGAGATCTCAAATAGTTGTAGCTTCTGAAAAATCTCAAAATCCCTAAATCCCGAAATCGCTAAATTTCATTTTTAAACGGTCATGATCTCTTTTTCTTTCGCTGCCAGGTGTTTATCAACCAGCCCAATATAGCGGTCGGTCATTTCCTGTACGTTCTTCTCACCGTCTTTACAAACATCTTCGCTCAAACCGTTCTTTTGTAATTTCTTTATTTGCTCCATGGCATCGCGGCGGATATTCCGGATGGCCACTTTTGAATGCTCCCCTTCGCTGTGCGATCTTTTCACCAGGTCCCTGCGCCTTTCTTCGGTCAATGGCGGCATAAATAACCTGATAATATTTCCATCATTCTGTGGGTTAATGCCAATGTTGGCGGCAATGATGGCCCTTTCAATGGGTTGAAGCATATTTTTTTCCCAGGGCTGAATAGTCAGGGTGCGCGCATCGGCTACCGAAATATTACCAACCTGGTTAATGGGTGTTGGTGTTCCATAATAATCAACTACGATACCATCGACCAGGTTTGGATTGGCTTTTCCGGCACGTACTTTCACTAATTCTGTTTCCAGGTGGCTAATGGCCTTATCCATGTTCTCCTGGGCTAATTCCTGAATAATATTTAATTCATCTGACATAGGAAGAAATATTAAATGCCTGCAAACCTACTTAAATTTTTTGGATGGCGGAGAGAGCAAAGGGTTACCGGTTTCCAGATTCCGGGTACCGGGTCCTTATTGCAGGTTTAAAATTATTATTCAGCATACCTGTAAATCGGAAATTTTCCGGTAACTGGTAACTGGCAACTGGAAACTAGTTCTTATGCTCCAGAATAGTATCGGTAGTAAGCGGAACGATCTTGGTGCTTGTACTTGTAAGCTCCCCTTCCGGCACATCAATGGTTTTGGCCACGAACAGGCGTGTGCGCGGACGGGTATAGTACAATGCCGCAATACCCGAAAAGAACACGATCAGTATAGCCAGGATGATCCAGGTGCAACCCAGGTTACGGCCTGCATATGCTGCCAGAATGAATAACACATTAATTGAAACCAGCAGCAGGGTAATATTGCGATGTGAAAAGCCCCTGTCGAGCAACAGGTGGTGTATATGATTTCTGTCGGGACTAAAAGGCGAACGGCGTTGGAAAGCACGTATCGCAAACACCCGTAATGTATCCATTAAAGGAATTACCAGTATAGCAATACTGATGGCCGGTGAAGCAATAACCGGGTAAGTAATATCGGCCTGGTTGGCAACACTGATGAATTTTATAACCAGTATGGCGTTCACCAATCCAATGAGTAGCGACCCCGTATCGCCCATAAATATTTTTGCAGGCTGAAAATTAAATATCAGGAAAGCCATGAGGCTGCCCGCGAGTGAAAAGGCCAGTATCGAATAGGCCAGCATGTTCACCTGTAAAAAATAAAAACCGAATATAGAAGAAGCCAGCAGGCCCAATGAACCAGCGAGGCCATCGATGCCATCAATTAAATTAAAGGAGTTAATGATAACAATTACGGTGAGGTAAGTCAACACCAGGCTGAACATTTCAGGCAGTTCATGAATGCCCATAAAGCCATACATGCTTTTTATCTGGATGTTGCCTTTATAAATGATGAGGAAGGCCGCCAATACCTGGCCAATGAATTTTTTAATGGGAGAAATAACAAGGATATCATCTTTCAGGCCCAGGAAGAAGATCACAAAGGCTGCTGCAAAATAATATTGGAAGTCGGTTGCCGCCAGGTAGGGAATGGCTATTAAACAGGCCAGCATAAACCCTGCAAAGATCCCAAGGCCACCCAATGAGGGTATAGGGCTTTGGTGTACTTTTCTGGCATCAGGTATGTCAAATAATTTTTTCTGTTCTGCTACGGTTATAATTACCGGTATAGCTAAGAAGGTAATAGCGAAAGAAATGGCTATAGAAAATAATACATCAAACATCAGCCTGATTTTGTAAGTATTGTAATAATAATGCGTGAATACGAACGTGCTACCAATCGGGCCGGTTGGCTCATGAACACAAAAGCACCGCAAATTACAGCGTATTTTCTAATTTCCAACTATTAATAACACTTACTTCAAATACGGGTAATTTTCTATACAACGGCATATGATATAAAAATATTGGGAAAGTTTAATTTGATTTATGTATACAAAACAATTCCTGTAGTTTTGCAGCCAAATTTTAATCTTGCTATGCCACCTTTAAAGGACATTGCTACTCAAATTCGCAGGGATATTGTACGTATGGTTCATGGTTGTGCCAGTGGTCACCCCGGGGGGTCACTTGGCTGTACCGAGTATTTTACCGCATTGTACTTCAAAGTAATGAAGCACAATCCGCAATTCACTATGGAAGCGCGCAATGAAGATGTTTTCATATTATCAAACGGCCATATTTCACCTGTATTTTACTCGACTTTAGCCCGTGCGGGTTATTTCGACGTAAAAGAACTATCCACATTTCGTAGGATTGACTCCCGCTTGCAGGGTCACCCCGCTACCCATGAGCACCTGCCTGGTATTCGCATTGCCAGCGGCTCCCTGGGACAGGGCATGAGCGTTGGCATTGGGGTTGCTTTATCGAAAAAGCTGAATGGGGAGAATAACACAGTATACACTTTACATGGCGATGGCGAGCTCGATGAAGGTCAGAACTGGGAAGCTATCATGTTTGCCGCCCACAATAAAGTAGATAACCTTATTTCTACTATTGACTGGAATGGCCAGCAAATTGACGGTCCAACCGATAAAGTAATGTCACTGGGCGACCTGCCAGCTAAATTCGCGGCTTTTGGCTGGGATGTAATGATCCTTGATAAAGGCAATGAGATTGATGCAGTAGTAGCTGGTCTTGAAGCGGCTAAAGCCCGTACCGGCAAAGGCAAACCGGTTGCTGTATTAATGAGAACGGTTATGGGCGCCGGCGTTGACTTTATGGAAGGCCACCATGAATGGCATGGTATAGCGCCTAACGATGAGCAACTGGCCAAAGCACTGGCCCAGTTACCAGAGACGCTTGGAGATTATTAATTTGATGTAAAAGGTCTAAAAATATTGAGAACGGAGCTTAACAGCTTCGTTCTTTTTTTGTGCCCCACCCTTTCCATAAAACTCAATTTCATTATATTTATAGATAACTAAAATAATTCACATGTTCTGCATACGCAAATAAGATGCAGGCATTAATTACCCGGTTAAGTTGTTAAGGCTATCAGTATTGCTGATGGTCTTTTTTTATTGTTATATCCAAATAAACCTGCTTGTAAAATGGATCATGGTGTAAGAAGTATCGAAGAAGCATACCTGCGGGCATATGTATCGTTGTCGGGTGGTTGCATTGATTTACATCCATTACATGGGAAAGGTGAATTAGTTGAAAATATGGAAGCATGCAAGATCCTGGCCGATCATGGATACCAAATTGAAATGCTCCCTTCGTTACCAGCAAATGAAACTGCATTAAGAAGGAAATTATTGCCCGATGTTTTTTTAAATAAAAATCCTGATGTACGTATAAACGGTCTTTTATTGGGAGATATAAAAACACCCGAGAAAAATTCACTGGTCAGGAAATCTGTAATTAGCAGACAAATAAGTCAGGTATATTCAAATCCCTGGTTATGGCATGCTATAAATTGATTATAATCAAATCTAACTCCTCAACTCAATCGGCTGCAACGCTGCCCGGCGCGATGGGAACCAGGAGGCCAGAAAAGCTACAATGGATACCGTTAGCAACACCAGCAGAAAATCTTTTGCTACTAATTGAACCGGATAATAATCTATTAAAAAGGTTCCACCCTGAATGGCGATCAATTTATATTTAACCTGGGCCCAACAGAATAATATAGCCAGCAACGCTCCGGTAACCGACCCTATACCTGCCAGCAACAATCCTTCGCTCAAAAATATTTTTTGTACCATTTTGTTATTGGCGCCCATCGACTTCAGCACCTGAATATCTTTTTGCTTTTCAAGCACCAGCATGGTAAGGCTGCCGATCATGGTAAAAGCCGCCACAATAAGCATTAAGGTAAGAATGCCATAAATAGCCCATTTTTCGAGGTTCATTACACTGTATAAGCTTTGGTTTTGCTCATACTTTGTTTCAACCTGGTAATTAGCTCCCAACTGTTGCTGAATTTCCCTTTGCACATCCTCTGCATCAAAACCGGTATGCAGGGCCAACTCACAACTGCTATATTCATTTGACCCCAACCCCATCATCATTTTCATGAAACCGAGGTTGGTGATGGCGTATTTGTTATCGATGTCCTGTTGAATTAAGAATGTACCGGAAGTATTGATATTGGCGGCCGCCAGCGATTGGGAATAATCGGCCATTTCGATGTTCTGGCCCCGCTTAAAGGCATAAACGGTAAGCGGGTAAATGTATTTGTCGCTTTCAATGCCAACGGCGTTTTCAACACCATTACCCAAAACAAGGGCAGGCTCTTCGGTATTACCGGTTTGAAAATTACCGCGGATCAGTTTCTGGGCCACCCCAACAACCGATTCATAGGAAGTATCAACCCCTTTCAAAGTAACGGGCACCTGTATATCGCCATTGATGAGCAGGGTCTTTTCTTCGGCTATGAGGCTATAAGCCTTTACGCCCTTTATGGCCGTCAGCTTTTGCAACTGCTGCGGCGTAAGCACGATGGTTTTGCCCGATTTGGCGGCAATTCTCAGATCGGGGTAAAACGAAGAGTACAATGATTTTACCAGCCCCTCAAACCCATTGAACACACTCAATACCACAATAAAAGCAAACGTAATACCCATGATGGCAATAATGCTCACCCATGCTATCACATTAATGGCATTGGTACTTTTTTTGGCTTTAAAATATCGCCAGGCGAAAAGGAAGTTCAAGCCGTTGATGGTTTGATTATTTGATTGGTACTTTATTGTTACTTGCTGGTATCCTTATCTTCCGATGGATTGATCTTTTTGAACAATTCCTCCATCTTAAACACGTGGTCAAGCGTGTCATCATGGTAGAACCGCAGTTCGGGCATCCACCGTAACTGTTTGGCCACCCGGCCCGTTAGTTCGCGTTTTATTTCCCAGGCCCTTTCTTCAATCTTCTGCAAGGTCGCATTGGCATCCTTTACCTGGAAAAAGCTCAGGTAAATGCGCGCTTCCAGCAGGTCGGGCGTGATCTTTACAGAAGAAATAGACACCATGCCTCCATCGATCATTGTTAACCCCAAACGCTGAAAAATTAAATTTAATTCCTCGTTCAATAAACTTCCCACCTGTTTTTGACGTTTCCCTTCTTGCATTTCCTTAACGGTTTAATACCCGTAAAATTAGTTACTTTGCACCGTTTACTCATTATTTAACTGATTCATGAAGAGATTTTCAAGGATTTTCTTTTACCTGCGCGATCAGAAGGGAAAAATTGCAGCTTACCTGGTATTCAATTTGTTATCCATTGTTTTCTCCCTGGTTTCGCTGGCCATGCTGGGCCCCTTTTTTAAATTGTTGTTTACACAGGATGAAACCCCGCTTACAGTAAGACCGCCTTTTGTATTTACCTCCGAAGGGGTAATGACCGAATTAAAGTACTGGCTTTCGTATATAATTATCCATTACGGTTATCCGAGAGCCCTGATAGCCATATGTGTTACGATCATATTATCAATTCTATTTAAAAATCTATTCTTATACCTGTCGTTCAGAACACTTATTCCCCTGCGTAACAGTATCATGAGACGTTTCAGGGAAGACCTGTACGATAAAATACTGTTGCTGCCGGTAAGCTATTTTACCGAACAACGCAAAGGAGATATTATCTCCCGCATGAGCAACGACATGAACGAAATTGAGTGGAGCATCATTGGCGCCCTGGAAGGATTGATCAAAGACCCGCTGAACATCATAATAGTACTGGCTTCCCTGATTTTTTTAAGTCCACTGTTGTCACTGATAATGCTGGTATTGTTACCCGTAGCCGGATTTATTCTTGGCCGGGTAAGCCGCACCTTGAAAAAGGAATCGGGCCAGGCACAGGAACAACAGGGTTTATTGCTGAGCATCCTCGATGAAACCCTGGGTGGTTTGCGGGTGGTAAAGGCCTTTAATGCCGAAAAGTTGATGAGGACCCGGTTTATTGGTACCAATAACCTGCTGAATCATATCCGCATTAAAATGGCATTCAAGCGTGACCTGGCCTCGCCCATGTCGGAGTTTTTAGGCGTAATGGTCTTTTGCTGTATCCTGTGGATCGGTGGTCAAATGGTATTTAGCGGAAAGGGCCTGGCGCCTGAAGCCTTTATCACATATCTTGCTTTGTTTTACCAGATCATTCAACCGGCCAAATCTCTTTCCCAGGCATTTTATAACATGCGCCGCGGCGCCGCCGCTATTGAAAGGGTTGAAGAAGTGATAGATGCCCCGTTAACCGTTTCGGAAGTGGCTAACCCAAGAACACTGAATACCTTCGAAAACAAGATCGAATTAAAGAATGTATCGTTTAAATACAATGATGTAACCATTCTCGATAATATCAACCTCACCATTGAAAAGGGTAAAACCATCGCCCTGGTAGGCTCCTCCGGCGCCGGTAAAAGTACCCTGGCCGATCTGGTGCCCCGCTTTCACGATGTAAGCAGCGGCGAATTACTGATCGACGGCATAAACATCAAGGAATATTCCCTGCTTTCTCTGCGCGATCAAATGGGTATTGTTACCCAGGAACCCATCCTGTTCAATGATAGCATTGCCGCCAATATTGCACTGGGCAACCCCGTTGCCACCATCGATGAAATTGAATCGGCGGCCCGCGTGGCCAATGCGCATAATTTCATCATGCAAAAAGAAGAGAATTATCAAACCAATATAGGCGACCGTGGCAGCAAGCTCAGCGGGGGCGAACGCCAGCGCCTGACCATTGCCCGGGCTGTTTTAAAGAACCCGCCCATCCTTATTCTCGACGAAGCCACTTCTTCTCTTGATACAGAAAGCGAACGCCTGGTTCAGGACGCCATCAATAAAATGATGGAGAACCGCACCAGTATCGTTATTGCGCACCGGCTCAGCACCATACGCCATGCCGATGAGATCATCGTTTTGCAGAAAGGAAAGATCGTTGAACGTGGTACACACGACACACTGATTGAACAGAACGGGTTTTACCGGAAGCTGGTTGAAATGCAGGAGGTGAAATAGTTACCGGTTACCGGTTTCCGGGCCCTGGCGACCGGTAACTGGTAACCGGTAACGAATTTATTGCTTGCCTGTCGACTTAGTTGCCCCAACCATCACCTCATCCGGCCATTCAGCCATCAATCCGCCGCCAAATTATCTAAATAGCTAATTTTCGATCTAAATAAAAACTCTACATGAAAAGGGCTGCTGCACCCGGCATGTTACTACCATGCCTGTTACTTATTGGTATTACCTCCCATGCTCAAAAACAAAACTTCACCTTTGAACAGATCTTCAAAAACGGTGAACCGGGCGTTGTTCAACAACTGCCGATGGTCAAAGGCTGGGTCGACGATACCCATTATTTACTGACAAAAAAAGAAGCCGACGGAAAAATGGCCACCTATATGGTGGATGTAAAGACCGGCACTACCTTACCCCACCCCGATGCGGGCATGTTTACACCGCCCCAGGTAGACGTTCCCGGCGGCATTAATACCACTTATTCGCCCGATAGAAAATGGGCTGCCTATACCAAAAAGGACAATAACCTGTATGTAAGGGATTTATCAACCGGCCAGGAAACCCAGCTTACCAAAGACGGTTCTTCCACTATTTTGAACGGCTATGCCTCCTGGGTATATTATGAGGAGATCCTGGGCCGGGCCAGCAAGTATAAAGCCTTTTGGTGGAGCCCCGACAGCAAGCACCTCTGCTTTATGCGTTTCGACGATTCGCAGGTGCCCGTGTTCCCTATTTATGTAGCCGATGGACAGCACGGTTATCTTGAGAACCAGCATTATCCCAAAGCCGGAGACAAGAACCCCGAAGTAAAGATCGGCATCGTATCGGTTAACCCCGGCGAAACCATTTGGGCCGATTTCAATGCACAGGATGACCAGTATTTCGGTGAGCCGGCCTGGTCGCCCGATGGACAATTATGGGTGCAATGGATGAACCGCAAACAAAACAACCTGAAGTTCTATAATATCGATCTTGCCAATGGCAGCAAAAAAGAAGTGTATGATGAAAAGCAGGAAACCTGGATCGATCTCGATGAAAGCGAACGCATTACCTTTCTGTCGGCTGGTAAAGGCTGCATCATTAAAAGCGATCGCGATGGCTGGGAGAACCTTTATTACTATGATAACAATGGTCAGTTAAAGAACGCCATTACCGCTGGTAATTTTTGGGGAACCACCATTGTAAAAGTGGATGAGAAAGCAGGCACTATCTATTTCAGGGCCCGCAAGGAAAGCTCTACACGCTTTGACCTGTATAAAGCCGGTTTGAACGGAAAGGGATTGACCCGACTGAGCTTTGGCGATTTCAGCCATGATTTCTGCAGCATTTCGCCCAACGGCAGTTATTTTATCACGGCCTATTCCAATTTAAATACCCCGCCTGTGATGTCGCTGGTTGATGCCAAAGGAAAGATCATTCGCGAGGTGGCCAACAGCAAAGGAAGTAATTTCAACAACTATAACCTGCCTAAGAACGAACTGGTGCGGGTTCCCTCTGCCGATGGTTTATTTGAACTGCCGGTGACGATCACCTACCCCATCAATTTTGATCCCACTAAAAAATACCCGGTACTCATCAGCATTTACGGGGGACCCAATGCCGGCACCGTATACGACCGGTGGAAGGCGGCTGTATCGCCCACTCAATGGTTTGCGCAGGAAGGCATGATACAGGTGGCTTTTGACAACCGCAGCAGCGGGCATTTCGGAAAAAAGGGATTGAACTATATCTTCCGCCAGCTGGGTAAATACGAAATTGAAGATTTCATGACCTGCGGCCGCTGGCTTAAACGGCAGCCCTGGGTCGACAGCAATAAATTGTGTATCACCGGCGGCAGCTTTGGGGGGTATATGACCTGTATGGCCCTTACTTATGGCGCCGAGGTGTTCCCCTATGGCATAGCCAATTCATCGGTCACCGACTGGCAGTTTTATGATACCCATTATACCGAAAGGTTCATGAACACCCCACAGGATAACCCCGAGGGCTATAAAAACACGTCGGTTTTAACCTATGCCGATAAATACAAGGGACTGTTGCGTATAGTACACGGCACTTCTGACGACAATGTACATATGCAGAACAGCCTGGTGCTCATCAACAAGCTCGAAGACCTGAAAAAGCATTTTGAGCTAATGGTATATCCGGGCGAGCGGCACGGGATAATGGGGTTGAAGGGCGTGCATAATCGCTATGAGGCGTATAAGTTCTATTACCAGTACCTGCTCGAAAAACCAATGCCTGCCGCATTCTGGGCGCCGGAATCGCAGAAAGGATTTTGAGATTGCTGATTTTGAGATTTAGAGATTTTGTGATTTCCCCGGAATTGAATTCTGAAAAATCCCGAAATCTCTAAATCTCAAAATTTCTTATTTCTTACTTCATTTCCCTTAATAGAAAAAGCCTCCCGAAGTATCGGGAGGCTTAATTATTTTGATTAATTATCGGCCGTAGCAATCCACTTCCACATCAAGCAGAATGATAACCAACCGATTATGTTAAGCAGATAATGCTTACTTATTCATCATTTGCTTGGCCTCGATACTCAGGGTAGCGTGCGGAACTGCGCGTAACCTGGCTTTATCGATGAGCTTTCCTGTAACCCGGCAAATGCCATAGGTTTTGTTTTCGATGCGCATCAGAGCTTTCTCGAGGTGATCAATGTAATTGATCTGGCGGCTGGCCATTTGGGCCAACTGCTCCCGTTCCATACTCATGCTGCCATCTTCCATTGTCATGTAGCGATTTTCATTTTCATCGCCACCCATTTCGTCTTTGCGGGTAATTAAACCCTGTAAATAAGTAAGTTCTTTTTTTGCCTGCTCTGCTTTTTTCAAGATCAGTTCTTTGAACTCGCTTAATTCGGCATCACTATATCTCATGGTTGGTCCTGTTTGAATGTTTTCTGGTTGATCTAATACTGATTTTGTGAATTCCGGTTCGTATCTGCGTGAAGTTTTTGTTTTTATTTCCGGGATCACCACTTTTACCGGTTTCGCCGGAGGTTCCGGCTTTTTGGGTGGCGGTGGTGGGGGTGGGGTTGGAGGAACTACCTGTTCCGTTTTTTTAACTTCCACCTTTACTTCCGGTTTTTCTACTTTAACAGGAGCTTCAACAGTTTTTTTAACGTCTTTAACTTCTTTTATATCAACGTGTTTGGCAACGGGTTTGGCGGCAGCTGCGGTAGGGGACTTTACATGGGCATGCGCTTTGGCGGCTTCCTGATGATGAACAACAGGCGGGTGTTTTACCGTCGCCTTCTTATCAATAACAGGTTTGGCCGCCTTTTTTACAGCAGGCTTTGAGTCCTTCTTAGCAACTACTTTTTTAGCAGCAGGTTTGGCTGCCCCACCGGCCGGACGGGCTGGTTTTTTGGGGGCAATCGTTTTTTTTGCTGGCTTGGCCGCCTTTTTCTTGGTTGCCATACTTTTACGCTTTTTTTGTAACGAACACTTTTAATGGAATATCGTTCACTTCAATTTCGGTGCCATCTGGTAATTCAGGTACTAGTTCAAGTTTATCTGCCAATATCTCAGTACAAATATAATTATTAAATTGGGCGATCGATTGATTCAAATCCTGGTGTTCGGTTACCTTAACCACTATTCGATCTGTAAGTTCGAAACCACTGTCTTTGCGGATTTTCTGGATACGGTTAACTAATTCGCGGGCATTTCCTTCGCTGACCAGTTCTGGGGTAACGGTTACATCCAAAGCCACTGTGAGAGTATCTTTATTGGCTACCATCCACCCGGGGATATCTTCACTGGTGATCTCTACTTCATTAGTCTGTAATATTAAGGGTTCGTTCTCAATATTCAATGAAATACTGCCATCTTTTTCCAATTTCGCTATGTCTTCCTGCGTAAAAGTGCTTAATGCTGCGGCTACGGGTTTCATTTTGGCCCCCAGCTTCTTACCTAACACCGTATAATTGGGTTTTATCTTCTTTTTAATAAACCCGTTATCCTCCGTTAGATATTCGATCTCCTTCACATTCACTTCGCTTTTTATCAGGTCTTCGATCAGTTCTATCTGCTCTTTCATGTGTTTATTCAACACAGGAACCAGTATCTTTTGCAACGGTTGCCGCACTTTCAGTTTGGCCGTTTTCCGTAACGACAGTATCAGGGAAGAAATATCCTGGGCCAGCTGCATGCGCTCTTCGAGCGAGGCGTCCATGACGGCGGCGTTACTAACGGGGTAATCTGTATGATGTACCGATTCTACCCTATACCTGCCGGTAACTGCGTTCAGGTTCTGGAACAACGCATCGCTGAAGAAGGGCGAAATGGGCGCCATCAGCTTTAAGATGGTTTCCAGGCATTCGTACAGGGTTTGGTAAGCGCATACTTTATCATGCTCATATTCCCCTTTCCAGAACCGGCGGCGGCACAACCGCACATACCAGTTACTGAGGTGTTCATCCAAAAACTCCTCCATGGCCCTGCCGGCCTGGGTAGGCTCATAATCATCCATGTATTCCGTTACCTTTTTCACCAGGGTATTCAGGGAAGAAAGGATCCAGCGGTCGATCTCGGGCCGCTGTTCCAGCGGAATGTACGCTTCTTTAAAGGTAAACCCGTCAACATTGGCATACAGTGCAAAGAACTGATAGGTATTGTACAGGGTGCCAAAGAACTTACGTTGTACTTCCTTGATGCCTTCGAGGTCGAATTTCATGTTCTCCCAGGGTGAGGCATTGGTGATCAGGTACCAGCGGGTAGCATCGGCGCCGTACTGCTCAATGGTTTTGAACGGATCAACCACATTACCGAGGCGCTTACTCATTTTATTTCCATTCTTATCAAGAACCAGTCCGTTCGATACGCAGGTCTTATAGGCTACAGAATCAAATAACAGACCAGCTATGGCGTGCAGGGTATAGAACCAGCCCCGGGTTTGATCGACCCCTTCGGCGATAAAATCGGCCGGGTAGTTCTTGTTGAAAGGCTGTTTGAAGGGGAAGGGATCACCTGCTTTCAGCTTTTCATGATCGAGGCCCCATTGGGCGTATGGCATGGCGCCGCTATCGAACCAAACGTCAATAAGGTCGGGTACCCGTTTCATGGGTTTGCCCGAGTCGCTCACAAGTATGATGTCATCTACATAAGGTTTATGCAGATCGAGGTCAGCCATGATCTTTGCATTGTTGGTGCCCAGCGCTTTATCGGCTTTTGCCGCTTCTTCTTTTAACTGGGGAACCGAACCAATGCATTTTTCTTCATTGCCATCTTCGGTTTTCCAGATAGGTAAGGCAGTGCCCCAAAAGCGGCTGCGGCTCAGGTTCCAGTCAACCATATTCTCGAGCCAGTTGCCAAAGCGGCCTTCACCGGTTGATTTGGGCTTCCAGTTGATGGTCTTGTTCAGGGCCACCAGCCTGTCTTTAAGCTCAGTGGTTTTTATGAACCAGGCATCTAACGGATAGTATAATACGGGTTTATCGGTGCGCCAGCAGTGGGGATAATTATGCTCATATTTTTCGATCTTGAAGGCGCGGTTCTCTTTTTTCAGCTTTACGCAGATGTCAACGTTCACATCTACATAGTCTTTCTCGTCTTTATAATTCTTTACGTACCGGTTGCTGAACTCACCAAGGCCATCTACGAATTTGCCGGTGCGGTCAACGAGAACCAGCTTTTCCAGCTTTCCATATTTATTTATACCAGTAAAGTAACCCAGATTGTATTTGCTTCCTACCCTAAAGTCATCTGCTCCAAAATCAGGAGCCGTATGTACTATACCGGTACCATCTTCAGTGGTAACAAAATCACCTAACAGTACACGCCATGGTTTAGCATCAGGCGTAAGGGCTTTTATTGATTCTATTGAATTGGCTTCAAAAGGCAGCAATTGCTCGTAGCGGCAACCTTCTATTTGCGCCCCTTTGAACTCAGTCAATATACGCCAGGGCAGCACTTTATCGCCTTCTTTGTATTCCTCAAATCCGGTATTTTCGGCTTCGGGTTTGAAGTATTTGCCCAACAGGTCTTTGGCAAGCACCACGTTTATTGGCAAATGTGTATATGGGTTAAAGGTTTGAACCAATACATAGGTGATGCGCGCCCCTACCGTTAAACCGAGGTTCGAAGGAAGCGTCCAGGGAGTGGTGGTCCAGGCCATGAAGAACAGCTCAGGGGCCTGGTTCTTTGTCGCGTCAAACAGGAAGGCTGATTTTTCATCCTTCACCGCCTTGAACATGGCAACGGCGCTGGTGTCTTTCACCATTTTGTAGCAACCGGGCTGGTTCAGCTCGTGTGAACTAAGACCGGTACCGGCAGCCGGTGAATATGGTTGAATGCTCACGCTTTCGTACAGTAAACCCCTTTCATACATTTTGCTCAACAGGTACCAAAGGGTTTCTATATAATTGTTATCGAAGGTGATATAAGGATCGTTCAGGTCGACCCAATAACCCATCTTTTTTGTAAGGTCGTCCCATTTGTCTTTATACCGCATTACGGCCTCGCGGCATTTGCGGTTGTATTCTTCTACAGAGATCTTTTTGCCGATATCTTCTTTGGTGATCCCCAGTTCTTTTTCAACTCCCAGTTCAATGGGCAGGCCATGGGTATCCCAGCCGGCTTTGCGGTTTACCTGGTAGCCCTGCATGGTCTTGTACCGGCAAACCAGGTCTTTGAGGGTACGGCTGATCACGTGGTGAATACCGGGCATACCGTTGGCGCTGGGCGGCCCTTCATAAAACACAAAGGAAGGAGCATCGTTGCGGAGCGACACACTTTTCTCAAATGCCTGGTTTTCATTCCATTTAGCTAACATTTCCTGTTCTATAACAGGCAAATTCAATTTCTGGAACTCTCTGTAGTTAACTGCCATATATTCTCCCGTAAATCTGTTTAAACATGTTTGTAATCGATGGCTGTGGGCTATAAAATTCCGCAGCCTGAAAAGTGTGCAAAGGTACTGAAAAGTTGCCAGCCTGCCCCGGCTCGTGAAGTGGTTACCGGTTGACGGGCCCAGTTAGAGATCCCGGGTTACCAGGGCCTGAATTTCGATCGCTTTATAAATAACCAGGCTCGCCAAATGTTGCCCGGGTTGCTCCATTTCATTGCCCCTGATTACTGCTGAACGGGATCAGTCAATTCTTTACCTTTTCTTTACCTCCTGGTTACCGCTGCGTTTCATAATTATTTGGTTTACAACATCAGCGAAATCATTTCTTAACCTCTTAGTTACCTCCTGGTCACCCCAGTGTTTCGCAATTCGTTGATTTACAACATCAACAAAATCATTACTTTACCCCTGGCTACCTCCAGCTTAGGTATTCCTTACCTTTCCGTTACCTCTTCTTTACCTCCCGGTTACCCATGCTTCTCCTTTTCATTACCCCCTGGTTGGCTTTTCTTCTCCCTTCTTCAGGTACTCTTTATGTTAGGATAATATTGCTTTTACCTTTTCATTTCCTTTTTATTACCTAAGGGGTAAAGAAAAGGTTAACCTAACCAAACCACAACCAAGCGACAACCAAACCACAACCTAACCGGACTGGGATAATGGGATGCGGGGATATTTGGGATAAAGAGATGGTCCTGGCTTTATTTTTATCTCCTTATCCATCGTCCCAGGTATCCCAATAAATCCTATGATTCCAACCATCCAATTCCCAGCCATCCCAATAATCCCACTACCCCAGTCAATGTTTCACCCTAATTATTGCCCTATCAATCACTGTTGCAACACGATATTAAGTGGAAAATAACTCCACCTGAAATCTTAAGAAATTCAGTGGTCTTTTGGTTATACAAAAGATCAGAACCAGCTCTTTTAACTTATTTGGGTATAATCCGGTTTATTTGAAGGATTTTTAATGAATAGGGGGATTTTGGCAGCGGTTTATCCACATTTTCTGGCGTTTGGCATAATTTATGGAACTATTTCTGTGCTCTTTAACAATACGGATTTTTGAAAATTTGAGTGGAAAACTAAGCTGTGACAAAGTGATTTTTGGTACGATATTTTCTAAGTATTAGTCCCTGTCACATTCCTTAGAGGTTGCGCCTCCAGGAATTCGCTTAACAACTTGATTTATATACCTCATTATATGAAAAACCTTTTCTACGGTTTAGGGTTTAGGGGTTAAAAAGGGGAGTAGTCCTGCTCCCCTTTCCTTTAAAATTCTAAAACTAAGGAAAGGTTTTTCTTTTTTACACCTTTTTGTAATCCGCTACCTTCCCGTTTTTAATCTCTGGTTATGCCTGTGGAAAACCATCCAGGCAATTGTGCATGCCTTAAGAACAACCCGTTTTCGGGAAGCTAAAGACATTGGTGACCCCTATTTTAAAACCTCCGCCACGGGAGGTTTTTTTATGCCTGCATGACCAAGATCATCCCACCTGCTATAACAAATCAGCATCCCCCTCTTCTTCTCCCAATAGTTTTGCATCAATACTTTTAACATGCTCATCGACCCCATATTACTGCATAAATACAATGTGCCTGTTCCCCGTTATACCAGCTATCCAACAGTACCTTGCTGGCACGATCATATTGATGCACAACAATGGACAACCACTTTTCAACAACAGTTCAAAGCGCAAAATCATAGCAAAGGCATCAGTCTTTATTTACACCTGCCTTTTTGCGAATCATTGTGTACCTACTGTGGTTGCAATAAAAAAATAACGACCAATCACAGTGTTGAAGGTGAATACCTGCAGGCCATTATTACCGAATGGAAAATATATCGCCAACTAATGGGTGAAGCACCGGTTATCAGGGAAATGCATTTGGGTGGCGGCACGCCTACTTTCTTTTCGCCGCAGCACCTTGAACAACTGATCACCGCCATTACAAAAGACGCCATTATTCATCCTGAACATGAGTTCAGTATTGAAGGACATCCGAATAACACTACCAAACAACACATGGAAACCCTGTACCAGCTTGGGTTTAGGCGAATCAGTTTCGGTGTACAGGATAATGACCCCAGGGTACAGCGCATCATCAACCGCATTCAACCTTTTGAAAATGTACAACGGGTAACCGAACAGGCGCGCGCCATTGGGTTCACTGCAGTGAATTTCGATCTCATATATGGATTGCCGTTACAAACGGTTCCCTCCGTACAACAAAGTATTTTACAATCGCTTCAATTGCGGCCCGACCGCGTGGCGTTTTATAGTTATGCCCATGTACCCTGGACAAGCCGCGGACAACGTTTGTTCGATGAGAATGATTTACCCGGTGCGGCATTGAAAATGGAATTGTATCAAACCGGCCGGCAATTATTTATGGAGCATGGCTATACTGATATTGGTATGGACCATTTTGCCTTGCCCGGCGATGCCTTGCATACTGCCTGGCAACAGGGCACCTTACACCGGAATTTTATGGGTTACACCACGCAACACAGCGGGTTATTGGTAGGACTGGGGGTATCGGCCATCAGCGATCTGGGTGTGGCGTTTGCCCAGAACCATAAAACATTACACGATTATTATCAATGCCTGAAAGCCCATGCCGGTAATGATACCGAAGATGGAAGCGATCCTGCCGCACATGATCTACGCCACCCTGCAAGCGAAAACACTTCCCTGCCGGTAGTGAAAGGATATTTTCTTACCAATGAAGACGAAGCTTTCCGCAAATATATTCTGGAAGTGATCTGCCGCGGTTCGGCCCGGTTCCAACCCGAACACCTGCCCCTGCTGCAGCAATATACTTTTCCCGAATTGAAATTACTGGAAGCCGATCGGCTGGTTGAATGGAATTCAACAGGCATATGGGTAACCGAACAGGGCCGTCATTTTCTGCGGAATATATGTAAGGCGTTCGACTTGCATTTACTACGGAAACAGATATCAGCGGAAGATACTTTGTTTAGTAAGGCAATCTAGCGATTTTGAGATTTCGAGATTTTTAGATTTCGGAATTTACTTAAATCTCAAAATCAACAAATCCCAAAATCAGCAATCATTTCTTCTTCTGCCTGATGTTCTTGTAGATCTTGATCGCGCTCATTAACACAACAACAAAACCAATAAGACCAACCAGCCCCCACACAACACTCATATTTTCTTTTACTTCGGCCAGCATCACAATGGCAACCAGGAAAATGGTGGCCACTTCGTTCCAGATGCGTAATTTTTGCGAGCTGTATTTGAATACGCCCTTCATTTGTTGTTTATAAATAGCATGAAGGGTAAAATGATAAGCGTATAACCCGATAACAAAAAACAGTTTAATGTTAAGCCAGTCCATCGATGCCCCGCCGAACTTTCCAAACCATAGCCAGGGGCCCAGGATCAGCGTGATAATGGCAGAAGGCCAGGTAATGCCAAACCACAACCGCCTGATCATAATATTGAACTGATTGCGCAGAATGGTTTTCTCCGGTTCGCTTTTTTCGCCGGCCTCCGTGTTATAAACAAAAAGCCGTACAATGTAAAACAGGCCGCTGAACCAGGTTACAATAAAAACGATGTGTAATGCAATGATGTAGCTGTAATTCATAGTGTAAGGTTGGTCAGTGATATATTAAAGCGCTTATTGCTTATTTTTCATTGTCCTTTACCCAACTTGCAATCGCCTTCACCCACATAGGGTGCACGTTTAAACAGGGTATCATGGTAAACGATTCACCACCTGCCTGCATAAAAGTTTCCTTGCCCTGTTCTGCAATTTCTTCAAGCGTTTCGAGACAATCGCTCACAAATGCCGGACAAGCCACCAACAAATTTTTTACTCCTTCTGTGGGCAATTCGGCCAGTCGTTGCGCCGTGTAAGGCTTCAGCCATTCATCCCTGCCGAGGCGCGATTGAAACGAGAAACTGTATTTCTGCGCCGGTATCTCTAACAGGGCGGCCACTTTTTTTGTGGTAACCAGGCATTGATGCCGGTAACATTGCTTATGCGCTTCACTGCTCACTTCACAACAATTATTCACCTTGAGGCAATGATTGCCGGTAATATCTCCTTTATGAATATGCCGCTCGGGCACACCGTGATAGCTGAACAAAAAATGATCGTAGGGTTGTTGCAGATAAGGCTTCATACTCGCCGCCAGGGCATCGAGGTATAAAGTATTATCGTAGTAAGGCGGTATAACAGTAAGCTTGAAAGCATACTTTCCTTTTACATGCGCTTCTTTGGCGTATTCAACCGCTGTTTCATAACTGCTCATGGCATAATGCGGATACAGGGGCACCAGCACCACTTCTTCGAGGCCGGGCATTTTTTCCAACAGTTCGTCGTAGGCCGTCCACGGTGCGGGGGCGCCATAACGCATGGCCAGGGCAACCGGTTCGGTAACCTGTTGTTGCAAGGCTTCCTGTAATTGTTTGCTCAATACCATCAGGGGCGAACCGGCCGCGGTCCAGATGGTGGAATAAGCATGCGCCGATTTGGGGGCCCTGAACGGAACGATGATCCCTTTTACCAGTAATAACCGGCCCAGCCAGGGCATATCGATCACCCGCTCATCCATCAAAAACTCGTTCAGGTAACGACGTACATCCTTTACCCGGGTTGAATCGGGTGAGCCCAGGTTCATTAAAACAATACCTCTTTTTGTTGCTGTCATAATTATTGATTGCAAAAATAACCCCGATAACAACTTAAAAATCAATTTTTCTTACCACTCCTCCCATTAATGACAAACCCATGAAGAAGGAGCTTTATATGTTCCGCACCTATAGGGAAACACCTACCAACCCCGGCGAAACCACCGGTCATGATCCTAAGAACCGGTTGCCCCAACAACTGAACAGCCAACCGCGCCAGCCCGTTTGCCGGAGAATGGATTAGCTCAGCATTAAAAATTCTTCTAACCTGATTTTATAAAAACCGGCTATGAAAAAGCTCCGGTTCCGCCCAAACCCGCACCCGTATTGTAATACAATTCATCCCTGAAAAGCCTCAATGAATTTCCTCATATGCTCACATGATGATAATCAGACAGTAAAATGACAAAGCAATGACAGACTTATTAGGACATTGACGAGTCCGAAAGTATTTTTGCAGAGTCACTTTTCAGAATTCGATATTCATGCACGGAAACAGTACCAAGGACATAACGAAATTTTTCATAGCCGGGATCAATTACAAAAAATCCGATGCTGCAATCAGAGGACAATTTGCAGTGAGTAATGATCAATACGCTACCCTGCTTACCCAGGCGCCTGAATTTGGTTTGCATGAGTTATTTGTTTTAAGCACCTGCAACCGTACCGAAATTTACGGCTTTGCCGAAAGTGCCGATCAACTGATCAAACTCCTGTGCACCCAAACCGAAGGAAACGCCACCACATTTTCCCAATTAGCATACATAAAGAACGGCATGGCCGCCATAGAACACCTGTTCTCGGTTGCTGCCGGTCTCGACTCCCAAATATTAGGTGATTACGAAATTGTAGGGCAAATAAAACAGGCTGTAAAATTCAGCAAGGAGCATGGCTTTACCGACTCCTTTATGGAACGCCTGGTAAACTGCGTGCTGCAATCTTCAAAAGCTATAAAGAATCAAACCAACCTGAGTGGCGGAACCGTTTCGGTTTCTTTTGCCGCCGTTCAATATATCAGGGAAAAGGTTACCAATATCGCCAACAAAAAGATCCTGTTGCTGGGTGTTGGTAAAATTGGCCGCAATACCTGCAAGAACCTGGTCGATTACCTCGATGCCGACCACATCACCCTCATTAACCGCACGCCCGATAAAGCGCTTCAACTGGCCGAAGAACTGGACCTGCATCATGCGCCACTGAGCGAACTGGCACAGAAAATAGAAGAATCGGATATCATACTGGTAGCCACCAATTCAGTAGAACCTACCATTAAACAATCGCACCTCGAAGGCAAAGGAGAAAAATTGATCATCGATCTGTCGGTTCCCTTCAATGTAGAAGAAAGCGCCCAGGAATTGCCGAATGTGCACCTGGTGAATGTTGATGAGCTGTCGAAACTGAAAGATGAGACCCTGCAAATGCGGGAAGCAGAAGTGCCCAAAGCCTGGAATATCATTCGTGAACATATTGACGAATTCCTGGAATGGGTCGAAATGCGCAAGCATGTGCCGGTATTCAAAGCCGTTAAAACAAAACTTAAAGAGATCCAGACCTTTCCATCATATATTCAACTTTCGCCCGAATTAGCTGCATGCCAAACTATAAATGCCGACGAGAAAATACAACGGGTGATCAATGGCATGGCCTCTAAAATGCGCCAGCGTAACCAACGCGGCTGTTATTATATAGAAGCCATCAATGAATTTATTGCGCCCAACTGATTTGGTGAATGGTGAATGGTGAATGGTGAATGGTGAATAAGCCTCGCGAATCAGGAGGCTTGCAGGCAAACAGAAACCTCAAAAATTCGGATTCCATTGACCATTGCCCATTGACCATTCACGAATACATTAGCTTTGCAGAAATTTTTGAATTAGCACTGATGAATAAAGTGATCCGTATAGGCACCAGGGAAAGCCAGTTGGCAGTTTGGCAGGCTACCCAGGTAAAAGACCTGTTAACGAAACATGGGTTTTCCGCAGAACTGGTATATATAAAAAGTGAAGGGGATATTGACCTTAAAACCCCATTGTATGAAATGGGTGTACAGGGCATTTTTACCCGCAGTCTCGATATTGCCCTGCTGAACGAGCGCATCGATATCGCCGTGCACTCCCTGAAAGACGTTCCCACCCAGTTGCCCAATGGCATTGTTACCGCCGCGGTTTTACAAAGAGCTTCCTATAAAGACTTACTGGTATATAATAATATGCCCGAAGCCGGCAATCAGCAACCGGCAATCGGCAATGCCCAAACTACGGGTTCCGGATTCACCATTGACCATTCACCATTGACCATAGCCACCAGCAGCATTCGCCGCAAGGCCCAATGGCTGAACCGTTACCCCAACCACACTATCGAGAACCTGCGCGGTAATGTAAATACCCGTTTGCAAAAACTGGCCGACAGTCACTGGAACGGAGCCATTTTTGCCGCAGCCGGATTGGAAAGAATTGGCCTGCGCCCGGCCGCATCCATTGAACTGGACTGGATGTTGCCTGCACCCGCACAGGGCGCCATCACCGTAGTATGCCGCAGCAATGATCAATTTGCATTTGAAGCCTGTCAGCTGTTCCACGATGCGAATACCGCCCTTTGTACTTCCATCGAACGCGACTTCCTGCGTGCATTGCTGGGTGGTTGCTCCACCCCTATCAGCGCGCTGGCAGCCATCACCGGCGACCAGCTTCATTTTCAGGGAAACATTCTGTCGCTTGATGGTACCCAAAAAGCGACCATCGAAAAAACAATCGCTGTTAACAATAGCAACAACCTGGGTGTTAATGCCGCCAAAGAACTCTTAGAAAATGGCGGACAGGTTATTGCCGATCAGATAAGAAATGGCAAATAAGATCTCCATATTAAGCACCCGGCCACTGGAAAAAGCTTTGCTCGAAGCTGCCAAGGCAAAAGATATCCAGATCGATATCGTATCGTTCATTGACACCACGACTATAGAAACAACAGGCCTCCATGACGAAATTGGCAAACTGTTAAAGCAACCCGCTTCGGTGGTATTCACCAGCATGAATGCCGTGAACAGCGTGGCTGCCCATATAAACGGGCAAACGCCCGAGTGGGCCATTTTCTGTATCGGGAACACCACCCGCCAGCTGGCCGCGCGGTATTTTGGCGAACAATGCATTCATACCGTTGGCAATAATGCAAGCGACCTGGCCGATAAGATCATCAGCGAAAAAACTGTAAAACAGGTTGTTTTTTTCTGTGGCGACCAGCGCCGGGAGGAGTTGCCCGGCAAGCTTCGGCAAAACGGAATAACCGTGCAGGAAGTGATCGTTTACCATACCATTAGCACGCCCCATAAAGTTGAGAAAGCGTATGATGGTATTTTGTTTTTCAGCCCCAGCGCCGTACAAAGTTATTTTTACGCCAATGCCATTACCCCTTCAACCATCTTGTTTGCCATTGGCCAAACAACCGCCGATGCCATAAGATCATTTACCGATAACCTGGTCATTGAATCGGAACGTCCCGGTAAAGATGAACTGGTAAAAAAAATGTTTCAATTTTTTAAAAAGTAACACCACTACATATTATGCTGCAAAATGACCTGTTATTAAGAACACTGAAAGGAGAACAAGTAGAACGCCCCCCCGTATGGATGATGCGCCAGGCCGGCCGGTATTTACCTGAATACATGGCCTTACGCGAGAAATATGGCTTCTTCGAACGGTGCCAGACACCCGAACTGGCCTGCGAAATAACCATTCAACCCGTCGACATCATTGGCGTAGATGCAGCCATCCTGTTTTCCGACATCCTGGTGGTTCCCCAGGCCATGGGCATGGAAGTACAACTGATAGAAAGCAAAGGGCCGCTGTTACCCGACCCCATTAAAAATATAAACGACCTCAACCGCATTCGCGTAGCCGACGTGAACGAAACGCTTCACTACGTTTTTGACGCTATTAAGCTCATCAAACAGGAACTGAACGGCCGCGTTCCCCTCATTGGTTTTGCCGGCGCCCCCTGGACGCTGCTGTGCTATATGGTACAGGGCAAGGGCTCCAAAACATTCGATGAAGCTAAAATATTCTGTTATACCCAACCCGAAACAGCGCATCGCCTGTTGCAAATGATCACCGATACCACCATCGCTTATTTGAAAGGACAGGTAAAAGCCGGTGTGGATGTAATTCAGATCTTCGATAGCTGGGGCGGTTTGCTGAGCCCCGATGATTTCGAGAATTTTTCTTTACAATATATTCGCCAGATCGTTGCCGCATTAAAAGAGGAAGTAGCCACGATCATTTTTGCCAAAGGCGCCTGGCATTCGCTGCAATCTATGGCAGCTACCGGCGCACATGGCCTGGGAATTGACTGGTGCATTACCCCTGCTATGGCCCGCCAACTGGCAGGCCCCAATGTAACGCTGCAGGGCAATTTTGACCCCGCCAAATTGCTGGCGCCTATTCCCGTTATTCAAAAAGAAGTGAAGAAGATGCTGCATGATTTCGGCGGTCATCGTCATATCGCCAACCTGGGCCATGGTATTTTACCCAATGTACCGGTTGATCATGCAAGGGCATTTGTTGATGCGGTGAAAGAATACAAACAACAAGGCATCGAGGCATAATATGATCATTGACCACATGAACATCAAAGAAAACTGGATAAACTATATATACTCCCTGCAGGACCGTATTTGTGCAGCGCTTGAAAAAGAAGATGGCAGGGCAACCTTCAGGGAAGACCAGTGGCAACGCCCCGAAGGCGGCGGTGGTAAAACCCGCGTTATTGCCAATGGCAATGTATTTGAAAAAGGCGGCGTTAACACCTCGGTAGTATTTGGCGAAGTAACCGACCCCATGCGCAACCAGTTAAAGATAAATGGGAAAAGCTGGTTTGCCTGTGGCCTGTCGCTGGTATTGCATCCTGTGAATCCGTTCGTACCCACCGTGCATTGTAATTATAGAATGTTTGAAGTGTATGGCGATGAAGGCACGGCTGCCGACCGCTGGTTTGGCGGGGGTACCGATCTTACGCCGTATTATTTGTTCGAAGAAGATGCCCGGCATTTTCATCAAACGTATAAGAATGCCTGCGCTGCCTTCGATGCCGGCTTTTACCCCACATTCAAAAAAGAATGCGACAACTATTTTGTGAACTGGCATCGCAATAAAGAACGCCGGGGTATTGGCGGTATCTTTTATGATCACCAGCGCCCTTCGGCAGAAAAAGATGTACAGTTCTGGTTCAATTTTGCACAATCCTGTGGCGATTCGTTTTTAACCGCTTACCTGCCCATCGTACAAAAAAGAAAAGAATTACCTTATACCGAACAACACAAACACTGGCAGGAGATCCGCCGCGGCCGGTATGTTGAATTCAACCTGGTTCATGACCGGGGCACTTTGTTTGGTTTGAAAACAAATGGAAGAACGGAAAGTATTTTAATGAGCCTGCCGCCCACCGTACGTTTTGAATATAATTATCAACCCCAGGCAGGCAGCGAGGAAGACAAACTGTTACAGGCCTGTTTGAACCCGGTTGACTGGGTGTAAGGGGATTTTGAGATTTGGGGATTTAGGGATTTTTAGATTTACTGATCGGAATGCGATTGATCGTTGCAAAACAAATCAATCGATATGAACAAGTTTGATTTACAAAAACGAACAAAACAATTTCATGTTGATGTAATAAAGCTGTGCGGCCGATTTCCCAAAAATGCGGCTGGTTTTGAAACAGCCAGACAATTAATAAGAGCCGCAGGGTCTGTTGGATCGAATTACAGAGCTGGTTGCCGTGCAAAGTCAAATGCAGATTTCATTTATAAGATAGAAGTTGTATTAGAAGAAGCTGACGAATCACTCTATTGGCTGCAGTTATCGCAAGAAGCAGGTTTGGTGCAGGGAGAAGATTTGGAAACGTTGATAAAAGAGGCCAATGAACTAGTAAGCATTTTTAATGCAAGTGATAAAACAGCCCAAAAAAACAGAGAGGGCAGCTTAACTAAAAAAAAGGAATAACAAAAAATCACTGACTTTGAGATCTATTATTTTGGGGAACTCAGCCCAATCAAAAAAATCTCAAAATCAAAAAATCTCAAAATCAGAAATATGTTTCTTCAACGTCGCAACCGCATATTACGTCAGTCGCCGGCAATCAGAAGCATGGTGGCTGAAACCATTTTAACACCGAATGATTTTATAGTTCCGCTGTTCATCAATGAAGGCGAGCATTATAAGGAAGAAATAGCAAGCATGCCCGGCTATTATCGCATGAGCCTAGATAACACGGTAAAAGAAGTAAAAGAATTGTGGAGCATGGGCCTCAAAAGCGTGTTGCTGTTCATAAAATGTAAAGACGAACTGAAAGACAATAAAGGTACCGAAGCATTAAACCCCAAAGGCCTGATGCAACGCAGCATCAGGGCCATTAAAGAGGCTTGTCCGGATATGCTGGTGATGACCGATATTGCCCTTGACCCATTCTCTTCTTTTGGTCATGACGGTATTGTAGAAGGCTCAGCCATCGTGAACGATGCTACGGTAGAAGTGCTGGCGCAAATGAGTGTAAGCCATGCGCAGGCCGGGGCCGATTTTGTGGCTCCCAGCGACATGATGGATGGCCGCATTGCCGCCATTCGCGAAGCACTGGAAGAGAACGGGCTTAATAATACCGGCATCATGAGCTACAGTGCCAAATATGCTTCCTGCTTTTACGGTCCCTTCCGCGATGCGCTCGATAGCGCCCCTGGGTTTGGGGATAAGAAAACCTACCAAATGGATTACAGCAACCGCCTTGAAGCCGTTAAGGAAACGTTGATGGATGTAGAGGAAGGCGCCGATATTGTGATGGTAAAACCGGCCCTGGCTTACCTGGATATTATCCGCGAAGTGAAAAATGCGGTATCTGTACCCGTTAGCGCCTATAACATCAGCGGGGAATATGCCATGATAAAAGCTGCCGCCAGAATGGGCTGGATAGATGAGAACAAAGCCATTCTGGAAACGCTGACAGCGATCAAAAGAGCCGGTGCAGATCTCATTGCCACTTACTTTGCAAAGGACGCCGTTAAACTTATTAGCTAATACCAGAACTCACCATATGTTTGAAAAAAGTATCAATCTCTTCAACCGGGCGCAGCAAAGCATTCCCGGTGGCGTAAACTCTCCCGTACGGGCTTTTAAAAGCGTGGGCGGAACGCCGGTATTTATGAGATCGGCCAAAGGCGCCTATATGTTCGATGCCGATGGCAACCGCTTTATTGATTATATCAACTCCTGGGGCCCCATGATATTGGGTCATGCCTATGAACCGGTGGTAAAGGCCATTCAGGATTATGCACAATATTCTACTTCATTCGGCGCCCCTACCGAACTGGAAATTGAGATGGCTGAGCTCATCATCAGCATGACGCCCAATGTTGATCTCATTCGTATGGTGAGCAGCGGAACCGAAGCCTGTATGAGCGCCATCAGGCTGGCCAGGGGTTTTACCAGCCGCAACAAGATCATCAAGTTCGAAGGCTGCTATCATGGTCATGCCGATTCGTTCCTGGTAAAAGCAGGCAGTGGCGTAGCCACCTTTAATATTCAAACCGTGCCCGGCGTAACTGCCGGCGTAGCCAACGATACGCTTACCTGCGCATATAACGATTTACCAGCCGTTGAGCAATTGATAGCAGACCACCAGAATGAGATCGCCGCTATCATTATAGAACCGGTAGCCGGTAATATGGGTTGTATAATACCCCAACCTGGTTTTCTGCAGGGCATACGCTCGCTTTGTGATAAACATGGTATTGTGTTCATCATGGATGAAGTAATGACCGGTTTCAGGCTGGCGCCCGGCGGCGCACAGGAAAGGCTGCAAATAAATGCCGACCTGGTTACCTATGGAAAAGTGATCGGTGGCGGTATGCCTGTAGGCGCCTTTGGTGGTAAGAAAGAGATCATGCAACACATTTCACCACTCGGCAATGTGTACCAGGCAGGAACATTGAGCGGTAACCCACTGGCCATGATCGCCGGGTATGTGATGTTAAAAACACTGAAAGAAAACCCCGCTATTTATAAACAGCTCGACGAAAACACCAACTATTTACGCAATGGGTTAAATGAGGTGTTAAAGGCAAGCGGCACACCGTATGTGATCAACCAGTTGGGGTCAATGATCAGCGTGCATTTCAGCGACCACCCTGTTATCAATTTCGCAACTGCCGCATCGGCCAATAATGAGCTGTTCAAGAAATTCTTTCATGCCATGCTGAAACGCGGGGTGTATTTACCACCTTCCGCCTTTGAAACCTGGTTCCTGTGCAGCGCCCTCACCAATGAAGACCTGGACGCTACCATACAGGCTGCCAAAGAAAGTTTGCACGAGATATTAAATTAGGCACCTATATCTATCATATTTAAATTAAGCCGTTGATGGAATAATATTCCGGATACGGCTTTTTTCATTATTATACAGTACAAATACACTTAAAACCGAACTTTATAGTATACACCTACCGAAAGTAATGTGGCAATGAGGCATATTTAATTATCAAAACAATGTTACTATGCGCCCATTCACACAACGGCTTGCGTCCATTGATGTTTTCAGAGCACTCACCATGCTGCTGATGATCTTTGTAAATGACCTGGGAACCTTAACCAATATTCCGCGCTGGCTCGAGCACACCAAGGCCGCCGAAGACGGAATGGGTTTGGCAGATACCGTATTCCCGGCCTTTCTATTTATTGTTGGGCTCTCTATACCCTTTGCCATTGGCAACCGCTGGGCAAAAGGTGTTTCACAAAACAATATCCTATGGCATATTCTGGTGCGCTCATTTGCACTGCTGGTAATGGGTTTCTTTCATGTGAATATGGAGAGCTATGATCATGTAGCCGCCCTGCTGCCAAGAACAGTATGGGAAATATTACTGACGATCAGTTTCTTCCTGATATGGCTCGATTATCCATCTACCTTTTCAAAACAAAAGAAAGGGTTACTGCAAGGCGCCGGCATAGCCTTACTGATCTTTCTGGCCATTGTATTCAAAGGCGGCGAACATGGCAATACAGTTTGGTTAAAACCTTATTGGTGGGGCATATTAGGACTCATTGGCTGGTCGTACCTGTTATCAGCAATTGTCTTTCTGTTCGCCAAAGGAAAGCTGCCCTTATTAATAGGCGCCTTTGTATTTTTTACACTATTTAACATAGCGCAAAAAGCAGGCTGGCTACATATGCTGCACCCGGTTAGACCTTATATCTGGATCACCGGTGATGGTTCCTTACCTGCGCTCACCATGGCGGGTATCATTATAGCCGTATTGTATTCTTCACTGGCTGAAAAAGGTAAATACGCCGCCTGCTTTGGTTTACTGTTGCTGCTGGGCGTAGCCATGTTAGCGGGTGGATTTGCCATAAGGCCACTGGCCGGCATTTCAAAAATACGGGCCACGCCTTCGTGGGTAATGATCTGTACCGGCATCAGTATATTGGTATTTACTGCTTTAATATGGCTGGTTGACCTAAAGAAAAAACAACAATGGTTTGCCATTATCAAACCGGCCGGTACCAGTACGCTTACCGCTTACCTGCTTCCTTATATTATTTATCCGGGGGTTCACATTCTGGGCCTCAGCCTGCCTGCATTCCTCCTGACCGGCGGGGTGGGATTAATTAAATCGGCCCTGTTTGCCTTGCTGGTCATTATACTGGCCGGACTGCTTGAGAAATGGCGGATACGCTTAAAGGTGTAACGAAAACGATTTCTGTTAACAAGTTCAAAATATAAAAACACAGAGATACATATGAACGAATTTATATGTATCTTTGTGTTTTCATAGGATAAGGTTTAATGGTTAATGGTATTTGATTAGTACAGCCCTTACTTCGGTAGGGGCTTTTTCTTTCTTCTACCCCACCAGATCATAAAGCCGGTAACCGGCAAACTGGCGGCGATGAGTGAGGCGCAAAAAGCCAGGATCTTTCCGGGCAAACCCCAAATAGCGCCCACATGGATATCATAATTCATTCGAAGCAATTTATCGGCCCCTTTGGCTTCTTTAAAGCGGCCATAAATATGATCTACAGGTAATTCCTTCATCGTATACTGATCGAAATAGCGGTAATCTGTTTTCCAGTACGTATCGGCATCTGTGTTTATAGCTACTTCAATAGATGATTTGCCGGTGGCGGGGAAATGCATTTCAATGATCTCCGCATCCCGGTGTTCCTGCTGCATGCGCCCCCATAGTTTATCAACCGGTAACAAAGTGGCCTGGGGTATTTTTGTTGTATCGGAAAATGGTTCCTGATAGGTCAACGACTTTTTGCCACCGGCGCTTTTGTAAATGGCATTGGCCAGTAATTGCCAGCCGAACACCAACCCGGTAATGGCCATAATGATAGCCACCCAGGTCATATAAAACCCCAACACATTGTGCAGGTCATAATTCTTGCGGCGCCAGGCAGCGCTCCATTTTATGCTGAACCGTTGTTTGGCAGCGGCTTTATTCCGTGGCCACCAAAGTATGAGACCGGTGATCATCATTATCACAAAAATGATGGTAGCATAGATCGTGATCTGCTGACCTGCCTTTTCGGGTAACCACAGATAAAAATGACCGATCAATACTATTCTGAAAAAATCCCGGTCCATATTCTTCACCTTCAACACCTCGCCAGTATAAGGATTTGCATATACAGTATAATAATACTCCGGATCAAAGCTGAAAAAGGTAACACATACCGCTTCGTCTTTCGCTCCATACTGTACGCTGTGCACCTGTTTTCCCGGAATTTGTTTTTCGGCTATTTCCTTAAACCGGGTGGGAGGCAGATAAGCCGCCTGTTGTGGCGCCACCTTTCTGAAAGACGATTGGGTAAGTTTGCTGATCTCGGCCTGGAAAGCGTATAAACAACCGGTAACGGCAATAATGAAAACAACGATCCCTGAAGTAAATCCCAGCCACAAATGAATTTTTCCGATAGTCTTTTTAATATTCATACGATAAGATTGCGCCCGCCACGCCTGTTAAACTGCAAAAATGCCATTGGCGGTCAACTTATCGTTATACAATCGGAAAATTGGTTTACGCAAAAAGAAAAAATGGACTGATCCTTAGCTATTAATGTAATAACAGCTCACAAGGCTTTAAACCGGTTTGCTTTTTAAAGGCGGTAGAGAAGTGAGAAATAGATGAATAGCCCAGCATCATAGATACCTCTGTTACGGTCAATCCTTTTTCATATAATAAATACCGTGCATGCTCCATGCGCTGGCTCTGGTAGAAGTCGAAGATGGTAGTGCCGTATAATTCTTTAAATCCTTTTTTCAGATAGCATTCATTGATGGCCACTTTACGGCTTAATTCTTTTATGGTAATAGGCTCACCAATATGCTGCAGTAATATTTCCCGGGCCTTCACGATCTTTTCGCGGTCGCTTTCATTGGCCAGGAACTTGCACTGGAACGCTTCCACTTCCTTATCATCGCCCAGCATACATTCCAGACTGTACAACAACAACATCTGGGTTTGGGCATTAATAAAGATATTCTCGAGGCTATCAGTATAAGTATGGCTCAATAATGCTTCCAGCACCTGGCGGGTGCGGCCGCATAAAGGCAGGATCTTTGAAAAAGAAGAAGGATGAACAAATTGCAGTACTTCATCGGTAACGGTTTTCAACTTGCCGGGTTTTACAAACTGCGACAGGTGTACGGCCGAAAACCTGAAACTCATTACATCGATGC
Organism: Niastella vici; assembly: GCF_002077945.1. Classification (GTDB taxonomy): domain Bacteria; phylum Bacteroidota; class Bacteroidia; order Chitinophagales; family Chitinophagaceae; genus Niastella; species Niastella vici. The sequence goes on from NZ_LVYD01000041.1 coordinate 369,150, forward strand.
ATTCAATTCGTTCTGCACAGGTTTTAGATGTGTTCAGTTTGCAATTATCACATTCCACATCTTTCTTATTACAATAAATATTACCCGCAATACAAAAGCGCAGTTCCACAAAGTTCTCCTGGGGTTCAGCTTTTTTGTAATGATATACCAACACCCCGGTATCCTCAATATTCCATTGCGCATGTTTCCGGTATCTTTTAATGGCATACTGAACCGAACCAGGCATCTGTTGCTCTTTTTCCTGCAACAGCTGCAACTGATCGTGCATGATCGGTTGTTTGTAAGCCAGTGAAAGTATATCGGGTGGGTTATACATATTTGGACGCAAATTTACATTTACAACGTTAAATTTCCCAATGGTTTATCGCATTGGCAGTCATGGAAGTGTAAAGATTCAAGGTCAATGGTGAATGGTCAATGGTCAATGGTCAATGAAAAAGATGCCACCAGCTGAAAACCAGTTGCTTATTCGGCCAGCAAACATTCCAGCCTCCAATAACATAGGCTAGGCTATATCAAAATTGTTTGACGAACACTTAAAAAGTGCGAACAGGCAGTTAGGCTAAAGAATAGCGAGCTATTCACCCCGCCCGAACGACGTTCAGTCGGGCGGGCATTGACCATTCACCATTCACGCTTCTAGTCAAAGCTTTGGTTGCTCGAAGAAGACATCTTCAACAGGCGGTCGTATTGTTCGGGCGAAAGGTCGTTGTAGAAGAAGTAAACGGGATCCACGTGACGGCCGTTTTTATGTACCTCGTAGTGGCAGTGCGGGCCGGTTGATTTTCCGGTACTGCCTACCCAGCCGATGATCTCGCCACGTTTGATCTTATCACCGGGTTTTACTTTAATACGGTACATGTGGCCATAGAGGGTTTCGTAGCCATACCCATGGTTCAGAACTACGTGGTTACCATAGCCATTACCCAGGTTGCCGGCTACTTTTACCGATCCATTGGCGGTGGCATAAATAGGTGTTCCCTGCGGAGCGGCAAAGTCGAGCCCGGCATGCATTTTCACCGTTTTATATACGGGGTCAATGCGGTAGCCAAAACCGGAAGCCAGGCGCTTGAGGTCGCTGTTGCTAACCGGTTGAATGGCCGGTGTACAGGCTAACAGCTGTTCTTTATTCTTGATAAATCCGGTTATTTCAACATATGACTTTTCCTGGGCCCCCATGCGGTTCTCGAGATTGTGGAGCGAGCTGACTATTGAGTTTTCCAGCTCGTAATTGGTCATGCTGGCCACCATTTCCATTTCTTTTTTCTGGGCCAGGTCTTTTGCCCGCATACTGTCGGGAATGGGATTAGCCTCGAAAATGGTGCGGTAAATATCATTATCCCGCTCTTCGAGCTGGGTCATATGCTGTTGCATTTTGGCAACCTGCTCATCCAGCACCCAGTAGCGTTCCTGCAGCTGTTCATTATACTGCATCAACGCCTTCTCTTTGGTAGAAGGAAAATAACGATAAGCAATGGAAACGATAATTACAGAGGTGACAATAGCTGCCGATATAAAACCGAGCACCCGCAACAGCTTTACGTGCAGCGGAGTCTCCAGCTTTTCATATCGGAGAGTATTGGTATTGTAGTAGTACTTGATTTTCTTCATGGATACAAGCCGATTACCAAGGTTGCTTTTCAGCAAAACAGCCCGAATTAAATTACCTTTGCAGCCGTTGCCTAAACGGTAACATTTACAAATATAAAGGCTTAAGTGTCAATTTTGATCAAAGATCGTTCCGTTTTATGATGACCAGCGCAGAAATACGACAGCTATTTATGGAATTTTTCCGTAATAAGGGCCATGAAATTGTTCCATCGGCCCCTATTGTAGTGAAAAATGACCCTACCCTGCTATTTACCAATGCAGGAATGAACCAATTCAAAGATTATTTCCTTGGCAACAAAAAAGCCCCGTTCCCGCGGGTGGCCGATACCCAGAAGTGCCTGCGGGTAAGCGGAAAGCATAACGACCTGGAGGAAGTAGGTGTTGATACCTACCACCATACCATGTTCGAGATGCTGGGCAACTGGAGCTTTGGCGACTATTTTAAGAAAGAAGCCATTGCCTGGAGCTGGGAATTGCTGACCGAGGTATATAAAATACCCAAAGACCGGTTATATGTAACTTATTTTGAAGGTGATGCCGCTGAGAACCTGCCAAAGGATGAGGAGGCATTTACTGAATGGGCCAAACGGGTAGCTGCCGAGCGCATTTTGCCAGGTAATAAGAAAGATAATTTCTGGGAAATGGGCGATACCGGCCCTTGCGGTCCCTGTTCCGAAATACATGTTGACTGCCGCAGCGACGAAGAAAGGAAACAACAAAGCGGGGCCGAACTGGTAAATAAAGACCACCCCCAGGTGATTGAGATCTGGAACAACGTGTTCATGCAGTTCAACCGGAAAAAAGATGGCAAGCTGGAACCACTGCCCGCCAAACACGTGGATACCGGGATGGGTTTTGAACGGCTGGTGCGCGTACTGCAGGGCAAACAGTCAAATTACGATTCAGATGTTTTCACCGGCACCATTGCCGCCATCGAAAATATCACCAAAAAGAAATACGATCCGTTAGCCACCCCCGCTACCATTGCCGACTGGCACCAGGCCGTAGCATTCAGGGTACTGGCCGATCATATTCGCGCCATCAGTTTTACCATTGCCGATGCGCAGCTGCCTTCCAATACCGGGGCCGGTTATGTTATCCGCCGTATTTTACGCCGCGCAGTTCGTTATTATTATTCTTACCTCGATTATAAACAGCCCCTGCTGCACCAACTGGTGCCGGTGCTGTCGGAACAATTCAAAACCGTTTTCCCCGAACTGTTCCAGCAACAGGATTTTGTTGCCAAAGTAGTGAAGGAAGAAGAGGAAGCCTTTTTGAGAACACTGGAAAAAGGACTGAAGAAGATCGATGAAATTATTGCTTCTGCCAAAAACAAAACCATCAATGGTTCGGCAGCTTTTGAGTTGTACGACACCTATGGTTTCCCCGTAGACCTTACGCGCCTGATAGCCCGGGAAAATAACCTGGATGTAGATGAGGAAGGTTTCAAAGCAGAAATGCAACAACAAAAAGACCGTAGCCGCGCCGCTACTGCATTAAATGCCGAAGACTGGGTTGTGCTGAACGATGGCGGTACCAGCTTTGTGGGCTACGATAATACCCGGTCTGAAACCAAGGTGCAGAAATACCGTAAAGTAACAGCCAAAGGAAAAACGTCTTTCCAGCTGGTGCTGGGCAAAACACCTTTTTATGCCGAAAGCGGCGGACAGGTGGGCGATACCGGCATGCTTATGTTCGAAGGCGAAGAAGTAGCCGTGGTAGATACCAAAAAAGAAAATGACCTCATCATTCATTTTGTTGAAAAGCTACCCGTTAATATTACCGGTATTGTAGATGCGCGCATCAACACCACCCGCCGGGAAAGAACGGCCGTTCACCACTCGGCCACGCACCTGCTGCATGCCGCCCTGCGTAAAGTATTGAGCACACACGTAGCACAAAAAGGTTCGCTGGTAAATGATGAATACCTGCGGTTCGACTTTTCGCATTTCGCCAAAATGACCGCTGATGAAATAGCCAAAGTTGAAGCGATCGTAAACGAAAAGATCCGCGCCAATATACCCGTTGTAATAAAGGAAATGTCGAAAGAAGAAGCCCTGCAACTGGGTGCCATGGCCCTTTTTGGCGAAAAATATGGCGATGTGGTGCGTGTAGTGATCATTGACCCGGCATATTCTGTAGAACTCTGCGGCGGCACACACGTAGGCGCCACCGGCGAACTGGGTCTCTTTAAATTAAAACATGAATCGGCAGTGGCCGCCGGCGTACGCCGTATTGAAGCCATATGCGGACTGGCAGCTGAGCAATATATCAATGAACAGCTCACCCAGTTGCATCAGGTAAAAGAAGAGCTGAAAAACCCGGCCGACCTCTTAAAAGCGGTTCAGAACATGGGTGCAGAAAACAGCGAGCTGAAGAAAAAGCTTGAACACCTGGAAAGCCGCATACTGGTAGACATTCGCAATGAACTGCTGAAAAAAGGCGAGATCATTAACGGCATTACATTCGTTGGCGAAATTGTTGAAGTGAGCAGCGCCGATGCATTAAAGAAATTGTGCTTCGATCTGAAAAATAATCTCAATGATCATGCAATAGTTTTGTGCGCCAACATTGGTGGTAAACCATTTGTTGCCGTCGGCATTGCCGATGCCGTAGTCGCAGCTAAAGGGCTCGATGCCGGAAAGATCATTAAAGAACATATTGCCCCGCTTATTAAAGGTGGCGGGGGTGGACAAAAAACCCTGGCTACTGCCGGCGGGCAGGATGCAGGCAATATGCAACAAGTGATTGCCAAAGTGAAAAGCTTATTGTAAATTGGGGCATGCGAAATTGCCATATTAGCTTTATCCTTTGCGTCCTTTTATCCTGGAAAGCCTCTATATGTTCAGCCCAGTCAATTACAATTGACTCCATAATAACGCCGTCGTCCCTGAAAGCGCTGGTTCAAACATTGTCAGCCGATAGCTTTCAGGGGCGCCTTACCGGCACCATGCAGGCAGCACAGGCTGCCACTTTCATCAGTGAACAATTTAAACAGGCAGGTGCGGCACCCATTTCGGGTAACGATGGCTATTTAATGCCTTTTGAGCTCTCCTATAAGAACAATGCTTTCAGTTTTTCCATTCCCTACAAAGCAAAATCATTGAATGTGGTGGCCGCTTTACCAGGCCATTCAAAACCAAAGGAACTGGTGATCTTCAGCGCGCATTTTGATCATATTGGTACCCAGAACTATACCATCAGGACCAAATTGCCCGAAAATGGCAAACCAGAAAGTGGAGATGAGATCTACAACGGGGCCAATGACAATGCATCGGGCATCAGCGCCCTTATACACCTGGCCCGGTATTTTTCCCAGCGCCCTAACAATGAGCGTACCCTCATATTCATCGCTTTTTCGGGTGAAGAAGAAGGTTTGTTAGGTTCCAAACATCTGGCAGAAGGTTTTGACCCCAAAGTAGTGACTGCCATGGTCAATATGGATATGATCGGGCGGCCGGTCGATGAAAAAAAACCGTACATAACCGGCGATGACCAATCGAACCTGATAGCCTTATTTAATAAAAGACTGACCGAAATGGCGCCACAATATGGAGAAAAATATTTCCAGGGCGACCGCTTTCCCAATGAAAGGCTGTATTTGCGGTCAGATAATTACCCTTTTGCCAGAAAAGGTATTACAGCACATACCATCATGAGCACTTCACCAAACGATCCCTATTATCATTCCCTGAATGATGAATGGGAAACGCTCGATTACCCGTTTATGGCCGATGTGGTAAAGGCCATTGCCATGGCGGCTACCTGCCTCACCGATGGTTCTGATACACCGAAAAAATACTGATCAAAAAGCCTACCCCTGCAGTATTTGAAAAGCTTCACGGCTTGAGATTAAACAGAATGAACTTTGCGTTTAATTAAACAATCACGCCTTTATAGGCACAGCGTTTTGCGTTTAACGGAACGAACTTTTCATTTAAAGAAAAGCCTTTTTGATTAAAGAGAATGGACGTTTCGTTTAATTACAAGGCTTTTTGATTAAAGAGAATTGATGTTTCGTTTAAAGAAAAGTCTTTTTAAAGAGAATGGATGTTTCGTTTAATTGAAACGTGTTTGCGTTTAACGGAATGGACGTTTGATTTAATCAAAAGTGTTTTGCATTAAATGAAATGGACAAATCGTTTAATTGAAACGTGTTTGCGTTAAACGAAACAGACGTTTCTTTTAATTGAAAGTTCTTTGAATTAAACGGAATTGACTTTCCCTTTAATTCAATTTATTCACAAAGAACTGAAAATCAATTAAATTAATATTTTTCTCACTTTTTCAGCCTGCTTGCCCTGTGTTATATCAACCAACCCCGGGTCCTGTTCTTCTTTCCCCAATCTTAACATTTCCGAAAATTTTCGTATTTCAATTAAATCCCTATATTTGATGTACGAAAGTCGACGTAGTCAAATTATTTATATCAAAAACTTCAATACAATGAGACGATTTCTGTTAACCAGCACCGCCATTGCAACCGTAGCCCTGATGCTGTGCCAACCCCTGGCCGCCCAGGATAATGACAAAGAAAAGGATAAGGAGAAGGACAAACCCAAAGTGAATAATGAAGAGATCATTATCAAAAGAAAAAGCGATAAGGACACCAAAGTCACCATTGAAATAAATGGCGACGACGTTAAGGTAAATGGTAAACCTTTGGACGAGTTTAATGATGATAATGTTGTAATAAAAAAGGGAAGATCAACTACCATTTACAGCCCCCACTCGCCTTTCCGTGGCCAAAGCGGCGCAACAACTTACAGTGAAAGCTCAGGCAATTCAGCCTTCCTGGGCGTAATTACCGAGAACGACGACAGAGGCGCCCGCATAGAAGATGTAACTGAAAACAGTGCCGCTGCCAAAGCTGGTTTGAAAGATGGCGATATTATCACCAAAATTGATGAAACAAAGATTGAAAGGCCCGAAGACCTTACAAAAATTATTCAAAAGCATAAACCGGAAGACAAGATAGCCATCACTTATTACCGGGATGGCAAAACCCAAAAAACCGAGGCAACCCTGGGAAAAAGAAAAAGCATGGCCTTTAGTATGCCACCGCAACAGTTTGAAATGCCTGGCTTTAATTTCGATTGGAAGGATAATGAGTTTTTACCGCGGGTTTCCCCTTATGGCGGCAAACCCCGCCTCGGCATAAAAGCGCAGGATACCGAAGAAGGCAAGGGCGTTAAAGTGTTAAGTGTTGATGATGAATCAACTGCCGAAAAAGCTGGCATCAGGGAAGGCGATGTGATCACCGAATTTGATGGCAAAAAAATAACCAGCACCGACGAGCTGGTGAGCGCGGCCCGGGAGGCAAAAGACAAGCAGTCTGTTAAAATAACCTTTACCCGCGATGGAAAATCACAGACCGTTGAGGTAAAAACACCCAAAAAATTAAAGACCGCTAACCTGTAGTTTTCAAACATCAGCCCTATAGTTGCCACCGAAGCTTTTGCCGAGGCTGGCGCAAGCCTCCCGACTTTAGTCCGGAGGCTTTTTATCATAAAGACCATTGCCGGAAATGAGGTATTTTTGCCTGATTTTTCACCATTAGGCAATTAGAATAACATGTCGATAAATTACGATGCATATGAGGTGGTTGTAGGTCTGGAAGTGCATGCCCAGTTACTTACCAACAGCAAGCTGTTTTGTGGCGATAGCGCTGCATTTGGCGGCGACCCCAATACACATATCAGTCCCATTACCCTGGCGCACCCCGGCACCCTGCCCAAATTGAATAAAAAGGCCATTTCCTACGCCGTTAAAATAGGATTGGCCTGTAATTGCACCATTACCCGGCATAATTATTTTGCCCGCAAAAACTATTTCTATCCCGATCTGCCCAAAGGATACCAGTTATCGCAGCATACCACCCCTGTTTGCCAGGGCGGTTTTGTGACCATTCGCACGCAGGAGGGAACCAGAGATATCAGGCTGAACCGCATTCATATGGAAGAGGATGCCGGAAAAAGCCTGCACGATGTGGATGCCAGCAATACCTGTGTTGATTACAACCGCGCCGGCGTACCCCTGGTTGAAATAGTTACCGAACCCGATATTGCCAGCGGCGACGAAGCGTATGCCTATCTTACCGAATTAAGAAAACTGTTACGGTATCTCGAGATCTGCGATGGTAATATGGAAGAAGGCAGTATGCGTTGCGATGCCAACATTTCGGTACGTAAAAAAGGGGATCCCCAACTGGGAACCAAGGTGGAAGTAAAGAACCTGAACTCTATCCGCAACGTAAAACGTGCAATTGAATTTGAAGCCAAACGCCTGGTCGACATCATAGAATCGGGTGAAAAGGTTATACAACAAACAAGAAGTTTTGACGCCGGCAATGGCACCACTTTCGCGTTGCGCACCAAGGAAGACGCCAACGATTACCGGTATTTTGCCGATCCCGACCTTACGCCATTTGTGGTAACAGACCAACTGCTGCAGGAAGTACGTGCGGCCATTCCCGCATTGCCCGAAGAGCGGGTAGCCCGGTACACCCAACAATTACAATTACCCGAATACGATGCCCGTGTGATCACCGATGAAAAAGAACTGGCTGAGTATTTTGAAAAGATCATAGAACATTCCACCAATTACAAGGCAGCCGCCAACTGGATGCTGGGCCCTGTTAAATCGTGGCTCAATGAAAACAGTGCATCCATCACAGCCTTCCCTATACAACCCGGCGCCATTGCATCGCTCATTGCTTTGATCGATAGCAACCAGGTGAACTTTTCAGTAGCTTCTACCAAACTGTTCACTGCTTTGTTGAAAGAACCCGGCAAACAACCATTGCAAATTGCAAAGGAACTAAACCTGCTGCAGGATAGTGATGAAGGGAACGTTGCCGCCTGGATTGAAGAAGTGCTGAATAAAATGCCCGATAAAGTAGCAGAATATAAAAAAGGCAAGAAAGGATTGATCGGGTTATTTGTAGGCGAAGTAAAAAAAGTATCAAAAGGTAAAGCCGACCCCAAGCTTACCAATGATATCCTCCTGAAAAAACTGCAATAACTATTAACAAAAACCAGATAGATGAAACTTATTTCGAACCGGCTCCTGATCGTACTCATGGTTACCATTAGTGCCTGCTCCTCAAAAGAAAAAGGAACACTGGAGGTAACTGGCAACATAGCCAACCTTGATAAGGTAGCCGCATTGTACCCGAACGCTGTAAAAAAAGGCAACGTAACACTGTTGTTATATGAAGTGCCTTTTGGCGGAGACCTGCCCCCGGTTCAACTGGATTCGGTTACTGTTTCGGCTGAAAAAAGATCCTATACATTAAAAGGCCCCGCCAAAAACATTGGCATGTATAATATCGTGGTGCTCGATGGCCCCATGGTGCCTATCGTGAATGATGAGCCTAAGATGACTGTTGATATTGACATGGCGAATGAAAAATTCTACACGGTAGCCGGTTCGGTGGCCAGCCGCGAATTACAGGATTTTATTTTTACCTACGATACTAAAAGCTCGGGCGCCGAGCAAACCATGAACCAGCTCGACAGTCTGAAACGCATTGGCGCGCCTGACACCACCCTGCTCAGTTTTACCAACCGCAAGAACGACGCCATTAAAGAACTGAACGAGTATATGAAGCGAATGATGTCAGATGCCAGCCAGCCAGTGGTTGCCGCATTTGTGCTGGGCCGTTCGGCTAAAACATTACCGCAGCCAGAGTTTGAAACGGCCCTGAACAGCCTTACTCAAAAATATGCGGGCGATTCGAACCTGGCCGAAATGAAGAAACGCTACAATGCCTACAAAGAGCAGATCGCCAAAATAAAGGAACAACAGGAACAACAAAACGCCTGGATCGGTAAAAAAGCACCAGAGTTAACCCTGCCCGATGTAAATGGCAAACAGGTATCGCTCGCCTCTTACAAAGGAAAGTATGTACTGGTTGATTTCTGGGCAAGCTGGTGCCCGCCCTGCCGGGCAGAAAACCCCAATGTGGTAGCCGCTTTCAACAAGTACAAAGACAGGAACTTCACTATTCTGGGTGTTTCGCTCGATAAAGACAAAGAAAAATGGGTGGAGGCCATTAAGAAAGACCAGTTAAAATGGACCCATGTAAGTGACCTCGCCTATTGGGACAGCAAGGCGGTAAATACATTTGGATTTACCGGCATCCCTTACAATATATTAATTGACCCCGAAGGTATTGTAGTAGGCGAAGCATTACGCGGCGACGACCTGGAAAATAAACTGCACGAAATATTTCTGAAATAATAACAACAGCGATGTTGTAAAAAGCGAAGCCCTCCCGGTGCACCGGGAGGGCTTCGCTTTTATTTAAACCTGTTCAATTTTAATAGTCATCATTTTGCACCAATACGCCCTTGCTTTTATCAACTTCCAACTGCGGAATAGGAAAAACATTCTTTTTGGCTCCAAATGGTTCGGCCGGTAATATCGTAGTACCGTCACTATCGTACTTGTTGGTAACGGTTCCTTTTACCCGCATAATATCCCAGAAGCGATGTCCTTCAAAAGCCAGCTCAATTCGACGCTCGCCTAAAATAGCTGCGATCAATGCATCTTTATTGGCAAAGCTGAGTACTGTATAAGAAGGCGACAGGCCTTTAGCGCGGTCCCTTACCAGGTTCAGTTTGGCTACCGCATCGGCATCAACACCGCTGGCAAGGCGGGCCTGCGCTTCGGCATACGTAAGCAATATTTCTGCATAGCGTATGATGGGCGCCCAGTCGGCCCGGCCGGTAATATCAGTATACTTGCGGGTGAATTTATAAGAGGACGTTTGGCTGGTTGTACCGGTAATGATCAGGGTCCTTCTTTTATCATCAATAGCAAAATAAGGATTGGTGGTTGTGCTCAAATAAGAAGGAGATATTGCCAGGTCGCCCCTGCCAGTAGGGTAATAATGCATGGGTAAGGCATTATTTGTATTCGGATTGTCATTTACATTATTGGGAATTGACCAAATGCCTTCATCGGTTATATATTCACCGCCATTTGAAGTGTAGGCAGCATCAACCGTACTGTTCAGCGAAAACGCACCATAAGTGCCACTGATCACATCTGATGCATATTTTTTTGCATTGGCATAATCGCCTTTGTATAAATATACTCTTGATAATAAGGAAGCAGCCGAGGCTTTGGTGCCACGGGTTTTATCGTGGTACGCGTCATTTGATGTACCGGTATATTCAAGCGGCAGATCGGCCAGGGCATCAGTGAGGTCGGTAATAACAGCTGTATAAACAGCCGCAACCGACGATTTCGGTGTATTGGCAGCCGGGTCGTTTGAAGTAAACCCCTGGGTTATTAATGGTATGCCGGGGTGCGAGGCATCGGCAGTGTACACATAGGGTTGCGCAAAAAAGTTTACGAGGTAAAAATTAGCTACGGCACGAATAAACTTACATTCCGCGGTTAGCTCTTTTGCTTTGGCAGTGGTTAATTTACTGCTATTGGCCGCAATACCAGCCAAATTCCTGTTTGCCGTTGCAATAGCAAAATACCCGGCCGTCCAAACATTGTAAGCGATACCGCTATTGGAGGTCAGGTTAAACCGGGGTAACTCGGTAAAATAACCGGTGCGGTCAAATATGTCTTCTCCCAGCAGGTCAACATATATCAATACTCTTCCTGAGAGAAATTCAGGACTTTGCAACGCATCATAACCAGCCAATACAGCGTTTTCAATTTTTTGTGGCGTTGAAAATACCACATCGCTCGATAACAGGTCCTGCGGTTTTATATCATCAGTAACCTTTTTTTGGCAGGCGCTCATGAGTACAGCCGTTGCCAGAAATACATATATTATGTGTCGCATAATTTTTTTCAGTTTAAGTAATTGAAGCAAATCACCATTATAATCCAAAGTTGAGACCCACCGTATAGGAACGGGCGAGGTAAGGTCTTGTTCTATCTATACCCAACCCGATATTCGTATTACCAATACTGTTCGATTCGGGATCGATGCCACTGTAGCCGGTAAAGGTGTACAGGTTATTGGCCTGTACATAAAAACGCAATTTGCTCGCTTTGAATTTGTCGGTGATCGATCTTGGCAATGTATAACCGATCTGCACGTTCCGGATACGAACAAAGTCAGCCCTTTCTAACCAACGCGATGAAGCCTGTGTTGACCACAAATTTGAATTCCAGTACAACACAGGTACATCTGTATTGTCGCCGGCTTTTGTCCAGGCGCCTAAAATGTCTTCCGATTTATTCCTGGTATTGCCATAGTTCATGATAGTTTGCTTGGTTTGGTTATATAAATAAAAGCCAAACGCATATTGCAGATCGATGTTGGCGTCAAAAGCGCGATAGTTGAACGTTTGTGATAAACCGCCATAGAATTTCGGATAAGGTGATTTATCTTTTAATACAACCCGGTCTGCGGCTCCAATTGCAGTAGTATTAGTGCCATCTTTAACAAATGACCAGGTTCTGTTATTCATGTTATATTGCTTTTCATTGCCATTTACATCCAGAAAAATGGGAAATCCATTGGCAGGGTTAACCCTTGACCAGCGGACGAGATAAAAAACACCCAGATTATAACCAGGCTTTGCCAAAGAAAAAGTGGCGGCCGGGTCTTTATCAAACACCTGATCATTATTGGCATTCGTGGCAATTACTTTGGTGTTGTTCCAGGCCGTATTGAAATTCACATTCCATTGAAAGTCTCTTGTATGTATAACTGCGGTGTTAACGGTTAACTCAACGCCCCGGCTGCGCATTTCACCAACGTTATCTTTGATAATATTGCCGGGAAAACCCAGCGTAGCCAGAACCGGGTTATCGAGGATGAGATCAATAGTTTTGCGGTTATAATACTCAATGGTAAAACTGGTATTTTTAAAGATCACCGCATCAATGCCTATATCGAATGTCTTATGCCGTTCCCAACGCAGATTGGAGTTTCCGGGGTTTGCCATTGTTAATACGCCTATATCGGCATATGAGGCCGGTTTATAGGTACTGATGGCAGGGAAATAACCAATATCAGAATTACCTGTTACGCCATAGCTGGCCCGTAATTTCAGATCATTCACAAAGCTGAACTGGCTCATAAAATCTTCCTGCGTCACCCGCCAGGCTATTGAACCCGAAGGGAAATAACCCCATCTGTTTTTGGGACCAAAACGGCTATCGGCATCGGCCCTGAAATTAAAAGTAGCCAGGTACTTCTTCTTAAAACCATAATTGATACTTCCAAAATAAGAGGCCAGGCCATCATCAATACCATCAATGCCATTTTCACCGCCTACCTCGTCATAATTATCCGCACTGATCAATAACAGGTCCGGATCTTTTATACCGGCTCCATAAGTATAGGTATAAGAACTGGTGCGGCGGGTATATTCTGTTCCGGCCAGCGCATTCAACTCATGATCGGCGCCTATTTGCCGGTTATAGTTTAACGTGTTATACCAGCTCCAGGTGTTTCTTTCATTGTAAACTTTTTGTTTCAGTCCAAAACCCAGGCCATCACCAATATCAGGGTTCCAGAACTGATCGGTTAAACCGGTAGCATAGTCAACGTTTACCTGGCTCTTAAACTTCAATCCTCTTATCAGTTGCGCTTCACCGAATGCGCTTCCAATAAAACGGCGGCCGTCGCGGTTGTCATAGTTAAGGTGAGTAACCGCTTCGGGATTGGGTACATTGTAGCCGGTAGCCAAATTTCCGCCCAACCCAGCATAGTATTTTCCATCAGCCCCATATACCGGGATGTTCGGCATGGCTGTTAATGGACCGAAAGGGATACCCGACAATGCGTTACCGGTACCCGATCCCAGTCCACTGGTTTGGGTGCGTGAGAACTGGGTGTTGGCCCCTATCTGCAACCAATCGGTCACTCTCGATGCAATATTCAACCGCACTGCTCCTCTCTTTTGCTCAGTATTCTCAATATAACTTTGCACATCATTATAGTTCAAAGAGGCGAAATAGGTAGTTCGTTGTGAGCCGCCACTGAGAGCAAGGTTATGGTTCTGCACCATTCCCTTTCGGGAAAGCTCTTTCTGCCAATCGGTATTAACAGTATCCAGCTTTCCATCACTATTTATATCACCATAATTGGCGCCGGGCGACAACCCTGCATTACTTCTTAACTTATTGACAGTGGTAATATAATCTGATGCATTCAATACTTTCATCTTGCGCGCAGCTTCATTGAAACCAAAAAAGTTATCATAATTGAGCGTGCTTTGCCCGGCCTTTCCTTTTTTGGTAGTGATCAACAGTACGCCAGCCGACCCACGTGAACCATAAATGGCAGCTGCCGAAGCATCTTTCAACACTTCAACACTTTCTATATCGTTTGGATTCAGTTCGGCCAGGGGATTGTTGTGATTGTATAACTGCCCCTGATCACCCTGTGTTATGGGAACACCATCGAGCACGATCAATGGGCTGCTACCCGATGAAATGGAAGCACCGCCTCTGATGCGGATGATCACATCATCGCCAACCAAACCCGATGAAGTATTCACCAGCACACCGGCAGCCTTACCGGTAAGCGCCTGGTCAAAACTGGTAACGGGTTTATTGGCCACCACATCTCCATTTACCTTACTTACAGAGCCTGTCAGCGACCGTTTGGCAATGGTATTATAACCTACCACCACTACTTCATCAAGCGAGGCATCCATAGCTTTTAAAGCCAGGCTGTACTCGTTTGCAGGTCCGATCTTTACTTCTTCGGTTTGCAGATTGATCGAAGAAATAACCAGGGTTTTGGCACCAGGCGGTATATTTAATGAATACCCGCCATCGGTATTAGTGACCGTGCCTACTCGTGTACCTTTAACAATAACAGAAGCATTGGGCACCGGGTTACCATTTGCATCGGTAACTTTTCCGGAAATGGTTCGTGTTTGGGCAAGCAATTCCCCTGAAAGGAGTAATAAGCAACACCAAAGGGACGTCAGAAATTTTCTCATCGGAGTTAGCATTTATATAGGTTAATAACAGTGAATGACTAAATTTTATAATAGATATATCAAAGAAGGACAACAAAATCTAATGAGCGCTGCAATCAATTCTTAATAATAATTACATGTTCTTATCATGACTCGATAGCGCATCGGGTCATGACACCTTTAAAAAATATCATTTACCAAGAATTATGTAACGGTATACCAGGATATTCCCGGTATTGTCTGGTTGATCTTCAATCAATTTATTGATCAAAAACAAGTCTACAGGGAATCGGCCTTCGCACATCCTGTAAGGTTATCGGTAGGGGGCCCCAAAGATAAGGACTTGGCGATATAATATATGTTTAGATGATATATTGTCAGTTAAAAACAGAAAACAAAAAACCTGTATAAGTAGTTTTATAATAAAAGGCCCGACATAATGACGGGCCTTTTATTATGTATACAATACAAATTACGCCAGCACTAAAACGCGAACGGGCATGGTCACCACCTGTGATCCATCATCTAACGTTATCAGAAAATATAACCGTAATGCCAGTTCAGCATTTGCTTTTGCAGCCGGATTGGAAGCTGATACGGGGAACTTGCTGAAATACTCGGTTATAGATGTATTGTATGTATACGTGGTAGCACTCACTGAAATGGGCGTTGCCACATACCAACCTGTTGCCCCGGTTGACTGGATCTTTGTGTAGGAAGTGCTGGCTGCTATTCTTGTTATTTCCTTTATTGTTCTGCCGCTTTGGTCAGGTATTGCCAGAACGATCTGGATATTGCCACCACCCGCCAAAGAGGTAGTGACCGTAGGATCGGGCCGGTAGGCGGTTGCATTGGTAATATTAACCGGCACACCGGGCCGTGCATCCATCAGCGGGTCGGTTGTTTGTTTGGTACAGCCATTCAATATAATAGCGGCCATTATTATAAAGACAGTTTTATTTATGCTGTGTTTCATGTTATAATTTTTAATAAACAACTATTTAGCCCACCATACTTTTACATCGGTATGTGGTGCAGGGTTTGGCGTATTGGGATTCCTTTGTATTTCACCATTGGGTAATGTTAACCGCGTAGGTATTACGTTGGGATTTTGACCAGCAGCATTACTGGCAAGCGCCAATACAGGGTAACCTGTTCTTCGATAGTCATTGAATGCTTCTATACCATTCCCGATCCAGGCCATGTATTTCTGCGTGATGATCTGTTTACGTTTGTCTTCTGTTGTACCAGCCAGGGTAACCACAGCAGGGTTGTCAGTAAAATACTGATTGATCTCAGCGGTAGTCATACCTATCTTTTGCATGTTGGCTTTAATACCGGCCTGGTAATAGGTATTGGCATCACCCGCTGTACCCAGGATCAATGCCGATTCGGCCAAAATGAAATTCACCTGGGCAAATGTCAGTAGTCTTACAGGCGCTTCACCAAGGGTGCCAGTAAGGAAAGTGTTGTATTTACTTCTGGTAGCAAGCGCAGGCGCAACAGCAGTTGAACCGTTTTCATAGGCTACAAAATTGCCGGTTGGCTTGGTAAAGTATTTGCCCAGCCGCACAGTATCATTGAGGCTTCTTGACAGGGCCAGCAAACGGGCGCTCAACATTTGATCGGTGGTACGGTTTACATTATTGAAAGTGTAAAGCGGATTTTGATTACCTACAGCGTTACCAAATGGCACTTCAAAATCAAGTGCATTTGAATTGATATAATTATTACCGGTTATTACCGCATCGATGATTGATTTAGCCAGGGCAGGATTGGGGTTGGAGATCTGCATGGCAAATTTCAATAACAGGGTGTTGCCCATCTGTTTCCATTTAGTTAGGTCGCCGCCATAAACCATATCATCTTTCCCTGGAGTTAATACACTTGTTTTGTCAAGGTCGGCCATACCCGATTTAACCAGGTCGAACAAACTTTGAATGCTGTCGGCAGCATTCCCCTGATAAATATCCTGCTGTTTATCAAAGCGGGGCGTAATAAACTTTAATCCCTGACCAGCCTGAGAGTAAGGCACATCACCCCACAGATCTGTTATCATAGAATAGGCATAGGCCAGTTCCAATTTTGCAATGCCTCCATATGCAGGGTTGGCGTCACCAAATTTATTTATAATTATTACCAGGTTATTGACTGCTCCATTATAAAGCTCCAGGTTCCACTGGTTATCAAAATAACCTTCCAGTTTATATACATCATAATCCAGCGCCTGGCTGCCTGTGCCTGCCAGATGTTGTATGATCACCGAAGTAACCCTGTCGAGGTCATTGGCATTTGCAAACGCAAGGGCTGCCGTGGTGGTCGGCAATAGTGTGCCTGGCGGAACAGATGTTGGGTTATTGGGGGTTTGGTTTACATCAAGATACTTCTTACAGGCTATTGATGAAAACAAAACCGGTATTATCAGAAATAGAATTAGTTTTTTCATACATGATTTTTTTCAGGTTATAATGACACTTTCAAACCAGCACCAACAGTTCGTGCATTGGGCACACTCTGCAGATCGAGCCCGCGGATATTCCCTGCCCCCTGGGTATTCACCTGTGGATCGAAGAAGGCATTGGGCGCCACAAAGAATACGTTGTTGGCGAATACGGCTATCCGGGCGCTATTGATCTTCAATTTTTCCATCAATGTTGCCGGCAGGTCATAGCCGATAGAAATATCCCGCATTCTGAAGGTAGTGGCATCGTACACGTTGAATTCACTTTGCAATCCACCCATTGTTTGCCAATAGGGCTGAGCCGGGATCTCGATGTTATTGGGTAAATATTTGCCGGCATTATTAGGATCGGGTATAACACCTGGTAAAATATGGGCTTTATCCCTGTCAACAGCTGTTTCCTTCAATGCACCACGCGATTTGTAAGCAGCTGCAGTAAATGATAACACCTCGCCGCCTTTGATGAAATCGAATGTGAAAGACAAGCTGAAACTTTTCACTTTCAGGTTATTGGTAAACCCCAATTGATAATCGGGATTGGGATTAGACAGTACCTGGTTGGCTATGGTTGATTGGTATGTTCCGGTAACCGGGTTGATGATGCGCTGCCCATCGGGGCTCCTGGGTATGAGGCCACCAATGATAACGCCATAAGGTTGTCCTTCCTGAATGGTAGGAATAGAACCGGTAAATGCATTGCCGGGCACCGCAAAACTGGTAACACCGGGGAATATAGAAACGACCTTGTTCCTGATCTTTGTGAAATTACCGGAGATATCCCAACGAATGTTACGGGTAGATATAGCTGATACCGTAACCAACGCTTCCACGCCCTTGTTGGTCATTTTACCAACGTTTGCAGTAACGTTGCTGTACCCGGTAGAAGGTGCCAGCCCTACATCCACGATCTGGTCCTTACTTACCTCGTCAAAATAAGCCACATCGAGGGTGATGCGGTTTTTCCAGAACGCGGCATTCAAACCAATTTCATAGGAAGAGGTAAACTCCGGTGATAATTTTGTAGGTGGGATACGGGTGCTGGCCTGAAAACCGGCAATGGATCCCATGGGAAAAGTAATGTTGGCCACGTTATTTCCATAGGTAGTTACCCCATATACACCCTCCAGTTTATAGGGAGGCGCATCTCTGCCTACCTTGGCATAGCTGGCGCGTATTTTACCATAGTTCAGCACCTCCGATACAATGTTAAACGCATCGGTAAACACCAGGCCGGCGCTTATGGATGGATAAAAATAGGTGTTCTTGCTTTTCGGTAAAGTAGAGGATTGATCGGCCCGGCCGGTCAACTCCAGGAACAAATAATTTTTATAGTCAAACGATGCCTGTGCATAGTAACCAACTATCCGTTGCAGGGTGGTGGTTTCAAGCGAACCATTGGCATAGGCAGTGGCATTGCTTACATTATAGAAGAACGGAATGGTGAGGTTATCTCCCTGCAGTGTTACGTTTTGATTCATGCGCTGGTTGATGTTATTACCAACAATGCCGCTTACATTCAAACCTTTGATGATATCATTCTTTTTCATGCTGATAATGAGGTCGCCATTCACTTCGGTACGGGTGATTGGGTTATCGAGCACCTGACCGGCCGGTACGCGGCCCGATCCTACAGCAAAGATCTGTTTACGCCGGTCTGTATAAGCATCTACACCCAACCGGTAGTTGATATTCATCCAGGAGGTAACATCATACCCAATATTGGCAATACCGATAATCCGGTACAGATTGCTCTTTAAAGGATTTTCGTAAGCACCGAAGTAAGGATTTTCAATTCCGGTAACGCCATAGTTGTTGGTGCCATCGGGGTTTTTCCAGGTCTTATCCCTTTTATACTTCTGCAGGTCAATACTGCGGGGCATACCATGTAACACCCCCATTGAACTTTGCCCATTACCACCCAGGATACCATCCTGCAGGGTATTGGTAAAGGTAGCAGAGCCCCCCAGTTTTATTTTATCGCGCAATACCGTGTTGCCGCCAAACTTAACGGTAGCCCTTTTTACGCCGGTATTGGGCAAAATGCCCTTTTGATACAGGTAACCGGCAGAGAAAGTATAGTTCTGTTTGGCATCACCACCGTTAATAGAAAGGTTGTTGTCGGAAAGTATGCCGGTTTCAAAGAAATCCCTGATATTATTGGGATATGGGTTATAATCAACTGCCACACCACCTACCAGCAGCCCATTGGCAACTGTTGCAGTAGATCCGAATTTCGGTCCCCAGGAGTTGGAGGTGCCGGGATTATATATCCCGTTTGACCCCTGGCCATATTCGTTTTGTACTTTAGGTAATCCCGTAGCCTTTTGAAAACTCTCATTAGTGTTTACTAAAATTTCTGCCCGGCCTTTTTGACTGCTTCCTTTTTTGGTAGTGATAATGATAGCGCCGGCTGCAGCCCGTGAACCGTATAACACCGAAGCGGCTGGTCCTTTCAGGATGTTCACTGATTCAATATTGTTCATATCAAGGTCAAGGGCCCGGTTCGGAGGTTGGTTATCGCCCAGGGTACCGGTAGGACCTCCATTGGTGCGGTCAACATCATTGCTAATAGGGATCCCATCAATGATAAACAAAGGCTGGTTGCTTCCGGTAAAAGAAGAAATACCACGAATATTGATATTTACAGAAGCGCCGGCGCCACCACTGGCATTGGTAATGTTTACACCGGCCACCTTACCCTGTAAGGCATTTACAACGTTCACCTGTCCGCGGTCGTTGAACTGATCGGCTTTTAAATTCTGGGTGGCATAGCCAAGAGAACGTTTATCACGGCTAATACCCAATGAAGTAACTACCACTTCCTGCAACATATTAAGCCGGGTTGAAAGCCTGACCAGGATCATGTTTTTATCTCCGATCGGGATCTCCTGTTCGGCCATGCCTACAGCTGAAATGGTAAGTACCTTTGAACTGGCTGGAATAGTGAGAGAATATGTACCGTCGTCTTTTGAAGTTGTTCCCAGGGAAGTGCCTTTTACCTGGATTGAAGCATTTGGAATGGGATTTCCGCTTTCATCGGTAACCTTACCGGTAATGGTGCGGCCCTGCGCCAGCAGTTGCCCATATAGGAGCAACATGCCGCTTAGCAGCATTAGAATTTTTCTCATCTCGTATTAATTTTTGAGTGTTACTACTGTGACGTAGTTATATGTCTGATCCAGAGTATGGAAAAATGGATGGGATTAAACCAGGGTAGGATTTACTATAGAGTAGGTGTTTAGCATTAGGCCATTAAAAACGATAGAATGCTGCTTTTAACCCGCAAATCCCTGGTCACATGATAAGTTATTGAACTGCTCCACCTTAAAAAACAGCGCCACGGCGTTACTGCCGTGGCGCTGTTTTTCTATTTGGACCCCGTTTGGGGAAAGGTGTAAACCCTGGTGAGCCAGCTCCTTTTGCCAAAACCGGAGCCGGTTATTTTTATAAGATCACGCCGGTAGCCGGCCAGGCTGTTGCGTCACCAAAACACAATAGCTTTATTTTTCAGCCACACGACATCACTTTTTTATCAGCGTCAATAACAGCGCAGGTAAAAAGATCAGGTTGGTGAGTGTTGCCAGCACGAGCGTAAGCGAAGTGAGCCATCCTAACGCCTGGGTGCCACCGAAGCCGCTGAAGCAGAAGATCACAAACCCGGCGATGAGGACCAGAGAAGTATAAATTATACTAATCCCTGTTTTGTGTATGGTATCGATCACCAGCTCGTGTGAAGTTTTTTTGCTGTTGATAGAAAGCTCCTGTTTGTAATTCACAAGGAACCTGATGGTTATATCGATAGCGATCCCCAGGGCCACAGAGAACACCAGCACGGTAGAAGGTTTGATGGCAATGCCCACCCAGCCCATAACACCAGCCGTAATAATAAGCGGAATGATATTCGGGATCAGGGAACATATCAGGATCTTAAACGATCTGAACAGGTACAGCATACAAAGGGCTATAAGCAGGAAGGCCCACATAATACTTTCCTTCAACCCATTTATGATAAACGCACTGCCTTCGAGGAAGGTAATACTGGTGCCGGTAAATTCAACATGGTATTTGGAAGTATCGAACAACTGGCGGCTGCGGTTTTCAATGGTGCCAATAAGCTCGGGTAACCGTTTGCTGCCCACATCGGCCATACTAACGCTTATACGCGCCTGCCGCCGGTTGCTATCCATAAAGGAGGCCACCACCCGGTTAAAATTGTTTTGTTTGTTGCTGCTATCGGTTGATCCTTTTGAAGAAAGATATTGCGACAGGAAGATGAGATCGCTTTCAGTGGGTGCTTTGTAATTACTGCTATCGCCGTTGTAATAAGCCTGGCGGGCAAATTTCAATCCTTCTACTATCGACAGCGGCCGGGCCATTTCGGGCTGGGCAGTAATAAACTGCGATAAAGAATCGATGCGGGCGAAAGTTTGTACCGGGTTTCGCCGCAATCCCTGTTTCTGTTTGGTATCAACGACAATCTCCAGCGGCATTACCCCCTTGAAGTGATGCTCAAAAAATTTCAGGTCTTTGTAGATCTTATCAGTTTTTGGCAGGTCATCAACTATAAAACCAACCGATTTTAACCTGGTCATGCCCCATACTGATGCCAGCAACATTACAGCAGTTACGCCATAAATAAGTTTTTGATGATGCAACGACCAGCGTTCGAGGTTATCGAGAATGGCCAGCAGCCATTTGTTCTCGAGATACCGCATATGTCTTTTCTTGGGGTCGGGTAAAAAACTCAACACCGCCGGAATGAACATGATGGAGATAAAGAACAGGGCCATGATGTTAATACCCGCCACGATCCCAAACTCTTTCAACACAGCGCTTTTTGTTAACCCGAATACCGCAAACCCGATGGCGGCCGCAATATTACAGAACAGGGTAACAACGCCCATACGGCTGATCATAGCTGTTAAGGCAATCCGCTTTCTGCTGCTTTCTGTAAATACTTCACCAGAGATATCGTTATATGCCGTATGGTATTTATTGAGGAAGTAAATACAGTTGGGAATACCGATCACCACGATCAACGGTGGTATTACACCGGTAAGCAGGGTAATTTTATACCCCATCCATTCTATGGTTCCCATACACCATATTACGCCAATGATCACAACGGCCAGTGAAATGGCGGTAGCGCTGAAGCTGCGGAAGAAGATCAACAGGATAACGGCCGATAAGATAATTGATCCAAGCAGGAACCATTGCATTTCAGAAGCCACCTTGGTAGCCAGGTTGGTGCGTATCAATGGCAATCCGCTGTAATGCATTTCAATATTGTGTTTACTGCCAAATGCATCGGCAATAGCAACAATATCGGCCACTACTTTATTTCTGCGTTTTGAGTTTAATACATCCTTATTAATTCGTATACCCATCATATACGTATGGGTAACCGGGTTGTACATCAATCCCTGGTAAAAAGGCAAACTGAAGAACACAGCCGCCATACTATCCAGCTCGGGTTGCGCCAATGGCCGGCTGGCAAAAACCGGAACGGCATTCAATTTCTCATTGGTGGTATCTTTTACCAGGTTGGTAGCGGCGGGAACGCTCAATACATCTTCAACAGCTGGAACTTTCTTTATATCTTTAGCCAGTGCGGCATAATCATTAAAGACCGGCGCCTGAAACAACTGATCGGTTTGAATGCCTATGGCCATCAGGTTCCCATCTTCACCAAACTGGCTGCGAAAAGCCTGGTAAGCCTGGTACTTGGGATTATCGGTTGGAATTGCTCTGGCGAACTCATAGCTCATTTGAACTTTGGAAGCATGATACCCCATTAAACCGGTTAGGGCCAGTAAGAGTATCAAAAGTATCCAGCGTGATCGTAAAATGAACCGGGCGATTTTTTCCCACATAAGATATATCGAATATTAAATCTCAGTAATAGGAAGCAAAGAAACTCAATTTAACAGGATTACAGAAGTTTATTTGCCGCCATTAAAAGTCCCTGATGAACTTTTAATGCCAATGAATTAAGAAATTAATTTTTTATAATATCACAACTTTAATTCAGCTCATTAGTACGTTTTTTGCTTATGGTTTAGTATCGGGAAGCTCATTTTTATTAATGAAGATCACTTCCCTGCTGCCTGTTTATTCACTCCCTTCTGTTATCATTAGCTTACTGCGATTTTGGCCCGCAGGTTGTATATTACCAATTCAACCACATATAATTACCTTTGAAAACTATGCTTCAACGGATACTGGCCTTTTATTGCGTGGCGCTCACCTTTCCGTTCGTTTCCCGGGCACAATTACAGCCTATAGGTCAATGGCGCGATCACCTGCCTTATCAACAGGTAACCAGTGTTGCGTACACCACCGACAAAGTTTGGGCCGCTACACCTTACAGTCTGTTTTCAGTAGACGCTACCGACAACAGCATTGAACGCTGGAGCAGGACGAACGGACTATCCGAAACCGGCATCAGCGCTATTGGCGCCGAACCAACCGGCAACCGCATACTAATCGCCTACAACAACAGCAATATTGATGTATTGGTTGATGACAGGGTCATTAATATTAATTCCTTAAAAAACGCCTCCCTTTCCGACGACAAAAGCGTAAAGGCTGTTTTTCTTTACCAGCAGCTGGCGTACCTGGCTACAGGTTTTGGCATTGTAGCCATCAACCTCGATAAATACGAAATAAAAGATACGTACATCATTGGCGCCGGTGGCACCCGCATTGCCGTGAAAGCCGTTACAAGCGACGGAACTTCTTTGTATGCCGCTACCGCAGAAGGTATAAAAAAAGCATCCCTGACCGCTGTGAACCTGGCCGACTTTCGTAACTGGCAATTAATATCAGGTACCAATGGTTTACCGGCAGGCACTATTCAATCGCTGGCATCGGTTCAAAACAATGTGCTGGCGGTGAAAAATGATTCGCTTTGGCTGCAATCGGGCACCAACTGGAGTTTGTTGTATCGCGATGGATGGAATATAAAAAATTGTACGGTATCGGGTAACAGGATCATGCTGAGCGAAACCAGCAATAATACCGGCCGTGTTGTGGTGCTTACTGCCACCGGATCATTTGAAAGAACTATCCAGGATGCGCAACTTACCCGCTCACCGCAGCAGGCGGTTTATTTTCAAAACAATTGCTACATCGCCGATACATTGGCCGGTTTGATAGCTTTTAGCGGAACATCGTTCAACCGCCTGGTACCCGATGCGCCCGCTTCAATTGCTACCGGCGCCATGCAGGTTGTACATAACACCTTGTGGGCAGCAGCAGGCAGCGTTAATGCCAACTGGGAACCGGTGAATAATAAAAATGGATTGTTCCGGTTAAGCGATAACAACTGGAATTCTTTTAATAGCAGCCGTCTTTCTATATTAGATACACTGTCAGATGTGATTACCCTTGCCATTGAGCCTGCCAACGAAAGTGTATGGGCCGGCTCCTTTGGCGGTGGGCTTGCCAACATAAAAAATGACAACACCATTACCATTCTCAAACAGAATTCGGTTATTCAACCCGCTTATTTTAACCGCACAAGCTATCGCGTGAGTGGTCTTGCTTTTGATGCGGATAATAATTTATGGGTTGCCAATTATGGAGGAGAGAACCCGGTGCTTGTGAAAAAAGCTGATGGAACCTGGCGTACTTTTATCATTCCCTATGCCCTGATTGAACAAGCCGTATCGCAAATTGTAATAGATGATAACAATCAGAAGTGGATCGTGTTGCCTAAAAACAATGGACTGGTATGTTTCAATCATGGTCAATCGATCGATAACCCGGGCGATGACCAATGGAAATTATACCGCAGCGGAATAGGGAACGGCAACCTGCCCTCGACTGATGTTCGGTGTATTGCAAAAGATAAAAACAATTTTATTTGGGTAGGAACCGCCAAAGGCATTGGCGTAATTCAATGCCCGCAACAGGTTTTTACCAGTACCGGATGTGAAGCTGTGTTACCCATTGTACAGCAGGATAATTTTGCCGGTTATTTATTTAGTGATGAACAGGTGCAGGCCATTGCTGTAGACGGCGCCGATCGCAAATGGGTAGCAACCCAGAATGGCGTGTGGCTCATAAGCCCCGATGCCGAAAAAACTATTTATCGATTTACAGAAACTAACAGTGGGTTGTTGAGCAATGATGTAAAACAAATAGCAATTGACGGTATAACCGGAGAAGTGTTCTTTGCAACAGCTAAGGGCATCTGTTCTTTTCGCAGTACTGCAACCGAAACAACAGAAACCAATAGTGGTGTACTGGTTTTTCCGAACCCGGTTCCCCCCGGCTATTCCGGCACCATTGCCATAAGGGGAGTTGCCGAAAACGCGATCGTAAAGATCACCGAACTGAATGGCCGGCTGGTATATCAAACAAAAGCACTGGGCAGTCAGGCCGTATGGAATGGCAGGGATTATAAAGGCCGCCTCATTTCATCGGGTATTTACCTGGTGCTCACCAGCGATGAAACCCATCAGCAAAAACTGGTAACTAAAATCGTATTTATCCAAAAATGACGCTCCATAACACCAAAGGCATTGTATTACGGACCGTAAAATATGGCGAAACCAGTGTGATCGTCACTATTTTCACGGAGCTGTTCGGTATACAATCGTACATAGTGAATGGAGTAAGGACCTCCTCAAAAAAAGGCAGCGGTAAAGCCAACCTGTTTCAGCCGGGCGCCATACTCGACCTCACCGCCTATCATAACGAGTTACATCACCTGCAACGCCTGCGCGAGTTCAAATGGAGCTACCTGTACCAGTATATATTTTTTGACGTGCTAAAA
The DNA here is from genome assembly GCF_002077945.1 of Niastella vici. Taxonomy (GTDB): domain Bacteria; phylum Bacteroidota; class Bacteroidia; order Chitinophagales; family Chitinophagaceae; genus Niastella; species Niastella vici. The sequence goes on from NZ_LVYD01000041.1 coordinate 394,918, forward strand.
AATTCCGTGGCCCTGTTCATGGTAGAACTGCTGTCAAAAACATTGAAACAACCCGAATCGAATCCCGAGCTGTTCTATTTTGCAGAAGATGCTTTTACGCATCTTGATAAAGCCGATGAACAGGTAGTGGGAAATTTTCCGTTGTACTTTGCCTTGCACCTCGCTTCGTTTTTTGGTTTCCGCGTTAGCGACCAGTATACTGAACAAACAGCTTACCTCGACCTGCAGGAAGGGGAATTTGTGCATGAGCATCCGGTTCATCCCCACTTCTTATCGTACCCGTACAGTTATATTACTTCACAATTATTGAAAGTAATGCAGCCGCATGAGCTCACGCAAATAAAGCTGAACCAGGACACCCGGCGCATTTTATTACAGGCCTATCAGGCCTATTATGCATTGCACATCCAGGATTTTGGGATCATGAAAACGTTACCTGTTTTACAAGAGGTATTAGGTTAGAACAGTTGCATTTAGTTGATTTTGGAGTTACGTGTATGTAGTAATCTGTTCCAGGTTACAAGTTGCAGGTTCCAGGGAGAAAACATTTTAACAAGCCCTGCAACCTGCAACTTGAACCTTGTAACAGCCCCTTCTTATAACAATCTTTCTACCTTAGAAAAATCTTCCTTAACAACAATGACACCCGGTTTTTTACCGGGTTCAAAACTACCCAGCACATTATCCAGTTGTAAAGCTTCGGCGCCGTTCAATGTAGCCCACTGCAATAATTCAACCTTTTCAATATGCGGAAAATGCCGATGTATCGTTTGCAATTCGGCCAGTATGCTTAACTGGTGATTCGACGCGAGGCTATCGGTTCCAACCACAATAACCGCCCTGTATTGCCGTAACAGGTCAATATCGGGCAATGGATTACCAATATAAAGATTGGCATTCGGGCACAAACAGAAGTACAGGTTGGCTACCGGCAGCTCCCCGCTGGCAACATATTCCAGATCGTGTGAATTGGTATTTGTATTATGCACCAGTATCAGCGACTGGTTGGGCAAAAAATGAGAAAGATAAGAAGGCAGGCTTCCATTTTTGGCCGGCTTATAAAAAGAGATGTCGATATGCAGGGCTTCATATAACCGGTGAAGATCGCCGGTACCCTTTTCAATAAATTCCCTTTCAGCAGTACTTTCCTGGCTGTGTATGGTAAGCAGCTGGTTGCCGGGAAACCGGGTGATCATTTGAAACAATGCCGGAGAAACCGAATAGGGCGCATGCGGAACAATAGAGACTGATTCAGCGGGTGTGCGGTACAAACGGGCAAACTGGTCGTACACTGCCAGGGAGGCTTCGAACCGCTGGGCTGCGCTGTTTTCAATAAAACCCATGGTTTCAATAAAATTATGATACAGCAGGCGCCCGGCTTTTTTTTGATCAACCGTATTGGGGGTATTACAAATATCTCCTACCGCCACAATACCGTTCTGCAGCATGCTGTTCTCCCCTTCCTCAATAGCTTTTTTTATGATGGGGGCATCAAAACCACGTTGTTGTATTACCCGCACCAGAAAATCGACCATGCCGGTATTTTCAGGAATAATGCCCTTCATATGGCTTAACTCCAGGTGACAATGGCAATTTACAAAACCGGGGCTCAGGATACCTGAAACGCGGGTAATGCCTTCGCCGGCCTCGGCAGCGGGCACCAAATCAACAATTTCGCCCCCGGGGCTGGTAATTAGCACCGAATCGTTTGAAAACCATTCAAACCCGGTAAATAAATGATCGGCCTGGAACTTTCTGTAATTCATGTAAGCGATGAAACAATTAACTTTGCAGGTTTTAATAACAGCCGGAAAACGGGGATACCGCCAATCCGAAAGAAAGGTCAAAATTAAGTACAATTCTTTCAGACTTCACAATACCTGCCGCCGGACTGTAATTGGATAAAATAAGTCAAAACTATGTTAGACAAGCTGGAAGCCATAAAAGCAAAGTTCGAGGACCTTGGGGTAGCGCTGACCAATCCTGAAATTGTGGGCAATAACAGGAAGTTCAGAGCCATGAGCCAGGAGTACCGCAGCCTTGAAAAGATCGTTAAAGCATACGAAGAGTACAAAAAGGTGCTGGGCGACCTGGATGTGTACAAAGAAGCCCTGAACGGCGATGATGCCGAATTGCGCGAACTGGCCAAGGAAGAGTTGCCGGTGCTGGAAGAAACAAAGGAAAAGCTGGAGGCCCATATTCGCCAGTTGCTGATCCCCAAAGACCCGCAGGACGAAAAGAATTGTATTCTGGAGATACGGGCAGGTACCGGTGGCGATGAGGCCAGCTTATTTGCCGGCGACCTGCTGCGTATGTACCTGCGTTATTGCGAAAAGAAAGGCTGGAAAACAGCCGTTCTGAGCGAATCGGAAGGTACCGTAGGGGGCTACAAAGAGGTTCAGTTAGAAGTAACTGGTGAAGATGTGTATGGCACCCTGAAATTTGAAAGTGGTGTACATCGCGTACAGCGCGTTCCTGATACCGAAACTTCGGGCCGGGTGCATACTTCTGCCGCCACCGTGGCCGTAATGCCTGAAGCGGAGGAAGTGGATGTGGAAGTAAAGGACAGCGAGGTGAAAATGGAAACAGCCCGAAGCGGTGGTGCTGGTGGTCAAAACGTAAACAAGGTGGAAACAAAGGTTATTTTAACCCACCTTCCAACCGGTACCGTGGTTATGTGTCAAACAGAACGTACCCAGTTAGGGAACCGGGAAAAAGCGATGCAGATGTTGCGTACCAAGCTGTATGAAGAACAGGTACGTAAACAGGAAGAAGAGATCTCGAGGCATAGAAAGAGCCTGGTAAGTTCAGGCGACCGCAGTGCAAAGATCAGAACGTATAACTATCCCCAGGGCCGTATCACTGATCATCGTATTGGCCTTACCGTTTATAATCTGGATGATGTAATGAATGGCAATGTGCAGGAGTTTATTGATGCCTTGCAATTTGCCGAGAATGCAGAAAAGCTGGCAAAACAGAATTAAGAAATAAAGCACTACATCTTAAATTTATAAGGAACGTCCCGGTATTTCGGGACGTTCTTTTTTTATTGTGCTGAGGTGGTTGTTCGCAAAGATGAATTTGAAGAGTTTATTGAGACAGGGCCGGTATTAAGAAAATGTTACTTCATTACGCATTATAGGCGATGGCTTAATGTATTAGTGCCAGCCCGTAATGCGCCCCGGGCCTTGCTTCGTTGCTCCGTCGCTGAAGCTATGGCGCAAGCGACCGAAGCTACGCGACCACGTGCCGCCAAAGCTTTAGCGGTGGCGCAAGGCGCAGTAAGTGTTTCGCAGAGCCTGCCCCCCACTTGCAGGGGCACCATATTACCTACTTACCCTAAAGCAATTATAAGCATTTTACCAGGCGACCTATTCTCACTGCAAATGGTTGCATTAATTTTACATTAAATCAACTAGTATACTAATCTCCGTTATAACGGTACTATTTACCGAAATGCAAATGAATAAGTTATGAAGGCCTGAAATTAACGTTCGTTCGGTTTATAAGTAGGAGTTTTACGTGTTGTAGCTGCAGTATGGGATACCTAAAAACACGCGAATGTTAACGTTTTACAAAAAGTCCTGAAAGGTGACTGAAAATCCCAAAATACGTAGTTCCTTTGCATTAGAAATTTCAACGCACAGTTCTTTGCCAAACAAGTCCCGGGGTTTTAATCTTACTTTAACGGGCTTATCTATACTAATGGCATTGGATTTGCGTTATATAATAAAGTTCTTTTTTAACGACTCACACAAAGCAGTCAATTTTCTCATAAGCAGTTAGTTTTGGTTACGGCCCCTGTTTCTACAGGGGCTATTTTATTTTATACAACTAACTGATTTACAGCTTCTGATTTCCTATTTTACTTTCACAAAAAGGTGGTAAAGCGCAGCAATTATAGCGCCGGTTGAATCGGCAAGAATATCATATTCATCAAAACTCCTATTTGGTATATAGTCACCTTGTAGAAATTCTAACCCAATCCCCAACCCGATGCTAAAAAGTGTCAGAAAAACAATAATGCGCTGCCATTTTGATTTTTCGTTGCGACGATAATACAGGTTGAACCCACCCAGCAAAACAATGCCGCCAAACAAAATGGTGTGCACCACTTTGTCAATTCCTTTTGTGGCAAAAACACCCGTGCTGGGAATGGCAGAGCCGGGCAGGCACAGTAAAATAATGGTAGTGACAGTCCAGGCAATGGGAATGATCTTCCAGGTACTAAGCTTTTTAACAAGACGCATCATACGGGAGGAAAGATAAAGCAAAAAGAGATCAGATACCCCCGGCTCTTAAAGGGGGGGTAAAAAAAATTGAGCTTGCAGGCTGCTGTTTATTGAAAACGAATGCTCCTTTTGCCCCCGAAGGAATCGATTATCCGGATGGGCATTCACCGTTACACTTTACCTAACACATACATGGGACCTTTTGGCGTGGGACTTCCGCCAGCCTGTTCAAGGGTGATGGCAAACAGCTGGGCGCGGGGAATATTTTTCATTTTAACCATAACATGGCCATTTGCCATATCGAGCATGCCGGCATCAACAGGCACGTTATCAACAATGGCCCACAACTGGTATTGTTTACCGGTTTCAGGTTGGGGCAAATTATTTACCATGAGGTACACGTCTTTTGAGCGCGTATCCCAATAAACGGTTGCCAGGCTGCTGCGGTCGGGGCTCGCGGGCGCACTGGTTCCATTCATTTTAATGGCCACCATATTGGTGTCGGTTAACCCGGCAACGGTATGCTCGTAGGTACTGAGCTTTGTTTGAAGAACGGCACTGTTTTTAGCCAGGACGGCTTGTTGTGCAAGCAAACGGTCGTAAGCCTGGCTGAACTCCCGGTATTTGGTAAAATAATAGAAATTCAACCCGGCACTGGCCACCAGCAGAATGATGGCGGCTGCGGCTGCATACCGCATAAACAGGGGGATAGCTGGCCGGCTGGTGACTTCCATTTGTACCACCTTCTCCTGTTCAACCACCGGCGCCACCTCCCGGTTGGCTGCCACCGGTTCTGCGGCTAATTGCTGCAGAATGGTTTCGCGCAAACTGGCAGGGGGCGCTACAGCGGAAGCTATAGCATGTTGTTCAAGATCCATCTCAAAAGCATCCCTGGCAGCCAGTACTTCGGCATGCCGGGCGCACATTTGCTCAAATTCAAGCCTTTCCGCCTCATCGGCGAGCCCCAACACATAGCTTTCGACTATGCCACTTGATATGTATTCCTGTATATTCACTTTAATAATCCACGTAACTGAATCAGTGCATTTCGAATACGCGTCTTTACCGTGCCAAGCGGAAGTTTTTCCAGCTCGGCGATCTCTTCATGCGTATATCCTTTAAAATAAGCCAGTTCTATCAAAATACGCTGTTCTTCCTTTAATTTTTCCAGCACTTTCCGCAATCCGATGGTATCAACCCCGGGTTGAATAACATCGGTGACTCGTATGGTATCTACGTTTTCCCCGATCGATTGGTTTTTGCGGCTGTTCTGGTAACTCCTCGAACGCAGGGTATCAATAGCAGCATTGCGGGCAATATTCATCATCCAGGTGAACAACCGGCCTTTAGTGGCATCGTATTGTTCTATCCTGCGCCAGATATTTACAAATACCTCCTGCAAAACATCGTTGGTCAGCTCCCCATCACTCACGATCTGAAGTATAATACTGTATAAAGCCGAAGCATAATTATCGTATAAATAAGCATAAGCTTTATTATCCCTGTTACGCAACAGGGACACCAACTCCTGTTCAGTATATGTTAGTGCTATTGCCAATGTGTTTACCCGGAACGTAGCGGTTACAAAAAAAGTGGCTGTTAACCACTTTCAATTTACGCAATAACGTTCGCAACGGATTTAATTTATTTTTAGGCGCCTACCAGGTTGGTATACGCTGCAGCATCCATGAGTGCTTTTACATCATCTGGATTATTAACGGTCATTTTAACCATCCAGCCTCCGTTATACGGATCAGAATTAACCAGTTCAGGCGAGTCGGCCAGGGCAGGGTTCACCTCGTTTATAGTGCCTGAAACGGGCAAATACAGGTCGGATACGGTTTTAACCGCTTCAACTGTACCAAATACAGCTTCTGCCATCAGGGTTTTACCAACTGTTTCTATTTCCACATACACGATATCACCCAGTTCGTGCTGAGCGAAATCGGTAATACCAATGGTAGCTATATTACCTTCCAGTTTTATCCATTCATGATCTTTAGTGTAGCGCAGATTTTCCGGAAAATTCATGTTTTCGATTTTTGTGCTGCAAGATTAAGAAATTTCTGTTAGCCACAAGGGACCCCGGGGGCAGAAAGTGAACAATTATGTTATAACCGGTACGCCGGTCCACTTTCCGTACATTTTACATTATTGCCTTTTTATGAGGGTGGCCCTGATGATCTTTACATCTTCAACCGGGCGGTTGCGATCGCCGGTAGCTACCGCAGCGATGCTGTCTATGACCTCAATACCTTTTATTACCTCGCCAAACACGGTATATTTTGTATCGAGCGAAGGGGTACCACCAAGCGTTTTATATACCTCCCGATGCGCCGCCGGTATCTTATAGCCATTGAGCCTTCCTTCAACCTGGTTCAGGTCTTCTTCTGAATAAACCCTGCCGTGCACCAGGTAGAACTGGCTGCCATTGCTTTCTTTTGTGGGGTTTATTTCGTCGGGCGTGCGGGCGGCCGCCAAGGCTCCTTTTTTATGGAATAACAGATCGGGTTTTATTTCGGCTGGAACCGCATACCCCGGGGAACCCTGGCCCAATGCCTCGCCGGGTTTGGCGGTTTTGCTTTTGGGGTCACCGGCCTGCACCATAAACTGGTTCATAACCCGGTGAAACAAGATGCCGTCGTAATAATGCTGGTTCACCAGCTTTATAAAATTATCTCTGTGTAAGGGGGTAGAATCTGAGAGCCGGATGATCATAGTGCCCTTGGTGGTCACCATTTCAACATCCTTGTTCAGATCGCCTTTTTTAACCTGACAAGGTTTCAGGTCAACGGCCGAAGTAAAGAAAACGGATACAAGAAGGAGTAATAGTTTATTCATAGTTAGTCAATATACTAAAACAAATGTGATAATGAAATACAGCTACAAAAATCGGGGCTGCGCCTGTTGGCACGTTTCCCGGAATTTCGGGCACCCCATTATCACAACCTGTTTAAAATCCTTGCTGATCAAAATACAACAGGATATGATCTTTCAAAAAATTCTCCTGCTCGGGCAGCGCCATAACCGGTAAGCTCTTTAATTGTCTGAAATGCGGCCAGCCTTCTTCATCTACCCCTTCCAGTTCGTAATAACCACTTTGCGACAACAGGGAGCAGGTAGCGATGTGCATAAGATCCTGTTTTTGCTCTTTGGTGAACTTTGCCTTTATATCACCAAACTCCTGGATACCTATTAAAAATAAAATGGTTTCCATATCAGGTTTTCTGCCAAACCGCTCCATCAGCTTTTCTTCCAGCTTCCACCAACGGGTTTGTAAATCATCATTTGCTTGCATGCCGCAAAGGTAATGCTAATGTGATAATTAGCTGCTGAGCTCATTATTTGAATTATCTTTGCCGCAAACCTGATTTTACATGTTACAGATTGCATTTATTCGACAAAACACGGCGCTGGTAAAGGAACGACTGGCTTTAAAAAATTTCGGGGATATTGCGTTGGTAGATGAGATCATCTCTCTTGATGATACCCGTAAAAAATTGCAGCTTGAATTTGATACTACCCAGTCAAAAATAAATGCAGCCTCCAAAGAGATCGGGCAATTAATAGCAAAAGGCCAGAAAGAGGCAGCTGACACCCAACGACAGGAAGTGGCCGCGTTAAAGACCACCCTGCAGCCATTTGCCGATCAACTGGCCGAAACAGAAAAAAAATTACAGGAGCAGATCGTAAAACTGCCTAACCTGCCATCAGATAAAGTACCACCCGGTAAAACACCCGAAGATAATATCACCATCAGGGAAGGTGGAAAAAAACCCGCCCTGCATGCAGGCGCCGTTCCGCATTGGGACCTTACAAAAAAATACAACCTCATCGATTTTGAACTTGGCAACAAGATCACCGGCAGCGGCTTCCCCGTATATATTGGCAAAGGCGCCAAATTGCAACGCGCATTGATCCAGTATTTTCTTGATTATAATACCAATGCCGGTTACAAGGAATTTATGCCGCCACATATGGTGAACGAAGCATCTGCTTTCGGCACCGGCCAGTTGCCCGACAAAGAAGGGCAAATGTATTTTGTTACCGAAGACAATTTTTACCTGATACCTACAGCCGAAGTTCCGGTAACAAATATTTACCGCGACGAATTGCTGAAAGAAAACGAGCTGCCTGTAAAGATGACAGCTTACACCCCCTGCTTTCGCCGCGAGGCCGGCAGCTACGGTAAAGATGTACGCGGACTGAACCGCCTGCACCAGTTCGATAAAGTAGAAATAGTGCAGCTCGTTCATCCCGATAAAAGCTACGAGGTGCTGGAAGATATGGTAAACCATGTTGAAACGCTGCTGCAATCACTCGACCTCCCCTATCGCATCCTGAAATTATGCGGCGGTGATATGGGATTTGCATCTGCCCTTACCTATGATTTTGAAGTATACAGCGCTGCCCAGCAAAAATGGCTTGAAGTAAGCTCTGTATCTAACTTCGAAGCCTACCAAACCAATCGTATGAAGATAAGATTCAAGGATGCCAATGGTAAAAACCAACTGGTGCATTCATTAAATGGCAGCTCACTGGCCCTGCCAAGAATAGTTGCGTGTTTGTTAGAAAACCATCAAACAGAGCAGGGCATTCAATTACCGGCTGTTCTGCACAGTTATTTCGGCGCTCAACTTATCAACTAGCAGCCGCATAGGATGTTTTGATCATTTGATCAACCTTAACATAAAAATTTTCTAAAAAGGAAGTATACATATTGCATACTTCCTTTTTCATTTACATATTTGCGTTACCAAAAACCAAAGTATAATGCTACAAAAAAGTTTACCCATTATCGCTTTCGCCTTTTCACTTTTTACAACCGCCCATGCACAGATAAATAAAGGCGCAGTATTGACGGGTACCAGTATCGGTTATAGCCAATCAAAAGGCAACATCTCAAGCAGCGATTTAAAATCCAAGTCATTTGCCGTCTCTCCTGCTGTTGGAATAGCTATTAAAGAAAACCTGGTTGCCGGTATTCGTTTCGATTATTTGAAGAATACACAAAAGAACGTGTACGGCTCCAATAATACTTATGACGATGAGGCCAAAAATTATGGCGGCAGCCTGTTTATTCGCCGGTATGTACCTTTAATCAGCCGGTTGTACGTATTTGGAGAAGGCAGCGCCTCGTATACAAATGCCAGGGAAACAAACACCCAGGCGTATTATACAAGTACGAACGAAAGAAAAATCAAGGGCTGGAGCACAGGGCTGCACATTACACCTGGTATTTCCTATGGCGTTTGTAAAAAGTTCCTGGTTGAATTTGGGTATAATTCGCTGCTGAATGCAAGTTATGGAAAAATCAAATCGACCTATAACAACACTCCTGAGGAAAAACAGGAATCATTTTCAGGAGGAATAAGCAAGGATAATAATTCCATGTTCTTTATCGCTTTCCAAATTATACTTTAGTAATCACAATATTTATCCTTTTATGGACGCTATCCTAAACGATAAATGGCAGCTCACTGACCCTACCAGGAATAGTTGCCTGTTTGTTAGAGAACCATCAAACCGGGCAGGGCATTCAATTACCGGCTGTTCTGCACAGTTATTCCGGCACTCAACTTATCAACTGGCAACCGTATAGGATGTTTTG
>NZ_LVYD01000042.1 GCF_002077945.1 Niastella vici
TCTCTCTTTCCTCATCCCCTTCTCCTCTTCTTCGCTGCCTCATTTTCGATTGGGGCTGCAAAGTTAGTGTTTCTCGTATATTGCTTCCAAATTTTTTTCTTCGTTTTTCACAATTTCCTGCTCGCTGTTTTCGTTGCAATATTCTGTGTAAGAGCTTCGTTCAAACCGGGCTGCAAAGATAAGCGCTTTTCATTTTCACTTCCAAACTTTTTTTCACTTTTCTCTTCTTCGTTTTTTGCTGTTTTCAGTGCTTATATTATACCGCCGGGAGTAAACTTTTTATGTAAAGAACTTCGTGTGAGTATGCTTTTTTGTAAAGCGGGCCGCAAAGATAACCAGCTTTCATCTTCTACCAAATATTTTTCGAAGTTATTTTTATCATTCTGCTAAAACAACCGCCCCACAAGGGTTTCAGGGCAATAATTTTTTCACATTGTTATTTTTCACGAACAAACGTTCAGCAAAAATGTATTTCACTACTTATCACTAACGTCCCACTATTATGTTTAACCGATTTTAACATTTCGTTGTTACATGAAGTAGTGTTCGGGATACTCCACTTTTTGTAAGAACAGGCCATGCCCCGGCACCGAAAAATCGGCCTTTGTACAGTCCCGGGCTTCGATGATCTCCCTGAACTGTTGTAACGTTATTTTACCCCTTCCAACCTGCAACATAGTGCCCACCAAACCGCGCACCATACCCCTTAAAAACCGGTTGGCTTTAACCCTGTAAACCGCCCCCTTCTCCCCCCGCTTCCACTCACTGTAAATGATGCGGCAGTTAAAGGTTTTTACCTGCGAATTGCGTTTTGAGAACGAGGTAAAGTCGGTATATTCTTTTAAGACCCCGGCGGCCGTCTGCAACCCCTCCCAATCGATGGTATAGGGATAAAACCAGGCCCTATCGACCAGGAACGGATCTTTAACCTGATAGATAAAGTATTCATATTCACGGGCTATGGCATCAAAACGGCAATGCGCTTCGGCCGGCACCGGTATAAATTGCTTAATAGCGATATCATGCGGTAAAATAGCATTGAGGTTATAGATCGCCCTGGGGTTCATAGGCTGGGGCAGGTCGAAATGGTAAAAATTCTGCGTGGCATGCACCCCCGTATCGGTACGGGAAGAGCCTGTAAGCACCAGTTTTTGCCTGAAATACACTTCCAGCGCTTTCTCCAGTTCGCTCTGCACCGTAATGGTATTGAGCTGCACCTGCGAGCCGGCATAGCGCCCGCCATGATAGGCCACCTCCAAAAAATATCGGTTCATCGGGCAAATATCGGGGGAGGAAAAGGAAGAATGAAAAATGAAGCACAGAGAAATAAGCAGGTCAGCGTGGTGCAAATAGGGAGTTTTAAACGTAAAATATTGAATGTCAAATTAAAAGATTATCTTAGTTCCTGATAAGCCACTTCCATATAACTATCTGTTTATCCTTTCTTCCTGCCTGGGCTATCAGGTTCGGACCATCTTCGTTCCGGCATCGTTCCATCTTTACCTATTTGTCGCATTTATAACATCCATTTTCCAAAAGTATTCCGTTAATGTTCCGTTCCTTTAAAGGATCGGCACATATACGAGACATATACGAGATATGTACGAGATATATACGGAATATTAGTGAATCCAAAGCGAAGCTGGTGCGTACCAGGTACCACCCCGGTACGACTCAGGTATCACCCTGGTACAACTCAGGTACGAAGCCGGGTAGGTATGGGTATGCCCTGAAGCCAGGAAAATAAGTGAAATTTAACCTACTGCAACCTTACCAGTTTTTTAAATTTGGTTACATAAACCTCATCGGTTAACAGTTCATACAATTGCTTGAAATTGGCCGTATCGGCGGCGAAGGGATATGCCAGTTCGAGGAATTTATATTTGGCCTCGTCATTGGCGAACAATTCTGACAAAGCCTTTATTTGTTTGGCGTACAAACACATGGTTTTGAAATACTTATTGGCAACCGCCAGCTTCTTTTGCAGGTCGTTTTCGATCAGGATCTTCACCCGCATTTTATCTACATCATTATCAGTAGCCAGTTTAACGCAATCACTATTGACCATTACCAGCTTGTTGCCTGTTTCAGCTTTCTTTTCGGGTTCAGCCGGTTGGGCAGCGGTTTCAGTAACCGGTTTCATCACGGCCTTTTTTACCGTATCGGCGGCTGGCTTCAATTGGGGTTCGGTTCTAACCCCGTCTTCTTTATCATTTTTGGCCGGCGCGGGCTCGCTTTCCTTCTTTGTTTCAACCTCCACCTTTGCCGGTTCTGTTTTTACAACCGGTTTATCTTCCGTTACCGGCTTCGCTGGTTCCTGTTTAATCTCTTTTTTGGCTTCTTTTTCAGTAGCAGCCGTATTTACCTCCTGTTTGGCCGGGGCAGTCATTTGTATAACTGTGGTATCGGGCGCTGGCGTGGGTTTAACAGGCTCGGCCTTAGGTTCCTGTTTTGTGCGGAACAATGGCGTTTCTTCCGCAGCGGTGGTACTTTTTTTCATTTGCCGCGATTCCAGAATAATGGTGACCGTATCGCCGGTTGTTGATTTTTTCTCAGGCTCCTGGCGCCAGGTCTCTTTCTTTATTTGCTCAGCTACCAGTTCTTTTGTTGCCGGGGTTTCTTTGGCTGTAGGGATCTCTTCTTTTTTCACTTCTTTCTTCACCGTCTCCGCAGTCTCCTGTTTGGCAGGCTGGGTGGCCGGCTCTTCTTTGGGCTCATTTTTTACGACATTGGCAGCCGGGGTATTGTTCACAGGTTGCGCAATATTGGGTTGAACCGGCGCCTGGGTTTGAGCCGCCTTATCATCGGCAGCCTTTTTTTCTTCATTTATATAAACAGTGACCACTTTGACGGGGGTTTCACTGCTATCTATAAAAACCATTTTGGTTTCGCCGTCTTTTGTTTGCTGCTGTATTTTGACCACTCCGGCTAATACCGGCTTCTCAGTAAGGCTTTTTTCTTTGGGATCGTATTTTGTTACCAGGCTATCGGTGTTTTTAGCAACCCCAGCCATCGCATCGGCAGTAGTGGCAGGCTCCTTCTTTATTCGGTTGGTAGTATCGGGATTGGAGCCCTGGGCTACTGTTTCTGTCGTTGTCTTACTAACAACCGTATCGGTTAGCTGCACCTTTTTTTCTTCGGTCTTCACTTCCGGTTGTTTTTCTTCCGGTTTGGCATCGGTAGTAGCCACGGCAGGCACGGCCACGCTTTCTTTTTTAACTATTGAAGTATAAAGAACGGCAGAGTCATTGACCACAGCGGCCATCAGGTCGGCGAAGGCATCGTCTTTTTTGCGTTCGCCATACAGGAAGGTACTATTGCCCGCTTCTTTCAAAGGCTTAATGGTTTCATCGGTTTGCCAGTCGTACAGGGCCCAGCCGCGGGAACCGTTCTTCACCAGCTGATAGCCATGGTCTTTATTCCGGAGCGGAATGGAAAAGCGCTGGGGCTGGGTGGTATGTTGGGGGAAACCGATCTCAAAATCACAGGTTTTGTCGGCCAGGCCGGCAATCACCAGATGCCCGATTGTAGAGGAACTATATACCTTATCGCCCATCTGCACGTAGAAAGGCTGGTTCTCTGATTGCAAATAAACAAATAAAGACTGCTGCTGCGCCAGAGCTGTTGTACCTGAAACTATACAAAACCCTGTTACAAAAGCAAGCTTTTTTATAACGCGGTAAGGAATGTTCATAAAAGCAAATCTACTTATTTGACTTTTTATCGCAGCCACTTATACTATTTTTTACATTTATTAAGCACACCCACGCCTATCTTTACCACTTAAATTCTAAATTCTCAATATGAAGAAGCTTTCATTAATACTGGCCCTGGGAATACTGCCCGCCGCCCTGTTGGCCCAACAGGAGGAGGCGACCCCGGACACTTCATGGAAAAAATTGTACCGGGAAAGTGCCCCGCGGATAAATGACCTGGTACATACCAAACTCGACGTAAAATTCGATTACAGCAAATCGCATATGAACGGCAAGGCCTGGATAACCCTGGCCCCCCACTTTTACCCCACCGATTCGCTGACGCTCGATGCCAAAGGCATGGACATTCACAAAGTGGCCATCGTAAAGGGAGCTTCTTCTACCCCACTTAAATACAATTACGACGGCTGGCAATTGCATATCGACCTTGATAAAACGTATAAAGGCGGCGAACAGTATACAGTGTTAATTGAATATACTGCCAAACCCGATGAAGTAAAGGTACAGGGCAGCGCGGCCATCACCGATGCCAAAGGCCTGTATTTCATAAATCCCAAAGGAGAAGAAAAGGACAAACCCACCCAAATATGGACCCAGGGCGAAACCGAAGCTACCTCTGTATGGTGCCCAACCATTGATAAGCCCGATCAAAAGACCACCGACGAGATCATTATGACCGTTCCGGCCAAATATGTTACCCTCTCGAATGGTAAACTGGTATCGCAAAAGACCAATGCCGACGGTACCCGCACCGACGACTGGAAAATGGACCAGCCACACGCTCCTTACCTGTTCTTTATGGGTGTAGGTGATTACAGCGTCATAAAAGATACCTACAAAGGCAAGGAAGTAAATTATTATGTGGAAAAAGAATACGCGGCTGTAGCCAAAAAGATCTTCGGCCACACGCCCGAAATGATAGGTTTTTATTCGAGAATCCTGGGTGTTGAATATCCCTGGGTAAAGTATTCACAGATCGTTGGCCGCGATTATGTGAGCGGCGCCATGGAGAACACCACCGCCACCCTGCACCAGGAAAGCGCCCAGCAGGATGCACGCGAACTGGTTGACGGCAACGGCTGGGAAAGCACCATCGCCCACGAATTGTTTCACCAATGGTTTGGCGACCTGGTTACCTGCGAAAGCTGGAGCAACCTCACCCTGAATGAATCCTTTGCCAACTACAGCGAAACCCTGTGGGATGAATATAAATATGGTAAAGACGCCGGCGATGCCCAGAATTTCGGCGACATGCAGGGCTATATTCAAAGCCAGAGCGAGAAAAAAGACCTGGTGCGTTTTTATTATAATGACAAAGAAGCCATGTTCGACGCTGTCAGCTATAACAAAGGCGGCCGCATTTTACATATGCTGCGCAGCTATGTAGGTGACAGCGCTTTCTTCAAGGCATTGAACCTGTACCTCACTACCAATAAATACAAATCGGCCGAAGCGCACAATTTGCGCCTGGCTTTTGAAGAAGTGACCGGTAAAGACATGAACTGGTTCTGGAACCAATGGTATTTTGGCGCAGGCCACCCCAAATTGTCGATCGATTATGCTTACGACGATAACGCCAAAAAAGTTCAGGTAACCGTAAAGCAAACACAAACCGGTGATAAAGCATTCGTTTTACCGATTGCCATTGATATATATAATGGAGCAGAAAAAGTGCGTCATGATGTATGGATCAAAGACAGGGAAGAAACCTTTTCTTTCCCTTACACCAGCCGGCCCGACCTGGTAAATGTAGACGGCAAGAAGACCCTGCTGGCCGAGAAAAAAGACAACAAGACCCTGGAAAATTTCATTCATCAGTATAAATATGCCGGCCAGTACCTCGACCGCCGCGAAGCGATTGATTTTGCCAGCAGGAACCAGAACGATCCCAAGGCACAGGAGCTCATGTTCCTGGCATTGAAAGATAAATACTTTGGGTTGCGTGGTTATGCGATCGGCAAACTGGACCTGAAAAATGAAACCGTGAAGAAACAGGCCGAACCCATTTTGGCCGAAATTGCCCAGCGCGATCCCAAAGCAACCGTACGCGCCACTGCCCTCGGTGCGCTTTCACAATACAACGAGGACAAATACAAATCGCTTTTCACCAAGAGCGTGAACGATTCTTCCTATACAGTAGCCGGCACTGCATTGAACGCATTGTTTGTGCAGGATAGCGCCGCTGCAGTAGCAGAATCAAAACGCCTGGCGAAATATCCGGCTAAAGGCAAACTGATCGAAAGCCTGACCACCATACTGGTAAAATCGGGTGATGAAAACAGTTTTGATATTATTGCCAAAGCATTTGGCGACATGCCTATTTCACAGCAGAAGTTCAACCTGCTGCAACCCTTCTGCCAATTCCTGGCTGTTGTAAAAGACACGAAGAAATTAAAAGCCGGAGTTGATATGGTAGTTGAATTCAGGGATGCCCTGGCAGCTTATGGTTTAACGCCATATGTAAATGGCCTGCTTAAAGGAGTTATTGATAGAAAGAACGCCGCCAGTGCAACTGCTGACAAAACCAGCATGAAAGAACAAATTGATTATATCAATTCGAAGATGGAGAGCGGGGAGAAGAAAAGTTTTTAACCCCCGGCCCCTAAAGGGGAGAACTTCGTAGAAAGAAATTTTCTATAACAGGCTGTCCTGGTACCAGGGCAGCCTTTTTAGTTTTTAAGTTTATAAGTTTTCAGTTCAGGGATCAACTAACGAACTCAAAAACTGACAAACTACCAGGAACCACTGGCGCCGCCGCCATCGCTACTGCCGCCACTGAAGCTGTCTGAAGATGAGGAAGGTGATGGGGGAGGGTCAAAAGAGGGTGATGAAAAGGACGCTACCGAATTATCGTTCGACGACCAGTTTGAATCGCTGCTATCGGGATAGGAAGAAACAGTGTTATCATTTGACGACCAACCGGAATTACCGCGTGATGAAAAGAAGCGTCCATTATTATATGAATTATTGAAAAACCCGCGGCGGTTACTTTGAAAACCAGCACCAGTAAACCAACCACCAAAACGCCGGGCTTGTTTTGCAGCCCATATAAATATTAAAGCAATAATTCCAACCCCAACTGCTGCCACCGCAGCAATTGCTCCGCCCATTGATGCATCTTCCGTTTCGGAGGAAGCAGGCTCCTCCTGTAACGAATAGGTTCCTGTGGCAGGTAGCTCAGCAGCAGCCGGCGGTTCATCCAGATTCTGTTCAATAGCTTTTACTGCCTCCATTATTCCCTGGTAAAAATTACCCTTTTTAAAGTTCGGGACCAGCTTGTCTTCTATGATCTGCTTGCAAACAGGATTGGTCAACACCTGTTCCAACCCCCTTCCTACCTCTATACGTACCCCCCGCTCTTTGCGACTCACCAGCAACAAGACGCCATTATTTTTTATGCTGTCGCCAATGCCCCATTTATTAAAATATAAATTGGCAGTTTTTTCAATTGTGTATTGCTTTTTGGTTTTGGGATCGGTAAGTGAATCGACCGAAATAAAAACAATGGCATTGCCGGTCCTGTTATTATATTCGTTCAGTTCCAGCTCCAGGGATGTCTTTTCTTCCAGGGAAAGAAAGCGCCCAAAATCATTGACCGCATGGTGCGGAACTGGCAATGGCCTTATAAAAGGTGTTGCGGTCTTCTTCTTTTGAGCAAATGAAAAAGTAGTGCAAAGAAGTACTGAAAGGAATAAGATGTAGCGCATAAAGGTTCAAGGTTTATTTTCTATTGCCAGCTCAGTCATTAACCGTGCGGCGGTGCGTGGTACCTTCCCGGGTTAACCAGGCATCAGCATCTGAAGCAAACCCCTCATCTATGGCATTCGCCAGAACGCCCCTTCTGCGTTTTCTGTAAACGAAATAAAATATGATAGCCCCCAACCCAAGAAACCCAACTACGGTTTCCCCCGGGGTCATTTCCTTTTCTACAGGTTGGTTATACGAATAGGCAGACTGCGAATTAGCAGGCTGTGAATTAGCAGGCTGCGGCGCCTGGGCATTGTTCATAGCAGCGATCTCCGCCGCTTTTTTTGCCCGTACTGCATCACCGATGGTATTCTCGATCTCAATTACACCATGTATGAACATAGGATAGTACTGGTTCGCTTCAAACTCAGGCATCATTTTCTCTTTGAATATACGCTGGCAATCAGACACCGTAAGGTAGGCGCCCATACTATCAGCAGTTCTGATCCTCATTTCATTGGGATCAACCAGCAGCAATACCCGCACATCTTTCAGCGAATCGTTCGTACTCCATTTGTCTAAATATTGCCGGGCCGCTTCCTGACTGGTATAGGTTTCACCGGTCTTCGCATTCGTCAACGTAGGCAGGGTGATTATAACAATATCAAAACCTGTCATTTTTCGATAAACCTTTATATGTCTTTCGAGCTGATCTTTTTCAGCCTTTGTAAGCCATTTGGCGAAATCATTCACCGCCCGGGCAGGCATGGGCCGGTCTTTGATAAAGCCAGCAGTCATCCTTTGTGCAAAAGAATTGATGCTGCAAAGGAATACGGTCAGGATCAATAGGGTGCGCATACAATTTTCGATTGGGTTCAGGGTTCCAGGTTTATATATCTTGAGCAATTAAGCTCTTTAGTTAGTTTGTTAGTTATTGAGTTGGTTAGTTTTTGGTAAACCTGATCAACTAACTAACTCATAAACTCAAAAACTTTCTACCAGCTTCCACTGGCGCCGCCGCCACCGCTGCTGCCACCACCAAAGCCGCCAAAACCGCCACCACCACCGCCACTCCAGCCGCCGCCGCCCCAACCACCGCCGCCACTGCGGCCCATCATATTGCCCAGTATAAAGGGCCCTAACCAGCCTGAACCACGACGGCTCATAAAGCCACCGCCACCACCACGGTTGCGGCCGCCAAATATGATGATCATGACGATCACAAAAATGATAAAGCCGAACGGGATGGCGCTGCCGCTGCCTTTCCTTTTGCGATAATCGGCCGGGGCCTTGTATTCACCGGCAGCTGCTTTTATAATAGAAGCGGCTGCTTTTGACAACCCTTCATAATAATCGCCCGATCTGAAGTTGGGCGCAATATCATTCTGAATAATGTGATTGGCTGTAATATCGGGGATCGCCCCTTCTAACCCATACCCTACTTCAATACGGATCTTATGGTCCTCGATGGCGGCCAGTATAAGCACCCCGTTGTTGGTTTTCTTATTACCAATGCCCCACGAACGGAATAATTTCACCGCATACTCTTCGATGGGATAATCGTCGAGCGTTTTGAGGAGCACAATGGCAACCTGGTTGCTGGTACTGTCATCGTAGGCAACCAGTTCCTGTTCTAACCGCTGTTCTTCTTCGGGCGATAATACGCCGGCAAAGTCATTGACCAGTTTCGGAGGATTGGGCCGTTGGGGAATATTTTGTGCCGACGCTAAAAACGACACAAATAGGAATATGGGAACGAGAAGGGCTTTTAATTTACTCATTTCAAAAAGTATAATGCCTATCAGTTGATATCAGTTGCCCCCGACGTGTCGGGAGGTCCCCGGTTACCGGTAACTGGTAACCGGCAACAATTTTCTTACCTGCCAAACACCATATCGTCGGGTAATTCATTTTTATCGTTTACACGGTCGTAAGGGAAATGGGTTTTTAACGCCTCTCCCACATCAGTTATCACCGCTTCAAGGGCCTCGGCAGGCGCCGCATTTTGAAAATGCTTTGTCATTACCGACACTTCCTCGTTCCAGAATGCCTGCCCAACCTTCTCATGAATTCCCTGGTCGGCCATAATGGCAAACTGGTGATCTTTCATGGCAACGTATACCAATACCCCGTTACGGTCTTTGGTAGCATCCATTTTAAGACCCCAGAATATTTCTGCGGCCCTGTCGAGGGGATTAACAAACCGGCAGCGGCTTTCGGTATATACCCTTATTTCGCCGCTGGTTTGCTGTTCGGCCTGCCGAATGGCATTCACGATGCGCTCCTGTTCCTCGCGCGTAAAAAATTCTTTCCTTTTTGAGAAGGGGAAAAATGCCATGCAATTATTTTTAGAATTCTACTTTAGGAGCTTTTTCAGAACCTGCGTCAGCCGTGAATCCTGTTTTTGTATGAAAACCGAACATACCGGCAAAGATGTTATTGGGAAAACGGCGAACAACCGAGTTGTAATCCTGTATGGCCAAGTTAAAGTCGTTACGCGAAACCTTGATGCGGTTTTCGGTTCCTTCAATTTGAGCCTGCAGGTCCCTGAAGTTCTGTGTAGCCTGCAATTGCGGGTATTGTTCGGCAACCACCAGCAATTTATTCAATGCACCACCCAGCTGAGCTTGCGCCTGTTGAAATTCCTGAACCTTTTCAGGAGTAAGGTTATCGGCGTTTATATTTATTGAAGTTGCTTTTGCCCTTGCTTCAATTACTTTGGTCAGGGTTGTTTGTTCAAAATTGGCAGCGCCTTTTACGGTACTTACGAGGTTGGGTATAAGATCGGCACGGCGCTGGTAATCGCTCTGCACATTGTTCCACTTATTCTTTACACCTTCATCGAGGTTTACCATTCTGTTATAACCATTACATCCGCAACCACCTAAGATTAAAATAAAGACCACCACAACGATTAGAACCAGATTACGAGATTTCATATCTATTTAGAATTTAATTCTTATAAATGTACAATTTTTTGATACAATGTGCCTTTAATTCATTTGAGTTACAAGCTGTTAACACCCCGGCAGCATTTATTGACCCTCTAACGCCCCCGGTGGCGATCACATTGTCAACATCGCCTTATTTTAGTCGTAGCGGCATGGTTTTCGTTACATCCTGGTTGTTAAATCTTATTTTATGAAGCAAATGATCATTTACAGCGGTTTATGTATCGCGTTGCTTATCATGTGCTGCAACAAGAAAAAAGGGAACGACGATACCGCTACTTCAGCCGTACTCAAAGACAGCATTCTTACCAGCAAACTATCGCACCCCTGGGAAATTGTATGGGGCCCCGATAACTTCATCTGGATGACGGAACGCGGTGGTAAGCTGAGCCGGGTAAACCCGGCCACGGGCGCCGTTACAACCATTTTGACCATTGCCGAAGTGAGTGCCCAGGGCGAAGGCGGTTTGCTGGGAATGGCATTGCATCCCAACTTCGCCACTACCCCGCAGGTATTTGTTGCCTACGACTATATGAATGGCAGTACTTACATCGAAAAGATAGTACGGTATACTTACAATGGTTCTACGCTTACCAGCCCGCAAATAATAATCGACAATATCAAAGCAGCGAGCATCCACAATGGTTGCCGCCTGTTGATTACGCCCGATCAAAAGTTATTTATCACTACCGGCGATTCCAATGATCAAACGCTGCCGCAAAACAAAAGCGCCCTCAATGGCAAGGTGTTACGACTGAACCTTGACGGTAGTATTCCTGCCGACAATCCAACACCCGGCAGTGCGGTCTGGAGCTTCGGCCACCGTAACCCGCAGGGACTGGTATTTGCCAATAACATCCTGTACAGTTCGGAGCACGGCCCCAGTTCAGACGACGAGATCAATATTATTGAAAAAGGCCGCAACTATGGCTGGCCCACAGTTATGGGATTTTGCAATACCAGCGCCGAACAAAGTTTTTGCAACGCCAATAACGTACGCGAACCGCTTTGGGCCTGGACGCCCACCATTGCACCCAGCGGACTTGACTATTACGACAAGGACCAGATACCACAATGGAAACACTCGCTGTTGCTGGCGGTTTTAAAGGACAGCCGCCTGCTTCAATTGAAGCTGAATGCAGCCCGCACCGGTATCGATAGTGTTTTTGAATTCTACGTCAACAAATATGGCCGCATGCGCGATGTTTGTATTTCGCCCGAAGGGAAAGTATATGTTTGTACCGATAACGGGGACGATGACAAGATCGTTGAAGTAAAGAAGAAATAATTTATACACAGGCAGGCACAAATGATAAGCCCCGCTCAAAGGTTGGTGAACGGGGCTCATTCATTTATTTATAAACCGGTTATTGTTTCTTCAATGTAATGATCTGTACGGCGTGGTTTGTGGTCCTTTGTGTAAGACCCATGTTCAGCTCTACCTTACTTTGGTCGACTGTCGCCCGCATGGTCATTGTATCGCCATTGAATGCCAGTTTGTAACCGCCGCCGGCCGACTGCGTAGTTCCGTTCGTTCCTACCGTGGTAAATACGCCGGAATTAACATAAATAGAATCGGCAGCAACCTTTTTATAAGTGGCCGATGTATTGGTTGACGGTATAACGGCTGAAATTGGCGCGTCAAGAGAATCGTCGAGTACACCGTTGGTATAAAAAAGCGCATGAGCTATTGCATCCATCGAATAACCGATATTGGTGCCGGTCATGGTAGAACCATCGAATTTGAGGGTACCGGTATTATTATCAGTTATATAATCGCTGGTGGTAACTGATGTGGCGTTATCGACGCCGTCGGTTATTTCAACAATTGAAGTGGTGATACCATGCATGTTCAATAATTTCCAGGTTCCTTTTTCAGAACCGGTGCTGCCGGCATTGTTGGTACCGCCTAATGTATCTATGCTTTTTTCTTTTCCGCAGGAAACGAGGAATAACAATACAATACTTCCGAGAAGCAGGAACGGGGTTTTATTTTTCATTGTGCTATTTTAAAGTTTTGATTAGGGCAGAAAACTCACGCGCAAAAATACTATTTCGGCGTCATTAGTGCAATCCCTTATATGACAAACATGAGTGATTCGACGTTGCAGTTGTGGAAAACCATTAATTCCTCAGTTCTTTTGCAGGGTGGCCACCAATACGGCATGAATGGTGACTTTTGCCGGAATACCCTGGTAATCCTGCGTAGTGACCGTATCGTATACAATGGTCATTTTCATGGTATTGCCCGAAAACACCAGCTTGCAACCGCTTGGTGCGGAAGGCACCAGACCGCCGGTGAGCACATTCAGGAAGCCGCCATCCTGAAAATACAGCGAATCGGCGCCTATCTTTTTGTATCCCGAGGTAGCATTTTGAGCCGGAAGGGTCTGGTTCAGAGGTGTTGACAGGGAATCGAACAGTGACCCATTCATATAAACGAGGGTTTTGGCCGTGGTATTAACAGACATACTGATACCCGTGGCCGTCATATTAACGCTGTCGAATTTCACGGTTCCGGCATTATTCTGCGAAGTAAAATTGCTGGTGCTAATGCCTTTTATTGCCTGGCCGGCCTGGGAAAGTTCTGCGGTTTGAGACAGCGTGCCCTGAAGCGAGATAAAATTCCAGGTTCCCACTTCCGTATTGGCCGTGTTGGGGATGGTATCGGCAGGTGTGGGACCGCCGGGGGGAGTAACATCGTTATTATGAATTTCCTTTTGACAGGAAGCCAGCGTGATCAAAACGGCCAGAACGAACAGGAATGGGCAGTACTTTTTCATAAATCCACAGTTTGTGATGACAAGAGTAATTACCGGGAAAACTATGCCATCCTTTAAAAAAGAAATGCCACGCCCAAAAGGTACGCGGCATTTCATCTGAAATATTATTATTTATTTTGGCCAGATGGAACTTACCATGGCAAAATTTTCATTGGAATTAAGTCCTAATGAAAATTTTGCCATGGACGTTTCATCCTAAAATTAGTGAACTTATTTTTTCACCGCGGCAATACCCGGTAATTCTTTTCCTTCAAAGAATTCGAGCATGGCGCCGCCGCCGGTACTAACGTAACTAACCTGGTCGGTATAACCAAACTGGTTAACTGCCGCCACAGAATCGCCGCCGCCTACCAGGGAGAAAGCGCCGTCCTGGGTAGCTTCGGCCACTGCGGTAGCAATGGCTTTTGTGCCATGTTGGAATTTATCCATCTCAAACACGCCCATTGGGCCGTTCCAGAGAATGGTCTTTGACCGTTTGATCACATTCGCAAACTGGGTGCAGGCGTTTGGGCCAATGTCGAGCCCCATCCAGTTATCAGGAATATTATTGCTGGGGGCGTTGGAAGTAAGGGCGTTGGCATCGAATTTATCGGCGATCACTGAGTCGGAAGGAAAATGCAGGCAAACGCCTTTGGCTTCCGCTTTTTTCAACAGTTCGCGGGCAGTATCGATGCGGTCGTCTTCGCAAAGGGAATTGCCAATGGCGCCACCCTGTGCTTTTTCAAACGTATAGGCCATACCACCGCCGATGATGATATCGGTTGCTCTTTCGAGCAGGTTTTCGATGATGAGGATCTTGTCACTTACTTTAGCGCCGCCAATGATGGCAGTGAATGGTTTTTCGGCATTGTTCATTACTTTTTCGGCGCTGGCCACTTCGCTTTCCATCAGCAAACCGAACATTCTTTTTTCGCGGGGGAAGAATTGTGCGATCACGGCAGTGGAAGCATGCGCGCGGTGCGCTGTGCCGAATGCGTCGTTCACATATACATCACCGAGTTTGCTTAACTTTTCAGCAAAAGCGGCGTCGCCTTTTTCCTCTTCTTTATAAAAACGCAGGTTTTCGAGCAACAGTACTTCACCGGGTTTTAATGCAGCAGCTTTGTCAACCGCATCTTTACCAATGCAATCACCGGCAAACTGTACGTTGATGCCACCCAACAATTCAGAAATATGGCTTATCAGGTGTTTCAAAGAAGATTTTTCTTCGGGTCCTTCCTTGGGACGGCCGAGGTGGCTCATGAGTATTACGCTACCGCCGTCGCCCAGGATCTTTTTTATGGTTGGAACCGCCGCTTTTATGCGGGTATCGTCGGTAATGGCGAATGTTTTTTTGTCAAGCGGAACGTTAAAATCAACCCGGATCAGTGCTTTCTGACCCTTGAAGTTATATTGGCTGAAAGTAGACATGAAGAAGTGTTTTTAAAAAAGTTAACCACAAAGTTCATTGATAGCTAAGGGTGGCTTTAGAGTATCTCCAGGCATTACCCGCTGTCAACAGCTTTGTGGTTAATCAGGAATAGCTGAAACTAATCCTGCGGTTATTTATTAAGCTTTTGCTTTTTCTTTTGCAGCGCCTTTATTGATCAGTTTTGCAAAATAGTTCACGGTGCGAACGAGTTGGCTTACATAGCTCATTTCGTTATCGTACCAGCTAACAGTGCGAACGAGTTGGGTATCGCCTACTGTTTGAACACGTGTTTGCGTACCATCGAATAAAGAACCGTAATGAATGCCAATGATATCGCTGCTTACAATTTCATCTTCGGTATAACCAAAGCTTTCATTGCTTGCGCTTTTCATGGCTGCATTTACTTCTTCAACAGTTACTTTTTTGCTTAATACAGCGGTAACTTCAGTTAAAGAACCGGTAAGGGTTGGAACGCGTTGAGCAGAACCGTCTAATTTACCTTTCAGGTTAGGTAATACCAGGCCGATGGCTTTGGCAGCACCAGTGCTGTTAGGAACGATGTTTTGTGCAGCAGCGCGGGCGCGACGCAGGTCACCTTTTGGATGGGGTGCATCCTGGGTGTTCTGGTCGTTGGTATATGCGTGAATGGTGGTCATGAGACCGTTAACGATACCAAATTTTTCATCGAGCACCTGAGCCATAGGGGCCAAACAGTTGGTGGTACAGCTGGCGCAGCTGATCACTGTTTCGGTACCATCGAGTATAGCGTGGTTAACATTGAACACGATAGTTTTGAGATCACCGGTTGCGGGTGCAGAGATCACTACTCTTTTAGCACCAGCGGTGAGGTGAGCTTCAGCTTTTGCTTTATCGGTGAAGAAACCTGTGCACTCCAGCACTACGTCTACATCATGCTCTTTCCAGGGAATTTCAGCAGGGTTCTTTTGGGCGTAAATTTTTACTTCATCGCCGTTTACTATAATAGAGTTGTCGGTGCTTTTTACTTCAGCGTCGAAACGACCCTGTGCGCTATCATATTTCAGGAGGTGGGCAAGTACTTTTGGACTTGTGAGGTCATTGATAGCGACTACATCGATGCCATCCATTTTATAAATCTGGCGATATACCAACCGGCCAATACGACCAAAACCGTTGATCGCCACTTTAACTGTGCTCATGATCTGGATTTTTGTGTTAGTTAAAAATTGCGGGGGCTAAGGTACAATTTTGGTTGTAATTGGGTTGATGAAATTTGTGGTTTAGGCTAAACTTATAGCTGAC
Organism: Niastella vici; assembly: GCF_002077945.1. Taxonomy (GTDB): domain Bacteria; phylum Bacteroidota; class Bacteroidia; order Chitinophagales; family Chitinophagaceae; genus Niastella; species Niastella vici. The sequence continues at coordinate 15,830 of NZ_LVYD01000042.1, forward strand.
ATTTGTTTATGAAACAATACCCTACTTTTTGAGGGGGCTTTTAAAGGAACCTGAAAGCAAATGGAAGCGAGCGGAAGAAAACGCGCAACAACAAGAAACCCGGCTAACATTCGTTAATGGGGATATGAGATATTTTTTGATGATGGTTTTGCTCCTGGCAAGTTCCTGCGGGTTGTATAGCCAGGGAAAGCGATGCACTTTTGCTTTTGAGTCGCTTATTTTGCCCGACAGCATAACCTCGCTGCAACTCCTTGATACCATAAAAAACATTCCATTAAAAGCATATAACCGGAAAGGCAGGATACCGCGTTTTATTAAAGAGGCATTAAATTGCTGGACGGGTGGCTTTGATATAGCGAATCCGGGTCATGCTTTCTATATCTCCGATGCGGTGGGATGGTGGCCTTTACCACATAGGCAATTAATGTATCTGGGATTAAGCGATCATTATATGTTAATGGCCTACAAACATGGCGGCATTGGGTTTAATTGTCCGGTCATATTTATCAAATTTGACAATAAAAAGATCGTTTCAGTATGGTATTGGATGTGGTTTGATAAAGAAATGAATACAAAAGAGAACATATTACAAAGTTTAAAGAGATTTCCCGAATGGCCGAATCGCCATTACTTTCTTTAGGGGCGACTCCCCCTACCTTTGCGAGAGTATTGAGCAGAAGGATCTTTTTTGAAAAATATTTTGAAAGAAAGCGATTTTTTTTTGGTGAAATAAAGGCGATCCCTATCTTTGCACTCCCAAAAACGAGCCGCGTTCGTCTAAGGGCTAGGACACCACCCTTTCACGGTGGTGATACGGGTTCGAATCCCGTACGCGGTACCAGGAAATTCCAAAGAAACATACAAGGTCCCAGGCTGAAAAGTCTGGGATTTTTGTTTTTGGGGCCTACGGCAGGTTTTCGAACCCGTGCGCGGAAAGAGATGTTGGGGATCAGGTTGAAATTTTGGGGGATTTAGGATCAGGTTGAAATTTTGGGGGATTTATTAGAAAGTAGTTGTTTTGCAGGCAATAAAACGGGTTTGAACATTGGAAAAGGACAGGGAAAAAGAATTATTAGGTTTTTTTTTACCATCAGGGACACTTGAATATTTTGATATAACTCATTTTGTAAAGGATAAGGAAGGCCTGGTATTGTTTTTAGAAGAAAAGAATCTTCCACCTGCTGAGTACGCAGGCCAAACGCTTCACTCCAAAGGATTTTATCCGGAAGTCCGTGTACAAGACTTTCCGATTCGTGAAAACAAAGTAGAATTAAGTATAAAGCGCCGCCGAGAAGGCCACTTCCCTGGAATCCCTGTGCCCTTTAAATAGAAAATCAAAATAGAAAGATTTCCGCCGGTGGATCAGAGAGGTAGTTATTCCGCTGCCTGTGTACCCAGCTTTTTGAGTTTCCATATCTGAACTATTAAATAAAGCAGCACAATCCACACAACAAAGAATATTGAAAAGCTCGTTATTTCCAGCCAAACAGGGGCTAAGCCTCTTCTTGCAAACAGGGTTCTTCTATTAAAGTCAGATGCATATATGCCGGGCACACCCCAGGGCACTGTCAGTTCGGCCGTTATATTTCCATATGCATCATTGTCTTCCACTTTGGCAATTAAGGTTATGTTTCCCCTGGCATCGCCGGGTAAACTGTCTCTTTGAAAATCCGCGGCCACAGTACCCAAAGAATCGGTAGTATAAGCAGGTGTTTCGTTAACGTTAAGGTCTGCATTCAATCTTTTAATTGCGACTTTAATATCCGCGCCTTTAACAGGCACCCATACACTGTCGCGCAATTCCTGCAGGGTGGCAATGATCTTCTTTCCTGCGATGGTATCAATTTTTATTTTGGACTTTGTAATATCCAGATCGCTGCTGGTTGACTTATATAATCCAGTAGCTGCTGAAACAACGAAAAACGATTGCTTTGAAGACCGGTTCCAGGCATCTTTTGCAGCAGGGGGTATAAATAATACGGCCTCGCCGTTGCGATCTGAAACGGCTTTGCCCAGTAGGTTAGCCGGCGCATCGGCAGAAATATAAAAACTGACCGGTATACCCGCAACCGGTTTAAATTTCCCATCGATCTTTGCCTTTGTATTGACTTTTAAATACTGAACCTGGTTATTATTGTTAAAATACCCGGGATTTAGAATTAAGTCGTGCGTTGCATTCTGGGCAAACAGCAACGGATCGACCAATAAAACCACCAGTACTGGTAATATGATATTTTTAAGCATTCTCATGCTGTTCAATTTCTGTAATTGTTTCCTGAATGGGTATGATAGGGAATAACCTGGCGAAGACCGTTATAATCAACATCATGCCAGCCAAAGAGCCCATGGCAATAGCCCATTCTTCCCAACTTGGAAAATAATGACGATAAGATGGCGGAACATCACGCATTGGCAGGAAGGGATGCAGCAAGGTAGGTGTTACGATCACATATCTTTTGATCCACGATCCGATCACAACCAAACATCCTGCAATAAAGGCCGGCAAGGGCTTTCTTCCTTTTTTGAAAACCAGTATTAAAACAGGCAAAAACATAGAGGTGATAATGGCGAACCAAAACAGGGGCGCAAAGTCACCGGCAAACAACCCCATTAAGTGTTCCTGGTCGGGCTTTTTCATTTTAAATGCCGGAACCAGAAATTCGTTGATATTAAAATATAAGTATACCAAAGCGAGCATCACGACTATTTTTCCCATCTTATCAAAATGCAGCTCTGTTATATATTTTTCCAGTTTATACGATTTGCGGAAGGCGTACATAGCCATGAGTACGCCGCCTGCGCCTACCAGGAATGCGCCTGATACAAAATAGGCGCCAAAGTTGGTGCTGTCCCAACCCGGACGATACGTTGTAGCAAACAGCCAGGAAGTGACGGTGTGAATGGAAAATGCTACCGGGATAATGGTTATGACAAGAATATTTATGGCGCATTCATTGATCTTAATTTGCGCCGGTGTATTTCTCCAGAATGAACCAAGGAATTTATACAATTTATTCGGGCGTTTACCCAGCTTTTTTTCGTTTTTCAGCAGCAGCATGCAATCGGGTAACAGCGGAAAGTACAGGAGCAGGATGCTTATAAAGAAATAGGTGGTAATTACAATAACGTCCCAGATAATGGGCGACTGTAATCGTCCGTGAAAAAAGAGGTTGTAAAATCTGTCGGGCCGCCCCATATCCACCACAATAATAATGGCAGCAAACGTGATGGCGGAAACAGCAATGATTTCGGCAATCCTGGTCAGGGGCGTACTCCAATGTACATCGGTCAATCGTAGTATGGCGGTGATTAATGAACCCACCAGGCTGATAGCAACAAAGAACACAAAATTGGAAATATAAATACCCCACGACACATAATCTCTCATAGAAGTTACCACAAGCCCTTTTGACAACTGGCGGGTATATGCGATGAGGCCAACAACGCAAAGGCTTAATAAAACCCCGATCCATAGTTTACCTGTAGCGTTGAATTTGCGTGGCAACAGGTCTTTTATTATTTCATTTTTTGCCAGATTTTCCACAGCGTTTCATTTTAAATTAACTTTTTTCCCCTTCCTCCTTTTCATCATCTTTTTTAAATGGAAAATTTCTGTTTACGGGGGGCAGATAATACACACTGGGTTTGGTGCCCAGGTCTTCCATTAACCTGTAACCGGCCTTATCCCTAACCAGTTCGCTAAACCGAAATGTTTCAGATCCGTTCGTCACCGAGTCTTCTATCATATCACCAAAAAAGAACACCCCGTTAGGGCAGGCGGAAACGCAATGCGGTAACTCTCCCTGTCTTGTCATATCGGCGCAAAAATCACATTTCCCCACCGTTCCTTTTTTTTGCGGCACACTGGTTTCGCATGAATAAGGCTGATCGGCTATTTCTTTGGGCAACTCCGGTTCACTCCAGTTAAATACCCTGGTTGAATAGGGGCAGGCTGCCATACAAAAGCGGCAACCTATACAACGGTCGCTGTCGATTAATACAATGCCATCCTGGCGTTTAAATGTAGCATCTACAGGACATACTTTAACACAGGGGGGCTCATCGCAATGCATGCAGGTGGTAGGTTCCCAGTAAGGCGCCGTATGCTCGGCATCCTGCATAGGGTATACCTTGATCCAGTTTTGCCCCGGATGTACATGGTGCACATGATCACAGGCTTCCTGGCATTTCTTCAGGCTTTTGCACCGGGAGAGGTCAATGACCATAACAAATTTTTTACCCTTGATCCCTATCCTTGCCTCGTCGTTTGAAACCGGTGGCATATGTGGAACCGGTTTTAAGAAAGCCTTATCCACTTCAATCACTTCGCCATTTACAGAAAGAAGTTTTACTTTTTCACCCGAAGGTTTTACCATTTCCCCGGCACTGCTTTCAAAAGGATTGTTTTCTTCGGAACATCCTGCAAGAGCAGCGCCTGCCATCAGGGCGCCTGCAATAAATTCTCTCCGTGAGGTATCTGTTGGTTTCATGTGTTTTAAATGTTTACGGCTTTTTAATCCAGTCACGTAATTCCTTATCGGAAATCTTTTGTTGCAGTATATTGATCTTCGAAACATCTACCTCCACTAACTGCCCATCCTGCGATAACACCTGCATTGTGCCATTTTTACTGCCGGGTGAACAATCGATGACCGATCTTTTTTTGGAGAACATACGCATCTTCCACAGGGGAAAAACAGATAATATACCGATCCAGGCCAATAATTTGCGCCTTCCTGCAGGGGTGTGGGAAACTGATTCAACTTTTTCCATACATGAAGCTTGAGGATTATAAAGGTGTTCCTGTACGGGACAAACTAATTATTTCTTCAGGGTACGCATATAATTCACCACATTCCAGATATCTTCTGCATCAGGGATTTTCTTTTTAAAACTGGGCATATCTTCTCTTCCTTCAGCAATTTTATAAAACAAAGAGCCGTCTGATTGAGATTGGGCAGTGGCTGTTGAAAGGTCCTGCGGTTGCGTTTTTAACTGGGCAGCTTTTGTTCCATCGCCTAATCCCTTTTTACCATGACAGGAAACACAATGTTGTATCCACAAACTCTTACCGGCATTTACTGATTCACTGGATGGCTTAACCGGATTTGCTGTTTTTGCTGCCTTATCCGGAACAGGCCATGGTTTTACCTGTTTAACTGCAAAGCCACCGGATAAAATAAAAACACCTGAAATAATACCCATTGATAGAATGTTCATAGCTGTTTATATTTAAAAATTCCAAAGTCGTGAAATATTGAACCCTATAACAAACTGCCCTTTTGTATAATCATTCTGGTTTAATAGATTATTGTCCTGCGGAAGGGTATATCCATAATTACCGGCAAATACCTGGAAGGTATGGCCGCTGGTTTGCATTTGTAACCCCAGGCTGATGTTAGGATGGGGATTATTCATCGCATGCTGCGTTATAGGTTGATCGTAATTGGCAACGATGGAGGTTTTAGGAGTTATTTTATATCTTCCGCTAAAGCAAACAGCCAAATGATCGTTTTTCATTTTTAGCTGAATGGTATTTGATTTATCATAGTATCCCTCAATATTATTAAAATGCGTAATACTGAATCCAACCTGCGCAGACAAGGCTTCAGTGATCTTTCTGGCCACCAGCACCTGGTTGAAAAAGGTAAAACGGTCAGAAAATGTTACAATGGGTAATGAGGCATTTTTTTTCCGCGTATCCATAGCCAAATTGCCAAAGTAAGTAACCGATACAGGCATGGCATTGTCTTTTGTTTGCTTCAACAGGGCGTATTTCAAACTGCCATCAACCTGCATATTAAAGTTGTTTACCCCAAACCCCACCTGCAGATCTTTAACAGGTACGTAGCTGAACCCCAGTCGCATATTAGCACCGGCAAACAGCCCAAACAAATCGGTAAAGCCATTATTGACAGTGCCAAACCGGTGACTGATGTCAAATTCGAAAGTTCCTTTAACCGGCACCATTACCGTTTGATTGTCGATTAAATAATTTCCTTCAAACGTATTTTTTGCATATGACTTTTTCTTCACTACCGGTTCGGCCGCCGTTGAATCCTGAGCACTTAAATTATTGCCGGAATACACCGCTGAAAAAAGCAACAGGATTATTAGTTTCCTGTAAAGAGTGGCATACCGATGTAATACTGTAAGCATTGTACTGTTTTTAGTTGTTTTTGGCGCCCTGGTTAATCCATGCATAAACTTTCGCATTGATATCCTGGTTTGGACCGTTACCCAATGGCATTACCGGGCTTTTTTTGCCGGTTAGCCATAACATGATCACGCTATTGTCCGGATCATTGGCCTTTATATAACTTCCCCGGGCTAACGATTGGAAAGCATTGACTGTTGAAAGATCAGGCGTTTTTCCGCCCGGCACATGACAACCACTTAATGCGCAGTTTTTTTCGAAGAGGGGGATGATATCATTGGTGAAACTCATTGTGGTGGTAATGGCACTACCGGGATTAACTACTACTGTAGTAGATTTGTAACAACCTGAAATAGCAATCATCAGTATGGCGATGAACCCCGATATGATTGCTACCGTTCTCAATTGCATATGTGTTCGTTTTAAATGAATCAGAACGTTACTTATCGCTGAAATTTCAACAGCAGGTTCGGTTGAATACCATGCTGGTTGTTTGACTGATTCCATATAGCCAGGCCAAACTGCTGATCCTGCAGGCCCGATAAGTCAACATCCTGTTTCAATGTGTCGTCTGTTCTTAATTTACGCTTGAATTCAATAACCCAACCGGTACCGGTGTACACGGCAGAACAGGTAATGTCGGCCCGGCCGCCAACCAAAGGAGAAGCTATGTAGCCAGGGAAACATTTTGCTCCATCTCCTCCGAAAACCGCATCGCCCGCTCTCTGATAATCGGTACCCACATTCGGGTTAATAGAACCGCCATTGTAACTTAAAACGCCGGTTGAACTTACGCCTGTAATTTTCACGGCTTTGCCCCCCGGTAATGTATCGGTTGCCAGAATATAATAATAACTGGAAGCGTCGGGAATAATCCACAGGGGAACATTAACAGATACGCCTGTTCCATCTAACTTTAATGATTGCCTGTTATTAGAAGCTCCCTGTAAAGCCGCAGTAGTATAACTTGGTGAGTATGGCCATTTTGAATTGGCGCCCGAAACAACAATACCATCCACGTGGCGACCATTTCCCGATCCCCCAACGAGGTTGGTAACTCCCGGGCCGCCGGCCCAATCCTGATAGTTGTCGTCCATTTGATTGAATAATACATCCCTGCTTAAATGAGCCCACCACATATCAATTTTTTCACTGGCCCCATTGGTATAGTGGTTACCGCTTCCTGCATTTGATTGCGAAACAGGAGGATTCACAGAAAAATCTGTATAGGGCGTAAATACATGGCAACTGGCATAACAGGTTTGGGAAATAAATTTGGGCGTTGAGAAATCAATATTCCATAACATAGCAAATTTATCCTCGCCATGCCCCTGCCTTGTTAATTTTCCATTTACATCATATGTTCTGCTGGTAGGCTCCTGCGCCCAAAGTTTGGTATCGGTATTAAAATACCAGGGCGCTACGTTTACACTTTTTGTACTGTCGGCATACTCCAGCAAAAAATAAATGTATTGATCATCATACATTGAACGAAGGGTTGCAGGATATGTTTCCCCGTTATAACCGGTAAAAAGATTATTACCCGGGTCGGGTACCGTAGGAGTAACAGATATACTGGTGGCCTTACTCCATTCACCATCAATATTTCCATCAATTACAGGGGGCGTTGTTGTTTTGTAGGAGACAAGGGTATTGGAATCAGCGGAGGAACTAAGAACCACCTGATCCTTCCTTGTACAATATAACAGCAGTGTTGTTGATGTAGCCAACAAGAAGATTATAAAGTATTTTTTCATACGCCTGTTTTTATCCAAAGAGCAATATATCGCCTGCAAATATTGGTTGTATATTTTTTCCCACAAAAAATTATACTCATGATTTTCCATGATATTTGTCATATCTATTGAAGCATAAATTGACTAAATAGATTCTCCGTACAAATGATTTAAGGGTCCAAGATCGCGTCTATTCATTTGATAAATAGTCATATACAAGTTGACAACCTATATCAACGTTGTACCGTTAGAGTTATCGTTCATGCATTACCAGTTAATCTGTAATTTATACACACCGGAAAGCAGGCATAGCCGCCCTTTATTTAATGTAATCTGGCCAACAGCACCAGATACATTTGAAGAGACAAAAAGTAGCGGCGATCAGCACAGCGTCGTGGATCTCTTTGTCTGTAGCGCCTTGCTTTCTGGCTGCTTCGATGTCATCTGGCGTCACACTCCTGCCGCTCTGCTGTACCCTGGCTGCAATATTCATCAATGTTTTGAGTTTGGAGCTAATGTTGACAGTAGCAGGATCCTTTATCACACCCTTTACCACATCTCCATGGCCATCCAATACCTGGCGATAGCACCATGCATGTTGGCGTAATACTTATATTCGTTGAGGCTGAACGTATAAGTGGCGATAAGCTCGCGTTTGCCCGGAGTAAGGGTTGAAGTTGTAGGATCGTGCAGTAGTGTTTGAACCAGATCGTTCAGTGGTTTAGCAGTATCGGCACTTCCCTGCGCCGCCGATCAGAAGCGTAAAAGGACTTGTAGATTATTGGAGATTTTCGCCGATTCAGTTGAAAGTGGCTAATACATAAGATTTTATAAATAGCAAATCCCCTCCGAATTCGGCAAAGTGCCTGAACCAACTCCCTAACCCGGTACAAGGAAATTCCAAAGAAACAAACAAGGTCCCAGGCGGAAAAGTCTGGGATTTTTTTTGGGCCTGCGTGTTGATTCCTGCCATTAAAAAGTATCTTCGCCCTTCATGAAAGGCCTGATCTATTACATCACATTACCGTTCATTTATTTACTTTCCCTTCTACCCTTCCCCATCTTATACCGGGTAAGTGATGGGTTCTATTTTATCCTCTATTATGTTACCGGCTATCGCAAAAAAGTAGCCATGCAAAACCTTCGCAATTCTTTCCCCGAAAAACCGGAAGCAGAAATAAAAAGATTGTGCAGGGACTACTATCACTACCTCTGCGACCTCTTCCTCGAGAGTTTTAAAACGCTTACGATCGGGCGTTCAACGATGTTAAAACGCTGCACCTTAAGCCCGGCCGCAAAAGACATCTTCGACCGCTATCACCGGGAAGGGAAAAGCATTATGCTCGTTATGGGGCATTACGGCAATTGGGAATGGGCAGGTAATACATTCAGCCTCACTTGTAAACAGAAATTATTTGTGGTATATCATCCGTTTGGCAATAAGTATTTCAACGGATTAATGTATCGCATGCGTACGCGCTTTGGTACCGGGCTTATTGCGATGAAAGATACCTACAAAGACATGGTGAAGCATAAAGCAATGATCAGTGTTACTGCATTCATCGCCGACCAAACGCCATCGCCGGAAAATGCATTCTGGACAACCTTTCTGAACCAGGATACACCTGTATTCCAGGGAACGGAAAAAATTGCAAAAAAAATGGGTTACCCCATTGTATATATAACAATAAAGCGACTGAAAAGAGGTTATTACAACATCCTGGCGGAAATATTGTCGGAAGACTCTAAAAATACCGCCGACGGAAAAATTTCTGAATTACACACCGCCAGACTGGAAAAAGATATACGAGAACAACCTGAAATATGGCTTTGGACACATAGACGATGGAAGCACAAACGCCCGGCACAAAATAAATCAACTGTATAAAACCCTTTAGTTTAAGTCATGCAAAAAAATCCGGGCCGGGAGTTGATCCTTGCTACAAAACCGTTTGCCAAAGAAATAGTCTGGAAAAGCTGGTATTATAGCCTGTCCACGCTTGCTATCCTGATAGCGCTTTTTTCGGGCATTTATTTTTTAAATAATTTCTTCTTAAAATTTGCCTGCAGTATTGCAGCCGGACTCACCATGGTTCGGATGTTCGTGATCTACCACGATCACCAGCACCATACCATTCTGCACCGGTCGTTACCCGCAGCTATTCTTTTCAAATTATACGGCATTTTTATACTCGCGCCTGCCAGTATATGGAAGCGTTCACACGATTATCATCACAATCATAACTGCAAATTGTTCAGCGCCAGCATCGGGTCATACCCGGTTATGACCAAACAACGATTTCTGCAATCTTCCAAAGCTGAGCAGCGTGGCTACCTGGCCATCCGGCATCCACTGACCATTTTTTTCGGCTATATCACCATGTTCATTTTCGGAATGTGTGTGCGCTCCTTTATCAGTGCGCCCAAACGTCATTGGGATTCACTGGTCGCACTTATCGTTCATATCAGCATTAGCGTATTGATCTTTGTTTACCTGGGCTGGCTCACCTGGCTGCTGGCTGCCGTGGTGCCATTTTTGCTGGCCTTTATGATAGGATCGTATTTATTTTATGCGCAGCATAACTTTCCGGGTGTAACCTTCCGCGAAAAAGAGGATTGGTGTTATGAAGAAGCGGCAATGTCATCGTCGAGCTACATGGTCATGAATCCCTTTTGGAAATGGGTCACAGCGAATATCGGCTATCATCATATTCATCATATCAATTCGCGCATTCCGTTTTACCGCCTTCCTGAAGTAATGACCAGTCTTCCGCAATTACAGGAGGCAAAAACAACCACATTGAATCCTTCAGATATCATGGCATGTTTCCGGTTGAAAGTATGGGACCCGAATACTAATTCCATGGTCGGGCTTAAGTAGTTGTATTACCTGCAATATCATATAAAGCAAAAAGCGCCGCGAACCTATTCACCGCGGCGCTTTTGCATTATTCTGTTTTAAACTTATTCGGCGGGTGTAAGCACTATATTTCTATAAGCTACAGGACCATGATCGCCCTGCAAATAAATAGGGCCTGGTTCCCCCTCCCTGCTATCCAATGCCCCACCTGTTATTCCCGGGATCTCCTGGTTACAAATAATGGTTTTGCCATTGGCCACCACGGTAACCATCCGGCCCACCAGGGTAATGTCGAAACTTTGCCAGGTATCGGGCCCCAGGGCAGCCATTTCACTGGGCACCAGGAAACCATAAATACCACCAAATAAATGACTATTGGGATGCGCGTCAGCGGCATTGTCGATCACCTGTGTTTCATACCGGCCTCTCAAATACACGCCGCTGTTACTGTTCTTCTTAAGCTTGAATTCAATATGCAATTTAAAATCACCGAACTTCTCTGTCGTAATGAGGTTGGAACCTGACTCAGGACTGGTTAACTCCCCGTTTTGAACGATCCATTGTTTCTTTTTGCCATCCATTTCCCAGCCCGAAAGATCTTTGCCATTAAATAATTTAACAGGCTTTTTCCATTGCACTTTCTTTTTTTCGTTGAGCAATGGCGCTCTTACTCCGGTAAAAGTAAAATCATTTCCCCCACTGCTATGGATCACACCTTTTATTCCTTCCGCGGTGGGCTCTCCTTCCAGCACCATATCTTTTTCCTCTTTTTCCCATTGTGGCGGAATGGCAAACGAAAATTTGTTATCGGTGAGATTAATTTTAGAAATTGGCCTTGCGCTTCCACCAGCGCCTACAAAGCGCCCAACCAGGGTTTTGAATCCCGAGATCTCTATTTCCAGCCAGGAGGCTCTTTCCTTTCCGTTTTCCATTACCGTGAGGTCCCATCTGCCTGTAAGATCGCCACCGGTAACGTTTTTCGCATTTATTGCAGCTACCTGCGAATGGCCGGGTTGTGGTGCGAAGGCCAGCATTCCCATGCAAACAACTGCTATCTTTTTCTTTATGTTCATATGCTTATAGTTTCAAATTAAAAATATGGCTACAATCATCCTATCACTTTCATGTTAACAGGGTCCCATTGTATGGGTTTATGACTGAAGTAGCTGTCGTTACAGATCAATGCCGGGGCAGCGGCCCGGTAACCGAATACAGCATCTTCCACAACTGTACTGTTGTTGCGAATGGCGTTGAAAAAATTGTTGAAATGATCGTAATGCGCTCCTTTATATCCTTCTTCGGCCTGGTATACGAAAGTTTCGGGGGGTAACATTTTCTTTCTGTTGTCGAGGCCCTTACCTGCTTTGGCCATTTGAGCCAGCATAAAAGGATCATTAGATTCAAAGCTTTTATTCCTTCTTACCGTAATGCGGTCCCATTCAACATCCATGGCACCCTCACTCCCGATCAACCGCAGGTAAGTGGTACCGCTGGTACCATCCACAAAATTACAACGCAGCGAAAGGTTGAAGCCCGGCAACCCGGCATTTTCCGCATAATCAAAAGTACCCAGCAGTACATCTGGCACTTCCCGGCCATCATTCCAGAATCTCAATCCACCGGTTGCATAAACATGATCGGGCCCTACCGAGCCGGTAATGAAATGCAGACTGGAGAACAGGTGCACAAACAGATCACCTGCCATGCCGGTACCATAATCGCGATAATTCCTCCAGCGGAAGAAACGCATTTTATCGAAAGGCCGTTTTGTGGTATTGCTTACATAAGTGTCCCAGTCTACGGTCTTCTCCGATGCATCATCGGGTATAGGATATTGCCATACCTCAACAGGGGCCCGGCGGGCCCAGAATCCTTCCGCATAATTCAATTTGCCAATGGCGCCCTCTTTCAGCAATTCACGGGCTTTTTCGTTTCCCAGTGATGCCAGGCCCTGGCTGCCTACCTGAAATACTTTCCCGTATTTCTTCTGCGCAGCGATCACCGCCGGCCCTTCTTCTACACTATGTACCATGGGCTTTTCGCAATATACATGCTTGCCTGCCGCCATAGCGTCTACCGAGATCTGCTTATGCCAGTGATCGGGGGTGCCAATGATCACAGCGTCTATATCAGGTCTGCTTAGAATGTCCTTATAATGTTTGGTAGTAAACAACTCATTGCCCCATTTCTTTTTAGCCTCATTCAACCGGCCGTCGTACAAATCACAAACGGCCACTACTTTTACTCCTGGCACCTTCAGGGCTGTGGTAGTATCAGACGTACCCATACCGCCTGCGCCAATCAATGCGATGTTAATATTGTCATTGGCTGTATACCGTTTTTTTTCCTGATCATTTTCCCGCCTGATCTGTTCAATATAAGCTGCAGATGCCTGTTGTGCTAGAGCGCTGCCCGTCAAAACACCCCCTGTGGCCAGGGATAAGTTCTTAAGAAAGCCACGACGATTATATCCTTTTTTCATGTAGCGAATATTTAAAATTGAAAGATTACCTATTATAAGCGGGGTGAAGCCGGGTAGGATTTCCCACGCAATCGTTTGCATTCCTGAAATGTGCTTTTATATAGGGTACGGATTCAAAATACTGAATAATAGCGTTCAATAAACATTCATTGTTCATAACTTTCTGCCCACCCCCAAATTTTCCAACTTTTACTACCCGAATTGCGAAAAAATTTCACCTGTTTACACCAGTGAACAAATCAGTTAAGACAGGACTTATTATAATATGTATGCTTTTTGTGCAATGGCAGGCCCATGCACAACCGGCAGACATACCCCGCCTAAAGCATACCATGCTGCGAATGCAGCAGAAAAAGGATTTCTGCAAAGACTCCGCCTATATTGACATATTAGACAGCCTGGCGTTTGCATTTTACCGCATCAGTGCCGACAGTTTATTTTTTTATAGCCAAAAAGCATTGGACTTCGCTCAACAGGCAGGGTATGGCAAGGGTGTATCGGTGAGCATAAGAATTCAGGGGAACGGGTATGCCCTAACAGGTAATTATGTGAAAATGTTAGCCAGTTACCAGCAGGCCCTTACCATTGCCGAAAAGATCAACGATCCCATATGCATAGCCAAGGCAACAGTCAATATTGCTATGCGATATTCAGATATAGGTAAAGGGGATGAATCGATGAAGTTGTTCATGAAAGCCGCTGATATCTTTGAAAAGATGAAAGACAGCCTTAACTGGCAAAAAGCAATAACCGGCATCGGAGTAACATGGTCACAGAAAAAGCAATATGACAAGGCATTGCGATATCATCAAAAGGCATTAGACATTGCTACAGCCATGAAAGATGACTATTCTGTAGTGGTAAGCAATGATAATATCGGGGCGGTTTTATTTGAGCAGGCAAAGTATAAAGAAGCGCTGGACCGCTTTCTTCATACAAGGGAATATTTTAGCCACACCGATGATAAGATACGTAAAACCCGGGCTGATGTTGCAATAGCCCTCACCTATTTCCAACTTAAGAATTATCCGGCCACAATAGAGTATGCAAATCAAAGTCTGCAATCGGCCACTGAAATAAAAGCTAAAAGGCTGATCGGGCAATCAGATAAAATCCTGGCAGATGTTTACGATGCAAAGAACGATGCCCGCAATGCGCTTAAATATTTCAAACTGTATAAAGATATTTCTGATAGCCTTTTTAATGAAACCATGTTGAAAAAGACAGGTGAGTTGGAAGCCAGGTTCGAATATGAGAAAAGAGAAACCCAACTGAAAAAGGACCAGGAAAAGAAAAATGCATTGCACAAGCACATCGTCAGGAATAAAGAATTGCAAATTTCTATTGCAACCCTTGTGATCCTATTCTTAAGCATCCTCATCTTTTTGTTATTCCGCAGCAGGGCAGCCAAACATAAAACCAATCAACTACTGGAAGCAAAGAATGAGGAAATAGAACGGCAGGCCGTACAGCTGCATTTAAAGACCCAGGAAAAAGATAAACTGTTCTCTATCATTTCCCACGATCTGAAAGTGCCCTTATATTCTTTAAAGAATATGCTGGAGATATTGAAGGAACATTCTTTACCGGAAGCGGATCTGCAATCAATAATAAATGAGTTCAGGCGTGATATTGATTATTCTGCTGAACTCACCAGCAACCTGCTTTCATGGGCAAGCAGCCAGCTCGATGGCAGAATAATTATCCCGGTTATGCTGCCCGTACATGAGCTGGTGAGTGGCACTATGGAGCCTTTGATCAAAACGGCAGCTGACAAAAAGGTTGAATTGATAAATAAAGTACCACAGCCTTTAACGGTATGGGCCGATCAGAATATGGTTCAGGTACTTATTCGTAACCTCATCAGTAATGCCATCAAATTCTGTAATCCCGGTGATGTGATCACTATTGAAGGCAGAGCGAAAGATGGTATCGTTGAGATATGTGTAGCAGACACCGGCATAGGAATAGGAAAAGAAGTGTTGACAAAAATTAACCGGAAAGAAAGTGTCACTACATTCGGCACCGCTAACGAAAAAGGAGTTGGCCTTGGCATGCTGCTATGCCATGAATTTGCCGAAGCGAACAGAGGTATCTTCAGGGTTGAAAGTGAACCGGGAAAGGGAAGCCGTTTCTACTTCACGCTACCTTCCATTCCTGATCTGCAGTAGCTGGCATTAATGACTTTAAGAAAATCATCCAAATCCACAAATCCCAGGCTGAAGGTCTGGGATTTGTGTTTGGGCGCCAGGGATGAAATCTTCGTTTTTCTGGATGAGCCCCCTCCTACTCGATTTTATGCACTCATTGACGTAACTTTTTTACAAATGCTGCGATTGCTTCTCCAATTTCCATAGGGCTGTCTTCCTGTAAAAAATGTTTCCCCTTTACTGTTATCTCTGTTTGATTTGGCCATGTACTGCAAAATTTCCGAACACTGTCATTTTCCAATGCTCCGGGGTTACCATGGATCCAAAGCTTGGGAACAGGACTTTGTTTCAGCCAATTTCCATATTCAGCTACTACGTTCGCCACTTCCTGTGGCTCTCCATCCAAAGGAAATTGACGAGGAAATGATAATGTTGGACGACGGTCTTCTCCCTCGTTAAGATAAGGTCGCCGGTACTCCAGTTTTTCCGCATCGCTTAGCTCCCGGAAAATTCCTCCCGTCAATACTTTTTCAACAAATACATTATTTTTTAAAATCAACTCTTCCCCAGCGGGAGAGCGCAAAGCCCGGAATAAATCACGTACATTAGGTTCAAATTCATCCCACTTAAAAGGAATTGTTATCGCCTCCATGTGAACGATACCCTGAACGCGGGAACGGTTTTGATTTGCCCAATCAAAGCCCAATACAGAGCCCCAGTCATGAAGCACAAGCACCACATTATTGTTCAGTTTCAACTCTTCCAAAAGTGCAAAGAGAAAACTGCGTTGCTCCAAATAAGAATATCGTTCAGGTCCGGAGCTGGTGAGTTTTTGCGAGTCGCCCATGCCAATTAAATCACAGGCAATAAGCCGCCCAAGACCACGGCAATAAGGCATTATATTCCGCCAGAGATAGGATGAAGTTGGATTGCCATGTCGAAATATGATAGGGTCGCCTTCTCCTTCACCTTCATCAATATAAGCCATGCGGCGGCCTTTAATTTCAATAAATTTTTTTTCGGCAAAAGAATTTGCGCTGAAAGCAGCCTGCATGTTTACTTTACTTTCCATGATGCTTTGTTTTAGTGATTGAATAATGCCGCAACCTGGTACGGCATAGCAAAGCAACGATCATAGCATGCGCTGAAAAATAAGGTACATTAAGATTTTTTGCGAAACATATTTGCTTTCATCTGGCTAAAAAATTCAGGCGTTACGCCAATATAAGATGCGACGTATTTTTGCGGGATCCGGCTTTCAAGATTGGGGTAGGTTTTTGTAAATAGATCATATCTTCCTTCAGCGGGCTGCGAAAGGTTGGTATTTATTCTGTTTTGATGAAAAACGAAAGCGTTTTGAAATAATATCCTGAAAAACCGTTCGAATTTTGGCGCCCGCTGGTATAAGGTGTCCAAATTGTCTTTGCTGATCTGTAATAGGGTTGTGGCTTCCAATGCAACCAGATTATTAACACCTGGTTGCCCTGCTAAAAAACTGAACAAATCGCCGCTGCACCACCAATCTTCAGGCGCAAACATCAAAATATGCTCCTTGCCGCCTGAATCAATGGTATAGGTGCGCAGGCAACCGCTCACCACAAAAAACTGATGCCTCGCCACATCCCCTTCTTTCAGTAAAAATTCTTTTCGTTTAATGGTTTTTAAAACCACCAGGGATAAAAAAATTTCTATTTCTTCTCTGCTCGGTTCAATGTGACGCCGTAAATTTTGTATGATAACTTCATTCATTAGCCATAAATTTCCGAAAAACGTGAAAAACACCTGCGATTATTATCGAAAATTTTTGTAACCTCGATGTGCGCCTTTACACATAATATTTGTAGTTTTTTAGCAACTACAGGATCTTCAACCATCGCCAAACCTGTTCCATAGTCATTATTCCCGTATAACAATAGAGTCTGAAACTGGTGGGGAAATACCCATTCGGCAAATTAATATTCACTTAAATACTACATTTTATGAGAATTGTAATGTTAATGAAATGGGAGGGCATTACGCCAACTCAGTACGACGAACTCAGGAACGATGTTCACTGGGAAGGGAATATGCCCCAGGGAGCAGTTTTTCATGTTGCTGCATTCGGCAATAATGCCATTCATGTAACCGACATTTGGGAATCGGCCGATGAGATGAATAATTTTATTCAAAACCGCCTGATGCCCGCAGTTGTAAAAAAGGGGATCACAAACAAACCAGAAGTGGAGACGTTTCCGGTTCATGCCATATTTATTCCTGCTTTGCAACGCACAAGCTAAAAGGTAAGTACAGCTGCATTCGGAAAGTTTCTTCACTGATTGAGTTACCTGTTTTAAACTTAGCACCCGGTAGCAATTTGAACTGACCTCCATCTCCCGTATAAAGACAAAAAATAAAGATCCCAGGCTGAAAGGTCTGGGATCTTTTTTGGGGAGGGAGACAACCAAAATATTTAAAGATTATCAGATATTTTATTTTTTTACTATTTTAGAAATCTGATCGCTACCAGATTGAACGGATACCTCAGTAAGAAATAACATTAAAAATTCTATAAGCCAATCTATATGCGGTTATATTAATAACTCTCAACTTTAGTTTGTATATGAAAACTTTCCTGGCAGAAATCATTCCGCAAATTCAACGCTTCTCGGCTAGGCTCGACAATTTAACATTATTAATGAATCAACATTGGGTATTAATAGACAATATTGAGCACAAAAAGACAGTATATATTTTTAGAACGAATAACCAACTCCTTATTGCAAACGACGGTCAGGTTGAAAATGCTAAATGGGAATACTTAGGAAATAACTCTCTGTTAATTGGTAATATAAATGGAACTTATCTTTTCAAACATGGATTCTTTGATAAAAACCTGCTGGCGCTTAAAATAGATAGCAGAGATGAATACGCCATTTTTATAAATGAAAATAAATACAATGGCGATTTAAATTCTTTTGAGAAAGTCTTAGATTTTATTCGAACAAGTTATTTAAAGGAAAAGCTATCAAGCCTTCATACCACAACAATAAGTCAGACAAAAATATACAGTTCAAATAAGGGAGAGCTTGAAATTGAGCAAATAGGAGTCAATGAATTTCCAAGCCCTGGCGATAAGGTTTTCATGAACAACCGACCCGCTATCAACGGCAAATACAAATTAGGGTTCATGTGGTATATAAAAGTAGTAAATGGCGAGATCGAAGACATAAGTCATATATAATTCTGAAGCGAAATAAGTTAATAAATAGCCAGGGCATTACACTTCATTTAGAAAAGGAATCTATAAGATATTTTTTTAGAAGAACAAAGATTATGGAGAAGTTCTTATTATGGATTTTTTGACGAGTTGCCCTCTTCCTTATGGGAGAAAAGCGATAAGTCAAAATCTCCTGCATAGACTCAACTTTTCCAATTAATACAGTTGGTTGTACTGACCCTGCTTCCTATGTTTCAGTGAATGCCATTTTCACCAGTCCCAAACCTTTGTTTACCGGCAACCTGTATGGCCCCTTTTTGAATGAACAATTAATAGCTAATGCCATTAAAGGGAACAGGGATAACATTTTATTTCCCTAACCGATAACCCATATAATTGAAATAATGATAAAACATTGCCTTCACTGGCTGGCTCATTTCTCTTTTACCATTTGCCCAGGCACTTATATTTGTTTTATCTACGCCAGTATCGTTCACAATATCTGTAACTCGTAATCCAAGAATATCCATTTGTTTTTTGATCCATGAGCTATCAATTTTTGAAACCGGGTTAGGCTCATATGGGTTGACTTGCGGATGGATTTTCATTCCCGGGAAAAAAGGTTCAAACAATTCCCTGGTGCGAGTAACCAGAGTAGCTTTATCGGTGTAATTCTCAGACAAATGTTTCCCTTGAGAAACCCGAATTACCAAAGAATCATCTTTAACTTCCAAAACTTTAAATTCAATATTGCTCATCCTCTTGTGAAGAGCAGCACCATATTCCAATTTTTTCAGATCATTATCCGAAACGGAGAGCAGGTGAATGTTTTTTATTGTTGCCATAACCAGTATTTTTAAAAGGGGCCTTTCGGCCCCCTTTCATTAGAGAAACTTGACATAGTTCTTTTCAATGTAATAAATCGCAATTTGTTCATTTTGATGACCAGCAATCGTTGCTTCTTCTTCATTATCGAAGATGAGGACCGCATCCCACCAAAACTTCCCATCCTCGCGCCAGCCTCCTACGATTCCGGTTTTTGCATTTGCAATTGCAAGCACATGTTTTAAACCATCATCACCGTGACTATTCTGTGTCTCTTTTAGAGCTACAGACCAGCCAGAAGTAACTGGGCGAAGATCGTCGAGATAAACTGTAAACCCATGTGGATTTCGCCTGGCGATTTCTTTAATCTTGTTGATTAAGTCATCAACCTGGCTTTCACCAAGTATTTGCATACTAGTATGACCGCTTATTTTCTATGGTGGTCAGCCATTTTTGGGTTTGAATTCAAAGAACTATTGTCTATATAAAGATACCGAAAAGTTTGTAATAAACAAACATTCACATGCCTAATAACAAAGGCATCCAGCTCATTTCTAATTGAAATATAATTAGTTATGAACCTTTCCCACTCGCGGCACAAAGGTTTAATCCCGGCACTATTGAAAAGGGCCGATCTTGTCAGACCGACCCAAAGCTAAGGATGATAAATCCCTTCGTAACGTTGGTGCCTCACCACACATTCCTCGGGCAGGTATCGCCATAGCGGTTACCAATTAAAAAGCCAATGATGACTTCATGCGTGCCCCTGCTGGCAGTATTTAACGCTGTTTTTGTAAAGTCGTACGAATACCCTATGTTAAAAGTATTGCCTACATTCAAGCCAACCATGCCCGCATACCCATCCTGCAAACGGTAGCTTGCACCCAGCCACAACAGATCGAGATATTGCAATTTAATATTTGCATCAAACTGCGGTGTAGTTGGCGTGCCCGACACGTATTTTACCATAACAGAAGGCAATGCATTGATATCATCGTTCAACAAAAAGCGATAACCCGCTGTGGCAAAAAAATGCGGTATTGCTTTGCCCGGAACGGGCGCCGTATTATCGCCATAGGTCATAGCCGTGGGAATGATCTGCTGTGCAGAGACCCCAACGAAAAAATCACTTGAATACAACCAAAGCCCTGCATTGAGATCGGGTTTCAACTTGTTTATATTGCCACTGGTTTGCGCAGGGTCTACAGTAACGCCATCGCCAAAGTCGGTTTTGGAAAGGTCCCGGTGCAAGTGATTGATACCGGCGCCAAAACCTGCAGCCAGGTTAATGGTTGGCGTTATTCCTATATGATAGGCATAGGTAACATTTGCCGTAAAGTTGTTGAAATTACCGGTATGATCGTTTAACAGGATCAGCCCTATGCCACTGTGTGGCTTCGAAGGCGTATAGTTCTCCCAATAGGCTTCGCCGCGTGGATTTTGACCGGGCAATTGAAATGAAGTAGGAGTAGTTTTTGTATCTTCCTTGCCAATGGGTCCCTGTATGGTTAAATAAGCTGTTCTCGGCGCACCATTCAACCCCACCCACTGATCCCTGGCGCTTGCTTTTACATCAAAGTAATTTTCGATACCGGTAAGCGCCGGATTTAAAATGTAATTGTTTAAAATATATTGGGTATAGTGTGGCTTTTGCTGTGCCTGCACAGCAATTACACTACCTATAAGCATCAAACACGTGTACAATTTTTTCATATAGCTATCGAATAATATCTACATAACCCGATAGCTGGCTTCTGCCATTCCTCGGATTGATGATATAATAATACGTGCCTACGGGCAACGGATTTCCATTGAACGTTCCATCCCATGATTGCGAATAACCGGCCGACCGGTAAACCAGTTGTCCATACCGGTTAAACACTTCTACCGTAGCGCCCGGATAGGTATTAAGATATTTAATTTCCCAACGATCGTGTATGCCATCACCGTTTGGTGAAAATGCATTGGGTATATGCAGCGCTTTTAATACTTTGATGGCAATGTCATCTGAGGCCTTGCATCCCTCCACTGAAGTGGCAGTGAGTTTATAGGTGATATCATCAGTTGGCGATGCCTGTGGCTGCAGAATGGTGGAGTTACTTAATGCCGTGGCCGGCGTCCATACATAACTCAGGGTATTGCCCGAAGCCGTTGCGGGTAAAGTAAGAAAATTCCCTTCCAGCAAATAACTGTCGGCCCCTGCATTTACTATTGGCAAAGGATATACCAGCACAGCCTGCTTTATTGAATTAACGCAGTTGTTTGCAGCGGTAAAAACGTATTGTATGGAATCAATTCCGGCCGTGGCAATGGCAGCACTGAAGATGCCCGACTGACTAACACCTTTTCCACTATATATTCCATTTCCCGAAAGTCCATTCAGTACTGAAGCCTGGGTTATTTGAAAAGGCGCTACATCGGCACAAACAGGATCAATAGGGTTAAACTGCAATTCAGGTATTGCTTTTACTGTAAACGTTTTGGCCGAAGTACTTAAACAGGTTTGTCCTGAATAGGCAACCACTTGTACCAGGTAGTCTTTTTTATCAGGAGAATACAAGACAGGATATTGAGCGCTGTATTTTTTTCCGGCAGCAGGATCATCATCTATTGTTTTGTTGGTAGGGTCATTGCCATAATCCCAATAAATTTCGAGGCGTATAATGTTCCCAAAATCAACCGTTGAATTATTGGTGAACGTCCCCATTTTGTTACTACATACCGAATTGCCATCATCGAAAGTGAATACTGATTGCGGTGTGGTACCATTTATGGTGAACACCTGTTTAACCGAATCGGCACAGCCATTATTGGAAGTAACCAGTAAGGATACATTGTAATTACCGGTAGCCGTGTATTTATGCTGCGGATTTTTTACTGTGGCCCTATTATTCGCTGCCGCGGCATTGGGGTCGCCAAAATTCCATTTGTACTGAAAGGAAGCCTGGGTGCCATCGGCAATGGTACTGGTATCGGTGAATGTTGAATAAGGATCAGATAAACAGTTCTCCGGCAAAACGAATCCGGCTTTTGGTTGTGCAGTAATAGCTATTGTCCTGGGTGTTGCTTTATTGCTACATCCCTTATCACTTTCGGCAGTTAAATTAATGGTATAGCTGCCAGTTGCCGGATATACATAATTGAAAGTGGCGCTGGAGGTCTTTGTAAGTGTTTGGCCATCGCCCATACTCCAGGTCCAGGTTGCAATACTACCGTTGCTGATTGTAGAGGCATCCTGCAAAAGAATATTCTGTCCGGCACAATATGGACCGGTGGTTTGGAAAGCCGTTACCGGCAGTGGATTTATGGTAACCACTCTTTGAACAGTATCGGTAAGGCAGCCTACCTGTGTTATAGCCGATAAAGAAACGGTATAAGATGCGGCTGTATTATACAGGTAAAAAGGGTCTTTTGCATTGGAAACATCGCCATTACCAAAGGTCCACGACCATTTGATAACAGGGTTGTCTCCTGTTACAGATTGATCGGTAAAGAAAGTGGTATCGCCCAAACAGGTACCGGCAAAAGCAAAACCAGCAGTTGGTTTTGGATATACCCGCAGGTCGAAATCTATTTCCTGCTCGCCGGTGCAACCATCGGCGGTAGGGTTGTTCGCTATGATCTTGATGGGGTACACACCGGGCGTTGGTCCCATATAGGTATTAGGCAACCTGTACAGGTATAGTTGTTTTCCGTTTTTTGTAAACGACGAATCGGGCACCGGGGCATTGATCAATTCATCAGTATATAAACCGCCAAACTGCCACTGTACTTTTGTGGGCATATACGGAAAGGTCATGGAGAAATTAAAGGGCGCATCGGTACAGGTAGCGGGGTAATCAACAATGGAGTACTGGTTTTTTATAGAAATAAACTGGTAAAGGTCTTTAAGGTTCATGCCGCCCGAAAAACCATACGATTCTACATTTCCAAGTCCATAGGCAATGATATTGAAACCAGTGTCGCAGGTAATATTATGCGTACCAGCCGTAGTTCTTATTTGCGCGTAGGTGTAATTATTATCCTGCGGTACAGGATTAAAACTGTTATAGGATATCCCATCTATTTTGAAACTGCTGATGGCCGCTGCATCATTTTTAAGCACCACATTCAGAAAATGCGTATTGATATTAATGCCCGCCGGTTGCATGGAATTTAAAGTAACCGCGGCAATGGTTTGTTCAACGGGGTTTAAATAGATCATTTCAGGATCACCATTTGAGGTATTGCCATCACAACCCTGGGTTGTAAAATACTGGGCTACCAGAATGGGTTTGTCTGACTCAATAACATTGGTTGTGCTACTTAAAAACTCATAATAAAAATTGTTTACAAAAGCCGTTGCCGGAATGGCCGTACCATTCAGTGTTACGTTTGCCGCAGGATCTGATTTTATGATGCGATAAATATTATTGCTGTTGGTAAGACTGGGAACCGTAATGTACTTCTTTCCCCACGTAGCGGTGGGATACATTTCCTGGTACAGGTTATCGGCCGTACCGGTGCCGGGGCAACCAATGGTGACTTTACCACTGCCGCAAAAAACCGCAATCCGTTTACACCCCGAACCATTATTAAGCGAACGGATCCGGGAGCCGGTAAGGTCAACCCCGCTGGTTCCTGAAATAGTGCCCAGCACATTATAGATCTGGCCTTGTTGTAAAGTAACAAGAAAGGGCGCATTGGCTGCTTTTCCTCCTTTTGTATTGGCAGCCGGTGTTATTTCTACAGTGGTGGTGCCGGTATCGGCGGCTATTACAAAAAAATAGGAATAGGAATCGGGATCGTTAGATCGTTGGGTGTAATTCACTGAATAATAATCCCGGCCCAGCGTACTGGTGGGCAAACAAACAGTGGCGCCCGAAATAGCGCTTACATAAATAAAGCTATAAACGACTACCGGCTTATCTGCGGTAACATGTATACCATGGTTATACAATCCGTCATCGAGTAAAGCGGCTGTTCTTGGAATATCAATGGTGGTAATTTGATTAGGCGAAACGGTAAAGCTTTGCGAGAAGCCGATGCTTGCAATAGTAACCTGACCTGTGGTGGCCACATCGGAAGTAATGTACAACTGCATTTTTTCGGCCGGGGTTCCGGTAAACATGCGAACATGGTTGCCATAGCCAATCCAAAAATCCTTTCCCTTATTAGAGAAATCCTGGGCAATCAATGTTGAAGTAAGGCATAAAGCAATCAGGACCAAAGCCGTTCTGGGCAGGGTGTGCATGGGGTCTGGATGTTAGTTTTGAACTTTCTGCACCTGAAGATACTTTTTATAATTTAATATTTGTTTCAAAAACAATTGATTAACAAATAAACGGCTGATATAAAAATGCCCGCCGTTAATGCTACAGCGGGCAAGGTGAAAACAATAGACACAACATGATCCGCAATTCATCAAAAAGCGGCATCAAGTACTTACTCCTTATTGAATACCGGTTGCGGAACAACATTCTTCACCGGTTTGGTAGATTTCAGATAGGCAAAAACTGCCTTCAGGTCATCGTCACTTGCTTTAGCAATGCCGGGCCAGGGCATAGGTGGTAATAAGGGACGGCTATTGTCTAACCCTTTGTACTTTCCTTCGCGTATGGCTTTAAAAAACTGTTTTTCAGTCCACCCGCCTATACCGGTTGAATCGGAGGTAATATTGGCTGAAAATGAAATTCCCCAGGGACCTACAGCAGAAGTAAGCATGCCATTAAATAATACCCAGTTTTTTGCCGTACCAGTATCAAATTTGGCTATTGGCATGTCGGCAGGTTGCCCCGATAATAATCTGTCCGGATCGGGATAAGGGCCTTGTGGTCCCATTTTTTTGGGGGAATGACAATCATGGCAACCCATAATTTCAACGAGATATTTTCCTCGCTTTACCAGGCTGTCGTGTGAAATATTTTCACTGTTAATCAAAACAGCCGCATCCTCTTTTGCCGGCTGGTTGCAAAATACCAGCAATACGGCTATAAGGACCGTTACCGCCATTAATAACGTAATCTTTTTCATTACTATAACATTAAGGGTTAAAAAGAATTTGAGCGTCGCCGATAAAAACCTGCAAAGCCTTACGGGGCGCTGCAGGTTGTTTTCAATTACCCTGATACCTATGACTGAGTTCTGTAAACAAAATCTTCCAGAATGAAATGGGTTGCGCCTTCCGCTTTTACAATGCGCATTTTGGTGGGATAATAACCACTTGTTTTAAATTTAGCTGGCACCCCAAAAGTTCTTTCAAATGAAGCGTTTGCATCAATGAAGGCTTTCGTTATCATCGGCTCATAAAAAGCTACTTTGCCGTTATACGAACCATATATAAATGTTTGAGTAAACGGCTGCCCATGCAATTCTGGTGTAGTAACATCTACCCAGTGAGTGCCCATTTCGGGTACACCGCCCGGAATAGGAACATAATTTGCCGGCATGTAACCAGGCGCCGGATAATTCAGGAAACCTGTACTATCGGTTTGATACAGCGGAATTGCCAGCCTTTCTTCTTCGGAGATCATATAAAAATGAAAATCGAAATGCGGCTTGTCATAAACACCTGCGGGCTCGTGGCCATGTGGGTTCCATTCGACCAATGCATGGGTGAACGGTGTGATGGATGCTTTTGGATGAAATTGTAACGACAATTCGTTTTCATGATGATCTTCCCCTTCTGTACCCGTATCGAGGCTATTCATTGCCGCATCGTCGATGCTGATAGCAAGGCGCTCGGGTTTATTATCACCATCCAGTTCTATCCACGTCCATGCAGAGCCATGCTGAAATTTCGATACAGGCCCTTTAAATATACCACCTTTATGACCTTCTTTTTTACAGGATGCAAATACCATGGTTGCTGCTGCCAGCAACAAAAAAACACGTTTCATTTGTTTTAAAAATTTATAGATTAAATAAAGATTACGCCTGCGTGCGACAAGGACAGGTATCAACCTATGATTCGCCAAAGAATCATTCTTACTTATTATTGAGCTGCAAAATTATATTGTTAACAATCCGGGGTGTAGCTCTTATTATATGAGTTGTTATATCCGTTGCATGAATTGGTTTGATCAATGTACAGAAAGATCTGCCTGGCATCTCCTGACAAGTTTCAATGACCAGTTCCACCTCCCCGCCGCATCACAACTCCTGCCTGGTCTTCCGTGGTATCATTGTCGTTCTGACTATTCATGACTTTTAGGCGGCTGTTGCTGAAAAAAAGGTATGCAATCAGCAGTGCCATTAAAACTGCGCCTGAAATCCGAAGCATTTTCATACTAATAATTTTGTGTAAACTATTTTTTGTCGTTATTTATATAGCTAAATTAGCACCTGCAAAAGCTGTTTACAGGATCAGTTCAATGAACGAAGCAGAGAATGGAATGAATGATGGTTTTAACGGAATGAACAGCTTTGCTTCTGGCAGTAAGCAAAGAAACTTCGAATGTCAACCTGATTTATCTCAAAAGAATGATACCAGACTATGAGCCCCACATCTGATTCCAAGTTATACGTACTGGCTGTTGAAGATGACCCGCTTCATGCTGAAGCGCTGCAGTTGATGTTGCCTGAAATGGGATATCATTTTTCGCTGGTAGATAATGCCATCGACGCCCTGAAACTCTATAAGCAGCAACCACCTGACCTGCTCCTTATGGATATTGAGATTGCCGGCCCGCTGAATGGTATTGAGTTCGTTGAGATCGCCTCGGCTATCCGGAAAACGCCAGTGATCTATGTAACTGCTTTTTCCGATTCAGAAACTTTCCAAAAAGCAAAGGCCACTCTGCCTTCGGCATACCTGCTGAAGCCTTATAACGAAAGAAATCTGCAGCTTGCCATGGAACTGGCCCTCTTTGAAAAGCAATCCCAAAGCGATGCTCCGGAAAATGCCGTCACCCACAAAGTAGACGCTTCCTGTAATGCTTTTTTTGTAAAGTATAATAACAGGCTGCTTAAAGTGCCCATCAGTGATCTGTTGTTTATTGAAGTGGAAGAAAAATATTGTTACGTGCACACTAAAGAACGGCGTTACACAGTGAATATCCGGTTAAAAAACCTGTTAGACCAGCTACCGGCCAACACCTTCCTGCAAACACACCGTTCGTTTGCGGTACGCCTCGATGCAGTGGAAGAAGTAAACCTCGACGACAGCCTGTTGAAAATAAATGGTAAAGAGATCCCGATTGGTAAAACCTATAAAGATGTTTTGTTTTCAAAACTGAAAATGCTTTGATCGATCTATGAACACACCTTCTTATATTTCTATTTTATCACAGCCGCTGGCATTCTGGATTGCCAATTGTAATGCGAACAATGTACCTGAAGTTGTGCGCTGTTATGGTGTTGCTCCCATAGATTCTCCGGAGCAACTTACCATTTTTATTCCTGAAATCTGGAGCGCTCAGTTCGTAGCCAATTTGGGCGCAGGAAAAAAAGTAACCCTTTCAGGAACCAGTGTGCCTACCTATGAAAGTTACCAGTACAAAGGAGAATTTTTGTCAATTCGCGCCTGCACCGAAGATGAAATGGTTTACCAGCATCAGTACATGGATAAGTTTAGTGATGAAGTTGAAAAAATCGGTTTGCCAAAATTAATGTGTTACAACGCTTTTTTTCATCAACCTTCGCTGGCGGTTACTTTCAGACTAATGGAGGTTTTTGACCAGGCGCCTCACAAGGGTACCGGTATACAGCTAAATAAAAGGGAGGCCACGAATGAGTAAGTTTATCACTGAAGAAATGATGCCGGCTTTTGAGGGAGTTATACCTGCAGTTATTGCTTCCTGTTCAGCAGATGGGATCCCTAACGTGACCTATATTTCGCAGGTGTACTATGTAGATGAGCAGCACGTGGCTATCTCACGCCAGTTTTTCAACAAAACCATTTGCAATATTACCGAAAATCCGATGGCACAGGTGATCCTTACCTGCCCCGTAACCTACGCCATCTACAAAATGCTGTTACGGTTCAGGGAATCGCAAAGTTTGGGACCGGTGTTCGAAGAAATGACGCTGCAGCTGGAAGTCATTGCCGGTGTGCAGGGCAAATCGGGCGTATTCCATTTACTGGCAGCAGATATTTACGAGATCCTTGAAATTAACCAGATTAATCCCGTTTAATGTCTCAACCGAATGAAATACAATCCTTGCATATGCAGCTCAACGAGGCCAAAAAGAAGATTGAGCTCATTCGGGCCGTTACATTAGACCTGAACAAAATGGTAAGCCTGCAGGAAAAGCTTTACAATATTTTAAAGATCCTGCACGACCAGTTCTTCATTAACTACAGCATGATTTTGCTGCCCGGCCCTGAAAGCAAATACCTGACAGTGCAAGCCCACTACGGTTACGAAACAGACTATAAGGGTATTTCTATTCCAATGGGCTCAGGCATTGCCGGGTTGGCAGCCCTCAAAAAAATACCTATCAATATTACCGGCATCCGCCGGAAACGGCTGTATTTGAACATCGCTTCCCAAGGCGCGCAGGCGGCTTTGCCTCAGTCACCCGGACTTGACGATCCTGAAAGTCAGATTGCCATTCCGTTGGTATCGAACAATGAACTGGTGGCCGTGCTCCTGGCCGAAAGCTATAATATTAGTGTCTTCAACAAGGAAGACGAGGCATTTCTGATCACGCTTTCGCAATCCATTGCCGTCTCCATTCAAAACTCGATCTTATTCGACACCATGGAGAACGTGATTGCCAAACGCACTGAAGAACTGGAGCGCAGTAACAAAACCAAGGACCGGCTGTTCTCCCTTATCAGTCACGACCTGCGTGGCCCCATTACTTCCTTTCACAATATTGCCAGGCTGGTAAGCCATTATAACCGCCAAAACGAAAAAGAGAAGATTGAACAACTTTCGCACCGCATTGACCAATCGGTTGACAAACTCAATGTCCTGCTCGACAACCTGCTTAACTGGGCGTTGGCTCAAACAAAAGAACTTCAATGCCGGCCGGAACGGCTTAATATCATTACGCTTTTAACTGAAGTAATGGAAATGTTTGGTGATCATCTTGCACTGAAAAATATCAGTCTTTGTACCATGCAAGGCAGTTGCCTGCATATAGAAGGCGATTACCACATGCTTTCTGCAGTTTTCCGCAACCTGTTAAGCAATGCCATTAAATATACCCCCCGCAACGGGCAGATCTTAGTAAACATCCATAGTGATAATGCGCATGCGCTTGTTGAGATCCATGATACAGGCATTGGTATTCCGGCCGAAAAGCTTGGCGCCATCTTCATGCCCGACGAAAAAAAGAGCACCCGTGGCACCGATAACGAAAAAGGCACTGGATTGGGGCTACTGGTTGTTCATGAGTTTGTTCAATTGAACCAGGGTTTTATTCGAATTGAAAGCGAACCCCAACAAGGGACGAAGGTAACAGTGGGCTTACCGTTGAAGTAGCATTTCTTTCCAATCTAGGATTTTCATTCCTCATTAATACTAGTTGATTCCCATCTCTTCGACGTTCATTGCATTAGCCCTGAAAAAATCTTTTTACAGAGGTAGTTTCGTAATGCTTATTCAAATCATACAACACAGTCAATTTCTAATTCTTAAAAATCTGAATTATGCTTACGGAAACAATCTCGGGCAATACAGTACTTACACCCACCCGCATCATGCAAACAGGATTTGCATTCTGGTCGTCGAAAGTTTTGCTATCGGCCGTTAATTTTAAGTTGTTTACACTTCTTGCGCATGGAAGTAAAACCGCAGAAGAGATCAGAACGGCCCTGGACCTTCAGCAAAGAGGACTTCCCGATTTTCTGGATGCGCTGGTAGCCCTGAATTTTTTATACCGGCATGGCAATGGCTCCGAAGCAAAGTATTGCAACACCCTGGAGTCGGATACCTACCTTGATAAAAACAAGGCAACTTATGTAGGCGGAATATTGGAAATGGCCAACAACCGGCTCTTTCCGGTTTGGAGCCATTTGGAAGAAGCTTTGCAAACCGGACGGCCGCAAAACGAAGGTAAAAACGGGGCAAAGCCTATATTTGAAACAATGTACAGCGATGAAAAACGGCTGGAGGAATTTATTGCAGCCATGGGTGGTATACAAATTGGAAATTTTATCGAATTTGCACGACAGTTTAATTTTTCGGGGCATTACACACATTGCGATGTGGGTGGCGCCGGTGCAAATCTCTCCATTCAAATTGCCCTTCATAACCCTGCTATACAATCGATCAGTTGGGATTTACCCAAGGTAGAGGCTATTGCAGCCCGTAATATTCAACTGAACAAATTAGGAGACCGGGTAGTGGCAAGATCAGGCGATTTCTTTACCGATGAATTTCCCAGGGCCGATGTGATCACCATGGGTAACATTCTGCATGACTGGGACCTGGAACAGAAAAAACTACTCATCCAAAAAGCTTATAATGCCCTGCCAGCTGGTGGTGCATTGGTGGTAATTGAAAATGTCATTGATGACGAGCGCAGGGAAAACGCCTTTGGTTTGCTGATGTCACTGAACATGCTGGTTGAAACGTATGGTGGTTTTGATTATACAGCCGCTGACTTTACCAGCTGGGCAAAAGAAACCGGCTTTACACAGGTAGATATCATGCATCTCACTGGCCCTGCCAGCGCCCTGATCGCCTATAAATAAAGAAGAGCGAGAGTGGTTTGAACCGGTTCCCACTCTCCCACTTCTTTTCAATTTGCATCTTTTGCAGTACCGCCACCTAAAGGCAAACCCCGATAACTACGTGGTGTTGCTTCACATTCCTTCACAGGAAGTGATACGCTGCTCTCTTTACGGCCGGGGCCCACCGGAAAACGTGTATTGGAATAATTACTTATTACATTACCCGAGGCGTCTGTTATATTGGCCCTGTTGGCCACCAACTGGTAGGTGAATGGTGTATTGGAAGTACCGCCGTGTAATTCAATTACATCAAAACCGCCGGTTGTTTTATTGGTCACATACACACCATTACATTCACCTTCCAATTGTATAAATACTTTCAGAGGTTTATCAGGGGTCACGGTAATATTTCGCGCCAATACAGGATCAATACTAATATGGGCCCTGCCATTGACCAGTTGTCCCGTACCCATATCCTGAAACAATACTTCGGGCGATTCAGTGCAATACATTACCCTGTTGCGCCCCTGGTCATCCTGTACCATGGTAGATTTAACCCCGTTTGACAGAATAGCATAATCGGTTCCGTTATACCTTCCGCCGATATAGGCAAAAGAGTTTGCGCCGGGCAGATAATCAAGATAGCCGGCCCATTTATTGTTGGCAACAGCTGTTGAAGCAGTACTGGCAAATGCTTCCAGCCCAAAATTTTCTCCCTGTGCCACTACGCCGGCGCCCGACCCGGTATTATTGAAGGTTGTCATATTATTGCCCAGGCCCACTACTCCAATTCCATTGGCATTGGTATTGGTGCCACGTATACCGCTATTGGTTGTACTATTGGTTGAACCCGTTACTCCATTTCCTGAAGTGGAAAGACCAGATACTCCCGTACCGGTTGAAGCGCTATAACCCATTACACCCGTGCCTGTTGAAGAATTACTACCCATTACCCCAGCGCCGGTAGAAGTGTTTTCGCCAGATACGCCATATCCTGTACCCGAATTTTGCCCGTACACGCCTGAATATGCACCGCTGCTAAACCCATTAATTGGATAATGTATTGTAGAAGATAGAGCACCGGTAACGCCGGCGCCTATGCCCTCCAGCCCATCATCTGAAAATTTAACGGTGGTACCATTAATGATCACCTGTCCGGCACTTTTCACGCGCATTCTTTCCGTATTATTCGTTTTAAGAGTTACATCCACTGCATCTGTGGTGCCTAAAAAATTGGTACCGGCTGTGGTGCTGGCATTGCCGGTTGTTTGCCAGGTATTATTAGCGGTGGTCAATAGTAGCCAATTGGGCGTAGCCGGTGTTCCGTTGTTATAATAAAAGCCCGCAGGGGCAGTGGTTTGGTATACCAACAAACCGGTAGCCGGTGATGCAATAGCCAGCCGCTGTACATCTGTCATAGAGGGAATTAACAAACCTGCGGAAGTGCTTTTTATATGCAGCATGGCGCTGCCGTCGGGTGGTGAACCATCATTATTAATACCTACACTTTGTGCCTGCGCAAAGGCTGCCGGCACAATACACAAACAGATAAATATTATTTTTTTCATATTGAACGGCTGGTAATTAGTAAACTGCAATAGCAAGGTGAAATGTCATTGCAACTTACATATATGACCCGCCGGGCGCGGCAATATATACGTGAACAACGGGATTTTGTATGTGAACGCAGGCTGGCCCACAGCCTGAAATAAGCAGAAAACCGGCCATATTTCGATTGCAGGCCTGGCGCTACAATTCCGTAACCACATGAATAAGAAAATGGAAATGTTAACAGCTTTTTCTCCTTCCATTATGTACATTGCGTTCCTCACAATCCATTACCAATCAAATAATTTAAACCTGTCACACAATGAAAAAAACTGCTATAGCCTGGGCATTGGTCACTCTTCTTACAATCGCCTCTATTCCCTCTTTATACGCGCAGAATTCGGATAAAGCGGCGGCCCTGGCAGCCAATTTCGCAAGCGGGGCAAATGAGATCTCAGATTATAACACGGCCTGCTATTTTGCTTTGTCGGGAAATAAAAAGCTGGCCCTGATATACCTCACCAAAGCAGTGAAAGACGGATTTAGCCAACCCAAAACCATGTTGGAAGACACCGACCTTTCTACCCTTCATAATGAGCCGGAATGGTCAATGCTGGTAAAGCTGGTGCGGGAAAATGAGTTAAAAGAAGCCACTGAAAACAATTTATTTTTTAATCAACCTGGCTTTTGGGAATCGAAGTCTTTCAAGACCCCCTATCGAGAAAATATCTCTGAAGATGAAAAAGTCGCCGGACTGTCAAAGTTTTGGTCAGAAGCCAAATACAACTTTGTCAATTTCGACCTGGTTCCTGAAATAAATATTGACTCATTGTATTTTGAGTATCTGCCTAAAGTAAAAAACACCCAATCTACCCTGGAATATTATACGGTGTTAACAGAAATGTGTGCGAAGCTAAAAGACGGGCATACCAATATTCTTGCACCCGATGAATTGCGGAATGACGTATACGCAAGGCCGCTTGTTCGCACCAGGTTAATTGAAGATAAAGTTTTAATTATTGAAGCAGACAGTGCTTTGCAAAAAAAGGGTATTAAAACAGGAATGGAGATTGTAACGGTGAATGGGCTGCCGGTTAAGGAATATGCCGCCAAATTTATTACGCCGTATCAAAGTGCTTCAACTTTACAGGAAAGGAATACCAGAAGATATGATTTTGCATTGCTTGCCGGGTCCATCAAACAACCTGTTTATTTAAAACTCGCAGACGAAAAAGGAAAGGTTTCTGAACATACCATTTCGCGGGTAACCCCGGAAGAACGGTCTTCAAAAATGAGTTATCCTGCTGCCGAGTATAAACTGCTACCGGGTAATATTAGTTATTTGGCAATTAATTCCTTTGCTACAGATACAGGATCAAAAGTATTTGCCAGCAAATACAATGAAATGGCCCAATCGAAAGCCATCATCCTTGATGTGAGAAATAATGGCGGCGGCAGCACGGATCTGAAAATCTTAAGATACTTCCTTGATACTACCACCCTGGTTGATAAGATGTATACAAGAAAATATATTTCAACATTCAGGGCCTGGCAATTACCACAGAGCACCATGAGAAATGATAATATCATCACTCCTTACAAATTGCACCTGAATGCTAAACCGCTTATTATATTGATAAGCCCCAGAACATTTTCTGCAGCAGAAGATTTTGTCGCTGCTTTTAAAGCGGCAAAGGTGGGAACCATAATTGGTGAGGCTTCAGGTGGCAGTACCGGTCAGCCATTAGTCATTACCCTTCCCGGACACCTAACTGCCCGTATTTGCACCAAGCGCGATCAGTTGCCCAACGGGGACGAATTTGTAGGCAAAGGCATTCAGCCCGATATAACCGTATCACCTACAATAAGTGATATTCGCAAAGGGGTCGATACGCAGTTGGAAGCCGCATTAAAAGAGTTAAATAAATTAAAGTAAATTGGTCCATGAATAAATTATTTCCGGCATTTCTGATAGTAGGCGCACTGGCAGCATGCAAAAACAAGGTAACGCCTGCCACCCCTGCAGCCAGTAATAAGGAACTGGCCGCCCTTTTTGAAAAATATTATAATGGCCGTATGGCGTTATTGCCTGTTGAGGCTACTATCAACGGCGACACCCGGTATAACGACCAGCTACCGGCTGAATTTACCGATAGCTACCGGGGAAAACTAAGCGCCTTTTTTACAGAAAACCTCCAGGCTGTTCAGCAATTCAATCGCGAACAACTCAATGAAACCGACCGCACCAGTTATGATATCTTCAAACGAGAAATGGAAATGAGTATTGAAGGCCTGCAATATCAATATTTTTCCACCACCGACTATACCATCGATGGGCATGTGCCCTTTAACCAGTTTTATGGCTTACCACTTTCTTTCGGACAAATGGGAAGTGGTGCGGGTGCTCAACCTTTTAACACGGTACGCGATTACGACAACTGGCTAAAAAGGGCCGCGGCCTTTCCGGCCTGGGCCGACAGCGCCATCGTTTATTTCAAAAAAGGAATTGCCGCCGGCAATGTATTACCAGCCAAACTGGTCGTAAAAATGATCACCCAAATGCAAAACATGGTTGCCAGTGATGTAACCAAAAGTTTATATTATGGTCCCGTAAAAAACATGCCCGACAGTTTTCCTGATTCAGATAAAAAAAGACTGGCCGCTGCTTTTACCCCACTCATTCAAAGCACCCTGTCGCCTGCTTTTCAAAAGCTGGCCGACTTCCTGAAAAAAGAATACCTGCCTACAGCCAGAACAAGCACTGGCATTAAAGAGGTTCCCAATGGGCCCGAACTGTACAATTTCCTGGTTAGGTATTGGACCACAACCGCTAAAAAACCTGACGAAATTTATAACACAGGTTTGGAGGAAGTAAAACGTATTCGCGGTCTTATGGATAGCGTGAAAAATTCGGTAGGATTTAAAGGCGACCTGAAAGCTTTTTTTGAATACATGCGTACCAACAAACGTTTTATGCCTTATAAAAAACCCGAAGAAGTACTGAACGCCTTCAGAAACATACAGGCCCGCATAGAACCTCACCTGAAAGACATGTTCGGTCATACGCCGAAAATGAAATTCGAGATCAGGCAAACAGAAGCCTTCAGAGCAGCCAGCGCCAGCGCCGAATATAAACAGGGTACTGCCGACGGAAAGCGTCCCGGCATTTTTTATGTACCTATTCTGGATGCCACCACCTTCAACACCACCAGTGGCATGGAAAGTTTATTCTTACATGAAGCCATTCCCGGCCACCATTACCAGGTTAGTTTAACATTGGAAAATACTTCCCTGCCTACGTTCAGGCGTTATTTATGGTATGGCGCTTACGGTGAAGGATGGGCGTTGTATTGTGAAAGCCTGGGTAAAGAACTGGGCCTGTACACAGACCCCTATCAGTATGCTGGCGCCCTTGGTGATGAAATGCATCGCGCCATCCGGTTAGTGGTTGATGTGGCCATGCATGCAAAAAACATGACCCGCGAAGAAGCCATTGCCTATATGATGGCGAACGAGGCCATATCAGAAGAAGGCGCCACTGCAGAAATTGAACGGTACATGGCTCTTCCGGCGCAGGCTTTAAGCTATAAGATCGGTGCCCTGAAGATCCGTGAACTGCGGAACAAATACAGTCAGGAACTGCCAACCAAATTCAGCCTGTCGGCCTTTCATGATGAATTTCTTCATTTTGGTTGTATGCCACTTGACCTGGTAGAACAGAACATGGATGAGTGGGCAGCTGCACGTAAATAAACGGGAATCGAAATAATTCAAACCCCTCCTAATGCACGGGAGGGGTTTTTGTTTTAGCAATATCCGCCAGCAGCGTACTGGCTCCGCTCACCACATTTTTTTGTTGCTTTTTGAAAGGATGGGTAAATTGTAGAAAAGCCTGTCACATGCCTCAGTATACGAAACCTGTCCAACGCAACCGGGGATCACGACTACTTCGCCGGAATTTTAATCACTTATTGACTTATTCTGCCATACCTATTTTCCTGTTCCTGATGCTTCCCGGGTTAACCGCACCCGTTGCCGCACAGGAAACAGGCGTTCATTTCGAACACAATCTTAGCTGGGCCGAAGTGCAGGCCAAAGCAAAAGCAGCCAACAAATACATTTTCATGGATTGTTTTACCACCTGGTGCGGTCCCTGCAAGTATATGCGTACTACTATTTTTCCGCAGCAGGAAATGGGAAACTTTATCAATGACAAATTCATAAGCGTTGAAGTACAGCTGGATACCACGGGCAAAGACGATGACCATGTGAAAAGCTGGTATGCCGATGCCCATGCTATCATGACCCAATATGCGATCAAAGCCTTCCCTACCTATCTTATTTTCGCGCCCGACGGACGGGTGCTGCACCGGATCGTTGGCGGCAATTCGGTTAAAGGATTCATTGGGGAATTGCAGGAATCTTTTGACACCACCAAACAGTATTATACAAAATTGAAGCAGTTTGAAAACGGTCGGCGCGACAGTGCTTTTCTACGCCAGTTTGCCATACAGGTCAGCGATGCCTATGATCTGCCCTTAGGCAAAAAAGTAGCTAAGGCATACCTGGCCGGTCAAACAAACCTTTTTACCCCGGCAGCGCTTGACCTCATAAACCTGTACACCACGCGTTCATCCGACCAATATTTTGATTTCCTTGCAAAAAACGCTACTAAAATAGACGGGGTGATAGGAGCCGGAAAGACTGAGAAAAAGATCAGGACCATTTTCCTGAACGAAGGCGCAAGGATTCGCTGGGACGATAAAAATGCTACAGCCTGGAAGAATTATCAAAAAAAGATCGCAGCCACCTTACCGGCCGAAGCAAACGAAATAACATTACGCATTAATGTTAACTTTTATCGTGGCAAAAGGGATTGGCCCAATTTTGAAAAGGCCATCGGTTCCTATTTGAAGCAGTACAGCAAGCAAATGACCGACGATGAGTTGAATAGTATTGCCTGGAATATTTTCGAAACCTGCCCCGACATGAACTGCGTTTCAAAGATCCTCGACTGGAGCAGCCCGCTGAAAAATTCAAAGGAGCCGGCCTTTCTGGATACCTATGCCAACCTCCTGTATAAATTAGGTAAAAAAGAGGAAGCAATTGCCATGGAACAGAAAGCCGTTGATCTCAGCCCGGAAAATGACCGGGCTGCCAACCAGGCAACGCTCGACAAAATGAAGAAGGGTGAAAAGACGTGGAATTAGTTACGCTTATAAGCCAACTAACGGCACCAGGCATCGCACATCTTTTTCATTCTGATATATTTCCAGGCAATAACCTTTCGGATCTAAATCAGGATGTTGTAAAAGCTTTTGAAAAGTGCGGCCAATTATCGATTCATCTTTTTTCCAATCTGACAACCACTCACTGGCGTAAGTTCCCTTTCTTACAATGAAGAGCTTACAACCGAGTTGCGCTCCTTCACCCGGAAAAGATTCTTCGACACCGGCCTTATAAACAATTTGACGGTTTTCATTTGGGTAACTGATCCCATATTGAACTCTTTTGCTGGCATCTGAAAGTAATGAATGTAGTTTTTGAAAAGCCTCTCCTACTCCTTCAGGAAATGATACGGCCTCAACATACAGGACCTTCAGGTCTTTCTCAATGATATAATTTTCCATATTTACCGCTTTAAGAATTTCAAAGCTACAATCAGTTAATTTTTTTTGAAGGGTGCTATCCTGACAAACTAAGGGGGTAATTGCGACATAATCCTAAGAATTGCCTGGAGTGTTTCGGGATCACCGTTTATACTTATTTTTATAATCGAAAGGGGTCATCCCTGTTATTTTCTTAAAAACCTCCCTGAAGGCCTGAACATCGGAATATCCTACATTATACATTACTTCGTTTATTGACTTGCGGCCAATCTCTAATTGCTTTTTTGCAGCCTCAATTTTTACTTTTTGAATATACTCGGCTACCGTATTCCTGGTGGCATTTTTAAAGCGCCGTTCAAATGTTCGTTTTGTAAGATGGAATTTTTCTGCAATTTCATCTACAGACAACTTATTCGAAAAGTTTTTTTCAATGAATTCCTGCGATTTTAAAATGATCTTATCCTCATGATCTTTCAGCCCCTGAAATACGATAAATACAGATTGATTCGACTTATCAATGTCAATTACGAAGAATTTAGCCAGCTTAATTACCAACGCCCGGGAAGTGTATTTTTCCATCAGGTGCAATAACAAATTCCAGTATGCATTATTTCCTCCACTGGAATACAAACCTTCCTGGTCAGTTACTATTCTTTCATCTACAAGATTTACAGAAGGATAAAAATACCTGAATTCGTTCGCATATTCCCAGTGCGTTGTACATTCTTTCCCTTCTAAAATTCCGCTAAAGGCCAATAAAAATGCGCCTGTACACAAACTGGCTACTTCAGAACCGTTTTTGTAAGCCCCGGCAATCCATATTGAGCAGTCTTTATTTAAATAGGTAGCACTGGTTGCATGTCCGGTCAAAGAAGGGATGATTATTAAATCAGGATAGCCTGCTTTATCAAA
This sequence comes from Niastella vici, assembly GCF_002077945.1. Taxonomy (GTDB): domain Bacteria; phylum Bacteroidota; class Bacteroidia; order Chitinophagales; family Chitinophagaceae; genus Niastella; species Niastella vici. Next base: position 54,910 of record NZ_LVYD01000042.1, read on the forward strand.
TGTTGTATCGGTTTTTATGACATACCTGCCGCCGTTTAATTTTACTTCATTGGTGAACCCTATCACATTGACCCTGAACATAGCTGGTTCTCCATTTTTTATCAAATAGTCATTGGCCTTTTCAAAAAAGTAAACCGAATCTGTAATAGATCCGGGGTTAGCATTTTTAAAAGCCAGGACAGCAATTGTTTTCATTTAACAAATGTAGCGAATCCAAATGTCGCATTTACCCCCTCAACAATGTCGTTTTCACACAGCATAAATGTAATTTCTTACTGATAATTTTGTGTCATGCTTAGTACAAATCCATACTTCAACTTCATGGGCACTACAGAAGAGGCCATGAACTTTTACAAATCCGTTTTTGGTGGAGAGTTCACCATACTTCAACGGTATAAAGACATTCCTGGTGGCGAGAAAATGCCAATTGAAGAACAGGATAAATTAATTCATATCTCATTAACAACCCCCAAAGGCCATGTTTTTATGGCAACGGATGTGCTGGAATCAATGGATCAAAAAATAACAGCAGGCAATAATTGTCGTATAGCTATTCATACAGAAAGCGAAAACGAAACTAAAAAACTGTTTACGGGTTTGTCTGCTGGTGGTAAAGTTGAAATGCCATTGAACAAAACCTTTTGGGGAGCTTTCTGTGGTATGTGTACCGATAAATATGGAATTCAATGGTTGCTGAATTATACCTATCCGCTAAACAAATAAATATCAAACAAAATGAATACTACTCACAACATTGGCTTTTGGATTGGCCAGGTATTAAAGGTATTAATGCTGCTTTTCCTTGCATTTGATTCAATCACAAAGATCATAAAACATCCTCAGTCAATGGAAGCATCAATCAAATTGGGAATAGCTTCCAACCTCGTTCCGGCACTGGGCATTATGCTGCTAATTTTCACCATCCTGTATGCCATTCCATTAACAAGCATGGTTGGATTAATTCTTATCACTGTCTATTTGGGCGGAGCTACGGCCATAATGATCCAGGCCAACATGCAGGGCCATCCCTACTTCTTCCCGGTCTTTTTCGGAATTGTTTTATGGATTGCTCAATTATTGATCACTCCGGATATCAAAAAGCTGATCTTTTCAATTAAGTAATGGCCGGGTTTTTATTCCACCGAAATTCAATACAACCACTTTGCCAGGTCCATATTGTGTTTGAAATAATCGGGCTTTGGCGCCTGCTTCGCATTGTAAACAAATAAGGGAATGGTTGCCTCATGTAACGAGCCATGCGTTCTGTAACTGGCCGGCAGGTCTTCCCGCTCTGCGTCGAGGTTTCCAAAAACAGTATTTTTATCGCCCAGCACAACCAGGTCGCCAATGCGGCCTGGCATTGTATGAAAACGTTCTGCCGCTTCTGCCCGGGTCAGCACTTCTTCTACCCCTGCCAATTGTTTACCTATACGCCGCACCTTTTCTTCATCGCCAGGTTGGTTTAAATAAACATAGGACGTTCCGCCAAAGCCCCGGTGATGCTTCAGGTATTTATCTCTTTCGGCAGAAATAGCAATTTTAATGGGAGCACCTCTTTTCTCCAATGCTTTTTCCAGGTCCCAGCATTGGGTTTTATGGTTCATGCCATGATCGGCAGTGAGCAGGATGGCCGCATCGGGAGCTGCCTCCTGCAGCTGTTGAAATAAGGAATCAAGTGTTTGTAAATGTGTTTTTGACCGTTCGTCTTCAGGCGGCCAGCTATGCATGGGATAATCGGTAGTGTGCATGTACACGCATTGAAACCGGCTTTCATGTTTTAGCAACCAGATACCGGCTTTCAGTAACCAGTAATTGATCTCAGGACTGTAAATATCGGGGGCGGGGCCTAACCGGTCGATCCATTCCCGGGAAGGACTTTCTGCAGTTAATTTCAGATCGGCGCCATTGGAGAGTAACGTAATTGTTTTTTTCTTGCTCGATAGCAAAGCGGAAGAAACTCCCTGTTTGGCCGCCCTGTTAAAAATGGTAGGCGCTAATACCAGCTCTGTTGTTTCCATATATTCTTCCTGCCCTGTTTGCAGATTGAGGAAGGAATTTCCCGTAATACCATGTTGTGCCGGCCAGGCGCCACAACAAATACCTGTATTGTTGGTATTTGTTACAGAAGGGAATACCGATTGCACTGTTTTATACAAACCTTTTTGTTTCCAGCTTTGCAGGGTAGGCATGGCGCTGCTGGAAATATAATCTAACCCAAGGCCATCAACCATAAGAATGATTACTCTTTGTTGCGTGTACGCAGCAGAAAAACCCTGTAAGGCGGGCATAAAAGCCAGGGAAGCTTTACTTATATTTTTGAGGAAATGCCTGCGGTTATGTTTCATTACCTTTATTATGTTTCAAAAATATTGACTGCCACCCTGTTTCGCCTGAAAACATTATTATTATTTAATTAACTGTACCGTTAAAATGAGATGATATGAAAAAAGTAATAAGTATCCTCCTCACCGGGATCGCCCTTTCCTGTACCAGCACCAGGAAGCCCGCCTGGCAGCTTGTGGTGCCTACCTATAAACCCGAATCAAAAGAACTGTACGCCACCATTATACATTTGGATAGCGTTTGGCAGGATGCTTATAACAATTGCAAACTGGATGTACAGGGTCTGCTGACCGCTGACAGTCTCGAATTTTATCACGACCGCAACGGGTTAATGACCTCCAAAACAGCACTCCTGGAAGCGATAAAGAACAATATCTGCGGAAAAGTGTACCGCGAATTATTAGAAGGCAGCATAGAAGTGTATCCAATAAACAACTACGGCGCTGTTGAAATGGGGTATCACCGCTTTCATACCCGGAACGACTCAACCATGTCGAACTATGCCCGGTTTATTCATATCTGGCATTTGGAAAACGGACAATGGAAAATGACAAGAATAATCAGTTTGCACTGATCCTGAAATGGCAGCAGAAAAGTTTTGAGTTTTGGCACCAGCCTTCTATATTGTAAACAAATACCCTATCATGCCCCAGCACCTCTGGATAAAAATGGCCAATCTTGTCTTCGAGCTCGAAAAAAAGCTTTCCACTTCACAGCCCTCTACGGGCATTGTTCGAAATATAGACCGCATGAAGACCGTGCTGGAAGAGGCCGGGCTCCTGTTGCTCAATCCCCTGGGCGAACCGTATAATGAGGCGCGTACCGACCTGGAAGCAAGTATTACCGGGGAAGCAACCGGCAAACTCCATGTGCTGGACGTTATTAAACCCATCGTATACACCCAACAGGAAGGAAGCCGTTCCTTATTGCAAAAGGGCGTGGTGATCGTAGGTAATAAATAAAATAATTGCTATATATGTCGTCGACTATCAATTTTGCCATCGATCTGGGCACTACCAACTCCCTGATCGCAAAGGCGAATAACGGAAGTGTGGATATTTTCAAGAACCCCTCAGGAATGAAGGTGACCCTGCCGAGCGTGGTAGCCTTCCGCAAAGACCGCATTCTCATTGGTGACAAAGCACGGGAATATGTTGAAAAGGACCCCGCCAATGTATTTGCTGCTTTTAAAAGAAAGATGGGTACGGGAGAAAGCTTTTTTATTCCCAACAACGGTTCCTTTAAAACGCCCATCGAATTAAGCACGATCGTTCTGCAGGAATTGAAAAACTTCATTTTTACCGGCGAAACCCCGGCCAGCGTGGTCATTACCATCCCTGCGAGTTTTGATACCGTACAAAGCAACGCCACAAAAGAGGCGGGCTATGCCGCGGGGTTTCGCGAGGTACTGTTGTTACAGGAACCCATAGCCGCCAGCCTCGCGTTCGCCAACAAGGAAGGCAAAGCCGGCATGGAAGGGCAATGGCTGGTATATGACCTGGGTGGCGGTACCTTTGATGTAGCCCTGGTCGTTATTGACGACGACGAAATGAAGGTCATTGACCATGAAGGTGATAATTTCTTTGGCGGCGTTGATTTCGACAACGGCATCATCACGCAATTGTTCATCCCTTACCTCGAAGGCCGGTTCAACATCAGTGACCTTTCTTCCAAAATGCTCAGCGCAAATGGCAGGTATAACAAGTTGTACTATCAGCTCATCTATAAAGCCGAAGAAGCGAAGATCGGTTTAAGCAGTCATACCAGTGTAGATATTGAATTCGATTTTACCGATGAGGCCGGCGAAACCCATGAGGTATATTTTTCAATCACCCGCGACCAGTTCGAGGGCATCATCAGGGAGCGCATTGCCGCCTCTATTTCGTTCATCCGGAATTTGCTGAGCCGGAATAACCTGCAGCCTTCAGCTATTTCTGAAGTGGTGCTGGTAGGCGGCAGCACCTATATACCCCTGGTAAGAACCCTGCTGACACAGGAACTGGGCATTAAGGTAAATACCTCCATTGACCCCACTACGGCTGTTGTGGAAGGTGCAGCCTGGTATGCAGGCGGAAGGCCAGGCAAGGCAGAACCGGCGCCGGCAGCCCAACAATCGGCAAGCACCCCTTCAGGAAGCAATGTACCGAACGCTACGGCTATTGAAGTAAAAACCGCTTACCAGGCAAATAGCCGGGACCTGGAAGAATATTTAGCCGCCACCATCAAAAATGCGCCTGCCGGCAGCAACTACCGTATTACGCGTTCAGATGGCGGGTTCGACAGCGGTCTTAAACCCGCAGCAGAAAAGATCAGCGAAATGTTGTTGCTGCTGCCAAACAGCCTGAACATCTTCAGCCTGAAACTATTCGACAAACAAGGATTCCCGTTACAGGTATCCATTCCCGAGATCATGATCGTACAGGGGAAATTCTCTATTTACGGGCAGCCCCTGCCCCACGATATCTGTCTCGAAGTGGATGATACCGACAATAATACCACCCATCTTGAACTGATCTTCGAGCGGAATGCCATTCTTCCCATCAAGAAATCGATCACAAAAACCCTGAGCAGGACCATCGTTAAAGGAAGCGATGACCAGTTGCTCATAAACGTGCTCGAGGGTAGCCGCTATGCATCGCCGTCATCGAACCTGCCAATAGGCATTGTAAGTATCACCGGCAGGCAGCTCAAAACCGATCTGGTAAAAGGTTCCGACATAGACCTCACTTTCGAGATCAGCGAAAGCCGTGATATAACTGTGACTGCCTATATCAGCATGATCGACGAAGAATTCAAACAGGCCTTCAGTCCTTCTTCCCGCTCGGTGAACATTACCCGTCTTCAACAGGAGACCGACTACCTGCACCGGGTAGGCAAACGGCAACTCGAGAAGCTGTTGAAGCAGGAGAAGTATGAAGAAGGCGCGGCCTTGCAACAAGCCCTGAAAGAACTGGAAGTTATCCAGGAAAAACTGCGGAACCTGTCAACTGATGATGTAACAGATACCAAATACCAGCTCGACGATCAAAAGCGGCGGCTGGCGCAGGTAATTGATTCCACAGAAAAAGACGACCAGTTGCTGGAGCTGAAAGAGGAATACTATGACAAAAGGGAGTCCCTGAGGTACCTGATCGAAAAAACGGGCGACAAGAATATGCTGCAACGTTATGAGCACATGAAGGCCGAAGAAAACACCTGGATCAACAGCTGCAGCACGCAATACCTGCGGTTAAAGATCAGCGAAATGGACCGGCTTTCCTGGGACATCAGGAAAAAAGACATTTCCTATGTTACCAGCATATACATGTATTATTCCATGAAACCCGACGATGCCTATAGCAACCTCAGCGAAATAAGGTTACTGAAGAAGCGCGGCGATGAAGCGCTGACCAGAAGGAACCCCGATGAAATATTAAGCATTGTATACCGCATGTACGACCTGCTCATCGATAAAAACCAGGGCGATGAAACCATGAAAGGTACGGGGCTCAGCCGCTGATCTATTTATGTTTTGGATGACGTTTTATTTTATAAATGAACGTAGGTGTATCCGCGACAGCTTTTTTTATCGGAGTGGTGGAACCCGGTTCTACCTCAGTGGTACCCTCCTGGCTATGCATCAGCGAATCGAATAAATGCTGGTCGATCTTGTATATTGGTGAGTTTTGACTTTTATAGTAATAGCTGGAACTCGATGATGAGTCTGATCGGCAGGTAGCTATTCTGGCTATTGCTATAATGATGATCAAAACAATTTTCCAGGGCGCAGTTGATGATGAGGAGGAGGAACTATTGCTTACGCCCCTGCCCGGCTCAGGCATACCAAGGGATTCCATTTCCTGCAGTTTTTTGGAGAGCTGGTCTTTCACATTCGGCGAAACGGCCAGCAATATGGCATTTTCCATCCAGTTTCTGGCGTACGACCGGTTGCGGACATTCGCATTAAAAACATCAATGCAGGCATTCATCATGCAATAGGCATATTTATCCCTGATGGGGGCAAACCTGCCCTGCGGCAGCAGCTGTATCATTCTGATGTAATTGAACTCCATCAGGGCTTTAAGCTGTGCGGGGGTTACACTGCCGGCAGCTTTCCGCTTTTTATCCTGTGCAATAAAACGCTCGAGGGTGGCAATATTGTCCATAATAATACGGATGACCGTATTCCAGGCCTTTTCCGTATCGCCGGGAGTCATCAGCAGACTGTTGCTCATTAAAGAGGTCATTCCATCTTCATCTGGTTGCTGAAAACAACCCTTCGTGAAAGCAGCGAAGGAATGACAGAAATACGGACTTACCCATTGAATAAATTGTTCCTCTTTATACAGCGGATTGTTCCCGAATTTCTCTTTCTTTCCCATCCCTGAATGTTCCAGAAAACCCAGTAATACGGGGTCGTCCCCTATTGCACTGTGATAGGTAAGGGCGTCTTCCTTCAACAGATCATCAAAATATTTGATAATATCATTCTTTGTAAAAGGCTTTCCCTGCAAGTCGATGGTAGTTTCGCCACTGAGCTCCAGTTCTGCAAACAGTTTTTTTCTTCCTAACTGAATGGCTTTTTTATCGAGGGGGCCGGATATAGTTTCGCCAGTGAAGGTGCTTGGTGACAAATATTGCATCAGGGTCGATTATAGGTTGAGACGGCGAAAAATAAGGAATATTCCCTACAGATACAAATGGCGGCCTGTTTCGGCGGAAATCTGTAAATTATGGCATTAAAACGCTAATCATGAAACCAATCCTTTTAACTTTTTCTGTCCTCCTCTCCTGCATTTTTATCAGCTATTCGCAAACAGCCGTAAAGCAATATACCATTGAACAATTTTATAAAACGGTGGCTTTCGGCGGTGGTGATTTTAATAACCAGGAAAACAAGATCCTGGTCCACGACAACAGTACCGGCATCTTCAACGTGTACGAGATCGATTTGGCAACCAAAGAAAAAAAGTCATTGACCCAATCTGAAAAAGAATCCTATTACGAGATCGGTTATGTGCCGGGCACTAACGACTTCCTGTATTCGGCCGATAAAGGCGGCAACGAAAATTCGCATATCTACCTGCAAAAAGCAGCTGGTTCTGTAACCGACCTTACACCTGGCGAAAAGGAGAAAGCCGGATTTTTTGGCTGGAACCGCCCAAGAACTGCATTTTATTATACCAGCAATTTGCGCGACCCCAAATTTTTCGATGTATATAAGATGAATACCAGCGACTGGAAACCAACCCTGATCTATCAAAATGAAAAAGGTTTGGATGTTGCCAGTATTTCACCCGACGAGAACTGGCTGGTGCTAACAAAAACCATAACCACCGACAAGGGTGAAATGTATTTGCTGAATCGCAAAACCAATGAAATAAAAAAATTGTCTGCCGAGGTAGAAGCCACTTATTCCCCGCAAAGCTTTGAACTGGATAACAGCGCTTTTTATTACATCACAACCGAAGGCAGCGAATTTGCCTATGTGGTAAAGTATGATCTGGCCACAGGCAAACAACAAAAAATCTTCGCCGACAAATGGGATGTAATGTATATGTACACCAGTAATAATGGAAAGTACCGGGTAATTGGCGTTAATGAAGATGGCAGGAACAAAATATTGCTATTCGATCATAAGACCGGCAAACCCCTGTCGTTCCCAAAGCTCACCGAAGGGTACGTACAGGGCGTGAGCATTTCACCCACCGAAAAAAATATGGTCGTGTACGTTATGAGCGACCGATCGCCTGTGAACCTGTATTCATACAACTTCGCTTCACAAAAACTGGAGAAACTCACCAATTCTTTAAACCCCGAGATCGATGCAAACGACCTGGTGGATGCACAGGTGGTGCGTTTTAAATCTTTCGACGGGCTGCAGATCCCGGCGATCTTCTATAAACCCAAAAATGCTTCCGCCGGCAGTAAAGTACCAGCCCTGGTATGGGTGCATGGCGGCCCGGGCGGACAAAGCACGGCAGGTTATTCACAAAGCATTCAATATTTTGTGAACCATGGCTATGCTATACTGGCGGTAAACAACAGGGGCAGCAGTGGTTATGGCAAAAGCTATTACAAAATGGACAACAGAAATCATGGCGATAAGGACCTGAAAGATTGTGTATGGGGAAAGAAATGGCTGGCGCAACAATCCTTTATCGAGCCTACTAAAATTGGCATCTACGGCGGCAGTTATGGCGGCTTTATGTCGCTCTCGGGCATCATACAATATCCCAATGAATTTAAAGTGGGCGTTGACCTTTTTGGCGTTACCAACTGGTTGAGAACGTTGAAAAGCATTCCGGCTTATTGGGAAAGTTTTCGCCAGGCCCTGTACGAAGAACTGGGCGACCCCGCCACCGATTCGGTACGCCTGCGTTCCATTTCCCCGCTTTTCAATACCGACAAGATCAAAACCCCGCTGCTCGTACTGCAAGGCTCAAACGATCCCCGGGTATTGCAGGCCGAAAGTGATGAAATTGTTGCTGGCGCCAAAAAGAATGGCACTCCTGTAGAGTATGTGCTGTTCCCCGACGAAGGACATGGGTTCAGAAAAAAGGAAAACCAAATGAAGGCAGCGAGAGTAACCCTTGAGTTTCTCGACAAATACCTCAGCGGCCCCGGTTATGCAGCGGATGGAAAGAAAAGTTTCTAGCACGTAAGTATAAAAAAAGTTAGCGGGTGTATTCTATGTAGAATACGCCCTCTTTTTATTCGGGCAGGCATCCATTAACAAGCGATTATGAATTTATACTATATATTGTGCGTTTATTAATTGAATCCCAATGAAATTGCATCTTTGTTTTTTGATCACTGGTTGCCTGCTGGCTTTTCAACAGAGTAAAGCCCAATCTGAACTTACCACCCCACTACTCCCATCTATTCCAGATAAAACTTTCAGTATTAAAGATTATGGGGCTGTTGCCGATGACCATACTGATAACACGACGGCTTTTCAAAACGCCATAAATGCTGCCAATAATGCGGGCGGCGGAAAAGTGATCGTTCCGGCCGGCACTTATTTATGCGGCCCTTTACAATTATACAGCAACCTGAATTTGCAATTAGATGCAGAAGCAGTCATTCTGCTATTACCAATAGACAAATACCCCGGTGGCACCACCACCGGCACCGATTTTATCAGCGGCGCCAAACTGCACGATATTGCCATTACCGGTAAAGGCACCATTGACGGACAGGGGTCGGCCTGGTGGCCATTAGCCAAAGATAAAAATGCCAAACGGCCACGAATGATCGCGTTGAAAGAATGTAACAAAGTGTTGATCGAAAATGTTACCCTTAAAAATTCTCCCATGTTCCATATGGCCATTAGCGGTAAATCGGCTAATGTAACAGTTAGCGGCGTCACGGTTCGTGCACCAGCTTCCACTGACCCTGCAAACCCCAGCCATAATACCGATGCCTGTGATGTTTCAGGAAAAGATATCCTGATAAAAGATTGTGACATCAGCACCGGCGATGATGATTTTACCTGTGGCGGCGGCACTTCCAATGTGCATATAATGAATTGTACCTATGGCTATGGTCACGGGTTATCGATTGGCAGTTATACCAAAGGCGGCGTTTCAAACTTCCTGATCGAAAATTGTACGTTTAACAATACAGAGTGTGGCATTCGAATAAAATCAGATCGTGACCGCGGTGGCCTGGTACAAAACCTTACTTATCGCAACCTGAAAATGACCAACGTTGGCATTCCCATTTTGATATATGCAGCATACAATGCAAAAGAAAAGGAATTCAGGAACCTGCAAAAGATGACGCCTGAAATTGCTTCCACCTATCCCCCGGCCCCGGTTAGCGAACTTACACCCGTTTATAAGAATATCACCTTCGAGAATATTACGGCCACTACCCAGGATGGAAAGCGTGCCGGTTTAGTGTGGGGCCTGCCGGAAGCGCCCTTATCAAACATCAGTTTTAAAAATGTAAAAATTACAGCCGACAATACGTTCGCCGTATTCAATGGCCAGCAAATACAGTTCGATAATTGCCAGATCAATACCCGCGAAGGCAGGAATAAACTGGCTGTTACCAATTCGGGGGTATCCATTGACGGGAAGAATCAATAAAGAAACAGTACATGCAGTCCTTTTTTGAAACAGTGATTCACATTTCCCCGCTTTCGGCCGAAAGCCAGGAAAAACTTGCCGCTGTTATGCAATACCATGAATTTGAAAAAGGCCATATACTGGTAAAGCCCGGGGCTGTTTGCAACTACCTGTATTTTATTGAACAGGGTTTGTCGAGAACATTTTATTTCAAAGACGACAAAGACATCACAGACTGGATAAGTGCCGAAAATTCATTTGCTGTTTCAATTATAAGTTTTATCACCAGAAAACCCGACAGGCGGGGTATTGAGTTACTGGAGCCATCTGTGCTATATTCACTTCATTACAACGACCTGGAAAAATTATGCTACGAACATCACGATATTGAACGGTTAATGCGGCAATTGATCAGTATGGGCATGGTTCAATTACAACAAAAACTTGACGACCTGCATTTTGAAACCGCAGTAAACCGCTATCACACTTTACTTACAACAAACCCCAGCTTTCTTCAACGGGTACCGCTTGGGATGATCGCTTCGTATTTAGGCATAACCCAGGAAACTTTAAGCCGCATCAGGGCCAATTGAAGTTTTTGATAAATGTCAAAAATACTGGTGATCGCTGTTTATAGCTTTGTGTAAACAAAAAAAGAAGTTATGAACACGACACTTATCACCGTTCAATGCCTGTTAGCCCTCACCTTATTATATTCAGGTATTTGCAAATCAATTAAATCGGAACAATGGTTGGTCACCCATGGTCAAACAGGCGTTGCGGGACTGCCCCTATGGTTCACCAGATTCATCGGTATTTCTGAAATAGCCGGAGCTGCCGGCATCATTTTACCAACCTGGCTGAATATACTACCCGCGCTTACTTCTATTACCGCTATACTGTTTTGCGTGTTGATGCTCTTCGCCATGCGAATACATAACAGGTTAAAAGAACCCAAAAGTGTAATGATCAATATCACCCTGTTCATCCTGAGCGCCTTTGTAGCCTGGGGCAGGTGGCCGGCCATTTAATCATACCGCAATGAATTAACCGGTTTCACGCTTGCAGCTCTGAATGACAGGCACGTCACCGTAAAAATAGTGATCAGCAAGGTAATGGCGGTTGCACCCAAAAATTCGAGCACGCCAACTGAAGTGCGATATGCAAAATCCTGTAGCCAAACATGCATTCCCCACCATGCGAGCGGGGAGGCTATACAAACGGCCAGCAATACCAGCTTAAGGAAATGCGTATTCAGGATCTTCAAAATATCAAAGATGCCGGCCCCGATCACCCGCCTGATCCCTATTTCTTTTTTTCTTTTCAGCAACATAAAACTGCTTAACCCAACCAGGCCAAGACACACAATGAACAGCGCAAGCAAACTGAAATACATAACTATTTGACCATAGAGCATTTCCTGCTGGTACTGCCTGTTATAAAAATCATCGAGGAAGAAAAAATCAAATGAGGATTCAGGAAAATGCGATCTGAACTCGTTCCGTACCCTGTTTACCACCTGGTCAACAGAGGCTGTACCCAGTTTTATACTAACAAACTGATTATCGATCCATTTCCACGGATTGTACATCAGTAAAACGAGGGGCCGGTAATTTTCTTTCAAAGATTCAAGATGAAAATTGCTGGTAACACCAATTACCCTGAATCTTTTATCACCATGCCCTTCCAGGTGAATATTTCCATTCAGCGCTTCGCTGGCGCTATGAAATCCAAATAACCGCATGGCGGTTTCATTCAGTATCACAGTTTCAAGTGTGTCAGTAGGATACGATTTGCTGAAATTCCTGCCATCGATCAATTTCAACCCATAAGCCGGCAGGAAATTATAATCCACCCTGATCATCTGGCACAGTTTGTTGGTATTATCAGGGTCGCCCGCCCGCCGGTTGGCCATATCATAACCAGCCATTACACCCGGCACGGCACTGGATTGTGTTACATAAGTAACACCGCTTATGCCTGTAAGTGATTCTGCAAACTGAAGCATTCTGTCTTCATAGTGGTCCTCGCTTTTAGGCGGCGCCTTAAACACCAGGGTTTGCCCGGTGGAAATGCCAAGGTCCTGCGACTGCATAAACCGTATTTGCTTATGTACTGTAAGCGTTGATACAATAAGCACAATTGACGACGCATATTGAAACAGGATAAGCCCGTTACGAAGTCCATTGCCCAGTCCGCTGCGGAACGACATTTTATTTTTCAATACCTGGGCCGTATTCAGGCTCTTTAATATCATGGCGGGAATACCCCCGGTTATCAACGTACCTGCAATGAAGGTGCCTGCTGTTACCTGCCATATGAATGGTTCTTTTAGCCAGCCGCTGAAAAAGGCCGAAGGGGCGAACGAGATCACTGTTGCCATCAATGCAAAGAATAACAATAATGACAACAGGTTTACGACCAGGGCTTCAGCTATAAACTGCATAAAAATATGCCCGATGCCTGCGCCGGCCATTTTTCTTACGCCTATTTCCCCTGCCCGTTCCAGTGCTCTCGAAATAAAAATATTAATATAGTTAACCCATGAAATAACCAATACTACCAGGGCAATTACAAACAACATACGAACAGCTGAAGCACTGCCCTTGGTTTCCAGTTCGTATGGTTTTGCCGGATTCAAATGAATAGCAACAAGCGGAACAAGGTGTATACCCCATTTGTGTTCCTTCATGGCCGCTTCGGTCTTATACTTTTCTGCAAGAGCAGGAAATTTTCGTTCAATGGTCTTCGCCGCCTGCCCACCATCCACCTTCACATAAGTATATGCCTGGTGCATATACCAGGTTTGCTGTTCCCATTGCGAGGCGGTCATGTAAGACATTATAAGATTGAGCTGAAGCGTTGAATTGGCCGGAAAATCCTTAAATATTCCGGTAACAGCACAGTCGTAGTTCTTTTTGATCGTACTGATATGGAGAATTTTCCCGAGGGGGTTGCTATTACCGAAATATTTTCTGGCCGCAGATTCCGAGATCACAATACTGTTAGGTTCTTTCAATACTTCGCGGGCATTTCCCTGAATCAATGGATAAGAGAAAAAGGAAAAGAAATTACTGTCGGCAAAAACTACCCTGGGCTCACGGTACTTTACATTTTCGAAACGTACCACCCGCTCGCAATCATAATTATCTATCCGCACGGCTTCCTTTACTTCAGGTATTTCGTTTTTCATAGCAGCCGCATAGCCAAATGAGCTGGTTGGCCAGGAGTCGGTTACCTGCCCGTTCTTTTCAAAGTAAGATTCTACGCGGTAAATGTTGTCCTTATCTGCATGAAAATTGTCGAAGCCTTTTTCCACGCGGGTATAATTCATCAGCAACACATAGGCACAAAGTCCAATACCAATACCAACGATACTTATTATTGAATAAAAAGGATTCCTTTTAAGAGAACGGAACGCAAGCTGTAAATAATGATACGCCATAACCAGTTAGTTTGCCGGGGTAACAAAATATTGATTATTTTAATAAGAAATATGCCATTTCAATAAACAAATGGCGTTCAACATTTTAACACAACCGTCAAAAGCTGGCTGTTCGCTAATGATACAGTATTTGCGCATTAATGATACAATCAAACATCAATTTCTACCGATTATCTAAATGAAAAATCAAACTTTACAACACACCTTTTGAAAATGAAATATTATATCTTATTGCTGACCTGCATCTCTTTTAAAATACAGTCAACCGCACAAACCATTCAATTAACAGATCACCTGATCTTTCCAAGATTAGACAGCGCATATTGGGAGAAAGATTTTGATGCCCTGAATGCCAATCAATCTTCAAAGGCTAACAAATTTCAGGTCTGTACATTCACTCAAACCGATTCTACCCGTGGGCGGTTTTGCTTTAACACAACTATGGGTCAGGTGCAACTGGACACCACCTTGCATAATATACCCCCCGACAAATTAATCGGCACCTGGAACCTGACTCACTTTGGCACCTTTGAAGTGGTGGATAGCATGGTAGTGGATCAGCCAACCATTGACAGACAACTGTTAAAATTAAAGGAATACAACAACCCTTCCGGCACCATTACTTTCACAAATAATAAGTTGCAGTTGGATTTTAAAAATATAGATGAGTACTCCAATGAAAAAGGATCATACCAAATTTTAGACGGCAAGTACCTGGTTACAAAAAAGATAGCTGTAAAGTCCGCATCGACTATCGTGGCACTTACAAAGGATGGATTTCTTATCCTTGATGATCATACCTACAGGACCCTTGCCCAAAAAGACAGGTACCTGGTTGTAAGAACAAGGATCAGAAGAATGATCCTGAAAAAAGCTTAATTGCAGATCACCGATGCACCGCCCACACATTACAATTATTATAATGTATATAAATCGCCTGGTGATTACCAGCATTTACTATGTATTTTTAGGATAAACATATTTTCTTTTTTACATTACAGGTTAAATACATTGTCCATTGAATATCCGGCAATAAACTCTTTTCCCGAATAAAAATGTATTATGCGACCGGTTTGTAGCGTGTTTGCCATTGCAGTAATGATCTTCCTGTTTCAAACAACAAATGCCCAGCTTTGCAAGGGCAGCCTTGGCGATCCCATTGTGAATATTACTTTTGGCTCCGGCACCAACCCGGGAAAATCGCTGATTGCAGCTGCCACTACCTATCAATATCAGGCAAGCGTATGCCCCAACGACGGTTTTTATACCGTTTGCAATAGCACCTCCGGATGCTTTAGCGATAGCTGGCATACACTTTCAGCTGATCATACCGGTAATACCAATGGCTATTTTATGCTCGTTAATGCATCTTACCAGCCTGGTGCATTTTATTTAGATACAGTTCGGGGAATTTGCAGTAATACTACTTTTGAGTTTGCCGCCTGGGTTTGCAATTTACTAAGACCTTCAGCCTGTTCAGGCAATGGCATAGAACCCAATCTCACCTTCAGTATCGAAAAAACAGATGGCACGGTGCTATCAACCTTTAACACGGGTAATATTCCCACAACGTCCAGCCCATCCTGGAAACAGGTTGGCTTCTTTTTCACTACCCCGGTTGGGGTAACAGACGTTGTATTGCGGATGGTGAACAATGCCCCGGGCGGTTGTGGCAATGATATTGCCCTGGATGATATTACCTTACGGCCCTGTGGCCCTGATATTAAAACTTCCATTGTTGGCGCTTCTTCTAACAGTGTGTCATTTTGCGAAGGTGAAGCGCATACCTATACGCTTACGGGCACTGTAATGGCCGGCTATACCAATCCTTCGCTTCAATGGCAGAAAAATTTTAATGACAGTGGCTGGGTCGATATTCCCGGCGCCCATGCAACAACCCTTGCTGTCAACCTGCCTTCTTCTATGAAAGAAGGCACTTATATGTACCGGCTCACCGCCGTAGAAACCGACAATATAGGTTCAACCGCCTGTCGAACTGCCGCCAATCCCATATCCATCATTATTAACCCAACGCCATATGCCAATGCAGGGCCCGATAAAACGATCCTCGAAGGCGATGTGGCCCAACCGGAGGGCGTTGCAACCGGCGGTAATATTGACTACTCCTGGTCGCCGGTATTGAATATGAACAATGCGCAGTCATTGAATCCGGAAGTAACACCCCCAACCAGTACCGATTATGTACTATCTGTTGTTTCGAAGTTTGGTTGCGGTACGGTTACCGACACCATGCATGTTTTTGTACTCAAAGATTTTTTTGTACCCAATGCATTTACGCCCAACAGAGACGGCATCAATGATACCTGGAATATTCCGGCATTAAAAGGCCTTCCCAATTTTGAAATACGTGTTTTCAATCGCTATGGGCAGCTTGTCTTTCACACGCGCAATAATTTTATTGGCTGGAATGGAAAATTCAATGGCACCGACCAGCCTGTAGGCCTGTACGTATACCTGGTCAATATCGAAAACGGCAAAAGGATATTGAAAGGGCCGCTGGCGTTGATACGGTAATCGCGGACTATGCCTATTCAGTTCGAAGACTTTTTACCGGGTTGGCCAACGCCGCCTTTATAGCCTGAAAGCTGATGGTAGCCAGTGCAATGACCACGGCCGTTAAACCCGCTGCGATAAAGATCCAGGCGCTTATTTGAATACGGTAGGCAAAATCATTCAGCCAGTTATTCATGACGAACCAGGCAACAGGTGATGCAATGATAAATGCCACCAACACCAGCCTGATGAAATCTTTCGAAAGCAGGAGCACAATATTCGACACAGAAGCGCCCAATACTTTTCGTACCCCAATTTCTTTGGTGCGTTGAAGCGTGGCAAATAATGACAGGCCTAATAAACCCAAACAGGCGATGAGCACGGCAAAAGCAGAGAAAATGCCAAAGATCTTTCCAAACAATATATCGTTGGCATATTGCTGATTGTAACTATCGTCAAGGAAATAATAATCGAATAAATTACCCGGGAAAAACTGATCGAATTTTGTTTTAATGGCAGCCATTGTTTGGGTTACATCTTTCGTATTCACTCTTACAGAAAGAGCGCTATAGGTACTAAACAACGGGAACAGCACCAGTGGCTCCAACGGATAGCGCAAAGACTTTTGATGAAAATCGGCAACCACCCCCACTACGTCCCATTCCCTGCCTTCCACGTGAATTTGTTTACCCACTGCCTCCTGCGGTATTTTAAAACCCAGTAATCGCGTTACATTTTCATTGAGTATGATATTATGAATATTTTTCCAGTCGGCATTATAATCAGCATTGTCGAAATTCCTTCCTGCCAGTAATTTTATATCATACACAGGAATATACTCCGGACTAACACCATTCTTCCGGGTAGTAAAATGCGCCGCTTCCTTGTTTCCAGGTAAACTAAGATCAAAATCACGCCCCATTTCATTACCAGGCACCGACCATGAATTAGCCACCAGGTGAACGTTCGGTATTCGTTTCAACTCATTTTGCAGCGCGCTTTCCCTTGAAATAAAAGTTGAATCAAACTGCGTCAACTGTGGCGGCCGTATTATCAATACCTGGGAAAGATTTATACCCAAACTTTGCTTGCTTACAAAGCGCATTTGGCTGTACACCACCAGAGAACCGATGATTAGCGCCACCGTAATAGCAAACTGGGTTACCACCAATGCACGCCGTAAATGAATACCTTTTGAAGAGGAAAAATATTTCCCCTTTAAAACAAGGATGGGCCTGAAAGAAGAAAGTACAAAGGCCGGGTAAAACCCTGAGATAAAAATTCCCAATCCAATAATGCCAATCAATAAAGCAACTACGTTAAACCCTCTCAGGCCGTTATGGAACAAGTAGGTCAGTGAAAGATGTTGATGTATGAGCTCATTAAAAGGTTGTTGCACCAATAGCACCACTAACAACGCAATAACCAGGGCCATCAAATTAATAAGGAAAGATTCTGTGAGGAACTGTTTTACCAGTTGGGTTTTTGTGGCGCCGGATACTTTTCGCACGCCCACTTCTTTGGCGCGTTCAACAGATTTTGCAGTAGCCAGGTTGATGTAATTGACCCAGGCAATCAAAATGATGAGGGCTGCAATGATCAACATCGACCATACGACCCGGGCGCTGGCTATTTTACCTATCTCGTATTCATAATCGCTATACAAATGCGCTTTGGTCAATGGCTGTAAGAGAAATTTTTCATCGCTGCCCGAGATCTTGTTCCCCTGAAAATGCCGCTGACTGAACGCATCCAGTTTCGCTTCAAGCGCTTTATGATCTGTACCTGGTTTTA
Source organism: Niastella vici (assembly GCF_002077945.1). Taxonomy (GTDB): domain Bacteria; phylum Bacteroidota; class Bacteroidia; order Chitinophagales; family Chitinophagaceae; genus Niastella; species Niastella vici. Next base: position 73,060 of record NZ_LVYD01000042.1, read on the forward strand.
ATTGTATGTAATGCCAGAAATCAGAATCTGTAAAATCATAGTCAGCCTGCTTCCATTCCCAGGTTTTATAAAAAGTACAATAAGATAAAAGATAAGAAAACCACAAATGCGAGTTTTCAGGCGCATCTTTACAGATGCCGGTTATTTTATAAGGCTTTCCATTATCTATCAGGATCATTTTTCCAATTACCCCCTGGAAATCGCTGCCCCGAACATCAAATAAGCTTCGCGCCAACGTTTCAGTAAGTATGATAGTATTGGGGTTGGTTAAAGCGTTGTTCCTGTCTCCGGTTATCAAAGGATAGGAGAACATGCTTAAAAAAGAATTGTCTACTCCAAACCCCGACTGTCCACCCAGCTTTTTTTCGCCATTAATGAGGATGCCGTAAGATGGCCGTACCCGCGCATGGTTTATTACCTCCGGAAAATCATCCTGCATGGCTTTGCCGATGGCCGAATAGGTAATGGTGCCATGTTGAATGAGCTTTCCATTCTGGTACCGGTCATTGGTTACGCGGTAAATGTTGTCAACATTTTTATTAAACCGGTCAAAGCTTAATTGAAAGCTTACGTACTGCAGGATCAGCAAACAGGCTGCAATGCCTACAGAAAGTCCGGCAATATTGATAAGGGAAAACAGCTTGTTCTTTAACAGATTGCGCCAGGCGGTTTTGAAATAGTTTTTAAACATGTGGCGGTTGTGCTTTCCGCTTAAATAGCTGAAAATAAGCCAATTTAACTGTAAATTGATTACGAGTAAATTGTGCTGCAGCGTTCTGCATTACCTGTACGTTTTTGATACAGGGCTTGTTCGTTTTTGAGTCAGGATAAGCTGGAAACCCAGGTGTCGCACTTATGCGGCAGATTGACTTTCGCTATCTCTTATAAGTCCCAAACAACCTGTCCCAAAGGTTGGTATAGAAACCAAAATTGTAACCTACGTGCTCATGGTGATCATGATGAAAGGTAGATGTGCCCAGGTACCTGAGCACCGGCCATTGGCGTATGGCAGCCGGTAGCGGTTCTATACCCAGGTGCCCGGTAAGCCCAAACGCAAGGTTCAACGTGAGGTACAGAATAATGGCACAAATATTAAAAGGAAAGATCACAAGCAGGACCAGCCACAAAGCGCCAAAACAAACGGTTTCTACCGGGTGCAGAATGAAGAGGTCCATTGGTTTGGGATGGATGGCCTGGTGATGCAACCCGTGAATGGCTTTGTAAAGAAAAGTTTTGTGTATCAGATAATGAAAGAGGAACATGAGCAGGTCCATGGCCATCAACAAAAGCAGTAAATGCGTTACAATGGTCCATGAAATTTCATAGCTGATGGTAATAAATCCCTGCTTCCACAGCCAGTAACCGGCGTAAGTAACTACTGTATTCAGCACATTAGTACCTGCACAAATAAACCATTCTTTGCGGCTGGCGGCAACAGGCGTTACCCCTTGTGCCGACAGCCGCCGTTGAATATACCTGCCCAATAACAGCACCAAAACAGTGAGCAGCACATTTTCAACCAGGAAGATGGTCCATATAAGCGGTTCATACAAGGTGGCGAAAGATTGCAGGAATTGTTGCATAGGAACGATAATCGGCCTAAAAATAGTCAAATATCGTTTATAAGTAAAGTTCCGCCAGCCCTGAACAAAATACCATTTTACACCCCTTCTTTAACAACTTTACCCCTCTTCTTCCGCTGAAAAAAGGGGTAAAATTGTAATATCTAATATCCTATCAGCTACAATCAGTTAAATCCAAACTTTTAAACTATTCACCGGGCATTAAAAAATGAAAACGATTCAATCCCTTAAGATCACTATTAGTTGCATGGCGTGTGCACTTATTAGCACGCTTTGCGCCGCACAATCCAAAACGGCATTTGAACCTGGCAAGATCTGGACCGATACAGAAGGCAACCCCATCAATGCGCATGGTGGCGGAATCCTGTATTATAATGGCAGTTATTATTGGTATGGTGAGATCAAGAAAGGGAAAACCTGGTTTGTGCCTGGTTCCAATTGGGAAAATTACCGGGTAAATGCAGGTGGAGTTTCCTGTTACTCGTCAAAAGATCTGGTAAACTGGAAATACGAGGGCGTGGCCTTGTCGCCCAACACAACCGACTCAACCAACGATCTGCATATTTCGAAAGTAATTGAGCGGCCGAAAGTGATCTTTAATAAGAACACCGGCAAGTTTGTAATGTGGCTGCATATTGATGCCGCTGATTATAAATATGCCCGGGCGGGCGTGGCAGTGAGCGATAACCCGGCAGGCCCGTTCAAATACATCAGAAGCGAGCGACCCAATGGCAACATGGCGCGGGATATGACCATTTTCCAGGATGATGATGGAAAAGCCTATCATTTTTATTCATCTGAAGAAAATGCCACCATGCATATTTGTTTGCTAAGCGACGATTATACCGAACATACCACCATCGAAAAAAGGATCCTGATCGGTGAATCACGCGAGGCCCCTGCGGTGTTTAAAAACGGGAACAGGTATTACCTCATTACATCAGGTTGCACAGGATGGGGCCCCAACCCCGCAGCCTATGCGGTGGCAGATTCTATCATGGGCCAATGGGCGCCCCGTACCAACCCCTGCACAGGTGCTGGCGGTGATAAAACCTGGGCATCACAAAGTACTTATGTGATCCCTGTACAGGGACAAGCGAACAGTTATATATTTATGGCCGACCGGTGGAACAAGCTTGACCTTGAACATTCCTACTATGTATGGCTGCCGCTGCACATGAACAGCAAGGGTATTCCTGAAATAGAATGGAAAGAGAAATGGAGCGTCGCGAAGTGAGCTGATCCAAAAATCAAAGATCCCGGGCTGAAAGGTCCGGGATTTTTATTGGTAGTAACGAATGAAAAGAAGTTTATTTTCCGCCGAATTTCTTCAGAAACAGGTAATAACCAAGGAAGCTGATGCCTATTGAAAACGCCATGATTGCCAAAGAATGAATGTGTAAAGGCAGCGTATAATACACAATGGTGAGCCCGGTTCCAATACCGGTTAAAATGGCAAACCATTTAATATTGCTATTCAGGTTTTCTTTGGTGTTGGTTTGCAAAATGGAAGCAGCAACACTCTCAGGCACCCCCTTGTCTACGATCCTGTTCTTCAGCTTGTAGTTTATGACATATTTCATAATGGCAAGAATGAACAGCATAAACAACCCTACTGCTACAATGGATGAGCAGATGCGAAAGACTTCCATATTAATTTCAGGCAATAACCCGCCCTGGGCATGGGCCAAACAGGGAGTAACGATTATTCCAATTATGCTAAAAACTTTTTTCATATTTCTTGTTTAACTCATTAGACAAATTGTACAAAGTAAGGTTGCAGTGATCATTCAAAATTGAACGCTTTTAGTTTAACCCGGTAAGCCCGGTACATGTCGAACGCGAGGAAGGCCAGTAAACAAATTGCCGCTGTACCAATGAGTGCAGTGGTAAGCCATTCCACTCCACCAAAAAGAACCGCCAGTTCTTTGCCAAAGAAAAGGAACACGGATATAACAAATAAGAAACAAACAGCAGCAATTCCATACCAAAGCATTTTATCTTCCTTCTTATGAATGGAAGGTTGCGGAAGTTGTTTCATTATTATTGCTTCCAGGTTCACATCAAAAGAATCTGCAGGCAGCTTTTCAATTTCAGCAAACAACATCTGGTATTCCCCGACCTTGCTTCTGCATATTGCGCATTGTTCAATATGAGTGCTGCAGGCATTGTCTGACGCAGCTGGCTCAAATACGAATTGCTGTATTTGCGAATCGGTTAGATGTTTCATAAAGGCTCCTTTTTATAGTGAAGTGCGATCCTGTCGCGCAGTATTTTCCTTGCTCTAAACAGGTAGTTTTTCAATGTACCGGCTGGCAATCCGGTGATCTCCGTTATTTCTTTATAGCTCAACTCTTCATTATGGTATAAAGTGATAATGGTTTTATAAAGGGAAGGCAGCTTTTCAATCTCAAATTGTAGGATCCGGATCATCTCTTTATTGAGGATAAAGCTTTCCATCTCATTCCATGCCGAATGTTCTTTGCTTTGCAAAATTTCTGTGTCATCCAGTTCCCAGGCATCATTGTCGACGAGCGTCAGTTTTTTCTTTCTGAGGTGATTTATACAGGCATTGTATGTGATCTGGGCTATCCAGGTAGACAACTTCGACTGAAACTGGAACCCTTTTAAGTTTTTAAAGGCTTTTAAATATACTTCCTGGGCAAGGTCTTTCCTGTCTTCTTCAGTAGCGATCATTTTAAAAATAATTTGGGTAACCAGCCTTTCCGTATTCCTTATAATAATACTAAAAGCGCTGGTATCGCCGTCCAGTACCCGTTTTACCAGAAACTGGTCATCGTGTTTATCTTCATGTATGTGGGTCACCAGGCCATTTGACAGGTAAGCAAAACAAATGTTGCATAATTTTTCAGCTTTTTTCCCGGCGCCCTATTTTTTCTTCTTCTTCGATGATTTTGCCTTATCATTGAATGCCAAACACAGCCCCACCCAGTATTCGAAATCTTTTTTTGATTTGAACCCGGTTGGATCAATATAGCAGTAGCCTTTGTATTCCCTTCCTTTCATGATCATGGGCTGAAAGCCATTCTTCTCAGCCACCTCATCCTGTAATGCAGGATCAAAGCGGCACATCAAATTTTCTCCGCTTACGCTAACACACATTTTCCCGTTTATCATGAAGGTAAGTCCCCTGAACATTTCCTTTTCTTCAATTTTCAGTTTGGGGAATTGAACCAGGTATTCCCTGATGCGGTCGGCGAGTTTTGTATCATATGGCATACTGCTGCTGTTTTGATTTTACAATTTCGCATTTTATTGCTGAATGACCCTGTTTAAGAAATATGTTTTATTTTTCCGTTTTAGAATGATTTAAACCTTTTTTTTAATGACCCAACCAACTGCCCTATCCGCTTTATGTAAAAAATTGGTTCTGCCGGCATTCATTTTTCTCTTTTGTACTTATAGTTCTTTCAGCCAGCAGGCTTCAGGGTCCCAAACGTTCGACAGCCTACAATCATATATAGAAAAAAACTATGCTGGTTTTGCCGATAAAGTAAATCCCCAAACACAAAAAGCTTATCAGGCGCTTACAAAGCGTTTATCCGAATATGCCAAACGGACGCAATCCCCCGCAGAGCAATATTATATCATTCAAAACTGGCTTGACTTCTTTAAAGACCATCATCTTTATATTGATTTTTTCCCAGACACCGCTCATACTGAAAAAATTCCCGTCGATGAAAAGCAGATACAACAACTGTATCATACAAGCCCCGCCAGCATAGCCGGCATTTACTATTCAGACGACTCGGTTTATAAAGTAGCGGTGATCAAAAATACAAAGGGCATCCGCTCTTATGCCGGTGTTATCCTGAGTTCCCAAACACCTTTATGGAAAACAGGCCAGCTGAAGTTTGAGCTTATTGAAACAGGCATCAATCAATTTACGGGCATCTGGTATAACCGGGCGCATTTCATACGTTATACCACTATTCAATTTACCGCCGCAAAGGGGCTGAGTGCGGAAGGTTGGTACAAACATGGCACTACTATAAAAAAGGGAACAGCGACAGCAGCAGTTGCCATCCCTAATCGTTTTGAAGAAGAGAAACAACTAAGCACCTTCTTTAAAAAGCTGAACGATTCAACCGGTTATTTGCGTATTAAAAGTTTTGATGGTTCCCAGGCCCGCGGCATTGATTCGGTACTCACTGCCAATAAGCAAAACATACAATCAATGCCCAGGCTGATCATCGACCTGCGGGGGAATGGTGGCGGAAGCGATTATAGTATGTCGTTCCTGCGGCCCATGCTATATACCAACCCGGTTAAAAATATCGGTGTCGATCTGTTAACAACCCCTGATAATACGGCAGCGTGGGAACGTGCTATTAAACAATACCGGGGCCAGCTACCCGACAGGTATCTCGATGATGCCCTGAAAAAAATACACCAGGGAGATGGCAAGGCAAGGGCCTTTATAAATTTCGTACCGGACTACATAGATACATTGCCTGGGGTATGGCCCAATCCGGCCAAAGTAGCTATTATTATCAATGGCGGCTGTGGCAGCGCCACTGAAGAGTTTTTGCTGGTTGCCCGCCAAAGCAATAAAGTGACATTTGCAGGAGAACATTCAAAGGGCGGACTGGATTATTCAAATGTGGTGCGCAAGGATTTTTCTTATCCGCCGTTTACCCTTGTTTATCCAACTACCCGCTCGCGCCGGATTGACGTTGGGCTTGGAATAGATAATAAAGGCATACAACCAACGATCCCACTTAACCTTACCACCGATCACTGGCTTGATGAGCTGATGAGGAAGTGGTAGGAAAAACACAAAACAATAGCTTAATTACAATACTTAAACAGGCTGCCAGTAATACGGCAGCCTGTTTTATGTTGATACGAGTTAAAGAACATTAACCTACTGCCCGCCCAACAACTGAATACGTTCCCGAATCCGTTTCTTATATCCTGCTAACTGTACCCAATAAACAACCCACAGTACTAATCCGGCCAAAGAAGCAAGCTCTTTTAAGAGTGGGAAAGGTATAATTGAAATACAAAACAAGATCGCATACGACCTAGCAACTGAATAAGTCGGCCTGTGATTTGAAGGAATGGTTTCTTCAGCAAATATAGAATCGCCGGTTGGGCTGTTCAATTCATTTCGAATAGAATCTGAAATCCTTTCGATTACAGAAAACTGGTAAAACAACCCGAATAATGGAATTAACTGGAGCCAAACCTGTCCAGGGGACATGCACCGGTTTTCAGGACGTATTGAATCTAAAGTCCGCACCTGGGTCAGCAGGAAAAATATAGCAACGGCAAGGAAAAGTACAAGTAACAAGATCTGTATTAATCCGGCGACATGAGTGTCGTTCATTTTTTAGCTGTTTAAAGGGTTTATAAAACCCAAAAATAATAAAAAAGCCTTCCCCCCGGGATAATATAGCCAGCTAGGTTTTATAATACACTGGAACGCCCCTTTATTAACAAGCATCATTTATTATCTGCGCAAAATTTGACTAAAAGTATGCATTGCCATTAAGTGTGCACATAAAGGTTATAATAAAAGCCTTAATTTATCTTGTTACAAATGATAATACAAGGTACACGACATCCCCCAAAAAGGGGATCAGTTGATGCCGGGTATACAGGCAACCCGGCAGTAACCATGAATGCTATCACCTATTTTGGCGAGCACCTTATGGCCCATAATAAAAAATGTATTGACAAAAATCAATTCTTGGCGTCGCCATCTGATCTATGATAGCCGTCCATAAAGAAGTGATAAAATGAAAGTCATGATTACTATTATAAAAAATATCTTATCTGTTGCCGGCATTTGCCGTAAAACTCCGCGCATTTTACTGCACACTTATCACCCAAAAACGCACGCTTATTGTCGAAAACGGCACACTTATTAAGTAGATACGATACAATCTAAAAAACTGTTATAGATTTACCGCTTTGACGACACAACCTACTTGATCGTTTACTGCCGGGGATTGCCAGTTTTTATTTTTTATTAAACTGAATATCCGAGCAAACAGTCACTTTTGTGGGATAAAAAATGAGACCTTCTGCATGAACCTGGCAGACATAAACCATACATTACAATCAGCATGGAACTCTATGGGGCATTCTTATGCCAGGGAGATGAATGCTATGATAGAATCGGGCGGGTTGCAGGTTCGTGACAACTGGAATGGCGGAATACCTGCCGACCAACGACATGAACTGGCAGTGGAAGTACTGTCACTATTAAAAAAGGCGAACAAAGAAGGCACCATCGAGGCATTCAGAGCACAGTTCCCCCCCGCCTACGCCCCATTCATAAATATTATTCAGGAACAGGGGCAAAGCATTGAAAACCTTTGCTACATACACGACAAAACCATTGCATTCGTTATTGGCACTGCCTATGAAAAAAGAAAAGCCTGGCTATTAAATGACAAAACTCTGGTAAAGCTTTCCGACACCATAGTATCCATTGGTAAATCACCGCAAAACGGCATCTTCGCCATAGCAAACAATACTACTGTAACAACTTATAAAGGCTGGGAAGGAAGAAAAATATTTGAGTTCAAACTTCCTTTGGTAAAAGAACTGGCCATTTCCCAGGTCATTCCGTTCAATGACGGGTTATCTGTTGTTCTGATCTCCTCCGAAGGCATCTATTTGTTAAGCACCCGGGGAAACTCCAAAATTCATCCGGTTAATGATCCCTATAATTCAGACTGGAATGCCTACATCGACATGGAGCATGCTGCTTTATCGCATAACAATACATTTATCGCCCTCGGCGATCAGTGCTCGGCCCACCGGATCTTAAACCGGTACGGACAGGAAATAGCGGCTTTTGCACCCCAGTCGACTTACCCCCATTTTGCATTGTTCTCAAAAGATGAACAGCAGGTGGTATTGAATTCCTGCCATTTCTATAATGGCATCACCATTGGCATTCCTACGGGTGACATTCATAAATTACAAACCGAAGCTACTACCGAAAATTACAAGCATACAGTCATCGATAAAAATTGCAGGGTGTATACAGCAGTCGCGACATCAAATTATTACATTTTTGGCGATGCCGGCGGTTATATAAAAGCTTATGATAAGGAAGGAAAAAATAGCTGGACTTATTTTTTAGGCGACACCGTCATCAGTATGGCAATTTCCGATGATGAAAAAACACTGTGGGTTGCTTCCTGCTCGGGCATGATCCATACGCTTACCCTCGATGCAGGACAAAGAGACAATCACACCATCGGCAATGGTAATCATTTTGAAGAATTCAGGGTTATTCTCTGGAAGAACGAAATGCAACCGTTGATCTGGTAATACTTATCTGCGGAAATAATTCCACCCTACGCCTCCTGCAATCTGGGCAAATTGATACCCTGCACCCCCATTTGTAAAATAATTTCCTGCCTCGTCTTCCCTTTTATGCCTTTATGACTATGGCATAATAATACGTGTTTTCATAAAAAATGACACGTTATGAATACAACAATAAAAGCACCGAAACAAAATCCGGTTGATAAATATCCACAACCTCCGTATCCCGCACAGGAACAGGAAATGCCGGGTTCTGAACAGAAAATGGACCCTAAACCAGATCATGGAGAAACTTCATACCGGGGCAGCGGAAAATTAACCGGCCGCAAAGCGCTTATAACAGGGGGTGATTCAGGTATCGGGAAAGCAGTTGCCATCGCTTTTGCCCGTGAAGGGGCAGATGTATTAATATCATATCTGAATGAAGAGGAAGACGCTAAAGAGGTAGCCGAATACGTAAAGGCCGCTGGCCAAAAAATAATACTGATGCCCGGCGATATCAGCAATGAAACGCATTGCAAACAACTGGTGGAAAAAGCCATACAGGAATTTGGCCAGCTCGATATAATTGTAAACAATGCAGCGTATCAGATGGAGCACCAAACGTTGCAGGAGATCACGGCAGAAGAATGGGACTATACTTTCAGAACCAATGTAGCTGCCATGTTTTATATATGCAAGGCTGCCGAACCACATTTGAAACCAGGCAGCTCAATCATTAATACCACTTCGGTCAATGCATATACCCCCAACAGAACGCTGTTGCCATATACAGCTACCAAAGCAGCCATCCAGAACTTTACCTCAACCCTTGCGCAATTGTGGGCTGAAAAAGGTATTCGGGTAAATGGCGTTGCTCCAGGCCCTATCTGGACACCACTGATCCCTGGCAGTTTTAAAGCAGATAAAGTAAAAGAATTCGGTCATAACACACCCATGAAACGGGCCGGTCAACCGACTGAACTGGCGCCAGTATATGTATTACTCGCCTCTGAAGAAGCAAGTTATATGTCAGGCGCTACCGTTCAGGTTACAGGTGGCATGCCTACTATTTAATTGTATATGAAAAATCAAAAAGGCAGGAAGTGCAAACGCATTACCTGCCTTTCTTTATTGATTTCACAATTATCTAACTACTATTTTTTCGGTATAGCTGTTATTTCCATTTCTTATTTTCAGCATGTACACACCTGCATTATTAGCGGCGGGTATATTCAATGTTGCTTTACCGGCATTGTATTGCGCTATTGTTCTGCCATTCAGGTCTAGTAACGTAATCTGTACCGGCGCATTGGCATTGTATTCTTTTACTTTTATCGTATACAAAGCACCGCGATGTACCGGGTTGGGATAAATAAGTCCGGCCGGGTTAAGGCTGTTCGCCAAAATTGCAGGAGAAACGGGTGCAGTGATCATCTTCGCCGTTGAAGCTGCACCATACCTGAATTTTTCCCAGCCATCAATAGTTGTGCGGTTGCAGTTCATGGCCTTCTCCCCGTTCTCAGAGCTTACATATAACCCATTGTTGCCCCGCAGCGAAAAAGTACCATCACTATTGGTGATCCAATCAAACTGTTCCCAACCCTGCGCCGCAGTGCGGTTACAGGTCATCGATTGCTCGCCATTTTCTGATGACACATACTTCCCCATGCTTAACAAGGTCACTTTTCCATTGCCGGCATCTGCTACATAGAATTGTTCCCAGCCCTGGGCAGTGGCGCGGTTGCAATTCATTGCCTTGGTGCCATTCTCTGAACTTACATACAATCCATTATTACCCTGCATCCAAATGGTTTGATTAACCGGTGCTATTGATGATCTGCCGGGAGCCACTGCGGCAATCGTTCCGGAGTTGGGCACACAATTCACGAACTTTATATTATTGAGCACTGCACTCATGTTACCGGCGCCATCCATGAGGTAAGGCGGATTGATATGCATGAGCGCCGCATTTTCACCGGCATCGAAGCGTTTGTAGGTCCAGTGGCACCAGCCAATTCCTTTTGAATTGAGGGCCGCAATATTTTCCCGCAACCAGTCATTGCTATTCTCACCTGTTTCACCCACCCATACCGGCACATTATAGGTATTGCGAAAATTAACCAGGTTGGCAATCTGGTTTATCTGGTTGGGATTGGGATCGGTGGTGGTAGTAGAGTTGGTGATCCAGTAACGGTGGGCATTGTACACCAGGTTGGTACTGTTGGTGAATGTCCATGGTTCCATATAATCGTAATTATTTCCCCATCCATTACCTTCGATCATCAACAGGTGCGAATCGCCCTGCGCCCTGATGGCATTGATAAGCCGCTCGAACAGGTCATGGATCTGGCTGTTTGAAGGCACGTTGTTCGGCTCATTGATGAGATCATAAAAAGCCACGCGGTTATCATTACTATAACGGGTGCTCAGCCGTTGCCAAAGCCGCACCGTAATATCGCGGTAAATGCTTTTATTCCAGAGATCATTGCCTACAAAGGCATCCGAAATATTGGCATCTGTACCCTGCGCACCGGGGGCTGCATGCAGATCGAGCACCACATACATATTATTGGCGCCGGCCCAGCTTAGCAGGCTGTCAATAATGCGAAAGCCTTCAAGCCCCGCATCGTTGAACAAAGCATTACTATTATACCAGGTAGTGAGGTTGCTTACATAATTATTATAGGTGGCCGAATTGTGCGCCACGCTGTTACGTACGGCCCGTTGTGCAGCCGTTAAAAACAACTCATAATGCATGGGAAGCCGCAAACAGTTAAAACCCATGGATGCCAGATAATCTATATCGGCCTTCGTAATAAAATTATTCCGCCAGTTTTGATAAAAGGTTTCCACATCGGCATCAGAAATACCCTGATCGTATAAACGTTTTTTTATTGACCATTGGGTACCGCCGCCCGAAAAAGAAGGTTTTATCATATAACCTTCCTGCAGCAACCAGCCGCCCAACCCCACTCCTTTTAAAAATACCTCCTGGCCTGCAGCATTGACAATTTTTGAACCATTGGCGCTTAACCGGGTCAACTGCGCCCGGGCGGTCTGTTGCATATTTACAACAGCAATACCAAGCAACCAGGCGAATACAATACAGATCCTATGGTGTGGCATACACCATGAAGTAAACATCTTTCTCATTTCCTTGTGTTTGTTTAAGATTAAGAAATAGCTCTCCCGGCCGTAACCAGGTTACAGCAAAGGATGACGCATACGCATACAGGGCCATTTGCTGCCAGCAATGGCACAACAATGGTTAATGTGGTGAAAGACAGGCGGGGTTATAAAAGCCAGCTTGCATGAACTGACTTCAACAATGCAGAAGAAGGGCACATTGGCCAACAAATTTAACTTACCGGCCAATTACTCATGATACCCGCATTTACTTTATTTGTTAACATTATTCATAGTTGTTATAACTAACGCAATCGATTGTGTTTTTTTAGTGTGAACAAAAAATGAATTTCCTGTTATCAATTCACTTCCTGCATTCATTCGTTCAGGCACACCCTATTTTCGCGTTACAATAGTACCCACCGATTGTTTTGTCCGTCTATTTACCAACAGGCATTCCCTGCCTGACAAACGTACTCCTGTCCCTCAATCATTACATTTTCTTATATATTTTAAAAGCAAACCCTGCAATGAAGAAACCATTCTTAACGACCCTGCTATTCCTGCTACTGGCAAGCTTAACAGGCCTCCAACTGGCTGCGCAAACCACCCAGGCATCCATTACCGGTACCATCACCGATGAGAACAGGAAACCGGTTCATGGAGCCACTGTGCTGCTAACGAACGAATCAACCGGCTTCACTACAGCCACACTCACCAATGCAAAAGGTGAGTACATTTTTAAGGAGTTGCCCCTCGGCGGCCCTTACACCATCAAGGCTACGTATGTTGGTTACGGCGAACAAAAGCGCACTGATTATTCATTGAACCAGGGCGACCTGTTGCGGGTGAACATCAGCATGCAGGTTACTGCAGCCAGTATGAATGAAGTTACGGTTACGGCTACCGGCCAGCGGAAGAAAACCGAAAATTTTGGCGCGGCTACCGCCGTATCGGCGCGTGACATTTCGAGGTTGCCGGTAAATGGCCGCAATTTCACCTCACTGATCGACCTGTCGCCCCTGAGCAGCGGCAGCAACCTTGCCGGTCAGTTGGGTTCTTCTACCAACATCACCATCGATGGCACCTCAGCTAAAAATCCTACTTCAAGCAGCGGTACCAATAGCCGTATCGGTGGCCCCTATGCTATTTCCATGGAAGCCATCAGGGAATTCAAAGTAGTGACCAACCAATACGATGTTACCTATGGCCGCAGCGGCGGCGGTACCGTTAGCACTGTTACCAAATCAGGTACCAATACCTTATCAGGAAGTGCCTTTATGTTTTCCCGGGCCGACTGGCTATCGAGCAAATATGATATGAAGAGCGCACGCCGCGTAAATGATTTCGCCACCAATCAATATGGCTTTTCAATAGGTGGGCCCATCATAAAGAATAAAGCCCATTTCTTTATAGCCTGGGACCGCCAGGACGATGCCCGGCCTTTACAGATCGCCGATATACAAACCACAGCCGATGCCGTACGCCTTGGTATTCACCCCGATACCCTGAGCCGCTTTCTTGGAATTGCCAGAAGCAAATATGGCGTTGCCAATTCACCGCAAACCGGTTCGTTTGATAAGAAAAGACATACCGACGCCGCTTTTTTACGTGTTGACTGGCAGTTGAATCAAAAGAACCTGCTCACCCTCAGGGACAATTATGTAAATGACCGCGCGCCACTTGGCCGCGACGACAATTCCGCCATTAACCTGTACGAAGTGTATGCCGATGCGCATGCGTGGAACAACAGTTTCCTGGCCACGCTGCGCACCGTGGTAAATTCAAAATTCACCAATGAGCTGAAATTCCAGCACCTGTATACATTCGAAGAAAGCACGCCGGGCAGCCAGTTACCCAAACAAAATATTCCCCGGGGTATTGTAGAACGCGTTGCCAGTAAAATTGACGGCTCCAGCTACAATACCACCATCCAGTTGGGCGGACAACGGTATTCGCCGGAGCACTTTTACAACAATGTATTTCAACTGGTGAACAACGTTTATTACAACACCAACAAGTTCAATTATACGTTTGGAACCGATATCCAGTACACGCATATGAATTCGTTGTATGGCAGCGAAATGAACGGACGGTATTACTTTACCGGCATGAATAATTTCGATAACCTTACTCCCTACCGCTACGCCCGTGAAGTAGCCCTGGCCGACGACCCCAGTGTAGATCAGAATATCCTCAACGCGGCCTTATATGCCCAGCTGAAAACCCAATTGTTCACCGGGTTTGAAATGACCGCAGGTATCCGTGCCGACTACACGAATTACTTCAACAAACCCAATTTCAACCCGGTGGTTTTTGATGACCTCGGGCTTGTTACCAACCGCTCCCTCGGCACGTTTCAACTGCAACCCCGTATCCAGTTCAACTGGGACATCAACGAAAAACACCGCGATTATATACGCTTTGGCGCCGGCATCTTCGGTTCAGATATTAACAACTACGCCATGATCAACAACATGGTTTTTGATGGAACCAAAGTGCAGTCTGTAGATATTCAAACAGATATTCCCAAACCCAATTTTCCCGGTTATCGCAACGACCCATCTACAGCACCGGGTAAAGAATTATTGAACCGGGCGGTTCCCACCATTAATATGAATGGAAAAGATGCGCGCATCCCCGTTGTATATAAAGCCAATCTTTCGTACAGCCGCTTTATCACCAACAACTTAAAAATGGGCGTAACATTCTATACCACACTTGCCCGTAATAATTATATGTATGTAGATAAGAACATGGTCGACGATCCGTACTTCCGCCTGAGCAATGAGGGCGACAGAGGCGTATATGTTCCGGCAAACACGATCTCTGCTTCCGGCGCCACCGACTGGATGCAGGGACGCAAAAGCACCAGAGTGGGCCGGGTGCTTGAGCTGAACAGCGAGGGCAAGGTAAACCAGTTTGCCGTGGTGGTCGATGGAACCTGGCGCTATTTCAAAGATGGCGAAGTATCATTCAGCTATACCTGGAACGATTCAAAAGACAATACTTCCTATAATGGTGATGTAGCCAACACAGCCACACTTTCACTCATGGTTAAAGATGATCCCCGCAACCTGAGCACCATGTCCTACAGCGACAATCAGTTCCGTCATAAAGTAGTGTTCTATGGTACGTTGCCAACCTTCTATGGTATAAGCGTAGGCGTACGCTATTCGGGCATCGGCGGCACCCGTTATTCACTGGCTGTAAATGGAAACATAAATGGCGACTTTGTGGCCTCCAACGACCTGGCCTATATCTTCGACATCAATGATCCTAAAATTGCCGAGACTTACCGCACCGGCATCTCTACAATCCTTAATAAGCCTGAAGTGAGTAAGAGCGCGAAGAAGTATATCGAAAAAAGTTTTGGCAAGGTTGCCGAACGCAATGGCGGCATCAATCCTTTTTATGGTGTATGGGATGTGCGGGTTGCCAAAAAGTTCACCATCTGGAAAAAACAATACGTAGAATTATCAGGTGACATCTTCAATGTAGAAAACCTGATCAACAAAACCTGGGGCGCTTCAAAGAACCTGGGCAAACAAAACATCTATTCATTAACTTCGACGAATGGTTTCGATCAAACCACAAAGAACTACAACTATAATGTTGGTAGCAATACAGGGATCGTAACCCGTGGTGGCAATCCCTGGCAAATACAAATAGGCGTTCGATACGGCTTTTAATTAAGGCCTGTACTTATAAATCAGCGGCGCAGCCGGCAGAACGGGTTCTGCAAAGCTGCGCCGCTTTCTTTTTAAAGTTTAGCTTTTTGAATACGACAAGCACTAATGATGTTTGAACTGATAGAACAGTCCAACCTGCCAAACACGGTTCTGAAAATCGGTCGTGGTGCTCTTTGTTACATCAGTAAGACCCAGATTATAACGGGCATCAATACCTAAACCCGAATGGCCAAGATAACTGGCGCCAAAAGCCCAGGAAAAGTCAGCGTTGCTGAAGTTATCAACGTCTGTTGACAAATGCCCACTCTTAAATTCAGAAGTAGTTAAAATTCCTAATTGAGGACCTGTCTCTAATCTGAAACCCCGGCCAAACATATACTGGGCCAACACAGGAATATTAATGTAATTCAATTTCAATTTACCATCGCTGTATTCAGCGCCCTGTGTACTATATACTATTTCGGGTTGAATAGCAAAAGACCGGGTGAGATGAATATGGGCCAACCCGCCGAGATGAAATCCGGTTTTTGTGTCGGCCTTTGTATCAGCGGCATCATTACTAATGTTCGAAAAGTTTACACCGCCTTTAATACCATACTCAACGTGCTGTGCAAACGCACCTTTGATCAGCAATAACATACATGCTGAAATAATAATTCTCTTCATAAAGCTGGTTTAATTTAACAATACATATTCACTACTGCAAAGGCAATACCACCGCCTTTAAACATGCTTTTAAATATTATAACCAATTGACTAATAGAAATTTCCCACTTTGGCAAATAATCGGGACATTATACCCCACATCCCCAATAAATATGATTTTTAATATGTAGATTGCTTATTCTAAAAGCATTGTTTATGGAATCGCATGTTGTTAAAATAGTAGACATTCAACAGGTAACGCACGATGTAAAAAGTTTTCGCCTCGAAAAACCGGCGGGTTATACTTTCGTTCCCGGACAAGCGACCGAAGTGGCCATCAATAAAGAAGGCTGGCAAAATGAACGAAGACCTTTTACTTTTACCTCGCTGAACCATGAACCAACGCTTCAGTTTACGATAAAGCGATATGCCGATCACGATGGCGTTACCAACCAGATACATCAACTGGTGGCAGGTGATGAACTCATATTGCATGATGTGTGGGGCGCAATTGAATATAAAGGGCCGGGTTATTTTATTGCGGGGGGCGCCGGTATTACACCCTTCATTGCCATCCTGCGACAATTACACCGCGACAACCAGCTTGCAGGTAATACGTTGTTCTTTTCAAATAAAACAGCAGCCGATGTTATTTATGAAAAGGAATTGAGCAACATGTTGGGCAAGAACGCCCATTACATTCTTAGCCGGGAACAAAAGGCGGGTTATGAAAATGGTATTATCAATGCTGATTATTTGCGTTCACAGGCAACCGATTTCAGCAAACATTTTTATGTATGCGGCCCCGACAAGATGATCGCGGATATTAATGCAGCACTGGAGAAGCTGGGGGCTTCTGCAGATAATGTTGTTTTTGAAAAATAAAAACGTTCATCTAAATCTTCTGCCTGAAGCCTTCCGCCGGCGGGCAATAAAATCTTTCGCAAACACACCAATCAGCAGTAAACCAAAAATAAATCCGCCGATGTGCGCGGCATAAGCAACCCCACTGGTTTCCTTTCCACCCAGCGCACCCAAACCATCCACTACCTGAAAAACAAACCAAACACCCACGGCAACAAAGGCCGGTACAGAAATGATGAGGAAGAAGATCCAGAGGTGTACGCCCTTGCCGGGGAACAATCGCAGGTAGGCGCCCAATATGCCCGAGATAGCGCCGGAAGCGCCGAGGCTGGGGATCAGCAGGCTGGAACCGAATACCAGGGTGCTGAACACATGGCTCAACCCGGCCAGCATGCCGCACAGTAAATAAAAGATCAGGTATTTCACATGGCCCAATGCATCTTCCACATTATCGCCAAAGATCCAGAGATACATCATGTTGCCCGCAATATGCGCCAGCCCACCATGCATGAACATGGAGGTGAACAGGGTTAAAAAAACAGGAATATTGGTCACTTCGAGCCCCGGTACCCTTTCGGCATCACCGGTAGCGGGGTTTACCTGAACTACTGATTGTGTAATGATATCGTGTCCGGATAATATTTCGGCAGGTACGGCAGAGTAGCCATAAGTAAAATGATTGTCCATGCCCAGCCTTTGCCAGTATACATATACAAAAATATTCAGCGCTATAAGAAGATAGTTAACTATGGGAACCGTTTTCCGGTCGCGGTTATCATCGCCAATAGGAAAGACCATCTTTTTTTATCAAAAATAGGCAAAAGAGAGTTACCGGTTACCAGGAGCCAGATACCAGTTCGCATCTCGCGAAATTCCGGTTACAAGTTCCAGGTTCCAGGGCTTTTAAACATGAAACCGCTTCTCCTTGAAACATGCAACCTGCAACTTGCAACCGCTTCTTCACTCACTATTCACCAATTACAACGAATACGTAACTGTAGTATAATAAAACCCACCGATCTGCGGACCGCCCAGTATGGAATAATAAGAATGGTTCAGGAAGTTGGTGGCGCCCAGCTTTATGTTCAGCCCCGGCCGGGTGAAAGTATACTGCACCATGGCATCTGCATTAAAAATGGCCGGCACATTACCGTTCACCAAAAACGATTGATAATAGAATTTGCTTTGGTATTTGGCGGCCACATTAAAGCCGAGATTTTTATAAACGTTAGTTCCCCTAACACCAGCGTTGACCATCCAGCCCGGCGTATTAAATCCATCTTCCAATCCATCATTGGTATTTGTTCTTTTCAAAGTTTGATAACTGGCATTCCCTGATAAAGAATACTTATTATTGATCAGATACAACAACTCGATCTCTGCTCCATAATTATGCACAATGGTCTTTGAGTTGGTCCACAGGCGATAGCGGCCCTGTTTGTTCTTGTCATACAAATAAGCTGGTATTTGCGCGTTGTCGCTGGTATTGGGAATACTTGCTTCTATTTGCGCAATAAAATTCGAATAGAAATTGTAATAAAAATCTACGTCTACCGAAAACCGGCTGCTAAAAATACTTCTGTATCCCACTTCAAATGAATGCATTTGCTCTGGTTTCAGGTAGGTATAGGTGTTGCGCTGCAAAATACCTTTTTCCTTTTCAATGGCAGCCGCCTGGCTTAACCCCGAGCTATTTACATCCTTATTAACAGCCGTCGTAAACGCATCTATGGAACTCTTTAACCAGGAGCTCTCAAACACCCCATGCGACATCACTTTCAATCCCCCCACCCTTTTTACCCCACCGCTGTTGATGTTGGAAAATCCTTCAAAGATGCTGGGGAAACGATATCCATTCTGGTAACTGAACCGAACAAAATCATTCCGGGTTAATTCATATACAGCAGTAAGCCGGGGATTCCATTTCAAATTGAAATATTCGTATCCGGTTCCGCGCAAAACGGCACTCAACTGCAACTTATCGTGCAGGAGTCGTTTTGAGGCATGAATAAAGAATCCATAACTGGTATAATTGAGATTATGACCTGAGTCGGTTGGGTTAATAAAATAATTACCATCAGGCACAATGATATAATCCCGGAAATCAGCGCCTATCTGCAGGTTATAATTTGTGTGCAATAATTTCCCCAGGTCAAATGCTGCTTCTGTATGTACTAAATGCGCTTTCACTTTTAAGGCAGCGCCTATATCCCAGTTATTGATCTCCTGTAATTGTTTCAGCTTGTCTTTGAATTCGGGTGTGCGCGGCTGCAGCCGGCCGTAATCGGCAGCGTCCCTTGCCATATGGTGAGCAGTGGCTACATCATGTGATGAAGCAGCGCTATTGAATGCAGTGGTATAATCTGCAAACCACTTATTATTATCTTTAAAACTAACATCCATGTTCTCAGCCATCGAACGCAGGTTGTATGAATGGCCGGTATTCTCAGAGGTGATATATGCCCTTGCCTGTAACAGTGCGTTTTTAAATTGAACAATATGTTGCTGCAATAAATAATCCTGCAATCTAAAACGGTTCGAGCGTTGATAGGTATTATTCAAAAAAGCGGTGCGATACGTATAAGAGATCTGGGAATTTTCATTGGGGCGGTAATACAGGGAAACATCACCCTTTACATTTTGCAGACGATAATCGGCCACATCGCGTTCATAATAACCGGTGCGCGACACCACATAATTCTTACCACCCAGGGTCAATGTTTTTCTGTTCGAAGATTCATTGCCATATCCGTTCACTGCATCATAAGCCGGATTATCGGCGCCCGTTAAGCCAACAGTTTGATTGGCTGAGGGGTTCAGGTCGTCGTGGTTATCAGCTATCCAGTCGTACCCGCGGTTATAACCGGCATTTATTTTAAAGGCCCATTTCTTTCCCACTACTTTGGCCCAGCGAAGATCTGTTTGGTTATACACCCGGGGTGCTACATCGTTGGGATCACTGACATGGTTCACTGCCACCTGTTGTTGTATGCTGAACCCTTGTGTAGTGAAGGGATCTTTGGTAGTGAAACTGGCCAGTCCGTTCGTGGCATTCATCCCATACAAAGCTGAAGCTACGCCCTGGATCACTTCTACATGATCTATATCGAGGTCGCCCGGCGATAAAGCATTGGCAATAGGCGCTCCAATATGGGGGCTCTGGTTATCGATATTATCGATCATTTGCACAAACCGCACATTGGTGGTATTTGAAAAGCCACGGGTGTTAATAATTTTAAATCCCATACCCGGCACAATCATGTGTACGCCTTTCATACTGCCGATGGCGTCAAAAAAACCCGGCGCGGCTGTTTGCTGTATCTGGGAATTGCTCAGTTTTGAAATACTCACCGGGGCAGTGAGCTGTTTTTCAGACAGGCGGGAAGCCGAAATAACTATTTCCTGCAATACATTCACTTTGCGCACGGTATCTGGTTCCGGTTGTTTTTCCTGTGCAACCAAGGCAGTTGACACGAACGAACACACCACACCAGATATTATTTTTTTGGCAGATAGGTTAGCACAAAGCCGGGCAATATGCATAATATAAGCAGTTGTTTCGTTATTTCTTTCCGTACATAACGACACAAATATAGGGGAAACTCCCCAGTAAAAACAAAAGTGGGCCTCCCTTGAAGAAAGACCCACCTTACTACTGCGTACTGCTTACCTACTGCGGATATCCATCATTCTGGGTAAGATCAACATTCAAATCCCGCTCTGATTGGGGTATAGGATATAATAACCTGTTTTTATCAACCTGGTATGAGGCTGGTGATAAATAACTGTACAATGCTTTTTGCTTTATGCCGAACGCATTCATTACATCAATGGCCTTGCCGGTGCGTACCAGGTCGTGCCAGCGGTGATTTTCGAATGCCAGCTCCACCCTTCTTTCGTGGGCAATGATATCGGTCAATGCCGCAGGGTCGGTGGTGGTGATATTATGCGTTACATTTCCAAATGCCCGCGCGCGTACTTTGTTTAAAGGCACCAACGCTTCGGCTGATTTTCCCTGCAGGTTCTTTGCTTCGGCCAGCAACAACAACGCATCGGCGTAGCGGTACACCGGCCAGTTGTCGTTGGTATTATTGGGATTGGCATGCGGGTTCAGGTACTTCCTGATATAGGGCACGCCCACCTTGCCGGCAGCAGGTTTATAATTGATGATGCTTTTATTAGCAGAGAAGGTGAAGATATTACTTGAGTTGTAAGTTCCTTCTGCCACTGCAATAGAGGCATTTTTGCGAAGGGTGTCATCTGCTTCATAAGCATCGATCAGGTCCTGGGTAGGTGTGTTCCAGCCACCAATACCGCTGTTATCTGTTTTCACGCCGGTGATCACGGTTGTATTGCTTGAACGGGGAAGAAAGAAATAGATGAACTGGCTTTGCTGCCCGCCCTGTAAGCCTTCAAGGTATTGCACTTCAAAAAGCGATTCCTTGCTGTTCTTATTGGTGGTTGAAAATACATCGCTGTAATTGGCCAGCAGATCGTAGCCCATAGCTGGCAGGGTATTGAGCAGGGTTTCGGCCTCGGCATATTTCTTTTGCACCATATATACTTCTGCCAGTAACATGGTCGCCGAACCTTTGGTTGCCTGCCCGTTTTGTTTGCCTGAAGTAAATACCGGGTTAGCCAGTTTGGCTATGGCGTCTTTGGCATCATCAACGATCTGCGCATATACCTGATCAGCGGTTGAACGTGGAAGAAACGACTGTTCAGCATCTGTAACTTCATGAACGAACAGGGGAACGCCGCCAAAATACCGCACCAGTTTAAAGAAGTTAAAAGCGCGCAGGAATTTTGCCTGTCCAACAATATCATTCTTTGCTGCATCGGTAAGCGTACCGCCATCGATACGGTCGAGAATAATATTAGCCCTTGATACGCCCCTGAAGCAATGAAAGTAAACCGCGTTGCTGTAATCGTTGGAAGGATCATCCATAAAGTCGGCGATGTTTTCCCGCATGGTATAGGCGGTTCCGCGATTGATCTGGTAATACTGGTAATGCGTATTATCGGAACGCATTTCGCCGGTATAGAAATCGTTTGTTTCCAGATCGCGCAAAGGCTGGTAGGCGGCAGTGAGCGCCATCCTGAACTGCGCTTCCGTTTTATAAAAGCTGGCTTCCGCTATCTCATCTTCGGGCGATAATTCAATAAAATCTTTTTTACAGGATATAACGGTGCAGGCCAGTACCGCTATCAAAAATATCTTGTTCATAATATTGTTTTATAATGACCAGGATTAATTATTTAAAGCTTGCTGATAAACCGATCGCAAATACCCGGGGAACGGGATACGAATTCTCGTCAATACCAATACTGGTACCGTTCAATCCGTTCAGGCTTACTTCCGGATTGATACCGGTATATTTCGTCCAGATCAACGCATGTTGTATGGAACCGAATACCCGCAGGTTCTTCAATGCCAGATTATTCTTCAACGGCATCGTATAGCCCAATGTAATATTCTTAACAGCCAGGTAAGAACCGTCTTCTACCCACTGACTGTTCACCGATCTTCCCAGGGCAGTGGTGCCGGTCAATGTTCTTGGATAAATACCCGAGCCTGGGTTATCAATTGAACGCCAGCGGTCTTTTACCGCGGCCAGCAGGCCACGCGCACCATCGAGGTTGGTGAGGTAGGCCCATTTGGAAGGATTCAATATTTTTCCACCATACGAACCGGCCATTGTTACCGACAGATCGAAATTTTTATAGCTTACCTGATTACTGAACCCGAAAAGGAAATCGGGATTGGGATTACCGATGAAGGTGCGGTCGCTTTCATTGATCACTTTATCGGGCACTACATCTTTCATTTTAATAGTACCTATAGCAGAAGCAGAACCGTATTTAGGGGAATTGTCGAGATCGGCCTGGTCTTTATACAGTCCATCAAACACAAATCCATAAAATTCTCCCAATACATGGCCTTCCTGGTTGCGGTAATAATCAGATGTAATGGTATTGTTGCGGCGGAAGTAACCCGGCGCCAGCAAGGTCTTGATTTTGTTACGGTCGAACGAGATATTAAAAGAAGCATTCCATTTTACCGGCCCGTTAAGAACAGCGCCACTAAGCGTGAACTCATGTCCCCAGAACTCCAGCACGCCCACATTCGAAGAAACGCTTGTATACCCCGAAGCGCGGGGAATAGGCCGGTTCTGGATCAATCCATCAGAAATTTTATGATAGTAGTCGTAGGTGAACGACACCCGGTTGTGAAATAATGTTACATCAAAACCCAGGTCCCATTGTTTGTTCCGCTCCCAACGAAGTATGGGATTTTGTAAAGTAGTGATGGTAGCGCCGGGTACCAGCACCCCGTTGAATACATAGTTACTGTTGGTTATATGGGCAATGCTGGTATAGTTACCGATGTTATTATTACCGGTAATACCATAACTGGCGCGTACTTTCATAAAGCTGACGTCGGGAATGTTCTCCATAAAGGATTCATTGCTGATGATCCAACCGGCTGATACAGAAGGGAAATCGCCCCATTTCGTATTGGCGCCAAAACGCGAAGAACCATCACGGCGAACGGCGCCCGACAAAAAGTACCTGCCGCGGTAATTATAGTTCAACCTGCCAATGGCCGATAGCAACGAATAAGCCGTTGTGTTGCTGGCGCCTGTAGTGATGGAAGTAGCGGCGCTCAGGTATTCCACATCATCGCCGGGAAAATTGGTGCCGGTAACGCCATTGCTTTCCTGTGAAAACTTTTGTGCCGAATAACCTGCCAGCAACTCAATGTGATGGTCGTGGAAAAGGGTTTTTGTATAGTTCACCATGGCTTCTGCCGTCCAGGAATAGTTATCAACCGAACTACTGGTACCGGTTGCCGTAGCAGTGGTGGAGATGGTAGTGGGCGAATAATAATTACGTGTTTCGGCCCCTTTATCCAACGCCAGATTTCCTTTAATGAACAGCCCGCTCAGCAATTCATAATTCGCGTAGGCATTGGCCAGTATACGGGTGGTTTTATAATCATCTTTTACCTGCGTTAATTGTGCATATGGATTTACATTCGATACCATGCCCGCCGAATGCACATACAGCGGCATATTGCCATTGCTATCGATGGGCGCTATCAACGGACTGGCTTCAACGATCTTTTCAATCAATCCGCCCACGCCTTCGGTCGTCAACCGGTTATTATGATCAATGCGGTAACTGGGTGCCAGGCTAAATCCCATTTTCAATTTGTTGTTCACCAGGGTAAAATCCTGGTTAAAGCGGAAGGAAAATAATTTGGTGCCCGTATTCAGTACCACACCCTGCTGTTCCTGGTAGCCGGCCATAATGGTGGAAGCCGATTTACCGGTTGCTGAAGAAACCAGGAGGTCATAGTTCTGAATGGGCGCCTTACGGGTCAGCGCATTGAACCAGTTGGTGCCCTCGCCATAGCGTTCAGGGTTCTTGTATTCTGCTGCCAACGAGCCGGTATACCCTTCATATTTTACCCGGTCTTCGTAATATTCATTTTGGAACTCAGCCCATTCCCGGGCATTCATCATGCGCGGTCTTCCTTTTTGCGGAATAACCTGTGACCCGTAGTACGTAGTGAATTCAACTTTTGCATCGCCCGATTTAGCATGTTTGGTAGTAATTAATATAACGCCATTGGCAGCTCTGGAACCATACAGGGAACTGGCCGAAGCATCTTTTAAAACAGTGAACGTTTCAATTTCAGATGGATTGATATTGTTTATACTACCGGTAATGGGTATTCCGTCTATTACAAACAACGGCTGGTTGTCTGTTGATAAGGAAGCAGCGCCTCTGATACGGAATTCCATTCCGCGGCCCGGTGTACCGCTGTTTTGGCCCACCTGTACGCCGGCCACTTTTCCCTGCAGCTGTTGGGCAAACTGGCCTACCGGCATATCCTTCATATCACTGGCGTCCTGCTGTACAATGGAACCGGTCACCTCCTGTTTACGTTGTTTACCATAGCTTACCACCACCACTTCGAGGTTAGCCGTGCTTGATTTCATTGAAACATAGATGGCTTCCTCTTTTTGCGGATCGAGGTTTTCTTTGCGCACCACCTGTGTTACATAACCAACATGTGAGAAGGTAAACACATAGGTGCCTTTCACACCCGGGTTTTCGAAGGTAAATACCCCTTTCTTATCCGTTACGGCGGAACGCTTTATATCAGCCGATTCACTTTTCATATCGATCGTTACGCCTTCCAGGGCCCCACCCTGTTCATCCTCTACCAACCCTTTGATGGGTTTCTTTTCCTGGGCCTGGGCTGGCAAAACCAACAGGAAATGTATCAATAACGGCAGTACCCATCTTAAGGTAAACCGCCTTTTTGTGCGGGGCATGGCATACCCCTTCACTACATTGTAGCGCTGTGTCATCTTACTTAATATTTAATTAATGAGATTGCTGAATACTAAAACCGTTACGGGTAGCTTTGATGTTCAGGTTGTACAATATGGACATACGATTTAAAACCTGGGATAAGGAATCTTTTTCCCGGATGCGACCGGTGAAGATCATTTCGGCTAATGCTTCTTTATTGTATTGCAATTGAACGGCATATCCTTTTTCTATTGCAGCCAGCACATTGGCAACAGGCTCATCAGCAAATGTTGCAGCCAGCCCGGTGCGTGATCCCAATGAGGGAGCGCGATTGCCTGCCAGCACCGGTTGTTGCATGGTTGCTTTTCCGGTGGCCACGTTACAGGTTACCTGCTGACCCGGCACCAGGTACACATCTTTCATAGACGCTGTATTGGCGGCAGCCACCTGTTGCACCACCACTTTTCCCGTATGCAGCGCCACGGAGATATTATTATTGCCGGGCCATGCAGTAATGGTAAACGAAGTACCTAAAGCCGTTGTGGCAATATCATTACTATACACCGTAAATGGCCTGGTGGGATCTTTCGCAACTTTGAAAAAACCTTTTCCACTCAAATAAACTTGTCTGTGTGTGGGACAGAAGGGTTCATAGTACCGTAATTCGCTACCGGCAAACAATTGCACTTCGGAACCGTCGTGCAAATGAACGGCCATGCTTTCTGCGGTATGGTTTCTGACAGCAATAATAGCTTCCTTCCTTACAGGAACAATGGTTTCATTGCCGGCTACTGTAGTTGCCGGTTTCAATGAAAGTCCATAATATAATACGAGTGTTCCGGTAACTACCACCATAGCAGCCGCAGCAATTTTTATATACAACGAACGGCGCTTCGCTACGCGCTGTTTCTGTTCGTACTCAACAAAATGTATATTATTTATTATTGAATTGAACAGTTCCTGCTTATAAGTGGTTGCGAGCGAATGCTCCAGTTCCTCAAACCAGGGGCGGCCTGCTGCGCCCTGCTGCTGGTACCAATTGGTATACTCCTGCAATTCTTCTTCCGTAGCTGTATTTGTTAGATACCTGTTGAGCAAATATTGCAACCGTTCTTTAGTCATTCAACTGGCGCTTTTAATCATTATCTCCCAACCCGGCATTTCCCCCCATGCGTTCCCCACAAAAAAATTTAATTAATTTTAAGTTTATTAAAGGTTTACAGTAAGATAATATTGCATTTTTTTATATTGCAGATACTTTTGCCTGCCAAACTGCAACCTATCTGTAATAATAGCGACCATACCTGCCATCAATTATGGACTGCCATACGACAGGGCGATGAAAAAGCTTTTGAAGGGTTGTATAACAATACCGTTGTATCACTCACCAACCAGGCGTACAGCCTGTTAAAAGACAAAGAGCTGGTCAAAGACATCCTGCAGGAGGTTTTTACAAGCCTGTATATAAGGCGGCATGAATTACCGGCCGATCTTAATATAATTGGCTATTTGACCAATGCAGTCAGGTATAAAGTATCAACGTATTTGCGCGACCAGCTTTCGAGAAACACGCATCATGTTACCATTTTACAAAACGAACTGCGCACTGCTTTTTCACAACCGGTCCCTTATGAGCAAACTGAATTAAAAAAACGCATCCGCTCCAGCATCGATACGCTTCCTGAAAAATGCCGCCAGGCATTCATGCTGAACCATTATGGCAGCATGAGTTACAGGGCCATTGCCGAAGAAATGGGCATTTCTGTAAAAACGGTAGAAAAACACATCGGTAAGGCCTTACAGGTATTAAGGAAAGAGCTGAATGAAGAAAAGCTGATCGGGATCACGCTGATTTTATTGAGTACCAGGCTGTAAAACGAATGTCGTTCAGCCGACATAAAGCAATTCTCCCCTGCATTATATTTGATTACCGCATATTTGATTACCGCATTCACGATACAGTTTCCGGTTGCAGCCATTAATAACTTTTATATGATCAATAAGAATATTAAAAGGGCTATTAAGGTTGCTATTGTAGTTGGAAGTTTGTTGAATACCATCAACAGTTATGATGTTTTCTGGAATGGGAATTTCACTGCAAGAAATATGATCCGGATCGTTCTTACATATATCACCCCTTTTTGCGTGTCGCTGTATTCTTCCATCAAAGCCACCAAAAATGCGTAGCAATAAGCCGGTGGTGCACCTTTAATAGACATTTATCAAATAAGATAAATTCAGGCAACTTTTTAAGAACAGGAACGTATTAACATTAATAGCTACCGCTCCCTATCTCATCTTCCCGCCTTTCGAAACCTCTATACACCCTGCAGTACCGGCTTATTATTCACTTCTAAAACGGATTGTATGCACTTGACATTACGTAAAACCAGCCAACTCTATCTGATGGCAGCGGCTTTATTGTGTTTGGCTGTTGTAAACCAAAGCTGTAACAAGCTAGGCGAGGCGATTAAAGACCACCTTGAAAAGAAAAACGACAAAACGCCCCAGGCGCTTAAAGACTTTAACCAGGTGAACCTTGTTGGTAATAACGATGAGTATAAACCTGCCCATGTTGACCCACACCTCATCAATGCCTGGGGCATTGCATTCAGCGGCGGTGGCATTGCCTGGGTGTCGGCAGAAGTAGGGCACATCTCTGCCGTTTATGACAGGGATGGGAATATGCTTGCGGCACGCCCCGAAGTGGCCATTCCCTCACCTACTGGTACAACGGGCGGAAGTCCTACCGGCCAAACACTTAACATAGATACCAACTCAACACATTTTAAATTATCAAATGGCAGCTCGGGCCGGTTCTTGTTTGCAGGCAGTGATGGAGTTCTCTCTGGCTGGAACGGCGGTGCCGGTAATAATGCATTGGTCATAAAAAATAATTCGGCAACTTCAGTTTACACCGGACTTACCATGGCGAAAAACAGTGCCGGGCATTACTACTTATATGCAGCCAACTTCAAAACCGGAAAGATCGACGTGTGGGATACAAATTTTGTTTCGGTACAAATGGCCTTCCACGATCCGGGCATCCCGTCGGGCTATGCTCCTTTTAATATTCAATCGGTAAGTGGCTTGTTGTATGTAATGTATGCCAAAGTTGGTCCCGATGGCGATGAAGAAAAAGGACCAGGTTTAGGTTATGTAGATATTTATAGCGCCAATGGCAACCTGGAAAAAAGGCTTGTTTCGAAGGGACAACTAAATGCGCCTTGGGGTGTTGCCTGGGCGCCGGCTGCGTTCTTTAAAGACAGCGACGCAAAGGATGCTATTTTGATAGGCAATTTTGGTGATGGCCATATTAATGTATATAACAAGGATGGCGATTTTCAGGGTCAGTTAAGAGCTCATGGCAACCCCATTGAAATAGAAGGCTTATGGGCCCTTATGTTTCCGCCTTCCACTTCTACCATCGATCCCAACCGGCTGTATTTTACCGCAGGGCCCGATGACGAAAAAGAAGGTTTATTCGGATATATAATCAAGTAATGTATGAACCTGTCAGACGCGCTGGTCTGGCAGGTTTTTCTTTTATTTCAGAAAATCTTCCCGGTGCGGGGTAAATGCATCTATGAGCATGCCCGCTTCGAGGCAAACGCAACCATGCATTACATGCGGTGGTACATAATATCCATCGCCTTTCCGGATGATCTTTTTTTCATCACCGATGGTCATTTCAAAAACACCGCTTTCCACATACGTTACCTGCGAATGCGGGTGTTGATGCAGGGTTCCTACCCCGCCTTTTTCAAATTTTGCCTTTACCAGCATCACCCGGTCGTCGTAACCGTATATCTGGCGTTGAACGCCATTGCCAACATCCTCCCAGGGTATTTCGCTCTCGAACTGGAATTCCTTGCTTTGTAACATGACGAACTGGTTATTTATGTTCATTCAAAAATAGGGATAACTTTTTTCATCCTACGGCATAACCGTTACATTTACTCTCTGAAAAAATACCTGACCATGAGAAAAATAACCATCCTGTTCGTGCTGATAACAGCATTGGCTACCCAGGCAAAAGCACAATCGGCCCCCAACGTACAACTCATCGATCCTGCCACCGTAGCCACGCCCCACGGGTATTCCCATGCCGCCGTTATTGACCTCGGCAATTGCAAAATGGTGATCCTGAGCGGACAGGTTGCCCTGGACGCAAAGGGAAATCTTACAGGCGCCAATGATATTGGTAAACAAACGGAGCAGGTTTTCCAGAATATAAAGAGCATACTGGAAGCCGCTGGTGGTAACATGAATCACCTGGTGAAGCTGGGTTATTTTACCACCGATGTGTCGCGCCTGCAGGATATCCGTACTATCCGCGACCGGTTCATCAATACAAAGACCCCGCCTGCCAGTACGCTGGTTCAGGTAAATAAATTGTTCCGCGACGATATACTGATTGAGATCGAGGCCACGGCGGTCATACCCAAATAAATGCCAATAATAAATAGGACGATCAAGCAGTTTTCCGTAAATATTAATTAATTTATATGCGAATCAGAGTGCACCCATTTCATGGAATCAGTCAATATAAAAAAGCTGGCCCAGCTTTTAAATCTTTCTATTGCTACAGTATCAAAGGCGTTACGGGATAGCTACGACATCAGTCAGGAAACAAAAGACAAAGTGATGAAGCTGGCCAAAGAATTGAACTATCAACCCAACCCACATGCCAGCTTTTTACGGAAGCACAGCAGTAAAACCATTGCGGTGATCCTTCCGGAAATTGCCAATAATTATTTCACCCTCGCTATCAATGGTATTGAATCGGAAGCGCATGAGAAAGGCTATCATGTGATCATCTATTTATCGCATGAAGATCATGAGCGGGAAGTGGCGTTCACGCGGCATTTGCAAAGCGGCCGGGCCGATGGGGTACTGATCTCAGTTGCCAGCACCACCACAGATTACAGTCATTTGCACGATCTGGAGAAGAAAGGCCTGCCCATTGTTTTCTTTGACCGGGTTTGTGAAGATTTCAACACGGTAAAAGTGACCACCGATGATTACCAAAGCGGTTACCTGGCTACCAAACACCTGATAGAACAGGGTTGCAAGCGCATTGCTCATTTGGCCATTTCAACCAGCCTTTCCATCGGCAGCAACCGGGCCAAAGGTTATTTACAGGCTTTGCAGAACCATGACGTTATGAGCGGGGAATCGTTCCTGATCGAATGCGTTAATGATAATGTTCAGGATACTGAACTCATAAAAGATCTTTTACTGCATATAAAACCGGATGGCATTTTCGCCGCCGTGGAACGGTATGCAATTATTTGTTATGAATTGTGTGAAGCCATGCAATTGAACATTCCAAAGGATGTGAAGATCATCAGCTTCTCGAACATGCAAACCGCTTCGTTGTTAAACCCTCCCCTGTCGACCATTACCCAACCGGCATTTGAAATAGGCCGCGAAGCCGCTTCCCTGCTGTTAAAAAAACTGGAGAAGAAAAATTTTCAGTTGCCCAATGAGACAATTGTTATTCAGTCGAAGTTAATTCCACGTAAGTCAACAGCGAACTAACCCATGCTTTTTTACGTGTTTACGTGCTCATTCTTCTTATCAACTCTACCGGAATGATAATAGGCTCTGTTTCCACTGCTGATTTCCCGCCATCGGATTTCAGCAGCTTCAGCACTTCGGCCACTATTACATTACCGATGTTGCGTGGGAATTGCTCAATGGTGGTTATGGAAGGAGTAATGATGGCAGAACGCGGATCGTTAGAATAACCCACAATGCGTAAGTTTTCAGGAACGGGAATGCCTGTTTCTTTTGCATATTCAAGCACTGCGATAGCCGTTACATCATTGGCCGCCATGATGGCATCGGGGTAAGGCGGTTTGGCAAACAACCGGTGCATGGCCTTGCGGGCATTGTCGGCCGTTAATTCGTGATAAAAGATCCAATCCTTTCGTACCGGCACCTTGTGTTGGGTGAGTGCTTTTTCAAAACCGGCATAACGGTCGATATAAATATTACAGGTGAGCGGTCCTGAGATATAGGAAATGCGTTTGCAGCCGAGCTGCACCAGGTGCGATGCCGCCAGAAAGCCACCGCGAAAATCATCGCCCCGGATGATACAGGCTCCATAGGATTGCATCGGCACGCGATCATAAAAGAGTACCGGTATATTGTTCTCCGTTAAAATATCAAAATGACTGAAGTCTTTTGTAAACATGGTACAGGCGGCAATCACCGCATCAACCCGCGATGCATATAAAGTGCGCGCCAGGTCTTTTTCAATGTCAACAGAATCGTTCGATTGGCAAATGATAAGGTTATAGCCATGCGCATGTAATCCGTTCTGAACGGTGGTGATCACTTCGGTATGCACAAACATCGAAAAACGGGGAACAATCAAACCTACCGTATTGGTTTTATTGGTACGCAAGCCTGAGGCCATTACATTACGCGTATAGCCGGTTTTTTCTACAAAAGCCATCACCCGGTTACGGGTGGCCGTATGTACATGAGGATGATTATTCAATACCCGGGAAATAGTAGCCGGCGACAACCGAAGCGCTTTTGCGAGCTCCTGTATGGAGTTTTTTTTGGTTTGTTTCGGGGTCTTCATGGCTGCAATCGTTTGCGGAAAAGTTTAATGGTAATGCTTGATCAAACTTGGGAAAAATTGATGGAATCGTTTTCAGATATAACTTATTTATTTACTGAAACGTTTTCGTAAAAAAACGGGCGGCGAGCAACTATTTTTACCGGGTCTGCCATCTATAAGAGATAAATTTAAATACCGGTGTTGGGCTTCCCATACCGATCATTTCACATTATTCACGCTGCTGCTATATGAAAAAAACAATGCTTTTTCTGGCTGTTTCCCTGGTGAGCCTACAGATAACCGCACAACAAAACCTGTTGAGCGGCAAATATTCTACCCAACAATTACAGGAGCTGCTTATTCCAATAGCCAACTTTACCCCCTTTCCACGCATCACCGACCGGGCCGGCTGGACCAAAGCCAGTACCGCTATGATGCAGGCTACCGTAAAACAGGCTGAATCCTATCTTACCTATCAATGGCCATCTATTCCGGCCACCACCTCCCTGCTCATTGAACGTACCGGCGACCGGGAAAAATACGAACGCGTGAGTTTTGAAAAGCGCAACGTATTGGGAACCCTGGTGCTGGCCGAAGTATTTGAGAACAAGGGGCGGTTCACCGATGCTATCATTAATGGTATCTGGAGTATTTGTGAAGAATCGTTCTGGGGCGTGCCGGCACACCTGCCCCGTAATAAAGAATATTCGGGATTGATGGATGTTTCGCAACCCTTCGTAGAACTGTTCAGTGCAGAAACGGCCACCTTTCTGGCATGGGCCGATTACTTTGTAGGCGACAAACTGGATGCCGTATCGCCGCAGATCAGAAAACGCATTTACTACGAAACCAATAACCGCATCTTTCAGCCCTTGATGAACAAACCACATGGCTGGATGGCTGCCAGCGCCAACGGCCGTCCACCGAATAACTGGAACCCATGGATCTGTTCCAACTGGTTAAATGCGGCCCTGTTGTTGGAAAAGGACGCCACCAAGCGCACCAATATGATCGCCAAACTGCTCACCGTGCTGGATGCATTTGTAAATCCATATCCGCAGGATGGCGGCTGCGATGAGGGCCCGGGCTACTGGGGAGCCGCAGCGGCCTCTTTATATGATAATATTTCCATGCTGAACCTGGCCACCAATAATGCCTTCAGCTATGTGTACGACAATGAAAAAATAAAGAACATGGCCCGCTTTATTTACCGGGCCCAAATAAGCGAAAACTATTTCCTTGATTTTGCCGATGCCGATCCGCAACCCGGCATGGCAGCCAGTATGATCTACCGTTTTGGCGAAGCCATTCGCGATACCAGCATGATGCAGTTTGGCGCCTTCTACCGCAAACCGGCGAGTGGCCAGGCAGGCAGGTTCCATTATTTCAGGAACCTGTTTGAACTGTTTATGCAGGATGCATTTCAACAAAGCGCCCAGCGTTTGCCGTTGCCGGCCGATGCCTGGTTTCCGGGCATACAGGTGATGATCGCCCGCGACAAACAAGGCACAACAGCGGGTTTGTTTGTTGCGGCCCAGGGCGGTCACAACGACGAAAGCCATAACCACAACGATGTAGGCAATTATATTGTGTATTATAATGGCGCCCCGGTGCTCATCGATGTCGGCCGCGGCACCTATACCCGTAAAACGTTTAGCGATAAACGGTACGAGATCTGGTTCAACTGTTCCGACTACCACAATACCCCCACTATCAATGGCGCCAATCAATTGCCGGGCGCCCAATACAAAGCGAACCAGGTAGCGTATACTACAAACAAAACATTTGCCGAACTGTCGCTCAATATAGCAGCCGCCTATCCTGAACAGGCGGGCATCACCAGCTGGCAACGCGCCGTTCGGCTGAACCGGGGTAAGAACGTTGTGGTTAAAGACCTCTTCACACTGAAAACAGCAGGCCCCATTACCGAACACCTGATGACCTGTTACCCGGCCGAAGTAATAAAACCGGGCGAACTGGTCATTCATTACCAGCCAAAAAATGGCCAACCAAAAGATTTTGTTATTCAATACAACGCCCGGCAAATGCAACCAACAGTGGAGAAAGTTGCTTTAACCAGTATGGAAGACAAAGGCGTACAGGAGAAATGGGGCGATAACATTTATCGCATCAATTTTGCCGTTACAGCGCCAAAGGCCAATGATGCGATACAGTTAATGATCGCCCCAAAATAATTTAATCGCCATCTACTTTTTCAATATAAGGGCTGAACTCAAACATATTATCCAGGTACAGGGTGCCAGTTTTACCTGTTAACACAAAGGCGCGGTCTTTTACGGTAAAGGCAGCGGCGCCTTCGCGCGGTTTTGCTTCAAAGCCGGTGTATTCTTTCCAGGTATCTGTTTCTGCATCATAGCCCCAGGTGCTGGTTACATAACCACCATTTTGACCGGTGGCTAAAAATGCACGATTGCCTAGTACGAAAGCAACGGCATTCTGGCGAATAATGGAAGTATAGTGATCGTCGTACGAGTCGTTGCTATAATTATACAGCGGTCTTTTGGTGGTCCATTGACCGCCGGAAGATACAGAAGGATCAAACTGGTACAACTCTCTTTGTATCTCTGCATTGTTGGTGCCGGTAACAATATATCCTTTATTGTTCAGCACAAATGCAGCGGCTGCATTTGTCTTGTGCGGAAAGCCGGCTTTTTCTTTCCATTGAGAACCGGCAGGCGCTGTGGGATCGAATTCCCAGCAATCGTTATATGCCCTGGTTGAGTAACCACCGCATACATATCCTTTACCACTAATAGCAAACCCTACGGCATCGTGACGGGCATCACCCGGCAGGGGGTCTTTCTGCGTCCAGGTTTCTGTACCCGGATCGTACTCCCAAAAATCCTGTAGGTCCACATCACCGTTATACCCCGTGCCAACGTACCCTTTTCCGTTGATGGAAAATGCTACGGCTGCAGTACGGGCATTACCAGTTAAGGGTGTTTTTTTAGTCCAGTTACCGTTGTTGGCATCAAACATATACATGTCTTTAAAAGGTCCTCTGTCATTTGTTCCTGTGAGAACATACGCATTGTCACCAATAACAAATACAGCGGCATCGCTTCGTGGGTCGCCTTTAAAATCGGTGGAAACGCTCCAGTTACCGGTAGTTAACTCAGGTTCGTTATCATTCTTGTTACATTTCCAGGCAACGCTGATACTGCAGATCATCACATACAGTACGGGTTTGGTGAACGCACTTTTCATGAGAAGTTTTTTTATGGTTTTTGTCGTGTTGATAATAGCCTGACAAAAACGTTGCGTAAAACCATTGACCCGCATAGCCAATTTCATTCTAAAATCGATCAACGGGGGTTGTGGGTAGATGAGTGTGGTGGGGGAATCTATAAATGTCGATGATCATGAAAACCGTAAATCAGCCGGAAAGGAACAGACGCCACCTAAAATACCTTATTTTTATAATACCGATCACGACATAACTTCGGGAAATGACACTCAGGCGACTGGCAAAATATAAACACCCGATCCTGTACGGCATATCAATGGCCGTACTATTATTTATATTAAAATGGTTGCAGTTCCGGTTTATGATCATCGACCATGCCCTGGAAGTATACATTGGGGCCATCGCCCTTATTTTTACCGCCCTGGGCATATGGCTGGCACTAAAACTGGCGCGCCCGAAAATTCAAACCATTGTGGTTGAAAAAGAAGTGTACAAAACACCTGCCCGGGATTTTGCCACCAATGAAGCAGAACTAGCCAAACTTGGTTTAAGCAAACGGGAACTGGAAGTACTGCAACTGATCGCCGAAGGATTGAGCAACCAGGAGATCGCCGCCCGTTTATTTGTTTCATTGAACACGGTGAAAACACATTCTTCCCGCATCTTCGAAAAACTGGATGTAAAACGCCGCACCCAGGCCATTGAAAAAGCTAAAAGACTGAACCTTATCCCTTAAATTCAATCACCCATTGGTATAAAAGCCGGGGTTTACACCAAAATCACCCGAAAGTATGAACGACGCTATCGTTTAACCCGCCATTTTTGTGTCATAACCGGCTGCCGGTACCCGGCCGGGATTCACTCACCTAACACCTCACACATGAAAAAAAATGTATTAGTATTTGGATTGCTATCCGGTTTGGTCATCACCTGCTTTGCCGTATACTCCTCCATCAGTTGCTATTATAATTCCAACTTCAAAGCCAATGAAGTGGTTGGTTATGCCGGCATGCTGGTAGCTTTTTCTTTTATCTTCCTGGGCATTAAAAATTACCGCGACAAGTTCAACAATGGCATTATCAGTTTTGGCAAGGCGTTTAAAGTAGGGTTGTTCATTACGCTCATTGCCTCCTCTTTTTATGTACTCACCTGGGTCATTGAATATTATGTCTTTTTTCCCGACTGGTTAGACAAATACTGCTCCCATATGATCAATGAAGCTAAACAAAGCGGCGTTACCCAACTGGAGCTGAACAAAACAAACGCCCAAATGAATACATTAAGGGAAATGTACAAGAACCCACTGTTTGTAGTATTGCTGACCTATGTTGAAGTGCTGCCCGTTGGTTTGGTGATCTCCCTCATCAGCGCCCTGATCTTAAAAAGAAAAGCCAGACCCGGAGGCCTGGCTGCTACGATCGCTTAATGACCAAAAAGTCGGCCCCGCTACCCGGAGCCAACTTTTCAATCAATCTTACATAGCGTACCGCTTAATGCTAAGCACCGCACTCTTGCTGGTGTTATTGGCAGAGTTGAAATAGATATACGCCCGGTATTTATGATCGGCGGTCTCAACCCATACACCAGCCTCCTGCTTCAGGTTTATGGCATAATTAGGTTCATTCGACATATTCAACTGTTGAAAATCCAGGTCATCGATATAGATGCCATACTGTAATTGCGCAAGATTATAATCCTGCAGGTTAAACGCCTTGCGCTCATTGGTGCTACGGTTCACGCCGCCGG
This sequence comes from Niastella vici, assembly GCF_002077945.1. Classification (GTDB taxonomy): domain Bacteria; phylum Bacteroidota; class Bacteroidia; order Chitinophagales; family Chitinophagaceae; genus Niastella; species Niastella vici. The sequence continues at coordinate 110,122 of NZ_LVYD01000042.1, forward strand.
GCAATGTAATACCCGGTAAATATTGTGCATCGGCAGCCGGTGATACCAACGCATGATTAAAGGCGCTGGTGGTTAAATTGCGATACAGATACACCAGGTCAATGCTGCCGGCTTTGGCTGCAGCATCGGTTGCATTGTACGCTGTCATGTCGGCGATAGAGATATACGCCAGGTTGCCGTCAGAAACAGCAATGTTACGCTTCATATCCATTTTAGCAATCGTATACGGACCCATTTTGTAGGATACTGTTTCGCCATTGCTGCTCTCGGCAGAAAAAGTAAAGGATACGGATTGTCCACGGGCTGCATCGGGAATAATATAATAATAGCGCAGGGTTGCGGCATTGGTGTCTTTGCTAAAACTAACCGTAGTGATGTTCTTGGTTGTGACGGAAGTGCTACCCACTGTTATGCCTACATCTACCCCACTGTTGTTGGTGTAGTACGATTTATTTTCCATCCAGGTACCGGCGGCGCCATCAATAGTGGCTTCTACGTGGGCCGAAACCAGTTTTCCTTTTTCGGCCAGTATGGCCATGGCATAGGCAAACTCAATAGTTTGCCCTACAATGTTAGGCCCCTGGGTCCTTTTTATACAATCGTTTTGCAGTACATCCTTTGGCACCGGCAGCTCGTAATCTTTCTTTTTGCAACCGGCCATTATTAGCAGCAGGGCGGTCAGCAAAAACGTGTCTCTGATATATGTTGATTGAAGTTGCATAATTGACGCTTTTTTCGTGAGTGACTATCTCGGTTGAACCGTGATCAATACTTTATATGTTTTCTGGATCTGCCTGTTCCCGGAGATCACCGTGTATTGTTTCGGATTGGCGAGGTCAGAAAAATCGACCTTGCCTACGATCTTGGGGTCCAGCTTGCAATCGGTGGCCAGTGTAAATTGCGGGAACAGGTTTTTAAGATCGGTACCAAACTGCACGGTTACATTTACCGTTTGAGCCGTTGTATCGATCACCGGCGATTTGGTGAGCACGGTCACATAGTCTGCACCCAGCAATTCGAAATTGCTCACATAACATTCTGCCCGCGGAGTTATTAACAACCCATCATCGTCAACGGGATAATCTTTTTTACATGCTGTTGCGCTTAGCATTATCAGCGCACTTATTATAATCAGATGTTTCATTTTTCTTGTTTTGAGAACTAAAAAACTAAAACCTTACAAACTGGTTACCTCCACGGCGCATTCTGCGTGAGGTTAGGGTTTCGGTCCCGTTCAGAAGGCGGTATCCGGAAAATATAATTCTGCTGATACTCCCTGAACGAAGTGTTCTGATAATACCTTGATTGGTTGGCGCCCCAGGTATCGTTGCGCCAGACACCCGCAGCATCGCCAGGCGGCGCCCATCTTTTTTCAATAAAGCGCCAGCGGCGAAGATCAAATGGCCGCTGTCCTTCGCCAATGAGCTCCACTATTCTTTCCTGTTCAATAGCGGCAAAGAAGGTAGAGTCATTGGTTGTTTTAGTTGCGCTCAATGGAGGCAGGTTACCACGATGCCGTACCCGGTTCACCAGGTCAATGGCATCGGCCTGCGGACCACTCACTGCATTGGTAGCTTCGGCATACATCAGGTACACATCGGCCAGGCGGATCACCGGCCAGGCAAAATCGCCATCGCTACGGCCCTGCCCCGCATAATTGCGAACGAATTTGCGGAAAGCATAACCCGAGTTAACGCCATCGGTATTGTAGGTAATATAATTTATGCCGTCGATAGTAACTGCCGAACCCCAGGTTTTATAAATGAACGGACACATACCTGTTGACGCCAGCGACACCATACCCACACTCATTTCATAATCCCATTGAATGGTTGATTTCATGCGGTAATCGCGGTTGGCATAACTGGCCGGGTTAACTGCAGAATTGGTGCGGGTGCGGGCATCTGCTACCGTAGTTGGGTTTAACCCAATGAGCTTGGGTGCAAAATCACCGGTGGTGAGCAACTGATAGCGGTCGGCTATTTCAAAACGGGGCGATACCCAGCATTGCGAGCCTTCGTGTGAACGGCCGGCAAAATCGCGCATCAGTTCTTCCCCCTGACTGGTACCGGTTCCTCCATGGGTAAACACCAGCAACATTTCAGGATCGCCATTGGCTTTGGGTGTGAACAGGTAATAATAGTTGGGTAATTTATCGGCTTTGCCCAGGGTATCTATTTCACCGGGGTCGCCGCCTTTGTATAAGGTAAGGCCATAATCGTTGGCCACTTTTTTAAAGTCGGCCGCAGCAGCCGTATATGCAGCCTGTGCTTCTGTCGTATTTTGCGTAAAGCCATCCAGTTCGGGCCAGCCATTCTTTTTCCAGGAAGCCCAGTACAATTGTACTTTTCCGCGCAATGCCAGTGCGCCGGGTTTTCCGGTTCTACCCAATGCCGAAGGCTTTGCAGGCAGCTTCTCATACGCATAGGTAAGGTCAGACAGAATGGAATCCTTTACCTGGGCAATGGGCATGCGGGCCAGATTGCCAATTTCAATATTGGCGTCATTTACATCATTGGGTACGGTATGACTGAGGAACGGTACATCGCCCCACATAGTGATGAGCCTGAAATAACACAGGGCACGCAACATCCTTGCTTCACCAATAATGGTTTCGAGGTTGGCCACCGATGAAGGCGCCGCCGTTTGCAACATGTTGCTTACATTTTCAATTACATAGTTGGTCCTGTTTATGCCGCCATACAGGTAGCGGAACATTTTATCGAAAGAAGACCCATAACCGGAAGGATTGTAGTTACCATTATTGTACGCATCGCCAAGGCGCAGATCGCCGCTGGTGGTACTGTTGGTACCGCTGCGGTCGCGCAGATATTCACCCTGGCCATCGAAATAATAATCGCGGTCGAAGCAGGGCCTGATGGAAGCATAAGCTCCCATCAGCGCGTACGTAGCATCGGCTTCGGTCTTCCAGTATTGGGATATTAGGATCTCTGTGGTTGGATCCTGATCGAGGAGTCCCTTGCGGCAAGCTGTCATAAGCATACAACCTGCCAGAATGATTAACACGGGTTTTCCTATAATTATATGTAAGTTTCTTTTTTTCATACTTGCAGCAGTTTATAAACCTAATTGAACAGACAGGGCATAAGATTTAACCAGCGGGTACATATTATTGTTACTACCCGTTTTTTCAGGATCGAGCCCGCGGTATTTAGTAATGGTACCCAGGTTTTCGGCCGTTCCGGCAATACGCAAACTGCTGATGCCGGCTTTACCGATCAATTTTTTCGGAAGGGAATAACCCAGCTGAACGTTCTTTAAGCGGATGAAGCTCATATTGTCGAGCCAGAAGGTTGACATACCGGCGCCGGTTGTACCTGTTGCCTGGTTGTTACCACTGCCGCCCAAACGCGGCCAGTCGCCACTGCGGTTATCCCACGACCAGGGCCGGTACCAGTGGTCCCAGGTAGATGCATAGCGGGCCGTGCTGAAGTTGGTATTATTGAAGGCGTTTAACCAGAAGTCTTTTCGCCCGTATGAGCCCTGTACCATGAAGGCCATGTCGAACCCTTTCCACGAGGCATAACCGCTGAGCGTAACATAGGTGGAAGGCCGGTCGCGGGTAAAGTTGCTGTAAGCCCGCATATCATTGGCATCAATACGGCCATCGCCATTGATGTCTTTACGAAGAATATCGCCCGGTTGTGCGCCCTGCGGCGTATTGTTATAAATATCTTCCCAGGTTTGTGCAATGCCAATGGCTTCATAGGCATACACATAATTATAAGGCATGTCAACAAAAATATTGGCGCCCGAGTTTGCAGAACCCCGGCCAATATACTCGTTCCATTTTTCCAACCGGGTTTTGTTATACGATGCATTCACGGTAACGGCATAATTCAGGGTACGGATGTTATCCTTCCAGGTGAAATTGCCTTCTATACCGCGGTTGCGGAGGTTACCGATATTTTTACGCGGCGGATTGTAAGCGCCCGACAGCATGATCGAAAGATCTGAAGGACGGTTCATACCGGTAGTAAGGCGGTCGTAATAATCCAGCTCGGCAGTGAGCCGGTTGTTGAGGAAGGCCAGTTCCAACCCGGCATTGAATACACTTGTTTTTTCCCACGACAGATCGGTATTCATCAGCTTGCTGTTCACAAAACCCCGGGTTACGCTGCCATTGATCATATACAAATTGGTCGCCAGGGTTGGTTGTTGTTCGTACCGGCCTACCCCGCTGTTGTTACCCAACCCGCCATAGGATACGCGCAGCTTTCCATTTGTTAAGAATTTATCAGTAAACTTATTGATGAATTTCTCTTCGGTAAAGCGCCAGCCCAATGCAACTGATGGAAAGAAGCCATACTGGTGACCGGGCAGGAATTTGGAAGAACCATCAACCCTGAAATTCCCTTCGAGCAGGTACTTGTTGAATGCGGTATAGTTAAGCCGGCCAATATAAGAACGCAATCCTTCGGTATTACTACTTCCACTGGAAGATACAATACCGGTAAGGGCGGCATCTACTTCACTTAAACCCGGGAACAGGCGGTCGTTACGCGAGCTGCCCTGTAAACGATCGTACCAGTATTCTTCACTATATACAAACAACGCATTGATCTCATGATTGGCGTTAATGGTAGTGTGATAATTTACCCGGCCGTTCATCATGGTCTTGTACCCGGTAGCGGTGTTATTACTTATCCCTGCATTGGGCCCCACATACACGCGGCTGCCATACGTGCCGGTTTGAAAATTGAATGCCTGGTTGGGCATATTGGCGTTATAGGCAAACTGGTTGTAATAATTCAATGCGTAATCAATGGTACCGGTCAGTCCCTTAATGGGCGTCCAGTCGTAATACATCATTACGTTGGCTTCCTGGCGGTTTTGACGGTTTAAGCTGTTTACGTACAGGGTATAGGGGTTGTATGCCTGCGGGTCTTCGCCATAGGCCATAACGCCGCCATATTTACCAGAAGTGGGATCATAGGGTAAAATACCGGCAATGGCATATTGCATATCGGTGCCGGCCGTATTGTTAGGGTCTGAATCGGTAAAGCCTTCTTCCAACGCATAGGTGATCTTCGACCAGTTGCCGTTGAACTTCACACCCGTATTCATATTGTTGCGCACTTTGTAATCGAAATTGAACCGGGCATTGAACTGTTTGTAATCGTTGTTGATTTGCAAACCGGCTTCATCACGCATGCCAACCGATGCAAAAAAGTTCGATTTATCATTACCACCCGAAGCACTCAGGTTATAGTTTTGGTACGAACCGTCGCGGATGATGACATTCCACCAATCAGTGTTGGGATACCGAACCGGGTCTATCATGCCCAATGCCATCCACTGATCAATAGTTCCGTTCTTGAATGTCTGGTTGGCAGGAAGGGTGTTGGTGGCTGCCCGGCGTTGCTCAAGGGTTAAGGCCCGCGGGTAATCGGCCATGAAGGAATAGGCCTTCACTGGTTTTTCCAGTGCCATATTGGTGTTTAAATTAATAGCAGTTTTTCTACCCCCTTTTCCGGTTCTGGTAGTAATAAGAATAACGCCGTTAGCGGCCCGCGATCCGTATACCGAGGCAGAGGTGGCATCTTTTAAAACCGAAATGGTTTCAATATCATTAACATTTATGCGGTTGATGTCAACATCGGGCATTCCGTCGACCACAATGAGCGGGTTGCTGTTATTAACGGTCCCCAATCCACGAATCAATAAGTTGGCGCCGTTACGGCCGGCCATACCGGTGCTTTGCGTGGCGGCCAGTCCCGGAACCAATCCGCTTAACCCGGCCGATACGTTGGGCAGGGAGCGGGTGGTGATCTTGTCATCCACATTTACGGTGCCTACCGCGCCCACCAGGTTCACCTTTTTCTGGCGGCCGTAACCAACCACTACCACATCGGCCATGGAAGACACTTTCAGCTTCAGGGTAACAGGGTATTCGGTGCGGTCGTCAACCGGCACTTCCATGGTTTCATAAGTGGTTGAGGTGAATACCAGCACAGAACCTGCAGCCGCACTGAGCGTAAATTGACCTTTGGAATTTGTTTTTGTGCCAGTGTTGGTGTTCTTGATGATCACCGTAACGGCGGGAACCGGCGCATTGGTTTCGTCGATAACTGTTCCTGAAATCGTTTTCAGTTGCGCTCCGGAAAATAAGGGAATAAGTAGCAAAAAAGGCAATAATAGCCTGGGAACGGGCAGGGGAACCCTGGCCCGCATGTAGCAAGTAAATGGCATAAGCAATCTGTTTTGGTTTTATATCGTAGCACCCCAAACTTGATAAAAAAAGCTGGAATCGTTTTCAGAAACGAATGATTTATTTACTGAAACGTTTAAGTTAGGATTGGTGAATGGTCAATGGTGAATGGTGAATAGAACCCGATTCGCAAGCCTGATAATTAATAGGAAAAGCAGAAATTTCGTGAATCCATTGACCATTGACTATTGACCATTGACCAGTAAGAGTTAACTTTAATTATGGAGCGGAGATCAACCAAACAGACGATGTATGCTAAAAGTATTGTCCTTACAAATTGCCGACAGCATTGATATTAAACAATTTAAAACTGTTTTCAAGGCCGAGTTGCTGCATGGGGATTCAGACGAATTGTTTTACCGGGTAAATTCGCATACCCAGAAATTTGCCTATATTTTCAAATACGGCATCGTAAGCCTGTTGGGATACAATGAAGTGGAGACCATGGCCTTTATTCAGGCCATTACGCCTTATTGCAAAAACCCGCTCGACCAGCACATCAGCGACGAGTTTGATATTGAAGTAAATGCGAGCAGAAATAATTTCGGCTATAATAAGATTGAAATAGAACGGGCCAGTACCGATAGCCTGCGGCTGATCATGCTAAACGTTTCGCAATCTGTAGCATTGGACCATTTCAGCCAGCAAACCAACCTGTTGCTCGAAGAAACCACGCATCATACCCAGCAACTGGAAAAAAAAGGCCGGCTCGACCTGAGCGGCACCAATCTGAAAAAATACATTGGCCGCACATTGAACCTCAAAAACCGCATTGAGGCCAACCTGTATATTTTTGATTCACCCGAAGAAACCTGGGAACATGAAGACCTGAACCGGCTGGACATCGGTCTTAAAAAAACCTTCGACCTCCAGGCCCGGTTCAGAACTATTCGCGAGGGATTGGAAATTGTAAAAGAGAACCTCGACTTGTTTAAAGATCTGCTTCAATACAGGAACAGCATTGTGTTGGAGTGGATCATCATTATCCTGATCCTGGTTGAAGTCATCAATTTGTTTATAGAGAAGCTAATGAAATAGCAACCGGGCATCAGGCCATTACGCCATTCAGCTTGCTGCCATTCACTTTCACTTTATGAGCTTTGCCATTTGTTTTGGCGGCCTTCCCATTAACTGCTTTCCCGTTCACTTTCTTCCCATTGGCAGCCTTGCCATTTACTTTCTTCCCATTGGCAACCTTTCCATTTACTTTCTTGCCATTCGTTTTGCCCCGTCCGAACGGATCATCCGGGCGGGCGTTTACGCCATTCAATTTCACGCCATTAACTTTAGCGCCATTGGCCAGTAATTTCTTTTTCTCCTTTTCATCAATACGAATGTTGTGGCGGATCACCTGCCAGTATTCAGGTCCATAACTTACCAGTATTTCACCACCGGCCGGAATATCTTTGGCAGCTTCAATAAATACACGCTTGCCATCTTCAGCATACTCCGCGTTGTTGTTAATGTCCTTTACACGTTCAAGACCTCTTGCATCATTGGCATAGCGGGCAAGGGCCTTTTTATCGTTCAGTGCATCAATTACAAAATTGCGTGTCACGTAATAGATATAAGGGCTCTCTGCTTCATCGGCCTGTACTTCTTTCCAGGTCCTTGTTCTGCCTTTATACTCTACAATACGGGTTCCTTTAGGAATAAATTTTTTGGTAAATAATCCTTTTCCAGCGTTGGGTAAGGTAGACTTTTTAACGTACAACTGTTTCTCCAGGAATGCCATTCAATAAAAAAATAAGTAGTTTAAAAGATGCTTTTACTATAGTTCAAAACCAACAGGCCATTAACCGTACTCTATATTAGTTTATTGTGTTTAAGTACGATAATAATATTCCGTTTGCCAGTAACCGAAATAATGGTTAAACAGGCGTCGAAGATAAGAACTAAACTTATATTTTTTATATGCTGTTGAATTGAACAGGGATAATCCATAGGCTCTATATAAAAAATACAAACAAAGTCAACTGAAATTTTTTCCGTTCCTCAACAAAACCGGCTGCCATTTTTTTCCGGCAACGTTCCCGGAAATGCCAGCAATCACCAATAAGCCTGCTAAAACAGGATAAGCTGTTTTGCTGTTGCACCATACCAGACGACAAAAGCCGGCATTTACCTCACCCGCAGCATGCAAAATTATGCTTAGCACCGGTTGAACACTTTTCACTCATGTTCCCGTTCCCGGGAGCACCCTATCGGGTATAAAATCCCATGCCTGAAGCTCAACATTCCCTTTGTATGCTAAATTCTTAAAAGTAAACTATTTACAACCCGGCACCGGGCTGGCTATTATAAAAGGGTGCAATAAAAGCCTGCCCCGTCAGCCGGGATTATAAAGCCCCCAAAAAGCAACAGTCCGTCCCGGCCAAACCGGAACGGACTGTTCATTTATTAACTGGTCAATCTTATCAACCTACTCCCCTCTCATCATCCGCACTTCGCCATATACGGGGCCCACCATATTGTGTAAGGCCGGCTTGAAGGTCACTTTCACGGTAACTTTACCCCTGGTAACATTAGCAGGTATGGTATATACAATCTCATAGAACTTACTGGCCTTGTATTTATTGAGGTCTTCCGTTGCAATTTTCACATCATTCACGAGTATATCGAATGTTCTGCCCCGGTTATCCATTCCCCAGTAGGTGCATAACAGGGTATTGGCAGCTGCAGAATCAACCTTCAGGTTAAAAGAGAAATAACCGCCGGGATAGGCCACCCGATATTTCCTGTTATGTTCTTCGCCCGTATTTAAATTTTCCCCGCCAAAATCATGATCTCTTTCGGGCTGCATTTCACCCAGGCGCAACAGATCAACTGTCTTTACTTCTATTTCATGCCTTCTTTTGCGTTCTGCCTCGTAAACTTTTTGTTGTTCGGCCCAGCCCTGGGGGGTGAACAGGTCCCAGTACACACTGTAAAATTCTTTTTGCACCTGGTTAAAAGGGATCAGCGTAACCTCCTGCGGCTGGCCGGTATGCACCGAATGAAAGACCAGCGGCTGGCTATCATCGGCCTTCAACCATTTTTGCGGATCGTTTTCCGTTGATACCAGTACCGGTATACCGGTCACCGGGTCGGGTTCCTGGTTACCAAATACGCCCGCCAATACCAACGGCCCGTAAAACACGGCAACACGGCCGGCATTATCGGGCATTGCCCTGGTGTACAATGACAGCTCCGGTTTAAATTCAACGGTATCGCCGGTCTTCCAGTTGCGGGTGATGGTGAAGTAGCCATTGGCATCGGCGGTTGCATTTACCAGCTTTCCGTTCACAGCCACCCATATCCGCTGTTTCGACCAGTATGGATTGCGGATACACAATGGGAACGATACCGGTTTTGCCGCTTTTATTGTCAATAGCACCCGGTCACTGGCCGGCAATTGCGTTTGTTGTTCTATTACCACGCCTTTTTCTTTCCAGTTCAACCGCGACGCAATGAACAGGTTTACATACAGGCTGCCATCTGCCCCCTGGAAATAGATGCTTTCGCCATACTTCACATGATTTTCCATACCCGACCCCACGCAACAGGTAAAAGTGTTGAAGGAATCACTGAACTCTTTTTGGGTGCCCATGCGCAGCGGTACAAAATAGCACATCATACCGGTGTGGTGATTTTGGGAAGAAAGGATATGGTTATACAGGGCGCGCTCATAAAAATCCATCAACTGGCCCGAAGGCTGCAAAGCAAACAAATGCCGGGTTAATTTCAGCATATTGTAGGTATTGCAGGTTTCCATGGTATTATCGGTGAGCGCATCATTCAATTTACCCACCGGCCCCAGGTATTCATAATTGCTGTTACCGCCCGGCGCATAGGTATGATTGTTTACCACGGTTTGCCAAAAGAAATCAGCAATGGTTTTGTCTTTATCACTTGCGGTTAATTCATAGCGGCGAATGCAACCTATTACTTTAGGAATTTGGGTATTGGAATGTTTGCCGGGCAGAATGTCTTTTTGCAGAGCCAGCGAATCGAGGATGCGTTTATCGTGAAATTTATAAGAAAGATCGAGGTACTTTTTTTCGCCGGTCAATGCATACGTATTTACCAGCACATCATTCATACCGCCGTATTCGCAAAACAACATGCGTTGCAGCGAGCTGTCGGGCAGGTTGCTCAGCAGGTGTGCCGTCCAGTCGGCGATGCCGGTTTCAACCGTCAGGGCTTTCTTATTATCGCAATACAGATAAGCATCCAGCAGTCCGGCCATGATCTTGTGCACGGTATACCAGGGCGACCAGGCGCCGTTGAGGTCAAATCCTCTTGAGCGGATATTCCCCTTTTCCACTTCGGCCCACATACTGTCTTCCTTTGGAATAGCGCCTACATACCCATTGCGCTTGGGCCCACATTCGGCCAACTCATTCACGATGTAATTTACTTTATCGAGAAACTGTTTGTCGTGCGTAACGCCGTAATGCATGGCACAGGCCGATAAGTAATGACCCAACGTATGACCTGCCAACCCCGAATTTTCCCAGCCACCATAACGTTCGCCTTTTGCTTTCAGGCCGGCATGCTCGCGAAAATCACACAGCAGGCGGTCTGGTTCTATCAACTGCAAATATCGCACATCTGCTTCCATGGCGGTCCTGAACGGGCCATCGAGCAATTGCACATCCTGCAGGTTAAAGCTGTATGCCTTCACCGGAACAACCGGTTTTATTTTCATTTTGGGTTGTTGCTTTTCGGGCACGTATGATTGTGCATTACAATACATAGTCAGCAACAGCAATGATGAGAGGGTATACTTTTTCATAATTGGTATAAGGTATATATTGACAATAGGCAATGCACAAAAATTCTAACAACCCTTGCATATTGCTTATTGCCTATTGTAGAATCTCCACTCCGCTTTATAATCTTTCGGCAACGTTTGGTTCGTTATTATCGCCCTAACCATGGCAACCGGCATGGCGTTCTCGCGCAGCACGGCATCATGGTATTGGGTATAGGTCATTTTGCCACCGTCGACCAGTTCTTTTTTCATGGCATAGAACTGCAACCCGCCGATCATATACGCCAGCTGGTATAACGGGCTATACCCGCCCACAAATGAACGGCGCACTTCGCCTTCGGCATTGGCGCGTTCGTGCCCTACCCTATCGACCAGGAAATCGATACACTGCTGCGGCGTCCATTTACCGAGGTGATAGTTTAATGAGAAAATGATGCGGGCGCAACGGTGCATGCGCCAGAACAACATACCTACACGGTCTTCGGGCGATTGCGGAAATTTAAGATCCCACAACAACATCTCCCAGTACAGGGCCCAGCCCTCAACCCAAAATGGCGTATCAAAATTGCGGTATGCTTTATACCGGCTGTTCATGAAGCCCTGCAAATGATGACCGGCAATGAGTTCATGGTGTACTGTTGCCCGGGAAAAATGCGGATTGTTCCCCCGCATGCTCATCATTTTGTCGTCTTCTTCCATGGTATTGGTTGGGTAAGAAATACTCAGCTCTTCACCACCGGTAAAGAAAGGATTCACCAATTGCCGCTGGGGCGTCATCATGATCATGCGCCAGGTTTCTTCGGCCATGGGTGGAATGGTAAGCAGGTTATTCTTTTTCAGGAAGGCAATGGATTCGTTGTATATTTTCATGATGGCCTCGGGTTGTTTACCCGGCGCCACATAAGTGTTCTTTACTTTTTCAAGTGCTTTCTTCCAGTCTTTGCCAAAACCCATTTCCTGTGAAGCTTTCAACATTTCTGCATCGCACCAGGCAAATTCCTTATTGGCAATATCAACCAGTTCTTCCGGGGTATAGGGAATGAACTCCTGTTGCAGCTGGCGGATGATCTCTTCTTTTCCGATGGGATAACCAACTATGCCACTACCATCATCTTTACCACCGGGCGCGGCTTTTCCTTTTTGTTGCCAAAGCTTTCCATAGGCCTCCAGGGCGCTGTCGAGGTGCTTGAAGGTATCGGGCATCCACCAGGTATAGCCAGGATCGTAGCCGGCATAAAATTCATTCACGCTTTTCAGCGCGGCCTGCAACCCCCGCACAATACCCTGGGCCCGACGGATAAGGTTAATGGTTATGGTGGTATCTTTTTCCAGGGTTTTGGATAATTTATCAATGCTGCCGGCAATACTTTTCATACTGGCGGCCCATTGCTGCGCATCGGGTTGCGAACCACGGCGGCGGAATTTTTCCATGTCATAAATGCCGGGCGTAAACGTAAACCAGGCGTCGAGCTGCCCGTATTCTTTTTTCTCCACATCGAGCACCCGCAGCTCTTCATTGAGATTCCTTTTAAACAGAATATAATCTACGCGGCTGCCGGTGGGCAGGCTTTCATAATTCAACTGCTGAACCTGTTTCAGGTAGTCAGTGACCAGGGTTGCCAGCCTGTCGCGCCGTTCAGGTGAATTTTCTACAAAATAGAACCGGTTCAAACTGCCGTGATCGGCTTCGTATTGCACCATCACATTATTTACTTCACTGGTTTGCTGGTAAAGAGCGGTTTGAGCCATAGATGACAAGGCGGTTAGCATGCAGCCAAGGATTAATAAATGATTCTTTCTCATAAGCGTATATGGTCAATGTTACTGTTTCCGGTTACCGGGTCCCGGTTACCAGGTGAAAAAATTCGTAGACCCCCACAACAGGTAAAGTGATCGAAATTCAAGGCCCGGCAACTGGTAACCGGTAACTGGCACCTACTTCATACTTCCTACTTCATACTTCCTACCTCATACTTCATATATTCAGGTAATTCTGGTCTGTTTGCAATACCCTCGTTGATGATTGCCAAAATACGTTCCCGTTCTTCCCCAATCAGTGTTAACCGTGGTGCGCGCACATATTCTGAACCCAATCCCACCTGTGCTTCGGCCAGCTTAATGTACTGCACCAGTTTGGGATGAATATCCAGTTCGAGCAATGGCAGGAACCAGCGGTAAATAGCACGGGCTTCCTCAATCATACCGGCTTTTATGAGTCGGAATACCGCAACGGTTTCGCGGGGGAAAGCAGTTACCAGTCCGCCCACCCAGCCATCGGCGCCCATCAGCAACTCCTCCATGGCCAGGGTATCAACCCCACACAGGATCTTATAGCGATCGCCAAACGTATTGATCATCCGCGTCACATTCGACACATCACGGGTTGATTCTTTCACCGCCTGGATATTATCGAATTCAAGCAGTTGTTCAAAAATATCGAGGGTAACATCAATTTTATAGTCAACCGGATTGTTGTAGATCATAATAGGCAGATCGGTTGATTGGGCAACGGCCTTAAAGAACGTAAACGTTTCGCGGGCATCGGTCTTGTAACGCATGGGTGGCAATAACATCAGTCCTTTTACGCCCCAGCTTTTGCCCAATGCAGCCTGCCGTACGGCTTCTTTGGTTGCGCCTTCTGCAATGTTCAGTACAACCGGAACCGGACCAGCTATTTCAATGGCCAGTTTTACCAGCGTTTCTTTTTCTTCGGTAGTAAGGGTACTTGCTTCCCCGAGACTGCCCCCCAGCACAATACCATCAACACCGGCATCCAGCTGCGATTGCAGGCCTTTTTTAAACAATGCCAGGTCGAGGGTATCATTTGCTGTAAACTTGGTTGTGAAGGCAGGAAAAACACCTTTCCATGATATACTCATTCGTATTAATTTTTAATAAAGGTATTATGAAGCAGTTAGTATAGGATAGCCTCTTTTAATCAGTTTGTTACCGATTTTAACAAGGTGGGGAAGGTCAATGGTGAATGGGTTTCTATTATTGCAGGTTCCTGATCAGTATTAAACCGTTGTTCTATCAGTGCTCGTGTCCGCTCTACAATTAATCAGTTTTTTACCAATATTAACCTCATTGATCACAATACGGGAAAAATTTGGTAATATTGGTTAAACAGCCAGGCCACTGCACATGAATTTTGTCGTGGGGAGTTTTCAGCTGGCCAAAACTAAAAACAAATAATTGCAGATGAAAGTCGTTCAGTTCACGATACCGGTTTCTTCAGAATCCTCTATCATGGTACAGGAAGATAAGTTACCACATTTTTACAATCACCTGCACCGCCACAATGAAACACAGCTTACATGGATCATCAAAGGAGAGGGAACGCTCATTGCCGGCACCTGTATGCAGCGCTTTCAATCGGGTGATATCTATATCCTGGGCGCCAACCAGCCCCACCTGTTTAAAAGCGATCCGGTTTATTTTGAGAAGAACAGCCATAAAGACATCCATGCACTTACCCTGTTTGTTGACCTGCGCGGCCCATTCGGCAAGATCCTCGATCTGCCCGAAATGAGCAACGTTAAAAAGTTTATGGAAGCCACCCGCAAGGGTTTACAGGTTCCGGCCTCGCACCAGCACGATATTATGAAAAAAATGTTGCTGGTGAAGGAAGCCCGCAACGGCATCAGACTGTCCTTCTTTATTCAACTGCTGCAAAACCTCAGCCGCATCAAACAATATAAATCACTGTCTACAACCCATACTGAAAGCTCTATCACCGAATCGGAAGGATTGCGCATGAATGATATTTACCAGTACACCATGACGCATTATACCGAGAACATTACCCTGAAACAAATTGCCGATGTGGCCCATCTTACCCCACAGGCTTTTTGCCGGTATTTCAAAAAGCACACCTTGAAAACCTATGTGGCCTTTTTGAATGAAGTGCGTATCAATGAAGCCTGCAAAAAGATCGTGGCAGAAAATTTCGACAGCCTGGCTGCCGTTGCTTATCAAAGCGGCTTTAATAATGCCGTTACCTTTAACCGGGTATTCAAAAAAATAACCGGACAACCACCCAAGAAATTCCTCACGGAGTATATGCAAAAAGTAAATTAGATGCTTTTGCAAGCTGATCGACCCGCCTGGTGTACGCAATAACATGCACCAGGCGGGTCGCTTCTTTTTTATATAGCTGCCAACCACACATCTTTTATATTCATAACTTATCATCGCCTGACTGGCACTCCCCAAAGGATAAGTTGAAAATAAATGTGTTTCCCCGAAAACTTTGTCATTAATTTGACCGCCTTCAATAACCTGCACTTCATAAAGTAACACAAACACCAACAGTTACACGAAACACCGCTAATCTACATTTTCATAACCTTATCAGCTTAACACACCAACGGCGTAAGAACGTCCTGGGATAGTATTGCCATATTAGAATTAAATTCCATTGATATGAAAAGACAACTACCTAAACTCTTAGCGTTCCTCTTATTATTTTTTTTATTTAGCAACTATTTATCGGCTACGCCTGAATGCCCTATTATCAGCGGCAAGTTCAACCAGCCCGACGGCACCACCGTAGATGCTTCGGCAACCGGCTGGTATCTCGATGCATCGCATGTAGCTTCTACCGGCTATTTTGCCGTAAAATCGAACCGCCTGCATGCACAGGAACTCGGCGGCGAAGGCGTTTGGTATTCACGCGTATTTTCAACGGCAGGTTATTCCGATTTTCAGGTGGCCGTAAAAGTCACTGCTGAAGGCGACATGAACAGTTCGGAATACGTAAAGATCTATTATAAAATAGATGGCGGGGCCGAAACCCTCCTTGATTCACGCACCGGTAATTTCGGCACCATTGATTTTACTTCCGGCACACTTACGGGCAGTAATGTGCAGCTCGTAGTCAGGATCTATAACTATAACAACGGCGGCTCACAAACCTCCAAGTACTATATTGAAGAATACCGGGTATTCAAAGAGAAAGGCCCCTGCGCGGTTTCAGCCATTTCGGTAACGGCGGCGGCAGCCAATTCAGGCGTGCTTACCTGCAGTAACGCATCCCTGGCCCTGTCGGCCACTGCTACCGGTTCAGGCACTACCACCTGGAGCTGGTCGGGCCCCAATGGGTATACGTCAACCGCCCAAAACCCAACCATCACCACGGCAGGCACTTACACAGTGGTTGCTACCAACAGCACGGGCACCGGTTCGGCCAGCGTTACCGTTACAGAGAACAAAACCGCGCCTGTAGTTACAGCCACCGGCGGCGCCCTGGCCTGTGGTTCCTGTGTAAGCATCAGTGCTACCTCCGATATCAGCAACGCCACCTATAGCTGGTCGGGGCCGAACAGTTTTACCTCAACGGCCCAGAACCCCACTGTTTGTACAGCCGGCACCTATACTGTAACGGCCACCAACCCGGCCAACGGGTGCAGCACCCAGCAATCAGTATCAGTATCAGCCAGCGCCATAACGACCTTCTGGCTTGAGGACTTTACCGGTTTAAGCAATGGCACCACCTCCGATGCCGGCACAACCGCCTGGACCTCTTCAAGCACCGGCACTTCCGGCACCTATTCGGTTCAAAACAATGAATTCAAGGTCTCATACAGCGGTCAGAATGTGCTTACCTGGACCTCGCAGGTAATTGACATTTCCTCAAAAGCCAATGTGAGCTTTTCGGTTGACCTGCGCAGTGAACTGGCCAGTACCAGCGATGCGTTTGAAACGGCCGATTATGTACGGGTGTATTATAAACTGAACGGCGGCGCAGAGACCCTTGTATATGAAGATCTGGCCGGCATTGGCAGCACCACCAATACAACAGGTTCCGCTACCATAAGCTCTGCAACCCTTAATGGCAGTACCCTGCAGATCATCATCAGGGCAAGCGACAGTGACCCTACCGAGCGCTACTTTTTTGACAACATCAAAGTAAGCGGCAGCACCGCAGGCACAGCGACTGTTACACCTTCAGTGACCGGCACCGTAACCTGTACGGCACCGGCGCAATTGTCGGCAACGGCCAGCAGCACCGTATCGGCCTGGGCCTGGACGGGGCCAAACAGCTTTACTTCTACCCTGCAAAACCCAACAGTAAGTGCAGGCGGCCAATATATAGTTACAGCCACCCTTTCTTCAGGCTGTACAGTATCGGCCACTACCACGGTGACAGAAAATAAAACGGCTCCCGATATTACCGCTACCGGTGGAACCATAGCCTGTTTGCCAACCATTACCCTGAACGTGAGTTCAACAGTAAGTGGCGCAACGTATACCTGGACCGGCCCGGGCAATTTCACCAGTACTTCCAAAAACCCAGCCGTTAGTACCATAGGCACCTATACTGCTACGGTAACTAATCCTGCCAATGGTTGCACGGCCTCGCAATCGGTAACCGTAACTTCCGGCGCCGCAGCAGCTACCAGCTTTTGGGTAGAAGATTTTTCAGGCCTCGCCAATGGTACCGTTTCAGATGCGGGCGCCACTGCCTGGACGGCAACAACCAGCGGAACCGGCACTTATTCTGTACAGAACAATGAATTCAAAACTTCTTTCAGCGGCCAGGCCGAAGGCGTATGGACCTCGCAGGTGATTGATATTTCGGGAAAATCAAGCGCCACTATTTCGGTTGACCTGCGTAGTGAAACCGCCTCTACCAGCGATTATTTTGAGACCACCGATTACGTAAGAGTATACTACAAATTGAACGGCGGGGCCGAAACACTGGTTTATGAAGACCTGGCCGGCATAGGTAGTACCACCAATACCACAGGTTCTGTTACGGTAACATCTGCAGCCCTTACCGGCAGCACCCTGCAGGTGATCATAAAAACCAACAACTCAGACCCTACCGAACGGTATTTCTTTGATAATATAAAACTGACCGGCGCCGCTAATTTAAGCGAAACCGCTACCGCCACCGCAACCAGTATCATTACCTGTACCAATGCATCGGCCTCCCTATTCGGTTCGGCTGCATCGGCTGGGGTAAATTATAGCTGGACGGGGCCGAACGGATATACATCCACCCAACAAAACCCGGTTGTAACTATTCCCGGTATATATACCTTAACGGTACTTAACCCTTCAACCGGATGCAGCGGCAGCGACACCGCTTTTGTTGCCGGCGACACTACTCACCCCGTTGTAACTGCCACGCATAATGGCAGCATAACCTGTTTAACGCCCAGCATTGGCATCACGGCTACGGCTTCATCAACAAGCACGAATTACAACTGGAGCGGGCCAAATAGTTTCAGTGCAACCACTTTAACAGCGACAATATCCCATGGCGGTACCTATACATTTACAGCGAGCTACCCAACCAACGGCTGTTCTTCAACTGCCATTACCACAGTAGAAGAAAACACCACGCCACCGGGTGAGATCTCTATTAATAACTCCGGTACTATTACCTGCCTTACCAACAGCGTAACCATTTCGGGCAGTTCTTCCACAACAGGCGTGAATTATTTATGGCAGGGGCCCAACAATTACAGCGCCACCTCTTCCTCGGCCACGGTAACGCATGGCGGCACTTATACGTTAACGGCGACCAGCCCCAATAACGGCTGTACATCGAGCAAGTCAATAACAGTGGCAGAGAATACCACAGCCCCCTCTTTAACAATTGAGAACAGCAGCCCCATCAGCTGTGGCAACCCAACAGTTACCCTCACGGCCATTACCGATGCAACCAATGCATCTTATTTATGGTTAGGTACTGATTTTGTAGATGTGGCAGCATCAACTACCACCAGCGCAGCCGGTTTATACTTCATTACAGTGACCAACAATGTCAATGGCTGTAATACAACCAGCTTCACCGAGGTTACAGAAGATTATTCCGATTGCGCCGCCAGGAAAGGGACAACAGCGGTTGCTGTGCAAAATTCAGCTGCCGCCATGGTAACCAGCTTTACGTATAAAGCATACCCGAACCCGGTTACCACCAATAGCGTCATTGAATTTGCATCGCCCCAAAACACCCAGGCTACCCTGCGTATATACAATATGATGGGGGCCTGTGAAAAAGTATTGTTTAACGGAACCGTGACGGCCAACCAGCTATACCGGGTTGCTGTACCGGTTACTACATTACAGGCAGGCGCTTATTATTTTATCATCAATAGTGGCGGCAGGTCCTATACCGGCAAACTCGTGATCGTGAAATAAGCCATTTTGAATATATTGTCAGGCCCCGTTTACCACGGGGCCTTTTTTATTCTATAAGATCAACTACCAGCTACCGTTATTCAAATTAAAGAGTCTCTTAATTTATAATTCCTCTTAATAAGTGTAAATATCTATGTTCAAACGTTATGTGGCAGATTATTCTAACTTATCAACGACTGATTCGCATACGCAAAGGAATACACGTAAAATAAATGTGTTTGCCCCAAAACTTTGTTATTAATTTGACCGTCTTCAATAACCTGCACATAAGGTAGTATAAGCAAGCTACCTGCCTTTTCCTACAAAGCGGACAACTGATAAGCATACACATCATCAACTGCGCCGTGCCAATGAGGCATGGCCAAACACATTAACAAAACCTATGGGTATTACCCTAACCTGTTCTGTGTGGAGCGGGAATGGGAATACTATGCACACAACCGTAGATAAACACCCATAAATATGCAAAGACGATTACCTAAACCGTTTACTTTATTACTATTTTTCTTTTTACTTAGTAATTACCTGTCCGCCACGCCCGAATGCCCCATTGTTTCGGGTAAGTTTGAGTTGGCCGATGGTACTACATCCGATGCATCGGCAACAGGATGGTACCTCGATGCATCGAAAGTAGCCTCCACCGGCATTTTTGCCGTAAAATCAAAACGCGTGCATGCCCAGGAGCTGGGTGGTGAAGGCATCTGGTATTCGCGGGTATTTTCAACCGCGGGGTATTCCGATTTCCAGGTAGCTGTAAAAGTCTCCTCTGAAGGCGATATGAACAGTTCGGAATACGTAAAGATCTATTACAAAATTAACGGCGGCGCCGAAACGCTGCTGGATTCGCGTACCGGTAATTTCGGCACCATCGACTTTACTTCGGGCACGCTTACCGGCAGCAATGTGCAGCTGGTGGTAAAGATCTATAACTATAATAATGGCGGTTCGCAAACCTCCAAGTACTACATTGAAGAGTACCGGGTGTTTAAAGAAAAAGGGCCCTGCGCGGTTTCTGCTATCAATGTAACAGCCACTGCAGCAAATGGGGGCATATTAACCTGCGCCAGTCCCTCTTTGGGTTTATCTGCCACGGCAACCGGTTCGGGCACTACCACCTGGAGCTGGTCGGGCCCTAATGGCTATACCTCCACGGCACAAAATCCCACTATTACAGCAGCCGGTACGTATACTGTAGTGGCTACCAACAGCAGTGGTACCGGATCAGCCAGTGTTGCTGTTACAGAGAATAAAACGGCGCCGGTGATCACCGCAACCGGTGGCGCACTGGCCTGCGGGTCGTGCGTAACCATCAGCGCCACCTCCAATGTAAGCGGCGCTACCTATAGATGGTCGGGACCGAACAGTTTTACGTCGACGGCTCAAAACCCCACCGTTTGTACAGCCGGCACTTATACGGTCACGGTAACGAACCCCACAAACGGGTGCAGCGCCCAGCAATCGGTATCGGTAACGGCGGGTTCATCTGCCGCCACCACCTTCTGGCTCGAAGATTTTGCCGGCCTGAGTAATGGCACTACCTCCGATGCAGGAAGCACTGCATGGACAACCTCTGTTACCGGATCTGGAACCTATTCAGTACAAAACAATGAATTCAAAACTTCGTTCAGCGGCAGCCAGGGCGTAGGCATCTGGACCTCCCAGTCGATAGACATTTCCTCAAAAACGAATGTCAGCTTTTCGGTTGATCTGCGCAGTGAATTAGCCAGCAGCAGTGATGCCTTCGAAACCGCAGACTATATCCGGGTTTATTACAAGTTGAACGGCGGCGCCGAGACCCTGGTATATGAAGACCTCGCCGGCCTTGGAAGCACCACCAACACCAATGCTTCTGCTACCATTAATTCGGCTTCCCTGAACGGAAGCACCCTGCAGATCATCATTAAAACCAGTAATTCAGATCCTACGGAACGTTACTACTTTGATAATATCAAAGTAACCGGCACCAGCAGCAGTACCGGAACCGTTACCGTTACGCCAACAGTAAACGGAACTGTAACCTGTACCGCCACGGCGCAATTGTCGGCAACTGCCAGCAGCTCGGTGAGTTCCTGGGCCTGGACGGGGCCAAACGGGTTTACTTCTTCTGTACAAAACCCGGCAGTAAGTGCAGGCGGGCAATATGTTGTAACCGCTACCCTGGCTTCGGGCTGTGCGGCATCTGCTACCATCACCGTTCCTGAAAATAAAACAGCGCCTGATATCACCGCTACTGGCGGAAACCTGGCCTGTTTATCGAGCATTACACTGAATGTAAGCTCAACAGTCAGCGGCGCTACCTACAAATGGACGGGACCTAATAGTTTTACGAGCACTTCGAAAAACCCCAGCGTAACCGCAGCAGGCACTTACACCGCAACCGTAACCAATCCGGCAAACGGCTGTACTGCTTCGCAATCGGTATCAGTAACGGCAGGTTCATCGGCGCCCGCCACCTTCTGGCTCGAGGATTTTTCCGACATCAGCAATGGCGCCACATCCGACGCAGGCGCTACCGCCTGGACGTCAACAGCCAGCGGCAGTGGTACCTACTCAGTACAAAACAATGAATTCAAAACTTCGTTCGACGATCAGTACGAAGGTGTATGGACTTCACAGGCAATAAACATTGCAGGCAAAACGAATGTAACCTTCTCCGTTGACCTGCGCAGTGAAGTAACCAGCGGTTCATTTGAAACTGCCGATTACATCCGCGTTTATTATAAATTAAACGGCGGTGCAGAAACGCTGGTATTTGAAGACCTTGCCGGCCTGGGTTCAACCACCACCGGCACAGCCTCTACTACCTTCACGTCTGCAGCGCTCAATGGCAGCACCCTGCAGGTGATCATCAAAACCAGCAATTCCGGTTCTGCCGAGCGGTATTATTTCGATAATATAAAGCTTTCAGGAAGCAGTCTTGCCACGGAGACGGTTACTGCAACCGGCGGTACAATTACCTGTACCACTTCATCGGTCACTTTGCTTGGCAATTCAACAGCTGGCGGCGTAAGCTATAGCTGGACAGGCCCGAATAACTTCACGTCTACTGCACAAAACCCTGTTGTAACTGCAAGCGGTATTTATACATTGACCGTTCAAAACCCTGCTACCGGGTGCAGTGGAACCGATACGGCCCTTGTTGCCCTGAACACCACTGCGCCAGGCGCCACAGCCAGCGCCAGCGGAACGCTCAGCTGTAGCGGCGGATCTTCGGTTACTCTTTCAGGAGGTTCTTCTACTTCCGGCGTTACGTACAGCTGGACGGGCCCGAACAATTTCACTTCTACTGCACAAAACCCGGCAGTTACTGTGGCCGGCACTTATACTGTAACTGTTACAAATCCAGCAAACGGTTGTACCAGTACGGCAAACACTACTGTTACAATGAGCACTAGCAGTACCGGCACCTTCTGGCTCGAGGATTTTTCAGGTCTGAGCAATGGTACTACCTCCGACGCGGGTACTACCGCCTGGACGTCCACTGCCAGCGGCAGCGGTACCTACTCAGTACAAAACAATGAATTCAAAACTTCGTTCGACGATCAGTACGAAGGAGTATGGACTTCACAGGCAATAAACATTGCAGGCAAAACGAATGTAACCTTCTCGGTTGACCTGCGCAGTGAAGTAACCAGCGGCTCATTTGAAACAGCCGATTATATTCGCGTATATTATAAATTGAACGGCGGTGCAGAGACGCTGGTATTTGAAGACCTTGCAGGCCTGGGTTCAACCACCACCGGCACAGCCTCTACTACCTTCACCTCCGCAGCGCTCAATGGCAGCACCCTGCAGGTGATCATCAAAACCAGCAATTCCGGTTCTGCCGAGCGGTATTATTTCGATAATGTACAGGTTGCAGGAACCACCCAGTCTGCGCTGAATGCAGTGGCAACGGCTACCGATGTACTTACCTGTACCCGAAACAGTGTGCCAATGACCGGCAGCACCTCGGCTACATCGGCTGTAAATTACAGCTGGACGGGCCCTGGCAACTTTACGAGCGCCGTGCAAAATCCATCGGCTACCACCGCAGGTATTTATACATTGACCGTTACCGACCCGTCAACAGGTTGTACCGGCAGTGATACTGCGCTGGTTTCATTAAACAATACAGCACCCGGCGCCACGGCGGCAGCCAACGGTGCACTTACCTGCACCAGCAGTTCGACTACTTTGTCGGGTTCTTCTACCACTTCGGGAGTAAGTTATAGCTGGACGGGCCCGAACAACTTTACAGCTACCACCCAGAACCCTGCAGTTACTGCAGCCGGCACTTATTATTTAACGGTAACCAATCCTGTAAATGGTTGTACCAGCACCGCAACAGCTACTGTTACCCAAAGCAACACTGTTTCGAGCACCTGGCTGGAAGATTTCACTTTGGCCAATGGCACCACAGCAGATGCAGGCACCACCCCATGGACGACCAGCGTAAACCCATCTACAGCCCTGTTCTCTGTGCTCAATAATGAGTTCCGTGTCAGTAACAGTTCTACCAACACGGGTGCTGAAGGTGTATGGACCTCGGGAGCCATCAACATCACAGGAAAAACCAATGCTGCTATCTCGGCTACTGTAAGAAGTGCCGTTATCAATGGCGCTGTGATGAACACCGATCCTTTATATGGTGATTACATCCGGTTCTATTACAAACTCAACAATGGTACTGAGGTATTATTTGCCGAAAAAACCGCTGGCATAAATAATCACAGCACTACACCAACGCCCGTTTCCATATCCCTTTCAGGACTGAATGCCAGCACGCTGCAGATCGTGGTAAGGGCAAAGGCTACCGGCAACGATGAGTTTTATTATTTCGATGATGTACAGGCCATAGCATCAGGCCCCAGTAATATAACCGCCAGTGCAACCGGCGGCGCTATGAACTGTATTAATAATTCGGTCACGCTTCAGGGCAGCACTGCGGCATCAGGCGCAAGCTATACCTGGGGCGGGCCGAATGGTTATACATCCACGGCACAGAACCCGGTTGTAACAACGGCAGGTACCTATACCTTAACAGTTGCCCTGGGAAGCTGTACAGCCACCGCAACAGCTGCTGTTACAAAGGATACAACGCGCCCCGGTATAAGCGCTACAGCCAATCCTATAAAGCTTACCTGCGTGGCTACGCCCGCTACCTTAACCGGCAGCTCTACAACATCGGGCGTTACCTATAGCTGGAGCAACGGCGTTGGCGTAATAGCCACCACGCCCGTTACTTCAGTAACAACACCCGGCACGTATATGTTAACAGTTACCAACCCGGCCAACGGCTGTTTATCAACCAGCCAGGTTATTGTAACGCAGGATATAGAAACCCCAACCGGTGTAACGGCATCGCACACGGGTATTATCACCTGTAACAACCCCAGCATAGCCATCAGCGCCACGGTTTCATCACCCAGCTTAACCTACCGCTGGAGCGGACCGAACGGGTATACCGCTACTACATTAAATGCATCAGTAAACAAAGGTGGTACTTATATTATCACGGCCACCAACCCAACAAATGGCTGTTTTGCCACCGCCAGCACCATTGTTGAAGAGAATACGGCGCCGCCGGGAGAGATCTCTATCAATAACTCCGGTATCATTACCTGTTTGAATACCAGCATAACCATCTCGGGTTATTCTTCTTCATCGGGAGTGAACTATGTTTGGGAAGGCCCTAATAAGTATTCTTCCAATTCCTCATCGGCCAACGTTATGCACGGTGGTGTTTATACCCTTACCGCCACCAACCCCGGTAATGGTTGTAAATCGAGCAAATCGACCAACGTAGTGGAAAACACTACCGCACCGGCGTTCACTATTAGTAATACCAGCCCAATAACGTGCACTAACCCAAGTGCTACGCTTACGGCCAATACCACCACGCCTGGCGCTCAATTTATGTGGGTAGGCCCTGACTTTGTAAGTGTTGACCCATCGGCAACAGTTGTTGGAGCCGGTATTTATTACATCACCGTAACAGACCCATCGAACGGATGTAATGCAACCGACTTTACAGAAGTAAAAGAAGACTATTCAAATTGCGGCCGCAAATCAACCACTGGCACAGCAACAGGCGCCACCACACAAAATACGCCAGCATCAGTTGTTACCAGCTTTACGTATAAAGCATATCCCAACCCGGTAGCAACAAACGGTGTTATTGAATTCACCTCGCCACAAAGTGCCAATACCAGTGTAAGCCTGTACAATGCGCTGGGCACTTGTGCGAAAGTGCTGTTCAGAGGCGTTATAACCGCCAATCGCCCGTACCAGGTAGCAGTACCTGCCACCCAATTACCGGCAGGCGCTTATTATTATATCATCAATACCGGTGGAAAATCATATACCGGGAAGCTGATGATCGTGAAATAAGTTTCCGGATTTCACTTATACATAAAGGAGGTTATCGCAAATTGCGATAACCTCCTTTTTTTACAACACATAATACTATTTGCGTAAACGGAATTACACGAAGCACAATTCGTAGAACAACCAGCGATCATTCAGCAATCACCATACACATTGTAATAATTGCAAACGTGTGCATACTTCACGTATAAGCTTCCGCATTTTTAAAATCCCCTGAAACGCAGTAGCAGCATACATTTCAGCAAACATCGTATTTAAACGAGAAATAAATAACGGCAATCAGTAATGTATAAACATATACCAGAAACATATATACGTAGAATAAAAAGAATAGTGTGTTTGAAATGAATAATTGCCTTACTTTGTTCCTGTTATCACCCAAAGCGAGAACCCAATTAAAATCCGAACCGATGAAACAAATCTACCGTTTATACGGTATCCCCCGCCGTATTCAAAGTACCACGCTTCTGACAGCCCTTTCATTTTCACTCTGTTTATTGTTAACCGCAACCAGCCAGGCACAGGTAAATGCCTATGCCCGCGTTACGGCTATCAATACTGCCAGAACGCAATTGACGATCGACAATCTTAATGAAACCTATCACACGTTTGCAGCCAATGAAAGAGTGATCGTTCTGCAAATGCAGGATAATGTTATAGGCACCAACACTTCGAACAATGCGAGTTTTGGTAATTTGAGCGCCATTTCCAACGCCGGCTTTTACTACATGGGCGTTATCAGCGCCATCAACACAGGCAGAACCATCATTACGCTGACAGCAGCTATGCCCAACACCTTTACGATCGGGACAAACAGCAATGTACAGGTGGTAAGCCTTACCACGCTCAGCACCGGCAATTACACTACCACGGCTAACATTCCCGCTGTAGCATGGAATGGGATCACGGGTGGAGTAGTGGCCATTGAGGTTGGTGGCACGCTGACACTGAAGAACAATATCACCGCCGATGGACAGGGTTTTGCCGGTGGCAACATTTCGACCGTTAACGATAGCGCCTGCGCGCCGGGTGTATACCGCATCAACTCTACCAGATATGGCGCCAAAGGACAAGGGATCTATTTAAGTACCAGCACCTGGTATAACTATGCCCGGGGCCATTTATTGAATGGGGGCGGCGGCGGCAACTTTAACAATGCCGGCGGCGCCGGTGGCGGTAATTATTCTGCCGGTGGCGATGGTGGGGCAGGGTATACCTGCAGCGGCACCCCCTCGGGTGGGGTGGGTGGTATTGCACTCAACACTTACCTGCTGGCAGGCACCCGCCTGTTCATGGGTGGCGGCGGCGGCGGCGGCCAGGGTAATAACAGTACTCAAACAGCCGGCGCGGCCGGTGGTGGCATTGTTATTATAAAAGCCAATGCCATTACAACCAGTTGCAGCTCCTCTAACGTACGTATTTCGGCCAATGGCGCTACTGCTGCCAACAGCGGTGGCGATGGAGCCGGCGGAGCCGGAGCCGGTGGCACCATTCTTTTCCAGGTAAACAGTTTTACCGTTCCTTCTACCTGCCCGTTGCAAATACAGGCCAATGGCGGCGATGGCGGTAATGTGATCAACACCGATACCCATGGCGGCGGCGGCGGTGGTGGCCAGGGCGCTGTTCTTTTCGCGAACGCCGCACCTACAACCAACGTCACTACTACCACAACACCCGGCACAGGAGGTTTGAACAGCAGCGCAAGCGGGGCCACCCATGCAGGCAGCGGCGCAGGCACTGCCAATTCAGGGGTTATTAGCGGTATTGGAATAATATTGCCGGTGCACCTGATCTATTTTGGTGCCGATAAATACGACCAGAAAGCATTATTACGCTGGACGGCCAGCGGCGAAGACAATACCGTGTTCACTGTTCTACATGCCACAGATGGGATAAACTTTACAACCATTGGAACGGTAAAAGGTAACAGCAATGGCAATGCGGCCACCAATTACAGCTTTACCGATGCTAACCCTGCCCCCGGTATAAATTATTACCAGCTGCAGATCACAGGCGATCCCGGAACCCGCACCACCTACTCAAGCATTGTATCAGTGAATATAACGGATGCTCAAAGTGTTGCGGTGGCATATCCTAATCCGGCGCATGATCATTTCAGCATCAGGGTGAACAATGAATACAATAACAAAGCTCACCAGGTCACTATTACTGATCTTACCGGTAAATTGATGTACACAAATAACTACAAACCGGCAAACGGCATCATAACCGTAACGCCGGCACATTTCTTAAAACCGGGCTTGTATATCTTTAAAATAACGAGCGAAGGATACGAGCAAACGGGTAAGTTGATGATACGATAATATGTTTTTGAGTGGACTGAATAGAGCCCCGATATTTATCGGGGCTTTTTTATTTTTTAAAGTGTTGGTGACACGGGGTTGGGTTGAATGCATCATGAATTGGTTATTATGGCGCATCAGGGAGTAGATATACAATTTTCAGTACTAACAATATAATATCCCGATATCACTATAGTGTATCCGGCACTCATTATATTGTAGCCAGATCTTATTATGGAGCGTCAGTAGGCTACTTTGTGATATCAGTAGCAAAGAATTCGACGTCCCGGAATAAGATTTGGCTATACCTAAGGAAGGTATGGTATAATCTTAGCCCGGGATGGAGCAAATCCATTCGGGTATGATGAAAATCGAGTCTGGTATGATGAAATTCCATTCAGGTATGACCCAACCCGGGGCTGCCATGCACTAAAGTTGGTCGGGTAAGACGAAAAGTTGAATCAAAATGCGGCATCTTTATATCAAAATGTTACATTTTAAGTCAGGTATGCCGTTTAGTTATTCCGAAATGCGGTTATCGGAACAAGTTTTACCCGGACCCGGGGTAGATAAGCCCGTAAGTAACAAAAAAGGCTGTTCGCCAGTTGGCAAACAGCCTCTTCTATTGTACGAAGATCATTATATGCACCTTTTTACTGCTTCACCAACGTCGTCACGCTGGCATTGCCGCTTCCATCTTTCACATGTACATAATACACTCCTTTGCCAAGCGATCCTATCCAGAGCGGCAACTGATTCGCTCCTTTGGTCAGTTGTAACGTTTGGCGGACATGAATACGGCCCGAAACATCAGTTATATACAAACTGATCATCGATTGCTCAGGCGTATATACATATACATTGGTTACAGCCCCATTGGTAACCGAGGGTCTCAGTTGAACCAGGCCGGCACTGTTTAATAAAACCGACTGAATACCGGTGTACACCATTTCATTTTGCTGTGTTACAATTTGCAAACGATAATACACCATGCCACTGCCAGGCAGGTTGTCGGTATAATTATAAGCCGTTTTACCTGTTTCGCCATTCACTTTCCCGATAGCCACAAACTTCACTCCATCCGTTGATCTTTGTATCGTAAAATATTTCGCCTCCAGTACCCCGGTGGTATTCCAGTTTAAGCCCACCGCTGCAGTACCTGTTTTTTGCGCAGTGAACGATCTTAACTCCACTGGTAATACACTTGTATTACTGGCCACACTGAACAGCGTAAGCGTGGTAAAAATTCCATCGGCACTGGTATACGGGTTGGCGCCATTGGCGGCCGACACACTGCTCGACTCAACGATCGATGTACCATTCGACCTGATGACCATAGCCTTGGTTCTGTCAAAAGCAGATTGCTCTTCACCGCCCTGCCATCTCAATGAAAGCGTTACATTGCTTGCACCAGGCACAGCTTCCGTTACACTCCAGGTTCTGTCGACACCCGCATTAATTATACCACCAGGTATCCGTTGGTCATTAACTGCAATGGTAAAATTATCGATGGTACCGGTATTGCTGAGCCGGAGGGGGTTATATGCAGCAGGCGTTGGCCCTACCGGGAACAAAACAGCGCCATCCGTGGCATCTATTTGTTCAATACGTAATCCACCTATACCTGTATGTGCGGCGCCGGTACTGCCATCACCGGTAACTACCCAGCTGGTAGCAGAACCGGTAAACCCATTGGTAGCAATGGTATTGCTGCCATTCTTCATGGTAAGGAAATTAGTGCGCGTAGCCAGTTTGGCCGAGCCGCCCAGCACCAGGTTATTACTTATATCTACATTGCTCCTTAAATATTTATTACCGGTGCCGTTGATCTCCAGCGAGCCGTGGTTGGCCGGGAAAATTTCCTGATCACGTGTAGCCGTATAAGCTACGGTTCCTGCCAAATTAAAAGGACCGGTCATATTATCAATTGTACCGCCACTGATGGTAAGACGGGCCGCATTTTCAATTTCAAGGCTTTTATAGAAAGCAGTATTGGTTCCATCACTGATAAGCGGCATTTTGGTTGGCCAGTTGGGCACCAGCACGTCGATGGTATTATCAGGAACACCACCGCACCAGTTCATTGGTTCCTGCCAGGCAGTATCTTTTGCACCCAGCCAGGTACCTGAACGGCGAACCGTCAGTACTTTATCCTGGGAAGTTGTAGGGGCGCCACAAAAACTGTTGCTCACAATTACCCGGTACCGCCAGCCATTTTTGGCAGTGGTAACAGTACCCAAACTAAGTGTGTTGGTATTAGCGGAGGCTTCGGTTGAATTTGACCAGGTAACACCACCGGTACCATTATCTGTTTGCCATTGGTATAACAGGGTAATACTACCCGAAGCCGTTACTTTAAAACCGGCCGGGCTGTTGGCGCAAACCGTGGTATCTTTTGGTTGAAGCGCCACGGAAGGCATGGTACGAACCGAGATAGCGCCGAGGCTCGAAGAAGCACAACCCAGTGTACTGGGATAACTGGCGATCAATTGCACCTGCCAGCTTGTACCGGCAGCCCCGGCAAAACCGGTTATATGCAAATTATTGGTTTGTGAACCACTGTATCCTGTGCCATCGGTTATATCGGCAAAGGTACCACTGGGCAATTGCCGCAGTTGCCATTGATAGGCCATGGTAGCAGCACCGGAAGGCGTTGCAATAAAGGAAGTATCGCCGCCGGGGCAAATAGTAGCCAGCGTTGGTGCCACAACACCTAAACCCGAAAATACCGGCTTCGACAATACTTTTAATGTATCCAATGCAACACTGGTAGCAGAACACAAAGTGGTAGTATTGGTGGCAATATACCGGAACAAATAACCATTCATGGCCAGGGTTGCTGCGGGATAGGTTAAATCGTTGGAATTGCTGCCGGAATAACCAGTAGCATTAGCCCATGAAACGCCATTGTCGGTGCTCAGCTGCCATTGGTAGCTGAGGGTAGCGTCGTTGGTCACCGCCAAACCAGCCGTAGCGCCCACGCACACAGTGGTTGACCTGGTGGCCGATGAAACAGCCGGCGTGGCATTCACGGTAAGCAGGCCCCCGTTTGAAGTGGTAGTACCAGTTCCATCGGTGACCCGGCAACGGTATAAATTCCCGTTCAGGGCAGTGGAAACGTTCAGCACCGTGAGGGTAACGCCCGAGGCGCCGCTATAGCTGGCGCCATCTACAACATTGCTGTAACTGCCGCCACTGTTCACACTCACCTGCCATTGGTAGGTGACGGTGCCACTGGTACCGCTTACCGTACCAATAGTAAAGACGGGGTTTGAACCGGCGCAAACCGTTTGATTGCCCGGCTGCTGGCCCAATACCGGCAGAAAAGGCAGCTCACGCGAAAAGGCTGCTGATATAATGCACAACAGCCATAACATGCACAGAATAATTTTTAGTAATAGCCCCAGGTAAGCCTTCGGGGCCGAAGGTGTAAAAATTTTCATACGTACGGATTGTTTTAAATAGGTCAGGTATTTGATTTCTAAATCAGCAGATCATTGATCAATGGTGGCTGGAAATATGAAGAAGATGTCAGGAACACTGCAAGGTTATTTGCAGCTAAAGGGTTCTTCGATCCAGGGTTATTATTCTTTAATGATGCAACGTTAAATGTAGTTACTTTCCCTGTTTTCGCATATTCATTCCATGTATATAAAGCGTCGACATATGAATATAAAGCCCGTTCATTATTAAGCAGGTAACAATGGCAGGAATAAAATATGTAAAATAATTATTATCGCCGGGCCCCTTCAACACTTCAACTTTGCCCAGTGCAAGCCCGCCCAGGGGCGGGTACACTACCAGGTGGGAACCATTCCTCCAATGGGAACAATGAGTACCCCCAACACTGTCGCACCATTCAACACACCCCCACAAATCGCTATTTAGCAGGCTGTAAATTGATTTGTAACATATATAACCTATTCATTTCATATTACATATAATTTATTTTACCTTGCGACGTTTTTGAATGCAGCAGTAACAATATATTTTAACCGCTTAATCCAAACCCAAGTCATGAAAAAAAGCCTTGTAGCAGGCCTTATTAGTTGCGTACCCCTGATTGGTTTATCACAACAATTTACGGGTTACACCTACGACAATTACTCGGGTGTTCACGGCATGTTGCAAAACCCCGCCTCGGTGGCAGCCAGCAAGTATAAAGTGAATATCAACTGGTTTTCAATGAGCGCCATGGCAGGCAATACTGCTTATGAGCTTAAGAAAGACAATTTCACCCATTTCAAATTTTCAGATCTTCAGGAGAACAGGGATTACTTTAAATCGCCCAACAACAATAACAAGACGCTGTGGATGAATACCGATATCCTGGGCCCCTCGCTCATGATCACTACCGGTAAAAAAAGCGGTTTTGGCCTGTACACCCGCGTGCGTACGCTGGTGAATGAATTCAACCTGAGCGATAAAACGTTCCGCTCGTTCGGCAACGATTCAGCCTTCTACAATACCACCATCCAGGAAAATAACCTGCAGGCAAAGGCCCATGCATTTGCCGATGCCGGGTTAACTTATGGCCGTATTATATACAGTTCGCCCAATCACCTGCTGAAAATGGGTATTACCGGAAAATTTGTGATGGGGCTTGCGGCCGCCTCCATATATTCGAATAAAGCACTGGTAAATATTACCAAGAACGATCACATTAACCAGCTCGAAGGCGATGTGAACGTACGCTATTCGGGTAACCTCGATGCAATGGACAATAAGGATAACGAGCTCCTGGACGTACTGAAAAAATCTACCAACAATTATGGCTGGGGATTCGATCTGGGTTTCCAGTACGAATGGCGGCCCGACAACAGCGGCTGGCTTGCCACCGATCAAACGCCCTATAAATTGCGCATAAACGCTTCAGTAAACGATATCGGATCGGTAAAATACAGCAATTCAGAGCATGGCAACAGCTATACCATGAATGCATCGGGATTAAGCACCGATGACCTCGATAAAAAAGATGGTGAAAGCATCGATGACTATTTTACCCGGCTCGAGAATATGCATATCATCACCAAGCAGGCACATGGCGACAATTTCAAGGTTAAACTGCCCGGTACTTTCCGCTTTGATGCCGATTATCATCTTTACAAACGGCTGTTCATTAATGCAGGTACCGTAGTGAACCTTCTTAACAAAGACAAGAACCAGTACACCGCGCATTACGCAACTTCGTTCACAATTACACCCCGCCTCGAGAAAAAATGGTTCAGCCTTTATTCGCCCCTCTTTTATAATACGCTGAATAAAAAAATGGCCTGGGGTGCAGGTCTTCGCCTGGGACAGGTATTTGTAGGTTCATCTTCGATCCTGTCGAATTTCTTCTCCAACAAAAATGTAACTGCCGCCGATTTCCATATAGGTATAACCACGTCGATTTACCAACGCGTAAAAACAAGACGCCACAAAGCCCCGGAAATGGTACAGGAAGCAGTTGTTGAAAAGAAAGAAGAACCGAAACCGGTTGAAACGCCCAAGCCACAAACCGTGGTTGAAACAAAAATTGATACCGTTGAAAAAAAGGTGGAAGTAATAAAAGAAGTTACCCACGATAAAGACAATGACGGGGTTGTTGATGAAAAAGACGAATGTCCTGATGTACCGGGTGAGGTTACGTTGGCCGGCTGCCCCGATAAGGACAAAGATGGTACTGCCGACAAAAACGACAAATGCCCCGATGTGCCCGGTACTGCCAAATACAATGGTTGTCCCATACCCGATACCGATGGTGATGGCATCAACGACGAAGAAGATAAATGCCCGCAGGTAGCCGGTACTGCCAAATACAATGGCTGTCCCATACCCGATACCGATGGCGATGGCATTAATGATGAAGAGGACAAATGCCCCAATACACCTGGTAAACCGGCCAACAATGGCTGTCCTGAAATAAAACAGGAAGTGGTGAAGAAAGTAGCCATTGCGGCAAAAGCCATTTACTACATGTCGGGCAAAGACATCATTCAAAAGGTTTCTTATCCCAAACTCGATATAGTAGTTAAGGTATTGAAAACCGACCCTGCATTACAGATCAGCATTGAAGGGCATACCGATAACAAAGGAAACCAGGTAACCAACCTGAAGCTGAGCGCTAAGCGTGCTGAAGCGGTGAAGAAATACCTGATCAAAAAAGGTATTGCCGAAAACCGTATTTCGGCCCAGGGCTTTGGCGATTCAAAACCAATTGCCACCAATGCCACTGCGGCCGGCCGTCAGAAGAACCGCCGCGTGGAGCTGCATTTGAACTATCAATAAATAAATTGGCAATTTGCAATAGGCAATTTGCAAGAAAGCCCCGACGGAACCGTCGGGGCTTTTTGATTTTGGGCAATAGGCAATGCTTAACGTTCAGTCTTCCTTGCCAATTGTCTATTGCCGATTGCTAATCGTTTTTCACCAGTTCTCAAATTATTTCTTCACCACATCAAACTTGCGGAAGATGGAGTGCACACTGCTTTGTATTTCTTTTTTGGTCACATTGCGGCTGTTGACCTCATCGGTGGTCCAGCCCTGCCAAATGGTTTTATCTGTTTTTGCATCTACCATTGTTATAGTCAATGTGCCCTCTTGTACTTCGGCAGTATTATAATCGTATCCCATGAACGAAGAAGGATAGTAAATAGTCCCATACCGGCCATAAAACGGATTGTAATAAATACGCCGGTAAGGCATTGAATAAACAGGATTCGATTGTTCCCGGGTTGCTTTTTCAACCAGCAGATCATAGCTGATCAATACATCGGGCCGGCTCCTGTCTTCACGCCATCCTTCTTTTTGCAGCTGCGCATTCACAGCTTCATGTACATGACTTTTCATAAACTCATTCTGCCTGTGCCGCTCATTCTTCTTATCCGTATTTTCTATCCAGGCATAGGTCTTATACCGGCTAAAATCGGCTGACTCGTCCTTTTCAACATAGGCCGGGGCCGCACAGCCAACCGCCAGTATGATTGGTAAAATAAGAACTGGTATTGCTCTCAATATTCGCATCTCACGCCTCCTTTTTGGGTTTAAATCACCTATATAATTTACGTTGAAAAGGCTATGCCGGTATCTAAGGCTTTGTGAAAGTATGTTTAAGGAAATGTTAGAATTTGAGGTGGGGAACCAAAAGCTCATCTGGGGACTCAAATGCCACTGATTCGTTGGCCGAAGCCTCCACAAAGGAGGATGAAGACACGCCTGCGCTCTTTTAAACCGCCTACGTCAGGGCTTCGGTGGGTAATAAAAAAAAGGCAGCCCCTAAGACTAAGGGCTGCGAGTCACATGAGAAAATTATGCAGCAACCGTGGTTGTTCCCGGGTGATTGCTGCGGCTATGTTTTACCCGGAAAAAATGTATGATAAGGTGAATTATCGTTCGTAATCAGCTTAGGACAGGTGGTCGGTATGGTTCGGGGGTCGGCAAAAGCCAACCTGCTCACTACAGAATTTAATCCGCAAATGCATTTGAAATAATAGCGATAAAACAAATTGGATTAATCAGTGACCAGCCTGTCTGATTTTGGGTGTTATGGCTGGTGAATGGCCAAGCCTGAAACGGCAGCAATTCCTGATCGCTTGAAGAAATATTCAATGGAATCTTTCTCATGGCTTTGTTTTTTCGGCTAATACTGAACTATGCTCCTCAATTGAACAGGCATGCAAGATACAAAGTTGGTGGAATACTTGCTGAGTTTTTTTGCCTTTCGTTTTCTTTTAGCCTCAAGTTACCGAGTTTCCTAAGTGGTAATTTCTGATTTTGCGATTTAGAGATTTTTCGATTTCCTTTAATTTGAACCTTGCGAAAAGTCCGGAAATCTCTAAATCTCAAAATCCCGAAATCTCAAAATCGAAGCTACGCTCTCAATGCCGACACTAAATAAGAAATCTTTGAGTGTAACTCTTCGGGCCGGAAAGGTTTATGAATAAAATCAGTAAATCCTTTTTGCAGCAGATCGGCCTGCATATTATCATAAACCGCAGCTGTAAATGCTACTGCGGGTATAGACGTGTTAATTTTACGTATTTCTTTCAGGGCAGTCGCGCCATCCATTTCAGGCATTTCAAGATCGATCAGTAACAGATCGTACGTGCCTTTTTTAAACTGGGTCAGCGCTTCGCGGCCATTGGTTGCCTCACTAACTTTTATGCCCCACTTGGTTAAAAATCTTTTGGCGATAGAAAGGTTCACCGGATTATCTTCTGCGATCAACAACCGGATGCCTTCCAGCGAATCGAGGTGTTTAATGTTGTCTTCATTGATATAGCGCTTCCTGTTTTCGCAGATCTTCAGCTCAACCGTAAAGTGAAAAGCGCTCCCCTTTCCTTCCTCACTTTCCAGCAACAGATCGCTGTTGAACATATTTACGATGCGCTTGGTGATGGCGAGCCCCAATCCGGTTCCACCATATTTACGGGTAGTATTTACATCAGCCTGCGTAAAGCTGTCGAAGATCTCTTTATGCTTGTTCTTGGGAATGCCGATACCTGTATCCATTACAATAAACTGCAGGGTCGACTTGGCGCTCGATGAGAACAACTTTCGAACCGCCATTGTGATGGCGCCCTGGTGGGTAAACTTGAGTGAATTGGCCAGCAGGTTGCTCAGCACCTGGTTCAACCGGGTTTCATCGGTAAAGAACTCCGCATCGAGGCGGTCGTCGATATCAACTTTGAACTCCAGACCTTTCAATTTTATCTGGGGCGAGAACTGCGAAGCCAGTTTTTGCATGAACTCTTTTATATTCACCGGCACATCGGCCAGCTCCACTTTACCGGCTTCCATTTTATTATAATCCAGAATATCGTTGATGAGCATCATCATATGCTCAGAAGAAAACTTCAAAATATCGAGGTGTTGTTCCTGCGTTGATAAATGTTCTTCCTGCAACAACAGATTGCTGGCGCCAATGATGCCATTCAGCGGGGTGCGTAACTCGTGGCTCATGTTGCTGAGGAAGCGCGATTTGGTGCGGGCGGCCGATTCTGCTTTTTCCTTGGCTTTCATTAATTCAAACTCGGCCATCTTCACGTTCGATACATCCAGGATACTGATCTTCGTATAACCGGTATCTTTGTAAATAAAGGGCACCACACTCACAAAGCCGTAAAAAGTGCGGCCTGTTTTGGCCGTAAGAGTAAGTTCGCCCTGCCAGGGCTTTGATTCGCCCGACAGCGCTTCTTTTATGGAATTGAACTGTTTTATGTGATGCTCCTCGAACCAGTGTTCAATATTGGTGCCTTCAATTTCGCGTTTTTCATTCACCTCAAACAGCTCCAGGGCGCGTTTATTACAACTGGCAATAATGTTGCTTTGGCTGAAAATAATAAATACCCCGTCGAGCGAGGTATTGAAGATGGTATCGCCGAATGTTTTTTCCTGCAAAATGGCTACCTCATTGTCTTTATTCACCTGTAATATGGAATAAGAGAAAATGATGGTCATGGCCAGCGATATTACCAGGTTGCCGCTGTACAATTGCGCATACAGGGCTTCGTTGATAACCTGAACATTATTGATGTACGGACAGATCTTTACACAAACCAACGAGCATATAACTGTGATGGAGTATATTGATAACAGCTCTTTAAAATTACGGCGAATGCTCACCACAAACGTTAATACCACGAAGTAAGGAAAATACAGCAGGTACTCCCCCGCCCGCAACCCCTCGATATAACTTATTACGATGAGGTATAGGTTTATATTGATCACGGCGATAATGCGGCCTGTTTCGAGCTTTCGTTTGGAACCGAAATAAAATGCCAGCAGGAAGAAATAAGCCGAAGTAATGTTTACTAACGCGCTTATATATAGTTTGTGATAAAAATAGGAGAAAACGGAAATAAAGTTCAGCAGCAGGGCAAGCAGAATAAACTGGTTGAAGCGGATGATGCGCTTACGCAGATCTTTAGAAACGCCTTCATACAAGCCCGTATGAACTATATCCCGGTAAATAGACCAGACAAGATATAATATTTTCTCCTTCATAGAGTTATTGGATTAGAACGAAAGGTTTCATTCTACGGATAATTAATTAAACGAAAAAATGGATAAACTATTTTCCTATGAGCGGAGCAAATTTCTCTAAAAAATTCATTTTCAATGAAAAAATCGACAGCGATTATCTTTATAGCCTGTATGAGGATGATTACCAGTATATAGAAGAAATATTCCAGACCACGCTGGCACACTTTGATGAAGATTATAATTCAATTAGAACAGCTTACGAATCAAATAATTTATTAGAACTAAAAAAGGCAATACATAAAATCAAACCAACGTTTGGATTTGTAGGATTGCCGTTAGTACAACATATTTGCAAAGAATTTGAAGATCAGTGTCAAAGGGCAGGGTCTTCGAATGATTTAAAAACAGAATATCAACAAATTGTAACTACTTTAGCAGCCAGTAAAGACCTGATCGCAACGGAGTACAATAAGTTGAAAGAATTCAATTCCAATTTTTTATGAAATGGACCTGTGTCATAGTAGAGGATTTGCAGGTAGCCGCAGATTATCTGGCAAAATGCTGCGAAAAAAGCGGACTGTTACAGGTGAAAGGACATTTTACCAACGTGGAAGAGGCGCTTGATTACCTGAATAAAAATTCCGTTGACATATTGTTTCTGGATGTAGAGATGCCCGGCGCTACCGGGTTCGACCTGCTCGATCAACTTGCTTATTATCCCAAGGTCATTCTTACCACTTCCAAATCGGAATACGCTTATAACGCATTTGAATACAATGTCACCGACTTTCTGAAAAAACCGTTCACCTATCAACGTTTTCAGGAGGCCCTGAATAAACTCACTACCCCTGCCGGGGAAAATAACATCAGCAGCACAGCCTCTGATCATATCTTCATTAAATGCGATGG
Source organism: Niastella vici (assembly GCF_002077945.1). Lineage (GTDB taxonomy): Bacteria > Bacteroidota > Bacteroidia > Chitinophagales > Chitinophagaceae > Niastella > Niastella vici. The sequence continues at coordinate 148,811 of NZ_LVYD01000042.1, forward strand.
CAAGCTGGTTCGGCTGAATAATGATGAAATCCTGTTTATCGAAAGCATGGGCGACTATGTAAAATTCGTGACCACCGATAAAAAGTTCATTACCCACAATACCATCAAGAACCTGGAAGAAAAGGTGAACCGGCAAACATTTATCAAGGTTCACAGGTCGTACATAATCAATATCAATAAGATAGACGATATCCGCGAAAACGACCTGTTTATTAAAGGGAACGAGATCCCGGTTAGTAAAGCCCATAAGGCCGACGTATTAAAGCGTTTAAACATCATCTGATCTTCATCGATATTTTCATCCTGTTTACCGGCATAAAGGCCCCAAATAGCTAATAATTTTCTCTTTGCCGGTGTTCGTAACCATCTTTGTTATAGCAGAAAAGTACATAAAACGCAGACCCTTAATATACTGTGTAACTTATTAATTGTGACGGTTATCAATTATAAACCCTATCCCTGAACGGAAGAAAAAAGTGGAATCCCTCAACACTATGAAAACTAGTGTGAACTAATCTCCAGCCTGCTCATGAAACGGATTTCATTAAAAAGCTGCCGGGCCCCAAAAAGGGTCCGGTTTCTTTTTTTATAATTATTTCTATGCTGTTTTCAGGGCGAAAACCCTACAACCCTGGATGCTGAAGGCTACCCAAATGGATGTTACTTAGGGCTGACTCGTGCACTGCCCTGTTAAAATGGTACCAAGAATGGGTGTTAGACTCTAGGTGAATGGCCTGGGTATTGCCTGCGGACTGCCTGAAGACTCCCTTGGGGTTGCACTGCAGCCATTGGATTCCTGTAGGGGCCCCAGAGTATCCCAATGCACCGCCCAGGGCATCTGGCTACCAGTTTCGGCATATAGGTACCATTACACTACTGTCTGCGCCGCTATATTGTAAGTGTTTATTATTATGGTGATCGGGAAATAATGCGGTTCCAGCTCAGCTTATACCGTTTTAGCTACCCAATCACCCTGGATTTTATCTCACATATTAGAGAAACCATTTACTCCCCCCGTGTTTTAACCCCTACCATCGAAGGTTTCCCCTTATTTGTCGAATAAAATTGTCCCCGGGACAAAGAATGACCATCTTTGTTAACGATCGAAAGTTCCTATAAAAAACCGAAAGACCCCGAAAGGGGAGATCCAGTTGAAGGCTTCACGGAGCCTGATATCCAAAGAAAAACCATAGACCCGTTTTGTTCCAACAATCCATGAAAACCAACCGAAAATCTCCTCGAGAAAAAACCCTAAACATCCAGTTCCGATGAAAAGTCCAAGAATTTAAAATCCATTATCTGAAAGGAGAACTACCCAAGAAAATCTGAGCCTATAGATGAATTAAATTTACTTAGAGACTACCCAAAGATTATTGAATTAAAAAAGCCGCCCCGTGAGGCGGCTTTTTGCTTACCTCCGGCCCTCTAACCTAAAGGGGAGCTCGGCTATCGCGCTTTAAAGGGAATAATCAAAGACCGATTGGCCACTCAAAACAAAAAGCCACCTTACAATAAGATGGCTCTTTATAAAATATCTTCAACTTGGTGACCCTGTCAAATCTATTAACTAAGTCAGCCCTATTTCATAATGTAATTCCGGGATCTCCACATCGCCAAACCCTTTTTTAATTAACCGCTCGCGAAACTGTTGCTGCACATTGTACTCGCCATGCACCAGGAACAGGCGTTTTACCTGGCGCGGGTCCTGACAGGACAAAAACTGGCTCAGGTCCTCATAATCACCATGTGCACTCATGCTGTGGATGGCGCCTATTTCGGCATGCACTTCATGCAATACGCCATAGATGTGCACTTCCTTTCTGCCCGATAACAGGCGTGCACCCAATGACTCAGGCTCGCAATAACCGGTCATTAAAATAGTATTGCGGCTGTTCTCTATATTATTGCTGATATGGTGTTTCACCCTGCCGGCCTCAGCCATACCACTGGCCGAAATAATGACGCAGGGTTCATTACGGAAGTTCAACAGCTTCGACTCCTGCACTGTTTTTATAAACTTCAATCCTTTGAAGCCAAAGGGGTCCGAATCTGACTCCAGCACCTTTTGAATGGTCTTGTTAAAATAACGCGGGTATCGTTTAACCAGTTCAGTTGTTTTTACACTGAGCGGACTATCCACAAAATAATCCAGATCGGGCAGCCGGCGCTCCAGTTCCAGCTGATTTAAATGATACAGGATCTCCTGGGTACGGCCCACGCTGAAAGCGGGAATAATGAGCTTGCCTTTTTTCTGCAAACAGGTTTTTTCGATCCACTGCAACAACTGATCGGGTGTGGTAACATTCAGCTCGTGCAGGCTGTTGCCGTAGGTTGATTCCAATATAATATAATCGGCTTGCGGAAATTCAACAGGGGAACGCAGGATCACATCGCGATAACGGCCCACATCGCCACTGAATGTAAGATGCGTGACCTTTCCATTCTCGGTTATCTTCAGATTTACAGCTGCGCTGCCAATAATATGGCCGGCATCGGTATACATCAGCTCTACAAACTCATCTACTGCATGCCATTGCCCGTATTCAACCGCTTTCAGGAACTGGAACGACTGTTCGGCATCTTCCCGGGTATACAGGGGTTTCAGGTAAGGCTGGTGTTCGGCTGCTCTTTTCTTGTTCAGGTATTTCACATCGTCTTCCTGTATTTCGGCCGAATCAACCAGCAGTATTTCGGTGAGATCTTTGGTAGCCGGTGTACAAAATATGGTACCCTTAAAACCGTCGGCGGTTAGCTTGGGGATCAATCCGCTGTGGTCGATATGCGCATGCGATAATATAAGGCAATCCACCTCAGCCGGGTTAAAGCCCCAGTTGCGGTTCAAATTATTGGTGGCCTGGCCCAGGCCCTGGAACATGCCGCAATCGAGTAAATACTTTTTGCCATTGTTCAAAGTAAGTAAATGCTTTGAACCGGTAACGGTACGTGCAGCACCGTGAAATGCGATCTTCATTATTGTAAAAAGTTTTGTTTGTTGTTCAATTCCATCATTGGCTCAAGAACTTTCATGGTCAATGGTGAATGGTGAATGGTGAGTGGTGAATGGTGAAATCGCTCGCGAAATTTGAGATTAATAACCAATCTTGCACCGCCGGTTATTGCCCATTGTCCATTAACCATTCATCCTTTCCTTTTAAACGACCAGGTAATCAAACACTCCGCTACCTTCTCACCCTGTTCATTGGTACCGGTTGCCGTAGCTACAAAGGTTTGTGCTTCGCCCGTGGCAACGGCTTGTTCTATGGCGTTCAACAACAAGGCGCCGTCTTTACATTCAAACCGGGTACGCCCCGTTGCTTTCTTGAAATAGCTGGCTTCAAACTTCACTACCAGCATCGATACGGGCGGTTTGCGCTTGTACACATGCGCCATGGCCAGTGAGCCGGTGCTCATTTCAGCCGCCATGGCCAGGCAGGCAAAGTAGGTAGAACGGAAAGGATTTTGTGAGAACCATTTATACGGAACCGTCACCACACAATGCTGTTCATCGATCTCTCTGATGCGCACACCCGAAAAGAAGGCGGCGGGCAGCTTCCAAAACAGGTATAACCTGAAAGCTACAGGATTACTTAGTTGTTGTATGAATTTATTTGGCATGGAGGAAAGGTTAGTTACATTCTTCAATGAATGTAAAAAAAATCCCGACGGTAACCGTCGGGACAATCTATAATTTATAAAACTTCGATCTGGTTCTTCAGCAGGTCTTCAAATTCATCGCGTTTGCGAATAAGATGGGCTTTGCTATCTTTCACCAGCACTTCGGCCGGTTTCAGGCGCGAGTTAAAGTTCGACGACATTTCAAAACCATAGGCGCCGGCATTGTAAAATACCAGGTAATCGCCTTCCCGTACTTCATGCAACTTGCGGTCCCAGGCAAACGTATCGGTTTCACAAATATTCCCTACCACGGTATAGATCCTTTCGGGCCCGTTGGGGTTGCTGATATTTTCGATATGATGGTACGCTTCGTAAAACATGGGGCGTATGAGGTGGTTGAACCCGCTGTTGACACCTGCAAATACGGTAGCCGGCGTTTGTTTTACCACGTTTGTCTTTACCACAAAGTAACCGCACTGGCTTACGAGGTACTTGCCCGGTTCAAACCAAACCTGTAGTTTTTTACCGGTCTCTTTTTCAAAATTCTTGAAGGCCACGGCCATCTTCTGGCCCAGCGTATTTACATCGGTTTCCGGATCATCGGGCTGATACGGCACTTTAAAGCCGCTGCCGAGGTCAATAAATTCCAGGTCGGGGAAATGGCTGGTGATCTCGAACATTACATCCAACCCTTCCAGGAACACGCCAATATCTTTGATCTCACTACCGGTATGCATATGCACGCCAGTCACCTTTAATTTGGTACTTTTTACAACGCGCTCAATGTGCCGCATCTGGTGTATGGAGATACCGAATTTGCTATCTACGTGCCCGGTAGAGATCTTGAAATTGCCACCGGCCATAATGTGCGGATTGAGCCGGATGCAAACCGGGTAGCTGCTGCCAAACTTGTTACCGAACTGCTCCAGAATGGAGATATTATCAATATTAATATTTACACCCAGGTCCTTTGCCGCCACAATTTCCTGAAAGTCGACACAATTGGGTGTATACAAAATGTTCTTGGGATCGAAGCCAGCCTTCAGGGCCAGCTTTACTTCATAAATGCTCACACAATCAACCCCGGCGCCCAGGCTGTTGACATACTTTAAAACATTTATATTGGTAAGTGCCTTACAGGCATAGTAAAAACGGGCATTGATCTTTCCAAATGCACCCTTCAGCTTATCGTATTGCTCTTTAATTTTTTCGGCATGGTACACATACAGGGGGGTACCATATTCATTTGCTAACTGAATTAAAAACTCTCTTGATAATTGCTGTGACATAGTATGCGAATATAAGAACAGTTGGCCAGTTTACAGTTCACCCTTCAAAGTTTCAGCGTTGCCCGGCGATTGAGGCCCGTGAACTTTAAACGTTGAAGGCGAACTAAAAAACAATGCGCATCTGCCGGTTGGCGAATGCGCATTAATGCTATTTCAAAAAATGAGGGTTATTTCTTTTCGTCGTCTTTGTCGTGTTCGGTATCCTCATCGCCAGGCTCCTCCTCATCTTCCTCATCAATCGCCTCTTCTTCGTCTGCTTCATCGTCATCTGAACCGTTGTGCTCTTCGATCAGCTCGCCGTCTTCACCAACCTTGAAAGTGGTTGAATCATCATCGGCATAGGCTTCCTCTTCTTCGGGCGTAATGTAGGGCTCTTCATCCTCAAACCCTTCTTCCTCTTCTTCTCCTTCATTATTGAAGGCTTCTTCTTCATCCCCTTCTTCATCATAACCTTCTTCGGCAATTTCATCCAGCACTTCGCCGGCTTCTTCATCCAGCGCTTCGGCTTCCTCGGCTATGGCTTCTTCATCGGTATCCAGTTCATAGCCTTCATCAGTTGTTTCGGCGTTCTCATCAACAATATCCTGACCCAGGGCGGCAGTAGTGCCTTCTTCTTCTCCACCTTCCCCGCCTTCATTTTCTTCGCTGTCTGTTACATCGGTACCATTCAGGTGGATGCCGTTCAGGGAAGGGGTAGTTTCTTCAGTATCCTCGCCTTCGGTGGAAGGAGTTATGATCACATCTCCAATAGCCGTGGGCGCCGCCACCATACTGTCGTCGAATACTTCTTTCAGCTTGGGCAGGTCTTCGGCTGAGTTCAAACCGAAATAATCCATGAAGTTTTTGGAAGTACCATACACCAGCGGGTGACCGGGCAGGGCTTCATTTCGGCCTGTTATAACAATGAGGTCTTTTTCGAGTAATTTCTGAATGGCGTAATCACTGCTCACCCCGCGAATGGATTCAATTTCAGACTTTGTAACGGGTTGTTTATAAGCAATGATACTTAAGGTTTCCAGCGCCGCGGTACTCAGGCGTTTCAGGAATTTATCGCCGTTCAGCTGGGCAACCGTTTTATGAAAATCTCTTTTGGTAAGGAACTGCCAACCGCCACCGCTCTCCCGCACTTCGAATGGATAGAATTCGGCCTTGTACTTCTCCAGGATCCCTTCAATGGCCGATTCAATCTGATCGAGCATAATCTTATCTTCCATAAAGCCAAAGGCCTGATTAATGAGATCAGTGATCTCCAAAGTGGTCAGTGGCTTTTCACTGGCAAAGATTAACGCCTCTATATGAGGTATCAGGTTGGAAATTTCCATCGTATTAGTTTATAGTTATCCGCAGTTTCCTGTCCCCGTAAGTTGGCCGGCCGAACGGGACCATAAACTTTTAACCTTGTAATGCAGCTGCACCGCTCACGATCTCAGTCAATTCGGTGGTAATGGCTGCCTGGCGAGCCCGGTTGTATGATACTTTATAGTGCTTTAATAATTCGTTGGCGTTTTCGCTGGCTTTATCCATCGCAGTCATACGGGCGCCATGTTCCGAAGCATTGCCATCGAGTACGGCTTTGTACAATTGCGTGTTCAGGATCTTGGGCATCAGCTCGGCAATGAGCTCATCTTTGGCTGGTTCAAAAATGAAATCGCTTTTTTTGCCGCCTTCTTTCTTTTCTACTTTCGGAATGGGCAAAAAGCGCTCAACAGTGAACCGTTGCATGGCTGCATTGCGGAATTCGCTGTATATCAGTTCAATAACATCAAATTCTTTTGCTTCAAAAGCTTTTACAGCAGCCTGGGCCACTGCCTGAACGTTCTCAAATTTCAGGTGCAGGAACAGGTCTCTGTGGGTATCGTTGACCTTGTATTTATTTTTCTGGAAGAATTCAGTGCCTTTTTTACCAATGCCCCAGATTTGCAGGGTGCCCCTGGCGTTTTGGGCAGCATATTTTTCCTGGATGGTGGTACGGGCCAGTTTTATTACGTTGGTGTTATAAGCACCGCACAAACCGCGGTCGCTGGTAATAACGATCAACAGCACTTTCTCTACAGGGCGTTCAACAGCCAGGGCCATACCGCCATCGCCTTCGGCACCGCTGACAATATTGCTCAGCACTTCCTGCAGCTTGCGGGCGTAAGGGCGCATCTGAATGATGGCATCCTGTGCCTTTCTTAATTTGGCAGCGCTTACCATTTTCATTGCTTTGGTAATTTGCTGCATATTCTGCGTAGCCTTGATCTTATTACGAACTTCTTTTAACTGACCTGCCATGTTGCAAAGTTATAATGTTGATTTGGTGCCAGGCAATTAGCTCTATAACGAATTAATAATCAGCGATATAGAGACAATAAATGGTCCTGTACTTTTAATCGGCTGCAAAGGTAGCGGAAACAGGGGAAAATTCCTTGTTCTGTGTAAAATTCCGTATTGGATGTGAGTTTCCTGCCAGAAGCCAGTGATCCAGTTTCTAAGTTTTTAATTTTTAAGTTCTTAGTTCCGGTTCACGGTTACGGTTCATGAACTCATTAACTTACTAACTCACAAACTCAAAAACTCATTTTCAAATCTGCCAACCAGCCACTTTCGTAAATAAATCACTTTGAAACACCACTGAATGAATATGCAAACTATTTTTATTACGGGTGGAACCGGATACATTGGTTCCCGGCTCATAAAAGCCCTGTTGCAGTCTGGCGGATTCCGCATTAAGGCGCTGGTACGAAAAGGTTCTGAGCATAAACTGCCACCCGGTTGCGAACTGGTCATCGGCAATGCCCTTGATGCCACCACCTACACAGCTGCCGCCGCCGGTGCTGATGTTTTTATTCACCTGATCGGTGTTGCCCACCCCTCCCCGGCCAAAAAAGCCGAATTTGAAACCATCGATAAGGTGTCGGTTCAACAGGCGGCCCGGGCCATCAGCGACAACCAGCTGCCTCATGTAATATACCTGAGTGTTAGCCAGTACCCTGGCCGTATCATGAAGGAATACCGCGAAGTGCGGGCAGCCGGTGAATCAATGCTGACAACAAGCGGCGCCCGCTGCTCTTTCATCAGGCCCTGGTACGTTTTGGGCCCCGGCCATTGGTGGCCTGTACTTTTCACGCCTTTGTATATGTTGACGCGGCTTATACCTGCTACCAGGGAACAAAGCCGGCAACAGGACCTCGTCACCATCAATCAAATGATCCACACCCTTTACTTTGCCATCAATCATCCGCCAGAAAATGGTGTACGCATTTATAATGTTCCTGACATAAAAGCGTTCTAGATATCCATGCATCTTGCCTGGCAGCAGCCCCGACTAAACCAGTCATGGCCTCGCAGTTATTTCGTGTAATTAACGTATTTGACAGAATTTTTCAGCATTTTTGTTATAAGATATGGCAAAAGCAAAAACGAAGAAAAGTAAGCCCGTTATCCTGATAACGAACGACGATGGTATAACAGCACCGGGTATACACAATCTGGTTGAAGCGGTGAAGGATCTCGGAAAGATAGTTGTTGTAGCCCCCGATAAACCGCAATCAGGCATGGGCCATGCTATTACTATAGGCCAACCTTTACGCCTGAGCTCAGTGACTACTTTTTTTGAAGGTGTGGAAGCGTATCAATGCTCAGGCACCCCGGTTGATTGTGTGAAGCTGGCAGTAGACAAGATCCTGCATCGCAAACCCGATCTGTGTTTGAGCGGTATTAACCATGGCGCCAATCACTCGATCAATGTAATATATTCGGGTACCATGTCGGCCGCTGTGGAAGCCGCTATTGAAAGCATTCCCTCTGTTGGCTTTTCCCTGCTCGATTACAGCATCGATGCCGATTTTACCGCAGCCCGTAAATATGCCCGCCTCATTGTGGAGCAAATGCTGAAGAAAATACCGGAAAAACATACGGTACTGAATGTAAACTTTCCCCCTGTTGCACCCGAACTCATAAAAGGCGTTCGTATTTGCCGGCAGGCCTATGCGAAATATGAAGAAGATTTTGTTGAGCGCAACGACCCTAACGGCCGCAAATATTACTGGCTTACCGGTGAATTTGTGAATTTCGATAAAGGAAAAGATACCGATGTGTGGGCCCTTAAAAATAATTACGTGAGTATTGTACCGGTGCAATTTGACCTTACCAATTATCAACTGAAAGATAAGCTCGAAAAAACCTGGAAACTGTAATGTTCAAAAAAGACAACCTTCGTTTTGGCATTTTGCTGGGCTTTATTGCCCCCCTGATAAGCCTTGTTGCCTATTATTTTATCAAGTTCTACCCCTTATACAGTGTAAAGGACTGTATAAACTTTGTTAGCGAGAATAAGAACCAGATCACCGCCATTTCGGTGCCCTGCCTGATCTTGAATATTGCCCTTTTCACATTTTATATCAACACTCACCGCGACAAAACCGCCAAAGGCATTTTTGCCATCACGCTGGTTTATGCGATAACGGCGTTGTTAATGAAGTTTATTTTGTAAAAAAGTGCGCCCATAGTGAATTATGATTTTGTTACCGGTTACCCGGTTCCGGTTGCCGGGCCTTGAATGTCGATCACTCTACCTGAAATCGGGTTCTCCGAATTCTTTGCCCGGTGACAGGTAACAGGCAACTGGTAACCGGCAACTTTCTCTTATCTTTACCCCATGCGTTATTACATTATAGCCGGTGAAGCGTCGGGTGATTTGCATGGCAGTAATCTTATCAAAGAGATCAGAAAATCAGATACCGCAGCCTCGATCCGTTGCTGGGGCGGCGACAGAATGCAACAGGCAGGTGGCGAACTGGTGAAGCATTACCGCAACCTGGCCTTTATGGGCTTTTGGGAAGTGGCCAAGAACCTGGGCACCATTTTGAAGAACCTGCAGTTCTGCAAAGATGATATTACCAAATACAAACCCGATGCGCTCATCCTCATCGATTACCCCGGTTTCAACTTACGCATAGCCGAATGGGCCAAACAACAGGGTTATAAGATCATTTATTATATTTCGCCGCAGGTATGGGCCTGGAAGGAGAACCGCGTGCACAAGATGAAACAGTGCATCGATAAAATGCTGGTGATACTTCCGTTCGAAAAAGATTATTACAAAAACAAATGGAACTGGGATGTTGAATACGTAGGCCATCCGCTTATAGAGGTGGTGGAAGAAGCGCAACTGGCGCCAGGCAGTACGCCCCTGGCCACCAAACCCATTATTGCCCTGTTACCCGGCAGCCGAAAACAGGAAATTCTGAAAAAGCTGCCCATTATGCTGGAAGTTAGCCGCATGTTCCCCGCCTGCCAGTTCATTGTGGCCAAAGCCCCCGGCCAGGAAGATAGTTTTTACGAGTCGGTGTTAGCGATGTACCCCAATGTTTCATCGGTGCGTGACTCCACTTATGCCTTGCTGTTGCAATCGAGGGCCGCGCTGGTGACCTCGGGTACCGCCACGCTGGAGACTGCCCTGTTCGGTGTTCCCGAAGTGGTGTGCTACAAGGGCAGCAATATTTCGTACCAGATCGCCAAACGGCTTATTAAAGTAAAATACATTTCGCTGGTGAACCTGATCATGGATAAGCTGGTGGTGAAAGAACTGATCCAGAACGATCTAACGCCGGGCAATCTGCGTAAACAACTCGACGACCTGCTTACCAACGAAGCTACCCAGCAACAACTGCGGGACGATTATGCCAGCTTGCGGCATTTGCTGGGCGAAGGGGGGCACGCGTCTTCGAGAGCTGCACAAATCATAAAAGAATATCTTGAGCAAAAATAAGAACTGGTTACCAGTTACCGGTTTCAGGTTACCAGGCAATAATTCGGACGGCATTCAAGGCCCGGCAACCGGCAACCGGCACCCGGTAACCTGTAACTATTTCTTCATCATGACCAGCTTTACAATAATCACGATCAACGCTATCAGGAACATGAACAGCGATATTCTGTTGATGCCATGCATATAGCGCATCCAGGTGGTATGCGGTGCGTTCGGGTCACGTTTCTTTAAATAAAAATACTCCTGCAATTGTCTCCAGACTCCCATATTATGACACTGTTTTTTTAGCGGAAATACAAATTTACAATATCTATAGAAGCGTACCAACGAATGCTGTTGCCTGTTGCCCAGCCGCCAGACAGCCATGCAGTTAATCTATCCCTAAATTTCCCGCTTCCATCCTAAAAAATGAGGGCTTACTTAAAAGCATCAGTAAATTGATAAACCTAAAAACTCAAGTATGAAGAAAACACTGCTTCTCCTTATCCTTTCGCCGGGTTTGTTGCTAACCGCTGCCCGGGCCCAGGACAAAAAAGGGGCTGCGGCGCCCCCACCCGCAGTCGATACCACAAAGAAAAAACCGGCCGGCATTACCGATAAAGTAAAAAGCAGCCGCAAGATCGATGGCCTTTTCACCATGTACCAGGACACGGCTACCGGCACGCTTCAACTGTATGTAAAGAAGAGCCAGCTGGGCAAAGAGTATATTTACCAGAGCTTTTCGCTCAGCGGCCCCAATTCATTGTACCTGAACCAGAGCATGCACCGCGCCACCGCGGTGTTCAAGATCGAAAAAGCATTCGACAAACTGGAATTCTCCGGCGTTAATACCCGTTTCTGGTACGATGCCAATAACCCCATCAGTAAAACGGCGGGTGTCGACAAACCCGAGGCCGTATTCCTGGTTGAAAAAACGGTTGCCGAAGATGCAGATGGCTACCTCATCAGTGCCGACGGATTGTTCATCAGCGAAAAACTCGATCCGGTGAAACCGCTGCTGCCGCCCGGCATTCCACCCACGGCCATCTTTAACCTGGGTAACCTGAACCCGGCCAAATCACGTTATTCAAACGTTCGCTCCTTCCCCCATAATTCAGATATTATAGTCGATCTGGCTTATGACAACCCCGCACCTTACAATAATGGCACCAACGACATTACTGATGCCCGTTATGTGCGGGTGCGCATGCAACACAGCCTTATCGAAATGCCGCAGAACGATTTCCACCCCCGCCGCGACGACCCGCGGGTAGGTTATTTTTCAGAACAGATCACCGACCAAACAAGCATCAGCCCTGTTCCGTATAAAGACATTATCCATCGCTGGTACCTGAAGAAAAAAGACCCGAATGCAGCATTGAGCGAACCGGTTGAACCCATCGTTTACTGGATCGAGAATACCACCCCGGTTGAATACCGCCAAACCATCATCGATGCCGGGTTAAAATGGAACGAAGCATTTGAAAAGGCCGGGTTCAGGAACGCCATTCAAATGAAGATAATGCCCGATGATGCCGACTGGGACCCTGCCGATATCCGTTATAATGTGATCCGCTGGGTTTCATCGGCACAACCGGTATACGGTGCTATAGGGCCCAGCTTTGTAAATCCTAAAACAGGGCAGATCATTGGCGCCGATATCACTATCGAATGGTTCTCGGGCAGCGCAACGCCTATCTATGATGAGCTGTTCAGAGGTTTTTCAGCTAATGGCAATACCCTGCAATTTCCCGGTATGAACCCGCAGCATGAAGAAAACTGTACCCTGGCCAGTGAACTGAAAAGCCAACTGCTCACGGGTATGACCGTTCTCGATGCCACCGGCGCTTCGGCCAATGACATAAAGGAAATGCACAAGCAGTTCCTTACCTACCTCATTATGCATGAAATGGGTCATACACTGGGGCTGAACCATAATATGAAGGCCAGCCAAATGCTGTCGCCCACCGAAATCAACAATACCGAGATCACCCACAAGCTGGGTCTTATTGGTTCTGTAATGGATTATCCCGCCATCAATATTGCTTTAGACAGAAGCAAACAGGGCGATTATTATACCACCAAGGCCGGTCCCTACGATCTTTGGGCTATTGAATATGGTTATACGCCTTTTAATGAAGGAGAAGAAGCGGCCGGACTTAAAACAATCGTTGCCCGCAGCACCGATCCCCAACTCGTATTCGGCAACGATGGCGATGATATGCGTTCCCCGGGTAAAGCCATGGACCCACGGGTGAATGTGAATGAACTAACCAGTGATGCCATCGGGTATGCAGAAGACCGGTTTAAATTGGTGAACCAGACCATGGGCAAACTGGTGCAAAAGTATTCGAAGGATGGCCAGTCGTATGCCGAGCTGCGCTCGCGTTATGGCACCCTGCTGAGCCAACGGTACAGCATGGTGGCAGCCGTAAGCCGCTATATAGGCGGCGTGCAGATCGACAGAAGCTTCCCTGAACAAAAATCCGGGGTTAAACCGTATACACCTGTTCCACTGGCTACGCAAAAACGGGCCATGGAAGTGCTGAATAAATATGTATTTGCTCCCGATGCCTTTGATGCCGACGCCCAGGTATTTGCCTGGCTGCAACCGCAACGCCGGGGATTTAACCAGAACAATTCAGGCGATGATTTCAGGGCAACGAGTACCCTGTTATCTATTCAAACAGATGCGGCACTTTCGCACATATTGCATTCAGCCACTTTGTTGCGTATGACCAACAGCCGTTTATATGGCAATCAATACAGCGTTGCCACCATGATGGGCGACCTGCAGAAAGGCATTTTCAGTGCCGACATTGCCACCAACGTAAACGTATACCGCCAGAACCTGCAAACCTATTTTGTACGGCAACTGGTGTCTATTGTAAATCCGCAAAACCAGGGTGTTGATGATGTGTCAAAAGCAGCTGCGCTGTATACGCTGAAAAAGATCAAAACACAACTGGCCACTGCTGTATCGACCAATGATGAAACAAAGGCCCACCGCGCCAACCTGTTGTTCATGATCGATAAAGCACTGGAAGTAAAATAAACGAGGAGTGCCTACCTTGCGGGGGCACTTTCATCAACAATAAAGGAGGGTCCCTTCGCCAGTAGGCGGAAAGCTCACCTTCATAAACATAAAAGGTGAGCCCTCACTGAAAGAGGACCAAACTATCACCAATAAAAAAACCATCGTCCCGATATACCGGGAGATGGTTTTTTATTTGTAAACATCAAAACAACACAAGCAGAATGCTACCTGAAAAACCTTGCCAGGGGAAGTGATTTTTTATTGCGGTTCATGGTAGATCTCAATCCTTTCTCAATAGTATACACCTTATCGCGCGGTTCTTCATCATTAAGGGCAAGCGACAGATCGCAATAACCGCTTTCGAGATTAAATGTCATAATAAGCACGATCACCTTTTGCCCCCAGAAATTGAAAGCATTGTTATGCACCAGCTCAATTGATACTTCTTCTACATTTTCATCAAATTGTTCGTACCCGAAATCATTAATGGAGCGCAGCTTTTCGGTTCCTGATTGTTTTTGAATGGTGAGCGTAATGAATGGGCTTAAGGGCCTGTCGCTTCCTTTTTCGAGATTCAACAGCAGAATGCGGGGAATATTCTGGTTAATGTAACTCTCGATCCGTTGAAATAATGATTTGTCCAGGGTGTAAGGGCCGAGGTGTTTTTGCAGACTGTAACGTTGCATAGCTCATTGGTTTTGATGGTGAATCAATTGCTATGCTATTAATCAGAGGCTACTTTGTATGTTAAATATAACTAATACCCGTAATATAGAAAAATAATTTACCCCCTGCCCCCTAAAGGGGGAGTATAGTTGCCGATTACCAGTTACTGCGCTTCATTTCATCCCGCCTAGGCGGGACCGTTTCACAGCCTGCCCCGACGTGTCGGGGTTTCACGACTCCATTAGCACCTTATTAAATTATCACATTCTCTCTAACACTACGTACTACCGTTTAGCCGCGCTTAAACAATACGGTCATTCTACACAAACAGGGTAGCCGAAATTTGCAAACCGCCTGTTGGCTGTGCTATTTTTACATCAGCAAGCCAGGAAACAAGATCAAGTGCCCGCTGAAACCAACAAAACCTTATCCCGACCGAAGATCCTTTGAAAAACTAAACCGTTGATGGAGCGTACCCTTGAAGTTCCCAACCAGAGCCCGTTTATAATCCGAACCCGAAAACTGAAACCTTATCGCTATCCAATCCTACTGAAAGATCCCTGAAAACCATCCTTTTGGAAAACAAATCCGCCAAAAGAGATTGTCCTCCGCCGCCTCCCGGTAACTACCGGGATGGCGGGGAGGATTTTTTTATGTACAGGTGCTAAATAATCGACTTCGGATCGTTTGAAGGAGAAACTTTGATCAGCATCATGGTGGCAATGGAGCGGGCCCGTTGTTTTATAAGCTCGGCCATGTCGCCTTTAAACAGTTCATCTACAGTGGCCAGGAATAACTCCTGCCAACGGGCAAAATGGGCTGCGCTCAGCGGCGATTTCTGGTGCAGCTGCACATGAGCCACCATGGGGTTGCCTTTAAACCCGCCGGTTTGAAAAAGGATGTTCTCCCAAAAATCGTACATGCGGGGTAAATGCTGCTCCCAGTTCACTTTGGCCACATCATTGAACAGGTATCCGATGGTTTCATCGGCCCGCACCTTTGTATAAAATGTATCTACCAGTTGTTTTATATCTGCTCTGTCCTTTATGTCTTGCATCATAAGTCTTTACGGTTAAATTTTCTGACCGACCACCACAAAGGCATACCGGCCCAGGTGGTCATGATCAACAAGGTTGCTACTATACCCCATTGATAACCAAAGAAATCCCTGAATATTGCGCTGGTAGCTCCCATGAGTGCCGAAATATCGAGCTTCAACAATATGAGGATACGCGCCAGGTCTATGGGATTTAAACAACTGAACACGATCATTGGTTTTTCCATAGGGTAATCCATAAACTGGAACAACAGGAACAACACAATACCGTCAAAAATAAGGGTAAAATAAAACCATAATAAAATGGCCACTCCAATTCCCTTTGCTTTATCGCGGGTTAATACCGAAGCCAGCAAGGCAATGGCCACAAAAATGATGGTTATCAGCAAACCCATGGCCGTCATCATAATGCCCACATCTGAAGGGGCATAAATAAGCACCGGCACTCCACAGCCCACTAAAAATGCCACACACAGCGAAGCCGCCAGTCCGGTGAAGATGCTTAACCAGATATTCACCCGCCGCAATGGTTGCGATACCAGCAGCTCAATGAACTCTGACGCATTATATACATATATAGTGGAAAACACAATGCTCACCAGCGGAACAATGATCAATACCAGGTTCAGCAAACTCAGGATGCCTTTCGATGGATTGTCTTCGAGGTTGAACACACTCATCGATATTACCGCTAAAAACAGCGTGTAGGCAATAACGATCCGGTTCCGCAACAGATCGAGCAATACGTATTTGATGATCTTTTTCATGTTAATTTATTTATGCGCTTCGACTTCGCTCAGCGCTTTATACCGCCCTTCGATCCTTCGACTTCGCTCAGGACGCTCAGAACGTTCACGATCCCATTACCTGCGCAATGGCCCTTGATAATTTCTTTTCGCCGGTATCTTCCTGTAACTGGTTGAGCGATTTATGAAAGCGCAGCCTGCCTTCTTCCATATAGATCACTTCGGTAACAATATCGTCGAGGTCGCTCAGGATATGCGAGGTAATGAGCACCAGTTTGCCTGCCTGTTTTTCTTTCCTGATCTTTTCTTTCAGTATTTCGGTCGACAGCGGATCGAGCCCGGCAGTTGGCTCATCGAGTATCAGTACATCGGGGTTGAACAGGAAGGCCAGCGAGGCGCTTACCTTTTGCCGGGTGCCGCCCGACAAGTTACCCATGCGTTTGTGCAGCATACCATCAAGTTTGAATAAATGAATAAGCTCTTCATCGAGCTGCACTGCCGATTGTTTGCGAATGTCTTTCATCATATCGAGCACCTGGGCAATCGTCATATTCTCAGGATAGCGGCCGATCTGCGGCATATACCCAATGGCCGACCGGTATTGCCAGTTATGCGCGATGTTCTGTTTGTTGAAAGTGATAAAGCCGCTATCGGGTACCACCATGCCCAGCAGGCATTTAATAAAGGTGGTTTTGCCCGAACCGTTTGGTCCTATAAGCGAGATGGTTTGTCCTTTGTTACAGGTGGCGCTAATGTTGTCGAGCGCGGTCAGCTTTCCAAACTTTTTGGTAACACTTGTTGCAATGATCATAAGCTGAGATTTTTAAATGCTTTCATTCTGGGTTGATCATCTTTCAAATTCTCGGGAATGAAACCGGGAATTGTTTTCTCTGCCTTGTCGAGCAGGCCGGTGATAAAGCTTCTGAACAACATCATGGTAACGGGGTTACGTTCTGCGATCATCGCATACAGGCTTACCGGCCGGTATGGCACATCCCCCACTCCATCGTGGTTCAGGTCGTAGCCTTCATATTTATCCCAGTAATTGTTGTTAAAGGTGTTCAATACCAGCGTGCCGTTGGTGGCCACATCAAAGCTGTTGCCCTGAAAATTATTTTGTGTAATGGTATTGTCGTTACAACTTGCCTGCACCTTCAGGGCCCAACCATTATTATCAAATAAGTTCTGTGCTATGTGAATGCGGTTGGTTCCTTCCATATAAATACCGGTGGTATTGCGCACAAACCGGTTGCGCTCGATGCGGCTGTCGCTGATTTCTTTTAATAATATGCCATAGGCAGCGCCGCCCCAATTCTCACTAAACAGGTTCTGCAACATGGTAACGCCTTTTGAGAACATCACCGCCACCCCGGCGCCATTATTCTTAAACTGGTTGGCCATGTAGGTATCGTCGTTCGAAAACATAAAATGCAATCCATACCGAACATTGCCCGTGCTAATATTATTTTTAATGAGCGAGTTGGTCACAAATTCAAAATAGATGCCGTCGCGGTGACCAGTAATGGTATTGTTGAGGATCTGCATGCTGTCGCTCTTCCAGCAATGGATGCCATTGGCTGAGGTAATTTCATTCACCGCATTGGAGTGAAGCGTATTATTTGAGATGGTACAGCTAACCGCATGCTGTGAATAAATGCCGAAGAAAGTATCATCGAGCTTGTTATTGCGGATAATGACGTGCCGGCTGTTGAGAATGCGAATGGCGGCAATATCATTATACCCTGAGTAACCTGAATGTTGTATGGCAAACCCTTCCACCACTACCCGGCTGCTTTTAATGACCATGATCTCGTATTTCTTTTGGCCGTCGAGCACGGGATAACCGATGCCTTTAATGTAAAGCGGCTTGTTTACGATGATGGTCGGCTGCCGGTACACGCCGCGTTCAACCAGGAGAGTATCGCCCGGCATTGCGTTATCAATAGCCTCCTGAAGCGATTGTAACGGGCCTGCCGGACGCACGATCCATGTTTTGGCATAAGTCGTCATAGCCAGCACTATGAGGCTTAGGACCAGGCTGCATTTTCTCATATGACTATTGAGCGATTTCATTCCAGTGTACATTTTTTCCGTTCACTTGTTGTTTGGCTTGTTCGCGGTTTCCTTCGTTCAAAAAAGCAGCGGTGTTACTCCCCATCGGGCTGTGCAGGTCGCTGCTTTGTAACAGGAAACTTTCACTGGCATGTACAAACTCTTTTGGCGTGGAGTACTCAAGCAGGTATATACCTGCCAGATCGGTTTTTCGCATATTGGAGGATCTTAAAAACGAGGTGATGCAGTGTATGTCATCGAACTTATACACTTTCCCTTTTCTGGTGATAACCTCACCGCCAAACCGCTGATCGAGGATGGTCATTTTGCAAAAGTCACAGGCATCCTTTCCGAACTCAATGGGTTGCGGACCGGTACTGCAACTGCTGCAACAGATCAGCATGAATACAGCGGCAGTGCTTAAAGCCGTCCTTATATTGGTAAACGACTTCTTATTCTTTCTGCGCAATTCCAGCCAGGCGGCCAGAACCATTAACACACCGGCGCCAACAAATATCCAGCCACCGGCATCGGGTACGCTCCAGGCGCCAAAGTTCAGCAACTGTTTATACCCGATCAATGGTGGTTGATACGACATGCCCGGTACCTGAATGGGCGCAGCAGGATTAAGATTATGTCCATAGTTATATTCCCAACGATAGAAATCGACCATGGCAACAATAGCGAACAACAGGTAACTTCCTATACAAGTATAAAAGACCCATCGGCGGTTAACAATGGCTGCCAGTAAGCCAAACACTACAAAACCGCCGATGATATAAGGCAACACGGTAAATTCAATAAAGTCATTTGCGTGTAGCGTGCGCATGCCTATATAGTGGTTCAACCCATTCACGACCTCTACATCTCCGCCCAGCTTGCCGGCAAATATTTGCAATGCCAGTCCTTCAGGATATTGGGGGGCGCTTAACTCAATACGCCAGATGGGCAGGAATAAAACTCCTATCAGTGACAGCGCACAAATTGCTATTATTATTCTTGACGTAGTTGTTAACCTGTTGTTCATAATAAAAACTTTTATCGGTTACAAAAGCTGACAGAACGCTTTTATTTGGCAGCTTCTGCCTCATTTGTCTTACCCAAACTAAAACTGATGGGTACATTATTGCCGGGGCCCGACACGCGGATGTAACCACTCATTTCCTGGTGCAGGGCACTGCAGAAGTCGGTACAATAGAAGGGATAAACGCCTGCTTTTTCGGGAATCCATTTCAGGGTTTGTGTTTCACCGGGCATTATCAGTAACTCGGCATTGTTGGCGCCTTTTACTGCAAAGCCGTGTGGAATATCCCAATCCTGTTCAAGGTTGGTGATATGGAAGTATACTTCATCGCCTACTTTCACGCCTTCAATATTATCTGGTGCAAAGTGGCTGCGGATAGAAGTTGCGTATACATGCACTTTGTTTCCTTCGCGTACTACTTTTGATTCTTTCTCCCCTTTGGTTACATAGGCATTGGCGTTGTCGTCGATGCGGTAGAATTTGGTAGAATTCTTTGAGATGAGATCGGCTGAAACTGCTTGTGCATAGTGCGGTTCACCAATGGTGGGGAAGTCGAGGATCAGCTGCATTTTATCACCGGTGATGTCGAAGATCTGTGCGGCTTGTGCCAGTTCGGGCCCGGTAGGCAAATAGCGGTCCTTGGTGATCTTGTTATAGGCAATTACATATTTGGCATTCGGTTTACGGCTGTCGCCACCTGGTATACACAGGTGACCAATGGAATAATAAGTAGGCACACGGTCAAGCACTTTCAGGTCTTTGATATTCCATTTTACGATCTCTGACGACACAAAGAAAGAGGTATAGGCATTTCCTTTTCCGTCAAACTCGGTGTGCAGGGGGCCTAAGCCTGGTTTCTGCACTTCACCATACAAGGCTGCTTCATATTTGATAACAGGGATGCCTTCAAACTCGCCATCGAAAGCTTTGTCGGCAATGGCCTTTTGAATTTTGGTGTAAGAGAACACGGGTATCAGTGCGGCCAGTTTACCACTGCCTACAATGTATTCACCACTGGGGTCAACGTCGCAACCGTGTGGTGATTTGGGGCAGGGAATAAAATAACAGATGTCTTTCAATACGGCGGGATCGAGCACTGTAACTTCATTCAGGGTCTCAGAAGTGGCGGTATGTGATTTTTCATCGTAACGGCAGTGTGAATACTTTGATGCTTTCTTTACGCCTTTGCCTGCTTTCAGGTATTCTTCTGCTTTTTTCCAGTTAACTGCAAGAATGAAATCCTTGTCGCGCTGCGAAGCGTTTACTTCCAACAGGGTGTTGGCCTGTTCTGAATTATAGCAGCTGAAGAAGAACCAGCCATGGCTTGGGCCTTTACCGGCGTGGCTCAGGTCGAAGTTAACGCCTGGTGTTTGCAGCTGGAAGGCGATATTCATGTTACCGGTAGTTTTGTCAACACTGATAAAGCTCAGCGAGCCCTTGAAGTTCTGTTTGTAGGAACTGATGGGCACATCCTGGTTATCGCCGATGGGCACACTAAACCGGGTACCAGCTACCACGTATTCGGTGTTTTCGGTAATAAAGGGAGAAGAGTGGTTACCGGCGCTGTTGGGCAATTCAATGATCTCGGCGGTACGGAACGTTTTGAGATCAACGCGGGCAACACGGGGAGTGTTGTTGGCATTGGCAAATACCCAGCGGCCATCTATTTCCCCATTGGTTTGCGACAGCTCGGTATGGTGCAGGTCGTCCCAGGGTACAAAACCATGCGAAGTGTTCAGCATAGCTTTGGTGTTCTCGCTATAACCATATCCTTTTTCAGGGTCTACTGAAAAAACGGGTATCACGCGCAGCAACCGGCCCGAGGGCAAGCCATATACAGACATTTGTCCGCTAAAGCCGCCGGAAACGAAATTGTAGAACTCATCGTACTTACCGGGGGCTACATACGCTTTGATAGCAGCATCGCCACTTACGGCGGTAGCCGCGTTGTTGGGTTTACAGGCGGTTAGCCAGGAGGCAGCCGCAACTGATATTATGAGGAACGTTTGATTGAAGGGTTTCATAAATCTATTTTATTAGAAGATTATTTTAAAAAATTTTGGATTTTGAGATCTCGGGATTTTGAGATTTAGAAATAGTACAGCCTGCCTGAAATAAATGAAATCCCAAAATCTCTAAATCGCTCAATCAGAAATCCTATTTCACCCCGTCGTTCTTCCGCATGAACTCATAGGCATTCCGGGCTTCTTCATCGGTAAGATTTTGATTGGGCATGCGCACCAGGCATATTTCCAACATGGCCTGCGCTTTGGAATCTTTCTGCAACATTTCATCGGTGTTGGTAACGAAATTCAGGATCCACTCGGGTTTGTGGCGTTTGGTTACATCCTTCCAACCCGGGCCAACCAGCTTTTCTTCAGTCAGCTTGTGGCAGGAGGAACATTTTACATCATACACTTTTTGTCCGGCAGTGGCCAGGGCATTGTCGAGCGTGGGGCTAACAGTAACGTTGGTAAATTTGCCTGTACCTCTTTCGGGGTCATAAGACGGATTACCATTTTCTGTTGTTGTGGCAGTTTGATCTGCAGTCGCTTCTTTTTTAGGTGCATTACCCGAGCAGGCGTATAAACCAACGGCGATGCTCAGTATCAGTATCATTTTATTCATATACGTTGTTTGTATTACCCCACAAGATTACGCCGCCCTACAGGGGGTATTTATGATTGAAGTCATAAATGGGGATGAAGAGAACCTCATTTAACCGTTAACTGTTTGCGAACTGACATTCATCATGTACTTTTTGGGCGGTGCATAATCACAAAAACAAGTGTGGTGGCGGCTTTCAGGGTACGCAGGCTGTCTGCCGCCGGGGCAGGCTGCTGGTACCGGCTGATATAAATCATACCCATTGCTGCATAAGATCATGTGTAAGCGGGAACACCGGGTCTAGTTTTGATGCTGTTAATAACCCACTTATGATGATCGATATTGACCTCCTGCTCACCTGGGGCGCTACTTATAAAAAAGTGCAACGCGATGAGATCATATTTCATGAAGGCGGCATTGCCAGTTTTTATTACCAGGTGGTAAGTGGTTCTGTGCGATGGGTAAGTATTAATGAAGAAGGCCGCGAATTCATTCAGCTGATGTTAGAAAAAGGCGAAAGCTTTGGTGAGCTGCCTTTGTTCGATGATGGGCCATATGCCGCCACGGCCATTGCGCAGGAAGACACAGTAATAATAAGGTTACATAAAAGCAATTTCCTGCAATTGGTCAAAGACAACCCCGATATTCATTTTGCTTTTACAAAACTGCTGGCCGAACGCATGCGGTTCAAATTCCTCACCATTCGCGAGCTGGCTTATTACAATCCCGAACACCGCATCAGCACGCTGCTGAATTATTTTAAAAAGAACAGCAAGCATACCTGTCCCAACTGCAAGCAGGTAAAGCTTACCCGCCAGCAAATAGCAGATATGACGGGGCTGCGGGTTGAAACAGTGATCAGGGCCATGCGGCATTTGCACGATAAAGGAGAATTGGTTATTGATAAGGGGAAAGTGTATGCTTCCTGATCCTTATCTACAGGTACAACATTGATCCACATTTTACAGAGGTATAATAATTGCAACCTTGAGAACGGCAAGCACACTGTTAAAAGGAATTAAACCCTGCCCCATTAATTTACTTAATACCTAAATTACTTATCTATGGCTATTCAAACCAATGCAGGCTCAAAGTCAGCATCCCGTGCGTCGGTTATGCCCGATTCAAAATTGCATCAATTCTTTATGCAACAAATACAGGATGTATACTGGGCAGAAAAGAAACTGGTGAAAACATTGCCGAAGCTGGCAGAAGCAGCTACATCCGCCCGCCTGAGACAGGCGTTTAACGACCATCTTGAACAAACCATTAACCATGTTACCCGGCTTGAACATGTATTTAACCTGATGGGCGAAGAACCCAGGGCATTGAAATGCCCGGCTATGGCGGGCATTATTGATGAAGGTGCAGATATTATCGATGAAACAGATAACGGCAGCGCCCAGCGTGATGTGGGTTTGATTTTTGCAGCACAAAAAGCTGAACACTATGAAATAGCTACTTACGGTGGGTTGGTAACGTTAGCCCGCACTATGGGGCACGATGATGCGGCTGAGCTGCTCGATCAAACCCTGGCAGAAGAAAAGGTTACAGACAGCTTGCTGACCAAGATCGCTGAAGAAGAGGCCAATGTGAAAGCAAGTAATGAAAAATTCGAAAGTTGATCCCAACCAATCAGTAGTAGTCGGCGATAAACAATAAAGACGTTTCAGGACTGTCTTTATTACAACAGAAGCCACCCTGTTTCAGCCGGGGTGGTTTCTCTTTTACGTTTCAACACTTCGTCCCGATAGTTATCGGGATCCCTGCAAGCCCGCTCCACGCTTTTAGCCCACCCCTTCAACTTTCACCGGCGTGCGTACACGCCCTCAGGGCCTAAGCCCCATACGTTAACGAAATTATAAATAATGGTTTTATGCCATACTAAGTGTCAATAAGTACCAGGCCGGAATAATATCCACAGTTGAAATGCGTTCTGGATTTACGCGTTAATATTGTATTCACTAAGAGGCAGTGTGATGAAACTTTTACCATCTGATCAATTAACCAACGCACAGGTAAAGACCGGGTTGCACCTGATCTTAAAGGACGGCCTGGCTACCGAAACCATGAATACGCTTACTGCAGGCACCTTCCTGACAGCCATAGCTTTGTATATGGGCGCTTCAAACGTTCAGATCGGTATACTGGCGGCCCTGCCCACCCTCACCAATATTTTTCAACTGGTATCTGTATGGCTGGTTCAACGGTTCAATAACCGCCGCGCCATTACTGTTACCGGCGCCATTTGCGCCCGCATACCTTTACTGGTGATAGGCACACTGCCTTTATTGTTCAGCAACAGTGCCAGTGTGAGCGCCCTAATCTTTTTGCTTTCGTTCCAATACCTGTTTGCTTCTATTGCCGGCGGCAGCTGGAACTCCTGGATGCGCGACCTTATTCCCCAACAAATACTGGGCAGCTATTTTTCACACCGCAGCCGCCTGATGCAGATATTGAATGTAACGCTCAGCCTGTGCATTGCCATGAGCATCGATTATATTAAGGTACATTACCCTGCACATGAGATCACCGCTTATGCAGTGATGTTTATCATCAGCGGTGTTACCGGTATGTGGGGTGTATATGCCCTGGCCCGTACCCCCGAACCCAAATCAAAACCAATCAACGATAATATTGTAAAGCTTTTCACCAAACCGCTTACTGTAAGCAATTTCAGAAAGCTGCTGGTGTTTAACTCCTGCTGGATCTTTGCCTTCAACCTGGTAACACCCTTCTTTTCGGTATACATGATGAAGACCCTGGGGTTGCCCCTGGTGTATGTTATCAGTTTGACCATCGTTAGCCAGGTGAGCAGCATTACCTCTATAAAAATGTGGGGAAGCTGTTCAGACAGGTACAGCAATAAAACTATTATTCGCATTTGCGCACCGGTATATATTGGCTGCATCATGGCCTGGTCGGTGATCGGCGTTATGAGCTCAGCCTTTATGCTGCCCTTGCTGGTAGTTATACATATGCTAATGGGTGCTTCCAATGCCGGAATCACCCTGGCCCTGCAGAACATTGGCCTTAAGCTGGCGCCTGCCGACGAAGGCATTGTTTACCTGGTCACCAAGAATATTGTTACCGCTGTTTTTTCAGCCACCGCTCCCCTGGTGGGTGGGTTACTGGCCGACTTCTTTACCAGCCATTTTGTAATTCATTTGTTTGGCCGTGGCCAATGGAACCTGTTCTTTATGGCCGGCGCCGTGGTTGGTGTTTTATCCATGAAGCTGTTAAGGGCCGTACAGGAAAATGGCGAGCTCGATAAAAAATTACTCGTTGCCGAACTGCAACACCTTTTCAAAAGACGGGTACGCAACTGGCATCATCTTCCTGTGTTACGCCGTTGGTTCTACCTGCGCACTGCTGTAGCCTTTAAAAAAGGACGGTTCCTTCACCTCGATGAGCTCATTCAATTCAAGGGTTGGAAGGAGAAGCCATAACCGGCAGCCGCAAATCGTGAACCGGCAATGCACCTACACACCAACACCCCGGCGTGCAAGCCGGTGATCACAGCATCAACCTTTCACCTCTTCAACCTTCTTCTCCTCCGGTTCAGGCGGTATCGCTTCGTGATGTATATCGTGAATGTATTGCGCTTTCAGGTGATCATAAAATGAATGGCGATCAACCAGGTACGACACCAGACTGGCCACCATACCCGCCAACAACAAATGAAAGATAACATTGTGGCGGTCGGTCATTTCAAGCACCAGGATGGCCGAGGTGAATGGCGTACGGGTAACTCCGGTAAGAAAGCCCACCATGCCGGCCAGTATCAGCAGGTTTACATTGGTTGGTGATACATTGAACCATTCGGCCATAACGGCGCCAACAGTGGCGCCTGCGGTTAGGGCAGGTGCAAAAACCCCACCCGCTGCTCCACTGGTAAATGATAATACGGGACCAACAATACGGATGATGGGCATATACCAGGGCAAATGTTTATCGGCTGTAAACAGGGTATGGGTCATGATCTCCTTTCCCGAACCCAATGTTCTTTCGCTCACCCAATAGGCCAATGAGGCCAGCACCAGGGCACAGGCGGTGAGGTAAATAATTCTTTTGGGTATCGATTTCAGGGAACGCGTCCATTTCATGATCGATAATATAACCCGGCCCATGCCGCTGCCCAGCAGGCCGGTTACAAGCCCCACAGCAATAACGCCAAAGAAAATATAGCCCGATAAATTGCTTACATCGGGATAACCCAGGTATAAATAAGGGCCCAGTAAACCCTGTGCGGTTAAACCGGCAATGATCACGGCCGTGAACAGGGCTGTTTTAAAATAACTGATATGGGTACGGGTTACTTCTTCCATGGCAAATACTACCCCACCCAGCGGTGTGTTAAAAGCCGCCGCCAGTCCGGCCGAAGCGCCCGCCATGATCATATTCCGTTTCGAGATCTTCGGCCACCACGATGGCAGCCATTGATTGATGGCCCTGAACACCGAGCCGGCGATCTGAATGGTAGGCCCTTCCCTTCCAACCACACCCCCGCCAAACACCATGATAATGCTCGATACGATCTTAACTATGATAATGCGTATGCTCAGTAAATTCTTAACCTTATCAATATATTTAGGGGTGGCCAATTCTACCGCCGCAATCACCTGTGGAATGCCGCTGCCTCTGGCGGCCGGCGCAAACTTATAACAAAGCCACCAGGCAGTAATAAAACAAACCGGCATAACAATGAACAGCCACCATACGCCGTGGTGCAACATCCAGGCGGTACCCATTTCGGCCCAGGAAAATAATTTGGCATAGAATACGGCTACAAGTCCTGTTATTACCGATGCCACCCAAAAAGGAATAGCCTGTAATAAATTATCCTTGAACCGTTCATTATGCAACCGGTCGTATACGCGTTTAAGGCGTTTGTGCAGGGCAGTGAAAAGATGCTTCATATTTGATACTGTACCTGTTATTGAAAAAATAGCTGGTCAAAATTCCGGGCCAGGCCCAATGCCTGCCCCACTTTGGCGGGCAGCCGGGAAATCGCCGGGTTTATCGTATGGCATGCATGGCAGCAGGTCGGTGTGTAAAATTATAACAGGATCTATTCGGGCACAAATATAGACGCACGCGTAGGAAGCAGACATTAGAATCGTATGAGAAATAAAAAGCTCCATCCCGGCTGAACCGGAACGGGGTTAAATAGTTGAAGCTCAGGAAAGACCTAAAAATGCAAGCCTATCCCTGCCAATGTATTTACAGTTCCTTGCTTGTATTTATTTTTTATAGTTATATCTCCGCCAGGTATGGCAGTATATGTCCATTCCATTTTGCCTGTTGTATTAAAAGAACTGATATCTAACAGTACATACAGATTGCGGTTTAGTTTATATTCCAGTCCCAGGCTCACCTGGTAACAGAATGACCAGGGCAATGATCTTCCTGTATCCATACTACTGACAGTCGATGTTCCGTCTTGATTAGAACCATAGAAATCGCGTTTAGGGATAACAATTTTGCTAACGCCGGCAGTCAGTTTGGTTAGCAACACCAATTCCCCTTCCGAAGTTAAAGGGGTAACCAGGAAACCTCCACCCATCAGCTTGAACGTCTGCCAGTTTGTGAAATCCATATGAGTCAACTTCACACCAGGAATTTGCGATTCTATATCTTTCCTGTAAGCATCCTTATCCTGTGGATGTGAGCTTAACCCATATGATAGTAAAACACCTACATTTTGACGCAAATAATACCCTACAGAAAGATGTGCAGCCAATCCCGTCTTTGCAAACCCGGGTACTTCATCGTCTTTGTATTTTGTCGAAGCAAATCGCCCAATGGGGAAAGAGGGGCCGACGCCTATTTCGGCCAGGAACTTTGGTTGCTTTTTCTGTGCATGCAAAGCAATAGTAAGCAATAGGAAAGCGGTAAACAGGGTTATAGTTCTTTTCATGAGTAATAATTTAGAATAATATCTCCATACATGATACTTCCCCTGTCCTTACTGGTTATAGGGGCAAGATAGAAATAATTATGAAGAAGGAATGAAAGTGGCAGTTAACGATTACTTATAAATCGCTAAAACAGGATAAGATATGACAGCCGTTGAGCCTATAATCTAAGCCCCACGCCAGCCTGGGCATTTACAGACCCCAGTTTAAATTTTCTTTTTTGAGGTGGAGCAATCACAATTGGCCCACTGCCTGTATAAACATTACCGGGAGAAATAAATACGTATTCATTATAAGTTGTAGTAGTATTAAAGGAACTGATGTCGAAAAGCGCCCTTTGGTAATGGGGCGCAAGATATAATTATTATTCAGAAGAAGAAAACAACGGCGCTTAACGAACCCATTTGTGCGTTAACAAAAGAGGCTGCGGGCAGTATCAGTAAAAAGTTCATTTCTGATACAGCACGTGCAGACTTTTACCACTCAAATTATAGAGCAGTACAAAAAATTTTCGGGTGAAGATTTTTCAAGTTATCAGTACGCATAAAACGCCCGCTGTTGTTCTATTACTCAACAGCCAGGGGATGTGATTTCCAGCGCTCCAGTTTGTGTATGTTACGGGTGTAAAAGCCGGTCAGGAAACCAGGAAAGCCAACCTCTTTTAATTTGCCTTTTACCCGTTCTTTCATATCATCAACTGTAATGTTCCGCACTGTGAATTTTCCATCCTGGAAACAGTGACTGCAATACATGGTGCTTCTGGTGCCATCTGCATGGGTGCCACCATTATCCCGTTTCATAGGCATACCGCAGGATTGACAGCATTTGTAGGCTCTTTCCATAACAGTCGATTTAGAATATTTCTAATTTACAAAATTCTTCCAAATGATGAGCACCGATTGGCAATTGTTTCCGATTTTTTTAAATTAATAGCTGAAGATGGGTCATAAATTGCCCCTAATGTGGCTTTTTTACGCATTTTTCTAATCAAATATTAATAGTGATCCCGACAAATTAAAGCCCCTCATAAGCCTGTAAATGCGCTAAATGGATTTATGCAATTCTTCGACTCCGCTCAGCACTTGGCTCTGTTCAATTATTCGACTTGGCTCATAACAGAAACGGGGAAGGACCCGCATTCGGTTCCTTCCCCGTTCTCTTATTATAAATTCGAAATTATTACAATTCTACCCGTTTCATTTTCGGCACCAGGAAGTGCATGATGACCCAGGCCAGCAGGTAAACGCTGCTACACACTGCAAACATGATATAGTAGGCCACTTCAATTTTCCCGATACTGCGATAGTGTACAAACAGGTTCTTTTGCACAGCAGCGGTAAACAATATACCACCCAATGCGCCAAACATACCACCAATACCGGTTACCGAAGCTGTTGTATGCTTGGGGAACATATCACTTACCGTAGTGAAAATATTGGCGCTCCATGCCTGGTGTGCCGATGCTGCAATACCGATCACAATAACGGCCAGCCACATGTTCACACCTCCGGCTACCTGTGCAAAAAAGATGGGAATTACAAAGAATGCATAAATGAGCATGGAAGTTTTCCTGGCTTTGAAAGCTGCCCAGTTATTATTGATCAACTTCATGGGAAGCCATCCTCCGCCTACACTTCCTATAGTGGAAATGGTATATACCAGGGCAACAGGTAATGATACCGCTGTTCCTTTCAATCCATACTGACTTTCGAGAAAATCGGGTAACCAGAAGAGATAGAACCACCAGATGGGGTCGGTAAGCAGTTTACCAATGGCAAAGGCCCAGGTTTGCCTGAAGGAGAGTAATTTAAACCATGAAACGCTGGGTTTTACCTGCTCCAGCGCAGGCGTTTCGTCCTTATCACTGTGAATATAATCGAATTCGGCCTGTGTTAATTTCTTATGGCGCTTGGGCACTTCATAATAAATAAACCAAAGCACCAACCAGATAAAACCTAATCCGCCGGTAAGCCCAAATGCCCATTTCCAGTTTAGCTTTTCCACAATAAAAGGAACGGCCGCGGGTGCTATAATGGCGCCTATGTTGGCGCCTGAGTTAAAGATACCTGTTGCCAGCGCTCTTTCTTTTTTAGGGAACCACTCGGCTACTGTTTTTATCGCTGCAGGAAAATTACCTGCTTCTGTTACACCCAATGCAGCACGGGCCACGCCAAAACCAAATACAGTATTAGCCAACGCATGCAACACAGCTGCCAAACTCCATAAACCGGTAGCTACTGCATACCCGATCTTTGTTCCTAACTTGTCAACAACACGTCCGGCCAATAATAAACCAATAGCATAGGCCACTTTAAAGGCAATCTCTACATTCGCATAATCACCATCATTCCAACCCAGATCTTTAGTAAAGGTCGATTTCAATAAACTGATTACAGACCGGTCGAGGTAATTAATTGTGGTAGCAAAGAACACCAAACCGCAAATCGTCCACCGGTATTTTCCTATAGCTTGCATGTCAGTCCTTTTAGGGAAGAAAGACGTGCCACGCTGTTGTAACGTGGCACTTCCTTTCAATTATTATTGTATGTTATTTAGTATTTCCAAGACCTGCTTTGTTTGCGTCGTCAGTTTATCATATTCTTTATTTTGTAGAACACTCTTACTGATCAGTTTGCTGCCCATTCCTACGGCTACCACCCCATTACTAAACCATTCTTTAATGTTTTCGGCTGTGGTATCTACACCGCCGGTAGGCATAAACAACATACCGGGGAACAATTCCTTAATTGCTGAAATATAAGACGGACCAACCACACTGCCCGGAAATATTTTCACCATTTTAGCGCCATTCATTTCGGCGGTGAAGACCTCGGTAGGTGTTAAACAACCGGGAATCCATAATAAACCTGCATCCTGCACCACTTTGGCAACAGGCGGGTATACTACCGGACTAATAATAAAATCAGCGCCGGCATTGATGAACGTTTCTGCATCGGCCACAGTTTTCACCGTACCAATGCCCAGCAGCATGCCGGGCATGCTTTCGTTCACTACTTTACGTAATGCCTTAAAGTTTTCTACGGCTTCTGCACCACGGTTGGTGTATTCCACCGCCTTAATGCCGGCTGCGTATAATGCCTTTAATACATTTATGCTTACTTCTGTATCCTTGTGAAAATACAGCGGCAACATTTTCTGCTGCGTTATCTGTCCTAATATGTCTTGTTGCGTCATGCTTTTTTTATAGATGCGTTTATGTCTTCAACCGATTTATTGGTAGCGTCGCCTTTAATGAACAGTTTTTGAAAGGCGGCTGCGGTGGCAAATTCAAGAATATCCTGCGGTGCCTGCTTCTTGTAAAAACCATAGATCAACCCGGCCATGTAACAATCGCCACTGCCTACTTTATCAATTACCGTTTCGGTGGTGTATTCCTGTGAAACATGCAATTGATCTCCGGTATATAAAGTTGTATAATATAAAATGCCTTTATGATCGAACCGGTAGGTATTGGCCACTGCCTTGCAGCGTGGGTATTGTTTGATGATCTCTTTGGAGCTTATCAATGCCTGTTCGAGGTACATCTCTTTTTTGTCAGTGGTAACCAGGTCGGGATGAACCGGCACCTGTAACATTTTTTCAGCAGCCCATACATTACCCATGATAAGGTCACAATATGGGGCCAGGCGTTTCATTACTTCATGTACCGGTACTCCGTACTGCCATAATTTGGCGCGGTAGTTCAGGTCAATGGAAACGGTGATGCCTTTTTTGTTACATACCTGCATTACCTCTTCACATACATCGGCCGCATCGGCATTCAGGGCCGGACAAATAGCACTTACATGGAACCAGCTAACTCCATCGAGGATAGCATCCCAGTTGATAGTGCCTTTTTGCAGGCTGGCGAATGATGATCCGGCACGGTCATAGATAACACCGGCATTCTTTACATCGAGCCCCTGTGGCAGGTAATACAACCCGATACGCTGTCCGCCATACTGAATAGCCGAGGTATCGATGTTACTTTGCTGCAGGGACTTGACTATCTGTTGTGATAAATAATTATCGGGTAAACCTGTGCAGTATTTCACCGGTATGTTCCAGAGGGCCAGCGCCCGGGCTACATTGAGCTCAGCGCCGCCAACATGTACGGGCATTGATGTATTTGCCAGCCATTGTCCTTCTGTATCAGGCGATAACCGCAGCAGTAATTCTCCAAAGCTTAGCACGTTGCCCATTACCAGTTGAAATAATTTTTAGCGTTGTTAAAACAAATGTCCTGGATCACTTTTCCTACCCAGTCAATATCTGCGGGCATTTCGCCATTCTCGATATCATCGCCGAACATGTTACACAACAGGCGGCGGAAGTATTCGTGGCGGGGAAATGACAAGAAACTTCTTGAATCGGTCAACATGCCTACAAACTTGCTCAGCAGTCCCATGTTCGAAAGGGCATTGATCTGTTTGGTCATGCCATCTTTTTGATCGAGGAACCACCAGCCAGAGCCAAACTGTACCTTGCCGGCCACACTGCCATCATTGAAGTTACCGATCATGGTAGCCATCAATTCATTGTCGGCAGGATTCAAATTGTAAAGGATTGTTTTTGCCAGTTGATTTTCTGCATCGAGCCTGTTGAGGAATTTCGCGAGCTGGCGTGCCTGTGAGAAATCGCCGATAGAATCCCAGCCGGTATCGGGTCCAAGGCGTTTCAACATACGGCTGTTGTTGTTACGCAACGCGCCAAGGTGGTATTGCTGTACCCAGCCTTTTTCCCAATCCCAACGCGCAAATTCAACCAGCATGGCCGATTTGAATTTCAGGTTCTCTTCAAACGTCAGCTCTTTTCCACTTCTTATTTTAGTAAAGATGTTCCTGATCTCGGTTTCGGTATAGTCTTCAGCATAGATCTGCTCCAGACCATGGTCGCTTACCGAGCAGCCCATGGTAGCAAAGAAATCGTGCTGTTTTTTTAACGCCGATAAATAATCGCCGTAGTTGCTGCCAACTGAGGTATTGGAAGCGGCTTCCACCTTTGCCACATACGCATTAAAGGTAGCGGCATCGTCAACGTTCATAGCTTTATCGGGACGATAGGCTGGCAACACTTTCACTTCAAAGTTGTCGGCCTTTATTTTCTTATGGAACTCGAGGTTATCGACAGGATCATCGGTAGTGCACACCACTTTTACATTCATCTTGCGCAACAGGCCGCGAACAGAGTAATCCTTTGTTTGCAGTTTTGCAGTAGCCTCTTCGTAAACTTTTTTAGCGGTTCTGCCATCCAGAATATCGTGTATGCCAAAGTAACGTTGCAGCTCGAGATGCGTCCAGTGATACAGCGGATTGCGCAATGTATAGGGAACTGTTTCGGCCCATTTTTCAAACTTCTCGTAATCGCTTTTACTGCCGGTGATGAACTCTTCATTTATACCGTTGGTTCGCATAGCGCGCCATTTGTAGTGGTCGCCATATAACCAGATCTGGGTCAGGTTCTCGAAACGGGTATCATTGGCTATTTGATCGGGAGGTAAGTGACAATGATAATCGATAATAGGCATTTGTTTGGCAAACTCATGATACAGCTTCTGTGCAGTTGGTGTTTGCAGTAAAAAATGCTCGTCAACAAACTTTTTCATTTGGCCGATTTGGTGAATGGTCAATGGTGAATGATGAGTTGCCTCACTACATTCACCATTGACCTGCTATTAAAATTTATTTTTTTTGATCTCCGCCCTTCTACTCTTCGGCTCCGCTCAAAGCAAGCCCGCTCAAGGTTTACAAAGACACCCCGCGCTTCCAGGGAATAAAATCATCCTGTCCATGGCGTACGGCGCTGATCTCCAGCTCGCCGCTGGCCACTTTTATCACATAATCCAGGATGCGTTCACCGGCCTGCTCAATGGTTTCCTCCCCTTCGATGATGGTGCCGGTATTGATATCAATGATATCACGCATTTTATTATACAAAACGGTATTGCTGCTCAGTTTAATTACCGGTGCAATGGGATTACCGGTTGGTGTACCCAAACCAGTGGTGAACAACACTACATTGGCGCCGCTGGCAACTTCTGCAGTTGTTGATTCCACGTCGTTACCGGGTGTGCACAGCAGGTTTAAACCCGATTTGGTTACTTTTTCGGGATAGTCCAATACATCTGCTACCGGTGAAGTACCGCCTTTTTTGGCAGCGCCGGCCGATTTAATAGCATCGGTGATAAGGCCATCCTTGATATTACCGGGCGAAGGGTTCATATCGAACCCACTGCCTACGGCTACAGCTCTTGCATTATAGGTCTTCATCAAATGCGAAAAGCGTTTAGCAGTATCCACCTGAACACAGCGGTCGCTGAGGCCCTGCTCTACCCCACACAGTTCAGGGAATTCGGAAAGAATTACTGAACCGCCGAGGCCCACCAGCAGATCGGAGGTATAACCGATTGCGGGGTTGGCTGAAATACCTGAGAAACCGTCGCTGCCACCACATTCCAAACCAATGCACAGTTTGCTCAGCGGAGCGGGTTGGCGTTCGTTTTGATTGGCCAGTATTAAACCGGCGAATGTATGTTTAATGGCTGCAGCCAGCAGATCCGATTCCATTCCGATCTTCTGTTGCTCCAGTATATACAATGGTTTGGCGAAGTTGGCATCGCGTTTTTTGATCTCTTCTTCCAGAATGGACACCTGTGCGTTCTGGCAACCAAGGCTCAGCACGGTTGCACCGGCGCAGTTGGGGTGGGTAATGTAACCGGCCAGCAATCCGCACAATGCCTGTGCATCCTGCCGGGTACCGCCACAACCGCCTTCGTGGTTAAGGAACTTGATACCATCTACGTTGGGGAATAAACGCTTTCCCTGCTCATCACCCGATTCAGTGCGGATATCGGCATTCAGGATATCTTCCACACTTTTACCGGTCTTGTACAGATCGATCAGTTGCTGCGCCTGGTACTTGTATTTCCTGTTACGGCCGTAACCCAGGTCGCGCACCAGCGATTCCTGCAATACATCGAGGTTGCGGTTCTCGCAAAACACCATGGGAATAACCAGCCAGTAGTTCGCTGTTCCCACCTCTCCATTGGGGCGATGATAGCCCATAAAGGTGCGGCCGCTAAATTTCGATACATCGGGCTTCTTCCACTCGGTGTTGCGTTTTTCGCTTATTTCAAAATCGTTTGCAGCGTGTTTTACATTGGCTGTTGAAATAAGGCCGCCTTTTTTAATGAGTGACTGGGCCTTTCCAACCAATACGCCATACATGATGATAGAGTCGCCGGTTTGCAGTTCAGTAGCCGCGAATTTGTGTTTGGCTGCAACATCTTCCTGCAGCGTAAAATCCTGGCCATTCAATGATACTGTTTCATTTTTTGATAAGTTGGTCAATGCTACCACCACATTATCATCTTCATGAACTTTTAAAACCTTTTTCTTCATTACGCCAATACTTTTTTGGTCTGATGTGTTTTAATTGTATTTATAACACCGGATTCCAGCAACGAAGCCATATTATCTTTTACTGCCTGGGCAAAACCGGGGATGGCACTCAGATCGGCTCCCCACAGGTTGGTATCGGCCAACACTTCATCGGCCAGTTGCGCCGGTTCCAGCTTGCTCCATTTTTCAAAGAAATAGGCGGCGAAATCGTCCTGAATATGGTATTCTTTACCTTGCCATTCGCCGTAAAATTTATCCTGTTTCTTATTTACGGGCTTCAAAAATAACAGATAAGCAGCAAATCCCAGAGCAATATTCTCAGGCACCGCATTTATCCGCTCTGCATATTTCAGGATCACGGGCACATTACGCATCTTCATTTTTGAAGTATACTGCATGGTAATGTTGATCCAGTGATGTTCAATATTCGGGTTGGCGAAACGGTCTAATACTTTTTGACCAAACGATTGGGACACGCCATTTTCTACATTGTAAGGAATGCCGGTGGCTATTTCATTTAACATCAGCCGGCTGATAAATGTTTGCATCCCGGCATCGTCCATAGCCTGTTTTACGGTTCCAAAACCGGCCAGGTAGGCCAATCCGCACGACAATGTATGTGTACCATTGAGCATACGTAGCTTCAATTCCCTGAACAGGTTGATATTGGGGGCAATTACCACGCCTTCGTCAACCGAGGCAAAAGTAAGAACCGATTTAATGTGCTCGCCGCCCTCGATAGCCCAAAGCCGGTATACCTCTGACATGATGAGCAGCTCATCTTTATAGCCGTATTGTTTTTCCAGTTGTTCGCGAATGGCGCTGTCGGGTTTACCGGGTACAATGCGGTCGACCAGGGAGCTGCAGAAATA
The DNA here is from genome assembly GCF_002077945.1 of Niastella vici. Lineage (GTDB taxonomy): Bacteria > Bacteroidota > Bacteroidia > Chitinophagales > Chitinophagaceae > Niastella > Niastella vici. The sequence goes on from NZ_LVYD01000042.1 coordinate 184,825, forward strand.
GTTGCAGTTCTCGAGCCATTGAATGAAGGTATCGTCGAGGCCGTTGAGGTGGGCCAGCTCCAGCACGATGGATTCCAGTTTTTTACCGTTATCGGGGATCAGCTCGGTAGGTACTATGACCATACCGCTTTGGCGGCTGCCGTCGAAAGCCTTGTAGCGTTCCAACAAAAACGCCAGCAATTTACCGGGGTAAGAAACCGGCGGCAGGCGGTGGATATCATCCTGCACCAGCTGAATGCCCACTTCGGTGGTATTTGAAATGATGATCTGCATATTGGGATTATGCGCACATTGCAAGATCTCGCTCCACTCATCTTTTGCGCTCAATACGCGGCTGATAGAAGAATTAACGATGTTCTCTTCCACTTTTTTTCCGCCTTCCAAACCACGAACGCATAAAGTATACAAGCCATCCTGTTTATCGAATGCAGAAGAATCGCTGTCGGTTGATTTTACCACTACCACCCGGCCATTGAACACGCCCTGGCGGTTGGCCTTGTCAATAAAATAATCGGGTAACCCACGTAATAGCACGCCTGTGCCAAACTGCAATACTTTTTCAGGAAGTTCAAAAACTGTTTCAGCAGGCGTTGCTATATCCTGCGCACTGATATTTTTCAGGTTGTACCTCGAGAGGATCATACTCTACGCGTTTAAGTTTTTAATAATCAATTTATGACCGTTGTTTGTTTTAGGATCGGCCAATTATGCAATATCTGTTGTATTCCATTAATTTCTATCCTGCACTGACCTTGTTCACATGCTATTAACCACGCTCATTGTGATGACAACCAGCGGCTAATATATTATTTCCGTGTTCCCTGCTGCAATAACCATTTGGCCAGTTCGTAAGCTGCCTTGGCATTTTCATACTCGGCCGGTATTTTACGGCCATCGGTATATTCATTGTACAGCCAGGGATCGCCTACGGCAAATACAGCTCCTTTACCATATTTGGCTACCGCCATTATTACGTCATTATCCACTTTAACCAACGGTTTGGCCGGGGCCTTTGTTTCAATGATGCTGATCTCCTTCAAATAGGTCTTTTTGGTTTGTTTGAAGATCTCGTTGCCGGGCTGAATGGGTACGGCGCCGGTTTCGTATTGATTGCCCTGCACAAAATTGCGGCCCCGGTTGCTGAAATTGATACCAAATGCATTGGCCAGCTTATTAAAATGGGCCAGGTCGCAATTTACGCTGTCGTTCGCCATCAAGACCAGCACACCACCTTTTTGCACCCAGGCGCTAATGGCCTTTACATGGGTTTCATCCACGTAATTGGGGTTCTTGTTATCATGTAAGTTATCAGGGTCGGCAATGATGTATACATCGGTTTTAGCCAGGTTGCCGGCAGTAGGTGCGGCTTCAAGGGTATTGAGCGTTGCACCGTAACTGCTGAACGCCCCGCCCAGGAAACTGAACCCGTTATAGCTCATTTCGTTCCAGGTATAATGCGTGGGGTACTGAAACCCGTTCAGGTTCTTTTTGTCTTCGTGGTTGAAATAATAATCAACCGTAACGGTTTTGCCTTTACCGGGCATTTCGGCGGGCAGGTTCTCCATTTCAGCACCTGCCAGCAGGTAAGCGCCTATCCCCTTCCAGTCGTTCACGATAACCGGTTCGCTCATATAGTAGGCAAAGCTGCCATCGCGGTAGGGATTGCCACCAAGGCCGGACACTTTTACGGTTCCCTTCAATTGTACCTGTCCTTCTGCATTCTTATCAACAAAGGTCTTCAAAATGCCTTCGTATCCCTTTTTGGCATTTGCCCAATAAGTAGCAGGCAGATACCCTTTTCTGATGCCTTTTGCGATGGTATACACCAGCATACTGGAAGCCGATGCTTCGAGGTAGTTTTTTGGGGTAGAAGGCATATCCACTATATCGTACCACAAGCCGGTTTTGGCGTCCTGTACTTTTGTTACGGCTTTGGTGAACCGGTTCAGGATAGCGATAATGGTATCGCGGCCGGGGTGATTGGCGGGAAAATAATCCAGCGCATCAACCATGGCCATACCGTACCAGCCTAATGCACGCGCCCAGAAAAGGGGCGAAGTACCGGTTTGTTTGTTAGCCCATTTTTGTTCTTTCGATTCATCGTACCCATGGTACAGCAACCCTGTTTTGGGGTCGCGGGCATGCCGCTCAATTGAAGCGAACTGCCGGGTAATGTCGTTGAAGGCGGAATCTTCCCCAAACAACATGGCATATTCTGCATAAAAAGGCTGGCCCATATACAAACCATCGAGCCATACCTGCCAGGGGTATACTTTTTTATGCCAGAAGCTGCCTTCTTTGGTGCGGGGGTGATTTTTTAACTGGCTGCGCAACAGGTCGGCGGCCTTTTTATATTTGGCCTTTTCGGTTACGCGGTACAACAGCAATACATTTTTACCATTGTTTACATGGTCAATATTAAATTCGTCGGGTTCATATCCTCTTATATTGCCATCCTCATCGACCCAGGCATCAATGCTTTTCTGAATATATTTGAAATAACTGGCGTCGCCGGTGGCATACCATAATGCTTCCATACCCTTACATACCACCCCCATATCATAGCTCCATTTGGCGGGCTTTTTGGCCAGCGAATCGTTCCACCAGCTCATCACCGAGGCGGCCATACCCTGCGACCAGTTTTCTTTACCTGCCGGCACTACACCGGGCATGGATATACCCTGCTGGGCGAAAGTGTTAAGTGAAACAGTTGTACATATAGCAATCAAAGCGCGTGAAAACTTCATGATAGAATTTTTTGTTTCCGGTTTCAGGTTCCAGGTTGCAAGTTACAAGTACCCTGTAACCTGAAACCTGCTACCTGTAACGGCCGTTTATTTACTTAATGCCTGTTTTTTATTTTATAGTAACATTTTGCTCTGATGCTCCAAACTCATATTGGACCTTTTCTTTGGCTTTTGAGGCATCGGTATTAAGGATATTGATATTTTTCGTTCTATCGCCAGCTACCCGGAATAATAATTCCGAATTATTTTTATATTCCAGCTTATCAAAGGTGAGATGGTCGCTGTTGATGATATCAACCACCGGATTGGTTTGCTTGCTCAGTATTTTGATATTTTTAAAGGTAATACCCGATGCTTCCTGGCAATCGATGCCTTTATCGGCCTGCAATACCATGTTCTCGAGGCGAACATCTTTTACATGCATTTCGGGAATACCGCGAATGAAAATGCCTTTGGCTGCGCCGTTACAAACCACATTCTTCACTACAAAATTCCTGAACTGCGGAGTGGCTTCGGTCACGGGCAGGGTCTCTACTTTCGGCAGCTCTCTTTTTTCACCAGCCAGCGCAACGGGATCAACCGACATATAATACATATCGAAGAGAATGGCTTCGCCGGGGATATCGATCATCTGGATGTTGTTCACATAAATGTTCTCAACAATTCCGCCACGGCCACGCGTAGTTTTGAACCGCAGACCAATATCGGTGCCAATGAAGGTGCAATTGCTGACCCACATGTTGCGGGCGCCGCCGCTCATTTCACTGCCAATTACAAAACCACCATGTGCGTGATATACTTTACAATCGCGGATGATCACATTTTCGGTAGGCATGCCTCTTTTTCTTCCGGCCTCATCGCGGCCACTCTTGATGCACAAGCCATCATCGCCTACATCAAATCTTGAATTCTCGATCAGCACATTCTTACAGCTTTCCACATCAATACCATCGCCGTTCTGCGCAAACCAGGGATTTATTACCGTTACGTTGCGTACGGTAAGGTCTTCGCTCATGAGCGGGTGCAAACACCAGGCTGCGGAGTTCTGGAAGGTTACGCCTTCCAGCAAGATCTTTTTGCATTTGGTAAGAACGATCAAATTAGGACGCAGAAAATCTTTAATGCTTTTATAGAATTCCGGGGTTTTATCAGGGGTGATCTCACCGGGGTTCTTCATTTTGGAAGCCTTCATCCATTGTTCTGAGGGATACCACGAATTGCCATCGGCGCTTACCACACCGCCCGATGCCACCCATTCGTTCCATTGGCTATCGGTAAGCTTTTCTTTTCTTACCTGACGCCAGGCTTTTCCCGCACCATCAATAATACCGAAACCGGTAATGGCGATGTTGGTAGCATTGGTGGCCGATATGGGCGACTGATTGCGCATTTGGGGTATTCCTTCCCAATTGCCTTCAACCAGCTGGTATTGATCAAAATCTTTGGTGAATTGTAACAACGCGCCTTTTTTCAGGTGCAGGTTCACATTGCTTTTTAATACTATGGGGCCAGAAAGCCATAAACCGGCAGGTATAACCACCACTCCACCGCCTTTTTTATTACAGGCCTCAATGGCGGCATTAATGGGCTGCGTGTTTAACGTTTGCCCATCGGCAACAGCGCCGTATTTGGTGATATAGATTGAATCCTTTTTAAAACTGGTTTGTTGTATAACCGGTAATTTGCCCTGGGCCCATATACCGGTAGAAAAACCCATTAACCCAATTACTGCTGCTGCTTTAACCCAATTATTCATTTACACGTTGTTTACAATAGATTTTAAGAATGCAAAGGTATTTAGCCCCGCAGAATCACCCCGGTGATTTTACGATTTGCACGTACGCCTGCAGTAGTTTTTGGAAAAGGTAATGCAATAAACGCGCTGCAAGTCAATCGTTCAAAAGATGTAAGTTACAGGCTACAAGTTGCAGTACCTGTCCCGAAATTGCCGGGACAATGAACCCGATTTACCTGAACAAGGGCTGAAACCTGTAACCTGTAACTCTTTAATACCTGTTTTTCAAGGGCAAGTGTACACAGATATTTATACCCACCGAAACGAATATGGAATTTTATTTACGCAAACGTTACCGGCAACGTTTACAGAAGGGGAGGAAATAAAATGCTGGCAATCAACGTAAAATTACCCAGAACCATACCCCTTTACGCGACTGCCAGCAAGAAGATTGAGGCCATTTAAGGCTTAATTGTCAATTTGTGAATTCATCCAATTCTCATGTGTAAAACCCATCTGATACCGAAATTTTTAAAATTGGTGGGCAGAACTCCTCCTCAACTGCCCACCTGGGAACAACCACTGTATTGATCTTGGTGAATGGGCAATGGTGAATGGTGAATTGGCTTCTCAATTTTGAGCTTCGCTATTATTATCGAAGCTCGCACAGTCGGAAACTATTGACCATTGACCATTCACCATTGACCTATTGGTACCCATCATTTTGGGTAAACTCGCTCTTATTGGTAACGGCATCAAGCTGTGTTTGCGGTATGGGCCGCACAACCTGATAATCCTTTATATACTGGGCCGCATCGGGGTTCATGTTCTTTGTTTTGATCCGGTCGATCAGTTTATTGGTTCGCTTCAGATCGAACCAGCGCAATTGCTCACCGGCCAGCTCCCGGGCCCGTTCATCGAGAATAAAGTCAAGGGTAACCTGTGCACTGGTCACCTGCATGGCGGCTTCATGACCCGGAATGGCGGCGCGGGTGCGAATGGCATTCAGGTAAGTAGCGGCAGTACCCGTATTTCCTCTTTTCAGCTCGGCTTCCGCTGCTATCAGGTACATTTCGGCCAGCCTTATTACAAACACATCGCGAACGCTCTGCGCTTCATTAGCCGAAGTGCGGGTTGAATCTTTAAACTTCTTCAACGATACATAGAACTTCCGTTGGCTTGGCGTACCGTCGGCCTTATACACCCGGGAAATATCGTAGGTAGTATACTTTTGGGCATTCATCACAGCCGCCGACTGTGTGTTCTTGGGCGTATAACATACTGTATCCCCCACTTTGTAATCAAAGCTGTCTTTAATGAACGTATTACCTACTGCGCGGCCTGCCTTGTTGCAGTACCACGCCGTTTGAAAGCTCGACTGATACCGCGAATCGTCATTGTCATTGAACAGATCGAGGAATGCTTTTGTAGGCATATAGCGGTTGAATGGCCGGCCGTTGTTTATATCACGCGCCAGAATGTTCCCATTCACCTGGTCATACACCTGCAGAAATAACATATGGCCGCTGTTGCTACCCCGGCTATGCCCGGTTGGGTAGGCTGAAGTAGCCAGGTCGTTATTCGAAAGGTTGGTGGAGTAATCAATTGCCCAGATCACTTCCTTGTTCTTCAGATTGGCCATGTTCCATAGATCGGCGTATTTGGGCAACAGCCCATAACCATATTTGGAAGTATTAATTACATCGGTAGCCATCGCCAATGCCTGGTCGTTCATGCCGCGGGTCAAATACATGCGGGCCAGAAAGGCCTTGGCCACGGGAATGGAAACACGCCCATAGTCAGTTACTTTATCTTTTTCGGGTAAATTCTTTACCGCAAAATCAAGGTCGGTAAAGATCTGTTTGTAAAAAGTATCTACCGGTGATTTGTAGGCGGTTGATTCAATTTCACCGGGTTTGGTGGCTTGGGTTGTAAAGTGAACACCACCCCAGGTTTCTACAATGTGCCAGTAATAAAAGGCGCGCAAAAAGCGCAGTTCCGCTTCACGGATTGTTTTTTGTGCAGCAGTATAATCGGGCACGTCCCCAATTTTGGCAATACCGGTATTACATAAATAAATGGCCTCATAAAAATTGTCCCATTCCACGTTCAGGGCCGAAGTGTTACTGCCCTGCAGGTTATCGTACCGCGATAATTGCGGGAACACATCACCGGTACCATTGGTCCAGATGTCGGTACCCATTTCCGATAAACTGTATCCCTCTTCTTTTCCATACCAGAAACGGGTATAGGTATAGGCGGCATTCACCAGGGTTTCAAAACCTTTGGCATTTGAATAGGTAACGTCGGGCGTTAAACCACTGGGGTTATATTCAGAAAGCTTTTTATTACATGATGTAAATACCACTGAACCGGCCAGCAACAAGCGCACTACTGTATTTATGCTGTATTTCATGAGTTATTTTTTATTGTTGTTTTTGCCTCATGGAATTCGCCATAAAATTTTCATCGGTGAATGATATAGTTACCTCGAAAATTTTATGGCTCATTTCATATTTCAGTAATTAATTCGATAGTTAATAAGATTTAGAACTCAATATTTAACCCGGTAACGATCAGTTTGGTCAACGGACGCTCAAAAGAACCTTCGCCTTCGGGGTCATAATCTTTCTGTTTCGCAAACGTGAAGTAGTTCTTGGCGCTTACATACCACCGCAAATTGCTCACATGCAGTTTCTGGCTAAGCGGTTTGGGAAGCGTATACCCCAGGGTGATATTCCTGATCTTTACAAAGGAGCCATCTTTATAACCCAGCGTGGTAGCAAAGGGCATGGAGGCTCTTGAAATATTGATATTCGGGCGCGGATAATCGTTGGTAGGATTTTCCGGTGTCCAGTAGTTTACATTGGCGCCATTTTCAATGGCATTGGGCTCAAATTTGTTGGCATAATCTGAAACGAATGTTTGTCCAACCCGGGCAAACACATAAATGTTCAGATCGAAATTCTTATAGCTCACATCATTGCTGAAACCAAGCGTGTAATCAGGCACGGCCGAACCTACTACCGTTCTGTCGTAGGTCGCATCGAGCTTACCATCGGGCTCGCCTTTGGCGCCGCTGAGGTCGGCTACGCGTATGTCGCCGGGTTTATAACCAAAGCTTTTGGCAGTAGCTGAATCGGCTGTTTGCCAGATGCCCTGTTTCTGAAAATCGTAGAACGATTTTACCGGGTGGCCAATGAACAGTCCGCTGGCGATATCGTTTTGCCCGTTCACCAGGTCGGTAATGCGTTCTTTATTGCGGGTATAGGTAATGGCGCTTGTCCAGGTTATTTGTTTGTTCTGCACATTTACCGTGCGCAATGAGACCTCAATACCGTTGTTGCGGGTTTTACCCACGTTTTCTATCACTTTGGTGTGGCCTGAGGTACTGGGCAATGGACGAAGCAGCAACAGGTCGCGCGTTCTTGAATCATAATAATCAACGCTGGCGCTGATGCGGTTTTTCAGCAACCCGAAATCCAACCCGATATTTTGTGTACCGGTGAGCTCCCATTTCAGGTCCCGGTTTCCGTTCTGGGGATCAAAGCCATAAGCCTGAACACTTACATCGTTCCAGGAAAATGGAATAAGGATGAGCCCGGTGTTGGTTGAGTATGGTTTAACGGCGGCATTACCGGCAACTCCATAACTGGCGCGCAGTTTCAGATCGCTGAAGATATTCTGCGACTTCATGAAATTTTCATCTATCACGCGCCAGGCGATGGCTGCCGAGGGGAAGAAAGACCAACGGTTCGCTTTGTTCAATACAGAAGAACCATCTTCGCGGCCGGTGAGTGTTAACAGGTATTTTCCTTTATATCCATAGTTCACTCTTACTGCACCCGATAACAGGTTACTGCCAATGTAGTTACTCCAAATGCCGAGGTTGAGCGGGTTGCCCAATAAGGCATTCCACGACTGGCCCGGCAACAGCTGTCCTGTTCCCTGTGCATACGAGCTATCCTGTTTGCTTGAAATATAGCTGGTCACCGCGGTTACATCAATGCTGTGATCGCCGAACTTCTTATTCCAGGTAATAATGTTCTCCCAAATAAGATCGGCCTGGGTGGCATTGGTAACTTTTGCCAGCGAACCGGTTGAGGTTACACGGGTAACCGTATTTTCACCCAGGAACATCCCGTTCCTTGAACTGCTGTTGGTGATGCCGAGGTTACTGCGCAAAGTGAGGCTGCTAAAGGGTTTCCATTCTGCATAGGCAGAAGATAAAATGCGCGTGGTATTGGTCTTATTGATATATGCTCCCGGCTGTTCTTCCAACAAGGGGTTAACCTGGTTGGCATTACCGGGAAACTTAATCAGTGAACCATCCGAATTATAAGGTGTGTAATAGGGTATTACTTTATTGGCAACAGTCAATACGTTATCGGTACGCCTGTTCTCATCGTAATAAGTTAACTGGCTTTGCAAGCCCACTTTAAAGGTGCCGATGATGGTTTGATCGATGTTCAGGCGCAACGTATAACGGCCTGAGTAATCATTATTCAGCACCCCTTTCTCCCTGAAATAATCGAAAGAGAAGAACACTCTTGTTTTTTCACTGCCGGCGGCCACATTTACGCCATAATCCTGTTGCGAGCCTTTATTCAATAACAAACCGGGCCAGTAAGTAGAAGTTCCATTTTGTACATATGGCAGATCGGCCTTGAACACACTGGCATCATCGGCCGAAGAATTCCAGGCGCCGGCTGTACGGCTTGCCTGGCGTTTTAACTCGGCATATTGCGGGCCGTTCATGGGTTTTGGATAACCTGCGGCTTCGTTCACGCCATAATAAGCATTGGCGCCTACTCTTACTTTGCCGCTGGCGCCGCGTTTGGTGGTAATGATAATTACCCCGTTTGCGCCGCGTGAACCATAAATAGCAGTGGAAGATGCGTCTTTCAGCACTTCCATCGACTGAATATCGTTGGGGTTAATATCCTGGAAGTTGGCGTATTGAATTCCATCTACGATAAAAAGTGGTGTATTCTGCGCCAGGATCGACCGGTTACCCCTTACAGTAATGTTCACGTTTGAACCGGCGCCGCCGCTGGTACGGGTGATATCGACCCCGGCCACTTTACCCTGCACACTTTCCATTACGTTGCCTGCGGGTACTTTTTTTACTTCATCGCCCTTGAGCGAAACAACAGCACCGGTAAGGTCTCTCTTCTTCACTGTACCATAACCGATCACTACAATGTTCTCGAGGCTCGAAGCAGCCGATACCAGTGAGAGGGTGATCTGCGTTTTATCGCCCACTTTTATTTCCTGCGGCTCGTACCCTACATACGAAAACACCAGCACATCATTTTCATCGGCAGTGATGGTGAACACGCCCTGCTCATTGGTGGTGGTGGCTTTTGCTGATCCTTTTATAGTTACCGTTACGCCTGAGAGCGGCGCTCCGTTTGGGTCGGTTATTTTTCCGGTGACCTTTTTTTCTGCCTCCTGGCGGCCGGTTTCATTGATCACAATAAGGCCATTGGCCATAAAGCGGTAGGTGAGCACCGTTTGGGAGAACAGATTATCGAGGGCCTGGCGAATGTCGACATTCTCCAGGTTGATGGTCACTTTTTGTCTGATGCCTGGCAACTGGTTGTTGTACAGGAACCTATAATTCGTTTGTTTTTCAATGTTGATTAAAATACCGGCTATTTCGGCATTCCGGAACCTGAGGTTCAGCCTGTCCTGACCGAAGCCCCGGGCCGACACCTGCAGCACACCAACAAGCAGAAAGAAAGTAGTTATTTTCATAACAAGCAGTGCATTGGAAAGCAACGGGTTTTTTCCACCCGTTCTAAAACTTTTCATACTTTAGTATTATTATGGGTTAAGAAATCACTTCCCTTTCCCGCCTGCAAGCGGGACCGGGAGAAAACAACACCGAAAAAATTAACCTGTAATGCGCGGAGAATGCTACCAACATTCTCCGCTTTTTTTTAATTATGTAGGATGCATTTTATTTTATCGATTTAATATATACCTCATTGTTATTGATTGATACATTGAACGGAACAGCCATTTTCAATGCCGCGAAAGCCTGTTCAACTGTTTCATTTTGAAGGGAACCGTTAAATACCAATTGCCGGGCGGCATCGTCTTCAAAATAGATCCTGATATTATACCATCTTTCCAGCTTCAGGGCCAGCTGTTCAAAATTGTCGCCCCTGAATTCGAGCCGGTTATACACCCAGGCTGTTTCAGGATGTTCGCTCTCCTGCACCGTGCTATCTATTCGGATGATTTGCTGTGTTACAGGTTTTGTTGTTGCAGTGGTTACCGCACTGTTATGGGTACCTGTATCCGGTCCTTTCACCGGTAACACGATCTTTTCATTGGGATGCAGGTACACCGCACCGCCTTTTGTATCGCCCTTACGCGTGATTTGCACCAGCCCCCTGAGCAGGGTGGTCTCTATTGTTTTTTCTTCGGGATACGATTTCACATTAAAGGCTGTTCCCAGCACTTTGATATCAATGGTACCCGCGTGAACGATAAACGGTTTTTTCTGATGCGTGGTGGCCGACACAACAGATACCACATCAAAAAAGGCTTCGCCTTCGAGGGTGATCTCGCGAACCGGCCCGCTGAAGTTGGCATATACAATACGAGAGCCGGCATTCAGCCATACGGTAGAGCCATCGGGTAAAATGGTGCGCATTTTACTGCCTTTGGGCGCTACCACTTCATTGGCGGCAATATCTTTTTGCTTTTTATTCCAGGTTACAAACAACCAGGCGCTAATTGACAAAGCAGTTACAATGGCTGCGGCCCAATAGAACTTATGCCATTTTCTGATACTTCGTACGCGTGGTACAACGGGCGGTGCACCCAATTCTGTGTCAGGTTCTGCAGCCGCCAATTGTAAAATGCGATTGATCTTGTCGCCGGTTACCGGTTCTTCCTGGGCAGGTGTATGCGCACCCCATAACTGGTGCAGCAGGTCGTATTGCTGCATCAGCCCGGGATGCTGTTGTAGTAAATTATTCAGTTCGTCTTTGTCCTGTTCCGTAGCATCTCCGCTCAAATTGCGAGACAGCAAAAACCAAATTCTTTCTGGTGTTTCCATTTGCGCCTAATGCATTTATGCCTATAAGGACAGCAGAATTTAAAAACACCATTAAAGGTTTTTGAAAAATATTTTGGACCGGGATTTATGGGATGAGGGGATTACTGGGATAATTTGATAATGGAAGAAGGTTGAGCAGAATATCTATCTTGTACCGCCCGAAATTTATTGCAGATTGCTGATTGTCGATTGCTGATTCACGACTCACGCCTGACAGCGGCCTCGCCAAAACTTTTTGCCGTTCTGTTAATATTCAGGTCAGTACATATTTTCTTAATTGCGATAGCCATTTGCACATCGACCGTATTAAGGGAAATATTGAGAATTTCGGCTACTTCGCGGTGTTTGAGGCCATCTTCGCGTACCAGCTTGAAGATCATTTTACAACGGGGTGGTAAATTATCAACTGCCTGTTGCATGCGTTTCATCATTTCGGCAGTGATCAGGAGATTGTAGGGATCAGTAGTTACCTGGGAAGCTTCTATATCCAGATCATCGAAGGGCGCCCTGATGAGTTCAGTCGCTTTTTGTGAAATGGCATTCAGCGACCGGTTCTTTACAGCTACATATAAATATACGGTGAGATTTTCTACTTCGTTTATGCGATGGCGGTTGCTCCACAGTTTCACGAACACATCTTCCACTATTTCTTCAGCAATTTCAGGTGAGCGGGTAATTACACGGGCAAAATGATGCAGCCGTTTGCTGAATAACCGGTACAACTCTGCCAGGCATTGTTCATTTCCGGCATGTATACCCTCTTGAATATGTGGCAGGCCAATGGTCATATTTTTTCACAAGGCAATTAGCGGCAATAAATGTAGGCATTTTTTAGATACTGTGAAAGCCACGCCACGATCGTTCTTTCAATCATGGCGCAACTTCACATCAATATTTTATTCAATTCTAAACCAGTCAACATCGGCAAAACCCGAATCGTTGGTAACAACGGTGCGGGTGCAGAATAAACCTATCTTAGCGCCGATCCACCGGCCGGGCACAGCAGTAAACACTTCACCTGCTTCGGAAAAATGCTGACCATCTTCACTGTACGTAAAACTACATTTGGCGCCTTTACTTATTTGCACGCGTAAATACGAAGTAGCACTGGTGATCTTCGCAATGATCTTTTCCTGTTCGGGTTTGCCTGCTTCGGCTCCTTTACAGATCACGTAAGACAAATAAATTCCATCTTCTTTTTTAGTGAGCCCGATGTATGCATAATCAGATCCCATTATAATTAACCCGGTCTTCTCACCTGCCAAACGCGGTTTAAAATCAAGCTTCACCGTTGCGGTGAATTCGGGGGCCGGTAATTTCTGCATCAGCACATTGGGTACAAACCAAAGGTTCTTTGCCGTATCAGACACCTGGCCACTGAACAACCGCAGGTATCCATTACCGGGAAATGCCCAGTATGGTTTGGGATTCGCCTGCCATTGCCATTGCAGGCCCATGGTATGGCCGTTAAATTCATCCGACTCGGGTGGGGTTTGCACGGGATAGTTTTTTCCAACATTCGGCTTTTTATATTGTAATACCGGCTCGCCTTTTCCATCTCCATCTTTATCGACCCCGATCACCGGCCAGTTATTGACCCATTTCATCGGTTGCAGGTGTACTACACGTCCATATGCTTCCAGGTCCTGGAAATGCAGGAACCAGTCTTCGCCGGTTTTGGTATCAACCCAGGCGCCCTGGTGGGGGCCATTAATAGTTGAACCGCCCTGGTCCATCACCACCTTTCTTTCATAGGGACCATAGATACTCTTTGACCGCAGCACCAGTTGCCAGCCGGTAGCTACACCGCCGGCCGGGGCAAAAATGTAATAATAGCCATTGCGTTTATAGATCTTGGGGCCTTCGAGCGTGGGGTCCTGATCGTGACCATCAAATACCATGGCGCCGCCATCCATCACTTTGGTGCCTGTGGCATCGAGGCGTTTTACTACCACAATACTTTTTATACCAGCGCGGCTGCCCGCATAAGCGTGTACGAGATAAACCTTGCCGTCATCATCCCACAACGGACAGGGATCAATCAATCCTTTACCGCCTTCAACCAGCATGGGCTCCGTCCAGGGCCCGTTGATACTCTTAGCTTTTACTACGTATATACCAAAATCAGGATCGGGATAATAAATGTAGAACTCACCATTATGGAACCGGATGGCCGGCGCCCATACGCCCATGCCATGGCGTGGTTGCGAAAAATGATCAAAGGGGGGCTGGCGTTTTAATGCATGACCAATGATGGTCCAGTTCACCAGGTCTTTTGAATGCAGAATGGGCAACCCGGGAATGCCATCGAAACTGGAGGCCACGAGATAATAATCATCGCCAACGCGGCAGGCATCGGGATCGGAATAATCAGCATACAGAACGGGGTTTTTATAGGTACCGTTTTTATTATCGGCCACCCAAACTTTTGACACATAGGGCTGTTGGGCGGTTGCGTATAAACTAATACAGGTGAAACCCAGAACAAATAACTTTTTCATTATGGTGTTTTTGAGAGATCTTAAGTCGTCAATGGTGAATGGTCAATGGTGAATATGCAGCATGCAAATTAATTGCTTAATTGTTAAGCATACTTTTCATTTCTCAAATATTAATTCTTCATTTTTCATTTCTGCGGGTCCCAATCCCTGAAGATATTCTTCAGGGTGTATTGCGCCGCTTCCTTTTTGGTTAGCTGATGCGACCAGTTTGCGCGCCCCGCTGGATTGGCGCCTGCGCCCTGGCTATTGTACTCGGCATAATAAGCTGTTTTTTCATTTTCGGGATTGCGCCAGTTGTCCCAACCGGTTGCAGCAATATGTTCGCCCATGTTTGTATTGATAAAAACAGTTCGGGCATGCGGCCGCCAGGGACGACCAAGCAATACTTTTTTCGCCGCCGTATCTGCCACCAGGGAACAATCAACGAACACAAATCCAAATGCCTGGGCTGGTGTGGTGGAGGCCGCTGTTATAAAAGAGTTCACCAGACTTTTGATGGTACAATGCTGAAACACTACCGTGGCCGGACCAAAAATAAAATCGGTAGTGCCTTCGATATAACAATCTTTATAGTACTGACGGCTGCTATCGATACCTACATACAGGGTATCCTGGTTGCCCAGCAGGCGGCAATTTTCTATTACACAGCGATCGCTTTCTACATGCAGGGCCACCGCCTGCCCCACCCGGCCCGCTGTATTTTGTATGGTCAGGTTCGTGGCCCTGAAATCATTGCCCTTCACCAATACGGTGTACGAATTAAATGTACTGAACTTGTCGCGGCCGCTTGTTACATCCATTCCGCCCGGCAATGGTTTGCCGCTATAATCATCGTTGGTGATGATGGTGCTGTCGCGGCTTTCCCCCACCAGCGAAATATTCGTTTTCCAGGAGGGTATCACCAGCTTTTCTTTATAAATCCCTTTCTTAATAAAGATGGTTACGCGTTCCTGCGAAAAATCGCGTACGGCGTTTACTGCTTCCTGAATGGTTTTGTAATTGCCACTGCCCTCCTGCGCCACCGTTAAATATTTCGGGTACGTTTGTTGTTGGGCGGTGGCAGTTAATAATGACACAAGGACCATCAATAAAACATAGAATCTCTTCATAAACTAAACTACTTTTTGTGAATCGGCAATCCGCCAACCGGCGAAGCAAGTGGGAGTTGTCATTAATTATTCCCCCCTTTAGGGGCCGGGGATAAAAATCCCATTTCAACTAACCACTGTTCACACAATTCCGTCCACAATTGGGTTGAACCGGGATTATTACGCAGCGCAATGTTATGCCCGCCCTGCGGAAAAACATGAAAGCTGGTTGTTATATTCTTTTCGAGCAATGCCTGGTAAAACAACAAACTATTGCGGGGGTCTACGCCCTTATCATTAAAGGCATCTGCAATAAAACAGGGCGGCGTGGTTGGCTTCACCTGCAATTCCATGGAATATTTATCGACTAATTCCTTAGCCGGATCATTTCCCAGTAAATTTTCCCGGCTGCCTTTATGGGCATAAGCGCCCATGGTTATAACCGGCGATACCAGTATGGTAAAATCGGGATGAAAGCTAATTGCATTGAGCGAATCGCCAATGGCAGCCACATCATCGGTACTGTTACTGAGAGAAGCAGCCAGATGCCCGCCCGCTGACACGCCCATGATACCGATCCTGTTCTGTTGAATATTCCAGCGGCCCGCATTGGCGCGAATGATGCGTATGGCGCGTTCCGCATCCTGCAGCGGACCGGTTTCGCGATGCACCAGATCGGGTGAATTAGGTAAGCGGTAATTAAGCACAAAGGCGCTAATGCCCATGGTGTTAAACCATTTGGCCAGTTGAAAGCCACTGATCTGGTAGGCTAAATGATGGTAGCCGCCACCGGGGCAAATGAGCACGGCACATTGCTTATTCTCCTGTAACGATGGAAAGAAGGCATACATGCCCGGCGTACCTACCTGGTACACGCGTTCATTATTGATGCTGTCTTTTAACCGCATGCCTTTTGTATTGGGCATTTTGCCCGAAGGCCATAAGGGAATAAAATCCTGCGCCTTCATCGCCAATGAACCAATGACAGTGGCAACCAATAGATACATTGTTTTATACGTCATGAATACATTTTTTATGCTGCCCTTCAACTACGCTCAGGGCCGCCCGGTCAGGATAACAAAAGGTGTGTTACGTTCTCCTTCGACTACGCTCAGGATTAAGACGCAACACACCTTTTTATAGTTGCTAATTACTACAATTATTGCTTAATAAACCGCAACAGCACTTTATCTGATAACCGTTCTACTTCTACAAAATACATACCATTAGGTAATGCGCTGATGTTAATACTGGTGAAATTGGTAGCGCGCTTACTGCGATAAGTTCCAACCAGGTACCCATTCAAATTATAGATCCTGATGTTTGCCTGGGTATACAGCTTCGCATGGTAAATATTTACATAGTCGCGAGCCGGGTTCGGACTGATGGTATATGCTGAATACACCCATCCGGTAACCGATACATTTGCCGGCGCTGCGTTGGTGCTTTGCACTGAAACATTTCCTTCATAAAGGCCGGCGGCCGACGCATTCAACCGTACCATCACCGGCCTCGCGTAAGTGGTGCCTATAGCGCCCACCGCTAATGAAGGCACTGAAGTTGCAGTATACCAGGTTTTACCGGTATCTACCGACAATTCATAGCCTGCGGGTGGTGTTACCGTAACAGCACCTGCTACACTAGTCACTGTTACAATGAAAGTTTGCGCATCTGCAGGCTTGCCTACTGTTTGCGAGAAAGGTTGTAACAAATTGCTGGTATTGATGGCCGGTGCAGCGAAGGCCTGGCCGGTAACGGCCACATTCACGGTAGTAACACCTGCACTGTTATGAGCTATGTTACCGCTATAAGTTCCTACAGCAGCGGCATTCATCCGCACTCGTACAGTAACCGGTTTTATACTATCGGCATCCCGGGTTATCACCAGTGATGAAGCATTGGTATACCAGGTGCTTCCATCGGCGCTCACTTCAAAACCAGCCGGTGCTGTCACCGTAACATTGGCTGTCAGGTTTTTGCCTGTTAGCAAATAGGTTTGAACTGCTGAAGGCGTACCTACTGTATGCTGGAATTTCGTCAGTGTTCCCGTTGCGGTAATAACCGCCGGGAAAACTGTTACACCGGTCACCGCTACATTCTGTGCGGTTGCCCCTATGCTTACATGCGTGATGTTACCGGTATAAGTTCCGGTACCGGTCGCATTCAGGCGTACGCTAATAGTGGTTGTTGCTATAGTTCCGCTTGTTGGCGTAAGCGTCAACGGGGTTGTATTGGTATACCAGGTAGTTCCATTTATTGAAATTTCGTAATTAACCGGTGGCGTAATGGTCATATTACCCGTAAGGTTACCTGCCGATACGGTATAGGTTTGTACAGCCGAAGGCGCGCCTATTGATTGAGAGAAGGCACTGAGTGTACCATTAGTGGTAATCACCGGCGGCTGAATGGCGCTGCCTACCACAAATACGCCGAACTGGGTAAAGCCGGAAGCAGTTGCTGCATACGGGGAAGCAACAGTACCGCTACCTGTAGTGGTGGCTGTTGCACCAGTCCACACACCGGTACGATAATTCAAGATATTGGCAGTTGCCACACTAAAGACTGAACCCTGCTCAGTAGCCACCCAACCCAATGTCATGGCCACATTTGCCGCACCTGAGGTATTATCGGGTGTTACCGTCCATTGTTTACGCACCACCTTTGTGGTATCATTGATGACATAATCAAAGTTATCTTTTACACTTACGCTGAAATTATCGGTTGTACCGGTATTGCTCAGCGTTGCCGGGGTGTAAGAAGACACTGATGAACCTACAGGGAACAATATGTTGCCCGATGTTGCGCCTATCATTTGTTTCAGCTTACCCGTACCATTGGTAACGATATAGCTTGAAGGCACATTTCCAACGATGGAAGTATCGGCCAGCGTATTATTTCCCAGCAACAGTTTACCTGCAGTTAAATTCACCACACCGGCCGTTAACGCTGCTGACAGGGTAACGTTTGTACTATTATTAACAGTGAGTGTATGCACACCAGCCGGCATGGTAGTTCCGGTGGTTTGCGCTGCCGCGCCATTAAAGGTATAATTGGCATTGGTGCTGTATTGTTTTGTTCCGCTGTTGGCAAAGTTACCATCAATACCGCCTGCATGGCCAAAACTTACAATAGCGCCATCGGCTACCGTTGTTGCACCTGAACCACTCACTACATAAGTGCCGGTATTGAGGGTGCCATTCACTACCAGGCCAAAGCCTGCAGTGGGCAATGTAACATTGCTACCCAGGGTATAATAACCATTCACCAATACATTGGTATTACCCAATGTACCCAAATGGGAGAACGTTTTATTACTACCGTTCAATTTAATATACAGCGGATCGGTGTTCTTCATATTGGCAGTGAAGGTGCCGCCGCTCACAATAAAGTCACCGGCTATTACCAGCGAATCAACTACACCCGATGCGCTTTCGTTGAAATAGATGCTGCCACCGGTTTGGGTATAATTACCGCCAATACGTACAGCAGCCGAACCCTGCGACATAGCAACGTAGGTACTTCCGGTGCTTTGAATGGTGAGGTTGCCGGTAACCGCAACCAGGGTATTACGCAATGCGAAATAGTTCTGTTGAGAAGGACAGTTCCACACCATATTGCTTACAGTAGTTGGGGAAGCAAATAAATTGGTTTGGGCTGTTTTAATACCGGTTACCAGTAAAATAGAGCCCGATGCAAACGAAATGCGTGAAGGCAATCCGCCGTTCATATCGTGCTGGTAGGTACCGGCAGCTGTAACCGCAACGGAGTCGGCTGTATTAAAGCTGAGTGTTCCCGAGTTCACCATTTTACCATTTACCTGGTAAACCACTTTAGTATTGGTGCCAATAGTGCCCAGGTTGGTAAGCGTACCATCTATCTGCAGTACTACAGTTGAGCCATCAATACCGGCCACGCTTAATGTTTTGCCGGCGCCTACGATCAATTGTCCGCCGCTGGCAATTACTGTTTTTTGAATATAGCCAAAGCCTTTAGAGAAAGCAGTGGTGTAGCTCACAGTATGTCCGTTTTGAATGGTGGCAGTATTAACGCCGCCATCATAAGCCGGATAATCGGTCAATGCAGCAGCTGCCACCCAATTGGCGCCATCATACTTATGCCAGGTGGCGGTATCACTCCATTCCCCCGATTTAACCGTGCGGAAATCACCGGCGACAGGGTTTTTGGTTGATGCACCTTTCACCATCACATCTTTCAGTTTCACATACCGGCCATTGCTGGAAGAACCGGTGCAATTATATATTCTGAATGAAAGGGTATCACCGGCTTTTACGGTAACCCCGGCAGAGCCGTTCAGCAACATGGCAAACACATCGGGATTGCCGGCGGTTTGATTGCTTACATCAAAGGCATTGGTGAAGGTACCACTGGTGCCGGCAGTAAGCGGTGACCCGTTCTTAGATACGACCTTTATTTCGGTGGAATCGCTTCTGAAAGCGGTCTTCGAATACAATACCGCTATTTTGGTACCACTCGATGTATTATAGAAAGATGATTTCAGCAGGATCGAGTCTACCCGAAGGGTGTGAGTAGCCGCAGCCACCACGGTAAACTGCTCATAGAAACTCCTGCTAAGCGTACCACCCGGGCCGCCTTTTGCGGCTGTCCAGTACCCATCGGCTGTTACTGCATATGCCTGGCCGTGTAATCCGGAATAAGCCGGTACGGTAGGTACCGTTGTTCCATCTGCCAGCACCAGGTTGTTGAAAGCAGGCGCCGTGCCCACAACACCCGTAGCCCGCACAGCGGTACTATCGAGGTTGTTCGTAGTTAAAGGCCAATGTTCCAGCAGCGTGGCGCCGCTGCCCAGCGGATCGGTCTGTATGGTACCACTCACGGCCACGTTCACACTGGCAGCCCCGGTTGATGCATTTACAATATTGCCGCTGTAGGTTCCTGCTACGGTACCGTTAAGCCGCACAGAGATATAGGTATTGGCCACCACCCCACTCGTTTGTGTTATAATGAGCGGCGAAGCGCCGGTGTACCAGTTGTTGTTATCAACCGATACTTCATAATTGGCTGGCGGCGTAATGGTAATATTATCCAACAGGTTGGCGCCCGATACCAAAAAGGTTTGCGTGGCCGAAGGCGCCCCCAATCCCTGTAAGAAGCTGCCCATTGTACCTGACACCGTAATTGTTGGTGTACTTATTACAGAAGTAGTATCTGATGTTGTGCTGGTATAGCCAGACTTTGACGCTTTTACTATATAATAATACGTTTGACCGGGCGGCGGAATATTTTCTGAATAGCTGAAGTTACAGGCAGAGTCTTCGGTACTTACCTGTGTGCTGAGCAGCGAGAAATTGGTTTTATCATTACTGCGGTATAATGCACATGTAATGCCGCTCATGGGCCACGACATATTCCAGGTTATGGTTGAAGTGCTGGCGCCTTTTTTAGCGATCAGGTTCGATACCGCCAGTTCGGGTTTAAAGGTGTTGCTGAGGTCAGTCCAGGTAGTATATGGATTCCAGGTGGTCATGGCCGGTGTATTGGCATTTACGAACACCGTATCGTTATTATAATATTTAACGGCATCGGCAGCTGTCAGCTGCAGAGACCATGATACGCGGCTGCTGGTATTTACCGCTGCTCCGGTATAGGTTTTCGAATTGTATTCGCCATAGGTAATATAACTGGTATTGGTACCCGCATCCCAGGTGCTCCAGCCTGTGGGCAATACAGAAGCGCCCATAGTGGTATTCAGGAATACGGTCTTGTTGCGCGATTTGGCGGCGTCGGCTGTGCCGGCATCGTTCTGCCAGGGGCGGCCCAATGAGTAAAGCGTAGTACCCCGGTTCTTCGTGATCTTACAGTCGCGGAACACATAACCATATTTTGAAGCATCCTTGGTGTTCACGGCAGTTACATAACCGCCGGTGCCCAAATCGAGCCTTGTACGGGGATAAATGATACAGGTATCAAAAATGATGGTGGAAGAACCGAACAGGAAATCGGTGTTACCATCAACATAACAATTTTTGAAATAACACCTTGTTGCCGGATTGTTGCCACCGTAATAAGTGTCCTGACCACTATTCATGCGGCAGTTGTAAAACACTACCCTGTCTGATGTAGTGTACACTGCAACGGCCTGCGGACCATCGCCCGGCGCAGGCACTGCCGCATTGGCATCAATACCATAACCGGTGGCATTTTCAATGGAAAGGTTCATGAACATTACATCCGGGGCATTCACGATCAGCGTGGCACAGGTAGACGTACCATAGGTACCACCGGCGGGATTGGCTTTACCGGAATAATTATCATAAGAGATAATGGTTTCGGCCAGGCTTTCCCCTACCAGTTGTATGAACGGTTTATTACTGGGTATAGTAACAGTTTCTACATACTTGCCTTTCCTGATATATATTTTATAGGGTGCAGTTTGTGCTGCAGGCGCTGCATTGATAGCCGCCTGAATAGTGGTATAATCGCCGCTGCCATCTTTGGCCACTACGGCTTTTGTACCGCTTGGGGGCGTACTGCCGGCATTGGCGGTAGTGCCACTGGCAGCTATATTAATGGAAGTGGCATCAGTACTGCTCACCACAATATTGCCTGCATAAGTTCCCGCCACCGTTGCATTCAGCCGCACCGACACCGTTGTTGCTGAAACAGTACCACTGGTTGGTGTTATTGAAACAGCTGAAGAGCTCCAGGTAGTGCCATTATCAGTCGATAACTGGTAATTGGTGGGCGGTGTTACAATGATATTCGCAGTGAGGTTGGTGCCCGATACGGTTATGGTTTGAACCGATGAGGGCGAGCCTACTGTTTGCGTAAATGCCGTTAAGGTACCGCTTGCCGTGATGGCCGGTGGTGGCGTTGACGACTGATCGATCTGCAGGTTCACTGATGCCGGCGCTGCACAATAGTTGTACGCTTTATCTGCCGTGAATACATAATAGTAATAAGTGGTTGATGCAGACAACGTAGCATCTGCATCTGTAAAAGTTGTATTGTTACCCAGGTATACGACTGTATATCCTGTGCCCATGGTATTGCCGGCAATATATACGCCATTCGCATTGGGCACCGGCGCCGTAGAAGAAGTGCTGCGCACCACTATATAGCCGCCCCCATCAACCCCGGTGGCTGGGGCCGTCCAGTTTACGGTAATGGTATTATTATTGGCATTACCGGTAGCAGTGGGCGATGTTGGCGCATCGGGCGGTGTTACATCGGCAGCCGTGCCGGCATACACCACAAAATCATCAATATCGAAATAAGGCGATTGCGGATTGGCCGTTTTTATTCCCGCATAGGTGCTTGTAGGTGTACCACTGGGCGAGGTAACCGTACCTGTATACAGGTACCAGGTACCTGGGGTGGTAGTGGCGCTCAATGAAGCAGTCGATGATGAAGTGGAACTGTTTGTTCCGCCTGTTGCACCGGCTACGGTTGTCCAGCCCGATAATGTGGTGGTAGCACTTAACGCTGATGGCACCCGGTACCAGAACTGTACTACATAGGAAGTACTTGCCGCCAATGGCGTAGTGGTACATACCGGACTGAAAATATATTTATTGCTGGTGCTGGCCCCGTTATGGTGAAAATATACGTTACCAGTGCGGGCGCCGGAAGAAACTATGGTCCAGCCAGACGACTCTTCCCAATTCACGGTTGAGGTATGTGTGCTCGTACCGGTATACGATCCAGCGGTCTGGCGTTCAAAACCGCCATCCATATCTGCATTGAATCCTAATCCATTGGCAATGGTGGTATAAATACCATTTACCTGCACGTTGGTGATAACGGCGCCTGCGCTTGAATGGGTAATGTACCCGGCATACGTGCCTTGTGCGGCAGCGTTTAACCGCACCATAATGGTGGTACTTGCCAGTGTGCCGTTTGTTGGCGTTAACACGATGGGGCTGGCACTGCTGTACCAGGTTGTTCCATCGAGCGATAGTTCATAGGAAGCCGGCGGAGTAATGCTTACATTACCGGTAAGGTCGTATCCGGCTACAGTATAAGATTGCACAGCCGATGGAGTGGCTGATGATTGTGAAAAATATTTTAATGAACCGCCTACGGCAATTGCCGGATCGTTGTTCTCTACACCGTTCAAATAATTCTCCAGCATCGTATAGCCGGTGCCGTCGTACGTATTGCGGTCAGAAGCGTCGTTCGGGTTTAGGCCATGACTGGTTTCCCAGGTGTCGGGCATACCATCGTGGTCGGTATCTGTTGGCGCTGTTGTTGAATTCAATGTAGGCCAGGCGTTAAACGTTAAGCTGTACGCTGTTCCATGTGGATAGCCGCCCTGCACATCTATAATACGGCCCGTTCTGTTACGCACATCGTTTACAATACGCTGATCGAGCGTATCGCGGCGGGGCAATATGGCGCCACCATTCGTTAATACCGAATCATACGCATTAACAGCCGAATAAGTGGTCACTGTATAACCCAGATTAAATGGCGTGGTCACTTTCGACTGAACCGTATCGGCAGCTACATTGGTTTGCATTACCACCCCCGACCAGTTGTTATTGGTATTTTGGGTGCTACCGTCAACATAGTTTCCATCTATATACCATTTCCCAAAGGGGATCACCGGCGATGAGGTGCTGTAGCCTGGGTTGGCGATCCTGTATTTTACACCTGAATTGGTATTAGGTCCCCATTTGTAATAGTTGTTCACCACATTATAGTTACCGCCTTCGCCACCATATACGGTATTGATCTCCCAGTTATAAATAACATTGTTGCGGAAATCTACATTCTCAATCCCTACTGTACTGGGCGAATAGGTTGAAATACCGGCAAAGCGGGGGTTACGGTTCTTGGCATGCGCATACAGGTTGTGGTGTATGGTACCGTGCATAGCGCCCTGTATACCATTATAACCATGGTGCTCATAATCTGCATCGCCGGTTTCAAAGTGATAGGAATAATTGAGCGGCTCGCTCATGAAGCACCATTGTATGGTAAGCTTATCTCCCCGGTAAATGGTGAGGGCTTCATCATCGCTCCAGCTTACGCTGCAATGGTCAACGATGATATTACTTACACCGGTTCCGCCAAAAGAGTCATCGCCGCCACTGCCGTCGACATAGCCTTTGTTCTGGTTCTTATCGCCCATTCGAAAGCGCATATACCGAACTATTACATTGTCACCGCTGATGACCACGGGATAATCGGCTATACAAATACCATCGCCAGGAGCTGTTTGCCCCGCAATAGTGGTATTGGCCCTGATGTTTAATTTGGAAGCGAGGTGAATGGTACCCGATACCCTGAAAACGATGGTACGGTACGTGGCAGTGGCCGTTAACGCATACCGCAAACTACCGGGATTGGTGTCATCGTTCAGGTTGGTAACTTCAAAAACAGTGGTTGCATCGGTTGAAGTACCGCGGCCACCGGTGGTAAACATACCGGCTCCTTCGGCACCCGGGAAGGCTGGTTGTTGCGCCTGTGTTCGTACAGCGATAAAAATCAGAAAGCTGCACAATACAAGTGCATAGCGACGGGTAAAATTTTGCATAAGCAAACGTTAGTATATAGTGATCAATCAATTTCCGGGAATGGTTGGGCCACCTACTCCGCCCGCTGGCGGATTCGGCGCACATGGCCAATAGGATATTGTTACCGGTAAACGAGTACCTTACCGGCATTTTTTTCATACTTCGTACAGCAGTAAAATGGGATCCCCTACTTTCTTATTCTCTCCGCTAACTCCAACCCGAGGGTTTTAATATTTTTCAGAACGATCTCTGCGATCATTCTGGCGCCCAGTTCATTGAAATGAGTGTTGTCTTCTTTTCCTTTTGGATAGTTCGGATGCTCATCAGGCGCCAGGTGATTGAACAACAGTTTTGATTTGTCGACTCCCCATTGCTGGTACAACGCCTGTGCTTCCTTATCCAGGTCAATCAACGGTACATTGTTCTCTTTGGCCACATCGCGCACAATTTGTGCATACACATCATGGGTGCCAACCACATGACCTGTTGAATCGAAATTGCGGCGTGCTACCGGCGTTAGCAATACCGGGTTGGCCTTTTTGTTGCGGGTATCGGAAATGTATTTTACAAGATTGGCTTTAAATTCCGCTTCTGTAGTATAGCTCTTCTTTGTTTTTACTTCATCATTATGTCCAAACTGAACAAACACATAATCACCTTCCTGCATAGCCGCCACCACGGGCGCCCAGCGGTTCTCTTCCATAAACGTTCTGGTACTGCGGCCATTCTGCGCCCGGTTATCAACTGTTACGGTTGAATCAAAAAAATAAACAAAGGGCATTCCCCAGCCGGTTTCGGGATAGGTGTTTGTAGCTTTTACCGACATGGTTGAATCGCCTATCAGCCACACCGTGATCTTCTTTTTTGGCGGCAGGGCAAAAGCTATCAATAACATCAATCCAATAATTGCCAGTCTCTTCATGTTTGTTTATTTTTTATCGGCCAGACTATTTATATACACTTCAATATTCGTATACTGTTTATCCAATGTGTTGGCAGCTGCATCGCTGGTATCGGCCGGGTTCAATTTATTTTTTGTTTCCCAGTCATCGGGCATACCATCCTGATCTTTATCGGGTGCTGCGGGCAATGATCGTAATGCCGGCCATGCATTTACGGTGGCTGCATATTCTGTACCATGGGGGTAACCGCCCTGTACATCCACAAACCGGCCCTTCCGGTGTTTTACATCATTGATGATGCGTTCATCGAGTGTATCCCTTGCCGGTAAGCTGCAACCCACCTGGTTCAACACCAGCTCAAACGCGTCTTTGGCATTTTGAGTGGTAACCGGTACTATGGCAAAGGGCGCGGCCGCTTTTGCCAGCGCAGGATCATCGCCATTCTTTTCGCCCAGTTGTACACCCAGCCAGTTGTTGTTGCTTACTTCATAGGAGCCGTCAACATAATTGCCATCTACAAAAAATTTACCATAGGGGATCTTAGGCGGTTTACTCCAGGGATTTACCACCCGGTACATCACATTCTTTTTTGTTTCAGGGCCATACCGGTAATAATTGTTCACAATGTTATAATTGCCACCTTCACCGGCATACGCACTATTACCGCCCCAGTTGTATATAACGTTGTTCCTGAAATCAACATTATCTTCGGGCGAATTCCTGATTCCATTGAACCGCGGGTTGCGGCTGTTACAATGTGCAAAGAGATTATGGTGGGCCGATAAATGTTTGCCACCCCAAATGCCGCCATAACCATGGTGCTCATAATCTTTATCGCCGGTTTCAAAATGATAGCTGTAGTTCAATGGTTCTGCAATCAGGTTCCATTGAAGGGTGGTGCTATCGCCGTTGTAAACAGAGAACGCTTCATCGGTGCTCCAGCTCATGGAGCAATGATCGATGATGATGTTCCTGCGTTTGGTTCCGCCAAATGCGTCATCCCCGCCATTGCCATCTACCATGCCGCCTTTCTGGTTTTTATCGCCCATGCGAAACCGCAGATAGCGCACAATGATGTTATCGCCAGCGAGAAAAACGGAATAGTCGGCCAAACAGATGCCATCACCGGGCGCAGTTTGCCCGGCGATGGTAACGTCGCCTTTTATATCGAGCTTTGATTGTAAATGAATGGTGCCTGAAACCGCAAATACAACAATGCGCGCACCTTTAGCCTGCACGGCCCTTCTGAAACTGCCGTCGCCATCATCATCGAGGGTTGTTACCACAAACACTTTACCACCCCGGCCGCCGGTGGTATACTGACCAAAACCTTCAGCGCCGGGAAAAGCTATGGGCTGGGCTTTTACGCCGATGCCTATAACTATACCAAATAAAAATAACAACTGCTTTCTTTTGTAGTTTATCATGTACCTGTTCATTTACATCGAAACTTTTTCTCCTGAACTAGTGCCACCACCAACGGGGGTCGCCTGCTGAACTTTTTCCGCCGAACGTTCCGTCGGTAACTTTAAAGTTGCCGCCTACAACATCGGTAAACAATGCAGTTGATGCCCCCGCGTAGGCTGTAACCCCGGGTAAGGCATTTCCGCTTGAAATATAATCTGATGTGGTATAGTTGCCGGTACCTGTGGCAGTAGTGCCCGAACGGCACCCTTTTACAGAGACATTGGCGCCGCTTGCTTTACCTACACCAAAAATGTTATTGTTTATGCTGATGCCTGTTGTTACAGTAAACGTGTTCAGGTCAATAAGGTAGTTGGCGTATAATGGCGCTTCATTGACAGTGCAGTATTCAATTTTAATTACACTGGTCAAACTGTTGCGCACATTCTTCACAACCGTTGCACCCACCCGGTAGATCGTTGAGTTGGTCACCAGAATGTTATCAATCTTATTGGCGGCATTATCGACTGTTATTAAACCATAACTTCCCAGATCGCTGACAATACAATTGTTGATGGAGATGGTTGAAATATTCATTGTATTGTCCTTCGTTCTTATCAAACCCCTGAAATACTGCCCGGTGCACGATTCAAGTGAGATCTTTCCTATTGTACAGGGCTGGCTGATGTTGAATGCATATTTGGCACTTGCGCTCACATCATCACTCGTTATAATAACATTGGTCAATGAAATAGAGTCGATGACACTGCCGCTTACAACATCGAAGTTATTGCCGGTAGTTCCTTTAAAATAGATAGTAGCCGGCGTGGTGGTAGTAAGATCGTCACCACTGATGATTGAAACTGTTTTATTGAAAGAATAAGAGTTTGTCATTTCATAAGTGGTCCCCTTTTTCAGGATAACCGTACTGCCCGCTGCAATATCTGGCAGGGTATCAGCCAAAATGGAAGGCACACCGGTTATACTTCTTAAGTCGATAACACTACCCGAAAGTGTTGCTTTGGTGGAGAAATCGTACCAGCCGCGCACTTTTGTACCACTGTAAATATAGAGTATATAGCCGGTAGCCGGGGTTAACCCTGATATAACTGTATACTGATTGGTGAGATCAGTGCTGGTAAGCGTTACTGTTTTTACCACAGAACTATCGCCGGCTTTCAGGATCTTAATGGTTGTTGCGGCATCGCCGGTGTTCGTCCAGCTTGCCCTGATGGCCACATCTGTAATGTCACTGATGGTAGCCGAATTAAGAATGGAAGGGAACTTGCCGCTTTTGAAAAGAATGGCTGCCCAGTTCGATTCCGGCGTTCCGGCCGAATCAATACCTTTTACACGTACGGAGTATTGCGTTACCTGATCGAACTGGTCGGGTACCGCAAAATAGGTGTAGCCATCTGTATTTTTAGTTCCACGGGTTGAATACTTTCTAATTATTGTGGTGAACTTCAGGCTGTCTTTACTAAACTCTATTGTATAGGAGTCGGTATTGGGTTTCGCTTTCCATTTCAGCGTAACGTTAACCCCGTCAACACTGGCAGCCAGGTCAGAAGGTGTGAACAACCGGTTATAGCTGGCATCTGCATCCCAGTCGTTGAATTTCTTACACGATATAATTCCCGTGCATATAAGGCCGGCTATTACTGCCGTAAGGAAGATCTTATTTATATTGGTTGATTTCATTGCTACGAAGATTAAGGGTTTAAAATCCATATGCGTTCTTTAAAGTGCCTTGTGATTCGGCGATTGTCGAAGTCGCAAAGGGATACAGGTGCCGGTTCGGAATAACTGAATTCAACCCGCTGCTGAACAGGTCAACGCGGTCTGAGTAAGTGGTCTTGGTTGAAGCGGCCATGGTCGACAACCAGGTCACCCTGGTGTAACCGGTAATATCGGCCGACCCTTTGTCTTCATAGAAATTAATGTTTGCTTTATCGAGGGTTTCGTTATCTGAATTGTATTTATAGAACAGGTAAGTTGGCAACACATCATAAGGCGCCTGGCCATTCAGCATCTTTTTAAACCCATCGCGTTGCTCCTGTATTTTGCTCACCAGCAGGTTCCAGCGAATGAGGTCGTATTTGCGAACGGCTTCGCCGCCAAACTCATACGCTCTTTCATTTACAAGGGCGTTGAAGAAAGAAGTTTGATCTGTGAGTGCATTTACATAGGCCTCTACTTTGGTAGCTTTTACTGAATCGGGAAAGGCCCGGTTACGTACCTGTTTCAATGCATCTTTTGCCAAATTGGTTGGTCCATTGAGGGCATTCTCGGTTTCGGCAAACATCAGCAGCACATCTGAATACCGCATAACCGACCAGTTTATACCATAACCAAATTTTCCGGAAGCGCTTTTGTTTATGGCGCTCCAGCTGGTGCCCATATAGCGTTGGTCCCATTTGGCAAAGTTATACGACATGGGATTGGTTTGAAATACTTCCTTAATGTCGGCAGATCCATTGCTGTAGGTATAATAGGCAACCGTAGCATCGCGGCGCAGGTCCTGCCTGTCGAACATATAGAAATACCAGGCGGTGGTATTCACCACGTTGGCGTTATTACCAAATCCATATTTTGCATTGGTGTAAAAACGTACGCCTATAGAGTAACCCATTTCACCGCTGCGTCCCAATCCGTTGGCCACTTCAAACAGGTTTTCCTGGTAGGTAGCGTCCAGTTGCAGGGCGCATAATTTTTTCCAGATATCAATATAGCTGGTGTTCAGCTTGTGCTTGCCATAGGTCATGAT
This sequence comes from Niastella vici, assembly GCF_002077945.1. Classification (GTDB taxonomy): domain Bacteria; phylum Bacteroidota; class Bacteroidia; order Chitinophagales; family Chitinophagaceae; genus Niastella; species Niastella vici. Next base: position 214,544 of record NZ_LVYD01000042.1, read on the forward strand.
CTCCTGGCATTTTGTACGCGCCAGCGTGTAATAGGTTTGCCAGTTGCTGCCCCGCTCGGTGACATAGTTGCCATTGCGGTTGCGCAAACTGTAACCGCCGCGGAACAGGGCAATACGGGCGATCAATCCTTTTATAAATCCTTTTGTCACTCTTTCTACAGTAGCATATGTACCGGTGCCGCTGCCCACCCAGGGAACATAATTCTCTGCTTCCTGCAGGTCGGTGAGCAGGTGATCATAAATAGAGTCCCTGTCCAAGGGCGCCAGGTACACATTCGACAGATCGTATTTGGTGGGCTCTGCTTTGTAGGGTACATCGCCCCAGTTCTTCACCAGTTCAAAATAAGCCAGCGACCGTAAGGTGATCGCTTCGCCCAGGAACGCTTTCATGGTTGATGAATCAGCCGTTTTCATGATGGCGCTGGTTCGAATGCCGTCTATACACAAATTGGCGCGCTCAATCATTTTGTAAATGGTCGTCCACTCGCGGGCAAGGGCCGAATTATCGGGCGTACCCAGGTAGTTCGACAAACCGCGGGTACTGTTCTCTTTGTATGAGGTGTTGTCGGCGCCTGCTACTTCAATATCTGAATTGGTTGCATAGTTCAACGGTAACCGGGCCGAATACAGGTAATCCTGTGTAAGGAGGGCATAGGTTCCGGTGAGGGCAAAATCAGTATACTGTGTTGATGAAAATACCAGGTCGGGGGTAAATTCAGAGGGTGAAGAAGTATTCAGGTAATCCTTCTTACATGCGGTTATAGATAAGCCTGCGGCAGCTATTAATAGTATAGATAATCTTTTCTTCATAGCAAGTCAATTAAAATGTTACGTTAATACCACCTACAAATGAGCGGCTTTTTGGATAAGCAGAGAAATCAACACCTGGTGTCAGGGGCGGACTTCTGCGGGTATCTACTTCGGGATCGAAGCCTGAATAGTTCGTCCAGGTATGCAGGTTGTACGCTGTTACATATACCCGCACGTTGGCGATGTGAGCGCGGCGCAACAAATTCCGGGGAATTGTGTAGCCCACCGTCACAGTGTTCAGGCGCAAAAACGATCCGTCTTCAATAGCCCAGGAATGTAAGGGTGTTACCGTCATTAAAGGACTCCAGATAGTAGCGTTCTCATTTAATTGCATCAGGCGCTCGGGATTGGCATTGGCGCCGGTTGCTACATTATATCCGGTTTCAGGGTCTATGATAGTGAACCGGTGATTCAGGTCCATTTCAGCCAGCACATTCTGGTATTTACGGCTGAGCAATAAGGTTGTATAATCGATCTTATTGGCATTATAGATCTTGTTTCCGTAGGTCCAGTTAAAGAATGCCAGGAAGTCAAAACCCTTAAACCGCATATTCAGGTTAAAACCACCCGAATGTTTGGGGTTGGCATTACCAATCACGGTTTTGTCGGCGGTAGTAATACTGTCATCGGGTTCGCCTTTTGCGCCGCTGATATCTTTGAACTTCAGAATGCCGGGACCAAAATAACCGGGCGAAATGAGGGCGCTGTTATCAGGCACCCCTTTATTAAGCTCCCATTTTTTGGTGCTGTTGTTAAAGGTAAAATCATCAAAGGTGTACATGCCATCGGTTACATAGCCGTACATCTGTCCAACGGGCTGGCCTTCTTTTACCAGGTAATCTTCCAGCGGTTGAGCGGTACCATTCCAGCCTGAGCTGTATGCTTTATAATTTAAATCGCCCACTTTGAATTTATCGACCCGGTTCCTGTTAAAACCAATATTAAAAGCAACCGACAGGCTGAAATCTTTTGTATTTACGAGTGCTCCATCGAGCGTTAATTCAATACCGCGGTTGGTTGTTTGTCCCGCATTTTGCAACTGACCGGTATAGCCTGATATCGGTGGAACCGGTTGTTGTATCAACAGATCTTTTGTTGTGTTCTGATACAGATCAACGGTACCGCTTAACCTGTTATTGAAGAAAGCAAAGTCAAGTCCCACATTTCTTATCAGGGTAGTTTCCCATTTCAACAAGGGGTTGTATAATAAGTTATCGGGAATAAAATTGCGGGCTTCCGCTTCACCGAGGTAATAGGGTTTATTTTCATTGCTGGTGATATACTTCATTTGCCATTGACCGGCCTGAATGCGGTTGTTACCAGTTGCACCATAACTGGCCCTCAGTTTCAACTGGCTCAGCCAGGCTTGCCGGTTCAACCATTCTTCTTCAGATATTTTCCAGGCACCAGCTACGGAAGGGAAATAACCCCACTGGTGTCCCTTTGCAAATTTGCTGGATCCATCGGCACGGAAGGTGGCCGTTAAGATATACTTATTGTTGAAGGTATAATTAAGCCGGCCGAAATAGGAGTTCATACGATCATTAGCGGCAATATAGGTTACGGTTGGAATGGGCGTACCAAAGTTCATATTGGCCAGCACCTCTTCATATTTCATCAGTGCGGGGAAGAACCGCGATTCGTTGGTGATCTCCTTGTATCCGCTCGACATGCTTTCCTGCCCCGCCACCACGTTTAAATTCTGGCCGGGAAAAAGGTTCGGTTTGTCGAAGGTCACATAATTGGAAATACGATAAGAGGTTCCACCCAATGTATAAATATTACCAATAGGCTGACCGGCATATTGCTGGGCATTATACGTATGCGGCCCCCACACATTATCGGTGCGTTCATTCCTGAATTCAAAACCACCTTCAGACCGGAAGCTTAAGCCTTCCATGATCTTCCAGGTAAGGCCTCCATTGAACGTACTGTTCAGACGCGTTTGCTTTTTGTATTCATCATTGGCAGAAGCTACGGGGTCGTACAGCAAACTCTGGTCTTCGGCAGTAACGGTATTATCATCAACCGCACTTTGATCAAACTCACTCAACCCACGGGTTGGCGCATACTTGATAGAGTTACGCAAACGGGTAACTGACCCTGCCCCTACGTTCACACCGGCGCCATCGATCTTCATATAGCCGAGGCGGGTATTAAAATCGAAGGTGAGCTTTGGCGTTATTTCACCATTGAGTTTAAAGTCGAGGTTATTGCGTTCGTACCCTGAGCCCAACATGATACTTTCTTCTTTATTGCGGGTAAGGCCCAGGTTAAAACGCGTTGTTTTAGAACCGCCATTCAAATTCACATTGTAATACCGTTGCTGAGCACTGCGGCCGAATACTTCTTTTTGCCAGTCGGTGCCTTTTATTGATTTATAAATATCCAGGTCTTTGAATTCACCGTAATAGTTTTCGAAAGTAGTGGAAGCCGGATCGGGATCTACTTCATACTGGTATTTAACATACTCATATGGGTTCAGTACATTCAATTCTTTGGTTATTTTCCGGAACCCGCCATAGGCATTGGCTGAAACCGTTAATTTTCCGGCCTTACCTTCCTTCGTAGTGATCAGGAATACCCCGTTACTGGCGCGTGAACCGTAAATAGCGGTAGAAGCCGCATCTTTTAAAAAGGTTAGGGTCTCGATGCTGGAAGCAGCAATGTTATTGATGTTGCTTACCGGGAACCCATCCACAATATATAAGGGCGAGTTATCCTGTGAGATGGAAGTACCGCCACGCAACCGAACTTTTATTTCTGCATCGGGCGAACCTTCGGTAGTAGTGATCTGTAAACCGGCCACTTTACCGGTAAGCGCTTCGGCAGCATTGGCTACCGGCGTCTTCATGAGGTCTTTACCGCTAACGATTCCCACCGCACCGGTGAGGTCTCTTTTTTTGGCTTTACCATAACCTATCACGACAACATCATCGAGATTGTTGTCTTCTTTATCCAGCTGAATTTCCAGTGGTTTGGAACCATCTGTCGATGCTTCGGTTTTTTTATAGCCCAGGTAACTAAACACCAAGGTTACTTTGCCGGCAGCATTTACTGTGAGGGTAAATTTACCTGCAGCATCTGTTTGGGTACCGTTTGTCGCGCTCTGTGTGTTCTTGAGCAACACACTTACACCGGCCATCGGTAAACCTTTTTCATCGGTAATAGTTCCTTTGATTATTCGGGATTGGGCAAATAGAAAGAATGGGGACACACATAGAAGGATCACCAAAGTAATTCTACTCATATGGCAGTTCAATTTTGGGGGTTCTAATAGATTCCGGATACCTGATGAAGGGCCAGAAACCTCGTACACATTTTTTTTTGCAATCGTCTTTAACTATAATCCAATGTCAATTTTAGAGAGTTATTTGCTAAAATCAGACAATCCGTATGCATTTTTCTATGCAATCGTTCCCGGCAACGAGGTCAGAAAAATATTTAAGGTAAAGTGCAGCGTATGAGTATGTTGTGATTACCGGGTTGAAACCAATGCATGAAATGAAAAACAGGAAGCAAGATGTAGCACATAAAATAAAAAACGTTCCGATGCATCGGGATAAGTGTTTGACACACATTATTTATTGATACCCGGGTTCTGTATCAGATTGCCCTGGCACGAATCAATGGTTGCCTGGCCGAAGGGGAACAATTCGCTTTTACCTGTTACGAAATACGAGGCCATTCCGGCACGCATGGCCGGGCAATAAGGGTCGCCAGTAGCGCCGGTATTCAATTCAGCGAGGCAGCGCATTGATTTAACGTTCGTGGCCGAAGTTACCTTGCACCAGGTAACTGTAATATCACGGCGGGTATTAACCGAATCAAAGGCATAAAAATAATCAGGCAGTATAATGATACCGTCGGCCGTAAGGGGAGTTGTTGCCCAGGCTGGAACCGTCAAAAGAATACAGTTTCTTAGTTCTCAGTTTTTCAGTTCAAAGTTTTCAGTTCAAAGTTTACAGTTCATAGTTGCCGGTTCCCTACCAATAGTTTTACAGTTTGCAGTTCATAGCACTTTCTTCATAGTTACCGGTTTTCGGCGCCCCACCATATTTTTAAAAAGGTATATATCACCCTTATAGAAAAAAGACTATTTTTAGTTGTACTTTGCTGACACACTGTGAAATTTGAGACTGTAACCATAAAAGATATTGCCAGGGCACTGGGACTTTCAACTTCTACGGTTTCGCGTGCATTGCGCGGAAGCTATGAGATAAGTCCTGAAACAAAAAAACTGGTACTCGAGTATGCCGAAAAGATAAATTACCGGCCCAATCCGATCGCTTTAAGCCTGAAAGAGCGCAAAAGCCGGTCGATCGGGGTGGTCGTCAGCGAGATTGCTAATACGTTTTTTTCGCAGGCGATCAACGGGATTGAATCTATTGCCTACAACCGGGGGTACCATGTTATTATTTCCCAGAGCCACGAATCGTACGAACGGGAGAAAGTTACCATTCAACACCTGGCCTCGCGCTCGGTTGATGGGTTGCTGGTATCCCTCTCGAACGAAACGATAGACCTTTCGCATCTGAAACAGTTGCACGATAAAGGACTGCCCATTGTTTTCTTCGACCGCATCACCGATGAAATAAATACCCATAAGGTCACAGCCAATAACGTAAAAGGCGCTTTTGACGCTACCCAGCACCTCATCAACAAGGGTTTTACGCGTATTGCGCATATCACCAATTCGCCTAATTTGTCAATTACCAGGGAAAGATTGCAGGGCTATAAAGAAGCCCTGAAAAAGAATAACCTGCCTTATGATGAAAAGCTGGTGCATTATACCCTGCATGGGGGTATGATCTATGAGGAAATTGAAGGCGAGATCCAGAAAATGTTCAGCGGCCGCCAAAAGCCCGATGCCATTGTAACGGCCAGCGACCGCATTACTACTTCCTGCCTCACAGCCCTGAAAGCCGCCGGCAAAAAGATCCCCGATGACATTTCTATTATCGGATTTACCAATACCAATATAGCCGAGCTGTTTAACCCGCCGCTTTCTGCCGTGCGCCAGCCGGCTTTTGACATGGGACAGGCCGCTACGGAATTGCTTATTTCTATCATTGAAAGCAAACGCCCCGTTACTGAGTTTGAGACCCGGATACTGGATACGGAGTTGTTTACCAGGGAGAGTTCGACGCCCCCCAGCCACTAAAGTAATTTTTAATTACTCCTTACAATGATTTTTTCCATTGGTAAAACCAGTGAATCATAATATTTTTCACGATTGCTCAATTAACAAATTTTCAAATTATCTTCATTCTATGCTTACGCAGGATGAGATCAAACAACTGGTAGCCCAACAAGCAGCTCAACTGGTTCAAAACAATATGACCGTTGGTATTGGTTCCGGCTCTACGGTTTACTGGCTTATTATGGAGCTCGGTAAACGCGTAAAGAAAGGACTTTTCTTCAGGGCCATTCCCACTTCAAAACATACGGCTTCACTGGCCGCCCAACAGAATATTGCCCTGGCCGAACTAAACGATATTGACCGTATAGACATTACCATCGATGGCGCCGATGAAATTGATACGCAACTGCAATTGATAAAAGGCGGCGGTGGCGCCCTGCTGCAGGAAAAAATGGTGGCCGCGGCTTCGCGCGAACTGCTTATTCTGGCCGACCAGTCAAAACTGGTACCCCAACTGGGTAAATACCCCTTACCGGTTGAAGTGATCCCCTTCGGGTGGAAACAGGTTCAACGCAACATCAGGGAAACCTATAATGTGGAAGCCATCCTTCGCATGCAGGATAACCAGCCTTTTATTTCTGATCATAATCATTACATGCTGGATTGCCACTTTGAACGTATTGAACAGCCCGATGTATTAACCTATGAGCTCAATGCCATTCCCGGGGTTGTTGATAATGGCCTCTTCGTAAACATGGCCGACCTGGCGTTGATAGGTTATCCTGATGGCAAAACGGAAACGATGCACCGATAGGGGTTTCTTTACCTCCTGGTTACCTCGCCGCTTCGCAACCAGCTGATTTTCAACATCAGCAAAATCATTTCTTCACCCCCTGGTTACCTCCTGCTTAGGTATTCTTTACCTCCCGGTTACCCCCGCTTCTCCTTTTCATTACCCCCTGGTTGGCTTTTCTTCTCCCTTCTTCAGGTACCCTCTATGTTAGGGTAATATTGCCTTTACCTTTTCATTTCCTTTTTTTTACCTAAGGGGTAAACAAAAGGTTAACCTAATATTACCACAATACGACCACAACCAAACCACAACCTAACCGAAGTGCCCCCGGCCACCGCCAGCCGTTGGAGGAGTAGCCTCCGAATCACACCCATTTGTGTATCAGATACGGTTTTTGTAACTTTAACTATATCAGATCCCAACCACAGATGCAAAAGAACAAACTGAACGGCACCGATCACCTGTACCTGCAGATCGCCGGCAGCCTTGAACAGATGATCCACAATGAGATCCTGAAGATCGGCGACAAGCTGCCTTCGGTACGCATGCTGAGCGATGAGTACGGCATCAGCATGGGTACGGCCTTTCAGGCCTATTATTACCTCGAAGGAAAAGGACTGATCGAGAGCCGCCCCAAATCGGGTTATTATGTTCGCTTTAACCAAAAGCGGTTCCCCGCCCTGCCCGCGGCGCCCAAACCCGAAACCCTTGCCGGCACAATCAGTGTTGATGAAATGGTAGCAGCCGTTTTTAAAAAACTGAGCGCCTCCGACATCACCAACCTGGCCATTGCGGCCCCGGCCAAGGAACTATTGCCTACAGCCAAATTGAATAAAAGCATTGTGCATGCATTCCGCCATTCGCCAACCAGTTGTATACAATATGAAGACACCCAGGGAAACCTGGAACTGCGCAAACAGGTAGCCCGCATGGCTTTTAACTGGGGCGGAAAGATCAGCGCCAATGATGTGGTGATCACCGCCGGTTGTATGGAAGCGCTGTCTCTTTCTTTGCAGGCAGTTACCCGCCCAGGTGATACGGTAGCCATTGAAACGCCTACTTTCTTTGGCATTTTTCAGGTGATGGAAACCCTTGGCTTACACGTTATTGAAATACCCACCGATGCGGTAACCGGTATAGATCTCAACTACCTGGAGCAGGCCATTAAAACATCGAACATAAAAGCCTGTGTGTTTGTGCCCAGCTTTAACAACCCGCTCGGCTGTTGTATGCCCGATGAAAATAAAAAGGCGCTGGTTGAGCTCATCACTAAACACCGCATTCCCCTTATAGAAGATGATATTTATGGCGAATTGTATTTCGGTCAACACCGGCCGCGCTGCTGCAAAACTTATGACACCGAAGGCTGGGTACTGTATTGCGCTTCCATCAGCAAATCACTGGCGCCGGGTTATCGCATCGGGTGGTGCATTCCCGGCCGGTTCAGGGAACAACTAACGCGGTTAAAAATGCGGCATACCATTACGGGGGTTACCATTACGCAGCAGGCCATGGCGCACTTTCTTAGCATAGGCCGGTTCGATTATCATTTGAAAAAATTACGTACCGCCCTGCATACCCAACAACTGCGGTATGTACAGGGCATACTCGATCATTTTCCTGAAAATACCAAGGTATCGCGGCCGCAGGGTGGTTTTGTGCTGTGGCTCGAGCTGAATAAAAAGGTGAACACGTTCCAATTGTACCAGGAAGCTATGAAATACCAGGTATCGGTAGCACCGGGCAGAATATTCTCCATGCGCGATCGGTACAGCAATTATATGCGCATCGGCTATGGGCAGCCGTGGAATGATGGGGTTGAACGGGGATTACGAATATTAGGCGGATTGGTAAAAAAAATGGGCTGAGGTGAGACTTCAGGCCGGTGGGTGCTCAAAATACGCTTCTATATCGGCGTTTGAATTATAATTGCGGAATACATGCTGGGTGCGCATTTGCAAACGTTGCGTACAACCTTCATCAAATATGGCCTGCAGACTGTAATTCTTCAGGCGGCCGATCATAATACGGCCCGCCACTTTTTCCAAACCGGTACGTGTGTAGATACCACAAAATGGTTGTGCAAAATCAACGTCCTGGTATACATAAAAATCGTACTGGTTATCGCGCATATATTCCTGCAACAGGTGATCGATGGAACCGGCATCCAGATCGAGCATATCGCAAGCCAGTAACAGCAGGTCTTTATCGGGAAATTGTTGATGAACACTGAGCAGCCCCTTCAACGGGCCTTCCACCTCAGCATTATCAACCACGAGTAATTCGGGAGAAACCTCTTCGCAATACGTATGTACCTGTTGTGTATTTACCGAATACACCACCGGTAAATGGAACATGGCCAGCTTCTCATGCATATGTTTGGCCCAGATGGTATTGCGAATTGGCAACAGGCCTTTATCAGCACCCATGCGTTTGCTTTCGCCACCACATAATATTACACCTAACAGGTTTTCCATAATATACATACTGGTAAGGTGATCAATTAAAGCAATCAGTCATGCACTTTGCGATCGGCATGTCCCAGGCTTTTGCCCGGCGCCACCACATCGCGCACTAACTGCTTAACTTCTTTAATTTCAAGGAAACCGCCTATTTCTTTTCGATCAAAAACCTTCTGGTCTCCGATGCAAATAGTGTACCGGCCACTAACCTCACTGGGCATCAACAACACGCCCTGCAATTCATCGGCAAAGGTTGTCAACAACTCCTGTGCCATATACGCGGCACGCAGCAACCATCCGCATTTGGGACAATATTCTATTGTAATAGTAGGTTTCATGCGACAAAGATAAGGGTTCAGGGGCCATAGCACAAGCACCCGGAACCTGGTATAAGTCACAATTTGGGGAGGTGAACGTTTCTACACTTCGGCCTTCCGGCGGCGGGCCTCAGGGCCTGCAGGTAAAAAGTATGTTAAATATGATGATTTATTGGCAAGTTTGCCTATACCTTAGCCCCTTCTGCTTTTACCGCCTGAAACTCAGATTTTGACGATTCACATACCGGGCAACTATACGTATTGGGCAACTGGCTGAATGAGGTACCCGCGGCAATATCATTTATACTATCGCCATACTGTTCATCATACACGGTAAAACAATGCTTACATTGATAAATAACGGGCACATTTACCGCCGTTTTAACGGTGGGCTCCTGTACCACTTCCTGCCGGTAAACACTGTGCAAAATTTTATCGGCCTCGGTAGTGAGATCATAAAAATATTTGCAGAGCGAAATTAAGTAAGCGCCCAGTTCCTCCTTTTGCACTGCCTTGCGAAATAAGATATACTCCCGGGAATTGGGATTAAAATCCCTGGTGTACATAATATCGTAGCGGTTCATTGAAGCGCTCTTGTTACGGCTTGTATTGTTTTGCTTTGCGATCACTACTGCACCAAACAAACCAAATAAACCGCTCTTGGGTTTGGTTTTAATAGCGAAGCTCAATCCGTGCGTACGTACATCATCTTTATCGAACTGACGAATGATATACCGTTTCAGGTTCAGGCCTTCTTCACTCAGGTCTTCTACCTGCCAGTTGAGCTCATTGGCCGCATGGTGCACATTGATGCGGTACGTGTTCAGCACATATTCCCAGGCCGTGCGGTCGTTTTGCGCAATACCTTTTACAATAAGCGATTTCCAGGGTGTAACATACAACTGCCCTACCTTGGTCTTCAAACAAATGGAGGCTATATCTTTCAGGAACGAAACCGGAAAACATTCATCGCGGCGATAAATGCCCAGCCAGGTCTTTTCGCCATAGCGGTTAAAACCTTCGTAATAAGGCAGGGCAAATTTGGGTATGCTCAGTTCGGCAGTAACCGGTTGCATTATGAACTGTTCCTTCTTATGCACCATTTCATACAACACATCGCCATCGGTAAGCGTTTTGTTGTCAATGATGGCTTCTTCGAGCAACCGGGTCATACGCGGAATATCATCTGAATATATCAATCCTTTCCAGCAATAGATGACCGTGGTTTTGGGAAAACGGATGTATAAATACCAGTAGTTATTTACCGGTGATGAAATAAAATTGATATTCCCGGTAAAGAAGGGAATAAAGCTCTGGTTGGCATCAACCAGGTTCAGCTTCAACCGCGGGCGATAATCGAACAGGCCAAGAATATCTTTATATACGCCTTCGCTTAACCAGTTGGAATTCTGAAACACATCTTCTGCCACATAGGAGGTAAGGATGTTTGAATACTCATCCCTGTTCACTTCATATACAACGCCCAGCTGGTCCAACGCTGTGCGGAATTCTTTTTCATTATTGCTGTCGGCACGGCAAAACAATTGTTGCCGGTTACCAAATTGAACCTGGTCAACTCCACAACGTTCGGCAGCCTCCATCCACGCATGCAGGTCACCGGCAGCTACTATACCGCCGGGAAGATTGATCTTTATATGATGATACTTTCGCATGTTTTCAGTTCTTAATTATCAGTTATTTCACCAACAGACTATTTGTTACACCAGCCAATGTCTCCTCAAGGATCCTTTGCACTTCTGGCCGGCACGAACCGCAACCAGTTCCGGCCCCTGTTGACGAGCACAATTGTTTAAAGTCGGTGCAGCCTTCGTTTATTTTATTCTTCAGATTCTCACTACCCACGTTGTTACAGCTGCATACCAGCTTACCCAATACCGGTTCAGCTTTTTTGCCGCTGCGCAACAATTGTAAACGTTTTTCATTGAGCTCTATCTTATTGGCGATAAGCTCCCTGAATTCCTGGAACTCAGTTTTGTCACCGATCAATATGGCGCCCACCAGGCGGTCCTGGTGAATGATACATTTTTTGTAATAGCGTTTTGCTTTATCCAGGAAGATGATCTCTTCATATTCGTCGTTGGGACATTCAGGTATTCCAATACTGCACAGATCGAAGCCATGGATCTTGATAATGTTCATGAACAGGCTGCCTTTGTAATGGCTGGCAATATCACCCATTAAATAGCGGGCTACAATATGCGCCTGTTGTTCAGCTGCGGCCGTAATTCCATACAGCGTGCCTTCAAACTCGGCAATCTCTCCTATTGCAAAAACATTGGGATCGCTGGTTTGCAGGCGCTCGTTCACAATAACGCCACGCTGGCAATGCAGTCCGGTTTCTTTGGCCAGCTCAATATTGGGCACGGTACCAATAGCAAATACGAGGGCATTACAATCGATCACCACACCGCTTTTGAGGCGGATGCCGGTAAGCTCACTGCGGCCATAGAACAATTGCACCTCATCGTCGTAATAAATATCGCAATGCTGATCGGCCATTTCTTCGTGCAACATCTGACTTCCCAACGGATCTAACTGCCGATCGAGGAAGCGGGAAATGCGCTGTACAATGGTAACCTTTATATCTACTTCGCGCAGGGAAGCGGCCAGCTCGAGCCCCAATAATCCACCACCTACGATCACTACATGACCATCGCGCGGTACGTGGTTCTTGAACTCATCGGCATCGGTACGGCTGCGCATGGTGAAAATACCTTTTAACGCAGGCACGTTGCGCGGAACCGCTGCGCGGCTACCTGTAGCCATCAGCAGCACATCGTAATAAGTTGTACGGCCGGTAGAATCGATCACATATTTATTCTCCCGGTCTATTTTTTCAATACTTACTCCTTTATACAATTTGATATTATAGTTGGGTTCTTCCGATTCTTTCATCTTGATCAGCTGCTCCCAACTTTGGGTGCCGCTGATATAATCGGGCAACATCACCCGGTTGTAAAACGGAAAATTCTCTTTGCTGAAGATCACCAGTTCATCTTCACTGTTCATTTCGCGGTACGATTTCACAAAACCAAACGCCCCGGCGCCGGCGCCAATGATCACAATGCGCTGCCTTGGCTTTTTATACGGCGCTACCTGTACTGCACAAAATTTGAAATCAGGTTCTTTTGAAATGGGATCAACCATGGGGCTGGTCACATTGTTTGCCCGGTTAAGGTCGTTGTTCAGGATCTTTCCCCAGTGCATGGGCAGAAATACAACGCCTTTCTTAATGGTGTTCGATACCGATGCTTTTACCCGCACTTCGCCCCGTCGCGAACTCACGACGGCAATATCGCCGTCTTTTAAATGCAGGCGGCGAGCATCTTCGGGATTAATTTCAAGGTATGCCTGCGAAATATGTTGCTTCAACTTATTCACCTTACCGGTTTTGCTCATCGTATGCCATTGATCGCGTATACGGCCGGTAGTTAGAATGAACGGGAAATCGCCATCGGGTTTTTCACTCGTAAGGTCATCGGGCACCGGGTGAATGATGGCTTTGGTAGAAGGTGTATAGAAGGTCTTGTCTGTAAACAAGCGTACAGTGCCCTGGCCTGTTTCCTCTTTTGGAAACGGCCATTGCACTGACCTCCTGTTTTTCAGAACTGAGTAGTTTAATCCGCTAACATCAATATTGGTTCCTTCGGTGAGCTTTGCATGCTCATCGTATATGGCCGATGCATCGGCATAATCGAAACCATGGTAACCCATTTTTTGGGCAAACCGGCAAATGATCTCTGCATCGGGCAGGGCTTCACCGGGCGCATCCACCACCTTGTTCAGGTAAGAAATGCGTCGTTCCGAATTGGTCATGGTGCCCTCTTTTTCCGTCCAGGTGGCGGCGGGCAAAATAACGTCGGCATATTTCAGGGTCTCGGGCTGGTTGCTCATTTCCTGTACCACTACAAACTTCGCTTTCTTCAAACCCTCTTCTGCGACCCGTACGTTCGGCAAACTAACCAGCGGGTTGGTGCAAATGATCCAGATGGCTTTCAACCGGCCATCGTTCAGTGCATCGAACATTTCAGTGGCAGTAAGCCCGGGTTTGGGCGATATACTGGTTCCGCCCCAGAATTTCTCCACCTCTGCACGATGTTCAGGGTTGGCGAGGTTGCGATGCGCCGGCAACAGGTTCGCTAAACCACCTACCTCGCGGCCACCCATGGCATTCGGCTGCCCTGTTAAAGAGAATGGGCCAGAACCGGGTTTGCCAATATGTCCGGTGATGAGGTTCAGGTTTATTAAACTGAGGTTCTTGTTTACGCCAACAGCACTTTGGTTCAGCCCCATCGTCCACAGGCTCATAAACCCTTTTGCATTGCCAATGTGCTGGGCAGCCAGCTTGATGCTCATTACATCTATACCGCAGATCCCGGCCGCTTCGGCCAGCGTGCGTTGGAAAACGATCTTTTTATATTGCTCAAACCCTTCGGCATGGTTCTTTACAAAATCAAGATCAACATCGCCATTCTCGATCAGCAACCTGCCAATAGCATGGTTCAGCGTAATATCAGTACCGGGATTCAACTGCAGGTGTACATCGGCAAGGGAACAGGTATCTGTTTTACGCGGATCGGCCACAATGATCTTTACATGCGGATTGGCCGCTTTATGCGCTTCTATCCGGCGCCATAAAATGGGATGACACCAGGCGGGGTTGGCGCCTGTAATAAAAAAACAATCAGCCAGTTCAATATCATCATAGCAACCGGGCACACTGTCTTCACCCAACGACATCTTGTAACCAACCACGGCGCTGCTCATACACAGGCGCGAATTGGTGTCGATGTTATTGCTTCCAATAAACCCTTTGATGAGTTTATTGATAACATAATACTCTTCAGTTAAACATTGCCCCGATACATAAAAAGCAACGGAATCAGGCCCATACTTATCAATAAAGGTCTTGAATACGGCAGCAGTGCGATTCAGCGCATCGTCCCAGGAAACCCGTTGCAAGGGCATATTCTTATTGTAACGCATTTGCGGGTACAACAAGCGATCGCTTCTGTCATTAACAGTATAATGCAGATTCATGCCTTTGCTACACAACATGCCTTTGTTTACCGGATGTTGCTTGTCGCCTTCAACAGTTATGATCCCCCTTTTGTCCTTATTTACAACGATGCCACAGCCCACGCCGCAGTAGCTGCAGGTGGTGGTCACTGATTCGGGATGCTGATTATTCATGTTCATGCTTTTGATAAATCTCTATGCTAACTATCTTATGATCTTTCTCTTCAGTATACTAAGCTCTCGCCAAAGCCGCTTCGTCTTTTATATTTGTTGCTGACTCAACTTTTTGTGATGCACGTAAATGTGCCAGCAACACCAGCAAGCCTACCACGGCCACTCCAATACCAATGTACAGGAAGGCCTGCGAATAGGTAAGGTTCTTTGATTTGAAAAGAAACCCAATGCACATAGCGCCTATATTACCACCGGCGCCCACGATACCGGCCACACTACCAATTGCCTCCCGGTTCACAAATGGCACTATTGAATAGGTTCCGCCATTGGCCATTTTCAGGAACATGGCGAACAGTAACATAGAAATAATTGCTACGGGCAAAGTGCCTGCTTTGGCAAAGAGCATAATGCCAATTCCCTCGAGCAGTAAAAAGCCGGCCAGCAGCAATCCTTTACCACGCAAGCCGTACGCATTGCCAACTTTATCACTGATAATACCACCCATTGCCCGGGCAAACAGGTTCATAAAACCGAATATGCTCGCCAATGCACCCGCCATAATAAGGGTAGCTTTGAAATTATCAACGAAGTAAGTGGCAGCTACGTTATCAACCGTGATCTCAACACCAAAACAGGCGGCATAGGCAACTGCCAGTATCCATGTTCTGTAGTCTTTTAACGCCAGGATGAAAGTGCCTTTCTTCTTTTCTTTTGTTTGGCGAACGATCTCATTGTAGTTACCGTTTGGTGTGTCTTTGGTGAAACGGTAATACACAAATGCCATTACCAGCAATATGGCGCCAGGCACTACCATGGCAACGCGCCAGGAGTTGCCTTTATCAATATAACCGGCGCCTACAAAAGCAGCTGCGATCAATGGCATTACTATTTGCGTAACACCGCCGCCCAGGTTGCCCCAGCCACCGGCAACGGCATTGGCCGTCCCTACCACATTGGGGGCAAACATTACTGAAGTATGGAACTGGGTAATAACGAAAGAAGCGCCAATGATGCCAATGATCAATCGGAACAACAAAAATGATTCATAACTATTGGCAAACCCGATACACATTACGGGAATAGCGCCTAACACCAGCAAAATGGTGTATGATAACCGGGGCCCCAGTGTATCGCATAAACGGCCGATGATCAACCGCGCAATAATGGTAGCTGAAACCGATGCAATGGTAATATTACCTACCTGTTCTTTACTTAAATGCAATTGCTCGCGTACCAGTGGCATCAGCGGTGCAATGCCAAACCAGCCAAAAAAGCAAAAGAAAAAAGTAAGCCAGGTAATGTGAAAAGTGCGCATCTGTATGCCCTTACCCGAGAAAATGTTCAGCTTTGCAAGCGGTTGATTCATGATTCAAAAATTAAATCTGTTATTAATAGCTGTTAGTTGGTTGTTTTTATTCTTTGATGTCGTCAATAGAAAATTTATCTATCAACAGGTTCAATAATTTATCGTGTGTGCTCATGTAAACCGGATCGTGCACGATCTCTTTTTTATTGCGCGGCCGTTCCAGGGGAACAGGTACGATCTCCTTTATCGTTGCTTCCGGACCGTTATTCATCACCACTACCCTGTCGCTCAAAAAGATGGCTTCTTCAATATCATGGGTTACCATAACGATCGTTTTTTCGCGGTTATCGAGGTTCCATAATTTCAGCAGCTCAACGTGCATATTGCTTTTGGTCAATGCATCGAGCGCGCCAAACGGTTCATCGAGCAACAGAATCGACGGGTTGATGGCGAATGCACGGGCAATGGCCACCCGCTGTTTCATGCCGCCTGATAATTGACCGGGCAATTTGTCCTTATGGTCCCACAAATGCACGGTCTTCAGATTGCGTTCAACGAGTTCTCTTTTTTCGCTTTTTGAAAGATCTTTTAATGCAGAGTCAACGGCTTCATAAATATTCCTGTACACGGTTAGCCAGGGTAGCAGGGAATAATTCTGAAAAACAATGCCTCTGTCGGGGCCAGGGCCCATTACTTTTTTACCATTGGCGATCACTTCACCGGTGGTGGGCTTTACCATGCCGCTGATGGTTCCCATCAGGGTCGATTTACCACAACCGGAGTGACCTATCAGAGAGATGATCTCTCCCTTTTGTACGGTGAGTGAAATTTCCTTCACCGCGGTATAGGTTCCTTTCGGTGTTTTAAAACTTACCGTAACATTATTAATACCTATTGCAGGTGCTGGTGTTAATACCGGTTCCAAAATGGAATCGACAATGGTTTGTGTTGCTATTTTAGTAGTTGAGTTCATTGTTGTCGGCTTTAACGCGTTTAAAAAATTAATTGATTACACCGCATAGGTGAACCGCTTTTGCAAACCGGTAAAAAACTTGTCGAGCAGTAACCCAACCGTTCCGATGATCAAAATTGCCACCAGTATCTTTCCTATACTTCCGCCGTTAAAGCCTTCTTCCCAAACAAAATACCCTAACCCAATGCCACCCGATAACATTTCGCCGGCTACGATCACCATCCAGGCCACACCGATCGACAAACGCAATCCGGTGAAAATATGTGGTAAGCTATAGGGTATCATTATTTTGGTAATGTATTTCCAAAGGGAGAATCCGAATGCCTTGCCTACATTTTTATGATCCTGCGGTATTTGTGACACGCCAAACGAAGTGTTGATGAGCGTGGGCCACAATGAACAAATGAAGATCATAAAGATGCTTGCCTTGGGCGAATCCTGAAAAATAGCCAACCCCAGCGGAAACCAGGCCAGTGGTGACACCGGCCTTAAGATCTGTACAATGGGGTTGAAGATATTCATGATGATCCGGTTGCTGCCCAGCACAAACCCTAATGGTATGGCGATCAAACTGCCCAAACCAAAACCAATACCCACACGTGCCAAAGAGCTTATTAATTTTGTACCGATGCCTTTATAATCGGGGTCGTTCTGGAACGGATTGGTCATTACTTCTTTAAAGGTGTCCCAGGTTGCCAGGGGAGAAGGGATCTCACCTTTAGTTATTTTCGAGACCATATCCCACATACCCAGCAACAACAGCATGCCTGCCACGAAATACAATACCGACCACCCTATCTTTATTGCTTTTGCTTTCATCTGAATATTTTTAATTTTTTTAAAATTGCCAGATGGAACTCCGCATGAAAAAATCTTTAGATATCGAATAAGCAAAATATTTTTTCATGCTCCGTTTCATTGTTTACAATTGAATGGTTAGTTAATTGGGTTACCTTGGCGAAGCAGCGATATACGCTTTCGGGTTATTCGGATCAAACGGTACTGATTCTATGTTCAACTTGAACGGCTTCATGTCATCGGTAGGAACCCCAATGTTCATGCTCTTTGCCACTTCATCATACAGGTCGTCCATTATTATTTTATTAACGATCTCCTTGTAATCAGCCGGCAAAGCAGGGATATAGCCAAACCGAACATATTGCGCCATGAACCAGACGCCATGTGACAGGCGCGGCGCATTTACAAAGCCGTTGTTATGAAATAACATGTAATCATCTTTATATTTCTGCACGCCCAGCTCGCAACCCAGATCATTACTGCCCATCAGGCGCGCTTCCAGCACAGTTACCGGTGCATTTACGTAATTGGGCCGCGAAAGGATCTGTGCTGCTTTTTTGCGGTTACCCATATTATCGAGCCACTTGCAGGCTTCCAGTATGGCCATCATTACTTTCTTCAGGTCTTCGCGGCTGCCTTCGGCAAACGCTTTGTTAACCACCAGGGCTTTTTCAGGATGATTTTTCCAGATGTCCTGTGTAGCAATATGGGTGAACCCAACGTTCTGTGCAGCAGCCACGCCATTCCAGGGCTCCCCAACACAATAGCCTTCCATGTTATCGACCCGCATGTTGGCTACCATTTGCGGTGGCGGAATGGTGATGATGCCCACTGATTTGGAGCTTACACCACAGGCTGCCAGCCAGGTACGTAACCAGATATCGTGTGTACCGCCGGGAAAGGTCATGGCGAACGTCACTTCTTTTCTCGATTGCACTGATTTTATTGCAGCAGCTACTTTTTTAATTTCTTTAAAACCTACCAGGCCACAGAAATCTTTTGAAAGTGTAATACCCTGGCCATTGTTACTTAATACCATGGCGATACGCATTTCAGAACCGGCTTTGCCGCCAATGCCTTCATATACCGAGAAAGGCATGGAAAACAAACAATGCGCCCCATCCAGCTCACCATTCAGGATCTTGTCGCGCACATTGGCCCAGGATGCTTCTTTGGTTACCTGTACATCCAATCCATATTTTTGAAAGAACCCCATTTCCTTGGCGATCACGAGCGGAGCGCAATCGGTCAATGGGATGAAACCCAGTTTTATGGTGCGTGTTGGTTTATTGGCTGTATGCAGAACAAATGATGTTGACACCACAAAAACCGCCAGAGCAACGATCCCTATTTTTAATATATTAAGAACTTTCATGTCTTTTGATTTTAATAACCTCTTTATTATTGTTTAATTGCCACTGGTTTGGTGAAAAAGAAATCAGGACGGATGTTGATCATCAGGTAAGCCCATGTAGGCCGATGATTGGTTGCGTCCATCGTTGATTTTTTAACATACTCGGTACTGTTGTTTGCGAGCATGAAAGCATAACCAAGCTCCAGCGTAGTAAACTTGTTCAATGCATAGTTGGCTATAAAATCAAATTCGTATCCAAGATCTTTTTTAAGATAATTTTTGTCAGCATCCAGCGTGTTCACCATATTTTGAGCCAGTTGGAAATTGTGAACATCGGCCGACAAAGAGAACAAGTTCGACTGGTATTTTATTTTAAAGTATGCATCCTGCAGACCGCCTACTGGTGAACCGGTTCCTACATAATAATAATCCATGTATCCCCAATGTTTATGCGGTGTTCCGTACAGGGGATCAAAGCGATGGTTATCGGTAGCTGCAGTAGAAGAATCATTACCTGATAAATAATCATATCCCAAACCAAAGCTGATCTTGCCTTTTTGCAAATTGATCGAGGCGGTATAATGAGAAGCCTTCAGGTTCTTTCCATCCCGGTCTTTTCCGCTTTGGAAATAAGCGCCTACCTGCCATGACTTTTTCAAACCGGAAGCATTACCAATGGTTCCATTGATCATTAATCCGTAAGTAAGACGGCGGTTCACGCCTTTTACGTCATATCTTCTACCGAATACATAACCGCTTGAAGCGCCGCCTACTGAATCGAGACGGTATTTTGAGAAATCGTCTTTAAAGAAAAGTCCTGCAAATTTCGTTTGGCCGAACTTGCGGCTGATGTACGCCATTTGCATGGATTTATATTGCTGGTTCATGCCATTGGTGCTTATAGTGTTGTTCAGCACCGGAGAACCCGATAAGCTGCTTTTTGCACCCATAGTGCCATTGGCCGAAAGTGGAATGAGACCTGCTGGTGTTGCCACCAGGTTACCGAGCGAATTGGTAACATAAGGCGGTACATTACCGGGTGTATAGAAGGCATTTGTTACACCGGCACCATCGGAATTTTGATTAAAGCCAACGCCAAGGTCAACCTGCCAGCCATGGTGCATTGCTTTTAACAGTAAGGCGTCGTGACGGCGGGCCTGTTGCAACCAGTCGAGGTCGCCCAGCAAACGCACATCATCATATATTAAAGCCTGACGGCCGATCTTGAAGGAAAGATTGTCGATACCTTTCATTTTTATGGTGGTATCGAGCGAATTCATGAGGGTAACTTCTGCCCAGGCTTCGTGCACCATCAGCCTGTTTCCGTCGGCATTATTAATGGTAGAAGCGTCTTGCCCCCATACCCGTACATCCTGAACAGAGAAATTGAAGTTTAAACGGTCCCATTTGTACCCAAAAGTTAAACGGGCCCGTTGAGAGGTGAAAAAAGCAGCGTCGGACCCAGTTGTATTGAGTGTTCCGTACCCGTTACGTAATTCGGTACGTGTTCTCAGTTGCCCCTGCAATGAAAATTGCGCGGTGCTGTTGAACGGTTTACATAAAAAACACACAATTCCGGTTCCTGCCATGAAAATTAATTTTTTCCTCATACTTTTGTTTTGGTTTTTTTAAGATGATGATTCATTTTAAAATTTGCTTACCCCGGTTAGACTGCCATCTGCCGGGGTTTTTTAATTGATTGGGTTACTTGTTAATATAGCCATGCAGTGAATTTTATTAAGCAATTTGGTTTAATACATGGCAGGCAATCGTTTGGAACTCATAAGCGGGCAACCGTTAGCATCATCTCTCTAAAACCATTTGCCCCTGAGCCATTGCTCTGGCGGGGCCTCTCTTACATTCAATTATTCTTCTATTCCTATATAAACCAGTTCATTTTCAATTTTTACGGGATATGTTTTGATATCACCACAATCATCGCCGCTCAGGCACTGACCCGTAACCAGTGAAAAAGTTTTTTTATGGAACGGACAGGCCACTTTGGGTTCATTGTTTTGCGTTCCGATCATCCCACGGCTCAGGGCCATTTGCTGGCGGTGCGGACACATATTCTGTGATGCGTACCACTCTCCGCGGCGACTGAAATTGAACAGGGCGATCTGTTCGTCGTGGTATTTTACACATACGCCACCGTTTTCGGGTACATCTGTAGTACGGCAGGCTAAAAACCAGGTAAGTACTTTTTCTTGTATCATAACATGAACATTGTGTTTTACAAAAAATTCCCTATTCAGCTTTCACTGATCATTTTTCCAATGGCATTCAAAATGGGGGAAATAAAAACCCGCTGCATGGTTGATGCAGACAAACAATCGTTAGAAATACGCAGCCAGTACCGGCAATAGCCGGTCAGCTACATGGCAAATGTGTGTGAGTGTTTTAGTATCAGAAGATTATCAGAGACAACAGGCAACGTGATGCATGAGTATTGCCTGTTGTGTTTTAGTTTATTTCCACTCCTTCGCTTTTTTCTGTTCCCGCATGGGTTCAAATTGTATCGAAGGATCTTTTGATTCAGGTGCATTTACAAAATGCGTGAACCGCTTGCGGATCTCAGGATTCTCCACCGCTTCTTTCCATTCGCATTTGTAATTATCAACCAGCGTTTGCATTTCTGCTTCCAGTTGTTCGGCAATACCTAAGCTATCATTCACTACAACATTACGCAGGTAATCGATGCCGCCTTCCATTTTGTTCAGCCAGGTAGCTGTACGGGTTAATGGATCGGCTGTTTTGATGTAGAACATCAAAAAGCGGTCGATATATTTTATACAGGTTTCTGAATCGATGTCAGTTGCCAACAGTAAGGCATGCTGTGGTTTTGAACCGCCGTTTCCGCATACATACAGGTTCCAGCCTTTTTCGGTAGCTATTATACCGAAATCCTTGCTTTGTGCTTCGGCGCATTCGCGTATACAACCCGAAACAGCCGACTTTAATTTATGCGGAGCGCGCAGGCCACGGTATCTTTCTTCTATCTGAATGGCGAAGCTAACGCTGTCGTGCAGGCCAAACCGGCACCAGGTGCTGCCCACGCAGCTTTTCACTGTGCGCAGGGCTTTACCGTATGCATGACCGCTTTCGAAACCTGCTTCTATCAGTTCGCTCCAGATGGCCGGCAGATCATTTACGTGCGCGCCGAACAGATCGATACGCTGACCGCCGGTTATTTTTGTATAGAGATTGTATTTCTGAGCAACCTGACCTATTACGATCAGTTTTTCGGGCGTGATCTCACCACCAGGTATACGCGGTACTACTGAATAGGTTCCGCCTTTTTGAATATTGGCTAAAAAACGGTCGTTGCTGTCCTGTGCGGTATCATTTCCTTTTGCCAGGATCATATCATTCCACAAACTGGCGAGAATGGAGGCCACCGGAGGTTTACACAATTCGCAACCATCGCCGGTTCCCAGTTTATTCAGCACTTCGTCAAATGTTTGCAGCTTATGCACCTTCACCAGGTCGTACAACTCCTGGCGGCTGTAATTAAAGTGTTCGCAAAGTACGTTGCGTACATATTTACCTTGCGATTTAAGTGTATGGGTGATCAGGTCTTTAACCATGGGAACGCAACCGCCGCAACCAGTTCCGGCTTTGGTGCATTTTTTAATTGAATCCATGGTTTCATTTCCGTCGCAAACTGCTTTGCAGATATCGCCTTTTGAAACGCTTTCGCAACTGCAGATCAACGCATCATCGGGCAGGTTGGCCACACCGGCGCCACCTTCATTACCAGCGCCGCCACGGGCGCCCAGGATCACATCTTCGGGGTTTGGCGGTAACACCACTTTGTTCTTGGTGGTTTGCAGCAGCATATTGTATTGTTCTGCATCGCCTACCAGAATGCCACCTAATAAATATTTTCCGTCGGGTGAAATATTTACGCGTTTGTAAACACCTTTCATGCGGTCTTCCAGCACAATGCTGCGGCCCTCATCAACCGACACAAAAGGATCGCCAAAGCTGGCCACATCAACACCAATCAGTTTCAGCTTGGTGCTCATATCGAAACCGGTGAACGACTTGTCGCCGCCCATTAAGTTGGTGGCTACTACTTCGGCCATTTCATAACCAGGCGCTACCAGCCCATAGATCATTCCGCCATGCAAAGCGCATTCGCCAATGGCAAAAATGAACGGATCGGTAGTGGCCAGGCGGTCATTTACGACAATACCGCCGCGGTGACCCGTTTCCAGTCCGGCCAGTTTAGCCAACTCATCGCGGGGTTTAATACCGGCCGAGATCACTAGCATATCTATATCCAGTTTGGTATCGTCACTGAACTGCATACCGGTAATGAACTGGTCGCCCAGGATCTCGGAAGTGTTCTTGCTGGTATGAATGGAGAGCCCGAGTGATTCGAGCTTTGCTTTTAATATGTTGGAACCGGCTTCATCAATTTGCCGGGGCATTAAGCGGGGAGCAAATTCAATTACGTGGGTATTGGTAACGCCGAGGTCGATCATGGCTTTGGCGGCTTCCAAACCCAACAAACCACCACCTATTACTGCACCGGTCTTAGCTTTTTTAGCATAAGTGGTCATCATTTCCAGGTCTTCAATAGTGCGGTAGATAAAAACGCCTTCTTTTTCAACGCCGGGAATGGGTGGCACAAAAGCAGCTGAACCGGTAGCCAGGATCAGATAGTCGTAAGACTCATTAATGCCGTGGTGAGAACGAACGGTCTTTTGATCGCGGTCTATATAAGAAATGGGATCTCCCAAATAAATTCTGATATTATTTTCAGCATACCAATCGAGGCCGGCCATGGTAAGGTCATCGGCTGTTTTTCCGGCAAAGTATTCGCTAAGGTGTACGCGGTCGTAGGCCGGACGGGTTTCTTCCCCAAAAACAACAATCTCAAACTGCCCTGGCTGGGCTTTGGCTGTCAGTTTTTCACAAAACTTGTAACCAACCATTCCATTGCCAATAACTACTATTTTCATAAACTGCGTTTTTTGGATCAATCAATTTATCGCAGGCAATCGTTAAACATTAAATAAAATCACATATAATATCTAAATGGCAATTCGCTATAAAATTTACCGCTGTTTTGTGATCTGTGTAATAAAAATAGTCATTTTTAATATTATTTTTATAGTGTATTCCTATATGAGTAATATATTTATTTTATTTATGCGTAATTGTTTAAGATTTTCTCTCAATTTTGAGGGCAGAATCAGACCATATCAACAATTTCTGTAGCTAATGCGGTTTTGCACGGTCAGCTTGCCACGAGAATTAATATTAATTTTATTTACATATAAATTTATTCTTGTGAAACGAAACAAAAATGGATGTGATTTAAAGAGCTGCTTTCTATGCAGACTCTGTTCAAAAGAATGGCTGCCGGCAATTGATATACATCGCCAAAGCTTTCACGTGAACAAGGGTGAATTGCTTTTTACCGAAGGCAGCGAGGTAACCGGTATATATTTTATATATAAGGGAACTTTTAAAGTGCATAAAAAATGGGCCGATGACAAGGAGCTGATCGTTCGGCTGGCCAAGAACGGCGCCATTTTGGGCCATCGCGGTTTGGGTAATGATATATATTACCCGGTTTCGGCCACTGCCCTGGAAGCCTCGGAAGTATGTTTTATAGACCTTGGCTTTTTTCAATCGACCCTTAAAGTGAACTACCAGTTCCTGTACGAGTTGATGCTGTTCTTTGCCGGAGAGCTGAAGGAGTCGGAAAAAAAGATGCGCAACCTGGCCCATATGACCGTAAAGGGCAGAATTGCCCAGGCTTTATTATCCATGCACGCAAAATTTGGGACCAACCCCGAAGGTTTTATAGATATTAACCTCAGCCGCCAGGACCTGGCATCGTATACCGGCACTACTTATGAAACGGTATTCCGTACCATTAATGAACTGGTACAGGAAGGCAGCATATCTTTATCGGGCAAACATATTTGTGTACTGGATGCGGGGAAGTTGAATGCTCATGCGAGTGAAGAATAGGCATCCCATCTGTTCCGTTTTTATATAAAATTTTCTATTAGTGGCAGCATCATTTGTTCAACCTGAATTAATTGTAGCAGGAGCCGGCGCCGGCGATCCTGAACTGATCACATTAAAAGCGTACCGCCTTTTGCAGGAAGTTCCTGTTGTGTTGTACGACAACCTCGTCAATAAATCTTTGCTTGAATATACAAAGCCGGATTGCGAAAACATTTATGTGGGCAAATTGCCTTATGGTGATTACACCCCGCAGGAACAAATAAATGCGCTCATCAAAGAGAAAGCCTTTGCAAAAGGAAAAGTATTGCGCCTGAAAGGCGGCGACCCTTTTATTTTTGGAAGAGGGTTCGAAGAGATCCTGTATGCACGGCAACAAGGTATAAAAACAACTTTCATCCCCGGCATTACCAGTATGCAGGCGAGCGGGCTGTACGATATTCCCTTAACCTTCCGCAATATCAGTGAAAGTATTTGGGTAGTAACCGGTACAAAAAAAGATGGCTCTTTATCGGCCGATCTTCAACTCGCCATACAAAGCAAAGCAACAGTAGTGATATACATGGGAATGAAAAAACTTACCGAGATTGCAAACATATATATTGATAAAGGATATGGCGATATGCCTGCAGCTATTATTCATTATGCTTCGCTCCCCTATCATAAAATTGCGAAGGGTATGATCAAAGACCTGCCGCTACTGGCAACAGAACAACACATCACGCATCCATCATTGATCATAATTGGCCCGGTTACCAATATCGATAATTTGATTGGAACCGAATAGCCAGCAAAAATCCATTTAATATATACTAGCGAATATCATAAACCGTTATATATTACAATAAAATTAAAGTACAAATCGTACTTTACTGAAGGATTCCTACCGATGCTTTGGCTGCAACAGCTATGCTAAGTGATTCTATGTAGCGCCCAATACGGGTTGGGTCGTATATTAAGAACTTTCGCATTTTTTTTATTGTCCTTTCTTAATGTTTTGGTGTTTATAACGTGTGTTGCTTTTAATAGCAGCAGTAAAAGCTGGTTAACGATTACTGCGCCTCAAATTTCTTGAAGTTAACACAAAGGCTCTGGTTAGGCACTAAGAGCTCCCGGATAAAAAAACCGGGAGCTTAAATTTTTCATTATGGAAATTTTATGCTCTATACCAGGATTAACAGGCCTGAAGGATGGGTTGATTGCTTCTACCGGCCTGAACATGAAAAAGGAAGTAGTTTTTGCAAAACACTTTCAACATCCTACGTGTACCTTATCCTTAAGCCCCTTTAGCGTTTCGCGCGACATGCATGCGATATTCAGCTGGGCATGGAAACCAGGCAGGGCGGCTAAAACGTTGGCAGCAAGTTATCAGTATGCCGGCAATTCCGATTTTGCCCGCTCATTTATGGTAATGCTGAGTAACCGGTTCGCTATTTGCCAGGTTGATATCTGCGCAGCAGATAAAGACGAACTCTATGATGCTTATCCAACTTCCTCAGGCGATTACATCATCCGTCTTTTGATGAATACCAATAAGAAGACCGTTCGCCCGCTTCACCTCAAAGCCTTACAAACCTGTGTGGAATATTTCTTTTTATTCCCCGAGATACGACAGATCATTGCAGAACCCGAAACCGATAACAAAGCCTACAATGAAATATTGTTAAAGGCTGGATTTCAGTTTGAAGAACAGGTCCATAACCAATATACACTATGCAACCTGTTTGTATGTACACGGCAAAGCTTTATTTCAGAATAAAGCCAGGAAACCGATAGGAGAATTTAGTAAGAGCTACCACACTCCTCTTTTAAGTTTTCTTTCAATTTCTGGTGTCACCATTAACCTTGTCCAACAAAACTGAGTACAAAAAAAGTAAAGGACGAAGTGATCATCACGGTTCTTTATCCTTTCTTTTAATGTTCTTAGCCATTACTGTTAACCTTGTCCTGAAAGCTAAGAGCAGAAAGTGAATAACAGCGGTATTGAGCGCTTTCCATAAATCTCTTTCTACTCTTTTATTCCCTGACGCTCTTAGCTTCAATTAACCTTGTCCTTAGCAATCCCAGGCGACAGCGTTGATAAAGCATGGTAAAGAGAAATTCCGGATAACGCTCTTTGCTTCTTATCGATGTAACACCTGGTACTAGACTCTCAAAAGCTGCCTTATCCTCTATACCTTGTCCTCCCATGTAAATGCCATGGGTTTATGAAGCAGAATTCATATGAATTATTAAACCTATAAAGGAGGGGATCGGCCATAGATCTCCTCCTTTATTATTTTATTGTCACTACAAAGTTTTCACCCGCCCTTTTCATTTAAATCATTCTCCACTACGCCGTATGTTTTGCTCACGTTGAAACCACCCGTTCGCTAATGTGCTCACTCGCAATGCTGTAGATTAATCTCTACACCCCCCTGAAGGGGTGCAGGCACGAATTTTTAGCTCTTACATAAAAAGGAATATGACGCTGAAAGCATTCTACTGGAAGTATTCTTTATGGGCGGCCATACTCAATACGGCAAGCATTGTTGTTTATTTATTGAGCCGCCGTTATGAAAACGCCTGGTGGTTATACATCGGTAACCTTTTATTCTGTGCAGTGGTATTGATGGGGGTATTCAGAGGTTATCACCGGGTACATGACACCGCCAGTTTACGGTCATCGACCATGATGGGGATCAAGATCACCATCTACGGTATTTTATTGGCTTCGCTGTTTTGTGGAATAGTATTATTGATCAATTCCATGGTCACCGGTTTAAACGATGCCAGCAACCCGCCGCAAAGCGGCCGGGGCGATGTACTATTCACCATCCTATCGAACACCATTGGGGTTAATGCGGTATTAGGGGCGCTTGCGGCTGTAATTGGTTCCACCGCAGTGAAGAAGGACCAAAAAACCGAACAGGGTAAAACAATGTATTAATACAACATGGGTGAATGCCGTGGCTCCCAGAGCGGTGTGGACACCCCTTATTATACCCACCTCCTTTCCGTTTTCACCATCTGAAACTGGGTACCTTTAATGTAAAGGTCGTGGTCGAGAAGGGAGTATTGCCGGGTTCGGTTCCAACACGCCGTTAGGCCGCGCCGGGCAACCGGTTGAAATTGCAGGCTGTTATGTATTCCTGGCTTCTGATGAAGCTTCCTATATGAACGAACAGGTTCTTCACCCCCAATGGCGGTGAGATCATTAACACTTAAAACAACAACAATGAAAACACTCGGCATTATATTGATTGTCATAGGCATTGCCATGATAATAGTCAGGGAAATAAACTTTACCACCGAAAAAAAAGTGGCCGACCTGGGCCCCATTGAACTAAATAAAAAAGAACAGAAAACAGTGGCCTGGCCACTGTACGGCGGCATTGCCGTAGCTGTCATTGGGGTGGTGGTATTACTGGCATCGCGAAAAACGGCGCCCTAAGGGTATTCCCTCAATGGGGATTTTAATGCTCAGTCCCCCCGGAACAGGATTTGATACAATTAAATTCACTAAAACATCTATTACTTATTCTAAAATTTATAATCATGACTACAACAACTAAAGTTATCCTGGGCCTGGTAGGCGCAGCTGCAGTTGGCGCTGCGGTTGGAATGTTATTAGCACCGGAAAAAGGAAGTGATCTTAGAAAGAACATTAAAGATCAGGCTGGAAAATGGAGCGATAAACTAAATGACATGTGGCAAAATGGTAAAAAAACTGCCGAAAAAGCCTCTTCACGGATGCAAACCGAAATTTAAAATATTCCGGTTTAAGCTCCGAAACCATATCCGGGCAGGCCTCAGGCCTGCTCTTTTTTTGCCCATATGCCTGCTAAAACAATAACAATTTGTACGCTAAAAGAAAAGGCTTCCCAATACAGCGGGAAGCCTTTTTTATTTAAACTCGAAATACTCATTAATTCTTCAGCAGCTTAAGAGTTACTTTTTGAGATCCCTGTAAACAGAATGCTGTATAATATCCCTTTGGCCAGTTCAACCCTAATGTTAAAGTTGAATTGTTAGAAACCTCATACATCTTCATAAACCCGCCTGTAGCGTCGTAAATGTAAATGTAAACCGGATCAGTATTGGAACTGGTTACCTTTAGTTTGAAACAAGTGGTTGTTGGGTTGGGAGAAGGAATTACAGTTAAAATTCCCAGGGTCGGCGCCTTCAGTTCAAGCGCAGTTATAGTTACGGTATCAGTAGCGGTTGCACCCAGGTCGTCGGTTACAGTGAGCTTGAATACGTAAGTACCGGCCACCAGATTATTGAGCACCGTTGTAGAAGCCAGCGGTGTTAATAAAGTAAAGGTGGTAGGACCGCTTACTTTCACCCATTTGTACGAAACGATCTTGCCGTCAACATCATAAGAAGCCGATCCGTCGAGGGTTATGCCCGCCGTAGGAAGCTGCAAGGTGATGTCGTTGCCGGCATTGGCTATTGGAGCCTGGTTACCAGGTGATGCCGTATCATTTACGATAACATTAATATCATCACTGGCGGTTGCGCCATAATTATCGGTTACTGTTAAACGGAACACATAAGTTCCAACAGCAAGGTTACTAACTGTAGTGATTGCAGAGCCAGAGCTACCGATCAGGAATTGTGTGGGTCCGCTCACTTTTGACCAGGCGTATTTTGAAATAGTACCATCAGGATCGTAAGAAGAGGAACCATTCAATGTAACGCTACTGGTGGGCAGGGTGATCACAACATCTGTTCCCGCCATGGCAACCGGTGGTTGATTAGCCGGTGTGTTGACATTATTTACGATCACATTTACATCATCAGTAGCAGTAGCGCCTTTATCGTCGGTTACTGTCAATCTGAAAACATATGTACCGGCAATCAAACCAGTCAATGCAGTAGTTATCTGGCTTGCACTGGCAATTGTAAACGTTGAAGGACCGCTTACTTTTGACCAGGCGTACTTCACAATAGTTCCATCAGGATCGCTGGAAGAACCACCATTCAGGGTTGTGCTGTTGGTAGGCAGGGTAATGTTAATATCAGACCCTGCGTTGGCAACAGGTGCCAGGTTGGCTGCAAGCACTGTTACAGTAACATCATCAGTACCAGTAGCACCTTTATCATCAGTCACTGTTAACCTGAACACATACACACCAACTGCCAAACCTGTAACGGTTGTATTGGCTACACCAGCGCTGGTGATGCTGAACTGTGAAGGACCAGCAATTTTTGTCCACGCCCAGGTGGCAATGGTGCCATCAGCATCTTTAGAGGCTGAACCATCGAGCGTAACAGAGTTTGTAGGCAGCGTAATAGTTATATCAGTACCGGCATTGGCTACAGGCGCCTGATTGGCTGGTGGCTGGCTTACTGTTGAAGCAAACAGCTGGCTCATGGGAACATACTCCTCAATGGTGCTGGGGCTCGACCAGTACATTTCCAGCACACTGCGATCATCATTGTTAAAATATTCCAGCTTGATATCGTATTTCTGTCCGGCCACCATTGAAATGGGCGAAGAAGAATATGAGTTTGGATAATCTTCCTGCCAGCCATCGATGACCAGATTACCATTCACCCAAAGGCGATGGCCGCCACCTGCGTTTAACCTAAAGGTATAGGCTTCAGAAAACTGGGCCATTACCTGACCGGTCCAACGCATTGAATAAACATTTCCGGAAATTTTATGGTGTACACCCAGGCGCATCCAATCCTGGAAACAGATATTACAATCGACCCTTTCAAATATTTTGTTCGAAAGCTTGTCATCGTTATAATATTCCCCTTTCAATCCACTTCCGTCGCCCCATACAGTGGAGGCAAACGCGGCTACATTTGTTTTACCTGAGTGGGTGAGCAACCAGGGCTGGCCGCTTGCCGGCTGCACCCTGAAATTCTCATTAGGACCCGCATCTGAGCTCAGGTAGCAATCAACCGGGCTTGAAGGTGCAACCAACGTACCACCGGCAGTACCAGCTATTGTGCATCCAATAACATCCAGTCTTTTGGCACCGGAGGGCGACTGGTTAATAATACCTGCTTTTTTAAAACCGGTAATAGTGCAATTCCTCATGAATACGGGGAATGGTCCGTCTAATGGACCTTCATCCATTATTACTGCATAATCAAGACCGGCAGCATCTATGATGAGGTTTTCATATTTCGCGCGTTGACTGCTTAAAGAAGCGGCCCTTATCAGAACGGGGGCGTTGTACAACTGTCCTCTGCGATAGCAGTATGAATTCACATAAGCACCGCCAAAGATCCCTGCTTCGCAATTATATACTACAAAGTCTTCAATTACGTGGTGTTGTTCGTTGTTCTGCCACGACACCAAACCGCCTGAGCAGTTGTGGGCCATATTATTGTTAAACGTCCAGGGACTTTCAACTGTTCCTTCATCCCACAAATAGGCGCCGCCTATACGAAAATCGCCGGGATTGCCTACTACCACATTATTGATACAGGTGTTGTCATCACCAACACCCAGCAGGAAGGCGCTAACAGTTAAAGAATTGGTTGACCCTGGTAAGTATTTGGTCATGCCTACAAAGTTGCCATCAAATGTAATGCTATGGGCAGGGTCCAGTACATCCCACCAGAAGGCAATTTCGGTAACATTGTATGCTACATTACCTTTCATGGTAACACCATTTGAACTATGCGGTACATAAGAATGGCTATCGCAATCGCGAATTACACATCCTTCAACCATTGATCCTATACTGCCATCATCGCAGTGGTGAAAGTGTAAACCATATCTTCCCAATACAAATTCGGAGGCAGTGCCGCTCGGGATTCGGGGACCTGCATAGCGGATCTGCACATATTTAACAGTTTGGGGAACTGAGGAGCGAATGAAAATATGTATGCGGCCATTGGCTGTTCCCTCAATACGTACGTTACGCGTAAGGTTTACAACTTCGGGCGACCAAACATTATTGATCTGCGGATGTACACGAACAGTTGCGGCGTTCAATGAAATTGACGATCCTGAAATGCTATTGATGGTACGGTCTTCAAATCCGGTAAGATAAGCGTCACCAACACTTGTTGACTGGGTAGGTGCAATGGTGATGTTATCACCTGCCTGCCAGCCCGATGGCGTACTGCTTAATGAAACAGAAGTAGTGCCCGATGCAATGCTGCCGGCAGCGCGGGTAAACGAAGTTTTGGTAGCACCCACTAAATTAAGCGCACCTGATCCCATTACCCACAAGCCAACGTCTGTTGACAAAACATCCATGCCACCACCAATAAATTTGGTCATGTCGACATTAATGAATTGTAATAATTGAATAACACTGGCCGAAGAGGGAGTCATTTGTAAAGTTCCTTCAACCACAACGTTGCCTGAAGATTGCAGTGTAGTGCTTTTGCTACTGTCGAACTGTAAGGTGGCGCCGCTGCTAACACTTACACCAGCATAGCTCGCTGTTGTAAAATCGTATGTAACTGTATGTCCAGATGAAATGAGCGGAATGTCGGAGGGTCCAGGTAATTTACCTCCCCATGTGGCGGGATCAGACCATTTACCTGATTGAATAGTGGAGATTGTACCTACGAGTGCAAAAGTCTGTCTGGGGGCGCACTTAATCACTTCGGCACGGATTTCTTGCTTTTTTGCTCCCAATTGGGATGCGATACACATACCGGTTGCAGTCAACGACGCATCCCGGAGGAATTTCCTTCGAGTATTAGTGTTCATCATAGGGATATTTTACGTTTTTCTAAAAGAGTAGTTTCACGGTTTTCTAACAATTATGGTGCCTGAAAACATGTTCGATAAAAGATTCATAAAAAAATAGACTAAAGTCAAACACATTTTACTGAATCGAAATATGTAATTCACTTTTCATCCTTTTCAAACTTCTTTCTCTTATAGAACCTGCTTCCGTGTTAGTCTTTACTATAAACAGCACGATCATAAAAAAAGTGTGAGAAAAAATTCTAGATTTCAAAAAGCAATAATGTTTCGTATATCTACGGAAGAAAGGTACTATTTCGTTATGGAGTTATTACTATTTTGACGTAAGTATTTGTTCTTAGCCAAATGTGGAAAACAGCTGGCTAGCAGCAGAATAAGAAAAGTGAAAAAAAGGGAATTTGTATGAAAAAAGAATATGTGTTGAGAAGGGAATAAAACAAAAAAGCCAGTTTCATAAGAATTATTCTTAATGAAACTGGCTTGTATATATACTATTATAAGAAGAAATGTCTAACAAACGTTTGTGGCGATTAATTGTAAGCGCAACAATTCACTGAACGCCTCACCGGCATCGCCGCAAAAAATATTTTATGGATACTTCGCAACCGTTTGCAGCGGCGGCCCTATTTCAGCATTGCTTCGAACCGGTTGAATATTTTAATGAAACCCCACAAGGCTACTTTGAATTTCCAGAAGGGAAACAGTCCGCTCACGTGAATACGGCTGATAAAGAATTTATTTTTCACCGGTAATTTATCGACCCAGTTACTTACCCTGAATGCGAGCCTTACATCATTTTGTGCAAGCAGCTCAAACATGGCCTGGCGCTTTTGATCGTCCTTTTGGTTGTAGGCGCCAAAAGTATAAGCATGGCAGGGCTGAACCGGGATGTTCAGTTCCTGCAACCGGGCTCTTGTTTTTTTGAGATCTGCTTCAATCTCGGGCAGGCTCAATTTTGAATAGCTTTGATGCGTATAGGTGTGCAGCCCAAACTGAACCATGTCTTTGCTCATTGTAATGGCTTCGGTTGCCGACATGAATTCACCCATGGGGTTTGGAGAAACATGGTTATTGTCTGGCGACTGAATAAAACCCGCCACCAGGAAAATATTCGCCTTGATATTATATTCTTTCAGGAGTGGATACAGGCAGGTATAATTATCGCGGTACCCATCATCGAGCGTGATCATTACCGGTTTGGCTGGCAAGGGCTTTTTTTGCTCCACATGCTCCAGCACCTCACTAATAAATAGTGTGGTATAGCCATTTTTGTTCAGGTATTCAAAATGCTGGCGCAACTGTGTGGTACTTACTGTAAGGAAATCGGCCTCAGCAGCACTGATCTTATGATAATTTAAAACCGGCAAGCCATTAAACGCAGCGCCCATTTTAAAGATCAATACAAGCGCAAGCAACCCGATAATTCCGATTAACAGATAGATCATCTTTTATTCCTTTAGCTTTTGAGTACGCTGCCCTTCCCTATTTCAGGATCTTTTTAAGCCGTTGAGTGATCCTTATAAATCCCATCAATGACATTTTAAATTGCCACATAGAATAGTTGCCATTTATGTGTAAGCGGTTAAGCAGGAACCTTTTTGACAGATTTAAAGGCAGGCGGTTCAGCCTATCGCCCACTTTAAAGGCATATCTAACACCATGCTTTTTAAAAATACCGAACACTTCAGCCTGTTTTACCAGGTCATCCTTAAAATGATAGGCCCATGGATAGGCAAATACCGGCTGGTATGATATTCCAAGGTCATCGAGCCTTTGTTTCGATGCCCGTGTATCTTCATCGATCTCGGCCAAAGTAAGGTCGTGGTAGTTTTTGTGGTACATTGAATGCAGGGCACATTGAACATGCTCTTTGCACATATCCTTTACCTCTTCTACCAGCATAAACTCCCCTTCGGCGCGGGGCCCCAGGTTGTCGGGCGTTTGAACAAAACCGGCCACAATGAACATGACCGCCTTGCAATTGAACTCCTTTAATAAAGGATACAGCTCGGTATAATTATCCCTGAAACCATCTTCCAATGCGATGATCAACGGTTTTGGCGGCAAAGGTTTTCCGTTTTCAACGTAATCGATCATGTCACTTAGCCAAATGGTAGTGTATCCATTTTTAGTGATGTATTCCAATTGCTCGCGCATTTGGGAAGTAGCAACTGTGTAATAATCAGGCTTTTTTGTACTGCTGAACCGGTGATAAACCAGCACGGGCATCCCTTTTAAAAAGGGTCCTGCATATAAGTACATCAGAATGAAGCATATTACCAGGAATGCAACTGGTATTATTATATATACCATGGCTGGGACATTTGATTAATTGTTAATTATTTATAATTAGCACACCCCGTATACCGGGGTCTTCAGGAAATATGATGCTATTCAGGTTTTCTTCAGATAATGTGGCCAGTGGAGTTCATCAGTCAGTGCGGGTGCAAGAAAGAAATTTATATGGTAAATAGCAAGTTCAGGGGTAAAAAAATAAAACAGGCAACAACTAACATAATACATTGTCAAGCGGGTCCCATCAAATATACTATAGTTGCTGCCTGTCGTTGGTGGTTGTTTCAATCGGCGGCCGCTGTATAGGCCTTATTAAGTTGTAAATCGAGTTTCTCGTATTGAGAGTTCTTGCTTTTGAATTCAGGAACGAGCTCTTTCATCTTCTTAACAATGCCGTAATTGTCTTCGAGGCGGCTCATGCTTATCAGCTCTTCGATTTCTCTTACCACTTTATGCGAGCAGGGTATTATTTTGGCGATCTTGATCTTTTCGTGATGGGTTGGAAGTGTTTTTTCCTGTTCGTTCAGTAACTCTTCATACAACTTCTCGCCCGGGCGTAATCCGGAATACACGATCTTGATATCTTCATCGGGTGTTAAACCGGCCAGCCTGATCATTTTTAAAGCCAGGTCAACGATCTTAACCGGTTTGCCCATATCGAACACAAAGATTTCGGCGCCTTTGCCCATGATCGCCGCTTCCATAACCAGTTGCACCGCTTCGGGGATGGTCATAAAATAGCGGGTGATCTCAGGGTGTGTTACGGTAACCGGGCCACCATTCTGGATCTGCTGGCGGAACCTGGGGATCACAGAACCATTTGAACCCAGCACGTTACCAAAACGGGTAGTGATGAATTTGGTCCTTCCATTTGCATTCACCCCGGCTTTGCTATCACCGTTGATAAGGCCCATAATGGTTTGATCGACGAGGTTATCGGCCACACTGCTCAACGACTGTACATACATTTCAGCGATCCGTTTTGAAGTACCCATCACATTGGTGGGGTTAACGGCCTTATCGGTTGAGATCATCACAAACTTATGTACGTTGTATAGAACTGACAGGTCGGCGATGATCTTGGTTCCCATTACATTGGTAAGAATGGCTTCAGACGGATGGCGTTCCATCATGGGCACATGCTTGTAAGCTGCAGCATGGAAAACAAAATGCGGGCGGTATTCGCGGAAAGGTATCTGCATCCGGTTACGGTCGCGAATGTTACCTATAAAGATCTTTATATTGGCGCCGGGGAATTTTTCCTCCATTTCAAGCTGCATCTCATGCAAAGGTGATTCAGCCTGATCGCACAGCACCACCATTTCAGGATCGAATGACAATGCCTGGCGTACAATTTCGGAACCAATTGAACCGGCAGCACCGGTAATTAAAATGCGTTTTCCGGTAAGCTCGCTCGAGATCTTTTCATTATTAATGATAATAGGCTCCCGTTGCAACAGGTCTTCAATACGCAGTTCCTGGATCTGCTTCAGGCTGAGTTTGCCATAGGTCCATTGATCAGAAGGCGGCACCGTAAGCACCTTGATGCCGAACTGCAAACATTTTTCGATCACCACTTTTTTATCGCGGCTGTCGAGCTGTTCGTTCATCAGGATCAGCTTATCTATTTTCTTCTTTGTTTTAAGTAAAGGCAGCTCCCTGATATGGTAAACCCTTTTTTGCTGAATGGTAACATTGGCCTTATTGATATCAGTTTCAACAAAACCGGCAATTACAAATTTGTTGGTAATGCTCGATTCAATGGCTTGCTTTACACACATAGCTTCACTATCACTGCCATAGATCAATACATTTTCTTTTAAAACAATAGCATTATGTTTTACATAATAGTAAAACGCGCGCACCATTGAGCGCAGCATCATATGCAGGGTACAGCTGATGAAAAAGTTTATCAGCAATACGCCGGGGATGTTAAGGCTATTGATATGATATTCGCGGTTCACTACAAATACCACTGCGAGGGGAAATAAAACACCGGTGATCAATACCGCCAGGGAGATCCGCATCATGTCATAAACATTCGAAAAGCGGAGCATGCCCGTATGAATGCGCATGCAATAAAATACCGGCAGCGAGATCAAAGAATATAAAGTGGTATATACAAAAAAGTGGCCGCGCAGAATTGCAGAAAACTGAAACTGCTTTACGATGAAATAAGACAACGTAAAGGAGAATACGGTTATGACCAGATCGATAAGCAAGATAACCCACCTGGGTACAGGCCTTGAAAATGATAGAAACTTCTTCATGCTATTAGCAATATGTTTACAATGTTGGTTGTTCTGAACGCGGATTTTCAGGAAACAATGGAATTGCCATGCGATAATCAATTATTGATTACGCCGATGGATATTGCGCAGGAAATATGGATACAAGGTTACCTAATACACAGAAAAATGGATTGTAAATAGCAGGAAGTTCAAAGGATTACCACAACAACAACATATAAACGCTTTTACATGAGGATATTGATACTGGAGACTAAATATGGAAAGGACAAAAGATGGATTTGAAAAATGGAGACATTTCAAAGGATTATCGATTGGATATAGCAAGGCTAAATCAGTGCCTGGTTCGCGGTTACATATCAGAAAGGATTTGCTACAATCAGCTTATCAGGCTGGATATTCATAGGATTATAGAGGGGGCTGAAATCAGGGGGAAAGGTACACAAGAAATTTGATTTTTAATAAATTTTTCGCATCATTTTTTAAGTGTAATACCTTAATAACATTCGCATAACCAATAATCCCCAATTGCCATATACCACTAACCGGTAGATTTTTAAACCCGGACCGGGAATTAATCCCTAATCGGGTACTGCATTCTGTAAAGGAATAGGTAAAACTACGCCTCTACCAATGCTTTTTTGGAAGCAGTTGCATGAATGGCCGAAATAACCTTGCCGGGCGTCAAATACTTTTCAAAATAAGCCAGCGCATTTTGCTCTAATTCCATTCGCTGTTCTTTATGGGAAACCAGCCAGGAAATGGCATCTTTTAATTCGCTATGAATATCTTTTATTTCAAGGTAATGGGTACCGGCCATGAAATTACCGGGCAGTATCCTGTTAATAGGGGTAGTAACAATGGCTTTCCCAAGCGCAAAATATTCGCCCAGCTTCCATCCCAGGCAATCGTGCACGGCGGGCGTATTTATCACTACTGTAGATAACTTCAAATGCTCAAGATAGGATTTGTGGTTATACAGTTTGCTGGCCGAATAATTTTCCAACCCTTCAAATGGCCCTAACCGCCGTCTTGAAAACCCGCCTTCAAAAGAGATCACTTTCTCGCTATCAAGACCTTTCAGGATGGTAATTATTTCCTTCCTCAGGTTTGTTACCGTAGTATGTTTTTTCCAGGGATAGTTCAAATAAAACAGGTAGTTGTCCCTGGAAGCCTTTCTGTTGGCATACACATCAAATGAACATCTTTTCATTGACTGATGTGTATACACCCTGAAGTAAGGATTTTTTATTCCGGCTTTCCGGTACAACTTCCAGGATAATTTAAGATAGGCCGGAAGGCTGAAATAGTTGATCCCAAAATTAGGGCCCACAGGAAGCACCTTCGGGTACTTTTGCAGGGTGGCTTCATCTACATTCACCTTTGCATACACATCAACCCACTCATAAACCGTATCGTTTACGTCACATTTATCATTAGCGGCGATGCATATTTTCGACACGTTGCCATTATCCCATATTTCGTAATAGAAAAATTCCTTCCTGTACGGTCCGTTCACAAATTCATTGAACCGGAGGAATCTGTCTTCGAATGAAAATTCAATGGTATAATCTTTATAGAAATCATGCAACCCTTTTATATAAAATTCATAATACCAGGGATCGAACAAAGGGCACATTAATATCTTCTTTTCCATGTTTTACAGCTTTAAAATTGAATGTAAGATCAGCTTTATGAAACGGGCACCCCAACACAATCGCACACAGTGGTAGTTATTCTTTCCAGATCGGCTTCAGTAAGGTTAGAACCCGATGGCAGGCATAACCCAATCTCAAAAAGCCGTTCACTGATATCTGATCCATAATAAGGCGCATCGGCAAATACTGATTGCAGATGCATGGGCTTCCAAAGCGGGCGGCAATCAATATTATTGCCAGTTAAACATAAACGCAGGTCTTCCCGGGTAAAATTGGGAACCTTAACGAGAATAGCCGTTAACCAGTGATTCGAAAAATAGCCTTTGCCCGGTTCTTCCAGGAATTCAATGCCTTCGATACCGGCAAATGCCTTTTTATAAAATTGATAATTGTTGCGGCGTTGCTGAACACGTAATGGCAATACTTCCATTTGTCCACGACCAATACCAGCACAAACATTACTCATGCGGTAATTATAACCTATCTGCGAATGCTGATAATGGGGAGCAGGGTCAAGCGCCTGTGAACCTAAAAAACGGGCCTTGTGAACAAATTCAGGATTCTTTGAAATAAGCGCTCCGCCACCTGAAGTGGTAATGATCTTATTCCCATTGAATGATAAAATACCAATATCGCCAAAGGTTCCAACGGGTTTACCGTTAAAGGTAGAACCCAATGCCTCGGCCGCATCTTCCACAACAGGAATTTCATACTTATGGGCAATGGCCATAATTTCATCTATGCGCGCCGGCATTCCATATAAATGAACTACAATAATAGCTTTGGGCTTTTTCCCTTTCTGGATGCGGTCCTTTATAGCCAGCTCCATGAATTCGGGCGACATATTCCAGGTGCTTTCCTCACTGTCAACAAATACAGGGGTAGCTCCCTGATAAACTATAGGGTTAGCCGATGCTGCAAATGTCATGGACTGACAAATAACTTCATCGCCTGCTTTTACGCCAAGAATTATCAATGCCATATGCAATGCCGCTGTTCCCGAGCTCAGGGCAGCCACATGCACATTATTTCCTAAATAAGCTTCGAGATCATGTTCGAAACCATTCACATTCGGACCAAGAGGAGCAATCCAGTTCGACGCAAATGCTTCCTGAACATAAACTATTTCTTTTTCTCCCATATGCGGGGACGACAACCAGATTTTCTCTTTCATGAATTACAACTTAAATTAAAAGTAAAACGCTTTTGCAGATAAAACAAGTGCTGCCGGCCAGATTGCCTTATAATTACCGGCAACTATTTTTCTAAAATTTTCAGAACTGGTTCATTTTTATTACTCTTCCAGGATTTCCAACCACCACCGCATAATCAGGTACATCCCGTATGATCACCGCTCCTGCGCCTATTGTTGCCCATTTACCGATCCTGATATTCTGCATAACGCATGCCCCAATACCAATTTGCGTTCCCTCCCCCACCTGTACGTTTCCTGCTAAAGCGGCGTTGGGCGAAATATGTACAAAATCTTCCACCACACAATCATGATCAATGGAACAATTCGTATTTAAGATAACATGCCTGCCGATATTGCTGTGAACGTTCACAGAAACATTCGACATCACCACTGTTCCTTCACCAACAACACTGCGAACAGAAATGATGGCAGCTGAATGAATGGCACTGGTAAATGTTACCTCACTCAATTTTGCGGCTATTGCTTTACGAATGCGATTATTTCCAATTGAAATAATAAACCGGTCATCCGCCGTTAGGGCCGCCTGTTGTAATGTATTATAAACAGGATAGTCCAGCAGGGATGTTACAAGCGGATTATCATCAATTAACCCATAGGGAATGCGGTGTTGGGATTCCAGTATTTCACAGATCACTTTCGCATGGCCACTGGCCCCATACAAAAAAATTCGGTTGATATGCGACATAAATAAACTGGGCCTTCAAAAAAAGGATATTAGCAGTACTAATGTATCAATACAAAACAGGCAAGCTAATAAAGCAGGATTATGGACAATTCGCACAAAAATAAATGCTTCTACTTAAAGTTCATATTAAAATTGTGCAAACGCCCCTGTCTGAAATGTATTAATTACAATAAAGAATAGGTTTATATAATAGTAATATGCGAAAGACGGGGTTTAACCCGTCAATTTGTAAAAACGTCCGGTTTTCCGTTTCACAAAGCCTTCTGCAAAGGAGTATGTTTCTTCGTTATCAGTTTCTTCGTTATCTACCGCACTATCGAAACTTCCCATCAGTATCAAAACCGGGAACAAAATGGTACAAAGCAGCATTTTTACCGGCCTGAATTCCTTTACCGATTCAATAACCGCTTCAGTGACCGTTTTGCATTGATCGTTGGTCAATTGCGGGTAAATGGGTAGTGAGATCTCGTTACTATATGAATTATACGCGTTGGGATAGTTCTTAATATCGTAGCCCGCTTGTTTAAAAACGGTGAGCATGGGCAATGGTGTAAAGTGCACATTCACCGCTACCGACCTGCCGGCAATGCTTTCGATGATCTTGTTCCGCTCTTCTTCGGCAATATCTTTAATTCGTAATGGATACAGATGGTACGAGGAAGAACAGCCTGTTTGCTGGTACGGCGGGCAAATAGCCCAATCGTATTTTGAAAATACATTGTTATAAAAATCGAATACCCGTTTCCGCTCTATCAGCAACAGGTTCTCATATTTTTTGAACTGCGCCAACGCTACGGCGGCCAGCACATCGGGCATGTTCATTTTGAAGCCCGGATAAATAACATCATACTGCCAGGCCCCCGCCTTTGTTTTTGTAAAGGCATCTTTTGTTTGCCCATTCAGGCTCCATATTCGAAGCGTATTATACACTTCTTCATTATTGAATGGCGCAGGCAGGTTCAGCAATATAACACCGCCTTCGGCAGAAGTTATGTTCTTTACTGCATGCAACGAGAAAACGGTAATATCGGCACAGGAGCCTATAGGTTTATTTTTATAGGTTGCCCCCAATGCATGAGCAGCATCATCCATGATCAGGATCCTTCCCAACTGCTGTTGCTCATTGGTTGCAGGTTGAAATTTCTCTTTTATGGCCGGGTCGTTTACGATGCTGTTTATGCTATCATAATCGCAAGGCCAGCCGGCGAAATCAACAGCAACAATTGCTTTTGTATTTTCGGTAATGGCTTCTTTGATCTTCTGGCAATCGATATTGAAATCATTGCCTATATCAACCATAACCGGTTTGGCGCCTACATGCATTACTGCGAGTGCAGTGGCGCAGTAGGTATAGGCAGGAACAATAACCTCATCGCCTTTTTTAATGCCATACCAGTGCAACATCAATATCATACCTGAAGTAGCGGAGTTTACAGCAAGCGCATGGTCGATATTGCAAAAAGTGGCCATTTCCTTTTCAAGCTGTTTTGTAGCAGGACCTGTGGTTAGCCAGCCGCTTTGCAGGATAGAAGTTACCTCCCTGATGATGTCATCATCAATGTAAGGTGGAGAAAAACGAATCATACGGTTCTTAAGGTGTTTTAAAAGTTCAAACTATATAATCAGAGCAATTAGAGACATGATTATTTAAGGGTA
The DNA here is from genome assembly GCF_002077945.1 of Niastella vici. Lineage (GTDB taxonomy): Bacteria > Bacteroidota > Bacteroidia > Chitinophagales > Chitinophagaceae > Niastella > Niastella vici. The sequence continues at coordinate 257,133 of NZ_LVYD01000042.1, forward strand.
TGAAACGATTACTACAACAACTTTAATGAACCTTATCTGCCATCAAACTTTGGCATGGTTGCATGCCCCTGCTGGCTAACGCCTTCACTTTTTACCACCTTCATTAAAGTCAACAAAACGATCTTACAGTCAAGAGAAAAACTTACATGATCAACATACCAAACATCCAGCTCAAACTTTTCTTTCCATCCAATGGCATTGCGGCCGTTCACCTGCGCCCACCCGGTTATCCCTGGCCGTACATGATGCCGCCGCTTTTGGGTGTCGTTATATAAAGGTAAATATTCTACCAACAAAGGTCTTGGACCTATCAAACTCATTTCGCCTTTAATGACATTGATCAATTGAGGAATTTCATCAAGTGAAGTTCTTCTGATAAATTTTCCAATTCCGGTGAGGCGGTCCCCATCAGGTAACAAATTCCCGGCTGCATCCTTTTTATCGTTCATGGTCTTGAACTTAACCAGCCTGAAGATGCGTTCATTTTTACCCGGACGGGCCTGAACGAAAAAAGGGCTTCCCTGGTTCGCAATAAAAAGCAATGCGGTAATAACTATAAAAAAGGGTAATAGTAAACAGAAGGCAATCAGGCTTACTATCAGGTCAATCACTCTTTTTAAAAAATTACGATATAATTGCATGAGTTCTTAACTGGTCGTGATATTCTTTTAATAACAATTCCCAAAGGTATTTTTGTTCATACCGGTCAACGATCATCTGCCGTGCATTCGACTGCAAAGTTAGATATAAAGCCGGATCGGTCAAGAGCCGCTCCATGGCCCTATACAGTTCGGGTACATTCTTTACCGGAATGATGAGCCCGTTCTTTCCATCTTCAACGATCTCATTACAGCCATTGATATCGGTTACTACAGAAGGCAGATTAAAGCAACCGGCCTGCATGGGCACATTCGGAAATCCTTCGCGGTACGAAGGGAAAGCCAATGCCTGGCTGATCATTAAAAACGGCCTGATGTCCTGTTGAAACCCGGCATGTAAAATCGACTTATCTTCTTCTATAACTTTTCTGGTAGCCGGTGCCAGCGGATCGCGCTCCGGCTCATACGGGCCAACCAGCAATAATTTAACGTGCGGGTATTTTTCCTTCAACTGGCCAAAGGCCTCTACCAGCTCTTCAATGCCTTTGTCTTTTACCAGCCGGCCCACAAATACGAACACGAAATCCTTTTCGGTTAATCCCAACTTCTTTTTCCATTCACAGGCCGCTTTATTCAAATCTTCACCAGGTTGAAAAAAACGGGTATTGATGCCGTTACTGCTTCCATTCCCCAGCACCTTCATTTTCTTCTCTTTACAGAACCTGTTCTGCAAAATGAACCTTCCCAGGTCTTTCGAGTTTGGATAAATGCCCGTAGCGCAACTATATGTAAGGCGTTCAATAAAATCGAGCAGTTTTCTTTTTAAACCGGTATTCTCCATCAACGGCATACCGGCAACAGTATGCATGCGAATGGGCACACCGGCCATGCGGCTTGCCATCATGCCCAGTAACCCGGCTTTTGGCGTATGCGTATGAACAATGGTGGGCTTTTCTTTTTTCAGGAACCGGTACAACTGCCATAGTGCTTTCAGATCTTTAGCCGGGGTAATGGCACGCGTCATGGCAATTGGTGCCGTTCGTACCCCTTCCCGTATACCAACCTGTTCAAGCATTTTATCAGGTGATGAGACCGCGAGCACTTCAAAATGGTCAGACATATACCGGAGCTGGTCTTTAAGCAACACGCTTAACGACACAGGCACGGTAGTTATGCGCACCAGTTTATGAGATGATTTCATGTTATACAATTTGTAGCAACCGGGCTATTCGGATACGTTATTAAGAATGCTTATTATTTAATAACAGCAATATTGCAGTGATGAAAAAAAATTGTATTTTATTGGCATCACAAACGGTAATACATTTACATAGTTTCAATCACTTATAATATAATGACCATGCAAATACGACCAGCTACTTCCCAGGACAAACCCGCGATGATCGAGTTGTTGAAAAAATCACTGGGCGAGGGATTGATACCCAAATCAGAAGCATTATGGACCTGGAAACACGAGCAAAATCCCTTTGGTGCTTCATTTGTATTGCTGGCAGAAGAAAACGGCGCCCTGATAGGGTTAAGGGCATTCATGCAATGGCAATGGAAGTGGAATAACACCGTTTACAAAGCCATTCGCGCCGTTGATACCGCCACCCATCCCGATCATCAGGGAAAAGGCATTTTTAAAAAGCTTACCCTGAAGCAGCTGGAACTATGCAAGCAACAAGGCATACATTTTGTGTTTAATACTCCCAATGATCAAAGCCGGCCCGGATATTTAAAAATGGGCTGGGTGCAACAGGGCCGCATGCCATTAAAACTAAAAGTGCTCAATCCTATTGGGCTGGCATATGCACTGGCATTCAAAAAAGGCCCGGCCAGTTCGGGAACCGAAGACCCAACGCCCACCCAATTGTGGGACCCGAAAGTATTTTCTTTGATGGACAATTACAAAAGCAACAGTGAATTGGTAAATACCGAATTGTCGGCTGCGTATATCCGGTGGCGCTATGCCGATAATCCTTTATTCAACTATAATTACTTTACCGACTTTGAGAACTTTCTGCTCATTGGCCGCATAAAATCACATTCGTTTACCAGAGAGCTGCGCCTGGTCGATTGTATGCTTTTCAACAACGCCTCAACGAACAGGCGCATCAACTCCCAGATAAGTAAGGCAGTTCTTCCCTACTGCAAACAAAATCAAATAAAGGTCATTTCATTCTCGGGTCAGCAGTATCAATCACATCGATCAGCTCTTGGTTTTATGGGTATCATACCTGTTCAAAACCGTGGTCCCATAGTTACTCTCAGAGATCTTAATATGAATGAGCAATTTCCCAAATTACTGGACATTAAAAACTGGGGCTATTCTTTGGGCGATATGGAATTATTTTAATCGCCTGAATTTTACTTTAAAGGAACCCTGATCGTATAGTGTACCACATAGGCACATAGAAACACAGCTTTCATAAAGGATCCATTAAAGAACTTTTGACTGCCATGTCCCTATGTGGCTATGTGGTTTAAAATAATCTGATCTGTAAAGGAACTATTGTGAGATCTTTTCCGCTTTTCGCACTTCCCGGCTTTCAGTTTGTTTACCGAGGAAATGGTCCACATACTCACCCATGTTCCAACTCGTCATCCCATACATTTCCTTACATTTTTTATACTGTTGTAACACCACTTCAAGACTCTGTAAATTCTGTTCGGGATAATCGCCAAAATTTTCAGGGTGCCACCATAAATGGTAAACCTCATTACGCTTTGCAGCAATACGAATTTCCTGGCACGATCTGCGTAATCGCATTTTATTGGCCAACTCCGACTGGGGGCTCCAGGGCCGTAAGAACCGGCTGGCAGGTAACCGCAGCGGCTCGCCGGGTATAACTTTAATATCACTTAACGGGTAAGAAGTTCTTACACCACCTACCTGTATATACGCATCAGCGGTACGGAATGCCCTGCGCAACCAGGTAGCGCCACCATCAGCAACAGGTTTCCAGTACCAGCCTGAAGGATTAGTACGAACAGCCAGGATGCCATTTTCGTAACAGGTCTTTATGCATTGGGGGTTGATCTGATTGCGCGGAAATACCAGTGAACGCATAGGCGCATTGAACTTTTTGGCTGCTTTAACGGCCGCTTTCAGATCGGCATCAAAAGCCATTTTCTCGCTTTGCTGTTCCAGACAATAATAATGGCTGAAAGTATGCGAAGCCAGTTCCTGCCCCGGGTACTTCATGATCATGGCCACTTCTTCCGGCGCAAAATGTGCCCATCTGTACTGCGACTGCAGGCCATTCTTCTGCGCCCATATATAGGCTGAATGTTTTTCTTCGGCAAAGTTGGGCTCAACAGCAGGAAGCAACGTTTTCCACTCCTGCTCGTTGTCGGCAAACAGACTGCCCACTGTAGCCCAGGTTACATGTACATCGTATTTAGCAAACAATTCCAGCATTTGCGGAACTGCGCGTAAAGTATTTTTATAACAGGCTTCACGTGCCTGCCGGTCTCTCTTATCCAATACGCCCCAGTGTAATTCAAAATCCAGTGAAATGGTGAAGATCCCTTGCATATAATTTAGTTTTACCCCCCAGTCCGCCAACTGGCGGAGAGAATAGAGTTTAAAATTTAGAGTTCTTGGTTTTTAGTTATCAGCGTCAATGGTGAATGGTCAATGGTGAAGTGCTCGCGGGTTTTGAGATTACTAAACGATATGGCGCTGCAAAAAATCATTGCCGGTTGCCGATTTCCGATTCACGTTTCACATTTGCCGTCTCACGCCTTTCCAGCGATAACCAGTTTGACTTCCTTTATGGGCGGCGGTGGGGTTTCTTCCCGCGCCTGCATCATCCGTTGCCGTTTCATTACCTGTAAATGCTTTTTATAATCTATAAACATTACAATCACGAAAAACAAAAAGTACATGATCATACTTTTTTGCCTGATGATGATACCCATGTTCGACATGGTGTTCGACAAAGCGAAGGAAGTTGCCAAAAATGCAACTGCACTTGTTTTCAACAGCGCCGAGCCCTTTCGCAGGAACTTTAAAAATCCCTTCTGGAACAGTTGGGCTGTTAAAGACAGCGTTAACAAATTTTCAAAAGAAACTACGAGCCCCATGGCGCCTGGAGAATCAACGAACAATGGCCGGAACCAGAACGTGAACAATTTCAGCACCAGGGGATAGTTGGAGATATCGATACCCGATCCGGCGTTTTTTGCCAACTCGTATGACCGCACTGCCGAAAACTGGTTAAAACTTTGTAGTACGTTATCACCGTCTATTTTTGAAAACGCCATGATCTTATCGTACAACAGGGCCATTGCGCCCACGCTGGCGCCAAACACCAACAGCTTTTGCCATACTGGTACCTTTTGCCGCCCGGTGAACAAACCCACCACAATACCAACTGCCATAAATAAAAACACGTGTGGCCGTACGTGATAAATGACCAGCAACCCCAGTAGTAAATGTATCTTCCGCGTCTTCAACTGGCTGAGGGCATACATCACCATGCCAAGTCCCCAGAAGATGATCGATCCTTTACCCAACGATACCGTCCAGAAGTGCATATTGGGCAAAAAGATCAAAAGACCAATGAGGTCCATGCCCCAGAACTTATGCGAGTATCTTGTATTCTCTTTAAAGTAAACATAAAAGAAAACGAATCCCCAGTAGCCCAGCCAGGCAAACAGCGCAAACATCATTTCGAAAGTAAAGCCGAGGTAATTGATGAATGGGTAACCTACAAAATCAATGAAGGGCGTTCCCGTATCATAGGCACTGAACCAGGTGGCATAATTCTGTTGCGGCCGCAGGAAATAGTCCTGCGAGTCGGACCGGGAAAACAGCTGAAATATATAGTATATGACCGTAAACAGTGTATGGAACCAGTACAGGTTTTTCATCATGCCAACCTGAAACCAGGGCATACGCCGTTTCATTATTTGCAGCATCGGTATCGTTGCTACATAAAGCAGGACCACTAAAAGTATTCCACCTATCACTATCCTGATTTTTATTTATTGATCAAATCGTTATAGATATCTTCCAGTTCAGTCACCATTTTTTTCATGCTGAACGAACTGATAACTGTTTCGCGGGCTGCCTTTTTCAGGTTGGCAACCTCACCGGGCTGCTGTATCAATTGCGAGATGCGTTCTACCAGTTGCATGGGTTGTTCAACCGGCACCAGCACACCATTTTCGCCATCTTTTATTACTTCAGGTATACCGCCTGCAGCAGTACAGGCAGGTACACAATTCATACTCATAGCTTCAAGCAGTGCAATGGGCAATCCTTCAAATTCAGAACTCATCATAAACAGATCCATTGCTGTAAAATAGGGCCGGGTTTCGGCTTGCAGGCCTGCAAAAAACAAATATTTATCAGTTCCCAGGGCCTTTGCTTTTGCATGGATCTCTTCGCGCAACGGACCATCACCCACAATAATAAAAAAAGTATCCGGATGTTTCTCATGTAGTGCTTTGGCAATTTCGAGCCAGGTGCCGAGGCGCTTTTGAACCCTGAAAACGCAGGTAATACCGATCACCGTGGCTGTTTCGGGAATATTCAACTGCTTTCTAATTTCATTATCAGCAGTTTGCGTACGGGCGTATTTGCCGGTATCGGCTCCATTGGCAACCACCTGCACGGGCGGTTTAGCCTTTCGGTAGTTTATTTTAATAGAATTGGCTACTTCTTCAGAAACGGCTATCACTTTTTGCTGGCTCGAAAAACTGAGCTTGTTCAGGTGATAGGTAAGCTTGTGGTAACGCTCCCATTTATTATGCTCAGTATAAACAACCGGTACGCCGGTAAGCCTGCCTACCAGCCGGCCAGCCATGCCAGCCCAGGGCAAATGGCAATGAATGAGTTGAATATTATGCTTGCGCACATACGCTACAATCCGGCGTACAGCGAATAAAATAGATGCATTGTTCTTAGCCTCGATGCAAACTACTTTTCCCCCTTCCTGTTCAATGGCCGATACCATTTGATCCTTCCATGGAAGAAAATAGATATAATGAAACTGGAACTTTTGTTTATCGTGCTGACGTAATGTTTCGGGCAATAACATCTCTGCACCACCACGGCCCAGTGATTTAATGATATGTAAAACCGGTATGGGTTCTTTTCCCTGCCAGATTTGACGGATATATGTTTTATTCAAGGTATCCATTTAAGTAGTTACAGTCATTTAGGGGGTTCAATAATTATTTCTTTATTGACTCGTATACTTCTAAAAATTTTCCGGCAATGCTGGTGTTCAGGTATTCAGTCATAACCAGCTGCCAGGCGTTTTGCACCAGTTGATCATTTGCAGGCGTTTCATCGAGCGCTGCCAAAACACTGTTTGCAAACATTTCCTCATTTCCTTTAGGCACCAGGTAACCGGTTTTATTATTGATCACCACTTCGCCAATACCACCAACATCATACGCTACTACCGGTGTTTTGCAATAAAAGGCTTCGAGTATAACACCAGGCAATCCTTCAATGATGCTGGGCAGCAGTAACACATCGGCATTTTTAATGAACTGCATCGCATCGTTCCTGAACCCATAGAACCGAACCTGTTGTTGAAGTCCTTTTTGTTTTACCAACTCTTCAATTTGATTTTGAAGCGGCCCACTGCCAACCAAATGCAAACTGGCGCCGGGTTGCTTTTTATGTACAGCCTCGAAGATCTCAATAAGCCGCGTGTGATTCTTTTCATAAGTAAACCCGCCAACATGTACCAGTACCGGCTTCGAAGCGCCTTGCATTGGATCCTCTCCTTTGAAATCAGTTTCCTCAATACCAATGGGCACTTTTACAATACGTTCTTTGAACTGCGGGAACAACTTTGCAAAATCTGTTGCCGAAGTGCTGCTCACCGAAACAATTTTGCTGGCATATTTGAAAAAGAAACCGTTCAGCATTTTAGCCGGTGCGGTTTTTATATACAGGCTGATGGTACTTGCATTGCGAAAGACAATGGGTTGTTTCCATTTGAAATACAATTTCGACAACACCGCGTACTTTAATGTATCTCCTGCATTGGCCTGAATTATATCAGGCTTTTCTTCTTTGATAAGCTGCGCCAGGTTGCGCCAGGCTTTAATATCCCAGAAACGTTTTTTGGGCGATCCATTCAGGTGTTTGGTTTCGCCGGTAAAAGGCAATGGCGCACTGCCAGGAAAAACAAACACCAGGATGCATTTATGGCCCTTTTCATTCAGGTGGGTAGCCAGTTGTGAAGCAAACATTTCAGCCCCGCGCAACTGGGGTTTTTGAACCAGATGAAGTATTGTCAATTTTTTGTAATGATCATGTTGAGTAAATAATTTTCCATTTTGCCAGCGATCTTTGACAACTCAAAATGTTGCCGGGCATACTCATTTGCCTTTACCGCCATCGTATTGGCAACAGCTAAATTATCCTTGTACCACAACAATGCCTGCGTTATGCTTTGCACAGATCCGGTTTCAAAATAGTAACCCGTTTCCATATGGGTAACCAGTTCTTTGTGAGCCGGAATATCACTGACCAGCACCGGCAAACCGGCGAACATCGCTTCCAGTGTGGCGGCGCCAAACCCTTCGCTGTGTGAGGGAAAAACAAAACAGTCATACTCATTAATAAGCTGGGGTATATCGTTTCTGCCTCCTAATAAAACCACCTTGTTCTGCAACCCAAGCTCATTTATAAGGGCCGATAATGATTCCCGCACCGGACCATCGCCGGCTATATGAAGAACAGCCTGCGGACAAGCCGGCAAAAACTCGTTGAAGGCCAGGATCAGGTCGCGCTGGCCTTTTACCGGCACCAGCCGCCCTACGTTTAAGAACCGGAGTGGCTTTCCCGGAATGGTTTGTGGAACCTGGAACCGGAATATATTACTATCGCGGCCTCTGTGTATGACTACAATTTTATTGGCATCGATGCCTAATGCCTTTCCGTTCGATTGCTTTACTGCGTCGGTGATTGCCATAAACCCTTTACAATACCGCGCTGTTGATTTATTCGCCCATTTAAAAAAGGGCACCAGCACTTTTGCCTTCCAGGAAAGTGTTGAATTGTAAGCGTCGGAATACAGGTCGCTTACGAAGTTTCCTATCACCGGAATGTGGCTGAACCGGCCTACTAACCGGGCAACCAGCTCTGACCGGGTTAAGTAAGCTACTATAATATCGGGTTGCTCTTTTTGAACGATTGCTTTTAATTGTTTGTAAGCCTGGGGAAATCCATATTTCTTCCTAAGGCCTAGCGAATGCACTGTTATGCCATGCTCAATGAACCGTTGCTTTAACTGATCACCGGCATATAAGTGGCAAACAACAGGTTTCATGTTCTTAAACCGGATCACGTTAGCCAAAAGACTTTGCTCAGCGCCGCCGGTTTGTAACGTATCAATTACAAACAGCACTTTGTAAGGCCGGGATTGATCGTTACTGCCTGCCATCTTGTTTATTTCTTCGGCAACAGCCAGCGTATTGTTATCCATACTGGGCAACGGAGCTTTTATTCTCAATGAATGATATTGTTACGTTCTCTCCTTTACAAAACATCGTAAACTCCCGGTCGGCAATAGCCCTGAAAAATGCCGATGTACAACCGGGGTGATCTCCATCGTGTAATTCAACCATTATACACCGCACCATGGGCAACCAGCTCTGATAGTTGTACATAAAGAGCTCCTTTTCGGCGCCCTCAATGTCAACCTTTAGTATATCGATCCTTTTAAGGTTGTACTTTTTAACAAGGTCGTTAATAGTAATGCAGGTGGTTGTACCTACCTTTTCGCCCGTGGCCTCCACTATTCTAAACGCATATTCGCCGCGGCCGCCATCATAAATTTCCTGCTCTTTATTTTCGTACCATATGGCGTTATTCAGCGGATACACATTACTAAACCCAGATATATTTTTTACCAACTGATCATAATTGTGTTTTTCGGGCTCAACGGCAATTACCTGTGCATTGGGGTACTTTGTTTTAAAATATATGGCCGACAAACCAACATTTGCTCCCAGGTCAATGATTGTTTCAACCGGGTCCCCGTTCAAACCACTATAACTATACTGGTCGAACACCATTACCTGTTGAAAAACCTTAAAATCGGAACTGCCTTTTCTGATATGAACCTTTCGCCCTTTCCACTTCACTTCATATTCAGCATCGGCAGTTGTCATCGCCATACAAATGATCAGCGACTTCATAATTCCAATACGGGAAATAAACCGTAGGATAGCATACACCTTTTTGTTTAGTTTGTCCCTCTTCATCGATCAACATTTAATGTTTATTGAATTTTAATGTCCCAGGATCTAAAGTTCTTCCGCCAACTCCGGTAATGCCATGCCAAATACCAATTAACCTTAACCTTACCCGTTGAAACCTGTCTGGCGCGTAAACGGCAGCAGTAATCAACAATTTTGTTTGCTGCCAGCAATATCCCACTAAATTCAACAGGGAGAAATGTTTCTTTACAATAAACATATGATTGCGGGCTGAATAATAGCCCCGCCATAAAGTAGCCCGGGAAAATTTCTCTCCGCCACCAAGATATAACCGGTTATCTGCACCGTTTTTCAAAACACCTATTTTATAACCCCGGCGCTGCATGCGTACCGAATATTCATGATCATCACACATCATAAAGAACTCTTCGCAAACGGGGCCTACGTTGCGAACTACGTCTGCTTTTATAAGTGCGCCATCGATCATGGCGTAATCTGCTTCCTGTAATTTAATATCGGCCCGTACCGGGTATTTCTTTCCCAACTTAAGATGGGCACCATGTAACCCGATCAATGAAAAATCGCTTTGCTCAATACTTTCTACCAGCTCTATTAATGCATTGGGTGCATACATAGTATCATCATCCAACACCCAGAAATACTGGTACTCATTAGATCTTAACCCGTATTTCATAGCAGCTGCAATAGCGCCTGCCGAACCGGTATTGCTTTCCATAAAAATGCAATGGATACTGTCGCTGCCATCAATTGTTTTCAGGTATTCAACCGTACCATCAGTGCTTTTGTTATCTACAATTATAACGGTCGCAGGCTTCAGCTCCTGGGCCAATACATGTTCCAATGCCTGTTTAAGGGTATCGAGTCTGTTATACGTAACCAGTATCGCGCACACTTTTGCGTTCATAAAGAGGTAAAATGAGTTAGGATTAATTATTTCTTTTTCGTTTTCGGGGTCGGTTTACCAGGTAAATATCTTACGTACCACCTGCTTAATCCGTAATCCCTGATCGCTCTGCAGGTATTTCTTGTAACCAGGGAACCATACCTGAAGCCATGTTTATAGTTCAGGAGGCTTTTTCCAATTGAAACAAACAAGATAGAAAAAAACGCCGTATAATACCGGTTTTTAGCCATCACAAACAGCGAATTGCGAATGCTGTAATAATCGCGCCACAAAACACTTTCGTCTTTTTTACGAATGCGTGTGTGCTTAACACTCATCCGGTTCCACTTTTTTCGCAGGTCAAGGAACAAACCCGAATGCACCACTATTTTATAACCGGCCCTTTTTTGCGACAGATCAAAGTCAAGGTCTTCAAATCCGAAAAACAATTTTGGTTCCGGCACAATGCCTTTCAATACGCTTGCCCCTCTAATGATCTTTATCATACCACCGCCGATGGTATCAACTTCCAGGTATTCGCAGTTTTGCAGCTCTTCATTGGCAGTTCTTATCAGTAACCCCGTGCGCCTGTTTAATTTATGTCCTACCACCCCAACCTGGCCGCATGTAGCGCCATACGATTCGGCCATTTTTAACAGCTTTTCAAATGTATCTTCTGTATAAGGGGGATCATTATCATCTGCCCAAAGTATCCACTCATATCCTTCTTTTGCCAATGTTTCCAGGCCAATTTTGCCACCACCGGCAAATCCTGAATTATGACCAACCATTATATGCGCTGCATTGGGATACAACTGGGCCAGTTTATTTTTAGTGTCCTCATTGTCGTTATTATCAACAATCAGCAACTTTTCAGGCGGCATGGTTTGATTGAGACATTTTTCTATAGTGTCCATCAAAATATCCGGGCGATTGTACGTCACAATAAATGCAGCAAACTTCTTGTTGGTCATAAGCGTTACGTTTGAGGCACCTGCTATGAGGCTGGTTCTTTTGGTGGTTTTATTCAGGAATTATATGTAAAGCAGGGTTATCTTTTGTAATACCTGCTCATGCTATAATCAAGTACTGCTCTCCATGTGTTTCGCGTTACCAGGTTGCCATAGCGCCAGCCGTGTTTATAACTTAACAGGCTTTTTGCAAATGAAACAGTCAGGAATGAGAGCCAGGCCAAAGGAAGCCGGTGCTTTTTCATTATGAACAACGCGTTGCGAATGCTGTAATAATCGCGCCATAAAACGTTTTCCTCTTTTTTACGGGCAACGGTTTTCGGAACTTCGTGGCGGTCCCAGCGGTCGCGGGCAGCCAGGTACAAACCGCTATGCACAAGAATTTTGTAACCGGCTTTTTTTTGCGACAGATCAAAGTCAAGATCTTCAAACCCAAAGAACAACTTCTCTTCTGTTATTATGCCACCCAGTACGCTCCTGCCGTTTACGATCTTACATTGCCCGCCCCCAACTGTGTCAACCTCTACATAGGCCTTTTCGCGCAACTCCTCACTCTTTATACGTTGCATAAGGCCGGTGTACTTATTGAACCGGCAGCCAACCATCCCTACCTGTCCGCATGCAGCGCCATATGATTCGCCCAGTTCTATCAGTTTCTCAAATGTATCGGGCGTGGGTGGCGGGTCATTGTCATCGCCCCAGAAGATCCACTCATACCCTTCTTTTGACAGGATCTCGAGCCCTATTTTATCGCCACCGGCCGGACCGGCATTATAACCCACTCTTACATACGCCACCTGGGGATAAAGTTCATCCAGCTTTTTCTTTGTTTCATCTGTTGCACCATTATCTACTATCAATAACTTTTCGGGTGGCAGTGTTTGCGAAAAGATTTTTTGAATGGTATCCATCAAAATTTCTGCACGATTGAATGTTACTACAAATGCAGCGAATCTTTTGTTACTCATGACTTATTGTTAATTGAGATCGAGAATTTGATTACTGTAAGCGTTCTGCAGGACTATGGCATCGCTGATATTAATATGCCTCCCAGTAAATTCAGGGCAGCAGCATGCCAGGCATGTCAATGATGCCTCCTTAAGTTGTTTTATAAGCTATGAATCAGGCAAAAACTAAAAACCCTGCAAAGAAACCATCTTTTGGAAACGGGTTGATTTATTTACCATTTCGTCGAAAGAACCGGAAGCTGTCACTTTTCCCTTTTCGAGCAGGTAAATGGTATCTGCTTCTTTTATGGTTGATAAACGGTGCGCGATCAAAATGATGGTATAGGTACCATGTAACTGTTCAATATTTTCCTGAATGATCTTTTCTGTTTCAGAATCAAGCGCCGAGGTAGCTTCATCAAAGATCAGCACTTCAGCTTTTTTGTATAACTCGCGGGCGATGGAGATTCGCTGGCGTTGTCCACCCGAGATAAGGATACCATTATCACCGAGGCGGGTATCTTCTTTTTCAGGCAGTGAATCTACAAAAGCACCCAGTGACGCCATCCGCAACACATCTTTAAACCGCTTTTGGTTTTCAGCCGTTGGCTCGTCCCAGAAAGTGATATTATTAAAGATGGTATCATTGAATACAACCGGCTCCTGTGAAATATAACCAACCTTATCGCGGTACGTGTTGAGGTTGTATTGATCCATGGGAATGCCGTCAAGATACAGCCCACCGGAATCGGGGCGTATTAACCCAGCGATCATATTGGCCACGGTTGTTTTACCGGCGCCGCTTTCACCCACCAGCGCTATCGTTGATTTTTTCTCCAGCTCAATACTGATACCATCGAGCACTTTTAAACTATCGTATGATAAGGTAACGTCTTTGAGCTCAATTTTATCCTGCATAGTTTTAAAGGCAATGGGGCCATGTACTTCCTGTAAGGAAGCCATTTCATTGGTAAGAGAAGTTACGGCATTGATACCGCCACTGTTCTCAATGAAACCCTGCCAGTAATTCTGCGTCATTACCAGGAAGCTCAGCGCGCGGTAAAACAGCAACAAGCTCAGGATAATGCTACCCAAACTGGCGCCCATCCAGTTCAACTGCGCAAATATTACCAACGCAACTATTACTATAATGATGGGCTCTTTTATACTGGTAAGAAGGGCTGTCATATGACCGATCTTCTTGTTCAACCCTTCGGCCTGGTTAATAACGGTCTTTAATTTAAGAGAATACCGGTTAAAGGTATTGGTTGACTTAAGGTATTTAAAGTGATGGGTGGTCTGTATCAGGAAGCTGTTGAAGTCGGCTCCTTTTTTCGACAGGTCGTTCGACGCATTTTTAGTGGTCTTATATACTTTGTTGTAGATCAGGTTCGATAGCACAGCGCCAAAACAAACCAGTACGGCAAACTGGTAATTGGCCAAAAATGCCAGGAACATATAGGTCAGCAACATTACTGCCGCCTGGGCCGCAATAAAATAAAAATGGAACGAAGAAAACAACCGCTGTACTTCAACCGTAAGCGTATTCTGTATTTTTCCTGAATCGATCTTTAAAAATGCGCTGTATGATAAGCCTTCCAGGTTATTCACCAGTCTATACCGTACTTTCTTGATGAATAGCTCGCGTATAGCCGCGTAGTATTTCATCATGATATACTTTATTAATCCTTTGAACAAAAACAGCATCACCAATACCACCAGCACCGTGGTAATCGTTAATTCAAATCCCATTTTTTTAATGAGCGTAACAATGTGCTGTATTTGCCCCATCGACTCATGGTTATCAGCAGTAGCCTGTGTATGTCCATCTCCTACTGCTTTTAGCAGCGGAATGAACATGGCCAGTCCAATACCATCGAGAAAACTTACGCACACGCACATGAAAAGAAATAACAATACTTTACTGCCAAGTATGCTGTAGTAGTATTTGAAATGAGTCAGGAAACCATTTTTCTGAGAGAAAGGGAATTTCATCGTTCGTTTAATTTTTCGCGGCAGGCTCAAGCGTTAACGTCCGCCCGGATGAACCGTTCGGACGGGCTTAAGGCCGTCCTGAATTTATATAAAATCCCGCCTAAGGCGGGATTCGGTGTTCAGCTTATTACGCTATTTTCAATTTACTGTCGGAACTTTTTTTCTTTTTTTTCGATTTGCCCATTTGACCGTACTCGTATCCGTAGCCATATACATGCTGGAATCCGTAACCTGGCTTTATACCATTTATGATCAGGGATATATGCGGTAACTTTTGATCAAGGTGCAATTGATTGATGAGCTTGATCGATGGACGAACCGTATACTTATGCCGCAGCACAAAGAAGGAGATATCGGCCATTTTACCAAGTGACAATGCATCTGATACTGCTTCAACCGGCGGTGTATCCATTATAACATAATCAAAATGCGCTCTCAGGTAATCGAATAACGATTTCATGCGGGGATTCAGAATGATCTCGCCCGGGTTCAGCGGTAAAGGCGTACCGGCGCTGATGAACACCAGGTTTTCCATTTCAGGCACTAATTGCACCACATCATCAATCTGCATTTCACCACGCAGGTAATTGGTAATACCTGGCGATTTTTTAAATCCAAGGCGTTCTGACAGGCTGGGATTGCGCAGGTCAAATTCGAGCAGCACCACTTTCTTGCTACTGATGGCCAGCGAACTTGCCAGGTTCAAACTCACAAAGCTTTTTCCTTCACCACTTACGCTGGAGGTAACCATCAGCACTTTCTGATCGGGCCCGTACCCCATGTAAGAAATATTCGTACGCAGGGTCCTGAACTGTTCGGCAATAGGCGAAACTGTTTCTTCGGCAATTACCAGGTCGGCCTTGCTGTCATCAAGAATAATTTCTCCGGCAATTGGCAGCGAGGTAACGCTTTGAACATCTTCCCGGGTCTCCACCTTGTTATTCATCATAAACTGCACTACGATGATCATAACAGGTATCAGCAGCCCCAGCATGAGCCCCATGGCATACACCATGTAAGGTTTGGGGTTTACACTCTTGCTGATATTCCAGTCAATGATGCGCGAACCGGCAATGCCTGCCGATGCATATTCCATTTTCTTATCCTCGATCTTCTGTTGCAGAAAGGTGTACAGGGCATCTTTAACACCCAATACCCTGTTGGTTTGATTGAGGTCTTTCTCTTTTTCAGTCATTCCCTGAAAGCGACCAGTGGCACTTTGTTCCTGGTTTACAATAAAGTCATTGCTTGTTCTCAACTGCTGACGAATACTGTTGATGCTGGTAAAAATGCTGCTTTTTAATGTACCCAGGGCGGCATTGATATCGGGCAGGCGAATATCTTGCGGGGTACCACGGTCGAGGATCTCTTTTCTTCTTAACACCAGTTTGTTGAACTGATCAACAAAACCACTCAGACCAGGGTCCTGCAAAGCTGTTACATTAGGAATGATCTGCTCCTGGCCGCTTTGCTGAATACTATTTTCAACCTGGGTTAACAGGTTGTCTTTTAACAGGTTCTCACTTTTCTTGCTATCGAGCGTAACCAGGTTACCGAGTATCTGGTTGGCTGATGTACCTACATCGTTTACCTTGTTGTTCGATTTGAAGTCTTTTACTTTATTGGCCTGTGTCGCCAGTTCGGATGATACCGTTGACAACCGGTTCTCGAGGAACTCGATCTCTGTACGCAGGGCCTTGCTTTTGAATTCGAAATTGGCCACATCATAATTATACAGCAGCACTTCAACGATCTGTTTGGCCCTTTCAGGAATTTCATCCTTTACCGTAATCTGCAACATGGCCATACCACCTTTGGGCACCGCACTGGCCGAGATCCTTGATGCATATTTTGCTACGGCCCCATCCTTCCCGGGAAAACGAAGCAGGTATGTTCCTTTTTGAATGGTGATAAAGGGTTTGGGCACAATAGTAATGGTGTCATGGTGAAATACCAGTGGCACACTATATACTCCTTTTACCAGTTCTTTTTCGTGCTGGATCTTGTAGCCTTCATCAGTTACCATGAGCTTATACACGGGGGTAGCCTCATCAACATCCCAGCGTTTCAGGTTGATCGTGAATGGCAAAGAATCCAAATGAAGTTGCTTATCGAGCACCCGGCCCTTTGTCATCACTTCTATATCGAGGTGTAATGAGTCAACGATCTGATGAATAAGCGCTGCTGATTCCAGTTTGAATATTTCGCTGTTCAAATCAGGTTGCGCCTGCGCAGCAGGGCTACCATTGCCACCAAACGCCGACCCACCCAGGATATTTGTGGTTACCTCACCGGGCGACTGCACCTGAATGAATGTAGATACCTGGTACAGCGGTGTTGTATATCGTATGTACACAAATGCAACAGCTAAACAAACGCCGGCAGATAAAATAAGCCAATAATAGCCTTTTGCCAGTTTTGAGAAAAGTCGTTTGGCATCAAACCCTTTACTTTCTTCTGGCTCTTCAAAATACTTCTGCTCCATGAAGGAAAGTTTTATTTTTTTGCATTATTAATCGTAACTCCAAGCGTTACGGCAGAGATCAGTACAGTAAACACGGAGGCGAATAAACCAAAATCCTCCTTGAACAATGAACCCGAACGGGCCTGTACGTAGATCACATCATTCGGGCGCATTTGAAAAATATCCGGATCTTCCAACACACTGGCTTTTCTTAAATCAAATTTTCTTATTTCTCTTTTGCCGTTATAGTCTCTATATATACGTACATCGTACCGTTTGGCGCTGTGTGGCAGGTCGCCTGCTGCTGCCAATGCGGCAAACAGGGTTGAATGCTGTGCCGAAATAATGAAGGAGCCGGGGTTCTTTACTTCACCCAATACAGTAACCTTGAAGGTATTGAAACTCAATTCAACCAGGGGATCCTTCAAAAACGGGCTAACCAGGCCCAATAGTTTTTGTTTTGCCTGGTTGGCGGTTAAACCAGCCAGCTTAACTTTACCAACAACCGGTACTTCTATTTCCCCATCATTATCGACCAGGTAATCTGAACTGGAGGCAGTGCCACCTATACCTGCGCCGGCAGCAGCTGCTGCAACAGCGCCACCACTGTGTTTATTAAAAAATGCAGCACTTTCCTGATCTTTCACCAGAAAAGTTACATCGAGCCGGTCGCCGCGTTCTATAATACGCTCGGGAATGGCCATTGCTTTTAATTCATACGTTTCTGCATTTGGTAAATCATTAAAATAATTTAATTTTTTACTGGTACTGCATGATGTGGTAAGCATCAGAATGAACGCTGCAAAACAGAGGATAAGGGTGGCCGGATGTATGTGGTTTCTATTCATTGTACGTTAATTTATATTTTAGCCGGTTGCTGGTAATACTGATATTTTATGGGGTTACTTTTGAATGAGCACTTTGCCTGTACCACTCCACTGTTGTTTGCAATCCATTTTGAATGGTTATTGTAGGTTGATAACCGATCAGTTGCTGCGCTTTGCTAACGTTGGCCAAACTATGGCGAACATCACCTTTGCGCTCTTCACGGTACTGCGGCTTCAGGTCGGTTCCTATAAAATCACAGATGTATTTCCACAACTGGTTAAGGGTAGTGGCCTCTCCTACTGCAATGTTTACTACTTCATGTTTGTTGATATCAGTGGCCAAACAGGCTTTAATATTCGCCTGCACGGCATTTTCAACATACGTGAAATCGCGGCTGGTTTCGCCATCGCCGTTAATGAACGGCGCTTCCGCTTTTAATGCGCTTTCAACAAATAAAGGTATCACAGCGGCATAGGGACCACGCGGGTTTTGCCTGGGGCCAAATACGTTGAAATAACGTAACCCGATGGTATGAAAATCGTATACGCGGCTGAACACCTGTGCATACAGTTCGTTTACATATTTTGTAACCGCATAAGGCGAAAGCGGGTAGCCTATTTTATCTTCTACTTTAGGCAATCCGGGATGATCACCGTATGTACTTGAACTGGCTGCATATACCATTCTTTTTACACCGGCATCACGAGCTGCCACCAGCATATTTAAAAAGCCGCTTACGTTTACTTCATTACTCGTAATGGGATCATTGATTGAGCGGGGCACTGAACCCAGGGCAGCCTGGTGCAACACATAATCAACCCCTTCAACGGCACGGCGGCAGCTATCCAGATCGCGAATATCGCCTTCGATCAAACTAAATTCAGCACGGGGCATCCATTGGTCAATGTTTTCCATGGAACCGGTACTGAAATTATCAAGCACCTTCACTTTTCCCGCACCATGGCTCATTAAATACTCAACAATATTCGATCCGATAAAGCCGGCGCCGCCGGTAACAAGAAAGCTGGCCTGGCTAATATCGAGGGTATGGTATTTCTGACTGTACATAATTAAATAGTAAATGTTATAAACGTGCGTCAACCAGTTCTTTATTCAGGAGCGACTTCACATCGAACAACACGCAATGCTCGCTGCATAATTTCTTTATAGCGTCGTAACTGAATTCCTTATGCGCTACTGCCAGTACCACGGCATTGTATTTACTTTGTGAAGCAGGTAATTCCTGAACTGTTTTAACACCATACTCTTCCATCACTTCTTCGGGGTTGGCCCAGGGATCATATATATCAACCTGTACATGGTAGCTTTGCAGGTGTTTGATTATATCAATAACCTTCGTGTTGCGAACGTCGGGACAGTTCTCTTTAAAGGTAATCCCTAAAACCAGGGCTTTGCTACCTGAAACAGGTATACTTTTTTTCACCATCAATTTAATTACCTCACCGGCTACATAGGCACCCATGCCATCATTCAGTCTGCGGCCGGCCAGGATTATTTCGGGATGGTATCCTACTTCCATGGCTTTTTGAGCCAGGTAGTACGGGTCAACGCCTATACAGTGACCGCCTACCAAACCTGGTTTGAAGGGTAAAAAGTTCCATTTAGTTGCTGCAGCTGCCAGCACTTCCTGGGTATCAATGTTGAGCAGGTTAAAAATTTTCGACAGCTCATTGATAAAGGCAATGTTGATATCGCGTTGCGCATTCTCAATTACCTTGGCTGCTTCGGCAACCTTGATAGAAGGGGCCAGATGCGTACCTGCTACAATAATGCTGTTGTAGATATCATTAACTATTTTGGCCGCTTCAGGGGTTGAACCGGAAGTTACTTTCTTGATTTTTGTAACTGTATGTTCCTTATCACCGGGATTGATACGCTCGGGCGAATAACCGGCATAGAAATCAGTATTGAACTTCAAACCTGAGACCTTTTCCAGAATGGGTACGCATTCCTCTTCTGTAACACCGGGATAAACAGTAGATTCATACACTACGATATCTCCTTTTCTGAGCACTTTACCTACTGTTTCGCTGGCTTTCACCAACGGTGTAAGGTCGGGTCTGTTATACTTATCAACTGGAGTTGGAACAGTAATAATATAAACGTTGCTGAGCTTGAGGTCTTCCAGGTCAGCGCTCACCCATAAACCGGTTGTATTATCCAGTTTATTTTTAAGCACCGAAGTAAGATGATCGCTGGTGATCTCCAGCGTATGATCGTTGCCCGACCGCAATTCGGCTATACGTTCCTTATTGATATCGAAACCTACGACAGGGTATTTTTTAGCAAATTCAACAGCTAAGGGTAATCCTACGTAACCTAAACCGATTACCGTCAAATGATACTGCTTTTTCTCTTCCATTCAATAATTCAATTTGTTGTTATAAGTTTTATTGTGATGAACCCTTTGCAAGATTGCTTTTATCAATAGCAACCAGGGCAAATCCCAGCGAAGGTAACATCACTTTTACCATTTTACCACCTACTTCCTGTACCTGTCCTTTTTGTTGCATAAGGGGGCCGTTTATTATGGTCACTTCATCGTTTATATTAACATCAATTCTTTCAACCTGAATATGTTCATAGTCTTTCAGGAACTGTTTCACTGTTTCAATTTCTATATCTCGTATCACTGCGGGTTTTCCCTGAAAAGTTACGAACCCCAAAACGCCATCAGTTTGCAAAACCGGGATATGTGCTTTGGGCGCCAGGCGAACCATTACGTACGATTTGAACAAAGGTTCCAGGATTACTTTTTTCCGGTCGCTCCAGTTTCGCTCAATCTTTTGCAATGGACAATAATTCTCTATCTGTTTTAACTCCAGCAAATCGGCTACTTTCTTTTCCCACCTGGGTTTTGTATATAAGGCGTACCAACGCAAATTATCCATGTTACCAGTTTAATGCACATCTCAATGCAAAGCTCCCGCTTCCCTCAGTCACATGTTTCACTGAGAATCAAAAATTTATAATAATTCAATTCCATTAAATTCAATAGCCAATCACTATCTTTTCTTCGTTCAACACGAGAATATCAGATCGTAACAGGTCATTGAGGTCCAATAAAAAGCAAAACAGTACACAAGTAAATAGTAAACCAGAGGCTATTCGAAAGGATTGGTTCAGAGGCTTTCGAAGGAAATCGGGCCACTTGGGGTGATTCGAAAGGAAAATCGGGTAACGATCGGTGATTACAAAGGATGTTTGGACGATCAGAGGTTAATGAAGACGCTCAAAAGTAGAAAGAAATTTGATATTATGCAATAAGTACGGTTGAATTTTATATACCATAATGTGGTAACAGACAAATTACCCAGTTGTCTTAAAAATGGTATAACTACTTATAAATCATGTCGTATTAATTACATATCCCTACCCCGCAAACGATGTTATGTTATCAATATGTAAAGGGTGATATAGCGTTTATTCATAATACAAACAAAACAACCTTTTTCAAAGCCCGAACTTTAAAAAAGGTTGTGTTGTGAAGGGCCAATGGTGAATGGTGAATAGCTCGCGAATTTTGAGATTAATAGCGATCTTGCGCCTCCTGAATTTATTGACCATTGACCATTGACCATTGACCATTGACCATTGACCATTGACCATTGACCACTCACGATTATTATTTCATCGACCTCGCGATACCCAATTCAAGACCACGCAATTCAGCCAGTCCGCGCAAACGGCCTATTGCTGAATAACCGGGATTGGTCTTTTTATTGAGGTCATCGAGCATCTGGTGTCCATGGTCAGGACGCATGGCCAGGTTGAGCTTGCGCTCCTGCATAACCAGCACCAGGTTCTTTACTACACTGTACATATCCACATCGCCTTCGAGGTGATTGGCTTCGTAAAAATTGCCATCGGCATCGCGCTGGGTGCTGCGCAGGTGTATAAAGTTGATGCGTTTTCCAAATTGCAGCACCATGGCTGGCAGGTCGTTATCGGCCCGTACGCCAAAGGAACCGGTGCAAAAACAAAGGCCATTGCTGGCATTGGGCACCGCATCGAACAACTGTTGTACCTGTTGGGCAGTGCTTACTACCCGGGGTAACCCAAAGATGGCATATGGGGGGTCGTCGGGGTGAACCACCAGCTTTACGCCCACTTCATCGGCCACCGGCGACACCTGCTGTAAGAATTCGATCAGGTGTTGTTGCAATTTTTTTGCATCAATACCGGCATAGGTATCAAGGGCAGCCTGAAACTGCTGCAGGGTAAAGCTTTCCTCACTGCCGGGTAAACCCGCAATAACATTACGTTGTAATAATTTTTTCTCGTCGTCGGTCATAGCCGCCAGGCGCTGCTGCGCTTTGGCCAGTTCTTCGGGGGAATAGTCTTTTTCGGCTCCCGGTCTTTTCAACATATATACGTCAAAGGCTACCATGGCCGCTTTTTCAAAGCGCAGCGCTTTACTGCCATCTTCTAAGGTGTAGGCCAAATCGGTACGCGTCCAGTCGAGCACCGGCATAAAATTGTAGGTAACCACATAAATTCCGCAGGCAGCCAGGTTGCGGATGCTTTCACAGTAATTCGCAATATATTGTTTGTAATTGCCTCGTTGCGTTTTAATATCTTCATGCACCGGAACGCTTTCCACCACCGACCAGGTTAATCCCGCAGCCTCAATGATCTGTTTGCGTTGCATGATCTCTTCTTTCGTCCAGGTGGTGCCATTGGGTACGTGATGTAGCGCAGACACAACACCTGTACAACCAGCCTGCCTGATATCTGACAGGCTAACCGGGTCAGCAGGGCCGAACCAGCGCATTGTTTGTTCAAATTGATACATAAAATGATTGTTTATGACTCTTTTTTACAAGGTTACAATTTGTATGGATAGGATGCACAAATTCCTTTTTCAAATTCTTTGCAAACGATTTCGAAAAATGTTGCAAAAATAGCGTGTATTTCCTAATCTTTGCGGGGGGCGCTCCTTTATGGATCAAGTGAATTTAAAGAAATTGGCGAAAGAATTGAATCTGGCCGTGTCAACGGTTAGCCGTGCTTTGCGAGACAGTCATGAAATTAGTCCGCAAACAAAGGAACGGGTGCGTGAGCTGGCCGAGAAACTGGGGTTCCAACCCAACCCCCATGCCAGCAGCTTACGCCAGAACAAAAGCAAGACCATTGCAGTCATCATTCCTGAAATTGAAAATAATTTCTTTTCCCAGGTCATCAATGGCATAGAATCGGTAACGCCCAACAAGGGTTATCACGTGCTCATTTACCTTACCCATGAGGATTATAATAAAGAACGCGATATTTTACAGCTGCTGCGCAATGGCCGGGTCGATGGCATTATGGTTTCGGTTTCCAACACCACTACCAACCTTGACCATATTGAAGCCTGGCATGCAGCCGGTATACCGCTGGTGCTTTTTGACCGTACCAGCGAAGACCTCGATGTGCCCAACATTATGACCAATGATGCCGAAATGGCTTTTAAAGCAACAGAACATCTGCTGAAAAGAGGTTGCAGAAACATAGCGTATCTGGGAATGACGGGTAATTTATCTATTTCGAACCGGCGCAAGGCCGGCTACCTCACTGCACTGGAAAAATATAAAGTGCCTGCTCCACCGCAGATCATTGAATTAACCGCAAAGGATTATATCAACCGCGATATATTGAAGCAACTGTTTGAGCAACAACCCCGCCCCGATGGCATCTTTGCAGCCATTGAAAAATTTGCCGTGAACGCGTACGAGGTTTGTAAAGAACTGCACCTGCATATTCCGCAGGATGTAAAAGTGATCAGCTTCTCGAACCTGCAGGCGGCTGCCCTGTTCGATCCCGCGCTTTCTACCATTATTCAACCGGCTTACGATATAGGTCGCGAAGCGGCCAATATTTTGTTCAAGATCATAGAAAAGAAAATGCTGATGCCATATGAGAAAAAAATGGTATTGCCATCACAACTAATTGAACGGGCGTCAACAGCTGTAACAGGCAAATAATTACATACAGCCATTCGTATAACGAACAATCCGTATTTAACAAATATTTGCAACTTTCTCTTATCGTTAGTATGTTTATTATAATGAACTTATTCGCATGACAGCAGGAATGATCACTCTGATCCTTATTTTGGTTACCGTTGTTGTTTCATACAAAGGTTTTAAAGACCATTTCTTTTTTGAAAAATATGAATTTGGTGTCGACAAAGTGCGTTTGTACAGGGATTATAAACGACTGGTGACCTCAGGCTTTTTGCATGTGAACTGGATGCATCTTATTTTCAACATGCTGGCCCTGTATTTTTTTGCCGGCTCACTTTCTAGGGCCCTTGATCCATTTCAATTTCTGCTCATTTATTTCGCCAGCCTCATAGGCGGCAACCTGCTTTCGCTGCTCATCTATAAAAACCAGGGCGATTATACTTCGGTTGGTGCATCAGGCGCGGTGTGCGGAGCAATATTCGCCAATATTGCGCTCGACCCCAATTCCACCATCATGTTCTTCATAATTCCGATGCGGGGCTGGATCTTCGGTTTGCTTTATATCGGTTTCACGATCTATGGCGTGCGTTCAAAAAGAGATAATATTGGTCATGAAGCACATCTTGGCGGCGCCATGATCGGTATGCTGCTGGCCATTTGCCTGGAACCGGATGCGCTGATGCAGAATTATATTTACATTTTGATCATTGCCATTCCTACGCTGGCATTTATTTACCTCATCATAACCCGGCCGCATATTTTACTGATCGATAATCTCTTTTACAACAGGCATAAGGACTACTACTCCATCGATCACAAATACAACGAAAAAAAGACCAGTCAGCAACAGGACATCGATAAGATCCTCGATAAAATAAGCAAGCGGGGAATCAACAGCCTGAGCCAGAAAGAAAAACAAATGCTGAAAGACTTCAGTAAGAAATAACCGACCTTTACGAACACACCCGCTACAAACTGCATTATGAAGAAAGCATGGCTCCCGGCAATCGTTTTTCTGCTATTGAATGTTACCCTGATGGCAGCAGATTACGATACCACATTTAGTGAACAAACCATAGTACTGCATACGGCCAATGGAGATATCACCGGTACATTAACGCTTCCTGAGCGGCCGGGTAATATACCGGTTGCTTTAATTATTGCCGGCTCGGGACCAACTGACCGCAATGGCAATAACCCCATGATGAAAAACGAGAGCCTGCAGAAACTGGCCCATGCCCTGGCCGTGACAAATATTGCCTCATTACGGTTCGATAAACGCGGCATTGGTGAAAGCAGGGATGCCGGTAAAAAAGAGGCCGACCTGCGGTTCGAAGATTACATCAATGATGCTGCAGGCTGGATAGAATTACTGAAAAAAGACAAGCGCTTCTCAAAAGTATATGTGATTGGCCACAGCGAAGGATCGCTCATTGGCATGATCGCCGCCCTGGACAAGGCCCATGGTTTTGTTTCCATTGCCGGCGCCGGCCGCTCGGCCGATAAAATACTGAAAGAACAACTGGCCACCCAACCCGCCATGGTAAAAGATTCTTCTTTCCCCATTATCGACAGCCTGGTGATGGGCAAAACGGTCGAAAACGTTCCTAAAATGTTGTTTGCCCTGTTCAGGCCCAGTGTGCAACCCTATATGATCTCGTGGTTCCATTACGATCCGCAAACAGAAATAAAGAAACTGAAAATGCCGGTGTTGATACTGCAAGGCACCAACGACCTGCAGGTTACGGTTGATGACGCCAATTTGCTGGCCAAATCAAATACAAAAGCGCAGCTGGCCCTTATAAAAAACATGAATCATGTTTTTAGAATAGTAGAAGGCGACAGAAAAGAAAACCTGGCCGCCTATATTACGCCCACCTTACCAATAAGCGAGGAACTGGTAAGCACGATCTCAACCTTTGTGCAGCAACATTAATCGGCTAAATTTCCTATAGCAACATCTACAACGACACCCCTCTTTTCCAGGGAATAAAATCGTCCTGCGCCAGCTGTACGGCTTTGGGGATGGCTTCGCCACTGGCCACCTGTATGCAATATTCGAGGATCTCCTCCCCTACTTCTTCTATATTCTTTTCTCCTGTAATAATGCTTCCGGTATCTATATCTATTATATCACCCATGCGGCGGGCAAGCAGGGAATTGGTGGCGATCTTTATAGTAGGCGCCACCGGGTTACCGGTTGGTGTGCCCAAACCTGTGGTAAATAATATTAACGTGGCGCCCGAGGCCGCTTTACCGGTAGTGGCCTCCACATCATTGCCCGGGGTACAAACCAAACTTAAGCCGGGCATGTTGACCCGTTCGGTATAATCGAGCACCTCAACAACGGGCGATGTTCCGCCCTTGCGGGCAGCGCCGGTTGATTTAATGGCATCGGTGATGAGGCCGTCTTTGATATTACCGGGCGATGGGTTCATATGAAACCCTGAGCCTACTTTCATCGCCTCGCCGTTGTACGCCTGCATCAGGTGGATGAATTTATTGGCCACTTCTTCACTTACACAACGATCGACCAGCGCCTGTTCGGCGCCGCAGAGCTCCGGAAATTCAGCCAGCAATATTTTACCGCCCAGGGCAACCAGCAGATCAGCCGTATGCCCAACGGCAGGGTTGGCCGAAATACCACTGAATCCATCACTGCCACCACACTTGACGCCAATACATAAATTACTCAGGGAAGCAGGCGTGCGTTCCAGCTTATTGAGCTCAGCCATTCCCAGAAAAGTTTTGCGAATAGCTTCACAGATCAATTCTTCTTCACTCACGGTTTGCTGTTGCTCAAAAATGTATAGCGGTTTATCAAAGGCCGGATTTCTTTTTTTGAGGTCAGTTAAAAAATCGGCTACCTGCAAATGTTGGCAACCCAGGCTTAACAGGGTAACACCGCCCACATTTGGATGATCGGCATACGCGGCCAGCAGCGCGCTTAAAGTAGAAGCATCCTGCCGGGTTCCGCCGCAACCGCCGCTGTGATTCAGGAATTTTATGCCATCCACATTTTTAAAGAACCGTGTTTGATCATTGGCTGCAACCGGGTTCAACGAAATGTCATCAACATCTTCACCCGCTGTATAAGCGTTCAACATTTCTTTTGTAAACCGCCGGTACTTATCAGTGACCGCATACCCCAACTCGTTCCACAATGCTTCTTTTATAACATCGAGGTTCCTGTTCTCGCAAAAAACGGTGGGAATAAATAGCCAGTAGTTGGCGGTTCCAACCCGGCCATCTCCTCTTTTATATCCATTAAATGTGCGATTTACAAATTTCGACACATCGGGTTGTTGCCACGATGCTTTTACGTTGCGGTACCCATACTCGCCGGCCGCATGATGGGTATTGGCCGTTGTCATCAGTGTTCCCTTCGGTAATGCATATTGCACTTTTCCTACCAGCGACCCATACATTATAACCTCATCGCCTGTTTGCATATCATTTATAAAGAACTTATGCTTTGCGGGCACATCGTGTTGCAACGTCATATTTTGCCCGCCTGCAGAAATAATGGTTCCAGCAGCAAGGTCTTGCAAAGCAACCAGTACATTATCATCGGTGTGTATCTTAAGAAAAGGATTCCGGACAGCTGTAGTCATGGTGATTTGTTTTAATATCTGATCATTTAATACATCCGGCCTGTTTTATGGTTATGCTTGCCAACGGAAATGATATTTAGGGAGGAACAATAGCAAAAATTAACCTATGCCTTCTGAATCAATCAGTTTAAAAAGCAAATAAATAAGTTATGCCCAATGCCGGTTGCGGCCAATTGTCCAACTATTCATCAATTTTACCATACTGACTAACCCACACTGCATTGGGGCGGTGTCTTTACTGGAATGGTAATGCGGGTTAAGGGTAAAGTATTATGAAGTGAAGCCGCCGACCGGAAACTGTTACGGAAACGTTAGCGTAACTTTTTTACGTTACCCCTAAAAACTAACCTAATTTACCTCTGATTGCAAACCAATTTGCCATTTGAAGTAAAAATAGCTTAACATGAGGCCCCAGCTATTAAAAGTAACCAAAGAAATCCGCCACTCGTTTAGCGTGCGTCAGGATCTTGTTCCGTATATCAATAACCGCTGGCACTACCACCAGGAAGTAGAGCTGATCCATTTCCAAAAAGGGGAAGGAACCCAGTTCATCGGCGATAGCATCAAACAGTTTAAAACAGGCGATGTAGTGCTGGTTGGCTCAGGCCTACCCCATTACTGGCGGTTCAACGATACGTTTTTCGATGAAAATGAAGCTGCCACCGCTGATGTTCGGGTTTGTCATTTCAATGAGACCTTCTGGGGAGAACAATTTTTACAACTGCCTGAAAACATTAAGATCAGAAACGTACTGGAAGCAGCCAAACGTGGCTTACAAATAACAGGTAAGACCAGGACAGTTGTTGCCGAGTTCCTGGATGTATTATTACATACCGAAGGGCCGCATCGCATTTTGTTGCTTACCCAGGCATTAACGGCCATTGCCGAATGCCCCAACCTTCAACCATTATCATCTATCGGCTTTAAACATGAGCTGCCCGATAACGAAAATGACCGCATCAACGCCATTTACGATTTTTCATTGAAGAACTTCAAACGGCCTATTCAGTTAGATGAGATCGCTTCGGTGGCCAACATCAGCCCCAACTCATTCTGCCGTTATTTCAAATCAAAAACAAGAAAGACCTTTTCTCAATTCCTGATAGAAGTACGGGTGGGCTACGCCTGCAAGCTGCTGATCGAAAATAAAATGAGCATCAAACAGCTTTGCTTTGAAAGCGGGTTCAACAATTTCACCAGCTTTCATAAATATTTCAAACTCATTACCGGAAAAAGTCCCCTGAATTACCAGAAAGAATTTATCCAAAAACAGTAGTTACCCCAATATATGATCACACGCTTTCGTCAACATATAGTTGCCGCCGGAATTGTTATGCTTGTAGTTGGCTTTCAACCACCGGCCGGCAAATGGGAATCGAAGTTCCTTACCGTAGCGCCCAATGGAACAGTACAATACCATCCCGATGAAAAAGGAAATATACTCCCCGATTTCAGCCGGGTAGGTTATTACCAGGGCGATCAACCGATACCCGACGTGCCGGTTGTAAAAACCATTTCGGCCAGTGAGGAGAACAGCCAGGCAACCATTCAGGCTGCAATTGATGAAGTAAGCCACAGAACACCTGACAAGAACGGGTTCCGTGGCGCTATTCTTTTGAAAAAAGGCGTTTACAGGATCCCCGGCATTATTTCCATTACCACCAGCGGCATTATTTTGCGCGGTGAAGGTGATGGCGGGCAGGACACCCGGCTTATTGCCACCGGCAATACCCAACGCTCCTTAATTACTATTTCAGGCACAGGTAATATAGAAGAAACTACCGGTTCGCGGGTAGCTATCACCGATGCCTATGTGCCTACCGGCGCCGCCTCTTTCCATGTTGAATCAGCTGCCGGTTTTAAAAAAGGCGATAAAATAATTGTATTCCGCCCGGGTACCGATGCCTGGATCAAAGACCTGAAAATGGATGTGATCGATGAACGGGACGGCACCAAACAATGGCGGGCCAAAGAATACGATCTGCGCTACGAACGCGTGATCATTGCCATTCAGGGAAACACGGTCTTTATTGACAACCCAGTGGTAATGTCGCTCGATAAACAATATGGCGGCGGTTATATATATAAATACAGCTTCAACGGCCGCATCGAAAAAGTGGGGATCGAACAATTGCGCTGCGAATCGGAATATACCAGCGATACGGCTGAAGAGCATGGCTGGACGGCCATCCAGATGAATAAAATGGAGAACGGCTGGGTGCGCAATGTAACGGCCCGCTATTTTGGCTATGCCTGTGTTCACCTGGATGACCTGGCAAAATGGATCACTGTGACCGACAGCCGTTGCCTGGATGCCAAATCAAAGATCACCGGCGGCCGCCGCTATTCGTTCAACAACGATGGGCAGCAGAACCTGGTCATGAATTGCCAAACAACAGAAGGCCGTCATGATTATGTAACCGGCGCACGGGTATGCGGACCGAATGTATTTTATAATTGCAGCGCCAAACAAACCCATGCCGATATTGGCCCGCACCACCGCTGGTCTTCGGGTACGCTGTACGACAATATTGTTACTGATGGAGAAATAAACATCCAGGACCGTGGCAATTGGGGCAGTGGTCATGGCTGGGCCGGCGTTACACAGATCGTTTGGAATTGCACCGCCAAACGGGCCGCCGTTCAAAGTCCCTGGGCCAATGGAAAAAATTATTGCATCGGGTTAAAGGGCGGAAAATATGCCGGCCGGTTAACTGGCCGCCCCGATGGCGAATGGGAAGGACAGAATAAGGAAGGGTTAGAACCGGGATCGTTGTATTTAGCGCAACTAAAAGCCAGAAAACAGTAAACATTAAACTTAAAAAACAGTTACAAGTTGCAGGTTGCAAGGAAATACAAGTCAGATGCAGTAGAAAATTATTGAATCAACCTGATTCCCGACCCTGTAACTTGTAACCTGGAACCTGAAACTAGCAACCTGTAACCAGCAACCAGCACCTTATTAACTCGCTGCTCGTATTTTAATCACAATCTTCTTCACCACCTTATTTCCACCAGGTGTAATGTTCGGGCGGTGTGCTTCGCCGGGGAAGAAAATGATAAATGTTCCCGCAGGAATAACATAAAATTTTCCCGGAGCGGTATAATTAGCTACATCTTTTGTTTCATCGTAGGGTTTGGTAACCGAAGTAACTTCTGCCACCGGCCATTTACCCATTTTTTCATCGCCGGTAATTACGCATTGCAAATCGATATACTTCTTGTGCGATTCCCAGCCTGTTTTATCAAAATCCTTGCTGGGATCTTCGGTCACAGATGCAAATACATTATCGCCGTCAATGGGATATTTCCCCTTAGCTATTGTTTGCAGGTTGTTCTCCTTTAACCAGGCAAAGGCTTTGTCCCAATACGTTTTGTTGATGCGGTACTGGCGGGCAAATTCCTGCTGGTTGATCGATTTATGCGGCTTCAGCGGCGCACCATTCAACCATTCTTTTTTCTTAAACCATTTGGCCGCTTTTGATTTTGAGATCGTGGAATCGGCAGCCGGTTGCGCATTTACAGAAAGAAAAGAAACCAAAACCAGCAGGAACGATAGAACCATTGCTTTTTTCATACGTGCATTCATGTTTGCAGGAATTAAAATAGGTGTAAATATAAGGGCATTATACTAAAAAGGCGGCATCCCGCCCTTGCAGCATGCCGCCAATTAACTAATCAAATTTTTAAAAATGATGTCTTACCCTATTCCTTCATGTTCCCAAGTCCACTGGCGCCGGCACCGGTAAACTTCTTATCGGCCACAGTGCCCTTTACCTGCAGTTTAATTACTGAGGCAATGGCATCGGGTGCATTTTCAGGAAGCGTGATCACCAGGCCATCAGCTGATTTGGCCGTAGCTAATTTTTTACCACCAGCCAGTAAGGTAGCCGATGTAACCGGTTGTTGTAAACCGGGCACTACCAGTTTTTTATCGGCCGGCCAGTTGAAAACGCTCAGGTATAAGGTAGTATTTCCCTTCACTTCTTTCTTGGTGCAGCGGCCCCATGATAAAGTTCCAAACGGACTGGCCTTTGTGTCATAAATAGATTCGCCATTCACTTTCATCCAGGCGCCCACCTGTTTCAGGCGTTCAATACTTTCGTCGGGGAAAGTGCCATCGGCTTTGGGACCCACATTCAACAAATAATTACCGCCTTTCGATGCTATGTCGATCAGGTTTCTGATGAGTGTCTCGGTATTCTTCCAGTTGTGATCGTCTTTTTTGAAACCCCAGGTACCGTTCATGGTCATGCAGGTTTCCCAATCTTTACCATCCAGATCACTTTCTTTTGGAATTCTTTGTTCAGGCGTTTTATAATCGCCCGCGAAATTGGGCCGTTTTAACCGGTCGTTGGTAATAATATTCGGTTGCAGGGCCAGCACGGCATTCAGCTTTTCTGCAAATTCATCGGTCATGCCGGTAGGTGTATCCCACCACAATACCGCCACATCGCCGTAGTTGGTCAACAATTCTTTCACCTGCGGCACCGCTACTTCATCAATGTATTGGGCCATGGTTTTGGTGGTTTGTGTGGGGTCCCAATGACCTTCATGCGCAGCCGTATATGCATCAATGGCGGCTGAATCAGGGTTGGCCCAGCCTTCGCTCGTTACTTTTCTTGCAGCAGCGCCACCGGGGTTATTCCAGTCCTGCGCATGTGAATAATAAAAGCCCAGCTTCAACCCATATTTGCGACAGGCTTCGGCCAGGGGTTTCAGCAGGTCCTTACCATAAGGCGTAGCATCCACCATATTCCATTTGCTGGCATTTGATTTAAACAAAGCAAAACCATCGTGGTGTTTGGCGGTGATCACGATATACTTCATACCGGCTTCCTTTGCCAGTTTCACCCACGCATCCGCATCATATTTTTCGGGGTTGAAAGAAGCAGCAAATGCCTGGTAATCGGCAACCGGAATTTTTCCGCGGTTCATGATCCATTCCCCAATACGGTTTATGGAATGGCCATTATAATAACCTGCCGGCACTGAATACACCCCCCAGTGAATGAACATGCCAAACCGGGCTTCGCGCCACCATTGCATGCGTTGATCATGGCTTACCTGTGCAGAAGTTTGTGCAGATACTGTATGCAGCAAACAACCCAACAGCACAATTGCAGAAACTACTTTTTTCATATAGACACTTTTGTTTTTATGTGCAACTAACTGAATATTACCATCCCGGCTTATAAACCAACCTGCAATGTATTCACTTATTTCAGCATTACATTTTGGCCCTGCTTATTTTAATCTTTTGCTAATCTAACGCCAGCTTTTCCTGTTAACCTTATTTCTTATTCTGCCGCAACAGTGCTTCCAAATAATAATAATCACCATAGTTCAACGGCACATCTACTTCACTTTTGGCTGGCTTTGAACCGGTGCTGTGCAACAGAATAAATCCTTTATTCTCGCCAATGGGCGACCGGTAACTTTTTGTCAGGTTTTGTAAAATGGTATTGGCTACCGACAGGTATTCTTTTTTGTTCTTGCTGTATTTTGATAACTCTAACAAACCTGAAGCAATTACACCGGCAGCTGATACATCACGGGGCTCATTTGGAATTTCAGGTGCATTAAAATCCCAGTACGGTATTTTATCGGCCGGCAAATTGGGATGATGTAATATGAATGCGGCCACATGTTCTGCCTGTTGCAGGTAAGCCACATTTTTTGTTTCGCGGTAACACATCGTATATCCGTACAGGGCCCATGCCTGTCCACGCGCCCAGGCCGATTCATCGGCATAGCCCTGGTGCGTTTGCCTTTTCACTACCTTACCTGTGAGGGTATCGTAATCTACTACGTGATAAGAACTATAATCGGCCCTGAAATGATTTTTCATGGTGGTGTTCGCATGGCTGACTGCGATCCTGTAAAAAGAAGAATCGCCGGTGAGCCTTGTTGCTGCAAACAATAATTCCAGGTTCATCATATTGTCGATAATGACAGGGTAACCCCATTGCTCTTTGTGATGGTCCCAGCTGCGAATGCAACCCACTACCGGATTAAAACGGGTTGACAGTGTTTTAGCCGATTGAATGATCACCTCTTTATACGCCGCATCTTTGGTGATGTTATAGCCGGTTCCATAGCTGCAGTATATTTTGAAACCCATATCATGGGTACCGCCATTGAATTTTTCTTTTTCCAGCTGGGCTGTAAATGCTTCGGCTTTTGATTTCCATTCGGACTTGTGGGTGAATTCATACAACATCCATAATTCACCGGCAAAAAAACCGCTGGTCCAGTCCCGGGCGGGAACCAGTTTCAGTTGTCCGTTTTCGAGGGTACGCGGCGCTACCAGCTCAGGTTTGTTTCCTTTTGCTTCATCAATACTTTTTAACATCAGCTGCGTTTGCTTTTCTGCATCGGCAAATACGGGCGCCAGCTTTACAGCCTGCGCGTTTGCCATGAATGCGGCCAGCAAAAGAGCGAATGTCCCAACGAGTTTGTTTTGCATTCTGATTTATTTACTATATAATTAATTTCGTTTACCCAGTGGCGTCTCTACACTTCGTCCTGATAGTTATCGGGACCGGTACAAGCACGCCCGACGTTTTTTACTTTAAGCCTTCGACTTCGCTCAGGGTTTTCAGTTCCGCAACTGCAACTCCAGCAACTTCATCAACTCTCCTTTATCAATTGAAACCGGTTTAATGTTGAGCTCATGCGTACCGGCCGGCAAGGTGATGGTATCAATGTCTTCTGTCATCACTTTTGTATCTGCTCCGCCGCCGGTTATTTTTATTTCTTTTGAATGGGCGCCGGTTTGCAACAGGAAAGTGCCGCCATTACCCTCGCCGGCAAGGTATTTCATACTTACCGAAAACGTTACGGGTTTTGTTGTGCGGAACGTCCAGCTCAGCCACTGGTCTTTTGACTTCCAGTTCTGCACATAATACTTTCCGGTTTTTCCATCGCCATAACTGAACCCATCGCCATGCAGTTGCGCATCAAAAGCCAGTAACCTGTGTGTAGAAATGTTAGGCGACAATACCATTATGCTGTCAGTTTTCAATGCGCCCTTTAATTCTATCGCTATCACCGTGGTCATGGTATCGGGCATTGATGCGGGCAGGTTAATGATAACATCTTTCTCATTCAACCGCGTTGCGGTTAATGGCTTTTTATTCGCCAGCAGGTATACTTTGCCAAAATTGCTTTGTAAACCGCCCACGTATAATTTATTATCTGCAGGCCAGTTGAACACATGCAGGTATAAGGTATTTTCTTTCACCGTTGAAACGCCCCAGCTTTGCAAAGGCAATGGACTTGCTTTGGAACCATAAATGCTTTCGCCATTCTTTTGCATCCAGGCGCCAATGCCTTTTAAGATAGCCTGGTCTTTGGTATCGAATGTGCCATCGCCTTTGGGGCCAATATTCATCAATAAATTTCCACCGCGTGATGCAGCCTTTGCCAGCAATTGCACAAAGGCGCTCACGGGTTTATGACTGTTATCAAACTTATGATAGCCGTATGATTCATTGGTTGTTGGAATGGCTTCCCAATCACCGGTAACCGGGTAAAACTCCAGCGGCCGGTCGGCGGTGTTCTTGTAATCGCCAAAGCTATACTCTGCACTTCGCGCCAGGCGGCCGTTCACTACAACATGGTTATCCACTTCGCGAATGGCTTTCAGGATGCGGATGTTTTCAGAGAGCGGTAATTTTGATGGTGTATCGAACCATAAAATATCGGGATGGTATTTTACCAACAGCTCTTTTATTTGTGGGATCGCTTTTTCATCAACATATTTCACTGCCTTTGGCAATAATTCAGGATGAATGTTGAACCAGTTTACGCCACCATACAGTCCTTTATCGCCACCCGGGTTGCTATATTCCCAATCGTTCCCCGGTGCATCGGGATGCTCCCAGTCAAACGCATGCGAATAGTAGAAACCGAACTTGATGCCGTATTTGTGACAGGCCGCGGAAAGCGCTGCCATGGGATCACGTTTGAAAGGCGTTTGCTGCATGATATTAAAGTCAGAAACTTTTGAATCAAACATCGCAAACCCATCGTGGTGTTTGGAGGTAATGATCATATACTTCATGCCTGCCTCTTTTGCCTGCTTCGCCCAGGCGTCGGCATCAAACAATACGGGGTTGAACTGATGCGCCAGCACCAGGTAATCGGCCCGCGTTATTTTTTCCTTGCGCATCAGGTGTTCGGCATACCCATCTACCTTTTTGCCTTGCCATTCGCCACCGGGCAGTGAATAGATGCCCCAATGAATGAACATGCCGAAACGCGCCTGTTGCCACCATTGTATACGCTCATCATGATTTTTCATGGAAGCGGTCCACCAGCCCTTGATGGCTTCATCGATCGCCTGTTTATCGCGTTGTTTACCGCGATTGAACATTTCTTTATCTTCATCACCGGCAGTTTGAGAAAATGTGCGCAATGTGATGAGTGAACAGGCCAGTATAATTAGTTTACGATTCATCAGGTGTTTTTAAAGTGTTTACAACCAGATCAACGGGTGCCGTATTGGCAAATTCCTGATCACTTCTTCTACTTTCGGTTCATGCTCCAGCGCTTTCCAGGTCTTCAACCATTCTTTATTATCATAGGCATTGGCGCCAAAGATCAAAAACGGCTGAGCTACCGGCCAGTTCTCCCAATACATTACATCAGGCTTTTTAGGCCATTTGCTTTTGTCGGCAATAAACGGATACAGGTATTCAATACCCTTGCGCATATTGCGGCCATCGGGCGTTGTATAAGTAAACAGGTTATCTTCTTTGGTAGAAAGGATCTGGCACATGGTCACCATGGCATCGAGATTAAAGATCGAATAACCATAAGGTTTTGTTCTTCTCAATTCCTGGGGAAAGCTGCCATCTGCCGCCATCTGGTTAGGTAGTAACACGTTTTTGAACCGGTCGCGGCAAAAGCGCATCAGCGTATCATTATGCGTGAACCGGGCAAAAGCCGCGGTTTGCATGGCCCAGCAGGTGCCATGGTTATTGGCGGCATTCATTTCATCTTTGCCATGCTGGTGGGTGGTGAGCCAGTGCAGGTATTGTTCAAACCAGTTCCTGATGGCTTCCAGCGCCTGGCGGTCCATTGTTTTGGCATTCTCCATTGCCAGCAATCCCTGCACCACTTCCATCAATTGAATGGTATCAATGATACCAATACCTCTGCCGGTGAACCGGCCTTTGATGGCCTGCGCAAATTGCAGGCTGGGGTTCATCATGGTAGCTGTATCTGTAAACCAGGCTTTGCAATGTTTCAGCACCTGCGCTACATATTTTTCATCGCCGGTGATCTGGTACGCCGAAGCCAATGCACCAACGATCTGGCTAAACCTTATCATCGCCAGCCGGTGGGCCACAAAGTTGTCGGGGTTGCTCATGCCATCGCGCTGTATATACGGACTATCGGGCGACTGTGGGTTGGGCCACCAGTAATCGCCTTCTGAAAAGAAATCGTGTTTGCCGCCGGCGCTCCGTGGCGACGATTGTGCCGTTACCGTCACGGGCGCCTGTTGCATAGCCCAGGCGGCCTGTTGCAAGATCTGTTTGCGCAGGGTTTTTATCACTTCGGCTTTGTAATCGTTTACCCTTCGGACCCGCTCCCGCCGATCGCTGTCCTGCGTTTCTGCAACCCTGAACTGGAGGTTCGCCACAACGGTAAACAGCAACCAGCAGATCGTTATTTTTTTCAATCCCATATCAATGAGTTTATAGCTTACTTTGTCATAAATTCAAACGTCACCGTCCCTACTGTATTCGGTTTTCCTTTTACCGGTTCAGCAATCGTGCCTTTTAATTTCCCGGTTCCATCTTTCTCTACTTTTATTTCGCGCCAGCTGTAATCACCTTTTTCATAATTATAGGTTTCACCATCATCATCATACAACTTATACTTCCCCGGCTTCTCCCCATAATACCTGATGGTAAGATCCACTTTTTCACCAGGCAATGGTGCATGCAACACCGGCTTCATCATGGGAATAATGGCGCCGTCTTTTACATACACCGGGATCTTATCCAATCCCGGGGTTACAGTTATCACTTCGCCATCGCCCACAAAAGCGCCGGTGTAAAAATCGAACCATTTGCCTTTTGGCAACACCACCTTGCGCGTGGTTTGACCCGCAAACAATGGCGCTACCAGCAAATAATCGCCGGCCATATATTGGTCCTTGATCTCTTTCGACACGGCTTCTGCATAGGGATT
This sequence comes from Niastella vici, assembly GCF_002077945.1. Lineage (GTDB taxonomy): Bacteria > Bacteroidota > Bacteroidia > Chitinophagales > Chitinophagaceae > Niastella > Niastella vici. Next base: position 294,825 of record NZ_LVYD01000042.1, read on the forward strand.
TTCTTCGAGGTTGGCATTGCCGTTTTCCTTTTTTGCTTCCGGAATAAATCCTTCTTCGAGGTTCATGGCCCTGAATGGGGGAATGCCTTCAAAATGATACCGCGCAAATGCAGTATACCAGTAAGGCATCATTTGCATACGCAACAAGGCGAGTTGCTTTACAGGTTCGGCCACATCATCGTACGACCAGGGTTTTGTTCCACTCGCCCAGGCATTGATCATGGCCATAGGTGAAAAGATAACTGTTTGAAAGCGGCGCAACCATTCTTCTGAAGTTTTGGAAGCCCGCACTTCAGGCGTCCATAAAACACCTGCAAATCCACTGTTGATAAGGGCGGTTATAAAATCTTCATGATTGTAATAATCGTTGTAAATAACATAGGGGAATGAAACGCCACCGGCATTGGAACCACGTACCAGTCCAAACGTTCGCTTGTTCTGTTGATGGTACAGCTCGGCGCTGTATCGCTGCACCAGCAAGCCAAACGTTTGCCGCATTTGTTCGGCTGTTGCACCTGAGGGAAAGGAAGCCACATCGGGCCACAGGTAATAATCATAGCCATCCACTTCATCAATTTTATACCCGCTAACACCCATGGAAACCTGGTTGTTCTTCAGCTGATCAAAGAACAGCTTGCGCGCCTCAGGCATGGTAAAATCAGGCACCAGTCCATTCCACACTGTGTGGGAACCGCTATAGGGAACAATGGCTTTATAAAATGGTGCATTGGGCGATACATAGGGATTGGTCCACAGGTTTACGCGAATATTTTCTTTCAGCAACTCCTGTACAAAGCCGGCCGGATTGGGATACCGGCTGCTATCCCAGGAAAATGTACAGGGATAACTCTTGCTTTGCCAGCCCGGTTCCAGCCCAATAAAATCGAGCGGGAAGCCTTTTTCGCGGAATGCCGTCACTTCTTTCTTCACCTCTTCTGCCGTGTATAATGTTTTTACCCGCTGGGTAAAACCCAGTCCCCAGCGAGGTGGTAAACAACCGCCGCCGTTGAACAGGTTAAACCGGCGCACGGCATCTAACGGCGTGGGGCCGCCGAATACATATATTTCCACACCGGCAGCAGGCACTAAAATTTCCACTGCATCGGAGTAAGGGCGCGCGCTCCAGCTTTTATCGGTATTGCGGTCTTTGGCAACGGGTGCATTCTTACTGTCTACGCGAACGGCCGTGCCGGCATATACCTGCAGGTAGCGGGCCGAATTGATGAATACGCCATACCCGGTTGATGACACATAAAAGGGTGTAGGATCATGCGTTCGCCCATTGTCCTTTCCGCCGTAATGATCAACATGCAGCTGTAATATTTTTCCGCGTTGATGTACCGTTTGAAAATTCAAACCAAACCCATACAACTGTTCTTCTTTTTTTAGCGGGAAACGCAGAAAGGTTTTTCCATCCACTACCCGTACTGAAATTTCATTTTGCGCCAGCGGAAAGCCGGCTTTTGTTATTGCTGATAATGCGTTGCGATCTGGGGTGGCGCCAGACGCTTTTAACAGATCATACTTTTCAGGCACGCCCACTACCGCCTTCCACACACCGGGCGCTGTTTCCGTCCACTTCAGGTCCTGGGCGTGAATGGTAATTTTAACTACCAATAAAACAATCAGTAAAAAACTTCTTTTATGCATATAGCTTTTTGTAATCGTTATCAACTATTCAGCCGGAACAACCGTATACGTCTTTCCTTTCTCAGCCACAAACTCAATCGTATATCGTTCCGGTGTTTTTAAATCAGTCAATTTCGCCTGCTGCACTTTTTCATACGGTGGTTGACCGTAGGAAGTGCTCAATGGGTTGGCATTGCTGCCGGTCGCTTTTTTCGCAGCCACTTCAATTACTTTAACCGGTTGCGGGGCGCTGATGCGGCAGGGCCCACCCAGCACGCCAACAATTGTAGCCTTCGTCAACTTCCCCTGCTTCCAATCAATAGCCACCCTGAAATTACCGCGTGCCTTGATTCCACTGATCGATCCATTTTGCCAGGCAGCGGGCAAGGCAGGTAATAAGGCCAGCTCGCCATTATGACTTTGCAACAGCATTTCGGTAATACCGGCCGTTGCACCAAAATTGCCATCGATCTGAAATGGCGGATGGGCATCAAACAAATTAGGATAAGTGCCGCCGCCACTCATGGCATCTCTTGTTACCCCGGGATCGATATAAGTAAATGCATCACTTAATATTTTGTAGGCATGGTTGCCATCCTGCAAACGCGCCCACCAGTTTATTTTCCAGGCCATTGACCAGCCGGTGCTTACATCGCCGCGGAAGATGAGCGATTGTTTGGCAGCCGCCGCCAGTTCGGGTGTGGTTGCCGGATTGATCTGGCTTCCGGGATATAAGCCAAACAAATGCGACAGGTGCCGGTGTTTATCATTGGGATCGTCCCAGTCCTTACTCCACTCCTGCAATTGTCCATACTGGCCAATATGAAACGGATATAATTTTTCTTTTGCCTGTATTACCTCGTTGCGGAATGCTTCATCTGTTTTCAGTATGCTGCTTGTTTTAATTACTGCCGTGAACAATTCGCGAATGATGCTCATGTCCATAGTAGTGGCCATGCCTACCTGGTATTCCTTGCCATTTATCTTCATGGTATTTTCAGGCGAGGTAGATGGATTGGTGATGAGATACCCGCTCGTATTATCTTTTATAAGCCAATGCAGCATAAACTGGGCCGAGCCTTTCATCAACGGCCATACATTTTTCAAAAATGTTGCATCGCCGGTATACAGGTAATGTTCCCACAAATGCGTGCATAACCAGGCGCCGGCCATGGGCCAGCAACTCCAGCGTGGCATGCCACGCGCATCCCATTCATAGCCGCCGGGCGGTGATGCTTTTGCCCACAGGTCGCTATTGTGATGCACTACCCAGCCTTCGTTTATATTATAATTCACTTTGGCTGTTTGCGCGCCATTCACTGCCAGCTCTTTTAAAAAATTGAATAATGGCTGATGACATTCCGATAAATTGGTATTCTCGGCCAGCCAGTAATTCATTTCGGTGTTGATGTTGGTAGTATAGTTACTGCCCCATGGTGGTTTTACCTGGTCGTTCCAGATGCCCTGCAAATTGGCGGGACGGGACCCGGGGCGTGAGCTGGCAATCAAAAGATAGCGGCCATATTGATAATACAATGCCTGCAATTGCTGGTCGGTGGGGGCAGCTGCATAATTTTTCAACCGCTCATCGGTGGGTTGCTTCACCACCTGCAGATCAGTGACCAGTTTAAAATCAACCCGTTTGAACAACGACTGGTAATCGCGGATATGCGTGCCTTTTAGTTGCTCATAAGAAAGCGCCCAGGCTTTTTGCAGATTCGCTTTCGCTGCAATGGCCGGGTCTTTTCCTTCATAACCGGGCGACTTATCAAATCCATTAAAACTGGTGGCATCGGAAAGGTATATGGTAACTGTATTCGCCCCCTGTACGCTCAATTCATCGCTGAGCTGATGAACGGTTCCACCCTCGGTCTTAATTTTTACATGCACTTCGAAATTCAACCCTTCGCCTTTATAAGGGGGCGTTATTGCCAATGAATCATACACTACCTGTTGCGGTTCATACTCCCGGTTGGCAACAAATTTGGGCGCTTTACCCTGCAGCACCAGGTAATTAGCAGCGGGCGCAGTCACCTTGTATTTTAATTTGCTGGTTAACCCCAGTGTTCCATTGATGGCGCCTTTTTTATCGGCTGTGATGCGCATCACCAACACCTGGGCAGGATAACTGATAAACGTTTCCCGCTGATACGTTACCTCCCCAATTTTATAGCGTACGGTGGCTACCGCACTGTTCAGGTCCAGATCGCGGTAATAGGTAGCAGCCACCGAATCTTTTACCTGCAAATGCCAGAACAGATCGGCCATGGGTAAATACCGCGCTGAGTAAGGCCCCTGCATTTTTTTCCATAAAGCGGCGGCCTTCTCATAATCGCCGTCAAACACCGCCTGCCGAACCTGCGGTAACACCGTTGGTCCGTTGGGATTATTACCAGCCTCGGGATAACCCGACCATAAAGTATTATCATTTAATTGCAGCCGTTCTGTAACCAATCCACCGAATACCATGGCGCCGGTCTTTCCATTGCCCAGTGGCAGGGCCTCTTCCCACACTTCGGCCGGTTTAGTATACCATAACTTTAAATCATTGCCGGTTTGGGCATACAGCGACGCGCTTACCAATTGCAGAAAACAAAATATCGTACTATTAAATTTCATATGGGAGTAATGACTTGCAAGTAATAGTAACAAGACGTATTGCAGCGCCGGAAAGTTGGCATGTTATTGTTCTTAAATATCTTTAAACACCGTCGTCAATCCTTCACGCTGAGCGCTGATCACCGAATGGCCGCCATTGGTTTGAACCCTGATGATTGCCCGGCCATTGTAAGCCTGCACGTACCGGGAACCGGAAGGGGTTCCCTGGTTATCGATCAGTTTGCCATCGCCTGCCAGCCCAAACCGGATCCAGTTCGCAGCATCGAGGCAGGGCACGCCTTTTTCATCGAGCAGCTTTACCTGCATGGTGGCAATGCCATTTTCTTCCCCGATCTTCTCTAACAATAATTTGGCGGGTTTGCTCCATTTGCTGGTCTGGTAAGTAAAGCTTATTGAATCGCTGAGAACCGTTTTTCCATTTTTTGCTATCACTTTCACCTGTTGCATGCCGGCCGAAAGCGGAACATTCCAACGCAAACCGGCGGCGGGAAAATCCTGGCTGTTGCGTTTCTTTACCCCATAGCTTTTGCCATTTACAAACAGCTCTGCTTCGGCACAATTGGAATATACCTTTATCATTTTTTCCTCGCCTTCATTTCCCCAGCGTACCGGCCAGGTATGGCCGTAAATATGTGCCATTGGCTTTGTGGTCCAGTAAGATTGAAATACGTAATACGCTTCCTTTTTGGTGAGGTCTCTTTCCACCACGCCTTTCTGGTTCATGTAGGGAACCGGGTTGTCGGGGCGAACCGGTGTTGAGAAATCCTTGAAAGGCCATTGGGCAGAACCGGTTAACCAGGGCATGGTTTCCTGTTCTTTTAAATGCCAGTCGACCAGGTTGCACAAATAAGTTTCGCTCCAGTCGCCATCTTTTGAAACCCGTGCGGCGCCGCCAAATAAACTGGCATCACCGGCGCGTTCATCGGCCCCATTGCCTGTTTTCACCACCTGCAGCGCTTTATCGGGATTCTCTGCATGACGGCCGGCATGGCTATCGCCACCCCACTCCACATGCAGAAAATGATTTACTTTTTTGAACTCTTCTTCCGTTACCTGTTTATACTCTGTAAAAACACCGCGGTACCAACCGGCCCAGATCGATGGAGAATATACATCAACAATATCTTTACAAAAATCGCAACGGCGAATGGCGGTCTTTCTCGAAGGGTCTAACTGATGCGATAACGTATTCAGCTCCCTCATAAAATTGCGGATCTTTTCCTTATCGAACTCCGGTTGATCACCCGGCCAGTCGTTCTCATTGCCCATTCCCCAAATAATGACCGCCGGATGATTGTAATGCTGTTCGATCATATTGGTGAGCATGCGGCGTGCCTGCCCCTGGTAAACAGGGCCGCCGAGGCCACCGCGGCACCAGGGAATTTCTTCCCATACAAGTATTCCTAAACTATCGCAGAGATTAAGGATTATTCGTGATTGCTGGTAATGTCCCAGCCGAATGAAATTAACGCCCATTTCTTTCATCATGATCATTTCGCGGCGCATCATGTCTTCGGTCATCGCAGCGCCAACACCCGCATGGTCTTCATGCCGGTGTGTTCCCCGTAGTAACAGGCGTTGCGAGTTCAACAGGAACGGACCATGGTCAACAAATTCAAAATTGCGGAATCCTATCTTTTCCTTTTGTACAAATGTTCCTTCTGCAGTGGTTACGGTAGCTTCCACGGTATACAGCACCGGGCTTTGCGGCGACCATAACTGGGGAGTTTTCACCGTAAAATCGGTGAGGTGTACATCACCGGTGAGGGCGGCGGGTGTAACTTCTTTTTGTTGCACTACTTTTCCGTTCGCATCAAACAACTTTATGCTGACCGGCGCATTCATACCAGATACGGGATAAAAACGGGCTGTTACCTGAACGGTTCCCACCTTACCGGTTTTATCAGTTTCTGCTTTTGCAAATAATTTGTCAATGGCTACCGGCGGCAGATACACTAAATTCAGGTAGCGATAAATTCCACCATATACATTAAAATCCGAAAGACCTGAAGGGATCAGCTCCAGGTCTCTTGTATTATCGGTTTTTATTGAAACAGGTATCTTTCCTTTAAACTGGCTTTGATAAACGGGCAACTTTTTAAAAGCAGCAACGGCATCGGTAATGTCTACCGTAAATTCATCGTAACCGCCGGTATGTGAACCTACTTTCGTGGTGTACACATATACATCTGTCTTTTGCCCGGCGCCTTCAAAGAAAAGAAGGGTACGGCCATTGCTGTATGGATTATTGATCTCAAGTTGCGTCCTGTACCAGGCAGGTCCCTGGTAATAATTTACATCAGGATCAACTGCATCTTCGGCATTTACACAATGTGGCAGCTGCACGTTTTGCCATAGGGGTACACTTTCAGGGTTTCCTTTACCCACCGGGCGAACTACTTCCCAAATACCGCCTGCATCCTGTTTTAAAAATTCCCAATTACCTGTTAATCGGGTAGTTTGTTGCGCATGTAGCTGCCCGTATACCAGGGTCAATAAAAATAACCATCTTAATTTTTGCATCACATTCAACTATTAAAGACCAATGCTGTTTAATCGCTGTCAAAATTAAGATTGTACATTCTTATTTACTGGTTGCATGCCGCCATATTATTAAGCTATATTGTCGTATTTATTAAGCTATATTTACTTGGTTCCATACTCAACAACCTTGTCAATCACATGAATGGGCCCGTTGTCGCTTAAAATGCCTGCAGTACGGGTGGCAGTTGAACGAACCGAATTGGTAAAGTCATTGATGGTAAACTTTGAGTTACGGTCGTTAACCACTCTAAATAACATGATACTGCGGGGATTGGCGGCGTCGGCCCCTTCGGGCAACAATGATTTTACTTCTACATTATCAGGCGTCACATTATCAAAACTATATTCCCCGTTCACTATTAAATACAACAACCAGTTCTTCACCTGTTGTTTTGAATAATCAGACCATTTGGTACCGGCCGCACTGCCAATTTTATACCGGCCAAAATAAGAATCGGTCGGATTGCCGCTTCTGTATACCGCATCGTTGTGCATGAAAATAAAGGTCCTTCCGGTTTGCAGGTATTCGTTTGAATCAATGCCCGAATAAACAATGGCATCGTACATTCGTTTGAAGACCGTATCGGTTGGGTCGTTTACACTGCGGTCTTTTAAATACTGCCAGGCAGTTTTATTTATATGCGGATCAATGGTACTGGTGGTATGGTCAACATCTTCCTGTAATCTTAACCCGGCTACTTTTTTACAGGCCGGCAGGCTCACCACCAGCAAAGCGATCACTACTGCACTATATATAATTCGTTGTTTCATTATTACTGTTTTCATATCGCAAGTTTTATTCTGAGTAAGGTTCGTTTTGATCGAGCAGGGGGTTTCTTGTGAGGGCGTCTCTTGAGATCGGCCACAGGAGTTTACGGGCATCAGTAAAACCGGTTTGACTGATGTTCAGTAATTTCTGGCGATACTTTACCAGGGGATCCATCACGGTGAGTGCACGCCCGGTCCTTACCAGGTCGAACCAGCGTTTGCCTTCAGCAAACAACTCCAGTTGCCGCTCATCGAGTATCGCTTTTTCTACGTCATTGTCTGTAGGATAATCAGTAGCAACAAGCGGAGTGGTTTTGCGCAGGTTACGGATCTTGTTAATAATGGTGAATACGGGTGTTTTATCGGCTTGTGTTTTGTTCAATGCTTCGGCGCGCAACAGCAAAATATCAGCTATGCGATATAAAGTAAGCTTGGCTTCGTTCTGTGCGTTGATCGGATAAAGAACTTTGCCGGTAGTGGCATCGAGCGGATAAAATTTACCGATCTGTATAATGCGTGTGCCCGCATTCGCCAACGCAGTATCGTAGGTAACAGAACGGCGAATATCGTTCTTGTTACTTTCGAAACGCAGGTATACCGAACTATCTATATAATAGTTAGAGGTATTACCACCTGAGCCGATCTTCGAGATGCCATTTCCGCCATCTGTTAAATAACTCCATTGCAGGCTCCAGATAGTTTCCTTGGTACTTGCCGGATCGAGGAAGATCCTTTTCCAGTCGGCAGAAGTGCCGGCCGATACATCATATTTGTATGAAAGGCTGATGAGTTTCTGAGAAGCATCCAATGCTTTGACATAATCTTTCTTCCACATATATACTTCTGTTTGCATGGCCAGTATACCGGCCACATTCACCTCCCAAACAGTAGTGCTTGATTTATCGACCAGGTTGTAGGCCGTATTGAGGTCGGGAATAATTACGTTATCCAAAATAGAATCAACCGAGTTGCGGGTGGTTTTCGGATCTGCATTGATATCTTCATAGGGCTCAAGTGTAACCGGTAATTTACCCCATACCCTGATGCCATAAAAATACATGTATGCCCTTACGCCATATGCCTGTGCCAGGTAATTATTACGGGCAACGGCACTCAGCGCACTGATGTTTGGCAGGTATTTAATGGCCAGGTTCGCGCGTGCGATGGTATAATATAAATTGTTCCAGTTGGCGGCGCCGGTGAGTGAGTTCAATCCATTCAATGTGACGTTGATCTGGTTCTCACCCGTTCCCCCATACGTAAAGTTGTCAGAGCGCGCATCACCCCAATCGGTATAATTTCCACTAAGGGTTTTTTGAACCCCATCGTATATGGCTGCCACGCCCAGTTTGGCGTCATCGGCAGTTTTCCAGAATTTTTCCTGCGATAATTGGGAAATAGGTTGTTGATCCAAAAATTTCTTACATCCTGTTACTGCAAACAGGCACAGTATACTTATATAATAAATTGATTTTTTCATTGTTGGCATTTTAAAAGTTCAAATTAATACCTGCACCCACTTCTCTTTTTCTCGGATAGCGGCCATTATCCTGACCCATCTGCAAGGGGTTGTTAAAACTAATTTCAGGATCGAACCAGAAGTAATTGGTCCAGGTAAGCAGGTTGTTGCCATACAAGTACACAGATGCACCTTTCATTTTAACTTTTGAGGTCAGGTCCCTGGGAAGCGCATAAGTGAGCCGCACATTTCGCAAACGGATAAATGAAGCGTCTTCCAGGTACTGACTGCTTAATTCCCGGGCATTACCCATACCATTGTTTTTTGCAACGGCCCATTTGGTAATATCACCCTGGTGCCACCATGAATCGCGGATGTATTCCGGATCGGGCGTTACATTGGAAGTGGCATTGGTATTTAATTGCTGGCGGCCACGGTCGTAAATCTTTCCACCCCAGCTAACATAAATATTGAACGACAGGCTAAGGTTCTTATAATTGAGCACGTTTGATAAACCGGCGATCCATTTTGGCTGGGCATTACCCAAAAGAATGCGGTCTGCATCGTCTATCACACTATCCTTGTTGGTATTCGCCCAAATCATATCACCGCCTTTTAACACATTACCCTGCGTTTTCAATCTGTTCACATTTCCACTATACGATTTACCGTTGAGGGTATAGCCCTGGAAAGTGCCGCTGACAAAAACAGGCGTCAATTGTTCCCAGTCATCGGTGTACGCATTACTTTCATCATACTGGTAAACCCCAAGGGCTTGCCAGCCAAAGAAATCGCCTACGCGGCTTCCCTCCTGGGTTTTCCATACGCTGCTGGCAATAGGAGTATTGCCATAGAGGCTCTTTATGATGGCATTGTTGAACGACATGTTATAGATCACATTCCACGAGAATTTGTTGTTGCGAACGGGGTAGGCGCTTACCACAAATTCAAACCCTTTGTTTTGAATAGAGCCAATGTTCACGTTCACATTATCGTAGCCCGACTCATATGGCAGTGGCGCCTGGTATAATAATTTATCGGTTGTTTTCACATAATAATCCGCAGTTATCATCAGGCGATTGCGCAATAACGTAAGATCAATACCAACGTTGAACTGTTTTGCCTGCTCCCAGCTCAATGTGCTATTACCAAAAGTGGAGGAAGGCGCTACACCCGACACCCCATTGTAGTAATAAGAACCGAATACATATTGGCGGGTGGCATCATATTCACCAATGCGGTCATTACCGGTTACCCCATAGCTTGCCCGCAACTTACCATCATCAAGAATATGAGCTATCGGGTTCATAAATGGTTCTTCAGAGAAACGCCAGCCTATAGAAGCCGAAGGGAAAAAACCCCAGCGGTTGTCTTTACCAAACTTCGAAGAAGCATCGGCCCTGAAATTACTGTTGAACAGGTATTTTCCTTTATAAGCGTACCCCAACCGGGCAAACGCTGAGGTTGAAGTAAACCGTTTTTCGTCTGTAGTAGGCAGTGGATTGTACACCTGCGGCGCATTGAGGGTGGTTACCGATTCTGTGGCAAAATTGGTTCCATCAATTTCAGCGCCCCGCTGAAACTGGCGATCGGCACTTACACCCAGTACGCCGGTCAATGCATGCACACCACCCAGGGTTTTATTGTAGTTAAGGTAAGCCTGCGTCATCCAGTACGTTTTGAAATCAGTTTCATCACTGCCGCTGTTGTCGTTGCCGGTATTGCTTAACAGCTTTGGCTCAAACGTAAGATGGTGGGTATAATTCACGCTCACATTGGCATCTACCGTGAATTTTAATGAAGGCAGGAAGTAATAACTAATATAATTATAGAAGTTGGCATCCAGGATCTGGTACTCATTTTTACGAAGCAAGGCCTCAGCTACCGGGTTTTTCCTTCCGCCCAGGTTACCAGCCAATGTTCCATCTGGCAAATAAACCCGAAAGTTCGGTGGCCGTTGAATGGCCTGGTTCAGCGTATTGCCTTCATTGATCCGGTTCTCGGTTTGATAGGAGAACTGTATCCTGTTACCATAGGTGAGTTTATCGGTTGCTTTATAATCAACGTTAAACCGGCCACGCAGAATATTTGCCCAGCTGTTCAGGATAATGCCTTCATCTTTCAAATAACCGAGGCTACCGTAATAATTCAAATTCTTCGATCCACCGCCAAGGCTCAGGTCTACCTGTTGGCGGAAGGCAGTGCGCGTAAGCAGGTCCTGCATGTCGTTATCGGCATTGAACGATGGGTTCAATGAGTCGGTATTTACAGCACCGGTACCGCCCCGCTTCAATTCAAGCAGGCGGCGTTCTTCTGCATTGGCCTGTGGAATTTTGTGCGATAACTTACTCATGCTGGTGAGGTAGCGCAAATCGAGCGTAGGCCGGCCTTCGCGTCCTTTTTTGGTAGTGATGATCACTACCCCGTTGGCCGAACGAGAACCATAAATAGCGGCAGAAGCGGCATCTTTCAGGATCTCAATTGACTCAATGTCGCCGGGGTTTATACCGTCGATACTTACGCCCTGGGCGCCATCAACAATATACAGGGGGTCAACACCGCCCTGAAAAGTACCAATACCACGAATACGTACCGAGCTTCCGGCACCGGGGCGGCCCGATTCCTGGGCAATTTGAAGACCCGGCGCCTGTCCCTGCATGGCATCGAGCACATCGATCGCCTGGCGCTCTTCAATTTGTTTTGAAGAAACAGAAGAAATGGCTCCGGTAACGTCTTTCTTCCGTTGCGTACCGTAACCAATTACGATCACTTCATCCATAGAAGTGTTAGCGGGTGATAATGCAACAGTAAATTCGGTTTGGGAACCTACTGTTATTTCCTTGGTGGTAAAACCAACCGAAGAAAATACAATAACAGATTTAGGGCCAGGCACCATGAGGCTGAATTGGCCTCCGGTATTTGTGTGTGTTCCTATCGTACTTCCTTTAATGCTTACAGTTACGGACCCCAACGGTTTGCCATTGGCATCATTTACCGTTCCGCGAACGGTAGTGCCCTGGGCAACCGCAGTTACCGTGTGTAAACAACCAAGAAGAATCAGGAGAAGAACAAATACCTGGCGTGGTGGGGCAAATAGGTGCCGTGAAGAAATAAATTTCTTTTCCATACAGCAGTTAGTTTTTTACAAGCCATACAACAATTAAAGTTGTATGAACATGTCTCTAGAGTTAATAATAAGTGTTGGTCAGTAGCTAATGCAAGTACGTTACATTTTTGCTAAGTCTATTTTGCTTAATTGCCATTGTAATAAGCTATTTTACCATATGAGATATCCACATAACTATTTATAAAACAATACCAATGAAGCAATTTTATTTTATGAAAATGTGTCATGCACTGTACTGAAAACTGGTAGGGGTTTCCCTTATTTAACTATGTTTTTCTGATAGTTGCAGCGCCGTTTTGCGGGCTGTGCCAGGCACAGTTTTTTCAGGGATACAGAAAAATACCCATTATGGCAAAGACAAAAGTTTCTAAAAAAAAGCAGTTGGATGAAGATTTGGAGGATACCACTTCTTTCGACAACACAAATGCAAAAGATGGGAGCGCCAGCAAAAGAAGAAAAGAAAAACTGGCACAGGATGAATCTTATATAGAAATACCAGACGTTAAAGATATACCCGGTCAGGAAAAAATTGTAAATGCAGGCGTACCCGGCGCCATGAGCGATACCACCATTTCATCTGATGATGAAGAAGGCATTCGCGCAGGCAGGGATATTCTGGCAGAAGACGATAATGTAGATATTGTAATGGGAACCGAAGCCGATGTTACCAAGGAAGACCTCGATATGCTGGGCGATCGTGATGAGGATATGGACATGAACGAAGATGAGCTCATAAGAAAAGAAGGCCTCGATGATACCGACTTTGATGGCGATCCATTAAATGAAGCAGCCGTTGATGAAGACAGCACCGGCGATGACCTGGATGTTCCCGAAGAAGAAAATGATGATCCCAAAAAGGATCTGGACGATGAAGAAAACGATTATTACAGTTTGGGCGGTCCAGACAAGGACGCGCTGAACGAGGGCAGAAGAGACGAATGATCCTTCGACGCTTCGACTTCGCTCAGAGCAAGCCCGCTCAGAGCAAGCTCATTCCCGACCCAACTCCGCTCCCGACTTTTTTAAAACGGCAGGCATCCCGATAGAAATCGGGATGACCTGCCGTTTTGTGCTTGCTAATATCATTGAATAAATAGACAACCAGCCAGCCACACTCAATACTCGCGTTGCCTTCCTTTGTATATTCGGTTCACTGAACCAGTTTATATACATTCAAACGATCACCCGGGTCATATGCTAAAATATTTGCTATTGCTTATTCCAAATGTCATTTCACTGGCTGTGTTGTCTCAATCGCAGGCGCCTATAAACCTTCAAACGAAAAATACCAGTCTGGTATTAACGGTAGGTGGTAATAACCGCCTGTACCAATCGTACCTGGGCCCACGCCTGGCAGCCCCTGCTGAGGTAGAAAAATTATCCGGTGGCCGCGAGGTGTATTTGACTGCGGGCATGGAGAATCAGTTTGAACCCGCCATCAGGCTGGTGCACGAAGATGGCAACCCCTCCCTGGAATTGAAATACGTATCGCACAACACGCAACAGGAAGGTACCACTTCCACTACCCGCATTGTTTTAAAAGATTCAGTTTACCCGGTGGAGGTAGTGTTGCAATACAAAGTTTATTTTAATGAAGATGTGATCACCTGCAGCGCCACCATTCAACATCATGAAAAAAAACCTGTACGGTTAACCCAATATGCTTCTACCATGTTGCATTTCAGCGCCGACAACTACTGGTTAACCCAGTTTCATGGCGACTGGGCGCGCGAGGTGAATATGGTGGAAGAAAAATTAACCAATGGCATCAAAAGCATCGAGAGCAAATTGGGTACCCGCGCCAATTTCTATCAAACGCCGGCTTTTTTTCTTTCCCTGAATAATCCGGCCACAGAAACCAGTGGGGAATTGATTGCAGGCACACTCGCATGGACTGGTAATTTCCAGTTCACTTTTGAAATAGACCAGCGTAATCAATTACGGGTGCGCCCGGGCATAAACCCGTTTGCATCCGATTACACCCTGCAACCGGGTGAAGTATTCACTACACCGGAATTTACTTTCACTTACAGCAACCAGGGAAAGGGACAGGCCAGCCGCAACCTGCATCGCTGGGCGCGTAATTATGCCGTGCTGGATGGTAAAGGACCGCGGCTCACCTTGCTGAATAACTGGGAAGCCACGTATTTCAATTTTAACGAAGAAAAGCTGATCGAACTGTTTGATGGCGCCAAACAACTGGGCGTTGACCTCTTTCTGCTGGATGATGGCTGGTTCGGGAATGCATTTCCCAGAAATGATGATAAAGCCGGCCTTGGCGACTGGCAGGAAAACAAAAGCAAGTTACCCAATGGCATCGGGCGGCTGGTGCAGGAGGCTGAAAAGAAAGGCATCAAATTCGGTATCTGGCTGGAACCGGAAATGGTAAATCCCAAAAGCGAACTATATCAGAAACACCCCGACTGGATATTACGATTACCCAACCGGCCGGAAAACCTCGCGCGCAATCAACTGGTGCTTGACCTTACCAATCCCAAAGTGCAGGATTTTGTTTTTTCGATCGTAGATGATATGCTCACTAAAAACCCGGGCGTTGCTTTTATTAAATGGGATTGCAACCGCAGCATGACCAATGCGTATTCTGCTTATCTGAAAGAAAAACAATCGCATTTGTTTATTGAATACACCCGTTGTTTGTATAAAGTAATGGAAAGAATTCGCGCCAAATATCCGCACCTTCCAGTTATGTTGTGCTCAGGCGGCGGGGGCCGCACAGATTATGGCGGGTTAAAATATTTTACTGAATTCTGGCCCAGCGACAATACCGACGGACTGGAACGCATTTTCATTCAATGGGGCTATTCGTATTTCTTTCCAGCCAATACCATTGCCGCGCATATAACCAGTATGGGCAAGGGCCAGTCGCTCAAATTCAGGACCGATGTGGCCATGAGCGGCAAACTGGGGTACGACATTCGCGTAAATGAATTCACGCCCCAGGAACTGCAGTTTAGCCAGGAGGCGGTAAAAACCTATAAACGCATCAGCGATATTATTTGGCTGGGCGATCTGTACCGCATCATTTCTCCTTATGAAGAAAACCGGTCGGTAGTGATGTATGTAAATGAAAATAAAAGCAAGGCTATATTATTCAATTATATTTTGAATGTACGCCGGAAGGATATTTTTACCCGGGTGCAATTGCAGGGGCTCGATCCGAAAAAGAAATACCGCATCAAAGAGATCAACCTGTTTCCCGGCACCAAAGCAGGCAACCCGGATAATGACAAGGTGTTCACCGGTGATTACCTGATGACGGTTGGTATTAACCTCACGCCGGGTAAAGTGACATCGTTAACAAGTAATGTATTTGAAATTACTGAAGAGTAATGTGCAACTAATATCAGGTGGAGTTCATCATTACAATAGAAAAAGCCATATGAAAAAAATAATCTACTGTTACCTCTTTATACATTGCAGCCTTGCAACAATAGCGCAACAACCAGGGGTATTGGTAATGGATGCCGGCAAGCTGGTAACCCTGAAGAATAAGATCCAACAAAAGGATGCATCAACGCTGCAGCAGGTAAGTGCCTTACGAAAAGAAGCCGATGAGCTATTGAATAAGAAACCGGCTTCTGTAATTGACAAAGCATTTACCCCGGCCAGCGGCGATAAACATGATTATATGAGCCAGGCGCCGTACTTCTGGTACGATAGCAGCAAACCCAATGGCCTGCCTTATATGCGCAAAGATGGAGTGCGCAATCCCGAAATCAACAAAATAACAGACCATAAGTATCTTAGTGAGCTTGACAACACTTGCAGAACTTTAGCGCTTGCCTGGTATTGCACCGGCGAAGAAAAATATGCAGCAAAAGCCACCGCCCTGTTGCGCTACTGGTTTTTGAATGATGCCACTAAAATGAACCCGAACCTGAATTATGCGCAGGCGATCCCCGGCATAAATAATGGCAGGGGCATAGGCATTATTGAAACCATTGCTTTAACGGGTATTGCCGATGCAGTAGCCTTATTAAATGGTTCAAAGGCTTTAACCGATGCAGACAGCAAAGGCATACAACAATGGTATGCCCAATACCTGAACTGGATGTTGACCAGCAAAAACGGCAACGAGGAACATGCTGCCAAAAACAACCATGGCACGTGGTACTATGCCCAGTCCATCGATTTTGCTTTGTTCACCGGCAATACGGCCAAAGCAAAAGAGCTCATAGAAGAATCTAAAAAAAGAATGGATTCCCAGATCAACCCCGAGGGCAAAATGCAACTGGAACTCGACCGCACCAACGGACTGGGGTATACTACTTTTAATTTACAGGCCTGGTTCAGGGTTGCCACCCTGGCCCAACATACCGGCATCGACCTGTGGCAATATAAAAATGTGCAGGGCGCCGGTATTCGTACTGCTTTGGACTGGATGCTTCCTTATGCGCTTGGCCAAAAACAATGGGCCTACCAGCAAATAGGCGAATACAAAAAGAACAATATTTACCCGCTGTTACTACAGGCAGCCGGCATTTACAAAGACGATCATTATACCGCCTTAGCGAAACAGGTTGATGAGGAAGTGAATGATGTGGTAGTTGATCTGTTGAACAAATAAAAGTATTACTGAATATTCCAGTTCTTATATGGCTTTATTGCCAGGTTTGAATTGGAATATTTTTTTTCATGGGTCACTTCTGTATCCACCCAGTCGGGAAGGGAAAACGGTTCATTTTCATCGGTGAGTTCAATTTCAGCAACGATAAGTCCTTCATTGTTTCCCAGGAACTCATCTACTTCCCACAGCTTGTTGTCGTGCGTAATAAAGTATCTTATTTTGCTAAGTTCTGAATTGCAAAAATTGTCGAGTAGTTGTTGGGCATCTTCTTTTGGAATGGGATATTCATACTCAGTTCTGGTAGCACCAACGGTGAGGCCTTTAATAGTTATAAAACCAGCTGAATCAATAAGGCGTACCCGGATCGTTCTTTCGGGATCAGACACAATATAACCCTGGCGGAAAAATGATCTTTCTTCTTTTATTGCCTGGCTCCATTTCTCTTTATTGACCAGGAACTTTCTTTCTATTTCAACCCCCATAACTTTTTTGCAAATCTAATTCTTTAACTCCTTCAATTTTTTCACCGCGGCATCTTTGGCGTCTTTGTCGCCATGCTTTGCAGTAAGCTCAAAATACCGGATGGCATTGAGCTTATCGCCTTTTCTTTCATACATGTTGGCAATGTTATTTAAAACTATGACATCGCGGGGCATGATCTTTTCGGCCTTCAGTAAGGCATCCAGCGCCCGGTCATAATCGCCCTGCAGGCCATAAGTGATGGCCAGGTTAGAAAGGCTTTCTACATGGCGGGGGTAATATTTCAGCACAGCCTGTGCTATGCGGCGCATCCGGTGTAACTGATCATCGCCTGCATCATATAACTGAACTACATATTCCTGAATGGTGCTTAACAAAAAACGCTCAGCATCTTCAACCGGTTTATTGTTTTTCCAACTCCATTTATTCTTTAACTGGTTGCTTGTTTCTATCGTCTTTAAGATCTCGTTGGTGAAGGCTTCATAATTTTCCAGTTGTCCCAACACATAGATCTTTCCAAAACGCATATCGAGCCGCGCGGGCCAGGTGTTAATGCCGGAATCAATATATTGAAAGCCTTTCTGCAACAGGGTACTGTCAAAATCTATATCCTCTGCCAGGTATCCTACGGTGTTCAAACCGGCGCTGTCCTTTACCTCAAGGGATTGCAGTCCATTGGTTGAATCGGTTAACGCAATTACTTCCCGGCGGCTGGCAAAAAAGTAGTAATTAAAATAAGCGATGAACAATTCTGCGTCATTGGGATTGGCTTTTTGCCAGTTATGCAGCAGTTGTAACTGGGCGGCGGTATCCCTCTCTTTCAATACCTTATCGAAATCAGTTGTAAACCCTTGTGGAAAGGTTTGGCTACCAATAAGTAGCAAAAAGAACGCGAGTAAATGTTTAGGCATTGCAGGTTGTTGGGGTGCGCCAAATCTACAAATCGCCGATAAATAAACATATTATTTTTTGTAAATGGTGCGAGTTTGTCGACGAGCAGATGGAATTCGGAGTAATTTCCATCTTTGAATTACCAGGCTTTCCATATTTACAACAAAGAAGTATCCGGCTTTACATTATTCAGCATAAAGATGTGCCGTTTTACACAATAAGGGTGACATATTGTGGTGTTTCCGGAAAGGGCCGCCCCAAAGTTGCTAATTATGCCGCATATGTTATAAACTATGGGGCACTTGTTGCAAACTATGGGACATTTGTTGTGAACGATGGGGCGCTTGTTGTAAACGATGGGGCGCTTGTTGTAAACGATGGGACACTTGTTGTAAACGATGGGGCACTTGTTGTAAACGATGGGGTGCTTGTTGCAAACGATGGGGCGCTTGTTCGCAACTTCTTGTGGAAAGTTTTTAAGGTTGAGGTGAAACTTCAAAACATTGGGGTCAAAGTTGCGAACATTGGGGCGAAAGTTGCGAACTTACGTCTCATCGTTAGCGACTACTTCCATAACCTTATATAGAAATAAGGCGGCATAACCAACTATGCAACAAAAATAAAAAAACCCGTTCAATCATTACCTACCCTTCTGCAGGAAATAATGAATAGCGCAAATAGCATTCGCACAATGCCCGCTCCAATGCGTATCGAAATTCCATTTGAAATCCCAAACCGCATTTTGCTTGGCATCGGATGATTTTAAACCGTATAACAACAGGGACTGCTTCAGGTATTTATAAATAGCGCCCAGGTCTTCATACAGATCACCATATACTATGTCGGTGTCTTTTTTCTTTGCAGTGGGATCAAATACATACCAGTAATAGCGGTAATCCCATAACCGGTCGGCTATAAAATGGAGGGACTTTTGAAATTCGAGTTCGTCGAGTTTTACATCAAACTTCTTATCGCTTTTCTCTTCCATCAGGATCATACAGTTTCCCAGGTTATACAGGGAAAGCAAATGATTTTGTGAAAGCAGAATGAAAGTTCTTGGGGTTTCGGCTTCATATGTTTCAACAAAGGAACAATACTTCCTTGCGGCGTCAATGAAGCTGGTAAACTCATTTGTCGCGATAATTTTGGACACTAATATCTTGTCAGAGAGTGGCAATGTGTTCTCAATAGCGGTTATTAAATAATGGTTGCTATTGAAGTATCCAAAAATGATGCCTGATTATTGTATATGTAACACTAAAAACGTCACCTGTATTGTTATTCAACGGGCTACTTATAATTACAAAAACACATTGGTATATTTCGTGACTACCATTTCGTTATTCTACGATTCAAAATAGTGAATATACTGTTTCGCTTTTACAACTGCATCAGTTGTGTGGCACCTTCCTTTACCACATATTTCTTCTCCTTTTCCCCATTTTTTATGGTAATCCCCAGCTTGCCGGCTCCTGCCCTGTTCACTATTATATCAAATACATTTCCAAAAGCATGCATATTTTTCAAAGCCATCCGGTCCCAGCCATTTGGTAACCTGGGCGTACACTCGAAACTGTTAAAACCAACCGGCCGTATGCCAAACAAACCTTCGGTATATATTCTGCAATACAAACCGCTTTCGGCCGATAAATGCCGTTGATTGCCTTCGGGATATGCTTCTACCGCATATGGAACATGTTCGCCTAATAATCTTCTTTTTGAGTAATACCGCAGGAATTCCATGGCCTTCTCCGTTTCACCGGCAGCCAGCACACCACGTAATGCATATAGTGTAGAACGGTCCCAAAACGTTGTATTGCCGGCCAGGGAAGCCAGTCCATCTGCTGTCCACAAACGGGGTGAGAACAACGCCGCAATAGTGCCTGCTTTTCTTTCAAACAGGCCAACCGTCAATGGCGAACAGATCCAGGCGCGTAAGGTATCGTTGCCTTCATAATAGCGATAGGTATTAAACCCTTCTACCGTAGCGCCAAAGAACTTTTCAATATTTGTACGCATGGTTTGCGCTTCGCTGGCATACTGCGTGGTTTGTTCTTTAGGCGCATTCAACAATTTGCCCAACATTGATGCAGAACGAAGGGCGTCATAATATAAGATGCTGGTATTTAAATTGGCCCTGCCTGCAGGGAACCGTCCTTCCAGCTCATCGCTGTTACTGGCCACCACCCCGTTCTCATTGAGCTTTCTTTTTAAATATTCCAAACACCATTCGATCAGCGGCCATAGTACTTTGGCTGAATCTTTATTACCAAATGTCAGTGCATAGCGTGAAGCGCCATAAGCAATCATGGCCATATCGCCACGGTCTCTGGCCCCATGCCAGGTGGCGTCGCCTTCGGCAATGATGGAGCTTGGAATGGGATTGTACGCATCATTCATATAGCGGGCAAACCAGCGGTAAGCATTCATCGCCGACTTATTACCCGTTTCATCGCCCAGCATGGCAAAAAACGGATTGATGTATTCGGCCTGGTCATTCGCCCAAATAGCGGCATAATAACGTAAGCCCCCGGGGCCATGCAGGTAACCGCCTTTTGTTTTGTAAATGCTTTCTGTGGCCCTGATCTTCGCAAAAGAAAATGCGGTGTTCAGAATAGGGTCGGGTGTTTCCATTTGCATCAGCGATAAAATATTATTCAGCCGCTGTTGCCTGCTGTTCAACTCATCATTTATTTTGATCGATGCAAGTGGATTGTTCTTATCGATAGCCTGATACAGCAATGCGAATTGCACCGAATCGCCGGGCGCTACCGTTTTCAGTCCTTCATTCACCGTACTCACTACAAAACTGTGTTGCACCGGTGTGGTGCGCTCTTCGGCCGGACGCACATCGCGGTACAAATATTCCATTTCAATTTTTACGGGTTGTTTACCGGTATTGGTGAATACCCATTTTTCAATAGCTACCGGTTTATCTACTGAAGGGAACAGCGTTCGCTGCAGGGCAATCGTTCCATCCTTTCCTACCACACTGTTAAGCTGTAGAATACCTTTCTGCCGGATGCTTACCACCTTTTCAGGCAGGTTGTCGGTAGCTGCTGCATTATAAACTCCCGCTTTTAACAGGCGGTCGTTGATCAGGAACCGCGGCAGTTCATTGTCTGTAACATTGTACATCATGCTGGCAATGGTACGTACCGGTAATAACCTGAAGGAGGGGAATACCATGGTACGGTTTAAGGAGGGTTGTCCGTCGCTACCCACACCATACTGCACCCACAGCGACACCTTCTCCCCGCTCATTTCAACATGGTCATTATGTGGCAGGCGGTTATCAATGGCCCATTCAATACTGCCATCGGTTGTTATTCGCCAGCGGTCATTTTGTTCGGGCAGCATCGATAACTGCGCATGCGTTGAAGTAATGATACCGAGGAAAAATAGTATGCAAGCAGGCTTCTTCATGAGACTATAACAATTGTATTCTTATAAATTAGAAATTCTTAAGGCAGTACAAATTCTGCCAAATAACCGCCGCCGGGCGCCAGGTCAAGCCCGATGGTGTCGCCGGGGGCATAGGTCCTGTTTTCAACCAGCACACGGTCTCCATTGTCACCATCATCTTTTACTACTGTCGTTTTATACGTTCCGGTTTTCAAAAAACGCAATGTAATGGATATTTTTTTAGGAACTGTTCCATTCATAACAGCCACAAACCAGGTATTTCCCTTACGGCGGGCATACGCTGCCAGCTCCCCGATCTGTGATGAGGGCAAAACGATGGTTTCGTCCCACACAGCGGGAATATCTTTAATAACCGCCACAGCGGGATTGGTGATAATACTGGTGGGATTGGCCGCATACGTAAGCAACGGCGCGCTGAGTATGGCGGCGCTGGCCATCTGATGCGTTACCGTGGTATTTCTTTTGTGATCATTAAACAGCATTACGGTATATTCTGCCGGTCCGGCAAGGAAGCGGGTGAATGGGATCGTGGTTTCATGCGTAGCCCGGTCTTCCAGCTTGCTGCTTTCCATTCCCTTTACCGCTTCACTGGTAAGCGCATTGGGCCAGGTACGCAGCAAACCCGTGGGTTTATTGGCGCCATGAAAATCGAGCAGTAAATGATTTTGGGCCGCTTCCTGCAATATGGCTGTATAGAGATCGATGGTTTCTTTGGCCTCATGATCAAAGAAATCGATCTTTAAACCGGTAACGCCAAGGTCATGACATTTTTTAAAAAAGGCGGTCCTTTCATTGGCGTCACGAAGCGATTTTGAATGTTTCCATAACCAGATGCCTACTTTTTTCTGGCGCGAATAATCGATGAGCTGGCGCAGGGTATCGCCACCCCAGCGCGCCCAGTAGCCCTCGAGGATGTTATGCTCAAAACCCAGTTGCGCCGCATCATCTGTAAATTTTTTCGCGGCTTCAAATGACCCGGGGCCACCGCCATCGAGGTACTTCCATACGGCCCGCCCGGGAACGATCCAATCGGTATGAACGCCTTGCGGAAACAATGTTTTATCGGGGGGTGCACATAAATTATGTACCATATCACTATTCACCATGGCGTTCAGATCGCTACCGACAATCACTACCCGCCACGGTGTTGTTATGGTTCCGCTTATAGCTGCAGGCTGTTGCAGGCGTAACGTATCTTCGGGGCTATATCGCAGGCGATAAGGATAGGAAGGCCGCTGATGTTGCGTCAACCTGATCTGCAATCCGCTTTTTCCATTCGCCTGTAATGCCATCCCCGGATAATTCACCAGGTTGGCTTCGGTAATTGCTGCATAATAACCCTGCGGTAATTTGAACGTGGCCGGTGGCGCCACCCATTCACCCGCCTTCACCTGACTGATCTCTTTTTTTACGTGCACGCCTTCATAATGCATGTCGAGGTCATGATACCAGATGGTGCTGCCGGCTGGTAAATTGAATACGGTTGCTTCATCAGGAATGCGGCTGATAGTAGCAGCCGCCGGCATGATCATCCTGAATGCCACACCATCATTATACACCCGGATATCGAGCGTATCGGTACTGCCCTGGTGTTGCAGGGGGATCTTTGCACCCTTATAATTGTTCACCGCTGTGGCATGTACACCCAGCCAGGGATACTGTTCGTTTAGCTGATACCATTGCACGCTCTTTATATTCACGGTGCCAGCCACTGCTTTATCATTCAGCAGCATCACCAGGGTTGAGCTTTCTACAACAGGTACATTCTTAAACAAGACCGTGTATTGAAAATTGTCGTCGTGCAATGACAGCCGGAATTGAATTTGTTTGTCGGGGCTGCTTATTAAAATGGAAGCATCCGGCAATGCTTTAGCTACGGAAATCAAACACAACACACAACCGGTGAGTAAGATCTTTTTCATATAGCCAGTAAGGGAAAGTTTCAAAGAATGCAATCAACAACTATTTGCCCTTGGTACCATTTCCCCAATTGGCAAAACATTCAGCTATTCTTACCACTTCCCTCCCCTTGCGCTCTTACAAATGCCCGGTTGCTTTTTGATAATTCAGTTTTGCCAGCAAATACTCATATACGCTTTTTACGTAATTCTGTTCTGCGGTATTGAGCGATCTTTCGGTATCGAGCAGGTTGCTATATTGAAAAGAACCCAACGCATACTGTTGCTTTTGATTTTCATAAATACGTTTCGACAGCTCATAATTGTCCTGAGTGGTTTGCATGTTATGCCAGGCATTGTTCAGTGATGCCAGGGTCTTTTGCACATCATAGGCTATATCGGCTTTCTTTTGTTGCAAATTCAGGTTGGTTTGCTGAACTTTAAATGCATACTCCTGCTTTTTGACCTGCTTCTTTAAAACCGGCGTAATAGGCATGTTCAATTTTATACCCACATAACTAAAGGGCGCCCACCATTTATTTTCGGTATACGCAAATTTCCCGTTCAGGAATTGCTGTGAATAATTGGCAAAAAAGGAAACGGTGGGTAACCATTCGCGGTTGCTTTTTTGCCATAGCAGCGCGTTGTTCTGTTGCTGTAGTTGTATTTCTTTTATTTCGGGTCTGTTCCCGGCCAGGCTGGCAGCCTCTTCAACAGCCGCGCTATTTTTTGAAGCCAGCGAATCGGTTAACACCAGCGCAGTTGAGGCAGGCACATTCAACTGGTATTTCAGATAATCTACCGCCAGGTCATAATTCTGCTTTGATTGCTGCATTTGTACCTGTGCATTCTGAAGATCTAACCGGGCGCGCAGGTAATCATTTTCTATCAATGCGCCATGATCATATTTACCAGATGCGAGTTCATAGTAATCTTCATACCGCTTTTCAATGCCGGTAGCGGTACGTAATTGTAACTGGTTCAATAATACATTCAGATAAGCTTCACTGATCTGTTGTTTTATATTGATCTCCTGTTCCCGGTTCTTTTCCTTTTGCAGGTCAAGGTTGTTTTGCGCAATTTTTATATCGGAAGTAAGGGCCGGTTTATAAATGGGTTGAACCAGGTCGAGCCCGAATATGGTCACATTTTTTGCGCCCAGCGCCAGCAGTTGCGCTTTATCAAATCCGCCGAAACCGGCCGGTATCATGGTTGCCTGTAATTGTGTATTGTACCGCATATTACCCGAGGCATTTATCTCGGGCAACCATTCCTGCCTGTTCTTACTGATAGCGTTTTGCGCCAGTGATACATCATACTGACTGGCTTGTATATCGTACCGGTTTTTCAATCCGGTGCTGATGGCCTGTTGCAGGCTTAATGATAAGGAATTATTTGTTTGAGCAAAAGCAGCGGTTGCCATTGCTGTTATCAATAAGAGAAATATCTTTTTCATTTGAATGAGTCTTTGTGTTTTATCAATGCGCGTCGGCTATTACTTCTTTCTTCTTCTGTCCTTTTTTATACCTGATCATTAAGATCACGGGCACACAGATCAATAAGGTGTATGCCACAAACAGAAAGCCGTGATTATAGCTAACCAACAATTGTTGTTTGGTAAGCGAATTGTCGAGTAAACGGTAAGCTGCACCGGTGGCTTCGTAGGTATCGTACCCCTGGTTGATAAAGAGTTGTATAAATGCCGCCAGCCTGTCGGTACTTTCACTATTAAATTCACTGATGTTCCCGGTCATATTACCGCGTACAAATGCATTTTCATGATTGATGTAAATATTCATTAGCGCTACTCCAATGGCGCCGCCCAGTTGCCGCAACATATTCGATAACCCAACAGCCTGCGCCAATGTTTTACCTGTTAAGCCGGCCACGGCCAGGTCCATTACCGGCATGATCATCATCACGGTGCCAATGCCCCGGATTATAAAGGGCCAGAAGAAATTGCTGGCTGAAGAATCTGGTGAAGAATACGACATGATGACCAGGAATAGCATGGTAAGGCTTAGTCCTGACAAGATCACCACTTTTGGGTTCACCCCGGCCTCCAGTAATTTTTTAGCCAGCACCATTCCCACAATGGCTACCATGGTGCCAGGTATCATAAAAGCACCTGTTTGAGTGGCCGTCCAGCCCAACGCTATCTGGGTGAATAATGGAAATACGAACAGGGTACCTATGTTGATGATGCCTACTACCAGGTTCATCAGGCTGCCCATGGCCAGGTTAAAATTCCTATACAACCTGAGGTTCACGGCAGGATGATCGATACTCAATTCCCTGATCACAAACGCAACAAGGAAAATGATGGCGGCTATGAAGAAACGGGTAATGTCAGCGCTTTCGAACCAGTCTTTGGCAGTCCCTTCTTCCAGTACATATTGCAGTGAGCCTATACCAATTACCAGGAATAATATTCCCCACCAGTCGATCAATGGTTTCTCTACGCCTTCCAGATCGGGCACAAAACGCCAGGATAATAATGAAGCAGTAATGCCGATGGGAATATTTAAAAAGAAGATCCAGTGCCAGGATAAATGATCGGTGATGTACCCGCCCAATACCGGACCAAAGGAGGGACCGAGTATAATGCCCAGTCCAAAGATGGTAATACCGGTCATTCTTTTTTCGGGCGGAAATGCATCCATGATAATGCTTTGTGCGGTTGATAACAATCCACCACCGCCCAGGCCCTGCACAAAACGCCACAACACCAGGAACCATAAGTTGGTCGACAGGCCACATAACAGCGAGGAAATGGTGAATACCGCTACAGAGGCAGTAAAATAGGTCTTACGGCCAAACAGGTTCGATAACATGCCCGAAAGGGGTATCACGATCACATTGGCGATGCTATAGGCGGTGATCACCCAGGAAATTTCAGTGGTGGTGGCGCCAATATTCCCACTGATCTCGCGCAACGATACGTTCACGATGGTGCTGTCTATCAACTCCAGGATGGCGCAGGAAATAGCCGTGATGATCAGGATCCATTTTTGAGCGCCAACCGGATATTTTGGCGTAGATAAGGCTTCCATTGTTATAAGGTTTTGACTTTTACAAACGCACTCAGGCCAGGATACAGACCGGTCGGTATGTTTTGGGGGCTAAAAAGATCCATCCTGATGCGTACCGGAAAACGCTGGGTTATCTTAATGAAATTACCGGTGGAGTTATCGGGCGGCAGCAGGGAGAATTTTGCTCCCGTAGCGCCGGCAAAGGATTCTATTTTCCCCTTTGCAGTTACGCCGGGCATAGCATCTATTTTTATTTCCACTTCCTGCCCGGGCCTGATGCTGTTCAATTGGGTTTCTTTGAAGTTGGCGGTTACCCAAATGTGTTTGGTATCGATCACCGCGCACAGGGCTTGTGCGGTTGAAACATACTGGCCTGTTTGCACTGTGCGCCTCGTTACAATGCCATCGAATGGCGCAATGATATAAGCGTGGTGCAAATCATCCAACGCTAAAGCCAGTTCTGCTTCCCGTTGTTTTACCAGGGCCTGAGAAGCGGTGATCTGGTGATGTGCGGCATTGGCGGTAGATTGCAGGCCAAGCGAAGTAGCTGCTACAGATTGTTGCCTGCTGATGGCCTGGGCATAATCGGCCCGGGCAACCTGCAATTTGTTTTGCGCCGCCTCATATTGCTCCTGCGTGGCGCCTTTTAATTTCAACAGTTCGGTAATACGGTCAAACTCCTGTTGCGCCCTTTCTGCATTGGCCTTTGCAATAACAATGGTTTGCTCGCTGCCTTTTGAATTCTGGAAGGATGCATTGGCGTCTTCCCTGCTGGCCAGCGCTTTGATATCTGATACACTTAAATTGGCTTTGGCATTTTCGAGCACGGCTTCCGCCTGTTTTACTTTTGCCTGAAGGGCAGTGGTATTGAACACCATGAGGGTATCGCCTGCTTTTACGGTTTCATTATCGGCAAACCTGATAGTTTCGAGGTAACCGGTTATACCCGATCGCATGGATTCTATATTGCCATCTATTTGAGCATTATCGGTTGTTTCATAACCGGTACTGCTTTTCCAGTACCAGGCGCCGGAGCCGGTAACCACCAAAATGACTATGGCGGCAATTAACCCCTTTTTCTTTTTTTGTTTCATAGTTAAAATTTAAACAGGTCAAATAAAACCGACCATTCGGTATGTTTATAGATAAAAAAAATATCAGCCTTTCAGTGCATTGTATAACCCGTCCCAGATCGACTGCAGTTCACTTTTAAATTTTTCCATTTTCTGCGCACTTGGATCGCTCATGATCAGTTGCATGCCTAATCCATCGCCTGAATAAATAAACAGCTTGGCTATCTGCTCATCGGTCATGGTAGTTTTAATTTCACCGCTCTTTTTTGCGATGTGCACGATCTTTTTCCAGTATTTCAGTTCTTCCTGGTTATTATCCAACAACTTTTTCTTGTAGGAAGGCAGCATTTTCATGGCATCGAAAATGAGGAAGTAGTGATTGGTTGAAAATGTTTCCTCATTATTATCAGTGCGCAGGTTTTTGAATGACCGCATCTTGGCGATCGCATCCTTTATATAATCCTGGTAAAACTCTTTTAATGTCTCAAAGGAATAACTTTCAAAATTTTGCTTTATGCCGGCTGCAAAGAAATGGTCCATCACCTCTTCAAATACCTGTTCCTTGCTGCTGAAATAATGATAGAACGCCCCTTTTGAGAGCCCCGTACGCTCCACGATCTCTTTCATGGTCACCTCTTTGAAGTTCTTTTGGAGGAACAACATAAATGAGGCATTCAATATATGTTCTCTGGTGTCTCTGGCGTCGCTCATAAAACCGACCGTTTGGTATGTAAATGTAGAACCGGTTTCTGAATTGTCAAAGTTTTTTTTAAAAAAAAGAGGTAAGAGACGGGTAAGGCGCACTTTACTGTGTTGCCAATCAGCCCGGCCAGGCGCTTCTGCCTGCTGGCAGCTCGTGGCCGAAAATAAATTGACCTGTAAGGCGCCCGCTCAAATGAAGCTCCTTACAGGTCAAATTATGATCCTGGTAAATTACCGCAACCACGCCGTAGCGCACCATAATATGGGCGCCTGTCCATGCAGGTCACCGATATTCCGTTTGCGATCGAGGTAGTATTGCCGGTCGTTCTTTTTATTGGTGCCTTCGCACACATCACGCACGTCGCTATTTGCATCAATATAGGCGATCAACGCCAGCCAGCCTTTGCGGGCTGCTTCACCATAGGTAGCCGCATCGAGCCAGCCATTCTTTACACCGGTGATCATGGCAAAGGTGAACATCCCGGTGCAGGAAGTTTCGGGCCACGATTCGGCATCATCGATCAGCTGCCGCCACATGCCGCTTTCTGCCTGGTATTTCAACAAAGAGGCCATCATGCTCTTATAACCTTTCATAATACGTTCGCGGTTGGGATTGTCTTTCGGCAATGAGCGAAGCAGTTCTGCCATACCAACGGCCATCCAGCCATCTCCCCTGCCCCAGAAATACGGTACATCCGGTGCATGATAGAACAACCCATTGGGCTTTTGTAAAGAATCAAGATATAATACCATTTCGTTTGCGGCTCTTTCAATATACTTTTTGTCGCCGGTTGCGCGGTATGCCTGTGACTGCACAGCGGTGATCATGAACATATCATCGATCCACATACGGGTTTGCCAGGTAAGGCCACGGTCTAAATAACCCTGTGACTCGGGTTTTACATGGGGGCCCTCCGGAGTGCCCCATTGCTTATCGGCAATGCGCTGCCCTATTTCGAGGTAACGCTTATCTTTTGTTTGTATGTATAACTCCAATGGTACTGCGCCAAATACTGTATAGTCAACATGAATTGGTTTGGGGATCAGGGTATCCTGTGCGCCAAACAACGGTTCAAAACGTTCGGCCAGTTTTTTCACCAGTTCTTTATCCCGGGTTTGTTTGGCAAAGGTGAGCGCGCCATACCAGGTACAGGTTTCGGGATAGGTAATAAATTTGGGTGGCGTTGAACGGCCAAAATTCGTATGCGGTGTTTGCACAAAGTGTTCGGCCACCCGCTTGCCTACTTCCTGCGGCGATGTACCGGCCGGCCATTTTGAAAAATCGGTCTTTGCTTTTTTTGATTGTGCCTCACAGTCGCCCGGATGCAGTTGCGAAATACCAACTGCCAATACCAGGCATTGAATCGTTTTTTTCATGTACGCTGTGTTATTTAATATTATAATGCTGAAATGTCAACTTTCCGGTAATAGATCTCTGCGCCTTCCGACTGTATCAATATTCTGCCTGTGCGCAAACTGGCATCGGTTCCTTCATTCACCACCTCTCCATTCATAATGTGTGTGCATTTGCCTTTTTGCGCAATGATCTCTAACCGGTTCCATTCACCGGTTGGTTTTTCATTATCTTTCTTTTTTGTGATCCGGGTATTTTTGGTGGCCTGCGTGCGGGCTCCATCTATTACAAGGGTAACACTGTCGATGAGCCAGAAATCGCCACAATCGCCTTCCTGTATCTGGCATTCTATTGACCTGGGCCATACCCGGTCGCTGTCAACCACGTAATACAGGATACCATTGTCGCGCACCCGGTTTTCGCGGGGCGGATATTTCTTTTCGCCCCATTTAAATTCAACCGTTAAATGAAAATCGGTGAACTTCCTCTCCGTAACAATATAGCCGAACTCCTGCCCGGTGATGTGCAGCAATCCGTCTTTCACAGAAAACACCCCGGCCGAATCGTTGTTCTTTCCCCGGTTCTTTATAAATGAATACCAGCCGGCGAGGTCTTTCCCGTTAAACAATGACTGCACCTTTTGGGCATTGGCATTGCCAACAAATATTACCGCCCATAAAAGAATAAGATATTTCATAGTCCTACTTTTTAATGGTTACACGTTTTACATCGCCCCGTACGGTTAATCGGGGATGAATGACCACAGCGCGGTACTGATATTCCTTTCCTTCTTCACCCCCGGGTAGTAACCGGGTGAAATTCCCTGCTTCACGTATATATACCGGCGTTGTTTTGAGCCAATCCTTGCTGTACAGGTTTTCGGCAAAACCGGCATAGGGGCGGTATTCAAAATACACCTGCAACGAATCGGCATTTCCTTTCTTTATTAACCGGCCATTCAATTCAACGCTCCCATTGCTGCTATTGGCGATGCCGGTTTCAACCTGGGGCGGGTCAAGGGCCGGTTCTACATTTTCCAGCTTTACGGTTATGGGATTGGGCCATTTATAATTGTCATATACCCGTTGCGCCTTCACTACCGAAATATGTAATCCATCTTCTTTTTGTTCAAAGCGCGAATGCACATCGAGCTGATTCGCATATTCGGTCACCTGATCGTTTTGCCCCAATACACTGATCCTGGTTGTTGGCGTTGCTTTTACCGAACCCAGCACAAATTCCTTCCGGTCGCCTTTTGCCCAATCGGGCTGGCCGGTAATAACTGTAAATACCGTCTTTTTATCTTTAGAGGCAGTGAACCACAGGTTGTCTTCATTGGTAACGATCCAGGGCCGCACGCTTTGTATCGCTTCCTGGTTAATGAAATTCCAGGCAGCCATTTCGCGCAATTCGGTTTCGAGCTCATAGGGAATATATCCATCAGGGTGAGGTCCTACATTCAGCAAAAAGTTACCGCCTTTTGCCCTTGCCTCTACCAGCAGTTCAATTAACCGGCCTGCTGTTTTTATATTATCATGCGTTGGTTTGTAATTCCATTGGGTGCCCATAGTTACACAGGATTCCCACAACTCATTTAATGCAACGCCGGGCAATGTTTGCTCAGGCGTGTTGACGGCGCCGCGGGTGATCACCACATCGGGTTGCAGCTTCCAGGCCACATCACGACAGGGTTCTTTTGGTTCGCCATCAATAAAAAGTACATCAATTTTGCCAAATAGCGTGAACAATTCAGTAGTCTGTTTTCGCACCAGGTCGTCATAAGCCGCAGTTGTCGCTTTGTCGAACTGCATATCGCCGCGTTTGATGAGAATTTTATGATCGTATAAAAATTTGAAATCTTCAGGCGAGTAATACAATCCAACAGCGAGGCCGGCCTTTCTTATTCCTTCAACATATTCTTTTAACAGGTCCTTTTTATAAGGTGTATTGGTGATCTTAAAAGCGGTGGTCTTCGTATCCCAGAAACAAAAGCCAGCATGGTGCTTGGCCGTGAACACAACATATTTCATGCCTGCCAGTTTCGCCAGTTTGGCAATGGCTGCCGGGTTAAATTGAGCCGGATCGAATGTCTTTGGCAGTTCATTAAAATATCTTTTCAGATAATCATCTGAAGCGCCTACCAGGGAATGACTGATCGTAATGCCCAACTGCGCATCTACATTAAAATGAATGAACATGCCAAAACCCAGGTCGCGCAACCACTCCTGGCGAGCCGGCTTGTTCTTATTTGCAGCAAAACGGTTATCGCTTTCTTCTTTCTGCGCATATAAATAATTCCCTATGCAAACCAGCAAAATGACAAGCAATTTCTTCATATGAATAATCTGTCTTAAAAAATGCGGACAGGGTGAGTGACCTTTGAGATGGGCGCAATTTTTAACTTCATGAACAAGGCACCCACCCTGACCGCTCTTCGACTCAGCTCAGCGCAAGCTCGTACATAACAAGCTCACCCAGCGCTTAGTTCCACAATGGGAAATACAAACTATTATTATACGGATCGCCGGTGGTGGTAGCATCTATCTGCGCTTGGGGTATCGGCCGCAACACATGTTTGTCGATAATATTGGCCGCTGCTTCTTTATTATGCATCCTTACTCTTTGTAATAATTTACCGGTGCGCACCAGGTCCCACCAGCGTACGTTTTCACCGCACAATTCGCGGGTACGTTCATCAAGAATAAAATCCTGCGACAGGTCAGACGCAGTTATATCCATGGCGGTTGCATTGCCTGTTGGATAAGCAGCCCTTTCCCTAACGGTATTTATGTATTTTACTGCATCTGCTGTATTGCCGATCATAAAGGCAGCCTCTGCAGCCACCAGGTAGGTTTCGGCCAACCGGTAAGCGATCACGGGTCTTACTGAAGGCGAGTTCAGATCGGCGCGTTTTGTATCGAAATATTTCATCATGGTTGCCGAAAGGGTATTATCGTATTTACGGGGCGGAACCAACAGATACGGGGTAGCAGCTATTTTTGCATCGGTAGCATCAACACCCGGCATATAGATGGCCGTATCGCCCAATTTAAATTTCGGTTGTCCGGAAACGGCACCCGCGGGTGCGCCTGCTGGTAATGGACTGGGCCATACGGGGTATCCCTTGGGATCGGGATTATTGGCATACCATACTGTTTGAAAAGTTTTGCTGTACCGCGTGTCATTCACTCTTTCTTTAAAAGCCGTATCGGTTAACCAACGGGTGGGGGTGCAGCGAATATAAGGGCGGCCGTAAGCTGTACTGCGGATCATGCCCGGTCTTTTTTCATATTGACCCACCCACATATGATTTAATACGTTATCAGCACTGTAGCTGGAGACGCCGCTGTTGTTGGGTCCATTATACGCTAAATTCGAGGTGTGTTGCACAGCCCACAGCACTTCCTCATTGTCTTCATTGCCTTCAGCAAACACTTTACTAAAATCTGTTACCAGGTTCAACCCAAGCGTTGCGCGGCTGTTGATAAGACCAACGGCTGTATTATAAGCATTCTGGTAATCATCGGCTTTTTTTACAGCTGATCCGGCGCGGGTGAGGTATACTTTTGCCAGCACATGTTTGGCTGCAGCGGCCGTTGCCTTGCCCGGCAATACACCCGAACTTTTTGGGCCTGCAGGCAATGCAGCGATGGCATCAGTAAGGTCCTGAATAATGGAATTATAGGTATCTGCCAGCGGATCGCGTTTGGCAGCAGTAGTGGCTTCAGACTGAAAATGCAGATTAAGGGTAACATCGCCCCAGAACTGCACCAGGATAAAATAATAATTCGCACGCAGGAATTTGGCTTCCGCAACCATGCTGGCCTTGGTAGCTGCCGGCAGGTCGGTTTTATCGGCATAGTCGATAATACCATTACAGGTGTTGATGAAAATATACGCGGCCTTCCAAAGTGTGGTAGTGGTGCTGTGTGTGGAAGTATAACTATACAAATTAATATCGCTGTTGCCGTCAACGCCCCGCTGAAATTCATCGGTACCAATTACCGTAACGGTGAACAGTTCCTGTGCACCCCAGAAATTGCGCATACC
Source organism: Niastella vici (assembly GCF_002077945.1). Taxonomy (GTDB): domain Bacteria; phylum Bacteroidota; class Bacteroidia; order Chitinophagales; family Chitinophagaceae; genus Niastella; species Niastella vici. The sequence continues at coordinate 328,465 of NZ_LVYD01000042.1, forward strand.
CGCATAAGCAGCATCCAACCCGGCCTGTAAACCCTGGCTGGTTTGAAAAAATGAAGGAACAAGTATTGAATCAGGCTTTTCTTCCAATTTCTTGTTACAACCGGTTATAGCAATCAGTAACGAGCTGCAGTATATTAATAGCTTTTTCATAAATCTCCTTTTTGTAGTAATAATTAAAACGACATATTAACACCAAAGATCAACGACCAGGTAGGCGGCGTATCAACGCCCACTGTCCCTGCACCTTCAGGATCTATACCACCGGCCCTGCGGTAAGGTGAAAAAAGAATAAACGGATCTGAAGCGGTTGCATATACGCGAAAGTTCTTCGCTTTGATGGCTTTTACCAACGCCGGGTCAAGGTTATAACCCAGGCTAATGCTTCTGATCTTCACAAATGATCCGTCGAAATAGCCCATTACCGAGCGGTTCAACGGGTTGGTGGCGCTGGCATTTGCCTTGGGATTCCAGGGCTCGTTATTCAATGGCGTCCAGTAATTCGTTTTTACATTATTATATGTTCCCTGATAGGTATTGGCGAATCCGCCTCCATACAGGTCGCTTTTCATAGTATAGCCCCATCTGGCAAAAGCAACCACTGTCAAATCAAAACCACGGAAACCAAAACGCTGGGTGGTACCGCCTTCCCATCTGGGCTGACTTGTTCCTACAACCATGCGATCGTAGGTAGCATCAATTTTACTATCGGGTTTTCCATCGGGCCCGCTTAAGTCGGCCACACGAATGGTGCCTATTACAGATGAATTGCCCGACACCGATAAGCCCAGCGCTTTTGCAGCGGCAGTATCTGCTGAGTTGTTCTGCCAAATGCCTAAACGTTTATAATCATAATATACATCCAGGGGTTGTCCTACAAACCAGCCGTTGGCGGCGTCTTTGGTTACCCCGTTTGCCAGTGCGGTTATTTTACCGCGGTTCACGAAAAAGTTGAAATCGCTCGTCCAGCTGAAATCCTTGCGCGATTGTGCCTGTATGTTTGTTGTATTGATATGTACCTCAATGCCCTTGTTCTCCGTTTTGCCCACATTGGTTACAATAGCTGTAGGAATACCTGAAGTGGGCGGTAAGGTTTGCGGCAATAACAGGGAGTTGGTGAATGCTTTATATACTTCCACCGAACCGGTGATACGATTGCCCAGCAAACCGAAATCAATACCCAGGTTGGCTGTTTTGGTATACTCCCAGGTCAATGTGGGGTTAACCGTAGAACTGAGATAGGCACCGGTCACCATGTTGCCGCCATAATTATATACGAGTCCCGATAATTGTCCGAGCGTTTGATACGCATTGATCGATTGCTGCCCCACGCTGCCATAGCTGGCCCTGAATTTCAGGTTGCTGATGGCAGAGATCCCCGACATAAAATTTTCGCGGCTTACGTTCCAGGCAAACGCAGCTGAGGGGAATGAATGCCATTTATTACCATCTGCCAGTCGTGAGGAACCATCGGACCGCAGTGTCAATGTTAACAGGTACTTATCATTGAAACTGTAATTCACCCGGCCCATGTAGGAAATGATGTCTGCTTTGGAAGTTCTGCCATTTCCTTTCAGGTTGCTCCCATAGGTGGGGTTATTCCAGGTCAGGTAATCGGCCAGAATATTTGTATTATCAAACTGGTTGAATAAACCACTTACTTCCTGCAAGCTGTACAACCCCGTGAAATTTATTTTATGTTTATGGGCAATGGTAGCATCATAAATCAGCAGGTGCTCGAGCGTATAGTTATTCGACATACTATCCCGGTTCGAAGAACCTGACCCACCCTGGTTAACGCGGAAACTTGTTTTAGCTGAATAAAAATTTCCATACACATCCGATCTGATCTCTGCACCGGCATTTAATCTGTATTTCAGTCCCTTGAACAGGTTCGCTTCCAGGTATAAGGTGGTAAACGTACCCAATCGCCTCCTGCTTTCTACTGCTGCACCGGGAATAAGGTCTGCCAACGGGTTCCAGACCTGGTTGGCGCTTCCAGGAACATAATCATTCAGAATGTTGCCGGCACTATCGTAGGGTGAAGCCAGGGGACTGGCCCTGAGCGCCTGCGCCATGGGGTTAGCACTTTCCCCTTTACGCACCGAGTAGGTGTTCAGCGAGTTCAATCCTACTTTGAAAATTTTTCCCAACTGCTGGTCTACGCTTAATTTAACAGTATACCGTTCAAAACTCTGGCCGGCGTAAATACCCGTCTGATTGAAGTAGCCGCCTGAAATGGCATATTGTGTTTGATCGGTTCCGCCCGCAACCGATAGCTGGTGATCGGTAATAATGCCGGTTTTATAGATCAGGCTTTGCCAGTCGGTATTGCGGCCGTTCTTTAAACCTTCCACTTCTGCAGGATCAAACACGCCATTGGTTAAAAACTGCGGGTCATCGAGACCGGTATATTTTCCCGGATTGGCAATGATATTCGCCCATTTTTTCAGATCGGTAAACTCAGCGGCGTTCATCATGGGGAATTCTTTTGTTAACCGGCTGGTGCCCACATAACCGCTATAGGAGAATACGGCTTTGCCGGTTCTGCCGCGTTTTGTCGTGATCAATATAACGCCATTGGCGCCTCTTGAACCATAGATGGCAGTAGAGGAACCGTCTTTTAATATTTCTACCGAGGCCACATCATCCTGGTTGAGATCATTGATGCTGCCATTGAAAGGAATACCATCCACCACAATCAATGGGGAATTGCTGGCACCTAACGATCTTGAACCCCTGATAAGGATACTCGGCGTAGCGCCCGGTTTACTGTTGGCGCCGCTGCGCTGAATATCGATACCTGCACCCTGCCCCTGAATGGCTGCAGCCAGGTTAGAGGAAGGGATATCTTTGATAGATTGTTCGTTGATAGAAACAATAGAACCGGTAACATCTGACTTACGCCGCGTACCATACCCTACTACGATCACCTTATCCATTTCAAGCCTGTCTGAACTCAGGGAGATGCCCAGGTCCAGCTGATCGGTTCTGCCAACCTTAATTTCTTTATTTATATACCCTACCATGGTAATGGATAGCGTACTGTTGGCCGGTACTGAAATTTGAAAACCACCATCGGCCTTTGTGGTAGTTCCTATAGAAGTTCCTTTTATAATCACCGAAACTCCGGAAAGCGGCTCACCGCTCTCGCTCTTTACTGCGCCTTTAATAGTAACGCTTTTTTCAGTAGCCGGTTCCTGTGCATGCAGTAGGGTGGGCAGCAACAGGGAAGTACAAAAAATACAAATGGTCAGGAATGCTTTATGGGGTAGTCGTCGTTCAATAGAAGCTTTTAACATACAGCAAAATTTAACTGGGTGATGAATAAACAATCGTCGTGCATAACCATGGGCAGGGTTAAACGGCAGGTGGGGCTTTATCATGAATTATATTCTTTTTCATAAAAGCAATTGATTTGGTTATAGAATGAAACAGGTGGTATTTTATTGAATAGCGGGTCCGGTATTAGCCGGCAGCTCACTTGTGTCGAGCGCTTTTTTTATGCCCGGAATTTTGTTTTTTCCAAGCTGAATGTCTTTGCTGTTGCTTTCTGCTTTAACCAGCACCGCGGCCCTGCCTTTTACATCCATATTGCTGATGCGGGCCTTCTCCACATTTTCGAGTCGAATGACCGATGGGGCTCCGGAGGTTTCAGGGATCTTCCAGCCGCTGAGCTGAATATCTTTTCCATCTTCACATATAAAGGCCGGCCGCCTGTCGTTGCTGTCGAGATGCAGGGTAATATTCAGGAGTTTTATACCCTTTACATGACGCGCCCAGATGCCATACGCCGGCACCAGCGGGCCAAAGGTCTTTACCTCGGGATATTTATCAACGGCCTCGGGTACCTGCTGGCGGGCATGCTCAACGGTTCCACCCCCGGCCAGGTTTAATTCAATATTTTCAAGCGTGAGGTCAGTAACGTAATGACCGGGAACACCGGTAATAAGAATACCTGATGGCGGCATCAACTGGGCATTGGCCGCGGCCTGTGCTTTTACATTCTTTATCACCACATTTTCCAGCGTACCGGTTGGCTGCTGGCTGTCTTTCCCTTTCCTGAATACGCTTAGCCGCGATCCCAATCGTATGAGCATGGGAGTGCGCACATTCACCATAGTAATGCCTGAGATATTCACATTGCGCAAATGCGCGCCATCGACCGTCAATAATTTTATACCGCCGTTGTTGGTGTCATAGATATAGCAGTCGGAGATGTTGATATTCTCAAATGGGGCCATGGATTCGGTACCCATTTTTATGGCGCCCTGGTTGCTTTTCAGACGCATACCGGTTACCACAATATTGCTGCAGGCCATTTTGCTGGAAGTGGTCTTGAAACAAAGCGCATCGTCGCCGCTGAAAATATCACAATCTTTAATGTGTACATCCTGGCAGCCATCTATATCGATGCCATCATTGTGCGCCACTCCATGGCTTACAATTTTTACTTTTTCAATGTGTATCTGTTTGCTTTGGAAATAATGGGAAGTCCACGCAGCTGCATAATTGAGCGTTATGCCTTTTACCGTAACATTTTCACAGCGTACAATGCGTAATAAGAACGGGCGGCGCCCCCATCGCTGTGATTCGGGCCGCGTATCGGTAGCAATTTGCAGCTCTTTTAATTGGGCGCCCTGTCCGTCAATGGCGCCTTCGCCTTCAATGCCAATATTTTTTGCATCTACAGCCACCAGTAAGGCCCAACCTACATCAATACCAAGCCCCTCGGTAAATGGATCAATGTTCTGATAATCTTCGAGATTGGTACTGCCCAGCAGCCGGGCGTCTTTGTTGAACTGCAGCGTAACCTGGTCTTTTATTACAATGGTACCCGATAACCAGGTGCCAGCCGGGAAAATCACTTTGCCCCCACCCTGTTGATGGCAATCGTCAATGGCCTTTTGAATAGCCGTGGTATTAAGTGTTTTTCCATCGCCCACGGCTCCGTAACGGGCGATATCAATATCAACACACGGCGCTGCATGCCCCCCTATTATACTGATCAGGAAGGCTATCCCCAAAGCAAGTTGTTTCATATGCATCAGTCAGTGTTTCCAGCACAAAAACATAGCTGGTTTTCCTAATGCAAGCAACCAATTATTACAACAGACTTTTTACCATTAAATCGCCATTCATTCAACAATATTGGCAGAAAAAATTCCCGGGAACGATTGCGTAAAAAAATCGGAGGCAACACGAAGGTCACCTCCTTTAAAACTACTGTATGGGAAAATGTACCATCGCATTCCATCAGGGCACCAACCGCGTTTCATAACCGGAATAAAATGTATCCAGTGCATTTGGCGCCGGTTTGTAAAAGGTCCTGAACTGGAATGAGCTTCCTTTTGTATAAGCCGGCAACACGGTTACACTATCTGCCAGGCTTTCATGTTTTTCAATTTGCTTTCGCACCACACCCTGCATATCGGTATAAATAATTTCCTCGCCGATGACATCGGTGCCAACACCAAACCATTTAACAGTTGCTGTATTGGCAGCGCCATCAAATGTTCCGCTTTTTATTGCCCGGTTCACGAGCTGGTTTATATATTTTTCTCCATATACCGTTCCTATTACATCAGTCTTTACCGACCGGTGGCCGGCATTATCATATGAATAAATATAAAAGGTATAGGTGCCTTCAGCCAGTTTAGGAAATGAAAACCGTACGGTATCAACCCCCGCCGTTCGTTGCACTGATCTTTCAGCTGAATCGGCCTGCCCACTGACCTCCCAAAATACTTTCACTTTACTGATACGCGGGTCTGAGATCAGCAGCATCGATAACCCCATACGGTTGTTACCGGGATATGCTTTTATTGAATCTACCTTTGCGGGATAAACGATTTCGCCATCTTTAATAAAATCATCATACGTGTCGTCCATTTTACTGCAGGCAAACAGCACCATGCAGCATACGGCCACTACGACGGTATTATATTTTTTTACACGCATACTAAATGTTTAGCTGGTAAGCTGGTTAAAAAAATGGTTAAGGTGGGTCGCCCTCTAAAAGAGCAGCTCACCATTATCAGGGTGAGTCCGCCTCAAAGGCAGCTCCACCCCTTTACTTCTTCTGCCCCCATAACGAAAGCTCAAACAGGTGAAAGAACCCGGTATAGCCATCAATAGAACCCCAGCTGTCAATATTCTTCCAGCCAATATAACGAACCGGCGGTACGCCATTCGGGAATTCATATTCCTGCCCATTGGTGGCCGCATCTGTATCTTCATTGGAATTCAGCCCCACATCCCAGCCTGAAGGTTTGGTCATTACCCATTCGCCGAGCTTTACCCAGCCCACATTGGGATCAGTGTTATTGGGGTTGGTGCTTACCACACCCGGCTTATTGGTTCCCCATATTTCCCACTGATGCGGATTGCCGTGATTGAAAATAAAACTACTGCCGGTGCGCTGCCATACCTTGAACCGGCTGAGCACAAATTTTGCGGCGCCGGTTTTATCGAGGTCAATCGGTATCCATACCGGCAGATCATATTTCTCTTTTGTATGGAACATGCTGGTCACATTATCATCGTACAGGTTTTTCATTTGATAGGTGCTGTTGTAATCCACGGCATTCGCTATGGGTAACCCTGAATTAGGAAGCGGATCAAACTGCGGAATGTATTTGGCATAAGTGGTGCGCACGTCGTTGAATTTGGTTTTATCCAACGCTTCTTCGTAAATAGGCGTGATCTTAACCCGGAGCGTATCACTGTGATTATCCCACCTGTCACGTACATAAATACCCCAGGTACGTTCAACCGGCGGGAATCCCCGCACATTAAAGGCGCCCTGCTTCATGCTGGTATAATTAAAATCAGCGTGCTGCCAGTCGCCCACCGAATCAAGCACCAGCACTTCAAATACAATGCTGGCCGAATCAACATTCGTGTATTTCACATTAATGCCGCCAAACGTTGAATCGGTCTTTATCGATTTGAATACATTAACGATGGGTGGTGTAAGGGGTTTTATGGTCACCGATACGGGCTCCGACTTTACCTCGCTGCGGCTTACCGCATACAGGTCAACCACCCGTTCCTGCGTATCGCCAAAGCCATCGACCAGTAATTTGTTCTGGTACATCGACATCTTTACTTCCTTCTGCACGCCCTTCAGCGTATACACCGCTTTTACATACAACAGGTTTTCGTTACCTGGTAATGTATAGGAAATTAATGCAGCGCCGGCCAGGTTGGTAACCTTCGTGTTGCTAACCGGGTCGGGTTTTGAGCCATCTTTCGAAAGCGGGTTCCGGTTATCTTTTTTACAGGCAGCCATTGCAATGGTTACCAATAGCAGGCCGGTTATACTATATTTATGGGTTGTCATTTGAAATAGTTTATGGTTATAGAAGAGTGACACTCACCAACCGGGGTTCTGCACCAGTTTTTTATTTCTAAGGATCTCGTCCTGATCAATGGGCCAGAAATAATCGCGCAGCTTAAAGGTCTGCGTCCATTGCACCACCGGTTTATAATAAGCGGCAGGGTCCTGCTGCTCGGTGCTCCAGCCTTTTATAGGTGCATTCAGCACAATATGGGCTTCGCGCCATCTTCTCAGGTCCCAGAAGCGTTGTCCCTCAAAAGCCAGCTCAATCAATCGTTCCTGGTGAATAATGTCGCGCAACCCCGCTTTTGTCGTGTACCGGGTGGGTTGGTTCGAAAAATTATCCCACGAATACGCTACGGTGGGCAAACCGGCCCTGTCCCTTACTGCATCGATCCAGCGGAACGTTTCGGGCCCGGGGCCGTTCACTTCATTCAACGCTTCTGCATATAACAGGTACAGATCGGCCAGCCTGATCTCGGGCCAGGGATACGGGGTTTGATTACTTCCGGTGACATTTCCGTCAGCAGCGCCGGCTGTACCCATGCTGATCAGCTTTTTTATCCAGTAACCCGTAACCGAAAAATTACTTACACCCTGCCGGGCTGCGAACTCCGCTCTTCTTGCTTTTACATAAAGCATATTGTTGATGGAATAGTTATTTACCCAATTGCCGAACCAAACGCCCCGGTCAAAAGCCAGGTCGGCATAAAAACGGGGTTCGCGGTCGAAGTGCAGCTTAACAGTTTGCTCGTTCTTTTTGATATAGAAAGTATCAGCGCTGGTTGCGGTCTTTAATTGAAAGCGGCCGGCATAATCCCAGGTTTTATCTTCGGTTATAGGCACCCCGTTCCTGGTGTAGAACAGTTCGGCCATTTTAATGGGCGGGGCAAGTATTCCTTTGGGGCCGCTGCCGCTCACGGCGCCACTGCCCAAAATGGGCATTGTCCAGCGTTGAAGATCGGTAGCCCGGCTCGATGTATTGGCCCAGATCACTTCGGTATTAAAATCCTTTTCTGTTACGGCCATGCGAATACTGAGCTGCGTTTTGATGGTATCATTAATGATCCAGCTTGGATTTAAAGCGGGGTTGTATCGTTGCAATGAATAAAAATTGCTTTGGCAAAATTCAATGGCTTCCTTACAGGCGGCAACAGCTGCTTCCCATTTTTTTGCATCGGCCACCGGATTTATGAGGGGAACGCCGCCGCCTTTTTCATCGGTCTTCAACCCGGTAAAATCACTGTTGCCATTAAACAACGGACTGGCAGCGGTCACCAGCACTTTTGCTTTCAGCGCCAGCACAATGGCTTTGGTGATCCTTCCCAATTCGGTTTGCTCGGTACCTACGATCTTGGCCGGCAGCGCATCGTTGGCAGCTGCTTCATCGAGCAACTGAACAATATAGCTGAAACAACTATCAACATGTTCGCGGGGCACCTGCACCTGTTCGGGTGTGCTGCCCACATCGAGATTGGTTCTTATGATGGGAATGGGGCCATACATGCGCACCAGGTAAAAATGGTAGTAGGCTTTTAAGAATGTTACTTCAGCCTTCCATCGTTCCCTTTCAATCAATTCCATATCCCTTACTTTATCAATATTGGCCAGAAAGATGTTGCAATCGCGTAAAGCTGTAAACAGTTTTATGCCCTGGTTCTTTCCGGTCCAGAAGCTGCCATAGGGATTGCCCACATTCTGCATCCCTCGTGCAATGTTCCAGAAGTCGGCGTCCACATCGCGTATGGGGTCCATATACCATACTTCATCACCCGCGTTAAAGGCGGGATTGTCGTCCATATCGCCATGCTTTGGCATGTAGGCATAACAGGTGAACAGGAATTTTTCGGCTGTACTGCGCTGCGTAAAGGCATTGTCAATGGTTCCCACCTGGTCAGGTACCACATCGAGGTATTTTTTGCAGGAACCTGCGCTTATTAACAACCCTAGTGCTATTGGTATTATAAGATTTTTCATCAGTGCTTTTTAAATGTTGAACACCGGTAAATAGTTGATGTTGGTTACAGGCTTACCTGTATACCCATATTGACGACCTTTTGTATGGGATAATTGAGGCCATTGCCGGCCAGTTCGATATCCCATAGCTTAAACTGACTGAAGTTGAGCAAATTGGTGCCGTTTGCGTATACCCGCACGTTGTCGATATGGATCCTGTTGGTAAGTTTTTTAGGAAATGTAAATCCCAGCTCCACCTGCTTCAGCCGCAGAAAAGCGCCGCTTCGCATGAACCAGGTGCTTGTTTGACTATTATTTCCATTCAGTGTGGGGCTTAGGCGCGGCCATAACGCATAGAGGTTTCGGTTCTCTTCTGACCAGTGATCGTCGGCATAGGCTTTCAACAACTGGTTCTGCAAAATATATCCGGGCAGTTCATTATCGTCATACCGGTACGAAACAAATGGCGCAGTGGCTCTTACATCTATAAAGAAAGAACGGCGGGCCGTTCCCTGGAAAAAAGTAGACACATCAAGTCCTTTGTATTTGGCCGAAACGCCAAACCCGTAAGTGATCTCCGGTGTAGTGGGAAAACCAATGGGCACCATATCCAGCTTATCCACTACCCCATCGCGGTTAACATCGCGGTATTTAATATCGCCGCCTTTGTAATCGCCGAAAGTTTGGGTGGGCGAATTCTTTACTTCATCATCATCTACAAACAGGCGCTCGGCTATATACCCCCAGGGTTGTGAAATGGGCGAACCGGTCCTGTTGAGATAATACAGGTCGGGCCCATACTGCAACGATTCGTTTTTGTCGAGCCGGCTGCGTGCGTAGGTGAAATTACCACGGGCCTGAATGAGAAAGTCTTTTCCAAAATTTTGCAGGTACTCAACCGAAACATCTATTCCCCGGCCCGAAGCTTCGCCCACATTGGCCTTGGGTGCATTGTTATCGAGATTTACCTGCAAGCCCAGCGTATAGGGTATGTACGTACGCGCCATCAAAATGTTATACCGCTTTTCGGTATAATACTCGGCAACGATATCCCATTTGCCAAACAAACTCAGCTCCATGGCATAGTTGGCTTTGCGTGAAGTTTCCCAGGTAATATCGCGGTTCTCGTAGCGGTTTATAACAATGGTATTGCGGGTATAACGGCCATCGGTACCAAAGGCGGGATTATTGGTTGTACTGTTCAGGTTCACATCACTCAGGTAATAGAACCGGTCATCGGCGCTGCCGATCTCATCATTTCCTACAAGGCCATACGTTGCCCGCAGCTTTAACTTATTGATGGCCGATTTATAGGGTTCAAAGAATTTTTCATTGCTAACATACCAGGCCATCCCCACTGAAGGGAAAAATCCGAAACGTTCGCTTTTATAAAACCGTTCGGAACCATTATATCCGAAATTGAATTCGGCATAATACCGGCTGTCGAACGAATACGTAGCGCGGCCCGATACGCCCATGTTTCGGTAAGGCAATGATTTTTGCAGCGTTTTGGTATCACCTTCCTGTTTGCTGCGGGCGGTAACAACCAGCAATCCGCTGAGCCCGTGTTTATCAATGGTACGGGTATAGTTAGCGGCGCCTTCAAAATAAAAATTGGAGGTCACGGTTTTATCACCCCCCTGCGGAGCGCCCAAATAATCGGTTCCTCCCTGCGGCACAACACCAGTGCCCACCTGGTCGGGATTGATGACCGTTAACTGGTAGGTATTGGCATATTTATCATAACCGGCTGCCGCATAATAAAACGGATTGTACTTGCGCGATACATCAAAATAAGAAGACCGGTTGATATTGGTGAACGCCCGTACTGCAAGACCCGGCGTAACAAAGGAAAGGTCCTGCTTTACTTCAAACTGGGCGCTCATCAACGATTTGTTATAGTCTTTATAGCCAGAGACCATGTCTGCATAAGGGTTCACATAATTTCCCTTATCGTAATTGCCAAACATGATATGGTTCACAAACTGGTGCGCTGAATCAACGGGATACCAGGCTGGAAATAATACGGGGCTGGTGCGCATTACTTTTTTATACAAACCCGAACCACCATCAATGGGACCGTTATAATCATCGAAGGTGCCATACAGGCGCACCATTACATCGGTTGTACGGGTAACCTTCAACCCTACGTTCGAGCGCAGGTTATAGGTTTTGAGGTTGATGTTGTTATTGAAATTGTTGCGCTTATCAACCCGTAAAACACCATTATCCTGGGTGAAGGAACCTGCCAGAAAATAGTTCACGATCTGTCCGCCACCGCTTACACTGAAGTTACCGCGGCGATTGGATGCCTGGTTCCTGAATAACATGTTCATCCAGTCAACTGCCGGGAACATCTCCTTATTTACACCGAGTTCGGTATAATCGATCTTGCTTTGTGAATAAGGCAGCGGCGCAAGCGGGTTCCGGGTCAATACCGATTCCTGGTGCTGTTTCAAATAAGTGACGGGGTCAGCCAGCTTTACGGTTTGGGTAGGTTTTGAAATGGAGTTTTCGAACCGCACATACACTTTTGCCTTACCCTGCTTGCCTTCCTTGGTAGTTATAAGTATAACTCCATTGGCCCCACGCGCTCCATATAAAGCGCTGGCCGTTGCATCTTTCATAATAGAAAAGCTGGCAATGTCATCGGGCTGAATGCGGGCCAGGTCGGTTGCCGTGTATTCGACCCCATCAACAAGAATAAGCGGCGATGTTTTGTACCCAAATGTGGTTACGCCACGTATGAAGAATGAAGCATTGTCCTGCCCGGGCTCGCCGGTTGTTTGATAAGCAATAATACCGGCCATCCTTCCGGCCAGGGCCGTTGTGAGATTACTGGAAGGAACTTTTAATTCTTCAGGACTGATGGTGGTAACAGAACCAACGATGTCCCGTTTCTTTTGTTTTCCATAGGCAACCACCACTACATCATTCAATGAGTTGGAGGCACGCTTTAACTGAACATTGATGATCTCCTTTCCTTTCACCGGTATTTCCTGGTTATCGTAACCAACCATGGAAAATACCAGTGTAACATTCCCATCGGGGACCGACAAAAGATATTTGCCGTTGAGATCGGTGGTGGTTCCAATGCCAGGCTGGTTTTTTACAAAGACCGAAACACCTGGCATTGCGCCGGCCGAATCGGTAACAGTTCCCCTTACTTCACTGGTATAATAAGTAGTGGGGCCTGAATTAAGATGTGCAATGGGTGGGCTCGAAAAAGCTGTGTACACTGTAGGTTGTTGTGCATAAGCGCCATACAAGGTGAATAACTGACAGCAAAAAGCTGCAAGCCACCTGGTTGGGGCGGGGCAAGTCGGTTTCATAATCGTTAGTTTGGTAGCAGGGTCTTTAAACATTACCAAATTAGCAACTACCATCACTAACCGGAGTCCTTAAATTAGCATTATATTAAACTATCTTACCAACAGATCAATGTGCGTGAATGCTGAATGGTGCTCTTTTTCAAACTATACAAGTTTACCTGTATTCCATCGCATGCATTTCCTTATTTATTGTAAATCAAACACAGCATGCGCATAAACCCAGGCCCCGCATACGTTTCATGAAACCGGCATTCCCGGATTATGAACTCAATATAAAGCTGGCCAACCCTGGAGACTGATCCGATATGAAAGCAATAGTTTGGTTGTTTGTCTTGTTCCTGTGTTGCAATTGTTTTGTTGCCCATTCGCAACAGCAACAATTACGGTTTGAGCATCTGGGCATAAATGATGGACTTTCTCAAAGCAATGTGACCTGCATTTTGCAAGACAGCAAGGGCTTTATGTGGTTCGGCACAAAGGATGGCATCAATACCTACGATGGCTATCAATTCACTGTATATAAGAACAATGCCACTGACAGCAACAGCCTAAGCCATAATTTCATCAAAAATATTATTGAAGACGACAAAGGCAATCTTTGGATTGCCACCTGGGGCGGCGGCGTTGACCGGTTCGACCGGAACAGAAAAAAATTCACCCATTACAAGTACCAGGCAAACAACGCCAACAGCATCGCCGATAATTTTATCACTTCCCTGCAGTTTTCCCCCGATGGTATTTTATGGATTGGCACCCAAAACAGCGGACTCAACCGGCTTGATACCAAAACCGGTTTGATCACCAGGTATGTTTTCAATGGCAATGACCCCAATAGCATCAGTGATAATTTTGTAACAACGATCTATGAAGACAGCCGCAACCGCTTATGGGTGGGCACTTTGCGCAACGGACTGAACCTGTTCAACAGAAAGACAGGCGTGTTCACCCGGTTCCGCCAAAACCAAAATGACGCGCATTCATTAGGGAGCAACGCAGTGGTGCGGCTTTTTGAAGACAGCCGCCATCGCTTGTGGATCGGCACCATGGGCGGGCTCGATGTAATGGAGAATGACCTGGCCCGGTTCCGCCATTTTAAAAATGACCCGGCCAACAGCAACAGCTTACCTATTAATGTGGTATTCGCCCTGGCCGAAGATGATGCACATAATATCTGGATTGGAACAGAGAATGGCGGACTGAGCATCCTCAACCCCGAGACCAGCGTTTTCTCTACTTATACGCAGGATGATATCGATGACCGCAGCCTTACCAATAATTCCATTTATTCGGTTTACCGCGACCGGCAGGGAAATATGTGGGTAGGTACTTACAACGGCGGCATCAATTTACACAGCAAAGGATTTAACTTATTCGTTCACTACCGCCATAGCAGTATGCCCAACAGTCTTAGCCATAACAAGCTGCTTGGCATTTGCGAAAGCACCGGCGGCGATATCTGGTTAGGGACCGACGGCGGTGGGTTGAACCGGTTCAACCCACGCACAAAACAATTCACCCGGTTCGAACACCAGACCGGAAAGGCAAACAGCATTTGCGGCAATGTGATCATCAGCCTTTATGGCGATAAGGATCACAATGTATGGATGGGCACTTACGGCGAAGGCATTACGGTTTTCAATGAAAAGAACAATACCTACAAATACCTGAAACATGAAGCCAGCAATGCCAATTGTTTGGCCGGAAACAATGTATGCGCCATTTTTCAGGATGCCGATAAGGAGATGTGGATCGGCACTTATGGCAATGGGGTTGACAAATACAATATTAAAACCGGTAAATTCACCAACTACCGCTTTGACAGTACCAACAGGAACAGCGTCAGCAATGACCGCATTGTAAACATTCTCCAGGATAGCAGGGGTTATATCTGGGTCGGTACTTTTGAAGGCGGCATTAACCGCTTCGACAAAAAAACAGGTCTGTTCACCCGTTTTACCCATAACGACAACAGCAGGAGCATCAGCAGCGATCAGATCACGTACATCTATGAAGACCGGTATAAAAATGTGTGGATAGGCACCCATTTCGGATTGAACTGTTATACCCCATCTACCAACCAATTCACGGTGTATACCATGCGCGATGGATTGCCCGGCAATATCATCGAAGGCATTGCCGAAGACAACAAAGGAAATTTATGGTTGAGCACCAACTATGGCATCTGCCGGTTTAATCCCATTACCAGGGCCTGTAAAAAGTTTTCTGTGGCCGATGGGTTGCAATCGAATGAATTTACCGGAACTTCTGTGCTGAAAAGCCGCTCGGGCCATATCTATTTTGGGGGCGTAAACGGCTTTAATGAATTTTACCCCGACAATATTCACCCTGAAGTATATGATGCGCCATTGATCTTTACCGGCTTTCAGATCTTTAATAAAGAAGTGCCGGTGGCCGATGAGCACAACCCAAAATCACCGCTCACCCAGCCGGTGAGCGAAACAAAAGCGATTACGCTTCCCTATTCAAGCTCTGTGATCTCATTTGATTTTGTATCCCTGAATTACACCAGCAAAGACAAAAAACAATATGCTTACCGCCTGAAGGGATTTGATAAGAACTGGAATTTTGTAGGCACGCGGCATTCGGCAACATATACCAACCTTGATCCCGGAAAATATGTACTGGAAGTAAAAGGATTGAATAGTGAAGGGGAATGGAGCAGTAAGTCCACTTCCATTCAGCTAACTATTTTGCCACCGTTCTGGCTTACACTGTGGTTTAAACTATTATGCGTCATCGGCGCTGCCGCCTTCATTTTGATGGTTTACAAGTACCGCGTACGCCGCATTCAGGCACACAACGCGGCGTTGGAAGTACAGGTGCAGGAACGCACCAGGCAGCTGGCCCAGTCAATTAATGAAGAACGCAGCGCCCGGCAGGATGCAGAGAAAGCCCATGCCGAAGCAGAAAAAGCCAATAAAGCCAAGAGTATTTTCCTGGCTACTATGAGCCATGAAATACGTACACCCATGAACGGGGTAATTGGTATGGCGTCGCTGCTGGGGCAAACCCCGCTCAACGACGAACAGCGGTCGTATACCGAAACCATTAAAACCTGTGGCGAGAACCTGCTTACCGTTATCAATGATATTCTTGATTTCTCGAAAATAGAATCAGGGAAACTGGAACTGGAAGAAAAAGAATTTGACCTTCGTACCTGTATAGAAGAAGTGCTCGACATGTTTGCGCCCAAGGCAGCACAAATAGGGCTCGATCTTGTTTATCAGATAGAATGCAATGTGCCTTACCGCATCACCGGCGACAGTTCCCGCCTTCGCCAGATACTGATCAACCTGGTGGGCAATGCCATTAAATTCACGCATACCGGTGAAGTGTTTGTACGAGTATACCTGATGGATAATCGTACAACCGATACCGTACGATTAGGGTTTGAAGTGCGCGATACCGGTATTGGCATACCGGAAGATAAGCTCGAACGCCTGTTCAAAGCCTTTTCGCAGGTTGACTCTTCTACCACCCGCAAATATGGCGGCACCGGTTTGGGTCTTGTCATTTGCGAAAAGCTCATTAAACTGATGAGCGGTTATATTGAAGTGGAAAGTAAACCCGGCCAGGGCTCTGTATTCGCATTTGCCATTACCACAAAAACGGCCAGCCAGGACGTACCCAATGAAACCATTATGAACCTGGGCGATGTGGAAGGGAAACGCTTACTGGTTGTTGACGACAACGCTACCAACAGAAAGATACTTAAGGTGCAACTGGAACAATGGAAACTGCACCCGGTAATGGCCGCTTCGGGCAACCAGGCGCTTGAATTACTGAGCAGCGGTGTGGTGTTCGACCTGGTGCTAACCGACATGCACATGCCCGAAATGACCGGCATCGAGCTCGCCGGGCACATACGTTCGCGCTTTCCTCAGCTGCCTGTTATGTTGTTAAGTTCTGTAGGCGATGAGCTAAGCAGGGAACAGCGCAACCTGTTCAGTTTTGTTTTAACCAAGCCCATCAAACAACAGATATTGTGCAAACATATTCTCAGCACATTCAGTAAAACCGCCAGCGTGGTGATAGAAAAAGAAACTACTGATCAGCAATTATTACAGGCGGAGTTTGCAGAACAATATCCATTGCAATTATTACTGGCCGAAGACAATCCATTTAACCAGGCGGTGGCCACAGCCATTCTGAATAAGCTGGGTTATCAATTCGACCTGGCCGAGAACGGCGAACAGGTGCTCGGGAAACTGCAACAAAAAACTTATGATATTATATTGATGGATGTGCAAATGCCTGAAATGGATGGACTGGAAGCTACCCGCCTCATCAGGAAAACGCATACAGGCCAGCAACCCGTGATCGTTGCCATGACGGCAAATGCGATGCAGGAAGACAGGGAAGATTGCCTGCAGGCCGGTATGAACGATTATTTAAGCAAACCGGTGAACCCCGACGACCTGGTGCTGATGCTGAAAAAATGGGGCACAAAAGCTTTACATGCGCTGCAGGACCGGGCGTGATGCTGGTCAATGGTGAATGGTCAATGGTGAATAGCTCGCGATATTTGAAATTAATAACTGATCCTGCGCCGCCAAAATTTATTGCCCATTGCCCATTGACCATTGACCAAATACGAAGGGCCATCCCGGCGAACCAGGACAGCCCTCATACCCCTCCGGGCTACTAATCATTTATGGACATGGGAGGAGTTGTACATTGACCGCCGAAGCCGCCAGCCGCGGAGAATCCGGCGAGAGCTTGGATAAGGCATGGCAGAACAGGATAACCGGTTACAGGTCTAAGATAACCCGGTCAAGGTTTTTTTTTACCCCTTTTGTCATTACCGAAATGTTGCGTGTGCGCTAACGTAAAGATCGCCTTATAGTCTACATCCAACAGATCACTGATCTTGTACAATTCAGCTAACGTAAACTGATCAACGTTGGTGATCAATCGCGTCATCCGGTTATTGTTAGTACCCAGGTCGTGAGCCATAATAGTTTTTGGAACATGGGTAAAGATTTCCTTAAATTCGGTTATGTGTCTCCCCTCAATCAAAAATTTTACAGCTTTATATCGTGGATCTCTTTCCATTTACCAAAGAAAAAAAACAAATTCAATTGAAATTGCATAAAGGATGGTTTGTACTTTCTTTGTTATAACATGAACTTTTTTCGGTTGCGGTCATAACTAATTTCATTACGATCGGTACAGTGATCATCCCCTCATTAACTGTTACAAAAACCGCTCAGCACCTGCATTTTATCAGTATCATTCCCCTGTCTGCCGTTGTAAGAACCGGAAGCGGATCACTCATTTCAAAAAGTTATCCACTAAATTTATTAGTACAAATCTACTAATATTCTTAGTATTCTCGTACTGCAATCAAACAAATAATTATGGGTTTCCCGTCTCCGGCAAAAGATTACCAGGAGGATGTCATCGAATTATCCCAATACCTGGTTCAGCACCCTACCGCTACCTTTTATTTCCGTGTATCAGGCGACAGTATGATCAATGCCTGTATGCCGCATGGGGCCCTGCTGGTGGTTGACCGGTCAATAAAACCCGTCAGCGGCATGATCGTGCTGGCGGTGGTAAATGGCGAATTCACCGTGCGCCGCATTGTTCAAACCCGTAAAACACTGGTGCTGCACCCTGAAAACCCTGCTTACAAACCATTGGTAGTCACCGAAGAAATGAATATGCAGGTATGGGGCGTTGTAACCGCCGTGGTAGTTAAGTATAAATATGATAAAAATGATCGCGTTGGTTGACTGTAATAATTTTTACGCCTCGTGCGAACGGCTTTTTCAACCCCGGCTGCAAGGCAGGCCAGTGGTGGTGCTCAGCAATAACGACGGCTGCGTAATTGCGCGGAGCGACGAGGCCAAGGCATTGGGCATTGAAATGGGAACGCCTTCCTTCCTCATTGAGGCCCTGCTGCAACAACACAACGTATCAGTTTTTTCCTCCAACTATACGCTTTATGGCGATCTGAGCGACCGGGTCATGACAACCCTGTCGCAGTTTGCCGATCAGCTGGAAGTGTATTCAATCGATGAGGCCTTTCTCAACCTTACTGCCTTCCGCCATCATAATTTAACCGAATATGCCCATAACATCCGCAATACCGTACTGCAAAATACAGGCATTCCTGTTTCCATAGGTATAGCGCCTTCCAAAACACTGGCCAAAATAGCCAACCGTTTAGTAAAGAAAAGCAACAAACAACTAGGTGTGTATTGTATTGACACCACCGAAAAAATACAATTCGCCCTGCAGCAAACCCAGGTAAAAGACATTTGGGGTATCGGCAGCCAGTATACGAAACTGCTCGCGAAAAACGGCTTTATCACCGCCTGGGATGTATCGCGTGCCCCTGAAGCATGGATCAAAAAGAACCTGTCGGTTGTTGGCCAGCGTATGTACCATGAGCTCAAAGGCATTTCATGCATTGCTTTTGAAGACATGCCGCCCAAAAAGAAAATGGTATGCGTGGCCCGGGGATTCGGCAAGGTATTAAGCGAGCAACACGAGGTAATGGAAGCGCTGGCCAATTTTACCGCCATGGTAGCGGCTAAGCTGCGCAGTGAGCAGCTGGCCACCAACACCATCCAGATCTTTGTACAAACAAATGCCCATCGCAGCAACGAGCCGCAATATTTCAGGTCGCTCACCATACAATTGCCGGTAGCCACCAACAGCACCAATGAACTTATACAACATGCGAGGCAGGGCCTTGAAACCATTTACCGGCCAGGTTATAATTATAATAAAACAGGCTGCACCGCTATGGAACTGATCCCCGAGGCCGAAATACAAAGTGGTATCTTTGATACAGAAAACCGTGGGCGTAATTCGCAGCTGATGCAGGTGCTTGATAAAGTGAACCGGTCGTTCGGGAAAAATGCCGTGCGGCTCGCCCTGCAGGGATTTAGTACGAAGTGGAAATTGCGGCAGCTGAAATTATCCCCCTGTTATACCACCCGCATTGAGGAAGTGCTGACAATAAAAATCTGAGCCATGCACAATCCGTTTGTTTTGCTCACCACCCGCCTGCTCGAATCGCTCATCAAAGCGGGCAACACCTTCTTTGTGCGGCAAACATACAATCGAGGCAAAAACCCGTTGGACCCACTCAACAAAGCCGCATTTTTATTCACGCATTATACTGATTACAGCCGCGCCAAAACGCATTACGATACGCTCGACAATGACCCCAATAAATTCCTGTATAATATTCATGAAGCAGAACACTACGAAAAATTATTCATTGCAGCCGGTCAGCCCGAAGGGTTTCATATTTTCAGCCCGCTGGTGCAGCAACCCTGGAAGCCCACGCCGGCCATAGCAGCAAAGATCCGCACATACATTAGTCAAAAAATGAATTGGACGCCAGGCAGGAATGACAATGTGAAAGCCGATCTTTTTGTTCAGTTTGGCGAACTTTTCATTACTTTGAAGTATGGGATCCATGAGGTAAAATTACCGCTTGCAGACATTGAAAATTTTTGATGCATGTGTTACGATATATCTTTTTCATCGAACATTCAGTTAATAACAGATTATTTGCCCGACCTGGTTGTTGATCCGCAATTATCGATCGGTTTTGATTTTGATATGGCCATTCACGTAATGGCGCAGGCTTACCGCAAATATCCGGTCATTATTGCTGAGGACGATACCGCGGGCGCGCGGTATAAATTAATGCCGTTCGAGTGGGGTGTAATAGCCGATTACATGAACACGCCGGAAAAGATAAAGCAAAGCCGTCAGTACATGTGCAATGCGCAAAGCGAAAAGATCATCAATGACAAAAAATCGTTCTGGAGAAGGATCCGGGCAAAAAGATGTCTCATCCCCGTCACAGGTATATATGAACACCGCGAAATAAAAGGCTGGAAAAATAAAGTGCCTTATTTTGTACGCCTCAAAGAACGGCCCATGTTCTGCATTCCCGGTTTATATTATTACAGCCCCATTCCCGATGTGGAGACCGGCGAAATAAAAGGCACCTTCACGCTTATTACCCGTTCTGCCAATTCCATCATGAAGCAGATCCATAATGGCGGGCCGAATGTATTCCGCATGCCGATGTTTTTGCCCAAAGAACTGGAATTAAAATGGTTAGAACCGGGATTGACCGATGAAGCCATTCAACAGGTACTTGATTTTGAAATGCCTTCTGAGGAAATGGATTACTGGCCGGTGTTCACCATCCGTTCTACCAAACCCCGCCCCGATGGCCTGGAAAAAACAGCGCCGTATGCCTGGCCCAATTTGCCCCCGTTGGGTATTGATGAAAGTACGGAGCAAAAAAACCTGTTTTCATAGTAAAACTACTGGAACCCCTTATTGAAACAATAATATAAATAATTACCCGTTCTTTATTTCTCATTACGGGAAAGAAGCAAGCGCACTGTGGATAGGCAAGAAACCGGAAACTGAGTACAGATCATTAAATACACCCATTTACACCCGGCCTGTAAGGTGAACAGTGCGGAACACATCGGCTTATGAAGAAAAGTACAATTCGATTGCACACGCCGTATTTCCGCTCCCATCTTAAGACTTACCAGGCCGTATTTCGCGGTTTATTACGATCGGAAAAATACGGATCAAAATAAATATTCACTGTTGATATCATTTGAAACCGGTATTTGTTGAATAGTAAAACTTTTTATATTTTTCGAGGTATATAACTTAATCCTGTTAATCCCATGAAACTCAACCAGATTGTATTTCAAGGCTTGCTGATGTTCGTCAGCAGTTCTGTAGCGTACTCCCAAACCATTACTACTGTTGCCGGTACCATCGGCTCTCCCGGATATGCGGGTGATGCTGGCCCGGCCAATAGCGCCAAGTTTAACCAACCAAGGGCAGTTGCAACCGACAACGACAATAACCTGTACATCGCGGATATGCGTAACCACGTTATCCGTAAAGTAGCTCCCAACGGTATAGTAAACACGGTTGCTGGTAATGGCACTAATGGTAACGCCGGTGCCGGAGGGCCCGCCACCGCAGCCCAGTTGGCTCAGCCCACGGGTATGACTCTCGACAATGAAGGAAATATCTACATTGCCGACTACAACGCCTCAGTTATCAAAAAGGTAACCTCTTCAGGTATTATGACCATCTTCGCCGGTAACGGTACAGAAGGTTTCAGTGGTGATGGAGGTCCGGCTGCACAAGCCAAACTGTATCGCCCCACTGCTGTAGCTGTTGATAAAGAAGGCAGCGTGTACATTTCTGATGCCAGTAACAAGGTTATCAGAAAAGTAACCAAGCAAGGTATCATCTCTACCATTGCAGGTGTACCCGGAAGAGCAGGTTATGCAGGCGATGGCGGTGCGGCTACGAAAGCCTTGTTAACACAACCTGCAGGTATAGCTGTAGATAACCAGGGCAATTTATACATAGCCGATCCTTCCAACTCGGTAATTCGTAAAGTAAATACTGCCGGTATCATCACCACCTTTGCCGGAAACGGAACAGCCGGTTACAGCGGTGATAATGGCCCTGCGACCAAAGCCCAGTTCCAGATCGGTTCTCCCCAGGGTTTGGCGGTTGACCCGGAAGGCAACGTATACGCTTCTGACTATCAGAACCACGCTATCAGAAAGATCAATGCAAGAGGTATCATCACTACTATCGCTGGTACAGGTGCTCCTGATTACGCTGGCGACGGTGGTCCCGCTATCCTTGCTAAAATATGGTACCCCATCGGTATCGCTACTGATGCCGGCGGTAACGTGTTCATCACTGATAGTTATAATAATACCATCCGTGAAATAGTTTCTTCCTGTAATGCACCCATGCCTTCCTTCGAAATACAACCCGCTAACAAAAGTGTTTGTAAAGGCGGTAACGTTGCATTCAGCGTAAAAGCTACCCATGCCGAAAATTATCAATGGCAGGTGTCTGCAAATGGCGACTGGAGCGATATTACAGACGGCACCAATTACTCAGGAGCTACAACCAACATCCTGACCGTAATTAATGTAGGCGACAAAATGAACAACTACCAGTATCGTTGCGTAGCCAACAATGCCTGCCGCACCCTGTTCTCAAATAAAGCAGCATTAAGTATCACTGGCGGCGCAAGCCCTACCCTCACCGTTGCACCTGCCCTCAATGGTATGTGTGCCGGTTCACCAGCAACCTTCACTGTTAAAGTAGCCAATGGCGGCACAGCCCCGGCTTATAAATGGTTGGTGAATGGTGCCGAAGTTGGCGTAACTACTGCCACTTACAGCAACCCAATGTTAGGAAATGGCGATAAAGTAAGCGCAGTACTGACAAGCGCAACAGGTTGTACCGGTGGCGCTATCACTTCAAACGTTATTGAAGTGAACATGGGTACTGCACCCGAAATAAAAGCCAACACAGAAATAAAGATCTTCGAAGGTTTCAGTGCTAAATTAACAGCTACCAGCGGCACCCCCATCACCGCTTACTCATGGACACCTTCAGCAGGTATCACTGCTGCCGGTAACACTGCTAACCCGGTTGTAAAACCTGCCAAAACCACTACGTATAAAGTAACAGCAACAAACGCCAGTGGTTGCGCCGGAACTGCAGAAGTAACTGTAACTGTTATCAAGCGCATCGCCATGCCGAAGTCATTCACTCCTGGCAAAGGCAACTTCCAGATCCCTGCAGTTGATCCTGCTTTCGCAATGAGTACTTTCTCAGTGCTCGATGGAACCGGAAAAGTTGTTTTCACCACCAGCGATATCAACAAAGGCTGGGATGGTAACATCAAAGGCGCTAAAGCACCAGCCGGTACTTATAGCTACTCAATTACCGGTACCCTGCAAACAGGAAAGATCAGCGTAAAAGGAACAGTTCAAGTTATCAGATAATATACCTGGGATATACATAATAAAAAAAGGTGGACCGGTTGATCCACCTTTTTTTATTTATAACTATTCGCTTTCTCTACAATTTTATCAACTTCAGCACCCAGGAGTAGCCCGGAGATGATGTAGCGATCATACAGCAGCGTTTGGTTAGGAATAAACATATAGAAGATCTTGTCCTGATCCATCCTGCGGTATCCTGCAGGCTATATGTGGTTGAAATTCAATAGCCATTCAGCGCACACTTATCCACGATCAAGATTCGGAGAAAAATTTGGCCGGGTACTTGTATATTTAAAAAAACATGTTAATCTTTGTATTAACATTTTTACTAAAGTAATAATCGTACCCAATCTCCTACTGAACAGGCCCGTCTTACAAAACACAATCCATTCCGGCGAACTTATTCACACGTAAATGCAATTTACGGCCTGACTCTTCCTATACTGTATAATTCCAATCTCCCCTGAGAACGTAACCATACTTCCAATACCTGTGGTCGTGCTTATCATTTGCTTCACCCTTTCAAACCACAAGTATGAAACATTTGTACCCAGGAGTAACCAAAACAGGATTGCCTGCTATTAAAAGAATTGTTTTACTAATTGCTATTTTAATATACAGCGCCGTTGCGCTGGCGCAATCGCTCAATTTCAATACGCCTGTTCTTGAATCAGGAACAGCACAGCAACAAGGATGTGTGTATCGTTTTTCACCAATAACAGCCGGTGGCAACATAGATGCGCTGGTAAAAGTGGACAGCTTAATTGGCGTTACCCTGTCTGATATAGATGCTACCCCATCAGGCTCTTCTACCACCGCTTTGCAGCCACAAATGCAGTCGTTGGGTGGTGTAGGTTACCATTATGCCGTATTCACGATCACCTTTGTAAACCATGGTACTACCACACCAACACCGGTATTTGATTTCAGCAGTGTGTTCATGGGACTTGATGGCAGCAACCAGATGACCGAATTCAACGCTATTACGGTTTCTAACGCCAGCTGGCAGTACGTAAGTCCCACACCCAAGGTAGCCGTTACGCAAAATGGCGATATGGTATGGGGTACAGCCACCAGTTCGGACCCTACAGGCGGCCAGGGCGTCGACGAAACCGATTCAACCCAAATGTTCAAAGTTAGCTCACCAGCCACCTCCAGCGTAACGATGCGGGTAGGCTATTATCAAAGTTCGAATGGATGGAAAGGTAACGACCTGTTCAGCCTGAACATCAGGGGTAGTGAACTGGCAGCGATCATCTTACCGGTTAACCTGTTAAGCTTTACCGCACAACTGGTCAATGATAAAGTATGGCTTGCCTGGAGCACCAGCAAGGAAGAGAACATGAGTCATTACAGTATTGAAAGAAGCTACGATAATAAAACATTTGATGAAGCGGCGCTCTTATTCACAGCAGACAATCCTTTATCGGTAAATAATTATTCGTACAAGGACCCTGTCAAAAATGTAACCGGCTCTGTGATCTATTACCGCCTGAAAATGGTTGACAAGAGTGGAAAATATAAATATTCAGAAGTAAGGAGCGTGCGCCTGGGAAACGGAACCGATAGTGCAAGGATCGCAGTTTATCCCAACCCGGTAGTGAACGAGTTACATATTTCCTTACCAACCGACTGGCAGAACAAAAATTTGAACGGGCAGTTGCTCAGTATAGCCGGAAATATTATAAAAACATTCAACATACAACAAAGTGCAACGATCGGTATGGCCGATGTACCTGCCGGCACGTATTATATAAAAGTGGTGAACGGAAAAGAGATCAGCACGCAAACAATCGTAAAATCAAGAAATTAAAGATAGTTTTTAAGGGTACGATCAATAACGCCGTTCTGTTTCTACAGGATGGCTTTTTTATTTTTGATGCATCATCTTCGTATTTTGTGGTAAAATAACTACATGAATCACTCTATGTTCGAACGGCCCGTATATATACAACGTCGTCAGCAGTTACGATCAACACTTACGAATGGACTGGTGCTGTTGCTGGGCAATGAAGACAGCAGCATGAACTATAAGGATAATTGTTATCCGTTCCGCCAGGACAGCACATTCCTGTACTATACCGGTATTGACCAGCCGGGTCTGGCAGTTATATTTGACCTGGATGAAAATAAAGAAATACTGTTTGGTGAAGATGCCAGCATTGATGATATCATTTGGACCGGCCCTCAACCGCTTATACAGGAGCTGGCCGAATCGGTAGGCATAGCAGCAAGCGGTAATGGCGCCAAACTGGCCAGCCTGCTGGCAGCAGCCCGCAAAGCACAACGTCCTATACATATATTACCGCCCTACCGGCCGGAAAATAAAATAAAACTGGCAGGGTTGCTTGATTCCACCCTTGCACAGCTGGAACAATTTATTTCGGAACCGTTGATAAGATCGGTTATAGCGCAACGCGAAATAAAGGAAGAGCGGGAAATAGCAGAGATGGACAAAGCCTGCTCTATCAGTGCCGATATGCACCTGGCAGCCATACAGCATGCCCGGCCGGGTATGAAGGAATACGAACTGGCAGCAGAAGTGGAAGCCATTGCCCTGGCGAATTATGGCCGCCTCTCGTACCCGGTAATTCTTACCGTAAACGGACAAACCCTGCACAATCATTATCATGGTAATACTATTCAGGAAGGGAATATGGTACTGGTTGATGCGGGCGCAGAAAACAGCATGCATTATGCCGGTGATCTTACCCGCACCTTCCCGGTGGGCAAACAATTCACCAGCCGCCAGCGCGATATATATAACGTTGTATTAAATTCTTTAGACCATGCCGTATCCCTGCTTCGCCCCGGTATTCAATACCTGGAAGTGCATACCCAGGCCTGTATAAAACTGGTGGAAGGGCTTACCGCTGTTGGATTAATGAAAGGGGAAGCCGCCGCCGCAGTAGCCGCCGGCGCGCACACCATGTTTTTCCAGTGCGGACTGGGCCACATGATAGGCCTCGACGTGCATGACATGGAAGACCTGGGCGAGCCCCTGGTTGGTTATGATGACCAGTTGAAGAAAAGCAAGGAATTTGGCTGGAAATCACTTCGTTTGGGAAAGACGTTAAAGGCGGGATTTGCGCTTACCGTTGAACCGGGCGTTTACATTATTCCCGAACTGATCGACCGGTGGAAGGCCGAACAAAAGCATGCGGCCTTCATTAATTATGAATTGCTTAATGAATATCGTAACTTTGGAGGAATACGCATTGAAGACAATTATGTGATCACATCCGATGGAAGCCAGAAACTTGGTAAATCACTGCCAAAAACGCTCAATGAAATAGAGGCATTGCGAAAAGGTTAGGCCGCGAACTTTCTTACCAAAAGTTAAAGGGAATGGAAAATATAACGATAGTGCAACACGCTGCATAACGAGGTTGTCCTCCAAGGCACGTGCCCGTATTATTTTAATGTTGAATCGTACCATTAAAAGGTAAATCAATTTGACATTTTATTATATATACTGTGCTATTGATCCCTTCTACTTTAAAACGTGTAATAGGCCTGTTGTGCTGCTGGGTGTATGCAACTGTTGCATTTTCCCAACCGGTAGCTATTAATAAAAAAAATAACACCCTGCCCGTTGAGTCATTGGGCAGGGTGTTACGAACCACCGCAACTGAGATCTGCAATAATCTTGTTGATGACGACAATAATAAATTAGTTGACGATAAAGACTTCGCCTGCTATTTTAACGGGCTTACCCGTTCTACCTGTAAAAAAAGCTCCATAATATGGGCCATCGATGGCGGTGGCAATCTGTATTGGTTCGACATGAGTACAGGTGCTCAAAACTTTGTAGGATCAAATCAATTTGTAAGCAGCGATATTACCTGGGCAAGCAATGGAAAATTATATGGAACAGGCGGTTTTCCCAATGGCATTTGGGAAATAGATCCCTATTCGGGGAGCGCTACATTTATAAATAAGCTGCCCGATAATTATAACGCCGGTGTGGCCATGACGGCCGATGCATCGGGCAACTTATATATAACGGCCAGCCTCAATGGCCAGGTGAATGTTGTAAAATTAAATATCGCCACCTGGGAATTGTGTGTTATCGCTGATCTTTCGGCACACTTTATATTTCCCGCAGGCGATCTCACCTTTTTGGATGGAATGCTGTATATGAGCGGCTCACAAAACAGAGTGGCAAAGATCAATGTGAAAACCGGCGACGTATACGTGCAGCCTTTCATTAATAATACACCTACCGGTTATTATGGCATGGTGAATATAGGCGATGGCTTTTTGTATGTTGCCCAAAACAAAAACATTTACCAGGTTAACCCGGTAACCATGGAAGTAAGCAACACGCCTGCATTTAAGTTGTCGAGCACCTGGGAGATCTATGGACTGGCAGGGTATTATGAGCTTTGCCAGGCGCCGCAATGCACTGGCAAAACAAACATTACACCCAGCGAAAATCCGCCATATTGTTCTAACCAGAACATAAAACTGAAAGCGGCTTTTTATCCCGGATGCAGTTCAGGTACGCCTTCAATAAGCTGGTCGTGGTATACAGGAGGTGCTATTTTTAACGGCGACGAACTGGAGATCAATACGCCTGGAAAATATTATCTCAACTATAGAACACCAACCGAAACCTGCGACCGCATTGATTCATTTACTTTACAATACGCCGCCAATGCACCATTACGGGCATCCGGAGAATACCAGTCGCCAACAGGTTGTTCATGCACCGGCACCATGAGGGTGAGCGTAGGCTGTGGAAGCGGTAATTTCAAATATGAATGGAGCACGGGTGCTACAACACCAATGGTTTCAAACGTTTGCCCCGGCACCTATTCGGTGAAGGTCACTGACATCATTCAGGCAAAGGATACCACCATAAATTTTATCATTCCTTCCCCACCCAATTCAATACAGGATGCCCAAATTATTACTACCGGCGATCATTGCAACCAAACTGATGGAAACATTACCATTAGCCAGGTGCAGGGAGGCACAGCGCCTTATCAATATGCATTGAATAATCAATCATTTGGCAACAACTCCATATTCCCGGCTTTGCCCAAAGGAAATTATACCATTACCATTCGCGACAATACCGGTTGTCTTTTACAGAAGCAGGCCATTGTACAAGCCAAACCCGGACCAGAGAAAATATGGTACACCCAAAAAGATGCGTATTGCGGTTTGCCAGGTGGCACCATCAACATTGATTCGGTAAAAAATGGTTCCTCCCCTTATACTTATTCGTTAGGCGGAGCACCCTTTGGCCAACAGACAGGCTTTACGAATATTACGCCGGGCCCCAATACCATCAGCGTCAAAGATAATTATGGTTGTTTGTTGCAGGAGCCGCTGACCATTTACCAGTCAGATGCATTACAAATTGCAATAAGCCCCAAAGACACTACCATTTGCGCCAGTCAGAAGATCACTTTCAACGCCACCTTATTGAGCAATAACGAGGGCGTTCAATTTGCCTGGGATGGAAGCCAGCCTTCCCCATCGGCCAAATTCAATACAGCCGTGTATGCCAATAAGTTTATGGTGGTACAGGCCATTGATAAGAACGGATGCACAACAGCCGATTCGGCTTTTATAACAGCACCTTATTGCGATTCGTTGTTTGCAAAATGCGTCATATTCCCATCCGCATTTACCCCTGACCAGAATGGGTTGAACGATACCTTTGGACCACACCTCGGTAGTTGCGAAATTCAGCGTTTCAAAATGGTCATCTATAACAGGTGGGGACAATTGATCTTTCAAAGTGGTAAACCACAAGAACGATGGAACGGCACGGTAAACGGGAATGCGCAGCCATCGGGCGTGTACGTATACAACTGTGTGTGGGAAGACCCTATGGGGTATGTTCACCGGCATAAGGGGGTGGTGATGCTAATAAGATAAAGTTCCGAATCAGCGAAATCCTATCTTTATTGTCAAATTAAGATCATGAGCACCAAACGCATCTCACTGCCGGTATCAGACACAATAGGGAAAGTTACCGCTGAATACAATGTGCCGGCCAAAGCATCCTGTCTTTTAACGCTGGCACATGGCGCCGGTGCGGGCATGGACCATAGTTTCATGGTAGCGTTGTCGGCCGCTTTATCAGCAGCAGGCATTGGCAGCTTCCGGTTCAATTTTCCTTTTACCGAGAACAAGAAAGGCAGGCCCGATACACCGGCTGTGGCGCATCAAACCATTGAAGCGGCCATAAACAAGGCACATGACCTGTTCCCCGACCTGCCCCTGTTTGCTTCCGGCAAATCCTTTGGCGGCCGTATGAGCTCGCAATATTTATCAACCCATCCTGATACGCCGGTACAGGGAATAGTTTTCTTTGGTTTTCCCCTGCATGCAGCCGGCAAGCCATCTATAGAGCGGGCCGAACATTTAAAGGCCATAAAACTGCCGATGCTTTTTTTACAGGGCACCAAAGACACGCTGGCGCAGTGGGACCTTATAGAGGAAGTGTGCGCATCGCTTAAAAAGGCAAAACTCGTAAAGTTGGAAGGGGCCGATCACAGTTTCAAGGCAGGGAAAACCGATACTATGAGCCTGCTGGTAAAAGCGACGGGTGAATGGGTGGAGAAGTTGGTTAAGAAAGGGAGTGGAAAGTAATGTTATAACAGAAATTTTTGCCGGAGCGGCTTTTATTTGGTGGAGATCACAGATAGCTCTATATTTGCAAACTCAAAAATAAGCGATCTTCTTTTATAGAAGGTTGATTTATGGGAGATTAGCTCAGTTGGCCAGAGCGTTCCGATGTAAATCGGGAAGGTCGTCGGTCAACAAAATATACGGGGAATTAGCTCAGTTGGCTAGAGCGCTTGCATGGCATGCAAGAGGTCGTCGGTTCGACTCCGATATTCTCCACATCTTTCAAAGGTCTGCAGCAATGCGGGCCTTTTTTTGTTGGGAAGCCTTAAAACGTAATACAGATAAGGGATCAAAGTTAAATTATTGGGGGATGTTTTTGATTCTTTGCAAAAAGCCACAAAATTAAATTATGTGGGTACATGAATTAATCGGAAGAAAAATTACCAATATCTACGACGTATTGGAGTATGAATCTTATGGGCTTGACAGAGGTGAGTGCTTTATTGAAATTGATAATAACCTGATAATAGATATCCCTTACGATTATTATGAACCCCACTTATTGGAAGTAACGATTAGGGAATTACCTCCCCAGGCTGAAAGTTTATTTGAGAATTTATCCGATTTGCTATTTTATCATCTTAAAGATGGCAAACGCGTTATAGAAATTACAAAAAAAGTAACTTATATAAAAGTGGGCTTTTGGCAAAGGGTTAAGAATCTTTTAGTGCGTGGAGAGTTACCCGTTTCAAAAAAGGAGATCGTTGAAGAAATTCAATCTTACAAAGCAGATCGTGTGGAAAATAAGTGTAAGTATATTAAGGACAGAGTTATTGCAGATGTTCTGTTCTTTAATGATTATGAGAAATCATGTATTGAATTGGATAACGGTTATATAATTACCGAAACCAGTGCCGCCATGAACGGAACCGGCCTAGTAGGCCTTAATATTTATGACAATCTTGCAATGTTAAAAAAGAGACGGGGAAATGATTTTTTAAGAGTTTCTTCAGCACAATTATAACCTTACAATAACAATATAAAACAACCTCATTAGGAAAGACTACCCAGCTTGCCCCCCTTTACCTGTATAATTTGCCGCGGCTAACCTAAATCCCCCAAGATCTTGACTTGATCCCAAATAAACTCAGTTGGCTAGAGCCTTTTGACATAATTAATTAGCGTTAACACAACACAATACTGTTCCCTTTTAAGCTTTGGAAAAGCCCTGACATTTTTTTAATTTAGATGATAAGCGTTTTCGTTCCACAACGTTTATTATCCCGGCCTGGTGCCGCTCTGACTAGTATTTACCTTTTTATTTAACGGTGTAAGATACAGTATAAGTAATGTATATGGCTGTTGTTCTGGCCTGAACAGCATCTATATATGTAGAAACTGGGCACTGACTATTACACCAGGGTTGCACTGGGATACTAAGGCTGCAGTGCAACCCCAGTGCAACTCCAGTGCAACCCCCATCGGCAAATATTGCCGTATTGGGCCCCTGGAAGACACAGTGTCTCGCTCATTATTCTTAAACATATTCAGATGGCAAAAAAGAAAACAGCAATAGTAAATCGCAGGCGGGTGCTTACTGACCCGGTTTTTGAACTCACCCGGCAAAATAATGCGGAATTTACCAGGGCCTGTAAAGCCAACCGCTTGCTACGCCGGGCGTTTGCGCTGGCCATGCTCAATAAGGCCGACAGGTATGTGTCGGGCCGCCTCACCAAAACTATGTTCAACATCTTGCAAAGCGATCCGGTAAACGGCCGTGGTGAACGTAGGGTAACCAATGGCGTATTGGGCATTCTGGAAGGGTTTAATTTTAATCGCGACACCAGTTTACAGAATGTTTTACGCGGGCCGTATTCCGTTACGATCAATCATGATATAACACAGGCAACTATAAGTTTTCCCTCATTTATGGCAAAAGCCATGATCGAAACCACATCCGGCGCAAATGCCTGTATGTTAAGCGGTATAGCTGCATCCCTGAGCCTGGAAGAAGAAACCTGGCCGGTTAACCCTGTTCAAACTGATAAAATGAATATAATACTGCATCCACGCGAACCGCTGCAGTTGCAACTGCCTGTTATTGAACATAAGAGCACTAATGCCATAATTATTGCATTGGGTATCGAATTTTTTCATGAGATACACGGTGGGTACCAACCGGTTGAAAAAAAGCACAATGTACTGGCAGTGGTAAAAGTGTTTCCTGCTAATGAAGTTTGAAGTCTGAGCCAGGCGTACCGGCGAAAAAAAATTGAACCGCTTATTTTCTCTATACGGCTTACATTTCTAAAACCGCCTGTACTTTTTAAAACCGATGTCCTTTGATTCTCCCAACGACTCAAGCCAGGAAATACCCTTGTTACCTGAAGCTTCCACCGCCGTTCCCGATATGGTAAATGTAAGCGGATAGCGATCTGTATTGGTATAAAGGTTGATCTCATTGCGAAACCATCCTTTTGATCGTGGCCGGTAATAAACCCTGATCCTGCATTCTGCACCAGGTTTTACCGGCTTTTCAGGCACATACACATAGCAGTTTGCACGTGAACCCCAGTTATTGGTAATGCTGTTGATCTCCAGCGGTTCATTTGCTTTATTCCGGAAGTAGAAATCCTTATAGTAAGTATCTTTGACTGTACAGTCACCCACCTTTGCTTTGCGACCACTAAAAAAAATCGTACCTGCATTTGGATTGTCGGTATCTCTGGCGGTATCCGCGCTTCGATAGAATGGTCTCCCTGGAAATATTGATTTGCGGCCCACCATGTTGGCTACAATTGAAAAATACTTGATGGTTTTGTTGGTAAACTCAGATGCGGGCTCGGGCATATATATGTTTTGCGCCTGCAATTTCTTATCCAGAAAAAAGACATAAGCCCGCTGCTTGCTTTCCAGGGCAGCAGACAACAAACTATCTTCAATTGTATATACCCTTACTTTTGTAGAAGCGAATTTCAATTGCTGGCACCAGCTGTTTTCAGAACAGCTATCGGCAGGAAGCTGATCGGTCAATATAATGATACTATCGGTATGTGGGTAGTCGTCGACAAAATAGGCCAATCTGTAAAATACTAAATGCTTACTTTCTTCAGGCTGGTTGTTCGTTACCCTGATTACGAATATACTATCTGATACCAACACATCAGCCAGCTTTATTTTTTTACCCTGTTCATTTTTCACCATGGCTCCGTTGGGTATGCTAAAATTGTCGGCAGGATCAACATAGTTAGCCAGCCGGTCATTTTCATGACCGCAGGCGATTAAACAGGCGAGGAGGATCAGGTAAGGGAAGAATTTTTTCAGGCTGTTACAGGGGGTCATAGGGATATTATAAGGGAACAAAATAGAAAAAAAACATATTCTATGGAAAGATAACCGGGTAATTAGATATATTTTTTTCGGCTAATTGCTGAAATATATCAGCCCGGCATACGCGAATGCGAAATTGGGGATTTTGCTTCTGCAGACAAATAGGATGGCAACCATTTTGCTTTTACCACTTTTTTTCACGTAATTACATAACCTAAACCCCATATATGGAAAATACAAATCCTGATTTGCTGCAAGAATTTGAGCTAACAGTTGACCTTACGCCCGTTTCACCGGGATTGCGCTTTGTAAATTACCTTATCGATGTAATTGCATTTTATGCCCTTGCATTTATTATAGGCATGCTGTATGCTCTCATTGCCACCCCAAACTCCTATAGCGGCGAGGTATCTGATGAAAGAGGCTCCCTGCAGATCTTATTGCTGCTCGCCTGGATATTGATCATGGTTGCTTACTATACACTCTTTGAATTTTTTGCCAAAGGAAGAACACTGGGAAAAATGGCTACCGGCACTGTGGCGGTAAGAGAAGATGGCAGCAACCTCACTTTTAAGGATGCATTATTACGAACGCTGTGCCGCTTTATTCCTTTTGAGCCCTTCAGTGCATTTGGTTACCGGCCCTGGCATGATAGTATGACCAGGACATTTGTTATAAAGAAACGTAAGAAGGTCTAGCGTAGTCTGAATTATATTTTCAAAGGTCTGCATTATGCAGGCCTTTTTTTTGAAACCGCTATCCAAGTATTTCTGTAAGCTTGTCTATCATTTTGCCCCAGGCCACTTTGCTTTTTTCCACAAAATCTTCCTGGCCGCGTGGCATTTCATGTGTTAGTGTAAGTTCACAGCCGTCTATAACAGGTTGAATACCGATAACGATGCGCGATTGGCTATTTGCCGGATCCTCCTTTACAGTCCATGTGAATACCAGGCGGTGCGGACGGTCAACTTCAATGTATTCCCCTGTATGATCGAATGTTTTTCCCTGCCGGCGAACGACATAAGAAAATGAGCCACCAACCCAGGGATCGTTTTGAAGGCTTATGATCTCTTCATCCCTTATTTCTGGTCCAAACATAAAGCGACCAATCATCTTCTTATCCAGAAACGCATCGAATACAAGTTCCGGCGGAACTGAAAACAATCCTGTTACCGTAGCAGTAACTGGTAGTTTCATAAGTTTAATTTATCATTTGCATATAAAAAATTGTGCCTCGGCAAAGTTCTGCCACATTCGGGCTTTTTTGCAACATCCATAGCCACCCAAATACGTGAAAAACACCTATCTTTTTTTCATAAAATCTGCGTAACATTTGTGAGTCGATCTTTCTCTTTATCCTCATTCGTGCTCTCGCATCCATTTCCTGACAGTTCTAAATCTTAAAATCTGCTTATATGCGCGATGTTACAACCACCCTCTGCTATCGTTGGTTTCACGAAGTATGGAATCAAAATCAGGAGCAAACAATTGATGAATTGCTAAGCCCCGATAGTCATGCTCACGGACTTAATTCAGAAAATGAGCCTAAAGGAATTGAAGGCTTCAAAATTTTCTATAACAACTTCAAGGGGCAGTTTCATGACATTTATGTTGATGTGCTGGATGTTATTTCACAGGACGATATGGAATGCGCCCATACCAAGGTTACTGCAATACATACAGAAACAGGTAAGCAGGTGAAATTTTCGGGTCTCTGCCTTATGAGAATAGAAAATGGACAAATTGCAGAAGCCTGGAACCACTATGATTTTCTGAACATGTTCCAACAGTTGGGGCAGGTGCTTACAACTCTTGAGAAAGCATAAATTATAATGGTCAAAGGCCTGCAACAATGCCGGCTTTTTGCCATGGAATTTTATTCTATTTCAGAATTGCTACACTATACCTTTTAAAAAACCTTCCTGTATTTGGCAGGAAATAAAATCCGTCTTTCCCAAAATCATTGAATACCTCATTTGTTTGTTGAGATGCTATTTTGTGTAAAGATTTGTTCTCGTAATAATAAATCCCTTCCGACTTCGGCCTTACAATTTGCTCTCCGTTCTCCGGTGAAGAATCAACACTGAAATTTACACCGCTGCTACTTTCTGGCACGACACCTTTGGCTGTAGTATCTACCTGATCTTTATAGAAATGTGCATAGAACCAAATGCCGTCTCTTTGAAAACTACCGTTTTCTCCGTCGGTTTTAAAGGGTGGACTATAATATATTAATGTTGAATCATTTTCTAAATAGGTGTCAGGGTCAAGCAAAAAATATCGCCCATTGGTCATTCGCAATACTATACAGCTTCCTTTAAAAATACCAGTCGTGTCTTCACAGCTTGTAGCGATATATTCATTGGTTTTATAAAGAGTGTCAACCGGCCTATACCTTTTGTAACCAGAGGCATCTATTTCTGTAAAGATCTGGGGTCCCTGTTCCTCATTAATGCCATTAATGCCATTAATGCAAGAACTTAAAGCCACTATAAAAATCAAAAAGAAAAATCTCATTGCAGTTAGTTATTTCTAAAAATTGTAGCCAATATTATAGCATACCCTCCACATGACCAAGCATAGCAAAACAATTATCCAGTACCCGGTTGGGGAATTTCAACTTCATCAAAATTTCCGAAGCCTTATAAAAGGTCATCCTGCATACCAGCAATTCTTTTAATGCATGCACATACCCCCTTAGCCACACATTATCAGTAATTTCCCTCCCCCATGCAGCCGCATGTAAACCAAGATATTTTTTCAGAAATGCTGCATCCTGTGGATCAATAATCACAAAAGCCAGAAACTCTACAACATCCCGGTGTGGTATATTCTTTACCACCAGCTCCCAATCATAAATACATGCTTCACCATTCATGCGTATGGCTGCATTTCTTGGATTAAGATCATTGTGTATGAGGCAAACGGGCAATGTATTTTCAGCTATACCTGTTTTTATATCCTGCAAAAAACCGGGTAGTCTTTCCAATTGCGCAATGCGCACAGGATCTATTTCGTCTTTAATGATGATACTTATCAATTTCTCATATAGCGGCGCCGACCGTGCGGGGTCAAACAGTTGCACAAGGTGCTCAGGAATGTTTTCCGCTTTTAAATAATAGTATTTATGGATTGCCGTAATAGTAGCTATCATTTTCGAAATATCTTCCGGTCGCCACATTTCAGGATTGTTCTCCGCATTAAAAAGATACATGGCCCGTTCATCTAAAAATTCAGTGATCAATAAATATATTTCCCGCTGATGGTCTTCCTTTTTGCCATAATAGCCGGGCGTTACAAAGAGC
Source organism: Niastella vici (assembly GCF_002077945.1). Classification (GTDB taxonomy): domain Bacteria; phylum Bacteroidota; class Bacteroidia; order Chitinophagales; family Chitinophagaceae; genus Niastella; species Niastella vici. Next base: position 365,171 of record NZ_LVYD01000042.1, read on the forward strand.
CCGTTTGTATGCAGGTCTTCATAAACAAAAAGTTCTTTCAAATGGCAATTGTGGTATTCGGTAAAATTGCGATAATTATAGATCAGGTCAGATAATACCGGATCAACTGATGCTGCCAATGCATGCAGCCCCTTAATAACATCCTGGTCCGTTGCCTTTGATTTCACCAGTAATGACAGCTCAGTACGGTCGTCCTTTGCGGTAAATGGAAAAAAGCCGATCAGTTTATTACTGGTCTTTCTTGTAAGGTTGGTAATAATTCCATTATCCATTTCCTGTTCTTCAAAGCAAATGGAAAGTGCATTATACTCTGGCGATTGTTTGCCAATTATTTCAGTAATGAGGTTCTTATTCAATTCTGACCTGGTAAGCCAGTTTACCGGCTTATTACGCCCTAATTTTTCATGTGCCTTTGCAAACGCACCGCTTACAATGGCCGCATAGGTAGAGATCTCCAAAGACAGCGCAAATGCGGCAATCAATTGCGAAAATCTTTCCAGCTTATCTTTTCCGTAACATTTCATCAACTCCAGTACCTCTTTTTGTTTAGGAACTGACGTTCCCCCGCCCACAGTACCTATAACAAGTGTTGGCAAACAAAGTGAAAGGTACAATCCGGTTGCTGTTTTTTCTACATGAAGCAACCCAACCGACGATTCATGCAAAGACCCCAGATCCTGCCCGGTGGCAGCAAAGATGGCTGCCACCGTATTGGCTACGTTTATATTATAGCCAAACATATTATCCATTTTTGCCAGGATAACTGATGGGGCAAAGTAATTCATAATATCGCCGGAAGTAGTTCTAAGTACATTTATGATAGCTGCTTCATCGAGATGACACTCTGCCATTACTTTTACCCCTCGCCCATTGCTCACCGAGTGCAACGACACTTTTTTATCGGAGGAGCCATTTCCTTCTATGATATAATTTTTGATAACAATTCCGGTTTCCTTACCAAACAGGTCCACAATAAAAAGAAGCGCATGCCAGGTACAGGTTGTTGTCATATTCTGGCCCGAAGCATCACCCGTACGGTAATAAAACCGGGTGTGAACTACGTTATCAACAATAATAGGTTCAACCGATAATAATTGTGCATGATTGGAATATTTTTCTGCCTCTTTTTTAATGACCTGAAACTTCGCTGGCAACCAATTATAAAATTTGCCAGCCGCGGCAGGTTCATCAAAAATAAATAATGGGCAACGGCTCATTTTCTGATGAATGAACGTCGTTTTTATTCCGCCGCTCAAACTCGCAGCTTTGGCGCCCCTGTTCATACTTGCCACGAGCGCACCTTCGAGGGTTGCCGCCCCGGCATACACCCATTCTTCCTTACCTTCAGCGATATGCAAAACAGGCCCCACCAGGCCAATGGGAATTTCAACAGAACCAATATAGGATTCTATTTTATTCTGGATATCTACATGCAACAGCCCTGATGTTGAAATATGTTGGGTACAGTAACCTAGCTCCTTTAAATAATCATGACGGAGTTGGGTAGAGGTAGGCGTTACCAACCCTCGTCCCGGAACTATGGGGTAATTTTCCATCTCAGTTGTTTTTAATTAATTCATCAAGCAGCCTGTCATAAAATTTATCCAGCTTTTCAAACGAAGCAGCATCAATGTATTCAACGGGTGTTTTATACTTTTCAGAAATATGGTCAAACAAAGCATCGTACCCTTTGTCGAGCAGGGTCAGGATCTGCAGTTTTTCATGAGGTTCGGCTACCTGTCGCACCGAAATACGGTCAAACAATATTTGGGATGCGGCTTTCAAAAAAAAGATCTTATTGGGCAATGCTACTTTAAACAATTCTTTTATTCGCCCATCAGGCACAACCGCATCGTTAAAAGTTTCGCTGATAAAGTTGAATATTTCGACAGCATAATCGCCTTTGCTTTTAATGGGTAATAACCCAACCATTTGCGCCAGCAACTCCCCGTAAGCGGTGTTGTAATAATCCATTCTTTCGCGATTTAAATAACCAGGGGTGATCCGTTGGGCATAGAATTTGGCATAGATCAGCGAGTCAATCAGCGGATGTCTTTCACAGATCAATATACGCGTAAGCGGTGTACACATTTCGAGCGCCAACTTCTCATATAACAGCATGGAGCCAAAAAGAGCAAGCGCTTTCAGGTCGCTCCAGGTGTTTTCATCTGCCTGTTGGCTCATCTGGTTTAATAGCTGTGTCTGTTTTTGGATGGCCGATTGGGGCGGCAGGGCCTTTTCATCTATGTGAGGTAATGTAATAAGAGAAACATGATCGGGCTTTTCGTTCTGCAGTTTTGAAAACACCGTGCTTTTGCCGCAGCCATCTAATCCGGTGAGAAGAATAGTTTTTATCATTTCAGCATGACTTTAGGGGCCATCGGGCATAATAGTTCCGGGTTTTAAGAACCGTTTAACATATGCCAGACCAGCTTAATATATTTTTGAGCTCCCTACCTATTCTGTATCTCTTAAAGATATAAAAAACCTCCCTCAAAAAACGTAGTTTGCCGCCAAATAAGACTTTCTTATCATGGGCAATCTAAAAGACCTGCAGGAGCAATTGTTGACGGATGAACGCAAAGCCCCCATTCCCGAATTATCACTCGACAGTGATGATCATATTGTTGTTTTAAAGAACTACCGGTTTCATAAACAACTTACCCTCGAATTGTACCAGGCATCTACCACACAAACCGGGAAATTAAAAAACCCGCTTAAACTGGTGAATCCTTTTGATGCCGCCCTGAAAGCCAGAACGCTCGACGAACTGAAATTCCTCACCGCTTTAAGCCGCTTTCAAAATAATCCGACCGCGGCCAAATCGCCTGCCGACATTGAAGCCCTTAAAACTGTAATGAGCAATCCGCTTTCCCTGCGGTTTTTCTATCATGATACTGAATTCTCTGAAAATGTGGTGGCCGGTTCTTTAAAAGAAGTCAATACAGGGGAACTTATTAAAGACATCACGCTTACCATTCGTAAGGAAGCCGACTGGTATTTCATCATTCCGCAAATTCAAATCAATAATAAAGTCGCCTCATTTGCCGACATCGAGATCAAATACGACTATTTCATTTTGCATGGTCAATCTATTCACCTGCTTTCAAAATTTCCCCTGCTGAAACTCGCACGGTTCTTTAAACAACAGCCAACGGGTTTAAAACTGCACGAATCAGAATATACAGGCATCAGGCAAAACATCTTGTGCAGGCTTGAAGACCAGATCAGCGTCAATTACACGTTCGTTGAGCCAGGCAGCAATACGCAAATAGCGAAAAGCGGATTAAGGGAATCAAGAGAGAAATTTATATACCTGAGCGACCTTGACAATTATGTCATCATCAATCCCGTATTGAAATATGGAACGGTAGAGATCCCCGTACTTACCAAAAGACAGATCTATTCGCAGGATAGTGAAGGCGAGATTTTTGCCGTAGAAAGGGATCGCGATGCGGAAGTGAACTTCATTGCCCTGCTCTTAAAACAACATGAAGATTTTGAAGAACAGCTTGAAACCGATCTGCCTTACTTCTATCTGCATAAGCAACGCTTTTTAAATGAAGACTGGTTCTTACAGGCTTTTGAACAATGGCAGCAACAAGGCATCACGGTGCTGGGCTTCAACCAACTCAAAGGAAATAAATTAAATGGCAATAAAGCTAAAATAACCATCAGGGTTATTAGCGGGTTAGACTGGTTCAACACCAGCGTCGACGTTCGCTTTGGCAAGAAAAAAGCATCTTTAAAACAATTGCAATCTTCGGTTCGAAACAAGAACAAGTTCGTGCAACTCGATGATGGCACGTTGGGCATTTTGCCCGCCGAATGGTTGCAAAAGTTTGAAGATTATTTTAATGCAGGTGAAATAGTTGATGAGGAAATACAAATACCAAAATTCAACTATTCGGAAGTAAAAGAACTATTCAACGATGATGAGCTGGATGAATCTGTTAAAAAGGAAATCCTAGTGTTTGAATCAAAGCTGAAACAGCTTGACCTCCACAATGAAATTGATATACCTGCAGACCTGAACGCTTCGTTACGGGAATATCAAAAGCAGGGGTTTGCCTGGTTAAACCTGCTCGATGATTTTAATTTCGGGGGTTGCCTGGCAGATGACATGGGTCTTGGTAAAACGCTTCAGGTTATAGCTTTTATATTAGGGCAGCGAAAAAAAACACAACAGAATACCAATCTGGTGGTGGTGCCCACTTCGCTTATTTTTAACTGGCAAACCGAAGTGCAGCAGTTCGCCCCTTCCCTGAAGCTGCTAACTCTGTATGGCGCAGGCAGAATAAAAGATATTTCCGTATTCGATAATTATGAGATCGTATTAACATCCTATGGAACCCTGCTTTCAGACATTACCTTTCTCACAAAATACCGGTTCAATTATATTTTCCTCGACGAATCGCAAAATATCAAAAACATAGATTCACAACGTTATTATGCTGCCCGCCAGCTGCAATCACGAAACAAGATTGCCATTACCGGAACGCCGGTAGAAAACAATACGTTTGACCTGTATGCCCAGTTATCGTTTGCCTGTCCCGGACTTTTGGGCAACAAGCAATCGTTCAGAGACCTGTTCGCCATTCCGATCGATAAATTCAAAAGCAGCCGCCATGCATTGCAATTACAGCAAAAGGTAGCGCCTTTTATTTTAAGGAGAACCAAAAGAGATGTGGCCAGAGAGTTGCCACTGAAAACAGAAATGGTGTTGTATTGTCCCATGGAAGAAGCGCAACGCAAAGTATATGAGACGTATGAACAGGAGTTCCGCGATTATATTGCCGGCACCAATGAAGAAGAGCTTTCGCAAAATTCAATTCACATATTACGGAGTTTAACCCGGCTGCGGCAGATCTGCGATTCGCCGCTTTTACTGGAAGATGAAAAACTGTTTGGAGACAGTTCCTCAAAAATCGAGATCCTGTTAGAACAAATAGAGAACAAAGCCCAATATCATAAAGTGCTGGTGTTCTCCCAATTTGTTTCTATGCTTGAGCTGATAAAAAAAGAATTGCAGCATAGGGGAATAGCTTTTGAATACCTTACCGGTAGTACAAGAGACAGGGAAAGCGTTGTCAATAACTTTCAGAACAATCCATCTATAAGGGTTTTTCTGATAAGCCTGAAAGCGGGTGGAACCGGTCTTAACCTTACGGAAGCAGATTATGTGTACCTGGTTGATCCCTGGTGGAACCCAGCCGTGGAGAACCAGGCTATAGACCGCAGCTATCGCATTGGTCAGGAAAAGGCGGTTATGGCTGTTAGACTGATATGCCCTGATACCATTGAAGAAAAAATAGTAAAGCTGCAGGCCACCAAAAGAGCGCTCTCAAACGATCTCTTAAAACCAGCGGCCGCATTCTTTACTTCTATAACAAAAGCAGAATGGCTTTCGATGCTGGATCATTAGGACGGGCGGTTTCCCGAATCACTCAACGGGAGTTCTCCACCTTTTTGAAGCAAAAAGCAGGAAAACAACAGCGGCGACAAACACAATAGCACCTGCCACTTTCCTTTGCTTGCCTTTAGGCAGGGTACGAATAGCTTTTGTAACACCTTTTTCAGCTAATTTTCCAGCTGCCGAAAGTCCTGCGGTTTCCATTGCTGACGCAATTAGAGATTCCTTTGCCATAAATATTGTTTATTACATGCCATCAATAATTATACCCGCACAGGCGCAATATTTGCACATCATCTCAATAGCAAATAATACAGCTATAACATTAAAATACTTTCTTATGACAACCAGGAATAATAAACAAGAAGCGCCAAAAGAACAGATCAATAAAAAACAGAAAACAAAACCTGGCAACAATCCCAATAAGGGCCAACAGGAAAATTCTGCAGTCCCTGACTCAGACATGGAGCCGGATGAATTTCTTGCTCCCAATGCAGATACCGACGTGCCTATCGATCACCATGTGGCCAACGACTCAGTTTTACGGGGAGAAGATCACGCTAATGAGAAAGTCGATAACCTGCCATCAGAGGACAAATGAATGCTATCCTTCCTTTTGAGGGATGTTGAGCAGTTGCCGCCATTCAATCAAATGCATCCCGTACTCACTGCCGCTTCAACCGCCACTCGGTAAAGTCAATAACAAAGTTGTCCCACCTGGTTTCCCGTACAAACTGCGAATTGGCAAAATGCCTGAAGTACTGGCAACAAAATGTAGGCGCAATCACATTGTTGACCGAAACCGGAATATAAATAGAGAAACAATGAAAGCTGTTGGCATCCAGCTCCTCCCCAATATGCTTTTCGATCGTTATTTTTTTTAACAGGAATTTCCGCAGGCGGCTGTAGATCTTATTAAACCCGGTATTCTTTACTTTTTGCTGAATGGTGTCAAACAGCAACACTATATCAATGAAATCCTTATCAGAAAAAACAATGGTGCCTTCCTGTAAAATAGCATCAATGGCCGGATAAATTTTTGCCTTATTCGCTACCATATATTCACACAGCTCATTGATCATTGGTTTCAGCGCCAGTATTTCCTTCAAATCGTTCACCACAATGGCAGCGCTCTTTGCCAGCCGTTCATTGATGGTTACATATCCATTCAAAAAAAGCCGGGCTATGCTGTTAAAATAGGTGTTGTAATATTTCCCTTTCATAATGGGGGGCCGTTTGGCCAATATTTTGGGCACCGGCTTACCCGCCTTCATCAACTTTTCATTGGTAAAAATATCGCCATTGATAGTTTTAATGAACCGGTCGAAATCATAGCCGTTTGGCTGCATTACCGTTATGGGGGCCAAATAATACCGGGCGATTTTATTGAGGTTATAGCAATTATCAATGATCTGTGTATTACAGTTACCCATCACCATTATGTCAAAAACAGGCGCCAACCCCATGTCATCTAACCCATCTGCTATTTCTGAGATAAACAGGTCCTGCAGCTCGTGACATTGCACATCTCCATTGTCAGGGTCATTAACAATAAGGGCATCGCCGGCCATGGTCATTGTAGAGCAGTTAAATTTTTCGGGTATAAATCGTTGTTTACGGTTGGGAAAATTTCTTACGATATTAAATGCATTTGGTTTTTGGGTAACAAGGGGCTTCGTATTATTGGTGACCATGTCGGGGTTCAGGATACCAATGCCGGCGCCGTGCGACCAGGTGATCAATGCACTTACGCGGGGTTTGTTTATCAACCTGATCCGTTTCAACGCCTCGCGCCACGCAAAACCGTCTTTTGTGTCGACACCTTCGAGCTGCACGGGCTTTAACCGGGTCTCCTTTTGCTGTTCATTATAATGAAATTCATGCACTTTCAACCTGTAATCAATGCGGTTGCCAGCAGGATCCTTTATATGCTGTATGCTATCCTGCAGCACATATATTTTGATCGTTTTTTTTAAGGCAATGCCCTTTACCTCCTTAAACATCTCCTCCACCGACTCAGTTATATCAAGTGATTCCAGTATAAGAAAAACAACCAGCCAGTCAACTGGCTGGTCCTGTTCAACTACCACTCTCATGTTTAATGGTTTTTAGATGATGAAAAAAACACATCAAAATACCAGGCTATTCGTCTGACGCGCCTAATGGTTTTTTGCCGCCATCTTCATCGAGGTCCACATCGGGAAGATCCTGTTCCTCATCCATGAGGGCTATAACCTTTTTTGTTTTTGTTTTCTTTTGCCCGGTTTTTTTAAAAGACAAATAGCGTCTTTTATCATTCTGATCGTCTCTTTCGTCAATGCGCAGGTATACTTCAATGGTGGGATCGGCCGACAAATTTACTTCTGCACAAACAACCCGCTGCATAGTTATATCAACAGGATAACTTAGGAACGGATTGGGTCTTCGCTGTGGTTCATATTGTGTTTTATGGCCATTTAATGGTTTAACACCAGCCATGTCGTTCAATGGAATTTTCAACTTTTCCTTACCGGTGCTTCTTTCAATTACTCTGAAAAATCGTTGTTCATTGGCTTTGTTGGCGTTCACTACCTCAAAAATGACATCGAACCTTGCATTCCTGGAAATACTGCAGGGTTTCCCGGCTTTCAGGAACCTGAATACCCTTTCCATGCCGGCGTTAATGTCGCAATTAACAGGTTTTGACATAATACAGAAATTGATTGGTTAATAATAAAGGGTGCACGCCGACAAAAGTTCTTAAAATAAGAATGCGAAAAAACGGTGTTTTAACCCTTTTACATTTGTGCCCTGTATTTTATAGTGCGTCAGCAACTTACCCAGATAAACCCATACGCCACCCCGTTAATGTAATGCATCAGATGAGGTGTTTTTCTTATCTTAGTAGCCTTCCTGATTAACAATTATTAACCATTTGCACCTTTGAGATCCCTCGTTGTTGACATACGTTATTATGCAGGTGTAGCAACCTGTTCATTTATAATGACCCTCGTTTGCCTTTTGCCGCTTTCTGCGGCTTCCCAGGGCAAAAGCATGTACGACATTACACAGGTACACATCCCCGGTATTAACATCCGTTGTATAACAGAAGATCGTAATGGCTTTTTGTGGATTGGCACCCAGGACGACCTCATCAGGTTCGATTCAAGATCTTTCAAGCTCTATAATAAAGGGCGCGATTCCAAAACTTCCATCGGCGGTTCCGACATTCGCGACATTACCGAATCAACCGATGGCATCTGGGTCACCAGCACCCAGGGCGGCCTCGATAAAATAAACAAAACAACCAGCAACCCGGTACTGCATATTTCACAAAGCCGCTTCCCCCAATTAGGTTCCCGCACCATCACTTCCTTATTACATCTTGATACTATTTTATATATAGGGACCGAAAAGGGTTTGTACAGTTATCACCTGGCCACAAATAAAATCAGGGAAATACTATTGGTTGGAACCGGCGTTGTACCATATATTGACAAATTAGCCAGCTCCAAAAACCATCTCATTGTTGCCATCAGGAACTGGGGCTGCCTGTCGTATGACCTGAAGACCGGGAAAATAGCAGATAGCTGTTTAACCACCACCCACGACCAAACGAAACATCACCGGTTTTATGCCATGGCCCGCGAGGCAAACAACCAATGGCTGCTGGGCACTTCAAAGGGCATTAACCGGCTTACTATAAATGAGAACGGCCGGCTCCGGTTCCAACAAACGCCTTTTCCATTTGCAAAAGATGGCCTCAATACCGATGTTTATGCCCTCGATATCGACAAAAGCAACAACATCTGGTTCTCGAATGAAAATAACCTCTTCAAAATTGAAGCAGGTGCCAACCGTTACGACGTTATCCAAAACGCACGCGAAACCAGCGTATCGTTCCTGAGTAACGTGTATAAGATCTATTGCGACAAAGCCGGCAACCTGTGGTTGTGCTGCCAGATTGGGTTATTCTTTCTCAAAAACGCGCCCGCGGCCATGCTAACCTATCACCAGTCGAACAACAGCATCACCAAAATACCACACGCCTATTACCTGCAGCCGGTTAACGATTCCATAGTACTGGTAACTGCCGAAAACGGACTGTATAAAGTAAATACCAACATCCGCCATATTGAAGCCATCGATGAAACGCAGGCCTATGATTTTGTTTTCTTCGACCCCTATAAAAAGCTACTGGTATCGAACAAAACAGGATTGAAACAATTGCAGGGTCATTCCCTTATACCCATTCAAAAGGTTTATCCCGAATTCAGGCCATTTGCCGATTATACCATCAACAGCGCCGTAAAAATAAACAACACCCATATTGTGATGGGTACCGAAAACAACAATGGCATCCTGATCTGGAATTTTGTTGATCATACGGTGGAAAATATCACCGTGCAGTCGAAGCAAATGCAGTTGGACAATAACAGCATTCAAACCATCTATAAAATAAGGGAAAATATATTCTGTGTGCTTACCGAGTCGTCCCTGATCTATATGGACTATACCACCAAAACCAGTAAGCGCATCCATTTTTACCGCAGCACCAGCAATGAAGAATATGCCCTGTTCTTCGACATGTGCCGTATCCGCAACACCTATTATTTATCGAGCTATGGCAATGGCGTGCTGGTGCTCGATACCAATTTTCACATCAAAAATGTTATTTCAACTGAAAGAGGGCTTAGCAATAACGGGGTATATAAATTATTGCCGTGGAAAGACAGCCTGCTCTTTATGACCACCAACCTGGGGTTAAATGTTTTGCAGGTGAAAACCAACAGCATCAGGCATTATTACAAGAGCGATGGTTTGCATGGCGATGTATTTGAAGAAACCAGCGGCAACATTTGGGAGAACCGCATTTATGCCGGCGGCCCCGATGGGTTTACGATGATCTATCCCGACCACCTCGATGCCAACCCTTCGCCCCCCTTGTTGTACATCAACAACCTCACCATTGACCTGCCCAATAATAATAATATCGATACCATCAATACAGAAGCCACCCATTTTTCCATACCTGCCGATGCATTGCAAACCAACATCTATTTTTCCGGCATCAATTATATAAATCCGGAAAGAACCTCCTACGTATATAAGATCTCTGAACTGCATACCAACTGGGTGAACCTGGGCACCCGCAACTTCATAACGCTGATGGGTATTTCGCCCGGCACCTATCACCTGCAGGTGAAGGCATTCAATGAAGATGAGGTATCGGGTGAGCTGAAAGAATTAACCCTGGTTTTTCTTCCCCGCTGGTACCAAACCTGGTGGTTCAAGCTGTTACTGATCTTGCTAACCATTGGCGGGCTATATGGCACTTACCGCATTCGCATTTACCAGTTAAAGCAGGTGCAGAATTTCAGGAACAAACTGGCCAGTGACCTGCACGACGATTTGGGCAGCACCATGAACAGCGTAAAGGTGTATGCCAGCCTGGCCCTTATGGAAAAGCAGTCGGACAAATACCTGTACAAAGTAAAAGAAACGGTGCAGGAAGCCATCACCGGCATCAGGGACATGATATGGGTGCTCGACGATCAAAAAGATACTATGGAGCACCTGCTTGCCCGGGTGAACAGCTTTGGCAAGCCTTTGTGCGAAGCGAATGGAATTTCCTTCAAACAACAATGTAGTGATGAAGCCCGGGACCACAAGCTGGGCCAGGAAGAAAGACGGAACCTTTATATGATACAAAAGGAAGCCATCAATAATGCCATTAAATATGCAGCCGGCACTCAAATAACTATTGACATAATTGTAAGAAGAAGTAAACCGGAGATCATTATCAAAGATGATGGTAAAGGCTTTGATCCCGCCCAATCGAATGAAGGGAACGGGTTAAAAAATATGGCGCGGCGCGTAAAGGAAATAAAATACACTGTACGCATTAATTCCGCGCCCGGTAAAGGCACTTCCATTCACCTGCAAAAAGCCTGATTCAGAGCTGCACAATGTTATGTTTTATGGCAAACAGCACCAGCCCCACCCGGTTCTTTATATTTAATTTTTCGAACAGGTCGTCGCGGTAGCCGTCGATAGTGCGCGGACTAACATGCATGATGTCGGCGATCTCTTTATAGGTTAATTCGGTACTGGCGTGTTTCAGGAATTCGATCTCTTTTTCATTTAATGAAAGAACGAGATTGGTTTCAGCAGCGGCCCCATCGTACTCAGCTTTCACTGCGTGCAGCAGCTTGCCGGTTACCAGGTCGGAATAATGAACGCCATTTCTGATAACATCATCGATGGCCCGTTTGAGCTCTACAGGATCGGCATCTTTCAGAATATAGCCGCGGGCGCCGTTCCGCAGCATTCTTATTATGGCATTTTCATCGTCGTACATGCTGAGGGCCAGCACCTTTACCAATGGAAAATTAAACTTGAGCCATAAGGTAGTGCTATACCCATCCATTTCGGGCATACTAATATCCATGAGCACTACATCGGGCGGGCCATTCTTTTCCAACTTGCCGATCAGGTCCTTTCCGTTGTTACTTTCAAACAGCACTGTATAGCCAAGGTTAGCCACTAACCCGGCCAGTCCATTCCGCAGCAAGACATGGTCATCTGCCAGCGCCACTTTTACATTTTCCATAATTACAGGTTTTCGATTAATGGTATTATTAGGGTAATTCTAATCTTATTATCTTTTCTATTGTTCTGTTTCAGCGTGCCACCAATTAACCGGGCCTTTTCGAATACAGTCGTGTTTATTTTTTCGCGCCGGTGATGTTTTTTCCCTTCGGGAAGTGCATAACCGGTGTAGTCAATAATAAAACTTATGTTTTGCCGGGTACAGATAATTGCGGCAGTGTGCAGGGGTCCCCGCTCCTCTTTGATCATGTTCACCAGCTCGAGCAGGATACCGAAGGTCATGAGCATTTTTTCATTGCTCAATAACCGGTTAGCCGAGAAATCCTTGTCACCTATAATTTCCGCCTCGGGCCACTGCGCCAGTATTTCGTTTTTTAAGATACGTACAAACCCTTCGACATAGATTATATCTTCTTCAGGATAAAAGATACGACACATTTTTCGCAGATCGCGGATAACCTGCCCGGTAAGCTGCCGAACGGGTTCCAACTTTCCGCTATCCTCATTTTTTATATCTGCCTGCAGCAAAGCCAATTGAAGGCGGATGAGACTCAGGACCTGGCCAATATTATCATATACATCTTTTACGGCTGTTTGCAGATAATGTTCGCGGATCCGCAGTCGTGTTCGGAGCAATTCATACTGGTACAACATCCCTTCATGATATGCTTGGTCACTCATGGTGTAATATTGGCAAAACCCCGAACCCTAAAAAAGGAGAAAAACACGGTATTTCGGCGGAAAGCCTCCCATTTTGGCAGATGAAAAATTCGTTCAACGTCGAAATAAGTCCTTCTACCCAATGTTTTATGGAATTAACCGGCCAATTATTATCTTGTGCCGCATACTGGAGAAATATAAATTTTCCTTTAAGTAATCTAACCCTGAATATGCGATGAAGAAGATAGTTTTTGCTTTTTTAGTTGTGCTACAAATTACAGGTTGCGCCGGTAACGACCAGTCGAACGAGTCATCGTCAAAGGGTGCAAAGACCAAAGACAGCAAAAAAGGGAAGGCCAATACGACAAATACGACGACGACGACAGCGGCTAAAGCTCCCAATGCTCCGCTGGATTTTATCAAATCCATCCCAGGTTCGGTTGACGGTTGCGGCGAATTCTTTACGTATGACTCCCTGAAGCTGAAAGATGAAAAATATATTTTCCTGAGCGATATGGGCGACATGGCCATGATCAGGATAAAAGGAAAGGATATCGTCCTTAAAAAGAGTACCCGCGAATCGAAGCAGATCAATGCCATCAGCGCAGTTGAAGTGTATTATGCCGTTGGCTATAAAGTGGTGCTGCGTAAGAAAGAGGAAAAAGAGGTGGACAGATTCTATGAATATTCAGGCACCATACAAATTACCGGAAAGAAAATAAAGACCACTATTAAAGTGCGTGGGGAAGGCGGTTGTTAAAAGAAAGAATAGTACACCATATAAACTAAAAACCCTTCGCCGGCCGGCGGAGGGTTTTTAGTTTAAGAAAGGGCATGAGCACATTTAATCACATTATGCGATGTGCCATTCTCTTCTTATATTACATATTCTTTCTGATTGTTTATGAAAAAACTCTTCATCCCGCTTAGCCTGATCGCTGTTTTCAGCTGTGGCCAACAAGAACCTATCAATTCGAAAGCTAAACAAAGCAATAGCAAATTCGAGCCGCTGCTTGCCCAGTTCAAAGATATTGGCATCGATACCCTGCAGGTATATTCAACACAAGACTCAACCGATATTATGAGCGGCAGGGCGATCGACAGCATTGGCGCATCGTTCTTTCCGGAAGAAATGGCACAGGCGCATTTTCATGAACCGCCCAGCCTGTTCGCCATCTATAAGTTTTCTATTGATAAGAACCGGTTAGGCCTGCTGGCCAGAACCCCTTCTGAATACGTGCCCTCTTCTATCAAATTATTCATTTTCGATTCAGCAAAAGACAGCATTACCTCGTATATAGAACTGGGCGAAACTATTGGCGATGCAGGTGACTATATGATAAAAAACACCTGGATCTTCAAAGATACCAGCAGCAAGCATTTGCAGGCATTGGTCAATATTACTCAGGGCCACGATAACAGTGTTGATAATCCCAAAGACACTACGGTAAAAGAAGACGAATATTATTCCCTGCTCGACCTGTCGAAACCGCGCATTGATACCATCTTTGCCGATAAGGAGCAACTGCCGAATAAATACAAAATGGTGGTGCGGGATAGAAAAAGGTTGGGATTATAACCGCTATTAATACAAATAAGAACGCCGGCAAGCATTAAGCCGGGCACAAAAAAACCCTCCGTCAGTAAACAGAGGGTTCAATATTATATACCGGAGCGGCAATTATTCGCCCCAGATCTCATCCTTGCCTTCGAGCCAGCTTTTTACCAGTTCGGTAGTTACTGACTTTGGACGCTCAAGCGCAAAGCCCAATGCGCGGTCCCAAATAAGGCTGGCCAACACACCCAATGCACGGCTTACACCAAACAATACGGTGTAAAACTCATACTCCTTCAGACCGTAGTGAACCAGCAGCGCACCGCTGTGTGCATCTACGTTAGGCCATGGGTTCTTTACCTTGCCCAGTGATTCTAAAATTGGTGGCACTACATCATATACATTCCAAACGATCTGCACCAGCGGATCATTGGGGAAATGACGTTTGGCAAAATCCATCTGTGCAGTGAAACGCGGATCGGTCTTACGCAATACCGCATGGCCATAACCCGGAACCACTTTTCCTTCGCCAAGGGTTTTGCGTACGTATGCTTCTATTTGTCCTTTGGTAGGCACTTCTGTTTTCAGTTCAGTCTGCATTTCTGTGATCCATTTCACCACTTCCTGGTTAGCCAAACCATGCAGGGGGCCAGCCAAACCATTCATACCTGCGGCCAGACTGAGGTAAGGATCGCTGAGGGCCGAACCTACAAGGTGCGTAGTGTGTGCCGATACGTTACCACCTTCATGGTCGGCATGTATGGTCATGTACAAACGCATCAGTTCTTTGAAACTTTCATCTTCAAAACCGAGCATATGCGCCAGGTTACCGGCCCAATCGAGCAGGCCATTGGGCTGTATATGCTGGTTGTTATGGTATTTACGACGGTAAATGTAAGCGGCTACGCGGGGCAACCGGGCGATCACGTCCATTGAGTCATCGAACACGGCATCCCAGTAATCTTTCTTGGCCATACCATCGGCATAGCGGCGGGCAAAATTACTTTCGGTTTGCAGGGCCATAATACCGGTTACAAACATCGTCATGGGGTGAGCTGTAACGGGCAGGGCGTCTATGGCGGCAAATACGTGGTTAGGCACATGCGAGCGGCGTTGCCAGCTGTTGGTGATATAGCTTACAGCCTCTTCATCGGGCAGTTCGCCAATTAACATCAGGTAGAAAAGTCCTTCGGGTAAAGGTTCATTGCCATTGGGCACCTTGGGCAATGCTTTTTGCAGTTCGGGGATAGAATATCCACGGAACCTGATCCCTTCTTTTGCATCGAGTAATGAAGTTTCGGACACCAGGCCGGTTATTCCACGCATACCCTGATAGATCTGAGATAACTGTACCTCCCCGATCTTTTTACTACCATGTTGCTTTAACAGATCTTTTAACTCGGCTGCAGAGGCTTCTGCCTTTACCTTAAACCTATCCTTTAGAATTCCCATGATGCAGTATAATTATTTGTAAATATGTAATAATGAGGGGAAAAGTTTGGCTAAAGTTATAACAAACCCACTCAAAACGGCAAAATTAATTCAGCAACGCTTACTATTGAAATAAAGAACAATCGTACGCTTATATTAATATTTTATTAATGCGTATTTTTATTTGGGCGCAATGCGATACATCCAAATAGCAAAAATTGAAAACAGGATGTTTGGCGTCCAGGCAGCAAGTAAAGGGGGAAAATTTCCCTTAGTAGAAAAGGTAAGGGAGAATTTGTCCATCACCACAAAGAATGCGGCTGCAATAATACCAACTGCCAGGTGCAAGCCGCTTCCGCCCCTGGTTTTGCGCGAAGCGATCACTGCCCCAATGAAGGTGAGAATGAATACCGAAATGGGGTTGGCATCGCGCCGGTAGCGTTCTACTTTATAATCATTCAACCCTTCGGCACCCCGCGCCTCTTCGCTTCTTATGTACTGCTTCAGCTCGGGGGTGGTCATTTTATCTTTCAGGTATTTATCGAACTTGATCTCATTGGGTTTCAGGTTCAGGTTAAGCGACATTTCAGGTATGACCTTCGTTATTTCCTTTACGCCTTCAATCTTGCGCTCGGTGGCATTCTGCAGCTTCCAGGTCTTTTTGGCGGTATCCCAGCGCAGGTAATCGGCCCGCAGGTTATAATACATTTTGGTGCCTTTCAGCTTGTTCAGGTAAAAGTCGTTGGCCGAGCGGCTGGCCGTATCGTAATTGCGCATGCCGGCAAATGTATTGGCATCAACGCGGAAATAATAATTGCGGGTACGCTTGGCAGCTTCGCCCTGTTCGTAAGAACTTCCCCTGTCAACATAGTTTGTTTGAAAATCGGCACGTATCGACTGGGCCTTTGGGATCCAGTACTGGGTAGCTACCCAAAAGGTACCGCCCAGGATGAGCGCACCTACAAAATACGGACGCAACATGCGGTTAAACCGTACGCCGCCGGCCAGTATAGCCACCAGTTCGCTTTTGCCTGCCAGTTTGGAGGTAAAGAAAATGGTGGCAATGAATACCATGAGCGGAAAGATCATGGAGATGATGAAAGGCACAAAGCCTATATAGTACTCTTTGATGAGCCTGTAGGTACTGAGGCCAGATTTTACAAAGTCATCGGCCTTTTCGCTGGTATCGATCGCAACGGCAATCACCGAAAAGATCAGTACCATGAAAATGGTAGTGGAGATGAACTTCCATAATATGTACCTGTCAAGAATTTTTAGCATTCGGTAAAGCCCACTGTACGGCGTGGCAAATGTAGCAGAAAATGAGCAGTTTACTAAGTACGGTTAATTAGTTCTTGGTTAAAGTTTAGCTAAGGGAAGGGAAAGTTTGTAAGTTTTTTTGATATTGAGTTATTTAGTTAAAATATGATTTTAGAACTAAATAACTGCCACATGCAAAAAATAACGATCACCTTATTCCTGATGCTTGCAATGAACAGTGTTATTATGGCTCAATACAAGGACCTGTACCAAAAGAAAGAATTCATTGTGGGGAACGATACGTTGCGTTACCGCATGCTGTACCCCTTGAATTATGATGCCGGCAAAAAATACCCGCTCATTCTATTCCTTCATGGTTCGGGCGAACGGGGTAACGACAACGAAGCCCAGTTGGTGCATGGAAGTGTACTGTTTGCCGATAGTGCCAATCGCCTGCGGTTCCCTGCCATTGTGATATTTCCGCAATGCCCGGCCGATGATTTCTGGGCCCGGCTCAGCCGCGATCCCAATAAAAACGATTCGCTGGGGCAATTCAATTTTGAATCGGGCCAGCCCATTGGCAAAAGCCTTGGCCTGGTAAGCCGCCTGCTCGATTCGCTGGTAGCGGCCAAACTGGCCGATACAAAAAAGATCTATCTGGGTGGTTTGTCAATGGGCGGTATGGGCACGTTTGAACTGCTGTGGCGTAAACCCAATTTCTTTGCAGCAGCCTTTCCTATTTGCGGCGGCGGCGACCCAAAGCAGGCAGGTATTTATGGCAGGAAATTTCCGGTCTGGATCTTTCATGGCGGAAGCGACCCTGTGGTGCCGGTTAGCAATTCGCGCCTCATGACCAATGTACTGAAGGATGCCGGCGCCAAAGTGAAATACACTGAATACCCCGGCGTGGGCCATAACAGCTGGGATAATGCGTTTGCCGAACCAGAGCTGTTACCCTGGTTGTTTAAACAGAAGAAATGATACCCCCCCAGCGGTTACCGATAATCATGAAGCCCGGCTTCTTGCCGGGCTTCATGATTTATTGTCTATTACACAAGATCTCGCTCCAAAAGTCGCTCTTTCCACCAGTTTACTGACATTACTCCCCTTCAGGGGGCCGAATAATTAAGTTCTACATATTAGCCTGCAATTTACATGACCAGGCTAATTTTTATTCTGCTGCTTATCCTTCATATTTTATTGAATGTCAAGTATATGATTCCATAATTCTCTCTAGCTCCCCTATTCCCAAAAGAGTTTTTTGGAAATCCGGTCATAAATTTCTTACTTTATTATGTAGCACATAACATACATAAACTAAAACTCTTGCTATGAAATTTAACGATGCGGCCTGCCATAACCGCCTTTTCTCCCCCTGGCCATTATTTGCGCTGATCCTGTTTGCCGGTTGCCATAAAAACCAGGCTGCGCAGGAAACTGTTCAGCCTCAGGACAGGATTGCAACAACCGAAGCCACCGCCATACACACCAGCATGCGGCTTTTTGATGGCGGCAACGAAAGCATTTACCACTCTTTTCGCATTCCTTCCATCGTCAAAACCAGGAACAATACCCTCGTCGCTTTTGCTGAAGGCAGAAGGTGGAGCCCGAGCGATTATGGCGATATAAATGTGGTGTTCAAAAGGTCGTTTGACAATGGCGCCACCTGGACGGCCCTCGGCGAAGTAGCCGCCAGTGGCAATGGTACCTGGGGAAATCCTACAGCAGTATATGACCCTACTCCCGGAACTAACGGCCGGCTATGGTTGTTTATGTGCTGGAATGATGGGGCTATAGACCAATGGAGTGATTTTGACAGTTGGGGCGACAGAAAAGTATTTACTTCCTACAGCGATGACAATGGTGCTACCTGGTCAACGCCCCAGGATATGACCAGCACCCTGGTGCCCCCTACTTATACCTGGGATGCTGTGGGGCCGGGCAATGGAATCAGAACAGCTTACGACCACCCCGGCCGGCTTATTATTCCTGCCCTGGGCCGAAATATTTACAGCGATGACCATGGCGTTACCTGGCAGTACCAGCTTATTCCGGGCACTACCGATGAAAGCACTATTGTAGAATTGATGGATGGCCGTTTAATGAGAAATGACCGGCCCAATAGCAACACCTGGGCAACCACCAAAAAAAGAAGAAAGTCGTTTGGTACTATTGAAGGCGGCTTTGGGGCATTTGCACCTGATAATGCCTTAACCGATCCCAAGTGTGAAGGGTCTATGCTTCGATACAATACCGATACGCCTGCAAGAATTTACTTTCTGAACCCCAACGATATTGATCAACGCTGCAATATGACCGTGCGCATCAGTTATGATGAAGGATTAACATGGGCCCGCAGCAGACCTATTTTCGACTGGAACACCTGCGATTATGCAAATATTACTGTAGCCAAAGGCGGTTACTCAAGCATGGTAAAAACAGCCGACTATTGCGTGGGCGCATTAATTGAGATCAATGAAGATGTTCACAACAGCAGCACCAGTAATAAATCGATCGAATTTCATAAGTTCAATCTACCCTGGATCCTGAATGGCAGCACTGAACCATAAATGACACCCCCGGCCCCTAAAGGGGAGCCGGTTACCGATAACCAAGGAAGCCCGACATATTGCCGGGCTTCCTGGTTTATTATCTAATGCATAATATCTTTCCGTGCTTCTTCCTGATTTCCATACACCCCCTTCAGGGGGATGGGGGGCATTATAATCTCGTCTGCAATCTTGGCACCATTTCATTCTTCCATGAAACAAAATCGCCTTCGATTATATGCTTGCGCGCTTCGCCCACCAGCCATAAATAAAACGCGAGGTTGTGCACGCTGGCAATGGTGAGGCCCAGTATCTCTTTCGATTTTACCAGGTGGCGCAGGTATGCTTTACTGTAGTGATTGCTGATGTGGCAATCGATGCCATCATCGATGGGCGAAAAATCACTTTCCCATTTTTTGTTGTCGATATTGATAACGCCCTGCGAGGTGAACAGCATGGCATTGCGGCCATTGCGGGTGGGCATCACGCAATCGAACATATCGACCCCCAGCGCAATACATTCCAGAATATTCCAGGGCGTACCCACCCCCATCAGGTAACGGGGTTTATGCGCCGGCAGGTTATCGCAGCACAGTCCGCACAATTCATACAGCATATCATCGGGCTCGCCCACGCTGAGGCCGCCAATGGCATTGCCGGTGGCGTCTTTGGAAGCAATGTACTCGCAGGAGGCTTTGCGCAAATCGGTATAGGTGCTGCCCTGTACAATGGGGAACAGGTTTTGGGTATATCCGTATTTATCGGGTGTTTCGTTAAAGCGGGTAAAACAACGATCGAGCCAGCGATGCGTGAGGTGCATCGATTTTTCGGCATACTTGTAATCGCTGGGGTATGGCGGACATTCATCAAATGCCATGATGATGTCGGCGCCAATGGCCCGTTGAATGTCCATCACGCTTTCTGGCGTAAACAAATGGCGCGAACCATCAATGTGCGATTGAAACAAAACGCCTTCTTCACTGATCTTGCGGGTGCCGGCCAGGGAAAACACCTGGTAGCCGCCGCTATCGGTAAGTATGGGCCGGTTCCAACCTTTAAACTGGTGCAAACCGCCTGCTTTTTGCAATACATCGATGCCGGGCCGCAGGTACAGGTGATAGGTATTGCCCAAAATAATTTGTGCATTGATCTCTTCTTTCAACTGTTGCTGGCTTACCGCCTTTACACTGCCTACCGTACCCACGGGCATAAAGATGGGAGTAAGTATGTCACCATGATCGGTGACAATATGTCCTGCCCGGGCTTTAGAAGAAGGATCGGTATGCTGTAAAGTAAATTGTAAAGCGGCCATGTTTATTGAAATTGGGCGCAAAGATAGTTTACAGTTCCCAGTTCACCCTTTAGCAGTTCATAGTTTCCGGTTCGCAGTCTCCGGTTCCCATCATTGCCCCCATGTCGACCGCCTTGCTCACAGCGGCGAAGGCGAACTGCTAATTGCTTATTGCCAATTCTCTTTTATTATTGCTTCTTCTGAAAACCGCATACAGCGTAAATCATGCAACTTTTTGGGTACAACTTCAAATTAAAAACTCCTTAGTTTATCCTATTTTCGTGCAAAACCTTCACGGACCGTGCCTAAATTAATTTCTCTTATGGGCGAGATATCAAAGTTTTTTATTACCTGGTGGCCTTGGATCTTGTTTACTTTATTTTGTCTGGTTACACTTATCCAGTTAATCTATTATATCGCTTTTTTCAGAAGGGTGGCTTTTTATAAACAACCGCTTAAAGAAAAGTCGCAGACGCACGCCGTGAGTATCATAGTTTGCGCGCGCGATGAAGCCAATAATCTCACTAAATATTTACCCGGCGTACTGGTGCAAACCTACCCAACCACGCATGAGCTCATTGTGGTGAACCATAACAGTCAGGATGAAACGCGTTACCTGCTCGATGAATTTAAAAAGACCTTCAAGAACCTGCAGGCCATAAACCTGGAACAGGAAGCGTTGGGAATTCCGGGGAAAAAATATCCGCTCTCTATTGGCATCAAAGAAGCCAAACACGAAATATTATTACTTACCGATGCCGACTGTGTTCCTGCATCGGAATTCTGGTTACAAAAAATGCAGGACGCCTATCACGATGGGGTTGAGATCGTATTGGGGTATGGCGCCTACAATAAAAAGCCCGGTATTTTAAACAAGCTCATCCGTTTCGAGACCTTTCATTCGGCCCTGCAATACATGTCGTACGCCCTGGCCGGTTTGCCGTATATGGGTGTGGGCCGCAACCTGTCGTACAAGCGTGAATTGTTCTTTCGCACAAAAGGCTTTTCTTCCATTAACCACGTAGCCAGCGGTGACGATGACCTGTTCATTAACCAGGTGGCTACCAAACATAATGTAGCAGTGGTGCTCGATCCTGAGGCGTTCACCTTATCGGAGCCCAAACGCCGGTTCAGCGACTGGATCCGCCAGAAGAACCGCCACTACAGCACGGGCAAATTCTATAAACCGGTTCACAAATTCTTATTAGGATTATATTCTACATCCCACTTCTTCCTGTACCCCCTGTTTGTTTTATGCCTGTTGTTTTTCGACTGGCGTATAACCCTGGGTGTATTCGGCATTCGCTTCTTATGGCAGGCAGTGATCTATTACAATGCCATGAAAAAGATGAATGAAAAGGATCTTTTTTACTGGTGGTGGATTTTAGATATCTGGATGTTCATACATTATTTCATCTTTGCTCCTTCAATATGGAGAAAGCCCAACAAAAACTGGCACTGATCACCAAGTATTTCAGTGACTTCACCGATGTTCAGCTACAACAGTTCAGCGCGCTCGAGGAATTGTATAATGACTGGAACAGCAAGATCAATGTTATTTCGCGTAAAGACATGGAAAGCCTGTACGAAAAGCATGTGCTGCATTCACTGGCTATAGCCGCTGCTTTTGAGTTTAAGGCCGGTTCAACCATTGTTGACCTGGGCACAGGCGGAGGCTTTCCGGGCATACCCCTGGCCATCTTTTATCCCGAAGTAAAGTTTCACCTCATCGACAGCATTGGCAAAAAGATAAAGGTAGTGGATGCCGTAGCCGAGGGGCTGGGGCTAAAAAATGTGAGTACCCGCCATAGCCGAATTGAAGAGGTAAAGGATAAGAAGTTTGATTTTGTGGTATCAAGAGCTGTTGCACCATTGAAAGACCTCTGGAAATGGTCGAAACCCCTGCTTAAAAAACCGGCGCCCAACGCCGATACCCAACAACCTGGATTGATCTGCCTCAAGGGCGGCGACCTGCATACCGAGATCGCAGAAAGCGGCTGCCGGCCCAGGGTTATGGAGGTATATGATATTTTTCAGGAGGAGTATTTTAAAGAGAAGTTTTTGCTGTATGTACCCGCCTAGGGTAATTGGGGAGTGGGCGTGGAAAACTACCTCAAAGTGGTATTTCATGTTTCGGCAAAATACTGAAACTTTGTACCATGATGGATATTACTGTATGTATCGTAGATGATACAAAAGATATTCGATCTGCGCTGGAACAGATCGTAATGATGTCGGAAGGATACCGGTTGTTGGGAAGTTGCGCATCTGCCGAAGAGGCAATGATAAAAATTCCCGATCTGAAACCGAATATTGTGCTGATGGATATAAACCTGGGTGAAGGTGAGAACGGGATCGATGTGGTGCGGCATCTTAAAGCAGATTATCCCGAGATCCTCTTCATGATGTGCACGGTGTACGAAGATGATGAAAAGATATTTGAGGCATTAAGCGCCGGCGCCAGCGGCTACATACTCAAAAAAACAGCCCCGCATAAATTACTGGAAGCCATCAGGGAACTGCAGGAAGGCGGCGCTCCCATGAGCAGCCAGATCGCCCGCAAAGTGGTGGCAGCCTTTCAAACCAAAACAGCCGGCGATGTAGCGGCAGAGAACTCACTCAGTGTTTTGTCGAACCGGGAAAAAGAGATCCTTGAACTGCTGGCCAAAGGCATGCTGTACAAGGAAATTGCCGCCAGCTTATTCATTAGCCAGGAAACAGTTCGCAAGCACGTATATCATATATACGAAAAGTTACATGTTAATAATCGCGTAGAAGCTATCAATAAATTCTTTGGACGGTAAAAAAGGAACAGGTGCAGCACATCAGTACAGCAAAATTACCCACAAAGTAGTATTGTTTTACATGTAATACGAGCCTAGCTTTGCACCCAGGTTGTCATATCAAATACTTATGTGCCATTTAACCTTCCCTGTGCTCTGTTATCAATAACCTTATTACTTAAGAGCTCCGACGCGATGCCGGGGCTTTTTTGTTTATAAAAAGGGAGGGCCACCCGCTGACGGATGGCCCTCCCTTTTTGTTTCTTATTGCTAATTTATTACCACGGTATATCGAGCTTGTTATTCTTTCTATCCACATCGGCCAGGCGCATCGAAGGATCGATCTCTATCACCTTAAGATCAGTAATTTTTCGGGGTACCTCAAAAGTATATTGCGGGCTCGTCCACTTCCAGGGTTCATATACCATGCGCGGAACCGAAGCATCTTCAACCGGCTTTTCGCCAAACATGAGGTACATGGGAATGTAGGCCAGCAGCTTGCTACCATCTTTAAATTGCACCATCACATCCATGGGCATGGGCATATAACCCAGGCGCCGTAACCTGATCTTTGTTTTACCGCTTTCTTCCCACAAACTGTCAATAGCATAATCGATGGTCTTGGTGGTATTCACAAAATATTCGCGGTACCAGTCGAGCTTCATATCACTGGCCTTTTCGGCAACGCGAATAAAATCATTTACGTTGGGATGTTTGAAGCGCCATTGATTGTAATAATCGAGCAATATTTTATCGCGTACCTGTGCACCCACTATATAACCCAGTTGCTCCAGGAACACTTCCCCTTTTGAATAGGAGGCTATGCTATAGGCAACATTGGTTTCATAATGATCGGCATGGGTGGTCAATGGTTCTTCAAAACGGCTTTCGGCCAGGTCGTAGTAATGTTCATAGGCATCATTATGCGGATTGGTCTTTCCAACAAATGAATTGCTGCCGGCCAGTGAATCAACCAGCACTTTCTTGCGCGGACCGGTTCCAGCCGCACTTTCTGTAGCGGGCATGCCCGAAACGGTTTGATAATAATGGGTAACCAGCGAAGCGGCATAACTGGTAAAGCCTTCATCCATCCATGCATATTCCGATTCATTGGTGCCCAGCATTCCCTGGTACCAACTGTGCATCCATTCATGAAAAGCAGTGGTTATGCTGGGTACCGATATCAGGGTTGCCATGGGGTATTCCATACCGCCATCGCCGCCATGTATAAACGAATATTGCTTGTAGGGATAGGCACCGAATTTCTTTTCAATGAAGGGCAATACGATCACCGCCGCATCGGCCACGCGTTTCCATTGTTCTTTAAAATCGGCTATATACAGGTCAGCATTGGCAAATTTCTTCTTTTCTTCATCGGGCAATTTGAGGTAACGCTGCCGCAGAAAAGCAGTATCCCAATTATAAATAACATGTATTACGGGGCCGTTGGCAATGGTACGCGTTAAATGCACAAAGTGGGGATCGGCAGCCCACACAAAATCATGCACATTGGGCGCTACAAAATGCCAGGTAAGGGTTGAACCGGTGGGCGGTGGCACTTTTATACCGGCATCTTCATAACCGAAGCCAACCTGGTTGCCATTCTGTAAATAACCCGATCCGCCGATCATATATTTTTTATCGATGGTAATGTTCACTTCATAATCGCCCCATACACCATAAAATTCACGGGCAACATAAGGTGTGGGATGCCAGCCTTCATAATCGTATTCGCACATTTTAGGATACCACTGGCTCATGGAATAGCGTACGCCTGTTTGCGGATTATCGCGGCCGCTGCGCCTGATCTGCAGGGGAACCTGCGCTTCAAATTCCATTTCAAAAACCACTTTCTGATGGGGCAGAATGGGTTGTGTAAGCGGTACTTCCAAAATGGTTTCCTGCACCTTGTACTTTTGGGCAACGCCATTCATTTTCAGGGAACGCACTTTTTGATAACCGATCTCCTCTTCTTTCAGGTTCAGGATGCGGTCTTTCACACGTGGGTCCCAATCGGGTTTGTCATTGAATCTTCGCTGTCCCAATACACGGCTGCGGTTATCCATCATACTGTTGGGCTGAAAAGCGTTCCAGTATAAATGATAGAATACCCGGTTGAGTGTATCGGGTGAATTGTTCGTGTATTCCAACCGTTGTTTACCAGTGAACTGGTTGGTAGTTACGTTCATGGCAATATCCATTGTGTACTTCACGCGCTGTTGCCACCTGTCGGGTTGTGCCATTGACACCATTGCCAGGAAAGAAAAAGTTATAAGCGTATAAAGCTCTTTACGCATCTTTACTCAGGTTTTATATTAAAATAGTTTTCCGGGGCGGGAAGGTATGCAAAAAAGAAAAATGATAAATAGTTATAAGTTATAACCGGCTAATACCAATACCGGATAAACACCATTTTGTATGTATAATTTTGATAGCGTGCGGGCGCAACCAGTAAATTACCACCCGAAAAGATTGATCAAATGCAAGCTATTTGCCATTAAATGGCCTGAATTGTATTTTTCTGTTAATATATATTAGTTTTAAATGCACCCTTTTAGGACAGGCAGCAATGCTCGTTTTTCTCTCATTCAGCAGCAATAAAAAAACGATCCCCGGCAATGTAACCGGGGATCGTTTTATTTAATTAGTTATTGATCAGGGCTTGCTTACAGGGTAATATTATCTCTTAGCAACCGGCCACTGGGGTCAAAATACAGGTGCTTTTTCTGAATATCGTTTTTCTCGATCTCGAGGCGGTATTGGGTTTTGTCTTCACGCAGGGCTATTTTATAGGCGGTCTTGATAGTCCATTCTTCGGCATACTTACTTTTATTGAAACCATCTTTTACTGAAGCAGGGATATCGGCATCGGCTATTTTGTTTTCGGTGCTTTGCCAAAAACCTTTATTGGTAAACTTTGCTTCGTAGTGTACGTTATCAAGGTCAAAAACGGCAGTAAAACCGCTTAACCGGTCGCGCCATTCTACGTTCTTGGCCATGGGGTATTTCTGTCTGAAAGCTTCTGTTACTTCGGCCGGTAATTTACGCACCTGCGCATGGGCGGTATTGATAGCCAAAGCAAAGCAAAACATCAGAAAATAATAAACAGGTTTTTTCATGCTAATGAGTATTTTGGGTGATACACTGCAAAATTCGAACCTTGATGTGAAAAGAAAAACATAAATTTTGGGGAATGTACCTCCTAATTCCTACGTCATTCCTTTCCTGCCAACACAATAACAATCTCCCCTTTAACTTCTTTTTTCTGGAAATGTTCAACAAGCTCTGCCAACGTGCCATGGGCATTTTCTTCAAACATTTTGGTGAGCTCGCGGCTTACGCTGCAAAGGCGGTCGGCCCCGAAGTACTGAACAAACTCCTGCAGGGTTTTCACCAGCCGGTGCGGCGATTCATAAATGATCATGGTACGGTCTTCTTCGGCCAGCCTTTTTAATAAGGTTTGCCGGCCTTTCTTGGGCGGAAGGAATCCTTCAAATACAAAGCGGTTCATGGGCAGTCCGCTGTTTACAAGGGCGGGAACAAAGGCGGTAGCGCCGGGCAGGCATTCTACCTTAATATTTTGTTTTATGCATTCACGCACCAGCAGGAAGGCCGCATCGGAGATACCGGGTGTACCGGCATCAGAGATCATGGCCATGGTTTTACCTTCCCGTAACTGGTTGGTAAGATGTTGCAATACCTGGTGCTCATTATGCTGATGATAAGCTGTAAGCGGCCGCGATATCTGATAGTGGTTTAATAATTTGCTCGAAGTGCGTGTATCTTCAGCCAATATGAGATCAACCTGCTTCAACACCTCCAGGGCCCTGAGCGTAATATCCTGCAAATTGCCTATGGGAGTAGGTACTAAATAAAGCATAGCAAGTTGTGCCATTTGAAAATGAAGCCCCATGCGGGGCATCCATTTTCAAATAAATTCTTACTTATTATTAATTAATAGAAATCTCGAAGTATTCCATTACGGGGTTGGCGAGTAACTTCTTTGAGGCTTCTTCGGCAATTGATTTTGCCTGATCAGGGGTGTTGGCTTCTACCTGCAAGGTGATGTGTTTTCCTACCCGAACATCCTGAATATTACCCAATCCCAGATTTTGCAATCCACCCATTACGGCTTTTCCCTGCGGATCGAGCAATTCTTTTAACGGCATTACCTTCACCTGAACTGTATAGGTCATGTGGTTTTATTTTTGAACGCCAAAGATAAGATGATGTAAAGAATAAACACAACCGGTACAGCCAACCATTTTAAGAATATCGCTGCTATAATGGCCGCCAGCAGCAAAATAAGCTTGGGAAAATTACTTTTAACCGAGAAATTCTTGAATTTTAAAGCCATCAGGGGCAGGTTGCTTACCATTAAAGCGCTCACCGCAATAATAATTCCATACCATAACCATTGGTTCAGCATCAAACGCATGGCATCGGCATTGTCCTTAAAATACCAGTAAATAAGCGGAAATGATGCGATCAATAATCCTGCGGCAGGAGTAGGAACGCCCTTAAAGCCATATTGCTGTGAATCGTCGAGGTTAAATTTGCCCAGGCGGAAAGCCGCTGCACAGGGAACCAAAAATGCAGGCAACAAATAAATAACCGGCAATTCAAGGGCATTTGGTGATGAGGCATAACTAACCCGCAAAAACTGATAAATGATCATCCCGGGCGCTACGCCAAAGCTCACACAATCGGCCAGGGAATCGAGCTGTTTACCCAGGGCAGATGTGGCATTGAACAGGCGGGCAACAAATCCATCTAAAAAATCAACCACCGCGGCCAGCGCAATGAATAATGAGCCCAGCCAAATTTTTTCAGGAACATCTAACCATTGCGCTCCCTCTTCATTAGCTACTATTATTACTCCATTTTGCAGTATGTATATGATCGCAATACAGCCAAAGAACAGGTTTAAGAGCGTGAACAGGTTCGGAATGTGTTTCATTTATGCAAATTAGTGAATGTGAAATTTACCCTATGTAAAATGTACCAATTACTTTTTCATGATGGCCTCAATTTCCTCTGGTTTAATGGGGATCTTCGCCATCAGGTCTTTATTGCCGGTCTTGGTGATCCATACATTGTTTTCGATGCGAATACCCATTTGTTCTTCTTCTATATAAATACCCGGCTCAATCGTAAATACCATTCCGGGTTTAACAGGCTCTGTTCTGGTTCCCAGGTCATGCACATCGATACCCAGGTGATGCGAAATTCCATGATATAAATATTTGCGGTAAGCGCGGTTGTCTTTGTCCTCATTCTTCACATCCTGCTGGTTCAACAGGCCCAGCTTTACAAATACTTTGGTGGCCTCGGCCCCTACTTTATCGGTATAATCCAGTATGGTGATCCCCGGCTTCAGAATGCTTTTCGCATAGTCATGCAGGCGCAAACAACCATTGTATACTTCCCGTTGCCGTTTGGTGAATTTTCCATTCACCGGTACGGTGCGGGTTAGGTCGGCACAATAACCGCCATATTCAGCGCCAAAATCCATCAATACCAGTTCACCGTCTTTACATTCCTGGTTATTGAACACATAATGCAGTATGCGTGCGCGGTCGCCACTGGCTATGATGCTGCTGTAGGCCGGTCCCGTTGCCCGCTGCGACAAAAACGAATGCCAGATCTCGGCCTCAATCTCATATTCCATAACACCGGGCTTTATGAATTTGAGCAATCGTTCAAACGTTTTATGGGTAATATCTATTGCCTCCTGCATTACTGCCACTTCCTGGGGCGATTTAATAGCCCGCAGTTCTTTTAGGATGCGGGCGCTGCGTTTATACTGGTGCAGGGGAAAGCGCTCCTTCATTTCCAGAATATAGCGGTAATCGCGCACCAGTACCTGGTTCGATTTGCGGTCGTTCTCGTTCGTGTTCAGGTAAATGGTTTCGGCCAGGTGTATCCAGGGCTGTAAAGCCGCTTCCAGACTATCGAGCCAGATCACGGTTTGAATACCGGAGATCTTTTTAGCCTCATCGGCCCGCAGTCTTCTTCCATCCCATTTCTCTTTCATTTCATTGGGGCGCACCAACACCAGCACTTCGCGGTATTTTGGATCGGGGTTATTGGGGAACAGGATCACCATGGAATCTTCCTGATCAATACCACAAAGCCAGTACAGGTCACTGTTTTGTTTGAACCGGTGCGTGGCATCGCCATTGGTAGGCAGTTCATCGTTGCTGTTAAAGATGGCAATGGCATTTTTATCCATGCGGGCCACAAAGTTTTTGCGGTTCTGGATAAAGATGGCATTGTTGAGCGGCAGGTATTTCATGTAGTTTCTTTTTATAGAGCCTTTGAATGATGCGGTAAAAATAATTAAAAGGGTGAATGGTCAATGGTGAATGGTGAATAAGTTACGTGGCAACATATAGTCGGTAATCGACAGCCGGCAATTGTGAATGGTGAGTCCTTTTCGAAGCGGGCTGGTAAACGCGTACGCCGAACGCGTACTATTGCAGCCCGGCGCTTTGACCTGTTAACCGGCAACTGGTAATCAGGAACTATTGACCATTGACCACCATTGACCTGAATAATGATCAATTAACAAATAAAACTGGTTTTAGTACCCATTCAGCAAAACCAGCCGGCCGATCAATGCGGTTTTACACTAACAGACGTTAGATAGAAATTTCACAAAAAACCACCGCTCAAATTAGATAATCTTCAAAAATGTGCCAAATATGGCCATTGGAACGGATAAATTTTAATTATACCTTTGAACTCTAAACAAACGAACGCTTGTATGTCATTATCTACAATCGCTATCCCAACGAGAGGACTTGAGGAGCTGGGGCTTCACTCAACCAACACATTGCACTATCAGCTATCTGCTGATGAATTAGTGCAGGACACATTACGTTTAAACCAGGGCGAACTGAACAACACAGGAGCATTGGTAGTAAAGACCGGTGAATTTACCGGCCGTAGTCCAAAAGATAAGTTCATTGTAAAAGACGACATCACCGAAAACTCTGTACACTGGAACGATTTCAACATCCCTATCGAAGAAAAATATTTTCACTGCATCCGTAAAAAAATACTCGATCACCTGAACGCTCAACCTGAAGTATGGGTGCGCGATTCCTATGCCTGCGCCGAACCACGCTACCGGTTAAACATCAGGGTTATTAACGATAACCCCTGGAGCAACCTGTTTGCCTATAATATGTTCCTGCGGCCCGAAGAGGAAGAGCTGGAACACTTTACCCCCGACTGGCATATTCTGGCTGCCCCGGGCTTACACCTTGACCCCAAAGAATGCGGCGTTCGCCAGCACAATGCAGCCGTGATAAGTTTTAAACACCGCACCATTCTTATCGCCGGCAGCGGGTATACCGGCGAGATCAAAAAAGGTATTTTCTCCATTCTCAATTATGTTTTACCACACGATAAAGTTGTGTTAAGCATGCACTGTTCGGCCAACATAGGCAAAGGGGGCGATACTGCTTTATTCTTTGGTTTAAGTGGAACCGGTAAAACCACCCTGAGCGCCGACCCCAACCGCAAACTAATTGGCGACGACGAACACGGCTGGACCGACACGGGCGTATTTAATTTTGAAGGCGGTTGTTATGCCAAATGTATTGACCTGAGCGCCGAAAAAGAACCGGCCATCTTTGCGGCCATCCGCAACGGCGCGCTGGTTGAGAACACCACTTTCTACAATGGCACCAATGAAATTGATTTTGCCAGCAAATGCATTACCGAGAATACGCGTGTTTCGTACCCATTGCATTACATCTGCAATGCAGTTGAACAAGCCAAAGGCGGTATTCCCGAAAATATATTCTTCCTTACCTGCGATGCCTACGGCGTACTGCCGCCCATTTCAAAGCTTACGCCCGCCCAGGCCATGTACCAGTTCATTTCGGGTTACACGGCTAAAGTAGCGGGCACAGAAGCCGGCGTTACCGAACCCAAATCTACTTTCAGCGCCTGCTTTGGAGCACCATTTCTACCCCTGCACCCCGGTTTTTATGCCAGTATGCTGGGGCAAAAACTGAAATTGCATAACGCAAAGGTATGGTTGATCAACACGGGCTGGACGGGCGGCGCCTATGGTACCGGCAACCGTATGAAATTGTCGTATACCCGCGCCATGATCAGCGCAGCCCTCGAAGGCACCCTTGACCAGGTTGACTATGAAACGCACCCGGTTTTCGGCATGGCTGTTCCAACCAGTTGCCCCAACGTACCAGCGACTATTTTAAATCCGCGGAATACCTGGGCCGATAAAGCGGCTTACGACAAAGCGGCTGAAAACCTAGCTAAGCAGTTCACAACCAATTTCGAGAAATATGCATCGGGCGTACCGGCAGAAGTGCTGGCGGCTTCTCCAAAAATTTAGTTAGCCGTTTTTGTATTTGTTTCAAATATTTTAATGATATTAGTTCGCTTTTTGAGAAAAAAAGCATTTCGGTCTCAACGATTACTTTGCCATAGAAAGAAGGCGTCTCAAAAGTAAGAGGCGC
>NZ_LVYD01000043.1 GCF_002077945.1 Niastella vici
AGGGATTAATCTCTCACTTCCTACTCGATGACCCGGTAACATAAGTTGTCAATTTTGAAGCGCCTTTTCGCAATATAACCTTAGCTCTTTGTTACCTGGAAAAACAAATTCGCAACATTGCCACATAAGTTCGCAAGTTTAGCCGGGAGGTTTGAAAGTTTCCATGCAATGTTTTAAAGTTTCCATCTAATGTTTGAAACTTTCCATGCGATGTTTTGAACTTTCCAACCAATCTTTTGAAGTTTCCACGCAATGTTTGAAACTTTCCACGCAATCTTTTAAACTTTCCACACAAAGTTTCAAACATATGCGGCATAGTTAGCAACTTTTATCCGGCGCTTTCCAAAAAACGCCCCGGCAGTACCTTTTGCAGTGGAAAATGATCAACTTTGTTCCATTTCCATTTCCGCTTTCTGTCTATATTTCGAAATCATTCCATAAACTTTCTATTCCCGGAAATTTAACATCCAACATTCCAACCTGCTTCATTTTTATAACAACAGTCATCGTTAAGGCTTCTTACTTTATATCTCCATCGTTGAAATAAATTGAACAATCGTTTGCATGAAGAGATCGCGTTTCTGCAATAGAACTTTTGCTTACTTTTAAAAATTACAGGTTACAACTACACGATTTTGGCTCCACCGTCTGCATATGATGAACGATTGTTACTAACCCGCCTTAAAGAAGGAGACGAACTTGCATTTGAACAGGTTTACCAGCTTTATGCTAAAAAAATACTGGGGAATATCGTTAAACTGGTAAAATCGGAGTCCACAGCCGCCGAACTGTTACAGGAGGTCTTTGTGAAGCTGTGGTTCAGCCGGGAAAAAATTGATGTCGACAGACCGCTCTCTCCCTATCTCTTCAGGATCGCTCAAAACCAGGTCTACGATTTCTTCCGCAAGGCCGCGCGTAAGTTGCAGGTTATTATTGACCTGTCGGCAAACAACAAAGATGGCTATGTGCACATTGAGGAAGACCTCTTTCAGGCCGAAGCGGTTCGACACTTACAGGAGTTCATAAGTAATTTACCGCCCAAACGGCGTACTATTTTCAAAATGATCAAGCTCGATGGATTATCCTATGCCGAAGTAAGCCTCCACTTGAATATTTCCGAATCCACCATCAATGACCATATTGTAAAAGCTACCAGGCACATTCAACAACAAATGAATTTGCTGTATCCAGGAGCCATCAGCGTGGCTATTATACTGCACTTCTCCTAAAAAATCCTTCAAAATTTTTTTTAAGCGTGGGCAGATGGAAGCTGGCGCCCGTGCGTATTATACTAAAGAACAACTTTGAGCCTATCCAATCCCATCGCCGACCTGTATCAACGATATCTTGCCGATCAATGTACGGCTGCCGAAATAAAGCAATTGCTTGCCTATTTTGACGCGGGAGAAAATGAGCCCCTGTTGAAGGAACTCGTATTGCAAACTCTGGAAGCTGATAATACCATTCTCGAAACGAGTGATGCGTTCACCGAAAGTGTGCTGGTCAATATAAAAACGGCTATCAGGGAAAAAAGCATCCCCATTGCCAAACGAACGATACCCATGTATCAGCGCAACTGGTTCAGGGTGGCTGCCATCGCCTGTTTAGTTTTACTGGCAACGATAACAGGTTTCCTGCTAACCGGCAGAATGAAAACAGCGGCGTCGGCTGCTGTTTTACCAGAGATCGCAAAAACTGAGATCCTTCCCGGAAAAGATGCTGCCAAACTCATCCTCGCCGATGGCTCGGTGATTGTACTCGACAGCGCCGGCAACGGCGCATTAGCCAAACAGGGCGCTGCAGCCATAACCAAGAAAAACGGAGAGATCTCCTATGGACAAATGACCGCGTCACGTGAAACCATATTCAACAGCCTTGCTACCGACCGCGGTAACCAATACCAGTTAAGGCTGGCAGATGGCTCCAAAGTTTGGTTGAATGCCGCTTCTTCAATCCGCTTTCCCACCACTTTTACCGGAAGCGAACGGCGGGTGGAAGTAAGCGGCGAAGTGTATTTTGAAGTAGCGCATGATGCTGCAAAGCCATTTATCGTGAAGATCAGCTTACCGGGCGGTGCCGATGGAGGAGAAGTGAAGGTATTGGGTACTCATTTTAATGTGAATGCTTACAAAGAGGAAGGAGCCATTAAAACCACCTTGCTCGAAGGTTCAGTACAATTTACCAGGAAGAACAAAAAACAGGTGCTTCAACCAGGTCAACAGGCCATCGCCGATAACACAAAAAACAACATCGGCATCGCTGCCGCCAACATCGAAAAAGAAATGGCCTGGAAGAACGGATTATTCTTATTTGATACAGACCACATCGAAAACATTATGCGGCAGATAAGCCGTTGGTATGATATCGACGTGGTGTATGAAGGCGACGTGAGCCGGGAAACTTTTTCAGGTGTTTTAAGCCGCAGCAGTAATATCAACCAGGTTCTGAAGATCCTGGAAGCAGGCGGACTGCAATATAAACTGGAGGGCAAAAAGATTATCGTCACTAAGTGAGCCAACTGAAAAACGCCCGGATTAGGGCCCGGGCGTCTATAGGTTTGGTCAACCATTATACCAACACTCTTCAAGGGTTGATTATTGTTTAAACCAAAACCAGCTCCGGGGTCAACCGGAACAAAGCAAATGTATGAATTTAAAGACTACTTATTTCCCTTCACTCCGAAGGGAAGGCTGGATCAAACTGCTTTTGCGTATGAGAATAACAGCTTTTATTTTATTGGTTGCCTGCATTCAGGTAAGCGCAAAAGTTGCTTCCCAAACAGTTACGCTATCTGAAAAAGAAGCAACCCTGCAATCGATCTTTAAAAAGATCAACCGTCAAACCGGCTACCAGTTCTTTTACAAAGACAACCTGCTGAACAAAGTGGGTAAAGTGGATATTTCTGTACGCAATTTACCCGTAGAAGATGCGCTGAAGATCTGCTTTCAACAATTACCGGTGACGTTCTGTATTGTTGAAAAAACGATCATCATCAGGGAGAAGGCTGCCATTGAGCAGAATAAAACATCAACTGTGCCACCGCCACCTATAGAAATAAAGGGAGTGGTCATGGATGAAAAGGGGAAGCCGTTGCCGGGCGTGTCGGTGACTAACCGGGAAAGCCAGCGTGGTACTTCCACCAACAACGCCGGCGAGTTTAAGCTCGATGCTGATCCGGGTGATTTTCTTGAATTCTCTTTTGTCGGATATAAAAAAGCTACCGCCAGGGTGGGGAATGCCCCAACCATTTCTATTCAGTTGCAACTGGATGTTACCGTTACTGATGAGGTCATTGTGATTGGATATGGCACCAGGAAGAAGGTGAACCTGACAGGTGCAGTATCTGTTGTAAAAGGCTCCGACATTGAAAACCGGCCTGTGCTCAATGCCACCCAAAGCCTGCAGGGTATGGTCCCTGGCCTGAACATTACGGTAGGTGCCAATACCCGGCCCGGGCAAAGTTTTAACCTCAATGTACGTGGAGCAGGCAACCTGGCAGGGGGCGACGGACCCTTTGTGCTGGTTGATGGAATGCCGCAAAGCCTGTCCGACATCAATCCCAGCGATATTGAGTCTATTTCTGTATTGAAAGATGCGGCCGCTTCGGCCGTGTATGGCGCCAGGGCGCCTTATGGTGTTATTCTTGTAACAACGAAAAAAGGAAAGGCTGAGAAAACCACCATTACCTATTCCAACAACTTTGGAGTTATAAGGCCTGTTAACTTACCCAAAATGGTAAACGCTTATGATTTTGCGTTGTTCTTTAATGCAGCCACTTTCAATGCACAGGGCAGTAAACAATATTCAGACAGTAAGATGGACTTGCTGAAACAGTATGTGGTCAATCCGGAAGGGATGAATATTTTTCCGGAGGCTACCGACAACTATTTATCGAACTGGGAGAATACAGCGAACGGGGTAGCCAACACCAATTGGTTTAACTTTCATTATAAACCGAATGCAGCCCGCCAGATGCACAATCTTAGCATCAGTGGCGGCAATAAGAACGCCCAGTTCTTTATTTCCGGCGGATATTATTCCGAGGATGGCGTTCTCCGGTATGCAGCTATCAAGTATAACCGGTTCAATTTTAATAGCACAATCACCTCTCAGCTTACAGACTGGGCCAAACTGAAACTGAACACCAAGATCATCCAGGACAAATACAAGGCGCCTTTCAGTGCCGGTGGTACTTTTGAGTCGCTGTTCTTTCATAACCTGGCAAGGATGCGTCCCAATATTTCTCCGTACGACCTCAATGGTAATTTCAATGAAATTTCGAGCGTACCTTATTTTCAATCAGGCTCCGAAGCAATCAACAAAGGCTTCACCTTATCGGTTTTACCCGGGTTGGAAATTGAACCCATCAAAAACTGGAAGATCATGTTTGATTTGAACATGCGCCGCGAAGAAGGGCAAAACTCCAGTTTGTTGTTGCCTGGTACCATCTATGGTATCGATGGCACGCCTAAAATGGTAAACCGTTCAGAATATGACATACCGCTATTGGGAAGTTATTCGAGGAACGAAAACAATACCCTATATGTGTCGCCCAATGTCTATTCTTCGTATAAGTTTTTGTTGAATGATGAACATGAATTTAATATCATGGTGGGGTTTCAACAGGAGTTAAATGAGTATCGCTCGCTTACTTCTTCTTCACAGGATCTCATCAGCCCTAACCGTCCCGGCATCAATTTAACCACTGGTACACCAACGACAACGGAAAGCCGCAATCATTGGGCAACGCGCGGTTTTTTTGGCCGGTTAAGTTATAACTACCAGGAAAAATACCTGGTTGAGGTGAACGGACGTTATGATGGTTCTTCGCGGTTTGCTGCCAACAGCCGTTGGGGCTTCTTCCCCTCCATGTCGGTTGGTTATAATATCGCCAAAGAAAACTTTTTCCAGCCACTGAGCCGCATTGTGAATACGCTTAAGGTGCGTGCTTCTTATGGGTTGTTGGGCAACCAGTCTGGTGCAGGTCTTTATTCATACATTCAGTCGATGGGGATTGCTGTACCCGGCATAAATGGCACCGGCCCCGCCTGGTTTTTCCAGAATGGCAGAGAAGCGGTGATAAATGCTCCAGCTCCTTTTAATGCAGGTACCACCTGGGAGAAAGTGTACACAAAGAATCTGGGCCTCGACTTTGAACTACTCAAAAACAGGTTAAGTGGATCTGTGGATGTTTACCAGCGGGAAACCAAAGATATGCTGGGGCCCACTTTTGACATTGCCGATATGTTTGGCGGTAGCGTGCCGGCCAGTAATAATGCGAACCTCATAACAAAAGGATGGGAGCTAAGTATCAATTACCGCGGCAATATAGGAAAAGACTGGTCCTGGTCGGTTGGCGGGGTATTGGCTGACAATACCACCCGGGTTACTAAATATGAAAACCCCACTTTTACCAATCCTGCAGGCACCTGGTATGTGGGCCGCCGGTCAGGCGAGATCTGGGGATACCGTGTAGAAGGATTACTGCAGGATGATCAAAAAGCCACAGATTACAACACGGCGGTGAACAAAACGTTCCTGAGCGGCCAGCCCTGGAAGCCCGGCGATGTAATGTACATCGATCTTAATAAGGATGGTTTTATCAATGATGGAAAAAACCGTCTCGGCGATATGGGCGACAAAACCATTATCGGCAATTCATCTCCACGCTACGCCTATTCATTTAATGGATCACTATCCTGGAGAGGCATTTCATTATCCTTCCTGTTTCAGGGTATTGGTAAACGTGACTTTGCGCCCGGCATCGGTGATGTGTATTTCTGGGGCTGGGGTGCTTTGGCACAAGTGACGGTATTTAAAGAACATTTGGACTATTGGACCCCCGATAACCGGGGTGCTTATTATCCGGCTCCTTATTCGGCCCCGGCAGGCGCACAGGGCGCTTTCAACAGTAAAAATCAACAGGTATCCGATCGATATTTACAACGGGCTTCCTACCTGCGATTGAAAAATGCTACCCTCAGTTATTCGTTGCCGGCCAAACTGGTGCAAAAAGCCAAACTCAGGAAAGTAAGCCTGTTTGTGTCGGGCGAAAACCTGGTTACCATCACCAAACTGGCTGGCATGTTTGATCCCGAAACGCTGAGCGGTGTGCAGGGAACCGGAAAGGTGTATCCTTTAAGCCAGGCGTTTTCCATTGGTGCCAATATTAGTTTATAGTAAATCAGAAATAAAATGCTACACATCAATCATAAAAGAATTATTCCCATCGCACTGGCAGCTTTAGTACTAACAAGCTGTAAAAAGAATTTTCTTGACAGGCAGCCGCTCGATACGTTGAGCACTGATAATTCACTGGCCAGTACCAACGAGCTGCGATTATTTGTGAACCAATTTTATATTGGAAGTTTCCCTGCGCAGCCAACCGGCATTGGAGGCGCCGGCATTGCTTTCAATGATGCGGGTACCGATAATATGACATTTTCGGCAGTGAATACCCGAATGAATGGAGCGCTTGCCCTTAGTACGGCCGGTACCTTGTCGGGGTATAGCACCATCAGGAGTATCAACTACTTCCTTGAAAATTATCAGCATGCTACCGGCGATGTTAACCTGATCAATAACTATCTGGGGGAAGCGAAGTTTTTCAGAGCCATTACTTATTTCAATATGGTCCGGAATTACGGCGACCTCGTTTGGGTAAACAAAGTGCTTCCGGCTGATACCCTTTTCATGCAGGTTCCCAGGGCGCCCCGAACAGTCATCATTGATTCTGTGTTGGCCGATCTTGATGCTGCCATCGCCCTCCTGCCTGAAAGAGCCAGCAGTGCCACCATGCGATTGCATAAAGATGCGGCGCTCGCCTATAAATCGCGTATTGCTTTATTCGAAGCTACCTGGCAAAAATACCATAAGGCGAAAAACGATCCATTCTATACCAAAGACATTACCGATGCAGCCATCAAACGCTATTTTGAGCAGGCAAGAGATGCGGCCTTGCAGGTCATTAACAGCAATCGTTGGCGCGTGTATACAACCGGCAAGCCGCTTGAAGATTATACGAATCTATTCATTACGCTGGATCTTTCCAGTAATTCTGAAGTGATGCTGTGGCGTCGCTACAGCGTCAAAGATAATATCGGACACAGTATCAGTAAATATACTTCCACTGCAGGCGCCGATCTTGGTATTAACCAGTCCCTTGTCGACGATTACCTCACCATCGATGGCCGCCCGTTTACCGGCGCTGAAAAAGATAATGCACAAATTGTTTACGCCAATGAACTGAAGCCCGACACGAGAGACCCCCGGCTTGCTCAAACAGTAGCACTCCCGGGAAGGCCCATACGTCCTGGCGGAGTTGTACCCGCTTACCCGCCCATTAACCAAACAGGATTTAACCGCAGTACCACAGGGTACCCGCTGTATAAATTTTTGGAGTATAATGACCCCAGGGCAGTGGCCGATGACTTTAACAGTCAATGCCCGGCTATCGCTGTACGGTATGCAGAAGTGCTGTTAAATTATGCAGAAGCCATGGCCGAGTTGGGAGGAAATGCCACCCAGATCGCCGATGTGTTGAAACCATTGCGCGACAGGGTGGGGATGCCTGCTGTTGATTTTGCCAGGGAATACAATACTGATGCTGCTTACCCCTTTAAAGATCTGGATCCGGTATTGCAGGCAGTGCGGCGGGAAAGAAGGATCGAGCTTGCCGCTGAAGGATTCAGGCTTGATGACATTATGAGGTGGGCCGTTGCAGATCTTTTGATAAAGGGTAAGCGTCCTGTGGGGGCGCTGTTTACCGGCAGTGATATGAAGGCAAACTACCCCGCATCGTATCAACCACTGCTAACAGGCAGTGCCGGTGACGCACGTCGCTATCTTGATCCATTAAGAACCGTACTTCCCAACGGATACGGTTTTGTATTAAACAGGGATTACCTGTTGCCCCTTCAACAGCGAATGCTGCAACTGACAGGTTATAAATGGGTGCAGAACCCCAATTGGTAATCATTCACCTTCCTTAAACAAAAAAACATGCAAAAGCTTACTATAGTCGTGTACATGATGTGCTCTCTCACGAGCCTGTTGCCGGTTGTCTCGTGTTCAAAACAACAGTTGCCAGTGCCTCCACAGCCATCGCCCTTCTCTGCCGCTTTAATAAAATATACAGAATTCCCGGCTGCCGGGGCAAAGGATACCATTGTTATCAATGGCGGCACCAATGGCTGGTGGGTTACACTGCCTTCCAGTAATTGGATGGTGGTTTCTAAGCTATTTGGTTCCGGCGATTTCAAATTACCGGTGGAGGTGAAGGCAAACAATACAGGCGTTACCCGTGAAATAGACATTTCTTTGTGGCCTACATTCTCACAAGCAGCCGTTGTCATTAAAGTGAAACAAACAAAGTGAGTATACGCTTTCAAAAAGAGACGCTGTACCTTAAATTGATGTATATGATGAGAATATTTACCCGCCTGGTAATGATCATGGCAATGGTGCCCGGCCGGGGCCTGCAGGCACAGGTTTCGAAACCAGCTTCGCTTCCCAATATTGTGCTAATCATTTCGGATGACCATGCGTATCAAACGATCAGCGCTTACGGAAGTAAACTGATGCAAACACCGAATATCGACCGTATTGCGAAGGCCGGTGTTGTATTTGGCAAAGCGTATGTGACCAATAGCATCTGCGGGCCCAGCCGTGCCTGCATATTAACCGGGAAATACAGTCATAAGAACGGCTTTAAAGACAATACCCATTCGCGTTTTGATGGTTCGCAAAACACCTTCATCAAAGAATTGGGCAATGCCGGCTATCAGACTGCGTGGATTGGTAAATGGCACCTGGAAACCCAGCCGCAAGGTTTTTCCTGGTGGGAGGTGCTGCCAGGGCAGGGCAGTTATTACAATCCCGACTTTATTACGATGGATGGTTCCAGAAAGCGCCGCGAAGGGTATGTGGCCAACGTGGTGGAAAATGAGGCAGAAGGCTGGCTAAACCAGCGGGATACTACCAAACCGTTTTGCCTGGTAATTGGTCATAAGAATACGCACCGCACCT
This sequence comes from Niastella vici, assembly GCF_002077945.1. GTDB lineage: Bacteria > Bacteroidota > Bacteroidia > Chitinophagales > Chitinophagaceae > Niastella > Niastella vici. The sequence goes on from NZ_LVYD01000043.1 coordinate 9,028, forward strand.
GGATGCCCGATACCTGCGACCTCCGGTTATTTAATAATGCCAGCTTTCCGCTTCCCGCCAATTTCTATGATACCTATACAAACCGGGCTGCCGCTGCTGTTCAGGATATGACGGTTGCCAAAACCATGATAATGGGATACGATCTCAAAATGTTCGATTCGCCCGCCGCTGCCGATAAAGAAGGCAATATCAGCCGCATGAACCGGGCACAGCGGGAGGTTTTTATGGGTTATTATGATTCTATTTACAGGGACCTTAAGGCGCAAAACCTTTCGGGCAATGCGTTGACCGAATGGAAATTTCAGCGTTACATGAAGGATTACATGGCCACCGCTGTCTCTCTCGACAGGAACATTGGCCGTATGCTCGATTACCTGAACACGCATGGATTGAACAACAATACGATCGTTATTTATGTGAGTGACCAGGGATTCTACATGGGCGAGCATGGATGGTTCGATAAACGCTTTATGTATGAAGAGTCTTTTCGTACGCCTATGATCATGCAGTATCCGGTGAAAATAAAACCAGGAACGGTGAACAATGACCTGGTTATGAATATTGATATCGGTCCTACGTTGTTAAATGCGGCCGGCATTGTTGTACCAAAGGATATGCAGGGCAGTTCATTTCTGCCATTACTGGAAAATAAGAAAGCAACAGGCCGTAAGGCGATGTATTATCACTACTACGAGAATGGTGAACATGCCGTGTCGCCCCATTTTGGTATCAGTACGGGACGTTACAAACTCATCCGGTTTTATACCCGGGTAAATGGATGGGAATTGTATGATTTGGAGAAAGATAAAAATGAAATGAGGAACTTATACGGGCAAAAGGGATACGAAAAAATAACGGCAACGCTTAAAGGTCAATTGAATGAGCTGATCATTAAGTATGATGATGAAGAGGCGAAAAGGCTACTGGATCAGGAGGTGCACACCGGCAATCCATAATAATTCTTTCTCAAAACGAACAGAAAAAAGGTAATTTGACCATTGAGGAATTAAAGACGCATTTTCTATGATTGCTGCCGTTTGTTCTCTGTGATAAAAAAGGTTCAAACAGTTTTATTGCTTGAACCTTTTTTATCGATCCTTTACCTATTTGCTTTCTGTTTTATTATAACCGCACTTCCGTTTTCCGGCCTTTATAAGTAACTGTTTTATTAAACTTTACAGCAGGCGCAGCACCTGTGCCGTTTTGTTTGTTTACAATTACAATATTGAATTTCCTGCTTTGCAGCATACGGGGAAAACTCCCGCGGATATCATTAATGGTCAGCATACGGGTCTGGTCATTCCAGTGAAAATCTATTTCAGTGTACTGTCCGTTTTCATAGTTGTAATTATCATTCTCGTCTTCATATAACGTGAAATGTCCATCGGTGCCAGGATAAATACGCAGCTCCAGGTTGTCCCATTTCTTTTCTTCGGCATATTGAACGCGCGGTCCCCAGGGAATTATTGAACCTGCTTTTACATACAGGGGCATTTTATCAATAGGAGTAGCTTCGGTTATTGATTGGCCGCCTTCAAGTTGGTCGCCGGTCCAGAAGTTGAACCATCTTGTTCCCGCAGGCAGATAAACGACCTGTTCTTTTACGCCTTTTTGGGTAACCGGGGCAACAAGAAATGATTTCCCGAACATGAATTCATTATTTATATCAAGGGCCTGCGGGTCGCTTGCGAAATCGCAGTATAATGCCCTCATAATGGAACCCGCATTGGCTGTTACCTGCCAGGCAGTTGCATACACATAGGGAAGCAGGCTGTAGCGCAGGTTGATGAATTTCTCCTGTACATCAAATGGCCATTCTCCGCGTTGCCCGAATTGATATATCTCCCGGGGTAAAATGGTTCCGTGTGACCGCATCATGGGGGTAAAGGTGGCGAATTGCAACCAGCGGATATATAATTCCTGGAACTCAGGATTTTTAGTACCCCCATTTACATAATCCTCTGCAATAAAACCACCGATATCTGTATTCCAATAGGGAATACCGCACAATGAAAAATTCAAACCGGCAGCGATCTGTTTGTGTAACGTGCTCCAGTCAGAACGAACGTCACCACTCCAGGTATTGGCCCCATAACGCTGCTGCCCTGCAAATGCAGATCGGGTAAGAATAGCAACGCGTTTGGCTGAGGTAGTTTGCCGTTGATGCGTATATATGCCGCCAGCGTGTAATAAAGGGAGCGCATTACAAACACTGCGAAAACTGCCGGCATACGTAGGTTGGTCATAGTCCTGCTCGTTATGGTTGAGATGATCAGGCTCCGGGTCATCGAGCCACCAGCCGTCGGTGCCCTGTGAAAAAACGCCTTTGTTGAGGTATTCCCAGTAACTATCGCGCGTAACGGGATTGTATGCGTCATATAACCGGGTATGCTTTGGCCAGGTTTCGAAATTAATTAGCATATTCTTTTTTTTGAACTCGGCAAATTGAGCTGTTTTGTAACCAAAGACCGGCCATGCCACGATGAATAAATGTGCGTTCATGGCATGCACACTATCTGCCATAAGTTTAGGTCTTGGATAGCGGACCGGGTCGAAGGCCATCGCGTTCCAGATGCTGTCATCACCCCAGTATTGCCAATCCTGAATAATGCCATCGAGTGGCACTTGCAAAGTACGGTATTGCTGCACTACGTCCACCAGTTCGAATTGTGTTTTATAGCGTTCCCTTGATTGATTAAAACCATACACCCATAAAGGCATCATGGGCGACTGTCCGGTAAGCTGGCGCATTTGAGCAATAACACCATCGGCGCTATTACCTAGCAGAAAGTAATAATCTGAGCAGTCACCAACTTCCGAATCGAAGGATGTTTCCTGTGGATTATCGGTAAACAGCGTGGGCGAATAATTATCCCAGAATACGCCATAGCCTTTCGTTGACTGAAAAAAGGGGATGCATACTTTGGTGTTTTTCTGCAACAGGAGTAGCTTTTGCCCCCGCTGATTCATTTTACCATTCTGCTGCTGACCTAAACCATAGATCATCTCATCCTTATCAAGGAAGAACGCCTGCCTTACATCATAGGTGTTTTTCCCGAGATCAATGATAGGTGTGAATTGTGTTCCGTGATCCTTTTCACTGAATATAATTTCTCCCCCCGGGCGGCCGAAAGAAACCCTTCCGGTTTGCAGGTTGATTATTACCTGCAGCGAATCGGTTTGTTGTACAAGTTTGTTGTCATGCTGTTGTATATTGACGCTGACATTTTCGGGTGTTTTGATAACAGAATAGCTTTCTTTTTTAACTACAGCATCTTTCGGCGATTTCATGATCCTCACAATGCGCGGGCTGTACCATTGAATTTCTACATTGATATTATTCACAGTGGCTTTTATGCCGGTATTTGTTTGGGTATAAGCCTGGCTAAATGCTGCCCGGGTAAATAACAGTAGTAATACTGTAACGGTCGTTTTTATTTTCATCAATTGTAACTTTTAAACGGTAAAAATAAAGCCCTTTGTGTGAAGGAAAGCGCGAAAGCGAAAATGCCATCGGTTTAAGTCAATATTGTTGAGATTTTTAAGGTGGCAAATTATCTCAGGGATTACCTGAATACGAATTATGGAGTTGACATTCCTGTTAATGCTGATCGTAGTAAAAGCAGTCCTGCTATCCTTAATGCCTGGTACACAGGTTAATCGTCGGGAACAGCTAACGCCACGGTGCTGTTCTCAATAACTACAAGTTCAACGAAGTAAAAGCAGTCATGATCAAATGGTTAGAAAAAGAGACAGGAGCCCTGCGGCTCCCGTTCTATTTAACCTACTGCGACTGCTTATAAGAAAAACCGGAACTATTGTAATGGATCGAAATCTCCACCCCAATTGTTGTTTTGTTTCAACAATGGATTGCGGTCTAAAATTGCTTTCGGTATCCCATAAATGTAATATTGGTCTTTCAGGGCTATATTGCCAGCATCTGTAGTGATAACAGTGGATGTGAATTTGGTCCAAACCGTGTTGATATCATCCATCGGCGACACCTTGGTTTCGCCTGGTTTCAATAACACAGCTATGCCATGCCGCTGCTGAAGCGCGTTCATATAACCAAACAATTTCCAGCGGCGGAGATCATCCCAGCGCTTGTTTTCAAAACAGAACTCAACAAACCGCTCTTTTTGATAAGCTGTTCTCATCTCATTTTGCGAAGCGGCGGTAATTCCATAATTGCCACCGGCACCAGCTAAAATACCCGCGCGGTTCCTTATCTGTTTTAATACATCCAGGGCTTCCGTTGTTTTACCCAGTTCATTGGCGCATTCGCCATAATTCATTAAAACTTCAGCATAGCGGATTTCTATCCAATCCACAGCTGCATTATAAACGGTGCCCTTATCTATATTTTTATCAATGCCCTTAATGCGGTAAAAGCTTGAATTTGACCAAAGGGGGTCAGTGGTTACATCATTGTGTACACCTTCAAGACCGGTAGCCCCGTTATAATTGGTGATAGTTGTAAAATAGGTCCACAAATAGGTTTTGTCATCGCGCATGCCCTTTAAATACTGATTGGGAGAACCATTATAATAGATGCTTGCATAAAATCTGTCATCCCGGTTCCTGAACAGCGTATCATAACTTCTGGTTTGTGAATCCCAGGATGAGCCATCTTTCATTGGAAACGCATTGACCAGTTCTAATGAGGGCCTGTCGTAGCCTACGTCATCCTTCGACCAGTTTAAAGGTATTAACCCGCCCTGAAAATAAGTGGCCTGCGGATAGTTGTACCGGCGTACCATTACCGCTTCCTTGTTTAATTCATCATCCCATATTTTGCCATACGACGCGTATAATCCTTTGCCATGAGCGTCTAAAAAATCTTTAGCCGCCTTATTGGCATCATATGCTTTTTGCCACGAGGCCACACCGCCCAATCCATTAAACAGGGGGCTGGCATAAAACAATAACACCCTTCCTTTATAAGCCATGGCCGAACCTTTATCAACTCTGCCCACGTCGTTGCCGCTCGATACATCGGGCAGTAATGCGATGGCGGCATCAAGATCCTTTAAGATCTGTGTTACGCATTCCGATGTTTTATTACGCGGTTTTTGCAATTGTGTTAGGTCTGAGGTGGGGCTCTGGGCTTCCAGTATAAGCGGAACGCCGCCATAACCACTCACCAGTATGTGATAGGCCCAGGCCCTCAGCAATAATGCCTGTCCCTTTATCATATCTTTATCTGCCTGGCTGAAAGTGGCGCCATCTATTTGACCCAACAAAATATTGATGGTGCGGATATTGTTGTATTGGCTAAAATTATTCCAGGTATCAAAGGTAGCTGTTCCTCTTAACGCGGAATTCAATTGCCTTTGGTAAGCAACAGCTTCGTCTGAAAGATTACCAGTGCAGCTATACGTTGCATTGGGGTTTGCGGTCAACACGGCCGCATAAATATTATTGAGATATGCTGTAGCGATTGCCGGGTTCGACCAAACGGTGGCCGGGTCTACAGCGGAAAGATTCTTTTTATCCAACACCTTACTGCAGCTCATTATTTCAAAAGAGAGTAATAAGAGCAGTATTATTTTCGAATTGTTTGTCATGTTACTGTTTTTAGCGTTAACACTTTTACTTAAAACCTGATATCGATACCCACTGTATATGTCTTCATGCTTGGATAACTCATAAATTGATACAGCTCGGGATCATACAACTTGAATTTCGACAGATAAAACAGATTTGTTCCTGATACGAAGATCCTTGCATCTTTTATAGCTAACCTGTTTGACAGTATGGAAGGTATTTTATAATTAACGTTCAGGTATTTCATTCGCAGAATTCCACCATTATACGTATTAAAAGTGGATGTCCATGTGTAACCGTAAGAATGGGGATCGCCCCAGGGATAAATTTTAGGTGTAGAGCCATTGACATTATCGGTGCTCCATGAATCGGCGTGGTATTTAGGCACCTTGCCTCCACCACCAAAATTCCTGCTCCATGCATCGTTGTAACTCACTTTAAAACCTGCCAGGCCCGAAAGCAATGTTTCCAGGCTGAATCCTTTGTATGATAGTGAAATATTCAAACCATAGGAAACAGGTGCGTTGTCTGCACCAAAATATTTGCCAAGCACTATTTGATCATAACTGTCTACCTTATTATCCGGCTTTCCATCAGGTCCGCTGATATCCTTAAATAACATATCTCCTAATGCAGGCGCAACACCATTAATCGTATATCCTGACGGTAGCTTATTCAGGTCTTCCTGTGTGCGCAATATTCCCAACGCCTGATACCCGGAACTATAGGCTAAAGTTTTTCCATTGGGATTTGCATAAGGCTGGGCATTGGCGGCAACGTCTCTTCTGATCACTTTATTGGTACCATAACTAAATATTCCTTTGACGTTATAACTGAAATCTTTACCGATCGAGTTATTATAACTCAGTTCTAATTCCATACCTTTTGAATCTACCTGACCATAATTCTCCGCCGGTAAAGCGCCGCCAAATTCTGCGGGAATAGCCAGGATACGGAAGCCAAGGATATCATAAGTATGGCGTTTCCAATAATCAAACGTAAATCTTATATTCTTCAGGGCTGTAGCCTCCAGGCCGATATCAACCGAATTTGATTTTTCCCAGCTCAGATCAGGATTGGGAATACCTCCATAAGACAGGCGTGGAGCAGTAGTGCCAGGGTTGCCCAAATAATAGGTACTGCTCAGAATATTGAATTGGTCGACCCATTGCCAACCGCCAATAGCATCATTACCGGTTGTAGCAAAAGATCCCCGCAACTTTAAGAAATCAATGGCATTGGCCAGTTTTGAAGACTCGAAGAAGTTTTCCCTGGAAATCACCCAGCCTGCAGATACAGAAGGAAACCAGCCCCATCTTTTATTAGGAGCAAATTTTACAGAGCCATCTCTTCGAACGGAGGCAGAGAAAAGATATTTTGCATCATAATCGTAACTGAGCCTGCCGATATAGGATAATCTTCCATCCATGATCTGTCTTCCACCTGTTGTCCAGTCGGCATTGTTTCCGCTGGTGGCAAAATACTGATCGGTAGGGAATAATGGAAAATTATACCTGTACATCGAAAAGGAGCTGGTATCGGCCTCAAATTGTTCGTAAACAGCCAGGGCGCCAATGGTATGCTTACCAAATGTGCGGTCATAATTTATCTGGCCATTTAACTGATAATTGTCACATTTTCTATATTCATTCCCCAGGTATTCACTACCGGGATCACCGCTTAGTACTGAGCCGGTCATTTCATCGGTGTATATCAGGTTATTGGGACCTGTTTTCTTGAAGTTGTACAGCAGTTGTTTTTTGGCAAAATTCTTTACATAATCGTTATTGTAGTTTTTGCTATACGCGGCCTTTACGCTTAACCCCTGTACAAAAGGTATTTTGTATTCGGCTGTGAGCAGGGCGTCTATCTGTTGGTTGTTGTTACGCCAGTAACCGCCGTTCTTCATCATCTCTACAGGGTTGCCCAACCAGCCCGGGTTGTTGGGTTTGCCATTAATGTAAGGGGTTGCAAAAACATCCCAATACAATAATTTGCCCCACAGGTTATTCAGGTCAGGCGAGTTATAATCGTAAGTAAAATTGAAACGGTTACGGGTGCCGTAACTATTACTTACGTTTAAACCAATGGTGAGGTTTTTTACTAAATTGGCCTGAATATTACCACGCAAATTGTATTTTTTGTACCACACATTTGGTAAAAATCCACGCTCTTTAAAATAAGAGCCGCCCATATAAAAAGTAATTTTCTCGTTGCCGCCAGATACCATTAAAGCATGACGTTGATTGGTTGGGTCGGTATAGGCGGCATTATAATAATTTTCACCTTTGGGGTTGTTTTTCAACACCCAGTCAATTTCTTCGTCGCTTAAGCCGCCATTCACCGCTTTTGAAAGTTTCAATCCATCTGCAACAGGCATATATTCCGGTAGTTTGCCGGTCTTTTGCTTACTGAAGGTTGAGCTGTATTCAATCCTTGGCTTACCGCTTTTACCTGTTTTCGTGGTCACCAGGATAACCCCATTCGAAGACCGGGACCCATAGATGGCAGCCGAAGCGGCGTCTTTCAATACGGAGATATCTGCTACCTCATTGGGGTCTAACGCATCAAAACTGTTTTTGTCCCTTACAACACCATCAATTACAAATATGGGATCGTACGTACCACTGAATGATGAACGGGAACGTACCTTGATAGTAGAAGAAGCACCCGGGGTGCCGGTTTGTGAACTGATAAATGTGCCCGATAACCTGCCGGCCAGCACATTCGATAAATTGGAAGTAGGGATGAGTTGTATGTCCTGTGCATTGATAGATGAAACCGCAGAGGTTGCTTTGGCTTTTTTCTGAGAGCCATACCCTACGATAATTATCTGTTCACCTTCGGTCGCAACCTGTTTTAATATAACATTTATACTTGTTTGGCTGGTCACTTTTATTTCCTGTGGCGCATGCCCCACCATTGAAATAACAAGTATATCACCCGGGTTTGCATTTATGGTAAAAAGGCCCTTGTCGTTTGTAGTGGTTCCGTAATTGGTTCCTTTAATTACTATATTGGCGTTTACCAGGGGCTCCCCGTTTTCAGAGGATACTTTTCCCTGTATTTGAACAGGTAAAGGTGCGGGCTCATCAGCTTCTTTATTCTTTTCAACCGGGGAAAGTAGTTTCGGTCTGGTAATTATAACAACGGTATTATACCGGATCTGGAAGCTTACCGGCTGGTCTTTGAAGCAAAGCTCCAGGGCTGCCTCCAGGTCTGCATTTTTTACGGATATAGAAACGGGCCTTGTTTTTTTAAGCAGTTCTGGATTATAAAGAACATCATAACCCGTTTGTTGCTTTACCATTTCAAATACCGTTTCGAGCGGTAATTGTCTGCCGGTTATGGAAACTTTCTGGGAGAAAGTTTTGGCATTTACATGCAGGCAGGCTACTAATAAGAAAAATGCAGTCAATTTCATACAAAGCAGCGTTTTGGCTGGCAAATACCTTCCTGCACGGAACGTATTGCCCGTAACAATTTCATTCATACTTTTGTAAAGTTTTGGCTTACTAAATGTTTGTCAATTTTGGAAAGAGGAACATTGGTGGCCCGAATTGAAGAGACTCCTGCCCCCGCAGGGGTTTCTTTTTATTCAGCCACATGGTGAAGATTTACTTTTCAAATGGCATAGGCAGTTTTGTTTTGGTTAAGAAAATCAGGCATTAAGGTTCTGCAGGCCTTCCCCGCGCTGGAAAGCCTGAGGTTGGCTATAATTGCACGTTGGTTCGCTTCAGGAATTGGTTCGTTTCAAATTTTATTTCGGCGATACGGTAATTTCCCTGCCTTTGATCTCAAAACGTATCCGTTCGTCTAATTGCAGTAATTCCAGCAGTTTTTCTATATTATCTTTTCTGGATATGCCCCCCGAGAACATAATTCCCGATAGAGCGCCTTTATAATGAATGTCCACATCATACCAGCGGGATATTTGACGCAGGATAGTAATGGCCCCGGTATTCCTGAATATAAATTTCCCATTCTTCCAGGCAAGCACTTCTTCGAGGTCGGGACGGAGTACTTCGTAATTGGTTGCGCCATTGCTGTAACGGAATTGTTCCCCCGGTTTTATCATGGTTGTAAGGCCGCCTTTGTTTACTTTTATTGAACCTTCTATGAGGGTGGCCTTTATTGCTTCTTCATCTGTATAGGCATTTACATTAAAATGAGTTCCTAATACAGTAATGCTGGTGCCCTCTGCATCTACAATAAATTTGGTTTTTATTCCCTTTGATAAATGGGATGTTACTTCAAAATAGGCTTCCCCTGTGATCTTCACTTTTCGTTCGTTGCCGCTAAATTGGGTAGGGAATGTTATAGAGGAAGCAGAATTAAGCCAGACTCCGGTACCATCTGGTAAAGTGATCTGATACTGGCCTCCACGTGGCGTAGATACCGTATTATAGATGGGCCGGGCCTCGTCAGCTGCAGCGGACGCATTATAAGCTAACTTTCCATCCTTCAACTTTATTACCATTGCATTACCCTCCCTGCTTATTAAACCGTTGGCGGCGCTATCGAGGATCACCTGGCTTCCATCTGAACGGGTGAGTATGGCTTTATTTCCCCCCGGCACTATTTTTACGTTCTGGCTCACTGCAACAGGTTGTTTAACTGATCTGCTGCTCTTCATAATATACCAGGTTGAACCAGCGACTGTAAATAAGATTATAGCTGCTGCTGCCCATCGTATGGCTTTTCGCCTGAAAATGTTTACAAGAGGTGCCACCCGTTTTTCACCATCAATAAAAGGCATTCCGGTTATTGAAAAAAAACGTTGTTCAGCGGCTGTGGTATCATACTGTTCTAATGCCAGCATGTCATTGGCAAATCTGTCGCCGGCATTTATCTGTTCGGCAAATTCACGGTTTGCTTCCTTACGGTTCTTCCAGTTCTCCAACTGAATTGCCTCAACAGCTGATAGTTCATTTAACTGGCTTTTTTTGATTAGGCCGGCTATATATATTAATTCATCCAAACTGCTTTCTTTCATCAGGGGTTACTTTATATTACAGTAACACCGCGGCCAACCATTTGTACCAGAAGAAAACAATACTTTTTTTAGCAGAGATCTTTTAAGGTAAGTGCAATCGCAAGAACAGGGAGGGAGAACTTAGGTTGTAATGATTTTCTTAGCATAGCCAGTGCGGTAGCTTTCTGATTACGTACTGTTTGATTAGATAAATTCAAATAAACCGCAATTTCCTCGTTTGTCATTTTTTTGAAATAGGCAAGGATGAATACTTCACGCATTTTTGGCGGTAGTTCATAAACAGCTTTACGTGTTTCTGCTAAAATCTCTGAGTATAAGATCTCGTTACCCAAAACATCTTCATTCTGTACATAGGCATTGGCAAAAGATTCATGACGGGCTTTTTCCCGCTGTTTACTACGCAACGCATTCAGGCAACTATTACGGGTTGCGGTATACAGGTATTTTTTGACCTGATGCCAGTCATCAAAATCAGCATGCTGTTGCCATAGTTTTACAAATACATCCGAAACAACGTCTTCGGCGTTTCCTTCATCCTTCAATATTTTATGCGCAAAACGAAATAGCACGGGAAAGTAAATGCGGATGAGATATTGCCAGGCGGCATTCTCATTTGTTTTAAGCAAAAGCAGGCAGTTATGATCATTCACGGCCGAAATCATATTCAAACGTACTAATAAGAAAATATTTAATTAATACTGCCGTAGCACAGCGTGAAGGTGTTTTGGTTTTGACTGAAAAATGCTATGCAGGCAATTTAATAAATCATCATGAACAAAAAAGTAAGTGCAAAAAAAGCACAGGTATTTGTCAAAATACTTACAGTTTTGCATCGATTTCGTGGCGAATGTCCCACCTTTACCGGCAGGTCAGCTATTGAAACCCTGCCAGGTGATGTAAATGGGCCGGGTTATAAATGTTCCCGTCTTTTATTACTGTAACTACATGTCTGATATTGCTGATATTTTGCAAAGGATTGCCATCGGTGATAATAATATCTGCACGTTTGCCCGGAGATATTGAACCGGAACTGATTTCCATATTCATTACCCGCGCAGGTACAATAGTAGCAGTTTGTAAGGCCTGTATAGGTGTTAAGCCACTTTCTACATATAATTCCATTTCTCTGTAAACACTAAACCCCGGAAAGCCCATATCTGTTCCTGCAACAATACGAATGCTGTCGATGTATAAATGATACACGATCTGCTTAAAATTTTTCATGAATAGCCTGCCCCGTTCAGCCAGCGAATCGTTAGCAGCCCCTGTGTTGATGAATAATGGTTTTAATGGCTGTGGTAACGAAGCAAATGCAGGTTCCAGTTTTGTGATGCTGTCTTTTACGGAACGCAGGATCATTTCATATACACCCAATGTTGGGTCTATCACTACATGGTGCGCTTTTAAATAATTGAATACTGCCACATTCGATGAATCGGAAAAATCAATTAAACCATCCTTGTTTTTCTTAAGTACAGCGTTCACAAAAGTGATATGATTCACCTGGTCCATACCTGAATCAACGCCCTGTTGCAGGGTCATTCCTATCGGAATATGACCGCTCACCGTTAAACCTGACCGGTGCGCCTCCGTGCATATTTCTTTTACTATTTCCGGTTTTACCGAGCTGTATATTTTTATTTGGTGAAAGCCGTTTTCTTTATAGCGCTGTACCGCTTTTATGGCTTCTTCCCTGGTATTGGCCCTGATAACGCCCAATGCATAGGGGCCATTGCCGTCAATAATACCTGCTTTTAAAATATGAGGGCCAATGCCATTTCCCTTATCAATGGCCTGTTGTACTGCATTGATATATTCAAACTCATTGCCACAATCTCTTACGGTGGTTACACCGGCGGCCAGGTAAGCTGGTCCCCATTCTGCCTGTTCAAAATGGGCATGCATATCCCATAATCCCGGCAAAACTGTTTTGCCTTTTGCATTAATTACATACGCTCCGGCAGGAAGGGCTACATTGTTTGCAGCGCCAACTTTTGTTATTTTCCCAGCTTTGATCAAAACCACGCCATTGCTGATTGACCGGTTATTCTCCACATCCAATATGGTGCCGCCTGTTATGGCAATCACGTCATGTTTTTCGTACGACGGATTGGCGTTTGCTGTAAATAAACGCATGCCATATGCAGCCGCTTTATTGATCAGCACGGGTAACAATGGTTCATAAGGTTCCAGCATCATTTCCAGCTTATCACCTTCCGCATCATTGGTAATTAAACAAAATAATTGTCCGCTCGCATCTGTCCATAAAAATTCATTACCCCATATCAGTCCGCTTATTACGTAGCGCTCCAGTACCAGGGTATTGTTGTTGAACAGCAGGGTATCTTCGCCGTCTTTTTTAATGTGCACCATACCCGATGGCAGTATACTCACGGTAGCCGGCCTATGATGTTTTTTCCAGTATTGCAATAACAACATTTGCGCAGTGCCGGGCGAGTAACCTGCTATCGGAAATCTTATTGGCGGTAACGGTTGACTAGTTATTGAATTATCAACTTTTATGTCGGCTTTATTTTGATGAATTACCACGGAATCGTTTATGGTCGACATCCTCGAGGTTTTGCCATTTATTGTAAATGCAACCGGTTCAAATGCGGCTGTAAGCTGCATTTTTGCTGTTAAAGGAACCGGTGTTCCCCGGTCGGTGAATTTTAGATCTACTGTGTAGGTAACAATATCGCCATTCCTGGATAGGGTGTATTTTTCCTTACCAATATTCTGTGCAAACTTGTGCAGTAAAAAGGTGCTGCTGTCTGGCAACTGTGCGTAGGTAATTGTAAAGCCGGTCAAAAAGAACAGGATGAAGGTGATTTTTTTCATGAATAAAGATTCAGGTTCAAAGAAAGGAGGTAAACTTAAAATATTATTTTGACCCGGACATGCAAAACCGAAGTTTTTTATGAGAAAGTCCCGGGGATAGCGCACTCGTCGAAAATCGTACATATTTGATTTAATTGGCAATTGAAGCGCGGATGAGCCATCTTTTTTTGTACCTTTTCGTACTTAAACTATGCTCATGAAAGGGTATATTATGCTCACCGTTTCATGCTTTCTCATCATGGCTGCGTGTAAACCTGCCCGGCATGATGATAGCGCCGCCCAATTTTTCGCATCCGGCAAATGGATCGACTTAACTTATAGTTTCAGCGAACAAACATTGTACTGGCCAAATAATGCCACCGGTTTTAAACTCGATACACAGGTGAATGGCATTACACCGGCGGGTTTTTATTATGCTTCCAATGCCTTTTCAGCACCGGAGCATGGCGGTACGCACCTCGATGCGCCGGTGCATTTTGCACAGGGGCATCAAACAACCGATCAGGTGCCGTTGGAACATCTTACCGGCCAGGCAGTAGTGATTGATGTGAGTGAGAAGGCATTAAAGAATGTGGATTATCTCATATCGGTGCAGGATGTTGAGGCATGGGAAAAAGCAAATGGTAAAATACCTGATAGTGCGATCGTTTTGTTTCGCACTGGTTATGGGAAGTATTATCCCGATGCCAAAAAGTATTTTGGTACCGATGAAAAAGGGGCAGGGGCCATACCCCATTTGCATTTTCCGGGTATTGATCCGGCAACTGCGGAATGGCTGGGCACCCGGCGAAAAGTGAAAGCCGTAGGATTGGATACGCCGAGCATCGATTATGGCCAGTCGAAAGATTTTAAAACACATCAGGTATTGCTGGCAAAAGACATTCCTGCCTTTGAAAACGTAGCCAATCTGGATCAGTTGCCTGTAACCGGGGCCTATATAGTGGCATTGCCCATGAAAATAAAGAACGGCAGCGGCGGTCCGTTGCGCATTGTTGCCTGGGTGAAAAATGGTTAGCTCATAAGCAGGAAATATTTAAGGTGTAAGCTACTACACCACCGGTTCCCACCCTTTTTCATAGGTTCGCATCCATAGCTTTGTGGCGGCTGTATCATCAAGGATATGTCCGTTTTCGGGGTTGCAGTGCAGGGTTTTCCCGGTGCGTTGTGCAATATTGGCCAGTAAGCAAAGCAATACACTTTTATAGGCTTCATTAACCGGAGCGGTGAGCTTCGCCTCGCCGCGGATACTTTGGATAAAATTTTGAAAATGATATAGATCAAGGTTCCCGCTTGCACTTACCGGGTTGTTGGGGTCGGCCTTAACGTCTGATTTAACTTCTTTTATCAACTTATTTTTTTCATCAAATATTTTATAATCGCCATTGCCATCGTTTACCAGCGTTCCTTTATCACCATAAATAATGAAACCCCGGCCTGCACCTTCAACCGGAAATACATTACAGCTTCTTCCTTCCCAGGTAATAGCCTTGTTATTGCCAAATTCAAAACTGGCAATTTGTGTATCGGGCGTTTGCCAATCGTCAGTAAAGGCATAACGGCCACCGGCAGAGGTAATTTTGGTAGCATATTCAACATCTAAAAACCAGCGACAGCAATCAATTTCATGTGTACCATTATTACAGGTTTCCGAAGTTCCCCAATGCCAGAACCAATGCCAGTTATAATGCACCAGGTTGCTCTGATAAGGCATACGCGGGGCAGGCCCCTGCCATAGATCAAAATCGAAACGGCATTGCCATTTTGGATCATCGCCTGCTAACAATACACCATAAATAGCTGACTTCCTGATTTCCGGGGCTCCTCTGTCACAAAAGATGTCCCTCTCCTGTCACATGTTGGGTAATGTTTCGGTTATCACTTTTTTAAATAAAGTAACATGTATAACAGGATCGTTTGCATCATTATTTTAATGTTGATCAGCAATATGATGCTTGCACAGAAGAATGGCGCCATCAAAGGAAAAGTGGTTGAATACAGAACAAAGCAGCCACTGGCAGGAGCTACCATAACCATCAGGGAAAAGGATTTTGCGACCACTACTGACAGCACAGGTATTTTCATTATTCCAAATCTGGCTGCAGGAACCTACACCGTAGCGATCACCGGAATTGGTTTTTATAATAAAACACTGAATGATATAAACGTAGTGGCCGGTAAAACCTATTACTTTGAAACGGAGCTTACTGAAGAAGCTGTAAAGCTGAAGGATGTTACTGTAAAAGCCTTTAAAGGCGAGCACAATCCCCAGACGCCCGTGTCGGCTTTTTCACTTTCCAGGGAAGAGATCTTCAGAAGCCCCGGAGCGCAGGGCGATATCTTCAGGGCCATCGGCACCCTGCCAGGCGTGGTTAGCAGCGGTGGTCAGTACTCTGCCATTGCTGTGCGTGGGCAGGGCACTTCGGATAATTTATTTATAGCAGATGATATACCGCTGTTCCAGGTCTCACACCTGGAGATCGAAGGGTTCAATTCCGGGTTTAATGATCCTAACGGCGGGCGCTTCAGCATATTCGCCCCGCGCATTGTGGAGAATGCCACTTTCCAGGGCGGTGGCTTTGGCGCCCAGTATGGAAGAAAAAGCTCATCGTATCTTGGTTTAGGCATTAAAGAGGGAAACAACACCAATCCGCTGTACAGTGGTCAGTTCGACCTCATTGGTTTTACACTTATGTATGATGGTCCTTCGGGTTTCAATAAAAAAACAAACCTCTTTGCTTCAGCCAGGTACCAGAACTTCGACCTGTTGCTCAAAATGATCGGCCTCACCCATACCGGATTGCCTTCGTATGGTGATTACCTGCTTAAAACAACTACAGAGCTCAATGCCAAAAACAAATTGTCGTTCATTGCCATGTTCAATCCTGAAACCTATAAGCGTACCGTAAAAAATGTGCTGGATAGCAAAAACCTCAATGATGACAATAATTCCAATTTTATCGGGCAATCAAAGGTCAGCAAAGCTGTTGCTGGACTTAACCTGCGCACACTCACAGGGAGGTCCAGCTCCTGGAAAAATATCCTTTACTACCGCATGATGGACGTTAACAATGATCTCGGTTATACAAACCCCGTTATTGAAGCCGGCGGAGAGATCGTAGCTACCGATAAGATCAATTTTGAACAGGACCTCCGGAAAATTGTGAACAAACAGCAGGAAGCGGGTTACCGGAGCATCTTTACTCAGCGGGGTAAATACCTCACCTTTACGGCAGGCGCCGATGTGGCCCACGTGAATATTGATTATAACCGCAGGCTGAAGCATACCGATACCCTGTACAGTTTTTTACCCACAGATTACAGGCCAAACCCTGCTCAATATT
This sequence comes from Niastella vici, assembly GCF_002077945.1. Lineage (GTDB taxonomy): Bacteria > Bacteroidota > Bacteroidia > Chitinophagales > Chitinophagaceae > Niastella > Niastella vici. The sequence continues at coordinate 25,753 of NZ_LVYD01000043.1, forward strand.
ATCTCATGCTGACGCCCGACCGTTTCAATGCATCTTTTAAAGATGCCGCCTGGAATGTATCCGGCTATCTCGATCTTTCCTTTACCCTGTTTAAGCAGCTTACAATAAATCCCGGGGTAAGATATGATTACACTGGTTTTGCTGCCCAGCATACCCTGTCACCACGCATCAGCGGTACATTAGAATTGAGTGGAAAGCAAAGCATCAATTTTGCTTCCGGGATCTATTACCAGGATCCCGCTTTTTCGGATGTTGCTTCTCAACCCCAGGGCCACCGGTTACAATGTGAACGTACCATTCAATATATACTCGGCTATAAAATATATTTCAGTCCGGATGTGAAATTTACAGCCGAAGGCTGGTACAAAGAAATGGATGATCTCGCGGTAAGGCCTTCCAGTGGCGAACCTTTTTTGAACAACAATGGTACCGGAAAGGCCCATGGGTTTGATGTGAGCCTCACCAAACGACTCTCCCAAAAATACCATGGACAGATAAGCTATTCTTATATGGATTCTAAAAGGGATGACCATGATGGATTGGGAGAATACAACTATATCTTTAACCTTCCCCATGTGATCAGTGTGCTCGCAAGTTACAAGCCAAACGATCAATGGATCTTTTCAGGTAAATTCAGGTATGCAAGCGGTAGACCTACAGACAAATACATTGTTCATGCCGATGTTTTTGGTAACCCCAACTACCTGCGGTATGGTCAGGAGGTAACCGAAAAAAATGGGGAGCGGCTTGCCGATTTTGTAAGCCTCGACCTGCGGGCCGATTATAAATTCCAATTGAAAAAAATTGGCTGGACAGCTTTCTTTGATGTCGTAAATGTGCTGAACAGGTTCAATGAAAGCTCAGCGCTCTTTCAGCCCCTTACCGGTAAAACTTATTTCCTCGGCCTTGCCGTTTTCCCGACTTTTGGCATGCGGATGGACTTTTAGCTGTCACAAACAGGTTGAGTAATTTGTCTTATGTATAGGGCCACAGGGCTGCCCTATACACATAAGATTAAAATTTGTTTACCTCATGAGCGATAAAACAGACATATTTCTCGAATACAAATCCCTTCTCTTTTCAATTGCCTACAATATGCTTGGTAATGTGGATGCTGCAGAAGACATAGTGCAGGATACTTTTGTAAAGTGGCTCGAAACCAAACCCGAAGATATACGGCATATAAAAGCATATCTTGTTAAAGCAGTTACCAATAAAAGCATTAATTACCTGCAAAGCGCCAGGGTAAAGCATGAAGAATATACTGGCATTTGGTTACCCGAACCACTGAGTTACCAGGAAAGCAACAGTGCCCAAACAAAAATAGAATCATATCACGCCCTCTCTATTGGTATACTGGTGCTGCTGGAGAAATTAACACCCAATGAGCGGGCTATATTCCTGTTAAAGGAAATCTTTGCTTATGATTACTCAGAACTGGCAGAAATATTTGATAAAACAGAAGACAACTGCCGGCAGCTCTTTAAACGCGCCAAAGACAACCTGGGAAAAGACGCGCGGCGTTTTGAAGTGGACCTTAAAGTGCATGAAAAAATTTTAAACAGCTTCCTTCAGGCTATCTCGGAAGGAAATCTGGAGGATCTGATCCAGCTATTAAAAGACGACATTATATTCTTTGCAGAGGGTGGGGCAGCTGCTTTCTTCGTAAATGGTCAGCGGCTTACAGCTTTCTCCAGGCCTATTTATGGAAGTGGCAATGTGAGCAGGCTGCTGATCAGCATTATTCCCAAAATAGAACAGTATATTCCTGATTTTAACCGGGAAATTATTATTGTTAATGGCCTGCCTTCCATCCTCAATTATTCCGGTAATGAACCCAGGGCGCTGGTATCTATTGAACCAGATGGAGATCAGATCAAAAATATCTATGTACAAACAAATCCGGAAAAGCTTAAACGGTTTAAAAGGTCTGTTTAATGCGGTATCTCTAAACGAAAAGCAAAAAGGACAACAAAATGAAAAGAGATAAATTAATCTATTGGATAACTACAGGCATTGTAAGTGCCGTCATGATCTTTAGCATCCTCAGCTTTACTTTTTTTGAGTATGCAATGTATCCGGAAGGAGCTTTCAAACATTTAGGCTTACCCCCTTATTTCAAGATTGAAATAACCATTGCTAAAGCATTGGGGCTATTGGCGCTGCTACTACCCAACATCCCTTCTAAAATAAAAGAGTTCGCTTACTTTGGTTTTGGCATTACGCTTTTTTCTGCCAGCTTTGCCCATTTTTCAACGGGTGATGGTTTTCTATACATTATTGACCCGTTGCTTTTTCTGGGTTGTTTAATTGTGTCCTACGTTTATTGGAAAAGGATAGAAGGTGCAGAGCTTCATAAACAGGGTCACCCTTGATTTTGGTTGTGGGTAAGCAATTTCTTAGTGTTGTAATTTTCCATAGTGGTGTGTAAACGGTTTGTTTCCTGTGGTATCCCTGAGTTATCATCGCATGATAAAAGGAAAATGCTCGTAATTTTTTAGCGCCATTCCTGTACCTCGCACAACGCTTTTAAGCGGATCATCTGCTATATGAATGGGTAATTTAATTTTTTGGCTTAATCGTCTGTCAAGCCCTTTCAGCAAAGCCCCGCCACCGGTAAGGTACAGGCCGCGCTGGTAAATATCGCTCGCGAGTTCAGGGGGTGTTTGCTCAAGGGCTTTTAAGATGGCTTCCTCGATCTTAAAAATGCTCTTATCCAGCGCTTCCGCTATTTCCTGGTAGCTAATATAGATCTGCTTGGGAATGCCGGTTACAAGGTCGCGGCCATTTACAGGAAGATCTGGCGGCGGATCTTCCAGGTCCTTCAGGGCCGAACCGATCTGAATTTTAATTTGTTCCGCCGTTCGCTCTCCAATCAATAAGCTGTGATAACGACGCAAAGCTTCCATAATATCACCTGTAAACTCATCCCCTGCAATGCGAATAGATTGGTCGCATACAATACCAGCCAGTGCAATTACTGTAATGCCCGTAGTTCCGCCACCAATATCAATGATCATATTACCAACAGGCTCTTCCACATCTATCCCAATACCCAGTGCTGCTGCCATTGGTTCATGAACAAGATATACCTCTTTAGCGCCAGCCTGCTCGGCGCTATCCCTCACGGCACGCTTTTCCACCTCTGTTATGGAGGAAGGGATACAGATCATCATGCGCCAGGATGGGGCGAATATTCGTTTCTTCGGGTAAACCATCCTGATCAGTTCCCGTATCATTAGTTCGGTTGCATTAAAATCGGCAATGACCCCATCTCTTAGCGGACGAATTGTTCTTATATCGTCGTGGGTTTTTTCATGCATCATCAATGCCCGTTTTCCTACCGCCAAAACCTCTTTCGGATTATTTCTGTTTAAAGCTATGATCGAAGGCTCGTTCACTACTATTTCGTCGTTGTGTATGATCAGCGTGTTTGCAGTTCCAAGGTCCATTGCGATTCCCTGGGTAAGCCAATTAAATAAGCCCATAATTATAACAGAATTAGAAGATGCTTCCTGATGTATTCTGAAGTGTTATCCTCTTTGATATTTTAAAGAATTTCCCCAATGTTAATTGGTCTGGGAAGTTAAGCATATAAACAATACCTTTAGAATATAGCGTCATATATATTACAAGAGGCTATATTCCATGGAGAATATAGCTTCTTGTTGGGTAAGATTACGCTTAATTTTTGATGCGTTTAAGCTAGTCCCACCATAAACAAACATATTTCCTGGAACTAATAACATATTTCAGCTCATCAATGCTGCCAACGCCCTGGTCAATGCAATCGGGGCAAAATGCATAAAGTTCATTTGCAAATTCATCGAGGTCTTCAGGAACCCGGTGAAGCGTAAAATCAACCCAGTCGTAATCAACTCCTTCAATGGTGAGTCCATATTTCTGATCCCACGTTTTTAATTTTTCTACAATATGCGCAGTAGTAACATTGTAATTCATTCCATGGGTATGCCGGTAGTGTAATACCTCGAATTGATTATCCAGTTTCAAAATGAAGGTATCTTGCACAAATCCGCCTGCCTCATTTCTATATTCTTCTAATATGGCATTTGCAAATGCATAATATCCGTTGGCATGGGACTGATATAAGGCCTGCGCCTCATTGGTAACCAGGGTTAGGCTGCCTTTAAAAATGATCCCATTTGCATATTCATCCATTTCTTCATTTGTATCACTATATTTCCGGAGCACTCTTATAGTTTCACCAAAATCACTATTATGGAAAACAACAAGTGCCAGCGGAAGCGAAAATCCGGATGCTTTCAGGAAATTATATGCCGATTCACCCAAAGGAAGGACCCCCGTATTATAAACAATACTTTCCCTGGAGTTTTCTGCCTGTGGCAGTACAAATACTACCCTGAAATATGCGCGGGTATTAGTAAGCCGGATCTCTTTATTTGCTTCAAATAGGCTGAAAACAGCTGCTGCTTCTGCTGATGTACAAATAAAATAATTGTATACAGCCTGATCATTATAATATATTCCATATATGCGTACAGCCACTTCAAACTCCTGAAAAAGCATATTTAGCTTTTCGACCATCGCATAGGTATCATGTGTAGAATCCAGTTGCGGGTTTAAAGGAATAGTAATTTCCTGGTCAGGAAATATGATATGTATGGAAGTAGCTGTTTTTTGAATTTCGGTTACGCTACCGGGCAAATACATGGTAAGCAGCTGGTACAGCAACTCAAACGCTCCGTTGTACTTATGTTCAAAATAGGGCAATCCGCTGTTTTTCAGGTGTAATACGGGATCTTCAAAGTCCATGCTTTCGATCATAAGGTATGCTGCTTTTATTTATAACGCTTTAACATAGTTTTTTTCAGGCAAATATCCAAATAGGCATAGCCACATGGCACCCGAAAGGAGGGGGATCGTAAGATTAAAGGTGTGGCTGACAAGTTATCGAATATATTAACATTAAATAACAATTGAAACAGTTTAAGCGCACAGGATGCCACAGGATGGCTCAGGATGATTTTAGGGACTGGATAAGATAACTTACAGATACATTGTAAATTAAATCTCACTGACTTGCCATGATGAAAAATTCTATCGCTGCAAAGCGAAATGCCCTGCTCATTTCGTTACTCAACCTTTTTGCCATTTTCTCCTTCGCTCAAAACAATTTCCCGGTAACCGGTAAAATAACAGATAATGCCGGCATCCCATTACAGGGAGTTACTGTACAAATTAAGGGCACCAGCATTGCCACCGCAACAAGCAAGGATGGTGCGTTTTCCCTTAATGCGCCTTCGGGGAGCTCCGTGCTGATTTTTAGTTCTATTGGATTTATTTCCAAAGAAGTCCCAATAGATAATAAAGGACAGGTGAACCTGGCTTTGAGCCCCGCTGATAACCCCATGGACCAGGTTGTAGTTATTGGATATGGCGCCGTAAAAAAACGGGATGTAACGGGCGCTGTTACCGGCATCAGTGAAAAAGACATAAAGTCGAGGCCAACAACTGATGCCTTGCAATCGATGCAGGGAAAAGTAGCTGGGGTCGACATTACCACCAGCGAGCGGCCAGGTACATTAGGTACCATTAACATCCGGGGTGTACGTTCTATAAATGCATCCAATGCACCGCTGTACGTTGTTGATGGAATTCCCCTGATGACCGGCGGCATTGAATACATAAACCCTAATGATATTGAGTCAATTGATGTGCTGAAAGATGCTTCGGCCACCGCCATTTATGGTTCCCGTGGCGCCAATGGGGTGGTTATTGTTACTACCAAACAAGGCAAGTCGGGTAGAACATCGTTGAATGTTAACGTGTCTACTACAGCTGAAAAGCTGGTTGATAGAGAAAAAATGTTCAATGCCCAGGATTATATAACATTCCGGCGCTGGGCCTATTATTATAAGAATCCGGCAACATATCCCCGCGGCGATCAACCTACTGTTGCCAATGATAAAGTGATCTTCCTTGCCACCAGCGACCCCTCGGCCTGGGCAAATATTTCAAGGGGCTGGGCTTCGGGAAAATGGGACGGATCGCAGGTGCAAACAACCGATTGGTTTGGAATGGTAACGCAAACCGGCATCACAAAAAACCTGAATCTGAGCGTGAGCGGCGGAAGTGAAAAGGTTAAATCGTACACTTCATTTGGTTATTTGGGTAATACCGGTACGCAAAAAGGACAGAGTTATAAAAGGTATACTGCCAACTCAAATATTGACGTCAGTGCTACCAAATGGTTTTCGTTTGGTAGTAACGTTACTGTTTCATACAGTGTACAGGAATATGGACAATCCAAAACAGGGGCCACAACAGTATCCTCTTCAAGCAGTATCTATGAATCTGCCAGGGCGCTGTTCCCTTATGCTGTACCATATGATTCACTGGGAAACAGGATCTTTTACCCCGGCGGTGATATTTCTTTTAAAAATGTGGCTAATGAGTGGACGCTGAACCAGGACCAAAGAACAATGCTTCGCGCTTTCGGCAGCTTTTATGGTCAAATTGATTTTGGCGCCATTCATCCTGTGTTGAAAGACCTGAAATACCGCGTGAATTTTGGGCCAGACTATTCTACTTATAAGGATGGAACCTACATTGATGCAAATTCTGTGATCAGTAGTGGTTCCAACGCTGCTTCACTTACCAAGGCTACAACTGTTTCATATACCCTCGATCATTTGATCTATTATAATAAAAGCATTGGCAACCACGACATCGGGCTCACTTTATTAGCCAGCCAGACTAAATTTAAAACAGACAGCAGCTATATCGCTGCAAACGGCGTTGCTTTTGGAAGTCAGCGATGGAATGCCCTGTCGAAAAGTTATATCCCCGCTGCTAATTTAACCGGGTATACCTCGGGCCTTACCGAAAGTCAATTGCAGTCTTTGATGGCCCGCCTGAACTACAGCTTTAATGGCAAGTATTTGCTTACTGTGAGCGCCCGTCGTGATGGCGCCTCTCAACTCGCTGAAGGGCACAAGTATTCCTGGTTCCCTTCAATGGCTGTTGCCTGGAAAATTAACGACGAAAATTTTATGAAGAATGTCACCTGGGTCAATGATTTCAAATTGAGATTTGGCGTTGGTGTTACCGGTAACTCTTCCATCAATCCATACACCACCCAGGGCGCTGTTACCTCACTCTTTTATCCATACATCTCAACAATAACAGCCGGGTCTATTCCTTCATTAACGCTGGCCAACCAGTCGGTGGGCTGGGAAAAAACTACGCAATACAATGTGGGTATCGACTTTTCGGTGCTGAACAGAAGGATAACCGGAAGCCTGGATGTGTATAAATCAAAAACAACAGACCTGTTATTCCAGGTGCTCATCCCAACTGTTACCGGTTATACAAACACGTTTGAAAATGTTGGCGAAACGGCTAATAAAGGCATTGATCTGAGTATATCAACCGTTAATATCAGGTCCAGGAATTTCAGTTGGACAACCAATGCCAGTATTTCCTGGCAAAAAGATAAGATCGTCACCCTGTCAAACGGAAAGCAGGATGATATCAATAACAACCTGTTCATAGGCCGGTCTATAGGCGTGATCTATGGATATAAAGGGGCAGGTCTGTGGCATGTGCAGGATTCAGCCACTTACAGGCAGTTTAATACAAATGGAAGCTCTTTCACACCCGGAAATGCCCGGCCGGTTGATATCGATGGCGACAATAAGATAGATGCAAACCATGACCGCACGATCATTGGCAATACAAGACCAAGATGGATTGTTGGCATGACCAATACGGTTACTTACAAATCGTTCGAGTTGTCCATTTTCCTGTATGGCCGTTTGAAATACATGTATAACACGGGCGGCGAAGCCGAAACTGCCCGCCCTGTTCAGCGGAAGATCAACTATTACAATGAGAACAATATGAATGCTGAATATCAAAAACCTTTTTATTCTGAAGGAAGTGGAGATCCCTATTATGTGGTGTTGGGTTATAAAGACGCTTCGTTTATCAAGATCCGTAATATATCGTTGGGGTACAGCCTGGATGGCAAAGCATTGAAAGTAGCTGGCATCTCGAATATTAAAGCCTATGTACAGATCGCCAACCCGGGCATGCTGTTTTCGAAGATCGACTGGCTGGATATGGATGTAGTTACTTCTACTTTTAATGGTGCCACCTATAACAAAGGCATCACTTTGGGAATTAACGCATCATTTTAACCACAACGATCACTACTAAAAATTAAGAAAATGAACACAGTAAAATTGATCTTTAATATATCCCTTTTTTCAGGTTTGATCGTTATGTCGTCCTGCAAAAAAGATTTTCTGAAAGAAGAGCTTACCACGGCAAGAGGGAATGACTATTTTAAAACCGATGAAGGTATTCAGTCACTGGCCACCGGTACTTATTACCAGGTGTTCGATCTTCCGTATGCTGCAGAGTGGGCATATTGTGTTGCCAACTACGGTGTTGATGAGTTTATGGTTGGCGGCGACCCGTCAAACGGCGTTTGGAATAACTATGATGCCGGTTTCAAGTCTATTGTTACCATTAATAACTCAAATACGCAGGCAGCCAATGCGCAGTGGGATAACCTGTACATCGGTATAGGCGATGCGAATTTGCTGATCAAAAATGCAACAGCCAGCGCTTCTACTGCAGATGCCATTAAAAAAGTGGCCCTGGGCGAAGGGTATTTTTTAAGAGCGTACTGTTTTCTCAAACTGGTTTCTCAATATGGTGCCGTGCCGCTGAAGACCGAAGTCAGTACTGGTGCTGAATACGAATTTACGCGGGCAGCACCTGAAGATATTTGCAAACAGATCATTTCAGATTTTAAACAGGCATATGATCTTTTACCAAACACCAATGCGCCTGCCAGGATCACAAAAGATGCAGCCGCCCATTATTTGGCAAAAGCCTATCTGTTCCGCGCCAGCGAGATCAATGATACATGGAATTCCTCCTATAAAGCAACTGACCTGGCAGCCATCGTTCCTTTGTGTGATGAAGTTATTTCCCATCACCCACTAACGGCTAACTTCGCCGACCTTTGGAAATATACCGGCCCCGATGGTGCAAATGAAAAACTATCAGAATGGATCCTTTCCGCGCAATTCACTGCCGATGTTTCAACGAACGGTGCTAATCAGCAACACCTTTACTGGGGTTCCCGTTATGACGACATCCCCCAAATGCAACGTGATGTTACCGGTGACAGGCCATTCAGCCGTTTACGCACCAATTACTTCATGTATAGAATATACGACCAGGTGAATGACAGCAGGTTCTGGAAAAGCTTCAGAACAAAAAGCAGGCTGAATAAGGCCTCAGGCAGTTATTATGCCAACGGCGATTTGGGGATCATCTATATTATAAATCAACCCGGGGATACCCGCTTTGCCAGTTACAAGCTGAACGACGTTGTTGTGTATTCCAAAACAGGCAAAACAATTCCGAATGCATATGTTGCTTTCCCCACGGGCAGAACAACAGATGGCGCCATGGAAGTGGACGTACGATTCCCTTCCTGCAGCAAGCATATGGATGGATCAAGGATAGCGTTGAATGAAACCAGGGGATTGCGTGACCTGAACCTTGCCCGGAGTGCAGAAACATATTTGATGGCAGCTGAAGCAAAGATCAGGCTCGCAAAACTGGGCACCGGCGCTTATACTGATGCATTACCATACATTAATACTGTTCGTGCCCGCGCTCAATTTGCAAGCGGGGAAGACCGCGCCGCTTATTATGATGGAGGTGGCGCGCTGGGGGCATCCACGTCGGGCCAAAGTGCCACTATCAATTCCTTCATGGCCGAAAACTCTTATTACGAATCGAATAATATTGCTGTAACCACGGCAGCTTCGGCAAGCCTGGCTATTTCAGACATTAATACATTGCCCGCCGGCGATGAATATGTGATCTCCAAATTAGGACTGAGCGGTACTTATGATAGAATGCTGGCGTTGGTACTGGATGAACGTTCCCGGGAATTGTGCGGCGAGTATAAGCGTTGGGAAGACCTTTCAAGAACCAAAACACTGGTTTCAAGAGTAAAGGCATTTAACTCCCAGGCTGCAGGCTATATTAAGGACTACCATCTACTGCGACCTATTCCACAATCTTTCCTCGATGCTATACAGGCAAATGGTAAGGCTTTAAGCGCAGATGAAAAGCAGGCGATGCAAAACCCTGGCTATTGAGTGTTTTTGAAAATAAAAAGGAAAAAGACTGTCAGCAATGGCGGTCTTTTTTCTTTCCATATATTATTAAAATATTAAATTTTTGTAATCGTTCAACTACAAGCCATTCTATCTACACTTTTGTTGAAACATTTTCCATGAAACTGCTGGTGATAGAAGATCAAATGGAATTATCCAGGAGCATATGCGCCTATCTGAAAAGGGATAATTTGAAGTGGTTGATACCATCGTCACAGCGCGTGGCGCCAAAACACTGGCTTTTGACAGCAGGACCGAACACCTGTACACCGTTACCGCTCAATTGGGCGATACGCCGCCGCCCACTACGGCAAACCCAAAACCAAGGCCATCCATTATACCCGGCACATTTATGTTGCTGGAGTATGGGAAAAAATGACTACCTGTATTGTTTCAAAACCTGCTCCAGTGCATGCCTGTACATCCGGCTAACAGGTAATTCGGTTTTGCCAATCCAGATGAGATCATGGGTATATGATTCAACTTTGTTGAGGGAAATAATAAAAGACCGGTGTATGCGAATGAATTTTTCTTTTGGCAGATTCTCTTCCATGGCCGAAATAGATTGTTTGGTAATGATCGTTTGAGCAATTGTTACCACTTTGATATAATCCTTTAAGCTTTCTATATACAGGATGTCTTCCAGGTGCACTTTCATCATTTTACGATCACTGCGGAAATATATGCTGCTATCCCCGGCCTCTTTTTTAGGAGCATTTTCTGTTATGATGGGTATATTGGTATGTAAAGAGGTTTGCATTACTTTATTCACTGCTTTCAGAAAGCGATCAAAGGAAATGGGTTTTAGTAAATAATCTACCGCATCCAGCTCAAAGCCTTCCAGGGCATATTTGCGATAAGCGGTGGTGAAAATAACTTTTGGCGGGTTTTTTAATGTTCGCACCAGGTCTGTTCCTAACAGTTCCGGCATTTTTATGTCGAGGAACATCAGGTCAACCGGATGCTGCTGTAAAAAATTAATGGTTTCAACTGCATCCACACAGGTGTTGGCCAGTTCCAGCGATTGCACCGAAGCAATATATTTCTTCAACACATCGAGCGCTGGCGGTTCATCATCTACGGCCAGGCAAATGATCTTTTTATCAGGCATATGGAAGTAATTGGGCGTGAACATTGGGGTTGCCGGTTTCAACGGGTACTGATTGTTCCTGCAATGCCACTTGCATATATACCGTAAAAATTGACTCGGTTGATTCTATTTTCAGTTCATGCTGTTGAGGATACAACAATTGCAGTCTTTTTTGCACATTTATCAATCCAATACCCTCATTCCCGTTTGTCGGAGCCGGCTGTAATGGCTTGCTGTTACTGATAGTAAAATAAAGGCGGTTGTCCTGTATGAGCAATTCCAGGTTGATCCATTGCGGGCCCCGCATCATACCAATGCCATGCTTGAAACTGTTTTCAACGAATGGCAGCATCAGCAATGGCGCGATCATTTTGTGTTCATAATCGCCTTTTATGCTTGTCTGCATCGTTAAACGGTTTCCATACCGCACGCTCTCCAGGCCAATATAATTATTTATAAGTTGTATTTCTTTTTCAAGCGACACCCGCACGGCGGCACAATCATTGATCATATACCTGAGCGTATTGGACAATTGCAGAACAAGTGTTCCTGCATGGGATGGTTGGGTGAGGGAAAAAGAATAGATATTGTTTAATGTATTGAAAAGAAAATGAGGATGCACCTGCGCTTTCAATAGTTGCAGCTCTGCCTGCGTATTTTCCTTCACTAGCAACTGCTTTTCTTCTATTTTTATATAATAGGTCTTAAGCATTTTAAGGGCCAGGAAAATAGCGCAGGCAACCGGGGGGCCGTTAATGATAAAATTCATGGAGAAATACCAGGTCATCAATATTTGATTGTCAGTTGAAGGTTCTTGCTCATTTTTTATCCTGAAAAAATTTAAGACATATAACGTGTAAAATAAGCCTGTGAAGAAAAAAAGCAAAATGCCAAATAATGCATATTTCTTTTGAGCAACAAAGCGGGGTAAAAGAAAATAAACAACCAGGTACGTATATCCAATTGTTATAAGCAGGCTGTATTTCAGATGTAATTCCCACATAAAGGATACCCATTTTTTGTAATCAACAAAAAAAGCGCCGGCCCAGAAAACCCAGAATAAAGAATGGGCTATCCAGAATAATATGTGCCGGAGGTATTTGTGTGGCTGCCTCGTGGTAAATATAAGCTCATACACGGTCATATGCTACCGTCTTTGTGTTTATGTTGAAAGCCGGGGCCTGCATCCCGGGCGCATCGGCCAGCGTAAGGTGAAGCCTGAGGCCGGTCTCCTGCTCGTTTTCGGATAAGTCGATCTGGAAATCGTTTGGGGAATAATATTCAAGCAATCTTCTTTGGGTGTTTTCAACTATATACGACCAATTGGGTATTCCCCCGGGCTCATTGTACAATGGATGAATTAAAAGCGTTATCGATACCTGGTTTTTTTCTGTTGCAACCTGCAGGGTTTGCAAACAAACAGTCTGTTCCCGGGTATGCAACAGCGCCGTGGTTTCTTCCAGTATTTTTATGATCACCAGCGGTACAATGTATAAACTGTTGGTAACACTGCCGGTTTGTAAATGCATATTTATAGTGCCTGCTTTGCCTTGCTGCTCAAGCGCTATAAAATTATTCAGTTGTCCTATTTCCCTTTCAAGGGGCACCAGTTCCTTGCCATTCTCATAAAGGGAATAACTCAGCAGATCAGATAAATTCAGGATGATCGATGGCGCCTTGCCCGATCCTGATTGTATATTCGTATAAATGGTATCGAGTGAGCGCAGTAAAAAATCAGGATGAAGCCGGGCTTTTTGCAGCTGTATGGCTGTTCTGTTTTTTTTCTTTAGTATTTCCAGGTTTTCTTTCTGCTGCAGGTACCAGGTTTTTGTTAATTTAATGCCTATGGCTATAATTGCAATAACCATTCCCCAACGGGTATTATAATTGCCAAATTCTATCCTGTGCCGGAAATTATTTTCCACTGGTGTTGAATAATGCACATGGCTCAGAAATATTCCTGCCATAAAATAATTTACGTATGATCCGGTTGCATACAACAATAAAAAGTAAAACAGGAATAAGGCATATTTTTTATCAGCCAGTGTTTTGGGTAGTAAATAGTAAATAGAAAAATAAACAGCAAAAATGAATACCGGCCCAAAGCAACATAAATTCAGCCAGGCGAAATAATAGGTGTCGCTGTTTCCAAATTCAGCTATCGTGCGGGGTGCAAGGCTTTGTATATAAAAATAGGTGCAGTATATGACCCAAAACACCAGGTGTCTCACAACACGATCCATTGGCTTATCAGATAATAAAAAGCCGTCTATACGCATAGTACCGGGGTTCTTGTATAAAGTTAAATATTATACCTGTTATCAACTGCATTTCCTGATACATAGCATCTTTTTGACGACGGATGCCATTTGTCGACAATGATAGCGGCCCTGCTGCTTTTACCTGTTATTTGTAAGCTGTAATAGGTAGCCCGGCGAATTCAAAAAATAACGGGTTTTGTGTGTATTAGTTTTGGGGTCACACGTACTCATCACTCTAAAACATACAATCATGAAAAAGTATATTTCTTTGCTGGCAGTTAGCGTTATTGCTACGATATCAGTGTGCGCACAAAACAGGCTAATGGCCATAGGAACTTTGGGAACCGTTAATGAATCACCGGCAGACACTAAAGATTTGATCAGCATCAAAGCCTTGCATGATTTCAACAAAACTTACAAAACCGTAACCAATGAGGACTGGTATATAATTCAGAAAGGATTTATGGCAAAGTTCACACAGCAAGGTATTCAGCATAGGATCATCTATAACAAAAATGGGAAATGGGTGGCCACTTTCCGTTACTATAATGAAGATCAGCTACCGGCAGAAGTACGGCACCTGGTAAAAAGCACCTGGTATGATGCTGCAATCCGGCAGGTATCGGAAGTTAGCTTTGGCGGAAAAACAGCTTACCTGGTTAGCATAGAAGATAATACCTCTCTGAAGACCATTAAAGTGGTAAACAACGAAATGGAGCTGTTCCAGGAAATGGTTAAGTTATAAATCCCATTTTATAGCGGGTTTCCCGGGGATAGACTGTTCGCCAACTGGCGAACGGTCTTTTTTATTTCCTGGCACGCGGCAGGCAAACGCCGGCAGAACCGCACAATTAGTTTTTTTTATTGTGAAAGGGGCTTTATGCCCGGCAAAATCTTTCAAATTACCATTTTAAGGGCGATCTGTAGTTTTATTTACTGCAAAATTTAAATGTGTTGGTTGCAAGAACTATTTTTTAAACTTTTGCATACAAATAAGACCACAAAAACTATATGAATCAATTACAGGCAGCAGATGCCATACGGTTAAAACAATACATGCAAAAGGCCGTAGACCGTTCTAAATATTTTATCGGGTATCCCATATCACAGGATTTCGATTACAGGGAGTTATATCCTTTATTGGGCCTGCCGCTTAATAATGTGGGTGATCCGCAGGTTGAATCTACCTATGATCTGAACTCAAGAAGCATAGAAAGGGAAGTGGTGGATTTTTTTACAGAACTATTTAATGCACCGGTTAAAAATAGTTGGGGCTATGTGACCAATGGTGGCTCTGAAGGTAATTTATATGGCTTATATGTTGCACGCGAGCTGTACCCCAATGCCGTGGTATATTACTCTGAGGCAACGCATTACAGCGTTCAAAAGAATATTCACCTGCTGAACATGCCATCGATTGTTATCCGTTGCCAAAGCAATGGCGAAATGGATTATGAAGACCTGAACCAGGTCATGCAATTGCACCGCCACCAGCCGGCCATTATTATTGCCAATATAGGAACAACCATGATGGAAGCGAAAGACAGTGTTCCCGCTATCAAAGCGATCCTTCACAATTGTGCTATCAAGAATCATTACATCCACTGCGATGGTGCGTTGGCCGGCACTTACCTTGCTTTGTTGGATGATGCAAATGATTTTGATTTTTCACATGGTGCCGACAGTATTGCTATCAGCGGGCACAAATTCATTGGTTCGCCCATACCCTGTGGAGTGGTCATTGTAAAGAAAAATTACAGGGACAGAATTGGCAAAACCATTCCTTACATTGGAACCATTGATACTACGATCACTGGTTCCCGTAACGGACATAGTCCGGTGTTTTTATGGCATGCCATAAAGAGAATGGGAAGGGAGGGGCTTAAGCAACGGGCCATCAATTCCCTTGCGATGGCCGAATATGCCGTTCAGCAATTGAACAGCATTGGTTGTAACGCCTGGAAAAATGAAAATGCTATTACGGTGGTTTTTTCGGCGCCCTCAAAGGAATTTTGTCAGAAATGGCAACTGGCTACTGAAGGGGATTGGACGCACATGATCTGTATGCCAGGCATAACAAAAGAAAAAGTAGACGAATTTCTGAATGATCTGATGGAAGAAAGCAGACTCAAAACCGCAATGGCAGAAGCGTAAAGCGCAAACTTATCCTTTGTACTGCCATTGCCTTGCCAACGAAAAACAATAAACACTCCAAAAACGATTGCTTGTATGTCAACAAAAATTGTCCAGCTGCACCAGGTTGGTATAAGCGACATTGACCTGGTAGGCGGAAAGAACGCATCACTGGGTGAAATGATCCGGCACCTTGCAAAACTTGGTGTGAACATTCCGGGTGGTTTTGTCATCACGGTAAATGCTTACCAGGAATTTATCCAATATAACAAGTTGGATGAAAGGATCAGGGCGCTCATCAGCCAAATTGATTACTCCTCCGTTGAATCTCTTCGTTTAACAGGACTTCAGATCAGAACTTTGATCCGGGATGGCAGCTTTCCACCGGGGCTTTCACAGGAGATCATCGACCGCTATTTTGAATTGTCAAAAGAGTATAGCCAGAAAAATACTGATGTGGCGGTTCGATCGTCGGCAACAGCTGAAGACCTTCCCGATGCTTCCTTTGCAGGGCAACAGGAAACCTTTTTGAATGTTCGTGGGGCCGCTGAATTGATAAATGCAGTGCGTAATTGTTTTGCCTCTTTGTTTACCGACAGGGCCATTTCTTACCGGGAAACTTTTAAGTATGATCATTTTGAAGTAGGGCTATCAGTGTGCATTCAAAAAATGGTAAGAAGTGACCTGGGTTCAAGCGGTGTTGCTTTTTCTCTCGATACGGAAAGTGGGTTTAAAGACGCCGTGGTGATCAATGGTTCTTATGGTTTGGGCGAAATGGTGGTACAGGGCAGTGTTTCTCCCGATGAGTTTATTGTGTTCAAGCCATTGCTTAAGGAAGGGTATAATGCAATAATTGAGAAAAAGCTGGGGGTAAAGGATCAGATGATGGTGTATAGCGACGATCCGGAAGAAAGGGTAAAGATCATTGATGTAGATAAAGATCTGAAAGAGCGGTTTTGTTTGGATGATGAAAAGATCATGCAACTGTCACGTTGGGTGATGCACATCGAAAACTACTATTCCGCACTGAAAAACCACTGGTGCCCTATGGATGTTGAGTGGGCGGTAGATGGCATAAGCAATAAGCTGTTTATTGTTCAGGCAAGACCCGAAACAATTCATTCACGCAAAGATCATGATACGCTTACTGAATATGTGCTGCCGCCCCATGGCGCCACGGCGCTGATTAAGGGAATAGCCGTTGGTGACCGGGTAGGAACCGGTAAAGTGAAGATCATGTATGCTACAAATAAAGGAGCGTTAGCAGCGCAGGATTTCAGGGAAGGCGATGTGCTGGTAACTGATATGACCGATCCTGATTGGGAACCCATAATGAAAAAAGCAGCTGCTATTGTTACCGATAAAGGTGGAAGAACCTGTCATGCAGCCATTGTTGCCCGGGAAATGGGTATTCCCGCCATTGTTGGGTGTGGTTATGCAACGACTGTTTTGGCTGATGGCGAGGAGGTGACCATTTCCTGCGCAGAAGGTGATACGGGCATCGTTTACGCGGGCAGGCTTCCTTACGAAGTGGTACAAACCAAACTCAGTGATCTGCCTGCAATAAAAACGGCACTGATGTTAAACGTGGGTTCCCCTTCACTGGCATTCCGATTCTCCAATATTCCCAACAGCGGTGTGGGGCTGGCACGGGAAGAATTCATCATCAATAACTATATCGGGATACACCCACTGGCTTTGCTGAACCATAAAAGTTTGAATTATCCCGAACTCTCCGCGGCTATACAAAGCAGGATCGTTGGTTTTAAGGATGAAGAAGATTTCTTCGTTTCCAAATTATCTTTTGGTATTGCAAAAATTGCAGCGGCTTTTTATCCGAATAAAGTGATCGTTCGCTTTTCCGATTTCAAATCGAATGAATATTTTAATCTGTTGGGTGGAAAATATTTTGAACCGCAGGAAGAAAACCCGATGATCGGCTGGCGGGGCGCTTCGCGGTATTATTCAAACGATTATAAAGCGGCTTTTGAACTGGAATGCAAAGCCATAAAGAAAGTGCGGGAAGAAATGGGACTGGCAAATGTGGTGGTGATGGTACCGTTTTGCAGAACAGTGGAAGAGCTTTTAAAGGTGAAAGCGGTGATGGCCGAATATGGATTGGTGCCGGGCTCAGCTGGCCTGGAGTTGTATCTGATGGCCGAAATTCCATCGAATATTATTATGGCAGCTGAATTTGCTGAACATATAGATGGTTTTTCCATTGGTTCAAACGATCTCACACAACTATCACTGGGGTTAGACAGGGATTCATCACTGGTGGCCCATTTATACGATGAGCGAAATCCCGCAGTAAAAAGAATGTTGGCGCATCTTATTCAAACAGCAAAAGAATCGGGAATAAAAGTAGGCATTTGCGGTCAGGGACCATCAGATCATCCCGACTTTGCCCAATTCCTGGTAGAAGAGGGGATTGACTCTATCTCCGTTACGCCTGATTCGGTGATCAAAACTATAAAGGCGATCCATGCGGTGGAGAAAAAGATAAAAGAAAAAGAATTGCAGTTCTAATAGTTCATCATGGTTTAATTTCTCAAGTTACGTTCTGAAGTACGGAGCCGGTTTCTACCGGCTTCCAATTTTTAACTGCATAAATAAATACAGCAAGGCTGCCATAGTTAATATAGATACAGTTTCTCATTGGTTGTTTAGTTTGAAATGAGAGCCGGGGTTTGTGTCTACTTACCCCTCTTTTTTTGCCCGATTGGCGTTCCGGTTCTACTTCCATTAGGTTGTGGTTTGGTTGTGGTCGTATTGTGGTAATATTAGGTTAACCTTTTCTTTACCCTTTAGGTTAAAAAAAGGAAATAAAAAGGTAAAGGCAATATTACCCTACTATAAAGGAGACCTCAAGACAGGGAGAAGAACAGGTAACCGGGTGTAATAAAAAGGACAGGCGGAGGTAAAGAAAGGTAAAGCATACCTAAGCAAGAGGAAACCGGGAGGTTACCAGCGGGTAAGTAATTAGAAATTGCCTTATTGTAAATCTGCTAATTGCGAAACACAGAGGTAACCAGGAGGTAAAGAAGAGGTAATCATCCCCTGTAAGCCCCAGCTATTCCGTAGTCCTGTTCCGTTTGCGGTAATCTGAAGGCGACATGCCCATTAAGCGCGAGAACATGCGGGAGAAATAGTACTGATCAGAAAAGCCCAGCTCGTCGGCAATCTCTTTAATTGCTCTCGAAGTGAAGGCCAGGGTTTGGCAGGCCTGCTGCACTTTTAAATGATTGAAGTATTCTATTGGTGAAAAACCGGTTTGTATCCTGAACAGGTTACAGAAATGCGTAACAGACATATGTGCCGAACTGGCCAGGTCATTCAGCGATGGATTGGTGTTGATCTTTTCTTTCATGCGTTCAATGGTCATTGCGATCGCGTCTTTGCCGGGCGCTTTTACTGCCTGGTTATATTTTTCTTCATAGAGCAGAGAGGAGAGAAAATGATAGAAGATCATATTTACATACCGCAACGTATCGGCACTGTACCCCTGTTCAAAATGAAAGCATATTTCTTCAAATAGTTTTATCCGGTTCTCATTAAAGGAAAGATAGGGCAAATAGTTTTGCGAATGATTGGTGATCAGGTTCACTACATAGGTGGCAATATCGCCTTTAAAATGCACCCAGTAAATGGTCCAGGGATCTGCTTCCATAGCGCCGTATTTATGCGGGGTATTGGCAGGAAGCACAATGAAATGCGATGGCGAAATGTCCATCTTTTGTTTATTGATCGTTACCCAGCCCCGTCCTTCCACACAATAAATAATGATATGCTGATTGATGCCATGCGGCCTTTCAAAATAGTGATTGGCTGCCTTGGGATAATAGCCAATATCTGTAATGTATATTTGCTTTGTAATGGCGTCCTTCGTCAGAAAGCTGGAAGCTATTTTTTTAGGCACAACGAGCAGCTTTTGTCCTTCAAAGCCCTGTCGTTTTCTTGAACTTTTGTATGACATATGGCACAGGTTGCAAAGTGATATTTAGTGAATAAAAGTCCATCTTTTTCCTACAATTTCCTATTTCCCCGCAAAAGCAATAATACGAATTTTGAATGCTGACTACGCTGCTGCCGGTCTGTTCCGGCTAAAATTTAAAATAAACGTAAAACGATTGCTATGAAGAAATTGACGCTCCTTCTCTTTTTATCTTTTATAGCTTGCATTAGCATCCGGGCGCAAGACCGTGTACTGAAAGGTAAGGTGTTGGATGCAGAAAGCAGGACGCTGCTGCCGGCTGCTTCTGTGCGGGCTATAGGAGATGTATCTGCACAAACAACTGCCAATGACGGCACTTTCACCTTCACTGTAAAAGGAAAGATCATTCTGGTGATAAGCCATACCGGTTACAAATCGCAAAGCATTAATATAGGGGAATCACAAACTGCCATAGAAGTGCTTTTGCAAAAAGAAACAGAAGCGCTGGGTGAAGTGGTGGTGATCGGTTATGGAAAACAGGCAAAAAAAGATGTAACCAGCGCTATCTCCAGCATCTCGGGCAAAGAACTGAAAGAGATGCCGGTAACCAATATCAATGCCGCGTTGCAATCGCGCATTCCGGGCATGCAGGTTACCAATGCCGGCCATGAGCCTGGTGCCGGCACCAATGTACGCATCAGGGGTATTAATACCATTACACAAGGCACCGGGCCAATTTATGTAGTAGATGGGGTAGTGGTGACCTACGATCTTCGCGAAATAAATCCCAATGATGTAGAGTCGATCGATGTCTTGAAAGACGCTTCTGCCGCGGCTATTTATGGCTCCCGCGCGGCGGAAGGGGTAGTGATCATTACTACCAAAAAAGCTGCCAGCGGAAGAACCACCGTCAATTACGACGGTTATTATGGCGTTCAAAAAATGATAAAGACCTATGATTTTGTAGATAATATCGATGATTATGTAAATCTGCGTCGGGCAGGGCTTAGCGATGAAGACCCCAACGCCTGGCCCATGGGCCCTGGCCTCGATACCTTATTGTTCAACGGTGATGAACGGCGCAATATGGCTGCCCGCAAATGGACCGATTGGGTAGGACTGGTTACACACACCGCACCACAGCAAAGCCATACACTCAGCATTTCGAATGGCGTGGGAAAAAACAAATTGTACCTCAGTGGAAATTACCTGAATCAGGATGGAATTATCAGAGGTTCCAATTTTGTACGCTATTCTTTAAAGGCTAATGTAGAGTCGGAAATAAACGCAAAATTAAAAATAGGCGTGAACACCAACTTCTCCCATATCAAAAACGATGTAACAAGTAACGAAGTTTATTACAATGCAGTAACCATCAGCCCGTTGATGTCGGCCTATGATTCGGCGGGCAATCCTTCTGCCAATATTGATCCATCAAGCGGTAATTTGTTATTCAATAACCCGGTTACCCTTACCCAATCGCCGGTGCACAATATCGATGACCGTTTTTTAGGTAACATCTTCGGGGAATATAAGATCATAAAAGGATTGGTGTTTCGCACCAGTTTTGGAATAGATGTATACAAAAATCAGCGCTTTGAATATTATCCGCGTACTACCAGTACCGGGTTCTCCAAAAAAGGCGTAGCCAAAATACAGAATTTCGGCTGGCGCGATTATTTGTGGGAGAATACCCTGGCCTATAGCTATGCGCCTTCTGCCAACCATGTATTCGATTTTCTGGCAGGCGCCACTTACCAGCAAAGAAGACAGGAATGGAATTATGAGGAAGCCTCCGGGTTCCCTACAGATGATCTTACGTACAAGAACATGAGCCTCGCCAGCAACCGCGACGCCATTTACAGTGATTATTTTAACTGGTCGGTTGCCTCCTTGCTGGGCCGTGTTATTTATAAATTCAGGAACAAATACATCCTTAACGGAACTATACGCCGCGATGGTTCATCGCGTTTTGGTTCCGATAACCGGTATGGCTATTTCCCTTCGGTAAGTGCTGCCTGGCGCGTAATAGAGGAGCCGTTTATGGGATTAAAGATCAGGTCGGTAATAAACGATCTCAAAATACGGGTAGGGTATGGCGTGGTAGGCAACCAGGAAATACCGATAGATGCTACCTATACGCGAATGAACCCGGCAGCCTATCCCTTTACCGGCGCTGCCCCGCAAACTTCAGGCTTTCAGTTAGGAACAGGAACGCAGGGGAATTCCAACCTGAAATGGGAAAGCCAGCAACAGTTCAATTCCGGTTTCGATTTGGCAGTGGCCAAAAACAGGGTACGGGTAACCTTTGATTACTATAATAAAAACATCCATGATCTTTTGCTGAATAATCCATTATCGCCGTCGCAGGGATTCGATAACAAATGGATCAATATCTCGGAAATGAACACGCGTGGTATTGACATTGGCCTGAAAGTAAATATTATTCAAACCGCTCATTTCGACTGGCAAATGGACCTCAACTGGTCGAAGTTCAGATCGAAGATCACCAAACTGCTGCCCGGTGTAGATTCATTAAGTCCCTATTTGAAAGTGGGTGAAGCCCCCAACAGTTTGATCGTCGATTATGTATTTGACGGCCTGTACCAGAAAGGCGATGATTTTACCTTGAACCCGCAGGCAAGACCCGGTGACGTGCGGGTGAAAGACCTGGATGGAAACGGAAAGATCAACCAGTACGACCGCACCATTGTAGGACGTACAACGCCAAAGGGCTGGGGCGGCATCTGGAGCTACTGGCGGTATAAACAATTCTCCATGACTGTATTTACCAATTATACCTACGGTCATAAAATAGCAAATAAAGCTTACCAGGATTATTTGTATTACAGCAGCAAAACAGCTACCCGCACCCTGAAAGAAGGGCTGAATTACTGGACGCCCAACAATACCAATACCGATGTGCCGCGGCCTAACCAGTATGGACGTTCGTTAAGAGCGCTGCAGTCGGGTACTTCGAGCTTTATGGTGCAAAAAGGCGATTTTATCAGGGTACGGAATATAACGCTGGCATATGATCTCCCATCAAAGTTATTGTCAAAGGCAAAGATCAGTTCAATAAGGACCTACGTACAGGTAATGGAGCCATTCCTGTTTACAAAATACAAAGGTATTGACCCCGAAATAGGAGTGGGGCAATATGATATCTATCCACGCTACCGTACTTTCCTGTTTGGTGTGCAAGCAAGTTTTTAAAAAATTAAATAACGATACCATGTTTGCTATAATAAATTTTATTAAACAACGATTCGCAATATCCCTGCTGTTGATCTTGCTGCTGGCGGCAGGGTGCAGCAAAAAACTGGATATTACACCCGAAACTTTTGTCTCGCCCGAAGACCTGTACAAAGATGAACAGGGCGCCATAGCCGGTGTAACCGGCATTTACAGAAAGTTGATGGAGTTCAATAGCGGTGATTATTATTTTGTAGGTATTGTAGGGACCGATGAAGGTAAAACAACTTCCTTTGTGCCTACCTGGGGCGGCTACTGGCAACACTATGATGGCATTAACAGCTACAACAGTTTATTAAGTGCGCAGAACCAGTTGGTACAGGGAACCTGGAATAGCCTGTACAAAGGCATTGTAAACGCCAATACCGCCATCAGGTACATTCCTTCATCGGCCGCTTCGCAACCGGTAAAAGACCGGTTGCTGGGGGAAGCCAGATTTTTACGGGCCGTGTTTTATTTCAAGCTGGTGCAATTCTTTGGCGGTGTGCCCCTGCCTACCGACCAGCCCGATGCGGTGGCCGATGCCAATGGTGGCAAACCACGCAGCAGTGAAGACGAAGTATATGCATTAATTATCAGTGATCTGAGTTTCGCGGCCAGCAACCTGCAGGCAAAAGGCACTGCTGCGGTGGGGCATGCCAACAAAGAAGCGGCGCAAACCCTGTTGGGCAAGGTATACCTTACCCGTAAAGACTATGCTAATGCAAAAGCCATGCTGCAGCCCCTGATGTCGCTTACCAATGTGGCCCTCATGGCTAATTACGCCGATCTGTTCAATGAAAAAAATGAGAACAATATTGAATCGCTTTTTGAGATCGAGTATTCCACTGAGAACGGGAATACCAACAGCCAGGCCAATACGCTCGGCGGTTGGCATATTGAAAATACCTACCCCGGCGGTGGCGGTCATGTAGTGATACCCACCGATTATTACGACAATAGTTTTGAGAATGGCGATACCCGTAAGGATGCATCTATCCGCTATAAATTTTACGATAAGAATGGCAATGAGGTCGATTACTGGTGGTGGGCCGATGTTACCAAACCACATGTAAAGAAATATGATATAACACAGGGTCAATCATTGAACGGCGGCCTTTCATCGCGTAATCTGTATTATTTGCGTTACGCCGATGCCATACTCATGTATGCAGAAACCCTGAATGAGCTCAATGACCCCACTAATGCACTCACGTTCCTGAATAAGATCCGTGCCCGGGCAAAGCTGGCCAACTGGGAAACCGTATTGGGACATACGCCTACGCAGCAGGAATTGCGCGATGAGTTATTGAAAGAACGCATGCGTGAGCTGGGTTTTGAAGGCTGGCGCTGGTGCGATCTTAAAAGGACCGGAAAGCTTATTGCCCAAACAAAAGCCTACAATACCGATGCTGCGCCGAATATCTCGAACAAGAATTTATTGTTCCCGATATCTTCCCGCGAATTTGAATTAAACCGTTCCCTGAAACCCGGCGACCAGAATACTGGTTTCTAGCGAATAATTGAAATAATGATCAGCAAAAAGAATATACTGTGTTTACTGCTTGCCCCTGTGTTAGCAGTTGCCCAGCAAAAGCAGGAAACGGCCGACAGCATAGTGATCAGTAGCGATTATGTAAAAGTTGTTGCCAATTTGCATACAGGCAAAGTGCATTACCGGTTTACGTCGGGAACACAATTCAACAATACGGTCGCATATGTGCAGGAGGTAAAAAATGGCCTGTTGTTGTCAACTGCTTTTGCCAGCCACCAGGTTACTACTGATGCCATCAGTGACCCGCTGGGAAAAGCCATCTGCCTTAACCTGGTGCATGAAGATGCTGGTCAGCCGCTTCGCCTTACACAATATATTACGGTATACGAAAAGCAACCATTTATCCTGCTGAGCGCGGTGGCAACAACCAGGGTAGAGGGCGCAATGGTTGAAACCAGGAATATTTCTCCATTGACTGTATTACCGGCGGCGCAGGGAAAGATTACAACACCGGGTACAAACGGATTATTGACCGATTATCCGTTTGATAATGATAACTGGGTTGATGTTATCTCGCGCCACTGGCCGGCTAACAATACAGGAATTACAGGCACCAGCTACGAATTAGCCTCTGTGTATGATGAGCATACAAAGAACGGATTTGCAGTTGGCAGCCTGGTGCATGACTTCTGGAAGACCGGTATCAGCTATGGTACCGGTGCTTTCAGTAATCAGATAGATTCATTTATTGTATATGGCGGCGCCGCTACAAAAGATGATCCTGCATTGCCCGACTCCTACGGCGGCAAAGATGGCACCCATGATTATGTGCAGCACGGTACGCAAATAGGCGGATCAGTGGCTTCACCCCTGATCTATCTATCTGCATCGCCCGATGTGCGCAATGACCTGTTGCAGTTTGGTAATACCGTTAAAAAGATTGCCGGGATTTGCAGCTGGACGCAAAGCGCGCCTTTTTACTGGAACAGTTTTGGAGTAGAAGGCGTACTGGGCTACGAAAAAGTAATGATGCCAATAGATGTGGCCAAAGTAAGCGACTTTATTCATTCCCTGAATAATTTCAATAAGACCACCCAACCGGTATTAAGTATTGACTCCTATGACCAGGGTATTTATTCAACGGAAGTATTACAGTCAATAAACCGCTATGGAAAAAAGAATGGACAGCAAATAGGTTTTTATTTTATTCCCTTTGCCTTGTGGACCTGGAAGAATGGCATCAATGAGGTTACACTCAATACCGGTGGTTATTTGCGCGATGTAATACTGCTCGATGATAATGGTAAATATGTTCCGTATAAGGACGGTGATTGGGGCGCCTTTCCGCTCGATCCTACGCACCCGTATACACGGAGCTATATCATAGGGCAACTGCAAAAAGCCAAAGCCATTGGCGCAAAGTTTATTAAGATAGATTTTTTGTCGGCCGGTGCATTGGAATCTTCCCGAAGATATAACCCGCAGGTGCGATCGGGAATTCAGGCCTATAGCTATGGAATGAAAATGCTCAAACACCTGGTAGATTCTATTATGGGCCCCGATATTTTCATTACCCAGGCCATATCGCCATTGTTCCCCAACCAGTATACGCATACCCGGTTTTTGTCAACAGATGTGTATTCGCATTTACGCAACGATGAACCCGGGTTTCCGCATTATGGCAGTACCTGCGCCTCCATGATCAGCGCGGCGCATTTCTGGTGGACGCAGGGCACGCTATGGCCCTATACCAATATGGATGTAGTGGTAATGAAGAACTTTCAAAAGAATAAAGACCTCACCGAACAGGACGTAAAAGTACGGCTGTTCTCTATGATGACATTGGGAAGTATTTTAGGCGATGGTACCGATTACAGGAACAGGGAAGCAGCTGCAAGGGCCCGGCAATTCTTAAATAATGCGGCCATCTGTGATTTCTTCAGCAGACCAAGGGCGTTTACCCCTTTGCGTTTTCCGGTAGGGAATGGGCAGGCACAACAAATGAGTTTTTACCTGCCCGGCGATACCATGCTGGTGTCGGCGTTCAACTTCGATACCACAAAGCCATTTACCGAAACCTTTGAACAGGCGGAGCTGAAATGGCCAAACAAAACATACAGCTTACGGGATCTTTTAACCGGACAGGAAGCAGGGAAAATTGAAAAAGGCCAGTCATCATTTACGGTTACCGTGAATGTAAAAGATGCGGTGATGCTGCAACTCGTTCCGGCAGAAAAATAAAACCAGTTTTTGAGGACCATATAATTCGTACATGATTATAACCAAACCAACAGTATTAACAACAACCGTATGGCAACGGTCCGGTAAGGGAAATGAACCGGTTGTAATGATCGTTTTGCAGAACAGGGATATTACCGTTGAGTGTACGAATATAGGTTGTGCCATTACTGCCATATATACGCCCGACAGGCATCAGGTAAAAAAGAATATCGTAGCAGGATTTACCAATTGGGAATTATATACTATCAACAAAGATTACCTGGGTTGTGTGGTGGGGCGGTATGCCAACCGGATTTCCCATGGAACATTTAACCTGAATGGAAAAACCTACCAGCTCACTGTGAACGATAGGCCCAACCATTTACATGGTGGCTGGAATGGGTTCAGTCGTAAAGTATGGAAGTTGACAGGTACTGTTGAAAATGAAAACGAATGTGGGGTAGAATTTGCGTATGCCAGCCCGGATGGGGAAGAAGGATATCCCGGCAATGTGCAGGTAACGGTGAAATATATATTGAATAATGACAATCAACTGCATATTGTATACCGGGCCACCACCGATAAAAGTACGCCGGTTAACCTCACAAATCACAGCTACTTTAATTTAACGGGATTTGAAAAACGGGATATCCTGGATCATTACCTGCAGATCGTTGCAGATGAATATACCGAAAAATCGGCCGGCAATACGCCCACCGGCGCCCTGGCAAGCGTATATAACACCGCGTTGAATTTCACCAATCCCCGGTTGATCGGGAGCCATATTAACTGTTTTCCCGGCGATATGGGCTACGATCATAATTTTATTTTGAGTCACAGGGCTACCAAAAAAATAATAAAAGCTGCCGTGTTAAGCGAAGGAACAACCGGCCGCATGCTCACCGTATATACCAATAAACCGGCCATTCAGCTGTATACTGCCAATCATTGGGATGGCGCTATTATCGGCAAACAGGGTGTGGCCTATCAAAAGCATGGCGGTGTTGCGCTCGAAACACAGTGCTGGCCCGATAGTGTTAACCACCGGAATTTCCCCAATACCATTTTGCATCCCGGCGAAGAATATACTGCTACTACTTTGTTTGAATTTGGGCTAATGGTGTAATGGATACGGGCTAACTATTCCGCTTCCTGTATTGCAGGGGCGACAGGCCCATCAACTGCGTGAATAGCCGGGAAAAGTAATAAGGATCATTAAAGCCCAGCTTGCTGGCGACCAGTCGTACGTTCATATCTGTAAACAGCAGGTACTGGCAGGCTTTCTGTATCTTAAGATGATTGAAATACTGAATGGGTGCATGGCCGGTTTTCTTCCGGAACAAGGCCGAAAAGTGCGCCACGGAAAACTTTGAAAAGGCAGCCAGTTCGGGCAGGCCAATGTTTGTATGCAGTTTTTTCTGCATCAGGGTAATGGTTTTGTCAACGATATCTTCATATTGTTTGTTCTCAGAATAATTGAATTTTTCCTCGTACAATAAAGAAGAGAGGAAGTGGGAGAACACCATATTGACATAGCGCAGGTTGGCTTCACTGTATCCTTTCTCGAGGTTGGCATAGATCTCCTCAAATAATTTGATCCGGTTTTCATTGAACGTTAAATGGGATTGCCCTTTGGGGAATTGTTTTTGCATGTGGTCAACGAAACTGCTGGCTGCCTCGCCTTTAAAATGGATCCAGTAAATTGTCCAGGGTTCTTTTTCGCTGGAACCATAACGATGTGGCATACTGGCCGGTATGATGAACAGGGTCGAAGGTTTTATTGGGCGTTTCTTTTTATTGATCTCGATCCAGCCCTTGCCTTCAATGCAATAGATAATAATAAATTGATCAATTCCCTTACTTCTTTCAATGAAATGGAAGCGGGCCCTGGGGTAATACCCAATGTCTGTTACAAACAACGACCTGGTCAATTTATCGGTTATCAGAAAAGGAGAAATAACTTTTTTAGGAAGAACGATCAATCGCTGCCCTTCAAACCCCTCTTGCTTATGTACAGAATTATTCATAGTTCATTATGCTAAATTTCGTGATCAGCCCTGACCTGGGGAATAGGCGTTATTACGAAAAGGATGGATTTTTATAAGATATTTTGGTGCCCTGGCTTACTATAAGCTATCCCCCTGATCACCATTGTATATCCTTATTGCAAAGTATCCATTAATTATTGTTAAAATAGCACCAGAAGGTTGGACAGCATTACCTGAAAAACGCAGTAGATTTGCCGCAACGATTATTTTCATATGAAATTTTCCTTTTTAACGGGTTTAACCACCTGGCTATGGCTCATCTGCCCTTTCGGGGCATTGGCGAATAAAACGAATAATGCGATTAAGGGGAATGTGATCTATTACATAAACCCGTCAACAGGTAATGACAATAACAATGGCACTGCTGCCAAAACTCCCTGGCGTACATTCAACCCGGTTAACAGCCGGCAATTACCGGCCGGCACTACGATCATGGTCAGTCCGGGCATATACCGGTCTTCGCTGGTGATCACCGGGCGGGGAACAGCCGCTTCTCCGGTCAAGGTCAGGTTTACTGCCGGCACCTATCATTTTTACCCCGACAGTGCGTATGTTACCCAATGGCATATCTCCAACACTAATGATGTGCCTTACAAAGACAAATCAGTGGCCATCTGTATAAGGAACTCCTCGTATGTGTCGCTGCAATCAACTTCGGCAAACATCGTCATGCATGGTAAAATGGTGGAAACCGCCGTTGACCACTGCGACCATGTAACAATCTCCGGAATGCAGTATGATTACTTCAGGCCAACCGTATCTGAACTATTGGTGACCAGCGTTGCCGAAGAATATGCCGATCTGCAGATCAGCCGGGAATCAACATACAGCATCAGGGACAGTGCGCTTTGGTGGGAGGGAGAAGGTTGGCGAAACCAACCAGGCTGGTACTGGCAGGCTTTCGATCCAACAACCGGTTTTGTAGTGCGGCAAAGTTTCGATCTGTCAAAAGTGAAATTTGTACAGCTGGGTAACAGAGTGGTAAGAGCTTTTTTCCCTCGCAACGTGGGGTTTAAAACCGGCATCATTTATCAAAACCGGGATGTGCTCAGGGATTGTGCAGGTATATTTATGCAATACAGTAAAGTTCTCCTACTCGAAAATATCCGTATCAACTATATGCATGGCATGGGAGTGGTTAGTCAGTTCTGTACGAATATCAGGATGAAAGAGCTGGTTGTTAAACCAAAGGATAGTACCGACAGAACCTGTGCCGCATGGGCCGATATTCTTCATTTTTCCGGTTGCAACGGCCGCATTGAAGTAGACCACTGCTATTTATCAGCAGCTAACGACGATGCCGTCAATGTGCATGGCACTCACCTGAGGATCATAGAGAAACCCGGTGCAAATATTTTGAAAGTGCGGTTTATGCACGATCAGTCTTATGGCTTCGACGCCTTTATGCCCGGTGATAGCATCAACCTGGTGCAGGCCCAAACACTGCTCCCTGTTGAAACAAATGTAGTAACGAAGGCAGAAAGGCTGAACGACAGGGAAATGCTGCTTACCCTGAAACATCCTGTTATCGCAAACCTGCAGGGTGACGATGTTGTTGAAAATACCACCCGCACCCCATCGGTAAATATTCATCATACTACCATCACCCGTATTCCCACCCGGGGTATATTAACAACAACCCGCAGGAAGATCAGGATCGAACATAACCGGTTCTTTCGTGTTAACGGGAATGCGGTCCTCGTTGCCGATGATGCGGAAAGCTGGTATGAATCGGGGCCGGTACAATCGATGGAGATCACGAATAATGATTTTGTTGAATGCGGTAGCGCGGTGGTATGTGTGCAACCGGAAAATAAACAGTTTGCAGGGCCGGTTCATGAACATATCAAAGTAAATGATAATCGTTTTGTGCTAAGGCCCAACAATACCAAAGCCTTCACTGCCAGGAGTGCCGCACACCTCGAGTTTCGACGGAACAGCATCACTGGCGCCAGCCCTGCCTCACTTTCAGCAGTAACAACCTTTCAAAATTGTACTGATATTGTAGTTGATGGCAATCACAAATAGAAAGCCGGCCATTTGCACATTATTTTTGGAAAAAGCCATTACAGATCCGGTTCCCGGGAAACTATTACCTGTCATGGTAAGTGGTTATGTGTCAATAAAACGGTTTAGTTATGAAGGAGGAGGTCAGAGAAATATACCTTAATATGATCTCGGCAATTACACAGGCCGATGAGCTGAACCTGCCTGAAATGGCCCTGGCCGAGAAAAAATTGTTGATCTGTTTTTTCGGGTGGGAAGGGGTGAAGGCATTAGGGAAGAAATTCAATACCGATCGCGAAGAGATCGGTTTTTTCCGGAATACCAAACCCGCTTTTACCTGTTTAATTGACTATTATTCCCTGGTAAAGGAGGCGTTGCTGCATGCGCCTGCTGATCCAATGCTGAAGTGGACTTACTGGAACAAAGAGCTGGGCCGGTACGCGCGTTTTTGTGACCGCCATAAAGCGTTTATTGATTATTATGAAAGCGGTGGTCACCAAAACGACCGGCACTATTTTTTAACCAGTTACTATGTGCCCAGGGAAAATGGGACCATTGGGATATACGATATGGACAACGCCTGGTGTACAAATGGCGACAGCCTGATCTCCAGGCTGAAGGCATTAATTCATTATCGGGAGTTTGTTACTGGTAACATCAAAAAGCAGTGGAAGGAAAACCTCTTTAAATAGGATCTCCGCCAGGCTTGCTTATTCTATAATGTACATTCCGTTGTTTACAGTAAGCTTCGCATCTGTGATGCGGCAGATAATGGCAAGCGCTTTGGCCAGTCCTGTATTTTTATTGAACGAAACGGTGGTTATTTCTTCTTTCAGGGATGCCTTGTTTATTTGAATGGATGCATTAAAAACTCTTTGCAGATCGGCTACAATATCGGCCAGCTGTTCATCTTTATAATACAGGTTGCCTTTTTTCCAGCCGGCTATAATAGCTGTATCAATGTTGCTTTGAACAGCGCTGGCATTGGCCATTACTTTTACCTGCCGTCCTTTTACAAGCATGGCCAGTAACCTGTTCCCCGATTGTACTTTCACAATACCTCGTTGTACCGCAACGGTCATAGACTGCTCGCCGGGGTAAGCTTTAATATCAAAGGCAGTACCCATAACCGAAGTGACCATATTGCCGGAATGAATAACAAATGGAATTTTATCGGCATGCTGTACATCGAACCAGGCTTCACCCAGCAATTCAATGCTTCGTTCTTTACCTGTAAATGATGCGGGGAAACGGATAGCCGAAGCGGCGTTTAACCATACATGACTGCCATCGGGCAATACCACTTCGTACTGGCCGCTGCGCGCTGTTGACAACACATTGTAATAAGTTTCTGTGCTGTTGCTGGTAGTGGTGTAAATGATTTGTGAATCCAGTTTTGTAATTGTGGTCCCTTCCAAAGTTGCTATTTTCCCATTGCTAACCTCATCTAACGAAATGCGCGACCCGTCGGCGAGCAGCAATGAGTTTTTTTGAAGGGGCGTTTCTGGTAACTCCGGCAATGCCTTATGAATAGCAATTAGCCCTGTTTTTGAGTTTCGGACCATATAAAAATAGGCGCCGGACCCTATCAATAACAGCACCGCAGCTGCTGCCGCCCACCGGTATATGCCAAACACCCGGGCCGGTCTTTTGGCAGGTGTAGCAGGCGCCTTATCAATGTTCACAATATCCTGGATCATTTTTTGCCAGGGGGCTGCCTCAACAGGAACACCGGGTGTTTCTGTTTGCATTTTCTCACTCAACACCTGTTTAAAAAGCTCCTCGTTGTCGTTATCTTTTATGAGATCGGATAACTCAAGTCGTTCCTGTTCTGTTATGCTATCAGCCAGGTGTTGTTCCAGTAGCCAGGTTAATCGTTGTGTGCTCATTTATTGTTATTTACGCCTGCTATCAGTAATAAGAAGGCCGGGGATCTGTTTAGGACTATCGGCGAAAAAAATATTTTTATTTTCCCCGCTAAAAAGGAACAGCATGAAGATGATGCCGTATTTGACCAGGTATTCCCTGATAAATTTTAAGGCAGCCACCAACGCGTTCTTAACCGTATTGGGCGATATATTTAATATGGCAGCGATTTCGGGAATGCTTTTTCCCTCATCGCGGCTCATACGATAGATCTTTTTTCGTTGTGCGGGTAGTTTATTGACAGCTTCACCAATAAGCCGGTTCAATTCTTTTAAAGCAAAGCTTTCATGTGTTGAATTTACCGGGTCAGGTTCAACTGTAATAGGGTTAAAGAACTTATTATTTAAAATGCTTTTTCGTAAATAGCTATAACATTCATTGCTGGCAACTTTAAACAACCAGCCCCCGGGGTTGTCTATTTCGCTTAGTTTATCTCTCGATAACCATACTCTTATAAAAGTTTCCTGAATAATTTCCTGTGCCGCCGGTTCTGATTTGGTGAACTTTATTATGAAAGGGTATATTTTAGGAAGAAATGTATTGAACAGTGCTCCGAAGGCCCTTTCGTCACCCGCTGAAACCTGTAGGAAAAGTTGTTTTTCATCGGCCGGTAGCCCGGCATTGTTATTAATGGAAGTCAAAAAATGTCATTTTTGATACACGGATCATACAGAATACGATCACGAATAAGCGATTCGGGACCAAAAATAGTATCATTTAAGTTTTTAAATCAAATCTTTCTGAAAGCTGTGCCGGGACGATCGGTTGTATTATAAAAATCGTTCAAGTAAAGCAGTCGGTAACCTGCTGTATTAGAAAGAAAATGAAAATCAATTTCTTACAGAAAAGAAGTGGGGCCAGCTTCCCGGTGCCTCAACATTTGTTACATTCTTTCGATGATTCGTACCATTGATTTCTGCCGCTCAGGGGTAATTTAGCTTGTGTATTTGTAACGTACGATCATATGCCAACGTACTGCAATTCACTCCTGAAATTCATCACCAAACTAAATGCTTAAAACGATTGCTATGAAATTTAAACAATCCCCGGGTACGGTCACCCCATGTCCTTTCTTAGTTGTGTCATTACCACACTTAATGTCGGCCAGTAAATTTTTGTAAGCAGTTTGTTTATCGCCCTCCGGCGATAACATAGTGCCTGGTTTGCTTCACTGGAGATGGTCCTTAACCGGGCTGTCGGGGGCTACTTTTTGTCCTTATATTAAAATATTTACAATACCCATGTTTACAACGATCTCGCTACAAAAGCTGTGGAAATGGCTGTTTGTAACAGCGGCAACGCTATCGATTGTCTCACTTTACTCACCCCTGCAGGCACAGGAATCCCATACCGTGCATGGGGTGGTGCTCGACGAAAAAAAGGCGCCTGTTGTTGGGGCCACCATAACCGTAAAAACGACAAAGGTTTTTACCAGCACCGGCGCCGATGGAAAATTTGCCATATCTGTACCAACCGGCAGGTATATTCTCCTGATCAGTAATGTTGGCAAGGTGGCGCAGGAAGTCAACGTCCGCAATCAAAATACGGTCAT
Source organism: Niastella vici (assembly GCF_002077945.1). Classification (GTDB taxonomy): domain Bacteria; phylum Bacteroidota; class Bacteroidia; order Chitinophagales; family Chitinophagaceae; genus Niastella; species Niastella vici. Next base: position 59,843 of record NZ_LVYD01000043.1, read on the forward strand.
TATAACCCTTAAAGATAGTGTGATGGCCCTCGATGATGTGATCGTGGTGGGCTATGGCCGGCAAAAAAAGGAAAGTGTGGTGGCGGCCGTTTCGCAAACCAATGGTAAAATTCTCGAAAGGGCCGGTGGGGTGTCGAACATTGGCGCGGCGCTTACTGGTAATGTGCCTGGTCTCATTACCGAACAAAGTACGGGCCTGCCCGGTGAAGAAGATCCGCAGATCATTATTCGCGGCCGTAGCACCTGGAATAATTCCAGCCCCCTGGTGCTCGTCGATGGTGTTGAACGTCCCATGACCAGCGTTGACATCGGTTCTGTTGAAACCGTCACGGTACTGAAAGATGCCTCAGCTACCGCGGTATTCGGTTCGCGCGGGGCCAACGGCGTTATCCTCATCACTACAAAAAGAGGAAAGCTGGGCAAAGCTTCTATTCGCGGTACGGTTAATACCATTATGAAGGTGCCTTCCAGGCTGCCCGGAAAAATGGATTCATATGATGCTCTGCGTACCCGCAATGAAGCTATTGAATATGAACTGGCGCTGAAGCCAGATGCCTGGAACGATTACCTGCCGCAGGCTATCCTCGACAAATACCGCAACCCGGCCAGCCAGGAAGAAGCGGAACGCTATCCCAATGTAGACTGGGAAAAGACCCTGTTCAGGGATTACGCCATGTCGCACAACGCCAATTTGAACATCAGCGGGGGAACCAGGTTTGTAAAATATTTTACCAGCGCCGATTTTTTACATGAAGGCGATCTGTTTAGAATATATGATAACAACCGTGGGTACAAACCCGGCTTTGGCTTCAACAGGGTAAATACCCGCACCAACCTCGATTTTCAACTCACGCCTTCTACGCTTTTTAAAGTGAACCTGTCTGGTTCTTACGGCGTAAGAAAAAGTCCCTGGGCTTTTTCGGGTAGCCAGTACGGTGCCTGGATCGACGCGTACACCACGGCGCCCGACGTATTTATGCCCGTATATGCTGATGGTTCCTGGGGGTATTATGCCCCCAATGAAGGCCGGGCCGAAAACTCGGCAAGAACCCTGGCCATCGGCGGTGTGCAATACCAGACCACCACGCGCATCACCACCGATTTTTCTCTCGATCAAAGCCTTGATATGCTGATCAAAGGTCTTCGGTTTAATGGTACCGTTTCCATGGACAATACCTATGTTGAAAGCGATCGTGGCATCAACGACCTGTATAACGATACACAGCGTAAATGGATCGATCCTGAAACCGGGACCGTGATCTACAAACAGGCATATGACGGCGTTACCAATTTCGATTTCCAGGAAGGAATAAAATGGACGCCCGCAGCAGGGGCGGTAACCGGCAACCAACGCCGGCTGTTTTATCAGTTGCAGCTCAATTATGCCAAAACCCTGGCCGGCAGGCATGCCGTAACAGCGATGGGATTGCTGAACCGGAATATTACAGCAAACGGCAGCATGATCCCTTCTTACCGCGAAGACTGGGTGTTCCGCACCACTTACACCTATAATAATAAATATACCATTGAATACAATGGGGCTTACAATGGTTCAGAAAAGTTCAGCCCGCAATACCGGTTTGCCTTCTTTTCTTCAGGTGGCGTAAACTGGTTGGTTTCCCACGAAAACTTTATGAAACACCTTCCGTTTGTCGACCTGTTCAAATTACGCGCTTCCTACGGGCAAACCGGTTTTGATGATGTAAGCGGCCGTTTTCTTTACCTCACGGAGTGGGCGTATGGCGGACAGGCCCGGCTGGGTATGAACGGCGAAGCGGCAGAACTAAGCCCTTATAACTGGTACCGCGAAACAACCGTAGGTAACCCCAACGTGCAATGGGAGCAGGCCGAAAAAATAAACATAGGCGCCGATCTCGAATTGTTCAAAGGACTGGTGAAAGCCAAAGTCGACGTGTTCCAGGATAAACGTTCCAAAATATTACTGGCCAACAGAACCTCGGTGCCATCTTATTACGGCGCTACGCCACCCGTGGCCAACCTGGGTAAGGTAAACTCGAAAGGGTATGAAGTGGAGCTTCACCTGAATTACCAGTTCCCGAAAGGGCTTCGGCTGTGGAGTGACCTTAACCTGACCCATACACAGAACAAAGTGATAGATGCCGACAACCCGGCCTTGCTGCCCGATTACCAGAAATCGGAAGGTAAACAGATCGGTCAGGCTTATTCGTATGTAAGTGAAGGTTATTATAATACCTGGGACCAACTGTATGGCAGCACCCAGCACAATACCAACGATAACCAGAAGCTGCCCGGCAACTATTACATCGTCGATTACAACGGCGATGGCGTAATTGACGCCCAGGACAATATTCCCTATGGCCATAGTGGCTGGCCACAAAATACGTACAACGCAACGTTTGGTGTCGATTGGAAAGGATTAAGCGCTTTTGTACAGTTTTATGGCGTTAACAATGTAACCCGCCAGGTAGTGTTTAACAGTTTGGGCTCGCAAAGCCACGTGGTATACGATGAAGGCAGTTACTGGTCAAAAGACAATACGGGCGCCGATGTGCCCATGCCGCGCTGGCTTTCTACCCCCGCCGGCTATTACAGAGGAACCCAATACATGTACGATGGTTCTTACCTGCGCCTGAAAAATGCTGAGATCGCCTATACCATTAATACAGGCATTGTGAAAAAGCTGGGGCTTGAATCATTGCGGATATACGTAAATGGCAATAACCTGAAAGCCTGGAGCAAGATGCCCGACGACCGCGAATCGAATTTTGCCGGAACCGGCTGGGCCTCACAGGGCGCATACCCTACAGTTAAGCGTTACAACCTCGGCGCTAATATAACTTTCTAAACAAGATCATTATGAATAAGCATATAAAGAAAATACTTTCCATTTGGGTGATGGCCATAACCCTTGGTGGAGTATCCTGCAAAAAGTTCCTTGACCGGGAACCGCAATCGGTGATCTCCTCAGCAGATGCCTTCAAGAACTTCACCAACTTCCAGGGCTTTACCGAAGAGTTGTATCACTGTATTCCCGACTTCACCAATGCCTACTGGACAAACTCCTGGAACTGGGGCGAAGATGAGATCCAATCCACTGCCCGTGATTTTCATTTTGTGGTAAAAATTGACAATGGTGATTTCTGGGGCTGGCAATCGCAGTTCGATGGCTGGCAGGCCGGTTGGATGGACAGGAATACTACCTCCACCAACGACGACCGCTTTGCCAAGTCATTGTGGAAACTGGGCTGGTATGGCATTCGCAAAGCCAACATGGGGCTTGAAAATATGGATAAGCTAACCGATGCCACGCAGGAAGAGAAAGACCTCATAAAAGGTCAGTTGTTATTTTTCCGCGGCTGGTTCCATTTTATGTTCATCCAGTATTTTGGCGGTTTGCCCTATATAGATAAGGTATTGCCGGGTGATCAAAAACTCACTTTACCCCGCCTTAGTTACCACGAGTGTGCCGATAAAGCTGCCGAGGATTTCAGGGCGGCGGCTGACCTGTTGCCAACAGACTGGGATAACACCACTGCAGGAAAGAAAACTCTGGGTAAGAACCAGCTTCGCATCAATAAGATCATGGCATTGGGTTACCTCGGTAAAAATTATCTCTATGCTGGTAGTCCGTTGATGAACTATTCTTCTACGGGTAATAGAACCTACCACAACGGGTATTGTAAAAAAGCGGCAGAAGCGTTTGCCGAACTGTTGCGCTTATGCGACGAAGGCGCCGCTTCTTATAAACTGGTTGATTTTTCAAAATACTATACAAACTTTTATACCAATGGTCAAAACTGGACCATGCCGGGTAATACCGAAGCCATTTTCCGCGGTCCTTATTATGGCGCCAATGGATCAAACTGGGGCACTGCCAAACAGTACCAGCCAGCACCGCAACTGGAAGGTGGCGATGTTAAGTTTTTGCCTTGCGCCAATTATGTTGATTATTATGGAATGGCCAATGGGTTGCCCATCAAAGATATTACCCAGGCCGATGTAGAATCGGGTTATAATCCGGTATACCCCTGGAAGGGCCGTGATCCCCGCTTTTATAACGATATCGTATATGATGGGGTGAAATGCGTACAGGGCGCCACTACAGATGAGCCGAACCGTTATGCCAATCTGTATACCGGCGGCAGCTACCGAAATGTAAGTACCGGCAGCCGCACCGGTTATTTGTTGTACAAGTTCATCCCCATTACGGCAAACAAATATGACAATGGATACAGCTATGATAAAAGCCTGAACATTCACCTGCCCTATATGCGGCTGGCTGATATTTATTTAATGTATGCCGAAGCGGCCGCGCAGGCCTATGGTTCTGCCGCGGGCAAAGCGCCTGATTACAGCAAAACAGCCGAAGAGGCAGTGAATGTGATCCGCGACCGCGCCGGTGTTGGCCACGTGGCGCCTAAATTCCTCGTTTCGTTAGATGCCTTCATGGGTGAAGTAAGACGCGAACGGGCTGTTGAACTTTCATTTGAAGGACATCGTTTCAATGATCTCCGCCGCTGGATGCTGTTGATACAATCACCTTATACATTGAAAAAATCTATTGAGTTTGACAGAACGGGAACGTTTAACAATACCGATCCAAAAGAAAATAAGGTCATTAACCTGAGAGAGCAGGTGATCCTGGAACGTAAATACACCGAAAAGCATTATTGGTTGCCGTTAAAGAACTCGGATGCCAATATGTACCTGGAGTTTCCGCAGAACCCGGGTTGGTAATTGAGGAACCGAAAAAGTATCACGTATTATTAAACCTGAAAAACATGCAATATTTAAGAATAATAGGGGTGTTATGTGCACTGATGGCCCTTTTGCCCGAGGGGCGCGCACAGGATACCACCGGTATAATTGTAATAAATAATACAGGGAAACCAAAGCCGGTACAGGTGGCTTTTCGCAAGGTAAATAAAACAGACCTGTTGGGCGGTGTGTCTGCAGTTGATGTGCCGGGCCTTATAAAGAAGAACTACATGACCTGGAGCCTCGAGGGTATGGAAACATGGGCCCCCGGTTATAATGGCAACAACCTGTGGAGCATGGGCGATTATCTGTTGTTGATTGATGGAGTGTCGCGCGAATCGGGCAATGTATTGCCGGTAGAAATAGATCAGATCACATTTCTGAAAGGGGTAAATGCCGTAGCGCTCTATGGCAGCCGGGCCGCCAAAGGCGTTGTTTATATAACAACAAAAAGAGGCGAAGCCAACAGCCGCCGGGTTGATGTACGGGTGAATACCGGCGTGAATGTACCGAAAAGATATCCGGTGTACCTGGGTTCTGCTGAATATATGACCCTGTACAATGAGGCCCGCCGCAATGATGGATTGGCTGAACTCTACAGCGCTACCACTATTTACAATTATGCATCTGGCAAAAATCCGTACCGTTATCCCAATGTAGATTATTATTCCAGTGATTACCTTAAGCAAATGTATAACCGTTACGATGCTACTGCCGAGATCTCAGGCGGTAGTGACAAGGCGCGTTATTATACCAACATCGGTTTCCAGACTTCCGGCTCGCTGCTGAATTTTGGCGAGGCCAAAAAGAACGACCGCGCCGATCGCCTGAACGTGCGGGGTAATATTGATATCAACCTGAACGATTATATTTCCTGTAATGTAGATGCCTCTGCTGTGTTTTATACAGGCCGTGGTGTAAATACCAACTATTGGTCAGGTGCTGCCACCCTGCGCCCGCACCGGTTTGCACCGCTTATTCCCCTGAGTATGATAGAAGATGCGGATGAACCCTCACAGGTTTTAATAAAGAATAGCAACCACATCATTGATGGCCAGTATTTGTTGGGCGGAACCCAATTAGATCAAACCAATCCGTTTGCCGCCATTTACGCGGGTGGAAATAATAAATACAACAGCCGCCAGTTCCAATTCAACACCGGTGTGAATGCCGATCTGCGGAATGTGCTGAAAGGGCTTTCCTTTCGTTCTACTTTCGCAGTGGATTATTCCACCTCGTACAACCTGGCATACAATAATACCTATGCTACCTATGCGCCCACCTGGAACAATTACGCGGGTGAAGACCTTATAAGCAGCTTGACCAAATATGGCCAGGATGCCACTTCGGGCGTACAGAATGTAAGCAACAGCTGGTACCGGCAGACCATTTCGGCAACCGGCCAGTTCAATTATGTAAACTCTATAAATAACATTCATAATTTATCTGCGGTGTTGCTGGTGAACGGTTATCAGCAATCTGAGTCGGCTGTTTATCACCGTACCAGCAATGCAAACCTTGGTCTGCAACTGGGATATAATTATTTGAACCGGTACTATGTTGATTTCAGCAGCGCCATGATCCATTCGGCCAAATTGCCCGAAGGCAACCGCGAGGCATTTTCACCTACGGTTTCACTGGGCTGGCGCATCAGTGGCGAAAAATTCCTGAGCGGTTCCAATGTGGTTAACGACCTCCGTTTAACCGCTTCTGCCGGTGTGCTGCATACCGATCTGGATATACCCGGTTATTACCTGTACCAGGGATATTATACGGCGCAGGGTTCCTGGTTTGGCTGGAAAGATGGCACCGGTATTCAGGCCACCGAGTCAAGAAGAGGTGATAACCCGAATATGAAATTCCCAAAACGCGAAGAAGTAAGCGTAGGGGTGGAAGGTTCGTTCTTTAAAAACCTGCTTACGTTGCAAGGAAATTTTTTCATGAACAAGATCACCGGGAATATTATTCAGGCCGGTGTGCTGTTCCCTTCTTATTTCACCACGGGCTGGCCGGTATCTTCTTTTATTCCATATGTAAACTACAATGACGACAAACGGGTGGGCATTGATTTCGGGGCCGGCCTTAACAAAAAGCTCGGCGGCATCGACTGGTCATTGAATGTTACCGGTACCTGGTATAAGACTACTGCATCAAAACGCGCAGAAGTATACCAGGACGATTATCAATACCGCCAGGGAAAACCGCTCGATGCCATCTGGGGGCTGCAAAGCCTTGGCTTCTTCCGGGATAAAGATGATATCAACAGTTCGCCAACACAAACATTCGGACAGGTAAAGCCCGGCGATATCAAGTATAAAGATCAGAATGGCGATGGCATCATTGATACCCGCGATGAAGTGTTTCTTGGCCGGGCCGGCTGGTACGGTGCTCCATTGACGTTGGGCATAAACCTGACGGCAAAATGGAAGCAGCTTACCTTCTTTGCATTGGGAACAGGCCGCTTTGGCGCTTATGCCATGAAGAACAGTTCTTATTTCTGGATCGATGGAGAAGATAAATATTCTGTTGTGGTACGCGACCGCTGGACCGAAGGAACTGCGCAAACGGCAAAATATCCCCGGTTAACAACTTTGAATAGCGATAACAATTTCCGCTCTTCCGATTTCTGGTTGTACCGCACCAATCGTTTCGACCTCACTAAGGTGCAGATCGGTTACGATATCACCGGTATGCTCCGGAATAAGAAATTCATTAAGGAATTGGGGACCTATGTCAGCGGTTTCAATTTGCTGACCATTTCGCCCGAACGTGATATAATGGAGCTGAACATTGGAAGCGCTCCGCAAACCCGCTTGTATAATGTAGGTGTAAAAGCTTTGTTTTAAAAGCTGTTGAAACCCGTCAAGAAAATGAATATGAAAAGAAGTATGATCATCTTGTTGGCTGCTGTCTTTATGCTTGCCAGTTGTAAAGACCTCATAAAGCCGGAGATAGAAAATAACCGGGAGCTGAACCCCGATGCCTATCTGCCTAATGATGCAAGATTTCCATTCGGAATATTGCTCAACGCATACAATCGCATTCCAACCAACTCCTGGTCGTTCAACGATGTGGCCACCGATGATGCGGTAACCAACGACCAAAGCAATGGGTATTTAAAAATAGCCACTGGTCAGTGGACGGCCAATAACAACCCACTTAGCCAGTGGACCAATTCGTATGCCGCGATCCAGTACCTCAATATTACGCTCGGCGAAATAGATAAGGTACAATGGACCACCGATGAAAGAGTAAGCAAGTTGTTTGCCATGCGTATCAAGGGCGAAACCTACGGCTTGCGGGCCTTGTTCCTGTATTATTTACTGCAGGCGCATGCAGGTATGTCTAACTCCACATTGCTTGGCGTACCCATCGTTCTGGATGTACAGGGAACCAATGCCAACTTCAATAATCCCAGGGCCACGTTTGAAGAATGCATGAAGCAGATCTACAGCGATCTGGATAAGGCCGAAGAAATGCTGCCACTGGATTATGAAAATATTGCCAGCGCAGCTGTGATCCCCACTAAATTCGGTTCCATTACCAAAGTGGAATATGACCGCGCATTTGGTTCTGCATTTCGTGGATTATTCACCGGTCGTATTGCCAAAGCCATCCGGTCAAAGGCGGCTTTGCTGGCTGCAAGTCCGGCATTTGCTTCCGGTACATCAACCACCTGGGCCGATGCGGCTAATTATGCAGCGGCGGTGATCAATTTGAAAGGTGGGGTGAGTGCCCTGGCAGCGAATGGTACTACCTGGTACTCGAACGCCTCAGAAATTTCTGGGCTGGCCGATGGCGCGAATCCCGGCGAAATATTATGGCGGGGAAATTATGGCGATAACCGGGACCTGGAACAGTCAAACTATCCGCCCAGTCTTTTTGGAAGCGGGCGCATAAATCCAACCCAGAATCTCGTTGATGCCTTTCCGATGGCTAATGGCTATCCCATAGCAGATGCCGCCAGCGGCTATGATGCGGCCAATCCATACAACAATCGCGATCCCCGCCTGAAACAATATATTCTGGTGAATGGCGGAACTGCGGGGCCTAACAGTACCGCTATCAATACAGCGGCTGATGGTACTACGAACGATGCCCTTGGCAAGGTAGAAACATCTACAAGAACAGGTTACTACCTGCGCAAATTACTTCGCCAGGATGTAAACCTGAATCCCACATCCGCCAACAATCAAAGACATTATAAACCCCACATCCGGTACACGGAAATATACCTCAATTATGCAGAGGCTGCCAACGAAGCCTGGGGGCCAACCGGTGCTGGCGCTAATAGTTTTTCTGCCTATGATATCATTAAGGCCATACGTAAAAGGGCAGGAGTAGGCTTATCAAACGGCGATCCATATCTGGAAGCGGCCAAAAGCAGTAAAGAGCAAATGCGCATATTGATAAAGAATGAACGGCGGCTGGAGCTTTGCTTTGAGGGCTACCGCTTTTGGGACCTTCGCCGCTGGAAAGAAAACCTCACCGATGCAGCCCGGGGAGTGAGCATAAAGAATGGTCAGCCAACCGGTATCAAAGTGGAAGACCGGCAATTTCAACCCTATATGATCTATGGTCCCATCCCGTATGGCGAGATCCTGAAGTTTGGCGAATTACAGCAAAACCAGGGATGGTAATGGCCCTGAGCGTTCTGAGCGAAGTCGAAGGATCGAAGGGGCGTCGGGCGAAGTCGAGACGTGTATTATCAAATGAACTTGAAAAAACTTATGATGAAAAAATTTCTTTTACCAGCGGTCCTGCTCTTTGTACTGGCATCGTGCGGTAACAAAGACGTGGATTTTCCTGACTACAAATACCAAACGGTTTACTTTGCCTACCAGTACCCGGTGCGTACCATAACATTTGGCGAAGATATCTTCAATACCGATCTCGATAACCAGGGCAAGTGCCAGATCATGGCTACTACCGGTGGCGTGTACACCAGTCCAAAGAATGTTGTTATCGGTATTTCTGTTGATAAGTCCTTATTAGGTACGGGGCTTTTATTCAAGGCCGGCGGCGACACGGTGGTGCCTATGCCCGATAACTATTTTACCCTGGCTTCCAATACTATTACCATTCCTGAGGGCAGCCTTACTGGCGGGGTAGAAGTGCAACTCACCGATGCTTTTTTTAATGATCCCAAAGCTATAAAGAATACCTATGTTATTCCAATACGAATGAGTAGTAAAACAAATGCCGATTCCATTCTTTCAGGTAAGGATTTTACCCTCTATGCCATCAAGTATGTGAATCCCTGGCATGGCAATTACCTGCGCCGGGGAAAAGATGTGGTCACCGGCAGTGTTAGCCAAACAATTACCCGGCACAAACAATATGTTGAAGATGATGAAGTCACAAAGTTATACACCCGGTCAAGGAAGAAGATCGATTTCCCGGTGGTATTTAAAGACAAGAACGGCGTGAACGTCAATTGTCCCCTGGTGTTGAATTTTGATGATGCCGGTAATTGCACCATCACCGCCGGCGCCAGCAATTTCACGGTTACCGGAAGCGGCCAGTTTGTGAAGAAAGGGGAGAAGAACAGCTGGGGCAGCAAGGACCGTGATGCCATCTACTTAAAATACGATGTTACATTACCAGATATGCAGGTGTCATCAATGGATACCCTGGTATTAAGAGACCGTTCGGTAACCATGGAAACTTATACACCTGTGGGCTGGTAATTATTTCACCATCTTTAATCCTAAATGCAATGAATATACTATTGAAAATAGCAGGCTTTACCACCCTGGTAATAATGGCTTCCTGCAACAAGTATAAAGCAGCTGGGTTCACCGTCGATAAACCGGAATCGGTTGTCATACAGGAAGACCTGGATGCGTATCCTGCGCTGAAAACTTATATAAACCATACCGCACAGCCCGGTTTCAAATTGGGCGTGGCCGGGTCATTATCAGATTATCTCACAAAAGGCGTAATGTACCGCCTGGCCAATAAGAACTTCGAAGAGTTTGCGGTGGGGTACGAAATGAAACATGGCGCCGTAGTGCAGGCCAATGGTACATTGGCTTTGGATAACGTAAAAAACTTTTTATCAGCAACGAGCCAGGCCGGGATGTCTGTATATGGACATACACTGGTTTGGCATGCCAATAATAATGCAACTTATTTGAAGGGGCTGTTGTCACCCATGATAGTTACCACACCTGCATTTAATAATGACCTACCCATTGCGGGCTTGCAGAATAAAACATTTACCGGGTGGAACCTGGCAAATGCCGGCGCTGGTATCACCATCGCCGATGGGGAAGGAATGGGCACCGGGAATAAGGCCATAAAGCTGATATCAACAGCAGGCTCAGCTGCAGCAACCGATCTGCAGTTGATCAGTCCTTCCATTGCAATAAATAAAACGCACAAGTATGAAGTGGTGATGTATATAAGATCAGATGTTGCAGGCGAAGGACGAATAAGTTTTGAAGGGTTAAATAATAATACCCCACCGATCGACTACACAAAATCGGGTACTGCCACTGCCACATTTACAACCGGCATTTCCTGGAAGGAGATCAGGTTTCAGCTGACTGATTTTGCGGCGGATAATATTAAACTCCACTTTGACCTGGGTTATAAACCTGGTGTTACTTATACCATTGATGTGAACACCTTGTTTGTATACGATACGCAGGGTTCTCCTCTTGTGACCAATCTTGTCTCGAATGGTGATTTTGAATCGGGCAGCGCCTGGAGCGGTTGGGGAAATAACTCCGTGCGAGGCATTACCGCAGCCGGCATGGGGGTTAATAACACGGGCAAGGCACTGTATGTAACCAATCCGTCAAAGACTACCAATTACTGGGATGTGCAAACCAGTTATGCTTTTGCCGCCCCGTTGAAAAGTGGGGAAACCTATAACCTGAGCTTTTGGGTGAAAGGCACGGCGGCGGGTATCATCAGACCCGAACTGCAAAGCGCCAACTATTCTTCCAATGGGTTTGGGCAGGTACCCGTTACTACCTCCTGGACGCTGATTAGCATTAACACCACAGCCACTACAGCCGACCGCATTCGATTGATCGTTAGTTATGGTGAATTCGCCGGCACCGTATACATTGATGATGTAGTGCTCAAGAGCGCTTCAGCAACCGGCGGCACCACCATCACCGTAGATAAAACGCCTGCAGAAAAAGCGCTCATCGTAACCAATGCCATGGATAAATGGATCTCAGGCATGCTGGGCGCCAGCAAATCATATGTAAAGGCATGGGATGTGGTCAATGAACCCATGGATGATGCCAAACCCTATGAATTGAAAACAGGAGTAGGGCAGTCGAACCTGGCTGCAGATATCTTCCACTGGCAGGATTACCTGGGTAAAGATTATGCCGTAACTGCGCTTAAAATGGCCAGGCAATACGGCAATCCGGGTGATCTTCATTTTATCAATGATTATAACCTCGAATACAACCTCGATAAATGCCGTGGCCTCATCGCTTATATAAATTATGTGGAAAGCAAGGGCGCTAAAGTTGATGGTATTGGTACCCAGATGCACATCAGCATCAGTGCCGATAAAACGAAGATCGCCGAATCGTTCAAATTACTGGCGGCAACAGGCAAGCTGATAAAGATCTCTGAACTGGATATCGGTGTTGGCGTAAAGACCACCGATGCTACTACCGAACATTATAAAGCCCAGGCCGACATGTACAAATATGTAATTGATAAATATTTCGAGCTGATACCAGTCAAACAACGGTATGGAATTACGATCTGGAGTCCGCTCGATAGTCCGGTCAGTTCCTACTGGCGGGCTGGTGAACCCATCGGGTTATGGACAGAAGCGTATGTGCGCAAACTGGCTTATGAAGCAGTGGCAAAAGCACTGGAGGCGAATGCTAAATAGAAAGATATAACTGGTAAGCGCATTGACAACTAATAAAATAGCCCCGGAAGTCTTAGCACTTCCGGGGCTGTTTCATTAAAAGTACCTTCCCATTGTTTTTGGTGTATAAGAACCAGAAGGATGAATCACTTCAGGCATGCATACCTGTCCCGGAAATGCTTACTGTATAGGCAGGCAATACGCTGTTTTCCATTGACCGTAAAGACTGTTACAAATATTTTTTTTGGAATGGAAAAAAAATATTATTTTGTCTACTCTATTAGTAGACTATTTGATGATAGTTTGCTGATGATTAAATGGTAGCTGTTAACCACCAGCAGTATACCGGTTTATACCGTATTTTAAAACAACTGAAATGAGACCTTCAAAAATCAGTGAGCCATACCGCGCCCTCGCGGTAGCAGGGGTGGTATTACATTACGCTAATTCTTCTTACAGAAGTTTCTGTTGTTGTTGTTAAGATTATTTTCCTCCGGATTATAGCTTGTTACGTTCAGTAGCAGGGCTTTACCCCTTATTGATATAATACTATGATCTGCGCAACAGCCCGGTGCTGTGGTTAACCGGTGGTTGGTTAGCCGCAAACTTTGCCGGCTGTTGCTCAGGTTACTTGCCTGCCGCAGCTATTATTTAAATAATCAAAATTAATTGGTATGAAATTATTTTCAGGAAGAAGCATGCTCATTGCTTTTATCCTTTTGCCCGTATTTATAACGGCGCAAACAATCAATAAACCGGTTATCAATTCTATTGTTACCGGCAAAGTAACTGACGGCAATGCACCTCTTGAAGGTACCACTGTTCAAATTAAAGGGACCACCAATACAGCCACTACCGATTTTGAAGGAAACTTTACGTTGAAAACAGGGCAGAAACTTCCTTTTACCCTGGTAGTGACTTATATCGGCTATCAAAAGGAGGAAGTGCTGGCCACCGGCGCCCATGTTGATGTTTTGTTGCATGCATCGAAAAATAAACTCGATGAAGTAGTGGTGGTTGGGTATGGCACGCAAAGAAAAAAAGATCTTACCGGTTCTGTGGCGAGTGTTTCCAGGGAAAATCTCAGCCGTCCGGCTTCTTCTCTCGATAATCTTTTGCAGGGTGCTGTTGCCGGTGTGGTGGTTAACCAAAGCTCTGGTCAGCCGGGCGCAACGGCTACCATCCGCATCCGCGGCGGTAACTCGCTGAGTTTTGGTAACGATCCTTTGTATGTGATCGATGGGTTTATCTATTACAACGATAATAGTCTTACCAATCTCGCGCCTGCATCTGGTACGGTACCTGCGGTAACCGGGGTTTCAACCAATGGACTGTCTACCATAAACCCTTCTGATATTGAATCGATAGACGTATTGAAAGATGCCGCCGCTACCGCTATCTATGGATCGCGCGGCGCCAATGGCGTGGTGATCGTTACCACAAAAAGAGGCACCAAAGGCAGCAACAACATATCTTTCAATTCATCTTACGGGCAACAATACAAAACAAAGCTGATCCCCGTGCTTAACGGGCAGCAATGGGCAAAATTATTTGACGACCTGTACCATGCAACGCCCACTATTCAGGCAGGGTTGGCGGCCAATAAAAAGCTGATCGATTCTGCAGGGGCTGCCGGTGTTAATGGCAACTGGACCGAAGCGGCCATTAGAACAGGCGCTGTACAAAATCACCAGCTTACCCTTTTTGGTGGTGATGATAAGTCGCGCTACTCGGTGAGTGGTAATTATTTCAACCAGAAAGGTATTGTGCTGGCCTCTGATTTTAAACGGTATTCAGCACGGGTGAATTATGAAAAGGAGTATTCCAAAAAGCTGAAACTGGCTACCAGTATTTTTGGCAGCAGTTCATCGGAAAATAAACTTCCGGGTGCTACCTATAACGGCATCGGATTCAGCAATGCGTTTTCTTCCCTCAGCCTTGCTAACCCGCTGCAAACAGTGAAAAATGCCGACGGTTCGTATAATACTACCGCGCAACCGGCCATCAATCCAACGCTGAACACCATTAGCGGACAACAATTTTCCGACAATGCCATTCTCGGCATCGCCGTCACTATCAACCAAACGAAATTGTCGCGCGTGCTGGGCAATTTTTCTGCCGAGTATAAAATAACCAGTGAACTCGTGGCAAAATCTACGATAGGGGCCGATCTGTTAAATACAAAGCTGAACTATTACACCCCTTCGTATACCAATTCGGGTAACCTTGGGGGAACCATCACCGGTTCGGGTTCGGTTGGCACCATTAATTACATAAGCTGGCTCAACGAAAATACCCTTACGTATGATCATGCATTTGAGGACAAACATTTTCTAAATCTGTTGGTGGGTTATACAACGCAGTACCAGAAATCGGAGAATACATTTCTGGCCGGGCAAACTTTTTCTTCCGATGCCACCACCTATAATAACCTGTACAATGCTTCCGCCAATAAAGTGATAGGCTCAGCAGAGGCCAAACAAACCCGCAACTCATGGCTGGGAAGAATTTCCTATTCCTTACTGCACCGGTATAACCTCACCCTGGCTGCCAGGGCCGACGGCGCATCACCGGCAGGCGCCAATAAAAAATGGGGTTTGTTTCCCTCTGTTGGTTTTTCATGGAATGTATCCGACGAAGACTTTTTTAAAAGATTCGATAAAACCATCAATAACCTGAAATTACGATTAACGTATGGGCGGGTGGGTAATGCCAATTTCCCGGCATACAGTTCACTGGCCACCATTACTTCTTATGGGTATTATCTGGGCAATCCGCTTACCGGTACTAACGGTTTGGCGCCTTCACAGTTGTCAAATCCTGATCTAACCTGGGAAACTACTACACAATACAATGCCGGTATTGATCTGGGCTTGCTTAAAAACAGGATTGTCATAACTGCCGATGCGTATTACAAAAAGACCACCAACCTGTATGTCAGCGGTTCAGGCCTGGTGCCATTGTCCTCGGGTTATGCATCGGTATCGGAAAATATCGGCAGCCTGGAAAATAAAGGTGTTGAACTTACCATTAATACAGACAATATCAAGTCGAAAAATTTCACCTGGCGATCAACACTGATCTATGCCCGCAATGCCAATAAAGTGTTGAGCCTGGGACCCAGCGAGTCATTTTTCCCGGTAGCGCCCACAGGGCAGGTATCACCGGTGATCGTTAAAGTAGGGTTGCCCGTAGGCACTTTCTGGGGATACAATACTGCAGGTCTTTTAACGACTGCCGATGTATACGGCGCCAAAAAAGCGCCCATACTGGCAGGCGTATCGCAGGTAACCGGCGACCGGAAGTATGTTGATTCCGATGGCGATGGGGTAGTAACCACCGCAGATAAGCACAACCTCGGCAACGCGCAACCAAAGTTTACCGCCAGTTTCAGCAACACCATTACCTGGAAAAATCTCGACCTGTCTGTATTCTTCCAGGGTTCATTCGGTAATAAAATATTCAATCTTTTACAGCAACAGCTCGAAAAGACCACCACCACCCAGAATGTATCGACT
This sequence comes from Niastella vici, assembly GCF_002077945.1. Classification (GTDB taxonomy): domain Bacteria; phylum Bacteroidota; class Bacteroidia; order Chitinophagales; family Chitinophagaceae; genus Niastella; species Niastella vici. Next base: position 75,953 of record NZ_LVYD01000043.1, read on the forward strand.
GTGCTGCTTGATCGCTGGGATTCTGTTTCCAATCCAAACGGCAAGTTCCCGAAAGTGGTTAATGCGCCGGTGGTACAGGTGGCCGACACGTATATTGAAGATGGCTCTTATATAAGGCTGAAAAATATAACGCTCGGGTATAATTTTCCCAAAGACCTTGCTGCAAAGATCCTGGCGAAACAGATCAGGATTTATGGTTCCGTTACAAACCTGTTGACCATTACAAAATATAAGGGACTTGATCCGGAAGCCAATTTCTATGATCAGAATAACCTGCAGCCCGGTATTGATTATGGCGTATATCCCAACTATCGCACCTATACACTGGGCATTAATGTTACTTTTTAATTCACGGCAAATAATAATAGAACAATGAAAAATATTGGAATGATAATAACAGCTGCCGGGGCAATGGGCATTCTTGTGTCGTCGTGCACAAAGCTGAGTGAAGGTCCTCAGGGCAGCTTAACCCAGGACAATTTTTACAAAACACAAAGTGATGCAGTTGCGGCGGTAACGGCGGTTTACAGTACACTGACAACCGATATAAACAATGATTTCCCGATCTACGGGCGCAACCTCAATCTTATTGTTGATAATACCAGCGATAACCAGGTGTACAGTCCTTCGAATACCAATCCCGATGTGCGGGCGCTTGGTACAGCCACTTATGTAAGTACCAACGACCGGGTGCGCAAAATTTATGCGCAGTTATATTGGGGCATCAATAAGGCCAATGTGGCCATTGATAAAATTCCCACCATTCCCGCGGGGCAATTTGTAGATCCGGCGCGGTCGGCGGCCAGCCTCGTGAACGAGGCAAAGTTTATCAGGGCCTTGTTGTATTTTGACCTGGTTCGTTTGTACGGGGACGTTCCCTTATTGTTGCACGACCAGGGCACAGTGGCGGAGGCCAGTGCACTGGTTGATCGTACACCTAAAGAAACAGTATACCAGCAGATAATCACTGACCTGGACTCCGCTACCAGTTTGCCAGGCAGTTACACTGGTACCAGCGTTGGCCGCGTAACCAGTGGTGCGGCACATGCGCTGCTGGCCAAAGTATATATCACCCGCCAGGAGTGGGCAAAGGCGATAACAGAACTTAAAAAAGTGATCACGGCCGGCACTGCCAACCTCACAAACGCCACTACCGGGGCCTATGGTTATGATCTTTTCGCAAAATTTTCAGATGCTTTTCAACCCGCCACCAAGAACGGGAAGGAGCATATTTTTTCCGCACAATTCAATGGCACCACAGGTGGGTTCACCAGTACGAATACGTTGAGTTCGTTTACCTGGAGCAATTCTGCTTATACCGCCGATATTCCCGCCGATAAAAGCGTGGTAGAATTGTTTGACCTGACAGACCAGCGCCGTGCAGCCACTTTTTACGATTCATTGTTCAATCAGTCCACCGGCAAATGGGTTAAATGGCCTTTTTCTAACTTCCTGAAGTTTGTAGATCAAAGCACCGGTTTTGTTACTGCGCTGCAGGGTAATCAGGGCGCAAACAGTAAGATGAATTTTCCTGTGATTCGCTATTCAGAAGTGCTGTTGTTGTATGCAGAAGCATTGAACGAATTAAATGGCGGCCCAACCTCCGATGCATATGCAGCGATCAATATCGTTCGGGGAAGGGCTTACAATTCTTATACCTCCGGTGGTAACTACACCAACCATACGTATGATCTGGCGCCAGGTCTCAGTCAGCTTGCTTTCAGGGATGCCGTTTTTACTGAAAGAAGAAAAGAATTCATTCAGGAAAGCCAACGCTGGTTTGATCTGGTGCGCAGAACAGATCAGGGGCCCGGGCAGTATTACCTGAAATCGGTGTATGCCATGCCTGGGAATCCAAAATCGGCAGCAACGCTCAGGGATACCCTTTTCCCCATACCGCAAACCGAGATCGATTTGTATGGCGGCAAGAACCCAAATTTTCAACAAAACCCGGGATGGTAAAATATCCTGTTGTTTCACTTTAATAATAAAGCATGAACTCAAAAGTTGCCGGTTCGCCGTAAAACGATCTATGATCTTATAATATCTATCAACTTAATTCCTCACGTATTAAATACAACAACATGCGTTTTCAGAAAATGAACGGGGTAACCAAAAAGATGCTGGCCTCATCAATGATTGCGGGTATTAGTGCCCTGTCATTGGGTGTGCATGCGCAATCATCGCCCCAAACTTACCAGGGTGTAGTGGGTAAAACCTATGCCGATTCAAAAGAATGGTGGCCGACGCCGGTGAAAGCGCCTGCCGGAGCGCCCAATATAATTTGGATCCTACTCGATGATGTTGGCTTTGGTGCTTCCAGCGCTTTTGGCGGTTTAATTCCTACGCCCACATTTGATAGCCTCGCTAACCAGGGCTTGCGATATACCAACTTTCATACAGCCGCCATTTGCGCACCTACCCGTGCCGCTTTATTAACCGGCCGTAATCAGCATTACGTTCATATGGGCGGATTTGCGCATACTGCTTTGTCGGCCGGTTTTCCCGGTTGGGATGGTCGCATCCCTGCCGATAAGGGAACGGTGGCCGAAGTGCTGCGCGAGAACGGTTATAACACATTTGCGGTTGGAAAGTATGGCGTAACGCCAGATGAAGATGCAACCGATGCGGGTCCGTTCGATCGCTGGCCTACCGGTAAAGGATTCGATCATTTTTATGGATTCCTGGGATCACAAACCGATCAGTACAAACCCGATCTGGTTGAAGATAATGCGCATGTAACACCCGATGGCCGCAACCTGAATGAGTCCATTACCGATAAAGCGATCAGCTATATTTCAAAACAGAAAAAAGCGGCGCCCGATAAACCTTTCTTCCTCTATTATGCTCCCGGCGCCACGCATGCGCCACACCAGGTTCCATCATCCTGGTTCGATCTGTATAAAGGAAAGTTTGATGAAGGTTGGGATGTGTACCGCGAAAAAGTGATCGCCAATCAGAAGAAGCTGGGGGTTATTCCGGCCAATGCCCAGTTGCCCGCCCGCAATGAATATATAAAAGCATGGAATACCTTAACGCCCGATCAGAAAAAAGTGTATGCCCGTTTTATGGAAATATATGCCGCTTACCTCACGTACATTGATGCGCAGGTTGGCCGCATAGTTAACCACCTGAAAGAGATAAATCAGCTCGACAATACCTTGTTCTTTGTGATCATTGGCGACAATGGCGCCAGTAAGGAAGGTACCTTCCAGGGCGTGCTGAACCGCGGACCGCTGGGAGCCAAAGTTTCGGATGAAGAACAGTTTAAATCGAACCTGGAAAAAATTGGTGAAATAGGTACGCCTTCAGGTACAAATACCAATTACCCGCTTGGCTGGGCACAGGCAACCAATACACCTTTCAAATACTGGAAACAGGATGCCAATGCAGAAGGTGGCACGCATAATCCGCTGATCATTTTTTATCCCAATGGTATTAAGGACAAAGGTGGTATCAGAAATCAATATGGGCATGTGGTTGATATATTGCCAACCACTATAGAGTTAGCAGGCCTTAAATTGCCCGGGTATGTAAAAGGTATTAAACAGGATACGCTGCAAGGTACCTCGTTGTATTATTCGCTGGAAAATGCAACGGCTCAATCCCGTCACACAGAACAGTATTACTACATTTTTGGTTCCCGGGCTATTTATAAAGACGGCTGGAAAGCTGCCGCTGCGCATCACCCTGATTATATTGATCTGAATGTATTGAGTGGAAAAGATTCTGTTGAGCACAGCTTCGACAAAGATGTATGGGAACTGTACAATCTGAATGAAGATTTTAATGAAAGGAACGATCTGGCAAAAAAGTATCCTGAAAAGCTGAAAGAACTGCAGGGGCTTTTTGATGTAACTGCAAAGCGATACAACGTATATCCTTTAATTGACTGGGCAGATGTGTTAAAGAGAAGATTGCATGTTGCTAACCATGCATCGGCAAATACGGGAAATCCCACAAATGCAGGAAATGCTGCAAAAGAATAATCGGATCTTATCAAAAAAAGCATCCGTCAATGGCGGATGCTTTATAACAATTTCTACATGATTAATAAAAGTTCTGTTTCACTTTTGACGTAATGGTTAATGCTCGTTTCATTCTGGCCGCCCCGATAACTATCGGGGCGGCTTTTTTAATGTAGATGGTTGCAGAAAAAATTGATGAAAGAAGTAAGTTGACAGACCTGTTAAAAAGCAGGCCTGTTTTTATTTTTTAGGAGAATCCTTATTGAAAATGGCTGAATCAAAAGAAAAAATGTAGAAATAACAGTTTTATGTATATTCGCATTCAACTTTGTTGAATAGAAGTAAACAAAGTGGAAAAGCAGCAACCAATGGATGAATCGTTGTTAGAAGAAAAGCTGAATAAATTAAATATCGGCGACCGCATAAAAGCCTTGCGCATAGCCCAAAACCGCACCATGCAGGAGATAGCCGAAGCCAGTGATCTTTCCAAAAGCATGATCTCAAAAATTGAGAACAACCGGGCCATCCCTTCAGTGGCGGCCCTGGTAAAGATCGCAAAGGCATTGGGAACCAGTATTTCCAGTTTGCTCGAACAGGATGGATGGGTGAACGCTGTTCTCACCAAAATAAAACAGGCAAAAGATAATCTCACGTCAACAGAAAAAGGTTATCTGATCTATCCCTATGCGTCGGAATACCATGAAAAAAAGATGCAGCCTTTTTTATTTGTTGGGCGCAAAGGCGAGGTGGTACCCCATGAGGTGTCGCACGAAGGCGAAGAATTCATTTACGTAATAAAAGGGAAAATGAAAATGCAGGTGGGGGAAACAGAGTATCTGTTGCAGACCGGCGACAGCCTGTATTTCAATGCTGTTCAAAAGCACGGCATCATGCCGGTTTCAGATGAAGTGATGTATCTGGATATTTTCGTTTAATCAGGCTACATAATGGATCTCCTGAGTTCGTGTGCAAAAGAACTGAATGGTTCTTCCGGAATGCTATTGCCTTAAATAATCCGATAAAATAAAGTAACACATGTTCGAAAGTTTGTCATTAAAAAACGGTTGCAGGCTGGCTGTTGTGCTGAGCAGCTTTCAATTGGCTGCGGTATCAGGTAGCGCACAATCTGTTGCTGCCACAGAAAAAAACACCGCTGTTGTACAGGTTGATCTGGGTAAGTCTGTTGGCCCTATGTACCCGGCATGGGCCTGGTTCGGCTACGATGAACCCAACTATACTTATATGAAAGATGGGAAAAAGCTGTTGTCTGAACTGGCGGCCCTGAGCCCGGTTCCTGTATATGTACGTGCTCATAGCTTACTGGTAACAGGTGATGGAACGCCTGCTTTAAAATGGGGTTCTACCAATGCCTATACAGAAGATGCCAATGGGAGACCCATCTATAGCTGGACGATCATCGACAGCATTTTTGATACGTATATACAACGTGGTATGAAGCCGCTGGCGCAGATCGGTTTTATGCCGGAAGCTTTGTCTACAAAACCACAACCTTACAAACACGATTGGAAACCCGGTGATCCGTATGGAAAGATCATGACGGGCTGGGCCTATCCACCAAAGGATTATAAAAAATGGGCCGAACTGGTATACCAATGGGTGAAACACAGTGTGGACCGTTATGGCAAAAAAGAAGTGGAAAGCTGGTATTGGGAATTATGGAATGAACCGAATGGATACTGGAAGGGCACCATGGACGAATACTTTAAATTATACGACTATACAACCGATGCCGTAAAACGTGCTTTGCCCACGGCGAAGATCGGTGGTATCAACATCGCAGGCACCGGCAGTGAAGGTGCACAGAAATGGTTGAACGCTTTTGCCAAACATTGTTTAAAAGATACCAACTATGTTACCGGTAAAATTGGTGCACCTGTCGACATGATCCTGTTCCATGCAAAAGGTTCACCCAAACTGGTGAATGGACATGTGCGAATGAATATGGGCACACAATTAAGGGATATTGAAAGAGGGTTTAAATTCGTTGCCTCTTACCCGCAATTGAAAAACCTTCCCATTGTTATTGGTGAATCAGATCCTGAAGGTTGTGCTGCCTGTGGCATGCATACCAATCCCGAGAACGCTTATCGCAACGGCACCATGTATTCAAGCTATACGGCCGCTTCCTTTGCCCGGAAATATTTACTGGCCGATCTGTATAAAGTGAATTTCAAAGGCGCGGTTAACTGGTCGTTCGAGTTTGAGGGCCAGCCCTGGTTCTATGGGTTTCGCGACCTGGCAACCAACGGCGTTGATAAACCAGTACTGAATGTATTCCGCATGTTCGGTATGATGAAAGGCAGCCGGGTGCCGGTTTCATCTGATCACGGATATGATCTTCGCACGGCGGTGGATTCAAGCTTCCGGAAAGCCTGGTCCGATATCAATGGCATGGCCTGTAAGGATGTCGATAATGCTACTGTACTGTTATGGAATTACCACGATGACGATGTAAAACCGGCTCCCGAACAGGTAACGGTACAGGTAAAAGGCATTCCGGCCAAACAGGTATTGTTGCAGCATTACCGTATAGATGATGAGCACAGTAATTCCTATGAAGTATGGAAGAAGATGGGTTCGCCGCAAGATCCTTCTGCAGCGCAAATTGCCGAACTGGAAAAAGCAGGTCAGTTGCATTTGTTAAGCTCACCGGAATATATAAAAACAAACAATGGCGAGGCTGTCATTCGCTTTGAATTACCACGCCAGGGCGTGTCATTCCTGAAGTTTGACTGGTAGTGAAAGAGGAACGCAATCGTTCCCGGAAAAAATAAATTAAAGCAGAATGGCAAACTATTAAGCAATTATCACTTTTTAATCATACATAACACAAATGGCGGTATTTTGAATGATATTAATGATCATTCATATTAATAAGTCATATTTAAAGGACGACGAAATGAACTTACCCAGGAACAATGTATTCACAGCGTTTTTTTTATTATTGCTTTTGCCTTTTACCGGAACAACACAAACTCCGCAGCCCGACACTACAGGTTTAAAATTACCTGAAGGTTTTTCTTCGCTCATTGTGGCTGATAAGCTGGGCAAAACGCGGCATTTGCTTATAACGCCGCAAAACGACATTTACGTACGGCTGGCCCGCCCGGTGAATGGCAACGGCACGCTGTTGTTACACCAGGAAAATGGAAAAGCGACGGTGAAATTCGGCTTTGGCAATTATGGTGGCACAGGTATCTATCTGCGCGATGGTTATTTGTACACCGCTTCCAATTCGGAAATTTTCCGCTATAAAGTAGATGCGAACAATCAGGTAGACACCAATTCCATGGAAAGGATCGTGACCGGTTTGGTTGACAAAGGTACACATGAAACAAAATCGATCATGATGGATAAGGAGGGCAATATGTATATTCCCATTGGCTGCCCTTCCAACTCCTGCCAGGAAAAAGACCGGCAGAAAGGTTCATTGGGTATGGCAGGTTGTCCGCTCCTGGAAACAAGTGGCGGCGTATGGATGTTTAAACGTGATAAAAAAGACCAGACCTATGCCGATGGCATTCGGTATGCAACCGGTTTGCGTAATGTGGTGGCTGTTGACTGGAATTACCAGGCCAACAAGTTGTTTGTGATGCAGCATGGAAGAGACCAGCTGAATTTTATTTTCCCCGACATGTATACGGCAAAAGACAATGCTGAACTGCCCGCAGAATGTATGTATGCGTTGAATAAGGGCGATAATGCCGGCTGGCCTTTTATTTACTACGATCGTTTTCAAAAAAAGAAAATGCTGGCGCCCGAATATGGCGGTGATGGAAAAAAAGAGGGAAGCGCTGAGTTTATTGAACCGGCTGCAGCTTATCCTGCGCACATGGCCCCGAATGATTTATTGTTTTATACCGGAAACCAGTTCCCTGAAAAATACCGGAACGGCGCCTTTATTGCCTTTCACGGTTCCTGGAACCGGGCGCCTGAACCACAAGCTGGTTTTTTTGTAGTGTTCCAGCCATTTAAAAATGGAATGCCTTCCGGCGAATGGGAAGTGTTTGCCGATAACTTCTCCGGTTCATCCGATAAAACTGCCAATGGCCGCGCCGATCATCGTCCGTGCGGGCTGGCACAGGGCCCCGATGGTTCTTTATATGTATGCGATGATAAAGGTGGCACTATCTTTAAAATATCGTATAATAAAAAAGAAAGCACAGTAAAAGCGGTTCCTGCAAAACAAACTACAGCAGTTAAAAAGACGCCTGCGGGTACAACCGCCGTGAAAACTGCAGCCGCCACAAAACCTGCGACAAAAGCGACGCCAGCAGCAAGTCCGGCAATTGCCGCCGGAAAAATTGTGTATACGCAAAACTGTGCAGCCTGTCACCAGGCAGATGGGGGCGGGGTGCAGGACCTGAATCCGCCATTGTCGAAAACAAGTTATGTATTGGGTAATAAAACCCGGTTGATCAATGTAGTATTGGAAGGCCTTAGCCAGCAGCTGGTAGATGGCGAAAAATATGGCAACGCCATGCCGCCATTGAATTACCTCAGCGATAAAGATATTGCCAATGTGCTCACCTTTATACGCGCCAGCTTTGGCAACAAGGCCAGCGCCGTAACGGAAGGGGAGGTGAAGAAGGCACGGGCTAAAAAATAATAGTATTGGTACAGGAATAGAAAGGGTCCCGGCGCGCCGGGACCCTTTTCTTTTACTAAACAATGAAAATTACTTACCCAACCCGGCCAGCCATTGCTGTGCAAATTTTCGGCTAACCTCGGTTATGTCTTTTCCGGCCCTGAAGATCTCTTTCCAATCGGCCGGTTTACCTTCATAATCGGGGTTTACAAATTTTTGTTTACCATTTACTTCTTTCAGTTCCGCATTAAAATCAACGGTGGCTGATAATTCGAGGAATTTTTGCAAACGTGTTTTTATCAGCTCACGATAATCGGCTGGGTATGATTCTTTCCATTTAGTCAGGTCTTTAGTATACCCGTCTGTTGACCTTTCATATTTTAATTTTTCGCCCTGGAAAAATAATTCGATCGTCTTACTGTTGGGATCTTTATAATCAACAATATTCTTTTTGTACATGTCTATAACACCCTGCATGCTCTTGGCAAGGCTGGGTGTTTTCCTGATCATCTCCTCTGTTTGCTTTAACCCTTTTTCCATTTTGTCAATTTCATCTTTGCGCACTTCCTCTTTGGTTCGCATAGGGGTTGCATCCTGATGTGGCTTTGCCTGTTGCCTTTCCTGGTCGTATTCTTTTTTAAAGGCATCGCTGTTAATGTATTGTTTTACGGTTGTTAGCAGCTCACCGGCTACTGCAACGCGGTCGCCCTTCGCAATGCTTTTGATGTTTTTGGCGCCGTAATAATAAAGATAGCCCCGCATAAAGCTGTTTTTGGCGCCTTCAAATCCCTCAGTTTTATTCATTCCCAGTCGTGCCCAAAGGTCGTCGGTCACAGTATGAACGGTTTTAAAAGCATACAGCGAAAGAACTATTACAATGCCTGCAAATGCGGCAATACCTATACGGGCGGTGGAGAGGATCGATCTCATTTTTAATCAATTTTTAGTGCAAGATTAGGCCGGCATACCAGTAAAGTAAATACAAACGGGTACGAATTGCTTTTTTTACTGACTGAATTGTAAATTTTGGTGCGTAGGGAAGGCGATTTATTTATTATTTGGATATTATAAGTATACTTATTATATTTGCACTTATAAAATAGAAAATACTATGTGGACCAGATCCTATTCAATCGTTACAAAGGAGGTTACCAAAGAACAAATGTGGAAACTTTTTGCAGATGTAAATAATTGGCATACCTGGGATGAAGGCATTGAATTCGCCCAATTGGAAGGCCGGTTTGAAAAAGGCAATCATTTCACCCTGAAACCTAAAGGTGGCCCAAAACTGAAAGTGGAGTTGCTTGAAACGCACGTCAATAAAAGCTTTCTCGATGTTACTACATTCCCATTAGCCAGAATGTACGACAATCATACCTTTGAAGAAACGCCAGACGGGCTGAAAATAACGAATACTATTACCGTAAAAGGTTTATTGTCCTTTGTTTGGATTAAATTGGTGGCTCAAAATATCGTGAACGCCTTGCCTGCAGATATAAAAAAGCAAATCGAGGCAGCCAGTAAGCGTTGATTATTTATTTTTTTCAATATGAAGAAACCGGATAAAGCTTTTGGTGTAAAAACTGCTGAAGAAAGTTCAGGCTTCCTGCTATGGCAGGTAACCACGCTCTGGCAAAGAGGGATCAAGAGATCTTTGGATAGTATTGATATTACCCATCCGCAATTTGTTTTGCTGGCAAGTTTGTTATGGTTATCCCGGCAGCAGGAAAGTGTAACTCAGATAGACCTTTCAAATCATAGCAAAATTGACCCGATGACCACTTCAACAGTGATCAGAACACTGGAAAGAAAACAGTTGATTGAAAGACAGGAGCACCATTCCGACACAAGGGCAAAAAGCATCTCCCTTACTGAACAGGGCATTAAGATCACCAGGCAGGCGGTAAAGATCATTGAAAAATTCGATTCAGAATTTTTTCAATCACTGGGCGAAAAAACAAAGAATTTTAACAATGGGCTCCTGACATTACTGAATGCACAAAAGGAAGAATAATATAATAAAAAGAGTCCCGCCACGCGGCGGGACTGTATCTTCTTACGTTCACATCCTGTCTATTTTATTATTATCTTCTGAAAGTGGTTCTCCCCATCTGCAAAGATCTTTATGAAGTAAGTTCCCTTGCCATATTGATGAAGATGATTTAAAGAAAGGGCATTGTTACCGGCGCTCAAATGTATTGGCTTCGATACCATTTTTCTACCATTAATATCCAACAGTTCAATTGAACTGGATTGCGCGCCGGTGGCAATAATGTTGATGTGTGCTCGGGTAATTGACGTCATTAACACCGAAAATATCAGAACGGCTGCCGGTCAAAGCTGAAGTAGGAGAGTTCGCCGTGGTGGCTACCACAAGGGTAACTGCCAGGGTCTAGAAATAATAGCTCAGCCGCAGTATTCCCATGCGCCCCCTGATGTGGTACTGATCTATCATAAGTTGGTAAGGTGTTAAGGAATACAGGGTGTAGTTGGTAACATTAAACAAATTGGTGACAGAAAAGATCAGGTCCATTCTTTTGGCAGTATAGGTGGCTTTGGCATCCATAAAAAAGTATTGAACTCCGGTGCTGTTCGATTTATTGCTGAAGCTATGCCTGGCTGTTACTTCAATATTCGTTTTCTTCAGGGGCGCCGCTCCCAGCGACAGGTACTGGTCAAGCCGGAAGGCATGATGCACCAGGCTGCCTGCCTTACTATCTGTTCCACTGGCGTGGGAAGTATTCCATGATCCCCTCGGTTCGTAAATAATGGTAATGGCAGGAGATATCTTTTTCATCAGTTTCGCGCTGAACAACAAGGCGTCATTATAACACGGCTGGGTAGTGTTGTTCAGGATCTGTACATACCTGAACCGGCTCCATTGAGACTTCAGTGAAAGCGTTGTTTTGAGCTTGAAAAGATATTTACTGAAACCGGCCTTTAAAGACAACCTGCTTTGCGTGTTCCTGTAGGGCAGGAAGACCGTCTTTTGTATATTGTTCAGGAATTCAGTAGACAGGATGGTTTCTGCGATCGTTTTGTCAAAGCTGATGGCCGAATTGATGAATAGCATGTTGATGGCCTTTTGGAAATTATAATTGGCCGCTAGCGAATGAGTGGCTTTCTGTTGCAGGTCGGCGTCTTTTGCATTGAATGTTCTATAATTTTCCAATATTCCACCCCGGTATATTCCCGAGATGTCACTAAAGCTGTTATTGAACGTATAGCTGGCGCCCAGGTACTGCTCCGGATTGAGATCGTACCTGAAATCAGCCGAAGGGTTAAAGAGGAGATTGTTGTTCTTCGAATCCAGACCATATTCCTGCTGGGAATAATGGATGTTTTGATAAGTTACCGGTAACAGAATGGTTGATCTTATACTTTTGTATTTAACCTGGTATTCCGGTGTAAAATAAATATTGTTCCTGTGCCATTGCAGATTGTTGCCCGCATCTCCTGAATATGGGGTGGTTCCTCCATTCCTGATCAGCTCCAGTTGTGAAACCAGGTCCTGCGATTCAATAATATAACCCGCGGTATATTTCTGTGTAAGTATAGTGCCGGGCAATCTGTACCCGAGATACAGATGGGAGAATAATGCGGGAATGCGCAGGTTTTGAATGACATCATCGTAATAATCCTGTTGATTGCCTATCTCAAAATTGTATCCACTTCCAATATCGAGGAATTGCCGATTCTCATTATAGCTAACAAGCCATCTTAACTCTCCGATACCCCTGCCCGGTAGTGATGGTATGTAGTTTATGTCGTTCGAGAAGTTTTTGATCTTTCTGTTTACGCCCTGGTTAAACGTGTTATCGTTGAATTGCATAAAGCTGCCGTTATCTTCATGACTAAGTTCAACTTTCATGTTGTTGTTGAGAAAATACGGCTCTTTATTGATCATTATATTGAATGAAGCATTCAGCAACGAGGGCTTGTTGGTAAGATACTGTCGTTCCCTGAAAGAGATGGTATCGTTGAGCAAATAGTTATCTGTTCTGCTCAGGTATTCCAGGTTATTCCTGTCGGTAAAAGCCTGCATATTTATTTTGAACTGAATATCATTCTTCGTTTTATAAAGATTGTTAAGGTTAATGATTTTGGAGTTATTGAAATAATAGTTGGGTAGGGGCAGGTCGGGCGGACCAATAGTGGCCATGGACAAAGCCATTTTAGGCGGCGTATTGTTGATCTCTGAAATGAAATTGGAAGCCCCCAACTGTTTAAAGTCGTCTGTATAGTTTACGCCGCTGTTGTTGAGCCCGATATTATTGAGCGCCTTGATGCGGCTGTTCAACAATACGGCTGTTGCCGATGCATCGTACAGCCGGGGCAAGCCTGCGCCAATCATTCCGTTGACCGATAGCTTCAGGCTGTTTTCGTCTTTCAGTACCAGGTTGAGCGCTGTATTATCAGTTGGTATTTTATTCTTAAGCACTTTGACAGGCTGGTGGTTCATGATGATGTCCACGCTTTCAATCATCTCTTTCCGTATCACTTTGGTGGCAGCACCATATCTTCCGGTCATCAGGTCGTCTCCATGAATGTACAGGTTGCTGATCTTTTTCCCATTGAAGTAAACGGAGCCGTCGTCGCCAACTTCAATGCCGGGCATACGCTTCAGCACATCGCCGATGCTTCTGTCTTCTTTCCGCGCGAATTTACTGACGTTGTAGTGCAGGGTATCGCCCGTTTGTTCAACCGGCGGTTTAGTTCGCACAATCACTTCGTTGAGAATGCCCGGATCGCGAACAAGTTTGAAATGATAAACATTTTGACCGGGTGAAAGGGCTATCCGTTGATTCCGGTGGCCTACATAGCTTGCTTCCAGCCAAAGTGGTAAAGCCGCTTCCCCGGCGGTCAGATTGAAGGTGAACGCGCCATTTTCGTCGGTAAAATCGTATTTTATGATAGTTGCTTTATCATTGACAAGGTTCACCGTGGCCGATGGCAGTGGTTTATTGGCGCTGTCACTTACAACACCGGTCAGTTTTCGTTGTTGGGCATAAGCAACAGGCGCCAAAAGGATAAGGAAGACAACGGCAGTAGTAACGAGCTGCCCGCGAATGTATTTAATCCTTCTCAAGGGGATTGTATTGTTTTATTTTTATCACCTTCTTTGTGCCCGTGCTGTCCATGGGCAGAACAAATATTCTGGCTTCCGGATGTTCGGCAAGGATGATCGCTTCAGGGTCCTGATCGAACGAAGCCCTTGTGCGATTGTAGCTTTTTAAATTTGTAGTAATGGTGTATGGGTCTTTCAAAAATGACATAACCGTTTCTGCTGAATCGTCGTTCCGGCTTATTCCCTTGCAGGTAAACACTACCTCGTTGTTTGTATCATGGGCTTCAAGTATAAGGCCCGGCAGGCCCTGCAGTTTCCAGGGACCATCCCGAAAAGGCAGATCGGGTGCAAACCAAACTTCATAATCCCGGCCCGCGTACCGGCCCAATGCCCGCTGACAGCCATACTTGTCGATCGTTTTTCTTTCCGGCCGCAGCTCCCAGTTTATTTTGGGCAGTTCCGTCTGTACTGTATATACCTTGGAGCCGATGAAGCCGGTTGTTTCCAGTTTCCGTTTAGGAATATCTTTCATTATTTCCTCTCTGATGGCAACACCCGATCTGCCTACAAAAAGCGCCGGACCGCCGGCTACAGCTTTCACCGGCCTTGGTGCCGCAGCCGTCTGCGTTTGCTGCAGCTTCCTTTTGGCAATACTGTTCCTGTCATTATCCTTATAGTCTTTTTCTGTACAATAGCGGCTGGTGCCTTTGCCCAGCGATAATACCATGTTCGATATATAGGGATTGTCTTTTTGTGAAAGATCCCGAACGTAACTGAATTCATACACCACATTCAGCGATATTGATTCCTGGGCAAAGGAAACACCGGCGGTTATAACGAGCAAAATGCCCAACAGCAATCTTTTTGTTTTCATCGTATAAAACATTTAATAAACAAAAATAGGCAAACAGCATTCGCACGCTTGTTATTCAGTATTCCGGATAATATGCAGGAACTGGTCCTTGTCCTTGTTGTTTTCAATCGGGTTACCGGTAAGCAATACCTGGTCATGGGCATTGGTGAGGGCGGTAAAATCACCAGCTCTTGCCAGCGAACTGTTTTTGATGGCGAAGGAATCCTTTAGGTCCAGTACCAGTGGAAAATGTATGTTGGGGAATTTATGGCTCTCAAACATAAACTTCAGCAACTCAAAATTATCCCTCGAATAACAAACGGGTATAATAGCAACTTTGCCAAAATCAGGGTCCTGCGATTGTATCTTGTCCCATCTCACCAGTTTTTCGAGACAGCTGGAACACGACACATTGATGAAGGCGTAAATTTTGTACTGGCTATTATCTGCTTTTAAAGTAACATTGTTTGTATCGGTTATATAGGGGTTATAAACTTCTGTTTGTGCAGGCATAACGATCTTTACGGCCGCATCAGCTGCTTTTTTGCGATTAATACAGGAAGGCAGCAGCCAGATACTTAATAGCAGCAAGTAATATATAGGCTTCATTACTTTGTAAGTTTTGCAACGCTGATGAATTTAGACAGGGGATTGTAAGTATATAACAGGGAATCATTGCGGGTAACGGCAAAATCTTTCACGTCGTTAGCCAGTTCCAGTCTTTGAACCGGTTTTCCGTCCCAGTCATATACGTAAATATATTTTCCATAGAACAAGTGTTTGGTGCCGTCTACATTGCCTGAATACAGCAGGTAAATAAAGTTGTTGGTCACTTCTCCCCGCACAAATGCCTGCCTGGTATTAGGTCCGCTGATGCTTATTTTTCTGCCATCACGTCCGCTGACTACTTTCATTTCAGGTTCAAATCCTTCCGTTCCTTTAACGACTATTGATTTGCGGGAGTTCAGGTCTATGATTTCGATCCTGTCGGTATAGCGGCTGGCCAGCACACATTTGTCTTTTGAAGGCCTTACAAACAGAAAACTTTCGTAAGCCATTTTCTGGGCCCGGTTGAATGATGCGGAACTGTCAGGCGCATAAGGTGTCATTTGATTGGAGATTTGGCCATTCATAAGGTTTATGGTCGCAATCTTGTAATCGTCTTTGGCGTCGTAATTTCCACTGGTCAGCAGGGTACTGTCGTTCAGTAATTGAACAGAGTAGTAGTGTCCGGGAGCTGGTAATTCCTTTATGAAATGATTGCTGCTGGTGTCCCGGAGGCTATCCAAACCTGTGCAAGTGATCTTTTCCTTGTTTACATCGTAGACCCACAAATAGTTATTTTCAAAACCATACGAATGGAAGCCCAGTGCCTGGCCTTCTTTTCTTCCTGCAGGAAGCAGGGGATGAAGGAATGTCTTTTCTTGCAGGTGGTATAAAGCAAAATGATACCTTTTCTCGCCGTTGGCACTTACAAAATATAAAATGGAATCGTTGTGAAGATCAATAAAGTCGGGAGTAAATTCATCAATCTTGCGCAGCTCAACTTCATCGAGCTTTTTTTCAACAGGAAAAGCTTCAAAATCTGTTTTTGATTGTTTGGGTGTATGGCTGTAGCAACCGGCAAAAAGGGTAACAGCCAATACATTTAAGAAAAGGCGTGTATTGGTAAACATGATTAGTATCTATGTAGGATGAAAAGATAATCAGTACTGATTAAATGAATAGTCAGTACTGATTATGTCAAATCTGGCGTGCCCGTTTTGGCACCGTCTTAATTTTTAGGAAACACTACTAGTAACCGCAGCTGGTTGAACCAGGGCGGCAGTTAATAACTATAATGTTGCTGGTGCCGTCTGAAGTGTAACATTCGTCGGCGGCATTTCCTGTGTAAGCGCAATTGTAGGCTGGCTCAACTTGAGCGAATAAGCTCGCTGTAATGGATAAAGTTGCGAAGGCGATTAAAAGCAATCCTTTCTTCATTTTAATAAAGGTTGATGGTTGGTTAATGTTGCTCGTCTTGAATATTTTGCAGATATAGGGCGTACAGCAATTCTCCCGCATGGGTGCAAGCCAATTCTATGAAGATGTTAACATGCAATAAAAATAAATATTGCGCATAATATAGAAAAGAAAAAACCTGCTTAACTTTTTGCTTAATTTTTTGCTTAACATTTTTCGCATCTATAACGGTTAGTTTCAATTGGTTTGTTAAATCACGGCATTGATCACGTAATTACAGGAAGCGGCTGATTTAATTTTTTTCAATTCTTTATTGCTGATGGTGATCCCCGGATAAAAGGTTTGATTTATCTTAGTCAATATTATCTCCTACCTTAAATAATCGTTCATTGAAAGCCGTTAACAATTTACTGATTGCAATAATCTCATTTTGCTGGGGAAGCTGTATGCGCCCTGCGCCAGCAGATATTGAACAGATCATAGCCGCAACTTCCAATAAAAAGGAACTGATAAAGCTGATCAGCCATTACCAGCAACCGAATGACAGCCTGAAGCTGAAAGCTGCCTATTTTTTGATCAGGAATATGGACGATCAGTTTCATCTGGCAGGTGAATCGGTGCAGGAATCCCGTAGAATTTTCAATCAAATGGATTCCCTGAACAAATTGGGTAAAGGCAGCGCCAGAAAAATATGGGATTCCCTGACAGCGTCATTGGGCCAACGGGTAACAACTACCCCCGATACTATTAAAGATATAGATATAATAACATGCGAGCTGCTGGTAGATAATATAGATAATGCATTCAACGCCTGGAATTACCCCTGGGCCCGCCGGCTGAATTTCGATGACTTCTGCAAATATATACTGCCGTATAAATTAAAAAATGAAAGCCCTGAAAGCTGGCGGGTAAACATGATGCAGCGGTATGCCTGGGTGCTTAAAACTGTTAAAGACAGTGGCAGCCTTATAGAAGCAGCCTCTTTGATCAATAATGATATCCGCAAGTGGTTCTATATCACGCCGAAATTCAACTGTGTTGGCGACCCTAACTGCGGCGAGTTGCTGAAATTAAAAGCGGGGCAATGTATCCAGGCTGCTCAACTGGCGGCCTATGCTATGCGTGCCATGGGTATTCCCGTTACACTCGATTATACGCCCTTCTGGGCAAATAAAAGCGGCAGGCACGACTGGAATAGTTTGATTTCCCCGCTCGGCGATATCACCTTTATGGGAGGCGAATCGGACCCGGGTTTTGAAAAAGTAGAAGACCCTGGTTACAATTATCTGGGCGCCACTCAAATGAAACGAAAGCGGGCAAAGATCTACAGGTACAGTTTTGAAAAAGTGACAGACACCATTAATGCCAGGCAGGTTGCTGATGTGCCCGTTTTTTTTCAGGACCATCATCACGAGGATGTAACAGACAGGGTTATTCCTGTTTCAACTATAACGCTTACGCTCGATACCATTCTGCCTCAACAGGGGCTGGCCTACCTGTGTGTTTTCAATAATAAACAATGGGAGCCGGTGCAGTGGGGAAAAACAGGCGCTGATAAAAAAGTGTCATTTGCCACTTTGGGCAGGGATGTCGTATACCTGCCGATGATATATCGTAATAATGAATACTGGCCGGCAGCCGACCCGCTTATTTTGCACAGGAACGGAACGGTACGTACCCTGCATGCCAATCTGCAGCAATGCAGGGAAATAATAATAGTAAAAAAGTACCCTGAAGACCAGAGTAACAATATTATACCCGGTTATAACTACGAACTGTATTACTGGAATAAAGAATGGATATCATTAGGAAAACAAATGGCAACGAAAGACTATCTGGTCTTTGATCATGTTCCTGAAAATGCATTGCTTTTTATCCGTAACCTGGATGCAGGGTTCCAGGAAAGGATCTTCACGTTCGAAAACAAACAACAGATATGGTGGTAAATAAAAGAACAGCAATAGCCCTTTTAACACTGGTTTTGCTTAATGCCTGCCGGTCAAAAATTAGTGTTCCGGTCAATCACGGGGAACCTGCGCTAATAATGGCTTCGACAATAACAGGTAATACGCACAATGCCATACCGCTGATAAATAAAAAATACAATAATAAACCCCGGCTGGCTGCGCTCGTGAACATACCTGACTATTGCGATACAATGCAGTCATTCACCATTAAGCAGGATGCAGCCGTGCAGGTATATGGGGTAGGAGAGCTGGTAAGGCCCCTTGCTCAGGTAAGAGCGCCTTATTTCCTGAAAAATGACGATCTGGAATTCTTCTTTCATCCTTCACAGAATGATCACCGTAATTACCTTTTCACTGCGGTGGAAGGGTTCATGGGTACTTCAGGGGCAAAGAAAAGTGCTATCACTTTTTCCAAAAAGATCGATTCGACTAACCATACTGCTGAATTTTTAATTTCCATTCCCTGGAATGAACTGGGCACGCAACCCAAAGAAGGTGTTGAAATGGATTTTGATTTTGCCGTAGGTGATAACGATGATGGCATAAGGCAGGAAGGAAAGATCGGATGGCATACCGGTACCGATCCTTTAGTGGATCATATTTATAATTATGGTAAGCTCCGGTTAACCGCGAAAAAGGACCTTTCTTCACAACAGGATTGCATTTATAGTAAATATAAAACTACGGATACTTTATGCTGGGATAATATTCCGGCCACTGCCATTGAAAAGGTCATTGCCGGAGAGGTAAAAGATAAATATGATTGCGGGGCTTTGCTAAGATCGTGTTGGGATAAAAAAAACCTTTACTTTTTAGTGAGAGTATACGATTTTTTTATTCAGTATGAGCGGCGATACATCTCAAAAGAAAAAGTTTCCACCTTAAAAACTTTATGTGATTACGGTTATATCGAAGATGATAAGGGGCGCATTGTATGGGCAATGAGTGCAATGAATACCATACATGCCGGCGGTTGTGTCAAGAACCGGCTTGCAGATACGGTGATCAGTTTAAAAGCTGGCACCTACACATTGAAATATTCGTCTGATGAATCACATGCCTATGGCCATTGGGACGCCGACCCGCCCTTAACTCCTTTTTATGGAATTGTTTTGTACCAGGCAAACTGAAAAAATGAATACCATCGATAAATTGTTAACACCGCTTGTTTTTCTCACTTTTGTTATTCTTTATGCTTACTATCTTTTCTATTACCCGTTTGCATTCAATTATCTATTGAATGAAAATGGCCAGTATTTCGCCGCCTTTGTAGCTTTATGTTGCTGGTTCGTAAGTATGTTGCTGTTCGTGTTTTCTAAAAAAAAGCCCGGTGTCAGGCAAAGCCTGTCAATGCTTTTGGTAAATGTATTTATCCTTTGCCTGTTATTCTGCCGTTACTACTCTTTTGCGAATGAGTATTTTACAAATATCACTGTTGTGATCCTGCTTTGTACGCTCTTGATGTGGACGGGTATACGAGTAGCGCATTTCCTGTTAATAGTTCTGGGAATTATGTTCTTCTGGCAATTATGCCTGGCCTTTGAACAGATGGGTGGATTTGCTCTCAACATTCAGAAACTGAACATCCAGGGAACATTGCAAAATTCGGGTGTATTCAGTTTTTATCTTGTCGCTCAACTTCCTTTCCTGTACTACCTCTTTTTTTCAATGACCGGCCTTTTCCCGGGTATGAAGCAGCCAATCATGCCCAAAAGGCTTGTGCAGTTATTGAAAGGTATAAAATGTATTGTTTTTGCCGTGGTGGTTGGCTTTGTTGTATTCATCGTGTGGCAATCGCAATCACGTACTGCGCTTTTGGCGCTGATCGTATTACTGCTTTATTTTTTCATACTGCATTATGGGAAAACAATAAAAGCAGTTATTTTAAAATTACCAAAGGTGCTTATCCTTACTGCTGCAGGAGTATTACTTGCCGCATTGGGTTATATGGCCTGGAACCTGTTTAATTTGAAAAAACTATCGGCACTTGGCCGCTTAATGGCCCTGGATACGGCAACAGATCACCTCACCGATCATTTCTGGTTGGGAACAGGAATAGGCCGGTTCACCTGGTATTACCCACAATGGCAGGCGCAATACTTTGCCATGCATTCGGCTCCTTCAAGGGATTACTTCCTGAGTGCCGGCGAAAGTTACATCCTTTTCAATGAATATGTTCAGCTCTTTCATACGATCGGGCTTCCGGGTTTTATAATTGTTGCATTGCTTTTAACAGGGTTCTTTGCTGCGAAGTCGATCCGCCACGCCGACCTGTTGAATGCAGCCAAGCTTACGGCCACCGGCATTCTTGTTTGTGGGCTTAGTTCTTATCCGTTGCATGTAAACTGCATGCTTATGTTGCTTGCATTGTGTTTTGCGATCGCAGCGGTTGTAAATGAAACCAGGTACGCCTGGTTTAAGATGCCCGGTCAATTATCCAATGCCCCTGCCAGACTGTTGCCTGCAATTCTCATCATACCAGCAGCAATAGTTGCTTGTCGGGCTTTCGGTTTATGGCAGGCAAAACAGGAATTAGATACACTGCGTAATCAGCTAAATGCATCGCGGACCGGCTTAAATGGAGAATATATCAGACTTATGGAGCCTTTTAAGTATAATGGAAAATTTTTAACTGAATATGGCATTTTCCTTTCAGAAGACAGTGCAGATTGCGTAAAGGCTTCCATTATACTGGAAGAAGCAAAAAAATATTTTATCTCCAGGATCACTATTGAAACGCTGGCAGAAGCATACAGAAAAAGCGGCAATCAAAAAAAAGCGATTGAAAATTATGAATGGTTGTGTCATTATTTGCCCAATAAGTTTGGAACGAAAGTGGAGTTATTAAAACTCTTCCATGAAACAAAGGACACCCTCAACGCCAGGGCGATAGCACATACAATATTGACAATGCCGGTAAAAATTCCTTCTACAGAGGTAGATAAGCTGAAGGCCGAAGCGGAAACTATATTAAACCACCTGCCATGATCCGGCGATATGGTTTTTGACCCTTGCAACCAGTAGGATTACCCTAACCTTCTGTAGATCCAGAAAGGAAGTCTTTTCAAAAGGAAAGCGATCAGCCACCACCGTTTTGTTATATAAGCCACCCGCTTTTTGGCTGCGATGGCAGCGATGATCTGGCGGGCAGCTTTTGTTACGGGCGCCACCCAGAATTGCCCATAACCTTTGGCCATTTTAGTATTTACAAATCCGGGACGGATATCGGTGACAACAATATCGAGTTGAAGTTTGCGGGCTTTTATGTTCAGGCCTTCTGAATAATTGCTCACATACGCTTTGCTGGCGCTGTAGGCGGGCGTCCAGCTGTTGCCTCTTACTGCCGCTACTGAAGAGATCACGGCCAGTTGGCCATGGCCCTGTTTGCGGAAATAATTAAAGGAGAAAGCGGCTATTTTTACAAAGCCCATTACGTTAGTGGTGGTAGCATCAATTTCTGTTTCCTCAACCAGGTCGGCAGAAGGTTCCCCATAGCCGGCGCTGTAGATCAACAGATCGAGGCCGTCTAATTTTGTTATCAGTGACTGCAGTTCCAGTACAGCATTGGCAGCCTGCACATCAAAACAGGCGGTTTCAATGGCCGCATGCTGCGTTTTCAGCTCCAGCAACAATGGCTGTCTTCTGCCCGTAACTGCCACTGTATGGCCCAGCATTATATATTGTTGCGCCAGCTCCCTTCCAATACCGGAAGTAGCGCCGATAATGATGATCTTCATATTGTGAGCTTCGCTTGTCAAAAATAGGGGTAATTATTAAAAATAATTGTATGTGAAAATAAATGCCTGGGGTGGATAAATAAAAAGAAAGAAAACGGCGCATAAGTTGTTATATAAACAATATGCGTACTCTAATTATTGACCAGGATTCCCAGGCTATAAAACATCTTGAAAAATTATTAAATGAGATCGCGCCTGAAAAGAAAATATGCGGCCGGTGCGGGGATATTAAAACTGCCCGGCAATGGTTGCAAAAAAATCCCCTGCCTGATCTGGTAATTGCTGCTATCGAGCTGCCCGATGGGTTAAGCTTTGAGATCTTTAAAACCCTGCCCAAAAAGCCACCGGTAATATTCACCTGCCTGTATGAGAAATATACCATTGATGCATTTAAAGCAAATGGGATCTATTATTTATTAAAACCTGTAAAAAGGGATGAACTGAAAGAAGCGCTTAACCGGTATGAAACTTTTTTTTCACCGGGTGAGCATGCCGGTGAAATTAAATTCATAGTAAAACCCGGCAAAACTTCCTGGCAGGAAAGGTTCCTCGTTACCATTGGCCGGCAAATGAAATTGATACCCGCAGAAGACGTGGCTTATTTTTTCACCGAGCAAAAAATTGTTTATCTGGTTACTTTTCAAAAGGTGAAATACAATACGGGATTTACGTTAGAAAAGCTGGAACAGCAACTGAACCCTTCCAGCTTCTTTCGTATTAACCGGCAGTTCATCATTAATATTTCTGCTATAGTAAAATTACTGCCTGCCAGTAAATCAAGAATGCAGGTGGTGTTGAAGCCTGAAACCATTCACGACACCATCACCAGTTTTGGCCGCACCGAATCATTTTGCAACTGGATGCTGGGCGGGTTCGAAATGGCTTAACTATATCCGCCCCAGAGGATCCTGAGCGTACTGAGCTCAGTCGAAGCATGGAAGGATCCCATTCAGCCCCTTAATACGACTATCCGGTATTCAATTTCTACCAGTGGGTATTTTGAAATTGTATCATGATAATATCAGCATAGAAATTGAGTTTAAAAAGTACCCTTTTATTCATTTAATGAAAACTACTGTGAAACTTAGTTTGATCGTTGCGTTTAGTATAACTGCATTCCTTGTTGTAACCTGCAAGCATGAGATCCCGCTCAAAGATGGAAATAATAACAGCGACACCTGCGGTACTATTGTATCTACTTATTCAGGCGGTGTAGCACCATTATTGACTACTTATTGTACAAAATGCCATAACGCTACCACTACCAGGGCTGGAATAGACCTAAGCGCCTACGACGGGGTAAAAACTGTTGCGCTTAATGGCAGGCTGCTGGGCAGCATAAAGCAGGCAACCGGGTATAAACCGATGCCGCCGGGAACTACCAAACTTACAGGTTGCCAGATTCGTCAAATTGAAAAATGGGTCTCAGCAGGGGCCATAAACAACTAAACTCATATGAATAACCAACGAATACGATTCCTGGCAAACAGGAAGCGATGGTACATTATGTCCATCATAACCGTCATGGCTACATTTACTACAGGGTGTTATTACGATAAAGAAGAATTGCTGTACCCCAACAGTGCGGTCGATTGTTCTACGGTATCGGCCACCTATGCCAAAGTGCAATCCATTCTGACGAACAAATGTAATAACTGTCACAGTGCGCGCAACGCGGCCGGAGGTGTGGTGCTCGAAACCTATGATCAGGTGAAGGCCCATGCCGGCCGCATTAACCAGCGCGCAATTGTTGAAAAAACAATGCCACCCACAGCGGCACTGGCCACTGAGGAAATTGCTATACTGAAATGCTGGATCAGCTCAGGCACACCTAATAACTGAACGATATTTATGCGTACATGGAAAAAGATAATAACAGGCGTCATCGTGCTGGCGCTGGCAGCAGCCGGCTATGGCTGGTTCCTGTATCAAAAACCACCGCCTGATATAAGAAAAGAAAAAGGCGGTATTGAAATAACGGCCATTGAGCTGTTAAAAGCATTTCAGCAGGATGAAATGGCCGGCAATGCAAAATATGTCGACAAGGTATTGATTGTATCAGGTATCGTTAACGGTATTCAAACCGATAGCAGCGGTCAGGCAACGGTGACCTTGCGAACAAACGACCTGCTTGCTGCCGTAACCTGCAGCTTTTACCAGGATGATGAAGGCGTAAAAAAAATTAAGACCGGTGCTCCTGTTCGTATAAAAGGAATATGCACCGGTATGTTAAGCGATATAGTATTAAACAAATGCAGCCTTGCGGAATAAGGTTGCCAATAAAATAAATTCTATTCTATGAAACAGATGCTGATTGCGGTTGTATTACTGGTGCTCACGATACCGGTTTTTTCGCAGAAAAGATATTTTACAAAAAGCGGTCAAATAAGTTTTGCCGCCGGTACGGCCGCGGAAGATATTGACGGGGTCAATAAGGCTACCACCAGTGTATTTGATGCCGCAACGGGGCAAATTGAATTTGCCTTGCTGGTTAAAGGGTTCGAGTTTAAAAGAGCCCTGATGCAGGAGCATTTCAATGAAAATTATATGGAAAGCGATAAGTTTCCCAAATCGGTTTTCAAAGGAAAGATCGTGAATATCGACAAAGTGAATTTTCAGAAAGATGGTTCTTACCCGGTAACTGTAAAAGGCGTGCTCGATATGCATGGAGAAAAAAAAGAAATAGAAACAACCGGTACCTTAAAAGTGACCGGGGAAACCGTTCATTCAGATGCTTCCTTTACCGTGTTACTGGCCGATTATAAAATTGAGATCCCCTCGCTGGTAAAAGATAAAGTTTCCAAAACAGTTACCATAAAAATTAACTGCAATTATAATGTGCTTAAGTAAAATCAAATCCTGGAACATACAAAAATTAGTGGCCGGCCTGTTACTGGTAATTGTTTCACAAATTGGGTATGCGCAGGGCGATCTGCTTTCCCTTGTTGAAAAGAACGACACCATAAAAAGAGAGCGGGTAACCAATGCATTTAAATCGTCCCGCGTCATCAACGGGCATTCTATAGAATTTCTGGGAAAAGGCGTGCTGGATGTTCGCATCCTGCATCGCTTTGGCGAAGTGAGTTCGGGCATCAGTAACCTGTTTGGGCTTGACCAGGCCAGCATGCGTTTTGGATTGGATTATGGTATCTCGAATAACCTCACCGTTGGTGTTGGCCGCAGCAATGTAGGGAAGGAACTGGATGGCTTTATCAAGTTCAGACCGGTTGCGCAAACCAAAGGCCCGGGTTCTTTTCCATTTTCCATTGTGCTGGTAAGTGGCATAACCCTGGGTACCCAGCCATGGACCGATACCACCCGCAAGAATTATTTCACCAGCCGCATGGACTTTTATAATGAGCTGATCATTGGCCGCAAATTCAGCGACCGCTTTAGTTTGCAGCTGGCGCCCATTTTTATTCATCGCAACCTGGTACAGCTGGCCAGTGAAGAAAACGACGTGTATGCCCTGGGCATTGGCACCAGGTTCAAACTGTGGAAGCGGATAGCTTTTGTGGCCGATTACCATTATATCGCAAAAGGGCTCGATAAAAAAATATACAAAGATCCCCTGTCTGTGGGCTTTGATATTGAGACCGGCGGCCATGTATTTCAGTTACATTTTTCAAATTCCACCGGTATGAACGAGAAAGCATTTATTACCAATACCACGGGCGACTGGGGCAAGGGAGAAGTGCGTTTCGGATTTAATTTATCGCGGGTGTTTACGGTCGGCAGGCATCATTAAGGAATCGGTTTTACAAATGAAGCTCATCATCATCTGTAACGGCATTCATGACAAATTTTCTTTGTGAAAAAGTATTTTGAGAACATTGGTGTTATACAAAAAAGCGCAACAAAGCAATGAGGCTGCCCCCGTTTTTAATACCATGGCGTCAGCGGTTAAAATGCCCCCTGCGAAACAGCAAAATCCAAACAGGTAACTAATTGCCATGCCATTAAATACTTTGTCGCTGAAAAGATCTTTGGGATTGGGCGTTTGGCCCAGTCCGGCTTTTGCATGATACTTTTTATTCCAGATAATAAAAGGCAATGTTTTAAAGGTCATTCCTAAAATAATGGCTGTCAGCCACCCGAAAAAGATCGTGAAACCATAAGTCAGTACCACATGGGTATTCACCGGCGAATTAAGCAGCATGGTAATTATGATTAGCAGGAATAATAGGGGCACTGCCATCATGGCTGCAGATAGCAGGGAGACCTTCATTTGTCCGTCAGGCTGTTTGCGAATGCGCAGCTGATAGGCTTTGAAGCAATAATACCCGAAAAGGACCAGTGCAATTGTAATAAGTGCAACAGGGATGAGGAACAGGAACGGCAATTGGATAAAAAGAAAAATGAAAACAAAAGCTAGTAGTCCTGCATTAATTAAAGCAAAGATCCATTTTAACAGGCTGGTGTTGCTGTATTGGGAAATTAAGAACAGGGGAATGAGTTTAGTGCCAACACCAATGACAAGTAGTAAAAACCATCCGGTAATGCCCAGGTGGGCGTGCAACGAAAGATAATGCAGCGAATCTTTGGGTAACAAATTATAAGTGAAATTAAAAACCAGCAGGCCGCCTATCAGGGTTGTAATGAATAACCAGATGCCTGAAGTGAGCACAAAAACGGCATGTATGTTTTCGTGCTGGCTTTTTAGAATGCTTGCCGTTACATTTATTAAATACAGCAGTACGGCAATATTAATTAGAAGGGCGCCCGATTGGGCAGGCCATAGCATATTAAAAGTATAAAACGACCACACCAACATGGGTATGCCCACTGCAGCAAAGGCAAAGGTGAAATGGGCCAGGGTATTACTGTACAGTTCTCTTTCAACCAGTATCGGCAATAGCTGGTGGCTTGAACCTAAGATGATCATAGTGCCCCAGCCAAGGGCCATCGTATGCGTAATGGCTAATAGTTGCGGTTGAAAATAATATTGTGAAAACGTGTGTGACGAAGTAAACAAAAGCCAGGCAGCTACCAGGAAAGCCAATGCCGCATAGATGTAAAATGGTACTACTACCTTGTGGGTGGTTGTTTTAACCAATTCGTTATGGTTATTACCTGTAAGCATCACGAATTGAAAATTAAAAGATGCACTTCCCGGTCGCTGATCTCTTTTATTCTGTAATCAAATTTCCTTTGCACCAGTTCGGGGAGCAGCAATACGGGAATGCGTTTATGATAAACAAATAAAGCAGTCCCTGCAGCTAAATTATCCAGCGCTTCCAGGATTGTTAACATGGGCAAAGGCATCTCCAGGTTTCTAACATCAATTGTTTGCAGCCGGTCTTTGAACCGTTCGAAGAGTTGGTTCCAGTTTTTAGTAGCATCGGTGAGCGGTGTATTATTTGGTGGCGCCGTTGCTGACCGCCCGTAAAACCAGGTCTCTACCAGGTTGTTATTAATTGCTGTGGCATAGGATTCGAATCCCTGTTTCTGCAACAGTTTCATTAAAGGCGTGGGCTCAAATGTGTTCTGGATCTTCAGGACCTGTTTAGGTTGAAGCGCCCTGATCTTTTCAAGGATAATATTCAATGGATCTTTTCCCGATGCCATCACCGGCCGCACATCCAGCACAACAATTTGTTCTTTTTGAATCGACCTGATAAAATCAGGTGCCTCTCTTTTTTCTTCAGCGAAAGCAGGGACGGTTTCGTCAACAACAAAACCCAATGGTTGTAGTTTTTCAAAAAGCTCATGTAGCCGGCAGCCGCTGATCTTACTGGCCATTGAAAGGGAAGCCCGCCCTGCCATTAATTTTCTCAATACTGGATTTCGCAACTTCTCAAATTTGGGAGAAATGCTAACGATGGCTTCCAACGCCGCGGGATTATGCTTTAAAATAGCGGCAATTTTTGTATTGGCTGTTATAACCATGGCGGGGTGATCATTTAGTATGTAACAGGATCTCTTCCAATTCGGCTGGTTTCAATATTTCCTGTAAATGATTAAAAAGGGTCCTTTCCTCAAACCGGATATGCGCTTCCAGTAAATTGGCAAAATGCTGCAATAATTGTTTATCGATCCGGTTGTTTTTTATAGAGTCAATAAGAAGATACAGTTGGGCATGTTCAGCTTCTGCCTGCTTGCGCAATGGATCTTCAGCGGGTAGTTTACTGAAAATAAGTTCTTCTTCTTCCTTAAAATGTTTTGCCAGGTCTTTCTCAAAGAAATCCAGTATATACTTGCCGATAGTCGCGGCAGCTGTGTTTTTGTTTATATCCTGCCTTATCTGCCAAATATGCAATAAGCCAAAATGATGGTCTTTTGAAAATTGAACAAACGCCTTACTGCGTTTAATTGGTTTATGCGTTTCCATGATTAAAATTTTTATCAGTTGCCGCTGAAACAAAAGTAGGAGGATTTGAAATGGCTGATATAGAAGTACTGCAATACTTTTATTAATTGACGAAGTATCATCTGTTGGCCTGATGACTGTCAGGCCAGCAGATGACCATATTCATAAATTTGGAGGCTATATGGCTTATTGAACAGGTACATTCTC
This sequence comes from Niastella vici, assembly GCF_002077945.1. Classification (GTDB taxonomy): domain Bacteria; phylum Bacteroidota; class Bacteroidia; order Chitinophagales; family Chitinophagaceae; genus Niastella; species Niastella vici. The sequence continues at coordinate 104,634 of NZ_LVYD01000043.1, forward strand.
AATTTTGTCGGCCAGCCGTGGCGCTTCTTTCTTCATCATATTGGTAATGACCGAGTGCATCCACAATAAACTGGCGCCCGATAACAGGCATACGAACATCCAGGAGCTGGTCCATAGGCCCGTTACGTTTAACAGATACCCAAACAGAATAGGGCCAATAAAACCGCCTAATCCGCCGAGCATACCCACCATGCCGCCAACAGCGCCAATTTCTTTCGGAAAATATTCCGGTATATGTTTGAACACGGCAGCAGTACCAATACCCCAACACGCGCCTATCAATGTAATGAAGACCACAAACATCCACCGGTTTGCATTGAAAAAGATCAGGGTTGTTCCCTTTGCCAGTAATTGTTTTTTTGCCACTTTATCGCCCTGTTTTACCACCGGTTCCTGCCAAACATCTTTTCCCGGTAATATCATGGCCTCCCGGTCACTATTCCCAAATTTGTTGGTTTTTTGTATAACAGGATATTGCTTTTGATCAACCTGTATAACCGTATTGGAGACATTTGTAACAGTACCGGCCTGTGTTGCCATAATGCCGGTACCAGGCGTAAAAATTTCCATGCGTGGTATCATCAGCAAAAAGCTTAACACAATTGAACTGTTAAGCACCCAGTACATCACCTTGCGGGCGCCGTATTTATCACTCAGCCAGCCGCCAACAGCCCTGAAAGCACCTGCTGGCAAACTAAAGGCTGATGCCAGAAAACCTGCCGTGATGAGGTTTACACTATACACATTAACAAAATAGGGCAGCAGCCACTGCGAAAAAGTAACAAAGCAGCCAAAGGCCAGAAAATAGTACAACCCAAAGCGCCAAACCCGCACGTTCTTTAATGGCTGTAATAATTTAAGCAGTGTTTTATCTGATGTCTCCGGTTTTTTGTTTTTGGTGAATACCATGAAAAGAACGCCCATAACAGCTAACGCAACCGCATATATAACCGGCAATTGCCGCCAGCCTTCGGGATTGCTTCCATTGCCCGTCAATGATTTTAATAAGGAAGGCGCCATCAAGGTGGTAAGGGCAGACCCAATATTGCCCATTCCGAACAATCCCAATGCCCGGCCCTGCCAGTTTTTAGGATACCATACAGAAGTAAATCCAACCCCAATCGAAAAACCAGTACCTAATAACCCAAAGAAAAAGCTCAGCGCCAGAAAAGCCCCATAACTATTGGCTTTTGATAAAAGGAACATAGGGATTGAACAGCCCAGTAATAAGGTAGAGAAAACCCATTTGCCACCAATCCGGTCCGTGATCATGCCCATTGGCAGCCGCATCAATGATCCGGTAAGCACCGGTACACCCAACAACCAGCCAACTTCTACCAGGCTCCAGTTAAAAATACCGGCATCAACAAGGTAGGTTACCAATACGCCGTTCAGCATCCAGCCGGCAAAACAAACAGTAAAAGCAAGGGTGTTGAAGAGCAGGATCCGGTGTGCGGTAGGTGAAGGTGCACTGTTCATATACTTATAATTAAACCGTAAAAACTTTTTTTAAATCACTGGCAATAATAGCTGGCCCTGCTAAGATATCTTATTACCGAATTGGGCTTTGTATTTTACCTGTATTTCACAAAAATATTTTCAGTAAATTACTCTGTGCCTGACCATGTCACGCATAAAGGCATGATTTCTATCAGGTATTTTTTATTGGCGGCACTCTATTTTTACACTATTCGTATGACAGTTATGAAGTTCCGACTCAACAAAAAAGCATTCCTCGTTGCATTGTGCTGTTGTATTATTACCGTGGCGTTGGTGTTTTATGGTTCCCGCAAGCTACAGAATTTTGATGCGGCCTTAATAGCCTACTTATTCGGTACGGTGTTCGCCCTGTTTGGCATCATCTATCGCTACTGCGTTTGGTTGCAGCGGCCGCCCACCTGGATGTATTTTAAAAGGGGATGGCAACTGCTTTTTTCAAAAAGTTTTGTGGAATATGCCGGCCTGTCGATCCAGAAGCTGGTGCGCAATATCGCATTTCAACGGTTTATTTATCCGCGTGGAAAAGCAAGATGGTGGGGCCATTTTCTGTTGGCAACGGGCTGCCTGCTGGCATTTTCAGTTACCATCCCGCTCACCCTGGGCTGGATCCATTTTACCATGAACCCTGCCACCAGCATCGATCCCGCCGATACCAATTTATACGAAGCCCATTTGTTCGGGTTTAAAGTAATGGAGTTTAAGCTGGGCTCATGGATTGCGTTTTTCATTTTTCATATTCTCAACTGGTGCTCGTGGCTGGTGATCATTGGCTGTTTATTATTTATGCGCCGCCGCTTAACGCATGCGGGGCAAATTGCCACCCAAACCTTTGAAGGCGACTGGCTGCCGCTGATCTTGCTAATAGGCATTTCCGTTACCGGGTTGGGACTTACCTACGATTATGAATTTCTGAAAGGTAAAACATATGAATTTATGGCGGTAACACATGCGGTTACCGTGATACTGTTTTTGATCTGGATCCCGTTTGGAAAGTTCTTTCATATCATACAACGGCCAGCGCAGGTCGGCGCGCATTTATATAAAAAGGAAGGCGAGAAAAAAGGAATGGCTGTATGCCCGCATACCCATAAACCATTTGCCACCCAAATGCATATCGACGATCTGAAAACCGTAACCACCGAATTGGGTTTTGATTTTACGTTGGAAGATGGCAGCTCGCACCTTGACCTGAGCCCCGAAGGAAAAAGATCGGCCCTGGCAAAGGCGCACCTGAAGGCCCGTGAAGAAAGTGGTAAGTTTTTCGGGTAAGAACAATTTCTATTTTAAGCAGTTTGAAATAAATACTCATGGCTACATTACCAGTTCCGGCAGAAAAGCTCATAGCGCAATTTGGACCTCATTTGAATTTTGCTCCCCAGGAAGGTTTTGCGGGAAGAGATGAGCCTGATAAAGTGGTGGAAACCCATTGTTGCTTTTGTGGCATGCAATGTGGAATAAAATTGCTGGTTAAAAATAATAAGGTAGTTGGTTTTGATCCCTGGATGGAATTTCCTTTTAATGAAGGCAGGCTTTGTCCCAAAGGCGTACAGCGGTATTTGCAAAACAACCATCCCGACCGCTTGCTGGAACCGCTTCAACGAGTGGAAGGCGTAGGCTTTAAACCTATGAGCTGGGAAGCCTCGATGGAAAAAACGATTGCCGAAATAAAGCGCATTCAACAAACTTATGGCAATGATGCATTCGCCATGTTGTCAGGCGTATCAATTACCAACGAAAAAAGTTACCTCGTCGGAAAATTTGCCCGCGTGGCATTGAAGACCCGTAACCTCGATTATAATGGTCGCCTTTGCATGGTAAGCGCCGGCGCCGGTAATAAAAAAGCGTTTGGACTCGACCGGGGCTCCAATAACTATTCAGACCTCGGCAAGGCCGAAGTGATCATGGTTTGCGGGGCCAACGTAAGCGAAACATTTCCCACGCTAACGCATTGGATCTGGCAGGCCAGGGACAATGGCGCCAAATTGATCGTCGTTGATCCAAGGGTAATACCACTGGCACGCACAGCTGATCTGCATTTAGATATACGGCCGGGAACCGATTCGGCCCTGTATGGCGCCATGCTTCGCTACCTGGTTGAAAAGGATCTGCTGGACCATGATTTTATAAATAACCATACAAGCGGTTTTCAACAAACCATCGATGCGGTAAAAGATTATACCCTTGAATGGGCAGAGCAGGTGACTGGTATTGCCAAAGAAAAAATTGCCATCGCAGCCGAATGGTGGGGCAAGGCCGCGACCAGTTTTTTATTGCATGCAAGAGGTATTGAGCACCATTCAAAAGGAGTCGACAATGTGCTGGGCTGCATAAACCTGGTGTTGGCTACCGGAAGAATTGGCAAACCGTATTGCGGCTACGCCACCATAACGGGGCAGGGCAATGGCCAGGGCGGTCGCGAGCATGGTCACAAATGCGATCAGCTGCCCGGCAATCGCGATATTAATAATCCCGCACATAGAAAATACATTGCGGAGGTTTGGGGTATTGAAGAAAGCGAAATGCCCAGTGCCGGCTATACTGCGTATGAACTGATAGAAGCTATTCACCGCGGTGAAGTAAAAGGACTGATCTCCCTCTGCTTCAATCCATTGGTATCATTGCCCAATAATAATTATGTTCGGGAAGCATTTGAGAAACTGGAATTTTATGCTACCATAGATTTCTTTATGAACGAAACGGCGCGCCATGCAGATATTATTTTTCCCGGTTCTTTACATGAAGAAGAGGAGGGAACCGTTACTACGGCCGAAGGCCGCGTAACCCGGATACGCCAGGCCGTTACCCCACCGCGGCACGCCCGCACCGATACTTCTATCCTTCTTGAATTAGCTAAACGCCTGGGCGCCGGTGATAAATTTTCTTATAACAGCAGTGAAGATATTTTTAATGAGCTCAGGGTGGCATCACGGGGAGGAACTGCTGATTATTATGGCATCACCTACGAAAAAATTGAAAAGAACATGGGCGTATTCTGGCCCTGTCCCACTATGGACCACCCCGGTACACCGCGTTTATGGGAAGACAGGAAATTTGCCACTGTCGATGGAAAAGCCCATTTCAATCCGGTGCTGTATAAAGACCCCGGAGAAGTGGTAGATGCCGAATACCCTGTAGTGCTCACCACAGGCAGAGTAGTATCGCAATACCTGAGTGGTACGCAAACCAGGCGCATTGGCAAACTGGTAAATCAATATCCCGAGCCTTTACTCGAGATACATCCCGAGCTGGCAGCTAAATATGGCATTGCACAGCGCGAACTGGTGAAAGTGATCACCCGCAGGGGTGAGGCGGAGTTCCCGGCAAATATTGTAGAGACCATTCGCAAGGATACGGTCTTTATACCTTATCACTGGCCTGGTCGTAAATCGGCTAATCAGTTAACACCGGGAACGCTGGACCCTATTTCCAAAATACCCGAATTTAAAGTGTGTGCCTGCCAGTTGGTACCGTTAAGAAAACAGGCGCCTTCGCCGCAGGAATCACATGCCTATGACAGTATTTAATAATAGTCCACACTAAAAACGATCGCATGACTACCTATTACAAAACCGAGATGGAATTTTTTGTGGATATGCAGCGTTGCATTGGCTGCAAGGCCTGTGAAGCGGCCTGCGCCGAATGTGAAACCAACGGACAGCAGTCCATGATTCATGTGAATTATGTGGAGCGGGCGGTAACTATACAAACCACGGTACAGGTGTGCATGCATTGTGATGATCCCGTATGTGCGAATGTTTGTCCGGCCGATGCCATCAGCAAAGATGAATTTGGGGTAGTGCATACCGCCAATTCAGCCCGCTGTATAGGTTGTTCAAATTGTGTAATGGCCTGTCCGTTCGGGGTGCCCATCAAGGAAGAGAAATACGACATGATGATGAAATGCAACATGTGTTACGACCGCACCAGCGCCGGTAAAAAGCCCATGTGCGCCACCGTATGCCCCAGTCAGGCCCTGTATTATGGAACCAGGGAAGAAATGCGGAAGATGCGGCCCAACAGCGTGCCGGTAAATACTTTCCAGTTCGGCAAGCTGGAAGTAAAGACCAAGGTTAATATCATGATGCCGGCAGGTTCAACCAGGTTGAAAGTTGACTAACAAAACGATTTATAGTTATCATTGAATATTTGTTACTATGTCTGATAATAATGAGAAATATCCTGATTGGAAAAATGATTTCCCCATCAGTCAGTCAGAAACTACGTCCGTAACCCGCAGACAGTTTGCAAAATTCCTTTGCCTGGTATCGGGCGGTTTGGCAACAGGCAGCGCATTTGTGGCCGCGAAATCTGTTCTTTCCCCCGACAAAAAAATAAAGGGCGCACACCGGGTGTGCAGTATTACTGAATTACCGGTAGGTGGCACCAGGTCATTTGTTTTGGAAGGAAGCACCACGCCTTATATCCTGATACACCTCGAAAACGGTGAGTTCAAAGCCTATGAACAAAAATGTACCCATCTGTCCTGTGCGGTATTTTATAAACCGGGCAGCGGCAAAATTGAATGTCCCTGCCATAATGGTTGGTTCGATGCCATGACGGGTGAAGTGCTGCAGGGCCCGCCGCCGCGACCGCTTCCGCGGTTGGATGTACAGGTGAAGGGGAACGATATTTTTGTTGCTGCGGCAAAAGAAGAGGCATAACAACACGATAAATTAATTTAGGATACCATGAGTACTTTTCGCAGGGCGCAAAGCCAGGCACATCCCAACAAGACCAGCACGCTGATGCTGGCCATCATCGTGCTGTTGATCCTGAACGTGACCATTCAGATCTGGTTGCTTTACAGTGGGCTCAACAATGCATTGGCACATAACAGCGGCATTGCCTTTCCCGCCTTCATAGCATCGCTGGTTATTTTCATTATCAATTGCTGGTTGCTTTATTACCTGCCGCGGAGCCGGCAATAGCCAGTTGAAATGTCAGGCATTATCCTGAATTGGCCGGCAGTGGAAAGGCTCATACAATTGCTTAGCTAACACCTGGCCTATTTAGCCAGGTGAATTCCTTCCGTATCATCTATGCGCGCAATGATGCCCCAGCCATAGAAAAAATTGGCCAGCCCTATCAGCACTTCATTTTTACCTTTCTTTAGCGGCAACTTTATTACTGCGTTCTCGATCGAGCACCTTCCCCGGGGAAATTTTTGACCAGGGGTGCCATAGAAATTTTTATCGGCAAACAGGAACTGTCCATTTACATAAAGGCAGATCTCATCCACAAAGCCGAGATGAAGCGTACGCTCCTGCGCACTGTCCGATTCAATCGTTGTTTTCAACCAGGCAAGCCGGCGTTTGGTGAATGGTGTACGGCCGAAAAGCCGGGTTATATTAATTACGCCACGGGGTTCTGCCCATATGGGCGTCCATGTTGTTGTGCTATCTGGGAAGCCAACGCTTTTGAGCGGCCCGGCCAAATAGGGAAATGGCGGCGGGATCTCTTTCCCAAAAGCAAAATCGCTGGCCGGGCTTACCTGCCAGCTACGCAGGTACCGGGTATCATTGTACGTGGATATATATCCCGGCGCTGCACAAAGACCCTCAACGGAGTCGGGTCTTATTATAAAATTGGCGATGGTTACATTGCCGCCTGAAAAAGCGATGCCGCCTTTTTCCAGGCCGCCTTCCAGTGCCGGCACCATCAATGCGGGCCGGTTCATATCATTTACATAAGCTTTCATTTGTTTGCCCGACACTACAAGTTTTACATGGTTCCAACCGGGTATGTTCAGGGTGGCGCCTGCCTGGTATTCATCCGTCAGGTTCCACATGCTCGTACTGTCAACGATCGCCGCATATTGCAGGGTAGTTCGGCTTTCGGGTGAGGTGGTGCCAAAATAGCGCAGGTAAAAATGATCCCCCTGTTTACTGTCGGGCGACAGGCGGAAGGCTACACCGGGAAATCCCTGGCCCAATGCTACATCATATTCAATAATACCGTTTGAAAATTGAACCTCTTTAGGAAACAGGGGCAGCGGTTTTTTAAGGTGAGCAGCCTTCACATTATTGTATAAAATAAATTCTACGCCACTGGTATCGTATCGCCAGTAGGCCGGCTCCATAGGAATGGTGATCTCCTTTGCAGCCGGCTTTTTGTTTTTTTGAGCAAAGGCAGAAAAAGCGAACAGGAAAAGAATACAGGGAAGGATGGTGATTTTTTTGAATATTAATTTCATAAAGGCTGTTTTATAACTTTATGTGTTAGCCCAACAAGTTACATGGGTATACAGCCTTCATGGTGTGCAAGCGCACGCCAATGTGGTGCAAATGCACGCCAATTCATTTTAAACGAATAAAATGAGCAACAACAACGAACACCTTGCCCATATCCTTAAGCAGATCGAGGGTATTCTTGACCGCGGGGCCAGCAGCGAGTGGTCGACCTATGACTTTGAAAAACTGTCCGATGCGATCTATGATCGTACGCAGGTACGCCTGAGTGTGACTACCCTCAAACGCATTTTTGGCCGGCTGAAATACGATAGCGCACCAACATTGGCTACCCTCAATACCCTGGCACAATTCGCCGGGTTTAATGATTGGCAGCATTTCAAACAAAATACAGTCAAACCGGTTGAACAGGAAAAGATGGTTGTTGAGGCGATGCCGGCATCGCAGCGGAAATCGAAACGGTTTATGCTGGGGCTTGCAGGCATACTGGTTTTGGTTGCCGTCGTGTTTGTCGTTTTCCTTTCTGCGGGGCGGCGCACTAAATTATACGACCCCGCTCAGTTCGATTTCAGTGCCAACAAAATAATGACTGAAGGGGTGCCCAATTCCGTGATATTTCATTACACCGCCAGGCAAAAACCAGATTCTTTATTTATAGTGCAAACCTGGGATATTACCCGCAAAACATTGGTGCCAGCTGATAAACACGAGCATTCTGCCATTTATTATTATCCCGGCTACTTCAAGGCCAAACTCATTGCCGATGGCCAAATTGTAAAAACGCACGAACTGTGGATCACCACCGGTGGCTGGTTGTGCCTGCTCGAGGAGCAGCCGGTTCCGGTTTATTTTAAAAAAGAGCAGTGTTTGCAAAACGGAATTGTTGAAGTAACCGATTCCATGTTGAGCGCACATCAGCAGGTATCACAGACGCCAAAGCTGCGTTTTTTTAACCAGCAGGATCTCGGGGAACTGATGAATGACAATTTCACCTTCGAAACCATGGTGAAAAACAACTTTGACGATGGCGCCAATGCCTGTCACAAAACCCAGGTGCTTATTCAATGCAAGAATGATATCATCATTATACCACTGGCTGCCCAATCCTGTGTAGGTGACCTGTCGCTATACTTTTGTGGATGGCAGGCCGAGAGTAAAACGGCTGATCTGTCGGCGTTTGGCTGCGATCTTACTCAATGGACATCGTTGCGGGTTGAAACAGTCAATAAAACAGCTACGATCTATGTCAATAACAAAAAGGCCAGTACGTTTACGTTTCCCAATAAGCCAACCGGTATTGTTGGTGTGCAATACAGATTCAATGGGGCCGCTGCTGTGAAAGAAACCCGGTTTACTGCGGGCGGGAAATTGTATGAACTGAAGTAAAAACAGCGGGGCCGTTAACAAAGTCCCGTTGCCAATACTTGCTACTGCTGCTGATACGTCAAATGAAAACTGCCTGGCCTGGGGTCTTTCTGGAACCGCAATTAGGCAGATCGAAATTTGCAATCATCTATCTGGTAACAGGTATTGTTGCCAGTATTACAAGTTTGTGGTGGCATACCGCAACGGTGAGCGTAGGTGCTTCAGGCGCCATCTTCGGTTTGTACGGGGTTTTATTAGCGTAAGGCGCTCCCAAAAGAGTTAAGCAAAGCATTACTGGCAAGTACTTTATTTTTTGTTGGTTACAATCTGATCATGGGGCTTGCCGGTGGTATTGACAATGCAGCCCATCTTGGCGGATTGATAAGCGGATTTATTATCGGGATTGTTTTGTCGACACAGCTTAAAAGCGACCGGGAATATGAACCCGTTGAAGAAAAGGCGGGCTAAGATCTTTCAACAGTTTAAGCAACCAATTTTCAAAGAGCTTGATTACATTCGTCAATAAAATAATAAAGCAAGTGAAAGTTAGGATGTCATTTGATATTTCTTCGGAGTCGAAAGTATACGCTATTATGGATCCAATAAGAGAAAAGCTGCAGCGCTTCTTTGCAGAAAAAAGCTATGGAAATGGTTTGGTTGAAATATTTATTGTTTTTACCTGTCGCCCAGGGAACTTTAAAGTAAGAAAGCGCTTTGATAAAGCGATACGTGTGCTGTCTTATGATGTGATCACCAGTTTTGAAGATGTAGTGGCGCTTCCTGTTACGGAAATGAAAAGGATGCTGATCGAAGCGTTAAATGGGTCTGTTGAAGTGATCCTGGGTTATCATAAAAAAATAAATGATTTTGACTTTGACAGCTTTGAGAAGCATTGGGACATTTTTTTTGAAGAGTTAAATTAATGGTGGGCTCCTATAGTTCATCCTTTACCGTATTCTTTACTGCCATGCCTGGCTTCTTCCTGTAATCCCCATAAATACAACTAAAGTTGTATTGCTGCAACTGTTTGATGTTAATACATTCGTGTTAACAAACCAATCAATTCTATTAAGGCCATCGGATCGGAAAGGTAATATCCGCAGGAATATTGCAAGGCAATTATTGTCTCAATAATAATCAATATAACCATTAATCAATTTTGTATGGCACATGTACGAACAAAGTATATAGTGTATAATCACAGTGGTGGCGGCGTACGGCATCACCATTTTACTTCTTCCAACAATATTACGGCAGAAACAAACGACAATTATCCGGGCACTACAAACAGCAGCCCGGGAAGCCACACGGCTAACGGCTGGCCATCATTGCCATTTGGCGGTTTCAATTTGCCATTTGCATTTATGTCGGTGCATGGCACTGCCGATGGCAACCTACTGTATACTTCTTCAGGTAATCGAACCTTTCCCGTAGGCTCATCCGATGTAGATGTATTGGTAGTATACGCTCCCCAGGGCGGCATAGGAGGCCCCGGTGGGCCTGGTGTTTGGGTTGATGCATTTAATGTTGATACCGGCGATTTCTCTGACGATCTTCACTTTATTACCATCTTAACCCCGCCCACGCCACCAGATAATGTTGATACGGCCAAAACAACATTTGCCAACCAGGAAGGTGAAGTGTCTTCTCTTGCTGCTGAACATATCAGGGCCAGCGCAACAATTGATGGCGGTGTTCCTTTTGTGGAATGGAAAAGGATCATACCGGTTGAAACCATTTCAACGGATGCCGATTTTAACCTGGCGCAGAATGAAACCGGTGAGATCTGGTTTGCTTTTTATCAGCGAATACCACCATCACGCGATATCGTGTCGATTATTGAGAGGATCGAATATTCCTTAGGAAAATGGGTAATAGATGATTACTGCGGAACGCCCTGGCCTCACCCGGTTGGTCCTCCAGGCCCTGCATTCCGGATCAATATTGATGACAGAATTCTCAAAACACTTCCGCCCGAACAACAGAAAATGCTGAAAGCCTATATGGATGAATATCCTGCGGTCGCTCAGTCAGCATATAATCAAATGAAAAATGCAACAGGTATTCTTAAGAACGTAGCTTCTGTTTTAACAAAAGCAAATGTTGGTAAATAGTTTTTTGGGATAGTATCATAAAAGCATCCTCCTGGTTTCCGGGAGGATGCTTTTTTATGCAGGGTTGTTGAATAAAAGAATGAATAGGAAGCATATGGAACAGGATGCGGTCCTTCAAAAAAGAACTAATTTTGCGGCCTTGAAATCAAATTGTCAATGAGTAAACAAGTTGTCAAAGTGAAGTATAACACCAGTTATCCTTCCATTGAAGACCTGCGCGACAAGGCCAGGCGCAAGATCCCAAAATTTGCCTTTGAATACCTCGATGGGGGCTGTAATGAAGATGTGAACCTGCATAAGAACACGGCAGAGATCAGGGAAGTGGAATTAGCCCCCTATTACCTGAGCAAACACAAGGGGTCGAGCCTGCAAACCGAATTGTTCGGCCACGTATACGACGCCCCTTTTGGCATTGCGCCCGTTGGCTTACAGGGCCTTATTTGGCCCAATTCGCCCCAAATACTTGCCAAAGCCGCCCTTGACCACAATATTCCCTTTATACTCAGTACAGTTACTACGGCCGATATTGAAACCATCAGCAAAATAACCGAGGGCCGGGCCTGGTACCAGCTGTACCACCCCGCCGAAAATGAAGTGCGCGACGATATCTTAAAGCGGCTTGAAGCCGCTCAGTATCCAGTACTGGTGCTGCTGAGCGATGTGCCTTCGTTCGGGTTCAGACCAAGGGATATCCGCAATGGACTGGCCATGCCGCCCCGGATGACCCTGAGGAATATCCTCCAGATCATGGGCCGGCCCGAATGGGCGTTGAAAACCCTGAAGTACGGTACGCCCAATTTTGCCACGCTGAAGCCCTATATGCCAAAGGGATTAAATATGAAACAGCTGGGACTGTTCATGAACCGCACCTTTGCAGGACGGCTGAATGCAGAAAAAATAGCGCCCATCCGCGATAAATGGAAAGGAAAGATCGTAGTGAAAGGAATTGCCACCGAGGCCGATACCGAAATGTGCATCAGGCTGGGTGTGGATGGTATTATTGTGTCGAACCATGGCGGCAGACAGCTCGATGCCGGGCAGTCGGCCATAAAATCGATGCACCCCATCATCGATAAGTATAAAGGAAAATTAAAGATCATGATGGACAGTGGCCTGCGTTCGGGCCCCGATGTGGCGCGGGTAATGGCCAGCGGCGCCGATTTTACCTTTATGGGCCGTTCGTTTATGTACAGCGTGGCTGCACTGGGCGACGAAGGCGGCGACCATGTGATCGCCATGCTGAAAACCCAGTTACAGCAGGTAATGGAACAGGTTTGTTGTGAGAACATCTTTGACCTGCCGAAGCATATTATCAAATAGCATTCTATCGGTTATAAAAGAGAGTGAGCCCTGTTCGCCCGTTGGCGGATAGGGCTTTTTGTTTCATTCAGCCTTCAATTCCGGCTGTTCATATAAAAAAATGCACCATTTATAATCGCATTTTATATTTTCAGTACTTAGCCCTTAAGAATATGAAAAATATTTTACTGATATCCGTCCTGCTTATTTATACCGCCACCGGTTTAATGGCGCAGGCCAATACGCCACTTGTTTATACTATCGATCTTACAACAGTAAAGAACGACAAACTCCAGGTGTCGTTAAATGTTCCACCGTTATCAAAGAAAAACCTGGTGTTTGCCTTCCCAAAAATTATTCCCGGCACTTATAACATCAGTGATTTTGGAAAATTTGTAAGCGAGCTGCATGCATGGGATAGAACCGGTAAAAAATTGGCGGTTCAACATTTAACAAAAGATACCTGGACGATCTCAAACGCCGCAAACCTGCGGAAGATAACCTACAGTGTTGAAGATATTTTTGATACCCGGCAAAAGCATATCATCTATCCAATGGCCGCTACCAATTTTGAAGCGGGGCAGGATTATGTGTTGAATTTGCCGGGCGTTGTTGGCTTTTTTGAAGGGTTTGAAGGGTTGCCTGTTCATATAAATTTCAAAAAGCCGCTTTCATTTTATGCTTCTACCGCCGCCATACCGGTGAGAACTGGCGAAACGGAAGATGAATTTGCATATAACAGTATTCATGAAGCATATGACCAGCCGCTTATGTACAACCTGCCCGATACGGCAACGGTACAGGCGGGCATTTGTTCGGTGCTGGTTTCGGTATATTCTCCCAATAAACTGGTAAAGGCCTCGTCGGTTGCTGGATGGTTGTCAACAATGCTGCATGCCACGCTTGATTATTTGAACGGAAAGCTGCTTGTTGATAAATATGCCTTTATTTATTATTTCAAACCTGAATCGGCTAAGCATACCTTTCCGCCAAATCTTACGGGCGCCTTGGAACATACGACCTCTTCTTTTTATTATGTGAAGGTAAAACCTGAGCAGGAATTGAAGCAATCGATTATCGACATGTCATCACATGAATTCCTGCACATTATTACGCCGCTCACCATTGCTTCCAAAGAAGTAAAATTATTTAACTACCTGCAGCCCCACCTTTCCAAACATTTATGGTTGTATGAAGGCGTAACAGAGTATACGGCTCACCATATACAGGTGAAGGGAGAATTGATCACACCGCAGGAGTTCTATGACATACTTACCGAAAAAATTGCTACCTCGCGCAAGTTATTAAATGATAGCTTATCATTTACCGATCTCAGTAAAGAAAGCGCCGGCAGGTATGCTTCCCAGTTTTTAAATGTATACCTGAAAGGCGCTATGATAGGCGCCTGCCTCGATATATACCTGCTTCATTTGTCAAAAGGAACGTATGGTCTTAAAAACCTTGTGCACGAGCTGGGTGTCAAATACGGCCGGGAACGTTTTTTTAATGATGACCAGCTTTTTGAAACCATTGTGCAGATGACCTACCCGGAGATCGGGCAATTTTTTACCGATTATGTGGCAGGCGCCAGGCCCATACCGTATGAGTATTTTTTTGATTTGGCAGGAGTTGAATATTTGCCAAAAGAACACCTGATGAGGCCCAAAAAAAATCCTACGCCGGAAGAATTGGTTGTTTTCAACAGGTGGTTGAAGAAGGATGCGGGTGAATAAGAAAGGGACCGTATGCACGGCCCCGTTCATTATTTTAATCCTGCCAGTTATTTTTCAGGTAAAACCCAAGATAGATATCTATCAGGTGCACGCCGCCATAGTTGGGATAGGCTGCCAGCATTTTGGACTTATAGGCAGCCTTTGTGTTGGTGGTTGCCAGTATCTTGTCAACAACATCGAGGTATTTCAGGTCTTCATCAATAACCGAACGGTCAGTTGGCTTTCCGTGACCGGGTAAGATGAGGGTATATTGGGATTCGTTTTTAATTTGCTGGAGTGCTTTCCGCCAGCCGAGGGTACTGCCCGAGATAAACAAATGGATCTTGTTGTAAGCTATATCCTGGGCAATATAGGCCTTTACCTCAGGGATCTTGATGATAAGGGATACTGCCGCTTCGTTGTCGGTAGACTTTTCAAAGAGAAAGGTTACCCCATCTATGGTCTCTTTACCTTCTTGCTGTACATGCGTAGGCGTTTTAAGTGTTTTTGCGATGATAGCGCCAAATTGCTCCTGTCTTTGTTTTAAGGTTTCCAAACCTGTTTTCTCAATACCGGTCTTTGTTTCTTCCAGTGCGTATACTTCTGCATTAGGGAATGCATCGCCAAAGCCAATGTAGTGATCGGGATGGTCATGTGAAATATAAAACCGGGTAACCGGTTTCTTCAGGCTGTCGGTGAAAGCTTTTAGTTGCCAGGCATAGGGAGCAAAGAACTGTCCGTCTACGACGATCAGTTCATGCGGCAACTCAATAACATGACTGGTATTGGCGAACATGTCATCGGGCGCAACAAGGGTATGGATGGTTACGTTCTTTGATTTTGCTGCCAGCACGATCGATGCTTTGGGTAATTCCTGGGCTATGGCCTGGGTCAGTAATGTTTGAACGAAAGCAAAGGCTACCATGATCTTTTTCATGTTTTTAATATTTGGGTATTTAGTTACTTTTGTATACTAAAGGTAGAAGTAGCCTGTAAGTCTACCAAGATGGCACTTTTTCGTCATTTGGTTACTAAAAGGATACTATTATTGAAAACTAACTTTGTAGCATGAAAAAAAATCTGGAAATATTTTCAAATTCGCCAACCTGCCCCATAAGAAATGTCTTTGATCGCTTTGGCGACAAGTGGTCGGTACTGGTTTTAATGGTGTTGGGCACCCATGGTGGATTGATGCGTTTTGGTGAATTAAAAGAAGTGATTGATGATATTACGCAAAAGATGCTGACTGTTACGTTGCGTACGCTGGAGGCAGATGGCCTGGTGGCGCGGAAATATTACCAGGAGATACCCCCACGGGTAGAATATCAATTGACTGATCTGGGTAAGGACCTGGTACCACATATTGAAAATTTGGCAAACTGGGCCAGTAAGCATGTAGACCAGATCCTGAGATCAAGAAAGCGATTTGAGAAAAAGGTGGCCAGTAAAGATTAGAAATAATTTATAAGTGACGTATTGAGGTTAAATTGTTGGAAAAAAGGGCGGCAATGCCTTTTGATCTGGAAAAAGGCTGTCAGGGATAGCCTTTTTTTATTGTATGTTCACCTGCTTTGTATTAATTATTGATTAGTATAATACTAATGGCGTTTAAGGTAAGCGAAAATATTTTATGCAGGTTGTTATCTTCTTATTACTTCCCCATCAACAAAGCATTAACTCTATGGCATACAATTTGCCAAATGCAGGCGCGCATTAACTTTGTGCTGTAAACGAAAAAGAAAGATTGTTTGCCTTCCATAGTAACAATAAACGTTAATATATGAGCAAGACAAACATCCGCATCAACCATTTAATCAAAGCAGTATTATTTGTAGCTGCAGTAACCTTCACTTCATTTGTATATGCCACGCCTGGTCATGATGGCGATAAAACAAAAGCAGCGCAAATGGAAGTTAGCATGGCGGGTGCTACCGATGGGGAAATACTGGTTGATGTGAAAGTATCCATTTCAGATGCGAAACGACTGGTACTGGTTATTGAGAACGAACGTGGCGACGAATTATTCAGGAAGGAAATCGATAAAGCAGGCTTTCATTCAAGATTAAGATTTCTCAAAGAGAATAATATCGCCGAGTATACCATTAAATTGAAAGCAGGAATGAGATCAGTGGAGCAATATAAGATTGCAACAACATCGAGAGTGGTAGAAGATGTTACGATCTCGAAATTGTAAAGAATATTTCCAGCTTTTTTGATAACCTATAAGCGCCAAAGACCATTCCGGTTGGGATGGTCTTTTTTGTTATTGGGTATCGACTGCTGACCTTCACAGAATATTACAGTATATTGCTTACATGAAGGGGATAACTTTATTCTTTTGTTTAGGCCTTTCCTTTTCTGTTGCGGCGCAATCAGCCCGTCAAAAGAAAATAGATTCGGTTTGTAACCTGATAACAAAATACCTGAACGATAAGGCATACGATAGCCTGTACCAGTTAACAGGACATGTCTTCCGTACCAGGATATCAGCCAGTAGTTTCAAACGCATTGCTGAAGAGGCGTATCCTCCATTAGGAAAAGTGGAGAAAACGATTTTAAAAGGAAGTGCCGGAGAAACCACCTGGTATAAAATGTTTTTCCCCTCACAAACTTTAACCCTGATCATTAGTCTCGACGAGCAGGATAAGCTTGGATTTTTCAGGCTAAGAAAAGGGAAAGACAATGGCAAGGTTGCATCATCCAATCCCTTGCGAACGGATATAGATAGATTAGTAGAAGGAATAGCCCGCGCCTATATGGAACAGGAGAATACGGTAGGGCTCAGTATCGGAATTATGGTAGATGGAAAAGAATACTTTTATGGGTATGGCGAAACGGCCTTAGGAAACGGAAGGCTTCCACCATCTATCCGCTAATATTTACCAATTCAAGCGGTTCATTATGATGCCTTTCTTTAATTATGCCTATTCCGGGGGCATAGAATTTATACTCAATGGTGCCTTTTTCAAGATCACTCCACTCCTTTGTTTTCAAACAATCAAAGTAGGTATTAAAAGGTACCTGCACGGTGACTCCAATTGCTTCGATCTTTGCCTTATCCTCCGCAATACCTGCAGCAAATTCCTGCAGGTACGAAACTCCCTGCTTTAAGTCGGCAAGCATGATGATGCCTGCTACAGCATTATTTATACCAGCCTCCCAGGAACCTTCATGATCCCGTATGGTGCCATCCGGATTGTAATTGTCCGTTGCTTCACCCATGTACCAAACGTTACCTGCATCATCCTGGGCATACCAGTCGCGGGTAACTTCGTCTACGATCCCATTCAAAGAGGACGAATCTTTAATTACTGCAACATGAATGCCCATAATTACCTTGTTGGCATCGATGCGTTGTAATTCATCGTGCTCAAAACCATCGGCCGATTCGCCTTCAAATACATACCTTCTTCCGATAGTATTATAAGGGAAATATGTATTGTTTAGCAAAGTAGGGTTGGTGAAAACGGCTGAGTTAAAATTTATCTCTAATAGATTTTGTTCCGTTGTTACTGTTGATGCTTCCTGAATGGTATTATCAGGATTATTATTGTTAGTCAGGTCTTTTTTGCATGAAGTGGCAATAGTAAGACCGGCTATTAAAGCAGGAAAAACGATTTTTGCTTTCATGATTGTTGTTTTTAAGGAAATTATTATTCAAGGTGCACACCAATGTATATTCAAAAAACACACCAGGGGAAACTCAAAAAAACAACGGGACCGCCCTTCGCAGTCCCGTTCACTATTATGATATGTCTTGATCGGTTATTGTATCGATTTGGAAACAACCGGTGAAATGGCCTTTTGACCTTTGCGGCCGATCGCTATTACACGGAACCAGTGCCGCTTGTCAGAAGCCAGTCCCTTGAACTTGTGTTCACGGATGGAACTTTCTTCACTGACCCACACGGTATTGGGCCCCGGTAATTCGGTTGTATACTGATGTACATAAGCAACGGCGCTTGCTACTTTTTTAACGCGTACAATAGCCTCGCCGGGTGCACCCAGTTGAACATCCACTATTTCAATAGCAGTTGCAGGCGGAGTGGCTTGTCCATTAATAGCATCAAAGCCGCTGCTTAAGATCAATGCCTGGTCGCCTTTACTGGCGGCGATCACATATGCTGCCAGTTCTTCCAGTAATGCTATGGCAATGGCCTTCTTGTTGTTTTTAATGGCCACCCATTCTTTATCGCGGCTTTTGGCTTTTACAAGCGCCTCCTCTAATTCAGGAAGCACTTTTTCGAGGTCTGCCAAAGCTGCCGGCAGATTGGGGAACGCCGGATTGCCTTTCGATTTTTCAATAACACGTTTGATAAGCGTTACCAAATCGTGTTCGTTCTTAAACATAATGATACCTTTTTTCATGATAGAAAATTTTAAAAATTAAAAAATAAAGATTCAGGTCAGGCTACAAATCGAGCCCAACGTACCCTGTCCCGACGCGTCGGGATTTCATTGGCCAATGAAAGTGCATACAAATGAATCCCGGCATATCGGGATGCAGATGTTGGATCCTTCGTACTTTTTACAAAAAGGAAATCACATTGCGTTCATCGCATCCTGGTTTTCCCGATAGCCATCGGGATGAGCAGATGCAATGATTACTGATTGCAAGCTGCTAACTGTTTTGGGGAGCGGGAACGATAATGAACTTTGTCAATTGCAAGTACCCATCTGTTCGGTTATACATCATTGTTCATTTGTTCATAACAAATATAGGGTGGCGGAAAAGGAGTTTCCAGATATTGGCGACGCTTGGCAGTCTTTAAATAGAACTACTTATTGACTCATCAGGAAATTTCACTTTTAAACGAGCTCGAAAAACTGACATTTACTACGGTTATCTATACCTGACCGATTGACAATTCAAATATAAGTTAGCAAACACATTGAAAAACCTACCAACCCTACCAGTACCTGTTGTACCTCATTGATTATGAAGGAGAAAAAATTTAAAAATTAGGTAAAGAGTATAAATTTTTCTCCCTAAAAACTAACCATCGTCATGATATTTACTACGCTTATTCATGCCTGATCGATTGACAATTCAAATATAGGTTAGAAAACAAATTGATAAGGGTTATAACCGGTACCAGTACCCCTCCTAACGCAATGACTATCAGGAAGAAAAATTTTAAAAAAAGTTATAATCGGCACATTTATCTTCTTAACAAAATGAGTATCAGGAAGATGGTGTTTTAAAAAATGTATATAGTGATGTAAATTAATTAGTTATATATATGCGGGGATGTTTTCGAATGAGTAGTGCGCTGTAATGAAAAGCGCTGAGACTGCACTGCGATAACTATAGGCATAAACAGTTGCGGGTAGTAGTCCTGTAGGATCGCCGTAGGGGCCGTGTACAATAGTGAGGCCATTATACTACCAGTTACGGACATTACCGGTATCATTACGCTACCATCTGCGCCAGCTATATTGTAAGAGTTTGTCATGGTGGTTGTTTTATGATCACAAAGCTGGTGTATTTGAGCGGAACGATTAGCCAAGATGTAGCCAACTTGGCTAAGATTTATTTTTGCAACAAGTCTTTAAAAATTGCAACAAAAAAGGCATGGATGAAGTAGTTTATTACAGCAATGCATGACCGCCCATACGGAATTTTTCCGATATAATTTATCAATTGATAATAGCTATTTTAGCTGATCCTGGTCATCTAATTGATCTGGCTTACCTCAATTCCACCACATCGATCCTGAGGCTGAACCTGATCCCGGATCAAATAACTAAATGAAGTATTTTTAATGTCGCGAGTACGCATTTGTGTGAGTGATCAGCTATCTAAAATTGAACCTTTGAGCTAAGTGTTTGATGGTCAGGCTGGTTAAGTTTCAGGCAAGGCCAATTCGATTAAAAAGAAAGTCAATTCCTTTTAATTAAACTGGCTTTTGATTAAACGAAATGGTCATTCTCTTAAAAGAAAAACAGTTTTAATTAAAAAGAAAGTCAATTCCTTTTAATTCAAACAGCTTTTGATTAAACGAAATGGTCATTCTCTTAAAAGAAAAACAGTTTTAATTTAAACGAAAGTCAATTCCTTTTAATCCAAACAGCTTTTGATTAAACGAAATGGTCATTCTTAAAAAGAAAAACACTTTTAATTAAACGAAACGTTCATTCTTTTTAAAGCAAAACACATTTAATTAAATCGAAACGCTGTTCCGTTTAATCCCAAAGGCTCTTAATTCGTGAAATGAACTATTGCATTTAACTACGAAAAAGGCCCATCCCTTAATTTCCTAAGTTTGCAATAAGGCGATTTTAAAACCACAATGTTTATGAAATCCGAAAAACAAAAAATGCTCGCCGGGGAACTCTATAATGCTGCCGGAAATCCCTGCCGGGTAACAAGAAGTTTGGAAAAATAGGCGGTGGGCAACGGTGAATTATAATGTAATTTCCATCTTTAATTTAACCATGTAATGAAAACAATAGGCCTCATCGGCGGTACAAGCTGGGTATCCACGATCGATTATTACAAATTGATCAACCAATTGACAAATGAACAACTGGGCGGTGTGCATGCTGCCAAACTTATCCTTTATTCCCTGAACTTTGGCGAAATAAAAGCGCTGCTCGATGAGGATAACTGGGAACGCATAGCCGAAATTTATATAAGTGTAGCAACGGTATTAAAAGAAGCAGGTGCTGAATGTATCGCCCTTGCTGCCAATACACCCCATATGATTGCCGGTAAATTACAGCAAGCCGTGGACCTGCCGTTGATCCATATTGCGCAGGCAACCGCAAAAGCGATCAGCGAAACGGGCATCAAAAAAGTGGCTTTGCTCGGCACCCGGTTCGTTATGGAAAATACTTTTTATAGCGAGATACTTTCCCAACACGGTATCGAAACAATAGTTCCCGGCACACCCGACCGCACTTATATTAACAATTCTATTTTTTCCGAAATGGCCAAAGGCGTTTTTACGGCCGAAACAAAAGCTACCTACCTGGAACTGATCGACCGGCTCATCAGTAAAGGCGCCGAAGGCATAGTATTCGCCTGTACTGAAATTCCCATCCTGTTAAAGGATACAAATGTTCCCGTTAAAACCTTCGATACCACATTCATTCACGCCCTGGCTATAGTTGCATTTGCAATGGCGCATTAATTTTTGCTTAATAATTTTAGCTCGTTTTAATATTTTTTAGCAACTTAGCTGTGCAGAGATTAAACTGCACGCCTTTAAACTTATTGCTGCCTTTGTACAATGTTAATGACGATAACGAGCTGTTTGCTTTGGTGAAAAAAGATAATGAGCTGGCTTATACCGAGCTATACAACCGGTATTGGCAAAAATTGTATTTTGTTGCACACAAGCACCTGAAGAGTGACTCAGAAGCAAGGGAGATCGTACAGGAAGTATTTTTTACCATCTGGGCAAAGCGGCGTTCTTTAGCCATTGAATCGTTTCCCGCTTATATAGCTTCCATGGCCCGCTATGCCGTGTATGTAAGCCTCGCCCGCAAAAAACGACAGGCTGAAAAAATAAGCGAGGAAGCCATCCAACAGCAAACCCTTCCCGCTGCGCTTGCCGACCTCCTGGAAAATAAATGGCTGCTCGAAAAAATTTCCGCCTTATCAACTGCCCTGCCCGAAAAATGCCGCCTCGTTTTTATTAAAAATAAATTGCTCGACCAATCACTCTCCCAGGTGGCGGCCGACCTCGACATTTCCCAAAAAACCGCCGAAGCCCACCTTACCAAAGCATTGAAGATCATGAGGGATAAACTGGGCGATGTGGCCTTCTTCCTGATGCTGTAATTGTCCTGAGCGCGTGCCCGACCACTGGCGGGAAGCCGAAGAAAAAAAAGTTTGAAAGGACTAAGGGTAAATTGTTTGTTCAACACTCAATAGTGTATAAAACTTGCCATATGAGTGTTCCCGAGGAACAACTATTAGCCGCATTGGCCGAAAAATTCCTGGCCGGCACAGCTACTGACGAAGAACAGCAGCAGTTACACCAGCTGTACGACCAATGGACCGATGAAGAAGAAACCGTTGTTTCAAAAACGGAACATGCTGAAGAACTCCGCGCAGAGATCCTGCAGGCGTTGAAAGACCGCATCAACGGTCAGGCCAAAGTGGTCCCTTTTTATAAAAGAAAAGCCTGGCAATTGGTCGCCGCCGCTTCCCTTATTATTGTCGCCGGTGTTCTGCTCTTCTACTATCTTCAAACCGATTCTCATAAGAAGGAACTTGCATCGAAAGAAACCAAAGTTCCCGCAAATCAATCGCCGGTGCTGCCCGGTAAAGACAGGGCAACCTTAACCTTGTCCAATGGTACCGTCATCGATCTCGACAGCTCAGGCGCCGGCCTGCTGGCACAACAGGGAAATACCAACATCATAAACAAGGATGGAAAAATAATCTACGATCCTAATAAGAAGGGTAGCGGAGAGATCATCTATAATACCATCAGCACGCCCCGCGGTGGCCAATATCAATTAGTATTGCCCGATGGCTCTAAAGTGTGGTTGAATGCCACTTCCTCCTTAAAATTCCCGGTAGCCTTTACCGGCAACACCCGCACCGTTGAGCTCACCGGCGAAGGGTACTTCGAAGTGGCGAAAAACGCGACAAAACCGTTTTTCGTTAAAGTGAACGATGTGGAAATAAAAGTGCTGGGTACCCATTTCAATATAATGGCGTATAACGAGGAAGAGGCAATTAAAACTACCCTGCTCGAAGGCTCGGTGAATGTTACCACTCAATCAACTAAACAATCGGCAATCTTGAAGCCCGGCGAACAGGTTTCCGTATCCCAATCATCCCAATTATCCCAACCCATCCCGGTTCAGACAGAAGAGGTAGTGTCATGGACAAACGGAAAATTCTATTTCAATAATGCAGATATAAAAGTCATCATGCGCCAGATAGCCCGGTGGTATGATGTGGAGGTGGAATACCGGAATATTTCAGCAGAAACCCAGCTGGGCGGCGTGGTGTCCCGGAAAGAAGATATTAAACAATTGCTCAATTATTTTGAAATAGCAGGGAAAGTGCATTTTACCCTGGAAGGAAGAAAAATTATAGTCTCCAATAAAAACTAAACAGCCAAAAAAAACCGGAAGTGTAGCGAGCACCTCCGGCGAATGCTTTGGCCGTTTATTAGTCGATTCAGCAACCAATATTTACAAACCAAAAACTAAGCAAAAGTATGAAAGTTTTATTGTATGGCTATGCCCGCTGGTGGCGGGCTGGTAGCCATAGCCAAAAGCTTATGAGCATGAAACTAACGATTGCCTTGATGTTCTTAACAACTGTACAGGTGTATGCTGTGGGCTCTGATGCCCAAACAGTGTCCATCTCCAAAAAGAATCTCCCCCTGCAGGAGGTGTTCAAACAGATCAACCGGCAAACAGGCCTCGATTTTGTCTATGACATGAAAGTCGTTCAGCGCGCGGGAAAAGTTGACCTCGATGTAAAGAACATGGATGTGGGGGAAGTGCTGAAATTGTGTTTTGCCAACCTGCCATTCACTTACGTGCGGTTGGGCGAAACCATCGTTATCAAAGAAAAAGTGCCTGAAGTGTACAACGCGCCCCCTCCTCCGGCGCTTATTAAAATAAGAGGGACCATCAAAAGCGAAAAGGGCGAACCCCTGGCTGCCGTAACGGTTTCCAATAAAGCGCGGAGCATCAATGTTGCCAGCAATGAAAATGGTGAATTTACCATCGATGCTGAGCCGGGTGATGTGCTCGAATTCTCTTCTATTGGTTATGCTACACAACAGGTTAAGATCTCTTCTTCCACAGAAGTTATCAATATTTCCCTTGCCATAGCTATAGTTGAAGAACAACTGGTGGTAGTGGGATATGGCACCCAACGGCGCACTGATCTTACCGGTTCTGTAGCTACCCTTTCGGCTAAAGCCTATAAAGACCAGCCGGTAGTGAACGCTTCATCTGCCCTGCAGGGCCGGGTAGCGGGCGTAGCCGTTACCAATAATTCCGGTGCGCCGGGCGGTGGCGTTAAAATTCGCATTCGCGGCGCCAACTCCGTGAACGCCAGCAACGATCCCCTGTATGTAGTTGACGGTATTGCCCTCAGCAGCAACGGGCTCAGTGACATCAACGTCAACGATATTGAATCTATGGAAGTGCTCAAGGATGCTTCTGCTACTGCTGTATATGGTTCAAGAGGCGCCAATGGCGTAATTCTCATTACCACAAAAAGCGGCAAAAGCGGCAAGCCTAAAATTGAGTACAATGGTTTTGCCAGTTTTAACCGGCCCATGAAAAAATACAAATTGATGGATGCGGTAACGTATGCGAACGTTGCCAACCTCACGGCCGGGGCCACCGTATTTGCCGATCCGCAATCTTTCGCGGGGAAAACTACCGACTGGCAAAGTATGATCTTCGATAATTCGGTTACCCAAAGCCATCAGCTATCGGTAGCGGGCGGAACCGACAATGCAAAGTATTATGTATCGGGTTTTTATATAAACCAGGAAGGTTTATTGCAGAACAGCGGCCAGAAGAAGTTTGGTTTACGGTCGAACGTAGACCTGAAGCTGAGCAAGAAGCTGAATTTTGGTGTTAACATTTATGCAGGCCGCATTAATTCGCACAATAACGGCGATATCGGCGGCAAAGGAAACCCGGTTACAAGTGCGGTTACCTGGGCGCCAACAGAACCGGTATATGATGCGCCTGGCCAGTATAATCGCTTTGGCATCTCACCCATCTGGAGTAATCCGTACATGACCATTATGGAGCGCAACGGCGATAATTTTTCCAACGTGGGTATTTTCAATGGCAAATTGAAATACTCCATTACCGACTGGCTCACGCTGACGGTCAATGCCGGCCTCGATATGCAATTGTCGAAAGGGGCGTATGTAAATAATGACTGGATCAGTCCGGGTAATCATGGATCGGGACAAAGCTCTACGGAGAGATATACTTATCAAAACAGCAATGTGCTTACGTTCCATAAAACATTCGGTAAACACAGCCTCACCGGTACTGCCTTAATGGAAGCTACCTCCAATAAGTACTATACCTTCAGCGCATCAGGGAGCGGACTGGCTTCTTTATCGAACGGCTATTACAACCTGGGCCTGAACGCTTCACAAGGCATTTCGTCGGGCTACAGCAACTGGTCGTTGTTGTCGTACATGGGGCGTGCAGCATATAGTTATAATGATAAATACCTGTTGACCGCCACCATAAGAAGAGATGGCTCTTCCAAATTCCAGGGTAATAACAAGTGGGGTAATTTCCCTTCATTTAGCTTTGGTTGGAAATTATCCAATGAAAAATTCATCGATGACCTCGGCATTTTTTCCAATCTTAAATTAAGGGCCGGTTGGGGTGTTACCGGTAACCAGGCCGTAGACCCATACAGCACGCTTGGCCTGTTGACACCCGTTATTTATTCTTACGGAACCACAACCGCTTACCAGGGTTATACCCTGGGCAGCCCGGCCAACAAGGATGTAAAATGGGAAACCTCCAGGCAAACAAATATTGGGCTCGATGCAAGTGTATTAGGCAACAGGCTGAATGTAAGTGTGGATTATTATAATAAAAACACCACCGATCTGCTGCTGTATACCCGCATCGCCAATTATGATGGCGGCGGCACCTATCTCAAAAATATCGGTAAGGTGAATAATAAAGGTTTTGAAATAGTGATCGACGGAACACCCTATAAAAGCGGCAACTTTACCTGGAGTGCCTCGTTTAATGCTTCATTCAACCAGAATAAAGTGATGAGCCTCGGCCCAGACTCCATGCTG
Source organism: Niastella vici (assembly GCF_002077945.1). Classification (GTDB taxonomy): domain Bacteria; phylum Bacteroidota; class Bacteroidia; order Chitinophagales; family Chitinophagaceae; genus Niastella; species Niastella vici. The sequence goes on from NZ_LVYD01000043.1 coordinate 130,586, forward strand.
GAACGCCCGGTTACTGTAGGCGGGGGACTTATTACGAACAGTATACAGGTGGTAAAAGTGGGGCAGTCGCTCGGCGCTTTTTACCTCATTCCATGGGAAGGCGTTTACCAGGCCGATAAAGGAAATTATAAAGCCGGCGACGCTATGTACAGAGATGTGAACGGAAACAATTCTATTGGGTTTGAAGACAGGGTGATTGCAGGAAGCGCAACGCCAAAAATGCAATGGGGCTTTAATAACTCGGTGGCGTATAAAAACTTCGAGTTAAATGTTTTTATACAGGGATCGCATGGCAATAAAATATTCAATGCTACCTACGCCGCTACCGCTGTGCCTACCAGTGACGTAAAATTCATTACCCTGGCAGATGCAGCTAATTACTGGACGCCCTCCAATACCGGTTCTACCTGGGCAAACCCCGCCAGCAAAAATAAAAGCTGGGTCGAGAGTACCCAATTTTTGCAGGATGGAAGTTATGTGCGTTTAAAGAATGTAAGCCTTTCGTATGAGATAAGTCAGAAGTGGCTGAAGCTGGCAACAGCAAAGGTTTTTGTCAGCGCACAAAACCTGGCCACTATTACCAAATACAAAGGCTTTGACCCCGAAGCTACTTCTACCTACGCAAATAGTGATACCGATGCCGGTCTCGATGTAGGCGCTTATCCTTCTCCCAAAACAATTACCGTTGGTTTACAGGTGAAATTTTAAAAACTGATTACTATGCAAAGATTCAATAAATATTATATCGGCTGGCTGACAGTGGCGCTGTTCGCAATAGCCTGTAACAAAAGTTTCCTCGACGAAAAACCGGAAGGCAGCATTACCCCGGTAAGTTTTTATAAAACAGGTGAAGACCTTGAAATGGCGGAGGCTGCGCTGGCGCTGCAATTCAACGGTGCTTTTAACACCATTATAGGCGCCTATTACGGTGGGGATGATATCACTTCAAAAAGAAATGGCAACAAAATAGAATTTTCAGACTTTGATTGTTTTAATGCCAATTCATCAAACAGCAGGATGACTCCCTGGTGGAATTATTTTTATGCCACCATCAAATCGGCCAACTCACTCATTCAGAATTATACAAACGCAACATCGGCAACAGATGACCAACGCAATAACGCTGCCGGCTATGCTTATTTCATGCGCGCTATCAGTTACTTCTATTTGACCCGCACCTGGGGAGAAGTACCGTTAACCACGGAAGCAGTGCCACAGGCTAACCGCCCCAATGCAACGGTAGCGGAGATCTACAACCAGATAATAGCCGATCTGCAAAAAGCAGAGTCCATGCTGCCCGATCACTGGACGGGAAAATCAAGACAGAACAGCATCGATATCCTCGCTACCAAAGGTTCAGCAAAAGCGTTGCTGGCGAACGTTTACCTGACTATGGCTGGTTGGCCGCTGAAACAGGCCGACAAATACGCACTGGCCGCCACCAAAGCAAAAGAAGTGATGGATGGAAAAGCAACCTGGGGATACGACCTGATGACCAATTTTGCCGATATCTGGAAAATTGGTAACAAGTACAATAAAGAAGCGGTGTTTGCCTGTTATTATGATAATGATATTCCGGCCTGGAGTTGGGAAAACGGAAATATGTGTGGACCGAATCCCTTCTCACCCGATTATGAAGAAGGCGGCTGGGATGATGGCTATGGAGAAATTGCCTTCTATAATAAATTTCCGGCTGGCGCCAGGAAAGACGCCACGTATCAATCGGCTTATTTCGTAAAGAACGATCCCAATAATGTAGTTACCTGGCAGAACACCTTGCAGAAACATCCTTATTTCCTGAAATACCGCGACGATGAAAGCTACGATTGGAAAACGCATAAAGCCAATGACTGGTGGGGCAGCGCCACTACATTTATCATTCGCTATCCCGAAGTGCTGTTGACCTATGCCGAAGCAAAAGCTATGTCGTCGGGTGTTGATGCCAGTGCGTATGCTGCCATCAACCAGGTTAGGCAAAGAGCTGGTTTGCCTGCTTTGCCAACCGGATTATCACAAACAGCTTTCAGGGATTCAGTGGTAGCAGAAAGAGGTTGGGAATTTGCGGCAGAAGTTGGTATCAGGTGGTTCGATCTGATAAGAACGGAAACTGTTCAAAAGGCAACTGCAGGCCGGGATGCAGGCGAAGTAACGCTGATCAATCAACCCAGTGATGCGAACCATACTTATTATTGGGCGCCTGTGCCGGTGAATAAATAATAAACAAATTGGAACAATAGGTTGAAGCCTTCCCGGCCTGTCGGGAAGGCTTCACATTTCCTGACGATAATCATAAAAAAAACTTTCTTCGCGGGGTCCCCTCTTTATCATTCTCAAGTGTCTTATATATGACAGGCAGTTAATTCACTAAAATAATTTCAGCCTTTGGGGGATTGCCCCCTTTTTTTAACACATATTATTGAACAGCCGCTCGACAATAAGGCATTACCCTTAGTGGCCAGGAATTATTTTTAAATAGAACGGTACTTCCGGTTTGTTCAATCGTCATATAATAAAGGCGTCCGGACTATGAAATGGTAAACACTCCTGAAGGTTGAAGTTGGTTATGGAGAAGGCCGTCCTGTCAACCGGCAGGCGGCCTATAATGGTTTAACACGGAGATTTTTTTTCAATTGACATAGTATAAACTCATTTTGCATTCGTATTAATAGAAATGCACCTGTGAAAAACTACAGTAGACGAACCAATCAGACCATGTGTCGATTTGTTTTTTAGTGTTTGGTGTTCTGCCCTTTGAATATCCTGATAAAGGTTTGTATCTACTTACCTTTCTTTTCTGATGTGAGAAAAACGCTTTAACTAATTGAACAAGTGCAACTCGTATGACAAACCAACTATGCTTGCAGCAACAATGGAGCCGGCTGTACAAAAAAATGCTCTGCCAGTTAGCCGCCAATGAAATAATGGCCGCCGATGAAAAAAAATGGATCGAATGGGCGTTCGGCATCGCTTCAAAGACCTGGGCCGGTATTCAACAGGAAGCTGATAATTATTTGTTTGGCGATCAACAGGAAGAGATCAGCTTTTACAAAGTGATAAAGCCGCGGTTTACCGCATTGATGGATTACTTTACCCTCTTATACAAATCGGTGTTGTTTCAGCCCGATGACCTGCCCGCAATAAAAGAATACTGGGATCACGAACTGGAGATCTGTAAAAACTTTCTGTTGAAACACCGGTCGTTCTGCCACTATTACGAACAGGGCAACACCACTATGGACCATATTTATTTCGTACAGGAAAACAATCAGCATCCGCTTGTGTTCGGCGCCCATGAGAACAAGGGGCAAACAATCACTTCTTACAGTTATTTGCTTGCCCGGGTATTATCGATCAAAAAATATCACCGGTATATCCTGGAGAAAATAGATTTTCTCACTAATGCCGAACCCAATTAAAAGCTATTTCATAAGTTAGGTTTAGTTCTCTTCAAGGTTTGTGTTTGCTTACCATTTCTTAAAGTCTTTTAAAATAGCTAGCAATAGCAAAGGTTTCAATACTAACAAATAGCAAAGGGTTTGTGTCTACTTACCCTTTTTTTGGGTCCTGAGCGAAGTCGAAGGAATTACCGGCAGGCTCAGTTTAAATCTTACAGAAAGGAACCGGATCAAAAAAACAAGCAGCATCACCACAAGGTCAATCCAATTTCTATTAAAATCAATTTTTAACAATAAAAAGTAGATCAGTCCACCAATGATACAGGCAGTGGCATAGATCTCTTTTTTAAAGATCAGTGGAATATTATTCAGCAGCATATCCCTGATCACCCCGCCAAAGCAACCTGTGATGGTGCCCAGTGCTATGCAAATGCCGGGTGTTAAACCAAATTTGATCCCTTTCTGTATGCCAAGTACCGTAAAAAATCCAAGCCCAAGCGAATCGAAAATGAACAGGGTTTTCTGAAAGTTGGGGATCACATTTCTGAATAAAATAGCGCCAGCTGCGCTGGCCAAAATGATCAGCGGCGTTTCTATACTTCGCATCCAGCTAACGGGCAGGTCGCCGGTCAGCATGTCCCGTAAGGTACCCCCGCCTATCGCCGTAATAAAAGCAATGATCAAAATGCCAAAGAGATCAAGCTTTTTCTCCATGGCGGCAAATACGCCGGAAATGGCAAAGGTTACTGTGCCCAATATATCGATGAGCCGGAGCAGGTCTTCTTTCATTTTCTGGTAATTGATGTAAATATAAAATCTTATACGTTGAGGTTCACCTATTTCTGCCTATGGGTTACCCCCTCGGCCCGGAAAAATGCGATAAATATTTTTTCCGGCAGCCGATCATTCCATTCCCACAACCGTCCTGGTATAAGGAGGTTAGCTTTTATTATTACTAATTAAAATAATCTATTACAAAAACGACAATGAGAACCATCATGATGGCCGCAGCCCTGCTTTGTGCGCTGGAAGGTATTGCTCAAAAAAAAGACCCGAAACCCGACAGTGTGCATACCGTACCAAAAGCCGATACGGCAAAGCCGGCCCCCGCCCTTAAACCGTACGACAAACTGATCACTTCAAAAATGACCACCCGCAAGGGAATGCTTACCGTTCACCAGCTCGACGACAATTTTTACCTCGAAATTCCCGATAGTTTACTGGGCCGTGAAATGCTGATGGTTAGCCGTATTGCCAAAGCGCCAATAAATGGGTTGGCCGGCGGCAGGGAAGGCGGCTATTATGCAGGCGATCAAATTGATGAAAGGGTGATCGTTTTCGAAAAAGGCCCTTCCAATAAGGTCCTGATGCGCGGCATCAGCTACCAGGTGCGTTCTACAGATTCTTCTGAGAACGGCATGTACCGGTCGGTACGCAACTCAAGCGTTCAACCCATTCTGGCGGCTTTCCCGGTAAAAGCCTATAATGAAAAAAATCCGGCCACCGTCATTGATGTTACTGATATCATCAGCAGCGATAATGGCATTTTTGCCCTGGCTGCGAACGATAAAACCCGGTTCAAGGTAGGCATGCTGCAACGCGACCGCTCGTATGTGCAGGCCATTAAAACATTTTCGCAGAATACGGAGATCAAAACCGTAAAAACCTATGCGTCTGTATTGGACCCTTCGGGCGATGCCCTCACTTTTGAATTGAACAATTCCCTGGTATTGTTACCTGCAATACCCATGAAGCCACGTTATGCCGACGCGCGGGTAGGATTCTTTGGTACAGGTTATGTTGATTTCGATGCAGAATCGCAGGGCGTGGCCCAAACAACCATGATCACTCGCTGGCGGCTGGAACCCAGGCCCGCAGACATGGAAAAATATAAGCGGGGAGAACTGGTAGAACCGCAAAAGCCTATTGTGATCTATATTGACCCGGCCACACCCAAAAAATGGGTCCCTTATCTTATACAGGGCGTAAACGACTGGCAGGCGGCATTTGAGAAAGCAGGTTTCAAAAACGCCATCATGGCGAAAGAAGCGCCGTCAAACGACAGCGCCTGGAGTTTGGAAGACGCCTCGCATTCTGCCATCGTGTACAAACCTTCTGATATTCCAAACGCTTCGGGCCCGCATGTACATGACCCACGCACCGGCGAGATCCTGGAGACGCACATCAACTGGTATCATAATGTAATGAGCCTCGTGCACAACTGGTACATGATACAGACTGCGGCCATTGACCCAAAGGCCCGCAAAATGGAATTCGATGATGAATTGATGGGTCAGCTCATTCGCTTTGTTTCCTCGCATGAAGTGGGACATACGCTCGGCCTCATGCACAACTTCGGGTCTTCCTCCACTGTTCCGGTCGACAGCTTACGCAATAAAAAATGGGTGGAAGCGCATGGCCATACTCCGTCAATTATGGACTATGCACGGTTTAACTATGTGGCACAACCAGAAGATGGCATTACAGAAAAAGGGATCTTTCCCCGCATTGGCGATTACGATAAATGGGCGATAGAGTGGGGGTATAAATTGTTTCCCGATCTCAAAGATAAAAAGGAAGAGAAAGCGTTCATGAATAAATGGGTTATTGACAGCCTTACAACCAATCACCGCCTGTGGTATGGTCCGCAGGTGATCTTCGGCGCATTTGACCCAAGAAGCCAGAATGAAGACCTCGGCGATGATGCGGTGAAAGCAGGCGGGTACGGAATAAAGAACCTGAAACGCATTATGGTGCAATTGCCTGAGTGGACAAAAACGCCCAACGAAGGATACGATAATCTGCGGGTGATGTATGGCACTTTGTTAACTCAGTTAGGACAGTATACCAGACATGTAACTACTATTGTCGGCGGAATATATATAAATGCTAAAACTGTAGAGGAAAAAGGCGATCCGGTTGTGCCGGTGGCCAAAGCCCGTCAGAAGCAGGCCGTGGCTTTTTTAAATGAGCAGGTATTTCAAACGCCACAATGGTTATTTAATAAAGAGATCGCAGCTAAATTAAGTTCGGTTACGAGTGATGTTACGAAATTCGGGATCGGCGCCCTGGGAAGCCTGTTATACCAGACAGAAAAAATACAGCGCAATAGCCGCACATTTCCGGCGGCTGATAACTATTCCCTCCCTGAGTTTTTCAATGATGTGAAAAAGTGCCTGTGGAATGAACTGGCAACAGGTGAAACCATCAATACCTACCGCCGCGACCTGCAGTCAACCTATCTCAGCTATTTTATTGACCTTATGAAAGTACCGGCCGATAAACCGGTGACCAGCACACAGGCCGAAATGATAGCGTTGGTAAGAATGCATATAAGTGCGTTGCAAAAAGAGATCAAAACGGCTCTGCTGTTGGAAAAAGACGCGGTAAGCAAAGCGCATTTGCAGTTCAGCGTTGAAAGAATAGAAGATGCCCTGCATCCTAAAAAATAAAAATTAAAGATTTCGGATTTTAGCGATCCAGCCTCTCATGTGACTCCTCATACAAAAAGCAAAGGGTTTGTGTCTACAGACCCTTTTTTATTTCACCAATAGTCATTGCATCAAAACCGCAACTACCTGATGCAATTATTACTGCTACTGCATTAGTTTGTTCTCATTACTCGTAACGTCAATGACTTTAAAAATATTCCTGGATTACAAGTTGTTAATTCCTGGGAACTCGGTTGAAGTTATTTTATAAAGTACAAATTGTGCAGGGGGGGCCGACATGCCGGTCCCCTTTTTACTTTTATTTTTTTAAAATATTGTACCTTGAGCTTCAATTATTTCTGCCTTGATCACTTCGCCAACTACTGATAGAGAACTACTGATACTTATCTCGAAGGGGAATGAACTCGCCTTCCGGCGCTTGTTCGACCTCTATAATAAACGCCTGTTCATCTTTGCCGAAGAAATGTTGAAATCGGCCGCCGATGCCGAAGAGATCGTGCAGGAAAGCTTCACCAAGTTGTGGCAAAACCGCGAAAACCTGACCGAAATAGAAAACCCGGGCAGTTACCTGTACCGGATGGTGCGCAACAGTACCATCGATCTCATGCGCAAAACGGCCCGGGAACGGAAGCTGAAAGACCAGGTATGGGCAAATCTCTCTCAATCAGACAATTCACTCGAAGAAGAATTATTAAAAAAAGAATCGCAGGAGCTGATAAAGCAGGCGCTTGACCAGCTTTCTGAACAAAAGCAACGGGTTTACCGCCTCAGCCGCGAAGAGCACCTGACGCAGGAAGAAATAGTGGCTGCTACCGGCCTGTCAAAAAGCAGGGTCAACAATATTATAGTTGAGGTGCTCAAACATATTAAAGCCTCCCTTGAAAAGCACTCTCCTTATCTCGCACTCGTTTTCTGGATAACCGCCTGGGAAAAATTTTTATAATTTTTTCTGCCAGTCCCGGTTATTGTATACTTCCCAAAACGTCCTATTAAAAGAAGGTTACCTTTTTTAGATCATTACCTTTTAATACAAACCTTATGGCCAACAACGATGAACGGATTAATGAACTGTTTCAGCGATTTGTGCAGAATACCTGTACAAGGGAAGAAATGGAAGAGTTGTATACGTGGATACAGGATAAGGAAGAGGGGGATCTGCAACTGTTGATGGATGAACGATTCAATAATATTACAGATACCGGTAAAGCCGATACGGTTGACTGGAATCATATGTTCAGGCAGATCATTGAAACAAAGCGCCGGGCGCCGGTTAAACGGCTTTGGTACCGGGTGGCAATTGCAGCTTCTGTGCTGCTGATAATTTCGTTGCTGGGGTATTATATAATAAATAAACAAACCGGCCGCCCAAAAGAGATTGTAAAGCGTTATTCAGTACTCCATGATATAAAGGCGCCGCAATTGACCCGTGCAACGATCGTATTGGCAAATGGGGAAAAGATTTACCTGGATAGTGCGGTGGCCGGTGAACTGGCGCGGCAGGGAAATATGAAGGTGGAGAAACTGGATAATGGAGAACTGGCGTATAAAAAAACAAGTGCAGTTGGTACGGAGGAAATAAAATACAACACGCTAAATAATCCCCGGGGCAGCCAGGTAGTTACGCTGGCATTGGCCGATGGCACCAGGGTGTGGTTGAATGCCGGCTCCTCATTGACCTTTCCGGTAGCGTTTGTTGGAACTGAAAGAAAAGTGTCGATAACAGGGGAGGCATATTTTGAAGTGGAGAAAAATCCTAAGATGCCTTTCAGGGTTCAGTTTTCTTCAGCCGGCCGCGAAGGAACCGTTGAGGTGCTCGGCACGCACTTTAATGTGAATGCGTATGATGACGAACCGGCAGTAAATACAACATTATTGGAGGGCGCTGTAAAAGTGAAGTCGGGATCAGGGAGTATCATTTTAAAACCCGGAGAACAGGCATCCTTATCCCATTCATCCCAAACATCCCATCCCATCTCGGTTCAGACTGTAATGGCGTGGAAGAACGGACTCTTTAATTTTAATAATACAGATATCCAAACCGTCATGCGGCAGATTGCGCGTTGGTACGATGTAGAAGTGGAATACCAGGGCATACCAAAAGATAAATACGCAGGAGAAATGAGCCGGCAATCACAACTGTCAAATGTGTTCAAAATTCTGGAAACGATGGGCGGTGTACAATTTAAAATAGAAGGAAAGAAAGTTACTGTTATTGCTAAATAAATATTCGTTCATTCAAATCAATCGTTTTGTTCCCGAACGACAACCCGCAAAACAAAACCGCCCCGACTGGCATCGGAGCGGTCAATAGTTGGGTTCGTCAATTCAAACAATCTCACCAGACTGCTTATTGTTAAACCCAATCCCCCGGTAATAAATTCCCAGGGGTAAAAAACAAAGTTATGCATTTAAAGGCTCTTTGTAGTGACCATGCTTTGCCCTTTCGGGAGCATGGGCTTGTAACCAAAGCAACCAACATTTGCCATCCTACGATTGGCAGGAAATTTTTGTTAGCAATGAAACTAACATCCATTTTATTATTAGCAGCCTGTTTGCAGGTAAGTGCAAAAGGCTACGCGCAACGCGTTACCATTTCGGGAAAGCACATGCCCTTACAGCAGGTGTTTAAAGAAATAACTAAGCAAACGGGCTATTATTTCATTTACAAGGAAAAATGGACACCCGAATTTAAAAATGTAGATGTGTTGGTAAAGAATGCCTCAATTGAGCAGGCATTGGAACTCTGCTTCAGCAACCAGCCCTTTACTTATAGCATCATTGAAAAAACAGTGGTGCTGAAACCAAAGTCGCCGGTTAAAGCCGATGAAATAATTGTAACCGAAGCGCCGGTTATAGACATCAAAGGAATTGTCACTTCCGAGAACGGTCCTGTTGCCGGTGCCAACGTCATCATCAAAAGAACCGGCAAAGGCACTTCTACTGCTGCCAATGGACAGTTCAAATTGGAAGATGCAATTGACGACGATGTGCTGGTGGTCAGCTGCATTGGTTACGAAACACAGACAGTACCTTTAAAAGATAAGAAAGGCTTTGTGTTTGTTCAGCTAAAAGTAGCTGTAAATAAACTCGATGAAGTGCAAATTCTGTCCTATGGCGGCGCTACCACCCGCCGGCTCAGCACCGGCTCTGTTACAAAAGTAACTTCAGAAGATATTCAAAGGAGCCCGGTAACGAACGTGCTGCAGGCGCTTGCCGGCAGAACAACCGGTATGAGTATCAGCCAGGCGAACGGCCTGCCCGGGGGGGATGTTTTTTTCCAGGTGCGCGGACAAAATTCTGTCAGTGCCAATGATTTTACCAGTGCGCCGTTGTTGATCATTGATGGAATGCCTTATCCCAATACGCCTATTAACCTCTCCGACGTTACAGGCGTTAGCAACAGTATAGGAGCTTCATCACCTATTGGTTATGGAAGTCCGCTGTACAACCTCAATCCGCGCGATATCGAAAGCGTAGAGATCCTGAAAGATGCCGATGCTACGGCCATATATGGTTCCAGGGCCGCCAACGGCGTAATGCTCATCACCACTAAAAAAGGAAAGCAGGGTAAAACCAAATTCGAAGTGAATGCCTATACGGGCGTTGCATTGGATACAAGAAGGGTCGACGTGCTGAGCACGCCCGAATACCTGGCTTTGCGCCGCGAAGCGTTTAAGAACGCTGGTATTACACCTACGGCCGCCAATGCCATCGATCTGTTTAAATGGGATACTACCCGTAGTACTGACTGGCAGCAGACTTTACTGGGCCATACGGCCCAAACCACCGATGCTACGGTTTCTATGTCGGGTGGCGCAGGCGGCACTTCATTCCTGGTTTCAGGAAATTACCGTTACGAGAATACGATCTACCCCGACAGGCGCGGTTCGGCCAAAGCCGGAGCCCATTTTTCCCTGAATCATACATCCGCCTCCGGCAGGTTCAATATTGCCTTATCGGCTATGGTAAATTCAGTTAACATAAAATTGCCTGGTGGTGATTATGGCTTTTTTGCATTTGACCTTCCGCCGCATTTTCAGCCTTATGACACGGCAGGTAATTTAACATGGGATTGGACTGGCGGTAATCCTTATGGGGCCATGAAAACATCCTATTCCAGTAAAACATTTAGTGTTACATCGAACCTGCAGCTTCGCTATACCCTGTTAAAGGGTTTGGATGCCAAGGTAGCTATCGGATATACCCGGGTACAGGGCGATCAGCAATTGATCTCACCTAAAGCAGCTGCTAATCCGGCAAACATTTCGTCATCCAACAGCCTTAACATTTCCATTAATCAAACCCTGAATGTAGAGCCCCAGTTACAATATACAGGCAATATAGCAAGTGGTAAACTAACGTTGCTGGCAGGCAGTACCGTCATGAAAAACATTGCCGAAATGCCATTCAATGTCATCGCTTCCGGTTTTGCTTCCGATGCTTATATCAACAACTTAGCGCTGGCCGGTACCTATCAGATAGCCTCAGGTTATAATGCTTACCAATACGCTTCTTTTTTTGGCCGGGCAAATTACAATTGGGACAATAAATACATTCTCAATGGTTCGTTTCGCCGCGATGGGTCTTCCCGCTTCGGCGCCAACCGCCGCTTTGGCGATTTTGGGGCCATTGGAGCCGCCTGGTTGTTCTCCAATGAAGATTTTGGGCGCAACCTGTCATTTTTGAGCTTTGGTAAATTAAGGGGCAGCGTAGGATGGGTTGGTTCAGACAATGTTCCCAATTACAAATTTTTACCCACCTACAGCCCCACACTTTACCGGTATGCAGATCTGCCCGGCCTGGCGCCAACCCAGTTGGAAAATCCTGATTTTGGCTGGGAGGCAACCAGTAAGCTGGAAGGCGCTTTGGAATTAGGCTTTTTGAAAGACAGGATCCTGCTGTCTGCAGCCTGGTACCGTAACCGTACCGGCAACCAATTGGTACAGTTTCCCGTTAGCGGACAAACTGGGTTTAACAGTTACACTGCGAATCTCACCGACGCTGTTGTGCAAAATACGGGCTGGGAATTTGAACTTAATACCACCAACGTGCAAACGAAAAATGTTAAATGGACCACTTCTTTCAATATAAGCCTGCCTCGGAACAAGCTGGTGAAATTTCAGGGCATCGAAAACAGCGCTTACACCAATAGCCTGGTGGTTGGCAAGCCGCTTAACTCCCTTTTTGCTGTTCCATTCACAGGAGTTGATGCGGCAGGTAAACCAACTTATGAAGACCTTAACAAGAACGGCACTATCGATTTCTTTGGCCTTGCTGCTTATGGAAAAGGCGACCTGGCATATATTGGAAAAACTGCTCCCAATGCGTTTGGTGGCCTGAACAACAGCATCAGCTATAAAAATTTCCAGCTCGATTTCCTGTTGCAATACACCTATGGGTTAAAGAAAAAAAACTTCCTGGTGGGCCACCAACCGGGCACCTTTACGAATGTTCCCCGTAAAGCAGTGGAAGGTTATCGTTCCCGGGGGCTGGATAATGCCTTTTTCAGGCCTACCCTCTCAAATGACTGGTTCTATTATGCATACTTCAGTAGTGCCACCTACACGGATGCTTCCTTCATTCGCCTCAATAATGTAGCACTATCGTATAACCTCGCAGGTAATACCCTCAGGAAACTGCACATGGCCGGCGCCCGGGTGTATTTGCAGGCACAGAACCTTTTTGTGATCAGCAGGTACGATGGCTTCGATCCTGAATCGGGTGTTAAGGCTGTGCCTCCATTACTCAGATTGGCAGCGGGAATTCAATGTTCATTCTAAAAACTTCAACTATGCGATCAATAAATTATAAAAGGGTCATTGTATATAGCTGCTTTATATTGAGCATAATGGCAACCGGGTGCAAAAAATTTCTGGAACCCGATTACAAAACCACCGTAACCACCGCCGTGGTATTCAACAGCGATGCCAATGCACAGGCTGCTGTTACCGGGTTGTATACGGTGCTGTCTGCTAACCCGTCATTCAATGGGTATATTACCATTAATATAAGCATGGCCGCTGATGAATTGATCTACTATTCATCTGCCGCAGGCACCGACCCGTTCCAGACAAACCAGGTATTGCCTAATGATGGCACTATAGAGCTTTATTGGAATGATTTCTATAAGGTCATTTACCAGAGCAACGCTATCATTGAAAATGCCACGGCTTCTGCCGGTATGTCGCCGGCGTATAAGACGCAAGCCATCGGCGAAGCGAAACTCGTAAGGGCCTTCTGTTATTTTTACCTGGTAAATTTGTACGGTCCTGTGCCTTTAATTACTGCTACCGCAAAAGATAAAACCATGTATGCGCCGCGCAGTGCCGAGGCGGATCTTTATGTGCAGATAAAAGCCGACCTCACAGATGCGATGAATACGCTGCCAGGTGATTATTCTGTTTCGGGCGGCAAGCGTATCCGTGCCAACAAATGGGTGGCTGCCGCCTTGCTTGCCAGGGTGAATTTGTATACAAAAGACTGGGCGAATGCCGAGGCCATGGCTACTGCGGTGTTGGCGAACGGTAGTTTATATGGTTTGCAAACTACAGCCAACATAAACAATGTGTTTGGAAAGAACCAGACCGAATCCATTTTAGAATGGGACAAGTCAAATGCGGGCAATTTTACCAACGAGGGAATTGCGTTTTTGTACACTTCTCCGCTTTTGCGATATCCTGTGCTTCCCGGGTTGTTGAACAGTTTCGACAGCGGCGATGCAAGAAAAACCAACTGGATAAAAACTTTAAACAGTGTAAGCACGCCTTATAAATATAAAGTGTATGCATTTTCCACCGGCGCTGCCAATGGGGAGAATTACCTGGTGCTTCGGGTAGCCGAACAATACCTCATTCGCGCCGAGGCAAGAGCGCAGCAAAACAATTTCAGTGGCGCACAAACCGATATAAACGTCATTCGCAACCGCGCCGGCCTGCCCGGTATTGCCACCATTTCAGATAAAACAACCGCCATGGCCGCTATTGAAAATGAAAGAAGGCATGAGCTGTTTTGCGAATGGGGGCACCGCTGGTTCGATCTCAAACGATGGCCAAGCCTTACTTCGCCTGCTGCCAAAACCCGGGCCGATGATGTGCTGGGCGCTTTAAAAACAACCTGGAGATCAACTTCCATTTTGTTTCCCATACCAAAATCTGCCAGGGATGCGAATCCGAACCTGACGCAGAATGAGGGCTACTAGTGAGTCGTGAAACGGGAAACGTGAAACGGCAAACGAATCCTCTGTGCTGCATGCTGAGCTTTTTGCGCCTGCCTTTAAGCGGAAAGCCAGCCATGAGAGCCTTTCACGTTTGCCGTTTTACGCTTCTTTTTACTAACTAAACAATTTATCTCAGGAACAATCAATGAAAACGATCTTGATGGCCGCAGCACTTCTTTGTGCTATGGAAACTATTGCCCAAAAAAAAGACATAAAGCAAGATAGCCTACCGGCCGTTTCGAAAGCTGATTCTGCAAAAGCAACTGCTGTTAAACCGTACGATAAAGTAATTAATTCAAAGGCGATCACCCGCAAAGGGTTGTTCATCGTTCATAATATCGATGACAATTATTACCTCGAAATCCCTGATAGTATATTGCATAGAGAGATACTTATGGTAAGCCGTATCGCAAGGTCCCCGGTTTATGGGGTAGCTGTTGGCGGCTATTATGCCGGAGATGAAATTGATGAAAGAGTGATCGAATTTGAAAAAGGTCCTGCGAATAAAATTTTTATGCGCGGCATTTCTTACTTCGTGCATTCATCCGATTCGTCCGGGAACGGCATGTACCGTTCACTAAGCAATTCAAGTGTGCAACCTATTCTGGCTGCGTTTCCGGTAAAAGCCTACAATGAAAAAGATAGTGCCACGGTAATTGATGTAACCGATATCATCAACAACGATAACGGCATTTTTGCAGTATCCATCCTTTATAAGACAGTACTTAAAGTGGGTTCGCTTCAACGCGACCGTTCTTATATTCAATCTATTAAAACGTTTTCACAGAATGTGGAGATCAAAACGGTGAAAACCTATACGTCAACTAATGATCCTACCGGCCAGCCCGTCACCTTTGAATTGAATAATTCCCTGGTGCTGTTGCCCAAAGTGCCCATGAAACCGCGTTTTGCCGATGACAGGGTAGGCTACCTTGGCACCGGTTATCTTGATTTTGATGCAAACTCCCAGGGAGTGAAAAGAACAGAGATGATCACCCGCTGGCGGTTGGAACCGAAGCCGGAAGATCTGGAGAACTATAAGCGCGGTGAATTGGTGGAGCCGCAAAAACCGATTGTGATCTACATCGATCCGGCCACACCCAAAAAATGGGTACCCTACCTGATTCAGGGTGTGAATGACTGGCAGGCAGCCTTTGAAAAAGCAGGTTTTAAAAACGCCATCATGGCGAAAGAAGCGCCGGATAACGATAGTACATGGAGCCTGGACGATGCCACCCACTCTGCGATCGTATATAAACCGTCTGATATTGCAAATGCTTCAGGTCCGCATGTGCATGACCCGCGAAGCGGTGAAATTTTGGAAACGCATATCAACTGGTATCACAACGTGATGAGCCTGGTACACAACTGGTATATGATACAGGCCGGCGCCGTAGACCCCAGAGCCAGGAAGATGGAATTTGACGATCAGTTAATGGGCCAATTGATCAGGTTTGTATCGTCACACGAAGTGGGACATGCGCTTGGGCTCATGCACAATTTTGGTTCTTCGTCTACCGTGCCGGTTGATAGTTTACGCAATAAAAATTGGCTAGAAGCTCATGGTCATACACCCTCTATTATGGACTATGCGCGGTTCAATTACGTGGCACAACCGGAAGACGGAATTACGGAAAAAGGAATTTTTCCCCGCATTGGCGATTATGATAAATGGGCAATAGAATGGGGATATAAACTATTCCCGGGTATTACAAATGAAAAAGAAGAGAGAACATTTTTGAACAAATGGATCATCGACAGTTTGTCGAAAAATCACCGGCTGTGGTACGGTCCGCAGTTGTATGGGGCTCCCGATCCCAGAAGCCAGAATGAAGACCTGGGCGATGATGCGGTAAAAGCGGGCACATACGGCATAAAAAATCTGAAACGCATCATACTTCAATTGCCTGATTGGACCAGCATGCCTGCCGAAGGATACGAGAATTTACAAATAATGTTTAAGGCTTTATTAGTTCAATACAGGTTATATATGTCACATGTGGTTGCCAATATAGGCGGTGTTTACACAACCTGTAAAACGGTAGAAGAAAAAGGGGTGTTGTATGAACCGGTGTCGAAAGCGCGTCAAAAAGAAGCAATGACTTTCCTGAATGAACAGGTATTTCAAACGCCGCAATGGTTATTCAATAAAGAAATAATGGCTAAGATAAGTTCCGCTTCCGCCGAAGTTACCGGTGTTGGAATTGATATTCTTACAGGCCTGTTAAACAGGACAGGTAAATTGCAGGACAACATCCGCAGGTTTGGTGAAGCGGGCAAGTATCCCATCTATGAGTTTTTTAATGATATTAAAAAGAGCGTATGGAGTGAACTGGCCACCGGTGCAACTATAGGTGCTTACCGCAGGGACCTGCAATCGGCGTATGTCACTTCTTTTATTGAAATGATTAAAATGCCTGCCAACAAACCGGTCGGCAGCACACAGGTGGAAATGATAGCGATCGCAAGGGCGCATTTAAAGGCGTTGCAACAAGAGATCAAAGCAGCTATCCTGCCCGAAAAAGACCCGGTGAGCAAAGCGCATTTGCAGTTTAGCAGTCAAAGGATCGAAGATGCTTTACATCCGAAAAATAACTGAGAGATCCGAAAATAAAATAATATAAATATGAAAAAAATGATTGTCTTTTTTCTTATTCCGTTCCTGGCTTTTACACCTCACACTAAACCGGTAATCATCAAAGGCCGTGTACAAAGCCCCGATCCTGTAAAGAAGATTTATTTATCCTTTCGAACAAAAGAGGGAGCAGTAAATGATAGCGCTGTTTTGTTAAACGGACGATTTCAATTCAAAGAACAGGTAGCAGAACCTACGCTGGCTACTTTTGTGATTGCGTTTGAAAAGGATAATGGTAAAAGTAAGGACAGCTTCGATTACATGAAATTGTTCCTGGAGCCAGGACAAATAAACATCAGTATTCGCGACTCATTGAAATCTGCCAGGGTAACCGGATCCAAAGCGCATACTGCATTTGAGCAGCTTACCCGGTCTGAAAAGCCCTTTACAGACGCCCAAACAAGGCTGAGACCAAAATATTTCCAGTATCAAAAGGAAAACAATAAAGCCGGAATGGAACAAATAGAACAACAATATGATAGCATTGAAACAAAAAAGAAAGAGGAAGTGTGGCGTTCTTTTGTTGTAAACAACCCCGGATCACCTATTGCATTTTATGTATTGAAAGAATACGCAGGCGTTGATATCAACGTTCCGGAAATCGGCCCTCTGTTCGACAAATTGCCAGCCTCTGTGAAAAACTCTCCTTCGGGTGTTGAGTTTAAACAACAGCTTGAAGTAGCAAAAAACACAAGTGTGGGTGCATATGCTTTGGACTTTACCCAAAACGATACACTCGATAATCCGGTTTCCCTTTCTTCTTTCAGGGGTAAATACGTACTGCTCGATTTTTGGGCGAGTTGGTGTGGCCCCTGCCGTGCCGAGAATCCTAATGTAGCGAAGGCCTTTAATCAATACAAAGACAAAAATTTTACAGTACTCAGCGTATCACTCGACGCGCCCGGGAAAAAACAGGCCTGGCTGGATGCCATTCATAAAGATGGTCTTACATGGACGCATGTCAGTGATTTAAAACGCTGGAATAATGCTGTAGCGAAGCTATATGGGATCATGGGTATTCCCCAAAATTTTCTCATTGATCCACAGGGAAAAATTATTGCAAAGAACCTGAAAGGCGAAAAATTGAATAAGAAGTTGGAAGAAGTATTGAGCTATTAATGTGGCCTTTGAATTAAAAGGCGCGTTAAAAAAGTAACAGAAAAAATGGGATACTTTAACAGCAACCCATTTTGCATTCAATTAATAGAAATGCACCTGTGAAAAACGACCGTTGAGTCAACGATGGTTAATTCTGTAACATAGTTTCTCATGTGACAATTATTATTTCATAAAAGGGTTTGTTTTTACTTACCCTTTTCTTTTTGAATATTTTGTGTAAGCGGATAGGCCGTTTCTGTTTTGCCTTCCGAAAGCACAAAATGGGATTGTACTGAACCGATATTGGCCAGTTTAGCCAGTTTGTCCATAAGGAAGTTGTTATATTCATTCATATCACGGAAGGCTATTGCCTTTGTAACTGCCGTTGCCCTGCCAAAGAAAAACAATAAAAAACAAAAACGATTGCTGATATGTCAACAATGATTGTCCGGCTGAACCAGGTTGGTATAAATGACATCAACCTGGTAGGCGGAAAGAATGCATCCCTTGGTTAAATGATCCAACACCTGACGACGCTGGGTGTGAATATTCCTGGTGGTTTTTTATTACAGTGAATGCATACCAGGATTTCATCCGGTATAACAAGCTCGATGAAAAGATCAGGGAACTTATCGGGCACATTGATTACTCCTCTGTTGAATCACTCCGCATAACCGGGCTTCAGATCAGGACCCTCATTCGTAATGGAAACTTTCCGTCCGGACTTTCACAAGAGATCATCGATTGTTATTTTGAGTTGTCAAAAGAGTACGGTCAAAATAACACTGATGTGGCGGTAAGATCGTCGGCCACTGCAGAAGGCCTGCCTGATGCGTCTTTTGCGGGGCAGCAGGAAACCTTTTTGAATGTTCGTGGCGCCGCCGAATTGATAAATGCTGTTCGCAATTGTTTTGCTTCCCTGTTTACAGACAGGGCAATTTCTTACCGGGAAACGTTTAAGTATGATCATTTTGCTGTGGGGTTATCTGTGTGCATTCAAAAAATGGTAAGAAGTGACCTCGGTTCCAGTGGTGTTGCTTTTTCCCTTGATACAGAAAGTGGTTTTAAAGATGCTGTGGTGATCAATGGTTCTTATGGTTTGGGCGAAATGGTTGGTCAGGGAAGTGTTTCTCCCGATGAATTTATTGTTTTTAAACCACTTCTTAACGAAGGCTATCATGCGATCATTGAGAAAAAGCTGGGTATAAAAGATCAGATGATGGTATATAGCGACGATCATGGTGAAAGGGTAAAGATCATTGAGGTAGATAAAGAACTGAAAGCGTTGTTTTGTCTGGATGATGAAAAGATCATCCAACTGTCGCGTTGGGTTATGCACATCGAAAATTACTATTCCGTTCTCAAAAACCACTGGTGTCCTATGGATGTTGAGTGGTCGGTTGATGGTATAAGCAATAAGCTGTTCATTGTTCAGGCAAGGCCGGAAACAATACATTCAAGGAAAGATCATGATACGCTTACTGAATATGTGCTGCCGGCCCATGGTTCTGCGGCGCTGGTGAAAGGAATAGCAGTTGGTGACAGGGTAGGGGCCGGTAAAGTGAAGATCATGTTTGCTTTAAATAAAGGAGCTATAGAGGCGCGGGATTTCAGGCAAGGCGATGTGCTGGTGACTGATATGACAGATCCTGATTGGGAGCCCATCATGAAAAAAGCAGCTGCTATTGTTACCGATAAAGGCGGCAGAACCTGCCATGCAGCCATTGTAGCCAGGGAATTGGGAATTCCTGCCATTGTTGGGTGTGGTAATGCAACAGCTGTTTTGAGCAATGGGGAAGAAGTGACCATTTCCTGTGCAGAAGGCGATTTGGGAGTTGTATACAAAGGCCTGCTGCCCTACGAAGTGGTGCAAACAAAACTCGGTGACCTGCCTGCCATAGAAACCGCACTGATGTTAAATGTGGGTTCTCCTTCACTGGCATTCCGTTTTTCGAATATTCCCAATAAAGGGGTTGGCCTGGCGCGCGAAGAATTCATCATCAATAACTACATCGGCATTCATCTGCTGGCTTTGCTGAACCATAAAGATCTGAACGATCCGGAACTATCTGAGGCTATACAAAACAGGATCATTGGTTTTAACGATGAAGAAGATTTCTTTGTTTCCAAATTATCATATGGCATTGCAAAGATCGCAGCTGCCTTTTATCCCAATAAAGTGATCGTACGGTTTTCCGATTTCAAGTCAAATGAATACTTCAACCTGCCGGGTGGAAAGTATTTTGAACCGCAGGAAGAAAATCCGATGATTGGCTGGCGGGGCGCCTCCCGGTATTATTCAAGTGAATATAAAGCTGCTTTTGAACTGGAATGTAAAGCCATAAAGAAAGCGCGCGAAGAAATAGGGCTGGCCAATGTGGTGGTGATGGTGCCGTTTTGCAGAACGGTTGAAGAGTTGTTGAAAGTAAAAACAGTTATGGCTGAATATGGATTGGTACCGGGCTCAGCTGGTTTGGAGTTGTATTTAATGGCTGAAATTCCTTCCAATATTATTATGGCCGCAGAATTTGCGGAGCATATAGATGGATTTTCTATTGGTTCAAATGATCTCACGCAACTTTCATTAGGGTTAGACCGTGATTCGTCGCTGGTGGCACATTTGTATGATGAACGGCATCCTGCGGTGAAAAGAATGTTGGCGCATCTTATTCAAACAGCGAAAGAGTGCGGAGTGAAAGTTGGTATTTGCGGGCAAGGGCCATCCGACCATCCCGACTTTGCCCAGTTTCTGGTAGAAGAGGGCATTGACTCTATATCGGTTACACCTGATTCAGTGATCAAAACTATAAAGGCTATTCATGCGGTGGAACAAAAGTTAAAACAAAAACAATTACAGTTCTGATAGCTCGTCCTGGTTTTTTTTCTCAAGTACGTTCTGAAATAAGGAGACGGTTTCTTCCGGCCCCAATTTTAACTATATGAACAAATACAGCAGGTTTGCCATAGTGTTTAAGGATATAAGTTTTCTCATTGGTTGCTTTCTTTTGAAATGAGATCGGGGGTTTGTGTCTACTTACCCCTCCTTTTAAAATTAGGATTGGTTATTTCGTTTGTAACAATTAGTAACGTCGGGGTCGGTTTTTACCGGCCCATCTCAGGTTTTATATATTGCGGAAAAATTACTGCTGTATTATTTTAGCACTATAAAGTCACCTGGTTTTATATATTTTTGACTTGTTTTTGTTGCATGACCAGCCTCTACAGCACATATAATAATGATCAACTGCTGCCATTATTAAAAACGGGAGATCACGACGCCTTTACCGAAATTTATAATCGTTACTGGGATAAAATGCTCTTCATTGCAGGCGTTAAATGTGGCAGTATTGCTATTGCAGAAGAAATTGTGCAGGACATCTTTCTCGATATCTGGCGCCGCCACGCCGAACTCGAAATTACCGGCGAACTCGAAGCCTACCTGGCTGTGAGCGTCAAATACAGGGTAATCAACGCACAGGCGCGTTTAAAGCGGTTACTCGAATACCAGCAATTTGAAGCAGGGCGGCAAACAGCGCAGGACCGGTCTACCGAAGAATGGCTCAGTTTTCAGGAACTGCAGGAAAGATTATCGCAACTGGTGAACAGGCTACCTGAAAAATGCCGCATTACTTATCAACTCAGTCGCGAAGAAGGCCTGCCGCAAAAGGAAGTAGCCCGACGACTGAATGTGACAGAAAAAGCAGTTGAAGCAAATTTGTCACGGGCGCTGAAAATACTGAAAACGAGTTTGAAAAACTTCCTGTCGGTTTTCTTTTATTTCTAAACACTGCTTTCGGTTGCTGGCTGAGGCTCATACCCTTCATTGTTTTAATTTTTTTTTATGTAGGGATCGGCTCCTCCCGGTTGACAAAGTAATATACCATTGACAATATGGAGGAATCATCCCTTAACAAACGAATGCTTGAACTGGCCGAAAAATGGCTGAATGGAACTATTACGCCCGAAGAGGAAAAGGAATATGCCGGGTGGTATAACAACCTGGACGACAATGCCGGGCTGAAGGTGTCCGAAGAATGGGCCACTGACAGGGAAGACCATCGCAGAAAGCTGCTTAAACGGATCAACCGGCAAAAGGCACGCGTGGCATCCCTGCCGGCTTCACTCCTTTATAAAATAACAGCTGCCGCCGTATTGATCATAATCGCAGGCGTTGCCTGGCGGTATTTTAACCGCACTCCGCCCCCCATCCCTGTTGCCGCCACTACCGGCACCGGCGTAATTGACGTGCAACCAGGCGTCAATGGAGCCGTACTCACAATGGCTAATGGCAAAACCATTGTGCTCGATACTGCCGGCAATGGCCGGCTAATGACCGATGCAGCTGCTCATATTACCAAAACCGATGGCAGCGTAGCTTTTACTGCTGCCAGTGAACATGATGCCACCATTCATGAATACAATACACTTGTTACACCCAGGGGCCGGCAGCAGCAGCTCGTGCTGTCTGACGGCACCAGAATATGGCTGAATGCAGAAAGCTCTATCAGGTTCCCTACAGCATTTGCGCCTGACATTCGTGAAGTAGAGATAACAGGTGAGGTATATTTTGAAGTGTCAAAGAACCCCGCTGCGCCATTCATGGTAAATGTAAATGGCATGCAGGTACAGGTACTCGGTACCCATTTTAATATCAATGCCTACCCAAACGAAGAAGCCATTGCAACCACTTTGCTCGAAGGAAGGGTGAAAGTGGTGAACCGGCAATCGGCACTTCCACCGGATCATCCGGGCGGGGGCAATCGGCAATCGGCAATACTCAGGCCCGGGCAGCAGGCAATCTTATCCCAAGCATCCCGATCAACCCAACCGATCGCGGTTCATACAGTTGACGTAGATCAGGTGGTAGCCTGGAAAAATGGCATTCAGGCCTTTGAAAGCGCCGATATAAAAATGATTATGCGGCAGGTAGAGCGATGGTATGATATCGACGTGGAATTTAAAGGCGCCATGCCCGCCCGCACTTTCACCGGCGAAATACCGCGCAGCGCCAACTTATCCGAATTACTGAAATTGTTTGAAGTAGCTAAAATTCATTTTTCAATGGATACACAAAAGAAGAAACTAACTGTAATGCCATAAAACAAAGGGATACTGAAAAAAAGCCGCCCTGCGTGCAGGCAGGCCGGCTGGTATTCAGGTTACCCTGATAAACTTAAAAGTCGTGGAGACTTGTCTATTGTAATAACCTAAACTGAACAAATCTATGAATTTGATTGCTTGCCGCCAAGCTTCGCCCCATCATGCGCGAAAGTTTCACCGGCCTGTACTAAAAATGCTTGTGATTATGAAGCTCACAGCTGTTCTGCTACTTGCCACCTGTTTGCAGATCTATGCCAAAGGAACTGCCCAAACAGTGACCCTTTCGGAAAAAAATGCACCCCTGAAGAAAGTACTGAAAGAGATCAAACGGCAAACCGGTTATGCCGTATTTTATGAAGATCAGCTTTTACAAAAAAGCATCCCTGTTGATATTGACATAAGAAGCAAGCCTTTGCAGGAAGCGCTCAATCTCATTTTTCAGCATCAGCCGCTCTCTTATGAGATCATCGGCAGCAGGATCATTACGGTAAAAGAAAAAGAGCAGCCGCAAAAAAAACCGATGGTTGAAGATCAGGCGATGGCGCCTGTTACTATCAGGATAACCGGTATAGTGAAAAACGAGAATGGGGAAGTTATGGAGGGCGCTTCCGTGCGTGTAAAGAATAGCATAGATGCTACTGTCACCAGAGCCAACGGAACATTCACTATTGTTGTACCCGATGAAAAGGCTGTTCTGGTGGTGAGCTTTGTAGGATATGCAACACGTGAAATACCTGTAAACAACAATACGAATATTGAAGTGGTGCTGAAAAAGGCACAGAATCCGCTTGATGATGTGGTGATCGTAGGTTATGGTACCCGTAAAAAATCTGATGTAACGGGCGCCGTGTCGGTTGTGAACGAAAAAGCGATACATGAAATTCCTGCCGGTAATGTAGCCGCTGCTTTACAGGGTTCAGTACCTGGTCTTGAGATCCAAAAGGGCGGTGGTAATAACCATCCCGGCGCTATTCCGGTGATAAGGATACGTGGCGAACGGTCGCTTGATCCTGGCGGTGGTCTCAATAATCCGCTGATAATTGTAGATGGTATTCCTTTCAATGGCAGTTTGAACGATATCAGTCAGGACGATATAGTGTCTGCTTCTGTGCTGAAAGATGCCTCTGCTGCTGCCATTTATGGTTCCAGGGGGGCTAACGGCGTTATCATTATCAATACCCGCCGCGGTAAAACCGGCAAGCCCACCATCACTTACAATGGCTATGCCGGCTTTAACCGGGTGATGGGTGAATATGACCTCATGAATGCCGAACAGTTTGCCCTGATGCGCAAATGGGCAAAGCTGAACGCGTCGGCTCCCGGTGCTTATACGGGTATTGATGACCCGAAATTGCTGAAAGATGCTTTTACCTTCGATGATGAATACCAGGGCTACCTCGCCGGCAATAATGTAGATTGGCAAAAGCTTATGTATAAGAACGGGTTCCTGACGAATCACCAGGTTGGCATTTCGGGCGGTAACGAAAGTACGAAATACGATATGTCGCTTAGTTACTACAACGCCGATGGTGTAAGCCGTAACCAGGGTATGGATCGCTACACTTTAAAAATGAGCATCGACCAGAAGTTCAGCAAATTCTTCAAAGCAGGTATTAGTTCCCTCAATAATTATACTACTTTAAAGGGAATGGACTACAACTCGGCCAGTGAAGCTTTGCAGCAAACGCCTTTTGTAGGACCCTATAAAGACGATGGCACCATGCGCATTTATATGCCGAACGGATTTATCAATCCCTTTGTTGATTATGTGCCCGGCGCCATTGTAGACAACCGCACCAGGCTGGCCACTTTCACGAACGCCTATGCCGAAGTAGACTTCACCCACGGCTTCAAATACAAATTCAATGGCGGTATACAGATAGCCCCGGAAACCGCCGGTAAATTCTATGCCAGTCAAACAACCAAACAAACGGGTCAGAAGAACTACGGTTATAATGGAAAAACCGCAGGATACAATTACACACTCGAAAACATTCTCACCTACGATAAAACGATTGCCGGTAACCATTCCATCAATGTTACCGGATTGTACAGTATCCAGGAATCAAAAACCGAGGTAAACAATACCGAATACCGCGATGTGCTGGCGGATTATATACAATACTATAATCCTCAATACGCTTCAAATGTCACCAGCAACGGTTCGTTTCAAAAATGGGATATCATTTCCTACATGGGCCGGCTGAACTATGGGTTTAAAGACAAATACCTGCTTACTTTCACAGTACGAGCCGATGGTTCGTCGCGGCTGGCGCAAGGTAATAAATGGCATACTTACCCTTCAGGCGCTATTGCCTGGAATATAGCACGCGAACCTTTTCTGAATGAGTCGAAAACGGTCTCTGCTTTAAAACTTCGTGCCAGCTATGGCGTTGTAGGCAATACCGCTATCGGTCCCTACGAAACCGTTGGCGGATTGAGCCAGGTGTATTACAATTATGGCAGCACCAATGTGCTGGGCGCTTATCCCACTTCGCCGCCAAACGTAACTTTATCATGGGAAAACACTACTTCTCTCAACCTTGGCCTCGATTACGGTTTGTTCAACAATCGTATCAATGGCTCAATAGAATTATATAAAACCTACACCAACGACCTGTTGCTGAGTCAGCGATTACCTGCTACTTCGGGTTTTTCAGGCATAAGGACCAATGTGGGTAAAACAGAGAACTGGGGTATGGAATTCAACATCAGTTCCGTGAACTTTAACGGCGATGGTAAAAATACATTCAGTTGGACGACCGACCTGAACCTTTTCTTTAACCGGAATAAAATTGTGCAGTTGGCTTCCGGTGCTACCCGCGATATCAACAACAGTTGGTTTGTGGGCCAACCCAGCTCCGCCATATTCGATTACAAAAGAACAGGCATCTGGCAGAATACACCGGACGACAGCGCGCTGGCCAAACAATTTGGCTTAACCGTTACCGGCACTTCTTCGGTGATCGGGGGCGTGCGCGTAGAAGACATCGATGGAAATAAAAAGATCGATGATAATGACCGGGTGATAATCGGTTCAAGGCAGCCTCATTTTGAAGGCGGCATTACCAACCGCTTCGCCTATAAAAACTTCGACTTCTCCTTCATAGCCTATTTTAAATCCGGAGGTTTACTAAGCTCAGGTGTGGTAGGCGGATGGATGAATACCTTCCAGGCGGGTTACAATAACCTCGATGTAAATTACTGGACGCCATCCAACCACGAGAACTATTGGCCCAAACCCAATGCAAGTTTGCAGAACCCGAATTATAAATCAACGCTTACCTACATGAGCGCCTCTTACCTGAAAATAAGAAGCATGACCCTGGGGTACACCATTGATCCGGGAAAACTGCGATTGCTGGGAGCAAAATCGGCGCGGTTCTACGCTACCGCCTCCAACACGTTTGTCTTTTTCTCTGAATACAAAAACAAATTCAAAGGTCTGGATCCTGAAACATATAATAACGTGGATGTGAATACACCACCTATGTGGCAGATGCTGTTCGGATTAAATGTTTCTTTCTAATCAAGCCAGATTGTTAATCGTTTAATTGAATTAAACATGAAAAAGATTATATATCATATTACGATTTGTGCGGTATTCATGGCAGCGGGCAACAGCTGCACCCGCAAACTGGAAGAGGAGAACCACTCCAAACTAACCGAGTCATTTTTTTCTACCAGCGATGGCATAGATAAAGGAGTGAACGCCGTGTATGCCGGGCTGCGTGAACTGTATGGCCCTGAAGAAGGGTTGGAAGCTTTTACCGTCGTAGGCACCGATGAATTCCGTATCGCCAATGGGAACCGTACCACTAACGTCGCCAACTACAACAGTTCATACACACCTGCCAATGAATTTTCGGCAAGAGTATGGAACTCCTCTTACAAATACATAAATACTTGTAATGGCCTGGTTGACTTTGGTGAGAACATTACCGGTTTAACCGATGTGCAAAAAAAAGCAAAGATTGCAGAAGCCAAATTCCTGCGCGCCTTTCTGTACTTTAAACTGGCGCAATTCTTTGGCGATGTTACGCTCAATACACATTATTCCAATAGTCCTAATACTGCTGCCGAACGCAATAAAATCGCAGACGTATACAATTTCATCATCGATGATTTAAAAACGTGCATTACCGATCTCACGCCCAGTCCGCAACAGAACGGGGTCCTACCCGGAAAAGCTTCTGCCGCTGCAGCGAGGCATTTGCTGGCGCTGGTATATTTAACAAGAGGCTGGTCACCGTCAGCACAAACAGACGACTTTCAGAATGCATTTGACATGGCTAAAGGATTGATCGATGCCGCGCCTTCACTTGGATTGGGATTACTTGACAATTATGGTGATGTGCATAAACCTTTGAACGAAAATAATCGCGAGGTACTGTTCAATGTGCAGTATTCAAAAGACCTGACTTACGGCGGCAACCATTCCTGGAATCATCTGTACGTTGATCTATATCCGAACCAGTTGGGTGAACGCAATGTGAACGACGGCCGCTCTTATGGCTGGTACAGGGCTACCAAATGGTTGTACGATACCGCCTTTGCCGATAAAGTAAATGACATTCGTTATTTCAAAACTTTTCAATCGGTTTGGATTGCCACCAAACCCCTCAGCGGCACCTACACCGTGAATGTGGGCGGTACAAACTATACCCTGAATTATAATTTTCAAAAAGGGGATACCGCTATGTATATGCCCGGATTTAATATGCCCGCCAGCCAGATGCAAAACCGGAAATATTACATCTATACACCGGAAACGTATACGAACTCTACCATTTATCCAACCATGACCAAGTATCTCGACCCTAACCGTGATGTACCGAATGAAAATTCTCATCGTTCCATCATTGTGTTCAGGCTGGCCGAAACTTACCTGGTAGCAGCAGAAGCGGCGTTGAAGCTGGGACGGCCGGCCGATGCCGCCACTTACATAAATGCAATTCGCAGAAGGGCAGCAGTTCCGGGACACCAGCTGCAAATGGAGATCACACCGGCCGATGTAACCATTGATTATATACTTGATGAAAGAACCCGCGAACTGTGTGCGGAAAATATTCGCTGGCTCGACCTGGTGCGTACCGATAAACTGCTTGAGCGGGTGAAGAAACACGACGACTGGGAAGCCAGGAATAACATCCAGGAATTTCATAAACTTCGCCCCATACCACAATCGCAGATAGACGCCATTATTACCGGCACACCCTATCCGCAAAATATGGGGTGGAAGTAGGTCATTACCAAGATCAATAAAACAGTAGTGCGGGGCTGCAGGCCTTGCACTACTTTTCTGCCAACGAAATATGAACATTAAATATATCTTTTCATCTCTCTTATTCATCTTTACTGCGATCACCGTCTTTAGTCAAACAATATCATACAAAATAATCGACAACCACGGTAAAGTATGGACAACTGAAAAGGCCAATGAATGGTACAAACGCCGCAAATGGCTAACCGGCGCCAATTATATTCCTGCCAATGCTGTCAACCAGCTTGAAATGTGGCAGGCCGATACCTTCGACCCCATTACCATCGATAAAGAGCTGGGCTGGGCACAAAGTATAGGCTTTAACACCTTACGTGTTTTCCTCCATAGCATTGTGTATAAGCAGGACGCGCAGGGATTCAAAAACCGCATACACCGCTTTTTGCAGATAGCAGATAAACACCACATACAACCGCTGTTCGTATTCTTTGATGATTGCTGGAACAGGGACCCTCAACCCGGTAAACAGCCTGAACCGAAGCCGGGGATGCATAATTCAGGCTGGATGCAGGACCCGGGCGATCCGGGTTATAAAGATTCAGCACGAATTGCGGAACTGGAAATGTACGTACGGGATATCTTGTTCAGCTTTGCACACGACAAACGCATTTTGATGTGGGACCTGTACAACGAACCGGGCAATCAGGGAAAGAATGATGCAGTACTGCCGCTGCTGCAAAAAGTATTCTATTGGGCGAGAGCTGTTAATCCCGATCAGCCGGTAACGGCAGGACTTTGGTCGTGGCGGCTTGAAACTATTAACCGCTTCCTTATTGCCAATTCCGACATCATCACTTATCATAATTATGAAGAACCGCAGGCGCACCAGAAAGTGATACAGATACTGCAATCATTTGGCAGGCCACTGATCTGTACCGAGTACATGGCTCGTACACACAACAGCCGGTTCAATAATGTATTGCCCATGCTGAAAAAAGAAAATACCGGCGCCATTAACTGGGGGTTAGTGGCCGGTAAAACCAATACCATTTATTCGTGGGAAGAAAAATTATCTGATGGCCGCCTGCCTGCCGAATGGTTTCACGACATCTTTAAAAAAGACGGCACACCATACCGGCAGGACGAAGTTGATCTGATAAAACAGCTGAATGGTTTATGAAATGCAAATTAGCAAGTTACACCCATGAACAAGAACATGACAAATAAAGCAATCATGATGATGGCCGGCTGCATTCTTGCCCTGCCCGCCCTTGCGCAAAAAAAGTATACCATTAACGCGCCGGATAAAACCCTGAGCGTGCAGGTGACTGTTTCTGATAGTATTTATTACCAGGTAATGCGAAACGGTAATGTGCTCACGGAAGCCGCTGCCTTGTCGTTCACCACCGATCAAAATGCTGCCGGTTTCAGGGTAAGCAAGGCTATGGCCGGTACGCACAGTGGTATCCTGACACCTGTAGTGTGGCAAAAAGCAAAAACGATAGCCGATGATTATTCCTCGTTACGGCTCGATTTCAGCAACAAGCTGTCCATGGAATGGCGCGTTTATAAGAACGGTATAGCCTGGCGGTGGATAAACAATCTTGCAAAAGCCTGCAAGGTGACGGATGAATTGGCCACGCTGAACCCGGGCCCGGAGGCCCGGGCCTGGTATCCGCAGGAAGACGGCTTCTTTTCACACAATGAACGTCAATACCGAAAATACAGGGTAGGGGACATCGATGCCGGGAAGTTGGCCAGTTTGCCCGTGTTGTTTGAAACAAAAGGCGCGAAGCTGCTGCTGACCGAATCGGGACTTTTCAATTATGCGGGTATGTGGGTGCAGGGTGATGGAAAAGGCAGCATACGCGGCGTGTTCCCGCATTATCCAAGAGAGAAAAAAATAGAAGGCGATCGCTCAGAACTTGTAGTGAGCCGTGAAGATTTCATTGCGAAAATAAAAGGCCCGCAGAATTTTCCCTGGCGCATCGTTATGGTAGCAAAGGACGACGGAGAATTGCTGACCAACCAGTTGCCTTATTTGTTAGGCACACCGCCTGCACCCGGCAGCGATTACAGCTGGGTAAAGCCCGGCAAGGTGCAATGGGACTGGTGGCATTACAACAATATTTACAATGTAAATTTCCGCGCCGGCATCAACAACGATACCTATAAGTATTACATTGACTTTGCCGCAAAATATCATCTTGAGTATGTATTGCTCGACGAAGGCTGGTGCGATACCCGCGATCTTTTCAAACAATCAAAACACATCAATATAGAAGAGCTGGCCGCTTATGCGCACAGCAGGAACGTAGGCCTCTTGCTGTGGACCAGCTGGCTGGTGCTTGATCAGCAACTCGACCGGGCCCTGGACCAATTTGAAAAATGGGGCATTAAAGGCATCAAGGTTGATTTTATGCAGCGCGATGACCAGGATATGGTGAATTATTATGAGAAAGTATCGAAAGCCGCCGCCAGTCATAAACTGATGGTAGACTTTCATGGCGCCTGTAAACCCACGGGCTGGAGCCGCACCTATCCCAATGTGATGACCTCCGAAGGGGTATTGGGTAACGAGATAAGTAAATTTTCAGATGTTATAGATCCCGAACATACGTTGACCATACCCTTTATCCGTATGGCCGCCGGCCCCATGGATTTTACACCGGGCGGTATGCTGAACGTACAAAAAAATGCATTTGCGGCCCAGCCGGCCGAGCCCATGACACTGGGCACCCGTTGCAATCAAATGGCCATGTACGTTATGTACGAGAGCCCTTTGCAAATGCTGTGCGATATCCCCACCCATTATTACCGCGAACCGGAGTGTATGGAATTCTTACAGGCAGTACCTGCGGTTTGGCAGCAAACCATTCCGCTGACGGCGGCTATTGGAGAGTATGCCGCGATAGCGCGGCAGGCTGCTAACGGCGACTGGTTTATTGGCGCCATGACGAACTGGACGGCGCGGGAAATCACTGTCGACCTTTCTTTCCTCGGCGATGGGAAATACAAAATGCATATCTGGAAAGACGGTCTCAATGCAGACCGCAAAGCCAAAGATTTTGCCATGGATACTATTGAAGCAGATAAAAGCAGTGCCCTCACTATCAAAATGGCTCCCGGCGGAGGGTATGTGGCCAGATTGGTGAAGGAATAAAAATTAAACAATAATACTGAATGAAGACATTAGTAAAAATATTTTCCTTGTGTGTGTTGTGCCTCTGCGCCAGGGCGCAACACATGCCGGATGCTGTATTGCCCAACCCCGTGGCTGGTGGCGATAGCTATTGGCTGCAACCACAGGAAGGTTTTGAAAACAGGCGAAGCGCATACCTTTCTTTTTGTGCAGCACGCGGCACCGAAGGCGGACGTGATGGCATATTTAGCCAGTTAGCCAGATTTCAGTTAGATCAGCCGGTTGATGAAGCGCTTATCCGGGAAGGCATTGCTTTCGTATACACCGGGAAAGATTGTTGCGACTTTACGATCGGCGGCATTCTGCGCTTGCTGTATCTTAATAAGAAAAAGAAACGGTTGTCTGCACAGTTGGTCGCCAACCTTGAAAAATGCCTGCTCGATTTCAAGTATTGGTGGGATGACCCCAGGAAGGATATTCAATACCGCTGCTATCATACTGAAAATCATCAGGGACTTTATCATACGAATGAACTGCTGGCTGCACAACTGTTAGGCGGCAGCACATTCGCTGACGGTAAAAGCGGTAAGGAACATTACGCACATGCAATTGGTCTTCTCGATCACTGGCTGGTTTACCGCATGCGTTTTGGCTTCAGTGAATGGCTCTCGAATGCATATTACGATGTGGAGATGATGACACTGGCCAACCTTCACGATTTTGCTGAGCCGGCCGCAGTACGTGAAGCCGCCGTACAATTGCTCAATGGCCTGCTGTACGATCTGGCGCTGAACAATTTTCATGGCGTTTTTGGCGCTACTCATGGCCGTACGTATGCGCACATGATCACCGGCGCCTGGCAGGAATCAACAGCTTCGATAATGAAACTGATGTTTGGAGTGGGCGTATTTCATTCACCCAGGTCAATGGGAGCTGTAGCACTGGCAACCGGTTCCTATCACTGTCCCAAAGTGATTGAAGATATTGCGACTGATTATCAGGAAACCATACTAAGCCGGCAACGACAGAGTATTGAAGTGGCCGATGCGGCGAAGTATGGGCTTAACGTGAAGGATGAGTTGACCACCAATTTGTTCTGGGGGATGCAGGAATTTATTCATCCCGATGTGATCGATATGTCACAAACTATTTCCAATCGTTACAACACCTGGCCTTACAGAAATTACGACGACTATAAACAAAAATACCAGGCACAGGTGGCGCAGTTCGGTAAAATTGTAAATCCTTACCTCGATCGTTTTGCGTTGTCTGAAGCCAACATGATCACCCTGCGAACACCCGGGTATATGCTGAGCAGCGTACAGGATTATCGCAAAGGCAGCCCGGGCTATCAGCAACATATCTGGCAGGCAACCCTGGGCGTTGATGCGGTGGTATTCACCAATCATCCAGCTTCTGATGAACTGGGGGTTACCCCTAACAAATGGGCAGGGAATGCCATTTTACCCAGGTCGGCGCAAACAAAAAACGTGTTGATATGTATTTACCGGATTCCGGATAAAACTAACCTTCCATATTCACACGCCTATTTTCCCACGCGTGCATTTGACACGGTGCTGCAAAAGAACGGCTGGGTGTTGGGTAAGAAAGGAGATGGGTACATTGCGTTATATTCAAAACAGCCCCTGAAATGGGAGACAGAGAATGAAGGCGCTACTGATGAATTGAGGGCAGCATCCGGCGACAACAGTTGGATCTGCGAAATGGGCAGTGCATCGCAATGGAAAAATTTCGAAGCATTTGTCAATGCCATTTCCAGTGCACCGGTAAAATGCGAAGGGCTGAAAGTAGTGTATCAGTCGCCCACACAAGGGCAGGTGACTTTTGGCTGGGAAGATGCGTTTACAGTCAATGGCAGGGAACTTGAGCTAAGGCGTTTTCCCAGGTATGAAAATCAATTCTCACATGCGGGTTTCGATAACGGTTCAATTGCTATTGACAGGAAGGGTAAACAGGAGGTGCTTGAATTCGAAAAGCCGAAAAGCGCATTGACTGCCGGTATTAATCAGCCAGCTGCCACAACGTACCGCGAAGTGGGCAGGCTGGTAGCCAACCGCTTTGTTAATGCACCTTATACCAACTTTGGTTTCAATACGCCGCCATCCTCCATTACCTATTCAGAAGTATGTGCCTGGTACGGCGCGCTGAAGTTTGCTGAAGCTACCAACGACCGCGACCTGCAGGAACGCCTGTACCAACGCTTTCTGCCATTGCTGAATGAAAAGAAAAACTTGGTGCCTGCAGCCGACCATGTTGATCATACTGTTTTTGGCGCCATTCCCTTTGAACTCTTCAGAATAAAAAAAGATACCGCCCTGTTCAACATGGGCAAACGTTTTGCCGACGGGCAATGGAAGCTTCCTGTAAACGCAAAGCCGGAATATATCGAACTGCAGCAACGTGGCTTTTCATGGCAAACCCGTTTCTGGATCGACGATATGTTTATGATCAACCTCATTCAATCCGGGGCTTATCGCATAACCGGCGATACTGGTTATATTAACCGGGCGGCAAGGGAAATGATCGAATACCTGAAGCGCCTGCAACAACCCAATGGATTATTTTATCACGCGCCTGATGTTCCTTTCTATTGGGGACGTGGCAATGGCTGGATGGCCGCAGGTATGACAGAGCTACTGCTTTCCCTGCCTTCCAACAGCGTGTACCGGCCTGCCATTTTAAAAGGTTATAAAACCATGATGAACTCATTGCTCAATTTTCAATTGGCGAATGGTATGTGGCGCCAATTGATCGATGATAGCAGGGCATGGCCTGAAACCTCCTGTACAGGAATGTTTACCTATGCTATGATCACCGGTGTAAAGAAAGGTTGGTTGAATAAAGAACAATATACGACGGCTGCATTAAAAGCCTGGCAGGCATTGGTAACCTATATTAATTCCGATGGCGATGTGCGCGAGATCTGCGAAGGCACAAACAAAGAAAATAGCCGCCAGTATTATCTGGAACGTAAACGTATAACAGGCGATATGCATGGCCAGGCTCCGGTATTGTGGTGTGCCGCTGCATTTTTATCAAAATGATGGTTGGTTTGTACTTACAGGTCAGGAAATATGGCTTTTTTGATTATGAAATAAATAAAGTCCTGCTTGTTTCGCTTTCGGAAGAAAAATTGATCAGAAGCGAATACAGGAATTGAATCAGAATATTTTAATAATACGGATGAATTTCGCAGGTAAATTATAATGAGCTACATTATTATACTGAACGAACAACCTGCAGCTCAAATTTAAATGTAGTGCCTTTACCAGGTTCGCTGAATACGGCTATAGGCGCCTGGTGAAGCTCTAATATTTTCTTTACGATGGCCAGCCCAATTCCCATGCCTTTCGATTCGGCAGCCCGGGGATGTATCTGCTTGTAACGTTCAAAAATATGCGTGAGGTCCTCGGGAGAAATACCAATTCCGGTATCTGTTACGGCCACTTTCACCCCGGCATTCGTTTCCGATAAAATAATAGTAATGCTTCCGCCCGCGGGCGTAAATTTAAAAGCGTTATCCAGCAAATTTTGAAGCACCCGTTCTGTGAGTGAAATATCTGCAAATACAAGTGGTAAGTTATCCGGTGCTTCTAAGTTCAGCCGGATTCCCTTATTGTCTGCTTTCAACTGGTAGGCCATCATAATATCTGATGCCAGCTCAGAGATCATAAAGGATTCCTTTTGCGGCGTTACCAGGTTGGCCTCCAGTTTGGCAAACTGGAATAATTGTTCTACCAGTACCGATAACTTGCGGTTGCTGTCGTATACTATTGCCAGGTACTTTTGGCTGTCAGTGGCTGAAAGCTGGTCTTTTTTCATCATCAGCGTTTCTACATACCCCTGCATAATGGATAACGGAGTTCGGAGATCGTGTGAGATATTGGCAATTAGCTCCTGCCGGAACTTGTCGGTCGCCGATATTTTGTCAATATTGTCAACGATCACAACTGCCATTTCATTAAAGGTGGATGCAAGCATACCCAGGTTACCCTTGGCATAACCCTCGATGCGGGCGGTGTAATCTCCTTCTTTAAACCGGCTCACCACGCCAGCAATACGGCGTATACTGTCTGTTATTAAATAAAAAGTAACAATGCCTACGATAAAAGCCACTGCAAGGGCAGCAAAAAATATAAAGCCGGCAAGGCGAAAATATAAGTTGTTGTCTAAGGATTGCAGAATGGCCTTTTGCCGCTCACTGGCCAGAACGGCATATACATATCCCACTAGCCGTCCTTTTTCATAGACCGGCGCAGCAGAAAAAATGCTGGGTTCGCCCGGCTGCTTGGGGTTATCGCCCATTGGCCGTTGCATGTTAGCTGCCGACAGCCACTGCTTTACTTTTGCAATATTTATCTGGTGCATCTGCACCGTTTTATCGGGTACTACATAATCTTTAATGTTACCGGCAGTATCCAGTAAATACACTTCCACGCTGGGATTGGCTACCATAGTTGAGTGGATGATATCGTGTGTTACCGTGGTATCGGGTTGGCCATTCTTAAAGGGCTGCGTAAAAGTGGCCAGGTGGTTGGCTACATCGCCATACAACTCCTGGTGGGCTGCGGTGAAATAAGATCGTGAGTATTTTGAAGCGATGATCACAAATACGATTCCCAATACGATCAAAAGCCCCGTAAATACGGCGGTGATCTTCCAGAAAAGACGATTTCCTTTTATTGTTCTTGCCGGCATGTTATAATTCTTCATTAAACCTGTAGCCTACACCCCAGGTAGTTAAAATAAATCGCGGATTGGAGATATCTTCTTCAATTTTTGCCCGTAACCGGTTAATGTGGCTGTTCACTGTATGTTCATAGCCTTCAAAATCGTATCCCCATACCAGGTTCAGCAATTGTTTTCGGCTGTAGCTTTTACCTGCATTGGATGCCAGCAGTGTGATGAGGTCAAATTCTTTTGGCGAAAGGTCGATTCGATTGTTGTTAAGCGTTACTTTACGCTTGTCAAGGTCTATTTCGAGCCCGCCACAATTTATGGCAGCAGCTGCCGGCACATGTGCTGATTCCTGCGACAGATCTTCAGTTCTGCGGAAGACAACCTTTACGCGGGCAATGAATTCCCTGATGCTGAAAGGCTTGGTAAGATAATCATCGGCGCCGATCTCGAGCCCCATTACTTTATCGATCTCTTCACTCCTGGCCGTAAGCATAATGATCGGGGTTTGCCGGTCTGTTTGTCTTAGTTTCCTGCATACTTCCAGGCCGTTCAGGCCGGGTAAAGTGATGTCTAATATGATCAAATGAAAACGACCCTCTTTAGCAGCCGATAATCCCTTTAGCCCGTCACTTTCAGCCGATACCTTGCAACCCAGGTCATGCAGGTGAATTTTAAGCAGTTCCACAATGTTGGGATCATCCTCGATGATCAATACTGATTTATTATCCATAATGGTATATGGCAAAGTTGCTAAATAAAACGGTGTGTTACGCGCTGTGATACTTTTGTTATAATTCTGCAACACCCCTGCGATACTGTTTTATTTGCTTTGTGTTATTAAAATACACCACAAATGAAATACAATTCACTAAAAACCTGTGTGTTAATAGCTTCTGTGCTGTTTATGGCCTCCTGTAAGAAAGATAATGATAATCCCACTCATTCAGAGACTATTACCATTGAAAATGTCCTCGATAGCAAACCACTGGTTGAATCGGGCACTTTCAAAGGGAGCGGCACCCCGCCCGTTATCTTCCCGGGTCAGTCGGTTTCATTTAGTTTTTCCGCAGCCAAAAATCAACGATTGACCTTTGCCACTATGTATGGCTGGAGCAATGACCTGTTTTTTGCACCGGAAAACCCGGGCATCAAATTATACAATGATGACGGTTCGCCCATAACCGGTGATGTATCGGCCCAGATAAAATTGTGGGATAATGGCACCCGCGTGAACCAGGTCCCGGGATCTGCAGTAGTTCACCCGGGAACAGCCGAAGCCACACCTAAGAATATCAAAGAAGTAAATGGGATGGATGATTATGGTAATACTTACCTGGCCGCTTCAAAATTGATGCAGGCATCGCTCGCTTATAACGGCAATTCTACCTTCACCATTACTATTACTAATATCTCAGGTGGTACAGCCAATCAAACCCCATTCAGTCCGGGCGTATGGGCCATCTCGTATATGGCCGGTGGTAACCTGTTATTGCCGGAGCCTGTATATTCAGTTGGTAAATTGAGTGCAAACGGCCTCACCAATATAGCAGAAATGGGCGATAACTCGGTGCTGAGCACTTATTTAACGGGAAAGACAGGGATATTTACCCCACTGTCGCCGGTGTTGGTTGTTGTATATAACGGTCATGAAAACCCTTTCTTTAAAGCCGGTGAAAATGATCGCGGCGAAGGATTGAAAGACCTGGCACAAAAAGGAAATGCCGATATGCTGGCAGCCGCTTTAAAAGCAAAGCCGGGGGTTAAAGCAGTGTATGTTCTTAAGGAAGGTAAAAGCACTGTACTACTTCCACGAGTTGACGGTGCTGCAGGCGGGATGGTTTCGCAAATGTTATCGGTAATGAAAGGTGATAGAATTGCTATTGCTACGATGTATGGATTTTCGAACGATTGGTTCTTTGCCACTTCAGGAAATGATCTGGATGCCACTCAAAAAGGAGACGTATCCTCCTCTGTAGGGCTGTATGATGATGGTACAGCTGTAAATCAATTCCCCGGCGCCGGTATTACCCAGTTTAACCTGGCAGGCACGCCGTTGAACGAATCAACGCCAATACAAATGGTACCTAATCCTAATGCATTTACTACGTTACCTGCCATCAACAACATCATTAAAGTAAGTATTCAATAATAACATAAACAAAGAAACATGGAATTGATCAGCAAAATGCTCGTTGCAAGCCTAATCCTGGTAAACCTTTCTCTGGCTAGCCAGGCGCAGAACAAAAAGCAGGTTAAGAAAGAAAACAAAACAGAGAAAGTGAAGCTCAAAGATCATGCATGTACCCAGGCATGTCATGATAGCGGTAAACATGTGTATGCCCACGGAGAAAAAGGGCATGTGTGTACGAGCGCCTGTAAAAAATAGTTTTGAGTATTGAGAAAATGGCCGCCTCCTTTGTTCGCAAAACAGGGAGGCGGCTGTTTCTTAATTACAATTGCGCATTAGCGTTTGAGCAACTGGCCTTATGTTCAACATATCGCCCCATTAACAACCTTGCACTATCTCGGGAACGTTTGCATAAAAAATGCTAATTAAGTTTTGCACTAATTAAAGTCTGGTATCAGACTTGATGTATATGCGAACAAATTAAACGCTCCCATGAGAAAACACATCGTACCCCTGGTACTAGGGGTAGCCTTATGCCTTTCCGGCCTGTATGCAAAAAGTCAATGTACCGTTACTGGCTGGGCCAGTCAAAACGGTGGGGTAACCGGTGGCGGTACAGCCACTGCCACAACAGTGACCACCTACGCAGAACTTAAAACAGCTATTACAACAACTTCCGTAAAAAATATAGTCGTTTCAGGCGCCATCACCATTCCTTCGGGTGGCCGTATCAGTTTCCAGGACCAAAGCGGCAAAACCATTTTCGGCCTGCCCGGTTCCAAACTCGTATCAACCGATCTTACAAAAGATAATTCCGGCATCATCTACGTGAAAAGATGCACCAATATAATTTTAAGGAACCTCACCTTTGAAGGCCCCGGTGCGTATGATACCGATGGCTGGGATAACATCACCCTCGACAATTGCAGCAACGTATGGGTTGACCATTGTGAATTTCAGGATGGCCTCGACGGTAATTTCGATATTAAAAATATGAGTGATTACATCACCGTAACCTGGTGCAAATTCATCTATAACAAAGCGCCCATTCCCGGTGGACCCGGTGGCGCCGATGATCACCGCTTCAGTGATCTCTTTGGCTCAAGTGATGGGGCTACTGCCGACAGAGGACATTTGCGCATTACGATGCAAAACAACTGGTGGGCACAGGGTTGTGTGGCCCGTATGCCCCGCGTGCGGTTCGGTCAGGTACACGTCGTGAACAACCTGTTTAACAGTACGGTGGCCAAACAATGTGTGCAGGCAGGTTTTGAAGCCGATTTGCTGATCGAAAGCAACGTGTTTGAAAATGTCACGAAGCCCATCGACAAAATGAATAATGACTTTACGGCCATTACTGAACAGAATAACATTTTTACTAATACAACCGGCAATACCACCGGAAGCGGCACGGCATTTACGCCACCTTATACATTGACCATAACACCGGTTGCCAATGTTAAAAGCACCGTGATGGCAAGCGCCGGCGCTACGCTGTCGTCAGATTGTATGATCGTACTCGATCTGCCAACGAAGAACAAACTCACAACGAGTGAAGAAATACAAAGCACTGTTATTTATCCCAACCCGGCCAAAGACAAAGCAATGATAGCCGTTGCATTGAAAAAGAATGAACAGGCGGAGATCAAAATATACGATACACAGGGGCGCCTGGTAAATGTGCTGCAAACCGTTACGGCCACCACAGCCGGCACGCAAAGCATTCCGTACAATGTGAAAGGGAACAGACCGGGCATCTATAATGTGGTGATAACAACCAGTAATGGCGTGAAGTCGACGTACAGGTTGATGGTGCAATAATACCTGTTTGGGCTGTTCATTCCTAAAATACGACAGTTTATTCCTTTTTATCTCAGGTACTGTTCTGGTTTATACATCTTGCGTAAAATTTAAACGTATGAGATCAGGACACCCGTTATTGATAAGTCTGGTATTAAGTGTATCCATATTAACAATGGGCACCGGATGCAAAAAAGAAAAAGGAGATGATGAAAAAGCACCCATAGTTCAGGGGCTGGCAACACCGGTAGGCACATCTAAAGGTCAGGGAGTGACAAAACAAATAGGAGCTGCAGGCGGCAGCATTACATCAGCCGATCAGAAAATTACCATTTCCGTTCCGGCGGGGGCAGTAAGCGGCAATACTACTATTGGTATTGAACCCATTACCAATACCAATATTGCCGGCATTGGTACTGCATACCGGTTAACGCCACATGGTCAGCATTTTGATAAACCGGTATCGATCACTTTTTCGTGGGCAGCGCATGCCGATACCATTGGCCTGCTGCAAACCCTGGGGCTGGCTTACCAAATGGATAACGGCATCTGGAAATTTGTAGGGAGCAACAGCTTTGACAAAGGAAATCAAACCGTCACATTTAACACCACACATTTCAGTGACTGGTCGTTGATGAACGAGGTATCGCTTGCTCCTTATCATGCAGATCTGAATCCCGGTGAAAAACAAACCATTGCTGCATTGCTGTTTTCATCAGTAGACGAAGATGATGATTTGTTTATTCCCTTAAAGAGTACGACCGGAATGTATGATGAACCTGGTTACCCGGTAGGTAATCCTGTGCCTTTGCCAAATGAATATGTTAAACAATGGCACCTGAACGGTCCTGGTTCGCTCGCCACCATCAGACCTACCGTGGTGGAATATACGGCGCCGGGTTCAGCCAATAATTACGCCACCGCGGCGGTATCGCTGGAGCTTAAGGCTCCTGATGAATATCCAGGACAATATCTGTTGGTGTCTAATATCAATATCATTGGCGGCAGCTTTGTTGAGTTGAGTATTGGCGGTGCTACGCCGGTTACTTTTCCGGCCACTCCGGTAGTGAAAAACGGCAACCAGTACATGCTGGCGAATCCGCAGGATGAAGGCGGTGGTTATTTTCTGCTGACATGGATAGATGGGATCGGTATTCATCCTTTCGGCCTGTCGACTACCGGCACCTATATGCATTTCATTACGCCGCAAAACAGCTATACCAGCATGTACAGGACACGGGCAGATGCTGAGCTTACGCCCAGTGGCGGATCGGTAAATGTAACGAAAGTGAGTGATGGCTGGGCTGAAGGAACTTTTAATGCCACTGACGCCGGCTATGGCCCCATGCTAACCTCGAAGACCTCCTTAATGGGACGGTTTAAGGTAAAGCTGGCGCAGTAATAATCAATACAAGCTTATGCAGTAAATTATTTTTTTTGTGTCATCAGAGAGCCCTCCCTCCGGCTTTGCCGGGGGGATTTTTTTGTCCACAATGATCTTCCGCTAAACTTTATTAGCAGCTTGTGCCACTATGTTTTCTATAAATATTTTGTACTGTTGTAAGTAATCGGGACAATTATCCGGTCTTTATGTATCAGGTAACGACTGAATGCTTTGCTAATGAAAATTGACTCCGTTTATTTACAACAACTGCAACAACAGATTGCCAGGGGAAACCAGCGGTCTTTTGAAGACCTCTACCGGTTGTTCTATGCCCGTTTGTTGAACTTCGCACTGCTATATGTGCATAAAAGAGAGATTGCCGAAGAAGTGGTGAATGATGTAATGATCAATATCTGGAACAAACAGCAGGACCTGCACCAGGTGCAAAATCTAGAAACCTATATTTTTACCGCCGTGCGGAACCGCTCGCTCAATTACATGTCGAAAAATTCTTCCTGGCATGTATTGCCCGATTCTACTTTTGAGCAGGGCGCCATCATCAACCTCAACGATCCCGAAAAACAACTGGAATGGAAAGAGATCAGTTTCCATCTCAACCAGGCCATTGACCAGTTGCCCGAACAATGCAAAACAGTGTTTAAACTGATAAAAGAAGAGGGATTCCGCTATAAACAGGTGGCGGAAATTCTGAACATTTCTTCCCGCACCGTTGAAACCCAATTATTCCGCGCCATTAAAAAGCTCGATAAAGTAGTAGGGGCGTACCTGAATGCGCCCCGTAAAAAACGGAATTATTTTTTCCTGATCGGCTGGCTGCTTTTCTTCACCTGGTTATTCGAATAAATATTTTTATCCGCTGTACGTAATCGCTTTCATTTTCGGGTCTTATACTAAGCATTTCACAACAACAATTTCATGACGAACGATAGCATACTGGAACTGATGTCAAGGGTATTGTCGGGCGAAGCGGCTCCCGAAGAACATGCGGCGTTGGAAAAAGCGCTTGGGGAAGACAGCAATTTGTTGGAACGCTACAAATTGATGCAACAGTTCTGGAACGAGCACGAAACAGTGTCACCGGCAGCAATAGAAGAGGGGTTGAACAAGGTATTAGACCAGTTACAATTAGTACCGGCTACACCGGTTGCCACACTTTCAAAAAAAGATCCCATATGGAAACGAGGCATCGCCGCGGCTGTAATTATAATGGTCCTCGGCAGCATTGCCTATTGGTATGTTAGCAGGCAAAACGCCCATAACGCCGCCGTTGCATTGCTTGAGAAGCATAATGCCAGAGGTACCAAGAGCACCATTGTATTGCCCGATGGCAGCAAAATTTGGCTGAATGCCGATAGCAAAATAAAATATCCGCCCGCTTTTGCCGGCCGCCTGCGCGAAGTATACTTAAGCGGTGAAGCATTTTTCGACGTGGCCAAAGATGCAACAAAACCCTTTATCATCCACCTGAGCAAGGGTACGGTTAAAGTGGTAGGCACTTCATTCAACATCCGTGCCTATGAAAACGAAAAGCTGATCGAAACTTCTGTGAGTACCGGCCGCGTGGCATTTATTCCTGCGCGTACCAAAGCTGTTCAACAACCCGATACAATTTTTATAACCCCAAACAATAAAGTTCGTTACTCCCTGAACGACGACCAGGTGAAGGTTGAGCCGACTGCAGCGGCGGAAGACAAAGCCTGGACGGAAGGTAAACTGATCTTCAAAGCGCTTACGCTCGAAGAAATTGCCATTGAGCTGGAAAGGAATTTTGGTAAGAAAGTGGTTTTTGTGGATGAGGAACCAAAACAATACCGGCTTACCGGCACATTTGAGAACAACAGCCTGGAAGATATTTTGTTTTACCTGTCAAAAACAAAAAACTTTAATTACACGATCACCAACAGTGAGTTGCTGATAGCAACCAATAGAACTAAACTACCACAATAGCCAAACGGCTATTCTAAAACAATTGCTATATGAACAATGCAATGTATGCCATTCCATTGCGCCTGCGCTTCTATGCGCTCTCGGGTATCTACGTGGCTTCGTTCCTTTTGTTAACTGTTTTGTCGTTGCCGGCCCAGGTAGCCAAAGCGGGCCCGTTCAAACCCACGAACTTCTACCAGGCAAAAGACAACCGGATCACCCTGCAAATTAAAAATGAAAAATTACAGGTAATACTGGCGAAGATCGAAAAGCGGTCGGGCTATTCATTTGTTTACTCAAATGATGAAATAGATGGGGAGCAAAAGAGCTCGTTGCAGGTAAAGGAAAAGGAGTTGTCTGATGTACT
Organism: Niastella vici; assembly: GCF_002077945.1. Lineage (GTDB taxonomy): Bacteria > Bacteroidota > Bacteroidia > Chitinophagales > Chitinophagaceae > Niastella > Niastella vici. The sequence goes on from NZ_LVYD01000043.1 coordinate 174,172, forward strand.
AAGCGAATTATTGACGCCACTTCACATCGGGTACGAGATCATTAAGAACAAGATCATTTTAAAAGCCGAAAAAGCATCCATCCCTTTAGCCGCAGGCAGTAGTGGTTTAAGTAATAACCTATCCTTTGAGGCTGTTACTGCCCCGGTGAAAAGAGATACGTCGATCGAAGGAAGGGTGGTTGATGAAAATAAGAATGCATTGCCCAATATCAATGTGCAACTAAAAGGCACTTCATTGGGTACCATTACCAATCCCCGGGGACAATTCTCATTACACCTCCCTGATGAGCAAAAGAACGGGGTGCTGGTATTCTCTTCTATTGGCTATGTATCAAAAGAAGTGCGGCTCGATGGCCGCCCATTGCTGGTACAACTGATAGCAGAAAGTAAAGACCTGGGCGAAGTGGTGGTAGTGGGGTACGGCACCCAGCGCAAGGTATCAGTTACAGGTTCGGTTGATAATATCGGCAAAAAAGCGATCGAGGGCCGGCCGGTCACCAACCTAAGCACTGCTTTGCAGGGCGTATCGCCCAACCTCATCATTCAGCAAAATAATTTTGAACCGGGGCAGGGCGTGAACATCAACATCCGTGGCCTCGGCACGCTGGGCGATAATACGCCGCTGGTGGTTATCGATGGTATTCCGGGCGGAGATCTCAACCTCATCAATCCCAATGATATTGATAACATCTCAATCCTGAAAGATGCCGGTACAGCCGCCATTTATGGCTCGCGGTCGGCCAATGGCGTTATATTGATCACTACCAAAAAGGGGAAAAAGGGGTCAAGACCCACTGTTGCCTATACCGGCATCTATGGTACGCAAACACCGCGCATCACTTATAAACCGGTGCATGCCTGGGAAAATGCGTATTACAAAAATGAATCGCTGGTAAATTCAGGCCTGGCGCCCGCTTTTACGCCCGAACAAATTCAGGTGTTTAAACAAAAGGGCGATGGCGACTGGCGCGTTGATAATATTTTCCACGATGCGGCCCAGCAAACCCACAACGTTACCGTAAGCGGTGGCGGCGCCAGTAATACCTATCTGTTATCGCTCGGCTATCTCGATCAGCAGAATAATTTCATTGGCCCTAATTACGGCTACAAGCGGTACAATGTGCGGCTGAACCAAACCAATGAAATAGGCAAGCTGAAACTGAATACCATTCTCAGTTATGTGAAAGTGCAGGGGAAAGACCACTCGTATTATGCCAGTACACTCATCGTAGATGCAAGCCGCGTGCCTTTGTATTATTCTTTCCAGGACAGCGCCGGCAATTATCTCACCAATCCGGTTTCGGCCCAGTTCAATCCCAAGGCCATTCTCGAAAAAGGCGGTTACCGCAAAAACAACGACGATGAAGTGTTCGGGAACTTCAGCGCAGAATACCCAATATTAAAAGACCTGAAAATAAGAGGCGTATTTGGCGGCGACCTTCGCTCGAACCATACATTTGGCCGTCGCATGCAATTGAATTTTATTCCGGGCGGCGTATATGGCGACGATCGGGAGGTCTCTGATAAAAACTACAAATCTTTATTTACCAACCTGCAGTTGATCACAGAATACACGAAGACCATTCAAAAACATTATATCCAGGTATTGGTGGGTGCAGCCAATGAATCGTTCAGGTCTGAGAAAAATGAGCTATACCAAACATTGACCGATCCGGCATTGGGCATCCCGGTTACCGGCACTAAAATAGATGCCGGCCGCAGCTTCAACTCCAATGGTACCGATCTGTCGAACGGGCAACCGGCCACTATTGAAACAAGCATCAACTCTATTTTTGGCCGCGGCGCTTATTCCTGGAACGACCGCTATTTTGCGGAAGTCGATTTCAGGTACGATGGTTCTTCCAAATTTGCAAAAGGCAATCGCTGGGGTTTCTTTCCTTCGGTTTCAGCAGGCTGGCGCATAAGCGAAGAAGCGTTCATGGATGATTTGCGCGCTACGATCAACAACCTGAAAGTGCGCGGTTCCTATGGCATATTGGGTAATCAGAATGTAAACGCTTATCAGTACCAAACCACTTTTAGCAGCTATCCCAACGCCTACGGGTTTAATAACTCGGTGGTAAGCGGCGCCGGCTTTAACCTCGGTAACCCCGAACTTACCTGGGAAAAAGCAGCCACATTCAACATTGGGTTTGATGTTAGTTTGTTGAACAAACGGTTAGAGTTTTCGTACGACTGGTTCAATAAAACAACCAGTGATATCTTATACACCCGCAAAGATGTGCCCCAATTGTTTGGCGCCGGCTTTCCCGATTATAATGTAGCCAAAGTAAAGAACCGCGGCTGGGAGATCCGCGCTTCGTACAACTGGCCCGGTAAAATTGTTAACCAGACCTTCTCCGTTAACCTGGCCGATAACCTGAACGAACTGATGGCCCTCACTTCCGGCGCTACGGAACAAAAAGAACCCAAGGAAGAATTTGAGATCGTAAGAAAGGTAGGGCAACCCATCACCGTTTATCGTGGCTATAAACGCAATGGTTATTTTCAAACGCTCGATGATATCAATAAAGCGCCGAAGTTTGAGAATTCAGTGGTAGGACCGGGCGATATCAAATATGTTGACCGCAACGGTGATAATATCATAGATGATAAAGATAAATTCATCCTGGGAAATCCATTCCCGCGTTACACGTTCGGGTTCACGTACACAGCAAGTGCAAAAGGGTTTGATGTACAGCTCTTCATCCAGGGTGTTGGAAAAAGAGATGCCATGATCAGGGGCGAACAGGTTGAACCTTTTCACGTAGGCTATGGCGGTACCATGTATACGCATCAAACCGATTACTGGACGCCTTCCAACCCCAATGCAAAATATCCGCGGCTGGCCGAAAATGGTTCCGCTGCCAACAAGAACAACTACCGCGTTGGTTCCGACCTGTACCTCTTCAATGCAGCGTATGCCCGGTTAAAGAATGTACAGATAGGTTATACCATACCGGCCGCTATCACTTCCAGGGCGAATATTCAGAAAGTGCGGGTATACCTTACCGGTCAAAACCTGGTTACGTTGACCAAATTAAGTTTCCTCGATCCCGAGATCACCGAGTTTGATAATAACACCAACCTGGGCGCAGGCGCCAACAGCGCCCGGGCCTATTTTATGCCCATATTTTATGGATTCGGATTGGATGTGACCTTTTAACAACGAAAATGCACGACCATATGTGTAATAAAAAAATATTTGTAGCCCTGTTATTCCTGGTTACTGCCTGCAAAAAACTCGACCTGGCGCCCAGCGACCGGTATACAGAATTGACATTCTGGCAAAGCGCCGATAACGTCAACGGCGCCCTGAACAATATTTACCACGGACTGTACACCAGCGACCGCATCTTTTACAATGACGCCCTTTCAGACAATGCATTTACCAAACTGGGCGTATCGTCGGGCGTAGATGCCCTTTCGAGCGGCAACTTTACCATTTCGCTGCCGCGTTTTCTGAACGACTGGACATATTATTACAGCGGCATTAAATCGTGCAACATTTTTTTGGAGAATGTTGATAAGAACAGCACGCTGGCCGCAACCGTTAAAGACCGCATGAAAGCCGAAACCCGTTTTATACGGGCCTGGCATCATTTTAACCTCATGAAATGGTGGGGCGATGTGCCGCTGTTGCAAAAAGACATTACACCCGATGAAGCAAAAACAGTAGCACGCACACCCCGGGCCGAAGTATTACAATTTATTTTGAGCGAGCTCGATGCCGTGGCCGCAGTGCTGCCCACCAATACGCAATATGCAAAGGCTGATCTGGGCCGCATTACAAAGGGCGCCGCATTAGCTTTGAAAGCACGCGTATTGTTATACGAAGGGAACCGCATGAGCGATGTGGTGGCTGTTTGCGAGCAATTGATAAACGACCAGGCGCATAATGGTACCTATGCGCTGGCTAATAATTATACCAATGTGTTCAGCGATAAAGTGGCGAACAAGGAAGGCGCCGAACCGATGCTGTCGTTACAATATGTTCCGCAGTTAAAGGTGTGGGGCGATTATCTCGACTTCGCGCCCATTTCGGCCGGCGCCCGTACCAATAATCTATCGCCCACGCAGGAGCTGATAAATGCCTATATCATGACCAATGGTAAGGCCATCACCGATGCCGGTTCAGGCTACGATGAAAGCAATCCCTACAATAACCGCGATCCCAGGTTGGCGGCCACCATTGTTTTCGATCAATACAAATGGACGAACCCCGACGGTTCCAGCCAGACCATTTATATAAAACCGGGTTCTGCGCCTGCAGGCCAGGCGGCCAATGAATACAGCCGGGCAGGGCAGGGTACTGCCACCGGGTATTACTGGCGAAAATACTGGGACCCCAATTATGCCGCGCCGGGTTTCAGCAGTGGGTTGAACCTGCACCTGATCCGTTATGCCGAAGTGTTATTGATGTATGCAGAAGCAAAAAACTCCCTGGGGCAAATGACGGCCGATGTATGGGATAAAACTATTAAGCCTATTCGCGCACGGGCCGGCTTTACCGATGCAGGCGCGCTCAATTTCCCCGGCAGCGTAAGTAACATGACAGATATTATCAGAAATGAAAGAAGGATCGAGTTTGCGATGGAAGGCATACGGGTAGATGACATCCGCCGTTGGAAAATTGCCGAAACCGTAATGAACGGCTGGGTGCACGGTGCTAAATACGGCGACCCTGCCACTGATAACGGTTATATACAGGTACAGCAACGCGTATTTGATAAGAGCCGCCATTACCTGTGGCCTGTGCCGCCTTCTGAAAGAGCCCTGAATACTAACCTTAGCCAGAACGATGGCTATTAATCGTGAATGGTGAATGGTCAATGGTGAATGCGCCGCTCAATTTTTGCGCTTTGCTATTAGTTTCGAAGCCTAAATATTCGGGTACTATTGACCATTGACGATTGACCATTGACCAATAACAAATTGCTAAAAAAAATTGCTATGCCAAAAAATATCATTCTGTTCTTCTTCCTGACCTGCATCAGTTTGCTCAACATACAATGTAAAAAAGACGAACGCGACATTAATCTGAATTTGTCGGGCGTAAACGATCTGTTTACTCCTGCCGATGCAAAATACATCAAGCTCGATCCCAAATCGGGCGCCACAGAAAGTTTTGAATGGGGCCAGGCTAAGGCCGAAGATGGTTCCCTGGTATTATATGAAGTAGCGTTCGACCAGGAGAACGGCGATTTTTCGCATCCCTTTTATACAGTGGTATCTGATAACAAAGGCGTGCTGAATAAACTCACGCTTACCCACGCCGACCTCAACCGGATCGCAACGTTGGGCGGTTCCGATTTTTACGTAAGAAAGAAATACAAATGGACGGTGCTGGCGACCAAGGGCACCAATGTAAAACAGGCTGCCAGTGCAAGGATCATCGATCTGGAACGGCCGGGCGGTTTTGACGTATTACCTGCCAGCCTGTACATTTCAGGTACTGCCACCGAGAACGGCGATGTACTGGCGAATGCATTGCCAATGAAAAAACTGAAAGACGGCGTATTTGAGATCTTCACAAAACTGAAAGCCGGCACGTATAAATTAGTCGATGGTAACAGCGGCACGCCGAAACAATATTATATCTATAATGACAATGGCAGTAATACCATTGGTATGAACAATCAAACCACGGTTACAGGCGCCGATAAAATAATGCGCATAACAATTGATTTCAACAACATCGCTGCTTCGCTTACCGAAGTGAAATCGGTACAGTTATGGTATTGTGCAGGCAATACCTTCTGGATGACGCTTCCTTATGCAGGCAATGGGGTGTGGCGATACAATAGCTATACGGTAAATTATACGGTAATGCCCTGGGGTATTGAGCAACGGCATAAATACAAAATGGTGCTGAACGATGGAAGCGGGGATAAAAATCTTTGGCTGAACTATGCGGCAACCGATAGCCCCGACCAGGATGGTCAATATCCTTCTACGCTGACTTACAAAACCATCAATATGGACCGCAATGATGACAGCCAGTGGGACTGGAGCTGGAAATTTGACCGTACTTATTTAACACAGGGCAGCGTAGCCGATTTCTGGGTTTCCATGCGCGCCACCGATGCTGCCTATACTGTGAACTATCAAAAACATTAGAAATCCGTCTCCCCCTCCTCCGGAGGGGCCCTCAGTCTCAATACTACAAGATCAATCAAAAAAGCATTATGCATAAAAGACAATTTTCTATTTTCTGGTACATTCCTACAGCATTGTTGATATGCGTTTTATCCTGCTGTTTAAAGCAGAAACCCGATGATCCGCCGCCGCCCGATGAAGGCAGTGCCAAGCCAACTTATAACTGGCCGGCTATTGCCGATTCGGCCGAACGCTCACTCAATTATTTCTGGTCGGCATCGGGTAAATATTATTTTGCCAGCAACGCCAGCTCCGATTGGGCGCAATACTGGCCCAATGCCCATGCGTTGGATGTGCTGGTAGATGCTTACCTGCGCAACCCGGCCGCCTCCCTGAAATCGCAAATGCTCGATCTCATTGGTGGGGTAAAGGCAAAGAACAGCAACACCATGATCAATTATTATTACGATGATATGGAGTGGATGGCCCTGGCTTGTTTACGTGCATACAATGCAACAGGCGATTCACAATTCAAAGATGTGACCGATCTGTTATGGAATGATATTAAGAACGGCTGGAGCAGTGACCTGGGGGGCGGTATCTGGTGGCGCAAAGACAATCCGTCGAAAAACACACCTTCCAATATGCCCGCAGCAATACTGGCTGCCCGTTTGTATAAAAAATTCAACCGCGCCGATGACCTGCAATGGGCGCAAAAGATCTACGATTGGCAAAAACAAGTGTTGTATGATGCAAACAGCGGCTGGGTGTATGATAATCTCGACAAGGCCGGTACAAAGAATACTTCCTGGAAATTTACCTATAACCAGGGTACATTCTTAGGCGCCGCATTGGAGTTGTATCTGATCACTAATAACACCGCCTACCTGAACGACGCTTATAAGGTAACCGACTATACCCTCAACAGCGGTTTCCTCACCAACAATGGCGTGCTCAAGGATGAGGGTGGGGGCGATGGCGGTTTGTTCAAAGGGATCTTCATTCGTTATTTCACCCGTTTGATCGTTGATGGAAACATAGATGCAACGAAAAAAACAGGCTACCTGAGTTTTATTACCAGCAATGCGGCTACGCTTTGGAGCAAAGGCACCAATAAGAACCTGGTATTGTTTGGCGGCGCCTGGGACAAAGCACCGGACAATACAACCGATTGTACCATACAGTTAAGCGGTATCATGTTATTTGAAGCAATGGCCGAACTGAAAAAATTGAATTTGGTAAAATGAGCTTAGAGTATCGCTTTTTTGATAAAGGTTAACTGGTTATTGATATAAAGCGTAACCACATGCAGTTGGTTCCTGAGCCGGGATGATAATGCAATATCATTCCGGCCTTTTTGTAAGATCAGGTTCCTGTTATATACAACAGCGCCTGTTGCATCGTGTATGACCAGCGTGGCATTATTGGTAGTGGGCGTATTTACAACTAAATGTGTATTGCCTGGCAGGCCATTATTTGTTAAACGGCAGGAAAGAGTTGTTGTATTGCGCGGATCGCTCAATACGGGGTTACCTTTAACCAATACAGCGAGGCTAATATAGTTACTGGCAGTAGCCGTACAGCCATTCCTTATTTCGGTTACTGTCAACTGATACAGACCGCTGGATGTATCAGTGGTAGGAGTTTGTGTGGAGGAAGTAAAACCTTTTGGTCCGCTCCAGTTCCATAACAATCCCTGCGAGCCGCCAAAAGGTGTGGCGTAATTGCTGGCGCTGGCATTGCCACCATGCAAAACAAAATGCGCCAGATCGGCTGTAACAGATGCATAAAAGGAAGCCACGGGCGGAAAGGTGTCAGTGGCAACCGTTACCGTATCTGTTCTGGTTACGGGGCAACCCTGCGCCACAGCAGCCTGCACAAAATAGGTGCCGGCTTTACTCAACTGCGCGCTGTTGCTGCTGGTGCCGGTGATGGTACCGTTGGTAGTTGAAAAAGTATAATAGCCGGCGGTAGTATTATTAGTTACATTGATGGTTCCCGTTGTGGTGGCGCATGAAAGCGATGGACCGGTCAATGAATAATCCAGCACCGGTGTTTGCAAAAAATCAAAAGGCCCTGCAAAGTCCTGCAGGTTCGACGTGAAAGAGGCCGATGAACGCGATTTAAAAAAGATGGAAGCAAAGGAAGAGCCGCAGGCGCCTGAGCTCAATACAGAGGAGTACAAGGCCGGGTCAATGCCAATACGGGTAAGGTTCAACCCCACTTCAATAAATTGTAATGAATTGTATTGTGCCGACCAGCCCGAAGTATTGTTGGAACCCCAGGGCGTTGCATACGTGGTGTCGGCAGCAGGCGTGGCTGATAAATTGGCAATACCTGATCCAAAAGCCGTAGTGCCGCTTTTTGATACAATGGAGGCATAACCATATGAAGTAGTAGAACCATCGAAGCTGCTTCCGAAATTAAATAAACTGGGGGTTATAGTGTTATAGGTGGTTTTGCTGGTCCAGATGCGCACTTCAACTGTTGGTGCGCCCGATGAATAACTAACAGCAACGATCATGTCGCCGGTTTGGGTAATATTACCTGCCGCATCGAACAGCCAGGCCGTATGACCGGCGTTGGGGCCGCCCGTAGTGAAATTGCCGGTCGTTGAATTATAGGTGATATGGTTTTTATACAATTCTATATCAAAGTACCGGGAACCTGAAGTGCCTACAGTGGAAACACCGGTAAAGAACCACAGGGAGTCGTGTACGTTGATACCGTTACGGCGCATATGTCCGAATACATCGATCAGGTCGGTTTTGTCGGGAATGGAAGAGGCAATGCCATGCCAGTTGGCCGGGTCATCGCCGTTCTTACCGCCGCCGGTAAAAGTAGTGGAGTCGGTATTGCCGGTAATATAATCACGGGTATAGATCGCATCGAGCCAGATCCTTCCGCTTACATTGGTATATAAAGGAACGGACATCCGTTTTACAAACGAAATATTATTGCCTGCCTGTAGCCGGGTTCTATAGGTAGAAGCATTTGAAGTGTCGATCACATTAGTGCCTGAAGCGGTGGGGGAAGAAAACCAGTCGTCGCTGCTGATGGTGCCTGTGGTGGGGCCATACTTAAGATAGCCTGCTCTCGTATCTGCATCCACGCCAAAGCCCGCATGAAAACCGCCGGTGTTTAACTGGCAGAAGCTGCTTAGGTGCAGCATAAAAAGGAATAATATAATAATCCACGGTTTCATCACGGATACGAATTAGTCTTTCGCAGGGTATTGATTGCAGGAAGGAGGTTTGGGGTAACACAGTAAAAATATATAGTAATGACCGGCGCGTGCAACATTACAACGCTGTAAACTGCGGTAATGACTGTAAAATTTAGGGTTGGTTAAGGTGAAATGCTTATGTGTACAGGTTACTAAAAAAGAAAAAGGATCGCGTAATGCGGTCCTTTTTCTTTGGAAGTTGGCCGGCGTTATATAAAATAAGAAAAATGTCTAATAAAAATCACTTTTAATCATATCAACAGCGTATTCACCAATCATCATACAGGTGGCATTGGTATTCGCATTGATCAGGGTTGGCATTATGGAGGCATCTGCCACGCGCAACCCTTTTATACCGTGAACTTTTAAGTCCGGTTTTACAACCGCCATTTTATCAACGCCCATTTTACAGGTGCCTACCGGATGAGACAGGGTAGAAGCGTTTTCCCGGATATGTTCTTCTATTTGTTTGTCAGAAGAGAGCTTTTGTCCTTCATCGTTGCGAAGCCTGGAAAATGCCTTCGTAAAAGCCAGTTCCCGGGTTAACCTGTACCCTTCAATCAATACTTTTAGATCAATTTCCTTTTGCAGATAATTTGCTTTGATCAAAGGCGCCTGGAGGGGATCATTGGACCGGAGTGCTATATTGCCCGTGCTTTTAGGTGTGGCAACTACCGGGAGAAACCTGTAAAAAGTACTGTTATCAACAGACTCATGATAAAACAAATATTGTAGATCGGGAGCTTCGTTAGCGCCTGCATATTTTGTTCGGGTAAATAATCCGGCACATGCTGGCAGCGGTAAATTGGCATGTGATAATGTGGACTTATAATCAAGACCAACCGTAACATGATCCTGCAGGTTTTGGCCAACACCAGGCAGGTCGGCAATTACTTTTATGTTGAATGCCTGTAATTGTTCTGCTGCGCCAATGCCTGAAAGCATCAGTATCTTTGGTGACTCTACAGCACCTGCACAAAGTATTATTTCACTTCTGTTATAGGCTTGCTGAAGCTTTCCATCTTTCAGGTATTCAACTCCGCTTGCGCTCGTACCTGTAAACAACAACCGCGAAACCTGGGCGAAAGTTTGTATAGTAAGATTGGGTCTGGATAATGCAGGGGAAAGAAAAGCGGTGGCCGCACTTTGACGTTTGCCATTTTTCATATTTAACTGATACAGGCCTGCCCCATTTTCCTGTTGCGCGCCATTAAAATCCCAATCAGGACCTTTGTAACCCAGCTCCATGGCAGCTTCGATAAAAGGCGTGCAACTTCCTTCCGAACATTTTTTTCCTGTAATACTCAATGGCCCAGTTGTACCATGGAAAGCAGTATCTCCATTTGAAATGCTTTCCAGTTTGATGAAATAGGGCAAAACATTTTTATAGCTCCAGGCAAAATTTCCAGCATTTGCCCATTGATCATAATTCAGATAATTACCGCGAACATAGATCATGGAATTGATAGAACTGCTTCCCCCTAATACTTTACCTCTTGGCCAGTTGATCCTACGGCTGTTCAGGAAGGGTTCTTCTTCTGTTATATATTTCCAATCTACCTCAGATCCCAAAAGTGAAGGAAACCTGCTGGCATCATGTATCTCGCGTTTTGTATCTGGCCCACCCGCTTCCAGCAACAATACATTTACTGCGGGGTCTTCTGTAAGCCGGTTGGCAATTACGCAACCGCTTGAACCGGCGCCAATGATAATAAAATCAAACTGTTTATCTGATCGGTTCTTAAAAATTGTATTGGGAGAAATGGCTAATCCAATACCGATCGCTGCTGAAGATTTCAGAAATGTACGCCGTGTTGTTTTTGCTGGCAGGTGTGGTTTTCGCAGCATGGATTAAATATTTTTCGCAAGCTACAAGGCCACGCCTGTAATAGAGTTAAGGCAATATTAAAAGGATATTATCAGATCGTTAACAGCGTATATGTGACACAGTTTTTGTAGGTGAAAACATGTAGGATATTCTTTCCCGTTGCTTATTTGTTCTACTTAATTGGCAGAAATAATTTGTAGATAATACATAATGGCCAGCCTTGTTTTATAAAGACTGGCCATTATGTAGCATCAACGCCCATGATTGCATTACTTACTAACCTGTTGCTGCAACCGTTGCGGATACCTTGCGCCCTGTATTTGTATGGCTGCAAACGTACTGTCGATCTCGTTGAGCTCATTGGGGGTAAGTGTTATGCTGGCAGCCTTCAGATTTTCTTCGAGGCGATGGATCTTCGTTGTGCCGGGAATTGGAACGATCCAGGGTTTTTGCGCCAGCACCCAGGCAAGCGCAATTTGCGCGGGTGTTACATTTTTTGACGTAGCAAATGCGGCGATTGTATCAACCAGTACCTGGTTCGCTTTTCTGTTCTCCTCTGCAAAACGGGGTAACGTATTGCGAAAGTCGTTTTTGTCGAACTGGGTGTTTGCATTGATAGCACCGGTTAAAAAACCTCTACCTAACGGACTGAATGGAACAAAACCGATACCCAGTTCTTCCAGCACGGGAAATATTTCCAGCTCCGGTTCCCGCCACCATAATGAATACTCGCTTTGTAAGGCTGCTACCGGTTGTATGGCATGCGCCTTGCGAATGGTTTGAGCCCCGGCTTCCGACATGCCAAAATATTTTACCTTGCCTTCTTTGATCAGGTCTTTTACGGTGCCGGCCACTTCTTCAATAGGTACATTAGGATCAACCCGGTGTTGGTATAACAGATCGATGCGATCGGTCTGTAATCTTTTTAAAGCAGCTTCTGTAACTGCCCGGATGTTTTCTGGCCGGCTGTCCAAACCTTTATGGGCTTCACCCGCGGCAAAACCAAATTTGGTGGCAATCACTACTTCGTCGCGGAACGGCGCCAGGGCTTCGCCAAGTAATTCTTCATTAGTGAACGGACCGTACGCTTCAGCTGTATCGAAGAAGGTAACGCCCATTTCAACTGCTTTCCGCAGTAATTGAATGGCATCGGCTTTGTTGGTTTCGGTACCATAAGCAAAACTTAAGCCCATACATCCCAATCCAATGGCGGAAACTTCGAGACCGCTGTTTCCAAGTTTTCTTTTTTTCATATTGAGTTTTTTATTATTGTTGAACTGTTATCGTCCTGAGCGTCCTGAGTGGCGCCGAAGGACAATGCAAATGTCGGCCTCATTTTTGGGTTGGCAGTTATACGCATTACTGGATTACCTACCAAAATCACTGATTTAGGGAAGCGCCCGCTGTTTACACCCGGCGAAACAGTAACTTTGGTAGGTCAAAAAAAGAAGGTATATGGATAATTTGTTGCGGTTTGATACCATCAGTCAGTACAATGCATTTAATAATAATGAGACCCTGCATCCGCTGGTAAGTGTTATTGATATGTCGAAGGCAAACCCGAGGTCCTATACCCGGCAAAGCTATGGGTTTTATAACGTGATCCTGAAGGATATAAAATGCGGTGATCTGCGGTACGGTTGTAATTATTATGATTACGAAGAAGGTACGCTGGTTTTCTTTGCGCCGGGGCAGGTAGTTAGTGTAGAGAGTCACGAAACATTTTATCAACCGAAAGGGTATGCATTGGCGTTTCATGCCGACCTTATCCATGGTACATCACTCAGCCGTCAGATGAGCGAGTATACATTTTTCTCCTATGATGTACATGAGGCGTTGCATTTGTCGGAACGCGAGCGGGACGTTGTAATGGATTGTTTTTCGAAGATTAAATTCGAACTCGAACATGCGGTAGATAAACACAGTAAACGGCTCATCGTTTCGAACATTGAGCTGTTCCTTAATTATTGTGTACGGTTTTACGATCGCCAGTTCATAACCCGCGATACGGCAAACAAGGGCATCCTGGAACGGTTTGAAAATTTGCTGAGCGATTATTTTGGATCCGATAAACCACAAACAGTAGGCCTGCCATCGGTTGGGTATTGTGCGGGGGAATTGCATTTAAGTGCCAACTATTTTGGCGATCTTATTAAAAAAGAAACCGGAAGATCGGCACAGGAATATATTCAAACAAAGTTGATCAATATAGCCAAGGAGAAAATATTTCAGCCGGGTAAATCGGTCAGTGAAATTGCCTATGAGCTGGGATTTAAATATCCGCAGCATTTTACGCGCCTGTTCAAACAACGGGTAGGGCAAACGCCGAATGAGTACAGGGCGATGAATTGAGTGGGAGGTGTCATGTACGTCGGTGACTTACTTCGACATCTACTCCGACGCTACTGAGAAATTTTGTTTATACGGTAATAGCCTTCTTTATCTGAACCAATACGCTCCAGTAATCCCAGCTTTTTCAAAACAGTAATATTTCGTTCTATTGTCCTGGTAGTAGTGTTAAGAACCTCCGCCATTGTTTTAATGGTAGATTCCGGAAAATTATTAAGCCGTTGTAAAATGTAATACTGGTTCTCATTCAACTTATCTTTTACAGATGTAATCCATTCTTTAAAATCAACGAGCCTGTAAAGCATAGCAGTAAAGAACCCTCCCATTGTGAAAACAGGTGCAGGAAGTTTTGCATCATTCATTGCATCCTGCATCCGTGGTCGACAATGATCCAGAATCAGCCAACAAATAACTACTGCAATGAGGTAATGATCTATCATAGGTCAGCAATGATCAGGAAGTAAGCCGACATTAAAATTTTCCCGTCTTTTAGTTAAAACCCACGTTTCATTCGTTTTAATATAGTACGCCTCTTTTCTGCCTGGCCATTCCAACCTCACAAAAAATGATTTCCGCCTTTGGGGGCAACCACCTCTTTTGGGTACATATTATTAAATGAGCACGCTGAAAAAAGATAACAGTTTTCAGCCCGGCGAAAATGAAATGAACTTTTTTTAAAAATTTATTGGTAACAGAGTAGTGTTGAGCCTTTTGGCATTCGTCATATTATAAAGGGTACATACAATGGCGTAACACGGAGGTGATTGTTGAATTTTATTTTCATTTGATATAGTATAAACTCATTTAGCATTCGTATCTATAGTAATGCACCTGTGAAAACCCCGATGGTGAGTTGAAGATAATTAGTTGGCAGCACGCGGTAATCAACAGTAGATCAATTATTAATAGTCTTGTCAGTAGCAACTCACACTTTTGTTTTTTAGTGTTTTAGATTACGATCTGTACCGGGTGAAAGCGGAAGTCAGGGTTTGTATCTACTTACCTTTCTTTTGCTTATTTGAAAAACCATGTTATGACAAACCAACTATGCTTACAGGAACAATGTGGCCGGCTGTACAAAAAGATTGTGAGGCAAATTGCCTGTTATGAAACCACCACAACCGATGAAAAGAAATGGATAGAGTGGGGCTTCAGCATCACCACAAAAGCCTGGTTATATATTCAGGAAACGGTACAAGGTTATCAATTCACTGATCAGGAGGAAGAGATCGGTTTTTACAAAACGTTGAAACCAAAGTTTATCGCCCTGATGGATTTCTTTACCTTATTATACAGATCAGTGTTGTTTCAACCCGAAGATACCACCGGCAAAAAGGAGTACTGGAAAAGTGAGCTCACCACCTGCAAAAACTTTTTATTGAAGCATAAAACCTTCTGTCGCTATTATGAACAGGGTAACTGCAGCATGGACCCTGTTTATTTTGTACAGGAGAACAACCAGCACCCGCTTATTTTCGGTATCAATGAAAACAAGCGAGCTGAAAACACTTCTTATAGCTACCTGCTCGCCCGTGTATTATCAATCCGAAAATACCAGCGTTACGTTTCAAAGAAATTGAATGAGGGTGCAGCCGGTAATTTGCATTTCCCGGAAGTGTCAGCTGCTCTTCTGCAAGCCCGGAATTAAGACCCGCGGTTCAAAACTGTTCATAGTTTAGGTTTAGTTTCTCCCTAAAAGGGTTGTGTCTACTTACCCTTACTTTTTATCTGTACTCAGATGTGAGCCAGGCTGAAATGTCAGTTGAATTCTATTGTCAAAAAAAGGTGGCTAGCGCTACTGCTCTTATAAAAATGTATGGTTTACCTAAAACTGGTAAAGCGAAAAAGTAAATAAATTCAGTTTGCTGGCAACGGATAAAGAAATTAAAACCTGCAAAATCATTTGATTTTGCAGGTTTTCGCTTTTGAGGCATACCACTTGATTTTGTCGTAATAATGTTGTTGCCATTTCCGCACAAATTAATAGAGTTGTATTGAGCGGGGTCATTCAACTAAGATGCCTGTTACAGGTGACAGCGTTTTATTGTGAATAAGTTTTAACAAATTAAATTACCGCATTAGTATTATTTATAAAGTGATGCTAATGGTACATTAGCTTTAATAATCATTGAGAGGGTCATGAAAAAAAGAATAAAACAGTCAAAAACGATAGTTTTTTTATACTCAGCGAAATGCTTCAGCTTGCTTGTTGATTAACTTAATGTATAAATGAGCGTTAGTGAATAAAAAGATATACGCAGATGGTTACTTCCCTATTGCTTTCATCTCAACAATGACTTAACTTTGCGGCGTCAAAACTATCAAATGAAGCTGTGTGCTAAATTTGTGGTGTAAACGAAAGATAGTTTTTTTCTTCTAAAAGATTGTTTGCCTTCCATTGTAACATTTAATGTTAATATATGCAAAAGACAAACAATCGTACCAACCAATTAATCAAAGCCGTATTATTTGCAGCAGCAATTACCTTCACTACATTTGTAAATGCAACGCCCACGCATGAGGGTGGAGATAAAATAAATGCCGGTCAAATGGAAGTTCACATGGCCGAAACGACTGATGCAGACATGCTGATTGAAGTAAAAGTTTCCAACGAAGAATCTAAAAGACTTGTACTCGTTATTGAAAATGAACGTGGCGACGAGTTATACAGGAAGGATATTGATAAAGCAGGTCTTCATTCCAGAGTAAGATTTCCTAAAGCCAATAATATCGCCGAGTACACCATTAAATTGAAAACAGGAGCAAGATCTTTGGAGCAATATAAGATCACAACGACATCAAGAGTGGTAGAAGATGTTACCATCTCTAAATTGTAAGATCTTATATAATAACTTATAATAAAAAGCCCTCCCGCACATCGGGAGGGCTTTTAGTTGTGTGCCATATCGCCCGTTAATATTATTATTGTGATCTCCATCTCCCTAATCTGTCCCTTAGCCTGCCAGTGGCCGGGGCATCGTCCCCGCAGTAATTTGCCCTTGGGTTCCACTGCTTGTTGCATGGGAACCGGTACTTGCTTTGTGCATAAGCGGCAACAGGAGTGTCTGTTACTATCAGCGGAGTAAGTCCGCCTGGTAAGGTTACCTGCGAGGCGGCCCCGTTGCCCAATGCCACCTCTTTTGCATTGGTATTGCCATTGAAACTGTAATCGATCAGCGCATCCAGTAAGCGGTACACCACATAATAATCGTATGCATCATAGGCCGACCGGGTATTGGGCAAATTATGTTCGGCTGTATACGTATAATTATCCACCACAGTTTTTTTGACCAGGATAAAATCCTTTTCAGTATCAGGGATCCTGATGCTTTTGAACATGTCAATTGCTATGCGGTGGTCGTTGGTAATGTCATCATCATACACCTGTGCAATCAGCCTGGTATTGGCCGGAAAGCTTTGTAATTGCTGCTGCGTGATCTGGTAAGCATACCAGGGCGCCTGCACAAAGATAAAACGGCCATTGGCGCCCCAGCCTTCTTCCACAAAACCTTTGTAGGCCAGTGCAAAGGAGGCGCCACCGCCAAAGGAATGCCCCATAAAACCAACCTTCGTGGTGTCAATAAGCTTCGGGTACAGCGATACAGCCGTTTTAAAACTTTGCCACAATGTATTGTAGCGTTGCTCTATGCTTACACCGAATGTGGCATACGGAGCGAACACAACCACATAGCCCTTCTTTGCAATAAAATTAAACAGGCCGATATTATAAGCACTCTGTTCCCCACCGAATGGATGGCTGTAAAAAATAACCGGCCTTGGACCAATGGATTCCCTGGGATAAAAGACCTCCACATTTTTACCCTTGTAGGCAGGGCTGGGAAAACTGATCGTGGCCACCGTATATACCCCGTCTTGTCCATATCCATCGATGGGTTTGGCAATAGGGCCGGTGTAAGTGGGTGCCGTTTGTCCGTAAACAAATGTACAGGACATATGCAAAACCGTTAATAATAGGATGTAAGCAATACTGTATTTCATTGGTATTTATTCGCAATAGTTTGTCCTGAGATTGGTTGAACTGCTGCAGGGAAACTGGTATTTGCTTTGGGCATATTTCGGCGCCGGGTTATCAGTAACCTCCAGCGGCACCATCAGTTGCCCATTATAGCCTGGCATGGTCACCTGCTCGGAAGAGCCATTTCCCAACGCCACTTTTTTACCGGCTGCACTGCCATTAAAACTATAATCGATCAGTGCATCAAGCAAGCGGTAGATCGCATAGTAATCCAGTGCATCATAGGCGCTGCGGCTGTTGGGAGCTACGTGGTCTGCCACATACTGATATCCTGCAATAGTAGATGCTTTTACATGAATATAATCTTTCTCGCTTGCTGCAATGTTGATATGTTTGAAAATATCAATAGACAACCGGTGGTCATTGGTTACGTCATCATCATATACTTCTGCAATCATAAAGTGAACTTTTACTTTAAAAAATGATGTGGTAAGAAAAAGGGATCTACCAACGGTAAAAAAAATTATTCCTATCAAAAAGTGATCAACTCTTACGAAAAAGTAATGTACTTAAAATAAAATGATGTTACATCCGGAAAAAAGTAACTATCTATTCTTTAAATAATGTAAACTATTTTAAAAAAAACTATCTCCAATGCAGGAAAAGGTTATAGCTGCCAACAATGAAGTTATATCCGAAGAAAAAGTAGTTATCGCCCGTTAAAAGTAATTATCTTCTTCAAAAAAGTAACTATCTCCCGGCAATAAGTATGTATCGTCCCCAAAAAGTAACTATCTCCCGGCAAAAAGTAATTATCTGCCCCCAAAAAGTAAGTATGACCCGGTAAAAAGTAATTATCGTCGAAAAAAAGTAACTATCTCGTGGAGAAAGTAGTTTTTCACCGGCGTGCTTTAACGAAGTATTAATGATTTGATGAGGTGACAGCACATATATTTAGTAACTTAGATCAAATGACAGGGACTCCTCTACATACATATATTACTCATTTTGTCAGGCACATAATACTTGACATAAGTAATTCTGTAACCTGGTCATTCCCAGAATTCATTCCATTTTGTCTGCAGTTGTATTACTTCTCCAATTTTAAAGACTTCAACAGGTTAGCCCAGGCCTGATTCTAAAGGCTTGGGATCAATGACTTTGCACCTGATTATTACGGTAATCAAGGTGTTAAAAGTTTATACTATTTACCGGAATAGAACTTATTTAAACAGGCAGTATACTACTACTATTAGTAGTAGCATAGAATGCTATTGCTCAAATTAATGTAAAGTGAAAGACATGCAAACAAAAGAACAACTAATTGTAAGAAAAGATGATTTTGATATCATCACAACATATCTAAAAACGGGAGAGACCCGTTCCTCGTTTGACCGGCATAATGTTATGGAGCTGGAGGCGGAGTTAAAAAAAGCAAAATTGGTAAGTAAGGAAAATTTCCCTGATACAACAGTAGGTCTTAATTCCACGGCTGTCATAAAAGATATTGAAACAAACCGCGTACTGTCAATTACAATTGTTACACCAGACAAGGCAGATATAAGGCGGAACAAAATATCAGTGCTGGCGCCTATAGGAACAGCCTTATTGGGTTTTCAGAAAGGCCGGCAGATTAACTGGAAAGTTCCATCAGGGAAAAAGAAATTCATCATAATGGAAGTATACAATTTTGCATAATAATTCTATCGGTATGAGCAATATGAAAATAAATTTTGATAAAGACAAATATCAGCAATTAAGTGAACTCGGGTCCAGGTTTGGTTTATCTTTCTCGAGTCATATGGTAATAGGCAATAAATTAATTGCTTTGGATGGAAGGAAGAAGATCTTACTGGTGCTGGAAAGAAACAACAGATCGTATATTATTGAATTGGAAAAAGTGGCCTCGGTATCTGTCAAAAAGACCTATAGCAGTATCAGGCCAGGAGAATTAATTAATAAAGGCATTGAAGAGTTTTTAAAAACTATTGAGTTGCAGTTTGAATACAATAATAAACGAACAATTTGTTTACCCTTTTTTGACTGTGAGAAAGACGATTCCCGGAATTTGCCCAGGTTAGAGCGAAATGCTAAAAACTGGCAGCTGATCCTTTCTAAAATGGCAATCACTCATCCTGATCGGCAGTGCCAGATGGTGGTGGAATGAATATTTTTTAATTATTAAACGAATTGTCATGATACACAATAAAAAGCCGGTTCGTGCAATCGGAATTACAATAATAATTCTTGTTTTAGTAAATGTTATTGCGATAATGGAGGGGTATACCAACAATGGAAAATGGTACTGGGTCCTTGTTATCACATTACCCTTACTGTTACTGGCAATTGCAAATGTTCGCCGGAAGAAGCATATTGTTTTTCAATAAATAACCTGTCATTGGTCTAATGATTGGCCGGTTATGGCTCTTTTAATGGTCTCCTGCAACTGCCGAGCCTCCAGCTCATAATCGGCCATTTGATATATATTATGCAGCAAATAATCGTATAGGATCAAAAATTTCTCATTAAGTGTGGAATCGAAAACTAATAGGGATAATTTGGTGTTAACTGTAGTAGATGGACCTTGTGTTAAATGATAACATTAAAATTAAAGTCATGAGCGACAATAAAATAAAACAAATACAGGATTTCGGTCAGCGTATTTGGCTTGATTTCTTTGACCGGGAAATACTGAATTCAGGTAAGTTGAAAAAGATGATTGAAGAAGATGGTATCGGTGGAGTCACCTCCAATCCCTCCATATTCGAAAAAGCAATTAGCAGCAGTTCGGATTATGATGAAGATCTCCGGTCACTTATTCAAACCAAAAGAAGCTACGATGTTATTTTTTTTAGCCTGGCAGTTAAAGATATAAAACGGGCTGCTGATCTTTTTAAACCTGTATATAAGGAAACCAATGGGCTTGATGGGTTTGTCAGCATCGAAGTTTCTCCCCACCTTGCTCATGATACAGAAAAAACCATAAAACAAGCCAGGGAATTATGGGAAGCTGTTGACAGGGAAAATGCAATGATTAAGATCCCTGCAACTGTAGAAGGATTACCCGCTATCAGAACATGCATAAGTGAAGGAATTAACATCAATATCACGCTCCTGTTTGGATTGCCGCGCTATGAAGAAGTTGTAGAGGCATATCTGTCGGGTCTTGAAGACAGGGTTAAGGCAAATAAACCTATTGATCAAATTACATCTGTTGCCAGTTTCTTTCTCAGTCGTATAGATTCCCTGATCGATCCGGAATTGAAATTAAAAGGACTTGATGAGCTGAAAGGTCAGGTAGCTATCGCTTCTGCAAAAAAAGCATACGGGATTTACAAAAAGTTATTTTTCGGAAGCCGGTTTACTGCACTGGAGAGTAAAGGCGCAAAACGGCAACGTTTATTATGGGCAAGTACTGGTACCAAAGACCCAACATTCAGTGACATAAAATATGTATCTGAGTTGATAGGTCCGGAAACGATAAATACCGTAACCCTCGAAACATTGGACGCTTTCAGAGACCATGGCCTGCCTGGAAACCGTCTCGGGGAAGACATGGATACAGCGTCAGAGGTTTTGGAACAGCTGAAGGGATCAAATATTGATATAGATGCTGTAACCCGGAAACTGGAGGATGAAGGAATTGAAAAATTCAATATAGCCTATGACAAAATAATCGTCGCAATTAAAAATAAAAAAACCGGACAAGTAGTATGACAGGATTATCAGCTTAAACAACAATATTATGAAAGAAAAGTATAACGACCCCACCTCTCAACGCCCTGAAGGAAACCGGATGATTGACGGCCCAATGGTTAGTATTGATCTATCGTTATTTATGGAACAAATCAGGGAGGAAAATTCGTGGAAAGACGGCAAACGGAATGCCATAACTATTTTTAAAACCAATGAGCTGAGAATTGTACTTATTGCTTTGCACCAGGATTCGGAAATGGCCAGGCATATTGCTGATGGCATCATTAATGTGCAGGTATTGAAAGGCCGGATACAATTTATGACGGATCAGAAAACCGTTGAATTAAGTGAAGGCCAGATGCTGGTATTGCATGAGAGTATTCCGCATACCGTAAAAGCGCTTCAGGAGTCAATCTTTCTACTAACAATTGCAACGTCTTTACGAAATAAGCAGAATCATCTTTAAAAGCGTTGGTATGGAACAGCTCGCTTAGAATATGTTTTAAATCAGGCAATTCAAAATGGAGCATATTACAAAATATGCAGTTTCCGGTAAAGGCCGGGTTCGGATCTTTAGCTCAAAGGAATAGGTTGTACCTTATAATTTAATCCATTCGTAGATCCAGCAGTTACATCAAGAGTTATACCTGTTATTTTATCTGCCATATCCGACGAGAGAAATATGGCTGCATTGGCAATGTCTTTCATTAACGGAAGTTTTTTAAGCATGGTATCATCTTCCAGTTTTTTTATAAAGAGTTTGGCCTGATCTCCAAAATTGTCTATTGCTTCGGTAAAAACACGTGAGTCTGGTGAGCCTGCAGAGCGAATGCTTACAACACGTATACCATGGATCCCAACCTCTGTTGCAAGATTTCTTGAAAAGCTTTCGATAGCGTTGCAAACAATTCCCCATGCGCCTACTAAAGGATAACCTATTCCGCCAGGAGTAGAACTTAACGAGAGGATAACGCCTGAACGCTGTTGAGCCATCACCCTCGCTGCTGCAGTGGCAGTTAGGAAATGGGTGGTCATTGCTGTTGTAATTGGATGCACAAAATCATCCAGTGTCAATTCAATTAACGGAATATTTTGCTTCACTTCAAACCCAATGAGGTTAAACGAAATATCAACTGTTCCATGTTTGCTTACTATCTCATGGATGTGTGTAGCCACTGATTGCTCGTTCAAAGCATCCACCTGTGCTGCTTCAGCCTTGCCACCGTTTTTTATAATTTCATTTTTTATTTTTTGAAGCGAATTGATGTTTCTGCCAGCAAGAAAAACAGTTGCTCCTTCTGTGGCAAATGCACTGGCAATAGTGCTGCCTAAAGAGCCTGCACCGCCATATATAATCGCGTTTTTGTTTTGAAGTTTCATTTATGCCTGTTTTTGTTTTAAAAAAGAATCCTTTTTTAATAAAATTTTAGAAACTCAAAACTAACGCTGAGTTTACTGCTGTAAATGGGTGAGTGCGACAATTTAGGGGGGCGATTCCGACAAATTGGAAAGCACGGGGGAATTCCGGGCATGTCACCCGAAACCCCGGGCAGGGTCCGGTACAGGCCAGAAAGGCTGGATAATTCCTGGCAACTAATTAAACGACTGCCTGAATTCCAACGGCGACTGATCCGTTTTTCTTTTAAATAGTTTATTGAACGATTGCGGGTGTTCAAAACCTAATTGGTACGCTACTTCTGCAACCGATAAATTGGTGGTAGACAGCAACTCCTTTGCTTTTTCAATGAGTTTTTCATGGATGTGCTGCTGTGCGTTTTGCCCGGTAAGGGTGCGAAGCATATCGCTTAAATAATGGGGCGAAACATTCAGTTGTTCTGCAAGATATTGAACGGTGGGCAGGCCTTTTGTTAAACCGGTTTCGTTGTTGAAATAATCATGGAGCAGCTTTTCGAGTTCTGCCAGCAGATCATTGTTTGTTGCCTTGCGGGTTATAAACTGGCGTTTATAAAAACGGTTGCTGTAATTTAACAACAACTCAATTTGCGAGATGATCACATCCTGGCTGAAATCGTCAATGTTTGATTGTAATTCATCTTCAATATTTTTTAAGATCCCCAGGATGATCCCTTTTTCTTTTTCCGATAAATGCAATGCTTCATTGGTTGAATAGGAAAAGAAGCCAAAATTATTAATATTTTTTCCTAATGGATAATTCCTGATGAAGTCAGGATGAAAGAGTAATGTATAACCAAGGTATTCTGTATCATCGGTAACCGCCAACACCTGGTTGGGGGAGGTAAATACCAGTCCGCCTTCTTCAAAATCATAATAATGCTGCCCATATTTTATTTTACCGCGCAGGCCTTTTTTGTAAGAGACCTTATAAAAATTGAGCAGGAAGGAGGAGGGCAGCTGATCTTTTTCAACAGCGATCAGGGAATTATCAACGACGGTTATCAACGGGTGCAAAGGCTTTGGTAAGCCCAGCACCCGGTGTAATTCGGATATAGAGTTGAATTGATAAGGAGCCCTTTCTTCCTTTTTCATTGTATAAAGTTAGGTAATTTAGTTTGCCAGAAAGGTTTGTTCCATTTGATCCCGGAATGCTTCATCGCCCAGCTGCAACCGTTGTGCATACAGCGCTTTTGCATCTTCACCTGCTACATACCTTAATTTCTCCTTTCCGTCGGTAGCTGCTTCATACACCACGGCAGCAATTTGTTCAGCCTGCGAGAAATGATCTTCGTTGATGCCCGCAAACATTTTTTCTACCCATTGTTGATAGGCCGGGTGTGATGACATGTCGGCAGAACGGCTCAGGAAATCGGTTTTAATACCACCGGGAGAAACCGTTTTAATACCAACTCCCACTTTTTTCAGCTCAAAAGCCACACTTTCGCTCCAGCCTTCCAACGCCCATTTTGTTGCATGATAAACCGAGGCGAATGGAAAAGTGATCAATCCGCCGATGGATGTAGTGGAGATAAAAAGTCCTTTTTGTTTTTCCCTGAAGTAAGGAATAAATGCCTGCGTAACACGAATAACACCTAACACATTTGTATTCAGCTGGCGCACCAGTTGTTCATCGGTAATTGATTCAAGGGGGCCCATCAATCCATATCCTGCATTATTAAATACCACATCAACAGGACCCAGGGCAATGGCCTTTTGCGTTGTTTCTTTAATTTGGTCTACATTGGTAACATCTAACGGCAACACGGTAATATTGTCGATGGCAGTGAGTTCTTTTTCGTTTTGGGGGTTACGCATGGTAGCGATCACCTTCCAGCCTTTGGCGGCGAATAATTTAGCGGTTGCTTTTCCCAGGCCGGTAGAGGCGCCGGTGATAAAAATTGTCTTCATTGTCTTTTAAATTTGAAGAACAAATTTCTATCGCCTGCTTTTGCCGCATGTTGCCAAACCGGACCTTGTTGTATCCAAAATGGAGCACGCTACATGGCCCTCGTCCACACAGTCGTTCTACCAAATAACGATATCCCCACATAGCCTCTAATTTCCAGTTTATCACCTTTCAACTTCATATTTGAGCTGTATGTTTTCCCGCTTTTGGGGTCATAGATCTCACCGGCTGTCCATTCTCCATCATCGAAATTGAATTTTGTAAGAATAACCAGGTTCATGATGGGCCGGGTCCTTAAAGCCGCGGAACTGTTCTTCTTATCTATTTTGGGAGTTCCATCGGCTTCATTGGGTGTTTTCAGCCAAACGATTTTGCCGAAGTAGGCAGCGCCGCTTTTGTAGATCTGGATCCTGGCATCCTTTTCTTCATTGAGCCAGTTGCCTAATATGGCATCGGCAGTTTGAGCCAGGGCAGCCTTCATTCCTAACAGTAAAAGGACCAACAATATTTTTAGTTCTTTCATCTTGACAGCTTTTGATTATCAATTAAATATAAAACTTCTCCCGGGTTGCTCCCAATTATTTTCACTCCATTTGCAGCTGTAAACCATGCCCCAAAAATTGTAAACATACACTGTAAACATACCATTGGGTGCAAACAATACCTTATCAGCCGATCAGCCACTTAAAATCGTGTATATTTGCTAAACACTAATATTCGTTAACCATTGGTTTTAAGCCTGTTCCTACCTGAAAAGATTCACTTCCACTAACAACCAAAACTGCCATAAACTACCCGTGCCGTCGGAATTGTCATATAATGAAAAAGGATTGCTGCTTCAGATCATAGCAGGAGATGCCGACGCTTTTACGGAAATTTATGACCTGTACAAAGACCGCATCTTTGCCTTCGCCTACACCCTCACCAAGTCGAAGGAAATAGCGGAAGAAGCTACCCAGGAAGTATTTATAAAGCTTTGGGAAAAGCGCGACCAGATCGATGCCACTTACCCGCTAACGCCCTACATAAAAAAGATCACTTACAACTATATCATCAGTTTTTTCAGGAAGGTAAAGCTCGATAGGACCTTACAGCAAACCCTTGCCCATAACATGGAAGTGTTGCGCAATACCAATGAAGACGAACTGTTGCAAAAAGAACTGAATAAATTGTATCAGCTGGCTATTGAACAGCTGCCACCCCAAAAACGCACGGCCTATACCCTCAGCCGCGAACAACATTTAAGCTATGAAGAAAT
This sequence comes from Niastella vici, assembly GCF_002077945.1. Taxonomy (GTDB): domain Bacteria; phylum Bacteroidota; class Bacteroidia; order Chitinophagales; family Chitinophagaceae; genus Niastella; species Niastella vici. The sequence goes on from NZ_LVYD01000043.1 coordinate 199,926, forward strand.
AGCGCTGCAAATGGGCATAAGTAAAAATACCGTACGCAACCACATGACCGAGGCCATTCATTTCATCAGGAATTATATTACTACCCATGCCGACCTGGCCTGCCTTATCCTGGCATTAATAGCTACCGGTTACCGGATACCAGTCGCGGGGCCCCTGGTAACCGGAAACTGGTAACTGGTAACTTTTTTTTAAAACCAGGTAGTATTTCTTTTTCTCTCAAGCGTACCTATAAGCAAAAGGGAATATTTAATATTATAATAATGGCATTAAGCAAAGAACAACTCGAAGATCTGTATCATAAATACGTACAAAACCAGTGTACGCAGGAAGAGTTGGTGGCTTTAGTCAATGAACTGGGTGCAGAACCGGGAGCAGTCAATGAAGCAGTGGTTACCCAGTTGTTTGATAAAACCTGGGACGGCCTGGAAGTATTTCCTGATAAATACAGGCTGCCCGATCTGTCGCTGCCTAACGAAAATGACAATGAAACACCCGTGATAGAAATGTACCCGCACCGCAAAAAATGGTTGCGAATGGCTGCCGCGGCTTCCATTATTTTCATTTTGGGCGTGGGTACTTATTTGTTGGTTCGTACTCCGAAAAAGGAGATGGCAAAAACGGAGAATACGAAACCTGCCCAAAAGCAGGATGTAGCACCCGGTGGCAATAAAGCAGTGCTTACCCTGGCTAACGGCAACACCATCATATTGGATAATGCAGCCAATGGCACCCTGGCCAATGAAGGCAATGCCAAAGTGGAAAAAACAAGCAATGGCCAGTTGGTGTATACGGCCCCCGGCGGCAATGCTTCAGCAGCTATTACGTATAATACCTTATCAACACCGCGAGGCGGGCAATACCAATTATCATTGCCCGATGGAAGTAAAGTATGGCTGAACTCAGCATCTTCCATCACCTTTCCAACCGCGTTCACCGGCGATGAACGCAAAGTGACCATAACCGGCGAAGCATATTTTGAAATAGTTCCATTGCCACTTCCTACAGGAAAAAAAATGCCCTTTAAAGTGGAAAAAGGCAACGTTACAGTGGAAGTGTTAGGCACACATTTTAATGTAAACGCCTACGATGATGAAGAGGCTATGAAAACAACTTTGCTCGAAGGCCGCGTGAAAGTAGTTTCGATGTTGAATGGTCAACAGGCAATTTTGAAACCCGGAGAACAAGTCTCTGTATCCCACTCATCCCAACTATCCCAACCCATTCCGGTTCAGACAGATGAGGTAATGGCCTGGAAAAATGGCATGTTTCACTTTGAAAACGCTGGTATAAGAACCGTGATGCGACAGCTCAGCCGTTGGTACGACATTGAAGTGGAATATAAAGGCGCTATAAAAAATGATTCGTTGGATATGGAAGTGCCCCGCAATACCAATTTGAGCGATGTATTGAAAGTGATAGAATCAACTGCGGGCATCAAAATAAAGATCGAAGGAAAAAAAGTGACTGTTTTGTAACTCAAAAACCAAACATATGCTTAAGCCATTTGAAAGAACTTTTCCCGAAACGCATTCTCCCCCAATAACGCTTTGAACGGCGCGTAAAACGAACTTTCACATTTTACGTTTCTCCGTTCACGAATTGGCTTAACCTAAAGAAAACCGCCCCGATGGCCCTCGGAGCGGTCTGAAATCCCGATACGATCGGGACCAGTCAGGTTAAGCCAACAAATGATGGTGTATCTCTTATTGTTTAACCGAAACAAATCAAATTTATGCATTTTACTGCATGCTGCAACCCCTTTTTGCGTAAAAGAGGGATTGGGCGTAAACTATTGCTTGTAATGAATTTTGTATCAATTTTTCTCCTGGTTGCCTGTTTGAATGTATCGGCCGGCGTGTACTCCCAGCGGGTTACACTCTCGGGCGATAACATGCCGCTGAAACAGGTATTAAAAGAAATAAAAAAGCAAACGGGTTACACCTTTGCTTACCGGGCGGTGTTAATGCAGAAAGCTGAGAAGGTTTCTGTGCATGTGACCAATGCCTCCATTCAACAGGTGTTGGATCTTTGTTTTCACAACCAGCCGCTTACGTATTCCATCTTCAGTAACAACATTGTGGTGGTTAGGGAAAAAGAGGAACCTGCGCCAAAGCCGGAACCGGTTCCACCCATAAAAATTACCGGCAAAATTCTTTCAGAGGCTGGCGCGCCGCTGGCAGGCGCCAATATCCAGGAAAAAGGAAAAACATATGGCACCAGCTCCAAAGAAGATGGTTCATTTGAAATTACAGTAGATGGACCGAAATCAATTCTGGTGATCTCCTATGTTGGCTATGATGGCCGCGAAATTAAAGTAGGCGACCAAACAGAGCTCTCCATAAAATTAACCCAGTCGCCACTTGCCATGAACGAAATGGTGATCATTGGTTATGGGTCCAGGAAAAAAAGCGACCTCACCGGTGCGGTAACAAGTATTAAATCTGGTGATATTACCAAAATAGGCGGCAGCAATGCTGCCGAGGCCTTGCAGGCGAAAGCGCCCGGTGTAACGCTCCTTAATCAGGGTGGTCCCGGTGCAACGCCCACTGTATTTGTAAGAGGGTTGGGCACCAATGGCGATGCCAGTCCGCTCTTTGTAGTCGACGGTATGATGGTCTCCAGCATCGCTTACCTGGCGCCCCAGGATATTGCTTCCATGGAGATCTTAAAGGATGCATCGGCTACCGCCATCTATGGTTCACGCGGCGCAAATGGCGTAATTCTCGTAACCACTAAAAAAGGCCGCAGTGGTAAACCTGTGGTTACATTTAATACATCACACGGTTTCCAATTTCTTACCCGCAAGTATGAAGTGGGCAATGCCCGTCAGTATGCCGAACTGGTAAACCTCTTTAACAGCAATGCCGGCAAAGCGGCTGCATACAATCTGGATACTATCAGTGGTGGAACCGACTGGACAAAAGAAGTCACCCAAAAAGGTATCGTAAGCGATTATTCATTGGGCGTATCGGGCGGTTCTGAAAATGTAAAGTATAATATCAGCGCTTCGTATCATAAAGAAGATGGCGTGATCAAATTCACCAGCTTCGACCGCATTACCCTGCGCGCCAACAACGAATACAAATTGAACAAACGAATTACAATAGGGCACAACCTGGCGATTGCCAACAACCGTTATATTGGTACCGCCCAATGGAACGGCGGCCGCGGTCTGAATTCCATGTACCGCATTTCGCCGCTGTTAAGCGTGCGTAAAGCCGACGGTTCCTTTACGCCCGGTCAGGACCCCGATATCATCAACCCCTATGCATCTTTTTACCTGAACCAGGATGTAAGATCAAAACCCCTGCAATTTGTAGGGAATGCTTATCTGAACTTTGAAATAGTAGACGGGCTTACCTTCCGCAGCAGCTACGGTACCGATTTCACCCTTGGCCGTGTTGATGCGTACATTCCGGCATTTAATATTTCGAGCCCCAACCAGATCCAGGCCAGTAATTCAATTGAAGATGGGTTCAGTACCACCAATACCTGGCTTTGGGAGAACACCCTTAACTATAATAAAACGTTTGCCCGCGATCACCAGATCGATCTGCTGGCTGGTTATACCGCGCAGAACAGCGACTACAGATCGATCGACTTAACCGGTTCGGGTCTGTTGTCTACCGCCGATGATTACCGGTATATAAATGCCCTGCCCACTACCAGCCTTACCTGGACGGGGGGGATGCCTTCGAGCGAATCGATCCTCTCTTATTTGTTCAGGGCCAACTATACTTACAAGAACCGTTATTTTTTAACCGCCTCTTACCGGGCCGATGGTTCTTCAAAATTTGCCGATGGCAAGAAGTGGGGTAGTTTTCCTTCTGTAGCACTCGGCTGGCGGGCATCGGAAGAAGAATTCCTGAAGAACGTTTCATGGATCAATAATTTGAAACTGCGTGGCAGCTGGGGCCAGATCGGTAACAACAAGATCCCGAACTATCAAACATACAGCACGCTTACACAAGACAACGTATACTCTGGTGTGTTCAACAGCGTATTCTACAACAGCGCTACCATTACGGCTGCTGCCAACCCCGGTATTACCTGGGAAGTGGCTGAACAAACCGACCTCGGCGCCGAATTCGCCACCCTCAATAACCGGTTGAAAGTGGAATTTGATTACTATAACCGCGAAACCAGGAACCTGTTGCTGCAATTGCCTATTCCCGGCGGAAGCACCGGTTTGCTCACTGCTGCTTATACCAATGCTGGTACAGTACGCAATACCGGTATAGAATTTTCAGCAGATTGGAGTGATAAAATAGGCGAGCTGAGCTATGGCGTACGGGTAACCGGTAGCGCCAATAAGAACCGGATCATTGACTTCCGCAACCAAACTGTTTACACCGGCGACTGGATGGTTCCCTCTACGCACATTTCAGTGGCAGGCCAGCCCATCGGCGACTTCTACGGTTATAAAGTAGCCGGCATTGCGCAAACCCAGGCCCAGATCGATGCGTTGAATGATGATGCGGTGAAAAAATCGGGTGTTGCCGGTAAACAATACTGGAGCGGCTTAAAACCCGGCGACCTCATCTTTCAGGATCTGAATGGCGATGGCTTTATTGATGTAAAAGATAAAACAGATATCGGTTCGCCCCATGCGAAATTTATTGGCGGCCTTTCCTTAAATGCTTCCTGGAAAGGGTTCGATGCGGCCATTGACCTCATGTACAGCTATGGCGCCAAAATTTATAACGCCACCCGCAACCAGTTCCTGACCTCCGGTTTGAGCAATATGAATGTGGAATGGCTCGATTCCTGGACGCCCACCCATACCAATACCAGCATTCCCCGCTATGCAGTGAATACGTCAACTTCGCAGCAAAGCGACTTTAATATCGCCAATGCCACTTATTTCAAAGCACGGTATATTGAAGTGGGCTATACTTTCGATAAAAGCATTGCCCAAAAAATTTCAGCCAGCAGGCTGCGCCTGTACATCAGCGCTACCAATCCTTTTTATATAACCAAATACAAAGGTTTTTCACCTGAAGTATCGAACTCATACGGTGTGAGCACCATGGGCGACGACTTCCGTACGTACCCTGTTTCGGGAACTGTGAAAGCAGGACTGAATGTAACCTTCTAACAATTGCAAATTTTAATTTGAGCGAAAATGAAACGATTAGCTAACATTTATATATCACTGGCCATTTTGGGAACGGTATCGTGCAGCAAGAGTTTTCTCGACAAAGCGCCCCAGGGGGTGCTTTCAACGGCCACCATTACTTCTGACACTACTACATTAGGCATGGCCGTGAACCGCCTGTATGGTTCACTGGCCTGGCGCGAATACACGTTGGGCCGCCAGCAATGGAGCACGCATGAACTCTGCGGCGACGATTTTATTCCCGGTTCCGACGCCGCTATGAATTTCTTTCAGAATTATACCTATCCGGCAGATCATGGGTATATTCAACAATACTGGGACAGAACCTATCAGAACATTCACTATGCCAATGTGGTGATCGACAATGCACCCACCGTAGGTAAAAGTGCACCGTTTTCGGGAACCTTGTATGAAGCACAGGGGAAATTCTTCCGCGCTTACTATCATTTCGATCTCACGAATGTATTTGGCGATGCGCCCATGCGCGACCACGACCCATCAGCAGAAGAATACAATATTCCTAAAAGTTCGCATGCCGATATTATAAAGCTGGTTATTTCAGATCTGAAATTTGCCAGCGCTTACCTGCCAACCCGGCAACAGTGGGGCACCAGCCAACTGGGCCGCATTACAAAAGGCACCGCACAGGGTTTGCTGGCCAAAGTATATCTGTACGAGCAGGATTATGCGAATGCGAAACTGTATGCCGACTCCGTGATCAACGGCGGCGAATACAGCCTGTTCAGCAACTATCGCAATTTATTTAGTCCCGATAATTTGTATTGCTCAGAGAACATGATGCCGGGCGGCTATATTTTCAACAGCTCTATCTGGAGCGGCCGCTGGTACAACCCTTACCTGCAATACCAGGGTTTGCCTTCTTTTGCCAACGGTGTAATATACCCATCGCCTAACCTCGTGAATAGTTATGAAAGCGGCGACCCGCGTTTTACAGCCACCATCTTTACCAAAACCGATACCATTATTGGATACAACAATAACAAACCGGTTGCTTTTCCTTCCAATTCAAATTATGCCAACAAAAAGGTCATTTGGCCTTACTTATACTGGAATCAATCGAACTTCTCGTTCCAGAATGTAAACCCTATGTTCCTGCGCTATGCCGATATTATATTGATCGATGCGGAAGCCAGCAATGAACAGGGCAATACGGCCGATGCATTGAAATACCTGGAGCAGATCCGTTACCGCGCGCGGGGCAATATGACCTTTGCTGCTACTGTGACTGCAGGTATGAATGGCGGCGCCGGAATTCTTCCGCAGGTAACAACCACCGATAAAACACAATTGCGCCTGGCCATTTGGAAAGAGCGCCGCATTGAGCTGGCGCTGGAATTCAACCGCTGGTTCGACCTGGTGCGTTACAACAAAGTGGCGGCCGCCGATGGCAGCAGTGGTACAGGATACACGGAGAACCTGTTGAAGAATGTATATGGCCGAACTGGTTTCAGCTATGCCAAATTCAGCCGTTTCCCCATTCCGGCTACCTACATCACATCCTCAAATGGGGTGTTGATCCAGAATAGTAACTGGTAAAAATAGGGTGGGTCGCCCTTTAGGTGGGTCGCACTTACAGAGCGGCTCACCTAAAATCAGGGTGAGCCAGCCTCTAAGGCTGACCCACCCAGCCCCAATGGCTGACCCACCCAATAAAAATATAAGTTGGACGTTCACAAGCGCAGAGCCATGGCCATTCCGGTTAATCGGGGTGGCCTTTTTTATTACATTTGGGGGGTATTACCTTTCAAAAGCGATTAATTGTTATATTGCCCTTTAAAACGTCAATTACACATTTAAAATAACGATGAAATGTCCATGGCAAAATTTTCATTATTATAATTGGCTAATGAAAATTTTGCCATGGTAAATTCCATCTGGCAAAAAAAAATAATAATTTTCAGATGAAAAAGGTTATTCCCATCTGGCTTGCCTTGAGTATGGTTTTATTTGCACAGGCGCAGCAACCAAAAAGCAAGGCTGCCGGTAAAACCAATAGCCCCGCTCTTAAGGAACCCTATAAGGCTTACCTCTTTGTATACTTTACCGGTAACAGCAAAAGCGATGAAGCCATTCGTTTTGCCATTAGTAATGATGGCTATCATTTCCGGGCTTTAAACAGCGATAAAGCGGTTATTTCTTCTGAAAAGATCAGTTCAACCGGTGGTGTTCGCGACCCGCATATCATTCGCGGCGCCGATGGTAAAACCTTTTATATGGTAGTTACCGATATGACATCTGACCTTGGCTGGAATTCGAACCGGGCCATGGTTTTATTGAAGTCAAATGACCTCATTAACTGGACTTCGAGCGTAGTGAATATTCAAAAACGTTTTCCGGGGAACGACAGCCTGCTCCGCGTATGGGCGCCGCAAACCATCTATGATGCGAAAGCCGGAAAATACATGGTCTATTTTTCAATGAAGCATGGTAATGATCCCGACAAGATCTATTATGCGTATGCCAACAAAGACTTTACCGACCTGGAAGCCGAACCCAGGCAGCTTTTCTTTCATCCGCAAAATAAGTCCTGTATCGATGGAGATATTATGTATGCATTTGGCAAATTCCATCTCTTCTTTAAAACGGAAGGGGAGGGTAATGGAATTAAGAAAGCGGTTTCAGCTAAACTAACCGAAGGCTATGTGCTGGAAGATAAATACCTGCAGCAAACTACCGAGGCGGTGGAAGGGGCGGGCACCTTTAAGCTGAACAACGTGAACGAATGGATCCTGATGTACGATGTATACATGAAAGGGAAATACCAGTTCACCAAAACCAGCGATCTGGAACATTTTAAAGCCATTGACCAGGAGGTTACCATGAATTTTCATCCGCGGCATGGTACTGTAATGTCGATCACAAAGGAAGAAGCGGAACGCCTGGTGAAACAATGGTTACCTTTCGATGATGCCATTACCAATGTATCTTCAAAGCAGATAAAAAGTATCAATGTGGCATTGGATACGGCAAAGAAAACGCTGGTGCTTCCGGTAAAGCCCGGTACCGATCTGAAACATTTCAATCCAGGTATGGTAACATATCCGGGTGTAACGATCACTGCAAAACCCGGTAATTTTTCGACTGGTGCAGTTACTTATACCGTTTCTATTGCAGGCAGGGGATCACTGCAGTATTCGGTAGTGGCAAAAGAATACCATAACCCTGCATTGGAAGGCTTTTACGCCGATCCCGATATTTTATATGCTGAGAAAACCGGTAAGTTTTATCTCTATCCTACCAGCGATGGGTTTAACAACTGGTCAGGTACTTATTTCAAATGTTTTTCTTCCAGCGATCTCGTGAACTGGAAAGATGAAGGAATTATCCTCGATCTGAATAAGGATGTAAGCTGGGCTAACCGGAATGCCTGGGCGCCCTGTATTGTAGAAAAGAAGATAAACGGACAGTACAAATACTTTTACTATTTCACCGCTGCACAAAAAGTGGGCGTGGCAGTAAGCGACAATCCCACCGGACCTTTTGTTGATGCGGGAAAGCCGTTGATCGCCGACAAACCGGAAGGCGTTAAAGGCGGACAGGTGATTGACCCGGATGTATTTACCGATCCCAAAACCAATAAAACCTATTTGTATTGGGGAAATGGATTTATGGCAGGAGCTGAATTAAATGATGACATGACTTCCATTAAACAGGAAACGCGGACCATTTTACAACCCGGTGCTACTTTTCGCGAAGGCACCCATGTCTTCTACCGCAATGGAACGTATTATTTTTCCTGGTCAGAGAATGATACCCGCGATCCCGATTACCGGGTTCGTTATGGAACGGCTGACGGCCCATTGGGAAAGATCAATATCCCGGAAAATAATCTCCTGATAGCAAAGGATGCAACACAGGGCATTTATGCAACGGGCCATCATACAACCATTCAGGTGCCGGGTAAAGACGAGTGGTACATCGTGTATCACCGGTTTAATTATCCCAATGGCATCAATATGGGACGGGCGGCTGGTTTCAACAGGGAAGTGTGCATCGATAAGCTGGAATTCAACAGCGATGGCAGTATTAAACAAACGAAGCCAACGCATGAAGGAATAAAGCCGGTTGTTTTGAAGAAGAACTGAAAATGTATGTTCTGAAATAGAAAAAGACCGTCCTGTTTAACCGGGATGGTCTTTTTTATTCACCCTGAGCGAAGCGAAGGGCCAACTGCGAACTTTGAACTATAAACTGCGAACTAAAAAACTAAAAAACTAACAAACTATCTACTGCCTTCCCCTACACCTCACCGTAAATACGGTCCCTTCCTTATCACGGCTCGAAAAATGAACACAGCCATTCAGTAGTTCCATATACCGTTTAACGATATGTAAGCCCAATCCGGTGCCCTCAATGCCGGCAGTATTTTTTGCCCTGAAAAAATTATTGAAGATATAGGGCTGGTCTTCAGCAGGAATACCTATGCCCTGATCTCGGATCTGTATGGTGAGCTCATTGTCGGCGATCTCAATATAAAGATCAATAGGTTGGTCTTCGCAGGAATATTTACTGGCGTTTGACAGCAGGTTCAATAAAATGTTATGAAGGATATTTTTAACCAGTACGATCGTTGTATCACCGCGATGGGTGTAACGAATGGTTTGTCCGTTCTTCAGCGAGCTGTCCATTTGCTCTATTACGGCTGTGGCAAATTGTTTTATGTCAAAAAATTCAAAGACCATTTCGGTCTTTCCCTCTTCGATCTTGTCTGATGCCAGGAAATCGTTAACAATGCCTATAAGTTGTTGAGAAGAAGCGTTGATCCGGCTTATGTGTTTTGCCCGTTGTTCGGCATATTGTCCTTCGTTATAATCTTCCAGAATGGAAGCGCTGGTCAATATGCTGGTAAGCGGGGTCTTTAATTCATGGGAAGCCATAGAGAAGAATTGTCTTCTGCGCACGCTCATTTCTTTTTCGCGGTTCAGTGAATTGATCAATTCCCGGGTGCGTTCTTTCACCCGGTCTTCCAGCTCATTATACACCTGTATATTTTCCATGGTCACGGCCGTAATATCGGCCAGTGATTGCAACATGATCACATCTTCTTCCGCCGGCAAATGTTGATGCGCCCAGTAAGTACCAATAGCGCCAATGGGTTCTATACTTCTTATGGGCACCATCACCAGGCTTTTGACAAAGGTAGGGCGGTAGGCATCTATAGGTATGCGGCTGTCGGCATAAATATCTTCAATGACAACCGATTCGCGATGCAGCATTGACCAGCCACTTACACAGCTATGCATAGGGAAGCGCTGCCCTTTCCACAATGGGCTAATGGCGTCTTCATCGGCATAATAACACATACCGTTGTCGCGCAAAACAAAGGTGGCGCCGTCGGCGCCGCTTATATCACGGGCTGTTCTTCGAACAATATGCATTACAGTTTCAATGTTCCTTGCAAGCGATAAATGCTGCACTGCCTGCACCAGGCTTTTCACGGCATACTTATGCATGCTGCTTTCTTCAAGAGCCATTTGGACGTTCATAATTCACTACGGGTCATTACGTTAAAAATTGGTCGGGCACTTATTCTATGAAGGAATTGGTTTGGTGACGGGTAAGATAGGAATGTTAAAACAGGATAGTCAGGATTGTATAGTGTAATTTATACAATTTAAGTGAAAGTAGAGATAGCTGGTCTTTGATTTAGATTAATTTCTCCTTAAAACTCATCAAATACGGTTGGTGCAAAGAAGGCTGCATTGATTATTTTTATTCACAATCATTTCATTAATAACGGCTTTATGATGTGGAGACTGGCAGCTTTTTTTATCGCTTTTTTACATGCCATGCTGTTGATGGGGCAACAGCCCTTTGCAAAGAATGATCTTCAAAGGCTGGCTGGGCGAAAAATAAAAGGATCAGGTTGCCGGAAGATATACCTGAAATGCCGCGCCTTTGTCGGGCTCCGATGTTGCTGTTACATAGCCATGGTGATTAAGCGTTACTTTTTTTACAATGGAAAGCCCGATGCCGGTTCCCAATGCATCTTTTTTCAGCCGTTTAAATACATCAAAGATGTTTTCAGCATGCTGTTGTTCAAAGCCAATTCCTTTATCAGCGAAAGTGATCTGGTAATAGGAACGGGTTTTAACCGGCAACTCCGCCGGCAGCAGGTCTTTTGTTAACAGCGTTGATGTTATTGAGATCTCCGGCAATTCTCCGGGTTTGGCAAATTTGATGGCGTTTGATAACAGATTTAAAAAAAGCTGATAAAGCTGGAACCGGATACCGTTTATAACAGGAAGTTTTTCTGCTTTAATGCGTGCGTTGTTTTCCTGGATGGTTAACTCCAGATCGTTTTTTACCGTCTGTAAAATTTCATTCAGATCTATAGTTTCAGGTGCCGCGCTTTCAATTGATACCCTTGAATACAATAACACCGATTCCATCAATGCCTGCATATGCTCTGCAGAAGTAATGATCTTTTGTGTAAATTTTCGATTCTCCTCTGGTGATTTATTTTCTTCCAGTTGCCGGTCGGCAAAGATCCTGATCTTTCTCACCGGTTCTTTCAGGTCATGGCTTACTATATAAGCAAACGAGGAAAGTTCTGCATTCAGGATCTCCAGCTCCTGGTTCTTTGCTTCCAGTTCAAGCGCGTTGCTGAGCAGCCGGTCTTCATATTTTTTCCGTTCGGTAAGGTCCCTGGTCACTTTTGAAAAACCGATTATTTCGCCACTTTCATCATGAAGAGCTGTGATCACCACGCTCGCCCAAAACAGGCTTTTATCTTTTTTTACGCGCCAGCCTTCGGCAGCTGCCCTGCCGGTTGTTGAAGCAGCTTGTAAGAGCCGGTCGGGTAAACCATTTTTAACATCTTCCGCAGTATAGAATTGCCTGAAGTTCTTTCCTATGATCTCGCTGGCTTTGTACCCTTTGATCATTTCGGCACCGATGTTCCAGTTTTGTATATCCCCGTTTTTATTCAGTAATAAGATCGCATAGTCCTGCACCTCAGCAATCATTTTGTGGTACCGTTCTTCGCTTCTTCGCAACTCTTCGGCCAAACGGATATAGTCTGGCGCATTTTCACTTTTAAGTTTCATAATTTCATATTTAATTCTAAGGTATGCGTATTACGGGTATATGCATATCTTTTTTAGGCAACAATAATATTGTGACTTCTGGTAGCTTCAATTGATTTCAGTGTGGCTACCAGTTTGTCTTTCGGGGAGCCGCTGATCTTTTCTAAGAAATCCTGCAATTTGATAAAGCTGTGCGGTTTTTCCAGATAGCAAACGGCTCCTGCTTTAATGGCTTTGTTACCGTCAATTTTAGCAGCAGAGGTGGAGTACATTACTACGGGGATAGCCTTCAGGCGATCGTCCCTTTTTATGGTTTTCAAACTTTCCCACCCATCGAGTTCGGGCATATTGATGTCCAGAAAAATGATCTCGGGAGGTATGCGGGCAGCTGAAAGTTGAGTGATCAATTCTTTACCATTCGTTGCTCTGTAAAATTCAATATGCGTGTCGATATTCCTGAGGGCTTCCTCAAATAATTCTGTATCATCCTGATCATCATCGGCCAAAAAAAATTTTCGGATCAATGTTCTTTGTTAAAGATTAAAAAATACGGTATAGTTAGGATCATTAAGCCTGTTTTAGATCAGCTCCAGCATTTCATTGATCATTTTATGATACCCTTCCGGTGAAAATGGTTTTTCCAGCACCGACCGCGCGCCCAGTTGCATGCTTTTTTTTACCAGGTAATCATCGGTATAGGTTGAATACATAAATACCGGGATCTTTTTATACTGAATGTTGTTCTTTAATATCGTAAGGGTTTGTAACCCATTGCATTTTGGCATATTCTGATCAAGGATAATGAGATCGGGAAATGTGCCATTATGCGCTTTTGCCAGGTACTCGAACACCTCTTCGCCGTTTTCAACCGGTGGTAACAGCACAAGGTCGGCCCGGTTATTGAGAAATTGAAAAAAGAACCCGCGGTCGTCGGGGTCATCCTCGGCCAATAATATTTTTTTTCTTATTTTATCCGGTGTTACCATTCAACTGTTGTTTTAGCGGTAATACGATCATAAACGTTGTTCCCTTCCCTACGATGCTTTTTACCTGGATAAGGCCATGGTGTTTTTCAATGATCTTTTTGGTAATGGCCAATCCAATGCCTGTACCTTCAAAAGAATCTTTCGAATGAAGGCGTTGAAAAAGGGAAAAAACGATACCTGCATATTTATCTTCAAAACCTATTCCATTGTCTTCGATGGTCAGCAGGCAAAAGGGCCCGGCCGTTTTTTCGGGACTCGTGAAACTTTTACTGGCCAAATAACTTGCTTTTATTTTTATTATGGGTGGTTCGTCCTCTTTTGAGAATTTTAATGAATTGGAGATCAGGTTTTGAAAAACCTGGCGGATCTGTCCCCGGATGACCTCCAGAACCGGCAGGTTATCATAAAGGACTTTTGCTTTTTTATCGGCTATCATTAATTCAAAATCATCGAGCAATTCTTTCAATATGATGTTCAGGTCGGTTGGTGAAAATTCACCATCATCGGCAGAGAGCCTTGAGTAATTGAGGATATCAATGATCAATGATTTCATTCTGTCGGCGGAGCCAATGATCTTTTCGAGGTGCGCCATTTGCTCCATGTTTAAATTACCTGCATTATTTTTTAAGAAATTGGAAAACATTTGAATTTTCCGCAAGGGTTCCTGCAGATCATGGGATGCCACCGACGCAAATTGCTGCAGGTCGTGGTTGCTGGCCTCCAGGGTTTTGTTTAAATGTTCCAGTTGCCGGTTGTTTTCCTGCAGTTTTCTTTGTGTTGCTTTTTGCAGCGTGAGATCGGTGATGATCACGCTTAATGAAATCCCATCTGCCAGCTCAAGCGCCGTTAATGACAGCTGAACGGGCGTGCGGCGTTCCTGGTAAACGATCTCTACTTCCCCCTTGCAATACCCCTTCCAGGAGTTGGCAAAGAGTTGTTGGTAAAATGACAGGTCGCTTTTTGTAATGAACAGTTCAAAGGGAAGCCCGATGATGGCTGAAAGCGGCAGGCCGGTCATTTCACTGAATTGTGAGTTGGCAAATAAAATAATGCCCTCCTGGCTAAGCGTTAAGGCGCCTTCGGTCATTTTTTCAATGAATACCCGGTAAGCATGATCTGCCGTTTTAAGCGTATATAATTCATGGGTTGAACCGTTTTGCACTACAATGGCGTCTACCTGCCCCGTACGAAGCGCCTCAATAGTTTCGAGTGCTTCGTATAACTGGCGGCGGGTATCTTCCAGTTCCCGGCTCAGGCCATTGGTAAGTTTTGCATTGCTTTCCATCACATATTCACCTCAAGGGCTTTTAAAACTTTTTCAGTTTCGGATAGGTCACCAATCAGTTTTCGTTCGGGTAATGGAAGCTTTTTTATTAACAAAGGCAGGGCAATGAGTTGTTCCTGCTGTGCCAGCTCAACATCCTGATAAACGTCAATGACCTGCAGATCGTAACGGTCTTTTAAATACGACTCGCATATATTACGAATGTTGATGATAGCCCTCGCTGAGTTGGGCGATGCGCCTGTAATGTACAGACGAAGCTTGTATTCTGTGGGTGGTCTATCTGTTTTTTTCGCTTCGGTTTCCGGGCGCTTTTTTTTCATGTTATTTTTTTATGGGCCTCAGGTCAAGACCTACCAGCACTTTTTCCTCATTTGATAAGTCGCCGATTATTTTTCGAACCGGTACCGGCATTTTCCTTACAAGCGTTGGAATAGCCAGTATTTGATCGCCGGCGGCCAGTTGCGGGTTCAATAACAGGTCTATCACTTCCAGCTCATACCGGTTACTTAAATGTTGTTCACAATATCTTTTCAGGTTAATGAGCGCAGCGGTACTTTTGGGGGTATTGCCGGCTATATATAACCGCAACATCCATTTTTCTTCCCTGGGCCTGCTGGTTCTTGCACCACGCTGCATCAGTTGTTTTTCCGTATTATTTTTTGTTGACTTTGCCATTTTCTGTATATCGGCTGTTGCGGTTTTGAGTTAATTGTTGCCGGTTCTTTTCCATGATCTCTTTCTTCAGATCATCTTCTACAAAAGTTTTATTCAATTCTTCCTGTACCGATTCAAATTCTTCTTTCAGGGACGCGATCTTCGCTTCAAGCACCAGTCTTTTGCGCTCAATTTCCCGGTTCTTGCGGTTAGCTGCATTGCTGCGTATGGCGGCGCCGGTATATTCCTGCAATTCCTGTGCTTCCCGGGCCGAACCTATCAATATGCCGTCGGGGCCCAGGTAAACGTCTATCAGTTCCAGTCCCTTACTGGTGATCACAAATTCCCGTACCTGGTTGCTATGGCCCATGCCTCTTGATTTCATGATGTAAATGCCCCGGTTGCGTTCCCCGTTGTTTTCCATGTCGCGCACCTGAACCCAGGCATCTACAAGGGAAGAAATGCCCTCATCGGTCTGTGGCAAATTTTCCTTATCGTGGGTCAGCGCAGTGAAAAGCACGGTGATGCCTTCATTCTGTAAAAAATCGAGTAAACGCATCAGCATGGATTTTACTTCGCCGAGTGAAGCAACGGCCACCAGGTTGGTAATGGGATCAAGGATCACCATACGGGGTTTGAACTGCTTTACTTTTTTGTGAATGGCCACCAGGTGCGATTCCAGCCCATGCAGGGTAGGGCGGGTGGCAACGATCTGTAATAATCCGGTATCAATATATTTATTCAGATCGATATTGATCGATCTCATATTCCTGACGATCTGCTGGGGCGATTCTTCAAACGCAAAGAAAAGGCAACGTTCTTTGCGACCACAGGAGGCATTGGCAAAATAAGCAGCAATGCTGGTTTTACCGGTACCTGCCGTACCCGATACCAAAATAGAACTGCCCCGGTAAAATCCTTTTCCACCCAACATGCCGTCAAGGGAATCAATGCCGCTGGAGATCCGTTGTGAAGAAACATCCCGTCCCAGTAATAAGGAGGTAACCGGCAAAACAGATATGCCGTCTTCATCAATGAGGAAGGGATATTCATTGGTGCCATGCAGGGAACCCCGGTATTTGACCACCCGCAAAAGCCGGGTCGAGATCTGATTGATAACCCGGTGCTCCAGGAGGATCACACAATCCGAAACATACTCTTCCAATCCATGCCGCGTGAGCATCCCTGTTCCTTTTTCGGCGGTAATGATAGCGGTTACGCCTTTGTCCTTGAGCCAGCTAAAAAGCCTTCTCAATTCTGCACGCAGAATGGCTTCATTATCGAAAGTGCCGAATAAATTCTCGATCGTATCAAGCATTACCCGTTTGGCGCCAATGCTGTCAATAGCATGCCCCAGGCGAATAAATAATCCATCAAGGTCGTACAACCCGGTTTCTTCAATTTCACTGCGGTCTACATGCACATGATCGATCCACAGCAACCCGTCTTTTTGCAGCTTTTTTAAATTTAAACCCAGGGATGCTACATTTTGTTCCAGGTCTTCAGCCTTTTCCTCAAAAACCATAATAACGCCGGGCTCCTTATGATCCAACGCGCCGCGCACTATAAATTCAACGGATAAAAGTGTTTTACCTGCACCGGCACCGCCACAAATAAGTGTGGGGCGGCCAGTGGGCAGGCCACCATAAGTGATTTCATCAAAACCATTTATACCGGTGGGGGTCTTCTTTAATACAGTCGTATTATTTTTATTTATTGAACGTGACATGCAAAAACGCGATTTAATACTGTAGCATGTAATTACATAAAAATGGAGCCAGTGAAAGAAATGATAGGTTTAGGGGAAAAATTTCTACAATTTGAATCTGCGTTTAATCAATGCGATCAGTAAGGGATGAGTTGAAAGTAAAAGCCCGCCCGATACATCGGGCGGGCCTTCTGTTGTTAGTACCACTATGAATGGTTCGGAAGTACCATAAGAATAAAAAAAGGACAAGGCGATTTCTTATGGTTAAATGATACCACTAAATTAATGTGCGCGCATTTGCCGAAAAAATGCAGTTGGTCACGAATTCATAAATGCCCTATTGAAAAAAAGCCCTCGCGGCTGAGCCGGAGAGCTTTCCCGTTTTGCTTCTAAACACCAGTGATATTTTATATACAAATACCCCTGTAGTGAATAGATCGTATACCATAACAACAAGGATAAGGCGCCCTCTTACGGCAGGGCTTTATGGTTAACGGTTAGTTGAGACAGCTAATTTAACAAGTACCTTTTTGCAGCCGAAATGCAGTTTGTCACGAATTCTCATCGATTTTTATTTTGATAAGTTGAGGCCTGTTATAATAACTTTGTTGTACGAATGAATAATAAACGACCCACCCAGAACTATTATCTGATTCTCATCCTGGGCCTCCTGACCGCCATTGGGCCCTTTTCGATCGACATGTACCTGCCGGCCTTTCCTGATATTGCCAAAGGGCTGCATACAACCGTTGCGCAGGTGATGTTGTCATTATCAAGCTTTTTCATTGGTATTTCTGCGGGGCAAATGATCTACGGCCCCTTGCTGGAGCGCTTCGGCAGAAAGAAACCATTGTACGTGGGCCTTTCTATTTATTTGCTGGCTTCGCTGGGTTGCGCATTGGCCGCTTCGGTGCAGGCATTGATAGTGCTGCGTTTGTTACAGGCCCTGGGCGGTTGTGTAGGCATGGTAGCGGCCCGCGCCATGGTACGCGACCTGTTTGATGTTTCGGAGAATGCCAAAGTATTTTCCATGTTGATGCTGGTAGTTGCGGTATCGCCCATTATTGCGCCTACAGCAGGTGGTTATATCACCGCTGCATTAGGCTGGCGCTGGGTGTTTGTACTGTTGATGATCGTTGATGTAATTATTTTGGCCGGTATCTATTTCTTATTACCCGAAAGCAAACAACCCAATCCAGATTTTTCTTTAAAGCCGGTTTCTATCATCAGTAATTTTGCAGGCATTATAAAACACCCACAGTTTTACACCTACGCATTAACGGCAGCCATTTCGGCCGCAGGCCTGTACGCTTATATTGGCGGTTCGCCTTCTGTGTTCATGGGTATCTTTCATGTAAGTGAGAAGCAATATGGCTGGATCTTCGCGTTGATTGCCATGGGCCTTATTGGCGCCAGCCAGATCAACACCGTGATCCTGAAAACTTATTCCAGCGAACAGATCATTAAAGTGGCCCTGGCTTGTCAAAGCACGATCGGTGTGGTGCTGGTGGCGCTCACTTTACTGGGCTGGAACGATCTGTTCATCACCATCTTCCTCATCTTTCTGTTTTTGTGTTGCCAGGGCTTTACGTTCCCCAATGCCTCGGCGCTTTCGTTGGCCGCATTTGGCCATAATGCGGGCAGCGCATCGGCATTACTGGGCGCCATTCAAATGAGTATTGGCGCCTGTACATCGGCCCTGGTAAGCGTATTCCAGAATAATACGGCATTGCCCATGGCGGCTGTAATGGCCTGCTGCGCCATCGGGGCGTTCTCTGTTTTCAGGTTGGGAAGGAATATTATTTGTCAGAAAGCCCGCGCCACGGCGGTGGAAGAGGAAGATGTGGAGATGATAAGTACGTTGTAAAGAATACCCTGAATGTAGTATGTTTGCGCCATGAAATATTCTCAATGGATCGGCATTGCAGCGGCCATTTGTCTTGTTTTGGCTGGTTTTTTACCCTGGACCTATCATCCCGACCTGGATAAGAACTTTACCGGGTTCTTTTCAGAAAATAAAGCTTACGGAAAGCCTGGAATTGTTTTTATCGTTATTTGCACGATGGCCGTAGTATTTTTTGCCATCCAACGTATTTGGGCCAAACGCTGGAACATGTTCATCTGCGCCCTCGTTGTGGCATATGCTATAAGAAGTTATATTGTATATTCAGGTTGTTACCGCGGTATTTGTCCCGATAAAAAAGCCGGTTTATGGATGATGCTGATATCTGCCTTCGTTATGATGGGAATGGCGTTGTTTCCTGATATGAAGTTGACAGAAGACAATAAGCAGGGGCAATAGGCACCTTTTAAAATTTACTTAACCGCATTTACCAGGCGGGTACCTCTGTAAATGGCTTGCATGGAAAGAGACACCCCTACAGTAGGTAATTGAACCGTTTGTTGCAGCGTTTTGCATTCTTGCAGTACCCACCGGTTAAGCGCATTGATTTGAAATACTTCGACTGTAATTTTTTCGGTATCAATAAGCATGTACTCCTTTAATGTGGGTATATCGCGGTATAAATTAAATTTGGTGCCCCGGTCATAATCCCTGGTGCTTTTTGACAGTATTTCAATGATGATGGTGGGTTGAGTAACTGTATCTTCATTTATAATAGTTGGATTGCCACAATAGATGGAGATATCAGGGTAGGTAAATAATGTATTTTCGGGAATATGCATTCTCATATCGCTCCCAAAAGGACGGCAGGCGCTATTTTTCAATTG
This sequence comes from Niastella vici, assembly GCF_002077945.1. GTDB lineage: Bacteria > Bacteroidota > Bacteroidia > Chitinophagales > Chitinophagaceae > Niastella > Niastella vici. Next base: position 219,458 of record NZ_LVYD01000043.1, read on the forward strand.
TATACACAATTCTCCAAAGACATTTGAAAAAATAAAGTTGTGCCTGGGGGTGGCGCCAGCCATGGCAAATATTTCGCCCTGGTAGTATTCATGCTTCTCGTTGGAAGCACGCTCCATTTCAAGGTATTCTTCAATGGTATAGTGTTGTTTGTTATACGACACCGCAGCTTCTTTTACTTCCCAGATTTCACCGTTGTGGTATTGGTACTGCACATTAGGTGAGCGTTCCATTCCAAAGAATTCTTCAAGGGTATAGCGTTTTTTGCTGTTGTCCTCTGCTGGTTCGTTTTTCTTTTCCATACCCTAATATACAAATTATTCAAATATCTTCGCCACCCCAAAAGCTGCCCCTGCAGCCACTGCGCCAATCAGCATCACTTTTAATGCACCGCCCAGGGGATGCACACCTGTCATCCGGCTTTTAAAGTAACCAAAGACGAACAGGCAAATTAAGGTTACGAGCACGGATATCTTCAACGCTTCTACCGGTGTATCAATAAAAAAATAAGGACTTAAAGGCACCAACCCGCCAACTACATACGAAAGTCCAATGTTCAGCGCCGATTTGGTAGCTCTTTGGGGATCGGGTTTATCGAGCCCAAGTTCATACTTCATCATAAAATCGACCCATACCTTTTTATCTTTTGCAATTTCTTCTGCCGCTTTATATTGTACTTCTTCACTAAGCCCCAGATTTCCAAAAAACTCCCGCACTTCTTCTTTTTCTTTTTCAGGCACCGCATCTACTTCTTCGTACTCGCGCTTCAGCTCACTGTTATAATGGTCAATTTCTGTTTTACCAGCCAGGTAACCGCCCAGTCCCATAGCAATGGAACCGGCGGCAATTTCTGCAATACCAGCAATTATAATGATGCCGGTTGAGCTAACTGCACCACTTAGGCCGGCCGCCAGTGCAAAAGGCACAGTGAGCCCATCGCTCATCCCTATTACAATATCCCTGAGCATTTCCGAACTTTGCAGGTGTTCTTCCTTGTGATCCATTTTAAGCTCTTTGGTTTAAACTTACGAACTCTCTAACTGAATAACCTGTAACATTTATGCAAAAGTATCCAAACTTCTCTTAATGATATTTATACAATCAAGGATTTGCTCTTTATTAATAATTAACGGTGGTGCAAAACGAATTTTATCACCATGTGTTGGCTTGGCCAAAAGCCCGTTGTCTTTTAAAGTTAGACATAAATTCCAGGCGGCATTTTTATCAGGATGTTCAATAACGATGGCATTCAGCAATCCTTTTCCACGTACAACCGAAATATAAGGCGATTGCAGGGCCTGTAATTCCTTTCTCAATAGTTCACCCATGGCCTGGGCATTGGCTGCCATCTGCTCTTCTTTAAGCACCCGTAATGATTCAACAGCCACCCGGCATGCAATCGGATTGCCGCCATACGTTGAGCCATGTTCGCCCGGTTTAATGGTGAGCATGATTGGGTCGTTGGCCAGTACGGCTGATACCGGCAGGGTACCCCCGCTCAATGCTTTTCCTAAGATCAGTATATCGGGTTGTACATTTTCGTAGTCACAGGCCAGCATGTTACCCGTACGGCACAAACCGGTTTGTATTTCATCGGCAATGAACAGTACATTGGCCGCTTCGCAATATTGTTTGGCGCGCGACAGGTAACCTTCATCGGGCACTACCACGCCTGCTTCGCCCTGTATAGGCTCAACCAGGAAACCGGCTGCGTTAGGGTCCTGCAAGGCTTTTTCAAGCGCTGGCAGATCGTTATAAGGAATAACCGTAAAGCCTGGCATGTAGGGGCCGAACCTGTCACGTGAAGAAGGATCGGTGCTGAAGGAAATAACGGTGCTGGTACGGCCGTGGAAATTTTCACCGCATACTATGATTGTAGCTTTATTTTCAGGAATGCCTTTCACGGTATAGCCCCAGCGGCGGCAAAGTTTAATGGCTGTTTCAACAGCCTCAACGCCCGTGTTCATCGGCAGCACTTTATCGTACCCAAAATAATTGGTGATGAATTGTTCATATTCACCCAGTGCATCGTTATAAAATGCACGGGAGGTGAGGGTGAGTTGTTGGGCCTGCATCATAAAGGCCGCAATGATCTTCGGATGGCAATGCCCCTGGTTAACGGCTGAATAACCGCTCAGGAAATCATAATACTGTTTGCCATCTACATCCCATACATACACGCCTTCTCCCTTTTGCAGCACAACAGGCAGAGGATGATAATTATGCGCTCCGTATTTTTCTTCCAGATCGAGATAATACTTTGTTTTGTTTGATAAAGTAGAAACCATAAAGGGGTGAAATAAAGAAATTATAAATGAACAATGAATAGTAAAATATGTAAGTAAAGAGTCGATCAGGTATGACTGATACAATACCCTGGCCCGTCCGCCGGGGGGCGGACAACTGGTAATTATCCTCGATGATTCAGGAAATCGAGGTTGTAGTGAAGAAAATGCGGTATGTAGGCCTTGTAATTGATAACAAGCTATTTCCGGCAAATATAATCAATTTTGGCGAGGGCTAAAATGACGCTTGTATTAAACTACTGAATAACTAGACAAATCATTTCAGTTGAAATACTGCATATTGTGCAGGCCATTGGATGGCAGGGAGTTGTTCTTTGGGAAAGATGCCGAAAAAGCAGGAGCCGCTGCCCGTCATGGAGGCGTAAAGGGCGCCGGCCTCATACAGTTTTTCCCTTATGGCTTGCAGGTCGGGATGTTGTTTGCAAACGGGCGCTTCAAAATCATTTTTCAAACCGGTGCGCCAGTTGGCAACAGGTTCCTGTATGATCTCTTTTAAAGACCGGGCCGATGGGGCAGGAGTGAGCTGTGAAAAAGCCCAGCCGGTATTGATATGAACACCAGGATGCACCACCAGGAAAGAATAAGCCGAAAGATCGAGTTGAATGCCCTGCATGAGCTCGCCACGGCCGGTAGCATAACAGGGTTTGTTTATGAGGAAGAAAGGGCAATCACTGCCGAGTTGCAACGCGTAGTCGAGCAATTTTTCGGTTGATAAACCCAGCTGAAATTTATCGTTGAGCAATTGCAGGGTGAAAGCGCCATCTGCAGAACCGCCACCCAGGCCGGCGCCCATAGGAATTACCTTGTGCAGGTATAGGTCGATGGCTTCGAGTTGCGGATGATCTTTTTTAAGTAAGTTGTAGGCCTTTATGCAGAGATTGTCTTCGGGTTTGCCCTGTACAGGTAAACCACTCATATGAAGGACAACGGATTCAGGTTGTTTTTCTGCCTTGCCAGGCTGCTGCGAAGAGTCAGAGTCTGGTAATTGCCCATTGCCCATTGCCCATTGACCATTGACTACTTCCAGTACATCCCGCAGGGGCAGGGGATAAAAGATGGTTTCCAGGTCGTGGTAACCATCTTCGCGCTTGCGAACTACGTGAAGTCCAAGATTTATTTTACAATTGGGAAATACTACCACTGAGAGAATTTTGTGATTTTGGGATTGCGGGATTTTGAGATTTGGATTAATGTCAAAATGCCTTCGGGATCTGTGACTTGATCAAATCCCGAAATCTAAAAATCTCAAAATCAGAAATTGCTTAATTATCTGTGATTTAAATGTTCCAATCACAAAATCAGAAATCAAGATCTAGCCTCTGTTTCTTTTTCGGCTGTTGATCTCATCGCGGATAGCAATGGCCCTGATATAATCTTCCATGTCAAGCACCTCATTTAGCAAGGTGTTCAGCTCATCCAGCGTCAGTGTTTTCAGGTCGTCGGTACCGGCAGAAGATTCAGCGGCCACTGCTTCGCGGGGCTGTTTTTTCTTGCCCGATGGGTCTTCCATCAAAATACCGGCGCTTTCAAGAATATTATCGTAGGTATAAATAGGACATCCGAAGCGAACGGCCAGGGCCAGCGCATCGGATGTACGGGAATCAATTTCTACAGTATCATGTTCACTTACACAAACCAGCTTCGAATAAAAAATACCTTCCTGCAGATCGCAGATCACTATCTCCTGCAGATCAATGTTGAAGGCATTCATGAAATTCTTCATCAGGTCATGTGTGAGTGGGCGACTTGGATGCATTTTCTCCAGGGCCACGGCTATAGCCTGCGCCTCAAAACCCCCGATAACGATCGGAAGCCTGCGCAACCCATTAACTTCTCCCAACACCACAGCATACGAATGAGTTTGGGTAATGCTGTGTGACAAGGCAACTATTTCCAACTCTATTTTCTTCATAACGAAAGCACGAAACTAAGGGTTTTTCTTCAAAAAATGAGCCCAAATCCTTTAACCTCATTTCATTGAATATACCGGGTTAATTTATGCCATTCCTTTCAGCTTTTTCACCGCTTCCGTTATTTTGGGTAGAACGTCGAATGCATCACCCACAATACCATAGTCGGCCGCTTTAAAGAAGGGGGCCTCGGGATCCTTATTTATAACCACAATCACCTTGCTGCGGTTCACTCCGGCTAAATGTTGTATGGCGCCCGAAATACCGACTGCAATATATAAATTAGGCGCAATAGTAAGGCCTGTTTGTCCAACATGTTCATGATGCGGGCGCCAGTGCTCATCGGCAACCGGACGGCTGCAGGCGGTGGCGGCGCCCAACACATGCGCCAGGTTCTCGATCAGTCCCCAGTTATCGGGGCCTTTCAATCCACGGCCACCGCTTACTACCACTTCAGCTTCGCTTAATGGTACTTCGCCGGAGGCTTTATTCACAGATTTTATTTTCACTTTTGGCGCATCAACCGTTGCTGAGAACGGCACCACTTCCGCTGAGCCCGAACCTTCCACTACCGGGTACGAATTGGGATTGAGGGAAATGATCTTTATATCGGAGTTTATGGTAACATTGGCAAAAGCCTTTCCCGAAAAAACGTTTTTCTTTACAGTAAATCCATTGGTGGTTTGGGGCAGGGTAACTGCACCGGGTACCAGGCCGGCTTTCAGGCGGGCCGCCAGCCGGGGCGCAATAGCTTTACCATCCACATTGTTCGAAAAGATCACCACATTTGACCCGGCAGCCTGCGCCACCTGGGCAATAACTTTGGTAAAAACCTGTGCATCGAAGTGATTAAGGGCTTCATTGGCCACCTGGTGTATCTTTTTTACCCCATACTTACCCAATGCCGATAGTTGATCGGCGGGTACAGCGCCCAACACCACACCTTCGGCAGTTGTGCCTAATTGTTCTGCTACTTTGGCGCCATAGCTTAATACTTCGTAAGAGGCTTTTTTAACATGGCCATCGGCCTGATCGATGAATATTAATACTGACATGATAGTAATTTTGATAATCTGCTGATGCAAGCTCATCAGCAATTGTAGTTTTTGTTGAGTAAAGAACTAAATGTACAAGGGTGCGACGCAACCGGTGTTGAATAGTAGTACAACAGCCCGGCCCATAATTATTGCATTAGATGATCTTCGCTTCTTCGTGTAATAAGCGCACCAGCTCGGCGGGGTTATCGGCCGGAACCAGTTTTACACCTGCTTTGGCTGGCGGCAATTCAAAGCTGGCCACTGTGGTTAACGTGCCGGCAGCGGCAGGATCCAGCACTTTTAAGGGTTTGGTACGGGCGCTCATAATACCCTTCATGTTGGGGATACGCTGTTCGGCCATCCCTTTCTGACAGCTAACGACTACGGGCAAATTCACTTCGCAAACCTCTTCGCCGCCTTCTATTTCGCGGGTAATGGTAGCTGTAGTGCCATTCAATTCAAACTTTATGGCCAGCGATACATAGGGGAGGTCGAGCAGTTCGGCCACCATACCGCCAATGGAAGAACCATTAAAGTCGATGGTTTCTTTACCGGTGAAAATAAGATCGTAGTTGCCTTGTTTGGCCACTTCGGCAATTTGCGAAGCAATATAAAAACTATCGGTGCTGGGGGTGTTTATCCTGATGGCTTCATCACCGCCCAGGGCAAGGGCCTTGCGAATGACTGGTTCGGCATCGGCCCCGCCTACATTTATCAGGTGTAAAACAGTAGCAGGATCTTTTTCTTTCAGTTCAATAGCGCGAACCAAAGCGTACCATTCGTCATACGGATTGATGATCCATTGTACGTTGTCCTGTGCAAATTTCGTATTGTTATCGGTGAAAGCTATTTTTGCCGTGGTATCCGGCGTTTTGCTGATGCAAACTAATATCTTCATTGGCAATTAATTTATTGGTTGTTTATGCAACCATATTGTATACAAATATAAGTGCCGTAAAGATACATTTTGAAATTTTATGGTTTTTTTTAATTGAGGAATTATGGACCGCATCACCCAACTGAAGGAATTTTTGCAGGCCAACCCCGGCGATAATTTTCTGAAACACGCACTGGCACTGGAATACATAAAAATTGGCGAGGATAATACGGCGAAGTCAATTTTTGAGGAAATATTGACGCAGGACCCCAATTATATTGGTTCTTATTATCATTTGGCTAAATTGCTCGAACGCACCGGTGATACCGATGCGGCGATAGCCTGGTACGAAAAGGGGATGGAAGCCGCCAAAAAAGCGGGCGATAAGCATGCGTATGGGGAGCTGCGGAGCGCGTATGAGGAACTCACTTTTTAAATTACTGCATGGATCTTCTGCAACGATTTCAGCAATACATTTCGGCGCATGATCTTTTTTCACCAAAGGATACATTATTACTCGCCGTGAGTGGCGGTATTGATTCGGTTGTACTATGTGAACTATGCAAACAGGCCGGCTTTCAATTTGTGATAGCGCATTGCAATTTTAAATTAAGGGGAGAAGAAAGCGAACGTGATGCCGCTTTTGTGCAACAACTGGCGCAAAAGTATAACGTTCCTGTTTTAATAAAGGAATTTGATACGCAGAAATATGCAGAGAATAATAAGTTGTCGATACAAGAAGCTGCGAGGGAATTGAGGTATACCTGGTTTGCAGAGTTGCTGAAGCCTGCAATCGGTGGTCCGAAAATGCGGGAATCCATTGACCATTCACCATTGACCATTCACCACCTTCTCACCGCCCACCACCTCGATGATAACATAGAAACCATGTTGATGCATTTTTTCAGAGGTACCGGCATCCATGGTTTGCGGGGCATGTTACCCAAAAAAGGCCCCATCGTACGGCCATTGCTTTTTGCCCGTAAACAGGAGTTGAAACAGTTTGCTGTTGAACACCAATTGAGCTGGGTCGAAGACAGCTCAAACGCCCTTGACAAATATTCACGTAATTATTTCCGCAACCAGCTAATTCCGCTGGTTCAGCAAATTTATCCCGAAGCAGAAAATAACCTGGCGGCTAACCTGCGCCGTTTTGCCGATATGGAACAATTGTACGAACAAGCCCTTGCATTGCATAAAAAGAAACTGCTTGAGTATAAAGGTGAAGAAGTACATATATCCATCCTGAAATTGCAAAAGTCGGAGCCCCTGCATTCCATTGTGTATGAGATCATCAATGACTTTGGTTTTTCTGCAGCACAGATAGAGGAAGTGATCCACCTGATGAAAAGTGAGTCGGGCCGGTATGTACAATCGGCTACCCATCGCATTATTAAGAACCGGCGCTGGCTCATCATAGCCCGCGCTCAATCGGAGCAGGCACAAACGCTGGTTATTGACAAAGAAGAGGACCAGGTCGTATTTGAAAACGGATCACTTTATTTTGAGCAACTGAAAAATAAAAATATACAATTGGTCAACGATGCTGCCATTGCATTAATTGACCATGACACCCTGCAATATCCGCTGGTGTTGCGAAAATGGAAAAAGGGAGATTATTTTTATCCGCTGGGATTAAGAAAGAAAAAGAAACTGGCGCGTTTCTTTATCGACCAAAAACTATCATTGACCGATAAGGAAAAAGTATGGGTGCTTGAAAGCAATAAAAAGATAGCATGGGTGGTTGGTCTTCGTATAGACGACCGCTTTAAACTCACCGATGCCACCCGGCAGGTATTACGAATACAATTTGTAAAGTCCTGAATATAGTTACCGGTTAAAAACTGTTGGCATATGCCCGTACTTTTTGAATGAACTCATCCAGCACATGGTATTCTGAAAACAAATAACTGGTGGCAATTAAAAAAGCGATGCCATACAGGGCGCCAAAAATATGGGCCGAATGGTTGATGTTGCCGCCGCCCCGTTTATCGAGAATAGAAGAAATAACCAGGTATATAAACCCAAAAATAAAAGCACGTAATCTGAACCCCGGTACAATGATCAATCCCAGATCATTCAGCGGATTAAGAATAATATACGCAAAGATCACTGCCGAAACAGCACCGGAAGCGCCCAGGCTGCGGTAGTGGTTATCGGTTTTATGTTTCAGATAGGTGGGAACTAAACAGGCAATCAACGAGGTAACATACAATAGTAGGTAAAACAGCTTCCCTTTTTCATGGAAAATAAGTATAAAATGTTGCTCTACAATATCGCCAAACATGTAAAATGAGTACATATTGAAGAACAGGTGCAGAAAATTAGCATGCACCAGCCCGCAGGTCAAAAAGCGGTACCATTGTTTGTCATAGGTAACGGCGGGCGGATCAAAAATGAAATCGTTCATTATTTTATCATTCGTAAACGCTGCAACGGAAACCAGGACTGTTATAATGATAATGATCAGGGTTATAGTCATTTCTATGTATTGATGGCCAAAAATAATAAGAAACAGGGTATCAACACCTCTTACTGGCTAATAGAAGCTGAATAAGGGTATAACAGAAAGGAATACTGGTAAACTTGTCCAGAGTATGGTCGGAATGATGATTTTCTTTCCCAAAAAAAGGTGTTAATTCCGGTTTTGAAACAAATTTGCGTATTCCTACGCTGGTAAGTATGCATTGTTTTATTTATTTTCATACCTTCTTTTTGAGGTCAACCAGTTGGAAATCAACGGGTGGTGGGCGGTTCTGCCATTGTGGGCGTTTGGGGAACCCGGCCGTAGCTTTGGCATGGTATGGGCCTTGCCTTATATATAACAGCAAAAGAATATAGTCTTCATAGGTATAGAAAGGGCCTCCCGATGCATCGGGAGGCTTTTTTCGTTTTGGGGTAATAATAATTATTGAATATTATTGCTAACTTTCGAACATTGTCGTGGTTATATAATTTGACAAACAGATTTCGGATTTTGAAGATCATAAGTTCTCAACTTTCGCCCCACTGTTCGCAACTTACGCCCCAATGTTTTGAACTTTCCAGGCAATCTTCGAAACTTTCCAGGCGATGTTTTGAACTTTCCACACAATCTTCGCAACTTTCCAGGCGATGTTTTGAACTTTCCACAAAAAGTTGCGAACAAGTGCCCCATCATTTGTAACAAGTGCCCCATCATTTGTAACAAGTGCCCCATCATTTGTAACAAGTGCCCCATGGTTTGCAATAAGTGTCCCATCGTTTACAACAAGTGTCCCATCGTTTGCAACAAGTGCCCCATAGTTTGCAACATATGCGGCGTCCTAAGCAACCTTCCAACCGAACTTTCCAGGAACAATTCCAGATAATCTATCTGTTGTGTAAAATGATTGACATTGGTTCCATTTCGCCTGATTGAATTGTAATTGATTAAATTTGCTTCCATTCAATATGTAAAGGATTACTAATAATGGTGGATAATAGAATACCTTCCTGGTTTTTTCCAGAACAGCTACCTTTAGGCTCTTAAACTACCATATGCCCGGTTCCATTTTATTGATCGATGACGAAGAACAGCTCAGGAAATTATTAAGCCGAATTATCTCACTCGAAGGATTTACCGTTGAACAGGCGGGCACGTTGAAAGCGGCCCGGGCATCGCTTGCCCAAAAGGAACCCGACATCGTTTTGTGCGATGTAAAACTGCCCGATGGCGATGGGGTTCATTTTGTAAAGGAATTAAAGGTAAAACATCCCCTGATCGAGATCATTTTATTAACGGCTTTCGGCAATATTCCCGACGGCGTGCAGGCCATCAAGAACGGGGCTTTTGATTACATCACCAAGGGCAACGATAATGACCGCATTGTGCCCCTCCTGTACCAGGCCTTTGAAAAAGCCATGGCGCAGAAGAAGTCGGCCATAAAAATAAAAGAAAAAGGCGCCTTTACCTTTAGTGACATTATTGGTGAGAGCCAGCTGATAAAACAAGCTATTCAGCTGGCGCAGAAAATTGCTCCTGCCGGTTCCAACGTGTTGCTGCTGGGCGAAACCGGTACGGGTAAGGAAGTATTTGCCAATGCCATTCACGCAAACAGCAAGCGGAACGATAAAGCCATTGTCGCTATCAATTGCAGTGCGTTTGCCAAAGACCTGTTGGAAGGCGAGTTGTTCGGGCATAAGGCCGGCGCCTATACCGGCGCTACAAAAGATAAAAAAGGATTGATTGAAATGGCCGATGGCGGTACCCTTTTTCTCGATGAAATAGGGGAAATGAATATTGACCTGCAGGCCAAACTGTTGCGGGTAATTGAAAATGGCGAGTTCATAAAACTGGGCGATATAAAGACCACCAAAGTAAATGTGCGCATTATTGCGGCTACCCATAGAGACCTGGCAAAAATGGTAGAAGAAGGTACATTCCGCGAAGACCTGTATTACCGGTTAAACGTGTTTACTATTGCCCTGCCCGCTTTGCGTGATCATGCAGAAGATATTCCGGCCCTGGCCAATCATTTTTTACTATACTATGCTGCCAAAGAGAACCGGCCCGTAATGCAAATAAGCAAAGAGGCATTTCAGTTACTGAACCAGCATACCTGGAAGGGCAATATCCGCGAGTTGCGCAATGTGCTCGAAAGAGCCACGATCATGGCCGATGGGGATACCATTTTGCCTGAACATTTACCTTTCGATATTCAGAAACAGTCTGGCGGTTCTTCCAACCTTACCCTGGCCAGTGTTGAAAAAAGCCACATACAAAAAGTACTGCGCTATACCAATGGCAATAAGACGAGGACTGCCATATTATTAGGCATAGGCCTAACGACGTTGTACAGGAAGATGGAAGAGTATAAGATTGATTAATTCGTTAATTGCTGATTTTGGGATTTCGGGATTTTGAGATTTGGCAGTGAACCGAACCTGATAAGATCCAGAAATCTATAGATCTCAAAATCAGAAATAAAAGTTAGGAAGTACGAATGTCAGGTTCTTCTTACTTCGTACTTCCTGCTAAGCTATTGCCTTACCAATGGCGGGTGTTGCACCGCATTCACCACCACCGGAAATTTTTCAATGGTCACATTGCTGGGGTCAAGACCAAAGTTGATTGATTCCCTTACGCTCAGGTATTTGAGGTTGAAATAACTTTTCATTAAAAAGTTCTTCCCGAAAGCCATCGCATTCTCAAACGACAGGAAGCTTTCCATCACGAGAAAGCGCAGATCACCGATCCTGCTTTCCTGGTAATGTTGTTCGCACCGGCTCGATACATCCACCTCACCGGTTTTCACCAGTTCCTTCACCACTTCCCTGAAAAAATAATCAATACGCGGCTCAATGCGGAAACCCAGGTTGAATTCCACAAAGTATATGTCATCTTTTACAATGGTGTCAACGTGATAGCGCATGGCATACGGTTCATCCAGTACGTTCACGTGCACAAACCAGTAGATGTCGGCCCGCTTGGGTGATCGTGACAGAATAGAATCTATGGCTGTTTTCTCCACTTTACGCGGGCTGCCCGAACTGGTAAGGTATACCAGGTTGGTAGCATACTTCGGGATCTTTTCGTCAATGCTTAACTGCTTCAGTAATGGGATATAGGTTTCAATGGCCACCATCTTCTTCAATCCGTTGGTAATGCTGCGGCCCTTGCGCCATACGTACATGACCATAAATAAACCCGAACCTATCAACAGGGTGATCCAACCGCCTTCTTTTATCTTTTGCAGGTTGGCTGTTAAAAACGACAGCTCGATCATCAAAAATAAAGCGGTCACCAGCACTACCCATACCATGGGTACTCTTTTGGCATGTAAATAATAATTGATCAAAATGGTGCTCATCAGCATCGTGAGCGTAACACTTAAACCGAAGGCGGCCTCCATTTTGGTACTTTCCTTAAAGTACAACACCATGCCAAGGCAACCAGCCATCAATAACCAGTTCACAAAAGGAATATAGATCTGTCCTTTTATATGTCCGGGGAACAATACCCGGTGACGCGGCCAAATATCAAGCCGTATCGCTTCATTTACCAGCGTAAAGCAACCACTGATCAGCGCCTGGCTGGCAATAATGGTGGCCAGGGTGGCAATGATCAACGTAGGCAGGTAGATGGCATCAGGGACCGTGTGATAGAACGGGCTGATGGTATCCAGTTGCTGACCGGTATGTTGTAACAACCAGGCTGTTTGTCCGGCATAGCTCAGTACCAGCATGATCTTGATATAGATCCAGCTAACGCGAATGTTGTTTCTACCGCAGTGCCCCATGTCGCTGTACAGTGCTTCGGCACCGGTAGTACACAGGAAAATGCTACCCAGTAACCAGAAACCACCGGGCACTTCTCTCAACATTTTATAGGCGTACCAGGGGTTCAATGCTTTGAACACACCGGGTTCATGGCTCACGCCCATTATTCCCAATACACCAATAAAGGTGAACCATACCACCATCACCGGACCAAACACCTTACCGATCTTATCGGTTCCAAATTGCTGGAACGCGAATAATAAAATAAGGATCACGATCACGATGGGCACCGTATCGATGTGCGGATTTATTTTTTGCAACCCTTCAATAGCCGAAGCCACTGAAATGGGCGGTGTAATAATACCATCGGCCATTAAGAAAGCGCCGCCGGCCATGGCGGGTATCAGCAACCACTTACCCCAAAAACGGCGGATCAGCGCATAGAGCGAAAAAATTCCACCCTCCCCTTTATTATCGGCCTGCAGGGTAATGATCACATATTTCAATGTGGTTTGAAAAAACAGTGTCCAGAAAATGGCAGATAAAGCACCCAAAGCCACATCTTCAGTAATAACGCGATCATGAAATACCGCGTTCAACGTATACAAAGGCGAGGTACCAATATCGCCAAACACGATACCGGTTGCAATTAAAATACCGGCTGCAGTGATCTTCTTGTGAAATATAGCCGGTGAAGTAGATGAGCTCATTTTATTATTTATTTAAAACTGATCCCCGAAAAGAGGTTGCCTTTATTAAGGCGCGAATTTATCTTTTTCGGGTTTAAAATTGGTCGGAACCGGGCCGCAATTATTACAAACCTTTCCATTTTGACATTTAACCCTGCCAAAATGAAAAGGTTGCTATTGCATAATGGTATGAACGGATGTTAGCCATTTCCCCACATTTGATTGTTAATTAACTCTTTGTTGTATTTCTTTCCCTTTTTATTAATACCGGCATCCCGTTGGCATTTTCCAATTGACAAAACTTAAAACAATGCTAACAGTCATTCTTCTCGTATCCGGACTTATTTGTTTCTGGCTTTTCAACAGATCTATTGACTTTTTTGAAAAAATATAAACATATGATCAACGCATTATTCATTTTATCTATTGTGGTTTTTGGTTACCTGTTGTATGTATTAATAAAACCCGAAAAATTTTGACCAATCTATTACGCACATGAATACAGAACTATTTGGTGTAGTTATAATTTTCCTTTTCTCGGTATTGCTGGCTTTTCCGTTGGGAAAATATATTGCCAGGGTCTTTAAAGGTGAACGCACCATCACCGATTTTATGAGCCCGCTTGAACGGCTGATCTTTCGCCTCGGCGGTATCAACCCGGCAGACCCTATGAACTGGAAACAGTTTTTAAAAGCCATGCTCAGCATTAACCTGCTGTGGTTTGTATATGCCTTTTTTGCCCTGATCTTCCAGGACAAATTACCTATGAACCCCGACGGTAATGCCGGGCAAACACCAGACCTGGCGTTTAACACCGCCATTAGTTTCCTGGTGAACTGTAACCTGCAACACTATTCAGGTGAATCGGGATTAACGTATTTCACCCAGTTGTTTGTTGTTACCTTTCTGCAATTTGTAAGCGCCGCAACCGGTATTGCCGCCGTGGTGGCCTTATATAATGGACTGAGAGAAAAGACTACCAACAACCTGGGCAACTTCTGGAACCTGCTGGTAAAATCAACCACGCGCATACTGTTGCCCTTATCACTGGTGGTGGGCATTGTGCTGGCATTTAATGGTACACCGGCCAGTTATGATGGCAAGGATACCATTACCACACTACAGGGCGATACCGTGCAGGTATCACGGGGACCCGCAGCCGGCATGATCGCTATTAAGCAATTAGGAACGAATGGCGGTGGCTGGTTTGGCGCTAACTCGGCACATCCCCTGGAGAACCCCAACTATTTTACAAACATCATTGAAACCATTGCCATTATCCTTATCCCTATTGCACTGGTATTTGCGCTTGGCTTTTATATCAATCGTAAAAAACTGGCCTATGTGATCTTTGGCGTAATGACCTTTTTGTGTGTACTGTTTATTGGCCTCAATGTATATTTTGAAACAAAGGGCAATCCTGAGATCGATAAAATGGGTATAGCCCAGCACATCGGCAATATGGAAGGTAAAGAGGTGCGCTTCGGTTCTGCTGCAACTGCCTTATGGAGTGTGGTCACCACTTCTACTTCCAATGGTTCGGTAAATGGGATGCACGACAGTCTGATGCCGCTTTCGGGTGGTGTGGTATTGCTCGATATGATGATCAATGCCCTTTATGGCGGCGTGGGTGTTGGCCTGTTAAACTACTATATTTTCATCATCATCGCGGTGTTTATTTCGGGGTTGATGGTGGGCCGAACGCCCGAATTCATGGGCCATAAGGTGGAAGCCCGCGAGGTGAAAATTGCCACGTTGGTTTGGTTATTGACCGCCTTTTTGGTAAAAGCAGGAACAGCGCTGGCTGCCTATATGGTAGCGCATCATCCCGATGTAGCGTGGGCCGTGAAACCATCAGCCTGGTTGAATAACCCAAGTTACCACGGATTTTCAGAAATGCTGTACGAATTTACTTCGGCCAATGCCAACAACGGAAGCGGTTTTGAAGGATTGGGCGACAATAATATTTTCTGGAACGTTACTACGGGCATTGTTTTAATATTAGCCCGGTTTATACCCATCATTGGACCATTAGCTATTGTAGGTTTACTGGCCAATAAAAAATTCATTCCCGAATCGTCGGGTACTTTACGCACAGACTCCATTACGTTCGGAGCCATGACCCTGGCAGTTATTGTGATCGTAAACGCCTTATCGTTTTTCCCTGCGTTGGCGCTGGGTCCGCTGGCAGAATATTTCTCAATAAAATAAGCTGAACTGATCATGTCAAAAAGAAAACGCGAAATAAAATTGTTTGAACCGGCGCTGGTGAATACCGCCATCAAACAATCCTTTGTAAAACTGAGCCCCCGGTTAATGATAAAGAACCCGGTGATGTTCACCGTGGAGATCGGCACTTTTGTAATGCTGGCCGTGGTGATCTGGCAAATGACAACACACGATACTACGCAAGGCGCGGTATGGTATAATACGGTGGTATTTGCTATTCTGCTCATTACTGTATTGTTCGCCAATTTTGCCGAGGCACTGGCCGAAGCGAGGGGTAAGGCGCAGGCAGAAAGCTTACGTAAAACAAGAGAAGAAACACCCGCTAAAAAAGTAATATCACCCGGCGACATCTTTGTAAAAGAAATAAAAGTAGTGCCTTCTTCCCAATTGCGGTTAGGCGACCGGTTTGTTTGTGAAACAAACGATGTGATACCAATGGATGGAGAAATCATAGAAGGTATTGCAACGATCGACGAATCGGCTATAACCGGGGAGTCGGCTCCAGTGATCCGCGAAGCCGGTGGCGATAAATCATCGGTGACCGGTGGTACCAAAGTGCTCAGCGATCGCATTGTGGTGCAGGTGACCACGCAACCCGGGGAAACTTTTTTAGATAAAATGATCGCCCTGGTTGAAGGTGCCAGCCGGCAGAAAACGCCTAATGAAATTGCATTGACCATTTTGCTGGCCGCATTCACGCTCATCTTCATAATCGTGTGCGTGACCCTTAAACCATTTGCAGATTATGCGAATACACCCATCACTATTGCAGCCTTTATTTCGCTGTTCGTATGTTTGATCCCCACTACCATCGGCGGTCTGTTATCGGCCATTGGTATTGCCGGGATGGACAGGGCCCTGCGCGCAAATGTGATCTCTAAAAGCGGAAAGGCTGTTGAAACAGCAGGTGATGTGGATGTACTGTTGCTCGATAAAACAGGTACCATTACCATCGGGAACCGGAAAGCCACTAATTTTTATCCGGCTAACGGAGTGAGCGCAAACGAATTTATTGATATGGTAGTGTATGGTTCACTGGCCGATGATACGCCCGAAGGAAAATCGATCATTGAGCTGGCTTCCAAACAGGCAAACCCCACAGGGAGCCTTGATCAGTTCAGGCACCAGAAACTGGCTGTATATAAAGAGCCGCTGAGTTTTATCAAGTTTACCGCCGAAACCAGAAGCAGTGGCGTTGACCTGCCTAATGGAACCAGGATCCGGAAAGGTGCTTTTGACGCCATCCGCAACATAGCTACAAAAGCAGGAAACACCGTACCCAAAGAAGTGGAGGAGCAGGTAAAGAAAATATCCAGCGATGGCGGTACGCCACTCGTTGTATCTGTGAACAATGAAATAAAAGGGGTGATCGAATTGCAGGATATCATTAAACCCGGTATTCAGGAGCGGTTTGAACGATTACGTAAAATGGGCGTGAAAACGGTTATGGTTACCGGTGATAACCCATTAACGGCAAAATACATTGCCAATAAAGCCGGTGTGGATGATTTTATTGCCGAAGCAAAACCGGAAGATAAAATGAACTACATCCGCAAGGAGCAGGCTACCGGTAAGCTGGTTGCCATGATGGGCGATGGTACCAACGATGCCCCGGCACTGGCGCAGGCCGATGTGGGCGTGGCCATGAACAGCGGTACACAGGCAGCCAAGGAAGCGGGCAACATGGTTGACCTCGACAATGACCCCACCAAACTAATTGAAGTGGTAGAGATCGGTAAACAGCTGCTGATCACAAGAGGCACCTTAACTACCTTCTCCATTGCCAATGACGTGGCTAAATATTTCGCCATTGTTCCGGCCCTGTTTATTGCCTCTATTCCGGCCCTGCAGCATTTGAATATTATGGGTTTGAAAAGCCCTGAGTCGGCTATTTTGTCGGCCATCATTTTCAACGCCATCATTATTCCCATGCTGATTCCCCTGGCATTAAAAGGTGTGGAATATAAACCCATAGGAGCCAGCGCGCTGTTGCGGCGTAACCTGTTGATCTATGGCGTAGGCGGTGTTATCGTTCCGTTCATCGGCATAAAGCTGATCGATATGTTGCTGGCGGTATTTATGTAATGACTAAAAATTGAAACAATGAAAAATTTTTTGATCTCAATAAAACTCACGCTTATCCTTATTGTCATTTGCGCAGGCCTGTACCCCTTACTGGTTGCCGGGGTTGGCAAAATGGCGCGGGGTGGTGGTAAGGGTGAAACAGTTACTGTAAACGGAAGGGTAGTAGGTTATGCAAATGTTGGACAAAAATTCACTGAAGATAAATACTTTTGGGGCCGTCCTTCAGCAGTGGATTATAATGCTGCCGGCTCTGCCGGTTCCAACAAAGGCCCTTCCAATCCCGACTATTTGAAAACCGTACAGGACAGGATTGATACGTTTTTGGTACACAATCCCGGCGCCAGGAAAGAAGATATCCCATCTGAGATGGTAACAGCTTCCGGTAGTGGTCTCGATCCTGATATTTCACCGGCATCGGCATACGTGCAGGTAAAACGGGTTGCCACTGTTCGCCGGTTGTCTGAAGAAAGATTGAGATCGCTCGTTGACGCGCATATTGAAAAGCCATTGCTGGGCATGTTCGGGCCTTCGAAGGTGAATGTTTTGAAATTGAATGTAGCGTTAGATGAATTGAAGTAGCATTAAAGCCCTGCCACCGTTTTTAAACTTTGGTACGGCTAAAAGCAATAAGAATAACTAAAAAACAACGGATGAAAAAGATCTTAACCGGTGTAGCTGTATTAATGACAGCTGCCGGTATGGCGCAGGATACTACGAAAAGCGAAAACAAAGGGCAGTTTACATTCAGCGGATATGCAGAAGCGTATTACAGTTACGATTTCGGTAAACCAAAAGACAATAACCGGCCAGGATTTATTTACAGCCATAACCGCAGCAATGAGTTCAACGTGAATCTTGCTTTTGTAAAGGGCAGCTATACTGCCGGCCGTATCAGGGCAAATATTGCATTAGGTGTAGGAACATACATGAACGCAAATTATGCTGCCGAACCGGGGGTGTTAAAGAACATTTATGAGGCCAATGTGGGCTATAAGTTAAGCCGTACCAAAAATCTTTGGCTCGATATGGGCATCATGCCATCGCATATCGGTTTTGAAAGCGCCATCAGTAAAGATTGCTGGACGGTGACCCGAAGCGTGCTGGCCGAAAATTCGCCCTATTATGAAAGCGGCGCCAAACTCACGTACACAACGGATAATAATAAATGGCTATTCAGCGCCATGGCGTTGAACGGCTGGCAGCGCATTCAACGGGTGGCGGGTAATTCATTGATGAGCTGGGGAACGCAGGTGCAGTTTAAACCAACAGATAACGTATCCCTGAATTACAGCACCTTTGTAGGGACCGATAAGCCCGACAGTACAAGGCTTTGGAGATATTTTCATAACTTATATGGAATATTTCAACTCACTAATAAACTCGGATTAACGCTTGGCTTTGATGTTGGCCAGGAACAGGCAAAAAAGGGGGAAAGCAAAATGAATACCTGGTACGCGCCCGTCGCTATTGTACGGTATACCCCGGCCGACAAATGGGCTATTGCTTTACGCGGTGAATATTATAATGATGAACATGGCGTCATCATCAGCACCGGCACACCGAATGGATTTAAAACCTCAGGGCTATCAGCCAACGTTGATTATTTGCCGGCACAAAACATAGCCCTGCGTTTGGAAGGAAGAATGTTGAACAGCAAAGACGATATTTTTCTGAAAACTAATGAAAGCCTTACCGGCACCAATGCTGCGGTTACTTTTTCAGCAGCGGTAAGTTTTTGAAATAAGAGGTAGGAGGTAAGAAGTAAGAAAGACAGGACTTATGATTTTTTTGTATTTTCCTATTTCCTACTTCCTACTTCACAAACCAACGACCAGGAAATTCGGTTTAACCAATAATGCATCTTATCAGTATTATAAAATACTATGAGCATACCCAACGATAAAGACGAACAGGTTCAGCGTTTCCTCGACATGGCCAATGAGTCGGTACGGGGCAAACTCAAGATCTACATTGGTATGAGTGCCGGTGTGGGAAAGACGTATCGCATGTTGCAGGAAGCGCATGACCTGTTGAGAAAAGGTGTGAATTTAAAGATCGGTTACATAGAAACCCATAATCGAAAAGAAACACATGCCCTGATAGAAGGCCTGCCGCTGATACCGCGGCGGCAAACCTTCTACAAAGGCAAACAGCTTGATGAGCTGGATGTACAGGCCATTCTGTTATTGCATCCCGAAGTAGTGATCGTAGATGAACTGGCGCATAGCAATATTCCCGGCAGTAAAAATGAAAAACGCTGGCAGGATGTGGTAGACATTCTGGATGCAGGTATTGATGTGATCACTGCCGTTAATATTCAGCATATTGAAAGCATTAATGAAGATGTAAAACAAATAACGGGGGTAGAAGTAAAGGAACGGGTGCCCGACAAGCTGTTGCAAATGGCCGATGAAGTGGTGAACATCGACCTTACGGCGCAGGAGCTGATCACCCGTTTGCAGGAAGGAAAGATCTACGACCACAATAAAGTGCAGCAGGCGCTCACGAACTTTTTTCAACCGGAGAAGATACTCCAGCTGCGCGAGCTGGCCCTCAAAGAGGTGGCAGGCCAGGTGGAACGAAAGGTAGATTACACAGTCACTAAGAACAAAGCATGGCAACACGAGCGGTTCCTGGCCTGCATTTCTTCATCCCATGAAGCGGCGCAAAAAATTATAAGAAAAACTGGCCGCCTCGCTTCCTACTATAATGGAGAATGGTATGTATTATATGTACAAACCCCTAAGGAAGAACTCGATAAAATACCCCTGGCGGCACAACGGCATTTGATCAATAACCTGAAACTGGCCACTGAACTGGGCGCCGAAGTGATACAGGTAAAAAGCAAAAGCATTTCAAACGAGATCATTCAAACCGCCATAGAAAAGAAGATCACCACCATTTGCATAGGAAAACCGCATTTGAATTTATTTCAGGTAATTTTGCGGACAAACCTGTTCAACCAGCTGTTAAAAACCCTGTCGGAAAAGGATATTGATATTATTATATTATCGTAATGGCAATAAAGCTAAAAACAAGAGTAGCCCTCGGCGTTGGTTTTCTATTTGTGCTCCTGCTGCTGGTAGGCGGGGTGGGGTTTTATTATTTTAATAAGATCAGTACCGATTCGCGCGATGTGCTGAAGGATAATAATAAGAGTGTTGAATATGGCCGCAAAATGCTCGATGCGCTGAATACCTGGGAAAAGGAACACGATACGGCCCATAAAATATTTGAAGAGAACCTGGCTGCGCAGGAAAGCAATGTCACCGAAAAAGGAGAGCAGGAAGTTACCAATGACCTGCGTCGTGATTTTGCGGAATTTCTGCGGCACGATGACTCCATGCCCCTGCAACTGGCACTGCAAAAGAATATCAGCCGTATCATCCAGATCAACCTCAATGCCATTAACAAAAAAAATGCACTGAGTGACCAGGCGGTGGAAAATGCCAAAGTGATCATCACCGTGATCATTACGGTGTGCCTGCTGATCGGGTTTACCTTTATGGTCAATTTTCCCGGCCTCATCGCCAACCCCATTTCAAAGCTCACCGAGGGTATTCAGGCCATTGCCAACAAGGATTACAGCCAGCGTATCCATCTCGACCGCAAAGATGAATTTGGCGACCTGGCTAAAGCTTTTAACGATATGGCCGAACAATTGAATGAATACGAGCACAGCAACCTGGCAAAGATCATGTTTGAAAAACAGCGGGCCGAAACCGTTATCAACTCTATGAAAGATGCCAGTATCGGCATTGATAAAAACGGTACTGTACTGTTTGCCAATCAACAGGCCCTGCAGTTGTTGAATTTGAAAGATGCAGACATTGTAGGAAAAAAGCAGGAAGATGTGCAACGGCGCAACGATCTGTTCCGGTTCCTTACCAATGAAGAGAATGGTATGCCCTTCAAGATCGTAGTGAACGAAAAGGAAAATTATTTTACCAAAGAACAGATAGATATCAAACAGGAGCAGGAAACAATAGGCCATGTGATCATTCTGAAGAACATTACGCCCTATAAAGAACTGGATGTAGCCAAGACCAATTTTATTGCTACCATTTCACATGAATTAAAAACCCCATTGGCTTCTTCCGATTTCAGTCTGCGCCTGCTGGAAGATGAACGGATAGGCAAGCTGACCATTGAACAAAAAGAACTGGTGCAACACCTGAAAGACGATAACCAGCGGTTACTGCGCATCCTCAGCGAATTGCTCGATCTGTCGCAGGTAGAAAGCGGCAAGATCCAGTTGAATTTGCAACCGGTAGCAGTGAATGAAATGATCAACAAAGCGTTGGCTGCCGTGCAGAATGCCGCGAAGGAAAAAAATATCCAGATAAAACAACAGCTTGCAGAAAATTTGCCGGCCATCCTCGGTGATGCGGAAAAAGCCGGCTGGATCATCAATAACTTTCTTACCAATGCCATCCGCTATTCGGCTCAGAACGATCACATCGTTATAAAAGCTCATCAACCCGATGGCCAGCATATTGAAATAGGGGTGCAGGATTTTGGCATGGGTATCGACGTTTCCCTGCAGCAAAAGATCTTCGACCGGTTTTACCGCGTGCCGGGCGTTCATGAAAAAAAGGGAACCGGTCTGGGCCTGGCCATCAGCAAGGATTTTGCAGAAGCCATGAATGGAACAATAGGCGTGGAGTCGACCCCCGGCAAGGGCAGCTACTTTTTTTGCCGGTTTCATGTGGCGTAAACTATAACATATCAAAATGCCAGGCGATGACTTCATTGCCTGGCATTTGGTTTTTCAGCGCTTACTTAATTAAACCTGCAAACAGATAAAATAATAATACCGCCGATCAGCACAAGCTGTACCGTCTGAAAAAGCGAAAGCCGTTTTTTGATATCATCGAAAGAAGCCATTGCTTCATTGTTTAACCGGCGCTTGAATTGGTTAAAGGTTCTTGCATGGAGGATCCTGAATATAATGATAGCGATTACCATGCCCATCTTTATCCGGAACCATAATTGCGGGCCATACACTTTATGCATGTTCACCATCATTAATATGCCCATAGTTACGATCAATCCCAGGCAAATACCCATGACCCTTGCATACTTATCGAAGGTGATCAATATCGCTCTCATAATAGCAGTATCTTTTTGACTGTAATGCCACAACTGATTACCGGTAATGATGCTGGCAAAAAAGGTTCCGGTAAATAAAGCAAACGCAGTAAGGTGAATGATCAGGAAAAACAGATAGAATGAATGTGGTATCATAATGCACTTATTGTAAGTGCAAATAAAGCCATGAAAATTCGCCTGCACCTGTGATAAAGATCACAAAATCACCGGCCGCATTCTTTTGTTCCTGATCCGGCTCAGGGTCTCCCTTTTTACACCAAGGTAAGAAGCCAGTTGAGAGATGGACACCCGCTGAACGAGTTCGGGGTAATTCTTTTCTAAAAAACTATAGCGTTCTTTGGCCGTGAGTATTCTGAAAAGCTGTAATTGTTTTTCCTGTTTGGCAGCAATTAGCTCCAGGTTCTTTTTACCGGCAATCTCCAATTCGGGATGCTGCAAAAGCAGCGGCACCAGGTCTTTTTTATCGACCTTGTGAACGATCATAGGTTCGCAGGCGACCACTGAAAAATCGGCGGGCTTGTTGAACAGATAACTGTTTTTATTGGTCACGGTCTCAAATTCAAAAAAGAATTCGAGGTTTACTTCCTCTCCATCCTGGATGTTATAGGCCCGGCAATAGCCCCGTTCTATCAGGAACAGGGACTGGCAGGGTTTTCCAAAACGAATGAACTCATCCCCTTTCCGGTATTCCATTTTTGAAAAAAGGGGAATTACAAGGTCCAGGCTCTCTTTCGACAGGTATGCAAATTGTTTAATGTTGTTTATAAGCTGGTACATACAGGCTGGTTTGGAATTGCAGATTTCTAACAAAATTCCCGGGGTTTTGTTTTTGTAATTTCCTGCAGGTCCTGAACCAATAGGGTGGCGGTGCCCGGTAAAGGATAAATAAATAAAATATACAATTCATACCCCTGCCGTAAACATTTGAATACCGGTTTTTACGGGCGGATACGTAATTTCACGCCCGAAAAAGATTGCTATGCAGATATTTAGACTTTCCTTCTCCATTACCTGTTTGCTTATTTGTTTACATACTTCCCTTCAGGCACAAACTGCCCGGGTGCGGGAAGATTTTGATAAGAACTGGACCTTCTACCTGGGTAATGCCACCCATGCCGAAGACGCAGGTTTTAATGATGCCTCCTGGCGTAAGCTGAACCTGCCGCACGACTGGAGCATCGAGTTGCCGTTTGATTCAACCAGCCCAACCGGTACGGGTGGCGGCGCCTTACGCGGTGGCCTGGGCTGGTATCGCAAAACATTTACCCTGCCTGTGACCGATAAAGGCAAGATCATTTTTATTGATTTTGATGGCGTGTACTGCAATAGTGAAGTATTCATTAATGGGCATTCGCTGGGTGTACGGCCAAACGGCTATATTTCTTTTCGCTATGACCTTACCTCGTACCTGAAATTCGGTAACGAAAAAAACATCATTGCCGTAAAAGTCGACAACAGCCGCCAGCCCAACAGCCGCTGGTATAGTGGCAGCGGTATTTATCGAAATGTATGGCTGGTTAAAACAAACAGTACGTATGTCGACAACTGGGGAACTTATATCACCACACCATCTGTGTCTGCAGCCTCAGCCCGGGTGAACCTTACAACAACCCTGAGCGGCACCGGTGAGTATTGTGATGTTACCACTACCATCATGAATGCTGCGGGAAAAACAGTAGCCTCCCAAACACAAAAGAATTTACATGTTGGGGCATTGCAAACCAGCCAGCAGGCATTTACCATTCAGGCGCCGGTATTATGGAGCCTCGAAAACCCGTATCTGTACAAAGCGGTCACTAAAGTGATGACAGCAGGAAAGGTTATTGATGAGTATACGACCCCGTTCGGCATAAGAAGCTTTCAATTTGATGTTAATAAAGGCTTTTTCCTGAATGGAAAGCCTTTAAAAATAGTGGGCGTTTGCAATCACCACGACCTGGGTTGTTTGGGAACGGCCATCAATACGCGTGCATTGGAACGGCAGCTGCAGATCATGAAAGGAATGGGGGTGAACGGTATTCGCACCTCACATAACCCGCCGGCGCCGGAGTTGCTCGACCTGTGCGATAAAATGGGTTTTATTGTAATGGATGAAGCCTTTGATATGTGGAAGCGCAGCAAAACAAAATATGATTACAGCAATGACTGGGACGAATGGTATAAAAAAGACCTGAAAGATCAGATCCTGCGCGATCGCAACCATCCATCGGTATTTATCTGGAGCCTGGGCAATGAAATTCCGGAACAGGGCGCCAAACAAGGCGATACTTCAGGTACTATGTATTTACGCGAAATGCAGCAGATCGTTCGCAGCCTCGATAGCCGCCCCACCGTAACTGCCAATAATCATGTAGGGAGCGGGAACCAACTGCTTAAGTCTGACATCACCGATTTGATCGGTTATAATTATCATCATGCCGACTGGCATCCTGATTCGGTGCAAAAGAGATGGGGCAATAAACCCTTTATTGTAACCGAATCGGTTTCTGCATTACAAACAAGAGGGCACTATGATATGCCTTCAGACAGTATGCGTGTATGGCCCAAACGGTGGGACTTACCCATAGCCGGTGCCAATGCCGACCTCACCTGTTCTGCCTATGAAAATTGCTTTACGCCCTGGGGGTCTTCACACCTGGCCTCGCTGCGGATGTTCCTGAAACATGAAAGCATCAGCGGTATGTTTGTATGGACGGGCTTTGATTATATTGGTGAACCAACACCGTACGAATGGCCGGCCCGCAGTTCGTATTTCGGGATTGTTGACCTGGCCGGCTTTCCGAAAGATGTTTATTATCTGTATCAAAGTTTATTCACCACGCAAAATATGTTGCACCTGTTTCCGCACTGGAACTGGAAGCCTGGTCAAACAATAGATATGTGGGCTTATTATAACAATGCCGATGAAGTGGAGCTGTTCATCAATGGTAAATCGCAGGGTGTAAAAAGAAAGGAAGGGGATGATCTGTATGTAATGTGGCGCGTGCAATATGAGCCTGGCAAAGTAGAAGCGGTATCGCGGAAAAACGGAAAGGTAATAGCCACTAAAGTAATAAACACGGCCGGCGCACCTGCGAAGATCGTTTTACAGGCCGACCGGAATTTGATACAGGGCAATGGAAAAGACCTGTCGTTTGTAACAGTGAAAGTGGTTGATGCTGCAGGTAACCTGGTTCCCGATGCAGCCAATAATATTCAGTTTAAAATATCAGGAGCCGGCTTTATAGCAGGAGTAGATAATGGCTGTGAAACCAGTATGGAATCATTCAAAGCCAGCGAAAGAAAAGCATTCAATGGAATGTGTTTGGCGGTTATTCAGTCGAACGGAAAGCCGGGTGCCATAAAGCTCCAGGCGCAATCAACAGGTCTTGCACCTGCAAGCATTGACATAAATGTGAAGTGATAACAAAAGAAATAAAATGACGAAGCAAGTAAGCGGGCTCCTTTTCAATTATTCTAAGTGTTGTATTTAGCTTAGGAACTCGCGGACTTGCTTCGTAAACAGACAGGTAGCCTGTACATGTCTGAAAAAATTTCTCGCTCTGAAATATCCTGCAGCGTAGCTGCTATCAAGGAAAAGTCGATTATTATTGGAAACAACCGGCGTATAATGCCTGAAAGGTATCAACAATCAGATCATTAAACCTTTTCGATAATGTGGATGTGGCAACGGTGCCTTGTTCAGTCAACAAAACGTTACCAACCTGGTAAAAGTTGGTGGTATTATTGTCAAATACCTTTACCACGTTATTGTTTTTGAAATAATAACAGATGCTGAAGTTCAATGAATCTGTTGTGAACAGATAATTGGCTTTCAGTATCTCTTTGGTGCCTTTGCTATAGAAAAGTTCTACCCAGTATTTGCCTTCGCGGGCTTTGCCTCTGAACGAAGCATGATCCAGATAGTTATTCCCATCAGCTGACTGCACTAAAGAGTCGATCTGAAACTTCTTGTTTTCAAAATTGATCTGCGGCGGCGGTGGCGTCGCAGTAACAGTTTTTGAAACGTTTTTTGCGGTCGAGTTTGTTGGCTGTGCCAAAGCAGGAATTGCTAAGCCAGCGAACAAAATTGTAAGCAATTGGGTTTTCATAACGAGCGGGTTTTAATTAAAAATACATAGTGTTTTTTACACTTGCAATAGGGTGTGTGAAAAAAGGCTTTACGTCGTGGTGGCCATGCTGCGAGTGAATTTTCGGCTATAGCGATGGGGGTCAAGGGGTTGCGGATAGGCTAAAATGTTAAGCACGTAAAAAGCCATAGTAAAAATACATGACAAATATGGATAACTTGTGGATTAAAGGGCTCCTATATATTATATAAAATTCAGAATTAAATAAAAAACCACCCGCTTACTGACGGATGGTTTGGTTATTTGAACAAGTTACTATATCTTATTGCTTCTCGTAAAACATCTCCTTCGTAAGGTGCTCTATTTTCCCTTTCTTGCCATCTTCATAGTTCTTGATCGCTCTGGCATGTTCATCCTTCTTTTTTTCTTCCTGGGCAATTTCCTCGGGTTTGGTAACATCTGGTTCTTTTTTCTCGATCAGCTTTACTATACTTTTCACCCGGTTATCGTCTTTCTTATTATGCGGATCAATGGGTCTTAATTCTACCCGTGCTGTTGCCATCGCTAAATGCACTTCAGCCAAAACGAAGTAAATTTTGTCAGCCTCCAGATCAGCGGTCATAAAATCAGAGTTTTCGGCCCGGCACCAAAACACATGCTCGCCGGGTTCGCATTCATACCGTATATAACCAGTGCCGCTGAACTTTCCGATGAAATGTTCTTTGTCAAAAAAATTGAAATTAGTCGCCAGGCTGGTGAGAGAATAACCGGCAGAAGTTTTTGCAAAATAAACAACTGCCTTGCCTTTTGCCGGCGGGGTGACTTCGGCCAGCGGTACAGGCTTAAACGAAAACAGCGCGGGGATCAATAGGGTTAGCAACAACTTTTTCATGTCAATTTGATTTAAGGAATGATAAAAATCTTTGGTTAAAGAATTAAAAGATGGTCGTGAAAATATAAAAATAGTTCAACACGTGCCAGCATGCGGCAAAAAAAGATATATATAATGTTTAGTTCACATTCATGAACAAAGTGAAATGGCAGTATTTTATTACTCCTATCTGTAATAAATACGCTTTATAACGGTACTAACTGTATAAGTGGGAAAGCGGAAAGTCTGTTTGGCTATCATTGATCGTGGCCTTCTTTTTCATACTGGTCTTTATTGCCTGCAGGTGGGAGCTTACGCTGTACAGGAACAAAAGACGGGAGCTGGAAGTGCTTCAGCAAAAGTTGCAGGAAGATGGCAGCGGGGCATGAAATGGTTAAAGAATTGTAATAATCAGGGGTTTTCAGCATTTGAAAACCCTTTATTTTTTGCCATACATACTAAATAAGAGGTTCTACAGGTTTATTAGGTAAGAAATGCTGTAGGATTCCTTAAAAATATGAACAGCTTTAGTTTGATCCCGGCTTTTAACTTAATTTCGCCCGCTAATTCCCTTTTAATATTAAGAAAAACACTAAAACAAAAATCTAATAACCGCATGATGCGCTCCGCTCACCTGTTAGCTGCTGCCTGCACAGCTCTTGTTCTGAATGCCTGTTCCAATGGAGAGGCTAATTCCTCCACCTCCAAAGTAACTGATTCAACAGCTACAAAGGAAACAAAGGAAGCAAAAGAAACTGTTGAAACAAAAGCGCCCACTACGCTGGATACCGCTCTTTATAATCGTAAACTGGCTGAGCTGGCCAATGGCGACTCAACAGGCCGCTGGCCGGTAAAAACCGGTTACCCCAACGCCGGCGCCATTCTGCCCTTTAAACGGATAGTGGCTTATTATGGAAACCTGTATTCCAAGAATATGGGTATACTGGGTGAATTTCCACCCGATGAAATGCTGCAAAAACTGGGTGCGGAAATAAAAAAATGGGAAGCTGCCGATCCTTCTACCCCCGTACAGCCCGCCCTGCATTATATTGCCGTAACGGCCCAGGGCGCTCCTGGTAAAGATGGCAAATACCGTTTGCGTATGCCATTCAAACAAATCGATTCCATATTGGGCATAGCCGCCCGCATCAATGCCCTGGTTTTCCTGGATGTACAGGTAGGCTTCAGCAATGTGCAGGCCGAAATTCCCCTGCTTGAAAAATACCTTAAAATGCCGCACGTGCACCTGGGTATAGATCCTGAGTTTTCCATGAAAACAGGAAAAAGACCCGGTTCTGTGATCGGTACTATGGACGCTGCTGATGTGAACTTTGTTTCTGATTACCTGGCCAACCTCGCAAAAGCCAACAATCTTCCGCCTAAAATACTGGTGGTACACCGCTTTACGCAGAACATGGTGACCAACTACAAGAATATCAAACTGCATCCTGAAGTACAGGTGGTGATCGATATGGATGGCTGGGGCGAACCTTCGCTTAAACATGACAGCTACAAAGCCTATGTTTGGAAGGAACCCGTGCAATTCTCCGGATTTAAATTGTTCTATAAGAACGATATCCGCAAACAGAATAGCCATATGTTAACGCCGGAAGAAGTGCTGGCCGAAAAGCCAAAACCGATCTATATTCAGTATCAATAACCCGGATGGCGCATTGCGGTGATCGCAGGGCGCACCCGGTAAATACAATGCCAACCGCGCATTTGCCCGCCAGCCGGCGGAAGCGAATGTGCGGTTTGTTTTTGTGCTCATTTCCTTCCATTGGCCTGTTTTACAGGGCATTCTCATTTTGGCGCACTTTCCCCACCGGCATTAACCATTTCTTTCCAAAACGGGCCGTTGTTTATTCTTTCTTCCAGTTTTTTAAGTGTATATTTAACTACATTAAAAACCCTGACAACCTGTTCTCTTTGGCAATAGTAACTCCTGCCTGTTGGTTGCCCCTTTGCAATCCTTTATTTATTATTTGAAAACCAACCGGTACAGGATAGTTTTCGTACACTAGATTACAAGAATTTTAGTGGCCCCCTATGATGAAATATTTACTCTGCATTATTGGGCTCCTGGCAGCAGTTTCGGGTTTTTCCCAACTGCAAACCTGTCCATCAAATATAAATTTTGGGTCGGGTGACCTGTCGTTCTGGTCAGCGGCAACGGGGCTGTTGGGCGGTTCCACCCAAAGTTATCCTGCCCCTAATACCGGAGTAACTACCATTCCCGAATATTCTCTTGGCAATACCGGCATTCAGGTGATCACCACTTCATTCAGCGATCCGTTTGGCTATTTTCCCACAATTCCTGTTATTAACGGCTATGCTTATAATTATTCCATCATGTTGGGGTCAACGGCAACATCCCGTAACCTGAATACCGGGGGGCGAACCGTTGGCGGATTTACCCGGGCTGTCACTTATTCAATCGATGTGCCGCCGGGCTCTACTACAGTGCCCTATACCATGACCTATGCTTATGCCATGGTGCTGGAAAATGGAACGCATAATTCAAATGAGCAGCCGCTGTTTAAAGCAACCCTCACCGCGGGTGGCAATGTTATTACCTGTGCTTCGCCGCAGTATTATTTACCCACCGACGATAGAGCGAACAGCGGGAATGGCGGTATTGGCGGAACCGGCGCTACGCTTGACACCGCCAAAGCAAAGGCCAATGGCTTTACCAACAGTAACGTTCCTTTTGGACAGGGAAGTAATGGGATACAACTATATGATGTATGGACAAAAGGCTGGCGTGAAGTTACTTTTGATCTGTCGCCTTACCGCGGCCAAACAGTTACCCTTACTTTTGAATCGGATAATTGCCGGCCGGGCGCTCATTTTGCCTATGCTTATATAGCCTTACGCAATGTGTGCGCCGGGCTCGAGATCAGCGGCTTAAAAACTGCCTGTTCCAATACAACGATTGAATATTCAGTGCCGGCGCTGGCCGAGGCCAGCTATGCCTGGACGGTGCCTGTCGGCTGGACGATCGTGTCAGGACAAAACACCAATATTATTCAGGTAACAATTGGTAACACGGGCGGAAAGATCATAAACCGGGAAATAAACGGCTGTGCCGATCTGCGCGATACCATTGATGTTACCACAACGCCCCCCACAGTGGCAGGAAGGGTGATGAGCGATACAACGGTTTGTTCGGGCATAAACAATAGTCCGCTAACTGTTTCGGGCAAAACGGGGAATGTATTAAAATGGCTTTCATCGACCGATGGCGTCACGTGGCAGGAAATTGCAGTGGCTGCGGATAATTATACGGTAAAGAACCTCACCACTTCAACCCGGTATGCCGCCCTGGTGCAAAACGGCACAGCCTGTACAATTGATACCAGCGTGACTGCAATCATAGCAGTTGATCCCCCATCTGTAGGTGGCAAGGTAAGTCCTGATAATACCAATATTTGCCTGGGACAAAATATAGATCCCCAACTTACGGTAAGCAACTATACAGGAGCGATAGTGAACTGGCAATCTTCTTACGATAAGAACAGCTGGGCCAATGTGGCGCCGGTTAACAGCAATGCTACGTACCAGGCAGGTACTATAAGTAGAACCACCTATTACCGCGCATTGGTAAAGAACGGCGTTTGCCCGGCGGATACCAGCGGCATAGCAACACTTCAATTTTATAATACGCCCATGCCGGCCGCTGCCATTGCACCCGATTCTTTAACCATTTGCTATGGCAAATCTGCCGTGCTGAAAGCAACAATAACAACCGGTACCAGTTATGCCTGGAGCAGCAGTTACCCTTTAAACCCCGGAGGCAGTGGAACGGTGACCTCGGTGCCCTACGCTATGACCGAAACCGCCACGCCAACAAAAACTTCGAGTGTTGTATTGACTGTGAATAACGCAGGTTGCCCCAATGCGTTAAAAGATACCTTTCTTATAAAGGTGAACGACCCTATTATTGTACATGCAGGAAATGATACTTCAGTGGTGATCAATCAGCCACTGCAATTCAATGCTACGGTAAGTGAACCCTATGCCGACATTTGGTCATGGACGCCGGCCACGGGCCTGGATTTTACCACTATCCCCGGCCCGGTGGCTACCTACAATGTGAACGACCCCGCTTCTGTTACTTATATTATAACGGCCAAAACCGAGGACGGCTGCAGCGGTTCCGACACCGTAACTGTTAAGATCTTTAAAACCCCAGCCGATATTTTTGTGCCCTCTGCGTTTACGCCGAATAGTGATGGCCGCAACGATGTTATAAGGCCAGTGCTGGTAGGCATTCAAAAGCTGGAATTCTTCAGGGTATACAATCGCTGGGGACAATTGGTTTTCGCCACCAGCGAAGTCAACAAAGGCTGGGATGGCATGATTGGCGGAACCAGA
Source organism: Niastella vici (assembly GCF_002077945.1). GTDB lineage: Bacteria > Bacteroidota > Bacteroidia > Chitinophagales > Chitinophagaceae > Niastella > Niastella vici. The sequence continues at coordinate 251,259 of NZ_LVYD01000043.1, forward strand.
CAGAGTACCCAGAATTTTGTTTACATGGTACAGGCGGTTGATTACACCGGCCGAACAATTACAAAACGGGGGAACTTCGTGTTGCTCCGGTAACCTGAACAAACAGTTTTTTACTTTCCGTCGCTTCCACATTACATGGTTTAACATTGTTTACGCGTTCGCTAAAATTGATTTTCGTCAATATTTAGGCGTTGAACGGGGAGCGCACATTTTGACATATTTCCGGTCAACCCGCGCCATGCCGCTATTTCACAGTCTTTTACATACTAACAATAACGAAATCCTTAACCGATTTCCAAAATGGATTGGAAAATCAGCCATTTTTTTTTGATTTTAAGAAGGGCTATTTATAACTTGGGCCAATTACCTTATTAACCTTATTTCTGATTTGTAATGACAGATGAGCAATTAATGCAAAGTATTACAGACAAAGATCCTGCGGCGTTCAATGAGGTGTATGATAAGCTTTATCGAAAATTATTTTTATTTGCCAAAAGCTTGATCTATGACACAGAAGAAGCCCGGGACATTGTAGCTGAATCCTTTTTTAAACTATGGACACAGCAGAAACAGTTCTCCAATATGGCTCATCTACAGGTTTACTTCTATACCGTTATAAAAAATGCCTGTATCGACTACTTACGAAAAGACAAATTAAGAACGAAGATCGAAAATCAGCTCATTAAGGCCGGTAATGTGCAGGAGAACGTGATAGAGCTGAAATTTCAGGAAGCCGAACTGGTGCAACTCCTGTACGAACGCATTAACCAGTTACCTGAAAGAATGCAACAGGTTTTCAAACTCACCTATTTAGATGGTTATACCAGGTCAGAGATTGCACAAATGCTGAACCTGTCTGAAAATACAGTGCGCAATACCAACGCCGCTGCCATGAAAGCGCTCAGGCTTACGCTGGGAGCCGAACAATTACTTATCCTGATCTCCCTGGCAGGCACTTTACAGCTGGCAAATTGATTAAATGAACTTAATATATTAGTGTAAGCGTGTTGTTTATACGCACCTTTTGAAGATTTTTTCCCGCTCACTGGTACAAAATTTTATCCCGTACGTATATCATATAGCAGGTAACCGTAATGGTTAACTATTTATTATCCGGAGATACGCAAGCATCTCTGCCAAAGAAAGTGTAATGATTGACAATAGCCCCATTAATGAAATAATAATCAAGACGATCACTGATTCTGCACTTACTTCCGCTGAAAGTGCGCTCCTTGATCAATGGCTTGCAGATGCAGAGAACAGCAAGCTGTTCGAGAACCTGAAAAATAAGGATTACCTGCTGCAGAAACTGAAAGAAGCACATGATGTTGATATGGAAGGGGATAAGGTGTTACTGCAACAAAAACTGGGCATAGGAAAGCGTATACATATAAGAAGGCAATGGAATTTTAGGTATGTAGCAACCCCGGCAGCAGCAGTTTTAATACTGGCTGCTGCTTCCATTTTATGGTTCATCAACCGCAAGCCGGTCAACAAACCGGTAAAGGAGAATACAGAAACTGTCACTGTTAAAGACATTCAACCCGGCAAATCAGCGGCCCTGTTAACGCTGGCCGATGGCAACAAGCTGAAATTAAGTAGCTCGGCTTCCCGAAAACTGGCGCAACAGGGCGCCATGGTTCTCCTGAACGAAAATGGCACTTTAAAATATCAGGGACAGAACGGGCCACAAAACGGCGAATTGTTTAACACTTTAAGCACCGCCAATGCACAAACTTATGCAATGGAGTTGGCCGATGGCAGTAAAGTATGGTTGAATACAGGCGCATCGATCCGGTATCCGGTCGCATTTACCGGTAATGAAAGAAAAGTGGAGATAACCGGTGAAGCTTATTTTGAAGTGGCGCACGATAAAACCAGGCCATTCATTGTGCATGTACCTGGTAATAATGGGAATGGTATGGATGTGCAGGTTTTGGGAACGCATTTCAATATCAATGCATACAATGAGGCGGCAGTAATAAAAACAACGCTGCTGGAAGGTTCGGTAAAAATTAAACAGGGTAATATGGAAACCCTGCTTAAACCCCGCCAGCAGGCACAGGTAGGCAATGGTACAACTAAAGTATTGAAAGAGGTGGATGTGAAGGCTGCGGTAGCCTGGAAAAACGGCCTGTTCAATTTTGACAATGCCGATATCACGGCTGTAATGGATCAATTGACAAAATGGTATAATGTAGAGGCGGTATATGAAGGGCCAAAGCCAACGAAATTATTTATGGGCGGAACCGGGCGTGACCAGTTGTTGTCCGATGCAGTAAAAATACTGGAGTTAACTGGTGGCGTACATTTTAAAATTGAAGGAACGAAATTGATTGTAATGACGCCCGAAACATATGAGGCCCGGAAAAACAATGCAAAACAGCCAAAATAAACTGTTTATATATTTTCATTCATCCTTTATTCTTTAACGGCAGGGTTCCAATAGCCCTGGTTAATGCCATTTAATGTAAAACCATATGAACCAATTAAACACCTTTACAACAACGACACCTTCTTTTAGCAATCAGTTAAAGCCAGAACCCCTAAACTAAACTGGCAATAAAAAAGCCGGCGTGTCCACTAAACACTCCGGCTGTAAAAAAGGCCGATAATAATAACTGATTAGGAATCCTATTACTCAACCTTTCAACCACTAAGGTATGCATTTTCGCAATTACCTGCGGGCTGTTATTTGCTATGCAGCCGGCAAAACCATTAACACATTAAAATCCATCGTAAGTATACGAGCCTTACGAATTATGAAGCTAACTGCAATATTACTAACCATAACCTTACTCCAGGTACAAGCGGCGGGGCTTTCCCAAACCGTTACTTATTCTGGCAATAATATTCAGCTTGAAAAGCTGTTTACTGTCATAAACGATCAAACCGGCTATACGTTCCTGTATACGGCAGATGTACTGAAAGGAACAAAAAAAGTAAGTGTACATGTAAAAGACGCCACCCTGGATGAAGTGTTGAACCTTGCCCTGAAAGATCAGCAGCTTGGTTATCATATAGCGAATAAAACAATTATCATCTCCAGAAATAAGGAGGCGGAAGAAAGTAAACCTGCCGGTATAGCTACACCGCCCGGAGAAATAAAAGGGAAAGTATTAAACCATAAAGGCGAACCCCTGGGCGGCGCCAATATAAAAGTAAAAGGCACTACTATTGGCGGCATTACCAATGCCAATGGCGAATTTGAATTAAGAGGAGTGGGGGAGAACGCCATCCTGGAAATTTCCTATTTGGGGTTCGAAAGCCAGACAATAAATCTGGAAGGCCGCACCACCATCTCTGTGCAGCTGAAATTAGTAGAAAGCGAACTGGCATCCGTTTCTGTATCGGTATATACCGGTTATCAGCAAATACCGAAAGAAAGGGCAACCGGTTCTTTTGTTACGATCGATAATAAGTTATTAAACAGAAGCGCTTCTTCGGATGTTCTAGGGCGGTTAGAAGGCGTAACCAGTGGCCTGGCTTTTTACCGGAGCAGCAAAACCGAACAGGCTACATTGAATATTCGTGGCCGCAGTACCATCTTTGCTGAAGTGCAACCCCTGATCGTATTGGACAATTTTCCTTTCGACGGTGATATCAACAACATTAACCCAAACACCATAGAATCGATCACCATTTTGCGCGATGCAGCGGCTGCTTCTATTTATGGGGTAAGGTCGGCCAATGGCGTTATTGTGATCACCACAAAAAAAGGGAATACCAATACGCCGCCGCAGGTGCATTTTAATACAAATGTTATGGTGGGGGCCAGGCCCAACCTGAATTATTTTCCATTAATGTCGTCAACAGATTTTATTGAAGCCGAGAAAATATTTTTTTCAAAGGGCTGGTATACTACTGCCGAAAATAGTGCGAACAAATTCCCTTTAACCCCCGTAGTAGAATTGTTAATTAAAAAAAGGGATGGCTTGATGCCCGCCGCCGAGGCAGATCAGCAAATTGAAAACCTTAAGCAACATAATTTATATGATGAGTTTGATAAGTACTTTTTAAGGGACAGGGTTTTGCTGCAGAATTCTTTGTCTATCTCGGGTGGCGGAAATAACTCCAGGTACTTTATGTCATTAAGTTATGATAAGGATAAAAACAGTTTTGTCAGGAACGGGTTCGATCGGTATTCAATTAATACTTCATACAGTTTTACGCCATTTAAGAATGTTGATATTAATACGGCGCTGCTCTATACTAACATGAAGGTAGCCAATAACAATCCTGGCATAAACGACCTGGTTTCATTAACCGGAAGAAAATATTATCCTTATGCCCAATTAATGGATGAGAACGGATGGGCGGTTCCGGTAAACTATGGATACCGGGCTACTTACAAATCATTAAAGGAAAGTCAGGGATTTCTCGATTGGCAGTACCGGCCGGTCGATGAGCTCAATTTCGCCGATAACACCACGCAGCAAAATTATAATAAAGTAAACATTGAAGTACGCAAGACCTTTAGCAGCAGCTTTAATATAGAATTGAAATACCAGTATGAAAAGCAATTGCGGAAGGATAATAATTTAAGAAGCCAGGAAACGTATTTTACGCGGGACCTTATAAACAGGTATTATAATCCAACCGGTACAATCAAATACCCCGTTCCTTTAGGCGGGATCCTTGATCAAACGGTAGCTGAACTGGAGGGCCATACAGGCCGGGCCCAGCTCAATTTTAACCACAAATGGCAACAACACCGGGTAAATGTGATCGGCGGGTTTGAAGTGAAGCAGTTGCAACAACGCAGCAATCTAAGCCGGTTATATGGATACAATGACGATATTGTAACCAGCCAGGTGATGGATTATGTGACCAAGTTCCCAACCAATCCGGCATCAACGCTTACTGCAGTTCCGTACCCACGCACTGCAACCAGTACGCTGGATAGATACCTGTCTTATTATGCCAATGCCTCCTATACCTATAATGACCGTTATGTTTTTTCAGCCAGCGGGCGGTTTGATAATACGAATTATTTTGGTGTAAAAAGTAATCAACGGATCGTGCCCTTATGGTCAATGGGTGTTAAATGGAATGTTTCGCGGGAAGAATTTTTCAAAACCGATCTGTTCGATCAGTTAGCCTTGCGGGCAACCTATGGCTATAATGGAAATATAAATAAAGGTCAAACAGCCTATACAACGGTAAGGTATGCGACTGTAGCATACACAGGAGCTCTCGGTGCAACGGTTGTTAGTCCGCCTAATCCCGAACTACGATGGGAAAGGTTGAATATGTTCAATGCCGGGGTTGTGTTTGCTTTAAAGAAGAATGTTCTATCAGGGACTATTGAATACTTTTCAAAAAAAGGAAAGGATATTATTGGCGATGCCGTCATGGATCCCACCACTGGGCTCACCAGTTTCAGGGGCAATATGGCGAATATTAAAGGACAGGGGATTGATGTGCAATTAACCGGAAAGATAGTAAGTAATACCTTCAGCTGGAATGCAACTGTTTTATTCAGCCGCGCAACGGATAAGGTAACCAATTACACCAAGGCGTTCAGTGCGTCGGCTTTAGTTCAGCAGGGAAGTGGTGATGTATCGGGTTTAATGACGCCCGTTAACGGTTATCCAGTTTTAAGCATTTACAGTTTGGCCTGGGGAGGGCTCGATCCCACCACCGGCGACCCGTTGGGGATCCTGAATGGTACAACCACAAATGTATACAGTGATATCTTCAGTAAGACCACACGAGATGAGTTGATCTATAACGGTCCGGCTAACCCGCCGGTAATCGGAGCATTCAGGAATGATTTTTACTGGAATGATTTCTCTGTATCAGTGAATATTACGTATAAGGCCGGACATTACTTTAGAAGACCTTCCATCAATTATGGCCAGTTGGTTAACTTTTGGGCCGGCAACAAGGATTTCGTGAACCGGTGGCAAAAGCCAGGCGATGAAGCCAATACCAATGTGCCGGCCATCCCCGGTCAACTTCCCACTAATCTGAATTCGAGGGACCTGTTTTATCAATATTCATCAATACTGGTTGAAAAAGCTGATCATATCCGTTTGCAGGATATTGTAATAGGCTATGACTTTGATAAAGCGAAATGGGGAAGGCTGCGGTGTCAGAACGTTCATGTTTATTGCAATATCAATAATATCGGCATTCTGTGGCGGGCTAATAAATACGGCATCGATCCTGATGCCATTCCCAATGGGGATGCTCAAGTGCTGCCACAACCCCGCAGTGTGACATTGGGTGCAAAAGTTGATTTTTAAATAATGAAAATTGTTTGCTGTAACCTGTTCCCTATACAATCAATAAAAAATACGCGCATGCTTAATTATAAAATTATTTGGTTTGTTTTAGCAAGCATGGTTATGCTTTCCTGTAAAAAGGACTGGATCGAGGTGAAATCGGACAAATCGCTGGATGTGCCAACCTCTATTGAAGATTTCCAGGCTATGTTAGACAATGCGGTTATTATGAATGACAATCGCCCCTCATTGGGAGAGATCAGTGCTGATAACTATTATTTGACCGATGCATTATGGGATAGCTGGGTATCGATAAACAGGAATGCACATATTTGGGCCGGCGATATATACAGCGAAATAACTACCGATCAATTCAATTGGAATACGTCGTACCGCCAGGTTTTTTATGCAAATATTGCCCTGGAGGGAATTGATAAAGTTGAGCAGCAGGGATATAACGCGGCTGCCTGGAATAATGTAAAAGGCAGCGCGCTCTTTTTCAGAGGAGAAGCATTTTTTAATTTGTCGCAATTATTTTCAAAACCGTATAGTTTAACAGGTACTGATGGCGCCGGTATTCCCCTTCGTCTGAATGCAAACCCTAATGACGCGTCTGTGCGGTCGGGCCTGCAGCAAACCTATGACCAGATCCTGAGCGATTTGCAGGGTAGTGTGGATTATTTGCCGGTGATCCCATTGTACAAGACACGGCCATCAAAACCGGCTGCTTATGCGCTGTTGTCAAGATTTTATCTGGTAAAACAGGATTATGTAAACGGGTTGAAATATGCCGATCTCTGTTTGAAATTGTATGATTCGTTATTGGATTATAATACGCTTAATGCCAATGCCACTTTTCCCATTCCGGCATTAAACAGGGAAGTTATTTTTATGACAACAATGGAGAATGCGGCTTTCTTGCCTGGTACACATATTGTTGATTCAAACCTTTACAATGGTTATGATCTCAATGATCTGAGAAAGAAGATCCTGTATAGGGCTAACACGGCCGGCCAGTTATATTTCAATGGCACTTACACTGGCGGTGCCTTAATTCAGAACAGTAGAACTTTTGGTGGTATTGCTACAGATGAAGTATATCTCACAAGAGCGGAATGTTATGCCCGCACGGGAAATATCACCGCTGCCATGGACGATCTGAATGCAGTAATGAGTAAACGAATGAAGACCGGGTTCTTTGTTCCTTTCACCGCCGCCAACTCAGGTGATGCGTTGAAACTGGTATTGCAGGAAAGAAGAAAGGAAACGCCGTTCCGCGGTTTAAGGTGGCTCGATTTGAGGAGGCTGAACAGTGAAGGGGCTAATATAACGTTGACCCGAACGGTAAAAGGTCAGCTGTATACTTTACCGCCCAATGATCCAAAATACGTATTGCCTATTCCACCAGATGTTATTTCCCTTACAGGTATGAACCAAAACGAAAGATAGTTTTTCGCTATCGTGCATTGATACATTGATACAGAGCAACGCACGGACCGTTCACGGTCCGTGCCCTATTTTATGCCAGCTTTTTGCTTGACGGTAAACGTAAATTCATTAATATGAAAAAAATACTTTCGATAATAGGATTTGTATTATTTGTAAACGAGGGATGGTCACAATCAGCTCAGGCCCTTAACAGTGAAGTATCTCTTATAAACCAATTATGCCCTGAGTTCTCATTTGATACCCTGCTGAATTATAACAAAGAAAAATTGGCTTTATCAGACTTAAAGGGAAAGGTTGTTATAATTGATTTTTGGGGAACGTTTTGCATTCCATGCATTAACGCTATTCCGAAAATGGAACAATTGCAAAAGAAATTCGGGGATAGCCTGCAGGTGCTGATGGTGGCAACAGATGGGTTTCAAAAGGCAAAACAGTTTTATGAAACAAGGCAAAAGGCCAATAAACCGATGTACCTGCCTTGCGCCATAAACCGGAAATTTGTTAAGTATTTCCAGTTAAATGGAGTTCCAACCTATGTTTGGATAGATGAGAAAGGCTTTATAAAAGCCATTACAGACCAGTCACAAATAACAGAACAAAATATTGGTGATTTTATCAGGGGTAAGCCTGTGCAGTTACGGCAAATGGTGAAAGAAGTCCGTAGGGATTATAAAAAAAGCCTTGTTGCCACAGCAAGCGAAATGGATAGCAGTAGCGTGCTGTATAATTCATCATTGACGAAATATTTAAGTGGTTTTACAAGCACCTATACGCCACTTACCAGGGGGCGAACAAAAGTTTCAGTGACCAATTTGTCGATCCCGCTGCTGTACCGCATAGCTTTTGGGGATACGGCCAATTCTATAGAGTATAACAGAACAGTAATTGAATCGGCTCATCCGGAAAAGCTCAGCTGCCCTAAAAGCGAAAGTTTTGAAGCATGGAGGATTGATAATACGTTTTGTTATGAACTGATGGTGCCAAAAGAAAAGCAAAAAGATATCCTGAAAATAATGCAGGGCGAGTTAAAAAAAATGTTTGGGTATAATGCATTTCAGGAATTGCGTACTCAAAAATGTTTGGTACTGACTGCAGACAAGGACTTTCATTTTTGGGCAAGCAAAACTGTAATCCCTAAGGTTATATTCAGTACAGGTGGCATTACCGTGACCAACTATCCTTTTGCTCAGTTTGCGGGAATGATCCAGCATTACATACCTGATAAAATTATCTTTGATGAAACCGGCATAACCGGCAATATTGATATTGCTTTACAGGCAGAGATGAATGATGTTGATTCGGTAATGGAAGCGCTGAAAAAATTTGGCTTACATCTTCATTGGGAAGACCGGCAGGTACAAATGCTGGTCATCAAAGATCCTGAATAAAGCCCAGGTCATACAGAATGACAGTGTTGCTATAAATTGCATACAGGGTTTTATTAATTACATGGAACTGATGCGGTTTTTTCCCCTGATACGGTGGAATATAGAAGCTGCCTTTATACGAGCCGTTAATTAAGTTATATACATCAATCACGGCATTTTCTGTGAAATCCAATGAATATTCATTGTCGGCTTGTAACATTGATTCCAAAAATAGCTTGCCGGCAGCTACAGCGCCCAGGTTATTCACGAATTGGGGGGGCTGCTTCATGGTATACGATGATCCTACATGGGCTACCTTTATTTCTCTTTTAGTAAGCGTATCGATTGTGCGGGCCGTAAGTTTTAAATTGAGGTTAGTATCCATGCAAATAAACCCGTTTTGATAAAAATAGGTATAACATGCCAGATGGGTGGTTGAATCATAATACAGCATGCCATCGGTGGCGAAAGCATTCTGTTTATTCCTTTCTGTAAAGTGATCTTCAATGGCTGGATACTTGCTTTTTAAATCGATTTTCACAAAGATCGCATCATTCGTTTTCGGTTCAATTGTTTTTAAAATAAATTGATCTTTTGCGAAATTTGTTTCTTTTCCAAAGAATTTTTCAAGACCATACCTGTCAACATTGCCCGAGTCTAAATTATAGTCGAGGATGCCAGGCAGGTTACGGCATGCAATATAAAGATGCCGGCCGCGAACGAACATTCGAATGCTTGAATTTGCTTTTACATAAGGGGGGATGGGTATAGTGAGCGTTTTAAGGGAGTCGAGGTCAGCGTTTGTGCGGTGAACTGCGTAGGGTGTATTATCCTGAAAATAGATGGCGTCGGGTTGTAAGCCAATTATTCTACTGACAGATACAGGCAGGGTAACCAGTTTCCGAATTTTTAAGGTGCCGGTGAGCATTCGTCTTTTAAAACCATTCTTTTTTTCATTCGTGTTTTTTGCAAGGAATGCCAGCAAGGTTATAATACCAAATGCTGCCAGAAATAATGTAATTAAGGTCAGGACTGGCTTCTTATTGTTCATAATAAAAGGTAATGAATAAAAAATCTAACCACCGGCTGATTGCCGGTGGTTAGAAAGCATTTTATTTAGTAACAGGAGTGAAAAATACAGGATTACCGGCATCATCTGTACAACAATAAGTATCGCCACCTGTGCATACCAGGCCTTTGGGATCTACCTTGCTGCATAGATCAAAGGTTTTTTGCACCTTGTTGGCCATTGTTGTTCCTGTAATTGCCAAAACGAGCGTTAAAGCGGCTAATGAGATTCTTACTTTTTTCATAATTCAGTCTGTTTTTTGTAAAACAGTAAATTTTAGTTTTGTTTATACCTACTCTTTTTTAGGTTTTCGGTATCCCCTAATTACGCGTAAATATTTTTATGCTGCATAAGGACGCCTGCAGCTGAAATGGCTACGAAGAAAACATTGAATACAACATGTTGATGCCACGATAAATTTTCCAGCACCCCGCCACAGGAACAGGGAATATAATAGCTGAAATTCAACATGGTTATCAAATAAACCGTGAATAAGCTCATCAGGAAAAAAGATGCATACAGCGCGATGAGCCGCGTCTTTTTTATAACCAATAAAAAAGAGATCAGAATTTCTATTGCAGGAATGGCCCAGGCAATGAGATTAGCGTAGGCCGTGACATAGGGCGATTTGCTTAATTGAACGGTGAACCGGTCATAGTCAGATACTTTGCTCAATGCCGCATATATAAACAGCAAGATCAGCAGGGAACAAATAATTTCAATGACAGTGTTTTTTCTTAACCAGGAGATTGCGATCGGTTTTTGGAAAAAAGCTCCCTGGGTCAAGTAGCTGCTACCTAACGTTTCTTTTTTCATACAAAAGGTTTACATGCCAGGCCCCAATAAGGCCAGGCGGTATTTATCAAAAACTAATAAATGGTTTTTATGTATTGCACTTTCCCGGAAAGAAGGCTTTTACAGGTGCCAGTGGTTTATAACAATGCAAAAATGTAAGAAAATGTACCTGGTTTTATAACGATCATGTGCAAGTTACGTATCTGAAATTGGCGAATCCGGTAAAATTCATGGCGAATCCGGTTTTTCTTCATTCCAGCATAAAGGTATGTGTGCTGTCGGGTGTATGCATTTTTCGCCATTGTAATGGCGCCATACCGGTTGTTTTTTTAAACTGCTTTACGAGGTTACTTACATCACACCCCACTTTTATAGCAATGGCCTTTACCGGCTCATCGGTTGTTTCAAGCATTTCTTTTGCCTTTTCTATACGAACGCCAATAAGGTACTCATAAATTGTTTTATTATTTACATACTTAAAGCCTTTACGCAGTTTGCTTTCATTGGTTCGTACCCGCCGGGCCAAATTCGAATGGGTGTTTGTATTCCTGTACTCGTTCTCTAAAATAGTTTTTACCTGGGCAATTTTATGCAGGTCATCGTTTGATAGTTTCATAGCAGGTTATTTAAGGTAAAGTTTAATTAGATACAATTATACTGAACAGGTACATTATCGCTGGCACATTACCCTGGTGAATTTTAATAGGAAGGATTTTTTGCGGGAGGGGAATGGCAAAATTAGTTTGTTTGGCAGTATAAATTATATTAAAAAATTGCGTATGTAATTTACTGGTAGTATTCAGCTGCATGAATAACAGTAATAACAGAAAAGTGATAAAACGATTTGCCAGCTATAGTAACGGTAATCTGCAAGTTCATTTATTTTGAAAGCTGCGGCAGCATCGGCGGTATTTTTTGCCAGCCAGCCCACCAGGGCTGCATCCAATACCGGCAAAAAGGCCTACTTATCCTGAGCAATAAAAGCTTCCTATAATCGGGTAATTGGGGTATATCCATTACCATTGATATGGCATTCGTTATCTTTGTACCGACCGTCAATAACCTCCCCAAACAATAACCCATATATGAACACCCCATTAATCAATAAGTCATTATCACTGACCCGTTTCTTCGTTTTTTTGCTGTTGTTGGCAAATATTGGATGCCAGAAAGAATTGTCTAAAGATACCCTGGGCTCAGGCGGCACGGGCGGTGGGGGTGGTACTTCCAGCGGTTCGGCCCAGTTTTCCCTGGTGCCATCGGGCTCCAACTGTTCCGATGCGGTTGTTTCGGGCAACTTTGAGGCAGGCACTGCCCTTGGATCCGACGCTATACTCACTGTTACAGTAAATGTTACCAAAACGGGTGACTGGACGTATACAACTTCCCTGGTGAATGGTTTTGTGTTTGCCGGGGCAGGGAATTTCACCGCAACAGGTAACCAGGTCATTACCCTGCAGGCTGGTGGTACCCCGGTGACTGCCGGCAATTCAAATTTCAAACTCAATTTTGGAAGTGCTGCCTGTTTATTCTCCGTAACTGTAGCTGCCGCCGGTAGTGGCGGTACCACCAGTGAATATTATTATAAAGCAACCATCGACGGCGTAAATTACTCGCAGGGTGTTACTTCAACTAATGATTATGAGCCTGGCCGGGGTTTGGGTGGTGTTGATGATGTTGCCTTTGGCGCCGGTATCAACTATACAAACCCACCATTGCCTGCCGGTAAAACCGAGTTTGGGATTGACAGGGCTTTTATGCATCATTATACAACCGCTACACAGGCCCAGTTCAAAGCCTTTTTTGCAGCCGGCGATTATGCTTATTCTGCCTTAAGCAATGATCAGGTTGACAATGGGATAAGGATCTACTGGACCGATACCAAAGGGGAAGTTTGGGATTCCAGAGATAAGACAGACCAAACCAGCGCCACCTTCAAGATCATCAGCGCACAGGACTTTACTGATATCGGGGGCGATTATAATGTAAAAGTAAAAGTGCAATTTAACTGTAAGCTATACAACAGCGCCGGCGCCTCAAAGACCCTCACGAATGGGGAAGCGGTAGTGGTTTTCGGAATGCTGTAAATGCGCCCTGAGCGAAGTCTTATAAAACGACGCCCGGGATTCCGGAACGTCGTTTGGAAAAGAATGCCTTATTTTCAGGCGCCATTAATTACTACAACGGTGCCGGTTACTGGCCAACCGGGCCGTTTTTCCAGTACTTTATATTTTTCCAGCGGGTTTCTGACCGGGAACCGCTGATATTATATACGCCGCATTTGAAATAATGGGTGGCGTTACCGCGATCAGCAAAAGTTCCTTTCAACGTACTGTTCAAATAAACATAGATCTTCCCGTTATCGGCATCATGCTGCACATTCACATGTATCCATTTATTATAGGCGCTGGTCATCAGGGTTTCATTATCGTAGCGTTTTATGGTGCCACCGCTGGCGGAATGAATTTTAAGCATAATGGCCGTTGCATTGGTAGCGCCCCCGAAAACCTGCATAATGTCGGTTCCGGCCGAACCTGAAACTATATATACATCGCCTTCGAACTGATGCCTTCCTGAAGTGTAATCGTTATTCATGCGCAATTCTGACCGGGGCCCTGTGGTGCAGCCCTCAAATTGACATTCATCATCGGAATAGATCCAGAAATGATGTTCTCCACTTGAATAACTATACCGGTCAGATTGAGGAAGGTTCCAGGGCGTTTGTATACCATAGGTGTAAGATGTTTGCGTCCAGCCGCTGGTTGGGTTTGCCTCCGTATGAATGGGCCGGTCATTGGGCTTGCGTTCGGCGGTGGAAGTAGAAGTTTTTTTACAACCAGGCATTAACCCTGCAGTTAAAATAATCGCACATAGTAGGGCGATCCTGAGTAACGCAGTCAGGCTGCGTTTTGATGTAACAATGTTCATTGGCAAGTTGGTTTTAATGATTAATGAATAAGCAATGCTATCAACAGCGGCTATGGCAAGCACAATACAACGGGGCGCCGCAGTTGTATTGGCTGCCCGGCAGCCATTGAAACCAGTACTTAAAAATTAAGGAATCCGTTAGGGGAAAGCGGTAGGCCAATTGGCATTCTATTCGTATAAATTACCCCGCTACAAAATAAAAGACCTTCCACCGGCCGGCTAATGGTTAAATGATGTGTCAAAAGATCATTTTTGGGCAAACTGCAAAAGGGAAGAGGGCTTATCTAAACAAATGGTCCTGTTTCCTAAGAACTGATAATTATTTATCAACGTTCAGCCATACTATTTATAAATGAAAGTGGCCGCAATGATGATGGCCAGGGAGGCCCCGCCCAAATGAGATTTAAGGATCTTCAATGCCAGATAGATCTGTTTCTTTACCGTTTCTTCTGAAATTTGTAAGCGCTCGGCAATTTCCCGGTGGGTAAGCTGTTCCAGGCGGCTTAAGCGGAATACTTCCCGCATTTTGCCAGGCATTTTATCCATCAGTTGATCGATATTCGCTGCCAGTTCGCGGGCATAGAGCTCTTCTTCCACGGAGGGAAGACTATGATGCACCTCCATATAATTGGTAAAATCTTCCAGATACCCCCCGAGGATCATCTCCCTTTCGATGCGATCGATACATCGATAACGCACGGCGGTTTTCATATACGCTTTCAGATCAGCGATCTCAGGGAGATGCTGCCGCCTGTTCCATAAAGAAACAAATAGTTCCTGCACACAATCTTCTGCTTCTTTTTGGGAACGCAGCACATTCATGGCCTCGCGGAACAATGATTTCCAGTAACGTTGGTAGATGGCGGTAAATGCAGCTTTATCATTATGCGTAAGCTGTTGTAGCAGAAATTTGTCAGTATGTTGATCAAAGTCAGAAACCTGCATCTCCATGTGATGAGAAGCGTTGAAATTACAATAAAAATCATATAATAGTTGTCAGGAGGCAAAGGCTTTGTTGCTAAACCTTGCTAAAACAAGGGAAACTCTTAGTGCGCTGAATTAATTATTGTCAGGCATACTGACATAGGGTTGTCAGTCAATGGGTACTTCTTTGCAGTATTAAAACAGGAACAAATGGATAAACTCGATCTCACCAAAAAGTATAAGTCCTATTTCACCGCAAAAACAAAACCTGAGCTGGTGACCATTGAAAAAGCACATTTTATTTCCATACAGGGCAAAGGTGATCCTTCGGAACAATTGTTTGCCAACAGGATAGAAGCATTATATGCCATTGCCTATACCATAAAGTTCATGTATAAAGCGCAGAATAGTGACTTTACCGTTTCAAAACTGGAAGGGCTGTGGTGGTACAATGAACACAGGTATCCTGGCAAAACTATAGAAACAGCGACTGAGGTGCCCCGGAATGAATGGGAATACCGTTTACTGATCAGGATGCCTGAATTTGTTATGGCGCATGATATAGAAACAGCTGCAGCAACAGTTAGAGCTAAAAAGGGACTTCAACTGGCCGGTGAGGTAACCTGGTTTACCCTGACAGAAGGTAAGTCAATTCAAATGCTACATGTAGGGCCGTTCTCAACAGAACCGGAAACCCTGAAACAGATCGCCGCATTTGCCGATGTAAACAAGCTGAAAAAGAATGGGCTGCATCATGAGATATACCTGTCTGATTTCAGGAGAACAGCACCTGAAAAATTGAAAACCATTTTGCGGGAACCGGTTCTATAAAACAAAACCAGGAACATAATATAGTAAACGGGATAATGATCTGCCCGTTCAGGACCTCGCCTTGCGGCGGGGTCTGCTTTTTTAAAAAGAAAATTTAAAAAAAAGTTAAGGTGCCTCTACCACCACTTTCTTTTTTTTCCGACTTATACCAGAATGCCTGCCGTATTAAAAACCACCTTAACCTAAAATGAATGATTGACAATGGATGCTAAACAATTCAGCGACCTGTTGCAACGATACTGCCTCGGCACCTGTACCGATGATGAAAAACAATGGGTAGAGAGTTGGTATAATGAACGGCGTCGTAATGTATATAACCCGTTACCTGAAGCTGAGGAAGAGCTTGCCGGTGAAAGAATGTACCGTGCGATAAACGAAATGATCACTGCAGAACCACCCGCTATCGTAATACCAATATGGCGCCGTCGCATAATGTGGTGGAGCGCCGCCTGTATCCTGGTATTGCTGGTAACTACCAGTTACTTTGTGTTCAATCATAAAACGGTTGTACATGTTACTGTCAAAACAAACCACGAACCGGCTGTACAACCAGTGCAACCTGGCGGTAATAAGGCCGTACTTACACTGGCAGATGGGTCAACGATCGTGCTCGACAGTGCTGCGAATGGCGCATTGGCGCAACAGGGCAAAACGATAGTTTTTAAAAAGAAGGATGGAGAACTGGTGTATCACTCCAAAATCAACGGCAATCAGGATGTTATTGCCTGGAATACCATCAGTACACCGCGCGGTGGCCAGTATCAGGTAGTATTACCAGATGGTACTAAAGTATGGCTGAACGCGGTCTCTTCCCTGCGTTTTCCATCCAGCTTCAGTAGAAAGGAAAGAGTGGTTCAATTAACGGGCGAAGCCTATTTGGAGGTGGCGCCCTTGAGTCTGACACCAGGGAAAAAGGTCCCATTTATAGTTGATATCATCAAGGGAGGGCGCATAGAGGTATTGGGAACACATTTCAATATCAATGCGTACGATGATGAAGCAGCGATAAAAACAACTTTATTGGAAGGATCGGTAAAGGTAGTACAATCGGTTCCTACCCGGCCGGGAACTAATGAACAATCAGCAATTTTAAAACCTGGGGAACAGGCAGAAATAGCGGCAAATTTACCATTGACCATTGACCATTCACCAGATGTTGACCAGGTAGTAGCCTGGAAAAATGGCCGTTTTCAATTCAATAATGCCGATGTGCAAAGCGTCATGCGTGAGATTGCCAGATGGTATGATGTGGAAATAGCCTATGCAGGAAAAGTGCCTGCGGAAAAATTCGAAGGGGAAATACCCCGCAACAGTAGTATTAACGAAGTATTTAAAATACTGGAACTAAGCAATGTGCATTGTAAAATAGAAGGGAAAAAAATAACGGTATTGCCTTGAAAAATTAAACAACCAAAACTAATTTTTAACTAAAACGCAACCAAAACACAATGAAAACCTGATCAACTGTTTATTGACTGCCGTACATAAGAAAGCCGGAAGCGCGGGAACGCAACCGGCCTAAATGGGCAAACTCTGTAAAAGCGTCGAAACTGTTATTTGTTTACCCAATTTTAAAAGTATGATTTTTACCATTCTTTGCCAAGTCGTGCGCATACCACAACGGGCAAAGGCCAAAACTATTCTGGTTATGAAGTTAACCGCTGTTTTTTTGCTGGCGGGCTTCTTACAGGTAGCTGCAGCGGGATATCCGCAATCAGTAAGTATCACCAGGGAGAACATTTCGTTGCCGAAACTGTTCCGGGAAATAAAGAAGCAAACCGGTTATGTGTTCTTTTATAACACCCGCCTGTTGCAAAAAACATTTCCGGTAAACATTGACGTCAAAAACAAAGGACTGAAAGAAGTGCTCGATCAGTGCTTTGCCTCACAGCCCGTTACCTATAGTATCGTCAACAAGACCATTGTGGTAAACGAGCGGGTAGCGATGCTGCCAGGTATTGCCATACAAAAGGATACCACACCTGTAGAAGTGGAGATCCGGGGCAAGGTGCTCGATGATGGATCAGGCAGCCCGGTGAACGGCGCCAATGTAGTGATAAAAGGCGGCCAAACCGGCGTTAGCACCTATGCAACCGGTATCTTCTCCATTAGGGCGAAACCGGGAACCGTGCTGGTCGTAAGTTATGTGGGGTACGAAAGCAAAGAGGTCATTGCCAAAGAGGGTATTGTTGTAACTGTACGGCTGGCTTTGAAAGCCAACAAGGACCCCATGACCGATGTGGTGATAACCGGTTACCAGCAGATCAAAAAGGAAAGTTTTACCGGCAATGCGGTTACAGTAACGGGTGAAGAACTCAAACGCGTCAATCCGCAAAATCTTCTTACAAGCATACAGGCATTTGATCCTTCTTTCAAAGTGGCTGATAATAATTTACTCGGTTCAAACCCCAATGCCCTCCCAAAAGTGAATGTACGCGGTTCTACTTCATTGCCTACAGGTACCGGCGATGTGCTTACACGCAACAACCTGGCGGGTAATGTGAACCTGCCCACTTTTATTCTGGATGGTTATGAGGTAACTGTTGAAAAGGTCTTTGACCTGGATGTTAACCGGGTTCAGTCGATCACCCTGCTGAAAGATGCGGCGGCTACCGCCGTATATGGTTCACGCGCTGCCAACGGCGTATTGGTGATCACCACCAAAGCGCCGCAGGAAGGCAGGCTGCAGCTGTCTTATAATTACGAGTTGAATGTACAGGCGCCTGATCTTACCGATTACCATGTATTGAATGCGGCCGATAAACTGGAGTATGAGCGGCTGGCAGGTTTGTATAAAGCAGTGGGCGGTCTTTCGGCCGACGAGCAGGAAGAACTGTATTATAAAAAGAAAGCCAATGTGGTGGCGGGTGTAAATACCTGGTGGTTGTCGCAGCCATTGAGATCAACTTACGGACAAAAGCATTCGATGTATGTGGAAGGTGGCAACACTTCTATCCGTTACGGCCTCGATCTGCGTTATCAAACGCAACCCGGTGTCATGAAGAAATCGGGTCGCAACCGGTACAGCCTCGGTTCTTTTCTTTCCTATGCACCCAGCAAAAAGTTCATGTTTAGAAATGTGTTGACCATTACCCAGATGAATGGATCGGAATCGCCGTACGGTAATTTCATTAATTACGTTCGCATGAACCCATACTATCCGAAAACAGATGCGGATGGTCATATTTTACAGGCCGTAGACCAATGGCTCATCGATACCAAACGAAGCGATACCAGTCAATATAAGACCAATAATGTACTGAACCCTATGTACAACGGCACATTGAGCAACTTCAATAAAACCAAATACATAGAAGTGAACGAGGTGTTTTCGGGCGAATGGAATATAACCCGTGAATGGCGCTTGCGCGGTTTGGTGAGTTATTTAAAACGCAAGACCGACGATGACATTTTTCTGTCACCGCTGAGCAATGAATTCTATGACTACGACCCCAGCCGGCTGAAAGAGAAAGGCAGCTATGAATACAGCACTACCGACGAAACGGTTGTTGATGGCAATTTTACGTTGAATTATAATAAACAGCTGGGCGATCATTTTGTGAACCTTGCAATAGGCGCAAATATGCGCACTGCCAGCAGTGATAATAAATACCTGAAAGCGGTTGGCTTTTCAAACGACCGGTTTACGAACATCTCCTTTGCCAACAGCTATGCCCTGAACAGCGCCCCCCACGCAGATTATCAGTTGGAAAGATTGTTCGGGTCTTTTGTATCGGTAAACTATTCTTACCGGAATAAATACATGGCCGATCTATCGATACGGGAAGATGGTTCCTCAAAATTCGGTACCGAAAACAAGGTGGCGCCATTCTGGGCGTTTGGCATCGGCTGGAATGTACACCACGAAGATTTTTTACAGAACACTATCGTAAGTAATCTGAAGTTGCGGGCCAGCACGGGATTGACCGGCGCGGTATCATTTCCGCCCTATCAGGCAACAACCACTTATAATTATTATACAGGGAACTGGTATTCAACCGGCGTAGGCGCCATTGTTAACACCTACGGCAATCAATCGTTGCAATGGCAGAAGACCGATAACTATGATGTAGGAATAGACCTTGGCCTTTTTCACGACCGGTTATTCCTCAGCATGAAATATTATCAGAAGCTCACGCACGGATTGCTGGCTGATATCATGCTACCGCCTTCCACCGGTTTCAATGCATACAAGGAAAACCTGGGCGATATGAAAAATACCGGCGTGGAATTGAACCTGAAGTATACCGTGTTCAAGAGCCGTGACTGGATGGTGACCCTGATCGCCAATATGGTGCGCAATGAAAATAAGATCCTGAAGATCTCCAACGCACTGAAGGCATATAACGACAAAGCCGACCAGCAGCAAACCACTGATGATTTCAAAGGAGAGCCGCTGTTGCGTTTCAGGGAAGGCGAATCGCTTAATACCATTTATGCCGTTCGTTCGCTGGGCATTGATCCCGAGAACGGAAAAGAGGTCTTTATCAAAAATGATGGCTCCCGAACCTATGCCTGGAATGTAAAAGATATTGTACCGGTTGGCGATAATACACCCGCCGCCTATGGCTATTTCGGAGCGAATGTTTCTTACAAACGCTTTTTACTCTATACACTTTTTTACACGCGTTTTGGTGGAAAGGAATACAATCAAACCCTTGTCGACCGGGTAGAGAATGCCGATCCGCGATATAACGTCGATAGCCGGGTATTGAACGACCGGTGGAAAAAGCCAGGTGATAAAGCCCTGTATAAAAATATTGCAGACCTGGGCACTTCCTTTGCCTCGGACCGGTTCGTGCAAAAAGACAATGTACTGGAGCTGCAATCGGTATATCTCTCCTACAATTTCGATAAGCCTGTTTACAGCAAGCTGGGTATGCGGAACCTGGTGCTGGCCCTAACCGTAAATAATCCCTGGCGTTGGTCATCGATGCAGATCGAAAGGGGTATAGAATATCCCTTTGCCAGGAGTTTTACCTTTTCAATTCAAACAAGTTTTTAAATCGGGCATATGAAGAAATATATATTGTTCGCGATCGTGCTGCTGACGTTTTCGTCGTGCAGGAAATGGCTTGATGTAAAGCCCGTATCACAGGTGTCGGAGGAAGACCTGTTTAAAACCCCGGAAGGTTTCGAAGAAAGCCTGAACGGGATCTATACCCGCTGCGCGCAAAAAGAATTGTATGGCTTTGAGCTCACCGGCGGTTTGCCCGAAGCCCTTGCGCAGAATTATACGTTCACCGGGGAAGACTATCAGCGTTATCAGCAAACGGCAGATTACAGTTATAAAGACGGTTTTTTTATAGCCAGGAAAGACGCTATCTGGAATGGATTGTACAATGCCATTGCCAACTGCAACCTGCTGCTCTATAATCTGGATGCCAAAAAAGAAATATTACCGGCCGATCGCTTTGCATTGATCAAAGCCGAAGCATTGGCGCTCAGGGGTTATTTACATTTCGACCTGCTGCGGTTGTTTGGGCCTTCGTTCAAAAGCAATCCATCGGCTAAGTCCGTACCCTATGTTACTGATTTTTCAAACAAGGTTGCCCAATTATTAACAGTGACCGAAGTACTCTCAAAGATCATTACCGATCTGTCAGCAGCCAAAGAATTGATACGTCCGGTTGATCCTATTGTATCGGCAGGCTATAGAACAGGTTACAATACCGATGTCCCTTCTACAGAAGAATCATCGCAAAACCTGTTCCTGCAGAACAGGCGGCATCGAATGAACTATTACGCCATTTGCGCCGAGTTGGCCCGGGTGAATTTGTATATGGATAAAAAGAACGATGCATTGAATAACGCCGCGGAAGTGATCGCTTCGAAAAAATTCCCCTGGACTGCAACTGCTGATTTCATTGATCCCGATCCAAAAAATAAAGACCGGATACTTTATAAAGAACAGGTGTTTGCCTGGTATATACCGGCACTGAAAGATACCCTCGACGCCCGCTTCAACTCAGGAGTGAAAAGCCTGTTCATAGAAGAGAACGCAGGCAACACCCTGTATGAGACCGGCGGGGTAGGGGCCGAAGATGTGCGATTCAAACAATGGTTTAAAGGTGTGAGCGGCAGTTCTTCTTTCAACCGGCTTGAACTACAGAAATACCTGCGGGATAATGATAAGAACCGGCATTACCTGGTGGCGCCTGCTATCCGTTACAGTGAAATGTTCTATATCGCGGCGGAATGCCTCTACGATACCGATCCGGTAACTGCGCTGGCATTGCTCAATACGGTACGGTATAACCGTGGCATGGGTATACCGCTTGCCGTAGCCAACAAAGATGAGTTAATAAAAGAGCTGGTAAAAGATGCCCGGAAGGAATTTTATGCCGAAGGACAGATCTTTTACATGTACAAACGGCTACATGCCAGCATTGCAGGCCAGCGGGGAAGTAGCATACCACCATCTGACAAGATATTTGTATTGCCGCTGCCGGATAATGAAATCGAATTCGGGAACCGTTAAACAACCGCAATTGATTATGAAAAAAAGAATGATCATTTTAATGGCGGTTGTTGTAGCAATGACCGCCTGCCGTAAAGCAGATCAGATCACCTATCATTCAGCTGACAATATTTATTTCGATCTTGATCCCTGGGGGCTGCGCGATAGTATCCTGTACACATTCGCCTATCACCCAAACAGGCTGAAAGATACCGTGTGGGTCCCTGTTAGTATTTCAGGCAACCGGGTCAATAAAGACAGGTATTACGCGGTAAAGGTGGTTGACACCGCTACCACTGCACTGCCCAACATTCACTACGAACCGCTGAAAGACCAATATAAAATCTCAGCCGGTTATGGCTGGCAGAATATGCCAGTGGTCTTATACAATACCGATACGCAAATGGTGCGGCGTTCCTTTTCGCTCACCATTCAAATGGTAAGTACAGATGATTTCGGCGCAGGGTTCCCTTCATTGATCACGGCCCGCCTGGTATTTTCAGGTAAACTCGAAAAACCCAAATGGTGGGATATGTGGTTGGGTGGTTACTATTCGCAGGTGAAGCACCAGTTATTCAGACTGGCAGCCACTACCGATGACCTTTCAACCAGTGGGCTCGACGCGCCGGAGAACCTGTACTTTGTTGATAAGCTGAAAAGCCTTCTGAACGCTCCTTTTACCTGGGTTACTAATAATCCCGATAAGGGTTATCTACTCACGGCAAGGCCCGATGGTAATTACGATTTTTATTATTCAGGTACGCCCAATAAAAAGATCCTTTTGCAAAAAGACGGCGCTACCGGTAAATATTATTTTATTGATGAAAATGGAAAACAAGTGATCTAGGTTAACAGCTTAAAGTAATTCAAATGAAACGAATAATAATGGCCGTGCTTACAGCCTGTGGGTTGCTACAGCTGGCCTGTTATAAAGATAAAGGCAACTATGACTATCATTTGCCTGAAGAACCACTGGTAACAGGTGTAGATTCATTGTACAATGTGTTCCTGGGCGATACGTTGATCGTAAAACCAACGGTGACTACCACCGATGCCAAAGCCTGGTTCGGCTATTCGTGGCGGATATTGATCCCGAAGGAATTCCGCGATACCACATTTACCGGCCCGGCATTGAAACTGGTATTCAGTCTGCCGCCCGATAGGTATGCTGCCCGCCTCACGATCACCGATAGCTCGAACGGAATGAAGTATTTCCGGGAATTTGAGATTGAAGGCAAAACCCAATTTTCAAACGGCACCCTGGTGTTGAGCCGGGAGGGGAATACGGCACAGCTCAGTTTTGTAAAACCCGACAGCACAGTGATGCCCCGCATTTACCGCGCCCTGCATGGCGTCGATTTGCCCGGTGGCCCGCAACAGATAATCGACCTGGTCCATAAATATATTTCGCCAACGCCTGCATTGGGTTACTGGATCACCGGCAGCGAAACAAACGATGCCGGCGTGCAAATTTCAACAAATACCCTGCTGCAAATAAAAACCCTGCGCAATAATTTCTTTGATCCGCCCGCGGTGGCCAAACCCGGCTACCTCGAAAGCTCGGCTACCGGTGTTTTGCAAGGTGTTATTAATGGCAAATTGTATGTAGGGGCGTCGCAAACCTATTATGGCAGCGATGTATATGGCATGTTTGGCCTGGCTACTGCCGGTGATTATGAATTATACAGGCGCGCAGCATTCAATAGTGTAATGCCTTATTTCCTGGGTTACGATCTCAACCGCAAACAGTTTGTGGCATTTACCAATTTCGGCAGCGCCGCCTATATTGGCACCGGCTACCAGGTAACAGATATAACCCAGTTCGATCCTAAAGCCGTTCAGCTCGATCTGCTGCATTTTCAGCAGATCAACGACAACAACTGTTTTGCCTTTGGTAAAGCTATCGATGGCACTTTGTATGAATTAAAATTCGGCGCCGCTTTTAAAGGGTATGTAGAACTGTCGCCCGTGTATAAACGCGCATTTGCACAGCCATCCCTGATCACCGGCACTACCCAATGGGCCGGCACACCCGCCGAAATATTTTATTTTACTTCAGGCGACAAGGTATACCGCTACAACCCATTGAACCAGGAAATAAAACAACTCGTGACCGATTTTGGCGGCAAAACCGTCACTATGGTAAAAGTGACCGATAATGGCAATACCCTGATTGCCGGGGTTGATGGTGCTGTGTATCTGCTTGATATCAGTACCGGTAAATTCGGCGACATCCTGAAAAAGTATGTTAGCATTCCCGGATCACCCGTTGATGTGGTGGTCAGAAAATAAGCAGGCAACTAAATTAAAACGTTCAATAAATATAAATTCATGAGATACTTCTTGCTGAGTGCATCACTTCTCCTGTTAATAACAAATTACGCCTTATCGCAAAAAAAAGCGTCCCAATTCCTGATCAAAGCCAACATTGCTCATTTTACCGATAGCCTGGTATACCTGAATTATGGAACGCTTGGCGCATCCGCTACGGATACGGCTGTGGTAAAAAACGGCAGCTTTACTTTTAAAGGGCATGTTGACGAGCCAGTTCCGGCCATGATCTTTTCAAAAACATTTAAAGTGCGCATCGATCTGTTTATAGAAAATATGCCTGTAACGGTGGTGGGCGACGCCGATTCCTTCTACAATACCAAAGTGACCGGAAAAGGCGCCGTACAGGAATTTGAATTATTCAACCAACGGTTAATGGACAACCGGAAAAGTACCATTGCTCTTTTTGAAAAAGCATACAAGCTAAAGCAGTCAGGCGATAGCATAACGGCAAAACAAATACAGGCGCAGGCCGATAGTCAGTATAACTGGGAGTTTAAAGCGCGCCTGCAATATGTAACAGATCACCCCGCAAGTTATATTGCCGCCAGGGAATTGCTCGCTTACACCAGCACCAATACACTGGCCAAAAGTATAAGTTTGTTCAACACGCTCGATGCCTCCATTAAAGGATCAAATGTAGGAAAGGAAATTGCTGCGCGCATTGACCTGCTAAGCAAGGTAGAAGAAGGCAGGCCGGCGCAGGATTTTACCCAGCACACACCCGAAGGTAAACCCGTTCAGTTATCATCCTATAAGGGCCGCTATGTACTGGTTGAATTCTGGGCCAGCTGGTGCGGTCCCTGCAGGGCCGAAAATCCCAATCTGCTGAAACAATACCAATTATATAATAAAAAGGGATTCGATATACTCAGCGTGTCGCTCGATAGTAATAAAGAGCTGTGGCTGAAAGCCGTTGAAAAGGATGCGCTTCCCTGGACGCATGTGTCGGACCTTAAAGGATGGAGCAATGCCGTGGCTGTTTTATATGGCATCAGGGCTGTGCCCGCCAGTTTTCTCATCGATCCTGCAGGCACCATCGTGGCTACCGGTTTACGGGGCGAAACATTGAATAAAAAGCTGGAAACAATTTTTAGCAAGTAGATCCAACGTTCTATTGCATTTGATGAAAAACCCTAACTATCGCCATTCAACAATGATCTGAGAATGCTGCTTATGCGTTCCCCTGGTTTAACCGGGGGAACGTTTTTGTTTACAAGCGCATTTATTTTTTTTTAACGTTCTTTGCAAAAAAATACTACAGGTACATGGCAATAAGCAGCATAAAAGTTGGGGAATACAATACATTACAGGTGGCCCGGGCATTTGATTTCGGATTATACCTGGGCGAGGGCAAGGATGTGGTCTTATTGCCAAAACGGTTTGTTCCCCCCGGTGTTGAACCAGGCGATACCCTGAAAGTATTTGTTTACCACGATTCGGAAAACCGGCTCATAGCCACCACCCAGCAGCCCTTTGGTATTGTAGGGGATATTGTAAAGCTGAGAGTGGTATCGGTTACAAAGCTGGGGGCCTTTATGGACTGGGGGCTGATGAAAGACCTGTTTGTGCCCAAATCAAAACAGCTGGAAGGAATGCGGGTAGGTGGGGATTATATCGTAAAAATTTACCTCGATGAACAAACCGGCCGTGTGGCTGCCTCTGAAAAAATAGAACCGTTTTTAAGCAATGAACGGTTAACGGTAAAAGAACTGGACCCGGTTGACCTGCTGGTTTACCGCCGAACCGATATAGGGTATGTGGTCATCATCAATAACCGCCACACCGGCGTATTGCATTTCAATGATATATTCCAGGAAATTCAGGTGGGCGATTCGCTGAAAGGTTATATCAAGAACATTCGCGAAGATAACAAAATAGACGTTGCTGTAGGAAAGGTAGGTTACCAACGCGTAGAGGATGAAGCCGGTAAGGTAATGCGGCTGTTGCACGAGAACAATGGTTACCTGCCTTATAATGATAAATCGAGCCCTGAAGAAATTTATTCCTTCTTTGGAATGAGCAAAAAGACCTTCAAAATGACAACGGGCAATCTGTATAAGAACAGAAAGATCATTTTTACTCAAACGGGCATCAAAGCGGCGGAGGAATAGAAAAGCCTTGTATTAAAAACGCGCAAGATGATAGCTGATCCCTAACTGCGCCTGAAACGCTTTGCCTTTATCATACAGTGGTTTGTAGGTGCCTTCCTTTTTGTAAATGGAATTAAAGAAATATTGACTGCCCACAAGGAGGTCAATATTGCGGGCAACGTTGATGCCGGCATATGCGTGGGCTCCATATAACATTTTCTGTGCATCTCCTTTCTCCTCAAAAAAAGCACCAAGGGCTTCCCAGGGATGTGTGTTAATATCGTAAATAACGACTCTGTTGGTATACTTTTTACCCAAAAGATAGCTAACAACAGGGCCGCCCTGTATAATAAACCGCTTACTGTTAAAGGCAACATTTACAGGGCGTATGATGAGGTAGGTTAAATTGGTATTGGAATTACCGAGGTAAAAATCATTTCTATAAAAAGATTGTGCTATATATGTTCTGTAACTGAAACTCATTTCCATAACCCCCACTGCAAACGAAAGTTTCCACCTTTCGTTGATCCTTTTGGCCACTTCCGCTTCTATGGTATACCCTCCGCCGGGCCTGGTTTCTGATCGGGTTTCGGTTATTACTGGCGGATTGCGGGCATTATTAATATCGATCAAATTAGGCACAATAAAACCATCAACAATGTAAATGCGATTTTTAAAATCGGGCAACCAGGTAAAGTTGCCATTTGCGTTTATTTGCAACTCAAATTTTTGTGCAGTGGCTGTCAGGGTTACCAGTGTAAGCGCTGCCAGCGGGATAAGGAGTTTCATTTTTTATAGAAATTTAATAAATAAAAGGGACTAAAAAAAGCCCCTTGGCAAAGCCCGGCAGTAAGAATAAAAAAGGCCGTCCCAACTGCGGTGGACGGCCTCGTGCGTGTTTCGATCTCAACGAAACTATTTTAATTATCAGTTTTTCCCTTATCCATCATCACATTATCTTCCCGTCTTACTGGGGATAGCCATCATTCTGACCAAGGTTCCTGTTTGCATCGCGCTCTGTTTGCGGTATGGGCAACAGGAACTGATAATCCTGTACGGTTATGCCCAATGGCGCCATTACCTGTTTGTACCGTTTCAAACGTATGAGGTCGTAACGGCGATGGCCTTCAATGAACAATTCGCGGGCCCTGTCTTTCACCAGGCTGTCGATGAATGCATCCGGTGTAACAGTATTGGTGAAATTCAGTTGCAGGGTTGGGTCTTTCAAACCTGCTCTCGATCTTACCGAATCAACCCCGGCGAATTTGGCCGGGTCGGCGGGATTGATATTGTTGAGCGCTTCTGATTGCATCAGCAGCACATCGGCATAGCGCAGTACGATCCAGTTTACATTTGAGTTATTACTGTTATTTACATATGAAGGATCGCGGTATTTATAAACAAAGGGCGTTACGCTGGTTGAACCCACCTTGTTCGCCATGTTATAATTCCTGCGTATGCTGTCGGCACCAGAGTAGCCGTTGTTGAAGAAATTGTTATTTACAAAGAAAGCACCGGCGCCGCCCAATTGAGAAGGGTAGAACATGCGCAAAATGATATTCGATGTAATGCCCGTAGTTACAGGCCCGAACTGTACAGAGAAAATGTGCTCGGCGCCATTTTTCTTATCATTATCAAATATATCCTGGTATTTAGACAATAGTTGATATTGTTTGGAAGCGATCACCTTGTTAAGGGCTGTCAGCGCATTCTGGTTATCCTGCGCATCGGCATAGGGTGAGCTGGCTCTTGTGAGGTACACTTTGGCCAGCAGTGCAGAAGCTGCACCGGTAGATACCATGCCTTTATTGCCGGCGGGAATCTTACTTTCTAACAAACAATTGGCCTCTGCGTACTGCAGGTCTTCAATAATGGTTTTGTAAATATCCCCGGCACCCGTTCTTGAAGGGAACAACAATGTATCGTAGGTATTTTCTAAAGGGCGTAACATCAGCGGAACATCGCCAAAATTACGTACGAGATCAAAATAGGCCAGGGCGCGAAGGAACCGCGCGTTGCCCACGATATGGTTGCGGTTGGTAACATCCATATTGATGCCGGGTACATTTTTAATAACATCGTTGGCCCGGCTAATGATCTGGTAAGATGTTCGCCACCAGTTAGCAATCTCTGCATTGGAAACTGTCCATTTGAATGTATTCAGTTCGGCGCGTTCTGCAGTGGTGTTGCCTATGAGGTTATCGGCCGGTAGTTCTGCAATGAGCCAAACGGTGCGCTGATAGGAAGTTTGCTGCTGCATGGCACTGAAAACCCCATTGATGGCTGTTTGGGCATCGTTAGCATTCTTGTAATAATTCATTGGCGTAAGAAAGCTGAACGCTTTCTCTTCCAGTTGTTTTTTGCAGGCGGCCACTAACATAAGAATAAGACCGGCGCCTGCTATAAGGAAAATAGTTTTTTTCATTTTAGTTCGTTTAATGTAAGCAATACGGTCCCAATGGTTAAAAACCGAGCTTCATACCCACCGTATAGGTTTTGATATTCGGATAAGGGTTATAGTCAATATTCAGTGAAGTGTAATTGCCCGATGTATTGGAATAGGAATTCACTTCGGGATCGTATCCTGAATAATCAGTGATCGTTATCAGGTTTTGAGCAGTAGCATAAATGCTGGCCGTTTTGAACACGGGCGTCAGCCTTGGCAAAGGTAGGTCATAGCTCAGCGTAATGGTCTTGAATCGCAGGTAGCTGCCATTCTCGATCATGTCGCTGGTTACGCCCAGGCTGCGCCGGTAGGTGCTCCATACCGCTGGCAGCTTGTTGCTGGTGCCTTCGCCGCGCCAGCTATCAGTGGCTACATAAGCGAACTTATTGGCATAGGGAACGCCATTCTCCATTTCAATTTTGTTCTCATTGAGGATGTCAACTCCCTGTACACCCTGTATCAGCACAAACAGGTTGAAGTGGCCTACGGTGAGACTGCTATTAAATCCATAAGTGAATTTTGGCAAGGCATGGCCAATGATCGTTCTGTCAAAGGTTCCATCGAGGGCGCTGTCCCCATTGAGGTCTTTGTAAATAGGATCACCGGGTTTTACACTTTGTTTGGTACCGCTTTTGTTGATCTGGTCCTGCGTTTGCCAAATGCCATCGAACACATAGCCATAAAATTCACCGATGGGCCGGCCTACCTGCAAAATAGATGAATTACGGCCGCCAGGGAACAGGTTCGAGCTTACATTACCGGTATACTGGAACGGTACGGCGCCCAGGTCAAGTATCTTGTTACGGTTAGCCGAAATGTTGAATGAAGTACTCCATTTAATATTTTTCTGATCTATATTAATGGTATTGATTGCCAGTTCAATACCCTTGTTCTGCACGCTGCCAATATTCTGTGTCATGGTGCTGAACCCTGAAGTGGAAGGCAGGGCTACCTGGAACAACAGCTTGGTGGTTTTCTTATCGTAATAATCGGCAGTGATCTGAACACGGCCACCCAGTATAGCGAGATCAAAGCCGGCGTCCAACGCCTTGGTAGCTTCCCAGACAAGGTCGGGGTTGGGCAGGTTATTGGGAGAAAAACCGCTTACACGCGCCCGGTTCAGCACATAGCTGTTGGCTGTATATTGCTTTTGCGAAAGATACGAACCGATCTCCTGGTTACCGGTGGCGCCATAGCTTGCCCGCACTTTCAGGTCGCTGATGGCTTCAACATTTTTCAGGAAGGCTTCGTCCTTCACCCGCCAGGCAATGGCGCCGGAAGGAAAATATCCCCATTTATTATTTACACCAAAACGTGATGAACCATCGGCCCTGAACGTGAAGGTGAACAGGTATCTTTCAAACAGCCGGTAATTGAGGCGGCCAAGGAAAGAGGCCAGCGCATTTCGGGTGGTGCTCGATCCGTCTGCCGCGGTACCTATCCCGAGGTTATCGGTGAGCAGGTTATTGGTACTGAGGGTCGTTACGGTTGAAGTAACGGAAGCATTCTTGAATTCCTGATAAGTGAAACCGGCTACGGCATTGATAACATGTCCGCTACCAAGTTTTTTATCGAGGGTAATGGTGTTTTCGTTCAGCCAGTTGTAGTTATTGTTGGTAACTACCTGTGCGTATCCGTTATTCTGTGCGCCCAGGTAAGTGGTGCTTGGGCGAAACACATCGTTGCGATAGTTGCGGTATTCGCCACCAAAGCTGCTGCGCAGCTTTAATCCTTTAACTGGTTCCCATTCGCCAAATACATTGGCGAAAATGCGCGTATTCTTGTTTTTGTCACTGTTAAGATTAGCTGCTGCCACCGGGTTGCCTACTTCAATGGCATAAGGTTGCGGGCCATTCTTGAACGTATAAGCGCCGGTGCTGTCATACACAGGGGTAATGGGGCTCGATAACAGGGCATCGAGCAGGGTGCCGCCACCGCTGCCACCTGTAGTATTTACGTTGGCCTGCAATTGATTTTCGTAGGAGATCTGTGAGCTAAGCCCCATCTTGAGCTGATTGCTGATCTTATTGTCGAGGTTGAAGCGCAGTGTTCCCCGTTTATAATTTGACCCAATGATAATACCATCCTGGGTGAAATAGTTCATGCTGAGATAATATTTGGCATCGGCTGTGCCACCGTTAAAGCCCAGGTTAAAGTTGCTGATTTGGGCACTGCGGAATAATTCATCCTGCCAGTCGGTGCCTTTACCCATAGCATCAA
Organism: Niastella vici; assembly: GCF_002077945.1. Lineage (GTDB taxonomy): Bacteria > Bacteroidota > Bacteroidia > Chitinophagales > Chitinophagaceae > Niastella > Niastella vici. The sequence goes on from NZ_LVYD01000043.1 coordinate 282,402, forward strand.
TTTGCGCATCGGTATAGGGAACCGCATAAGCAGGGTTTGTTTTGGGCGCAGCTTCGTTCACAAAGCGTGCATACTGCTGCGCGTTCATCATATCGAGTTTGTTGGCAACGCGCTGTACACCTGTATACACATCGAAATTAACACCTTTTTTGCCGGTGCTTCCTCTGCGGGTAGTGATGATCACAACACCGTTGGCGCCGCGACTTCCGTAAATGGCCGTGGCCGAAGCGTCTTTCAATACGTCAATTGATGCAATGTCGTTAGGGTTCAATGCGGTAATGTCGGCCCCCGCATACCCGTCAATTACATACAATGGGTCGCTGCTCGAGGTAATGGAGTTGGTACCGCGAATGCGCACGGTCAATGAAGCGCCCGGTTGTGAGTTGGTTTGGGTTACCTGAACACCCGCTACGCGGCCCGATAACAGCTGACTGGTTCCGAATACGGGCGTTTTGTCAATGCTCGATAAACCTACCGAACCAACTGACCCGGTGAGGTCTTTTTTGCGGGATGTACCATAACCAACCACTACTACATCGCTGAGTACAGTTTCAACTTCGCGCAAAGTGATCGTCACTTCGCCGTTGTTGTCGGTAACATCCACTTCCTGACTGGTATAACCTACAGAGGATGCTACGAGTACTACTGGTTTGGTGTCTGGGACCATCAGGGTGAAAAAACCTTTAGGGTCGGTAAAGGTACCTATGTTAGTACCTTTTAACTGAACATTGACTCCCGGCATAGGTAAATTGGATGAATTAAAAACCTTGCCGAAAATCCTTTTTTGTTGGGCTGTTGCATCATAGGGTATGATTGACCATAGGATGAACAGGATCATGCAGAATTTCCGAATAGCAACCATTGTGTTTGATTAAGGTTAATATAACAAAAGCGGGTGAAATTGGAAAAAATAGAGCGTATTATATAGTTTAGTTACGGAAACGTTTCCGTTGATATAGGGGCGTTAGCGATAGTTTAGCAGCCTTGAAATGGCTAATGAATATAGGGGTTAATGAATTGCTGTTTCGGCTTAATGAAGTGATTGAAAAAAGTGTATGGGGTATCGGGATGGTGTATTTTGAGGATGCAGATCCGGCATTACATTTTTGTTAATGGCCGGTTTGTACCGGTGACTGGCCTGTTGAAGAAGGGGCCGGTGATTAATTATACCTGCGCAAATAATCACCAGTATGTCTACTTGCTTGCTGATGTAAAAAAACTCAATTATTTTTACTGTAATTATGAGAACGCCCCTATTCGCACCTCTGAACAAGCCCCTGGTTTTTAGAATATTTTCTTTTTCTATTGTGTTATTATTCAGCAGTTTAATATCATTTTCCCAACACCGTTCAACCCTTTGGGGCGTGTCAGAAGCGGGTGGGCCACAGGATGTTGGTTACATTTTCAAATATGATGTTTCAGCCAATTCATTCACAAAGGCTGTATGGTTAAATAAGGCCCATGCGGTACAAACATACTTTGGAGGGATATTCAAAGCCGATAGTACATATCTCTATTCCATAAAATCACAGAACGATTCAGTTGATAAAGCGACCATCGTTCGTTTTAACCGGAAAACAAACCTTCTCGAAAAGCTGTATACTTTCGACCCGGCTTATTATGGTATAGTAAGCAGCACGCTCACCGAATTTCAGGGGAAATATTATGGTGTGGTCACTGGTGGCTATTCAGCGCCCTACAATCCGGTAAAAGGGATCATATTTGAATGGGACCCTTTGGCCAATACAGTTACGAATAAATTTTATTTCAATGCTACCTCAAATGGTTCGGGCCCGCGCGGGGAGTTGATTCTGTATAATAATAAATTGTATGGTACTACTATGTATGGGGGCGCCAGTGATAATGGCGTATTGTTTGAGTTTGATCCCTTAACCAATGTGCTGGTAAAGAAGGCCGATTTTTTATCTTCTGCTTCGGGCCAGATGCCCGATGGCTTTCTGCAAATGTACAATGGAAAATTCTATGGACTTTGCGTGTTGGGTGGCGCTGCATCCAAAGGTACTTTATTTGAGTATGACATTAGTACCGGTACGCTCACAAAGACAGTCGATTTACCGGCAAGTGCCGTATGGGGTAAAACCGCGGTGATCAGTGATAAACTTTATACGTCTGTGCAAAATGGCAATGGTATTTTTGAATTTGACCTCACTCAAAAAACTGTTGCTTCTTACCGGCCTTATATCAACGGGTTTTCTCCATTGGGAACTTCTTCTCCCTTGTACCTGCATAATGGCTTATTGTTTGGCGTTGCCCAGGACAACTGGTTGGGAAGCGATAGCAGCTTTATTTACAGTTGGTCGCCTCGTTCAGGTTTCGCCACCAGGGTAGCTGCCATTGAGCTTGGCAGGGAAGGAAGAACGTTGTACAGCCCTGTTGCTATGGTAAACAATAAATTTTACGGGGTCACAGAATATGGAAGCGTTAACGGCCGGGGCTGTCTTTTCGAAGTTGATCCGGTGGCCGGCAGTTCAACGGTAAAAGCGCCTTTTGGCGCAGGTATAGATGGATATTCTGATTTCAATTACAGCAGCAATCTGCTGTTAATTAAAAACCGCTTTTATGGCACTACCGAAAAAGGCGGCCTGTACGACCTTGGTTTTCTATATAGTTTAGACCCGGTTACAGGAAATGTCACCCGTATTCATGATTTCAAAACCGGTGAACCTTCTTTGCCTTTTGGACATCTTACTTCGCCAAGTGATCGTGAATTATTTGGCCTTACATGGGATGGGGCAATTCATGGTTCCGGCGGATGGGATTATCATTATCTGATACCTGATACTGTGTTCACTTTTCTTATAGAATCAGGTACTTACACTCCGGAATATTATTATCACGGCGCTCCTCAACCTTATCTGGGGTATTCATACCGGGTGTATATAACCAAACCCAGCTATGGAGCACAGCCGGCTGGTATCTATATGTGCTACCCAACGCCGGCGCAGCAAACGCCTACCTGGTATAAGGTTTTTGATTTCCCGGTGAATATTACATTCTCTAATGAAAAAGGCCTGGTAGAGCTTAACAATAATCTGTTTGGTCTGGGAACCATGGTCGTTAATAGTGTTCCCCGGGAAGTTATTTACAAATATAACCTGCTCAGTAATGCTTTTTCGTACAATGTATTACCCTATAACCTCATGAAGTCCCCATTCGCTTTAGTGGGTTCTCCTGTTGAGCTCAATCACAAAACCTATATGTTGACTGCCAGCGGTTGTTATGGTTATGGAAGTTTGATAGAGTGGGATAATGTGGCTGATACTGCAGCGGAGTATTGTCTCGAAAACCAGTATATCGATGGAAAGGTACTAGGCAGTTTAACCCTGGCTAATGGTTGCATATACGGATATGGTGAAAAAGGAATTGTATGTTTTGATCCGGTTGCCAAAACTTTTAAAATGAGGTTCAAAACGCCTGCTCCGCTTGTAAAATATTTAAGTACTTATGACATGAGCAAGCAATTGACCCTTACCCAAACCAATGCATTACCACTGTTTGGAAGTATTGATTCCATCAATATTTGTTTGAGTGATTCCCTTTCGCGTGATCTGGTATTTACTGTTACCGATGCCGACCAGGATGCATTGAAAGTAACCAGCACTTATACAGATTCTGTCCTCATTCGCAGCTGTAATGTACGGGCCGATACCATTAATGGCAATGTACAATACACTTTGCAGGTAAAGACAGATAGAAGACTGGGAACCGCAGCTATTACGATTTCGGCTACCGATACCTACGGTGGTACCAGTAGCGTGCCGGTATCGCTGACCACCATGAACCGTCAGGTGGTATCGTTGACGTTGGCCCGGGATACAATTTGTAAAATTGATACCACCATTGCATTCACCGGCGGTTTACCCGCAGGAGGTGTTTATAAGGTTGATGGAATACCCGCCAGTGTGCTGAAGCCTGGTTTGCTGACGGAAGGCGCTCATACAATGAAGTATGTATATCCGGCTTTAGGTGGTTGTCAGGATTCAGCCAGCCGCATGTTTTATATAACCGAATGCATAGTGCCCGATCCTGCATCGCCCGATTCTACAGCATCATCAACACCAAAGCCCTATCCAAATCCATCATCCGGGATAGTAAAGCTTGACAACAATGAACAGCTGCTTACTACCATAAATGTGTACAATGGCCAGGGCTTCCGTGTATATACAAAAGTATCGGCCGATAATATTATTGAGCTCAATCTCTCCAGTTTGCAAACAGGCATATATTACATTCAAACGGTTAATTCAAAGGGCACAACCAATGCAAGAGTAGAGATAGTGAAGTAAGGATAAACTTTATTGTTTTATTCCCGCATCAATCGATAAACGGCCGGCCCCGGAGTATATCAGCGCAGCTGCCATACCTATAGCGAGCAGAAAAAATTCCATGCCCTCGGTTTTCTGATTGCCAAACCAGTTCATAAAGAAATAGCCGGTAAAGTGGGTGAGGATAACCCCTGTCATCACAATGGCGATGGCAATGCTCCACAGGCGCACGGCAAAACCTAATAATAATGCAATGGGACCAAAGAATTCAATGAGAATAACGAGCAAACCTATTAGCCAGGGTAGTTTAACCGTTTCCGTAAAATAGGTCATGGTTCCGCTGAAACCAAAACCGCCAAACCAACCCAACAATTTCTGGGCTCCATGCGGAAACAGAACGAAAGCCAGGAAAAAGCGCAATAATAAGGGGGCCAGCGATTGGTTTGTTGAAAATAATAGTTTCTTCATGTGTATCTTTTATAGATACAAAATTTGAAGAAAACGGGTGGGCGGCCAATAACCTGGGATAAGAAATTTCATTAACCTAGGTTAATTTTCTCTCACTTTTTATTCACCTGCGATCGTATGCGGCTTAAGCTTTGTGGCGTAATGCCAAGATAGGAGGCTATTTGGTGATTGGGCACCCGTTGCTCTATTTGCGGGTATTGGGCAATGAAGTCGAGGTAACGGTCGGCTGCGCTTTTAACAAGTGAAGAGGCCACTCTGTTGGTGGAAGCAATGAACGCGTTTTGAATGATGATGCGGAAGTGGCGCTCCATCTTAGGCACCTTTTCATACAATGCTTCCAGGTTTGTTTTGGTTATTTGAAATACTTCGGTATCCTCGATGCAGTCAATATTGTATTTGGTGGGTGTTTCTGTCAAAAAACTGTACAGGTCGCCAATCCACCAATCTTCCAGGCCAAATTGTACTATATGTTCCTGTCCTTTTTCATCTACTTCGTAGGTCCTGGTTACGCCCTTTACAATAAACGTCTCATGCCGGTTTATTTCCCCTTCCTGCAGTATATATTGCCTTTTGCGAAAGGTTCTGAATGAAAACAGCGAGGCGATCACATCGATCTCTTCCTGTGTTAACGAAACGTATTTCCCAAGCGTGCCAACCAGCGCATGCAGCATAGTGTATGCATTTATTATCTGCTGGCAATTTCGGCGAAATCAACGTGATTTTTCAATTTTTTTAATGGCTCATTCGGTCTTCAATGCCTTAACCGGGTTGGCCAGGGCAGCCCTGATCGTTTGTGAGGCAATGGTACAGGCTGCAATTACAAAGGAAGCTATAATGGCTATGGCAAAAATGCCGGCGCTTATGTTGATGTGATAAGCAAAATTCTGCAACCAGCTGTGCATGGCATACCAGGCCACCGGCGCCGCTATCAGGAATGCGATCAGAATAAGCCAGATAAATTCCTTTGAGAAAAGATATACAATGCTGCCCAGCGGAGCGCCTAATACTTTCCGTATGCCTACTTCTTTTGTGCGCTGCAAAGTGGCAAAAGCGATCAGTCCATACAAACCCAAACAGCCAATGATAATGGCGATACCGGCAAATAACCGGAACGCGGTGTATAATTTCTGCTCCTGCCGGTAAAAGCCGGCAATACGCTCGTCGAGGAATTCATAGTTGAACAGGTCATCAGGGCATAGGGAAGTCCATACCTTTTCAATCTGACGCATTGTCTGTGGTATGCCTTTGGGTTGCAGGCTGGCGCTTGCCCGGAAAAAATGCCTGCTATCATAATCAATAATGATCGGCCGCCTTGCTTTGTGCTTCGATTCGCTTTGAAAGTCTTGCACAACGCCTTTTATGGTGACCATGGTGCCGGCGCCTTTAAAACGTACACCTATGGCTTCCTGTGGTTGTTGAATGCCCAGTTTATGGATCAATGTTTCATTCACTACAACCTGGTGTAAGGTGTCCCTGATATCCTTCCGGCTTATTTTTTCACCGGCCAGCATGGTAAGTCCAAACATATCCATATAGCTTTCATCGACCATTTTTAATTCGGTGACATCATCCTTCGTAATACCGCGGTCGGGTGCAGAAAAGGGCGCAAAAGCACTATTGAAGCTGGGTTCTCCGGTAGAGAAACTGATGGCTGTAATACCCGGAATATTCTTTAGTTGTTGCTGTAATACTTCCCGTTTTACACCTTCCGGTACAAAAAAAGAAACGATCGCCTCCTTCTTAAAACCCAGATCGCGGTTCCTGAAAAAATCCATTTGATAAGCCACTACCAACGTGCCCATGATCAACACCTGCGAAATGATAAATTGTATCACTACCAGGCTTTTTCTTAACGAAAACCCATGTGCCACCGGCGTCTTCATATTTTTAAATGCCGTTACGGGCCTGAAGGCCGCTTGTACAAAGGCCGGGTATAAACCTGCAATTAGTATAAGGCCTACTGTTACCACGGCAATAAACAACATCACCTGCGGATCGAGCAGGGCAGAAGGGCCTATTCTCAACTCCAGCCAACTACCTGCTTTTAACAGGAAGCCGGTTGCAAGGCAAACACCCAGTAACAGGGCCAGTAATACCATGATGGCCGTTTCGCCAAGGAACTGGCGCACCAGTTGAAACCGGGCAGCACCCAAAACTTTGCGCACGCCCACCTCCTTTGCCCGTTTTATTGATTGGGCGGTAGAAAGGTTGATAAAGTTGATAGCGGCAATAAGAATGATCAACATACCAACAGCGCCTACCGACCAGTATGTTTCTTTAGATACTGTGGGCATGTCTCCACTGTGCAGGTAACGGGTATCATAATGTATTTCGCGCAACGGTTGCAATGGTAGCCGGGCTTCTTTAGCAAGATCTTTACCCCAATGCCGGCCAATGAAATCATGCATCTGGTTCTGCAACTTTCTGATATCATAATTCTCCGGCGTTGTAAAGTAGGTAAAGCCGCCCATGATGGCATAAAAGGGCAAATGGAGCGGGTCCAATTCTTTTTTTACTGTTTCAAATGATACCAGGAAGCGGAAAGGTAAATGGGTATTGGGCGGCGGGTCTTTTATAATGCCGGTTACTTTCAGATCAAATTGGTTGTCGAGCCGGATGATCTGTCCCATGGCATTGCCTTTGCCAAAATATTTCCGGGCCATGCTTTGGGTCAGAACGACCGAATTAGGGGCGCTCAAAGCCGAATGCGGGTCGCCTGCCAGCCATTGATGAGTGAACACATCCATGAAGTACTCATCTGCATAACAGTATTCTTTCTCGTTATACCGATGATTTCCGATCTTCACCACGCCTTCAGACTGGTACCACACCTGGGTCACTTCCAGATCCGGATAATCGTTCCGTAAAGCGGGCGTAATAGCCATCGATACGCTGGGATTAAAATCAATGGCGTTCAGGGTAACCCTGTAGGTGCGATCGGCCTTGCGGTTGTACTGATCATAACTCAACTCATTGCGCACCACTAAGAAAATGATGATACAGGCCGCAATACCCATGGTAAGCCCCAGGATGTTCAATAAAGCATAGCTGAAATGCCGGCGTATATTCCGCAGGGCAATGAGGAAGAAATTACTGATCATGGAAAGTTAACTTTACAGATGAATAGAAGGCCTCTGAATTCCTTAAATAATATGCCATTCTTAAAATGGGCTGAAAACCATCGCCATTTGCAATAATATTATTGGCAACCTGTACGGTTTTGATACAATGGTTGTACGGTTCTATCGCATCAAATGAAAATGGCCGTCCCGTGTTTTTTAAACATAGAAGACAGCTTCTTCCTACTCGATTTTGTCACGATAACAGGGTGCAACCGAAATCCTTTTAATAATGGAGCGAATTTTATAGCAAGGCGGAATATCTATTGAGTAAAATTAACATGTAACTATATAGCAGATATTTGAAGCATAAAAAAAACAGTGAGGACGCTACATACTCACTGTTTTCTGTTATAAATAGTTCGCTAAATATAATCGATCGATTACAAAATTGAACCGCATTTAATTTGTTCTACTCAATTTCTGGTATTTCAAACTCCGGACCAAAGACATAGGTCGATAATTGATTCATAAATCCTGGTTCAACACCCATGTAGTATCCTGGATAACTGGCTGTAGTTAATGAGTTTAATTCTGTAGCCGATTTAAAAGCGTTGCAATAAAACATTATATCTGACGGTGTCAAAGAAATCACAGGCGTAGAACCATCGGCAGAATTTACTGCTTTATACCATTGCACTGCTGAAACAACAAATTGAGAATAATTAGCGGTAGTATATGTTTTAGTTACATTCGGTGGCCATTGAAATACTGGCTCATCTGCATTGATTTGCTGATCACCCATTACCATACACAATGTAAAATCGGCTACAGCTATAGCAGCCCCCCAACCGGATAAAGCCTCAAGTCCAACTTTTGCGAGTGTTCTGATAAGCCATCCCGATCCCATGGCTTCAACAATGGTCCCAATTTCTGCCAATGTCATTCCTTTCATAACATCAACTACAGCCGCTGCAGGAATGCCCAACGTCGAGAGAAGACATTTCCATAGGTCGCCGCTACTTAAATTATTAATTGGTGGTGGCCCCTCAACATACAGGTCGTTGATTATCTTTGCAGCCATGATGAGTCTGGGATCGTAATAATTAGTAATATTCAACTCATTCATGTAGGCATCTAAAAGTCCAGCCTTCTGAAGAATGACGGCGCTTGCATCGGCCAGGTCAGCAAATTCCTCTGAACTTTGATATTCAGTTGAAAACATCTGATCAACAGAATTGCCTACAGATTCTCCCAAACTTGCTCCAAAAGCCGCCGAGGCCTGCTCGTCAGTAGTAGTGGCGACTCTAAGCGATAATGAACGACCAGAAGTACCGGGAGCCGTTTCTTCTTTTTGAGGAAAGTCGTTGTTCTTTTTACAGGATAAGGCGCCGGCTATCATACTAATGCCGAACAAAAAATAAAATAAGGTTTTACGCATAAGGTTTCTAAAATGGTTTGTTTCTTGTAGCGTCTAGGTATCACCGCAAACTTAATCATTAACTAATACAAAAAAACATAATTCAATTTCATGTGAATTAAAAAAATGACTTTTTGTTAATTCAACCTCAATTATGTCTACTACAAAGCACCGGTTTCAATTTTGTAAACTTTTCAAGATTATTGCCCAGAAAAACGATTTGTCACTGATAGATCATTTGTTTGATCATGTTGACTGTATGCATATTTTAATTATATATAATTAACACATGTGGTTTATATCTCAGAATTTTTCTTCTCTTGTACGAATGGCATTCTTTTTCCCGCCATTCGTAGTAAATTGCAGTACCAGAAAGGTCTTCAAAAGTTAGCCATAATGAAACAATGGACCTTATTTATACCCCTTTACCTAATTGCCCTATCCATTTCAGCACAGGAGATCAATAAACCGGTTCGTTTGAAAACGGGCACGCTGTCTGCATCAATGAATTTGCGGCCTCAATTACATTTGATCGATTCGTTGAAGAAATTTCATTACCGAAACCGGTATTATACGCTTATTCAGTTTGATAAATTACCCAATGAAACAGAGCGCAAAGCTTTGTTGCAGGATGGCATTGAGCTATATGATTATATTGCAGACAACAGCTACCTCGCCGAAATAAATGACCAGATCGCTTTGACCCGGCTTACAAAGAGCAATATTCGCGGTTATTATACCTTACACGCAAATGCAAAGATCGAAACCGGTCTGGTGCAGCAGTTACAGCAACCGGTACATGATGCCGACAACCTGATTGCTGTAAGTTATTATGGAAGTATTGACAAAGCCACAGCCATTGCCGAATTACAAAAAGCAGGCGCACAGATAATAGAAACAGCTATTCAACCGGCGCAGGTTGTTTTTATTGATGCTTCTATGGCCGTTGTTCAAAAAATAGCAGCCCTTCCATTTGTATCGTACATAAACAGCTTGTACATGAAGGCAACGCCCCTGAATTATAAGAACCGGGGCGCTCACGCAGTAAATGCATTGAGTATGCCGTTGGGCCGCAACCTGCAGGGCAATAATGTTATGATAGGTATTGGCGACGAAGGCAACGCTTCAACGCATATTGATTTTACCGGACGAATAATGGACCGGTCCGAATCTTATCCTGACATCCACGCTACACATATAACGGGATCTGTAAGTGGTGCAGGCATCCTGAACCCAAAATATAAAGGCATGGCCCCGCAAGCCACCGCCATTAATCATTTTTTCTGGGAAATAATAGCCAATGCTCCCTATTATGTTTCTGATTATAATATGGTGCTCACCAATAACTCGTATGGATTAGGCCCTGTAGGTTGTTTAGCGGGAACCTACAACCAGTTGAGCAAACTCGTGGATGAGCAAATGGTTAGCTTTCCGTCGTTATTGCATGTATTTGCAGCGGGTAATTCTGCGAGCAGTTCCTGTTCAATGTACCCTGCCTCGTTTGCCACCATTATTGCGGGTTATCAAACAGGAAAAAATGTGCTCACCATCGGCGATATAGATAATGGTACTTATGTAATTGACAATCATTCGAGCCGTGGACCAGTTAAGGATGGCCGTTTAAAACCGGAACTGGCTGCCGGGGGAGTGCTCATCACTTCTACCGGACCTAATAATATCTATTTTGTTACCGGCGGCACCAGTTGTTCGGCGCCAACGGTGACCGGTATACTGGCGCTTTTGTACGAACGGTACCGGCAACTGCACGGCGGTAACAATCCTTCGTCAGCACTCATTAAAGCAGTAGCCTGCAATGGCGCCAATGATGTGGGTAACCCGGGTCCTGATTATACGTATGGTTTTGGCAATATAAATGCCCGTAATTCGGTGGAGGCCATTGAAAACAATACCTGGTTTACCGGCTCTGCCAGTCAGGGCGGTTCGGCAACGTTTACCATACCGGCCGTTCCCGCAGGTACAGCACAAATAAAAATATTGTTATACTGGAACGATCCCGCCGCCGCTGCAAATGCGGTCAAAGCCCTGGTGAATGATCTTGACCTTACGGTTACGGCAGGCGATGGCACTGTACATTATCCACTGGTGCTCGACTCTACTGCGGCGAATGTTAACCAGGTGGCTGTGGAAGGTATCGACAGCAGAAATAATATTGAACAGGTGGTCATCAACAATCCGCCGGCCGGCAATTGTACGGTTACGGTTAAAGGCACCGGCATTGCCCGGGGGCCGCAGGATTTTGTGGTGGTTTATCAGTCAGTTAAAACGGGGATAATAGTAGAATATCCTTTTGGAGAAGAAACGCTGGTGCCAGGTGAAGTGGAAGTGCTGCGGTGGAGCGCTTCAGATGCCAACACCAACACCTTTACAATTGAATATTCGTTGGATAACGGCCAAAGCTGGACCACCATCAATAACGCTGTACCTGCCACCAGCAGAAATTATATATGGACGGTGCCTGCTTCCATTGCATCTGCTACGGCCCTGATACGCGTTAGCCGCAACAATACATCGTACACCGATGCCAGCGATCACACCTTTACTATTTTAGATACAACCAATATTACGGCTACCAATATTTGTGCGGGTTATGTTAATTTATCGTGGAGCAGCATTCCTGCCGCTACCGGTTACGACATTATGATGCTGAAGGGAACCAGTATGCAGGTAGTGGGTTCCACCACCAATACCAGTTATTTACTGAGCGGGTTAAACAAAGACAGCGCATGCTGGTTGGCGGTTCGCGGCGTAATGGGCGCCACGGCAGGCCGGCGTTCTTTGGCAGCAACAATAACTCCTTCGGGCGGGCCTTGTGCTTCCCCTGATTTTGATAATGACCTGAGTGCTGATGTGTTGGTGGCGCCGGTAACCGGCCGCCTGTATACTTCTTCCCAATTAGGCATACAGGCTCCACAGGTACGCATCACCAACAGAGGTAATATAGCAACTGCCGGTACCGTTAACATCAGTTACCAGGTGAATGGAGGTGCGCCGGTAACAGAGACCACCTCAATAAGTATTGCGGCAAACGCCAATTATACCTATACGTTTGTAACTCCTTATAATTTCAGCAGCACCGGAACGTATGCGGTGAAGGTGTGGATCGATTATGCGGCGGATGTGCTGCACAATAATGACACCCTGAGCACTATCGTAAAACAGTTGAAAAACGATCCAATAATATTGGCGCCCTCCTTTACCGAGGGGTTCGAAAGTGCTGCCGACAAATCGTATCATAACGGCGCCATGGGTTTTGAAGGACTTGATCGCTGCGACTTCTACAGCGCCAGCAGCCATGGCCGTGCACAAACTTTTGTAAGCACCGGTGCAGCGCACACCGGCAAACGCAGTATAACCCTTGACCGGGATGCGTATACGGGCGATACCAGCGTGAACAATCTTGTAATGACATTTAACCTCAGCAAGTATACAGGTGCAAAAGAATTGTGGTTGTCTCTTTATTATAAGAATTACTCTTTTAATTTATCACTGCCAGGCAACCAGGTATTGATCAGGGGAAGCGATAAAGATGCCTGGATACCTTTTTTTAAAATGACACCCTTACAGCCCAGAAATGTTTACAAGGCCATGCCTCCCCTTAACATTATAGAAGCGCTGGCCAATGCTTCGCCGGCGCAAACCGTGAGCAGTAGTTTTCAGGTCATAGTGGGGCAGGAGGGAAGCGATCAAATGACTTCACCTGTTTCGCCTGGCGGCGGTGAAACTTTTGATGATGTAACCATTTCCCTTTCAAAAAATGATGTAAGCATGGTACAACTGCTGGCGCCATCTTCAGCCAGCTGTGCGCATGGCAGCGGCGAGCCGGTTACCGTAGTGGTAAAAAATAACAGTTTAATTGCCCTGGCCAATGTGCCTGTGTCGTACCAGGTTAACAGCATGCCGGTTGTTACCGAAAATATTCCTTCCATTGATTCAGCAGCAACAATAAGCTATACATTTAATCAAACGGCCGATCTTTCTGCGTTCATTCCCTATACCATTACCGCATGGACGCATTTGGGTACAGATACCTGGTTGCTCAACGATACCGTTACTGGCAGCCTGCCCCTGCCCGCTGGTACGTTTACCATTACCAAAGTTGACAATACCGCATTGTTACAATGGGAAACCTGCAACGAATTAACCGGCGACCAGTTTGTGATTGAAAGAAGCGCTGATGGAATCAATTTCGATAGTATTGCCACTGTGCCGGGTACCAGCGCCAGCAATACCATAAAACAATACCAGTTTACCGATAAACAACCTTTAACAGGCATCAATTATTATCGCGTCAAGCTTACCACCGGGAACGGAAAATTTCGCTATACGCCCATACGGGATGTAACCTTTGATAATTATTTAAGCGTTATTGTGAAACCAAACCCGGTAACGAACGGCGTGTTGTATATCAGCAGTTCTGCAAATTGTAACCGCATTGACCTGTATGATGCAATTGGCAGACTGATCAAAAGAGCAGGCGTGAGCGGGCTGCAACTGCAATTGCCGGTAGGAAGCCTGGCCAAAGGCATTTATGTTATAGCGGTAATAACAGATGCAGGTAAGAAAGTGGAGAAGATAGTTATTGAATAAGAGCTGTTCCCAATAGAAAAGTTATGTTTGTGCCGCCGAAGCCACAACAAAAAGTGCGAATGAGCGTTCTTTCCTGTTTATAACAATTTTACCACATATATTTCCCCGACCATGCGCCACAAAACCCTTTTACAGTATTGTTTCCTGTTATATATTCTTTTTGCCGCAGCCTGTTCAGAACCGGAAAAGCCGGTAACAAAGGAAGAAGCCGCTGCCATGGCTAAATCGCTGAAAACTAACATCGCCCATCGCAAAAGCAACTGGTTTAATGAAGTGCTGGATATTAAAGCTTTTGAAAGCAGGATCAGGGAGGCTGCCCACAACAAGGTGAATGAAACCATGTTGAAAGGTGCTATGAAAAGCATAGAATCGGGCGATTTTGGTGAGCAGGTGATAAAAGCCCTGGGTAAAAGAGGGAGCTATGAGCTGGTTAAGCAATATGAAAAAAACAATCACCAGCACCTTGTTTTCCGGATGTACAATGAACAGTTGAACTACCACGATTTTGAATTGATCAAAAAAGGCGATAAGATTAAAATAGCGGATATCTTCATTTATACTACCGGTGAAAACCTGAGTGCCTCGATCGGCGAATCGCTGATGTCAATGAATGAGCAGTTGAGCGCAGTAAGTAAAGTTGATCCCCAGGAGCTGCAGAAAATACAACTGATCAAAAGTTACATGCAAAGAAAGGATGGTGAAAAAGCCAGCGAGCTGTATAAATCATTGCCTGGCTTGCTCAGGGCCCAAAAGTTGTACAAGATCATGTACATCCAGATTGCCAGTGACCTGGGTAACGATGAATACCTGGCAGCCCTCAACAAGTTTCAGCAGGAATACCCTGACGCACCCAATATGTACCTGCTGATGATCGATGCCTATTTCCTGAAAAAAGATTTTCCGGGCGCCCTGCGTTGTGTGAACAGCCTCGACTCCCTGATCAATAAAGATCCTTTCCTTGATTTTTACCGCGCAGTGATCTATAAGCAAAATAATGACCCGGCCAATGCGCTGGTTTGCCTGGAAAAATTGCATCAATATATGCCCGATTTTGGCACCGGTACCCTGCAGCTCATCAACGCTTACCTCGATGAAAAGCAATTAGACAAGGCAGTGGCGCTTACTCAATCGTACAAAAAGGGAAAGGATGTGGATGACCAAACTTTGGAGGCCCTGTACCTGATGTATCCCGGCTATAAAAAGAAAATGGAAACAACTACCGAATAATAGTAAAATAGTAAACCGATCAATATTACAAACCCGTCAAGGCTATGCCGCGGCGGGTTTTGTTTTTTAGGCCGCTCCTGTAATAAATATTCCCCAACTTTGCAGCAGATCAACTAACAACAAAGGCTATGAACATATATCAGCAGGTAATATCACTGCCACAGAAAGCAAGAGGTTTTCATTTGATAACAAGAGATGTAGAGCGGGCATTGCCGCAACTGGCAAGCATAAGAACAGGTTTTTGCCAGGTATTTATTCAGCATACTTCCGCATCGCTTACTATTAATGAAAATGCCGATCCCACTGTTCGAATGGATTTTGAGACCTTTTTCAATAAAACGGTAAAGGAAAATGACCCCGATTACCGGCACGATTATGAAGGGGCCGATGATATGCCTGCTCACCTGAAAGCCTCTATGCTTGGCTGTTCTGTATTGATACCCATCCGCCATGGAGAACTGGCCCTTGGCACCTGGCAGGGTATCTATTTATGTGAGCATCGCAATCACGGCGGATCAAGAAGCCTGGTCATTACTGCCTGGGGACAATAAGCGCTTTTGCCGCGCTCCCGTTTCAGGGTTTATGTTGGTTATATTTACGAATGAGTTCCCTTGATTTCACGCCCGAGGGCTTCAGGTCTTTTGCGGGCCAGTTGCCGGTACTGGAGGCTGAAGGCAATAAAACCGAACAGGTTTCGTCTTTGTCCGACACAGACCAGGTTATCCAGCTGAGCTTGTTTTTTTCGGCCCAGTTGATCCATGCATTCCATTCTTCCTCGTTTAACGCACCATTGCCCGATGATTCCATACCGGCCGATTCGGAAATGAAGACCGGCAACCCTTTTTTAAGCGCATAATCGCCTCTGTCGCGCAGTTGTTGTTTGTGCGTGGCTGCATAAAAATGAAGCGTATACATCAGGTTGTTATATCCTTTAATGGGGTCGTCAGCTGCGAGGTGAACATCCTGGTCCCAATGGGGTGAACCAACAAGTATGATATTGTCAGGATCTATGGCGCGGATCGTTTTAATGATCTCCTGCGAATATGCTTTCACTTCGGCCCAGGATTCCTGATCGGGTTCATTAAAGATCTCGTAAATAATATTAGGCTGTTTGCCATATTCTGTAGCGATCTCTGTAAAAAATTGTTTTGCTTCGGGTAGCTTTATATTGTGACTATGCCAGTCAACAATTACATAGATGCCATTTTTAATAGCAGCATCGATCACGGCTTTAATTTTCGATTTCGACCAGGCCGGCGCTTTTATATAACCACTATCCGGTTCCACACCCATTGCTGCCCGTACAACGGAACAACCCCAATCTTTAACGAGCCAGCTTACGGCTCCTTCATTATAAAACCGCGGCCACCAGTTGTGCCAGCCAAAGCTCATACCCCGCAACACCACGGGTTCATTTTTTTCGTTCACCAGTTGGGTGCCCGAAACTTTCAGTGAGCCATTTTTTTTAACCGGTTGTGATATGCCCAGGGAAACAATAAGAACAAGTGACAGGGTTAAACAGGTCTTTTTCATATTGAAGCTTCTGCGGTTAAAGTTCTGTCATTTTTTTTAAGTACGTAACAGTGGGCAATAAAAGCGGATAAATGGGTAAAAAAGCAGAAGTAGGAGGTAAGAAGTAGGAGGTAAGAAGTAGGAGGTAAGAAGTTGGAGGTAAGAAGTAGGAGGTAAGAAGTAGGAGGTAAGAAGTAGGAGGTAAGAAGTAGGAGGTAAGAAGTAGGAGGTAAGAAGTAGGAGGTAAGAAGTAGGAGGTAAGAAGTAGGAGGTAAGAAGTAGGAGGTAAGAAGTAGGAGGTAAGAAGTAGGAGGTAAGAAGTAGGAGGTAAGAAGTAGGAGGTAAGAAGTAGGAGGTAAGAAGTAGGAGGTAAGAAGTAGGAGGTAAGAAGTAGGAGGTAAGAAGTAGGAGGTAAGAAGTAGGAGGTAAGAAGTAGGAGGTAAGAAGTAGGAGGTAAGAAGTAGGAGGTAAGAAGTAGGAGGTAAGAAGTAGGAGGTAAGAAGTAGGAGGTAAGAAGTAGGAGGTAAGAAGTAGGAGGTAAGAAGTAGGAGGTAAGAAGTAGGAGGTAAGAAGTAGGAGGTAAGAAGTAGGAGGTAAGAAGTAGGAGGTAAGAAGTAGGAGGTAAGAAGTAGGAGGTAAGAAGTAGGAGGTAAGAAGTAGGAGGTAAGAAGTAGGAGGTAAGAAGTAGGAGGTAAGAAGTAGGAGGTAAGAAGTAGGAGGTAAGAAGTAGGAGGTAAGAAGTAGGAGGTAAGAAGTAGGAGGTAAGAAGTAGGAGGTAAGAAGTAGGAGGTAAGAAGTAGGAGGTAAGAAGTAGGAGGTAAGAAGTAGGAGGTAAGAAGTAGGAGGTAAGAAGTAGGAGGTAAGAAGTCCGAAATCCAGACTCTTCTTACTTCTTACATCCTACTTCTGTTATCTATTAAATTATTACTTACAATTCAATTGCGGGGTCCCTTTCGTGAAACTAAAGCCCCAATTACTTCTTCCCCCACAATTCAATCTCTGCTTTTTTACCTTCTGCACCGGGGATCGTGTGGTATACAAAGGTTATATTCTGTATATCCAGGTTGGGGTATTTCAATGAAATTTTCCTGCTTTGGCCACCGGCTTTCAGCATCGACTTCAGGGCTATATCTTCTTTCATATCGCCATGATATTCTACCGTCATGCTTTCAATATGAACACCAGCGTCTTTGGCTTTTACCTGTAACTCTTTATACTTGTCCTTACCAAGCAAAATGAATTTATCCTTATCTGTTTTAAAATCAACCTTTGCATCGCCGATCTTGTGCCAGCCAGGTTTATTATTTGTAATGATCTCAGGTTTCTGTGCCTGCAGAACGCTAAGCGTGAGAAACGTTGATAGCAACAACAAAATAATCCTTTTCATGGTTTACTCAATTTGGTGTACATATCAGTAAGCAAAATCTGTTCCCCGCGGACTATTGGGGCGATTGGGTAAAATCATCCCTCCCCATAACCGGCATACCAAACATAAAATATTGGTTTATAAAATAATGTAAACGGTGGTCATGAGGAGTTACTTGTAGTTTAAACATTAGATATATACAACTTCATAATAATTCATAAGAGTAAACGTTTAATTATCCTGCCGGCCGCATAAAAACGCATGCACTCCCGGCTGGTCTTCTAATTAGCACTTCTTAGTTGGTATATGTTGCCTGGTAAGCAACATGATCTTTATTCTCTCTCAGTCATCAGCCGCCTATTAATTGAATTCCCGCATTGCGGGGGTAATTAAACCTTATTGTTAACCAAAAACCACAACATGTAAATCCTCTTTATCAAAAGGACCTTGTAATGCGCTGCATTACAGGTAAGGCTGCATTACATGTACCTGCGAAACTGCAAAGCCAGGTACTGTAATATTCAACATCTATTAAAAAACCAACGCTGAACAATTTTATGAAAAATCGCACTTTTTCATTGGCACCCCCATGTCTTAAACTAACTGGAATACCTATACTGGTATTACTTTCACTGCATGCATATTCAGGATATCATGATCCTGGTAAGAATGGTAATCATGATCTTCATTATAATTCCCCGGGCAAAAGAACAAAGGACCTCATCAAGATCACCGGCAGGGTGATGGCCGAAGATGGCACACCCGTGGCCGGCGCCAACATAGTTATAAAAGGGACCCTCAATGGCTATTCAACCAATAAAGACGGGTATTTTGAATTTGGTATCGCGGCCGGCGACCAGGTACTCATTGTAACCGCTATGGGTTTCGAAAAAAAGGAAGTCAATGTCGCCAATCAAACCACCCTGGCGATCACCCTGAGACCAGAGGTGGACGGATTGGACCAATTGGTGGTAATCGGTTATGGCTCGCAAAAAAGGAAAGATGTGAATAGTTCCATCTATTCGTTGCGTGCCGATGATTTTAAAAATCTTCCGCAAACCGGTATCGACCAAATGTTGCAGGGAAAAGCATCGGGTATTACGGTGACGCAGAATTCAGGCGCACCCGGTGGCGGCGTTTCTGTAAAGATCCGCGGCATTTCAACCTTTGGCGGTACTGAGCCATTGTATGTAATTGATGGCGTTCCGCTCGAAGGCAACAGTAACAAAGATGCCGTTTCATTTGCCGGTGATGGTGAAACGAACATGAGCGCATTGAGCTATCTTAGTCCGGGCGACATCTTATCTATAGACATCTTAAAGGATGCCTCGGCAACTGCGATCTATGGTAACCGCGGCGCCAATGGCGTAATTATCATAACTACAAAAAAAGGAAAGGCCGGTGATGGCAAGATCACTTTCGACGGCTACAATGGCCGGTCAGGAATTTACAAATACCTCGACCTGCTCGATCTGAAAGGGTATGCCGCCTATAAGAACAGCATTGCCGATTTTACGGGTGTTGACCGCCAGCCCGAGTTTAGTAACATCGATGTGCTGGGATCGGGTACCGATTGGCAACGGCAGATCTTCAGAAGCGCCATGATGCAAAATTACCAGGTGGGTTTATCGGGCGGAAAGCAGGGCGCTACCTATTACCTGTCGGGCGATTATTATAACCAGGACGGCATTGTAATTGGTTCTGGCCTGAAAAGGAAAACACTCAGGCTGAATGCAGAGAACCAGGTGAAATCATGGTTCAGGGTGGGCGTAAATGCCAGTTACAGCAGCATTGCCCAGGATATAACGTTGACCAATAATTCGAATAACGGATATGGAAACGTAATAGCCATGGCCATTCAACAATCGCCCGATGTGCCGGTGCATAACCTCGATGGCAGCTATGGCGGTCCCAGCGATATTGCCGGTTTGGGCGCCATGAGTGGTGGTAACCCGGTTGCCCAGGCGAACACTTTTTTGACCCATCTTAATAAAAACAAGCTGCAAAGCAATGTATACGGTCAGGCGACCATTTTCCGGGATTTTACTTTCCGAAGCGATTTTGGAAGCGATCTCAACTGGAATAGCAGCGATGCCTTTATGCCCACGTTTACCTGGGGCCGAAGCATCAATAGTTTGAATACATATAAAGTACAGAACAATAAGACCACTTATTGGAACTGGCGCAATGTATTGACCTACCAACGAAGAACGGGCAAACATGATGTAACCGTGATGGTGGGTCAGGAAGCGCAAAAGAATGAATGGAATATCATTACTTCTGCCCGCTCTAAATTTGCCTCAAACGACCTGTATTCGTTAAGTCTCGGCGACCCGGCTACAGCCAGCGCCTCGCAGAATATAGGCCGCAATACCCAGGAGTCTTATTTCAGCCGTATCATTTATGCCTTCGACAGGCGCTATTCTTTCACGGCCAATATAAGAAGAGACAGGACCTCGAAATTTGCCCCTGGAAAACAGGTGGGTTATTTCCCGGGATTGTCTGCTTCCTGGACCCTCTCGAACGAGCCGTTTTTCGAGAACTATAAATCGGCATTCAACCTGATAAAATTCCGCGCGGGGTATGGCGAGATCGGTAATCAGAACGTACCCAATTACGTGTATGGTGCTGCGTTGAGCCCGGTATTTATTAATTCCACCGCATTTGAAAGCGGGCTGGGGCAATACATCAGCAATTACAGCAATCCCGATGTTACCTGGGAACACCAGGCGCAAACGAACCTGGGCCTCGATCTCGGTATCAGCAACCAGTTCAATATTACGGTTGACTGGTATAACAAGATCTCAGACAAATTCCTTTTCTCTGCCACCTACCCGGCATTTACCGGTACGGGTATTCCCAACAGCGGTACAGTGGGTATGGCCGCTCCTTATGTGAATTATGGAAAAATGCAGAACGTAGGCTATGATATCAGTTTAATTTATCAAACGCCCAAAATGACAGCGGTTTCCTGGAAAAGCACACTGATCGTTTCGCATTATAAGAATACCGTAAAAGAACTGAACAGCCAGACTTCGAACATTACCCAAACACTGGCCGTGAATGGCAACCCGCCCATCACGAAAACGGTGGTGGGGCAACCTGTAGGTTTATTTTATGGGTATGAAAAGATCGGTTTGTTCCAGACGCCGGAGCAACTGTATGGTTCGGCCATCCGCGCCAATAACGTGATTGATGCCAAAACCGGTACCTATCTCGGCGATGTGCAATACCGCGACCAGGATAAGAACAACCAGATCAATGGCGATGACCGTGTTATCATTGGCAACCCCAATCCAAAGTTTACCTATGGCTTTACCAATAATATCGGGTATAAGGATTTTGATCTCTCCATCTTCGTGTACGGTTCATATGGCAACGACATCTTTAATTACACCCGCGTTTGGGGCGAAGCCATGACGGCAACCGCCGGTAATCAAATGGCCAGTGTGAAAAACAGGTGGACCTTTGATAACACCAATACAAACATGCCCCGTTATGTAAATGGCGACCCCAACGAAAATACGGCCATCAGCAACCGCTTTATCGAAAACGGTTCTTACCTGCGTATTCAAAATATTACGCTGGGCTATAATGTTTCCAATTTGCTGAAGAACCGCATCAGGGGCATTGGTAAAATGCGCCTGTATTGTACCGTCCAGAACCTGCATACGTTTACGCATTATTCAGGGTACGATCCTGAAGTGGGTGCGCTTAATGGCAACGTTTTCCTCAATGGTATTGATATGGGACGTTATCCCGTTCCCAGAACTATTATCGGGGGTATAAACGTTGAATTTTAAAACCCTTTACCATTATTAAACACGAACAAATGAACAATAACTATAAAAACAGGAGTTGCCTGGCGGGAATGTTGATGGCCGTTACCATTTTGTTTGGGTGTAAGAAATCATTTTTTGATGGCACCCCAACCGGTCAATATACCGTAGATAATTATTTTACCACTGCTGCCGAAGTGCAAACTGCCACGGCTGTATTATATGGCGCGCCCTGGTATAATTTCAATTGCACCTATAGTATGAGCATTGGCGATGTATACGCCGGCAATTCAACCGGCGATGCCAATGTGCCCATGCTTCAGTTTCAGAACATGAACGTTACCCAAAGTAATGAATACCTGTACAAAGGCTGGGCTTCGCTGTACACCGTAGTGGGGCAGGCCAATGCCATCATGAACAACCTGAACCGCAATACCGGTGCCCTCGATGCGGCAACGGTGAACACTGCCATGGGCGAGTGTTTGTTTATGCGCGCCGCTGCCTATTTTTACCTGGTAAGGAATTACGGCGCCGTTCCAATATTAGAAGATACTGCTGACTTTAATAAAGGGTACCAGTATCCCCGCCATATAGTGACCGATGTGTACAAATTCATTGTAAAAGATCTCCAACAGGCCGAAACCAGTTTGCCGGTTAAAGCTTCTACGCCGGGCCGTGTATCGGCAGGTGCTGCCAAGGCGCTGCTGGCGAAAGTATATCTTACCATGGATGATTTTGACAATGCAAAGAACAAAGCCTGGGAACTGATCAGTAATGAAAGCCTGTATGGCTATGGGTTAATGAGCAGTTATGCCGATCTGTTTTATACACGCAACAATAATAACAAGGAATCCATTTTTGCATTACAATGGAAAGCCAGCAATGCCGATGGCGGCTATGGAACCGGTAATGTTACGCAGGCGTATTGTGCGCCGTACGGACAGGAACTCACCGGTGCACAGGACGGCTGGGGAAGTTTTAAACCCAGCATCGATTTCCAACGCGATTCTATTGCCGGCGATCTTAGAAGAAAGCCTACCTATATGCGGGCCGGTGATTATTATGCCGAACTGCTGCAGGCGAAAGGCGGCTATACCTATCCTTCCTGCAAATCGCGCACCGGCGCCAACGTAAAAAAATATGTAGTAGGTAATTATGAAGACAATGCCGCTACCGGCGGCGTGTATATGATGTCAACAGGCATCAATACCTATATGATCCGCTATGCCGATGTACTACTGACCTATGTAGAAGCGGTGATCGGGAACAATACCTCAACCACCGATGCACAGGCCATTGCGCAGTTTATGCGGGTAAGAACAAGGGCCGGCCTCGGCAGCATACCCGTAAGCAGCATTAGCATCGATGACCTGTTGCGCGAAAGAAGGCTTGAATTTGCTTTTGAAGGCCAGTACTGGTACGATGTACTGCGGTTACCCCAGGCTAAAGCGATCACCAAACTAAGCAATACCGAAAGAGGTTTGTTCGATGGCTGGTGCGGTTCAGGATCTGTGAGTTCGAACAAAATAACCGTAACACCCACCATGCTGTTGTTCCCGATACCACAATCGGAAATAGACAGCGATCCAAAGCTGGCTGAAGCTCCGGCCGCTTATTATTAATTCCAAAACCAACATTCATGAAAAAACGCATTATATATTGCACCTGGCTATGGTTAATAACTACATTGTTATTCACCGGATGCAGGAAAGATACATCGGGTACGCCGGCCGATCTGAGTGTGAGCCCGGCATCGGCATTTCCTGAAACATTCCTTACCATTTCAGGGCACGATATGCAGGATATTGTATCTATAAAGTTTGATAGCACTGCGGCCAGCTTCAGTTCGGTATTCAATACTTCCACCGCTGTTTTAACAAACGTGCCAACCAATGCGCACTATGGCGATCAGCTTATAACGCTTACCAACAGGCTGGGGAAAACAGCCACGGTAAACTTTACGGTAATGCAGCCGGCGCCGGTGATAAGCAGTTTTAACCCGGCCAATGCACCGGAAGGCGATACCATCACCATTACGGGAAAGTTGTTTACCCGCATACAATCTGTCTCCATCGGATCTACCCCGGCCATTATTACCGATTCCTCTTCGAAAACGCAGCTTAAGGTTAAAATACCAACCGGTGCTTCATCGGGCCTCATCACTGTTGTTACAGCCGGTGGAACCGCTACAAGCGCCTCCATTCTTACGGTGGGCGAACGGGCTTTGCTGGTGGCTGATTTCGATGGCGCCGGTATACGGCCTAATGGCGGTTCGTGGTATTCGTATGGCGATATGAATTCGAAGACGGTGACCAACACCAATCCTGACCCAAAGAACGGGTTCTTTTTAAAAGCCGTTCCCAATGCAACCAGCACCAATGGGTATGCAGGCATTTCAACCTATGCTATAGGGTCGGGCTCCGAAACGTTTGGGTTAACCTCCACCACGGCAGCTACCACGCTGAAGTTCGATGTGAACAATAATGGCAAAACGGGAACCATGCTGCAGGTGATTGTGCAGGAAAGCACTACCGATAACAACTCCACCAATTTTGCCAAAACAGTTGCGATAAATGGTACTGGTTGGAATACCATAAGCTTACCATTGACGCAGCTATTCAATAATTACGGTGGTGGAACGGTTACGCCAAACCCGGCCAATATCACCAAGGTAAAATTCCATTTTAGTGGGTATGCCAGTGCAGCTATGGAAGCGAATATCGATAATGTGCGTTTTGCTTATTAAGATTTAAAACCCAAAAGTACAATCCAATGAAAATTATAAAGATATCAATGCCCCTGTTGCTGTTATCGGCCATGTGGGGCGCCGGTTGCCAGAAGAATATTGAATCGGATAAGAAAACGGATCCCGGCACCGACGCCACGTTGCACGGGGTGGCACCTTTCCCTTTAGGCGTGGCCGTCAATTACGATTCTATTATGACCGATGGCATGTATACCAGTACGGTATTTTCGCAATTCAGTAATGTGACCTTTGGTTACAATATGAAACATGGCGCCATTGTGCAAAGCAACGGCAGTTATAATTTTTCAAAAGCCGATGCCATGGTAGCGAAAGTAACAGGCGCCGGTTTGGGCGTATACGGACATACGTTGTGCTGGCATCAGAACAACAACGGGAATTATTTGCGCAATTTGCTTGCCGTACCGGGCAGCACACCCAGCAATCCCAGTCTTATCGCCAACGGTACATTTGAAACGCCGGGCAGCACCACGCCGTTTGCCAACTTTAGTGTATTGAATGGTTCATCGTATATCAGTGCCGGTACAGCTGCCGGAGAAATGTATGAAGGGGCCCGTTCACTCAAAGCAGCACCAGCTGCTGCCGGCAATCCCTGGAGTGTACAAATTGCCAGCGATGCCATTACAACTACAACGGGCACGGCGTATAAAGTGCGCTTTTACGCCAAAGCTGCCAATGCCGGTGGAAAATTCAGGTTATCGAATAGCCCTTCGGCACAATATTCAGCCGATTATTATCCTACTACAAGCTGGGCGCCCTACGAATGGACGTTCACGGCAAATGATGTAAGCAAGAAGATCATGTTTGATATGGGTTACCTGGCCAATACGTATTATATCGACAGCGTAAGCGTTACGCTGGTCAATCCGCCAGCTTCGGCCGCTTCATTTGCCGAACAAAAAATGCGCATCGACAGCACGCTTAAGAATTTTATAACAGCCATGATGACGCACTACAAAGACAAAGTGCATGCCTGGGATGTGGCCAATGAAGTGCTCGATGACAATGGTATTTTACGCACCGGCACCAGCAGCAGCGATGCCTTTTACTGGAGCGATTATATGGGCGACAGAACCGCGGCAGGCGCAACCGCCATCACCAATGGCGATAGTTTGCTTACAAAAGTGTTTAACTATGCCCATGCGGTTGATCCCACTGCAAAGTTGTTCCTGAACGACTATGGCCATGAATCGAACCCACGTAAAATGGATTCGCTGATTGCCCTGGTAACGCGGTTAAAAGCAAAGGGGGTGCCCATTGATGGGGTAGGGTTACAAATGCACATGAGTTACCTGAATACCACTACCGGCATTGACAATGCGCTGCTGAAAATGGCGCAGCTCGGCTTGCTGGTTCGAATTACCGAACTGGATATCAGCGTAAACCTGGGCAGCCAAACCGATCCGCAAACAGCCAACTTTGTTATTACGCCTACTATGTTCCCACAACAGGCGGCGAAGTATAAATATGTGGTGGAATCGTATATCCGCAATGTGCCCGAAGCTCAGCGGTATGGAATAACGGTGTGGGGCGTTAGCGACAGCGATTCCTGGCTGCGTAGCCGCCTGCCTTATCATACAAAAGATTATCCCTTATTGTGGGGAGAAGGTTATAATAAGAAAGAGGCGTACAATGAATTTTTAAAAGCTTTGCAGTTGCAATAAGCAGGCGGGGGGTGGGTTTTTTAAAAAAGGGTCCCGTCGTATGGCGGGATCTTTTTTCATACTTAACGGTATACCGATAACCGTTTACCGCTCGTCAGCGTTAATGCTATAGTTATGCATCTTAGATCAAATCAATCCTCAAAATAACTATCCGCAATCTTCCTGATCATGTCCTCGGTCAAAGGTTTTTCGAGGTAATCGATAACGGCATTATAGGTGAATGCTCTTTTTTTATCTTCCTGCCGCGTTGAGGAAGTGAGCATGACGATCTTAACCTGTTTGCAAACGTTCATTTCAGCAAAATTGTCGAGGAAATCAAACCCATCCATGCGCGGCATGCGGATGTCGAGGAAAATAATATCGGGGCAATTGTTTTGTTGCTTGAGCCATTCATAGGCGATCAATCCATCGCTGGCTACTTCAATTTCATTGGCAATAGCCAGGTTCTTGAATGCCAGTTCTGCCAAAAAATTAGTGGCTTCATCATCGTCGACCAATAGTACTTTATTAAAGTGGTGCATTGTCGAGGTAAATTTTAAAGATTGTTCCCCGGTTCTCTTCACTTTCCAAATAAATTCTGCCGCCATACGATTCCACTATGGAGTGTATCATATGCAGGCCAATACCCGTTCCTTCTGTATGTGTATGAAAACGCTGGAACAATCCGAATAATTTATCTTTAAAGCGGTTCATGTCAATGCCCAGGCCATTGTCCTTTACTTCCAGCACCACAAAGTTGCCTTCGCTTTTTGTTGAAATCTCAATGACCGGCGGCTTTCCTTTCTGTTTATATTTAATGGCATTCGTAAGCAGGTTTTGAAAAATACTTTTGAGGTGAACCTCGGGGAAGTTCACATAGGGGCATTTCGAGAAATCGGCCTGTATAACCGCCCGGGAAGTGCTGATCTGGTCCACTATCCTTAATTTCACTTCTTCCAGCGCTTCGGCCAGGTCTATTTGCTGTCGTTCTATTTTAAGTGTTTTTCTGAAAGCAATTATTTCATTGAGTGCATTAATGGTCTTTTGCATTTGCCGTACCGAATTAATGGCCAGGTCAAACAAATGCCGGTGTTCGGGCTTCACCACTTCTTTCTGCTGCATTAAGGAGAGCATACCATATAAACTGGTGATGGGCGATTTCATATCGTGCGAGCTGATATAGGCAAATTCTTCCAGCTCGCGGTTCTTGCTTTCCAGGTTGATAGAATAGGTTTTCAGCTCGGCATTGGTTTCTTTAAGATACCGGTCCATTTTTTCAATTTGTTCCAGCATGGCATTAAAACCGCCGGCCAGTGTTCCTATTTCGTCATTGCCGGTACCGGCCACGCGCAATGAATAATTTCCGGTTTTAGCCACTTCTTTTGTTTTTGTGACCAGTCGTAACAGGCGGAATACAATAGAACGTTGCAGAAAAATGGAAATGATAAGAGCAGATAAAATAGCGGTCAGCAACACCAGTGACGCCACTTTTACATAACCAACAATAATTTTGTTCAGGTCATTTAACCGGGCATATAATACAACGGTGCCCAGAAATTCTTTTTCCTGGTACAGTTTATACCTGGCCGTTAATTGCCCGGGTGTGGCGTTGGAGGGCAGCTCCTGTTTATGATTCGTGGAATCGCCTGACGGTTGTTCCCGTAAATACCGGGCAAATAATTTTCCGTTTTTGTCAAGCACTTCGGCCTGGGTTATATCGGGTTCTTTGTTCAGTTTGTACAGGAGTTGGGTGGCTGCATCCTGGTCAAGGAACTGCAGGGTAGGGATGGCATTTTCTCCCACGATCCTTGCCAGCGAATATATTTTCCGGTTGCCGGCGTCCTTGAAGGTCCTTATATCATTCACTACAAAAAAAATACAGCATACCAGCACTGCTATAAAGGCCGTTGTCGTCTGAATGAAGATCAGCTTGTTCTTTATGGATATATTTTTGAACCTGGGCATGTTATTTTACAATGATCGCCAGTTTTAATAATTGTGAGCTTGCAGTTAATCCGGCCGCATTGATCGCTTTTACATTGGCTTCAAATTTCAGCTTGCGGTTTACGATCACGAAATTGATGGCTGTACCCAGTCCTGCATAACCATCCTGTTCGCTGATGATAAGCGTTCCCTTACCGGTTGTTTTGGCCAGAATATCATCAAGCGGAACGCTTGATTTATCGGAGATGAACAGAATATGGCAGAACGTGATATCTGCGGGCTTGCTGAATTGCTTTACAATGATCTTCTTGTTATCAACCATTTCCGTTTTTACTATTTCGGCAAGCGGATCATTGATGGGCGAGGTGCCGATGACGCCAATAATAAATTCATTTTGGTCTGAAGACTCTTTCCATTCAATATACCTGGTGAAATTATAAATGAATGCCGCCTTGAGGTTGTATTCCTTTGCCTGGTCTTTTTGCCTGAAGCTGGTAAATGAGAAAGTTGTTACAAACAACCATAACAAAGTTTTATAAAGCTTACGCTTTGCTGGTGTTTCTTTATATGTATGCGATCGGTAATTTTTCATTGGTTATTGCTTGCAATGGTAGTGATCAAAATGGGTTATAGTTCAAAGCTGGCGCCGCCAAATAGCATAAAGGCAGGCGCATCTGCCTTATAGAATTCCCGCGATTCATTATTAAAACAGTTCCTGCCACTCAGGGTAACCGTGAAGTTTTTCAGGATCTGGTACGATACGGTAGCGTTTAACATGCATTTGCCTTTTATATTTTCAACTCCTCTTTTACCATCTTTATAAGTAAGGTTGCTGCTGTGTAACTGGGTTTGGCTGCTGTAAAACCAGGGATTTAAATTGACGTTCAATTTGCCGGGTTTCCAGTTAATATAGGCGCCGCCATAGCATGAAGGTGTAGCCTGGTGTTTTATTTTTGTTCCCATGCCTGAATATATATTGTACAGTGCCGGATTATTGTTATTGGAAGGAAGGGATGGGGCCTGCGGCGAATTGGCATAGATGGAGTAATCGTATAACATGGTTTTTTGCAGGGTAATGAAAGGTTTGAGTTGCCAGTTGCCGGCAACAATATTGGCCGTCAAAGTGCCGCCCCATTGTTTTGCATAAACGGTTATATTGTTCAGGTCGAGCAAACCCTGAAACCCGATGGGGCCGCTGTTATTGAAGGTGCCGCTTTCAAAAATAGTATAGGAAAAATTGCGGGTCTTTGTGGTGAATAGCTCCAGATCAAATTTCAATTTGGCTGTTGGCTGAATCCTGTAACCTGCTTCAAATAGGGTAGAGGACAGCAGCTTTATGTTTTTATTTCCCCGTACTTCAAGCAGGTAAGTTTGAGTCGCATTCAATGGGCCTGTAAGATCGAGGTTTGAGAACAGATCAATAATTAAAGGCGCTCTGTTCGCTTTTGAATGTACCACCCTGATCAAATTGCGCTCATTGATCTTGTAGGTGGCGGCCAGTTGATAAGAATAATATGTTTTGCCGGGGTAATTGAATTTGTCGGCCCGCCCGCCGCTAACCAGGCGAAGCCGTTGGTTGAATAATCTGTAATCAGCCCGCAGGGAAGCCGCTTTAGTGGTCGATTCGGCCCGGCCACTCCAGAACCCCTGTTTTATGGCGGTATTTACATATTTACTGTCGTCGTACACGGCCTGCCGGTAGATGATGCCCGGGGTAAGCGTTAAATTTTTAATTTTTGAGAAATTGTATTCCACCAATGCATCGAAGGTGTTAAAATCCCATTTCCAGATAGTGCCACCTATAACCGGGGATTGTGTTCCATTGAGATATGATAACTGAATGATACAATCATTGAGGTTACCCTTGAGATTGGCGTATCGCGTATCGGAGCGGGCAGTGGTTAAATAAGCTGAATAGGTATCGGCCCCAAATGCCTTTTGCACTTCGGAATGCTGGGCGCCAAAAGCGGCTGCCATCTTTATCTTTTCCGAAGGATCGTAATTAATAAAGCCATTGGCGGCATATTTTTGCATGGCCAGCTGCGGGTGCGGATATTTTTCATGGGTATTGGCGGTTCCTCCCGGATTATATTTTACTGCAGCAACCGAATCAAGCGGTACATATTTGGCGGTGAGCTCATCGTAATAGTCGGCCTGCGTGCGGTTCCTGTTTTGATAATTGCCCGACACAATGAAGCTGAATTTATCATTGAAATTATAGCCGGCGGAGGCATTTGCAATGAATGACTGGTAGCTGCCGTAGCGGGCGTTGGCAACCGTATATAGTCCTGCTTTTTCAGGTTTACGGGTAAGGATGTTGATGACGCCCGAAACAGCATTGGGGCCGTACAGGGCGGCGGAAGGGCCCCTTACCACTTCAATTTTCTCTACATCATTAATATCAACCGGCAGGGTTTCCCAAAAGGTTCCACCATGTAAATAATTATACACGGGGTAGTTGTCGATCATTACCAGGGTGGTGGAACTGGTAAAAAATATCAGGCTCGAATTGGGCGGTATATTATCGAGCCCCCTGAGGTGGATATCATAATTGCCGTTGGTTTGTTCGCGCACTATTACCCCGGGCATCAGGCGCAAGGCTTCCATAATGGAGGTGCAGCCCGACCGTTTTATTTGCTCTTTGGTGATAACGGTTGAGGACAGGGGCGCTTCAAAACTTGATTCGGCAATTTTAGAGGCCGAATAAATGGGGATATTCATCAGGTTTTCGATCGACAGGCGCAGCAGTTGTGATACAGAATCTTTTTTTTGAGCACTCACGGAAATAATAAAGACAAGCATGCATAATGCAAAAGCAATTATTCTTTTCATTGCGGCATTAGTTGAGGTAAGTAGTTGCAATCAATTCCACCTTTTCGGGTGTTAAGGGTTTTTCGAGATAATCAACGACGGCCTTGTAGCTGAACGCTTTTAATTTATCCTCTGGCCGCAGGGAACTGGTGAGCATCACGACTTTTATTTTTTTCGTAAGCGCCAGTTTTCTCAGTTTATCCAGAAAATCGAACCCATCGAGCCCGGGCATTCTTATATCAAGCAGAATGATATCGGCGCAATTGGTTTGTTTAATGAGTTCAAGCGCCCGGAGGCAATTTTCAGCAATTTCAATTTCTTTAGCTACATGCAGCCGTTCAAGCAATTCCTTTGATAAATAATTGGCTGCCGGGTCATCATCGATCAGCAGTATTTTATTGATCGGGTTGTTTTCTGCAGGACCTTTCATAAGTTGTTGTTTTTGGGGTTCATGGCAGGAACATGCGTTTAATAAATAAGCTCCCGGCAGATCCGGGTTTGCGGATTTGCCCGGGCCTGTATAAGCCGGTCTTTTATTTATTGAGTCAGGTCTTTATGAACCAACAGGTAAGTATAATTGCCAGAAGGTTGAAATGGAAGTTGCTGCTATATCCCCCGCGTCTTGAAATAAAATGCTTACCTGTTTATTGGTTTGAAAGCAATTCACTACATGGCCAGTCCTATATGACCTGAGATGCTACTATATTCGAGGCTTAACCAGAAGGGATCGGAATGGTGCGAATGGTTTGGTTGGGAGAGTTGCTGAAGCAATAGCACAAACGATTTTAGCTATTGTTGTTCGTAAGTACATGCTTAGCCTAAGTTAGGATATTTTATTTTAATATTTATTTTTTATTTTTTCTGTTACCGCATGGTTTTAGTTCGGCTGAACTACCATGTTTTCAGGTAGTAGTACCCCCTTACCGGTATATTTTTCTATAAAATTGTAATCGGTTACAGATTTAGGCCTGGGAATGGTGAGGCGGCTCTTTGGTCGTTTGTATTAAATATCATCTATTTACATTCCACCAGGAGGCCTACCCCCAATATAACAACCTTTGCGTAATTTATCCATAAAGTCATACCATCCTTTGTCCATATTCAATGTACTTTTTAAATAGTGCAGCATATTTTATGAGGGCAGGAAATAGCTTATTCCTATTTTTCAATATTGGAAGCAGGTTAACATTACATGGCCTTGAACTATTTGTTTACTTATTTTTGAAATGTTAAAGAGCGATATCAGGTGTAATATATGGTTGCCTGTAACGACATACCTATAAACCACTGTTGTACCGAATAATAACTGTCAATAGTTGTAAGCGAACATTTAAAAGTATAGTATGCGAAAAGTATTGTTATTAACCCCGATTGCTTTGCTGTTTTTTTGTATGTCTGTATCTGCCCAGGAGGTCAATACAGATTCTCTTTCCCTGGTATCAAAGATCAATGCAGATCAAACTAAACTTGAAAAATTACAAAGCCAGCTTGAGCAACAAATAAAAAAGAAAGAGGATGCCACGATGCGGGCACAGGAATCTGCGAATGAAAATTTAAAAGCAGCCAATAAATTAAGCGATAAACCCGGGAATAAAAAACTGGCCCGGAGAGCTGATAAAAAAGCAAGTATTGCAAAGCGTGATGCCAAAAATGCAAGGAAAGCATCTGGTAGAGTGGATGATCTGCAAAAGGATATCGAAAATACAAAGCAAAGAATAACTGCTAACCAGGGCAAACTGAATAAGTTCAAAGACGGCCGCCGCGAATAGTTTTTGTTAAGCCGGGTGTGCCCCTTGACCGGCTCCGCCAAATTCTTTATATTTAATGTCAATATAACAAAAAATTACCCCTATGGCATTTTCTGATCGTATCTCCAATGGCTGGAAACTGGCCATGAGCAGTTTCAAAATACTCAAAGCAAACCAGCAATTGATCCTTTTCCCCATACTGTCGGCCATTTCGCTGATATTGGTGATCGGCTCGTTTTTCACCTTCCTGGCAGCCGGTTCGGGCTGGGACCTGGATAACCTGGGTGAGTTTTCGCGCACCGAGTATTATGCGGTGTTATTCATTTTTTATGTAGTTAACTACTTCATAGTGGTTTTCTTTAATATGGCGCTTATTCATTGTACCCGTTTGTACCTGAATGGTGAAGAAGTGACTTTAAAGAAAGGCCTCCAATTCAGTGTTAGCCGCATTGGCGCTATTTTTTCCTGGGCAATGGTGGCTGCAACGGTCGGACTTATTTTAAAAGCCATCCAGGAAAACTCAGGCATCGTTGGAAAGATCGTTACCGGTATTATTGGTCTGGTATGGAGCGTGGCAACCTTCTTTGTTGTTCCTGTAATTGCGTATGAAAACGTAGGTCCCATCGACGCGGTAAAACGTTCTACCCAAATGATGAAAGAAAAATGGGGCGAAAGCCTTTCAGCCGGTTTCAGTTTCGGTTTGATCCATTTTTTAGGCCTGCTGGTCATTTGCCTGCCTTTATTCTTCCTGGGTATGCTTATACATCCAATTGTAGGCATTGCAGCAGCTGTGGCAGCCTTCTTTGTGATCATGGCTATTATGGACGCTGCCAAAACCATTTTTGTAAGCGCCGTATATCACAACATTAAAGGTGATGTTTCAGAACACTTCGATCAACAACTGATCGATAGCCTGTTCAGACCAAAATAAAAAAATTGCGATACTTGTGAACGCTGCAGTGGTCATTTACCGCTGCAGCTTTTTTTTGCCTTACTTTGAGACTTCTTAGTATTTGCAATATGACACCAAAAAATATTGGCATCATCAATGGCTCGCTTCGCGGAACAACCGGTAATTGCGGCGCAGTGGCAAAACGGGCAACAGTGATAGTACATGAATTGCAACAACAGGCGACCCTGTTAACACTGACCGATCCACAGCCAACAATAAGGGAAGTTTATGAATTACTTGTTGCCTGCGATGGCTTTCTGGTAGTGAGTGGCGTATACTGGAATAACTGGAGCTCGCCATTGCAGCGTTTTATTGAAGTAACAACCGCTTTTGAAAATACCCCGGCTTTTTTCGGTAAGCCGGTTGCCTGTGCTGTGACCATGGATTCTGTTGGCGGCATAGAAGTAGCGGCAAGACTGCAGGCCGTTTTTGGCGGATTGGGTTGCTGGAGCCCGCCCTGTTCAACGCTTGTACTGTCGCGAACGGGGCAGGAAGCAATGGATGCCTCAGCAGGTAAAGAAGATGATCCCAATGAAGATGTATGGCGTATGGATGACCTCAACGTTGTATTGCAGAACCTTATTACAGCAGCTGCTATGCCACGCAACAACTGGATCGCCTGGCCACATACCGAACTTGTTATCGCCGATGGTCCCTGGCCTTACAATGGTCCGCTCGATATGGGCACGGCGAGGTTTTTGTAAGGGGTTGATATGTAGTGGTTTGCTGTGTTGGTTGTAACTGGGTTTAACCGGCTGTAACAAAAAGAAAGCCCGCTGATGAGCGGGCTATAATCGAATTATTCAGTCTTATCCTCCAACGCCAAAAAGAACGCATAGCGCCAGGCAACCTCCTTCAGGTAATCAAAACGGCCCGAAGAACCACCATGGCCTGCTTCCATATTGGTCTTGAAAAAGAGTTTGTTGTTATCTGTTTTTAATTCCCGCAATTTGGCTACCCATTTGGCCGGTTCAAAATATTGTACCTGCGAATCATGCAGTCCGGTAGTCACCAGCATATTGGGGTATGCCTTTTTCTCTACATTGTCATACGGCGAATACGATTTCATATAGAAATACTCTTTTTCAACTGCAGGGTTTCCCCATTCCTTGTATTCACCTGTGGTGAGCGGAATGCTGGGATCGCTCATGGTGGTGATCACATCTACAAACGGGACATCGGCCACTACGCCATGCCACAGATCGGGCCGGTAATTAACGATGGCGCCCATCAGTAAACCACCGGCGCTGCCGCCATTGGCATACAGGTGTTCTTTAACGGTATACTTTTCTTTGATCAGGAATTCACCGCAATCGATAAAATCAAAAAACGTATTCTTTTTATTGAACAGATGGCCCTGGTCGTACCAGGGGCGGCCCATTTCCTGTCCGCCCCGTACATGTGCAATTGCATATATAAAGCCACGGTTGAGCAGGCTGATGATATTGCTGTTGAACGAGGGCGACATGCTGGAACCATAGGAGCCGTATGCGTATAATAGCAATGGGTTGGAACCGTCTTTTTTTATGCCTTTTTTATACACCAGCGAAATCGGCACTTTCACCCCATCCCGTACGGTTGCCCATAAACGCTCAGCAGTATATTCCTCTTTATTGAAACCGCCCAGTACTTCCGTCTGTTTTTTCAGTTCCCGTTGCTGGGTATCCATATTAAAATCATAGATGGAAACGGGCGTGGTCATGGACGTATAGGAGAGCCTCAGCATATTGGTGTTGTAATCGGGGTTTATATTGGGAAAAGCTGCATAAACCGCTTCCGGAAAGGTAATATAGTAATCCTGGTGACTGGTGAGGTTAATAACGCGCAGCTGGTTCAACGCATCCTTCACTTCGCCCAGCACCAGGTGGTTGTTAAATACCAGCAGGTTGCTGATGTAAACATCTTTTCGATGCGGGATCACTTCTTTCCAGTTGGCCACACCGGTTTTTGTTTCAGGCGTTTCCATGAGACGGAAGTTCGGCGCCATTAAATCTGTTCGGATATAGAATTTATCATTGAAATGTTCTATACTGTACTGGAAGTTTTCTTTTCGGGGTTCAAACACTTTGAAAGAACCGGTTGGGTTGTTAGCTTCCAGCAGGCGGTATTCGGTTGATACCTGGTTCATGCTTGACCAGATCACCATGTACTTCTTCGATTTGGTGCGGTAAGCGCCAATATAGAAACGATTGTCTTTCTCCTCGAATACCATAACGTCTTTGGAAGGATCGGTGCCCAGTTCATGCCGCCAAACCTGGTAGCCCAGTAAGGTGGTCACATCTTTTTTTACATAGAAAATGGTTTTGTTATCAGCCGCCCACACAATATAGCCGCCATCAACATTGGTGATATTCTCGGGGTAGGTGATGCCGGTCACCAGGTTCTTAATGCGCAGGCCATAGATCCTTCTGCCCACCGAATCTACCGTATAGGCAAGCAGCTCATTGTTATCGCTGACGGCACGGCCGCCAATGGAATAATAAGGGAAGCCTTCAGCCAGTTTATTCTGGTCGAGCATAATTTCTTCCGGCGCTTCCAGGGTTTCTTTTTTGCGGCAATACATGGGGTACTGTTTGCCTTCCTCAAAGCGGGCATAATACCAGTAGCCATTGTCTTTATAAGGCAGCGATTCATCTTTTTCTTTAATGCGGCCCTTCATTTCATTGAATAATTTCTCCCGCAGTTCCTTTGTGCCGCCCATCATGGCGTCGAGGTAAGTATTTTCTGCTTTCAGGTAATCCAGCACTTTCGGGTCCTCGCGCTGGTTCAGCCAGTAATAGTCATCAATACGCTTATCGCCATGGGCTATAAATTCTTTAGGTGCTTTTTCCGCCATGGGCGGTTGTACGCCGGCCGGCCATTGGTATGCATTCATAGTAGTAGAAGATTGAGTGAAGGCCATTGCGGGAATGGCCAGCAGCAATATTAATATTTTTCTCATGTTACAGGCAGCTTTGTATTGAAAATAGGGAATCTGACGCTAATGAAAGGTGCCGTTCGTATAGAAGTTAATAGTTGGCTTTTTCTTCCTGATATCAACAAAAACGCAATATCTTGCCGCGGTCTGATTTGTAAAAAAAAATAATGTTTTTTAGTGCTGTTTAATTCGTTCACGTTCTTACTGTTCCTACCCCTCGTTTTTGTTTTGTATTGGTTTGTTTTCAAGCCGTTACGCTGGCAGAACGTGCTTATTTTAGTGGCCAGTTATTTCTTTTATGGCTGGTGGAGCTGGAAGTTCATGATCCTGCTGGCGGTCAGCACTTTTGCGGATTATTTATACGGCTTTTGGGTAGCATCCCCCAACAGGAAAAAAGCCCAATTCTTTTTATGGCTGAGCGTCATTAATAACCTGGGCATCCTGGGCGTATTCAAATATTACAACTTCTTTGCGCTTGAATTTAAAGAGGCCTTTGCATTGATCGGATTTCATACCAACCCTGTTTTGCTAAAGGTGGCCATCCCCATCGGCATTTCCTTTTATACCTTTCATGGCATGTCGTATGTATTCGACATTTACCGCGGCAAACAAAAGCCCGTCAGGAATTTTGTTGACTATGCCGTATTTGTATCGTTTTTTCCCTTGTTGGTGGCCGGGCCTATTGAAAGGGCCAATCACCTGCTTCCGCAAATACAAAAGAAGCGGTTTTTTAATTATGCCCAGGCTGTTGCAGGTTGCCGTTTGATGTTGTGGGGAATGTTTAAGAAGATAGTGATTGCAGATAGCCTGGCTACAATTGTAGATAGTATATTTAATAATTATCAGCACCAAAGTGGGCTTACATTGATAATAGGGGCAATAGCCTTTTCATTCCAGATCTATGGCGACTTCAGCGGTTATTCTGATATTGCTATGGGCACCGCTAAGTTGTTTGGGTTTGAATTATTAAGCAATTTCCGGTTCCCTTATTTTTCGCGCGATGTGGCAGAATTCTGGCGACGCTGGCATATCTCCCTTTCTTCCTGGTTCAGGGATTATTTATACATACCGCTGGGCGGTTCTAAAGAAGGAAAGCTAAAAGCGGTTCGAAATACATTTATTATTTTCCTGGTGAGTGGTTTCTGGCATGGGGCCAGCTGGAATTACATTGCATGGGGATTTTTGCATGCCTGTGGGTTTTTACCCCTGTTATTGTTGCAACGTAACAGACGGCATGCTTCAGATGTTGTGGCCCAATACAGAAAATATCCAACCGGGAAAGAATTGTGGCAAATGGCATCAACCTTTACATTCGTAACATTTGCCTGGGTTTTCTTCCGCGCAAAGGATATGTTTACAGCAGCAGGTTATTTGAAAGGAGCTATTACCAATTACAAACATCCGAAAGAAGCATTGGCATATTGTAACGTGTTTTATTATATCATCCCATTGCTCCTGATAGATTGGTGGTTAAGGCGTGATGAGCGCAATTTAAGCGTGCCAAAGCGGGGGAAACGCATCGTTTATATGGTGCTGGCGTTATTGGTAATATTCTATTTCGGGAAGAAAACAAACTTTATCTATTTTCAGTTTTAACGTATGAACAGGTTCATCACCAAAACGATCAAATACCTGGTGGCAACTTTACTGTTGTCGGCTTTGATCATTTATGTTTTCATAGAAATAAAGCCGGCCTTTTTCCTGGGCGCACCGGTTGATTATTATTATTGCACCTACCAGTATGAGCAGATCAATAAGAAAACGGGTTTCAGCAATATAATCATCGGCGATTCCCGGGGAAATGCAAGTGTGAACCCAAAAGTGCTGGGTAACAAATGGATCAATTTATCGATTCCGGGAAGCGATCTGTTTGAAGGCTGTCTTACTTTAAAGAAGTACCTGTTGAATAATAAAGTGGATACGCTGGTTATGGTGTACGGATTATATTATTTAGCCGAAATATCACCTTATTTTAACCGGCGTACCGTTCCTTTTCAGTTTGTGAGTTATAATGAATTGAAAGACCTTGAACAGGTAGAGAAGAAATATAAATATAAGTTTCATGATGAGTCAGTAACAAGCCAGCGTGCACTTAGCCTGGCACAATATGACCGAAGATTAAAATACTGGCATTTCCCCTTCCATTACCGCGAAACTTTTATTGATGGACTGAACAGTTTATGTAATACATGGGCCGACGTAAACGTTGCAAAGCAAAAGGTCATTAAACAACTGACGGATTACCGGGGCTATATGAACTTTGGGGAAGCCGACTCAAATAACACGGATGGAATAAATGGTGATTTTGAGTTTTATCTGCCCTCCATAAGTAAACATTATTTTGACCAGTTAATGGATGTGGCTGCCAAAAATAAAATAGCTGTTTATTTAATGGTGGCGCCAATAAATCAGGCTTCGTTCATGTCTTATAACAAGAGTCCCTTTCAGACTACTGTAGATAAGTATATGAAAACGCTGCAAACCCAATACGCCAACCTGCATCTTGTACCAGGGCCGGTTTGTTTGCCTAATACTATGTTTGGTGATCCGTATCATGTGAACAAAAAAGGCACTGCCTTCTTTTCAGAAATTACCAGGAAGATGCTGGATAGTACCAGTATTAAACGATGATCATTTATAGGTTTCGTAAAATTTATTGCTGAACACCTCCGCAGAGTCGTACTTCTTTTTTAACAGGAAGAATTCCCTGGCCTGGGGATATGCCTTGTATAATTGTTCTTTTGTGGCGTGTAACCGGTAGGGCAAATAATAAGTTCCACCAAGCGCGATCGCTTCATTTACCAATTGCTGTGTTAATGCCTTCATTTCATTTTCTGCTTCCGGTGTTTTTGCCTGGTTGAATAACATCACAAAACCGAATACTTCTTCATTTGCATATCGCAAATAAGTGTCCTCGTCTTTTTGTACATTGCGCACCGTAATATTCAACAGATCGACCTTATGAGTGGGAATGATAGCTTTCAGCCTGTCGATAAATTGTACCACGGAATTTGTTGGAATAAAATATTCATGCAGAATATCTGTATAGGCCGTGTCTGTATTTTGATATACTTCCACGCCTTCATTTTGCAATTGATTGCGGGAAACAGTTTTTCCATTTATTTGAGCTGCGATCAGTTTCTCCGCTTTCCAGCGCAGGTTTTTTCCATAAGCGCTATTGGCCGACCCTCTGAAAACAGTACGCCGTATTGCGGTAAAGCCACTTTCGCCCAACGGCTTGAAGGCTGCTTTACTGTCGATGAGAAAGGTTCCAATGATCGCTTCTTCCATAAAATGGCTGGGGTTTATATTGATGCGGCCATACACCATGCCCAAATCGGTTTTCCCTGTTGCAAGCCGATTATACTCTCTGATATAGTCACAGCTTTTTATAACATACTGTTGGGTTTTATACATTTTGTTTTCAACCACATGCAGTTTTACATCCAGTATAACCCCGAATAATCCATACCCGCCCAGCACCAGGGAAAACAATTCCCGGTTTTCATTTCTGCTGCAGGTAACAATTTCCCCATTGGCCCTGATCAATCGAAAGGATGCTACCGTGGAGGCAATAGGAGGGGAGTTAGGCTGCC
Source organism: Niastella vici (assembly GCF_002077945.1). Taxonomy (GTDB): domain Bacteria; phylum Bacteroidota; class Bacteroidia; order Chitinophagales; family Chitinophagaceae; genus Niastella; species Niastella vici. The sequence goes on from NZ_LVYD01000043.1 coordinate 322,502, forward strand.
AGCCATGACAATTCACGCTGATAGAACCGCCTACCGAAAAAGAATTGTTCGATTGCATAACGGCAACCGATCTGTTGTATTTATCGAGGTAAGGAATGATTTCTGACCACAAGGCGCCGGAACCAACCAGCAAAGTATTTGAAATACTGTCATACTTCATGTAATGGAAAGACTTCATGTCCAGCACGATACCATTGGGGTAAATGGTATGACCACCCATAGAATGTTGCGCCCCGGCAATGGAGATCTTTTTTCCCTGCAGGCTGGCCTGCTTTATGAGTTGAGCGATCTGGGTAATAGCTTCATCAACATTTTCGGGAACTTTTACCAGGGTTCCAATGGCGGTTTCATTTAGATGGCTGGCATCATTGGAGTAACCTGCTTTTTGCACCCGGGTAGCTTGCTGATCTTTATAATATGTATACAACAGAAAGCTTACCGGGCGGGCAATTACAACCAATACAATAAGCAGCAGGAAAATCAGGATCCTGCGCAGGGTGCGTTTTTTATTCATGTTAAGGTTTTAGGCAGGGTTGTCTGAATCACATTCCCAGCCCGCCCAGCATGCCACCGGCAACACCTTTCATTTCCTCTTCATATTGTTTTTCGGCATTCTGCAATGCCCGGTTGAGTGCAGTGATCAGCAGGTCTTCCAGTTCTTCTTTTCGTTCAGGCGAAAGTAAGGAATCATTCACCGAGATGGTTTTTACTTCCCTGTTTCCGGTCACCGATACTTTAACGGCTCCATCGCCGGCTTCCCCATCAATAGTTATATTGGCGAGCTTTTGTTTGCCTTCCTGCATTTTCTGCTGTGCTTCCTGCAATTTGCTGAACAGATCACCTAACATGGCTTAATATTTTAATGACCCAAAGGTAAGATTATAATAACATTATCGTTCGGGGATTGGTAGACTTTTGTGGCTGGTATAGTTTTTTAAGAAATTATTCTGCCAGCTCATGAAAGCAAGATTGCAATATCTACTTTTCGCTTTTTTATTTGCATGGCCGGTCATCGCCATGCAGTCGTGCTTGCCATTTTTAAACGCCGGTGCCTCCTGTAATTCAACCGGGCAAAACGCGCATTATAGTGCCGCTACGCCTGCTGAATTTTCGGAGTTTAACCCCAGGCCACAGGCTATCCCATTACAGCGAAAAAGATTGCATGAAATTTCCGGCATTGCTGCCAGCCTGCAGTATAAGAACAGGTTGTATGTGCAGGAAGATAATGGCCACCCCAATTATTTGTATGTTACCAATAGCAGGGGCGATGATGTTGGCCGGTTGCTTATCAGCAAAAGTTTAAACCGCGACTGGGAAGATATAGCGGTTGGGCCTGGTCCGTTACCACAGCAACAGTATATATACATTGCCGATATAGGCGACAATCATGCCTGGCGTTGTAGAATTCAAATTTACCGGTTACCCGAACCGGAACTGGAAGGCCGGGTGGTTCCTGTTCATAAAATAGTAAAAGGGGTAGACGTCATTACACTGAAATATCCCGACAGGTCACACAATGCAGAAACCATTCTGCTCGATCCGTTTACGCGTGACCTGTATATTGCCACCAAGGAAGATGACAGTTGCCGCATCTTTGTTGCCCGTTATCCGCAGTCGACCCGCAACACCATAACCCTTGAACCGGTAATTAAATTGCCCTTCCATTTGGTGACAAGCGGCAACATTGCCAGCAATGGTCAGGAGATCTTATTGCGCAATGAACAGCTTTACTGGTACTGGAAACGCTCACCCGGTGAAACGGTTGCAGCAGCGTTGAGCAGGCCGCCGCAGGAAATAGTTCCGGGAATCAATGAGCCGCAGGGGGAAGCCATTTGCTTTACGGCTGATCGGCAAGGTTATTTCACCTGTTCGGAGGTACATGGTAAGCAGGAGCCGGTTATTTATTTTTATAAAAGAGGAATAATAACCATGCAGGCGAAAAATCCATAGGAGTACAGTCGGGGCTGTTTTTTGTTATACCTTTCTTAAATCTTCTTTCCGGAATAAAATTGTCAAAGTATTTCAGCAAATTCGGTATTCCCTTCAATAAGGTCATTAAATTACCAGCTTATGATGAAAAGCTACCTCACCATCGCCTGGCGGAACCTGCTCAGGCATAAAGCTTTTTCTCTTATCAATATCCTGGGATTATCGATCGGTATTGCCACCTGCACCATCATATTCCTGTATGTTCAAAATGAACTCACCTACGATCAGTATAATAAAAATGCCAGTCGTATAGTGCGGGTAAGCGCTAATTTGCTTTCGCCTGAAAATGATCTGCGGCTGGCCACCGCACCGGCCTTGTTGGCCCCGGCTTTAAAACGCAACCTGCCCGAAATAGCCGAAGCCGTGCGTATTCAGGGTTCAACCGTGACCGTTAAATGGCATAACCAATTATACCGGGAAAATGATTTTTGCCAAAGCGACCCCGGCATATTCTCCATTTTTGATTTTGCTTTTATAGAAGGTTCGCCGGTCAATGCGCTCAAAGCGCCGCATTCAATTGTACTGAGCCGGTCGTTAGCCCGAAAATATTTCGGCCATTCAGCTGCGTTGGGTAAAACCCTTATTTGTGATAACGAGCCACTGCTGGTTACCGGCGTTTTTGAGGACCGGCCCGCCAACTCAGACCTCAACATACCTGCTTTATTAAGCGCAGATTTTGATAAGAATACGAAATGGCTCGATGAAATGGGTTGCTTCAGTTTTGTTTTATTCAGGACCACACCCGATCTGAAACAGTTTTCAAAAAAGCTTGCGTCTATCAGCTCTACTTATGTTAAGCCTGAGCTCAATGCTGAGGGTGCAACTGCGTATACTATGGAGTTTATACCGGAGCTGCTCAAAGATGTACATTTCAGCAAAGACCGCGTAGGCGATACGGCCAAGGGCAACAAACAATACAGCCTGATCTTTTCCTTTCTGGCCGCTTTCATCTTATTGATTGCCCTGCTTAACTATATTAATCTCACCACTGCCCGCTCATTTGAAAGAGCGCGGGAAGTAGGTGTACGAAAAGTCATAGGCGCCAAACCGGTACAGGTGATAAAACAATTCCTTTTTGAATCTTTTTTATTGATAACTATTGCCTGGCTCTTCGGCAATGTATTTGTTGCGCTGGGGCTTCCATTCGTTAATGACCTGCTCGAAACCAGGCTGGCAGTTCAATGGGGGCATATCCTTCTTTTTACAACATCCGTTCTGCTTATCTCTTTTTTGCTGGCAGGCATTTATCCGGCCCTTGTAATGAGCGCCTATAAACCGGTTACAGTGCTTAAGGGCAGGTGGCAGCGGTCTTTCAAAGGTATCTGGTTGCGGCGGGTAGTAACTGTAACACAGTTTGCCATAGCCGCAGCATTGATCATGGGCACTACTGTTATCTATTACCAGATGCAGCATTTGCGCAATAAGAACCTTGGTTATAACCGCGATCAGTTAATGGCCATTTCACTTCCCATGGATACAACGCTTGCCAGATCACTGCGGGCGTTTCAGAACGAGCTGAGAGAACGGCCCGAGGTTATGGGGCTTACATCCGGCGCAAAATTGGGTATCGAAGGGTTAGGATCTTCCACTACCACCGCCGAGGTGCAGGGAAGAAAAAAAGAGTTTATGTGCAATTTCTTTGCGGTAGATCCTGATTATATTCCGGTGTTGCAGATGAAATTGGTGGAAGGTAGAAATTTCTCCGACAGCTTTTCAACAGACAGATCAACTGCCCTTATAGTTAACGAAGCCTTTGTACGCTATATGGGCTGGCAATCAGCGCTGGGCAAAGAGCTGGAAGGGTTTGGTAAGAAAGGCAGGGTGATTGGCGTAGTACATGACTATTTTTATAAGTCGCTTCATAATATTATAGAGCCGTTGGTACTGGTATATAATACCGACCCCTGGGTGAACACTACGACCATCCGCATAAGGCCAAAAGATCTGCCGGTGATTGAAGCATTGTATAAAAAACATTTTCCTGCACTGTTTTTTGATTATACATTTTTTGATGATATAATAAATAAATACTACCGGCAGGACCAAATCACTATGCGGCTGTTCAACCAGTTTACCATACTTGCTATCTTTATTTCCTGTTTGGGTTTGTATGGACTTGTTTCGCTGGTAACTGGTTACCGCATCAAAGAGATTGGAATAAGAAAAGTGTTCGGGGCTTCTGTAACCCAGTTATTTAATTTGCTTTCAAAGGATTTTTTGGTGCTGATCATTCTTGCCTTGACCATTTCCCTTCCGGTAATGACGGTGGCGATGCGGAACTGGCTTACTACTTACCCGTACCGCATCAATCTTGACTGGAAAATTTTTCTGATACCGGTTGCCGCAACAGTGTTCATTGCATTGGCAGTTATCTCCCGGGAGATCATCAGGGTATCTTTAATGAACCCGGTAAAAAGTTTGCGTGTGGATTAGCCGAATCAAATTTAGAATTCAAAGAAAAAGAATACAACAGCCACCCATTCTTTTTTAACCATACTGGCATGGCCAATGGTGTTTCCGGAACTGTTTCGTACAGTGCCATCGTCCTTTACATAGCCAATTGTTGAATAGCTGCTGTTCTGCACGGTTCCGTCCTTTTTTATATAACCCACTGTAGAATAGCTGGCGTTCCGTACCGTGCCGTCGTCTTTAACATACCCGATGGTTTTGTAAGTCTTATCCTGTATGCTGCCATCTTTTTTAATGTAACCAACAGTTGAATAGCTACTGTTTCGAATGGTGCCATCGCTGTCAATAGAGCCGGTTGTTGAATAGCTGCCGTTCCTGATCGTTTGGGCATGGGCGAGAACGGCTAACAGTAAGGGTGTTAGCAGGAGTATTAAATGTTTCATGGGTTTAAAAATAATACGGAGAATTCAGGATAGAAAGTGGGGATGAATATTTTAACAAAAATGTGACTGGCCTCGCAGCTGGTTAAAACTCAGCGATCAGCGATAGCCATCTTGCAGCCGGGGCGCCCCACACTTCCTTATAGGTGGCTGTATTGAACTGTGGCCAGTAAGGCGTATCCTCATTAAACCGCGATTGCATGCCAACAGGAATGCCGCCCACAGTTTCACCTGGCAGTGCTGTATACAGTTGCGGGTAATTACTTCCTTCGCCCCAGATTAATGACTGGCCAAAAGGATTTTTTCCCACGATCCAGAACAATTGCTGCTCCGCAATATGCAGAAGCGTTGCGTCTTTCAAAAATTTGCCACACAACGCAGCCGCTTTGCCGGTTGACAGTTGAACGGCCGCATTTCCTCTGAAGGAGAACCATACCGGAAAGATGCGCAGGTAATGTTCGTCATCCAGTTTGGTGCCATTTGCCAGCTGCGCTGCATAATCATTGGCGGCCCCGCTGAAAATGCCTACCTGTACCTTGTAGAAATTAACGGAATCCTTTATTTCATCAATATTATAGATGCCGCTGGGGACTAAACCATATGGTTCTACGTAGTGCATGATGTTTTTGAGGTATTCTCCATACAATTTGATGGCCGCCGACCATTTCCCGTAATCAGCATGACCGGGTTGTGTTTCGCAAAGCGCCGTCAGCGCCTGCATGTACACCTGATCGCGCGATTGATGCGTATAATGCACGATGGACTTCTTATTCAGATCACGGTAAAAGAAACCGCTGGTGTTATTTTTATCGCGTAATGGTTCTGTTCGCTGGCATTGCAGGGTATATTGAATGGCTTTGGCTGCTTCATTTGCATAATATTTGTCGCCCGTTAATTTATACAGCAAACTGGCGGCAAAAGAAATATTGGCCGAATACTGGCTGTTAGATGCCATGGCTGCATGATCGCCCCCGCCACCGATACTGCTGAGGTCATTAAATTGCAAGCTGTCGAAACGTTTTTTTGCAAAGGCAAAATCTTCCATGGCTACTTTACGGAGATGCGCTTTCAGCATGTTGTCATTTTCTATCATCATGGAAGCGTAGGCTTCAATGCCGGCAAAAACAAAATTTTCGAAAGCCCGGTTGTGAACATGTATCCTGCGCCGTTGGGTACTATCGTCGTTGGTACCAATAAAACCATCTGTCCATAAATTGGTGCCCCAGGTTTGGGCGCGGTATCCATCTCCAAACCTTGCTTTAAGAATACAATCAATACCCCATTCCGCTTCTTCCTGCAATCGCAGGAACAGGGGCGTGTTGTTTTTTTCTTTAGCTCTTTTTGCCATCTCCAGCAGTGAATACACTATTTCTCCCGATTGAAGCACCTGTTGCGACATATCTGCCGCATCGTGCCAGCCACCATTGAAAGGGAAAATTTTTCCGTCAACGATTGCGTGCAGATCACTATGGCAAACCCCGTGTTTACCGGGCACAGCATAGCCACAGCGTTCGCAAAAAATAAAGTTCAACACCCGCCAGGCCGAATTATCCCAAATGTTCCGGTTGATGTAAAAAGGTTTGCTGATAACCGATCCAACGCGAATAAAGTATTGCCCTTCTTTTTTAAGATCGCTGAAATTGATAGTTTCAAATGTTCCGATAGCTGTTTTCTTTGAACTGATGTTACCTTCATATGCAACAGCAAGGGTGGTGCTATTTACCAGTTGAAACTTTCCGGTATGATTGTTCACCCGCACTATGGCCGTTTTTTCACTTTCAACACCGTAGCCTGTGGTGGAATATATAATTCGGTTCTCTGCAGGCATCCAGCCACTGACCACTTCCGGATGTTCAATGGTTTGCAACGACACCGCGTCAATATCAAATTTCAGGGAATCGCCCATGGTGCGTTCTTTTCCAAAAACCTCTATGGCAAAAGATAACTTTGTTACTTTGTCACGGGCCAGTTCGCTCATTTCAACAAAACATTCATTCCACTGCCCGTTTATCAAATTGATCTCATGATAACCTTCACGGCCATATTTGTCGGGCACTTTTGTTTTACCATCATTTTCTACATATAAATTAAGATAAATACTGTGTGCGCCTTCGCAGTTCGGATAAATATAAAAGTGAATGCGATTGTATTTTTCCCAATTGGCGCCGCCCACATCATAGCTTGCCAGGGAGGTGCCGAACCCTAAACCCCAGCCGAGGAATTGCGGATAGGTAGTAGGGGCTACCAGCCGCATGCTGTGTGTGCCTGATTTGCTTCTGTCTGTCGTCAGTGACATGCCACCTATGCCGGTATGCGACCATTTGTTGAGGTCTTCCATATCGCAAAGCATAGCTGATGCCAACACTTTTTTGGTTAAACCGAACAATTCGAAAGACTTGCTGTAATCAAGAGGCAGTGGGCTATGCACATAGCCTGTATTACGAATGTCTTCTTTTAGTTTTTCATCAATTTGTGCAGGTAATAAACCGGCTGTTCCAATCAGTAGTAATACCGAAGCGAATAGTTTTTTCATAATTATTGAGGGCATACAGTTGAAGATCATTCAAGATAACAAACATTCCCGTTTGCGCCAACTGAAATACCATGCAGCCATATTAAAAAGAACAGCAATGGGTTTTGGGCACACTGGTGGAAATAAAACGGAAATATTGAATTAATTTTGGCAATCCCTAAAATTTCAGGCCACCCTGGTTCGTCATACTACCAGGAACATTCATTTACAGAAACGGAATAAAATCTCCGGTAATAAGCATGAAAACAAAAGGCAACGCACCCTCCAAAAAGCCAAAGATCTATGCGATGGTTTTCGGGTATAAAAAATTGATTGGGCTTTTATGTTTTTTTACTGTCAGCGCCAGCCTGTTGGGGCTGCTGATCCCAAAGATCGTTGCAAGGGCGATTGACTCTTATGGGCAGGGACATACGATCAAAGACCAGCTATTGTGGGAATTTGCCATCATTACCGTCCTCGTATTTGTTTTCACTTACCTGCAGTCGGTAGTGCAATCCTATGCTTCGGAAATAGTGGCCAGGGACCTGCGGCAACAGTTTGCAGAAAAGATAGCGCAGCAGAATTATTCGTTTGTGATGGAAGCGTCGCCGGCCCGTTTGCTCACCAACCTTACTTCGGATGTGGATGCTGTGAAGTTGTTTGTTGGAATGGCTGTTGGTGCCATCATTTCTTCTTACTGTTTGCTCATTGGCGCCAGTATATTGTTGCTGATCACCAACTGGAAGCTGGCCTTGCTGGTACTGTCGCTGGTATCGGTTATTTGGGTGGCCCGTACGGTGATCCTGAAAAAGATCAGGAAATTTTTTAAGGAAGTACAGGGCATTATCGATTGGTTAAACAAAGTGATCAATGAAAGCATTCTGGGTGCGGCGCTTATCCGCGTGCTGAATACGCAGCAACAGGAGTACAATAAATTTATTGATGCCAATACAAAAGCCCGTAGCATTAGGTTAACGATAGTAGGATATTTATCGATCCTGATACCTGTAATAACTTTTGTCGCCAGTCTTAGTTCCATGCTCATTCTTTTATTGGGCGGGCATTTTGTGATCACCGGCAGCATGTCGCTGGGCGATTTTTCTGCGTTCTACAGTTATTTGTCCATGATGATATTTCCCATTATCGTAATTGGGCTTATGAGCAATATCATTGCACAGTCATCGGCTTCGTATGAACGCTTTGCTGCACTCTTGTTGGCCGAGGGACCCAAAAATGCCGGGACCCTTGCCGTTGAATTAAATGGGGCCGTGCAATTGTCGAATATTACGCTGCGGTTTGGCGAAAAGAAAGTGCTGAACGATATTTCGCTACTGATACAACCTGGCACCAGAACTGCCGTCATTGGTCCTACGGCTGCGGGGAAAACCCAATTGTTGTATGTGTTAAGTGGTTTGGCACAACCGCAGGAGGGTAAGGTGTTGTATAATGATATAGCACTGGGCGACATCGATAAAAAATTGTTTCACCGGCAAATGGGTTTTGTGTTTCAGGACAGTGTGATCTTCAATATGACCGTTCGGGAAAATATCGCTTTTGCTGAAAATATTAGTCCGGAAGACATGCATAAAGCCATTCAGGCAGCAGAACTCACCGATTTTATTGGATCTCTTCCCGATAAACTGGAAACGGTTATTGCTGAACGCGGATTGAATTTATCGGGCGGACAAAAACAACGCATTATGCTGGCCCGCGCTCTGGCGCTGAACCCAAAAGTATTATTGCTCGATGATTTTACGGCGCGGGTGGATACCCAGACCGAAAAAAGGATCCTGCAAAATGTGAGCACCATGTATCCGGGCATTACACTGATCTCGGTGACGCAGAAGATCGCTTCCGTTACCGATTACGACCAGTGCGTATTGCTGATGGAAGGAGAAATTATTGCTACCGGCACGCATGCACAATTATTGAAAAGCTCGCCTGAATATAATCAACTGTTCGAATCACAAAAGAGTACCAGTCAGTATGAAATACCAGCTTAATACGCCGACAACGAAGCCGTTTACGGCCCTGAGAAAGTTAATGCCTGTTTTACAGGGAGAGCGTAAGCTGCTTTCTGTTGCTTTTCTGGCATTGATCGGCAATACCCTTACTTCCCTGATTGCGCCGTTGATCATTGCCCATACTATTAATACCGCCATTTTGCAAAAGGATTATCCTGGTGTTGTAAGTGCATCGCTGTGGGTCTTTGCTTTGTACCTGCTGGGTTTTATTGCCAGCTATTTTCAAACCAGGTGGATGGGGGCTGTAGGCCAGCATATTTTGTTTTCGCTGCGCAACCAGTTGTTCTCAAAATTGCAGTCGCTGCCGGTTGCTTTCTTCAGTCAGAACAAGGCGGGCGATCTTATCTCGCGCATCAATAATGATACGGATAAACTGAACCAGTTTTTTTCACAGGGCTTGCTGCAATTCGTGGGTAACCTTTTTATGATGATCGGGGCAGCTGTTTTTATTCTCGCAGTGCATATAAAACTGGGATTGGCGGCATTGGCGCCGGCAGTGGTCGTGTTGCTTTTTACAAAATTCATTTCGCCCTGGATCAAAAAAAGAAATGCGGCCAGTTTGCAGTCTGTAGGCGGCATGAGTGCCGAAATACAGGAAAGCCTCGATAATTTTAAAGTAGTGGTAGCCTTCAACCGGCGCGATTATTTTAATAAACGGTTTGCGGCCATCAATACGCAGAATTATCGCCGGGCGGTGGCGGCAGGTGTTGCGAATAACATCTTTATACCATTGTATGGACTGGCGGGCAATATAGCCCAGATCATTGTGCTTTTTTTCGGCATCTTTTTATTGGCGCATGGGCAGTTTACCATCGGATTTATGATCAGTTATTTCGTGTATCTGTCCCGTTTTTATGATCCCATGCGGCAGATCGCCGGTATATGGCCCATCTTTCAGGTAGCCATGGCCGGTTGGGATCGCATTTCTGCCGTGCTGGCCATGGAATCGGATATGCCGGTACTTACCCTGGAATCGGCCAATGGAAAGGGATTACTGGAGTTCCGGGAGGTTTCGTTCAGTTATGGTGATAAGGAAGTGCTTCAAAAAGTGAATTTTACCCTGGAGCGGGGAAAAACCTATGCTTTTGTTGGACCTACCGGTGGCGGAAAAACTACCACCGCTTCGTTGATGGCGCGTTTGTACGACCCGGTGAGCGGTGAGGTGCTGCTGGATGGAAAAGACATCCGCACTTATAAAACAGAAGAAAGAAGCCAAAAGATCGGTTTTATTTTGCAGGAACCGTTTTTGTTTACCGGCACGCTGTACGATAATATTCTGTATGGAAATGAAATGTACCAGAAATACAGTCCCGAACAGTTGAATGAGATCTTGCAGCAAAAGGGACTGTTACACATCCTGGAACGGTTCGATAAAAGATTGGAAACACCTGTATCGAGCAAGGGAGAATCCATGAGCCTGGGACAGCGGCAATTGATCGCTTTTGTACGGGCATTGCTGCGCGAACCGGAATTGCTGATCCTCGATGAAGCCACTGCCAATATAGACACCGTAACCGAACAATTGCTGGGAGAGATCCTGAATAAGCTGCCAGCTGAAACCACCCAGATAGTAATTGCCCACCGGTTGAATACCATCGAAAAAGCCGATGAAATATTCTTTGTGAATGCCGGGCAAATTATTCAGGCCGGCTCATTTGATCATGCCATTCATTTATTGATGGAAGGAAAGCGGGTGAGCTAGTGTTTTTTTCCGCATCATTCCGTTCTCAAACTCTTTACAGGATTTGCCAGGGCAGCTTTTATTGCCTGGTAGCTTACTGTAATAAGCGTAATGAACAGCGCAATGATGGAAGCAAAAAGAAAAACGTTCCAGCTTATTGCTATTCGATAATCATAATTTATAAGCCAGCCTTTTAGATAGAAATAAGCTATAGGGGCCGCTATTACGCATGAAAGAAGCACCAGTGCCACAAATTCTGTTGACAACAATCGCCAGAGATTGGGAACGCTTGCACCCAATACTTTTCTTATCCCTATTTCTTTGGTCCTTTGTTCTGCAACAAAGCTTGCCATGCCAAATAATCCGAGGCAGGAAATAAAAATGGCAAGTATGGAGAAGTAGGAAGCCAGCTTACCAATGCGTTGTTCCGTTTTAAACTTGTCGCCAAAACTTTCATCAACAAATTGGTAATCGAAAGGAACATCTGGCGTATACTTTTTTAATTCCTGTTCAATGATCCTGACAGAAGAAGAAATGTCTTTGTTGGGGTTCAATCGTACGATAGTATTAAACAGGTTATCGTATTTGTCAATATGGTACAAGGTTGGCCGCACAGGATAAAAAGGCGATTCCTGCATGATGTCTTTAATTATTGCAATAATAGTAAATGGCTTATTATCCCATTTTAATATTTTGCCAACAGGGTCTTTGAGCCCAAGAAATTTAGCGGCCGATTCATTAATGATGAAGGCGGCTGAATCTGTTGCATAGTCCCTTGAAAAATCACGCCCCTCTTTTATATCCCAATGAATGGTTTTTCCAAAATCATAGGTAACGCCATTGTTGGGAAAGTCAACTGCAAGGGCAGGGTCTTTTCCTTCCCAATCAAAACCGCCATTGGTATTCCATACCCCCGTCAACGGACTGTTTGAGGCAGTCATTTCCTCTATAGCCCCGGCATTTTTCAGTTCGTTTCTTATTGTTTCAAAATGTTGTTTCACCTCACTTTCAAAACCAAAATTTATAAGTCCGTTTTTTGAATAACCTATAGGTCTGTTTTTGGCATATTGAATTTGTTGATATACGATGATGGTCCCGATGATCAGCATAACAGATACGGTGAATTGCAGCACTACCAGTACTCTTCTTGGCACAACAGCCCCTTTGCCTGCTTTGAAGGTGCCTTTCAGCACTTTAAGTGGGTTGAACGAAGAAAGATATAAGGCCGGATAGCTGCCCGCCAGCAAACCTGTGATAAAAATAAACGCCAGGTTCAATAACCAGAAGCCGGAATTGCTCCACGGTATTACGATCTGTTTTCCCGCAACATTATTAAACAGGGGTAATAATACAGCAAGTAATACAATCGATAAAATGAATGCGGCCATTACCACAATATACGATTCCATGAAAAACTGTTTCGTTATCTGCCAGCGCATAGAGCCAATGGCTTTGCGAATGCCCACTTCTTTAGCCCGTTTCTCACTCCTGGCTGTACTCAGGTTCATGAAGTTGATGCAGGCAAGTAGCAGAACAAAAATGCCTATGATGCCAAACAACCATACATATTTTATGTTGCCTCCTATGTTTACCCCATTTTTAAAGTCGTTATATAAATGCCATTTGCTCATTGGGTGAAGGAATACTTCCCAATTGTATCTTTTTTCACCTTCGTTTACATATTTCAGCTTTACATTTTTTATTTTGGCTGATACTTTTTGCATATCAGCGTTGTCGGCGATCTGAACAAATGTTTGCGAGAAGTTGCTGCCCCAGGGATCATCCATTTGTTTTACCCATGGGTTTTGCGTTAGCCATAATTGCCATGGCATCATTATTTTTAACTCATTGAAACTTGCATTGTTGGGAAGATCTTCATAAACGCCGGTAACTTTTACGCTATAATTTCTATCGAACTTCAAAACCTTTCCCATTGGGTCGGTATTGCCAAAAATGGCTTTGGCTGTTGATGCAGAAAGTATGATGGAATAAGGGTCATTCAAAGCGTCTTTTGTGCCTTTTATCATTTGTAAAGAAAGCATGTCGGGGCCTCCCGGCTCAATATATAAACCGGTTTTATTGAACGGTTTATTATTGTAAGTAACCAGGTGACCGCCCACCCATGATGCCTGCAAAACATGTTTAAAATCACTGCCGTATCCTTCTTTGATGGCAGGTCCCATCAACGCCGGGTTCGCTGTTTGTGTTACCAGCTTTCCGTTGAAAGAGGCACGTTGCATTACCTGCGCTATACGGTCATAATGCTGATGGTATTTATTGAACGACAATTCATCATAAACCCACAGTCCAATAAGCATTGCCACAGCCATACCCACAGCAAGACCGCCAATATTGATAGCGCTGTAGCCTTTGGTTTTGAGGAGATTGCGCCAGGCGGTCTTAAAATAGTTTTTAAACATGAAAAAAGATTTAGATGCTATATTCAGGTTTTATGCTACCTCATTCAAATTTATCAGCCCGTGTTTGACTAAAAACCTGCTCAACTGATGTGCCAGTTCTGAAAGGCTTTACGGGCGCGGGTTTACAAAAAGATCTGGAACCCAGGTGTACGAAATCGGACAGTATACTGTACGGGTACGTAAATTGACGTCCTGCTCCGGTAATATTTTATTATTTTAGTGGGTAATATGCAATGCAACTTTTTCAGGCTTTGTGATCGAACGCCCGCTTCCCCACACATTTTTGTACCCCAAACAATTACTTACTGGTAATTTGTGGAGCTATTGATCAACAACATACAGCGGTATATCTCGCTTTCAGAAGAGGAGAAAAACTATCTCAATTCAATATGTAGCATTAAACACCTGCATCGCGGCGACCATTTACTACAGGAAGGTGCTGTTTGCCGGTACGATGCTTTTGTGTTGGAAGGAAGTTTGAAAGGTTATATTATAGATCCTGTAAGCGGCAGGGAAGAGATCTTGTTCCTTGCCATTGCCGACTGGTGGGCATGTGATCTGGAAAGTTTTCATTCTCAAACGGCAAGCAGTATGAATATCACCGCTATAACGCCTGCCACAGTAGCCCTGATCAGCCATTCTGCCTTCAATGAATTGCTTGAAAGGATCCCTAAATTGGAAAAGTATTTCAGAATAATATTGCAGAATCATGCGGCTGCATTGCAAACACGTATTTATTTAAGAAATGCGCAGGATGCAAAAAGCCGCTACAAAACATTTTTACAAAAATACCCGGCCCTGAATGCTGCGATCCCTCAATATCTTATTGCCTCTTACCTGGGCATTTCTGCTGAAATGCTAAGTAAGATCAGGGCGCAGAAAGATTGATAATTATTTCTTGAACCAGTTCAATTTATTTCATTACTGACTCCGGGAAATTTGCCGGCAAATGAGACGTCAATAATGAAAATCTTAAATGTACAGGCCAGCGCCGGTATGGACCGGTCGCTTACCCGGAAACTTTCCACGCATTTTCTTGAGTGTATTAAAAAGTGCATCAGCCATGTTGTAATCAAAGAATTAGATCTTGTTAAAGACCCGCCTCCTTTAATGACACCCGAATGGATTGCCGGTGCATTTTCCCAAACCGCGATCAGTGAAGAACTACAATTGGCATTAGCCAGATCTGATGAATACATCAAACAAATTGAAGCCGCCGATCTCATTGTTATTGGAACACCCATGTACAATTATGGTATGCCTGCAGCCTTAAAAGCCTGGTTCGATCAGGTGGCAAGAATAAACAAAACATTTTCTTTTGATCTTTCACGTGGCGACTTTCCAATTGAACCCATCTTATCCAATAAGAAAATGGTCCTTTTTACTTCAAGCGGCGAATTCGGTTTCGAAACGGGTGGGGTACGAGAAGAGTATGCTCATCTGGTTCCTCATATTAAAAGCTGTGCACATTACCTGGGGGTTAATGCCCAAAAAGATCTCTATCATCTTGGCATCGAATACCAGGAATTTAAGGATAAAAGACACGAACAATCCAAAAGCGAAGCTTTTGCTGGTATCGATAGAATTGTTCGGTTGATTTGTTAAAGTGATAATTGGTTAGCGTTTGGAACCAAACCTGGTGACCGGCATTTTTTATTTCGACAGCCAACTTTTCAGCAGGAATACTGTCGACAAGGCGGTGGCTGATAAAGACATTTGGCATTCTCTAAAGATGCATTTTTCCGGGTGAAATAAAAACCGTGTAAACACCCCTTTTTTGTCTCCACATTTACTCCGGTCATCTACTCTTCACAATTTCCCGGGCATCAACTGCTGAGCTTTGTGCTGCAAAACAAAAGTTATGGCAGCTTTAAAATACTACGCGCTTGTTGTTTGTATTGGCCTGGCGAATTATTGTTTGGCGCAGGCCACTATAAAAGGAATAGTAACAGATAACCGCAAACATCCCCTGGCCGATGCAAGTGTTTATGTTAAGGGGACGGCCAACGTCGCAACAACCGATTCGGCCGGACAATTTGTATTTACGGTGAAAGAGAAAGGCGTACAGCTAATTATTGCCTCTTATATAGGGTTTAAAGAAACAGAAAAACGAATTGACATCAACGACACCCTGGTAGAAATAAACTTTGTGTTGCAGCCCGAGGAAAGAGCGCTGGACCCTGTTGTTGTTTCGGCCGGAAGTTTTGAAGCCAGTGATAAAGCAAAAGGCGCTTCCTTAACACCCATGGATGCCATGACCGTTGCCGGCAATGGCGGCGATATTGCTAATTCATTGCGTTCTTTACCGGGCACACAACAAATTGGCGATAAAGAAGGCCTATTTGTGCGTGGCGGAACAAGCGAAGAAGCAAAACAATTTGTAGATGGTACGTTGCTGAAAAGCCCGAACTATGGCAGTGTTCCCGGTATTATGCAACCGGCCCGGCTGAATCCGTTTTTGTTCAAAGGTATTTTATTTAACACGGGTGGTTACTCCGCTTTATATGGCCAGGCCCTGAGCAGTGCGTTGATCCTTGAGACCATTGACCTGCCCGACAAATCTTCTGCAACACTGCACATTTTTCCTATGTCGGTTGGCGCAGGTTTTCAGGAACTGGGGCGGAATAAAAAAAGCAGTTATGGCATCAATGCCAATTACGGAAGCTATGCCCTGTACAATGAAGTGGTGAAGCAGCAACCTGATTTTTTTCATTCGCCTGAATACATAGAGACCGATGCCAACTTTCGCATTAAGACCAGCAAAACGGGCATACTGAAATTTTATACTAATTATGGTTATAACCGCACAGGCCTGCGCAATGCGAATGTAGACAGCAGCGATCTTTTATCGGCATTTGAAACCAGGGGGCGGAACCTGTATGCGAATCTTTCTTACCGGGAGTTATTATCAAACGGCTGGAAGATCGATGCCGGGCTTGCTTACAATTATAACAAACAGGATATAACCAATAAACTGGAAGACGGCGATCATCACCAGTTGTTCATTCCTGGTTTTCCCTACAGCAATCAGAATAACACACTCAGGACATTATCAAATTTTGCACAGGCAAGAATGGTGTTCACGAAAACGCTGCCGCATAACCAGGCTTTGCGTGTGGGCGCCGAACATTTTTACGGCAGGGATGAATATAGTTCCAATGATTCTTTAACAACGTTGAAGGATAATCTTACAGCAGTATTTGCGGAAACAGATGTGTACATAGCCAGCAATATTGCGGCGAAAATTGGCGTGCGGGCCGAAAATTCAGGGCTGTTGAATAAAATGAACTGGGCGCCGCGCATCAGCTTTGCCTACCGGTTTACTGATGGCGGACAGGTGAATGTTGCTTATGGCATTTTTTATCAAAAGCCGGAGTTGCCCTATCTCGTTCAAAACAGGACACTCACTTATGCCCAGGCCAGCCATTATATCATCAACTATCAGAAAAAAGCAAACAACCGCCTGTTGCGGGTGGAGGCTTACTACAAAAAATATAAAGACCTGGTAACCACCCAGCCGGTCACTGCAAATGATGGCAGCGGTTATGCAAAAGGTATTGAATTGTTTTTCCGGGATAAAAGAACGTTCAAAGATTTTGATTACTGGGTTACCTATACTTACCTCGATACAAAGCGGAAATTTCTCAATTATCCCTATGCCCTGCAACCCAATTTTGCCACGCCGCATACCGCCTCCCTTGCGGTAAAAAGATTTTTTCAGGACATAAATCTTAGCGCAAACCTTTCTTATACGCTGGCAACGGGCCGGCCTTACTACAATATCCAGAACGATGTGGCCGGCAAGCCGGTTGTGTTGAACGAAGGAACTACTAACCTGTACAACCAAATGAATTTGAGTTTCGCTTACCTGTTCAACCTGTTCAAAAAATGGAAGCATAAAGATTTTTCGGGTATTGGCTTTGGCATCAACAATGTGTTTGGTACAAAGCAGGTCTTTGGCTACAACTATAGTTACAGTGGGCTAAACAAAATGCCCATCACGCAACCGGCGCCCCGCAGTTATTACATCGGTTTGTTTATGTCGTTCGGAATCGACAGGCGCGATGATTTTATTAATGAAAAATTATGAGCTATTTATAAACCAAAATATATAAAAATGAAAAGGATACTTCTTTTGATCACAGTAACAATAATGACAGGTGCAACCGTTCATGCACAGGGCGATTATACACAGCAAATGCAGTCGACCCTTGCAAAATTGGATAATGCAAAAGCCGTTAAGGATTATCAGTTACTGGCAGATGATTTTTTGCGGATTGCCGGTGTACAAAAAAATGAATGGCTTCCTTACTACTACGCCGCTTTTTGTAATGCGAAGATCGGCTGGCTGAAGCAAAATGACGATCCTGATAATATAGAGCCGTTTGCCAACAAAGCAGCGGAGGAAATAAAAAGGGCAGTAGCGCTTATTGATACAGCCAGGCAAAAAAAGCAACTGGCTGAGATCTACTGCATCTATATGATGCAGAACCAGGCGCGGGTATTTATCAATCCACAAACCTATGGGCGCCAGTACGGGCCTGCGGCCTTTAATTATTTACAAATGGCCAAACAGGCAGATCCCAATAATCCGCGCGTGCTTTACCTGTTGGGCTGGCAAAAATTTGCCACACCAAAATGTGGGGTGGCGATAAAGCGCTGGCAAAACAGTTACTAACAGCTGCAAAACAAAAATTAGCAGGCGAACCAGTTGCCGGCATAGGGCCGCATTGGGGCAAAAAGGAAGTGGAGGAAATTCTTGCCCAGTTAAAATAAGTTTCAGAACCAATAAAAACACCCCGGCTGCAGTCGGGGTGTTTTTTATTATGAATACAACTTTTGGCGTCGTCGCTTTTGTTTCAAAAACTTTAGTAGCTTAACGAATGGAAGGGTGGGGTGCAGAGATGATTATCTTTTGGAATATAAAATTATTGCAATGAAGGATGAAATAAGCGGTAAAGTTCGAAGAAGTATTATTGGATGTTTTGTTTTTTTAGGTGTATTCAATTTTTCAGGGGCTGTATGGGCGCAGCCAGTTGCTTCGGGTGAGCCAACAGTTCCTAAAATTGTAAACATCGTGAATTTTATACGATTGCTGGAACCAAGAGATCCCGCCATTACAGAAGATGTGCTCTACCAAACGGTAGTGGAGCAGATAGCGATAATGAGAAAATATCACCTGGGCGGAACTTTTTTATTACAATACGATGCGCTCATCGATCCCCGGTACCAAACATTATTAAGATCACTTCCAGGAGACAGCTTTGAAATTGGCGCCTGGTGGGAACTTCCGCAACCGCTGATAGAAAAAGCAGGCATGCAGTGGCGGGGGCGATATCCCTGGGACTGGCATGCCAATGTTGGCTTTGTAACAGGTTATACACCCAGCGAACGCGAAAAGCTGATTGATGTATACATGCAGGATTTCAAAAAAATATTCGGGTATTATCCGAAGTCTGTCGGCTCATGGTTCATTGATGCACATAGTCTCAGCTATATGTATGAAAAATATCATATTGTGGCTTCCAGCAATTGTAAGGACCAATACGGCACCGATGGGTACACGTTATGGGGCGGTTATTGGAACCAGGCCTATTATCCAAGTAAAATTAACTCCTACATGCCGGCGCAAACTGCACAAAACCAGGTACCTGTTCCTGTATTCAGGATGTTGGGCAGCGACCCCATCAGGCAATACGACAACGGCCTGGGCCTTGCAAGGCAGGGGGTTATTACAATTGAACCTGTCTATAAATTCGGTGGCGGCGATTCAACATGGGTAAAATGGTTTTTGACTGCTTTCACCAACGGCCCCGAATTGGGTTTTAATTATACGCAGGTGGGGCAGGAGAACTCCTTTACCTGGAAAAACATGGCGAAGGGGTTCGAAATACAAATGCCGATGATTGCCCGTTTACGCGATGAACATAAATTAACGGTGGAAACGATGGCTGCATCAGGCAACTGGTTCAAAAAACAATTTAAAGTAACGCCCACTACCACTTTTACCGTTACCAGGGATCTTGATAGCAGCGATTGTAAAACAATATGGTTCAACAGCCGGTTTTACAGAACAAATATTATCTGGGAAAAAGGCACATTAAGAATACGGGATATTCATTTGTTCAATGAACACTTCCCCTCACGCTATGAAACCTCCATAGCAACTTCAAATGAATGTTCATTCTTTACATTACCCTTCGTGGATGGATACTTGTGGAGCAAACCCGGGCAGCTTGCCGGCCTGCGGTTGAAAGCGCTTATAAACGGTGAGGCAATACAGTTAGAAGGGGGCGATCCGGAATTTGTACCGGTTGCACGCGGTAAGGAAATTTCACGCATGCATATCAGCTGGCCCATGAAAACGGTGAAGGGCAAATTTGAGATTGATTTAAATGAACAACAATTAGTGGTAAAATGGCAGGGTGAACCCGGTATTGACTGGTATCTGGAACTGAATACTGCAAAGGATGTTCCCTTACCCTTCAAAAAAGTTGACGCCGGTGCTATTAACTGCCAGTTTGAAAATATGAATTACCGCATCCGGGCCGAAAAAGGAACATGCTCACAACCAGGTAATGGAGCAGTGCTGCATATCAGTCAGCAGGGAGGTAGTATTGTGTTGAATTTTTCCTCACAAGAATAAAAGCGGGGGCTTTTTGGGCCGGCCAATGGGGTGCCGGGGCAATTTTTTTATTTGTTTATGGAAACTTAGAACGGATGCATCTTTTTAGATTGCCTGTTAATACCATAACCAACCAAAGCCTCCTTTATATGAAAAAATGCTTATTTCTTTTTATTGTTCTTTTATTCCAGCTACATAAGATAAGCGCCCAGCCGCCACGTGTTGATAAAAATATAGTGATGGACCTGTTTCAAAATATGCAGTATGAAGAGGCCATCAGCTATTTACTCGCTGCTGAAAGAACCGATAGTTTAAACCTGCAAACATTGGGGTATTTAGGCTATGCCTATCAAATGAATGATGATGATAACAATGCCGGCAGGTATTATCAAAAAATGCTCGATATCGATTCCAATAATAGCCCGGCGAATCAATATTTTTCCAGCTTCTATAGCAATTCCGACCCGCAAATTGCCCGCGTACATGTGTCCCGGCTGATCAGTGGCAGCCCCAATAAAGCAGTTTATTACAGAAAGATGGGTGAGTTGTTCCGGCGAATGAACCAGAAAGATTCTGCCTTTATTTATTATGCGCATGCGTTTGGGTTATCGCCTAACGATAGTAGAAATGGCGCAGGACTGGCAGAATTGTTAATTGACCAGAAAAATTATGTACGGGCAGATAGTATAATCGATGAAGGCCTGGTGAAGGATTCTTTAAATGTGCTTTATTTAAAATTGCGGATAAGATCATTTTACGAAGTTGGGGCATTTCAACAGGTTGTTATACCAGGTGAAAGATTAATACGCCTGGGCGAAGGATCGTTAACCGCGCTTACGCAGGTGGTTTTGTCCTATTACAATCTCAAACTTTACAATGAGTGCATCAGGGTTTGTGATTTCCTGATCGACAAGGGGATGGCAGGCGAGAACATCTTCTATTATGCTGCAAAATCACATGCCAAATTACGGGAATTTGATAAAAGCAATGAGCTGCTTAAAACCTGTCTGGCACTGGCCATTTCAAATACGGCTGAATATTATTTTAATGCATTGGGCGATAACTATGAAGAGATGAAACAATTTAAAAAGGCAATTGCCCAATATGATACCGCCTACTATTTGTTCAAAGACCCTTTGATGCTGTATAACTGTGGGCGTGTGCTGGATGGCAGTTTGAAAAACTACAGCGCTGCCAAAAAATATTATAGAAAATACCTGCAGTTGGCAAAACTGCAATCAATTAATGAGCGAAAGGCTTACGAGTATATTAAGAAGAAGTATTATGCTAAATGACAAAAGCACTGGTAGGGTGTAAAAGAGGGAGCGGTTCCCAATGCTAAAGACAGGCAAAGCGGCTGGCAACATGTTGGGCTGATATCCAATGCGTTGCCGGCTTTTTTATTGGTAGTGAACAGATATTAATTTAAATTCGTTATTAATGACCATTTAACAACTTTTGGCCAACCGGGTTGTTAATAACCCATAATTTTAACCGGCTTTTATTCCTGCCCTGCCTTCCTGCCCTAATACTGCCCTGACTTTTAGCCGTTATTTAATCACCTGTTATTACATGTTCTATGAAAGGTGTATCTATTATACTACTGTTCTTGATACTGTACCCTTCATTGATGTACGCTCAGGCAATAACTGATACTACGCTTGCAGAAGCGACCCTGCCAAATTGTATCCGGTATGGGTTGGAACATCAGCCCGCCATCAGGGCTTCGATGGTTGATGAAGAAATAACCGAAACAACTATCAGGAACAAACTGGCCGACTGGTACCCACAACTAAACCTCACGGCCAATTATCAGTATTACCTCAAGATGCCTGTGTCTATTTTTCCAGACTTCACCAACCCCACCGGCCCCAAACGGGAAATTCAAACCGGGGTACGTAATTATTCAACGCCCCAGTTGGCATTAACACAAACTATTTTTAACCGGGATGTATTGCTGGCAAGCCGTACAGCCCGCGACGTTCGCCTGCAGGCCCGCCAAACTACAACGGCCGGTAAGATTGATGTAACTGCCGCCATTTCAAAAGCATTTTATGATGTGCTGCTAACCCGGCAGCAAATACAGGTGTTGGAGGAAACCATTACCCGGCTCGACAGAAGTTTGAAAGATGCCTTTTACCAATACCAGAGCGGCGTGGCCGATAAAACCGATTATAAAAGAGCGACCATCTCCCTCAACAATGCCAAAGCCGGGCGCAAAGCGGCGCAGGAGCAACTGGCTGCCCGGTATGCGTACCTGAAGCAGCAAATGGGGTACCCTGCCGAACAACCGTTGCAGTTATCTTTCGATACCGCTCATATGGAAGGGGCAATCGCATTCGACACTTTACAAAAGGTGCGGTATGAAAGCCGCATTGAATATCAGCAAATGCAAACCCGGCAACAGTTGTTACAGGCCAATGTAAAATACAATCAATGGAGTTATATTCCCACGTTATCTGCTTTCGGTTATTATAACCTTGTTTATCAGAATGATGAATTTTCAAAGTTGTATAGTCATTCGTTTCCCAATTCATACATCGGTTTACAACTGGCATGGCCGCTTTTTCAGGGCAGCAAACGCCTGTGGAACATCAGGCAGGCGAACCTGCAGTTAAAGCGCAATGAGTATGAAATAACCGATCTTAAAAATACGATCAACACCCAATACAGCCAGGCAATGGCAACCTATAAAAGCAACCTCAGCGATTTTTATACGCAGAAGGAAAACCTTGAGCTGGCCAGTGATGTTTACAACACGCTGCAATTACAATATAAGGCAGGTGTTAAAACCTACCTGGAAGTTATTATTGCCGAAACCGACCTGCACACCACGCAACTGAACTATTATAATTCATTATACCAGTTATTATCAAGTAAAATAGATGTTGAAAAAGCGCTCGGTACTCTGTCGTACTGAGATAAAAGCGAATGCATATGAACAAGCAGCTTTCATGGGCAATTATTATAACCGGCGCCGGTTGGCTTTTTACATCGTGTAAAGACGATAAAGCCAATGCACAACCGGCCCCTCCCCCCGTTCCGGTAAATGTATATACGGTAACCAAAGGCAGGGCTTCTTATTACGATCAATATCCGGCTACGGTAACCCCGCTGAACCAGGTTGAACTGCGGCCACAGGTAAACGGTTATTTGACCGGTATCTTTTTTAAAGAGGGCGGCCGGGTTAAAAAGGGACAGAAACTCTATGAAATAGACCGGCAGCAATACATGGCGAATTACCAGCAGGCGCAGGCCGGTTTGCAGGTTCAGGAATCCAATTTGATGAAAGCGCAAAAGGATGCCGACCGCTACCATGAGCTGGAAAAACACGATGCTATTGCTAAGCAACAGGTTGATTATGCCGAAGCTGCCCTGGAAGCTGCTAAAAAACAGGTAGCCGCTGCCAAAGCCAATGTAGAAAGTGTTCAAACCGGTTTACGATATACTACTATCTATGCACCCTTCGATGGCACTATTGGTATTTCACTGGCCAAACTGGGAGCAGCTGTTTCGGCGGGTCAAACCCTGTTGAATACCATTTCTTCCGATGATCCCATGGCGGTTGACCTGGCTATTGATCAAAAAGACCTCTACCGCTTTGGGCAACTGCAAAAGAAAAATGCCAATGCGGGTGATTCTACTTTCAAACTGATACTGCCCGGACAGGAAACATACCCGCATCCCGGCCATATTTATTTCATTGACCGGGCGGTTGATCCGCAAACAGGCACTATTAAAGCCCGGCTGGTTTTTCCTAATAAACAAAGCGACCTCAAAGCCGGTATGACGGCCAATGTGCAGATCCTGAACAATGCCAATACCGAAAAATTACTGATACCCCAAAAGGCTGTTGTGGAGCAAATGGGCGAATACTTTGTATATACGACCGATGGCAAATTGGCCCATCAAAAAAAGGTGAGCCTCGGTGCCAAAATTGGCGACCGCGTGGTTGTTAACGATGGATTGAACGAAGGCGAACAGGTGATCACTGATGGCCTGCAAAAATTAAAAGAAGGGGCGCCAGTACAGTTAGGGCAACCAAAACCGGCAGGAGCGCCCACCGCCGCAAAGTGATATTGACTATTGAACACTTTCAAGCAGCTACAATATGATCGCTAACACATTTATAAAACGACCGGTAACCGCTATAGTGATTTCTATTGTGATTGTAATGACAGGCTTACTGGCAATGACCGGTTTGCCCGTAGCGCAATATCCCAATATCACGCCGCCTGTTGTGCAGGTAACCGGCGCATTCACCGGTGCCGATGCCCAAACGGTTGAACAAACAACCACCACTGCCGTTGAAACGCAAATAAATGGTACGCCCGGCATGGCTTTTTTGCAAAGCAACAGCACCAGCGATGGCCGTACCACCATGAACGTGACTTTTGAAGTAGGTACTAACGTTGATATTGCTGCGCTGGATGTTCAAAACAGGGTAAGCGTGGCTACGCCTGCCCTGCCCGATGATGTTAAACGGCTGGGACTTACCGTTCGTAAACGTAACCCCAGTATTTTAATGCTGGTGGCCATCTTTTCACCCAAAGGAACACACGCGGTCCCCTTCCTCGATAATTTTACCAATATTTATGTTAAAGACGCCCTGTTGCGCGTGAAGGGTGTTGGTGACGTATTTTCCCGTGCCGATGATTTCAGTATGCGCGTTTGGCTGCAGACTGATAAGCTGGCGCAATTAGGCATTACTGCCAGTGAAGTGGTGGCCGCCCTGCAGGAGCAGAACCTGCAAATTGCTGCCGGTTCGGTAGGCGCTCCGCCGCAACGCTCGGTGCAGGCTTTTGAATACACCGTGTTCACCAACAGCCGGCTCACTTCGGCCGAGCAGTTTAAGAGTATTGTTGTACGCAGTAACCCACAGAACGGTTCTATTGTTTACCTGAGAGATGTTGCCCGCGTAGAACTGGGCAAATTCAATTATTCAAATAATTCGTATGTAGATGGCAGAAGGGCCTCATACCTGCTTATTTACCAGGCGCCCGGCAGTAATGCACTGGCAACTGCGCAGGGCGTATATGATGTAATGAGCCGTTTAAAAGGATCTTTTCCCAACGATGTTGAATATGTAATTCCTTTTGAAGCCGTATCTGTTGTAAAGGTCTCTATTCATGAAGTGGTGAACACCCTGCTGGAGGCATTGGGGCTGGTTGTGCTGGTGGTATTCCTGTTTTTACAGAACTGGCGGGCTACGTTGATCCCGGTACTTGCCATTCCGGTCAGTATCATTGGCACTTTTGTTTTTTTTATACCACTTGGATTTACCATTAATACGCTTACCCTGTTTGGTTTTGTGTTGGCGATAGGTATTGTTGTTGATGATGCCATAGTGGTGGTGGAAGCGGTAGAGCATTATATGAACGATCAAAAAATGTCGGCCAAAGAAGCTACCAAGCATGCCATGGAAGATATCTCGGGGCCCGTGGTGGCCATTGCCCTCATTTTGGCTTCGGTGTTTATACCGGTTGGCTTTATACCCGGCATTGTGGGCAGGCTGTATCAGCAATTTGCCATTACCATTGCCATTTCGGTATTGATCTCGGCTTTTGTAGCGCTTTCGCTTACGCCGGCTTTATGTACCCTGCTCCTGAAGCCCAGCCATATCAATAGAGAGGCCAGGGGGCTTAACCGGTTCTTCTTTGTATTTAATGAATGGTTTGCCCGAACAACGGCTTCCTATGGCCGGGGCGTAAAAAGATTTATCGGCGGTGCGCGTTATGTGGTCATATTCCTTCTGTTAATTTTGCTGGGCACCTTTTTGTTGTTTAAAAATAAACCTACCGGTTTTATTCCAACAGAAGATGAAGGCCGCGTATATATCACCTATGAACTGCCCGAAGCATCATCAACCAGCCGCAGCATTGAAGTATTGAACACCATTCAAAGTACATTGAAAAGCATGCCCGCCGTGGCGCACTACGCTGCATTGGGCGGGTTAAACGTGGTAACCTTCTCCACCAAATCGAATGCCGGCACCGTATTTACGCAATTAAAGCCCTGGGATGAAAGAACAGACAAACAACTGCAGATAAACGGCGTAATTGCTGAAGTGCAAAAAAGATTATCAGCGATCAAAGACGCCAATATTGTAGTCATTTCGCCGCCGCCCATACCCGGGTTAGGACAAACCGCAGGTTTTACCTTTGAATTACAGCAACGCGAAAGCACCGATGATCTCAAAACCTTTGAAAAGGTAGTGCAGAATTTTGTAATGGAAGCCAATAAGCGGCCCGAGATCAACCGGGCATTTTCATTTTTCACTGCCCGTACGCCGGGGTATAAGGTAGATGTGGATAGAGAGCAATGCAAAAAGCTCGGGGTCTCTATTGCGGATGTGTTCAACACCCTGCAAACCTACCTGGGTAGCCGCTATGTAAATGATTTTAATATTTATGGAAGGAATTTCAGGGTAGTGGCCCAGGCCGACACCACATTCCGGGGCGATATAAGTGAGCTGCAAAGATATTATGTGCGTAACACGGCCGGGAATATGATACCGCTAAGTGCGGTTACCACCTACACTACTACCGAAAGCGCACCGCTTATTCAACACTATAACCTGTTCAGGTCTGCAGAAGTGAACGGCGGATCAAAAGAAGGCTATAGCAGCGGGGAAGCCCTTACCGCATTACGGCAGGTGGCCGATAAAGTGTTGCCTACAGGGTATGGGTACGAATTTTCAGGGTTAAGCCGGGAAGAAGTTAATGCCGGTTCAACAACTATATACATTTTTGCCTTGTCAGTGGCATTTGTATTTCTGTTCCTGGCGGCGTTGTACGAAAGCTGGTCGGTGCCTTTTTCGGTATTGCTGGCGGTGCCTATTGGCGCCTTCGGGGCTATTCTTACCCTCACCTTCATAAAAACACTTTCCAATAACGTATATGCCCAGGTAGGATTAATTACCCTGATAGGGCTGGCAGCCAAGAATGCTATTTTGATTGTTGAGTTTGCCAAAGAGCGTGTTGATAGGGGGCAGGAGCTTATTGCCTCAACGCTGGAGGCGGTAAAGCTGCGGTTGCGGCCCATTCTTATGACCTCTATGGCATTTATACTGGGTGTTCTGCCACTGGCCTTTGCCAGCGGTGCGGGCGCCAATGCGCGTAAAACCATCGGGTGGACGGTTTTTGGCGGCATGCTATCGGCCACTATGTTATCGATCTTTATTGTGCCGGTGTTGTTTGTGATCATTACCCGTTTTTCATATGGCAGGCAAAAGCTGGAAGCCTTGCGAAAGCATGAAGCTAAATTGTCGGAGTAGGAATATACACCCGCATATAATAC
This sequence comes from Niastella vici, assembly GCF_002077945.1. Lineage (GTDB taxonomy): Bacteria > Bacteroidota > Bacteroidia > Chitinophagales > Chitinophagaceae > Niastella > Niastella vici. The sequence goes on from NZ_LVYD01000043.1 coordinate 349,901, forward strand.
ACTTCATTCTTTACCCCGTTATATTCAGGCTTTGTGCCTATGATATAGAAATTGTTTTCGTCGATGGAGGTGTTCGTCCAGCCATTGGCGTTTAGAAAAACAGGATAATTGAACTGGCTGAGTTTATAGCTTGGCGCGGTATAAATTTGCTTATCGCCAAACCAGTGCACCAGGTCATAAGAATATTTCAAAGTCGTGATCTGGGGACTATACCAGGTTCCGTCGGCATCCTGCCATTTTTTATTGGGGTCCGGATCGGGGTAATTGCCTAACCCCATGTAGTAGTTGGTGCCGTTGACTTTGGCCACTGCAAACCGCGTATAATCACGGTCGGTTTCAAGAAGCAGGGAACCCTGCGGGCCCGGGGTTGCATAATAACGCTGAATATTGCTCTTGTTAAAGCCGGCCGGCAGTGAGGGGTTCCAATGAATACCACTGGCATCTTCATAAAAGGTTTGATAGGCGAGGGGGTCAAGGGCATCGTTGATGGGCGCCCTGGCCACTTTAATGCCCGGCAGCCGCCCTGCACCCATGGCCACACCGGTAGGGTAGTAACTCTGGTCTTTATAGAATACATACAGGTATCCGTCATCGGCCTGTATGGTGGTATTGTTTGCACAACCAACACTTGCTTTTTGACCATTGGGGAGGAAATAGCCCGTAGCCGGCCAAATGATGGGCCCCATATCGGTAAAATACTGATGGCCCCAATTAGTAGCCTGGGTATTGGGTGTATAGGCGATGCAGAGAAAGGTGGTGTTGATATCGCCATTTTGGTATTTGCAACCGGAAACCGGGTCGCCAACGCCGGGCAATTCATAGTTTTCCCCTTCCACAAAAGCTACCGACACCGTACCGGCTGCCGAATGATCAAGATACTGCGCCGAATAGGCGCTGTAATACTCCAGTCGCCAGGGCTCGCCGTTTGGACACTTAGAAGGGGTGCAGATGAGGGTGGGGGCGCTGCCCTTGTCCCTGAAATTGAGCTCGCCACCCTGCAACATACTATTGGGATGTGATGCTATGGACGATTCGCCACCATTGGTGAAAAAATAGGTGCGCCAGCCGCCGCCAATGATATAGGGCGGATACTCCGTTTTCAATTGTTTTTCCCTCACCTGGCAACCGGAGCGTGGAAGCCAGCCTGGCGGGTCGTTTACGCCGGCGCAGGGCCAGGAGAACCGGGTTAATTTGATAGAATCAGTATAATAGGCATTTAATTGCTGGGCGGGCAGGAAATGCCTGTAAAGAAGCAGGGCTATTATTAAGGTGAGGTGTTTTTTCATAAAGGTGTTGGCAAATTACTGTCTTTTTAGTTTTCACCTTTGATGAAATTCGGGCAACTTTTTGGCCGCGCTAAGGAGTTTTATTTTTAATAGTTTCCAGCAACGCCGAAAGTTCTTTTACCTTATCAGGATATTTTTGGGCAAGGTTATTCTTCTCGCCAATGTCTTCTTTTAAATTATATAATTGCGGCGTGGGTAAGTTACCTGTTTCAATATTGGTTAGTTTGGGACCGGTGTTGGCGGGCCCATCGTTTGGCGTGATATATTTCCAGTCACCTTTTACAATCGATAAAGCGCCACCCTGCTGTACCAATGTAGTTCGGCCTGTATTGGTTTTACCCAGCAGGGCATCCAGCATATTTTCACTGTCGTACGCTTCGCCTGCTGGAATGTTTTGCCCCAGCATTTTTGCAAATGATGCTATGAAATCAATTTGACAAATTAACGCCCCTGATGTATGGGGTTGCACTTTGCCCGGCCAGCTAACTATGAAAGGCACCCTGGTGCCTGCTTCAAAAGCGCTGTATTTGCCACCACGTAGCGGTCCCCAGGGCGTATGGCCATTTAGTTGGGTAACAGCCCCATCGAGGTAACCATCATCGAGCACCGGGCCATTGTCGCTGCTGAAAATAATGAGGGTGTTTTTCTCGATACCTGCTATTTTCACCTGCTTCATAATTTCGCCAACTGCCCAGTCGAGTTGCAGTATGGCATCCCCTCTTAAACCGAGGCCGCTTTTACCTTTGAAAATAGTGGAAGGCATGCGGGGTACATGAGGTTCGGTAAGTGCATAATACAAAAAGAAGGAGTTGCGTTTGTTTTCCTCAATGAAGTTCTTTGCTTTTTGCAGAAAGGTGAGCGGCATTTCTTCATCGGTCCATCTTGCTATTTTGCCACCGGTCATAAAGCCAATACGACCGATGCCGTTAACAATGGTATTGTTGTGTCCGTGGTTGGGGGTGCTCTGCAATTTTAATAACTCAGGGTTCTCTTTGCCGGTAGGTTCATTCCCTATCTTCGTTTTATAATCAACTGCAATAGGATCTGCAGGGTCCAGGGCGGTAATGGTATGATTTTCTATGAACACCGTGGGCACCCGGTCGGCAGTAGCAGGGAAAATAAATGAATAATCGAACCCGGTTTCATTGGGCCCTGGTTTTATTTCGCCATTCCAATCTTTGGCTACTTCATTGCCCAAACCCAAATACCACTTACCAACAATGCCTGTTTTATAGCCTGCTTTTTGAAAAATTTTTGGCAGGGTAGTTCCGGTGACAGGTATTATCAAAGCTGCATCGCCTGGTAAAATAGCAGTACCCGCTTTACGCCACGGATATTGCCCCGTCATAAATGCATAGCGCGATGGCGTGCAGGTGGCAGAGGTGCAGTGCCCGTTAGTAAAACGAATGCCTTGTGCAGCCAGTTTATCTAGGTTGGGCGTTTTGATCTTTGTGGCGCCATAACAACTCAGATCGCCATAGCCCAGGTCATCGGCACAAATGAAGATAACATTGGGTTTGTTTATTGGTGCTGGTGCCTGCTGAGCTGATGCAGATTGACCGCTGCCGGTTAAAGCAATTAGCAGGCCCGTTATTATATGAATACAGAGGCAGGCTATTTTCTTTCTGATCATAGTGGCAAGCTTTACAGGAAAGAAAATAAAAAAAATCCATTCAACGCTTTTTATTTATGCAATCGGATGCGCGCGCCGGAACATCCCATACAACATAAAGCAAATTCCCGCCACTGCCAGTGACTCGCCTACGCCTATCCATTCATCACCGCCCATAGTAAACGCCCTGGGCAAATGCAATAATAAAAACCAGCCTGTGATTTGAATACCCGAAAGTAAGGCCGCCGGCTGTTGAAATTTTGACGTCAACAATCCAATTCCGGCGAATAAAAGGCATATGCCGGCAAGCCAGGTAAAGAACAGCCTGAAAGGAATGTAAGATGGAATTAAATACTGGATCGATGCGGCATATTGAAAATGGGCCACCGCACAATGATAAAAGAACATAAACAGCACGATCACATTGGCAAAGAGAATGTGCCGTTGATATTTCCGGTAATATTCCACTTCCGACAATATCAACAGGGCTGCGCCTATAAGCCACAATGTTTTAAAGCCATTGATCGGATCTTTCCACACAGCGAATACATGCCGGGTTGTGGCACATAAAAAAATAATTGCGGCTATGGTAATAAGTGCCTGGCTTGTGTATTTATTCCAGATAACGAGTGCAATGCAAAGCAACAGCAAAATGCCGGCAACATATGCCATCACAGGATTGATCCCTTTCAGCCACTCAGGTAAGGCAGGTGGCCTGGTCATGGCAAAATCTCCTTTGAAAAAATTATAGATCGCCAGTTCGGTGAGGCCGGCCAGGTACATATATTTTCCTGCAGTAACCATAAAGAAAAGGTTTATACAGGTAAATTACTGATTTATAACTTGCGGTTAACCGATACCGCTTATTTTTTTGTAAAAGAAAAAATATTGATCGTTCCATTATTATAACTGCAAACCCAGGCCTCCAGTTTATTATCATCTTCAAAAAGATCAACCCCTACCGGGTGGCCTGCGCAGGTAAAGCAAGCTATGCGGGTAAAGCTGTTATTGTTGATCCTGAATACTTCCACTTTGTCGCTGCTATAGCAGGTTACAAATAAGAATTTATTATTTTTTGAGAGCGAAATAGTACGCGGTTGTGCATGGGTGGCGGCCGAAAATAATGTTTTGCGGGTTATGGGATCAATACAGGCGATGCGGGCCAGCTTGTTATAAGATACCAGTAAGCGGCCACTGTCGGTTAAAACGATATGCCGTGGGTTCGATGCAACGGGTATATCCGCTTCCTTTGTCCAGGTATCGTTGTTGATGACAGTAATGGTTTTACCACCCATTATGGCTACATACGATTTTCCCCGCAGGTCATCAACCACTATACCTCTTGGAATGGCCGAAACCGGAACGGTGCTCACTGTTTTCGCATAAGGAAAAGCTGCAGTATCTGTAGCCAGCACGCTCACCGTTTGAGAATGCCAGTTGCTTACCAGTAAATGTTTGCTGTCTGCAGTACGGGCAATTATTTTTGGGGTAAGCCCTGTTGCAATAACCGGCACCTGTATGGTGTCTTTTTTAGCAGAGCCCGTATATTCTATATAGATCTTTTTTTGTTTTACCCTGATCTTTGAAGTGTCTTCTTTGTAACCAGTGCCTGGTTCTGTGGGAATTGGTACAATGCTGGCGGCATTGTGCAGGGAAACCCATAACACCTTGTCGTCATGACTGAGGCAGGCTTCCACCGGCTTTTCTTCAAAGCTGGGCATGGGTTTGTTGGTTTCATAATCCCACCCGGTACCTTCCGTTGGTTTAAATTTAAATTCCCGCTGTATTTGTCTGCTGGCCTGCTCAAATTCATAGATGCTCATGCCTTCGAGGTTCATGGCATATAGTTTTTGACCAGTTTTATTAAACAAGACCGATTTTGTGCCGGGGGCGGCTTTTATGTGTTCGGTTTTTTGGAAAATTAGCCTTGTATAGGGTTTTAAAGATGGCTGCGTTGAAGTGGTATCACCAATTGCTCGCTGGCCCGTACTGGTTTTATTTAAAATATGGCTGCTGTCGCTAAACAGGCGACTGGTCAGGAGTATTTCAGGAGCCTCTTGGAATGCAGTACAGCATGCCCCAATACACAGGCATACGATAAGCGAATTCGCTTTCATTGATCGGTTTTTTCACCCAGGCTACATGCGGCGATATAGGCTGGATGGAGTTTAGGGGTATAAAAAAAGGACAAAGCGAAAAATAATTCTACTTTGTCCCCTCTGGTTGTGTCAAAGATACGACAAACTTCGAATTTTTCTTAATGGATTTAAGGCGGCTGGCAAAAATTGTAGTTTGATAGCCAGTGAGTTGTTGGTCTTTCATGCACAGAACGTCAGCCACCAAACCTGTTCCTCCCGCGGTAGTATGCTCGCAAAAGCGCCGGTACCTCTTTTGTACTAACAGAGATTATTTTTCGTTATATGTTTAATTTTTGGAAATGTGACAATAGTTCATGGGTGAAGAATACACTATGCTTTTGAGGCCACTATATACACTTGCTTTTTTACTGGTTTTATTACCACCACTCACCAATGCACAAAATATAAGCACCATTGCAGGAACGGGCACAGCAGGGTATAATGGGGATGGAATACCGGCTACGGCTGCCCAGTTTAATGGCGTTCAGGGATTGGCATTTGATGGTACAGGTAATTTATTTGCAGCTGATATTTCCAATAATCGCATTCGAAAGATAACCATGAGCACTGGCCTTATAAGCACCATTGCAGGAACGGGCACCGGGGGGTATAATGGAGATGGAATACTGGCTACAGCTGCACAAATAAATATTCCATCGGCTTTGGCTTTTGACAGTAACGGTGATCTGTATTTTACTGACCGCAGCAACCATCGCATAAGAAAGATAACAACTTCCACAGGTATTATTAGTACGGTAGCAGGAACGGGAACTGCCGGTTATAATGGAGACGGGATCCTGGCTACAGCCGCGCAATTAAATAACCCCAATGAGGTATCTTTTGATGCCGCCGGTAATTTATATATTGCCGATTGGCTCAATAACCGCGTACGTAAAGTAGATAAGAGTACAGGTGTTATTAGTACGGTAGCAGGAACAGGCACTGCTGGTTACAATGGGGATGGCATTGCTGCCTCGGCGGCACAAATAAATGGTCCCTGCGGAATTATATTCGACAATGCAGGAAATACATACATAGCAGAATATGGCGGCGCACGGGTTCGCAGGATCGACATCGGCACCGGCAAAATAAGCACCATCGCGGGCACAGGAAGCTTTGGTTATAATGGTGACGGAATTCCTGCAACAACTGCACAGTTAGCCGGCTGTGCGTACATAAAGTTTGATGCGGCCGAAAATATGTTCATTGGTGAGGGTAGCAACCAGCGTGTGCGGGAAATAATCAAAAGTACCGGTAATATCACCACCATTGCAGGCACAGGTACCGCCGGGTATAATGGTGATGGCATTGCGGCTACCACAGCTCAATTAAATTTTCCCTTTTATATACTTTTTGACGTGGCGAAGTGCAATATGTACGTTGCCGATTACTATAATAACCGTATCCGGTTAATTACAGGAGGATTCATTGGTTGTGTACCATTGGCTTTGAACAACGGCAATTCGTTAACACCTTCAGTAGCCAGCTCCCGCTCAGGCAGGTCCACTCCCAATGTATTGGTCAATATATCTCCCAATCCGGGCAATGGATCGGTTCGGCTTACCAGTTCAACAATGATCAGTGAATTGAGAATTTCAAACCTGGCAGGGCAAATTATTTATACAATTAAACCGGCCAAAAAAGAATTACTCCTTCACCTTGACGAAGCCGGGATCTATTTCATAGAAATTTTTACCGCCAGCCAGCGCGTAACCAAAAAATTAATTGTTTACAGGTAATTTTTGTTACCAGTGTATGAAGTTCAGGATTAATATAATTACCTACTATCGGGCATTCGATAATTGCAAAGGCTTAATTATTTTAACCGAAAAATATTATCTTTTTCCTGCTCAGTATCATCGACTCCATACAGCGTTTCTTTCCCGGTCAGCTATACTACCCCGAACGTGGCTGTTGTTATGAGGACCTGGCATATTGTTCGGCTGCTTATGAAGATAAGCTTCATTACATACAGGAAGCCATTCATATTTACAACGCCGCGCCGCAAACCACCGGCATACAGCTATCAATGGTAAGGGCGCTGATCGATAAAATGGAGATCACCAGGTTTGGGACCAATTGCGATGATCGGTTAACCAGTCGTTTGATTGGCTTTTGCATATCATCAGTTGGTTTTTATTGATCCTCGGTCCGTATGTATACATTTACCTTTGCTTCTTATGCATTATTGCTCGCTTTTTATAATAGATCCTTTGCCTGTTATATCTTCCGGGCCAGTTAAGCTGCCCTATTTTACCTGAATACACCGGCCGTGTATTTCCCTAATGGCCAGGCCAATCAAACAATATCCGCATGGGCGTTGCTTAATTGGCGTTCCTGTTCTACTTCCATTAGGTTGTGGTTTGGTTGTGGTCGTATTGTGGTAATGTTAGGTTAACCTTTTGTTTACCCCTTAGGTAATAAAAAGGAAATAAAAAGGTGAAGGCAATATTACCCAAACCAAAAGGCAACTAAAAGAAAAGGTAAAGACATGGTAGCCAGCAGTAATAAAAAAGAGAAGCGGAGGTAAAGAAAACCTAAAGAATACCTGAAGCAGGGGTAAACAGGAGGTAACCAGGGGTTAAGAAATAATATTTCGCTTATTGCCTATCAGCAGATTATAACACAT
>NZ_LVYD01000044.1 GCF_002077945.1 Niastella vici
GCCTCAAATTACTTTTGAGACAGCCTCTTCTCAATAACAGCTGCTTATAAGAAAAAACGAGAGACGGTTTAGTAACCCTGGTTTTGCGGGAAAGCTGGTCCTTCCGTAACCCGGTCGATCTGTGACTGCGGTATCGGGCGCAGTTTATGAAAGTCCTGGATATTGGGCGACGCTTCGGGATTCCAGGCTTTCACCCTTCTTACCAGCGATTGCGTGCGCACCAGGTCGAGCCAGCGTTGCCATTCGCCAAAGTACTCACGGCTGCGCTCATCCAGTATAAAATCCAGCGTTACATCAGTGCTTGTAATGGTCACCGCAGCTACGGCCGCCGCATTCTGTGCAACCGTGTTGGTTTTGCGATAGGCCGCCCGCTGTCTTACCACATTCAGCATGGCCGCTGCATTGGTCAAATCGCCAGCCTTGAAAGCGGCTTCGGCTGCAACCAGGTATACATCAGAGAAGCGGTAGATCACTACAGGCCGGGTGCTCGGGTCGTTGAAATTCGATCCCCGGGTTGGGTCCATGAATTTCTTCACCACGGGGAAATAAGCGTTCGACCACATGCTGGGCGGAATAATGATGCCCTTGAAAGGCGTAGTGCCATTGAATTGCGGGGCGCCGGTGATCTCACGGTCGGGCACCCATATGGCGGTATCAACACCTACGGTCATAGAGTAACCAATGCCACGCGAGTTATTGGCAGCCGAAGCAGTGTTTGTTACAGCCGTATTGGAGATCCATACTGTTTGAAAGGTGTTGTCGTAGCGGGAATCGTTCAGCCGGTCGGCAAATGCCTGCTCGAGCAGGTAACGCTTGCCGCTGGTAGGGCCAACCGAGTTGTTGGGCCGGGTGCGGGTATAAGGACGTCCGTTGGCGGCATCGCGCACCATGAGGCTGGTGCCGTTGTTCACAAGCGCGCCCGAACTGTTCTTGTACGAGTTAACACCGCTGTTCGATGGATAGTTCCAGATATAGAACCAGGGCGTAAGGTTTTGCGCCGCGCCGCCAGAGGCAGCGCCGCCTACCGTATACTGGCCATATTTTGGATCATTGCTGTGGTCGCTTACGAACATGGTTTCCTTGCCATAATCATTCGCCATATTAAAAGCATCGCCATAATCCTGCCACAGGTCGAGGCCGTACGCTGCTTTATTGGCAATGATCGATTGACAAATAGTATAGGCCTGTTGAAAATCAGCCTGGTTGTTGTTTAGCCAGCCGCGGGTGAGATACGCTTTTGCCAGTAAATACTGCGCCACCGGTTTGCAGGCCGCTTTACCCAGAAAGGGTGCCGTGGGTTTATTGGGCAATTCGTTGGAGGCCTCGGTAAGATCTTTCAGGATCTGTTCATATACCTGCGCTACGGATTGACGTGAGTCGGCCTGCGATGCCGTGGTATTGAAAGTGGTATGCAACGGTACATCGCCAAAGGTTTGCACCAGGTAAAAATACCAGAAGCCGCGCAGGAATTTGGCCTGGGCCAGGTATTGCTTTCTCACTGAATCCACGAGGTCGATGGTTTGTCCGTATTGCAACACCCCGTTCAGGGTATTGATATCGGTGTAGGCGGTGCCCCAGGCGGCGCCGAAATTACTTCCGTTCAAACCATTATAGGTATACAATTGAATGCCGCTGGCAGAGGCGCCCGATAAATGTTCGTCGGTACCGGCTACCATTTCGGCACTGAAGCCTTCGGTGCCCCAGGCGCTTCGAATGTCGTTGTAAACACCCGCAATACCGCCCAGTACGCCGGAAGGACTATTAAAGAAGGAGGGAACCACGCCCGACTGCGGGTGTTCCTCCAGTATTTTATTACAGCTGTTGGTAAGCAGGGCGGCTGCGCTCAGGATCAATGCTCCGCTTATTATTTTTCGATAGTTCATATTCTAATTTTTTTTGGGTTAGAATTTCATGTTAACTCCAAGTGTGTACTGGCGAATAGGCGGATTGTTCAGGTTCACACTGATCTGCCTGGCAGGCGCGCTCACATCTGAAGAACCGGTGGGGTTTACCGCATTTCCATAGCCGTTGCCTTCAGGATCGATGCCTAAACCCGATCTTACAAAGGGAGAATAAATAATGAACGGATTGGTAGCATTGATGTAGAGCCGCACTGAGCTGATGGAATATTTTTTCAACAACGACGTGGGCAGTTCATAGCCCAGGTTTATACTGCGGCATTTGATGAACGACCCATCCTGGTAGGCCAGGGTAGAACCGAAATTCAACCGGTCGGTACCTGCATCAGGTGCCGGGAAATCGTTGGTAGGGTTGCCGCGCGTCCAGTAATTGGTCTTGATCTGGTTCACACGGCCCTGGTTGAAGAAGGGAAACCCATTGCCACCACCATCGGCGGTAAGATATGGCGCCAGTACCTTCATACCCATACGTGCTACGATCACGAAAGAAAGATCAAATCCTTTATAAGAGAAACGGTTGGTTAAACCGCCTTCCCAGTTAGGCTGGAAGTTACCGATGATCTGACGGTCGGTAGCATCGATCTTGCCATCGCCATTCACATCTTCAACGCGTATTTGTCCGGGATAGGCCTTGGGCGATGTCTGCGCTGTGGTCAATCCTTTAACAGAATCCTCCGTTTGCCAGATGCCCACTTTTTTATAATCATAGATCACGCTCAGTGGTTGTCCTACGAACCAGGCATTCCCCGTGTTCGATTTTTCAGCAGGCGTGGTGAGCATGGTGATCTTTTCCCGGTTGAAGAAGAAGTTCAGATCAGTGCTCCAGGTGAAACCGCCTTTTTCTTTCGAGATAAAATTCTGGCTGCTGAGACTTACTTCAATACCATGTCCTTCGGTTTTACCCAGGTTTTTCAGCGTTGAGTTGGCGCCGTTACTGATGGGCAGGTTTACCGTTAACAGGATGTCTTTGGTTTGTTGTTTATACCAGTCTACGCTACCGGAAATGCGGTTATTGAGCACCCCGAAATCAACACCCACGTTTACCTGTGAAGTAGATTGCCAGCCCAGGGCGGGCGCCGGCAGGGTGGTCACTGTATAAGCGAGTGCCTGTCCCTGTGCAGAAGTACCGTAGTTATAAGTAGAAGCGCTCAGCAATCCCAATGTGGCATAGGGCGCTACGTTGCGGTTACCCGATACGCCCCATCCGCCTCTTACTTTCAGGTTCGATACCTGGGGTATCGATTTCATGAATTCCTCTTCCATCACATTCCAACCCACACCAAAAGCAGGATAGGTAAAATACTGATGGCCGGGCGCCAGGGTAGAGGAGCCGTCTACACGCAGGGTAGCCGTTAACAGGTAACGGTTGTCGTAACCATAATTCAACCGGCCCATGTACGATACAAGCCCCGATTCAGTAAAATAGTTAGCGGCAGGATTCGTATTCGGATCAGCCACTACCGAACCGCTCGCCAGTGAAAAGTTGGTATAGTTGATATAGTCGGCCGGTACGCCCGTTACAGTAAAACGGTTGGCCAGCGTATGATCTTTGTTGATCTCATACAGGGCTGTGAAACCAATTCTATGTTTTTCTGCAACGGTTTTGTCGTAATACAACAGGTTTTGAATATTATACGACCAGGCCTCGGCATTGCTTAAGCTGGCATTCGAGGAAGATTGTACAACAGCGGTGTTCGTATAGGTAAGCGGCCCATTGTATCCATATCCGGCTTCCTGCCGGTAATCGAGGCCTATGTTCACCCGGTATTTTAAACCCGGCATGATCTGCACTTCACCATACACGCTGTTGAAAGTTCTTAAGCGCCTGGTTTTGCTCAGGATGGCATCTTTCCTGGTCTTGAGGGTAAGCGGGCTTATAATGGCGGCATCGATAGAACCGATAGCCGGGTTAAGATTTACCGTACCGTCTGCATTATAAGGCTCTGCCAGGGGTGTTAACCGAACCAACCCGCTGGGCACGCCGCCGCCGCCCGGTGTATTGATATAGCTCAAAGTGTTCATCGAGTTGATGCCCACTTTCACATATTTGCTGATGCGGTGATCGAGCGTAGTACGTATATTGTACCGTTCAAATTTCTGGTTGGGAATAATACCGGTTTCATTATAGTAACCCAGGCCCATTCCATATTGCGTGTTTTCGCTTCCACCCGAAATACCAATTTGGTGGTTGGTAGTAAATCCATTTTGATAAATGAGGCTTTGCCAGTCGGTTGAAACACCTTTTGCCAGGGCCGCCTGTTCAGCAGCGGTAAGCGCATACGAAGTGGTTCCGGGCGAAGTGCGGTTATACGTGGCCGCATCAGCTTTGAACTGTGCATATTCCGGTCCGTTGAACACGGTGTATTTTTTGGTGATCTGCGAAATACCATAGTACCCATCGTAACTGATCACGGCTTTTCCTGTTCTTCCGCGTTTGGTGGTGATCAAAATCACACCTCCTGCGCCCCGCGATCCGTAAATGGCGGTGGCAGAAGCGTCTTTCAGGATCTCGATACCGGAAATATTATCGGGATCGAGGTCATTGATACTTCCGCCAAAGGGAATACCGTCCAGTACCAGCAGGGGGCCATCGAGCGCATCGCTGCTTCCCTGTGAATTGGTTATCGTACGGTTACCACGAATGCGGATCGACCCGCCTGCACCGGGGGTTGACCCATTGCTTACGATCGATACGCCGGGCGTACGTCCCTTTAACTGGGCAATCAGGTTAGGCGCGGGTACTTCCTTCAATGTTTTTTCATTTACCGAAGCCACGGCGCCGGTCACATCTCTTTTCTTTTGTGTACCATAACCTACTACCACTACCTGGTCAAGGTCGATAGCTACGCTGTTCAAAGTAATGTTAAGCGTGGTTTGGTTGTTAACGGCTACCTCTTTTACCGGAAACCCCACCGATGTGACCACCAATGTGCCATCGGGTGGCGTGGTGATCTTGAATTCGCCATTCTTATCGGTAGCAGTACCTGCATTAAGGCCTTTGACTTCCACCGAAGCACCGGCAACAGGCTGGTGCTTTTCATCGGCGACACGGCCTTTTACCGTGATCATATTTTGCGCCATAGCGGGCGCAGCAAGCAAAACAGTCAGTAACAAAAGCAGCGCGCCTGCTTTTGCATTTTTGAAATGCAAGGCAGGGTGGAACCCCTTTTTGTTTTGGTTTTTTGAAATCGGGATTTTCATAACGTTTTTTTAATTGTTTTGAACAATCAATTCCGGATTGTTCCTTACGAAAGTGTTACAGTTTCTCGTGTAGCAGTTTGCTGTTTGATAGTAGATACAGTTTTTACATGTATTGTTGATTTTAAAGGTTACTAATGAATGGTTGCTTAACAGATCAATGATCGGTTCGGAAAGGTGAGGCCGGCAGGCCTTCCTTGTTATATAGATTCGGATTATCGGGATTGTCGGCCCAGGCATAACGCACATACAGTGGTGAAGCAATGGCTTCATTCCACACCTTTACTTTGTTGCCTTCGATTGTTGCTTTGGCCCACACAAATTTTTTATCGGCGCCTGCAATGGCAAACTCGCCCGGCGCTTCGCCATCGTTGGTGATCAGTCCGCCGCCGGTATTGGTGAATGATACTACTATTGTATCTCCGGTTACTTTGGCGCTTTCAAACAGTGGGCCGCTGGCTACGAGCATTGTTTCGCCATACGCTATTTTTTGTGCCAGCAATGCCAGGCGGTCGCCAACTTCTTTTTTATGGTCGGGATGAATGTCGTTCCACTCGCCCAGGTCAATGGTTACGGCCATACCGGTATTGCGCACCTTCAAGGCGTGCAACTGCGCTTCGCGGGTAGCGGCCCACTGGCTTTCGGCAGGCAGGTACTGTACATCGCTGAAATTGGGCAGTTGCACATACAGAAAAGGAAGTTCGCCTTCGCCCCATTTACTGCGCCAGTCTTTGATGAGTGCCGGTATCAGTTTCCCATATTCGGCTGGGTTGCCTGTATTGCTTTCGCCCTGGTACCACAATATTCCTTTTATGGTATACTTCGTTTCGGGGGCCAGCATGGCGTTGTACAATGCGGAAGGGCTGTTTTGCGCCGAAAAACCACTAAACCTGTTCATTTGTGCAGGAACAGCTACTTCGCCCACCTTGTACCACCAGGTGCCTTTAAGATCTATGGTGTCGTTCCCGGTGGTAATGCAATAAGGTTTATCGGGCACAAAGCCGCCCTTTCCTCCATTATTGGTAATACGCACCACCAGCAGGTTCTTCCCCGGCTTCAGGGCGCCTGCGGGCAACACATATCTTCGCTGGGGGTACATATAAGTGGTATTCCCCACCTGTTTTCCGTTCAGGTATACCACATCGGCATCTACAATGCGGCCCAGTACCAGCCTGGCGGGCATGCCGGTCATGGAAGCAGGGATCTCCACTTCCTTCCGGTACCACACGGCGCCATCGAGGTCCCGAACGCCCTGGTCTTCCCAGTAGCCGGGTACTGTTATCGGGCGCCAGTGTGTGGGCACATAGGTGGTATCGTACCATTGGGGAATAGCTGAAAATCCTTTATCTACCGGTTTTGAATAACTATTTGCGCTGGCGCCGCCATGCCGGTTAAAACTGCTGGTATAGGAACTGTCTTTGTTCTTTTGAATGGTGGCCGTAATGTTGGGAAAGGCTGCCAGCCCTTCTTCGCTCGTCCATGCCTGTATGGGTGAACCACCTACCGAGGCATTGATGAGGCCGATGGGAACATGGTATTTATCATAGATGGCTTTGGCAAAAAAATATGCGACGGCAGAAAAATCCCGTACATCCTGCGGGTTGGCGCTCTTCCACGAACCTGCCGGCAGGTCATCGTGGGGTTGTTGCAGATCGGTCATGGTAGGGATCCAGAAGTGACGGATCTGCGGGTTATTGGCGCTGGCAATTTCAGCTGCATACCGTTCGCTGTGCAATGCCATTTGGTGCACCATATTACTTTGCCCCGAACAGATCCAGACATCGCCCACCAGCACATCGTTCAGCCTGAGATGATTGCTGGCATCGATATCCATAGTGTACGGCCCTCCGGCTTTCATGGGCGGCAGCCATACCTGCCATTTGCCGTCGGCCGATGCTTTCGTTTTGTAAGTTTTGCCATTGAAGCGGATGCTCACCTTTTCACCGGGCGCCGACCAGCCCCAGCAGCGCACCCGGGCATCGCGTTGCAATACCATGCTGTCGCGGATCACGCGGGGTAAACGAACCTGGGCAGGAACGTCTATATAAACAAAAAAGGTAACAACGGCATATAATGCATATTTCGCCAGCAGCCTGGCGGGCAGGTATCGTTTTTCTCGTTTCATTTGGCAAAGCAGGCTGTAGTGGAACGCTACAACCCTCTCGTTTTTTCAGAATAAAAGTACCTGACTGCTTTTACTCACTAAGCGTACTTTGTTGCAAACAATAGCAATAATGTTCAAAAGGTGCTTTTTTTAAGGCCTTGAAAACCAGTTACCTGAACATTTTTGCTATAATTCAATAAATTTCTTCCATACCGGTGCCCGGAGCTTTATTATCTTTGGCGCCTTTATTTACCCGCTTAAAAGTTGTACCTTAAGATCATTGCGGAAAAGGTGACTGAGAGCACCTCCGGATAAATAAAGGCTGTTTTATTTCAAACGGGGAATGATGGCATTGGGTAGCACCAGGTTTCGGCCACTTATAATATTGTGTATATGTATTGCTTGCAGAACGCCCTATTCAATGGCGCAATCTGATCCCATTTATTTTACCTCCCTTACTTCCAGGAACGGACTATCATCAAATATCGTCAACGCCATTTTAAAAGATCGCTATGGATTGATCTGGATCGCCACCGAAGATGGGTTGAACCGCTTCGACGGCAACCGCTTTACCGTGTACCGGCATCACGATGACGATACCAACAGTTTACCCGGCAACGACATTACCTGTATTCATGAAGATAAGGCAGGCCGCTTGTGGGTGGGCGCCAACGGCGGATTTTTAAGCCTGTACGACCGTACAAGAGATGCGTTTATAAAAGTGAGTAGTTTCAAAGGCGGCGATACCCTGTCGGCCATTACTGTCAGATACATCTCCAGCGATCATACTGGCATGGTATGGGCGGGCTCGTACAACGGGTTGTACTATATTGACCCCGCAGCCAAAAAGATACTGGCGTTGCCGGCAGCGCTGGAACAAACGCACCAGTTCAATGGCCCCCTTGTGACCAGTATTTTTGAAGATAGTAAAAACCAGATATGGTTTGGCACAACCCGCAACCTTGTTTTGTATGACCCGGAGAAAAAACAGGTATACAATTATGCCCATGATGATGCCGACCCTGCCAGTCTGTGCGATAACAACATTAAAGTGATCACCGAAGACAAAAAAGGCCGGATCTGGATCGGTACTAATAATGGATTGAGCCTGGCTTTACCCAACGGACATTTTAAAAATTTCCTGCACCGGGATAATGATTCCCGGTCGCTCAGCAACAATCTTATTTATGCCATTGAACCCGATGCCAACGGACAGCTTTGGGTGGGCACCGAAGAAGGGCTGAATATCCTGGATAGCACCAACGAAAATTTTACGCGAATTTTGCCCAATAAATGGAATACATACAGTCTTGCCCGTAAATCGGTGCGCACCATTTACATTGACCCGCAGGGCATTTACTGGCTGGGCACTTACCAGGGCGGCATCAGCAAATACGACAGGAACCTGAACCTTTTTCAACTAAAGCAAAGCAATGCGTTTGATGATAACGGACTCAGCTCGCCCGTGGTCACCTCTTTTGCCGAAGGAAAGAACGGGGCGGTGTACATAGGTACCGATGGGGGCGGAGTGAACCTGTTCAACCCGAAAACCGGTTTGTTCTCGCATGTACCACTCGCCTGCAATACCAAAACGCCTTCCGGTTCCCTGCCTGTTCTTGCCTTGCATATGGACCGGGAAGGTCTTTTATGGATCGGCACCTATTCGAATGGGTTATTAAGCTATGCCCCTTCTGCTGGAAATTGCCGGTTGTTCAAACAGGGACCGGGCTCTATCAACAACAATGATATTTTTTGCATTACTGAGGATCATAACGGTAATTTATGGATCGGCACCAATGGCAGCGGCGTCAACCTCTACGATCGCAAAACCGGCGTTTTTCATGTATACAACAACCGCCGCGATGGTAGTAGATATATTCCGATTAACGGGTACATCAGGGCCATTACAGAAGACAGGAATGGTAATATATGGATCGCATCGCATGGGACCGGTATTGTGATGCTAAACCCCGTGACCAATAAAACACGGCTGTTTGACAAGATCAATAGCAATTTGCCGGTAAATACCGTGCTTACCCTTTTATGCGATGGCCGCAATAATATCTGGGTAGGCACCGCCGGAGGTGGACTGAGCCTGTTGAACAAAAAAGACAGCACTTTCACTTCCTATTCAGAGAAAGAAGGATTGCAAAACGCCAATGTATACAAGATCCTTGAAGACGAAAGCGGGCAGATCTGGGTGAGCACCAATGCAGGCATCAGCCAGTTCGACCCCGGCAGCAGCCATTTTACCAATTATACGCGCTATAACGGCGTTCAGAACAACAACTTTGTGCTGGGCTCAGGAGTAAGATCGCAAAGCGGCGAGTTGTACTTTGGCGGACTGGATGGTTTCAATTACTTCAATCCGCGCAGCTTTGTAAAGAACAGGAACGTACCTGCTGTAATGCTTACTGATCTGCGGGTAGCCAACCAGTCGGTAGTTCCCTCGGCCAATGGCCCGCTCAGGGAACAGATCTCCATTGCCCGCGAGATCAGTCTGGATTACAAACAAAATTTTTCGCTGAGTTACGGCGCCATCGATTATACATCGCCCGAACAAAATAATTACTCGTACAAGCTGGAAGGATTTGATAAGGACTGGAACTATGTAGGGCATGGCAAAACGGCTTCCTATACCAATATCGACCCCGGTGATTATGTATTTCATGTGCGGGTACGCAACAGCGATGGTGTATGGAATAACAAGGGCGCTTCAATTGTGATACACATTACACCACCTTTCTGGCGCACGAAATATGCGTATTTTTTCTATGTGGTATTCTTTATCGGCGTGTTCCTGTTTTACCGGTACAAGACTTTGCAGAAATTGCGGAGGAAGTTCGAGGCCGAGCAGGAAAAGCGGCGGGTAGAACAGTTGATGGAACAGCAGAAAAAAGAAGTGGAAGTAGCCCGCGAGCTCGACCAGTTGAAAATAAAATTCCTTACCAATTTAAGTCATGAGTTCCGCACGCCCATATCGCTTATCATGGGTCCGGTAGATAACCTGCTGAACCATATTCACGATAAGGGACCGTTGGGCCAGCTGCAAATGATCAGGCGCAATGCCCGTCGGCTGTTAAACCTGGTAAACCAGTTGCTCGATTTCAGGAAAATGGAGGAGAATGAGCTCACGTTGCATGCTTCGGAAGGTGAGGTGATCGGCTTTATGAAAGAAGTGTTTGATTCGTTCATTGATTTGTCGGAAAGAAAACGCATCCATTATACATTCAACAGTGATATTAAGACGCTGTTCACCCATTTTGACCATGACAAACTGGAGCGCATCCTGTTCAATTTGTTGTCAAATGCCTTCAAGTTCACGCCTGTTAATGGCTCCATAAGTATGGAGGTAAAGCGGGCTGAAGCCACCTCCGATGCGGCTAACACCTGGCTCGGCATCCGGGTATCGGATACGGGGATTGGTATTCCCGATGAACAGCGGCAAAAGATCTTCGAGCGCTTTTTCCAGATCAATTCCACCTCAATATTGAACCAGGGAAGCGGTATTGGCTTATCGATCACCAATGAGTTTGTAAAGATGCAGGGCGGAACGATCGATGTGAACAGCACGCCCGGAACGGGCACTGAATTCGTAGTACAGTTGCCTTTCTGCAATGCCCGGGCGCAAGAGCCCATCGCCACGCCTGCCGCTATTGAAAAGGAACCGGTTGTTGAAGAACCGGCGCCGCTCAATGGCACGAACGGGCATGGTGGCGACATCACGCTGCCCGCTATTTTGCTGGTAGAAGATGATGACGATTTCAGGTTTTACCTGAAGGATAATCTGAAGCACTATTATACCGTGATAGAAGCCGCTAACGGCAAGGAAGGCTGGCAGAAAGCACTCGCGAACCATCCACTGTTGGTGGTGAGCGATATCAATATGCCGATGATGGATGGCATACAACTCATCAATAAAATAAAGCACGACAAACGCACCAGTCATATTCCCGTGATATTGCTCACGGCGCTTACGGGGGAAGAAGAGCAGTTAAAAGGCCTGGCCACAGGGGCGAACGATTACATGACCAAGCCCTTTAATTTCCAGATATTGAACTCGAAGATCAGGAACCTGCTGGTGCTGAACCATTCGCTCAAGACCACGTACAGCAAACAGATCCAGGTGAACGTACCACAGCGCGAGATGGAGTCGCCCGATGCGGTGCTGATGAAAGAGATACGGTTGTACATTGAAGAACATCTTATCGATCCGCGGTTATCGGTTGATCATTTAAGCAAGCACCTGAACATGAGCCGCAGCTCGCTGTACAGCAAAATGCTGCACCTTACCGGTCAAACCCCCATTGAATACATCCGTGCAATAAAGCTCGACAAAGCGGCCATTTTACTGGAAAAAAACAATTTCAATATAGCCCAGGTCGCCTATGCTGCCGGGTTTGCCACGCCCAATTATTTCGCCAGAGCGTTCAAAGCGAAGTTTAACATGTCGCCGTCGGACTATGCGAATAAGAAGAGGAAGGGGTAGGGGCTACTGACTTAGCGGGCGACCGAAGCTATTTCAAACTTAGCTTCACAATCAGATCCGTTTTGTTTTCTTTATTGGCGATTACCAAAACTGGTATTAAACAAACTAAAACCGTCGTGATGTCTTGAAGTTACCACCATGTACCTGCATCCAGCCTGCTTTGCAATAGCTACCCAATTTTTCCCCCGGGAATTTTGAAACAGTGAAAGAGTCTTTTAGTTTTCCATATTCACTCGTGTCCATCCTTTTGTAGAACATAGCCCATTCGCCCTGGCCTAAAACGGAGTACAATCCAAAGTGAATGAACAATCCAAACTTGGAATCTTTCTACCATTGCATGTCATTTTCCGAAAGCAACAGTGAGGAATCTACTACTACCTGGGTGTGCCCATTCGACCGCTGGAATGCCCCCATGCGCATCAAATGTTGCTTTAAATGGTAATAAATGTTGCAGTGACCTTTGCCTGCCCCACCTGGATGTTATTTGGCACTTTACTTGTGTCTGCTACACTTTTATAATCCTCTTACCATACTATGAAACAATTCTCCTTAACAAGTTTGTTGCTTTGCCTGTATATCGCACTCAATGCTCAGAATGTGCAGGTTAGCGTGAAGATCTTCAATAACAGAAAAGCGGTTTCTCCGTATATCTATGGCCGAAACAATTCTATTACAGACTTTGTAGGAAATCCTGTTTCAGCAAGTAACTGGCAGCTGTATAAAGATGCAGGTCTTAATTTCTTCCGGGAAAATGGCGGCAACAACCTTACCAAACACAATTGGAGGCTAAATATCAGCAGTCACCCCGACTGGTATAATAATGTATATACTTCCAATTGGGATTATGCCGCACAAACCCTTCTTCAGAATATTCCAGCTGCCCAGGGTATGTGGGGGTTTCAACTGGTTGGCAAGGCTGCCAGCACAAATGCCAACAATTTCAATGATTGGGCCTATAATAATTCACAATGGTGGTCGGGCGTAAATCAAAACCTTGCAGGAGGCGGTGTTATCAATACCGCGGGCGGCAGCCAGGCCCTGGTGAATGGAGATCCCAGCCTGTACCTGCAGAACTGGAACGAAGATTCTACCACTGGTATCCTGAACCATTGGTTTGGCAATGGTGGTTTGGGCCTTGATTCTACAAAGATCAGGTACTGGAATATGGATAATGAACCGGAAATTTGGTCGGGCACGCACGACGATATAATGCCCGTACAACCCAGTGCAGAAGCATTCATGCAATCTTATTTTGCAGTAGCCAAAAAAGCAAGGGCGCTTTTCCCCGGCATCAAGTTAACAGGACCGGTAAGCCCGAATGAATGGCAATGGTTTAACTGGGGCGCTGCACCGGTTACCGGCTCCGACGGCAAACGGTATCCCTGGCTGCAGTATTTTATTAAACGGGTGGCCGAAGAAGAACAAAGCACGGGCATCAGGTTGTTAGATGTTATCGATCTTCATTTCTATCCTTCAAGCACCTCACCTTCGGATGTAGTTCAATATCACCGGGTGTTTTTTGACAGTACGTATATTTACCCTGAGGCCAACGGCGTACATGTGGTGAATGGCGGATGGGATAACACCATACAGATAGAAAATGTTTTTGGCAGATGCCAGAAATGGCTGAACCAATATATGGGACCTAATAACGGTGTCACTTTTGCGGTATCTGAAACCGCTACGCAGCTTCAAAATAATCCAAATGCCGTAGCCGTTTGGTATGCGTCCATGTTGGGCGAGTTCATGAACCATGGTGTAGAATACTTCACTCCCTGGAATTGGGAAACAGGCATGTGGGAAACCCTGCACCTGTTTAGCCGGTATAACAAAACTAACAGTGTGAAGGCTACTTCCAGCGATGAAACGAATGTATCTGCCTATACAACCGTTAATAACAATAATGATTCAGTAACAATAGCACTGGTGAACAGATCTCAAAGCCTGTCAAAGACAGTTGTCATAAACTTTTCCGATTTCCTTGCTGCAAACCAGGCAGCAAAAACATTAACGCTTAGTAACCTGCCGGTTGGCACAGAAACCTTTTTATCGCATAGCAGCAATGCCCTGCAAACTGCAACCATTTCGCCGCAAAACAATACGTTGCAGGTTACACTGGCGCCCATGTCAATTACTTCTGTGATAGTTACTGGCGCTGCAGCTATACTTCCTCAAAACCTGCTCTCTTTCACCGCATCGAAGGGCGATAATAAAGTGATTTTGAATTTTACAACCACCAACCAATTGAACCTTGCTTCATTTGATGTGGAAAGAAGCGCCGATGGTTCGTCCTTTACTACAATTGGTACGGTAACAGGTGAAGGCGCCAATGGCCAGTATGCGTTCATTGATGCACAACCGCTGCCATCCATAAATTATTACAGGCTTAAACTGATTGACCATACCGGTGGTTATTCGTATAGCAAAATTTTACCGGTGCGCTACGATAAAAATGCTGCTATTACCGTTTTCCCCAACCCGGCTAAAGAGGTGCTAACTGTTCAGTTGCATTTGCCGGCTGGTGCCATATCGCTTCAGATAATTGACGGAATGGGACGCATGATGAAAACGATGTTGTTGCAATCATCGGGTAGCACTTTATCAACAACAATAGATCTCAGTGGGCTTGCTGCAGGGCAGTATTATATTCATGCAGGCAGTGAGATCATAAGTTTTGTAATACAAAAATAAGAAAGGCTGGAATGATCAGGTCTGCAACATTTTTTGCCATGATCTGCAACATTTGAGGCCCTGTTTCAAAAAGCATCAGGGTAGATTTACAGCATTCAATAAACTTAAAGATTGCTTTTATGAAAAAACTTCTATTACCGCCAGCCCTGGCGGGTGTTTTCCTATGTAAAGTATGCTCACATTCCAGGCAAAAGATATTTGCCGTGGCTTTTTCGCTGATTCTTTTTTGCTTTTCACAAACAAAACTAAGTGCGCAAACCTATGGGAATGTAGCCTTTGGAGGAGGTGGTTTTATAACAGGGATCATAGGTCATAAAACATCAGGCGATGTTTACTGTCGCACAGATGTTGGAGGCGCTTACCGTTGGGATGCCGCCAATTCAAAATGGATTCCTTTGCTCGATTGGAATTCTGAGGATGAAACAACCTACCAGGGAGTGGAAGCGCTGGCGCTGGATCCTCAGAACGCAAATAATCTATATTTATTTGCCGGGACTGATTACTTTAATAGTGGAAAAACAGCAATTTTAAAATCCACAGATAAGGGAAATACATTTACTATAATAGATGTAACTTCAAAATTTAAGACTCACGGAAATGCTTTGGGAAGGGGTAATGGCGAACGTCTGGCTGTGGATCCTAATAACGGCAACGTCCTTTTTTGTGGAACAAGAGCCAACGGATTATGGAAGAGTACAGATGCCGGCCTTACCTGGAACCTGGCCTGGAATGGAGTAACAACTACAACTAATGGGAACGGGATCTGCTTTGTATTGTTTGATCCTTCCAGTGTTTCGGGAGGAGTTACCCAAACTATCTATATAGGAGTTTCCCGCACGGGAGCCGGTAACATATACAAAAGTACGGACGGTGGCAGCACTTTCACTGCAATTCAGCCTGATAATTCATTTATGCCCCACAGGGCTGTTTTATCTTCCGATAATTCTACTTTATATGTATCCATGGCGAATAGTGAAGGTCCATCGAACGGTACCAGCGGAAGAGTTTACAAATTGGCTACTGCTACCGGAACCTGGACCAACATTACTCCCAATGGGAATAATTTCCCTTATGGAGGAGTGAGTGTTGATCCGGCAAATAAAAACAGGGTTATTGTTTCGACGGTTAACGTCTGGAGTAACAACCAGTTTGGCGACACATGGGCGGATTTTATTTACTTATCTACCGACGGAGGAAGTACCTGGACCTCAAAGTTGACGCCCACAAGCACCCTGAACACGAATGGCATTGGCTGGATCGCTCCCTATGGGATACATTGGGCAGATTGCATTGACTTTGATCCGTCAAATACGGCAAAAGTAAGGGTTATGTCGGGGAATGGACTTTTTACCTGCGATGATGTCAATGCATCCACCACCTCCTGGAAATTTGATGTAAAAGGACTGGAAGAAACGGTACCCCTTGACGCTATAAGCATTTCCGGTGGTCCTCTAATTATAGGAGTAGGAGACCAACACGGAGCGGTGTATTCTGATATTTATGCCTATCCGGCTCAGATAATTAACCCCTCTCCCAATGCAATCAGTGGCGTAGCCTATGCCGCGAACAACACGAGTAAAGTGGTAATGGTTACAGATAATAAAATAAATTACTCTACCGATCAGGGAGCAACCTTTCCAACATCGGCTACTGTAAATGGTACCTATGGGAAAGTCGCATTGTCGGCAGATGGAAATACAACGCTTCATTGTCCCGGCGGCTCAAGTACCACGTATTATTCAACAAATAATGGCACAACATGGACAAGCACAGGAGTTACTAATGTGCAGGATGCTTGTCCAATAGCAGACTACGTTAATACCAATAAATTCTACATTTATAATCCTGGTACAGGGCAACTTTTAGTCAGTACCAATAAAGGTGTAAGTTTTACCGCTTCATCATCCAATCCCGGTTCAGGTGGTTCAATTCGGGCAAGGGCCGTTCCCGGTAACGAAGGACATGTATGGGTAGCGCTGCCGAATGGATTAACATATACTACAAATAATGGAACTTCATGGACAACTGTTGCCAATGTTACTTATTGCAAAGCTGTTGGATTTGGTAAAGCTGCAACGGGCGCTACTTATCCCGCTATCTATATTTGGGGAACTGTTAGCGGAGTTAAAGGGATGTTCCGTTCTACAGACCAGGGCGCTTCCTGGACACGAATAAATGACGATGCCCATGAGTGGGGAGGTGTGGGGAACGGTAATTTTGTAATGGGCGATATGAACGTATATGGCCGGGCATATATGGGTACAGTAGGACGAGGTCTGGTTGTTATCGAATCAGGAGGTTGTACGCCTACTGCCATCACCCCGTACGTACAGCTTAATGGCGGAAGCTGGCAGCAGACAGCCAGTGGTACTTTAGCTTCAGGTGGCAGCGTGCTGTTCGGCCCTCAGCCGGTAACGGGCGGATCGTGGAGCTGGACCGGTCCGAATAATTTTAGTGCTACTACACGTGAAGCAGGCATTTCAAATATCCAGGTGAGCCAGGCAGGAAATTACGTGGCCACCTATACCAATAGCAGCGGATGCCAAAGCACGCAGACCTTTAACCTCACCGTTACGGGCTCAATACTTAGAGAATACTGGACAGGGATCAGCGGAACTGCTATCAGCAACCTCACCTCCAATGCCAATTATCCAAACAATCCTACGGGTAGCGGGCAGCTCACCAGTCTGGAGGGACCCACAAACTGGGCCGATAACTACGGCGCCAGGATCCGTGGATATATCCATCCTACAGCAACAGGAAGCTACACCTTCTGGGTGGCCGGAGACGACAACACGGAGTTATACCTGAGCACCAGCGCTGACCCGGCCAATGCATCAAGGATAGCTTACGTGAGTGGATGGACGAATTCCAGGGAATGGACTAAGTACAGCACCCAACAGTCTGCTACCATTAACCTGGTGGCCGGTCAGAAATACTACGTTGAAGTGCTACACAAAGAAGGTAGTGGTGGAGATAATGTAGCAGTGGCCTGGCAGGGTCCCGGCATTACACAACAGGTGATCGCCGGAAACTATCTCTCTCCGTTCATTCCCGGTTCTTCAGGCGCCAGAATAGCATCGCAGGTGAACATAATTAATGAGGATGCTGTTAGCCTGTATCCGAACCCGGCCAGTGGCGGACGGTTTACGATCCTTCTTCCGGAAGCTACTGAAAATGCGGTCGTAAGTATTTATGATAACCAGGGCAGAATGGTTTACAAAAAGAATGCTCAGGGCGGTAACAGGATACAGATCAATTCGCGGCTCAGCACAGGGCTTTACATCGTTAAAATAAATTCGAAAGCACGTAGTTTCACTAGGAAGCTCATCGTTAAATAACAAATTTTCTCACAATTATAGGGAATGCTTCGCCGGAAGCATTCCCTTTTTTTATGGCCGTTCGGATCTGCAACATATTTTGCCATGATCTGCAACATTTGAGGCCCATGTTTCAAAGATCATGAGGGTAGATTTACAGCATTCTATTACCAGAAAGATTGCTTTTTATGAAAAAACATTTACTACCGCCGACCTCGCAGGTCAGGCAAAAAACACTTGCTTTTCTATGTTTATTTACCGTATTTAATTTGTTTTCCGGCTATGAAGGGAGGGCCCAAAGCTCCGGCTATGTCTTGAAGAATGCACCTATTGGCGGTGGCGGATTTGTAACCGGCATCGTTACCCACAAAACATCGGGCGACAGGTATTGCCGCACGGATGTGGGCGGCGCTTACCGCTGGGATGCCACGAACAATAAATGGGTGCAGTTGCTCGACTGGCTTGGCGATTCACAAGGTGACCTTTATGGCGTTGAGGCCCTGGCGCTTGATCCGCAGAATGCCAATAATGTTTATCTGCTCTGCGGAACCAATTATAATGGCAATGGAAAGTCGGCTATATTAAAGTCAACCGATAAAGGAAATACTTTTACTTATACCGACCTTACCAATACGTTTAAAGTGCATGGAAATGGAAATGGGCGCGGTAACGGTGAACGATTGGCAGTTGACCCCAAAAATAGTAATATATTATTCTGTGGCACAAGGGCGAACGGCTTGTGGAAGAGTACAGATGCCGGCGTAACCTGGAGCCAGACCTGGAGCGGTGTAACTACCACAACCAACGGCAACGGTATTTGTTTCGTGCTTTTTGACCCTTCAGGCAGCGTAGTGAATGGAGCCAGTCAAACCATTTACATCGGTGTTTCCCGCACCGGGGGGGCGACTATCTACAAGAGTACAAACGGGGGCGCCAGCTTTACCGATATTTCCCCGACCACCAGTTTTATGCCGCACCGGGCTGCCCTGCAGGGAACTACCATGTATGTTACCTATTCAGACAATGAAGGTCCGCAATCAACTAACGGCGATGGAAAGGTATATAAGCTTAACACTGCTACCGGTGTGTGGACAAACGTTACCCCTGCTAGTTGGAAGGACCATGCATACGGTGGCGTAAGTATAGACCCAACTAATGTAAACCGCGTAATAGTTTCTTCCTGTGGCAGTTATACTAACAACCAGTTTGGTACCGGCTGGGGCGACTACGTTTTCCTCACTACCGATGGCGGAGCTACCTGGACGCTTAAAAACGGCACCAATGCCACCTATGATGCTAACGGCATGGGCTGGTCTTGCTGTGGCGCAGTTAACTGGATGGATTGTATCGAGTTTGACCAGGCCAATGTAAACCGCGTGCGGGTTGTAGGCGGAGGCGGCGTATATACCTGTCCTGATATTACCGCCACGAATACCAGCTGGAAATATGATGTGGTCGGCATTGAAGAAACCGCCTTGCTCGACGTAACAAGCGTTCCCGGCGGTTCGGTTATTACCTCTTTCGGCGACGTAACAGGCTTTGTGCATGAGCCGTTGACTTCTATTCCGCAGGTAAAATTGTCTCCTACAGACGGGAATAATCAGAGCATTGCTTATGCGGCCGGCAACACAAACAGGGTGGTAAGAGCTTCTAACGGGGGAAGCGTTATTTACTATTCCAACGATAAGGGCGCTACATGGACGGGAGCCTCTTCCAATATGGGTACTGACGGAAAGGTTTCCATCAGTGCTGATGGAGGCACCATCCTGCACTGCCCCGGAAGTTCTACTACAACCTACTATACCACCAACAACGGAGCAAGCTGGACGGCCTGTTCGGGTGTATCCGTACAATACGCTGCTCCGGTGGCTGACCAGGTAAATGCAAATTATTTCTACATATTCTCGCCGAGAACCGGGGAGTTATTCAGAAGTACCAATAAGGGAGTCAGTTTCTCAGTAGCAGGCACGCCGGGCGCATCAAACGCGAATTATCCATGGGAACCAGACCAGATAAGGACAGTGCCGGGGTTTGAAGGGCATGTGTGGGTGCCGCTTTTCGGCAATGGATTAAAGTATACAACCAACGCCGGAGTATCTTTTACAACTGTTTCCAATGTTACTTATTGCAAAGCGCTGGGGGTAGGAAAAGCGATGCCCGGGGCCAGCTATCCTACTGTTTTCATTTGGGGAACAGTGTCAGGCGTAACAGGCCTTTTCAGATCAACAGATCAGGGTGCTACCTGGCTCAGGTTAAATGATGACGCCCATCAGTTCGCTGGCGCCCCATTGCTCGTAGGTGACATGAACGTTGCCGGAAGGGTATTTATGAGTGCCGGTGGCGGAAGAGGTTTAGTTTACTGGGAGCCTGCTACCTGTACACCTTCTACCATTACACCGTATGTACAGCTTAATGGCGGAAGCTGGCAGCAGACAGCCACTGCCACTGTAAATACAGGTGGCAGCGTGTTGTTTGGCCCTCAGCCCGTCACAGGAGGTTCCTGGAGCTGGAGTGGTCCGAATAATTTCAGTGCTGCTACCCGTGAAGCAGGCATTTCAAATATCCAGGTAACCCAGGCCGGAAATTACGTGGCCACGTATACCAATAGTGGCGGATGCCAAAGCACACAGACCTTTAACCTTACGGTTACCGGCTCCATACTGAGGGAATACTGGACGGGGATCAGCGGAACTGCTATCAGCAACCTCACCTCGAATGCCAATTATCCAAACAATCCTACGGGTAGCGGGCAGCTCACCAGCCTGGAGGGCCCCACAAACTGGGCCGATAACTATGGCACCAGGATCCGTGGATATATCCATCCTACAGCAACCGGAAGCTACACCTTCTGGGTAGCGGGAGACGACAACACGGAATTATACCTGAGCACCAGCGAAAACCCGGCTAACGCATCAAGGATAGCTTACGTGAGTGGATGGACGAATTCGAGAGAATGGAATAAGTACAGTACACAGCAATCCACTACTATTAACCTCACTGCCGGGCAGAAATACTACATCGAAGTGCTTCAGAAAGAAGGTGCTGGCGGCGACAATGTAGCGGTAGCCTGGCAGGGGCCCGGCATTACACAACAGGTGATCGCCGGAAATTATCTCTCGCCGTTTGTTCCGGGTTCTTCGGGTGGCAGAATAGCAACGCAAGTGAACATAATTAATGAGGATGCTATTAGCTTATATCCTAACCCGGCCAATGGCGGACGGTTTACGGTCCTTCTTCCGGAAGCTTCCGAAAATGCGGTCATAAGTATTTATGATAACCAGGGCAGAATGGTTTACAAAAAGAATGCGCTGGGCGGTAACAGAATACAGATCAATTCGCGGCTTAAGGCAGGGCTCTACCTTGTGAAGATAAATTCGAAAGCAGGTAGTTTCACCAGGAAGCTCATCGTTAATTGACAAATCTTTCATTAGTTCCTGGGAATGCTTCGCTGGAAGCATTCCCAGTTTTTTTTGTTAGATGGTTCTCCATGTTTTTTTGAATGGATAAAATTATAAGTTCATAATAGTTTTTGGAAATGAGTTGTAAAAATGCAATGCTGGTTTTACCGCATGATATGCTTTTTTAATAGAAGGTCGGATTTGTATAAAACAAAGTCTAATTCGGGGTACTGTAAAAAAAATGCCATAAGTAAATTTGTCTGGATATTAAGATTGCTGTAATGCTGTTTGGCAATAATACAAGGCTATATGAATAAAAAGCAGAGTACCGTATTTGCGTTCTCTTTGATCACGTCCCTGTTCTTCTTATGGGGTTTTGCACATAATCTTGATCCTGTCCTGATCCCGCATTTGAAAAGATCGTTTACATTGACCATTACTCAGGCTACGCTTGTAGATTCGGCGGTTTTTGCAGCTTACTTTTTAATGGCGCTGCCTGCAGGTATGTTGATGAAAAAATTAGGCTATAAGGCTGGTATTATAACCGGGCTGCTGTTTTTTGCCACCGGCTGTTTTCTTTTTGTGCCGGCGGCCAATATGCAATCGTATAATTTTTTTTTGATAGCCCTGTTTGTAATTGCATGCGGCCTTACAATCCTTGAAACGGCAGCCAATCCTTACGCAACTGTTTTAGGTAATCCCGAAACCGGTGCGCAGCGGCTCAACTTTGCACAGTCCTTTAACGGCCTTGCTGCGGCGCTGGCGCCGGCGATCGGTGTAAGGCTCATCTTAACAAAGGGGGTTACCGATGAAGAATTAAATTCGATGACGGCAACTGCACGAAAACTGGCGCTGGCTGCTGAAGCCTCAACTGTTAAACTGCCCTATATTGTATTGGGCTGCGTGCTCATAGGCATTGCCTTGTTGTTTGCCCGTACCAAATTACCGTCCATAGAAGCTGCTTCCCATGGCACGGCAAGTAAAAACGTTTTTCATGCATTCAGGCACAGGCATCTTGCCTGGGGAGTGGTAGCGCAATTCTTTTATGTAGGCGCGCAGGTATCTGTGTTTAGCCTCTTTATTCTGTATGCTCCAAAGTCTTCCGGTATTTCTGAGATCAAAGCGGGTGATTACCTGAGTATCTGCGGTGTTGCATTTCTGGTAGGACGGTTCGTTGGTACGGCCCTTATGCAAAAGATCAGGCCGAACACGTTACTTGCCTGGTATGCTATTATCAACCTGTTGCTTTGCCTGGTAGCCATATTTGCCACTGGCATTATTACGGTATATGCGGTTATTGGCATCTGCTTCTTTATGTCTGTAATGTTCCCAACCATTTTTGCCCTGGGAATAAATAAGCTCGGCGCCGATACGGAATATGGCAGCAGCCTCATTATCATGTCGATTGTAGGCGGCGCCATTCTGCCCCGTATCTTTGGTTATATCAGCGATGCCACCGGTAATATACAATATGGTTATATAGTACCCTTCTGTTGCTTTGTGGTCATTGCTTTGTTTGGCTACAAAGGTTACGAAGTAAAAACTGAAACAGATAAACCCTCATATAATCCTTCATCTATAGTATAGTTATGAAAAGATTTACCCTTGCGCTGGACCTTGTAGATGATCCCGCGCTTATTACAGAATATGAGCATTGGCACCGGGCCGGGAACGGCTGGCCCGAGATAAAAAAAAGCATAGAAGATGCGGGCATTGCCAATATGGAGATCTATCGTACCGGCAATCGCTTATTCATGATCATGGAAACGGAAGAAAACTTCTCTTTTGAGCAAAAATCAAAAATGGATGCCTCCAATGCTAAGGTGCAGGAATGGGAGCAGTTGATGTGGAAATTTCAGCAACCGCTTCCCTGGGCAAAAGAAGGGGAGAAATGGGTCATGATGAATAAAATATTTGACTTACACCACAAATAACAACAGAAATGAACAGGCAAGCGGTATGTACTATACTTTGTGCTGTATTCGGCATGTTTCAGTCATCTGCGCAGAGTGGCAAAACCCAAAACATAAACGACTGGGAAAATCCTGCTGTTAATGGCATAAACAAAGAGAAACCGCACGCTTACAATTTCCTGTTTGAAGAGAAAGCTGCCAATGCAATGATCCGGTCACTCAATGGAGTATGGAAATTCAAATGGTCCCCCGATCCGCAATCCCGTCCGGTCGATTTTTACCAAAAGAATTATTCAACAGAAAACTGGACTAATATTCTGGTGCCGGGAAACTGGGAGCTCCAGGGTTTTGGCACGCCCATTTATACCAACTTTATCTATCCGTTCAAAAGAGATCCGCCAAAAGTTACAGGCGAACCGGAAAAACACTTCACAAGCTTTCAGGAAAGAGATCCTGTAGGCAGCTATTGTACAACTTTTACGGTTCCCGAAAGCTGGAACAATAAACAGGTGTTTTTAAACTTTGGGGGCGTGCTCTCGGCCATGTATGTGTGGGTAAACGGACAAAAAGTTGGCTACAGTGAAAACTCCATGTCGCCTGCAGAATTCGATATCACAAAATATCTTCAGAAAGGAGAAAATAAACTGGCAGTGGAAGTATATCGTTGGTGCGATGGCAGCTATCTCGAAGATCAGGACATCTGGCGTATGAGTGGTATTTTCAGGGATGTTGATCTAATTGCCCGCCCCAAAACTTTTATCAGCGACTTTTTTGTAAAAGCGGTACCCGACAAAATATTTGAAAACGCTAACCTCTCTGTAGCCCTTACTATTGATAACCGCTCTGCGCAAAATGTTTCGGAGTTGCACGCAGAAGGGGAAGTAACCGGCTATTCAGCACAGGGCAACATCGTTGATCTTGTTTTTAGCGGGAAAGTGCCCATGGTTCAGGCCGCAAAACAGGCATCACTTGATGTAAGATCATTCATATCGCATCCCAGGCTATGGTCGGCCGAAACTCCCGACTTATATCACCTTACCATAAAACTCAAAAACAATAAGAATGAGCTTGTAGACAGGGCTGAATGCTACTTCGGTGTTCGTAAAATAGAAGTGCGGGGCGATGTGTTTTATGTCAATGGAAAAGCGGTTAAACTCAAAGGAGTGAATCGCCATGAGCAACACCCGCGAACAGGAAAACATGTAAGCAGGGCAACCATGGTCCGCGACCTGGAGCTCATGAAACAGGCCAATATCAATATGATCCGCACCTGCCATTATCCTGACGATCCCCTGTTCTATGAGCTTTGCGACAGGTATGGCATCTATGTAATGGACGAAGCGAACCAGGAATCACATGGATTTGGTATTGGAAATAAAGAGATGGGAGATAACCCGGTGTGGAAGACCTCGCATGTTGAAAGAGCTGTTGCATTGGTACAGCGTGATAAAAACCATCCCTGTGTTATTTTCTGGTCTTTGGGAAATGAAGGCGGTCGTGGGCAGAATCTGGTAGCCATGGCCGATACCATAAGAAAGCTTGATACAAGCCGGTTGGTATATTCCGATTCGCAACGTGATGTTGCCGATTTGTACGACGAAGGATATTTGCATCCTGCCGATCTGAAGAATTTAGGTGAAAAAATAAAAGATAAACCGGTATTCATGCGCGAATACCTGCACGTTATGGGGAATTCGGGCGGGAACCTCCAGGAATACTGGGATGTAATTTATGCCGATCCGGGCCTTACCGGCGCTGCCATCTGGGAGTGGGTCGATCAGGGGCTGGCCCGGAAAAAAGATGGTTCCCCGCTGAAACTTACAGAACATCCTGATGATTATCAGCTGAAGGATGATGAATACTGGGCTTATGGGGGCGATTTTGGTGATCAGCCAAACGATGGGAATTTCTGTATTAAAGGGCTGGTTTCATCTGACAGAAAACCATATCCGCATTATTTTGAAGTGCAGAAAGTTTATCAGCCGGTTGTATTTCAGCTGTTAAACGATAAGGACATGACCATCCGGGTTACCAACCATTTCGATTTCCTGCCGCTTCGCAATTTCGATTTTGAATACGAGTATACTTTGAACGGCAAACAGCTGCAAAAAGGGATGCTTCGCTGCGATAACATTTTGCCGGGAACCTCTGCTGATATCGCAATTCCTTCCCTAAAAGTGGCCGATGGAGTGGCTGCTGAAATATGTTTGAATGTTTATGCAAGGCTCAGGAGCGCAACCCCATGGGCCGAAGCGGGTTTTTGTATTGCCCGCGAACAGTTTGTAGTTAAGCCTTTTACCTGTAAAAGAATAACGCCTGCCGGCGGCATGGTTACTGTAACCGGATCAGACACCCACATTGAATTGAAAACAGGGGCCATGTCCTTTACCCTGGATAAGAAAAATGGCTCGTTGGTTAGCTGGAAGGTTGATCAGCAGGAACTGTTGAAAGGAAAGCTGGAGCCCTTTTTCTGGAAAACGCCAAACGATAATCAAAAGTATAGTGGTTATGTGAAAGCGTTGGGTATCTGGAAGAAGGCGGCAGAAAACCTGGTAGTTAAGAATGTTGAATTGTCAAAGCAGGATAATCTGGTAGCTGTAAAATTCGAAATGAATATACCAGCCATTGGTGCAAATTATACGCTGAACTATCAATTAAACGGCCAGGGGAAGTTACAGGTGGAAGCCGCCTATACACCGCTGAGCGATACCATTCCGCTGATCCCGAAATTTGGGATGCGGGTTCGCATTCCGGAAAACTATAGTACTATTGACTGGTATGGCCGCGGCCCCTATGAAAATTACCCCGATAGGAAAACAGGTTCCCTGATCGATCTGTATCGTTCCCAATTAGCCAATTTCATTACAGCCTATCCGGCGCCGCAGGATAATGCAAACCGTTGCGACGTGCGCTGGTTGGCAATGAGTGCACAAAGTAAAGGATCGATAAAAATAACAGGCCTGCAGCCGCTTTGTTTCCGGGCGTGGCCTTATACAGAAGAGGATCTGGAAGTCACAAAGCATGATTACGAACTTCCAATCCGGGATTTTATAAATCTGAATATTGATTTGAATATACATGGAGTTGGCGGCGATGACACCTGGGGCGCAAAAACCATGGATAAATACACCAATGCCGGCAACAGGCCTTATCAGTATGGATTTATACTTGAATATTCAGCCGCAAATTGAAATAAGCCACATTGGTTCAGTGAATGCCTATTGTGTGATTTTGCTCCCGGTATTTCCCGGGGGCAAGACTTGTTTTCTTTTTAAACACCTTTGAAAAATGTTGCAGATTATCGAATCCTGTTGCCTCGGCAATTTGGGAAAGTGATAGTTGGGTGGTCACCATCAGGTATTGGGCCCTTTCAATACGTTTTGTATGAATATAAGACAAAGGCCTTTCGCCGGTGAGCTTTAAGAAAATTCTTGACAAATAATCGGGATGTTGGTTAACAATGTTCGCCAGGTGCTTTACCGTTAAAGGTTGGCCCAGGTTGAGTTGTATAAATCCTAACAGGTCTACCACCTTTGATGGTATTCCTGTTGGTTCGCTCTGTTGAATTTGTTTGGGGTCTATAAACTTTGAAATGAGTTGCAGCAGAATACCTTTCGTTTCAAGAAATAGTTCATAACTCTGCTTGTTGTTAAGTTCTTCATACTCCTGGTAATAGATGTTTTTTTCATAGACCTTTGGGTTGTCTGAACGGTTGATCTTTCTGCCGGGGTTTATCTCGAGTAATCTTTTAAAATTGGCAATGTCTAACTCCGTTGCTTTGATCTTGAAAACAGTACGGCAATGGTGAAATAAGGAAATACCATCCAGTGTATCTTCAAAAAAATGAATAAAATATTGTCCCAGGTGACCCGAACATTGAAGATTACACAAAGTGAAGCTGGGTATAAGATACATATATCCCGGCTCCAGAACCCATGAACCCTTATCGTTGGAAATGCTTCCTTTTCCTTCATCGATATAATACATTCGAAAGTACGGGCTTAGTACATTCTTATAATTCCATTTATTACCAAGCCGAACGTAATCAACGTTTAATAAAGTAAATGAATGTTTAAGTGCTCTCCTGGTCATTTTTAAAGTGTGAATACAACGTCGAATCTATGCATTTTTTTGTAATGTCGGATTTGTATAAAATAAAGTCTTATTCGTATTAATGTAGGTGTTTCCCTTTAGTTAAATTTGTTTAATAGCTTAATTAGCCGCCTGGCACCATTAGGGGGCATCTCATTATCCGTACTATACTATAAGAGCATCATTCCCTGGAGTTATTATGCAGCGCGTGTAAAATGGCGTCGAAATCAATTCAAAGCGCGACCTGCCATCATAAAAAATTTACAGCGGAATTATGTTTAATAAAAATGATCCCCAAATATCAAAGGAGCACAAAGAGTTTTTGGAGAAATGTATTGCTGTCGTGGAAAAGCATTTGAACGACGAAGTGTTTAATGTACAGATCTTACAAAAAGAAATGGGAATGAGCCATTCCACGCTTTACAGACGGATTAAGTCAGTTTCAGGATTGTCAATAAATGCATTTGTGCGATTGATCAGGTTGCAGAAAGCAGCGGAGATCTTGATCAATACCAACTGCAATGCTACCGAAGCCTCATTAATGGCAGGGTTCAATGGGGCGAAATATTTCCGGCAGCAGTTTCAAAAAGTGTTTGGTATGCTCCCCTCTGAGTATATCAAAAAATACCGGACAACTTTCGATAGTCCGCATGCAATTAAAAAAGAAGCCGCTGAAAGTGGTGGGCCAACGAACGATGCCTCAATATTGTAAGTACTGCTGAACCGGTTTTCTCCAATTTATTGGATTTTTATCCTATTCCCTAATTTGACAGATTTGTTCCCCTCGTACTGTTGCATAAAAGTTAATTTTATGATGCAAGGTGTAACCATGCTATTTTACCGGTTACCAACATCCCAAATGCTTTTCGACGCTAAATACACGCTTTAATAACGACACTTTAAAAACCAACACACTATGAACAACAACTTACAACCACCGTAAAACCCTTGTGCCGGACCTGCTAATTATATGCATCATGCTGCTTATGCAGCATGTAACCTTCTGCTGTCCGGTCATTACCCAATATTTTTTTTTAATAAGCAACGCCTCAGTGAAGACGGGAGGCGGTTGCATAGTCCATTTCTATCCCTTTACTGCAGGATGGGAAGCGGGATTTTTTTAAACAAATACCTCATTTAAAACATTCAATCCTATGATTTTTTCTGCATTTTTTGCAGGAACCGGCCATGCCATGCTCACAAGGAGGCGGAACCTGCAAAGACCTGATCCTAATCAATTGGCCTTTTATATACGCACAGGAACATATTGCCTGTTACTATTGGTATGCAGCAACCGGTTACTGGCCCACAACGTAGGCGGGCAGGGCACCAGGGCTATTGAACAAACTATTACTGAAAATGTAAAAACAGATACGGCTATCACTGTACGTGGTGTGGTAACCAATGCCAATGGCCAGCCTGTGGCGGGGGCTAATATCTTAGTGAAAGGGTCGACTCAGGGAACTACCACCAACGAACAGGGCATTTATATAATTAGAAATGTATCGCCCAAAGCCGTATTAACGGTCAGTGCTATAGGCTATGCCGATGAAGTGGTTGGCATAGTGTACCGCACTGCTATTGATATAAAAATGGAAAGATCAGGATCGAATGGCCTGGATGAAGTGGTGGTGGTAGCATACGGTACAGCCCGCAAAAGAGATCTCACGGGGCCTGTAAGCCATATAGGCCCTATTGAAATGCAGGACCGGCCTATTGTTTCTATTGACCAGGCCATGGCAGCCCAGTTACCCGGCGTACAGGTTCAGGCAGTTACCGGATCACCTGGCACGCCGCTGCAGTTAAGGATCCGTGGCGCCGCCTCGGTTTCTGCCAGCAATGATCCACTGTATATAGTTGACGGCGTTCCGGCTGAAAATTTACAGGACATCGATCCTACGACCATTGCCTCGGTCGATGTATTAAAAGACGCTTCTACCGCTGCTATTTACGGGGCCCGGGGGTCGAACGGGGTTGTAATAATAACTACCAAAAAAGGAACAAAGGGTAAATCCCGTATAACCGCCAGTGTGAATTTCGGCAGGCAAACACCGGAACAACTGGTGCCTATGTTGAGCCCGGAAGAATGGATCCAATTTAAAAAAGATCTGATCGATTCAAGCTGGGT
The DNA here is from genome assembly GCF_002077945.1 of Niastella vici. GTDB lineage: Bacteria > Bacteroidota > Bacteroidia > Chitinophagales > Chitinophagaceae > Niastella > Niastella vici. The sequence continues at coordinate 29,253 of NZ_LVYD01000044.1, forward strand.
GGCTCGTGGCCGCAGCCTTGGTTTGCCCTATAGCGCAACTGATGATATGAATTACCGGGCAAGCCAGCTCACATCCCCTTCAACACCTGTTGCCAATACCCATGCGCTGGCGAATACTAATTATATGTATGACCCTTATTGGAATTATGGAACAGACAGCCTTGATTATGTTGACTGGCAGAAGGCATTTTACCGGCCGGCTTATATGCAACGGTATAATTTGTCGGCATCGGGCGGCAATGATAATGTGTTGCATATGGTTGCAGGCGAATACCTGAACCAGGATGGTATCATTCCTGCGTCGAATTACAAACGGTATAGCTTCCGTTCAAATATAGAAGTTAAACTCACCAATTCAACTAAGATCGGCATGGAGCTGGCGCCTTCTGTTTCTATAACCAACGGCGCCAATGTAGATGGTAAAAATGGGGTAGGTGCGGCTGTTGCAGGTACAGCCCCCGTACAGGAAAAAGGTATGGGTAGCAATTCTGGTACGGTTGGCAGCACGCCTTACCGTTGGGTGGCCGACCAGTTAAGCCCAATATTTCAAATGGAAAATACCTATAACAATACCCAGCTCACTAAAGTGTTAAGCAATGCGTATATCGATACCAGGCTGGCAAAGGGATTAAACCTGCGGGTAACCGGCGGCTGGAACACCAGCAGCAGCGATTATAAAAATTATACGCCCACTTCGGTTGCCAGCTCGCGCAGAACCGATAAGCCCGGAAGTAAAAGCACTTCTATCCGTAACACCGCACGCAATCAGTACTACCTGTTTCAGTCGGTTGCTACTTATAACCTGGCCGTGGCGCAACATGATCTTAAATTAGTGGGTGGTTATTCTGTTGAACAGAATTTCCTGGCCCAAACTTCTCAACGGAACAGCGGTTTTCCGAACGATAACCTGTACACCTTTGATCAGAACTCATCAACCGTAACCACTTCTTCTGCATTTGAAAGCAAAAGAAGGCAATTGTCTTTCTTCGGTCGCATGAATTATGCCTATAATGGTAAGTACCTTGTTTCGGCCACCTTCAGAAGAGACGGTATCTCAAGGTTCATCGGAAAAAATCAATGGGGCTTTTTCCCTGCCGCTTCCGCCGCATGGCGTATCAGCCAGGAGTCGTTTATGGCGCCGCTTTCGAATATTGTTAATGATCTAAAGATCCGGTATAGCTGGGGTATTGCCGGGAACGACCGCATACCTGGCGGCGATTATCCTGCAGTTGGTTTAGTGAATCCAACAAGCTACAATTATAACGGCGCCTTATATACAGGATACTCAGCCACTTCAATTTCCAGTCCCGACCTGAGGTGGGAAAAAACAACCAGCCAGAATATAGGCCTGGATGCATCCTTGTTGAAAAACCGGATCAATGTAACACTTGATGTTTATACCAAAACCACCAATGACATTTTGTTAGCGGCTCCTGTTACAGCCGCCACCGGCTTTAGCACTGAGAACAAGAACATTGGTTCTGTTCGCAATTACGGATTCGAAGTGATGATCGGTACTACAAACATTTCCGGTAAGGATTTCAGCTGGACCACCACCGGTAATTTCTCGTATAATAAGAACAGGGTAATAAAGCTTGCGAATGACAACACACCTATATATAAGGGTTGGGACAATACCGTTAAAATAGGGGTAGATCAGTCACTGTACAGCTATTTTATTTACGATGCTATTGGCGTTTATACCAGCCCCGATATGCTGAACAAGCTTCCTGTTATGAGCACTAACAAACTGGGCGACCCCATTTATCGCGATGTAAATGGCGATGGCAAGATCGATGCCAGCGATATCACCAACATGGGGCATGCCGACCCTAACTTTGTATGGGGGTTAACCAACCGGTTCACTTATAAGAACTTCGACCTGTCGTTCCTGTTGCAGGGACAATGGGGCAACCAGATCTTCAGCTTATTCGGCCGCAATATCGACCGGCCCACTACCGGTTTGGGTAATTATAATGCTAAAAAAGTATGGGCAAACCGTTTCCGTTCCGAGGCGTTCCCCGGCGATGGAAAAACACCCCGCATTGATGCCAGCACTTCCAATTTGTATGATACCCGTTGGTTGTATAATGGTGCGTTCTATAAGGTCAAGAACCTGATGCTGGGGTACACGCTCAACAAACCTGCTTTTTTACGCGGGCTGAACAGCATACGTATGTATTTCAGTGCTGAAAATATCTGGATGCATGATAAGTATGATGGCGGTTTTTCACCGGAAGCATTTCAGTACGATAACCTGGCCGATTGGTCGAGTTACCCTACCACAAAAACATTCAGTGCAGGTATTAACCTTGGACTATAGTGCATTATCCAACTATAAAATCGCAAGCAAAATGAAACTATACTATAAATTATTTACCTTAATTATTTTGAGCACAGCTTTGGGCTCATGTAAAAGGTATCTCGACATAGCCCCAATCTCGAACCAGTCAACAAATAACTTTTTTAAAAGTGAATCAGATATTGACCAGGCGTTGGCAGGTGTATATAATGCGTTACTTCCTTTTCCTGACGTAAACAACTACAATTTATCTGAATGTCATACTAATAATTACATAATTGCAAGTGTAGATGCACAGCGCGACTATTTTACCATCAATCATTTTGACGTTACGCCCCTAATGGGAACAATTGAAGCGTCATGGACAAACTCTTACAAGTTAGTAGGGAGAGCCAATCAGATCCTCGACGTGATAGATAATATTACTTTCCTGGATGATACGAAACGGTTGCGCGAAAAATCGGAAGCCAGGTTTTTAAGAGCGTATGCATATTTCGAACTGGTGAAATTATTTGGCGCCGTTCCTTTGATCGATCATATGGTGACTTCTGCCGAAAGTTTAAATTATGGAAGAACATCAGCCGATAGTATCTACAATTTTATCATAGCCGAATTGCAGGATGCGGCCGACGGATTGCCATACAAGTATGCCAATGCCGCAGATGCAGGAAGGGTTACCAAACTGGCCGCATGGGGATTGCTTGGTAAAGCGCATATGTTTTTAGCGGGGTACCCCTATAAAAAAAGCGACCATTACCAAACAGCGCAGACAATATTAAAAAAAGTGCTGGACCAGGAAAATGTAAACTGGAAGTTTGCACCAACCTATGCCGAGTTGTTTAAAGCAGCCAATGATAATAAGTATCATTTATTTGAAGTGCAATACATTGTGGGCGGCCAGGGCTATGGCAGCCCCATACCTGGTGAAGTGGTGCCCAACGATTTAACAACCAGTTTGCTGCCTTACGGAGTTTATTATATTCAGGGCGCTCCTTCCCGCGATCTCATCAATAGTTATGAGCCCGGCGATAAGCGCATGTTTGCAACCATCGATACATTATACCGGAATAAAACTAATGTATGGACCCGGCGTGACTGGGTTCGCAAATTTTTAGATTCATCGGTTGCGGCTACCACGAAAACGAATTCCGACTGGCCGGTTAATTTTCCGTTGCTTCGGTCTGAAGAGGTAATGTTGCTGTATGCCGAAGCGGTGAATGAAACAAGTGGCCCTACAACGGAGGCGGTTGCCATTCTTAACCGCATTCGCTCAAGGGCTGGTTTACCTGCTGTTACGCCTGCTAACGCGACTGATTTCCGTTTGGCAATGGAAAAGGAAAGAAGACATGAATTTGCCTGGGAGGGTTTATACTGGTTCGACCTGGTGAGGACCAACCGGTTTTTAGATGTGTTAAATCCATTTCTAACAACAAACTATCAAAAAAGCATTGATGCCAACAAATGCCTGTATCCGGTGCCACAGCCCGAGATAAATATAAAACCAGGCTTATACGGTCAAAATAATGGTTATTAAGCGTGTTTTAACAATAAAACTGTTCAGCGACAGTTGTTTAATAGAGGCCTCCTGTATCTACAGGGGGCTTTTCTATAATTCGCCTGCTTAACCGGTTTGCCTTAAAGGGATCTCATTATAGAGCTTCTCCTGTATATACTTTTTATATTTTTTCAGGGCAATCAGCCGGCCGAGCAAACAACTGTAAGAAGTACTTTTTAAGTCGAGCATGCCTGCATTGTTACCGAAAAGTAAAGGTCCCTGGTTATTACATTGCAGAAAACAGGTATCAGTATCAGATTGCAGCAGCTGATAGTTGAGGCAGGCTGTTTTGAAACTGGAAATACAGGTAATGCAGGTGTCTAATTCACGTTTCCAGTATACTTCCCTTTTTGTATAATCTTCCGGCTGAAATAAAACCGATTTGTAGAGTAAGGTGAAATAATCGATCAGGCCGGTGAAACGTGGTTTCTGGCTCTTATAAAAGCAAACTTCCTCCTGTTTATTCATGAACTGGTAATCATTTGCTACCTTTTCAATGTTTAACCATGCCTGCGTTGTAAGAACAAATGCACACTCTATCCATTTCTTTTCATCAGCTGATTGAGATTCACTGGATTGAATTTTCTGCCAGATTATTTTATATAATAACCGGCTTTGTTGCAATAAGAATGAATTTTTCATATGCCCGCGTTTAATAGGAGTTCGACAATCATTTTTCTATAAGTATCGGAAATGAAAGGGGAGGGGATATAAACCCCTGGATTCAATGCACAGGGGCTCGTCAGCAATGTTATAAGGTACCTGGTCTTTCGAAGGATATATTGAACACAAGTTACAACCTGTATACAGCGAAACAGGGGAGCAAATCGTTCAAAATAGGGGTGAAAATGATGCAAAGAATAGTTTTAGAATTACAGGGAGATCGAAATTATCTAATTTGAATTCTCTTCTTCATTTGGAGGTTTTCAGACAGTATTCTCGCTACAGAAAAAAGGTTTTTACAGAAAATTTATTGGATTTAAAATTTATTGTAACCCCTTATGTCAATACCCGAAAGTGTTGCTGAAAAAGAATTGCTGCTACAGGTTGCGCGCGGTAGTGAACAGGCTTTCCGGCAATTGTTTATGTGCTATCACCAGTGGATTATTTCCCATATATTCCGGTTGACCGGTTCCATGGCGCAGGCTGAAGAAGTGGCCCAGGATGTATTTCTCAGGTTATGGCAGAACCGGGAAGTGCTGGCTGGCATCCAAAGGTTTAAACCCTATCTGTTTGTGTTGTCGCGCAACCATGCGGTGAATGTTTTAAAGAAAACAATTAAAGAACGAATGCGGCGCCAGGAGTGGGAGCAGGAGCATGACCTCAATCCCCTGAACAACGAAGAAGATCCAATAGTTACGCGGTACACGCTGCTCGATGAGGCCATTGACCAATTGCCGGCACAGCAGCGGAAAGTATACCTGCTGAGCCGGTACGAACAGTTAACCTATACAGAAATAGGCGAAAGAATGAATATCTCACGCGAAACGGTTAAAAAATACATTCAAATAGCCATTGCATCCATCACCGCTTTTATTAAAAAGAAAATGGCAGAATTAAAATTGCTGCTGATTTTTTTGTTTTTCCTTAAATGCATACCCCCTCTTTTCCTCTTTTTTTTGTCCTATAGCGGGGAGGCTGTAGTGCAACGATTTAGCGATACTCATTTCAAACAGTTGTATGAAAAAAAACAGCGAAAGGCTCAGCCATTTGTTTCAGGGATATTATGAAAAGACCTTAAGCCCTGAAGAAACAGATGAATTATTTCAATTGCTCAATCGCGAAAGCGATGATGAGCAGCTGAATGCCCTTATTCAGCAGGCCTGGCTACAACTCCGGGAAGAAAGGCCTTATTATACAACGGCCAACAGCGACATCATTCTCAATTCCATTATCGAAGACATTCATCACAGAAGAGATGACCGGGTAGAAGAACGCTTGCCGGCAAAACTGTTTACGCTGAAACGCGTAGCTGCCGCAGCCATCGTTGTTCTTTTGGCCGGAGCGGTTTATTTTATATCCCGGCGAACACCGGCCCCGGCCGGCACCGCTTCCACTTCGCCGGCTGTACTTCAAAATGATACCCTGTCTGCTGAAAGTAAGGCCATACTGCGGCTGGCCAATGGTTCGGTTATCGTGTTGGATACATTAAAGAGCGGTGCTACTTCCCGCCAGGGAAACATGCAGATCAGCAAAGCAAAAGATGGGCAGGTCCTTTATAAAGTGGTAGATAGTGCCGCAGGCTTTGCGCCTAATGCCATCAATACCATTTCAACGTTCAACGGCGGTTTATACCAGGTGCAGTTGCAGGATGGTACTAAGGTGTGGCTGAATGCGGCGTCTACCCTGCGTTTTCCTGTTACATTCAGTGGAAGCGCCCGCCAGGTGGAACTCGAAGGCGAAGCCTATTTTGAAGTTGCTAAAAATACCCGTAAGCCATTTATCGTACTATCAAAAAGACAGCAGATCACGGTTTTGGGAACACACTTTAATGTAATGGCCTATGGCGATGAACGCATTTTAAAAACAACCCTGCTGCAGGGCTCCCTACGTGTAAGCAATAACAACGCCGCAGTGCTCCTGAAGCCCGGTGAAATGGCCGTGCTCAACGGCAGTGAACAATTGGCCGTAAACCACGATGCAGATACCGGTGAAGAGATCGCCTGGAAAGAGAACCTCTTTAATTTCAGGGATGCGGGTATAGAAGAGGTCATGCGCCAGGCAGCCCGCTGGTACAACATCAGGGTGCATTACCAGGGCAAAATACCTCAAAATGAATTTAATGGTAAGATCTCACGTACTATAAAGTTGCCGGAATTCCTGAACATTCTCCGCTATAAGGGAATCAATATCAGCGTGGCCGGCCAGGACATTACGATCAGCAATTAAAGTATATCAATTAAAATAATTCGCCACCACAAAATCACAATGCCTATGTAAAAAATTAACTCCGGCATGCATGCCCATAAAAAACCGGGAAGTGTTTGCAGCACGTTCCCGGCACATATCGGGGTACTGCTTATTACCATTGACGATAGCAATTTTAAGTTTAACCCAGACATTTCAAAGTTATGAAATTAACCGCTCCCGTATTATCCGTGCCCAAAACCAAACTATCCAAAGTTTTGACCGCCATGAAATTGATTGTCTTTCTCCTGATTGCTTCACTTTCCCGGGTTAGCGCTGAAGGTTTTGCCCAAAGCATTACCATTCATGAAAAGAACGCCTCCATTCAGGCCGTTTTGCGCAGTATTGAAAAGCAGAGTAATTATTATTTTTTTTACGAAAAGGCCGACTTTCCGCCATCAGTAAAAGTTACCATTCATTTTGATCATGTTCCAATTGAAACCGTGCTTGATGAATGTTTTAAGGACCAGCCGGTAACCTACCGTATTTTCCAGCAAACCGTTGTCATTAAAAAAAATGTCCCGGCCAGTCCTGAGAACACTGGTCTCTCCCCCGATACCACCATCACCATTGTCGGCGTCGTTCAGGATGAAAAAGGCCGCGGGCTCCCTGGCGTAACGGTAACGGTTAAAAATTCTAAGGTCAGCGTAAATACTGATATCAATGGCCGGTACCACATTCCCGCGTCTACCGGCGGCATCCTGGTATTTACGTTTGTAGGTATGCAAAAACAGGAAATAGCCATTGCCGGTAAAACAACCATCAACATCACCCTGAAACTGGCCGCTGAGGAATTGGGCGATGTTGTTGTGATAGGCTATGGTACGCAAAAACGTGGCGATATTAACGGCTCCATATCTTCGGTAAAAGGGGTCAATTTTGCCAATATTCCCCAACCCAGCATAGACCAGTTGTTGCAGGGTAAAGCATCGGGACTTACCATTACGCAAAACTCCGGCGCTCCGGGCAGCAATACCTCTGTGCGCATCCGGGGCGTTACTTCCTTAAGCGGTACCAACGAACCCCTGTATGTCATCGACGGCGTACCCATATCAGGTGATGCCAATAATTCAAGTACCAGCGGACGGTCGCCCCCAAACCGCTGCCGGCTATACTTACACGCAAAGCTCGGTAAGTCCCCTGGCTATGATCAATCCCAATGACATCGAATCTATCGATGTGCTGAAAGATGCTTCTGCTACCGCCATCTATGGCAACAGGGCGTCGAACGGGGTTATCATCATCACCACCAAACACGGCAAAAACGGCAATGCAAAAATAAATTACAATGGCTATGTGGGGCAACAGCAGGTGTCGAAAACCATTCACATGATGGACCTGAAGCAATATGCCAAACTCGAAAACGCGATAAGCGATATTTACAACATCGGCCGCAGGCCTGAATTTGCTGATTCCAGTTTACTCGGAGCCGGTACCGACTGGCAGAGCCATGTGTTCAGAAAGGCTATGCAGCAAAGTCACCAGCTTTCTGTTTCTGGCGGCAAGGACGGATTGAACTACTATGTGTCTGGCGGCATGCTGCAGCAAGACGGGATCGTTGTTGGCTCCGGGTTCAAACGGTATTCGTTCCGCTCCAATCTCGACGCACAGGTAAAGGAATGGTTTAAGCTGGGGCTTACCCTGGCGGGTAACCGTACCTCGGAAGATATGGTGCAGGGCGATAACATTGGTGTCGTTTACAATGCCCTCCTGCAGGCCCCCGATCTTACCGTCTACAACGCTGATGGTTCGTATGCCGGTCCGCCCGCCAGCGACCCGCTTTCCGTGAGCGGCGTCATCAATCCCGTAGCGCAGGCAAAGCAGATCAGCAATCACCTCACGCGAACAAATTTGAACGCCAACCTCTATAATGACATTCGATTCACCAAAGACTTAACCCTCCGGTCTGAATTCGGTGGAGATTTTAACTATTCCGATAACAATCTTTTCACGCCAACGTATACCTGGGGCCGGTTCGTGAATCCCACGGCCTCACTCAACGAACGGTCGCAACAAAGTACTTACCAGATCTGGAAGGAATACCTTACCTACCAGCATACCTTTGCCGGAAAGCATATAGTGACCGCCCTCGCCGGCCATGAAGTACAGGAAGTAAACTGGCGCGGTATGCAAGGTTATCGCCAGGGTTTTTATAGCAACACCGTACAGTCGCTCAACCTGGGACAGGCATCTACCGCCACCAATGATGAATATAAAGGCAGCCAGAGCCAGGAATCTTTTTACGGCCGTGTCATCTATAATTACAGCAACCGGTACAGCTTTACGGCAACCCTCCGCAAGGACAAATCATCCAAATTCGCCCCTGAACACCAGACCGGTTATTTTCCTGCATTCGCCGCATCGTGGAAACTGTCGGATGAAGCATTTATGGAAAACATAAAGACGGTAGCTGATAATATTAAATTAAGGCTGGGCTACGGCCAGGTAGGTAACCAGGAAATTCCCAATTACCTCTATGGCTCGCCGTTGAATGCCTCGGTAACGGGCCTGGGTACGGGCTTTTTACTGAACCAGATCGCCAATCCGAATCTGAAATGGCAAACCTCTATTCAATACAATGCCGGTCTCGACTTCAGTCTGTTTAACAAACGAATTGAAACCAGCGTGGATGTATACAAAAAAACATCGCGGAATTTCTTATTCCAGCTGCCGCTGCCGGCCTACCTGATAGGCAATTTTACTTACCTCGGCGGTATTAACCCGCCTTATGTTAATCTCGGAAGGGTAGAGAACCAGGGCATCGACATCACGCTCAACACGCATAATATCGTAAGTGAAAAGGTAAAATGGAATACGGCTGTTATCTTCTCACACTATAACAATACGGTAAAAGAACTAACCACCGGGCTCGATGAACTGATCGGGAAGGTCACCAACGGCTTTCTCGATGTGGCGGCTACCCGCACCGTGGTTGGCGGCCCTATTGGAGAGTTTTATGGCTACAAAGTGAAAGGCTTATTTAAAACAGACGATCAATTAAGCAAAGCGCCGCAGCAGTTCAATCGCCCCATCGGTAATTCCAGCGCAGGCACCTGGCTGGGCGATGTACAGTACCAGGACCTTGACAATAACAAGGTGATCGATGCCAACGACCGCACTGCGCTTGGTAACCCCAATCCTAAATTCACCTATGGCATTACCAATAACTTTTCCTTTGGTGATTTTGATTTGAGCATTTTCCTGTATGGTTCCTACGGTGCCAAAATTCTGAACCTCCTCGATCGTTCAATGGGGGGCCTTTCAGGACCTTACCAGAATCAATACGCTTCTGTTGCCGGTTACTGGACGCCTGATAACGCCAACTCGAATATTCCAGCCCCGAAAATGGGTACAGACAATCCCAACATCTTTGTCTCTGACCGGTTTATTCACAATGGGTCGTTCCTCCGTATTCAGAACATCAACCTGGCCTGGAACATACCTTCCGGCTGGCTCCGCAAAGCAAAAGTGAGTAGCATGAAGATCTATACCAGTGTTCAAAACCTGCATACGTTTTCCAGTTACAACGGGTATGATCCGGAAGTGGGTTCCACCAACCAAAGCGCTATCCTCACGAATATCGACAACGGCAGGTACCCGCTGGCCCGCACCATCACATTGGGCATGAACGTACAGCTTTAATCACTTAATCACGTAACGCAACATGAAAAAATATAACCATTATTTTAAAATAAGCCTGCTGCTAATTGGTATTTCGGCTGCCGGTTGCAAAAAGGATTTCTTCAACCGCCCGCCTGCCGACACGCTGACCCTTGATAATTTTTACCAGACTACCGAGCAGGTTCAGGCCAGTACCAATGCCCTGTACAATTCACCCTGGTTCGACTGGAACAATAAAGCCTCCTGGAGTATTGCCGAAATGCTTGGCGGCAATGCCCGCACCTATTCACCCGATGTGGTCAATTTCAGTAATTTTTCCGTAACAGGCGACAACATACAGCTGGCAGCGGCATGGAGTGCCCTGTATTCAGTGGTGGCCCAGTCAAATGCGGTTATCAACAACCTGCCCTCGCATGTGGCCGCCACCATACCTGCCGCAGTTGTCAACAACGCACTGGGCGAAGCGCATTTCATGCGGGCCGTGGCTTATTTTTACCTGGTACGTACCTGGGGAAATGTGCCCATCATTACAAACTCGCTCGACAATATCAACAATTACCAGGTCAATACCAACCCGGTAACGGATATCTATAAGTTTATTTTGAACGATTTGAAGTTTGCGGAAGCCAATTGCACCGCAATGATCAGGAATGGCAGCAAAGCGCAGGGACATGTATCAAGCGGTTCCGCCTCGGCCTTTCTCGCAAACGTATATTTATACATGCGCGATTATACCAATGCACGCGCCGAAGCGGAAAAGGTCATCAATAGTGGTGAGTTTAAACTGTACGGCGTCGACATTCCCGGCAAAACCTACGCCGACCTGTTTAAGACTGCCAATAATAACAACGAAGAATCGGTTGCCGCCCTGCAATGGCAGGGGGGAAGCTCTTACGGCCACGGAAATTCGCAGCAGGCTTTTTTTGCCTGGACGTCGCAAATAACAGGCACCGGTGATGGCTATGGTTCGGTTGCTGCTTCCATCGATCTTACCAGTTCTTATGAAGCCGGCGATCTACGGCGCAAACCGACCATCATGTACCCGGGTGATGTGTATCCCGAATTAGACCAGGCTCACGGCGGGTATACCGTACCGTCAAACGCACAGGCGCAGGCCTCTTCGGCATTGTTAAAAAAATATGTGGTGGGCACACCCGCCGACAACGGAGGTTTGGGCGCCGCTTTCTCTACCGGCATCAATACTTACCTCATGCGGTATGCTGAAGTGCTGCTCATTGAAGCCGAGGCGGTGCTGGCCGGTAATGCCTCCACTACCGATGCGGCTGCAGTTGGCCCGGTCAATAAAGTGAGGCAGCGTGCCGGATTAAGCCCGCTTACCTCCGTTACCCAAAGCAATATTATGCACGAGCGCAGGATTGAGCTGGCCATGGAATGCGATTACTGGTTCGATCTTGGGCGGCTCGATGGATTTAATGTAACCTCACATCCCAAAGCCATCGCTATAATCGACAACCAGGAAAGAGGCATTTACAGTACCACTACCCCGGTAGTGGTGTGGTCGCAGAAATACAACATCAGCGATGCCAATTTTGTGCTGCCTTATCCCACCACGGAATCAACGCTTAACCCCAAATTATTACAGGCGCCAGTGCCGTATCATTTTTAATTGTAAACCCTATGCATATGAATTCAGGATATAAATTATTGATGGGCGCTGCGGTAATGTTCGTTTTGCTGATCACAGGCGCCGTGTCCTGTAAGAAAAACAGCGATGCAGCTCCTTCCCTTACCCGCGTTCGTACAGTAACCAAATACGATACCGTGTTAGTAACGCACCGGCAAGACCTTGGCACGTCCTACACCTCGAATGACGTGATACCGGTGCCGTTCGATTCTACGGTAACCTCGGGCCCGCTGGGTGGCCTGTTTGCCATCATAGGTACTAACCTGCAAACCACCACCAGCGTATCCTTCAACGGGTACCCCGTTTATTTCAATCCAACACTGGTTACCAATACATCGATCATTGTCAGAATTCCCGCCGAAACGCCCTGGCAGAACGGCAGCAGTAATAAGCTGGTCGTGACTACGAAATACGGTTCGGCAACGCTCGATTTTACCGTGCTGCAACCTGCGCCCGCCATTACCGGCCTCAGCCAGTTTGCCGGTAACCCCGGCGATACGGTGACCATCACCGGTACGGTGTTCGATAACGCCTCGGTAGTAAAATTCGGGGCTGCTGTTGCAAAAATTGTGTCCACAACCTCCACCGCCATTAAAGTGATCGTACCGGCCAATGCGCGGGGCGTAACAACTGTAACCACGCCTGGGGGCACTTCATCGGGACCTTACGCTTCTTATAACGGGGTGGTGCCACCGATGGCCGTCCCCTTCGGGTTCAAAAGCCTGCTCTACGAGGATGCTGTTCCTTCAAATGGCTACACCTTTGGGTTTATTGGCTGGAATGCTAATACCCAAAGTACCGAACAGGTCAAACGCGGCCAATATTCCATCCGGCTCGATTATACCGGTAATTATGCGGGGTATGCCGTCGGCAGCGGGCCCGGCATCGATTTAACCGGCGCTACCTATATTAAGTTTTCCATTTATGGAGGCTCTACCGGTACGGAAGGAAAAGTAATAAAAGTGGCCCTGAACGATTTCGACCATCGCCAGGTAAGCGTCATCCTGCATGAAAAAACATGGTCTACCTATGTTATTCCTTTGAACCTGTTCCAGGATGCATCGGCGCCGGGCACCCCAACATCACTCAGCTACCTGGGCTTCCAGGAACTGAGCGCCAATGCGCCGGAAACCATTTTCCTCGATGATCTTGGCGTATATTAATAAAATTAAATCCTCCTATATGAAAATGTATTTTAAACTAGCCGTGTGCAGTACACTCATGCTGGCCTGTTCCAAAAAGGAACAGGCCGGTACTCCGGAACCCGGCGGCACAACACCCGACACCACCGGGCTGTATGCACATGCCGGTTTCCCGGTTGGCGCCTCCATTAATATAAACCTGTTAAAGAACAATGCGACTTACTCCGCCCTGGTCGCAAAAGAGTTTAATAGCGTAACGCCCGAAAACGTGATGAAGATGGACGCCATTCAGCCAACGCAGGGCAATTTTACGTTCGGTGAGGCCGACTACCTGGTCAGCTTCGCGAAGCAGCATGGCATGCGGGTACATGGGCATGCCCTGGTTTGGTACCAGGCAGTGCCTGGTTGGGTGACCAATTTCACGGGCGATTCCAGCGCCTGGGAAAACATGCTGAAAACGCATATACAAACCGAAGTCGCGCATTTCAAAGGCAAAGTCGTTTCCTGGGATGTTGTGAACGAAGCGATTGATGAGGACGGCACCCTCCGCAAGAATCTTTGGTTGCAGCACCTGGGCCCCGATTACATTGCCCGCAGCTTTCAATATGCGCACCAGGCAGATCCTGATGCACTGTTGTTTTACAACGATTACGGCCATGAATATTCGTCGGTAAAACGGGCAGCCATTATTACCCTGGTCACGGGGATGAAAAACCGGGGGATCCCGGTTGACGGATTCGGTATGCAAATGCACACCAATACCAGCGTGCCCGATAATGCTATTTCCGCTGCCATAACCGCGGTGGCCAATACAGGCCTGAAAGTACATATCTCTGAGTTGGATATTTCACTGAATCCCAACAACGATCAGAATATGACCTATACGGCCGCGTTAGCATCAGTGCAATCGCAGAAATACCAGGCCCTGGTAAAGGCGTACAATGCATTGCCGGCTGCCCAAAAGTTTGGTATTACCACCTGGGACGTCAGTGACGCTGATTCCTGGATACCGCCCTATTATCACCGCCCCGACTGGCCTCTGCCGTTTGATGCTTCCTATAAACGCAAAGCAGCCTGGCAGGGAATTGTAAATGGATTGAAATAAATAGACCGGTTATGAGTAATAATTTAATTATCCCATTGTTTGCCCTGCTGTTTATACACCTGACAGCAAAGGCGCAAAAGAACCTTGTTACCAATGGCGGTTTTGAAGATGAGCTGTATGGCTGGACGGAATACAGTGCCCGAACAACGCCTTATGTAGTAAAAACAGGGAAAGCCTGCGCCGTTATCATTTCAGCAGATACCAGTAAATGGACCGGTATGCACCAGGTAGTAGCCCTGCCTAAGAACACGCAGTATGTTTTAATAAGCGCCTGGATAAAAGCCGATAACATTGTGCAGGGTATGCCAGCCTGGAGTGGAGGCCTGTTTAATATAGAATTCCTGGATAGAAATGAAGCAAAAGTAAACGGTTCAACAACGCTTATTACCGTTACCGGCGACGAATACTGGAAATTTACAGAAAAGGCTATGCCAGTGCCGCCCGGTGTATCGAAGATCAAGCTCCTGTTTGCGCTGGGGTATGCCACAGGAACCCTTTTCGTAGACGAGGTAAGCGTAAAAGTGATTACTGTAGAGGACTATCAAAAGCATGTTACTGCAATGAACCGGCCAACCGGAACCCGTTTTTAGATCACGTACCCTGCTCTGAGGTGTTTAGAAGAAAAAAAGGCCTGCAGCGAAAGCTGCGGGTTTTTTCGTTATGTGCCCGTGCCAGGCGCACAACGAAATATTTGCGCGGCTTTTTCATCACTGTATTTCTTTATCGATATAAGAAGTGTGTTTTGTATCTCTTACAACTGCATATACGGCAAGGGAGATGAGGATGCATCCTGTAACATACCAGTAAAACAGTGACTCATGGCCGGTTTGCTTGAAGTATAACGCAATATATTCAGCCGTGCCCCCAAAGATCGCAACGGTAAGTGCGTAAGGTAAGCCTACCCCCAGGGCCCTTACTTCAGCAGGAAACAGTTCTGCCTTAACAACGGCATTGATGGAAGTATAACCGCTAATGATGATCAGCGCAGCCAGTATCAGGAAAAACGCACCCCATTCGGTAGTCGTTTTACTGATCGCCGTAAGAATAGGCACGGTATATAAACTGCCCAATATACCGAAGCCCAGCAGGAGCGGTTTGCGGCCTGTTTTATCGCTCAGCATACCGAATAGTGGCTGCATACACGCATAGATGAGCATTAACCAGAAAGTTAGCTGTGTTGAACGTTCCTTGCTGAGGTGTACTGTATTTACCAGGAATTTCTGCATGTAGGTAGTATAGGTATAAAAAGCCAGTGTTCCACCCATGGTAAGCCCTACCACGGTGAGCACTGCACGCGGATGTTCCTTTAATAACGTGATAACAGATCCACGTTTTACATCCTTTTTCTCCACCACAATTGTCTCCTGCATATGCCGGCGGATGATAAGCGCAAACAATGAAAGCGCCGCACCAATTACAAAAGGGATCCGCCAGCCCCAGTCGTGTAACTGTTCAGCAGTCAGGAAAACCTTTTGCAGCAACATTTGTACACCCAGCGCAATAAGCTGACCTCCTATAAGGGTAACATACTGAAAGCTGGAATAGAAACCACGTTTTCCCGCCGTAGCAATTTCGCTTAGATAGGTGGCGGAAGTACCGTATTCTCCGCCCACGCTAAGACCCTGTAATAACCGGGCCGTAAGCAGGATAATGGGCGACAGAACACCGGCAGCAGCAAAGGAAGGAGCCAGGGCTATCATCAGACTGCCTGCCGACATCAGCAAAACAGACAGCGTCATAGCTGTTCTACGTCCGGCCCGGTCTGCAATACTGCCAAAGAGCCAGCCACCGACAGGCCGCATCAAAAAACCTACCGCAAAGATGGCTGCTGTATCAAGCAGCTGGGCGGTTGAATTACCTTTAGGAAAGAATATGGGCGCGAAGTATAAAGCAAAGGCTGCATAGGCGTACCAGTCGTACCATTCAACCAGGTTACCAATGGAACCTGTAAAGATCGCTTTCAGCCGTTTTGCCGTATCGGGTTGCTCAATATTTGTGGTCTTCATATTTTGTAGAGGACCAAAAGTAGCTTAAATCGCTTTTAATTTAAAACACGGCAAAATGAACTGGTCAATATAAAACAAACACCTTGCTGCATACCCGTTTATTCTCAATGTAAATATTCATTTTCCATTCACCTTTTACCATTTCATACGGTTCATCCAAACTATAAGAAGAAGCTGATGGTATATTAGTGGGTCTTTTCGTTTTATATTTAATGCTTTTGAATTTTTCGCCCTTATCATTGGTGATTTTCTCCGGATAGATCCATTCAATTTCAACTTCAATGTCAACAGTATCCTTTGCATTTACAATATAAACAACGCCGAAATTAGCTTTTGGTAAAACCTTGATTGAATCCGACTGGTTAACGATCTCGAAATCTTCTAACCAACGATGATTTCCTGTTGGGGTATTTTTATCTTTTTCGGTTATTCCTTCTTTTACTTTGGCAAGTCCATGGTCAAGCTCTTTAAATTCAAGGGAACCGTAAGATCTGGAATTGACAATAGTTTGCGAAAATGTTGACTGGAAGGTGAGTAGTGTTAGCAATGTAACAACAACTTTCATACAAAAGATCAGGCGTAACCGCATATGGCTGTTTTAGGTTAATGGTTCGGTTTAGCACTTTAAAGATATAGACATAATTGTTTTATTTTTTTAAAAATCTAACCTGTTTTATAAGTGTGTCGTTTTGGCCAATAACCGTGTCGTTTTCAGGAAAATCCGTGCTTTTCCCTGCTGCCAGTTTGAGGCGCGATCCTTGTTTTTTTTACCATCTCATATCATGGAATTAATTAATTTAGCGCATCAAAAAATAAGGACGTTTAATAAATCAATTGTATGAGCAGCTCAGCAGACAAAGTTTCGCATAATGTATATTTTGATGGAAAAGTTCAAAGCCTGGGTATCGAAACAGAGAAGGGGCCGGCAACCGTTGGCGTGATGAAAAAGGGAACGTATGTATTTAACACCAGTTCGTTGGAGACTATGGTAGTTATTTCAGGCAACATGAGTACAAAGGTGAGCGGTGGCGACTGGCTTACGCACAAGAAGGGTGAACCTTTTGAAGTAGCCGCACACACGTCATTTGAAGTAATGTGCGCTACAGATGTAGCATATATCTGTTACTATAGCTAGAAAAATTATTGTTACTGATACCAAGCCTTGTTAGTCGATTGATTTACAAGGCTTTTTTATTGGGTAACCTCCCCAAAGGGTGACACGCCCATTCTCCAGACACCTACAGCGAAACCGTTTTCGTAAATAAAAAACAATTACTTAATATGTAGGCGCATTAAAAATGCGCAACTTCAGTGCTCGGCACAAAAATGCACACAAATACCTGCTTGTAAGATTTTTAAACCGGTTACATTGTTATAACTAACTGCATGAGGCCTAAAAAGATCTGGATTGCGCTACAGATGCTGTATTTGCTTGCACTTTCCTGCAAACAGGAACCCAACACTTTATTTACCGAAGTAGACCCATCCCATTCGCACATCAATTTCACCAACACCATTAAGGAAGATAAAGACTACAACGTTCTTACGTATGAGTATATCTATAATGGGGCAGGAGTGGCGGTTGGCGACCTCAACAACGACGGCTTGCCCGAGGTGATGCTTACCGGTAACATGACGCCCAATAAACTCTATTTGAACAAAGGCAACCTGCAGTTTGAAGATATTACCGGAAAAGCCGGCGTGCCCGGCCGGGCTAAATGGAAAACCGGCGTTGTTATGGCCGATGTAAATGGCGATGGACTGCTCGACATCTATGTTTGCTACTCAGGCCCCGGTACCGACGAGGAGAGGGCCAATGAATTATACATCAATACCGGTGTACAAAACGGCATTCCGGTTTTTAAAGAACAGGCCAAACAATACGGACTGGATGCGCCCGGCACCTATACCACCACCGCTTCGTTTTTTGATATGGATAACGACGGCGACCTGGATATGTTTATGGTAAATCATGCCGACCTGTTCTTTAACCCGTTCTTTAACTCAACCAAACTGCGCAGCACCCGCCACCCTAAATTCGGCAACCGGCTGTACCGGAACGACAACGGCGTATTTTCCGATATCAGCGAACTGGCCGGCATCGACGGCAGCGGTTTGAACTTTGGCCTGAGTGTGGCAGTGAGCGATCTCAATGACGACGGCTGGCCCGACATTTATGTAACCAATGATTACGATGAACGCGACTTCCTGTACCTGAACAACCACAACGGCACATTTCGCGAAGTGCTTACCAAAGCAGCCGGTCATTTGTCGGAATTTGCCATGGGTTCAGATATAGCTGACTTTAACAATGATTACCTGCCCGATATTATGGTGCTCGATATGTTGCCCGAAGACAACCACCGCCAGAAATTGTTAAAAGGCCCCGATGCATACGACCGGTACTCCATGCGCGTACAAAACGGCTACCATTATCAGCAAATGCGCAATACCTTACAACTGAACAATGGTAACGACACCAACGGTATTCCCATCTTCAGCGAAATAGCGCAAATGGCAGGCGTATCGAATACCGACTGGAGCTGGGCGCCCCTGTTTGCCGATTTTGATAACGATGGCTGGAAAGACCTTTTTATCTCCAACGGTATCTTTAAAGATATCAATGACCTCGACTTTGTAAAATTCACTTCAGGCTATTCGCAAAATCCCAATGTTGGCAAAATAAACGATAAAGAGGCCATGTGGCAGCTGATACAACAAATGCCATCAACCAAACTCAACAACTACCTGTATAAAAACAACCAGAACCTGGGGTTCACCAATGTTACAGCCCAATGGGGACTCACCAAAAAAACAGTGAGCAATGGCGCTGCTTATGCCGACCTCGATAACGATGGCGATCTCGACCTCGTTATAAACTCGTTGAACGATAACGTATCGGTATATAAGAACAACAGCCGCGAAACCAGTGGCGGGCATTATATTAAACTGCGCTTAAAAGGAGAAGCTAAAAATACTTATGGGGTAGGGGCCAAGGTGTTTGTTGAAACGGAGCATAACCATCAATTCCAGGAACAATATTTAACACGGGGCTTTCAATCGTCGGTTGACCCGGTAATGCACATTGGTTTGGGCGCCGATAGTATTGTTAAATCGCTACTGATAAAATGGCCGCAGGGTAAAACAACCTTTCTTGGAAATATAAAGGCCGATACTTTATTGGTGATCGATGAAAATTCAAGGCAGGGCTTCAGCGAACCCGAGATCGAATATCCCGGTCCTTTGTTTCAGGATGTTACCCAAACCTGCGGGTTAAATTACATTCATAAACCGTTGGGCTTTGTTGATTTTAAAGTATTTCCCCTGCTTCCCTATCAGTTATCAAAAACGGGCCCCTGTATAGCTAAAGGGGATGTAAACGGCGACGGCCTTGAGGATGTGTTTATAGGTTCATCAAACGGTTCGGCCAGTGAACTGTATCTGCAAACAAAAGCGGGCACTTTTACCATGGCGGCCAGGCAGCCCTGGAACAACAATATAAACATCACCAATACCGATGCCTTGTTCTTTGATGCCGATAATGATAAAGACATGGACCTGTACATCGTAAGCGGCGGCACCGAATACAATCCGGGTAACAAAAATTACCAGGGCCGTTTTTTTGAAAATGACGGCCATGGCAATTTTACCTTGCGCGAAGATGCACTACCGGCCGAAACAGCCAGCGGTGGCTGTGTTCGCGCATCGGATATCGATCACGACGGACGGCCCGACCTGTTCATCGGAAATAAAATTTCACCGGGCGCTTTTCCGCAGTCGCCCGAAAGTTTTATTCTTAAGAACAAAAGCGCCAACGCCCAAATCCAGTTTGTAAAAGACGTACAAAAAGACACCACACTGGCGCATGCCGGTATGGTTACCGATGCTGCCTGGGTCGACCTTAATAAAGACGGTTGGGATGATCTGGTTGCCGTAGGCGAATTTATGCCCATTACCGTTTTTGAAAATCACCAGGGCCAACTGGTAAACGAAACAACCGCCTATGGCCTCGCCAATACCGAAGGCTGGTGGTGCCGCCTGCTGACCGGCGATTTTGATAAAGACGGGAACACTGACCTGGTTATTGGTAACATGGGTAACAACACCCAATTCAAAGCATCGGCTCAGCAGCCGCTAAGCATTGTGTACAAAGACTTTTTCAGCAATGGCAGTATCGATCCGGTCCTCTGCTATTATAATGGCGGTAAACAATGGCCCTATTACTCGCGCGATGAAATGGCTGAACAAATTCCAAGCATCAATAAAAAATTCCTGCATTACAATGACTATGCCGACGCACAATTGACCGACCTGTTTTCGGAAGACCAGTTGCAGGATGCACACACGGTTAATATCAGAATGCTTACCTCGGTATTTGTAAAAAACACCGGTAACAAAAAATTAATAGTACAGCCGCTGCCGCAATATGCACAAATGAGCGCCATAACAGGCATGGTAGCTACCGACATCGACGGTGATGGCAACAAGGATATTATTGCTGCCGGTAATTTTTATCCGTTCAGGGTGCAGTTAGGCCCGCTCGACGCCGGCATTGGCCTTGTATTGAAAAACAACGGAAAAGGTGTGTTCACCCCGTTATTATATGAAAAAACCGGGTTATGCATAAGAGGCGATGTAAGAAACCTGGTGGCAGTGCAGGGCGGGAACAACCATTTTATTGTGGCAGCTAAAAACAACGGACAGTTACAAATATTGAAACTAAAGCACTTTTAAAGTAGGATTTAGGGATTTATAGATTTCGGGATTTTGAGATTTAAAGATTAGGAGATTTATCGGAGATTCTGTCAGGGAAGAAATCTAAAAATCACTAAATCGCAAAATCGAAAAATCGAGAATCAACGATGACGGCCACAAATGACATATTGCCCAACATGTCGGTTAAAGCACTTTTTGAAGCAATCGCTCAAAACGATGAGCAGGCCTTTAAAATGCTTTTTGACCTGTACAGGTCCCGCACCTACGCCGTGGCGTTTAAGTTAACCAAACAGGCCTATGCTTCGGAAGAGATCACGCAGGATGTGTTCATCAGCATTTGGGTAAGCAGGGCGCAACTGACTCATGTAAAAAATGCCGAGGCGTATATTTATACCGTCATATATAATAAAATAAGCAGGTATTTAAAAAAGGAATCCAACCAGGAACGCATACTTCAGTTATTGATCAGGAATGCCAAACCCTATAGCAACGAAACAGAGGAAACGGTTTTTGTGCACGACCAGCAAAAACTGCTAAGAGAAGCAGTGCAGCAGTTATCACCGCAAAAAAAGCTGATGTATGAATTGCACGAGGTGCAGGGAAAAAGCTACGATGAAATTGCCCAAACGTTGCATCTTTCGCCACATACCGTAAAAAGCCATGTATTACAGGCTGTAAAATTTATTCGCAATTGCCTCAAAGACCGCGTGTTGTTCATATTGATGGGGATAGCTTATTTACTTACCCGATAATTTTTTTTATTTCCACTCATCCGTTTTGCGCTAAGCTTACTCTATAGATGTAGGGAGTACAGGAGTGCCCCGAACTATTTATGCACCAGGAAAGAATACAACATTTACTGCAACTGTATGCCGCCAACCAGGCCAGCCGCGAAGAAGTGGAAGAATTATTTGCCTGGCTCAAAAAGCAGGAAGGCGAAGATGCATTAAAGAAATTCATCTTTGATGAGGCGGATAAAGATGTACACAACACAAGGCTTCCCCAAAGTGATTGGGATAGAATATGGCAATCGGTTGAATCGGGTGCAAGGGCAAATACACCTGCTAAAATTGTTCGCCCTTATTGGCTATCACGCGGGCTACGCATGACCGCCGCCGCACTGGTGCTGATAATGGCCGGCTGTGCATGGTTCTATTTTTCACGCTCAAGATCAACTTCAGCGCCCGTAGTTTCCGCTGTTACAATAAAAAAAGATATCTCCCCCGGCGGTAATAAAGCCCTGCTCACGTTGGGCGATGGCACCACCATTGTGCTCGATACCGTACAAACCGGTTTGCTGGCATTGCAGGGGCAAACCAGGATCCTGAAGCAAAATACAGGGCAACTTATTTATAACGCACGTTCCGCATCAGAGCAAAAGGCCGGGGAAGTATTGTACAACACTGTTACTACTCCACATGGCGGTCAGTTTCAGTTGGTATTACCCGACGGTACCAAAGTATGGTTGAACGCAGGTTCGTCACTATGCTTTCCGGCCACTTTTTCAACTCCTGCAAGAAAGGTGCAATTAACCGGTGAAGCCTATTTTGAAGTGGCGCACGCACGCTTAAAGGGAGTAAAAAGACCATTCATCGTTTCGGTGCTTCCGGCAAAAGACGCCGCCCCCCGCGCACAGATCGAAGTATTGGGCACCCACTTTAATGTGAATGCCTATGATGATGAAGAGGCAATAAGAACAACCTTACTCGAAGGCTCGGTGAAGGTATCAAAAGATGCTGCCTCAGTAATTATTAAGCCCGGTCAGCAGGTATCCATATCCCATTCATCCCAAATATCCCATCCCATCCCAGTTAAGACAGAAGGGGTAATTGCCTGGAAGAACGGGTACTTCCGCTTTAAGGAAACCGGCCTTCGTGAACTGATGCGGCAGGTTGAAAGATGGTACAATGTAGAAGTTGAATACAAAACCGATCGCACCGATCAGCATTATACCGGGGTGGTATCGCGTTCGCAAAATATTTCGGCGCTTTTAAAGACCCTTGAGCTAACCGGCACCGTGCATTTTCAGATCGATAACCATATGGCGAAAGGAAAACAAGGAAAAATTATAGTGTTGCCATGATCGGCAACCGGCAATAGTGAAACGGTTAAAAATTAACGACCTATTCACCATTGACCATTGACCATTCACCAAAAAAAACCGGAAGCGTTGGAGCCGCTCCCGGTAACATTAAGGTGTTTCAAAACAAGTCAGACTGTTGGATCGACATTGAATTGTAAACCAAAACTTCACAAAAGTATGAAATTCACAATTTACTGCGCACCATGGCAATTGAACCCGGTGCCATGCAGTAATGAACCTGGATCCGGCGCCACCCGGCCAACCAACCGGTGGCTGCCGGCCAAAATGCTGCTAATTATGAAAATAACTGCTTTTCTGTTACTCGTTGCCTGCCTGCACGTAAGTGCCAGTGGCCTGGCGCAGAAAATCACCATCGTTAAAAAGAACGCCACGCTGGAACAGATCTTTGAACTGATCCAGCAACAGGGGGGATACGATTTTTTA
Organism: Niastella vici; assembly: GCF_002077945.1. Lineage (GTDB taxonomy): Bacteria > Bacteroidota > Bacteroidia > Chitinophagales > Chitinophagaceae > Niastella > Niastella vici. Next base: position 52,779 of record NZ_LVYD01000044.1, read on the forward strand.
TTCAGCAGCCAGGTACTGGCCAAAGCGCACCGGGTAAATATTGAAGCCCGCAATGCTACCGTAAAGGAAGTGCTTGACGTCTGTTTTAAAGATCAGCCACTCATATATATTCTGCACGAAAAGACCATCATCGTAAAAGAAAAAGAAAAGAAGGAAGAAAAAACTACTGCCCTGGCAGTGACCATTGGCACGGCGCCGGAACCAACAGCAGCAGCAACGGGCTCAGGCAATTTAAGGGCAGCCTATGCACCCACTGCACAACCTGTTTCGGGAACGGTGAAGGATGAAAAAGATCAACCTGTTGAAGGCGCGGCTGTTTCTATCAAAAAACTAAACATCGGCACCGTTACCGACCATAAGGGTAAATTTCAGTTCACTGTGCCCAATGGTACGTGGGAACTGGAAATATCTTCGGTAGGATTTCAACCGGTTACAACAACCATCACTGTTGGCGAATCGGCCATCCCCGCCATGAATATTACCATGAAACTGGCTGCTACAGGTTTAACCGATGTAGTAGTAGTGGGGTACGGCACACAACGTAAAAGAGATGTAACAGGGACCATTAGCCGGGTAAAAGGCGAAGATTTTCAAAACCTGCCGGTTACCAATGCAGCGCAGGCGTTACAGGGCCGGGCTTCGGGCGTTGATATAGTAAGCGGCGATGGCGCTCCCAACAGCACACCCGCCATTCGTATTCGTGGTACCGGCACCCTCAACAGCGCCGATCCGCTGGTGGTGATCGATGGCGTACCTGCTGGCAGCCTTACCGATGTAAACCCCAACGACATCGCTTCCATTGAAGTGTTGAAAGATGCTTCTTCATCGGCCATTTATGGTACCAGGGCCGCCAATGGCGTAATACTCGTTACCACCAAAAAAGGAAACTACGAAGAGAAATTAAAGGCAAACATAAACGCCTATACCGGTCAGTCGAAAGTATTGAAGAAACTGGATCTGTTAACAGCACCCGACCTGGTAACATTAAAGAAAGAAGAATTTAACAACGATGGCTCACCTGTTCCCGCCATCTGGAACGATCCCTATTATGCCGTTCAGCGTACCAACTGGCAGGATGCCTTGTTTGGTACAGGTAAAGTAAATAATGTAGATGCATCGCTGAGAGGAGGTAATAAAAACTCGAACTTTAGCTTATCGGGCAATTACTACGATAACAAAGGGATGATCCAAAACTCTTTCTTTCGCCGGTACAGCGCCCGCTTCAATTCAGAACATAAGCTCGGCGGCCGTATTAAAGTAGGTGAAAACTTTTTGTACTCTTCAACCAACGATGCCGGCCCCAATACACGTTCATCACAGGATGGTTTGGTATGGAGCGCCCTTCGTTTTAACCCCGCCATTCCCGTTAAAAAAGACGATGGCACCTGGGGCAGCTCAAAAGCCGATAATGAACTGGGCGACATCAATAACCCGGTGTTCACAGCCGCCAACATTGACCAGTCGAACAGAAATTCACGCATCCTGGCCAATGCCTATGCTGAAATAGAAATTTTAAAGGGCCTGAAGTTCAGGGCCAATTACGGGTTCGACCAAACGCTGAACTACTATTATAATTTTTCCATTGCCACGCCCGATCAAACAAGGGTAAATTCACTCGCTATCTTAACGCAAACGTCTCAAAAAAGAACTTCTTTGCTCGAAGAATATTACCTTACCTGGGATGCTAAGTTGGGTGCAAACCATACCCTTAACGTAACAGGTGGTTATTCGGCCCAGAACCTGAAAAGCAACTGGTTCACAGCCGAACGCCGGGGGTACGACGATGCCAGCTCCGATCAGCGCGTATTGAACAGCGGCAGCAGTGGAAATCAGTTTTCGAGCGGCAATAACAATCCCGACGAAGGGCTGGTCTCTTATTTCGCAAGAGCCAACTATGGTTTTAAAGGAAAGTACCTGCTAACCGCCACCATGCGCGCCGATGGATCGAGCAAATTTCCAACCGGTCAACAATGGGGCTACTTCCCTGCCTTTTCGGCCGGCTGGCGCATTTCGGATGAAAACTTCTTCAAAAACAATATCTCATTTATCAATTCATTAAAGGTTACCGGCGGCTGGGGCCAGTTGGGTAACCAGAATGTTCCCGCCTATCAATACCTCGGTATTATAACACGTGGCGGATCGGGCAGCATTTATGCGTTTGGTACCGGCACCAATGTAGTCGACGGGGCATTTATTACCAGCCTTGCCAATCCTGGTATTACCTGGGAACGGGCCGAAATGACGAATATCAGTCTTGAATTCAGCGCTTTAAGCAATAAGCTAACCGGTACCGTTACCTGGTTCAATAAAAACACCAAAGACATGCTGATCCCTTATCCGCTGGTTGAAACCTATGGCGCCGGAAACGGCTACATACCCGGCGGTGTAGTGATAGTTCCCAACCAAAACATCGGCACCTTAAATAACAGAGGTGTTGAAGTGGAATTGGGCTACCAGGATAAAGTGGGTGAATTGGGGTATTCAGTTAATGTAAATGCCGCCTTCATTAAAAATAAAGTGACCAAACTGTATGGTAATAATAAAGACTATATAGGCGCCGCTTTTTACGGCCGTGAGTCGCTCGAAACTTCGCGTACCTACGAAGGGCAACCGCTTGCTTCGTTCTATGGATTTAAGACCGGTGGTTTGTATCAGAACCAGGGCGACATTGATAAAGATCCCAATATTACCAACGATCCAAACAAAGCGAATATTAAACCCGGTGATGTAAAGTTCATTGATCAAAACGGCGATGGCGTTATTGACGATAAAGACCGCGTAAACCTGGGCGATCCCAATCCACGTGCCACTTATGGCATCAACGGCAGCGCCTGGTACAAAGGTTTTGATTGCAGCTTTTCATTTTCGGGTGTAATGGGTGTTAAGCTGTACAATGCCGATCGCATGGCCGGTTTGGATGCCACGCAGGTATTTAACCTGTACCACGAAGCATTAGGCCGCTGGCATGGCGAAGGCACCAGCAACAGTATTCCACGGGTAAGCCGCACCAATGCCAACTTAAATTACCGCTCGAGCGATCTGTGGATCGAAAAAGGAAATTACCTGGCCTTAAAAAACATTTCATTAGGTTATACTTTTCGTAAACTAAAAATAGCCGACGCATTATTACCCGATACCAGGGTGTATGTAAGCTGCTACAATGTATTCATACTTACTCCGTACAGTGGTTATACACCAGAGTTGGGTTATACCGATGGCAACCGGCAAAGAGGGGTTGATGTGGCGCAATACCCGCCTTCAAGAACACTGATGATAGGCGCCTCTTTTAATTTTTAGTTTTAAAACAACAGCATTATGAAACTTAATCTGGTATATATATACGTTACAGGCTGCATACTATGTATGCTGGTTGCCGGATGTATAAAACATCCGTTGGACAGCGATCCCACGGGCTCCTTTACAACAGCCAACTACTGGCGCAATCAAAACGATGTAATTGCCGGCGTTAATGGTATTTACAATGTGCTTACGCAGGAAGAAGGCGTAGGGCATAACAATTACGCATTCGACGATGCCAGCGACGATATTTCAGTTGACGGCGACCACCCCGATTTTTGGGAAATAGAACGGTTCACCGCAACGCCCACCACTTACCAGCTGCGTCCAACCTGGTCATGGTCGTACGAACAAATAGCCCGTGCCAACAATGCTATTATGTATATCCCCAAAGTGCCCACGATGGATGATGCCATTCGCAACCGGTCGCTGGGCGAAGCTTACTTCTTACGCGCTTACGGGTATTATATCCTGAACCAGATCTTTGGCAGTGTACCATTGATACTCGAAAACAATGTGGCAACCGGTACCTACAACGTTCCCAAGGACAGCATTACTAAAGTGCGCGCACAAATTGAATCAGATCTGTTAAAAGCGGCCGATCTGTTGCCCGAAAAATACGCCGATGAAGATAAAGGCCGCGTGCATAAAGGCGCCGCCTGGGGTATGCTTTGCAAGTTGTATATGATGGAAGATAATGTTGACAAGGCCATTGAATACGGATCAAAAGTGATCACCAGTTCAAACTATGCACTGGCCACCAGTTACCGCGATAACTTTACGCTCGGAAGCCAGGAAAGCAATTCAGAAATTCTGTTTGCCGTATGGAACAAAAACAATTTCAACAACTCTCTTATTAATTATTATTTCACACCACGGGCATGGAACGGTTGGGGTTTTCATCATCCCACGCAAAGTTTTGCCGATGAGTTTGAAACAGGCGATTCGATCCGTAAAAAAACGACGCTGCTCGAGGTGGGTGATTCAATTCCATATCAAACCACACTGATAGAAATAACCGACAAAGATGCCTACCAGATGTTTGCCGGTAAAACAGGTCAGTCAACCGGAAGAATGTTACCCAGCAATTCGCTCACTACCGGGTATAATCTCAGAAAATATACTGCCTATAATCCCGATGGTTCGGGTAGTTTGGATGGCGATCTGAAACAACCCCTGTTACGTACTGCCGATATTTATTTGCTGGTAGCCGAAGCTAAGATCAGAAAAAATGGCGCCGGCGCCGGTGATGCCGAAATTAATGTAGTTAGAAAAAGAGCCGGACTGGCCACTGTAACTGGTGCAGGTATAAATCAACTGATCCATGAAAGGCGTGTTGAACTGGGTGGAGAAAATGTACGTTTTCAGGACCTGTTACGCTGGGATAAAGCAAAACTGATCAACCTCGATACCATTTTCAACAAACCCAAAAAAGCTTCGCCGTTGCAGCCGTATAATGGGGCCGTAGTGGTGCCTGCGCGTGTGTTTCAGCGGCCAAAGAATTACTATGTGCCTGTTCCGCAGGTGGTCATCGATGAAAGCAAAGGCGTAATAACACAGAACCCGAATTATTAACCAATAAGCAATTGGCAATAAGCAACAGGCAATAAGTGAATTCGGTTCCCCTGTCAATTGTCTATTGCCTTTTGGTTTTAAAGTGTTAGTTTGGAGTTTCGGTCCGGTAACCCGGGCCGGAACTTTTTTCACATTGAAATGTTTTTGTAACTATGAAGCATTGGCTTGTTTCTTTCCTGGTAATTTTTCTTTTTGCCCAAACCGCCTTTTCGCAGGTAAACACAGCAGCCCTTACCGCCTTTGTTCAGCGCATAGTAAAAGACAGGTCTTCTTCTTTTATTATTGAAGCTATACCACAGCAGAACGGCAAAGATGTATTTGAACTCGAAAGCCGCAAGGGTAAAATTGTATTGCGGGGAAATAGTGGGTTGTCTGTTGCTGCTGCCCTCAACTATTACCTGCAACAATATTGTAATTGCCAGATAAGCTGGAATGGCATTAACCTGCATTTGCCCGGTCAGTTGCCGGTAGTTACAAAAAAAGTGCACAAAGCCACGCCTTATAAATACAGGTATTATCTCAACTACTGCACCTTTCAATATTCAATGGCCTGGTGGGACTGGGAGCGGTGGCAACAGGAAATTGACTGGATGGCGCTCAATGGTATCAATATGCCGCTGGCGCTTACCGGTGAAGAAGCTATCTGGCAACAGGTATATAAAAAAATGGGCTTTACCGATAATGAGCTGGCAGGTTTTTTCACCGGCCCTGCCTATTTTTCGTGGTTGTGGATGGGTAATATCGACGGGTGGGATGGACCATTGCCACAGCACTGGATGAACCGGCAAAAGGAATTGCAAAAGCAAATACTGGAAAGAGAACGCAGTTTTGGAATGAAACCGGTATTGCCCGCTTTTACCGGTCATGTACCACCCTCGTTCGATCAAAAATTTCCCAATGCAAAAATAAAAAAGACCAATTGGGGCGCCGGTTTTCCGGATGTATATATATTAGATCCGGCCGATGCCCTCTTTGAAAGTGTTGGTAAACAATTTATCGAAGCACAAACACAGGAGTATGGTACCGATCATTTTTACAGTGCCGATACATTTAATGAAAATGTTCCGCCAACAAAGGACTCAGCCTTTTTGGATGCCATGAGTAAAAGGGTTTTTCAGTCCATGGCAGGCGCCGATGCAGCGGCAGTATGGGTGATGCAGGGCTGGATGTTTCATTATAATTCCGATTACTGGCAACCAACACAAATAAAGGCTTTGCTCAATGCGGTGCCTGATGATCACCTGATCATGCTCGATCTCTACAGCGAAAGCCACCCGGTATGGGACCGCACGGAGGCTTATTATGGCAAACCCTGGATCTGGAATATGCTGCATAATTTTGGCGGTAACATCAGTTTATGGGGTAGAATGGCCAACGCCGCAAAGGACCCCTCGGCCGCATTGCACCAGACAGCATCCCGTAAAATGGAAGGTATTGGGTTAACCATGGAAGGCATAGAACAAAATCCGGCGCTTTATCACCTCATGCTCGAAAATGTATGGAATGAAGCGGGTGTCGATCTGGTAAAATGGTTGCCCCAATATGCCACACAGCGATACGGCGTACACAATGAGCTCATTGATTCAGCCTGGCGTATACTCGAAAAAACGGTGTACAATGGCGGCCTGGGTGAAGGCGGGCCCGAATCAATTATAGTTGCCCGGCCTACCATCCATATGTTTGGCGACAGGGTAAGAACAAAACTGGATTACGATCCCAACAAACTGGTTTCGGCCTTAACGCTTTTTATACAAACCATTCCCAGCCTGCAGCAAAGCGACGGCTTTCAATACGATCTTGTTGATATCACCCGCCAGGTACTGGCAAATTATGCTACCCCGCTGCAACAAAAATGGGTGCTTGCTTATTTGCAGAACGATACGGGTTCTTTTACAAAATACACCCGGGAATTTCTGGAGCTCATGGATGATATGGATGAATTGCTGGCTACCCGCAAAGACTTTTTATTGGGAAAATGGATTGCCGATGCCCGCAGTTGTGGCGCCGATGAAAATGAAAAAAAATTATATGAGTTAAATGCAAGGAATGTGATCACCTTATGGGGCAATAAAGAAAGTGAATTGCATGAATATTCCTGCCGGCAATGGGCCGGTTTAATAAAGGGATTTTACAAACCGCGCTGGCAACAGTTCTTCACCTATTTGCAGCAGAAAATGGCCACCGGCGCCAGAATGGAGATGAACGATTTTGAAGCTGCTGTAAAAACATGGGAATGGAATTGGGTTAACAGCAACGATACGTATACAGCCTCACCAACCGGCAATGCCATCGAAGTGTCGAAGCGATTGTATACAAAATATATAAACAGGGTGAAGTGAGATGCTTTTTATGAAACAGTATATCTTATTCTTCACCATGTTAGCTGTTGCCGGTAATGCATGGGCGCAAACCGGTCCTTTACAATACGTAAATACATTTATTGGTACCACTGAGTCGAATGTGCGTACCAAATGGGGCAGTGAAGGCGGAACCTACCCCGGGGCGGTAGCGCCATGGGGTGCAGTACAGTTAACACCCGAAACGCGTACAACCGGCGGCAAAGGCTACGATTATCACGATAGCAGTATCTGTTTTTTCAGCTGTACACAGCATTTGAGCGGCTTCCCGAATGGCTCATCGGGCCGTGTGTATGTTATGCCGGTAAAGGCCGCCGGTAAATTTCGTGTAAATACCTATTCAAGACATTTTTCTCACCAGGCAGAAAAAGCAGCGCCCGGCTATTACCGCGTATCGTTCAGCGATGATCATACGCTTGTTGAAGCCACTGCAGGGGAACGAACAGGCCACTTTCGATTTACTTTTCCGCAAAAGGTAATACCAAAAATATTTATCGGCGATGCCGGTACATTAACCGTAAGGTCAAAACATGAAATAACCGGTACGGTAGGGAATGCATTATTCCGGTTTAATAAAGACTACATAACCCGTGAGGAGGTGCCCGGCGGCTGGTTGCTTACGTTTGCGCCGCAATCGGCGGGGCCCGTTGTAATTGAACTACAGGTAAGCTTTTCTACGGTAAACGTTGAAGGCGCTGTTTTAAATATGGCTGCAGAGAACAGTGGTTTTAATGAACGCCTGGAAGATACCCGCAATAAATGGCGCAAGGCATTGTCGGTAATTACCATTGATGACACCAGTGAAAGCAATAAGACCATTTTTTATACTGCTTTATACCATGCGTTATTAGTTCCCTGGATCGTTAATGACGCAAACGGAAAATACCGGGGCGCCGATGGCCATATTCATCAAACAACAGGCGCCCATCAATACAACACTTTTTCTCCCTGGGATACTTTTAGAACCTTGCATCCATTGCTGTGTTTGTTATTTCCCGGCAGGCAAAAAGATATGGTGGAGTCGATGCTCGATATTTACCGGCAAACCGGCTACCTGCCAACAGAGTCTATGACCGGTAATCATGCCATTGCTATTATTACCGATTCGTGGCTAAAAGGAATAAAAGTGTCGGATGGTTTGCTGGCATTGAATGCCATGAAAAAAAGCATGGCGGTGGGGCCTTTTATTCAATCCGATATGGAAGTTTACCGCAATAGGGGGTACATTCCATTTTCCTATCCCGAATCGGTTACCCGAACCGTTGAATATGCCTACAATGACTGGGCATTGGCTCAGTTTGCACAGGCAATGCAGGATTCGGCCACCTATGATCATTTTAGTAAGGCAGCTTTTAATTATCGCCACCTCTTTAATGCGAAGGAATTATTTTTATTACCACGTAATGGAAATGAATACAAATTACAGCCCGGTACTTTTGGCTATAAAGAAGGCGATGCGTGGGTATATTCCTTTTTTGTACCGCACAACGCAAAAGACCTGGTGAATATAATGGGTGGTGATCAGTCATTTGTTTCCCGGCTCGATTCAGCACTGGGTACTGAGCAGCTGGTGTTCGATAATGAAACCCTGTTCCATGTGCCTTACCTTTTTAATTATACCGATTCTTTCTATAAAACACAGCACTGGGTGCAAAAAATAATACATACCCGCTTTAGTGCAACACCTGGTGGCTTACCGGGTAATGATGATCTCGGCGCTACCAGTAGCTGGTTTGTCTTTAGTGCTTTGGGAATTTATCCGGTATGCCCCGGCCGTGCGGTATATGCTATTGGTACACCACTTTTCAGATCGGTTACTATTCATCTCGATAATGGAAAGCAATATGTGATCAGGGGCGGCAATATTGCTGCGAAAAACAGCTATGTAAAAAATGTATTGCTGAATGGCGTTCCTTACCACCGCTTATGGTTGTCACATGACCTGCTTGAACAGGGAGGCGAAATGGATTTCGTGATGGATGGGGTGCCGCATACCGAATGGGTGACTGATACCACTTTAACCGGCATGTCAGAAACGGTAAGCGATCCCGGCTTTCAGCTGGTCAATTATTGGTTGTCAAAAAACAGGGTGGCGCCGCATGAACCGGTATGGGTACATTTTGAATTGCAAAACACCGGCAGCACAGGTACAAAAAGGGTAACGCTGTTTGTAAATGGAAAAGTAGTTGCGCAAAAGAATTGCCTGGTGCCGGGCAATGCAACAATTACTGACTCTGTAATGTGCCGTTTGTATACGTTTGGAAAAACCAGTGTACAAATTGACGGGGCAACAGCCAAAGAAATTGACGTAAAACGGGCCGCAACCGGGTTCACCGGGCAGCCTGCGATCAGCGCACTGGTAATAAAACCGGTTATCCGTTCCGGTGAATCGCAGTTGATCACTTTCAATGTACAGAATACAGACGGGGAACCCCATACATTTTATCTTCCTGTAAGCATAAACGATTCATTGATTTGTACCGACACCATTTCTTTGCAGCCGGGAGCTATACAGCCTGTTGTACAGCTTGTGCCGGTTAAAAGAACGGGTGTGCTAACGCTTCGTGTTAATAATGCAGCAGCATTATTTAAAGTGTGTAGTGACAATATAGAGACGGCTTTACTTAATTTATCGGCAGTTGCTGCCGGTGACAGTGTAGTGATCGATAGCTCGGGTTTTGGGAATGATGGCGCCATTATGCGAGCCGCCTCGAATAAGCCTTCGACGGCACTCAGTACGCTACGTTTTAACAAAGACTGTTACATACAGGTGCCCAACTCAATACCTGTTGATAGCCTCGGCGAAACAATAACCATGATGTTATGGGTGTTTCCCATTGGAAAGAACGACGGATTGGTTGATCTGTTCACAAAAGGCGATTATCATGTATTGCAGGTAGCCGGTAATAAACAGCTTACTTTTTTTGCAGGCGGCTGGGGCAGGGGAGAATGCGAGGCGCCGTTACCAGCAAACTGGTTCAACAACTGGCATCACCTGGCCGGCGTTTGTGATGGCAATTATTTTAAATTATATATCGACGGCGTATTGAAAGGAACTACCCGTTTGCAGGACCGCATGAATTTATCTGCTCCCAACAAATGGACGATAGGCCGCAATGAAGAATTTCCCGGACAACGGATCTTTGACGGCTACCTGGACCATATAAAAATATTCGCCGCCCCTTTATCGGCAAATGAAATCCTGGCTATTATGAAAAAGGAGCAAATCCACTAGGCGATCTCAGCGGTCCGGGTGTTTCTTCTCAAATTATTTACAAGAAAAGGCCGCCCGGAGAGAGAACTTCGAACGGCCCTTTCGTTTGTGTATGTCGTTTACTGTTTGTTTTGCCGCTATTTATTCTCGATGCTGCCGGTTGTTCCGTCGGTGCCGTTGCCATTGGCTGCACTTTTCCGGAGTTGTTCCAGTAATTGCAGTCCCAGCAGGCCGTTGATCGGTCCGTTGGAGGCGTCACCGCCGCCGCCGATCAGGATATCGGGCATGATCTTGATCTGCTGGGCGCCAATTGCCTCCATCACCTTTAACTGGGTAAAATTGCCGCCACCCATGGCCTCTACCGCCAGTTTATAAGATTCTGCGGAGGACTTACCAATGGCGAGGATCTTCTCGGCCTCGGCATTACCTGTAAGCGAGATCTTTTCCGCATCGGCTTTTGCGATCCATTCTATCTTTTCGGCCTCGGCTTTGGCCAGCAGGCGTGTTTTTTCAGCCTCACCGCTTGCGAGGAGTTTCAGCCGGTCGGCCTCTGCATTGGCCTGCAGGCGAACGCTGTTGGCATCACCGGTGGCCTTTTTCACTGACGCATCGGCGATACGTTCTGCGATCACCACGCCCTGGTCGGCTTTTACGATATCTTTCTGGATCTCGGCAATGGCTGTTTCTTTTTCCAGGCTTTGCCGGGTTTCCTGGGCCTGTTTCTGCGTTTCGAAAGTTACTTTTTGTTCTTCGGCCAGTTTGCGGTCTGTCAGTGTTTTCATCAGGCTTTCTGGCGGAACAATGTCTCCGATCAGGGTGTCAACGCCAAAGACATTGTATTGCTCCAATACGTGGCCGATATGCGTACGGGCCGATTCCTGCCGTTCCTTTCTGGAACCGAGGAATGCGATCACATCGCTGTCCTGTGCAGAGTTACGGAAATAGTTGCCGATGGTGGGTTCCAGCACCTGGCTTACGAGGTTGACCATATTCCCGAACCGGGCGATCACTTTTGGCGCTTCTGTCGTCGGAATATGGATGATCTGTGCTACGTCGAGATTGAACGGGAAACCGTCCTTACTGCGTACAGTGATCGTAGAAAGGTTCTTATCCAGCTGGTGCGCCTCACTTCTGGCGGCGGCCCAGTTCAACACCAGGTTGGTGGTGGGCACCAGTTCCACTTTCAGGATAAAAGGGTTGATCGGGTACTTACCGGGTCCCAGTGGTTCTGCCCAAACACCTTTGCTTCCTTTTGCAACAATATTTCCGTGTTTAAATTCCACGCCACTCAGGTCTACGCCATCGTTGCCTACGTAGCTGATCACCACCCCTACATGCCCAATGGGGATCTCCGTCATCTTTACTGTCTCCATTTTAACAAACCAGGGGTTCAGGAAATAAGAACCGGCGAGAATGACCTGTTCCTGCAGGCCTTTATAACCGCCATTATTGAGAAATCCGTCCACATCCTGGAAGTTGTTGTGTTCGCCGATGATCTTGCCGGCGATCTGTCCTTCGCCCAGGGGTTTCCCTTCGCAGGTCGTTACAATACCAACGGCATTATCGGGTATGCTCACCATATCAGCTATCTCCAGTTCGAACAGCAGCGTATTGATGCGGTAAGAGCCCGGGGTGATGATCGCCGTTTGCCGTCCCTTTCTACCTCCATTCTTCAAAAAAGCTTCCGCATCCTGGAAGGAGTCACAGGCTACTTTTCTGGCAAGGATGTGACCGGTATCCAGCTCGGCGCCATCTTTCGCCAGCACCAGGCCTATTTTTCCGGTGGGAATGATTGTAAAAGGCTGGAAGGTAATGCTGTACTGCCAGAACCATTTGCCAAAGTATACACCGGGCGCCAGGGTCTGGGCCTGAAAACCGGCTTCGCCATCGATGGCAATAATGCGTCCTTCGGGCAGGCTTTGCCGGCCCATCAGAACGAACTTCTTGGTGACCAGGCCGATCCTGTCCTCAGGAACGATCACCAGTCCAAAAAATACCCGAAGGATAAGTCTGTAGAACAATAAGACCAATAAGGGGATACCAATGATCAGGCCCCATTTAACCAGGAAAGGAGTTGCCATGTGCTATTTGTTTTTTAAGGGGTTAAGGCTTTACATTTGTCGTTCATCGCTACCTGTTGACAAATATACGCACCTCCCCGGTTGTTTTATATGGCTTACGCAACCAACCTTAACATTTGTTGATCATTCCTTCCCGGTCGATTGTTATTTTTTACTGAACTATCAATTGCCGCTCGGCTACCTTATCGCCCAATTGATTGGTCAGTTGCAGTAAATAGGTGCCGCTGCGTAAATAACCTGGCAGCGAAACCGAAGTATGCAATGTTTGCTGGCCGGTAATGGACTGGCGCAGCAGGGGATGGCCCATCATATCAAGCAACAGCAAGGTATAGTTACTGTTTGTTAAACCGCCCAGGTCAAGGTTAACCAGTTTGTTTTTAACCGGGTTAGGGTAAACATCCATAACCAGCTCAGGGGTGGTTTTCATAGTTGCCCAGCTTATGGAGCTATACAGCACCGGGCCATTTTTCAGCACCAGTTTAAGCCGGTAATAATTTTTCCCGTTTGCGGGCCGGGTATCTATTGCGGTTTGTTGGGCGGTGGCCTGTATGGCCACCTGTTGCATGAATGTATAGTTTATGCCATCAGTACTTTTTTCCACTACCTGTTCGGCAAGGTCACTGGTGTTCTGCAATGTCCAGCTCAGTTTTACCTGGTCATTTACCACCGTTGATTGCACGCCGTCTATCAATTCAGCCAATACTACAAAGGAGCTATTGATCACCCAAAGGCCGGTTACGGCCAGCGGATCAAGACCGCCGCCACTTAAATTGGTGGTGGTAGGAAAATTGGTGCCATTGGTATAATCTACCAGGTTGGTAACAGGTGTCCTTTTTGTGTCAGGTGCAAATATGGAGTACCCATATATCATTGTATTGCTGGGGACCGACAGATCGCTGAAACGCAAAAACACGCCATCCCGGTTTTGAGCAGCACCTGTATTATTGCCTTCCAGTAACATCCTGGTTTCGCCGTCGTTTTGGCGCATGATCAGGTAATTGGCATTACCAATAATGCCGCTACCATAATAGGATGGACCTACAGAATCGGCCGTATAATAGGATGACGGATTTTGGGATGCATCCAGGGTTTTTATGGCTGCGATAACAAAAGGATCGTGCCCGCCCGCGGTACCCCATTCAAATACGCCAAAACCAGCCTTGGTATTATCTGTTGCTTTTATGCCGTTTGGAAAGATCACATCCATTCTTTCTATATTATTGTTATTGGTGGCAACATCATTCTGGAATAAATTATCTATGCCAACGTTTATGAGCCGTTGGGTATATACCCGTTCAAGACTGTCGTCATAGTCGGGTAACAGGGATGCCGTGCCGCCCGCATTTACGGCGCCTCCGGTTTGCTCTATTCGAAATGATTTCCGGTTCCCCGTTGCCGTGGCATTGTTAACTCTGCGAAATTTAACGTAGGAGGAAGCCGGTTCATAATGATAAACCAGTGAGTTGGCTGTAAATGAATCAATGATAACATTGTTGTTGGTGGTTTGAACGGCCGTACCAAATTTGTAGGTGTAGGAATTGCCGGCAAAACCGCTTGATGCATTGCCTGTGGCGCCTGTACCGGAATAGGTTAATGAAGTGGTGGCATTTACAGTATGCGTACTCACCGCCGTTACCGGGAACTGGGCCCTTGCTTCGTGCGATGAAATAAATAATAATACGGTTATAAAACCGGGCATCTTACAGCAGGCTGTAAGATGCGATGAGCTCAGGGTTTTCATTGAGTAAGGATTGAGTTGCTTTAAATAACGGTCATCCTCACTTAAAATTTTTATTTAAACTGAGCCCTGGTACGTCATTAACTTATGGCCGATTATTCATTTGCTTATATTTCTGATTTAAAGATCTATATACCTGTTAATATATGTAATAGAATTAATTGGAATAGAATTTCCAATTAGTTGGATGCCCGGTTTAATGCCAGGTGATGGTTTTTACGAGGGTTAATTACCTTGTTGGCGGTAGCTTTTTACCAGGCAAATTCGCCTTCTTTCCAGAAGAACTTTCCAGTTGGTGCATCATTGCTTACGGTTGCATATTTTACAATGATACCAACAGCCTGTTCCGGGGTTTGCGTGCCCTGATATTGATTGAGGTTTGTGGCAGTGTAGCCCGGTTCAACGCTGTTTATTTTGAAATTTGTATCCCTTAATTCCTTCGCTAAACTTACAGTAAAAGCATTTAATGCTGTTTTGGAACAACCGTATGCATAGAATGCGAGATCATGAGAAAAACTAAACCCAAGGGAACCTAATCCGCTTGAAACATTTACAATGCGTGGTTCGTTTGACCTTTTTAGCAGATCAATAAATTGTTGTGTTGTTTGCACGGCCCCGTAAAAATTAGTTTCAAATACTTTCCGCAAATTTTCAATATCGTATGTAGACATATTTTGAGTTATTAGTCCCCCTGAGATGCCTGCATTATTGATCAGCACATCCAATCGTTGTGATTTTGCTTCTAATTCCTGCCTGGCCGATTTTATTGAATTGAGGTCAGTTACGTCTATTTCAATAAATTCCACGTTGCTAAACCCTGATTCATTTAATTTTTGTTTTGCGGCAATTCCTTTGGCGCTGTCACGACTTCCCATGTAAACGTAATAACCAAGTTCGGCTAATTGTTTGGCTGTTTCAAAGCCAAGTCCCTGATTTGCGCCTGTGATCAGCACTGTCTTTTTTGTTGTCATTGTTCTATCATTTATTTGATGACAAAACTAGACAGGCCCTGGTGGAAAAAATGGTGAGGTGTTCTGATTAAATGGTGAGGTGTTCTGTTTTTGATTTTCTGTATTGAGAGGGCGTTAATCCTGTATAGTTCTTAAAGAATTTGGTGAAATTAGAAGGATCGTAGTCCAGGGTCCTTGCGATATCGTTGATTGGCTTGTTTGAATTTTCAAGCATCTCTTTTGAAATTTCTATTAATTTGTTCTCATAGATCTCGCAAGGCGATTTACCAAATACTTCGCTTACCGTGTCGCTCATATGGTTAGGAACTATAAATAAGCGTTCCGCAATTTCATTGAGTTCAATTGATTTTGTTACCTGGCCCGTTTTCAGTTCGGTTAAATGTTTGTCAAGCTCAAACAAAAACTGTTTCGCAATTTCTATTTTTCTGGGTGAGCTATTTTTTTCTTTATTTCCCATATGTCTCTAATTTACAGGAGTCGCTACGAAATTACTGGCTTTTATGTTGTTTCAAAAGGTAAATTAGTTCAATTCGTATTTTTCCCGTAACTTATTCAGTTGTGATTTCCTGGAACTCCAATCCCTTCTGTTCTGTATTCTTTCCTGTATCTCTATTTTTCCTGTTCCTGGGTAGTAATTTCAACTTTTTCAAAATGAAAATAGCAGTTCTGGCCCCTATAACCTGGAGAACGCCGCCGTTAAATTATGGACCATGGGAACAGGTTGCTTCGGTATTAACAGAAGCCCTGGTAAAAAATGATCTGGATGTTACTTTATTTGCCACCGGCGATTCTGTTACGAAGGCAAAATTGCAATCGGTTTGTCAAAAACCATTGGGCGAATATCCTGCCGATGCCAAAGTATGGGAATGCCTTCACATCTCCAATCTCATGGAACAGGCTTCGAAGTTTGATATTATACACAATCATTTTGATTTTCTCCCGCTCACCTATTCAGGATTGATCCGGTGCCCGGTTATTACTACGATACATGGATTTTCATCTGAACAAATTATTCCGGTATATAAAAAGTATAACGGTCATGGATGGTATGTATCGATCAGCCATTCCAACAGGCATCCCTCCCTTCGGTACCTCGATACTGTTTACAATGGTATAAATGAAGATCAATTTCAGTTTGGCCGGGGTGAAGGTGATTATTTATTGTATTTTGGAAGATTTCATGCAGATAAAGGCGCTTATGAAGCTATTCAGATAGCCATACAATCCAATAAAAAAATAATTCTTTGCGGTCTTATCCAGGATGAGTTTTATTTTAATGAAAAGGTTGTTCCTTACCTCAATGATGAATCAGTTGTATACAAAGGAAATGTTGGGCCCGTGCAGCGCAATGAGTTACTGGCAAATGCCCTGGCATTATTACACCCGATCAGTTTTGAAGAACCATTCGGGCTAAGTGTGGCCGAAGCAATGATGTGCGGCACACCGGTAATTGCTTTTAACCGGGGTTCTATGCAGGAATTAATTATAAACAGAAGGACCGGTTTTTTAGTTCAGGATATTGCTGAAGCGGTGAAGGCTACTCGTAATATTAAAAAAATAAGCCGGCAGGCATGCCGGGAACATGCCATGGCTAAATTCAGCAGCCAGGCAATGGCCAGGCACTATTTGCAATTGTACCAGAAAGTGGCGCGGAATGCAGGTGGCTTATAATCTACCACCTGCCGGCATAAACCCTGGTGTCGTAGCTAATGGTGATGGCGCCTGCCTGTTGGTATTTATCAAAAAGAGCTTTGAGCCCGGCTATCATTTCATCATGCTTTGGTTCGCCTTGCAGGGGCACGTACGAGGAAGATAATAATCTTCCCTTTAACCCCTCAAAGTTAAATACCTGTTGGTTGTTAAACGTGGCCAGGTCCATTGCCATTGGAGCAAAAAATGCCGCAATGTCATCCTGCTCTATATTGCGGTGTTTTACCTGAACATAATCATTCCCATACCTGTTGATCAATACTTCGTACTCCTGTTCAAATGGGGAATCTATCCGTCGCTCGTTCCATACCAATACCACTAATCCATGCGGTTTTAGTATGCGCATAAATTCCGTCCTGCTTTTTTCGGCATTGAACCAATGAAAAGCCTGACCTGCCATTACCGCATCAACGCTGTTATTGGCAAGCGTTGTATTTTCAGCTGTGCCAGGCATAGCGGTAAAACCGGGATGATCATTTAACAAGACTGTTGCTTTCGCCAGCATGGGCTCATTGGGTTCCACTGCGTACACGGTGTACCCGGCATCAAGGAACAGCTTCGTTAATATACCGGTGCCGGCGCCCACATCGGCAATGGTGCCGGCAGTAAAACCAAACCGTTCCTGCAAATAAGTTACAATGGCGGTGGGGTAGTGTGGACGGTACTTCACATAATTTTCTACCCTGTTACTGAATCGTTGGGTATTGTTCATATTATAAATTTACAAAAGGCTGCCAATTCTAAATGTCAACTGTAGTTGGTGTGCCTGGTTTCAACCAAACCAGTTTCTCTTTAATGTCTGAATGAATTACCTGGTCATACAGCTCTGCAGGCTGTTCATTGAAATGCTGCCAGCCTTCAAAGTGTGTGGGAATAAATTTCTCCATGTTCATCAGCCGAACAGTTCGAATGGCCATTTCGGTAGTAAAGGTCAGCGGCATATAGTTGATTTGTGGAAATCCCGCCTTGCCCACATGCAGTACACCGGTGTGCACTTTGAACCGTTTTGCGATCTCTTCAAGACCATCAAAATATACGGTATCGCCTGAGATATAAAGTGCGCCATGTTGCTGTTCTTCCCATTGGATCATAAATCCAATTACATGTCCGGATATTTTTGTTTGTTCCTGGGTAGGTGCATGCTGGCAGGGGGTGGCAGTGATGCGAAGGCCGGGTATTTTAGTGGTTGCAATATCAATGCTTTCCCATTCGTTGAGTGCTGTTACATTGTCTTGTGCCAGTCGCTCCACAGCTCCCGGTGTAGAGATGACCTGCTTTACTGTTTTAATAAATTCCCGGCCGGCATTGTCAAGGTTGTCTTTATGCTGGTCGTGGCTGAGCAGTACCAGGTCAACGGGGCCTATATCCGCTGGTTGAAGTTTGGGCGAGCCTGTTTTGTAAAGCGTGCGGGGGCCTTCGTATACCGTGCCTTCTTTGTCGAAGGCCGGGTCGGTAACAATAATAAATCCGTTAATGTTGATAACCATGCATGCCGTGTCGACCTGAGTGAAAGAAACTATCATGTATGTATAATGCTTTTTAGAATTTTGTTGTGAAAATAAGAAATATAAATTGAAGACACCGGGGCCGCCGCCACGTTTTTATCCGGACCTCTTCAGAAAGGAACTTGCGATCATGCTTCGTATTGACAAATATCATTGTGGGGTATGTACGGGAAAGATAATTTTGTTCCCAGCTAATAATCTGAATAATATGAAGATCGAAATTTATAATCCCAAAGAAGGGATTAAAGAATGGATAATAAATTATACTATCGACAAATTGATGGAGCTGATAGGATAGATAAAGAGATCGCAGCGGCCCGGGTGCATTTCAAAACGCGGTCATCGGCTCCCGATGAAGACAAAATATGTGAAATTGAGCTCACTATTTACGGCGATTCCCTCTTTATAAACAGTAAAGCCACGAGTTTTGAAAAGGCTGTCAGGGATGCCATGCAGGAGCTTTCGCAACGCATAGATGAACAGCTGAAGAATATGAAAGTGCCACTAAGTACTGTTGAACCAATACTTTGATTGCGCGGAAACTAGCTGGTAACAATGATCAGGAGTACAGTAATTAATGATCCTGATCATTTTTTACGTTTTTACTGAATAAAATCATACATTGACCTGAAGAAGATCAGGTCATACCACGCTGTATTGATAAACCTTTGCGATAGATTGCCTGAACGATTTGTTATATTACACATCATTTCTTCAGAAGAATAATTTTCCAAAGATCCAGGTTTACTGGCAATCCCTTCTCATTCCATGCCCGCATCCCGCATCCCGCAACCCCAAACCCAGGTTTTGGCTATGGGTTAATCTATTTATTCACTTTCAAAACTTTCTTTTAATGAAAAAGATCTTGGTTATTGAAGACAATGAACTGGTGAGGGATAATATTGCAGAGATGCTGGAATTAGCGAATTACCAGGTTTTTATGGCTGAAAACGGAAAAGAAGGCATTGTTTCTGCTATTAAGGAGTTCCCCGATCTGATCCTCTGCGACATCATGATGCCGGTTTTAGATGGTTATGGCGTATTACATATACTGAAAAAAAATGCTGCTTTATGCAACACACCATTCATTTTCCTGACAGCAAAAACCGACCGGACTGAATTACGTAAGGGAATGGACCTGGGAGCTGATGACTATTTAACTAAACCCTTTGATGAAACAGAATTGCTGGGCGTTATCGAAACCCGGTTGAAAAAAGCTGAAATGGCAAATCAACATGGCCAGGATGCGGTACAAACGACTGATTTCGGAAGCAGCATTACTGAGAGTGAGATGTTGCAGGTGCTTATTAATAACAGGGATACTAATATTTATAAAAAGAAACAGGTCATTTATTCAGAAGGAAACCGGCCATTACGGCTTTATTTTATACAAAAGGGAAAGGTGAAAACTTTCAGGACCAATCAGGATGGCAAGCAGTTAATAACGGGTTTATATAAAGAAGGTGATTTTTTAGGCTATACACCCTTAATGGAAGGTACCTCTTATCGTGAAGTGGCAGAAGCCATTGAACAGGTGGAGCTGGCTATTATACCCAAAGAGGATTTTCTGGAATTATTGAATACAAGCCGCGAGGCGGTAAGAAAGTTTACCATGTTGCTTACCCAAAGCATTGCTAAAAGGGAGGAAATGCTGGTAGGCATGGCCTATAATTCATTGCGCAGGAAAGTGGCCGATGCATTGATCGGCGTATACAGTATTTATAAGGAAAATATTGATATGAGCCGTCAGAACCTGGCTGCAATTGCCGGAACTGCAACGGAGTCAATGATCAGGACCCTTAATGAATTTAAGTGTGAACATTTGATCGATATTAAAGATGGGGTTATTACCATTCTCAATGAAAAGAGGCTGGCAAATATGATAAATTGAATGCCCGGGAAAAGCATGGGCAGCTGAAGGGCAGCCTTTTTAAGGAGACCGGCTGATGTAATGTGAAATAGAACAGATCATATTTCTTCCGGATTGGCCGGAATTAAAGTAGTTTCTTTTTTCTCCGGTTTTCTTACGATCACGCATTCGGTGGTTATAAACATGCCTGCTACCGATGCCGCGAATTCCAATGCCAGCCTGGTAACCTTCACCGGATCAATAATGCCGGTTTCAAGCAATTGTTCAAATTTTTCCGATTTTGCATTGAATCCAAAATCATGCTCACCCGATTTCACTTTCTGTACGATCTCTGAAGGTTCCTTGCCTGCATTTATTAATATTCTTTTTAATGGTTCTTCCAGCGCCTTCCGGAGTATTTCCAGCCCCGTACGTTCATCATCGTTACTGCATTCCACGTTGTTCAGTTCAGGCAGGCAACGGAGGAACGCTACCCCGCCTCCGGGAACTATGCCTTCTTCCATAGCAGCGCGGGTAGCGTTTAACGCATCATCTACAATGTCTTTTTTTATATTCAGCTCAATTTCTGAAGAAGCGCCTACATAAACGATGGCAACACCGCCAGCCAGTTTAGCCAGGCGCTCATGCAATTTTTCTTTATCATACTCTGAAGTAGTTGTTTTTAATTGTTCTTTTATTTGCGCTATTGTGGCATCGATATTTTTTTTATCACCTGAACCGCCTACGATCGTGGTCTTGTCTTTCGTTACAATTACTTTGGCGCATCGGCCAAGATGGGGAATATCGGCATTTTCAAGTTTTAATCCTTTTTCTTCTGCGATCACGGTGCCATGGGTGAGCACCGCGATGTCTTCCAGCATCTCTTTACGCCGGTCGCCAAATCCCGGTGCTTTTACCGCCGCTACTTTCAGAATGCCCCGGAGTTTGTTTACAACCAGAACAGCCAGCGCTTCTCCTTCCAGATCTTCGGCTATGATCAATAACGGTTCACTTGTTTGGGTGATCTTATCAAGCAGGGGCAGCATCTCCTTCATGCCCGAGATCTTTTTGTCATAGATGAGAATATAAGGATTGTCAAATACCACATTCATTTTTTCAGAATTGGTAATAAAGTAGGGCGATAGATAGCCACGGTCGAATTGCATACCTTCCACTACTTCAACATAGGTCTCGAATCCCTTTGCTTCTTCAATGGTTATTACGCCTTCCTTACCGGCTTTGCGCATGGCTTCGGCGATCAGTTTACCTATTTCAGGATTATTACCGGCGCTTATGGTGGCAACCTGTTCAATACGGGTACTGTCGGTACTAACGGTGATTGCCATTTGTTTCAATTTTTCTGTTACTGCTTTTACCCCTTTGTCAATACCTTTTTTCATTTCCATGGCATTGATGCCGGCTTCTACTTTTTTTAATCCGCTGTCGATCATGGTTTGGGCCAGTAGCGTAGCTGTTGTGGTGCCATCACCAGCGGCTTCGGCAATGCGTATGGCGGCATCCCTGATCATCTTAACACCCATTTCCTCAATGGGGTCTTCCAGTTCAATTTGTTTGGCAACCGTTACCCCGTCGCACGACATTTGCGGCGATCCATCCATTTTCTCAAACACAACATTCTTGCCACGTGGTCCTAATGTTATGATCACCGCTTTGGCAAGCCGGTCAACACCCGTTTTTAATTTTTTACGGGCGTCGAGTTCATATTCAATCTGTTTGGCCATATGAAAATATTTAAAAGGTAATTTACTTTAAAAGCACTCCCTCTTTTGCTGACCGCCATCAAACAGGCATACGATTATTGTCAGTTAGCGGCGGCCTGCCTAAAATTTCCACTTGAGCCGCAAGAATATAGTCTGCCTGGTTGCCTGCAATTGTTTTTCCAGTTCCAGAAAAAATGATTGATATATGAGGTCTGCATCAAGATGCGGGAGAAGCCTGTATTTTATTGAAGGGTATATAATAAACAAATTTATCCGGGGAGAATACACAAGGGTCAGGTTGCTGCTTAACGCCGGGTTGAATTCTTTTGATATGTTGGAAATAAAGCTCCAGCGGGCCGGCATCGGATTAACAGGGGAGGGGCGGAAAATAATTTTCCCCCAGCTATTGACGGGTTCATCGATGCCGCTCGTATTATGTAAAACGGAACCGCTTATAAACCAGCCTTTATTAAATGTATAACTTAATTCAAGGGAATAATTGAATCGGTTGGCTGAATCTTTTTCGGCAATAAATGCCTGTGCTTCTCCTTTGTATCCTACATTTCCCAGCATCCCTGACCAGCCAAAGCCAGCCGTTAATTTATTCTGGTATATGCCCCCCACCATTTGCAGGTGGTATCCCCGTTTATCAATAGAATACCTGGCTGCTGCAATGGATCTTTTTATGTTTCCATAGGGATTAACAGCTACGTCTATTGTGGATGAATCGGTAAAATTGTATTGGAATGAAACGGCATCAGTACCCGGGCGTTCTTCATAATCGAAATCAAGAAAGTTATAGGTATTGAAAATGTCATTGGGGTTCCAGGCTGTAGTTAAACCCCAGTTGATCCGTTGCCTGCCCAGCCGTATAGCCCATTTACGTTGACGAAATTCAGCCCAGCATCTATCTATATTGCTTTGAAAAACGAAATTGTTCCTGCTTATCCAAAGTGCCGATAAGTTCAGCCATTCGTTTTCATTCCTTAGCAGGCTGGCGAAACCGGGTGTATTGCGTACCTGGTCGCCCCAAAATATCCTGTTCCTTAGCTCAAAGGACCCGGTGATTGATTTATGCGGCTGCCAGGTAACATTGATGCGGTTATGCAGGAGATTGTTAGTGGTAAGGCTGCGGACGTCTTTTTCATAGTTGAACGATTCCATTTCTTTAAAGTATCCGCTGATCGCCAGTTTTTTTTCTGTTATGGCACTGTCCTGCGCGTTTACCATAATTGTGGAAGTGAGCAGGTATAATATGATGTATATTCTTGTCACGTGCCTGAATAGGATTGTTTCAAAGCTAATTTTCCTGCTGTTTGCGGGGAATGACCGGTAATTTTACATGTTGCAGTATAAATTGATACCCGATATTGATCACTGCAGCTCCGGTTTTATTTTTTCCATTGGCCTCATTTTTTTGAATATCAATTAGCCCAAAATTGCCACCTGCTTCTATAAACACGCTCCCTTTTTTCAACATATAATTCATGCCCAGGTGACCGCATATACCGGCATTAAACCGGTGCAGATCGCCTCTTATATTGTCTTTGCTGTCGAACGATTGTGGTTGTGAGCTAACAGGTTGGGTTTGGGCGTTATCGAGGTAAATATAACTGGAGCCCTTTGTGATATTCTTCGCATTTAAAAGGAAACTGACAAATGGCCCGGCTGCTGCATAGGCACTCCAGCGTTTTTTCAGATCAAAGTGATATTTTGCCAGTACTGGCAGCATCAGGTAATTTATCCTGGCTTCACTTTTATAGGTAGCATAGAGAAAGGCCGGCGCTTCACCAGGCGGGAACTGTTGCCGCATTTCATCAGGGATCGTAAATGCTTGTGTGCCGTTCTTTTTACCGCCTTGTGATGAATATTCCAATTGTGGTTGAATGGAAAAACGTTTGGCAAGATGAAACTCTGCATGAATGGCCGCATCGGCATCCAATCGTGAGCTATAACCGCTGCTTATAGCATTGTTTGAGCTGCTGGAAGTTAAGTTTGGAATACTTAATCCTCCTTTTATGCCGATATCGATCTGCGTTTGCGCAAATGAATTGTTTATGCTGGGAACTGATGCCACAAAGAGCAATGCTGCCAACTGTAATACTATTTTTTTCATGTTCAGAATTTAATTTGATGATTCAAAACAGTATACAAATCTACCGTTGCCATTGCAGGCAATTCAATGACTGCAATCAGCAGTGCATATGAAGTTGGTACAGACTCTCTTTCTGCAATACACTTGATGTGATGCAACCACCCAAAGACTTATTGCTGTTCTGCGTTATGTCCATCTTTTGCCACGAGTTCCTTCTTGCTCAGTACCTGGTTTTTAACCATGTCTTTTACGATCAGTTTACCATATTCATGTGCCAGCATCTCTGAGGAGGCCGGATCAAACGATTCGGTTTGTACCGAATAGATCAATTCCTTACTGGATACATCAAAAAGATTGCTTTCCCAGAAATATTTTGTGTTGGTAATATAATAACCAGGAGTATAAACCCGGTCGTAGATAGTAGTATAGTAACCCCAGAAACGATGATAATAGAAGGCATAGGGTGAATAATTCATTCGGCCCGGCACATAATATCTTTCTTTTTCCTTGTCAAGCAGCACAATGGTTATTACGGCATCGAAACCACTATTTTGCAATTTATCGAGAACCGCTTCTTCGTTCATTTGCCTGAATGCCTTTGCTCCAAATTCTTTCAGCGATGAGGTGGCATTATATCCCTGATTACTTAGATCGCCAACCAGGTGGTCTTCCATTTTTTGCCGGGTGAACATATCTGTGCCGCTTAGGGCAATAACCAGTATTTTATTATAATTCTTTGCAGGAAATTCAGATTTCCACGAATGGGTGACCCGTGATGAAGAGCAGGCACCCAGGAAAATCAGCCCAATGACAGGCAATAGTTTTATTGTGTTCATATCCTTTTGTTTTATTAAGGGCAATTTACAGTTGCTGAAACATGGATTCAATGATGAACGTCAATCGTGTATGAAATAATGGTCAGTTAAAGCGGATTATTATGTGCAGGCAAAGTATTATAATGCCGGTGCAATTCCCCGGCTAATGACTTTCGTGTTCATTGTCATTGCGGGAACGCCCTTGCCATTTCTTTCTGCAGGTACTTTTCTGACCAGGTGCCGGGGACTATTATGCGTTTAATTGTATACAGGGGTTCGGTGCTGCTTTTTTTACCGGTTAACCGGAAAGCGGCTTTGATGCCACGTTTTTTTAATTCAATAATGGCCGTTTCATTCCATATGCCGAATGGGTAGGCAAAATATTCCACCCGTTTTCCGGTAATAGCCTCCAGCTTTTTTACAGGGTTATCAAGCTGTTGCTCCCATTGTTCTGCAGTGATGTTTATTACCGGCGGATGATCATAAGTATGACATTCTACCGCGTGCCCCCTTTCTGCCAGCATTTTTATCTGTTGTGCCGAAAGATAGTTCTTCTTACCGATGCAAACGGTCATTATAAAAAAAACGCCCCTGAAGGCATATTTTTCCAAAACTGGGGCTGCAAGGGAAAAATGTGTTTCATGGGAATCGTCAAATGTTAACATAACAGGTTTTGATGGCAGGGGTGTTCCTTTTGTAAGATGATCATAGAGTTGACCGGGTAAAATAGTATGATAACCGCTGTCGTATAAAGCTTTAACCTGTTGCTCAAAATGAAATGCGCTGATCCTTAATTCGTTTTCCCTCGCCGGCTTTATATCAATGTTATGATAACAGAGGACCGGTATTTCCTTAAAATTCGGAATATGCTGGGCAGCAATTGCTGTAACAGCCATTAACAACAGTGTAATTTGTATGAAAGACTTATTTTTTTTCAATGGTTCTTTCTTTAAATCTAGGAGTATGTCCCTAATGGCTGTATGAGACCGGTCAAACCGCATTATGACTGTTCTCATGAAATACATTTACAGATGACAATCAGGTCATGCTATGATGACCATCATTTAAATGGGCCGGTAACGGAGGTATATTCGGTATAAAATATAAGATTACATTAAATTATACAGTTATGGCAAACAAACATTTTTGTCAAAGTTGCAGTATGTCTATGGATTCGCCCGAATTATTCGGAACTGAAAAGGACGGATCAAAAAACAGTGATTATTGTAAATATTGTTATATGAATGGTGAATTCACCAATCCCGGTCTTACACTGGAGGAGATGAAGGAACATATGATGAAGCTTATGGATAAAGATAAATTGCCTGACGATATCGTTGAGGTGGCAATCAACCGCTTGCCTTATTTAAAGCGCTGGAGTAAAAAAGTAACATTGCTTTAAAGCGTATGCGATTAACATCCGCTGCAATTTGATCACTATTAAAATTGTTAATATGAAAAAGATAATTGCCGCTATTGACGGATTGAAGTTTTCCGACAGTGCGCTTCAATATGCTGTTCACCTGGCCCAGGAAACCAATGCGCATTTAGTAGGTGTGTTCCTCGACGATTTTACTTATCATAGTTATAAAATTTATGAACTGGTAAGTAATTCGGGTGGTGTGGATGAGGAAAAACACAAAAGGCTTGAAAGAGCAGACCAACATACCAGGGAAGAAGCGGTAGAACATTTTTTCAAAGCCTGCCGGGAAGCCGGTTTAAATTATTCTGTTCATCATGATAAAAGCATTGCCCTGCATGAATTATTGCATGAAAGCATTTATGCCGACCTGATGGTGATAGAGAATAAAGAAACGCTCACGCATTATGAGGAAACAATACCTACCCGGTTTATCAGGGACCTGTTAAGCGAGGTGCAGTGCCCGGTACTGGTAGTGCCCAGAAAGTATAAACCCCTCGATAAACTTATTTTATTGTACGATGGGCAGCCTTCGTCGGTACACGCTATCAGAACATTCAGTTATCTTTTCCCTGAATTAAAATACCTTGAAACGGAAGTCATTTCTGTAAGGGAATCCCGGAACAACCACCATGTACCTGATAACCACCTGATGAAAGAATTTATGAAACGGCATTTTCCGCAAGCTAATTATACAGTATTAAATGGTTATGCTGATATTAAAATACCCGAAAACCTTAAAGCGCAGAATGGTAATATCATGGTTGTGCTCGGCGCCTATGAAAGAAGCCGGGTTTCACGTTGGTTCAGGGAAAGTTTGGCCGATCTGTTAATGGAACAAATAGATGCACCATTATTTATTGCCCATAGTTAATAGGGGCAATCTGCAAAGTTTATCCCTCCCTGTAAATGCTGACCTGGACATCCGTATCGTAGTATTTTATTGAAATTTAAATTGAGTAAACTAAAAAATTGTCATTATGAAAAGTGATATTCAGATCCAGCAGGATGTAATGGATCAACTTAAATGGGAGCCTGATTTGAATGCTGCCGAAATAGGCGTTGGGGTTAGAAACGGGATTGTTACGCTTTCAGGAATTGTAGATACTTATTCAAAGAAGATCGCCGCGGAAGATGCCGCAAAAAAAATAGCCGGGGTTAGAGCTGTGGCCGAAGATATTCAGGTTGGTATGTCGCCCACTTATAGAAAAACGGATACTGAAATTGCTGATGCGGTCCTGTTCGCATTGAGATGGAATACCAGTATCCCCGATCAAAAAATTAAGGTAAAGGTCGAAGATGGTGTTGTTTCGCTGGAAGGCGAAATGGAATGGGACTATCAACGGAATGAAGCTAAACAGGCCGTTGAAAAGCTGGCTGGTGTTAGCAGGATAAATAATTATATTTCTGTAAGGCCTTCTGTAAAGCCGGTAAATGTAAAAGAGCAGATCACAGCCGCATTGATCAGGTCTGCCACCATTGACTCAGAAAAGATCGCTGTTGAAACAGATGGCGGCAAAGTTATTTTACGTGGCAAGGTTCGGTCAATAGCAGAAAGGGAAGATGCTGAAAATGCTGCCTGGGCAGCCCCGGGTGTAAACAGCGTTGAGAATGATCTTGTAGTAGAAGAAGAAGAGTTTGCCTTTTAGGATGCACAGTTCGAATGTTACGATACCGGTGATACGCTATGTATTTACCGGTATTGTTTTTTACTAAAAAGATTGTTTGATAATTTAGTAAAAAGTATATGGTCATTGAACATTTAAAAGTTAATGCAGATCAATGGCTTTCTTCGGGTATTTTCTGTAGCTTTTCAAATAAAAACGGCAAGGGGATGGCTTTTTTAATTTTTCTGTTCATGGCATTTGTAACGTTTACTGCCAGTGCTCAGGGTACTGATACCATTGTTATTGAGCATGTCAATGTGATCCCTATGACAGCAGAAACTGTGCTGAAAGACCAACGGGTTCTTATTGCGGGCGGTAAAATTATTAAGATTGAAGAGGCCTCCCAAAACAATATACACACAACAGGCCTCAGCATACCGGCCGCAGGTAAATATCTTATCCCCGGCTTATCTGAAATGCATTTCCATTTCAGGAGCAATGACATTGCCAGTGATATTAAACTGCTTCTTGCCAATGGTATTACCATCGTCAGGAACATGGCCGAATTCCCCGGTCAGCATCATATTGAGATCCGGCAGAAAACACAAAGCGGCGGGTTGCCGCACCTCAATTATTTCACAACCGGCCCATACCTTACTTCCAAAGACCTTGGTACTATTGAAAAGGTTGTTGAAGTGGTAAAAATGCATATAGAAGAGGGGTACGACTTCCTGAAGATCGCAGGTAATCTGCCTATGGAGATCTATCTGAAACTACTGGATGAATGTGAAAAGGACCATCTTCCGGTAATTGGTCATGCCCAAAGAGATCAACCGGTAGAATATTCTTTAAGAATGAGTTCGATTGAGCATATTGAGGAATTTTTATACCTGTCAGACAGTGCCCAGCATCCTTCTATTTTCAGGCAGCCGGATGCCAGAATAAAACAACTGGTACAACAAATTAAGGAAAGCGGTATTTATATCGGTACCACACTGGCCGTTTTTCAATTCATCAATAATTGCCTGAACGACACTGCATTCAGGGAATTGCAACAGCACCCGCTTGTAAAGTATCTGGCTAAAAAAGAAAGAGAAAATTTTTTGAGTGAAAAGAACGATTACCGGAAAATGAAAAACCGGGTGTTTGATGGGGTAAAAGCGCCGGAACTTTTCAACGACTATTTTATCTGGATGAAAAAATTTGCCCGGATGCTGAGCGATGCCGGCGTGCCATTGTTAAGTGGCAGTGATACGTATGGCATGGTCATTGTAGGGTTTTCGCTTCATAATGAGTTCAGCTTATTACAGGAGGCTGGCATCAGTCCTTATCGCATCTTATTGGCAAGCACCGTTACGCCTGCCCGGTACCTGGGGCGGTTTGCTTCTGAAGGAACTATCACCGTTGGAAAAAATGCCAATCTGGTATTGCTCGATAAAAACCCACTCGACGATATAAAGAATACCACCTCAATAGCCGGCGTTTTTCTTCGTGGCCAGTGGTTCAACCGCAAAAAGCTCGATCTCATGCTTTCGGAGGTTGAACAGGCTTTTAAATAATGATTACCTGTAATAAAGAGCCTGCCTGTCAATTCATCTACTTTTCCTGCTATCCCCTTTGTGACTTATCTCAGTCCCCCCTTTGACTCCTGTCATCTCTTATAAACAGGCACAGGGCTAATTTACAGCACCATTAACAAAACGGTTATAATATGTCTGCAATAACCCGCCACATTTGGAAAATGGGTGTAGGAGGCTTAATAATGAGCTTCTTAGGTTGTAACAACCCATCGGTGATCTTTCCTGAAAGAAAAGATATAATTGAAACCGTATATGCATCCGGTAAAATAATTTCTGAAAATGAATACAAACTGGCTTCGCTGAGCAACGGCACCATTATTAAAAAACTGGTGAAAGATGGAGATACGGTACAAAAAGGTCAGTTGCTGTATATTGTCAGTAATGAAGCGGCACAGGATAGATTTGATGCTGCATTGAAGAACTATCACACGGTGTCTAAAAACCTTTCAGGCCAGTCTCCCTTATTGAACGACCTGAAATTGTCATTACAGAACGCCGCCGTGAAATGCACCAATGATTCCCTAACTTATTTTCGTTATAAAACACTCTGGGCGCAGCAGATCGGCACCCAAAGCAACCTCGATAATGTGTACGCCAATTACCAGTTATCGGCAAACCAGAAAATGATTGCCGAGCAAAAATATTATGCGGCTATAAACGACCTGGAGGTTTCGCACAGCAATGCACGCAGCCAGTTAACCGCGGCCGGCAAAGACCTGCAGGAATATTTTATCAAAAGCGACCGCAATGGCGTCGTTTATCAAACTTATAAGGAAGCAGGAGAAACCGTGTATACAAATGAAATAGTGGCATTGGTAGGGGCGCCCGGCAATCAGGTGATAAGGCTGGCTGTTGACCAGCAGGACATTAATAAAGTTAAAACCGGGCAGCAGGTATTGCTGCAAACAGATGTTACCGGCAACACAACGTACGAAGCCGTTGTATCATACATCTATCCCGTAATGAATGAGCAGGACCAAACCTTCCGCGTTGATGCACTTTTCAGCAAAGGGGGCGCGCCCGCTTTCATTCACAGTTCCGTAGAAGCGAATATTATTATACAAAAGAAAAACAAAGCGCTTGTATTACCGCGTAATGCCCTGGCTGGTAACGACAGTGTTTGGGTCCAGGTTAAGAAGGGCTCTAAGAAAACGCCCATTCAAACCGGTATTACCACGCTTGATCATGTAGAAATTGTCGCCGGCCTCGATGAAAAGACGCCGGTGCTGCTTACCACACAAAATAATGAGCCATGATCCTTCCGGTGAACCTGAAAATTATGAAGATACACCTGCTGTCGCGCAAACGGCAAACCATTGTAGCTATGCTGGGTGTTACCTTTGGTATCGGCATGTTCATTCTCATGATGAGCTTCATGAAAGGCATGAACGATTTCTTCGAAGACATCATGCTGTCGGTTACGCCCGATATCCGTATTTACAATGATTATAAAACAGACTACTCCTCTTCAATAACCAAACAGTTCCTGGGGCAACAACAGAATAACTGGATCGTTGTTCGCCATCCCCGCCCCAAACAGATCAACCTGAACCTGAAAAACGCACCTGGTATCATTGAAGATCTCAAAAAACATAATGATGTGCAGGTGGTATCGCCATTGGTTTCGGCCCAGGTACTTTTTAATTATGGCCCGGTTCAACTGGCAACCATTCTTGATGGTGTCGACATCAGGGAAGAAGACCGGCTTTTCGGGCTCTCTGATAAAATGGCAAGCGGGCGGCCCGAAGCGCTGCTGACGGCAAACAACGGCATTTTACTGGGCTATAAGCTGGCCGGCAAACTAAATGTAACAACCGGCGATATGGTAACTGCTACAGCGCCTTCAGGAGCGCAGTTACGCTTCAGAGTAGTGGGAATGTTTAAATTCGGAATAGCCACAATGGACGAATACAAGGCATATGTAAGCATTACCAGTATGCAGCAGTTGTTGGGAAAAAGCCGGGACTATATTACCGACATTCGCCTGAAGCTGAAAGATATGGATGAGGCGGCCGCACTGGCGCCCGCTTTAGCCAAAAAATACGGGTACAAAGCCGAGGACTGGGAAACGGTAAATGCATCGGTGAAAGCAGGCAACCTCATCAGGGATACCTTTACTTATGTTTTAAGCTTTACCTTATTACTGATAGCAGGATTTGGCATTTACAATATCATGAATATGGTGATCATCGGCAAAATGAAGGACATTGCCATTCTGAAGGCGGAAGGGTTTGCCCGGAAAGATATTATACAGATCTTTTTGTCGCAATCGCTGGTCATTGGCCTTATAGGCGCCATGGCAGGGTTGTTACTTGGTTTCGTTCTGTCCTACGCGTTATCGAAGGTGCCCTGGCCTGAAGATGAATTCATTGTCATTAAACATTTTCCGGTGAATTTTGATACGCTTTACTATGTGGTAGGCATGATCTTCGGCCTGCTTACCACCGGACTGGCGGGTTTGTTGCCTGCGCTAAAAGCTTCCCGGGTTGATCCGGTAGCCATATTAAGAGGATAAAACAATTATATGCAACAGGAAGTGCTGAAAGCCGAAAAACTGAATAAATATTTTTATGAACCCGCTACCACACAGGTCTTATACGATATTTCCCTGTCGATAGGGGAAGGAGAATTTGTTTCCATCATGGGCAAATCGGGTTGCGGTAAATCCACTTTGTTATACCTGTTGTCAACGTTAGACACCAGCTATGAAGGAACCGTGGATATAACCGGCGTTCGGGTGACCGGATTGAATGAAAATGATTTGGCCGGATTCCGTAACGAACACATCGGTTTTGTATTCCAGTTCCATTATCTGCTTCCTGAATTCACCGTTCTTGAAAATGTTATGTTGCCTGCTTTGAAGCTCGGGAAACTAAACCGCGAGGCAATTGAACAACATGCAATGGACAGGCTCAGGCAAATGGATATGCATGAACATGCCAAAAAGTTATCGGGTAAGTTATCGGGCGGGCAACAACAAAGAGTGGCCATAGCCCGTGCATTGATCAATAATCCCCGGATCATTATGGCCGATGAGCCAACGGGCAATCTTGATTCGGCCAATACAGCCATCGTATTCAGCATTTTTAACCAACTGGTGCAGGAAGGGAATACTATAATTGCCGTTACACACGACCATGACTTCGCCCGCAAATCGACCCGCATTCTTCAAATGGCCGATGGAAGGCTTACTCTCTGATGAGAAAGTTCATACCCATCTCTGATTAAGGGCATCAGCTAAGGGAGATGTATGCGCTAATTTTGTATTTCAATTAAAGCATATAGATCTTTTAATGACAACCAAAATTATGCAAAAATGAAACAATTTTCCTTCCAACAGGTGAAACAGGCTGCCATCCTGGTGCCGCTTTTGCTGCCACTTTTGTTGAAAGCCCAATTCGATAGCTTAACCAACTTCAGATATTATGATAAACGTGGTGTCAACGTATTTGAATCGCCCAAACAGCCGGTAGAAGAATATAACGGGCTTAAAGTACGCGTGGGAGCAGGTTTTACGCAGGGGTTCCAGTCATTGTCACATGCTAATAGCGCCGATGGCAAAGCACCGGATAATCTTTATGCTCTTAGTCCGGGCTTTACCACTGCCATGGCTAACTTGAACATTGATGTGCAACTCGCAGCCGGCATCCGGCTCAATCTTACTTCCTATTTATCTACGCGTCACCACAACGAAACATGGGTAAAAGGCGGTTATTTGCAATTCGACAAACTTCCATTTAAAGGCGCGTTCTGGGACCGGTTGATGAAAACAGTGACCATTAAGGTAGGGCATATGGAGATTAACTATGGTGATGCACATTTCCGCCGTTCAGACGGAGGACAAACCCTATACAATCCTTTTGTTGAAAACTATATTCTTGACGCCTATTCTACAGAGATCGGTGGTGAAGTATATGCCCGCAAAAATGGTTTCTTTGTAATGGGAGGTATTTCAAATGGTATGATCAAAGGAAAAGTTGACTCATTAGTGGCAACCCCGGTTGATGGCAATATTCATAAATCCCCGGCCCTGTACGTGAAAGGCGGTATAGACAAGAGCGTAGATGATCTGTTTAGGATTAGATTGTCGGGTTCTTATTATCACGACGGCAGTTCGGGCGGCAATACATTGTTTAGCGGAGATCGTGCAGGTTCCAACTACTTTATGGTGATGGAAAAAGCCGGTCCGGGTGTTACGTATGCTTCCAATGCTTTCTCGGGCCGGTTAAATCCGGGTTTCAGTAAAAAGGTTGATGCTATTCAGTTGAACGGGTTCATTAAAATTATTGGATTTGAAATATTTGCCACTTATGAAACTGCCCGGGGGCGTACAGCGGAAGAGGAAGCCACCCGTCGTGTGGAGCAATTTGCGTTTGACGGGATCTACAGGTTTGGTTATAATGAAAATATCTTTATTGGCACGCGTTATAACATTGTTACTGTACGCCTGGCAGGGTATACCAATAATGTTACCATTGACCGTGCTGTTATGTCTGTTGGCTGGTTCCTTACCAGGAATATTTTACTGAAAGGGGAAATAGTTGATCAGCTTTACAAAGATTTTCCGGAGACTGACTATAGGAACGGTGGAAAATTCAATGGTTACGTAATTCAGGCTGTTGTTGGTTTTTGAACCTGCCCCGGATTATACCCCCATGAAACCGGTGCGGGCATCTCAGGAATGCTGGCAATCGGGGTGAACTTTTTTATCCGGGAACTACAATGTACCGGTGAATAGTATGTGATATTAATTTTGAGCGATCTCTTTTTCAATGCCTGGCTGGCTGATTGGTTTTTGTGCAGTTTCTTCCTTTTTATCCCTTCCCAGTAAAATATTCAGGGCTTCCCATTCGGGTATAATTTCACTTACGATCTTTAATATGCCTATGAATGGAATAAACAGGATCATGCCCGATACGCCCCATAAAAGCCCGCCGGCTACAATAGCCACCAGGGTGGCCCAGGTGCTTACTTTTAACTGGGTAGCTACTACTTTAGGAAAAATGAGGTTGGCTTCGAGATATTGTACAAAGGTAAAAACCCCAATTACTCCAATGGGGTACCAGATGCTTCCCTTGGTGATCCAGGCAACTGTAATGGGCAATAAGGCGCTTACGAATATGCCTATATAGGGGATGATGGTCATAATGGCTGTGAGCATACCAAAAAGTATGGCATGCGGAATGCCAAGGGCCATCAGTCCGATACTGTTCAGCACACCCACTATGATATATACGATCACCATGCCCTTGATAAAATTAAAATAGGTATGTGTGGTTTCTCTTAAGACCACCTGTAATTGTTTGCTATACCGGCTGCCGGTTAATTTGGCCAGGAATTGAACAAAAACTTCCCGGTTATATAAAAACAAGGCTGCATATACAGGTATAAGGAATAAGGTAAATAAACTGCCTGCAGTAGCTGTAATGGTAGATTGTAAAATACTGCTTGTGCTGTTGCCGATATTATGTACCTGCTGTTGCCACCATTCGTTCTGGGCAGCAAGGGAGATGTTAAAGGCTGATGCGATCCATTGTTGCAACTCGTTTATGGAGGGTTTTATTTTCTCAAGCAGTTGCGGCATGTCCTGCCGCAGTACATTGATCTGAATAAATAACAGACTTATCAGAATGCTAAAAAGAATAGCCACGATGAGTAAGCCTGCGCTTATGGCCAGGCTGCGCGGCCACCGGTGTTGTTCAAGCCACTTGCATACAGGATATAAGACAAGGGAAATGAACAGGCTATAAGCGATCGGCACAAACAGCGGCCTGCCAAAATACAGGATCACCGCAGTGAATACAATGACCTGCAGGTATTTTATTATCTGTTTGTTGTTGTATGTATTGTTGATCATAATTAAAGCTACCCGTATTAAAAGGTTAAGTACAAGACGGTTGTCATTAGGTACGGTGAGTTTTATCAGCTTCTTATGATAATTTTTACAACTTGATCACTATCATTCCCCGCTATGACCGCCTTCATATGGAGGTAATAGTAACTGGTGGAACTTTAACATAACTAAAATGATATGGAACTACCAGTTAAAACAAGCGAGTTTTTGAAGCAAACAGGTGAGGCTTCAGCCTTTGCCGGCCGTTTCTTTAAAGAGGCGTTCAGGCCCCGGTATGAGATAGCGGAATTTACCCGGCAATGTTTTGTAATCGGGTATAAATCATTTCCATTGATCGGCTTAACCGGTTTTATCATGGGATTGGTGTTAACCATTCAGTTGCGGCCATCCCTTATAGAGTATGGGGTAGAATCGCAGTTGCCGGCCATGGTGGGAATAGCTATAGTACGCGAAATAGGCCCCGTGATCACCGCCCTGATCTTTGCCGGAAAAATAGGCAGTAGCATTGGGGCAGAGCTGGGTTCCATGAAAGTGACAGAGCAAATAGATGCCATGGAAGTTTCGGGCACCAACCCTTTCAAATACCTGGTAGTAACGCGGGTGCTGGCGGCTACCCTTATGTTGCCGGTTTTGGTAATGTTGGGGGATGCTATTTCTTTATTTGGTTCCTATTTGGGCGTGAACATCCGCGGTGTAACCAGCTTTAACCTGTTTTACACCCAGGTATTCGACGTGCTGGCATTTGGCGATGTATTGCCTGCATTTATTAAATCATTCTTTTTTGGCTTTGCAGTGGGTATTATCGGTTGCTACAAAGGATATTATTCAGCAAAAGGAACAGAAGGAGTGGGGCAGTCGGCCAACTCTGCAGTGGTGGTTTCTTCTATTGTCATATTTATCATTGATCTGGTGGTTGTGCAAATAACAGATCTGTTAAACCTGAACTGATCCATAACTATGAGAGAGCAAACATTGATACAGGCAGAAAAAGAAAAAGAGACCGGCAGGGATGTGATGGTAGTGAAACATTTGTTTAAATCATTTGGCAGCAATAAAGTATTAAATGATTTTAACCTCACACTCGGTAATGGCGAGAACCTGGTAGTACTGGGTAAATCAGGTTCGGGGAAATCGGTTTTAATAAAATGTATCATTGGTTTGCTAACGCCCGAGAGCGGTATCATAGAAGTGCTCGGGCAGCAAATTACCGACCTTGACCATGATGAGTTGGATAAGGTGCGCGCTAAAATTGGGTTCCTTTTTCAAAGCAATGCATTGTATGACTCAATGACCGTTCGGCAAAACCTGGAATTCCCCCTGCGCCGCCACTGGATGCAGGTAACCCAGCAGGAAGTAGATCAGCTGGTGCAGGAAGCGCTGGAGGATGTTGGGCTGGCCCATACAATTAATATGATGCCGGCTGAATTATCGGGTGGCATGCGTAAACGTATTGCCCTCGCCCGCACCCTGATCCTTAAGCCGGAGATCATTTTATATGATGAACCTACAACGGGCCTTGATCCCATCACCGGAAAGGAGATCATACAATTGATCATGACCATACAGAAAAAATACCGGTCGTCTTCTGTTATCATTTCGCACGACATGAACTGTGTACGCCTGGCTGCCGACAGAATAGTAGTATTGATCGATGGCCGTTGTTATGCACAGGGTACCTATGATGAATTGAAACGGAATGGTGATCCTGTAATACATCAATTTTTTGAATAAACTATTTTATGGCAAAGAAAACAGTCAATACAATAAAATTAGGGGTGTTTGTACTGTCGGGATTGCTTTTTCTTATAGTAATGCTTTATATGATCGGCAAGAACCGGAATTTGTTTGGCCCGGCATTCGTACTAAAGGCGCAATTCGAAAATGTACAGGGCCTTGTTCCTGGTAATAACGTCCGGTTCTCAGGGATCCAGGTTGGAACGGTGAAAAGGATAAATATTATAAATGACACGCTCATTGAAGTCGTTATGCTGGTTGATGATAAAATGCAGCAGATCATGCGGAATAATGCCATTGTTGCTATCGGTTCCGAGGGGTTAATGGGGAATAAAGTGGTCAATATTTCGCCGGCCCGGTCGCCGGCGCCTTTTGTTACAAAAGGAGAATTGTTGAGCAGCAGAAAGGTCCTTAATACGGATGATATGTTGCAAACCCTGTCCAAAACCAACCAGGATATAGCAGTTGTTGCTGCCCAGTTAAAAATAGCGGTGCAACGGGTCAATAACAGTGCCGCTTTGTGGGCGATCCTTAATGATGAAACCCTGCCTCAAAATTTACGTTCCGCGGCTGCCAATGTGCAGCAGGCCACCGCCCGGGCTGCTATAGTGGCCAGTGATCTGCAATCAATAATCGGTTCGGTAAAAAATGGGAAAGGCTCCCTGGGAGCCGTACTAACCGATACCTCTTTTGCGGTTTCCCTGCATGATGCCATTGAAAAAATAAAAGGGGTGGGCGACAAAGCCGATGAACTGGCCGTTTCGCTTAATTCGGTCATCACAGGTGTAAAGCAGGATTATAATACAGGCAGGGGCCCGGTTAATGCCCTGTTCAAAGATTCTTCGATGGTAGTCAGCATCAGTAAGAGCCTTGATAATATACAAAAAGGAACGGATGCGTTCAATCAGAACATGGAAGCCTTAAAACATAATTTCCTTTTCCGGGGTTATTTCAGGAAACTGGAAAAGCAGAAAAGTAAAGAGAACCGGCAGGGCTTTGCGGCACAGTAGCAGTACTTGACTATTATCAGTTCGGGTTATAGCCGGCGTCATGGGTTCTGCCATTATATATAAATAGCTTTACTAAAACACAGATTATGAAAAAGGTTTTAGTTGCTATTGATCCCAAACAGGTAAATACCAATGTATTTGATTTTGCCTGTTTTATAGCCAAACTTACTCATTCAAAGCTTACAGGCATTTTCCTGAAAAAAAATGCTGAAGCCGCAGTACTTACAGAGGAATCATTACGCATACCACATGACGAGTTGGTTGAAGCCGATCCGCTAACGGGCGTGGGAGATAATATTCGCCTTTTTAAAACAATTTGTGAAAACAGGGGAACAAACTGTTCTGTTCACCTCGACCAGGGTGTTCCTGTTGCCGATATTATTAAAGAAAGCCGGTTTGCCGACCTGCTTATTGTTGATCCTGAAATATCGTTCACTGAAAAGAAAGAGGCTGTGCCAACCAGTTTTATAAAAGAGGTACTGGCAAAAAGTGAATGTCCGGTATTGATCGCCCCATTTAGCTTCTCTGGAATTGATGAGATCTTATTTGCTTATGATGGCAGTCCGTCTTCTGTTTTTGCTATAAAACAATTTGCCTATCTGTTCCCTGAATTTGCCGATAAAAAAGTTACTATTCTGCAGGTAAATGAATGGGATGATGAATCAATTATCGAAAAAGACAGGATAGGAGAGTTACTGCAATTACAATATTCCGCTATCGGATTTCAACAGCTGCATGGCATTGCAAGTAACGAACTGTACAAATATCTGCTTGGCAAGAAAAATATTTTTGTGGTAATGGGCGCTTTTGGCAGAAGCATGCTTTCGGGTTTTTTAAGGCATAGCACTGCTGAACTGGTTGTGAAGGCCATTAATCTTCCTGTATTTATTGCTCATCATAAATAGTTTAATTATGAAAAAAATAATAGCTGTATTCGATGGTTTGAAGTATTCCGAAAGCACAGCCAATTATGCTGTTTATATAGCAAAACGAACCGGTTCACACCTGGTGGGCGTTTTTTTGGATGATTTTACTTATCATAGTTATAAGGTATATGAACTGGTAAGTGAACGAGGTTTTATAAACGAGGATAAAATGGCGAGGTTGGATAAACAGGATGAAGAAATGCGTGAAGAAGCAGCCGGTAAATTTAGCACACTCTGCCAGGCAGCCGCATTAAACTATACGGTACATCACGACCGGAATATTGCCATCCATGAACTGCTGCACGAAAGCATCTATGCCGATCTGCTGATAATTGAGAACAAAGAAACTTTTACGCATTACGAAGAAAAAGTGCCCACCCGTTTTGTTCGCGATCTGTTGAGTGAAGTGCAATGCCCGGTGCTGGTGGTGCCAAAAAGGTTTAATCATTTCGATAAGGCCGTTTTATTATATGACGGTGAACCGGCTTCGGTATATGCCATTAAAACATTCAGCTATGTTTTTTCGGGGATTGATGACCTGAAGGTAGAAGTAGTTTCAGTTAAAAATACGAAGGAATCAATGCATGTGCCCGATAACCGGCTGATCAAAGAATTCATGAAACGGCACTTTCCCGAGGCAGCATTCACTGTATTAAGGGGTGATGCAGTAACTGAGATCCTTGACCAGTTAAAAGGCAAAGGAGAGAATATGCTGCTTGTGCTGGGCGCCTATAACAGGGGGATGGTTTCACGCTGGTTCAGGCCCAGTATGGCCGATATACTAATGGAAGAATTAAATAAACCATTGTTCATAGCGCATCATACATAAACTCACCTTTAAAAGACATGGTTATGAAATTATTGCTTGGCCTTATGTTTATGCTCTTGGGCGTATCGCGCTTTTATGCAATTCCGGTTAAAGATAATTATATGTCAACTTACCAGGACTCTGCCAAAACCTTTATACCTGAAAAAACCTCATTGAGTTCTTTTAACGTATTAACAGTCGCCGATACCGCTTTTAAAGTTGAAGATATTGGCCGGTTATTAGGTAAAGGGTATGGAGAGCTGTTTACATACATAGACAAACATAAATTGAAAGCAGGAAAAGTGATGGCGTTTTATAATACCCCGCAATTGCCCTTTGTATTTGACGCAGCTGTTGAAGTGAACAGGTTGCCGGTTGGGCTCACAGGTAAAATCAAGGGAAAGAAGATCAAAGGCGGGGATGCTGTTGTAGTGCATTACCAGGGGCCCTATGATCAAATCGGCGCCGCTTATGCTGCGATCACAAAATGGCTGAAAGAGAATAATAAAAAAGGGGTGGCGCAGCCATTTGAGGTTTATTTGAATGACCCGGTGACCGTAAAAGATCCGCAACAACTCCGTACAGATGTGTATCAGCGAATACAATAAAAGTAATATATGAAACAAATTCTGTTGCTTGTGTTAATGCTGGGAATGGTTTGCTCGGTGCAGGCCATACGCATTCAATCGGGTAAAAACCTGGTTATTGACAAACCGGTTTATGAAGATGTGTATATCACCGGTGGTGAAATAATGATCAATGCGCCCATTTACGGCGATCTCATCATTGCCGGCGGAACCGTTACCATTAACGACACTGTGGCCAATGATATACTTGCTGCCGGTGGAACCATTACTTTCAATGGTTATGTTGGTGACGATATCAGGTGTGCCGGTGGTAAGCTGAATATATTGAAAAATGTTTCAGGAGATGTGGTTGTTACAGGCGGTAAAATTGT
This sequence comes from Niastella vici, assembly GCF_002077945.1. Lineage (GTDB taxonomy): Bacteria > Bacteroidota > Bacteroidia > Chitinophagales > Chitinophagaceae > Niastella > Niastella vici. The sequence continues at coordinate 93,604 of NZ_LVYD01000044.1, forward strand.
TATCAGTAAAGATGCTGTTGTTGGTAACCTGATTGCCGCAGGGGGCGAAATAACCATCGATGGCCTGGTGGCCGGTACCGTAAAAACCGCATCAGGTAAATTATATTTAAATGGCAGTGTGATGAAAGACGCTGATTGCAGGGGAGAGGATATTACAATAAATGGCAGGGTTCGGGGCCGGTCGGTTTTAGTAGCGGGCGACAGGCTTACCATAGGCCGTGCTGCTTCGTTTAATAATGAAGTGCGCTATTGGTCGCCTGCAGATAATGTTGCATTCAATAATTCCCTTAAAAATGGCCAGGCCATTTATGATGATTCGCTGAAAATAAAAAGAGACCAATGGTATTTTCTTGGCTTTTCTTCTGCATTGGGATTGATATGGTATACCGGAATGGTGTTTGTGATGATCATGATCATCCAGTACCTGTTCAGCGACATTATGAAAAAGGCAGGCCAAACTGCTTACGATAAAGCGCTGCGTTCCCTCGGGTTTGGATTTTTATTCTGGATTGGTGTGCCGGTGGCGGCAGTGATAGCCTGTGTAACTATTGTTGGTGTTCCGGTAGGCCTAATCTTATTATTCAGTTATATTATACTCGCCGTGTTTGCCGGTACCATAACCTCCGTGGTGGCAGCTAACTGGTTAAACAACCGGTCTCTCGCAAAATGGTCATACTGGCGAATGGTATTCATTGCATTGGGAATATTTGTTGTATTTAAAATTCTGTCATTGACACCTTTCCTTGGTATGTTCATTTTTGCATTGCTTGCCTGCATTGCATTCGGCTCAATTTTGCTGAATGTGCACTGGCGAAGAAGCCGGCAGGCGCTCCCGGCATAAAAACCTGTATAGTTAGTTAACCTTCTTCAAAATATTACATATGGAATCCCTGATAATGAAATTTGATGACATCAGCATTAATGATGTGGCCCGGGTTGGGGGTAAAAATGCTTCCCTTGGTGAAATGTTCAACCGGCTTTCGGGGCAGGGAGTGCCGGTTCCCAACGGTTTTGCCATCACGGCCGATGCATTCTGGCTTTTTATTGATAAGAATTTCCTGCGCGGCAAGTTAAAAGAGCTGCTGATGAATTTAGATACAAATGAATATTCAAACCTGGCCTATATAGCTAAACAGGCCCGGTCGCTGATGCTGAACGCTACCATGCCCGATGTGTTGAAAAAAGATATAATAAACGCGTATAAGGAACTTTGTGGCGATACTTATTTTGAAGTAGCTGTAAGAAGCAGCGCCACGGCCGAAGACCTGCCCCAGGCCAGTTTTGCCGGTCAGCATGAATCTTATTTAAATGTTTCGGGTGAAGCGGAATTGCTCTCGGCCGTTCAAAAATGTTTCGCCTCTTTATATACCGACAGGGCTATTAAGTACCGGAATGACAATCAATTCGAACATGCCAAAGTAGCATTATCGGTAGGGGTGCAAAAGATGGTCCGGTCCGATAAGGCCTGCGCCGGCGTAGGGTTTACGCTTGAACCGGAATCGGGTTTCAGGGATGTTATTCATTTAAGCGGTGTATGGGGCCTGGGTGAAAATATAGTCCAGGGCACTGTTACACCCGATGAGTTCTTTGTTTTTAAACCTTCGTTGAAGCAGGGTAAAAAAGCGATCGTTCAAAAAGTGCTGGGTGAAAAAACAAAGACCATGGTCTATGGGCTGAATTCGATGAATTTCCATGCAACTATTAATACAGAAACACCTGCCGCTAAAAGAGAACAATTCGTTTTAAGCGATGACGAGGTGATGCTGCTAGCAAAATGGGCCATGGTCATTGAGGAACATTACCAGAAACCAATGGATATAGAATGGGCGAAGGACGGCATTACGAACGAATTGTTCATCGTTCAGGCGCGGCCCGAAACGGTGCATGCGCAAAAAGATCCTTACCTGGTTAAAGAATACCGGTTACAAAATAAAGGCACCTTACTGGCCGAAGGAGAAGCTATAGGTTCAAAAATAGCTATTGGTAAAGCCAGGGTATTACAATCGCCCGGTGATGCCGATGCGCTGCAACCCGGTGAAATTGTGGTTACAGAAATAACCAGTCCCGACTGGGACCCTATTCTAAAAAAAGCGGCCGCTATTATCACCGACAAGGGTGGCCGAACCAGTCATGCTTCCATTGTAGCCCGTGAACTGGGCGTGCCGGCGGTAGTGGGTACTTCCAATGCCACTAAAAATATTCACGATGGCGAAATAATTACGGTTTCATGCTGTGAGGGCAAAACCGGGTTTGTGTACAGGGGAAAATTAAATTACAAAGAAATAGAACATGACTTCAGCAACCTCAAAATGCCTGAAGCAACGCAACCCATGTTGATAGTAGGAGATCCTGAAAATGCATTCCGGTTATCTTTTTATCCCAATAGTGGCGTTGGCTTAATGCGCATCGAGTTTATTATAACGCATTTTGTGCAGGTGCATCCCATGGCATTGGTGAAATTTAACGAGCTCACCAATACGGCCACCAAAGAAAAAATTGAAAAGCTTACCCATCATTATCCCAACAAGGAAGCCTATTTTGTTGATAAACTCGCCCAGGGCATTGCTACCATTGCGGCGGCTTTTTACCCTAAAGACGTAATTGTGCGCATGAGCGATTTTAAGACCAACGAATATGCCAACCTGGTTGGCGGTGCAATGTTTGAACCAAAAGAAGAAAATCCCATGCTGGGTTTCAGAGGGGCTTCCAGGTATTATAACGACCGGTACCGGGAAGGCTTCCGGCTCGAATGCGAAGCCATTAAGACCGTACGTACTGTAATGGGGCTTACCAATGTAAAAGTAATGATCCCATTCTGCAGAACCGTGGAAGAAGGCAAGCAAGTGGTTGAGGTAATGAAGGCCAACGGGTTGAACCGCGAAATGGACCCCTCACTCGAAATATATGTAATGGCCGAGATCCCCAGTAATGTGCTGCTGGCAGAACAATTTGCTGCCATCTTCGACGGGTTTTCAATTGGCTCAAACGACCTTACCCAGCTTACGCTGGGGATAGACCGTGATTCAGCAATTGTAAGCGGGTTGTTCAGCGAGCAAAATGAAGCGGCAAAGTGGATGATCTCCACTGTCATACAGAAAGCCAAAGCTGCCGGAAGAAAAATAGGGCTATGCGGCCAGGCGCCCAGCGATTTCCCTGAATTTGCCCAATTCCTGGTACAACAGGGGATTGATAGTATCTCATTTAACCCCGATGCGTTGCTGAAAGGGATTGAAAACATAATAACAGCCGAAGGGAAAGAGCGGGTAAAAGAGCGTTGAAGTAAAGAGCAGGCTTGTCATGTACGGTTAAATAGTTGAGATCAGTTGTTTGTTCTGTTGCGCTGTATGCTGTGCGATGTTGAATAAATACATCTTTTCATAATATTCCGCTGCCATCCTGTTGCTGTCGAAATAAGGGATAATATCCTGCATGCTGTTTTCTATAATAGACAGCCATCTGTCGGGATAATCGTAATACATGGGGATGATCTCTTTTTCAAGCAGGTCGTATAAGTTATTGGCTTCAATGGCGTCCTGCTCATGGTCCGACAAGCCTGGCGAAGCAGGAGGAATAACAAAACTGTTTATTTTATCTTTTGCAAATTCCGGAAACCATCCGTCGGGTATGCTCACATTAATGGCGCCATTCATGGCCGCAGCCATACCACTGGTGCCCGAAGCCTCATGCGTAAGGCGCGGAACGTTCAGCCAAACATCTGCCCCGTTCTTTAATAATTTTGACAGTTTTATTTCATACCCAATCAGCACCGAACAATTTTTGTATAACTTGGTAATATTTACAATTTTATCAAATATGCCTATCGAGGTGTAGTCCATAGGATAGGGTTTGCCGGCCCAGATGATCTGAACAGGTCTTTCTGTGCTGTTTACAATGCTGTTGAATCGCTCCATATCGTATAAAAGCAGGTCGGCACGCTTATAACCGGTGAACCGTTTTCCAAAAACAATGGTCAATACCTTTTCATCATAGATCTCTCCCGTTTGATCGGCTACTTCGTCAAAAAGGTTGATCTTTCCCTGCCGTTTTTTTTGTTGCAAGCCGGTCATATTGTTATTGGCTACCTCTTTATACATCTCATGGTTGGCCCAGTAAGTAAAGTTCTGGGCATTGGTGATCGGGATCACGGGGCAAAGATCGTTATATGGTTGCCACATTCTATTGAGCGTTTGAAGATGCATTTTAGAAACGCCATTTGCTATACCACATAGCCGTAACGCACTTAAAGTATGGTTCAATGTATGGTCTTCCATTTTAGTGATCATCCGCACTTCTGTAACAGGAATGCCGCAAAAGAATCCCATTTTTTCAAGAAGCCGGAAGTCTGTTTCACGGTTCCCGGCTTCCTCAGGGGTATGGTTGGTGAATACTACGCTGCCTTTTACTTGCTGAATATCTTTAAATTGATCGTACAGGTGAAACAGGAGGGGCACTGCATGTGATTCGTTCAGATGATATATTTCCGGTTTCCAGTTCAGGTGTTCAAAAAGTTTTGCTCCGCCCACACCCAGCAAAATAGCCGCAGCAATGGTAGTTTCGGGATTGGCATCATATAATTTATGAGAAATGGTTTTGGCCAGGTAGTCGTTTTCGGGCAGATCTGTACTTAATAAAAAAACAGGCGCGGTCTTAAATACTTCCGGTGGGAGGTAATAAGCCGTTACCCATACATCGTGGCCAGAGACCGTTATCGTGAATTTAATATCTGTTTTAATTAAAAAGCCGTAAATTTTTTCTTCAAACAGCACATCCATGGTTTGGTCACTTTTTCGTACCTGGTCATAATAACCATACTTCCATAAAATACCTACCCCAACCATGTTCTGTTTTAATTCAAAGGCACTGCGCATATGTGAGCCCGCCAAAAAGCCCAGGCCGCCGGCATATAATTTTAATGGCTGATGAATGGCGTATTCCATGCAGAAATAAGCAACCGGCAATGAATAGGCGGTTGCATACTGATAGGGATGACTAAAGGTGAAGCTCATATGCTATTCTTGTTGTATAACCGGTTTAGTATACGATGATAAAGTTTTGATTGTTTTGCATAGGGCAGCTGGTTTTATACACATAAATGTACAATACCCCATTTTTGTACTCTGCCGTGCCAAATTCCGTATCGGCATCATGTGGCAGATCGATGTTTCTTGTTATATACTGGTAGCGAAAGCCATGAAGGTGGTAATGTGCTTCCTCTATTGCGTTGGAAAATTCTTTCCGGGCAACAATTAACAAAGAACAACCCTGGGTCTTTATAAAGAAATTATTATTTTGAAACCCGGGCACCGGCATTTCAATTTGGTAGTAATCGGGGAATTCGATAATGTTTACCGGAGGTTTGCTGTTTTTTACCTGTATGGGCTCCTGCTCCCGGGTAAAAACCGGTTGATAGATGCCAGGATATATTGAGGCGCCTGTGTAATGATATTTTGGATTTTTAACCACAGTAATAACTTGTAATTGCAAGTTACTTTACAAGCACCCCTGTTTCACTGACCGTGATCAACCACCCATACGATTATAGTCAGCCCAGGCGGGGAAACTGACCGTAAAGGTAGTGCCCTCATTTTCTTTGCTTACAAATGTAATGTCACCGTTCAATAACTCCACATATCTTTTTACAATATTTAAACCAAGCCCGGTGCCCTGGATATTGGTTGCGTTGTTTGCCCGGTAAAATTTTCCGAACATGTTTTTTTGCTCATTTTCCGGTATGCCGATGCCTTCATCCTTCACCTTGATTGATGCCAGGTTGTTTTCTATTTCAACCGACAAATAAATGCTTTTTTGTTCTCCTGAATACTTGATGGCATTGGAAAGAAGATTAAGCAATACATTCCGTAATATCTTTTTATCCTGCACAATATTTCTGTTGCCATTAAATGAAAGATATATTACCTGGCCGGTCTTTAACAGGCAGTTCAATTCTTCAATAATTTCAGCAGAAAGCTCATACAGGTTTATTATTTCCGTACTTGCTTTTACTTTGCCCTGTTCCAGTTTGTCGAGGGAAAGGAAATCATCTAAAATATCGGTGAGGTTTTTAACAGCAGATTTGATGCGTGTTGTATGTTTTTTGCGGTTCTCTTCCTGTTCCTCTTTGTTATATTTGTCAATAAGTGAAGTGCTGGAAAGTATGGTGCTAAGCGGCGTACGGAATTCATGGGAAGCGATCGACAAAAACCTTGATTTTAATTCACTCAATTCTTTTTCCCTTTCCAGTGCTTCGGTAAGTTCGAAAGTTCTTTCAATCACTTTTTTTTCCAGGGCTGCAGCTTCCGATTCAAGAGCCGATTGGCTTTTTCGTAAAGCTTCCTCATCCAGTTTATGCTGGGTTATATCGGTGCTCAGGGTAATTAATTGCCCGGGCTTCAATGAATAGAAGCTACGATCGAACCAGCGGCCAATTGTATCGATATATTGCTGGTGTCTTACATGCTCTCCTTTTTCAACTCTGGAAATAATTTTGATCAGGGTGTCGTCCAGTGGGCCCAAAAACTCACTTCTAAAGTGACCAATTATTTCATTTCGGCCTTTCTGCAGAATGTGTTCGGTAGCCGGGTTTATTTCCAGAAATAGCAGATCAACGATATGTTCATTTTTATCTTTGATGATCTGCTGAAGCATGAACGATTCCTGGATCCCTTCAAAAATGAAATGGTATTCTTTTTCGCTTTGCCGGGCCTGTTCTTCGGTTTTTATTCTTTCGATTATATTAGTGACAAAGGCAACTGCGAGCTGCTCGCCGTAAAATTCATAATGCCCCAAACTGATTTCCACAGGAAATTGGATCCCGTCTTTTCTACGGGCAAATAAATTCAGCCCATAGCCCATTGACCGTACTTTGGGATTGGCAAAATACCCTTCAACGTGTTTTACATGCTTTTTTCGCAACGCTTCGGGTATCAGTATTTCTACTGGTTGGCCAATAAGTTCCTGGTTTTTATAACCGAAAGTTTTTTCTATACAGGGATTGGCCAATTGAATAAGACCTTCGCGATCAATTACTACAATACCAACAGTTGCGTATTGAAACAAGGCCTGGAAGCCGGCTTCGCTTTCGAATAATATAGTTTGAGGATCAGGCATTTGAAAGTCCAGTAAATAGTTTAAAAGATCTTTACTACTGGTACGGGGTGGCTTGAGGGTTTAATATTGGCGCTGCATCTAATATGTATTTGACATGTTGATAATTATATCGCTACTTCCCAACAGGCCTTTACCCTTTTCAAAGATAGGTAGATTATTGAAATATGCTGTCAGCTTGTTCCCGGGAAGGTCAGGAAGCGCATTGACGTGAGCCGGCATTTTTTCTATCCTGGCCCATCTCCTCAATTCTGTTCTTATGGAACATTTTAGCAAAATATGCCGTGATTTTTGAACAATAATACCCTCATATTTGGCCAAAGACACCCTCAACCCCATCTTAGGTTGTTATATTTTTGCATTAGTGAGCAAATCTGGTGGGGTATGAACAATTCTTCCCCCGTGTTGCCCGGGTTTGTTTTTGTTCTGAGCCCGCTTATATAAGGTCAGGATTTGAATTTAAACCTGTAATTTACAAACCGCTATATTGTACGATTTTGCTTAACGCCATGTGCCTGTTAATGAGAAACCAAATACATAGAGCTGTTGCTGTAGTGAGTATGCTGGTATGCATGTTGTGGCCCACCTTATTACAGGCTGAGTCTGTACCACAACTCGTTTTCCTCGATGATGAAAAGGGATTATCAAACAACACGGTACGTAGTATTTTCCAGGACCACAACGGGTTTATCTGGCTGGGTACATTTGATGGGCTCAACCGGTACGATGGCTACGATTGTAAAGTATACCGCCATAAAATGAACGATGCACATTCCCTGGTGCATAACATTATACTATCTATCACAGAAGACAGTCTGCACAATATCTGGGTTGCTACCAGGAAGGGGGTTAGCCGCCTTTCTCCGCTGTGGGATCAATTCAATTCCATATACCTGCGCGGCAACAAAAGCCAGCCACTGAATGCGGTGGTAAAAGACGTACGTGCCGATCGTAGCAATAATATCTTCCTGGCTACCGAGGGCATGGGTTTATTAATGTGTGCGCAGGGCGCGTTAGAGGCAGAGCCGGTGCCGCTGGTGCAGGCTGGCAGCACTATTACCGGCTATACCGTAAAAACAGTACGGATGGATGCAGCCGGAAATATGTGGGCGTTGGTGCAAAAGCACGGACTGGCACGCTATAATTATGCAACCAAACAGCTGGTGTTGGTAAATGCCTCCATACCCGATGCCGTTTGGCAGGAAACACAGGGCAGCAACCTGGTAATTGCCAATGGCTCATCATTATACGGTTATAATCCTGCCACTCCGGCGCCGGCAGTAATTTTTAACTATCAACAGCAGTTTCCGGATGCAGGTGATATTCTTACCTTTTTCATCGATGAAGAAGGCCGTTACTGGATAAGCACTGTATTAGGGAGCCTGCTCGCCTGGAAGCCGGGAGAGCGGGCTGCTACAGTGCTGTACAGAAAGGATGGCAGCCTGTCATTTAGCAGATTGGGGATACATACTATATATATTGATCACCAGAACCGCAAATGGATAGGCACGGCTACCAGTGGGGCTGCGGTGATTGATCCGCACAAAGATCATTTTCAAACAATCACCTGCGAACCCGGCAACAGCAATTCACTGGCCGATAAAGTGGTATCCGCCATATACGAGGCCGGCGATGGCTCTATGTATATTGGTACCGATGGCGGGGGCATATCTATATGGAACAGGAATGAAAACAGGTTTACTATCCTGAAAAGCCGCCCTGGCGATGTGTATTCTCTTTCAGACGCTGTTATTACAGCTATCAAAGCAGATAATAGGGGCTATATATGGGTAGCAACTTTTCGCAAGGGCATTAACCGCTATACACCGGCCACGCAAAAGATAGAGCATTATGCTTTGCCGAACCCTGTATATCATACTGATGACAGAATAGCTTACGCCGTGCTGGAAGATCACAACAAGCAGCTTTGGGTATCTTCCCTGCGCCTGAACAGTGTGTATGGCGCTTTGTATTTCCTGAACCGGGCAACCAATAAATTTGAGGCATTTGATGCATCGCTGTCTGATCTGTTCACTCTCTATGAAGATGGCAATGGCGTACTATGGGGTGGTAATCTTAACCAGTTGGTAAAGATTGACAGGGTTTCAAAAAAGCATAGCTTTTATAACATCGGCTATGCGGTAAGAAGTATTTATGAAGACAGCCATGGTAACCTGTGGCTGGCTACGGAAGGTGGTGGTCTGCAATTGTTCGACAGAATGCGCCAGCGGGTTATAGCCCGATATACAACTGCAGAAGGGTTGAGCAGTGATGTGGTGCTGACGATACTGGAAGATGGCAGCGGACATTTATGGCTAAGCACATTGAACGGACTGGTGCAGTTCGATATTAAAAAACGCGAGAGCCGCAACTTTTACCAGGCCGACGGTTTGCAAAGCAATCAGTTCCATTATAACAGCGCCCTGAGCTTACGAAACGGTCAGCTGGCTTTCGGGGGTATTAAAGGCCTGAACCTGTTTTACCCTGAAGCGATCCGCGGAAACCATACCATGCCACCCTTGCAACTGACAGCTGTTGCAATAAATAACACCCCGGCCCCGGACGACACTACTTTTATAAATCGGGTTTCGAATGGTAGCATTGCGGCTATTACTGTACCCTACAATAAGGCGGTACTTGCGTTTAAATATGCGGCATTGGAATACAGTGTACCGGGTAAGATCACTTACGCCTACTATATGGAAGGGTGGGACCATAATTGGAACTATAACGTTAACATGCGCACCGCCGCTTACACCCACCTCGATGAAGGCCATTATGTGTTCCGGGTAAAAAGCACCAACGGTGAGGGCGAATGGAACCCACAGCAAATTGCCATTCGCATTACCGTATTGCCACCCTGGTACCGTAGCTGGTTGGCTTACATGCTATATGGAATGTGCCTGATTGGGGCTGTATACCTGTTCGTCAGTTATAGAACACGCCAGAACCGCCTGCACTACGAAGTGAAAGCGGCACAACTGCAAGCCATGGAAGCGCAACTAAAAGCACAAAAGGAAAAAGAGGTACATGAAAAACGGCTCACCTTTTTCACCAACCTTTCGCATGAGTTTCGCACACCGCTCACGCTGATCCTGGAGCCCGTAAAGGAAATGATAGTGCAGGAAAAAGAGCCCACGCAAAAGGAAGATCTGCACATGGTTTTTCGCAATGCCCGCCGCCTGTTAAGCCTGGTAGATCAGTTGCTGCTGTTTCGCAAAGCAGAAACAGCCGCCGACACACTGCACCTGACCCGGCTGAATGCATCAGATCTGTGCAGGGAAGTGTTTTATAGTTTTGTTCAACAGGCGCGTATCAAAAAACTGGATTATCGTTTTGAGTGCACGAATGATGATACCGAATTGTGCGCCGACCGCGAGAAACTGGAGATAATGCTGTTTAACCTGTTATCCAATGCTATTAAGTTTACACCTGCGGGCGGTATGGTTATATTCAAACTGGCAGCAACAGATACAGAAGTGAACATCCAGGTGAATGACAGTGGTGGCGGTATTCCTGCGGGGGTAGGGGATAAATTGTTCAATCCTTTTTATCAGGTCAGGGACTCATTTACTGCAGGAAAAACCGGTTTTGGTATCGGTCTCTTCCTGGTAAAGCATTTTACAACCCTGCACCATGGAAAAATTAGCTACGAAAGCCGGGTAAACGAGGGAACTGCTTTTTCCCTTACCTTATTAAAAGGTACCCGCCATCTTGCCGGCTACGAGATCAACTACAGGGAGCAGCCCGCTGCTTCTGTAGCACCACTGCAAATACCAGAACAAACGGTGATCCAGGATAAAGGCAACGAACTGTCGACGCTGGTTACCGAGAAACCCACGCTGTTGATCGTGGACGATGATGAAGAACTGCGCAATTATATAAACAAAGTATTCAGCAGCGAGTATACGGTGTTACAGGCCATAGACGGACAACAAGGTCTTGCATTGGCGCAACAATATCTGCCTGATTTGATTATCAGTGACATCGCAATGGCCGAACTGGGTGGTATTGAGTTGTGCAAACAGGTAAAAGAAAATGCTTCATTATCACATATACCCGTTATTCTGCTAACCGCCAGCACCGCCCCTGAAACCCGGCTTAAAGGTATTGAGGCGGGGGCCGATGATTATATTACCAAACCATTTGAAAAGGAGCTGCTGAAAGCGCGGGTGTTGAGTTTGCTGAAAAAGCGTAACTCCTTACAACAATATTTCTATAACAAAATAACCTTACAACAAAACGATGGCAAGGTATCTGAGGAATACCGCGAATTCCTGGATAAATGTATCAGCATAGTAGAGGAACATCTGTATGATGAAACCTTTTCTGTGAAAACACTCACCACCCAAATGGGAATGAGCCGGTCGAGCCTGTACCGGAAAGTAAACTCTGTATCGGGCCAGTCAATCATCGGGTTTATCAGGTTTATTCGTTTGCGTAAGGCCGCCGAACTGATGATCAATACAGAGAACAATGTATCGGAAATTGCCACCATTACCGGGTTCAATGATATTAAATACTTCCGTGTGCACTTTTCGCAACTATTCGGCATGAATCCTTCAGAGTACATTCGCCGCTTTAGGAAGCCGTTCCATAACAACCTGCACCTCAATAAGAATATTCGCAAGCCAGAAGAGGGGAATTGAACATTTATACCCCTTTTTTTGGATAAAAGCACTACCCTGTTTCCATAATTCTGCTTCTATTTTTGGGTCGTTCAACCATTACGATTGCGATGTTATTCGCTTTCATTCATTCTTTAACAATTGCTGTATGAGAACAATCAGACCCTTCTTGTTGTCCCTGATGGTGCTGCTGCTGAGTAGCGTCTCCTGGGCCCAAAACCGAACTGTGACCGGTCGCATAGTTGATGCCGGCTCCAATGCTCCTGTGGCCGATGTTAACATTACTATTGAAGGTGGCCAAAGCGGTACCATTACCGATTCGGCCGGCCGGTTTACCATTAACCTGCCCAAAGGGCGTAAACTGGTTCTATCGCATATAGGGTATAAGTCCCTGAATCTAAAACCGGATGCTTCCGGAACCCTGACGATCCGGATGGAACAATCAACCGCCACGGAGCTCGACGATGTGATCGTGATCGGCTATGGTGCCCGGAAAAAAGCAACGCTTACCGGATCGATCGTACAGGTGGGGGAGGAAGTATTTAAAGACCGTCCTTTGCCCAACGCGGTAACCGCATTACAGGGCGAGATCCCCGGCTTGCAAATAACCCGTACTTCTGCCCGGCCGGGAAATGAGGGACTGGCTATTACCCTGCGTGGTGCATCGTCCACAGCGAATGTTGACCCCCTGATCATTGTTGACGGAGTTCCGGTGATCGGTACCTGGGAGCTTAACCAGATCAACCCGAACGATATTGAAAGTGTGAGCGTTTTAAAAGACGCTTCTGCCGCCATTTATGGAGCACGGGCGCAAGGTGGCGTGATACTCGTTACTACCAAAAGAGGCAAAGGCGGTAAAATGTCGGTAAGCCTGAATTCTAATTTTAGCCATAACACCATTGGTATTTCTGTGCCCTGGGCCAGCATGCCGCAATGGGCCACCCTTTACCTGCAAACTTCTACCTCCGATAAAAGAGATGTGGCGGGCAACCCCATTGAATGGTTTCCGCAATGGACGAAAGCCAACCTGCAGAAGATGGCTGATGATTCTTCTTTCGATTATACTGATCCCGGTGGTATTGTACACCACTATGCCGATAACAACTGGCAGAATGCGCTGTACGCACCTTCCTGGAGTAACCAGCAAAACCTGACGGTACGCGGCTCCGGCGGTAAAACAGCGTATATGCTTTCGCTGGGTTATGCAGATAATAAGTCTTTATTAAAGACCGCCTACGATGGCGAGAAAAAATATACCGCGCGTTTTAATTACGACTATAACATCAGCGACCGTGTAAAGCTTGAAACAGGCGTATCGTTTGATAACCGGCTGGTAAAAAGTCCGCGCAACGGTATAGGCAATGGTTATTTTGATGCGCCGATTTTCCCGACATACAACAAGTTAGGACAGTATTATGATGATTATGGTTACAGGAACCCGGTAGCCTTTACCCAATCGGGTGGTACCTCCAAAAACAGGGAAGGCATTGTTCGATTGAACAGCAAACTCACTGCAGAAATATTCAAAGGGTTAAAGCTTACCGGCAACGCCGCGATAGTAAAACGCGATGGCTGGAAAACCGAATACAACCAAACCTTTAACTTTTGGAACTGGCAGGGCACAAAGATCAATTCGGTACAATTTGGTGCGCCCAATAACCCTGCCTTAACAGAAACGATAGGCAATACCGTGTACCAGACCTACAGCGCGCAGATGGATTATAACAAAACAATTGCTGCGGATCACAATATTGCCGCCATGGTGGGTGCTTCTGCCGAGTTGTTTGAGGACAAAACCGTAAGCGCCACCCGCTCACAATTACAATACGATGGCCTGTACGATCTCAATTCAGCCATTTCTCCGGCTACGGTTTCCTATACTAACTCCAACTCAGGAGGTTCCTTCCACTGGGGCCTGGTATCCTACTTTACCCGCATCAACTACGATTATAAAAAGAGATACCTGTTGGAGTTTCTGGGCCGCCGCGATGGTTCATCACGCTTTAATGCGGTGAACCGATGGGCAAATTTCTACGGTGTATCCGGCGGATGGCGTATAACAGAAGAAGCCTTTATGCAACACATAAACTGGCTGAACGAGTTAAAAGTGAAAGCAGGGTATGGCGTAACCGGAGGACAGGGTGGTGCAAAACTCCTGGGCTACTACGATTACCTGGCGCAGGTAAATACCGGTACCGCGTTGTTCGGTTCTACCCCCGCTTTACAACCTGCCAATAATACAAATACGATCACTACCAACGAGCGCAGTTGGGAAAGAATGTCTAAGAAGAACATAGCGGTAGAGTTTGCAGTGCTGGCAAACCGGTTGAATGGTACGTTTGAATTGTTCGAGAACAGGAACGTAGGCATGCTTGTAGGTTTGATATACCCGAGCGTTCTTGGCGGATCGGCGCCTACCACCAACAGCGGTAACCTGCGTACCCGCGGATGGGAGCTGACCCTGAACTGGAAAGACAAAGCAGGTGATGTAACGTACAACATAGGTGTTAACCTGTTCAATGCAAAGAATACCGTAATCGCTTTCGCCGGCGCCAATACCTGGGGCGAGGGTAAATATACCAATCCCCGGGAAGGCTATCCTTTAAACAGTATTTATGTATATAAGACCGATGGCTATTTTCAAACCCAGCAGGAGGCCAATGATTATTTTGCCAAATACGGTGCTTCAGGCCGGGTAGCCAGCTATAACGGCGGCGCTGGCGCCACCAACGTATTACGCCCCGGCGATCTGAAAGTGGTTGACCTCGATGGCGATGGAAAAATAACGGCTAACGGAACCGGCGTTAAAGGGAGCGGTGATCTGTATTACTATGGAGATGCCGACCCCCATTACCAATTCGGTGTAAACCTGGGCGCCCAATGGCATGGCTTTGATTTCAGCGCTTTTATACAGGGTGTTTTTAAATGGAATATTCTGCGGGTTGGTAATGCCCGTGCACCGTTCTTCCGCAACTACGCGAACGTAAATACCACCTATATTGGTAAAACATGGACAGCCGATAACCCCAATGCGCAATACCCAAGGCTTTCGTTCGACAGCAATATCAACAACTGGAACTGGCTGTTTAACGATGTGAATGTACAGAACCTTCGCTATGCAAGATTAAAATCACTGGTGATAGGCTACACACTGCCACAGACTGTATCATCACGCATCAGGGCCGACAAGCTCAGGGTATTTTTCTCGGGCAATGATCTGTTTGAGCTCACTTCGGTGCGCGACGGCTTTGATCCCGAACGCGGAGAAAGTGCCGATAACAGTTATCCTTTCTTCAGGACCTGGTCATTCGGCCTCAACCTTACCTTCTGATTTCTTTGATTTTAAAAAACGATAGTTATGCCTACTATAAAAAAATTGATTGCTATAACCGGATCGGCTTTAGTATTGTTGTCATCCTGCACCAAGACCTTCCTTGACCTGGACCCAACTGACAAGGCAACAGAAGCCGTTTATTATAAAACACCCGACCAGTTTAAAGCCGCTGCGAATGACTTCTATAATAAGATGATCGGTTTTAAATCGATTGATAAAAGTAGCATTTATGGTTGGATGGATTGGGGGAGCGATCTGCTGAACCCCGGCTACGGCTGGCCTTCCGGCCTCAACGCCACCGATCTTTACTGGAACAACCCTTACGCGTATATCCGCGCCAACAATATCCTCATCGGTAAAGGGGCGCAGTATGCCGGCGATTATGCAGGTATTAAGCAATACGTGGCCGCTGCCTATTTCTTCCGGGCCTGGCATCATTTCTTCCTGTTAAAACGCTTTGGCGGCGTGCCGATAGATACCGTTGTAACAGATGTAAACAGTGCGTTATTGAAAGCGCCACGCAACAGCCGCTATGAAGTTACCAAACAGATCCTGAGCGATCTGGATGTGGCCATAGATGGCCTGCCGCTGGAAGCCAGCATTGCCGCGGCCGACAAAGGACAGGTGAGCAAACAGGCTGCCATGGCATTTAAAGCAAGGGTATTGTTATATGAAGGCACGTATGAAAAATACGTAGGCAAGGCCACCGATGGCGATGGCGTATCATCAGGCGCCGGCAGTGCCGGCTACGATGCCGGTAGTGTAACCAAATACCTTACCGAAGCAGCTTCGTTAAGCCAACAGGTAATGTCTTATACCGACTATTCCCTGTTCAGCGGTGTTGACTCGCTCAGTTACCGGTATCTTTTTATCCTCGACGATGCCGCCTCTAATCCAAGGGGGTTAACAAAAACAGCCAACAAGGAATATATCCTGAGCAGCCGGTACGATTATACCCTGTTACAGGGGGCAACCAACCTTACCCATACAGGCGGCGGCGGTATTTCAAGAAAGCTGATGGATATGTTCCTGTGTAAGGATGGTTTGCCATTCAGCGTATCGCCCCTGGCACAAGGGTATGCTAACATGACCGACGAGTTCACCAACCGCGAATCGCGCATGACCTGTATTACCGGTGCGCCTAAGCAAAAGTATTGGGGCTTTAGCTCTGCTTACGGCGCCAATTATACGCTGGCCAACTATTTAACCGTGTTTAACTGGCCTGCTTATATCAACGTGTCGTACCCCGACCTGAGCAATGGCGGCAGTGGCTACGGCAACCGAAAATGGAGCAGCGAAAGTGTTAACCGCAACGACAACCAGGAATCGTACGACTACCCGCAGATACGCCTGGCCGAAGTATACCTCACTTATGCTGAAGCCAAATGCGAACTGGGCAATGGTGCTATTTCAGATGCCGACCTGAATATTTCCATCAACAAAATAAGAGCGCGTGCCGGCGCCGCGGCATTAACCAATGCCCTGATTGCGCCCTACCCTTCATTGACCATGCTGGGGGAGATCCGCCGCGAACGTACGCTGGAGCTGCTGAGCGAGAACACCCGTTTTACCGATCTTTTTCGTTGGGGCATAGCCGAGCAGGAGTTGAACCAGGTGCCTATGGGAATGATCGTTAAATATAACGGGCAGCCAACAGAGATAGCAACTTTCACCAATCCTTATACTAAGAACCCTGCTTATAAGGCCAGCACCTATCCTTTTGGGGTAGATGCAACAACGGGCGCAGTAATATTGAGTGGTCCGCCTACAGTGCCTATGACCAAAAAGAATTATCTCACGTCTATTCCGCTCGACCAGATCAATCTTAATACGAACCTGCTGCAAAATCCGCAGTACTAAGACTGGTGTATATAGGTTAATCTGATTATATAAAATAACAAGCATTGAAAAGCGTATTATTTGTTGCTTTGACCGTCCTGGCAGCTGCGTCAGGCTGGTCACAGCAATATCCAAGGCCCGTTTTGTCCGGTGATTACCCCGATCCCTCCATTATCCGGGAGGGGCAGGATTATTACATGACGCATTCGCCTTTTTATTATGCGCCCGGTTTTTTGATCTGGCATTCGAAAGACCTGATGAACTGGGAACCCGTTTGCCGCGCGATCACCGAATATAAAGGCTCCGCCATGGCGCCCGACCTGGTGAAATACAAAGGAAAGTATTACATCTATTACCCCGCAGCCGGTACCAACTGGGTGGTTTGGGCAAGTAATATCAAAGGGCCATGGAGCAAACCCATTGACCTGAAAGTGGAAGGTATCGATCCCGGGCATGTGGCCGATGAACAGGGAAACCGCTATTTGTATTTGAGCGAAGGCGAGGTCATTCAATTGACCGAAGATGGCCTGGCAACCATCGGCAAAAAGAAAAAAGTATATGAAGGCTGGGCATACCCGAAACAATGGGTAACAGAATGTATGTGCCTCGAATCGCCCAAACTCAATTATCATAACGGATATTATTATCTCACTTCTGCCGAAGGCGGTACAGCCGGACCGGCAACCAGCCACATGGCGGTTACGGCACGTTCTAAAAGCATCCTGGGACCCTGGGAGAATTCGCCGTATAACCCCATTGTGCATACGTATAACGAATATGATAACTGGTGGTCGAAAGGACATGCTACGCTTATTGATGATGTGAACGGAAACTGGTGGATGGTATACCATGCCTATGCCAATGGCTATCATACCCTGGGGCGGCAAACGCTGATTGAACCGGTTGAGTGGACGAGTGATGGCTGGTTCCGTACCAAAGCCGGCAACCCTGTTGTAAATTCAACAACGACGATAAAGCATGGGCTTGAATTGAGCGACGATTTCGCTGGAGATAAATTAGGCATTCAATGGACCTTCTGGAAAGAATTTGCGCCGCAGACCCTTGCCTTCAAACAACAGGGCCTTTTTGTTGAAGGGAAAGGAACAGTGCCTGCTGATGCCCGTTTGTTGTTAACCACTGTTGCCGATAAGAATTATGAAACACAGGTAGAAGTAACAACAGGACAGGGGAATACAGCCGGCCTCTTGTTGTATTACAACGAAGATGCTTATGCCGGGCTTGTTTCCAATGGGAACCGGTTTACCATTTATAAAAGCGCCAAAGACTCCCTGGTAGTGCCTGATAAAACGGCAAAACACTTTTTTGTAAAGCTGCAGAACCAGGGAAACAAGGTGAGGATCTGCGTGAGCAAGGATGGAAAGGCATGGACTTCCATGTTAGAGAACCTGGATGTTTCCGGATTGCATCATAATAAATTCGGCGGATTTTATGCCTTGCGCATCGGCCTGGTTTCAGCAGGAAAGGGACAGGCCCGGTTCAACCGGTTCCGGTATAAAAATGCGGTGCCGCAGGAAAAAGACATGAGCGCTTACCTGATGGTCTTTCATAAAGATGAAACGCATGGTTTGTACATGGCGTTGAGCCCTGACGGTTACCATTTTACGGCATTGAACGATGGTAAGCCGGTTATTGCCGGCGATACCATCGCACAGCAGAAGGGTATCCGTGATCCGCATATTTACCGGGGCCCCGATGGCGCCTTTTATTTAGCCATGACCGATCTGCATGTATTTGCAAAAAGGGATGGTTTGCGCGATACGGAATGGGAACGTGACGGTAAACAATATGGCTGGGGAAATAACCGTGGCCTGGTGCTGATGAAATCATGGGACCTCGTTAACTGGAAACGCAGGAATATCAATTTTGATACCCTGTCGGCAGCATTGAGCGAAATAGGTTGTGTGTGGGCGCCCGAAACGCTGTACGATGAAAAGAAAGGGAAACTGATGATCTACTTTACCATGCGTTTCAAAAACGAGGCGAATAAACTATACTACGTATATGTAAATGATGATTTCGATAAAATAGAGACCCTGCCGCAGCAACTGTTCCAGTATCCGAACCCGAAAGTGTCGGCCATTGATGCCGATATAACCAGGGTGGGGGATACTTACCGGATGTTCTATGTTGCCCACGATGGGAAGGCAGGTATCAGACAGGCTGTTTCTTATAACATCAATAGCGATTACCAGTTTGATGCCCGTAAGTATGACCCTGAAAAAGTATCGTGCGAAGCGCCTAATGTATGGAAACGTATAGGTGAGAATAAATGGGTGTTAATGTATGACATATATGGGCTGCAGCCACACAATTTTGGATTCAGCGAAACCAGTGATTTTGTCAACTTCACCGATCTGGGCCATTTCAATGAAGGCGTAATGAAGACAACCAATTTTATTGCTCCCAAACACGGCGCCATTATTCATTTAACAAATGAGGAAGCTATGAAGCTGGCCCGGCATTGGGGGCTTTCGTACGATTCGCTGACAGCGCCTAATAAGAACAATCCCGTATTAAAGGGAAGCTATGCCGATCCGGAGATCATGTATGCTGAAAAAAACAAGAAGTACTATATCTATCCAACGAGCGACGGTTTTAAAAATTGGAGCGGAACTTCTTTTAAGGCTTTTTCATCAAAAGATCTTAAAAGCTGGAAAGAGGAGGGCGTAATACTTGACCTGGAAAAGGATGTTTCATGGACTCACCGGAATGCATGGGCGCCCAGCATCATAGAAAAGAAAAGTAAGTCCGGCGCCTATAAATACTATTATTATTTCTGTGCCGGCCAAAAAATAGGGGTAGCAGTTGCCGATGATCCTGCCGGCCCTTTTAAGGATGCAGGCAAACCTTTGATCGATCAATTACCTGAAGGCGTACAGCGCGGGCAAAATATCGACCCCGATGTATTTACCGATCCGCAAAGCGGCAAAACCTTCCTGTATTGGGGAAACGCTTTTATGGCTGTTGGTGAATTGAATGATGACATGGTTTCTGTAAAACCGAACACAACAAAGATCCTGATTCCCAATGACAGCTTTTACAGCGAAGGTTCTTACGTATTCTACCGCAACGGCTACTATTATTTCATGTGGTCGAAAAACGACACCCGCAGTCCCGAATACCAGGTCCGTTATGTAAGATCGACTTCTCCCACGGGGCCGGTCGATCCTTCAAAAGGAGAAATTATTTTAAGTAAAGATATTGACAAAGGAATTTTTGCTACCGGTCATCATTCAGTGTTGCAGGCCCCTGGTAAAGACGAGTGGTATATAGTATATCATCGGTTTAAACGACCCGGTGGCATTTATATGGGCCAGGAAGCAGGTTACAATCGTGAAGTATGTATAGATAAACTGGAATTTAACGAGGATGGAAGCATTAAGAAAGTAATTCCAACATTGTAAAAAAAGCTATTGAAACATGAGCAAAGGAACAAAAAACAGAAAGGCATCACGTACAGGAAGAATTTTTATTGGCATAGCATGGTATCTCATCAATGTGCTTTCCCCTTTTGAAATGAAGGCGCAGTTGCGCGTCTTTGATGCACCGGCAGGTGTAGACCTCAATAATGACTTTACGGTACAGGTGAGGTTGGCGGGCCAAACGCAATGGCAACGCGTACCAACCTATAATATAAAGGTAGCGAAAATGGAAAACGGGAAGAAAACCGAAGAAAATGCTTCACTGACTTATTTCAGCACCGGCGGGAAAGTGGAAGTAGCAGTGCGGCTGAATAAAAGAGCCTTACAAACTGCCCGTATCAGGCCATTGTCGTATGGCATTCAACCAATGCTCAAAGGTAATACCCTGTATTTTACACTCGATAAGCCGGGCAACCTGTCGGTAGAGGTGAATGGCGATATCTTTCATAACCTGCATCTTTTTGCCAATCCCGTTTATGAATTCGCAGATACCCTGGCTGCAAATGTGATCTGGTTCAGGCCGGGTTTGCATCAATTGAAAGACGGAAAGTTACGGGTGCCTTCCAATACAACCGTATATGTGGCGGGCGGCGCATTTGTGAAAGGACGCATTGTTTTCGATAGCGTTTGCAACTCCAGGTTAGTGGGGTATGGCATCGTGGATCCTTCAGATAAGGGTGGTATAGGCATTGAGAAATCAAAAAATATTGAAGTGGAAGGAGTGATCTCTTCGCAGTGTTTTACCGGTGGTTCCTCTGATATTAAGGTAAAAAATGTAAAAGCCATTTCTGCGCATAGATGGGGCGACGGCATGAATGTGATTTCCAGTAGCAACGTGCTGCTCGATGGTGTTTTCAATCGCAATTCCGATGACTGTACTACGGTATATGGTACCCGCGGCCGTTACAGTGGCGGTTGCAACAATGTAACCATGCAAAATGCAACCCTCTGGGCCGATGTGGCGCATCCTATATTGATCGGCACCCATGGCAGCACGCCCAATAAAGACACGCTGCAAAACCTGAATTATATAAATATTGATATCCTCGATCACAACGAAGCCCAGATCGACTACCAGGGTTGTATGAGCATCGATGCAGGTGATAACAACCTGGTGCGGAATGTACGTTTTGAGAATATCAGGATCGAGGATTTCAGGAAGGGTCAGTTGTTCAACGTGCGGGTGTTCTTCAATTCCAAATATTGCACCTCGCCGGGCAGAGGAGTAGAAGATGTATTGTTTAAAGATATTGTTTACAACGGCCGGCATGCCGTTACGTCTGTGCTGGATGGTTACAGCGATGACCGGAAGGTAAAAAACATTGTGTTTGAGAACCTGTTGCTGAATGGCAGGTTGTACTACGATGGCATGAAAGAAAAACCAGGGTGGTACAAGACGGCCGACCTGGCCGGTATATATGTGGGCAACCATACAGAAGGCATCATTTTTAAAAGATCTGTAGCCGTTACCCCCACAGAGTGATTCCCGTTCACATTCGTTCCTTATTTAGAATTCTTAACCAAAACGATTGTTATGTTCATGAGATCATCTACACATGCAATTTTGCAGAAGACAAAGCTGCTGCGTTATGTATGGGTAACAGGTTTTACCTTTTTACTTGGTATACAGGCAATGGCGCAACACTTTGTGCATCCGGGCATACCTTTTACCAGGTATGACCTCAACCAGCTCAAAGCAAATATTACCAAAGAGCCCTGGCTCTCGGCTTACAATGCCTTTAAAGGCGATTACCGGTCGCAACTTTCATACACGGGAAGCCCCCAGGCCACGGTAACCCGTGCGCCGAATTTGAACAATACCATATGGATCAACGATATGGTCGCCGTTCATCACCTGGCCTTTATGTGGATCTTTACAGGCGACTCGGCATATGCCCGCAGGGCTACCGATCTGCTCGATGCCTGGGCGGTGACCAATACGGTTTGGGGCGGTAATGAATCCATGCTCGATATTGGCGACTATGCCCAATATTGGGCCACAGGCGCCGATATTTTGCGCGGTACCTTTCCAGGGTGGACAGACTCCAACACCATTCACGTCAGGAATTATTTTGCCAATGTACTTTATCCTACCGCCGCGGTGCCTTATCCGCTTCGCGACGCCAACAAAGGCGCCCTTCAGTTGAAAATAGCGCTCGCTGCAGCAGCTTTTCTGGATGATGCTACTAAATTCAACCAGGCCATCGACGTGTATCGCATGGATGCAGGCGGTGGTATGCGCAATTCACTCACCAATGGTGAGGTGGGGGATGCGGGGCGCGATGACCACTGGCGCGTTCAGGCGGCAGCCCTGGTTTGGGGCGCCGAGGTAGCTTACAAGCAGGGAATCGACATGTATGAAGAGCTGGACAAACGGGTGTTGGCTATTGGTGAGTTGTATAACAAATACTCATTTGAAGGCGATACCATGACCTATATTCCCATGGGCGGTTATGCTTCTTTCTGGACCAGCTGGGGAATTACAACAGGAGCCAGGCAGGCTGACTATACCAATATCCTGCATGGAGCCTATAAGCTGCGCAAAGGTATTGCTACCCCTTATAACGATATGATGCGGGCCGCATTAATGCAGGCTGGCACCAGCTATTATACGCCTGCCGGCGGCGATTTTTTATACCTGAAATCTTCCGATACCTCTACGGCTGTAACCCTTCCTCCGATATATTATCCGGCAGAACATGTGCAGCCGGTGAGTAATCTTACCAATGTTGATATTGGCAATCCTGGTATTGCCGGTAATGCCTCTTATAGCAACGGCGTATGGACTGTAAACGCAGCGGGCAATTCAACAAGCAGTGCATTTAATTACACTTTTAAGAAAATGAGTGGTGATGCCGGCCTGGTGGTAAAAGTGAACAGCATGTCGCTTAGTTCGTCGGGTTGCGGCGTAATGATCCGCCAGTCACTGGCGCCTGGCTCCACTTTTTATGACATCTACCTGGCAGCCACGGGTGGTGTTGGCAGGCACTGGCAGCCGAAGGCGCCCTGGTGGCTCAAGATCGAGCGGGTAGGCAACCGCATTTTTACCTACCATTCACCTGATGGTGTCAACTGGACCGGTCTTGGTTGTTGGTACTCCCCTTCGGGCTATACTTCCGATCTGTATTATGGCTTTTATACGCTGTCCAACAATACTTCGGCACTGAATACGGCCGTCTTTACCAATGTAGGTTTCAGCCAGGCTGCTCCGGCGGGTTCTCCGGACATCAGTAGTGCTACTTCGGCTACGGCTACCGTTGGTTCTCTATTTAATTATACGATTACCGCCAACGGAAGCCCCACTATCTACAGTGCCAGCGGGCTTCCTTCGGGTTTGAGCATCGATGCTGCAACAGGAGTTATTTCAGGTACGCCTGCTGCTTTAGGTCAAAGCGAGATAACATTGACGGCCACCAACGGCAGTGGTACCGGTACGGCCACTTTAATGCTTAATGTTATTGGTAATAGCGCTCCCGCCGTTCCGGATTCCCTGATACGCACAGTAGTCAATACCACACAAATTAATCTTACGTGGAAGTCGTCAACCAACGCTACCAGTTATTCGGTAAAGCGTTCGCTCACTGCTGGTGGACCTTATACCACTATTCAAACCGGTATTAATATCACCAGCTTTACCGATGCAGCTCCTGTTCCGGAAGTGAACAACTATTATGTGGTAACAGCTCTTACGGGTACACTGGAAAGCGGTGCATCAAACGAAGTATTTGCTGCTGTGCCGCCGGCAATTCCTGGCAAGCCGGTAGTAATCAGCAAAAACGGGCAAATCGACCTAAGCTGGAGTGCAGCCAACGGTGCGGCTTCCTATAAAGTAAAACGTTCGCTTACAACCGGCGGGCCTTACACGGTCATTGCACAGGTATCTGCTAACAGTTATTCTGATTTAAATGTTGCCAACGGCACCGGGTATTATTACGTGGTTTCATCCATGGGTAGCACTTCAGAAAGTGCTAATTCATTGGAATCATTTGGTGTGCCGGGTTCTAATTCCTCTACATGGAGTTCTGATCCTGATAGCGAAGTATGGAGCGAAGCGGCCAACTGGATGGAGAACAGCGTACCGCAAAGTCCTGCTATCCTAACGTTCAGGAGCACTGCTGATAGTGTTTTGACAAATGACCTGACAAACCTTGAGGTTTCAAGAATGCTGTTCGATACAACAGCCAATGCTTATACCATCAATGGTAACAGCTTTACGTTGAAGACTGATCTGGTCAATGCATCTTCCAATACACAAACAATAACAACTCCAATTACTATAAACAATCAGGTGAATGTAACTGCCGGTTCAACCATCAAATACACAAGTATTCTCAGTGGTTCAGGAGGTTTGACCAAAAATGGCAGTGGCGTTCTTCATTTGTCCGGACAAAATACTTACTCGGGCAATACTATTCTTAATGGAGCTGTTGCTATTGCAGGTACCGGTACGGGAACACCGGGTTCTCCAATTACAGGCCCGCTGGGAACAGGTAAAATTATAATGAACGGAGGCACCATATGGTCTGGTGATAGCGCAGCAACCATATACAACGATATTGAGGTGGCTGCAGGTATCAAAAGTTATCTTCTCCAAACCACCAATGCGATTACGCTCTATGGCCGCCTTACCGGAAGCGGTACCTTGTGGGAAGACGGTAATGATTATCCGGGTATCAATCTTTGGGGCGATAACAGCGGCTTTACGGGGACATTTGTAGCAGCGCTTCGCAGCGGAAAGAACCGGGTTCGCTTTTCGGTTCCGGAATCGGGTAGTGCCAATGCTTTTTGGAATCTTGATGCAAATGGAATTGATTGCATTGGCATAGGTTTCAAAACAGGTACGCTTCACTTTGGTGCGCTAACTGGTCGCGGATATATTCGTAATGATGCCGGTGGCACTCCAACGATAAGTATTGGCGCATTAAATCAGTCCACCTGGTTTGGCGGTACCCTGGCCAATTATTTCGATGTGGTGAAAGTAGGTACAGGAACGCTGTTATTTACCGGTAATCATACCTATGGAGGAACGACAACTATCAAAAACGGTACGTTCCTTTTACTTAATAGTTCAACCAATGGCGCTTTTGCCAGCCCGATCATAGACAGTAGCGGTACATTTGGCGGTACCGGTTTAAGCCAGGCTGCTGCAACCATTGGTACAGGCAGCGCTGCAAATGCTTACCTGGCGCCCGGCGATGGTGGTATTGGTACGCTGACCGTTGCTGGTCTCACCATGAACAGCAATGCAACCTACAACCTCGAAGTAAGCACCAAAAAGGGAACCGCTGATAAAATGAAAGCGTCAGGCGTTAGCCTGGTGGGTAATCCTGTATTGTCTGTTACCGATATAGATACAGGTGCACTGGCATTAGGGACCAACTTTACGATTCTCGAAAACACCGGTGCAAATGCTATATCAGGTGCTTTCAAAAACATGCCTGAAATGAGCATCGTTAAACTGGGTAGTTATGATTTACGGATTACATACAAAGGCGGAGATGGTAATGATGTTGTGTTGATGGACGATCGTGCCACACCAGTGATCATCACCAGCGCCAAAGCTGATACGGCTCTTGTAGGAAGGGCCTATCAATACACAATAACCGGTATTAAGTCGCCTAAGTATTTTCATGCAGCTGCATTGCCTTCCGGATTAGCTGTTGATACAACAACAGGTGTCATCTCCGGTACACCAAATGTATATGGCAATTTCAATGTGGTTTTACAGGCAGCGAATGATACCCTGTCAGGAACCGATACGCTTCGCCTGGTAGTGTTGAACAATGTAACCAGCAATGTGGCAGTGGCTGAAGGTGATGCCAGGGTAGTGGTGGAATGGAATTCCATCCTGAATTTCACCTATAAGGTAAAACGGTCTGTAGCTGCGGCTGGTCCATTTACGGTCATCGCTACTACCAGCACGGCAAAATATACCGATTCACTGCTCTCCAATGGTACTACTTACTATTATACTGTAACCGCTGTCGATAGCAGCAAAGAATATCCTGAAAGTGCTCCGGTGGCCGCTACGCCTAAATTGGGTCAATGGGGGTACTGGAAGTTCAATGAAGCCAGTGGTACAAAAGCTTTTGATGTTTGGGGAGCCAATCATGGTGTATTGCAGGCTGCAGCCGGCCGTGATACAGGTTTTGTTTCCAATGGGTTAAAACTTAATGGTTCGGGCACTTCGTATGCCTTGCTGCCCAATGGTATTTTCAGTTCGCTGAATGATTTTACCGCCATGGCCTGGATAAAACCAAAATCCTTGTCAACATGGATGCGTGTATTCGACTTTGGCAGCAGCACCAACCAGTATTTCTTCTTAACGCCACAGGCAGCAGTGACCTCAGATGGTAAACAGACCATTCGCTATGCGATCAAAAATAACGGGACCGAACAGGGATTGAATTTCATTGCTGCTATACCATTGAATGACTGGACGCATTTGGCTGTAACTCAATCGGGCAATACCTGCACCATTTACATCAATGGTGTAGCGGTTATTTCGGGTACTATTACAATAAAACCATCAAATCTTGGAAGTACTACCCAAAACTACGTGGGTAAATCACAGTGGTCAGACCCATTGTACAACGGGATCATCGATGAATTGAAAGTGTACAACAGGGCCCTGAGCAAAACAGAGCTCAATACTGCGGCCGGGATCTTTGCTGATACGGCAATGAAGGCCAGGTCTTACAAATACACGGTTGTTTCACCCATTTCATCACCCACTCAATTCGTGGCTACAGGATTGCCTTCCGGCTTCACCATTAACGCCGGTTCAGGTGAAATATCAGGTACCACCGACACGGTAGGCCAATTTAAAGTGGTTGTTACTGTTTCCAATGGCGCCACTTCAGGCATTAGCACTATTAATCTTGAAGTATTGGATAATGTGCTGAAAGATGTGCTGGTAGCAGCGGGTGATAGCAAGGCAATAGTTGAATGGAATCCTTTATCCGGTTTGAGCTATTCAATAAAACGTGCTACATCAGCTAACGGTCCATTTACTGTTATAGGCACTACCACTGCTATACAATACACAGACAATAGTGTTACCAATGGCACTACTTACTATTACCAGGTGGTAGCAAAAGACTCTGTTGCAGAATATGCCACAAGCAATATCGTCGAAGCTACTCCGGGACCGGGTCAATGGGATTATTGGAAATTTAATGACAGCACCGGCACAAGAGCCGTTGATTCCTGGGGCGCCCGTCATGGTACGCTTACCGGCGGAATCAGCTCCACAAACGGTCTTCAGGGTAAGGCTATTCAATTAAATGGCAGCAATGGATATGTAACCCTTCCATCAGGGCTAATGTCCGCAGTTACTGACTTCACCATTGCCGGCTGGGTAAAGCTTACTGCAAGTTCAACATGGGCAAGACTCTTCGATTTTGGCACCGGAAGTACCAACTACATGTTCTTATCACCAGTAAGCGGTAGCAATACGGTTCGATATGCTATTAAAGTGAATGGGGGAAGTGAGCAGCAGATCAACAGCGCCGCACCACTGCCGGCAGGTGAATGGCACCATGTAGCAGTTACCTTATCAGGCA
Source organism: Niastella vici (assembly GCF_002077945.1). GTDB lineage: Bacteria > Bacteroidota > Bacteroidia > Chitinophagales > Chitinophagaceae > Niastella > Niastella vici. The sequence goes on from NZ_LVYD01000044.1 coordinate 121,517, forward strand.
CGTTAGGTACTCTTTATATTGATGGAGTGGCAGCCGGTACCAACAGTGGTATGAGCAACAAACCATCAGCCCTTGGTACTACTAACCTGAACTATATCGGCAAATCGCAATTCGGTTCCGATGCTTATTTGAATTCGATAGTAGATGAATTCAGGATCTATAACCGGGCGCTCTCTGCAGCAGAAATGAAAACGTTGTACACCCAGTTTGCACCACCGCTGGCGCCAACAAACCTGGTGGTTACTGCCAGCAATAGCAAACCGGCTTTAAGCTGGACTGCATCCAGTGGCGCAACCAGCTATAATGTGAAACGGGCAGGCACATTGGCCGGTCCTTACACAACTATTGCTACTGCTGCCTCCGCAAACTATACCGATACATCCGCTGCAAGCTGCGCCAGTTACTTCTATGTGGTATCAGCCAGCAACAGCAATGGAGAAAGTGCCAATTCTATTATAGCAACGTTAGCAGGTAAGAAGCTGACCGGCACAGTCATTGGAACGGATGGCTCGTTTAACAGCAATGGTAATACAAAAGCCAACGCTTTAGATGGTAACCTGAGTACTTATTTTGATGGCCCCACTGCAAACGGCGTATGGGTAGGCTATGATCTGGGAGCAGACAGTACTCAGGCCGTTTTCAAGATCCGTTATGCTCCGCGCACAGGCTTTGGTTCACGCATGGTAGGTGGCGTTTTCCAGGGTTCTAATGTTGCCAGTTTCAGTACGGCAACCACGCTCTTTACCATTGCTGTAACGCCTGCAGATGGTGTTTATACAGAGAAGACCATTACAAGCACTGCTGCATACCGCTATATTCGTTACCTGGCTCCAAATGCCGGATATGGAAACGTAGCAGAAGCTGAATTCTATGGAATAGCTTCCGCTGCGGTGCCGCAAATAACAAGTAAAGCGGGTACGAAAAACCTTTCGTACGGAACAGCGTTCAGTTATACCATTCCGGCTACCAATACGAACAATTTCAGTGCTACCGGTCTTCCGAACGGATTAAGTTTGGATGCGTGCACCGGAGTGATCTCGGGTACATTGAATGCAGCAGGAACATTCCCTGTTATCCTTACTGCTTCCAGCACGCTTGGCTCAGCAAAGGATACCATGCAGTTGATCATTAAAAAAGATCAAACCATTACGTTCAATGCGTTGCTGCAAAAGAAAATTGGTGATGCTGATTTCAATGCAGGTGCTGTTGCTTCTTCTGGTCTTGCAGTAAGCTATACCAGCTCCGATACGACAGTATCAAAGATTGTTGGCGGCCTTGTTCGTATTACAGGCAGAGGTACAACGATGATCACGGCTTCACAAAGCGGCGACTCTGTTTACAAAGCTGCAACTGCAGTAACACAACTGCTTGTGGTTTATCAATTGCCAACGGTAAAAACAGAGAATATACAGGTGGCCCTTGATGAAAGTGGAAATGCATCCATCACTCCGCAGGAAGTAGATAATGGTTCGGTGAGCTATTCAGGTGCATTGACATTGAGTTTGGATAGAACCAACTTCACCTGTGCTGATATCGGTTCACCAATCACGGTAACACTGACCGCAACAGATGCAGATGGCCACTCTGACACAGGAACGGCGCAGGTAAGCGTTATCGACAATGTTGATCCTGTGATCACAGCGCCGGCAGCTATAATATTGAACGCCGATAATGGCGCTTGTGCTGCAACTAATGTTTCGCCAGGCGTTCCGGTTACTTCCGACAATTGCGGCGTACAATCTGTAACCAATGACGCACCGGCAAGTTTCCCTGTAGGAAGCACGGTTGTGACCTGGACGGTTACTGATATTCATAATAACAAGTCTACTGCTCAGCAAACAGTGACAGTAGCAGACAATCAAAAACCAACGCTTAATGCACCATCAGACCAATCCTTCTGTTATAGCAATGGAGGTACATACACTGTTCCTTCTTTAACTGCAACAGATAATTGTGGAGTTGCTTCGGTAAGTTATGTGGTGAGCGGAGCCACAACAAGGAGCGGTACAGGAGCCAATGCGAGTGGAGCTTTCAATGCCGGTGTGTCGATCATTGTATGGAAAGTGAGCGATGTTCATGGAAACGAATCTACAGACACCACAAAGGTGACGGTAAATGCGGCGCTGAGCGCCACCATACCAGATGTGTATGCGATGAACCCGGCAGTGGATGCGAAGAATACCATTTATATTGGCTATGGACCTGCAGCTCTTACTATTACCGCTGCACCCCAGGGAGGCACATCTCCATACAGTTATTTCTGGAATTCAGGAGCCGCAACCGCGTCTGTTAGCGTGAGTACGGCGGGAACATATTCGGTAACTGTTACAGACAGTAAAGGTTGTACTGCCAACACGGCTATTGTCATGAAGACGCTCGATGTGCGATGTGGTAACGATAATAGCAAAGTGATGATCTGTCACAACAAAAAGACCATTTGTGTTTCGTCAGACGCTGTGCAGGACCATTTGAATCATGGTGATTATTTAGGTGATTGTGCACTGGGCGCCCGCCAGGCAAATACCACAACAGCAGGCAATGGCAATGCGGCTGCCATCACTGTATTTCCCAACCCGGTCAATGAAATGCTCACTATTCAGTTAGGGGCTTTGAACACGGGTGCGGTGATGCAGCTATACAACGGCAGTGGCGTATTGGTTAAAACAGAAAGACTGGTAACCAGCACTACCTTGCTTTCTGTAAAAACTTTGCCCGCAGGTATATACTATATAAGAATAAAGAATGGCGAAACTGTCAGTATGCACAAAATAGTGAAGCTTTAGGTAGTTGTTTTTTAGTGTTCGTTTTAAAAAATCAAGAGGTCGTCTCAGAATATCTGAGGCGGCCTCTTGTTAACTATCTCCGCTATTTTTGCGCTGTCTGGCAATGACGATTGCGAGGTATCCCCTTTAATTCATTCTCCCATAAATAACAAAGAATTGAAAGTCAGATTTATTTTACTTATCGTTCTCCTGCTAGGTAAATTAATTGCATTCCCTCAGTCAGGACAAACTTTGCACCACTATGACACTACTTCTGCCCGTGCCGGTGTGCCCTGGCTCGATGAAACCATCATTGAACAGAACCGCCTGCCAATGCATGCGGGTTTTTATAGTTACGAAAGCGACGCAATAGCAGCGAAAGGCGACTGGCGGCAATCAAAAAACTACCAGAGCCTCGATGGCGCCTGGCGGTTCAAATACGTTGACCGCCCCGCTGATCTTCCCGGAGGATTTGAAACAAACAGCTTCAACGATAGCCAATGGCCCTTATTCAATGTGCCGGCGAACTGGGAAATGAACGGATATGGATTTCCGATATATGCAACCTCCGGCTTTGAATTCAAATACCTCATGCGCCGGTTTGAACCACCGGCCGTTCCGCTCAGCCTTGATCCTACCGCCATTTACCGACGGGAAGTGATCCTTCCGCAGGATTGGAATGGCAAACAGGTGGTGCTGCATATCGGCGCTGCTAAGTCGAACCTCAGTGTATGGGTGAACGGCCAATACGCAGGTTATGGAGAAGACAGTAAGCTGCCTTCTGAATTCGATATCACGCCTTACCTGCAAAAAGGTAAAAACCTTATTGCGCTTAAGGTGATGCGCTGGTGCGACGGTAATTATCTCGAAGATCAGGACATGTGGCGGCTAAGCGGCATTACACGGAGCTGCTTTCTGGTGGCCAGGAACCCTGTGCATTTATACGATATTGAACTGAAACCTGTCCTTGACAGTTTGTATAGAAATGCTGTTCTGCAGGTTAGTTGTTTGCTCAACCATGTACCCGATAAAGGGATGAAGGCAGAAATAACGCTGCTGAAAGATAACCAGGTCATTGCTGCAAAGTCACAGCTTTTTGATTCGGTGCGGCTTTCGTTTGATCTGCCGGTAACTGCGCCTTTGTTATGGACATCAGAAACGCCCACATTATACCAGGCACAGATCAGGATAAAGAATGCCAATAACCAGTTGCTTGAAATGACCACACAACAGGTAGGCTTTCGCAAAATTGAAATAAAGAATGGCCTGCTGCTCGTAAATGGATGCCCGGTCCTCATTAAAGGAGTGAACAGGCATGAAACAGATCCGCAAACAGGTCAGGTTATTTCCCGCGAAGCCATGATCAGAGATATACAGTTGATGAAACAATTTAACATCAACGCGGTGAGAACAAGCCACTATCCCAACAGCGAAACCTGGCTGGAACTGTGCGATCAATATGGTTTGTATGTTGTTGATGAAGCAAACATAGAATCACATGGAATGAGTTTTGACATTACGCGTACCCTGGCCAACCGGCCCGCCTGGCTGAAAGCCCACCTGCTTCGGGTACAAAGGATGATAGAAAGAGATAAGAACCACCCTTCCATCATCATCTGGAGTATGGGTAATGAAGCGGGCAATGGTTATAATTTCTACAATTGTTATCTCTGGATGAAACAACGCGACAACAGCCGTCCGGTTCAATATGAAGGAGCCTGGGCCGATTATCGCCGCTTTGCCTGGCAATGGAATTCAGATGTCATCAATCCGATGTATCCTACACCGGCCGCGATGCTCGACTATGCAAAGAACAACCCGCAGCCTACGCGCCCCTTTATCATGGTTGAGTATGCCCATGCCATGGGTAATTCACTCGGCAATTTTACCGATTACTGGCAGGTGATCCGAAGCAACAAAAATAACTTCCAGGGCGGTTATATATGGGATTTTGTAGACCAATGCTTTCAGCGGGTCAATAGCAAGGGCGATACCGTGTACACCTATGGTGAAGATTACGGGCCCAAAGAGGCCATTATCCCTAATAACTATACAGCCAAGGGAATTTTTTATGCCAACCGTACACCTTATCCGCATGCCTGGGAAATGAAAAAGGTTTACCAGGATATTCATACCAGCCTGGCAGGGGAAGACTCCATCAATATTTACAATGAAAGGTTTTTTACCGACCTTTCCAATGTTACCCTGCAATGGGAACTTGTTCTGGATGGCAAGCAGATACAAACAGGCGAAATAACCCATCTTAATGTGCAGGCACAGCAATCCCGTACAATTTACCTGCCTTATAAAAAGATCAGGAACGGCGAAGCCTTCCTGAACCTGACATATCGCACAAAACAGGCGCAATCGCTTGTTCCTGCAGGCCATATAGTGGCAACAGAGCAACTGCTTGTACATAAGGCGCCACTTCCGGCTGCAGCTATTCAAAATGAAGGCAGTATTTCCAGGAAAGAACTCTCCGGAAAATTACAGTTCACCGGCAGCAAGACTTCCGTCACTTTCGACAAAGCCACGGGGGCAATATGCCAATACAGTTATAATGGTGTTGCCCTATTAGACCCGGCTTACGAAACCAAACCCAATTTCTGGCGGGCGCCCACTGATAATGATTATGGCGCCAAAATGCCACAGAAGCTACAGCCATGGAAAGAAGCCACCGTAAAGCAGGAACTCCTGAATTTCAGGGATACCATCAGCAATGGTCTGGTAACAGTGAACGCAACTTACCGGCTTCCTTCCGTGCAGGCTATCCTCCATATCAGCTACACTATGAATGCAGCGGGTAAGCTCAAAGTGGAGCAACTGATTCAGGTAAGTAAAGATTCTACCGTAAAGATCGGTATTATGCCCCGGTTCGGTATGCAATGGATATTACCGCAGGGCTTCAACCAGGTGGAATACTATGGCAGGGGACCACACGAAAACTATCAGGACAGGAATTTCAGCGCACATGTTGGATTGTATAAGCAAAAAGTAGATGAACAATTCTTTCCCTACGTGATACCGCAGGAAACCGGCAATAAAACCGATATCCGCTGGTATAGGATCAGCAATGCCGAAGGGAAAGGCATTTTCATTCACTCAGACTCGCTGTTAAGCATCAGTGCTCTTCATTATTTCGACAGCGATCTCGATAATGGTATGCCACGTAACCAGCGACACGCCGCTGATCTGGAGAAAAGACCGCAAACCCGGCTCAATATCGACTTTGCGCAAATGGGAGTGGGGGGGATCGATAGCTGGGGAGCAATGCCCATGCAGCGTTATCTGCTTCCTTATGAAGATTACCGCTTTAATTATATGATCGAACCATTTTAATATAATGACAACTAATCCCAAAATAAAAGACTGATAGAGAAATTTATTGGCGGCTTGTCCTGCCGATGAATGCTATTCGCCACATTAAATTTATATTTTACCACAATGTCAGCATAAGTAAAGGAAGAAAACCGACTTTTGCCTTTAAATTAACCAGCATGGTTAAAAAGATGGAGCGTGGTGGTATAACAACCCATATTTTTTACTTTTTGCTTTTTCTTGTAGTGCCGGTGCTTGTATTTCCCCGGTTACCCGGTGAAACTTTTTTTGAGATCAACCGGCCATTTGCACAGGATACCATGGCAAACTGTTTGCTGCTCGTTTTTTTTTACCTTAATTACTACATTTTAATACCCCGTTTCTTTTTCAGTAAACGCTACGCGGCTTATATATCATTCGCATTGCTTTCCCTGCTCATAGCGTTTTCATTGCCGCACCTGATCGTAAACTACCTACTCAGGGTGAAGGATTTTGACCACACTTTATTACCTCAAATCAATAATCATTTTCCGGGCCCCCCAGCTGATAGTTCGTCTCTTTTCTTTTTGGCCGAAGAGTTACGGCGTCACCTTTACCTGTTTTTTGCCGCTACTTTTTTCTCATTTCTTTTGAGAACGCGGGAACATTTATCGAAATTAAAAGAGGAGAAACTCAGTGCGGAGTTATCGTCGCTCAAGGCGCAGATAAACCCTCATTTCCTTTTCAATACACTGAACAGCATTTATGTGTTATCAATAAAGAAAGATAATAAGGCCAGTGAGGCGATCGTTCATCTTTCGGGTTTGATGCGCTATGTAATTAAGGATGCCAATAATTATAAGATCCCTTTACAAAAGGAAATTGAATACATCTCGAATTATATCGAACTGCAAAAGGCCCGGTTGGGAAAAACCACCGATGTTCAATTCGAGTGTTCCGGCGATGCGGGCAATAAAGAAATTGCGCCATTGATATTGATCACCTGGATCGAAAATGCCTTTAAATATGGCATTAACCCCAACATCGATGATTGTATTGTGGAAATAACCCTTCAGGTTACCGACACGGGATTGAGGTTATATGTATTTAATAAAAAAGTACAGCATTCACTGAACACGGAAAGTACAGGGATTGGAATAAGCAATACAGGCGAAAGGCTAAAGCACCTTTATCCTGATAAACATGTTCTGCAAATCAGTGAAAACAAGGAAACATATTCTATCATGCTTTCACTTCAATTAGTATGATCAAAGCAATAACAGTAGATGACGAACCATTGGCGCTTGAATTAATTGAAGCATTCTGCAAAAATTTCGATTTCCTTCAATTTGAAAAGGGATTCACCAATACGGATACAGCATTTAAATATATTGAGAAAAACCCCGTTGATCTGTTATTTCTTGATATTAATATGCCCGCCGAATCGGGCGTAAGTTTTTACAAATCACTGCCGCATAAACCCATGCTGATATTTACCACTTCTTACAGTGAGTACGCATTGGAAAGTTATGAGTTGAACGCTGTTGATTATTTACTAAAACCATTTACTTTAAGCCGGTTCGAAAAGGCAGTTACTAAAGCCTGTGAATTATATAACCTGGTTCATAATGCCACCGCTTCGGAAAGATCAAAGTGTATAATGCTCAAAGTTGAACATGGCACGGTAAAAGTTATCCTCGACAATATATTATTTATTGAAGGACTGGATAATTATATTAAAATACACGTGCACAACCAATCGCCCGTGGTAGTGCGGTTAACAATGAAGGCGTTGCTTGAAAAACTGAATGAGAAAGAATTTATCAGGGTGCACCGTTCGTACATCGTGCCGGTAAACCGCATTGAATCGTTTAAGCAAAAAATCATCACCATCGCCGGTGAAGAAATACCCGTAGGAAAAAATTATGAAGACCAGTTGAAGACTCTTTTCAATCCTAATATTTAAGTGGTTAAAATCATTTCACCCCAAATTCGATATCGTTTGCCACATGGCAACTGCTTTCGTTAAACACGACACCTTTTTTGTACTCTAAGTAATGGTTACTGTTTTTTTTTGAAATCACATTTTTTTTTGACTAAACCAACCATTATGAAGGGAAAGTTCGTATTGTTATTTTCATCGGTATTGCTGACGATAGCAGGTTTTATTGCCTGTAAAAAAGACAGCAGTGATAGCAGTAGTTCCGGCAGCAGCGCCACCGTTACAGCCCTAAACTGTTCTTCTGCAACATTTTCGGCAACTGCCACCATTAATGTGGCATACCAGGCAACAGCCACTGTTCCATATACCGGTGGCAATGGAGTAAGTTACTCAGCAGGGTCGGCCATTTCATCAACAGGGGTTACAGGTTTAACGGCAACACTTGCATCAGGTACCCTGGCAAGCGGTGCAGGCAACCTTACTTACGCCATCAGCGGTACCCCCACTTCGTCGGGCACTGCTGTATTTGCTATTTCGTTCGGCGGTCAGTCATGTTCATTAAGTTTAACAGTAAATGCAGCCGCTACAACTACAGATTGTTCTTCAAAAACGGGCATAGAAAAAATTCTTTGCCTTATTGACAATGTAAAGGCGACACTTAGTTCTTCGCAAATATCTTCAATGCAAATAAGTTACACGCTTGCTTCTGCCGAAAAATGGTCCAACTTCCCTGATGCTATTTATGGTAACAGGATTGGTTTGAAGCTTAGCGGATTAAGCACTACCCAAAAAACAGCCATATTAGCTTTATTGCAGGCAGTATCCGGATCAGGCAGTAATGAGGGGTATGACGAATTAGTACAATTGTTAGCTGCGGATAATTATCTTGGCGGCAGTGACTATGGTGAAAGTAATTACCATATTTGTATCTTAGGTACCCCATCTGCAAGCGGTACTTTCGAGATCTATTTTGGTGGGCATCACACACAACTTTCTAACACGTATATAAATGGTACATTAGTAGGCGGCACACCATCTTTCAGAGGTGTAGAGCCTTGTACATATGGTACCTCTACCTCTTTCTCTGCAGCGGTAAATAGCAGCAGTACTGCAACCAGCATTATACCAATGAATCAGGAAGCAGCGGCACTCTCGGCTTTACTTACCGGCCTTAGCAGCACCAACCTGGCTACAGCAAAACAAAGTACTACATTTAGTGATTTGGTATGCGGACCACAAGTGGATTGGAGTTTCCCTACTACCAAATTGGGTGTAAAAGGCAGCAGTTTATCGTCGTCGGAACAGGCATTATTATTAGCGGCAATTAATACTTATGTAAACGACCTTGATGCTGCCAGTGCATCAACATTCCTCACCCTATACACTAATGAATTAAGTGATACTTATGTTGCTTATTCCGGTACTACGGGGCTTATCACTAAGTACGATTATATAAGAATAGATGGCCCTCACGTATGGATTGAATACTCTGTAGGTAGCGGTGTAGTATTGAGCAACCCGGCCACACACCCGCATTCTGTATGGAGGGATAGGTCTTACGATTATGGTGGAACTAAATAAAGATGAACGCAATTAATGACTTGTTGTAGCATATAACTGCGCCTGTTTACAGGTGCGGTTATATACTTAAAAATTAATTTAGCATTTCATGAACCGTGGTGTTTTAATATTTTTACTTTCGCTTTTGCACTTCTTCTCATCCGCACACCCGATGCCTGGCTCGGTAGTAAGTCTTTCCGTGATGGAGAACAGTATTGCTGGTGAGGCGAAAATGTCCCTGCTTGATTTGGAAGCTGCATTGAAATTGGAGTTGAGTGATACGCTTAACGTCAACACGCCCTTTTTTATGGATTATTTTCGCCAGCATATAAAAGCATACAGTGGGAAGGAATTATGGACTACGTCTGTTGACAGTGTGGGCATCACAACCGAAATGGACGTTAATGTAGGCAAATACCAGGAAGTGCTTATCTGGTTTACAATGACCCCACCACAAACTAAAAGCCTTCGAAATTTTCTATTTAACTACGATGTGATTATACATCAGGTAATAACGCACAAGATATTGGTGTATTTAAAAAGCGATTGGAAGAATGGTATACACTCAGAAGAGGAAAGCAGGCCTTTAGGTACAATATATACCAATTTCATGATTGGAGCCGGTGAGTACCAGCCGCTTAACGTGAGTCTTGAAGATGGAAGCTGGTGGAAGGGTTTTAAAGATATACTGAATTCAGGAATGCAACATATTAAAGAAGGTACAGACCATTTATTGTTTTTAATTGTATTGTTACTGCCGGCCACACTTTTAAAAAACGGAAGGCAATGGGGGAAATATGGCGGACTGAAATATAGTGTTTCCCGTTTATTAAAAATCGTAACTGCTTTTACCATCGGGCATTCCATTACTTTGCTGATCGGTGCATTGGGATGGGTGCATTTGCCATCTCAGCCTGTTGAGATCTTAATTGCCATTTCGATTTTGGTTTCTGCCGTTCATGCTATTTATCCTGTTTTTCCCGGCAAAGAAATGTATGTGGCTGCAGGTTTCGGGCTCATTCACGGGCTTGCTTTTGCGGGCGTTTTATCGGGCATGAACCTCAGCGCCGGCACGCTGGCCGCAAGTATCCTTGGCTTTAATATCGGCATTGAGCTGATGCAACTGTTTATTATTGCCATGATCATTCCCTGGCTGGTATTGTTAAGCCACACATCGATTTATAAGTGGGTGCGTATCACCGGAGCAATATTAGCGGCAATTGCAGCGCTGGCCTGGATCATAGAACGAAGCTCAGGCAAAGGCAACTTTATAACCGGCTTCGTTGAAAGAGGCGCGCAATACAGCCTTTGGGTAATTGTTTCACTGGCTGTTTTTTCCATAATAGTTTATAAAAGAAGAGTTGTAAGTTCTAAGTTTTGAATCTGGGCGGAATCTCGAAAAAAAAGACTGTCAGTAAGGGCTTTTTTTTGTTTGTATGATGGATCTACTTTCTTCAGATCACCTTTAAAAAGGATCCCGCTCCCGGCGAGCCGGGACCTGCAATTCCAGCGTCAACGCTCTGGTCATTTGGCAGTACAATCCTTGTATTCCGCTACAATATCCCTGAGTAGTTTTTTATAAGTGCGGCGGCTATGTGCCAGGCCCGTAACCGGGTCTGTTTTTCGTTTCGGGTCCAGTATGAAATGACCTACAACATCCCGTGAAGGATCGAGCCCGAATGTGAAACAGCATTTGGCCAGCACCCACAGGTACTTTTTATAAGCCAGGCCGGCATCGATATTCCTGCCGAAACAATACTCTATTCCTATGGCCGCATCATTGGCATTTACGCCATAAAGCCCATTGTCTTTGGGAACGTTGTACAGCACATGCCAGGCTTTTTCGGGCTTACCGGTGAGGGCCGGAACGCATTCGATGATCTGCTTATCGTCGACGAAAATATGCGCCGACGCGCTCTCCACATCTTTTGACCGCATGTAATATGCTACATTGTCCAATGCAGTGGAATCGGGATTGCCCGTGTCGTGGGCTACAAGAAACCGGATGGGTGCAGCGATGAGCCCCGGCCTCCTTTTCGAAGGTTGGGGAAGGTAGCGGGGCGTAATGGTATATTTTTCCCTGAAAGGCATAACGTTTGCGATTTATTGTGAAAATTTTTTATCAATCTGCCTGGTGTTTTAAAAGGGGCCCGCCAGAACGGGCCCCTGGGTATCACTATCCCATCCCTATTCCTCTTCATAGAGTACCGCCGATTGGCTAACGGCGCCCATTACGGTACCGGCTACAACCAGGTAACCTGCCACGTCGGTAATGATCGTTGGCAGCACTACATGCGATTCAAACACCGCCGCGCTTACTGCCGCCAGCGTAACACCTATGTTACGAAGTGTTATGAAAAACTTCGGTGTGGAATCCTGCATCCTGTTCATGATCTTCTTCATAATGAAAGGTTGTGGTTAATAAATAACAACACTTTCTACTAACCAGCCGCTATAACCGCGCCTGTGTAACTTACCGGCCGGGGCCTCCCGACGCGTCGGGAGCCCGGGTTGGTAAGGTTTGCCTAAAGGCAGGTATGGAAGCTTCAACATATGCATACCTGCGTTTGGCAAACAGGCGAATAGGATAGGGGGCTTACCGGCAACTGATGAATGCGGGCTTCAGTTGATTGGCTGCTGTAACAACAGGAGCCGTTCCCTTATGGGAGGTAAGCCGTTCATGGTTGCCGCCTGGTTGCCAGTTACCGTGTACCGGTTGCCGGGCCCTTTATGCGGAATGCCGGCCTGTATTCAAGCTGCCATAAATTTGAGCCCTGGGAACAGGAAACTGGTAACCGGTAACTGACCTACGCCGCCTTATCTACCAAAACGATGCTGGTAGCATTGAATTCACCCGATTTCAGCGCATAGCTGCGGGTATTCACCTTTTGATAATACTCGATGCCCAGCACCACCACTACCGTATCCTTGCTATTGGCCGGCAATGCCAGTGTAAGGGTTATAGCTTGCGTGGGATCGGTGTTATATGGTAATTCAGCAGTTCCCTGCATGGCGTACTCGTACTGCTCGGTGTCGAAGTTGACAGTGGCGGCTGCTGTCACGATCCTGAAATGGGTGGTGCCCCTGGCCTGCTGCACCATGTTACGGGGTACAAAAGCTGGAATATTTACGGTTACCTCTCCCGACACACGATTGTAACTCACGGGGCAGCGCACAAACAGGGAATCTGTAATGCCTGCCCGTACATTGAAATGGAAGTTGTGCAGTTGCTGCAGGTCGCCATTGTTCACCGTACGTGCGCCCCTTTCATTTACCGGGTCGGTAGTTATGATGCGGGACGCTACCTTCAACAGGCGCGCCTGGGTGACCTTATCCTTCGCATTGATGGTTACATCGCGGAAGATGGTGCGCAGGAGTTTAGCGGCTTTCCCGGCGCGCGTAAACTCTGCCATATTCTCCCTGGTACGTTCAAAAGCTGAATCATTCTTGATTCTGTCTGCGGATGTTCCGCCAGACGATGTTGTTTTTGCCATTGTTTTAGTTTTTGAATTTGAATTAATAATTGGTTGACCGGTATAACCAAAAGCATTTTTATGAAGGAAGGGCGCACCCTGATAGGTACCGCCCCAGATGTTACTGGAATGGGTGTTAGACTGCCTGGATATTCTCTGGACATGGTCTAAGGATTGTCTGAAGATGCTCATGCAGGAGTAGAGTTCCTGTAGGATCCCTGTAGGGTCCGGGTACAGTATGTAGGCCATCAGGCTACCAGTATCAGACAATACCGGTACCATTACGTTACCATCTGCGCCGGCTATATTGAAAGTGTTTGTCATGGTGATCTGTTTTATGATCACAAAGCTGGGGCGTTTGCGCGGAACGATTTACCAAGGTGTTACCAACTTGGTAAAGATTTATTTTTGCAACAGATCTTTAAAAATTGCAACAAAAAAGGTATGCATGAAGTAGTTTACTACAGCAATGCATACCCGCTCATACAAAATATTTTTGAATTAATTTACCAACTTGGTAAATTAAAATTTCACCTATTTCAGTTGATCTAACTGGTCTAAATACCTGACAAGACCAATCTTCAATTCATCGAGATACTTAGTGACGTTGATTTTTCGTTCCCGAATTTGGAAAAAAGTATGTGAGTGATTCCGGAGGTTTACCTGCAACACATCCGACAAGAGATCCATTATGTCCTTTATAGAAGCTCTGCCATTGTTGAAAAAACCTGCGGCATGCAAGGCATAGCCCAATTCCACCACATCGGTCCTGGAAGCAGTACATTGAAGCGTTTCAGCAGCAGGCCGGGAAGCAGTGACCCCGCATAGCGGGGCTGGCTCAATGAGTTTGGGTGAAGGGTTCAACATCCCATCCACATATTTCATCAACAGCTCATAGGCCATCAGCTCGGCCAGCTTTCCATCGCCGCTGGTAGAGAAGAGGCTATCAAAATGATTAACTTCCGGACAAATTCGCCAATCATATTGCCCCCGTACAAAATACAGTTCATCATGATGGGTTGAACCATTACGGTAGTATGAATAAAAATGATCGTTATCAGTAAAATAACGGGCAATATCATGCAGTTCCTTTTCCAACCGCTCTTTTGCCAATAGTCCGCTGCCATTAAAATAACCAATGTGCAGGCGATAAATTTTTTGATAATAGATATACCGCGCCATCACCACAGGCTTTACCTGCTTGAAAAAATAGATCTCGCAATCCCTGCCGGGAAAGGAACTTTGCATCACCCATTGCCTGAGCTCCAGCAGGCTTTCCTCACAAATACGGATACATGTTTCCAGCCGGGCCGGCCAACCGGTTTCCCGGGCTTCGGCATCCTGTAAACGCAGCTGCCATGATTGCAGCAATTCCTCAAATGTTGATTGAAAGGCGGGCATGGTCTATTGTTTAAGGTTAAAAATTCAGGATTTGAACGTGTGTTGGTTACGGTATGTCTGCTACATCGAAGGCCTTTGCAAAGTCAAAATAAATGAAGATGGAAGTACAAAGTACCGTGGCCCGATAAGTGCTGATATATTTCTGATAACTGCACGGTTTTCGCAGTTATCCGTACCGTTTTGGGAGGAAATTCCCACCGTTTTTCCGGGGTTGACCTAAATCAAAAAAGTAAGAGCAGTTGCATTTCAGGCATCAGCGTGAGCTTAATTAATATTAAATTTAATACAGATTGCTTAACATACATTAACCATGAACCCGCCCGCTCCCCTGAGAGTCATTATCGTCGAAGACCTGCCGGCCATCCGGAAGGATCTGGAATACCTTCTTCACCAACAACCCGGATTTACGCTTATTGGTGCCTGTGCCACGGTACGTGAAGCGCTTGTGCTGATCCAAAGTACCAGGCCCGACCTGCTATTGCTCGATATAGGTCTGCCCGATGGGACCGGTTTTGACATCCTGGAACAAATGCGGCCTGTGCAATCCAAAGTAATATTCCTCACTGCCCACCAGGAATATGCCATCAAAGCGATCCGTTATGGCGCCATTGATTATTTACTGAAGCCCCTTGACCTGGATGAATTTAAAGAAGCGTTGCAAAGAGTATCCCATGCGCAACCCCTGTTAGAAGAACAAATTGCCATTGCCTCGCAAAGTTTCCGGAAGCAGAAGCTGCAGGATAACCTTGCTTTGCGTTCGCAGCAATGTGTACAGATCGTTGGGTTAGAGGACATTTGTTACCTGCAAGCGGATAACGGGTGTACGACTGTTTTCCTGAATGGAGGAAAGAAAATCGTTACGACGAAATTCCTCAAGGATTATGAGGAACTATTGTCCGGCACATCCTTTCTGCGCACGCACCATTCCTACCTTATCAATGGAACTTATATCGATCGTTACCATCCGAAGAAGGGCGTACTTTATTTAAAGGATGGAACAGAGATCCCGGTATCGCTCCGGAAAAAGGAAATAGTCGATCTGCATTTTAAAAAACTATTATAGGCCCTATGCATCGGATCTTCTTCCTGATCATCATCTGCGCCGCCTGTAATTCCACAGGTAAAAGGAGTCAACCGCCTGTCGCTGATTCCATGCTGCCCTTTTTAAAACAGCGCGTTAATCCCTTATTACAAAATCTGGAAACAGGAACCGCGAAAAAAATATTGGACAGCCTTCTGCCTTTCATTGAAAAAAAGGACAACTATGTAGATAGGTGTTCCTGGCTTCGTTGTATGGCTGTAGTGTATCAGCTCGAAGGCAAGCTCGATAGTGCCCGTCTGTACGCTGATAGATCCCTGCAGTTGGCGCTGGAAAAAGATACCACGCAACGGCAGATCATGGCCGGTAAAATTCAAACGGCCGACATCATGGGCGACCAACATTCCCTCGACAGCGCGCTACACTATGGCCGCGAAGCATATTACATAGCCCGCAATATTGATACGCCGGGACTACCTTTGATCTGCCTGAAACTCTATAATATTTACGAGAAGATCGGTGATCTGCCAATGCAAAAAAAATACCTGTTCGAGGGTTTTATGCGCAGCACCAGCCCCAAGCATAAAACAGTTTTTGCGGCGAACATTGCAGAATACTATGATAAAGTGAACGAGGTAGATTCTGCCCTGCTTTTTTTCAAAGCGTTGCTGCAGGATAGCAGTTTTAATAACCCGTATTATGATGCTGTTCGGTATGAAACGCTCGGCGCACTACTGTCTAAAAAAGGGGAGGCAAAAGAAGGGCTTTCGTACCAGGTAAAGGGCATTGCCATTAGCCGTGGGTTGGGGGAGCTGAATGCGCAATCTTACTTTAATTTAGCTGCTACTTATCGAAAGCTGGGGGAATTTAAAACGGATAAAGCGTTGCTCGACACAGCGCTGGCTTATGTTTCGAAGGAAAAGAACTGGGCGCTCCAAAAAAAGATCTGGCGGGCGAAAGCGGAAAACCTGGCGCGGCAGAAAAAGTTTGAGCCGGCCTATACTGCCATGGATTCTGCAGCCTTCTATTATCAAAAAGAGGTCGATTCTTCCATTATCGTTCAGGCAAGGGAGTTAGAAGCAAGATATGGGCTGCTGGAAAGGGACAACCAGATAAAATCACTGGCTTTAGCTAACAAGGCAGGCGAAGAAATGAGGGAAAGGCAACGTAAAGCGATTGTGCGCATTTGTACCGGCATCGTGATACTTGGCTTGTTGCTGTTTGGGATCTGGAGGGGGAAGCATAAAAAAAGGCTCGCACGAGAAGAAAGTTTGCGGCAGCAATTACTGCGGGGACAAATTGAATCCCATTTTTTATCCAATTCTATAAGCGGGCTGCAGGGGATCATCCGGGCAGGAGAAACGGAAGGCGCTATCCTGGTTGTTCAGCAATTAGGCCGGCTCTACCAGCTCAGCCATGCAAATGCACGGGAACCGTTTGTTTCGCTAAACAAAGAACTCGATGCGTTGACAAGTTATTTAAAACTGCAACAGATCTTATTTTATAATGGGTTCGATTACCACATCGATGTGGAAGCCATGCCCGAAGGCATTATGATACCGCCGATGCTGTTGCAACCTTTTGCTGAGAACGCCATACTACATGGTTTTGCCGGCCAACAGGAAAAAGGACAAATTAATATCCATATTAAAAAGGACAATAGCGTCTTGTATTGCATTATTGAAGACAATGGCAGCGGATTCCAGGGCGTTGAAACCAATCATAATCAGAAACGGTCATTATCTACGCTGATTAACCAGGAACGGCTCCAAATATTAAGCCGGCAAACAAAGACGGCTGCCAAATTAACGATTGTCGATAAAAAGGCTACAACAGGTGAATCCGGCGTGCGGGTAGAATTGATCGTGCCTTATCGAATGGAGGGGTGATCCCTTTCCGCCAGATCAGCAAACCAGCTACCAGGCGTAACTCCCGGTAACGGGCAGGGGCGCCGGTACTTCATTTTATCATTGACCGAAGTTGTCCTGAATGGATATTGCGGTCATTGCCATCAGTGAATTGAAGTTAACTGATTAAGCATATTTTATATTTGTATATAAAAATATTGTAAATTGTTGCTCAATTTACCAATACCAACCATTTAACCATAATCCAATATGAAACTAACAGTAAAGAAGATCCCTGTTCTCCGGGTTGTGTTTAATAAATACACTGTCCTTTTCCTGAATGGATTTTTACTGGCTTGTCTTTTCTATTGCAAAATGGAAAATGACTATGAAAATGAGCTGTTCAAAGAAATGGCAGATTATGTTAAGGATAGAGCCGGCACTTCAGCGCCTTCTGAAGAAACGCTTGTATTGCAAAGTTTACATTTCATCCATTTCATGGGACAAACCCGGTCGGGCATTTTCAATAAAAAGGAAATTTCAGCCTTAAAATCGTCTATACATCCGCTTTCTTACGATTTGATGACCTTTAAAGGCGCCTGCACAAGCTATGCCTTCATTTTAAGCCGTTTATTGAACGAATTGCATATTACAACCCGTATTGCTCAAATGAGAGTAAATGGCTTGTATGGGGGGCACATACTGGTAGAAGCAAAAATGGCAAAAGGGTGGGCCGTGTTAGACGGGAACTATGATCTTTGTTTTCGAAAGCGGGATGGCGGTTTGGCAAGCTTTGCAGATGTGCAGGGGCATTGGAATAGTTACCACAACCAGGTTCCTGCTAATTATAATGAAGCATATCGTTATGAGGGGGTACGTTACACCAACTGGAATAAAATACCAATAGTGATGCCGCTTTTAAAAGATGTTTTTTACCTTTTTTTAGGCCATAACAGAACTGAAAGCCTTTCACTGCGAACGATGTTGTTAAATAAATACCGGATACTATTCCGGATCATAATTGGCCTATTCCTGTTTGAAGCGCTGGCAGCTATTTACATTTACTGGCGTAAATATGGGAAACCGGTTACGGCTAATTCGCATGGTTCTTTCCAGATAAAGAACGCACCCATAAATGGCTTTAAATCAAAAATAGACCAGGCATGAATCGCAGGGATCAGGGGTACTCAAAACCAAAAGCCTGATCTTACCTTACCTCTCTGAGTTTATCTTTATACCTGCGTAACTGGCTCTCCAAATCGTTGACCACTTTATCGAGCGCCAGCTCAAATGAAATGGCCCTGTTGCTCGAAAACAAGGTGTTCCGGGGCACTTTCATGCTGGCTTCTATAAAGCAGGCGTTTTTAATATCGCTGTTCTCTTTGTAAAGAACAACGTTGCAATATTCAATATGGTCGTACAATTTATCGAAATGTTCGAACTTTTTTTGAATAAGCGGTTCCGGTATTTGCATGTGGTCCTTATGCGGCGATTCTATATGTAAATTCATATGATCTTGCTTAAATGTCGTTATTTAATACCTGGTGAACAACGCCAGCCGCTTATAATCCTGCAGCACATCATTTTCTACCATTACTACTTCGCCATTCTTTTCAAGCACCATTTCAATAAGCCTGTTTACAACATCGGGCACCAGGTGATTGGGTTGTTTGAATGGAAAAATGTGCAGATCATAATCATCGTTAGGAGGCAGATATCCTGGTATGGAAAAATCTTTTTCAACCAGCAATTTATAACCTCTTCCTTCCTGCACCGCTTTCCAGATGTTTTCTATGCCCGTTACGCCAGGGTCGCCGCCGATCTTTTCTTTAATGTCGCGCACCAGTTTTTCTTTTTTGTTATCCAGGAAAAGTTTCATTGCTTTCCAGGTCAGCATTCCAAGCTCATGGTCGTTGAATGTTGAATAATTGCCTGGAATATTACAGGCAATGTTCTGCACATGCCTGGTTACCTCGGTAAAATAAACCTGGTCTTTGTTTTCTCCTGTAATTATTAAAGGAGTCCCGTTGTGCAGGTAACTATTCAATAAGTCATCTGTTTCCCGGAAAAAGGCTTTAAGCCTGAGCTCTTCAGAGATCGATTTATCCTTTTCAAATTCCTTTACAAAGGCATGACCTACATAAGAGCTTCCCCTGCAGGGCCGGTTATATTCATATTCAGCATCGTTCTTTTTGGGGAAATGAGCGTCACTGATTGCCGTAACGTTATTCAGGCGGCCGTTGTACAGTCTCGCTTCTTTTTGGCTTACCATCAAAACTACATACGGGATATCATAATACAATTCATATAGCAGGTCCCTGATATCAAATGATTGAGCGATAACTATTCGCTCCTTTACCGGAAAGAAAAAGTGAATAAGCTTTTTTACATTTTGGGAAACAAATAATCCGATACCTTCCGCATTGTGCATGAAATCTATTTGGCCATACAATTCATCTACAGCCTGTACGAGGGGGCCGATGACCTTATTGTCGTATTGGCCATATAATTGCTTTTTTGCCTGGCGAATGGTCTTTTCCAGTTGTGCGGGGTCTGTTCTTCTTCCGGGTGAAGTGGGATGGGTGGGCATAATGATGGAAATGCAAATGTCGCTTTTTTCATTTTGCAGTATCTGCAGATCGTTGTTCGTTGTATTCTTGTTCATATAATTAATTTCAGCAATGGTTAGAAGATTTTGAATTTCATTTATTTACAAAAGCCGGGATTGTAGGGCCGAAGCTTTTTCCTATTCAAAGCTACCGGTTGGTGGGGCTGTTTTCAATGATTATTGTCATTGCAGATCATGATCCTGAACAAAATACCTGGGCGAATAGCTTAATAAGATGACTGTTTATTTTTTTGTTTCTTCCTGAAGTATCCGCGCAGCAGAAAGTTGTGTTGTAACGCCTCCAGGTCTTCATCGAGTTTGTGGCTGCTCGTCTTCAGGTTTTTGATCATCTCTTTCAGGTCGCCGGCTGCTTCCTCATCGTGTAAAAGCATGCCTACGGTGTTATTTTTTTCATTCAGCTGTGCGGTAACAGATTGAAGATTATCTATGAAAGCAGCAGCGGAGGATGTGGTGCCCTTTAACTGTGTCATGGTTTGCTTCAGATCTGCAATCGCTTCCGTAAGCTTTATGAAAATAGCTGTGTCGGTAAAAAGTTCATTTACCAGCCCTTTCTGGTTGTTTAAACGCCCGCTGAAGGCTTCGATATTCGTTACTACCCGGTCGCTTTTTTGCGAGGCTATTGTCAGGTTCTTCATGGTAAATTGCAATTCCTTAAATAGGGAAGCATCGTTTACCAGGCCGCCAATAGTGCCTTCTCCATTAGCTATCCTGCCTGTAACCAGTTTAAGGTTGTTCGTGATCTGGAGCAGGTTTTTGTTGTTCTGTTGCAGGGTATCGAGCATATCTTCTGTAGAAGCGCCGGCCTTGTTGCTCCGGAGAAAGTCGCCGTTTTTTACCATGCCGGCAGTGCCGCCATAGATCACTACAATCTTGTTTCCAATAAAACCATCAGTGCTTATTTTAGCTATGGCATCTTTGCAAATCCTGGTTTCAGCCTGTTTGTCAAGGCTGATTGTAGCCTGTACCTGGGTTTGGCCATAAAAGGCGATCTTCTTTACTGTGCCGATCTTAACACCCGATAGCCATACATTGTTTCCCGGTTGCAACCCATTAACGTCGTTAAAGATAATTTTAAGGGTGAATTTTTTATTAAAGAGCTTCCCCTGGCTTCCGATCATAAAAACACCCGACACCAGCATGGCCAGTCCTGCTATGATAAAAATGCCCACAAAGAGCGGACGTTTATAATTTGGCTTGTTCATTGGTTAAGTATGTAATAGTTATAGAAGCTTTTTACCCGTTCGTCATCGGTGTTAAATACTTCTTCAAAACTACCCTGCCTGAAAAATATACCGTCAGACAACATGACGATGCGGTCGCCGGTTGATTTGGCGCAACTGAGGTCATGTGTTATGATTATTGAACTCGTATTATATTGCAGCTGCACTTTATTGATAAGATTATTGATCTCTACACAGGTCACGGGATCAAGGCCGCCGGTTGGTTCGTCATATAATATTATTTCTGGATGAAGTATCAGCATACGGGCAATGCCGATCCGCTTTTTTTGACCCCCCGATAATTCGGCGGGCATCTGATCTATCGTTTGCAACAGGCCAACATCGTTGAGTACCTGTTCAATGGTTTCATTCACTTGTTTTTTTGTTAAATCCCTTCTGTTTCTTACCAGGGGAAATTGAAGGTTTTCCCATACACTCATTCCATCATACAGGGCGCTGCTTTGAAAGGAAAATCCAATCTTTAGGCGTAAAGCAAGAAGTTCTTTTTTGTCGAGGTTGTTTATTTCACTGCCCAGCAGTTTTACCATGCCGCTATCGGGTTTCAACAAGCCTGCGATAATTTTGATGAGCACAGATTTGCCACTGCCCGAACGGCCCAGGATCACCACATTTTCGCCTTTATACAGATCGAGATCGATGCCCCTTAAAACATTCATTTCTCCAAATGATTTTTGCAGGTCTTTTATTGAGATTACGATCGTGTTCCTGTCGATCTTTGGCCCGGCGCTTTTCATATGTTACCTGAAATAATTTACGATTTGAACAATGACCATCTCTTCTATAAATATCAGGAACATGGAAATGACGACCGCCGAATTGGCGGCCCTTCCAACACCAACTGTTCCCTGTTTGGCATTATAGCCCTTAAAGCAGCCGGTAATGCCAATGGTAAATCCATAAACCACTGATCTGAAAAGGGACGAGAACAGGTCGAGAAAAGAGATCTTTACAAAGGCATTCGTCATGAATGTGGTGAAGCTTGTTGATTCATTATGATGAACATTCAGATAGGCGCCGGCGAGCCCCAGAAAAGCAAAATAAGTGACAAGCACCGGAAGGGTAATGGTTATTGCCAGTACCCGCGTGATCACCAGGAATTTAAATGGATTGGTGGAAGATACCTCCATGGCGTCAATTTGCTCTGTTACCCGCATGGAAGCCAGTTCTGCGCCCATGTTGGAGCCTACCTTGCCTGCAATGACCAGGGCAGTCATAAGTGGCGCAAGGGCCCTGACGATCGCTATGGCAATTAACGAAGGCAGCCACGAAGTGGCCCCAAATTCAGATAGGGACGGACGTGATTGTTTGGTAAAAACAATTCCTGTTATAAAAGCGGTGAGCGTAATGATGGCAAGTGATTTGCAGCCGATCTCATAACATTGCCGAACGATCTCTTTGAATTCGTATGGTCCTGTAAACACTTCTTTAAAAAAGCCGGCGATAAATTTGTAAACATCATACACGCTCACAAAAAAGCTCGCGATCTTTTTACGCTGAAGCGTACCGCTTTTTTGATGTGGTTGGCTATTTTTCAAGGCGGTGTCCATCTTCTGTATGATTGAGTGGAAGTATTAAACTACTATTTAAAACTCCGACTGTTTATTGTTAACTTAAATGACCGGCATCAAGTGGTGCAATGATGTTACTCATTTAAATAAGCCGGTAATATATACACAATAGCCCTAAAAATACCGGCAGTAAGAGTTGAGGTCATTCTATTTTTTCGTCAAATGGTTCTTCATCAGTTGGGTAAGCAGGATATAAAAAATCAGAATTACGGCCAGAAAGATCCAGTACAGGGTTGGCAGCGGCACAAATCCCAGTACCCTGGCCAACGGGGAAACCGTTAACCACGCTCCGGCTATAACAATAATTATTGAGCTGGTGAGCAATTGCCAGGATGCCCGGCTTTCGATAAAAGGGATCTTATTGGTTCTGATCACATGAATGATGAGGGTTTGAGTAAAGAGGGATTCTATAAACCAGCCGGTATGAAACAACGCAGGGTTGTGGTTTGCATGAAACACAAACCACAGGATAAAAAATGTTATATAATCAAAGATTGAACTGATGGGCCCGATGTACAATATAAAGCGTTGCAGTTCATCAATGGTCCATTTACGCGGTTTTATCTGCCAGTCCTCATCCACTTTATCGGTGGGGATAGTTGTTTGCGAAAAATCATACAACAAATTATTGGTGAGTACCTGAATCGGAAGCATGGGCAGAAAGGGTAAAAAGGCGCTGGCTCCTACTACACTGAACATATTACCGAAATTGGAGCTGGCTGCCATCTTGATATATTTAATGATATTGCCAAATACACTGCGTCCTTCCGCTACACCCTGCTCCAGTACCAGTAAATTATTTTCCATTAAAATGATATCGGAAGATTCTTTGGCTACATCCACTGCACTGTTAACAGATATTCCGATATCGGCTATTTTCAATGCAGGCGCATCGTTGATGCCATCGCCCAGGAATCCCGTTACATGTCCGTTACGCTGCAGCGCCTGAATGATCCTTTTTTTATGGGAAGGAATAAGCCTGGCAAAAATGTTGTAACTGGTTACCACAGCATCCAGTTTTTTATCGTCCATCTTTTCAATGTCGTGGCCCAGCAATATTTTATCGTAAGGCATTCGCACCTGTTCGCAAATGTAACGGGTGATAGCTTCATTGTCGCCAGTTAATATCTTTACGTCTACATGAAGGCGCTGCAGCCGCTCCAGGGCTTCTGCAGCTGTTTCTTTTGGCGGATCAAAGAAAGACAGAAACCCAAGCAGCACCAGTTCTTTTTCATCGGATATGTGATAGCCGGTTCCTTCAGCGCCAGGTTCTATCTGCCTGTAAGCCAGGGCAACCACCCGGAATCCTTTTTTATTCATACTATGCACCAGCTCAAGACACCCGTTTTTTTCTATGGCCGACAGTTCCTTTATTTCTCTATTCATTTCTATCCTTGTGCAGATGTCGAGAATTCCTTCAACCGCACCCTTGCAAATAAGTAAATGCTGTGCATTCTTTTCTGCTACCACTACCGACATCCGCTTTCGCTCGAAGTCGAACGGGATCTCGTCGATCTTTTGGTAGGTTTCTTTGATCTTTAAAGCTGTTTCCAGTTCTTCATGCTCAAGCACCGCATCATCCATAATGTTTTTAAGTCCTGTATGATAATAGCTGTTAAGATAACCGTAGTCCAACACCGTTTGACTGTCTTTTCCGGAAACGTCAAGATGTTGTTGCAGTACAATTTTTCCCCTGGTGATGGTACCTGTTTTATCGGTGCACAGGATATCCATTGCGCCAAAATTCTGAATAGCGTTAAGGCGTTTGACAATCACTTTTTTACGGGCCATGGCCAAGGCGCCCTTCGACAGGTTCACCGTTACGATCATAGGTAACATTTCAGGTGTAAGGCCAACGGCTACTGCCATGGCAAACAGAAATGCTTCAAGCCAGTTGTGACGGGTAAGCCCATTGATCAAAAAAACAGCCGGCACCATAATGAACATGAACCGGATCATCAGCCACGTAAAGCGATTGATACCCTTATCAAAACTGGTGAGTTCCCGTTCCCCGGCAATGCTATGGGCCACGCCGCCAAAATAAGTTTGATCCCCTGTGTGCATCACTACGGCTGTTGCTGAACCGCTAATTACATTGGTGCCTAAAAAACAATAACATATTTGTTCCAGCGGATTGTCTATTGTATCATCAACATCCTTTGCCTCTTTTTCAACGGGTAAAGCCTCTCCTGTAAGGGCTGCCTGGTTTACATGCAGGTCTTTTGCTGTCAATAACCTGATATCAGCCGGCACCATATCGCCGGCGCTTAAGATCACCAGGTCGCCGGGGACCAGTAGTTTCAACGGGAGCTCCCTTTGATTTCCGTCCCTGATCACCGTGGCATGGGTGCTCACCATAGCTTTGAGCTTTTGGGCGGCTTTATCTGCCTTCATTTCCTGAAAATACCGCAGCACAATTCCCAGCAGCACCATCACAAAAATGACGATCGTTGCCCTTATATCACCGGTAAGCCATGACAGGGTTCCCAATACAAACAATAAAATCACTAAGGGGTTCTTCACATGATTCCACATGCGCCGGAGTGGCGATAAGGTTTTTTCCCTGGCAATTTCATTAAAGCCATATTGCTGAAGTCTTGCGGTAGCCTCAGCTGTAGTCAGGCATTCCTGGGAAAAGGGCGGCATTGCTGCCGGTTTTTCTGTTTGCATTACACACTGAACTATTTAATTATGAGCGAATTCCTTTTCAGCTTGTGTTCTTTTTACCCCGGCCCGATAAAATAGTCAGGGCCTCCATTCGGGTATGTTTTCCTGCTGATCATCATTAAAACTACCTGAATTAACAGGTAAATTACAAGACGGTTGTCATTGAGCGCGGTGAGTTTTGTCAGCTGCTTGCAAACTGAAATAAAAAAAGCCTCCCGGAGGGGAGGCTGCACTAATCAAATACCATTAACCATTAAACCTTATCCTATGAATGCAAAATAATAAAAGTATTCTTAATTGTATTTTTTCATGATCAAAATCAATTTTCAATTAAGAAATGTCCTGGTATGAGCGCTTTGATGGTTGGCTTCAAAAAAGAAAGACGGTGCAGGCCGTTGCTGGTTAAATTCGAAGAAGGAAGCGAAATATAAGAATGGCAGTAAGAGCCCCTATAAGAAAAAAAAGTATAAGTTTGATTGTTGATGAGTACCTGCTATTACCCTTCCAATTATGATCTTTTTTGCCGTTCATATGATGTTAAGAAAACGGCAAAACCTTTAACACCCCTATATTCAACTAATTGAAAATTACCTCTTGATAAACTTATGATGTTGAATATTAAATACAGAAGCAATATTTCTAATGTTCATTAGATTATATGGCCTAACCATAGGAGTCAATTAAATAGCAGGGAGAGAAAAATAAAAGGTAGCGCCCTCGTTAAAAATTTGCTGTATAAAAGATAAACTGTTAACGTCTGAAACCTTCGGTGAGCTGGAGGAACGTTTACCTTCTTCTGTATTTTGCAGAGTTCATAAATCATTTATAGTGTCGCTATCCGGGATAGAAGCCGTAGAGGGCGATCGTATTCTTATAGGCAAGGAAAGAATTCCAGTTTCTGAAACCTATCGGAAAGCTTTTTATAAGGCGCTTTTATAGTGTTGCGCTAACACAGTAAATAATAAAGAGCTTAACAAGAATATTTCGAACCAAAAAGGGCCTGCAAATAAAAAGACTTGAAGGCCCTTTTAAATTTCTGTAGCGACAAACGACAAATTGGAACCTGTTTACATAATCATGTGAGCTTCCCCGCTCAAAAAAAAGTATTCTAATTGTGGTTCAATTATAAAAGATAATACATTATTAAATATCTTTAGGTTAGGCATTTGCGAAACCTAACCCTAACGTATGTGACTCGTTTCACCGAAACCCCTGAGCAATCTGCCCAAAGGTTGATCGATTTTATCCTTCAAAACATTCAGGAATAAAAGGAGTAATTACACACAACATGAATACGATGACGCCGCCACCACCATTTACCTGTACCTATACACCCAATGTGGCCGAGCTGCTTATACAGCTCAATTGTTCACTTGCCATTACTACCTACCAGGCGGGTAAACTAATTTTCCTAAGTCCCGATGGTCAAAATGCCATGCGCCAGTTGCCACGGGATTTTGACAAAGCCATGGGGCTTGCTTTACGTGATAACCGCATGGCGCTGGCCACCAAAAATGAAGTAACCGTTTTTGGCAATGCGCCTGGCCTGGCTGCCAGCTATGCCACCAAACCCAATTTTTACGATGCCTTTTATGTGCCACGTGCTACCTATTACACCGGGGCGGTAGACATCCACGATATGGATTGGGATAACGAAGGAAGACTATGGGCTGTAAACACTGCATTTTCCTGCCTGGCCACCATCGACAACAACTTTAGTTTTACCCCGCAATGGCGGCCGCCTTTTATAGCACAGTTAGAAGCTGGCGACCAATGCCATTTAAATGGAATGGCTATGGTGAACGGAAAGCCAAAATACGTAAGCCTGTTTGCACAAACCAATACCCCAAAGGGCTGGCGGCCCGGCGTGGAAACAAGCGGACTGATAATGGATATAGAAACCAATAATGTGGTGGCGGCTAACCTGCCCATGCCACACTCGCCACGATGGCTGGATGGGCAATTGTTTTGCCTGTTATCAGCTACAGGACAATTGGTAAAAATTGACCTGAGCACGGGTAAATATGATGTAGTGGCAAGCCTGAAAGGCTTTGTAAGGGGTATGGCAAAGCAGGGCGATTACCTGTTTATTGGCCTGTCTAAACTGCGGAAAAACGCCAGCACCTTCAGGGACCTTGCCATTACTAAAGATGCTATTTACTGTGGCGTGGAAATAATACACCTGCCTACAGGCGCCAATGTGGGCCATATACGCTACCAGCAAACTGTGGAAGAAATATATGATGTACAGATATTACCCAACACATTCCGGCCAGGTATACTGAACCACACTACCCAAACACACCGCCAAGCCTTGCACACACCTGATGCCACTTATTGGGCGCAGGCAACCGGGGAATAAGTTGTAAGGGGGAATGAACCATTAACTATTAACCCAAAAAACTATATGAAAAGAAATTACATTTACAAACCTGCTGACAATTATGCCAAAGCACTGGAAAGGCTACAGAACAACCTGCGTACAGGGCGTTTTGCCAGTTTTACACAGCAAAAAAAGCAGGAAATATGGCGTCGCCTGTGCCGCTATGCCCGTCAGTTAGGTATTGAAATAAAAGCATCACTGGCAGCCGCCTGCGTAGCCGCAGGGCTTTGCCTGACAACGCCCGCACAGGCACAAACCATTACGTTTGCGCAACAAACAGGGGCATCCAACCCTTTTAACGGGGTAAATTTGATCTATTATTCTAATCCCACTTTTGAAGATATTGATAACGATGGCGACAAGGATGCATTTATTGGTAGGGGTTATGGTGAAATCTTTTATTATAAAAATACCGGCACGGCAACAGCGCCTGTATTTACCTCCACCACGGGTGCCGCCAACCCTTTTAACGGGGTAGATGTGGGTGATGGTTCCGCTCCAACCTTTGTAGATATAGATAACGATGGCGATAAAGATGCATTTATTGGAGCGGGCTCTGGTCAGATCCTTTATTATAAAAACACCGGTACGGCAACAGCGCCTGTGTTTACCTCTACCACGGGCGCCGGCAACCCTTTTAACGGGGTGACAATAAGTATTTATACTACCATCAACTTTGTAGATATTGATAACGATGGTGATAAGGATGCATTTATTGGCGCCAATGATGGTACAATTTATTATTATAAAAACACCGGCACGGCATCAGCACCGGTATTTACTTCTACCACCGGCGCCAGCAACCCTTTTAATGGCGTGGATGTTGGTTTTGCGTCTGATCCCAACTTTGTAGATATTGATGGCGATGGCGATATGGATGCATTTATCGGAGCCTATGATGGCACGCTCAGATACTATAAAAACACCGGCACGGCATCAGCACCGGTGTTTACCCTCACTACCGGGGCCAGCAACCCTTTAAATGGGGTGGACATTGGCGCTAATTCTACCCCTGCTTTTGTAGATGTTGATAACGATGGCGATAAGGATGTTTTTATTGGGAATCTTAATGGCGCCATTTCTTATTATAAAAACACTTCTGCGCCATTGCCGCTTACCCTGCTCAATTTTAACGGCAGCAAACAAACAGGCTACAATACACTGGCATGGAATACGGCAAGTGAAGAAAACACGAAAGCATTTAATGTGCAATTGAGCATGGATAATGGTGAGTGGAAAACAATTGGTACTGTGGCGGCAAGGGGCAGCGGAAGCGGTTCGTATTCTTTCAACCACAACAACCCGGCAACAGACAAAAACTTTTACCGGTTAAAAATGGTGGATGTGGATGGTACGTTTACGTATTCCAATATCATTTTGCTCAATAACACTGCTGCGGGTGATGTACGTGTAAGCATTTATCCGAACCCGGGTGCAGATATGATCAATATTTCTGTTGGTAATAATTTACTAAACACAAAAGTGAATGTATACAGTGTGGAAGGAAAACTATTGCAAAGCCAATTGATAACCTCTTCCAGTATTCAACTTTCAATGCTCAATTGCCCAAAAGGAATTTATTTGTTGAAATTTGAAAACGGAATGGTTGAGCGGGTGATGAAAAATTAGAATGCTGCCATTATAAGTTACCGCCACCAGGTAGGGACCCGGTGCCAGGGCCCCGGTTCGATTTAATATTCAGAATTTTATTAGCCAGGAAGGAGCAGGAATTCCCCTGCGGGTCTTTTGATAGCATATTGTAAAGCCCCTAAACTAATCACGCAGTTTTTGCAATTTTTTCCATGATCATATGGCTATCGCCAAATTTACACAAGGCATCACAATGTGTGCGGAGTTCAGAATAATACAGATACTTATATACTTACATACTTCTTCGAACAAATTTATTTTATGTGATTCTGCGGCCAGGTGATTAATATCATATCCGCTTCTAATAAGGATCATATTCTAACGAGAACAGATAAAATAGTTTTACCTCAGAATAAAAGTGCCAGGCACTAGCCAAATGGATAATAAATAAATCCTATAATACGCTACAACAAGGAAGTGTAGCACTTTACATCCGCTCCTTTTGAAACGGTAAAATATAAATGAACTCTCACACTCACTAATCATAAAATAAAAAACAATGAAAAAGATGTATTTCTTACTTATGCTTGTAGGAAGCCTGCTGATATTTTCTCAAACTTCAATTGCACAGAAAAGTGAAAAATTAACATCCAAAACAGCTACTGTTAATAAAGGGTATTCAATTATTAACGCAGGAGAAGCCATTACCATTTATAAATATGTACACCGGGCACACTCACCTAAAGAGGCTGAGAAATATGAACCGAAGTATTTTTTTACTACCAGCGCCTCCGAGATATTGCAACCTCTTACTTTGGAGAACCTAAAAAAGGCATTTCCAAATAATCATCCTTTTCACGATGCGTTGGATGCTACCTTTAAGGGAGATAAAGAACTGACCAGCTACGACAATTTTCATAAAATGTATAAAGTTAATTGGCTGCTGAAGCAGCATCCATAACATATAGCCTTGTTTGTATATAGCAACAGGGCTATCTTTTAATATAACGAAGATGTCAGGAAAAAATACCAATTGGTATGTAATTACAGGTGGACCTGGGGCCGGCAAAACTACCACTGTTAATTTATTGAAGGCAAGAGGGTATAAAACAACTATCGAACATGCGCGACATTACCTCGATACGCAACTCATCAACGGCAAAACGGTAGAGGAGGTCAGGAAACATCAAAAGGAATTTCAATTAGGCGTTTTAGATATGCAGATTGAACAGGAAAGATCTATGTCGCCGGATGATATTATTTTTCTTGATAGGGCAATTCCGGATGCACTTGCTTACTACCGTTTTCTAAACATTCCCGAAGATGAAGAACTGGTAAACGTAGTAAGTAACGCATCGTATAAAAAGGTGTTTATTCTTGATTGTCTGCCAATCGTACAGGACTATGCCCGAAAGGAAGATGAAGCCGCACAAAAAAAGATTCACGAATTGCTTATCGACGTCTATAGTTCTCTTCATTTTCCAATTGTTCATGTTCCCGTACTTCCTCCTGAACAGCGCGTTGAGTTTATCCTGAAGAATCTTTAGCGTTATGAAAGCTCCTGTCTGTTTTGTTAACGTGATAAATGAAGTATGGGAATTAAATATATAACATTCACATTGAGTTGTTTAAGCGTACCCTTGCGCTGTTCAATAATTGGTATATACATAGTTGTATACCTATATCCAATTGATTAAAATCATCGCTCATTATAATGGAAATCATCGCTTTTCGCCATAAGAAAAGTGATCTTTAGTTATATCATGGCACAAACAACCAAAAAGAAAATAATACAGGAATTAGCGGAGATGTTGAAAGCTATTGCTCATCCCGACCGGCTTGCCATTTTACAATTATTATCGAGCAGCCGGGACCGGTGGCTTACCGTAAAAGTCATTTATGAGAAACTGAAACTACAACAGCCGGTTGCTTCCCGTCATTTGAATATTCTTAAGAGCGCGGGTGTAGTTAGCCGCAAGCAGGAAGGACAGAAAATTTATTACTGTATTTGTAAGGAAAAGAAAACTGTTGATTCACTCACAAAATGTTTGTGTTAAATATATAGGTGCCGCAGGATTTAAGATTAATAATGAAAACTGCAATTACCATGATCGAAAAAATTGTTTCCTGGTCAATTCATAATCGCTTCTTTGTGTGGATCGGGATCATCCTGATCGCCTTGGGTGGTTTTTATGCCATTAAGAAAACACCGGTGGACGCACTACCCGATCTTTCTGAAAACCAGGTGATCATTTTTACCGAATACATGGGACGTAATCCTAAGATTATTGAAGATCAGATAACCTATCCGTTGGTTTCAAATATGCAGGGAATACCTAAGATCAAGTCCATTCGCGCTACATCCATGTTCGGCATGAGTTTCATTTTTGTAGTATTTAAAGATGATGTGGATGTGTATTGGGCACGTACAAGAGTGCTGGAACGGCTGAATTATGCGCAAAAATTTTTGCCGCAGGGGGTAACACCCAGCCTGGGCCCTGATGGAACAGGATTAGGCCATATTTTCTGGTACACACTGAATGCAAAGGATTATAGCCTGGGCGAACTGCGGGCGCTTCAGGATTGGTATGTAAAGTTTGCTTTACAGAATGTAGAAGGAGTGAGTGAGGTCGCATCCTTCGGTGGTTTTCAAAAAGGCTACCAGGTTACTATTGACCCGCATAAGCTGGTGTATTATGGAGTGCCTTTGATGGATGTTACCCGTGCTGTGGCGGCTAACAATCGCGACGTAGGCGGAAGTTTATATGAAATGAATGCTACAGGTTATCTCATTCGGGGTATGGGGTATATCACCGGCCTGGAGGATATTAAAGAGATCCCAATCGGAACATATAAATCTATCCCGATCACATTGAGTGATATTTCAGAAGTGCAGATGAGCCCGGATTTACGCCTGGGTATAGTAGATGAAAATGGAGAGGGCGAAGTAGTTGGCGGCATTGTAGTGATGCGCTTTGGAGAAAATGCCAAAAATGTAATTGAAAAGGTTAAAGCAAAAATGAAGGATGTTGAAAAAGGATTGCCATCTGGTGTTAAATTCAAAACAGCTTATGACAGAAGTGATCTTATATCAGCCGCTATTGGTACATTAAAAGAAGCATTGTGGCAGGAAGTGCTGATTGTTTGTATCATTGTCATTCTTTTCCTGTTCAGCATCCGCAGTGGCCTGGTAGCTATTTTTTGCATACTTCTTTCTGTGCTGATCGGTTTTATCCTGATGAGATTATTTGGTGTTTCGGCCAATATTCTATCATTAGGCGGCATTGCCCTTGCCATAGGTGATGTAGTTGACCCCGGCATTGTAATGGCAGAAAACGCCTACAGATCGCTGACCAACCGCATGCTCAAAAAACAAAAAACTTAACCGGGTATGGAAAAGGAAAATTCAATAAAAGTGAAAGAACGTATCGGTCATACCAGGGAAATTCCCGAAGAAGAAAGGGTGGCCATTATTGAAGATTCTTCCAGAACAATTGGCCGGTCTGTTTTCTTCTCGGTCATAATCATGATCATCTCGTTTGCCCCCATTCTTTTCCTTACCGGACAGGAAAAAAAATTGTTCTCTCCCCTTGTACTTACAAAAACATTTTCACTGATCGGTGCTGCTATTCTTGCTATTACTGTTTCTCCGATGCTCACCCGTGTGTTTATGAAATGTAAACTGATTCCTGAAAGTAGAAACCCGGTGTCAAATTTCTTTATCACTATTTACAAACCCGTAGCAAGGCTTTGTCTCACATGGCGAAAAACAGTGTTGGCATTGTGTTTTGTTTTAATAGCAGCCAGCGTGCCATTGGTAATTAACCTGGGCACTGAATTTATGCCGCCATTGGATGAAGGTTCGTTGCTGTTGATGCCGGTTACCTTACCGGATGTTTCCAACTCAGAGGCTAAACGAATAACCCAATTGCAGGATAAGATTATCAAAGGATTTCCCGAAGTAGAGAATGTGCTGGGCAAAGCAGGCAGGGCATACACGGCGACTGATAATGCACCCATCAGCATGATTGAAACGATTATCGTATTAAAGCAGAAAAAGTATTGGCGAAAGGGAATGACAAAAGAAAAATTAATTAAAGAGATGAATGATAAAGTGCAGATACCTGGTGTGGTGACCGGATGGACACAACCTATTATCAACCGGATCAATATGCTTTCAACCGGTATCCGAACAGATGTGGGGGTAAAGATCTATGGCACTAACCTTGACAGCATTTATGCCATTTCAAGAAAGGTGGAAGGCTCGTTGAAAGGTATAAAAGGGCTGGAGGACCTGTATGTAGAACAGCTTACCGGCGGCAAGTATCTCGATATAAAAATCCGTCGCCGGGATGCTGCACGATATGGGTTAAACATTGATGACGTAAATATGGTAATTGAAAGTGCATTAGGCGGAATGATCCTGACCACAACAGTTGAAGGGCGTGAACGCTTTAGCGTAAACCTGCGGCTCGCACAGGAATACCGCAATGACATTGATGAAATAAAACGCATTCCCATACAAACGATGAAGTATGGAGTTTTACCGATTTCGTCAGTAGCAGATGTAAAAGTTACAGAAGGCCCGCCCATGATCAATTCTGAAAATGCCATGCTGCGGGGTACTGTTCTTTTCAATGTTCGTGGCAGGGATATGGGGAGTGTGGTGAATGAGGCCAAAAGAAAAATAGACGAAACATTTAAACAGCTTCCGCAGGGTTATTACATTGATTGGAGCGGACAGTATGAAAATCAGGTGCGGGCGCAACAACGATTGAAGATAATTATTCCAATCGTTTTGTTGGTTATTGGATTCATTCTTTATATCACGTTTCATTCTTTTAAAGCGGTTGCTGTTGTATTTATCAGTGTGCCGGTAGCCCTGATGGGCGGCGTGTATTCACTCTATTATTACAACGTGAATTTTTCTGTAGCAGTAGCAGTAGGCTTTATAGCGCTGTTTGGAGTAGCTGTGGAAACAGGGGTACTGATGATTGCTTACATGAACGATACGATCCGTAAAATGGTAGCTCAAAGCGGCAATGGTCTTGAAAATATAAGTCTGCCTGCGCTGAAAGAAACAATTCTTTTTGGAGCTACCCAGCGTGTTCGCCCTTTGTTGATGACTGTGCTGGCCAACATCCTCGGATTGATTCCGGTATTGGCTTCCACAGGTACAGGTAGCGATGTGATGAAGCCTATTGCTATTCCATTTGTATTTGGATTGATTACATCAACCTTATTTGTTTTGATTGTGCTACCTGTAATTTACAACCTGTTAAAAGAGTGGGAGCTAAAGAAACATGGCAGGCTGGTAGTGCTCGACATTGAAGAATAGAACCCAAAAGGTTATGAAAGTAAAACGCATTATATTATTTGTTATTCTGCAATCTTATTTGGTAACTGCCAATTCGCAGGATACGGTAAGGTTTACACTTCGGCATATTTTTACCGAAATTGATACCGCTTATCCGCAACTGCAATATTATGAATCAAAAATCGGCTCTATCCGTTCATCGGCAGAAGGAGCCAGAGCCTGGATGCCTCCAACTGTATCGCTGGCCTTAGACCGTTTTCCCTACCAGTTACCTATGATAAAAGAAAAGACGCCGGATAACCAGGCTGGCATTATGCTTTCGGTACAACAAATGATTACGAATCCTGCCAAATTAAATGCTAAAAGAGATTACCTGGCATCTTTGGAAAATGTGCAACGCAACGATATGGAATGGCAAAAAAATGTTCTGCATTTTACAGCGAGGCTTTATTATTACCGCCGCTATACTGCTGAACAAAAGCTGAAGTTGGTAAAGGAATACCGGGAACTGCTGAATATGCTTATCAAAACAGCCAGGGATAAATACGCTTATAACCAGGCAGATCTGGCAACTATCTTCAAGGCAGAGGCTTCGCTGAGTGAACTGGCCAATATGGAAACCATGCTGTTTGCACAAATTGCAGAAAGCAATATTGGTCTTAATACGTTAATGAACCGGAATGTGGATGCCCCGTTTTTTATTGATACGCTGTTAACCCCGAAAGATTACGGCAGCGATTATTTATCTGCTGTAGATAGCGCACAATTGCTGAGAAATGATATTCTATCTATGCAAAGCCGTATTCAATCCATGAAATTAAATACCCGTTGGGCGGCCACCGGTTCTAAACCCGATTTTGGTGTGCAGGTTGCGCATGGACAAATGTTTGGTATGGGTAATCAATTTTCCATCATGGGCATGATAACAGTTCCTATCGTTCCCTGGTCATCCAAAATGTATAAATCGGAAGTGAAATCTATGAGTTATGAAATTGAAGCCATGCAGAAAGAAAAGAATACTATGCAACTAATGGCTGCGCAGATGACCCGTGAAAAAATTACTATGCTGCTATTTGAAAAAAAGCAATTGGACAATTACGATAAAAATATTTTGCCTTCATACCGCAGGAATCTTGAAAGCAACCTGCTGGCCTGGCGCCAGAATACCGGAAACTTTTTTGTGTTGCTGGATGCCTGGAATATGCTGTTAATGAAAGAAATGGAACGTATTGATAAACTGGGGCAGGTTTTTATTGTGCAATCGGAATATGAATATCAAAGGGAGATAAAACAATAATGACAAAAAGAATAACATATATAGATAATAAGCGGTTTTTGGCAAATGCCTGGTTAGTTATGTTATTAGTTATGGCATCAGCGGCCTGCAGGCAGGGAGAACAAAAACATATTGGCCATCAACCCGGTTCGGATACCGGCATGAAAAGCGGTATGCAGCATGATTCAATGTCGGACATGAATAATACTGCCAAAGAAACAAACTGGCATGCCCTGCCAACTAACCGCACTGTAATTGCCAGGCAAAAGGTAATAGCGCCTGTTTATAGTGATATGAATTTTAATATTCCCGGCAATGGATATATAGCCTTTGATACACGGCGCAATCGCAAAGTGTCGGTTCGTGTGGGCGGAAGAATTGACCGATTGTATGTAAAATACAATTATCAGTATGTGCGTAAGGGAGAAAAAATTCTTGAACTGTACAGTCCCGAACTAAATACTTACATAGAAGAATATCTCTATGTTCTACGGCAAACAAATGATACCATACTGCAAAACAGGGCAAGGCAAAAGCTACAGTTATTGGGCCTTACGCCGGTACAGCTACAACATATTGATCAAACAGGCAGTGCATCGCTCACCATACCACTGTATAGTCCGTTTGAGGGTTATGTATTGTTCAATCCCTCAGCCTCATCGGGAATGGGCACTGCCGGTAATGCTTCCGGCAGCATGGGTAGTGGTGGTATGAGTGGTACAAGCAATTCATCCCCTTCTATTCAGGGTTCTGTATTATCCGATAACAGTATTCGGGAAGGAATGTATGTGAGCAACAATCAAACACTGTTTTGGATCAATGATTTCAAACAAGCCTGGGGCATTATTGCTTTCACCAAAGAAAATGAAAAATACATTCGTAAGGGGCAACCAATAGTGATAACCAGTGAGCTACTTCCGGATAGACCGATTCAAACTTCTATACAACTAATTGAACAGGTGTATGAGGGCGAACAAAAATTCACACAGGCAAGAGTGTATATTCCCAATGCGACAGGGATAATGAAGCAAAATTCATTGATCACCGCTACAGTGTCTGTTCCGGCAAGATCATTAGTGGTTCCCGCCGTCAGTGTGTATTATCTCGGGAAAGTAGCCATTGTGTGGGTGCAGGTGGGAACAACCAAAGAAGGCAATGCAGTTTTTCAATCAAGGGTGGTGAAAATTGGTCACCGCGGTAATGATAAAGTAGAAATACTGGAAGGTTTAGCACAAAATGAAAAAATAGCCAGGGATGCCGGTTACCTCGCCGATGGCGAAACGATTATTCAATATTAAACCGGGTAAATAATGAAATATAAAATTATTATAATTATTGTTTGTTGCTGCTCCTTAATATTTGGCATGGCAGCCTGCACTGATAAAAAAGCAGCAAACCAAATGTTGGAACATGACAGTCATGTTGTTGCTACTAAGATTGATTCTGCTATAGACATGGAGGACATGATTATGCTTACCAAACGGGATGAGCAATACGCCAACATTCTGGTAGATACCGTGAAAATAAAAACAATTGCTGAATACACCACGCTACCGGGTACTACCCGTTTTGACGAAAGAAAAATAACGGTAGTCACATCCCGCATACGGGGCAGGCTGGACAAATTGTTTGTTCGAAATCCGCAGCAATGGGTTGCAACCGGTCAACCATTGTATGCTATTTACAGCGAGGAATTATTATCATATGAAAACGAATTGCTGAATGCTTTACAACAACAGGCACAATTCAGCAGTATGAAACAGGTAGTAGATCAAATGGTGGAAGGAGCCAAAAAAAAATTATTGTTGTGGGGGCTTACCAGCGAACAAATATCAGTATTACAAAAGAGCCGTGAAACTTCACCCCTTGTCACTTTTTACAGTCCGGTGTCTGGAACACTCGTTGAGCTTTCTGCCAGTGAAGGGCAATATGTAGAAACAGGCACTCCTCTGTTCAGGCTGGCCGATTTATCGCAACTGTGGATTGAAGCCCGGATATACACCAGTGAATTAAGATGGCTGCATGAAAAACCTTCTATAACTGCTGAGTTTGACGCTTATCCCGGTGAATCCTTTACGGTAGTTCCGGTATTTGACAATCCTACAGTGGAAGCCGATCAGAAGATCAGTCTCGTGCGGTTTATGCTTACCAACCGAAGTCATCAACTGAAGCCAGGTATGATGGTCTATGTCAATATTAAACGCAACGAAAAGAAAACCGTTGTCATACCTAAGTCAGCCATCCTGGTAGGCAATATGATCACTGCCTGGGTAAAAACCGGAGATGGCATGTATGAGAGCCGGATAATTCAATTAGGGGTACAAAATAAAAAAGAAGTGGAAGTGATCAGTGGGTTAAAAGAAGGAGAACTCATCGTTACCAGCGGTGCGTATTTGCTGAATAGCGCTTTGGTATTGAAAAAAGGCGCAGGCATGGAAGGGATGAAAATGTAATAGAAGTACGGTGAATTTATTTACGGCCTTTATAAATAATTATTTCATTATGTTGCCATCGAATTTAGAAGATGTAAAAACAGCATGGGCCATTGATCACCTCGATGTGATAGAAAAATTACGCACTGATTCAGAAGGCGGACTGTCCTCAGCAGAATCTGCACGAAGACTGAATATTGCGGGGCCGAACAAAATAGAGTCCGGAAAAAAAATAAGTCCGCTGGTTATTTTGATTAATCAGTTTGTTAGCCCTTTTGTATTGTTATTGGCCATTGCTGCCGGACTTTCTTTTTTCTTCAAAGAATGGTTGGATGGAATTGCCATTATAGTCGTAATAGTTATAAATGCCGTTGTTGGTTTTTTGATGGAATTCCAGGCTGAACGTTCAATGGACGCACTGAGAAAACTTACCACGGTTCCGGCAAGAGTGATGCGTAACGGAAAGCTGGTTGAAGTGCCTTCGGAAGACCTTGTTCCCGGCGATATATTATTTGTAGAAGGTGGGGATATGATTACCGCCGATGCGAGGTTAATTAAAACTTCACAATTGCAAACGGATGAATCAGCTCTTACCGGTGAATCGCTGCCGGTCGAAAAAAATATAACATCTTTGCCATCCGATATACAATTGGCTGAACGCACAAACATGCTATACAAAGGAACATTTGTAGCAAAAGGTAATGGTTATGCAGTGGTGGTCAATACCGGCATGTCAACAGAATTGGGTTCTATAGCCAAAATGGTGCAACAGGCTAAACAAGCTGCGACACCGCTGGAGAAAAAGATCCAGTCATTCAGTAAAAAACTGATATGGATTACGGTAGCACTGGTAATCATCGTTTTTATTGCAGGGGTATTAAACGGCCATGAATTGGTAGCTATGCTGGAAACATCCATTGCGCTGGCAGTTGCAGCAATACCCGAGGGTTTGCCAATTGTAGCTACGTTGGCACTTGCCTTTGGGATGCTGCGTATGGCCCGTCATCATGTGATCGTAAAGAAGTTATCATCAGTTGAAACGCTTGGCGGAACGAATGTAATTTGTACTGATAAAACCGGTACGCTCACACAAAATAAAATTCAAACTTCATTTATCCAGGTAAACAGCAGTGCTTCAAGAATTGATGTAGATATACCCAATATCTCCATCCGGTGGCATGATGATGAAAGCATTACCGGCCATGAGGCTTTTGAGCATCTGCTTCGGGTAGCTGCATTATGTAATACTGCTTCTTACCAATATGAGAATAATATTGAGAAAGAATCAGGCGATCCACTGGAAGTGGGTTTATTGAAAATGGTATATGCTTCAGGGAAATCAGTTGAAGAATACCGTCATCAATTTACTAAAGCGGATGAAATTCCATTTTCATCCGAAACAAAGGTAATGGCCACGTTGCATCTAAACAGTGATCAGAACTATTATATCGCTGCTAAAGGTGCGGTAGAAGAATTGCTGGCACACTGCACATCGGTGCTGGAAGGCAATGATATTATTCCATTTACTGAAGAAAAAAAGAAACAATGGCTTATGTCGGCGGAAAACCGGGCACAATCGGGATTACGAATGCTTGCTTTTGCATTCAGGAACACCAATGAAAAAGAAAAAGATCTTCTGCATCACTTAACATTGGCGGGGGTGATAGGATTTATTGACCCGCTAAGACCTGAAATATCGGCTGCTATTGAAGAATGTAAATCAGCCGGTATTAAAGTCGTTATGATTACCGGTGATCATCCTGCTACTGCAAAAAATATTGCACAGCAATTAGGTTTGGCTAATCAGGATGATGAAGTAATTCATGGCCGCTCTATGAAACCCTATAAAGACCTTTCAGAAGAAGATAAAAATGAATGGTTGAAAGCTTCGGTTTTTGCCCGGGTAAATCCGGGACAGAAAT
This sequence comes from Niastella vici, assembly GCF_002077945.1. Classification (GTDB taxonomy): domain Bacteria; phylum Bacteroidota; class Bacteroidia; order Chitinophagales; family Chitinophagaceae; genus Niastella; species Niastella vici. The sequence goes on from NZ_LVYD01000044.1 coordinate 161,863, forward strand.
TAGACCTGGTTACTTTGTTCCAGGAAAAGAAAATGGTGGTGGGCATGACCGGCGATGGAGTAAATGATGCACCGGCATTAAAAAAAGCAGATATAGGAATAGCTATGGGGCTTAGAGGGACCCAGGTAGCACAGGAAGTAGCGGATATGATATTAAAAGATGACGCATTTTCCTCCATAGTACTGGCCATTAAACAAGGAAGGACGATTTTTGATAATATCCGGAAGTTTGTGATCTTTTTGTTGTCGTGCAACCTGAGTGAATTATTAATAATTGCAACAGCTTCCATTATGAATTTGCATTTCCAGCTTTTCCCATTGCAAATTTTGTTTATTAACCTGGTTACAGATGTACTACCTGCATTGGCACTCGGTGTAACCAAATCTGCACCGCACATAATGCAACGACGACCTTATTCATCCAATATTGCTATTATTGACAAAAAAAGATGGACAGCGATCTTTGTTTATTCAGCAATTATTTCTATTACAACTATAAGTGCGGTACTATCCAGTCACGAATGGTTGCATAGTGCAGAAAGGTGGAATTCTGAACTTTGCAATAATATACTTTTCTATACCCTGATTTTTTCCCAGATCCTACATGTGTTTAACATGTCGTTTGAAAAAGGAGTATCTTTTTTTAAAACTGAAATATTCCGTAACAAATATGTATGGATTGCAGTGGCTGCTTGTATTTTACTAACAATGTTTTCATATTGGATTATTCCTGTCAGGAAGGTGCTGGTGGTAACAATGTATAGCTGGCTGGACTGGGCAATTGTGATCACTGCTTCATTTATTTCACTTATCCTTATACAACTATCTAAGAAAATGAATTGGATGATTTAAGTGGCGCAATTTATTCTTTATAATGGGTTCTCTTGTGCCCTCGAAGATTTTCTTTGCGCACGCCTGTCAGGTAATGAAATATCTTCTCCTATCAGAAGCCCCCAGGGAGGCTGGATTTCAGCTGCATCAAAAATCAATTTAAGGATGGACAACAGTGGAATGGCAAGAAACATTCCGGTAATACCCCAAATGGCTCCCGATGACCGCAAAGGTGTAAATGTTATAACTTATTTATTAAATAATATAATAGCTACCTTAGATAAATGATGCAGTTTTGTACCGCGTTGCCTGCGGAATAGAAAAATTGTTCAGACATAATAAATCACAGTAACAACTCAAAATTTAAAAGTATGAAAAAGTTTATAATTATTTTCCTCCTCGCTAGCCTGGTAGGATTTTATTCAGCCAATGCGCAAGATTCAACAAAAAAAATAACTACAAAAGTCAAAGAAGGTGCAAAGAAAGTTGGCCATAAAACAGCCGAAGTGGCTTCAAAAGGAAAAAATGCTATTACCGACAAAATTTATAAGGATAAGGAAGGCCCTAATGGAGAAACTATATATATTGACAAGCATTCAAAATATTACTGGATCGATAAAAAAGGACATAAGGTACCAATTAGCAAGGACAAATTGAGAAACAAACAATAGGATGATAAAGGGCAAACTAAAGGGGACAACGGCTCAAAATTCGCAAAGTATAGTTTTCATGCAGTGATAATTCTTATTTGAATTATCGACATGTTTTTAATTCCTTCCTGTGCCCGAAAATGAAGATAGTCAATTTTAAGAATGACATAACAGGATACAACATTTCGCTGGCTGAAATACTTCTATAACCTTCAGGTTATGAGATTTTGATTTCGTAAGCTGCATTTGTCTCTGTATGATGTTATGTAAGGTCGGCCTTTGCCATTGCTATCTTTCCGTCTTTAAAAGTAAGCTCAAATAAACCTCCAATTTTTCCTTCGGGAAATTTCCCTGTGAATTCTACATCCAGGTGGGCAGTATTGTCATTGATGATTATTAACCTGATGAGCCGTGTTTTTGTTTTGTAGCCAATAAAATAATCTTCAAAATATTGCCGGATGCCCGTATGTCCTTTGAAAATCCGCCCTACCGATGGATCGTTAAGAATGGCATCCTGATGCCACATTTTTAAATAATTGTCTGTGTCGTAGGCATTACTTACTGAAAGAAGATTCTGTACAAATTTTTCGATATCCATTTTCCAATTTAGTTGAAAGACCGTTTAAATGCTATGGGTGTCAGGTTGGTTTTTTTCCTGAATAACTTGTTGAATGATTGCGGATGCTCGAAACCTAATAAATAGGCAACTTCAGCCACTGTTAAATTGCCTGCAGTTAAATATTCTTTGGCTTTTTCAATCAACTTTTCGTGGATGTGCTGTTGGGCATTTTGCCCTGTGAGTGAACGTAGCATATCACTTAAGTAACGGGGCGAAAAATTGAGTTGTCCTGCCAGGTACTCTACGGTTGGAAGTCCTTTTTGCAAACCTTCTTCCTGTTCAAAATAAACATTTAACAATTGTTCAAACTTTATAAGCAGGTCATGACTGGCTGCTTTTCTTGTGATGAATTGACGTTTGTAAAAACGGTTGCTGTAGTTGAGTAAAACCTCGATGTGTGATATCACTAATTCCTGACTGACATCATCAATGGGATTACTCAGTTCTTCTTTGATGTTCTCAAAAACAGAAATGATAATTTGTTTTTCTTTGTCTGATAAAAACAAGGCTTCGTTTGCTGAATAAGAAAAGAATCCATAAGTTTTAATCTTATGGTCTAACGTGTATCCCCTGATAAAATCTGGATGAATAAGTAGTGTGCAACCTGAATAATCCTGTTCGTCATCAGCACATGAAATTACCTGGTTGGGTGAAATAAAAGACAACCCACCCTCATCAAAATCATAAAAACCCTGCCCATATTTTATTTTTCCTGTTAAACTTTTTTTGTAGGAGATTTTGTAAAAGTTTGGTGAAATGGATTTTGGCCATTCTTCATATGGAATTTTAATATCCGCATAATTTACCAGGCTGATCAATGGATGCAGGGGTTTTGGAAATCCCAGCACTTTGTGCATTTCAGAAATAGAATTCAACTTAAGCGGTATGTTTTTTTCTTTTTCCATTTGATGGGAGTTTGAAGAGGTAAATGCTTATTTTCCGGGGAATGCAAAAGTGAGGTCATGGTAAATTCTATGGGTAGTAATTTTCCATTCTCCGTTTATTTTTTTAAGAGAAGGTTTGTAATAGCCTGATCCAGTCGGTATTACCGTGCCTTTTAAACTAATATCGGCAATGTTATTATATAAATGAGCAACGAACGGGCAGTTCAGCATATTTTGTTCCATTTGATGAAATTGTCTTTTAGAAAGTGAACATTTTTTTAAGGTTGCGGTACTGAGCTTCAGCACCCAGTTGCAATCTTTCGTTATACAATGTATTGGCGTCATTTCCAGCAATATAACGAAGTTGATCTTTGTTATCAATAGCCGCTTCAAAGATTATGGAAGCAATCTGATCAGCTGTAGCAAACCGGCTGATGCTTTCAGCATTGTAGCCTTCACTTACTTTTTCAACCAGGTTTTTATAAGCATCGTGCAAGCTGCCATCCATTGACCGGCCTGCAAAGTCTGTTTGTATGCCTCCAGGGGCAATGGTTTTTACAGCAATACCCAGGTGAGCAAGTTCATACGCCAGGCTTTCTGAAAACCCATCCAGGGCAAACTTGGTGGCTGAATAAACAGAACAGGTTGGATAGCCCATTAGCCCAAACATCGATGTAATATTGATGAACATCCCACTTTTTTTCTCACGGAAATGCGGTGTAAACGCCTTTGTTACCCTTATCACGCCCATAAGGTTTGTATTTATCTGCCGGGTAATTTGTTCATCATTCAATGCCTCCAAAGCTCCGATTAAGCCATAACCTGCATTGTTTACTACGATGTCCACTGAATACTCCTGTGTCACTTTTTTAATGGTGTCTTCCATCTGTGCTTTGTCTGTTACATCTAATTTTAAAACGGTAAGGTTTTCAAGCTTAGTCAGTTCCGTTTCATTTTCGGGGTTGCGCATGCTGGCAATAGTATACCAGCCTTTCGATTGAAATAATTTTGCGGTTGCCTTTCCTAAACCGGATGAAGCACCGGTGATAAAGATTGTCTTTTGCATAATGTAGTATTACTATGCAAAAGTCAGCAGCAATTAAGAGTTTGCTGTTGCCAAACTGAGTTAAGTTGTAGCCAGAATGACGTGGGTATAGGTTTTTGCTTCCAAAACCACATTATTGTGCAATATTTTCAATTAAAGGGTAAGAAATAATAGCGCTTTTCATAAGAAAAGAGGCTGGTAAAAAAATCCCTCATTGGGGTGAATGTTTTTGCTTTTTTGCTATAATGATAGGAGGCGTTTATAATACGGAACCTTAGTAATGCTTCTTTCATCCATAAATCTTTTCCGTCAATAATGGTGGCATTGCCATAGAGGATAATGTAATAATCAAAACGCTTGTTATAAAAATGTAACTGCCCCGCAAAAGAGTTGTCAAAATCTGATATATCCCGATAAGGTTTTTGCATAGAAAACAAAAGATGGCCCTCTTTATCAATTCTATCTACATGTATAATGCAGGCTGGAAACTTAAGTATTGATTGACTAAAATTATAAAAGATGGCTGTTTGCAGCTTCTCAATATGGTTATTGATAAAATGTAAATAATAAGAGGAAATCATTGCTCAAAATTATTTAAAAGGCATGCAGGTTTTCAATGACCGGTGTCATGCTGAGTGATGATAGAAATCCAGTTATATAGCCGCTGCAATTCAAAATCCTTGAATGCTTTAAATAACGGGAATCATAATCCATATTGCCTGAAATCATTTTTTATCTTTTTAAGTAGATGTAATATTAGTATTCAAAAGCAGGTTTATGTTTTCGATTAAAATACTAACAATGGCAGCATTTGTCCTTTTATTGCTATTGCCATTTAAGCATATTCCGCTGCAAACTCCATCATTTGTTTCATTCAATTTTCAGGTAAATGCAGGCGGAACGGTAGACCTTCAATGGAGCGCATCCAATGATGTAGCAAGCATTCGTTTTGAAATAGAGCGAAGCAGAGATAAGACAGCATGGGAAAAAATCGGGGAGATAACAGCCGGTTCAATGCAACATTATGCTTTTACTGATAACCAGCCATATGATGGTATCAACTGCTACAGGATTAAACGAATAAACAATGCCGGGAATTATGTATATACCCCGGTTAAGGCAGTACACATCAGTAAAGCTGCTTTATTATATATTTGGCCCGATCCTGTTAAAGATATACTTCATATTAGGTGTGGCTATCGGAGTGGTTCCGTTGAAGTTATAGATGCATCAGGAAAAATACTTCAAGAATTGACAATTACGGCTTTTACTACTAATATATCTGTATTGCAGTTGAAAGGGGGAGTTTATTTTTTGCGCGTAAAGGATAATAATAACAAACAAACGGTACAGAAATTTATAAAAGAATAAATCGGATTGTGCTATGAGCTGCCGCAGACAAAAAAAAGCCAAAAATCATGTTTCATGGGCTCAACCAAAACCCATAAAGGAAATTACCACATTTGTTTCAAAGCGGCCGGTTTTCTTTTCCAACCTGATGCGGAAAACAATGCCTTTGATGGTATTAATATCGCTCATAGGAAAGGGCCATTGTGGCGAAAGATGAGTGGTTTCACTACTGATCAGCGGCAACACACGGTCTACCAATTTCTGCAAACCTATTGTACGTTGCGTTTGATCCGTCAATTCTTCAAACTTTCCCCAGGCAATCACGCTCTTCCAATTCGCCATATCTTTCATTTCTTCCACTTCAAAGCACACGTCGGTATTTTGTCTCAGAATGTCAATCTTCATTCCTTCGGTGGTATGCCCATATACATATACGCCATCATACGCATAGCTTATCGGCACTATATAAGTAATGCCATCTCCACAACAGCCAATACGGCCCATTATCTGCTGCATCAGCACATCTTCAATTTGTTTATTATCTAACGAACCCAACATAGGTTTAAAATATATTCTACAAGTTATTTAAAAATAGCTTTTCGGCAATGATTTAGTTTTTTGGTTGGTCAAATTGTTGAATAAGGTAAAAGTAACCGTTGTTGTATCCAGGTCGCACTTATCCTCAAACAGTTTTCCAATGTTACGCTTACAAAATTGGGCAGTTCACTAAAGTTTATGTTGCTTTTGGAAAGCAAGGTGGATATTTATGCCTGCCTGAGCCGCTTTCAAGAGAACGATCTTGTATTGGAAGAAGAGTTTGCTTTTTAGTTGTGGCTGTATAGGTTATAGTTTCAATCAACATGGCAACCGGCAATACACAAAATGTATTTGCCGGTTTTTTTTATTCGTTATGCTAGTTAAATAAACCTTTTTTTATAGCACATCATTCGTAAGCCTGCATTTGATCTGCTAAATTGTTTTCTTTTCCCATTTTTCCAGGAATTCCAATGCTTCCTGATCGCTTAAATTTTGGAATGATTCATAAGCCTGTGATACTGCAGAGAAATGTTCCGGCTTTTCAAGCATCACCACTTCATCGGCTTCATGCAGCAGGTCGTTTTCAGTTCTTTGTGAACATACCGGAGCCGCCACCACAATTTTTGCGGCGCCTCTTTTTTTGCACATTCTTGTGGCTGCAAAAATGGTTGCACCTGTAGCAACTCCATCGTCAACAATAATGACGGTCTTGTCTTTAATATCAGGGAATACCTGGCTTTCACGAAAAATGCGTTTTCTGTGTTCAATTTCCCTTTGCTGATCTTCTTCGATATTGTCGATCATTTCCTGCGAAAGGTTTATTTTATGATAGGGGTTATAATAAACAGTTCCATCCTCGGCCATAGCTCCAAATGCAAATTCCGGATCTCCCGGATATCCCAGTTTATGAACAATAAGTGTAGACAATTTTGCGTTAAGTTCTCGCGCTAGATAATAAGCCGTTTCAATACCGCCCCGTGGTATACCTAGTACGATAACGTTTTCGCCCTTATATTTTTCAAGCTCCCGGGCCAATAACAAGGCAGCTTGTTTCCTATTATAAAACATAAAATATATTTTTATGGATTACCCTGGATGCTGACAATAATTAATTGTACCGTACCAAAACTAAGATCATACAGCATCCGTTTTCAATGATGGTGATCAACATTTACTTTGATAAATTTCATAATTCATAAACCTGAAAAACAACATAAGCGTTTGTGTTAAAGTGTCTTTTGAAAATCGCTTTCGGTTAGAAATGCCATCCTGGAACTGTCGCAAAAGGAAAACAATTAGTTACAAATTATTCAGGTAATTTTGATCGAAATTACCAGAATACCTGATTTTCATCATTGTTATTATCGCTCAGCTGAAAAAAATCAGGCGGATGCCTGAAAAAAGTCAGGTTCTGTAACTGCATATTTATAAATCTTTACAAAAGATTGCCTGGACGATCATTCTAATATAGCTCATCATTCCTTTAGCACTGGTTATCTGATTTCCCACAAATCCCAATTTAAGGCGGCAATTGTTATCATCCGTTTCCAGAGAAAATCTCATTGCCTGTAAACCCTTTACGGTTCTTTTATTATTCACTTTCAAATCTTTAAAATGAAAAAGATTTTGGTTATTGAAGATAATGAACAGGTCAGGGACAATATCGCAGAGATCCTGATGCTGGCAAACTACCAGGTTCACAGGGCTGAAAATGGAAAAGACGGTATCGTTGCCGCTATTAGAGAACTTCCCGATCTGATCCTGTGCGATATTACGATGCCTTTCCTGGACGGTTATGGAGTATTGCATCTGCTGAAAAAAAATGCTGCCTTATGTAATACGCCGTTCATTTTCATGACAGCAAAAGCAGACCGGAAGGAGGTACGTAAAGGAATGGACCTGGGTGCTGATGACTATTTAACCAAGCCGTTTGAGGAAACAGAATTGTTAAACGCCATTGAAACCAGGCTGAAAAAAGCTGAAATGGCAAACCAGGTTAACCGGCCCGAAATTCAACCAAATGATTTTGGACGTGGTATCAGGGAAAATGAAATGATGCAAATGCTGGTTGACAACAGGGATATTAACATTTACAAAAAGAAACAAATCATTTATTCAGAAGGCGCCCGGCCATTACGTTTATATTATATACAAAAAGGAAAAGTGAAAACTTTTAAAACCAATGAAGATGGTAAGCAACTGATAACCGGCTTGTATAAAGAAGGAGATTTTTTAGGGTATGTGCCAATAATGGAAGGAACGTCTTATCGTGAGGTAGCTGAAGCGCTTGATCAGGTAGAACTGGCGGCGATACCTAAAGAAGACTTTCTTGAATTAATGAATACCAGCCGCGAGGCGGTAAGAAAATTCACCCTGTTGCTTGCGCATAGTATTGGTAAAAAGGAAGACATGCTGGTAGGAATGGCCTATAATTCACTGCGCAAGAAAGTGGCCGAAACATTGATTGGAGTGCATGGTATTTATAAAACAGCTATTGATATGAGCCGTCAGAACCTTGCAGCCATCGCCGGAACGGCAACCGAATCAATGATAAGAACACTTAATGAATTCAAAGGCGAACAAATAATCGATATTAAAGAGGGTATTATCACCATACTTAATGAAAAAAGGCTGGCGAATATGGTGAATTAAAATGAAGTGCTTGCTATAAATCATATTATGTGAAAAATATTCTTAAGGATACAAAACAGCTTTTAAAAATTGCACTTACTGATATCAGGCTTAAAAATGATGGAAAGAAATATGTTGATCGATTATGTGAGGCTATTGCCTATCATGACCATCGTTACTATGTGCTGAACGATCCGGTAATTTCAGATGCTGAGTATGACAGACTTTTCGATCTGTTGAAAAAAATAGAAAAGAAGTGGCCGGAATTGGTTTTCCCAACATCGCCCACACAGCGTATTGGCGAAAAGTTAACAGGAGCTTTTAAGGAAGTAGCCCATTTAACTCCGATGCTTTCGCTTGACAGTTCTTATGATATGAAGGCATTCAAAGATTTTGATGCAAGGGTTAAGAAAAATGCGCGAAGAACAAACATCATGTATACCATTGAACCGAAGCTGGATGGGGCTGGTATCTCTTTAGTATATGAGGGCGATTACCTGGTAAAAGGTGCAACCAGAGGGGATGGTATAAGGGGAGAGGATATTACCAATAATCTTCGGACACTACGATCCATCCCTTTAAAAGCCGCATTTTCCACTTATAATATCCATAAGGTGGAGATCAGGGGTGAAGTAGTTATCAAAAAGGAAAGCTTCAAAAAACTTAACCGTCATAGAAAAGAGGCGGGGCTTCAATTATTTGCCAATCCAAGGAATGCGGCAGCAGGTTCCTTGCGCTTGCAGAATCCTGAAGAAGTGTCGGGGCGGAATTTAACTGCCTGGCTGTATCAGATCAGTTATGCAGTAAATAAAGAAGGGATGGATGTGCTGGCAAACCAGATTTGTAGCCATGAAAGCGCCATCCATTTGCTACAATCGCTTGGTTTTAAAACACCTGATATACAAAAAGCCAGTTCTGTAAAAGATATTTTGGCAATTTGTGATCAATGGAATGCTGTAAGAGATGAATATCCCTATGAAATTGATGGATTGGTTATTAAAGTAAATGACTTTGCTGAATATAAAAAACTTGGTTTTACTGCACACCATCCGCGATGGGCAATGGCCATTAAATTTGCGGCGAGGCAGGCTACAACAACACTCACCGGCATCGATTTTCAGGTGGGCAGAACCGGCGCTATAACACCGGTGGCCGTGCTTGAACCGGTTTATGTAGGTGGCGTTACGATCACTTCAGCTTCTTTGCATAATGAAGACTTTATCCATAATAAAGACATTCGATTGCAAGATATGGTTATAGTACAAAGGGCAGGCGATGTTATCCCTTATATAGTAAAGCCTGTTAAGGAAAGCCGGTCTGGTAAATCCCAACCAATTAAATTCCCCAAAAAATGTCCATCATGCCATGCCAGGATAATAAGACAGGAAGGAGAAAGCGTTTGGCGATGTATAAATGTAAATTGCCCGGCCCAGGTTAAGCGACGTATTCAGCATTTTGCATCCAAACATGGAATGGATATAGCAGGATTAGGTGTGAAGACCGTGGATCGCCTCTTTAGCGCTAATCTTATTCGCTGTATACCAGACATTTATCATATGGATCTTCATAGAATTAAAGCTGTAGCCGGTTTCGGGGATCAATCTGCCAGCAATCTGCTGAATGTTGTGGAAGCGTCTAAAAGCCGTTCTTTGTGGCGTTTGATCAATAGTCTCGGAATCCACTATGTTGGAGAACGAACCGCTCATACCCTGGCAGATGCAGTCGCTTGTGTAACTGATATTGGCAATATGAAAAAGAAAGAATTAGAGGCATTGCCAGATATTGGTGATAAAGTAGCGGCTAGTATATATGCTTTTTTTAAACAGCGGGAGAATGTAAAAATGATCCGGGAATTAAAAAAAGCCGGCGTTAAGGTGTGCAATAAGCAAAGTAGAAGCAATGCCAAATTTTCCGGTCTCACATTTGCGTTTACGGGTGTGTTGAAAAAATATACGCGTGAAAAGGCAAGAGACACCGTTGAGCAGTTTGGTGGAAGAACTGTTGACAATATATCATCCAAAGTAAACTATTTGGTGGCGGGTAAAAATCCGGGTTCAAAACTTAAAGAAGCCCGTAAAGAAGGCCGGCTGAAGATCATTGATGAAAATAAATTTCAGAAAATGATCAGGTAAAGAATGATAAACAATTAAGAGTGCAATTAACTATTTGTACAAATTTTAAACCTTGAAAGTTATTTCACATTTACTTGAAACAGCAAAATATGCGGTGCTGGAGGCTGGCAAAGTAATCATGGAAGTTTATGGGTCGGCCGAATATAGAACAGAAATAAAACCAGATGAAACGCCGGTAACAACAGCAGACAGGCTTTCGCATGCGGTTATCACCAAATATCTTGAAACAACAGATCTGCCTGTATTATCTGAAGAAGGAATGCATATCGATTTCCGGGAAAGGTGCAACTGGGAATATTTCTGGCTGATAGATCCGCTTGATGGCACCAAAGAATTCATAAATAAAAATGGTGAGTTTACTATAAATATTGCATTAGTATCAAAAAATAAACCGGTAGCAGGTGTGATTTATGCGCCCTGCAGGGATGCTTTGTTTTTAGGTTGTGAAGAAACCGGTGTGTCTAAGTATGAAAATGGCAATCAAATTGAATTTGAACCATTAAAAGAAAGGCGCCGGTTCCAGGACCTGTTGAATAAGGGTGAAATAACCGTTGTTGTATCCAGATCGCACTTTTCGGCTGAAACAAAAGAGTTCCTCAAACAGTTTTCCAATGTTACGCTTACAACATTGGGCAGCTCACTAAAGTTTATGTTGCTTTTGGAAAGCAACGCGGATATTTATCCCCGGTTAGGACGAACTATGGAATGGGACACCGCGGCAGCTCATGCCATTTTAAATGCTTCAAACAGAGGCATATACCATATGGATTTAAAGTCGGAACTAAGCTATAATAAACCTGATCTTACAAATTCGTTCTTTGTTGCATTTTAGATTTGCGTGAAAAAAACGTAGATGTTTTGTGTCTCGTGGGGCTTGCCGGCGATGTATGCGTTTATGCAACGGCGATGGACAGGAAGGGTGATCCGGAGCTCGGAATTCCATAAAATCGCCCACCTTTAAGATCGCGTTTATATAGTCACTAAACTATACTGCCCATTTCCCTTTTAATTGCCAGGAGAGCAATACTATAAGTAAACTGCAAATCAAATAAGTGAGATATAACCAGGGCATTGCCTGTAAAATGATCGAATGGATAACAACCCATGTGATCATCAATAGTCCGCTCACCAATGACCAGCTATATTGTGTTCTGCTATGTTGCTTACTATTAAGAAGGGCGGCCAGGTTTGTGCTGCCGGTTATGATAAATATTACGCCTGGTACTACAAAGATCTTTGAATGAGCAGGCTGAAAAAAATCTATTGGCAAATCATAAACAGTCAGTACAGGATATGCTATCAATAGCAAACCGATAAAAGTGGAAGTCAGGCCGGTAAATGCCAGGAGTATAATAAGCAATGTGCGCATAAAAATATAGATTTTGATAACGAATTGTATCCAAATCTATGTTTATTAATATACCTGAATCAATGATCACTGTCATGAACCATTTTGATTATTCTCAATAGCAGGAAGGGATATTTACTGTTAATTTGGTTAAACTAAAGATGTATGGGCACAATCAGTAACCAGGCGTACATGAGTTCCAACCTTACATTGGGAGACATGCTGCATGAAATTGCCTCCTGTTACCGTTATCTGGGCAGCGACTACCGTTTCAAGGTGATGGCTTATACGGCTGCTGCCCGAACATTACACGGGCTGAATATAGATATTGCATCGTATGTAAAGAGAGGTGCTGAGTTGAGGAAATTAAGAGGTATTGATGAAGATATAGCCCTGGAAATAATGCAGTACCTGAGGACCGGAAAGATCAAAACTTACGAAAGGCTTAAAAAAAAGGTTCCTTTGGGTTTGCTTGAATTAATGGATGTTAAGGGATTTGGTCCGGTAACAATAAAAACTATACATGAAAAATTGCATGTTAACACCCGGAATGAAATGAAAATAGCCTTGTTGTCGGGTAGACTGGAATCTTTTGAAGGAATGGGCCAGAGAAAGATCGAAAACATGAAACGTGGTTTAAAATTATTCAAGGAGGTCCATTCACAATTACAATTATGGGATGCTATTTCTATTGGGTCGGATGTATTGAAACAGTTGCTGGCATTACCCGGTGTGAAGAATGCGGTCATATGTGGCAGCCTTCGAAGGAATAAAGAAACCATAGCAGACATTGACATAATAGTTATGGCCCGCAGAAAATACTGGGAAAAGATCAGTCAAACATTTTGTGATCTTCCATTTGTGCATAGAGTGATTGTTGCCGGAGGAAAAAGAATAAGTGTGTTATTAAAGAACCATAATACCCAGGTGGATATTCAATTGGTGCATGAGCATGAATATGGCGCAGCCCTGTTATTATTAACCGGTTCAAAAGAACATAGCATTGCCTTGAAAAAATGGGCTGATAATAAAGGGTTTTTGTTAAATGAAAATGGCGTTTTTGATGCGGGAACAGGTAAATGGCTTGCCGGAACGAACGAAGAAGAAATTTACCGGCTATTGGGATTGCAGTTTATTCCTCCTGAGCTCAGAGAGGATAAGGGTGAAATTGAAAAAGCTGCCAAGCACCGGTTGCCATTGCTGGTTGAAGAAAATGATATCAGAGGTGATATGCAGGTACATAGTTCCTGGAGTAACAATGAAGAAGAAATTGAGACAATAGCCCGTCATGTGCGCAGGGTATACCCGCAATATGAATATATTGTTATTACTGATTGCTTATCCGGCCAGCTTGGGACAGGCGGCTTGCAACCGGAAGAGTTTATTAACCAGTTTGCGGAAATTGACATGGTGAATAAAGCCCTGGGACAGCAATTTGTGAAGAAAGGCGTGGATGTACATATTCTTGAAGATGGTTCACTGAATTTGCAGGACAATATATTGCAACAATTTGAATGGGTAACGGCTTCCATTGTCAGTGGTTTTGATAAAGATAACACCGGGCGGTTGATAAAAGCCTGTGAAAATCCTAATGTGCATTGCCTGAATCATCCCAGTGGCAGGTTGATTGGAAAAAGGGATGCCTGGACCGTGAATTGGAAAAAATTAATTGAAAAGGCTGCTTCTACAGGCACCTGCATGGCGATAAACGCTCAGCCTGACCGGCTTGATTTGAAAGATGAGTTGGTAAAGGCTGCCATTGACAAAGGGGTAAAAATTTGTATCGGTACCGGTGCCCGCGATCTTAATCAATTTGATCTTATGTCAACAGGAGTCGCTGTGGCAAGAAGAGGATGGTGTACTAAAGAGAATATATTGAATACCTGTTCCTGGAAAGAGGTGGAATATTTTAAGCAATATAAGCAAAGCATTATGTGCAATACTGGTATTTAACGGTATGTTTTTCCTGTTCATTTTTCATTGTTAATAGGTAAAGATCAGTTCGTTCTATGATGCCCATCATTTTAAAACGCCTGTAATACTTGTATTTTAGGGATATAAATATTTATAATGGCCGGAAGTTTTGAAATACAGCAACGCGCTGTTTTGCATAATCTGCAGCAATACGAATCGGTGTACAAGGCCTTCAGCTGGGAACAGGCAAGAGCTGAATTGGTCGGACTGCCCATGAATAATGGATTAAATATAGCTTTTGAAGCGATAGATCGCCATGCTGTGGGAGAGGAAGGTAATACAGTGGCTATTAGATGGATACGGAAAGACCGGAGTATAAAGGATTTCTCATACATCAGTTTGCAGCATCTTAGTTCACGGTTTGCGAATGTACTGGTTAGTCTGGGTATAAAAAAGGGGGACAGGATATTCTCATTGGCAGGGCGGATCCCTGAATTGTACATAACTGCACTCGGCACCCTGAAAACAACGGCAGTATTTTGTCCTTTGTTCTCCGTATTTGGACCAGAGCCCGTATTTCAACGGTTAAACCGGGGCGATGCCAAAGTATTGGTTACAACCCGTTCATTATATGAAAAAAAAGTAAGGCAACTGCTTGACAGGCTGCCTATGCTTCAGTTTGTTTTACTAATTGATGCAGACGCTCATATTGATAGTAAAGTTTTATCATTTCCCCGGTTGTTGGAAGACGCGTATGAGGAATTCTTCATTCCGCCTACCGGGCCGGAGGACCCTGCGTTATTACATTTTACCAGCGGCACAACCGGCATGCCTAAAGGGGCGCTGCATGTGCATAATGCAGTATTAATGCATTATATAACTGCCAAATACGTGCTGGATTTGCAAAAAGGAGATACTTTCTGGTGTACAGCAGATCCCGGTTGGGTAACCGGAACATCGTATGGCATTATTGCTCCATTGGTATGCGGGGTAACGAATGTCATAGATGAAGAAGAGTTTGACGCTGTGAGATGGTATTCAATCCTGGAGGAGCATAAAGTGAATGTATGGTATACGGCGCCCACTGCCATCCGGCGGCTGATGCGAATGAATATCAAGCCTCGTTCTGTTTATAACCTCGACCGGCTTCGGCTGATATGCAGTGTGGGCGAACCGTTGCATGCAGAAGCAGTGATCTGGGGCGGGGAAACGTTTGGGATGCCCATACTGGATAACTGGTGGCAAACGGAAACGGGAGGCATCATGATCGCTAATTATCCTTCAATGAAAGTAAAGCCTGGTTCAATGGGAAAACCGTTACCTGGCGTTGAAGCCGCCATTGCCGCTGTGAGCGGCTCGTCTATTGAGTTGATCACAGAGCCCGGGAAACAGGGGCAGCTTGTATTAAAGAAAGGATGGCCTTCCATGTTCCGTTCGTATTTGCATGATGAAGAAAGGTATAATAAGTGTTTCCGGGGCGATTGGTATGTCACCGGCGATCTGGCAAAAAAGGATGCAGACGGGTATTACTGGTTTGTGGGACGGGCCGATGATATTATAAAAACATCGGGCCATATGGTAGGCCCTTTTGAAGTGGAAAGTACATTGATGCAGCATGTGAGTGTGGCCGAAGCTGCTGTTATCGGGAAACCCGATCCGGTGATCGGTGAAATGGTGAAAGCATTCATTGTATTAAAACCGGGATTCACCGGAAATGAAAAAGTAATGCTGGATATAATGGGTTTTGCCCGGCAGAAACTGGGGCCGGCAGTAGCTCCTAAAGAAATTGATTTTGTAAACGAACTGCCTAAAACGAAAAGCGGAAAAATATTAAGACGGTTGCTAAAAGCCCGTGAGCTTGGATTGCCGGAAGGAGATATTTCAACACTTGAATAACAATGTAAAAATGTCGAACATAATAGAAATAAAACCTGTGCATACAATTGACCAGGTGCATGGTATGCAGCTGTTATACCAGATGATGCGGATCAGGCGGTTTGAAGAAAAATCGGCCGAAATGTATACCAAAACCCGGATTCGCGGGTTCCTTCATTTGTACATTGGAGAAGAAGCTGTTGCTGTGGGAGTGATGCAGGCCCTGGTTGCAGATGACAATATTTTAAGTACTTACCGCGAACATGGTCATGCACTGGCCCGCGGAATTGATGCACCGGTTATCATGGCTGAAATGTATGGGAAAATGCAGGGCTGCTGCCGGGGCCGGGGCGGATCGATGCATTTATTTGATGCAGGTAAAAAGTTTTATGGAGGCAACGCCATTGTTGCCGGCCATTTGCCCATTGCGGTAGGAATGGCGCTGGCTTCCAAAAAGCAAAATAAACAAAATATTACCTGTTGCTTTTTTGGTGATGGCGCCGTGGCTGAAGGCGCTTTTCATGAGTCAATGAACCTGGCAGCATTATGGAGTGTACCCCTGCTAATGGTTTGTGAAAATAATTTATATGCTATGGGAACAGCGATCCGGTATTCGCATGCTGTACAGGAACTGGAGAAGAAAGGAGCGGCTTATGGAATAGGATCTGTTGCAGTGAATGGCATGGATGTATTGGAAGTGGAAAGAGCTGCCCGTGAGGCAGTGGAAAGAATACACACGACCGGCCGGCCCTTTTTTCTTGTTTGCAATACCTACCGGTTCCGGGCACACTCCATGTTTGACGCCGAATTGTACAGGGATAAAAGCGAGGTGGAGGAGTGGAAAAAGAAAGATCCCATTCAGGCCTTGCAAAAACAATTGCTGAACGAACAGCTGGTGACCGATGAAGATGTTCAAAGATTAAGTCATGAAATTGAACAGGAGGTGCAGGCGGCCGTTGATTTTGCTGAAGCCGGTACCTGGGAACCGGTGGAAGAGCTTTCCAGGTTTGTGTACAGCGACCAGCGAAAACCAGCATGAAGATAAATCGTCAGTGAAAACAGGGACTACCAGCTACTGTTGTTAATGTAATATGAATAGTAACGATACCATACTGATCACTTACCGCGAAGCTTTGAAACAGGCTGTGAGAGAGGCATTGCATAAAGATGAAAAGGTGTTTTTAATGGGAGAGGATGTGGGCCGCTATGGCGGTGCTTTTGCAGTAAGTAAGGGCTTGTTGCAGGAATTTGGCCCTGAGCGGATCATGGATGTGCCATTATCGGAGAACGGATTTGTGGGCGCCGGTATTGGCGCCGCCCTGGGTGGCATGCGGCCCATTGTAGAAATAATGACCGTGAATTTCAGTCTCCTGGCCATGGATCAACTGGTGAATAATGCAGCAACGCTGTTACACATGTCGGGCGGACAGCTAAATGTACCTGTTGTAATTCGAATGAGCTGCGGAACAGGCAGGCAACTGGCAGCACAACATTCCCATAGCTGGGAACCCTTATTTGCTCACATACCCGGGTTGATCGTATTGTCGGCCGGTACCCATGAGGATGCCCGCCATATGCTGCCTATGGCTTTGCAAAGTGCTGATCCGGTCATCATCTTTGAATATACGGCCATGTTGAATATGGAAAAGGATATGCCCGGTAACACGAGTGATTTCAATATTAATAAGGCAATGGTCAGAAAACCGGGGAAAGATATTTCCATCATTACATACGGCGCCGGTGTATACAAAGCACTGGATGCGGCAGCTGCATTGGCAACCATGGGCGTTGAAGCAGAAGTGGTAGACCTGCGCATATTGCGCCCGCTCGATAAAGACACTGCTTTTGAATCAGTAAGAAAAACACACCGGGCGCTACTGGTAGAAGAAGCCTGGGCTACTGTAAACATCTCTGCAGAGATCAGCGCCTGTATCATGGAAAATGTTTTTTATGAATTGGATCTGCCGGTACAGCGATTAGGTGGAGTAGAAGTGCCAATGCCTTATGCAAAACACCTGGAAGACGCTTCCCTTCCCCAAAAAGAAGATATTGTTGAACGGGTGAAAAAGATGTTACAGCATGATTGAGTTTAATATGCCCAGTCTTGGCGCCGATATGGAGGCAGGAACGCTTCGCGAATGGCTGGTAAAACCTGGTGATAAAGTGAAGCGGGGAGATATTATTGCGATTGTAGAAACGCAGAAGGGGCTTATTGACATTGAAGTATTTGACGAAGGGGTTGTTAACCAGCTATTGATCAGGGAAGATGAAAAAGTTCCGGTAGGAACGGTCATGGCTTTGATCGCAAACGGAGAAAAAGGCACCGGGAAAACTTTGCAGCGGTTGGGTAAGGAAACGGAAACAGGAAAACCGGTTGAAGAATGGCAACCTGTTATAGCGCCACACCTCGTAAAAGCATCGCCGCTGGCAAAACGGATTGCTGCCGAAAAGAACATTGACCTGCAAACTGTAAAAGGAACAGGAGAAGGAGGCGCTATTACAAAAGAGGATGTTGAAAAAGCCGCCGCACAAAAGGCAGTGATGAACGAGATAAAACCTCCTGCTACAGAAAGCATCAGGATGGCCGTAGCAGCCGCTATGAGCAAGTCGAACCGCGAAATACCACATTACTATTTGCAACAGAAGATTGATATGCGTAAAGCCCTTGCGTGGCTGGTTGAAGCTAATAAACTAAGAGGTGTTAAACAACGGTTGCTGCCGGTTGTGCTCCTGATAAAAGCGGTTGCAAAAGCATTGACAGCCGTACCTGAATTAAATGGTTATTGGGAAAATGGTTTTCGGCATAAGGACGAAATAAATATTGGTTTTGCCATTTCACTGCGCTCAGGAGGTGTAATGATACCGGCTATTCATAATGCAGACAAAAAAACGTTAGATGAATTAATGACAGCCTTAAATTATATTATACCCCGGGCAAGGGCCATGAAATTGAAAAGCTCTGAGTTAAGTACGTCAACTATTACCATAACGAGCCTTGGTGAAGCCAATGCAGAACTTGTATATGGAGTGATCTATCCGCCACAGGTAGCACTGGTTGGATTTGGAAGCATTATAGAACAACCCTGGGCCGAGCAGGGCATGCTGGATGTTCGGCCGGTAATTACAGCTACACTCGCCGCTGATCACCGGGCAACTGATGGAGCAACGGGTAGCAGATTGCTCATGTATATCAATAATTATCTACAAAAGCCTGAATTGCTATGACTGATGAAGAAATAAAACATGTGGTTGTTGAATTATTTAAAAAAATAGCTCCGGATACGGAACCGGAAAAGCTTGCTCCCGATGACGATATCCGCCATACGCTGGAAATTGATTCATTCGATGCATTGCAGTTTGTAGTGGCATTGGACGAACATTTTGGAATTGAGACACCGGAAGAAGACTATGGAAAAATTGCTACAATGAAAAACCTGATCTATTATATACAACAAAAGAAAACCAGGCTGCCCACATGAATAATTGAATTATTTACTATTTAAAAATTGTTCATATGAAAAAGATCATTGCCGCCATTGACGGATTGAAATTCTCTGACAGTGCTGTGCACTATGCTGTTCATCTGGCTCAGGAAACCAATGCGCATCTGGTTGGAGTGTTTCTTGACGATTTCACTTATCATAGTTATAAAATATACGAACTGGTAAGTAAAACAGGCGGCGTGGATGAGGAAAAACACAAAAGGCTTGAAAGAGCAGATGAAAGAACAAGGGAAGAGGCTGTGAATCATTTTACCAAAGCGTGCAGGGAAGCCGGTTTAAATTATACCATTCATCATGATAAAAGTATTGCTTTGCATGAATTGCTGCACGAAAGTATTTATGCCGATCTCCTGGTTATTGAGAATAAAGAAACGCTTACTCATTATGAGGAAACCATACCTACCCAATTTATCAGGGATCTGTTAAGCGAGGTTCAGTGTCCGGTGCTGGTAGTGCCGAAAAAATATAAACCACTTGATAAGCTCATCTTGCTTTATGATGGACAGCCTTCATCAGTACATGCTATCAGAACTTTCAGCTATCTTTTTCCTGAATTAAAATACCTCGAAACTGAAGTTGTTTCTGTAAGGGAATCAAGGGGTAACCGGCATATTCCTGATGACCGGTTGATGAAGGAGTTTATGAAACGCCATTTTCCACAGGCTAATTATACAGTCTTAAATGGCTATGCAGATACCGAAATACCCGAAAACCTGAAAGCGCAGAACAATAATATCCTGGTTGTGCTCGGAGCTTATGAAAGAAGCAGGGTTTCACGCTGGTTCAGGGAAAGCCTTGCAGATGTACTAATGGAACAAATTGATGCGCCATTGTTCATTGCCCCCAGGTAGGTAATCGATGTGGCTCAATTCAGGAATGAGCTGCTATTTTTATTCAATCGTCAACAGTTTAATATAATGATCCATTAACCCAAGGTATTTATTCACTTCGTCCAGGTATATGATTCTTGCCATTTCGTTGCCAGCACTACGGGCTCTGAGACTATTTACTTTTGCCCTGACATTGGCACGGTAACTTTTATAATAAACAAAAAGCTGATGATCTTTATTTGTCTCCACAGAAGGAAAAAAGTCATTATAATATTTGAGGAACAGATTCGATAGATCCTGCCTTTCAAAAGCGTCCAGGTCCATACATAGAAAAGCAACTTCATTCAGTATATCAATTTGCCGGTAATCATCATTAAATTCTATACAGTCAAATGGTTGCGGGTCGGGCAACAAAAAAATATTCCTGGAGTGTAAATCTCCATGACAATCCCTAAAAAAACCGGCATTAAGCCTGTTGGCCAGTAAAGCCGTGTTCTTTTGCATAAAGACATCGGAAATATCAATGGCATTATTAATGATTGTGCTACTATCTACAGTCAAATGTTCCTGCAAAAACAATTTCTCTTCTCCCAGGTCATTAAATTTATTTCGAATATCCAACAGGTCTTTTTGATAAATGATAGTTGTTTTTTTATGGAAATCCGCTATTTTTTTTGCCAGATTGCGCATGTCTGAATGGATAACTTTGTTATTCGATAAAAGCACATCCATTTGCAGATTCCTGTCTTGCTTTCGCATACGAACTGCATAATCTATTATTTCGCCCTCTTTTTTACCAATGAAGAACAGATCCGATATCTCTGTAACAGGCTGCACATCAAGATATATATGCTCAGTAAGCCTTTTGTTGAGTTCGATCTCTCTCTCGCAATAATATTTGCGTTTTTCCAAAGTAGAAAAATCAAGAAAAGAATAGCAGACCGGCTTTTTAATTTTAAATACAAACCGGTCACATAATATCACCCAGGAAATATGTGTTTCTATAAGCTCCGGCCGGCCATTATGTTCCGGGAATTCTCCAGCTGAAATCAACTTATCAATTTGTTCTTTTGTCATTTTTTATACGCAGATAATCAATAGCTGTTTGCAACATATCGTTTATGTTATCATTAGTTGATTGTAATATCAAATGTTTTTCCTGTAATGGTTCCCATTGCGCCTGTATGATTTTATATACCGTATAATCAGCTTCGCTGTCCGCTCTGTTTTGCTTTAATCTTTCCCGGATGAGCGATTCTGATGCCCTTACTTCAATAAAAAAAATACAGGTAGCATTTCTGGCTTCATCAATAAATTTTTTCCTGATCGAATGTTTGTAAAACGTTCCATCCAGCACGATATCTTTTTTTTGTATTACAGCCAGCTTCATTAGTTCAAGCATTTTATTATATACCAACTGTTTTTCTTTTGATGAATACGTTCTTTGGGTAATCATCTTTTTTCTTACCCTGTCACTATTAATATATTCTACCTCAATGGCCTTTGCCAGCCTTGAAGCGAAATAGCTTTTTCCTGAGCCAGGCAAACCCATTACTATTATCACCATAGTTGCCATGTTTGGTTTAAATACGTTATTCTGGTTTTGGCCATTCAGGCGGTGGCGAAGGTTCATCCGGATCTTTTTCGGGTGTTATCTCAGGTTCTTCTTCCGGAGATACAGGCTCCTCTGGTATACTTTCGGGCACTAATTCAGGATTGGCTGGGAGAGGAATTTCTGACGGCTCTTTAATTTTCTTTTTTTTAGCCATAAAAGAACTTTTTCCAAATAACGGTCATTTGGTAATTAAATTGAATGAGGGACATCACAGAGGCTATTGATATGCATCATAATATGGCGAACAACAGGAAGATAATTTTGAATAGCAATATGCAACTCAATGTAAGTGTAAATGACGATGAATAATTTAGCCCAACGGGCGATCACTGGTCTGATATTGACCGCAATTATTATTGCCGCAATCAGCTTAAGTGTTTATAGCTTCATATTGTTGATGCTGGTCATTAACGTGCTGACTTTGTTGGAGTTTTACCGTTTATTTCAGACAGTCGGGCTTCTGCCCAGGAAAACAGCCGGCATATTATTGTCTATATGCATAGTTATTTCGTACACGCTGGTTATAAGTGGTTTACTTGAGGGGAAAGCTATATTGATCAATATCCCTTTTGCATTCAGTATCTTTGTTTTTGAACTATATTCGAAAGCTACTAATCCATTTGTAAACCTCGCCTTCACCTTTTTAGGTGTCTTTAGTATAACTATTCCATATTGCTTTTTTATTAGTATTGCCTTTTGGCCAGTTTCGTCGGGGATTTATGATTACAAAATGGTTCTTGGGTATTTTTTCATTCTCTGGGCAAGCGATACTTGCGCTTATTTTGTTGGGAAATATATTGGCAGTCATCATTTATTTGAACGCATTTCGCCCAAAAAAACCTGGGAAGGTAGCCTTGGAGGAATGGTTGGTGCAGTTATAGTTGCCTATGTTGTTTCCTATTTCTTTAAGGACATATACATGATTCACTGGATAGCCATAGCGCTTATTATTGTGGTTTTTGGCTCCTATGGCGATTTAATTAAATCGCTTATGAAACGCAGCCTCAACCTGAAAGATTCCGGTACTATTTTGCCCGGACATGGCGGTATGCTCGACCGGTTTGATTCCCTGCTGGGTTCTGCTCCATTTGTATTTAGCTATTTAATGCTTTGCAGCCATGAATAAGTTCCGTTATTATTTTGTGAATGGTATTACGCTTTACCGTATGATGGTTGCACCGCTGCTTGTTTTCCTGATTTTCAGCCGGCAGCTGGATTTATTTAAGTGGTTATTTGGATTTAGTTTTTTTACCGATGTATTGGATGGATGGCTGGCCCGCAAATACAAGGTAGCCAGCAAACTGGGCGCCAGGCTTGATTCTATTGCCGATGATCTTACTATTGTTGCAGGTATTACAGGAGTTATTGTATTAAAGCCCGATTTCTTTAAACAGGAAATGGCTCTAATAGTTTTTTTGCTGATTTTATTTCTCATACAAACTATCCTCGCTTTCATCCGGTATGGTAAAATCAGTAGTTTCCATACATATGCGGCTAAACTTTCAGCGCTGTTTCAGGGCTTCTTCCTTATTCTGCTTTTCTTTCTTCATGAACCTGTTTATATTTTGTTTTATACAGCTGTTTTTGTTACAACTGTAGATCTTATTGAAGAGATAATTCTGGTGTTGCTCTTGCCTGAATGGGAAACCAACGTTAAAAGTTTGTACTGGGTGATGAAAAGGAAAAAAAATGCCGGCACGACAGTTGATTATAAACAGCAATCACAATGACCAGCATCATCTTTTTCGGTATGTCATAATTACTACCTTTATACAAGATTTAACCCGAAGAGGGATCGGTTAATCAGGAGGATAGATATAGCTGTTCAAACGACAGTAAACTATCTGACCGAAATGCAGAATAAAAACTGCTACTTTAACCAGGAAATTTTCGGGTTAAGCAGACGCTGATAGAATAAAGGTTGCAAAAGACCATAAGCTATCAACGTCGTTCTGAGGCGGGCTGCAAAGCCCGCCTTTTTAAATATCAAGAGCATTATGAAAATATTTGCATTACACAACAGCCGTGGTTTTGGTGAACTGGTGGCCAACGAGTTAGGTGTGGCACTTGGTGAACATGAAGAAAGGGAATTCGAAGATGGGGAGCATAAAAGCCGGCCTCTTGAAAATGTACGTAATCAGGATGTATTTGTGATTCAATCATTGTACAGCGATTACGAAAAAAGTGTGAATGATAAACTGTGCCGCCTTTTATTTTTTTTATCTGCATTAAAGGATGCTTCGGCCCGGCGGGTTACGGCCGTAGTACCCTACCTGTGTTATGCGCGAAAAGACCGGAAAACCAAGCCGCGTGACCCCGTAACTACCCGTTACATCGCCCGGCTATTCGAAGCAGCAGGGGCAGATTGTATACTTACTATTGATGTACATAATATTCAGGCTTTCCAAAATGCGTTTCGTTGTACTACAGAACATCTCGAAGCAAAAAAAATATTTGCCGATTTTCTTATTCCTCAACTGACAACTGATGATGCCATTGTCATAATGTCGCCGGATATTGGGGGCATTAAGCGGGCTGAGCAATTTCAACAATCAATAAGCAAACGACTGAATCAGGAGTTGCCGGTAGCGTTTATGGAAAAATACCGCAGCAGCGGTGAAGTGTGGGGTGAAAAAGTAGCAGGGGATGTAAAAGGAAAAACGGTTGTAATTATCGACGACCTGGTAAGCAGCGGGGGAACATTAGCGCGGGCAGGGGTAGCCTGTAAACGGGCAGGCGCAAAAAAAGTGCTGGCTGTTGCCACTCATGGCATCTTTACCGGTGAACCTGACAAAACATTGCAGGAGGAAAGTTTACAACAAATTATAGTAACCAACACGATTCCGCCTTTCAGGTTGGAGCACACACAGGTAAAAGAAAAAGTAAAAATTTTGAATGCGGCGCCACTTTTTGCGGAAGCCATTAAACGAATGTATGAAGGTGGTTCGGTTGCTGAGTTGTTACAGGATTAATATAGATCAATGGCTAAAATTTTCATAGAACAGCCACTTAAAGAAACCAGAATATCTGCTGGTGAAAAGGTTGCTTTTTTAAAACAACCTGGTGCTTATCCATTCGAGGTAAGCCAGGTAGAAGCAAAAGAAACCCATATGTCATGGGTGTTTTTGGCAGATGGCTTTGCATATAAACTTAAAAAGCCCGTTAAATACCGTTTCCTGGATTTCAGCATACTAGAAGCAAGATTTAGGGATTGTCGTGATGAAGTTCGCTTGAACAGGAGACTGGCAAAGAATATTTATCTTGGCATAATACCCCTTACTGTTGATGAAAAAGGTACGATGACTTTAGAGGGCAAAGGAACGATCATAGACTGGCTTGTGAAGATGAAAAGATTACCGGAGGAAAACATGCTGGATTATGTAATCAGGCATCATATTGTTAATAAAACCATGGTACAGCCGGCTGCTATATTGCTAACGGAATTTTATAAAGGCGCGCAGTCTGCTGATACAAAGCCAGGCCTATACAGGGAAAAACTTAAAGGCGAGGTGCATGCCGTTTACAGAGAACTGGTTAATCCCATGTTTCAGTTGCCAATTGCAATGATCGAACTGCTTACAGCCGGATTGCTGCACTTTCTTAATGATCATGCATCCATGTTCGATAAACGGGTTACAGATGGAAAGATCATAGAAGCCCATGGCGACTTGCGGCCGGAACATATTTGCATTGCTCAGGAACCAGCTATCATTGACTGCCTGGAATTTAACCGTGACCTGAGGATACTGGATACGGCGGAAGAATTATCCTTTCTTGCCATGGAATGTGACATACTGGGCAATTTTCTGGTGGGGGACTTGTTTTTAGATACATATGCTTCTTTTACTTCTGATCACATACCGTCGTCTCTCATTTTATTTTATAAAATAAAACGAGCCTGTTTGCGGACCTTTCTTGTTATAAGACATATACTGGAGCCAATGTATAAAGAGGACCCCAAATGGCTGGCAAAAGCCAATGGCTACCTGCAACTGGCGGCGCAATACCATAAAAAACTTATAGCCTGATACAATGACTGTTATCATTTAGTTCACTAATTGTAATCAACCGGTATTTTAACTGATCATTGTCATTCCGCGTTTTGATCGGCCTCATTGTAACTGGCATCTTATTGTGTGTTAATTTGAATAAAATATTTATATGGGTTTGTCAAATGTTAAAAAGGCCGGTGAACGACATAATGCTGATTTGGCTGCTATTTTTCATCAGATGGCATCATGTTACCGGTATCTGGGTGCAAAACACCGCTTCAGAGTTATGGCTTATGATGGAGCGACCCGCACGTTAAGTAATTTGAAAAATGATATTTCGGTATATGCAAAAGATGAAGATGCCTTACATGAATTACATGGCATTGGTGAAAGTATAGGTGAAAAAATAGTTGAATACCTGAATACCGGTAAAATTAAAACCTTTGAACAGCTGAAAAAAAAGGTGCCGCAGGGGTTGCTTGAGCTTATGGATATTGCCGGGTTTGGGCCTGCCACTGTAAAAGCCCTGCATCAGAAAATACATATCAATAACCGCGATGAATTAATTCGGGCTATTGAGACCGGTAAGCTGAAAGGGCTGCGGGGCTTTGGGCCCAAAAAGATCGACAACATGAAAAGGGGATTAAAACTTTTTAAAGAAGCACATGCCCGGATGTTGTTGTGGGATGCCATGAATATTGGCGAAGATATTTTGCAGGAAGTACTGGCTTTTCCAGGTATAAAAAAAGCTGAACTGGCCGGCAGTTTGCGCAGAAAAAAAGAAACCATTGGAGATATTGATATTATTGCAACAGCAGATAAAAAGGACTGGAAAAAAATAGTGAGTAAATTTATTGCACTGCCTCAATCAGAAAGGATACTTGCTAAAGGGGAAACAAGGGCCAGTATTGTTTTAAAAAAGACCAATATACAGGTAGACCTGCGTCTGGTGCACGAATATGAATATGGCTCTGCCTTATTATATTTTACGGGGTCAAAAGAGCATAATATCAAATTACGTACCTGGGCAAAAGGTAAAGGGTGGAAGCTAAATGAATATGGGGTATTTGATGCAGAAAGTGATAAACAGCTGGCTGGCGCCACCGAGGAAGAAATTTACCGGTTGTTTGGAATGCAGTTTATACCGCCTGAATTGCGCGAAGAAAGAGGTGAAATTGAAAATGCAAGAAAACACCTGTTGCCAAGGCTGGTTAATTTAAAAGATATCAGGGGCGACATGCAAATGCATAGCGTATGGAGCGACGGTGCAGATGAAATTGAAACCATAGCCCGTTATGTTTGTAAAGAGTTCCCGCACTACGAATATATTGTGCTTACAGACCATTCTCCAAGCGAAAGGATAGCTGGTGGATTGCAGCCTGCAGATTTTATTAAACAATTTAAAGAGATTGACAGGATTAATAAAAAGTTGGGCAAAGACTTTATAAGGAAAGGGGTGGAAGTAGACATATTGGCCGATGGTTCGCTTGATTTGCCAGAAGATCTTTTGCAACAATTCGATTGGGTTGTTGCTTCTATTCACAGCGGTTTTACAAAAGACAATACCCAACGGCTGCTTAAAGTCTGTGAACGCAGGGATGTGCATTGCATTGGACATCCAGGCGGTCGATTGATCGGTAAAAGGGAAGGATATACCCTTGACTGGAATAAACTATTTGAAAAAGCAGCCGCTACCGGTACCGCTATTGAGATCAATGCACAGCCTAACAGGCTCGATTTACGCGACGACCTGGTTAAGGAGGCAATTGAAAAAGGGGTTATGATTACCATCAGTACCGATTCACATGCTTTGAGCCAGTTTGATTTTATGCAACTGGGTGTGGCAGTGGCCCGCAGAGGCTGGTGTAAAATAGAAAATGTATTAAATACCTGCTCATGGAAAGCTGTTGAACAATTCAAACGTCATAAACAACATGCGCTTAAGCAAGCTGTTAAGTAATCAATTTCGCAACGCTGGTGTTTCCTGTTAAACTATTAATGCTGTTTTTGCCTTAGCATTAATTTTTTCTTCTGCCAGGCGCGACAATTCTTCATCGATTTCTTTTTCTTCTTCCATAATTTCATGCAATGCACTGGCAATATGCTCTTGTAGCAATAGCCGGGCATAAGAGGCGACAGTTCCGTACTTGGCAATCATATAATGACTCATGCACTGATGAATAACGATCTGGCCCGCATGCAGCACTTCGGGATCAGCTGCGCTGTTTTGCAGGTCATTCATTTCTTTAACCAGGTCTTTTGCAACAACATTCTTTTTTGATAATGTACTTATTTGCGTTTGCATAAAAATATCTTTCAGTTTTTGGACATGAGTTGATGCCTTTATGCCGCTTGACTTAAAAATCTTTTTAAGGTCTTTTGCCGCCATAGTGCCGGAAATCTCTTTTAGCGCCTCTGACCATTGCAGTTCTGCGTCATACAGGGAAAGAAGGTGAAAAACCATCAGGTCTTTCAATGTTGTAATTTCTTTCATGATTGAAGAAATTAATTGTTAATAATTATTACTATTTCCGGTATCTTATAACAAAGCTCCCTTTTCCGAAATTGGATTTTGTGTTTTATCCGTATACCTATCGGGTAAAATTAAAAGTGGGACGGGCGTTTCAAAGATCATGGTCCGTGTAGTGCTTTTCATAAACAATCTTTCCCAAAGACCTTGTTTATGTGTCAGTAGTGCCAGCAAATTGATCTTGTATCCTGAGATAAAGTCCTTTAATGCTCCTGGTACATCTTTTCCCACAATACACTCATATATTGGGTCGAGCGTTCTTACCATTCTGCTAATTTTAAATGGCCGGTTTAACATTTCATATGCTTCCTGGAACCGGTTTTCCGCTACCCGCACAAGGTATAGCTTTGAATGAAACCTTTCACCAAGGAGGCGGAGGGTATCAAGTAGGCGAACATCGCTATCAGGCGCTACATCGCTTTCATTCGCAAGAGCAATGGTAGATATACTCGTATAAGTTGTGTCTTCAGGTACAACGATCATGGGAACAACCAGATTTTTGACTAATTGTGAAACCGTACTGCCAAAAATATGGCGTAGTGTTGTATTGTCTTTTTTCATCCCGGTAATGATAATATCGGCCTTCTTTTCCTTTATAGCTATGGGAATGATCCTGTTTGCTACGCCCGGTTTAAAGAAAAGTTCAATCGGCACGTCATTCCCTTCACCAAGCAGTTTTTTTTCTTCTTCCAATTGGCGTTCTACCCGCACTGCCATTTCTTCCATAGTAAGAACCGGTATTTCAGAAACAGGAACTGGCACCTGTTGAAAAGCATTAAACAGTATTATTCGGGCATTAAATGCCTTCGCTAATTCAACCGCATATAAGGAAGCACTATGTGCAGCATCTGAAAAATCGGTAGCAACCAGAATGGTTTTCATAATCTGTTTTTATCAAAGCTACCTGCTATTGCAAGGCGTTTTCAATGACAGGCATCATTGCCATATATGATTGACCTCATTATGGGGTGATGCATGAAGCTTTTTTCGTTATTAGAGCATTATCACCCCTTATACTGATCATGGTCATTGTTACCCGATACCCTTAGCAATAAATTTGTTTCGGCTAATCCCTTTTATAACTTACTCTATCGATAATTAACATGAATATCCGTTTTCCTGAATGATAGAGGATTATTATCTATTTTCTAACCTGCTAAAAAAGTGAATTATGAAAAGCGATATTCAGATTCAACAGGATGTGATAGATCAGCTAAAATGGGAACCTTTTTTGAATGCTGCTGAAATAGGTGTAATTGTTAAAAATGGCATTGTCACCCTGTCGGGCATTGTAGATATTTATTATAAGAAAACTGCTGCGGAAGATGCTGCTAAAAAAGTGGCTGGAGTAAAAGCGGTGGTAGAAGAAATACAAGTGGGTATTTCACCCAGTTATCGCAAAACGGATACAGAAATTGCTGAAGCAGTATTAAATGCTTTGAGATGGAATACGTTGGTGCCGGATGAAAAAATTACAATAAAGATTGAGGATGGTATTGTGTCTCTGAATGGTGAAGTTGATTGGGATTATCAGCGTAATGCCGCTAAAAACGCGGTTGAAAAACTGGCAGGGGTTCGCAGAATTAATAACTATATAACTTTAAAACCGGCGATAACGGCTACAGATGTAAAGCAAAAAATAACTGCTGCTTTTCACCGGTGTGCAACAATTGATGCCGGAAAAATTACTGTCAACATTATAGATAACAGAGTAATATTAACCGGAAAAGTTCGCTCATTTGCAGAAAGGGAAGATGCTGAAAATGCTGCATGGTCGGCCCCCGGTGTTACCGGTGTAGAAAACAGACTCGAAATGCAGGAAGAAGAATTAGCTTTTTAGAAAGTTCTGAACCTTTATAATCTGAATAGTTCTGTAAAAAATCGTTAACCAGTTCGTTATTACCTAAAACCAAACATATGTTAAAAACATTGCCTTTTAATGAACATGTGGCGGAATATGAAGATTGGTTCGAAAGATATCCTTTTGTATTTCAGTCAGAAGTAGAAGCTATTCGTGAATTATTACCTTTTGGAAAGACTATTTACGGAATTGAAATAGCCCTGGGTACAGGAAAATTTTCTGAAGCTTTAGGAATAAAGGAAGGGGTTGAACCAGCTGCCAATATGCGTACCCTGGCTATTAAATGGGGTATTGAAGTAATGGATGCTGAAGCAGAAGCGCTTCCATATAAAGACAATAAATATGATTTTGTACTGATGGTTTTTTGCGTCAGCTATTTTGATGATTTGCACGGGGCATTTAAAGAAGCCCATCGTGTTTTGAAAAACGGCGGTTCTCTTATTTTGGGGTTCATTGAGAAAAATAGTCCAATAGGTAAATTCTATGAAGCAAGAAAACCAGTGAGCGTTTTTTACAAGGATGCTAATTTTTATTCTGTTGAACGAATTTTAAATGAACTGAAACGCGCTGGTTTCAGAAATCTTTCCTTTTCACAGACATTATTTCACAACCTGGATGATATTAAAATGCTGGAACCCTCAATGCCGGGTTATGGGAAAGGTTCTTTTGTGATCATTAAATCTAATAAGAAATAAAAACCAAAGCCATCCATGCGAAATCGGTCCATTATTGCTGCAATGAACTTCTTCAGATTTTTTGCTCTTTTAATGGGCATTTGTATTGTCATGATACCCGTTAAAGCGCATTCCTCACTGGAATCTGCAGCTATAAAGGAACGATCGGATTGGGCTAACGTGACTGCATCTTCTCTGCACGCCAACAGGCCTGGATTTTTAAGGGTATTCTTCCGGATGTACTTGAAAAAATTATCCAGGCGGCACCTCTTACAAGACAACACGGTCAATGCCGACAAAAACGCCACAGCTTCTTTATGGTTGGGGATTGCTTCCATTGTTTTCCTGTTCATTCCAACCTATACGCTGTTACTGGTAATTCCACTGGGCATTTTAGCCATTGTTTTTGGAAAGCATGCACTATCAGGGGGAACGAAAAAGGAACTTTCTGCAAAAGTTGGGAAAGCACTGGGGTTAGGAGCTTTGATCACATTCGCTGTGTTAGTGATTGTCGCCCTTATTTTCCTGGCAAATTTTCATTTAAATTAATTATTCACTGCATTCTTTAAAAACGGCGTTTTTGATGGGTTGAAGGATAAGTTGACAGTTATCAAACCCTTTATTGAAGGATGTGATAAGATATGAGATTTTCACAACCATGCGTATTCGTGTAGTCCTATCTAATTGGCAATTCATTACAAAGGTAAATGAAGGAGCAGATAATGGAAGGAGCTGCTAAAACTATATCATTATAGCTGGTGAAATAAATTAAAAGGAGAAAGAAATTCTACACTTATTTTTTGCTTTTGGTTTTGTTCTGTTATTACCTTTGCCGAAATCATTTTTATTCATTCCTGTAATCCGAAAAATTTCCCTCTTTCATACCTGCATTGTAGTAAGGCTTTATCATTAATGTGTTGCGTTTTATTATAAGCCCTTGGTTTGTTTTCAGTGATCCTGGTTCAGCGATAAAACGCGGTTCTTCATTTTCCTGAAATGAAGCGTAAACCTCACCTGCGAAGTGGTGTACAGTTTTGTTCAGTTTTAAAACAATATTTATGAGTTATCTTCAAACCAATGGGCATACCAATGCACTGGCCGAACCGAATTCTCCCACGCAGTCATCCGTCGCTGCATCTATTGCCGAAACTATTGCTGCCCCCTCAACCCAAAAGTCCAGAACGCCATTAAAGGAAAAGAAAGAACTGACTGAAAAAAAAGAAAGGCTATTTACCCGCGAACCGGAAGAGGTTCTGTTAACAACTTTGGCTGAAGAAGAAACGAGGATGGCTGAAGCCGCAGAAGCGGCAGAGATAATGGTTGAAAAAGAGATTCCCTTCCGTATCGAAAAGAACAAAGTGTTTGGACGCTATACCGGTCAGTTTGGTCCATTCGAAATGATGTTGAGAATTGATATTGACGGATTTAATCCGTTGCTAAAAGTAAGCGGTGAATATTTTCTGATTTCCGGGCAAACCAAATCTTATTTTGGTTCTTTCCTGGCCGATGGTATTACCGCCTCCATTGCTAATGGAATGATCATGATCAATGGTACAGCAAAAACCTCCTGGTCAACCTCGTACACCCGGCTGAAAATTACCATTAAACAAACATCCGTTTTCCAGGCCCTTTCACCGGCTATGTTGCAATGGTACCATGCAAGCACCAATACACCGGGTGCCATGTATGTATGCAATAATACTGGCAGGGCTTTTCGCACAGCGCAACTGGAACAGGATTGTGTCGAAGGCGTAACACCTTTTATTTCGTTCAATACAGGGGTATTGCCATCGGGAGGTCCCGACAGGGTGCTTTCTATTAATACTGCTTACCAGGAAGCCGGCGTTGATATGATTACTGCCGGCATAACGAATACTATGCAGCTGAGTGTATCCGGTCTTGAAGCCAGGTGGAGCAATGCCGAGCTGCATTGTGCCATGATGAATCATTTTAGTACGTACGAAGAAAAGCCGGAATGGGCCATTTGGTTGCTGCATGCCGGTGAGCATAGCTATGGTCCTGGTTTACATGGAATCATGTTCAACCAGCCCGGTTTTCAACAACAGGCTTGTGCCATATTTTACAAAAGTTTAGCCGGAACTTCCCCCGAAAAACAGCGACAGCAGTTGTATACCTGCATTCACGAATTGGGGCACTGCTTTAACCTGGCGCATACCTGGCAAAAAAGTTATGCAACACCACCCAAGCCTAATATTCCTGATTCACTTTCCTGGATGAATTATCCACAGTTATATCCGGGTGGGCCATCGGCATTCTGGAATGAGTTCTCCTTCCAGTTCGATCCGGTAGAAGTAACTCATTTACGGCACGGTTTCAGGCCAAATCTTATCAGGAGCAGAAATCCATTTACAATGGCAGCGGCTTCATCTGATATTGGTGTACTGTTTGAAGACAATGTTGAAAACAAATCGAGCCTGGTGCTGAAACTGGAAGCCAGGCGGTCGTATTTGCTGGGCGAACCGGTTTTCCTGGAAACACAGTTGAGAACCACCAGTATGATAAATCAACAGGTAAACAGTCTCCTGCATGCAGATTTTGGTTTCATTACAATTGGTATTAAGAAACCAGGTGGTGAAATATTGGTGTATGAACCGGTTGCTGAAATGGACAGTGAACCCAGTTATTCCATTTTAAATGCTACCCAACCTGCTGTTTATCAAAGCTCCTATATTGGATTTGGCAGAAACGGATTTATTTTTGATCAGGTGGGTACCTACCAGTTGAGGGCTGTTTATTATCATCGCGATGGCTCACGCATTATTTCAGATACATTGGCTATACGCGTAAACAACCCGGTAACTGCTGACGATAATGAATTGGCCAATTTAATGTTGAATAATGATGTAGGGTATCTTTTAGCCTTTATGGGGTCTGATGCCCCTTATTTGCAAAAGGCCAATGATTCGCTTGATGTATTATTAACTGAAAAGTTCAAAGATCATCCGCTGGCGGTATATGTACAATACATAAAAGGGGTCAATGCCCAGCGAACATTCAAAACCATTACGGCAGATAAGAAAATATATATTCGCAAGCCCGATTTTGAATGGGGCCAGGCATTGCTGAAAACAGTAATTAATAAATCCAAAGCAGGTCGGGGTTTGGATAATATCGCTCTACAGCATTGCATGCACAAGCTGGCAAAATCTTACCAGCGGGCAGGAAATCATGAATTAGCTGAAGAATCTGTAAGGGATATTACGACGCATTTTAACAGTTTGCCGTTAAAACAGCATGTAAAAGATAATATAAACCGTCAGTCTGCTACTATTTTGTCAGCTGACAGGTGATTGGGCAAATCGTTTTTTTTTATTCTGGCAGGGGGTGTTCTTTTCGGGCATCCCTTGCATTTATTACACTATTTCTGTAATCAAAAACTTTGCTTTTAATGACATGTGGCGGAAAATGAGGATTGTTTCTGGAAATTATTAAAGAATGAACCGGTTATAAACTTTTTATGGATTTTATATATAACAACGACGTAACTATTCCTTTGGGCAACATCAAGCTGGATGGTAAACTGATTATCCCTGTGACTGCAAATGGAATAGTGATTTTTTCACATGGTAGTGGAAGTAGTCATTTAAGTCCACGCAATATCATGGTGGCCGAGTATCTGCATAAGCAACATTTTGGTACACTTTTGTTCGACCTGCTTACCCCTTTAGAAGATCAGTATTATCAAAATCGTTTTAATATTGAATTGCTGACCGACCGATTAATTGGCGCTACAGAATGGCTGGAAAAACAACCATTTGTAAAAGGACACAGGTTAGGATATTTTGGCGCAAGTACCGGAGCTGCTTCAGCCTTACATGCAGCCGCTTATCTCACGCGGTTAACCGCCATTGTAAGTCGTGGTGGCAGGCCCGATCTTGCTATGAATGTATTGGAAAAAATAGAATCGCCTACATTACTGATTGTAGGAAGCCTTGATTTTGAAGTGCTCGAATTAAATCGGAAGGCATATATGCAACTTACCTGTGAAAAAAAGCTTGCAGTAATACCTGGCGCTACTCATCTGTTTGAAGAAAAGGGAAAGATGGAACAGGTATGTGAAGAGGCCGGCTTGTGGTTTAATAAATATTTACAACCTGCAGTTATCGAGGGATAGTTGTCTATTCATGAGTTTAGTTTTAGGGTTTTACAATATTTTTTTCTTTCTCCCATCTTTCCATAAATGCCAGCGCCTGTTGATCGGTAAGATTACAAAATGATTCGTAAGCCTGCGATACTGCGTGAAAAAAAGCAGGTGTTTCAAGGATAACTACTTCGTCTGCCTCTTTCAACAATTCTTTTTCTATTCTTTCGGATGCAACCGGTGCTGCCACTACAATTTTTCCGGCTTCCTTTTTTTGGCACATTTTTATGGCAGCAATAATAGTAGCGCCGGTAGCAATGCCATCATCAACAATAATTACTGTTTTATTTTTTATTTCCGGCAGCGGTTGGCCTTTGCGGAAAATTTGTTTTCTTCGCTCGATTTCCTTTTGTTGTTGCTCCTCCACTGTATCGATCGCTTCCTGCGACAATTCTATTTCGGCAAAAGGATTATAGTAAACAGTTCCATCTTCAGCCATTGCTCCAAATGCATATTCCGGATCACGCGGATGTCCCAGTTTTCGCACAATTAAAAGGGAAAATTCGGCGTTGAGGAAGTGGGCAGCATAATAAGCGGTTTCAGCGCCTCCCCGTGGAATACCTAATACAATTACCTTTTCTCCCTTGTATTTTTCAAGTGCATTAGCTAACAGCAAAGCAGCTTCTTTTCGGTCGGCAAACATGATACAATGGTTTAATGTGTTTAAGTGTCAATAGATTGAATATTTATAACCTGATTTTAAAAATGTATACATAACCCCGCATACTAATCAAATTTAATATTCAGGATATAGAAGATAAATGATGGCCGTCAGAACAGGTAATGATAATAATTGCAGAATTTTTCATCTACATTAAATATCCGTAAGCCTGAATAACATGAACCTGATTTGGCCAATTGTCATAATTGATTTAATTGTTAAGAAAGTGATATTAAACAGGCAGGGCATTGATGATCATCATTGAATTACATCAGAGGTAATAATATTTTAGATATATTATTGTTGTTATATGCTTATTCCTGTAGCTTTTCCCCGGTTTACTCCCCGGCCTGCCCAATTTGCCATACTAGCTGGGGACGTTGGTGCAACAAAAACCAATCTGGCTGTTTATTATTGCAGCGGTGAAGATCTGTTCGCGTCTAAAAAGGCACATTACAAAACAAAAGATTATCCTGATCTAAAAAAAATGATTACCTATTTTTTAAATTCGGAGAAAATGCCTGACATAATTTCATTAGGCGTAGCCGGACCTGTTCGTGACGGGAATGTTAGCATTACCAATATTCCTTTGGATGTGAATGGTTCGGAAATATCGGATCATTTCAACCATGTTCCGGTTGTGTTGATTAATGATCTTGAAGCTACAGCCTATGGGCTGTCTGTCCTGAATCCAAAAGATATTTCGGTAATAAATGAAGGCAAAAAAGATACTGCAGGAAACATTGCGATTATAGCACCGGGCACCGGTCTAGGTGAGGCCGGCTTATATTGGGATAGGAACACATGGCATCCGTTTGCAACAGAAGGTGGCCATTGTGATTTTTCTCCACGTACTGAAATGGATACAGAAATCTACAATTATTTGCATAAAAAGTTTGGCCATGTAAGCTGGGAGCGGTTGATCAGCGGCCCCGGAATTTGTAACATATATGATTTCCTGGTTAAAGTAAAGGAAAGAGAAGTACCTCCCTGGCTAACGGAAAAAATGCTAATTCATGACCATGCAATAGTGATTTCTGAAAATGCAGACAGTTGTTCAATATGCAAAGAGGCTATCGATCTGTTTATAAGATACCTGGCTGAAGAATCGGCCAATCTTGTGCTAAAACTAAAAGCTACCGGCGGTTTATTCATTGGTGGTGGCATTTTACCTAAAATCCTGCACCTGGTGCAAAAGGATATATTTCTGAAATATTTTTGTGACAGTGGACGACTTAAAACTTTATTGCAGGATGTTGCTGTAAAAGTAATTTTAAACGAAGAAACTGCTTTGCTGGGAGCTGCCTGGTATGGAGCTTATTCGAAATAAAACAGAGTTGTAGGATTTATGCCTCAAACTTCAACATAGCCATTTTCATATTGCTGAACAACAACATTAGAGATACGCCTACTTTGCACCAGCTGTGCTGAATCATTGGGGTTGCTCATAATGCCCCTAATTTAAGAACAGCATATATTACTGCAGCTCCAAATATTGTCATACCGGTAGTCCACATTGAGGGATATTTATGCTGGCTTTCAGGCAATAGATCACTGGCGCCGATATAAAAAAAGAAGCCGCTGAAAATCGATAATACTACTGCAAACATGGCGTCTGAGAGTGTGAAAAAAAATGTTGAGGTGATTCCGAGCACAGGGGCAATGGAGTCAGCAAGCAGCCATTTAAATGCATGCCTGCGCCTGTTCAGGTTGTCATTTTTCAATACAACGCTTACTGTATTCAGTCCATCGGAAAAATCGTGCACAATAACTGCCATTGCAACAGCTATTCCAACCGAATTGGAAGTTTGAAATGCAATTCCGATAGCAATGCCATCAAAAAAACTGTGCACAGATAAACTACCTGCACCCAGGTTTCCGCGATTATTTGTTTGTATTCCTTTATAATGGAAATGCAGCAATGTCAATCTGTCCATGATCATATAGAAAAAAAAGCCAAGCGCTGCCAAAGCTGTAATGAAACCGGGTGTATAATACCTGTTTCCAAGCGATAATGATTCAGGTAATAGATCAAAAAAACTCACTCCTATAACAGCTCCTGCGCTGAATCCGGAAATGAGCCCGGGTTTATCTTTATGCCGAAAGGCAAACAGGCCGCCGGCCAGCGTTGAAAAGAAAGTTAAAATGGTGAATAATAAAATCATTGCCTATTTATTGCTAAAGCCGCTTTTCAATGACAGGCGGTCACAGTGATAAACACCTTTTGGAAAGACTATAACAAACCGGCTCAATATAATCGCTATTCTCCAATGAAAGAATCCGTTCTTGAATGAATTACATCCTGCTTGTTGCGTAATGATCCGCCGGGTTTTCCGGTAAGCACAGCTTTAATTTCTGCAATGATGCTGAGTGCGATCTCTTCTGCTGTTTCGGCACCAATTTCCAAACCTACCGGTCCATAAATCGTATTCAATTGCTCCCCGCTTAACTGTATTCCTTCATTATGCAAATCGTCCAGCATACGATCAAGCTTTTTCTTTGGTCCCAGGATACCAATGTACTTCACTTTCCGCTGTAACAATGCTTTCAGCATGGCAAGATCGTAATTATAATTGTGCGTCATCATTACAAAAACAGTTTGTTCATCAATAGGTATTTGGTCCAAAACCTTTTCCGGTTTGCTTACTAACACCTGGCAGGCACTGGCAAAACGTTCAGGCCTGGCATGCGTACTTCGGCCATCAACCACCCTTACTTCCCATCCTATGGTGTCGGCGATTTGCATCATGGGTATGGCATCATTTCCTGCTCCTACCACCACCAGTGAAACCGCAGGCTGCAAAAACTCAATGAACGCAGTAACCGAAAATTTCTTATCAACATAATTTTTAAAAGAAGAAGCCTGCTGTTGCATAGCCCCATGAACATCTTCCATAATGGCGTCGTGCAAGTGGGGATATGGAATTGTTCCTGAGATATTTCCATTTTCTTCCAGGAGCAGGCAGGTACCGGGTTGTTCGTTTTTTTTATCTTCCATTGAGAATAATGTTACCATTACCGCATTTTGCCGGAGCGCAATCACTTTGCGTAAAAGCTGGATGGGATTGTTGTGATTATTTGGATCGATAGGTTCAAACAACACCTGGATAATACCAGCGCATCCAAGTTGAATACCAATAGTAGCATCGTCTTCGTCGCTGGTATCGTAAGTTACCAGTTTCGATTGCTGTTGAGCCAAAACCAACATGGCCTTGTGCAAAGCATCTCCTTCCAGGCAGCCTCCACTGATAGCACCGGTCAGCTCTCCGTCATCAGTTACCAACATGCGTGCACCAGGACGACGATAAGAGGACCCATTCAAATGCACTACTGCTGCTAATGCTGTTTTTTTGCCGGTGTGAACGGCGGAATCATAAGCCTTTATTATTTCACGAAGTTCTTTCATATACAATTCTCCTTCTCTTTTGTGAAGGGTAGTTTTTAATTATTATTAAGTAGTATTTTTTTCTTTTTTCATATATTTTTCAGGGTCAGCTTCAAACTTCACCTTGCATCCATCGCAGCAGAAATACACTTTTCCTCCTTTGTAGTCAATGATATGCATAGGATTATTTATGTCTACCGGAATTCCACAAACCGGGTTGATATAATATTGGGGCGAGGTTCCTGTTTCAGCTTTCGATTCATCAAACCGCTCAAACGAACCCAGGTGAGGTGTACTATGCTGCACCTGTATCATTTCCGCCAGTATACTGATTGCCACTTCTTCAGGACTTTTGGCGCTAATATCAATACCAGCCGGAGATTTGATGGTCGCAATAGTATTCTTATCTATTCCTGCATCAGCAAGATAATTTGCAAGAAAAGCCATTTTTTTTCTGCTGGCGACAAACCCCACATAAGTGTTTGCTTTTTTTAATGCTTCTTCCAATGCCTTTTCGTCCTGTTCACCTTGTGTAGCCACTACGATGAAAGAACCCGGTGTTGTTTTCACGTTCGCCAGGCTGATTTGTGTAATTAATTCATCCACTTTTTCATAAGTTTGAAGATTTGCACCCTCTGCCACACCTGTTATGCGATAACCGGCAGCATGTGCCAGTTTCACCAGTGACTTTGCAATGGCAGATTTTCCCAACACTACCAGGTGTGGTTGCGGCATCACCGGTTCAATAAATATTTCTACCGTTCCTTCGCTCTGACAAGTCATTTCATATTCCTTAACGCCATCCTGTTTCAATGGCAGAATTGATCTTCCGATTTTTACGGTCCTCGGCTTGCCACTTTTCATAGCATCTTCAGCTTCTTTGATAACGATCCCTTGCACACAACCGCCACCCACCCAGCCAAGCATTTCACCAAATTTGTTTATCACAGCTTTATCGCCTGCTTTGCCGCTGCTGGGCGCTTCACGCCTTACAACAATGGCCATAGCAAACGGCTCATTCTTCTTTTTCAGCTCAAGTGCATATTCTAAAAAATTGTCAGGCATTTGCCAAAATATTTTCAAGATCCAATAAACTTTCCAGGTTATGTGCCGACCGAAAATCATCTATTGCAGGGAGTGCCGCTTTCATACCCCTCGCTTCGGGAGCATATCCCTTCATTCCTTTTAATGGGTTCATCCAGATTATTTTTCTCGCTCGTTTGTGCATTTTAATCATTTCCCGTTCAAGCAGGGCAGGGTCGCCGGTATCTAATCCATCACTTAAAATAAGTATGGAAGGCGATCCGTTCAACAGCAGTTTGCCATATTTGTTATTGAACGCTGCGAAACATTCACCTATTCGTGTGCCGCTGCTCCAATTATCAGCCTGTTCGCTAATAGTGGCCAAAACAACATCAAGCTGGTTCGGTTGCAACGCTTTGGTGATCCTTATCAGCGACGTACTAAACACAAATGCTTCCAGTTGCCGGAAATAGGTACGCAAGGCATAAATAAAGCGAAGCAGCAAATAACTGTATTTATCCATTGAGCCACTTACATCCAGCAAAACGATCAGCCGTTGTTTTTTGGGCTTCTGTGCTCTTCTGAATAATTCGATCGGTTCACCGCCATAACCAATACTTCGCCTGATCGTACGCCGCAAACTGATCTGTCCTTTATTTCGGTCTTCCTTCATACGCCTGCGTAACCGCAATGCCATTTGCATAAACAGTTTCATGGCTATCTCTTCAAGCAAAGCAGCATCCATCTCATTCAGTTTAGAAAGATCTGTCCGCTTCAATCGCTCGGTTTCATTGGCTCCTGAAACATTCCTGCCTTCATCTTCAGGAGCTGCTGTTTTTCCGAAACCGAGCATGACCAGCGATGCACTGGCCTTTTTATTAAATGATCCCTGCACTGAAGTTTTATTCTTTTTTTCCTGCATATCTACAGGATTCGTATCCCAATAGCGAAGAAACAATTTCTCAAACAACTCTCTTTCTTCCGGCGTAGTACAGAAAATCGTTTTCAATGCATATCTAAAACTATTCTTGTCGCTGATCAACCCTTCTTTTAAACAACGTAGTGCATCCTGCGTTTCCTGTATGCCCACATTGAGGCCATGACTTCTGACATACTGTCCAAATGCCACTACGCTTTCAGCAATACTGTTAGTTTGAAATGCCTGTTGTTTCATTTGAAATGCAATTACGCTTTTATTATGATGACCTTCTGAATACTAAAGAGGAGCAACAAAATCCTTTTTTACCTGGTTAATATCATCCACCGATTTCAATACAGTTCCCAGCGTTTGTACAAATGCTTTCGCATTCATATCCCTGTACCCAAGCGCCATCAGGCTTTCTGCCCAGTCGATGGTTTCACTTACCCCGGGCGTTTTTTCCAGTTTTCGTTGCCTGAAGTCCTGTACATGTCGAACTATCTGCTGTAATAAAAGTTGCTCAATACCCGGCAATCTTTTTTTTACGATCAGCATTTCCTTTTCAAGATCCGGATAATCTATCCAGTGATACAGGCACCGGCGTTTCAAAGCGTCGCTCAATTCTCGGGTCCGGTTTGATGTAAGAATTACGTATGGTTTGTATTTCGCTTTAATGGTACCTAACTCTGGTATGGTGATCTGGAATACAGATAACAGTTCCAGCAAAAAAGCTTCAAATTCTTCGTCACTTCTGTCGATTTCGTCTATTAATAGAACAGGTGCTTTACTTTCTTCCATGATGCTTTGCAGTAATGGCCGCATCAGTAAATACTCATGGCTGAAAATGTGATGCTCTTTTTCTTCCACAGAAAGATTGGTGCCTTCCTGCAGCTTAATGCCAAGCAATTGTTTTTGATAATTCCATTCGTAAACAGCAGCATTGATATCTAATCCTTCGTAGCACTGTAGCCGGATGAGCCTGGTTTCAAGCAATTGCGACAGCACCAGGGCAATCTCGGTTTTTCCCACACCAGGTGGACCTTCCAGCAGCAGTGGCTTTTGAAGCTTCAGTAACAGAAACAGGGCTGTGGCAAATTCTTCATCAGCCACATACTGGTGTTTTTCCAACGCTTCCACTATTTCTGATGGACTATTAAGTGTTTGCACTGGTTTACGATTTTTTACCTCCAATTATTCCTTTGATCATGCTTCCTGCTATAGAGCCTGCATGCAACGAGCTATCTACCTCTTTCCCGGCAAGTTGTGCTTTGAAGTTGTTTACAAACTGGTCAAACACCTGGTTGCTTACATCATTGATCAACCTGCTTCCAAGTTGTGCCAGCATACCTGTGATGCTCATCTCCATGGAAACATTAACATCAGTGCCGCCATCCTTTTCTGCCAGTTTTCCATTCATTACCATTTCGGCGCCTCCTTTTCCTTTGGT
This sequence comes from Niastella vici, assembly GCF_002077945.1. Lineage (GTDB taxonomy): Bacteria > Bacteroidota > Bacteroidia > Chitinophagales > Chitinophagaceae > Niastella > Niastella vici. Next base: position 204,280 of record NZ_LVYD01000044.1, read on the forward strand.
ATCTGTGCCGGTTCCCTTTAGCGTCATTTTATGCGTAGCTGCATCTCTTTCCGTGAACGTGACCAGGCCGCCATAGCTGGCTTTTACAGGTCCGAATTTCAGTTGCACTGCTCCTTTGAAATTGTTGTCGTCTACTTTTTCAGTAAGTGAAGCGCCGGGCACACATGCCACTACCTTTTCGGGATTGGTAAGATTGGCCCACACATCTTCAATACTATGCTCTACGTGGAATGATTTTGTGATTGTTGTATTCATAATTACAAACATTTTATTTATCGTATGCACCATGCTCCTTCAGGGCCTTCCACACTTTGTAAGGTGTGATAGGAATATCGATGTGCGTGATGCCAAAAGGCGACAAAGCATCGATGATGGCATTGGCAATGGCCGGCGGCCCTCCTACAGTAGGCGATTCACCCACACCTTTTGCACCAATAGGGTGATGGGGGGAAGGTGTACAGGTGTGACCCGTTTCCCACTTCGGCGATTCAACTGCTGTTGGCACCAGGTAATCCATCAGCGTACCATTAAGAATATTGCCTTCCCCGTCATAAATCAGCTCTTCATACATAGCAGGAGCAACGGCTTGTGTAAGCCCGCCGTGCACCTGTCCCTGTACAATCATGGGGTTGATAATATTACCGCAATCATCAATAGCAACAAACCGCCGGATATGAATGGCGCCGGTTTCCTTATCAATATCCACCACACAGATGTAAGCGCCGGAAGGGAAAGTAAGATTTGGCGGATCGTAATAATGGGTTGCTTCGAAGCCGGCTTCCATACCTTGCGGGTGATTGGTATAAGCTGCGAAAACAATTTCCTGGATGGTCTTTGATTTTTCAGGAGCGCCTTTTACAAAGAACTTTCCTGTTTCCCATTCAAGATCATTTTCACTTACTTCGAGCAGGTAGGCAGCAATTTTGCGTGCCTTATCGCGAAGCTTGCGGGAAGCCACGGCAGCGGCCGCCCCGGCAGTGGGTGTACTGCGGCTGGCATAGGTACCGAGACCGTAAGGCGCTGTATCGGTATCGCCTTCTTCTACCTGGATGTTTTCTGCAGGGATACCTAATTCTTCTGCGATGATCTGGGCATAAGTAGTTTCATGGCCCTGGCCCTGTGATTTTGTACCAAACCGTGCAATAGCCTTTCCGGTCGGGTGTACCCTTATCTCGGCACTATCGAACATTTTTATACCAAGGATATCAAAGTCTTTGGAAGGGCCGGCGCCCACTATTTCTGTGAATGTAGAAATGCCTATACCCATCAATTCACCACGGGCCTGTTTCTCCGCCTGTTCTTTGCGCAAGGCAGCATATCCCACTACATCCATGGCTTTTTGCAAACCTGCCTGATAATTGCCGCTGTCATAAATCCAGCCGGTGGGGGAATGCCATGGAAAATCTTCCTTTTTTATAAAATTCTGCATACGAAGTTCGGCCGGGTCTTTACCTATTTTCTTGGCAAACATATCAGTGAGGCGTTCAATTGCCTGAACTGCTTCTGTAACGCGGAATGAACATCGGTAAGCCACGCCGCCTGGAGGTTTATTGGTATATACTGCATCGGCTTCCACGAAAGCAGCGTTATAATCATATGAACCTGTACAAATAGAGAACAAACCAAGCGGGAATTTTGATGGGTTGGCAGCCGCATCTGTATAACCATGGTCGGCGAGCACTTTAAAGCGGGTGGCTAGTATCTTACCTTCCTTTGTACCGGCCAATTCAGCGGTGATGTGGTAATCCCGGGCAAATGAGTCGGCCTGCAGATTTTCACTGCGGTCTTCAATCCATTTCACGGGCTTACCCACCAGGAACGAAACTGCAATTGCAATAACATAGCCGGGGTATACAGGTACTTTACCACCAAAGCCCCCGCCGATATCCGGGCTCACCACACGGATCCTTTCTTCACTTAAGCCCACATGGCCTGCCACCAATGCAATCACCGTTCTTATAGCATGAGGCGCCTGTGTAGTCATATACATGGTAAGGTGATGATTTACCTTATCATAATCGGCAACGCAGCCACAGGTTTCAATAGATACAACGTGAATGCGTGGAATATGCATCTGTTGTTTTATCACCACATCGGCATTGGCAAAAACCTGCGCTGTTTTTTCTTTATCACCTGCCTGCCAGTGCCAGATGTGATTGTCTTTTTTGCCCGGTTTGTCAGTACGCAGCACCGGTGCAGCAGGATCCAGTGATTTGAACGGGTCCATAACGGGTTTCATGGGCTCGTACTCTACCTTTACTGCTTCACGACCATCACGGGCAGCATACTTGCTGGTAGCAATTACTGCACAAACTTCCTGCGCCTGGTACATCACCGTATCGGTGGGCAATACCATTTGTGTATCGCTCATCAGCGTGGGCATCCAGTGAAGTTTGTATTTTTCGAGGTCTTTACCTGTAACAACGGTAATAACGCCTGGCACTTTCATAGCCTCTTCTATGTTGATGCTTTTGATCTTTGCATAAGCATACGGACTTCTTACAATATCCATATACAACATGCCTGGTAGCTTGATGTCATCAACGTAATGTCCTTTACCCTGGATGAACCTTGCATCCTCTTTTCTTTTCAGGGAATGCCCCATGCCACCGATTTCCTTTGATGTTTTGCATTGAGTCATATATACAGGAATTAATTCGTTAATTATTAAAGTTGTTATACAAATTCCGGTTCGGTAGATGGAAGCGCCTCTCCCCGCATTTTGGCGCTGGCATACAGAATGGCTTTTACAATATTATTGTAACCCGTGCAACGGCAAAGGTTGCCGCTAATACCCCAGCGAATTTCTTCCTCTGTAGGATTGTTGTTGCGTGCCAGCAATTCAGTGGCGCGCAGGATCATTCCCGGGGTGCAGAAGCCGCAATGCAATCCATGGTTTTCTTTAAAGCCTTCCTGCAGGGGGGTGAGCGGGCCACCTTCGGGCGCCAGTCCTTCAATAGTGGTGATCGATTTGCCATTGGCCTGAACGGCCAGAATAGTGCAGGACTTTACGCTTTTCCCATTCAACAAAATAGTGCAGGCGCCACAACTGGTGGTATCGCAACCTATGTGTGTACCTGTAAGGTTCAGTAACTCCCTTATCATATGCACCAGCAACAGGCGGGGTTCCACCTCCAGGTGATGCGGTGTTTCATTTACAGTGACTGTTATTTTCTTTAGCATTTTTCAAAATATTTTTTTTAGATGAAATCAGTTTCACTTCAGGATATGATTTATTTCCTGGCTCTTTCAGCTGCTTTACGGATCATACGCTTTACCAGCACAGCAACTAAATGGCGTTTGTATTCTTCACTGCCGCGTAGGTCAGAAGAGGGGCTACAATCTTCAGAAGCATACCTGGCCGCTTCTTCAATGGTTTCATCTGTAAGCCGCTTGCCTGTTAACGCCTGCTCGCTTCGTGATGCGCGCAGGGGTATTGGATTTACATTGGTAAGGCCAATACCTGCGGAATTACAAACATCATTTCCATCAAGCGTTAGCTGAACGGCAACGCCGGCAGTAGCATAGTCGCCCACCTTTCTTTCGAGTTTGTGATAGGCGCTTCCGGTTCCTGCAGAAGGCACAGGAATTTGAATTTCTGTAAGAATTTCTCCGTGTTGTAAAGCTGTCATGTAAAAGCCTTGAAAAAATTCATCAATAGGAATGCTGCGTTTGCCACCAGATCCTGTTGCAATAATGGTCGCATGCAGAGCCAGCATTACCGCGGGATGGTCGTTGGCCGCATCACCATGAGCGAGGTTTCCGCCAATGGTGGCAACATTGCGAACCTGGGGGTCGGCAATCAGTTTGGTAACATCGGCAAACAGGGGAAAATGTTTTTTCAGCAGGTCTGAGTGTTCAATGTCGGCTTCGGTAGTAAGCGCGCCAATTTTTATTACATCACCCTCTTTTTTAATGTCTGAAAGACCGGGTATGCCATTAATATCAATGAGCCATTCAGGAGTTGCAAGCCGCAGTTTCATCATTGGTATCAGGCTATGGCCACCTGAAAGAATCTTGGCTTCCTCGCCATACTTGTTTAGCATCGAAATGGCCTCGGCTAATGTCCCCGGCGATTCGTACTGAAACGACTGAGCAATCATAAAATATAGTTTGTTTATTTACAATGAAGACCTGAAAACAATGAATAAAGCATTGAGAAGGTACAGAATAGCATACTGCAAAACAATGATCTTAATCGGTCCCTTTCCTGTTTGCGATCATTTAAATTCAACCGGTTTATTGCCGCTGTTCTGACTAAAAAAAGCCCTGATTTTAGCAATAAAAAAAAGTAAGCTTCCATTCAACCAAACGCCTGTAAAAATAAAAAGTACACCGCTGTAATACAAAGCAAGTCCGCCTCCGCTGGTTACACTGAATAAGATGCATAACGATCCTGCCAAAGCCAGCAGTATTGCATATTTTGTTCTGATATCACGGTAATTAAAAATTAATCCAATGAGGGTGATTCCACAAAATAAAAGGGTAAGTAAAAAAGTGGTTGAAGATGTGTATGTATGTGCGGTTGTGAAAGTTCCTGCTTCGCCACATAGAATGAACGTACTGGAAAAGGCCATCACACAAAAAGGGCATTTAGGCAACAGTACCAGTAAAAGACCCGCTATAAAACCGAGTTTCTTTTTTGTGCGGGTGAAAGTGAATTCATTAGACGCCGTACATTGTTTTTTTTCACATCGCATTACCGTATCGAAAAGACCTGTTTCTAAAGTTACATAAAAAAAAGGGCAAAAATAATTATTTCATAACCGGACAAGTATCTCTCTGTCTTTGTTCAGGTGAACTTCTAAATTCAGCCAGGGTGTTTTGTTTTTAAAAACGACTATTGCACGCTGGGAAATAACTAAATACTAACCAAAATGCCCTGTTACATAATTTTTGGTAAGATCGTGTTGCGGATTATTAAAAATCTCTTTAGTTGTACCGAATTCAATGAGCTGCCCAAGGTACATAAAAGCGGTGTAATCAGAAAGCCGTTGCGCCTGTTGCATATTGTGGGTTACAATGACTACCGTATAAGATTTCCTGAGCTCCCTTATAAGGTCTTCAATTTTAAGAGAACTGAAAGGATCTAATGCTGAACATGGCTCATCCATCAGTATTACTTCAGGCCGTAATGCCACAGCCCTTGCAATACACAACCGCTGTTGCTGCCCGCCCGACAACTGAATGGCCGGTTTTTTTAGTTCATCTTTTACTTCATCCCACAAAAAACTCTCCCGTAATGATTGCTCTACAAGCTGAGGTATTCGATACGGATCAGTATTGTTAACCTTTAAGCCGTAAGCAATATTATCATATATGTTTTTTGGAAAAGGATTCGGTTTTTGAAAAACCATACCTATCCGCTTTCTTATTTCAACGGCTGAGATTTTGGGGTCATATATATTGGTATCATCTATCATTACTTTACCGGTAATTTTTACATAATCTAATAAATCGTGCAAACGGTTAAAGGTGCGTAGCAGGGTGGTTTTGCCACAACCTGAAGGCCCGATAAGGGCAGTTATTTTATTTTGCGGAATACCAATGGCAACATCCTTCAGTATATGCTTTTCGCTGAAATAAAGGTTAAGCCCCTCTGTAGATAATTTTTTGTTATTAGTCATATCTTCTACGCTTATACCGCATATAAAATGCCACAAGGTTTAAAATAAATACAACCGAAATAAGCACTACCGCAGTTCCATAGGCTAATGGCCTTACCTGTTCTACAGACTGATGTTGTGTTGATAAAATATATAGATGATAGGGTAGCGCCATAAATTCCTGCGTCACTGAGCCGGGCAAACCACTGGTATAAAAAGTAACTCCGGTAAAAAGAATAGGGGCGGTTTCTCCTGCTGCTCTCGACAAGGTAAGTACTATTCCCGTTAAAATATCCGGTAGCGCTACCGGAAGTACAACATCTTTGATCATTTCAAATTGTGTGGCGCCTACCGCTAAAGCAGCTTCCCGGGTTGTGGTGGGAACACGTTTTAAAGATTCTTCAGTAGTGGTAATGATGTAGGGTAGTGAAAGAAGCCCTAATGTTAAGCCTGCCGAAAACAAAGATGTTCCCAGGCGCATGGCCTGTACAAATAATGCCAGGCCAAATAACCCGTATATAATGGATGGAATCCCGGAAAGATTTCTGATGGCAGCACGTATCAGTCTTGTTGTGCGGGAATTCCCGGCATATTCACCCAGGTAAATGGCACAGGCGATACCAAAAGGAACGGCAAAAGCCGTTGTTAACAAGGTTACTAAAACAGTGCCTATGATCGCCGGAAATATACCTCCTTTTGTCATTCCTTCTGAAGGATATTTGAAAATAAAATCAATTGTAATAGCGGGCAATCCTTTTGAAAAAAGCTCAATTAGTATCACAATAAGAAACAGGCAAACTATAATTGTACTGCCAGCCAGCATGCTCCAATTCAAATAATTAATGAACTTTTTCATCTATGCATAAAATTTACATTTCGCGGGTGAACTATTCATGGCTATTGAAACTTTCTCACCTTGTTTATTGCCGATTCGCCCAAAAGATTAACTGCCAGGGTTATAATGAACAATACCGCAGCAATGGCAAACAAAGCAAAATAATGTGTGGTTTGATAAGGAACTTCACCCATTTCAATAGCAATGGTAGCGGTTATCGTTTTAACGGAATTAAGAAAACCTTTTGGAAAAGCTGCCACATTTCCGGTTGCCATTAATACCGTCATTGTTTCTCCAAGCGCCCTTCCCATGCCCAGCATGATGGCGGCAATTAAACCGGGCAAAGCGGCGGGTAGCGTAATTTTAAACAGGGTAGCCCATCGATTGGCCCCCAAAGCATAGGATCCCTCCCTATATGACAGGGGAACGGCGTGAATGGCGTCTTCGGCCACGGTGATAATTGTAGGCAATGACATAATAGCCAGCAATACAGAACCGTTCAGGGCATTCAAACCGCTTTGGATACCAAATAATTTTGCAATGCCGGGTCCCACAATTACAATTCCCAAAAAACCTATAGCTACGGAAGGAATGGCCGCCAGCATTTCAATAATTGGTTTTAAAATAGTTTGTAATCGCTTACTGGCAAACTCCGACAAAAACGCGGCCGTACAAATCCCTAATGGAATCGCCAGTATCATAGCACCTGCCGTAACCAGGCAAGTGCTCACCAGCAACGGTAAAATGCCAAACTCGGCATGGCTGGTATTCCCTGGGTTCCATTGTGTATCGGTTAAAAAATCTGCCGGCTTAAAATGAAGAAAGAATGCTATACTATTGTACATAAGCATCAGGAATATGCCGCCAAGAATACCTATAATAAGTAAACCGGCTATTTTAAAAATCTTCCTGAATATGTTGTCTGTTTTTTGTCTTTGATGAAAATCCATAGTAAAAGATGGTTAATGTGAACTGACGGGAAAATAACCAGCCGAACGGATGATCGCCCGCCCTGTGTCGCTTTTTTCAAATGCAAGAAAGGCTGCCGCCTTTTCTCTCGCTTCTTTTTTAATAAACTGATATAAGGGTCTTTTAAAATAGTAGGAATTTTTAATGACAGCTTCTGGGGCCGATGGTAATTGAGCAAGGGCATTCTTTGAAGTAACGATCTTTAATACTTTTATTTTTTGATTGCTTTTTCCGGCCTCCATAACATACCCTGCACCTACATATCCGATACCTGATCGGTCTGCTTTTACAGCTTCAATGATCTGGGCGTTGCCATTCATTTCTTTTGCATAGGGACTAAAATCAATGGCTAATTTTTGCTTTACAAAATCATGGGTACCCGAATTACTTTGCCTTCCATAAATGTTTATGGGTAAATTTTTGCCTGTTAGTGTAACCCAGTTATTGTATTCACCACTTAAGATTTTGCCCAGGTCTTGTATAGAAATTGAATCGAGTGACAGGTATTTCGATACTATAAAAGAAATTACATCTTCCGCAAATACAAAAGTATCTACTTCAATGCCGCTTTTTTGAAACAATGTATTTTCGTACGCATTCATAGTACGGGAAGAGTTGGCTATATCTGCCTGGCCATTCAACAAAGAAGCAATGCCTAAACCTGAGCCCCCGCCCGAAATAGAAACATGGAAGTCGGGGTTTGTTTTATGAAACTCTTCTGCCAACCGTACCACAAGATTTACTTCTGTGTCAGATCCCTTTATTTTTATATAATGAATATTGGGTTTGCAGGAGAGAAACATTGTTAAAAGAAAAATCAGCATGAGTTTCATATACTGCTTTTTAAACCTGGCCCCAGAGAAGAGCATGCGTTTGATTGTGTATAATGGCTCTTTCGGGCTCTTTTTACCTGTTTGCTGAAAAGCGGCCTTTACTCCGCAGTTCCTTAATTCAATGATGGCTGCTTCGGTTCACACGCCAAAAGGATTGGCAAAATAGGCAACGGGTTTCCTGTCGATATTCTTCCATTCATTGAAATATTTGTGCATTATTCTATTTCAAGCAACAAATGATCCAGTATTTCATGAGCTGCTGTTATGCCGTTCTTGTGCCATATCATATAACCTTCTTTAAATATGGCAACACTTGGCACTGTATAGATTTGGTATTGTTCAGCTATTTCATGATTTTTATCAACATCAATTCTTACTGTTATCGCCCTTTCTCCAGCTATTTCCTTTACCTCCTGTAGTATAGGTTCCATAAGTTTGCATGACTCGCTCCAATCGGCATAAAATTCAACTACAACCGGTATTGTTCCTTGTATATAAGATTCAAAATTATTCATAAAGCAATTTTTAATATGAACTTTTCTCAAAGAACGGCCATTTGGCCATTAAATGAAATGAGGGCCATCACAGGTTGTATTGATGTGCATCACATTCAATATAACCTGGCATAATAATTTTCATAAGGTGGACGCTAATTATAGTTATTTTTGATTGGTTCTGAGCCTTTTGCCCATTACATGAGATTTGATGCGGATCAATCCTGGTTTTTAAAACCTTATAGGTAACTTTGTGGTTCTCCGTTTCTGTTTATGAAAACGTTTCAATGGTAATCACTAAAGCAGTAATAATGAAACGGATATTATTGGTTGAGGATAATACCGAAATTCGCGAAAACACTTCTGAATTGCTTGAGCTGGAGCATTATAGGGTATTCCCGGCCTGTAATGGACAGGAAGGACTGGAAATAGCGCTTAAAGAAAAACCTGATCTTATCATCTGCGATATTATGATGCCTGAAATAGACGGATACCATTTTCTGGAAATACTTCGACGGGAATCATTTTTTGAAAATACTCCTTTTCTTTTTTTTACTGCATCTGCTGAAAAATCAGAAATCCAAAAAGGACTTGACGCCGGCGCCAATGACTACATTATAAAGCCATTTGATGCTGATGAACTGCTACAGCTAATGGAAAAATATCTGGGGGAATAGTGCAATTTCTATTGCAACGGCCATTTTCGTAACCGAATAAAAAAGTTCTTTTTCAAAAGCAAACCCAGACTGAAAAGTTTGGGTTTTGCTTTTAAGGCACTTCCGCCAGTCATGTTATTATTTCCAAATGTTAAAATGGACAGTGAATTTTTTCTCTTGCAGTAATTTTTTCCAATCAATGAACAAAAAAAGACCTATCAGCAATAATCCAATAATCGTTCCCACTAAAAGATTCCAGGACAAAAGACCATGAACAATGCTATCAATATTATACGCAACATAATTACCAGTAAAGACCATAACGGCATCGCTAATAAATTTGCCCAAAAAAAATGCGGGAATAAGATATAAAGTTTTTATTCTGGAGCACCCGGCCGCAGTGAATAACGGGGTAGAGGGAAGGGGTATGAGTGTATAAAGTATAACAAAAAGCTGAACCTTCCAGCTATTAGTAGAAAGTTTTCCGCCAATAAATTGCAGATCGTCGTTTTTTTGAGATTTAATGAATCGTTTGGATAGTAAATATATATAAGTACTATACAAGTATCTTCCTGCAGCAGATCCCACAACGCCGAAAATGAGTACAATCCAGATGTTTAATCCAAATTTTATCTGAAAGAAAACCATTACTATCCATGCAGGTGGGCCAATGAAAGGAACAATGTCAACAGCAAGTGACGATACAAAAACTAATATATAAATCAGGATGTTCATCGTTTAGTACCGGATATTTTCTATATGTTCATATGTTATAAAGCTAGAAGTATTGTCCCCACTTTGGCCAAACAATTGTCATAGAATGTGGTGAGTTTAGTCAGGCAGGTATAATTAATGAAAGCGGCCAAATAAGAACTATAATTGATATCCGGGAAGCAGCGGACCCGGGCAGCGCTGGTTTCCTTTCCGTATAAAATCACCTTACACTATGATGGCTATCATTTTTCTACGGCCCGTTATGCCGGTATATTCGAATATAATTTCCGAAATAAAAAAATAACCATGGAAAAAATATTTGAAGGAAAAGTAGCTATTGTTACCGGTGGCAGCTTTGGTATTGGACGCGCAGCCGCTGTTGCCTTTGCCGCCAGAGGGGCCAAAGTGATTGTGGCCGACTGGCTCGAAGATAAAGAGCAAACTACCTTAAACCAGATAAAAGCTGCAGGTGGGCAGGCCATCTTTATTATCTGTGATGTATCGAAAAGCAAAGATGTACAGGCAATGGTTGAAAAAACTATTTCAACATATGGCCGGCTTGATTATGCGTTTAACAATGCCGGCATCGAAGGCGCTACGGCCAGTACCAACGAATGCACAGAAGAGAACTGGGATAAAACGATCAACATTAACCTGAAGGGCACCTGGCTTTGCATGAAGCATGAGATCCCTTATATGTTGCAGCAGGGGAAGGGCGCCATTGTGAATTGCGCCTCGGTAGCTGGCCTCATTGGCTTTCCCGGGCTTCCTGCTTATGTAGTAAGTAAACACGGAGTAGTGGGTTTAACTAAAACGGCGGCATTGGAAAACGCCAAACAGCATATCCGCATAAATGCAGTTTGTCCCGGCGTAATTCATACCGCAATGATCGATCGTATAACGGGTATGAATAAGGAAGCTGAAAAGCAGTTTGTAAGCATGGAACCGGTAGGCAGAATGGGTGATCCTGAGGAAGTGGCTGAAGCCGTAATATGGTTGTGTTCCGACGCGGCTTCCTTTGTTACTGGGCATGCGATGCCGGTTGACGGTGGCTGGATCGCCGGGTGATCACCGGGGCTCAGCAAATAAAAAGATTATATGAAAAACCTCGCCAGAAATTTGTAACAGGAAATGTGTGGAAGATAAAAGGGCTGGCGGAACTGCTATAACAGGCTTTTATATTTGAATGGATAGATTGGTTTTTCAATTGTAATACCGGTGATACGTTATGTATTGCCGGTATTTTTTATTTAATTTTCCTGTATACATCCTCGTTGAATTGTACTACGCCTGCAGAATCGATCCAGGCGGTATTATACAGTACAAACACAGGGATGTGTTCGGTAATGGGTATGGGAAGCGGCGCCTGATTACTTACACAGCCTTTTTCTTCAAGCGTGTCGATGGCGATCGTATTTTCCTTCAACAGGAAATGGGCCAGTTCTATCGCCTTTTCAACACGCATACAGCCATGGCTGAAATAGCGTCTGTTAAAACTGAATAATATTTTCCAGGGCGTGTCGTGCAAATAAACGTCGTATGGACTGTAGAAGTTGAGCTTCACAATGCCCAATGAATTATCACAGCCGGTTGATTGTCGTATCGTATATGGAAAGTTTGATGGTGAAAGACTAAGCCAGTTAATTGCACCCGGGTCAACTATTTTGCCGGCTTTATTGATCACCTGCATATTGTTAGCCGCCAGGTAACCGGGATTATGCTGTATCAGGGGCAATAACTCCCGGGTAGCTATTTTGTTTGGTACCATCCAATACGGGTATAGCACTACTTCTGTGATCATACTGGCGAGGGTAGGTGTTGGCGTTGATTTTTTGCCTACAATTACTTTTGATTGCAATAATACTTTCCCTTTATGCAACACCAGCAGGTTGGCGGAAGGTATGTTCACCACAAAAACCGGTGATTGCATGCTGGCGCATTGCAGCCACCGCAACGTATTCATCGCTGCTTTCATTTCTTCTATCCGTATCGTTAATGGCGTGTTCAGCGCTTCCAGCGTACCTTTGTTTAAAACACCCATATCCAGTAAATTAAACAGCCGTTGGGCCGATCTTATTTTCGCTTTTAGTGCTGCATCTGTCAATGGGGTATTCAATGAATCAATAATGCCCAGGTAATAGAGCCTGTTCACCAATGGCTTGTTGGAACCGCTGACACTTGCTGAAGTAATTTTGATTTCCCTGTATGAAGGGTCGTGTATGCTTTGATTGAACACGGCAAGCCAGTTTTTAAAAATTTCATAGCCGGCTATATCGGGTTCCAGGTCTTTAACAAGATCTGATAACCGGTTTCCTGCAATAGCTGCGACCAGTAATGCCGGGATATTAAAACAATCGGGTAAATAATTTATTCCATTGTAGCCAATGACCGGTTTTCGGTTGCCATAAGCTACGTCTCTGAAGAAATGGATCGCTGCATCTGTGAGGCGGATCTCTGTCATCAGCGAATCGCGATGTTGGGGCCGTATAAAGTAATTATTCCGGAACGATTGAATGAGATCAAACTGATAGTCTTCTTCCTGTAATCCAAGGCCGGCAGCAGTTTGCAATAGTTGTAGCAGGATTTGTGAGCTGCGGTTGTTATTTAACCACAGATAATTGTAATCGTTTGCTTTGTATGCCGCTTTAATATATTCAGGGTATTGCAGCGGAACTTCGGTTTGGCTGGCCTTTATGATCAGTTGTATGTCATCTGTGTTTACCTGGGCGTTTACAGTTATTGCAATGAATGCCTGGATAAGTATTAAAAGTCTTTTTATATGCATTATTGCTTTTTTAAAATTGGTGTCAGTGTAGTAACCCGGCCAAAGACCTTATCCTGGGATATTCTTTTGTGTTGACCCGGTTCAACAACAGGTATTCAATAATATGATTCAGATTTACAACGCCAATGATATGGCTGTTATCCATTACCGGAAATAACCGTTCATCATTACCGGCCAGCTTTTCCAGTACTGTATCAATTTCTTTATCGCCATTCAGGCTTTCCAGTTTTTCCCTGACCAGGTTTTTGAGAGGGATATTATACTTCATCTCGGCGATCGCTTTAATGATCTCCATTCTGTTAATAGTGCCAACCGGAGTAGCGCCATCCATAAGGATGAAAAATTTACTATGGTTGCTGTTTAATACATTGGAGGCTTCCTGCACGGGCATGTTTGCCTGCAGGCTGTTATAATCGTACATCAATACTTCATTCAACTTTATTCCTTTTACCAAAGATTTCAAACGCAGGTAATATTCCTCGGCGCCGGCAGAAAAAATAATGAATATGCCTATGGCCGGCAATATAGGATTGATGAGTACAATCCCTGCTGCTATGAAGAGAATGGCAATTACCCTGCCCACCGTTGCTGCTATTGTAGTGGCCTGAATATAATTCATTTTTAACCCCAGCAGCGCACGCAATATTCTTCCCCCATCCATGGGAAAGGCGGGTATTAAATTAAATACGGCGAGCGTAATATTTACAATGCACAGGTTGTAGATAAGGTCATGCCCATGCATTATAGTCATATGAGATTGGTTTTCGGTAAAATAATAATTGGGTATCAGTAACCGTAATAAACCGGCAATAATAATATTTACCAGGGGGCCGGCAACGCTGATTGCCAGTTCCTGGCGGGGATTGTCGGGGAATTTTTCTATACTGGCTATGCCGCCAATGGGCAGCAGTACGATCTGTTTTGCCTGAATGCCAAAACGGGCAGCCACCAGCGCATGTCCCAGTTCATGCAGGGCAATGCAGGCAAAAACTGCTACAAGAAAGATAAGCGACCAGCTGATCTGCTCAACATTATTTCCTGCGTTTGCATTTACCAGTATTACCCAGCCTATCAGTAGCAGAAAGGTCCAGTGTATATCAATGCTTATTCCCCGGATGGTTAGTATTTTATAAGATCCACGCATAAGATATTTTTTAAAAAATTAAAAAGGCCCCGCCCAACCACCAGGCGGGACCATAAACAAACGACCAATTGCCTATTTAACTGCGATATGTTTTGCCAAAGCAGCTTTTTTAGTTTGTTCAGTTTTAGGCAATGTTATCCGTAACACGCCATCCTGATATACTGCTTCAATTTTTTCTTTAATAACTTCTTCAGGCAATGTAAAACTGCGGCTGAAAGACGTATAGTTATATTCCTTGCGGGTATAGCGTTCGTCCTTTTCTTCCTTCTTTTCTTCTTTTTCGCAACTGATGGTGAGCATATTTTCTTCAACATCAATATTGAAGTCATCTTTTTTTAGTCCGGGCGCTGCCACCGATATTTCAAAATGATCTTTGGTTTCTGAAATATTCACGGCTGGTGTGGTTAATGATTTACCTTTACCCATGCCCATCCAATCGTTCCAGGGCCTGAAAAAATCATCAAAGAATGCAGGGAACATTTCGCTTCTTTTTGCTAATTCTTTAGTTGACATATGACCTCCATGTTTTTAGGTTATTAAAAATGGTACATCGAATTTAGCAATGGTTTGGCTTATAAAATATGAACCGTGATCATATCCCGGGGTGAGTGTTATCAGTAACCGGGGTTTTATTCCTGCTTATGCCTGATCAATGGCTTTTCTGGTTTATATTGATGCGTTTTATACATTTCAAACCAGGCAACACTTATAAATGCCACACCTGTGCATAATAAGAACCTGGTTGCAGTGAGCGGCGCCAACCCGAATATTTCCTGAACTGGAGTTACAAGCTGGAGCACCGTCAAAAATGCTATCGAGATAAATATTACCCAGGGAGCCAGGTTGTTTTTATAAAGAATGGTGCGGGTAATATTTTCTGTGAATGACCGGTTGGTGAATGTGAGAATGATGTTGCTGATTATAAGCGTATTAAAAACCATGGTCCTGGTTTCAGGAAGTGTGTCGCCCAGGTACATGGAAAAATAATAGGTCCATAATACGCCTGTTGTAATGAGCAAGCCCTGAATGATGCTGATGAATAGCTCATCCTGTTGAAACAGGCCCGGGCTCCGTTTTCGTGGTGGCCGCAACATAAGCTGTTCTTCAACCGGCTCCCGCTCAAAGAATACAGAGCAGGTGGGCCCCATGATCAGCTCCAAAAAGATGACGTGAACGGGGGTGAAAATATTGGGATACTTCCAACCCAGCAACAGGGGCACAGAGGCCGTTAGGATAATAGGTATATGAATAGAGATAATATACCGGATGGCTTTTTTCAGATTATTGAAGATCTTCCGGCCCTGTTTTATGGCTTCCACCACTTTTGCAGGATCGTCGTCTGTTATGATGAGGTCGGCAGCCTGCCTGGCCATTTCGGTGCCTTTTTTACCGAGGGCGATACCAATATCTGAAGCTTTCAGGGCGGGCGCATCGTTAACGCCATCACCCGTCATGGCTACAATATGATCATTTGATTTTAAAGCGTTAACCACTTTTTGTTTGGCCTCAGGAAACATCCTGACGTACAAACTGATCTCTTCAACCGCCTTCTTTAATTCATTTTCATGCATTTGCAATACCTGATCACCGGTAACATATTTCAGATAGCCTGTTATGCCCACCTGCTGGCAAATATTTACAGCTGTTTCAGCAAAATCACCGGTCAGTAGTTTGATGTGCAACCCGGCGTCGTAAAATTGTTTAATTACCTGTGAAATATTCTTTCGTGGGGGATCATATAAACATAACAAGCCTTCAAATTTCCAGTTGAAATCATCCTGTTCCGGTGGAAATTCTTTTTCCTTATGTACGGCGCTGGCTACGCCGATGACCCGGTAGCCTTTTTGCGCCTGCGCGCTCGCTTGTTTTAGTATTTGGGTTGCCTCACCTGCATTTAATTTGCAGGCCCGTATTATTCTTTCCGGGGCGCCTTTGGCTGCTGCTACGTGTGTATTGTTCTCATAAAAAATATGTGTCATCATGGGCGGAATTCCCTGCAGGGGGTATTCATACACCTGTTTTGGCAATTCGTGCATTTGATAGCCGGAATATAATTGGTATGCTTCGTGGATGGCTTTTTCCATGGGATCGAAAGGCGCTCGTTCACTGGCCATCACCCCAAAACGCAATACATTTGAATCCTTTAATCTTTCGCCGGCTTCGATGAACGTATCTTTTTCAAAATCATAAATGGTTTTTACGCTCATTTTGTTTTCTGTAATAGTGCCTGTTTTATCGAGGCAAATTACATCTACCGCACCGAGGTTTTCAATGGTTTGCGGTTGACGGGTAATGATGCCCAGCCGGCTCATTTGCCAGGCGCCCAAAGCCAGAAAGGAGGAGAATGCCACCGGTATTTCTTCCGGAATGGCCGCCATGGCCAGGGTTAAGGCAAACAGCAGGCTTTGTATCGCCAATCCGATCTTGAGGTAATTTACCAGCCAGATGATCAGGAAGGCGGTTATCCCAAAGATCGCCAGTTGACGTACAAAGCGGTTTACCTGGTTTTGCAACAGCGTTTTGGGGGCTGTTATAGTGCTAACGGTTTTTCCCACTTTACCCAATAAAGTATTATTGCCGGTGGCCGTTATTATGGCGTAACACTTTCCTGTATTAACAGTAGTGCCCTGATACAGACTATTTTTTCCGGAGGTTTCATCTTTCTCTGCAGGCATCGATTCGCCGGTGATAGCGGATTCATTTACCGAAAGGTCGTTTTGCTGTATAATAGTGGCATCTGCGGGAACTTTGTTGCCTTCTTCCAAAATGATCACATCGCCGGGCACCAATTCTTCAGTGCGGATCTCTTTTTCAATTCCATCCCTGATCACTCTCACTTCAGGCGCTGTATATTGTTTTAAAGCTTCCAGGGCGCGGGTGCTGCGTACATCCTGGTATAATGAGATAGCTGCTACAAAACAGATGGCTACCAGCATCATGATGCCTTCTGTTGACTGACCGAGTATAAAGTATATGGCACAGGCGATCATCAGCAGGATAAACATGGGCTCCCTGACTATATCGGCCAGTATATGCAATAATTGCCTGGGTTTCTCTAACTGAAAGCTGTTTTTTCCATGCTCCTGTTGCAAGACAGGAATATCAGATTCTGAAAGTCCCCGTACATTTCCTATGGTTAATACTTTGCCAGGCATGTGATATATAAAGTCAAGGTATATATGTTAATGACCAAACACAATGACAATTATCATGATTGATCAAAATAGCAGTCAACGTTTTTGCCGCGTTAATTATATAATTCCTGTTCTTCTGTGATCTGAATTTGAGCTATCCAGCAAAGCATCAATGACCGTATGTTGTCGATGCTGTCAATTAAGTTTTCAGTATAGGCCATAAGTTCCTGTAACTGGTCGGCTATATAACTGGTAAGCTGAACCCCTTTATCGGACCTGCTGTTACTGGCTTCAAATTGCCAGGCTGTAACAATATAATTGTAATAAGCTAAGATGTTTTTCATGTAAAATTCTGTCATGTCAATTATCGGGGCTATCGAAGAACTTTCAACAGCTGCGATATTGGCTGATTCTGTCAAATGAGTATAATATTGTTCCAATGGGTCATACACCTGATCCTGGAAATCATTTATTAAAGCATTCATGAGTTCTGAAAAGGATAATAACATGGCTATGTGATCTTTGTAAAAACGGGCTGTATAAGGTTCCCGCTGTTGGCAGGTTTCACATTCATTTTTAAACCATTTTATCTTGTTTAACAGCTGCCGGTCAATTGGGAGATTTTCATTTTTCAGGGAGTGAAGAAGTTGCGCTATAAAACGGGTATTAAAGAATGTATCAATTAGCTTTTCTCCGATTGCACTCAATTCTCCATTATCGCCTGCATATTGCCTTATAAGAAGGTTGCCAAATGGGAATTCTTCGGTAGCTGTATATAGTTCGCTTTCGCTCCTGAATTGCTTTGCAAAGTCTTTGCTGAAATTGTTGTGTAACATATGTAAAGATTTTAAGATGACCGGTGAAAACAACAATACAATATTACCCTTCACACAGCCTGATTCATATGAGCAGCCTCAAAACACTGACTGATTAATGGCTGATAGGCGCGCTGAAGCTAATCAGGCAGGCGCATGACATGGATCAGCATTTTTTCTGATCGAAAGATCCAATTTTATGAAATGGGATAAGTGGCTAACAATTAAACAATACAATAAAACAGGCTACTATGCAGCCAGATAAAGAAAATAAAAAACGATCTGAACAAACACCCTCGCCCAAGATGGTGCCGCTAATTTGGCCGGTGCTTATACTGTTGGGTATGTTTATATTTCCGTTGGTTTCGAAATGGATCAGCAATCCCGTTACGGAAATTACCTGGACCGAATTTGAAGGGAATATTTTAAATAAAGGAGCTGTTGAGAAATTAACCGTTATAAACCAGGATTATGTTGAGATCTATCTGAAACCGGCATTTAAAACCGATACTGCGTTTGCAAAAGTTTTCAAGCCCCTGATAGGGAATGAACCCAATCCCGGCCCACATTATATGATGACCATCGGGACAATTGAAAGTTTTGAGCGCAAACTGGATGCCGCCGAAGAAAAGCGCTTTGGGAAGGAAATAATCCCCATAACCTATATGAAAAGAACAAATGGTTTTTGGGGCCTTGCCGGCTGGATAATCCCTTTTATTATCCTGTTCATCTTATGGCAGTACGTATACAGGAAAAATGCCGGCGGCTCTTCCGCTTTCAATTTTGGCAAATCAACTGCCACACTGCTCGATAAGGAAAATAAAAGCACCATAACCTTCGATGAGGTGGCCGGTCTTGATGAAGCTGAACTGGAAGTAAAAGAGATTGTTGATTTCCTGAAGAATCCTCAGCATTTCACGAAGTTGGGGGCAAAGATCCCGAAGGGGGTGATCCTGGTTGGCCCGCCCGGCACCGGAAAAACATTGCTGGCCAAAGCAGTGGCAGGGGAGGCCCAGGTTCCCTTTTTCAGCATTTCCGGGTCGGAGTTCGTTGAAATGTTTGTGGGCGTGGGGGCCTCACGGGTGCGCGACCTGTTTAAAAATGCCAAGGAAAAAGCACCCTGTATAGTTTTTATAGACGAGATCGATGCTATAGGAAGATCGAGAAGCCGGAATGCTTTTTTCACCGGCGCCAATGATGAACGGGAGAGTACATTGAACCAGTTGCTCACCGAAATGGATGGGTTTGGAACCAATACCGGTGTCATAGTACTGGCGGCCACCAACCGGGCCGATATGCTGGACCCTGCCTTGCTGCGTCCCGGCCGGTTCGACAGGCATATATATCTTGAGTTGCCTAATTTAAAAGAACGGGCAGCTATATTCAAAGTACATATTCGATCGCTTGTGCTCGATGATACCATTGATCTGCAATTCCTGGCTGCGCAAACCCCGGGTTTTTCAGGCGCAGATATTGCCAATATTTGTAACGAGGCTGCACTCATTGCCGCCCGCAGAAAAAAAGAGCAGGTTGGCAAACCCGATTTTATGGATGCCATTGATCGCATTGTGGCCGGGCTTGAAAGAAAAAGCAAGATCATTTCCAGTGATGAAAAGAAAATGATCGCTTATCACGAAGCCGGACATGCGCTTGCAAGCTGGTTGTTGCCCATGGTAGATCCGCTGGTAAAGGTTTCCATTATACCAAGAGGTAAATCACTGGGCGCTGCGTGGTACCTTCCTGAAGAAAAGAACCTGAGAACAAAGACAGCCTTTAATGAACATCTGTGTGCCACATTAGGCGGGCGTGCTGCCGAGGAGGTGATTTTTGGCGAAGTATCCAGTGGGGCGCTTGACGACCTGGAAAAAGTAACCAAAGAAGCTTATATGATGATTGCCTGGTATGGATTTAATGAAAAAGTGGGGAACGTCAGTTTTTATGACTCTTCCGGTCAACGGGATGCCGCATTTCAAAAGCCTTACAGCGAGGAAACCGGAAAACTTATTGATGAAGAAGTGCGCAAGCTGGTAGATAATGCCTATCAGCAAACGAAATCACTTCTTTTGCAAAACAAACAATACCTTATTAAGGTAGCTGAATTATTGTTACAGAAAGAAGTGATCTTTAAAGAGGACCTCGAAAATATATTAGGCCGCCGGGTGGTTGGTAATGAAGCCAGCCCCCAGGCTGCAACAGCTGTTTAATTTTTATTATGCCATAAAATGGTTGTTTATGCACTTGCCACCTTCCATGTACGCGATGGTACTTGAAAAGGCCGGTCAACCACTGGTATATAAGTCATTGCCACTGCCTGTTCCTTCACCCCGTCAGGTGTTGGTTAAGGTGATAGCCTGTGGCGTTTGCCGAACCGATCTGCATATTATAGATGGTGAATTAGCATCGCCCAAATTGCCGCTTATTCCCGGGCATGAGATTGTTGGAACCGTTGTACAAACAGGCAGCGAAGTAACGAAATGTAAAGTAGGGGATTCAGTAGGCATTCCCTGGTTGGGTTATACCTGCGGAAAATGCCAGTATTGCCTCAAAGGGCAGGAAAACCTGTGCACGCAGGCCGGTTTTACAGGTTATACCATCGATGGAGGTTACGCAGAATATACGGTAGCTGATCACCGTTTTTGTTTTCCTCTTTCGCAACAATATGCAAATGCGCAAAGTGCTCCCCTGCTGTGTGCCGGGTTAATTGGTTACCGGTCTTATGCAATGATAAAAGAACAGGCAGAAAAAATCGGTATTTATGGATTTGGTGCAGCTGCACACATACTTATACAACTTGCCACATCGCAGGGAAAAAGAATTTATGCATTTACCCGCGCTGGTGATGTGGCCGCGCAACAATTTGCCGGGCGGTTGGGTGCCCAATGGGTGGGCGATTCAAACCAGTTGGCTCCCGAGCCGTTGGATGCTGCTATCATTTTTGCGCCTGCAGGCGAACTGGTGCCCAAAGCTTTGCAGGATGTTGATAAAGGCGGTATAGTCGTTTGTGGCGGTATTCATATGAGCGATATCCCTTCGTTTCCCTATAAATGGCTCTGGCAGGAACGGGTGATAAGGTCGGTGGCGAATCTTACCCGTAAAGATGGTGAAGCGTTTTTTGAACAAATAGCAAAAACTACCATACAAACAGAAACGCATTTATATCCTTTATCCCAGGCAAATAAAGCGTTAGACGATCTCAGGCATGGAAGCTTCCAGGGCGCGGCAGTGCTGATTATGGAATAAAGCGGGTAGCGCCTGTTTAATTTTGATCAATATCATTCCCCATGCTGTTTAACGTCATCGGTTTTGCCTTGCTTTCGAAATAACTTCATAGGGATATTTTATACGCCATTTCTTCAATATTAATTCACATGAAAAAGATAATTCTTGCCTTTGATGGAGCAAATTTTAGTGAGGGCGCTTTCAATTTTGCCCGTAAACTGAATCAAATGTCGCCCATATTACTCACTGGTGTTTTTCTGCCGCAAATAGATTATGCAGCTTTGTGGAGTTATTCCGCGGTAGCCAGCGCAGGCGCATTTATACCATTATTAGAAGAGGATGATGCTGCAACTATTGAACAGAATATTGAGCGCTTTAAATCGCTATGTCAATCAAATGGTATTGAATACCGGGTGCATAAGGAATTCGTTGATTTTGCATTACCCGGATTGAAAAATGAAACCCGGTTTACAGATCTGTTGATATTAGGTAGTGAATCGTTTTATTTGAATATAGGCATTAACGAACCTAATAACTATCTGAAAGATGCCATTCATCATGCTGAATGCCCGGTGTTGGTGGTGCCTGAGCAATTTGAGTTTCCCGAAAAGAACATCCTGGCCTACGATGGCAGCGAATCTTCAGTATATGCGATCAAACAATTTGCATACCTGTTCCCTGAATTCAAAGATAACAAAACGGTATTGTTATATGCCGGCGAAAAAGAGGAGGACTCATTTCCTGATGAACAGAATATAGAAGAACTGGTAAGCCGCCATTTTACAGATCTCACTTTGTTTAAACTGGGTGTTGATCCTAAAAAGTATTTCGCTTCGTGGAGCAGTGAAAAAAAAGGAAGCATTTTAGTGAGCGGAGCATATGGCCGGTCTTCATTTTCCATGATGTTCAAAAAAAGCTTCGTTTCAGACGTTATTCGTGATCATAAGCTGCCAGTGTTTATTGCAAATAGATAACGATTATTATATACTTTAAAATTAAGATTATGAAACACTCAATTTCAATGCTTGTTGCAGCAATATTTGCATTAGGTTATGCTGTTCCTGTACTTGCACAGGAAGTTTTACCAGAGGTTACTGTAGTGGCAACAAACTATAAGTACCTGAAGTCAGTCGGCGGAAAGGAAGTGGCTCAGCCGGTACAAACGCTTCAACGCACCGCTGCCGCTTATGACGTAAAGAAATCCGAGTATTATGAAGATGATTATGAAACCTATTTTGTTTCGTTTTACATTCCCGACGGAGAAATTCTGGCTGCCTATGATAAAAACGGAAAATTGATTCGTACTGCTGAAAAGTATAAAAATGTAAAACTGCCGGCTGCCGTTACCAATGCTGTTGCTAAAAGGTTCCCGAACTGGAAAATTTCAAATGACACGTATCAGGTAATCTATTACGATGAAAAGGGCTCCAATAAGAAATATAAATTGCTGTTGGAAAACGGGGACAAACGAATGAAGGTAAAAGTTAATGAAGCGGGTGAATTCTTTTAATGGCTTTTAATCCATCTCCTGGGTGTTTATCTTAAACCGGTTCTTATTCCTTACCCTTTCTCTCCCGGCCCCTGATGGAACATAAATGATTTGTTTTAAACCCCATCATAAATCTTAAAATTAAATGAAAAAGATAATTCTTGCTTTTGATGGAGCTCATTTTAGTGAGGGCGCTTTTGAATTTGCGCGTAAAATGAATGAATTATCGCCTATTCTTCTTACCGGAGTTTTTTTGCCTCAGATAGATTATTCCGGTTTATGGGGTAGTTCAGCGGGCGTTCATGGTGGTATCCTTATGCCACTGGTTGAAGATGACGATGTTGAAACGGTAGAACGGAGTATAGGGCGATTTATATCATTGTGCCAGGCGAACGGTATTGATTACCGGTTGCATAAAGATTTTTCTGATTTTGCATTGCCTGGTTTAAAAAAAGAAACCCGTTTTGCAGATCTGTTAATATTAGGTAGCGAGTCGTTTTATATGAATATTGGCATTAATGAACCCAATAGTTATTTGACAGAGGCTATTCATGATGCAGAATGTCCTGTGATGGTAGTGCCGGAACAATTTGAATTTCCGGAAAAAAATATACTGACATATGATGGCAGCGAGTCGGCGGTTTACGCCATTAAGCAATTCGCGTACCTGTTCCCTGAACTTGCTAACAATAAAACAGTGTTAGTATATGCAAAGAATAATGATGAAATAGCCTTTCCTGACGAACAGTACATAGAAGAGTTGTGCGCCAGGCATTTTCCTGAGCTAACTTTGTTTAAACTGGGTCTCGATCCGGATAAATATTTTGGATTATGGAGTGGTGAAAAGCAGGGCGCAATGATTGTAAGCGGCGCATATGGCCGTTCCTCATTTTCAATGGTGTTTAAAAAAAGTTTTATTTCAGACGTTATCCGGGATCATAAGCTGCCGGTGTTTATTGCAAACAGGTGACGCTTTTGTAATCATTACTGACATTAAATTGTCATGGTTTCGTTTTATACGTGTCTGCATTTTGATTGATCCAGTTGTAAAGGCGGTAAACATCGTCTTTTACAAACAACCGGGTGCCGGGGTTCATAGTGGCGGCGGTTCCACAGGCTACGCCAAAACGAACGGTTTCACGTAATGATCTTCCCTGCGAAAGCATCCATATCATGCCGGCAACCATACTGTCGCCTGCTCCAACTGTGCTTTGTTTTTTTACGGCAGGTACCGGTACATGTTCGCATCCATCGCGCGTAACCAGTAATGCGCCTGATGGCCCCATAGATACTACCATTACTTCGCACTGCCCCCTTTTGATCACTTCCATGGCTGCGTCATTTACTTCATTTATTTCGAGGTAATTCGTACCTGCCAGCGCGCATAATTCGCTTAAATTGGGTTTTAAGAGATACACCCCTTCCTGTACCGCCAGTTGCAGGGGA
Source organism: Niastella vici (assembly GCF_002077945.1). Taxonomy (GTDB): domain Bacteria; phylum Bacteroidota; class Bacteroidia; order Chitinophagales; family Chitinophagaceae; genus Niastella; species Niastella vici. The sequence continues at coordinate 228,419 of NZ_LVYD01000044.1, forward strand.
GTGCCTGATGTATCAATAATAAACCGGGCGTTTATCTGTTTAGCCAGTTTTGCCAGTTGGGCAAAAAAGTTTTCCGGCAAACCGGGTGGTAAACTGCCGCTGGCAACAATGTATGCAGGCGCCGGCTGCAATTGCTGCAATATATGATAGCATGCCTGGGCTTCCAGTTCGGTAAGCGAGGCGCCCGGCATTACAAAACGATATTGTAAGTTGGTGTCGTTTTCGCGCACAACTATATTTTCACGGGTTTCCTGCTCAATAGGAATGGTTTTATAGTTGATGTTACGGTCTTTAAGGTAGTTTTCGATCAGCTTACCATTGATGCCACCCGATGGAAAAATGGCCAGCGAGTCGCCGCCCAGCTCTTTCAGGGCCTTACTGATATTAATACCACCACCACCTGCTTCGGTGATCATTTCACTGCACCGCATTTTTTTCTCGGCTACCAGTTTATTCACTGAAGTGCTTTTATCAACTGCCGGATTCATAGTAATGGTTATGACCATATTGCTGATTTTGTAATAAGATACAAATATGAATGAAGAAGATGACGGCAATTATGATGTGGCTCAGCCGGGATATTGATTTATAACAGTAAAAGATGATTTTAATGATTACGCCTTTTGCCTACCGTAAATATCCTCGATAAATTGAACCCGAAGCGGATGCTTCCCTTGCCCCAGTTGCTGGTTGTATTTGTAATGAATGATTTTTCGTTCATACCTGTAGCATTGGTGAACAGCAACTGAAATACATGACCGCCTGTTTCAATATCAAATCCCAGCGAAAACGGGTCTTTGTATACATTTTTGTCGAGCCCTTTGGCAATATAATGATAATCGGCCACAACGGCCACCCGTTTCGATAGTTTCAACCTGGCGCCAATACCAAGCGCATATACATCATTTTCCTCGCTTGCCAGCGCTACCAGGTTGCGATGCACAAAAACAGGTGATAGTTGCAGACTGAAATGTTCATTGAATTTGCGGCCAATAATGAGCTCATTGTAGAATGCCAGCCGGTTACTGAAATAATTTTTTTTGGCCGTGTCGGTCCAGGGTTGTGTTTGAGCGGTTATACCGGTAACCAGTACAATAGATACAGGAAAGGAGCCCGGGCCGGTCGATTGCCAAACGGGGCGGAACTTGATAAAGCCATCCAGTTCTTTTCCCACATTGCTGCGGCCTATTCCTATTGTAAGGCTGTTGAGTAAACCATAATCAAATCCCAATCTCATGTTCGCCTGGTCGAGCCCGAACAGGTTATTCGGGCCTGAATTAATTTCTCCAAAGCGATGCAGGATCCTGACATCGAGCTCCCCTTTACCGATCATCTCCATGGAATGGCCGTTCAATACCCGGGATGATTTAAAGGCATTGGTAACGTGCTCTATTTTCTTAGGTTCGTTTTTGTCAACCAGGGAAAGCAGGTCCTGTGCCAATGAAACATGGTATAGTACTATACACAATAAAGCAATTATTGATTTTTTCATGTATTACGGACTGGTTTATTTAAGTACGTTGTAATTACAGTTTACTTTGATGGTAACCGTTTTAGAGATCTTGTCTTTTACCAGTGAAGGGATCTCTATATTGTAATCGGCTAATAAAACCGTAAATTCAGCATTGGTGCTAACTGTTTCGCCTGTTACTTTCAATGTGCCGGCGGCTTGCAGTTCTTTTTTTATCCCGTGCATATCCAGTACGCCTTTTACAGTAACCGGGTACAGGCCGTCTTTTTTAAAATTCACTGTGTTAATATTCGAAATCGTTCCTTTGAATATTGATTTTGGGTACTTTTCACTCTCCATATAGTTTTCGTTAAAATGCGCCTGCATCAACGATCGTTTAAATTCGAAACCTTTTACCAGCACGGCAAATTCTATCTGGCCGGAGGTAGCATCAAATATGCTGGTGGTGGTTTTATTTACTCCGTCTATGTCTTCGCCTGAACCGGCTGCGAACGAGATATTACCGTTTTTTGTAAAATACCGCTGTTGCGAATACGATAGGGTGGTGAGTGAAAAGCAAATAAAAAATAAGAAGGGTGTTTTAATGGTCATAATTTTATGATTTTAAAAGCAGGATGATTTATTTTACCAGGCTGCACCTGTTCAGTATTACATCTGTGAGTATTCCAGTGCAAATGCCTTTGACCCTGATGGCTGATCCAACCGGTATACGCTTCACCGTTTCCGCTTCTTCATTGTAAAAACTGCAGGTAACTGCTGCAAGCGGGTCGCCGGTATCCAGGAATACGGTTGCGTGGCCATCCTTATCGATATTGTTACCCGATACTTTACCTGAAACCAGGATCAATTTGTCGACATACCGGCTGTTAGCTGCTGTTTCATTCTGTTGAAAGCTTTTTACAAGGTCTGCGGCCACTATTGCTGTGGTGGGTGTTTGCTTTCGGGTGTCTGCCGGCTTTTTATTATACAAATACCAGCCATACGATGCACCGGCCAGCAACACCACTGCAATGGCCGCCACGATTTTTTTCCATCTTCGCATATGATCTGTTTTAGTTATTAGGTGTTCCTGAATTGATCCAACAGGTTAAGATGGCAATTTCCGAGGTGGTTAGTGCAGCTCCGGGGGGCATGGTTTTGTCAACCAGAGCCCGTTGCTTTATGCGGCCCGCCAGTGCTTTCACCTGGTCATATGTTTCAAGCACCGTTGATCCGGCAGCCGATGCTGCATTGTGACAACCTGTTGTATTGCATTTGCCGGCCACGATCGGTTTAACGGCGGTGTAGGTAGCCGTTACCTTGCTACAGTCAACCGTACTGTCCGGATAAATTAGTTCCCCCTTGTCATAATAACATCCGGTTAATAGTACAATTATTATGGTAAGTAACGCCAAAGCGCTTGCTGAATGCTTCTTTTGTTTGTGCATATATTTTAATTATTGGGAGTTCCCGCCTGTATCCATTTTTCAACCTGCTGTATCTGGCAGTCTGCCAGTTTATTACCGCCCTGTGGCATGGCCGCATAACCGGTGGCATGTTTAATACTGCCCAGCATTCTTCCGCTCTGGGCCGCCGTTTTCACACCTGCATAGGTGCTTAGATCAACGCCGCCGCCCAGCGAGGCAGGGTTATGACAGCCTTTGCAATAGGTGTTCATTAAAGGCATCACTGCCCCTGAAAAAGTAAATAAGGTGGTGTCACAACCGCCGGTACATTGATTGTTTTTAGCACCCTGGTTTATCCATTTTTGAATGGAAGCTTTTGCTGATGCGCTGAATGGCTGATGAGGCGGCGGCGGCATAATATCGCCGGGGTTGGTAGTGTTGATGACCTGGTACAGTTTGCTGCCCGACGCATTTCCGGAAGTTACAATTTTCATGATACCGGAATAGCTGTTCAATACCAATCCTTCTTTATGCGTAGTGGCATCATGGCAGCCACTCAAAGCACATCCTGAGCTGATCAATGGAAGAATGGTATTGCCAAAGTAAACGGTATCTGCGCTGCATGAGTTGCTGATAACGGGCGGATTATTGCCGTTATTACCATTGTTGCCTGTAATCGGTATTTCGTGCTTACAGGTGATGAAAAGGCATGCGGTTGCCGCAACCGTAATAATGAATGTTAATTTCACAGTTGTTTTCTTTTGGGTGATGAATAGCGGTAAGGGGAACAGGTAATGTTCGTGGGGGTAGAGGCGCCTCTTATATTACAGACAAAATAAAATGTACATGGTCCCAGTGAGTTTTAAAGAATATTTGCCGGCTTTCAGCCGTTATGGTATTTTGCATGGTCACATGGCCTGTTTATTACACCTTTATTTACTTCCTGTAGCATAAATGAACGCAACAGATGATATCGTATGGCAGCAGATCCGCCAAAGAAATATGCCTGCTTTTGAAAGCTATTACAAGGAGCATTTCAAAAAGTATTTACTGGTTGCCTATAAATTTGTGCGGTCGGTCCCTGTAGCGCAGGAGATCGTGAACGACGTGTTCCTGAAGATCTGGGAAGATGCTGAAAAGATCATGATCGAATCCTCACTAAAAGCTTATATATATAAAGCGGTGGTAAACCGAAGCATCAATGCCTTGAACAAACAACAAAAGGAACAACAGCACCAGCGGGCACTTTCCCTGTTGCCAGAAGCATTCTATGAAGAAAAGCAACTGGAAACCAATGAATTGAAATTGCAGTTGTATAAAGCCATTGACAACCTGCCCGATCAGTGTAAAAGAGTATTTCAGCTAAGCCGCTTCGAGGGGCTGAAGCAACAGGAGATTGCAGACAAACTGGGCATTTCCATAAAAACCGTAAAAAACCATATAACACTGGCTCTTAAAACATTGGCCCGGCATGCCGATAGATCCCTGCTCCTGTTTTTGATTATAAAGTCTTTTTTATAGGCGACTGGGACCAGGCCTTATTTTATTTGTCATACCTATAGCGCATGGATCATTTATCAAACAATACTACCCCCTGGCCCCTGATCGGCTCCGCTTTACAGGGCGATCTCAGCGGGGAAGAAGACGTGGAGCTGCAGCAATGGCTGGCAGCTGATGTACAAAACAGGGAATTATTCAGGCAGTTACAAAATGCCTGGAATAATGACCTGGAAGAATTGCAAGCCTACCTGCAAGCCGATGAATCGGTTGCCTGGAATGCTTTGAGAACTAAAATGGAAGAACGGGCAACCCGTGAAAATGACGGGCACGAGAGGGGTATTGCCGGTGCAGGAAAAAGCCGCGCCCGTTTGATAAGGCTGGTAGCTATAGCTGCCCTTTTTGTTTTGATAACAGGTATAGTCATTTGGAAAATGAGCATTGATAGCAGTAGTAACTATAGCACAGGTAGCGCTGAACAACAGTCGGTTGCCCTGGCCGACGGTACCCGCATAAACCTGTTTCCTGCATCCCAGCTGGAAGTACCTGAAGGGTATAATAAGAAGTTACGAAAAGTGGTATTAAAAAGCGGGGAAGCATTTTTTGACGTACGGCACAAACAAATACCATTTATTGTAGACCTGGGTGTTGCCAGTGTAAAAGATATTGGCACCAGTTTCCGCATAAGGAAAGCAAAAGACAGTATACGGGTTGCTGTAGTTTCGGGCATAGTGGAACTAAGGAATAAAACAAATAACGAGGTGCACCTGTTAAAAGCTGGTATGCAGGTAACATTACTGCCAGGTACGGGCAATTCGAGCCCGCTTATTGTTATTGATTCTATTGACACTGCCGGGGATAACCCGTTGCGGTTTATTAATACTCCGCTGCCTGAAGTGATCAAAAGATTTGAAACCGTTTATAACAGGAAGATAGTTATAGCGGATCCGTCAATAATGCAAAAGCGCTTTACCGGTAATTTCGATGGACTGTCATTTGAAGGCGCCATGGAAGTACTTTGCCAATCTCTTAACATAACATTTATGCGGGAGAAGGATGCTTATTATTTAAAAAAGGAATAAATTCAGTAAAACCAGGAATACTGTACCATAGCAAAAAGAAAACGATGTGGCCTGTTACCATTGGGGTAGTTAATAAAGTGTTATTGCAGGTGGCTTCACTTGCAGTATTTGTATTGCTGTTTACCGCCGGGTTAAGGGCGCAAACCATCACTGATAAAGAGCAAAAGATCACTGTCGACGTAAAAAATGAATCGCTGCAAAATATACTTTTGAATATAGAATCGCAATCATCTTTCCGGTTTGCCTATGATGCAGCGCTGATCTCGGGGCTAAGCAGGATCTCGTTCAGGGCCATCGATCAGCCGATGACCGATGTATTGAATAACCTGTTTAAAGGAACCGGTATTACGTTCAGTATTAGCGGTAACCAGGTGATCTTACAAAAAAGCCAGCAAAGCAAAGTAACGCTCAGTGGTTTTACCAGTGATAAAAAGAACGGAGAGCTGCTGATTGGCACCAATATCTATTTCCCGGCCATCAAAAGAGGGACGGTGTCGAACAGGTATGGGTTTTATTCCATTACAATACCTGCTGCAGATTCTCTTGAAGTAGAAATATCCTATACCGGCTATCAAACCTTTCGAACTGTTTTAACTGGCCGTAAAGACGTGAAGCTGAATATACAGCTCAATCATCGGGAAGATTCTTTTACCTTCAAACCGGTTATTGTAGTGAACGATAAGGATAATGCCGTTACCAGGAACCAGGTAGACCTGATCGACCTCACGGCCGATATGATAACTGCAACACCTGCCGTGAGCGGCAATGGCGATATCATCAATGCGGTACAATTGTCGGCAGGGGTTCAGGCCGGCATGGATGGAACCGCAGGATACCTTGTAAGAGGCGGCAATGCCGATCAGAACCAGGTATTACTCGATGAAGCCACGCTCTATAACCCGGGCCATCTGTTGGGGTTGGTAAGTGTTTTCAATTCTCCGGCCATTAAGAAAGCGACGTTGTTAAAGGGCGGTTTTCCTGCTTCTTATGGCGATAATCTGAGTTCAGTGCTCGAAGTGCAAATGAAAGACGGAAGCGATCAGCAGTTGGGCGGCGAATTACAACTGGGCACCATGACCTCTTCACTGGCCTTATGTGGGCCTATAATTCCGGGTAAATCCTCCTTCTTTTTGTCGGCCCGCAGAAGTACGATCGACTACCTGCTTCGCCCGGTTTCAACGACCGCCTATTTCAGCAATTATTATTTTTACGATCTGAATGCGAAACTGCAATTTCAGCTATCGCCCAATGACCGGGTATATTTCAGCATTTACCAGGGGTACGACAAAGGCGCTTATAATTCGAATGGTGAAGATGATGGTTATAACAAAGAGGATTACATAGATTATAATATCGCATTCGGTAACCGGACCTTTGGTGCCCGGTGGAACCATGTTTTTTCAAAAAAACTGTTTTCCAATACTTCCCTGGTTTATACTTCGTATTTTCAGCGGCTTTCCACTATTGAGAAAAACTATTTTGCAGAATTGTATTCCGGCATCCGCGATCTTCATGCACGCACCGACCTGTATTATTACCCGAATGTGTCGCACCGGATACGGGTTGGGGCCGACTACCTGCAGCAATCGCTTTTCCCTGCTACTTTATCTGATAAGGTTTCGTCGGCAGGGTTTTTAGGCATCAATGAAAATGACATTCCTCAAAGAAGTTCCGACCGTTTTGCTGCTTACGTGGGTGATGATTATAAAATAAGCAGCAGATTCAATATATATGCAGGGGTAAGAATACCCCTTTACCGGAAAGTTGATGTGCAGTATATGAATGTTGAGCCGCGGTTATCGTTGTTATATCTCACCGGGGCCAACAGCAGCGTAAAATTGTCTTACAGCAATATGCATCAGTATATTAACCTGGTGCAAAGTTACAATGCCACATTCCCGGCCGAAATATGGATGGGAAGCAGCAACAAAGTGAGGCCACAGGGCAGTCACCAGGTATCTGCCGGCTTTTATAAAAATGTAAGTGGAAAAATGTACCAGGCAAGCCTGGAAGTTTATTATAAAACAATGAGTGACCAGTTGCTGTTAAAAGGAGGCGGGTCCTCTTCTGTAATAGACAACAACCTGGAAGATCAGCTGATTTTTGGTAAAGGTTGGAGCTATGGCAGTGAATTTATCGTCAGGAAAACCATTGGAAGAATAAAGGGATGGATCTCCTACTCATTCACCAATGCATTTCAACAGTTTGATTCATTGAACCAGGGCGTTGCTTTTCCACTGGCCATCAACAGAAAACACAGTCTGTATGTATTGTGCAATTATGACTTTGATAAGCATTGGTCAGCCTCTGCCACGGCATATGTTACAAGTGGCCGGTCTGTGACATTAAATTCAGGTTCAGGCAATCAGAATGGCAATCCTTTGTATGATGAAGATGATCATAATGAAGCCTATAACCACCAGCTTTCGCCATATAACCGGTTAGATGTAAGCGTTTCCTATAAAAAAAGCAGGGCTGCTGCAAACAGGACCTTTACAAGTGAGTGGGTGTTGTCGGTATTTAATGTATATGCGCATAAGAATACACAATTTTATTACAGATCAATTGATCCGCAGACTAAAAAACCATATATAAAGGAAATACCGTTTTTCCCGGTTATACCAACCCTTACATACAAGTTAAGTTTTTAAGGGACAAAACGACGCCATATTGAAAATGCCCCAATACAGGGCTGTTAACCTGGACCTTACTGCTACAAACTGAGAAAGATCAATCAGTTTTAATAATTCGTTTTGGCCGCCATGAGCTGGCCAGGCACAATTTTTTTATTTATGAAATTTCTTTTCGTGCTCTTGATCACCGGCATAAGCGGGTCATTCGCCGACTGGCAAACCGATTTCGAAAAAGCTAAAAAGCTGGCGAAAGAAAATGACCGGTATCTTCTGCTGAATTTTTCCGGCTCTGATTGGTGCGGTCCATGTATCCGGTTGAAAAAGGAAGTGTTTGAAAGCGATGCATTTAGCGAACTGGCTACCAGTTCATTGGTATTGTTCAATGCAGATTTTCCGCGTAGTAAAAAGAACCAGCTGCCGAAGGACATACAGGAACGGAATGATGCACTGGCCGGGCAATACAATCCATTGGGCAAATTCCCTTTTACGTTACTCTTAACAGCAGATGGTAGGGTCATTAAAACCTGGGAAGGCTTTCCGGGGAACGACAGCCGGTTATTTATTGATCAGATCAAATCTGCCTTACATGCAAACAATAACTAAATCGGCTTTGCTGGAATACAAACAGTCACAACGGCTGATGGGTAATACTTTTGAAATTACGGTGGTAGCCGATAATGAAGCCTGGGCGAAGGAAAAGATCGGCCTCGCCGTTGCGGAGATCAAAAGGATTGAAAAACTGTTTACCACATTCGACGACAACAGTGAAACCAACCTCATCAACAGGAATGCCGGTATTCAGCCGGTGAATGTATCCACGGAAGTTTTTAACCTCATCGAAAGATCGCTTAGGATCTCAGCTGTTACCGACGGCGCTTTTGACATTACTTATGGTTCAATAGACAAGGGCCTATGGAATTTTGACCGTAATATGACCCGGCTGCCTGATAAGGAAACTGCCCGCAAAATGGTGCGGTTGATCAATTACCGCAATGTGCTCCTTGATAAAGCAAGCGGTACCGTGATGCTGAAAGAAAAAGGAATGCGCATTGGTTTCGGTGGTATAGGTAAAGGGTATGCGGCTGATATGGCAAAAGCACTATTGATAAAAGAAGGCGTGCACAGCGGTATTGTCAATGCTTCCGGCGATCTGGTTACCTGGGGCCGCCAGGCTGATCAGCAACCCTGGACCATTGGCATAGCCCATCCCGATGATGCCCGCAGGGCCTTTTCCTGGCTCAATATTTCTGACCTGGCTATTGCCACCTCAGGCAATTACGAAAAATATGTAATGATCGACGGGAAGAAATATTCCCATACCATTAACCCCAAAACAGGTTTGCCGGTAACGGGTATTAAAAGCGTTACCATTATAAGCCCTTATGCTGAAATTGCCGATGCCATGGCTACCCCGGTGATGGTGATGGGCGTGCAGGCAGGGCTTCATCTCATAAACCAGATCCACTATTTAAGCTGCATCATTGTTGATGAGCATAATACTATTTATTCAACCAAAAACATTCAATTAACATGAACGGCAAAACGAAAATAATGCCAGTGTTCTTATTGGCCATGGGCATGCTTATGCTGGCAACAACAGGATGCCAGCCGGTGAAAGAATACCAGAAAAGCAAGATCAACGATGGGGAAATGAACCTCAGCAACCGCAAGGTGGAGAAAACAGAGCTCAGTTTTCAGGGATACCGCGAAGGTGCTTCAGGAGCCAATGCCGGTAAAAGCGGTGGCGGCTGCGGTTGTAATTAATTAATTTGTAAAACGATTTTCAAAATGAAGAAAATATTCCTGACTGTTTTGGGAATTGCTGCGTTGTTAAGATCATTTTCTCAACAGAACCCCGACACTACCGGCTTTCAAAGCAGGAAACTGAAAGTAGATGAGGTCAACCTGGTATCAAGCTACTACAACCAGATGGGCGATCATGCTGCGGTTACCGGCGGCATTGGAACACAAAAGCTCACTGATATTGCCAATGTAATTGATGTAAAACTGGTTAAGTATGACCGTAAGCTCCGAAAGCATGCATTTGACCTGGAAATAGGGATCGACCATTATACATCTGCCTCTTCAGACCAGATAGACCTGAAGGCCAATTCTTCTGCCTCGCATGCCGATACCCGTATTTATCCTTCATTGGCCTGGAGTATGGAAAATGAAAAGAAAGGCACAACGATAAGTGCAGGGGTTTCTTCTTCTACTGAATTCGATTATCAGTCCTTCGGGGCTAATATAGGTTTTTCCCAAAAAACGAAAGACCGGAACGGGGAATTTTCTGCAAAGGTGCAGGCCTATTTCGACCAGGTTAAACTGGTGACGCCTACTGAATTGAGGACCGGGGGAGGTGGTGGCAGGGGAGATAGCTATGGTTCTGACAACCGAAATACCTTCGCTGGTTCTTTGTCGTGGTCGCAGGTCATTAATAAAAACCTGCAGATCATGTTTCTGGCCGACCTGGTGAAGCAGCAGGGATTTTTGAGTCTTCCCTTTTACCGGGTGTATTTTACTGATGGCAGCGTGCACGAGGAGAAGTTGCCCGATTCCCGTTTAAAGGTACCGTTAGGTTTCCGCGCTAATTATTTTCTGGGCGACAACATTATCATTCGCACCTATTATCGTTATTATAAAGATGATTGGGGTGTTTCGTCGCACACGGTGAACCTGGAAGTGCCGGTGAAAATTACCCCGTTCTTTTCCATCAGCCCATTTTACCGCTTCTACAGTCAGTCGGCCATAAAGTATTTTAAACCTTACGGGCAACATACGGCGGCCGATGAATTTTATACCAGCAACTATGATCTGTCGAAGTTCAACAGCAATTTCGTGGGAGCGGGCATCCGGCTGGCGCCGCCTAACGGAGTTTTTGGTGTTCAACACTGGAATATGATAGAACTGCGTTATGGACATTATACCAAGAATATTAATATGAATGCAAATATTGTATCCATGAACCTCAGGTTTAAATAGCAATAAGCAATGAAATATTTGATTGTATTTACAGTATTTCCAATTTTCTTAGCGGCTAAGGTTAAGGCGCAGGCGACGAGGCCCGACCTGGCAGTTGTTGTAGAACTCATGGAAGATCGTAAGGAAGAACCCACTGAATTTTTTCAGCATTTATCCAATTCAACAAATTATGTAAGTATGTTAGTGCCCCTGTCGGTATTGGCCACAGGGTATGCCAGGGGAGAAAAAACTACTGTTCAAAAAGGATGGTACATGGCAGAGTCACTGGTTGCCTCCTCGCTAATTACGTGGGGATTAAAATATACGATCAGGCGCAACAGGCCATTTACAACCGATCCTTATATAGTGCCGGCCAGTTCGGGCGGCGGGCCTTCTTTTCCATCGGGCCATACCTCAGAAGCTTTTGCTACTGCCACTTCCCTTACACTGGCTTTTCATAAATGGTGGGTGGCGGTGCCTGCCTATGCCTGGGCGGGCTCAGTAGGCTATTCAAGAATGTACCTGGGTGTTCATTATCCGTCCGATGTGGCTGCAGGCGCGCTTGTGGGCGCCGGCAGCGCCTGGTTAATGTATAAAGCCAACCAGTGGCTGCACCGGCATAAAGCGGGTAATATGCAGCCGGTGCTATAACAGAGCCTCAGCTCATTAAATAGGATAGGCTGTAATGCTTTTAGTCTCTGATAATACAAAAAAGCTTTGAACGGTATTGATATTCGGTAACGTAGCCAGTTTATTTCTATAAAAATCATGGTAGGCATCCATATCGCTGGTAGCGATGCGCAGAATAAAATCAAAAGTGCCGGTCATTTGAAAACATTCCATCACCTCGGGAAAGCGGGACACTTCTTTTTCAAAGGTGGCGAGGGTTTGCGCCGTATGGTCATTTAACAGCACCTGGGAAAAAGCGATAAGCCCCCGGTTTACTTTCTTCCGGTCGAGCAGGGCGACGATCTTCTTTATATAGCCCTGTTCTTTCAATTTTCTGATGCGTTCATGTACCGTAGCTACAGATTTGTCGAGTTCAAAAGCGATCTCCTTATTGGTAAGAGAAGCGTCTTTTTGCAGCAGGCGCAGGATCTGTAGGTCAACTGTGTCTAATTCGGTGGTTTGCATATTGAAAAAAGTATCGGGAATTACCGTTTAATGATGGGGTTGGGCGAATAAAATTAAGAAAAGATGGTTGTTTGCCATAAAATTTATGGAAGAACGGCAACTCTATTGGAAATAAAAAGAAACTTCTCCAACTTTAGTTCCACAAGCAAGGGCTAGTAGCCAAACCCGATTCCTGGTATCATTATTTTTCCATCCTGATCTAAATTATAGTTTATGCGTTTTACAACGAAAGTGATTTTCGCTGCTGTACTTGTATTGCCATTCCTGAACGGGAAGGCCCAGATCCTTACCCCGGTACATTGGAGTTATGGCGCAAAAAAGATCAGTGCAACCGAAGCGGTGGTATTTATTAAAGCCACCATTGACCCCGGTTGGCATTTGTATTCTCAAACGGTTGCTGAAGGCGGCCCGGTTAAAACTACGTTTACATTTGCCCCTGCTGCTGCATACACCCTCAATGGCGCTACCCAGGAACCAAAGCCAATTGTACGCATGGAACCTGCCTTCAACATGAACGTAGCCTTCTTTGAAAAGTCAGTGATCTTTCAGCAAAAGGTAAAAGTGAAAAAGTTCCCCGTTGCTGTAAAGGGCTCGGTTGAATATATGACCTGCAACGATGAAAAATGCCTGCCCCCCGACACGCAATCTTTCAATGTTACTATTAAATAATTGCCCACACTTCCCTTATGCGTATACGTAAAACCTGGTTTGGCTGTCTGTTGGTGATCGTGCTGCTGTTCGCAGGAACACAGACCGGTTATGCGCAGGATACCGTTTCAACAGAGGATGTGGAGTTTACGCCAATGGCCGACAGCGCCCTTACAACTGCCGTGGATACCGCCGCGCATGCCAGGGATACCGGGGTGCATGTACAAACAGTTGCCCCGGCTACCAGTGCCGCAACGCCCGAAACCCTGCCTGCCATCTTTATTGCCGGCCTGCTGGGCGGTTTTGCCGCCGTGCTGATGCCCTGTATATTCCCGATGTTACCGATGACGGTGAGCTTTTTTACAAAGAGCTCAAAAGGGAAGGGGGCTGTTGGCAAAGCGGTCACTTACGGACTAAGTATTATTGTATTATATGTATTGCTGGGCCTGCTGATAACGGTGTTGTTTGGCGCCGATGCGCTCAACGATCTTTCAACAAACGGCATTTTCAATTTTTTCTTTTTTCTGCTGCTTGTCGTTTTTGCCGCTTCTTTTCTGGGCGCCTTTGAAATTGTATTGCCTTCCAGTTGGGTGAATAAAGTGAGCAGTAAGTCGGGCAATAGTGGGTTGGGCGGCATCTTCTTTATGGCGGCAACACTGGCGCTTGTTTCATTCAGCTGCACCGGGCCTATCATTGGCACTTTGCTGGTGCAGGCTGCCACTACAGGCGCCCTGCTGGGGCCGGCGGTAGGCATGTGTGGCTTTGCACTGGCGCTGGCGCTTCCGTTCACCCTGTTTGCAATGTTCCCCTCGTGGATGAATGCATTGCCCAAATCGGGTGGCTGGCTCAATAGTGTAAAAGTAACGTTAGGTTTTCTTGAACTGGCGTTTGCATTAAAATTCCTGAGCAATGTAGACCTGGCCTATCACTGGAAGTGGTTCGACCGTGAGATCTTCCTGGCCTTGTGGATCGTGATCTTTGGATTGCTTGGTTTGTATTTATTAGGCAAGCTGCGTTTCAGTCATGACAGCCCGCTAGCGCATTTGACCATCCCGCGCTTATTTATTGCGATCATTTGTCTTTCGTTTACGATATATCTTATTCCCGGTTTGTGGGGGGCGCCGCTGAAAAGTGTAAGTGCGTTTCTGCCGCCCATGTCGAGCCAGGATTTTGACCTGTCGGCCGGCGTTAGTCATGAAAAGCTTTCAAATAATAATACGCCTCATAAGTATGCTGACTTATTTGAGGCGCCGAAAGGATTTCAACCGTTTTTTGATTATGATGAAGGTATAGCCTACGCTCATCATGCAGGCAAGCCGGTAATGATCGATTTTACCGGCCATGCCTGTGTGAATTGCCGGAAGATGGAAGCGAATGTGTGGCCCGATGCGGAAGTGGCCAAACTGATCAATGACGATTATGTGCTGATCCAATTATATGTTGATGATAAAACCACATTGACCGATGCGGAACAATTCACTACTGCAGAAGGACGCCGTATAAAAACGATCGGCAATAAATGGAGTAACCTGCAAACAAGCGACTTTAAAGCCAACTCGCAACCTTTTTATGTGTTGCTTGATCCTCAATCAAAACAATTGTTGACGCCGCCGCAGGGCGCCGACTATGATGTGGAACGCTATAAGCAATTTTTGAAAAGCGGATTGAGCGCTTTTGGTAACCTGAAAAATAGTATTAAATAATTTGATCACCGGATGACAAAGCAACCTGTATATTTAGATAATGCCGCTACCACGCCGTTGGCTGAAGAAGTGCTTACCGCCATGTTGCCTTATATGAAGGAAACATTCGGCAATCCCTCTTCCACTTATTCTGTTGGCCGTATGTCGCGGCTGGGCGTTGAAACTGCCCGCAAAAAGGTAGCGCAATTATTGGGCGTGCCACCTGCGGGTATTTATTTCACAAGCGGTGGTACCGAGAGTAACAACACCGCCATTGCATCGGCCATTCGCGATCTGGGGTGCACACATATCATTACATCGCCTATTGAACACCATGCCGTTTTGCATACGGTTGAGTATTATAGCCGCACCAATCAAATTCCCTTTTCCCTGGTGGCCTTAACACCGGCCGGCGAAGTGGACTATAATGACCTGGAGCGTCAATTGAACCAGCTGTCCCTGGCAGGGGTTAAGCCGCTGGTTTCGCTCATGCATGCAAATAATGAAATTGGCGCCCTGTTAGATATTGCCCGTGTTGGGCGTCTTTGTAAACAATACAACGCCATTTTTCATTCCGACTGCGTGCAAACCGTGGGGCATTATCCATTGAATTTACTGGAATATGGCGTGCATTTTATTTCCGGCGCCGGTCATAAATTTCATGGGCCTAAAGGCGTTGGTATCCTGTATGTTCACAGCGAGTTGAAAATACAGCCACTTATTCATGGCGGCGGGCAGGAACGGAACCTGCGGGCGGGCACCGAAAATGTATATGGCATTGTGGGCTTTGCCAGGGCCCTGGAGTTGGCCATGGAGGAATATGAACAGGAAAGCAAAAACATTGCTCACCTGAAAGCATATATGAAACAGGAACTGGTGAAGGCCATACCCGGTGTAGGCTTTAACAGTCCCGATAATTCATTGTATACCGTGTTGAGTGTTTGCTTTCCAAAATCACCCAATGGCGAGTCATTGTTGCTTGAGCTGGACATGGCGGGTATTTGCGTATCGGGCGGAAGCGCCTGCAGCAGCGGTGACGATAGCGGTTCTCACGTTATTAAAGCCTTAAACAAAAATGCGGATTGTAACACCATCCGGTTCTCGTTCAGTAAATACAATACAATAGCAGAGATCGATAAAGTTATTATGGCATTGCAGGCAATACTGCAGGTGGCACCGGCCGCAATCGCCATTAAATAGTCTCATGTGACCATATATCTATAATAAGGGGCTTGTTTCTACTTGCCCCTTTTTTTATTTGACCTGAAACCACAACCCCTCGTTTTTTTAACTAAACCTTCCCTGGTTTAAGATGATAGCAGATCATTATATAGATCGCCGGCATTAACTTTAGGTATATCACCCGCCAGAGCCGCCAGTTCTTTATTTTCATCAAACAGCAATGGGAAAAAGCGGCTGTCAAGCACCTTGTTCTGCTCCATAGGCGGAAAATTATGCAAGGCCTCCATGCGTTCGTAGTTGGCCGTATTTCCCAATGTATGGCTGGCCATTGCATTCAATACAACAGCTCTTCTGGGGCGCGCAGAATAATTGGCATACGATCCATGGATCATCAACGGGTGATGGAAGCTCGCATAACCTTTTGGTAACTCATTGGCTACCTTATTTTCAAAAACGGTGTTTTGTTCTTCATTCAAAACGTTTTTGATCGCATTCATATCTCCTGTTAGACCAGTAATGGGCAATAAACCCCATTTGTGACTGCCGGGTAAAAAATAAAGACACCCATTTTCGGTATTGGCATCATCCAGGCCTATCCAGCAGGTAAGATGGTGCATCGGTTTGGTAAACGTCCAGTAGGAAAAATCCTGGTGCCATGCTACTACACCGCCATGAAGCGGCGGTTTGCAAAACAATTGATCATGGAAAAGTCTGAATGATTGTCCTAATAACTGGTAGGCAGCCATGCGATAAGCAGGCGACCAAATCAAGTCATGAAAGCCCGGTGTAACCCGCCAACCCCCAATGGCATGAAAAAGCACTTTATCGGGATCTTCCGCCTCATTGCTTTCGTAATGATAAAAGAGCTTCTTCTCTTCTTCGTTCACCGATTGAAGCTTTACCAGTTCTTCATTAAGGAGGCCTACCTGTTCCTCTGTCAATATGCGGATACCGCTAACAAAACCGTGTTCCTGAAAGGAGGCAACCTGCTCGCGGGTTAGCATATACTTTTCCCATTCTGCGGCAGTTTTTGGCTGTTCAAACAGGCCGGCGACGGGGCTGCTATACTGCGACAGGTCATTGTTTAATTTTAAAATCGATTCGTTCATATTGGCAGTTTAGAAATTAGCATTAATTAAATACTCAAATAGATTCCTGCAGAAGTTTTATTATTTGTTTGCTGCTATTGAGCTATTCCAGGATAAAACTGGCAGGCCCAAATGCTTTGATCGTACAACTGAATTTCCCGTTTATGATTTTGACAGGCTTCCCGTTTACTTCGCCCCGAAGATCTACCGGCGTGGCTTTCGTGCGTTGTTGCCCTGCCGGAAGCATGATCGTTACTGCTCCTGCGCTTCCTGCCTGTTCCCATAAACGCAGCAGGGTTCCTTTATTCCCATCAGGGTCTTCGCCAAATGCCGTTACCAACACGCCTTTCCGGGAAAGTTCAATTCCTTTTTGTGTGGCGGGTAATTTTCGGGAACTGTTTTCAGGAGCTATGGCCTGCAATGGATTGCGGGCTTCCAATGCAGGAACAGTCATGATCTGTTCTTTTGCTGTGTTGCGATCAAATGTCCAGATCCTTACACGTGAACTCCAGGTGCCGGGATACCAGTAACGGTAATTGGTATTCCATTGATTGTTGTATAAGTTGATATACACAATAGGTTTCTTCGGTATAAAGTTCAATGAAAACTTCCAGCAGCCGGGCGTATCCAAACTAATGAGCGGATGATCGAGCGGCGTCACGGCAATGCCTTTACCCGTTGCATCGGTTATCGTTACTCCTTGCCCTACTGTGTACATATCCTTGTTGGCGCCCATTTGAATATCTGTTGCCGGATCCATAGTGCCCAGTGGACGATATACCTTAAATACAGGGTTTTGAATATTAAACGGAAGCGCCAGCCAATCAGCTTCGGGCCAGTTATCTTTTGCTTTGTTAAGAATTGTTATTTCCATATCAAGATAAGGCTGGCCCCCGGTGAGTGTTACTGTTAAACGTGATGCAGGCAAATGATTGGCCGTATCGGCAGGCATGTTTACAATTGCCGTTTGTTGTAACGGGGTAGTGGCAACACTAAGCGTTCCGCCAACAGGAGAAGCTTTGCGATAGGGAACAATTTTTTCTGAGATCATACCGGGTTTGAATAAACCCGGATGCAGCCAGTCGCCACTTTCACCGAATACCTGCCAGGCGCGTTTTTGCTGGTAATCGGCTGTATATTTTGCAGTTTGTTCGTATGTAAAGCGTTCGTTGAAATATTGCCCTGTTTGGTTGCCCGAAATGTTTGCCGCCCAATTGTGGCCGGTACGTTTATCAATCAATGAAGTGATAGCACCCCTGGTTGCATCAAAACTTATTTTATAAAATTCATTTTCGATAAATTGACTGGTTGAGGTTGCTGCTATTTGCTTAGCCGGCAAAGCCACAGTTGTATAGCCGCCTGCGGGAATATTTTTCACCAACACCTGCTCACCATTCACGTCAACCACTCCGTTTCGCTGCCAGGGCAAAGGGTTGTAAACAAGTAAACTGTTGGGTGCGGCTTTTACCGATTGTGCCAATAATAGCAGGTTGTCTTTTTTTAGATTGTTGGCAATGCGCCATGCCGTGCGGATGTAATCTGTTTTATCCTCCCAGGAGGCCTCCAGGCCGGCATATTTTGATGCGGGCAGTTGTTTGAACTCATCGCCATACTTGTCAACAGAAGCCGCACCGCCCCAGGTGTGTTCGGCATACAGCGCCATCATTTCATACGCTTTGGCTATTGAATCGCTAATAGAAGACACAGGCAGTTTCCAGTTTTTCAACTGTGTATGCAATAGTTCATCTGCAGCTAACAGGGGCGCAGCATCTCTCGACATTTTTGAACCGCCCGGGTCGCACATAATACCATGCACCCAGGTATCGGGCATTTCTTTTTTAACAACAGGGAAGGTGGGGTTGCCGGCAAGTATGGATCTTACAAAGTCGTCCATTGTACCCACACGTATATTTACTCCCGGCATTTTTTTCCGGGCCTCTTCAAATAGTGCTTTTACATCCCTTTCTTTGGGAGGTCCGGTATTATCCATTGTTACAAGGATCGCCGGCCAAACCTTATAGGGCCAGTCAGCCGGCGGCAGCAATCCGTGTCCTACAAAATGTTCATTGCCTCCCCATTCAGAAGACCAGCCAGGGCCAATGGCAGTACTGTAAATGCTGGAGTAAAAAGTAAGCACCCTTGAGCCGTCAGGCCCTTCCCACCAGAAAAGCCCTGGTGTTTGTACAAAGCCACTTGGCCAGTTGCAGCCAATATGTAAAAATTTTACGCCTGCGTTCGCCAACACTGTTGCCAGCTCACCTCCATGCGAAGGCATGTCTGTAACTTTTGCTGATTGTGGTAGCGGAAGATGATATTGTCTGGAGAGTTTGGACGCAAAACCAAGCCCCCTTGTAATTACTTCCGGTTCGCATACATCGGTTTCCACGGTAAAAGGCATGGCATGGGTGATAAAGCGTCCTTTACTGAATGCGTCATCCAGTTTTTTTCTTCGCTCATCTGTTTGTCCCGGCCAGGGCTCCATCACTTTCGACATAACCCATCCGGGACAGGTCCATTTGAACTGTTGCCCGTCAGGCATTGACTGCGATGCCTCCATGGCTTTGAGTGCATTGTCAATCATGCCGGTACGGTAATATTGTACAACGTCTTTCGCGCGATGCGTATAACCGATATCGAAATGGGTTTTAAATACAACAATGATCTCTTTTACGTTATTGTTAAGGACAAAATTATCCGGCTGTTTTTTTCGCGGGATGGTCGTCTGCGACCATACATTGTTTTCAACAATGCATAAGATTGATAACGAGAAAAATAAAAGCTTTGATTTTTTCATTGCATATTTTTTATCGTTGCCACACTTTAATTTTTTGTTTTCCGCTTTGTTTAATTTCAAAAGCCCCTGGTGATGGGTTGGCTGTATTGCGTTGATTGCCTAAATAATCGGTATCGATCTTAAGTGTCGATCCGTCTGTATTTTCAAAAGGCAGGCTGGGAACAATAGCCGGTCTTAGTGATTGTGTTGTTACTAATTTTCTTGTTTGTTCGCTAAGCCAGTTTTTATCGAGATCGATCTCCAGGAAAAACGTTTCGTTTTGTGTTGACAAATCAGCAATGGCATCAAAATCATTTTTTACCAACGCATTTTTTTCAACAGCAGCTTGTTCTTTGTAATTTTTCATTTTCTCTTTTGCATCTTTGTCCATCTCGCCAAATTGCATTTGCTTATCATTATTGATGGCTCTTACCGTTCCTTTTGTATAAACGTTCCCGTCAAAGGTTACTGGCATCAGCGCCTTACTGTATTGACTCGCATTGCCTGCATTTACAAAGAGGTTGTTGATAAACTGGATATCGCCACCGGGATTATCGTGTAATCCGGCAACATAAGTGGAGTGGGGAAGATGGTAAGGAGTTAATCGTCCGTCGTAATTAATAATAGTCATTCCTCCACCAAAAATATTGTGCACAAAAGCCGCCCCGCTTGAATTCATCAGCAGGTTGGTTTTCGATAACAGGATATTATTGCTTACCAGCATGGGGCCATGGTCCACTTCCAGGAAAATGTCGTGGTCATTATCATGCATCAGGTTGTTTTTGATCTGTGCGCCCTGGGCCATCCAGTCGAGCCAAATACCAAAATTGCTGCGATAAATATGGTTATTGCGGATTTGCACATCTACCGCACCGTGAAATTTAATAGCGGCCTGTTCAGCTCCATCAAACAAGCGATGAATGTGAATGTCGTGGATGGTATTGCCTTCTACAATGCTGAACGCACAACCCATGCTGCCTACAATACCTGTTTGCTCGCAGTTAGTGATGGTATTGTTGCGAACAAGATGCCCGCCAATAGTAGCCTTGTTCCAACCGAATGCCAGGGCTCTGTTGATAGTACCTACATAACCTTTTGCCGATTCGGTTTCCCTGTTATCGAATTCATCGCCATATTTACCCAGTGCGATGCCCACGCATTTTGAATACCGGATCACATTATTCTCAATGATCCAGCCACGGCTCCAATGCGTGCCAATAAGGCCATGCTGTTCGGCAGTAGGTGGCGCCCAATTGGTAGCGGCCTGTTCCAGGGTAAATCCACGAACAGTAAGAAAATTTATGAATGGTTTATCGGGATAAAATACAGTTGCGCGAACATTGATCTCCACCAGCGCTGTATTGGGATCTGCATTTTTAAACTGCGCCCAGATGGTGGTGCTGTCGGCATCCACTGTTGCACACCAAAGTGGATTTTTTGCATCAGCTGTTTTGTTGAGCACTTCTTCTTTTTTCGCTGCCTCCATCAGCCAATCGCCATTTAGGTACACAGCGCCCCGCAGGTATTTTCTGTCTTTTGGCCTGGGCCAAAACCAATCGCCATGAATGTATTCTTTATACGGATTGAAATTTCCAAAGAAACTGTTGGGTAGCTTCAGCACCCAGGTATCATTCTCTTGCTTTTGCCAGCCTTTCACTACTTCTGATCCTTTTACGGCCACCTTCTCTCCTTTGGCTGCCTGATAAGTAATTCTTTCTTTATCAGAGTTACCGCCACGGGGCGGTACGATGGATTCACGGTAAATACCGGCGTGCACGGTAATTATATCTCCGGGCAGGGCTTTGCCGGCCGCCGCCATAATGGTTTTTAAAGGGTTGCCTGCCGAGCCATCGTTGGCATCATTGCCGTTTACCGAAACATGGTATTCTTTATATGCTTTGGCATTGCCATTGGATGTTTTTACTTGTGCAAATGTGCAGAAATAGCTGAATGCAAGCAGTGCGCAAAAGAAGGATTTCATTTTATAAACCAGTTTTTATTTTCAATACTTCGGGTCTCAAATAGGGTTTGTTTAGATCTACAAGCGGTTTTTGCACATAAGGGTCTTTACCTGCAACAAGTACAATGTTGCGCCAGATGGCCCAGCAAGATGGAACTCGCCTGTTTTCTGCATGGTCTACATTGTTTATGGAGTTACTGATAACGCTTTTTTAGCAATCGCATCATGTACACATTGATATCCCATTGGCTCGATAAAGGTTGCTTTGTATAAGGTACAGATGGTATGTACGGCCAGGGGCCAAATTCCGGAGTAATTGTAATGGCGCCTGCGCCGGTATTCTGATGATTGGCAATGATGGCATCCCACCATTGTAAATGTGCATTCAATGCATTTTGCCATTCGGGTGCACGGGGGTCATTCACCTGCGGTCCTTCTTCATACCCAATGCGTGCATGAATGTGAATGGCATGTTTGCAGGCCAACGCGGTTGCTTCTTCCTGATCTTCCAACAAAGTTTCGGCCACTGCACACCAATGCGAAAAATCGGCAGTGACAGGCAGGCCGGGTAATCGTTCTAAAATTAATTTTGAAGTATGTGCTGCAAACAATGCTTTATTGCGATGCGTTTCATGTGCAATAGGGATATTGTATTCTTCCGATAGTTTTTGGGCAAGGTCAAACAGTTCTTTATTCTGTTCAAACGAAAAATAATCCTTCCCGGTTTGCGAATCGATCTTCACCGGTTTTGCCTGTATCAGACTGATCAAATGTTTTTCATAATTGCTTTTATGTTCGGCAAAATCTTTTTCAAATGATTGGTAATACTGGCCTAT
Organism: Niastella vici; assembly: GCF_002077945.1. Classification (GTDB taxonomy): domain Bacteria; phylum Bacteroidota; class Bacteroidia; order Chitinophagales; family Chitinophagaceae; genus Niastella; species Niastella vici. The sequence goes on from NZ_LVYD01000044.1 coordinate 250,751, forward strand.
CAGCAGCAGGTTGTACTTAACAAGTGCATTCGCCTGTTCTTCTCTCTCATTTGCATCAAAAGAAACAGGCGCTTCAATACCATCATATCCTGCTTCTTTTACTTTTCGGCAAAAGGCATCGTAGGTTTCATGTTCCTGCCCCCATCTGGGGCAGAAAAACTGCAAGCTTACATTAGTTGGTTGCATGTCGGCAATCGTTTTGTGCCAGCATTTTTTCAATCTCTTCCAAACTCTTTCCTTTCGTTTCCATCAGTTTACTTTTGGCATAGAAAAATGACAGGATACAGAAAAATGAAAAAATAAAAAATGTAACAGCTATACCCAATCCGTCGCGCAGGATAGGAAATAAAAGGTTTACCAGCCAGTCAGATACCCACATGGTCATAATACAAACAGATAATGCCGTGCCCCGGATGTGGGTTGGAAATATTTCGGTGGAAATGACAAATTTTAAGGGCCCCAGCGAAAGCGCAAAAAACAAAAGAAAGAGAATAATACAGCCCAGCATCAGCCATCCGGTGATGTTCAGCCAAAAACAAAAACCGGTTAGTGCCAGCGCTACTGCCGCGCATATGGAACCATACAGGTATAAGGGACGGCGGCCCCAGCTATCTACTTTCATAATGGCAAAAAATGTAAAAACCGTATTGGCAACCCCCAGGATCACCTGGTAAAACAGTGCGTCGCTGGTAACTATGCCGGCCGATTTCATGATGGTAGGGCCATAAAAAATAACCCCGTTAATACCGCTGAGTTGCGACAACGCCGTAAGTACCATGGCCAGAGCGAGTAATTTGCTTAATGGCAAACGCATCAGTTCGGCAAAACCGCCTTTTTTCTGCGACGCCATTTCCTGGATGGCCTTTAATTCAATGAGCGCATTTTTTTCGCCGGCCGTTTTAGTGAGCACCGCCATCGCTGCCGCTGCCTGTCCGTTTTGTACCAGCCAGCGCGGGCTTTCGGGCACTATCAGCAGTAACAGGGCAAATGTCAGGGCCGGTAGTACGCCCACCAAAAACATCCCACGCCATACGTTTTCAATAAACAACCAGTGAATTAAGCCCTGCCCGCTACCGGTATAGGTTGCCGCGTTCCTTTGTAAAAACAGGTTGCTCAGGTAGGCGCATAATATGCCAATAGTAATGGCCAACTGATAAAAGGTGACCAGTCCGCCGCGTTTATGCGCCGGGGCGATCTCTGAAATGTACAGGGGCGATACATTGGATGCCACGCCTACTGCCATCCCGGCCAGTATTCGAAAGAAGATCAATACTCCATAGGCTGTTGAAAAGGCAAAACCCGCTGCGCTGATCAGGAACAGGAAAGCAGCAATAAACAACACTTTCTTTCTTCCTGTTTTATCACTGAGATAACCTGAAACCGCTACGCCCGCAATACAGCCCAGCAGCGCACAGGAAACAAACAACCCTTCCTGCGAGGAAGATAACCCGTATTGCGTTTTTACGGGTTCAATAATGCCACTCACCACGGCCATATCGAAGCCAAAGAGAAAGCCTCCCAGTGCGGCAATCAGCGTTATAAGCGCAATGAACCGGTTTGTATTTGCCTGTGCCATATACTGTCGTTGTATGTTGATGGTTTTTATGCTTTAATTCATAAGGTTCAACAGTGCTCCGCTTTTACCTGCGCCACTACGAGAAATGCTTTTTCATTGTTGTTGGTGATCACTTCATATGCTCCGGTGGCCGCGGGTATCACAAAAGTTTCGGCAAAATGAAAATGGGAAGTGCCTGTTTTGGCTTTTACCGTAACGCTTTTCCCTTCTACCAGCATACAGATATGGCATTGATCATTGGTATTGATCAGCACGCTTCCTGTAAACTCATAGCGGTGTACGCTGTAAAAATGTTCTTCATGCGTGGGCAATTGTAATCTTCTGCCTCCCGGCCATTCTTCTTCTGTTACCGGGTGCGAGATCAGTTTTTTCGTTACATAATCGCCTTTCCTGTCGAAGTAAAGGTTGTTCATCGCATGTTCAATATTAATAGGGCGGGGTTGGCCGTTGAGGCCGGGGCGCAGCCAGTCATACTTCTTGAAAGTGAAAATATAAGGGGTGCTGCTTATTTCCAGCACCAGGTTGTTTTTGCCTGAAGCGTGTATGGTTCCGTTGGGGATCAGGAACAGATCGTGCTTATGCGCGGGAAACTTTTGTACATATTTTTCAACGTCCATTTCAATGCCGTTCTCCTGCGATTCGATCAATGCGGTCTGGAACGCTGCGGGATCAATGGGGTCCTGGAAGCCGAGATAAACAGCTGCGCCGGGCGCACAATCCAGGATATAATAAGTTTCGTCCTGCGTAAAATTTTCGCCGAAATGTTCTTTGGCATAGGCTGGTCTTGGATGACATTGAACAGATAGATTGCCGCCATTAAATGTGTCGAGGAAATCAAAGCGGATGGGGAACTCTGTGCCAAACCGTTGTGCTGCTTTGCCAAGCAGTTTTTTATTATCCTTGTAAAGCAGAAAATCAAAAGACACTTCCAGCAAATTGTTGGCGCCCTCTATTACAATGCCATTTTCAGGCGTGATCAGTTCAAACGACCAGGCATAGTTTATTTCATCCTGGTTTAGTTGTGGTATGTGCTTTTTCATCCAGTCGCCACCCCACACACCGGCTTCAAACCACGGCCTGGCGCGAAAAGGTTGTTGTACTATCTGGTGCAGGGTGCTCCTGAATGCATCGCCCTCCATCCAGGTAATTTCGGCTATGCGTTGCTCATCAATAATGCAATTTATCTGTGAAAGCAGTTGCGCTTTATGTTTATTAAGCACAGGCCAGTCAACAAAGTAAAAACGTTTGTACATCTGTGAGGGTTCGGCTACGGCATCGGCGCCCAAATTAGTAATGCTGCCCGCCCGCATGCGATACTGGATCTCATTTTTGGGCACTTCTGCATACAGCAACTTTCCTTTGATGCCGGTTAATGCGGCGCCGGTTCCGTAGATAATGCAAATGTCGGCCGATGGGTCGGGCGTGATCAGTTGCAGTTTTTTTTCATCAAAAAAATCAACCAGGTTACCGGTGTACCTTTTCCCAAATACCGGGTCTTCGCCGTTCAGGCTGCCGGCTATCATGGCGAGTATTTCATTAACTGGTTTCAGACAGGTACTTACATCATACCAGAAAACCCTTTTGTTTTTACGGCTTAGCGCTGCCTGCAGCTGCGTTCTGAATGGCTCCCATAATACCCCGCCATAGCCATCAAGGATAACTATTTTTTCTGTAGCTATCTCTGCTGCCAGTGAATCGAATCCTTTGCCAATATTTTTCCCGGATTGAAAGGAAGGGTAGAGGCCATAAATACCTGTATCTATCGTTGAGGCTGTTAGCGGTAAAAGTTCCTGTGAAGTTTTTCGCATTGTCTTTTTACTGTTTGAAAGTGTAGCATTGCCGGCAATAATGGCCGCACCGGTGATGATGCAGGCTTCTGTATCCTCAGTTACTACAATGCTGAGCTTATTGCGCAATTCTCCGAGTGCTTGTTTTAATGCAGGTGCAAACAGAGAAAACGCTTTCGCAATATTTCCACCAATGACCAGCTCGTTGCATTGAAATTTTTGCAGCCAGGGCAGCAGAAAGCGCCCGAGGTTCTTACCTAATTCACCCATTACTGTATTGGCGCTAACGGTACCACTCTCCACTAATTCTTTTACAGAAGAAATACGGGTGCCGGAAATTTGTTTATAGGCATTCAGGATCCACCGGGTAGAAAAACAGTCATCTGCGATGGTATCCAGAAAAGGCTGGTCGAAAAATGCGCCGGACGGGGGAATGTCTGGATGGGTTTGCACTAATTCGCCATTCTGCATAAAGGCAGAGCCCAACCCGGTACCCAATGTTATAAAAACTGTTCGTTTACCCGTTAGCCGGTGCAGCTCACAGGCGCCGGCAGCAAAGCAATGCGCATCATTGGAAAATGTAAATGCTGCGTTGTGCAGACCGGTAAGGTCCTGTACACACTGCCCGATATGCAGGCCAAAGGTTTTCTCAAATTTTCCGCCCACATTGGTGATTGCACTTACACCGTTTTCGTAGTTAAATGGGCCCGGAAAGGCAATGCCAACGGCTTCAATATCCTTTACCTGGGCCGTGAGTTCTTTAATACTATTACTTAATGCAGTAATGATAGCCCAGGCGCTGTCACTGGAATCAAGTGTTATTCTTGTTTTTAAAGATGATTCCCAACCACTGCCGGTATTACCAATAACAGCAGCAGTTATATGACTGCCGCCTACATCTATTCCTATTCTTTTACAATTCGCTGCCATCTGTTTTGGGGCGTTTTTATACTGATCCTTATTGTAAAGATATGTACATATGTTCAAACATATGGTTTAATTGGGTACTGGCCAAAAAATAAATACTTCACCGCAGTGCGATGAAGTATTTATAAAGATTTTATCAGTAAGTTAAAGGGGCAAAAAAACGCGGCTGTTGAGCAGCCTGGTGACCAGGAGCCGGGAGTTATTGGTCTCTTCTGCTTTCTATGGTATACACAAAGCTATCGGCCTTATAATAGCCTAAATTATATTCTATGGGACGTTCCGCCTGGTCAAAAACAAACCTTTTTCTTAGCAGGATGGGGCTGCCCAGGTCGAGTTTTAATTTGCCGGCTAAAAATTTGTCGGCCCCTTTGGCGCTGATCTCTTCTTTGGAAAGATCGGCCACAACATGATAATCCTGTTCCAGAATATCATATAATGGTCTTGTAAAATCTTCCTCGCCTGTAAGGCCGATACGGGGGTGAAAATAAGATACGAAATAAACAAATGGCCCTTCAGGCCGGCCCCTTAGCTTTTCTAATTTTAATACTTTCCTGTTCCCCCTTATATCAAAAAAATTGGATACCACTTCTTCCGGTTTGGCCCAGCTTATTTTGGTCTCAAAATCTTCAATGGGAATGCCCCTAACGGCCATTTCCTGGGAAAAGCTCAACCAGCTCACTGCTTTTGAGCTTACTATATTATTGACTTTAGTCCCAAATCCCTTTTTCCTTACAAGAAGGCCTTCATACACCAGTTTATTGATCGCCTGCCGTAAGGTGCCCCTGGAAATATTCAATTTTTGGGCAAGCTCAATTTCATTGGGCAGGTGCTTGCCTTTTTGATATTGCGGCTGCTTAATGAGCTTTCTAAGCAGTTCCTCCGTTTGAACATGCAGCGGGATGGGGCTCTTATGGTCAATTGTAAACGTCATATGATGCAATATTACCTTTTTTAGGGCAGTTTGGCAGCAGTAAAACCGGTGGGGTGAAAAAAAGTAAAGGAAAATGTAAATTATATGTACATATGTATATACATTTGAAGTGGAATGATTTTATTTGGTCCAATTATATTAAAATCATGATAAAGATTGCCAGGCTGACCTTTCTATCCCTGATCTTGTTTACTTCTGTAACTGTTGCACAGAAGAATAATAATAAGGAGTTTCATCCATCGCAATGGGTCGATCCGCAAATTGGTTCCGTGCATGGCCGGTGGTTTTTTTATACCCCTGCTTCCTTACCTTTTGGCATGGCCAAACTGGCCCCGCATACCAATGCCTGGGGAAGCAAGGGCGGCTGGGAGCCCTGTGGCTACGATGATCGCCATACTTCCATTGAAGGGTTTGGTCATTTTCATGAATTCCAGATCGGTGGCCTGGTGGTTATGCCCATTACCGGCCCGTTACAAACCATTCCTGGTCCGCTGGGAAATCCGGATGCAGGGTATCGTTCCCGTTTCGATAAAAGTGCTGAACACGCTGAGCCGGGCTATTATTCGGTTTTCCTGAAAGACTATGGCGTTAAAGCAGAGCTCACTGCCACCGAAAGAGTAGGGTATCATCGTTATACATTTCCCCAATCGAAGGACGCGCATATTATTTTTGATGTGGGACACCGCCAGGGCGAAAGCAGTGAGGTAACGGCGGCCTTTATCCGATTATCAGGGAAAAAAGAACTGGAAGGTTCCATTGAAACCTATCCCGAATACCTGAAGTTTTGCGACCCGGGCAAAAGGGTGAAAATGTATTTTGTAATTCAGCTAAACAAAGAACCCCGGTCGTACGGAACGTTTATTGATTCCATGGCCTCACTCAATAAAAGCGAATCAAAAGGAATTAATAATGGGATGTTTGTAACTTTCTCAACTGCCAGAAATGAAGTGATTGAAATGCATGTTGGGCTTTCTTACACCAGCATCGCCAATGCCAGAAAGAACCTGGAGGCTGAATCGGCTGGGAAGGATTTTGACCTGGTGAGAACAGCGGCCCGCACCCAATGGAATGAAAAGCTGGGCCGCATTAAAGTGGAAGGAAAGGACAGTATCGACAAAGTGAAATTTTACACCGGGCTTTATCATGCACTTTTGGGAAGGGGGCTGGCCAGTGATGGTAACGGACAATACCCAAAGAACGATGGTGGTATTGGCCAGATCCCATTGAACAAAAACGGGAAGCCTGCATACAATCATTATAATACCGATGGCATATGGGGTGCATGCTGGAACCTTGGCCAGTTGTGGGCATTGGTGTATCCGGAATATCAAAGTGAATACATGCGGTCGAACCTTGATTTTGCACAGGAAACCGGTTGGCTGCACGATGGGGTGGCCGCAGGCGCCCATGCAAACGGCGTATCAACTAATTTTTTCGGCTTTATGCTGGCGGCCACTTATAACTGCGGCATCAGGGATTTTGATGTGAACAGTGCCTATGCGGCTGCTTACAAAAATGAGACCGGGTACAGTAACAGGCCATTTGGTTCGGGTAAATACGATTTGCATTACCTGGTAAATAACGGCTATATCCCGTCAAAAGATACCACTTTGTCTAACGGTTGGGTTTTTAACTTCGGCGCCTCCCATACGCTTGAATTTTGCTTTAATTCCTATGCCGTTGCACAATTTGCCAAAGCGCTTGGAAAACAGGACGACTGTAACCGCCTTACAAAACAGGCGGCCTGTTGGAAAAACCTGTTCGATAAAAAAACAAAGTATATACGCCCCCGGTATGAGAATGGAACGTTTATAGAAAACTTTGATCCCATGCAGGCCTGGCGGGGATTCCAGGAAGGAAATGCGGTTCAATATACCTGGTATGTGCCGCAGGATGTGGCGGGGTTGATGCAGCTGTTGGGTAAAGACACTTTTAATGCGCGGTTAGAGAATACCTTTAATGAAAGCCGGAAATCAACCTTTGGCGGCGGTAAAGAAATAAACAGTTTTTCCGGATTGGAAAAATTATATAACCACGGCAACCAGCCCTGTTTACATCAATCGTGGCTGTTCAATTATTCGGGCAAACCATGGCTTACACAAAAATGGACCCGCGCTATTTGTGATGAATTTTATGGGGCTGATCCTTTGCATGGGTATGGCTTCGGTCAGGATGAAGACCAGGGACAACTGGGCGCCTGGTATGTAATGGCCGCTATGGGATTGTTTGATGTACAGGGGCATGCCGCCACGGACCCCACCTTCCAGTTTGGCAGTCCCCTGTTCGATAGAGTGACGATAAAACTGCATCCAAAATATTATACAGGCAAAACCCTGGTTATAGAAGCCAGGAACAACACGAAGCAGCATGTATATATTCAATCGGTATCCTTTAATGAAAAGAAAGGGAACAATTGCTGGATAAACCGGAAAGAACTTACCGGAGGAGGTGTTTTGCGTTTTGAAATGGGACCGCAGCCAGATACTTCATTTGGGATTACGGTGCCCCCGCCTTCGATGAGCACCGGCCAATAGATTGCTTAATAACAAATTTAATTGTAATGCCAGGAGTGAAAAAAGTAGTGCTCTTCTTTATGGTATTATCCATAACAGGAGCACATGCCCAACCGCCAAAAGAAAATAAGAATACCAACGCTAAAGTAACCGATATATGGGTGGTGTTTAAAACCCACTTTGATCTTGGCTATACCGATCTGCCCGAAAACGTGTTTAAACGTTACCGGGAAGAAATGATGGATAATGCCTTAAAGGTTATTGAGAACAATGCAACGTTACCACCCGAAAAACATTTTGCGTGGACGGTTTCAGGTTGGCCTTTACAGGCCCAGATCCTCGGCCCCCAACAAACGCCCGAACGCAAGGCAAGGATTGAAAAAGCGATCAGATCAGGCGCGTTGGCAGTGCATGGCCTTCCTTTTACAACACATACAGAATCGTTAGACTATGAAGACCTGGTACGCGGGATGGGTTTTTCTTCAACCGTTGCAAGAAAATACAGACTCCCGTTGCCCATCAGTGCAAAAATGACGGATGTGCCCAGCCATTCATGGATCATGCCCTCTTTACTAAAGCAGGCGGGCATCCGCTTTTTGCAATTGGGTTGTAACGACGCCAGCCAGTATCCCCGTTTTCCCGAACTGTTTTGGTGGGAAGGCGCCGATGGGTCGAAAGTACTCTGCAACTATACGGTATCGTATGGTTCCGGTATAAAACCAACCCCCAACTGGCCCTGCAAAAATTATCTGGCGATGCAAATGACAGGCGACAATCATGGTCCGCCCACCTCACAGGAGTTAGATAAGCTCCTGGCTTATGCCGCAAAGGAATTGCCCGGGGTGAAAGTACATTTTGGAACGCTTGATGACTTTGCCAAAGCTGTTTTGGCTGAGGGGCCCGATCTGCCAACTGTTAAAGGCGATTGTCCTGATACCTGGATCCATGGATTACAATCCAATCCGCAAGAAACAAAAATTGCAAGGAATATCCGCCCCCTTGAATCAGCGTTAGATGGCCTGCACACGCAAATGAAAGGGTGGGGCATAGGAGTTGCGCCTATTGCGGCAGAGCTGGCAAAAGCTTATGAGCAAAGTCTTTTGTATGGCGAGCATACCTGGGGAATGAATTCTGCTTTTGGCCCCCGCAATAGTTATGGCGATGACTGGAAAAAATGGATGGAGGAAGCAGCTGCAGAACCATTGCCTGAAAATGGCAATTATGCCCAACTGAAAAATGGGGATGCACATAACACCGCAACAGGAAGCAAAAGAAAATGGCTTCGTTCTTACGACGATAAACGGCAATACATTCTTACAGCAAAGGATATTGTAAGTAAAGAATTAAATGAACACCTCAACTTACTGGCGTCGTCCCTGCATATAAAAGGGAAACGCCTTGTTGTATATAATCCACTGCCCTGGAAAAGATCGGGGATCATTGAAAACCCCTGGGAAAAAGGAAGCTATTTCTTTGTGAAGGATGTGGCTGCCTCGGGTTACAGTAGTTATACCATCGATGAGTTAAAAGCACCTGATATTACCCATGATGAACAACCTGTCTTCAGCACCCCATATTTTAAAATAGCATTTGATTTAACAAAGGGCGGCATTGTTTCCTTAATTGAAAGATCAACAGGACGTGAGTTGGTTGATCAATCATCCCCGTATGTAATAGGCCAGTTTTTGCATGAGCGCTTCAGCAAAAATGAAGTGGATAGATTTTTTAATGCCTACCCCAGGATAAAAGAAGGCTGGGGGTTGAACGATTTTGGTAAACCCGGAATGCCCAATGCCCAGGAAGCGCCTTATGTAAGTTTTACGCCCAATGCCTGGAAAATTAACGTGGCCCATTCGGCTGTTGCAGACATAGCTACCTTAACAGCGGTGGAAACAAATGGTTATGCCAAAGGATATACCCTAACGTTTACGTTCCCCCGGAATGCGGCGTATGTTGATGTTGAATGGGGGGTAGATTCAAAAACGGCCGAGAAACAACCGGAAGGCGGCTGGCTTTGTTTTCCATTCAAAGTAGAGAACCCAACTTTTACAATAGGCCGCCTCGGCGGCCCTGTTAATCCGGCTACAGATATTATACCGGGTACCAACCGGCACCTGATGGCAGTGGCTACAGGGGTGTCAATTACACAAGCCGATCAGTCGGGCGCAGCACTCACGTCAATGGATGCTCCCCTGATAAGTTTGGGCGAACCGGGCTTATGGAGATTCTCGATGGATTATGTGCCAACGAAAGCATCGGTGTTCGTGAATCTTTACAACAATATGTGGAACACCAATTTTGCTTTGTGGCAGGATGGTTCATGGAGTGAAAGCGTGCGCATATGGCCGGTTGGTAAGCAAACACAAACTGTAGCCAACCTGGTTCAGTATGGCTGGGAAACCCGTTTGCCATTATTGACAGGAAAGGCGGAAGGTGAGCCCGGACGGTTGCCCGTTAGTAAGACAGGTATTTCTGTTTCCAGACCGGGCGTATTAATAACAGCATTCGGCGATAATCCTGATGGCGACGGAACAATTCTGCGTTTGTGGGAGCAAGCCGGTAGTACTGGTAACTGCATAGTAAGTTTGGGTAAAGAAAGTAAAGTAAAAGCCGTGGTGCCAATTGATTTGCGTGGAAATAAGACCGGGAATAAAATTTTGGTAAAGAACGGCGTATTCAATTTTAACCTGGGCAAATATGCACCTGCTTCCTTCCTGCTTGTTTATTGAGATAATAAAACTTGATTATAACGAATACACATAAAATGAAAAAGGGTTATTCATTGTTATTACTGCTTATTGTTTTTGCGGCTGCAGCACAGGAAAAAAATGCAGGTAACAAAATACTTGTTGAAAAAATAAAGAGCAATCAATATTTCCCGCTGGTAAAGGCCAAAGCGCTGGAAGTAATGAAAACCGGTTTTAATGCCGGTGATGGTTATCGCGAAGTGTGGATCCGCGATTACAATACATTTATAGAGCTGGCGGCACAGGTTTATCCAAAAGAAGTGTTGAAAGAAAACCTGCTGGTTTTTTTCAGAATGCAGGGCGATGACGGAAATATCATAGACGGGTTTACGCCCGCGGAAAAAATTGGCGCCGTGAATTATGATTTTTCCTATTCAAAGCTGGAGCCTCGTTATGCCGGGCATAAGAATACTGTGGAAACCGACCAGGAAACCTCGTTGGTACAGGCGGTGTATAAATACATTCAGCTCACCGGCGATAAAACAATTTTATCGGAAAAGGTAGGCGATAAAACCGTAAGCGAAAGATTGAAGTGGGCCATGGAATTTTTGATGAAGTACCGGTTTAACGGTAAATATGGTTTGTTGATTGGCGCTACCACGGCCGACTGGGGCGATGTGCAACCCGAGCATGGCTGGGGTGTTGACCTTGACAGCAATACGCACCCCGCTATTGATATTTATGACAATGCCATGTTTGTTGTTGCTTTGAATAATTTGATGAGCATGGACCCTGCTGCAAAACAGCAATGGAACAAGGTAAAAAACAATGTTGCCAGTAACTGCAGAAAGTATCTGTGGGATAAGCAGCAGCAAAAATTTATTCCGCATATCTACCTGAAAGGATCTCCTTTTCCGGCTGGTTTTGATGAGAACAGGATCTATTATTTCGGCGGCACAGCGGTTGCCATTGAAGCCGGGCTGTTAAACCGGGAGGAAGTAAAAGCCTCGTTGAACGAAATGATCAAAAGGGTTAAGCAGGCAGGTGCGGCTTCCATTGGCCTCACCCTGTATCCACCTTATCCCAAAGGGTATTTTGTAAATAAGATCATGAACCCCGTATATAGTTACCAGAATGGCGGCGACTGGACGTGGTTTGGGGCCCGAATGATTCAGCAGTTGATCAAATATGGGTTTGCAACAGAAGCGTACGAGCAATTACAACCCATGGTAAAACGCGTAAAGGACAACAATGGATTTTATGAATGGTACTCGGTCGATAACAAGCCCCGTGGCTCAGGTACATTCAGAGGCGAAGCGGGTGTTTTATATACAGCTATTGTGATGCTGGAAAGTTTGAAGTAGCAAAGCACGCTTATTGGCAACTGGTAAATTTTATTCTATGAAACGAATACTATATTTCAGCTTATTGTTTCAATGCGCCTGGTCCCAGAGGGGTTTTGCGCAGGAGACAATTTGGAAAATAGGAAAAGCCGATAACTCGGCCAAAGAGTTTGCGTTGGCCCCCGATAAATTCAGGGATTTTGTGAAGCATGATTTTGGCTATGAGGACAAATATTTTTTAATCGGGTATTCAAAAGAAGAAAACAACTTTCCTTATGTGCTGCCGGGACCAGTTGATACCTGGGGCGGTACCTGGCCTACTTCAGGCTGGCGCACGAATCAAATAAATATATTATTTGGAATAGAAAGCCTGCCGGCAAATGGGTCGTATAAATTGCTTATTAAGCTGGCCGATTATGCGAAGAAGTTCCTGCCTTTGATAAAAGTGGTCATTAATGGCCAGGAGGAAACGTTTCAATTAACAGCGCCCGGTTATGAGGTAAAAACGCAACCCACCCCCCGGCTGAACGAACCATTTGTTGACACGGCCTCCATTACCGGGCACCTGGCCGCTGCAATCGCGAAGACAATTGAAATTCCCATTAAGCCTGGGGTGCTCACAAAAGGCGGTAATAAGGTTACGATAACCGTATTACAAGGTTCCTGGATACTCTTTGACCAGGTTCAGTTAACTGGCCCCAACTGTAAATTAGCAGTACCGGAGAAGGTCTTTGTTTGTAATGTTGAACCGGCAAATTATACGTTGGAAAAAGCCGGTAAGGAAATACAGCCGCTATTGGTGAACGTAGAACATTTGAGCGGAAGACCAAAGTTGACCGTTGAATTAGATGGCAGGAATGTATTTGACGAAATGGTGGAGGAGGGGAGTTACGTATTTGAAGTGCCCATGGCTGCTGTTGCTGCACCTACGCAAAGCAGGTATACCATTTTTGCCGATGGTAAGGTGGTTGACGAAGGAGTGGTTAACCGGTCAGTACAAAAACGGCAAACCCCGGCCGATTATATTGATACCCGCATGGGTACAGCCCATTCGCGCTGGATGATTGCGCCCGGCCCATGGATGCCGTTTAGTATGGTTAAATTGAGCCCCGACAATCAAAATGCCGGTTGGCAGGCCGGGTACGAACCTGCTTATGAAAGTATAGGAACATTCAGTTATATTCATGAATGGACGTTGGGCGGGTTAGGGATCTTTCCAACAAATGGGAAGTTGAAAACAACTATGGGTGATGAATTAGGCCGGGTTCCGGGCTACCGGTCAAAAATAGATAAGCAATCGGAAGAAGCGCCCATTGGTTATTATAAAGTATTGCTGACCGATTATAACATCAAAGCCGAACTTACGTCAACTACCCGTTGCGGTTTTCAACGATTTACTTTTCCTGATAACAGCGATAGTTCCAGGATTCTAGTTGACCTGCACATCCCAACAGAGTATGATTACCAGTTAAAAAAAGTTTTTATCCGCAAAACAGGGAACAACCGGATAGAGGGATTCTCGAATCAACTTTCGCCCCAGGTGTGGAGCAATGACGCCGGGCAGGATTATACCGTAAACTTTGTCATTGAGTTCGACCAACCCATACAACGAATGGGCCGTTGGATAAATGGAGAAATTAAATATGAAGACATCGTTGATGTAAAGGATATAAAGGATGCCGGCATTTTTTTAGAATTTGATACGAAGACAAATCCTGTTGTGCAGCTTCGCACCGGCATCTCCCTGGTAAGCATTGCCAATGCCGGGGAAAATCTGGAAACAGAAATAATCCGCCCTTTCAATTGGGATTTTGATGCAGTTAGAAATAATCAAAAACAGGTTTGGAACGACATCCTCAACCGGGTTGCGATCACCACGGTAAACCGGCTCGATAAAATTCGTTTTTACAACGCCATGTACCGGTCGGTTTGCAGTAGAAATACCTGGAGTGATGTAAATGGCGAATGGAAAGGAACGGATGGCGCCATTCAGCAATTGAAAGGAAAAGACGAGGTGGCGTTAGGCTGCGATGCTTTTTGGAATACCTTCTGGAATTTAAATCAGTTCTGGAACCTGGTAACACCCGAATGGAGCAGCAGGTGGGTACGATCTCAACTGGCCATGTATGATGCCTATGGCTGGTTAGCCAAGGGACCGGCGGGTATGAACTATATTCCTGTGATGGTGGCAGAACATGAAATTCCCATGATGGTGAGCGCTTATCAAATGGGCATAACAGGGTTCGATCCTAAAAAACTGTTGAACGCATCGCTTAAAATGCAAACTACCCCGGCACAAAAAGTATTTACCGGTTTTGCCGGCAACCGTGACCTTACTGCCTACCTGCAATATCACTACGTGCCTTCCGATAAAGGCCGTTTCTCCAATACAATGGAATATTCTTATGACGATTGGTGTGTGGGCCAGCTGGCAAGATCGATCGGCGATTCAGCGGTATATAAAACCTATAACGGCAGGGGGTATTGGTGGAAGAACGCTATTGATAAAGCAGGCTATTGCCATATGAAATTAAGCAACGGCGAGTTTACAAAGAACTTCAATCCTTTCCGTAGCGGCGCCAATGAACATTATGTAGAAGGAAATGCCTGGCAACTTACTTTCTTTGTTCCGCAGGATGTGCCGGCATTGACCCGCCTGATTGGTAAAGATGAATTTGCAAAAAGGCTTGATTGGGGATTCACGCAAAGTGAACCCTGGCGATACAATGGAATGAACGACCAGTATTGGGATTATCCGGTTATGCAGGGTAATCAACAGTCCATGCATTTTGCTTTTCTCTTTAACTGGGCCGGCAAACCCTGGTTAACACAAAAATGGAGCCGTTCAGTTGTGGAACGTTATTACGGCAAAGGCATCGCCAATGCCTATCTCGGCGATGAGGACCAGGGCCAAATGAGTGGCTGGCTGGTGATGGCTTCCATGGGTCTGTTCCAAACAGATGGCGGCTGCAGCGTAAACCCCATCTATGAAATTGGAAGTCCGTTGTACGAAAGGGTGGAGATCAACCTGGGAAAACAATATGGACGGGGAGAGCAGTTTATTATTGTAGCGCACAACGCAAGCCGGCGTAATAAATATGTGCAAAAGGCCACGCTGAATGGTAAACCCCTGCACACATTTTATTTCCCCGCCAGTGAACTCCTGAAGGGCGGTGAATTACAATTGGAAATGGGGCCTGAACCAAATTATAATTGGGGAAAGAATTAAGTCATTGATAGCAAAAATAGCATCAGAAATTATCAAAATTGTGGTGGTTTCAACTTGTAGTCAACACGAGATTTGCTCTCCTGCCAATCGGGACTATATGCATACGCCAACCATAACGATGAATTGTAAGAAATTTAGCGGCTTTATTATTCTTTGTTTTTTTCTAAATATCCCTGCCTTTGCTGAAAATGATTCTGCTTTAATTCTTCCCATAGCCGGTAATACCTGGGCGCGGGGCAATACAGGTGGTGTAGACGTTATTACCGATGCAGGCATTGAAAACTGGAAAAATGCCGCCACCCAATTCGATACGTATGTGCGCATTGATCACCCGGGATCAATAAAGCTCAGGATCAAAGCTAAAACAGAAGGGGAATGCCAGCTGCGTATTGCTATTAAAGATAAATTCAACCCGGTAGTGATCAGGGGCAATGAATTTCAACTCTATGATGCGGGTACCTGGCAAATAAAAGATACCGGTTATATCAGGATCACGCTTAGTGGTGTTTCAACAACCGGTAAACAGATAGCCGATGTAAGCGATTATGAAATAAGTGGCTCTGCCACCAGGTCAGGAGTAAACTTTGTAAGATCAAATGAAGGCAACTTTCATTATTGGGGGCGCAGAGGGCCTTCGGTACACCTCAGCTATCCGTTCGACGAAAGCATTAACGCGCAATGGTTTTATAATGAAGTAACCGTTCCCGCAAAACAGGATGTCATTGGCTCCTATTTTATGAGCATTGGTTTTGGTGAAGGTTATTTTGGAATACAGGTGAACTCAGCCACAGAGCGAAGAGTGCTATTTTCAGTATGGAGCCCTTATAGCACCGATGATCCTAAAAGCATTCCGCAAAATATGCGGATCGAAATGCTAAGGAAAGGCAGCGATGTTCATACCGGTGAATTTGGCAGTGAAGGTTCTGGCGGACAAAGCTATCTGCGTTACAACTGGAAAGCAGGTACAACTTATAAATTCTTATTGAAGGGGGAACCGGATGGCAATAATAACACGGTATATACCGCCTGGTTTTTTGCTCCTGAAAAAAGCGAATGGATGCTGATCGCTTCCTTCAAACGGCCCCAGACAAATACTTACTTAAAGCATTTCCATTCTTTTTTGGAAAACTTTATTCCGGAACAGGGTAATATAGAAAGACAGGTGTTGTTCGGCAATCAGTGGACCGGTGATGCGAATGGAAACTGGATAGAACTTACAAAAAGCATTTTTACCTACGACAATACCGCAGCAAAAGGATACCGCATGGATTATGCAGGCGGTGTTTTAAACGGTAATTTTTATTTAAGAAACTGCGGATTCTTTAATCAGCATACACCTTTAAGATCCGGGTTCACCCGCACAAAGCGAAATAGTAAACCTGTCATCGACCTGGAGAAACTGCCTTAGGGCGCAGTAAAATTCATGCAAACGGTTGCGGAATAAACGCATTACTGAAAGTGGTATATTTGAAACAGATCATTGCTTTTAATCATAAACCCCGGAAGAAAGCTTCTTATCCATTTACTCAAAAGATCATAGTTAAATGCGCCGTTTATTATTTAATTAGTAGCGAGTGAATATGATTTGCCTGCATAATGAAAAGGAACTGCTGAAAAATGTAGCGGAAGGTAACCAGGCTTCATTTGGTATTATCTATGAAGCTTATCACGATGCCCTTTGCCAGTTTGTGCAGAAATACGTCAAAGCAACAGACCTGGCCAGTGATCTTGTACAGGATGTATTTGCCCATATCTGGGTTAAACGGGTTGATTTACCGGCTGTTGATTCTTTCGGCGCTTATATTTTCACTTCCGTTCGCAATCATACACTTAATTTTTTAAAAAAGGCTTCCCGGGAAAATACCCTGAAAGCAGCGATACTGCATAATTATCAACCGGCAGTAGGAAATGCCGATTATCATTTGCTGGCAAGTGAGTACAGGCAGTTCATACAGGATATTCTTAACACCCTTCCGCCACAAACACGCACCGTTTTTCAGCTTTGCCGGGAAGAAGGCATGTCGTACGACGAAGCGGCCAGCCATCTCGGCATTTCACGCAATGCAGTGAAAAAACATATGGTGCGCTCACTCAAATTATTCCGCGAGAAACTGCATTCCGATCCGCATTCAGCTTTGCTGTTGTTACTATTCTTTATTAAGTCCTGAATTTATTTCAAAAAAAAATTATAAAAGGGGTACCCTGCTTTCAGTAGAAGGTTGTCATCATGGTATATTAAATAATTGTTAATGGAAGAAAATTCCCCTTATTATAAGGAATTGATCCGCCGGTACAGAGATAGTAAGGCGACTGAAGAAGAGCTGGAAGTTTTTTTTCATTTATTGAGCGAGGGTACTATCAACCAGGAGTTGGAAGACGTAATGAATGAGGATATGCCAGGGGAAGAAAGAACGGTTCATCGCATCCCTTTTTATAAACTCACGGCTGTACGGGTGGCGGCCGCTGTGCTGCTGATACTGGCTACGGCTGGTGGTTACTGGCTTTCGAAAAAAAGACGGGAGTCTCCATTACTTTCAGATAACAAGCCGCTTATAAAGCATGATCTGCCACCCGGCGGAAACAAGGCTATCCTGGAGTTGGCCGATGGTTCTTCCATTGTGCTCGACAGCGCCTCAAATGGTACCCTCTCGCGGCAGGGCGCCACAGAAATTTCAAAGAAAGATGGCATGCTGGCTTATAACCAGGCTGGAAAAAAGCAGGGTGAAATTCTTTTCAACACAATAAAAACACCAAGAGGCGGGCAGTACCAACTTAAATTGGCAGATGGTACGAAGGTTTGGCTGAACGCCGCATCTTCTCTCCGTTTCCCCGCAGCCTTTTCAGGTAACGTAAGAAAAGTGGAACTAACCGGCGAGGCCTATTTTGAAGTGGCGAAGAATGCCAAAATGCCTTTTATTGTACAGGAAGGCGGAATGAGTGTGCAGGTACTGGGTACTCATTTTAATGTGAATGGTTATGATGATGAAGATGCAGTGAGAACCACCTTACTCGAAGGCTCGGTAAAAGTTTCGAAAGGTGGCGCCTCAGTTATGTTAAAGCCTGGAGAACAGACATCCGTATCCCATACATCCCAACTGTCCCAACCCATCCCGGTTCAGACAGATGAGGTAATGGCCTGGAAAAACGGCCTGTTCTATTTCAATGGCGAAAATATAGCCGTTATCATGCGGCAATTAGCCCGGTGGTACGATTTCGACGTAACGTATGAAAAGCCGGTAAAGGAGAAGTTCTATGTGAAAATAAACAGGAACACCAACGTTTCCAATGTTTTTAAAATACTGGAAACAACAGGCGGTGCGCATTTTAAAATTGAAGGAAAGAAGATCACGGTAATGCCGTAAACATAGTGGTTGCTCCAAAAGAAAGCTGGAGGCGCTTGCAACACCCCCAGCCAATAGTTTGGGTAACCCATAATGAAGGTCCCGCAAGACTGCTTTCCTCCCGACAGGTCGGGAGGAGTATACATTACTTAACCCAAACAAAACAAAGTTATGGATTTAAAATCTCTTTGTTTTCCCCTGCATGCTTACAGGAGAAAATTAAACCAAACACTGCGGATCGTGAACAGTACAATTCTTTTATTGCTGGTAGCCTGCCTGCAGGTGAGTGCCACCGGATATTCACAGCGAATTACGCTGTCGCAGCAAAACGCCCCATTGGAAAAGGTGTTGAAGGAAATTGAAAAGCAAAGCGGCTATACGTTTGCCTACACCGGCACCATGGTGGACAAGGCTAAAAACGTTTCTGTTAGTATTGTGAACGGGTCATTGGAGCAGGCGCTGAACCTGTGTTTCAACGGGCAGCCGTTTACCTACACCATCATCGAAAAAACCATTGTCATTAAACCGGCCATAGTGGTGGAGGCTGCACCAAAACCGGCGCCACCGCCCATTGAAGTGAAGGGTGTGGTTACAGATGCAGCCGGTAAAGCATTAAGCGGGGCATCGGTGAACCTGAAAGGCTCAACGCAGGGAACCTCTACAGATAAGAACGGAAATTTTTTGATTCAATTACCAGAAGGGGGCGGAAAGCTGGTTATTTCCTATGTAGGGTATGAACCGTATGAACTGGCTGTTTCGAGATCAGGAACGGTAAAGGTTGCTTTAAAACTGGCCGAAACAAAAGTAGATGAAGTAGTGGTAATAGGGTATGGCACACAGAAAAGGTTAAATGTCACCGGGGCGGTGTCAACGGTTTCGTCGAAAGATATTGCCGACAGGCCAATCACCAATATTCCCAATGCCATTCAGGGAAAAATGGCCGGTGTTACAGTAACCACTTCCAATGGCCAGCCGGGCAGGGACGCAGGTACCATCCGCGTCAGGGGTATTGGTTCGGGTATAGGTAGCGGTGGCGCCAGTACCACGCCTGCTGTTATCATCGACGGCGTTCCCGGTTCTATCGGTGATCTTAACCCCAATGACATTGAATCGATGTCGGTGCTCAAAGATGCTGCCTCATCGGCTATTTACGGCGCAAGAGCTTCAAACGGCGTGATCCTGATCACCACAAAAAAGGGGAAAAAGGGCAGCCTGCAAATGCGTTACAATATGTACGCCGGTGTACAGGATATTACCCGCAAACCTGATTTTTTACCATCCTGGCAACAGGCTGAATTATACAACGAAGCCCGGGCTAATGAAAACGCACCGCTCAAATGGACCGATACCGACATCCAGTTGTTTAAGGACGGCACTGACAAAACAGGCGCGCATCCCAATACCGACTGGTTATCGCTGTTGTATTCGGAACCGGGCTGGCAGCAAAACCATAATGTAAGTGTTAGTGGGGGAGATGAACGCACCAATTACATGGTTTCGCTGGGTTATTTTGACCAAAAGGGAAACATCCAAAAGTCCCGGTATCAAAAATTCAACGGCTTAATTAACCTCAATTCTCAACTCAATAAAAAGATCGGCGTCAATGCGGGGCTCGGCTTCCTGTATGCGCCTTTCCAGGAACCGGTAAGCACCTATGCCACCAGCTTTTCGCAAATCATAAGAATGGCAAACCGCATTTCCAATACCGTTCCCGATAAATGGGAAAATGGTGCGTTGGGCTATGTGTCAGACGGTAGTGCCATGGCGTGGCTTCAATCGCCCTCATTCAACAGATGGCAAAACTATACCGTTACGGCCAATGCCGGGGCCGATTGGTCGCCATTGCCCGGGCTGCATGTAAAGCCTTCATTTGGCTACCGGTTAGCTATAGGTCAGCAACAGCAATATGTTTCCGACATTCAGTATTATAAGGGTGGACCGGCCGGTACGCCGCTTACCCCCACCAAGTACCAGGGCCCGAATAATTTACTCAACGCTACCGATAGAACTGTTTATACCCTGGTGCAGGGTCTTGCTGAATACACAAAATCGATCGGCCATCACAATATGAAGCTGCTGGCCGGCGCTTCACAGGAATACTCCGTTTATAATATTTTCTCCGGCTCGCGCCAGGGTTTCCTGAACAACTCACTCACACAGCTGAACGTAGCGCCCGCTTTAGGCCAGGAGGCAAAAGGAAGTTCGAACGACTGGGCGTTGCAATCTGTTTTCGGCAGGTTCAACTATAATTTCAGGGAAAAATATTTGCTGGAAGCTAACCTCCGCTTCGACGGCTCCTCCCGTTTTGCAAAAGGGCACCGGTGGGGGAAGTTCCCTTCGGTTTCAGCAGGCTGGGTATTGTCGAAGGAAAATTTCTTCAGTGGCTTAACCCCCGCAATAGACCTGTTAAAGGTGCGTGCATTCTGGGGTAAGCTGGGTAATCAGCAGATCGCCAACAACTATGCCTATTTTGAATCTATCGCCGGTGGACAGGTGTACTCGTTTAACCAAACGCTGGTAACGGGTGTGGCGCCTAACGCGGGAGCTAATCCGCTGCTGCAATGGGAAGAAACTGAATCATCGGGCGTGGGCATCGATGCTGCCTTCCTGGCAAACAAACTGACCCTGTCATTGGATTACTTTGAAAGGAAAACGGAAAACCCGTTAATGCGTTCACAGGCCGGCGCGCCTTATGCCTTTACACCGCCCTATGTAAACGTAGATGGCGCCATGACCAACAAGGGCATTGAAGTAAGTGCAGGATACAGAGATGCCATAGGGGCATTCAATTATAGTGTTAACGGTAACTTCACTTACATCAAAAATAAAGTGACCCGGTTAACTGGCGGCAGGGTGATCAATGATAATACCTTTTATGATGTAGGTACGCCTTTATACTCTCTTTATGGTTACGAAACAGAAGGCATCTATCAAAAAACTGCCGATATAACCGGCACCGCTGTGATCAATAACAAGGTTTCGGCAGGCGACCTGAAATATAAGGACCAGAATGACGATGGAAAGATCGATGCAAAGGATAAGGTCTTCCTGGGCACTTATTTCCCAAAAATAACCTATGGCTTCACGTTGTTTTCCGGTTACAAAAATTTCGAGCTTACCCTGTTCTTCCAGGGAGCGGCTGCAGTAAAGGCCATGGCCGGAACCCTTATTGGGAGCGTTGGACCAGATGTAGGGAAACCCACCAGTGTATTCCTGGACAGATGGACGGCTGCTAACCCATCTGCTGCTTTTCCCCGGCTTTGGTACAGTTACAAACAAAATGATCCGCTTACGAACCCTTCCTCTTTCTGGGTAAAGGACGCATCGTACCTGCGCCTCAAAAACGTGATGGTTGGTTATAATATTCCGCAGGCAATTGTTAAAAAGGTGGGACTGAATAATGTGAAAGTGTACTACAGTGGTCAAAATTTGCTGACGTTCACAAAGTTTTACAAATGGATAGATCCAGAAACAGGATCAGCCGGCAGCATCTACAACTATCCCCAGGTAAAGATCAACACATTTGGAGTTAACGTAACATTCTAAAAAGCCCGACAAATGAAAAAGAAATTATTCTATATATTATTTGCAGGCACTTCACTGGTTGCCTGTAAGAAAGATGTTTTAAATACTGCGCCTCTTGATGAATATAGCAATAGTTCGCTTTGGACCTCAAAGGCCGATGCCAATGCCGCATTGACCGGCTGCTACAGCGGCTGGGAGCTCGG
This sequence comes from Niastella vici, assembly GCF_002077945.1. Classification (GTDB taxonomy): domain Bacteria; phylum Bacteroidota; class Bacteroidia; order Chitinophagales; family Chitinophagaceae; genus Niastella; species Niastella vici. The sequence goes on from NZ_LVYD01000044.1 coordinate 272,813, forward strand.
TGATAATATCCTGTACGACGACTGTATCTCAGATAATGGATTTGACCAGTTCCCGTGGGAAGGGTATGAAACCTTTGCATCGGGACTGGCCACGCCCAGCAACCCGGGTGTAAATAAGTACAGTTATACCACTATTCAGCGGTGTAACTGGTTTTTGGAGAATGTTGATAAAGTATCTGCAACATTACTCGACAATACCCTCAGAGACAGAATGAAGGGCGAGGCCAGGTTCCTGAGGGCATACCGGTATTTTGTGTTAAGTCAGGTGTATGGCGATGTGCCGCTGACGCTCACCAATATAACTACCGCCGAGGCTAATACGATCACGCGCACACCCAAAGCGACCGTGGTTGATTTTGTTCTTAAAGAACTGGCTGAGATCGCCCCTGCATTGCCGGTCAGTTATTCGGGCAGCGACATAGGCCGCATTACCCGTGGGGCTGCCCTGGCTTTAAAGGCCAGAGTAGAACTGTTTAACGCAAAGTACACAGATTGTATAACAACCTGTCAGCTATTGATGACCGCGCCATTCAGCTACAGCCTGTACCCCAATTATGAAGGGTTGTTCAGGCCGCAGAATTCCAATAACAAGGAAGTGATCCTCGATGTGCAGTACCTGCAAAACGACAATGCCGAGTGGGTGTTGGGTGCCATGCTGCCCAATTCGTACGGCGGCTGGAGCTCTATGGCGCCTACACAATCCCTGGTAGATGCGTATGAAACAAAAAATGGAAAGGAGATCCAGAACGATCCTTCCTACGACCCGCTGCAACCCTATAAGAACCGCGACCCCCGGTTGGATGCTTCCATTATCCGTCCCGGTCTTTATCACAATGGCGGTTATTTTGACCCGTTAAGCCAGGGCTCAAGCGACCTGGTAGGAAATAACAACGCATCGCCAACAGGCTACAACTGGAAAAAATATGTGGCCGACCTCGATGACTATAATAACTCTGCCTATGGAACCGACATCTGGAATACCGGTGGAAGTATTATAGTGATACGGTATGCAGAAATATTACTGGCCTATGCAGAAGCAAAAATTGAAGCTAATCAAATAGACGCTTCGGTGTATGCAGCCATTAACCTGGTGCGGCAAAGGCCAACAGTCAATATGCCTGTAGTTACCAATGCCCTTTATCCCGACCAGGCTTCCTTGCGTACGTTGATCCGGCGTGAAAGAAGAGTGGAGCTGGCTGGCGAAGGGCTTCGCTGGTACGATATTCAGCGCTGGAAAATAGGTTCAACCGTATTGAATGGAAATGTAAAAGGATGCCTCAATGGCTCAGTAGACCCTTCTAACGGTAACCTCACCCTGATACCCAATTCGAATTTCGTGGCCGGGTCAAGGTCTTTTGCCGATAAGAATTATTTATGGCCTATTCCGCAAAAAGAAAGGGATATCAATAAAGAATTGTCGCAAAATCAGGGATACTAGTGTGCCAGCACATTTATTTAGGAGAACATTATGAGAATAATAAAGCTTACTGCCGGGAGAAGATATATTTTCGACCGGCAGCTAAGCCTGCTCCCTGAGAAATGAATTAAAACAAAATATGAAAAAACTGCCTTCCCTTTTTTTGCTGTTGCTGGCACTTCAGGCCGGAAAAATTAAAGCCCAGTCAAAACCCGTTACGAACCTTTTGACCACCTCGTCCTTTTCAATTTCGGATGAGGATTTTATGCTCAATGGTAAACCATTTGTGATCCGTTGTGGTGAAATGCATTTTGCCCGTATTCCACAGGAATATTGGCGCCACCGGCTCAAAATGGCAAAAGCCATGGGATTAAATACCGTTTGTGCTTACCTGTTCTGGAACCTGCATGAGCCGGCTCCCGGGCAATTTCAATGGAATGGTATGGCCGATGCGGCACAGTTTTGCCGCATGGCACAGGAAGAAGGATTGTATGTGATACTGCGGCCCGGGCCTTATGCCTGCGCAGAATGGGAGTTTGGCGGTTTCCCCTGGTGGTTACTGAAGAAAAAAGATCTGAAAGTTCGTACGCAGGATGCTTATTACCTGGAACGTTGCCGGCTTTACCTGCAGGAAGTGGGCCGGGTACTGGCCCCGTTGCAGGTAAGCAATGGCGGTTCCATTATAATGACGCAGGTGGAAAATGAATATGGCTCATATGGGAATGATAAGGAATATATTGGTAAAATAAGGGATTACCTGGTGGAAGCCGGTTTTACCGTACCACTTTTTACCTGCGATGGCCCTTCCCAGTTAGTACAGGATGTGCGGGATGATCTGTTCTGCGTAGTAAATTTTGGCGGCAACCCCGAAGCTAATTTTAAAGCGTTGCGCGCTATACGGCCTAAGGGCCCGCTTATGTGCGGTGAATATTACCCGGGCTGGTTCGATTCGTGGGGTACCAGGCACCACAGCGGTTCTTCAGAAAGAGTGGAAAAAGAAATTGGCTGGATGCTCGATCACAAGGCTTCTTTCAGTATCTATATGGCCCACGGCGGCACCTCGTTCGGGTTGTGGTCGGGCGCCAATTGCCCGCCATTCCTTCCCCAAACCAGCAGTTACGATTATGATGCACCCATTAACGAAGCCGGATGGGAAACCCCGAAATTTGTTGCCTTGCGGAATTTATTTTCCCGCTACCTGCAGCCTGGCGAATCGCTGCCCGATGTTCCTGCAAGGAACCCGGTTATAACCATTCCTGCCTTTCATACAACAGAAACAGCGCCTGTATTTTCGAACCTGCCGTCGCCAATAGCCGATGAAACGGTGCGCAACATGGAAGAATACAATGAGGGGTACGGTGCTATTCTCTATCGCACAAAGCTGGCTGGTGGCGATGCCGGTAGTTTACAGATCAAAGAGGTGCACGATTATGCACTTGTTTACCTGAATGGAAAAAAGATAGCTGCCCTCGACAGAAGGAAAAATCAAAATACCTGTCAGTTGCCTGCTACCAAAAAAGGCGATGTGCTCGACATCCTGGTTGAAGCAATGGGCCGGGTGAACTATGGCGGCCATATACACGACAGAAAAGGCATTACTGAAAAAGTGGAGCTGATCGTTAATGATAAAAATACCGAGCTTAAGAACTGGAATGTATACCCGTTGGCGTTGAATAACGATGCGGCGCCTTCCAATTTGAAATTCCGTGCTGGTGAAACAAACGCACCTGCGTATCATAAAGCGAAGTTTGTGTTAGACAGGACCGGCGATACATTTCTTGATATGGGTACCTGGGGCAAGGGCATTGTTTGGCTCAACGGTCATTGTTTGGGCCGGTTTTGGAATATTGGCCCCACACAAACCATGTATGTGCCCGGTCCCTGGTTAAAAAAAGGTGTGAATGAGATCATCGTACTCGATTACAACGGACCAAAAATGAATGTGCTGGCCGGGTTGGAAAAACCTTTGCTGGATGCGGTAACTGAAAAGTCTTCAGTAAAAAAACACCGCAAGGAAGGGCAACAGGTAAACCTTGCATATAGTCAACCGGTATTTACAGGCGCGTTCAACGAAGGCATTGAATGGCAGACGGTGAATTTCAAAGCAACTGCCGGCCGGTATTTCTGCCTGGAAGCATTAAATGCCCAGCGTGCAGATGATCACTATACCACCGGGGCCGAGCTGTACCTGATCGATGAAAAAGGAAAGGAAATTCCGCGGAATAAATGGAAGATCGTTTATGCCGACAGTGAAGAAATGGAAGGGGAAGATGGCAAGGCCGACAACCTGTTCGATCTGCAGAACACCACCATTTGGCATACCCAGTGGCAGGATGCATCGCCCAAACACCCGCACCAGGTAGTGATTGATCTGGGCGCTGAATACAGGATCGCGGGCATGAGGTACCTGCCGCGCCAGGATGCACCCAATGGTCACATAAAAGACTTCAATATTTACCTGAGCAAGACGATGTTCAAAGGACTATAGAAAGTGCTATGCGAAAATTGTTACTGCTTTTTTTTATAACCACCACCTGTGCTGGACAGCAGCTCTATGCACAGAAACAGGCTGCTTCACCCGTTTATACAGCCGATAACGGTGACGGCACCTATAAAAATCCCCTGCTTTGGGGCGATTGGCCCGATCCCGATCTCATAAGGGTGGGGGATGAGTTTTATTTCGTTTCTACCAGTATGCATTATGTGCCCGGTTGCCCTATCTTAAAATCGAAGGACCTGGTGAACTGGGAAATGGCGGGGTATGCAGTTGACCGGTATAACGAAGACCCGCGCTATAACCTGCAGGGCGGTAACATGTACCTGCGTGGTTCCTGGGCGGCAACCATCAGACATCATAACGGGTTATTCTATGTTGGGTTTTGTACGCCCCGGTGGGATAAGGAGAAAGGACAGTTCTCCATTTGCACGGCAAAGGAGGTGAAAGGTCCCTGGACGCGCACCATTTTTCCGGAATATTTATACGATCCCGGTTTGTTTTTTGACGATAACGGAAAAGTATATGTGGTGCATGGGCAGGGAAAGTTGTATGTGACCGAGCTGGCCGCCGATGCCCGCTCTGCTATTGGCGCTGCCAAAGAGATCTGGACAAAACCTATAGAAAAGCCGGCAGGTTCTACGGCCCCGGGCCAGCGTTATGGTATGGAAGGCTCGCATGTATACAAGATCAATGGTTATTACTACATAACCTGTCCGGCCGGCGGCACCGAAGGCTGGCAGGTGTGTTTACGCAGTAAAAATATCTATGGCCCATACGAAAGCAAAGTCATTGTACAGGATGAATCGTCGTACCCCGCCAATGGGTTGCACCAGGGCGGTATGGTACAGTTGAAAGATGGAAGCTGGTGGTTTTTGATCATGCAGGACCGCGGGCCTATTGGCCGGGTGCCGCATTTGGTACCCGTAGTGTGGAAGGAGGGATGGCCCCTGTTGGGAATAGACGGCAATGGCAAAGGCGTTCTCACCTATACAAAACCGAATGTAGGTAAAACCTGGCCGGTAAAAGTTCCTGCAACCACCGATGAGTTTAACAAGGCCACGCTGGGCCTGCAATGGCAATGGAACCACAACCCCGATCGGGAAAAATGGTCATTGAAAGAAAGAAATGGGTATCTGCGTTTGCATGCTTCGCTGGCAGCAGAATTACCTACAGCACGAAATACATTGACGCAACGCGTGCAGGGACCTGTTTCGGAAGCAACCGTTGAGCTGGAGCTTAACGGATTGAAGACCGGCAACACGGCGGGATTTGGGGTATTTCAATCACCCTATGCCTATATAGCAGTAAGGAAAGCGGGAAATAACAGTTGCCTGCTGATGGTAAATAATGGGAAGGTGATCGACAGCATCGCACATTTCAATGCGCAAAAGATCTGGATCAGGGCGCATGCCACCCATCTATCGTACATCGCTACGTTTTCATACAGTACAGATGGAAAGCATTTCATCCCATTCGGAAATGAATTAAAAATGGGGCTGGGGTACGACTGGACGGCCAACCGCTTTGCGCTGTTTAATTTCAGCGCAACCAAAGAAGGTGTTGGTGGATATGCCGATTTTAACTGGTTTCATTTTACCGGTTCCAACCCAAACTCCTCTACTGTTTCTATTGCAGATGCGGCGCGCAGCGTTTTTAACTTAAATACCAACTGGGCTTTCTTCAGGGGCGATGTTAAAGACGCCGAAGCACCCGGGTACAATGACAGGGATTGGGTATCGGTGAGTGTTCCGCATACCATGCGATTGGAAAAAAAGCACAATGGCGGCAACAATATTTACCAGGGTATAGGCTGGTACCGCAGGTATTTCAAATTAAACAGGACGTACGCAGGCAAAAGACTGGTGCTGAATTTTGATGGCGTGCAAAAGAATTGTGAGGTATTTCTCAATGGCGAAAAACTAACCACGCATTACGGCGGGTATATAGGATTTGTAGTTGATATAACCAATAAGGTGAATTTTGACACTGACAATGTGCTGGCTGTTCGGGTTGCTAATTTGGATGATCCCCAAACCCCGCCCGGCAAGGAGCAGGCAAAACTGGATTTTAATTATTACGGCGGTATTTACCGGGACGTAACACTCATAGCGACCAATAAGGTTTATATCTCAAATTCGCTTGAAGCCAATAAAGTTGCAGGTGGGGGCGTATTTATTACTTACCCAAAAGTGAATGCGCAACAAGCTGCAATAAATGTGAAAACCCATGTTGTAAGCCAAACCCCGGGCACAATTCCCGTAAGGCTTGTAACAAGCATCCGCGATAAAGAAGGGCAGGAGGTGGCAAGGGCAGAGACCGAAGAAATAGTGAGCGGTGAAAAAGAATTTGAACAGCGGCTCCAGGTGTTAAACCCCCAGCTATGGCATCCTTACCACCCTTATTTGTACCAGGTAGTTTCACAGGTGTACAATGGAACAGAATTATCTGACGACGTAACAACGCCCAGCGGCATTCGTACCATTTCTTTCAGATCACCCGATGGTAAAGCCGATGGGTTTTATATTAATGGAGAGAAGTTGTATCTGCGGGGCGTGAATCGCCATCAGAGTTATCAGAATATAGGAGATGCAGCCGCTAATTCCATGCAGTACAGAGATGCCCTGCAGATCAAAAAGGGCGGGTTCAATGCAGTGCGGGCGGCGCATTATCCGCAATCGCCTGCGTTTTTAGATGCCTGTGATAAACTGGGGTTATTGGTGATCGAATGTGAGCCCGGGTGGCAGGCATTCAATAAAGATTCCGTTTTTATAAAGAGATCGTTTCAGCAAATACGTGAAATGATCAGGCGTGACCGTAACCGGCCGTCTGTGTTTTTATACGAAACATCTTTAAACGAATCGCCCACGCCTGAATCATGGGCCAGGGAAGCAGTGCGCATTGCACACGAAGAAATGCCCAATGATCAGCTGTTCACTTCAGATGATTTTTTTGCCAACGGAAAGAAGTGTTACGATGTAAGTTATAAAGTGATCAATGAAGATGGTACCGACCCAATGCCCGAAATGCCATCCCTGACAAGGGAATGGGGCGACACCTGGATTGCAGACCCAGCAAAAGAAAATGGTCTCAGGGCCTCTATGAGCTACACTGCGAAAGGACTGTTAACTCAGTGCCTGCTGCGGCAAAATGCATTGAATGGTACCATGCTGGAGGAGGAGGGCGGGTATTGGGATCACGCCCGGCTCGATGCCAACGAAAGGATCAGCGGGTATTTTTTGTGGAGTTTTAATGATATAACGAGAGGGTGTGATCCGGTTACCGCTTATTGTGGCGTAGTGGATATTAACCGGTATGAGAAGTTCGGTTATTATCAGTTACAGGCCATGCAGGACCCCAAAAGAACTATTTATGAACCAATGGTATTTATAGCCAGTTATAACAGCCTTCCCGGCCTCGACTCAAACATCGTTGTTTTTTCCAACTGCGACAAGGTGCGGCTATCCAGGAACAATACATTAGTTGGAGAAATGACAAGAGCAGAAAATGCAGCCACCGCTCCATTTGTTGCCGCTAAAGGCGGAAGCCCCTACTATTGTTTTAAGACCGGCCGCTATGAATCAGGTGAGTTGAAAGCAGAAGGGATGATCGATGGCAAAGTGGTGAAAACGCATGTTGTAAGAACGCCGGGGAAGGCCCACCACCTCGAAATTGTAATGGCAGCTGATGGTATAAAACCGGTGGCAGACGGTTCAGATATGTTGCCTGTGTATATTAAAGTCTGCGATAAGAACGGAACAGTGGTGACAAATACAAAACCGCTTCAATCTTATACCATCCATTTAAATGTATCAGGCAATGGAACGCTTATAGGCGCCAATATGCCCGGTATTTCCATTGCAACCCAGCAAACGGAAGGCGGAATAGGTTATGGCATTATTCAAACGGCAAAGCGCGCGGGACGCATTACCATGACTGCCACCAGCCCGGGATTATTACCGGCAACGGCCGTGATCAATACAAGCCCCTATAGAGGAAGTTATTTGCCCGACGGTGTTCACGTACAATGGAAAAATGAAAAAGAAACCGGGACCAGGGTGGTAAAAGACAGTGCCGGAACCGCCCTGCCTGCGGTCATTAAACTTACCCGGGAAATGATAAGAGTGTCCGGTGAAGTGAATAGCAGGGGTGTTGAAAATTTAACAGATAATAATTCCTCAACTGTATGGACGCACGAAAGAAACAGCTTGCCGGTTGAGATAACCATTGACCTGGGCCGGAATTATATACTTGGTGGCAGCAGGATCTTCTGGGGAAAAGACAGTGACTGGTATACTTACTCCCTTGCTGCTTCTTTAAATGGAACGGAATGGCAAACGCTTATCAATAAAGAAAAAGTGTCGGGCCAGGAGTATAAACCAGTATTATTTAATTGTTATGATGTGAGGTATATCAGGGTGGTTGTTTTTGACGTGCAGCCTGAAAAAAGTAAAGCCGCAATTAAAGAACTGGAGTTTTACGGATACCCGGTAAAGAAGTAGCTTTACCAAAATATTTGCTCATGCTCCTCGATTTTATCGGCTGGATCGGGTTTGCTAGTTGTGTAATTGCCTACTTCCTATTAAATATTGGGTATATCCGGTTCAACGGGTGGCCTTTTCAGCTGTTGAACCTGCTGGGTGGTACAGGGCTGGCCATAAAGGCCTACCAGCTTCATGATGTGCCCAACATGCTGGCAAACGGTTTATGGGGACTGATCGCTGTTGGAGGTATTATCAAGTATTTTATAAAAAGGTCCGATCAGGAGATCCCGAGCAAACTGTAAGCGGCCGCTTTATGCCGGATCACTATTTTTTCATATTCTTTTTTATCGTTGATAACACTTACATAAAAGTAAGACCCATCCACTAACACAAAAAGCTTATCGGCCACTTCCTCAACGTTTTTTACCGACAATATTTTACCCTTATTACACGATTCAATAAAGGATGCCAGCCTGCTGCGTAGCGTGCTGCCAATGCTGTGGTACATTTGCTTTATCTTTTTATCCCTGAAGGTGAGCGCATAGCAACTATAAAATAAGCCATCGTCAAAAAGGTTGTTCCATTTTTTTGAAAATAGATTGTCGATCATTTTTTTAAGGTCGGCCAGGGTAGGTTTATCGGTATTTTCCACCCTGTAAATAAGCATGTACTTGTCGAGGATATACTCAATGAGGGCATACACCAGTTCCTGTTTGTTCCTGAAATAATGAACAATTAAGCTGGGGTTTATTTCCATTACCTCCGCAATTTTAGCAATGGACGTTTCTTCCAGGCCCTCTTTTTTAGCTACTTTATAAAAGGCTTTTATGATCTCTTTCTTTCTTGGTTCTTCCAAACTTTTTCTTCCCATAAAGCTACTCTTGGTGTCTGTGAATTGATTCAAAAGTGAAAAATACACAATCTGTTCAAATAACAATTATATGTGTGCTTATTTTTTTAGCAGCGGAAGAATGGTCGTATTTCCCCTGCAACTGATCGTGATAATTATTGAAGGAGGCAGGTGCCGCAGTTTACACAATCGATTGCGTGATCTTTAAGTTAAACATTTTATCGAATATTATAAATTGAATGAATGTTCAATCAAAATAATTAATAATTTAGTAAGGGAAAATTGCTAATTAGTTAAACTGCCAAAAGGAATTATTGCAACTGTAATTGTGAATTTTGCAACGATCAGGATTCATGATTTTTAACTCATTTACAAAATCTTAAAATGCCAACAATGCCAAAACTAACTTTCGCGCTTTTGTTTTGTGTACTTTGCCACTACGCAGGCGCGCAGGACGTAAAAATCAGCGGTGTGGTACGGTCTGCCCGCGATAGCAGCCTGCTACAGGGAGTTTCTGTTACCGTAAAGGGTACCAAAAAAGGTGCCACCACCAATGCATCGGGAACGTATAATATTACCTGTCAAAAAGAAGCTGTGCTGAGCTTTAGTTTCATCGGTTATACATTACAGGAAATTCCGTTGAACGGAAACAATACAGTTAATGTGTATCTGCAGGTGGAAGCCAACGGCGATCTGCTGCAGGAAGTGGTAGTGAACGTAGGGTATGGAACCCGCAAAAAAATTGAGGTTGCCGGGGCCGTTGACCAAATTGCCGGCCGTAAAATAGCTGAACGGCCGGTTGCCAACATCCTGCAGGGATTGCAGGGCGTGAGCGCCGGTTTAAATATTACCTATTCCGGTGGCGCACCCGGTAGTACGCCTAATATTAATATCCGGGGCCTGGGGTCAATCAACGGTGGCGGTGGCGCGCCTTTGATCCTGATCGATGGGGTGGCTGCCCAAACCGATGACCTGCTGCGGATAAATCCTTCCGATGTAGAGTCCATCACCACGTTAAGAGATGGCGCATCAGCTGCAATCTATGGCGCCCGGTCGGCCTTTGGTGTTATCCTGATCGTTACCAAAAAAGGAAAATCGGGCGGCCGGCACACTATTTCTTATAACGATTATTTCGCTATCTCAAAAAAGACGGTGATGCCTGACCCGGTAACTGATCCATTCATTTATAAAAAAGTAATGAAGATCGCCACCCAGAATACACCCTGGGATTATGCCAGCTTTACCCCCTGGGAACAAACCTGGGCCAAACAGCGGAGCGATGATCCTTCCTCTGCCCCTGAAGTAATGCCGAATCCGGATAATCCAACGCAATGGGCGTATATGGGTAATTATAACTTTAATGATTATTTTTTCAGCAAGACCAATTTCTCGCAATACCACACCATTTCTTTCAGCGGATCTTCGGCAGGAAAAATGCCGGTCAATTATTTGTTATCGGCTGATTACACTAAAGAGAATGGCCTTATCAAGCTTGCCAAAAATGAGTGGAACCGGTATGGCCTGAGGTCTAATCTCAGTATTAATCCATTACCATGGTTACGGGTGGAAGATAATATGAGTCTTTACCAATTGGTAAAAGATATGCCTTCTTACAATATTACAGATGTGTATTACACGCAACCTGTTAACGTGCCTAAAAACCCCGATGGCTCGTGGGGAAACAATACGGCGGGCATTCTTGCCGGTGAGTTGGCAGATGGCGGACGGAATAAAGAAACCCGTTTTGGCTTTAATAACATTTTAAGAGCTATTGTAACGCTGTTAAATGGCGATCTTACCATTACCGGAACGGCCAGTAATAAAAGAGAACTCTGGAATGGGTATTACTCCTATTTACCTATACAGGTGGGCTATGGCCCTAATGATATAAGGACCACCAATTCGCCCGGCTCAATTACCAATGTGAATGGTGTTGCCAGGCAGGATATTTATGACCTGTTTGCAAACTATAACAAAACATTCGGGTTGCATAATATTAAATTGACGGCAGGTTATAACCAGGAGTACTACCAATGGGACCCATTGTCGGTGAACAGAAATCAATTGATCTCTACCAGTCTGCCATATTTAGGCCTTACCCTGGGAACAAACCCCAGTATTACACAATCTGGTTTTGGGGCTTCTTACTACGACTACGCTATCAGAAGTTATTTTGGCCGGGCCGAATATACGTTTAACGACCGTTATATTGCCACATTCACCGCCCGCAGGGATGGTTCATCAAGATTTCCTGCCAGTGGCCGTTGGGCATTTACACCCGGTGTTTCAGGCGCGTGGATAGTGAATAAGGAAAATTTCTGGAATGCAGTAGCCCCCTATGTTTCCACTTTTAAACTCAGGGCCTCTTATGCAAAACAGGGAAATCAGTCGGTTAGCTATTATGGATATGTGCAGGGATTGGGACTGGGTACTTCGGGATATTTGATCAATGGCGCGGGGCAGCAACCCATTACTACGGTGCCTGGCCTCAGCGTTGATCCCAATAACTACACCTGGGAAAGCGTAAGTTCAAACAACTTTGGAACCGATGTAAGTTTCCTCAATAACCATTTGAATGTTACGTTCGACTATTATGTGCGCAATACTACGGGCATGCTGGTGCCATCGAAAGTATTGCCTGGTGTGTTGGGAACTTCAGCGCCCCAGCAGAATGCAGCCAATATGAGCACCAAAGGCTGGGAGTTTACAGCAGCATATAATACCTCGTTTAATGTAGCCGGCCAACCTTTTTCATTTAATATAAAAGGCCAGTTGTGGGACGATAAAAGCAAGATCACCAAATACGATAACCCGCTTGGATTATTTTCGGCTCCATACCGGCAGGGACAAACTGTTGGCGAAATGTGGGGGTTAGTGAATGATGGCTACTTTAAAGATCAAAATGAGATCTCGGCTTTGGATGAAAGCGCCATTATTCCCTGGGGATCGCTTAATGTGGTGCCGGGCTGGCCGAAATATATTGATCAGGATGGTGATAAGAAAATTACAACAGGGCCCAGCGATAAAAATCCTGGTGACTTACGCGTTATCGGCAATTCAAGACCCAGGTATCGCTATTCATTTAACATAGACATGGCATGGCACAATATTGATGTGTCCTTATTCCTGCAAGGGGTGGCAAAAATGGATTATTATCCGCATCACTACCTGTTCTGGGGACCTTACCAACAGCCTTATGCAAATATTTATCCCTGGAACCTTGATTTTTACCGGGGTACCGCTGCAACTGATGCAGAAAAAGCCACCTACTCACAGTCATATATTAATGCCGGGCTGGCCAATGCAAATACCAATTCCAGCTACCCGGTATTGCAGTCATGGCTTGCCGATGCTAATTATGGCTCAGGTCTTGATATTCCACAAACAAAATACCTGTTGAGCGGTGCGTATTTAAGAGTTAAGAACCTGACAGTGGGCTATAGTTTGCCGCATACTGTGATCAAACAATTGGGCATTCAACGATTCAGGGTATTCTTCACCGGCGAAAACCTGTTTGAATTTTCTTCGATAAAAAAATATGTGGATCCTGAATCCATCGCTACCGGCAATGGCTGGGTGTATCCTTATCAAAGAAAATATTCTGTTGGTGTAAATCTTGATTTTTAATTATCCTGTTATAAGGAATCATTCCAAAAAAATAGTCGGATGAAAAAATATATAGCGATCATCATCACGTTTGTAGTGGTAAGTTCCTGTAAGAAGGACTTTTTAGACCGCTACCCGCAAACAAGCATCTCACCACAACTCTATTTTAATACCGAGAGCGATCTGTCATTGTATGTCAACGGTTTTTTAGACCATCCGGGAACATCCCTGTTTGTGAACGGAAATGAACAGGGAACCGACGACTATGCCACAACGGGCAATGTTACCATGAAGAACCTGATGAGTGGGAATATAAGCTCTAAAAATACACCTAATAACTGGGGCTGGGGCCGGCTGCGCTCTATTAATTATTTCCTGGGTAATTATGCAAAAGCCAATGTGGCGGATGCTGTTAAAAACCATTACGCAGGTTTGGCAAGATATTACCGGGCAAAATTTTACCTTGATAAAGTAAAGAACTATTCAGATGTTCCCTGGTATAGTAGTGCCATTAACCCTTCCGACTCGGCCATGTTATACAAGGCCAGTGATGCCCGCACCCTGGTGGTCGACAGCATTTTTGCCGATCTTGATTTTGCCGTCAACAACGTAATGGAAAAGGTTCCTGCAGGTACACCCGGCTTATGGGCTGTAAAGGCCATGTATGCACGGATGGCGCTGTTTGAGGGCACTTACCGCAGGTATCACCCTGAACTGAACCTGCAAAGCACAGCCACCCGGTTTTTGCAACTGGCCCGGCAACAGGCAGGTGATATTATGGCTTCCGGAAAGTTTGCCTTGACCGCAAATTATTCAGATCTGTTCAACAGCCAGGACTTAAGCCAGAACAAGGAAGTTATTTTGAATACCGGTTATGATGCAGCAAAAGGCGTTTCAAGTTCAGGGAATTTTGGATTGCTGGATTATGAACAATCTCCCTCAAGAGACCTGGTGCAAACCTATTTAATGAAAGATGGTACAAGATTTACCGATATTCCCAATTACCAGCAAAAGCAGTTTGTAGAGGAATTCCAGAACCGCGACACCCGGTTGTATGCTACGTATATGTATCCGGGTTTAATGATCATTCCGTCCACAAAGCCATATGTGCAAAAGCTCAGCAGCAATTTCACCGGGTACCATCAACTGAAAGGGTTCAATAACAATAGCACCGATGGCACCATTGTCAGCAGCGTTGATGTAGCTGCGATCAGGTATGCAGAAGTGTTGTTGACATACGCAGAGGCCAGTGCCGAACTGGGTACCGTAACCCAGCCGGACCTTGATAAAACCATCGGTTTATTAAGAACGCGAGCAGGCCTACCTGGGCTGAACATGGCAATCGCCAACGCAAATCCTGATGCCGTTTTGCAGGCCAAATATCCTGATGTTACCGGCGCCAACCAGGGGCTTATCCTCGAGATCAGAAGAGAAAAAAGAGTGGAATTTGCGTTGGAGGGGCAGCGCTATAACGACCTGATGCGCTGGAATGCAGGCGTCACCTGTTTTGCGCCCTATGCACAGGGCCTTTATTTCCCTGGCCTGGGTCAATACGATCTTACAGGCGATGGCATCCCTGATATTATTTTGATCAGTAAGTCAACACCGATACCCAGCGATAACAACAAAATAAAAAATTCCCTGGGTGTAACCCTGGTTTATTACAAAGCCGGCAGCTATGGCGATCAAGGTGTAACGGTTTATTTGCAGAATGGCGAGAGTGGCGGCCCCACTGTTACCGGGGTTAGTGCAAGAACTTTTACCGCGCCCAAATATTATTATTTACCTATACCGGTTTTGGAAATAACGCAAAACCCGAATTTGAAACAGCCATTTGGCTGGCAATAATAATGGTCAGTTAAAGAAACCGCAATAAGAGGTTGCTTCAATGAAGCAACCTCTTAAATAATTTTAAAACTATGAACAGAAAAAAATTCCTGACAGGCCTGCCCATACTGGCAGCTGCGCCCGTATCAATTTTGGCAAATGAAGCGGCTCCGCCACGGAAGGAGAAGCCTGTACTTACCCTGGCCCATATTACCGATGTACATATACGAAGTGGAGACAATGCACCCCAGCGGTTTAAGGATTGCCTCAGCAAGATCAAAAAACTGAACGTCGACTTTTTTTTAAATACCGGCGACTCCATCAACGACGCTTCGTACGACAATGTAAAAAGAGAAAGTGTAACGGAACAATGGCAGCTATGGGACAACTGTTTGCAGCAGATAAAAGGATATGATATCTACAGTTGCATTGGCAATCATGATATCTGGTGGGCCGCGCCTGATAAAAACGATGACATGTATGGAAAAGAGTATGTGGTAAAACGATTGAACATTCCGCACCGCTATTACAGCTTTACCCGCAGTGGCTGGCATTTTATTATCCTGGATGGAAATAATAAAAATATTTCACTGGACGAAGAACAGTTTAACTGGTTGGCGGCTGATCTGGAAAGTATTCCTGCCAATACGCCCACACTGATCATGTCGCATTACCCTACATTTGGCGCTACACCCATACTGGTAGGCGGCAACCATAGTGATCGTAATAAATTAAAAGATCTTTTTTATAAACATAAAGATAAAGTAAGGGCTTCCCTCAGCGGGCACAACCATTTGTATGATAAAACATTTTACAATGGCGTATGGTATTGCTGTAATGGCGCCATGAGCGGGTTCTGGTGGGGCAAAGGCGATAAGGATTCAACCGGGCCGGGTTATTATTTTGAAACGCCGCCTGGTTTTGCCATTCTGAAGTTATATAAAGACGGCGGGTTTGAAAGCGAATACTACGCGCATGAGCTTTAGCAATAGCATTTGAAAACCGGCAGGGGAGTATTGCGATATTTCCCTGCTGTGAACCAGGCAACTTCAATAATATTGATAAAAACAGATGCAATATTTACAAATAACAGGGCCTGTATTTTTTGTCAGTCATTTTAATGGATATTTGGGACCCGATACAAAATGATTCGCTGACAAATAACTGCTTTGCATGAAAATAAATGGTTTGTTTTTGGCATTAATGTGTGTGACAGCAACGATCAATGCCCAAATACAACAGCCCGCCGATTATGTAAATCCTTTTATAGGGGCCAGTACCAGCATAGAGAAGGCCGGTGCATCGCATGGGTTGGGTAAAACCTTTCCCGGCGCCACTACACCTTTTGGATTGGTGCAGGTAAGTGCGAATACCATTACCGGTGGCGATAACGGAAGTGGTTACAGTTATGAGCATACTACCATTGAAGGTTTTGCCTGTACACAAATGAGTGGGGTGGGGTGGTATGGCGATCTGGGCAATTTCCTGGTAATGCCCACCACCGGACCATTACACACGGCTGCGGGGAAGCCGGGGGAACCTGGCAGCGGCTATCGTTCGCGATATGATAAACAAAGTGAGAAAGCAAGGGCCGGGTATTATGGGGTACGTTTAACAGATTATGATATCAGGGCAGAGCTTACTGCGGCTCCCCATAGTGCTGTAATGCGTTTCACTTTTCCGGCACATCAGCAATCGCGTTTACAAATAGACCTGGCTCGCCGGGTAGGAGGTACCTCGGTGCTACAATATGTAAAAGTGGTGAATGAAAATACGATCACCGGTTATATGAAATGCACCCCCGAAGGCGGAGGTTGGGGCAATGGGGATGGGAAGGGGGATTACACGGTTTATTTCTATACGAAATTTAGTAAGCCATTACAACATTACGGAGTTTGGAGCGCCGATATACCAGATGGGCTCAGGCGAAAACGGGAGAATATTGAAAGCGATAGCTATCAGCAACGGATTGCAAAAGCGGAGGTGCTTCCCGGTGTAAGAGAAAAAGAAGGGAAGCACCTGGGCTTTTTTACCGAGTTTGCCACCACGGCTAATGAAGCAGTAACGATGAGCACAGGTATCTCGCTGGTAAGTATGGAAGGGGCCCAAAAGAACTGGCAGGCAGAGATCGGCAACAAAAGCTTTGATGATGTTTGCCGGCTGGCGCATGAAGAGTGGAACAAAGCGTTAGGTAAAATAACAGTGACAGGTGGCAGCGACAATGATAAAACCATTTTTTATACGGCGCTGTACCATACCATGATCGACCCGCGCAGTATGGCCGATGTAGATGGTAAATATCCCGGTGCAGATGGACAAATTCACAGCAGCACTTTATTCACCAAACGCACCATTTTTAGCGGGTGGGATGTGTTCAGAAGCCAGATGCCGCTGCAAACCATTATCAATCCCCGCGTTGTGAATGATATGATCAATTCCCTGGTTGAGCTGGCTGATCAAAGCGGTAAACATTACCTGGAGCGTTGGGAGTTTTTTAATGCCTATAGTGGATGTATGATAGGTAATCCCGCTATCGTGATGATCACAGATGCGTATGCCAAAGGCATCAAACAGTTCAATACGCAAAAAGCATTGGCCTATGCCATTAATACTTCGGAACGGTTTGGGACTGGTGACAAAGGATATTGCGCCGGTGGTTCATCTGTATCCAATACCCTGGAATATGCCTTTAGTGAATGGTCGTTGTCAAAGCTGGCGGGCATGCTTGGTAACAACGCGGTGAAAGAAAAATATGAAATGCGAAGCCGGTCGTGGCAGAATATCTTCGATACAACAGTACAATGGTTCAGGCCCCGGAACAACGACGGCAGTTGGGCAGCCTGGCCTGCCAATGGCAGGCTGGAGCAAAGTTATGGTTGTGTAGAGTCGAACTTATATCAGCAAGGCTGGTTTGTACCCCACGATGTTACAGGTATGATTAAGTATATGGGGGGCAGGGAAAAAGTTTTGAATGACCTGCTTCATTTTTTCGACAGCGTGCCAGCTAATATGCTATGGAACAACTATTACAACCACGCCAATGAACCGGTTCATCATGTTCCTTTTTTGTTTAACTGGCTGGGCGCTCCCTGGTACACGCAACAATGGACAAGAGCTATTTGCGCGAGGGCATACCATAATTCGGTGGAGGGATTGGTAGGAAATGAAGATGTGGGGCAAATGTCGGCCTGGTATGTGTTGGCCGCAAGCGGTCTGCATCCGGTTTGTCCTGGCAATACCCGTTATGAAATAACCAGTCCGGTATTCGATAAAATTACTATCCGGCCGGGTATGGGTAAACTGTTTACAATTATCGCAAAGCATAACAGCAAGCATAATCTCTATATACAAAGGGCTACCCTGAATGGCAAACCCTGGTCAAATTGTTTCATTGATCATGCACAAATTATTGCCGGGGGTGTGCTGGAATTGGAAATGGGATCAGTGCCTAACCAGGAATGGGGGAGGGGGGCGGTCAATTGATTTCAATTACATTTCTTAGCGCCGGTTATCAGGATGTTTCCATTGGTCAGGGCGTAAAAAAAGCATCAGTCTTTATCAAAATAGCGTCGGTTTTAAAGCCGCTATAAAGGTAATTTCGTATGCATAACTTGTACATTAAAACCGAACATTCTCCATACCCCACTATTTGAGGAATTTATCTATGATAAAGTTTTTTAGACCTATTGTCATTTTCGCTGTCAGTTTTCAAACAGTTATAGTGCAGGCCCAACAAATAGCTTCAGCAATTACAGGCGACTGGTTGGTAAAACCGGTGTTGCAAAAAGCCGGAATGCATATCAGCGATGATAAAAAGAATATTACCCTGTTCAATGGCCTGGTCGAAAGAACTTTCCGGCTGTTTCCTAATGTAGCATGCACTGGTTATAAAAATATAACAACCGGTCAGCAATTGATACGGGCCGTAATGCCCGAAGCAGTGATCACTATTAACGGTAAAGAGTATAATGTAGGCGGATTGTACGGTCAAAAGGAAAAAGCCTACTTATTGCCCCAATGGCTCGATGGTTTTACCGCCGGTGAAAATGATTTCCGGTTTGTCAGTTATGACACCGGTGAATTAAAACCCTTCATAAACTGGCAAGCCAGGGATTGGTGGTCGTCAAATACCCAACATCCGAAGGGAAAACAGATCAGCTTTGCCTACCGGAATAATGAAGCATCGCTGAAAGACCTGCTGGTAAAAGTGCATTATGCTGTGTACGATGGTTTGCCTTTAATGGCCAAGTGGGTTACCATCGAAAATAAAGGAACAGCTACCTATAAAATTGACGGGCTGAAAAATGAAGTGCTGGCATTGGTGGAAGAGGAGAGCGCCGTGGTAGGTAAGCCGGAGATCATGAAAAAGCAGCAGGGCATTTATATTGAAACCAATTATGCTTTCAACAATGCTATGCGGTATGAGCTCAGCGACCAAACCACCCACTGGAAAGTTGATAAGTCTTATACCTCACAGGTTAATTATGATTATAACACGCCATGCGTGTTGGAAATATATCCCGATAAGGCGCCGGGCATTGAGCTGCAACCGGGAGAGTCATTGACCTCCGTTCGCAGTTTTGAATTGCTGATGGATAGCTATGACCGGGAAAGAAGAGGATTGGCAGTAAGAAAAATGTACAGGGCCGTTGCTCCCTGGACCACTTCGAACCCCATCTTTATGCACCTGGTTAGCCGGAATGATGAAGAGGTGCAGCATGCGATCGATCAATGCGCTGCCACGGGATATGAAGCATTGATCCTGAGCTTTGGCAGTCACATCAATATGGAAGATACTTCTGCCGCCAATATTATGCGCTGGAAAAAAAATGCCGACTACGCGCATAGCAAAAAAATAAAGATCGGCGGTTATTCCCTGTTCAGTTCGCGCCGCATCAGTGAAGAAGATGATGTAATAAACCCGTTAACGGGAAAAACAGGCGGCGCCTTCTTTGGAAATGCGCCCTGTTTCGGAAGCAGGTGGGGCCTGGCCTACCGGGATAAAATAAAAACATTCTTTACGCAAACCGGTTTCGACATCTGGGAAAACGATGGACCGTATCCCGGCGATGTATGTGCATCTACCGTGCACCCCGGGCATAAAGGGTTAGATGATTCGCAATGGCGGCAAATGGAAACGCAGAAAGAATTGTACAAATGGCTGAATGAAAAAGGAGTTTATATCAATGCGCCCGATTGGTATTTTTTAGATGGAACCAATAAGATAGCGATCGGTTACCGGGAAGTGAATTTTTCTTTGCCCAGGGAAGATCAAAAAATATTGAACAGGCAAAACATTTACGATGGCACCTGGGAAAAAACACCTTCCATGGGCTGGGGCTTTGTACCGCTTACCCGCTACCAGGGCGGTGGAAAGGAAGCAATACTGGAACCATTGAGCGAACACCTCACCGATTATGAACAATTAATGATACAATACTATGGCGCCGGTGTGCAGGCTTGTTACCGTGGACCAAGATTGTATGATACCGATGCCACCAAACAAAAGGTCATTGAAGTGATCAGCTGGTATAAAAAATACCGCGATATCCTTAACTCCGATATTATTCACCTGCGCCGGGCCGATGGCCGTGACTGGGATGGAATACTGCATGTGAATGCCGCTTTGAAAACAAAAGGATTGCTGATGCTGTACAATCCTACAAAAGAAAGAATAACGCGCACCATTAAAGTGCCGCTTTATTACACAGGTTTAAGCACTGTTGCTGTTGTTGCAGAAAAAGGGAATACACGAAAGACCTATAAGCCTGACCGGAATTACGATATAGAGTTGTCATTTAGCATAGAGCCAGAAGGGTACACGTGGTTTACAATTGAATAAGGAAGCGTCTCATTTTCAAATCAAACGTTTGCGCCAATTTATTACTATACAACTGTTACCTGAACTGAGTTGTTACTTTGTTGACGAATGTTTATCAATGATAGCATGAACTATCATTGATTATAATTATACACTTCGATTGCTGCATGGAAAAAAAGGAAAATATTACCTCTATTTTTCAACGCCTGGCTTATAGGGATGATCAGGATGCTTTCTATCGGTTGCATGCTGATTTTTTCCCTCGTTTGTTCCGGCTTGTTTATTCGCTCACTGGTCAGCGCGAAGTGGCAGAAGAGTTAACCAATGATGTTTTTATTCAAATTTGGCAGAACCGGAGAAAGTTAAACAGCATAAAGAATCCTGAAGTGTATCTTTTTGTATGTGCAAAGAACATAGCCTTCGCCTACCTTAAATCAATAAAACTTCCCATTGTAAGCCTCGATGGCTTGCAACAATTCGACCTGCAGATTGAAAGAACAGCCGAAGATATACTGATCTCCTCTGAAATGGTCTCCCGTATCAATACTGCTATTGCCCAACTCCCGGCTCAATGTAAACTGGTGTTTTTATTAGTTAAGGAAAATAATTTGAAGTACCGTGAAGTGGCAGCGGTATTGGATATTTCGGTTAAAACCGTTGAGGCGCAAATGAACATCGCCTTAAAGAAACTTACCAGTTCCATTCCTTTTTTGCTTCCAGCCTTTTCCCGTTAAAAAAAACTTTTCCTGCTTTAGGGGTAACATAGCTGTTTACCACTCCTTGTATAAAAGGAGTTATTAAACAATGTCTATCGACCGTATCTGGCAACTGCTTACTAAACGGTTTAACAAGGAGATTTCAAAACAGGAGCTGGAGGAGTTGGAATTGTTGCTACGGAAAAATCAGGGATCTATTCAGGTGAATGAATTGTTAACCGCTTTTGACGGGCTTACCTTCAGGCCGGTTAGTGATGCGGCCATGATAAAAAGAAGCGCCAATGTGTTAAAAGAAACAATTGCGGCCAGTGCTCCCGATGGCGGTGATGAAACTGCCGGCGATGATCAGGGGCCGGTTGTGCCTTATGGCAAAAGCCGGGTAAGAATAATGATGGCGCTGGTTGTGCTGGTGCCTGTAATTGTTTTCCTGAGCAGTATATGGAAAAAGAATGAGCCTGCTAAAGAGATGGCCACCGTAAATGAAATTAAAACCGATGTTGGAACAAAAACTACCATAAAACTCCCCGATGGTTCCATCGCTGTTTTAAATGCAGGCAGCAGCCTGAGTTATAATAAAGATTTTGGAATTAATTCAAGGGAGATCAAATTGACGGGTGAAGCTTACTTTGATATAAGGAAAAACCCCGAGATGCCATTGGCGGTTCATGCCGGAACCGTTGATATCTGGGTTAAAGGGACCACCTTTAATGTGAAAGCTTTTCCTAAAGATTCTACTATAGAAGCAGCCTTGTTTACCGGTATTATAGAATTGGTTTCGCACAAGGACCCTGAAAGAAAAATACTGCTTCGGCCTAATGAAAAGATCGTGATCAGCCGCTCGCCGGTTGAAAAAGAACTTAATCCTTCCAGCAACAATACAACGCCCGTAAATGAAGAAATAGTTTCATTGGGAAGAATAAAGCCTGATCCGGTCGACAGCAGCTATGCAGAAATAGCCTGGTTACAGAACAAACTGGTATTCCATTCCGAATTGTTCAGTCAGATAGCCCGGGATATGGAACGCAGGTATAATGTAACGATCAAATTTTTGGATGCTTCTGTAAGTGAATTGAAATTCACCGGCTCTTTTACCAATGAAAGCCTGGTTGAAGCGCTGGATGCAGTGAAAAGCATCGTACCCTTTCACTATACTATTGAAAATAAAACGGTTTTGATCAGGAAATAAATTGTAAACCAAAACAGTACCACATGAAGTAAGGCCTGCCCAAAAAATAAGGGAGATGCGCTAACATCTCCCTGAATTAAAGTCACCGGGAACCGGCTGTAACCAATGTTCCCAATTTATAACTCTAACACTTGCAAAGTTATGCAATTAACCAAAATTGACTGCAAAACAGCTAAGGTTTTGCGATCACCCCATTTGCCGTTTTTTATGAAAGTGTCTTTTGTTTTTACCACAATGTTTTGTATGCACCTGAGTATGTGGGCGCACACACAGAACACCATTTCGCTGGTAGTAAAGAAAGAACAGTTGAAAAACGTTTTTGAACTCATTGAGCGCCAGTCGGAATACAGGTTCCTGTACAACGATAACCCGGTTTTTGAAAATAAAAAAATTACCCTGAAAATACAGGAGGCTCCGGTAGATAAGATCATGGACCAGTTGTTGGAAGGAACGGGGTTGCAGTATAAAATAACTGCCAATAACCTGATCACCCTTTTTTTTCCCGTTGCCGATGGAAAGAGCGGCCGGCCATTTAAAATAATAAAGGGTACCGTGAAAGATGAAAAAGGCTTGCCATTGGCCCGGGTAACTATAACCGTAAAAGGCACCAGTAAAGGCACTGCAACGGATTCAAAAGGTACCTACACTATAGAAGCTAATGCGGGCGACGTACTGGAATTTTCCAATATAGGGTATAAAAAGGTGTCATTGACCGTAGGTGAAGACGAAACGATAAATGTAAGTATGGAACTGGAGATGGCCGGGCTAAATGAAATAGTGGTAATAGGTTATGGTACACAACGAAAAGCGAGCCTCACGAGTGCTGTTACTACTGTCAATACCCGGGAAATGACCAATATTCCTGCTTCTAATTTATCAAATTTGCTGGCCGGACGTGCTTCCGGCGTATTTGTGCAATCGCCAACAGGCATTCCTGGTAAAACCTCCTCAGTGCGAATACGTTCAGCATCTTCCTGGAACGCTGCGCCGCCGTTATTTGTGATCGATGGTATTGTGAGAGATCAGAGCGCGTTTGACGCGTTAGACCCCAGTCAGATCGATAACCTGACGATCCTGAAAGATGCTGCTTCCACTGCGATCTATGGTTCACGGGCATCGAATGGCGTATTGTTGGTAACTACCAAAACCGGGAAAAAAGGAAAACCACAGGTGCAGTTAAGTTCAGTTTTGGGGGTGCACAGTAAGCCTGCGATAAATTTTAAGTACATGCCGCTGCTGCAGGCAGCAGATATTGTAAACAATTTGTATGCTCCCGACGTAAAGTATAACGATTTCGACAGACAGTGGATTGCTAAAAATAATCCTGAAGGCAAAATTTATTACAATGAAGTTTATCAGGATCCCTTCAGTCAAAAGCATGCGATAAATATTTCCGGGGGTAACGAGGATGTTTCTTATTTTATTGGCGGCAATTATTATAATGAAAAAGGATTTTTACCCCAACTGCGGTATGAGCGTTATAATTTTCGCGGTAATGTTGTAACCCACCTGAATAAAGACCTTTCAGTAGGATTAAATGTGAATGTCAACAATGGTAATCGCCGCACCTTTTGGAGTGGGTTGGCAAATGATGAAGATCTTTCAGGGTTCTATGAAAAATTGTTTTACCTGGGTGGTGGTTCTACACCGGCGTATGTCGATGGAAAACCCGTTAACCCCAAATGGCTTGGCGGCAACCCCATTGAGGTAATGCGTAATGGCGGTTATTCCAAATACAATGATCAGCAAATTGACGCCTTGTTGACTGCAGAGTACAAAGTGCCGTTTATAAAAGGGCTTGGGTTGAAATTCATTTACAGCCAGAACTTTAATAACAGGTTTTCCAAAAAGTTTGCAAAAAAAACAACACTGTATGATTTTAAAGCCGATCCGGCTTCCAAAGCAGGTGTGTTGACCAATGAAGTGACTGGTACTGTAGAGAGCGGCTTACCTACAACCCCTTTTGTTGAAAATACGAATGGTAAAACAAGGTCTTATCAATTAAATGGAATGATCACTTACGATAAAAAGATCGCACAGCATTCCATTAATGTTTTAGCCGCCTATGAACAGGCAGAAGGATATTATACTTATTCTTCTATTAACAGACAGAATTTTCCGTTTTATACTGCCGATCAGTTTCCATTTACCAGTTCCGCTTCTGCAGATACAAAGGCAACCGGGTATGAATTCAATATGCCTGCCCGCATCTCTTATATTGGCAGGATCAATTATGATTTTGCCGGAAAATACCTGGCCTCTGTTTCAGTACGGGAAGATGGTTCCAGCAATTTCGCACCGGCCCAACGATGGGGCTTTTTCCCTTCAGCCTCCGCAGCATGGGTCATTTCGAACGAATCTTTTTTTGGGAACCTGAATAAGAAAGGATTGGTGGATGTTATGAAACTGCGGATGTCGGTTGGTACTACAGGTAATGATCCTTCTTTTAACTGGTTGTGGAAAGAGCTTTACAATGCCTCTGTTACTTCATATGCAGTAGGTGATCCTGTTGTCAATTCCAGCATACTGGCTTATAATGGCATTTCTAACCCTGGTTATACCTGGGAAACTTCAAAAGCTTTTAATGCAGGCCTTGATCTCAGCTTCCTTAAGCATTGGAATATTACCGCTGAATTATGGGAGAAGAAAACATTTGACATCCTCGGCAAGCGCGTGCTGACATTGCCAATTGAATTTGGCGCAAATTTTCCGCCGGAAAATTATGGGAAAATGAATGCGAAAGGTTTGGAGGTTGAACTGAGTTATGTGAAAGCAAAATTGGGTAAGGACCTTGAAATGAATGTTTCGGCCAATGTAGGATTGGCTACAACAAAGGTTGTTCAAATTGATGCGCCGGCTAACAGTCTGGCAGCAGAAAACCCCAACGGAAAACCATTGAATGCAATGGCAGGCTATCATGCTACCGGTATTATAAGAACACAAAACGATCTGAACGCTTTACCCGGTGGTTACACAATATTTGGGGCAACTCCTGAATTGGGAATGATGAATTTTGAGGATGTATCAGGGCCAGATGCGAAACCTGATGGAAAAATTGATAACTACGATAAAGTAGTGCTCGCCAAATACGGCAACACCGGGAATACTGCAGCCAGTTATAATAATGATGCCTCATTCGCATCAAACAATGCACCGGTTTCCTTTGGCCTGAATTTCAATTTTAAATACAAAGGTCTTTCGCTGGATATGCTTTGGGGCGGATTGGCTGGTTATAAAATTCTTTACAATGATCCATGGGGACGCAGCTTCCCGGGCCTGGTGGCGCCGACATATTATGAAGATGCGTGGACAACCGATAATCCTGGTGGCAAAGCACCAAAGATCTTCCGGTCAGGCGATCCACGAGAAAATGGATACAAAGTTCCTTCCACTTACAACATCTATAATGGGGCATTTGTAAGATTAAAGAATTTGCAGGTATCCTATGACCTGGGCCGTGTATTGAAAAATGGAGGAATTAAAGCGGCAACTGTATTCGTTAATGGTACTAATTTATTGATCATCCGTGGGTTTAAATATTATGATCCCGAAACGTTTTCCAGTTCAAGCTATCCTGTAATGCGAAATGTGAATATGGGGGTCAATTTCCAATTTTAATATTCCTGATTGTTGTCAGAAAAAAGCTTCATACAATGAAAAATGTTTTATCAATTATATGGGCAGTTGCCATTGCGATCCCAATGTTCATTTGTGGTTGCAATAAAATATTAGACAAAGAACCAATGAATGCACTGGACGAATCAAAAGTTTGGGCCAATGCCACAGCGGCAACGGCATTCCTTGATACGGTGTATTACAACCTGATGCCGGGTATGGCCTATGGAACAGGTAACCCCGGTGGATGCTCCAAGGGCATGAACAACTGGTTCTGGGGCGGATGGAACGCAAATTCAGATCTTGTGCAATACGGTAACTATACCGGTACTGATGAAGCATGCCCTACCGATATGGAAACTTCGAGGTATTTATTAGGTACTGCTACTTATGACTGGCTTGAAAATTATGACAGAACAGATGTTGCTGAAAAATGGGCGATGAAAAATTATGGAAGCATCCGTAATATCAATCAGATCCTGGCAAAAATTGACGGAGCAACATTTGATGACGCAAGTAAGAAAGCAATAAAAGGACAGGCGTTATTTTTCAGGGCATGGGCTTATCATGCAATGGTGAAAGATGTGGGTGGAATGCCGTTGATCTTAACGCCGCAACCTGTTGGCGATCTGGCAGATCTTCAGCAACCCCGCAATAAAACTTCTGAATGTGTAACCCAGATCCTGAAAGACCTCGATGATGCCATTGCGTTGTTGCCCGACAGTTGGGGTGGCCGGGATGCCGGCCGCATAGACAAAGGCGCCGCGATGGCCTTTAAAGGCCGGGTGTTATTATTCTATGCCAGTCCGTTGTTTAATGGCCTGGGCGGTATTGCAACCTGGCAAAAAGCATACGATGCTAATTTGGCAGCAAAGAATTTCCTCGACTCAAAAGGTAAAGGCCTGTACCCCGTGTTTGGTAAAATATGGGATGATGAAATGAACAAAGAGGTGATCATGGTACGGCGATTTAACTATCCCGATTCCTATTACCCGGCACCTGGCTTTGTGCCCTTATTTGCATCAGCAGATGACTGGGAATCTGATTGCCCGTCCTGGGAATTGATCAGGGCATTCCCTATGAAAGACGGATCGGCCTTCAACCCGGTTAATGCTGACGATTTTGCAAAATATTTCATCAATCGCGACGATCGTTTTTATGCTACCATCTTATATAATGGGGCCCCGGTAATGTGGAGCGAAAAATGGAAAAAACAAAACGTGTACAATTGGTCTTTTTTACAATATGGAGAAATAGATGCAAACAATAACGCACATGATAAAAGCAGTGGGAAATATAAGAACGATCTGAATCAATCATGGTCCGGGCTTACTGATCTTTCACCTAATTGTACTTACCGTGCCAAAGCGGTTGATAAAATAGCACCCGATGCTGATCATTCAGCTACCGACTGGCCCGAGATCCGCTATGCTGAAGTGTTGCTGAACCTCGCAGAGGCGGCTTATGAATCGGGCAACATTTCAGAAGTGTTAGGTTATTTAACACCGCTACGTAAACGGGCAGGTATAGCTGCAGGCAGTGGAAATTATGGTATTGATGTTGCCAATTTACGCAAGGCGATCCACGACGAGCGTTTTGTTGAATTGGCATTCGAAAACAAGCGTTGGGATGATCTGCGCCGCTGGAAGGCGTTTGGCGATCTAAGATCATTAGGCAAACGGCACGGATTTGCTATTTTATTAAAAGCAGGGGAGTCGATGCCGGGAAAACTGGATGATATTTACCAGCCATCAGTTTATACAAAATTTTCCTGTAAGGTGGTTAATGGCGATAAAGCGCCGATAGCGATCCAGGATAATCAGTATTTGTTTGGATTGCCCTATAGCATTTTACAACGCAACCCTAAACTGCAACAATCAATTGCCTGGGGTGGCAGTTTCAATCCATTTCAATAGTTAGTGTTTCATTTGTGGCAGTTTGTTTGGTAATGCAGGCCATTAATTATTAATGCGCCTGCATTTTTTTCTACAATGGTTTTTTTCCTGGTAACAGGGACGCTTTGTTTTGAAATGAGCCAGCCCCGGGCAAAAATGACACCGGTTATTATCAAAATAGAACAGGTTTTAAAACAGGCAATGCAGGTAATTTCGCCGCTGGTAACTACATCCCCGGGTTTGGTAAAAGGCAATTGATGCCGTCGATATATCAAAAAACTACCCCTATATTTAATAATGATTATGAAAACAACCGGCATCCGATTAGTCTTTAGTAGTATATTACTATTTTTTGTACTCACAGTTCAGGCATTTGGAAATGGAGGTGAGCTATGGTATACACGTCCGGCCGAAAAATGGGAGCAGGACGCGTTACCAATAGGTAACGGCAGAATGGGGGCGATGATCTTTGGCGGAATAGCGCGCGATCATCTTCAGTTTAATGAACAAAGCCTGTGGTCGGGCGATAATAACTGGGATGGAGGCTATGATACAGGCGATCATGGTTTTGGTTCGTACCGTAATTTCGGGGATGTATTTATTGACTTCACACATTCCGCAACGGCCAGCCTGTACCGGCGGGCGTTGAATATTTATACCGGGGTACATACTACCGCATTTCAAATTAACGAGGTGCACTATACGCGCCAGGCCTTTGCCAGCTATCCCGATCAGGTAATGGTCTTCAGGTATGCAGCTGATAAAAAGCAGGCCCTTTCGGGCGCTATATCGCTGGTGAGCGCGCAGGGGGCAACCACTGTTGTACAAGGCAATCAGTTGAGCTTTCAGGGCGAAATGCCCAATCATTTACGGTATGCCACTATGATAAAGGTGGTGAGCGAAGGCGGGCAGGTTCAGGTGAAAGAGAACAAACTCTTTTTCAGCAATTGTAACACGTTGGTGTTATATGTTTCGGCCCGCACCAATTATAAACCGGCTTACGCGGCCAACTGGCGGGGCGGCGACCCAATGCCGTTGATCGATAAGGAATTGATAAATGCCCTTCGCACCGGTTATCCGGCATTACTAAGCCGCCATACAAAAGATATTACCGCATTGACCCGTGCCGCAATAATAGATGTGGGAAGCACAACCGATTCCATTTTACAACTTCCCGTTGATGTGCGGTTGGGCAAATATGCGGCCGGTGGCACTGATCCCGACCTTGAAGAAATGCTATTTCAATATGGCCGATATCTGCTTGTCAGCACTTCGCGACCCGGCGGTTTACCTGCCAATTTGCAGGGGTTATGGAATAACAGCAACAATCCGCCATGGGCCAGCGACTATCACAACAACATCAATATCCAGATGAATTACTGGTCTGCTGAATCTACTAATTTATCTGCCTGTCATCTTCCCCTCATCGACTTTATTGTAGCAGCACAGGAACCCTGCCGTATTGCCACCCGCAAAGCTTTTGGTGAAAACGTGCGTGGCTGGACGGCCCGCACCAGTCAAAGTATTTTTGGCGGTAATGGCTGGGAATGGAACATTCCGGCCAGCGCCTGGTACGCTCAGCATGTGTTTGAGCATTGGGCATTTACTGCCGATACGGTTTACCTGCGCAATACCGCTTATCCTATACTGAAAGAGATCTGTAATTTTTGGGAAGACCGGCTGAAGAAAACGCCCGATGGAAAACTGGTGGTGCCCAATGGCTGGTCGCCCGAACACGGGCCAAGGGAAGATGGAGTGATGCATGATCAGCAACTGATCTGGGACCTGTTTCAAAATTACCTCGATGCGGCCAAAGCACTGCAGGTTGATAACGCTTACCGGCAAAAGGTTGCTTCTATGCAACAGCAACTGGCGCCTAATAAGATCGGGAAATGGGGACAGCTGCAGGAGTGGCAGGAAGACCGGGACGACCCCGATGATCTGCACCGCCATACTTCCCATTTGTTTGGGGTGTTTCCGGGTAAGCAAATAACCCCTGATCGTACACCGGAGCTGGCCAATGCCGCGGTTATCTCATTGCTTGCCCGTAGCGGTAATTACGGGAAGAACAGCAATAAAGCATTTACGGTGGAGCTAACTGTTGGCGACAGCCGCCGATCATGGACGTGGCCCTGGCGATGCGCCTTGTGGGCAAGGTTAAAACAGGGCGATAAAGCTGGTATGATGCTTCGCGGATTGCTCACTTATAATACATTGCCCAATTTGTTTACCAGCCATCCGCCTTTTCAGCTCGATGGAAACCTGGGCATCAGCGGTGCCATACCCGAAATGCTGCTGCAAAGCCAGGACGGTGAAATTCATTTGCTGCCGGCCCTGCCTGCCGGCTGGGCGGTTAGCGGTTCATTTAAGGGGTTAAAAGCCCGGGGTGGTTATAGCGTTAATTGTGTCTGGAGAAACGGTAAGGTTATTCAATATAACATTACTTCAAAACAACCCCGTAAGGTTTTGGTACATATAAATGGAATGGTAAAAGAAATTACAACAAAGCAGGGGGCATGATCTACTGCTATAGTTCGAGGCGCAAAAATAGCACCGGTTCTTATCAAAATAGCGTAGGTTTTAAGATGGCTAAAGCGGGTAATTTCGCGCTAATTGCTTGTTTATGAAAAAGGGAATATTTTTCGTAGCTATTGTTTTCATTTGTAATGTGGTTATAGCCCAGCTGCAGGCCCCATACCTCGGTACTGTTCAATGGGTGAACGGCTATGCAAAAGATGTGCAGGGTGAAACCATCAGCTATTTTTCGGCTTACCCCGATTATGCCAACATCGCTTTATTAACACGCTGCACCGATGGCGCCAAAGTAATTGAATGGGAAACCGCCCCGGTGCCCAAAAAGACCAGCGGCAATTATATTTACTTCAGCTGGGTGGCAGCCCATTCTTCCGGAACCAGTAGCGGCAACCGTAATTTTGATCTGTATGTGAATGATCAAAAGGTGCTCACGTTTACTACCATGCCTGGTAACCAATTGCCCACCTGGACGTATGCTGCACCCGACAGTTCCCGGCTTGTTTTTCAACAAACGAAAAGAGATGGCGCCAATGATGCGCATGGCCTTATTTTTCTGCGATTGCCTGTAGCCCGGGTTAAACGGGGGCAATTTGCAAAGATCAAAATTGTTGGCGCGGCCCAGCAAAGCAATGACTGGTTCATGACCTTCAAATTTTCCTTTGAAGAAAAAGCAGATGTTGAGCCAATGCCTTTCAGGCTCAAAGACGGAAAACAACCTGTGGCTTTAACTGTGCTGCATTTTGGAAAAGAGGCGTTGGCGCATGTTGCTATAAACCAGAAAGAGGCATATTCATTTTTATGTAAGAATGGTGTAAACCATTTTGAGATACCTGTAAATGCCGTACAGCAGGAAGATAGCCTGCAGGTGCGGGTTTCAATAGGACAAAAAATACTGGCGAACCGGTATATAAAATTACAACCGGTTATTTACCGGGAACTTCACCTTATTCATCATTCGCACACCGATATCGGTTATTCGCATTTGCAACCGGAAGTGCTGCGGATACAAATGAAGAACATTGACGATGCACTGCATATGATCGATAAAACCAACACTTTGCCGGATGCGGCCAGGTTCAAATGGAATATTGAGTCGTTATGGGTGGTAGAAAATTACCTGAAACAGGCATCGGCCAGTCAAAAGGAAAAGTTTATCAGGGCCGTTAAAGAAGGCAACATCTGTTTGTCGGGCCTGTATGCCAATATTCTTACCGGTTTAAGTGAGCCGGAAGAAGTATTTCATTATACTGATTATGCAGCGCAATTGCGGGAGCAATTTGGATTGCGCATCAATAGTGCCATGATAAGTGACATTCCGGGTTATGCCTGGACAACCGTAACAGGACTTGCCAAAGGAGGCATCAGGTATTTTTCAAGTGGCCCAAACTTCATGGGCGAAACACATCCATATCTTGGCGACAGAGCAGGGCATTTTGTAAAAGCCTGGGGCGATAAACCTGTTTGGTGGACGTCCCCGTCGGGTGAAGAAAAGATCTTATTCTGGACAGCTGGTAAAGGCTATTCTTCCTGGCATGGTACGGCCATAGGTGGCGTGTTTGAGCGCGGCCCCAAAAAAATTGCCGCTTATCTGAACGAACTGAGGCTGCATAATTATCCGTATGATCTGGTGCAATGGCGGTACAATGTAGTATCGGATAACGGGCCCATTGATTCCACCATTTCTGAGTTTGTTGAACAATGGAATAATAAATATGCATCGCCGAAGATCGTTTTAAACACCACGGAGAAAGTCTTTGAGCAGTTCGAACAAAAGTATGGGGCCAGCATTCCTGTAGTAAAAGGCGATATAACACCCTATTGGGAAGACGGCGCCTTGTCAACCGCCGCCGAAGAAGGAATGAACAGGCGGAACAGCCTCAGGCTGCAACAATTAACAAACCTGTATGCGATGCTTGCCCCTGAAAAGTACAACCCCGCACATTTTTATGAAGCATGGAAGAACATCCTGTTATTTCATGAACATACCTGGGGCGCCTATAACAGTGTCAGCGAGCCCGACAAGCCTTTTGTAACGGAACAATGGCGAATAAAAAAGCAATTCCTGCTCGATGCCGGTGAGCAGATCGATCAGTTGGAAACCGGTCTTTTGAATGATTTTGTTCAACCCGGCTCAAAGAAAATAGCAGTTATAAATACATCGTCTTTTGTTCGCGACGGTTTGGTGGTATTACCAGTGGGGGTTACAGGAAATTCAGTGAAAGATCTTTCCGGCAAAATATTCCCCTTGCAAAAACTGAGTAATGGCAGCAGTATTTTTTGGGCCGGTCAGGTGCCACCCCTGGGAACAACCATCTATACGATCACAGATAATAAAGCAGTGCCCGGGTATAACGGTTTCCATTACACCGACAGCTCGGTATCGAATGGGAAGATCACTTTGCGCTGGGATAAAAAAGGAAGTATAATACAGTTGTCTGACAGTACGGGCTTTAACTATGCGGAAACGTTTAATGGGCAGGGGTTGAACAGTTTTTGGTATGTGCCTGGTTTGGATCCCGCAAAAGCGTTGACCAATGATGCCGTGCAGGTAAAAATAGTAGAAAATGGTGCGGTAGCCATTACCATCGCGTTTGTATGTAACGCCCCGGGTGTTAACCGTTTTGAACGACAGATCACTTTATATGCAGAAAGTAACGAAGTAGTAATAGAGAATACAATAGACAAGAAGGCAATCCGGGAAAAGGAAAGTCTTCATTTCGGTTTTCCGTTCCGGTCATCTTTGAACCAGGTAACCCTTGATGCCGGGTATGGTACCATAAAGTATTTGGCCGATCAGTTGCCGGGGTCAAACAAAGACTATTTATATACGCGGAACTGGCTCGATCTGTCTCAGTCTGATAAAGGAATACAGTGGATGGTGCAGGAAGCGCCGCTGCTTGAACCGGGTAGTATGATCGATGAACGCCGTACTATCTATGGTGCGCATAAAGAATGGAAAAGCGAGGGAAATATAACCTCAACCTGGTTTAGTTATATTATGAACAATTACTGGCATACCAATTATAAGGCCGACCAGGATGGAGTAAGTAGTTACCGGTATTGTTTGAAACCGCATGGTATGTTCAGCAATAGCGAAACAGAAAAAGCAGCCATTGTGTTCAGTGCGCCATTACAGGGCTGGCTTGTTAAAGAAGAGGCTGCCTTACCCGGCTCTTTGTTTGAACTATCGAATGCGCGCATAGTGGTTACCAGTGTAACGCCGTTGAAAGAAGGCGGGTATACAATTAGACTGTTTAACCCCGAACCGGCTGCAGAGCAAACGAACTTCCGTTGGGGTAAGCTCAGGCCTTCGCAATTGATAAATAGTCAAAACGGAAAAATAATGGCCGCCGGCGATAGCATTATGTTACCGGGCCAGGGTGTGATCGACATGAAATTAGTTCCCTGATCATACGCTGCTTCATTTTCCCGTCACCTTTCTATTGGTCAAATTAATTGGGGCGGGTAAAATAGCATCGGTTATTATCAAAATAGGTTAGGGTTTAAAGCAGACAATGCAGTTAATTTCGCCATTATTACTTATAGATGAAAGCCGGAAAATTCTTTGTTGTATTGCTAAGTTCAATACTGCCTGTTGCCACATTTTCACAACAAAAAGAGCTGTCCTGGGAAGAGTTGCGTAATCAATACCAGTTTCCCAAATGGTATACAGAAGCCCGTTTCGGCATTTGGGTGCACTGGGGCGCACAAACCCAACCCGATAGTGGGGGAGGCTGGTATGCCCGTCACATGTATATGCAGGATGTAGGCAGCCAGGCCTGGGGAAAAAATGCATATCCTTATCACCTTCGCCACTACGGTCATCCGTCAGAGATAGGGTATAAGGATGTGATCCACGCCTGGAAGGCCGAAAAGCTGGATACGGATTCGTTGCTGCGCTATTTCAAAAGCATCGGCGCTAAGTATTTTATGGCCCTGGCCAACCACCACGATCATTTCGATAATTTCAATTCTACCTACCATGCCTGGAACTCGGTAAATGTGGGCCCTAAAAAAGACATTATCGGGTTGTTCAAACAATCGGCGGTTAAATATGGGATGCCGTTTGGCGTAAGCTCACATGATGATCGTTTCCTCGGTTGGTGGCTGTCTGCATTTGGAGCGGATAGCTCTGGCCCCAAAAAAGGTATTCCCTATGATGGCAACATGACCAAAGAAGATGGCAAGGGTAAATGGTGGGAGGGGTTAGACCCCGCCGATCTGTATGGCCTTCCGCCGGCCAAAAGAACACCTGAATGGATAGCCGGCGTGAAGAAAAATTATGTACAGCGGCAAATTGAACTGGTTACCAAATATGATGTGGATATGCTTTGGTTCGACGGATATGGATTTCCGTATGGCGATTATGGTAAACAGGTTTGCACGGCTTACTTCAATGATAACCTGCGCAAGCATGGAAAAATAACCGCGATCATTGCCGGTAAGTTTGACAAAGAACCATCGATAGCAAAAGATATTGAGCGTGGCAGCGCTACGGAAATATTGCCTTATCCCTGGCAGGGTATAATCACTTTCACCGACTGGTTTCTTAAATATGATAATCCGCCCATACATAATGCGCGTACCATTATTGAAGCGCTGGCCGATATGAACAGTAAGAATGGCAATCTGGTTTTAAATGTAGAGCTGCAACCTGATGGACGTATTCCCGGCTGGCAGAAAATGATCCTGGATACCATTGGCCGGTGGATTAACCGGAACGCCGCAGCCATTTATGCCAGCAAACCCTGGAAAACGTTTGGCGATAATATCGGCGGCAGGCAACAGGAGAAAATTATCAGCAACGCCGATCTCGCAGCAGTGAAAAAACAAAAAAGCAATGACTTTAATGAACGTACTGTTGCAAGCAAGCCATATCCACAGGATGAAGTGCGGTTTACTACTGACAAGGGCAACCTGTACATCTTTGTGATGAACCCCGGCAAAGGTGGTGCTGTTACCATTCCCAGCCTGGGCTATCAATCGCCCTATAATTCAAAAAAAATAAGTTCGGTCCGTTTGTTGGGTTCCCGGCAAAAGATCTCCTTTAAACAATCAGCGCAGGAATTGCGTTTGAACATCCCTGAAACACCTGGTGATACTTATACAAAAGTATTTGAAGTAAAAGGTGTGCTGTAAGTTAAAGGACCGCCATAAATGATCTGGTGAGATGGCAAGCAGTCTCACAGTATAGACAAGCAATCTCCCGGGCCCGTTTCTACGGGCCTGGTTTTTTTAGCGCAGGAAGGCAAAAATACCATTGGTTAAAGTCAATATCGTTGCAATTTATCAGGGGCATCTACACCTAACTTTAACCGCTTAACATATTGAAATTGATGTGTAAAAGACCCCTTTCTTTTTGGATGGGCCCCGTGGCGGCCTGTATGGGCTCTCTATTATTAACATGCCTGGGATTTCCAGGAAATTGTCAGCAGGTGAATCCGCAACCGTTTGTGATCCCGGCACTACGCGAATGGACAGGTGCGCAGGGAACGTTTATGCTGAAAAACAATGCCGCGATCGTAGTTGATCCGGCTTACAGCGAACAACTGATGACTGCGGCCATTACCTTCCGCGATGATCTGCAAGCAGTAAAAGGTACAGCTCATTGTAAAGTAAGGATAGGAAAACCGGCAAAAGGGGATCTCTACCTGACCCTTGACCCCGCCGACACTTCATTGGGAAAAGAAGGCTACCTGTTTTCAGTAAAAGATATTATCGACATCAAAGCCAATACGCCCACCGGTGTTTTTTGGGCCACCCGCAGCCTGTTGCAGATCCTGGAACAGGACCCCTTGCACCAACGCATTCCCGCCGGCATGGCCAGGGACCTTCCCCGTTTTGCAGTAAGAGGGTTTGTGCTCGACTGTGGCCGTAAATTCTTTACCATGGATTTTCTGCGCAATTATGTAAAGCTGATGTCTTATTACAAGATGAACGATTTTCATGTGCATTTGAATGATAATGGATTTAAAGGTTTTTACAATAATAACTGGGATAGTACGTATTCAGCTTTTCGTTTAGAGAATGCTACTTATCCTTCACTCACCGCCAAAGACGGCCATTACACCAAAAAGGAATTTATTGACCTGCAAAAGCTGGCCCAACAATATGGGGTGAACATTGTACCCGAGATCGATGCTCCGGCGCACGCCTTACCTTTTACCAAAGCAGTGCCGCAAATAGGCAGTGATAAATACGGGAAAGATCACCTCGACCTCGATAATGCGCTTACCTATGAGGTAATGGATAATATCTTTAAAGAATACCTGCAGGGCCCAAACCCTGTTTTCATTGGGAAAGAGGTGCATATTGGCACCGATGAATATGCAAAACAGGAAGCGGAAAAGTTCAGGGCATTTACCGATCATTATATCAGGCTGGTTGAAAGCTATGGCTACAAAGCCCGGTTATGGGGCGCGTTGACACACGCTCCGGGTACAACGCCGGTTAAATCGGCCAACGTTACCATGAATTTGTGGTATAACGGGTATGCCGATCCTAAAGAAATGATCAGGCAGGGGTATGATGTTATCAGTACGCCCGACGGCTGGTTATATATTGTACCTGCCGCCGGCTATTATTATGACTATCTGTATTTAGACAAACTGTATCACAAATGGACCCCGAATGTTATCGGTGACCAGGTATTCCCTATAGACCATCCGCAGATCAAAGGTGGCTCATTTGCCGTTTGGAACGATCACGTTGGTAACGGCATTACAGAAAAAGATGTGCATCACCGGGTGTTTCCAGCCATGCAGGTACTGGCGCAAAAAATGTGGGATGGTACCGATACGGCCGTGAGTTATGAAGTGTTTGCTGAAAAAAGCAAGAACATTGGCGAAGGCCCGGGTTTGAACATGATGGGAAAGCTGAAAGGGGATGGGGCCGACTCCCTGGTACTGCATTATAATTTTAATCAGAAAGAATTTCCGCAGGGCGTACTTAGCCTGAAAGGGAATAACAGCTATCTCAGGACGCCGGTAAAAGGAATAGGATATGGATACACGGTTTCCTTCTTTATAAAGCCCGATGAAAATAATAAAGATAATGCGGTGCTTTTTTCATCGCCCGATGCTGTGGTGAAACTGAAACAGGGAACTACCGGTAAACTGGGCTTCTCACGCGAAGGGTACGATTATACATTTAATTATTCGGCGCCGGCCGGCAAATGGACGCATATTGCAATTACCGGCGATAACAAAACCACCAGCCTGTATGTGAACGGGGTTTTATGCGACAGGCTTGAACAGGGCAAACGCCTTTTCCCCAATAACTATAAGATGGCAGTGGTGCAAACACTGTTCTTCCCATTACAATATATCGGCGATCAGCACAACGCAGTCAAAGGTTCGTTTGATGATATTAAAGTATATAACCATGTCTTGCAACCTGAGTCTATTTTGAAACTTTCTGTACGGAATATGGGTCATTTTTAGGGTAAACCAGGCTTTTCCAGGCCTGGTTTTTAAAATTTATTGTATGCATTCAAACCGGAATATATTTTTAGTAAGTGTTGTTTTAATGAGTTGGTTACCCCTGATAACAACAGGTCAAAATAAGCAGGCTGCACTTTTTGATGCCAACTGGTTGTTCAGGCGGGTGGGTTTACAGGCCGATGGATCGGTAGTTGCCGAGCCAACAGGCTTGCAGGAAATAAGTGCCGATGAAACCGGGTGGCGAAAACTCGATCTGCCACACGATTGGGCCATAGAAGGGCCTTTCAGGATTGACCTGGCTGGTGAAACCGGTAAATTGCCTTATAAAGGAATTGGCTGGTATCGAAAACATTTTACCCTCCCGCGTACAGATAGCGCAAAACAGCTCTTTCTCGATTTTGATGGCGCCATGGCTTACGCACAGGTATGGCTAAACGGCCATTATTTAGGGACCTGGCCATATGGCTACAGTTCATTTCGCATGGAGTTGACGCCCTTCTTACAATTCGGCAAAGAAAATGTGCTGGCTGTGAGGGTAAGCACCGAACACTGGGATTCCCGCTGGTATTCAGGGGCAGGTATTTACCGGCATGTGTGGCTGGTAAAAACAAACCCGGTGCATGTTGCCCATTGGGGAACGTTTATAACAACGCCCCACGTTACCAGGCAAAAGGCTGTTGTACAGGTACAGGTGAAGGTCGATAATCAAAGCGGTAACCCGGTATTGGCAGGTGTGCATACCGAGCTGTTTACAATGGATAACCATAATAAGCCTGGCGTTCGGGTTGCCACTTTAAAAGATTCGGTATTATCAATTGCGCCCGGCAAAACGGCAGAGGCAATGGTAAGTGCAGTGGTGGTGAACCCACAATTCTGGGATCTTGAGTCCCCGCACCGGTATCTGGCACGTACAACTATAACCGCAAACAAAAAATTAGTCGATACCTATTACACCGCATTCGGCATTCGTACCCTTCAGTTTACTGCCCGGAACGGCTTTTTGTTAAATGGCCGTCGGGTTCAAATACAGGGAACCTGTAATCACCACGACGCGGGGGCGCTGGGTGCTGCCATCAATACCAGCGCATTACGCCGGCAGCTCACCATCCTGAAAGAAATGGGCTGTAATGCCTTGCGCACCTCACATAATCCACCTGCTCCTGAATTGCTGGAGCTGGCCGATGAAATGGGCTTTCTGGTATGGGACGAAGCCTTTGATTGCTGGAAGCATGGAAAGAAGAAAGAAGATTATAACAAACTGTATGACGAGTGGCATGAAAAAGACCTGGAAGCGCTTGTGCACCGCGACCGCAACCATCCATCTGTATTTATCTGGTCAATCGGTAATGAAGTGATGGACCAGCGTGATTCGGCCATGACGGCTCACCTCGCAAATATTGTTAAACGCGAAGACCCCACCCGTCCTGTTTCAAATGGCTATAACGATCCCGATGGGGGCAGGGAAGTGGGCGCTGCCGTGGCGCTCGATATTATGGGGGTAAATTATTTCTTTAGCAGGCAGCCGCAATGGGATGCAGATGCCCGGTATGCCAATAAACCTACTATTGGCAGCGAAACATCATCCTGCATATCTTCACGCGGCGAATATTTCTTCGATAAAAAATATGCAAACTGGCAGGTATCTTCCTATGACAATGCATATCCCGGTTGGGGCTGTTCACCCGATGAACAATTTCGCACCAATGCAAAATTCGCGCATTTACTGGGGGAGTTTGTATGGACGGGTTTCGATTACCTGGGTGAGCCCACGCCGTATAATTCAGATGAGACCAATTTGCTGAATTTCAGAAATGACCCCTCCATGAAGGAGGCGCTGGAGCAAAAGCTGTCAGCACTGCGCAAATCAAAAGCGCCGGCCCGCAGCAGTTATTTTGGCATTGTTGATCTGTGTGGTTTTCCCAAAGACAGGTATTACTTATATCAATCACACTGGCGGCCCAATTTTCCAATGGTACATATATTGCCACACTGGAACTGGAAAAACAGGATCGATTCAATTGTACCCGTTCATATATACACTTCAGGCGATGAAGTTGAGTTGTTTTTAAATGGCCAATCGTTAGGCCGTAAAAAGAAGGCCCCACAGCAGTATCGCCTGCAGTGGGATAGCGTGGTATATAAGCCGGGTGAATTAGTGGCCATTGCCTACAAGGCCGGAAAACAGTGGGCCCGGGAAGTACGAACCACTACCGGCGAGGCGGCCGCTTTACAGCTGCAGGCAAATAGGTCATCTATAAAAGGGGATGGCCAGGACCTTGTTTTTATTACCATTTCAGTAACTGACAGTAAGGGAAGGCTGGTGCCAACAGCCCGGCATACTATTAACTGCCGCTTGCAGGGCGAAGGGGAAATGGTGGCTACCGACAATGGCGATGCTACCAGTTTTATTCCGTTCAGCAGTTCAGTGCGGCCGGCCTTTAATGGCTTAATGCTGGTAGTAGTAAAAGCACATGCAGGCGCCCGGGGCAAATTAAAACTGATCGTTGAATCGCCGGGATTAACAACCGGTGTGTTGGAAATTTCCTGTGCGAATACGTTAAACAACAATAAGAAATAATCAGCCAAACAATGAATAAGGTACTGTTATTAGTGGGTTCTTTTTTTCTGCCGTTTTTATTAGCAGGGCAGCAGGTAAATATTATTCCGCAACCGGTAAGTGTTGAACAGTTGCCCGGAAGTTTTAGTATTGATGCCAATACCACCCTGAAGATAAAGCCGGGTGACGAAGCGCTGCAATCACTGGCCGTTTACCTGCAGCAACATATAAAGCAACAATATGGAATTGAATTGTCCATTAATGGCAACAGTGGCAAACGTATTGAGCTGGTTAAAAAAAGAGTGCGGTCGGCTGGCGATGAGGGTTATTTACTGACCATTTCAACCGGTAACATCCGGATCGCCGCACCAACAGGCGCCGGGATCTTTTATGGAATGCAATCGCTTTTACAGTTACTGCCGGTTACAGGTGCGGTAGCGGCTGTAAACGTGCCTGCGGTAAAAATAAAAGATAAGCCCCGGTTTAGCTGGCGGGGTATGCACCTCGATGTAAGCCGGCATTTCTTTCCTGCTTCCTTTATAAAAGAATATATTGACCTGCTCGCTTATTATAAACTCAATGTGTTTCACTGGCACTTGGTTGATGACCAGGGCTGGCGCATTGAAATAAAAAAATATCCCAAATTAACGGAGACAGGGGCCTGGCGCGTTGATCATACTGATATGGTATGGGGCAGCAGACCGGTGGCCCAACCGGGCGAAAACCCTTCCTATGGCGGATTTTATACCCAGAATGAGATCAGGGAGATTGTTAAATATGCAACCGAACGCCATGTTACCATTGTGCCCGAAATTGAGATGCCGGGGCATGTGGCCTCCGCCATTGCAGCATACCCTTTCTTAAGTTGCACACAGGCGCCGCAGTTGCCATTGACTGGTGGTAACTATACCAACGCGTCCTCAAACTACTGCGCCGGGAACGACAGTGTTTTTACATTCCTGGAAGATGTACTGAATGAAGTGCTCACATTATTTCCTTCAAATTACATTCATATCGGTGGTGATGAAGTGGATAAAAGCAACTGGAAGAAATGTGTGCGTTGCCAGGCTCGCATGAAATTGCTACAGCTGAAGAATGAAGAAGAGCTGCAGAGCTATTTTATAAAACGTATTGAGCAATTCCTGATAAGCAAACAACGGAAAATGATAGGCTGGGATGAAATACTGGAAGGCGGCCTGGCGCCCGAAGCCACTGTAATGAGCTGGCGGGGCGAGTCGGGCGGTATAGAGGCGGCCAAAATGAAACACCAGGTGGTAATGACGCCGGGTGAACCCCTGTATTTTGATCATTACCAGGCGGGCCCCGCAGGCGAACCCAGGGCTATTGGTGGATTTAATTCGCTTAAAAAGGTGTATGGTTATGACCCTATACCTGCCGAGCTTACAAAAAAGCAGGGCCGTTTTATAATGGGCGCGCAGGCCAATGTGTGGACGGAATACATAACCACCAGCAAACACGTGGAATATATGGTGCTGCCAAGAATGCTGGCGTTGGCTGAAGTGGTATGGACCCCCAAAGAACATAAGTCCTGGGATAGTTTTAACGAGCGGCTGCAACCCCATTTCCGGTTGTTTGAAGCCAGGAATTTTAATTATTGTAAGGGAAATTTTACTGTTCAGCTACAACCTAAAGCCGAAAACGGGACCCTGTTTGTAAACCTCAGTACTGAAGCTTATAAAGGCGATGTGTATTATACCCTTGATGGCACTACTCCCTCTGTTACCAGTAACAGGTTCATAACGCCTGTAAAAATTGATACATCCCTTACTGTGAAGGCTGTAACGGTTGTGAACGGAAACGTGATGGGTACTGTGGTGGAACAACAGTCCTTTGTAAAGCATCAGGCGGTTGGTGGCAATATGAGCTATGCCAATCCCATTAGCCGGTATTATATGGCCGATGGGCCCAATACGCTGACCGATGGCATAAGAGGGAAGAACAGGTTGAACAGGTACTGGTTAGGGTTTTCGGGAAAAGAACTGATTGCCACCCTCGATATGGGAACCGAAAAACAGGTGCACCAGGTAACGCTGGGTTGTATACAGCAATACGGCGATTGGGTGTTTTTGCCACAATGGGTGAAGTTTGAAGTCTCCAGGGACGGCATTAATTATACCGCATTACAGGTGGTCAATAACCCCATACCGGTAAACGAAAAAAGTTCAACTATCTACGATTTTACAACCACCTTTAAAAAGCAGGGCGCAAGGTATATCCGCGTCACTGGTAAAATACTGGATGCCTGTCCTGAGGGACATCCGGGCGCAGGAAAACCCGCCTGGCTATTTGCTGATGAAATTATTGTTGATTAATAACAATTTTCCGGAAGCAAAAAAGCATTGGAACATGTCAAAATCACGTATTTAAAAAATTGTCAAATCAGGTAATTTTAATCCTTCAAACGAGGCTAAAAATAATTGCCGGCCTCCGTAAATTCCTGCCTTACCAAAACGGGTTAATTAAAAAGCTAAAATAAAATATGAACCACTTCGGTCTCGGGAAACTGCGAATGGCCCTGTATGCATGCATACTGCTTTCACCGGTAC
Organism: Niastella vici; assembly: GCF_002077945.1. Lineage (GTDB taxonomy): Bacteria > Bacteroidota > Bacteroidia > Chitinophagales > Chitinophagaceae > Niastella > Niastella vici. The sequence goes on from NZ_LVYD01000044.1 coordinate 315,825, forward strand.
AGCGGCTGTTTGCGCAGGCCTTTCAATTGCAAACGCAGTATGCCCGCATATCTGTTGACAATAAAGGTTTTGTTACATCCATAAAAGATAAGGGAACAGGCCGGGAATATTGTCCTGCAGGGATGTCCTCGGCGTTGATGAGTTTGCAAAGCAATAAGCAGGAGATCCTGCCGCAAAAAGCAGTTTATAATGCAGCTGGTAAAGAAATTGTGTTGACCTATGCTAATGGATCAGTAGCCCGCATAAAGGCAGAACAAAAAACGCAATACCTGCGCTTTCAATTACTGGCCTTAACAAAAAGTGATGATATCGATAACATAGTGTGGGGACCATACAAAACCAATATTTCAAAAACCATTGGCGATGTGATAGGGGTGGTACGCAATGATGATTTTGCCATTGGTTTGCTGGGGTTAGATGATAATACAACGAGTGGCCCGCCCACGGGTGGCGATCTGTCGTTCATGTATTACTATATACACTCGCCCGACCCTAAAAAATATCCGCTGCCGGCGCATCTTAAAGAAGGGCAAACCTTCAGTATTGGCGGTGATGGGGTAAATGATGTGGCTTTTTATTCTAACCCTGAAGAGTATTTCAGAATGAATTATGGAAACGGTGCAAAACTGGAGCCGGCCTTCGGTTCTACCATTTGCATGCATGCAAGGGACCGCCGCAAAGAGCAAATGATCCGTTTTCCTGAATATCCGGATAATATAGATGGAAAAGCGAACTCGAGCCGTTACCAGCTCGTGCTTCCCACCAACGCGCAATTTATAGGATCATCCCTGGCTTTTTATGCCTGCCCCGATTCATTGGGATTAAAGACCATTGAAAAGGTCGTGCTGAATGAAGGATTACCACATCCTATGATCGATGGCAAATGGATAAAAGATCCTGCCGCCTATCGCCCTGATATTGCCTGGTGGGGGCCGCACGATAGCCTCGCCAGTTATGCCAAACAGTTAGGCATAAAAGGAATCCAGGATGAAGGATGGGGCGAATACTATCCTAACCCCGCCAACCGGTTTACGAACAGGCAGATCGGGTTTAAGAGTTCATCCATGAGCATACCCGATTATGGCGCCCTGATGCAACAAAATGGCCTCCGTTACGGGCTGCATACGCTTTGTGAGTTTTTACAACCGGGAAGCAGCGATGTATCACCGGTGCCCAGTGACAGCCTCGGTATTATGCAGCGTACTTTCATCACAAAAGATCTTTCGCCCGATGATACGGTTATCACTGTTACCGACACGGCTTACTTTAATGAATTTGGCGGTTGGGAAGGCAATCATACCAATGTGCTGAAAATTGGAAAAGAGTTAATCGAATACAACGGCATTACTACCACACCACCGTATACCTTCCTGAAAATAAAAAGAGGTTTTCATAGATCGGTTCGGGGTACTTACAAAGCCGGTACCATGATCGTGAAATTGCAACCGAATTGTTATCGCGGGTTTGTGCCCGATATGAATTTGCAGGAAGTGTATGCTGACTATTACGGCAAATGGCTTACTGAAGGCAAAATGGATTATATAGATTTTGACGGCCTTGAAAGTTGCATGTACCAGGGGCATGGGCAATATTCATTCAAACGCTTTTTCAGGGGGCTTTTTGATAGTTACACAAGAAATGGCGGCAGGTACCTGCGGGTGATGGGCAGCGCCGTGTACGAAGGCAGCTGGCATTATATGAGTGTTTGCAATGTAGGCGGCGGTGATAACATGTTCAGCCCGGTGCTCAATAAATGGGGTATAGAAGGGAAAGACATGCGCTATGTTTTTGAAGGCAGTTATTTCCCGGCTACATTCGGCATCCAGGGCCTGCAAACAGGTTGGACGGTTTACGATATCGAGAACCTGCAGGCAAAATCTATTGGCTGGAACGCCACCTATATGCTGGGCATTAGCCAGGGTACGTTGGAGAAATGCGCCAACAAACAGGCGCTCATCGATGCTTTCCGCACCTGGGAAGATGCGCGGGTGGCGCAATTATTTACAAAAGCGCAAAAAGAAAAGCTGAAAGACCTTTCGCATAAATTTCACCTTACGCGCATTAAAAGTAAAGTGTACCTGTTATCTCCGGTGCAGGAGAACCGGTACCGCAATCAACCCCTGGTTAAGGCAGCGCAACCGCTTGAACTGAACAATGAATTTGATGCGCAACCGCTTGATCTCACTATACGCATCGATGCACCGAAAGAAGCACATGCCGATGGTCTTAAAATTACGGTAGATGGCGCCGTTATAACCATTGACCGCAAATTGATGCCGGGGCAACAGCTCATTTATCAGAATAATAGATTATACCTGGCCGATGCCGGCCGCAATAAGCTGGAGGAATTTCCGGTAACAAAGAAGTTGAATTTGCCAAAGGGGCGTTCAACAATTACGGTAGAAGTATTGGGACAACAGGATGATAAAATAAAATTTGAACTGGTGGTAGCTGCCATCGGAAAAGGAGAAAAGATCGGAAAATGAAAAGAATGAAAGTTTCTTTAGTGGCCCTGGGCTTAACCTGCTGTACAATTGTAAAAGCGCAGGAGTACAAAAGTTATCCCATGTGGAATGCGGCCTTGCCGGTTGAACAAAGAGTGACCGACCTGGTAAGCCGGTTGACCCTCGAAGAAAAAGTAGCCCAAATGTTGAATACGGCGCCAGCCATCCCACGCCTCGGTATTCCGGCCTATGAATGGTGGAATGAAGTGCTGCATGGTGTTGCGCGTACCCCTTACAAAACAACCGTGTTTCCCCAGGCCATAGCAATGGCGGCAACCTGGGATACGGCGTCCCTGAAATTGATGGCGCATTATTCGGCTATAGAAGGCCGCGCCATTAATAACAGGGCTGTAGAGGAAGGAAAAACAGGCGACCGCTATAAAGGACTTACTTACTGGACCCCCAACATCAATATTTTTCGTGATCCCCGGTGGGGAAGGGGGCAGGAAACCTATGGCGAAGATCCGTTCCTGACAGCAAAGCTCGGCGCAGCCTTTGTAAGCGGGTTGCAGGGCGACGATCCCCGTTACCTGCTGGCAGCCGCCTGCGCAAAGCACTATGCGGTGCACAGCGGTCCCGAACCTACCCGGCATACTGATAATATCAACCCCGGGTTGCATGATCTGTGGGATACTTATTTACCAGCATTCAGGGAACTCGTAGTGAATGCTAAGGTGGCTGGTGTTATGTGTGCCTATAATGCGATCAATGGTCAGCCCTGTTGCGGCAACGATCTGTTGATGAATGATATTCTTCGCAATCAATGGAAGTTCACCGGCTATGTAACAAGTGATTGCTGGGCCATTGATGATTTTGTAAAAAATCACAAGACGCATGCTACCACGGCTGCAGCTGCCGCAGATGCAGTAATGCATGGAACCGATGTGGAGTGCGGCACTTCCGTATATAAGTCTCTGGTGAACGCTGTGAAGGACCATATAATCGAGGAGAAGCAAATTGATAGCTCATTAAAACGGTTGTTCACCATTCGTTACCGGTTGGGTATGTTCGATCCAACACAGGATGTACCATATACAAAAATACCTTTCTCTGTGCTGGAAGCACCCGAACACAAAGCGCTTGCCCTGAAAATGGCGCAGCAATCAATTGTGTTGCTAAAGAACGAGCACAACCTGTTACCGCTGAGTACCCGGTTAAAAAAAGTGGCGGTCATAGGTCCAAATGCCGATAACCGGAATGCCCTGTTGGGAAATTATAACGGGCACCCCTCACATACCGTATCCATACTGGAAGGCATCAGGGAAAAACTGGGCGCCAATGTTGACCTTCGCTATGAGCAGGGAATAGATTATACCAGTGATGTGGCGCCTTCCAAAGACAGCGCAGGTAAAAAAGCCGATCTGAAGGCAATAGCAGCAAGAGCCGCCGATGCAGATGTCATTATTTATGTGGGGGGCATTTCACCTGACCTGGAAGGCGAGGAAATGTCGGTAAATGCGGTGGGGTTTAAAGGGGGCGACAGAACATCTATTTTATTGCCGGCAGTACAAACCGAATTGCTTAAAGAACTGAAAGCAACGGGCAAACCCGTGGTGTTTATAGTATTAACAGGAAGTGCCATAGCGATTCCCTGGGAAAAGGAAAGTATTCCTGCTATCCTCAACGCATGGTATGGCGGCCAGGGGGCTGGATCAGCTGTTGCCGCTGTATTGTTTGGTTCATGTAATCCCGGGGGTCGCTTGCCTGTTACCTTTTATGGCAGTGATAGCGATCTGCCCGCCTTTTCTGATTACAGTATGCAGGGGCGCACCTATCGTTATTTTAAAGGCGAAGCCTTATTTCCATTCGGTTATGGATTAAGCTACACCACCTTTAAATACAGCCATGTTCAAATGCCGGCAACCATGCAGAAGGGGAAACCCATTATGGTAACTGCAGCCGTTACGAACACCGGCCGGTACGATGGAGAAGAAGTAGTGCAGTTGTATTGCTCATATCCGGAGGTAAATGCACCCATCCGGGCATTAAAAGGGTTCCAGCGGTTTAAGGTACGAAAAGGAGAAACCAGGATGATCGTCTTCAGGCTGCAGCCCGAAGATCTGATGGTGGTAGATGATTCGGGTAACCAGTACCAGCCCACCGGCAAACTGGTGATCAGTGTTGGGGGCGGACAACCAATAGCCACCATAAAGACCACCTCGAATGTGGTTACAAAAACTATTTTGATCAAATAAAATAAAAGGGAAAGTATAACCATGGGAAGGGCAAAGCTGTTATTGGCGCTCGTTAGTGCAGGCCTGGCTTCTTCATTCACAAATGCTCAACTGCCTGAAAGCGTAAACAAATTCCTGGAACCGCTGAATGGAATTGTTCAATACAATATTGAAACGTTTTCAGGGACCGATCTGGTAAGCAGAAGAACCTTTCCCGGAAACCAGTTGAACACCGGTTCAGCAGTGTGGGCATTGAACCTGGTAACGAAACCGGTACCGGGGCAACCGGATGCCATTGATGTAACCGCCGGTTTTACCTTGCAAAAGGGACAGGCAACGGCAACAGCAGTGAGCATATCGATCGATTTCGGGCAATGGAGCCGCACCAATTATGTAATGGTGCCGGCCGTTGTTTATAACGGCAACCGGTACCGTTCAATTGGGAATGGCTATAACCCGCCGTATCCGAAAGATATGTTTTACAATCCGCAGGCGCCGCTTACCATTTCCAACAATCCACGTTTGTCAGTTGAGGAAGGAAAGCCGGCTGTAATTGAACTGCAAACCGGGAATGCCGCCACGCCGGCCATGTGCTTTTTAGCTGCAACCACAAAAAAAGGATTCATCCTGTTAACTGAACAACAAACGAAATTCGGGAACAGTGGTTTAACCATTTCCGAGAATGCCGCACAGGACAGCAGCCGCTTTGCGGTTTCTGCCCCGGCGGTACGGAAACTGGCGCCTGGCTTTGGCGATTTTCATAAGAGTGGTGATAAGGCCCCTGACTGGAATGCGGGGGATGCCGTTTCCATTCACTTCCGTTTGTATGTGTTCAACGCGCAAAACATTCCCGCGCTGCTTGTAAAATTTAACCAGGTGCGCAAACAGGTAACAGGCCCTAACCAACCACGGAACCAGTTGCCTATGAGTAAATACCTGCAACTGGCCACCACCATTTGCAGCAATAATTTTGTTACGGTCCCTGTTGGCAGTTATTATTTGCCTGAAAATAATAAAGATTTTCAATTGGGCTGGGTAAGTGGCATGATGAACAGTTACCCCATGCTGGCATTGAATAATGAAACAGAAAGAAAAAGGGTGGCGGCCGAGCTTGATTTCGTAGTGGCAAAGCTGCAGGGAAAGAGCGGTTATTTTTATGGTGGTATTAAGGCCGAAGGGGAACTAAGGGGCGATAAACCAAATCCATATTCAGTTCAGCTCACCGCCATGGTGCGAAAGAACAGCGATGCGCTGCTTTGGTTCATGAAACACTTCCTGCTCTTCAAAGAACAGGGGCACCAGGAGATGATAAAAGTTGAATGGGAAGAAGCTGCCAGAAGATTAGCCATGGCTTTTGTAAACACCTGGAAAAAGTATGGCGAGTTTGGTCAGTATATAGAACCGGAAACAGGGGAAGTAGCTGTCTTCAATTCAACCGCCGGCGCCATTGCACCCGCAGGTTTGGCCATTGCTGCTGACTATTTTAAACAACCTGCCTGGTTGCAGGTTGCCCGGGATGCTGCGAATTATTATTACAACCGCGATGTAGTGAAGCAGGGGTTAACCGGTGGCGATTGCGGTGATATTTCGCAGGATGCCAACTCTGAAAGCGCTTATGGTTTTCTGGAATCGCTGATGGCGATGTATTACTATACCGGCGATAAAAGCTGGTTACAAAAAGCAGAAGTGCAGGCCGCGCTTTGCGCTACCTGGGCATTGTCTTATGATCCGGTGTTCCCGCCGAACAGCGAGATCGGTAAATTACAATGTAAAATGGCCGGCGCTGTGTGGGCAAGCATACAAAATAAACATGCCGCGCCGGGTATTTGTACCGCATCAGGTGATTACCTGTTCAGGTTATACCGGGCTACCGGCAATGCATTATATGCTGAGCTCATCAGGGATATACAGCATGCACATGCCGAAGCGGTGAATAGGCCGCCCGGTCATATTACCACCAACAATTTACCCGGTTCCAGCATGGAACGCATTCAACCCAGTGATGCAGAAGGCAAAGGAAGCATTGGTAATTTTATCAATACCCGCAATTCGTGGACGGAAACCAATGGCATGTTGATGGCGTTGGAACTGCCAGGTATTTATGTGCAAACAGATAAAAAGAAACTGGTTGTCTTCGATCATGTGGAAGTGCGGGTTATTAAAAGTGATAATAAGCAGTTGACGATTGAAATAAAAAATCCTACTGCTTACGATGCCAACGTGGCTGTTTTTGCCGAAACCGGTGCACAGGCTCAAAAGCCGCTGCCCTATACCGCATTTGTTCAATGGCCTAAGGTGGGCGTAAAGGCGGGTGAAACAAAACTGATTGGTATCAATACCAAAGGAAAGGTGGTTATTCAATAAAACTGTTGTTACAAATGAAGCGGTCCCTATTATGTTTGGCATTGTTGCTTGGGAAGGTGATGGCGCAAACACCAGTGAGCTTTTGTAATCCATTAAATTTAAATTACCGGTTTGGTTACGATACCCCATCTTATCGCGAGGCGGCTGACCCGGTAATACATTTGTTCAGGGGGAAATATTATTTATACGCATCAAAATCGGGTGGGTACTGGTTTTCAGATGATCTGGTAAACTGGCATTACCGGCCCTGTAAAACCCTGCCGGTCGAAGAGTATGCGCCCACCGTTGAAACCATTCACGACACGGTATTCTTTATTGCCTCAGGCGGGGGCCACAAAATATTTTATAGCACCGATCCGCAGCAGGATAACTGGAGCACATATAGCAGTACGTTTCCATTGAGTATGACAGACCCGGCATTGTTCTGCGATGACGATGGCCGGGTTTATTTTTATTATGGCTGTTCAAGCAAAGACCCCATTCGCGGAGTTGAACTGAACCCATTAAAGCAATTCGATACTATTGGCAGCCCGGTGGTCCTGATCGGCCATCATTTCAATGAATATGGCTGGGAAGAACATGGCGAATTGAACAATAATAAAAAAGATGGCTGGAACGAAGGCAGCTGGATGACGAAATACAACGGTAAATATTACCTGCAATATGCGGCTCCCGGCACCGAATTCAAGGTGTATGGCGATGGGGTATATGTTGCTGATAAACCGCTTGGGCCATTCCGTTATATGCCCAACAGCCCCTTTTCGTATAAGCCCCGGGGCTTTATCAATGGCGCAGGGCATGGAAGTACATTCAAAGATAAATATGGCAACTACTGGCATGTGGCTACCATGACCATTTCCGTGCGCCACATGTTTGAACGCCGTATTGGGTTGTTCCCCGCTTTTTTCGATAAGGAAGGCGAGCTCCATTGTTTAACGGCATTTGGCGACTATCCAATGACAATGCCTGCCCGCAAAATGAATTATGAAAAAGAAAGTTTGTTTGCGGGTTGGATGTTGCTCTCGTATAACAAGCCTGCCATTGCTTCCACATCAATCACGCAACATGCACCCGGACTGGCTTGCGATGAAGAGGTGCGCACCTGGTGGAGTGCGGCAAGTGGTGATCCCGGCGAATGGTTACAGGTAGATCTGCAAAAGAAGGGTTCGGTAAATGCCATCCAGGTAAATTTTGCCGATGAGGGCGCCACACTAAAAGCGGGCGATCCCATAAAACCATACCGGTATAAAATTGACGTCTCTATAGATAGCCTTCATTGGAGCACGCTTGTTAATAAAACTAATAATACCGCAGACATAACCCATGATTATATAGTGTTGCCCAACCCAACTGTAGCCCGGTTTGTACGCATTACGGGTTTGCAGGTGCCTGATGGGAAATTCTCCCTGTCGGGCTTCAGAATATTTGGGAAAGGCGCTGGAAAAAAGCCAATGCCTGTGACGGGTATTGGCGTTTCCAGGGATAAGCGTGATAGCAGGCGGGCGCGGGTGAGCTGGCAACCGGTTAAAAACGCAACAGGTTATGTTGTTCATTTTGGCACCAAACGCAACAAGCTGTATCATTCGGTAATGGTATACGACGATCATTTTCTCGACCTCACCGGATTAAACAGGGATGTGCCTTATTTCTTCAGTGTTGATGCATTCAATGAGAACGGGGTTACAAAGGGGCAGGCTGTACGATAATGGGGTAGGGTAAAATAGTAAGTAAAAAGATCAAAATAGGCGTTGTTTGCCCTTTTTGCCCTTACGAAATTTATCTTAACTTAAACACCCTAAGCGTTTGGACCTATGTGCATGGAACGAGTTATATTAGGAACTGCAGCCCTGGGCGGTATTTGGGGCACTGTAAAGGAAGAAGCGGCTGTTGAAACAATGTTAGCAGCCCTGGAACTGGGTATTGGCGCCATCGATACCGCACCGGCCTATGGAGATGCTGAATTGTATATAGGAAAAGCCCTGCGGCAATGGAAAGGCAAGCCTCCCGTGATCAGTACAAAAGTGGGCAGGTTACGGGGCCTTTCAATAGATCAGGGTGCTTATGATTATACAGCCTATGGCATGCACCGTAGCCTTGAGCAAAGCCTTGTTAGAACGGGCGTAAATAAAATGGGCGTCGTTTTTTTGCATGACCCGGAACAACTGCGCGAGAACCAGGTTGAAAATGTACTGAAAGCCCTGGTGTCATTTAAAGAAAAAGGGTATACTGATAAAATAGGATTGGGCGGCAATGCGCCTGCCTGGTTCGATCGCTACATTCATTCCGGTGTGTTTGATGTGGTGATGGAGTTTAATAAGTTAAATGCCTGCAATGCCTCTGCTTTAACCGAACACCTTCCGTTTTGTAACGAATACCAAATTGACTATTACGCAGCCAGTTTATTGAACATGGGACTGCTGGGAAACTGTTACGATGCTTATACAACCAACCCGCCCGCCTGGTTAGATTATTCATTTGTTGAAGCAGCTAAAAAGATAAAAGTAATTGCCGATGCGCATTCAATTCCCCTTGCATCATTGGCTCACCGGTTTGTAATATCACTACCACAGCAATTTAAGCTGGTTATTGGTCCCCGCGACCTGGTACAGCTGTTGACCACCCTGAATGATTTTGCGGCAGGACCCCTGGATGAAAGTTTGGTACATGAAATATATAAATACACTGTTGGAAATTTTTATTTAAATGAGCAGAATAGAAAATGAAACATTTAATATAACGAAAGTTTATCTGCGGGTGTTGGAACCTGCGCCGGCGGTTATCCCATTTCAGGATTCTACGATGGGCCCCTTTAATACGTTCGGGTTGGCCATACTAACAATTGAAGATGAAGATGGATGCCAGGGCGAGTCGCCTGTTTATGGATCGTATACGAATATCCTGGAAACCTGTTTGCTGCCAATACTGTTTTATTCAAAACATCTTACTTATACTGAATTATATAGAAAATTATATTGGTCGGTTCGCAATGAAGGCTTCCGCGGCCCGGCGGCGGCCCTGGTGGGGCAAATAGACATTGCCCTGCACGACCTGGCGGCCCGCAAAGCGGGAATACCTTTGCATAAATACCTGGGCGCTATCCATAACGATGTAACGGTTTATGGCAGCGGCGGTGGTACAAACTATACGCTGCAGCAACTGGAAGCAGAGGTGGACTATTTTCTGCAGGCTGGTGTAGACTGTTACAAGATGAAAGTGGGAAAAGACCATGGCGCCAATATGCAGGAAGACGTTGAGCGGGTAAAGTTTGTGCGGAACCTGGTGGGAAAGAATATGAAGCTGGCAGTAGACGCCAATCAGATCTGGACCACAGAACAGGCGCTCCGGTTTGTAGAGATGACAGCGGCGGAAGACCTGGCCTGGTTTGAAGAACCCGTGCATTCAGCATCCTATGAGCAGATACAGCAGTTATGCAGCCGCACTAAAATGGTAATATCTTATGGAGAATCTGAACGGTCATCGAAAATGTTCCCCACACTGGCAAGCATGGGCGTTCAACACCTGCAACCAGTTCCCATGCATCTGGGTGGCGTAAAAGAATGGGTGGAGGTAAAAGACCTGGCCATTAATGCAAACCTTACTTTTTCTTCCGGCGGTTATTCCATGTATACTGCGTCACTGATGGCTACTGCACCCAAACATTGCCAGGTGGAGTATTTGTATGCTATAATGGCCGGCCTGGAGCAATATTTTTACATCCGACCCCAATGGAAAAACGGAAAATTCATTCTGCCTGAAATTGACGGCATGCCGGTTCGCATCGATTGGAAATATTGTACAAACGAAAACAAGATCATCAGGTCACAAACCTGGACAAGCAAGAACGTGAAAGAATATCGTCCAAATGTATCGCTGTAATTTATTCATGTGAATGTAACCCTCACAACAGTTGACTATTTAGTCGTTCTGGGCTACGTTGTAGCACTTTTTATCATCGGATTTCTGCTGATCAGGAAAGGTGCATCAGCTGATGCCGATATTTTTTTAGGAGGCCGCTCGCTGAAATGGTGGCAGATAGGCTTCTCCCTGTTTAGCGCCAATGCAGGTCCCATGATGCTGGTAGGGTTAGCCAGTATCGGATTTTCGCGGGGGGTAGTGGGTAGTAATTTCGAGTGGCTGGCCTGGATCTTCCTGCTGCTGCTGGCCATGTTCTTCCTGCCGCATTACCTGGCCACCAGAATAAGTACCATGCCCCAGTTCCTGTTGGTGCGCTTCGGAAAACGTTCCTATAATTTCCTCGTTGTATACAGTCTTTTTTCCATACTGGTAGTATGGTTGGGCAGTGCTTTGTATGCGGGCGGGCTCATCATTTCTCAAATATTTGAATGGCCATTGATGCGGTCAGTAATATTGATCGCTTTAATGGCGACCAGCATTACAACCGTTGGCGGCTTGAAAGCAGTGGTGCGAACCGGTGTCTTTCAGTCAATCATTATAATTGTATCGTCGGTGATACTCACCTACATGGCCCTGCAAAAGATCGGCGGTGTGCATGCCTTTGTACATGCAGTGCCCGCTGATTACTGGCCATTGTTCCGTTCGGCATCAGACCCGGAGTATTCATGGCTGGCGGTCGTATTGGGATACCCGGTAGTGGCCGTTTATTATTGGTGTACCGACCAAACGATCGTGCAAAAAGTGTTGGCGGCAAAAGACCTGAAGCAGGGCCAGTATGGCGCGCTTTTTATTGCCGCGCTTAAAATATTAATGCCGTTCATTTTTATTTTTCCGGGTATCATGTGTTTTGTGCTGTATAAAGATATAGCCCAGCCTGATAATGCCTATATAACCCTGGTTAAACAGCTATTGCCACATGGTTTCCTCGGGTTGTGCGTAGCGGCGCTTATTGCCGCGCTTATCGATACGGTTTCATCGGGATTGAATTCGTTCAGTACTGTATGTACGCTGGATGTGATAAGCCGGTTAAGGGCAATGGATGAAACCCGGAAAAGAAATACCGGAAAGCTGCTTACGCTTATTGGCGCTGTACTGGCTGTATTGATCGCTTACTTATACAGTCATTCCGGAAAAAGCTTTTTTGAATTAAGCCAGGGTCTGGTGTCTATTCTGGCGCCGCCCCTGTCGGTTGTTTTTCTGGCAGGTGTTTTATGGAAAAGGGCCAACAGTATGGCTGCAGATGTTGTACTTTATGGCGGTGGATCAATTTGTATGGCAGTAGGTGTTTGCCATGTGCTTAATTTGCCTTACAAAGGATTCTGGCCGCATTTTTTAATGTTGTCGGTTTATTTATTTGTGGGGCTTGCAGTGGTAATGGTATTGGTTACTTTATTTACAAAGCCCGGTGAAAATAAAAGCTTACCTTCTTTACTCGAAACGAACAGGAAAGCAGGGCATCAACCCCGCTCGGTATGGCTGGGCTGGCTGTTGTTGGCAATCGTAATGCTGTTCATTTATTTACTGTTTTAATAAGAAATATTAATTGTCATGAACCCGAAATTTAATTGGTGCTTTGCGATGCTATTGTCTTTACTATTTGCGGGCTGTTTTCAAACAACTACCTCCAGCAAAACGGGGCCGGCGCTGGAAGAACGGGTATTTGTAGTGAACATCGCCGATGACGATATAAAGCTAAAGGAGTACCTGCAATATCATAAGCAGGTTTGGCCCGAGGTGGAAGCCGGTTTTAAAAAGGCCGGGTATAAAAAGATCGTCTTATACCGTTATGCAAATTTGCTGGTAATGACAATTACAGTGCCGGCAGGGGCCGATCTGAACAGCATGGGCAAAATTGCCGAAGGGTATGATCCCAAATGCGCTGAATGGAATAAATTAATGAGTAATTACCAGGTTGGCGTTAAAGGAACGAAACCAGGTGAAACCTGGGTTGAAGCCACTTCGTTTTACTCATTTATCAATCAATAAGCTGCAGTAAGCAATCGTTCTCCTATAATATTCATAATAGAGAAAAGCAACGGCCGTCAGATCACTTCTGATGGCCGTTGCTTTTTCATTTATCATAACAGCTGCATAATGCTAAAGCAAAGATAGCATGGGTTATAGTCAATTTGACTGTGGTTATGGGGTGTGTTATTTGTGACATTTATGAAAATTTTAATAATGAAAATGTAATGTCAAAAAAGTAAACACACTTTTTGAATTTTTCTCGCCTGATTTTTCAAAAGACCAAAACAAACTAGTTATGATGAAGCTAACGAAAATGCTATTGTCCATAGTAGGCGTCCTGAGCCTGCTTATAATCCCCGGTTTGTCAGTCGCACAGGAAGCAGTGCGCATAAGGGGAAAGGTTATTGACTCAAAGGATAAAAAGCCTTTGAGTGGTGTTACCATTCAGGAAGTAAAGGGAACGCAAAAGACAATTTCCGAACTGAATGGATATTTTCAACTAAACACAAAACTGAAACAGGAATTAACTTTTACAATGGTTGGCTATGATGCAAAGACCGTTATTGCAGATGGCACTGAGGTGATCGTTGAACTGGAAAAAACAGCAACAACGCTCGAAGATGTAATTGTGATAGGTTATGGTACACAAAAGAAAGAATTGCTCTCGGGGTCAGTGGTTACCATGAAAATGGACGATGTGCGACGTACCAGTCCCACCACATCATTAGGTAATCTGCTGGCAGGCCAAATGGCCGGCGTAAGGGTTGGTACGCCCGCAGGCGCTCCCGGAACGGCTCCCAGCATAACTGTACGTACGAAGAGTTCGATTAATGGCCAGGATGTGCTTTTTGTGATTGACGGAATGGTTACCAGTTCGGCCGATGATTTTAACAACCTGAGCCCGAATGATATTGAAACATTAACTGTACTAAAAGATGCCGCATCAACGGCCGCTTACGGGGCCCGGGCTTCCGGCGGTGTAATTGTAGTTACCACCCGCCGTGGTAAAAATGGGAAACCGCGTATCAACTATTCATTCAATACCGGCGTTGATAAAAGAGGTAAGAATGCACCTTTGACAAGTGCCATTGAAACCGGTGAAATTTATAACAGGATAAATCCTACCTCAAGCACCTTGTGGTCACAATCTGATTTTGATTATTTCAAAAACATCAATAACGGCTGGGGCTATAACCAGTTAGATGCAGTTTGGCAGGACCCTTATACCAAAAGCCATAACATCAGTATCACCGGCGGGGGCGAAAAAATAAAATATTTTGTGGGGGGCTCTTATGTAAAGCAGGGCGCTTTTATGAAGAACCTTACCTACGACAAATATAATTTTCGCGCAAATCTTACTGCCGATCTAACCCGCGATCTTACCCTTTTTGCCGGACTTTCCCTGAATAATAACAAGACTTACACCCCTACCAATACATCAGTAGGTGATGTGAACGGCATTTACCGTAAACAATTACTGTGGCAGCCGGAACAACCTGTATGGACCGATGGTGGCAACCCGATAGATTATGGCTGGATCGGTAACGTAGGCGCTGAGGTGCGGGGTGATGGCGGTTATATAAAGAACAATTATGTAAAGCCGGTTGTAAACCTGCAGGCTACTTATAAAATACCGGTGATCCCGGGTTTAAGTGCATCAACCCAGTACATAAAAGCTTATACTGCTAACCGGAACAAGACCTTTGGAAAGCGGTACGATATGTGGGTAATGAAAACAACCGGTGTACGGCAGATCAGTACGAACGACGCTGACCTGGTAACCCTCAAGAAATCATCACAGATAGGCAAGGATTTTTTAGAAGAAACCAATCGCTGGAACGAAGATTACCAACTGAACTTCCAGTTGAACTATGAGCGCACTTTCGCTAACGTGCATCACGTTAAAGGCTGGCTTACCTATGAAAGAGCGGAAGGCAGATCGGGCGGATTCACTGGGGGCCGGGAAAACTTCCCGGTATATACCACCGACCAGTGGTGGGCTACAAGCGGTGACCGCCTGGATTCTTATGTGTCGGGCAGTACAGAACAAACCATTGGCCGTAAATCGTGGGTAGGCCAGTTTTTCTATGACTACGACAATAAGTACATCGCCAACTTCACTTACCGCTACGATGGGTCGTATAAATTCCCCCAGGACAAGCGTTGGGGCTTTTTCCCTTCAGGATCGCTGGGTTGGATCATTTCAAAAGAGAATTTTTTCAATTCGGTGCGTGGCGTAGAGTTGCTTAAGTTACGCGCTTCTGCAGGTTTAACCAGTGCCGATAACATAAGTGCATTCCAGTATCAGCAAAGTTATGTTACCGGTAACAGCGCTTATTTTGGTACTTCACCTGTTACCAATGTGGGCGTTACTTATGGTTCAATAGTTAATCCCGACATCACCTGGGAAAAATCCTTTAATTACAATGTTGCGGTGGATGTGAATTTCCTCGAGCATTTTAATGCCACTGCCGATTATTTCTTTGTGCGTACGTATGATATCCTTACCGGCAGAGTAGCGGTTGTGCCGCCCACCTTTAGCCGCAGCCTCCCTTCCAGCAACTATGGAGAAGTGCAATCGAAAGGTGTTGAGTTGTCACTGGGTTACAAGAACTTTGTAGGTGATGTGAATTACTACATAAATATGAATGCGGCCTATGCAGCAGCCAAACTGATCAGACAGGATAAAAATATCACTTACCCATGGCAGAAAGATGAGGGAAATTCCATGACCCGCATCACATCCTACGTAACTACCGGCATGTTGCGTACACAAGCCGATGTGGATGCTTTTATAACTGCAAATCCTAATTACAAGTTCAATGGAATTGCGCCGGCAGCAGGACAATTGACCTATGCTGATTTGAGTGGCAAAGACGGCAAACCCGATGGCGTTATTGACTCCTGGGACGTTACTACCGTAAAGAAGAACAATAACCCGGTTGTACTGGGGCTCAACCTGGGTGTTGAATGGAAAGGTTTCACCATCGATGCCTCTTTCAGTGGAAGCCTGCACCAATGGAGAATGGTCAATAACCTGGTTAGTGGCAATGTGGAATGGAACCGGATGTGGCGTAAATGGTATACCGATGCATGGACACCCAATACACCCAATGCTACCCTCCCCATCAGGTATTCTGCAAACGATGGAACGCAGTCGGTAACGAATACGGCCAGTACATTCTGGTTGAAAAGCTCCAACTTCATTCGCATGAGATTGCTCAATATTGGCTATTCAATTCCGGCTGGCATAATTCATAAAGCAGGCCTCAACGGCCTCAGGATGTATTTCAGCGGATCGAACCTGTTCCTGATAAGCAAATTCAATAAGGATTATTTCGATCCTGAAATAGGTGATGGCTTTAGCTATCCTACGATGAAAACATACAATTTCGGTTTCAATGTGACATTGTAAAATTCAAAAACAACTACAGTATGCGATTTCATAATAATAAACTGGTTAAAACCCTTGTTGGTGTAACAACCGTTGCGTTGTTGACTGCAACTTGCAAGAAGGGGCTCGATTATACTAATAACGGGGTGATTGTTCCGGAGGCGGTTTGGGGAAATGCAACAATGATCAAAGCTTTTTTAAGTGATATCTACGGGCAAATGCCGGGTTGGCCTTTCAATGGCGGCTCAACCGATGAAGGCATTTCAACGGCTAAAAGTTTGGGTAATTACCAACGGGGTATCATTACAAAGGATAATATCGGCGTTAGCCTTTCTTACACCAATATAGACAAGGTAAATTACTTTTTGGATGAATTGGAAAATGTGAAGGCCAGTGTTTTACCCGACGATCTGAAAAAACAGTTTATGGGCGAGGCAAAATTCTGGCGCGCCTGGACTTATTGGGGAATGGTTAACCAGATCGGTGGCGTGCCTATTATCCTGCATAAACAGAATTTTAATGATATTAATGGACTTTTTGTTCCGCGGAACAAAACATCTGAATGTGTTGCCCAGATCGTGAAGGATCTGGATAGCGCTATCCTGTTGCTGCCCGGTGTTTATGCCAATCAAACTGATTATGGACGTATTACCAGGGTAGCTGCCATGGCGGTGAAGGGACGCATTTTAATGACGTATGCAAGCCCGTTGTTTAATCCTGCCAATGATGCAGCGCGCTGGCAAACGGCGTATGATGCCTGCAAGGCTGCAGTTGATTACGCCAAAAGCCAGGGCCACGCATTGCATCCGAACTTCCGCAATATCTGGTATCAGGAAAGAAATAAGGAGGTGATCATGGTGAACCAGTTCTTCTATCCCAGTCACTCCAATAATTTCAATGGCATTCGTCCTGAGCCGCTTACCAAAGATGCATCGAATAATAATCAGCCTTTGTTGTCGCTGCTGCTGGCCTTCCCCAAACGTGATGGCGCTCCTATGCAGTTTGACAAGAGCCAGCTCGGTGATGCTACGTACAATGCCCAGTTCCTGACTGATTTTTATACAAACAGGGACGATCGCTTTTATGCTACGGTCTTCTGCGGAGGTACCCCTTATCCTTGTCCCGATGAAGTTACTCCCATATATGTAAAAGGAAACAGTTATTGGAATGTTTGGCGCTACGATGCTGCCGGCAGCAAGTACGTAAATATCATTAATGTGATCCATCCGGGTATGCCCGGCAACCCGGGTATTACCGGTTTCTTTCAACGGAAAGGGCTCGATACAACGGTGACTGCCGGGTTAGGTAACCAGGCCCAGACCGATTGGGTTGAAATGCGGTTTGCAGAAGTATTAATGAACTATGGTGAATGTGCCAATGAATTGGGGAAAACAGCAGAAGCGCTCGGTGTGTTGTATCAGATAAGACAACGTGCCGGTATTGCGGCCGGTGCAGGCAATAATTACGGAGTTACTGCAGCCAACCAGCCCGAAATACGGGACGCTTATTTGGCCGAACGGCAGGTTGAGTTTGCTTTTGAGAACAAACGCTTTGGTGATCTGCGGCGCCTGAAGCGATTCGATCTGCTGAACAACCAGGGAGCCCGCCACGGCCTGTATATTACCCTGAAGACCGGTGAAACCGTTGTGCCTGCCGATAACATTATGACGGCATCAGTACGGGCTAAATTTACAGCCAACTTTATCGACAATCTCGATGGCGATCCGGCTTTCAAATTCAGCTTTGACCTAAGTCACTGGTTTTATCCGCTTGCGCCGGCAAATATTTCACAATCAAAAGATGTATTGGAACAAAATATTGAATGGGGAGGAAGTTTTGATCCCCTGAAGTAGGTTTTCTCTATAGCAGTTGTTTAGAAAAAAAAGGGGACTTTTCAGTCCCTTTTTTCATTCCATTGCAATTTTGGGATCGTATTGCTTTAAGAAATTGCGGGAAATGCCTGTTGACCGGGTGCCTTTAAGTGTCTATAAACAGATTGTATATTGACCAATATCGATTCTATTTTGACGAATTGCAAATACATGTAATGCTTATTCGTGTACATCATCAGGTAATTAAATTTTCACTTTTAAAGTGCTTTCATCTAACCCTGATGAATAAGGTAATTTTAACTTGAATTTTCAGAGACTCTCTTTTAATTTGCGCCCCGGCAAAATAGCAAAAAGTAAAATTGAAGTATGAAAGCACGAACATCAATCCTGGCAGTAATTACATGCGCTTCATCCCTGGTTGCGTGTAATAGTAATAATGAGCCTAAACAAAAGGAGAACTCAGCAGAAACAAACCCCGTAACTTCAACAACAATAGCGGAGCCTGCACCCGTTGGTAAATTGGTAGGGAAATGGGTTCAGCCCATCCCTGGTCAGGAGCCTGGTAAACAAGGGTTTCAATTAAATGCGGATGGAACCGCCAGTTCAATTAATATGCACACGCTTATTTATGATAAATGGAAGGTAAAAGGCGACACACTGATGTTGTGGAATCATACTACAGGCGTTAAAGCAGCAGGCCAGGGTATTGATACTACTATTGTTAAACAGATAACTGACTCTACTCTTATTCTGATGGAGAATGGCGGCATGGAACTTAGCTATACTCGTGAGAAATAATAATCCGGTTCCTTTTATAATCCTGCCATTGCCCATTTTTATGAAATGCTCTGACCAATTACGCACTGAACGACATTAAATATTTCACAATCAAAAGATGTATTGGAATAAAATATTGAATGGGGGAAGTTTTGATTCCCTGATGTAGGTTTTCTCTACATCAGTTGTTTAAAAAAAGGGGGCTTTTTAGTCCCTTTTTTCAATCCATTGCAATTTCGGAATCGTATTGCTTTACGAAATTGCGGGGCGACATTTTCTTTACCTCTTTAAAATGTTTGTTGAAGTTGGAAAGGTTGTTATAGCCGCAATCAAAACAGGCCTCGGTTACGTTGTGTTTGCCCTCCAGTAATAATTTGGCCGCATGGCCAATCCTGATCTCTTTTACAAAATCTATTAATGTTCTATTGGTCTTTGTTTTGAAAAAGCGGCAGAAGGCTGCCGGCGACATGGGGATAATATCTGCCACCTCCTTTAAGCTGATCTCCTGTTTGAAATTGGCAAAAATGTATTCAAATACCCTGTTTAATTTCTGGGCATCGCCCGAATTGCCAACCTGGTGAAAATAGGGCGAACTAAGGATCTGGGCATTTTCTGACCGGGCAAGGATATCGAGTAATTGTAACATAAGCGCTGCCCGCCTAAGGCCGGTTTCAACCAGCATCTGTTGCATGATCACTTTTGCCTCTAACCTGGTGGGTTCTGTAAAGATCACCCCTTTGGCTGCATCATCAAGAAGCCGGTTCATTTGTTTTGCCTCCGGCTTGTTAAGCAGGTCTTTTCCCAGGAAATCAGGGAAAAAATGGATCACAATTGCCTCTGGTGCTATCAGGGGATCCATCGTTTTATAATATTGCCAGCAATGGGGCAAATAACTGCCCAGTAATACCAGTTCTTCACCTTCAAAGTCCTGAATATGATCACCTATGAACCGTTTGCCACAACAATTTTCAATTAATGCTATTTCAAAATTAACATGTGATTTTAAGGCAGTGTATTTCCTTACTTCCAGTTTTTCAGATCTTATGGTAAAAGACTGATCGGGGGGAAAGGTGAAATTTTCGTAAATGTATTGCATATACTTGTTGGCACCTGCCATTAGAGGTTATAAAAAATATAACTGTTACAACGCAAATAAAGCATCAGATGTCGTCAATTTAACTATTGCCCAAGGTTGATAAGTTGAAGATATTTGAGGCCTTATTTCATTTGCTTTCTAATACCAGGCTTAATGAATATGGCATGACCAAAGTTACTATATTCTTTATTCTTTCTGACGTTGGTTAAATATTGACGCAAACGAGTGCGTAATGTATTGCCGTGATTATCATGATTATCAAATGGGACTGAATTCTGTAAATATAAGCTATAGCGATTTGGCCCGGAAGAGCGTTAGTTAAGGGTCGTTTTTTATGGGCGTCGTTGTAACGACAAAAAGGTTGGTTTTTACCAACCTTTTTTGCTCCCGGCCTTATCACCCAATATCTGTAATATTTTTTGAAAGCCCGATTTAAACAGAACCACAAAATGCGGCTCTTTAACAAAGCTCAATTGTTTTCTTTCAGCCGTTAATCGTAGCCGGTTTAACCCTGCTTCATTTGTTTAATTTCTCTGACAGTATTTTTCTTAATAATATCATACTGAAGTCTTTAGTTGTGGCTCTGTTATAAATGATATGTCCTTTTTTGTCTATCAAATAAAGTTGGGGAACGCCGCCTTTTCCCAATGAGCCAAAAAGCCGGTTGTCTCCAAAAACCTGTATCCAGTTCATCGAAT
>NZ_LVYD01000045.1 GCF_002077945.1 Niastella vici
AAATACTATTTGAATTCGATTTGATTTTATTTAACCGGAACTGAAAATCATTTAAAAAGCCTGTGTGATCGGCATGTGATTATTGCGATGTGATTTTACTGCCGACTATTTGGCTGGTTAAAAGTGCCAGCGCCGCCTTTAATTCCTGGTATGGGCCGCTTTTGGAAACGATCACGTCTGCTCCTTCAGGTTGTTGCGCATGTGGATCTTTAAAATCCATTGAATAAGCAATGATTTTAATGCCAGGCCATTTTTCTTTTACAACTTTTATGGTTTCATAGCCATCCATTTCAGGCATTCGCATGTCTAAGATGCAGATATCTGGTATGATTCCCCTAACAAGCAAGTCCAGAAAGTCTTTGCCGTTTGTCGCTTGTGGAATTACGTTGTACCCCCAAAGGCTGACTAATTCTTGCAGGCTTTTACGAATTAGAGCATGATCGTCTACGATAGCTACTTTTATTTGGCTACTTATGTTCATAAAGTGGAGTTTAGGTTGGCGAAATTTATAAAGAGGGAACCCAAAGGTGACTGAGGATGGATATTGGAGGTTGTATTAGTGGACGATCTTATTCCTATTTTTGGGAATGCCTCTGATGTGGTTAACTTCCCTTACATCTATCAGATGGGCTGCTTCTACCAATTTAGAAAGATGAAAATAGAGCGATAGCATATCTTTTTCAATACCGGCTTCAGATAGACTTGTTTCAACCAGTGCATATTCCAGCAGGTCTTGCAATTCCAATTTCCATTTCGGTAACGACAAGTATTTAAAAAAGCGCTTGAAGGTTATATATGGGTTAGCAAATTCCTTAAATGATAAAGCGCGTGGAAAATAGTCCCATTGGGTAGAATGCACATGCCATCCGCAAAAAAGGTTGGGGTTGAATGAGTCTTCCTTTTTAATGCTCAGCGGTGAAGTTTTATTTTCTTTGTTTAGTAAATAGGCTGCATTGATAACGGATTCTATCATCTTAAAGTCATACAACAAGTCACCTGGATTGTATTTACGCCAGATAAATTTACCCGCAGCCGCATTCAGAGCTTGTTTGATACATTTTCTGCGTGCTGATAGGTGGCCAGAACAGAAAAATTCGGCAATTACCTGGTAAGGGTCGGTTATTTTCTCTTTGTACCATAGAGAAGTTTGCAAATAATCGTTGGCTGATTTCATAAAGATTAAAGGTTTAGGCTATGGGGGTGGCATTTGGTGTTAATGGAAATGTGGTGGTTTGATTATTCTGTATTGCTATAGCTTTCTTGTTATATAGTTTTCCTGCAACAAGCAATAATTGATGTACTCGTTTCTTTAAAAGATTCGCTGTTTCCGTGGGTATAGAATAATCTTCCTTATAGCGTGCATCTGAATAGGCTTTATTAAGTAGATTGAAAAGGGAGGTTTCTTCTTCCGTGCTACAAGGGAAAATAGTAGAGGGTATAAATGAGAAATTTTCAATAAGAGCCAATAATCGGGAGAGATTGTGTGTAGTTGACCGATAGCCGGTAAATATTCGAAGTAGGGCCATGCAGGTGTGTTGAGTTGCCTGGTGTAAATCAAACAGAGCTTTTTCATTCCAGCCATTGTCCAGGCAAAAACAGGCGGTTTTATAAAAGCGCTCCGCCGTTCGGAAGCATTTGTTCCAGGTAGTTTCTAATTTACTCTTTGTTGTTTCATACGATGGTGCTGTCGGAGGGGTGATTAAAGTACTATTGCTTGTATTGTAAAGCAGAACGGCTTTATGATAAAGTGTAGTAAGAAAACGGCTGTTTTTGGCTAATAATTCGTTTACAGCATCCAGGGATTGAACCACGGCAGTAACCTCACAGTCCAGAGAAGTTGCCAATAGATCAATTTTCTGTTGGATTTCATGGTCGGCCTGGTTGTCATCATTACCTGTGATTATCAGTAGATCAAAGGTAGCTTTGATTGTGTCTTGGTAGCCGGTATCGTCTTTAAAACAGCTCCAATCCTGGTAATTAGAGGTTCGGTAACCGTAGCAAAGGATCTTTTCGGGGTGGATGGTTGTAGCAATTTTCTGAATAAACTGGGCTAATAGAGTTACCAGACTCGGGGATAGGTTGTCAAAAGTAGTTAGCATAAAAGGTTAAAGGTTTGGTATTAAAATAAAAGCATATGCCTTGTGGCTGGGTACGGCTTTTATCTGTAACTAACAGCAAATTACGGGGCGCTTGTACTGTACCGAACCAATTTAACTGGTGGACTACCAGTATTTTATTGTATTTTACGAGGGATATAACGGTATAATACCAATACCATAAATTCCATATATTTGAACCATGATAACTACGCCTATGCCTGAAAAAGTACATCAAGGACGAGCTGTTAAGCGCATACGAGAAATATTACAGGTAAAACAGGAAACCCTGGCTAGCGAACTTGGTATCAGCCAGCAAAGCGTGTCCCTGTTAGAATCTAAAGAAACGATTGATCCGGAGACTTTAGAGCAAATTGCCAAAACGCTAAAGGTGCCAGTGGAAGCGATTAAGAGTTTTAATGAAGAAGCAGCCGTTAATATTATAGCGAACACTTTTCAAGACGAATCTGTTGCATATGCCTATAACTACAAGTGTACTTTCAACCCATTAGATAAGTATATCGAAACTGTTGAAAAGAATGAAAAGCTTTATGAGGCGTTATTAAAATCAGAACGTGAAAAGATTGCTTTGTTGGAAAAGATGTTGGGAGAGAAAAAGAAGTAATAATAGAACGCTTTTAATACTTTTAACCACCTTTTGGGTGGTTTTTTTATTAATGCACTTTCAACAAACGCAATTTGACTTATTCATGTATCCTAAAGGTGTTCTAGATTATAATAAGGAAATTTTTCCACAACGGTGGAAAAAGTACTAAAGAAATTAGGATTAATATTCATATTTTGCTATAGGCGTCAATATCATTGACGCCCTTTATTAATGAATGAAAAGGAAACGATATTTATAAGCCATAAATCTCCAAGCGACAATTATTTTGCTGCATGGTTAACCTCAAAGTTAAAGTTGCTTGGATACGATGTTTGGCTAGAGGTTGATGAATTGAAAAGCGGAGATCCTTTCTGGCCAGAAATCGAAGCTGTTATAAGGAACCGGGCGGTAAAATTCCTTATACTCATTTCTAATAACTACTTGGACAATATAAATGATGCCAGTAGTGGAATATTTAAAGAGCTTTCAACCGCAGACAGAATTAAAACTATAAAAAATTTTAAAACCCCCATTAAGATTGATGATGTGAATGAGGACAACTTTCCTCTTCAGCTAATGGGACTCAACTCAATTGATTTTTTTAACAATTGGCAAAGTGGCCTGGATAAATTACTTGATAGTTTCGGAAAAGAAAAAATTCCTAAAAAAGATCACGCAGACAGTCCACTAAATTTTTGGCTAGAAGCATTTAAGATTAAAGATTGTCACACAAACGAACCTGAGAAAATATATACTAATTGGTTTCCTTTCACCTTACCAGATAAACTGTACATTCATAAACCTATTATTAAAAGTAGCCTTGACAAAACAGATATAATCTACCCATTTATTGAATATAGTGATAGACACATAAGCTTTTTTCCCAGCAGTGCGTATCCTGAATCAATCGTAGTTCCTACCAGCGCAGAATTGAGCATCCCTGATATATTAGACCAGCAGCTAGTTCCAATTGATGATTTTCTTTCTTTAAGCGAGCCTAGAAAAAAGATAATTGAACTAGTAAATAGCGCATTTGCTGAATACTTGTTTCAATCAGGCTTAAAAAAATATGAGCAGTCTAATAGATTAGTATTCTACTTCCAAAATACAGAGGCACATAGGAAAAGGATTAGTTTGAAAACTGTGGGTAAAACTAATGTTGCAGTCACAGGTAAGACAAAAGAAAACCGTTGGAGTTTCGCGATTAGTTTTTTTTCTATCCTGCACCCATACCCTTGTCTGCGTGTGAATAGCCATATCGTATTTGAATCGCAAGAAAATATTGTACTTGACGCTGACGAACAGCATCAGCTTAGAAGGAAATTTGGATTTGATTGGTATAATAGAGACTGGTTAGATACCTTATTGGGAATGATGCTAAAGATTTCGGATAGTGTTAATGATTGTAAAATTAGAATACCCATTGGTCCAAAATTGGAGTTAGTCATTGACGCGATTCCCGCATCTATTGATACTAACTTTGGATATTTTGAACCTGAGAAAGAAGAAAAGGAAAATGCTTAAAATTATACATATAAATGAACCGAATCTTATTTTTGGATTTGACCAGAAAACGATTGATCCCCGCGATGGTCTTGTTTTATTCGGACCACATCAGCCGTTATACCCCTACTCCTTAAGAATTGGGGTCATCGGTTTACAAGAAGATGTTATTGAATATAAAAATTTTGTTGCACAACTAAATCGGCCAATACTTTCAACACAGTCAAAGTATAAAGTAACAAAATCTCTTGAAAGGTCGCGCCCAAGTTTTCCTGGCTTTGAAGCGGTTTTTAATGTCAAATGGCCCGTCAAGCCTGAAGTTGAATTAATAATTGGTTCCCTGGAAATTCAAAAGTGCCTAAAGAATCCGAACAGAATTTTACGTGCCAACGATCTAGTTGACCTCTACCTAAATAAAATACGTCAAGTTGAAAAGAAAGAGGATGCAAAACTTAACTTATGGTTCATCCTTATTCCCACCCAAATCTATGAAACTTGTAATGCTAGTTCTTGGGGGCGAAGTATTGGCAAAGGCACTCACGAATATGTAGAGAAGACTGAAAAGGGCCAAATTTCGTTAAGTTTTTCTGAATATGCAGATTACGACAACAAACTGGCAAGGATACTCGACACCGCTTCTGATTTTCACAACTTACTAAAAGCCAGGTTAATTCAAGAACAGATTACAGTTCCTGTACAGTTAATAGTCGATAAAACGCTAAGATTTCGAAATAGGGATACCAATATACCGTTCCAGGAATATCTGAAGGCAAACTTTGCATGGACGCAATCAACCACGGTCTATTACAAATTGGGCAGGTTGCCTTGGAAATTAGGAGATGTCAGGGAAGGTGTATGTTATATAGGCTTAGTCTATAAAAAGCTACCTAATGAAAGGGAAAGAAATGTTTGCAGTGCAGCACAAATGTTTTTAAAAGATGGTGACGGTTCTGTCTTTAGAGGAAATATTGGGCTTTGGGAAAGTGAAAAACCGCACGAATATCACCTTGACGAGATGTCTGCTCAAGAATTAATCGGTATGGCCCTAGATGATTATAAAGAAAAATGGAATATATATCCGAACGAACTCTTTATTCATGCCAAAGCTAATTTCAACGATATCGAATGGCAAGGCTTTTTAAATGCAGTTCAGAACCGTTCGGCTCACACAAGTTTAGTCGGAATTCTCATTAAAGATTTAAACGAACTAAAGTTATATCGTCAGCCCTATAATCAATTGGGTAATTATGGTGTAATGCGCGGCACTGCCTTAATTGTTGATGAAAAAGAAGGTTACCTCTGTACCAAAGGATTTATCCCTCGCCTTAACACTAGCAATAGTTTAGAAATTCCGAGAAATCTGAGAGTAAAAATTGTTCGTGGGAATGCACACATTGAAACTGTATTAAAAGATATATTGGCATTAACCAAGTTAAATTACAACGCCTGTGCTTATGGAGATGGAAGCCCAGTAACTCTTAAGTTTTCTAATAAAATTGGTAGTATTCTAACGTCAATACCCGATTGGAAAGTGGACACTCGACAATTCATGTTTTATATATAAATAATGATTATAACAGAAGCTCAATTCTTTAGCGACACTAAAGGAGATAATAAATTTTCTGTATTGTTTGAAAAAGTGTTAGCTGATGCATTTAAAAAAACACTTTACATTTTCATTTCCCATAAACACAATGAAGTGAATCATGTTTATAGGCTCCAAGAAATATTAGGCCGATATGGTTTTACAGGCTATGTTGACTGGGAAGACGATAACATGCCTCCTACCACAAGTGGTGAAACAGCCGTCCAATTGAAAGACAGAATAGTAAAAGCCAGAAAATTTATATTAATAGCAACAGAAGCAGCTATTGAATCCAAATGGTGTAATTGGGAGGTTGGCTTTGCAGATGCACACAAGTATGAAGATCATTTGGCGTTGCTTCCAATAAAACCTGATCAATCACAATACAAAGGAGAAGAATATTTACAAATTTATCCTTCCATTCAGATAAGAAGTGAAAGCTTGGAAAGGTCACAATTATCTTATTACGTTCAGTACCCCAACGGAAAGGAAATATCATTAAAAAACTGGTTAACAATTTAAAATATAACATATGGAAAATAAGATCAAACATCTGGAATTTATTCAACTAACCATCACCAGGATGAACGTGAATTCCTTTATGGTAAAGGGCTGGCTCATAACACTTGTTGCAGCAATTTTTGTTTTGTCTGAAAAGGATGCTAACACAAAATTTCTATGGTACACACCCTTTGCCACCGCAGTGTTCTATGGTTTGGATACATATTTTTTGATGTTAGAAAGGCAATTCCGCAGTCTTTATAATCATGTTAGGACTTTGCAGGAAGCTGAAATAGACTACTCTATGGATATTTCTTCTTACCAAAGCGGAAGAAACAGTTTTGTAAGGTGCCTGGTTTCTCTTACAGTACTCTTGTTTTACCCTGTGGTTCTCGTCGCATCCCTCATTGCGGCTGCATATATTAATCATTAATTTTTTGTTATGACCAGAAAAGTTTTTTTTAGCTTTCATTACAAAAGGGACATTGTTAGGGTGTCAAGAATAAGAAATAGTGGCATCGTTACTTCTAACTATGAAAAATCATCTTTTCTCGACCATGCAGATTGGGAGTCCATTCAGAGAAAAGGTTCTTCTGCTATAAAAGATTGGATTGACAGCCAACTGATTGGCTCAACTGTAACCTGTGTTTTAATTGGTTCCGAAACCAATGATAGAGAATGGGTACATTATGAGATAGAACAAAGTGTTTTGAGAAAAAACGCAGTATTAGGAGTCTATGTTCATAATATGAAAGATTTCAATGGGAATGTTGATCGGCCCGGCTTCAATCCTTTGGCCAAACACAAAATAAATGGCTATGATTTACAATTGATCGCTCCAGTTTATGATTGGGAATTACATGATGGGTACAGAAGTTTCGGAGGATGGATTGATCAAGCAGTCAGCAAGTTTAAACATATAGGGCATTTCAGGGGATAAAATCCATTGTATCTACATTATACTTTTTCCAATATCCGATTATATCTTTAAATAATTCCAAAGCCATACATTAGAACTTACAATATTTCCTTATTAACTAAATCCTAAATTCTTCCTTAAAGTGCAATATGACGCTTTTATCTGCCATGCCAGTGAGGACAAAAAAGATTTTGTTCGCCCGCTGTCTGAATTGTTGCAACAACAAAACCTTGATATTTGGTATGACGAGTTTTCACTTACTGTCGGCGATAGTCTGATGAAAAAAATTGACGAAGGGCTATCCAAATCTAGGTTTGGAATTGTTGTACTGAGTCCAAATTTTTTTAATAAACCTTGGGCGAAACGAGAGTTGAATGGTCTTACAACAAGGGAAATGTTGGAGAAAAGGAATTTAATTCTACCTATTTGGCATGGGGTCACAGCTCATGACGTTGCTCTGTACTCTCCCCCGTTGGCGGATAAATTAGCGATATCTTCTGCAAATGGAATAAATGCTGTTATAAGGGAATTGACCAGAAAAATTAAACCAGATGAAAGTCCATTAATAGTTGCGCGAGATTACCTATTGCATCTTAAACTTGATCCCCCACCTATTTCAGATGAATGGTGGTTAGATATGGTCGAATATAAAGAGTTCCTTAAATTTCCGGATCTCAATGCACAAAAAAGATGGATATTTCCATTGCCCTATCCGAATGAAGATAGAGGTTGGGAAAGAGGTCATAATATTGCATCCACTGCTTTACAATTGGATTGGTCATTTGAAGGTGAAGAATTAAATATTGATCCAACAACTCACCCCGAAATCGTTCATAAATTCCTTCATCGATGGCCGGGACTATATGAATGTGTAAGATTAAATCCAACCGTGCTAGCCTTGTACGTCCCTCAGTTAACAATTCCTGGTTTCGATTCTGGGTTCGAAGACTTATTTGACGAAATTCTAAGCCCAAGTAAACAAACTTCAGACAAAATATTTTCTTATGGCAAACACAAAACTATTGATAACAATGATCCCTTATGCGCAGACATAATTGCTCTTAGACATCCAACATTTGGTAACTATACGGAAGAAGAATTGGGATATTGGTATTTTAATGCTCATGATACAAAATATTTTCGTTCTGAAGCGGATACTTTCGAAGGGCTAGTTTGGCTTTTGAGTGATGATTCCACATGGTTGCCTCAAAAATATAGAGATACTTTTATTAAGGGAATCTGTTCTAGGGATCAATGGACGCACCCAGGGCATAGATATAACAATTCATTTATGCAGGCATTATTAACCAAACCACGTAAGCAGTTTAAATTTACGAAGCAAGTAAAGAAAGGATTATTTGAAATAGTAGAACAAGCGAAAAACAATATGGCCATTCGGTAAAAGTCAGATAGTATTATTTCAAAGCTACTGGAACTAGATTTAGTTAAATGTTTCTATGATTATAGGGACTGGTTGGAAGATCAAAGGAACCGTTATTAGGACGAATGGTGAAAAAAAATAGCTATGGCAAAACGAGTATTTTTTAGCTTCAATTATGAAGACGTAAAGAACTTCAAGGTAAATGTAGTCAGAAACAGCTGGATAATAAGAGACGGCGAAGGCTCTTTTGTTGACAGTTCCATTTGGGAATCTGCAAAATCCAAAGGAGTAGCTCTTATTAAAAATTTAATAGATAGTGGGTTAAAGGGCACTTCGGTTACTGCTGTTTTAATTGGCGAAGATTCGGTTAACCGCAGATGGGTTAATTATGAAATTATCCGGAGCTTTGAGCGAGGGAATGGTTTATTGGGTATTCATATTAATAGAATAGCCGGACGAACGGGTCCTACTGTCAGAGGATTAAATCCACTAGATCGGCTTGGCTTCGAGATTTCAAAGGATGGCAAGAAAGTTCATTTTTATGAACTCAATAACAAAAATTGGGTCTCTTATGCGGATTTACCTATAATTAATAACAAACAATCCAATACTCTCTTTTTTGAAGACAGCTTTTGGTCTGGCAATGAATTTGGTAAGTTTTATCGCTTTTCTGATAAATTCAGTACGAAATGTTGGGATTTAGAAAATGGATATAAGAATTTATTTAACTGGGTGGAAATTGCAGTTAAACAAGCAGGAAAGTGATCATGTTCCTATCTAATAAATTGTATAATTAATTATGAACATAAAAGTTTATGACTACCACATATCAATTAATAACAATCGGAATTTCTCATACTCTTAAAGACACAATTATTGAATCTTTCTTTCAAAGGGTTGAGGAATTAGGAATTCCAACCGAATTAATATCAATTATTAATGGAGAAAATTTTAACCAATACAAACCCAATGCTCCTTCCGTTTGCCTCTATTTTGGGGAGCCTCAGGTTAAACAATTTCCAGACCTTGTTATATTAGAGCAACTACAGGCAAATGCAGTTTTTACGATACCAATTGTACCTGATCTTAAAAATTTTTCAAATTCTATACCTGAATCACTACGTCCCATTAACGGTACCGCGTTGAATAATCTCACGCAAGTCGATGCGATTGTAAACAGTATTTTAGAAGGGCTTTCGCTTTTACGAGAATCGAGAAGACTTTTTATTAGTTATAGAAGAATCGAATCTAGGACGATGGCAATTCAGCTTTACGAACATCTGGATGCCTGTGGGTTTGATGTGTTCTTAGATACTCATTCCATTCGCCCAGGAGAACCGTTTCAAGAAGAACTTTGGCATCGGCTGGTGGATACTGACGTCGTAGTACTTTTAAACACTCCTGGCTTTATGGAGAGTCGGTGGACTGCAGAAGAGCTTGCTAAAGCATCTGCTATGAGTATCGGAGTCGTACAAGTAATCTATCCTGAGCACGAGCCAGAAAAAATGGCTGCACTTTGTTTTCCTTTTTATTTGGACGATAAACATTTTGCAGGGGGCAATTCAAGAAATCCTGATGGCTTTTTCACCGTAGGTGCACTTAAAGAGATAGCAAAACAAGTAGAGGTAGTAAGGGCTAGAAGTTTAGCAGCACGTCAAGACAATATTATACGGGAATTTACTTCCACCGCGCAAAAATTAAACGTAGCTGTTCAATTGCACCCACAAAAGTTCATGACCCTGCGGAATTCAAATGGTAAGGAAGTAGCGGTGATTCCGACTGTAGGAATTCCTCATGGTTTTACTTACAACCAAACAGCCGAGTTGATTAAACTGATTCGAGAGAGTGAAGCCGCAGAAGCATTAATACTTTATGACCATCGGAATATCAGAGAAAAGTGGTTAAATCACTTGATTTGGTTAGACTTATATTTGCCTGTCAAATCGGTAAAAATCACCGAAATTGAAGAATGGATGACTAAATTATAATATCATGATATTTTTATCTGCCAGCATTCCTGATGCCAAACGCGATCCGAAATACTTTAATACAGCTGATATTGTAGCCATAAGGGATGCCGTTCGCGCTCTAGCCACGGTGGTAATACCTCGTACGCAACTGATTTGGGGTGGGCATCCAGCTATTACTCCCTTAATTCGCCATGTGATGCAAACTATGAAGTCCGATGTAAATGAACATGTTACTCTATATCAGTCTGAATATTTCCGATTGCACTTCCCACAAGAAAATAAATATATAGAAAAAATCATATTCACTGATGCTAGGCCAACCCTTGAAGAAAGTCTTTTAATTATGCGTCAGGAAATGTTACAAAAGGAGCATGAATTCAAAGTTGGAATTTTTATTGGAGGAATGGGAGGTGTTGAAAAGGAATTTAGACTGTTTCGTGAATTGCACCCTACGGCTCATATTTTACCAGTGGCTAGCACCGGCGCTGCCGCTAGGATAATCTACGATAACTTTGAGCAAAAACCTAATAGGAGACTTTTAACTGATTATGCTTATATGGCATTATTCAAAGAATTGCTTAATGAATACTTACAATAATTAATAATCTTTTTGAATATTACATTTTAATTTAAGTAAGAATGTATAGAGGTTTTAATCTTAGTATCGGAAGCACTGAGGACTTTTATGAAACAGGAAAGAAGATATATGATAAAATTAAAAATCCTATTCAAAAGACATTAAAAGATTTTATTTCCGTTTCTGGCGTTATCGAAGGATCTAAATTACGAGAACATTGGTTCCCCCAACTAAATGCAGATGTATTCATTGCTCATTCGCATAAGGATGAGCGGAATGCAATTGGGCTTGCTGGTTGGCTGCATCAGAAATTTGAGATTACAGCTTTTATCGATTCCTGTATTTGGGGTTACGCTGACGACCTTTTAAAAATTATTGATACTGCTTATTGTTTAGATGATGATAGAATAAATTATAACTACCAAGAAAGAAACTTCTCTACGGCACACGTTCACATGATGTTGTCTACTGCGTTAACTATGATGATAGACAGAACTGAATGTATTTTTTTATTAAATACTCCTAATTCTATTTCATCAACAGAAACAATTAAAGACAAGACAACATCTCCATGGCTTTATTCTGAAATTATAATGACGCAATTGGTCAGAAGACGAAGGCTTCTTTCACATCGTCCAGCTACACGAACTTTCGCAAAATCCCTAAAACTAAATGAGCGGCTTGAAATCGAACATGATGTAGACATAAGTGGGCTCACAAACCTAGATAGAGATGGTCTTTTAACTTGGCTTAGAAAGTGGAATCGAAAACCATTTCACAAAGAAGCGTTTCCATTAGATTACCTTTATGAATTGTTTGATGATTCAGGAAAGGAAGCTCTATAAAATGGTAAAAAAGTTGTTGCGTTCATTCTGGTAAAGGATTCGTAGAAACCACGTCTGAAACAAATGTCCACCAATTAAATGCTCTGCAATACCTCTTTAGTGATGGTCAATTATTCTTCAATAAAAAAACTTTATCTCAGCATTACATTAAGGATTTAGTAAAAGAATCGAAGCACCTCAGAGTATCCGACCGGCCCAAAAAGCAACGCATTCACAAATAAGAACGAGGCTGGAAAAGAGACTTATATTGTCTTCAACTCTTTCCTTGAACCTCACTTTGGACTTGAATAGGCCTTTCATTCAGCTAACTAAGGGAGGTAGAACAGAAAAACTTTCCAATGGCCTACCCGAAGTTCGCCATCCTTCTTTCAATGAAAGAAGAAACAAAATCTAACGTCAGCACTATTAGTCGGGTTATTGTCTAAGTGCTAAAATATATAATGTGGATGCAATACGATCACTATATTGTTTTCTAACCTTTAACATCAGTTAATGAATCTGATTTATACTTTTCAAAACTCTGGAGAACAGATCAATAACGACGTCGTGCTGCCAGGCGCACCGTTTCGAGTTGAGCCTATTTCGTATAATTTCTTACTAAAGCCTCAATGTAAATTTTGGCGTTTCGGTATTCGATTTTCAAGGACAGATACTGTTCAATTTTATATGCCTGAACACAGATACAAGAAGCCAGAGTTCGACGAAAACTTCATCGACATTCATATAGGTGTCGGTCAATGGGAAGACGGAGTTTGGAGAGATGAAACCAAATTCCATTTAGCACAGTATAATCTAGATGGATTAGATCATTTATTGACGGAGAAACCTTATGTTCCAATGTCAGCAGTTGGATGGAGTCTCAATTTTGAACCGTCCACAAATACTATCGTTACTTATTTTGAGTTTAATGACAATCAGAAACTGCCTATAGTCACTCATGAACTATCAATACCTAGAGAGTTTAAATTTTTCAAAGTCTTTGCTTGGGCGGATAAATCTTCCTTCCAAATAGACTGTGAAATATCAATCAACTCTGCCCAAACCGATTTGTCGTCAGTTGATTTCAGGGTCGGAAATATCATCTTTCGAAAAGGGAACATGTTTGATTATAGCACCCAGCGAATGGCAAATGTCTTCATTTTACCTGCTTCATCAAGTGGCACTGCAACACCACATACCTTAAATAGAGCTTCGGAATTAGGAATTCCAAATCCAAAGCCAAATCTTGCAGGATCCGTTGAGCTTTATCCAGTAACGAGTGCTCGCCAATGGATGAGTGCAGGTTATGGTTATGCAGTAAACCGTGACAGTTCAAGTTTGGAAATAGTAGCACAAACAGCAATGAATCTGCACGACAAAATTGTAAATAATAAAGAAGCGAAACTGAATTGCCGTGCTGTTAGTTTACCCCTTTTGGGAACTGGTACAGGTCGGCTTGATCCCATACTAGTAGCGTCAACGCTTGATCAAACTCTTAATGCAGGTATGTTGCTTAATTATGTAGTGAGCATACCTGACGGAATAACTTTCTTAAATGTTAAAAGATTTTTCATTGGACGTTACGATGAATTAGGTGGAGATGAAAATAACGTTGTTCCAAATGTGATTATAGATTTCGCAAAAAGGTATTTACTTAATATTGATAATATTAAGTACGATTTCGATGAAGATCGTAGGGTTTCACATTTATCACTTGAGGATTCATCATTCACGTTTCATGATTTTTGGCCAGGTGAATTGAAGTTTGTAACACATTTGTCATTCAATAATTGCAAGTTGAATAATCTTGAATTTCTCAAAAAGGTCAACAGATTGAAACATCTAAAAATGACTTCATGCTCAATTGTAAATATCAGTGCACTCGAAGCTAAACGGAAATTATACTCATTAGAACTTAGCAATCTAGATATAGAATCTTTATTGTTTCTGATCTCCCATACGTCCCTTCGAGCGTTGACCCTACGGAGTATGCATCTAAAATCACTTAGTGAAATATCGATTCTGACCAACTTAGAGGAGCTAGACTTACGATCAAATGAAATTGACAACTTAAACGGTGTAGATGCTCTTAAAAAACTTAGGAAGCTATTTATTGCTACCAATAGAATTACTTCTATTCAACCAGTCAAGCACCTAAAGCAATTAGAGATCTTGGACATTAGCAATAATCTTATACAAGATCTAACCCCAATAGCAGTGTTGAAGAATCTAAAATATCTGCGAGTAAATAAAAACCCTGCTATTTCGAAAGAGAAAATCATTTTGGATGATAATGAGAATCAGTTGTTACCTATTCAAAATATGCTGCAAAAAAAGGCAGAAGAAGACTTGGTAGACATTCAGTTGCCTTGCAAAATTTTGCTTTTAGGAAATCACGGAACTGGCAAATCATCTTTATTAAATCTATTGCAAAAAAGGCAAAACGAAACACCGCATTCAACTCATATAATTAAAATTGAAAAATATCCAACAGGCGCCAAGGGTATTCCCAAAGCTATTTTTTTTGATTTTGGAGGGCAAGATTACTATCATGGCTTATACAAGGCCTTTCTTAGCGGCGGTTCAGCTTACTTATTGTTGTTTAACCTGAACAGCAATGAAAACAAAAAACAGTCTGATTCCAATAAAATTTTAACTCAAGATTTCAGCTTGCAGTATTGGTTAAACCAAAAAAAGTATTTCGAACAGCAAGTATTTCAAACTGGCAGTGATCCAATATTTATTATTCAAACATATGCTGATAAACATCCACGACTATTAAAGCTAGAGTTGACGGAGGATATCCAAAACATCTACTATGTGAATTTAATTGAGGAAGCAAGACAGCTAAGTACTTATAAGCAAAAGCAAAATAGTAACAATCTTAATCATCTGATTCAGGAAATTAAAGATTACATAGATTTTGCGTCTGAAATTGTTAAACGGCCTCGATGGTTTGTGACTTTCGTAAACAAGTTATTAGACCTTTCAGAGACTTCTACTCATGAAGCACTTTCAATAGAAAGACTTTTAGATTTTTATGACCGACCGGGGGATTCTGAACAAGTAAAAATATTTATGCAAGACGACCTAGATCAATTACATAAACAAGGACTTGTGTTATATTATAAAGATCATTTGCCCGATATTGTATGGCTTAATCCGGTGGCGGTTGTCAATTATGTTCATGACAAAATTCTAATTAAGAGCAAGTTGCTAGATAGGTATGGCCTCACTCTAGAGGAAGTTAAAAAGTTCGATCAAAATATTGTCCAACTTCTCCATTTACAAAAAGTTCTATTCTATCATGAATACGGACAAGAATCGTACTATATAGTGCCAAACTTTCTCCCCTTGTTTGAAGAAGAGATTTCAGGAGCTGGATTACTTATGTTTGGAATGAATCGCCCGTGTGTAGTTTTGAAATTTATTAATTTTTTACCTTTCGGACTTATCAATCAATTGATTTGTTTTTTTGGCGTCTTGCCAGAGCATAAGAGGTTTTGGCGAGATAAGTTACTTTTTAAACTAGGCAAAACCAAAGTGTGCATTGACGTGGATATGCAGTTGCTGGAAATAAAGATATTTACGTTCTCAGACACAGTTCTTTCCAGCAAGGAATCAGACTTAGTGGAACGTTACATTTTTCTCAGCATAATGGGACAATATTGGGACATGGACATCCTAAGTTTTAACGACTTCTCTGAATTTGAAAAGGATAAGATCGTCAAAGAGAAATTAAATTTAGAACAACCTCTGCATCAAAAAATTGCAAATCTAGAAGCGTTAATTGATAACGAGGCATGTAGACCGTTGGACCTATATATATCAAAAGATAATAAAAATTTCGTGTCTTACTCCCAATTATGTGGATCGGACGGAGCGTCATCTATCAACGCCTATGAGAAAAGTTCTGAAACGGAGAACCTAACTGAAAAGATCAATATTGTGGAAGCGCATCCATTTCAAGTATTTACCAAAGCTAAATTGAAAAAAGCCTTCAAGGCGGTTATTTCTTATTCAAAGCAAGACTTAGACCACGTACTCAAGTTTAGACAATACCTGGAACCGTTACGTGAACAAGGGTTACTTGATCGACATTGGTTTTGCACGCTACTGCTTGCTGGGGAAGAATGGAACGAAAAAATCAAAAAAGAATTTGATGAGGCTGACATCATTTTCTTTATGGTTAGCGAAAACTTAATGAGTACTCAGTACGTCAAGGAAAACGAAATAAAAAATGCTATTGATAAATATGATAAAGGCGGGGAAATATTTATTATCCCAATTTTGTTAGTACCCTATAATTTTAAGGGGAAGGGTAAATATGATTTAACAAGATTTTCGTCCCTTCCATACTCGCTTAAACCAATAACTGAATTTCGTAATCAACATATTGCATGGCATGTAGTTTCAGAATTGATACGAATAACACTTGAGCGAAATTTAAAGCCAGAAACAACCAATGATCAATTTTATCCTCAGCTAGATAGGTATTTAGCAGCTATTATTAATGGAGACAAAATTGCAGACTCCGACAAACTATGAAACAACTAGTAGAAAATTGCACAATAGAAAAACACACTCAAAATCAACTCACTCGTTTAAAGTATATCAATTTATTATATGCCTAATCTGTTGTATTTCTTGCAAATCCTCAATAAACTGGTTCGACAATTGTCCAGCCGCCCCGACAAATAAAAAAAGGCTCTGTTAAAAAGGAGCCTTTTTTTATTCATGTATTTCGTGGCTATAATTGACGAATCCTATTGCGGGCAAACAAATAACTGTCAGCCTCACCATTGCCATGCCGATGGTAGACAGCCGTTTCTTTTTATTGTCGTTGCGATAAAGTTCCCAACAGAACTTCCAGGTTTTGCATTGATACTGCATATCCTTCTTTGAAGCCCATCTCAATCATCTTCTCCATACGGGCAAGCGATTCGTTATAAATAGTAATGCTCACTTTTGTTATTTCCCCCTGTTCGCTGAATGTAAAATCCCAATCAGAACCCGGCAATTCAGGGTTTTCATTTTCGTCTGCAAAAGCATTGAACATTTTGAAATTGGTCTTTGGGGTAATGGAAGTATATTTCTGAATTGCCCAACGCTCCTGTCCTTCCGGGCTTACCATCGCATAAAATCGTCGACCACCCACTTCAAAATTCATATGTTTTGTTTTTGCAGTCCAGGGTTTAGGTGCCACCCATTGGTCAAGAAGTTCTTGTTTTGTAAAAGCATCCCATACCAGCGAAAGTTCGGCATCAAATTCCCTGGTTATGAATACTGTTTTTGTTGTTTTGTCAACGGTAAAATCAAATAGCAAATTAGTTGTCATTTTTTTTGTTTTTTAAGTGTTACTAATACTTTGTCAAGTTGATTAAATTGGGTTTCCCACAGCATTCTGAATTGATCTAACCATTTATCAATCTCTTTCATTTTTTGAATTTGGAGTGAGTAGTAAATTTCCCTGCCCTGCTGTTCCTGTTTTACCAGGTCGCACTCTGTCAAAATTTGAATATGCTTTGATACAGCCTGTCTGCTTGTATTAAAATGTTCGGCAAGGGCATTGGGTGTCATTGCCTGCAATGCGATCAGGGCAATGATTGCCCGCCTTGTTGGGTCGGCAATTGCCTGAAAAATATCTCTTCTTGTTTCCATCTTTGGTTTATTTGCAACTATGTGGTTGCAAATATAAGTGCAATTATTTGGTTGCGCAATTTTTATTTATGATCTGCTGCTGAAGGCTATTTTCAGGATATTTGTCATTATCAAAATAAGGCCCATCCTGATCTGTCAATGTAATTACATGATCGTTGATAAGGTCGGTTATAGAACCCGTAATTAAAACCGGTTTGGTGAAATCCCTTCTGACCAATATGCAATAATGAACCGGAACATTGCTTTCCACTGGGCATTATTGTTCACACCTTTTTGAACCATAAACCTGTAACCTGGCAACCGGGAATTGGTTAACAACAGTAAATGTGCGAATGATGTAACCTGTTTATGGAATTATATAATACCTGGCATCAAAAAAAGACCCAACTTCATGTTGATCGTTATTAACGAGATAAATGAAGACAAAGCGGAAACGTATCCTATTGCCTTATCAACACCAGTTCAAAGAATGCTGGAAGTATTAAGACGATCCGCAATCCAGCTATTAAATAAAAAAATCCGGGCGAGATCCCGGATTTTTTTCATTAGATAAAATTCAATGGAATAGGTTCGTTGTTATTTGTCTTTTTTACTAATAGATCAACGTACAAAGGTGAACTTGTTTTAAATGATGCAGGATACACGATTAAATAAATAAATTACATCATTCACACATTTTCATAAGTGTTGCCTCTCTGCAAATTATCAGGCCACGCTGTTCGTTTTTTATATACTAACGTTGAAGGTATATTATGAGGTGCTTTAACCCCCTTTCCATTTCAATACAGATTTTTAAATGCCTGTATAACGGGTATGCTTATCGAAGCAATTACCTAAATAATAGTATGAGAAAAAATTATTTACTCTTTTGTTTTTTATTGATGATAGTGAGTACAATCCGATCGCAAACTTTCCCGGGATACCGTACCGGTAATTATACAGGTGTAAACGGCGTCGTGTTCAATCCGGCCAACATTGCAGACAACCGTTACATGTGGGATGTTAATGTTATCGCCATCAATGGCTTTGCAGGTACCAATCAGTCGGGCCTGCGTTTTAAAGATATAACCCGGTCTTTCAATGCAGACTCATTAAAATCAAGACTTTTGAGCGGCAATGATCACATCAATAGTTTAGCCTATGCCGATGTACTCGGGCCTTCAGTTATGTTTAGCCTCAGCCCTAAAACATCGCTTGCTTTTACAACGCGGTCGCGGGTATTTGCCAACGGTAGTGATATAAATGGCAACCTGGCAAATGCTATCATTAATGGGGGAACAGCTACGGCCGGCGTGCCGTTTACGTTCAGTAATAATAATATGCTGGTACATACAACCGGCTGGACGGAAATCGGTGGTTCGGTTGGCCAGGTGCTAACCAATAAAGGCAACCGGAATTTCTTCAAAGCAGGTATTACCATTAAATACTTAGCCGGAACAGCAGATTCCTATTTATCAGCTAATGACCTTTCCGGAAACGTAGATGGGGTTGGAAACAATTATTTAACCGCTACAACCGGATCTCTTTCTTTAAATACCACTGATGCCAATTTTAGCGATTACAAGTTCAAAGATTTTTTTAAATTCAATGGCCATGGTGTAAGTGGTGATGTTGGATTTGTTTATGAATGGCGCCCGGCAACGGATTATTCCATGTATGAAACAGACCGTTTTGACAATAAGTATAAATTAAAAGTAGCAGCTTCCCTTTTGGATGTGGGGAGAATAAATTTTAACAGAAACAGTAATGAAGCTGCCAGTTATGCAGTTAACATTCCACATGGAGAAGCCTTTGAATTAAACAAGTTCGCCGATAAATCAGTAAAGGATTACAAAACCATCCTGGATCAAAGCCCTTACTTTAAAGGTACAGCAGTTGATAATTCATATAAAACAACCCTGCCCACCACTATTCACGCAGAAGTGGATTATATGATTGGAAAAGGTTTTGCCCTCAATGCTGCAGGCCAGTTCACCACCAACAAAAAAAGTACACTTGCGCTATATTATTATAATGTGTACAGTTTTACGCCTCGCTGGGAAAATAGCCTGTTCAGCATTGAACTTCCCATGAGTTATAATGAGTTGACACAATTCAATGCCGGCGTGGCCTTTAGGGCGGGACCATTTTTTATCGGTTCAGGAAGTGTGCTTTCTGCATTGGTGCATGATTCCAGACAGGCTGATCTGCATGTTGGTTTCCATTTCGGAATGAAGTATAAGAAGAGGTTCAAACCTGACTTTGATAAAGATGGTGTGTATGATGATGTAGACAAATGCCCCGGAATTGCGGGCCTGGTGCGTTATAACGGTTGCCCGGTCCCTGATACCGATGGCGATGGTATTAATGATGAAAATGATTCCTGTGTAACAGTGCCTGGCGTGGCGCGCTACAATGGTTGTCCGGTCCCTGACACAGACGGTGATAGTGTTAATGACGAAGAGGATTCCTGTAAAGATGTTGCCGGCCTTAAAAAATTCAACGGATGCCCCGATACCGACGGCGACAACATAATGGATAAAGATGATAAATGTCCAACTGTAGCCGGTGTTGAAAAATATGCAGGCTGCCCGGTACCTGATACAGATAAAGATGGCGTGCCCGACGACGAAGATCTTTGCCCTAATGATCCGGGCCCTGCATCTTCAAAAGGCTGTCCTGTTGAAAAAGTAGTGGTTCAGATTACGGCCGATTTCAAGAACATCCTGTTCGATTACGGCAAAGCCACCATAAGACATGAATCGGATTCCATTCTTTCGAAAGCTGCCAGAACGATGATCGAGCAAATAGGCAACTCTAATTTCTATATTGATGGTTACACTGATAATAAAGGTAGCGTGGCCTTCAATAAAAAATTGTCAAAAGCAAGAGCACAGGCAGTGGCGAATGCCCTGATCGCAAATGGGATCGATAAATCGCGAATAATAGTGCGGGGCTTTGGAAAAGATAACCCTATTTGTGATAATAATACGGAACGTGGAAGGCAATGCAACAGAAGGGTTGAAGTTGTGATCAGAAATATAAATCAAAAGCAAGAGCAGCGAAGTATAAAAGTTAAATCATACGGTGTTGTAAATAAAACCCCGAACGATTAAATGAATGAATTAGCTTTTAAAATGTATTCCCCTGCACCGGTATTATAAACCGTGGCAGGGGAATTTTTTTCTGCAGCCATTCTCAGTGGTAATATTTATTCTATTAGTTCGGTATTGTATCGATAGCCGCACTGTTAGGTCTTCCGTCTTTTATTCGTTTATCTAATTTGGCTTGATTATTTTCAATTTTCTTCTTTAGATCCTGGATGTCCTTATGTAATTTGTCCAGATTTTGGGATTCTACTCTTGCATTCCTGGAATCTTTTTTGGCATCACTGGCTTTATTTTTTGCTCTTCTGGCCAGCTTCCTACTATCTGGATCATCACTTAATTTATCTGCTGCAGTTGAATTTATATTCGCAGAACTCTGTGCTTTCTCAGAAGCATCTTGCTTTTTATTAGTTTGTTGTTCAAGCTGGCTTAGAAGTTTGCCCAGCTTTATTTGATTGCGATGAATTTCCATTGCTAACGAAAGGGAATCTGCATTCACCTGGGCTGTTATTGATATACAATATAACAAGCTACCCGAGATCAATAATAATAGTTTTTGCATATATAAAGGTGGGATTTTTTCTGAACTACATAATTATATGATTCTGGATAAGAATTACATTATTCTCACATTCCTGAAGTGTGGTGATATGAACGTCTATGAACCTGATAATATATTTACAACAAATGACCACGTAATACAGTTAAGTATAATCACTCTATTAAAATCCTGTATTTTTGTATTGCGGTTTCATTACTGGCCCACTGGTAAATAACATTTTCTCATGGATCAATATTGAATAAGCCATATGAAAGAAATGCCTGTCACCATAAAGCGTTCAATTGAATTGCTGGGGCTTTTTTTGATTGGGGCAATAATTGTTATTGGAAAGATTATCATCATGCCCCTTCTGATGTCCTTTTTTATCAGCATTATACTGTTGCCGGTATACCGTTTCTTCAGAAAGCATAAATTCCCTGATGTTTTAGCTGTTATTTTACCGATATTATTAGTAATCATCGTTATCGCACTTATAATCTGGTTATTTTACAACCAGACAAGCTTTCTCCTTCATGATTATTCTAAAATAGAAAAAAATATAACCACACATCTTAATGCGCTGAGTTTATGGATAAGCCGGGTGTTCGACTTCTCGCCAACAGAGCAATTAAAGTTTATCAGGGATCAAAGCAATAAATTTTTCAGTTATGCAGCCAGTATTTTGAGCGGCGCAGCTGGTTCGGCTACAGGCATTTTGTTATTCTTTGGATTATTGCCCATTTACACTTACCTGTTAATAATGAATAGAAATATTTTTATGAAATTCATCTTAATGTGTTTTGAGCCCAAAGAACATACTAATATAAAAGACGTTATGCAGCAAATTGAAAAGATGGGTAAAAAATATCTGTTAGGCCTGCTGATCCAGCTGTGTTACATTACTATCCTTTTATGGGCAATACTGGCTATATTTGGTATAAAACATGCATTGCTAATAGGAATTATATTTGCCTTCTTAAACCTGATCCCATACCTCGGCGCATTGATAGGTAACATTTTAGGTGTATTGATTACATTGGCTTCATCCGAAAGTGTTGTCGATATCCTGTTTGTGTTGGGTGCTATAACTGTAGTACAGTTCCTCGATAATAATATTTTGATGCCGCGTATTGTAGGTTCACAGGTAAAGCTCAATCCGCTTATTTCCATCATAGGCATTTTTATTGCCGGAACCCTTACCGGGATCTCCGGAATGTTTCTTGCCCTGCCGGTCATAGCGGTTTTAAAAATTATTTTCGACCGCACTGAGCAATTTAAAAAATGGGGGGTGCTATTAGGTGATGAAAAACCTGCAAAACCGATGCATTTCCCGGGCTATCCTCTGACGAAAAAAATAAGCTCATGAAATGGATACCGATCTTTTTTGCGCAGTTATGGGTTTCCCTGAGAACGACCTTTAAAACCTTTATTGCCGAAAATCTCCTTCGCTATAGCGCCTCTCTTTCTTACTATACTATCTTTTCGCTGGCGCCTTTACTTATTATTACCATTTCCCTATTAGGATATCTTTTTGGAAGACAGGCTATGGAAGGAAGAATATTTTCAGAAATACGCTCACAGGTTGGCGATGTTGCTGCAATGCAGATCCAGCAAATGA
The DNA here is from genome assembly GCF_002077945.1 of Niastella vici. GTDB lineage: Bacteria > Bacteroidota > Bacteroidia > Chitinophagales > Chitinophagaceae > Niastella > Niastella vici. The sequence continues at coordinate 22,870 of NZ_LVYD01000045.1, forward strand.
TTCAGCATATTGTTTCTGCTCAGTATTCCTCTGTTGCAGGGGTTGCGGGGATCATAGCAATGGTGATTGGTATATCAGCAGTTTTTACAGAAGTACAGGACGCTGTCAATCACATCTGGAAGCTCAAACCAATCCCGAAACTTAACCGGAAGAAATTCCTTATCAAAAGAGCGATATCTTTAGCGATATTCAGCGTCATTGGCTTTATACTTGTTTTGTCATTAATAATGAACCTGCTGATAGATATGTTGGGTAGTTACCTGATTGACTTTTTTGCAAATGCCGGCGTTATTATGGAATTTGCAATTAACCGCATATTTATAATTGTTGTTGTGGCTGTATTATTTACATTCATGTTCAAGTATCTGCCAGATGGAAGAGTGAAATGGAAAGATGCAATTAAAGGAGCTATATTTACTTCGTTCTTATTTATGCTTGGTAAAGCAGCTATAGGTTATTTTCTTGGTCACATACAAACGGCTTCCACCTATGGTGCTGCAGGCAGTCTGATTGTTTTGCTTCTATGGATTTACTATTCAAGCGTTATTATATACTTCGGGGCAACATTTACAAAAGTATATGCGTATTTGTATGGAGGAAAGATCACTCCCAGGTCATACGCAGTTTATCTGGAAACGAAAGAGGTCTTTCCAGGCTAAAAATTAAGCTCCTGAATCATTCGCCGGCCCGTAGCCTGTCGGGGCCGGCAAGCATCAATATCAATTTTGCTCCTTGGTTATCAATTTATTCTTTGCTATGTGTATCTTATGTCCTTTTTTATCGATCCAATAATATTTTGAATGCTTGTCAATATAAATGGTTTCACCATTTTTTTTATTTTAAAGGATAATTATGAGCGGTGTATTACAGAAGGCGGGCATAAAAAAAGGATCAGCTAACATGACCCTTTTAGTATATGTAATTTCAAACAATTCTTTATCCGTTCTGTGCACATTGGCTTTTTATTGCCTGATTATGCGAACACTATTATTGTATTCGATCAAAAGATGTAATACTTTAATTTTTTCAATTATTTTATTTCTGAAAGTGCTATGGAACCGGGTTTTGTTAACTTCCTTTAAAGCGCTTTCATATTTAACTACAGCTTCTTCATACAGGCCATTATTTTCATTCCTTATTGCTTCATTAAACAAGTCAACAGAGATATTCTTTTTACGTGACAGTAAAGAGCGCAAAACAAGAATAATAATTGACAGCCCTATGAATAAAATGAAGTAATAATAAAATGGCATATAAAATATTTAGTGCCGGTAGAAAATTAACCCTTTCCCGTTAAAAGCTGTGTACTAATGTATTCTTCATAATCCTTTAGGAAAATTTTATTGTCTCTGGCCGATTCAAATAAAGATTCCAGATTAGAAGTTTTGAAAAAACCAGAGGTGACCATTCGGGTGAGTGAAGGGTTGGCATCAACCCAGTCGGTTTGCAGGCTGTGGTTCTTTAAATAAGATACAACGATCTCAACTTTGAAATAAACAGAGGCTTCTGATATTCCTGATCGTAAAGCAAAAAGTTCACTCATGGCTTTTGGATAGTTTGCCGGATTAAACTTTTCGTTGTTCTTAATAGTGATATTATTTGTATTGATTGTCATAAAATATGTTAGATTGAATATCCCTAAACCTTTTCATGATTTCTATGTTTGAATGTGTAGGAATAACTAAATACAACAGCATACAAAACTGTGTCTTTTAATTCAAATAACAGTTACATAATTGGAGAATTAAGTTATATTATTCACACATTTGAATGAATGATGGAAAACTTTAAGATCATCATTTTTATATTAGTAGTGTTGATCAGCTTATCTGCTCTTGTTGATAAACTAAAACTTCCTAATCCCGTTTTTCTGGTGTTGGTGGGGCTGATCATTGGATTTATACCTGCATTGCCTGGCCTGGTTATGGATCCGGATGTTGTATTTCTTGTTTTTTTACCGCCCTTACTATATGATGCAGCTTTCCGTACTTCCTGGCATGAGTTTAAAACCAATATAAAACCCATATCAGCATTAGGTGTCAGCCTTGTTTTTATTACTACGCTTGCTGTTGCCATTACAGCCCGTTATTTCATTCCAATGTTTAGCTGGCCGCTGGCTTTTCTAATGGGCGCAATCATTTCTCCGCCCGATGCGGTAGCTGCAACCGGTATCATTAAAGGTCTTGGACTGAACACAAAGGTCATCAGTATTCTGGAAGGTGAAAGCCTTGTTAATGACGCTTCTGCTTTAATTGCCTACCGCTATGCACTCGTAGCAAGCATTACGGGAGGTTTTCTGTTGTGGCAGGCTGGTTTACAGTTTTTGTATGTTGCCGGTGGTGGCATAATTATGGGTTTGCTGATTGGCTTTATACTAATATTTATTCATAAAAGAATCGAGAACCAGTCTATAGTTGAAACCAGCCTTACCTTGTTAACTCCATTTTTGTCTTATTTAGCTGCCGAACAAATACATGCCTCCGGCATACTGGCTGTAGTAAGTACCGGGCTTTTACTGGCGTGGCGTTCTCCGGAAATATTTTCTTACCAAACAAGGATACGAACAAGAGTGGTTTGGGACACTTTAATATTTTTGTTGAACGGCTTTGTATTTATTCTCATTGGCCTGCAATTACCCGGTATTTTAAAGCAGTTAACAGGGTATAAATTATCTACGCTTATAGGTTATGGAATGATCATTAGCGTGGTGACTATTTTAATACGCATGATATGGGTTTTCGCGGGGGCTTATTTACTCAGCTTGTTTAACCGTGATAAGAAAGAACATAACGGTGTACCGCCCGATCTGGAACAGTATGGCAACTGGAAGAATGTTTTAATAGTAGCCTGGACAGGAACAAGAGGGGTGATCTCTATGGCGTTGGCCCTTGCGCTGCCGCTTAAACTTTATAATGGAAATGTCTTTCCGCAAAGACACCTGATCGTATTTGTTTGTTTTGTTGTGGTTTTTGTAACGCTGGTAGTACAGGGATTCTCCCTTCCCCTGCTGATCAGGCTGCTTAACGTGAAACCTTCTATTAGTGAGGATAAGGAAGTAAAAGAACTCCAGTTGTATATGGTGAACAGCACGCTGCATTTTATTGATTATGAATTTTACCCACAGCCGGCCGAGCGGGTCAGGATGGAGTTAAAAAAGAAATTTGAGCAGGTAGCCGGAAAATTAGCCAATGAGATCAATATACATACAAGAAATGAAAACCAGGAAGAACAGTTAGCTGTAAGAACGCTTACCGAAATGCAAAAAGCGCAGATAGAGATCGGCCGGTTTCAACGGGAACTGTTGCTAAAACTCCATAAAGAAGGCCGGTTCAGCGATGCAGCAATAAGGATGGTGGAAAGGGATATGGATATAGATGAATTGAAATTGAATCAATTGCTGCCTAAAGAAGATAAATAAGGAAGTTTTACGTACATTTAAGTAGGAAACGCCGTCATACCTGTACTACCTTTCTATACTGGCGGTAAAATTTGCTCCCTTGATATTGTATATTAAAAATATGGTTTGCCTCCGCTGTAAGATGGTCGTGAGAGAGGAATTGACAAAACTGGGTATCCATTTTACTTCAGTAGAATTAGGCGAAGTGGAAGTGATGGAGAATATTTCAGCTGAACAAAAGGAACAGATAAAGACAGCGTTATTGAGATCGGGCCTCGAATTAATGGACGATAAAAAGAGCATTTTGATCCAGAAAATAAAAAATGTTATTATTGAAAAGGTCCATTATTCAGAAGAGCCGTTGGCAGTAAATTTTTCTGAATATTTAAGCCAGAAATTAAACTACGATTATACCTACCTGGCCAATCTCTTTTCAGAAGTGCAGGGTACTACGATTGAAAAATTCTTAATAGCCAACAAAATTGAACGGGTAAAAGAACTACTCGTATATAATGAGTTTAATTTAACCGAAATCGCTTATCGGATGCATTATAGCAGTGTGGCGCATCTTTCGGCCCAGTTCAAGAAAGTAACCGGTCTTACCCCTTCACATTTTAAACAGCTAAAAAATAAGCGCCGGTCCATGCTGGATGAAATGTGAATCAAATCATTCCTTTATTACACCATTACTGCCCTTTCTTAACAGGGGAAATAATGCCCCATAGAACTGCTTTATCTATAAGTGTGAATTGTGTAACATATTTAATAAAATGTATAACATGAATAAAAAACCAGCTATTATCCTGTTCCGGTTTTTCATAGGATATTGGATTAATTCAGGGCTGGATTTTTATCCTGGCCCTTTTTTTAGATCTAAAACGATGACATTCAACGCCATTCATTAGTTTAAATGATGCCCATCATTAAACACCGTTCAGTAAATAATGTGTGAATAATATAACTCTCTCTAGGAAGTATATAACAGTTATACTGTGAAATTAAGTCAATTTTGATGGAAGCAGCTATGCTGATTTAAAAATACGGTTCGGGTATGCCTAAAATAACATTTAATAACAAGGACCATTTGTTTTTCCAGTCTGTTAAAAGATCTGTGGAAGCTTATTTTCAAAACAACCGGCTCAAAAAAACCGGAAACTGGAAATTGTATACAAAAGCATTGGTATTGATTCCGGTTGCTGTTGCAGTCTATTGCTGGTTGCTGTTTGGCAATTATAGTTGGCCGGTTGGCGTATTGCTTTCCGGGCTTTTTGGTTTCAGCCTGGTATGCATAGCGTTTAATGTGATGCACGACGCCTGTCATGGCAGCTATTCCGGAAAGAAATGGGTCAATGATTTCATGGGTTTAAGTATGAATGTTTTAGGCAGCAATGCGTTTATCTGGAAGATCAAGCACAATATTATTCATCATACCTATACCAATATAGACGGAGTTGACGATGATATCGCCAATGGCCCGTTATTAAGGCAATGCATTACCCAAAAATGGATGCCTATACATCGCTACCAGTTCATCTATATGTTCATCCTGTATTCTGTAAGCACGCTTGCCTGGATGTGGGGCACTGATTTTTACAAGTACTTTTCAAAAAAGATCCATACTACCGTTATTAAAAAAATCGATGCCCGGCAGCATGTCATATTCTGGATCAGTAAGGTATTGTATCTGTTTTTTTATGTTATTGTACCTGTTTATTTTTTAGGGTGGCAGGCATGGTTAACCGGTTTTTTAATTCTTCATATAACAATGGGGCTTGTTTTATCTATCGTATTTCAGCTGGCGCATGTGGTGGAAAAAACTTCTTTTGATTCGGTTGCAGAAAACAGTAAGGTGATAGCATCGGAATGGGCTGTTCATGAAGTGAAAACCACTGCCGATTTTGCCCCTCGAAATAAAGTGATCAGCTGGCTAGTGGGTGGTTTAAATTTCCAGATAGAGCATCACCTTTTTCCGCAGATCAGCCATGTGCATTACCCGGCATTAAGTAAAATAGTACGGAAACAATGTGAATTATTTGGTTTGCCCTACAACTATTACCCAACCATGAGTGAGGCCATTTACTCGCATGTGCGGCTCATGAAACAATTAGGAAGAAACTATTAATAATATGCGATCTCTTAAAATAGGGGTAATTGATCTTGTATGTAAAAGCCCCTCCAGGTCCTTATGGGGAAAGATCATGCATGCTAACCTGGCCAGTATAATGCCTCAGGTGATAGCCACCTGGTGCGAACAGGAAGGGCATACCGTCACCATGATATGTTATACTGGGAATGAAGATTTGCGTAAAGAGCTACCGGAAAATGTAGACTTGATTTTCATTAGTTCATTTACCCAGGCGGCGCTCCTGGCTTATGCAATCAGTAACTATTTCCGTAGCCGCGGAATAATAACCGTTCTTGGTGGTCCGCATGCACGGTGTTATCCCGATGATGCTATTCAATACTTTGATTACGTACTGGGTTTTACCAACCGGGGAATAATTACAGAGTTATTGAATAATTGTATACCCCAACGTCCTGTAGGAAAAAAAATGTGTGCCGGTAAACAACCGGCAAATTTATGCAGCATACAGGAGCGATGGAAATTTATTGAGGCTACTTTAAAGAAGGCCCCTTTTATTAAGATTGTGCCTATACTGGGAAGTGTTGGTTGCCCCTATACATGTTCGTTCTGTATTGATTCAACTGTCACTTATCAGGCATTGGATTTTCAAACAATAAGTTCTGATCTTCAATTTTTGCTTACAAAGTATAAAAAGCCGTGGATAGCATGGCATGACCCGAATTTTGGTATACGGTTCGACGAAAGTATGCAGGCAATCGCTTCGGCTGCGCCGCCTAAAAGCTTTCATTTTATTGCAGAGAGCAGCCTTTCTGTTTTGACAGAAGGTCACCTGAATAAATTAAAGGAAAATGGTTTTGCCGCCCTGCTGCCAGGTGTAGAATCATGGTACGAATTGGGTAATAAGGCGCGGGCTTCACATATTACCGGAGCCGAAAAAGTGAAACAGATCTCCGAACACATTAATACTGTTTTTCGTTATGTGCCATATGTACAAACAAACTTTGTACTGGGCCTCGATAGCGATGCGGGGGCTGAACCATTCGAGCTTACCAAACGCTTTATTGATTCTTCCCCTACCGCTTTCCCCGGGTTTTCGCTCCTCACTGCTTTCGGTGAGGCTGCTCCGCTGAACCTGGAATATCAAAGAGCAGGACGGGTACTTCCATTTCCATTTCACTTTCTTAATAATCACTTGGCTATGAATGTGAAACCCAAAAATTATGATTGGGTCGACTTTTACGACAAAGTGATTGATCTTACAGAATATGCATTTTCACCAAAGGCGATCTATCGACGTTTTATGCATACGAAAGGTTTTACATCGAAATGGATGAATGTTATGCGCGCCATTTCTTCGGAAGGTTGGGGCCGGTTGAAATTTTACCGGCAGGTAAGGCAAAACCTTATTCAGGACCGCAACTTTAGAAAATATTTTGAGGGGGAATCGCAGCAATTGCCAGAGTTCTATAAAAACATTATTAAAACGGATCTCGGCGTGTGGTGGCAATGGCTGCCAGATACCGCCCTGTTACATAATGCATATGCGTATCTTCAGAAGACCAATTAATTGTTGTACTAACTGTAATTCCCTGCTATTTCTGGTTACCGCACACCTTTTCAACGAGATCACGTTTATTGCCATTGTTTTGTTTGAAGTGCGTAGGGGAAAGGCCGGTGATTTTTTTGAACTGCGCCGAAAGATGTGCAACACTGCTAAAATGCAATTTGAAGGCTATATCCGTGAGGGAAAGCTCTTTGTAAATGAGTAGTTCCTTAACCCGTTCAATTTTGTGGCAGATATAGAATTTTTCTATAGTAATGCCCAGTTGGTTTGAAAACAGGTTCGACATATAGGTGTAATCATAGTGCAATTGATTACTAAGGTATACAGACAGGTTTTTGACTAACGGTTCGTCTGTGTGGTAGATGAGATTAATAATGAGGGCCTTAATTTGTTGAGCCAGGATAGTTTTTTTGTCTTCCAGTAATTCCAGATCTAATGATAATAGAGTGGATTTGATCTGATTAAGCTGGGTATCGGAGATGTTCTCTTTCAGGCTAACCTCCCCCAAATTCACTTCACTATACTGAATACCAAGCTTTTCCAATGCATCTTTTACAACAATAATGCAGCGGAGGGTAGCCATATTTTTAATGTAGAGTTTCAAGTAAGTTTATTTTCGGCAATTGACTTAAACAGGAAGCTCTCTTAGGGGGATCAGGTCAGTTGATCATTGGGTGTGGCAAATAACTTATACCATAATTGTACCAGCCCTGCTACATTCTTCAACACCAGAATGCGATTTGTAACCATAGCCTTAATAAATGTACCTTGGAAAGGTTTTTCGACCATAATTTTCAGCAAATGCTACATCATGTCTGAATTTCACATTAAAGATAAAAACAAGGAACCTTCTGATAATCTTTTCCCGGTAGTGGGCGTGGGAGCCTCGGCTGGAGGCCTGGAAGCTTTTAAAAAGCTGATGAAGGCTTTACCGGAAAATGCAGGAGCCGCCTATATTTTGGTACAACACCTGGAGCCGTCGCATGATAGTATGTTGGTGGAGATACTGCAAAAGACCACATTAATACCCGTACAGGAGATCACCAATAATGTACGGGTTGAGCCAAACAGGGTGTATGTGATCCCTTCGAACAAATTGCTGATGGCAAATGATGGCCGTCTTGAATTAAGTCCCCGGGGGCCGAAAGGCGAGAAAAATATGCCTATCGATCTTTTTTTCACCTCGCTGGCTGAAGTTCACCAGAGCCAGGCGATCGGCGTGGTTTTATCCGGAACCGGAGCCGATGGTACCCTTGGATTGAAGTCGATCAAGGAACATGGGGGCTTTACTTTTGCCCAGGAACCACAATCTGCTGCCTTTTCCGGCATGCCTCAGAGCGCTATCGATGCGGAAGTAGTGGATTTTATTCTTAAACCCGAAGAAATCCCTTTGCAACTGGCCAGGATATCGGAAATTTTCAGAAATGGTTTGGAGGTGGAAAAAGAAGAAGGGAAATCGGCCAGGGAAGAGGCTTTTCGTCAAATAATTGCGTTATTACGTGTACGGAAAGGAAATGATTTCACCTATTATAAACAGACTACCATTCGCAGGCGCATCATTCGCAGGATGGGCTTGAACAAGATTGAAAATATTACGGATTACCTTACCTATTTCAGGGAGAATATTGCTGAACAGGATCTTCTGTATCAGGATCTCCTTATTCCGGTAACGGATTTTTTCCGCGATCCGAAGGTTTTTGCAGCACTATACGAATCCGTGTTTCCAAACATCTTAAAGGATAAAGATGATGCTAACCCGTTGCGCATCTGGATCGCCGGCTGTTCAACCGGAGAAGAGCCCTACTCAATGGCCATCTGCCTGAGCGAATATTTAGGAGATAAGGTAGCCGACTATAAGATCCAGATCTTTGCGACAGATATTTCTGAAAAATCGATAGCAAAAGCCCGTATTGGCATTTACTCCAAAAAAGAGCTGGGCGGATTAAGCGCCCTCCGGGTGGAAAAATATTTTACTAAAGTAAATGGCGGCTATCGTGTCAATAAGTCCATCAGGGATATGTGTGTGTTTGCCTGCCATAATTTTTTGAAAGATCCGCCCTTTGCAAAAATGAGCCTGATCAGTTGCCGGAATGTACTGATCTATATGGAAACATTTCTCCAAAAAAGGGCGTTGACCACTTTTCACTACGCGCTGAATGAGAACGGATATTTGTTACTGGGCAATTCAGAGACTACAGCGCCTGCGGCAGAGCTGTTTGCAACTTATGGAAAAAGTGAAAAGATCTATACAAGAAAAAACGTTCCCGGAAAGTTTTTGCATCCTTCTTCCAATAAAACTGAAAATATATCTAGAGACAGTGTGGACACTGTTAAAAAGGAACCGGGGCGCGACGATTTTCAGCGGAGCGCCGATGAGGTAATTGTACAAAAGTTTTCACCGCCCGGGGTAGTAGTAAATGAAGAAATGGACATTGTGCAGTTCAGGGGGATAACTGGCGCCTGGCTTGAACCGGCACCAGGAAAAGCGAGCCTGAACGTGCTGAAAATGGTTAAACCAGGACTGGCCTTTGAACTGCGGAATGCTTTGCATAAAGCAAAAACGGATAAAAAACCGGTGGTGAAAAAAGGGATCTCTCTTGTTGCACCTGAGAAACAGCAATTGGTGACCATTGAAGTTATTCCGTTGTTGAATACGATCGAACCCTATTATCTGGTTCTTTTTGGGGATACAATGACTAATGTGCCAGGCGAAGACCTGGAAAGGTTAACCCGGGAAGCCCTGAATAAAGAGTTGGCCGAAAGCGAACGGAACAGTCAATTGGAAAGAGAGTTGGCCCAGTTGCGTGAGGATATAAGAAGCATTACCGAAGATCAGGAAGCGGTTAATGAGGAGCTGCAAAGCGCAAACGAAGAGCTGTTGTCGGGTAGTGAAGAGTTGCAAAGCCTGAATGAAGAACTGGAAACATCAAAGGAGGAGATCCAAAGCACTAATGAAGAGCTGACTACGCTGAACCAGGAGCTTCAGGACCGGAATGATCAATTGAATATTGCCCGGTTGTACGCCGAGTCCATAATAGCTACCATCCGGGAACCACTCATTGTGCTGGATAAGGAGATGAAAGTAAGAACGGCTAACCAGTCATATTATAAGAAGTTCAAAACTACAGAGGGGGATACGGAAGGGCAATCCTTTTATCAGCTTGGAAACAGACTGTGGGATATTCCAGAGCTTCGATCGGCCCTGGAAAATAGTTTGTTGACAGATGGCCGTATTACTGATGTGGAGATCAAACAAAGATTTGAAGATATTGGAGAAAGGATCTTGTTGTTAAATGCCTGCCGGATAGCCAGAAAAGATAATGGTGAATTATTAGTATTACTGGCTTTTGAGGACATCACAGATACCAGGAACCGGGAAACTGATCTCGTTAATTTTTCGCGTGAACTGGAAAGTAAAGTATCAGAACGCACCCTTTCGCTTAAAGAAGCCAATACCTTGCTTAAACAATCAAATGATAGTCTGGAACAGTATGCAACAATTGCTTCCCATGATTTGCAGGAACCCTTGCGAAAGATCCGGACTTTTTCGGCGCTTCTGAGTGAACGGTTTAGGAAAGATATAGATGGTGAGGCCAGGGAATTGATCGACAAGATCGGCCTGGCTGCAAAACGAATGTCAGAATTGATCAGTGATGTACTTAATATTTCAAAGGTATTGGACGCTAATGTTTTTGAACAGGTAGACCTGAACGTTATTCTGCAAAATGTAAAGAAAGATTTTGACATGCTGATTGCACAGAAAAAAGCCATTATAACACAGGGTGAACTTCCGGTTATTAAAGCGGTGCCATTGCAAATGAACCAGCTTTTTTACAATCTGCTCGGCAATGCTATTAAATTTTCCAGACCGGCTGTAGCGCCTGTGATCCATATTTCCTGCCGAATGCTCCCGGCCGGCGAAGTGCAAACGTATCCATCTCTCAATAGCACCTCCACTTATTTTGAAATTATTTTTTCTGACAATGGTATAGGCATCAATGAAAAATTTATGGAACAGATCTTTCTGATATTCCAGCGATTAAATGCAAGGGACCGTTTTGAAGGAACTGGTATCGGCCTGGCCTTATGTAAGAAGATAGTATTAAATCATAGAGGAGAAATTTATGTACAATCAAAAGAAGGGGTAGGAACAGAGTTTCATGTTCTTCTTCCCAGGGAATAAAGGTTCTTTTTTTCACTTATTTCAAATGAAAGACTATGACTATTTTGCTAATTGATGATGATGAAGACGACAGGAAGTTGTTCTTTGAGGCAACCGCAGAATACGATGACACGATTAAATATGTTGCTGCAGCTGACGCCCGGGAAGCACTGCTATATTTGAATAATGCAGCCAATGTTTTACCTGATTTTATTTTCCTGGATTTGAGAATGCCGGGCCTGAGCGGAGAGCAATGCCTGATAGAAATTAAGAAAGACCCCCGGCTTGCTGCTATTCCGGTGATCATTTACACAACTTCCAGGGATGAAAAGGAATCTGTAAGGCTAAAAGGGCTGGGAGCAGCACATTTCATGAGCAAACCGGTTTTGCCGGATGATGTGTATTATATGGTTTCGTTTGTGCTTGGTGAAAAATGGAGTTAGTTATTGAACATGCTGGCCGGGTGACGGAATAAGCACTTTAGTCAATAAAATCTCATAAGTAATGGTAAGTGATACGTTTTGAGTATATTTGAAATTTTTATGACAGAAGATCAACACATTTTTAAAAAGATTGAACTGACAGGCGACCGGGTATTACGGTTAGCTGCAGTAGAACTTTGTAATGAAATTATAGAGAACAGGTACAAAGCCGCTGAAATCATCGATTACCTGGGCAGTAATAAAGTATTTGGGCTTATTGCGAGGATGAAGAAGCTCGAAGCGCATAAAGACGACCCTGAAGTTAAAGGGAGATCAAGGCAATTAGCAAACGCCTACGAGTATTCAATAGGAAAGCTCTACTACGAAGATAAAATTAAGGCATTGGCAACAGCAAAAGAAGACCTGGCCCATTTTTACGAAAACCAGGAACAGTATTATGTGAAGAAGGATGCGTGATAGATCAATCGTTGATTCTAAAATGCAACCAGGCCTAAAAATAAACCTGCGTACACAAATGGCTTAGATCATGGTACTATTTTGGCGAGGCCTTTTTTATCGTCTTTGAGTGTTACATGACGAAATATAGACTTATTATTTTCAATCAATGTATCTAGTATTTCATCTGTAAGGTTGGGGTCAATTCTTCTGCGAATTCTTTCAAAACTTGCCGTTTGATAACCTCGTTGGTTCAGGTAATTGAGTATGGCTTTTACCTGTGGATCTTCTGTATTCGATGGCATATTTGGAGTTGCGTTTGTTGATACAATAGAACTTGGATCTATTTCTTCATAAATTTCTTTAATTTGTTCAGTGAGCAAATTCCAGGGAAGTGAATTGGGCACAGTGAAGTCTAAATATTGAATGGATTCTAAACGAGGATGCATCTGACATTGACTGATTTTTATTGGAATAATTGTTTTGCCTTTCCCAATTGCATAAGCCCATTCATAAGTTACATAAGGCGATTCAGTCGAATATGAACTTAGGGCGATTAACACAGCTCCGCTGGTAGAAATGCCATCTTCAATGCCTTGTCTCCAATCGGCGCCGGCTACCAGGCTGCCCTGGTCTCTCCATAAATCAATACCTGCCTCTTTAAGTTTGATTTCCATTAGTTCTGCAAAAAAATAATCCTTCGTTGAATAACTTAAAAATACGGTCATGGTAGTTTCGGTATTAGTTACTGCAAAATGTCAAAACCCAATGCAATTGAACCATACCAAGATTACTAATATATGAGGATAAAAAAACGGGTTTTTTTCACGTTTTTTTACCTGTTTTGAAACATAAAAGTATTATTAGTTTCTTCTGCCTCCATGGTGCCACTGGTTCAAATATTTTTCAATGTCAGCTTGTTTTAACAGTTGTAGCATTGCATTTTCACCGCCCCTATACCCCCATTTACCGGCAATCTTCCATTTTTAGCCTAACAACACTGTTCTACAGCGTGAGGTATGTTTAGTTTCGCTTCTATAAATTCAACACAATGACACCAGAAGCGAATAAAGAAGCCATTAAACATGCCTATGATACGATATTTAAAACATTCGAAAACCTTGATTTCAGAGCGGCTGCTAACTGCATTACAGCTGACTGCGACTACATCACCTTTAATGGAATGCATTTGCAGGGGCGTGAAGCTTATTTGCAATCGCATGAAGAAATGATGAACAACTTTATGTTCAGAGGGGCCAAACTGGAGGGACAACTGCAAAAGATCCGTTTTGTAAACGACACCACTGCTATTGTAATTGCTACCGGCGCCATTCGTTTTCGCTGGCAGAAGAAAGCGCCTAAAAGCCGTCAATCGATCAATACGGGTGTATGGGTGAAGAACGAAGAGGGCGAATGGCAGCTCACCGCTTTTCATAATTGCCGCATTCAGAAAATTCCCTTTATTGGCAGGGTGATGATGATGCTAACTAAAAAGAAGAAAGGATAATATCCAGCACACAAAAAAGCCCTCATCGTGTTGATGAGGGCAGCCGGTTTTATTCGGCTTCTTTTTTGTTTTTCACTAATTCACTAAAGCTTTTTGCGGCATTCGAAAATTCAGAGGGTAATAATACGATCGTAGTTGTATTGTTGTCGATCCCGATTTCTGAAAGCATTTGCATCCTTCTTAATTCAAGTGCGATAGGACTACCTTCCATTTCTTTTGCACCTTGTGTAAGTTTTATGGAAGCATCCAGCTCGGCTTCTGCTTTTACTATTCGTGCTCTTTTTTCTCTTATTGCTTCTGCTTCTCTGGCCATTGCCCGTTGCATTCCTTCCGGAATTTCCACATCCTTCATTTCAACCATTTCGATCTTTACACCCCAGGGTTCAGTCGTTTGATCTACTATCCTTTGCAAATTGGAATTTATTTGCTCCCGCTCTCTTAATACTTCGTCTAAACTGTGCTGCCCTATAATATTTCTTAAAGCTGAAACCGAAAATTGATACACAGCTTTGTTATAATCCGCAACTTTAATGATTGAATCTTTGGGATTTGTAATACTGAACCATAGAACAGCATTTACTTTAATAGTAACGCTATCCTTTGTTATCGTCTCTTGTTGCTCAAGCGCAACTGTTTTAGTTCTTATGTCTACCTTTTGTTGCCTTTCTATTAATGGTATTAACCAATAAAGTCCCGGGCCTTTTATAGCTTGAAACCGGCCCAGCCTGAAGACAATGGCCCGTTGATATTCCTGGGCTATTCTTAGCCCGGAAAGGATTAATAAGATGATTAATCCTGTGATTAATAAGATCATTTTATATCGTTTTATTGTTCGCTTGATATATGTGATCTTATTTGTCGCAGAACTAACGTTAAGATTACAATAAATTTAAAAAAAATGGGGGAGGGGATAACCTACTGAATGACAGCTTATGATTCAATTCTCCTTTTCTGCAAGCCCGGCAACTTCGGCCAGTGCCAGATAAAATGAGCTTTCCTTAAATTCCCTGATGAAATGTTCCTTTGTGGCCTTTTCCCCGTTTTCAAGATCGGGACGTGGCATCTCAACTGTTTTATTGAACAGGTTTATGGTGGCTGATCCCGAATAATAGGTCAGGGTATCAGTTTTCGCTGTTTTGCTACCGAAATTGGAAGTCACATAGCTGAAAGAAGGGAAGGTATCAAATGTACATTGTATGGAATTTTCCGCTTTATTTAAATAATCCCTGATCGCGTTTTTAGAATACAGTTTCTTAATTACCCGCACACTGACTTCGTCATAGCTGTCAAAACTCTCAGGAAGCAACAATTCCAAAACTTTATCGTATTGTTTTAACCCTTCATAACAACGGGCATACAGAAAATCATATTTTTCTTTTTGCATGTGATAGCCCGTTCCACAGTTGTAAGTGATTTTGTATTTTTTTACAGCATCTTCCAGGTATTTATATGCCTTGTTATACTGCTTGTTTAAAATATAGATCCTGGTTAAGTAAATAGCTGCACTGTTTTTATAGCTTGATGTATAGCTTCCATAACCGTAAATATTGGTTGTTGTATCGCCCCGAACGTCTGATGAATGATAATACGTGGTTGCATAATGCTTCTCTGTTGACTTAATAATATTCAGAAACATTTGCTCTGCTTCATGTAGTTTATTGAGCTCCCAAAGCGCACAGGCAAGTTGGTAATATTTATCGTAATTCTTTGAAGTGGGTTGTTGTGTTGCCAGCTGCGCATACTTTTTATATACTTTTTTGTCATTTGCATTGGGTGACTGATCCAGATAATTAATCGACAGTGAAACGGTTCTCCCTGCCAGAGTTTTCACTGCGTTAAGAAATGAGGAGTCAATAGTATAGGTAATCAATGTATCCTGACAGTAAGCCCAATGCGCATTGATTAAGATGCAAACAAGAAGAAATATTTTAATATGAAGCCTGCCGGGATTCATGGGGCTAACTTGTATGTTTCCACTATTTTACGCTTTTTTTTGGCGGAAAACAATATGCTACCTCCCTCACAATACAATCTTGATTAAACATTAACGCATTTTCTTAGTCTATAACAAACCCATGATACCAAAACTTATACTATGAAGCTGTATTTTTTACTTACTGCACTTATAGTTATTGCCTCCTGCCAAAAAAATAATGATACCCCTCCTGTAAACGAAAGCGACAAGCCTGTACGGCTTACTATTGATGGTAAGACTATTAAAACGCCTGATGGCAATGCCATTGAATTGCGTGGCGTAAACTGGGGTTGGTGGGAAACCGCCCAGCCGCAGGATGCGGCCGAGGCAGTAACCATGGGCGCCAATATTGTCCGCATGCCCTTTCGATGGTATTTTGGTGGCGATGGAAGCAACATCCGCCAAACTGATGCGCCCGGACATATAAATCCAGACGGCTTAAAGCTGTTAGACCAATACATCAACTGGTGTACAGATCAAAAAATATGGGTATTACTGTTTGCCGGTTCCGACCAGGGCGCAGGCGATTCCACTGAAAACTACTGGACCAACGCATCGCTGAAAAAGGAATTTATTGAAACCTGGCAATTCCTGGTACAACGGTATAAAGACAAACCATACATGGCGGCTTATGAATTATTATCTGAACCACATCCCAGAAAGCCGGCGACATCACAGGATGTAGTGTCTTTTTATGAAGATGTTATTGCGGCCGTTCGTAAATACGATACCATTACTCCTTTGATGATTGGGGCCAACGATCATTACGATATCAACGAGCTTGAGGATGCCGTTACAATCAAAGATAAAAAGCTCATCTATACCTTCAATTATTACCTGCCAACCGACTATATAAAACCCGATAAACGGGAACAGGCCAATTTGCCCATTGTTTCTTATCCCAGCACCTATACCGACTTTGATGGCAAAACTGTAAATCTTAATAAAGATTATTTAACACAGATACTGCAGCCGGCGGTGCAGTTCAGGAGCAATCATAATGTACCGGTATTTGTAAACCAGATGGGCGTACGAAGCCGTTGCCCAAACAATACAGACTATCTCACCGATGTATGCGATATCTTCTATCAAAACCACATTCCATTTACTTACTGGACCTACCGTACCAATAGTGATGAGTCTGAATACGGCATCTATTGGTTCAACAAAACAACCAACCAATACGTTTTCAAGCCTGGGCCGGCAGCTGTGCTCACCGCGGCCTTTAAAAGAAAATGACCCGTGGAACGGGTCACTGAAGTCTTATTTGTTTTGCGTTAATTGCTGCCATAATGCACTGTTATCACGAATGCTCCAGTGTTCAATGGCCTGGTCGTCATTCAGGCGAATGATATCTATGGTGGAAAAGCTAACGCTTTTGTTGGTAGGCTCAATACCCATGTAGGTGCCTTTGTGTGTGCCCTGAAAGGTTTTGTAGGTCATTACCAGATCGTCTTCCGCAATCTGCATGTTTATGGTCACATTCAGATCAGGAAACACCTGCCACATGAGTTGCAGGAATTGTAATACGCCGTCCTTACCTGCATTGCCGGCGCCGGCCGGAACGCTGTGGTTAACGAATTGCGCATGCACAATTTCATCAAAAGCCTGCGCATTTTTGCCCTGAATTACTTCGTAATTGAATCGTTTTACAATTGCTTTGTTCTTTTCTAAAATAGTATCCATATTTTTTTAGGGCAAAACTATGGTTGGCGCTACTCAATGCTTTGTACATTTACCGGGCTCATTTGTACATTTCGCGGATGGCCTGCCTGAAGACAGCAGGCGTTTGTTCTGTCAGTCTTTTAAAGAAACGGGTGAAGTAGGCCACATCTTCAAACCCCAGGTCGTAAGCGATCTCCTTAATGGAAAATTCGGTATGTAATAATTTTCTTTTTGCTTCCAGCAAAATGCGCTCATGAATATGTTCAATAGCCGTTTTGCCGCTTTGTTGTTTAACTACTTCATTTAAATAGCCGGCCGTCTTATTCAATAAGGGCGCATAATCTGCCACCTGGTGCAATGTTGAAAACTGTTCATTGATCAGTTTTTTGAAATCAGTTAACAGCTTTCGCTCATTTGTTCCGGCGCTTTTTGAAATTTGTTCAGTATATAAACGGCTGCTGTATATACTCAATACCCGTAAATACGATAGTAACATTGTGTTCCGCCATTCACTGCCTGTCTGGTATTCGACCCACATTTTTAAAAGCAGGTCTTCAATAAATGAAAAGTCTTGCGGCTGCAATGATAATTCATGGGCATTAAAAGGGTTTTGAATTACGGGCAGTTGCCGAAGGGTTTTATCGTCGTCGAGGTTCAGGAACTCTTCAGTGAAAGAAAGCAGGATCCCTTCAAGCGGTTCTGTTTGTTCTTTTACCTGTACCTGCCAGGGTGAGGAAATGTATAAGGTGTTTTTCTTTATCGTATAAGGCGTCGTATCTATCCAATGCCGGCTGCTGCCATTACGCACCAGCACAAACATGTAATAATCCTTGCGGTGTGGCACCAGGTGATTAACTTTTCGCTTTTGAAATGCCGTGCCATCATTGACGATCATTTCAATTAAATGATTGCCCTTTGCAAAGCTTTGCTGCAAGGAATATTTAGGGATATTATTTTCTTTCATTAAGGTCAATGCCTTTTAAAATACTGCACTTCCTTCTCGTGTTTTTGAGCGGCTGCCAGTGAATCGAAGGTACCTAAATTCCTTCTTTTATTCGTTTTGGGGTCTTTCTTCCGGGAGTACAGGCGGTATTGACCTGATTTTAATTTGCGGATCATAACTGTAATTTTAGTAATACAGTCAATAATTATACCTGGCTCAAGGTTAATGAGGAAACATTTCTACATAAAACAAAAGCTTCAGGTTGGGAACCTGAAGCCTTGTTGTTACATCAACTGCCGGTCTTACTCCTTAATAAATTTGATCAGTTCGTTATTGAATTTTTCCCTTTCCTCTACAAACAATCCATGCCCGCTATTTTCGAAAGGAACGATCGTTGAGTTCTTAATTCCCTTATGCATTTGTTCTGCTAAAGCAAATTCACAGATCTTGTCTTTTACACCATGGAAGATCACTGTGGGAATACTGATCTTACTCAGCTCGGGACGCAGGTCTGTATCCCTGAGGGCGATCAGGCTCTGCGTGGCGGCATAGGGTGATGCTTCCATATTGATACCACTTAACCAATTGCCAATGCCCGGTGATAAAGCTGTTTCAGAAGCCGCAAAGATCTTTCCAAAGTTCTCCAATAACTGAGGCCGGTTTGTTTTGCTAAGGGCGATCAACTCATTGACTGTTTCTTTGGTAAAGCCATAAGGATAATCAGTGCGTTTTGTCCAAACCGGTGCTGCGGCGCCAAATAATGCCAGTTTGGCAACATGGGCGGCATTATATTTAGCTACATAGTGGATCGAGATAGCGCCGCCCATAGAAAACCCGCCTATCGTAGCTTTTTGAATATTTAATTTGTCCAGTACAATTTTGATATCATCGGCATACACATCATAATTGTATTTACCATATGGCTTATCCGATTTACCAAATCCTCTCAGGGTGATACCGATTACGCGGAAGCCTTTCTCAACCAACTCCTGGTATTGGTATTCATACATGGCATCGCTCAACGGCCAACCGTGAATGAGCACTACCGGGCTGCCTTCGCCCAAATCGGTTACATGCAGCTTTACATTTTTTTCTACTTCAATAAATTCTTGTCTGCCCAATGAGTTATTTCTTTCGGGTGTTTGGGCAACACTTTGATCAGCAGAGAATATTCCAGCGAAAATGGCAGGTATGATGAGCGCTTTTTTCAGGGTCCTTGTGAATGCTGTACGTTTCATTTTGTGTTCTTTTAATTGATTAAATTGATAACACAAAACTACTTACGGGCGTAAGGCGGGTCAATGCACCAAAATCTTCATTTATTGTACTTTTTTCCCTTCAACATGATTGTACTGTTTTCTGAATTCAACCGGCGATGTCCCGGCCTGTTTAGTAAAAAGCCGTACAAAATAAGCAGGATCTTCATATCCCAGGGCGTAGCCAATTTCTTTTACCGAGAGGGGAGTGTGGGCTAATAATCTTTTTGCTTCCAGAATGATCCTTTCCTTGATGAGGTCATTAGGCGATGCCTGGCCAGTTTTCGTAATATGCTTATGCAGCATCTTGGGCGACATGGCCAGCATATTCGCATAATCGGCAACTGTATGCAGTTTTTTATAATGCAGTTCAACCAGCTGGCTGAATTTTCTCAGAAATTCAATATCCTGGCTGGCTTCACTGGTAATTATGCTGTGTTCTTTTTTCCAGATCCGCGTAGCTATTATGATCAGTTTCTTTAGCAGAATGCGCAGCATTTCTTCCATTGCCGGTTCATCATTTTTTATTTCCTGCACTATTTCTGCAAGGATCTGCTGCACCTGGCCAGATTCTGCTTTCGATAAGTATACTACCGGTATTTCATATACATTATTATATAGTATGCCGTCGCACGACACTTCTTTGTCGTGAATTTCTACACAATAAAAGTCGCGGTTATAATAAATGAGCGAGCCACTGCTGGCATCGGGCAATGGAAGTTCGTACCATTGGTTTACGTTTATAAAAAAGAGGGCGTCATCTTTTAATTTATATTTATTAAAATCAATGCCAATATGACTGCCTTTCTTAAGAAATAGAATTTTTATGTACGGGTCGAATTCCTGCTGGTTCACTTGTTCTGCAACCGGCGCATCAAATGGTAATACCCCAAATTTCTTATAAGTGAATTGACGAAAAAGGCTCATTGATTGAAGCTAATTTTCTTTTGGAATGTATGGCCCGCCTGTTTCACCCCATCCCCATTTGGGCATTGGTTCTGTATGTTGCATGGGGTTTTCGGCCAGTTGGGAGTTGATGACCGCAATACGTGATCCCCATTCAATGTATCCTACAAAAGCTGAACGGAATTCCGGGTCGCTTTTTAATCCAATTTCATCGGCGGTCTGCATTAAAAGATGTACCCAGCGTTGGCGTTTTTCTTCTGTCAGCATTTTTCCGATATGCTTTCCAACCATAGTGGCATGACTGCCGCCTTCCTGTGTATATAATTTTTCGCCACCAAATACTTCGGCTACAAAATGCGCCACATGTGTTTGGTGCTCGGGCGACATGTTTCTAAACACTTCACCCAACAACTCATCTCTTAAAACTTTTTCATAAAAGGTCTTGAACAGTTTTTCAAAAGTTGCCAGGTCGCCTGCCCATTCATATAAGGTTGGAACGCTTTTCATCGGTGTCTTTTATTCGCAATTTAAGTGTTCTGCTTATCAAAAAAACGATTTGTGATAGTTGGTCATGCTGTTCATTCACCGGCGTATATGTTCATTTGCCGGAAAAGGGAGTAATTATTCCCTATTCATCAACTCCTGGAATTTATTAATAAAAAGCCCCACATGATAGCCGTCTGCCAATGCATGATGCACATGTACCGCAACCGGCATTGTTTTTTTACCATGTTCCGCTTTCACTTTTCCGAAGGTTATTTTCGGACAGCTATCGGCAAACGAAAAACAACGGGCGTGTGATATGGCGGTGAAATTAAGCCAGGGAATAGCCGAAAAATGAATGACGTTCTCACCTGATACAGCCGGCTTTAACCCGGTTGCCCCTTTCTCTGCTTCAATGATCTCCGTAGCGTTGGCGTAAAAACTATCTTCATTTTCAGTATAATCAATATACGCAAATCCAAAGGTGCCATCGGGGCGGGGAATGGTGGGCGAGGCATCGATCCTGTTGAACAGGAACACATCTTTATTGACAATGCGATAACGGAAATTTTCAATGGTATTGGCGGCTTTCAACGCCTGGTACAGGTAATACTGAAAAAAAGAAATGTTATGTTGACGGGCATAGTCATAACCTGTTGTACAATCTATTTCAACGGTTATCCCATGAAAGGGTTCTTCAAATTGCGAAAAGAACTGGTAATGATCTTTTCTTGCCCAACTGGTTATATCAATGGCTGTTTTCATGGCTAATCAAGGTGATTTAAAATGTCTGCAATATTGGTCAATGTTATAAGATTGGGATGTTCTATTGTATCGTCGTGCTGCTCATGCATCCAGGTAGTGTGATAGGGGATATGTGCAGCGAATGCCGCCAGCGCCAACACCGGCAGTACATCCGATTTAACCGAATTGCCCAGCATCAGAAAGTTTCCGGGAGAACAATCAAGATGGGTCAACAGTTTTTGGTAATTGGTTACCTGTTTGTTGCTCATGATCTCGATATGATGGAAATAATCCTTCAAACCCGATTGTTTCAGCTTCCGTTCCTGATCGAGCAGGTCGCCCTTGGTGGCTATGACCAACTGGTATTTCCCATGCAGGCCTTCCAGTGTTTCTGCTACCCCTGGTAACAACTCAATAGGTTTTTGCAGCAGATCATGGCCCAGTGCCAGGGCTTCATCGATCAGTTGCAATGGGGCCGTTCCATTCGAAACCCGGGTGATCGTTTCTATCATGCAAAGCATAAATCCTTTAATGCCATAACCATAAAGCGAAATGTTTTTCATTTCAGTTTGAAACAATTCCCGCGATACAGCCTGAGCCGGCAGATGATCTTTCAGCAATACACAAAACCGATGTTCGGCTTCCTGAAAGTAAGGTTCGTTCACCCACAGGGTATCATCAGCATCAAATGCAATGGTTTTTATCTTGTTCCTCATGGTCGCATTATTAGTTTTTGTACTTTCCGGTTTGCAAAATTGGGCTGTTGACACAGTCATAAAAAGGACATTTGTCCCATCCGGAAAATATGCTTCGTACCAACAATGCTTTTTTATCATATATAGAAGCGCTGTACCAGGCGCAGCAACGCAGGGAAGACATTCTGTTAAAAGAATTTTCCGCTGCGCAGTTACTGCTGCAACAGGGTGAAAAGCCTACCAAAGTAATGTTGCTGAAAGAGGGTATTACCACCTGTTATTTTAATGAAGGAGATGATAAGCGGTTTATTGTGGAGTTCCTGGGGAAAGGGGAGATCATTGGTGAGCTCGAGATCATAAAGAACGTCCCCTGTTTATGCAATATAAAGGCTTTAACGCCGGTTAAAGTTTATGCCATTTCCATCCCGTATTTTCGGTCCCTGCTTGAAAAGGAATTACCGTTTAATAAATTATTATTGGAGTCCTTTGCCGAACGCATCATCAACACCTCTTCCCGTGCCTCCTTCCAGCAATTAAATACAGTAGAACACACACTGAGTAAGTTGCTGGCATTGATTAAAGAACAGGAAATAAATATTTCCAAAGAAGACATGGCGGCATACCTGGGCATCACCATTCGAAGCCTGAACAGAACATTGAAAAAGCTACAACAGGAATAGCTCAAAAACGCTAAAAAGTAAATTTTTGCTTTGTTAGTTCTGCCTTTACAAGGTATGCCTGTTCAGCGTCAACTGCCGTTCATTCCCTTACGCAAACGTTAGCGTAACATTCTGCACTCACGCGGTTGCTTTGTTAATATATTTGTTTTCGTACATTATATTAATATGAAAATAAAACACCCGCTTGCCTGGCTCACGCTGATCGGTATTGTTTCATTTAAACCGCTTACCACTATTTATAAGGATGGCTGGATCGATCTCAACAAAAATGGAAAAAAAGATATCTATGAAGATCCCACCCAACCGGTGAATGCCAGAACAGCCGATCTGTTGTCGAAAATGACGCTGGATGAAAAGACCTGTCAAATGGCTACACTCTATGGCTGGCGCCGCGTGTTGAAAGATTCTCTCCCAACTGCTGAATGGAAAAATGCTATCTGGAAAGATGGAATTGCCAATATAGATGAACACCTGAATGGATATATCGGTTCCAACAAAACATTGACGCTTGACCTGGCTACAGATATGGAAAAACACGTTTGGGCAATGAACGAGACCCAGCGTTTTTTTATTGAACAAACCCGGCTGGGTATTCCGGCCGATTTTACCGATGAAGGTATTCGTGGTGTTGAAGCATATGAGGCAACCAGTTTTCCCACCCAGCTTAATATGGGCATGACCTGGAACAAAGACCTCGTGCATCAGGAAGGCATTATTACCGGCAGTGAAGCGCGGGCACTGGGTTATACAAATGTATATGCGCCCATTCTCGATGTAGCCCGTGACCAGCGCTGGGGCCGGCTCGAAGAATCATACGGCGAAGACCCATACCTGGTAGCCTCCATGGGTATTGCGCTCGCAAAAGGTATTCAACAAAACGGCCAGGCCGCCTCTACTGCCAAGCATTTTGCGGTGTACAGCGCCAATAAGGGCGCCCGGGAAGGCCAGGCCCGCACAGACCCGCAAGTGGCGCCACGCGAAGTGGAAAATATTCTCCTGTATCCCTTCAAGAAAGTGATCAAAGAAGCCGGCATCATGGGCGTTATGAGCTCGTACAACGATTACGATGGTATACCCATTTCGGGTAGTAATTACTGGTTGATACGCAGGCTGCGGGTTGAAATGGGTTTTACCGGCTATGTGGTCAGCGACAGCGAAGCGCTCGAATACCTGAGCAGCAAACACCATGTGGCGGCCAATTTAAAAGAAGCCGTGTACCAGGCCTTTATGGCAGGCATGAATGTACGCACTACGTTCCGTGCGCCCGATAGCATTATCATTTACCTGCGCCAGTTGGTGAAAGAAGGACGTATACCCATGGATACCATCAACCATCGCGTAGGAGATGTATTGCGGGTGAAGTTCCGGCTGGGGTTGTTTGATCATCCCTATATAGCAAGTGCTGCCGAAACCCGTAAACTGGTGAATAATGCGGCCAGCCGGCAGGTGGCCTTGCAGGCATCGCACGAAAGCATTGTGCTGCTGAAAAATAATAACAACATCTTACCACTGTCGAAAGAATTGGAAAAAGTCGCCGTAATTGGTCCCAATGCTACGGATGACGATTATGCGCACACGCATTACGGCCCATCGCATACGGCCAGTGTAAATGTGCTGCAGGGTGTACAGCAAAAGCTGGGTGCCGGCAAAGTGCTGTATGCAAAAGGCGTTGACCTGGTTGATAAACGCTGGCCCGAAAGCGAGATCCTGCCGGAACCGATGGATGCGGGCGAACAGGCCATGCTCGACTCTGCCGTTCAGGCAGCCAAACAGGCGCAATGCGCAATTGTCGTTTTAGGCGGAAATACAAAAACGGGTGGCGAGAGTAAAAGCCGCACCAGCCTCGACCTGCCCGGTTATCAGCTGGACCTTATAAAAGCCATCAAGGCAACCGGCAAACCGGTAGTGGTGGTGCTTATTGGTTCCCAACCCATGACCATTAACTGGATCGATAAATACATCGATGGCATTATTTACGCCGGTTATCCCGGAGCGTACGGTGGTACAGCCATTGCCGATATTCTGTTTGGCGATTACAACCCCGGTGGCAAGCTCACGCTTACCTTCCCCAAATCGGTTGGACAATTACCGTTGAACTTTCCATCCAAACCCAGTGCGCAAACAGATGAGGGTGAGCATGCGCGCATCAAAGGCTTGTTATATCCGTTTGGATTTGGGTTGAGCTATACTACGTTCGGATACAGCAATCTGAAAATAAATGCAGGTACTAAGGCCACCGATCCTGTTGCGGTAACAGTTGATATCAGCAATACCGGTAAAGTAGCTGGCGACGAAGTAGTGCAACTGTACATTCGCGATGTATTGAGTTCGGTGACCATGTATGAAAAACTGTTGAAGGGTTTTGAACGCGTGCACCTGCAACCCGGCGAAACAAAAACGCTTTCGTTTACCATTCCACGCGATGAATTGAAATTGTACGACCGCGATATGAAGTTTGTGCTGGAACCGGGCGAGTTCAGTGTGATGGTAGGTGCATCATCGGGCGACATCAGGCAAAGTGGAAGTTTTTATATAAAGTAGGGGAGAGCTGAATTGAATTTTAATCCCAACTCATGAAATATAGTGGCCCCTTAGGGGGCCATTTATTTTTGTCAAAGATCACAAGGTTGCCAAACATCTCATTGACAATGAGTCAATTACAGGTCTTAGTTCGGAGAAGCTTTAGCGCTGTTTTTGCAAATTTCTTATTTTCAATTAGTTATTGAGCTTAAGTTATCCAGTTGTTGTACTATCCTTGTACCAACCTTGTACCATCCCTTAGTAAACACCCCTTTTTACCGAAGGATGACTGAAGGATCGCTAAAGTTTATTAAGTATGTTAGAAGTAAGAGGTAAGAAGTTCACGAATTTCTTACCTCTTACTTCTTTTGGAATTACGGGTGAACCATCTCTCCATAAGTGACTCCATCCGGAGTCAACCATTCATATCTGTCAGTGCTGAGCGTTTGAATAGTTGAGGTAAAGGTGCCAACGGGGCTGAAAACCCGTACCTGTGTCTGGTTGTTCAGGAAAGTCCACGTACCATTATACACAGTGCCATTTTGATCAATCTCTGTATAAGTGCCATTTGTTTCAAACTTGACCCAGTTCTGCGACAAGTTGAGCGGACTGTTGGTTTTATTGGGTTTCCAAATCAGAGAAGGGTTCGATTGGTTGAAATTAGTGAAATATTCAGTGTACACCCAGGGTTTGGACGTTAACAACTGCAACCTCCCGCCTGTAGTATCGATCACCTGGTTTTTGGGTACCATAACGCCGTAGTTACCGCCACCACTCTGCAACCATTCATACCTGTTTGAAGTGAGCTCCTGAATGGTGGATACAAAAATACCAAGGGGATTGTTAACCTGAACCTGTGTCTGGTTGTTCAGGAAAGCCCAGGTGCCATTTAAAGTGATGCCATTTTCAGTGATCTCCGTGTAATTGCCATTCGAATAAAATTGCACCTGGTTCAACGACAGGTTTAACGAATTGCCGGTTTTGTTTGTTTTCCAGACCAGATTGGTAGGGTTGTTATTGAAATCGGTAAA
This sequence comes from Niastella vici, assembly GCF_002077945.1. Lineage (GTDB taxonomy): Bacteria > Bacteroidota > Bacteroidia > Chitinophagales > Chitinophagaceae > Niastella > Niastella vici. The sequence continues at coordinate 49,362 of NZ_LVYD01000045.1, forward strand.
GTATTCATAATATACCCAGGTTTGGCCCGTGAGCAGGTCTGTTAAGTCGCTTGTTGTGCTGATACGGTTCGACTTGCCGGTTCCTGAAGTTTTCTGCGACAGTGCTTCTTTAGGTTCGTTGATCGATTTCGAGCAGGAAGTAATTGCTGCCAGCGAGCAGCAGAATAAGGTAAATGTTAATAGCTGTTTCATTTTGAATAAAGTTTCGGCTAATTTACCACGGTATAATGCAACCGTTAACAGAAAGCTGCAAGGCCCCTTTGCTTCAAGGCGCACAATGTCTTTCAATGGAATAAAAGAAAGACCCTGCATGGTGGGAACGGCCATTTTTTGCTGTGATATTTGCAAAGCCTGGATATTTTCCTGCAGTACTTTAAGGTTATCTATTACTTCTTTTTCGTGCGATCTTTTGACCACTTTTTTAATGGCCCTTTGCAGATCAGCCGCGTCAACCGGTTTGAGCAGGTAATCTACAGCACTGTATTTGAATGCTTCAATGGCATGGTCGTTCCATGCCGTCACGAATATTATCTGGAATTCGATTTTGTCAAGGCCATTCAGCAGATCAAACGCATTTTCATTATTGATGGCGATATCGAGCAATAACAGGTCTGGCGAGCATGCATGGATGACTTCTAAAGCAGCGTGTACACTGGCAGCTTCGCCAATGATCTCTATTTCCGGGCAATGGGCCTTTAATAAATTTTTTAAAATACCGATACTGGCACGCTCATCATCTACCAGAACAGTTCGTATCATAAGATATTAATCACTTTTGCAAAACACAAGATAGGTAAAAATACTGATAGGGATAGGCCAGTGTTACACATCTCAATTAAACTTATTTGGCTTCCCACAAAAAAATAAACGCAGGAAATCGTATGAACTTCCTGCGTTTAAGCTTATTTCGTGAAAGTTGTTTATACTGCTACCTGGCGAAATAGTTCCTTAGTTCTCCACTGTTCTCCCCATAATTCCAACGCACCTGATCAGCCTTTCCATCCCCGCTGATGTCTGCGAAATAGAAATATGTATTCTCGCTTTGTGAAGTGCCTCTTAACGTATAGATAGGACCGCCGAAGGCGCCTGAATCGGAATAGTATACTTTCAGGTAACCCTGGTAGTTGTCGGGGTTCCAGTATACTTTATCAGCCTTGCCATCGCCGTTCATATCGGCAAAATAGAACCGTGTATTGCTTAAACCGCTGGTGGCAGAATTGCTGTATGAAGCGTTTTCTGTAAAGGTTCCATCCCCATCAGATGTATATACCATGGTTTTACCTGAGTTAAGATCAGGGTGCCATAATATTTTATCAGCTTTACCGTCGCCGTTTACATCAGCATACCAGAACGAAGTACCGGCAGTGGTGCTGGCTCCCGTTGTACCTGACACTACGGTGCCGCTGAAGCTGCCGCCTGAAGTGGCCAAATATACACGGGTATGGCCATCATCGTAAGTAGCGTTCCAGTATATCTTGTCTGCTTTTCCATCGCCATTTACATCGGCAAAATTGTACAGGGTGGTGGTGCCTGCGCTGGTGCCTTCGGGATTATCAACAGCGGTGGCGCTGAAATTACCGCCTGAGGTGGCCAGGTAAACCAGGGTATGACCCGAATTCAGCGAAGGGTTCCAGCGAATAAGGTCAGCTTTTCCATCCCCATTGATGTCGGCGTAATAATACCGGGTGGTAGATGAAGTAGAAGCACTGGCTGCATGGGTAACTGCAGCAGCCGCAAAAGTGCCATCGCCGTTTGAGAGAAATACCCGCGGCTTGCCGCTGTCATAGGTATAGTTCCAGTAAATTTTATCGGCATCGCCGTCGCCGTCTACATCAGCGAAATTGTATTTGGTAACTGAACTGGCGCTAATGCCATTGACATCGGTGTGGGCGCCGCCAAAGATGTAGGGGATATAAGTAGCCATTACCGGCCAGTGATCAGAAGGCCAAAGCGTTTGTCCGTTTACGGTGTAGCTTTTGGTGATCACGCTCGAGCTGGTGAAGGCCATGCTCCGTGTGCTCAGGATCCAGTCAATTTTGGCATCGCCTACGGCATCCCAGCCATGGAAAGTAGGATCGCCCGAAGAATCGAACAGTGCATCCACCATATTAAGACCGCTGGCATCTTTTATAATGCCCATTTCGGCAGTGCCGGGTTTGGCGTTAAAGTCGCCAAAGCAAATGACCGGCAGGTTGGCGGTGTTGTTGTTTTTAATGTTCATCAGCACCGTATCTGCATCGAGCTGGCGTTCGCCGGTGCTCACGGTTGTCCAATGGTTGTTACAAACAAAATAGCTGTTGGCCGTGTTCAGCTTATCCTGCAGCACCACCCATTTGCCGGTGCGCGTTTCAGACGTGATCATGGTGAACCCTCCACCGCCGGTTCGGGTGAAACGGTCATTTTTATAATAGATCGTTTTGGGTGAACCGTTATTCGGTCCGGTTGAGTAACGTCCGTAACCGGCGGAGTCCATCCTGGCATTGAACCAGGTTTCAATATCGTTGACCGCAATTTCCTGCAGGCCTACAATGTCTACATCGTTCTCGAGAATGATTTGCAGGCAATAATCCTTACGTACATACTGGGAGAAGGGATCGCCGGCTGCATCGTTACGTACGTTAAACGACATTACCTTGATGGGGTTCATATCGCTTATGATGGTTTCGGTTTTGGCAGAACGGCCCCCATTGTTTGGCGGGGTTGCTGCATTTTCATCCAGTTGAACTTTTTTACAGGCTGCAAAGCTTACGGCAAGCGCCAGCAAGCAGGCGGTTACTTTGAGTAATGCATAGTTTTTCCAGGGCATTCGGGGAATGCCAGTTGAATTTGCTTTTTTCATGTTAAAGGCGTTTTAGTTGGAAATGATGAGCGTTTTGATTTTTAGGTTATGGAAATAGCGTATTCATTATTGATTGACAATAATTAATGTATAGGGGAACCAATGAAATAAGGGCAGGGTTGAACCAGGAATGCATCGGGCTATTAATAGCAGTGTCTCACTTCACTTTAAAACAAAAATAACTGTAATTAAAGTTTAGTAAAGTAAGTTAAGTAATTAATTAAATAAAAATAAAGTTGTGTAAACAAATAGATAAAGATTATTTAATTGGGCAGCGTGGTGGTGAATGAAGCATTATGCGTAGGGGCAATGGGAATCAAGGCGCAGAAAAACGCAAATGGGAAACGTGAGTGGTGAATGGTGAATCTGATAAACGGATTTCTTAGTTGCCCCCGCGTACACTGGTAATAATGCAGGTTTTGCTACCCTCTCAAAACGCCTTGGTGCTACAGACGCAAGGCTTATTTCACGGCCCCGTTAGGGCTAATAAGATCTTTTGTATTATTAGGCGGCGTTTATTTACATTCGGCGGACATGCAGCAAGTATTTTGCGTTCATAATCAAAATATTGCTGCATTAAAGTAATTTCTTCTGGTATTTAAGTGAATAAACAGGCAAATGAGTGAACCTGCATTAAAAAAAAGTCAGTTATTTATGATTGTAAGTGAACTTTACTGAAATTAGTGGAGCCGCAATAAAAAAGAACTGCAAATTGGGAAAAAAACGTACTTATTTCATCAGGCGATCAACTTCCACAAAAAAGTAATTAACTTCAAATGAAAAGATGTTACAACCGGCAAAAAGTGATCAACTTTTTTTTAAATAATGCTAACTGTAATAAAAAAAACTATCTCCTATGCAGAAAATGTTATATCTGCTAACGCTGATGTTATAGCCCGGGAAAAAGTAACTATAAACCTGAAAAAGTAATTATCTTCTTCAAAAAAGTAACTATGACCTGGTAAAAAGTAAGTATCGTCCCCAAAAAATAACTATCGCCCGGCAATAAGCAATTATCGGCCCCCAAAAAGTAAATATCTCCCGGTAAAAAGTAATTATCGTCCCCCAAAAAGTAACTATAACCCGGAAAATAGTCCACCCAAAAAATTGAGTTCAAAAAACTAACCCATTTTACTCATCTTTATCGGCAGGGATCCACGAAAGCGCTCCGGTAGGGCACCTCTCTACCTGCAATTTTATCGTTTCCGAATCGGCGCCGGTCATGGTGACCCAGGGTTTGGTTTTTAAATTAAAGACTTTCGGCAATTGCGTTACACAACGGCCTGAGTGTTTACAAAGCTCCGGTTTCCAAACCACGGTAATATCGCCATTGGTATACTTCAATTTCTTGTCAACATCTTCTTCATGGTACACGTAGCTTCTGACTTTGATATTTCCTTCGAGCATTTTTGAGACCGGGCATTGAGCGGCAATTTCCAACAACCGGTTCTTCTGCTCCGGTTCTACCCCCGCCGGAAATGTAATATCGCGATCGATAAATGTAGTGGTATTGTCACCATCCTTTGTCTGGAACAGGTTGACATTTACTTTGATCTCCGCGATGTTCCAGCCTTTTCTGTCGATATACATTCGCAACGTAATGAGGGTACAGGTGGCCAGCGATGATAATAATAAAGTGTATGGATCGGGGCCGGTGTCTTTGCCGCCATTTTTTTCGGGCTCATCGGCAATGAACTGTCCGTTGCGCCATTCAATAACACACTGATATTTGGTTGTGCCAATAGTTCCATGAACAGGTTTTTGAAATTTATATTCCATGAGATTACTTTTAGAGGTTTCAGGAAACAAAACGGCTACAATTTACGGCTTTCTCTCAAGTGTGCGCCTTAAGGATGGCGCAGGATGGTTGCCTTTGTTTAAATCGGTAATTTAATTTTTACTAAACGATTAATGCCAACATGAGAAAACTTTATTCTGCAGCACTACTCCTGCTGCTGAGCGGGTTAGCTACACCCGCTCTATGCAAAATTTATTATGTAGCCACCGGTGGCAACGATGCCAATACCGGCACCATCAGTTCTCCCTTTCTTACCATTCAACGGGCGCAAACTTCCGCCGCAGCGGGCGATACGGTGTACATACGGGGAGGTACGTATGCAATGTCTGTGTCGCAGGTTGCCCAGTATTCCAGCATCTGGGCCTATGTAACCCTGTTGAACAAAAGCGGTACATCGGGCAATCGCATCAAGTATTGGAACTATCCCAATGAAAAGCCGGTGTTTAATTACACCAACGTAAACCCCTCAGGTTACCGTATTCATGCATTCCAGGTTACCGGTTCGTGGATACATATCCGCGGAATAGAGGTGGTGGGCGTACAGGTGAACATTACCACCCATACCCAAAGCGAGTGTTTCGAGAACCAGGGCAGCAACAATATTTATGAGCAGTTGAGCATGCACGATGGCAAGGCTATTGGTTTTTACCTTACCAGGGGCGGCAATAACCTCATTTTAAATTGTGATGCTTATAACAACTGGGACAATGTTTCTGAAAACGGCCTCGGCGGCAATACCGATGGTTTTGGTTTCCATCCCAATAACGACCTGGTAGGCTATACCGGCAATGTGTTCAGGGGATGCCGGGCCTGGTTCAACAGCGATGACGGGTTCGATTGTATCAATGCTTTTGAAGCAGGCACCTTTGAGAACTGCTGGAGCTTTTACAATGGCTATTCCACAGCGTTCGCCAGCCTCGGCGATGGCAACGGCTTTAAGATCGGCGGTTTTGGCGTTTCTGATTTCAGTAACCTGCCGGCCACTATTCCCCGTCACACGGTTCGCAATTGTTTGGCCATCCGGAACAAAGCAAATGGTTTTTATGCCAACCACCATTTGGGAGGTAATAACTGGTATAACAATTCGGCTTACTATAATGCAGTCAACTATAACATGCTGAACAGAAGTTCAGATTATGCATCGGATGTGCCGGGTTATGATCACAACCTGAAGAATAACCTGGGCTGGGGCGCGCGTAGTACGGAATACAGCAACCTTAACACCTCAACCAGCAATGTGAGCTATAACTATTTCACCCTGTCGGTAACTGTGAACAGCTCCGATTTCTTAAGTGTAGATCAAAGTTTGTTAACAGCGGCCCGCCAGAGTGATGGTAGTTTGCCGGTGAATAATTTTATGCGGCTGGCTACATCAAGCGATTGTATTAATAAGGGCACCAATGTGGGACTGGCCTACAACGGATCGGCCCCCGACCTGGGTTGTTTTGAGTCGGCTGTAACAACAAGAGAAGCCACAGCACCCGAAGAGGTGGCCAATGATCCATTCACAAATGGACTGGTTGTATTTCCCAACCCCATAAAAGGAAAGATCGTGGCGCGTTATTCATTAGCCCGGGTATCGAAAGTGCATTTGAGTTTGTACGATGCCAAAGGAGCATTGCTGGCCGTGTTACTTGATCGCGAGCAGGCAGCAGGCAATTATTCTTTCCCCGTTGGGGAGAAGTATTTCAAAACAGCCGGTACTTATTTTATGCGATTGCGTACCGGTGAACATACCGAAACCGTATCACTGGTTAAATAGGAAATGATCAGTAGATGCCGCCAAAGGGCAGGCATTGATTTTCTTTTTGTGATAATATTTACTGGCCACTACGGATATGGTCAATATCATTGAACATCTCTGTGTGGCCGCTGTATAACCACTGTGCCAAATGCGAATTAAATTATATATTTATTGGGCTTTTGGCAGAAAGATCTTATTGATCTCAGTTTGAAATTCCCGACTGGGTGATTACTAATTGTTTCGTAGCTTAAGCAGATAATTCTTCGTAATGAAAATAACCACTGTCGCACTGGTTTTTATACATATGTTGTTGCTGGCTGGTTGCGCCAGGTTCGATAACGATCTGTTTGATGCCGTTTCAAGGAATGATATAGGCAGTGTAGACCATATGTTAAGAAAAGGGGTTGGGATAAATATTAATAAAAAGGATGCCGAAGGACGTACGCCTTTATTCCTGGCTGCTTTCCTGGGCGAGAAGGATATTGTTCATCTGCTGATCAAAAATGGCGCGAATACCGAGGAGAAGAATAGATTTGGGGAAACCCCTTTATCGATCGTAGCTACTAAAGGCTATACCGAGGTGGCTCATATCCTGATCGAGAACAAGGCCGATGTAAATGCGGTGAATGTAGATAGCGTAACGCCGTTAATGTACAGCGCCACTTATGGTTTTCCCGAAATCGCCGCGCTGCTGTTAAAACACCAGGCATTGGTGAATGTGGAAAGCAAGGAAAAATTAACGCCGTTGGTGTATGCCTGTGTCAATGATCGCCTGGAGGTGGCCGAGTTGCTGATAGCGCATAAAGCCGATGTAAATTTCAATATGCAGGACAGGGAAACCATCCTGATGACAGTTTGCATAAAAGGTGATGCCGCCCTGGCAAAATTGTTAATTGATAATGGCGCCCAGGTAAATGCCCAAACCACGTATAAGAGCACCGCTTTAATGGCAGCCTGCCGCAACCGCCATGTTGATGTTGTAAAAGTACTGATAGCTGCCAAAGCCGATCTGAACATAAAGGATGAGAACGGTGAAACGGCCCTTGACCATGCGAAGCGGGCGGGTGCGCAAGAGATTGTTAAGTTATTAAAGGATGCTGGCGCACAGTAGGTGAGTAGAGAGTGGAAAAAGCAATTTACTAGTTGCAGGTTTCAGGTTACAAGGAATACAAAAATAACTGCACCCTGTAACCTGTAACTTGAAACCTGTAACTCCTTCCTATTACAAAATGAACCCCGCTTTCGCGGGACTCATTTTCATGTTAGTGTTTGTAGCCAAATAAATTAATATATGCGGGTCATCAGGCCTGATCCGTTTCCAGATCCGCCACTGCCGGTGATCGTAATATGACCGGTGTTACCATTTCCATCATAACCCCAGGCTTTGTTATTGGTGGCTGTACAATAGGTAACAGTATGGGGTACCGACTGGCCTGCGCTGCCCAGCTTGAACCCATTGCCATCACCATTGGTGCCATAACCGTTATTGCTAGCAGTACAACTGGTGATGGTTACCGTGTATGGCTGTCCATATAAGTCCCAGCCATCATCCGAATTGTGGTTAGAAACACAACTCTGGAACTTGTTGCCGGTGCCGCCAGATAGTTTACAGGCAAAACCATCGGCATTTTCGCCGCCATTCTGGGTATCGTAGTTTTCATTTGATTTGCAGGATTGTACGTTGTTGTCGTGCGATCCGTTGTAGATCTGCAAACCGGTATCGTGGTTGCCGGTTGTTGTTACATTATATACATAATTGTAACCACCGGTCTGGAATACAAGACCAGCATCGGGCCCGCCCTTAATAGTCATGTTGGTAATGTTCCAGTAGCTGCCATTACATTTTACCACCCAGCCTGAAGAAAGGCCGGCGCCATTGAGTGTACCACCGGTAAGATTGATCTTTGAGCTGGAGGTACCGCTGTTCAGCAATTGCAGGGTACTGGTTAAATTAATTGTACCGCTGATAGTAATAATATCACCTGCCTTGGCATTGGCAACAGCGGTCTTTAAAGCTGATTCTGTAGTAACAGTGGTGTTAACAGCTGCAACGGAAGTACCACCTGTTAATTCTGATTTGGCAGCGGCATCAGAGGAGGAAGCGTTAGTTGCTGGTCTTTCTGTATTCTTTAAGCAACTGGCAAAAAGGATCACAAGCGCCATGGCGCCAATGTGTTTTTTCATACTTGAAGGCAATTTAATCGTTAAAAAAAAGGTTCTTCACTAAATTTAGCACATGTACTAAATAGTTAGAGTACTGCTTTTAACATTAATTTATGCAATCGTTACCGGTAACGATTGCACCTTCGCCCGCAAATATTTCGAATAATAGTAAAAACCACATTTATAAGAGCTGCAGCCCGTTAGAACTCTTTTCCGTCAATATTATAAAGGTTATAATCTGTCATTGGTGCATCGGTAAAGCCCAGCTGCCGCCCAATAGTTATAACCTGTCCGCGATGATAGGTGCTGTGATTGGCATAATGTACTATATATTCAAAGTTCCTGAAATTGCACCTAAACCAGGGGCTTTCGATCATCGTCTTTTCCTGTACATTTTCATCGGTCATGGCGTTTATATACCTGGCCAGTTCACCCGAGGTTTTTAATAATGCATCAAATACGGCCTGCATATTTCCGGTGAATTCGCCATAAGCCGGTTCATCTTCGTTTTTAAGTATGGCCAGCCAGTAGCGTTCTGTTTGCCAGATGTGTAAAAGCGTAAGCCTGATGCTGGGAAAACTGGAAGGCACTTCCCGCTCCAGGGTGGCTACCGGCTTGGTTTTTAGCCAGTTTATAAGGGTTGAATTGGCCCAGAGGTTATAATTCGCATAGTTTTTCATTAAACAGGCAATGGCTGTTTCCTTTGTTGCTGGTTCAATGTTTACCGTATCCATAGTTGTTTGTTTTTTGATAGTACAAAGAAACCCGGGGTTGGTGACAACAGTATGTCAGCAGGGGTTGAAATAATCTGAAAATGTTTTAATGTTATAATGTGGGGTTTTATATTTAAAAAATAGCTGCTATCTTGGGCCATACATTATAATATCTATGAAATCCATTGTACTGCTCCTGATCTCCGTGGCGTTTTTTACGGGTAATGCTTATTGCCAGAATGCCGGCGGGCAGGAATTTGGGGAAGACATTAAGACCTGGTTAAAGGAAGGCGAGCATAAAGTGGAGTTGATGGGCGTAAAGGCTACCGTAAATCCCCGTATGATGGAGCTTACCTCCAAAATGTTGAAAGCTGCTGAAAAAAACGCTGCCTGGATCAAGGATTCCATGGCCACGGCGACCGACTCCTCAGTAATGTTTGAGAAGTTTGGTTTAACAAAGGCCGAGTATTATGAATATATCGCTTTGAACAATACCACCACAACAAACCAGCAATGGATAAAAACCGGTGATGAAAAGCTGGTAATAAAACGAAAGAAGAATACACTCAGTTTCCAGGGCACCGGCCAGCTAAAGGTGCTCGATTCACTTAAATTCAATATACTTCTGAATGAACCCATTTATGGGGGAAAGGAAATAGAATTTGCACATAAATCTGAGTCGGCAGAAAACAGCAACCCGTTTAACAGTCCATGGACCGGTTACCATTATTCGTACGAAAATGTAGAGGACATTGGTACGGGGGTATCTGATATGAGTGCAACAACCATATCATTCGATATTGGACAATTGAAGAGCAATGGAAAGATCATTCTGTTGTTCATGATGTACCAGGTAGAACTTGGCAAGCTCACCCATAAAGCAACGCTTTTCTGTCAATTTGATTAGCGGCTTCCCAATACAGATATAATAAACAATAATAATATCTGGAAATCATTTTCCTTCCCATTCTTTTTGATTGAAAGTGTCAAAAATAAATGTGGTTTGAGTATTTTATTACCCAACAATATTGAGTTTGTTAATGAATAACTTGTATGTTGTGGAATTTTTATAATTATCTTCTTCGTTCTGTTGATCTCCGCTTCTTTTTCTTATCAAGGCTTATAATTTGCATTAAAGAATGGGGTTCCATGCAAAAAAATAAGGAGTTGCATTATTTAATAACTAACCTAGCGGGGATGGATGCTAAAAATTCTATTGCACAGTGATTGACTTTATTTGATTCAGCTCTTAGACTATCCCATTTCACCAATAAAACGATTGCTACTAACATTTCACAAGCATTATATGGTGTTTGTTAAGGCATTCTTTGGCATAAACAAAACAAGAACGTATGTATAGATCAACTTATGTAGTTATTATGGCAGGAGGAATCGGCTCACGTTTTTGGCCGGTTAGCAGAACTGATTTTCCCAAACAATTCCTTGATATATTGGGAACAGGTGAAACATTGATCCAGCAAACCTTCAAACGGTTTGAAACATTGGCCCCGGTTGAAAATATTTATGTAGTAACTTCCACAGAATATACAGATATTGTAGAAAAGCAGTTACCCACATTACTCAAAGAAAATATTTTAAGCGAACCTGAAAGAAAGAATACAGCTCCCTGCATCGCATATGCATCCTTTAAAATTCTACAAAAAGATCCGGCTGCCTCAATCATTGTAGCGCCGGCCGATCACCTGATATTAGACCAGCAGGCGTTTGAAGCAGTTTGCACACAGGCCTTACAGTTCATCGATATTCATCATGATGCCCTATTGACATTGGGCATTAAGCCTTCTTATGCGAATACTGGGTACGGATATATACAATTTAATAAAGAGACTGCACAATCCGGGGTGCATAAAGTGATAGCTTTTACTGAGAAACCAGATGCCCAACGTGCTGCAAAATTTGTAAACGGTGGGGAACACCTGTGGAACTCGGGCATTTTTGTGTGGAAGGCCAGATCAATAATAAATTCAATTGAAAAATATCTTACTGATCTGTTTCAGCTGTTTAAAGAAAAACAATCATGGCTTGGAACAAGTTTTGAGAAGCTAATGATCGCCGATATTTATGCTGTATGTGAAAACGTTTCAATTGATGTTGGCGTCATGGAAAAAGCGGGGAATGTATATATTATTCCTGCTTCGTTCCGGTGGAGTGACCTCGGAACCTGGAACAGCGCCTGGGAAAATATGGGTAAAGACAGGCGCAACAATGCAGTGGCCGGTAATGGTGTGCTGGTTATTGATACAACACAATGTGTGGTACATGCTTCAGATGAAAAGCTGGTAGTGTTACAGGGATTACAGAATTACATTGTGGTTGATACAACGGATGTGCTGCTGATATGTCAGAAAGAAAAAGAACAGGATATAAAGAATTATGTGAGCGAAGTGAAAAAACTAAAAGGTGAGCGATACCTGTATTCTGTTAACAACATATTAAAACCCGCGGGTGCAGTACTTGAACGGGTTTATTAAATAAAATTGATTTGTTTGCTGATAATCATTCAAGAACAAACTTGAAACAAGGCTGGCACAAAAAATTAATATTATGATTTCCGATAAAGTGCAAGCTTTTTGATATAAGACCCCAAACCTTAAAGATCCCCCTTGCTTGCATATAAAAAACACCTCTTCCCTTAGGTTACTCCTGATTCAATAGGACATACAGGTCCTGTAGTGTAGTGTAATAGGCTTGTCAGGCAAAATTAAAAATCATATATGGGTTATAGAAAAACTATGGCATGGCCACGGTGGTGGCAGTCATGTAAATATTATTGTGTTTTGGTAGTACTGCTGGCAGGCGTGTCATGTACGAGTACGAAGAAGGCAGTTTATTTTTCAGAGCAAAAGAACGGTTCATTTGAAGCCCCGGCTATTCCAAAGCTGGTTATACAAAATAATGACCTGCTGAGCATTTCTGTCAGCAGTTTGAACCCTGAAGCATCAGCAATATTCAACCAACCTAATAATGCTGCTGCCAATACTAATACAACCACAACTGTTGCCGCTACCGGCTACCTGGTCGATGGTGAAGGCAATATTCAATTCCCTTTTTTAGGGTCGGTAAAAGCAGCCGGTTTATCAAAAGATGAGTTGAAAGATAAGCTCATCAAATCGCTGGTTGATAAAAAGTTGTTGGTAGATCCCATCATAACCATCCGCTTTCTCAATTTCAAAGTAACGGTTTTAGGTGAAGTGGCGCACCCCACCGTGGTGACGGTGCCCAGTGAAAGAATATCCTTGCTGGAAGCCCTTGGCCTGGCAGGCGACCTCACCATTTATGCCCAGCGCGATAATGTGCTGGTGATAAGGGATGAAGATGGTAAAAAGGTCACCCATCGCCTGAACCTTAATTCAACAGAACTATTCAACTCACCATATTATTATTTAAAGACGAATGATGTGGTGTATGTAGAACCAAATAAATCAAAAGTAGCCAGTACAAGCCGTTCCCAGCAATGGATACCAATTGTATTAAGCGCTTTATCGCTGGGAGTTATCGTCGTAGATCGTTTAACAAGATAAAATAAATTATTTATGCAAGTGACACACAAAAATGGATTGGAGATGGAGAGCAGGGAAACCAGTTTTAACCAGTTATGGAACCGTTATGCTTCCTACTGGCCATGGTTTGTATTTCTGTTGTTGCTGGCAATAGGAGGAGCCTGCCTGTACATGCGGTATTCAATTCCACAGTATGAGTCCACTGCACGGTTACTTATTAAAGATGAAAAGAAAGGGGTGGAAGATTCCAAAGGGTTGGAATCACTGAACCTTATTTCTACCAAGAAGATCCTGGAAAATGAAATGGAAGTGTTGCAGTCGCGCACCCTGGTAAAGGAAGTGGTGAACAACCTGGAATTGTATGCACCGGTTTATGAAGAAAGGAGGATCCATTCCTGGCTGGAATCGAATAAATGGTTATCGAACAACGCCCTTGCCAACTGGTTTACAAAAAAAGGCGTTGCTCCGGGTGGATTGCCTGCCTATACTACCTCACCGGTAATTATTAAAGCAAAAAGCCCCGATAGCCTGACCGAAACAAAGAAAGTTCCTTTTGGCTATAATAAGGAAGAAAAGAAAGTGGTCATCGGCACCGACAGTTACCCGATAAATGAATGGGTGCAAACACCGTATGGTACGTTACAATTCATGCCGAACCCCCGGTTGAAAGATTCGGCCTATGTACCTGCCGGACAATTCTATTTCACTTTGCAGGAACCTAAAAAAGTGATTGCGAATATTCAGGACCGGCTGGTGATCGCCTCGGCCAGCAAGCTGTCTTCTATTTTAAACCTTACCATTCAGGATGAAGTGCCCGAGCGCGGTGAAGACATCCTGAATGAATTGCTGACGCAATATAATGTTGCAATGCTCAAGGATAAAAATACGCTGGCCGCCAATACCCTCCGGTTTGTGGAGGACAGGTTGAACCACGTATCGCGCGACCTGACCGGCATTGAGCATAAGATTGAACAATATAAATCATCACAGGCGGCGGTAGATGTAAGCGAGCAGGGCAAATTGTTCCTCGAGAATGTAAGCGCCAACGACCAGAAGCTGGGTGAAATTGATATGAAGCTGGCCGCGCTTGACCAGGTAGAGCGTTACGTAAAACAAAAAGATAATAACAGCAGCATTGCACCTTCTACATTAGGTGTTTCTGATCCGGTATTATCGAACATGCTTGATAAATTATACGAACTGGAGCTGGAATATGAAAAGAAGAAAGGAACTACGGGGGAAGGTAATCCATTGATGTCATCGGTTACCGATCAAATCAACCGCATAAAGCCCGGCATCCTTGAAAATATTCAAAACCAACGGCGGGGTTTACAGGCAAGCAGGGGCAACCTGGCTTCAACCAATAATTCCTATACTTCGGTATTGCAAACCATTCCCAAGAAGGAACGCGATCTCATAGAGATCAGCCGCCAGCAAAGCACCATGCAAAGCATTTACGCTTTCCTGTTGCAAAAGAAAGAAGAAACAGCCCTTTCTTATGCTGCCAATGTGAGCGACAGCCGCGTGGTTGACCGCGCTTCTACTACTGTAAAACCGGTTAGTCCAAAAGCACCGATCGTGTTTGCCATCGCTGTTATTACTGCCCTGGCTATTGGGGTTGTTTGGATTACATTGAAAGAAATATTCAACAAGAAGATCATGTACCGGCAGGATATAGAACGCCTCACCAGTCATCCGGTGATCGCAGAGATCTCAATTGATAAATCAAAGAACCCGGTCGTGATCGGCGGCCCAAACAGCCGCAGCTTTGTAGCGGAACAATTCCGCAAATTGCGCGTGGCGCTTAATTACCTGGGGGTGAACACCACTAATAAAAAGGTGCTGGTAACTTCCAGTATCGCCGGGGAAGGTAAAAGCTTTATAGCCACCAACCTGGCATTGAGCATGGCGCTTACCGGTAAAAAAGTAGTGCTGCTCGAAATGGACCTGCACAGTCCGGCCATCAGTGAATATCTGAACATCAATTCAGAAGTAGGTATTTCCAATTATTTGCTGGGCACCCGCGAACCTGAAGAGATCATTAAACGGAGTGACGTAAATGATAATTTATTCATTATTCCTGCGGGACCATTATCGGCCAACCCCACTGAAATTTTAATGAACAATCGCCTGCCTGAGCTGCTGACCTATCTCGACGGCATCTTTGATTATATTATCATCGATACGGCTCCGGTTGGTCCGGTAACGGATGCATATATTATTTCACCGTATTGCGATGCTACATTGTATGTTATCAGGCACCGTCATACGCCCAAGATAATGGTAGAACAGATCGACAAGATCAGTAAGGTGAATTCCCTGAAGAACATGGCCATTGTATTCAATGGCATCAGGCCCAAAGGATTTGGAAGACATCATTATGGCTACGGATATGGTTATGGCGACGGTTATGCTTACAAGGAGAATAGAAAGATGAAAAAACAGAAGACTTCATTTAAGCCAATATAAGAAGTAGTGAAAAAGGTAAGGGCGCTCATGCTCAGGGAGCGGCGCCCTCTCTGAAACCAGGTCCGCCTTAAACGCCTCAGAAACTGAATACATATTAAAAAATTATCTGCCGGTTACAGGGTACTGTAACTGAGTTGGGCGGAGCCTGTTCTTAAAACAAAATAATCGAAGTATATGGACACAAGTAAGAAATGGTATGCTGTGTATACACGGCCACGATGGGAAAAGAAGGTAGCCGATCTGTTAGTACGAAAGCACATAGAGAATTATTGTCCTTTGAACAAAATGGTTCGTCAATGGGCCGATAGAAAAAAACTGGTCCTTGAGCCTTTGTTCACCTCCTATGTATTTGTGCACACCACCCCACAGGAACATGTGACCATCAAACAAACAGATGGTATTTTGAACCTGGTATACTGGTTGGGTCAGCCTGCAGTTATCCGCGATGAGGAAATAGATACAATAAGACAGTTCCTTAATGAATACCACAATGTGCAGCTTGAAAAGATAAACGTTAATATGAACGACCGGGTGCGCATTTCGAGCGGTCCGTTAATGGCGCGTGAAGGCGATGTAATAGAAGTGAGAAGCAAAACAGTAAAAGTGCAATTGCCCTCACTGGGTTATACCATGACAGCCGAAGTGGAAAAGAGCAATGTTGAAGTAATTCCGATCACCACATCTTATACCAACAACTATTTTTATAATGCACTCTTCAAATAAGATCTATGTAGCCGGTCACCGGGGAATGGTGGGCAGTGCCATTATCAGAAAATTAAGCGCAGCGGGATACGGGAACCTGGTTACCCGTAGTTCCACGGAGCTCGATCTTCGTAACCAGGATGCGGTAGCTGATTTTTTTGAAACAGAACAACCTGAATATATTTTTCTGGCTGCTGCCAAAGTGGGCGGCATTGTTGCCAACAATACCTGGCGGGCCGATTTTCTGTACGATAACCTGATGATCGAAAGCAATATAATTCACCAGGCACATAAAGCGGGGGTGAAGAAGCTGCTCTTTCTCGGTTCTTCCTGCATTTATCCCAAACTGGCGCCACAGCCATTGAAAGAAGAATATTTATTATCGGGTTTGCTGGAACCAACCAATGAACCATACGCTATTGCCAAGATCGCCGGCATCAAGCTTTGTGAAGCGTACCGAGATCAATATGGTTGCAATTTTATTTCGGTAATGCCTACCAACCTGTATGGGTTCAATGATAATTATGATCTGGAAAGCAGTCACGTGCTGCCGGCTTTGTTGAGAAAGTTCCATGAAGCGAAAGAACACTCAGCACCGCAGGTAGTGATCTGGGGAACAGGTTCACCACTGCGTGAATTTATGCATGCCGATGATTTGGCCGATGCCTGTTTGTTCCTGATGAATAATTATAATGGCCGGTCACCGGTGAATGTGGGGGTAGGGGAAGATATCAGTATTATACAACTGGCCGAATTGATAAAAGACCTGGTAGGCTTTAAAGGCCGCATTGTACTCGATGCAACCAAGCCCGATGGCACGCCCCGCAAGATCCTCGATGTAAGCAAGCTGCATGCATTGGGCTGGCGGCATAAGATCTCCCTGAAGGAAGGCCTGCGACAGATATATGAAGACTTTAAAACAACCACGCTCGAAAAATCAATAGCATGAAACGTCCATGACAAAATTTTCATTATGATCATGTAATGCAATGAAAATTTTGTCATAGCCTGTCCCGGCTTGTCGGGAGTAAGTTCCATCTGGCCAAAATAAAAAATAATAATTTCAGATGAAAATAGCGCTTATAACTGGTGTTAACGGTCAGGACGGTGCGTACCTGGCCGAACTGTTACTGGAAAAAGGATATATGGTACATGGCATAAAACGGCGGTCGTCGCTGATCAATACCCATCGTATAGATCATTTGTACCAGGACCCGCATGAAGCAAACGTGCGGTTCCGCTTACATTATGGCGATATGACCGACAGCACCAACCTTATTCGCATCATTCAGGAAACGCAGCCCGATGAAATATATAACCTGGCAGCCATGAGCCATGTAAAAGTGAGCTTTGATACACCTGAATATACCGCCAATGCCGATGGCATTGGCACCCTGCGCCTGCTCGAAGCGATCAGGATACTGGGGTTGGAAAAGAAAACCCGTATTTACCAGGCATCCACCTCAGAGCTGTATGGCCTGGTGCAGGAAGTGCCGCAAAAAGAGACCACGCCCTTCTATCCACGAAGCCCGTATGCGGTTGCTAAATTATACGCTTACTGGATCACTGTGAACTACCGCGAAGCGTATGGCATGTATGCCTGCAACGGTATTTTGTTCAACCATGAAAGCCCATTGCGCGGAGAAACCTTTGTAACGCGTAAAATAACACGCGCGGTTGCCGCCATTGCCCTCGGCTTACAGGATTGTTTGTTCCTCGGTAACCTGAATGCGCAACGCGACTGGGGCCATGCAAAGGATTATGTAGAAGCTATGTGGAAGATCTTACAACAGGATACGCCTGAGGATTTTGTAATTGCTACAGGTATCACTACCGAAGTGCGGGAATTTGTAAGAATGGCTTTTGCCGAACTGGGCATCGTGATCGAATTCACCGGTGAAGGCGCAGCCGAACGCGGTTTTGTAGCCACCTGTACCAACGAAAATTATCAACTGGAATTAGGCAAGCAGGTAGTGGCTGTTGACCCCGAATACTTCAGGCCAACGGAAGTGGAACTATTGATAGGCGATGCTACCAAAGCAAGGACCAGATTGAACTGGGAACCAAAGTATGACCTGACAATGCTGGTAAAAGAAATGGTGGAATGTGATATAAAAGAATTTGAAAAGGCCGGTAAAGTACAATTTGAACATTTGATCAGTTGATCAAAATATAGTATAGGAATCGACTATGACAGAATTTTCATTTAAATGATCTCATAATGAAAATTGTGTCATAGCCTGTTCCGGCTTGTCGGGAGTAAGATCCATCAGGCCAAAAACAAAATAATATTTTCAGATGAATTCTCTGATGGTGGTGTTAACCGCCGGAGCTCTTGTAGCATTCGTTGTTTTGTTGCTGTTCAGCAGGCAACCCAGGCGTACCTATCTTTTATATATGTTGTACGTGCTGCCGTTGATCGATCTGAAGATCACGCCTTATGAATATGGTAGTTTAACCCTGTTTGATGGCTTGTCTTATCTGATGCTCTTCTGGCGGTACAAGGATTTTCTCAGTGTGTACAAACCCAACCGGTTTTATTTTGGCGGGTTTTGTACGTTGATCTTCCTGTTGCTGCTGGGCAGTCTCACTTCATCCTTTATCACCAATTCCTTACTCACCATTTTATCGGTGTTCCCAATATTTATCTATGCCCGTTTGCTGATGGTGGAATGCCTGCACGATGAAGGGTTTATTAATAAAATGATCAACGGTTTGCGTTTTGCCTGTTTGTTTTCCATGGCTTTCCTGGTGGTGCAATTGGTGATCGGGCTTGACTTCCGGTTGTATACGGAGCTGAACCAGAATACCCTCGACAGCAATGGTATTCGATATCCCAGTTTCTTTGCCGATTCACAGAAGTATGCGCAGTTCCTGGCCATGCTGAGCTTTATGTTCCTGATCAACAATAAGTACATTCAGCGCCCCCAACTAAAGAATATCCTGCTTTTTCTGTCGGTGGTGGTGGCTATTTTCTTAACAGGAGGCCGTTCAGCATTCCTGGGATTGAGTGCGGGGGTGTTGTTCCTGCTGTTGTTTGCCGGCATGCAATACAAAAAGTACATCGTAATAGGTTGTATTGCGGGTGGGGCAGTGATCGCTTTATTTTCCAACTCACTGATCCTGTTCAAGCGGCAGGATGATATAAATAACTCTTTTGATTTCAGGGCTACCATCTGGCGCGAAGCATATGATATATACAGGTCACATCCCTTCCTGGGTATCGGCATCGGAAATTATAAAGATTATGTTTCGCGTTATGCGCAGGACCAATACCTGGTGCTGGAAAATGAGGTTGTTTTTCTCGATCAGCCCGAGAATGGGTATTTAAAGATACTCACTGAATTTGGCGCTCCCGGCTTCCTGGTGGTATTCGCATTGATACTGGGCGCCGTTATTGGCGGCTTGCGGGGTTGGGTGAAAAAACAAACCGATAGCCGGGTGTTGTTATTTATTGCACCCATCATAAGCTGGCTGGTATCTTTTGTATCGCTGTACTCCATAACCGATAGAAGGAACCTGATCGTGCTGGTGTGCCTGTGTACATTCCTGATCTATTTATCAAATCGTTCAAAAATTGTTCATGAAGTTGAACCTGATGCAGCGTTCGGTGAACCTGTTTAAGTCGCGGTTAATAAAGAACAGCTTCTGGGGCATTGCAGCCAATGGCCTGCAAAGTGTTTTGGTTAGTTTGTTCTTTGTGATCGTAGCACGTAAATACACCACCGGTGAATTTGCCTTTTTTCTGATCGCCAATACTATTTATCAATTCCTGGCTGCCTTTTCAACATTGGGGTTGGGGCAGTGGTTTACCCGCGAGCTGGTTGATGTGCCCGATAAGCAACAGCTGGTAAGCCGGTTCGTAAAAATACAATTGTACAGTGGTTGCTTTTTTTATGTATGCAGCATAGCCATTGCATTCCTGCTGTACCACGATGCCCTTTTGCAATCACTGATCGTATTGCTGGGGGTGAACATAATTTTCGATAATATCATTTATGCCATTAAATCTTTGAATATTGCCGAGTTCAATCAGAATAAAACATTTATTATCCTCATCATTGATTCGGTGCTCAAGTTTGCGATCGGTTGCCTGCTATTTCTTTTTCCCATTTCGATCATGGTATTGAGTGTGCTGCTGATAGGGGTACGGTTTATAACATTGAATTTCTTTCTGGCGGTTGGTTCCTCAAAGACCATCAGCATGCGGTCGTTGTGGAATTACCGGCTGGCAGGGAGCGAAGTAAAAAAGATCGTGTTTGCAAACTGGCCCTTTATCATCATTGGCAGTGTTTCCATAGCCTACTGGCGCATTTCGAACATTATTATTTCAAAGACATTGCCGTTGGCCGATGTGGCGCATTTCGAGATCTCGTTCCGGGTATTTGCCATGGCACAAATATTACCACTGATCGTTTCCATGTCGGTGTTTCCGGCGCTGGTGCAGCAATTCAAAACAGGCAGCCTCGATGATTTCAGGAATTATTACAAAAAAGTATTTAACTACTATTTACTGTTTGGCCTGTTTGCCTACACCTTTATTTATTCGTTTGCCGATACCCTGATACCCTGGGCATTTGGAAATAACTATAATGCTACGGGCGCCTATACAAAGGAGATGTTCCTGACCATATTGATCTTCCCAACGGCCCTGTTGCAGGCCAACGTGTTGGTGTCTATGAACCTTGAAAGGGCCGATATGTGGTTCAATGTAATCAGCCTGGTGCTGAACATCGTGTTTTGTTTTACGGGTTTCCTCATTGATAAAAGTCTTACCACAGTGAATCTTGCCATATTTTTCTCATTCCTGATATTTCATATTTGTCAGGATGTGCTGTTGCTGCGAAAGGGTATGGTAACCATGGGGCATGTGCTGAAATTCTATTTGCTGACCGGTTTTCTGGCTGGCAGCTATGTCTTATTATCATTCAAGTTTTCACCAATAGTATTGTTTACAGGTTACTGGTTATTGCTGGCGCTTGCATTTGTAAAAATACCCGCTGCCAGTTTAGGATCCCGCTGGGGCGGGAATGCGCCATCGCTAACGCTAAGACAATCTGAAACCCGAAAATAATTTATCATGACAGTTGT
The DNA here is from genome assembly GCF_002077945.1 of Niastella vici. GTDB lineage: Bacteria > Bacteroidota > Bacteroidia > Chitinophagales > Chitinophagaceae > Niastella > Niastella vici. Next base: position 70,402 of record NZ_LVYD01000045.1, read on the forward strand.
GTATTATATGCAGGTCGCGTTTATGGATGCCACCATTGAGCTGGTGAACATCCTTAAAAAACATGTGCAATTGCATGTGCTCATTGAGTTAACGCCATCGGGCAGGAATACGTCGGTTATTGAGGTTGACCATCTTCCTGACGATAAAACCCTGGTAAAGCCAGAGCAGGTCTTATCTCCCCGCAGCTACCAGGGCCTGAAACCATATTTTGAGGGCGTGGCCAGTGTGCATTTTGTGATCCACCCGCATAAAACAGGTTTGTCATACAGTACCCTGAATGCATCTTTTAAAGTTTGGAAATACATAAAGCAGTTCAGGCCCGATATTATTCATTTTGAAACGTTCAGTTTGCGGGCTATTGGCATGTTGTTGTATTTACGGTCATTTAAAAATGTTTGTCTTACCATTCATGATCCCGTACCGCATTCGGGCGAAGACACCTGGAAGATAAGCCTGCCCCGTACCTTCTTTTTCAATATGCCGGTTAAAAAGAAATTCCTGTTCTACTCCGATTTTGCCAAGGCCCAGTTCGAGCAATACTATAAAGACCATGCGCCCAATAAAACGGTATTGAAGATGAGCCCGTACAGTTTTCTGAGGCGGCTGGTACCGGACGGAGAAGACAAAAAGAAATACATTTTATTCTTTGGCCGCCTCTCGCCTTATAAAGGAGTTGATGATCTGTTGAATGCCATGCCCGATGTGTTCAGGGAATTTCCTGATGAACAGTTGATCATAGCCGGTAAGCGGTATTATGGATTCGATATGGATGAAGAACTGTTGAATAAGTATAAGAATAACATCACGCTAATTGAAAAGCATATTCCCAACGAAGAGCTGGCCACGCTGATACAGCACGCGAAGTTTATCGTTTGTCCGTATAAAGATGCTACCCAAAGTGGGGTGCTGATGACTGCCTTTGGATTGAATACCCCGGTGATTGCTACGAATGTGGGCTCTTTCCCCGAATTCATTGATCATAATGTGAACGGATTGCTGGTGCCACCGAGCGATCCGGAAAAGCTGGCCGAAGGCATACGATTTGCATTGCGCAATGAACATTACAAAACACTGGCGCAAAACATCAGTCATTTAACCGAAGACGAAATGTGGAATAGAAATACAGAGATCTTACTGCATGCATATGCATCATAGGATATAGTTGCAAGTTACAGGTTTCAAGTTTCAGGTTACAGGTTACAGGTTGCCAGTTTCCGGTACCGGCAAAGAATTAGTAGAGCCCGATTATGTATAGACTGATCGAAATTCAAGTCCTGGCAACTGGTAACCGGTAACCGGTAACGGCAACATTCACCACACACAACTTACAATATGAATTTCTTTCAATTTATATTTCAAGATTGGGAGTCTAATAAAACCAGTGCGAAAGGCCGGGTGATCATGCTGTTGTTCAGGATCGCCAACTTCTGCACTACACGAAGGATCTATTACTATCTCCTGTTTCCCTATCTCGTTTTTTACAAGATACTTGTAGAATGGTTCTTTAGTATCGAGATACCATGGAATATAAAAGCGGGCTGTGGGCTCAGGATCTATCATGGCCAGGGACTGGTGTTGAACAACCAGGTGGTAATTGGCAATTATTGCACGCTGCGCCATTGCACTACTATCGGCAACAAACAGTTGCCAAATGGTACCATGTCTCATTCACCGGTGATCGGTAATTATGTTGATGTAGGCTGCAATACCTGTATTATCGGTAATATAACCATCGGCGATCAGGTGACCATTGGCTGCGGGTCGGTAGTGACCAAAAGCGTACCTGCCAATACCGTGGTGGCCGGTAACCCCGCTGTTCCCATCAGGAAATTAATGCAAGCAGTAGAAGTAGCGTAAACACTCTCCAACAAATAGCAATAGTTCATGAAGAAAGTTTTATTAAGTGCCTATGCCTGCTCGCCCATCAGGGGGAGTGAGGAAGGGAACGGATGGAGCTGGGCGCTCAACCTGGCGTTGCAGGGGTATGAAGTGTGGTGTTTGACCAATGTGCAGGACAAAGAAGCTACGCTGGCCGAACTGGAACGATTGGAATTGCCTAACCTGCACATCGTTTTTGTAGAGCTGGCGTTGAACCTCGACAAAGTATTGTTCAACCCTTCTTCCAAGACCATTTACCTGCATTATTTTTTATGGCGGAAGAAGGCTGCCGGCATCGCTTTACAAATGCACCGGAGAATGCATTTTGATGTGGCTCATCACGTTACTTATGGAAGCTTTCAGCAGGGCACATTTTTATGGAAGCTGAAAGGCGCCCGCATCATTTTTGGACCGGTGGGTGGTGGCCAGGAAGCATTGCCCGAATTCAAAGAATATTTTGGACCGGCCTGGAAAATTGAAAAGATCCGGAGCCTTATCTCAAAGCTGAGTATCAGGTTCAGCACCAATCTGAAGAATACCGTTACCCTTTCTGATCACATTCTGGTTACCAACCAGGATACAGCCGACATAGTACAAAAAGTACGAACGGCGCAGCCCCGCAATATTCACCTGATACTCGACAATGCGATCCCCCTGTCGATGCAGCACATGGATTTTATTGAACGTGCACCCGGCAAACAACTGAACCTGTTGTGGGTGGGGCGCATGTTACCCCGCAAGGGATTGAACCTTATTCTGCATGCGTTGTCGCTGGTGCCCAAAGAAGTGAATTATACGTTCACGATAGTGGGTGGGGGCGAACAATACCAGTTCTTGGAAGGATGGATACAACAATACGGATTGGATCCCTCGCAGTTGCGGATATTGGGACAAATACCCTTTAAAGAAGTAGTTCATCACTATGAACAGGCCGATGTTTTTATTTTCTGCTCATTGCGCGATTCGTGCCCGGCCCAGTTAAATGAAGCCATGGCTTTTGGGTTGCCGGTGATCACGCTCGATATACATGGTTCAGCCCTCGCGGTTAGCAATGAGTGTGGCATTAAGATAAAACCCACAACAAAAGAAAATACAGCACTTGACATTGCCAAAGCGATAACCCGGATGTATGTGGATGTTGAGTTCAGGAAAAAATGCTCGGTCAATGCATTTAATTACGCCAAGGGAAATACCTGGGAACGAAAAGTGCATTTAATAACTACACAATTTTATAATTAATGGCTCAACGGATATTGGTGGGCGTGCCACCAAAAAATCATGTTCTTTTATCACATGACGAGATCGATGGTTTCACCGATCTGGGATATGTATGTAAACCGGTGCCATTTAGCCGTAATGATAGTACGGCCCCAAAAATGTTAAAGCTATGGGGGGTAATAGTGAAGGCGTTGAATATTGTGAAGCAACTCTATGCTTTTTCACCGGAATTTTTATACCTCAACTCCCGGTTTGAACCCGTCGCCACTACCCGTGATTTTATTACGGTGTTGCTCATAAAGCTCCTGTATATACACAAAGTGAAAATTGTAATAAAGACACACGGGTCAGATGTATCGATCTTACAAAGCAGATCATTTTTATTCCGCCACATGGTGGTGCCGTTTGTAAGAAAGCATGTGGATGTATGGTTCTTTTTATCGAGCGAAGAGAAAGAGCTGGTGCGGCAATATGATCCCGCACTGGCGCGAAAAATATTTATTACGGCCAATATTATTGACCCCGCGCGCTCGGAAGCATCACTGGCATTCAGGAAAAAATATGCGTTGGATGATTCCAAATTCAAGGTATTGTTCGTTGGCCGCATTGTACGGGAAAAAGGCGTTTTCAGCCTGCTCGAAAGCATTCCCATGCTGCCCTGTAAAGATGATTGCCTGTTTGTATTTGTAGGTGATGGCCCCGATATGAAGGAGCTACGGCAACGCGCCGAATCATTACAGGTTATGGATTACGTTCGTTTCACTGGTTTTATACCCGATCAGGAATGTGATCACTTTTACGCCAATGCCGATATGCTGGCCTTTCCTACCTTTTTTAATGAAGGGTTTCCGATGGCGTTGTTTAAGTCGATAGCGGCCGGTTTACCGGTGATCACCACCCGCATTCGCGCGGCCAAAGATTACCTCACTGCTCCTGATAATGTTTTGTGGGTTGATGGAGAATCGGCTGAAAGTGTAGCAAAAGCAATCAGCATTTTATATGGCGATCATGCTTTGCGCAAAGCCATGTCGGCCAATAACCGGGAGCTGGCGAAAAAGTTCACCCGTTTGCAGGTGTGCACCGGCATGCATGAAGTAATGAATTCAATTGGCCATGCGCAGCCAGGCCCTTCGGCCCGGCTGGTACAGTCAAAACCCAATGGAAAATAAAAGTTAATCCAGATACTACATAACTGTAAAACTTTCATCCCCAATAAGCTTACTGGTATGGAAAGAAAAAGCATTATCAACTTCGGAATTACGACAGGGAATTATTCTTCTTTCGTAAGTCAAATTGTAACGTTGGCGCATCATAAAGAGAGTGCCAACGTATGTGTGGCCAATGTGCATATGTTTATTGAAGCCTACAAAGATCAGTCGTTCAACCAGGTCATTAATGATGCTACCATGGTAACGCCCGATGGCAAACCGCTTACCTGGGTGTTGCGGTATGTATATGGCATCAGACAGGACAGGGTAGCGGGTATGGACCTGTTGCCCGATCTGTTGCAGCAAATGATGTTGAAGAAACTGCCGGCTTTCTTTTATGGCGGAACACCTGCCCTGCTCGAAAAAACAGAACATTACCTGCGTTATGCATTTCCCGACCTGCCAATTGCCGGCATGTACAGTCCGCCGTTCAGACCTGCCACCCGCGAAGAAGAAGACAAGCTGGTAGAGAAGATCAACAACTCGGGCGCTGCCGTAGTGCTGGTAATTCTCGGTTGCCCCAAACAGGAAAAATGGATGGCTTCCATGAAGGGAAGAATAAATGCAGTGATGATTGGAGTGGGGGGCGCTTTACCCGTTATGGTGGGGATGCAAAAGCGGGCACCGGCCTGGTTGCAGCATTTGGGGCTGGAATGGTTATTTAGGTTGATGCAGGAACCACGCCGCCTGTTCAAGCGGTATGTGATCACGAATTCGCTGTTTATTTATTTGTTTTTTAAGAAGATCTTCAAGGTACATGGGCCAAGGAGATTAGAAATGAGAAATTAACAACTCACTAATCATTGACCTAAAACTGATGTGTGTATGAATAGCAGATTTTTGCGCCATTTGCAATTGACCTTACTGGCAATGGACCTGGTGGCTATTAATATAGTTTTTTTTATTGCCCGGTTCTACTTTCAACGGGAGAGTTTAATCGAGGCGTATGTTGAATATACTTATTTCGGAATTTATTTAACGGTAGCCTGGCTGGTGGTGGCGTTATCGGGTAATGTATATCATGAACGGAATATTTTTTCATTTGAACTGTTTGCCGGGCGATCGACCCGCGCCTTTTTATATTTCCTGCTCATGGTTTGCGCGTTTTTGTTCTTCTCGCATTTCTTTATCATTTCGCGCCTGTTCATTGCAACCATAATATGCGGTATTCCATTACTACTGGCCTGTAACCGATTTTTATACCTGGCCGTTTATCATTACTTTAAAAAGAAAGATTTCTTTCATAATAAAGTGATCGTGCTGGGGTATAACGACCTGTCGAGGAAACTGGTCGATTACCTTGAAGAAGATGGCATCAATAAAGAAGTGGTGGGGTATTGTGAAGAGCTGGAGAATATTCATGAATTATCACGTTATCCCATATTAGGCAATATCAATGGGGCGCTGGATGTTTGCAAACGGTATGGGGCCACTGAAATATATTCTACCATAGTGCCCGAACAAAACCCCGGTATTTACCGGTTGATCAAGAAAGCCGATCAGAACTGTATCAGGTTTCGTATTGTACCCGATATAGGCGCCCTGGTAAAACGGCAGGTATATATCGATTATCTGAATGAGATACCTGTACTTTCCCTGCGCCGCGAACCGCTCGACGATCTCGGCAACAAAGTCAAAAAAAGGATCTTTGATATCCTGGTAAGTGCATTGGTAACGGTATTCATACTTTCCTGGTTGATACCGTTAATAGGCCTTTTGATTAAACTGGAATCGAAAGGCCCGGTATTTTTCCGCCAGCAACGCAGCGGACAGGATAACAAAAGCTTCTGGTGCCTGAAGTTCAGGAGTATGAAGGTAAACGATAATGCCAACACGGTGCAGGCTACCCGTAACGATGCCCGTATTACCAAACTGGGGCAATTCCTTCGCCGCTCGAACCTCGATGAATTTCCACAATTCCTGAATGTGTTGATGGGCGATATGAGTATCGTGGGGCCGCGGCCGCACATGTTGAAACATACAGCAGATTATTCAAAGATCATTGATGAATATATGATACGCCAGTTCCTGAAACCGGGTATTACCGGCTGGGCCCAGGTGAGCGGCTTCAGGGGTGAAACAAAAACGCTCGACCAAATGAAGAAGCGTGTTGAGTATGACCTGTGGTATATGGAGAACTGGAGTATGTGGCTCGATATGAAAATTATGTTTTTGACCGTATTTAATACTATAAAAGGCGAAGCAAATGCATTCTGATACAAATGTGACGAAGCTGGGCAGGTACCGGTTAGAGGGGATTGGTAAAGTGATCCTGTTCATTGTGCTACTGGTTATAACGGGACTGTTTTGCGAATGGCCTAACTTTCATCCTGAACATTATTTTGGCGCCAGTTATCACTGGTGGCTCGATATGATCTTTCATGGTGGCTATTATTTTGTGATCACCATATTGCTTTATGTTATTTTTTGCAAAGGCCGCTATAAGGGACTCTTCTGGCTGGCCGTACTATTATCGTCGTACCTTTTTGAAATTGGACAATCCTTTGTACCCGGAAGAACCGTTTCCTGGCTTGATATAACAAGTAATTCTTTGGGCATATCACTGGCAACATTGATTGGCGCCCTGGTTTACAGATAATATAGCTTGCGATTTCCTTATCCACGTTCTGAATAATATACCCACGATTGCTGCCAATATAGAACAGCCCTTCTCCTTCCCCAACCGGCATCGCTCAAACACCCGCCAAGTTCTTTTATTCCCTTACATAATTAATTAGTAACTGGCCCCGGCTTAACCGGAACTGGTTTGGATATGATTTTTAAGAAATAACAAACATCAGAATGATGAAACCAAGGATCCTGTTTATTGTTCAGCTACCGCCCCCCATTCACGGCGTAACCACCATGAATCAGTACACTATAGAAAATCCCGGTTGGCGAACGAAGTATGATGTTAAAACCTTGCCTTTACACTTTGGTCAAAGTCTTGATGACATTGGTAAGATAACGTCTTTGAAGATGCTACACATGGTGGGCTTTATTTTCAGGCTCTGCCGCATTCTTATTCAATTCAGGCCTTCCCTGGTATATTTTACAATCGTCCCCACAGGAAAAATATTTTACCGGGATGCCCTGATAACCGCGTTGATCAAATTATTTCGCCGCCGCATCGTATTCCATTTGCATAAAAGAGGGATAGAAGAAATGGCCAATGGTTCGCGCCATAAAAAATGGTTATTGAGAAGGACCTTTAAAGGCGTAACCACCATCTGCCTTTCAGAAAAACTGACTGCGGATATCCGTACAATTTATGAACCGAAACCTTTTATTCTGCCCAATGGCATCGAGATCGTGAACAAGAGAAATATTGAGCGCAATAATGCGGCCCCCCGCATATTGTATCTCTCGAACCTGGTGATCAATAAAGGGATTGAGGTCTTTCTGCAAAGTTTGGTTGAGCTGCACAAGCTGGGCTGCCAGTTCCATGCCCGTATAGTGGGCGCTCCTGTTGATTATACCATTGAACAGGCAAAGAACTTTTGCAAAACAGCCGGCATTGAGCACCTGGTTGATGTGGTGGGGCCCAAATTTGGTACTGATAAATTTGATGAGCTGGAAGTGGCTGATATTTTCGTGCTGCCTTCTTTCACCGAATGCGTTCCCCTGTCGATATTGGAAGCCATGCAGTTTGGGTTGCCGGTAGTGGCAACTTGTGTGGGCGGCATTCCCGACATATTACAGGAAGGCGTGAATGGCCTGCTGATCCCTCCCGGCAGTGTAAAAGACCTTACTGTCCGGCTGAAACAACTATTAATGGACAAGCCCCAACGGGTACAAATGGGCCATTGCGCCCGTGAACGCTTTTTGCAGAAATATACACTCACAAATTTCTATGATAGTTTGACGGGTATTTTTGAGCAGGTATTGCATAATAAACCCCAAAAGCAGGAAAGCAGTGTTTCATAGAACGATATTCATTATTTTAGTGTAGGGAATAAAATACCTTACACATCATGAAGCTATTTAAAACAAGCAAAGGGACCTTATTACAGTTTAAAGAGGAATATTATGTGTTGCAGCACGAGTGGGATAAACTCATTAACCGTGATAATCTATATGCCTTTTTGCTCGGGGAATATTTGAATGGCAAAAAGATAACCGCTGCAGAGGCTGAGGAATGGCACCGTGAGTACCTGTTACCACCCATAGGCACACAGGAAGTGTGGGCGGCAGGTGTTACCTACCTGCGCAGCCGCGATGCCCGCATGGAAGAATCGAAAGATACCGGCGGGGCCGATTGCTATCAGCGGGTGTACGAAGCTGAACGCCCTGAGCTGTTCTTCAAATCATTGCCACACCGGGTGGCCGGTCATCAGCAAACAGTGTACATCAGAAAAGATTCAACCTGGAATGTTCCTGAGCCTGAGCTGGCATTGTACATTAATTCGGCCGGCGTTATTCAGGGCTATACGATAGGTAACGATATGAGCTCGAGAAGCATTGAAGGCGAGAACCCCTTGTACCTGCCACAAGCCAAGGTATACGAAAGAAGCGCCGGACTGGGGCCCTGCCTGTATATTACCGAACAGCCAATAGCTGCCGAAACCGGTATATACATGACCATTCACCGCAATGAGGTCAGGATGTATGAAGGCAGCACCACACTGAAACAAATGAAACGGTTGTTACCCGAGCTGGTGAGCTATTTGTACATGGAGTGTGATTTTACCACCGGTTGTTTTTTGATGACCGGCACCTGCCTGGTACCACCAACCGATTTCACCTTACAACCACGTGACCTGGTAACCATCAGCATTGACGGTATAGGTACGCTGGTGAATGTTGTGGACGTAAAGCCTGCGCTTTAACGCAAACAGAAAAACCACACCCAGGCCATATATACCGGCTGAAAGAATAAACGCGAGATGTTATACAGATTCGGTTTACTGCGCGCCACGAATATGTTGGCGGGAAATACTGCTATTAAAAGTAATAACAAACCGTAGGCGGCCCACATACGGGTTGCCGGAAAAAGCAATAAGATACCCAGAATGATCTCTGCTGCACCGCTGAGATAATTCATTGCCCGGCGGTAAGGCCAATGGGCCGGGATCATCGCTTCCAGTTTTTCGGGTTTGGCAAAATGACTGATGCCTACCAGTACAAACATCATGGTTAAAGCAAATACGCCTTTATCGGCCAGCGTAAGTAACCAGGCGCCGCCGGATACAGCACCTATAAAAAGGCCAATTAAGAAGAATACTATAAGTCCGATCAGGAATGCCATAAAATAAATTTGTGCCTGTAAAGTTGGGCATTGTATACGGCAAAAACGATAACCGCTGACAAAAAAGCGTACCGGTTTATTAACATAGGTTAATGCCTGTTCAGCCGGCTCAGTTTATTGCGGATGCGGCTTAGGCTGGGCGCCTGTATGCCCAGGTACGAGGCAATATAATGCTGGGGCAGGCGCTCGAGAATTTGCGGTTGAGTGTTTAATAATTCAATATATCTTTCTTCTGCGGTCTTTAATAGAAGCGATTTGTACGAGTTCATAGTCACCAGGTAAACATATTCTGCGATCAAACGGCCAAACCGTTCATAACGGGCGCCCATGTTATATAGTTCCTGCATTTTATTGTAGGAGAGGCAAAGTACTTCACTATCTTCCAGGGCCTGTACGTTATTGGCAGCAGGTTGCTGGGTAAGAAAGCTTTCATAATCGCCCAGCCACTGCCCTTCGAACATAAAATGGCCGGTTTGTTCCCGCTCCCGGTAAGTAAAATACATTCTGAACGCTCCTTTTTGCACAATGGCCATGTCGTGGGCTATTTGACCTTCCTTTACAAAAAGATCATGTTTGGCGATAGTACGGGCTTCAAGCTTGCTGATAAAGAAGATCATTTCTTCTTCAGAAAGCGAAGGCATTATGCGTAATAAAGATTCTTTGATTACTGTAAACATACTGCAAGTTACATAGCTTACTCCGACTTTATGTGTTTCAGGGTACCGGTTGCCGGTTGCCAGTTACCAGGACTTGAATTTCGATCAGTCACAAGATAGTCGGACTCTCCAAAATTTTTTGCCCGGTAACCGGTAACTGGAAACTGGTAACAGCAACAGTTTTTTCTTTATCTTGGCATCATGTACAAACTAATAACCGCATTCTTTCTATTTGCCAGCGGTTCAACGATTGCCCAAACAGGAGTACGCCTGTCAACAGCGGGCAGGGGATGGGCTGCCAATTCAGTTAATGCCGTCATTTTCCGGCATAACTCGCTTACCAGTTTTAACAATACGCAGTACATTGCCTATTACGATTCCGCACAGCGGCTGGTGATCGGGAAGCGATCGATCGGTTCTACCAAATGGACCTTGCAAACGACCCCATATACAGGTAAAGCCACCGACGCGCACAATACCATCAGCATAATTGCTGACGGCGAAGGCTACCTGCACGTTTCATGGGACCATCATAACAATGAATTGCGGTATGCCCGCAGCGTGCGTCCCGGTTCATTGAAACTGACTGATAAAATGCCCATGACGGGTAACAGGGAAACGAAAGTGACCTATCCGGAGTTTTACCGGTTACCCAATGGCAACCTGTTATTCCTGTACCGCGATGGCGCCAGTGGTAATGGCGACCTGATGCTGAACCACTATGATACCAAAGCAAAAAAGTGGACGCAGGTGCAAAGCGGCTGGATCAGTGGGGAAAATCAACGCAGTCCGTACTGGCAAATGGCCATTGATAAAGCAGGCACGCTGCATATTTCCTGGGTATGGCGCGAGAGTCCCGACGTTGCCAGTAACCACGATCTTTGTTATGCCCGGTCAAAAGACGGTGGCCTCACCTGGGAAAAAAGTACCGGTGAAAAATATACCCTCCCTATTACTGCCACTACGGCAGAATATGCCTGCCGCATTCCGCAGAACAGCGAGCTCATAAATTCCACCTCGATGAACACCGATGATGCGGGCCATCCGTACATAGCTACCTACTGGCGCGATTCATCGAGTACTGTACCACAATACCGGCTGGTTTATAATGAAGGCCAACACTGGATTGCGCAGCGGGTCTCTCATCGCACCACGCCATTTTCCTTATCGGGTGGCGGCACCAAACGAATACCCATTTCGCGGCCTCAGTTATTGATCGCGGACCTTAATGGCGCTGTGCAGGCCGTGCTCATTTTCCGCGATGCAGAGCGGAATGATAAAGTGAGCGTTTTGCAATGTAATGACATTACGCAGCGGAGATGGGAAGTAAAAGACCTTACCACTGAACCTGTAGGGTTATGGGAGCCCAGTTATGATACGGATAGCTGGAAAAAGAATAAGGTGTTGCATTTGTTCGTAGAACGGGTTGAGCAGGGCGATGCCGAAACCACGAAGGCCATTGAACCCCAACCGGTGCAGGTGCTGGAATGGAAACCATAAAGTATTACTATCCTTTACGCTTAAACCGCCGCAACCAGCGGCTGTCTTTCCATTTGTTACGAAACTGAAAAGCAAAGAATGACCAGGCGGCAATTAATAATGCAGCTATCATAGCGTTAATAGTAAAATGATTGAAAAAGGTTGGCTCAAATGGTGACAACGAGCCGGTGGCCGCCGGGCACTTCAAGGTCCCAAAGCTCAGCAAAGTGTTCCAGTTTCACCGAAATGGTATCTACGGTAAGTTTGCCGGCTGCTGCCAGTTGGAACATGGCAGGCAGAATTTCTCTCAACAATTGACCCACCTGTGCTTTTGTCCAGGAGCCCAGGCCTGAGCCGGTCAGCTGCAGATCAACACTGCGTAAAGTAGCTGCCGATAGCTGAATAAGATCGCCCGTTATACTGCCCACCGAAACATATCTTGTTTTATTGGTAAATGACCCGTTGCCCTGCAGGCAGGCCAGTATCATTTCGGCGGTATGCCCCCATAAATAATCAATGATAATATCAATGGGGGTTTGGGAATGGATCGCTGCAAGCTGTTGCTTAAAAGCATCATCATCCGCTGTAATCGCAATTGCGTCGTTGGCGCCCAGCGACAACAGATCATTTAAGGAAGAAGTGTTTCTGCCTGTTACGATCACCTTTCCGGCGCCATAGTGTTTGGCAATTTGTACGGCTACCCGGCCGGTAAATCCGGTGGCGCCATTGATGAGTACAACATCTCCTGGTTGTATACCTGCTTTGAACCGGAGCCCCATTGCTGCCCCAATAACGGCGTTGGGCAAAGCGGCTGCAGTAGCATCGGAGATTCCTTCAGGTAACTTTACCATTCTGTCTTTTTCAATAGTGGCTTTTTCTGCCAGCATACCACTTGCGCCAATGCCATATACGCGGGTGCCATCGGGCAACAGGCAAACCCCGTCGCCGCCAATTACCCGGCCATTTTCGGGTGCGGCGCTGCTTGAATAATGTTTGCCGGCAGCACGGCCTTTATCAAAATGTTTAATGGCTACTGCTTTAACAGTGACCAATACCTCCGATTCCTGGTTAACAGTTGGTTCGGGAAAATCTGCATATTGCGGCAATTCGCCTTTCCGGTACATTACGGCTGCTTTCATTTGTTTTGTTTTTAGTGACACAAAATTAGCCGGCAAGCCACCTGCGTACGATAACATATGTTATCAAGTTTAGAAATGCGATCTTCCTTTTGCCAGTTTACTTTTAATACGGCTCAGGTGCACTGTACTAACGCCAAGGTAAGAAGCAATATAATGTTGGGGCACCCGCTGAATAATATGCGGCCGCTTCTTCAGCAGGTTCTGATAGCGTTGTTCGGGTGTATCGCGTATAAAGGAAACGAATTCATTCATGTAATGGAGCTGCCGTTGCGCACTGATCTGTAACAGCATTTGTGCGAAAAAGGGTTCCAGGCTCAATTCGCTCATCAACCGGGTAACATGTTTTTTGGGTAATAAATAAATGACCGAAGGCTCAATGGTTTCAATGGTAAGCAGGCTTGGTACATTGTTTATAAAGCTGTCGAATGAGGTTAGCCCTTCCTGCTCAAAAAAGAACTGCACGGTTTTGTCGGTGCCATCTTTATTGAGAAAAGTTCTTACACAGCCTTTCTCAATAAAAATATAATGCTGTGACTTCTTTCCTTCCTGCAGTAGAACAGTCTTTGCAGCAACCTCGCGCCGTTGCTGAAAAGGCAGGTATTTATCCCAATAGGCATTTAATTGAGGGAATTTATTTCTGAAATGAAAAAACATGGATGAACAATTAGATAATGTGATAATATGATAATGTGATAATGGCTTTATGCGGGATGCTTGCGATTTATCGGTCATCACGAATTTTATCATTATCAAATTATCGAATTTTCAAATTATCACATTCGGATTTACCTTTTTTTCCGTATATTTATAGTGTAATCTACCAAATGACCATAATTATCAAATACAAGACCTGTTGTTGTTGCTGTTGTAAGCAAAAGGCGGTTATTAGGGTGGAGGATAGCCATACCTTGATTATATAATAATTTATATATACACATTATTAAAGCTCCCCAGTGCATCGGGGAGCTTTTTTTATTTAATAACTTTTCTATGTCAACTGTAATTTCGACATCAACCATAGATTTACAATTGTTGCGGAGTGTGCAGCAACTGGGCACGCAAATTGGCCATACGCCCCTGCATCGCATTACCCGCCTGTTCAATAAACCGGGCGTTACCGTTTATGCCAAAAAAGAGTGGAAACAATTATCGGGGAGTGTAAAGGCAAGGGCTGGTTATGCTATTTTTAAAGCGGCCATTGAAAACGGTTCACTGACCAAACAAAAAGCATTGCTCGATGCTACCAGCGGCAACACCGGAATTGCCTATGCCACTATCGGTGCCCGGTTAGGGGTTCCGGTTACTTTATGCCTGCCCGAAAACGCCTCGCCCGAAAGAAAGGAAATTCTGCGATCGCTGGATGCTGAGATCATTTATACTTCCCGTTTTGAAGGCACCGATGGTGCGCAGCAGGTGGCCCGGGCGCTGGCTATGGAACAGCCAGAGGCCTATTATTATGCAGATCAATACAGGAACGACAATAACTGGAAAGCACATTATCATTCCACGGCGCTGGAAATATTTGAAGCGCTGCCTGGCATTACCCATTTTGTTGCCGGGCTGGGAACCTCCGGAACATTTACCGGCACCGGCCGGCGGTTAAAGGAACTGAACCCCGCTATTCGCCTTACCTCGTTGCAACCCGATAACCCCTTGCATGGGCTGGAAGGCTGGAAGCATATGGAAACAGCCATTGTACCCACTATATACGATAGTACCCTGGCCGATGACAATTTAGAAGTTGGCACCGAAGAAGCCTGGGAAATGATAAAAGCGGCTTACCATTATGAACAGCTGTTGTTGAGCCCATCCGCGGCAGCCAACCTGGTGGGCGCCTTGCAGGTAGCGGAAAAGCTCGATCATGGCGTGGTGGTTACCATACTGCCCGACAATGCCGATAAATATAAAGACATCATAAAAAAACTATTGTAACATGATTGTACTTGACAATGAAGCACAAAGAACGATCGTGCAGGATGCCGTGGATACATTCCCCGATGAATGTTGCGGCTTTTTATACGGGCACGAAGACAGCAGTGGCCGGCGGTACATTACCGAGGCCCATGTAGTAAAGAATGTAAAAGATGGCGATAAACGCCGGCGTTTTGAAATTGCCCCGCATGATTACCTCGAGGCGGAGCAATATGCCGAAGCGCACCAGCTCGAGTTGCTGGGCGTGTATCATTCGCATCCCAATCATCCGGCCATACCGAGTGAGCACGACCGGGCCGCGGCGCAGCCTTTCTTTTCGTATGTGATCATTTCAGTGAACGATAAGGAACCCGGGCCCATTCGCTCCTGGCGGTTAAACGACGACTGGCAGTTTGAAGAAGAAAATAATCACTTACTGGCGCAGTGAAGCGTGAATGATGATTGGTGAATGGCGGCCAAACCAAAGAACTGAAAAACTTACAGGAACCCAGAATTAATAACATCCCAAATTTATAACCAACCCTTTTTCCCCTTTAGGGGGCGAGGGAGTAAACAAAAAAACATGGCAACAGTTATTATTCCAACCCCATTACGAAAATTCACCAACAATACGGCAAGGCTTGAGATTGAAGCCGATACCATTGCGAAAACAGTTTCTGCCCTCACGGTTAATTTTCCTGATCTCAAAAAGCACCTGCTTGATGACCGGGGGCAGATCCGTTCATTTGTAAATATCTTTGTAGGAAATGACGACATTCGCAATCTGGAGCAGGAAGACACTTTTGTAGCGCCCGATGCGATTATAAGCATTGTTCCTGCAATAGCAGGCGGGGCAATCGTGAATGTTGCTGTTACCGGTTGCCTGTTACCAGTTACCAGGACTTGAATTTCAATCACTCTGTAAATAGTCGGGCTCTCCGAAATTTTTTGCCCGGTGTCCGGTAACAGGTAACTGGTAACCTGAAACTTGAAACCTGTAACAGACACAAAGAACCTTATTCCTACATTTGTTAATTGATCAATCATGAGCAACCAGATAACCTTTTCAAAAGAAGAACTTGCCCGGTATAACCGGCATATCATTATACCCGAATTTGGGCTGGCGGCGCAACAAAAATTAAAAGCAGCCAAAGTGCTGGTAGTTGGCTCCGGCGGATTGGGAAGCCCGGTATTGCTGTACCTGGCGGCTGCCGGTATTGGCACCATTGGTATTGTTGACTTTGATGTGGTTGACGACAGCAACCTGCAGCGGCAGGTATTGTTTGGGGTGAATGAAATTGGCAAACCTAAAGTAGAAGCAGCCAAACAACGGCTGCAGGTATTGAACCCGCATATTGAATTTGTGCTGTATAACACCCAGCTCACTTCACAGAACGCATTGGACATCATTAAGGATTATGATGTAGTGGCTGATGGAACCGATAATTTCCCCACCCGTTACCTCGTCAATGATGCCTGCGTATTATTGGGCAAACCAAATGTATATGCATCCATCTTTCAGTTTGAAGGGCAGGTGTCTGTTTTTAATTACCGCCATGCCAATGGAGAGCTGGGGCCGAATTACCGCGATCTGTATCCTACGCCACCGCCCCCCGGGCTGGTGCCCAGCTGTGCCGAAGGCGGCGTATTGGGCGTATTGCCGGGCATTATCGGCAGTTTGCAGGCGCTTGAAGTTATTAAAGTAGTTACGGGAGTAGGGGAGCCGCTGGTTGGCCGTTTTTATATTTTTGATGCCCTCAGTTTCGAGAGCCGTACATTTAATATTTCCCGCCGCGACGATAATCCCTTAAATGGTAAGAACCCCACTATTACCACACTCATCGATTATGAACAATTCTGCGGCGTGAAAGCGGTTGAAACACCGGTGAAGGAAATTACCGTTAAGGAGCTGTATGAGCTACAGGTAAAAGGCGAGCCCTTTCAACTTATTGATGTACGCGAGCCTTATGAATACGAAATTGTAAATATTGGCGCCGAACTGATACCGTTGGCAGCAGTAGCCGAACATGCTGGCGACATCAGTAAAGACAAACCCGTGATCGTTCATTGTAAAATGGGTGGCCGCAGCGCCAAAGCCATTCGTGAGCTGGAAGAAAAATTCGGGTTCACGAATCTGTATAACCTCAAAGGCGGCATACTGGCGTATATCGATGAAGTGAAGCCGGAGTTAACGAAGTACTAAATTGAAACAGGGTATCGGTTTTTAGTCGAATATCCACTGTAAAATACTTCGTTGTTTCTGTATAACGGTGGCGGTTGCCTTCATACCATGGTATAATGGGGCCAGTTCGGCCAGCTTTTTTAAACTGTTGCTTTCTGGTGTTAACATCACCATATGTCCTTTACCAGCTTCAGCTATAAGGGATGCATACAAAATCCTGCTTTCTGCAGCAAAGTTATTTCCTGTAGTTTCTGGCAGTTTAATGAACACTTTCGCTGAATGTAACAGGTTCTGTGGTAGTTGCCCGTTATAATACCCCACCGCAGTTACCTTAAACAGTGGATCAATGATTGGCAAAATAGTTGCCAACGTGTCACCGGCTTTTACCTGGTTGGTATTGAATAGCTGGTTGTTTGAATGGATGGTATAACCAGTGCAGGGGGAAATAACATACCTTTTCAATTGTTCCGGTGCAGATACAACCAATAACGTATCTCCTTTTTTTACCTGTTGTGCCCCGGTTAATTTATTCACTTCCACGTTGCCGCTGGCATCTGCTGTTACATAAGTAGCTTTGTCATTACCAATTGTTACAGGGAAACTGATGGTTTGATCATACGGAATGATCGCTGCTAAACACAACAAGGCTATTATCGCTAACAAAACCGTAAGTACCCCCCATTTCATTATCCAGGTGGGCGTTTTGTCTAAAGCATCATGGTTGAAGCTATCCTTTATTTCAATTTCTTGTTCCATTGTATCGAAAACGTTTAGTAAGGGAAGATTTATACACCAAGCTCAAGCTGGTTCTTTACCAGGTTAAAATAGGATCCTTTTACCGATATCAATTCATGATGGTTGCCGGCTTCGATGATCCTTCCGCTTTCCATAACCAGTATCTGGTCGGCGTTTTTAACGGTGCTAAGGCGGTGAGCTACTATTACCACTGTTTTATTCCTGAAAAAGTTCTGAAGATTTTCAATAATAGTACGTTCGTTGTTTGCGTCAAGTGCATTCGTGGCTTCGTCAAAAAAGATATACTCAGGGTTTTTGTATACGGCCCTGGCAATAAGCATCCGTTGCTTTTGTCCCTGGCTTAACCCCATTCCATCTGACCCTATTTTGGTATTATACCGCAAGGGGAGTGTTTCAATGAAGTCTTTTATATTCGCTACAGAGACTGCATGCAATAGTCTTTTTTTGTCAATGTCGTCAAATCCCAGGGTAATATTCTTTGCTATGGTATCAGAGAAGATATAGCCATCCTGCAAAACAACTCCGCATTTGCTTCGCCAAAAATCCTCATTGATCGTGTTGAGGTTCAGGTTGCCTATTAATATAGATCCGTTTGAGGGTTCATAGAATTTTAATAAAAGCTTCAGTAATGTGGTTTTGCCGCTGCCACTGAGCCCTACAATGGCCGTTACTTTTCCTTTGGGTATGGTGATGGAGATATTATTCAGTACGTTGAAATAGTGTGTTCCGCCATATTTAAAACTAAGATTTCTGATAATAATGGAATCATTGACTAAGTATTCGTCGGTAGCAATAGGTGGGGTGGCCCCGGCTTGCTCAGGGTCGCCTGCATGAATTTCGCCTATGCGTTCTATACTAATCCTGGCATCCTGGTATGCATTTAAGAACTCCAGTAAATTAAATAATGGAACATTTAATTCACCCACAATAAACTGAACTGCCAGCATTTCGCCCAGAGACATTTTATTACTGATCACAAGGCTTGAACAAATGAATGTTGTAGCAATATTTTTCAGGGTATTAATAGATTGAGCGCCTACCCGCTGAAATTGTTCAAGGGTAAGGTACTGTACGTTTACCCTGAACAACCGGGCCTGTATGGCCTGCCATTCCCACCGTTTATGTCGCTCGGCATTCTGTAATTTAATATCGTGCATTCCGTTTATGATCTCTACCAACTTCGACTTGTTGTTGGCTAATTCGGAAAACCGCTTATAATCAAGTTGTTTTCTTTTTCTTTGGAAGTAAGATATCCAGCCTAAGAATAATATGCCCCCGGTCACAAATACCGCAAAGATCAATGGGCTATAGTAGATAAGCAGGCAGGTGAAAACAAGGAAGGTGAATATCGAAAGAATGAACCTAAAGGTTCCGTTGGTGAGAAAATCTTCTATTCGCTTGTGGTCATCAATGCGTTGTAATAAGTCGCCCGACACCCTGGTGTCGAAAAACCGGAGTGGTTTGCGCATTAATTTTTTGAGGAAGTCAGATATAATAGATGTATTCACCCGGGTGCCAACATATAATAATGTCCAGCTTTGCACCAGTGAGATAATGGTTTCAGCAATAAAGATCACTATTTGCCCAATGAGTATAAGATAAACGAAATTAATATCCAGGTTACCTATACCGGTATCTACAATGCTTTGCGTAAGAAAGGGAAAGGTTAATTGTAATAAGGTGCTTACAAGCAGGCCAATCGCTAAATTTATCAGCGGTTTGCGATGTTGTTTGAAATGCACTAATAAGTACCGGTAGCCGGTTTTTATTTGACTGGTTTTGGGCGTTTCGAGGTCTTTTTCATAAAACACCGTTGTAGGCTCCAGTACAATGAGAATGCCAAAGTCTTCACCATGTTCCTTCCCGCTTGCCCACCCATTTAAAAACTCCTGTCTGTTCAACTTTTGTTTGCCTTGTTCGGGGTCGGCAATATAAACATGTTTTTGGGTGATCTTATATACTACTACAAAATGATTTTGTTTCCAGTGAGCAATGCATGGTAACTGTATTTGTTTTTCCAGAACGGAAAAGGAAGCTTTCAATGCAACAGAATTGAATCCCAGTTGCTCGGCAGCGTTATTGATACCCAAAACCGATACGCCTTCTTTGCCGATGTTGCAAAGATCGCGTATGTATGACAGTGGATAGTCCTTTTTGTAAAACCGCGCGATCATTCTGATGCAGGTGGGGCCGCAGTCTTTGGCATCGAGCTGTTTGAAGAAAGGAAAGGTGTTTGGGTAAAATTGCATTTTTGAAAAAGTATATAGATATGTTGATAAAATATATTCGAATATATGTTATAGTTATTAAACTACAATATCCTAAATTTAGTAACTATTTAATCAATTTCATTAATCAAAAAAATCTTGTTTTATGAGTCAAGAGAAAGAAGTAAAGAAGGTAGACCCTAAAGAGTTCCTTGGTGCAAAAGTAATTTCTCCATTGGAGCAGGAAAAATTAGTTGGTGGCGTTTCAAGTGCTGTTAAAGAGAAAGAAAAAGAGAAAGAAAAAGAAAAGTCAGTAAACTAAACCGTGATTATGCAGATTGACCCTCAAGGTCAATCTGCTATTTTTTTTGGGGCATAAACCGATAAACCTTAGCTATGATCTCTACAACTCATGCTACCAGGGAAGTCATGCGCGAAAGTGATCGTGACGTTTATAATACGGCTACCGGAACGCATACCCGCATTTTCGATCTATACATGACAGAGGCCAATGGGCATTACGTTAATACACTTCATTATATTCATTTATTTGATCCCATTTTTACCGATACGGTAAATCAATTAATAACCGGCCAACTTGGTTCCGCTTTTTCTGAAGAAGCTGATGAAAAGAAATGGAATAGGATAAACAGCAGTGCCGATACCGGCGGTGAGTTGGGAATTTTGGTAGCAAATGGCAGCATCACCATCAACTACACGGGCCATAAGGAACGAAGTACGTTTACCATTGAGCTTTTAAAAAATTTAATTAAAGACATTGATGAGCGGCTTCAGGGCATCTGAAGCCTTTTTAAACCTTTTCTTATGTTAACAAAAAACGAGGTTATTGCCTCTGCTGACCAAAAAATAACGGCTGCATGGTGGAACGAGTTTTTGCTGCAGTGTAAAAACTTTACCGAGACTATTGTTATTCCCGATGTATTATCTGACAGGGATTGTACTGATATGAGCATGATGACGCTTGATGCAGTGCGGGAGATCTGTAACCGCCAGGCCGGTAACTACGATTTCAGGTATTACCAGGGAACCGAGGCTATGGATGAAGAATACCTTAAGAAGAACATATACCCATTTCCCCCTATGCCGGGAGAAACACTTACTGCCTGGGCCGAACGGGTTTTTCCGGGGCAAAAGTTCGGGATCATCTTAAACTATGGAGAAAAATTTTCGCCATTGCTTGCAGAAACGCTTGGGCGGTATGCTGCGCCATTACTTCAGAAAATAGGGATTCCCGTCAATGGTACCTGTATAACCATTTTCATTGGTAATTACGGGTATACGCCGCTTGGTATTCACCAGGATCATAAAGGAGAGAATGTGATACATTTTCATTTGGGGCCAGGAGGTAAAGTAATGTATAACTGGGAGGTAGATGAATTCAAAAAGTTGGGTGGGCATCAGAATTTTATGGATGTACAGAAGATGTTGCCTTACGCCACTGAATTCCCGTTTAAAAAGGGTGACATATTCTATATGCCATGGAATAAGTTCCATATCGGGTATTCAGATGAGCTTTCTATAGGGGTTACATTATGGTTCAATAATATTACCCGGAAGAAAATGATCAACAAGCTCATTAATTCTATTCAGCTGCAATATATTGACCAGGAAGACGACACAATTACAAAACCTGAGAAAGATATTAATGACCTGCAGGGGTTTAAAGAAATAGAAGCGCTGATCAAGTATGATGATGACATTCAAAATTTAACTGTCGGGCAGTTTTTCAAACATACGTATAATGAGTATATGCAGGCGCTGTACAGTAATGGCGGATGGCGTGCACGGCCATTATCGCTTGAGCAGGAAGTAAACTACAATGAGAACGAATTTGAACATTTACACGGAAAAGTTATACAGCGGGTCTCCCCATTCATCTTTCATTATAAGATCAGTTCCGACAATAATAAGTTGTTCGTGTACTGCCGGGCTTCAAAGATTGAAATAAACTATCATCCTGAATTGATAAACATCATTGAAAAATTAAATTCAGGGGAAAGCTTTGTGACAAATGACCTGGTTGCCGGGTTGGCGAGGGAATGGCCCGAAGAGGCCGGACTGTATTTTCTTTCCCTCCTGTATAATAAGCGGGGAATACAAATAATCGACTAATGTAGTGCGCCCGAAGGTAGGGCGCCCATCTTTAATTGTTAATTGCCTTTACCATGAATGCTACAAGTCCTGAAATTGTGTCAAATAAAATAAACGTCCAGGCTATAAAAATAAACGATAGCTGGTGGGAGCTGTTTTTAGAAAAAACAAATCATTTTAAAAATACCACAGTTATTAAAGATGCCATTTCCGGCATTGAGTGCGACGAAATAAAAGAAATGGTGGGAAAGGTGATCAGGGAAGTTTGCCGGGCTAAGACAGATAATTATGGGTTCAGAATATTTGTTGACGGAGTTAAAGTGAAGGGAGAAGAGCTGGAAAGCCTGGTTTTTCCCCAGCCACCCCTTATGAATGAGGACCTGCAAAGCTGGGGCGAACGCCTTTTCCCCGGAAAAAAAATAGGGATGATCATTAATTCG
Organism: Niastella vici; assembly: GCF_002077945.1. Classification (GTDB taxonomy): domain Bacteria; phylum Bacteroidota; class Bacteroidia; order Chitinophagales; family Chitinophagaceae; genus Niastella; species Niastella vici. The sequence goes on from NZ_LVYD01000045.1 coordinate 92,837, forward strand.
GGCGAAAAATTCTGTAATGAATTGGCTCAACGGTTAGCAGTGTATGCAGCGCCGTTACTTGAAAAAGCAGGCATACCATTGAATGGATTGCATTCAACCATTTTTGTAGGTAATTATGGGCTTACACCGCTCGGTATACATCAGGATCATAGAGGCGCCAATGTAATACATTTTCATGTGGGGCCCGGTGGTAAAATAATGTATACCTGGAATGAACAGCAGTTTAACGAACTATTGAAAGGAAGAAATAAAAAAGACGTTCCTGTTGAAGAATTATTGCCACACGCAAACGAGTTCCCGTTTGGGAAAGGTGATATTTATTTTATGCCCTGGGACCAGTTTCATATAGGGCATTCCGATGAGTTTTCAATTGGGGTTACCTTATGGTTCGATAACCATGTGCGGAATTATGTGTTGAATAACCTGCTGGAGTCGTTCCGGGTGCAATATCTGAATATGGAAGATACAACCGTTACAGTTCCTGAACAATCGCTTAACGACCTTAAAGGATATGCCGATATCGATGCCGTACTTAAAATAGATCAGCATTTGGCAAAAAAGACGTTTCCTGAATTCCTGAAGTTGGTGTATGAGGAATACATGTTCTCTTTATTCAGCAACCAGGGTTGGAGTTCGTTGCCGCTCTCACTTTCGGAAGAGATCAATTACGACGAAAATGATTATGAGTTCCTGGCCGAAAAAGAGATCAGGATCGCGTATCCCTTTAAGATCTTGCATAAACACATTCAGGAAGTTCAAAAAGTACAGCTTTTTGCGCGCGGATCGAAAATTGAGTTAAACTATCACCAGGAGATCATTGATCTGGTAAATAAGCTCAATGAAGGTATTGTATATAAAGTTTCGTCGCTTGCGGCCCAGGTATTTAAAGAACTCCCTGCAGAAGTTGCCTTATATATATTGTCATTGCTGTTAAACAAAAGAAGTATTGAATTGGTCAACTGATGGGGCAACGCTATAACTAATATTTAATGAGAAGCCTACTTACTGTTGCTTTCATAACATTAGCCTGTTCATTGTTTTCACAGGAAGGAAGAAAGTACCGGGTTCGCGGAGTTGTTTATGACGGGGCAATACAAAAGCCATTGACCGCTGTAACAATTACCCTTTCACGGGAAATTCCTGCTATGAAACCCAGGACGGTGATAACCGATTCTGCCGGTAAATTTATTTTCGATCAGGTTAATGCCGGAACATACAAGCTTGTATTATCTGACATTGTACATAAAGAGTGGCAACGGACCGTATCGGTAGTTACTGCCGATATTGACCTGGATACGATCTTCCTTAACAGTAAGATAACCACCCTGGGCGAGATCACCGTATCATCGAAAAAGCCTTTTATTGAAAGGCGCATCGATAAACTTGTTTTGAATGTAGAAAGCAGTCCTGTTTCGGCCGGCGGATCAGTAATGGATGTATTACAAACCTCTCCGGGGGTTACCGTAAATGATAATATTATTTCCCTGAAAGGGCGAAAAGGAGTGACCATTATGATAGATGGACGGCCGAGTACGCTTTCTTCTTCAGATATTGCCAATATTCTGCAAAGTTTACCTGCTAATGCGGTAGCCCGTATTGAGATCATTGCAAACCCTTCGGCGAAATATGATGCCGCGGGGAATGCCGGCATTATTAATATCGTCACTAAAAAAATACGGGTGAAAGGATTTAATGGTACTGTAAATGCGTCGTCGGGATTTGGCGTTTACCCGAAATACAATGGGGGCGGCAGCTTTAATTATAAGAATGACCAGTTTAACTTTTTTGGTAACTATTATATAAATAAGAGTACAGGCTTTAACCGCTATACCAGTAAACGGATAATTGATAGTATTGTTTTTGATGAATCGGGAAGATCAAAAACGAACAGTACCGCACACAATTACCTGGTGGGCATGGATTTTCAGGCAGGAAAAAGAAATGTGATCGGCTTCTCCATGACCGGAAATTTTTCAGACAGCCGGTTTAAGGAAGATTTCAATACAGATTTTGTTAAGGAGAAGAAAGATTCTTCTTTGCTGGTAGATAACCTAACCAATTCCGATTATAATAATATGTCGTGGAACCTGAATCACGACTTCAGGATCGATTCATTGGGTAAATTACTCTCTACCAACGTCGATTATTCGCGGTTTACCTGGCATAACGGCGGCTTGTATAATAACACCTATCTGAGCCAGGACGGCCTGCCAATGCGTGACCTGGAAGCACTCCGGAATAACAGTGAGGTGCTAATAAAGATTGGAAGCGTTAAAGTGGATTATACGCACCCGGTAAGTAACAAAAAATTGACCATTGGCGCCGGTGTTAAAACCAGTTGGGTACGAACCGACAGCGATATTCGTTTTGAGTCAAAGAAAGGAACGGTGTGGCAGGAAGACCCCGGAAAAACCAATCACTTTATTTTTGATGAATATATAACGGCTGCTTATGTTAATGTTAGCAAGAAAATAAATGATTACGAATTTCAGCTCGGATTACGCGCCGAGCATACCCACAACAAGGGCAATTTATTGACCGGGAACATAATAAATACCAATGATTACCTGAAGTTATTTCCTTCCCTGTTTATAAACAAAAAGCTGGATGAGTCGCAGACCATAAATTTTTCATATGGAAGAAGAATTAACCGGCCTTCTTACGAAGATCTGAACCCGTTCATTTACTATAACTCACCTTATTCGTTTTATCAGGGAAATTCTTTTTTGCGACCTGAGCTTACCAATACGCTTGAGTTAGGGTATTCATTGAATGATGAACTGCTGGTGTCAGTGAGCTATAGTAATACCAAAGATTATTTTACCTATTTAACCTATTTGAACGATACAACTAAGATCTCAAGGGAAACCATTAATAATTTCAAACGGTACCTTAGTTACGGTACCAGCATCTCGCTCGATAAAGAGCTTACGAATTGGTGGCATTTGTCGGCCAACCTGGATGTATTTTATGAAGAATATACCTCTTTTTACCACACCCGGGATTTTAAAAACACCCTGATAAATGTAAACGGTAACCTCTCTAATGACTTTTCATTTGCCGGCAATAACAGCATTGTTCTCACGGGTATATACAGGTCGCCCTCTATTGATGGCATCAGGAAAAATTATGCGCGTTATAGAATGGATGCCGGGTATAAAAAAAGCTGGTTGAATAAAAACCTCATCCTGAAGTTAGCTGTGCGGGATATTTTTTATACCTACAGGAAGAATGGCAACAATAGGGCAGAGAACCTGAATGTGGAATTTACCAACAGGAGCGATAGCAGAGTGTTTTCCATAGACCTTACCTATAAATTCGGAAATCAAAAATTGAAAGCGCGCAAACCGGCAAGGGGTAACGAAGATGAATTGCAAAGGATAAAGGGAATGAATTAAGCAACCGGTAACCGGCCACCCTTTAGGATGCCGGCGGATCTTCCACTGCTTTCCTTTTCATCCTGCTCAAAAACTTCTGCCGGATAACTATCTCAGTAGCCGGAATATTTTCCATTTTGCTTTCGAGCCAACTGATGATATCGAGATAGGCAAAGGCGCGTGTTTCGAAGCGGTTCGCCTGTAATTGTTTTAACTGTTCCAACAGTTTGGCGAACTCGGGCTTTAACTGGCGGGGCGACAAATGGAACGTACGGCGCAAAAAGCGAAAGATCTCTTCTTCCACCACACTGAGGTTACCCATTTTCGCCATAAACCGGTATACCGATTTGAACAGGTATTCAAGCAGCTGAAAATTCCCCAGCTCATAATGCGCTATCAGGTGCAGCAGGCGGCTGTAGCATTGCAGATCAGTACGCAGGTCAACCTTCCAGTTAATGATCTTGTTGAGGTAATCGATGGCTTTCTCATACTGGCCGCTGCCAAAATACAGGGAAGCGATCTTATAATAGAACACCAGAATGCGGTGGCGGTCGAGGTAGATCTCGTATTCGTGCAATTTTTCTTCAATATAAGGCACCAGCAGCAGGCCTTCGGTAAAGGTGCCTTCCATAAAATGCTTGTTGATCTTGCTTACGTTGAGGTAAACAAAGACCTGAATGCGGTTATTATGGTTGTTGACAACCAGGTCGCTTTGGGCGAACGCCTCGAATTTCTCAAGGGCCTCCTTCAGCTTGGTATAGTTCTGCAGATCGAAATGGGCGCCCATGAGGTTGTGCATGCCTTTGATGTAATGGGCGGTCTCCACTTCTATCATAAATGGCTCTTTTTCAAATAATTCTACCCATTTTTGCGTATACCGGTAATAAAGCAGGAAATCCTGTCGAATAAAAGCATACCAGCAATAGCTCTGGTACCGGTACAGCCGCTCGTAAAAGCCTTTGGCCTCATCGGCCCCCGGCGGGTAATGCTGGTCGAAGAACTGCTGGATCTCCTTTTCGTCGTTCTCGTCGCGGGCATGGCCATGTTTTATGTACCAGCTGTACAGCAGCAGCGACAGGTTACTCAGTTTGCTCACCATTACCAGGCGGCGGTTGGTTTCGTCCACATCACAAACAAGCTGTTCGGCGCGGTCGGTCATACTGCGCGTAATATGCAGAGCCTCAATCTTTTTCTCGAAAAATAACACCTGTAGTAAATAGGTGATCTGGTTATTGGCCCGGGCCAGTTCCTTCATGCGGTCGAGCATCTTGAGGCTTTGGAGGTACAGCCCCTTGTTGTACAGGATACGGGCATGGTCCATCATCTCATGCAGTTGAATATCAATGTTGTTCTCGTTCTTGATAAGCCGTAAACTGCTGAGTATCTGTTTATATAGATGAGCTTTTATGTTCGAAAGCTGCTGCTTTTTTAAGTCCTTATACTTACTCAATAGTAAACTTTCGTCGTAAGTATCCATTTTGTCAAGGGCGTCAAAAAGCTGCACGATCTTCAGGTTTTCACTCGAAGAATTGCGTTGAACATAAAGCTTGAAATTACGTTTCTCTGACTTTTCCAGCGACTTTACCAGCTGAAATAAGGCATCTGTAGATCGGTTGGGCATCGTAATCGAAAATCTTTAAAATCCTTGACCAACAAGGGTTTGCACCAGGTTGGTAACATTTAAGTAATGTAAATTAGGTACAAATTTGGTTTTAATGGTTGAATAAACAGGAATAATTTCGGATCAGCAGGTTGTTTTTCTCATTTATAGCAAGCAACAAAAAAATCGAACAGCCTGCTTTTTTTAAATAAAATCCTACTTTATAGAGAGATACCTATGCCAAAGAACAAAGTCTATATTTTCGACACAACATTGCGCGACGGCGAGCAAGTGCCAGGCTGTAAATTAAATACCAAGGAGAAGATAGAAATTGCTTTGGCGCTGGAAGAACTGGGTGTAGATATTATTGAGGCCGGTTTTCCCATATCATCACCTGGCGACTTTAAAAGCGTGAGTGAGATTGGGGCAGTGATAAAAAACGCCGTTATATGCGGTTTAAGCCGGGCTGTGCAAAAGGATATAGAGGTGGCTGCCGAGGCGTTAAAGACGGCCAAAAGGTCTCGTATTCACACTGGGATCGGAACTTCCGACTTCCACATCAAATCGAAATTCAACTCAACCCGTGAAGACATTTTGCAACGGGCTACCCAATGCGTAAAATGGGCGCGGAACTTTACCGATGATGTTGAGTTTTATGCCGAAGATGCCGGCCGCACCGATAACGAATATCTGGCCCGCGTAGTAGAAGCAGTTATTGCTGCCGGCGCTACAACGGTGAACATACCCGATACAACAGGTTATTGCCTGCCGCATCAATATGGTGAGAAGATCGCTTACCTCATCAATAACGTGCCCAATATCGACAAAGCGGTGATCAGCTGCCATTGTCATAACGACCTGGGCCTGGCAACAGCGAACTCTATTGCCGGCGCCATGAACGGGGCACGCCAGATCGAGTGTACGATCAACGGACTGGGGGAAAGAGCAGGTAATACTTCGCTGGAAGAGGTGGTAATGGTGATCAATCAACACCACTCGCTCGGTTTCTATACCGATATCAAAACACAACAATTGAACCCATTGAGCCGGCTGGTTTCCGATACCATGCGGATGCCGGTTCAACCAAATAAAGCTATTGTAGGCGCCAATGCATTCTCACATTCATCGGGTATTCACCAGGATGGATTCCTGAAAGATGCACAAACCTACGAGATCATCAACCCCGAACAGGTTGGGGCAGATGGCAGCAAGATCGTATTAACAGCGCGCAGCGGTCGCAGCGCTTTGGCCCATCGCTTTCAGAAGCTCGGTTTCCAGTTTAACCGGAACGACATTGACGTGTTGTATGAGCAATTCCTGAAAGTTGCTGACAGAAAGAAAGAGGTAGAAGATGAGGACCTGAAGGTATTGGCCAATCAATACCAGACCGCCACAGTGTAGTGAGCAGTATTTTCTCATAATCATGTAGTTTTTGTTACGCGTGGTGCGTCTGCACCACGCTTTTTTCCAAAACTACCATTCGCCAGCCGGCGAACGAGCAATGAAAAAAGGAAAGAAAGAAGAATGAAAGAAGGGTCAAATAACGGTGATAAAACAGCATGTCTCTGCCAGTTGGCGGAGTATACGACCCTCAATAGCTGCACGTACAATCAACAATTACCAATAAAAGTCAAGAAAGAGCGCCTGCAGCCGCAGGTATTGATTGAAAAGAAAGCCAGTCTGTATAGACGGTATTCCTTTCAGAACAATATGCCTGTGCCTGTATAACGCCGGGTGTCAGAAGGAGAAACAGGGACCGACCAGTCCGAGTTTTGAAACTACATTTTATGGAAAAGAATATTGTTGTTATAGAAGGTGATGGCATAGGGCCTGAAGTTACCCGACAGGCAGTAAAAGTATTGAATGCCGTTGCCGAGCAATTCGGTCATGAGTTCCACTACCGGTATTGCTTAATGGGTGCCGATGCCATTGATAAAACCGGCAACCCGTTACCCGATGAAACCATTGAAGCCTGCCTTAACAGTGATGGAATATTATTTGGCGCTATCGGCCATCCCAAATACGATAACGATCCTTCCGCAAAAGTTCGCCCCGAGCAGGGCTTACTGAAACTGCGGAAAAGCTTACAATTGTTTGCCAACATTCGACCTGTAATCACGTACCCCTCACTTCAACATTTGTCTCCTTTAAAAGCACAGCAATTAGAAGGAGTTGATTTTATAATTTTCAGAGAGCTGACCAGCGGCATTTATTTCGGCAAGAAAGAGTTGAGCCAGGATGGTAACAGGGCTGCTGACGATTGCGTATATACGCGCGAAGAGATCGAACGCATTGCCCACCTCGCATTTCAGTATGCAGGAAAGCGCCGTAAGAAATTAACGCTGGTCGACAAGGCCAATGTGCTGGAAACTTCGCGCCTGTGGCGCAAAGTAGTGCAGGAAATAGCTTTACAATATGCCGACGTGAAAGTTGATTTCCTGTTTGTTGATAATGCCGCCATGCAGATCATCCTGAACCCGAAACAGTTTGATGTGATACTCACAGAAAATATGTTCGGCGATATCATCAGCGATGAAGCCAGTGTGATCAGCGGTTCACTGGGTTTGTTGCCCTCGGCATCAGTTGGTACCGGTGTAGCGTTGTTTGAACCTATTCATGGTTCGTACCCGCAGGCTGCCGGTAAAGACATTGCCAACCCGCTGGGATGTATTTTGTCTGCAGCCATGTTGCTCGATCATTTCGGACTGGCCAAAGAAGCGGAAGCGGTGCGGCTTGGTGTTGAATGGACACTAATAAATGGCTTTGTGACAAAAGATATTGATCCTATTAATTTTTATTTCACTTCAACCATTGGTGAGCTGGTAAGTGATTTTGTTGCGAACCGTATACCGGGCGGGGTGAATAAGGCTAATATTGAATTAAGAAAGTCGACGATTATATAATTAGCTAATGTGCTGATAACAAGGAGAAGTAGGAGGTAAGAGGTAAGAAGTAGGAAGAGGTAAGAAGGAGGGAGGAATGCTGGAATGTAGCGAACAATCATACTTCATACTTCATACGTCTTACTTCAGAGGCTTAGGATCCAGAATACAGATTTTTTTAAAAAAGCTCTTTATAATTCAAACGGCGGGTGTATATTTGTGACACACGAAGTCCTCTTATGCAAAAAAGCAGCATCAATAACATCATCTCTGTCGTAACTGCAATAATTATTATTGTGGTGGTGGTGATTATTCCTGCAACGCACGGAGGTGGTGTTTAACGTATACAAAGAATCAAAATAAACGACCCGCCTCCAACGAGGCGGGTCGTTTGCTTTTAGGGGGTGCTGAGCGAGTTGAAGCATGTGACCCGGGTTACGGGCGGGCCGGGAACTGAATTATTGAAGAACCTTATTATAAATAAATTATTAAATGGCATACTATCAGGATAATACGATTATTTGGCTCAACGGCGCTTTTGTAAAAGCGGCGGAGGCAAAAACTGACTATTACAGTCAGTCATTGCATTATGGCTATGCGGTGTTTGAAGGCATCAGGTCGTACCAGACTGCCGACGGCGATACAAAGATCTTTAAAGCTACTGAGCACTATGAGCGCTTGCGCAATTCGGCCACTGCCCTTAACATGCCCTATGGCTGGGATACCGATGAGATCATTGAAGCCACTTACGAAGTATTGAGCCGCAATAATCTTCAGAACGCATATATCCGTCCTGTGGTTTATGCGCCGGCCAATATGAGCTTCAACCCCAATAAAGAATCCTATCTCCTGATCGCAGCCTGGGAAATGGGGCTCTTCCTCGGAGAAAAATTATTACGCGTAATGACCTCTTCCTTCCAACGCCCCAATCCCAAAGGATTTCGCATTGAAGCCAAGGCCAGCGGTCATTATGTAAATTCCATCCTGGCCAGTCAGGAAGCAAAAGCAAAAGGTTTCGATGAAGCATTGCTCACCGATATGAACGGTTATGTTGCAGAAGGCCCCGGCGCCAATGTTTTCTTTGAGAAGAATGGCAAACTGTATACGCCGCCAACCGGCAACATTTTACCCGGCATTACCCGCGCTACTGTAATAGAGATCTGTGCAGAACTGAATATACCGGTTGAAGAGCGTTTGTTCACCACCGATGAACTGAAACAGGCCGATGCCGCATTCTTTTGTGGTACCGCTGCAGAAGTGATCGGTTGGGAATCGTTCGATGAGGTAAAATTCCCGGCTACCTGGAATGATACGCTGAGTAGAAAGATACAGTTGGTATATAAAGAAAAAGTGACAGCGGCAGGAAAAGAGGAATTATCAAAAGCAGGGTAAGAACCAAAAAAATAAAAAGTAAAATCCAAACTTATAACAGTCGAATAGAATGGCAGAAATAAACAAATATTCAAAGACACTTACGCAGGATGAAACACAGCCTGCTGCTCAGGCCATGTTGTATGGCATTGGCTTAACTGATGAAGATCTGAAAAAAGCACAGGTAGGCATTGTCAGCATGGGTTACGATGGCAACACCTGTAACATGCACCTGAACGACCTGGCAAAAATTGTGAAGGACGGCGTGTGGAGCAATGACCTGGTAGGTTTGATCTTTAATACCATTGGCGTTAGCGACGGTATGTCGAACGGAACCGATGGGATGCGCTATTCACTGGTGAGCCGCGATATCATTGCCGACTCCATTGAAGCGGTTTGCGGTGCACAATATTATGACTCATTGATCGCCATACCTGGCTGCGATAAAAATATGCCGGGCTCTGTAATGGCAATGGGCCGGTTGAACCGCCCCGCCATCATGGTTTACGGCGGAACTATTGCACCCGGTCATTATAAAGGCCAGGACCTGAACATTGTTTCTTCCTTTGAAGCATTGGGACAAAAGATCGCAGGTCAGTTAAGCGATGCCGACTTCAAAGGCATTGTAATGAACAGCTGCCCCGGCGCCGGCGCCTGCGGTGGAATGTACACGGCCAATACCATGGCCTCGGCCATTGAAGCGTTGGGAATGAGCCTGCCTTATTCCTCTTCGAACCCGGCCCTAAGCGATGAGAAAAAGAAAGAATGTCTGGAAGCGGGTAAGGCTATCCGTAACCTGATGGAAAAAGATATCAAGCCCCGTGATATCATGACCCGCAAAGCTTTCGAAAATGCCATCACCACCATTATGATCCTGGGCGGAAGCACCAATGCGGTATTACATATGATCGCCATTGCAAAAAGCGTGGATGTGCCATTGACGCAAGACGATTTTCAGGCTATCAGCAACAAGATACCTATGCTGGCCGACTTTAAACCCAGCGGAAAATACCTGATGCAGGACCTGCACGAACATGGTGGCCTGCCTTCAGTAATGAAATACCTGTTACAAAAAGGACTGCTGCATGGCGATTGCCTCACTGTAACCGGTAAAACCCTGGCCGAAAACCTGGCCGGCGTTCCCGATCTCGATTTCAACAAACAAAAGATCATTCTCCCCCTCGAGACGCCGATAAAAGCTACCGGACACTTACAGATATTGTATGGTAACCTGGCCGAAAAAGGCAGTGTGGCCAAGATCACCGGTAAAGAAGGCGAACGTTTTGAAGGACCCGCCCGCGTATTCGACGGCGAGTTTGAGCTGATTGCCGGTATTCAAAGTAAAAAAGTACAACCCGGCGATGTAGTGGTGATCCGTTACGTAGGCCCCAAAGGCGCACCCGGTATGCCTGAAATGCTGAAACCAACGGCTGCGCTTATTGGTGCGGGTTTAGGTAAAAGCGTGGCCCTCATTACCGATGGCCGTTTCAGCGGTGGTACGCATGGCTTTGTGGTAGGGCACATTACACCCGAAGCGTATGACGGTGGTGGCATTGCACTGGTAAAAGATGGCGATATCATTGAACTGGATGCAGTGAAGAATACCATCAACCTCAAGATCAGTCCCGATGAGCTGGCAAAACGTAAAGCAGCCTGGAAGCAGCCTGCATTAAAAGTAAAAAAAGGAATTCTCTATAAATATGCGAAGCAGGTAAAAGATGCTTCGGAAGGATGTGTAACCGATGAAGCGGAATAAACGATGCCGTTAGATCGGATAACATTTAGAACAGGAACTAAACCGACAATTGAATCACAAAAAAAAGTTTATGAGTACAATCGAAAAAGCACCTGCCAAAGGAAAGACGGACAAGAAGCCAGCAGTAACAAACATCAGCGGTTCGGTCGCGGTGTTGGAAGCATTTCTGGCAGAAGGGGTCGATACCATCTTTGGGTATCCGGGTGGCGCAATCATGCCTATCTATGATGCGCTGTATGATTACCAGGAGAAACTCCATCATATACTGGTGCGTCATGAACAGGGTGGTATACATGCCGCTCAGGGTTATGCACGTTCATCAGGCGACGTAGGGGTCGTTTTTGCAACCAGCGGTCCCGGTGCAACCAACCTGGTAACAGGTTTGGCAGATGCCATGATCGATAGTACACCATTAGTATGCATCACCGGTCAGGTATTTGCCCATTTGCTGGGAACAGATGCCTTTCAGGAAACAGATGTTATCAATATAACCACACCGGTTACCAAATGGAATTACCAGGTAACTGATGCAACCGAAATACCTTCAGTGCTGGCAAAAGCATTTTATATTGCCCGCAGCGGAAGACCCGGTCCCGTGTTGATCGATATTACCAAAAATGCCCAGCTGCAGAAATTCGATTACGAAGGCTATACAAAATGTGATCATGTACGCAGCTACCGGCCTGCTCCCATTGTACGTAAAGAGTACATCGCAGAAGCAGCTAAACTGATCAATGAAGCGAAAAAACCATTCGTGATCTTTGGTCAGGGTGTAATTCTGGGTAAAGCAGAACAGGAATTTATAAAGTTCATTGAAAAAGCGGGTATTCCCACTGCATGGACCATCATGGGATTGAGCGCTATTCCTTCAGACCATCCGCTGAATGTAGGGATGCTGGGCATGCACGGCAATTATGGACCTAACGTGCTCACCAATGAATGCGATGTATTGATCGCGATCGGGATGCGTTTCGATGACCGCGTTACCGGCCGCCTCGATAAATATGCCAAACAGGCAAAAGTGATCCACCTGGATATTGATCCGGCTGAAGTAGACAAGAACGTAAAAGCAACTGTACCGGTTTGGGGCGACTGTAAAGAAACCCTGCCTTTATTGACCGCACAGATTGAGCAGAAAGTATACCCGCAATGGTTGCAAAAGTTCAAGGACATGATGAAGGAAGAAGAAGATACCTGCATTACACCTGAACTGAACCCCACCACCGACCAGCTGACCATGGGTGAAGTAATAAAGACCCTGAATGAACTCACCGGTGGCGATGCGATCATTGTAACCGACGTTGGCCAGCACCAGATGGTGGCCTGCCGTTATGCGAAATTCACGCAATCAAAAAGCAATATCACTTCAGGTGGTTTGGGCACTATGGGTTTTGGCTTGCCCGCAGCTATAGGTGCAAAAGTAGGCGCTCCCAAAAGAACGACTGTTGCCATCATTGGCGATGGTGGTTTTCAAATGACCCTGCAGGAGCTGGGAACTATTATGCAATCACAGATCGATGTAAAGATCCTGATATTGAATAACCAGTTCCTCGGCATGGTGCGTCAGTGGCAACAGCTTTTCCACGACAAGCGTTACTCGTTCGTTGATATTGAAAGCCCCAATTTTGTACAATTGGCCAAAGCATATAACATTGACGGGAACAGCATTTCGAAAAGAGAAGACCTGAAGAAAGCAGTGACCGACATGTTGAATTCAAAAGGCGCGTACCTGCTGGAAGTAATGGTAGGAAAGGAAAACAACGTATTCCCCATGGTACCGCAGGGATGCAGTGTAGCAGAGATCCGTTTAAAATAATTAAAAAGGTAACCAATGGCTATAACAGAAAAAAATACCTGGAATACCTCGCTGTACGACAACAAACATGATTTTGTTTTTAAGTATGGTGAGTACCTGGTACAACAGCTGCTAACCCCACAGGAAGGCGAACATATTCTGGATATAGGGTGTGGTACGGGTTATTTAACCAGTTTGATTGCCGCTTCAGGCGCAATGGTTACAGGTATGGATAGTTCAATAGACATGATCGCTAAAGCGAGAAATGAATATCCGCACCTGCCCTTCAGGCTGGCCTCAGTAACCGATTTCGACTTCAATGAACCATTTGATGCCTTGTTTTCCAATGCGGTACTGCACTGGGTAACCGAAAAAGAACAGGCCATTAAATGCATGTATAAGAACCTGAGACCCGGCGGCCGGCTGGTGCTGGAGATGGGTGGAAAAGGGAACGTGCAACTGATTATGCGTGCATTGAACAATGCCCTTATTCAATACGGATACCCACAGAACGCAGAACGCGAAATATGGTACTATCCTTCATTAAGTGAATACACCAGTCTGCTTGAAAAACAGGGATTCAGGGTTACCTACGCGGCGCATTATAATCGCGAAACCGAGTTGAAAGATGTGCAGGATGGTATCAAGGATTGGGTGCATATGTTTTGCGGTGCTTTACTGGAAGGGGTAGCTGAGGAAACAAAAGAGAAAATTCTGGAAAATGCACAGGAAACATTGCGACAAACCCAGTTCAGGAACCAGAAATGGTATGCTGATTATAAAAGGTTGCGCGTAGTGGCCATTAAAGAAAACTAAAGTAAATCGTTATTCATTAAAAACCCATTGGGTTACATCATGAAACAGGAATTCACCGTTACGGTATATACTGAAAATCAGATCGGGTTGCTGAACCGGATCGCCATTATGTTTTCACGCCGTAAGATCAATATTGAAAGTTTGAATACTTCACCTTCCGAGATCGAAGGCATTCACCGCTTTACCATTGTTATCAATGAACTGGAAGACGTGGTGAAAAAACTGGTGCGCCAGATCGAGAAACAGGTAGAAGTATTGAAAGCTTATTACAATACCAACGACGAAATTGTTTGGCAGGAGCTGGCATTGTATAAAGTACCTACCAGTGTGATCGCCGAAAAAGTAAAAGTAGAAAGGTTATTACGGGAGTACGGTGCACGTGCTGTAGTGATCAGGACTGATTACGTAGTATTTGAAACAACCGGCCAGCGCGATGAGATCAACAAACTGATCTCTGTACTGGAACCCTACGGTTTGATCGAATTCGTACGCAGCGCCCGGGTGGCCATCATTAAAGCCAGCAAAGGCTTCCACGACAAACTGAAAGAGTTTGAAAAGAAAGAACCCGGTGAAGACGTGATCGAAAATGAATATTTAGGCAAAGGCGGCGAAGTGTTTACCATGTAAACACCGAACGCAAAAAATACAGAAAAGGCAGTGAGTGATAACTCGCTTTCCAATACAAAAAACCAATAACAATAAACATTCTCAACAATGGCAAAATTAAATTTCGGCGGGGTGGAAGAAAATGTAGTAACTCGTGAAGAGTTCCCACTTGCCAAAGCGCAACAGGTATTGAAAAATGAAACGGTAGCAGTGATCGGCTACGGTGTACAGGGACCGGGTCAGGCGCTGAACCAGAAAGACAATGGTATCAATGTAATAGTTGGTCAACGCAAAAATTCAAAAACCTGGGATAAAGCGGTGAAAGATGGTTTTGTACCCGGCGAAACATTGTTTGAAATTGAAGAAGCATTACAACGCGGTACCATCATTTGCTACCTGTTGAGCGATGCTGCACAAATTCAATTGTGGCCTACTGTAAAAAAACACCTGACTGCAGGTAAAGCATTATATTTTTCACACGGCTTCGGTATTACCTTCAACGAGCAAACAGGTATCGTTCCTCCCAAGGATGTAGACGTATTCCTGGTTGCCCCTAAAGGTTCAGGCACTTCTTTGCGCCGCATGTTCCTGCAGGGCCGTGGTTTGAACAGTAGCTATGCTATTTTCCAGGATGCTACCGGTAAAGCCAAAGAAAGAGTAGTGGCTTTAGGTATTGCTGTTGGTAGCGGTTACCTGTTCGAAACAGATTTCAAGAAAGAAGTATACAGCGATCTTACCGGCGAAAGAGGTACATTGATGGGTTGTATTCAGGGTATCTTTGCTGCCCAATACCAGGTATTACGCAGTAAAGGTCACACGCCTTCAGAAGCATTCAACGAAACTGTTGAAGAGCTCACCCAATCACTGATGCCGCTGGTAGCGGAAAATGGTATGGACTGGATGTATGCCAACTGTAGCACCACTGCACAACGCGGTGCATTGGATTGGTGGAAGAAGTTCCGCGATGCAACATTGCCTGTATTCACTGAATTATATGAAAGCGTTGCAACCGGTAAAGAATCTCAACGTTCTATCGACAGCAACAGCCAGCCCGACTATCGTGAGAAACTGGAAGCTGAACTGAAAGAATTGCGTGATAGCGAAATGTGGCAAGCCGGTAAAACAGTGCGCAGCCTTCGCCCTGAAAATCAGAAGCCAGCCGAAGTAACAGCTTAAGACAATATACAATAGGCAATAAGCAATTGGCCAGGCTGGTTGTTTATTGCCTATTGCCAATTAATTAGCCACCGTTCCGATATTTTCTGATAACTAAAACAGTGGTATTCCTGAGATTCGTCGAAGGAGATCCTGAGCGAAGTTGAAGGGCGGTGGCTATTTTTTTTAACTAATCCTGAGCAAAGCCGAAGGGCTCAAATCAAAGATGGGCACATTCACACATACCACGCCTGAACTGGAGTTTCACAAAGCAGCGTTGCGGTTGAAAAAAGTGGTGAACAAAACACCGCTGATGTACAATCACAATCTGTCGAAGAAATACCAGTGCAGCGTGTATCTGAAGCGGGAAGATCTGCAGGTGGTACGGTCGTACAAACTGCGGGGTGCGTATAACATGATGAGCAGTTTGCCGGTTGAGCAGCTACAACGGGGGTTGGTATGCGCCAGTGCCGGTAACCATGCCCAGGGATTTGCCTATTCATGTAAAAAACTGAATGTAAAAGGCGTGGTTTTCATGCCTATCATTACCCCCAACCAGAAGGTGAACCAAACCAAGATGTTTGGGGAAGAGAATATAGAGATCCGGCTGATCGGCGATACCTTTGATGATTGCGCCATAGCAGCCAAGAAATTCACTGAAGAGAACGGCATGACCTTTATTCCGCCGTTTGATGATCACCGTATTATTGAGGGGCAGGGAACCGTAGCAGTTGAAATACTGGAAGAACAAACAGAGATCGATTACCTGTTTGTACCGGTGGGTGGCGGCGGCCTCAGCGCCGGTGTAGGGTCGTATATGAAAACGTATTCACCCAAAACAAAGATCGTTGGACTGGAGCCCGAAGGTGCTCCTTCGATGTTTGAAGCGTTAAAAGCCGGTGCGCCGGTAACGCTAAGCGACATTGACCGGTTTGTTGATGGCGCTGCGGTAAAAAGAGTAGGGGAGATCACTTTCTCTATTTGTAAAGGAGTGTTGGATGATATGCACCTGGTGCCTGAAGGAAAAGTTTGTTCTACCATTTTGAAGTTGTATAACGAAGATGCGATAGTGGTGGAGCCGGCTGGTGCTTTATCAATTGCTGCGTTGGATGATTATGCTGATGTTATTAAAGGCAAGACAGTAGTGTGCATTGTGAGTGGCAGTAATAACGACATTGACCGCATGCAGGAGATCAAGGAAAGAAGCCTGCAGTTTGAAGGGCTTAAACATTATTTCCTGATACGGTTTGCACAAAGACCGGGCGCGTTGAAAGAGTTTGTGAACCATGTGCTGGGACCCAATGATGATATCACACGGTTTGAGTATATGCAAAAGACCAACAAGGAAAGCGGTCCTGCATTGGTAGGAATTGAATTAAAGAAAAAAGAAGATTACGATATACTGTTGCAGAATATGCAACGTTATAACATAAACTATACAGCGTTGAATAAGAACGATACGCTGTTTGGGTATTTGGTATAAAACATATGTTATCTGTTTTTTTAAGTGGTGGCCATCCTGATAAAACGGGATGGCTTTTTTGTTTGTTACCGGTTGCCAGTTACCAGTTGCCGGGACTTCAATTTCGAACACGTTGCAATTGGTCGGAGTCTCGAAATTTTTTGCCCGGTAAACCGGGACCTGGTAACCGGTAACTGCCATTCATAAAAAAGCCCCGCCGAAGCGGGGCTATGTCGTCTGACGGACGATCTTTTTAAGGATACTGCGATTACCATGAAGAGCTGCTATCGGTAGCTAACGGAATGGTTTTTTCACAGATACCAGAATCGTCAATGTTCTCTAAGGGGCGGATCAAAACATATATGATTCTACCTGGATCTAACAGGGTTAAAAAAAGTGCACAGGGCATTGCGACATTGGATTCTTACATGCAACTGGCTTTATCATGATATTGGATATAAACGTGTAAAATAACTTACACGGGACGTTGCTATTGGATTTTGCATGTAACTGGCTTTATCCGGATATTGGAACTAACAGTGATACTGGATCTTAATACAAACGGCTTTTCCTGGATATTGAAAACGAACGGTTAAATAGATACAAGGGGCCGATATTGGATTTAATTCATAACCTGGTTTTTCCGGATATTGAAAACCTAAACAACTGTGCGAAAACTGATATTGGATATGTACATGAACCGGTCCCGACTAAAGTCGGGATGAAATGCTCGTCCCGCGCCCCGCGCGGGACAGGATATTCTAAGAAATCAAATTATTTTGAAAAACCTATTACGGCAAAGCATTGTCAGGGCAAACAGTTATTGAAAAGGCCTCTAGAGAACTGATAGAAAAAGATAAACTATGGCGTAATACAACAATGGTTAGAATAGGTGCAGAGTATTTTGGTTGTGCATGCTAACAGAAATATCGTATTTGCGCTGCAAAGTTAAGCCGTTACAGCGCAGCATGCAAATGTGTTTGGTAAAAACTTATTAACATGTAACCCTTCATAACACACGAATAACATTCATTTCTTAGAACACTGATGGTCGTTAGTTTCATTCATAACAACCAATTGCCAAGTGTATTGTAGTATTGCGCAACTCATATTGAAGGGTATTAAAACAAGCCGGTATGTTTAATAGCGCAGAACAGGCGTTTGTTTTTAAGACTAATTCAACAATCATTTAGGAAATGTTAAAATCAGCGTTGAAGTGCATTTTGTGACAGGGAGGCTGGGAGAAGTTGTAGAATTGACGTTTTTGTCCGGTGCACACGCCCCAAATCAGCGGGCGATGGTTATTTTTGCCTGAAAATTAAGCAGCGGGTCCACGTAATTTTACGTCTGGCTCCCTTGGTAAACAATGCGGATAATTATTTGTCATATTAATCAGCCTTTTTATGCGAAAAGCGGGGCAGAAAACATTATTTGGATCATAAAATCCGCGTAAATACAAGTAGCTATTTTGCGAAAAAAATTGCACGAAACGCGGACAATAAGCGGTTTTTTTCGTAATTTCAATCGCTTGCTTGCTATGAATTAAACGATTTATTGAGAATTTGACTATTTATTGAATATTTTTCAAAAAACTATGCATTTCCATGGCAAGTAACCAGGGTTTATACCATCCTTCCTTTGAGCGTGATGCCTGTGGCATTGGATTCGTAGCCAACATTAAGGGGCATAAGAGTCACCAAAACATCAGCGATGCTTTGACTATATTGGAAAATATGGAACATCGCGGTGCCTGCGGTTGTGAAAATAATACAGGCGACGGTGCCGGTATTATGATCCAAACTCCCCATGAATTTTTCTTTGACGAATGCATTAAGCTGGGCGTTCATTTGCCAGCCTTCGGCCGCTACGGTGTAGGGGTGATCTTCTTCCCCCGCGAGATCCGTTTGCGTGAAGAGTGCCGCGATATCTTCAATCGCGCCGCCGAGAAATTAGGACTGGAAATTCTTGTTTACCGCAAGGTGCCTGTGAATCCGGATGGCATTGGCCCTTCAGCACTGAGTGTTGAACCCGAAATGGAACAGGTGTTCATTGCCTGCCCCGATCACATCAATAACCCCGATGACTTCGAACGCAGATTATTTGTACTGCGCAACTACGCCAGCCACACCATCAATAATACCGTAAAGAAAGATGCGATCGGTTTTTACATCGCGTCGCTTTCTTACAAAACGGTTGTTTATAAAGGACAATTGACCAGCGGTCAGGTTCGTCATTATTTTAACGACCTGAGCCATAAGCGAATGGTATCTGCATTCGGCCTGGTTCACTCCCGCTTTGCCACCAACACCTTCCCCAGCTGGAAACTGGCTCAGCCTTTTCGCTTCATCGCTCATAACGGCGAGATCAATACGCTGCAGGGTAACCTCAACTGGTTAAAGACCAGCGAACATGGTTTTACCTCACCATTCTTCACCAATGAAGAAATGGAAATGCTGCTGCCGATCGTTACAGAGGGTCAAAGTGACTCTGCCTGCCTCGATAACATGATCGAGCTGCTGGCATTGACCGGCCGTTCACTGCCGCATGTGATGATGATGTTGATCCCTGAAGCATGGGATGGCAACGACCAAATGGATCCCGTGAAGAAAGCCTTCTATGAATTTCACGCTTCTATCATGGAGCCATGGGATGGTCCCGCTTCTATTTCATTCACCGATGGAAAAATTATCGGCGCTACCCTCGACAGAAACGGTCTGCGCCCGTCAAGATATTGTGTTACCAACGATGATCGCGTGATCATGGCTTCTGAAACTGGCGCGCTGCCGGTTGACCCCACCATCATCGTTGAAAAAGGCCGCCTGCAACCTGGTAAAATGTTTGTGGTTGATATGGAGCAGGGCCGCATCATCAGTGATGAAGAGCTGAAAAATGATATCTGCAGCCGCAAGCCTTATGGCGACTGGTTAAATCAATACAAGATCCGTTTGGAAGAACTGGATGAACCCCGTGTTGCGTTCACCCACCTGTCAGACGCATCTATTCTGAAATACCAGAAAGCACTCGGTTATTCCACTGAAGATATTGAGGATATTATTACCCCCATGGCCGTTGATGGCAAAGAGCCGATTGGCTCCATGGGTACCGATACGCCGCTGGCTGTATTGAGCGATCAGCCGCAGCACATCACTTCTTATTTCAAACAATTATTTGCACAGGTAACCAACCCACCCATCGATCCTATTCGTGAGCGCATGGTAATGAGTTTGGCAACCTTTGTGGGTAATAACGATAACCTGTTACTCGAAGATCCCAAACATTGTCATACCGTTGCGTTAAAGCATCCGATATTAACAAGCACCGAGCTCGAGAAACTGCGTAGTATTGATACTGGTATCTTCCAGGCCAAAACCCTGCAAACCTATTTCAGGGCCGATGGCAAACCCGGTTCGCTGAAAGCTGGTCTCGACAGGCTTTGCCGCTATGCAGAAGATGCCGTACATGATGGTTTTGAAGTGTTGATCCTCTGCGACCGCGCAGTTGATTCTGATCACGCTGCCATTCCTTCCTTACTGGCAACTGCGGCTGTGCATCACTACCTTATTCGCAAAGGTTTGCGCGGTAAAGTTGGTATCGTTGTAGAAGCCGGTGATGTTTGGGAAGTGCATCACTTCGCATGTTTGTTAGGCTTTGGAGCTACCGCCATCAATCCTTACCTGGCGCTGGCTACCATCCGCAACATGAAAGTGAATAACACATTGCAAACTGAACTTACGTGGGACCAACTCCGTAAGAACTATATCAAAGCCGTATGCGATGGCTTGCTGAAAGTGTTCTCAAAGATGGGTATCTCAACCCTGCAATCGTATCAGGGCGCCCAGATCTTTGAAATACTTGGTTTAAATAAAAACCTGGTCGACAAGTACTTCACCGGTGCCGTTAGTCGCATAGAAGGTATTGGTTTAGATGAGCTGGCAAAAGAAGCGCTGGCCAAGCATTTGTTTGCGTTCAGCCGCAAGGATATTCCTGTTGATCGTTTACCCGTTGGCGGTTTTTACCAATGGAAACGGAAAGGGGAGTACCACCTGTTCAACCCGAATACCATTCACCTGTTGCAGTATGCAACCCGGATGAACGATTACAATACATTCAAAAAATATTCAAAGCTGGTTAATGAGCAAACTGAGAAAGCTGCTACACTGCGTGGCATGTTCCAGTTTAAAGTTAACAGACCAGCGATCTCCATTGACGAGGTGGAACCGGCTGAAAGCATTTTGAAACGCTTTGCTACCGGCGCTATGAGCTTTGGTTCTATTTCATGGGAGGCACACACTACACTGGCCATTGCCATGAACCGCATTGGCGCCAAGAGCAATACCGGTGAAGGGGGTGAAGATGAAGTAAGATATACGCCATTGCCAAACGGCGACTCCATGCGCAGCGCCATTAAACAGGTGGCCAGCGCCCGCTTCGGTGTAACCAGTTATTATCTTACTGAAGCCGATGAGCTGCAGATCAAAATGGCACAGGGTGCAAAACCCGGTGAAGGTGGTCAGCTGCCTGGTCATAAAGTAGATGAGTGGATCGGTAAAACGCGTCACTCTACACCAGGTGTAGGTTTGATCTCTCCGCCGCCGCACCACGATATTTATTCAATTGAAGATCTGGCACAGCTGATCTTCGACCTGAAGAATTCGAACCGTGCAGCCCGCATTAACGTGAAGCTGGTATCAAAAGCAGGTGTAGGTACTATTGCGGCCGGTGTGGCCAAAGCCAAAGCCGATGTGATCCTGATCTCAGGTCATGATGGCGGTACCGGTGCTTCACCCATCAGTTCTATCAGACATGCCGGTTTACCATGGGAGTTAGGCCTTGCCGAAACCCATCAAACACTGGTGAAAAATAAATTGCGCAGCCGCGTAACTGTTCAGGCCGACGGTCAAATGAAAACCGGCCGCGACATTGCCATCGCCACCCTGCTGGGTGCTGAAGAGTGGGGCCTTGCTACCACCGCATTGGTTGTTGAAGGTTGTATCATGATGCGTAAATGTCACCTGAATACCTGCCCTGTTGGGGTAGCTACACAGGATCCTGAACTGCGCAAACGCTTTACAGGTAATGCCGATCACGTAGTGAACTTCTTCAAATTTATTGTACAGGAGTTACGTGAGATCATGGCTGAACTGGGCTTCCGCACCATTACTGAAATGGTTGGCCAGGTTGATTGCCTGCAAATGCGCGAAGGCATTAATCACTGGAAAACCAGCAAGCTCGATCTGTCGCCTGTATTATATAAAGAACCAACCGGCTCTTATACCGGTTTGTATAAAATGGAAGAGCAGGACCATGGTATTGCAGAAGTGCTCGACTGGAAACTGCTGTCTGCAGCTAAACCGGCGCTGGAAAAACAGGAGCGCATTTCCGCTTCGTTCCCGGTTAAGAATACCGACAGAACCATTGGTACTATTTTATCGAACGAGATCTCGAAGAAATATAAAGCCGAAGGATTACCTGATGATACCATACACTTCAACTTCACGGGTACGGCCGGACAAAGCTTTGGCGCCTTCAATACAAAGGGTGTAACCCTTGAGCTGGAAGGTGATGCCAATGACTACTTCGGTAAAGGATTGAGCGGCGCCAAGCTGATCGTATATCCTTCGAAACAGTCGAGCTATGTGCCTGAAGAAAATATCATCATCGGTAACGTGGCCTTCTATGGCGCCACATCGGGTGAAGCATATATAAGAGGTAAGGCCGGCGAGCGCTTTGGCGTACGTAACTCAGGCGCCCAGGTTGTAGTAGAGGGCGTGGGCGATCACGGTTGTGAATACATGACCGGCGGCCGCGTGGTGATACTGGGTGCTACAGGCCGCAACTTTGCAGCCGGTATGAGTGGTGGTATTGCTTACATATATGATGTAAAAGGACAATTTGCCACCCAGTGTAACAAGGAAATGGTTGACCTCGATCCGCTGGATGCAGAAGATGCACAGGCGCTGAATGATATGATCACCCGCCACTACGCCTATACTGGTAGTACCGTAGCCCGTTTTGTGCTGGATGATTTCGAGAACCAGTTGAAGAACTTCATCAAAGTGTTCCCGAAAGATTATAAGAAAGCTTTGCAGGAAAAGAGCAAGGTTAAACAGGGCGCCAAGAAGAAGTAGTTGGCTCAGTGGGGCAACATTAGGAAATGTTACAGCTGAGCAGCGAACAAGGCCCTGAAGTGTGCGACGCAACCGGTGCCGATGGTAGTGCAAAAGCTGATAACAAAAACAACAAACACAAAACGATAAACTGTTAATAGAAAATGGGTAAACCAACGGGTTTTTTAGAATTTACCAGGGAATTGCCGGGTAAAAAACCAGTAGAGGAAAGGTTAAAAGATTACAATGAGTTTGTTGAGCGGTACAGCGATGAAAAGCTGAACCAGCAATCGGCCCGTTGTATGAATTGTGGTATTCCTTTTTGCCACAGCGGATGCCCGCTGGGTAATGTAATACCTGAATTTAACGATGCGATCTATCGCAAAAGCTGGCAGGAGGCCTATGAGATACTGGCTTCTACCAACAATTTCCCCGAGTTTACCGGCCGTATTTGTCCGGCGCCGTGCGAAAGCGCCTGTGTGCTGGGCATTAATCAACCGGCTGTAGCAATTGAAGAAATTGAAAAGCATATTATAGAAATAGCTTTCGATAAAGGATTTGTAAAACCACGCAAACCACACGTACGTACCGGTAAAAAAGTAGCGGTAGTAGGTTCTGGTCCGGCCGGTTTGGCTGCCGCAGCGCAGTTGAACTATGCAGGTCACTCAGTAACCGTATTCGAGCGCGACGATAAGCCCGGTGGTTTATTGCGGTATGGCATCCCTGATTTCAAGCTGGAAAAATGGGTGATTGACAGAAGGATCAAGTTGATGGAGGAAGAAGGCGTTATTTTCCGCTGCCATGCCAATGTGGGTGAAAATGTTCGCATCAACGACCTGTTGCGCGAATACCACGCTATTGTACTGACAGGTGGTTCTACTGTTCCCCGCGATCTGAAGATCCCCGGCCGCGAACTGAAAGGCGTTTATTATGCCATGCAGTTCCTGAAACAACAGAATAAACGCAATGCCGGTCTCGATCCGCTGGCAAATGCAAATATTGAAAGCAATATCTTCTCTGAGAATTTATTAGCTACTAATAAGAATGTAGTGGTAATTGGTGGTGGCGATACCGGCAGCGACTGCGTAGGTACCAGCAACCGGCATAAAGCAAAATCGGTGACCCAGTTTGAGCTGTTGCCCAAACCGCCTGCCGGCCGTACCGAGTTTATGCCCTGGCCAACCTTCCCCATGATCCTGAAGACCTCTACTTCGCATGAAGAAGGCGCCAACCGTCATTGGGCCATTGCCACCAAAGAATTCATCGGCGACAAAAAGGGTAACCTGAAAGCGCTGAAAGTGGTTGACCTGGAGTGGAAGGTTACTGAAGACGGCAAACCTGCCCAATTTGTTGAGAAGCCAGGTTCAGAGCGTGAGCTTCCCTGCGAGCTGGCATTGCTGGCCATGGGTTTTGTGCATCCGCAACACGAAGGCCTGTTAAATGAGCTGGGTGTTGACCTGGATAGCCGTGGTAATGTAAGAGCTACTGAAAAGGAATATAAGACAAGCATTAATAAAGTGTTTGTAGCCGGTGATATGCGGCGGGGGCAAAGTCTGGTGGTATGGGCCATCAGCGAAGGCCGCGAATGCGCCCGCAAGGTTGATGAGTTCCTGAATGAAGGCGTATCATTTTTAGAAAGTAAAGATCAAAACATAGTTTTAGCGATCTAAGCTAAAAAGGTATTAATTGAAGCCACCTCGTTTAAAGCGGGGTGGCTTTTTTATTTAACAAATATGTAAAATATTTAATTTGAGTATATAGTCCTTTTAATGGGTAATTTTTGCAGTTTATAAGGTAAAAAATGATTGTTTTATCGATATAATTAACAAATTGATCATAAAGAGCCCCTATTTTTTGATGCCATTCAAAAGGATGGCATTTTTCATTTTCAAAACCTTAGTTTGTTTAAAGATAGGGCAAACAAGCAGTTATGATATTTATAAAGGATAAATAAGATATATATTAAAAAATATAAAATCTATTATTTCGGTCAGGTTTTATGTTAAAAAATGAATATTTTCGGTGTAATATTATTAGATGCGAATAAATAATAATATTTATAACTAAAACACAAGTGTATCTATAACTAAAACACAACGGTATGAAAAAGGTATCCCTAAAACAAGTGGCTCCGTTTTTAATTCTGGCAGTGGTTGCCGTGGCTTCTCTATTTATTCCTTCACTTCCTCTGTTTAATGACGGCGGAAAGTACAGTGCAGCTGATATTGCCTGGATAATAGTGGCAACAGCGCTTGTATTTTTGATGACCCCCGGTTTGGCCTTCTTTTATGGTGGTATGGTGCACCGTAAGAACGTGCTTAGTACCATGATGAAGAGCGTGGTGGCTGCTGGTATTGTAAGTGTATTATGGGTAGTTGTGGGCTTTAGCCTTAGTTTTGGTGATGATATTGGTGGTGTTATTGGTAATCCCTCTACATTTCTGTTCTTCAAAAATGTAGCGAATGGTAAACCCTGGGAGTTGGCTCCTACTATTCCTCTTTCATTATTTGCCCTGTTCCAGTTAATGTTTGCGATCATTACCCCCGGTCTGGTGGTTGGCGCCGTAGCAGAACGTATTCGTTTTACTGCTTATACGCTGTTTATCGTTTTATTCAGCCTGTTGGTATATGCGCCCCTGGCACACTGGAGCTGGCATCCGCAAGGTTTTCTGTTTAAATGGGGTGTACTGGATTTTGCCGGTGGTACTGTTGTACATATTTCTGCCGGTTGTGCTGCCCTGGCTGGTGCGCTGGTGCTGAAACGCAGACAATCGCATATCCTGAATAAAGAAATTCCCCCAGCCAATATTCCATATGTATTGATCGGAACCGGTTTACTGTGGTTCGGTTGGTTCGGTTTTAACGCCGGTTCGGCCCTTGGCGCCAATGCATTATCAGTTTCTGCATTCGCTACTACCAATACTGCAGCTGCTGCCGCTGGTTTGTCATGGATGTTCTTTGATGTATTACGCGGTAAAAAGCCTTCTGTATTAGGTTTTTGTATCGGTGCTGTAGTTGGCCTGGTTGCCATTACGCCTGCTGCAGGTTTCGTAGCCATTCCGCAAAGTATCTTCATTGGTGTGGCTGCAGCTATTATCTCGAACATCGCAGTTTATTATAAACAAAAATCAACTTTAGACGATACCCTCGATGTATTCCCCTGCCACGGTTTAGGTGGTATGGTAGGTATGCTGATGACCGGTTTCTTTGCTACTAAAACTGTAAACAGTCTTGGTAACGACGGCTGGTTCTATGGTAATGCGTCTTTCTTCTTTACACAGTTAAAGGCTATGGCCATTGTGGTAGCTTACAGTTTCACTGTTTCTTACTTGATCTTCAAGTTCATCAATTTCATTCTGCCTTTACGTGTAACTGCTGCTGAAGAAGAAATGGGTCTGGATGAATCTCAGCACAATGAAAAGTATATGCAAGGTACTTTGCTGGTAAGTGGTGACAATGGAAAGTTAGTTGAAAAGACAGCTGAAGAATTCTAAAAAGAAAAAGGTACAGCTTATATAAAAAATTGAACTTCTGATCCAAGTTCAATCTTTTCACCGTACCCTTTTCATTAACACTTAAAAATCTAACTGCAATGTTAAGAAAAATTTCTTCATTGGCCATTTTTACCGTGGCCCTCGGTTCCTATGTTGACGCTCAAGACTCTACGAAAAAAAGCCCTTTGAACATTTCTGGCTCTGTTGACGCATATTATCGCTATAATTTTCATAATGTTAAAAGTTCGAATAATTCGGGTTTTACTAACAATTACACCAGTTTCACCAACTCACAAAATTCATTTGAACTGGGGATGGCTTCTTTAAGGGCCGATTACACCACCGGTAAAGTAACAGGGGTAGTTGATCTGGGTTTTGGCAGAAGGGCAGAAGAGTTTTCTTACAATGAAAAAAAATCAGGCCTGGGAACTGCTATTAAGCAAGCCTATATTTCCGTGGCAGCTTCTGACAAGTTAAAGTTCACCATGGGTAAATGGGGTACACATATCGGTTACGAGGTGGTAGATGCCTATTTGAACCGTAACTACAGTATGTCGTACATGTTCTCATTCGGGCCTTTCTTTCATACTGGTTTGAAGGCCGAATATACCGCCGGCAATTTTGGTTTCATGGCAGGTGTGGCAAACCCCACAGATTTTGTAAGCGCCAGCTTTTCACATAAAATGATACTGGGGCAGATAAGCGCTACCGGCGCCGGTGGCAAAGTGAAAGCTTACCTTAATTACCAGGGTGGTAAAGACACAGGTAACAACTCCATTAACCAGGTTGACCTGGTAGTTACCGGCACGTTGAGCGACAAATTCAGTGTGGGATATAATGGTACCGTTCAAGCGGTTAAACCAGATGGTAAAAGCAGCGGCGACTCCTGGTGGGGATCTGCCATTTACCTGAATGTTGACCCCACTAAAATGTTCGGCGTTACCCTGCGTGGTGAATATTTCGATGATAAGAAAGGAGTTTCTACTGCAGGCATAAGTTCCAGCGTATTTGCCGCTACGTTATCGGGCAATATCCGCATCGATAATTTGACCATTATTCCTGAATTCAGGTTAGATAATGCGAAGGATAAGATCTTTTTGAAAAATACGACCGAAGCAGTAAAAAGCACAGGTACGTTCCTGTTGGCCGCTACCTGGCATTTTTAACCAGCTCTTCGAGGTATAAATTGTTTTTTTTAGATAGTACAGAACTGGTTGGCGGTTGATAAATGGCAGTATCAACCGTCAACATTTATAAAGAGTCATTGAGGCCGGTTAACGATTACGGCACGTAACCAAAACTAACTGGCTTATTTGTGCATCCGTAAACCTTTTGATGGGTTTAATAACCGGAGCATAGCAGTTCATTTATTTATTGTTTGTTTTTAAGTTTTAGGTTATTGGGGCTCTGGTTTCGACTACTAAAGTGTATTGATACTTTGTTCATAACGTAGGTGTCAGCAGTTTGACCAGCTGTTGCGCAGATATGATATAGATTAAGAACACAAACCCAAAAGAAACGACCAGACAGATGTGAAGTAAAACTGGCGGCATTGCCGGTTAAACTTCTATTGTTCACCCCCCAACTAAAACTTTAATAACATGCGAGCTAGGCATTTAGGCTTTTTTCGTGTCCTTTCCTGTTTAACGGGAAACAAGGAAAATGTATTGGCACCCGCCATTCAATTAACCCGATCTGAAAAATGGAAATTAGGTACTACCATTTTTCTGGGAAAAATGATTGGTTTGGGCCTCGTGTTTCTGGCAATGATCTTTCTTCCCGGCATTTTGGGTACACCTGCCCATGCGCAAACCGGCTATACAGAACATGAAACAGCCATGGTGAATTCAATAAACACCGTGTGGACACTCGTGGCTGCTTTTTTAGTGTTTGGCATGCAAGCTGGTTTTGTTATGCTGGAAGCCGGTTTTGCCCGTAAAAGGGAAACGGTGAATGTATTGATGGAGTGTATACTGGATACCTGTTTATGCGGTATTCTTTTTTGGGCCATTGGCTATGCATTTATGTTCAGTCATGGTAATGGCTTTATAGGTACACATTGGTTCTTTCTATCAGGTGCTCCCGATACATACGAAGCTACCGGTGTTCCCTTACTGGCGCACTGGATATTTCAGTTTGCATTTGCCGATACCTGCTCAACCATTACTTCAGGCGCCATGATCGGTCGTACAAGTTTTCGTGGCGACATATTATACAGCATTGGTGTAACCGGTTTTATTTATCCTATCATCGGTCACTGGGCATGGGGACCAGACGGATTTTTGGTTACCATGGGCAGTGCCGGTAATTTCCTTCCTTCGGTAGGACAACCTTTTCGTGATTTCGCAGGATCTACAGTAGTACATACCATTGGAGGTGTTATTTCATTGGCAGGCGCTATGGTGCTTGGGCCCCGTCTTGGGCGTGTATTTGCACGTGATGGTGGTGGTATGCCTGCTCCTCATAACCTTACTGTTGCGGCTGTAGGCGGCTTTTTATTATGGTT
This sequence comes from Niastella vici, assembly GCF_002077945.1. Taxonomy (GTDB): domain Bacteria; phylum Bacteroidota; class Bacteroidia; order Chitinophagales; family Chitinophagaceae; genus Niastella; species Niastella vici. The sequence continues at coordinate 121,763 of NZ_LVYD01000045.1, forward strand.
TGGATGGTATGGCTTTAACCCCGGCAGTACGCTTTCGGCTTTAGATGCACAAGGTATTGGCCGCGTAGCTGCCAACACAACACTGGCTGCCTGTACAGGTGGGTTGGCTGCTATGATGGCTGCTTACTGGTGGGGTGCTACAAAAGGAAAATTCGATCTGGCTTTTTCTATCAATGGTTTTCTGGCCGGTTTGGTTGCCATCACCTGCCCCTGTTATTGGGTAAGTCCCCTGGGAGCGATGTTGCTGGGCGCCATTGCCGGTTTTGTAGTATATGCCGGCGCCTGGTTAATTGAATGGTGGCGCATAGACGATCCGGTGGGCGCTGTTGCAGTACATGGTTTTTGTGGTATTTGGGGAACCATTTCGCTGGGATTTTTTGCCTGTGGCAAGTACGGTGCTACAGGACCCTTTGGCGCCGATAACAGTGCCCCGGTAACCGGATTATTTTATGGCGGGGGAATGGGCGTGCTGAAAGCCCAGTTCATTGGCAGCGCTATAATTACCATAGGCACCTTTGCAGTTGCATTTATATTAATGTGGGTTATAAGGCAGTTACCCGCCCCCTGGAATTTACGGGTAGAAGCAAAAGGCGAAACGGGTACTGGTGGTATAGATGTATTTGAGCATGGTACAGAAGCATATTCAGATCAGCATGCTGTTGTAAATGTGCCCGAATACCACCCACAGCCTAAAGAACAACCGGTATTTTCATAATAGGGCACTTATTGGGGTATTGCTGCCGGTGGCATGCTGTAGTTATGCCTGCCGAAAATGCGCCTGTACTCCAATAAGATACCCAAAGGATATTTCCTGCCTGGCAGGAGGTGTCCTTTTTTATTGCAGATGGGGTACGGACATGGTTTATAAAAAGCCGTATTAAATACATTTTAAATTCAAACCTAACGCAGCTAATTCACAGCATTTGCCTGCGTTTGGTCTGGGTTTGGTCTGCGTTTGCTATGCATTTCGTCTGGGTTTGAAGAAAGACAGACTAAAGAAAGAATGCCTGGCGATAAACAACAAAATGTCAGAAGAGAAGAAGCAGAATGCGGGTGGAGTAGTCTAAAATAGTTACATTATAATTAATTTTATATGATCTTTATTTTAGATGTTGCCGCTAAAAAATGGTATTTTTGGCAATAGTAAGTGATGGAAAATTTGAATTAATACAATGATAATCGCTAAAATGAAAATTTCTGATACATTGTATTTTATTTAATGTTTTAAAATGGTGGTTATGGGGATAGTTTGGGGCTTTATACCCGCAAGGGAGTTTTTGGTTGATAGCTGTGTAGTAGGGGGGAGCCTGACTGCCTGCACCATCTTTTCTTTAACCTTTTCCATTCTATCTGCTTCGCAACCGGTCAATACTTCAGTCTGTAAACACCCTTTTTTATTGAAAGCTGAATTCATTATATCCTGCTAGCTGCATGCAGAACAGGAAAAGACTGGATTGTAATTGAAAAAGGAAAGAAGAAGATGGGGAGTAGCGAGGGATGGAAAACAAATAACGATTGCGTTCACTTAAAATATGCCGATGTTTTATATTAAAAAGTGTGACCAAAACTAACTAACGCTGTGCGGTAATATAATGAAATAGTATTTAATGCTTTTTTTCATTACCGTTGTTTTAGTTATCAGAAAACGCATCCGTTTCGCCGGGTGCGTTTATTTTTTTGGTGAATGGTGAAAGGTCAATGGTCAATGGCGTCTCCCGATTTTGAGATTCCTGATATACTCGAAACCTCCACTATTGCGAGCTATTCACCATTGACCATTGGCTATTGACCACTACGCTGAATTACGTCCTGCATTAATGATCCCGAACGAACTGCGAATGATCAGCTTTTCGAAGATCTCTTTATGATGCGGTTGCGCCATCTGCTCTTCCATTTGCCTGATACGCGACATCGCAAATTGCTGAATGGTGGTAAGCGGCAGCACAATACGCTCGCGCATTTGTATTGAAAGCTGCTCAACCGGGTAATCGGCCATCAGTTCACTTTTGCCCGATAGCAAAAGAATATACCGTTGTGTGAGTTCATATTCCTCATAGATCTTATTCCAGATCTCACCATAACGGGGATCCTGCGACAGGTGCTCTGTTAATGGGAAGAAACATTTCTTCATGGCCATTTCACAATTGTCGATCAGTGTTTTGAAGAACAATGAATGGCGGTAAACCTTCTTTATATCGTTTAGCTTGCCTTTTTTATCGAGGGCCTGTAGTGCGGTGCCCACGCCGTAATAACCCGTTACGTTTTGTTTTAACTGGCTCCAGGCGCCTACGAATGGAATGGCCCGCAGGTCTTTCAACGACAGTTTTGATGAGGAACCGCGTTTGGCCGGCCGGCTGCCGATATTTGTTTGGCTGTAAAACTTCAGCGGACTAATATGCGCGAGGTACTCAAGAAAATCGGGGTTGTTCTTTAATTCATTGTATGCCTTCAACCCTTCTGCAGCCAGTTCGCCTACAATTTCTTCTTCCTCCCTGGATAATGTTTTATCCTTGTCGGCAAACACATCGTTCGAGATACCGGCATTCAGCAATTGTTCAATATTGAACTGGGCCGAATCAATAGTACCGAAGTTGGAGCTTACGGTTTGTCCCTGTATGGTTAACTGAATTTCCTTGTTCGAAATGTTCTTGCCCATGGAGGCATAGAACTTATGGGTTTTGCCGCCGCCGCGTGCTGGTGGGCCACCACGGCCATCAAAGAACACCACATCGATGCCATATTTGGCTGAAATGCTGGTGAGCTTTTCCTTGGCTTTATAAATGCTCCAGTTGGCCATCAGGTAACCACCGTCTTTGGTACCATCTGAGAAGCCAAGCATAATGGTTTGGCGATTGCTCCGTTTTTGCAGGTGTTTACGGTAAACTTCATTTTCGTAGAGCTCCTGCATAATATCGGCGGCCTCCTGCAGGTCGTCGATGGTCTCAAACAGGGGAACGATATCTATAGTAAGATCTTCATTCTTCCAGCCGCTCAGTTTGAACAAGCCATATACCTCAAGCATGTTCAATGCGCTGTTGCACTGGCTGATGATATAACGGCTGCAACCTTCAACCCCGTTATAGCGTTGAATTTCCTTAATGGCTTTAATGGTAAGAAGGGTATCTTTTTCAAGGCCATCTTCAAAAACATGTCCGCCAATATCGCCGCTGGCTTTTGATAATAACTTCTTCTTTTCTTCAGCAGATAATTCTGCATAATTACGGGGAAGTATATCTGATTTGCTGGCTATTGCTTCCAGTACTTTGTTGTGAATGCTGCTATCCTGCCGAACATCGAGAGAAGCAAAGTGCAAACCAAATACATGTACTTTATTAATGAGGCTGTCGACCAGGTGCTGGAACAGTCCATTGTGCTGGTAGATCAGTATTTCTCTTATTTTTTGCAGTGCATCAAGTATGCCCTTTTTGCTTAGGTTGGTACGTTGGCCGGGTATGAAAATGTTTTCGTACAACTGTTTTTCCAGATCGGCCAGTATGGTATCAACGCCTTTGAACGTAAGCCTTCTTTTTAATTTACGTACTTCGAGGTAGTAGCATTTTATAATGCTGCCACGAAGTGCATCGGCTACTTTCTGTGTGATGTCAACAGTAACAAATGGGTTGCCATCGCGGTCGCCACCAGGCCAGAAGCCCATGGTGATAACCGGATTGGTATCGGGAATCATTTGCGGGAACTGGTTGTTGAGGAAAGTGATAATGCGGCCGGCTGCATTATAGAATACATTCTCCAGGTACCAGATAAGGCTGATGGCCTCATCGTACGGCGTGGGTTTTTCTTTTTTGAAGAAAGGCGTTTTACCCAACTGCTGCAGGTACATGTTTATCTGGTTGGTATTATTTTCGGCCAGTGCTTTCGACAGGTCGTGAATAATACCTAAAACGGGTCCGGGATAGAACTGGGTGGGGTGGGCTGTAAGCACCAGGCGAATGGAGAAGTCTTCCAGCTTTTTAGCCAGCTCTTCCTGTTTGCCTTCCTGAATTACATCTGAAGCCAGGTACTTAAGGGTGCCAATGCCATTGAGGTCGTTGATCTCCCTGAAAGAGGCGTCTTCCAGCGCATCGAACAAAACTACCTGCCGTTCAACGTATTGAATAAAGCGGAATAAAAGATCTAGCTTATCCTGTTCCTTCGTGTAAGAGGTATGCTTCTCAAAGAATTCTTCAATGATCTGCACGGGGCTCTGCTTCTTTTTATAGCCTTCTTCACAGTTATTTAATAATAGCGAAAGCAGAATACCGGTCTTTTCAATACGATGAAAAGGGAGCGAGGTAAACAGGCTGTTGTAGAGCTGAAATTTTATGCCTACGTAATTCTTAAATTGCTGCAGTCCTCTTGATGACTGATGGTCCATGTTTTTCTGTTTATGGCATTTAATGCAAAAATATAGCAAGCAGCAACGAAAATCGGGCAATGAAAGTACGTTGAAATATTTAAATATAAATATGTTCGGCCCAATTGTTTTGAATTAAGGCCTAAAACCCTTGTTGCCACTGGTTTTCAGGGGAGGTGTAAAATCGGTGCCAGGCAAAAAAAATTAAAAACTAACAAATGTTATAGACTTTTCGTGTTATCTTTGGTCATATCAATTTAAACAGTGGTAACCTTTCAACATATCATTTTTTCCTCCAGCACAGTGGCTTCCACAGCTACGACTACCACTATTACAACAACCCGTTAAGGGTTGTACATTTCCATATTACCAATTGGGGTTTTTGCCTACCTTGTTCTCCCGGGAAACGGGAAAGTAAGATCAAAATAACATATCGGGTTATACAACTAATTTCAAATCAACTTAATTTCAGGTTATGCAGGTTTTAAAGTTCGGCGGTACTTCTGTAGCAAATGCCGAGAACATGAATAAGGTTAGCAGCATTGTTCAGCAGGCCCTGGCACGCGTGCCGCAAAGTAAAACTATTGTAGTTGTATCGGCTTTGGGTGGCGTAACAGATGTTTTATTACAAAGCGGTGGTTTGGCCGCTGCCGGTGATGAAGGTTATAAAGAGCTGTTGCAAAAAGTAGAACAGCGTCATCTGGAAGCCGTAAAAGCGCTGATACCAGTAACCCAGCAAAGCAGTGTATTAAGCTGGGTAAAACAACGCTGTAATGAAATTGAAGATATTTGTAACGGCGTATTCTTGTTAGGTGAATTGAGCACACGTACCAAAGACCGCATTGTAAGTTTTGGCGAATTGCTTTCCTCTAAAATAATTGCCGCCCGTTTAAATGCCCAGGGCGTTGAAAATGTATGGGCCGACTCACGCGAACTGATACGTACTGATTCGCATTATGGAAGTGCTGCGGTAGACTTTACCATCACCAATTCCCTCTGCAACGATTTCTTTTCAACATCAACTGCCCGTTTATTTATAGTGCCGGGTTTTGTGGCCGCCGATGGCAATGGCAACACCACCACATTAGGCCGGGGCGGTAGCGATTATACTGCTGCCATCATTGCCGGTGCGGTGAATGCCCAACTGCTGGAAATATGGACCGATGTAAGCGGTATGATGACCGCCGATCCGCGCCTGGTGCCCAATGCGAGAATTCTTCCCAACATCTCTTACCAGGAAGCCATGGAGCTGTCGCACTTTGGCGCCAAAGTTATATATCCGCCTACCATACAACCGGTGATGAGCAAGAACATCCCGGTATGGATCAAGAATACATTTGCACCTGAAGATCATGGTACACTTATCGAGAACGATGTGCACAAGAATGGAAATAACATTCGCGGTATTTCCAGCATCAATAAAATTGCCCTGCTCAGCCTCGAAGGAAGCGGTATGGTGGGCATTCCCGGTTTCAGCCGCCGGTTATTTGAGTCACTGGCTAATGATACCATCAACGTGATCCTGATCACCCAGGGTTCTTCAGAACATTCCATTTGCGTTGGTATTGACGAAGCCCTGGCCGATAAAGCCAAGCTGGCCGTTGACAAAACATTTGCGTATGAAATTGAAACCGGCCGGGTAGAACCATTGCGGGTAGAGAAGGGATTGGCCATTGTGGCCCTGGTTGGTGATAATATGAAAAGCCACCCGGGCATCAGCGGTAAAATGTTTGGCGCCATTGGCCGCAATGGTGTGAACGTACGCGCCATTGCACAAGGTTCTTCAGAAAGAAATATCTCAGCTGTGATCGCATCAGCAGATGTTAAAAAAGCCATCAACGTATTACACGAAGATTTCTTTGAAACTACTTATAAACAAATAAACCTGTTCATTGCCGGAACCGGTAATGTGGGCAGCAAACTGTTGTCACAGCTTAAGCAGCAACAGCAATACCTGCAGCAGAATCTGCGATTGCAGGTACGCATTGTAGGTATGGCCAACAGCAAGAAAATGGTTTTCAGTGATGAAGGCATTGAGCTGGATAACTGGCGCGAGCACCTGCAGCAGGGCGAAACCAGCGACCTGGGCAAGTTTGTGGAAACTGTTCGCTCAAAGAACCTGCGCAACTCGGTTTTTGTAGATGTTACTGCCAATGAAATGGTAGCGCAGGTGTACGATCAACTGCTCGCCAAAAGCATTTCGGTAGTGGCCTGTAATAAGGTAGCCTGCTCTTCAGCCTTTGCTTATTACAAAAAGCTGAAAGACCTGGCCCGTGAATACAACGCTTTCTTCCTGTTCGAAACAAATGTGGGCGCCGGCTTACCGGTGATAGGCACGCTGAACGACCTCATGCGCAGCGGCGATGTGGTTACCCGTATTGAAGCCGTGCTCAGTGGCACCCTGAACTTTGTATTTAATAATTATGATGGCACCCGCAGTTTTGCACAGGTGGTAAAACAGGCGCAGGATGAAGGATATACCGAACCCGATCCCCGCCTGGACCTGGGTGGAACCGATGTAATGCGCAAGATCATGATACTGGCGCGGGAAGCCGGTGAACGCCTTGATATGGAAGACATCAGCAATAGCAGCTTTATGCCCGCTTCGTGTATGGTAGGCAGTGTGGATGATTTCTATAAGGAAATGGAAAAGCAGGAAAAGCATTTTAAAGAGATCTACCAGCAGGCCGCTGAAGCCGGGAAGAAACTGAAGTTTGTTGCCAGGTATGAAGGCGGTAAAGCTTCTGTAGGCTTGCAGCATGTTGATCCGCAAAGTGATTTTTACCATTTGTATGGAAAGGATAATGTGGTATTGTTCTATACCAACCGTTATCCCGACCAGCCGCTGGTGGTAAAAGGAGCTGGGGCAGGCGCCGAAGTAACTGCATCGGGTGTGTTTGCAGATATTATTCGTGCTGCTCATTAATTGAAGTAGGATGTAAGAAGTATGAAGTAAGAAAAACCTTTATCTGGAACTAATAATTAAACACAAGCGATTGAAATGGCAAATGAATCAAGCACCCCTTTAGGGGCCGGGGGTAAGGGCGTTCAGGTATATGCACCGGCAACTGTGGCTAACCTGGTTTGTGGCTTTGATGTATTGGGCATGGCGCTGCAACAACCTCAGGATATAATGACCATGCGGTTACGCGAGCAGCCGGGTATTGTTATACAGCACTCCGACGGGTATCAATTACCGGTAGAGCCTGAAAAGAACGTGGCCGGCGCTTCGCTGCTGGCTTTAATGGATGAATGGAAGGAAAAAGTTGGCTTTGAGATCATCATTGATAAACGCATAAAACCCGGCAGCGGTTTGGGATCAAGCGCCGCCAGCTCGGCCGGGGCAGTAGTAGGCGCCAATCATTTGCTGGGCAACCCGTTCTCAAATGAAGACCTGGTGCGCTTTGCCATGAACGGGGAAAAAGTAGCCTCAGGCGTAAAGCATGCGGATAATATTGCCCCCTGTATCTATGGCGGCGTTACCCTTATCCGTTCTATATTCCCGCTCGATATTGTACAGCTAACCGCCCCGCCGATGTATGTAACGGTTGTACACCCGCAAATTGAAGTGCGCACATCCGATGCACGGCAAATACTACGCAAAGAAGTACAGTTGAAAGCAGCCATTAAACAATGGGGAAATATTGCCGGCCTGGTTGCCGGTTTTATGAAGAACGACTATGACCTCATTGGCCGATCGCTCGAAGATGTGATCATTGAACCGGTACGCAGCATCCTGATCCCCGGTTTTGATGAGGTGAAAAAGAAAAGCAAGGACGCTGGTGCATTAGGTGGAGGTATTTCCGGTTCGGGCCCATCTATTTTCATGATGAGCAGGGAAGAATATGTTGCCAAAGGCGTTGAGGAGGTGATGATCGATGTATACACCAGGCTGGGGATAGAATTCAAAACCTATGTGACCATGATCAATTACAGTGGCGCCAAGTGTATGGCGTTATAAGTTGATTTAATAAATTACAAATGAAGTACTACAGTTTAAATAAACAATCTCCAGATGTAGATTTCAAGGAAGCCACCATAAAAGGACAGGCGCCTGACAAGGGATTGTATTTTCCGCATACCATTCCTGTTCACGGGAAGGAGTTTTTTGAAAATAGCTGGCAGTATAGCAATGAAGAAATTGCTTTCCGGCTTATTCAACCTTATGTGGCCGGAACCATACCCGACGATGCATTAGAGGGTATTGTAAAGGAAACCATCAATTTTCGCATACCGCTGGTGCCGGTAAATGACGACATATTCTCCCTGGAGCTTTTTCATGGACCCACCCTGGCGTTTAAAGATGTGGGCGCGCGTTTTATGAGCCGCTGCCTGGGCTATTTTGCACATGAACGTAGTGAGAAAGTGGTAGTGCTGGTAGCCACTTCAGGTGATACCGGTGGCGCTGTTGCCCATGGCTTTTATGATGTTCCGGGCGTTGAAGTAGTGATCCTGTATCCTTCTGGTAAAGTAAGTTCGGTACAGGAAAAGCAGTTGACCACCCTGGGTAAAAATATTCATGCCCTGGAAGTGACCGGTACTTTTGATGATTGCCAGCAAATGGTAAAACAGGCTTTTGTTGATGAGGAACTGACGAAAAAGATTTTCCTCACTTCAGCCAATTCCATTAACGTAGCCCGCTGGCTGCCGCAGCAGTTCTATTATGCATTTGCCTGGAAGCAATGGGCCGATAAACAACATCCGCCGGTGATCTCGGTGCCCAGTGGCAACTTTGGTAACATTTGCGCCGGTTTGCTGGCTTATTGTTCAGGATTACCGGTAAAACATTTTATTGCCGCCTGCAATGCCAATGCTGTAGTACCTTCTTTTTTGACAACCGGTGAATATCAACCGAAAAAAGCCATTGCCACCATTTCTAATGCCATGGATGTTGGCAACCCCAGCAATTTTGTACGCATACTGGAACTGTTCCATCATAAACTGGGCGATTTGCGCAATGTGTTAACCGGGTACAGCATTTCAGATGATGAAACAAGGGCCGTAATGAAAGAAGTGTACCAGCAATACAAATACCTGCCCGATCCGCATGGGGCAGTTGGCTATCTGGCTTTGCAACGCTATTTACAGCAGCATGCCGGCGAAAAAGGGATGTTCCTGGAAACAGCCCATCCGGTGAAGTTTTATGATGTGGTAGAGCCGGTTATTGGTGAAACGGTGCCTGTGCCTGCTTCTATCGAAGAACAATTAAAATTGACCAAGCAAAGCAGCCTCATAGCGCCTGATTATACAGCGTTGAAAGATACCCTGCTGGCTATGTATAAATAATACTACAGGATTCCGGAAACGGAATATCAAATGGTCCGGAAGAAACCCGTTTCTTCCGGACTTTTTACTTTTTATAACATCCCGGCTGTCTGGCGCAACCTGTATTTTCCTTAAATTACCGGTACAAATACCTCCCATGTTCAAACGCATCTCCTTTTTACTGATAATTTTATTGCCGGTTGCTGTTGTAGCACAGGCACAACAACCGGCTTCTGCCGAAAAAGTATTAAAGGAGGCCATGCAAAGGGCCGCACATGAACATAAGAACGTATTCATTATTTTTCATGCTTCGTGGTGCGGCTGGTGTCACCGCATGGACAGTATCATGAATAATGCTGCCTGCAAAAAGTTGTTCAGTGATAACTATGTTGTTGAGCATTTGACCGTAATGGAATCAAAGGATAAAAAGAACCTGGAGAACCCGGGTGCTCAGGATGTATTGAAGAAATACAATGGGGAAGGGCAGGGAATTCCTTTCTGGCTGGTCTTTGATGCCAAAGGTAATTTACTGGGTGATTGTTTGATACGGCCCGAAGGAGCGGCTCTTACAACAAAGGGAGAGAATACCGGTTGCCCGGCAACGAAAGAAGAAGTGGCTCATTTTTTAACAGTGCTGAAGAAAACCTCCCCGTTGAATGCTGCCCAGTTAGCGGTGGTGGAGAAAAGTTTTACAAAGAAATAAACAAAAACGAGGGTGAGCCGCCCTTGAAGGCCGACCCACCCAGATTATATTAAAGAACCGGTGGCTTCTGTTAAACGATGCCGGCCAGCTCCAGGCTTTTCTTTTTTAATTTACGAACTTCCACATCTTCAATCACTGCCTCGGGCGACAGAATGAGCGATGTTTTGTTCTCGCGCCACCAGCTGTTTTGCGCCAGTTCATTAAAGTGCAGCACGCCAACCAGGTATTTGCGGTCTGTTTCGGCATGCCATTCCTCGATCCATTCAAATTTCTCTTTAGGGATATATTTCCAGTCATCAAAGCTTACATACACCCGTATATAAAAGTCGTTGGTGAGTTCGTTGGGTTTATGATGATACAATTTCTTGTATTCATATTTATATTGATAGCGTAAAGCCGACAGGTCGCTTAATACTGCGGATGCAGTGGGGAAACTGCCGGCCCCTTTACCATAAAAGAATTGTTTATCGGCAAAGCCGCTTTCAATTACCACACCGTTGTATTCATTCTTTACAAAAGCGAGGTGATCATCGTGTTTAACAAATTGCGGCAAAACGAACGCAGCTACTTTACCATTCTCAAGTTTCTTTGCCTGGGCAACCAGTTTAATATCGTAATGTTTTTCTGTGGCTACTAATGCATCGCTTTGGTGAATGCTCTGAATACCATTAAATACCAGGGCATCGGGCGGTACTACAATGCCATAAGCATGGGTGAGCAGGAAGTTCCATTTGTTGGCTGCATCAAAACCTTCTACATCGAGCGTAGGATCGCTTTCTGCAAAACCCAGTTGTTGCGCCAGTAACAGGGCCTGTTGAAAATCGAGCTTGTCTTCAAACATTTTGGTAAGAATGAAGTTGGTTGACCCGTTAACGATCGCTTTGATGGAGTGCAACAGATCGTTGTCGTAATATTCCTCCAGGTTGCGGATAACCGGAATAGAAGCGCAGGCTGCAGATTCATACAGGAAGGAGCGCTCGGTTAATTTTTGCAGGCCCAGTAATTCGGGTAAATGCTCAGCGATCATTTTCTTGCTGGCGCTTACCACATCTTTTCCATTCTTTAAGGCGGTGGAAACTATTTCAAAAGCGGGTTCTGATTCGTTGATCACTTCCACGATCACATTGATTTCGGGATCGTTGAGCAGTTCATCTTTATTGGTCGTGAACAATGCATCGGGGGCATTGCGTTTTTTTTCAGGGTTCTTTATACAGACCTTTTTTATAGTGGCTTTCAGCGAAGGGGTTTGTTGTAAAACCTTGTAGAGGCCTTCACCTACTACACCAAAACCAAATAAACCGATTGTTAATGACTTGTGTGCGTCCATAATGTTGATCAATTTGAAATTTTTTCTTTATAATATGTAGTTATTGTTTTTTATGCTTACATCTCTACCGACCATTCATCTTCTACAATTTGCCAGTCGTTGAACTGTTCTTTGCCACCGCGGATCTTCCAGTCAGAATCAATAGTCAGTTTTGAGCTAATGCCACCACGTGGGTTGCAGACCATCACCAATCGTAAGCGGTCAGGCTCATATACAGCGCAGAGATCATCATAAATTATATTGATCAGTCTTTCGTATGATACTACGATGTTGCGCAACTGGAAAACGTAGTGTTTCAGTGATTTGAGTTCTATTATTTTTTTACCAGGGTAGAATGTGCAATAGATAACTGCAAAATCAGGTTGTTCTTTAACACCCAGGAACGTAAACTCAGGTATTTTGATCTTGATCTCGTAGGCCTGATCGGTTGGGTTGGGAATGGGTTTCAAAATACTACGGTCAATATCCTTATAAGTTTTAACAGGTTCCCGGGTTAATTGTTCAGACATGTTTTTTTCTTTAATAAATAATTTAAAAATGGCTATACTTTCCCTTTGGTTAACAGGTAACTGCTTTGTTAACATCTACTTCAACAAAAGCGTTGGCTTTTTCGAGCGCCTGGTGCAGGTCCTGTAACAGGTCGGTGGCGTCTTCGAGTCCAATGCTTAAGCGAATGAGGCTGTCGGTTACCCCGGCTGCACGGCGCTTTTCAGCCGGTATGGTTTTGTGCGTCATGGTAGCAGGATGGCTGACCAGGCTTTTGATACCACCCAGGCTTTCGGCCAGTTTGAATAAGCGGGTGCCGGTAACAAAAGCTTTGGCAGCTTCGGCGCTGTCCTGTTTAAGCGAGAAAGAAACGATACCGCCGAAACCCCTGCTTTGTTTTTTGGCAATGGCATGGTTGGGATGATCTTTCAAACCCGGATAATATACTTTATCAACGGCCGGATGTTGTTGCAGGAATTCGGCCACTTCCTGCGCGCTGCGGCAGTGTTGTTGAATGCGAAGGTGTAATGTTTCAATACCACGGATCACCAGCCAGCTATCGAATGGGGCCAGAATGGCGCCACAGGCATTCTGATAGAATTTTATTTTGTCACCTAACTCTTTTTCCTTGGTAACTACAAGGCCGGCAATAAGGTCGCTGTGACCACCCAGGTATTTGGTGGCGGAGTGCACTACAATATCAGCTCCCAGCGAAAGAGGTTGTTGCAATGCCGGTGAAGCAAAAGTGTTATCCACGCAAAGTAAACACCCATTGGCTTTGGCGATCTGTGCGATGGCTTCAATATCAGAGATCTTCAGTGTGGGGTTGGTGGGTGTTTCGAGCCAGATGAGCTTTGTCTTTGGGGTAATGGCATTGAACACTTTTTCAGCATCGGTGGTATCAACAAAATTTATGGTAATACCGAATTGCTGGTACACCTGTGTAAATAACCGGTATGCACCACCGTAAATATCATCTACGGCTACTATTTCATCGCCGGGGCGTAATAATTTGGCAATGGCGTCAATAGCTGCCAGGCCGCTTGAAAAGGCGATACCTACCTGTCCGTTCTCCAACTGAGCAATAAGCGTTTCCAACGTAGCTCTTGTTGGGTTGTTGGTTCTTGCATAATCATATCCTTTGTTAACGCCAGGTGCTTCCTGTACAAAGGTTGATGTTTGATAAATGGGCACAGAAATGGCGCCGGTCAGTGGATCAACAGGAATGCTGTGAATGAGTTGTGTTGTCGCTTGCATGATAAACAGTTTTTTGCGTGCAGTTGATCCAGGCTCAAAGTCATGGACTGCAACACCTGATTAATTTGTTTAGACAGTTGTTTGCGGCAGCACTTATCAAGAGGAGTTCTTACTGGAAGAGATGATTTGTGTTGAGCTGGATCCCGACTACGCTCGATCCAGGATCAGATACGTCGACTATGCTCAGTACCTGAAAACAAAAAAGCTCTTCCGTAAGTCAGAAGAGCTTTCAATATGTTGAAATTCAGTATTGTAGAAGCTTTTATCTGACTTATCTGTCCCGCCTTCCGCGGGATGGAGTTGGCACCTTACAGCGGTTTTTTAAAACCAACATGCAGGTTGTCAAGGCTTCATCGGGCCATTTCCCTCAGCCTTTCTTGATAAGCGATGTGTAAAGAACTGGTGCAAAGATAATGACGGGAATTAAATTGTCAAATTTCTTTTTTAAAAGGCCTGTATCATATACATGAAATAAAAAAAGTTCTCCGGGTGCGGAGAACTTTTTATTAAGATGTTGTAAGTGTAATTAGAAGCGGTATCCAACCGAAACGCCGAAACCGGTGTTCTTTATTTTATCATCAGTCTTTTTGCCGCTAACTTTCGGCGCCAGGTTGGTCATACCTAATTGTGCATTTAACTGAACAGAAATTTTGCTGCTTAATTCATAACCGGCCAGCAAATTTCCGCCAAAGTCCATGCGTTTAAATGATCTATAGTAATCAGATGCGTTTACATCATTACTAAATTTTACGTCGACACTGTTGCTTCCCTGTTTAAGTTTTCCACCTACACCAATGCCTATATATGGCCCAAAACCAAGTAACAGTTTGCCAGGCCCTAAAGCTGGTTTATATAAGAGATTGATGGGTATTTCAAGATAAGAAAGTTTATATTTTAAATCGTCGCCTGAAAGTTCCTGCCTGGCGCCTTTCTTACTGAATAACAAACCTGGTTGAAGATAGAAATCAGGAACAACGGGTATTTCGGCATTTACGCCGAGATTAAAACCTGTTTTCAATTTTAAATCATAATTATGACCAGATGCGTCTTCTCCATTGAGGTTTGTAAAGTTAATACCTGCTCTAACGCCAAATGATACCTGTGCTTTCGAGGTTAAGGACAATGCAGTAGTTGCCAGTGCAAGCAACAAAACTTTTGATTTCATAAGTGAACTTTGTGGTTTTTAAATGTAATAATAAGAACAAAGGATTTTTAATAAATACATTTATCTTAATGCTCGCTAATAAACGTAGTGGTGTTATTTAAATTGTATAAGTGTTTATATGTAAGCTTGCATGTGTAAAAAAAGCTGCCTTATGGTGAGACAGCTTTTTTTAATATTCTTACTCTTTAATCGTGTTTGATTTACATAGCATTTATCGCTGCATATAATTAAAAGCGATAACCTACTGAAACACCAAAGCCGGTATTTTTATACTTGGTTTTATCGGATGAAAAATCCTGGATATCGGGATTGATGTTTACCATACCTAATTGTGCATTCAACTGGGCCGAGAGTTTACTGCTTAATTCATAACCAAACAAAAGGTTTCCGCCGAAATCCATTCGTTTAATATAATAATTCTGGGCCCATTGTGTGAGGGTAATATCATTCTTGAACTTTAGATCCCATTCCTTACCATTTGAATCGGTATACTTGCCACCTATTCCAAAAGCAATATAGGGTCCAATGCCCAATATCAGTTTGCCATCGCCCAGCCCAGGCTTGTACAGGAAGTTGATTGGAACTTCGATGTAGGAGATATTCAATTTTATATCGTCATCCTTCTTGCTTTTTGCACCTTTAGTGGTAAAAAGCACGCCTGGCTGTACATAAAAATCGGTAGCAACTGGTATTTCAGCATTTACGCCTACATTAAAACCCGTTTTGAGTTTGTTTTTGGTGTCATCGCCATTGCTTTCCTTTCCATTAATGTTCTGAAAATTTACTCCTGCACGTACACCAAACGTAGTGGATTGTGCCTGGGAGCCCAATGCAAATGCAAAAGAAGTCAGCGCGAGCAACAGGGCTTTTGTTTTCATAACTAAATAGTGTTGAAGGTTTATGCAAAATTGATTGATGGCGGAATGAGGACCAATGCCGTTACTACCCTTTTTGCGCTTCTTTGCGGGCGTCTTCTTTCATCTTTTCATTGGCAGTGATGAGGAAGTTCACCCGGCGGTTTTGTGCACGGCCGGCATCTGTTTCATTGCTGGCAACCGGAGCTGATTCTCCATAGCCTTTTGTTTTGATACGACCGCTGGAAACACCTTTTCCACGCAGATAATTTGCAACTGAAGAGGCTCTTCTTTCTGAAAGCTTCATGTTGTAGTCATCTGTACCTTTACTGTCAGTATGTCCCTGTACTTCAATATCTGTGTCAGGATACTCCTTCAAAATGGCAGCCAGCTTGTCAAGATTGCCTGACGCGCTTGCATTCAGATCAGAGCGATCGAAACCGAATAAGATCTTTTCATTGAATTCGACATTAATACCTTCTCCTACGCGTTCAACTTTTGCGCCAGGTACTTTATTTTCAATTTCTTTTGCCTGTTTATCCATTTTGTGACCGATAACGGCACCGGTAACACCACCTACAGTAGCACCAATGATAGCGCCTAAGGCTGTATTACCAGCTGCTTTTCCAATAACGGCTCCTACGGCGCCACCGCCCGCAGTTCCGATGATTGCTCCTTTTTGTGTTTTGTTCATGCTTTTGCAACCGCCCAGAATGATAGCAACGGCGGCAATACTAGTAAGGGTTTTTTGGATTGATCTCATATTATATTGTTTTAGTAAAGACTACATTTAGGCCAGTCCACAGCTTTCAAATTGTATACCACAATACAAATTTTTAGCTAGCCGGTTGATAATGAGGCGCAAATATCTTAAAGGAAATTCAACATTCCTACAGTTATTTTGTTCATATCTTTGACAAATTATTTAGTAAAATCGTTTACGTTTTTAGTGTAATTTCCCACACCAATAAAAGGCGCACGTAAATATGTCAGATGTGAAAGTAAAAAAAACGGTACCTGCGAAAAGCGAACAAAGGGCCGGGGTTGAAACAGACGAGTCGATACATGTATTTGGGGCAAGGGTTCACAATCTCAAGAATATTGATATTAGTATTCCAAAAAATAAGCTGGTTGTAATAACAGGCATCAGCGGCAGTGGCAAATCGTCCCTGGCTTTCGATACCATCTATGCGGAGGGGCAACGCCGTTATATGGAAAGTTTTGGTGCATACGCCCGCCAGTTCATTGGCGATATGGAGCGGCCCGATGTAGATAAGATAACTGGTTTGTCGCCGGTAATTTCAATTGAGCAAAAGACCACTAACAAAAACCCGCGTTCAACTGTAGGTACTATAACAGAAGTGTATGATTTCCTGCGGTTATTGTTTGCCCGCGTTGGGGAGGCTTACAGTTACAATACGGGGAAAAAAATGGTCAAGTTCAGTGAAGAAGAGATCGTTGATAATATCTATAAAAAATTTAAAGGGAAGAAGATCTCCCTGCTTGCCCCGTTGGTGCGTGGCCGTAAAGGACATTATCGCGAGCTGTTCGAAGATATTCGCAAAAAGGGCTATGTTAAGGTACGTGTTGATGGCGAAGTGAAAGACCTTGTTCCCAAAATGCAGGTTGACCGTTACAAGATACACGATATAGAAGTGGTGATCGACCGCATGGCTGTTACAGATGACATGAAAGTGCGGTTGAGTCAAAGTGTGCAAAAGACACTGCAAATGGGGAAGGAACTAATGTTTTTGCTGGTGCATGAGGCAACTGCTTCTAACGGAAAAAATGGAAAAGCGGCAACCGGCGGAGGCGAAACAGTAGTGCAGTATTCACGTCAGTTAATGTGTGAAGACACCGGCATCAGTTATGAGGAACCTTCGCCCAACAGTTTCTCCTTTAATAGTCCATATGGCGCCTGCCCCACCTGTAAAGGGCTGGGCAATGTATACCAGATCAGTATGGATGCCATTATACCTGATAATTCCTTAAGTATTAATGATGGTGGCATTGCGCCGCTGGGCGAAGAAAGGGATAATTATGTTTTCAGCCAGGTACAACGGTTGGCAAAGAAAAACAAGTTCAGCCTTGATGTGCCAGTGAAAGATATGCCTAAGAAAGCGCTGAACCTGGTGCTGTATGGTAATGAAGCCGGGTCGGAAGAAGAACACCTCGATTTTGATTCCATTGGCCCCGATGCAAAGATGTTCACCGAAGAATTTGAAGGGTTGATACCGCAGCTGAAGCGGTGGTTTGCTGCCAGTTCCAGCGATTCGGTGCGTCAGTGGACCGAACAATTTATGGAATTAAAAACCTGTACAACCTGTAACGGCGCCCGGCTCAAAATAGAAAGTCTTTGGTTTAAAGTAGATGAAAAGAATATTGCTGATCTGAGCGAGTTTAACCTCGATAAACTGATGCAATGGTTTAAAGGCATTGAAAAAAGGTTGTCGAACAAACAAAATACCATTGCAAAAGATGTGTTGAAGGAGATCCGCGAACGGTTGCAGTTCCTGCTCGATGTGGGTTTAACTTATCTTACGCTTAACCGGTCGTCCCGTACGCTCAGTGGTGGCGAATCGCAACGTATACGGCTGGCCACCCAGATAGGTTCGCAATTGCAGGGTATTACCTATATATTGGATGAACCGAGTATCGGCTTACATCAACGCGATAACCACCGGTTGATTGAAGCGCTGAAGAACCTGCGCAATATTGGTAACAGTGTGTTGGTGGTAGAGCATGATAAAGACATTATGCTGGCGGCCGATCACCTGGTTGATATAGGCCCCAAAGCCGGTTTTCATGGCGGCAGGGTAGTAGCGCAGGGCGAACCGGCTGCTTTGCTGAAGCTGGATACGCTGACATCTGCCTATTTGAATGGGATCAGGGAAATAGCGGTGCCGAAAGAAAGAAGAAAGGGCAATGGAAAAGTGTTGGAATTGATTGGCGCCAATGGCAATAACCTGCAAAAGGTAACGGCGAAATTTCCGTTAGGTAAACTTATTGTGGCAACTGGGGTGAGCGGCAGCGGTAAATCGACCCTCATCATCGAAACGCTGTATCCCATATTAAGCCGGCATGCCTTCAACTCAAGAATGACGCCGCTTGAATACAAAAATATCAAGGGGCTTGAGCATATTGACAAGGTGATTGAAATTGACCAGTCGCCCATTGGCCGTACACCACGCAGTAATCCGGCAACCTATTGCGGCTTTTTTACTGATATAAGGACCTTGTTTGCGTCGATTCCCGAGGCTAAAATACGCGGGTATAATGCCGGCCGGTTCTCCTTTAATGTAAAAAGCGGCCGCTGCGATGTGTGTGAAGGCGGTGGAATGCGGGTGATAGAAATGAATTTTCTGCCCGATGTATATGTACACTGCGAAAAATGCCAGGGCAAACGGTATAACCGCGAAACGCTCGAGATCAGGTATAAAGGCAAAAGCATCAGCGATGTGCTTGATATGACCGTTGATGATGCGGTTGAGTTCTTTCAGAATGTACCTTATTTATACCGGAAAATAAAAGTGCTGCAGGAAGTAGGGTTGGGGTACATTACGTTGGGGCAAAGCGCCGTTACCTTAAGCGGAGGCGAGGCCCAACGCGTGAAGCTGGCTACCGAATTATCGAAAAAAGATACCGGTAAAACTTTTTACATTCTCGATGAACCCACTACCGGGTTGCATTTTGAAGATATTCAACATTTACTTGATGTATTGAACAAACTGGTCGACCGGGGTAATACCGTGCTGGTGATAGAGCATAATATGGATGTAATAAAAGTAGCCGATCACATTATAGACCTGGGCCCCGAAGGTGGCGATGGGGGCGGGCAGATCCTGTTTGAAGGAACGCCCGAAGACCTGCTGAAAGTAAAAGCCAGCCACACTGCAAAATTTTTGAAAGAAGAATTAAAATAACAGGAGATGGAACGAGTAATTATAGATATGGACGAGGTGATTGCAGATCCTATGGGGGCCATGATCGCATGGTATGAGAAAGCGCATGGGCTACCGGTTGATCTGAATAAAATGAATGGCTCGTGGTTGATGGGTTTTCCCGAACAGCATCAAAAACTTGTACGGGCGCGTTTGTATGAGCCGGGTTTTTTTCGCGACCTGCCAGTGATGAAAGACAGCGTGGAGGTGTTAAAGGAAATGAATCAACGATACGAGATCTTTATAGTATCTGCTGCAACAGAATTCCCCAATTCATTAAAGGACAAGCTGGATTGGCTGATGGAGCATTTCCCATTCTTTACCTGGAAACAACTGGTGCTTTGTGGTGAAAAGCGTATGGTGTTTGGCGATCATATGATCGACGACCATGTACGCCATCTGCAACATTTTAATGGGAAGAAGTACCTGTTTACCGCTGCACATAATATAGGAGTAACCGGTTACGACCGCATCAACAGCTGGGAGCATGCTGCTAAAGTATTTTTGCAGTAATCTGCGGGGAGTACTTTTTTTAAGATGGCTGTTTTGTTACTAACCGTAACATTCATGCAACATTATTCAAGGTTATTAGAAAACGGTTGCGAAGACTTTTTAAAGTAATTAAATTAAAATATCATTAATTCGATGTATCTTGAGGCCCCGGAAAGTAAATTTCTGCGGGCTATTGTATTACTTCAACCATTATGCTTTATCCTGGTCACCATTCGTTTATTGGTTGTCTTGCAAATGAATGAAGCCTAATCGCAACTTGCTATAAGATAGTTTTTTTGTAAAACCAAACTAACGTAAACATGAGAAAAGTTCAGCTACTGCTGGGGTTCATGATGTTGCTGTATACGCAACTTTGGGCTCAGCAAAGAACCATTACTGGTAAAGTTATAGACGGTAATGGTAACCCCATCCCCAATGCCTCAGTAATTATCAAAGAAACCAACGCCGGTACTTCCACGCAAGCTGATGGCACTTATTCCATAACAATTTCTTCCAATGCAAAAACGATCGTCTTTACAGCGGTTGGTATGGCATCAACCAGCTTTTCCATTGGAAATAAAGGGATCATCAATGTAAGCATGGAAGCTTCAGACAAAAACCTGTCTGAGGTAGTGGTGGTAGGTTATGGTACGCAGAAGAAATCTACTGCTACTTCATCCATTGTGAAAGTGGGTGGTGATAAGCTGGAGAACAAGCCATTGGTATCGGTAGACCAGATGTTGCAGGGTGCTGCGGCAGGTTTGCAATCATCGGCTTCTACCGGACAGCCGGGTGCGAATCAACCCATCCGTATCAGGGGGATTGGTTCATTTACTTATGGTGGCGCACAACCCCTGTATATTGTTGATGGTGTGCAAATAAATTCCGGTGACCTTGCCAATGGTAATGGTGTTGCCACTTCCGGTACAGGTTCGTTTAATATCAATCCCAGTACAAACGTTCTCGCAACAATCAATGCGAACGATATAGAAAGCATTTCAGTATTAAAAGATGCTGCTGCTACCTCCATCTATGGTTCCCGTGGCGCCAATGGCGTTATCGTTATTACAACCAAAAGTGGAAAACAGGGTAAAGCGCAGGTCAGGTTCGATGTAGAGGCTGGTAACAGCAAGGCCATTCTGCCTCCTGATGCGGGCAGGCCATTAAGGGCTGCCGACTGGCTTATGCTGCTGAAAGAAAGTTATGTGAATGCAGGTACGGCGCAAGCTGATATTGATAAAAATATGCACTCTTTCGGTGATACCAGTGGTATTGATACCGACTGGCTGGGACTGGTAACCAGAACCGGTACGCAGCAACAATACAATATAAGCGCTACAGGTGGAGAAGGTAAAATTAAATACTTCTTATCGGGTGGGTATTTTAAACAGGAAGGAACCACTATTGGTACCGACCTTAAAAGATATACAGGCAATATGAAAATTTCATATGCCATAACTGATAAAATTACTACTACTACCAAAATATCAATTGGTAATGTATTGCAGAATTCGGCGCTGGCATCGAGCGGGGCAACCGGTGGTGGCGGTTATTTTGGAAACCCCACTTATGTGGCTTTAACCCTTCGTCCTACCCAGCAAGCCTATAATGCCGATGGTTCTATAAACATAAATACCGGCAACAATCTTGGTTTTCCTTCACATTACAATCCCATGTATATTGCCGCGCACGATAAAAGATGGTTAAAGGCAGTACAGGGTTTGGTGAACCAATCACTGGAGTATAAAATACTCGCTGGTTTGAAGTTTACGAGCAACATGGGTTTGCAGTATACTACTGATGAAGAATATCAGTTCAATAACCCATATCATGGAGATGCCTCTGGTTCTTCAGGCGAAGGTATTTCTTATTATACACGTAACTTTTTATGGGATTGGACCAATCAGTTCGATTATCACTATGATATCATAGCCGACAAAAAATTCTATATAGATCTGAAAGCGGGTTATGAGTCAATCAAGAACAGCTTTTTCCAGCAAAAAGGCGATGTGACCAATTTCCCGAACTATGACTATTATTTGTCTACTAACGGGGCCACTTCTACAAATGGAAAGGTTTCCGGTTCTGATTATACATTCCAGGGATATTTTTCGAACGCTATTTTTAGCTATAACGACAGATATTCTTTATACGGAAGTTTCAGACGCGATGCCTCTTCCCGTTTCAGCACGAGCAACCGTTGGGGAAATTTTGCTTCAGTTGGAGCTGCCTGGACAGTTTCCAATGAAAACCTTTTCGAAATTGTGAAGCCTTATGTTTCATACTTTAAGCTTCGTGCCAGCTATGGTAATAACGGTAATGCGGAGATCGGGAACTATACATGGCGCCAGCAGTTCGGCTATACCTATAACTACAATGGTGTAGCTGGTGGAACATTCAACAATATTGGTAATGGAAACCTTACCTGGGAAAAGAACAAGCAAATTGATGCGGGTTTTGATCTCGGTTTTTTCAATAACCGGTTGAATGTTACATTCGATTATTACAAGCGTACAACTAAAGACGCGATATTGAATCTTAATATTTCCCGTACTTCAGGGTTTACCGGATTTATCGCAAATGTGGGCGATCTTGAAAACAAAGGGATTGAGCTTACTATCAATGCTACGCCGGTTCAAACAAAAGATTTCAAATGGGACATCAACTTTAACTTTACGCATAATACCAATAAGGTTACCAAGTTGCCTGCCGGCGATCAATTCAATCCGCAGGCCTCAAACTTTTACCTGCGTGAGGGTAATTCTATTTACTCATTTTATACCCGTGGCTGGGCTGGGGTAGATCCAAATGACGGGGCTGCCCAGTGGTATACCGATAGCTCAAGATCTGCAACTACAAAAGTAAGATCACAGGCTTCACAGTTCCTTGTTGGTAAAAGCGCCGATCCCAAGTACTATGGCGGTTTGGGTAATACCTTTACCTATAAGAACATCTCGCTTAATTTTGATTTCTATTACAACTACGGTAATTATTTCTCTGAATCTTACGCCCAGTATTTCCTGGATGGTTGGCAGGCGACCCGTGGAAAATATGCCCTTAATTTAAAAAGATGGCAAAAAGCCGGGGATGTTACAGATGTACCCAAATATGTATACGGTCTTACCAATACCAACTCGGGATCAGACAGAACACTTTTTAAAGGCGATTACATTCGTTTAAGAAATATTCAGGCGATGTATCGGATAAACAGTAAAACAGTGCTCGATAAAATGCATATAACTGCTTTAAGTGTATATGTGCGCGGTACCAATTTGTGGCGGAAAACCTATGATAAGAACCTGTTGAACGATCCGGAACAAGGTATTCTTGGGTTGAACCAGCAACAGGTACTGCCTACGAAATCGGCTACTATAGGTTTGAACATTACATTCTAATTTCAAAAGCAGTTAAAATTTACTACAATGAACAAACTAAATATGTTTAAACATACTTCAGCATTGATTCTGGCAGGGATTGTACTTCTTACGGCCGGCTCCTGTTCAAAGTCATTTTTAGATAAAGTACCCCTTGATGCTACCAACACTGCGGGCGCAATAAAAGATGAGCCCAGCATGTATACAGCGATCATTGGTATGTATTCTTCATTGCGGGCTACCGATTTGTATGGCAGAACGTTGGCGATCAGGGGTGACCTGATGTCTGATGATTGTTTCCTTTCTTCGTCCAACTCTGGAAGGTATACCGGTTTTAACACTTACGACATGGATAAAACCAACCAATACCCCAGGGATGTTTGGCAGACTGCTTATACGGCTATTAAAAACGCCAATTTTATCATTAACAGTGGCCTTGAGAACAACTCTAATAACATAAGTCATATGTATGCCGAGGCATATGCTGTAAGAGGAATGGTGTTGTTTGATCTTGTAAGGAACTTTGCCCCTCCCTATACTGCAGATCCTACAAAGCTGGGTGTGCCTATTGTGCTGAAATTTGATAGCCTGGCATTACCGGCCAGAGATACCATTAGTAAAGTATATGCACAGGTGTTGTCTGATCTGAATACGGCATATTCCCTGGCAAAATATACCCAGAATGCTACCATGACCTTCGCTTCAACCGGTGTGGCAAGAGTAATGAACGCCTCTTATATTACCAAGTATGCTATCAAGGGTTTGCTGGCAAGAGTTTATCAGCACATGGGCAACTGGACGGCTGCCCGGGATGCTGCTCTGGATATTGTTAATAATGCAGGAAATACGCTTATTGAAAGCGGCGGCCTGGTAGGTTATTGGGCTGGTACAGTTACACGGCCCGATAAAGTGGAAACTATGTTTGAAGTAACATCAGATGCCAATAACAACGTATCGGATGGTACCCTGGCAAATATTTATGTGCCCAAAAATATGGGCGGTAGCTATGGCGACATCCTGGCTACCAAGACCTTGTATGATTCTTATTCATCTACTGATGCCCGAAAGGGATTGTTTATGGATACTGTCCGTAGCTCTCAATTAGGCAGGGCATATTATATAACAAAGTATCCTATCAATACGGTGTCATATGACGATGTGAAAATTGTTCGTTATGCTGAGATCTTATTGATACTTGCTGAGGCTTATTATAATTTAAGTGATGAAACCAATGCCCTGAAGTATGTAAATATGGTTGCTACAAAGCGTGACCCTGCATATGCCGGTTATGCTACAACAGGAACGCTTGTGCTGGAAAGCATTTTAAATGAGCGGTTGAAAGAGCTGGCATTTGAAGGTTACCGTTTCTGGGACCTGTACCGTTTGCAAAGAACATTTGTAAAACCACAGGCTCAGAATAGCAGCAATGCGATCAGTAAGAGTGTTACCGTAACACCTTCTACACCCAATATGGTTTTCCCGATACCAGCCGATGAAATACTGGTAAATGGTAACCTGAAACAGAATGATGGTTATAAATAATAAAAAGATATTGTTGAAAAACCGGTAATTATTACTCTTTTTCTCATGTATGGTTAGCAGGGGTTGGTTGAAAAACCAGCCCCTTTTTTTATTATGTCATACCTGATCTATGTTTAGTTAACTCCTCTAACAACACGTCTATTGCTAAAATCTACACGCCTATTGGCAAAACTTCACGCATATCAAAAAGTGACTAACTAAGGAATTTTATATTCATTAGTTATCTTATTTTTATATCACACTAACCAAAACACGTAGACCTGTCCATGAGAAAGAAAATACAAGCTTTTCTTATTGCCTGCATGTGCATCCTATGCTGTCAAATGGCTGGTGCACAGGATAAAAAGCCTTCTGTTGATAGTATTATAGACATCCCTTCTTCTTATTTCTCGAAAATTGAAAGCAAATACGATGGCCTGGAAGACCGGGTAACGAAACAAACTGAAAAATACCTTCATCGATTATTCAACCGGGAGAAGAGACTGCAACGCAAACTGGCCAAAATAGATTCAACAGGGGCAAAACAGCTGTTTGCCAATTCAGAAAAGCAGTATAAGCAACTGATAGATAAAATGAAATCCACGGGCGATAAAGCATCCGGGACCAGTGGGGCCTATATTCCGATGCTTGATTCGGTAAAGACCAGCCTCGCGTTCCTGGACCAGAACAGTTCATTTTTATCCCAGTCTAAAGAAACTCAGGAAAAGCTGAAAGGATCGCTATCGAAGGTCAATCAGCTGCAGGACAAATTCCAGCAGACTGAGCAGGTGAAAGCCTTTATTCAGCAACGAAAACAGCAGATAAAGGAATCGTTAAGTAAATATAGCAATCTTCCGAAAGGTATTACCAATGAATTTGATGGTTATAAAAAGGAAGCCTATTACTACCAGGCTCAATTAAAGGAGTATAAGGAAATACTGAACGAACCTGACAGGATGATTCAGAAAGGTTTGTCATTATTGAACAAACTGCCTGCTTTTACACAGTTCATGAAACAACACAGTGAGTTGGCCAGCTTATTTAGATTACCCGATAATTATGGTTCCCCACAAAGTCTGGCCGGATTGCAAACCAGGGCGCAGGTACAGCAGCAAATTCAAAATCAATTGGCCAGTGGCGGACCCAACGCGCAGCAATATTTGCAACAAAATCTGCAAGCGGCGCAGTCGCAGTTGAATACGCTTAAAGATAAATTAAATAAGCTAGGGGGCAGTGGTGGCGGTGATATGGATATGCCTGATTTCAAACCCAATAACCAGCGAACAAAGACCTTCTGGCAACGCCTGGAATACGGTACTAACTTTCAGACAGCTAAAAACAATTTCTTTCCCACCACAACTGACTTTGGGTTATCCGTCGGTTATAAAATAACAGATAAAAGTACTGTAGGTATAGGCGCCAGTTACAAAATGGGGTGGGGACAAGATATCAAACATATTGCCATCACTCATCAGGGTATAGGACTTCGTTCTTATCTCGATATCAAACTTAAAGGCAGTTTTTTTGCCAGCGGTGGATTTGAATATAATTACCAGCCGATAAATGACAGCTTACTCACAACTTCTTCGGCAAGAGGATGGGAAGCACCTAGTTCCTGGCGGCAAAGCGGATTGATAGGTGTCAGTAAGATCGTATCTATAAAAAGCAAATTTTTCAAGAAGACGAAACTGCAATTGATGTGGGATTTTTTGAGCTATCAGCAGGTGCCGCGCACACAGCCGGTGAAATTTCGCGTAGGTTATAATTTTTAAAGCAGAAACTTTATCAATATGGCAATAATAAAAATGGGTAAAAAGTCTAAACTACTTATTGGACGGTTAACTGTTTTATTTCTTTTCCTGCATCCTGTGGTTTTATTAAATGGACAGAACCTTAATCCGCAGAACCTGACCAATGTCATTCCGCCTACACCGGAAGTGGCTGCTTTCGCAAAGTATGTAGATATGCCGGTAGGTTATTCTACCGGGTCAGCTCAGGTAAGTATTCCGGTATATACAGTTACCAGTGGAAGCTTGTCGGTGCCTATCAACCTGAGTTATAATACCTCGGGTATCAAAGTTGAGGAAGCTGCAACCTGGGTTGGATTAGGTTGGAATTTAAGTACGGGGGGATCCATTTCCCGGATGGTTCGTGGATTACCTGATGATTTTGGCTCCGAGGGGTATATGCATACGGCAACCACTGTTCAATATATTTTATCATTATCGCCTTCCAGTGATGAATATAAACAAATCATGGCAGGCAGGGTATATGCTTCCAACTCCCTGGATATTGAACCCGATATTTTCATTTATTCAATAATGGGGTATTCAGGAAAGTTTTATTATGATCAGCAATTGCATCAATTTGTGCAAACTCCTTATCAGGCTGTTAAGATCCAATATACGCTGAATGGGAGCATGATAACGGGATGGACGCTTACGTTACCGAATGGTGTTACCTGTTATATGGGGCTTTCAAAGGACGGCAATAGGACCGGTTATGATACTTATAACGGTCAATCAGGGTTTACCAATACAAATGGTACAAACGGTGAATCCGCAGGCGACGGATCTCCTTCGCATATAACCACCTGGCAAGTCATGGATATTGTTTCCCCAACGACCAAATCTATAAAATATTATTATACAAGCATAACTGCAACCGATTTTGGCAGAGGCGGGGAAACGAAAGATTATCAGACAGGTTCCTTGTGCGATGAACTTACTACTGACAGAATCAGTGCATCTTTTTATAAACAATATTCTAATAAGGCACAAATAAGCAGGATTTCAACCGATTTATGCGACGTATATTTCGTACCCTCGATAGAAGGCAGAGAAGATGTTCTGGCAGACCCTGTGGCTACTAAAAGATTAGACAGTATAATTGTAAGAAATAAATCAAATCAGATTGTTAAATCCTTTTCATTTGATTATGGATATTTTGTCAGCACTGATATAACTTCTATAAACGGGATGGGGGATGTGACAGATGTTTCGGCCAAACGGCTGTACCTGAAATCACTTACAGAAAATAGCAGTACCGATGGGACAAAATTGCCTTATTATTTTTATTATGATACTAATATTAAGCTTCCAAACCGGCTGTCTGCTGCACAGGATTACTGGGGATATTACAATGGCAAGAGTAATGGCACTAATTTAACACCTAAACTAAGGGAAAGGTTAATATATGGGTTTGGCACAGGTTTTTTACCAGGGGCCGACAGAACCGTAGATTTTAATTATGCCAAAGCTTGTTCTTTAAATAAAATTAAATATCCTACCGGCGGCACCACAGAATATTTTTTCGAAAAGAATATGATTGGCGGGAATTCCTATAATAATATAATGAATGGGTTCCAATTGTCTGGCATGTTGGACAAGAGTTACTTTTTTTATAAGTCAACTGAATTTCAACCTCAGGGAACGCCCGCTTTTACTTATATAGATACGCTTGAAATTGGAGATATTGTCGATGAAGCGCAGGTGATTGCTCAAATTCCGGGATGTGCATCTGGTGCACCCATGTCAGATGATTGTCCCGTTGTGTTTTCTATAACCGGTATAACTGATAATAGTTTTTATATAACAATGCAGACCAAAACTATTTATGTTAATCTCCCAAAAGGTAAATACCTGGTAAAAGCGGTTACAAGCAGCGATGGTGATATTACCATTCCTGATTTTTCAGTAAGAATTAATTGGCAGGAAAATCCGGATCCGAATAATTACGTGGCCGGAGGCATGCGGGTATATAAAATTGTGAATACCGATGGTAACGGAGGCCGCCTGGTAAAACGGTTAAAGTATAATTGGTTTACAGACTCCACCCGTAGCAGCGGTGAACTGATTTCGGCTCCAGTGTACCACAAAAAAATTTATTGCGGCACTGCAAACCAAATTGAGCCCACTGTATTACGTACGGTCTCAAGCAGTATGGTGCCCTTGGCTTCACTGGACGGACAGATCATTCATTATACCAATGTAACAGAGTATTATAGTGATACCAATTCCTATAAAACCGAATATGAGTTTTCGTTTGACTACTATGGCACTGTTGATCCTAATGGTGAAAATTACCCGGTACCTACACCTGTGCAGCGGGATTGGAGAAAAGAATTGCTAGTCAGCAAGAAGGTTTATGAAAAGGTAAATGCATATGATGGTTTCAGGATATTACAGTGGGAACAGCATTTTTATAATTATTTTGAATTTAAAGAAAAAATTAACTCGTTTGGTATTCGGATTGCACCATATGCGACTGGTGGTTTCGGCACTACCCCTTACAAATTTACTACTGAATGGTATCTGCCTGATTCTATAAGTACTATTCAATATACTTATAAAGCTGATGGAACTCCGGGTAATACCATTGTATCTACTAGCAAAAGCTTTTTTAATTCAAACAACTATTATGTTGTTTCAAATACCCGCTCAGTTAATAGTAAAGGCCAGGTAACAGATACCAAAACGTGGTATCCCGCAGATTATAATAATATTTCAAGTACTAATCTCGCTTCGTTACAGCAGGCCGGCTTTATTCAGTTGCCTGTTAAGGTAGAGACTTCCAATGATGGAAAGTTAACCAACGGTCAGCTAATAACTTACAATGACCAGGGACTTCCTGTTGGCGTATATGCTTATGAGAATAGCAACATTACAGATACAGTGGCACATGACAGGAACCTCCTAATTCCGGCTAATTATTCACTAAAAAAATCTTTGTGGTATAAGAATGATTATTTCACATTGCTGCAGGCAAAAAATCCGGATGATGAAATATTGTCATTTATATGGGATTATAGCGGATCTTATCCCATTGCGCAGATTATGAATTCAGACAGCGCTTCTATTGCTTATACCAGTTTTGAGGCAGATGGCAGTGGATACTGGAGTGTTGGCAGCAGCGCACGCGTATCAGGCGGAATAACAGGAGGCTACTCTTATCAGTTATCCAATGGTAATGTCAGTAAAACTGGGCTTACCAGTACCGCCACTTATATAGTTTCATACTGGACAAGAAATGCCTCGCCTTATACAATTGCAGGTACAATAAGTGGTTATCCGGTTCAGGGAAAAACTGTTACTATTAATGGTATCACCTGGACCTACTATGAACATAAAATAACCGGTCAATCTACTATTACAATAGCCGGCACAGGTTACATTGATGAATTACGATTGTATCCTGAGAATGCGCAAATAACCACCTACACGTATGACCCATTAATAGGTATTAGCACCCAATGTGATGTGGATAACAGGATCACTTACTATCAGTACGATGGATTGGGAAGATTGCAGCTTATTAAAGATCAGGATGGCAATATTATTAAAACTGTAGAATACCATTACCGGCAATAATACACAAAGAACTTCCTTTGCTGCAAACAAGAGTTGTACTAATCATAAGAATATAATAACCACAATATATGCCAGGTCCTAAAAATATTATTTCAGCTATATGTCGGGTCATTTTGTTATTGTTTGTTGTAAACACTGCGTATGCCCAGGGGGGTGAAGACCCAGGTGATGGTGGAACTTACACTATCACCGGACCGACTTCTGTAACCATGACAGATGTCGGCTATTATTCTGTTAGCCCTACGTTACCAGATGGTTATACCTGGGGTGTGGATAAAGGCGAGTTGACGAGTGTTTCTTCTACTTCTGCAACTATAACCTGGACAACGTCGGGTGTAGGATCAGTGATTATTTACGATCATTCATTGACAGTGGTAGGAGTCCTGGCTGTAGATATCGCTTCTCTTCCAGCCCTTAACGGAGGAACAGTCAATGGTTCCCAGAGCGTTAATTATAATACGACGCCTGCTTTGATAAGCGCAACAGTTGCCAGTGGAGGCAATTGTGGTTCCTCATTTGTTTACCAGTGGCAATCTTCAACGGATGGTTCTAATTTTAATAACATAAGCGGGGCAACCGGTCAGAATTATCAACCCCCTGCTTTAACTACTACTACTTATTATAGAAGAAGAGTGATTTGTAATACGCAGACCGCCTATACAAATGTAGCTACCATTACCGTTTACCCGCTGCTCACAGTAGGAAGCATCAGTCCGGCATCACAGACTATTAACTATAATAGTTCAGCGGCAACATTATCCATAACCAGTGTTTCAGGAGGTAACGGCAGTTATTATTATCAATGGCAGATTTCTACTGATAACAGTAACTTCAGTGATATAAGTGGGGCTAACCTGGCAACTTATTCCCCTGGGGGGTTAACGGCTACGAGGTATTATCGGGTATCAGTATTAAGTTACGGCGTTACCAAATATTCCAGTAGCAGCATAATTAGTGTTTATCCCCAATTGTTGTCGGGAAGTATCACCCCCTCTTCACAAACTATTAATTACAACAGCTCCGCAGCAGCATTATCTATTAGCAGTGCTTCCGGGGGTAATGGGTCTTATACATATCAATGGCAGATTTCCACTGATAACAACAGTTTCAGTAATATCGGTGGAGCAACGAGTACCACCTATTCACCAGGCAACCTAACCGCTACCAGATATTACCGTGTAGTAGTGAATAGTAATGGGGCAACTGCAAATAGCCCAGTAAGTACAGTAAATGTGTATCCGCAGTTATTGGGCGGTACTATCGGTCCTGCTACCCAAACCATCAGCTATAATAGTGTGTCTGGCCCATTAAGTTTAACAAATGTTTCCGGTGGCAATGGAAGCTATGTCTATCAGTGGCAGGCATCAACAGATGGAAGTAATTTTAATAACGTTAGTGGTGCTACTGGTACCAGCTATTCTCCAGGGGTATTAACTGCGACAGTTTATTACAGGGTTGCTGTAACAAGTAACGGAATAAGCGCTACCAGCGCTATAGGGACAATAGTTGTCACACCCCAGCTTGCTGGTGGCGTTATAAGTGGAAATACAGGCCCTGTCAATCACAATACTTCTCCGGGAGCATTTACTGGAACGTCAGCAACCGGTGGCAATTGTAGTAGTTATAGTTATCAATGGCAACAGAGCACGGATAATATTTTATACAGCGACATAATGAATGCCACAACTACCGGATATACGCCAGGATTACTTTTGTATAGAACATATTATAGAAGAAAAGCAACCTGCGGTTCGGAGACTGCTTATTCAAACGTTCTTACGGTTCAGGTGAATGCTGAACTTTCAGGTGGAACTATCACCCCTGCAGCGCTAATTATCAATTCGGGAACCAGTCCGGGGATATTAACAGCCAATTTACCAACAGGCGGTAACGGCAGTGGATACTATTACCAATGGCAGCAAAGTACAGATGGTATTAATTTTTTGAATATTACCAATGTTACTACCCAGCATTATACACCCGGCAATCTTTCTGTGACAACTTATTATCGTCGCATGGTGACCTGTGGAGCAGAAATAGCCTATACAAACATCGCTGTCATTACTATGGGGGTAATTGCCGCTGATCAGAATTACATCAGGGTTCGAGACTTTGGCAAATCAGGAGTCACTGATATTACAACGGCCGATAACGTTACTAATGTCACAGAAGTGAATCAGAATACGAAGTATTTTGATGGGCTGGGCAGAGCGATGCAAACGGTAAGCAGACAAATGAGCCCTTTGCAAAAAGACCTGGTAGCACCAATAGTGTATGATGAATTTGGCAGGGAATCGATTAAATATTTACCCTATGTTTCTTCCACTGCCGACGGCTATTATAAAACATCGGCATTAACAGAACAATACAGCTTCAATAGTAACCAGTTTCCTGGTGAACAATTTTATTATAGCCAGACAAATTTTGAGCCTTCCCTTTTAAACAGGGTTCGGTCGGTAAGTGCACCAGGGCAAAGCTGGACAGGCGCTTCAAGAGGAGTGGAAAATCAATTTCTGGTAAATGATGGCAATGACAATGTGCAGATATGGAGTATTGCCCAGGCTGCAGGCAGTTTACCAACCACAGCAGGTACTTATGCAGCTGGCCAATTGTATAAAAATATAATAACAGATGAGCATGGCGTTCAGACGGTAGAATTTAAAGACAAGGATGGAAAGATAATATTAAAAAAAGTACAATTGGTGACAACACCTTCTGTTAATCATACAGGATGGCTATGTACTTACTATGTATATGATCATTACGATAATCTCCGGTTTGTACTGCAACCTCGTGCAGTTGAGCTGATCAATAATACCTGGATAGTTACCCAGTCTATAGCAGATGAACTTTGTTTCCGCTATGAATATGACCAGAAGAAACGGATGATCATTAAAAAGTTGCCGGGGGCTGATGAGGTTTGGATGGTATATGATGCACGCGACCGGCTGGTAATGACACAGGATGCTAATTTAAAGGCAGGAGGTCAATGGCTGGTAATGGAATACGATAGCCAGAATAGGCCAATACGGACAGGTAAATTAACAGATGGTAATAACCGGGCCTATCACCAGGGGCTTGCATCCAGTAGCATTAGTTATCCGGGAATTAGTTCTGGATATGATATATTAACAGAAACTTACTATGACGGGTATGGATGGATATCAGGAACAGGCTTAAGTGCTACTATGGATAATACCTACAGTTCGAACAGCAGCTATTTCATTACAAATTATAATGCTTCACCAGCTTATGCAGTAGCCCTGACACCTTATTACAATGTTCAGGGGCTGGTCACCGGGACAAAGACAAGGGTATTGGGAACTGTTAGTCAATATTTGTATACGGTTAATTTTTTTGATGACCATGGCCGGATAATTCAAACCCAAAATATAAATGTTACCGGAGGAAAGGATATAATTACCACACAATACGATTTCACCGGAAAAGCACTACGCATATTATTGCAGCATCAGAAAAACGGTCCAAACGCACAAACGCATCTTGTTTTAACAAAAATGAGTTATGATCATGTCAAACGATTAAAATCAGTTACTAAAACTATCAATAGTAATATTGGCAGTGAGATCTTTACGAGACCGGAACAAATAATTGTAAACAACACCTATGATGAACTTGGTCAATTGAAAAATAAAGCAGACGGCAATGGAATTGAAACACTAATATATGATTACAATGTTCGAGGCTGGTTATTAGGTATGAACCGCGACTTTGTAAATGATGCTGCCAGTAATTATTTTGGGTTTGAGCTGGGATATGATAAAAGCGCCAGTATTGTCAGCGGAGCCAGTTATGTTAATCAGCAATATAATGGAAATATCGGGGGAACCATCTGGAAAAGCAAAGGTGACGGTGAAAAGCGTAAATATGATTTTACCTATGATAATGTAAACCGGCTTACTGGTGCCGACTTTAACCAGCAATATGGTAGTTCCTGGGCTAAAACTGATCCCAATAATTCAGCAAACAATATCAACTTCAGTGTAAGTGATCTTACATATGATGCGAACGGGAACATATTAACCATGAAACAACAGGGTTGGAAGCCAGGCACAAGTGGATTTATAGATAATCTTACTTATACGTACGCGAACTATGGTAATAGCAATAAGCTATTGGCTGTAACGGAAAATCCCACTATTGGTAATGTTGATAATAAACTCGGAGATTTTACCGATAATAATTCCAGTTTGGATGATTATACGTACGATAATAATGGCAATCTCATTACAGATAAAAACAAAAGAATAACTGGTATTACATACAATCACCTGAACTTGCCGCAACAGATCAGTTTAAATACAGATGCCGGTACATTAAAAGGAACGATCACCTATACTTATGATGCAGCCGGTAATAAGCTGAAGAAAACTGTAGCTGACAATACGAATGGTATTACTACCACCACTTTATATTTGGCAGGCTTTGAATATAAAAACGATACATTACAACAAATAGCTCAGGAGGAAGGCCGTATACGATATACTAAAAAATATTTTTTTAATGGTGATAGTGCTTATCAATATTTTTATGATTATTTTCTTAAAGATCACCTGGGTAATGTACGCATGGTGCTAACCGATCAAAAAGATACAGTTGGGTATTATGCTACAATGGAGTTGGGTACCAATAATTCCATTCGTAACAAAGAAAATCAGTTGTTCGCCAATATCAATGCAAGCGTAACAAGCAAACCAACCTGGTATCCTACTGACACTTCATTAACAAATCCAAACGACTATGTGGCAAAATTAAACGGTAGTGGTCAAAAAACAGGCCCGTCGATTGTTTTAAAGGTAATGTCGGGTGATGTAATTGATCTGGCAGTAAAATCATATTACCAGTCGCAAAGCATAACACCCAATAACAGCGATGCGTTAACAGATATTTTAAGTTCCCTGGCAACGGGCATTGTATCGGTATCGGGGGTAGTAAAAGGCTCTGTAAGCGATTTAAGCAACAGCAGCACCAGTCCGCTGCTGGGTGCCCTGAATCTGTTCAGGAACGGGAATAATGCCAATTCAGGAAGTAAACCCAAAGCCTATCTAAACTGGATCCTGTTGGATGAAAGATTTCAATATGTAAGTAGCTATCCGCAAAGCGGAGCTTTTCCGGTTGGGAATGCCAATGCATTGAATACGTTAGGGTATACCGGCATTAATATAACAAAGAATGGATATTTGTATATTTATGTAAGCAATGAAACCCAGAATTGGGATGTATATTTCGATAACCTGGCAATAAAGCATTATTCCGGGGCCATTTTGGAAGAAACACACTATTATCCGTTTGGGTTGACGATGGCGGGGATAAGTTCGAAGGCGATTGGTAGTCTGGATAATAAATATGAATATAATGGAAAGGAAAAACAAGAGAAAGAATTTAGCGACGGTAGTGGATTAGAGTGGTATGATTATGGTGCGAGGATGTATGATGCGCAGATAGGAAGGTGGAATATAAAAGATCCTTTGGCAGATAGCATGCGTAGATTCAGTCCATATAATTATGCATTTGACAATCCGATCAGGTTTATAGATCGCGACGGTAG
This sequence comes from Niastella vici, assembly GCF_002077945.1. GTDB lineage: Bacteria > Bacteroidota > Bacteroidia > Chitinophagales > Chitinophagaceae > Niastella > Niastella vici. Next base: position 157,437 of record NZ_LVYD01000045.1, read on the forward strand.
AAAGCCTACCGATGATTATTATATGACCACTGGGGGTACCTTATTAGCGGTTCGAAGAACATCTGAAAGTGTAGATAGGTTTTATGAACTTCAAAGTGATGGTAAAACAATCGTCAATGTACAGGAGCGTCAAAAAGGTGACAACCCCGCGATGGGTGGTGTTAATACTCAAAGACCAGTTGCCTGGGGTAGAATACCTGATAATGATAAAGTGGCTTTAGTTCATCAGGATATTAAAAAGATGCCTGATGGTGGTGCGTTTGATGAAAATAATATTAAAAATAAAGGAACTATCCAGGCGTTAGTTGAGACGCAATCCAACACGAGTAGCCCGGGAAGAATAATTGGTGCATATAAAATTGGTAGTGATGATATAAAATTTGTAAGAGCAAATGATCCTTATAACCCCGGCGGAGCCAGCTCAGATTTGATTTTGCCTGCTGGTTCCACTATTCCGGCTCCTCAGGGTTTCCAGTCCAAAGCTGAAATAACGCCGGGTGCCCTTAATCAACCACTAACACCAGCACCGCCGCCACCACCACCGATCTTTACTTTGCCTAAAGACAGACCAATATGATGAGAAGAATAACTAAACCTATTATTTGCATTTTAGTAACGTTGTTACCTTTTTTTAGAGGTTATACACAGGATGGCCTTGATATGGTGAACTGGTATATATTGAAAGTTGCAGAGGTGGATAAAAATGCCTTGCTTCACCATATTCAAACTGTTTCACTATCCGTTAGGGATACAGGAGAGGAAAAAGCTGTAGTAAAGAAGCTGTATGATAAAAAAGGGTACCTGGTAAGCAGGGTTGATTACTCCGGAAAAAATAAGCTTGATAGTGTAGAAACAGTAATTAAAAGAATATCATCCAGTGAAACAGTTATTGAGTATAAATTTACCGGGGGGGATTATTATGTTGATGATGAAGATGACCCCGTGCCGGACCTGCTTGGTTATTTAGATACGTTACATGCTGACAACTATTCGGTATTGATCAAGAAATACACAAAGGTGTCTGATAGTACTGTACGGGTGATTACATCTTTAAATAATAGTGTTGAAAAAAGTACTGAATTTATATTATTGAATAATGCTAAACAGCAGCCGGTAATTGCGTCTGGTGATACTGCATGCGCTCACGATACGCTCGTACTTATCAAACAACAAAAGGATGCACTTGGTAAACTTTCAGTGCTAAAGACTTATTTTATTAAAGGGATAGTGACTCCTGTTAAAGAAGAGGCGCTCAGGTACTGGCATGATTCGCTGGCGTATCAACAAGTTGAAATAAATGAGTTTGATAAAAAGAAAAGGCTAGTCAATCATGCGGTTTATCAGGGGCCTCCCTTAACTCAGTATGAAAGTAAAAGGATAATTTATAATGATTTAACAGGTGAAAGAACGGAAACAGAAGACAATCATCCAACAACAGGTACGCCGCAACGAATATGGCGCTACGATAAGAAAGGGCGTATAGTTTATTTTGAAAGAGTTGCGCTGTATGGCAGAGATAAAGGAAGTATGGTTTATAAATACAATAAAAAGGGACTGTTGGAAGAAGCAGTATTTTCAGTGAATGATGTCCCATCCAGGTATACATTATATAAATATAGGTACTATTAAATGCCCATCTAGGATGTCTTATTGTAGTTTGTCTGCTAGGTAGTTCCTTTAATGGGGACAATTATATTAACAAAGATTTCAGTAAGCTAAGGAATAGGGAAAACACCAAAATAAAGTTTGAAATAACTAAAGCCGAAAAAGCCGCAGCGATCGCTGCGGCTTTTTCGTTAAGAGGCATACGCCTTTTTAGCTTGCAAAGCGGCGGAATAAGTAAAAAGGACTTAAAAGCAGCGATGAAGGGTATGAGTAGCGAGCAGAAAACATTGGCGAAAGGATACATGCAAATGATAAATTCCGATAAAACAGTAGTCGCATTTTTTGGTAAAAAAATCAAGTAATGCCTACAGAGCTCCTGTTGACAAATAATGCTAAGCAACTTTTTGAGGGGAAAACAATGAAAGATATGTCTGACCGTAATGGTGCAGTAACAGTTGCGGTTACCGATGAAAATCAAAGATCCGCAGGGAGCAATAAAAATTATGTTGCTGCATTTTTTATTAATACTGATGCTGATTACAGTAAAAGAGAGTTTGATGTTTTGCAAAATGGGTATTCAGGAAAGTATAAAGATGGTCAGTATGACACCTATAAAGCTAGTGGTTCGAATATAGATGAAGCTATATTGCATGAGGCGGTTGGTCATGGATTGTTTTCAGGGGTTTATGGGTATATCAATAGCAGTGTACATGCTATACAGATAAGCAATCTGTACAGAAAAATAATGCATCTTGCTATGCGTAGTGGAGAATATGATCATGGCATTGATGCAAGGGGAGATCAACGGCATACACCTAATGCGGATGTTTCAGGTATTCCAGATGAACTAAAAAAAGCCGAATGCATAGTGCGGAAAATCAATCACGGAATGCAGTGTTGAATATTAAGCGTCGAGCATTGAGTTGTGAGGCAAGAGGTATTAGGTATCTACAAAAAACAAGTAGCCGGCAAATATTCATCGCCGGCTACTGAGGATACTGGAATTAACCAGAAGAAGTTTTAAGAGCCAATAAGCAAGCGCAGGGAGTGATTAATAAAATCTTTGTGTTTCAGGGTACTTAAAAATAGGGAACGGATCAGGTTTTGACTCAACCGGATATATGGATTTTACTAATTTCCCTGCAGCTTATTGGTTTATAAGTTAATAAAGAGCTTCTATAGGGTTGCCGTTACCGGCAACTGATTTATTTTATAATCACCTGCCCATTCTCGATACGCTCATCATCACTGAACACTTCGAACAGGTAATTGCCTTTTTCGATGTTGTCAATAACAGTAGTTTCTTTGTTTTTAATATTCGCCTGCCTGATCAATTTTCCGGCAACGTCGAATAAAAACAGCTGGTATACTTTCCCTTCGGTTCCCCGCACACTAAAAAAGAGAACATCTTGCTCCGCATTCGGATACAATTTAATTCTGGGTTTTTTACTGGTAATTTGTTTTTGTACCAGGATAGTATCATGTGAGAACGTAGGTATTGATAATGGACAACCGGTAGAAGCATTTACACCTGTTGACAGCATAATGAGTGTAAACAGTGCGGGTATAGTACGGATATTAAAACGCTTTACTACGGTTTCGGTCGTGTTCATGGGTTCGTAATTGGCTACCCGCCGAAGGCGGGCCAAAAGGTTTTCAAAAAGGGTACGGATCAACAATATCTTGAATACGGAAAATGTAACTATTAGAATCTAACCGGGCAACGGGTTGAACTGTAGTCGTTACCACCGCGACCTAACCTGAAACCAAATTTCACGTTAACTGAGAAATAGGCATCATTATTCGTGGCAGTTCCTCTTTTCATGCCGGGTGCATATGGCGTAGTAGCTCCATTGTTTCCGCTCTTGTTAGCCATTCTTTCGGCCAGTTGTGCCTGTGCCAGTGGCATGTGCGCATAAAAAGAAGCCGGATCAATATAAGAAGTACTTACGTCATCAATATAATCAGTGAAAGTAGTTCTGTGCAGAATTTCAAGTGACAGGTTCATTGATTCACTGAGGAAATATTTTGCACCTATACCCATTGGAATATTAACCTGCGTTAATTTATATTCCTTGCGGCCAGGATATTCAGCAAATCCCTCTCCTTCGGTATGCAAAGGTTTCAGATCAACCCAGGCGCCTGATTTGGGATCTGTGCCTTGTGGATTAAAATGGAAAATACCGGCGCCAATTGCAAGGTAGGGTCTCAGCCTTCCCCAAACGTCTGTTGGATCGCCTTCCAGGAAAACAGTGGGATAAATTTCTGCCAGGATCATGGCTTCGGTTATTCGCGAGCGAAAGTCAGAGTTACGGTACTTGCGGGCTTCTTCATAACCGCCTTTACCTTTAATAATGGCGTCATCGCCACCAATTGTCCCTCTGTTCACTGCTAATCTGAACCCCAGCCATTCGTTCGGCTGATAAGTAAGATAAGCACCAAAGATGAACCTGGTCATCGGGAAGTTGTTGTCTTTGATAAACTTGGTACCTTTTCCAGCGTTACCTCCCAGGTCGCCCAGGAAGTTAGAAGGTCCCATAGAAATGCCTGCTTCAAAAAAGGAGGAACTTTCGGTGTTCTGGCCAAAAGAAGTAATGCAGCTGCCTGCAGTGACCAGTAGTAACAAGCTACACCTCCATACAGAGTGTAAAAATTGTTTCATGAGAATATCAGATTTAGTTTTCAGACGGTCAGAGAAATCCGGCGCTAAAATAGTGCGCGCCGTTCACACTTACTATAAACGCTCAATTGTTTGTTTTTTGTGTGTGGCGCTCAAAAAAATATGTAAATAAGTGTTTCGATCTAGTGTTTTCAACTATTTGCTGGTAGAAACATCTTAATGTGTTGAATTCCATCCTCAATATAAATGTCGCTACATTGTTGAAATCCCAATGAACTGTAGAAATTACGAAGGTAAAGTTGCGCCCCGATGGTGATCGTAGTTTTCCCCCACACATTGTATGATGTACGAATGGAGTATTGCATTAGTAGTTTTCCTATACCGGCATGTCTGAATTTCGGCGAAGTTACAACACGGCCTATTGATGGTTCGTCGTATGCTACACCAGCTGGCACCAATCGTGTATAACCTGCCAGTAAATCGTTTTGCCAACACATTACATGCAATGAAGTCTGGTCTTTATTATCTGCATCCTGAAATACGCAGTTTTGTTCTACAACAAACACTTCGCTGCGTAATTGCAGTATAGCATATAATTCATCTGGTGTGAGTTCGCTAAATGGTTTATGTATGAAGGTTATACCGGTCACCTGTATTAGTAGTTAGTAGTAAGTAGAAGAAGTAAGTAATACTTATTATTATGATCGTTGCATTAGGTCAATATCCATACTTGTCTTTCCAAAGGCCTTTCAGGAATCTTCTCAGCTCTTCTTCCCGTGCATTTTTTCCGGGATTGTAAAATTTGTTGCCGGTAAGTGGTGGTGGTAAATACTCCTGGCTCGAAAAATTTTCTTCATAATCGTGCGAATATTTATAACCCTTACCGTAGTCGAGTTTTTTCATGAGGAACGTAGGCGCATTGCGAATATGCAGCGGTACCGGCAGGTCGCCATGTTCCTTTACTGCTGCCAATGCATTATTAATGGCCATATAAGATGCATTGCTTTTAGGGGAAGTGGCCAGGTAAATGGCGCATTGTGATAAAATGATGCGCGCTTCAGGATATCCGATCTTGTCTACTGCTTCAAAGGTGGCATTGGCGAGCACCAAAGCTGTAGGGTTGGCATTGCCAATATCTTCACTGGCCAGTATCAGCATACGGCGGGCAATGAATTTTACATCTTCGCCGCCCTCGATCATCCGCGCCAGCCAGTATACGGCACCGTTGGGGTCGCTGCCGCGCATGCTTTTTATAAATGCCGAGATAATATCATAATGTTGTTCTCCGCTTTTATCATACAACGCTATGCGTTGCTGGGCTATCTCCATTACTGAGTCATCGGTGATAATGGCTGTTTCGCCCAGGGAGTCAGCAACCAGCTCTAACAGGTTCAATAATTTGCGGGCATCTCCGCCCGATATAGTGATCAACGCTGCGGTCTCCTTCAGCTCAATGTGTTTCTTTTGCATCAGCGCATCTTTGGCAATTGCCTGGTGTAGCAATTTTACCAGGCTTTCTTCCTGCAACGGCTTTAATACATATACCTGGCAGCGGCTGAGCAAGGCGCTGTTCACTTCAAAGGAAGGATTTTCAGTGGTGGCGCCAATAAGGGTAACGATGCCTTTTTCTACAGCGCCCAGCAGGGCATCCTGCTGGCCTTTATTAAAACGGTGAATTTCGTCGATAAATAAAATAGCCCGTTCTTTTTCTTTGGCTTCGGCAATTACCTCCCGCACTTCTTTAACGCCGGCACTTATGGCGCTGAGTGTATAAAAAGGAACCTGTAAGGTGTGGGCAATAATATTGGCAATAGTGGTTTTTCCCGTACCGGGCGGCCCCCACAAGATCATGGAGGGTACTTTTCCCTGCTCAATAGCTGTTCGTAAAATACTTCCTTTGCCGGTGAGGTGTTCCTGACCAGCCAGTTCATCCAGTGTATTGGGGCGTAACCTTTCTGCAAGTGGTGTTGCTTCCATAATAATGGGAAGAAAAATAGCCCCTCAAGTTAGGAAAATTTTGACTGATGGATCTTTTGATCATTGAACGTTCGCCTGCAGAAAGCTGATGATCTTTTTATACGAATCGTCCATGGCCGTAGGGGAGAACCCATGCTGCTCGCCGGGATAAATAACCACCTGGTTGGTTACGCCGGCTGTATTGAGCTTATTTTTTAAGAGGTTGGCCTGGTCAACCGGCACCAGCATGTCTGCATCACCCTGTAACAGCAGGGTAGGGGCCGAGGTACTGGTTACATAATTGATGGGGCTCGAAGCGTTGTATATAGAGATATTTTGTGTAGGGGTAAAGCCAATAATAAGGGCAAGCACGTTGGGCAAAGCTGCCTGGGCCGGATGATTGTACAGGTAGGCCAGGTCGGTAGGTCCAAAATAAGAGATAATGGCCTTAGGCGCCATCATGCTGGCGTATTTATACCCCTGCAATAAGGCCAGGTGCGCACCGGCGCTGGCGCCCAGCAACACTATCTTTTTAGAGAACTTGTATTCAGCCTTCTTACTGAGTAAAAATGAAATGGCAGCTTTTACATCCTCTTCCTGGGCAGGAAATTTATTTTGTCCGTTGCTGTATAAACGATAGTTGATATTGGCGAACGCGTATTCGGGCAACAACTTTTTTATATCGGGGATCGAAAAATCGGCTTTATCTCCTTCAATCCAGGCCCCTCCATGTATCAGCATCATTAATTTGGTGTTGTTCGTATCTCTGTTGGCCGGCAAGTAAACATCCATTTTCTGTTTGGCATCGGTCCCATACGACACATCCATGTAGGTTTGTTCAACATTGTTATTGTTACCACTGTCTTCTTTTTTACAGGCAATAACCAGGAATAACAGGCTTAGGAGTAATAGACGCTGCATTGTATAAAATTATAAAACGCTTTCCCAATAAGGAATAGCCAGGGGAAATAAATTGTTAATAAGGCTGAAATGTAGGTACTCCCGGGCGTTATTATGGCTTTTGGTCAAACTGTTCGTACCACGAGCCGATGGAATTTTTATATATGAACCTGCGCAGCTGATACATGCCGGCCAGAAAAACGAGATGTATTATGAAAATAACCCATGAGAACAGCAGTTGGGCGGCCAGGGTATACCATACTTTATTGCTGATGTTCTCTGAATTGAATACGAACGGCACCAGCCACCAGCTGTTCACCACCTGGGCAAACAAAAAGGCGATCAATATAAAATTGAGGAGGTATAAGATGTTGAACGACCTTTTTTGTTTCGGGGATAGCGGAATGTCGGGGTAATTATAATTCAGCATCGATAAACCGTGGTACACAAAAAGGAACACAAGCGTATAAGCGATAACATCGATACAGCTGATGAGTATATTGCCTGCATAGAATAACTGGCTGAACGATAATACGCCCTTGAATGCGACCAGGATCAGCTGCACGATACAAATAGACCTGAATATCTTCCAGAATATGGTAAAGCTTTTCATCCCCCTGTTTTTATACTAAAAAGCCCCATCTGCCAGCTGGCGGAGGGGGCTTTAAAATACTGTATTATCCTTTTATTGCAAATTCAACTTTATCTGTAATTCGTCGAACTGTTTTTGGTCGATGGCGCTGGGGGCATCGAGCATAACGTCGCGGCCGCTGTTGTTCTTGGGGAAGGCAATGAAATCGCGGATGCTTTCGCTGCCGCCGAGGATAGCGCACAAACGGTCGAAACCGTACGCGATACCGCCATGCGGGGGAGCACCGTATTCAAAAGCGCCCAGCAAAAAGCCAAATTTGTGCATGGCTTCTTCCTGGCTCATGCCCAGGGCCGCAAACATTTTCTCTTGCAGATCGCGCTGGAAGATACGGATGGAACCGCCGCCGATCTCATTTCCGTTCAGCACCATATCGTACGCATTGGCCTTGATGTTAGCGTAGGGATGCTTCAGGTATTCAGCCGCGTTTTCAATTACGGGGCTGTTTTTTATCATGATCTCAATTTGATCGGGTTTGGGCGAAGTGAACGGATGGTGGCGGGCTACCCAGCGGTTATCTTCTTCGCTGTATTCGAACAGCGGGAAGTCGAGCACCCACAATAATTTAAATTCCTCTTTTTTACGCAGGCCCAGGCGTTCGCCCATTTCGAGGCGCAGCTCGCTGGTGGCTTTACGGGTCCTTTCTTCGGCACCGGCCAGTATAAGCACCAGGTCACCGGCTTTGGCGCCGGCAGCATCGGCAATGGCTTTCAGTTTATCTTCTGTAAAGAATTTATCTACGCTGCTTTTATAGGTTCCGTCGGCATTGCATTTAATGAACACAAGCCCCTGCATACCGATCTGCGGGCGTTTTACCCACTCTGTAAGTTCATCGGTTTGTTTGCGGGTATATTCCGCACAACCTGGCACTGCAATGGCCAGCACCGTTTCTGCATCGTTGAACACTTTAAAATCGGTTCCGGCAATCAATTCGCCGGTAGCCGGCAGCTTGCCGCCCTTGGTGAAGGCCGATTTTATACTGAGCAGCTGCATGCCAAAACGGATGTCGGGTTTGTCGTTTCCATAATGCCACATGGCATCTTCCCAGGTCATACGTTGCACTTTTTCGGTAACCTCGATGCCTTTCACTGCTTTAAATATATGTTTGATCATGCCTTCAAACATGTTCAGGATGTCTTCCTGCTCAACAAAGCTCATTTCACAGTCAATCTGGGTGAACTCGGGCTGGCGGTCGGCACGCAGGTCCTCATCGCGGAAGCATTTCACCACCTGGTAATACCGGTCGTACCCGCTCACCATCAACAACTGTTTAAAGGTTTGCGGCGATTGGGGTAAGGCATAGAACTGCCCGGGGTTCATACGCGAAGGCACTACAAAGTCGCGGGCGCCTTCGGGGGTGCTTTTTATGAGGAAAGGTGTTTCAATATCCATGAAATTGTTCTCGTGCAGGTAATTGCGGGCAGCCCGGTTAACGGCATACCGCAGTTCCAGGTTCTTTTTCACCAGGTTCCTGCGCAGATCGAGGTAACGGAATTTCATCCGCAGGTCGTCGCCGCCATCGGTATCGTCCTGGACGGTGAAGGGCGGTGTTACGGATTTATTAAGAATGGTAAAAGCCGCTATTTTGATCTCGATATCGCCGGTTGGCAGGTTGGGGTTTTTGTTACTGCGTTCAGATACTACGCCTGTAGCCTGTATAACAAATTCCCGGCCCAGGGGCTGCTGGTCGAGTTGATTGTTCAGTTCTTCCCCTAATAATAACTGGGTTATGCCATAGCGATCTCTCAGGTCGATAAAAGTAATACTGCCAAACTTTCTGATGGTTTGCACCCAGCCGGCAAGCGTTACCTGTTGCCCGGTTTGTGCGATCCGTAATTCTCCACAGGTATGAGTTCTGTACATTCCTATTTATTTTAATAATCTGATAAGCGATTAATGACCAGGAGCCATGCCTGGTATTTTACCCCGTAAAGGGTGGGGGGCAAAGGTAATTCAAAACGGTATGCTTTCATTGGCCCAACAGGCGCAAAAGCAATTTAGACCGGGTTGATTGTCAATAGGCGGCAAAATATGTGTTTTTTTATCAATTTCCGGCCCGCAAACTTTAACATATGGCTTTTGTTAATTTGTAAGGGGCCATTACAGGTTGTTGGTTAATTTTTTTTATTTTTCTGCACAGATGATATTGTTTTGCAGCATCTAAAAAAGGCTAAGGAAGGAAGTTTTGAACAGACCGGTAACAATAACAATAGCTCAAGTACCAATATCATATTATGGAATCCGGAATCATTTTTTTGCTGATTGTAGTGGTAGCAGGCGGCTTTGCTTTTGCCAAATACCTGCGCGACAGGTACCTCGCGCAGCGAGTGAAAGAAATGTACGAAAACAAGCATAAATCCTATGATGCCATTCTACAGCAATATATTCCCTATTACCGCAAACTGAGTGCGGCAGAGAAAGAACGCTTTCTTAAAAGGACCCTCATATTCAAGGCCATCAAGCATTTTGAGTTTGTAGAAATGCAGGAGGAAGAACACATGTCGCTTTTGATCAGCGCTTCGGCCATTCAGCTCACTTTTGGCCTGCAGCATTTTTTGATGGAGCATTTTAACAAGATCTATATCATGAAGCACGATTACCATTTTGGCTTGTTCAATGTGCCTTTTCAGGGCCATGTGAACGAGGATGGTATCTATCTTTCGTGGAATAATTTTTTAAGGTCTTATGCCAATTACACCGATGGCGACAATGTAGGTTTGCACGAAATGGCGCATGCACTGGCATATATAAATTTTCCTGAACATGAGCACGATGGGGAAGACGAAGCATTTCAGCGCCGGTGGTTCAAACTATTCACCAAAACCGGCAAGGAAGTGTTCAACCGCATGCAGGCGGGCGAAATGACGTTCCTTGGTAGTTATGCGGCCACCAACTACCAGGAATTCTGGGCGGTTTGTGTGGAGAATTTTTTTGAACGTCCCGAAAGATTTAAAGCACAACTACCTGAGCTGTACGATGCTATATGCAAACTGCTTAACCAGGATATGTTAAAGCCCGGTTTATTGCTTGAAGCGGTAGTGGATGATTACAGCCAGTACTGATTTTGAGCGGAGCCGAAGAATGAGCGAACCGAAGAACGAGCGGAGTTGAAGAACAGACATATAAAATTACCTTAAGACGCTTCCTTTTTTAAAATTTTATTTTTACTTTGTACCCGGATAGACCCTCTAATGATCACCACCCTTTAATTGCCATACCTCCCCACAATCCCTGAAAACCGGTTGAGATCCATCATCTCTATTCGAAAACCATCTTTTTGTTGATCTGATCCCCGTCCAAGTCATTTACTAAGAAAAATAGGCTTATGGAGATAGTGATCATATTTCTGGTGGTCCTCGGTATCATCGTTTTGCAAGGTCCTGTAATCAAGATGTATAATTTTCTGTATGAAAAAAGACAGTACAAATTGTTTCTTGCCCAGGAAACCTTCTACCATTCCATAGTTTCCCGGGACCTTAAGTATTACAACCGGCTGAGCGTTGAAAATCAGCACAGATTCCTTTTCAGAACATTCCTGTTCCAAAAGGCAAAAAAATTCCATTACATAGAGGTGCAGGAAAGCGCCGAAATGCCCATTCTTATCAGTGCAACGGCTGTGCAATTAACCTTCGGCCTCGAAAAGTACCAGTTCAATTTTTTCAGGGACATCCATGTGGTGAAGCACGATTATCATTACGGCTTTTATTCCCGGCCTTTTGAAGGGCATGTTGACCACAGCGGTATTTATTTATCGTGGGACAAATTTATAAAAGGTCTGCGGGGGCTTACACCCAATTGCAATATGGGTTTGCATGAAATGGGGCACGCGCTGGCCTATGTTAATTTCATTTCCCAAACTGAGGAAGACAAACATTTCAAAAAGGAATGGAAGAATTTTTCGCCAGTGGCCCGGCCAATTTTTGAAAGCATGCGGCAGGGCGTTAAAAATTTGCTCGATAGTTATGCCGGCACTAATTATCAGGAATTCTGGGCGGTAAGTGTGGAAGTGTTCTTCGAGAACCCCGTTCGCATGCGTCACGATTTGCCTGAGTTGTATGCTGCTATGTGCACGCTGTTACGGCAAGATCCCATTCATTTATTGAGCATCAATAAACTGGCGGCCTAACGCACTATTTTACTTTTTAGCCTGATATGAGTATTGTGTTTTTGTCGAAAGCAGTTCTTTATTGCTGCTTTCGGCATTTTTTTTTGAGTATGTATACCGCTCGTGCCTACCTGATATCAGGAAATTTCTTCAACCGGTACCGGTTTGGCAGCGGCTGTTTTCTTTTTTTGCAAAGGTGAGTAAATAAGATAGTAGTACACCAGCACTAACAACCCCAGGGAAAAGGGAATAAGGCAGTATGGTTTTACCTTTTCATCGACACCATAAAACTCAGAGATCATCCACATGGAGTTGGCGCTTATCCATAAGGCAATGGCAATATTATGGGTGAGTTCGGCAACAATATGCCGGGTGCGCCAGGCAATAGAAACAGCAATGGCCAATGTGGGAAAGATCATTGCGATCCCCAGCGGTTTAAAAACCATACACCAGCAGATATCTTTAACCAGCCAGAACAGAATGTGCAAATTCTCCATCTTGCGGAATTTGGCTGGTATTACATACATATCATTTGATTCCTGCCCCACGGTTATTGATTTGAAATTTTATAATTGAAGTTGCCCGTCTTCTCCGCCGGCTGGCGGCTTCGGCCTTGCTTCGCTGAAGCTTCGCAAAGGCGCAACGAGCGATGCAAAATTATGGTTATTTCGATAATACCCGTTTAAATCGCTGAATGTCGACCTCGGGTGGCAGTGATGTTTGATGCTGAATATGTTGTACCAGTTGCGGTGCAAAAAAAGGCGCCAGTGAGCACCCTTTGGTGCCCATACCATTAAAAATTCCGATGGCAGGGTGTTGTGGGTGGAACCCGATAAATGGCCGCCGTTCAATGGTGGCGGGCCGTACGGCTGCTGTATGTTCCAGTAACCGGATGGGCGCTTTTATCCAGTGCTGCAGGGTGGCCATTGTTCGCTCGCGGAAGGCAGCTGTTGGCTGATCGCTGGTAAAATCCCATTCATAGGTTGACCCCACCCAAAATATGTTGTCGCGCCAGGGCACCCAGTTGATGCCTTTTTTAAAGATATTACCGGTTGGCATATCACCCGCTTCTACCAGCAATACCTCGCCTTTATTGGGCGCAAAGGGCAGGTTGGCAAACCAGGGACTATTAAACGAAGCAATGCCATCGCAAAAGATGATGCGTTGTGCGGTGATGTCTTTGTACTGTACTGAATTTGGTTGAACCTGTAATTGCGTACCATCGAATCTTTCTTCGAGCAATTGTTTACCCGATAGCAATAAACGGCGGTAGGCCGGCAATAAGGCGGGCAGGTTTACGAGGTAACAGGGCGTAATAGTGCCGTAACCGAAATCATAATTAAAGAATTGGTTCCAGGCGCCCGGTTCGTTGTGTATAGAAATGTATTGGGTATCCTCTTCATATCGTTTTTCATAGGCCAGTTTCATTTGCGGGGTAGGAAAAAAATCAATGATGTCTTTTTGTTCTATCGCAGTTACCTGTAACTGTTTACCCAGTTCGGAATATTGTTGCCAGGCAAATGGCATTACTTCATCGATGAGCCAGGTTTTTACAATTCGCCGGCCCGTTACGGGGTTTATAATGCCCGCCGCTACTTTGGAGGCTGTGCCTGGTTGGTTGTCGTCGATAACCAGAAAAGAATACCCTGCTTTTTGTAACTCCCGGCTCAGGAAGGTTCCGCAAATACCCTGTCCAATCAGTAAAAAGTCAACATGCATGCTGCAAAAATAGGTGAAATGCAAAAAGGGTGTCCCGGTTTTACCCAGAACACCCTTTTGTTATTCGTTGAAATATGACTACTCAACTTTTACGTGTACCCCTTCACTGTGGCTGGTGAACTCCGGTGCGTACATACATTGAATGGTGGTAACACCATTGCTGAATGTACCGGTGTGGGTAACGAACAAAGGATATTCAAATACCCAGGTGCCTTTGGGCAGCTGGCCAAAGAAGAAGTTGGTGCTTGCATCTTTGGTTGATTCATAATAACCCAGTCCGCCCTGCCATTTGAAGGTACTGAGCACATTCACCGGTTCCAGACAGGCTGCGCGCATATCTTTCATATGCACATACTCCATGTCGCGGTCAACACGCAGCTCAATACGCACTTTCACTTTATCGCCCACTTTAATGGCATCGCCTTCATTGATGGGCTGTAATACCGGTCCACGATCGGTATTCTTTTCTACAAATAACTTTTTCGTTAATTGCAAAGGGGTGGCCGCAGGAGTTATCTTATCGAGGTTCTCAAAATACTGCCAGTATACGGCGCCCCACGAAACGCTGGCATTGTTCTGGTTGCCAATAGAAGATACCGTTACTTTGATATTGCCCATCTCTGGTTTCACCTGCTTTTCATCGAACACTTTTTTGAAATAACCGGTACCTGCCTCTTGTTGCTGGTCTTTACTGCGAACTGCTGTGCTGCCAAGATCGATGGTGATATCGGGTGTGTTGGTGAGCAAATCGGTGCCCTGCAACAGCAATGCATAACAGGCATCGGCGGTTGCTTTGGTGGTTTTCCAGTTCTGTGTTTGCTTTTGTTTCAGTAACCATAATTTCATTTCATTCACCGCCGCGATGTCATTGGTAACTTCGGTAAAGGTCTCCATCAGCAGCGCCTGGGCTTCAATGGGCGACTGGTACCAGTAGTAACCGCCGGTAAATTCCTTCCAGTACATACCCATTTCTTCGTTGGTAAGTGAATTTTCCTTTATTGACTTAACAATATTGCGGGCGGTTTGTACATCGCCGGTGCGGAACAGCGACAACGCGATCATGCCCTGCATGTACCGGCTTTGTTTTACCCAGCTTTTTTGTGATTGGGTACGGTAATAATTATAAGCTTTGAACACGCCACCCGGTACGCCATATTCGGGGAAGAAGCTGCGCATGTACAGGTACTGGATGTGCAATGGACTTATGTATTCGTCAATGGGTACCTTTTTGTTGTACTTCAGCATGTTCTCATAATCTTCCTGCATGCGTGCATCGAGATAGGGGATGGCTTTTTTAATGATCTCATTTACCACATCATTCGATGGCAATGCTTTCAGTTTTTTCAAATGACCAATACCGGTGAGTATATATTGAGTGATATAGCGATCATCGGGGCCGCCTTTGAACCATACAAAACCACCGTTGCTGCTTTGCAGTTCCTGCAGTTTGGCGATCCATTTATTGAGCTCACCGCTCATGCGCACCATATCGAACAACAAGGCAATATTCTTTTTTTGCTGCGCTTCGTTTTTCGCTTCCAGTACCCAGGGCGTTTCCTGTAACAGCACCGATTTAAGCTCCTCATTTTTTTGCAGATTGCTCAGCAGGGCTGCGGTATCGGCAGTTTTCCAGCGCTCAAATATTTGTTTGATCTTAGGTGAAGCATTGGCGATGGTGCTGGCCAGCGCATTGGCATAATAGCGGTTAAACACCTGTTCGGCACAATCATAGGGATACTCCATAATGTATGGCAATGCTTGCACGGCATACCAGGCCGGGTTGGTGGTAAATTCAACCGTTAATGCATGATTGTTGAGGGTTTCGCTGCTATCGCTTTTTACCAGTTTGTCAAAAACAAAGTTTTTGGTGCCGTTACCACGAACCGATAAGGGCAGGCTTTCTGTTACCAGCATGCGGTTGCTTACTACCGGCAGCATGGCTTCTTCGCCATCGCTGGTATTATCTGCTTTGGCAACAAGGCGGTAGGTAACCGGCCGGTTATACTGGTAAGGAATTTCAATGCTAAAGCTTACGGGTACGCTTTGTTTGGCCGGAACCGTAAAATACTGGTTCGGGATCACATTGCGGAACCAACCGTCGACCGACTGGTTAGTGGTGGCATCGATCAGCAGCAATTGCACCTGACCGGTAATTTCCTTATCGGTGAGGTTGGCAATTTTACCGCTGAAGTTCATGCGGTCGCCTTCACGTAAAAAACGCGGCGCATTGGGTTGCACCATCAGGTCTTTTTGCGTAACGATGGTTTTTTCATTGTAACCGAAAGAAAGGTCTTTGGTATGGGCAAGGCTCATCCATTTCCATTGCGTTACTGCTTCGGGCATGGTAAAGGAGAATTCAATGTTACCATTGGCATCGGTATGCAGGTCGGGGAAGAAGAAGGCGGTTTCGTTGAAGTTCTTACGAACCTGAACAGCTGCTTCGGTAGCATTGGGTTTTATTTCTTCCGGCTTTTCATTTTTGGCTGCATTAAAGTTAAAGAAACCACTCATATCTTCTTTCTTTGCACTATCATATACAAGTTTTGTTTCCGCAATCATAGCTGGGGCAGGAACAGCGCCAGAAGCAGCCATTTCTTTCTTGGCCTTCGAGCGCATTCCGATGCCACCCGCCCAGCCGTTACTCAAATTCATTATATTTTCGTTCAAAATGCCCAGTTCATCATAGATCTTTGAAAGTGATACGTATTCATAGATCTCATACGCTTTTTCCTGCGACTGTACGGTGCTGAAGCAGTTATCACCCGACCATTTTTCTGCCGGGGAAAAATAGGTCAGCAGGGAGGGTACATCCCATTGGTGTGGCTTAAATTGATCGAGCGAAGCATCGTACATGGCAGTTAGCATTTCTGCTGCCACTTTATCGCCTTTATAGCCGCTGATCTTCACTTTCCATTTTTCTTCACTGCCGGGCAGGGTTTTATCGCGGAAAGTTTCATAGGAAATAGTGAGTTCTTTATTGGTATACGGAACCAGGAACGTTTGTTCTTCTGTATACAGGCGGTTATGTTTTACAAAGGAGACAGTTACCCCAAAGCCGCCACGGTCTTTTTCAGTTACCGGTATTTCAAAAGAACGGCTGTTCTTATTCAGGTTGAAAAAGGTTTTGTCGCTGGTGCTGTCCTTTTTATTCACTTCGTGAATAATGAATGCATCATCAACGGTAGTGCTTACCTGGTATACGGCTTTATCGCCCGGTTCCAACGTGGTATGGCCGCTTTCAATGCCACCGGTTGCGAGCGGACTAACGATCGCCTGGTTATACAGTTGAACATAGCGTACATCTTTCACCTCTTCTCCATACTTGTCTTTGGTTACTGCTTCAATAACATACCAGCCTGCGGTCAATGGTGAATGGTCAATGGTGAATGGTTTGCCGCTTGACGTAGTATCTGTTTTTTCCGCAACCTTTTGCTCTTTGTCCCATTTTTTTGGATCATTCTCGTCCTTATATACATCATAGGGGAATAAGCTGTAGAACTCATTTTGCGACAATACAAATGTATCGGGTTGAAGCCACAGGCGTTCCCTGAACAGGCGGCCGGGCATTTTCAGTTTGTGAACCGAAACGGTGACCGACGTTTTTTCAAACAGATCGTTCAGGTTAGTGCTTGAAATAGTGATCCTGTTCAGGCTGTCGGTATGTAGTTTTTCAGGTACATTGAGGTTAAGCTTCAATGCCTGGTAAGCCACTGCCACCTGGGTGTTGCCGCTTCTGGTTTCACCGGCTATATCGGTAACATCGGCCGAAACTTCATAGTAGAAGGTGGGCTGATCTTTTTTGTTGATCGAATTATCGGGCAGCGCTTTAAAGGAGATCTTAAATTCTCCTTTAGCGTCGGTAGTAGCTTCGCCATGCGCAATTTCTGCTTCTTCACGGCCATAGGGCGGCCAAATCATTTTACGGTAGCCGCCATAGAACCACATAGGCATAATGGTTTTACGCACCACGCGGTATTTTACTTTGGCGCCGTCGATGCTGTTGCCGGCATAGGCTTTGGCAACACCACTAACAGCAATGGTTTCGTTTAACCGGTAAGTGCCGGTGGGTTTGTTGAGCTCGACCAGGAATTTAGGGCGTTTGTATTCTTCTACCGAAAAATAGATGTTGCCTCGTCCGGTAACATCCATCATGGAAAACTGTCCGTTCAACAGGTTGGTGGGCAACGTAAGTTTGCCTGAGTAAGCCCCAAATTCATTGGTGGTAACCTTGAGGGTATCAACCGGCTGGCCATTGGGATCGCTTACGACTACACTGGTTGAAAAATTGGGAACAATGGACGATTCATGTGTTTTATTATTCCTGTTTACCATAATGCCCTTGAAGTAAACGGTTTGTCCGGGCCGGTAAATAGACCTGTCGGTGAACAGGAAGGAGATCTGCTCCACATTTTCCGAATGTTCTTCCCCGTATCCGTAATAAGAATAATTATTTAAATGATCGTCCATGAATAACCGGTCATCGCCGCTTGTTATTTCAAGCCTGATATCGCGGTCATTTTTGGAGTCTGGAATACTAATTTTAACATACCCGTTCTGGTTGGTAACGCTGTTTTGCCCTTTGCTGTTGGTATACTTGCGTTTGTTATAATCATAGGAGCTGTACCATACCTGTACCTGGGCATTGGGCAGGGGCTGGCCTGTTTCGCGATTCAAAATAAAGTACTCCTTTTCTTTATTTATAAAGGCAATGTTCGAAACATAGAAGTATTGTACTGCCAGTATATTATTGCTGAGCTGATATTTATCATCAATACTGGCAACTAATGCGTATTCACCAATGGGTAATGCATCGACTTTTATTTCTGTTGCATGTTTCTGATAATCTTTGGTATCGGGCAAGGCCTGGTCAAAGGTTTTAATGGCTGGTAATTTTATTAATTTTTTCCAGTACTCATCGTCCCAGGTGTAAGTACCAAGGCTTTCCCTGAGTTTGGCATCCATTTTTACCACCCGAAAATGCAGTTGGGTAAAATTACGCCAGGTAACAAGCGTGCGAAAAGGCTGACCAGGTATATTTACTTTTTCACTTTGCAGGTTCAGTTCCCGGTGTTTGATCTCATTAATAAGGTTGGCACAGTTCGTTTTACCTTCACTGCTGTCTTTTTGGGCCGTCACCTTTTCACAAATGCCCATTGCCTTTAAATACTCGTCGCGGTTGGTTTCGCCTTTCAGCGCATCGTATTTCTGCGCCTGGGTAACATGCCATTGCGCCAGTAAATACCAGGCTTGTGTGGCGGGCGCTATTAATCCGTTTTTGTTGCCGATTTGTTCCAGTGCTTTTACATACAACGCATCTTTGTTTTCCATAGTGGCGTTGTAGTATACATACTGCAAGCGCTCAATATCCACATCGAGGGCTGCATCGGGCCGGGCATCAGCGATGTGGGCCGCCAGTAAACGTTGATACAGTTGCAGGGCTTTGAATTGCAGTGAAAGGCTGTCGGTGGTGGTAAAATGATGGCCCATGAACTGAGTGGCTGCTGCAAAAGCCATGTCATCATTTATTTCAAAAGCATCTACCGGTTTTTTGATATTGCGTTCATTGTTTTTGAAATATTCCAGTGCCCGGTGAGCCAGCAGGTCGAACAGGGTAGGGCGCAAATAGCGCACATTACCTTTTATAATGATGGGGTCAAACGGTTCGAGCTTTGTTTGCAGTAATTGTTTTTCATTGCTGATAGAAGCCAGGTACAATTCACTGATCTTTTTATGAAAATCATCGGTGCTCCAGGTGGCCAGATCCTCTTTTTTGAAATTAACGGTTTGGCTGCGGTTGTATAACTGGTAGCGGTGTTGTTGGAACCATTGCAGGTACTTCTGGGCTGTGATGCTTTGTAATACAGCGCGCACAGGTTCTTTTGAAGCGGTGATCTCCGTTTCGAGTTGAAGAATATTTTTTTTGACAGCATCTTCCTCTTTCAGCTGTTGTAATTCTGCCCGGTAAAGCAATGCCTTAATAAGCTGGGCATCATTGCCTTCTTTTTTAGCCTGTGAATAAATAGCATTCACCGCAGTGAGGGCCGATTCGGTGAGGCCGCTCTTTTGAATCAGACTGTCAATCTGTTTCCATTCTTTCTCGTACGTTTTCATCTTTTGCTGGGCGTTGGTAAGTAATGCTAATAAGGTTGCACAAACTACTGATAAAATTCTCTTAATATTCATTCCGCCTGGTTTTAATACAAGTTAGTGAATTGGAGGTTTGAAGCCTTATGACTTATTGCCTCCCTATTCCGATGCAAGATGGGAATAAATTGCATACTTCAATATGTTAAAGTAACAATTTGCCACCGGTGATGCATGGGGGTAAACGATACAATCGTGTTTTGATTGTCAAACGCAATGCCATGGTTTATATATGGTAATATTAAATATGAGTAGTTGTATTTCCCGTTAATGCAACGTAAATACCCGGATTTCGTTCTATATATACATCAAAGCAATGAACCCTATCCTCAGGAAAAACATCCAGTATGACAAAAACGTGTATCCCGATCCTTTTGATGCTACTTGCCTTTACCTTGCCCGTACGTGCGGGTTTTAATGACGGTATTTTAAGTATTACCAATTTAAGCCGTCAGAATGTATTGATTGAAATTGATGGCCGTGAATTTCCTTATTGCAACAATGCCCTGGTGCTTCGTGATTTTACACCCGGCTATCACCAGGTAAAAGTGTATACTGAAAAAATATTTCCCCGCAAGCGGATAACTCTTTTCGAAAAGAACGTGTATGTGCGACCGAAATATTATGTTGATTTGATCATTAACCGGTTTGGCCGGGTATTGATCGATGAACAGGAGATCACCGATAACCGGTTCGATGAAGATGGCCGGGAAAACAACAGGGATGAACATCATTCCGAAAAGCCGGGGCCCTCTACTATTATTCCCAGGCCAATAACTGACAACACTTTTGCTTCTTTCATTGAGACCATCAGAAAGGAAAATTTCGACGATAGCCGTATGGCCATTGCCCGTTCGGGTATTGATCAGTACTTCTTTACTTCGGCGCAGGCCAAACAGCTGATCTCGCTGTTGTCGTTTGAAAACAGCAAGCTGGAGTTAGCCAAATACTTGTATGGCCGAACAACAGACCCGAAGAATTACTTTATTGTTTACAGTGTGTTCACCTTCAGCAAAACCAAATTGGAGCTGGCGGAGTACATAAAAAATTACAGATAGCGCCTTTTGACCCTTTGGCTACGCTCAGGGGCAATAAAAAACCTTGCAGGCTTTGTAAGGCTGTAACAGCCAGGCAAAACCTGCAAGGTGATTGTATGTAATAATAGCGTGTTGCTTATTTCTTGATGATCTTGGCCATTGTTGCGCCGATATCAGCAGGGCTCGATACTACGTGAATACCGCATTCCTGCATGATCTTCATTTTGGCAGCAGCTGTATCATCGGCCCCGCCAACGATAGCACCAGCGTGACCCATACGGCGTCCCGGAGGAGCTGTTTGACCGGCAATAAAACCAACTACGGGTTTTTTACCGTTCTCTTTATACCAGCGGGCTGCTTCAGCTTCCATACCACCACCAATTTCACCGATCATTACCACACCGTCAGTTTCGGGATCGTTCATGAACATTTCCAGAGCTTCGCGGGTAGTAGTACCAATGATGGGGTCGCCACCAATACCTACTGCTGTAGAAACACCCAGTCCGGCTTTGGCAACCTGGTCGCTGGCTTCGTAGGTAAGTGTACCTGATTTTGATACGATACCAATCTTTCCTTTTTTGAATACAAAGCCTGGCATAATACCTACTTTACATTCACCGGCGGTAATAACACCAGGGCAGTTAGGCCCAATAAGGCGGGTTTTAGTGCCTTGCAGGTATAATTTGGCTTTCACCATATCCTGCACGGGAATACCTTCGGTGATACACACTACCAGTTCAATGCCGGCATTGGCAGCTTCCATAATAGCATCGGATGCAAAAGCCGGTGGTACAAATATGATCGACACATTGGCCCCGGTTTCCTTTACTGCTTCCGCTACGGTATTAAATACCGGCCTGTCCAAATGCAATGTGCCTCCTTTGTTTGGTGTAACGCCACCTACTACATTGGTACCATATTCTATCATTTGGGTAGCATGAAAGGTACCTTCTGTACCGGTAAAGCCCTGCACCAGGATCTTTGATTGTTTGTTTACTAAAATACTCATCAGCGGAATTTTAATACCCGACATTTATCGGGTGTGCAAAAATAGGGGATAATGGCCAATGTGCCAATGTGCTAATGCGCCGATTTGCTATTGAGCGGGGGAAAGTTCCGGGAACGTTTGCGGAGGGCCAATGGGCAACAGGGATGGCAGGAAATAGCCGGTTTGGGCTGAATAGCGGGCCTGGCGTACAAGTGTGCGACGCAACAGGCGCTTTATAGATAATTTATAGCCGGGCCCCCGTATTACTATTTAATTAACTTATCCATATCCCGGTTCTCATCGATCTTACCGGTTTGCTCCAACATACGCATATCCTTGGCGTCTTTAAGGAACTCGGAGGCAAAAATGAATTCGTTCAAGCGCTCATTCTTGTTAAAAATGATCTCTTTGTTGCTGCCTTCCCATTCTTTTTTGCCCTGGAACATGAAGATGATATGATCGCCGATCTCCATTACGCTGTTCATATCGTGGGTATTCACCACGGTGGTGATGTTGTATTCGAGTGTGATCTCTTTAACCAGTTTATCGATAACCAGTGAGGTTTGCGGATCGAGGCCCGAGTTGGGCTCATCTACAAAAAGGTATTTAGGGTTTAACACGATGGCCCGGGCAATACCCACCCTTTTTTTCATACCTCCACTGAGCTCGGCAGGAAATTTTTTGTTAACGTCTTTCAGGTTTACGCGATCAAGCACCTCGTTCACGCGTTTGAGCTTGGTGGCATAACTGTCACGGGTAAACATGTTCAGCGGGAACATGATGTTTTGCTCAACCGTTAAGCTATCGAACAACGCCGAACCCTGAAACAGCATCCCGATCTGCTGGCGGATCTCTTTTCTTTCCTCGTCGTTCAGCTTGTTGAAGTCTTTATCGTTGTAGCAGATCTCGCCTTCATCGGGTACCAGCAAACCCACCATGCATTTCATAAAAACCGTTTTACCACTACCACTTGCGCCGATAATGAGGTTACATTTACCCGGATGCATGGTAACGCTTACACCGTTTAAAACAGTTTTCTCGCCAAATCCTTTCCTTATGTTTTTTACTTCGATCATGGTTTATGAATTCATGCTACGGATCCCTGTCCTCACACTACGGGTAACCGGGTACATTAACAGCTATAACTTATTAAAGTTGTATTAGTTCTACTTTTATTGACCGTTTTTTCGCCTTATTCGCTGCCGCAAACAGGGTGTTTAACCATTAGTGCAACAATAAAGCGGCCAGCACATAATCGGCGCCCAAAATACTCACACAACTTACCACCACGGCCTTGGTGCTCGACCGGCCAATTTCCAGCGCGCCGCCTTCTACATGATAACCGTAATAGGCGGGAATGCTGGAAATGATGAATGAAAAGGTATAGGCTTTTACCAGGGCGAAGAACACATTATATGGCTGAAAGTATTGCAGCAACCCTGTTTCATATTGGGCGGGCGACAAAATACCTGCGGTAGTAGATGCCAGTTGTCCGCCATAAATGCCCAATGCGGCGGAAACTACCACCAGCAGGGGTATCACGATAAGGGCAGCCAGTATTTTGGGTAGAACCAGGTAGGCTTTGGTGTTAATACCCATAATTTCCAGGGCATCTATTTGTTCGCTCACCCGCATATTGCCCAGTTCACTGGCTATTTTACTGCCTACCACGCCGGCCAGTACAATACACACCAGGGTAGGGGCAAACTCCAGGATAACAGTATCCCGAACAATTTGTGCCACGGTACTCATTGGAATTACAGGGCTAACCAGCTGATAAGCTGTTTGTAAGGCAGATACAGCCCCCATGAATGCGGAAATGATAACCACTATACCTAATGAACCGATACCTATTTCATTGCATTGGTGCATGAGCTCTTTCCAATACATTTTCCAGTTTTCAGGTTTCGAAAACATTCCTTTAATCATCAACAGGTAACGGCCAAACTCTGTAAATAAAGTCATGAGATTTAAGCAATAGTGTAAAAATACAGCTTAACGGTGAAAAACAAGAGTTTATGATACAAGGTTTAAAAGTAGGGGTAGAAAAATTAAGGTTGAAGGATGAAAGTCGAAAACAGCGCCTTCAACTTTCTACCTTCAACCTTCCCCCCTCTGCCAGCTGGCGGAGGGTTGTGGAACCTTATTTCTTCTTCCACCAGGCCGGCTTTTTAGCCGATTCCTGGTTTGAATTCTCGCATTTTAACTGGGCGTCAATAACGGCAATAAGCGCCATGTTGGTGATGCTGCGTACCGAGCTTCCCAGTTGCAACACATGCACTGGTTTTTTCAATCCCAGCAAAATAGGACCTACTGCATCGGCGCCACCAATTTCTTTCATCAGGTTGTAGGCAATATTACCTGCGGCCAGGTTGGGGAAAATGAGGGTATTCACTTCCTGGTCAACCAGCTCGCTGAACGGATAATTATCGCGCAGGATCTCCTGGTTAAAGGCGATGTTGGGCTGCATTTCACCATCTATGATAATAGTGGGGTCTTTTTGTTTTACGATGTCTTTTGCCTGGGCTACTAACCGCGCTTCGGGCGTATCGCTGCTGCCGAAATTGGAGTAGCTCAGCATGGCGATGCGGGGCATCAGGTTAAAGCTGCGCACTTCTTTGGCGGCCAGCAATGTGATATCGGCCAATTCTTCAGCCGTGGGGTTTAAGTTCACGGTAGTATCGGCCAGGAACAACGGACCTCTTTTGGTAAGCAGCATATACATACCGGCGATCTTTTTTACACCTTCTTCCATCCCGATCACCTGCAGTGCCGGGCGAATGGCATCGGCATAGTTGCGGGTTAAACCTGAGATCACCGCATCGGCGTCGCCATTTTCCACCATCATGCAACCGAAATAGGTACGGTCTTTCATCATTTTGGTGGCTTCATACTGGTTCACCCCTTTGCGTTGGCGTTTTTTGAAGAAGAGTTCGCCGTATTGTTTGCGCTTTTCTTCATACTCATCATTACGCGGGTCAATGATTGGCATATCATCGATGTCGATGCTGTTATCCAATGCCATCTGCCTGATCGCCTTCTCATCACCTAACAAAATGGGATAAGCGATGCGCTCATCATAAGCGATCTGGGCCGATTTTAATATTTTAATGTTGTCAGCCTCTGCAAACACCAGGCGTTTGGGATTGCGGCGGGCTTTGGCGCCCAGTACGCGCATTAACTGGTTGTCGAGGCCAAGACGTTTATCAAGCTCAATGGCATATGTTTCCCAGTTGGTGATCATCTTTTGCGCAACACCACTTTCAATAGCGGCTTTGGCAACAGCTGGTGCAACGGTGCTCAATAACCGGGGATCGAGTGGTTTGGGAATAATATAGGCCGGGCCAAATGACAGATTTTTTTCGTTGTAAGCGATGTTCACGATATCGGGAACGGGGCTTTTGGCCAGTTCGGCCAGGGCTTTAACCGCGGCCAGTTTCATAGCTTCGTTGATCTGTGTGGCGCGTACATCAAGGGCGCCGCGGAAGATGAATGGGAAGCCCAGTACGTTATTCACCTGGTTGGGATAATCGCTTCGGCCGGTACCCATGATCACATCTTTACGGGCGGCAACAGCATTTTCGTAAGTGATCTCAGGGTCGGGGTTGGCCATGGCCAGCACGATGGGGTTTTTGGCCATGCTTTTAACCATTTCCTGTGATAGTACATTGCCTTTGCTGAGACCGATGAACACATCGCAACCTTCGAGCGATTGTTCAAGCGTTAAGTTCTTTCCTTTGGAAATAAATTCTTTTTTCAGCACATCGAGGTCGGTGCGGCTTTCGTGAATAAGGCCTTTACTATCGAATACGAGAATATTTTCACGCACAGCGCCGAGTGCTTCGTATAATTTTATACAGGCAATGGCGGCGGCGCCGGCGCCATTCACCACGAATTTGGCTTTTTCGATCTTCTTCTTTTGTAATTCCAGGGCGTTCAGCAGGGCGGCGGCACTGATGATGGCGGTACCGTGCTGGTCGTCGTGCATCACCGGAATTTTCATTTGCTTTTTCAGCTCCTGTTCAATGTAAAAGCATTCGGGGGCTTTTATATCTTCGAGGTTAATGCCGCCGAAAGTGGGTTCCAGGGCTTTAACAATCTGAACAAATTTCTCGGGGTCTTTTTCATTGATCTCGATATCGAACACATCGATGTCGGCAAATATTTTGAATAATACCCCTTTACCTTCCATTACGGGTTTACCGGCTTCGGGGCCAATGTCGCCCAAACCCAGTACAGCGGTACCGTTACTGATAACGGCAACCAGGTTTCCTTTGGCGGTATATTTATAAACAGATTCGGGGTTGGCATGAATTTCAAGACAGGGCTCAGCTACGCCGGGTGAGTAGGCAAGCGAGAGGTCACGTTGGGTCTTTGCTTCTTTAGTTGGGATCACTTCAATTTTGCCAGGACGGCCCTTGGCGTGGTACTCTAATGCGGATTCCTTACGCAGTTCTTTTTTCATCAAGTTATTATTTAGGTTTCTCCAGGTCGCGGCGTGTGCCGGGACGGTTGTTTCCATGAAAAAGTTATTGCATTGTTTATCAATGAGTAAACTTTAGCATGGGGCAATTCATAGTGAGTTTTTACAAAAACAATTGGCGCGCAATTTACGGGAAAACGGGTTAAGGAAATTGCTGCAGGGTTGAAGGGTAATATATGAGATAAATCTGTTAAATATGGTTTTCAGGCGGCGTGTTGCTTGTTTTTAGGTTTAAGCGCAAAGATTGGGGACTTATTTATGGATTTTGCAGGCAGATTTGGAACAGAAGGTTGCTAAAACTGGTTTTATTTAAACGATAAAAATGTCAATTGACCCTTATTAAAAGAACAACTCATTTTTGAACCTTTTGGCAAGCAGACCTGTAGCTTTGCCAGGATCAATATCTGGGAAACAGATGATGGCTGCTTCTTGTAACGCTGCTTTTTTCGATAGTTGTTCAATAGACGCCAAACCATCGGCAATAGATGCTGGAAATGTAGGCGATGCCAGTGCGATTTTCATTGTGCTAAGTTAACATCTCAAAAAGTTTACGGGGAGAATTTTTATACAGAACCAGTCGTTTCAACAATCGCAAAACTTATTAGAAATATTATGCTGATGTTTTGAATATGTAACCAACTATTTTTGACATACAAATACAATTCACCGTCAATGTCACTGATCGTTCAAGCAGTAAAACCATCGCCATCGCATTCCTTTTTTGTGGATAGTTTCTGGATGCTGCACAATGCATCGGCCGATGATAAAAAGGTGATTGTATTGCCCGATGGTAAAATCGACCTGTTCTTCTCCCGTTCGGCCACTGAGCCTTTTCATGTTACATTAATGGGACTGGGCACGCAACCTGAACAGGCTACCATAGTGGCACAAACGGTGATCTTTGCAGTCAGTTTTAATTTGCCGGCTACAGAATATATACTACATCAGCCTGTTGCCCATTTAACTAATAATGTAACGGTACTGCCTGCTGATTTTTGGGATTTTTGCGCTGCCGATCTGAATGAGTTTGATAGCTTCTGTAAAAAAGCTGCTCAAAAGATACATACCTTGTTACCCACAGAGATAGATAGCAGAAAACAGCTGCTTTTTGAATCATTATATGCCGCAAACGGAGCCATTACCGTAAAATCGCTTTCCGAAAAAGTGTTTTGGAGCAGCCGCCAAATGAACCGGTATTTTAACCAGCAATACGGCATATCCTTAAAAGCGTATTGTGATATCCTTCGCTTCCGGGCTTCGTTTCACCACATCAGCGAGGGTAAGTTGTTTCCCGAACAAAACTTTGCCGATCAATCGCATTTTATCAAAGCCGTTAAGAAGTTAGCTGGCGTTTCGCCCAGGGAGCTTAGCCGCAATCAAAACGACCGATTTGTACAATTTTCAACCTTGCCACCGAAATAGTTTTGCACTATTAAACTAAATCTGGGGTTATGTTAATAAAGGATAAGAAGATTGCCATTGTAGGTGGCGGTCCGGGCGGACTTACGCTTGCCCGCCTGTTACAACTCAAAGGCGCCAACGTGCAGGTATTTGAACGGGATGCCGACAAATATGCAAGACAACAGGGCGCTACATTAGATCTGCATGATGAGTCGGGTTTGAAAGCTGTTGAAAGGGCGGAGTTGATAGAGCAATTCAAACAGAACTACCGGCCTGGCGCAGAAACATTGCGGGTGGTCAATGAAGAAGGTGCGCTTTTCCTGGATGAGCATGCACAGCCAAAGGATATCGGTTTTGGAAATGAATACTTCAGACCCGAAATAGACAGAGGCCCGTTGCGTGATATTTTTATAGATTCATTGCAGCCTGGCACCATCTTGTGGGATCACCAGTTTATTTCAATGGAATCGAAAAACGGAGGATGGTTGCTTACTTTCAAAAATGAAAAAAGCGTTTATGCCGATATCGTGATCGCCGCCGACGGAGCCAATTCAAAGATCAGGCCTTACATAAGTAATAGCAGGCCGGTGTATTCAGGCATCATGATGGTGGAAGGCAATATTTACCATGCTGAAAAGAATGCACCTGCACTGCATGCCCTGGTAAAGGGAGGAAAAGTGTTTGCATTGGGAAAAGACAAGTCGATCATCTTAAGCGCAAAAGGCGACGGCTGCCTGTCATTTTGCACAGGTTGTTGGGAACAGGAAGGCTGGATCAATGAATGTGGCATCGACTTCAACAACAGAGCATCCGTTTTTGTCTGGTTCAAACAACGGTTTGCTGATTGGAGTATGCTTTGGCATGAACTGTTTGCAACCGATGAAATATACTTTGTACCGCGACCTATGTATCATTATCCGCCCGGTCAACACTGGGAAGCATTAAGTAATGTAACCATGCTGGGCGATGCGGCGCACCGCATGCCGCCCTATGCAGGGGAGGGCGTTAACATGGCCATGCTCGATGCCCTTGAGTTAAGTGAATGCTTTACAAACGGCAAATATCCCGATCTGAAAACGGCCATAGCGAATTTTGAAAAGCAAATGTGCCAACGGGCAGGCGAAATAACCACCATTACGCTAAATCAAATGCAAGCTTTGCATTCGCCCGGGGCTATAAAGCATTTGCTGAATATATTTCAGGGGATGTAAAAAATCCAGGATCTTCATAAGATGAAAAAATCAACAATTGTTGTAGCTGTTCTTGGCGCTTTTCTGGTGGTTACTTTGATAGTTGGGTATATTATTGTTTACAGTAAGGGAGAAGATTCTTACAACCTGATCAGAAGCATAGGGCCGATCAGCAAAGTAGAAATTACCTATGGGGGAGCTCAGGGGGAAATGATAACCATTTCAGATCGTGCAATACTCGACAGCCTGAATGTAACTCTGGATAATCTTGGTAACTCCATAAGAGTCAATATTGCAAAAGCTAATGATGTTTATGCTTTTATAGTCGTCTATAAAAGAGGCAAAAGCGGAAGCATGGAAGTGGTTCATTCCCAATATACTGGGTGGGTACTGATAGTTGGCAATTATAAGTTTAAAAATGATTATGTTTTTGGATTGGTACAAAGGTATTTACCGAAGTAATAAAGTAGAAAATAAAAAGGGCCGGCTTATATTATGTAAGCCGGCTTTTGCAATTTAAACGGCTAACCCTCCCCGCTCATCACATTTTTTCACCCCTTAATTTGGAAATCCGGAAAAAGCCTGTATGTTTGTGTGTACTATTAAACTAGTACACTAAAACGCCAAACATGATACAGATCCAAAACCTTCATTTTGGGTATCGGAAGAAAAAGATATTTACAGGGCTCAGTCTACAATTGGAAGCCGGTCATATTTATGGCTTGTTGGGCAAGAACGGAACGGGCAAATCGACCTTGTTGAAGAATATGGCCGGGTTGTTGTTTCCGAAGCAGGGAACCGTTAATGTGCTTGGGTTTACCCCCGGTAAACGGCAGCCTGCTTTTCTGCAGGACATATTTATGGTGCCCGAAGAATTCCATTTGCCCGATGTGCCAATTGAATACCTGGTGAAATACCATGCCCCTTTTTACCCCAAGTTCAACGAAGACCAGTTTAACCGGTATATCACCGAGTTTGATATTCCCCGCTCAACCACCTTGCAAAAAATGAGCTATGGCCAAAAAAAGAAAGTGCTGATCAGTTTTGGCCTGGCCTGCAATACTTCGGTATTGCTGATGGATGAACCTACCAACGGCCTCGATATCATGAGCAAAAGCCAGTTCCGCAAAGTGATTGCCGGTGGCCTCGATGAAAACAAATGCATTGTCATAAGTACGCACCAGGTGAAGGACCTCGAAAGCCTCATTGACCGGGTAACCATTATTGATGAAGGCCGCATATTGTTCGATCAAACGGTTGATAACATTACCCGCAGGTTATCGTTCCACATCTCTTTCGACAGTGATGAAATAAAACAGGCTTTGTATCGCGAACCTTCTTTGCGCGGAAGCGCTGTTATTACCCGTAATACCCAGGGTGATGAAAGCAAAATGGACCTAGAGTTACTGTACAAGGCCATTGTTCTAAATGGCAATGCCATTCAATCTGTTTTTAACGCTTAAACTATTGCTATGAATTCTGTTTTTTATTTGAAACGTTGGTCATTATATATCAGCAAACACTGGAATGAGAATAAAAAAAAGTACCTGCTTTCATTAGGCGCTATTGGTGGTTTATTGATACTGTGGTATTCATTTCTGATGATGGTTAATGGCGATCACCCGATATCGGGAGAGATTCAGGTTATTACCTATTATGTGGGCTTGTTTTTAACCGGCTGTTTGTATGCCAGTTTAATATTTAGTGACTTGTCAGATGGTCCGAAAGGCATTCAATATTTATTATTACCCGCCTCTATACTGGAGAAATTATTAACGGCTTTATTATTTGGGGTCATCTTATATTTTATTTGCTATACCGTAATTTATTACGTCGTTGATTTTCCTATGGTCCAATTGTCGAACAGTATACTCAAAACAGTTGCGGAACAGGAAAATAAAACGCCATATCCTGCAGAGAAAGTAGCTAATGTGTTTGTTTCCTGGAAAGATGGCGATAATATCTTTATTTACTTCCTGCTCGCTTATTTTGCTGCTCAATCTATTTTCCTCCTGGGTTCAGTATATTTTGTCCGGTTCCAGTATATAAAGACCCTCGTTTCGGGACTGGTTGTGTTTTTGATCCTGGTTTTCTTTGTACATAAGGTGTTGGGCTTGTTTATGCCACAAGGTGGCTTTTTTCAGCCATTTACCGCTTACCGGGTATTTGAT
Source organism: Niastella vici (assembly GCF_002077945.1). Classification (GTDB taxonomy): domain Bacteria; phylum Bacteroidota; class Bacteroidia; order Chitinophagales; family Chitinophagaceae; genus Niastella; species Niastella vici. Next base: position 188,405 of record NZ_LVYD01000045.1, read on the forward strand.
GAAACAAAAGGATCGTTAAGTATAAAGCTACCCGAATGGTTGAGTTCAATGCTGATTTTTTTGATCAAGTATTCCCTGGCTCCTTATTTATGGGTAGTTACTTATTTCAGGCTGAAAGAAAAAGAAGTTTAACGCTTAAATTAAAAAAGATATGCAATTCCGTGAATCGCAAGCTATATACTTACAAATTGCGGACTATGTGTGCGAGAAGATCTTGCTAAAGGAATGGAAAGTTGAAGAGCGTATCCCCTCTGTACGGGAACTGGCGGTGCAGTTAGAAGTGAATCCCAATACTGTAATGCGCACCTATGATTTTCTTCAACAACAGGAAATTATTCATAACCAGCGGGGCATTGGTTATTTCGTGTCTCAAGCTGCAATAAAGAATGCACAAACTTACCGCAAGAATGATTTCGTGGAGAAAGACCTGCCCCAGGTTTTCCGCACCATGTTCTTATTGGGTATGGAACCGGATGAGCTAAAGCCCCGGTTTGAAAAATTTAAAAAACAACATTTTGCGTGACATAATAAATCAGTTATGAAAACAAGCAATAAATTATTACTGGGAATTTTTTCGATCATCATCCTACTCACAACAATTGTTCAGTTGATGGTATATGCAAAGTATAAACGGGGTGAATATGTGACCTTTAACCGGGATGATTATTATGACCATGTCAAAATAAATGTGCCGCCAACAAAATTTGTGTCCTTAATTGCGCTGGGTAGTTGTGACCTCATAAATTCTGATACACCGAGAATTGAAATGCGGGAAGGCAGAAGCGGCACCTTATCCTATAAGGTGGTGAATGATACATTGATAATAAATGGCGATAGCACTTTAACAAATAATGCCATGGCAGGAGGGACGCGGAACCGTCAGAATGTTAAATTATATCTGCCGGTTTCAGTACAGATACAAACAGCTTTCTGCAATGTTTATGCAAAGGGCGCCCTTGATTCTGCACATGCGCCATCTTATACTGTTACTTTGACAAAGAACTCTTCATTCGGTATTAGCTGGGCTGATAATAAGACTACTTATTTTAATCAATTGCTTATAAATGGCGGGTTCGCAAATATTGATCTCGACGACCATGCGATTATAAATGATCTTAACCTTTCAATGGCTCATTCCAGTCTCGATAGCAAAAATGCCCTGGTGAAAAAAATGACGCTGAATTATGATGATAATTCTACCATCGCCCTTTCGGGCAGGAACCTTAAAGCTTTAAAGTAGTCCATTATGCAATCATCAATTATTGAAACCCGGCAACTGAACTTTGCTTTTCAAACCGGTCAAAAGATCCTGGATGATCTGAACCTGCAGGTACCAGGTGGCAGCATATATGGATTTTTAGGTCCCAACGGAGCGGGTAAAACCACCACCTTGCGGTTGCTCCTGGGATTAATAAAAAAGCAGCAGGGTGATATAACCCTGTTTGGCAAGCCTTTTCAGGCAAACCGCATCGGCATATTGCGCCGCATAGGTTCCCTGATTGAACAACCTTCTCTTTATCTGCATTTGACCGGAAAAGAGAACCTGGAAGTTTTCAGAATAACGTACCAGGTCAATAAAAGTCGTATCGATGAAGTGCTGCAATTAGTACAGTTGCAACATGCCGCCAATAAAAAAGTTAAAAGCTATTCGCTGGGTATGAAGCAACGGCTGGCCATTGCCATTGCTTTATTGCACGACCCTGAAGTGCTGATCCTCGATGAACCTACCAATGGGTTAGACCCCAACGGTATCATTGAAACAAGGGAACTGATCAGGAAACTAAACCGCGAATTCGGAAAAACAATTCTGGTGTCGAGTCACCTGTTGGCCGAAGTGGAAAAAATGGCTACGCATGTAGCCATCATTAACAAAGGAAAGTTATTGTTTCAGGGAAGCCTGCAGCAATTGCAAAACCTGAAATCAAAACAATCGGCTATTGAAATTGAAGTAAATGATGCCGTAAAAGCGCAACAGGTATTACAGGAACAATTTGCGGTAAAGCAGGTAAATGGCACCAGGCTGTTGTTGAATTATGAAAGCAGGGAACAATCGGCATTGTTGAACAAATTACTGGTGCAACAGGGGGTGGATGTATACCAACTGGCTGTTACCCAAAACGACCTGGAAAATTTATTTATTCAAATTACTGCCCAATAATATGGTTGCTTCATTTATACTTAATACAAAGGCCGAATTTTTAAAAAGCAGGCGTACGGCTGCGTTTTGGTTAACAGTTGTTGGCGCTGCCTTTGTTCCCATAGTAAGTTCTATAAGGTTGCTGGCGCGCCCCGATCATTTTATACCAGTGTTTAAAAAAGACCCCTGGCTGCGGATCATTAATGATGACTGGCAGGCCGGTTCCTTTTTTCTGTTACCAATGTTTGTAATACTGGTAACCAGTTTGGTAGTGCAGATAGAATATAAGAATAACACCTGGAAACAGGTATATGCTTCGCCCCGGAGTATGGCCGACATCTTTATGTCGCGGTTTATTGTTATTCATACGCTGATCCTTCTTGCATTTATCCTGTTTAACGCATTCATTATTGTAACGGCCTGTGCGGTAAACCTGTTTCAAAAAGGATATTACTTTTTTGATAATCCGGTTCCCTGGAAAACATTATTTGCATTAACAGCAAAACTTTATTTTTCTGTACTGGCCATTACCTCTATTCAATATTGGTTAAGCCTGCGTTTCCGGAATTTTATTATTCCGGTTGGTATTGGGTTAGCGCTGCTGATAACAGGCTTTATGATCCATCAGTGGGAGCAATTGTATTATTATCCGTACATGTACCCTGCGATATTTTTTGTGCCCGATTTTCAGAAAAAGGCAGGCTTTATTTATAACGCACAGGTATTTGATCTCATCTGGTTTGCAGGGGTACTGCTGATTGCATTTTGGGATATGGCTACCCGGAAAGAGAAAGGGTGAACAGATCATTATAAAGTTGTACCACTTTAATCCTCCCTTAAGCTTTGAGATAAGAATATTAACGCCTTAAATTAATTTATATGCAACACCTGCTGCTTGCATTAGCTATCATTTTGCTGACAATCGTTGCAGGCACCCGCAACCCGGATGCTGAAACCCGCAAACGTTCAGTAGTCATTCAAAAGGAAAAGCAGGAAGAAAAGAAGACAGTTCCTTCTTTTCCCGTTGACCGGATCTTTGTTTTTTCGTCCCGGTTCGATATGATCGTTAATTAATAAAACTGATCAATGAAAAAAGTATTATTCCTTTTCCTGCTGAACCTTTCCTGTTTCTGTTTAATGATGGCTCAGGATGAAGTGAGGCAAATAGACAGCCTTGTATCCAGAAGTTTTGATAATGCTGAGTTTAACGGAAGCATACTGATTGCGAAAGGTGGAAAAGTATTGTTTTCCAAAGGATATGGGTATTGCCATGCCGAACAAAAGATACCGAACGACGAGCATACCATTTTTAATATAGCTTCCATTACCAAAACATTTACAGCAGCAATCATTCTGAAGCTACAGCAGCAGGGGAAATTGTCAGTTTCAGATGCGCTCAATAAATATTATCCGGGTTATCCCAATGGAGAAAAGATCACTATCCATCAGTTATTAACCCAAACAGCCGGCATTCCTGATTATTTGCAGGATAAAAAATTTCAATCTATTGATCAGTCAAAACCGCAGACCCTCGAGCAAATGATCGCCTTTTTCAAAGATAAACCGCTCGACTTTGAACCGGGTAGTGCTTTTCGCTACAGCAATTCGGGCTATACCTTACTGGGATACATCATAGAAAAACTGACCGGTATGTTTTATGGGGCGGCCCTTGAAACCATTATTTTTAAACCGCTGCACATGGACCATACCAGCTATGGCCCTCCTCAAAGCAATGATTTACGGAAGGCCACTGGCTATATGATGTATTATAAGAATTTTCAACGCGCTTCTTTCGCAGTGCATCCATCTGTTTCGTATGCAACCGGAGCTATTTACAGTACAGTGAATGACCTGTACATCTGGCATAAAGCATTGCAGGGAAAAAAGTTCCTTTCTGAAAGTTCATTGTCTGCCGCTTATAAAAGGGATAAAGGCAGATATGGCTATGGCTGGTTCGTTGATTCTTTGTACGGTAAACTGCGTGTATCTCATGATGGAAACATTCCCGGTTATAAATCAAATATCAACCGTTTTCCACAAGATGATATTTGCGTTATCGCATTGAGCAATGCCAATAATAATTCGGTGGGTGCTATTGTCAGGAATGCGGTGAACGTTCTTTATCATCAACCATTAGACAAACCTTTTGCTGAATTGCCCGTCATACAAATGCCCATGTCTGATAAAGCAGCCTATACAGGAATTTACAAGTGGCGTAAAGAAGACAGCGATCAGGTAACTGTGTTCCTAAAAGACAGCAGTTTGTTCATGACCATTGGCAGCAATGCTGCCATTGAAATACAACCGGTGTTCAAAGATGTTTTTAAATCAGGAAAAGCAAGGTTCGAGTTCCATCGTAACAACGAGGGAAGCATTAAGGAGATCTGGTTGTTTAATAAAGGAGAGTTAGCGCAGGTGACAAAAATTGAGTAAAATAAAATTACCGGTATATGGCATAAGGATATACATACTGCCGGTAATTCCTGTATTAAAACTCCGTACTGCCGCCCAGCCAGGCCATCATGCCCATGCCGGTTTCAATAGCGCTTTCATCGATGTTGAATGTTGGCGTATGTACGCCCGAAGTAATTCCTTTGGCTACATTCATTACACCCAGCCGGTAAAAACAGCCCGGTATATGATTGGTATAATAACCAAAATCTTCAGCGCCCATACGTACTTCGGTCGTTTCTACTTTTTCTTTACCCATGTATTGTTCAGCCAGTGAGCGGGCAATGCCATTCAGTTTTTCGTTATTGTATACAGTAGGATACCCTACGTCGATGTGCAGGTCAATTTCAGCACCCATACTATGAACCAGTTCGGTTGCCTGTTTGCGGATGAGCTCATGCGCTTTAAAACGCCATTCTTCATCCAGTGCGCGGAAGGTGCCCATCAGTTTAACTTCGCTGGGGATAACATTGGTGGTATGTCCGCCCTGGATAGAACAGATCGATAACACCGACGGCGACAATGGATTGCGGTTGCGGCTGATGATCTGTTGCAGGCTAACTATAAGATGTGAAGCAATGAGAATGGTATCAACCGTTAAATGCGGAGCAGCGGCATGACCGCCTTTCCCTTTGATGGTTATATAAATTTCATCGGCGCTGGCCATTACCTGGCCGCCGCGAAAACTCAGTTTGCCAATCTCCAGTTGTGGATGCACATGCAAGCCGTAAATGGCCTGTGGTTTGGGATTCTCCAACACGCCTTCTTTAATGAGTATGCTGGCGCCACCGGGATTTCTTTCTTCTCCGGGTTGAAAGATCAATTTTACGGTTCCTTCCCATTCTTCTTTAAGCTCCTGTAAAATTTTGGCGGCACCTAACAGGCAGGTGGTATGAACATCATGACCGCAGGCATGCATGATGCCTGCATTTTTTGATTTATAAGGAACGTCGTTTTGCTCGGTAATGGGGAGGGCATCCATATCGGCCCGCAGAGCAACCACTTTTTTATCGGGGTTTTTTCCTTTTATTAAACCCACCACACCGGTTTGGGCCATTACAGAATAGGGGACACCAAACTCAGTTAATTTATGTTGAACGAAACGGGAAGTTTCAAATTCCTGGTAGCTCAGTTCAGGATGTGCATGTAAATGATGGCGAATATCAATAAACTCAGCCGCGTAAGTTTTTGCCAGGTTTTGGATCTTCTTTTGTAAAGTGCTCATAGCCACAAAGATAGTCGGAAAGCCGTAAAAACCCAGCTACAACGATCCCGACTTATCAGGATTCACCTCTATTACATCACGAACAATGTAAACCCCGGTAGGGAAAAAACGCTGGATGTCGGTGATATACGGTTCGGCTTCCTCACGGGTTTTGAAATCGCCTACTTTTAATTTTATATAGGGCGACTGATACATGAGGTATGCCTTTAACTCGGGAAACTCCTGGTATATTTTGGCTTTTGCACTGTTGGCTTTGTTGCGGTCGTTGGTGCTTAACACCAGTATCCTGAAGCCCGGTACCCGGCTGCGGGCATCGCGGGTGGTAAATTCGTTGATCTGGATCTGCTTTTTCACCAGCATATCGATGCGGGGATCTTTATGTACGACTATAGAATTGCTGTCTGTTTGGGCAAACAATACGTGGGACAGGATCAATAAGGTACAAGTGATAATGTATTTCATGCGAATATTTAATATTTTTAAAAAGGCCGCATGGAACTCGCCGTAAAAATTTCCATCGCAATTGATAGTATTTTGCGCTACAATTTTAATGGCTCGTTTCATCTGATCTATATTTTTAAAAGTCACATAAAATTGAGCTGGTAATGGCTTAGATTATTGATTTTATGCAGCTTCTACAGAATAATAAGCAAAATCTTCGCCAAAGATAGTTCAGGAAGATGCGAGATGCAAGGCCCGGGGATCAGTCTATAATTTTTAATAACCCGAAGTGCCATTCATACCACTACCGGTTACAATAGCTACCCCGGAACTGGTGCCCAGCCGGTTGGCCCCGGCCTGAATATATTGTTGGGCCGCCTCAAAAGTGCGAATGCCCCCCGAAGCCTTTATTTTTATCTCAGCCGGCAGGTGAGTGCGCATCAGACGTACTGCCTCAATTGTGGCCCCTTTTTCGGCGTAGCCGGTAGAGGTTTTCATAAAATCAACCCCCACCTTTGCATATATTTCACAACATTTTACTATTTCTTCATCGGTGAGTATCCCGCTTTCGATGATCACTTTTACCAGCCGGTTCTGCGCATGTGCCGCCTCAACGATCTGCTCCATTTCCAGCTCCAGGTATTGCCAGGCTTTGCTGCGGAGGGCTATCAGGTTGATCACTACATCCAGTTCATCGGCGCCATCCTGAATGGCCTGCTGTGCCTCATCGAGCTTTGCCCGGGCAACAGAATAGCCAAAAGGAAACCCAATTACAGTAGCCGTTTTAACGGCGCTGTTGGCTAAAATGGAACGGGCATTCTTTACCAGCGGTGGCGGCACACAAACTGCATAAAAATTATATTGAAGGGCTTCTTCGCATAATTTTTTTAATTCATGTATGGTAGTTGCGGGTTTTAGCAAGGTATGATCGATATAATGCGCGATGTTCATGGAGCTTATTGACCGGTTAAGAAGTTTTTAATTCATCGAAATTAGTTCATTTAACTAAATTCGACTTTTCGGGAATTTTTTAACAAAACCAAAAGCACATGAGAAGGTACTGTTTCTTTCCACCAGGAAAGCTCTTTTTCCTGATGGGCCTGCTACTTGTAGTTAATTCAGCGGTCATGGCGCAGGTTACATTTCCTGTGAATGGCATCGCTAACCCCCAGGTTAAAAGTTTTGCATTTACCAATGCCACCATTGTAAAGGACGTTCAAACCACACTTACCAACGCCACCCTGGTGATAAGGGAAGGTAAAATTGTGGCAGTAGGCAATTCGGTCGCCATACCCAAAGATGCCGTGGTGATCGATTGCAGCGGTAAATACATTTACCCGTCGTTCATTGATATTTACAGCGATTATGGCATTCCAACTGCACAACGGCCCGGCACGCCATTCGATTTTCGCGCTCCGGCACAGTTCACCTCCAATACCAAGGGCGCATTTGGCTGGAACCAGGCCATCAAAAGCGAAACGGATGCCTCAAAATTGTTCAATACCGACGATGCCAAAGCAAAACCATTGCGCGATCTTGGTTTCGGCACCGTGTTAATACACCAGAAAGATGGTATTGCCCGCGGCACCGGTGCTGTAGTATCGCTGGCCACTGAAAAAGAGAACCTGGTGATGCTGAAAGAAAAAGCATCGGCACACTACTCGTTCAGCAAAGGAACTTCTACCCAAAGCTATCCCGGGTCAATGATGGGGTCTGTAGCCTTACTGCGCCAGACTTACCTCGATGCCCAGTGGTATAAAAGCAATCCGGCTACAGAAGGCGTAAACCTGTCGCTGAAAGCCTGGAACGACATGCAATCATTGCCGCAGATCTTTGATGCCGGTGATAAATGGAGCGACCTGCGCGCCGATCATATTGGCGATGAGTTCGGCGTTCAATACATCATTAAAGGTGGGGGTAACGAATACCAACGCATAAAAGATATTGCTGCCACAAAAGCGACCTATATTTTATCGCTCAACTTTCCGCAGGCAATGGATGTGGAAGACCCCAATGAAGCCCGGTTTGTATCCCTGAGCGATATGAAACACTGGGAGTTGGCGCCCACCAACCCTGCGGCCTTTGAAAAGGCCAACATACCTTTTTGCTTAACCGCTTCTGAATTAAAAGACACCAAACAATTTATCAGCAACCTGCGCAAAGCCATTGAATATGGTTTAAGCGAAACCAAAGCACTGGAAGCGCTCACGAAAACACCGGCAACTGTATTGGGCATCTATGATAAAGTGGGTAGCCTCGATGCCGGCAAAGTAGCCAGTTTCATTATCACAACCGGCGAAGTGTTCAAAGAAAAAACCGTGATCCTTCAAAACTGGGTGCAGGGCGATAAATACAGTATAAAAGAAGAGAACTGGAAACCCGTTGCCGGCCAGTACACCCTGCAGGTTAAAGGAGCCAATGGCAGCAACAGCTATACCCTGGATGTAAAAAGCACTTCAGACGCGAGCATTATTTCAAAAGATACCATCAAGACAAAATTCAGCTACGACGGCAAACTGGTAAACATCAGTTTTGTTGCCGAAAAGAAGCCGCGTGCCGCCACTATTCGTTTGGGCGGAACCGTACATGGCGAAGTATGGGATGGAAATGGGGTAGATGGGGAAGGCAATAACGTATTGTGGACTGCCAGTTTTTCAAAGGCTGGCGCCCCTGCAGCCGATACCAGCAAGAAAAAACCGTTGGGCGCCCTGGGTAAAGTAGTGTATCCCTTTGATGGATATGGCTGGGATTCGCTGCCACAACCCGAAACCATTCTTATCAAAAATGGTACGGTATGGACCAATGAAAAAGAAGGCAAACTGGAAAATACGGATGTGCTTATCAAAAATGGAAAAATAGCACAGATCGGGAAAAACCTGAGCGACCCCGCAGCCAAAGTCATTGATGCCACCGGTAAATTTGTTACACCCGGCATCATTGATGAACATTCACATATAGCGGCTTTCTCTATTAACGAAGGTGCGCAATCTGTAACTTCAGAGGTGCGTATTGCCGATAACCTGAACCCGGAAGATATCAATATCTACCGGCAGTTAAGCGGCGGCGTAACTTCCTCGCACATTCTGCACGGTTCGGCCAACACTATTGGCGGACAAACCCAGCTGATCAAATTACGCTGGGGCGTGAACGATGAGGAGCTGAAATTTAAAGGCGCCGATCCGTTTATAAAATTTGCGTTGGGTGAAAATGTAAAGCGCACCACCTCACAAAACAACAACCGTTTTCCCGACACACGTATGGGGGTTGAAGAAGTGCTGATGGACGCCTTTACCCGCGCCTGCGAATATGAAAAGGGGTGTAAGGAAGCCGAGACAACACCCGCTACAAAAAAGAAAGGGGCTGCTGCTACAGCAACGGCTGCTCCGGTACGCCGCGACCTGGAGCTGGAAGCCCTGGTTGAGATCATGAATAAAAAGCGGTTCATCACCTGCCACTCCTATGTGCAAAGTGAGATCACCGCAACCATGCGGGTAGCCGAAAAATTCAATTTCCGCGTAAATACCTTCACCCATATTCTGGAAGGCTATAAAGTGGCCGATAAAATGAAAATACATGGCGCCAACGCATCAACCTTCAGCGACTGGTGGGCGTATAAAACTGAAGTACAGGATGCCATTCCTTACAACGCCACGCTTATGCAACGCGTTGGGTTGAACGTGTGCATTAATTCAGACGATGGGGAAATGGCGCGCCGCCTGAACCAGGAAGCTGCCAAGAGCGTAAAATACGGCGGCATGTCGGAAGAAGATGCGTTCAAAATGGTGACCCTGAACCCGGCCAAAGCATTACATGTTGACGAAAAAGTGGGCAGTTTGAAAGTGGGAAAAGATGGCGACGTAGTGGTATGGAGCGATAATCCGCTGAGCATTTATGCCAAAGCCGAGGAAACCATCGTAGATGGCATTGTTTATTTCGATCGCGCCCGCGACCTCGAACTGCGTAAAAAGATAGCAGCAGAAAGGAATCGCCTGGTGCAAAAGATGCTGGGTGAAAAGAAAGGTGGCGCTCCGGTTGCACCGGCAACCCCCAGCTTTCAGTATATCCTGAGCTGTGGCGATCATGACCACCACGATGGGTTGATCACGGTTGATGTAAATGAAAACGATGCCAACACCAACTAAAACATGCAAACAATGAAGAAATTTATCATACTTATACATTGCCTGGCGCTTGGCGTTGCGTTGCATGCGCAGGAAGATGTATACCCGGCCAAAATCTATGCCGGTAAAATATTTCTCACTAACGGTACCATACATGTTGGGAACGGGCAGGTAATTGAAAATGGCACCATTGAGATCAATAATGGAAAGATAGCGCAGGTAGGCGCCGGTATTACGGTTCCTTCCGATGCCAAAGTTGTTGATGTAAAAGGGAAACAGGTTTATCCCGGTATGATACTGCCGGTAACCGACCTGGGGTTGAAAGAGATCGCCAATGGCGTACGCGGTTCAAACGACTTCCAGGAGCTGGGCGAATACAACAACAGCATTCGCTCCATTGTGGCTTACAATACCGATTCAAAGATCATCAATACCCTGAAGGCAAACGGCATTTTGCTGGCCGGTATTACACCACAGGGTGGCACCATCAGCGGTTCTTCTTCTGTAGTACAACTGGATGCCTGGAACTGGGAAGATGCGGCCTATAAAATGGATAACGGCATTCACCTGAATATGCCATCCTTTATTCCCCGCTCGAACCGGTTTGCGGCATTTACCGGTGTGCAGCAACCGCAAACAGACCCTGTCAAAGAAGCGCTTGATAAAATTGATGATATCAAAAACCTGTTCCGCCAGGCAAAAGGGTACCTGCAGGAAACCACGCATAAAGAAACCAATCTGAAGCTGGAAGCCCTGAAAGGGTTGTTCAACAAAACACAAAAGCTGTTTGTGCATGCCAGTCAGGTAAAACAAATGCTGATCGCCATTGATTTTGTAAAAGAGTTTGGTTTTGATGTAGTGCTTGTAGGCGCCAGCGAAAGTTTTTTGATTGCCGACCTGCTGAAGCAATACAATATTGCGGTGATCCTGAATGATGAGCACGCATTGCCTTCGACTGAAGATGATGATGTTGACCAGCCTTATAAAACGCCCGCCATGCTGCAAAAAGCCGGTGTATTGTTTGCGTTGAATGATGAGCATGCAGAAAGCCGTTACCGCAACCTGCCCTTTAATGCCGGCACCGCTGCCACGTATGGATTAACCAAAGAGCAGGCATTGCAGGCCATTACCCTGAATACGGCAAAGATCCTGGGGGTTGATGATAAAACGGGATCGCTGGAAACCGGTAAGGATGCAAACATTGTGGTAAGCGAAGGCGACCTGCTCGATATGCGTACCAGCATAATTGTACATGCTTTTATACAGGGCCGGGAGGTAAGCCTTGATAACAAACAAAAGCAGTTGTACAACCGGTATAAATACAAGTATGAGTTAAAGTAGGCAACAGAATAGCGTTCGCACAATGAAATGTGTAAGAAGGTGATCCGACATCGATGGCGGATCACCTTTTTTAATGCCGGGCGTAGCCGAAGAATCAATTGATAAAAGTCAAAAAAACGGTTTTACTGATCAATATCATTCTTTCTTATTGCTGAAGCAAAAGCAGAAGAGTTAAATTCAGTTTTGTACAATTCGCTTTCTTAACTACTAATTGCTTCATGTATGAAAAAAATAATGGTATTGGTATGCATTGTTGTATTTACAACTGTATTACTTGTTTTTTGCAATCAACCCGCGCCAAAAGAACCGCTTGTTGCCGCCAGCAGCACTGATGCTATTTCTCCCGACAGCATGGTAAAGCGTGGCGCCTATCTGGTGCATATGATGGGCTGTAACGATTGCCACTCGCCAAAAGTAATGACCCCGCAGGGACCGGTTCCCGATCCGGAAAGGTTATTGTCGGGCCATCCCGCCGATATACCTGTTGCTAAATATGATGCCGGCACGGCAAAGGACTGGATCCTCTTTAATGGCATGCTCACCAATTATGTAGGCCCCTGGGGCATTTCATTCTCGGCCAACATTTCGTCTGATTCAACGGGTATTGGCACCTGGTCGGAAAAACAATTCTTTAAAGCCATACGCGAAGGAAAATACCTGGGGTTGGATAATACCCGTCCTCTTTTGCCGCCCATGCCCTGGACAGAATACCGGAATGCCAGTGATGAAGACCTGCGGGCGATCTTCGCTTATTTGAAATCTACCAAACCGGTAAAGAATGTGGTGCCCACCGCGGTGATCAATAAGCATTAGAAGGGAGATTGTGTTCCCGGTTAACAGTTTCCGGTTGCCAGGCTTTAAGATTCGGCATTCCTGCCAACTGTTAAGCTGCTCTTCTTTTCAGCCCGGTAACTGGAATCCGGTAACTGATAACTGCCATTTCCCGACTTTCCTGTAACTTGAGGTGGTAAAAGAAACACTATCCTCTATGCTTACAGGATCATTTTCCCGACTGCTTGGTTTTTGTTTTATTGCTATGGCAATTGCAGCCTGCCATCCTGCCCAAAAGGTTCAAACCAATAAGGATGGCTGGGTATCGTTGTTCAATGGCCGCGATATCAATGACTGGATAGTAAAGATCCACCATCATGAGGTAGGTGATAATTTCGGCAATACCTTTCGGGTAGAAGACAGCATGATAAAAGTGCGGTACGATCAGTACGGCGCCTTCAACGAGCAGTTTGGGCACCTGTATTATAAAACGCCATTTTCTTATTACCACCTGGTAGTTGAATACCGGTTTACCGGCGAGTGGAGAAAAGATGCGCCGTCCTATACCTTGCTTAACAGCGGCATCATGTTTCATTCGCAGGACCCGCGCACCATGCCCAAAGAACAGGACTGGCCAATTTCAGTTGAGTTTCAGTTGCTGGGCGGCCTCGGTGATGGTAACCAGCGCCCTACCGGCAATATGTGTTCGCCAGGCACGCATATTGTTTACAACGGGGTGCTCGATACCCGGCATTGCATTAACTCCACATCTAAAACATACGATGGTGATCAGTGGGTTCGCGCCGAACTCATTGTGCTGGGCGATTCGCTGATCACCCATATCATTAATGGCGATACGGTAATGCGTTACTCAAAACCGCAGATCGGTGGCCCGGTGGTTAATAACTACGATCCCCGGATCAAAAAGGATGGAACCATATTGTCATCGGGTTTCATTGCCCTGCAAAGCGAGGGGCAGCCTGTTGACTTTAGGAAAGTTGAGATCAAAGATTTAACTGAGGAGATAAAAGGTAAGAAGTAAGAGGTATGAAGTAAGAAGTACGAAATACGAAGTAGGAAATAGTGATTAGGATTATATAATCGGACATTTCCTACTTCTTACATCTTACTTCCTACTTCGGATTCTTTATAGCAGGACAATCTATTTATTACCTTAAGAATTTAACAACCTGAACGGCCTCAATCGCGGTAACCACCGCGGCACATGTTTCTTGTACTTCAGATAATCGCCGCCAAAGCGTTGCATCATACTGCGTTCTTCCACAAAAATGAAATACAGGGTATTGATGATAAAGAAGGCTACTCCCCAGGCGAGTATATTGGTTGAAAAAAGCATGAGCCCTTCACCGGTTATCATAAAGAATACGCCCGTGATCATGGGATTGCGGCAATACCGGTAGGGACCTTCCACAATCAGCTTTTTGGTAGGCTCCCAGGGCGCCAGCGTTCCCTGTCCCATTATTTTAAACAGGAAAACAGTATACACAAACAGGGCCGAACCGGCAACGGCTATAAGCCAGCCTGTTAGTTTGAGCGACCAGTTGTGCGGTATAAGTACGTCTTTACTGTCGTACAAAAAATACGGCACAATGAATGTAACCGTAAAGGGCATAATAATGATATCACGTAAGTGTTTTAAGATCGAAGGCGACTCCATATGTCAGTTAATTTAAACTTTTGATGCAAAAGCTACTCTGTAAAATTCATATCCCTTTTCGGGGCGATCGGGCAAGTACTTATCGCGGTATTGTGATGCTCCGGAGTCTTCAAGTAGTACGAAATTATAGTGCTGCAGGTAGGCAGATAGTTTTTCAGGATTGAATCCGAACGTCCAGCGTTCTTCAATTGCATCCAGGTCTTTCAACAGCCTGGTGGCGCCAAAAAAGTTTTCGGGCGCATCGAGCACCTGTTGATGCACATAAGTGAAAATGATGTAGGAACCTTTGGCAAATTGTTGGGCAAAAGCGAAGGTGCTATCGATCGCTGCTGCGGTCAGGTAATTGGTGACGCCTTCCCAAATGATGGTGGTAGGAATGGAAAAATCGAGTTTTTCCCTTACAGCCAGTTCCTGCAGACTTTCTTTATTAAAATCTATTTGCCAGTAGTGGATATGGTTTGGAAGATGGCCCAGCTTACTTTTGAGTATACTGGTTTTTTTACGGGCGGTGTTGGGGTGGTCTATTTCAATGACCGGGATGTTCGACAGGGAATTCAACCGCAGCGCCCGGGTATCGAAACCGGCGCCCAGAATGATCACCTGTTGTATGTGGTGTTGAAGGGTTTGCTGTAACAGATCGTCGATATACCGGGTGCGGGCAATGCCCGATGTAAGGGCGCCTGGTATTTTTTTGCGAATAGTTCTTTGAACATAGCGGCGAACGAATGAAAGCGGGGAAAGGCGGGCAGCCAGCTGCAGTTTTCCTTCTAAAAATGAAGCCGCATAAGGATCAATAAAGAGCCTTTTATTATGGGGCAATGTTGTTTCAAGTGCCCTGAATAAAGCCATTAACTGCGCCGTCTGACTTGCTTTATCTGCTTTCATACACCACTGTGCATTTGAAAATCTAAAATACAGCCTTTTGATATATTTTGACGGGCGTTAACCGGAAATTTACCGGTAAGTGGTATGGAAAATTCGCCAATATATTAAAATGCAGGATGTGTGCGGGCCTCAGGTTCCCGGGCCTTTTTTTCATTTTACAGATAACTATTTGAACACAACAAGGTTAAGTGGTTTGTAAAACTAAAAAAGCATCCCGGATTATCGAGATGCTTTTAATATGGTGCAATTTTACAAATTCTTACACTACATCCTTGCCATGGCAGTTCTTGAACTTCTTACCGCTTCCGCAAGGACAGGGATCGTTACGGCCAACTTTGGGGCCTACGCGAACCGGTTCCTGCTTAACATGCTCATCGAATTGATCCTGTTCATTGGCTGCATAATCTTCACCACGGGCATCTATCTCTTCTTTATTGGCGCGCATGCGGCTCATATCGGTCTTTTGCTCATGACCTTCGCGTATTTGGGCCGGGCCCTGTTGTTCAACAGGAATGGCAGCATGGCAAAGGAAGCTGATGATGTCTTTGTTTACATCGCTGTCCATTTGTTTGAACTGATCGTATGCACTGATCTTATAGATAACCAGCGGATCTTTTTGCTCGAGGTAAGCTGTTTGTACGCTTTGTTTCAGATCGTCCATGGCCCGCAAATGTTCTTTCCAGGCTTCATCAATAACTGCCAGCGTAATTTGACGTTCCAGCGCGCTGATGAGTTCGCGGCCACTGGTCTCCAGCGTTTTGCTCAAACTGGCCAGTACCTGTAAACCTTTTTTATTATCGGTGAACGGCACCACCACATTTTCAATATGGTTGCCCTGTGTTGTGCGAATATTCTGGAATACCGGCACAGCCTGCCGTTGCAATTCTGCCGTTTTATGCTGGTACCTGCTTATTGATTCCTGGTATAATTTTTCGGCCAGATCGCTGGCTTTGCCTTTTTCAAACTCTTCCGGTGTAATGGAGCTGTCAATACCAAAGTTCACAATGGCAGCGAGCTTGAATCCTTCGTAATCGTTTTGTTCCTGGAAAGAATTCACCAGGCCTTCTGCAACGATATAGAAGGCGTTATCGAGGTCAAGCGCCAGCCGGTCGCCAAACAGCGCGTGGTTACGTTTTTTATAAACCACATTACGTTGTTTATTCATTACATCGTCGTACTCGAGCAGGCGTTTACGAATACCAAAGTTATTTTCTTCTACTTTCTTCTGTGCGCGTTCAATGCTCTTCGTGATCATGCTGTGTTGTATCACTTCCCCTTCCTTGTAACCAAAGCGGTCCATGATACTGGCAATACGCTCACTGCCAAATAAACGCATCAGATCGTCTTCGAGCGATACATAGAATTGAGAGGTTCCGGGGTCGCCCTGACGGCCGGCACGACCACGTAACTGGCGGTCAACACGGCGGCTTTCGTGGCGCTCTGTACCAATGATGGCCAAACCACCCGCTTCTTTTACGCCGGGTCCCAGTTTAATATCGGTACCACGACCGGCCATGTTGGTGGCAATGGTTACGGCACCGGCCAAACCTGCTTCTGCTACCACCTGTGCTTCACGGGCGTGCTGTTTGGCGTTTAATACGTTGTGCGGAATTTTTTTACCGCTCAGCATCTTGCTCAGCAACTCACTCACTTCAACGTTGGTAGTACCAACCAGAATAGGCCGGCCAGCATTTCGCAGCTTTTCTATTTCATCAATAACGGCTTTGTATTTTTCGCGTTTGGTTTTATATACCAGATCTTCCTCGTCTTTACGAATAGCCACTACGTTGGTGGGAATGGTTACCACATCCAGTTTGTAGATATCCCAAAGCTCAGCTGCTTCGGTAATGGCTGTACCCGTCATACCGGCCAGCTTGTGATACATACGGAAGTAGTTCTGCAAGGTAATGGTGGCATAGGTTTGTGTAGCGGCCTCGATCTTCACATTTTCCTTGGCTTCAATGGCCTGGTGCAAACCATCGCTGTAACGGCGGCCATCGAGGATACGGCCGGTTTGCTCATCTACAATTTTTACCTGTCCATCCATTACTACGTATTCCACATCCTTATCGAACAACGTATATGCTTTCAGCAATTGTTGTACGGTATGAATGCGGTCGGCTTTAATGGTGTATTCGTTAAGAACGGCTTCTTTGCGTTGTAATTTTTCATCGGCTGAAGCTTCGCTTTTATCTATTTCGGCGAGGTGTAAGCCAATATCGGGCAGTACAAAGAATTCAGGATCTTCACCGGAGCGGGTGATGGCCTGAATACCTTTATCGGTGAGGTCAACAGAGTTGTTCTTTTCATCAATGTGGAAGAACAGGTCTTCATCAACCACCGGCATTTGTTTCTGCTGATCGGCCAGGTAGTAGTTCTCGGCCTTTTGCAGTTTTACTTTAATACCGGGTTCGCTCAGGAATTTGATCAGGGCGCTGTGTTTGGGCAAACCGCGGTAAGCACGCATCAGCGACAAACCACCTGATTTGGGATCATCATCGCCACTCTCAAATAATTTCTTGGCATCGATCAGGTTCTTATTGATAACCTGCTTTTGCATTTCGAACAGGTTGCGTACCCGGTCGCGCAAAATATGATATTGCTGATCTTCACCGCGGGGTACCGGACCCGAAATGATCAACGGTGTACGCGCATCGTCGACCAATACGCTATCCACCTCATCGACCATGGCAAAATGGTGTTTGCGTTGCACCATTTCTTCGGGCGTATGCACCATGTTATCGCGCAGGTAGTCGAAACCGAATTCGTTATTGGTACCGTAGGTGATATCGGCCAGATATGCTTTTCTTCTTTCAGTGCTGTTGGGCTGGTGTTTGTCGATGCAATCAACGGTAAGGCCCAGCCATTCGAAAATAGTTCCGTTCCACTCAGAGTCACGTTTTGCCAGGTAGTCGTTCACAGTTACAATGTGAACGCCTTCACCAGCCAGTGCATTCAGGTATGCCGGCAGGGTACTCACGAGGGTTTTACCTTCACCGGTAGCCATTTCTGAAATTTTACCCTGGTGCAATACAGTACCACCAATAAGCTGCACGTCATAGTGCACCATGTTCCAGGTAATGAGGTTGCCCCCGGCGTTCCAGCTGTTCTTGAAAATAGATTTATCGCCCTGTATGGTAACGTAATCGCCTTTTCTTACACTCAGTTCGCGGTCGAGGTCGGTAGCGGTAGCCACCATCTCTGTATTCTCCTTGAAACGACGGGCCGTTTCTTTCACCACAGCAAAGGCTTCGGGCTGAATTTCTTTCAGTACTTCTTCAATTTGCTTATCGCGGTCTTTTATGAGGGCATCTACCTGTTGGTAAATGGCGTCTTTTCCAACAATATCGCTGAAGGGCAGTTCTTCTGCCTGTTTATTCAGGTCGGCGATCTCAGTATCAATTTTTTGCAGGTGCGCTTTAATGCGGTTCCTGAACTCCTGGGTCTTATTGCGCAATTGATCGTTAGAAAGCGACTGGTAAGCCGTGAAATTTTTATTGATCTGGTCTACAATCGGCATAATGAGCTTGATATCCTTCTCCGACTTGCTTCCCCCGAACATTTTTCCAAGAAAACCTAACATGATATAGCGGTTAATAATTTTAAAAAAATTACGAATTTAAGGTTGGTCAAAAAAGATGCTACACTTTGGTAACGAGCCAATTTGACAGGGACGTCAAAGGTAAGAAAAAGCAGCCAGTTGGCATTGGTAGAAGTCAATGGTTTGCAGGCAATAATTGAACATTGGGTGTGAATTCAGGGCCAACACATGGAATAAATTGGCGTATGTGATTGTTATTATTGATATTTCAGGGGGAAAGATAGTTGTTCACAGGTAAATAATCTTTGAAGTTGTTGATAATCAGTGTTGAACCGTCATGACCAGGCTGTAACTACACCAGTTGATACATTTTCCCCGGCAGGGCCTGGACAATATTCTGCAGCTCGAGGTTGAGGATGGCGGCTGCAATGGAACTGGTGGAGAGGCCGCACCGGAGGTTCAGTTCGTCAATATGCACCGGTTGTTTCTCGTTCAGGATATCAACAATGGTCTTTTCTTCCGGGTTCAGGTTAATAAAAAGTTCTTTTTGTGGCTGAATATTTTTTTGAACAATCCGGTTCCAGCCCAACATTTCTGCCAATTCATGTGTTTCGGTGAGCAAAATGGCTTTATTACGTTTAATAAGTGTATTGCAACCTGCACTTTTGACATCGGTTACCTTTCCGGGATAGGCAAATACATCACGGTTATACCCATTGGCCAGTTCTGCGGTGATCATACTGCCTCCTTTTATTCCGGTTTCAACAACTACAACGGCGTCGCTCATGCCGGCAACAATGCGGTTACGGATGGGAAAATGATGTTTTTCAGCAGTGATCTCACTATAATATTCAGTGAGCAGGCCGCCGCCCTGTTTTACCATGTCTTTGGCCAGGTTGGTATGTTCACTTGGGTACAGGGAATCTAACCCATGCGCCAGCACGCCTACTGTTTGCAGGTTATTTTCCACTGCCCTTTTATGGGCTATGGCATCAATGCCAAATGCCAGTCCGCTTACTATAAGCACTTCGTATGCGGCCAGCTCCTGCACCAGTTTCTCGGTGAGGTGTTTGCCGTATACAGAATTGTTACGGGTTCCAATAATGGCCACCACGCGGGCTGCGTTGAGATCAGCTTCGCCACGGTAAAAAAGCATGGTGGGCGGGTCGTAGCAATGCAACAGCCGTTGCGGATAATTGGGCTGGTTAATGAACAGCGGTTTGATACGGTATTTTTCAATAAAAGCGATCTCTTTTTCGAGGGCCGCAAACCCGTTGAATGTTTTTATACAACGGGCCCGCACTGTTCCAATGCCTTCTGTTTTTTCCAGTTCAGCAATGCTCGCTTTGAAGATGGCTTCGGCGGTTTCAAATTGTTGAATAAGCAGTTTGGCCTGTACGCAGCCAATTTGCGGCACCTGCGTTAAGGCAAGCTGGTATAGCAGATCGTTAGTCATGGCACATGGTCAATGGTCAATGGTCAATGGTCAATGGTCAATGGTCAATGGTCAATGGTCAATGGTCAATGGTCAATGGTCAAAAAATATGACTATTGTGAAAGATACAAAGTTTTGGAATACGTAAAATGGCAAACGTAAGGTGAGTGGTCAGTGGTGAGTGACCTCGCGATTATTCAGGTTGCCCGATTTTCGGGGACCCACTCACCACTCACCATTGACCCCGCCCGGATGACCGGTCGGACGGGCATTCACGATTATTGACTTATAACCTGCAATTCTGTTCTTCTGTTTTGCGCTCTTCCGGCTTCGGTATTGTTATCAGCAACGGGCTGCGTAGCGCCATACCCTTTAAAGCTGAGGCGTGGGGCCTCAATGCCTTTGCTTACCAGGTATTTTACAACGGCCTGCGCCCGGTTGTTCGAGAGGGTCAGGTTATCGGCCGCTTTACCAATATTATCGGTATGGCCGCTGATCTGGATCTTAAGCGTTGGGTTTTCTTTCAACAGCTGGAAAATATTATCCAGTTCAATTGTTGATTCAGGTCTCAGATCGAATTTTCCCAGGTCAAAGAAAATGTTTTTCAGCACCACGCTGGCATTGGCTTCAATAGGTTGTAAGGGAATATCGATATTATAGGTAGAATCAGGGGCTTTCTGGCTCAGCGGAAAGTTGTCGGAGAAGAACAGATACCCCTTTCTTTTTACATTAAATGCATAATCTTTTCCAACCGGTAAGGTGACCAGATAATTTCCGGTGGCATCGGTTTGCACCCTGCTTACCATCTCACGGGTACTCAGGTCAGTTAGTTCAACCCCCGAAGGCAACCCTTTCCCGGTTTTCTTATCAAACACTTTTCCTTTTACCCACAGCGTTCGGGCGGGTCGCACATCTTCTCTCAGTTCAAATGTGTAAATATCCAGTCCGCCTCTGGTATCGTTCCGGTCGCTGCCAAAAAAAGCAGTTTTACCATCGGCAGCAACTACCAGCATACCTTCATTTTCGATTGTATTGATGGGGTAACCGAGGTTAACGGGTTTATTCCAGCCTTTGCCCTGTTTTTTGACCATGAACAGATCTGTACCGCCATAACCCAGGTGCCCGGCAGAAGTGAAATACAGGGTCTCATTATCTGCATGTATAAAAGGGGTACTTTCATCTGCGATGGTATTTACTTCTGGCCCCAGGTTTTCAGGTTCGCTAAAACGCCCATTGGGCAATAAATGACTTACATAAATATCACTACCTCCATAACCACCCAGCCGGGTACTCGCAAAATACAGATCACGTTTATCGGGTGAAAGGGAAGGACCCGATTCCCAGGCGTCGGTATTGATCTGCCTGCCCATGTTCTCAGGCTTGCTCCAGCCGTCGGGCGTCAAATAGGAGATATACAGGTCGCAACTGCCGAAGCCATAGGGGAAATTACAACCCGTGAAAATAAGCCACTGACCGTCCTGTGAAATATTGGCACCTGCCTCGCCCTGGTTTGAATTGATATCTCCGGGCATCGGTTGGGCTTTTGTCCAGTGACCGTTTTCAAACTTCGATTCATATAATTCCTCATTGGCATTTATACGCCGGGTAAAAACAAATTCCTTCCCATCTACAGTAATAGATGGAAAATAATCCAGTTGTATACTGTTGATGCTATCACCCATATTCTTCGGTTCAAAACGGTAATTTCCCAACGGGTGCTGTTTACTGTAATCAACAGCAAACTGGTAGGTTTTAAGCCGGTAACCGGCTGCTTTACGACTTTGTTCATTCAGGTTTGGGATCGATAGAAATTCCCCGATAGCATGCAGTGCCTTTTGAAATTCGCCTATGCCGGCGAGATTGATCGAGTAGGGAAGGTTATAATCTTTAAACCAGACGCTGTCTATTACTTTTGCTTTTTCATAATATTCGATCGCTTCCATGTATTTTTTTTGTTCGAAATACAAACCGGCGATCGATAGGAATGCTTCTGCATACCGCGGTTCTATTTTAATGGCATCCTGTAAGGTCTTAATACTTTCGATATAGTTGCCATTCATGGCTATGCCATAGGCTTTTTCGTACAGGGCTTTTGCCTTTTTATTTACTTTATCGGGATCGTACTGTGCACGTGCGGTGCAAAAAAGCCCGGCAAGAATGGATATTGTAATAATCTTTTTAATCATCTGGTGCGTTTGATCGTAAACGGTTCGCCTGCTGGCTACCCGTCATTTAGCATTTATTCAATTCAAAATCAGTCCAATTTTCAGCGCTAAAGATAAAAAATGTGTAAAGTTTTCGCGAAAAACCTGTTTACCAGGTTATAAGATGCAGATTGCTCCTGATAAAATGATAAGAAAACGTTATAAACAGCCTTTGATTGGCTGCTGTTAGTATAAAAGTGGGATAAAAGAGTATGCTTTTTTTAGACAGGGGGTTGCACTGGGGTTGCACCGGAGTTGCACTGCACCCGTTACTTTCAGTGCAACCCCCGGTGGCACCGGGGTGCAAGGTGTAAGCCTGTAATGACCCTATTACAGGCTTATGGCACATGTATATATTTGTGCAGTTGTAGCGAAAATTCCCACTGCGGATTATCTTTTATATAATCGATAATAAGCGGGGTTACGATGCCCGATTTACTCCATTCCGGTTGCAGGAACAGTTTACAGGAGGGCGAAACGAGGGCGGCGTATTTTTCTGCCCACATAAAATCGGTCTTATTATATACCACTACTTTAAGCTCATTGGCCAGGGGAAGTATTTCGGGCAGGGGAACTTTGAATTTCTTGGGCGAAAGGCAGATCCAGTCCCAGGAGCCGCTTACCGGCCATGCGCCGGAGGTTTCAATATTGGTTTGAAAGCCGGCTTCATGCAGGGCCTGGGTGAGCGCATCGAGATTGTGCATTAACGGTTCGCCACCGGTAACTATGGCCATGCGGCCAGGGTTGGCACTGGCCCCTGCTACTATTTCTTCTATTGATTGTAACGGATGTTTTGATGCTTCCCAGCTTTCCTTTACATCGCACCACACGCAGCCTACATCACAGCCCCCGAGGCGAATGAAGTAAGCGGCTTTTCCCTGGTGGTAACCTTCTCCCTGCAGGGTATAGAAGGATTCCATCACCGGATATTGAATATCTGTTGAAGCTTTTGTCATTGGTGCAAAGTTCGCTAATTCTTGTTTATACAGGCGTTATATGTATTCTTCATCAACGCAGCAATGGTCATGGGGCCTACACCACCCGGTACGGGGGTTATCCACGAACATTTGGGCGAAACGGTATCAAACTGTACATCGCCTTTTAATGCATAGCCTCTTTTTTTGGTGGCGTCGGCTACCCGGGTAATGCCAACGTCAATTACGATAGCGCCATCTTTAACCATGTCGGCCGTAACAAATTCGGGCCTGCCTAAAGCGGCCACTATAATATCTGCCTGCAGGCACAGCTCTTTCAGGTTTTTTGTATGGGAGTGGCAAATGGTAACCGTGCAATTGCCGGGATTGGTATTGGCGCTGAGCAAAATGCTCATGGGGCGGCCAACGATATTGCTTCGGCCAATTACCACGGCATGCTTGCCTTTGGTGTCAATTTTATAATGCTCCAGCATCAGCATAATGCCGTGCGGAGTGGCAGATATAAATGTGGGCAGCCCCTGCACCATTTTTCCTACGCTAACGGGGTGAAAACCATCCACATCTTTCGAAGGATCAATGGTGTTGATCACTTTTTCATCCGAAATATGTTTAGGCAAAGGCAGTTGCACCAGAATGCCATCCACATCGGGGTCATCATTCAGCTTTTCAATGGTTTCCAGCAATTTGAATTCGCTGATGGAGTCTTCCAACCGGATGAGGGTTGAGTGAAACCCGATCTCTTCACAGGTACGCACTTTTGAGCCAACATAGGTTTCGCTGGCGCCGTTGTTGCCTACCAGTATCGCGGCCAGGTGAGGTACCTTTTTACCTTCCACTACCAGTTGAGCTACTTTCAGTTTCAATTCATCCTTTGTTGCCTGTGATACAAGCTGCCCGTCTAAAATTTTCATGGCGCAAAGGTAAAGGGCTGCGGGGTGTTGCCCTAAAGGAGAATAAAAAATTTTTTACATTATGCATTTTTGAATATGTTTAACTATTGATTATGAAAGCTTGCTGTTGTGAGAAGACTGCTATTGCCATTCTATCTTATCCATTGTCTGGCCCATGGTCAGTCAATTCGTTACTCCTCCGGTACGTTATATACCGGATTGGGGGCCTATAGTCATCAATTTACCCAATCGTTCTCCTTCCTGGCCAATCAGGCCTCGCTGGGTAACCTTTCCCGCACCAGTGCAGGGGTATATGCCGAACAAAAATATGGGTTGAAGGCTCTGAGCATGTACATGGCTACTGTCGCCATGCCCGTAAACCGGGATGGTATCGGTATTTCCATGCAGTACAGTGGGTTCAGCGATTTTAATGAAAGCCAGGTAGGATTGGCTTATGGCAAAAACCTGGGGCGCTTAAGTGTAGGCATCCAGTGTAATTATAATATGGTACATGTGGCCGGCTATGGCAATGATGCGGCGGTGGGTGTTGAAGTGGGCAGCCTGTGGCAGATCAATTCAACCCTGGTTACCGGAATACATCTGATTAACCCAGTGGGCGGTCATTTCCGCAATCATTCCAGTGAAAAACTGGCGGCTGTTTACCAGTTTGGCGCCGGGTACGATGTATCGAAGCAATTATTTTTGAGCGCCGAGCTCACCAAAGAAGAGGGCCAACCCGTAAATGTGCAGGCCGGTTTACAATATGTTGCCGTGCCCGACAGGTTATTTGTTAGGGCCGGAATTACCACTGCAACCTCATCGCCCTATATAGGTATGGGCTGGCAATGGAAGAATTGCCGGGCCGATGTAAGCATGCGTTATCATCCTCAACTGGGAATTTCCCCGGGCTTACTGCTTTTATTTTATGGTAAACAAAAAACGGAACCGTGAAATGGCCGCTTGTTATATTATTCACTTTACCGTGGATAGGGATAACCGCACAGGAACGGCTGGCCACGCCGGTCAATGAACAACAGCTCGAAAGCCAGGCCGGGCGGGAAGAAGGGATCACGGAAGACGATTCGCAATGGCAGCAATTGGAGTATTTACAAAAACATCCACTGAATTTGAATGAAGCTACCGGCGATGAGCTGAAAGCATTACGCCTGTTGACCGATTTACAGATCACTAATTTTTTGTTGTACCGCCAACTACTGGGGTCATTACTGCATGTGAACGAATTGCAGGCAGTACCGGCCTGGGATGTTGCTACCATTCAAAAATTGCTGCCTTTTATTTCTGTTAGCGATCAAAAGAATATGGCAGCGCGTTTGGGCGAACGGTTCAAACAGGGTGAACAAACTTTGTTGCTGCGGTATGCACGAACGGTAAACACTTCCAGCGACTACAAAAAAACAACGGAAGACTATCTGGGTAGCCCTACTGCCGTTCTGTTCAGGTATAAGTATAATTATAAAAACCTGTTACAGTATGGCATAACCGGCGATAAAGATGCAGGCGAACCCTTTTTAAAAGGGGCGCAGAAGAACGGGTTCGATTTTTATTCCTTTCACTTTTTTGCGCGTAAACTGGGTGTAATACAATCCCTGGCCATTGGCGACTTTACGGTTAATTTTGCACAGGGGTTAATACAATGGCAGGGCATGGCATTTAAAAAAAGTGCCGATGTGCTGGCTATAAAACGGCAGGGACCAATGCTGCAACCCTATAATTCTGCGGGCGAATATAATTTTCACCGGGGTGTGGGGGTTACTTTGCAAAAAGGAATTGTTCAGTGCACTTTATTTGGCTCCATGCGAAAGTTGAACGCCAATTTGGCTGTTGATAGTTTATTTCCCGGCTCAGCATATATTACCTCCATAATTACAACCGGGTACCACCGAACTTTGGCCGAAATGAACGATCGCTACAATGTGCAGTGCCTGACCACAGGTGGCGCGGTAAAAATTGCAAATAGCAGGTCGCATATAGGCATTAATGCAGTTCACTATAATTTATCGAAACCTATGCGGCCGGCGGCAGCGCCTTATGACCAGTTTGCCATCAATGGCAGCAACTGGAGCAATTATAGTGTCGATTATAGCTATACGTTCCGGAACATGCACGTGTATGGTGAAGTGGCTGTTGATAAATTGATGAACCGGGCCATGATACACGGACTGCTGGCCAGTCTTGATCCTAAAGTGGATATGGCAATCGTTTATCGCAACATCAGCAGCCGGTATCAATCTTTATTCAGCAACGCTTTTACTGAAAACAGTTTCCCGGTCAATGAAAATGGCTGGTATGCCGGTATTTCTATTCGGCCGGCCGCCAGGTGGAAACTCGATGTTTATGCAGATGTTTTCCGGTTTCCCTGGTTGAAATACCAGGTGAATGCGCCGTCTGGTGGTCATGAATATTTGGTGCAGCTAAGTTATGCACCTAATAAGTATATTGACATGTATACCCGGTTCAGGCATGAAACAAAAGGAAGTAATGATGCAGACTCTGTTAGTAGTAGTTTACCATCGCCCGTTCCTGTAACCCGGTTAAACTGGCGAACACATATTAATTACAGGGTTAATAGAACGATTGAATTGCGCAGCAGGGTAGAAACAGTTTGGTATGGAAGTAGCAGTCAGCAAAAAGAGACCGGGTTTTTATTTTACACTGATGTGCATGTAAAGCCTGCTTTTAAGCCTTTTTCTTTCAACGCGCGGCTGCAGTATGTTGAAACAGACAGTTACAATAGCCGCATCTATGCTTTTGAGAACACGGTATTATATAACTATTCCATTCCTGCCTCGTTTAATAAATTTCTTCGATATATCATTAATGTTAATTACCGGTTAATGCCACGCGCGGCTATGCAGCAACGTAAAAAATATAATTGCCTGCTCTCCTTATCATGTGCCCAGTCAGTTTATCCGGCTGAAACTGCAGTTGAGGCAACGAATACTGCTGTTGAGACGTACAGTAGATCTGATATCAGGCTACAACTTATATTTACTGCGCGGTAAACAATTTTTCTTCGGCTTTGTTTGTTAACAATTGTTAAGCGAATTAAAATTCAATTAAAGGCTTAGAGATATTCGGTTAGGCATCATACAATAATTTCTACTTATATAAATTTGCCGCTTGTGTAATTGAGAAGTGATTAAGTTGTCATGATGAAAAAAATATTAACAAAATTGGTGTACAAATAGAATACTTGACGGGCTGAAATGCAGTGTGGTTGCTGCCTTGAAAGCCTGTACTGGCATGCGTTGTAGCATGATTGTTATAACAACGAAGTTTTCAAGTAGCGTGTTATTTTATTATTATTCTGCTTGCAGCGCTTGAATAATTCAGTTTGTCTACCGGTTAGTAAAAATTTTATTTATTTGCACATGGATTAAATTTTAAACGTTTCGCATTTTCTGGATTAAACAATTTTTTTAAAAACTTACAAGTCTCATGAGAAAAATTCTACTAATGGCAGCGATGCTATTCGCTTTCGTTGCCATAACTTCTGGTCAAACCCACACTGTGACCGGTGAAGTGAAAGATGAGCAGGGAAATCCCATTCCCTTTGCTACAGTGAAAGTAAAAGGCAGCAAACAAGCCGTTGCTGCAGATCAGGCAGGTAAATTTTCAATTAGTATTCCCGCAGGTGCTGTATTAATTTTTTCAGGAGCCGGTTATGAGGTTCGTGAAATAAATGCCGGCACACAATCTACCGTTTCAACTGTATTAAAAGCGCAGGAGTCGTTAAAGGAAGTAGTAGTAACTGCATTGGGCCAGGTTAAAAGCAAGGCCAAAGTAGGTTACTCCACTACTACATTTAACACCGAGAATATCAATAAAGTGGCGCCGTTGGGTGCATTGGATGCGTTGCAGGGAAAAATTGCCGGCGCCGACATCTCTACCGTTAGTGGAACCCCCGGTTCATCAACAAAAGTGGTACTGCGCGGTTATGGGGTTATTTCTGGCGGTAATAACCAGCCGCTGTATGTTATCGATGGTGTGCCTTTAACCGATGCAAGGCCTGCTTCAAGCGGTGATGTACCTATCAATGGCGCAAGAGCTGCTTCAGATGGAGGGTACGATTATGGTAACGGATTAAATTATATCAACCCCAATGATATTGAAAGCATCACTGTTTTGAAAGGAACAGCTGCTTCGGCTTTATACGGTTCGCAGGCCAAGAACGGAACCATCATGATCACTACCAAACGTGGTAAAGCCGGAAAACTGAAAGTTGATTTTACCAGTACCTTCAATATGTCGAAAGTGGGTAAAACCCCCGATCTGCAAGATCAGTTCGGACAGGGCTGGAGTGGTTCCTTTGTGCTGTCAGAAAATGGTAGCTGGGGTCCAAGGCTCGATGGAAAAATGCGTCCATGGGGTGCAACAGTTAATGGTGTGCAATTGAGCAAGCCATTCTCATTTCATGATGTGATCAGGGATTTTTATGAAACAGGTACAGAAAATAATAATACCCTTGCCTTATCGGGCGGAAACGAAAACAACAAATTCTATTTTTCTTATGGTAATGTTTTCAGCAATGGTATTCTGCCTACCAAAGCCGATGACCTCGAGCGTCACACGGTGGCCGTGCGCTCTAACTCAACTTATAAAAACTTCACATTAAATACCTCGCTCAATTATATTAACAGGCGCATGAACGCTCCGGCTACCAGACCGGTTGGCGGTGTTGGTTCTTCTTTCTTTGAAGATCTTTTGCAGATCCCTGTTGACATGAATATGAACGATTTCAAAAACTACAAAAGCACTTACGCCAATGTAGATAACTTTTTCAGCCCATATAGCGAGAACCCGTATTATGGCATTCATGAAAATGGAAGCAGGCAAAACACCGATCGCATTTTCGGAAACATTAATATGGGTTATAAGTTCACCGACTGGCTGGCGGCAGAATTAATTGTCGGCGGCGACTTTACCAACGCCCGTACCAAAATATGGAATGCAGTGAATAAACCTTCACCCAATAGCTGGAACGATGGTAACAACGTAGAAGGTTCACAACGCCAGGCCGACATTGGTTCTTATGCCGAATTAACCAACTATGAAGGGACGTTTAACACCATCTTTAACCTGAAGGTGAATAAAGACCTTGGATCAAAATTTAACCTGGAAGCTATTGTGGGTGGAACATATAACCAGTCGCAATCAAAAGGCGTAACAACGCGTATTGAAGGGCTGTTGGTTCCCGGCTTTTATAATCTGTCAAATTCAGTGAACCTGCCTACCGGTACCGAGGCAATTGCAAACAGAAGATTGATAGGTATGTATGGGCAGGCTACCCTCGGTTATTTGGGCCAGCTATTTTTAACGGTAAATGCCCGTAACGACTGGTCGTCTACATTACCGATAAACAGCAACAGCTTCTTCTATCCCGGCGCCAACCTGTCGTGGATCGCTTCACAAACGCTTGATTTAAGCGGTACACCCATTTCTTTATTGAAGCTCAGGGCTGCATACGGAAAAACAGGTGCCGACGCAGCGCCTTACCAGGTATATTCTACATTAACGCCCGGCAATATTGCATTGGGTTTTGGCAATATCACTTTTCCGTTTAATGGGGTAGGTTCTTATAGCCTCAGCAAACAGATCAACAACCTGAACCTTAAACCGGTTATTACCAAAGAGGCAGAATTTGGTGCCGAAGTACGCTTCCTGAACAATCGCATTGGCATTGATGCGAACTATTATGATAAACGTACCGACGGACAGATCTTCAATGTGCCTATTTCTCCGGGATCGGGTTATACTTCCCTGGTTCAAAATATTGGACTGGTTAGTAACAAAGGAGTTGAGGTAACGATGGATGCAACGCCTGTTAAGAACAGGGATTTTACCTGGGCGGTTAATTACACCTTTGCACGTAACCGCAGTAAAGTTGAAAGATTGAATGATGGTCTCGACAAAGTAATATTACAAAGTGCCTACGATCTGGAATTTGATGCCATCCCCGGTAAACCACTGGGTATTTTCCAGGCTCCTGTTCCTGTACGTACACCCGATGGAAAAATTGTGGTAGATCCTAAAACCGGATATGCCATTGCCTCTTCAGAGTTGGGCGAATATGGTTCTTCGCAACGCGACTTTATGATGGGGCTGCAAAATACATTTACCTATAAGGATTTTCAGCTTGGCTTTTCGCTCGACTACAGAAAAGGCGGAAACTTTTACAGTGGTACTTCCGATCTGCTGTTGTTCACCGGCGGCGCCAGAGCAACAACTTACAATGATCGCAAGCCGTTTGTTATTCCCAATTCTGTTAACCAGGCTGGGGTAGACGCCAGTGGCAAACCCATTTATGTTGAGAACACGAAAGTGATCGATGAAGCGCACTTCGATGCTTTTTGGTATCATACATCCAACAAAGCATTGATCTATGGTTACCAGATCATTGACAGGTCATTCCTCAAATTACGGGATGTAACCCTTACCTATAGACTGCCGCAAAGCATTGCTTCAAAAGTAAGATCGACCAATATGTCATTAACAGTTTACGGAAGGAATTTCCTGCTGTGGACACCTAAACAGAACGTATATATTGACCCTGAGGTAACCAATTTTGGTAATGACCTGCAGAGTGAATTTGGCGAATTCAGGACCGGACCCAGTTTAAAACAATTTGGTCTTACGCTGAGAGCAAGCTTTTAATAAATGAGGATTTTAAAACTATTAATGTATGAACCTAACAATAAATAAGTCACTTTATATATTCGTTACAGCTCTTTCCGTGACGCTGTTTGGTTGCAAGAAGCAGCTTGATATAAATACAGATCCCAACTACCCGCTGGTGAACCAGGGCAGTCCCAGGTTGGTTTTTCCCGCAGCAACAATGTCATCCGTTGGCCGCATAGGGGGCGATTTAAATATCATCGGCGGCATATGGTCGCAGTTCTTTACGCAATCCTGGTCATCGAGCCAGTACAGGACCATCGATGCTTACAATTTGCAGAGCACTGATTATAATGGCGCTTACAGCGAACTGTTTTCGGGTGCATTGAACAACTACCAGTATGTGCTGGATTCAGCCAAAGCACAAAGTGACTGGAATTTTTACCTGATGGGTACAGTAATGAAAGCCTATACAGTACAGGTGCTGGCCGATCTGTATGATAAAATTCCTTATTCTCAGTCTTTGCAGGGCCAGGCCAATTTGAACCCAACTTTTGATGACGGCTATAGCATCTATACCGATCTGATTGCAAAGATCGATGATGCCCTGGGCAAAGATTTCACTGCAGCAACGGTTACCGACCCCGGTTCAAGCGATTTTGTTTTTGGCGGAAATATGACCAAATGGAAACAATTTGCCAACACCCTTAAATTAAAAATATACCTGCGGATGGTGAATGCGAAACCCGCAGAAGCGCAGGCCGGAATTCAGAAATTGTATACCAGCGGAGCAAAGTTCCTCGATGCAGATGCTGCTGTTACACATTTCACAGAAACACCTGATAAACAAAATCCGTTTTACGCCTATAATATTCAACGGTTAAATACGACTACCAACCTGCGCGCCAGTAAAACATTCGTGAGCTGGTTACAGGCTAACAGCGATCCGCGTATTTTATATTATTATGGCAAAACGAATCCTATTGTCATAAACCAGGGCGATTATCTGGGCACCGATCCTACTTATGGCAAAGCAACAGTACTTATTCAAAGTGCTACCGATCCGGTTGAGTTGATCTCAGTGGCAGAATCTTATTTCTTACAGGCCGAAGCCAGGCTGCGGTATTATGCAGGCGATGTAACACAGGGTCTGTATGAGCAGGGTGTTGAAGCCGCATTTACTGAAACCGGTAACGATGGAAGTTCGTTTATAGCACCCGGTGGTGCCTATGAATATCCTGCAGCCGGCAGCATGGACAATAAACTGGAAGCCATAATTGTTCAGAAGTGGGCATCACTGGCTTACGGGGCTCACTCACTGGAAGCATTTTTCGAAAAAAACAGAACGGGTTATCCCAAAACAAGCGCTGTATACTCAAATGTGGCAGGATACATTCCTGGCCAGTTCGTGTATTCGCCCAATGGGGTAACCGGTGGCGCTTTCCCGAAACGACTGGTATATCCCAATGTTGAAAGGTCAAGAAATAAAAACACCCCGGCCGAAGTTCCTATTACAACAGCAGTTTGGTGGGCCAAATAATTTTATGCTGTAATTGGCAATGCAATTATTCACAATGATTAACAAAATTGTTATGAGACATATAAAGATTATCATATTGTTTTTTGGAGCTGCCTGCATGTGGGCCTGTTCAAAGGATCTTCCCGATGCCGGGGGCACTTCGGCAAAAGAATTTGCAAATGAATGGTGGGTTAAAATAAATGATACCGGAAAAGTTGTCAAACTGTCAACTTATAATACGTCATTAAACCCCGACTCTATGTGGGTCGATGATCTTAAACACCTGGGTTCATTTAAATGTAAGGCCAAAATTGACGTTTCTGCCCTGACATTTTCTGTTCAAAACTCATCAAATACCTATTCCGCTGTCACGGTTAACATCACTAATGGAAAAATTTTGAAAAACGCCGGGGTATCTAAAACCGGAAATGTTGTAGATAGTATATATATGGAAGTTGAGTTTTCAAACAAGCCCGGTATTAAAAATAAGATAGCCGGTTCTGCAAGAACAAGGTGGGATGAGGATGATTACTAATTGAACTATATGAAAAGCTAAACATATAGCCCCACTTTAGCCCCGCTAAAGCGGGGCTATTTTTTTTGCGGAGATCTGCGGTGCTATTGACCTTTTTAAGGGGGACCGGAGAGCTGCCACAGGCAATTTCCTGTAAAAATTGAATTGATACAGATCAAAAAAAATAACATACCACTGAACATTTTTTTTTATTTCTGAAGTGCATTAAAGCGTGAATTGTGACTTTCTTTTTGGAAGGATGAGATAATAAAAGGAAACGGTTTAAATAAAATAAAAATATATTAACGCCTTTATTTTTAATTGTTTGCAACAGGAGTGGGGATAATTGCCCTATTTGCGTCGTATGTTCAGCATAGTTGTAAAATTGAAATTGCAGCTTTTACCAATTTCATCTTGTCTAGCTCAAATTGGTTCTATTATTAAATTTCCTGTTTTAACTTTTTTTTATGGTGAATCAGGATTTTCAATACATTTAGAACTTCAAATTTTAAAACTTACAAGTCACATGAGAAAAATGCTATCACTGCTAGCAGTGTTAGTGCTATGCACTGCTATGGCCCTGGGTCAATCCAAAACTTGGACCGGGACCGTCAAAGACACAAAAGGAGATCCCATTCCTTTTGCTACCATTAAGATCAAAGGCACATCAAATGCGGTGGCCGCCGATGCAAACGGCAACTTCTCCATCACCGCTCCACAAAACGCCACTTTTATTATCACCGCCGTGGGTTTTGAACAAACAGAATTAAGAGCAGGCGGTTCAGGAAAAATTTCAGTTGCCCTGAACCCACAAGACGCCATGAACGAAGTGGTGGTAACTGCCCTGGGTATCAAAAGGGCAAAAAATACCCTGCCATATGCTGCACAGGTAGTTAGTGGAGATGATGTTAGCCGCGTACGTTCGGGCAACGCCTTCAGCGCGCTTTCCGGAAAGGTATCGGGCTTGCAAATTCAACAGGGTAACGGGTTGGGTTCTTCAACCAACATCGTGATCCGTGGTACCAAGTCTATTTCAAGAAGTAACCAGGCTTTATTTGTTGTAGACGGAGTGCCTGTTGAAAATGCTATCAATAACAGAAGCACCCAGCAAAACGGCCGCGGCGGATACGATTATGGTAATGCTGCAGCCGACATTAACCCCGATGATATTGAAAATATCAACGTGTTAAAAGGTGCTGCCGCTACTGCGTTATACGGTTCCCGCGCCGCCAATGGGGTGATCATGATCACTACCAAAAAAGCAAAAAAAGGCCTGAACATCACCGTTAACTCAGGTTTTACAGTTAATTCTATCGACAAAAAAACTTTTCCTACCTATCAAAAACAATACGGAGCCGGTTACTCTGATTCCTATCAAAAAGATGGCTTCCTGTATTTTGATGTAGATGGCGATGGCGTTAAAGATTATGTGGTGCCTACATCTGAAGACGCGTCTTATGGCGTTAAATTCGATCCCAACTTAATGGTTTATCATTGGGATGCTTTTGATCCTGCTTCACCATACTATCATAAAGCAAAACCCTGGGTGGCTGCAGATAACGATCCATCTCATTTTTATGAAACACATGTTTCTACCAACAACAGCGTAATGTTCGATGGGGCTTCTGACAAGGGTTCTTACAAACTGGGTTACACCCGCAATGATGAGCATGGGGTGTTACCAAACAGCCGCCTGGTTAAGAACATCATCAATTTTGGCGCATCGTTTAACATTGCTCCCAAATTAACAGCGAACGCTTCAGTGAATTATTCAAAGATCGACGGTAAAGGCCGGTACGGAACCGGATACAGCGGCCGTAACGTAAACCAGAACTTCCGTCAATGGTATCAAACCAATGTGGATGTTAAGGAACAAAAAGAAGCTTATTTAAGAAATCATAAGAATATCACCTGGAACTGGAAAGACCCTTCAACTGCTTCGGGTATAGTTCCTATTTATACCGATAACTACTACTGGACCATATACCAAAACTATGAGAACGATACCCGTTCACGTGTTTTTGGATATGCATCACTCGATTATAAAGCAACCAGCTGGTTAAGCTTTTTAGGACGTGTTTCAGTAGATAATTATACCGAATTTCAGGAAGAACGTGTTGCTGTAGGAAGCCAGGGTACTGCTTCTTACACCCGCTTCGATCGTACTTTCAGTGAAGTGAACTACGACCTCATGGCCAATGTTGATAAAGACATTACCAAGGATCTTAACCTGAAAGGCTTGCTGGGTGCGAATATGCGCAGAAGTAACGATCGTTCGGTACTCGCTACTACATCTGGCGGTTTGGTGGTGCCGGGTTTGTACAGCATTGCCAATTCAAAAGGTGCCATTCCTGCGCCTTCAGAATCGAGCGCTCCAATTGCAGTTGACGGCTATTTTGGCGGCCTTACCCTTACTTACCAGGACTTTTTATCATTAGATGCTGCCATTCGCAGAGACCGGTCATCAACATTACCAACAAACGCTAATGTATATAACTACGGATCTGTTTCAGGAAGCTGGGTTTTCAGTCATCATTTAACAACTGTTCCCTGGATCTCAACCGGTAAAATTCGCATGAACTATGCGATTGTAGGTAATGATGCGCCCTGGGGAAGTGTTAAAGACGTATATGACCAGCCAAGCTCATTCGGAAGCAGTATTCTGTTCTCATTGCCCGATAAAAAGAACAATAATTTGCTGGTACCAGAAAAGACCTACAGCAAGGAGATCGGGCTCGAAATGGCATTCTTTAACAGCCGCTTAGGTTTTGATGCGAGCTATTATATTGCCGATAGTAAGAACCAGATCGTTCCGGTGTCTATTTCTACTGCCACCGGTTATTCAAGCAAAGTGCTTAACACCGGTATCATTCAAAATAAAGGGATCGAATTGTCGCTGTTTGCCACACCTGTTAGAACCAAAGATTTTTCCTGGAATGTTAACCTCAACTTCACCAGGAATAGAAACAAGGTGACCAAGTTGTATAATGACAGTAAGAACCTGCCCCTTGGATCGTTTCAGGGCGGGGTTAGCATAAACGCTACTTTGGATCAGCCATACGGAACCATTCAGGGTAAAACATGGGAACTGAAAGATGGCAAACGGTTGGTTGATAGCAACGGATACTATGTAGCTACCACTACAACGTCGAATGTTATCGGAAATGTAAATCCCGACTGGATCGGAGGTGTATATAACACTTTTAAATATAAAAACATTTCACTCGGATTTTTAATAGATGTTCGCAAAGGTGGCGATGTTTGGTCGCTCGACATGTTCTATGCCCAATACACCGGTGTGTTAAAAGAATCTGCCGGGTTGAATGACCTGGGTAATCCCATGCGGAACAGCCTCGCCGATGGCGGTGGTATCATCCTCGATGGCGTAACCGCCGATGGTAAAGTAAACACCAAACGGGTGGTAATAGATGCCAATTCACCTGCCAATCCTCAGTCAAATTATTCGTACGATGCCAGCTTTATTAAATTGAGGGAAGCCAATCTTACCTATACAGTGCCAACAAGCACACTTTCAAAGATTAAAGCCATAAAAGGCATCGATGTATCCCTGTTCGGAAGGAATTTATGGATCATTCATAAAAATCTGCCCTATTCTGATCCCGAAGAAAACCTTTCTGCCGGTAACATTCAGGGTATGCAAAGTGGCGCTTATCCCACAACCCGCTCTATTGGTTTGAACGTAAAGTTGAAATTCTAAAAAAGAAAAAATCATGAGAAAACTCATTTATATAGCAATGCCGGTTTTGTTACTGGCGGCATGCACGAAAGATATTTCCCGGTTTAATGAAGAAACAAAGAAACCTGCAACTGTACCACCAGGGCCTCTTTTCACCAATGCAGTAAAGAACCTGGCCGATGGTATGGCAAATGCCAGCGTAAACGTAAACGTATGGCGGTTTACTGTAAAACATTGGGCCATGGCAGTTTATCAGGACGAAGCACAGTATGATTTTGCTACGAGAGGTATTCCAGCTGCCTGGTGGACGAGATTATACCGTGATGTACTAAATGACTTAAAAGAATCGGCCCGGATAATTTCGGCAGATGCATCGCTTGATGCCGGCAAAAAGGACAATCAGCTGGCTATTATTGATATCATGCAGGTATACACATATAACATCCTGGTAAATACTTTTGGGAATGTTCCATACAAGGAGGCGCTCGATCCCAACAACCTGTTTCCTGTATATGATGATGCGAAAACAATTTATTCTGACCTGTTGAAACGGCTCACCGATGATCTCGGCAAATTAAAAACCGGCAGTGGTTCTTTTGCTTCATCCGAAGATGTTATCTATGGCGGCGGTTCAGCCAGTATTCCCAAATGGATAAAATTTGGCAACACCCTGCTGATGAAAATGGGTATGACGGTAGCAGATGTAGACAATGCTGCGGCTAAAGCCGCTATTGAAGCTGCAGATGCCAAAGCAATTTCTGCAGCAGCAGATAATGCCCTGTTCACCTATCTGACTGTAAGTCCGAATACCAATCCTTTATACACCGATATCGTGTTGGGTGGCCGTTCAGATTATATAGCAGCCAAAGACCTGATGGACCCCCTGATCTCATTGAACGATCCCCGCAAACCATTGTACTTTGGTACCAACAATGCAGGCAATTATGCCGGTGGCATTGTAGGTAAAGTGAACACCTTTTCAGATTTCAGTAAGCCAAGTACAAAAGTTACTGCACCCGATGCACCGCTGATCCTGGGCGATTATGTTGAAACCGAGTTTTTGCGGGCCGAAGCCAAGGAACGTGGTTTCAATGTTGCCGGTACAGCCTCCGACCATTATAACAATGCCATTACCGCATCTATA
The DNA here is from genome assembly GCF_002077945.1 of Niastella vici. Taxonomy (GTDB): domain Bacteria; phylum Bacteroidota; class Bacteroidia; order Chitinophagales; family Chitinophagaceae; genus Niastella; species Niastella vici. The sequence continues at coordinate 225,970 of NZ_LVYD01000045.1, forward strand.
GTATATTGGGGTGGCTCTGCTTCTGATGCGGCAACCTACCTGGCACAAAGCCAGGTGGCATATGCTACAGCTACAGGTAGCTACAAACAAAAGATCGGTTTCCAGAAATGGATCGCTTTATACAACCGGCCATTTGATGGTTGGGTAGAAGTACGCCGGCTCGATTATCCACAATTGACGCTGGCGCTGAATGCCATTTCAGGATACCCCAACCGCTTCCCTTATCCGGGTAACGAACAACAGTTAAACGGAACCAATTACACAGCTGCCGCTGCTGCCATTGGTAGTGATAAGGTGGAAACCAAATTGTTCTGGGATAAATTCTAAAATAGCTTATTTCATGTGCAAGCCTCCCGACTTGTCGGGAGGCTTGTTTTTTTAAGGCATTCACCTGGAAATATAAAATTCAGTACATACCATTACGCCCGGTTTCTTACATTTGAGCCTTAAACTTTTAATGATGGAAGATCAAAATCCACAGCAAAACCAGCTTAATATCGAAATTTCTGAAGAAGTAGCCGAAGGGGAATATGCCAATCTTGCCATCATTACGCATTCTCATGCCGAGTTTGTAATAGATTTTGTGAACGTAATGCCCGGCACGCCTAAAAGCAAGGTAAAATCACGCATTATATTAACGCCTCAGCATGCCAAGCGCTTTATGAAGGCCTTAACCGAAAATATCCAACGTTTTGAAGCCGCTAACGGAAAGATCCAGGACCTGGAAGATGTGCAGCTGCCAATGAATTTCGGGGGGCCAACTGCACAGGCGTAGTCCTCTGGGCGCAGTAAAAGGATTGACTCCGGTTCATGCCATTAAAGCATGTCTGCATCGGCAAAGCTGAAGTATCCGTTTTCACTTACTATAATATGGTCGAACAGGTCAATGTCGAGCAATTGGGCGGCATCCTTCAATTTACGGGTGAGGTCCTGGTCGGCCTTGCTGGGTTGCAGATTGCCCGAAGGGTGATTATGACAAAGGATAATGCTTACCGCATCTTCCAGCACCGCTTTTTTTAAAATGACCCGGGGATCGGCAACGGTTCCGGTAATACCGCCCTTACTTACTATTTCAAAATGATTGATGCGGTTGGCCTGGTTCAGGTAGGCTACGGCAAAAACCTCGTGCGGGAGGTCGCGCAGCAGCGCCTGCAGGTAATTGGCAATATCGCGGCTGCTTTTTACAATTGGCTTTTCCAGGTAAAGGGAAGCCTGCCGGCGGCGCCCCAGTTCAAGGGCGGCAACAATGGTAATGGCCTTTACTTTCCCTATTCCTTTCAGGCGCATCATTTCCTGTATGGTAACTTTACCTAGTTCATTTAGGTTGTTCTTCCCCAGTCGTAGGACCTCTTTTGCCAGATCAACGGCATTTTTTTCCCGATGACCGTTTCCGATGAGTATGGCCAGTAGTTCTGAGTCACTTAAAGTTGATGGATTTTTCCCAAGTAGCTTTTCCCTTGGCCGGTCGTCTTTAGCCCATTTTTTTATTGAAACTTTAATCTCTTGCATACATCAAAAATTTCTAGTACTTTTCGCACAAATACTATAACCACAAAATGTACTTTAAGTACTAAATTGTGCGTTATTTCAGTATAAATCCAAATCTTATTAAGAATTTAATCTATATCCCCATGAACAGAAAGACTACTTTAGCCGCTATTGGAGGTTATCAACCCTTCCTTTTTTGCATTGGAATGTATTTTGTTGCCCTTTTCTTCTCAATTTTTATTTGCTCGGCCATATTTTATGCCTTCTATCCCAAGAAGTCGATCGCAAAAGACGCGGGAACAGGACATAAAATAGTAACCATGGCGCCCGGAGGTTCAAAAATGCTGCTGACAGTAACCAACAAGTAACACGTATTTGGGGGATGCACCGATTAATCAGTAACCATTGGGACAATACTATTTTTTTACACGTTGATGAAATAAATTTTTTGTTAAGAGGTTATCGGGCAAATACCCATCTTCGCGTTATCTTCGCCGCACATTTTACTGCGGTATGCAAATGTCAAGCAAGATCTTTTCAGGCACAGGTTCACAATACCTGGCCGAGAAAATAGCTCAGAAATTCGGGGCCACCCTTGGAAAAATAACCATCTCTAAATTTAGCGACGGAGAAATTCAGCCTGTTTTTCAGGAGAGTATCCGTGGCGATATGGTTTTCCTGGTGCAAAGTACTTTTGCCCCGGCCGAAAATATTCTTGAATTACTATTAATGATCGATGCCGCCCGGCGGGCTTCGGCCTATAAAGTGGTGGCTGTGATACCATATTATGGCTACGCGCGGCAGGACCGAAAGGATAAGCCCCGTGTGGCCATTGGTTCAAAGCTGATTGCCAATATGTTAGTGGCTGCCGGCGCCGATCGTGTTATAACCATGGACCTGCACGCTCCGCAAATCCAGGGCTATTTTGATATTCCCGTAGACCATCTCGATAGTTCTGCTATTTTTATTCCATACATCCAGCAACTTCAGTTGGAAAACCTTACCTTTGCGGCCCCCGACGTGGGAAGTGCCAACCGTATACGTGAGATCGCGTCTTATTTCAATGCCGAAATGGTGATCTGCGATAAGCATCGTAAACGGGCCAATGAAATAGCCAGTATGGTTGTTATTGGTGATGTTTCCGACCGCGACGTGGTATTGATAGATGATATTTGTGATACAGGCGGAACACTGGCAAAAGCAGCCGGTTTGTTGAAGCAAAAAGGAGCCCGCAGCGTTCGTGCATTGTGTACACACCCGGTTTTAAGCGGAAATGCCTACTCAAATATTGAGAACAGTGTTTTGGAAGAACTGGTAGTTTGTGACACAATACCCCTGAAACAGAAGATCTCGAAATTGAAGATCCTGAGTGTGGCCGAACTGTTTGCAGTGGCAATACGCAATGCGTATGAGAACAGAAGTATCACCGGGTTATTTATACATAGTCAAAGACGTAACAGCTAGCCAATTGAAAGCTGTTTGCAACAAAGGAACTTTTAAACAATAATAAGCAATGAAAACAATTACAATCGAAGGACAACTGAGGACCGAAACCGGGAAAAAAGCCACCCGCCAACTTCGCTCTCAGGGACTGGTGCCTGGTGTAATTTACGGCGGTACACAGGAAATTTCTTTTTCAGCTCCTGTGCTGGCTTTCAAATCCATCGTATATACTCCTGATTTCCAGTTAGCTGAAGTTAAAGTAGATGGAAAGAGCTACAGATGCATTCTGAAAGACCTGCAATTTGATAAGGTTTCAGATCAATTGTCGCATGTTGACTTCCTCGAGTTGGTTCAGGACAAAGCAGTGATCGCTACTATTCCTATTAAGTTCACTGGTGCTTCTCAGGGTGTAAAAGATGGTGGTCGTCTTATCACAAAAGTAAAGTCTTTAAAAGTTAAGTCATTACCCCAATACCTGAAAGAGAACATTGAGGTTGATATCACCGAGCTGCAGCTGAATGGTAACATTCGTGTTGAAGATGTTAAGGAGCCTAATTATGAGATCCTGAACTCACCACGTATTCCTATCGCATCAGTAGTTATGACGCGTCAGTTGAAACAGGAAGAAGCTGCTGCCCCTGCGGCCGGAGCTGCTAAAGCGCCCGCTGCTGCTGCTGCCGCTAAAGCGCCTGCTGCTAAAGCGCCTGCCGCTAAGAAGTAAATAAATCAATGCATATAAAGCCCGGGTAATACCGGGCTTTTAAGTCAAAATAAAGAGGTCAGGTGAGTCACATGAGGAATTGAGAAAAAGGAATCATTGACTGATTTGACCCTTTTTACTGATCCGACTATCCGACTGAATTGACTCATTTGACCAATTTGATCCAATTACCGGTTTGCCTGATTGACCTGTTGATACATTTAGACTTGAATTGATCGTTTTTTGGCAATTTCAGCCTTCTGCTTACCCCACCACACATTATTCAACTATTGCCACATGAAGTTCCTGTTGATAGGTTTAGGTAATATTGGAGATGATTATACGTATACACGTCACAACATAGGTTTTGATGTAGTGGATGCTTTTGCCCAAAAGCATGGTGGCTTTTTTGGGGTAGGACGGCTGGCACAAGTTTGTGAGTTGAAATGGAAGGGCAAAAAATTGACAATTATCAAGCCTTCGACCTACATGAACCTGAGTGGCAAGGCGGTAAAGTACTGGATGGAAAAAGAATCAGTCGCTTTGGAACAATTATTGGTAATAGTAGACGATATTGCACTACCGCTTTCCCGGATACGGCTTCGACCTTCGGGTAGCTGTGCTGGTCATAATGGATTGCGGAGCATAGAGGAGACCCTTCTTACCGATAAGTACCCCCGATTACGTTTTGGTATCGGTAACAATTTCCCCAGGGGAGGGCAGGCGGATTTTGTACTTGACCGCTGGACGCCCGAGGAATCGCCCTTAGTAAAACGAAAGGTTGAAAAGTGTGTGGATGTGATAGAAAATTTTATCACCATTGGCATCGAACGAACTATGAATGAAGCGAATAAATTGGAGTTTACACTATGATTTGTTAATTTGAATCTTTATTTTCGCAATGCCAATATTTGTGGTGAGTAATAATTTGATATTCAATATCTCTATGCCCACGTACCCCGGCTTTTCCAGGCGCATGAAACTTGAAAACAATTATCTCAATTAAACCCTTTGTTGAGTATGAAAATTTTCTGTGTAGGCCGTAATTATGTGGCTCACGCAAAAGAACTGGGTAATGAGGTTTCAGACGAACCTATCGTTTTTATGAAACCTAAAAGTGCTTTATTGCAGGCTCATACCCCATTTTATTACCCCGAGTTCACTAATGAATTGCACTATGAGTGTGAACTGGTATTGCGTATTTCAAAGAATGGTAAATACATCCAGGATAGATTTGCCAGTAAGTATTATGATGCAGTAACAGTTGGTATCGACTTTACTGCCCGTGATATTCAAACTGAATTAAAAGAGAAGGGGCTGCCCTGGGAAAAAGCGAAAGCCTGGGATAATTCAGCCGTGATCGGGCGTTGGATCCCGTTCACGAATATCAAGAACAAAAAAGACATCAACTTTTGTTTATATAAAAATAAAGAGCTGGTGCAGCAGGGTAATTCAGGTTTAATGATCAATAACTTTGATAAAGTAGTAGCTTACATTTCCAACTACTTTTCAGTGAATATTGGCGACCTGGTATTTACCGGCACACCTGCTGGTGTAGGCGAATGTGTGGTTGGTGACGAGCTGGAAGCCTTTATCGAAGACGACAGCTTATTAAGTTTAGAGATCAAATAACAAATAGATCATCATTACAAGGAAATAGCCTTTCCCGATTCTTCGGGAAGGGCTTTTTTGTTTTCTGAACGGGCCTGCCCTGAACGAACCTGACCTGAGCGAAGCCGAAGAGTTGAAAATAGGTACCCGCCAGGAAGCCCAATGTCTGAATTTGCGTTTTTATACCCGAAATACAGACAAATACCAGGGCATTGGGTTAAACAGGCGATCGTAATTTTTTTTGTCGCTATAAGACGTTTTATGCGTTTACCGGTCAAAATACCTCCCTGTTTCCGGTTGCTGGCCGCCAATTTCTGACCTTTCAATTCCGTCCATAGATTTTTCTTACAAACTAACAGTTGTTATTATTATTTTTGGGGATTAACTATGATGCATACCGATATTTTATTAAAGGCCTACCGGCTTATGTGCACTGCTAAAGCAATGGCCGAAACCTATGAAGCCAACCGGGCAGCCTGTAAATACGTTCATTCAACATCCCGTGGTCATGAAGCTATTCAACTGGCAACAGCCTTTCAATTGTTGCCCTGTGATTATATAAGCCCCTATTATCGCGATGAAAGCATATTGCTGGGGCTGGGCTTTACGCCCTATCAGTTAATGTTGCAGTTACTGGCCAAACGTGATGATATCTTTACCGGGGGCCGCGAATATTATTCGCACCCCAATTACCGCGGCGACGATAAACCCACCATCATACACCAGAGCAGTGCCACCGGTATGCAGGCAATTCCCACTACCGGTATTGCGCAGGGTATTCAATACCTTGAACAGGTTCAAAGCGATAGATTGATAAAAGGCCCCAATGGCGAAATGCCTGTGGTCATTTGCTCACTCGGCGATGCCAGTGTAACAGAAGGTGAAGTAAGCGAAGCATTTCAGTTTGCAGTGCTGAAGAAATTACCGGTGATCTACCTCGTACAGGATAATGGCTGGGGCATTAGCGCCAGTGCAGATGAAGTGCGGGTGATGGATGCATATGATTATGCAGGCGGTTTTCCCGGCCTTGACCGGGTGCGTATTGATGGAAGCAATTTTGAAGAAAGTTTTGATACCATGCACCGCGTGGTACAATATGTACGGCAGCAAAGAACGCCCTATCTGGTTCAGGCCAAAGTGCCTTTATTAGGCCACCATACCAGTGGGGTTCGCAAAGAGTTTTACCGCACACAGCAAGACCTGGAGAAACATGCCGTGAATGATCCCGGGCCAGGGCTGCGTCAACGGTTATTACAATACGGTATCGATGAGCAACAATTGCTGTACATCGAAAAAGAGGCGGGGGAAGCTGTAAGCTCGCAGTTTCAGCAAGCCGTGCAGGCACCTGAGCCAAACCCTGCAACTATAGCCGAGCATGTGTTTGCGCCAACCCCGGTAACGGAAGAAAAAGGGCAACGCCAGCCAGCGGGTAATGAAAAAATAATCATGGTCGATGCGGCCCTGTTTGCCATCAGGGAAATTATGGAAGAGTTCCCCGAAGCAATGTTGTATGGGCAGGATGTTGGTCGCCGTTTGGGTGGTGTTTTTCGCGAAGCAGCTACCCTTGCTGAAAAATTCAGTGATGCACGGGTTTTCAATACCGCCATTCAGGAAGCATATATCATTGGTTCAACTGTGGGCATGAGCGCGGTGGGGGTGAAGCCAATTGTAGAAGTACAGTTTGCCGATTATATTTATCCCGGTTTTAATCAACTGGTAACCGAGATCTCAAAATCCTGTTACCTGAGTTGCGGCAAGTTCCCGGTTCAAACAGTTATCCGCGTTCCCATTGGCGCCTATGGTGGCGGGGGGCCTTATCATAGTGGAAGTATTGAAACTACATTACTGTCAATTAAAGGAATTAAAGTAGTATACCCATCCAACGCGGCAGATATGAAAGGCCTTATGAAAGCAGCTTTCCTTGATCCCAATCCCGTGGTAATGCTTGAGCATAAAGGATTATACTGGAGTAAAGTGCCGGGTACTGAAGAGGCTAAAACAATTGAGCCGTCCCGGGATTATGTATTGCCATTAGGAAAAGCTACCCTGGTATTACAAGCAGAAAACGGTAAAATAGCTTCGGGTGAATCATGTTGCATAGTAACATATGGAATGGGTGTTTACTGGGCGCGGTCAGCTGCAAAAAACTTCCCGGGGCAAATAGATATAATTGATCTGCGCACGTTATTTCCGCTTGATGAAAATTTTATTTTTGAAAGAGTAAAAAAACATGGTAAATGTTTGGTGCTTACCGAAGAGCAGCAGAATAATTCTTTTGCAGAAGCGCTGGCACAAAGGATCTCCCACGCCTGCTTTCAATGGCTCGATGCATCGGTGGAAGTATTGGGTGCATTAAATGTACCAGCGGTACCTATGAACATGATGTTGGAACAAACAATGTTACCAAATGGTGAAAAAGTGTCAGTGATAATAAAACACTTATTGAATTCGTAATAACAAGCAGATCTTCTGCGACAAGATAATTTCATTCCCCTTCTTATTCTACAAGATAACTAGGCTGTAGCGTACATCCTATCCTTCTGCCGTTTATAATATTTTAACACGGGGCGTATAATAAAATTTGTCTTATTTACGTAGAGTTACGTACTTCAAACCACCTAAGCAGCCATGAAAAACAGATACCTGAAGGGGGCCCATCTTTCTGAGCGGAAAGTTAGGGAACTTATTAAATTATTCTCGGAAGATCTGACAGCCACGCAGATCGCCAACATTACTGGAATTAGTCGTATTACGGTAAATGCGTACTTTAAACTAATTCGTACACACATTGCAAAATTTTGCGAGGAGAGGAATCCATTTCATTTTACCAATGGAACGGTAACTTATCATGCATCGGAGAATGGCACGGTTGCCAGCAATGGAACCGTTTCAAAGAAATCGTTTTATGGGATCTTCAAAAACGATGAAACCATTCACACCGATAAAATTGCAAACATTGATGCAGAGTGGATGTATGATTGGTTAAAAGGAAAAACAGAAGGCGACAGGGATATTATTGAAAAATATCGCCTTCATGTTTACAATGGCATTGCCGATTTTAACAGCATCAGGTTGTACCGCATTAATGAATCGGTACCTGGTGTGACCCGTGGCAAATCGCATGTCGATGAAATCGATATGTTCTGGGGCTTGCTGAAATCACGGTTAATAAAATTCCGTGGATTGAACAGCGGTACCCTTTATCTGCACGTAAAGGAAACAGAATTCCGTTACAATTACAGGGAAAATGATCTGTTCGAGCTGCTGATGGAAATTTTGCACAAACGTCCGTTGCATTACTCAAAAGCAGTAAGGTAATCTAAGACGCTCCCGGCAAACCGGAGTGAAACGGCAAACGTACATGCGAACTAACACTGCCTCCTGGCCATGGCGAAGCTTTGGCAGCTTGCATCTTATTTGCCAATTGGTAAATATAGGGCATAGCCAATAGGCCTGCAGGCTTACCATTGAACGTTTCGCAGCCCGCTCCTATAAGTCGGGGTCTCAAATAAACGAACTCCGGGGATTTCATTCTATAGCGTATCGCAACTCATCCCTGGATCATTAAAAACAGTTGCGGTAATAGAATTTTTCTCATGTGACTCGCAGTCCCGATTCTTCGGGACTGCTTTTTTATGTATAGTTAAGGAGGCTAACCAGTGGTTAACCTGTCATGATAAACAAATTTGTTAATTTGCAGGGGGGCCAAATTAAACGTCAATATTATGGGGCACGATCATTCACATGCACATCATTCCCATTCGCATGCCGTTTCATTTAATGAAGCGAGCCTAAAAGCCTTTCAGGTTGGTATAGCATTGAATATTTTATTTGTGATGGTAGAAGTAGTGGCTGGTCTTGCCTATAAGTCTATGTCGCTATTGAGCGATGCAGGACATAACCTCGCAGATGTTGCCAGTTTGTTGCTTTCCTATATTGCTTTCAAATTGGCCCACCGGCAGGCAACAACGCGATTTACCTACGGCTTAAAGAAAACAACTGTATTGGCGGCCCTTTTCAATGCATTATTGCTGCTGGTAGCCATTGGTACGCTGGGGTACGAATCGGTGCAACGCCTGCAGGCGCCTCCGGTTGTACAGGGTTATGGAATTGCCTGGGTTGCTGCCATAGGCATTGTGGTAAATAGTGTTTCTGCCTTTCTTTTCTTCAGGAATAAGGATACCGATCTCAATATAAAAGGAGCTTACTGGCATTTACTGGCCGATGCCCTCGTATCGGTAGGCGTTGTCATTGGCGGTATTGTTATTTCTTATACCGGCTGGTTCTGGCTCGACCCCGCTATTGGACTGGCAATAATGATCATCATACTCATAAGTACCTGGTCGTTGTTAACCGATAGTTTTAAAATGTCGGTTGATGCGGTACCATCAGGCATTGATCTGGAAGCAATAACCCGCATTATGTTATCGGTTAAACATATTGTGAATGTGCATCACATCCACATTTGGCCATTGAGTACAACTGAGAATGCACTCACCGCGCATGTGATCATCGATGACCAGCTACCGTTTGAGGAAAAACTGAAAGTGATACAGGAACTCAAACATGAGTTAATACATCATAATATTCACCACAGCACCATTGAGCTGGAATCGGAAACCGTTCACTGTTCAAACGAAAATGAAAAGCTGGAACCGTTTACACAACCCCATCGGCATTGATGCCGTTTATTTATCCCGGTTGCTTACATACTTGTAGATCATTTCCGAAACTTCGGCCATAGCTTTTATTGCCTGATCTTCTTTTTGCAGATTTTTTGATAACAACACCAATACATATTTTCTTCCATCGGGTAAGAACACGATGCCCGAATCGTGTTGAACATGCATGATGTTACCCGTTTTGTGAGCAACCTTCACTGTTGAAGGTAACCGGGCCGGAATGATCTCATTGAATTGTTGATTTAACAGGATATTGATCATGGCCTGTGAAGAAGCGCTGTCTACAATTTCACCGGTTGCCATTTTTTCAAAGATCACCTGCAGGTCGCCGGCAGTTGTAACGTTATTGAATCCTTTATCAAATGCCTTCGAGTCCTCAACACCCCGCAACACCTGTATATGGCTGGCGCCCAGTTGCCGCATGGTTTGTGTAACCTGCCGGGCATTTACCAGTTCAATCACCATATTGGTAGCCAGGTTGCTACTCCTGATGATCATCTCGTACACCAGGTTGTACAATGATCTTTTTTCACCTAAGTGTTGGTATAGTTCTTTTTCGCTGTCATCACTGGCCTTCAGGCTGAATACACTGCTATCAACAATGCTTTTGAATTCATTCTTCAGCACAAAGGAATCGTTGAGTGAAAAGGCCCCCGCGGCAGCCTGCTTGTATACTTCTATCATCACCGGTGTTTTCATGGTGCTCGCCGCATGAAAATATTGCTGTTCATTGATGAGTATGGTTTCGCCTGTTGAAAGGTCTTTAAAGGCAACGGCAAAATCGCCGGGCTGTTCTGCCAGCTTCGATTTTATGTTGTCCTGAAGTTTATTTAATGTCATACGGTTTGAACAGGCTGAAAGAAGAAATAAACTGCCAAGCAGTAAGAAAATTTTTGGATAAATGGTCATAACCAGTAGTTATAATGCCGAAGATAATAGAAAATGTATTCAGGCGCGAACCGCTGTTAAAAACAGGGTGCTGTTTTTATGGAAAAAAACGTTAACTTGAATAGAGAGCAACTTCCATTGCCTGAAATTTAAAGGTATGCTTCAAAATCAACTGCTGTTCCTGATAGATGACGACCTGGATGATCATGAAATCTTCAAATCGGCTTTGGAAAAAGTTGATGCCGGCCTTGTTTTACTAACCGCTACCAATGGCTATGATGCGTTGAAGTTGCTTGCATCGGCCAACACGCTGCCCGACTATATATTTGTTGATCTTAATATGCCCCGCATGGGGGGATTGCAGTTCCTGAAAGAAATAAAACAAACCGATGCGTTAAAAGACATCCCGGTCATTATTTACTCAACCAGCTCCAGTCCCGGTGATATTGCCAAAACAAAAGAACTGGGAGCGGAATCGTTTATTACAAAGCCTTCCCGGTTTTCAGACATTTGCAGCCTTTTGCGATCATTGGTTGTTTCGTAGTGGTGTTTTGCATTGGCGTAATTATTTTCCTGCATGGCTTCGTTATAGTTGTTCAATAACACCTTTAAACACTGCACTCAGTTTTTGATCGGCTTTTCCAGCTACGGCAATAATTTCTTCAATATTTACCGGATGCAGGTTCTCGGGATCGCATTCATCGGTGATCACACTAACGGCGGCACAATGCAACCCGATCTGGTTGGCCACAATCACTTCAGGAACGGTGCTCATGCCTACCATATCTGCCCCGATCACCCGAAGAAAACGGTATTCTGCCCTTGTTTCGAGGTTAGGGCCGGGTACAGCTACATAAATACCCTGTTTAAGCGGCAGCGAGAGGTCAAGGGCCGTTTTTATAAAAAGTTTGTTCAATCGTAAATCGTACGGCTGGCTCATATCGGGGAACCGGGGACCCAGGCCAGGTTCGTTCACTCCGCGTAAAGGATTTTCCGGTTGCAGGTTAATGTGGTCGGTAAGCAACACAAGATCACCTTTTTTGTATTCTGGGTTCATGCCGCCTGCGGCATTGCTCAGCAACAGGCTGGTTATGCCTAATGCCTTAAATACCCTTACAGGGAAAGTGATTTGTTGCATGCTGTATCCCTCATAATAGTGAAACCGCCCCTGCATGATCAGTATCTTTTTATTTCCGGCAGTGGCCAGCATAAGCTTGCCCTTGTGCGATTCAACCGTAGAGGTAGGAAAATGTGGGATATCGTTATACGAAATTTGCTGTACCACCTCAACCCGGTCAATAAATGAGCCCAGTCCGGTCCCTAAAACAATAGCAGTAGAGGCCCCGGTAAATCCTTTCTCTTCTAAAAAATGGGTGGTTTGTGCAATTTTTTCAACGATTTGGTTCATCCCGTTATTTTTTTTCAAAATAAGGCATTCCGGTGGTTATTTTGGCGCATTTGAATATTTTTATTCATCAATGTATAAGTCATATACAGTCATTTTATGAACTGTATTGTTAAATCTATTAATTTAGTGGAGTAATAACTAAACATCAAATAAATGCCCATGCGGTTGAGCAAAACATTTATTGCGATTGCCCTTGTTAATTTATCAATGCTGTTACAGCCTGAAATAACTTCGGGTCAGCAAACAGGATCAACGCCGCCCAATATCATTTTTATTTTGGCCGATGATCTTGGCTATGGTGATCTGGGTTGTTATGGACAAAAGCTGATACAAACGCCTAACCTCGATGCCATGGCAAAACAGGGAATGCGGTTTACACAATTTTATGCAGGCACCGCTGTATGCGCACCGTCCCGTTCTTCTTTATTAACCGGTCAGCATACCGGACATACCCCTATACGTGGCAATAAGGGAGTGGAACCGGAAGGCCAATGGCCCATACCTGATTCGGCTATTACCATTGCCGAAGTATTAAAAAAAGCAGGTTATGCAACGGGTGATTTTGGGAAATGGGGGCTTGGACCGGTAGCTTCATCGGGCGATCCAATAAAGCAGGGATTTGATTCTTTCTATGGTTATAACTGTCAGTCCCTGGCGCATAATTATTACCCCGATCACCTGTGGCAGAACGATACCCGCATTAATTTCGCAGCGAATACCGATTACTCGGCCGATCTAATACACCAGAAGGCGCTTGGTTTTATTCGTGATCAAAAGAACAAACCTTTCTTCCTGTATCTGTCTTATACATTACCACATGCAGCCTTGCAGGTGCCAAACGACAGTTTGTTCGAGAAATATAAAAAACTGTTTCATGAAAAAGAGCAACCCGTTACTGAACAATGGAACGGTAAAGGGTATGCACCACAGGGCTATCCACATGCTGCTTATGCTGCCATGGTAAACCGGTTAGATATATATGTAGGGCAGGTGCTTCAGCAATTGCGCGAACTGGGAATTGATAAAAATACAATGGTTATTTTTTCAAGTGATAATGGTCCGCATAACGAAGGGGGCAACGACCCGGCTTTCTTCAACAGCAATGGTTCGCTACGGGGTATTAAAAGAGATCTGTATGAAGGCGGCATCCGCGAACCAATGATCGCCTGGTGGCCAGGTAAAATAAAGGGAGGCAGTACTTCTGATTATACCGGTGCTTTCTGGGATTTTCTGCCCACGTTTGCCGAGCTGGCAAAACAACCGAAACCTAAAAACATCGATGGTATTTCAATTGTACCGGCTTTGCTGGGTCAAAAAAATGCACCCCTTCATCCCTGGTTGTATTGGGAATTTCATGAACAGGGCGGCAAGCAGGCCGTACGCATGGGAAAATGGAAAGGGGTGAAATTGAATGCTGCCAGTAATCCAAATGGCCCAATTGAATTGTACGATCTGCAAAATGATGTAAGTGAAAAAAATAATATTGCCGGCAAACATCCTGATATAGTGCAGGCGATACGAAAAATTATGCAGGAACAACATCGGGAGAGTCCGGATTTCCCTTTGTTTACAAAGGCTGCCGGGGCTTCCACTAACAAAGAATAATAATTGATGTCGTTAAATATAAATATGAATAAACTGATCACCATTTGTGCTTTGGGTATAATGGCTGCAGGCCTGGGATGCAAACAATCGGGCGGTACTACCGTTGTTGCAAAGAAAGATAGTTTGCCGGCAGGTGATACAGTGATGTCATGTACTTCTAATTTACCATCGCGCTTTGCCGCAAAAGCGTCAACCGATTCTATTACTGCCAGTGGTAATAGTTCCTACGCCGGGATGGTAAAAGTTCCTGGAGGCGATTTTTTAATGGGGGCCGCTGATAAAGCCGGAAGGCCCGATGAATATCCGCAGCACGCAGTTCATGTAGATGGTTTTTATATGGATGCCACCGAAGTGACCAATGGCATGTTCTCCCAATTTGTAAAAGCAACGGGGTATGTTACAACAGCTGAACGCACCCCCGATTGGTCAGAGTTAAAGAAACAATTACCGCCGGGTACGCCAAAGCCGGCAGATAGCCTGCTCGTTGCTGCCTCGCTGGTGTTTACCCCACCTGCGCACCCTGTTCAACTGAATGATGTAAGCCAGTGGTGGCAATGGGTGAAGGGGGCCAACTGGAAACATCCGCAGGGACCCGGGAGCAACATAAAGGGAAAAGACAATTTTCCGGTTGTACAGGTTTCGTGGGACGATGCAATGGCTTATGCCAAATGGGCGGGCAAACGCCTGCCTACCGAAGCGGAGTGGGAGTGGGCCGCCAGGGCGGGGCTTACCAACCAGCCTTTTACCTGGGGCAGTGAGCCTGTCGAGAAGGGGCAACCGAAAGCAAATATCTGGCAGGGCCATTTTCCTGATTACAATACGGTTACTGATGGGTATGCCCGCGTGGCCCCGGTGCAATCATTTGCAGCCAATGCATATGGTTTGTACGATATGGCCGGCAATGTATGGGAATGGTGTTCCGATTGGTACCGGTCGGATTATTACGCGCAGATCAATGCAAAAAAACTGATCAATCCAGCTGGCCCGGCAGCCAGCTACGATCCCGAAGAGCCCACTGTTCCCAAAAGAGTGGTTCGGGGCGGCTCCTTTTTATGCCATGCATCCTATTGCGCCAGTTACCGGGTGTCGGCCCGCATGAAAACCTCCCCCGATACAGGATTAGAACATACCGGGTTTAGATGCGTAAAAAAGTAAATGGGTTTGGGCAAAACACCACATAATAAACAGGCCAGGAATTTTTGTCCCGGCTGTTGAGCTACTATTTAGCTGAAGTTGCGTCGCACACTTCGAGGCCTGTGCAGGCCTCAACAAACGGTGATTCATACATTCCCCGGCACTAAAGCTATTGCTGCATGCTTTCCCGAAATAGCTGCGTAGCAAGGCCAGTCCCGGCTTTTGGGCCAAACTTCAATGTGCAGGTCTCAGCAACGGCGATTCGTGCATTCCCTGCCATCCCAAACCTGATATTTCGAATGCCAATTACCGCACAATAAGCTGCACTTTACTCTTTCTTCCAAAAAAATATCAGCCTAGCCCTGTAAGGAATTTGAACGATCTCATTGTCATTAATTCTATTTCAAATTTTTACCTGCTTTCATAAAAAATATATGAGAATGCTATTTAATTAATTTTGCAAAATCGTTTTAGAAGTGTAACATTGTTACAAATTTATTGGTACTGACACATTATGGGTACAATTAAATTAACTGCATACATGAGAGCATACTTTTGCTTGGCCATTGCCATTTATTGCGTAAATATTCACGTACAGGCACGTCAAAACACAATTGAGCCCGTAGATTACGTCAATCCATTAATGGGCACCGATTCAAAACCCGGGCTTTCCAACGGGAATACGTATCCTGCCATCGCGCTTCCCTGGGGAATGAATTTTTGGGTGCCGCAAACCAACACCATGGGCAACGGCTGGACCTATCAGTACAATGCCGAAAAGATCCGCGGATTTAAACAAACCCATCAGCCTTCGCCCTGGATAAACGATTATGGCCAATTCAGTATAATGCCTGTTACCAAAAGAATGAATTTCGACCAGGAAAAACGGGCAAGCTGGTTCTCGCATAAAACAGAAAGATCAACCCCCTATTATTACAGTGTTTATCTGGCCGATGCGGATGTAACTGCTGAAATAACGCCAACTGAGCGGGCTGCCCAGTTACGGTTCACCTTTCCGGCCTGCGACAGTTCATTTATTGTAGTTGATGCCTTTGATAAGGGTTCTTACATAAAGATCATTCCTGCCGAAAGGAAGATCATAGGCTATACCTCAGCCAATAGTGGGGGAGTGCCCGACGGTTTCAAAAATTATTTTATAGTATATTTTGACAAGGATTTTTCAGTGGCCCATACCTGGCACGATAAAATGCTGGCAAAAGATACGCTCGAATACCAGAGTGGCCACAGCGGCGCTATCATTGGGTTTAAAACCCGTAAAGGTGAGCAGGTGCATATTAAAACAGCCTCTTCCTTTATTAGTTTTGAACAGGCCGAATTGAATGCAAGCCGGGAATTAGGAAGCGATTCTTTCGATAATACCTGTAAAAAAGGCCGCCAGGCCTGGAACAGGGAATTGGGCCGCATGGTAGCAGAAGGGGGCACGCCCGAACAGTTACAAACGTTTTATTCCTGTTTATACCGGGTGTTGTTGTTCCCCCGTAAATTCTTTGAATACAACAAAGCCAACGAAGTAGTGCATTATAGTCCATACAACGGACAAGTGTTGCCTGGTTATATGTTTACCGACAATGGCTTTTGGGATACTTTCAGGGCTGTATTTCCATTCTTTACTTTAATGTACCCTACGTTGAACAGCCAGATCATGCAGGGATTGGTAAACGCCTATAAAGAAAGCGGCTGGTTGCCCGAATGGGCCAGTCCGGGCCATCGCGATTGCATGATAGGCTCCAACTCTGCAGCGCTGATCGCAGATTCTTATATAAAAGGTATTCGCGGCTATGATATCAATACATTGTACGAAGCCATTTTGAAAAATACCAGGGCAGAAGGGCCGCTAACATCGGTAGGAAGAAAGGGCGCTCAATATTATAACACCCTGGGGTATGTGCCTTATGATGTTAATATCAATGAAAATGCCGCCCGCACGTTGGAGTATGCTTATGACGACTTCACTATTTCCCAGCTGGCCAAAGCATTAAACCGGCCAAAAGAAGAAATCGATAGTTTTTCACGTCGTTGTATGAACTACCGAAATCTGTTCGATGATTCCACTCATTTAATGCGGGGAAAAAATAAAGATGGTCACTTTCAATCACCCTTCAATCCATTCAAATGGGGCGATGCTTTTACCGAAGGCAACAGCTGGCATTACACCTGGAGTGTTTTTCATGATGTGCAGGGATTGGCCAATTTAATGGGCGGCTCAAAAATGTTCACCAAAATGCTTGATACGGTATTTGCCCTGCCGCCTGTTTTCGATGAAAGTTATTATGGAGGCGTTATTCATGAGATCCGTGAAATGCAGATCATGAACATGGGACAGTATGCGCATGGCAACCAGCCAATTCAGCATATGATCTATTTGTACAATTATGCAGGCGAACCCTGGAAAACGCAATACTGGATACGGCAGGTGATGGATAAATTATATCATTCAGCTCCCGATGGGTATTGTGGTGATGAAGATAATGGCCAAACTTCGGCCTGGTATGTATTTTCTGCCATGGGTTTTTACCCTGTTTGTCCCGGTACAACGCAGTATGTTTTTGGAACGCCGCTGTTCCGTAAGATGACCCTGACCTTTGAGAATGGAAAAAAGCTGGTGATACAGGCACCTGCTACCGACAAAAACACATTCTATATACATAATATTTCATTGAACGGCGTTGCGCATACGAATAACTGGATCGATCATAGTCAATTACAAAAAGGAGGTACTTTGTTATATGATGTAAAGAATGTGCCTTCTCTTACGAGAGGAACAACAAAGGTTGCATATCCATTTTCTGTATCTCCGGTTTTAACCCGGTAACACTTAACCATATGAAGAAAGTATCAATAAAAGATATTGCTCAAATGGCAGGCGTGGCATCGTCTACCGTATCATTTGTATTAAACGGCAAAGCCCGTAAAATGCGTATCAGCGAAACGGTTGAAAAGCGTGTGCTGGAGGTTGCCCGTAATGCAGGATATTACCCCAACCAGCTGGCCATAAGCTTACGTACCGGTAAGTCCAAAACCCTGGGCCTCATCGTTGAGAATATTGGAAACCTTTTTTTTGCTACACTGGCAAAAACGATTGAAGAAGAGGCTGAACAATACGGTTACCGCGTTGTGTACTGCAGCACAGAGAATAATGCATCAAAGGGGAAGGAACTGATCAATATGCTGTCGCAACGGCAGGTTGATGGGTACCTCATTACGCCGGCGCCGCATATGGAAGAAGATATTCAGCAACTGGTTCAGTTACAGCGGCCGGTTGTATTAATTGACCGCTATTTGCCGACTGTGGAAGCTTCGCATGTGCTGGTAAATAACGCCGACGCGGTGGAGCAGGGCATGTCGCATTTGTTTGCTCAGGGGTACCGCGAAATAGGATTTGTTACCGTTGATCTTGATATTATGCAAATGGAACAACGGCTCGATGGCTATATAGGCGCACTTTCGAAAGAAGGCATCCGGTTGAATAAAGAAAATATCCTTAAAATTCCATACACCCATCAACGTGAAGAAGCGGTTGAACTTATTGCGAATTTGCTGCAAAACAACCCGCAACTGGAAGCGTTATTTTTTGCTACCAATTACCTGGGCATCCTGGGGCTTGAAAGTATCAAAAGGTTAAATATGGCAATTCCGGAAGATATTGCAGTTATAAGTTTTGACGACCACGATATTTTCCGCCTGTACCCGCCCGGTATTACCAGCATTGAGCAACCCGTTGAAGCAATTGCAAAAAAAGCGGTGGCATTATTAATGGACCAATGTGAAAACTCGGAAAATAAATTTCCCCGTAGCGAGGTTGAGCTTTCTGCAAAATTGATTGTAAGAGGATCTACTGTAGTTCCAGTTAGTACGAAAATATAACAGCGCGAAGGCTGTTAAGTTACCGGCAACCTGCCGGGTCGCCATTGAATTCCGGCCTGGCAGGTTCTTTTAAGAGCATCTCTGATTGTACAATGGCAGCAAAATGCCTGTTCCTTTCTTCTATAATTTTACGGTCAGTGATTTCAACCGGCATATTTACTGCGCCTATCTGTTGATTTCTAATTGACGAAATTCTTATTGGAAAAGATTTTAAAAATTCTATGCCAGCGGCTGGCTTTAGAAATCATTTGTATAATCAATTGTAATTTAGCTAGTTTTGAACAATTGCCAGTCTCCGGTATGTAGCCCGGGATGGGGCTGGTTGTGTAAGCATTGATGACAATGATCAGTCATTTGTAAGCCGCATGCCATTAACTTTGTATGGGATCATATTTAGATAGTATGTTTATTCAAAATTTAAAATTTATTGTATGAACAGCAGTAAGATCATAACGGCTTTTATTCTAGGCGCGGCAGTGGGTGCTGCAGTAGGTATTTTGTTTGCTCCCGATAAAGGGTCTGAAACACGCAAGAAGATCAATGAAGAAGGGAAAAAAATGTCTGATGCAATTAAAAATAAGTTCAATGAAATGAAAGAGAAGATGAATGCCGTAAAGGATGATATGGAACAACGTGAAGATTATGCGTAAACCGGAACTATTTAATATGATCATATGAAAGAAACGTTCGAAAAACTGGAAGGGTTAACTGATCATGTAAAAGAGTATATCAATACAAGAGTAGAATTAACCAAGCTACGCATTGCTGAGAAAACGTCCCTGATAATAGGCGACCTGGTTGCCGGGGGCATTGTAATACTGTTCTTTTTATTTGTTTTAATGTTTGGAAGTATTGCAGGCGCCTGGGCCCTGAGTGACTGGATAGGAAAGCGTTATTCGGGATTTTTGATCGTAGCCGGTATTTACCTGTTATTAGGAATTATTGTTTGGTTGACCAGAAGCAGGCTTATCCGGTTTCCGGTAATGAATGCAATAATAAGGAAATTACACAATGAGGATGAGGAAGAAAAAAAGGATAAACCTTAATTGACCATAGTACTCAATTTTTTTTCATTAAGAATTGTAATTGTTCCGCCTTTAATATTCACCAGTCCTTCAGTCTTGAAATCGCTTAAAGTTCTGATAAGCGATTCAGTTGCCGTGCCGGCAATCGTAGCCAGGTTTTCGCGGCTGATGTCGATTGGCGCATGATATTTTTTATGTAGAGTCAGTAATGCTTCAGCTACTTTTTTTCGTAATGAGTTATAGGCCAGGCCCAGCAGTTTTTCTTCCTTTTCGGCTACATTATGCGCCAGCAGGGTGATGAATTTTCGCATTACATCATGGCTGGTGTTGATGAGCTTCTCAAAATCTTCTCTGGGAACTATTACCAGTTCTGTTTCTTCAATTGATTCAGCTGTTTCGTTGTAGGATGTGCCTTCGAGTAAGGCTACATAACCCAGATAATCGCCTTCGTTATAAAGGCCTATTACCAGGTCCTTGCCATCCTCATTTGTTTTATAGGTCTTTACTTTTCCTTTTTGAACATAATATAACCGGGAGGGACGATTGCCTTCCTGGTATATTATCTGTTTTCTGCGGTAACGGTTTACTGTGCGGTCTTCTATTAATGATTGCAACGCATTTTTCCCATCGGTTAACTGTATTAATTTATTCAACTCATCTATTCCGCCCTTCCATTCCTGTTTCAATAGGTCGGCTTTTTTGAGGCGGCTTTCCACTGCGTTTAATAATTCTGTTTCATCAAAGGGTTTGGGTATATAATCATCGGCGCCCATCTCCATACCCTTCCTGATATCGAGCCGTTCCGATTTCGCCGAAAGAAAAATGAAGGGGATATTTTGCAGGGAGCTGTTCTTATGCATTAAATGAAGAACGCCATAACCATCCAGTACCGGCATCATTATATCGCATATAATGAGATCGGGTATTACTTTCAGGGCGGTCTCTATGCCTGTTTTTCCATTCTCTGCTGTAAATACCTGATAATTGGCCAGTTCAAGTATCTCGGCTGTATTTTCACGTATAGCCTGGTTATCTTCAATAAGCAATATTTTTTTCATACCTGTTACTGATTGCAGTATTGCTAAATGGGTCTTTTGAATACACAAACTTTAGCAATTAATGGCACAGGCAATGTGATGTTTGTCAGCCCGGCAACTGATTTTTTGCAGGTTTATAATTGTGAGCAGATACATGATAAACAGGGTGACATTAAAAATAAATTAAATTCTATTTTGCTGTTTAGTTTCAGTAATACCTGATGGTTATATACTTAAATGTTATTTATAATTTTTAATGAAGACCTATGAATGGAAGATATAGCCGTAATGTATTTTGAAACGAATATTGTTTGCTGATTTTTTTGAATCAAATCTTTTTCTTTATACTTTTAACCGGATTCCCTGGTTACGCAATTACAAAACAGCAGCACACTGTATAGTAGCAATATTAATGAACCCGGATCCTTTACTCCGGTAATTGCAATAGAAATAATATTTTGAATTGATCGTGCTTCTGTTTTCAACACCTCAAAGCCGGTATTCGGCCTGATTGTATTCATGATAGAATGAATGATCTGCCGTACCTGAAACTATGTGACTCTCCAACGGTATAGCTTTTTGCAAAAAAATTAAGGTTAACGCAGGCAGATTGGTTATTATACACATGTAGGGTTTACATGGGTATATAATCATAGTTAAGAATCATATGCATTTATGGCTTTCGCCGGGCGAATGCCATGATTAACCATTAAACACCTGGATATGAAAAAAATTAAGATTGTATTAAATGCTATTGCCATTACGATTGCTATTGCCGGCGCTTTTGCCACCCGCTACTGTATGCAGAACAATACCTCCCAATATATTCCGGAAAATAACAGTTTTAAACCTGCAGGCGAGTTTGGCATTGATTACAATTGTTACGATTCTAAAAATACCTGTACGTTCTATAGACCCGATTCGGTTGCCCGTCCCCAGGAATTTTTACCATTCAGGAAAGGAGAATTTGTACCCGTGAACAAATAACCATGACTGAAATAACTTTATGTATTATATAAAAGGGATAACCGAAACTATGTACCGCGTTGTAGGAATAAACCTGTAAAACGCAACAAATCATTCGAAAGGTCTTTAGATAAATATCTTAAAAGGAATTTATCATTTATTAAAAACCGGCTTTTATAAATGGCCGGTTTTTTGTTTATTAGATGGCTGCAATTTTGGTGTTTTTGTCGCTAAAATGCATTAGCAGTATGTTTTGTCGTATTTTCCAGGGGGTAAAAAGCATGGACTGGAACAGGATGCTACAGGATGGTAAGAGCAAATACTTTCAATCAGAATTAAACGAACTATAAAAAAGTGTAATAAGTATAATCCGCTGAACCAGTTTGTCTTTTGTGCAATATTATTTCTGCGATTTATTTTTACGCAGGAACATTTTTTGCATAAATTGGAAAATAAATTATACTTTTTTAAATAAGCTAAAAATATCTGATATAAATTTTTGAACCTAATTTATAAGTTATAACTTTAGTTCTACCATCGCCCTCAATTCTACCAATCTGCCTTATCCCCCTCTAAGCACCTTATTCTAATCTTTCCATCTAACGTATTAGCCGGATTCAGTGAATTTTGGGATGCTTCCATTCGTCAATAACTGTTGCCCCCTTATAACCCTTTCATATTATGAAAAGAAAGATAATTATTGAGATAATATCTTCCTTATTGATATTGCTTTTTTTATATGCCAGCGTTAGTAAATGGCTTGCTTTTAAAGTTTTTATTGGCGAAATTAATAATCAACCGTTCCCAAACTGGATGACTCCTTACCTGGTATGGAGTATTCCTATTATTGAAGTGATTATTGCCATCGGGTTAATTTTTGAGCGAACCAGAATGCCAGCCTTATACGCGTCGGTGGTGCTAATGTCGGCGTTTACTATATACACGATAGTTATATTAATGCATGCGTTTAAGTATATACCCTGTTCCTGTGGTGGAGTTATACGAAAGCTCACCTGGCCGCAACACCTTTTCTTTAATTTGTTTTTTGTAGGGATCTCATTACTGGGCATTGTTCTCAAAAAACGTGAACCGGTACATGCTGCAGACGTATAAATGGCACAGTTTAAATACGAATAACTTTTTCCTGTTTTTTGCTGCCTCACTTATTCCGGAATAAGTGTGCAAATATGAAGCAGGTAAGGAGAAGCCGAAAACCTGAATAAAAGAGTAGGCAATCAAAAGTTAACCATTAATAAACAAAAACAAAAATGAACAAGATCAAGCTGGCATTTATTGCTACAGCAATACTGGCTGCCGTTGGGGGCGCCTTTGCAACCAGACCCTGTGTTCAATGTGAGGTTGGCCAACAGTATTATTGGAATGGTACGGGTTATATAGCCACAGGCGAATATGGAGTGGATTATCTTTGTGGAAACGGTGGTGTATGTACCTACTACAAACCCGATCCCATTGGGCAGCCCAATTACTATGCGCCCTGCCGTACAGGGGGGTATGCGCCGCAGTATTAGTATCTGAAGCGCTGTTTAATTGATTAGGGATTGGACTTACTTGTTGGTATTTGTGTTAGGATCAATTAAAAAGTAAAAATAATTCCTATAGGGCCGGTCATTGTTTAATGGCCGGCTTTTATTTTGCCCGGGATCTATCTTTCATTTTGTATGTAATGGCCCGTACTCATGGCATCTGGCGGAATGGGTAATGCGTACTTGGGGCTATTGACCGGCAAGGTATATGGCAGTCCATCTAAAATGCGCATGGGAGTAATGTTTGGGTCTTCCATGTTCAGCCGCCGGATATCCGTCCACCGAACACCGCGAAAAGGCATTTCCTTTCGTCTTTCATTCAATATGGTATCCTGCAGGTTTGGCGTAGAGGTTGTATAGGGTATAAATGTGCCGGTTTGATAGCGGCGCTGCAACAGGTAGTTCAGGTCTTTCTGGGCGCCTTCCATATCACCTGCCCGTGCCCGGCATTCGGCCCGTACCAGGTACATTTCATCGGTTGCCAGCCCCGTAAAGAATAAGAGCGTTCCGGTATACCCGCCCTTCATATTTGCATAAAATGAATTTCCCTGGTAAAAAAGTGAGCGCCGCAGGTCGTTAGGAGAATATGATCTGTATAATATAGTATCAACAAAACAACCTCTTGTTAATGATCCTGCTTTTAATACCCCGGTTTCAATAAATTTGGTTTGATACAATGTTTCCGGGTTATACTTGTCAAAAGGTCGTAATGTAAAGAGATCCTTAAAATTGTTATAATCCATTAAGGTATCCTTCAGGTGTAAACAGCTGTCTGCATAAGCTCCTGCTTTATCATACAGCCGCATGCTTACATACACCCGGGCCAGTTGGGCAAATGCCGCGGGTTTATTGGGCCGGTTGCGGTAAGCGTACGATACTTCCGCCGGTAAAAGATCTTTGGCTTCCAGCAGGTCGGCCAGGATCTGCGCATAGGTTTCATCGAGCTTTGACCGGTGTACAACTTCGTCTACATTAGGTGTTAGTTTCAATGGAATGCCGAGGTCGTTACCGGCGGTGGTTGCATTGTAGGGCAGTGCAAATACCTGGGCCAGGTTATAAAAAGCATAAGCCCTGATAAAGAGCGCCGACCCTTTCATATTGTTCCATTGTTGCAGATTGCCTGAGGTTACCGGTACTTTTTTCAACCCATCCAGAATTACATTAGCATACAATACCTGCTTATAAGGGGCATTCCAGTCTTCAACAGTGCTCTCTCCTTCAAAAACTTTTTCCGCCCAGATATAGGCATTATGTTCTTTGGGGATTATTGTCTGCTTCCAGAAATCTGCAGTCAGGTAATAATTATCTGCCGATAGCTCGCCCAAAGTTGGTGTTACACTGAGGGCAATCTCGTTATCGAGCAGGGCCTGAAAATCTTCCAGTGTAGTAGGCACAAAAACATCCGAATTGGGCCGTTCGTCCAAGAATTCCTTTTTGTTACAGCTTAAAAAACTCAAACTGAGTATAGCCACAAATAAGTAATTACTGTTTACTTTCATTGGAAAAGGAATTTGCTGGTTAAAAATCAATTTTTAAACCTGCTGCAATCGTTTTAGGGTTGGGTGTACTTGAAATATAATCCGGATCGATGCCGGCATGATTCGCCTTCCAGATAATACCCAGATTATTGGCGTACACGTATATTCTGAGTTGGTTCATAGGCAACCACCTGATCTCATTTTTATTTAGCTGATAGCTTACCTGTATATCCTGTAGCCTGATGTGATCGCCTTTTTCAACTAATATATCCGAATATTTGTAAAAAAGGCTTCTTGTATTGCTGCCGGGATCAAGTGAAATTGATGGTACGGAGGTATATTGCTCGTCGCCCTGTTTCTGCCATCTTTTTTCATAATCGGGATGGCCCGGTGAAGATTCATACAGCAGGCTATAATAATTGATGGAACTCCTTCTAAAATAATACCCCATTTTCCAGGTAATGTTAAAAGAAAGTTCCAGTTTTTTATAGCTGAAATTATTGCGCAGACTGCCAAAATAAACGGGGTAGGCCGGGCCACTGTATACCAGATCTGAAAGATCAGTTGAATTTATGATATCACTATATTTTGTACTTGCCTGTTTATTAAAATATCCTAGCGGATCGCCGGTAGAGTCAACAAGCCCCATCCATTTAAAACTGAAAACAGAATATAAGGGTTTACCGGCTATAGGGCTTATATAGCCGGGATCGCAATAATACCAGGCGAGGCTTTGTTGTACCTTATAAGTGGTTACCTTATCTGCAGCATAGCTGAACAGCAGGGTACTGAACCATTTAAACCGCTTGTTGATGTTTTTTGACCGCAGCATAATATCCACGCCTTTCCCTTTCATATCGGCGGTATTGCCCCTGAAAATAGAAACGCCGCTGGTAGGGTCAAGCGGGCTGCTGCCTATAAGATCGATCCCTTTACGGGTATAATATTCCAGGCTGCCTTCTATCATATTGTTACGTAGAGCAAAATCAACCCCAAAGTTGATCATGTGATTTTTTTCCCAGCGTAGCGAAGGGTTGGGCGGGTTAACGATGGAAGCCGACAACGTGCGCCAGATATTTAATCCATCGTTCTGGGCTGTGGTATAAGCCGATACGGATTTATCAACATTGCCTTTATAGCCATTGGTTAGCCGCAATTTCAGGAAGGGTAGCCAGCCAACATGATAAAAATTTTCCTGGTTCATTTCCCAGCTAACGCCCGCTGACCACAACGGCACTCCTTTTTGATTGGTGCTTACGCCAAAAAGGTTCGATTCATCTTTACGCACGCTGGCCGACAGGATGTACCGCCGCTGAAAAATATATTTGGCATTCAGGTAGTAGGAGATGTAACGGTCTGCCGTATTTCTATTGTGGTCCTTATACTCTATACTTTTGTAGATAAAGGGGGCGTTGAACAGGGGAAAGGTATTGCCGTAATCTACGGTGTTGTTGTAGGGCTGGTCTTTATTGTACCCGTAAAAACGAAGCGTTTCATATAATGTTTTGAGCCCTCTTACTTCTGCACCGGCCAATGTAATGACCTGGTGATATTTGCTGCGATTGCGATTGTACCATCCCTGGTTATAATTTAGTTGAGCGCGTACATTATGGGCCTCATATCGTTGGGTCACCTTGTCCATAATGCCACCCAGCGGAACAGGTCTGGTAACATTCCCGGCAGAATCTTCTGTAAACTGGTTTATATAATTCCGGGTATAATAGGTCTGCAGGCTTTTATAGTCTTCCCCTTCAATAAATCCCTTATTGTATTGGTACAATGCGGTAAATTCTAACCCTTTTAAGATCGAATATTTTATGTCTGCATTGAGGCGGTAATCGGTGGTCTTTGTAGCGTTGTCGCTGTATTTAAGCTCATTATAGGGTTTATAATCCCAATCTTGCAAAATCCCATTAATCCCATTAGCCTTATCCCTGCCCCCGGCAGTATCTTTATAGGATTGCCGCAGATCTATAGGCACGGTTAGCGCATTGCCATTATCGTCTACCAAATCGAGGTAAGGATAGTTAAGATTTGCAAGTTCCCTGTTATTATATTGCGCCTTTGATTCGGTGTAAATAATGCCGGTATTGAGCTCCAGTTTCTTTTGCAGCCAGGAAAAAGAATTATTGGCGGTAAGCGTGATGCGGTCATACTGGTTCCTTACCAGGTTATCGAGGTTCTTATCGTACCCAACTGAAAAATAATAGTTGTTATTATTACTGCCACCGCTGGCGCTCAGGGCATATTGCTGGTTAACGCTGGGGCGGTAAAAATACTTCTTGAGGTCTGTTCGTTTATCCTGGGTCCTTAGTTGATCGAGCTGCGCATTTGCCTCAGCGTCTGTGATCGTATGATCTTTTTGTTTTATCAGTATTTCCACTACCGGCGAAAGCACCGGGTGCGAGGCGTTATTAATTGCGTTATTATAAAATCCATTACTATCCAAATGTTGCTCTACATCAATATAGTCTGATGAGCTTAAAACAGGGGTATAATACAGATCGGGTTTTTGGCCAACAGTCACATTACTATTAACAGATAATTTAAGGGGCTGATTGTATTTCCCTTTTTTTGTAGTAATAACTACAACGCCGTTGCCCGAATAGGCGCCCCAAATGGATGCGGCATCTGCATCCTTTAATACCGTAATACTTTCAACATCATTGGGGTTTATATTATTGATGTCACCGGTATATGGAAAATTATCAACTACAATCAATGGATTGGGGTTGGCATAAATGGTAGCTCTTCCCCTGATAGAAATGGTTGACTGATTGGCATTGGGGTTAATGTTCTTATTAAATACCAGGCCACTGGTAATACCTTCGAGCCGGTCAATGATACTGGTTGAAACCCGGCGGTTTAATAGTTCATTATCGATCTTCACAAAAGAGCCCGGCGATTTATCTTTTGTAGTTTTCTGATAACCGGTAGAAACTACCTGTACTTTGCTCAGCTCACTAATATGTTGCTTTAATTTGATCTGTAAAGGTTCGCCCTGCCAGCTAACTTCTTCAGGATCGTAGTTTACGTTGGTGACCACAATGCTCAGATCAATTTCATCAACGGCATTCAGTCTGAATTCACCATTTTCATTGGTGCTCGTTTGCTGGTTGCTTCCTTTTACGGTGACGGTAGCGCCAAGGATCGGTTCCCCCTGTTCATTAACGATCCTGCCTTTAATATTGGCCAGCTTTACGGCCGTTGCGGTTTGCCTGCCCTTGGGGATTACAGTTATTGTTTTATCAATAATGGTATAGGTACAGGTTTGATATTTGAAATATTCATCAAGAAGCTGCTCTATAGTTACGTCGGTGACGTGAATGGTTACCGGTTTCAATTGCGCAGAGATAGAATTGGAATTGAAAATGGTGTAGCCGGCCTGCTTTTCCAACACTTTACGGATGTCGCTAATGGTTGCATTCTTTTTAGAGAATGTGACCCGTTGCGCAAGTGCAGATGCACCTGACAGCATACAAGCAATGATTAGAAAAGCAGTTATTAGTTTCATAATCAACACATCCTTCAATACGAATGGCAGGTAGTGGTGGCCGGGTTTTGCAACCATTATTTGGTGTAAAAATAAAAATAGTCAACCTCAATCCCGCATGAACGGAAAAAAGTTGACTAAACACAGCTTTTTACAAATAAGGCAACCACAGTCAGCATCAAATCCATTAAAATTACGCTTTCGCATTAAAGGTAGGACAAATATAAAAAAAAATTAAGCCACCTTACTGCGAACCATGAGCGGGAGGCTCATGGTCGCAGGGTAGCTTTTTTAGCTCAACGCTGCCCATATCTTTCATGGAAGAACAGCGTTAGATGTGGTTTAATGATTAACGGGAAAACAATATTTTTCGCCGGTATAGGTAGGTGTTACGTTTATTAATAATTTGATTATGATTCTACTATAATTGTTCTGTCTTTTTCGTTTAACCTTGCCTTTATATTGTTGGCGTTCAGCAGTTTAATAATATTTTCAATGGTAGCCGTACGTGGAAGCTTGCCTTCGAATGAAATGGTTGGCTTTTTATCATCCTTATACTTAATATTTACATCGTACCAGCGGGCGATCTGGTTCATTGTATATTCAATATCGGCGCTGCCAACCGGAATGAATTTGCCCGTCCACCAAATGACATCCTCAGGGTCAACCCGTTGAACCGAAATAGTCCCTTCTTTCTGTTTAGCCTGTTCGCCCGGGTGAATTGTTTGGAAATTGCTTCCGGATGTTACTTTTACCTTGCCTTCTAATAACGTGGTTTTAATTGTTGCTTCAGTTACTTCGGGATCAGTATAGGCCATTACGTTAAAATGGGTTCCCAGCACTTCCACTTCATTTTTGTTTCCGGCGGGCGTATTTATTTTAACGATAAAAGGTGTTTTGACGGTTTTTCCCTTTTGGGCAATTGGGCCATTTACACCAGGCTGATTTTGAGGATTTACTTCAAAATAAGCTTCGCCGGTGAGCTCAACAATTCGCTCGTTCCCGGCGAAGGCTATAGGAAAACGCAATGATGAAGCCGCATTCAACCACACTTTACTTCCGTCAGGTAAAGTGATCTGGTATTCACCTCCTCTTGGAGTCGTGACTGTATTATACAAATCTTGTCCACTTTGACTACCGTCCGAATCCGGCTTCCTGTTATATATTAACCGTCCATCAGTCTTGGTGATCAGCATATGACCCTGATCTGCCAGGTTCCCATTCTGCGCTGTAGTCAATTCAATTTTAGATCCATTGGCAAGGGTCAGTGTGGCTTTATTACTGCCGGGAACGATCCGGCTTTTAGTGCCACTTTCGTTCGTTGCTGTTTGGGCTGTTTGATTATGGGTTGACTGTCCGAAATAATACCAGGTACCGGCAGAAATGAGGAGGAGAATAGCCGCTGCAGCAGCAATTTTACCAAATGGTATTCTGTACGTTTTCTTTTCGGGATACAGATCTACCAGTTTGGCTCCGTCAATTTTTTGCAGCGTCTTTTTCCAAATAGCTTCACTGTCAGTGCCGGCATAGTGTTTTAATTTTTCGCGTAAACCTTTTTTATCGGTGATCTGCTGAAAAAATAAACCATTATGCTCTGACTCTGCCAGCCATTCATTAAGTTCCTTTTCCTCTTCCTTACTCAAGCTTTCCTCGAGGAACTTTTCAATCAGACTTGTAATTCTATTTACCTTTTCCTGCATAGTTATGGTATTTAAAACTTGAAAGTCTCCAAACTCTCAGTAGCCTTTAAAACCTTACATTATATACAAACAACTAAAGGCTTTTTTTGACAAAAAATAATTTAAAAAAATAAATAAAGGTGATTGTTATTCAGTCCGTATAATAAAAAATAGCTATGTTTTCGGCTGTATGACCATTTTTCAGCTTGTAAGCCAGGGACCCGCATAGGCAAAGGCTGATAAAAACAGCTACCAGTAATTTCTTTTTCAGCAATTGAATGGCGCGGCTTTTTTGGTTCAGTACATTCCGGGGCGTGATCTTTAGTTTTTCAGCAACCTCGTCGGTACTGGCATCTTCAAAATAGATCAGTTTGAAGATCGTTTTGCATTTGGTGGGCAGCGATTCGATCAGCGGATAGATCTTTTTCAGCAGATCCCCTTCTATCATATCTGTCATAATATCCTGGTCATCCTTGTCGCGCTGGAGGTACGACAATTCACTTTGAGAAGCCGTTCTTCGCTGTATATGCCGCAGATAATTGAGGCAGGCATTCCGTGTGGCAACAAACAGGAAGGCTTTAATGTGTTCTTCGGAATGAAACGTATCGTGGCGTTGCCAAAGTTTTGCAAATGCTTCAGAAACAATATCTTCTGCCTGTTCTTTATCCTTTACCATTTGTATGGCGACGGTAAAGAGCAGTCTGTTGTAATTTTCGAATATCACTCGAAAAGCACTACTATTCCCTTGATTAAATGCCGTAAGCCAATCCTTTTCCAAAAATGTCTTCTTCATCGGGTTTCAATTTAAATCATCTTTAACCGGGAACCTTTGGCTGTTACCAATACCATTATTAAACCACGGTTGCCTTAACCGTGCTCAAATAAAGATAAGGTAGGTGACTATCAATAAATTGCTAATGGTACAGGAATAACTATCCAGTTTCAAAAATAACGGAGGTTGCTATAATCAGGGCGACTGCTGTAGTACCAGAAAACGCGTTATCTGCCCATTCTTATAAAGCAGCTAACGGCGGGATGCAAGTTTACAAAAATATATTAAAAAACTGCTTAAGTGTTTTCTCTAATTGCCCATAAGTAATTCACCTGATTTCTCAAGTGAAAAAATACGGTCAATCCATTGTCATTAATTAGTAAAAAAATTTTCGGCTCAGTAAATGGAAAGGTAACGGCTAATCGATTTTTCAAAAATAACCCGGGCCCCTTCGGCCAGGTTCATCCATTCAAAAGCGCCGTACATGGCATCGAAATGCAGGGGGTGAACCCGTTCGTAAATGAATTCAATGTCTTTTTTGGGCAGGGGAATATGATTGGGATAACTATACATGAAGGCCATATGCCGCCGGCTGGGGGCTACATAAATGCTGTCGCCGGTAAGTAAACACCCTGCCCGGCCATGGTCGGGTAAATGCAGGATGGTGCTGCCGGGGAAGTGCCCGCCTACATGTATAATGCTGATATTGTCCCAAAGCGTTTTTGAACCGCCCGACCATAATTCAATATAACCACCCGGATCTTTGATCCATTCCTTATCGGTGGCGTGTAAATAAATGGGACAGTCAAAGGCTGTGGCCCAATCCTGCATCAAACTATAATAATGCGGGTGCGAAATGGCAATGGCCCTGATGCCGCCCAGCGATCTGATGAATGCAATAGTTTGATCATCGATAAACGGAAGACAGTCCCACAGAATATTGCCCGATGAAGACAGTACGAGATGCGCTTTTTGCGCAATGGCGAATGCCGGGGTTATTCGTAAATCGTATATGGTAGACTGTAAGCGGGAAAAGCGGATAGTGCTTTTGGCAGCCAGTTCATTATAGCTGGTCCATACCTGTCCGGTAAAACCCGGGTATTGCCGGTCATCTGCACAGATCTCGCAAATGTGGGGAACAATAGAAGTGCCATATCGTACACCACAGGTGTAACAGATGTTCTTTGCCGAAGGCGAAAGGATCATAGAAAATTATTTGCGTAGAAAATGCTCCTATAGAAATTCAGACCTTTAACCAACAGGTGCTGCTGCCGGTGTTGCGTAATGTGATACTTATGATATTATAATGATCACAACAAGTGAGTATGTGCAGCTGATATTCAGGAAAGTGCACAGTACATTACCCAACGCACTATAGCATAATAATATCAGGGTTTCTGATAATGCAAAGTTAGTACCAGAAATTTTTTAAACGGCGCATTGCGACAAAAGCGTAAATATCAACAGCAAACATTTTTGTAAAGTTGTGCATGTATCTGCCTTTTATCTGACGACGTTTTTTCGTATATTTACAATTCACCAAAGAAAAGGAGGTATTCATGAAATCTACAGATCATTCATGGACACTTTCGGTTGGTATCGCCTAACCGGGGTACGTTCCATCAAAATATCTGCTGACATAGGTCAGGAGCCATTCCGATACAATCGGGATGGCTTTTTTAATTAGCTGTTTTTTCATCGTATGGTTTTCAATTTTAACTTAGCGTATGCTTACAGTCAGCGAACTATATATTTATCCCATTAAATCATTAGGTGGTATTTCATTGAATGCCGCCACACTTACCGATCGCGGCTTTGAATATGACCGGCGATGGATGCTGGTTGACGAAAACGACCATTTTCTGTCACAACGTGAAGTGAATACCATGGCCTTGCTAAAAGTTCAAATAGCGGCAACCGGATTGTTGGTTCAAAACAGCAGTGAGCCAGGCGCTGAATTGCTGGTTCCTTTTGACCCAGCCACTGAAGAAAGCTTCACTGTCACTGTATGGAGCAATCATTGCCGGGCATACCGGGTGAGCTCTGCCGCCGATGCCTGGTTCAGCAAACAACTTGGCATATCCTGCAAGCTGGTTTATATGCCCGAAAGCACTCACCGTTTTGTAGACAGCCGCTATGCGCATCAAAAAGAAATTACCAGTTTTTCTGACGGCTATCCTTTATTGCTGATCAGCCAGGCTTCGCTCGATGATCTCAACAGCCGGCTGCCATCGCCTGTACCCATGAACCGGTTCCGCCCAAATATTGTATTTACCGGTGGAACCGCTTTCCAGGAAGATTCAATGAAGGAATTTGAGATCAATGGTGTCACTTTCTTTGGGGTGAAACCCTGCGCCCGTTGCGTTATAACAACCATTAATCAGCAAACTGCCGAAAAGGCCAAAGAACCGCTTAAAACGCTTAGCTCGTACCGCATGAAGAACAACAAGATCTATTTTGGCCAGAATTTATTGTACCGTGGAAACGGAATAATTTCCATAGGCGATACTATAACGATTCATGAACAAAAGATGGTGGAAGCATTGCCTGATTAACCGGTTACCCATAAAGTTCTTTATTACTACACCTGAGGAAAAATAGCAACACACTGAGTGTATATTAATAAGTTATCAGTTTAAAAACCCTGGTCTGTTTTTTTTACTATTTAAGCCCCTGATAACTTACTAAATGTACCGTGATGAAAAATAATAGTAATAAAAAACTCCATCAATTACTGGCTCCGAAGGAGTCTTCATCTTTGCGTATGGTGTACAAGAATGAGGATGTAATTAATGATGATTACAAACCCGCCGGTAAAGAGATAAACCCTTCACAAACCAAGGCGCCCAATAAACTCTTTGTCAAGGAGCCGCTTCCGTTGTTTAATGATTACAGGTTCAAAGCAAAGGACCACGATCCGCTGTAAGCTGCAAGGGTTTTAATTTTCTTATTATTTATTGTTGTTTACCTTTTTATTATGCCGGGAGCGTACCTGCTTCGTATCGGGTTCGCTACTATATCGTATTTATCAAATACATGTTCTGCAGGTATTCCATACATGTTTCGTTCCTTTAAAGGAACGGCTTATATACGGCACATATACGAGACATGTACGAAATATGTACGGGAAATCAGCGAAACTGATACGAACCAGACCCGGCCCTGGGGTGAACCCGGGGTAGCCCCAAATCAATAGTAAAACCTGATTAAGACTAAAAGGTAGGAGCCGGAATTTTTGCGTTTTTTCTTTACGCATTCGTGGCTGTGTACTTAGTGCTTTTTTTGCGGAAAGAGTTTTGAAGGCTGTAATCTGTACTCCGCTTTCAGCCATTTTCCTCTCTTGTAAATATATGAAATATTTTACCATGTAAGCTGGCCGGCGCCTTTACCTGAAGGCTGGGTGGGGGAGGGGAAATGTTCTATCGGCCGGCCCTTGCTTAAAGGCTTGATCTGGATGGGGCATTCGTATTGGCCGCGATTGGGTGTGAAAGCCGGCTTTTGGAAGGGCCGGGCTCTGAGTGTCCGGCACCGGGAAGGGGCCTATTCAAATTGCCGGCGATTGGGTGTTAAAACCAGCGTTTGGAAGGGCCGGGCTCTGAGTGTCCGGCACCGGGAAGGGGCCTATTCAAATTGCCAGCGATTGGGTGTTAAAACCAGCGTTTGGAAGGGCCGGGCTCTGAGTGTCCGGCACCAGAAGGGGCCTAATCGCGCATTGTACCTCATTAAGCCTGGAACCCCGGTTAGTCTATCGGACAGGCACTCTTACTATTGATCCGCGGTTTGCAGGCATTGTTCGCATCCTGGTTGTAGGTACTTTGGTCCCACACAAAACCCAATTCAGAACTTCCGGTGGTATAGGAATACCGGTTCTGCCCAATGGGGGCGTCGTGTGCAAGGCCTGCGCGCACTTTGTATCCATTGCCGCTTTTACCGGCGAGGTTAATTGACAGGGTAACTGTAAAGGCATCGTAATTACGGAAATTTATACTGCCGCGGTACCAAACTCCCAGGCTGATGTCATATTGATTCTGCGTTATTTCGGTTCCAACCTGAAATGAATTCTGTTTGTCCTGCGTATAAACAATGCCGGCTATACTGTATGACCAGCTTTGTTCGGGATTGGTATAAGTATACATAGCGTTACCCGTCCAGCGAATGGGGAGCTGGCTGCGAAAGGTGTCGGCTGTGCTGGTGAGCGATTCATCGGGGCGGTTAATATGATGGGCGCTACCGCCAAGCAATAACCGGTTATTATCATTAAAGTTATAGTTGAAGAAAAGTCCGGCCGAAAAATCAGCAAACCATTTGCTGCTGTTCACCGCTTTATCGGCCGACGATACGCTGCCGGGAATAACGCCATCAACATCGAGCTGATCGGCAAACACCAGTTTGCTGTAATCAATTCTTCTTTGCATAAAGCCAAATTGCAAGCCGCCGCTGGCAAACCAGCGGGGAACATCGCCGTTTTCGGCAGCTGATAAAGTGCCCGAACAAATAGTATAAGCATAGGAACCGTAAATACCGGTTTTTTTCAGATAACCTTCTGATGAATGGGTGCCCAGCAAACCAAAACCGCCATGCAGGGAAGGAACGAATTTATCGACCGATACGGCGCTATAGGAAATTTGGGAAGGAATGCTCCACCATTGCCGGCGATAGATGGCGCTGAACCGCAGATCGTAATCACCGGCGCCAGTTGCTGCCGGGTTCAAATATACGGGCGACAGGAATGGTTGCGAAAACACCGGGTCCTGCGCCTGTAGGTTCAGGGCTAATTGCAGGATTATGATTATGGTGAGTAAATATTTATTCATTTTTAGTTTTGGTCTTTCAGTTATTGAGTTTATTCGTTTTTAAGTTTGTTGGTTATTGAGTTCGTTAGCTACTGAGTTCTCCATTCACGTTTCAACTTATTAACTCTCGAACTAACAAACTCGATTATTTGATTACCGTCACAAACCCTGCTTTCACATATTTATCACTTCCGGGATATTGCATGCCTTTCCACTCTGTTCCATTTATATACCGCGCTTCTATTTGCCAGCCATAGGTATCCTGCTGCAATGGCTTTCCATTATAGCTTGCATCCCAGGGTTCATTGGGCGAGCCATTGCCATCGAGCCGGGTTGTTTCAAATACTTTTTGCCCCCATGAATTGAAGATGCGCAACCGGTATTGCGACAAGCCTTTGCCCATAGGTAAAAACTGCCGTAAAGAATTATTACTGCAGCCGGGGCATATGGCGTTGGGCACATACAAATAGCCCGGCATGTAAAGAATGCGTACCTGTACGGTATCGTAACCGCTGCAACCAGTTCCATAATCCTGTACATATAACTGTACGTTATAAACGCCGGTATCGCCATAGGTATAGGTGATCTTTTGGCCCGAGCGTTGCTGCCGGGTGCGGTCGCCCAGGTCCCATTGATAAATTTTATTGGCATTGGTGGGTGTGGCATCCCAGAACGTAAAGGTGTAATCGGGTTGCAGTAATACGTTTGATGGCGACAGGGCAATATCGGGGCGTGGCAATGGTTGAATGGCCAGGGTGCCTGCTGCCGTAGTATCGCCACAACCTGATTTATTTTCGGCCAGTATTTGAATACTATACTGGGTAGTCGTTGTTGCTGTTGCCGGTGCGCGGAAGTGGTAATTGAACGGACTGTCCATTCCCTCGAGCGTATTGTTGATAAACCATTTCAGGTGCACTTCGTCTGTGCCGGAATATTTAATACTGGCTTTGTAAGAAACGGTTGTATCGTGATTACAGGTATTGGTGTTGGCGGGGGTGTATTGCACCACAGGCGTATTGTATACGTCAAACGAATAGGTGGTGCTGTCTGCACAATCTGAGGTGGTATGAACAACCAGTTTCACCCAATAGGTGCCGGGTTTGTTATAGATATGCGCTGCGCTGTTGCCGGTTGCTTTAAAGGTATAGGGCGCCTGGGCGCTGTCATAGAATGTCCATTCTATTTTAAGGGCATTGGTGGCATTGGTGGCGGTAGTTTGCAAGGTATAGGGAATGCATGCTTTGCCGGGGCGTACAGTTATTTGCGGTACAATTTTATCTGTTACCACAATGTTTTTTGATGTGGTATCGGTACATACCAGTCCGCTATTGTTTAATTTTTGCGCCACCTGCTTAATGGCGTAAGTGCCTGCCGACTGATAAGCATGTGAAGCATTGGCAGCAGAAGAAGTTTGTCCATCGCCCCAAAACCATTCAAATGCGGTTGCATTTTGTGCCGTGCTGGTAGTTAATACATTACTGCCGGTACAAACGATCGTGTTGCTGAGATTGAATGCGGCTACCGGCTTACTGTAAACAGTGACTTTGCGATAAATGGTTGTATCGGTACAATCGTTTTCGAGTTGTATGCTTACCGTATACACGCCTGCAGCAGTGTAGGTATGGTTGACGGTATTTTGCGCATTCGGCGTTTTTACCAGTGGCGATTGGTCGCCGAAATCCCAGGTAAGGGTAGAGGCGCCGGTGCTGCTGTTATTAAAGATGGCCGTATGCGGGGCGCAGCCTTCCAGCTGGTTTCCATTCACTGTTACCCGGGCGTCAATTGAGTTGGGTAGCACTAGCAGGGTAATGGTTTGGGTATCGCGGCGGCAATGATTTTCGGCGATCAACCTAAGATCAAATGTGCTGATGACGCCGGTATGGTAAATATGTACAAAGGTATTGTTGCTGGTAGTGGTATCGGTAACCCCATCACCGAAATTCCAGTAATAGGCAAAATTGTTACCTGCCGATCTATTGGTTATAGTAACATCAAAAGGCGAGCAACCTTTTGTGGTATCTACGGTGAAACGGGCTTTGGCGTCGGCATATACCAACACACTGTCGCGATAGTACGAGGTATCGCAACCGTTATACGCTTTCAGGGTAATGTAAAAAGTGGTATCGCGGAAGGCAGGATTGGAATTATAGGTAATGGCAGCCGGCGAAGCCTGTGTACTGGAAGTGCCATTGCCGAAATTCCAGAAGAACCGGATGCCATTCAACTGGCTCGAGGTGTTGGTGAATGTTACGGTCAAAGGCCCGCATCCTTTTGCCTGGTCTTTAGTAAAGCCGGCTGTTACCCCGGGCACGGTATTAAACGTCATATCCATGCTGTCGGCTTTACAGCCATGGGCGCTGGCGGCAACCAGTTTTATCACCACGGTTTGCGCCTGGCCGGCCATAGGGTAGCTGGGAAATGCACCGTTGGTGTTGGAACCGATCAATGCACCATTGGCGTACCAGTTATATTGTCCGTTGCCTTGCGGGAAGGGAATGGTTTTGATCACAGAATCGAGGTTCACCGGCGCGCATTTGGTGGTGCCGGTGGCCGTGAACTGCGCTTTGGCATCGGGGTTAACGGTCACCTGCAGGCTGGTTGTATCGGCACATCCGTTGGCCAGGGAACCTGCCAGGTAATACGTGGTGGTAGTGGCCGGGGTAGCCATTACCGTATCGGGCGTTTTATAATTCAACGTAGTGGCTGGCCACCAGGTGTAGGTGGTGGCGCCACCCCCTTCCAGTTGCGTGCTGTTGTTAATACAAATAGTGGTAGCGGCAGTGGTGATGGTAACAACGGGCCGGCGTTTTACCGTGATATAAATAGAATCTTCTGTTGCGCAGTTGGCGCCAATGGAGGCAATTAATTTATAGCCATAAGTTGTATCGGAAGCTGTGCCGGTATAATCGAGGGTTAATGCGGGATTGGCGCTTGTTGCATTGCTAAGGCCGGTTACCGGTGACCATTGATAGCTTACGCCATTTACTGCAGGCGAACCAATGGTGATGCTTTCCCGGCTGCAGATGGTTGTATCGTTGCCGGCATTGGCAACTGGTTTTGCGGTAATGGTCACCGTTGTATTTATGGTAACACTGGTATTACAACTGCTGTCGGTTACTTTCAATTGAACCGCATGGGTGCCGGTGCTGGTATATTGTATGGTGCCGGGATTCAGTTGACTGGATGTAGCCGGCGTACCGTTGGTGAAGGTCCATTGATAGCCGAGCGGGCCGGGTGAGTAACAGGTGCTGGCAGTGGCTGAAGGGGTAAGGCCATTGCTGATACAAACTGCATTGATGGGGGTAATGGTTCCTTTTGGTGAGCCTTTTACATAGAATGTATCTTCTTTAAATGATTCAGCGCAGGCCAGGCCGGCGTCTATGGCCGAAACGGTAAGGCGTATAATGTATTGTCCCGGTACATTGAATTGCATTTCGGGCGAAGGCGTATTAGCGGTTGAACCGTTTAAGAACTGCCAGGCATTTGATTGGTTGGCGCTGCAGTTTA
The DNA here is from genome assembly GCF_002077945.1 of Niastella vici. Lineage (GTDB taxonomy): Bacteria > Bacteroidota > Bacteroidia > Chitinophagales > Chitinophagaceae > Niastella > Niastella vici. The sequence goes on from NZ_LVYD01000045.1 coordinate 265,108, forward strand.
AGGGGTCGCTGTAAGTAACCTTCCAGGTGTATTTATCGCCCTGGCATCCGTTTACGGGTGATGTGTTGGTAAACACAGCGCTGCCTGGCCCGCAGCTGGTTTTGCTGCTCATAGTGAAACGGGCATCGGGTGCATTGCGTACACAGATCACTTTTATGGTACTATCTAACCCACACTTTTCATTAAATATATACAGCCTTACCGTGTAAGTGCCGGTTGCGGTGAAAGTAAGATCCACGATGGGGCTGCCACCGCTCCATAAAAAACCATTGGTAGCATTGCCATTTAATGAACCCGTGGTGCCTGAATTGATCGTATAGCCGGTAGCCGGTGAAATGGTCCACACCTGTTTGCCGGTATTGGTACAGGTAGAGCCGGTACCACCGGTGGGGGTTATTACCGAACCATAGGTAGAGTTGCTGATAATTGACACCGGGCTATTGGTACATACTGTTTCGGAAGGGGTTACGTAGATGTTGGCCCGCGGTTTACCCGACACATAAATAGGCACTACCGATGGACTGGTTGTACCGCAGGGGTTTTCAATGGTAAGATAGGCGCCAAATGCATTGTCGAAGGTATTGTTACCACTACTGCTGCTAAAGGAGCAGGAGCCCCGCGCAAAGTAATGCGCTGCAATGGAGGGTGGCGGATGAACAAATACCTGTGGAACGGAGCCATCATTGATAAGAAAAGTGTATTGCGTACCTGGCGGGTTGGCCGAAATATTATTGATGGCGAACCGGAGGGAATCGGATGAGCAAACGTCGGTATTTCCCAGGCTCGATAATCCGCCGGCGGGGGTAGATCCGAGGAACACAATGTATTTTTTGATGCCGATACAACCATCGGCGCCAGTGACGCTTACCGTCATGGAATTGCTGCCCAACGGAAAAATATGCTTTATAATAGTGGCTGCCGGCCAGGTATTGAAGGTGGTATCGGGCGTACCATCGCCCCAGGAAATAGTATAGCTGGCGTTAATGCCCGTTGTTGTTGACTGATTTATGAAACTGAACGTGTAGGAGGCAATATTTGAGCAGCGTTTGAAAGTGGGCACTCCGTTGAAGGTGCCAAAGCTTATTGCGGCATCGGCATTGCCAACCGATGCATCAGGTACCTTTTTGACAACAACGGTTTGGGTGGAGGAGTCCTGGCAACCAAATAAGTTGGTGACAACCAGTTTTACCGGGTAGGTGGTAGTGCCCGGCATACCCACTGCATTCAGGAATTGATGGGCAGGGTTTGGAGCCGTGCTGGTGCTGCCATCGCCAAAATCCCAAATATAGGAAAGGCCGGTACCAATAGAATGATCAGTGAACTGAATATTGATATTACCACAAACATTATCGGGGGTAAAGCTGAAGCTGGAGGTTGGTTTGCTGTTCGAGACATGCACTACAATAAATGTAGAGTCAGACATATTGCCACCGGTTATTAGTTGACTGGCAGTATAATAGCCGGCAGTGGGGTACATTACGTAAATGGGGCCAATACCTGTTGCGCCGGTTTGGCTGCCACCTGTAAAACGCCAGAAGATATTCATAGCGCCCTGCCCTGAACTCTGGTACATGATGGAGTTCCCTTCACATACCCGTACTGTATCTCCATGATTGACCACCTGGCCATTGGCCCTGATGCCGGCTATTACCTGGGTGAATGCCGGTGAATCATAGAGTAACGATACAAACAACAATAACAAAAAGGCAGACGTCTTTCGTGTCTGGCGCATACAATCAGGGTTAGGGGTTAAATAGGATCAGGAAAGGTCTCGCGGATTTTCTGGAAAGGATATAGATCGCCGGTGCAAACAGCCTGAGTGCCGGCGGCTGCCCGCTGTACCGGGAATAGTAATTGATTGGGAAATAAAATGCCTGCGAAGCCTGGCGTTATTGAACGCTTCTGTCGGTTCGGGCAAATTCCTATGCCAATCGGTTTTTTTCTTTTTTGTGGAAGAGGCGAATGCTAAAAGATGGGCGCTAAGGTACGGAAAAAGGAAGTAGGAAGTAAGAAATAGGAAGTACCCGAATTTCGGGACTCCCGCATGTAAGCAGCTGGAAATCGGAAAAATCGGAATCTTCTTACTTCATACCTCTTACTTCACAAACCTATTATCTGAAAGCTCCCCTGTTATTTCAACCAAAAGTTAATAAAACCTTAAACGGCCATCAAACCTGCAACGGCTATTAAAAGGGGAGTGTCTACTTGCCTTCAAATTAAACTCATGAAACCAAAACTAATTGCCACGGGCATAGGGCTATGCTTTTGCCTGTATGGTTGTTTCCCCGACAGAAGATATGCTGACACGGACACTTATGTTCCTGTATACATGTCGCCTGCTGATAAGAGTAACATCTTTTTGGCAAATGCACGCACAACCGAAAAGTCGGGAAAGATCTACGCCTTTGGAAATACCATTTTTCAGAACGATCTCAATAAAGGCATTCATATCATCGACAATACCAACCACGCCGATCCTAAAAAGATCGCATTTCTAAACATTCCTTATAATACCGAGTTTGCGGTGAAAGGCAATTACATCTACGCCAATAATGTGAACGACCTGGTGGTTATTGATATCAGGGACCTGAATAATCCGGTGGTAGTAAAAAGAATAGAAAACGCCTTTCCCTACATCAACCAGGAATATCCCCCGCAGTCGGGCTATTTTGTTTGCCCCGACCCCGCCAAAGGCATAGTAGTGGATTGGGAATTACAAACCGTTAAATCACCTAAATGCCATCGTTAAAAACTACCAGTATGAACAAATTATTACTTTATATGCTGTTGCCAGTAGTGCTGGTAACAGCGCTGAGATGCGAAAAAGCTTCTGTTGCTTCGGCCACTACCGGCAGCGGGGGATCAACTGCCCGGTTTGCCATACAGGGCAACTATTTGTACACCGTTGATAAGAGTAGCCTGAAAGTGTTCAATATTGCAGATATCGCCAATCCTGTATTGAAGAACACGGTGCCGGTTGGTTTTGAAATAGAGACCATTTATCCGTTCAAAGACAAACTGTTTATTGGTTCAACCAGCGTGGTGCATATATTTTCTATCGACAACCCCGAAAACCCGGAGAAATTAAGCACGGCCATTTCACCCGATGTTATACGCCGTTGCGATCCGGTGGTTGCCAAAGACACCGTAGCTTTTGCCACGCTGCGCACCAGTGGCCCCTGTGGGGGCAGGTTTAGTGTGCTGGCCGCATACGACATCAGGGATATTACCAACCCTGTACAAAAAGGAACTTTCCCGGTCAGCGAGCCATACGGATTAGGCTATTCTGATACCGCCCTGTACGTATGTGATCGTTATGGCCTTTTGGTATTTAATATTGAGAACGCCTATACTCCCCAACTGAGAAAAACATTCACCGATGGCTGGTACCTCGATGTGATCCCCTACAACAATACGCTGATATGCCAGGTGCAGGATGGATTGACCTTATACGATATTACCAGTTGCATGAAACCAACCCTCATTACAAAAATTAAATAATGATCCGTATTTGTTTATTGTGCCTGCCCCTGTTGTTGGCAGCAGGGGCGGCCTATGCCCAATTGTATCCATCGAAAGTGACACGAATGGATACCGGCAAAGTGTATCTCCGGTTGCAACCTATAGGTTTAGCCGATCTCCTTGACGGAAATTTTACAGTTGGTGGCGAGTACCGGTTCAACAAAACCTGGTCGGCCACGCTTGATGCCGGTTTTATATTTTATTCGAAGTATATGGGCTACACTGAAAAGACTACAGGCATATTACTGCGTCCCGGCATCAGAAAGTATGCAGGTAAATACAAGGATTATTTTTTTGATCTGCAGCTTCACTATAAAGAAGTAATGTACCGGGTATATGACTGGATAGACAGGGGTGTTGTGAATGGTGCGCCTGCATATCAGGAGCTCACAACTTTCCGGTACCGGAAGCAGGTGTATGGTGTGCACCTCATGGCTGGCGGACGGGAATTCTTAACTAAAGATCACCGGTTGTTCCTGGAAATTGTTGCAGGAATTGGAATTCACTATAAAGTAACCGGGGCTTATCACGAGGGCAATAGCCTTGTTGAAGACCCTTTTGCCTTAGTGATAAACCGGAATAACAATCTGAAAACGCCCGCAAGAACTGTAATGCCTGCTTTGCCATTAACTGTACGTGTGGTCTATAAACTGAGGTAATGCAGCCTGCCTTACACTTCTTTTCGCAATACTTCCAATGGCGGTTTGTTCAGTACACTGCGGCTGTTGAGCAAACCGATTATCACCGTTAACAGCGAAATGGCAACAAACAAGGTGATAACCGGTACCCATTGTGGCGTAAAGGAAGCATTGAAGGCGTATTTCGCCAGCGCCCAACTGGCTGCTATCGACAGCAAAAGGCCAGTGGCGGCCGCCAGTGCGCCAAGGAAGAAATATTCCAGGGCTGTAATGAATAAGATCTGTTTACGGCTGGCCCCCAGCGTACGCAACAGAATGCTTTCCTGCATGCGCTGGAATTTGCTGATGAGCACAGACGCTATCAATACAATTATACCGGTAATAATGCTGAACCCCGCCATAAAGCGGATCACGAAACCGATCTTGTCGAGCACTTCATCGAGCACGCTCAGGATCAGGTTGAGATCGATGATTGACACATTGGGGTATTTGCGCACCACGGCCTGTTGAAAACGCGCCGATACCTCAGGTGAAGGTACCCGGGTTACCAGCACATGGAACTGAGGCGCATCTTCGAGCACACCCGTTGGAAAAACCACCCTGAAATTGGTTTGCACCCGCTGCCAGTCAACCTGCCGCATGCTACCCACCACGGTTGGAATGAGGGTGCCCTGCACATTAAAAATAATATGGTCGCCCAGGTTCACATGTATGCGTTTGGCATACCTGTCTTCCATGGAAATATAGATCACATCTTCGGGCGAGGTAACCGGGCCGTACAGTTTACCGGCAGTGAGTTTTTCGGAACTGGTAAGCGTATCGCGGTAGGTTACGCGAAATTCCCATTCGTAGGCTTCTGTTCTGAAAGCCGAACCCGAATCGGCTTTTACCTGGGCGGCAGTTTGTTTATTGATCTCTTCCACCCGCATGGTGACAATAGGCACCTGTTGCATTACGGGCAGTTTGTATGTTTTGGCCAGTTCGGCCACACTGTCCTTCTGGTTGTTCTGGATATCGAACAAAACCATGTTGGGCTGATTGCCACTACCCGATAACGTTACCCGGCTGATGAGTATATTCTGGATAAAATACAGCGTACCTATAAAGGCGGCGCCCAACCCGATGGTCACTATCAGAATAAGTGTTTGGTTGTTGGGCCGGTACAAATTGGCAAAGCCCTGCCGCCACAGGTAATTCCAGGTAGCGGGGAAGAACCGGCGCACCAGCCAGCGCAGACTGAAAGCCACTAATGATAATAATAGAAAGGCTACCAGTATGCTCAACGTAAAGATGATGGCCTGCCGCCAGCTATGGATCTGCCACCAGGTAAAACCGGCCACAAAAAATAAAATGGCGGCATACACCAGAAATTTGAGCGGGTCGCGAAACCGCACCTGTTCTACCGAAAGGCGCAGCGTATACAGCGGAGAAATATTGCGCACACTTACCAGGGGCAGCAGGGCAAACAATAAGGAAATTACAATGCCCGAGATGATGCCCTGGGTAATGGCTTTCCACGAAATGATGGTGGTTACCTGTACTGGTAAAAAATCTTTGAAAACAGCCGGCAATTGCTGTTGAATGGCAATGCCCAGTGCAGCGCCCAGTATTGAACCTATTAAACCAATGCCCACGATCTGGATCAGGTATATGAGAAATGCCTGTATCGAGTTCACTCCCAGGCAACGCAAAATGGCAATAGAAGAAATTTTTTCCCTGATGTAAATATGAACGGCGCTGGCTACTCCTATACAACCCAGCAGCAGGGCAATAAAGCTGATGAGCGTAAGGAACTGGTTAAAATCTTCGAACGCCCGGCCGGTATTTCTTTTTCTTTCTTCAACTGTATCATAATCGAGCCCTTCTTTATCTAAACGCGGTTCTATATCCGAAATCACGCTTTCAATAACAGCCGGCTGTTGGTATTTATAATAATAGGAGGTAGCTATGCGGCTGCCTTTCTGTATTAACCCGGTTGAATCGAGGTATTTGAGCGGAATGTATACCGGCGGGGCAACAGTGGTTGAAATACCGGTTCGGCCCGGTGCTTTGGTAATAACGCCGGCAATGGCAAACGTTACATCGCCAATTTGAATGGAATCGCCTACCTGCGCATTGTATTGCAGCATCAGGGTTTTATCAACAAGCGCCTCTCTGTTCTTGCGAAAGGTTCTGGCCGCCCGTACAGGGGTGGTCTCAATGGCGCCATAATAGGGATAATCGCCTTCGAGCGCCCGCACCTGCACCAGGCGGGTGCCATCGTTTTTGGTAAAATAGATCATGGAGGCGAATGTGCGTTCAATAGAACGTTCATCGCCCAGCGAATCGAGCAGGGGCTTTATGCGGGAGCTTACTCTTTTATTGCTTTCGATCACCAGGTCGGCCCCAACGAGTGTTTTAGCCTGTGAATCGATATCGGAACGCACATTATCGCCCAATGAAAAAATAGCGACCAGGGCTGCAATGCCCATTACTATTGATGATACGAACAGGAACAACCGCGACCGGTTACGGCGGCTATCGCGCCAGGCCATTTTCAGTAGCCAGCCCAGGCGCAGGCGTCTTTTATATTTGAATCTTTCTAAATCCATCCTGCCAGTTTATTTCTGATTTTGAGATTTTGTGATTTGGCGATTTCTTTTATTCGGGCATGAATTCAAATCTCAAAATCCCGAAATCTCAAAATTGCCAGAATCCTGATATCTCAAAAGCAACAGTTTTTTAATTCAGCTCGTCTGAAACCAGATTTCCACCCCTGATCTTTATAATACGTTTTGTTTGTGAAGCCAGCTCCAGGTTATGCGTTACAATAATTAATGTTGTACCAGCTTCCTGGTTCAGGTCGAAAAGCAATTTGATCACTTTATCGCTGGTTTCCACATCGAGGTTACCGGTTGGCTCATCGGCAAATAAAATACGGGGATTGTTCGAAAACGCACGGGCAAGCGACACCCGTTGCTGCTCACCACCCGAAAGCTGGGAAGGGTAGTGGTGCAGCCGGTCGTTCAGTCCTACTTTATCGAGCAGGTTGACTGCACGGGCGCGAACATTTTTTTCGCCGCGCAATTCCAGGGGCACCATCACATTTTCGAGCGCCGTTAGCGTTGGCAACAATTGAAAATTCTGGAAAATAAAACCTACGTAGCGATTACGTACCTGGGCGCGCTCATCTTCGCTCAGCTTGTCGAGCCGGATATTATTCAGTTCCACCGAACCCTGGCTGGCGCGGTCGAGCCCGGCGCACAACCCCAGCAGTGTGGTTTTACCACTGCCACTTGGGCCAACAATAGAGATGGTTGAACCGGCTTCTACCGTAAAATTCACTTCATTGAGCACGGTGAGGGTTTGTCCGGCGCCCTGGTATGTTTTACTTACGTTCTTTACGTTAAGGATTGTTTCCATCGTTATAGGTTCCTGATAAAAAATAGGTACACTCTTTAAACTTTTAATTACAGTTGTATGGTGATAAAGTTGCTTAATTTAATGTTATTTTGGGGAGAAGGAGGTATCAATGAAACAGTTTAGCAGTATTTTTTATATAGGCGGAAAATTTATAGTGGGAAGTGTGCTGATAATGGCATTGCTCACCCGTTGTGGCAGCAATGAGGAAAAGACAAATGATGCCGCAAAACAAAAGCGGGAGCAGTTACCGGCCACCACCAATAAGGCAAAAGCAAAGACGATCGTATTTTTTGGCAATAGTCTCACCGCAGGGTATGGTGTAGACCCCTCAGAAGCATTTCCTGCCCTGATCCAGGAAAAACTGGATTCATTACAACTACCATATAAAGTGATAAATGCGGGGTTAAGCGGCGAAACCACTGCGGGCGGTAAAAACCGTATTGACTGGATCCTTCGCCAACCGGTAAACATTTTTGTACTGGAGCTGGGCGGAAATGATGGATTGCGGGGTATTCCCATTGCAGAAACCTCGCGCAACCTGCAGGCTATTGTTACCAGGGTAAAAGAAAAATATCCCGAAGTCAGGATCATCCTGGCAGGTATGCAGGTGCCGCCGAATATGGGCCGCAATTACGCCACGGCCTTTAGGGTGGCATTTCAACAACTGGCGGCCAATAATAACCTGGAACTAATACCCTTCCTGCTCGAAAATGTAGGCGGTATCTCTGCCCTGAACCAGGGCGATGGCATTCATCCCAATCCTGAGGGGCATAAAATTGTGGCGGAAAACGTATGGCGGGTATTGAAGGGGCTATTATAAAAAAACGTCCCGTACCGGTTGAACCGGCACAGGACGCTTTTGCTTACGTAATAAATTCCTCAGCAACCCGACAGGCACAAAACTGCATGCCGGTTGCGGTTAATAAAAGGCGCCAGCTTTTCGGTATGTAATTGCTTCTTATTCACAAACCAGCATTCGGGCGTTACTTTATTGGCCGTTTGCGTAAGGTAAGCCAGTGGAAAGGTTTTATTTCCCACCTGTACTTCAACGGTATTTTGCTGTGTATTGATGCGGTGTTTGGTATGCACCAGTAATTTTTGGGTTACAAATGTGAGGTTATCGCTGGTAGTAACCTGAAATCCATTATTTGTATAACGGAGCCGGGTGATCTTTTTTCCCTCCAGTTGGGTGGTTGTTCCGAATCCGTTGACCATTTCGGCTACGGCCGCCGGTATAGTATCCTCGTCGTGGATGATCAGTAAAGAAGAATTAATGGTTTTGGCCGATGCCATGAGCAGAGAAGGCGATGCCAGCAGTGCGGGCAGCAATAAACCTGAATTATATATAAAATCGCGACGTCGCATGGTTGTTGTTTGAAGTGTTATTTTACTAATTTATAGGTATACATCCGTCCGTTGTATTGAACCGACAACAGGTAAATGCCATTAACCAGCTGATCAATGCCGGTTACGGGAATGATGGTTTCTCCTTTTGCTACAGGCAGGTGCTGGGTCTTCAGCGTTTTACCGGTTACATCACTTAACCTGATTGTAAGCTGGGCTGCCTCGGGCATTTGCACCGTTACTTTTACATAACCGGTAAACGGATTGGGTGTTACATTGATGACCGGTGAACCTGCATCGCTCAATGTTATGGTTACGATCTTGCTGTATTCTTCCTCGTTTTTGGTGCTTACCATTTTCAGGCGGTAGTATAATCTGGAGCCGCTCAATTGGGCCGCATTGGCATCTGTAAAGCTGTAATTCTGCAACCCGCTGGTATTGACGCCTGCTACGCGGCCAACGGTTACAAAGTTCTGCCCGTTGGTACTTCTTTCCACTTCAAAGTGATCGTGGTTGATCTCGCTTTCAGTTTGCCATTTCAACACTACATCACTGTTAGTTAAATGGCCTGAAAAACTGATGAGGTTGAGCGGAAGCGGGGCCGTAGAAGTTTGGATAATAAACCCGCTAAAGCCGGTAACGGAAACGGATACCTCCCAACGGCTGTAAGTGCTGTTCCATACAATATCGGCATCATTGGGATCAATGACAATAGCACCCTGGGTATAAGAGGCTGGTAAACCGGTGCCATTATTGCTGGTGCCCGAAAATTTACCTACCCGTAAATTGGTTTTGCCAAGATTATCGGCCGGGCCGGTGGGTAAGTCGAGGCTGCTGCCCGGTGCGGCGTTGAAGGCATTGAATTCGGCCTGGGTAAAATACAAAGTAACCGTGCCAGTTGCTGTAGCAGCATTGGTGGCCGGGGTAATTTCATAGTGGCGGGCAACAAAAGGCTGGCCTACAGCTACCGGTACTGAACTTTCTATCCAAACTTTGCTGGTAATATTACCACTAACCGCATTGGCGCCTGAGGGCGTAACTTTCGTTATGAGTGCGCAGGGTGAACTGTAATATAAATTGTTGTTGGTGTTTACGGCCTGCGTAAGTGATGCGGCTGAAGTGGGCAAGCTGGCATTCAGGGTAAGTGTAGCGCCATTGCTGTTTACCGGGCCGCAGGTATTTGTTACAACTGCCCGGTAATATTTTCCGCTTAAGCCTGTATTATCAAGAATGCTTAGCGCCGAAGTGGTTACTCCATTGTAAATACTATTGTTGGCAAGGGTGACGGGCGATGTAAAAGCTGCATCAGCGCTTTGTTGCCATTGATAGCTTAAAGCGCCTGAGCCCGTAGCGGCTACCGAATAAGCAGCTGTTAACCCATTACAAACAGATTGCACAACAGGATTTGTACCAATTGTAACCGGATTATTCAACGTGAATACGGTGTGGTTAGAGGTTGCCCCAATAGCAAAGGCCGTATTGCTAAGCACATAATTGGCCGGCGTATTTACTGCTGTCACCAGGCTGGTTACACTACAGGTTGTGGCGCCGGTACCATTGTATTTTCCATTATCGTATTCGCCGCTGCCTACGGTAGCTACGGGCAAAGTTGTTTGCGATAATAAAAAGGCATTGGTACCATTGGTTAAACCCGTGGGCAAACTGCTTTGATGGCCACCGGCAGGCGTGGTGCCATCCCATGCCGCATAAGTAGTGACGTTGGTTTCAACATTGGCATGTACGGCCGTTAAAAACCTGCGGGTAGTATTATTATAGGTACTGGCCGGCCCGGCAGTGGGGCCGGTTTGGTATGCCAGCAACTGGTCGCCGCCCGAGCTAAGCTCCATGTAGTTGGTACCGCTTTCGGTTGTAACGGTGCCGGCAGTACTGGTGCCATTTTCATTTAGCCAGGCATTCCAACTGGTGGCCGGGTCGTTGTAGCTGCTGATGAAAAACACTTCCTTCCCAAAAGCAATACCACCGGTGGGTACTGTCCATTTTATAAAACCTTCCGATAAACCGGTAATAAAATTACCGGTGCTGGCATTCCAGCCATTATCGGTAAAATAAACAATGGTGCCTGCGGCTAATCCCCCGCTTTTGGTGACCACAATCGAAAACCGGTCGGTATAAGCAGTAGTACCGCCCAGGTCGCTATTGCTAAGGTCCTTATCGCTTTGGTAACTGGCGATCACAATATCGCCGGCCGACAGGTTATTTTGTGCATAACCACGCACAGTTATAACCAATAAGACAGCCAGGCAGGAACCGGCAATCCTGAAAAATTGTTGCATGTATGAATGTTTGTTATGTACTTATCCTTTCTTCCCGCATTTCAGCAGGAAGTTCTACGTTGGGATCAATCGAGCGGTTCTTCAAGAGTTATTCGATAGCAATAGCAGGTATTCCGAATAAGATATATGAATAGATCAAATGCACAGATATGTATTGAACCAGGTGTGAAAAGCGCTGTCTGGTACCTGGCGCATCATTTCCTCCAACGCTACAGTGGTATCTTCCATCACTTCTTTCACCTGTATTTGCAGGTCACCAGTGGCGCTTACCAGGTAAGCCGGACCGGTAACCAGCTGGCGGTTGTTTATGCGCAGCTGTCCGCGCGGACTTTGCACCGGCTGTTCTTTCAGCTTTTCAATAGCCCCGGGCACCGTGGCAACCAATTGCCGGTGTTGTAAATAATGTATTATCAGCAAGGCGGTTTCCCATCCCTGTAAGGTGAACAGGTTAGCGTTCTTGTGATGTTCTTTTTTGAAATGCGCTACGAATTCATTGTTGGCGGGGGTATCCAGTACTGGCACCCAGCTGGTATAACCCAGTATCTGTTGTACGTGGGGGTGTGTTACCGCAAAATCGCCCGGCGAGCTATCGAACAGCATGGGCGAACCATACAATTGCAATTTATATTGTTGCTGTAAAGGCGCCACCTGTTCATAAAAGCAGCGTGCCATATCGCCGCTAAATAAACACAGCAGCGTGTTTACTTCGGGGTTGCTTTGTAAAAAAGCAACCAGCGGTTGTATGGTAAATTCCTGTTTTTTAAAATGGCTGATAAAGTTGTATTGTATTTCGCCGCCTGCAGCGGTGAATGCACTGGTCATGGCATGGCAATGCTGGTAACCGCCATCATAATAAGAAGTAGCGGATATGGCTTTATTACCGGCTGTTGATGCGCTTAACTGCCCGGTTAACCAGGAGCACAGGCTGTCATTCAACCCGTTGAACAACGTATGGTCATTACCGGCCGGTACGGCAGGGTACTGGGCGCCTGCATTCACAATGATCAGCAATTTACCGGCTGCAGAAAACAGCTTGCTTAATTTTTCAGCATGGTAATTTTCAACGTAAGCTACTACTACCTCCACGTCATGCACCAGCAAGAGCTTTTCTGCTTCTTTATACAGTTCTTCTGCATTCAACCCAAACCCTATAGCCGCATTATGGAATGTAACAGTACTGCTTTGGTGGCTGGCAAAACAGGCCTTTATCCCTTGCAGGAAATCGATCCCTATGGAAGGGTAAAGTGTTGAGCCAGGAAGCAGTAAACCAATTGCGGCCATTTTCTTCGGGTAAGGTGAATTATTTAATTATTTATTGCCGGGCCGGAAAAACGCCCTGTGTGGCAATGATCCAGGTAAGCCCCAGCACGGGTTGCATCAGGTTTACAGGATTACTGTTTCCCGTAGCGGCTAAAGTGAGATTATTTTGCATCGGGATGGTACTGCCTGCGTCTTTAGCGCTGTTGTACATATTAGTACCTGTTAGTGTGGCCGGATACGTATTGTAAGGCGTATCGGTGTTCCCTGCAGTGGCCGTAACCTTTGGGGTAATGGTGCCCGATATAGTGTGGATATGTGCCGGCAGATTACTGGTAAGGAGGGTAACAGTTTCTGAACCGCCCTGGTCGCCCTGAACGTACTGCGATAAACCAGCGCCCTGTCCCATTCCCACCCCTACACGGCCCTGCAGATCGGGCAGGGCAAAATTAGTTCTTCCATCCCCGCCATAGGTAGTGCCCAACAGGGAAAACAAAGCGGTGTTCTGGCTTATGGAAAGCAGTTGCCCGTTGCATAATGCCCAGCCTACGGGCGCAAAGTTGCTGGCAAATAATCTCAGTTCTGCAAGTAATACAGGATCCATAAAAATGCTTTGTTAGGTGGTTGGGAAAATGCCTTCGGTGGCAATAATATAATTAATGGCCAGGTAGGGTTGAACATTGCTGAATGGCTGGGACGCACCTGCTACGCCAACAGTAAGTGCAGGGGTAACAGCCGGCATTAAACTGCCATCGGTGGTAGTGGAATACATGTTCTGTCCGTTTACGGCCGGGTAATTACTCCCGGGTGTGGTTTTGTGCCCATCTTCACTTGAAGTAAGGATCCCGGCGGTACCTGAAATCGCATGGTTATGTGCCGGCAAATTTTGCGTGGTAAGGGTAATTTCTTCTACCCCGGCTTTATCGCCCAACACAAAGCCGGTTCCTGTTCCAACCGGAATACGGCTTTGCAGATCGGGTACATTGAAAAAGGTTACGCCATCGCCACCGTATATAGTACCAATGAGGTTGAACAATGTATCGTATTCTGAAATAGACAAAGCCTGGCCATTGCAAAAAGCCCAGCCTACGGGCGCAAAGTTGCCGCCGAACATCCTGATCTCGCCGATATATGGCATAAAGAATATTTAGGTATTAATTTCTTGACGGAAAAACGCCCGCCATGCAAATGATATAGTTCAATGCCAGGTAAGGCATCATATTGGAGATAGCTGTGCCACTGCCCACATTGCTAACAGCAAGGTTGAGGGTGGCGGGTTGCATGGTTACTCCATCCTGCTGGGCATCGTATTTCTGGCTTCCATCACTGGCAAAATAACCGGCGGCAGGCGACTGCTGGTTACCCGTTGAGCTGGTAGCAGGCAGGGTGAGGGTGCCGCTGAGGGCATGCGTGTGCGCCGGCATTTGAGCAATAGTTAACGTATTGCTGGTAGAACCGATGCTGTCGCCCAATGAGCGAACTGAAAGCCCCGATCCCTGGCCAACGCCCATGCCCGACCGGCCGGTGAGGTTTGGCAGGGCAAAATTAGTTCGGCCATCACCACCATAAAAAGTGCCTAAAAGGGAAAATAAAGCCTGATTTTGATTAATTGGTAATAACTGACCCCGGCAGAAGGCCCAGTTTCTGGGCGCAAAATTGGGTGCGAATAAGCGAATTTCTCCAAGGAATCCATCCATAATAAGCAGGAATTGAGGTTACGGTGAGCAAATGTATATATTTATTATATACATGGGGGGACAAACAGTGTACATATAACACTAAAATACCCATTAACCCCTGAGTTGCCAGTTACCAGTTACCAGTCACCAGTCACCAGTTACCAGTTACCTGTTACCGGTTACCTGTTACCGGTTACCGGCTGCCAGTTACCGGGGTTTGAGTTTCGATCACCCTGCCTGCAGCCCGGGGCCGCCGAATTTTTTGCCTGAGAACCAAGATCCGGAAACTCGTAGCCCGCTTTTTCCTACCTTTGCGCCGCAAATCCGCACCCCGGGAATCTTTTTTACCCGCTGGAACCACCTAAACAAAAACTACCCGCCCGGGCTGACCCAGGCCATGAAACTCTTTGAGGATCAACGTAAAACAGGTCGATATAAAAATAATTTATTCCTTCATAAACATAAATGATCTAACACTGTTTATACTTTTTAGTATAGATTGTTGTACCTTTGTGACACCTAAACAGAAAACAGGTCAATTTTAAAAGAATTTGCTATGCAAAATGAGCTTAGTGCAATTGAGAAAACGGTTCTCACTGATTACAAATATGGTTTTGTAACAGAAATTGAAGCGGATGAAGCCCCTCCCGGACTAAATGAAGACACGATCCGCTTTATTTCAGCTAAAAAGAATGAACCTGAGTGGATGCTGGAATGGCGCCTGAAAGCTTATAACCACTGGCTTAAAATGAGTGAGCCTACCTGGGCCAACATTAAATACGAAAAGATCAATTATCAGGATATTATATATTATTCTGCGCCCAAGCAGAAAAAGAAGGTCAACAGCCTTGATGAAATAGATCCCGAATTACGTAAAACGTTCGAAAAGCTGGGTATTTCGCTCGATGAGCAAAAACGCCTTTCCGGTGTTGCCATTGACGCGGTTATCGACAGCGTTTCAATTGGAACCACTTTCAAGGAGCAGCTGGGCGAACTGGGTATCATCTTCTGTTCAATAAGCGAAGCCATTCAGGAGCATCCTGAACTGGTAAAAAAATACATTGGTTCGGTAGTGCCTATTACCGATAACTATTTCTCGGCGCTGAATTCAGCGGTTTTCAGCGACGGTTCTTTCTGCTATATTCCCAAAGGCGTTCGTTGCCCCATGGAATTGAGTACCTATTTCCGTATCAATGCTGAAGGTACCGGTCAGTTTGAGCGTACGCTGCTGATCGCCGACGAAGGCAGCTATGTGAGCTACCTCGAAGGTTGTACAGCGCCCATTCGCGATGAAAATCAGTTACATGCAGCCGTGGTTGAGCTGATCGCGATGGAGAATGCCGAGATCAAATATTCAACCGTTCAAAACTGGTACCCCGGCGATAAAGATGGTGTGGGTGGTATTTACAACTTCGTAACCAAACGCGGCATTTGTCAGGGCGCTCATGCAAAGATCTCCTGGACGCAGGTAGAAACCGGTTCTTCCATAACCTGGAAATACCCCAGCGTAATATTAAAGGGCGATTATTCAGTTGGTGAGTTCTATTCTGTAGCAGTTACCAATAACCACCAGCAGGCCGATACCGGTACCAAAATGATGCACCTGGGTAAAAATACCCGCAGCCGCATTGTATCGAAAGGTATTTCGGCTGGGGTAAGTAATAACAGTTATCGTGGGCTGGTGCATGTTGGTAAGAACGCCGCCAATGCCCGTAACTTCTCGCAGTGCGATTCCCTGTTGTTGGGCGACAAATGCGGTGCACATACGTTCCCGTATATTGAAGTAAAAAACAATACAGCAGTGGTAGAGCACGAAGCCACTACCTCAAAAATTGGGGAAGACCAGATCTTCTATTGCAACCAGCGCGGTATTGATACCGAAACAGCTGTTGCCCTTATCATTAACGGTTTTGCCAAAGAGGTAATGAACCAGTTGCCCATGGAATTTGCGGTAGAAGCGCAAAAGCTGCTGGCAATTAGTTTGGAAGGAAGCGTTGGTTAATTGACCATTTACCCCGATGAGTTGGGGATCAAAAAAAAGACGATCACGATTAAATTATATCATCCATTATGTTATCAATTAAAAACCTGCATGCAGGAATTGACGAAAAGAAAATTTTGAAAGGTATTAACCTCGAAATAAAACCGGGTGAAGTGCATGCCATTATGGGACCGAACGGATCAGGAAAAAGTACCCTGGCTTCGGTATTGGCCGGCCGTGAAGATTATGAAGTAACAGACGGCACTGTTGAATTTGCCGGTAAAGACCTGCTTGAATTATCGCCTGAAGAAAGAGCCGGCGAAGGGTTATTCCTCGCGTTTCAATACCCTGTTGAAATTCCAGGTTTAAGCACTACCAACTTTATAAAAACAGCAGTGAATGAAGTACGTAAGTACCGTGGTGAAGAAGCGCTGGATGCCGTAGCATTCCTGAAGCTCATGAAAGAAAAAATGGCCCAAACCAACATAGACCAAACTTTATTGAGCCGTTCACTGAATGAAGGGTTCTCTGGTGGTGAAAAGAAAAGAAATGAAGTATTTCAGATGGCCATGCTGCAACCCAAACTGGCTATCCTCGATGAAACAGATTCAGGTTTGGATATCGACGCCATCCGCATTGTGGCCAATGGGGTAAATAAATTACGCAGCAAGGATAACGCGGTGCTGTTAGTTACCCACTATCAACGCCTGCTTGATTATATCGTTCCTGATTTTGTGCATGTATTGTATAATGGACGAATTGTAAAATCGGGTACTAAAGAACTGGCGCTTGAGCTGGAAGAAAGAGGGTACGATTTTATTAAAAGCGAAAATGTAGAAGCCTAAGTGCAAAAAGCCTAATACAAAAATGAACAATTTAGAATATATAAAAGAGCGGTTTAATCAGCTACCTTCTGTAAACGACCTGAATGGACTGGGCGTTATCCGTCAAAAGGCATTTGAGGCGTTGAATAAAATGGGTATTCCAACCACCCGTCATGAAGAATGGAAGTACACCCGCATTGGTAGTTTCTTCAATAAAGAATATAAGTATACAGAGGCCCAGCATGCATTAACTGCAGCTGACCTGGCTCCTGTTCGCTTACCTGGTTACGAGCAGGCCAATGAGTTGTTCTATATCAATGGCCGTTACGCCCCCGAGCTGAGTGTGGTGCGTTCAAAAGGGTTGACCGTGCAGCCTTTGCAGGAAGCCGCCAGGAATGAATACAAGGATATTGTTTCAAAACACCTGGGACATAGCAGTAATTATTTGAAAGACGGCATCATTGCCCTGAACACTGCCTTTGTGCAGGACGGGGTATTTGTATATGTGAAGAAAGGGCAGATCGTTGAGCATCCCGTTTACATTTATAATATCACCGATGCCCGGCAGGCCAATATTCTGGCCCAGCCCCGTACATTGGTATATGTAGGCGAGAATGCGCAGGTGAAGTTTGCCGAAACCTTCAACACCCTGGGCACGCAGGAAAGTTTTACCAACCGCGTAATTGAGATCGTGGTAGAGAAGGACGCTATCACGGAGTATTATAAAATTCAAACCGATGCCTCGCATGCCAGCCAGGTAGCCACCACGCATATTCAGCAGATCGGTAAAAGCTATACGCATACCGTTACTGTTTCGCTGAATGCCGGCCTGGTGCGCAACAACCTGAACATTGTGCTCGATGAGCAGTATTGCGAAGCGCATTTATACGGTATTTATTTACAACAGGGAAACAGCCACATCGATAACCATACCGTGGTTGACCATGCCAAACCCCATTGCGAAAGCAATGAGCTGTATAAAGGCATGCTCGACGATCAAAGTACCGGTGTGTTCAATGGAAAGATCTTTGTACGCCAGGATGCGCAGAAAACCAATGCATACCAGAGCAATAAAAATGTTTTATTGTCAGAAGGCGCCAGTGTGAATACCAAACCGCAGCTGGAAATATTTGCAGACGATGTAAAATGTTCGCACGGTTGTACCATTGGCCGTTTAGATGAGGAAAGTTTATTCTACCTGCGGTCAAGAGGTATTTCAGAAAGAACTGCCAAATCCTTACTGTTACACGGGTTTGCGGTTGATATTCTGGAACAAATAAAAATTGCGCCCATCCGCGAGTATGTTGACAACCTGATTTCAGAACGTTTGGAATTTGATATAGCATGATACAGAGCAACACCATAACAAAGGAACTGGATGTATATGCCATACGGCAACAGTTCCCGGCGCTGAACCGGCAGGTGAAGGGACAGCCACTGGTATATTTTGATAATGCCGCGACCACTCAGAAGCCGCAGGTGGTGATAGATGCACTGGTTGATTATTATACCAATTTCAATGCGAATGTGCATCGGGGTATACATACGCTGGCCGAAGAAGCAACTGCTGCCTTTGAAGCCAGCCGCGATGCTGCACGTCAGTTTATCAATGCGGCTTCAAGGGAAGAGATCATTTTTACCCGGGGTACTACCGAAGGTATAAACCTGGTTGCTTATACCTGGGGACGTAAAAATATACAGGCAGGGGACGAGATCATTATCACTGAAATGGAGCATCACTCCAACATTGTTCCCTGGCAAATTTTGTGTGAAGAGAAAGGTGCTGTGTTGAAAGTTATTCCCCAGCAGGACGGCGAGTTACTGTTGGATGAATATAAAAAACTGCTGAGTTCAAAAACAAAACTGGTTTCTGTAGTGCATGTATCGAATGCACTGGGAACCGTGAACCCGGTAGAACAGATCATTCAACTGGCCCATGCGGCCGGCGCGAAAGTGCTGATAGATGGTGCGCAATCAACCGTTCACCTGGATATAGATGTGCAGGCAATGGATTGCGATTTCTTTGCCTTTAGCTCCCATAAAGTATATGGGCCAACCGGCATAGGTGTATTATATGGGAAGAAACAATTGCTGGAAGCCATGCCGCCATTTCAGGGTGGGGGAGAAATGATCAAGGAAGTGACGCTGGAAAAAACAACCTACGCCGATCTGCCCTATAAATTTGAAGCCGGAACGCCCAATATCGGCGATGCCGTGGTGTTGAAGTCGGCGCTGGAATATGTAAGTAAGATCGGTAAGGAAAAGATCAGGGATCATGAAAATGAATTACTGGCTTATGCAACGGAACAGTTGCTGCAATTACCGGGACTTCGCATCATAGGTAATGCCGCCAATAAAGTGAGCGTTGTTTCATTCGTGATCGACAAAGTGCATCCACAGGATATTGGCATTTTGCTCGATAACCGTGGTATTGCGGTGCGAACCGGTCACCATTGCGCGCAACCATTGATGCATTGCTTTGGAATACCCGGAACCATCAGGGCTTCTTTTGCGATGTACAATACCAAAGAAGAAATAGACCAGCTGATAACCGGATTGCAGAAGGCATTAAAAATGTTATTATAATAATGAGCGATACCAGAAGCATACAGGAGATTGAGAATGAAATAGTAGAAGAGTTTTCGCTCTTCGATTCGTGGGATGATAAATACGAGTACATTATTGATCTGGGTAAGAAGCTGCCCTTACTGGAAGACAGGCACAAGCTCGATGAGAACAAAGTGCGGGGATGCCAAAGCACTGTATGGCTGGTAGCCGATTATATTGACGGGAAAGTATATTTTAAAGCCGATAGTGATGCCATAATCGTGAAGGGGTTGATCAGTATGCTCATCAGGGTGCTATCGGGACATACACCGGATGAAATTATACAGGCCAGCCTGGAGTTTATTCAGAAAATAGGCATGACGTCTCACCTGGCGCAAACCAGGGCGAATGGGTTGCTGGCAATGGTAAAGCAAATGAAGAATTACGCATTGGCCTTTAAAATCAAAAACACGATGACGCATGGAGAACGAAGCGCTGAAAGAAAAGGTAATTGAAGTATTGCAAACCATTTTTGATCCTGAATTACCAGTAAGTATTTGGGAGCTGGGTTTGATATACGAAATAAATATTTTGCCGATCAACAATGTTCAGATCGTAATGACATTAACCGCACCCGGTTGCCCGGCTGCCCAGTCGTTACCGGTTGAAGTTGATCAAAAAGTACGGGAAATTGAAGGTGTGAACGACGTGCATGTAGCTGTGACCTGGACACCCGCATGGGATAAAAGCATGATGTCGGAAGTGGCCCAGTTGCAATTGGGATTTTTATAAGCCTTAGTCCCTAAAAACAAGAACTCATCATTACATGAAAATAACTGCACAGGAAGAATACGGTTTGCGTATATTAATACGACTTGCAGCCTGCAAGGATACGAATGGCATGAGCATTCCGCAGTTAAGTGAAGCGGAAGGGCTCACCGGAACTTATGTGGCCAAAATCACACGTATTTTGCGGATGAAAGGGTTTATAAACAGTACGCCTGGTAATAAAGGCGGCTATGTACTGGCCAAGCCCGCAAAAGAGATTGTGATCAATGAAGCGCTGAAAGCATTGGGCGGCCCCATGTTCAACAGTACATTTTGTGGTTCACATACCGGAACCATGAAGTTATGTACCAATTCGGTTGATTGTTCGGCCCGTTCATTGTGGCAGATGATACAGTATACGCTTGATCAGTTATTAGATAAAGTTACACTGCACGACCTGGTTAATTCTGAGAAAGAATCAACCAAGATCTTATACCAGATGCTGCAGCCCGATCCGGCGCTTAAACGCACTCTTATGAGCATAGCAACGCCAGAGGAATAATTCTTAATACAACTTATTATATAAAAAATGGATCTGTGTTGCAGATCCATTTTTTTGTAAGTAATATTCCGGGTTATTATCGTTTTAGATAGATATGGGTTTTAGTCCATTCATCATGTCTGGAGTTAAGATAGAATATCTGATATAATTCCAGTTTATCATCTGTTAACGTCAGGATCTTATAATTAAAATTGCCAATGTTAAAATTATATCCTTGCACTGTCATCGCAGAATCGTTAAATACGTAAGCGTATTTAAGAATTCTTCCGTTTTGTGAAAAAGTTGCTGTATCATCATGCCCAAAATTAATATAATCTCCGGGCTTCCCAACGTATTCCGATGTATCACTGGGGCCAAATACTGAATAATAGGTGGTATCATATTTAATTACCAGATCCCACTTTTGCTTTAATTGATCGCTTTTTGTTTTTTTATCTTTTTTACAGGAAAAGGCACAGGCTAGGAAAGTGGCTACTACGCATAGGGTAATAAATGTCCGGCTATACTGCATTGATCGATTAATGTGAATTGAACTCATAAAGATTTGGTATTTGACGTAAAATTATATTACGTCATGGACTTTATGGATTCAACTTAATAAGCGTGCAGATTTGGCAATAAGTGCGCCTATTCCGGCCATAAGCGTGAAACAAAAAAAAGCAAGTCGCGTTGACTTGCCTTTTTTTATCATGAGTCTTTTTTCTCTTTCTTATCCTGGTCTCCGCCTTTCTCATCCTTCTTATTATCACCGCCTTTGTCATCTTTCTTGTCGTCTTTGCCCTTTTGATCTTTGTCGGCGTCTTTTTTGTCATCCTTGTCCTTCTGTTCTTTCTCTGCGCGCTCTTTGTC
>NZ_LVYD01000046.1 GCF_002077945.1 Niastella vici
AAATCCCCCAAAATTTCAACCTGATCCCCCTTATTCCCTTGTAACCTGAAACTTGTAACCAGAATGTCGCGAGGTGTGAACCGGTAACAGGTAACCGGAAACTGGTAACCCTTAATTCCCCAACGCCTGTATTACATCATATTTTGTAACAATATGATAATTCCCCAGCTCATCCTTGCTCAGTACCGCGCCATTGTCTTTATTGATGAGCGTGCGCAACTTTTCAATGGGCGTATTCAGATCAACGATCGGGAATGCGGGTTCCATTACGGTAGCTACAGTGGCATTTTTTATATCGGGGTTGCTGAATATTTTCTGGAACAACCCACTCTCGCTGATGGCGCCTACCGGTCCGCTGCCATTGATAACGGGTATATGCTCAATATTGTATTTGCGCATTAATTCAACCGCTTCAGCCACGGTATGCGTTGGTTCTATGGTAACCATTTTTTGTTTGGCGCCGCGGTTGTTAATGATATCCTTGCAGGTCTTTACATCCATAAAGCCTCTTTCCATCATCCACTGATCGTTATAGATCTTGGCCACGTACCGGCTGCCATGATCATGAAAAATACAAACCACCAGGTCGTCTTTTTTCAGGGGTTGAACAGCAGCAATTTGCATAAGTCCCTGCAGGCAACTGCCGGCGCTGTAACCGCAGAAAATACCTTCATCTTTTGCCAGGCGGCGGGCCATAATGGCCCCGTCTTTATCGGTAACCTGTTCAAAATGGTCAATGACGCTCATGTCGTAATTTTCGGGTACAAAATCTTCCCCGAAACCCTCCGAAATATACGGGTGTACCTGATTCATATCTACCTCGCCTGTGCGAAAAAATTTGGTGAGCAGGGAACCGTACACATCAATGGCCCACACTTTTATATTGGGATTCTTTTCTTTCAGGAACATGGCCGTACCCGTTACCGTACCACCTGTACCGGCCGTGCAAACCAGGTGGGTGATCCTGCCATCGGTTTGTTTCCATATTTCGGGGCCTGTAGTTTCATAATGGGCCAACCGGTTGGCCAGGTTATCGTATTGATTGCAATGGAATGAATTGGGGATCTCTTTGGCCAGGCGGCGGGCTACGGAATAATAACTGCGCGGGTCATCCGGTTCTACGTTGGTTGGACAAACAATCACTTCGGCGCCTACGGCTTTCAGGATATCAACTTTTTCCTTTGATTGTTTATCGGTTGTAGTGAAAATACATTTATACCCTTTTACACAGGCAGCCAGCGCCAGCCCCATACCGGTATTACCGCTGGTACATTCAATAATGGTTCCCCCCGGTTTTAATTTGCCTTCTTTTTCTGCTACTTCAATCATTTTAACCGCCATGCGGTCTTTGATAGAGTTACCGGGATTAAAATAATCGACTTTGGCAACAACGGTGGCTGGAATTTGTCTGGCGATCTTGTTGAGCTTGATAAGTGGCGTATTTCCAATCGTTTCGAGAATATTATTTTTAATATCCATTTCATGTAGTTTATGCGGGCAAAGGTACGGTTTTCCTTTGGGTAGCCCGGTTAGGGCGATTGGGGAGTGTGCTGTTGCCTGCAACATTCTTTAAAATATTTTAACGGCAGGCCCATTGAATGTTGGTTAAATTTGTGTGGGGGAATTTCTGTTATGAAAGTGTATTTTATCAGTGGGCTGGCCGCCGATAAACGCGTATTTAAATATATTGAATTACCAGCAGGTTGTGACGTTGTTCATCTGGATTGGATCACTCCACAAAAGGATGACACGCTGGCTTCCTATGCCTTACGGCTGGCTGAAAAAATTGATAGGTCGGTGCCATTTGCGCTGGTTGGCCTGTCATTTGGCGGCATGCTGGCCACAGAAATTGCCAAACAATATAATCCTGTTGTAACTATTATAATTTCGAGTGTGCCGGTAGCCAGTCAGTTACCGGGTTATTTTCGCATGGCCGGTAAAATTGGACTGCACAAATTAGTGCCTGTTTCACTATTAAAATCGTCTGCAGCTACTAAACGGTTTTTTACCCGGGAAAAGAATGCCGATAAAAAATTATTGTGGGAGATCATCAATGAAAGCGATGTAGGTTTAATTCGCTGGAGCATCGATGCCATCCTGAACTGGCAAAATGAAATCATTCCGCAACCCATTTGGCATATACATGGTACAAGAGATGAAATATTACCTGTGAAATTTACACATCCTACACATATCATCCGCAAGGAAGGGCATATGATGATAATGACCTGCCCGCATATAGTGAATGAAATTCTTGAACAGGCGCTTACAACTGCTACTGCTTCATAATTGGCACACCTTTTTTTGTTTTGTATTGTGCCAGGTTTGAACCGGGTTTAATTCGCCCCTGATTTTGAACCCGGCACAGCTGCGGCAAACCACATTAACAGGCTAATAACAGGCAAACAAAGTTCGCCCAAAAGCAACCCCAGAGGAAACCCGGAGGGAACTAAAAGGAAACCCAAACAACGATCGCTATAAGGTCGCTGTAAGTTCGCTATAATGTCGCTATAAGGTAAGTAGTTAAGCAGAAGAATTGCCAGGTGGGAAATAGATAATTAAAAATAGTTTTTTTTTACTTATAAACAAAGCCGGGACCAACCTCTTTAAATCATAATTTTGAGCATACCTAATAAAAAACTGGTACGTTTTTTAGAAATAAATGTTGTTGGTAAAAACAAGTTTTTTGTTTGTTTTCATGCCTTACATTTGCGACCCCTTTATCTGTTCCGATAGCTATCGGGAGGACGAAGAATCTGGTACCTTTTGAACGATCGACAGATTAAAAAAACTGCAAATTCTCAATAGATGGAAGTAAAGTACATTCAGAAGATCGCTGAAAAATTATCATTCAGCATTAAGCAGATCACGAATATTCATGACTTGCAAAGTGAAGGCGCAACCATCCCTTTTATGGCTCGTTACCGTAAGGAAGCGACGAACAACATGGATGAGGTAGGCATTGGCCAGGTAGTTGAACAGATCGCTTATTTTTCTGAACTGGATAAACGCAAAGAAACGGTTGTGAAAACGATCGAAGGCCTGGGCAAATTAACGCCCGAGTTAAAAGATCGTATTGAAAATTGTTACGATGCTACCGAGTTGGAAGATATTTACCTGCCCTACAAACCAAAACGCAAAACAAGAGCTACCCAGGCCATTGAAAAAGGACTGGAGCCATTGGCGAAACTGGTATTTGAGCAGGGCGGAGAAGTGCCTGATGAAGAAGCTGCCAAATTCATCAACGAGCAGGTGAAAGATATCAAGGAAGCGATGCAGGGCGCCCGCGATATCATTGCAGAATGGGTGAGTGAAAATGAGCAGGCGCGTAATAAAGTGCGTCAGCAGTTTACTGAAACCGCCAAGCTGACGTCGAAAGTATTAAGCAGTAAAAAAGAAGAAGAGGAAGCACAGAAATACCGCGATTACTTTGAGTTCAATGAATCGCTGGCCGATAGTCCTTCGCATCGCATCCTGGCCATACGCCGTGCCGAAAAAGAAGGCTACCTGGTAATGGACATTAATATCGAAAAAGAAGTAGCTGTTGAAGGCCTGAACAGAACGTTTGTAAAGAGTAACACTCCATTTGCCGCTGAGGTAAAGAAAGCGATCGACGATTCGTTCGACCGGTTGTTAAAACCTTCTATTGAAAATGAATTCCGCCTGGCCAGCAAGAACAAGGCCGATGAAGAAGCTATTCAGGTATTTACCGAAAACCTGCGTCAGCTGTTGCTGGCATCACCGCTGGGTTCAAAAAGAGTGCTGGCGCTTGATCCCGGTTTCCGTACCGGTTGCAAACTGGTATGTCTCGATGCACAGGGCAACCTGATGTACAATACCGCCATCTATCCACACCCGCCACAAAATGATTGGCAGGGTAGTGTGGCTGAACTGAAACACCTGGTTGATAAATATGAAATTGAAGCCATCGGAATAGGTAATGGTACCGCCGGCCGTGAAACAGAGCAACTGGTACGCAGCATTGACTTTGGTAAAATGGTAAGCGTATTCCAGGTGAATGAAAGCGGCGCCTCTATTTACTCTGCCTCGGAAGTGGCCCGTGAAGAATTCCCCGATCAGGATGTAACGGTGCGTGGCGCTGTGAGCATTGGCCGCCGTTTGCTCGATCCGCTGAGCGAACTGGTAAAGATCGATCCCAAATCAATTGGGGTAGGGCAATACCAGCACGATGTTAACCAAACCCGTCTCAAAGAAGCATTGGACAGGGTAGTGGAAAGCGCCGTGAACTTTGTGGGCGTTGATGTGAACACCGCTTCAAAACACCTGTTGGTATATGTATCGGGTTTAAGCAATACCCTGGCGAAAAATATTGTTGAATACCGTGCAAAGAACGGCCCCTTCAAAACCCGTGAAGAGTTGAAGAAGGTACCCATGATGGGCCCCAAATCATTTGAGCAGTGCGCCGGTTTCTTACGTATTCCCGGCGCCGAAAACCCGCTCGATAATTCATCAGTACACCCCGAGAGCTATCACGTGGTGGAAACCATGGCCAAAGACCTGCAGGCTTCGCTGGAAGACCTCATCAAAAAAGGGGAGCTGCGTAAAAAGATCAACAAGAAACAATACATCACTGAAAGCATCGGTGAATATACCATCGACGATATCTTAAAGGAACTGGAAAAACCTGGCCGCGACCCCCGGGCACAGATCGAGGAATTCCGTTTCGATGATACCATTAAGGCCATTGAAGATGTAAAGCCCGGTATGACCGTTCCGGGTATCATTACCAACATCACCAACTTTGGGGTGTTTGTTGACATTGGCGTAAAACAGGATGGGCTGGTGCATATTTCGCAATTGAGCAACACCTATGTTTCTGATCCTAACGAAGTGGTAAAACTGAATCAGAAAGTAATGGTAACTGTTACTGATGTGGATGTTTCGCGTAAAAGGATCTCACTCACCATGAAAGATCAGCAAAAGGGTGGTGGTGAAAAGCGCAGTGGCGGTGGCAGTAGCGATCGCAAACCAGCTGCCGGCGGAAAAGCACAGCCAAAGAAACAGGAGCCGCTGAATCCATTCCAGGCGAAGCTGGCAGAGTTGAAGAAGAAGTTTAATGATTGATCTGATTGTTTACAGTCAGTCTGCTTAAAACAGTTTGAAATTTAACATGAGTCAGAAGTAGGAAGTTGGATGTAAGAAAATAATAAAAAGGTGAGTTCGCTATTACCAGCCAGCTCACCTTTTTCATTTCGATTTTAATTATGAGGCTTGAGGAATAGGGATCTTCCTACTTCTTACCTCTTACTTCGGTCTTTGGTCTTCTCAGGAACATATCTAACAATACCAACCCCAGTATAACATTCACCATCATAAACACGGTAGTATAGGTGCTGTTATAGAATTTACTGAAATCTATTTTGTTGAGGTTTATACCGGTTGAACTATCAGCGCTTGCTGCCGACCAGTTTATTTGTGCCAGGCCGGCGATCAAAAAGCCGATGATGGTACATATAAAGAAACCGGCAATGCCCCAGATGATGCGTTTATTGAAATATGATTTTGCCGCGGGTGCAATCTGGTGTTTACTGATAGCTTCCATTATGTTCTGGGTAAAGCGCATGGAAGGTTCATCCAGTTCAAGGCGATGGCTCAGCAGGTCCTGCAATTCAAGCAGTTCCTGGTATTTGGTTTTCCACTCGAGGTTGGTGGCAATCAATTGATCAATAAACAGGCGTTCTTCTCCACTGCAAACGCCGTCGAGATAACTCCACAAACGTTCTTCCATATTTTGTTGATTGCTCATTATAATATACTGTTTAAAGTTATTGACTTTTCAATTAACCTACCATATCCTTTACCTCTTCGGAAAAATGCTTTTCCATTTTTTCTTTCAACCGCTGGCGGGCACGGTGCAGTTTTACTTTGGCGGTATTGGGATCAACTCCAATGATGCGGCCAATTTCTTCGAGGCTTTGTTCGGCCTGGTAAAACAGGGTGATGATGCGGGCATCATCAACACTCAATAACCGCAACGCATCATTAAGCACCTGCACCTTCGATTTCTGCTCTACCTGGTTGGCCCTGAAAGCCGAATTCTGATTGTCTGCAATTTCAAATACCTGTTCATTGTCGAGCGAATGAATGGGTATTTTCTTTTTGCGTAAGAACGTGATACAGGTAGTGGTTACAATGGTATACAGCCAGGTGCTGAATTTTGATTCGCCCCTGAAATCGGCCAGGCTGCGGTAGGCTTTTACAAACACATCCTGGGCTATTTCTTCGGCATCTTCCCGGTTGGGTGTATAACGTAAAGCTATGGTAAAAACGAAATTCTGGTATCGGTTTACCAATAGGGCATACTGGGCCTGTTCGCCCTGCAGTACCTTATGTATGATCTCATTATCTCCCGGTCCGGTTTGCATTATTTATGGTATGACTACATAAAAAGAAAGCTGGTTACAGCAAGTGCCTGATTTTTGGGGTTGAAGGGCATGCCCTGTGCCGGATTTCAGTGCTTTTGATTATCAGTTATTTATTTAGAATAAATAGAACGGTAGTGTACGGTTTTGATACTTCTTCTGTTCATTTATGAAATAAATTGAGCAGTTTGCCTGTAACCTGGCATTTACTGCTGTAGTCATAGTTGTGTAGAACTTAAAAAATATACATTATGGATAAAGGAGTACTTGCAATAATCTGGTTAATGTTATCCTCTTTAGGATTGTTTATTATGATCTTCGGCATCAGGTATTTAATTGGCCGCGAAAACCTGGCCATGATTGAAAAAGGATTGAACCCTAAAGACAAGATCAACCGCCCGGCCCCTTATACCAATTTAAAATGGGGGTTGCTGCTGTTTGGCGCAGGGGTTGGTTTGGCATTATCTTATTTTATAACCCAGTACATGCTGCATGATTATGAAAATCCGGCATTGTGGTTTGCGTTTATCGCAATTGGCGGTGGTATGGGGTTAATAGCTTCTTACAGAATTGAGAAGAAGGAATTGCTTGACCCCCCTTCCCCCCTGAAGGGGGAGAGGTAACCTCCCGCTCTTAACAGACATAAAACATGAAGTAAGAAATAAGATGTAAGAAATAAAAATGGTGAGCTCGCTATTGAATGCGGGACTCACCATTTATGTTTATAAGATTTCAATTCCCCCTTTAGGGGGGTAGGGGGTATTACTTCTTACTTCCGCCCTCCCCCTTTAGGGGGCAGGGGGGTAAGCCCCGGCAGAGATTTTCGCTCTTCCGCAATCAGGTTGGGTTTCTGCATTTCTGCCATCGCCTTCGTGATCGCTGTATCATCAGTATTACTTACTTCATAGTAACCCTCCATTCGCCATATCTGACGCGCCATCCAGGTCTTGATCCGTTTTTCGATCTCCAGTTTATCGCGTTCCGGAACATTCCCAATATTTACCGAATTCTTCCCCGCATAGCTTACCAGGCTGTTCCAGGCTGCGCGGGTGTCGGTAAAGCGACGGGCAAAATCGGCCGGGTCTTTGAACTGGTCGAACCAGGCTTTGTTTTGCTGGTAGTAGGTATAAATGAATTTGCTGAACAGCTGATTGTCGAACAATACATACACATTGCTGGTGAACGTGGCTGTATCGAAGGGAATAAATATATCGGGGGTAATGCCGCCGCCGCCATAAACTATTCTGCCGCTCTTGGTCTTGAATGCGGGGCCGGTATGTTTGGTACTGGTATCGCCGTTCACCAGTTCCCCATTCTCAAAACGTTCGGCCAGCTCTTCATTATAGGCAGCGCGTCCTTTGTTATATGGTTTTTGAATATTGCGGCCAATAGGCGTATAATAACGGGCAACGGTGAGGCGCAATGCCGAGCCATCGCTGAGGTCGTATTGTTCCTGCACCAGGCCTTTACCAAAAGTACGGCGGCCGATAATGGTAGCCCGGTCCCAGTCCTGCAGGGCGCCGGCCACTACCTCACTGGCACTGGCTGAGCTTTCATCGACCAGCAGCACCAGCTTTCCTTTTTCGAACAGGCCCGGGCGTTTGCAATGGTATTCTATCTTCTCCTGTTTAACCCCCTGCGTATAAACGATCAGGCGTTCATCATCGAGGAATTCATCAACAATATCTGTGGCTTCGGTAAGTATGCCGCCGCCGTTACCCCGCAGGTCGAAAATGAGCTTTTTCATGCCTTTCTTCTCCAGGGTTTCCATGGCCTTCATAAACTCTTCGTAAGTGGTGCCGGAGAATTTATTCAGGTGTATGTAGCCGGTAGTGGTGTCGATCATATAAGCCGCATCAACCGAATACAGGGGAATGGTGCCGCGGGTTATGGCCGCCTGAATGGTTTTTCCATTGCGCAACATGGTCACTGCTATCTTGCTGCCGCCCACGCCGCGTAAAAAGTTCTTTATTTTATCACCGGTAATACCGTGGCCTGCCACTATTGAGTCGCCTACTTTCAGGAATTTATCGCCCACCTTTATGCCGGCCTTATCGCTGGGTCCATCGCTAAGTACATTGGTAACATGAACCGTATCGTCGATGATAAAGAATTCGACCCCTATGCCTTCAAAATTGCCCTGCAGGTCTTCGTTTATTTCTTCCACGTTAGAGGCGGGAATGAATACCGAATGCGGATCGAGGTGCGTAAGCATGGCCTGTATGGCATCGTCGGTAAGGGTATCGGTATTTACCTTATCAACATATTTCAAATTAACCAGGTCAACCACTTCCTGAAGCACAGAGCGTTTGCCACTATTAAAAATGCCGCGTGAGCCAGGTACATTCTGTCTTAGGGCCGAACCAATGGCCATGCCCACGATCAATACTAAAGAAAACAACAGCGGCATCCATACTTGAAGTCTTTTCATCTGAAATTGTATAGTTTGTTTTAATAAGGCCAGATGGCGGGGCCGTTAGTAATTTCTTCCGGTAGCTATCGGTAAGAAACAAGCTTCGCCATATACGGTTCTTTTTACAATTGCGTTTGTATCTTATAATTATGTTAAAGCAACAATATTGTGGGCCGGTTGTATTTACAATCGCATGCAAAACAAATATGTGTTAGGGCGACAATATTATTGACCGGCTGTTCCTGATCACCACTTCAACCCGGGCCGGTGAGTGAATTTGCCGGAGTAGCAAAGAAACAGCACCGTAAGGGATGGAAATCGATAAATTTTCGGCGAAGTTCATAATTAATTTGCAAGTAACGGTTTTTTGTTTTGAATGGTTACAGGCCGCATTATTCCGGCACTTCTAACAAATAAGAGGCAGGTAAAAGCTGCATAAGTGCCGGAGGTTTGCGTGTTTATGCAAGGTATAAGCCTCGTTTGCAGCATGGTTGTTTCAGCTATGCGTCTTACCTTCGCAGGATGGCTATGTGTATAAATGAGCCTGTTACAGGGTTTTGGAACTATACGATTAAACGGTTATAAATATGGCTATACTGCTGGCAGATAGTGGAGCAACAAAATGTGAATGGTGTTTGGCAGAATCGAAAGAGCGCACCAATACGGTTTTTACACAAGGCATTAGTCCTTATTTCTTTAATGAAGAGAAAACGATCGCCTTATTGCAGCAGGAATTACTGCCACAGCTACCCGGGCATACGGAGATAACGGAGATCCATTACTATGGTACTGGTATGCGAAATCCCGCCAACGTAAATATGGTAAAGCAATCGCTGCGCTCGGTTTTTAAAGATGCTGAACTGGAAGTGAGCGATGATATGCTGTCGGCAGCGAGGGCGTTGAATGGCCATAACCCGGGACTGGCCTGCAACCTGGGTACCGGCTCCTTTGTAGTTTATTACGATGGCAAGGGAATTGCAAAACAGGCGCCCGGTATTGGCTACATTCTGGGCGATGAGGGCAGCGGCGCCTACCTTGGAAAAAAAGTACTACAATATTTTCTATACAACACCTTTGACGAAGAGCTGCGATCACTGTTTGATAGCAGGTATAATACCACCGCAGTGGATATTCTGGAGAATGTTTACCGCAAACCCCTGGCAAACCGGTATTTAGCTTCATTTTGTCTGTTTTTATCGGAGAACAGGGGCCATTATATGATAGAGAATATCATTGAAGACGGCCTGAATGACTTTTTCTTTACCCATTTATGCAAATTCACCGAAAGCTGGACGCTGCCAATTCACTTTGTGGGCGGCGTATCTTTTGCGTTCAGAGATGTTATTAAGGAATTATGTAATTCCTATGAGTTTGAGTTGGGAAACATTTTAAAGAACCCCATGGAAGGGCTGATCCAATACCATGTACAATAAAAAAGACCTTGTGCCTAACCCGAATAAAACATTGAACAACAGAAATATGGCAGCAGATTTTACCAGGATAACAGAGCAGTCGAGCGATTACCGGCATCTTGATCAAATGAGTATTCATGAGTTGCTTGTCAATATGAATAATGAGGATAAGAAGGTGCCTGCTGCAGTGGAGAAGGCCATTCCCCAGATCGAAAAGCTGGTAGCTGCTATTTCCGATAAAATGCTGGCTGGTGGCCGCCTTTTTTATATTGGGGCTGGAACCAGTGGCCGCCTGGGTATTCTGGATGCCAGCGAAATTCCACCCACTTATGGGCTGCCCCAGGGACTGGTGATCGGCATTATTGCCGGTGGCGAGGTGGCCATTCAACGCCCGGTTGAACAGGCTGAAGACAGCTGGGACCAGGGCTGGGCCGACCTTATGAAACATGCCATTGACGAG
This sequence comes from Niastella vici, assembly GCF_002077945.1. GTDB lineage: Bacteria > Bacteroidota > Bacteroidia > Chitinophagales > Chitinophagaceae > Niastella > Niastella vici. The sequence continues at coordinate 10,669 of NZ_LVYD01000046.1, forward strand.
AAGGACGTAGTGATTGGCATTGCCGCCAGTGGTACAACCCCTTACGTGATAGGTGCTCTTACCGAAGCCCGTAAAAAAGGCATTATCACCGGCTGTATAACCTGCAACGCCGGTTCGCCCCTGGCCATTGCGGCCGAGCTGCCTGTAGAAGTGGTCGTAGGCCCCGAGTTTGTTACCGGCAGTACGCGCATGAAAAGCGGCACCGCACAAAAACTGGTGCTGAATATGATCTCTACCGCCGTAATGATACAAATAGGCAGGGTAGAGGACAACAAAATGGTGAACATGCAGCTCACCAACAGCAAACTGGTTGACCGCGGCACTAAAATGGTGATGGAAAAAACGGGCATCAGCAGTTACGACAAAGCCCGCGAACTGTTGCTGAAATATGGCAGTGTAAAAAAGGCGGTTGATTCATTGAAATAATTCCTACGTAAATATTTAGTGCCGTTTATTTCTTAAACGACCAATTGATCTTGTTACCATCTGTTGCAGGTTACAGGTTGCAGGTTTTTTTTATTCCCTGTAACCTGAAACCCCGCAAAGCGGGGCAGGCTCTGCAACATGAAACTTTCTCATTACCTCCGTCAGTTCCCGCTTGAAACCTCCGCAAAAAGCTGTAACTTTTAAGTACATATCATTAAACTTTTACTTATGAGGTACAACTTTACAATTACATCCATGACTTCCTGTTTGCTGGTAGTTGCCATGCAGCTTCCGGCCCAACAAAGACTATCAACAGCCTACGCAATAACAAGTTCTGAGAAAGGGAATTTTAACTGGACCGACGTAAAACAAATAGACTTTACTACCGGTTCTGTAACCCGCTCTATCTTTGATTCAAAGCAAACCAACTTCACGGTATACAGTGCACGAACCGGTAAAGAAATAAAACCTGTTACACAAAACGGAATAACTACAAATGCCAGCATGCCGGTTGCCTCCTTATCTGCAGCCTGTGCATATGACCAGCGGCATAACCGCCTGTATTATGCGCCCCTGTTTATGAACCAGCTGCGTTATATTGATCTTGATGAAAAAGAACCCCGGATCTATTATTTCGATAATGAACAGCTCAGTCCGGTAACCGACCTGAACAATGAAGCCAATCATATTACGCGCATGGTCATTGCTGCCGATGGCGATGGGTATGCCTTAAGCAATGATGCCAGCCATTTGATACGGTTCACCACCGGCCGTAAACCGGTTATCACCGATCTGGGCGCATTGCACGATGATGCAGCCAATGGCGAAAGATCCATTCAGGCAAAACCCACTGCCTGGGGTGGCGATATGATCGCAGATGCAGCCGGCAACCTGTATGTTATTACCGCCTATCGCCAGGTATTTAAGGTAAGTATCCAAAGCAAGGTAGCTACCTTTATTGCAGAGATACAGGGTATGCCTGCCACCTTTACCACCAATGGGGCAGTGGTTGATAACGATGGTAGCCTCATCGTAAGCAGCGCCAATACCGCTGAAGGTTATTACAGAGTAGATATGCATTCATGGCAGGCCACTCGTATTGATATTCAGGGAACCGTATTCAATGCATCGGACCTGGCCAATGGCAACCTGGCCTTCCCCAACGAAAAAACCGGCACTCCATTAATAAACAGGGCCATCATACGCAACGAGAAAATAGCCTTATACCCCAATCCGGTTGCAACCAACCTGGTATATGTAAGCTTTAATAGTAAGGAATCCGGCCGGTACACTATACAACTGGTTGACCTTAACGGTAAAATAATTGCTGAAAAAATAGCGGTTATAAATAGTGGCGGGCAGGTAGTGCCGGTACCTGTGAACAATGGGCTGGCAAAGGGGCCTTACATGGTAAAAGTGTTAAGTAATAGTAAAAAAGCGGTATTTACCGATAAGCTGATCGTTCAATAATACAATAAAAAATATTTGGAAACCGCATTGTCAAGGCTGTAAATTGCTTACAGCCTTTTTTATTATTTCGGGATTTCTGAATTTCGGGATTTATAGATTTATTTAAATGCAGAAAAGGAAGAAATCTCAAAATCGCTAAATCTCGAAATCAGAAATTAATACGAGGTAGCGAATAATAGGGCTGCCAATTGATTTAAGTTATGCATGAAATAGAACCATTTTATAATTGGCGTCACATTTACACCAGTGAGCAGGACGAAAAATCACCGTTTTTCGGAAGGGTATATTCTGAGTTTACGTTTTCACAAACCGTTTACAATTACTATATCCATCCGCAGTGGGACGATTTCGGTTCGCGCACCATGTACCTGAAAACATTGATGGCCGATTATGAAGAGAAGTACGCGATCATTGAGCTGATCGGCGAATGGAATGATGCGATCGAGAATGATATCATGGAATTAAAGCGGGAGGTCATCGATCCTTTCTTTTATGAAGGCATTACCAAATTCATCTTCATAGCCGAAAACGTATTGAACTTTCACAGCGGCGATAAAGACTATTACCAGGAGTGGTTTGAAGAGGTGACCGATGAAGAAGGCTGGATCATTATCCTGAACATGCCCGAACAAACGCAATACGATTTCAAACGCGCCCGTCTGAACCGCTATATTGAACTGATGGACCTCGACAACTGGCGTACCTATAAGCCTTTTCACCTGTTCAAAAAGATCGACGAACAAATGCGCAAGCGGCTCGAATAATTGTTTTCAGCACACTGATCTTAACGATCGTTAGCTAGTTATTTGTTGGAAAACGTTTTTTTAAAATGCTGAAATATACGCCCATAGCGGGTTTCAGGTGTAAATACCCTACTTGGGGACAGGAGAATTGATCGAAAAAAATTTGTACATAAGTAATTAGTTATTATTTTTGACCTAATGATTATCGCAAAAGCATACGGTTTCTTTTACTTTTATTTTTACTTCTACTTTACCAGTAGGCCGGGAATGCTTTTGTTGACAACAAAATAAGAATAAACAAAAAGATCAACATAAGAAGTCCCGGCAAAAAAGCCGGGACTTTTTTTATGTGCCATCAGTATCCCCATCCCGATAGCTATCGTGACAGGGAAGCATAAAAAAAGAATCTATGAGCGACCGAAAACAACAACGGGAGATCACCGATGCAACGCCAGGTTCAAATGGCTTGCAGGGTACTGGTATCAAGGTTTCTATTCAGGGGTATGAAGGCAGTTTTCACCAGGTAGCAGCCCGCCAGTTCTTCGGAAAAAATGTAGAAGTAATAGCCTGCGCCACCTTCCGCGATGTGATAAAAATTGCCACCAACGAAAAAGAAAGCAACGGTGGCGTTATGGCCATCGAAAACTCCATCGCCGGCAGCATTTTACCCAACTACAACCTGTTGCAAAAGAGTAGCCTCAAGATCATTGGTGAAGTTTACCTGCCTATTAAACAACACCTGTTGGTTAATCCCGGCGTTCAACTGGAAGACATTCGCGAAGTGCATTCACACCCCATGGCCATTTTGCAATGCATTGAATACCTCGATAAATACAACTGGAAGCTGGTTGAAACGGAAGACACGGCCTTAAGCGCCAAACATGTTCACCAACACCGCAGCAAACACATTGCCGCCATTGCCAGCAAACTCGCCGCCGACCTCTTCGAACTCGAGGTAATAGCTCCCAACATTCACACAATGAAAAATAATTATACCCGCTTCCTGGTTTTGCAACCCGAAGAAGTGGCGCAACCGGTGGCTGATGCCGATAAAGCATCGGTGAGTTTTATTACCGACCACTCGCGCGGCAGCCTGGCCAGGGTGTTGACCCGTATTGCCGATGGCGGTATTAACCTGAGCAAGCTGCAAAGCTTTCCCATTCCCGGCAGCGACTGGAAATACAGCTTTCATGCCGATATGGAATTTGAAACGTTGAACCAGCTCAACCAGGTAATTGAACAAATGCAACCCATTACCGAGGAGTTAAAGATATACGGAGTATATAAGAACGGTAAAAGCATTGAATAAACAAGCTTAGTTACTAACGATCCAAATCATACGATACAAGAAACATTATACCATGCAAACTTCAAAGAGATTAGACGGGATTGGCGAATACTATTTTTCGCAAAAGCTGCGCGAGATCGATGAGTTGAACAAACAGGGAAAGAACGTTATCAACCTCGGTATCGGCAGTCCCGACCTGCCACCGCACGCCGATGTGATCAGGACCCTGCAGGAAGAAAGCGCCAGGCCCAATGTACATGCTTATCAAAGCTATAAAGGCTCGCCGGTTTTACGTAAAGCTATCAGCGACTGGTACAACCAATGGTATAATGTTGAACTGAACCCCGATACAGAAATATTACCCCTGCTGGGAAGCAAGGAAGGCATCATGCACATTTGCATGACCTACCTCAATGCCGGTGATAAGGTACTGGTGCCTAACCCCGGGTATCCTACTTACAGAAGCGCCGTAAAACTGGCCGGTGGCGAATGTGTTGACTACGATCTTACAGAAGCCAACAGCTGGGAGCCTGATTTCGATGCGTTGGATAAACTGGTGGCAGCCGGTGGTATTTTCAAACTTATGTGGATCAACTATCCGCAAATGCCTACGGGGCAATTGCCTTCTGCCACCCTGTTTGAAAAAATAGTGGCATTTGGCAAAAAACATAACATCCTTATTTGTCACGATAACCCTTATAGTTTTATCCTCAATAACAAGCCGGCCAGTTTACTTGCGGTGCCCGGTGCAAAAGAGGTGGCTATTGAATTGAACTCGCTCAGTAAATCGCATAATATGGCCGGCTGGCGGGTAGGGGTTTTGTGTGGCGCCAAAGAACGCATCGATGAAGTTTTGCGGTTTAAAAGCAATATGGACAGCGGCATGTTCCTGCCGGCACAATTAGCTGCGGCCAAAGCATTACAATTGCCCAAAAGCTGGTACGATGAAGTGAATTCCGTTTACAAAAAACGCCGCGAGAAAGTATTTGAACTGCTCGATCTGTTGCAATGTGTGTACGACAAAAGCCAGGCCGGGATGTTCGTTTGGGCTAAAATTCCCGCTACTTACAAAACCGGTTATGAGCTCAGCGATGAAGTGCTGTACAATACCGGGGTATTTATAACGCCCGGCGGCATTTTTGGCAAAGCCGGTGATGGCTATATACGGGTAAGCCTGTGCAGCCCCGAAGAGAAATTTGTAGAAAGCATTAAACGCATAAAAGCATTTATACCAGCATAAAAGATCAGAACATGTTCAATACCGTTACCATTGTCGGAGTAGGATTAATCAGTGGTTCCTTTAGCCTGGCTTTAAAAGAACGGGCACTGGTTAAAAAAGTAATTGGGGTAAGCCGAACCGAAGCAAGCGCGCAGAAGGCCATAGAGCTTGGGCTTATAGATGAAGCGCTGCCCCTGGAAGAAGCGGTAAAACAGGCCGACCTCATTTACGTAGCCATTCCGGTTGATTCAACTATTGGTGTAATGCAGCAGGTGATGGACCTGGTAACCGATAAACAGATAGTGGCCGATGCGGGCAGTACCAAACATGCCCTGTGCGCTGCTTTGAACGATCATCCCATGCGCCGGCGCTTTGTGGCCACTCACCCTATGTGGGGTACAGAGTACAGCGGTCCCGAAGCAGCCGTGCGCAATGCCTTCGCCGGCCGTTCCTGTGTGATCTGTGAAAAAGAGAAAAGTGATGCCGCTGCGGTTGCAACCGTAGAAGAGATCTATCGTCAATTGGGCATGCACCTGGTGTATATGGATGCCGACAGCCATGATATGCATACGGCCTACATCAGCCATATATCGCACATCACTTCCTTTGCGCTGGCCAATACCGTGTTAGAAAAGGAGAAGGAAGATGATACCATTTTTGACCTGGCTGGTGGTGGTTTTGAAAGTACGGTGCGGCTGGCAAAAAGTAACCCGGCCATGTGGGTGCCTATTTTTAAACAGAACCGCGACAATGTGCTCGATGTACTGAATGAGCACATCAGTCAGCTTAAGAAGTTTAAAGCCTGCCTGGAGAAGGAAAATTACACCTACCTGCAGGAGCTTATAGAACAGGCGAACAAGATCAAACGGATCTTAAAATAAGGGGGCGGATCGTAAATCCCCGATCGAGGAAACCCAGGCCAGACGAGGCATAAAAACAGGTCGATAAAAGGCCAGGTTTTCCAGATATAATCAAATTGCTCTTTGAACAGGATTAATTTAGGTCAACGGCCATAATAACAGTACCTTTGCGCCAAATTTTCTGACTATGATAACATTTGATGCATTGGGTTTAGATGAACGGCTGATACAGGCTACCAATGCTTTAGGATTTGTTAACCCCACCCCAATTCAGGAAAAAGCCATTCCTGTGCTGTTGAGTGGTACAAAGGACCTGGTGGGACTGGCACAAACGGGAACCGGAAAAACGGCTGCGTTTGGGTTGCCCTTATTGCATTTGGTGAATGAACAGGCGAAGCATCCCCAGGCATTAGTGGTTTGTCCAACAAGGGAATTGTGCATGCAGATCGTGAACGAAGTAGAAGCATTCAAAAAATTTATACCCGGTATGTTTGTGGCGGCGGTATATGGCGGTGCGCCAATAGGCCAGCAGATCCGTGAATTGAGAAGAGGCGTACAGGTCGTAGTAGCTACACCAGGCCGGTTGATCGATCTGATAGAACGCAAGGCGATTGACCTGGAACAGATAAAGTATGTAATTCTGGATGAAGCAGATGAAATGCTGAACATGGGTTTCCAGGACGATATTGAATTCATTTTGCAGAATACCCCCAAACGCGAAAGCACCTGGTTGTTCAGTGCAACCATGCCACCTGAAATTCGCCGCGTAAGCAAACGCTATATGAAAGATCCGGTGGAAGTAACGGTTGGTAAAGTGAATTCTGCCAACAAGAACATCGATCACCAGTACTACCTTACCAGTGCCCAGCACCGGTATGAAGCACTGAAACGCCTGATCGATTTCAACCCGGGCATTTACGGCATCATTTTTACACGTACCAAGGCCGATGCCCAGGATATTGCCGAAAAGTTAACCCGCGAGGGATACGATATTGATGCATTGCATGGCGATCTAACGCAGCAGCAACGCGACAAAGTGATGGGCGATTTTCGTGAGAAGACCCTGCAGCTCTTAATAGCAACGGATGTGGCCGCCCGCGGTATCGATGTACAGGGTATCACCCATGTCATCAACTACGAGTTGCCCGATGACGTGGAGGTATACACCCACAGAAGCGGCCGTACCGGCCGTGCCGGAAAAACCGGGGTATGTATGTCGATCGTGCATGTGCGGGAGCTGGGAAAAATGCGGCAGATACAAACCATTGTACAGGCGCCTTTCCACAAGCTCGAGATCCCTACCGGCAAGGATGTTTGCCGCAAACAGTTCTACCATTTTATGGATAAGCTGTTGTCGTTAGAGGTTAACCACGGAGATTATGAAGCCTATGTGCCCATGCTCGAAGAGAAGTTTGCCGACATGAGCAAGGAAGAGATCCTGAAGCGCGTGGCAGCTATGGAGTTTGACCGCTTTTTGAAATATTACGAGAACGCCGAAGACCTGAACGTACGGGAACAACGTCGCGAACGCGGAGAAAGATTAATGGTAGGAAGAGTGGGCGAAAGAAATGGCGAAAGAAAACAACCCTACACCGATACAAGAGGCCGGAAATTTGGTGCCGGCAGCGGTGATTACACCAAGTTATTTGTGAACCTGGGTACAAAAGATGGTTTTTACAAAGCCAGTTTCCTGCAGTTCATTCTCGATATGAGCGAATTGCAGAAAGATGTACTCGGCCGCATCGATATGAAAGAAATGAATAGCTGGATCGAGATAGATAAACGTGTAGCGCAACAGATGATACGGGCTATTGATGGCAGGAATTACAAGGGCAGAAGAATAAGAATGAACGAAGCAGACAGTAGACGGTAAATTAGCTGATGAGCTAATTTGCTGATGTGCTGGCCGTTCATTAGCAAATTAGTAAATCAGCAAATTAAAAATACATTATGCAACAAACATCAACAACCATGAGAGAGACCGTGAACCAGGTGTGGAAGAAGCGTCCGATCATAATCAGTGGACCCTGCAGTGCCGAAACAGAAGAGCAGGTACTGGAAACAGCCACCCGTTTGGCAAAAACAGGAAGAGTAGATATGCTGCGTGCCGGCATTTGGAAACCACGTACCCGTCCCGGTAGTTTTGAAGGTATTGGAACCAAAGGATTACCCTGGATGCAGCAGGCCAAAAAGATCACCGGCTTACCTGTAACAGTAGAAGTAGCTACTGCAAAGCAGGTAGAAGATGCACTGACCTTTGATGTAGACGTATTATGGATTGGCGCCCGTACCACTGTGAACCCGTTCAGCGTACAGGAAGTAGCTGATGCTTTACGTGGTGTTGATGTTCCCGTGTTGATCAAGAATCCTATTAACCCTGATCTGGAACTGTGGACCGGTGCTGTTGAGCGCGTGGCCAAAGCCGGTATCAAACAAATTGGTTTGATCCATCGCGGATTCAGCTCTTATGGTAATACCGAATACCGGAATGCGCCCATGTGGCACCTGGCTATTGAAATGAAACGCCGCAATCCGGAATTATTGATGATCAACGATCCTTCACATATCAGCGGCCGCCGCGATATCCTGCTCGATGTTGCCCAAAAAGCCATTGACCTCGATATGGATGGTTTGATCATTGAAAGCCATATCGATCCTGATAAAGCATGGAGCGATGCCAAACAACAGGTTACTCCTGAAAGACTGGGTGAAATGATTGGCCAGATCGTATGGCGTAAAGAAGATATCAACTCCGAAGAATATCATGCCGCATTGGAGAAATTGCGTCAGCAGATCAATCACCTCGATGATGAACTGATGCAGATCTTAGGTCAGCGGATGAAAGTTGCAGAAAAAATAGGTGAGTACAAAAAGAACAACAACATCACCATTCTGCAAACCAACCGTTGGAATGAGATCCTGGAAAGAGCATTCCAGAAAGGTGAAAAACTGAACCTCAGCAAAGAGTTCATCACCAAATATTTTGATGCTGTACACATGGAGAGCATTAACCACCAGAACAAGATCATGAATTCGTAAGCGTGAAAGGTCAACGGTGAATGGTGAATAGCTCGCGAATACGGAGGTCCCGAAATAAAGGGGAAACTCAAAATTGGAGAAATTCATTGACCATTGACAGCCGACCCCGATGAAATCGGGGATTGACCATTCACCATAAAGTTTTTCAAATATGACGAGCCCAAACAGCAAAGTGTATTTGTTCATTCATGTAATAACCTGTGTAAAGAACAAAGAGCCTTTGTTGACAAAGCCTGTTCGTACGGTATTGTTCGCCCACATTAAAAAGCATGCAGCTGAAAATGGCATTAACGTGTTGTCGGTAAACGGCACCGAAGACCATATGCATGCCGTGTTGCAAATGATGCCTACGCAAAACCTGGCGCAGATCATGAAAAGCATCCGTACCGACTCTGCCTCCTGGATCAATGAAGGCAACTTCATCAAGAGCGCTTTTGATTGGGAGGAAGGTTACGCTGCTTTGAGCGTAAGCCCCAGCAGTGTAAAACAGGTGTTGGAGTATATTGAAAAACAGGAAGAACATCATAAAACGAAGACGCTGGATAGTGAGCTGGAAGTGTTTCAGAAAATTCAGATTTGATTAGTTGGTATGCAAACAAAAAGTTACCAGTTTTCATCAGCCTCGGTGAATTATTATTTCGATGCTGACTTTTCCAGGTTGGAAAAAATGATCGGAAAAGAACACGCAGTGCTGATCACTGATGAGCATATTTTCCAGGCCCATAAAAAAAAGCTGAAAGGTTGGAACTGCATCTGCCTGAAGCCGGGTGAAGAATATAAAGTGCAGGCCACTGTTGATTCAATCATTGAACAACTGATTGAATTCAAAGCCGACCGCAGCACCTGGCTCGTAGGCATTGGCGGTGGTGTTGTTACCGATATCACCGGGTATGTGGCCGCTGTATATATGCGGGGTATAAAATGTGGTTTTGTTCCCACCACTATACTGGCCATGGTTGATGCATCGATCGGCGGAAAGAACGGCATCGATGTAGGTATTTACAAGAACCTGGTTGGAACCATCAGGCAACCGCAATTCCTTTTGTACGACTATAGTTTTCTGAAATCACTGCCCAAGCAGGAATGGGTGAACGGCTTTGCCGAGATCATAAAACACAGTTGTATAAAAGACCTGAAGTTGTTCAAAGAACTCGAACAGAACAAGCTCACTCATTACCAGAAAAATAAACCGGCTTTAGCCAAACTCATCCGCCGCAATTCGGAGATAAAATCTACCGTGGTGCAGGCCGATGAATTTGAGAAAGGCGAACGGCGCCTGCTGAACTTTGGCCACACCCTGGGACATGCTATTGAAAACATGTATGAGCTCAGCCATGGCCAGGCCATCAGCATTGGTATGACGGCTGCCTGCCAGATCTCGCAAAAGCTGGTTGGGTTTAAAGACAGTGAGCGGGTTATCAGCGTGCTTGACCAATATGGATTGCCCACGCTGGCCAACTTCGACAAACCCAAAGCATTTGAGGTGTTGAAGATGGATAAAAAGCGGGAGCAAAAAGACATGAATTATGTATTGCTCGAGAAACTGGGGAAGGGGATCGTGAAACCGATACCAATGACGCAGCTGGAGAAGATCGTTAACGAGCTATAATTTTTAAACAATGATTGTATCAATTCAACCATCTGAAATAAAAGGCTCTATACAGGCGCCGGCCTCAAAAAGCTCTATGCAAAGAGGTTGTGCCGCTTCTTTATTGTTCAAAGGAACTACCATCATCCGCAATCCCGGTTATTCAAACGACGATAAAGCGGCCCTGGGTGTTATCAGGGACCTGGGTGCGGTGATCGTGAAAATGGAGGATGGGTCTTTAAAAATAACCGGCAGCGGCGTGAATCCTGAAAGTGGCGCCGTTAGTTGCGGCGAGAGCGGCCTCGGCATTCGCATGTTCACGCCGATTGTATCGATGAGCAATAAACCTATTACCATCAACGGGGAAGGCAGCCTGGTGAGCCGTCCCATGGATTTCTTTGATACAGTATTACCACAACTGGGTGTTGAGATCGTTTCCCGCGAAGGCAAACTGCCCTTGCATGTAAAAGGTCCCCTGCAACCTAAAAATATTACCATCGACGGTTCTTTAAGCTCACAATTCCTCACCGGTTTATTAATGGCTTATGCCGCTTCGAATGCAAAGGCCGTTACTATAACCGTGAATAACTTGAAGAGCAAACCGTATATCGATCTTACGCTGGCCGTAATGAAACAGTTTGGCTGGGAAGTGGAGAACCGCAATTACGAGGAATTCCACTTTGCAGGCAATGCCGGCAAACGATCAACAGATCAAATTACTTATACCGTTGAAGGTGATTGGAGCGGCGCCGCTTTCCTGCTGGTGACCGGCGCCATTGCAGGTGATATAACCGTAAAGGGATTGGATGTACAAAGTACCCAGGCCGACCGTGCTGTGCTGCAAGCCTTACAGGCATGTGGCGCCAAGCTCAGTATTCAGGCTGAACAAATAGAGATAGGCCCCGGTGCGTTAAAGGCATTTCAATTCGATGCCACAGAATGTCCCGACCTGTTTCCGCCGCTGGTGGCACTGGCTGCCTATTGCAAAGGCACCACCGTTATACAGGGTGTTAGCCGGTTGGCGCATAAAGAAAGCAACCGGGCCCTTACGTTGCAGCAAGAGTTTGGCAAAATGGGAGTGGAGGTAGAACTGCAGGATGACCTGATGCTGATCAAAGGGGGCAATGGTTTAAAAGGCGCTGCCGTTCATTCGCACCACGACCACCGTATTGCTATGGCCTGCGCCGTGGCGGCTTTAAAAGCAAGCGGCGAAACCGTGATCAGCGAAGCAGAGGCAATCAATAAATCGTATCCCGATTTTTATGAGCATATCGCCGCATTGGGTGCAGTAGTAAGAAAGGAAATGGAAGGTGCAAAGTCATAATTAGAAATACCAGTAAATACTTGTACAGTTGCAGGGTACAAGTTACAGGGAATACGAAGCGAGCTAAGCCTTGTAACCTGCAACCTGCAACTTGTAACAGAAGGTGAATTCTCGAAAGTTAATTGGTCCTCGAAGGTGCTTTAACAATAAAGAAGAACACTACAATGAACAGTTTCGGTCGCTTATTCAAAATAACAATATTTGGTGAATCGCATGGCGAAAGCGTGGGCGTGAATATTGATGGCTGTCCGGCCGGTTTACCATTGACGGTGGAAGATTTTCTGGTTGATATTGAACGCCGCAAGGGCGGCACCCAAAAGGGTACCACTCCGCGCAAGGAAGACGATCTGCCTATTTTCAAAAGCGGCATCTTCAATGATAAAACAACCGGTGCGCCCATCACTATAATATTTGAGAACAAGAATACGCGTTCGGGCGATTATGAAAAGTTGCGCGATTTCCCACGCCCCAGCCATGCCGATTTTGTAGCCCATGACAAATTTGGCGGCTACGAAGATTACCGGGGCGGTGGTCATTTTAGCGGCCGGTTAACGGTGTGTCTCGTAGCTGTTGGCGTAATTGCCAAAAAGTTATTGAAATATGAGCATATTTCTGTTGCCGCCAACATCCTGGAGATCGGTGGCGAAAAGGACCTGGAAAAAGGATTGCAAAAAGCCATCGACGCCAAAGACTCCATTGGTGGTATTGTAGAATGCCGGGCCCAGGTGCCGGCGCGACTAGGCGAACCATTTTTTGATTCTGCCGAATCATTGATCAGTCATGCCGTATTTGCCATACCTGCGGTGCGTGCCATTGAATTCGGGACCGGTTTTGCCGCTGCCCGCATGTTCGGCCTTGAACATAATGATGCCATCATTGATACCGACGGGTTAACCCGCACCAATCATGCAGGTGGCATTGTAGGTGGCATAACCAATGGCAATGAGCTGGTGTTCCGTATTGCCATAAAACCAACCGCTTCTACCCCTAAAGAACAAAATACGCTGAACTGGAAAACCGGTGAGGTAGACACATTTTCAGTAAAAGGCCGTCATGACCTGTGCATCGCCCTCCGCGTACCGGTGGTGCTGGAAGCTGTGACTGCTATGGTACTGGTTGATCTGATGTTAATGGAACAAAAGTTATACAGACTGGTTCCCGCCTCAATTCCCGGTTCTAAATAATGAATCTTTCAGGCAATGCATCATTATATTATAAATGCATCCATTCAAATTGTTCCCATTGTGCTCGACAGGCATCCTTATCAGTGGGTCGATGATGCTATTGCCATTATCACAAACTCAGGCATTAAATACGAGGTTACCCCATTTGCCACTATCCTCGAAGGCAGGTACGATGAAGTAATGAAGGTAATTCACGAAGTGAATGAATTCCTTTATCAAAAAGGGTGTGCCGAATGGATCACCAATTTGCAGATCCAGATCCGTAGTTCGGGTGATATTACGGGTGAAGAAAAAGCGGGGAAGTTCAGAGGATAGCCGCAAAAGGAAGATCAAGCACCTCGTACGCCCGGTCGTTTGGCCAGAAATAATGCCACCATTCTGTCTCCAGCTTAGTAAATCCGTGTTTTTCCATTGTCTCCTTCAGCAGTTTCCGGTGTTCCTGCACAGCCGGTGGTAAACCGGTAAAATCATGATGGGCTGTATCGCTGAAATTATCGAACCCGGTGCCCATATCCAGCTCGCGATGGGTTTTCAGGTCAATAATGGTGAGGTCTATTGCCAGTCCCCGGTTATGCCCCGATCCCCTGACGGGGTTGGCCACATAGCGTTCATCCTTAATAAGTTCCCAAAAGTGTACGGTAACGCTGTACGGGCGGTAGGCATCAAAGATCTTTAACCCGTACCCCCGGCTGTTCAGCTCCTGTTGTACGGCGGCCAGGGCCCGGCCGGCGGGTAGCCGCAAAAAGGTATGGCGGGTGGCCGGGGTATACATCTGTGTGTGGGTAAAATTGTTAATTGTAGCATACCGCAGGTCATATACGATACCCGGGATGATTTTTTTTAATTCCACCATTTTTTTGGCAGAATCATTGCGTACAGATGATTGATATTCATTGGTTTTACTGATGACCGGCACCCCGTATTTACTAACACTTGTTGTTTGCGCACAAGCCGTGAATACGTGGAAAAAAAACAGGGAGGCCATTACGTAAATACAACGGTGAAGCACTATTTTGTATAACATTGTACCCGGTTTTAAGGCAGATTAGGTGGTGAAAAGATACATAATTTAATTCCGGATAACCAGGATCAATAAACATGAAAAAAGGTATTTCCCAAGGCTGTCGCTGGTGCCTCATTTTATTTGTAGCGCTTAATTTACTGGCCTGCCATGGGCGTGGTAAAACTGCTGTAAAACCACCCGAAAAACCTAAAGAAAAAGATATTGTAGAGCAGCCCGAAGCGCTGAATGTTCGCATAACCCACAATATGCAAAAGGCGCTTGAGTTTATACTGGCCAGCCAGGGCGTGCTGAATGATTCCATTAAACTGGGCAAGGATTCCATCGTTAATGAATTGTATCAAAAAAGGAATTTTGAACCCATCTGGAGCACCCAGGAGAAGTGGCTGCCCCTGAGCGATTCGCTGGTTGAATTTATTGGCCATGCCACTGAATACGGCCTGTTCCCGGGCGATTATCATTACCGCATTTTACAAAACATTCGAACTCAAACCACTGAGGATACACTGGGGCAAAAGGATGCTGCCTTATGGTCGCGCGGGGAGCTGTTGCTTACCGATGCCTTTTTCAGGATGTGTTACGACCTGCATGTTGGCCGCCTGCCCTATGACAGTGTTACCCTGCGGAAAGACAGTATGAGCATGCGTTCGTGCCTCGATCTGTTCGATACCCTGCAGCAAAACAGGGATGTGGCCGGTTTAATGCATGCGCTGGAACCCAAACATGGGGCCTACGATTCGCTGAAAACAGGGTTGAAAAAGTTCCTGCAGTCAATAGATACGCTTAAGCCCTATACATATATCCCTTATCCCCCTAATAATTCAGCCGATTATAATAACAACCTCAAGAAAAGGCTGTTTGAAGAGGGGTTGCTGAATTCACCATTTGATTACCTCGATACAACATCGATGAAACTGGTGATCAGCAAATACCAGCGCGAAAAAGGGCTTACCGAAACAGGGAAACTGAATACCCCTACGGTGAACAGCCTGAACAATACAAGCTGGGAAAAATTTAAGCGGATAGCCATTACACTCGACCGGTTTAAGCTGTTACCCGATTCTATGCCAACGACTTATATCTGGGTAAACATTCCTGCATTTAAAATGCAGATCGTTGACTCAAATTTGGTGAAGATGGAATCGAACGTTATTGTGGGGCAGCCAAAGACCAGGACCCCATTGTTGACATCGAACGTGTCGAATTTTATAACATATCCGCAATGGACGGTGCCTTACAGCATCATATTTACGGAAATGATGCCCAAAATATTGGCAAACCCCGACTATTTGCGAAAGCAGAACCTGATGGTTGTCGACAATAACGACAGTGTTTTGAACCCCGACAGCCTGAAATGGAAAAGATTTAACAAAGATAATTTTCCGTACCTGATCAAGCAGCGGCAGGGGGACGATAATTCGCTGGGAGTATTGAAATTCAACTTCGCCAACAAATACAGTGTGTATTTACATGATACCAATGCCCGGGGATTATTCTCAAAAGAGAACCGCGCTTTGAGTCATGGTTGTGTCAGAATTAAGGAATTTATGAAATTGGCCGATTTTTTGGTGCGTTATGACACTTTGCGGTTTCCGCCCGATACCCTACGGAGCTGGATAACCCGTAAAGAGAAACATGTTGTTTCGGGATTTCCGCGGGTTCCTATTTTCATCAGGTATTTTTCCTGTGAAACCAGGAACGGAAGTATTAAGTTTTATAATGATGTGTATGGGGAAGACAGGTTGTTGTGCCAGCGGTATTTCGACGACAAGACCCTTTAATAAATTCTAGACTATGAAAAATTTACTGGTTTTAACGGTCCTGATGGGCGTTTTCCTGGCGTCCAAAGCGCAGATAAATATTGATAGCATAGCGTTGAACAAGAAGCGTAATGTACCTGTAACTCAATTTGGTGTGGCCAGTTTTTATGCCGACAAATTTGAAGGCCAGCGCACCTGCACCGACGAAATATTCACCCAAAAGAGATTAACGGCCGCCTGCAATACCCTCCCGCTTAATTGCTGGATAAAAGTTACCAATTTAAGGAACAAAAAGAGTGTTATGGTCTGGATCAATGACCGGATGCACCCATCGAACCCCCGGCTAATTGATATGAGCAAATCGGCTGCCGTTGCCCTGGGTTATACCGGACACGGTTTAACGAGGGTGAAGATCACCTACCTGGGTAAAAAGAAACCTGATGAAGCATTGCTCGCCGACAATAAATAATTTCTTCAGTTTACTGACACCGGTTATTTTTGGTTATGGCTTGAAAGCCAAGACCGGTTATGAAAAAAATAGTAGGATTTCTGCTGGGCATCCTGCCTTTTCTGGCACCTGCTTTTTGCCAGGACGACCATATACAGCGACCTACTTTAGGCATTTATTTCTTTTTCAATGATTTTAAAACCGCTGCAAATATCCGCGCAACCTCCCTGCGCGAAGTACTGCGTAACTCCCAATTTGGCAAGCTGAAGGAAATGTCGCCCGGACTGGCATTGAACTACATGACCGGGCTTACAAAGCATTTTGATATCTCCGGTATGGTAACCGGAAGTTTTCTGGATTATTATACACCCGATGGCCGCCTGCTTGGGGAAGATAATCTGTTGCTGGAAGGCGATGTATCGCTAAAGGGAAAATTATTTTCGAACCGGTATTGGGTGAGTCCGTTTTTGCAGATCGGTGCGGGCTTTTCAAAGTTCAGAACATATTGGGGCGCAATAATACCGGCAGGCATGGGCTTTCAGGTGAACCTGTTCGATGAAGCTTTTTTTATTGTAAATGCCCAGTACCGCATAGCAGTTACCAATTCGGTGAGTGATCACTTCTTTTATAGTTTGGGGATAGCGGGGAATATAGGTGGTAGAAAGAAGGGTAGTGGGCGTTCAGTGTTACCACAAGATTAGATAGGAATATGAAGTAAGGAGGTAAGAAATAGGAAGTAAGAAGTGCCCGCATTTCGGGTTTTTCTTACTTCCTACCTCATACTTCTTACCTCATTTGCATAAATCACAAGACGCCCTTCGTAGAAGGGAGATAGTTCGATAAAGGATCTCTCTTTACGGCCATCCGGATAGCTTTTGCAAATGCTTTAAAGATAGCTTCTATTTTATGGTGTTCATTATCGCCATGGCATTCGATGTTCAGGTTGCAGCGGGCAGCATCTGAAAACGATTTAAAGAAGTGGAAGAACATTTCCGTTGGCATTTCTCCAATACGTTCTCTTTTGAATTCAGTGTTCCACACGATCCAGTTACGGCCGCCGAAATCGATCACAACTTTGGCATCGGCTTCATCCATCGGCAAAGCAAATCCATAACGTTCCATACCACGTTTGTCGGCCAGTGCTTTGGCAAAAGCTTCGCCCAGGGCAATACCGGTGTCTTCAATGGTGTGGTGTTCATCGATATGCAGGTCGCCATTGGCCCTGATGGTGAGGTCCATTTTACCGTGCCGCGCTATTTGATCGAGCATATGATCAAAAAAGCCAAGGCCGGTATAAATAGCGCCCTTGCCGCTGCCATCTACATTCAGTTCTATCTTTATCTGCGTTTCGTTGGTATTACGTTCATGTACCACCTTGCGCAATCCCAGCTTCAGGTATTCATAGATCACGCTCCAGTGGGTGCTTTCCAACGCAATTACGGGACGCAGTTCAGCTACTTTATCTTTTATTTCCCCTGCGCCCAGGTTGGGGTCCTGGTTCAGCCAAATGGCTTTACAGCCCAGGTTCTTGGCCAGCTGAACATCGGTGATGCGGTCGCCAATAACATAGGAGTTGGCGATATCATAAGCCGGGTTGTTCAGGTATTGCGTAAGCATGCCTGTACCCGGTTTGCGGGTGGGGGCATGGTCGTGGGGGAATGTTCTGTCAATATGCACCGCGCTAAAATGAATGCCTTCGCCTTCCAGACTCTTCATTACCAGGTTATGCAGGGGCCAAAAGGTATCTTCCGGAAACGAATTGGTACCCAGGCCATCCTGGTTGGTGACCATCACCAGCTCATAATCGAGCTCGCGGGCAATGCGGCCCATGTATTCAAACATGTTCGGGTAAAAAGTGAGCTTGTCAAAAGAATCCAACTGATACGTAGGTGGCGCTTCGTTGATCAATGTTCCGTCGCGGTCGATAAATAGAATGCGTTTCAAAAAAGTAATTTTAAGAGTTCACTATTATTTCAGTTTGGCGCGCAGGGCTTTTACTTCAGCTGCCGTCACCATGCTTGCTTTATTGCCAAAACTATTGCGAACATACGTCAATACATCTGCAATTTCCTGATCAGTTAATGTAGATTCCTGCGGGGGCATGGGATTGTGGAATTTATCGCCGTTTATATCAATTTCGCCGCCTTGCAATCCTTTCAGAACGATCTTGGTCAGCGCCTTTTTATCGCCCAGCACCCATTTTGTTTTTATCAATGGCGGGTTCATATTGGGCACGCCGCTGCCATCGGGCTGGTGGCAGGCCAGGCAAACATTTTCATACACGGTTTTACCTCTTGCTATGGCTGCTTTTGCACCGCCTGGTTGTTGCAGGGCAAAAGAGGTGGCGATAATAAAGATGATTGTTGCTGGAATTACTTTTTTCATATGAATTTTATCTGTGTTGGTTGATGTGTTTCAAGGTTACCAGTTACCTGTTTCCAGGTACCGGGACTTGAATTTCGAGCTTTCTGCAAATATTCGGGATCTCCTAATTTTTTATCCCGGCAACCGGAACCGGGTAACCGGTAACTTACTTACTATAGCTCACTTTCCAGATGGTTCCATTATTGTCGTCTGAAATTACCAGCGAACCATCGGGCGCCTGTGCCAGTCCACAGGGGCGGTATTTTGCCTGGCCGGTTGAGGCGCCGCTGGTGAAACCTGAGAACCCATCGGCAAACACTTCCCATTTTCCGGAAGGCATACCATCTTTGAACGGCACAAATACTACAAAGAAACCTGCCTGTGGTTCAGGGGCGCGGTTCCATGAGCCATGAAAAGCGATGAACGCGCCATTCCTGTATTTGGCAGGGAATTGATTACCGGTATAGAACAGCAGGCCATTAGGGGCCAGGTGACCGGGGAACTGAACAATTGATTTTGTTTTATCGGCACAGCGGTCAACCTTTTTGCGGTCGCCGCCATATTCAGGGTTCAACAGCTTTTCCTGTTTACCATTATCGTAATAACAATAAGGCCAGCCGCAATCGGCACCTTTTTTTATGCGGAACAATTCTTCGGCCGGGTTCTCAGCGCCTTCTTTTTGGGTAAACAATTCAGGATAGAACTGGAATAACATGTCGCGGCCATGCTGCATAACATACAGTTCATTTACTTCATTATTCCAGTCGAGCCCAACCACATTACGCAAACCCGTTGCATAGCGAACACCTTCTGCATAGGATTGATTGAGTTTATCTGCTTTGAATTGCCAGATGCCACCTGCTTTTTCAAGAATGGGGCAGGGGTCTTGTCCGGGTGAACCTTTTACGCGGTCATTCACCTGGCAGCAGTTCGAAGGGGCACCGATGTTAACATAAATATTGCCATCGTTATCCAATGCCAGCGATTTTGAATTATGCTGGTTATTGTCAACCAATCCGGTTACGATCTTTTGTTCGGAACCAATGTCAACAGTGCCTGTTTTTTCATCGATCTTATAACGGTATACATCTGAATTGGAAGAAGCGTAGAGATAACCATTTTTAATGCAGATGCCGGTGCCTACATAGTTACCAAAGCCGCTGGTTGCATCGGCCTTTCCATCGCCATTGGCATCGTGTAAACGAATAATGCCTTTGCCATCTTTCAGTTTTTCCAACTTAACAAAGATGTCGCCATTGGCAGCAACTGTGAGGTGGCGGGCCCGGCCCAGGTCAGTGGCAACCACAACAGATCTAAAACCGGTGGGCAACGTGATGGCCGCCGCATCTCTTGTAACTTCAGCTGTTGAATGCGTTTTCACTTTAGTGCTATCGCTGCCAAATGCTGTAGCGGCTATAGCTAATGAACATGCCAGGAATAAAGTATTTTTCATGATGCAGTATTTAAAGCGCTTTTGTTAAAGCAGGTTTTAAAGTTACTGTTTTAGCAAACTACGTTCAGGCCGGTTTCCAGTTTTTCAGGGCGTTCACTACTGCCACATTCTCATCGGGCGTACCCACTGTTATCCGCAAACAGCCGGCGCACAGTTCCACGCTGCTGCGATCGCGCACTACGATGCCTTTTTCCAATAAATATTTATAAATGGCTTTAGGCTCTGTTACCTGCACAAGCAGAAAGTTAGCATCGGAAGGATAGATCTTTTTAACAAACGGAATGCTTAACAGGTCTTTCGCCAGCAGATCGCGTTGGGCAACAATTTCACGGATCATGTCATTTACCTGCCCAACTTCTTCCAGCGCCTGCAGGGTTAGCTCCTGTGAGGCCTGGTTGATGTTATAAGGCGGTTTTATTTTATTCATAACATGAATGATGTCCTGTGATGCAAATGCCATACCCACACGCAACGCGGCCAGTCCCCAGGCTTTTGACAGGGTTTGCAGTATCACCAGGTTGGGATAGTCGTTCAGTTCCTGGGTAAAAGAGCGGAAACGGGAAAAATTGATATACGCCTCATCAATGACCACAATACCGCTGTAATTATTCAGGATAACCTCAATATCGTCGCGGTCGAGTGAATTGCCTGTGGGGTTGTTGGGCGAACACAGGAAAATGATCTTGGTGTTATCGTCGATCGCTTCTTCAATGGCCGGCAGGTTCAGCTGGAAGGCCGTGGTAAGCGGTATTTTCTTTATGTTCACATCGTTGATGTGTGCGCTTACTTCATACATGCCGTACGTGGGCGGACAGATCAAAATATTGTCTTTTCCCGGTTCACAAAATGCCCGCATCAGCACATCGATGCACTCGTCGCTGCCATTGCCCAGGAAAATGTTCTCAACCGGAACGGCTTTAATGCCGGCTAATTTTTCTTTTACTTTCAGCTGCAACGGATCGGGGTACCGGTTATACCATTTGGTGAGCGGCGATCCAAAACTGTTTTCATTGGCATCGAGGAAGGTATTGGCCTCGCCTTTGAATTCATCCCGTGCCGAAGAATAGGGAACGAGTTTTTTTATATTATCTCTTAGTAAATTATTTAAATCGAAAGTCATGAGTCAGCAACTTTAAATCAAAAATGATAAACCATAATTTTTTTTAGACGAACTGCATGGGTGGCCTGCCCAACTACCCGCCTAGGGGTAAGCCCTGGCGGGCGCAGCAACTACAGGCGAACTTTCACCGCGTTGGCATGCGCCTGTAAACCTTCTGCCTCGGCCATAGCGATCACCGTTTTGCTGATGTTCTTTAAACCTTCCTGTGTTAATTGCTGGAAGGTGATCTTTTTTACAAAACTATCCACGCTTACCCCGCTGTATGCTTTCGCATAACCATTGGTGGGCAGGGTATGGTTGGTGCCGCTGGCATAATCGCCCACGCTTTCGGGCGAATAATGACCCATGAAAACGCTGCCGGCATTGATGATCTGTTCAGCGATAGCTTCCACATTATTACAGCTCAGGATCAAATGTTCGGGCGCATATTCATTCAGCAGTTCGATGGCTTCTGCTTCGTTGTTCACCAGAATGAGTTTGCTGTTGGCCAGTGCTTTTACGGCAATATCTTTTCGGGGCAATTCGGCTACCTGTTTGTTGATCTCCTGTTCAATGCTGTTCACCACGGTGGGTGAGCAACTCACCAACACTACCTGGCTGTCGGCGCCGTGCTCGGCCTGGCTCAGCAGATCGGCTGCTACAAACGAAGCCGTAGCCGATTCATCGGCATATACGGCCACTTCACTGGGGCCGGCCGGCATGTCGATGGCCAGCCCATCCTGTTGCACCAGTTGTTTGGCGCAGGTTACATACTGATTACCGGGGCCGAATATTTTTGATACCGCAGGAATAGTTTCGGTTCCATACGCCATGGCGCCAATGGCCTGTACGCCACCCACCTTGAATACTTTGGTAATGCCTACAGCCCTGGCAGCAAACAGAATGGCAGGATGCAACTGACCGTTGGCATCGGGTGGCGAGCAAAGGATGATCTCCTTACAACCGGCCAGCTTTGCCGGAATGCCCAACATCAGGATGGTAGAAAAAAGTGGTGCGGTACCACCGGGAATATACAGGCCCACTTTTTCAATGGCCACGCTCTTGCGCCAGCATTGTACGCCCGGCATGGTCTCTATTACTTCGGGCGCAGTTAGCTGCGACTTGTGAAACGTTTCAATATTTACTTTGGCAGAAAGGATCGCTGCCTTTAGTTTGGCATCCAACGATTGCTGGGCAATCATGAATTCTTCTTCCGCTACCTGCAGGTCGCTGATAGTGGCTTTATCAAATTGCAGCGTGAATTTTTTTACTGCTGCGTCGCCCTGTTGTTTTACTTCCTGCAAAATGTGCTGCACCGAACTTTCCAGCGCGGCCACATTCATTACCGGCCGTTGCAGCAACGCCTTCCATTCGCCCCGTTCAGGATACTGATAAACTTGCATGTTTTCAGACTATTTAAAATTAGATGATCATTTTCTCGATGGGCACTACCAGTATTCCCTGGGCGCCGGCGGCTTTGAGCTGTTCAATGATATCCCAGAAAGTATCTTCGCTCAGTACGCTGTGTACGCTGCTCCAGCCTTGTTCGGCCAGGGGCAGAACCGTAGGGCTTTTCATCCCGGGCAGCAGGGCGATGATCTCCTGTACTTTATCATTGGGGGCGTTCAGCAAAATGTATTTGTTGTGTTTGGCTTTTTTTACTGATCGAATGCGGAACACCAGTTTGTCAACCAGTTTTTGTTGTTCTGCGTTGAGGTCATTATTGCGGATGAGCACGGCTTGCGACTGCAATAAGGTTTCCACTTCTTTGAGGCCGTTCATAAGCAGGGTAGAACCGCTGCTTACCAGGTCGGCCACCACATCGGCAAGGCCGATACCGGGAGCAATTTCAACCGATCCGCTGATCTCATGGATCTCGGCCTGGATATTATTTTTTGCGAGGAATTCGTTGACAAGATAAGGATAGCTGGTGGCGATGCGTTTTCCCTGTAATGATTGCACGCCTTCGTATTGCTGGCTGCGTGGAATGGCTACCGAAAGACGGCATTTGCCAAAACCCAGTTTTTCCACGATGACTGCTTTCTTGTTTTTTTCGTACAGCACGTTTTCACCAACAATGCCAATGTCGGCCACGCCATCTTCAACATATTGCGGAATATCGTCGTCGCGCAAAAAGAAGATCTCGAGGGGGAAATTATCCGATTCGGTTTTCAGCCGGTCTTTTACATTGCGCAGGTCAATACCGCATTCTTTCAGCAGTTGTACGGAATCTTCATACAGGCGACCCGATTTCTGAATAGCAATCCGAAGTTTCATTGGAATGTCATTGTTTTTGATGTCCTGTTTAACAGGCCTGGTTTTAAATGATAAGGGCTTACCATGCGGTAAGCCCTTATAAATATCTGGCACTACACAAAGCACCATCGGCCTACCTGCAGGGGTAAGTATGATGATGGTGGTGAATGTGTATGAAAATTGTCATAATGAGCCGCAAAAATACTACTTACCTTCTTTCAGCAAAATTTTTTTTACGTTAAGTGTGGTTATGCACAACCTGCATAATTATTTTGTGCGCATCCATTTAATAATGTGTAACTTACAGAGAAGTAAACCCCGCCGTTGACCGGCCTCAGGGCCCGGCACGGATAATGAGAAAAGAGGAAATTGCCTGATTTTTCCTTGTTCTTTGTTGGATAATTAAACCTTTCAACATGCCAAACCGATCGCCTGCCCAACGATTTGTTATTCTTATTTTGCTGCTATTTTTAGCCTGGTTCAGCAGGTGCAAACCATTCACTTCTTCCCAAAATAGTTTTCCCCGGCCGGCCGTTGCAAACGGACAATAATCGTAACTTGATGTTATGAAATCGCACCATTACAAAGTAAACAGTACCTGGACGGGCAACCGGGGAAATGGAACCGCTTCCTATACAGCCTACGACAGAAATCATACTATTGCAACGGGTAATAAACCGGTGATCCCCGGTTCATCGGATCCCGCTTTTCGCGGCGATGCTACCCGGTATAATCCGGAAGAATTACTGGTGGCTTCGCTGTCATCGTGCCACATGTTGTGGTTCCTGCATCTGTGTTCTGCTGCGGGCGTAATTGTGGTGGACTATGTTGATGATGCAACCGGTAATATGGAAGAAACCGCTGATGGCGGTGGCCATTTTACGGAGGTTACTTTGTTTCCGGTGATCACTGTGGCCAGTGAAGAAATGGTTGACCAGGCAGATGCATTACACGAAAAGGCCAATGAATTATGTTTTATTGCCAACTCATGCAATTTTCCGGTGCATCATAAACCTATTTATAAAATAGCTGAACACGTGTGACGAGGCTTGCATCGATCTTTCTTACACCCCCTTTAGGGGGATGGGGGGTTAAGGCAGCGGCCCTTTGTGATAGTTGTAGGAAATAGCGCGCAGAATAGATTTCTTCAGCACCAGTTTAAAGAAGAGATAAACCACGTGTAAAATAAAGACCGTCCAACCCAGGAAATCAAATATGCGGCTCATCAATTTTTCGGTTCCGGTGTTCATGACCGTATCGCGGGGCAACCCTTTTGTTACAAATAACTCATCGAGGTATACATAGGTGCAAACAAGCAATAATACCAGAAAGATCTCCTGCATTATGAATGAAAACAGGGCAAATGGTTTTTTGAGCTGCTTTTTAACGCGGTAATAAAAATAAACGCTCAGGATATTATAAGGGATGAGGCAGAGATAGGCATTGGTGTTGTTATTGAAATAGTAAAAGTTCAGCATAAGGCAGCTTAGCAAAATGCTTACTTCCATACCCGGACTATTAGCCAGATCGGGATTGATGAATACAAGGTGCACTACGCTGAAAAGAAGTATAAGGAATAAGGTGCCTATGATCGTGTTTTGGGTCGTTTCGGGACAGTCGTTGGTGAAACAAACTGCCTCAGCTATATTATAGTGATACAGGATGTATTGTCCTAACCAGGCTACTAAAAACGAAATAACCAGGATCAGGGTAATGGATATTATCGCATTACGGAGGGTCATAAGGATGCTTAATGCCTTATAAAAATAATAAAATTTATCAGTGTCCCTAATAGCTGGTGACGTTCCTGTCGCATTTGTGCTACTTTTTTCGTTTTTGATACTGATAACCAGGCTGGTTTATGCAACAATTCCTTGTAATGTGTGGCCTGTTTATTGCTTCCAACCAGTCATAATCGTCATTATCTGTTAACTTTTTTCAATATGGAAACCATTTCAATTATAGTGAGCGGTTTGGTGCAGGGTGTTTATTACAGGCAAAGCACCAAAGAAAAGGCGTTGGAACTGGGCATTTCGGGAATGGTCAAAAACCTGCCCGATGGCAATGTGCACATCAGGGCCACCGGTACGGCCGATCAGCTGGAGCAACTGGTGCAATGGTGCAAACAGGGACCACCGCATGCGAAAGTAAAAGAGGTGAAAGTTGAAAATGAAGACATGCAGGTATTTATGGGGTTTGCTATTCTGAGAAATTAAGAATTAGAAAGGAAAGTTGCCTTTTTCATTAACTTTCCACACATTTTTTAAAACTTCCTATTATGACCCAACGATTCTTGTTTAACCTGTTCCTGCTTTTTTGTGTGTATTCCCTGCAGGCACAACAACCTTTGCGGCAAGGCGATCCCAAACTCACTGAAGTGTGGGAACCCGAACCAAAAGTGATCACGCCTGGTAAAACCAGCCTCGATGCGCCATCTGATGCCATTGTATTATTTGGTGGAGAAAATGCCGATGCCTGGGCTGCAAAAGATAATGGTGCTGCCAAATGGAAGGTAGAGTCGGGCATACTCACCGTTGCGCCCGGTACCGGTGAAATACATACCAAACAGGGTTTTGGCGATTGCCAGTTGCATATTGAATGGAGAACACCCGCTGAGGTGAAAGGCGATGGACAGGGCCGTGGTAACAGCGGTATTTTCTTTATGGGCCGTTACGAATTGCAGGTGCTTGATTCATACAAGAACAGGACCTACAGCAACGGACAGGCAGGTAGTATCTATAAACAATTACCACCGCTGGTAAATGTCAGCCGTGGTCCCGGCGAATGGCAAACCTATGATGTTATATTTACTGCTCCCCGGTTTAATGAAGATGGTTCGGTTAAATTACCCGCCCGCATAACGGTATTGCATAATGGTGTGCTGGTGCAGAATAACTCAACCTTATGGGGCGGTACCCAATACATTGGTATTGCCACTTATGAAAAACATGGCGATAAGGAACCGCTGGTGTTACAGGACCATGGCAATCCTACCAGTTTCAGGAATATCTGGATCCGCCCGTTATAAAGTTATTTGGTTCGTTAGTTATTGAGTTATTAAGTTGAATTCATCTTAATAACTCAATAACTTATGAACCCTGCTTTAATAGTTCATCTACAATAGCGTAAAACTCTTTCTTGTAGGCTTCATAGTGAATGCCCGTACCAGGGCCCATAAAGCCGGTATGTGTTTTTTTCAGTTTCCCGTCACGGCCAATGAACAGGGTGGTGGGGAACATTTTTATCCGCGTTATCTGGGGCAATGTCTTTTCTGTTCGAAGGGTATCTGAAACCTTCACTCCGGTAATAAGCATGGGATAGGTAATATTGAAATGCTGCTGAAATTTGCGCAGGCCCTGTTGCGACCGTTTAAAATCGGTGCTGTACTCATAAGCCAATGCGATCATTTCAACCCCGCGTTGCTTGTTGTTTTTATAGTAATCACTTAAGAAGGCCGTTTCATCCATACAATTGGGGCACCAGGAGCCCATGATCTGAATGATCACCACTTTATTTTTAAACCGGTCGTCGGTAATGGATACGAGGTTGCTGTCCAGATCAGGAAAACGGAAGTTCAGGTATTCTTCACCCGGCTTCAGGTACACTGCTGCCAGGGTATCGGGCACGCTGGCCTGTTCATTTTTTTGTGCGGTCCAGTTTTCGTGGTAAGTAGCGCCGGAAGCAAATAAACCATTGGTGATAACAGAATCATTGTGAACGGTTCCCCTGAAATAATAGGCATGGCTGCCATCGAATGTACTTAAGTGCAGGGTGTCGTTGTGCACCGCACCTTCGAGGTAACGATAATCTCCGGTTGGTGTTAATACAGTGCCGGTTAATGCAGTGCCATTTTGTTTGAACTCAATCACTGCCTGCATGGGATTGCTGTTTTCAACAAATACAGCGCTCCAGCGACCGGTAAGTAGGCGTTTGGTGTGTTTTGCCTGCGGGTATCGTTGCGGTTGATTATACGTGAACACTACGGGCATTACCTGTGTAGTACTGGAAGTGCCTTTGATCCATACGCCCCGCAAGGTATTATTGTTTACGGCCTGTAACCTGAATTCAGATTCAAACAAAGGCATTTGCACCAGAATGGAGTCCTGCTTTTGTTCTATGGCGGTTACTTCAATCTTCTCTGCGGCATTGCGGATGTACCAGACAGGTTTTCCTTTTTTATACTGAATAGCCACATTAAAATCGATCGTATGGCCATCGGTGCGTTGCAGGGAAGCGCGCCACCATCCGGTGGGTAAAGGAATATTAGCTGATGTATAGGTTACCAAACCGGTCAGCAGACCGATGAGCCAGGGAATCTTTTTCATAATAATTGATAAACAAATTTAACCGGTGCAAGTTTACTGCATTAATGCCTTACAAAAGATTGGGGCTGCTTCATTTTTTTGAAACAGCCCCGGTGACAACACATAGCACTAAATGCCCAAAGAAAACCCATGAATTATTTTGCACCTTTTTAACAAAAAGGAATAATACTATAGAATTGCTACAACCTTAGTTGTAAGAATTGCTGATCTATTGCTATAGAAAGTTTGCTACATCAGGGACCATAAAACCGGCCACGCAGAAACAGTTTATAATGTCAGGAGAATTGCTCTGACAATATAATAACAATTCCTGTAAAACCAAAAAAATATGACCCGGAAGGGGGCGTGCGTCAAACCGTAACGCGTAAACGCATAAGCGTCAATCAGGTATTGCGCAAATTTTCCAGCATATCCTTTGTCATTTTCAAGAGGTCGTATTCATGTTTCCAGCCCCAGTCGTTGCGGGCTACAGAATCATCAATACTTTGCGGCCAGCTATCAGCTATGGTTTGCCGGTAGTCGGGCTCATAACTGATGTTGAATTCAGGGATATAATTCTTTATGGCAGCTGCAATTTCTTTGGGTGAGAAACTCATTGCCGAAATGTTATAGGAAGTGCGAATGGAGATATTTGCCGCCGGTGCTTCCATAAGCTCGATGGTTGCTTTAATAGCATCGGGCATATACATCATGGGCAGATAGGTATCTTCGTTCAAAAAGCACTGATACTTTTTTTCTTCCAGCGCTTCATGGAAGATCTCGATGGCGTAATCGGTGGTGCCGCCGCCGGGGGCAGATTTATAAGAGATCAAACCCGGGTAGCGGAGGCTGCGTACGTCAACATGGAAACGCTGGTGATAATAATTGCACCAGAATTCGCCGGCATATTTGCTGATGCCATACACGGTGATGGGTTCAATAATGGTTTGCTGCGGACAGTTTTGTTTGGGCGATGTAGGACCAAACACGGCAATACTGCTGGGCCAGTATACTTTGTATATTTTTTCTTCCCGGGCAATATCGAGTACGTTCAGCAAACCCTGCATATTCAAATGCCAGGCGAGGTTGGGATTTTTTTCACCGGTTGCTGAAAGAATGGCGGCCAGCAGATAGATCTGGGTAATGTTCTGCCTGATCACCTGTACGTGCAACATTTCCTTGTTCATTACATCGAGGCTTACGTACGGACCGGTGCCTTTAAGCAGGTCATTCTCTTCGCGCAGGTCAGAGGCAACGACATTATTATTGCCATAGATCTTGCGCAGGGCCAGGGTTAATTCAACACCAATTTGGCCCGAAGCGCCAATTACGAGTATTCTTTCTCTAATCATGTATTAACGATAGTTAGTTTTTGTAATAGCCGCAAAAGAATGAACAAAAGATCAAATAGGCAAATTTGAGTATGTACACGATTGCGGTAATTAAAACTGATTGATTATTAGTTGGTTAAGCTTTTTATGGCCGGCCCAAACCACGAGAACTGGTTATCAAATTAGCTAATTATCAAATTATCACATTAGTTTACCTTTGCGCCATGAAAAAAATGCTTACTGATCTTTTTGCCAACCAGCAATACGATACAACAAACTTCTTTTTGATTGCTGGCCCCTGTGTAGTGGAAAGTGAAGAATTGTTGCTGGAAGTAGGAGAGAAGGTATCCACCATTTGCCGCAACCTGGGCATTCCTTATATTTTTAAAGCCTCGTACCGCAAGGCTAATCGCACCAGCGCTACTTCTTTTACCGGCGTGGGCGATGAAAACGGGCTGGCTCTGTTGCAAAAAACCGGTAAAACCTACAAAGTGCCGGTAACTACCGACATTCATGCGCATGAAGAAGCGGCCATGGCAGCACAATATGCCGATATTTTACAGATACCCGCCTTTTTGTGCCGTCAAACCGATCTGCTGATAGCCGCTGCAGAAACCGGTAAAATTGTGAATGTAAAGAAGGGACAATTTGTAAGCGGCCCTTCCATGAAATTCGCTGTAGAGAAAATAGTAAAAGCCGGCAATGAAAATGTAATGCTCACCGAGCGTGGTAATACCTTTGGCTACCAGGACCTGGTGGTTGATTACCGCAATATAACCTGGATGAAAGAGCACGGGGTGCCGGTGATCATGGATTGCACGCATAGTTTGCAGCAACCCAATCAAACCACAGGAGTAACAGGCGGTAATCCCCAACTGATCGGTACTATTGCCAGTGCTGCTATTGCAACCGGCGCCGATGGATTGTTCATTGAAACACATCCCAACCCTGCAGTAGCAAAAAGCGATGGGGCAAATATGCTGAAGCTCGATCTGCTCGAAGGTTTGTTGCAAAAGTTAGTGAAGATCAGAAAGGCAGTGGTATAGGTGAATGGTGAATGCCCGTCCGACCGGTCATCCGGGCGGGGTTAATGGTGAATGGGTTTCTGATTTTCGAGCGTAATCATTGAATTTAACCTCACGATTTTTATAAAAGAAAGTGCCCTTAGTAAGAGATAACCTCCTGAAGTTATACTCGAACTAAGGGCACTTTATTATTTAGTTTTAGAGAAGTTTGAGATTCGTAGTGAGCTGGCCTAAGAATTATTGACCATTGACCATTCACCATTGACCATCATTACTTCATTAAACGAACCGTATCAACAATGGTAACATTGCCGGTAGTTACAACAATGCCTGTTTTAGTTTGCGATTTGTACGTTGTGTCTGTGGGATAGTACTTCATTGTGTAAGAAGCTGCAGGAACTCCTTTGATCAAATAGCCACCATTTAAGTCGGTAAATGTGCTCATGGTATCGGTACCATTGATCGCATACACAGCGGTAAGCACTGTTTTAGGCGTTACCGCCCCTTTGATACTGCCGCCTACCGCATTCAATACGGTGCGGATAACCGGTTTCAGAATGAATTTGCCATTGCCGGTTGATACAATTGAACGGCCGGCATCGAAATCGAGCACCATCGTATACAGGATACCGCCAGTTACATTCTGCTGAACGTTCAGCTTTAAACCGCTTTGTTGCGCGCTGGGCGTTTCAAGCGGAATGGTTACGCCATTGGCAACAATGGAATTGTTTGTACCCAGGACCAAACGGATCTGGTGCAGTTTGCCGCTCGGAATATCGGCATTCACCAGCAGGGTGTCTTTGTCATTCACCAGGTCGAGCAGGTTGTAAATACCAGCATGTACACCTGGTAACGATTGCCAGCCTTTGTCGTCATCACCGGTTACATTGATCTGTACATCTTTCAGGTCAATATAAACCGCATCAAAAGCTGCAGGATCGTCTGTCATGCGAATTTCCAGTTTTGCTTTGTCACCGGAATCTTTCTCAGAACAGGAAATGAGGGCAGAGGTAAACAGTAAAAACACGATTAGGGACTTGAGAACGTTGGATTTCATAGCGTGTCAAAATTTAATATAAACGCTAAGGAACCAAAACTATACCACACATAAAAACGTAATATGAAAAAAGCTCCCAAAGGGAGCTGCAAGAAATTGTTTTTCAAAGGAATTGCAATACAAAAAAATATTTATAAACATTTTTTTGCATCTAATATTGGATTAAAAAACGGGGTGAATAATTATATTGGTAATGATAGATATACGGAAAATTGTACCGGAAGTTTACTATGAGGTATCTAATATAGTCATAACAGTAACCGGAAAGAGTTTAGTTTCTTTTATGGAGGGAATTTAACATTTCATAAACAATTTTGACAGTTACACGGAAAAAATTGTAAGGTCGACACTTTAATGAGAAACCTTCTTTTGTGAGAGCAGCTGACTGGGCAAAATGCCAAACTCTTTTTTAAATGCGATGGTGAAATTGCTCAGGTTCGAGTAGCCCAGTTCCATGGCTACTTCCTTTACAGAAAATTTACCGGTTAACAATTTATCCTGCGCCGCATGCATGCGGGCTTTTTGAAAATATTCATAGATGGGAAAGCTGTACATGGTCTTGAAATCCTTCTTCAGCTTCGATTCGCTTATGGCAGCGATCTTGGCCAGTTGTTGAATAGAAGGCGGCGTTTGCAGTACATTCCTTGTTAACAGCCGTTCAATATGCATAACCCGGGCAATATCTTCATGCGTTAGCGGTAACCGGTATGCCGGATTGCTCATTTTTTCGAACAGGCTCGAGAAGAACCGTTCTATCAACAGCATCATACGGTTTTGCAAAATGGTCGTTCGCAGTGGATTGCTTTCCTCTACATGGCAAATGGTCTTTATCCACCGGCGATAGCGGGCATCGAGCGGAACAATATTAATACTCTCGGCTTTCAATGAAATATAGGCGGTAAGCACTTCTTCAACCCGTTCCACTTCAAAATACTGGGCCAGCCAATGCTTACTGAAGATAATTTGCAGTCCTTTCCAGTTGCAGCCCGCTGTGCCTTCATACGCCCAGTTATATCGCGAACTGGTGAGGTAGGCCAGCGCTTTATTCGTATTCTTTCCCCTGATCTTTTCCTCGGCCACAGAAATGGTGAGTGATTGCGGAATGGCCAGTTCATCAAAACGCAGGGTATAATATTCTTCAGCAGCATTATTAACCTGTATATGCCAGTCCTGGTGCAGGGTGCAATCCATAATATAGGCATGCAATCCATTGGGGACATGCAGGTGACGAAAACTGCCAGTTGCGGTAGCTTCGGGAAAAAACAATTGGTCGTGATGCGCCGGTATCTTTAAGGCATCGGCCATGGCATGCACCAATTGTTCGTAATTGGTATCAGTATAATCAAATTCAAACACATTCCCTCCTTTATGTTCACACACAAATTCAAATTACATACTCTCCCCGGGCACAGCAGGTGCCGGGCGCTGGTAACAGATCAGGAATCAAAGGTTTTTACTGATATTTCAGGGGGTTACGGCGCAGTGAAAAAATGTACCGTTTAATATTCATCCAAAATGCCAGAATGAAATAAATAATAAGCGGAGAACCCATCGTAAGAAAGGATACATAAATAAACCAGGTACGAATGCGGGATGTGGCAATGCCGAGGCGCTCGCCAATAGCCGAGCATACGCCAAAAGCCTGCCATTCTATGAAATACCTGAACCGGTTCATGGCTCTAAATTAAAACATTCGGCAAAAATGTGCAAGTCTACAATTTCACCCTACCCCTTTTTTAGGTAACTTTGGCAAACTTTTTTATACGTTTAATCACCTCTTAAACGAAAAATCATGGTTTTTGATCTGGACTTAATCAAAAAGGTTTACGCCGCAATGCCCGAGAAGGTCGCTGAAGCGCGTAAACTGGTAGGCCGTCCCCTTACATTAGCAGAAAAAATATTATATGCCCACCTGTTCGTTCCGGCAGAAAAAGCATATGATCGTGGGGTTGACTACGTAGATTTCACGCCCGACCGAGTTGCCATGCAGGACGCTACGGCGCAAATGGCGTTATTACAGTTTATGACCTGCGGGCGTGCAAAAGTGGCCGTTCCATCAACCGTGCATTGTGATCACCTGATTCAAGCCAAGACCGGTGCTCAGGAAGACCTGAAAACCGCAAACGAAGTAAATAAAGAAGTATACGAATTCCTGGCCTCTATTTCCAATAAATATGGTATTGGTTTCTGGAAACCCGGCGCTGGTATCATTCACCAGGTTGTTTTGGAAAACTATGCCTTCCCCGGTGGTATGATGATCGGTACCGACTCTCACACCCCCAATGCCGGTGGTTTAGGGATGATCGCCATTGGAGTTGGGGGCGCTGATGCCGTTGACGTTATGGCCGGCCTGCCCTGGGAGCTGAAAATGCCCAAACTCATCGGTGTTAAATTAACCGGCAAAATGAGTGGTTGGACGGCAGCCAAGGACGTGATCCTGAAAGTGGCTGGTATTTTAACTGTAAAAGGTGGTACCGGCGCTATTGTTGAATATTTTGGCGAAGGCGCCGACAGCCTGAGCGCTACCGGTAAAGCTACTATCTGTAACATGGGTGCCGAAATAGGAGCTACCTGCTCTTTGTTCGCCTATGATGATAAGATGGCCACTTACCTGAGTGCTACCGGCCGCGAAGAAGTGGCTTACCTGGCTACCCAGATCAAAGAACACCTGCGTCCTGATGAAGAAGTATACGCCGACGCCGCTAAATACTACGATCAGTTAATCGAGATCAATCTCGATGAACTGGAACCATATGTAAACGGGCCTTTCACGCCAGACCTGGCATGGCCTATTTCTAAATTCGCTGAAGCCGTAAAATCAAATGACTGGCCTGCGAAACTGGAAGTAGCCCTGATCGGTTCCTGCACCAACTCTTCCTATGAAGATATCAGCCGTTCTGCTTCACTGGCAAAACAGGCCGTTGATAAAAATCTGAAAGCTAAAGCAGAATTCACCATCACCCCCGGTTCTGAAGTTGTTCGTTTTACCATTGAAAGAGATGGTTTCCTCGATACCTTCTACAAGATCGGCGGTGTAGTGCTGGCAAATGCCTGCGGACCCTGCATTGGTCAATGGGCCCGTCACATCGATGATCCCAAACGCAAGAACTCGATCATCACTTCGTTCAACCGCAACTTTGCAAAACGTAATGATGGTCTGGCTTCTACGCACGCGTTTGTAGCTTCTCCTGAAATTGTAACTGCCTTCGCTATTGCGGGTGACTTAACCTTCAACCCGTTAAAAGATAAATTGAAGAACGAAGACGGTAAAGAAGTAATGCTCGATGAGCCTACCGGTGCTGAATTACCGCCTAAAGGTTTTTCTGTAGAAGATGCCGGTTATCAGGCGCCTGCTGCAGATGGTAGCGGTGTACAGGTAAAAGTGGCTGGCGACTCACAGCGTCTGCAATTGCTGGCACCATTTGCCGCCTGGGAAGGCACTGACCTCAAAGGTTTGAAACTGCTGATCAAAGCAAAAGGCAAATGTACCACTGACCATATCTCTATGGCTGGCCCCTGGTTAAAATTCCGTGGCCACCTCGATAATATCAGTAACAACATGCTTATCGGCGCCGTTAACTTCTTTAATGAAGAAACCGATAAAGTAAAGAACCAGCTCACCGGCGAATACGGAGCAGTTCCTGCTACCCAACGCGCTTACAAAGCAGCCGGTATCGGTTCTGTGGTTGTAGGTGATGAGAACTATGGTGAAGGTTCAAGCCGCGAGCACGCTGCAATGGAACCCCGCCACCTCGGCGTTCGCGCCATTGTGGTAAGAAGCTTTGCCCGTATTCACGAAACCAACCTGAAAAAACAGGGTATGCTGGCATTGACCTTTGCCAACAAAGAAGATTACGATAAAGTACAGGAAGACGATAGCATCGATATCGTTGGACTGGGATCTTTTGCGCCAGGCAAACCATTGACCATGGTGCTGAACCATAAAGATGGCAGCAAAGACCAGATAACGTTGAACCATACCTATAATAAACAACAGATCGAGTGGTTTAAAGCAGGTGGTGCGTTGAATGTGATCCGTTCACAGTTTGCGAAAGGGTAATATATTATAGATATGAATAGTAAAAGGCTGTCCCTAACTATCGGGATAGCTTTTTTATTTATAGACTTGTCGTTGGTCAAGAAATTAAGAAAAGTGTAGAAGAAATATTATAAATTGTACTAAATTATTTAGTTTTAGATTGACTATGGAAACCTTAAGCATAAGAAATTTGGGGCCAATTAAGAAGGCTGACATTGATCTAAAACGGATCAATGTTTTTATAGGGTCCCAGGGAAGCGGGAAAAGCACTATAGCAAAGGTTATCAGCGCTTTCAGAAATTATAAAAAAATGAAAGCTGATTGGGTTGAAACTGAGTTTGTAAAAAAACTTGAGGATGATTATGGGCTTGCCAGTTTTTTTAAAGAAGATACAGAGATTAGTCTGGTAACACCAAATGGGAAGTTCAAAATTGGTAATTCGGGTTTATCCATGCTAAGGGAAGATAGGGCTACTTATTATACCCTTCCTGATTCAGTTTATATTCCAGCCGAAAGGGTGTTGGTGCCGCTTATTTCAGAAAACACTTTTCTGTTCATCAGAGAGAATATTTTTATTCAAAAGTATATTACTGATTTTGGAATATTATTTCAAAATGCCCGTAAATTAATTAAGGAACAAACCGTTGATTTTTTAGATGGGGTTACTTATTACTATGATGACAATATTGATAAAGTAAAATTAAAAAATGGAAGAATAATTAGGTTGAGTGAAAGTTCCAATGGAATACAATCAACGCTACCGTTATTGCTCGCCATTCGTTTTTTAGCAGAAAAAGCAGGAGGAAAGACAGCAAAAGATATTTCTATTGCTATTGAGGAGCCAGAGTTATCCCTTTTCCCATCCTCACAAACTGAGCTTCTCAAATTTATTTTGGATATAATAACCCCATTGAATTATCATTTAACTATTACTACCCATAGCCCATATACGCTAACTACTGTAAATAACCTCATTTATGCATACCAGGTAGGACAAATAAATGAAGATGTAAATGATATTGTGCCAAAAAAATTATGGCTCAACCCTTCCGATGTTGGCGCCTGGCTAGTAGAAAACGGAACAGTCCGTTCAATTATAGACGAGGAAAACAGGCAAATAAGAGCCGAGGAAATTGATAAGATATCAGAAATCCTTAACCAGGAATATGATAAAATTATGGATTTGAAATTTGCTCAAAGGAAATAATAATGAGATTAAATAGCGAATGCCGCGAATTTTTAGGTAATAAAAGGAATTGCACAGTTTCAGAAAAAGGAAAAATCTTTCGTCTAATCAATGATTCGGGATTTGAGTTTGCTGTCTTTAAGGTGGATGCTTGTCTAATTAAAGATAATTATGAACAAAAATGCGATTATCTTTTTCTTGTTGACAAAAATCAGGAATGCGCTGCCTATTTTATAGAACTTAAAGGAACTGACTTAAATAAAGCAATAAGCCAGATACTGAATTCTATTGATATTCTTTATAAGTCGTTTCATGAACATAAAATTTATGCAAGGATTGTAGGTACGCGGGTGACTCCAAATATAAAGTCACGAAGAGCAAAGCTTGATGAAAAAGTAAAACAATTTGGCGGCGATCTTATAATTGCATCCAAACCTGAATTAAAAGAAACCATTTAGAGTTATTATAAATATCCCTTACAGATACCCTTATTTCGATCTTGCTTATTTTAATTCCTCCACTCTTCCGGCCTGCCATTTCAAACACCATGTAAAAGCCTACTGCATAAATGTTATAGAATAAATAATCTTTGTGTATAAGGGTTAGCTCCTAATCTTCCAAATACAAGCCTGTTTCCCGCATATGGATACAAATGATAGGGCGAGATTTGTTTCACCTATCATCAATCCAAATGAAAAACCATTTAACCCAATTGTTTGTCCTGGCTGCTGTGCTGCTTTCATTTACCCGGGTGAACGCACAGGTGAAAGCTGCGTTTTCTGCTACTACTATTGCCGGATGTTCTCCCCTGGTAGTACAGTTTCATGACGAATCAACCGGTAACCCAAGCAGTTGGCGGTGGGACCTCGGCAATGGCACCATTTCATTGTTCCAAAACCCTTCTTCTGTTTATTTTACGCCCGGTACCTATACCGTAAAGCTGGTAGTAAAAAATGCAACCGGCGCCGACTCTATAGTAAAGCAACAATTAATTACCGTATACGATAACCCGGTAGCCGGTTTTATTACCTCTGATTCTGTTGGTTGTTTTCCTTTTCCGGTAACCTTTACCGATAATAGCACGGTTACCGATGGCGTCATTAACAGCTGGCATTGGGATTTTGGCGATGGTAATACGTCAATGACGCAAAACCCAAAGCATACGTATACTGGTACCGGTAATTTCTCGGTTACCCTGAAAGTTACCAGCGATAAAGGTTGCAGCAACAGCTTTAGTAAATCACAGCATGTTCAAATAACATCGGGAGTGCTGGTTGATTTTGATTATACACCTGCGCAGAACAGTTGTAATGCACCGCTCGATATTGATTTTACCAACAAATCTGTAGAAGCAGGTACAGTATCCTATGTATGGGATTTTGGTGATGGGCAAACATCCGCCAGTAAAAGCCCCCGGCACAAATATGTTTCAAATGGCGCCTACACGGTTACCCTTATTGCTGTAACCAGTTCAGGCTGTCGCGATACCTTGCGTAAAACGAATTTAATTGTATTGGGAAGCACAAAGACCCAGTTCAACATACCCGCGAGCGTTTGTGCGGGCGAATCATTTTTCCCTGTCAATACCTCAACACCGGTACCCGGTTCTGTAAATTGGGACTTTGGCGATGGCAGTAAATCTACAGAAGCCAGTCCGCTGAAAAGCTATGCAGCAGCCGGAACCTATACCGTAAAGCTGGTAAATAATTTTGCCGCCTGTCCCGATTCTATGAGCCAACCCATTACGGTTCAACCCAAACCGGTAGCTTCATTTACCAGCAGCAGCACTTATTCGTGCAGTGTGCCGGCAACGATCCAGTTTACCAATACAACAGCAGGAAGTACAGGCTGGCATTGGGATTTTGGCGATGGCAGCACCAGCACTAATGCCAATCCCAAGCATGTGTATACCACTTTTGGCATTTATACGGTAAAACTGATCGTAACAGGTAGCAATGGTTGCGCTGATTCTATTGTTAAACAGGACTTCATACAAATAAAACGGCCCCGTGTACAGCTCAATAACCTGCCGGTAAAAGGCTGTTTACCCTTCACCGTTCCCTTCACTGCCAATATTGATGTGCAGGATAATATAGTGGCTTATAACTGG
Organism: Niastella vici; assembly: GCF_002077945.1. Classification (GTDB taxonomy): domain Bacteria; phylum Bacteroidota; class Bacteroidia; order Chitinophagales; family Chitinophagaceae; genus Niastella; species Niastella vici. Next base: position 49,263 of record NZ_LVYD01000046.1, read on the forward strand.
GATTTTGGCGATGGCACCGGTTCAACCCATATGGCGCCGGTAAAAACCTATACAACTGAAGGAAGTTATACCGTAAAGCTGGTGATCACTACGGCCGGCGGATGTACCGATTCAATTGTAATGCCCAACGCCGTTCAAACTGCTCCGCACCCAAAGGCTGACTTCACGGCAAACCAGCGCGATGTATGCCGCAGCCAGGCAATTCAGTTTACCAACCAAAGCGTACCGGCTGGTGATCAGTGGCTGTGGAATTTTGGCGATGGTGGCTATTCTTCACAAATGAGTCCTTCCTATCAATTCAATGATTCAGGATATCATTCAGTGACCCTGATCGTTACAAACAAGGGTTGCGCTGATACAATTGTCAAAAATGATTTTGTGCATATCAATCCGCCTGTTGCCAGTTTCAGGACCACACTTGATTGTGCCGATAAATACACCCGGAGTTTCATTGATAATTCAATTGGCGCACAAACCTGGCATTGGGACCTGGGCGATGGAAGCACCAGCGATAGTAAATCACCCGCTCACAGTTATGCTGCAAAAGGAACTTACCGGGTACGGTTGATCGTTACCCATGATGGCTGTGTAGACAGTATGGTGCAAAATGTGGTTATTGCCGACGAGCATCCTGATTTTGACGCTGATAAAAAAGAAATTTGTAAAGGCGAGGCGATCGCTTTTACCATGAATAATTATGATACTGCCAGTATCAGTAGTTTAGTATGGTATTTTGGTGACGGTTCTACCAGCGCCATTCCCCGCAAGGTTACCCATACCTACAACCACCCGGGCTGGTATACTGTATCACTTGTTTATACTGATATAAATGGTTGTGTTGACTCAACTGTTAAACAACAATACATCAGGGTTAACGGACCCGATGCCTCTTTTGCAGCTGACCAGCAAAAGATCTGTATCAGTAATACGGCTACCTTCCACGATATGTCGGTTACCGACGGAATACATCCCATTGTAAAATGGGTGATGGTGTATGGCGACGGAAAAGAAGATACCTATTCAACCCCATCGTTCACTCACCAGTACGATAATGGTGGAACCTATACCGTATCGATGCGGATCACAGATAGCAAAGGTTGTACCGATAACGTATCGCAGGCGGCTGCTATCAGTATTTCGAACCCACGAGCTTCGTTTACTTCGGCCGATACCAGCAGCTGCCCCGGCAAACCGGTTAATTTTTCGAACACCTCAACCGGCGAAAACCTGCAGTATGTATGGGATTTTGGCGATGGTACTACTGCTACCCCAATGGCGCCCACTTATCAATACGCGCAGGATGGTTCGTATACAGTGAACCTGTTGATCTATGATCCGGTTGGCTGCCGCGATTCGGTTAAACGTACTGCTTATATAAACATCGTAACACCGGTGGCCGGTTTTACCATGTCTGATTCAGTTGGAAGCTGTCCGCCCCTGGAAGTGAAGTTTACAAGCGAAGCAAAAAATTATGTTACGCTCGGTTGGGATTTCGGCGATGGCTCAACATCGACGCTTGTGGATCCCATTCACTTCTATAACTTTCCCGGCAGCTACACGGTAACACAAACAATTGTAGCGCCCGGCGGTTGCATAGCCACTATGCAGCGGAAGGTGATTGTAAAAGGTCCGAAGGGTGTATTCAATTATGTTCCCACAACAGGTTGTATACCGCTGACCGTACAGTTCAGTGGCAGTGGAAACGACATTAAATCATACATCTGGGATTTCAATGATGGGAACACGGTTACCACCACCACCAATTCAACACAGTATACCTACGAACTGGCCGGCAAATTTATACCGCGAATGATCCTGGTCGATAGCAATGGCTGCCAGGTGCCTGTTACCGGAAAAGATACCATCAACGTCATTGGCGTAACTGCCAAAGTAAATATGGATACTTACAGGATCTGTAACAGCGGCTTTATTCAGTTTACCGACAAATCGGTTGCCAACGATTATATCATCGGCCAATATTGGGATTTTGGCGATGGCACTTTCAGTACACAAGCCAATCCCAAACATTATTTCAACAGCGCGCCTTCTACCAATACTATTTTGCATATGGTCACCACCGCCAATGGTTGTAAAGATGTGGCCCATTTAATTGACACCGTACAAATATACCAAACACCCAAAGTGGCGATCACGGGCGATAAGGAAGCCTGCGAGCCCGGTAAACTCAACTTCAATGCTGTTATTACAGGCGATACTGCCAATTTACAAAAGCACTGGGTGTTCGGGAACGGAAAAACTGCCGATGCCATGAATGCAGTTACGCAAACGTATACTACCGCCAATAGTTACCAGGTACAGTTGCAAACGATTTACCAGGATTACTGTTACGATACGGCCCGCTACGATGTAAACATCTGGCCTTTGCCCAACACCTTTGCAGGTACCGATACGTTTGTATGCCGCGGCACCCCGATGTTGTTGAAGCCAACCGGCGCCCTGCAATATACCTGGCAATCAACACCGGATATTTCCTGCACGCAATGTGCCACACCGCTCATTAACCCGGCTGCCAGCACTACGTATGTTGTAACCGGTGTATCGAACCATGGCTGCGTAAAAAGCGACACCATACAGGTGCGGGTACGGCAACCGTTCACCATGCAGGTGCAGCCTGGGGATACTATTTGCGCCGGTGAGCAAACCAGTTTGGCCGTTACAGGCGCCGATCAGTATCAATGGCTGCCTGCTTCGGGTTTGAATAATACAAACACGGCCACGCCAAAAGCGTCGCCAACTAACACTACAATATATACTGTTATCGGGCGTGATAATGATCATTGCTTTAGCGATACTGCCCAGGTGAAAGTGGAAGTATATCCAATCCCATACATTTTTGCAGGCAACGATACCACCGTGAATACAGGTAATGCTGTTCCGTTATCTGCCACTTATTCGAAGGATGTGAACAAGCTGACCTGGACACCTTCAAATGGGTTAAGCTGTACGAATTGTGCAACACCTATGGCTGCTGTACAGGGTACGGTTACCTACCGCGTTACAGCCAGTAACCAGGGTGGTTGCACTGCTTCGGATGATGTTACCATCACTTCTGTTTGTAACGGCAACAACTGGTTCATCCCAAATACTTTTTCACCCAATGGCGATGGCATGAACGATGTTTTCTATGTACGCGGAAAAGGCATCAACATGGTGCATTCGTTAAGGGTGTTCAACCGGTGGGGACAAACCGTATTTGAAAAACAGAATTTCATGGCCAATGATGCAGCATCAGGCTGGGATGGAAAGATCAATGGCAAGCCGGCCGACAGCGATGTGTATGTATATATCGTAGAGTTGTATTGTGATAATTCGAACATTATTCCCTATAAAGGAAACGTGGCGCTGATCAGGTAGAGAGTTTTTAAGTTCGTAAGTTATTCTAACCAATTTCAATAATCCAGACTATGAAAACCCTATTCAAAACAATCCTTGCCAGCCTGCTATTAGTGGCATCATTTTTACCTGTGCGGGCACAGGACCTGCACTTCTCCCAGTTTTTTGAAGCGCCGTTATTGCGCAACCCTTCATTGGCGGGTATCTTTACCGGCGACATCAGGGTGCAGGGTGTGTACCGCGATCAGTGGAACAGTTTTACGAATGCCTATCGCACAGGATCGTTAAATGCAGAATATAAAATGCCGGTGGGTGCATCGAATGATTTTATTACCACCGGTATGCAAATGTTATATGATAAGGCTGGAACCGTTGGCCTCACCACCACACAATTACTGCCGGCATTGAATTATCATAAATCATTAAGCGATGAAAAAGTAGAGTATTTATCATTGGGATTCATGGGTGGCCTGGTGCGTAAGAGCATTGATTTAACCAAGATGACCACTAACAATCAATACAACGGCGATTACAATCCAACGGCACCTACGGGCGAAACATTCAATACCCCCAATTTTAATACCTGGGATGCTTCTGTAGGGATGAGCTATAACACTACTTTTGGTGAATCGGGTCAGAACACGATGTTTTTGGGCGCTGCATATCATCATTTAAATAAACCAAAAACTTCCTTTTACCGCGATGCCACTACTGCATTGAACCCGAAATATGTTTTTTCGGCGGGTGTAAAATGGCAGGTTGACGACTTTTCCTATTTTACCATGTATGCCGATCATTCCCGGCAGGGTACCGTAAATGAAACGATTGCCGGCGGGTTATATTCTTATAATACAGGCAGCTTTGTTGACGATGCCAACTGTGTGCTGAATTTTGGCGCTTTCTTACGTTGGAAAGATGCTTTTATTCCTGTTGTAAAAGTAGATATGCGATCATTGTCAGTGGCGCTGAGCTATGATGTGAACGTGTCGCAGCTGAAAACTGCCAGTCAGGGCAGGGGCGGGTTTGAGCTTTCCTTATCGTATATCGGGTTCTTTGATCGTAATAATTCAGCCCGCGATGAAGTGATGTGTCCGCGGTTTTAGCAGGCATTGTTCGTTCCCGTAAGTAGGTTTTTTATGAGTGGTGATCATTAAATGTGTGTTTGTCTGTACATTACATTTTCTGTAATTGCAGCACTATTACATATAAAACACCATCAAATGACCCGCGTAACATTGAACATACTGTTTCTGCTTGGCATATGTGCCTGTAGTTTTTCACAATCCAAATCGAAGAGCAGCGCTGTAAAAAAACAACCGCTGGCAGTTATTGCCTATTATGCCGGCCAGGCAGCACAGGTTGATAGTTTTGCGGCTGAAAAGCTGACGCACATCATCTTCAGCTTTTGTCATTTAAAAGGCAACCAACTGGTTGTTGGCAATGCCGGCGATACCCTCACCATTCAACGCCTGGTTGCGTTAAAGAGCCGGAATCCCCAATTAAAAGTATTATTATCACTCGGTGGGTGGGGCGGTTGTGAAACCTGCTCCGAAGTGTTTTCAACCGATAAAGGACGCGAAGAGTTTTCGCAATCGGTAAACCATTTACTGGATTATTTCAAGGCTGATGGAATTGACCTCGATTGGGAGTACCCCGCTATTTCAGGCTATCCCGGCCATCGCTTTGTACCGGAAGACAAACCCAATTTCACCCAGCTGGTAATACAATTGCGTAAGGCCATCGGCACGCAGCACGTGATCAGTTTTGCTGCCGGCGGCTTTAGCCAGTACCTGCAGGAAGCCATTGAATGGAAAAAAGTAATGGCGGTGGTTGACTTCGTAAATTTAATGACCTACGATCTTATAAATGGTTACAGTACCGTAACCGGTCATCATACAGGTTTATATTCTACACCTTTCCAAAAAGAATCGACCGACAATGCCGTCCGTTTCCTTGACTCAGCAGGCATTCCCCGCAATAAACTGGTTATTGGTGCGGCGTTCTATGCACGCATCTTTGAAAACGTTGACAGTGTAAATAATGGTTTGTACCAGTCCTGTAAATTCAGAAATGGCGTTCCTTTCAAAGCATTTCCCAAAGTGTTTTCGCCCGACAGCGGATTTGTGTACCACTGGGACCCTATAGCCAAAGCGCCCTGGTTGTATAATGCCAAACAAAAGCTGTTTGTGACCTATGATGATACTAACTCCATGCGATTGAAAACAGCGTATGCCCGCGATAAAAAACTCACTGGTATTATGTTCTGGCAACTGGGAGAAGATACGTTTAGCGGCGGGTTGCTTGATGTGATCTATGAGGAGAAGATGAAGAAAGGAAAGTAAATGTGATGATTTGATAATCCCGCAGAGCGGGACAGGTTGTGATAATGGGAATACAGTTTCAGGTTGCAGGTTTCAGGTTGCAGGGCGTCACAAGTTCCTTGTAACCTGAAACCTGATAACTGCCACATAGCGCATATTGGTCTCGACTTTCAACCTCTCTTACCCAGCTCAATCACCTCACAGTCTTTCATATTATTACCATCGATAACGAACCGGATCAGGGTGCGCACTTTGTGCCAGCCCTGCATTCCGGCGGCGCCGGGATTCATATGCAGGCATTGCAGTTTATCGTCGAACATGATCTTTAAGATGTGTGAGTGCCCGCAGATAAATAATTGCGCCGGATTGGCCGTCAATTCCTTTTTTACCGCCGGGTTGTATTTGGGCGGGTAGCCGCCAATGTGGGTCATGAATACGTGTATACCTTCGCAGGTAAAGCGTAAATTTTCGGGATAAACCGTACGGATATCTTGTGCATCAATATTGCCGTAAACGCCTTTTAATGGTTTAAAGGCAGCCAGTTTATTGGCGAGCGCTATATCACCGAAATCACCGGCATGCCATATTTCATCGCAGTTTTCAAAATGTTTGAAAACTGCGTCATCGAGATAACCATGCGTATCGGATATTAACCCGATTCGTGTCATAACTTATTATTAGTGGTTGATGAAATACTACTCACTATTGTCTGTTCATCAATAACCATTGCGTTTCTTCTTCAGCCAGTTTTTTGATCGTATCCAGGGTTTCTGTCCAGTTCTTTTCGGCATGGGCTAACATCACCTGGGAAGGTATATTATCCTGGGTCATTTGTAACAAAATGCCATTTCCTTCGGGGGTGATGGTGAAGGTGATGGCTGAATAATTCTCCGGACTGTCTTCGGTAGCCGAGAACACACTCCAGTAGTTATAGGATAATTTTTTTTCCGCTTCAAAATGTAGCAGGGTACCTTTGTCTTTCACTTCTTTATCCTTGTACACAAACGTAAAGGCGATGGGGCTTCCGGTTTGCCAGTCGGTGATCATTTGCACGCCCAGCCATTGTTCAATCCATTCGTTGTCGGTTAAAATGGTCCAAACTTTCAAAGGGGTAGCATCAATGTGTCTTTCTTTGGTAAGGATTAGATTCTTCTTCATTTATAATTGTTTAGTGATTTTAGCCAGGTTACAAAATTAAGGGCTGCAAGATACATGGCCATCGTACAATTAGCAAGGGATAATAAATATTCATTAACTTTAGGTCAACGAGCTTTGCCATGCCATTCTTTCGCAATTTTACCTATTGGATCGATAAACGGAGCTGGAAATATGTTTTCCTGCTAAAAACGCTTGAGCTTTCTCTATAAGGCCCGTCCACGCTATTTATTACATATTGTTGTTTAGCAAAATAGCCTGCGGGCATATTTGCTTCATTATTCACATTAGTAACTTGTAATTATGTCATATTACTATAAATTAGGGAACATTCCTCACAAGCGTCATACCCAGTTCCGTAAACCGGATGGTACATTATATGCAGAACAATTGTTCTCTACCGAAGGGTTCTCCAATGATTATTCACTATTGTACCATTGCCATCCGCCTACCGATATCATTAAAACAGAACCTTCATACGATGTGTCACCAAAGGTGGCCGAGGAAAAAATGCTGAAGCACCGCAGTTTTGAGGGTTTTAATATAAAACCAGCCCCCGATTACCTGCAGAGCCGTACGCCGGTACTGGTGAACAATGATTGTCACATTGTACTGGCCGCGCCTCAGGACGGCATGCATGATTATTATTTTAAAAATGCCGATGCCGATGAAATGATCTTCATACACGAAGGCGAAGGGGTATTACGCACCATGTACGGCGAATTGCCGTTTTCGTATGGCGATTACCTGGTGGTTCCTCGCGGCACCATTTACCAGGTGCAGTTCAGGAACAAGAGCAACCGCCTTTTTATCGTGGAATCATTCAGTCCCATCCGCTTTCCCAAAAAATACCTGAGCAAGTACGGACAGTTGATGGAACATTCGCCTTTTTGCGAACGGGATATAAGACCACCCCAGAACCTGCCCACCTTTGATAAGAAAGGTGATTTTTTGATCAGGACCAAAAAGCGCGGCATGATGTATAACCTGCATTATGGCCATCATCCATTCGATGTAATAGGGTGGGACGGGTATTGTTATCCGTTTGCATTCAGCATTCATGATTTTGAGCCTATCACGGGGCGGGTGCACCAGCCACCGCCGGTTCACCAAACGTTTGAAGCTAATAACTTCGTGGTTTGTTCATTTTGTCCGCGGTTATTCGATTATCATCCGCAATCGGTGCCGGCTCCATATAATCACAGTAATATTGACAGTGATGAAGTATTGTATTATGTGGATGGCGATTTTATGAGCCGTAAGAATGTGACCCGCGGCATGATCACGTTGCATCCCGGCGGCATACCGCATGGCCCGCATCCCGGCGCAGTGGAAAGAAGTATCGGGGCGAAGGAAACAAAGGAGCTGGCGGTAATGGTAGATACTTTTCATCCGTTGCAGCTTACAAAAGAAGCGCTGGGTATTGAGAATCCTGATTATACGATGAGCTGGGCGGAGTGAGAAGACGAAAAATGAAGAATGAAAAATATAAAATGAAAAAGGAAAGCTCCTGGTTGTGCCGGGAGCTTTTTTACGCTCCATGACGGCGGAATTTGCTTTTAAGTGGAATCTTATTTAGATCGCTGTGTAATATAATGTACATTAATTACCTTTGCAAACTAGCATCAAAAAAGAAAATTATATGAGCCGTTATAATGAGTACCTTAAGGAAATTGAAGAAAGAAAAGGTCAGGACCTTCACCCGAAGCCGATCGATGGTGCCGAATTGCTTAGTGAGATCATTGCGCAAATAAAAGACCCCAAAAATGCGCATAGGAAAGATTCACTCAATTTCTTTATTTATAATGTGTTGCCGGGAACTACGAGTGCCGCTGGTGTGAAAGCTGCCTTTTTAAAGGAAATCATTCTTGGCACTTCCAAAGTTGAAGAAATTACACCCGCTTTTGCTTTTGAGCTGTTATCACACATGAAAGGGGGGCCTTCAATTGAAGTATTGCTGGACCTGGCCCTTGGTAATGATGCGGCTATTGCCAAAGAAGCTGCAAAAGTGTTAAAAACACAGGTATTCCTCTATGATGCCGATACAGACCGCCTGAAAGAGGCATTCAAAAACGAAAATGCAATAGCAAAAGATATACTTGAAAGTTACGCAAAGGCTGAGTTTTTCACCAAACTGCCCGACGTACCTGAAGAAATTAAGGTAGTTACTTTTATAGCTGGTGAAGGTGATATTTCAACCGATCTGCTCTCTCCGGGTAACCAGGCCCACTCCCGTTCAGATCGTGAATTGCATGGTAAATGCATGATCACCCCCCAGGCGCAAGCCGAGATCAGAAAGCTGCAGGCACAACATCCTGACAAAAGCGTGATGCTGATCGCTGAAAAAGGCACCATGGGCGTAGGGTCATCAAGAATGTCTGGGGTAAATAATGTGGCACTTTGGACGGGCAAACAAGCAAGCCCCTATATTCCTTTTGTTAACATTGCCCCCATTGTAGGTGGTACAAACGGAATTTCTCCCATTTTCCTTACCACTGTTGACGTTACAGGCGGAATTGGTATTGACCTTAAAAACTGGGTAAAAAAGGTAGATGAAAATGGCAAGGTTATCCGCAATGAAAATGGTGAACCTATTCTCGAAGAAGTATATTCTGTTGCTACCGGCACTGTTCTTACCATCAACACCAGGACAAAGAAATTATATAATGGCGACCGGGAACTAATTGACATTTCGAAGGCATTTACGCCTCAGAAAAAGGAATTTATCAGGGCTGGCGGTTCATACGCTATCGTATTCGGTAAAAAGATCCAGACGATCGCAGCGAAGGTCTTAGGTATAGAACCCACTCCTGTATTTGCTCCGTCAAAAGAGATCTCCAATGAGGGACAAGGTCTTACTGCAGTAGAAAAGATCTTTAACAGGAACGCTGTTGGCATTACTCCGGGCAAAGTATTACATGCCGGATCAGATGTTCGTGTAGAAGTGAATATCGTAGGTTCTCAGGATACTACCGGACTTATGACTGCTCAGGAACTGGAGTCAATGGCAGCCACTGTGATTTCGCCTATTGTTGACGGTGCTTACCAATCAGGCTGTCACACCGCTTCGGTATGGGATAAGAAGGCGCAGGCCAATATTCCAAAACTCATGAAGTTCATGAATGATTTTGGATTGATCACCGCCCGTGACCCCAAAAGCGAATATCATTCCATGACAGATGTAATTCACAAAGTACTCAACGATATTACAGTAGATGAGTGGGCGATCATCATTGGTGGTGATTCTCACACAAGAATGTCGAAAGGCGTTGCATTTGGAGCTGACTCAGGTACCGTTGCGCTGGCATTGGCCACTGGTGAAGCATCCATGCCAATTCCGGAATCAGTGAAAGTAACCTTCAAAGGAGAAATGAAGGATCACATGGATTTTCGTGATGTAGTGCATGCTACCCAGGCGCAAATGCTTCAGAAATTTGGCGGCGAGAACGTTTTCCAGGGCAGGATCATTGAAGTGCACATTGGAACGCTTCCTGCTGACCAGGCGTTTACCTTTACAGACTGGACGGCAGAAATGAAGGCCAAAGCTTCTATCTGTATTAGTGAAGATGACACCCTGATCAAATCACTGGAGATTGCGAAAGGCAGGATCCAGATCATGATCGACAAGGGCATGGATAACAGCAGACAGGTGCTGAGGGGATTGATCAATAAAGCTGATAAGAGGATCGCAGAAATTAAATCAGGCGAAAAACCTGCTTTAAAACCAGATGCGAATGCGAAATATTACGCTGAAGTGGTGATTGACCTGGATGTGATCGCAGAACCAATGATCGCTGACCCCGATGTTAATAATGCAGACGTTTCCAAGCGCTATACCCACGATACCATTCGTGCGCTTTCTTACTATAATGGCGAGAAAAAAGTAGATCTTGGTTTCGTAGGATCATGCATGGTGCACAAAGGCGATTTGAAAATTGTTTCTCAAATGCTGAAGAACCTGGAAAAACAACAAGGTAAGGTTGAGTTTCGTGCACCGCTTGTAGTGGCAGCACCAACTTACAATATCATCGATGAACTCCATGCTGAAGGCGATTGGGAAATTCTGCAGAAGTATTCTGGTTTCGAATTCAATGATAATGCGCCGAAAGGAACAGCACGTACCGAATACGAAAACATGATGTATCTCGAGCGTCCGGGTTGTAACCTTTGCATGGGTAACCAGGAAAAAGCAGCTAAAGGTGATACGGTGATGGCAACCTCAACCCGTCTTTTCCAGGGAAGGGTCGTTGAAGATTCCGACCGTAAAAAAGGAGAGTCCCTTCTTGCGTCCACACCAGTAGTTGTGCTTTCTGCAATTCTTGGAAGAATTCCTAATATGGATGAATATAAAGCTGCAGTAGTTGGTATCGATCTTACTAAGTTCGCGCCTCCCCTTAAGAACTTAACCTCGAGCCCAATACGCAAAGACAATCTTTCTTATTAACGCTTTAAACCGCCATAAATCATTTTATAGATTAGCTATATAATGATAAAGGAGAGCAAAGAGACCGAAAGGTTTCCCGATACATCGGGAGACCTTTTTTTATGCGCGTCAGGCATGTATATCAACTCACCAGGCTAAGTTATTCTAACAAACTGCCGTATACCGGTTGGTAGGTACGGAGGTGTTAGAGGACAGTGAGGGAAACTAATCCCTCAATTCCTTAAAATATCCTATTCGCCTCATCGTCTGCCCTTAACAGGGGCCGGCGATTTTTTTTAGGAAAAAGCTTGGCAGTATCAAATTTTCTGGTTTAACTTTGTGTTTAACCAAATGGTTAAACTTTGTGGCTAAAGAAATAAAAAACGATACCAGTACAGAAGAGAAGATCCTGGCAGCTGCCAAACAGGTATTTATGGAAAAGGGCATCGATGGCGCCCGTATGCAGGATATCGCCGATAAGGCCGGCATCAATAAAGCCTTGTTACACTATTACTTCCGCAGTAAGGACAAGTTGTTTGAGATGATATTTATGGAAGCGGCCAGGCAATTCCTGCCTAAGGTAACCTCCATTATGTCATCGGAACTGCCGCTGTATGAAAAAGTAGAGAAGTTTGTAAACGAGTACATTGACACGTTGTTACAAAATCCGACGTTGCCCATTTTTATCCTGAATGAGATCAACAGGAACCCGAAAGACGCCATTAAAAAGATCTTTGGCAATCAACGTCCGCCCATTGACAAAGTAGAGGAGCATATAGCGAAACTGGTAAAGAAAGGGGAAATAAAGCCTGTAAAAGGATATGAACTGATGATCAATATGGTTTCTCTGTGCATCTTTCCCTTCCTGGCGAGGCCCATGGTTCAATGGATAACAAAAACCAATGATGAGGAGTTTTTGCAGTTGATGGAACTGCGAAAAAAGTCGGTGGTCAGGTTTGTAATAGACTCAATTAAGAAATAAATTTTTTTATCATGTTATTAACTAAATGGTTAAACCTTATGATTAAGTTCTGTCTTAATATAACGGTGTTGCTGCTGGTGGCAGGGGTTCAGGCGCAGGAAAACAGCCGCCTCACGTTACCGCAAGCCTATGACCTGGCCCGGCAGAATTATCCATTGATCAGGCAAAAAGACCTGGTACGGCAAACGGCCGACCTCACCATTGAAAACCTGCGTAAAGGATTTCTGCCTCAATTGAATATCAGCGGTCAGGCTACCTATCAATCAGATGTAACCAGTGTTCCCGTAAGTATTCCGGGACTTAAGATCGATGCGCCGGGCAAAGACCAGTACAAGATACAGGCCGAACTGAGCCAGTTGGTATATGATGGCGGTAATACCAGTGCCCAGAAAAACGTGCAAAATGCCAATGCGTTGGTAGAAGATCAGAAAGCAGAAGTGGAGTTGTATAAAGTGAAGGACCGCATTAACCAGTTATTCCTTGGCATCCTGCTTGTAGATGCACAGCTGGACCAGGTAGTTGTGGTTAAAAAAGATATTCAATCAGGTATTCAAAAAGTAGCAGCACAGGTAAAGAACGGAACGGCTTTCCGCAGTAGCCAGCTTACCCTCGAAGCCGAGCTCCTGAAAAACGATCAGCGGGTAATAGAATTGAATGCAAACCGGAAAGGGTTGGTTGATGTATTGTCATTGTTCATTAACCGCTCATTACCGGCCGATGTGCAGCTTGAAAAACCAACCCTGGTAATGACATTCGCCAAAGAAACCATGGCAAGGCCTGAATTAAAATTATATAACTATCAGCAGGACCTGTTCAAAGTGCAGAACCAACTGGTGAGTGCAAAGAACCGGCCGCGTACCAGTTTGTTTGTGCAGGGTGGTTATGGCCGGCCGGCGTTAAATATGTTGAAAAATGAATTCGATTTCTTTTATATCGCCGGCGTACGCCTGAACTGGGGGCTCGGTAATTTATATACTACCAAAAAGGAACGGGATTTATTACAGGTGAATCAGCGGATGGTGGATGTGCAGAAAGAACTGTTCCTGCTGAATACAAATACACAGCTCAAACAGCAGGAAGCTGAGCTGAATAAGCTGCAGCAACTGATCGCGAGCGATGATCAGATCATTGATATCCGTAAACAGGTGAAGGATGCAGCCCAGGCGCAGTTGACGAACGGGGTGATCACCGCCAATGATTACCTGAAAGAAGTAAATGCAGAAGACCTGGCCAATCAAAACCGCATTGCACATCAGTTGCAGTTGTTACAGGCACAGATCAATTACCGAACCATTTCGGGCAATCAATAAATACTGTTATTCAGATTAAATAAAAGAACATGAACAAACTTATTGTAACCCTTATTAGTGCGGCTGCAGTACTGGTTGCGGCCTGTAACCCCAATGGCAAGAAATTTGATGCGTCCGGAACTTTCGAGGTAGATGAAGTGATCGTTTCTGCCGAACAAACCGGAAAGATACTGTCGTTTAACGTAGCCGAAGGACAATCAATTCCCAAAGAGAATGTGGTGGGCATCATCGATGCAGAAAACCTGTCGTTACAAAAAGAACAGGTCCAGGCGAGCATTCAGGCCCTGCATGAAAAAACATCCGACGTAAAACCACAGATACAATTATTACAGGACCAGTTGGAGGTACAGCAATCGCAGCTGGGCAACCTGCAGCATGAACGCACGCGTATTGAAAACCTGCTGAAACAGGACGCGGCCACCGGCAAACAACTGGATGATATCAATTCGCAGATCGATGTGCTGCAACGGCAAATGGATGTAACCCGGCAGCAGATCAATGTACAACGCACCAACACCAGTACGCAAAACCGTACGGTGCTGAGTGAAAAGAAGCCGCTGGAAAAAAGAGTGGAACAGCTGAGCGAGCAGATCGGCAAGGCGCAGATCATTAACCCCATTGGCGGAACCGTACTTACCAAATATGCCGAAGCGGGTGAAGTGACCTCCGCCGGTAAAGCGCTGTACAAGATCGCCAATCTCGATACGCTCACTTTGCGCGCGTACATTACCGGTACACAGTTGCCGCAAATTAAATTGAACCAACCCGTAAAGGTGATGATCGACAGCGGCGCCAAAGCCTACCGCGAATATCCGGGCACCATCACCTGGATTGCTGACAAAGCGGAATTCACACCAAAGACCATTCAAACCAAAGAGGAGCGGGCGAATCTGGTGTACGCTATCAAGGTGCGGGTGAAGAATGATGGCTATCTGAAGATCGGAATGTATGGTGAAGTACAGTTTAAATAACTTATCAATTAAGAAACATGCCTGCTGTAATAGCAAATAATCTCACCAAACAATATGGAAAGAAGAAGGACATCGTTCAGGCCCTTAAAGGTATTTCCTTTGAAGTAGAGCAGGGCGAACTCTTCGGGATCATTGGTCCTGATGGTGCCGGAAAAACTTCTTTGTTCCGTATTCTTACCACCCTGTTATTGCCCGATGGCGGTTCTGCTTCGGTTGATGGACTTGATGTGGTGAAGGATTTTAAAGCCATACGGCATCGTGTAGGCTATATGCCGGGCCGGTTCTCGCTGTACCAGGACCTTACCATTGAAGAGAACCTCGAATTTTTTGCTACCATCTTCAACACTACCATCAAAGAAAATTACGATCTCATTAAAGATATCTATCAGCAGATAGAACCTTTTAAAGACAGAAGAGCAGGAAAATTGTCGGGTGGCATGAAACAAAAACTGGCGCTCAGCTGCGCTTTGATACACAAACCTTCGGTGCTGTTCCTCGATGAACCTACCACCGGTGTTGATGCGGTATCGCGCAAGGAATTCTGGGAAATGCTGCGTAGTTTGAAAAAGCAGGGCATCACCATTCTGGTATCGACGCCGTATATGGATGAGGCCAGCCTTTGTGATCGCGTGGCCCTCATGCAGAACGGGGAAATATTATCGGTTGACAGTCCGGAAGGCGTGATCGCTTCTTTCAAACAACCATTGGTAGCGGTAAAAAACGACAATATGCTGCAATTGCTGAACGATCTGCAACAATTTGAGGGCGCGCAGGATGCTTATCCTTTCGGGGAATACCATCATGTGGTATTGAAGAATGGTTATACCGGACCGGCTGTTGCAGATTACCTGCGGCAGCATCATTATGAGCACGCAGCCGTACAAACAATAAAGGCCGATATAGAAGATTGTTTTATTGCCCTCATGAAATCGGAGAAACATTGAAGCTATCAATCATGACTACCAACAATACAGCTATACAGGCAGAAGCACTGACAAAGCGGTTTGGAGATTTCACAGCGGTGGACGCCATTTCATTTGAAGTAAAGAAAGGGGAGATCTTCGGCTTCCTCGGTGCAAATGGCGCGGGCAAAACAACGGCCATGCGCATGTTGTGCGGTTTGTCGATCCCTACATCGGGTAAAGCATCCGTTGCCGGTTTTGATGTGTACAAACAAACTGAACAGATCAAACGCAGCATCGGTTACATGAGCCAGAAGTTCTCGCTGTATGAAGACCTCACCGTACGGGAGAACATCCGGTTCTATGCCGGTATTTATGGTAA
Organism: Niastella vici; assembly: GCF_002077945.1. Classification (GTDB taxonomy): domain Bacteria; phylum Bacteroidota; class Bacteroidia; order Chitinophagales; family Chitinophagaceae; genus Niastella; species Niastella vici. Next base: position 65,063 of record NZ_LVYD01000046.1, read on the forward strand.
AAGCGATGCGTTCATAAAAGAAAAAACGGCTTTCTTATTAAGAGAGCTGCACCTGGAAGGGGAGGCCAACAAGCTGGTACGGTCATTACCATTGGGTTGGAAGCAGAAGCTGGCATTTTCCGTTGCCATTTTTCATGAACCGGAAATTGTATTCCTCGATGAACCCACCGGTGGCGTTGATCCCGTTACACGGCGCGAATTCTGGAATATGATCTACAAAGCAGCAGAATCGGGCATTACCATATTTGTAACCACACACTATATGGACGAAGCGGAATATTGTAACCGCGTTTCGATCATGGTGGATGGCCGCATCGATGCGCTGGATACACCGGCTCAGTTAAAGAAAACATTTGAGGCCAGGTCGATGGACGAAGTGTTTTTGAAGCTGGCAAGAAAAGCCAAACGTTCTGGAGATTAACCGAATCAACCATAATACAATGAAACAATTTATTTCATTTGTTAAAAAGGAATTCCATCACATCTGGCGCGATAAACGCACGCTGTTTATTTTATTAGGCATGCCTATTATGCAGATCCTCATCTTCGGGTTTGCGCTTACCAATGAAGTGAAGAATTCCCAGATCGCCATTTTCGATCAGTCGAACGACGCGGCTACCCAGGCGCTGCGCACCGAGCTGGATGCCAGCCGGTATTTCGATGTTGTGCAGGATATACATTCTTACCCCGAAATAGAAGCGGCATTTAAAAAAGGAGCCATCAAGCTGGCGGTGATCTTTCCTGAGAACTTCGCCAACGACCTCGATCATTTCAATACAGCCCAGGTACAGCTGATAGCCGATGCCAGTGACCCCAATGTGGCCAATACGCTCACCAATTACGCCACTTCTATAATTCTCGATTACCAGGACCGCATCACCAACAACCGCCGCCTGCCTTATACCATAAAAGCGGAAATGCGCATGTTGTATAATCCGCAATTAAAAGGAGCGTACAGTTTTGTGCCGGGCGTTATGGCCATGGTGCTGATGCTGGTGTGTACCCTCATGACGGCCATTACTATTGTGCGCGAAAAGGAACTGGGCACTATGGAGATCATGCTGGTTTCGCCCATGCGGCCATTCAAGATCGTGGCGGCCAAAGCGGTGCCGTATTTATTATTGTCGATCGTAAATATTACCAGCATCCTGTTGCTGAGCGTATTTGTGCTGGATGTGCCCATAAACGGCAGCCTGTTGCTGCTGATCTTTGAGGGTATATTGTTCACCCTTACCTGTTTGGCCTTTGGCCTGTTGATCTCTACCAAAACCGATTCGCAGCAAACGGCCATGTTCATTGCATTGACGGGGATGTTCCTGCCAACGATCATGCTCAGTGGTTTTATGTTCCCCATCGAAAATATGCCCTTGCCATTGCGGGTGATCTCGAATATTGTGCCGGCCAAATGGTTTTATTATATCGTAAAAGAGGTGATGATAAAGGGGCTGGGCATCGGTGCTGTTTGGAAAGAGACGCTGATACTTACTGGCATGCTTTTGTTCCTGTTGGTATTGAGCATAAGGAATTTCAAAATAAGACTCGCCTAAATTATTTATATGAGAACTTTACGTTTTCTGTTACAAAAAGAGTTCCGGCAAATATTCCGCGATCCATCAATCATCCGCATCATCTTCATGATGCCATCGATACAATTGCTGATATTGCCCTGGGCCGCCGATTATGAGGTGAAGAATATTCAGCTCAGTGTGGTTGACCATGATCATTCGCAATACTCGCGGCAACTGGTGAATAAAGTAACAGCTTCGGGTTATTTCAGGTTGCAGGATTATTCCGGTTCCTTTACAAATGCCCTGCAACAGGTAGAACACGATGAGGCTGACCTGGTGCTGGAAATACCGGCCGATTTCGAAAAAAAGCTGATCAAAGAAAATGAATCTACCTTGTTTATGGCCATTAATGCCATCAACGGTGTAAAGGCCAACCTGGGCGGCGCTTATTTACGAAGTATTGTACAGGATTTTAATCGCGAAGTCCGGTTGAAATGGGTGCAGTTACCAAGGTTCAATCCCGAGTTGCAGGTGGCCGTCACTGCTTCCAACTGGTTCAACCCCTCTATGAACTACAAGTACTTTATGGTGCCGGGTATATTGGTGGTGCTGGTGACTATGGTGGGTTCCTTTCTGGCATCGTTGAATATTGTGCGCGAAAAAGAGATCGGCACTATTGAGCAGATCAATGTAACACCGGTCAAAAAATATCATTTCATTTTGGGCAAATTGATCCCTTTCTGGATCCTGGGCCTGCTCATACTTACCATTGGGTTAACAATATCGTGGGTTGCCTATGGCATTATGCCGGCGGGCAGTTTGCTGGTGATCTATTCTTTTGCAGCGGTGTACCTGCTGGCAGTGCTGGGATTGGGATTACTGTTATCGACCTATACCAGTAACCAGCAACAGGCCATGTTGCTGTCGTTCTTCCTGATGATGGTTTTTATTCTGTTAAGCGGGTTGTATACTTCTATTGACAGCATGCCCAACTGGGCAAAGATAATAACCAGGTTCAACCCGGTCACTTACTTTATTGATGTTATGCGTATGGTGGTGTTGAAGGGGAGTGGGTTGAAGGATATCAGTTCGCACATTTTCACCATGTTGGGTTTTGCGGTTGTGCTGAATACCTGGGCAGTGATCCATTATAAAAAGCGTTCCTAAGATAAACCCCCAAAGTAAAAGCCCTCCCGGCTTGCCGGGAGGGCTTAATATTTTATTCCTCTTACCCTTTAATTGTAAAAAAAACGTTTCGTTGAATAAGCAATAGAAACTGTTTTGGCGGCTTTGTCGTAATTGATGCCAATATACAGATCGCCTGATTGGGTAAAGGTGCCGGTATTTACGATGCTGTCGTTCACAATGACTTTTATCGAATGCTTTCCTTCAGTGGCAGCAGTAGAAATGCTGGTGGCCAGCCCCAGGGTTTGGTTAGTGGTCAACTGTGTGTTCAATAAAGGTTGATTGTCGATCATGACCTGTACATGGTCCTTTTCAAAGGAGGACTGCATGTCTACCCCCAGGTCGAACACCGTCGGGTTACTTGTTTTGCGGCATGCTACTAACAGCAGCAATACCAGCGGGATAGACAAAATTGTTTTTTTCATAATATTTGTAGTTCATGGCTAACTGCAGTACGACAAACCCCGAAAGGTTTTCGTTGCATGGTTATCAGGATGTAATGATAATTTGACGAGCAAAGTTACATTAACTTGCATCATTCCCGAAATGTTAATGAAGGTTTAATAAGTCACAAACAAAAAATTAAGCTATGGAATACAGGCAATTGGGTACTTCTTCGATTCATGCTTCGGTAATTACGTTTGGTGCATGGGCTATCGGTGGCTGGATGTGGGGTGGGAGTGACCGCAAGGAAGCTATTGCAGCCATCAGGGCAGCGTATGATCATGGAGTAACTTCCATTGATACGGCGCCGGTGTACGGTCAGGGGTTAAGTGAAGAGATAGTGGCAGAGACTATACAGGATATTCCGCGCAACCGTGTACAGATATTGACGAAATTTGGATTGCGTTGGGATGTGCAACAGGGTGAGTTCTATTTTAAAAGTAAGGATAACGATGGCCGCGAGATCGATCTGTACCGGTTGGCATCAAAGGAAAGTGTAATAAAAGAATGCGAAGATTGTTTGCGCCGGTTACAAACAGATTATATCGATCTTTTCCAGATACACTGGCCCGATAGTACGACGCCCATTTCGGAAACGATGGAAGCATTGCTGCGTTTACAGGAGCAGGGAAAAATAAGAGCGGCTGGTGTTTGCAACTATTCAAAAGCCCTGATGCAGGAAGCGGAGAAAACGATCGACCTGGCATCGGACCAGGTGCCCTACAGTATGGTGAACCGGGATATTGAAAAAGAACTGGTGCCTTACAGCATTGACCGTAATAAAGCAATTATTGCATATAGTCCGCTCCAGCGCGGTTTGCTTACCGGTAAAATAAAACCCGGGCAAAGCTTTGGCGAAGGGGATACCCGCGAGGGCAACCGTTTTTATACAACCGAAAATATTACCAGCATCAATCAAATGCTCGACAGGCTTCGGCCGCTTGCGGCTGAGAAAAAGGCCACGCTGGCGCAACTGGTGCTCCGCTGGACCATTGAGCAGCCTGGTATTACCATTGCACTGGCCGGCGCCCGGAATGCTGAGCAGGCGGTGCAGAATGCGAAGGCGGCTGATGTGAAGCTCACGAAAGAAGATATAGCGTTTATCAATGAAAAATTAAGTGCGCTGGAGTTGGTGATGCCGTAGGGTGCAGTTTACAGGCGTATTTCCCAGCTGAAAATAGCCTGGAAAAATTTAAAACGTATGACTTTGAATTCATAATGGTACTGTAAGAATTTTTGAGATATGGTTTGAACTCAAAATAGTACTGTAGGAATTTTTGGAGTATGGTTTTGAATTCAAAAGGGTCTGGAAAAATTTAAAACGTATGGTTTTGAATTCAAAATGGTACTGTAAGAATTTTTGAGATATGGTTTGAACTCAAAATGGCCTGGAAAAATTTAAAACGTATGGTTTTGAGTTCATAATGGTACGGTAAGAATTTTGGGTATATGGTTTTGAACTCAAAATGGCCTGGAAAAATTTAAAACGTATGGTTTGAATTCATAATGGTACGGTAAGAATTTTTAGCGCATGGTTTTGAGTTCAAAACAGTCTGAAAATAATTGAAAACGTACTTTTTCAAACTGAAATATGGTGGTTCAAATTCTTCAAAGCAAGGAGCTCCTGTACCAGGGCGCCTTCGTAAAAAATGCTTTTGGTTGAAGGGTAGCCCATCTTATTGAAAATGAATCTATTTCGAATAATTAGCCCCTGCCTGCCTTCTCCAAACCCGGTAAAACCCCTGAAATTACCGGTGAAATATTAATAAGTGAATGAATATTCATTTATATTTGCCCCACGATGCGCACAAGAGATACAAACAAAGAAAATAGTATCCGCGAAAAAGCGATCGAAATGATCGTGAAGGAGGGCCTTGATGGTTTCAGCATGCAAAAGCTGGCCCGGGCCGCCGGTGTATCGCCCGCTACCCTGTACATTTATTACAAAGACCGCGACGACCTGGTTACCCAGATCGCAACCGATATCAGTATCCGGATGATGGACATCAGTTTACGCGGGCTTCATCCCAAAATGTCGTTTGCCGAAGGCATGGCGCTTCAATGGAAAAACCGCATGTCGTTCTATGTGCAGTTTCCGACCGATGTAGAGTTTATTGAACAGATCAGGTATACACCTAACTATAACAGCATCAAGAAAGCCATTCGCCAGAACTTTGGCGATGTACTGGGAAAATTCATGCATAATGCCATCAATCGGGGAGAACTGAATCCACTGCCTTTTGAAGTGTACTGGTGCATTGCATTTGCCCCGCTATACCAACTATTAAAATTCAATGCGCAGGGAGAAAGCCCGGCCACTGATAATTTTCGGATCACTGATGAAATAGTAGATCAAACCCTGCAACTGGTACTTAAAGCCCTGAAGCCCTAGGCTTATTATTTTTTTGCCAAATAAGTAAATGAATGTTCATTTTATGAATACCATTTTTAAACCTACGTCTTACGCAAAAAAAGCAGTACAGGTACTGGTCTTCAGGACCAACCTGGTGTCGGCCAAAGACATCCACCGTATTTCACCGCTAATGGGTGAAACGCCCGGCATCCTTAAGTGGAATGTTGACCAGCACGACATCGACAATGTACTGCGTATTGAAACCGCCTGGCTACTACCCCAGGATATTATACGGGTTGTTACCCATGCCGGCTATTTATGTGAAGAACTGCCTGATTAACAAACAATTTCAAACCGAATCAAATGAACCAAGCCAAACCACCAAAGCTTTCGAAACCTTCTTTTACCGGATATGAGGTCTTTGTAATAGCTATCCTTGCTTTTTTACAGTTTACCGTTATCCTTGATTTTATGGTGATGTCGCCCCTGGGCGCCATCCTGATGCCCCAATTGCAAATATCCCCCGCGCAGTTCGGCTGGGCGGTATCTGTGTATGCTTTCAGTGCCTGTGTTTCAGGTTTACTGGCCGCAGGTTTTGCCGATAAATTCGATCGTAAAAAACTGCTCATTTTCTTTTATGTAGGCTTTTTAATTGGAACCGCCCTGTGCGCCATGGCCACTAATTATCATTTTTTACTGGCAGCCCGTATTGTGACCGGGTTGTTTGGCGGCGTTATCGGTTCAGTGGGCATGGCCATTATTACCGACCTGTTCAGCATTGAGCGCAGGGGGCGCGTAATGGGCTTTGTGCAAATGGCGTTTGGCGTAAGCCAGGTGTTGGGCCTGCCTATCGGACTCGTTCTGGCCAATAAATTCGGCTGGCATTCCCCCTTCTGGATGATCGCAGGCGTTGGCCTGATACCCGGTATCATCATTGCCCTGTATATGAAACCGGTTACTGAGCATCTCAGGATCCAGCATGACCGCAATCCGTTTGAACATTTGGGAAAAACAGTTGCCAATTCAAAATACGTGCTGGCGTTTTTGACCACTACCTTGCTGGCTACCGGCGGTTTTATGCTGATGCCGTTCGGCAGCGCCTTCAGCATACACAACCTGGGGTTAACGCAGGCAGACCTGCCCGCTCTGTACGGTATATCGGGCGTATTTTCATTCGTTTTTGGACCGCTCGCGGGCTTTCTGAGCGATAAAGTGGGCAAGTACAAGGTGTTTGTGGGTGGAACCATATTGACGATGATCGTGGTGGCTATTTATACCAACCTGGGCTTAACACCACTGGCTATGGTCATTGCGATCAATGTTCTCCTATTTGCCGGTATTATGGCCCGCATGGTGTCTTCCACCGCCATGATAAGCGCCATACCGCAACCGCAGGACAGGGGAGCTTTTATGAGCATCAATTCATCGGTACAACAGCTTTCGGGCGGTTTGGCTGCTGCATTGGCCGGCATGGTGATCACCGAAGGGCCCGATGGTAAGCTGCAGCATTACAGCACCCTGGGCATCATTGTGATGGCAAGTATGATGGGTTGTATGATCATGATGTATTTCATTAACCAGCAGGTGAACCGGAAGCTGGCGAAAACAGCTGCGCCCCAACCGGTTCGGGAAATAGAAGCCGAAGCTTTTATTATTGAATAGGAGGGAAGTGTGAAATATTAACTTTTAACGAATTTATGGTTATATGACAGCCCTTTTGTAAATTAGAAATCAACTAAAAATGCTGTCATATGATCAAAATTTCAGATCTTAAATTCGGAGATGTAGTTTTGGCTGATTTTGAGGGCCAGCGACGTGAAGGAATGGTAACAGATGTGGACCGGGCAGAAGGAAAAGCGTGCGTGGAGGACAATGTGCAGGAATTCTGGTATGGCCCCAACGAACTGTACCCGATCGCCCTGGATGATGAGCAAATGAGAAAGCTGGGTTTCACCAGCAGCGAAAATGGGAATGGTTCAATGAAGTACATGAAAGACTCTTTCAGGGTGCAGTTGGCCAAAAAAGGCGATTTTTCGTCGATGGAGATCTGGTGGCGCGAAGATCACCGGTATTTAAACCAACCCATTAATGTGCATGAGCTGCAAAACCATTATTATCAAATGACCAAGGTGGAACTGCTGCCGGTAAAGGTTCATTAAGTGCTTATTTTCAGCTTTTTATAAAACAAACAAGGGGTGTCGGAGCAGGAGGTTGAACAACTTCGGAATTCGATATTCCTTGTTTCTTTTTGCCCATTTGGACCCGGAATTAAAGGGAAAATGGGCAATAATTTTTAATTATTTCTTATTTTTTTCTTTTTTAGGGTAAAGATCATATCTTTGCGCTCCTTAAAATTATATGGGTAAACAACCGCTGATTAAACAGGATGGAGTTATAACAGAAGCATTATCGAACGCCATGTTTAAGGTGAAACTTGAGAATGGCCATGAAATACTGGCGACAATCTCAGGTAAAATGCGGATGAATTACATAAGGATATTGCCGGGTGATAAGGTAGGTGTGGAAATGAGCCCTTATGATTTGACCAGGGGAAGGATAATCTTCCGTTATAAATAAGTAAGCACCGTAAATAAATAAATGTTATGAAAGTTCGTGCATCAATTAAAAAGCGTAGCGCCGATTGCAAAATTGTGCGTAGAAAAGGCCGGTTATATGTGATCAACAAAAAGAACCCTCGCTTCAAGCAAAGACAAGGGTAGTCAATTGATCCTGGTTAGGCCGGGAGCAATGTATAAACCGCAACTAATAAACACAAACAATAAAGAAAAGATATGGCTCGTATTGCCGGTGTAGACTTACCCAAGAACAAAAGAGGTGAAATTGGTCTTACCTACATTTTTGGGATCGGCCGTTCAACTGCCCAGTACATCCTGACTAAAGCAGGTATTCCGCTGGACAAGAAAGTGCATCAATGGAATGATGACGAACTGAACGCAATCCGTAACATAATTACCAACGAACTGAAAGTAGAAGGTCAGTTACGTTCTGAAGTGCAAATGAGTATCAAGCGCTTGCTCGATATCGCTTGCTACCGCGGTTTACGTCATCGTAAAGGTTTACCAGTTCGTGGTCAGCGTACCCGTACCAACAGCCGTACCCGTAAAGGAAAACGGAAAACTGTTGCCGGTAAAAAGAAAGCACCTAAGAAATAAAAATAGCTCCAGGCTAGAAGCTACAAGCTGCAGGTCATTTTTTATAATGCCTTGTGGCTTGAAGCTTGTAGCTTGAGGTGTTTTATAAGATGCACCAATAATACAGATCAATTACAGATGCCAGGTGCAGGTGGAGTATTGGTCTGGCTCCCGCTCAAATGGGATTATTTTAAAACTTTAAGATTACCTGTAAACAATTATGGCAAAAGCACAACAGCCCAGCGCAAAAGCCGCTGCGAAGAAAAGGATTGTGAAAGTTGACTCATACGGTGACGTTCACATTTCAGCCAGTTTCAACAACATTATCATCAGCATTACCAACAAGAACGGCCAGGTTATTTCCTGGAGCAGTGCCGGTAAAATGGGTTTCAAAGGTTCTAAAAAGAACACTCCATATGCCGCCCAAATGGCTGCTGCAGACGCTGCAAAAACAGCTTTCGATGCAGGTGTGAAGAAAGTTGATGTATATGTAAAAGGACCCGGAGCCGGCCGCGAAAGCTCAATCCGCTCCCTGTCTCAGAATGGCATCGAGATCGCAATGATCAAGGACGTAACTCCGCTGCCTCACAATGGCTGCCGTCCGCCCAAAAAGAGAAGAGTATAGTATTATTTCTGATTTAGGAATTTATGGATTTTGCGATTTAAATCGCAAAATCCATAAATCTCAAAATCTCTAAATATTAAACAGGGTGTACGATCAATTTTTAAGATTTTTACGATCGTGCATCGTCACCAAAAAATCTACATTAATAACAACATGGCACGTTACACTGGTCCAAAAACAAGAATCTGCCGTATTTTCGGCGAGCCTATCTTAGGCAATGGTAAGTATCTTTCAAAGAACAGCAATCCTCCCGGTCAGCATGGCCCTTCAAAGAAGCGTAAAGCACCCGGTGAGTATGCATTACAGTTAAAAGAAAAGCAAAAAGCTAAATATACTTACGGCGTACTGGAAAAACAATTCCGCAAAACCTTTGAAGAGGCAGCCCGTATCAAAGGTGTTACCGGTGAAAACCTGATCAAATTGCTGGAAGCCCGTTTAGACAATGCCGTTTACCGCCTGGGTCTTTCTCCTTCACGTCCCGGCGCCCGCCAGCTGGTATCGCACAAACACATCACTGTAAACGGAGAGGTAGTGAATATCCCTTCTTTCCAGTTGAAACCAGGCGATATCATCAGCGTTAAAGAAAAAGATAAATCAAATACGGCTATTACCAGCGTATTCCGCGGTAAGAACCAGAAATTCAGCTGGCTCGACTGGAACGAAACTGAAATGACAGGTACTTTCGTAGCTTATCCTGAGCGTGAAAGTGTTCCAGAGAACATTAAGGAGCAGTTGATTGTTGAGTTGTATAGTAAGTAATCGTGAATCCGCCGATGCCCCGGCGAAGGCGGAAAAGACGGCAACTTACTCGCTCACTGCAACCTTTTATAAAGAAGTAAAAAATCGAAATTTTAAAATATGGCCATTTTAAATTTCCAGAAACCTGACAAAATAGTATTACAAAAAGCAACGGAATTCGAAGCTCAGTTTGAGTTTCGCCCGTTAGAGCCGGGTTACGGCGTAACCATCGGCAATGCTTTGCGCAGGGTATTGTTGAGTTCATTGGAAGGGTTTGCAATTGTAGGTATCCGTATTGAAGGGGTCGACCACGAGTTTGCCACCATCAAGGGTATTACCGAAGATGTGCTGGAGATCATCCTGAACCTGAAACAGGTTCGGTTCAAAAAGAGAGTAGATCATGAAGTGAGCCAGGAAAAGGTGACGTTGAGCATTAAAAATAAATCAGAATTCACAGCCGGCATGATCGGAGAAGCCACACAAAACTTCGAGATCATGAACCCGGATCTGCTGATCTGTACACTGGATTCATCAGCGAAGCTCGACATTGAGCTGACCATTTCAAAAGGTCGCGGATATGTTCCTGCTGAAGATAACAAAGTGAAAGATGCACCATTCGGCTACATCCCCACTGACGCTATCTTCACACCGATCAAAAACGTAAAGTATGCTATTGAAAACACCCGTGTTGAACAGCGTACTGACTACGAAAAGCTGATCATGGACGTATCTACCGATGGCACCATTCACCCTGAAGAAGCGGTGAAACAAGCCAGCCGCATCCTGATCCAGCACCTGATGATCATCACCGACGAAAACATCACTTTCGATAACAAGGAAGACAAGAAAGAAGATGTGGTTGATGAGCAAATGCTGCAATTGCGCAAAATTCTCAAAACCCCGCTCGAAGACCTCGACCTGTCTGTTCGCGCTTTCAACTGTTTGAAAGCTGCCAAGATCAACAGCTTGAGCGAGCTGGTACAATACGAACAGGAAGACCTGATGAAGTTCAGGAACTTTGGTCAGAAATCACTTGCTGAAATTGAGCAGGTGCTGGCTGAAAGAGGACTGCACTTCGGAATGGACCTGAGCAAACTGGGATTAGATAAAGAAGAGCTTTAGTAATTAATAAACAGTAGGCTGCAATTCCTGACACGGTGCAGCTGAATAAAAACAATCGTCATGCGTCACGGAGACAAAATCAACAACCTGGGCAGAACGGCTTCTCACCGGAAGGCGTTACTGAAGAACCTGGCTAGTGAGCTTATCAGGCACAAGCGTATCTCTACCACTTTAGCTAAAGCAAAAGCGCTGCGCACATTTATTGAGCCGCTGATCACTAAAGCTAAAGAAAACACCACTCACCAACGCCGCGTAGTGTTCAGCTACCTGCAGAACAAAGAGGCTGTTACTGAGTTATTTGGACCCATCGCTGAAAAGGTTGGTGGCCGTCCTGGTGGTTATACCCGCATCATTAAGCTGGGTATCCGCGTAGGGGATAACGCTGAAACTGCAATGATTGAGCTGGTTGACTATAATGAGATCTACGGTAAAGGAAAAGGCGAAGTTAAAGAAGCTGCGAAGAAAACACGTCGTGGTGGAAGCCGTAAAAAAGCTGATGAAACTGCCGCTCCTGCCGAAGAAAAAGCATCAGAAGAAAAACCAGCTAAAAAAGCAGCAAAGTAAGAATGATCGAATTGGTTTTTATAAAGGAGCAAGACTTTTAACAGTCTTGCTTTTTTTTGCCCATTCGGGGAAGAAGGAAGCTGGAAATAGGAGGCAGGAGGTAAGAAGATGTTGATTATTAAGATCCCTGCTTCGAATTGGGGGCCTTCATACTTCCTGCATCTTACCTCTTATTGCTGATTTTTCCATTCCTGTGAACAAGTAATGAATTCAAATCATCAATAATTAGTTTCTTTGTAAAATTTTTTCAGAAAGATGTCGAATACGCTTCAAAAATCTGCTGTTCTGCTGTTGGAAGATGGCACCGTTCATTATGGTAAAGCCTTTGGTAAAGTTGGCACTACTACCGGAGAAATTTGTTTCAATACCGGAATGACCGGTTACCAGGAAGTATTTACCGATCCCAGTTATTATGGCCAGGTCGTGATCATGAATAATGTGCATATTGGCAATTATGGCACCAAAGACACTGATGTTGAATCAGATAGCGTAAAGATCCGGGGTATGATCGGTCGTAACCTGGAAGAACAATACAGCCGTAAACAGGCTACGGGATCACTGGATCAGTACCTGATCAATAATAATATCGTTTGCATTGAAGGAGTTGATACCCGTGCGCTGGTAACACATGTGCGCGAAAAAGGCGCCATGAACTGCATCATTTCTTCTGAGATCCTCGATATTGATCAACTGAAGAAAGAGCTGGCGAAAGTGCCCAGCATGGATGGGCTCGAACTGGCGAGCAAGGTGAGCACCAACGAGCCGTATACGCTCGGGGATCCCAATTCACCGGTGAAGATCGCTGTACTTGATTTTGGCACCAAACAGCACATTTTAAAATGCATGGTTGAGCGGGGAGCCTATGTAAAGGTATTTCCGGCCAAAACGCCTGTAAGCGAGCTGAAAAAATTCGCGCCTAACGGCTATTTCATCTCCAATGGCCCTGGCGACCCGGCAGCGATGGATTATGCCATTGTAACCGTTAAGGAAGTGCTGAAGGAGAAAAAGCCAACTTTTGGTATTTGCCTTGGTCATCAGTTACTGGCCCTGGCCAATGACATTACCACCTTCAAAATGCACCATGGTCACCGCGGCCTCAACCATCCGGTGAAGAACCTGGTTACCGGCCGCTGCGAAGTGACCACGCAAAACCACGGGTTTGGTGTTGATCCGGAGTCTGTAAAGAAGGCCAAGAACATCGAGGTTACCCACGTAAACCTGAACGATAACTCTATTGAAGGTATCAGGCTGAAAGATCAGCCGGCTTTCTCGGTTCAATACCACCCCGAAAGCACGCCTGGCCCGCACGACAGCCGTTACCTGTTCGATGACTTTATCAAACTGATCAAAGAACACATGAACTAATAAAATCATCCCGGCGGTTACCGCCGGGATTTTTTTTCCTATTTTGCGTTGTATGAAGATAGCCATCATCAACGGTCCTAACCTGAACCTGCTGGGCAAACGCGAGCCTGGTATTTACGGTAATATGTCATTCGACGACTACCTGGCAAAGTTAAAGAACAAGTATCCCCAGATAGATATTCATTACTATCAGAGCAATGTAGAGGGTGAACTGATCAATGAGCTGCAACGGATAGGATTTTATTACGATGGCATTATTATGAACCCCGGCGGCTATACGCATACTTCTGTAGCGATCGGCGATTGCATAGCCAGTATTGAAACCCCCGTTGTAGAAGTACATATCTCCAATGTGCATGCGCGTGAGGAATTCCGCAAACTGTCTCATGTATCGGCCAAAGCCGCCGGCAGCATTATTGGCCTGGGATTGAAAGGCTATGAGCTGGCGCTGCAGTATTTGATGAATAACAAAATTTGATGGCGCTAACCGATGGCCTGTTAAAGACAACAGGTGAAATGCTGGCCGTTATACCTGAAGACTTTTTCATATGCAGGAAGGGGCAGAATATTGGTTAAATTTAAGAATGAAACACCTTATACTATTCTGCTCAATTTCATTATTGATGCATTGCGCATGCGCGCAATCTGTCCGCAAAACGCGTACAATAACAACCTCCATTTCAAAAAATGGCACCACTTCGGGTGATACCACATTTTTCACCTATCCAAATGGTACCCTGTTACGGTTTTTTAACAGGAATCTTCGGGCTGCCTTCGCAGAAGGAACAGGCGAATTGGAATTAGGGTCCTGTAACCTTTATATTATGATCGATACGGCCGGGAAAGTAACAAAAACCTGGTGCGACTCGGTAACCAATAAAACTGTTGAGAAGGAAGTATTACGTGTGGCTGGTAAACTGGCAACAATGAAACCAACAACGATCAAAGGAAAGCCTGTTTTTACAATAGTAATGGCAACGGTAAATATGGAGCATGAAAACGAAAAAGAATCGTACAGGAAAGCAGATATCCTGGTTATAGTCTGGGACCCTGTTTATAAAAAAAGTACCGGCAGGTAGTTTTCCGGTTGCAAAACCATGTTAAAACGTAAAAAAAACGTTAACCGGAGGAACTAATTACCGGTTCCTGAACAGTTTATAACTTTGTAGTGCCGCCACCTTATGGCAATGAAACGGCTTTTGTTGGCGTTATTATTGCGAATGGTAATAAGTTTTTAACCATTATCAAACCTGTTAAAGATGCGACCGATATTATTTGTTTTCCTGCTGTTCTCCGTAAGCGGTTTTGCCCAATGGAAGGACTATAAACTCACTGCAAAGGGCGATACCCTGAACCGGATCGATAAACTGGGCAGGAAATGGGGACCCTGGAAACTGCATTATGACAATGTACGCGGTGAACCGGGCTATGAGGAGGAAGGCTGGTTCGAGAAGAACCGCAAGGAAGGGGAGTGGCGTTTGTTTTCGCTCCAGGGCGATCTGGTTGGTGTTGAATATTATAAATGGGGGTTGAAGGACAGCATTTGCCGGTATTACACCAGGGATGGGGAATTAAAACTGGAACAAAGCTGGAAAGCCCTGAACCCCGACAAGGAATATGATACCCTGGAAATTGAAGACCCCGATAAATTCGATACCTACCGTACGGTGATCGTAAAGAATGAAGGTGCGGCTATCAAACATGGGGTATGGAAATATTATGATCCTGCCAGCGGCCGGGTAATACGTTCAGAAGTTTATACACTCGGAAAACTGGAACAGGAAGCGAAAAGCACGCCAGTAGCAGAAAAGAAAGCGGTAGCCAAGCCGAAGGAAGTGCTTGATTTTGAAAAGAAGAATAGCGGTAAAAAGAAAGTGCGATACAGGGATGGAAGTACGGGGGGGTGACTGGGATAATGGGATTGATTGGGATATTGGGATTATTTGGATAAATGGGATAAGGATGAATTTGAACTGGAGACCATAAACCAATTTTAACCTCAGGCAATTTTAAGCTTACTATACAAAGGGCCATCCGCCAGCTGCGGATGGCCCTTTGTATGTAGGGTGCAAGTCCCAATTGAGCGTTACAGTAAGTTGTAAAAAAACATGTACAACCGGCTTTAATTGTATTAAATTAAAAACATATGTACGTGAATGTAAGCTGTAGAGCCAATTCTGAAGAGCAATAATTATACTCGGTAATTTTAATATGTGAAAATGTTTAATGTCATTTCTGCGCGGTTATGCCCCAAATCTGCACACTTATAGCTTAAAAGCGCACACTTATCAGAAATGTTGAATAAATCGTTTTTAATATTTAAATATATTCTACTTTCGCCCCGACTAGCTGTACTGCACAAACGCATCCAGTTCCGTGAAAAGCCGGTATAAAACGAACATCCTCCATATTGTGGGATGCACTAATTAAAACCCCAACCAGTAAACCGGCATTGCATGAGAAAGTTGTTACTTTCGCTTCTCTTTGTGCTTTTTATTTTGACTCAAACAATTGCACAAAACGATTTCAGAGTAAAATCCAGCACTATTGTACTCACCAATGGATCATCCCCGGCAGAATTAATTATCGAGAACAGCACTAAGAATATCAAGGGCATATTGGTAAATCGCGGCAATGGCCAAACGGAATTCAGGCAGGCGCAGCGGATGAACGATAGCACCTTCGTGATTGGGTACGATACATTGACATTCAGGGGAACTGCTCAAAATTTGCAACAGGTCACCGATGCCGGCAAAACTACCACCCGATATATCAACGCCGATAGCGGATATTATCAACGAGGCATTCCTTTACTGGTTGCTACAGATAGCATCCTGAAGCTGGGCTATCATGCCGGCGAATCGAATACTACCGGCGGTGGTAATACAGCTGTTGGTAACAGGGCTTTGCAAAATAATACTACCGGACGTAATAATACCGCCTTTGGATATCAGGTTTTGCAACTGAATACAACTGGGTCTGGTAATGTAGCCTCTGGTTGGCAAGCCATGGTGTATAATACTTCGGGCAGTGGTAATGTGGGCTTAGGGAGACAGGCATTAGGTGGCAACACTACAGGTGCAAACAATGTAGCCATTGGAATGGCTGCCCTGGGTGGCAACAGCACGGGGTCTGAGAATACTGCATTGGGATATTTGACCGCCGGATTTAATACCACAGGTAGTGGTATAACGGCTATAGGCAGAGAAGCGCTTGAATATAATACAACGGGAGTTTATAATACGGCTGTTGGGGCTTATTCGCTCTATACCAACGCAAGCGGAGGCAGGAATACGGCGGTTGGATTAGGTGCGGCTAAAACTACATATGGCAGCGATATTACGGCTGTAGGCTGCGGCGCCGTTAACTACTTTTCTGGTAACGGAGGCCTGAATAGAAGTACCGCCATAGGATCGGGAGCATTAAGTGGTGGAGTAGGTGATCAGAATACGGCAGTTGGCGCAGGTGCAATAGGGCAATATGGCGGACCCAATAATACAGCCGTTGGCGATTCTGCTTTAATAGCTGCAAGAAACTGGACTTACAATAATACTGTGCTTGGTAAAAACGCCGGTGCCAATATTACCGGCGCTTATAATATTGCCATTGGTTACCGCGCCTATGTTGCGGATGCAAACGACAGCGCCCAGTTAAGTATAGGCAATCTTATTTATGGTACCGGGGTAAAAGGCACCGATACTACTGTTTCAAACGGTAGAATTGGGATAAAAACAAAAACGCCGGCTTATGAAATGGATGTAAATGGTAAACTGGGCGTGCGTTCTCTGGATAGTATATCAGATGCAGTAAATGTGCTGTGCCAGGACCCCGCTACCGGTGAAATAAAAAAAGCAGCTTTCGGCAAACCGCAATCATTTATACAAACTGCTACCAATGTTATAAGCGGTACCAATGCGGAAACCACCATTATAAGCGGCGGAACAGGAAGCCTGGTGATTCCTGCGTCGGCATGGTTTGCCGGCAAATCGTTCCGGATTGTAGTGCGGGGCATCTATTCAACCAGCGCCACGAATGCGGCTAATCTTATATTTAAAATTAAACTGGGGAATACGGTTATAGCTCAAACTTCAGGGATCTTTCTCCGCCATGGCATAACTGATATACCCTATGAAATACGGGCCGAATTTACCTGCCGGTCAACAGGCGCTTCGGGTTCGGTATTTGCCATGGGTTTAATTCGCAATGACGGCGAATACGTGAGTACGATCGATAATGGCACCAGTGCAGCCACCGTAGATCTATCGGTGAATCAAACGCTGAATATAACAGCAACATTAAGTGACGCTGCTGCAGGCAATTCTTTATCGACCTATATAGTAACCATCGAAGCCATCAATTAGTATATTCCAAAACCTTTAACGCTAAACTGTAAACCGGCATGAAAAAATTGTTCCTTCTCCTGATGGCATCCTGTACCATATGCACGGCCCTGGCTCAGCAATCCTTTTACCTGAAGGGCAACAACGTTTATTTTACCAATGATGATTCACCGGCCGAACTGGTGCTTGAAAACAGCACAAAAACCGTAAAGGGTGTGTTGGTGAACACGGGCAATGGGAGCACCACATTTAAACCGGTGGTAAAAATAAACGATTCAACGATCGTATTTGGTGCAGATACCTTAACCTTCAGAGGGGGCAGCGTCAGTTTGCAACAGACAACTGATGCAGGAAATTCAACAACCAATTATATAAATGCAAACGGTGGTTATTATCAAAACAACACCCGGTTATTACATGCTACCGATAGCATGCTGAGTATAGGTTATAACGCGGGCAAATCCAATACATCTGGTTACGGCAATACGGCAGTAGGTCATGGCGCCTTACAAAACAATACAACGGGTTACAGCAATACGGCAGTTGGCTATCATGGTTTACAACAAACTATTAATGGTGTTTCTAATGTTTCTATTGGCGCCAATAGTCTGCAGGCCAACACGTCGGGATATAGTAATATAGCTATTGGCGAATCAGCACTGGCTGCCAATACAACAAGTGGTGACAATGTAGCTATTGGCAGGGGAGCATTAGCCGCCATTACAACCGGAAGTTCCAGTGTTGCAATAGGTTATCTGGCAGGGGGTAATGCAACATATGGCAATATTGTTGCCATTGGCGCCAGAGCACTTCAAAACAATACGGGTTACGGTAATACGGCAGTTGGCTACCAATCGTTAAATGCAAATACTTCGGGAATCGGCAATACGGCTGCAGGCTATCGTGCTGGTGCTGTTTCAAATGGCAATAATAATATTTTTATTGGTTATAATGCCGGTAGTGCGGCCGGTCAAACGGGGGTAGCTACCAATAACAATACAGCAGTGGGTTCAGGTGCATTAGGTACCGTTACCGGGTCGGGCAATACAGCTGTTGGGGCTTCGGCACTGGCGGCCGCCTGTGGTTCCAATAATATTGCGATTGGTGATTCTGCTCTGGTTCTTACAACAGGCTCGCAAAATACAGCCCTTGGTAAAAATGCAGGCGCTAACATAACGACCGGCAACAATAATTTAGCTATCGGGTACCGGGCATATGTACCCGTTGCTACCAATAATTATCAATTGAGCATTGGCAACCTGATTTATGGAACCGGTTTGGATGGTACAGTAAATACCATTTCAAACGGTAAGATCGGTATAAAAACAAAAGCACCGGTATATGAAATGGATGTGAATGGTAAGCTGGGCGTACGTACGATTGACAGCGTGGCGAATGCCGTCAATGTATTGTGCCAGGACCCGGTTACCGGTGAAATAAAGAAAACGGCTGCTTTGAGCGTACCACAGACGTTTGTACAAACAGCTACTGTTACCGTGAGCGGTACAGATAATGAAACAACGCTGATCTCGTCGGGTACAGGCAATTTAACGATCCCTGCCGCTGCCTGGTTTGCAGGTAAATCGTTCAGGATCGTTGTACAGGGCGCCTATAGTACCGACGCCGACAACGCAGCCAGGTTAAAGTTTACCATAAGACTGGGCTCTGTGGTAATCGCTCAATCGGCCGGCATTTTTGCGGGTTATGGTAAAACTAATATGCCGTATGAATTACGGGCCGAATGCATTTGCCGTTCAACCGGCGCTTCGGGTACCATTTATTCAACCGGTATAATGACCTACGACGACGCAGGGTACATTACCGCAGTAAACGACGGAACAGGCATCGCAACGGTTGATCTAACAGCCAGCCAAACCCTGAATATAACGGTAACGCTGAGTGATGATGCGGCAGGAAATGCAGTGTCGGCATTTATTGTTACAATGGAAGCCATTAATTAATCAATGCAACAAAAACAACTCCTTACCGTAAACCGTCAATGTATGAAGCAATTATTTCTTTTTGCGGTGATCCTGTTGAGTGCATTAACGCGCATGCAGGCACAAAATGATTTTACTATTAAAGCCGATAACGTAATAGTTACCAATGATGGCTCGCCGGCAGAATTAATTATAGCGAACGGTACAAAGAATATCAAGGGCCTGTTGGTGAATAAAGGCAATGGGCAAACCGAATTCAGACAAGCGCAAAAGCTGAACGATTCCACATTGGTATTTGGGACCGATACATTCACTTTAAAAGGATCCGGTAAAGGCCTGCAGCAGGTAACCGACGCCGATAATACAACTACCCATTATATAAATGCCAATGGCGGCTATTATCAAAGAGATACGCTGTTGCTGTACGGTACAGATAGTATAATTAAAGTAGGGTTCAATGCCGGAAAATTGAATACCTCGGAGATCAGAAATACGGTTATTGGTTATGAAGCTTTACAAAAAAACGTTTCCGGTTCAAGTAATACTGCCATAGGTTATCATGCTTTGCAGGTTGATTCAGGCTATTACAATATAGCCGTTGGTTATAATGCGTTAAATACGTCAAAGGGAAGTACCAATGTGGGCATTGGCGAAGGGGCAATGACAGAAAACACCACTGGTGGAAATAATATTGGTATTGGCAGACGGGCAGGAGGTACCGCCACAGGTTCATATAACGTAGCTGTGGGGCGTTTTGCACATGCTTCCGACAACGGCGTATCTATTGGCACCGATATAATGGCAGGAGGGGCACTGGGGATTAGCAATACAGCGGTAGGAAACAGAGCTTTGGGCGGCAACTCAGGGGATAGAAATACAGGGATTGGAGATCAGGCGTTTTATACAGGTTCCGGAAGCGATAATACTGCGATTGGATATATTTCCGGGACTTTGTTAGAAGGCGGCCAAAATAACAGGAATACGATAGTAGGAGCATCGCCAGGAGGTGGCAGGTTTCTTACTGGCGTTACAGCTATTGGCGCTATTGCATATGCGGGAGGAGGGATTAATAATACCTATGTGGGCTATTTGGCTTCGAGCTATACACATAACTCTGCCTATAACAATACGATTATTGGTAGTAATGCTGGCAAGAATATTCAATATGGGCTCAACAATCTCGCTATCGGTTATAGTGCCGACGTGCCAAGCACAACCGATAGTTTCCAGCTCAGCATTGGAAACCTTATTTATGGAACCCGCATGGATGGTATCGAAAACACCATCTCGAATGGTAAGATCGGTATCAAAACAAAAACACCCGCTTACGAACTGGATGTAAACGGCAAACTGGGTGTGCGTTCAATGGATAGTATAACTACAGCCCCCAATGTGCTTTTGCAGGATCCCGCTTCTGGTGAAATTAAGAAAGCCGCTTTCGTTAAAAAGCAAACGTTTGCGCAAACAGCCACAGCCACTGTTACAGGTACCACAACCGAAACTACGCTGATCGCAGCCGGCGCCGGAAGTCTTGCCATACCCGCTGCATCATGGTTTGCCGGAAAATCGTTCAGGGTGGTGGTGCGCGGTGTTTATTCAAGCAGCAGTTCGAACCCGGCCAACCTGATATTTAAAATAAAATTGGGTTCTACGGTTATTGCACAAACGTCGGGCATAGTAATTGGTTCCGGCAAAACCAATGTGCCGTATGAAGTAAGGGGAGAGGTAACCTGCCGCTCAACCGGCGCCTCCGGTACTGTTTTTTCAAGGGGCCTGGTGATCACCGACGAAGAATTGGTGGCCCGGCTCGACAATGACGCCAGTAGTACAACTGTTGATCTGGGGTCCAGTAAAACGCTGGATGTAACGGTCACTATGAGCAATAACGCGACAGGCAATTCCGTGTCGTCCTATATCGTAACGTTTGAAGCCATTAATTAACAATAGAAAAACTATAAATAATAAGTTATGCATAAAGTTTTTTTGATAGCTGCAGCCTGCGTGGTAGCCCTCTTTATCAGCATTGCCTGGAAAGGAACGGGTAATGCTGGTACAACCCCCAACGCTCCTTTTTCCGGTATTACACAAACCTGCCTTTCAACGCATATCTATAACAATTGTGGCACGGCAGGGTACGTCACGTTTGGTTTTGGCGCAACTACAGGGGCTGGTACTTCTGCTGCAGATCCGCTCACCATACAGCAATCCAATATGTCGGTAGGTGTGAATGCTGCCAATCCACAGGCAAAGCTGCAAATAATTGGCGGTGGTTCAGATAATAATACCAGTTCTTTTCTGGTAAATAATAGTGTCAATACAGAAATGTTCAGAATTCTGGATAATGGAAATATCGGCATTGGCATTAGCGCACCGCAATCGAAGCTGGGGGTGAATGGTACTATCACCGCAAAAAAAGTAAAAGTAACCGAATCGGGATGGCCCGATTATGTATTTGATAAAAACTATGAATTGCCCAACCTGCAACAGGTGGAACAATACATAACCCGTTATCATCATTTACCAGGTGTAGAGTCGGAAGAAGAAGTGACAAAGAACGGTGTTGATCTGGGCCATAATCAGGCAAACCTGCTCAAAAAGATTGAAGAGTTAACGTTGTATGTGATACAGCAGAATAAAGAGCTGGCGCAGCTGAAAAGCGAAAACAAGGTGTTGGCAACCCAGCAGTCCGCTTTGGAAAAACAACAAAAGGAAATAGATGCATTGAAGGAAATCATCACCAGGTTGGCCGCAAAGAATTAACCTTAAAACAATACGGGTATTCAATAACACTCAAAATAATAAGAGCCCTCTGCCAATTGGCGGAGGGCTCTTTCGTTTGTAAAGCTCGTTGTTAGTTTCCTATTGTTTTGTAAAACGGGTGATCACGGTAGTGTTGCCCGCCTGTGCTTTCAGGATATAAATACCCTGCACCAGCGTGCTAACGTCAACAGTGGTGTTCAGTGCATTGCCGTCTGAACCCAGGTTATTCCTTCTTACCACACGGCCCTGCATATCGATGATCTGCAAACCTACTGTGCCATTTAAACCATCGGGTAATTGCACCTGTAAAAGATCTTTTACAGGGTTAGGATAAGCCTGCATATTGGCGGTTAGCTGCCCATCGAATTTAATGGTGAGTATTTTGCTGTATTTGAAGTTGCCATCCACATCCTGCATCTTTAACCGGTAATAGTTAAGAGCGCTCATAAGGGGCGACTGATCGGCAAAAGAATAATTTTTGGTAATAGTGCTGTTGCCGGTTGCTGCTACGGTGCCAATAGCTTTATAGGTTTTACCATCATTGCTGCGTTCGATCACAAATTGTTTCACCTCGGCTTCGCTGGAAGTTGACCATTGCAATACCGCTTTGCTGGTTTGCTTTTGAGCATAGAATTGTGACAACACCAACGGTAGCGGAGATGCGGCGTACTGAATAGCGGCAACCAGGGTGTTTTTGGGTGCGCCAGCCGGTGTTGAACCTGTTGAACCCACAAAATAGATGCGGTTATTGTATAAAGTAATAGCATAGCCATACTCCCGGGTGGTTGTAAAGTCATAGGTAAGTACTCCATTACCATTACTATTACCATCAAAAGTATCATCGAGGGTGCCATCTGAATGGTAACGTAAAAGCAAAAAGGCAAAGTCAGGAGATGAACCATCTGAATCGCCCGCTACAAGGAAATCTCCATTGCTTTGCAGGATAATTGAACGGGCGCCTTCATCGGTATTTGATATAGTATTATTATTAAAGATTGCGATACCTGCCTGTGTGCTACTACCCGTTCTGTTAACAATAGCGCCGGTTGAATTAAAAGATCCCTCGAGCCCACCGCTGGTGGTTAATCGAATAGTGGCTACATCACTGCCTGAGGCGGAAACGGCTTTGCTCATCCCGGTCATCAATATATTGCCATCGGGCTGAATAACTAACTGATAACCGTCGTCTGTAGACCCCGAACCACCATTAACCAGATCGAGATCAACGATACCGCCGGTACCAAAATTGGCAGCATCCAGCGAGCCATCCGTATTATAACGTACTACGGCAAAGTTTGAGCCGGTGGCGCCTGCATTGCTTGTTCCGCCAACAACTATTTTTTGATCGGCCGGTTGTATGGCCACGCTCGAGGCCTTATCACTGCTATTAATATGTGTAGTTACTATGCCGTCGCCGCCGCCAAAGGCGCCAACGCCGGTTTCAAGAATACCGGTGGAAGAATAACGCACTACTGCAAAGTCATTGCTATTGGCGCCCATATTACCAAAGCCGGCCACTACAATTTTTCCATCGGCCTGTATTGCCAGGCTGCGGGCTTCATCAATCGCTGTGCCTGTTCCTATGGCTGTTACCGCCCAACCTCCGGTACCAAAGCTGGGATCTACTGTACCATCTTCCAACAAGCGGGTAAGCGCAAAATCATATCCCGTACCTCCGGCGTCGTTCCAGGTATATCCGGCTACCAGGATGGTGTTATTGGGATATATATACAGGGCATATGCTATTGCGTTATCGTCAGGATCATATCTCACTTTGGCAACGCCACCGGAACCGAAACTGGCATCAAGCGTACCATCGGACAAATACCGTGTTAATGTGAACCATTGGTTGTTATTATAGGATGCCACAACAACCCGGCCATCGCTGTGAGTAGCTACAGCCTGTCCAAAATCATTATCAGCATCCAACGGGTGTATTAAATGTCCGGCCGGGTTATTGAAACCGCCATCCAGGACTCCAACCTGGGCGCTCCCATACAGGCATAGTAATAGCGCTGTGAGCGTAAAGGTGATTTTCTTCATAAATATATATTGCTTCTTTAGGTTTTGTAATTGCCGGGCTACATGAGGATTGGAGGAAAGCATTTCAAAAGGATGGAAGATCAGGGTCTACCAAATTGTATAGTTCAATGTATAATGGTAGCTCAATGGGTTGTTGCCGGAAGATTGGAGACTTTAAATGGGGGGATGTTCAAAGGAATTCGGAGCGCTATATTAGAAAGAAAATTCCAGACAAAGAAGTGTTGGTGGTTTTTTTATCTCAACATGGCAAGGTCAATAACACGCAAAATAATAAGAGCCCTCTGCCGGTTGGCGGAGGGCTCTTGCGTTATAAATGATCGTTGTTAGTTTCCTATTGTTTCGTGAAGCGGGTGATAACTGTAGTGTTACCTGCCTGTGCTTTCAGGATATAAATACCTTTTACCAGGGAGCTAACGTCTACTGTGGTGTTCAGGGCATTGCCGTCTGAACCCAGGTTATTCCTTCTTACCACACGGCCCTGCATATCGATGATCTGCAAACCTACTGTACCATTTAAACCATCAGGTAACTGCACCTGTAAAAGATCTTTTACAGGGTTAGGATATACCTGCATATTGGTGGTTAACTGGCCATCGAATTTAATGGTGAGTATTTTGCTGTATTTGTAGTTGCCATCCACATCCTGCATCTTTAACCGGTAATAGTTAAGGGAGCTCATGAAAGGCGACTGATCGGCAAAAGAATAATTTTTGGTAATAGTGCTGTTGCCGGTGGCTGCTACGGTACCAATAGCTTTGTAGGTTTTACCATCATTGCTGCGCTCGATCACAAATTGTTTCACATCCTCTTCGCTTGAGGTTGACCATTGCAATACCACTTTGCTGGTTTGCTTTTGTGCGTAGAATTGTGATAATACCAGGGGCAGTGGAGTACCATCGTTCTGGATAGCGGCAACCAGGGTGCTTTGGTTTCCGTTACCGCCTGTTGAACCTACAAAATAGATCCGGTTACTGTATAATGCAATAGCATAGCCAAGATCCGCGGTGCCTGTTAAATCGTAAGTAAGTACCCCATTACCGTTACTGTTGCCATCAAACGTATTATCGAGGGTTCCATCTGAAAGGTAACGTAAAAGCAAAAGGGCAGAAGTAGATGTTGAGCCATCTGAATCACCGCCTACAAGAATATCTCCATTGCTTTGCAGGGCAATAGTGCGGGCGCCTTCATCAGTATTTGTTACACTATTATTATTAAAGATTGCTATACCTGCTGATGTAAAACTACCGGTTCTGCCAACAATGGCACCGGTTGGATTAAAATATCCATCCAGCCCACCGCTTGTGGTTAATCGAATAGTGGCTACATCAGCGTGTGAAGTAGAAACAGCTTTGCTCGTGCCGGTCATAACTATGTAACCGTCTGGCTGAATAACTAACTGACTAGCTTCGTCTGTAGACCCCGCGCCACCATTGCCCAGATCAATATCCGCAATACCGCCGGTACCAAAATTACCGGGGGTAGCATCGAGCGAGCCATCCGTATTATATCGTACTACAGCAAAGTTTCCGGTGCCACCCTGATTGCTTGTTCCACCAACAACTATTTTTTGATCAGCTGATTGTACGGCCACACTAAAAGCCTTATCATCGGCATTAATATTTGTAGTTACTATACCCGTGCCACCGCCAAAGGCGCCAACGCCGGTCTCAAGAATGCCATTGGAAGAATAGCGTACTACTGCAAAGTCGTTGCTATTAGAGCCCATATCACCAAAGCCGGCCACTACAATTTTTCCATCTGCCTGCACTGCCAGGCTACGCGCTTCATCGATGCCGGAACCAATTGGAGTAAGTACCCAACCATTTCCATTAGGGCCAAATGTTGTTATGGGGGTACCATTTTCAGCCAGTTTTACCAACGCCATATCATAGGTAGAGGTAACTGGGTTCCAGGCAGTACCAGCTACCAGCATGGTGTTATCGTTAAATATCTTTATAGCATAGGCTATAGCGTCGTCATTGGTATTCCTGACTTTGACAAGGCCACCTGTGCCAAAATTGGGATCAGGCGTACCATCGGTCAAATACCGTGTTAAAGTGAACCATTTGTCAGTATTATTGGAAGCAACTACAACCCGTCCATCGCTGTGGGTGGCTACAGCCTGCCCATAATCATTACCAGCAGCATACAGGTCGTTTATTAAATATCCGCTGGTGGGATTAAATCCGCCATCCAGAACGCCAACCTGGGCGCCCACACATAGGCATAGTAATAGACTTGTGAGAGTAGAGGTAAACTTCTTCATAAAGTATATATATTGAGTCTTAGGTTTTAATCAATAACCCGGCACATGGAGATTGGAAGAATGCATTTCAAAGGAATTTGGCGCAGTATTGAATAAACAATGGGAAAGGAACATCAGAACCTACCAGTCAACTCAAATCAAAGGAATAATGAATAATGGTTATAGATCAACAGGTTGTTGTTAGAAGATTGGAGATATTAAAATTGGTAGGAAATTCACAGGAGGGAATCAGGCGCTATATTAGAAAGAAAATTCCAGATAAAGAAGCATTGCCGGATCTTTTATTCTAAGCGAGGCAAAAGTAATATATAACTGAACAAAAGTCAATACCTAAGTTATCCCCATAAGTGTTTTCCCAGAGGCGCTATATCATTGATATTCTTAATTCAACAGGGGGTATATCCACATGCGGCAGCTGCGTATTGTTTCTTCCCGGGAATTACATGAACGATTGGGGTTTGATGTTGATTGGTATTACCTTTATGTTCATATATGGTCTTATGAAGAGTACTTTTATTTTCTTTTGGATCCCCTTTGTGGTAGCCATCGTTGGGTTCTTTATTAAGGGCTGTCATTGATCAGCCTTTCGCGTTCGGCTCGCCTTCGCATAGCTTCAGCGAAGCGCTCGACATTCCCAATAAAAAAATCGCTCCCTGTTTTGCAGGAAGCGATTATAAATATGGAATGTTCGATTAAAATCCTTTTTTCTTCTCTTGCGCTTTTTGCATAGGTGTTATACCGGTTGATTGTCCGCGCGGCTGTTGTTTTGCTTTGAATGCAGCAAATTTTGAAGGCGTGGGCATGGTTCCCCAGTTGTTATTCGATTCATCAATATCGGCAGTTTCACGTAAGGGGTCAAGTTTGATGGAAGCTACTTCCTTATCTTTCATGAACAGCTTGTTCAGGCTTTTTTCATTGTGCCGCCAAACCTGCGCCGGTATGCGGTCTATTTGTTTGGTGCCATCTTTAAATGTCCATTCAATAATGATTGGCATTACCAGTCCGCCCTTATTGCTGAAACCAACTTCATAAAAATATTTTGAATCCAATTTTGTTTTGGATGCGTCATCCAGCGCTTCGGTGGTGGCAGGTTGTTGAACGGCATAAGTCGTAGAATCAACCGGTTCCAGCCCCCGGTCATAACGCCAGTAAAAATCGTGCAGGCTGGTATCCTGATCGGTCAGGAATTTGATGTTCTTGTCATCGCGGTTGCGTTGCTTTGAAATATCATCAAATGCGGTAACCATGGGTTTGGCAACTTTCTGGTTAGCCATGGTATCACCGGCAGGCACAGTAGCTGTGGGATCGGCTTTAAAATATTTCACCGAATCAATGGCGATATCGCAGGCATCGGTGCCAAAGAACCAGCCGCGCCAGAACCAGTCGAGGTCTTCGCCCGATGCATCTTCCATGGTACGGAAGAAGTCGGCCGGTTCAGGATGTTTGAATGCCCAGCGGCGTGCATATTCTTTAAATGAATAATCGAACAGCTCGCGGCCCATAATGGTCTCGCGCAGCATATTCAAACCGGTGGCCGGTTTGGTATAGGCATTGGGACCAAACCCGATGATGTTCTCTGAGTTCGACATAATAGGCTCCAGCTGATCTTTGGGCAGTTTCATATAATCTACAATGGCCCAGGCTGGTCCTTTTCCGCGAATGGGGAATTTATTATCGTACAATTCTTCGGTCAGGTATTCTACAAATGAGTTCAGTCCTTCATCCATCCAGCTCCACTGGCGCTCATCGCTGTTGATGATCATGGGGAAGAAGTTGTGACCTACTTCATGTATGATAACTCCCAGCATGCCGTATTTGGTGGCTTCGCTGTAAGTACCATCCTTATCGGTACGGCCATAGTTGAAGCAGATCATGGGGTATTCCATACCATTGGCTGCTTCAATACTTTGTGCCACCGGGTAAGGGTAGGGGATCGTGAATTTGGAATAGCTCTTTATCGTATGCGCTACTGCTTTTGTAGAGAATTTGCTGTACAATCCATAGGCTTCCTTACCGTAAAAGCTCATACACATTACCTTTTTGCTTTCTACATAAGCAGGCATGGCGTCCCATACAAATTTGCGGGAGGAGGTCCAGGCAAAATCACGAACATTATCTGCCTTGAAGATCCAGGTTTTCTTTGTTTTGCTTTTCTGGGTTTCCGCTTTTTTTGCTTCATCCAGTGTTACGATCTGAACAGGTTCCTTGGCGGTTTGCGCTTTTGTATAGCGGGCCATTTGTACAGGTGTTAAAACCTGTGCATAGTTCTGGCATTCGCCGGTACTGCCCACCATATGATCGGCAGGCACCGTCATTTGTACTTTAAAGTTGCCAAAGGTAAGGGCAAATTCACCGCGGCCGGTGAACTGGTGGTTTTGCCAACCCTGAAAATCGCTGTATACGCATAAGCGCGGATACCATTGGGTAATGGTGAACAGGTAATTGCCATCTTCGGGAAAATATTCATAGCCGCCGCGGCCACCATATTTAAACCGGTCAGATATCTTGTAATTCCAGTTAATATTGAACGCGAATTTTTGTCCGGGTTTTAATGCGGTCGGTAATTCAACCCGCATCATGGTTTTGTTGATGGTATACTTCAACGGGCTGCCCAGTGCATCGGTAATTTTAACGATGTTACAGCCATAGCCATTGTCGGTATTATTTTCTTCCATCCGTTCCAGGGCTGCCGTACTCAGCTGTTTGGGCATTGTGCTGCCGGTTTGATAATTGGCGTTCTTTACAGAGCTCACCTGGTTCTCGTCTAACTGCAACCATAAATAGGTAAGCGTATTGGGCGAATTGTTAAAATAGGTAACGGCCTCGCTGCCGGTCAGCTTCAGGTTGGTTTCGTCGAGCTCGCATTTTATATCGTAATCGCATCGTTGCTGCCAGTACTTTGGCCCTGGTGCGCCACTTGCGGTACGATATTCGTTGGGAGTTGGCAGTATGGTACCCAACTGTTCGAACTTATTTCCGTGGTTCGAACCCGGGTTGTTCTGTATATTCTGAGCTTGTGCGCCTTTATACAGACCCGCTACAGCCAATACCAAAAACAAGAACTGTTTTTTCTGATTCATCATGGTAGTTTTTATGATAGGGGAATCTTTTATACGCCCAAAAAAGTGAAATGACCAAAATTACGGCAGATGCGCCCCGCAACCATACCGTTCGTGATAATTTTAACAGCTGAACTACTGCAAAAGAGATTAGCAACACCAGCAATACAATTAGCAACTGCGCTGCTTCAATGCCCAGATTAAAGGCCAGCAAATGGGCCACCAGTCCTTCCTTTCCTTCCAGGCTAAGGAACTGACCCGCAAAGGCAAGGCCATGAATGAGGCCGAAGAACAGGGCAAAGAAATAAATCAGCGGCAGCCGCTTTTGCTGTTCTTTAAGGTGCTGAAAAATATTATTTACACAGGTGGCGGCAATGGTTAACGGAATCAGGAACTCGATTAAACTGGTATTGACATGAATATAATTCAGCGCGCTCAATGCCAGCGTTAAAGAATGACCGATGGTGAATGCGGTTACCAGCACCACTACTTTTTTCCAGTCTTTCCACAGGTAGCGCAGGCACAGGGCGGTCACGAACAGGATGTGGTCGAGTGCATCCAGCGTAAGAATGTGTTCAGTTCCCAGTTGAAAATAAAATGTAAAATCCTGCATAATGCCGTGATGGTGTTCAAAATAATTAAGAGATTTGTAACCTTAAAATTTTCATGTTCAATGGTAATACTCCTGTATAAATGGTTGTTCCTGGTGTCGTGGTTCCTGGGCAGTGGCCATTCAGAAGCGATGCCGGCCCGGCATCCATTGTATGTAAGTGTTACTGAAATGAATTACAATGCGGCCGATAAGAACCTGGAGATCAGCTGCAAGCTCTTTACCGACGATTTTGAGAAAACCCTGGCGAATATCTATCATACGAAGGTTGATCTTACGGCGCCTGCCAATAAGGGTGAGGCCGATAAAATGGTGAAGGAATATATTAAAAGCCATTTGCAGTTAAAGCTCGACAATAAAGCGGTGAACTTCGAATTTGTTGGTTTTGAAAAAGAAAACGATGCGGTATGGAGCTATTTTGAGGTAAGCAATACCACACCGGCGCCTAAAAAGATAGACGTGGTGAATAGTATACTGTATGAGTTGTACGACAAGCAAATGAACCTGATGCATGTAACAGTTGGGGGGAACAGAAAAAGTACCCGATTGAATTACCCCGATAAAGAAGCATCCTTTCAGTTCTAAAAAAACTTACAAACTCAATAACTTCATTCCCGATAGCACATTAACTTTCATCCTCTTCCGATTCCTCTTCCATATCATCCAGTATTTCATCAGATGCGGTAACCAGCACTTTATCGATGCGTTGCGCGTCCATATCAATGATCTCGAACTGAAAGCCTTTCCATTCGAAGGTATCGCCGATATGCGGAATGCGCTCGAGCTGATACAGGATAAATCCGGCGAGGGTATCAAATTCCTGTTCCACCTCACTTATCCATTCAGTCTTA
Organism: Niastella vici; assembly: GCF_002077945.1. Taxonomy (GTDB): domain Bacteria; phylum Bacteroidota; class Bacteroidia; order Chitinophagales; family Chitinophagaceae; genus Niastella; species Niastella vici. The sequence goes on from NZ_LVYD01000046.1 coordinate 95,988, forward strand.
TAAAAATGGCTCAGGAAATTATAGAAGGGGATCTGTGCATCTATGAGGAAGCTGCCGTCTTTCCGTTTTACAATTTCATAGTAATCTTCATCGGGCTGGGGCATTTCACCTACCAGTGCCGTTAAGATGTCGTTCAGGGTAATCATACCCTGCAGGGTGCCGTATTCATCAACGATGAAGGTGGAGGTTACCCGTTGCTGCTTGAACCGCTCGAGCAGGCGGTAAGCCGTAATGTTTTCCGGAACGAAGATAGCCGGTTTCAAAATGGATTTGAACGCGGTAAAATCGTTGGTTACATACAGGTCTTTTAAGGAAACCATGCCCTTGATATTATCGAGGTCTTTATCGCAGATAGGGTAAACCGAATGTGGTTCATTGATGATCTTGTCGCGGATGGAATCTTCGGTATCGTTCATGTCGAACCAGATGATATCGCTGCGGTGGGTCATCAGGGAAGTGATGTTGCGGTCGCTGAGGTGAAATACGCGTTCAATGATCTCCTGTTCCACTTCTTCAATGGCGCCCTGTTCGGTGCCTTCGCTGATGATCGCTTTTATTTCTTCTTCCGTAACGGAATTGTCAGCTGTGGACTTTATTCTCAGGATCCTCAGGAACAAGTTACTGGTCTTGTTCAGCAACCATACAAAAGGGTGGGTGGCTTTGGAGAAATACAGTACCGGTAGTGCTACCACGCGTGCAATTTTCTCTGCCTTCAGCAGGCCAATGCGTTTGGGGATCAGTTCTCCAAATATAATCGATAAAAAAGTAACAATTATAACAATGATCGTGATGGATATCGTTTGGGCATGGGGCCGCAGCAACTCAATTTTTTCAATGGAGGGTTGCAGGTATTTGCCAAAGCGTTCACCGGAGTACAGACCGGTAAGGATTGTTATGAGCGTAATACCAATTTGGGCTGCCGATAAAAACACCTCGGGATTATTAGCCAGGTCAAGGGCCTTGCGGGCAGTTTCATCGCCTTTATTGGCCATGTTCTCTAACCGGGATTTGCGGGCCGATACCAGGGCTATTTCCGACATTACAAATAAACCATTCAAAAAGATCAACGCCAGTAATATAAAAATTTCCATCAGCCGGTTGGTTTGGTTTAACTAAGATACGGTAAGCGTTCCTATTCGATTGTGAAATAGTTTACTAAGCATAAAACCTATTCCACAACCCAGGAGCGCACCGCAAAATACATCAAAAGGATAATGAACCCCTACATAAACCTGGGTATAGGCAATAATAAATGCCCACACGAAAAAAAGTGAGGCCCATTTGCCCATTACCGGTCGTAAGGTGGTGAAAAAGAACATGGCCTGCGCAAAATGGTTGGTAGCATGTGAAGAGGTGAAACTGGAGCTGTGCGGGCAGTAATTTATAAAAAAGCGCAACTGGGGCCCCATGACCTCATCCTGACAGGGCCGCACCCTGATAATATAGGGTTTAATGAGCTGGCTGCTGATGAGGTCGCTCAGGGCGGCGCACAAAATAACGCCCATTACCCACCACCAGCCTTTAAGGCCGAAATTGCCGGTAACAAATAATAAAAGGAATAAATACAGGGGTACCCAAAAAAGGGTCTCCCTGAAAAAAGGCAGTACGGTATCCAGAACATTATTGCTCCAATCCTGGTTAATATGAACGATCAACCAGGAATCGAAGGGCTGAATTAGTTGCCAGAATGTTAACAGGCAGGGGGGAACATCAACAATCATAATTGCAAATATAAAATACTATAATTTTAGGCCTTATTTTGTTATCTACTACGTATGGTTAAAATTTCTAAACTGATCCGTTGGATTATATTAACGGGCTTTATATTCCTGGTTTTATTTACCTGCATGCGGCTGGGGTTATTTATTCTTTCGAACCAGCAAAGTTATGGTCTTCGCCAATTGGGCGGGGCTTTTATCCTGGGGCTGCGGTACGACATGCGCATGATATCGATATTATTGTTAGTGATGTTGATCCTTGGCAGCATACCGGCGTTGCACCCTTTTTCGAGCAATCGCGGTAAAAAGATCTGGATGATCATCCTGGGCATTGCAACTGTTTTTGCGCTTTTCTTCTTTTCTGTTGATTTTGCGCATTATGCCTACCTCGAACAGCGATTGAACGCCAGTGTATTAAATTACCTCGAAGATGCCCGTATTTCCATGGGCATGGTATGGCAAAGTTACCCGATCGTACGAATGGTACTGGCGGTAATACTGGCAGCCGTGTTGTTGATATGGTTAATTTACCGCAGCCACCGCATGGTGAGCAAACAATCGTATACCGGCACCAAACGCAATCGCATCATTTCCTTCATCGCCACTTTTTTGATCGGCGGGTTTTTCATTTATGGTCAGTTTAATCAATACCCCTTGCGCTGGAGCGATGCTTTTTCGCAGGGAAGCGATTACAAAGCCTACCTGGCGCTGAACCCGTTTGAAAGTTTTTTCAGCACGCTCAAATTCAGGCACAGCGGTTATGATGAAAAGAAGGTAAAAGAACTGGCCCCGGTAATAGGCAGGTATTTTAATTTTACGCCTTCTGACAATCCCCTGCATTTCACCCGCACTATTGAGCCACGGGCAGGGGCCTTTACTACAAAACCCAATGTGGTACTGGTGATCTGTGAATCGTTCAGCGCTTATAAAAGTTCCATGTTTGGAAATCCGCTGAATACCACGCCATTCTTTGACAGCCTGTGCCGGCAGGGCGTTTTATTCGACCATTGTTTTACACCTACTTACGGAACCGCCCGGGGTGTGTGGGCCACTATTACCGGTATTCCCGATGTGGAACCTACCAAAACTGCCAGCCGTAATCCGGGTGCTGTAGATCAGCATACCATCATCAATAATTTTACTGATTACGAAAAATTCTATTTTCTGGGTGGCAGCACCAGCTGGGCAAACATCAGGGGGGTGCTTACCAACAATATAAACGGACTGCACTTATACGAGCAGGAGAATTTTAAAGCAAAGCGGCTCGATGTATGGGGTATTAGCGATAAAAACCTGTTCCTGGAAGCCAACAACGTGCTGGCCCAACAGCAAAAGCCATTTTTTGCCATTATTCAAACGGCTGATAACCACCGGCCCTACAGCATTGCAGAAGAAGACCTGCCCGAATTTAAAAAAAGGGAGGTGCCGGCCGATTCATTGCGTAAATACGGCTTTGAATCGTTGGAAGAAATGAATGGGTTCCGATATACCGATTTCAGTTACCAGAAATTTATAGAAGCCGCGCGAAAGGAAAAGTATTTCAACAACACCATATTTGTGTTTATCGGCGATCATGGTATTCCCGGCAATGCCGATGCCCTTTTCCCACATGCGTGGACGGCCCAGCGCCTCACCAGCATGCATGTCCCTTTGCTGGTGTATGCACCTGGCAAGCTGGCGCCGAAACGGTTACATACCATTGGCTCGCAAACCGATGTATTGCCTACCATTGCCGGTTTGTGTAATATTAAATATACCAACAGCACCCTGGGTAAAGACCTGCTCGACACTGCCACTACCGGTTTTGCGTTCATTATTGACCCCGACTCCAAAATGGCCGGCGTTGTAAAGGGCGATTATTTTTACCGTAAACAGTATGAAGGGAAAAAATCAGAACTGGTTTCCATTGTCAACAATGATCCCGTGCCTAACGATGCAGCGCATGCGGCCATTGCCCATGATATGGAGGTGTTTACGGAGGCTTTGCACGAAACAGCGAAGTATATGTTGCTGAATAATAAGAAGGCCGGGAAATAATTAACCGGTCTTCTCGGCTATCATTAACATCCGCGGCGAATTTTTGATGTCATACGCATTCAGCGAGTAATCCCCGTATACATCTTTCAGCTGCAGGTGATAATAGGCGAACATATCATTGAAATCGCCGAGGGTAAACTTGGCTACTTTTTCGGTGAATTCGAGGGGCGCTTCCAGCGTTTCGTCTTCTATTTCTATTTTTTTATAAAAATGGGTTTCATCGTACCATTTGGTGAGATAGTAGGTGACCTCGTCGATCTGTTTTTCCTGTTTATGTACCAGGTGGTCTTCGGCATAATGCACATTCAGGTAATCGATCACCACCGTGCCTTTTGATCTTAATGCACTGGAAATGGTCCTGATGGCGTTGTAATGTTCCCGTTCGGTCCTGAAATAACCAAAGCTGGTAAAAAAGTTAAAGGCGTAGTCGAAATAATTTATCCAGAAGGGAAGGCGCATATCATGTTCAAAGAAATGCAGATGACCGTTTTCCTGTTGTTTGGCAATGGCGATACTGGCAGGGGCCAGGTCAATGCCTGTTACGTTGAATCCTTTTGAGGCCAGCAGTTTTGAATGGCGGCCACGGCCGCAGGCAACATCGAGCAATTTTGCTTCAGGAGCTGGTTTCAGTTTGTCGAGCAACCTGGTAATAAAAGCAGACGCTTCTTTTTCGTCGTGTTCAAAATATAATTTATGGTAGTAGGGTGAATTGAACCATTCCCTGAACCAGTTGCTGCTGTTGAACATGAAGGCAGTAAATTTCAGCAAAAGTAGGGGAGTAATTGGTAAGTTGACCACACGGCCGGCAGGGAATCTACAGGAGAATGGTTATTATACCGTTAAAAATTTAACCCATAATTAATTGAAACAATGATTTTTATTTATTGTTTTCCACATGTTGTCCCCTCATATTCAAATGTTCTTTAATTTTCGCTTATCTTCACTTTTCTGATTCCCCATCCTGTAAAATACCCTAAACTGGTAGTCCCTGCTAACGGCCAAACTCTTATTTTTGTAATTATTACTGTTAAACCCTGTTATTGTGGCATTGATTAAAAGTATATCAGGAATTCGTGGAACGATCGGAGGTAAAACCGGAGAAAATCTCACTCCCCTTGATGTGGTAAAATTTTCCGCCGCCTTTGGTAGTTGGGTGCTTGAAAAGAATTCAGGCAATAAGATTGTTATCGGCCGTGACGGCCGCATCAGCGGCGCTATGGTGCAGCAGTTGGTAGTGAGTACACTAACAGGGCTGGGTATCGACGTGATCGATGTTGGCCTTTCTACCACCCCCACCGTTGAAATGGCGGTTGTGTGGGAACAGGCTGCCGGTGGCATTATTATTACGGCCAGCCATAATCCCAAAGAATGGAATGCGCTGAAATTATTGAATGGGAAAGGCGAGTTCATTAGCGGTGATGATGGCGCGCAGGTGCTGGAAAAAGCACGTACCGAAGATTTCAATTTCGCTGTTGTAGATAAATTGGGGACCTATTCTGTAAATGACACTTATTTACAGAAACACATCGACACTATTGTGAACTATCCGCTGGTCGATGTGGAAGGTATTCGCCAGAAGAATTATAAAGTGGTGGTTGATGTGGTGAACTCAACCGGTGCGCTGGCCATTCCACCCTTATTAAAAGCATTGGGTATTGAAGAAGTGATCGTGTTGAATGAAGAGATCACCGGCAAATTTGCCCACAATCCCGAGCCATTACCTGAAAATCTGACTGCGCTCAGCGCGGCCGTACGCAAACACAAAGCCGATCTGGGTATTGCGGTTGATCCTGATGTTGACCGCCTTTGTTTTGTTTGTGAAGATGGCAGCATGTTTGGCGAAGAATATACCCTGGTAGCTGTGGCCGATTATGTGCTCAGTAAAAGGGTGGGTAATACGGTGAGCAATATGAGCAGCACCAAAGCGCTGAAAGAGATCACCATCAAACATGGCGGCGAATATTATCCATCGGCCGTGGGCGAGGTGAATGTGGTTGATAAAATGAAAGCGATGAACGCCGTTATCGGCGGTGAAGGCAATGGGGGCATCATTGTTCCTGACTTGCATTATGGCCGCGATGCGCTCATTGGTATTGGTTTGTTCCTGAGCTCGCTGGCGACCCATAAAAATGGCATCCGCTCGTTCAGGACCCGGTACCCCGATTATTTTATCTCGAAAAATAAAATAGAGCTGCAGAACGGGATCGATGTAAAAGACATCTTCGAGAAAATAAAAACCAAATACAGGAACCAGCCGGTTAATACTGAAGATGGTTTAAAGATAGAATTCGACAGCGACTGGGTTCACTTACGTACATCGAACACTGAACCTATCATCCGCATTTATGCAGAAAGCAGTTTTGAAACAACTGCCAATAATATCGCACTGCGTTTGATGCATGATATCAAGGAATTTATGTAGGCGTCCTTCGATTCCGCTCAGGACCGAAGCGTAAAGCGTAAGTTAAAATCATCAAACAATCAGGCTTTTATTTTAAATAATATTAGCATAGCCACATAATTCCTTGAACAATTAGCACCTTATACCTGTTTTTTATGCTATGTGTGTAATTCAGCGATATTAAAATTTCTTTTCAAATATTTTTTTCAATTTTGCTCCGCGTAAGCGGAGCATTTTTTTTAAACAGAAACTACATGTCGAACAAGGCGACCCGTATTTATTTTGATAATGCAGCCACCACACCGCTTGACCCCGCAGTGCTGGAGGCCATGATGCCTTACTTTACCGATAAGTTTGGCAATCCATCATCTATATACTCATACGGGCGCGAAAGCCGGCTGGCCATTGAAAATGCCCGTAAAACGGTAGCAAAGATCCTGAATGCGCACCCGGCGGAGATCTTCTTTACATCGGGTGGAACCGAAAGCTCGAACACGGCTATCAATGCCGCAATACATGACCTGGGTTGCCGGCATATTATTACCTCGCCTATTGAGCACCATGCTACCATGCACACGGTTGATCATCTTTATCATCTGGGCGAAGTGGCCCTGAGCCATGTAAAGCTGTTACCCAGTGGTCATATTGATATGGACGACCTGGAGCAATTGCTGGCCAACAGCCAGCAGAAATGCCTGGTCACCCTTATGCATGCCAATAATGAAATTGGCAATATGATCGATCTGCATGCAGTAGGGAACCTGTGTAAAATGAATGGCGCCATCTTTCATTGCGATACGGTGCAAACGGTAGGGCATTTTCCCCTCGACCTGCGCGCAACGCCTGTACATTTTATTACCGGCGCCGGTCATAAGTTCCATGGTCCCAAGGGAGTGGGCATGTTGTATATCAATGAAAATGTAAAGATAAAGCCGTATATCCACGGCGGGTCGCAAGAGCGGAATATGCGGGCCGGCACCGAAAACCTGTATGGTATTGTAGGGTTTGCAAAAGCCCTGGAACTGGCTACCGAACAATATGACACGCAAAGCAACTATATAAAGGGACTGAAGCTGTATATGATGGAAAAGGTGAAAAATGTAGTGCCCGGGGTTACGTTCAATGGCGATCCGCTCGGGCGCAGCCTGTATACCGTGCTGAGCGTTTCGTTCCCTAAAACCGAAAAATCGGAAATGATCCTGTTTAACCTGGATATAAATAATATCTGCGTCAGCGGCGGCAGCGCCTGTACCAGCGGGGCCGACCAGGGCTCGCATGTTATTCGCGCCATCAATAATGATCCCAATCAGGTAACGGTGCGGTTTTCGTTCAGTAAACATAATACCAGAGAAGAAATTGATTTCGTGGTTGAGAAGCTGAAGGAGATGATCTGAAAATTGCTTTCTAATTTTGCTTCAAATAAGGATTGGCGGGTCGTTGTACAACGGCTCGCCTTTTTTGTATAAGTCCGTGCTGAAAAAACTTTTATCTTACTGGTAAATTGGGCTCATCTATGTACGTTATCATCGGCGTTGATATTGGTACTTCAGGCACCAAGGCTATAGCCTATACCCGGGAAGGAGCTGTTATTGCGAATACCTATGTATCGTATAACCCGGTCGACAACCCGCCGGGCCATCACGAGCTGGACCCCGAAGTATTGTTCAATGCCGTAATTACCAGTATTGAAAAAACGGTACAACAGGTAATTAAGTTAGCCCATAAAATAGAAGGTATTTCTTTCAGTACCGCCATGCACAGCCTGATAGCTGTAGACGCCGATGGCCAACCGCTTACAAATGTTATTACCTGGGCCGATGCCCGCAGCGCCGCCTATGCCGAAGCATTGAAGCAATCGCCGGCCGGTCATGATATTTACCGGTATACGGGCACGCCGGTTCACCCCATGTCGCCCCTGTGCAAGATCATGTGGTTGCGCGATCACCAGCCCCAAATTTTTGCAGCCGCCCATAAATTCATTGGCATCAAGGAATTTATATTTTATCGTTTTTTCGGTAAATACCTCATTGATCATTCCATTGCCGCTGCTACGGGGTTGTTCGATATTTATAAAAAGCAATGGTATGAACCGGCGCTGGCGGCAGCCGGCATTGCCAGCGGGCGCCTGAGCGAACCGGTACCAGCCACATACGTTGTACATGGACTCAATAAAACCTATGCACAACAGTTAGGTATTGATGCCGGTACTTCTTTTGTCATTGGCGCCAGCGATGGTTGCCTGGCCAACCTGGGCAGCAACGCCACAAAACCCGGCGATCTGTCGGTCACTATTGGCACCAGTGGGGCCGTGCGCATGATGGCCACCCAGCCGGCCTGGGATAAACAGGAACGGCTGTTCAACTATATACTCACCGATGAACTGTATGTGAGCGGCGGCGCCATCAACAATGGCGTGGTGTTGTTGAAATGGTATACCGAACATTTTTTGCAAAAGCAATTTGCCAGTGGCGACGACCTGGTAGCGTTTGTACAACAGGCAGCCCAGGCGCCGGCGGGTGCCGATGGCCTTCTTTTTCTACCCTATATTATGGGTGAACGGGCGCCGGTATGGGATGCAGGCGCCAAAGGGGTATTCCTGGGTATACATGCGGGTCATACCCAGGCGCATTTTATGCGGGCCATTATTGAAGGCATTAATTATGCGTTGTATGAAGTGGCTGCTTCGGTAGAAGAAACGGTGGGGCCCATACAACACATCTATGCCAGTGGCGGGTTTATAAAATCACATTTATGGCTGCAATGGTTAACCGATGTGTTCGGAAAAGAGATAACAGTTATTAATAATGATGATGCATCTGCTGTAGGGGCCGCCCTGCTGGGGTTGCAGGCCCTCGACCGGCCGGGCAGGGTATCGTCGCCTGTTATCCACAGTAAGCAAAATTATACCCCTGATGCGGCATTACATGCCCGTTATCAACGGTATTATAAAGTATATGCTGGTCTTTATATTAAGTTAAAAGATGATTTTCATACGTTAAATGACATACGGAGTTGATCTATCTGTTTGATAGGCAATTGCCTTTTTACCCTTTAACATTTTATTTAAATTATCGGGCACAACTGGCATATTTTTTAAGTTATATACAATGAAAGGCTGCACAACTCTGCCTTTCAATCGCTGTGGTTAAGTTAAAACAAGTCATCCGCCGCTGGCGGTTGATCAGCTGCCCCGATAGGTTATCGGGGCAGTTTTTTTATTTGCCCACCGAATTTGCCGGTTTGTGGAATAGGCGGGGTAGGCCTTGCCGCTTGTCCTATATCATAGGCCGGAAAGGGGAATAGTTGTATATTGTAAAAAGACCCTTAATAAAGTCAGAATGAACCAACTAATTGCCACAAAAAAGCGGGTACAGTCTATTGACATCCTGCGGGGGATCATAATGATCATCATGGCGCTGGACCATGTGCGCGATTATTTTCATAGCGATGCCTTTCAGCACGATCCGCTTAACCCTGCCACCACCACTCCCTTATTATATTTTACACGCTGGATCACCCATTTTTGTGCGCCTACCTTTGTTTTCCTTGCCGGTGCATCGGCCTACCTTGTAGGGCTAAGAAAAACAAAAGCCGAACTGAGCGGTTTTCTCATCAGGCGGGGTATCTGGCTCATCCTTATTGAGGTGGTTGTAATTTCACTGGCGTGGACGTTTAACCCCTCATATAATTCCATCATTTTTCAGGTTATCTGGGCTATAGGAATTAGTATGGTAATACTTGGGTTGGCTGTACGGTTGCCCTATGGAGTTATTTTCGCCCTCGGCGCCCTCATTGTACTGGGGCATAATTTGCTCGATTATCCCGAAGCTGCCCATAAGCATAATGTATCTTTTATCTGGGACCTGTTGCACGATGCACGGTTCGACAATTATACTTTTGCGCCCAACCACATATTGATCATTGCCTATGCTTTTGTACCCTGGACGGGCATTATGTTCATGGGCTATTGTGCCGGAAAATTATTCGCACCCACAGTGGATCCGTTAAAACGCCAAAGATCATTATTGATAATTGGCTCCGGTTTAATTGTATCGTTTGTTGTGTTGCGCTTATTGAATGGTTATGGTGATCCCCAGCCATGGGCGCACCAGCAGAATGGCTTAGCAACTTTTTTGTCGTTCATGAATATTAATAAATACCCGCCTTCGTTGATGTACGCCTGTATTACAATAGGGCCTTCACTTATTATGCTGGCCCTGTTGGAGCATGTGCAGAACCGGTTTACAGAGTTTACAAAGGTCTTTGGCCGTGTGCCTTTCTTCTACTATGTGCTTCATCTTTACCTGATACACATATTAACGGTGATCGCATTTTATATTTCAGGCTATGGCTCAAAAGACATTGTGGGGCAATCGCCATTCTTCTTCCGCCCTTTGAAATTCGGTTACGATCTGGGAATGGTTTACCTCGTTTGGGTTGTAGTGATCTTGCTTCTGTATCCCTTATGCCGCTGGTATAATAAATATAAAAGCACCCATACGCAGTGGTGGTTGAGCTATTTATGAGTTTTAAGTTTTTAGTTTCGCAGAAATTAAAACTAAAAACTAGGAAACTTACTTTATCAATCCTTTTATTTCATTCAGCTTCATTAAGGCTTCCACCGGTGTCAGTCTGTTGATATCGATATCCTCCAGCATTTTCCTGATGCCGTCGAAGGTTTCGCTATGGGCGTCAAAGATGGAAAGCTGTACTTTTTGGGCGGCAATATTTTTTACCTGTTCACTCAATTTATTGGTCGTGCTGCTGGCAGGTTGGTCTTCGTGCTTTTTTTCGAGCAGCGTCAGGATCTCATTTGCCCGTTCAATAAGGGCAGGGGGCATGCCCGCCATCTTGGCTACGTGAATACCAAAACTATGGGTGCTGCCACCGGGCGCCAGCTTGCGCAGGAAAATGATCTTGTTGCCTACTTCCTTATTGGTGATGTGGTAATTCTTTATACGGGGGAGTTTGTTCTCCAGTTCATTCAGTTCGTGATAATGCGTCGCAAACAGGGTCTTGGGAGCATGGGGACTCTGATGCAGGTATTCGGCAATGCTCCAGGCAATTGAAATACCATCGTAGGTACTGGTACCCCGGCCAATTTCATCGAGCAGGATCAGGCTGCGTGAAGAAATATTATTAATGATGCTGGCCGTTTCATTCATTTCTACCATGAAGGTACTTTCGCCACCGCTCAGGTTGTCGGAGGCGCCAACCCGGGTAAATATTTTATCGGTAAGCGGAATGCGTGCTGTTGCAGCGGGAACAAAGCTGCCCATATGCGCCATCAGCGTAATTAATGCTGTTTGACGTAAGATGGCGCTTTTACCGCTCATATTCGGCCCGGTTAAAATGATCACCTGTTGTGAGGCCGGTTCCAGCAACACATCGTTGGAAATATAAGGTTCGCCCACGGGCAGGTTGCGTTCTATTACCGGGTGGCGGCTTTCTTTGAGGTCAAGCACGCCTTCCTCATGCAGCTCGGGCTTTTTATAATTATGGTGCAGGGCATTGTGCGCAAAACACAGGATGCAATCGAGTATGGCCATTACGTTGCCGTTTACCTGCATGGGCGCAATGTAATCCTGTAATTCAAGCAACAGCTTTTCATAGATGTCGAGCTCTATGGCCATTATCTTTTCTTCGGCGCCGGTTATCTTTTCTTCATACTCCTTCAACTCGGCGGTAATATAGCGTTCAGCATTGGCCAGGGTTTGCTTGCGCATCCATTCGGCCGGCACTTTGCTTTTGTGCGAATTGGTTACTTCAAGGTAATACCCGAATACGTTGTTGAAACCGATCTTCAGGGAAGAGATACCTGTTTTCTCGGCTTCTTTTTGTTGCAATTGCACCAGGTATTCCTTGCCCCCGGTGGAGATCAGGCGCAGCTCATCCAGTTCGGCATGGATGCCGGTTTGAATGGCGCCGCCTTTATTCACCATGGCCGGCGGGTTTTCGATGATCTCTTTGGTGATCTTTTCTTCAATATAGCGGCAACCATTCAACGAATCGCCGAGGCGTTTCAGGTATTCGCTTTCGGCATGGCTGCACAGTTGCTTAACCTCTTCAATATGGCGCAGTCCCCGCGCTATTTGCAATACTTCGCGTGGGTTGATCTTCTTTAACGGGATCTTGCTCACCAACCGCTCAATATCGCCGCATTGTTTTATATGCTGCACCAGTTTGGCGCGCAGGTCAACTTCCTTTATAAAGAATTCAACCAGCTCAAGCCGTTCGTTGATGCGGTTGATATCTTTTAATGGCAAAAGTATCCAGCGTTTCAGCAAACGGGCGCCCATGGGCGATACGGTGTTGTCGAGCACCTTGTGCAGGTTGTTCCCTTCACCATTGCCGTTGCTGATGAGTTCCAGGTTGCGGATGGTAAAGCGGTCCATCCACAGGTAATCGTCGCGGTCGATGCGCTGGATGGAAGTAATATGCTGCAGGTTGGGATGTTCGGTATCTTTCAGATAATGCAGAACGGCGCCGGCGGCCACAATGCCAAGGTGCAGTTCTTCTACCCCAAACCCTTTTAATGAATGGGTGTTGAAATGTTTCAGCAGGCTTTCGGTGGCATACGCTTCATCGAAGATCCAGCTTTCCATGGTGTAGGTATAGAAGCGGGAACCGAATACCTCTTTAAAATGTTTTTGAAAGCTGCGCTGGAAGATCACTTCAGCCGGCTTCAGCGTTTGCAGTAATTTATCGATGTATTCCGCATTGCCTTCGGCCACAAAAAACTCACCGGTTGAAATATCGAGGAAGGCAATACCTGCCTGGCCATCCTGCATAAAGTGAATGCCGGCCAGGAAATTATTGCTGTTATGCTCCAGCATTTTATCATTGGTGGCCACCCCGGGCGTCACCAATTCTGTTACGCCACGTTTTACGATGCCTTTGGCCGCCTTGGGGTCTTCGAGCTGATCGCAGATGGCTACGCGATAACCGGCCCGTACCAGTTTGTGCAAATAGGTATCGAGGGCATGGTGGGGGAACCCTGCCAGCTCACTGCTGAAAGCCGCGCCGTTGTTCCGTTTGGTAAGGGTAATGCCCAGCACCTGCGAAGCAACGACGGCGTCTTCGCCAAAAGTTTCGTAAAAATCACCTACTCTGAACAACAACACAGCATCGGGATACCGTTGTTTAATAGCCCGGTGCTGTTGCATTAAAGGAGTTTCTGTAGTGGCTTTTGACATGGCGGCAAAAATAAGCGGTTTGGGAGGGGTTTCGAAAAGCTCTTGTGGGGATGTGGAGAAAATGGGGAAGAAAAGGACAATTTCTGATTTTGGGATTTAGCGATTTTGTGATTTGCTCCGGTGTCAACTTTCCGATAAATCTCAAAATCCCGAAATCCGGAAATCTCTAAATATCTTAATTACCTTTGCGGCATGCGCAAATTGAGCATGGACGAGCTGAACCGAAAATCGGTTCATGAATTCAGGGAGGCCGAAAAAATGCCCGTTGTGGTGGTGCTGGATAATATCCGCAGCATGCACAATGTAGGTAGTGTATTTCGTACGGCCGACGCGTTTCTGTTACGGGGCATTTACCTGTGCGGGTACACCCCCCGGCCGCCACACCGCGATATTCATAAAACAGCCCTCGGCGCTACGGAAACGGTGGAATGGAAATATGCCGAAACAACCGTAGAAGCGGTGCAAAAGCTGAAAGAAGATGGCTACCAGGTGTATGCGATAGAGCAGGTGCAAAACAGCATTCCTTTACATCAGTTTGATGTGAACCAGCATGGGCCGGTAGCTGTTGTATTTGGCAATGAGGTGAGCGGGGTAGAGCAGGAAGTGATAAAACTATGTGATGGCTGTATTGAAATTCCGCAACTGGGTATGAAGCACTCACTGAATATATCAGTAGCCGCGGGAATTGTGTTATGGGAATTAGTGCGAAGTAAAGTGTAAACAACATTCAATATTCAATATCAACAATGAGCACCGTTAAGAAATACCTGAGCCTGATCAAATTTTCGCATACCATTTTCGCAATGCCGTTTGCATTGATCGGGTTTGTTATTGCGCTGATAAAAGCAGGTGGGAAAGTGGAAACCTATACTTTACCCGCCATGCCCAATGTGCTGTTGAGCGACGCTAATTATTTGCATATTTATTCAAACCGGGAATTGCTGGTGAAGTTTGTGCTGGTAGTATTTTGCATGATCTTCGCCCGCAGCGCCGCCATGGCCTTCAACCGTTACCTCGACCGTAGCTTTGATGCACAAAACCCCCGTACAGCCATCCGCGAAATACCAGCCGGTATCTTAAAAGCAAACAATGTATTGTGGTTCACCATTATCTGCAGCGTATTGTTTGTGGTTTGTACCTGGTTCATCAACCGCATTTGTTTCTTTCTGTCGCCGGTAGCATTATTTGTAATCTTATTTTATAGCTATACAAAACGCTTCACCCCATTATGCCATTTGGTATTGGGTTTAGGATTGTCGCTCGCTCCCATTGGCGCTTACCTGGCTGTAACCGGCGAATTTGCGGTATTACCCATACTGTTTTCTTTTGCAGTAATTTTTTGGGTGAGCGGGTTCGATATCATTTATGCCCTGCAGGATGAAGAGTTCGACAAATCGAAAAAACTATATTCCATACCGGCCTGGCTGGGAAAAGCCAAAGGCTTGCGGGTATCTGAACTATTGCATGTGTTAAGCGCCGCCTGCGTGATCACTGCGGGGTTTGTGGGGCATTTTCATTGGCTGTACTGGATTGGCGTGGCCGTATTTACAGGCATGTTGTTTTACCAGCACTCCATCGTAAAACCCACCGATCTGCGCCGCGTGAACCTGGCTTTTATGACCGCGAATGGAATAGCCAGTGTGGTGTTTTCGGTGTTTGTGATCACTGATCTGTTGATAAGTTAAAACCAGAAACAACTGAATGGCCCGAATACTCTCTATAGATTATGGAAAGAAAAGAACAGGCATCGCCGTTACCGATCCTCTGCAGATCATTGCAACGGGGTTAACAACGGTTGAAACGCCCAAACTGTTCCCCTTTCTGAAAGATTACTTTAGCAAAGAACCCGTGGAGCTCATCCTTATGGGCGAACCAAAGAATTGGGACGATACCGATACCCATGCCACGCCGCTGGTGAAAAAAGCCGTGGAGCGGCTGAAAAAGGAATTTCCCGCCATACCCATAAAAATGGTAGATGAACGCTTTACTTCCAAAATGGCTTCCCAGGCAATGATAGAAATGGGGCTGAAGAAAAAGCAACGCCAGAACAAAGCGCTGGTCGATGAAATTGCCGCCACCATTATGTTGCAGGAATATTTGCGCAGTATTAGTTGATAATCAATGGGTAAATTGAACCTGTCAATCACGCTTTTTTCAAGTAAATTTGCAGGCTGATAAATAACAACAACTGTAAAACACTCAAGGAAACTGATATCATGATATTACCGATCGTTGCATATGGCGCCGATATTTTGAGAACAACGTGTAAAGACATCACCCCTGAATATCCCCAGTTGGATAAACTGATTGAAGATATGTGGGAAACCATGTATGCCAGCAATGGAGTAGGGCTTGCGGCGCCTCAGATCAATAAAGACATTCGCCTGTTTGTAATGGACAGTAAACAGATATTTGAGAACCAGGAAGAAGATGAAAAAGGCAAATATCCTGATGAACCAGGCATAAAACAGGTGTTCATCAATGCCCATATAAAGGAATTGAATGGGGAAGAATGGGCCTATAACGAAGGCTGTTTAAGCATACCCAAGATCAGGGAAGACATCATGCGTAATGAAACTGTGACCATTGCCTACGTGGATGAGAATTTTGTTCCATATACAAAAACTTTCAATGGAATTACCGCCCGCATCATTTTGCATGAATACGATCATATAGATGGAAAATTATTTATAGATTACCTGAAGCCATTAAAGAAAAAACTGTTGCGTGGCAAACTGGAGGATATTAAAAAAGGTAAAGTGCGGGCCGATTATAAAATGATTTTCCCTAAATAAGGTCATATGTTTCCAGGCTGCTGGCGTGTACTGATCCTGTTGGTGATTTCGGGTAAACTGTATGCTCAGGATTCGCTGGTAAAAGTGCAGAACAGGATCGTTACCCTCAAAGAAGTGGTGGTGCGCAACAACCTGAATGTTTCCGCTTTCATTGAACGCATAAAGAACGACACTACTTTTTACAAGGCTTTCCGCAACCTGAAAGTGCTCGGTTATACCTCGCTGAACGATATCAGAATGCTGGATAAACAGAGCAAGGTGACCGCCTCCCTGTACAGCCGCACCCGGCAGCATGTATTCAATGGATGCCGCCATACCCAGGTGCTCGAAGAACAAACCAGGGGCGACATATACGACAAACACCACGAGTTCAACTATTATACAGCCGGCATGTATGCCGGTTTATTTTTTGCAGCCGATACCATTTGCGGGGAAACCAATATTGTAAAAGACGCCGGTTTCAGCACCCAGGGCAAAAGCGGTTTGGCCAAACACAAAGAGCAATTGAAGATGTTGTTCTTTAACCCCGGTAAAAAGATCCCCGGTATTCCTTTCATTGGTAATAAGATCGCGCTTTTCGATGATGAAGTGGCCGCCCGCTACGATTTCACCATTGATATGGATGCCTTTAAAGGCGAAATGTGTTATGTATTCAGCTGCAAGCCGCGGGCCGACCTTACTGACAATGAAAAAGACAAGATAGTGGTGAACGACATGACCACCTGGTTCAATGTTAATACCTGGGAAATAGTTGCCCGTAATTATGACCTCAGCTACAATGCCGGTGTGTACGATTTTAACGTACGCATGGAAGTTGAGCTCGCCAAATTCGGCGATTACCTGGTACCCAAACTGCTTCGGTACAATGGTAACTGGGATGTGGTCATGAAAAAGCGTGAACGGTGTATATTTACCGCCACGCTGTTTGATTTTGAAAAATAGCTTTAGCTGATATTCTTCGTTTTCGCATATCCCCGCCACTTCTCGAACAACTGCTGCATATCCTGGGGCATTTCGCTGTTAAATACCACTTCCTTACGGCTGCGCGGGTGAATAAACCCGATAGTTTTGGCGTGTAGCGCATGCCGTGGGCAAATGGCAAAGCAATTATCTACAAATTGTTTGTATTTGCTGAAAACGGTTCCTTTTACAATTCTGTCGCCACCATATAATTCATCATTGAACAGGGGATGGCCCAGGTGTTTCATGTGCACGCGTATCTGGTGGGTGCGGCCGGTCTCCAGCTCACATTGTATGATGGTCACATAGCCAAGGCGTTCCAGCACTTTGTAATGGGTAACAGCATCCTTGCCCACTTCACCGTCGGGATAGGCGTCGAATATTTTACGGAAACGCTGGTGGCGGCCAATATGGGCCCGAACGGTGCCGCTGTCTTCAGCCACATCGCCCCAAACCATGGCCACGTACTGGCGATGAATGGTATGATCGAAGAACTCCTTGGCGAGGCAGGTCACCGCTTTTTCGGTTTTGGCCAGCACCATTAAACCGCTGGTATTTTTATCGATCCGGTGTACCAGTCCGAAGCGGGGCAGGTTATCGGCCGAAATATTGCTGTTCTGTTGCTGTAAATGCCAGGCTACGCCATTGATAAGCGTACCGCGGGGATTACCACTGGCAGGGTGAACGACCAAACCCACCGGTTTGTTTACGATCAAAATGTCGTCATCTTCGAAAACAATATTCAAAGGCATTTGCTCGGGGATGATCTCTTCCCCGTGCATCTCCTTGTCGGAGTATACAATTATCTCTTCGCCCGGCTTTATTTTATGATTGGCCTGTACGGTTTTGCCGTTTACGGTAACCCGGCCGCTTTCGATAGACTGCTGCACTTTATTGCGTGATGCGCCCTCGATACGGGCAACCAGGAATTTGTCGAGCCGCATGGGCTCCTGGCCTTTATCTACCACCAAACTGAACCGCTCATATAGCTCTTCCGCTCCTTCTGCATTTTCTTCCTGATCGTTGTTAATGTTGACATCCTTTATAGTCATGGGGGATCACTGTTTCGACAAAGGTAAGCAACCAGGGGAGTTGTATAAAGTAGTACATTTGTTTCTATATGAAAACCAGTAAAAAGCAGGGAGTTTTATTTCGTGATCTGGGTCAAATTGAATACCAGGATGCCTGGGACCTGCAGGAAAAGCTGTTGCAGGAGAATGTAGCCGTGAAAACTGCCATCCGCAACAGGCTGTCGGCAGTGGGAGAACTGGCCACCCCAAACAGCGAATTAATTATTGGAAATGAGGAAGTTATTCCATCAACCAATCACTATCTGCTGTTTGTAGAGCATCCGCCTGTGTATACGCTGGGTAAAAGCGGCGATATTGAACATGTGCTCATCAGCGAGGAAGAAAGGGCGGCCAAAGGGATCAGTTTCTACCATACCAACCGCGGTGGCGATATTACCTTTCATGGCTGGGAGCAGCTGGTTGGGTACCCCATCCTTGATCTGGAGCGTTTTTATACAGATATTGGCAAATACCTGCGCAATTTGGAAGAAGTGATCATTGCCACCATGGCCGATTATGGGTTGAAAGGCGAGCGTTCGCCCGGCGAAACCGGGGTTTGGCTCGATGCCGCTATACCGGGTAGGGAGCGGAAGATCTGCGCTATGGGCATTCGCTGCAGCCGGTGGGTCACCATGCATGGCTTTGCCTTCAATGTAAATACCGATCTGTCGTATTTTAATTATATCATTCCCTGCGGCATTCAGAACAAGCAGGTTACCTCACTGGAAAAAGAGTTGGGGCGCAAGTTGGATATGAATGAAGTGAAAGAGCGCGTGAAAGCGAACTTTGAAAAAGTATTTGAAGTTGAGTTGGTTGGCTAGTCCCTGGGTATAAAAAACTTATGCTTCTCCTTCAGTTTGCCATCTTCATACAATTCAAACTTATACCAGCCCGATCGCAGGAAATTTACCTTGTCGATCAGCAGCGATGACTCTTTTACCTCGCTTATATCAAAGAGGGGAACGCTTTTTTCATCGAAGAATTTAACAGAATAATGGTGAATGGTAGCATTGGGCAAACTGATGGTAACATTGCCATCTTTTTCTGTATAGATGAATTTGGAAGGTTTAAATACTTCTTTTGGCACAAATGGCTTTAACAAAATGGTATCGGCGCCGGCGAAAGCGATCGTATCCTTTGTTCTTGTAACAATCGAATCACGGAACTTTTTCAGGTCTTTTGCATTGATGGTTGCTACCAGGGTATCGCGTTTCTTTACGAAGAAGAATTTTTCGGGTTCCGGCACTTTTACAACAGCGGGTTGCAGCGTTTCCTTTATTTCTTCAGCCTGTTTGGGCGTAACACTTTCTGAAATGATCACCCGCCTTGCATTTTCCGGCGTTTGTTGCGTTAGTTTATTATTTACCACAACACGGGCGGTATCCCAAAAGGGGCGTTTCGATTTTGTGAACACAAATTTGCCATTATCCTGTACAACGAACAGGCGGTAAAACAGGTTGGCATCCGGCGCTTTTCCGTCAACAATACCATTCTGCTGCGCCGTAGGATCGGCAACAGATAATATGGTAGCAAAACCTTTGGTGCTGTCTTTGGAACGTTGAATACTGATCTGTGTGGTAACCGGGTAATTGTTGGTCCAGCTGATGATAACTTTTTTGTTTCCTTTGGTAACGACAGTAAAATCAGGCAGAACTTCCTGCGCCCAGCTGGTGGTAAATAAGGTACAAGTAAGTATTAGTAGTAATGCTGCCAGTTTGCGCATGCGCCAATATTATATTAGTCGGTAAAGGATTTGGCGTCGCAAATATAACGGTTTTGCGATAGCAGTTTTATATTACAACTTACAGGAATGTTAATGTTCCACCGGGTAACGACCGGTTGCCCTGTAAGCCGCCGCTATGCACTATTAAAATGCGACTGCCGGGTTCAAAATAGCTGTTTTGCACCAGGTGCATAATGCCAAATAACAATTTGCCGGTATATACGAAATCGGTGGGCATCTCATGTTGCTGATAAATGGTATTCATAAAACTGATGAGCTCACCGGTTTTGCGTGCGTAACCGCCAAAGTGATAATCGTAAAAAATGGTGTACTGTTTTCCGTTGGCTGCATATGGTTTTACAAAGGAGTTCAGGCTGTTGTTTTCTGTTGCAGGCATTTTAAGACTGCAAATGCCAATTACCTGCTGATGCGGTAAAGCGGCGTGCACTAGACCTGCAAGCATGGTGCCGGTCCCTATAGCGCATGATACATGTGAATAACTTTTTATTTGTGTCAATTGCCCTATTTCAGCAGCACCCAAAACACCCAAATGGCTTTGTCCGCCTTGCGGAACAATATAATAATCGGGATATTTTTCCTGTAAAGCCGGAATAATGGTTGCTTCATCGCTGTATTCATTTCGCGGAACAAATTGCAGCTGCATATTATATTCCTGCACTTCCTGTAAGGTGGCAGAAAGAACTAACGGTTGTTCGCCCCGGATAATACCAATACTGGCAAGGCCCGCCTGTTGGCAGGCAAGCGCAGTGGCTACCAAATGGTTCGACCAGGCACCACCAAATGTAAGTATGCCTGTTTTGTTTTGTTGCAGCGCTTCCTGAAGATGGTATTTCAACTTGAACCACTTGTTGCCCGAGATAACCGGGTGAATACGATCGAGCCGCAATACATCAATTGCAACCTGCTTATTGTGCAGCAGATTGCCGGCAAGTGGCTGCACTACTGCTTTTGTTAAGTCGACCGATTGCGTTATTACTTTGTTTACCGACATAGTTTTCATCACATATTTTTATATTTTCGTGACTCAATTTTTAAAAATACAATAATGGAACCAACTCTTTTGATTTTGGCAGCAGGCATGGCTTCCCGCTATGGTAGTATGAAACAGATCCAATCATTCGGACCCGGTGGAGAAACGATCATGGATTACTCAATTTATGATGCTATACGCGCTGGATTTAAAAAAGTGGTGTTTATTATCCGCAAGGAATTTGCTGACGATTTTAAAGCCATAGTAGAACCGCCATTGAAAGGAAAAGTAGAGATTGATTATGTATACCAGGATCTGAAGTCCTTTACAGAAGGTTTTGACGTTCCCGCCGACCGCACCAAACCCTGGGGCACTGCACATGCGGTACTGTGTGCTAAAAATACCATCAATGAGCCATTTGCGGTGATCAATGCCGACGATTTTTATGGCCGCGATGCATTTGAAAAAGCTTATAAATTCCTCACCAAAGATGTGAATGACAATACCTATTCTATCATTGGTTATGAATTGCTGAAAACCCTGAGTGACAATGGTACCGTAAACCGTGGTGTTTGCGTGGCCAATAGCAATGGTAACCTGGTATCTATCGCCGAGCGTATAAATATTTCGAAAGTTGATGGAAAGATCCTGACCGATGATAATCAACTACCCAAAGAATTACCGCTCGATTCACAGGTGTCAATGAACTTCTGGTGTTTTTCACCCTCTATATTCCCTTATTCAGAGAAATTGTTCAAGGAGTTCCTGAAAGCGAATATCAGCAATATTAAATCTGAGTTCTTTATTCCTATTGTTGGTGACAAATTCATCAATGAAGCAAATGGCACTATTAAGGTGATCCCCACTTCGGCCCAATGGTTTGGCGTAACCTATAAAGAAGATGCGCCGGAAGTAAAAGCTAGCCTGGAACAACTGGTGAACGCTGGTGAGTATCCTGCCAAATTGTGGAAATAACTTAATTTCAACTTATAGAAGTCCCACCAAAAAAGAAGAAGCCTCCTGATAATCCGGGAGGCTTCTTCCATTATGTGTTTGCTGCGATTTTTAATACACTTTCACCATAAACACGCCGTCTTCAATTTTCTTGATCTGCTGAACCCTGTCCATATTTCTTATAGAAGAGTTAAGCGTTAAGCGGATATTCTGAAAGGCAGAATCTTTTTTAAGGTCCTCCAGGCTGCGGAAGATATTTTTAGCGGTGAGGGCAAATACCACACCTTCAGCGGCTTTCTGGCGGGCATTTATTATTCCTATCACTTCGCCGTTTTTGTTGAATACGGGACCGCCTGAGTTACCGGGGTTGGCCGATACGCCGATCTGGAACGAAAGGGTGTCGCCATTATAACCGGTTTTGGCGCTCATATATCCTTCATTGTACACGATCTCTTCGCGGGGGTAACCCAGGGTGAACAGGGATTCGCCAAGATCAGTACTTCTTTTGCCGATGCCGTAGGGCAGGGGGCCGATGCTTCTGAAATCAGCATCTTCTATTTTTATAAATGCCAGATCGGTTTCGGGATTGCTGTAAATGATGCGTGATCTGAACTCCTGGCCTTTGCTGTTTTGAACAACAACGGTAGTTGAGCCATTCACTACGTGTGCATTGGTTACAATGATGCCTTTGCCATCGACCAGGAAACCGGTTCCGCCAAATTTAACGGGCGTATTTTCGGGGGCCTTGGTATTGCGGGCAGCCTGTACTGTAACTGTATTTATAGCTTCACTAACTTTTTGGCCAACCTCGCGTTTAACTTCTCTTTTTAAACGCTCGAAGTCCTGACCGGTTTTCTTTTGTGAGTAGTAGGTGGTCATGCCGGCAATGGTAATGGTAGTGATACCGGCGATGGAAGCGGCAACAGCCATAACCCGTTTGTATTTTCTCCAAAGTTGGATAACGGTGGCTTTGGGGGCTGCTTCTTTAATATCTCCTGATTCGAGCAATTGGTTATGTACGTCGTGGAGGATTGATTTGAAATTCTTTCTGTCACTGAACGCTTCCATCTGCTGAAGGAACATGGTGTGCTCCACTACTTTTTCATCCACTTCGGGATTGCTTTTTCGCAGCTGCTCAAAGGACGCCATTTCTTCGGGCGTCATTTCGCCACGGAGAAAGCGTTCAATAGCATCTAATAATTGTACATCTTGCATCACACGTTGTTGTTTTTAAATTCGGCAAAGAATAATTTCCGAAGCCGCATCAGACATTTGTATTTCTGATTTTTGGCGTTATCAGCGTTTGTGTATCCAAAATGGCCGGCAATGTCTGTCATACTTTTTTTCTGCAGATAAAAAGCCTCTATCAAACTTCTGCAGGGTTCACCCAAATGCAATAAAGCTTTTTCCATCATCTGAAATTCTGCATTGCGCTGTCCGTGAACTTCAATTTCTTCCTCAACCGGTACGGTTTCTTCCAAACCGTTTACATTGGGAAGGTATTTCTGCTGTTGTTGCAGTTTTTTAAGCCACAGGCGCCGGCTAACCGAGTAAACATACGTTTTAAGCTGGCAGTTTAACTCGAAAGTACCTGTCTTCGCCTTTTCGTACAGCACAATGACTGTTTCCTGGAATATATCCCGTGCATCGTCCGCAGATCCATTGTTGTTGATAATCAACGTTTGAACCATATTATAAAACAATTTATATATGGTCTCAACAGATTTGTGGTCGTTCAATGCCAATCCTTTTAACAATGCTTTTTCGTCGGTAGAATCTGTTTTCACGCTTTGAACCATTAATTAATACTCAATTTAAGGAGAAGTAACCCTTCCTGGTTGTAAAATTCAGCATGCCCCGATCAAATCGGGGGCCAAAAAGGGGCAAAAGTGCCCCGGAAATGAAAGGTTGGACTTTTTTTCAAAAAAAATAAAAAAATCTAAGGTGACCGGGGTTACCTTTCTTCGATTTCTGTATTAAACTTCAAATTCATTTGTTAATAAACAAAAAAACGGTACAATGAAAAAACTGTTGTTAGTTTTAGCTATTGGTTCTTTCGTAGCTTGTAATGATGGCGGAAGCGCTGATACAGAAGGTAAAACAGATTCAGCTGCTGCTCCTGCAACTGTAGATTCAGCTGCTGCTCCTGCTCCTACAACTGATTCAGCTGCTGCTCCTGTTGCTGATTCAGCTGCTAAAAAAGTAGACTCTGCTGCAAAAAAGAAATAAGTTTTTTTCATATGGCAAGCAATCGTTAGAGGCCGTCCTGATCTCAGGATGGCCCTTTTGAACAAAGCCATAAGAATTTAATTTAAAGCCCTCCTGATAATATCGGGCGGGCTTTCTTTTTGCCCCCAGCCCCTAAGGGGAGTAATGGGGTTGGAAAAAGCCAGAAATATATTAAAAACTTCAATTTTCGGAGTATTCTTACTTCCCTGCTTCGGGATACCTACTTCCCCAAAACAAAATAGGTTACCATTGAGGTAACCTATTAATAATATCAGGGTTAAATAAATTTAGCGGCCGCCATATCCCACATAACCTTGAGTTCCTCTGCATCCGCCCCTTGCTCCTCTTGATGCTGCACAGGAGGTAATTACTGCGCTGGCAAAAATTACGATTGCTACGATAACGAAAGTCCGTTTCATTTTTGTGATATTTAGTGTTTACAATGCCTGATGAATTAAAGGGCAGAACGATCATCAGGTAATTCAAAGGTTAACGGACTTAAGGGGGAAGGAAAATTCGTCGGATTGGATAGTAAGATGGATCAAAATAACAAAGAATATCCGGTTCGTGCAAGCCTGTGCGCAAAAATAATTTAAGTGTATATAAATAGTTTTTGGTAATCGTTGCACCTTAAATACTTTAGCCTCAAATCTGGTCAATGAACGTACATTTTATAGCAATAGGAGGAAGCGTGATGCATCAGCTGGCGCTTGCTTTGCACAAAAAGGGATATCAGGTTACCGGCAGCGACGATGAAATTTTTGAACCGGCTCAGTCGAACCTGCAAAAGGAAGGACTACTACCAGCCGGCATGGGTTGGTATCCTGAAAAAATAACGCCCGGTCTCGATGCCGTTATTTTGGGCATGCATGCCAAACAGGATAACCCCGAATTGCAAAAGGCCCGTGAGCTGGGGTTAAAGATCTATTCGTTCCCTGAATATATATACCAGGAAAGCCGTAACAAAACCCGCGTAGTGGTAGGCGGAAGCCATGGCAAAACCACTACCACCTCCATGATCATGCACGCCCTGCGAAAAGCCGGAAAAGATTTCGACTATCTGGTAGGCGCCCGGCTCGAGGGGTTCGATCAATCGGTTCAGGTAACCCATGCCCCCATTATTGTATGCGAGGGCGACGAATACCCCGCCAGCGTAATTGAAAAACGGCCAAAATTCCATTTCCTGTTCCCCCATATCGCCATTCTCACAGGCATTGCCTGGGACCATATAAATGTTTTTCCAACATTTGAATTCTACCTGGAACAATTCACCATCTTCATTCAGAAAATTGAATCCGGTGGCATTCTTATATATAATGAGACCGATCCGGTGTTGAAAGAGCTGGTACTGGCCAACAAACGACCCGACATTCGTTATCAGCCTTACAATGTGCCTCCCCATTCTATCGCCAATGGAAAAACAACCCTTACCATTGAAGCACAAACCGGCGAGCTGCAGGTATTTGGCAATCACAACCTGTTGAATTTGCATGCCGCCTGGTACGTTTGCCGTGAGTTAGGTATGGATGCCGCCAGTTTTGTAAAAGCCATTTCCTCATTTACCGGCGCCGCCAAACGGTTAGAGTTGCTGGCACGCAACGATAATACCATCGTATACCGCGATTTTGCCCATGCGCCGTCAAAAGTAAAAGCCACTATTGATGCGGTAAAACAGCAATTTCCCGAACGAACATTGGTGGCCGTGTTGGAGCTACATACCTTTAGCAGTTTGAACGAACAGTTTATGAATGAATATAATGGCGCTATGGACCGGGCCGACAAAGCCGCCGTATTTTACAGCCGCCATGCGCTGGAATTGAAACGAATGCCCGAGCTGCCCGCCGAAAAAGTATATGCCGGCTTTGGTAAGGAAGGGCTGCAGGTGCTGAACGACAAAAACGACCTCATGCAATGGCTGCGGCAACAACCTTACAAAAATGCCTGCCTGCTGTTAATGAGTTCAGGTAATTATGATGGAGCAGATATACTTAATTTTGCACAGGAAATTACCCGTAATTAATAAATAGCTTTATTTTGTTAACCGGTGCAGGCGTATCCTTCGGGAGAAAAAATTTGAGTGGCATTAAACTTGATACCCGTTTGGCGTGTTTAATTTCATTCGAATCCCGATAACTATCGGGAGCCGGCAGGCAGAACGGTGCGCCGGTTTTCACATTTGATCAATTAACCAATAAACCCTATGCTTCATATGACAGTATTTACCCGCTATATTCCCGGAAGGAAGCATTTTGACCAATTACCAATTTGTATCTTTTGAGTTATACGCCTAATTTTATAACCATTATCAATTATCATTGTTGAATGTTGCAGTTAAAGAAGCCGCTGGCAATCATTGATCTTGAAACCACCGGTGTAAACCTGAGCACGGATCGTATCGTTGAAATAGCTATTGTAAGAATTCAAACCGATGGCACCCAGCAGATAAAGCGGAAATTGCTCAATCCGGAAATACAGATCTCGGAAGTATCGCGCAATTTACATGGGATCGACAATGCCATGGTGAAGGATGCGCCTACCTTTAAACAGGTGGCCAATGAGATCAAGCAATTCCTCGACAATTGCGATCTGGCTGGTTACAATTCAAACCGGTTCGATATTCCATTGCTGGCCGAAGAATTTTTGCGCGTAGGGTTGGAATTTGATTTCAGCCACCGCAGGCTGGTTGACGTGCAGAAGATCTTCCATATGATGGAACAGCGCACCCTGGGCGCGGCATATAAATTTTATTGTAATAAGGACCTGGAAGGAGCCCATGGCGCCCAGGCTGATGCCGTAGCCACCTGGGAGGTACTGCAGGCCCAAATTGCAAAATATCCGCAGCTGGGTACCAGCGTGGAAACCATTATCACCTGCATAGGGGATGATAGTATTGTTGATTTTGCCCGCCGAATGATCATGGAGAATGGAGTGGAAGTTTTTAATTTCGGCAAACATAAAGGCCGGGCCGTGGTGGATGTGCTAAAGGCTGAGCCTCAATATTATGATTGGATGATGAAAGGCGATTTCCCGAAACATACCAAGGCCAAGCTGACCGAGATTTTTAACAGAACTTTGTTAAAGAAGGGATAAATAAATGCAAATGTGTATTTTATATAATTGCACAAATCGAATTATTGTATTTTCGTACTCCAATATCAATTGATTTGTTTGGAAAACATCGTTATCATACCAACTTACAATGAACGGGAAAATATCGGTCATTTGATTGATATCATCTTTGCCCAATACGATAATTTTCACATTCTTGTAATTGATGACGGCTCACCTGATAATACAGCCGCATTGGTAAAAGACCGGCAGGTAAAATATTCCGGAAAATTATTCCTCGAAGAACGTAAAGGTAAACTGGGCCTGGGTACCGCTTATATCCATGGGTTTAAATGGGCCCTGAAAAGAGGCTACCAGTTCATTTTTGAGATGGATGCCGATTTTTCGCATAATCCCAAAGACCTGCAACGTTTATATGAAGCCTGTAAAAATGGCGCCGACGTGGCCGTTGGCTCCCGGTATGTAAAAGGCGGCGGAACCATCAACTGGCCAAACAACCGGATCTTGCTTTCAAAAGGCGGTTCACTGTACACCCGGCTCATCACCTGGATGCCGGTAAGGGATACCACCGCCGGTTTTGTATGTTATACGCGGGAAGTGCTTGAATCTATCAACCTCGATCAAATCAGGTTTCTCGGCTATGCATTTCAGATCGAAATGAAATTCGCTTCCTGGAAACTGGGCTTTAAAATAAAAGAAGTGCCCATCATTTTTGAAGACCGCAAATTCGGCGTATCAAAAATGCACAAGGGCATTGTAAAGGAAGGAATATGGGGGGTGTTGAAATTGCGCTGGCTCAGCCTGTTCAAGGATTACCACAACCGCGTTAAAAACACCGGTACAGCATCTTATTCAGCTGTATCGAAGCCAGGAGACCAGGTACTGGCAAAAACAAAATAATTACCGGCAATTTATAGCAGGCGTCCCCTATACATCGGGACGCTTTTTCTTTTATATGGCGGAACCTGAGCGTTGGTTCGCGTGCCACTAAAGCTTTAGCGCGGCGGCGGGAAGTTGAAGGGGCAGATGCAATTGAATCCTGACCGTAGTCGAAGGATTCCCTATCTTCGGTGCAATGCGCAAAGCATTTATACAATTACACCTCGCCGTTTTTCTGGCCGGATTCACCGGCGTTCTTGGCCGGCTCATTACACTCAATGAAGCCTTGCTGGTTTGGTACCGGTTACTCATCACTGTAGTAACCTTATGGGTGATTTATTTTTTTCAACGTAAACTCCATAGCATTTCCCGGGCGGGCATCGCGCGCATATGCGGGGTGGGGGTAGTGGTAGCGCTGCATTGGGTAACTTTTTATGCCAGTATCAAATATGCGAATGTATCGGTGGCGCTGGTGTGCTTTTCGGCCATTGGTTTTTTTACAGCTATTCTGGAACCGCTCATTACCCGTAAACCATTCAATAGAAATGAATTATTGCTGGGGTTACTGGTGATCGCCGGCATCTATCTCATTTTTCATTTTGATCCCCAGTACAAAACAGGCATTATCATGGGCATTATTTCGGCCTTGCTCGCCAGCCTGTTCCCGGTGTTCAACCGGGTATTGGTACAGCAGTATAAGCCTGAAACGGTTACCCTGTACCAGCTCAGCGGCGGGTTCCTGTTCCTGACCATACTGGTACCATTTTACCTGCAGGTTGTTCCTGCCAGTTACCTTGTTCCTACTATAACAGACGCCGGTTGGCTGCTGGTGTTAGGTTGGTTTTGCACTGTGCTGGCCTTTAACCTGTCAATGAACGCCCTCAAAAAGATCTCTGCATTTACCGTTAATCTTACCTACAACCTCGAGCCTTTGTATGGTATTGCACTGGCCTTTATTATTTACCGCGAAGACAAATACCTCTCCGGTTCCTTTTATATCGGATTACTATTAATTGTACTATCTGTGTTTTTACAAACCTGGCTGGTTTACCGGGGCCGCAAAAAACAACATACGATATAATGCAACGGTGCTTGCCTGTCTTGTGTCAGATATGAAAAGTTAACACATGAAACGGGCATATAATTATGCATTGGCTGTATTGATAATGACAGTAGTATTCGGTTGCAAAAAACATCATGATGATACTTCATCCACTGAATTAACCGGTAGTTGGGAGCTGGCAGAAGCTTCGGGTAGTATGCCACCCAAAACGTTCGCAGAGGGGAATGGAAATATGTTGGTATTTAATGAAAATACCTATTCATCTTATGTAAATGGGCAACTGGTTAAAAGCGGCACCTTTACAACTATAAGTGATAATACAGTAGAACAGAATATTTGCCTCATTGTTCCCGATGGCCAGTTTACCCGGCGAATTGTTTTTGATACCGATTCAACAAAGAAATTTTATAATATAGCCGACGGCAAATTGTCAATTACTTTTGGCTGTTATGCATTGGATGGCGGTCAGAAATTAACCTACAGGCACATACAGCCCATCCCAATCGATTAAGGGCTCACCAGCTATATACTTTATTATATTCTATAAGCGGTTAATCGGCAGGATAATATTTGCCGGGGTAATATTGATTGCAGTAATTTTATTCCTTAACCCGACCGCAATCATGAGAAAATTATTCAGTATTCCCGCATTACTGCTGGCAGGCCTGTTTGCCTCCGCACAAAAAAAGCCCCTCACTCATGCCGTTTATGACGGCTGGCAAAGTATAAACGAACGCTATATCAGCAATAATGGCAAATGGGTGGTTTATACCATCACCCCCCAGGAAGGGGATGCCACCCTGGTAATTCAGGCTACCGATAATTCTTACAGAAAAGAAATTCCCCGTGGTTATGCTGCTGCCATTACCGAAGACAGCCGGTTTGTGATCTGTAAAGTGCGGCCGCTCTTCAGCGCTACCCGCGATGCAAAGATCAAAAAGAAGAAGCCCGATGACATGCCGAAGGACAGTTTGGCAATTGTTGAAGTGGGAAAGGACGCTGTGTTGCGCATTCCCCGGGTAAAATCATACAAAACACCTGAAAAAGGCAATGGGCAATGGATAGCTTACCTGCGCGAAAAGTCTCCCGCAGCTGCTGTTGCAACGCCCGATTCGCTTGCTCAGGTAAACAACCTGTTGCATATGGCCGATAGCCTGGCGCGTGTAGTTGACAGCTTGCGTAATAAGGTCAATGACGCAAAAATAAATGGCCTCGCCGTATTGAAAGCATCAAAAAAAGAAGGCCGGGCCAAAACGGGAGAACCGGTTGAAGAAGGCACCGAACTCGTGCTCAGGAATTTATTTACCGGGGAAGAAAAGCAATTTTTGCTGGTAAACGATTATTATTTCAGCAAACCCGGAAATACCTGCATTATTGAAACTACCCGTAGTAATGCCGATACGCTGAAAAAAGCGTCGATCATCTGGTATAGCCTGTCAAATGGAAAAACAGATACGGTGCTTCGGGGATTCAATGATGCAAAGAATTTCAAACTCGATGAAACCGGCAATCAACTGGCCTTTATTGCCGAACGCGACAGCAGTACCAAAGCATTGCAAAAGTTTTATAAATTATGGTATTACCGCCCCGGTATGGACAGCGCCCGTTTGCGGGTCGACAGGAATACAACGGGCATGGCAAAGGGTTTAACAGTGAGTGATGCGTTTGTGCCCGAGTTCAGCCGGAACGGACAGAAACTATACTTTGGACTGATGCCCATTCGCAAGCCAAAAGATACCTCCCTGGTTGATTTTGAAACAGCCCGCCTCGATATCTGGCATTATAATGACGATTACCTACAGCCCCAACAGTTGGTGCAGTTGAATACTGAACTGCAAAGAAGCTTCAGGGCCGTACTGAATGGCGATGAAAACAAGGTGATACAACTGGGTGCTGAAGATGCAGAAGCGGTTTTCACGGCCGATGAAGGAAATGCCGATCGGGTGATGGCCGCCTCTACCAAAGGCAATCGTATTGAAAGCCAGTGGGTGGGCTATCCAAAATATAATGTCTATATCATTTCCACCATCGATGGTTCACGCAAAACTGTAAAGGAAAAAATACGGTCACCCATTATGCTATCGCCGAAAGGCAACTATGTGATCTGGTACGATCCCACGCAGAAGAATTATTTCACCTATGCCGTGAACACCGGAGTTACCACCAATATTACTAAAAGCATCAAAGTGCCTTTGTATGAAGAAGACGATGATCACCCTGATGATCCGCCGGCTTATGGCATAATGAAATGGCACGAGAACGATAAATATGTGTATGTATACGACAGGTATGATGTTTGGCAATGCGACCCTGAAGGTAAAACAGCGCCGCGCACACTAACCAGCGGGTATGGCCGCACGCATAAGTTCATTTATCGCTATACTTCTACAGATAAAGAGGAGAAATTTATCAGCGATACCCAAACCGTAGTATTCAGGGTGCAAAATGAGGTGAACAAACAAAACGGATTGGCTTATCATAATATGAAAGATACCGCCTTCCGCGGTTATGATCCTACAGGAAGAACCCAGATAGGCTTGCAGGTAGTAAAGGCAAAGAACAGGTATGCCTATTTATATACCATGGAAAGTTTTAAAGTGCCGCCTATGTTGGTAACCTTACTCGATACCATGGTAGAGGCTACGAACATCGATATTAATGGGAGCAAAAAATTATTTAAGGATTCGCTCTTTATAAGAGAGCTGCATATTACCAATCCCCAGCAAAACGACTACAACTGGTTAACCTGTGAGCTGGTAAAATGGACCATGTTCGATGGTAAACAATCAGAAGGGCTGTTGTACAAACCCGAAGATTTTGATCCTAAGAAAAAATATCCCGTCATCTTTTATTTTTATGAACGATACAGCGACCAGCTGTACACGTACCGCGCGCCGGCGCCAAGCGCCTCTTCTGTGAACATTCCCTGGTTTGTAAGCAATGGGTATTTAATATTTGTTCCCGACATCCACTATAAACAGGGCGAGCCTGGTGAAAGTGCCTACAATGCCATTGTTTCGGCAGCTAAATTCCTGGCAAAAAAGCCCTGGGTCGATTCAACAAAAATGGCCATTCAGGGACAAAGCTGGGGCGGCTACCAGGTGTCCTACCTGGTAACGCGTACCAATATGTTTGCCGCAGCGGAGGCCGGTGCACCCGTTGCCAACATGACCAGCGCTTATGGTGGTATTCGCTGGGGAACAGGGTTGAACCGCCAGTTCCAGTACGAGCGTTCGCAAAGCCGTATCGGGTATACCTTATGGCAGCGGCCCGATCTGTACATCAGGAATTCACCGCTTTTCAGGGCCGATAAAGTAAATACACCACTCATGATCGTGCACAACGATGCCGATGGCTCTGTACCCTGGTACCAGGGCATTGAATACTTTACCGCATTGCGGCGGTTAGGCAAAAAAGTGTGGCTGTTACAGTATAACGGTGAAGATCATAACCTGGTTGAAAGAAGGAACCGGAAAGACCTGAGCATTCGTTTAGGTCAGTATTTCGATCACTTTTTGAAGGGAGCCCCTGCACCCCGCTGGCTGGCCGAAGGGTTGCCGGCTACTTCGAAAGGTATTGATTGGGGAACTGAACTGGAAGAGCAGAAGGGGTTTTAAAAAGATGAAGCCCACGTAAAAGTGCATCTGATGAGGATAAAAGAAAATGGAGATTTCTGATTTATAGATTTCGGGATTTTGAGATTTGGTAGCACGCCGACCCTGATAAAATCCAGAAATCTATAGATCCCCAAATCAGAAATGGATCAAAAGCTATGCTGCCTTAGAAATATATCTCACCAAACTCCGTTTGGCAACCGGTAATAATGTTTCAGAGATCGGGAACGTTAATTCCGTTTCAATAGAATATACCGCCGGGTTGGGCAGGTCTTTTTTATTACGCAACAATTCGGCTTTTATATTCTCATACGTATTCACCATGTTGCGTTCCCATTCATTCACATATTCCGTTCTGATGGCGCGGTATTTTTCATCATGCTTTTCAAAGATGCTCAGCCTGTATTGGTATACCAGCGTATGACGAAAAGAACCTTCGCTTAAAAAGAAATAGCCTTCATGCGTATCGAGCGGTACCAGTCCTACCGGAAAAATATTCAGCTTGTCTTCCACAAATTCATACAACTCGGTACCACTGCTGATGGTTGTTTTCAGTTTGTCGGCCGAAAAGCTGATGATGTCTTCCAGTTCCTGCATCAGTTCATCATCCCCAATGATCTGCTCATATAATAATTCCAGCTTTTCTATTTGCACACCGGTGAGTTTTTTGGGGAATTGTTCCTGCAGAAATTTCTTGTTCTTTTTCAGGGCCTGCAGGTTATTATAATGGAAGATCACATCCGATAACTGCGGGTATAATTTCGATTCATTAAAATACATGTTTACCTGTTGCAGATAGGCGAGAAGCGTATATTTCTTTAACTCGAAATCAATATAGCCTTCGGCAAACCACGTTTCTGAAAGCGTTTTCATTTGATCACGTTTTAAGTTTAGAATTGTAGTAGACCTGTTCTGATGTGGCTCCTCAGGCAAAACAATCAGGGTTGACGCTACTATCAATTTACAAAAAAAAGACCATGCCCGGAAGAGAAGGCTTAATTATTTTACGTTAAACAGTATTTAAAATAGTGCAGGCGCTTGCAGCAGAAATATATATTGTAAACGCCTGTTTTTAACACTTAGTATGTATAAAAAAAAACGACCCCCGGCTGGTATAGCCGGGGGTCGTTCTAATAAATTGAAAACAAATTGCAACTTATAATGTTCTTTCTATCGAAAAATTTTCCAGCTCTTTGGCCACCGCATTCAGGAAGGTAGAACCCAGGGCGCCATCGATGATGCGGTGATCGTATGACAGCGACAGGTACATCATATGGCGGATTGCTATAAAGTCGCCCTGTTCTGTTTCAATAACCACCGGTCTTTTCTTGATGACCCCCGTAGCCAGAATAGCTACCTGCGGCTGATTGATGATGGGCGTACCCATCAGGCTGCCGAAAGTACCCACATTGGTGAGTGTAAAGGTGCCGCCCTGGGTATCATCGGGCCGTAAGCGGTTATTGCGCGCTGCATGCGACAGCGAGTTCACCTGCCGGGTTAACCCAACCAGGTTCAGCTGATCGGCATTACGTATTACCGGTACTATCAGGTTGCCCGTGGGCAGGGCAGTGGCCATGCCTATATTGATATCTTTCTTTACGATCAGTTTATCGCCATCAACGCTGCTGTTAAGCCAGGGATACTTTTTAATGCAACGGATAATGGCTTCTATGAACAAAGGCGTAAAGGTGAGTTTTTCGCCTTCCTGTTTTTCAAATTCCTTTTTAACCTTGTCGCGCCATTGCACCATATTGGTGACATCAGTCTCAGTAAAGCTGGTTACGTGAGCGCTGGTTTGTTTGCTGCGCACCATATGGTCCGAGATCAGCTTGCGCATGCGGTCCATTTCAATGATCTCAACATTGCCGCTATAGGTTTGAATGGGCCGATGCTCGGGTTCTGGCTGTACCTGACGTACCTGTGGCAGAATGGTGGGCGTTGTTTCCTGTACATTGTGAACAGGAGCAACGGGCGTGCTGCTAACTTTGCCCGCTTTTTTATTGGCTACATATTGCAGGATATCTTTTTTGGTAACCCGGCCTTCATTACCGGTACCGGGAATGGCTTCAAGTTCGCTCAGGCTCACTCCTTCGCTGGTGGCAATATTCAGCACCAGGGGCGAATAAAAGCGGCCGCCGCTGGTAGAACCATGTTGGGTATAAGCCTCATTGGTAACAGGCTTATGGTTCATGTCGTGCCCCATGGCTCGGTTTTCTGCTACTTCCACGGCCGGACTGGTAACCACCGGTGTTTGGGTTGTTGCTGGCTCTGCAGCATTGGAACGTATACGGGCGATCACCGTACCTACCGGCACTACATCATTCACATTGAAAAAGGTTTCCTCTATCACACCTTCGGCAATAGAAGGTACTTCACTGTCCACCTTGTCAGTGGCAATTTCAAGTACCGCCTCATCCATCTTCACTGTTTCTCCGGGATGTTTATACCACTTTAAAATAGTGGCTTCCATAATACTTTCACCCATTTTAGGCATCACCAGGTCAACTAAAGCCATATGCAATTGCAGATTTTATTTCCCGACGTTATGCCGGGAAGGTTTATGATTATGCTTTGGTCCTTCGACTCTTCGACTCCCCTCAGTGCAGGCCCGGTCCTGAGCGGAGTCAAAGGACCCAAGCTGCGAACTTATTAATTAATATGCATAAAACCGCATCATTCCCCACATGGAGGAAATCCCCCCTGAGGCGCGAAGATAATGATTTTACTAACAAGTGTTTGCTTATGGGTTCTCTACGATAAATTTCCGCAACAGGTTCAATGCCTGCGTGGCCGTCATTTCAATATTCCGGTCGCGGTCGAACCGGAACTGGAATTTCTGGGTAACCAGCTTATTGCGGTCACCGGCCGCCACCCAAACCATACCCACCGGTTTTTCGGGGGTGCCGCCATCGGGGCCCATAATTCCCGATACGGCCAGGGCGTAATCGGTGTTCATACTGGCCAGGGCGCCCGCCGCCATTTCACTTACCACTTCTTCACTCACTGCGCCATTTTTTTGTAAAGTGGCAGGCGATACCTGCAGGGCCGAGATCTTGATGGCATTATCATAACTTATGATGCTGCCTTTATATATGTTGCTGGCGCCCGGAATGGCTGTAATAAGGTGGGCAATATAGCCACCGGTACAACTTTCTGCAGTGGTCATCGTCTTGTTCCGTGACCGCAACAATTTGTGCAACGCCATGGGCAGGGTAGCGTCTTCATCAATGACCAGCCATTCCCGTACCAGTATTTTCAGTTTGTCGAATTCGGTATTCAGCTCATTTTCCAGATGGGTTTTATTGGTGCTCCACCCGGTAATGCGCAACCGTACCATGCCGTAATTGGGCAAATAGGCCAGCTTTAAATGAGCAGGTAGTTGCTCTTCCCAATCCCTGATCGTTTCTGCAATATACGATTCCCCAATACCGGCCGTAAGCAGGGTGCGGTGACTGATAAAGGGCATCGCGAATGTTTGCTGCAGGCGCGGTATCACTTCATTAGTGATGAGGCCCTTCATTTCATGCGGTACGCCCGGTAATGAAACAAATACTTTTCCTTCTTTTTCAAACCACATGCCCGGCGCAGTGCCGCGGGCATTGGGGAGAACCGTGCAAACATCCGGCACTTCGGCCTGTTTCAGATTGCGTTCAATGATGGGCCGGCGGAAGACCTGTTCAAAAAGATACATCAGGTGTTTGCGCACATCTTCATTCATTACCAGCCTGCCGCCGAAATATTCGCACAGCACCGGTTTGGTAATATCGTCGGCCGTTGGACCCAGTCCGCCGGTTATAATAATAATATTGGTATCGCGGCTTTCTTCGTTCAGGGCGCGGATTATTTCCTCTTTACTGTCACCTACTGCTACCCGTCTTTTTACCCAAACACCGGCCTTGTTCAATTCCTGTGCAATGAAAGCGCTGTTGGTATCAATGACCTGTCCTATCAGCAATTCATCACCAATGGTTATAATGGAGGCGATAATTCTTTCCATAATAGCAAATGTAGGTTAATGTGTTGAATAGGTGATCTGCGCTTTTATGCGTGCAACTTATTTGTAGTTACATCCCTCTTTTCATTAATTTTCCTTTATGAAGAAACTGATCCTTTTCTTTTTTATCATACTGGCACATATTGGTATTGCACAAACCGTAGCGGTGAAACTGGCCAATGCGGTTAAGCAGTTTGAGGATGATGAACAGGTGCGGCATGGCATTATTAGTTTATATGTCACCGATGTACAAACAGGCAAAGTGGTATATGAGCACAATGCACAGATAGGGCTTGCGGCTGCCAGCACGCAGAAAATTTTTACCAGTTGCGCTTCTTTTGAATTGCTGGGAAGCACTTATCGTTATAAGACCGTGCTGGGGTATGATGGCCGTATTGAGAATGGGGTACTGAATGGCAATCTGCATATTAACGGCTACGGAGATCCTACATTGGGCAGCTGGCGCTGGAACGATACAAAGGAAGAAGTGGTGCTCGCAAAAATAGGGGCGGTCCTTCAAAAGAATAATATCACAAAGATCACCGGTAATGTATTGCTGAACGATTCGGCATTTTCTATTCAACCCATTCCCGGCGGTTGGATCTGGGACGATATCGGAAATTATTATGGGGCCGGCTGTTGGGCCATTAACTGGCACGAGAACCAGTATGATCTTTATATTCAACCGGGAAAGCAGGAAGGTGATACCACTACCATTGTAAAAATAACACCCCGGTTAAAGGAATCGGCCCTTTTAAATTTCATCACCACCGGAAAAAAGGGAAGTGGTGATAACGGCTATATTTATCTGGCGCCTTATTCATTTCAGGGGTTTACCCAGGGCACTATACCAATGGGAAATGAACCCTTTGCTATTTCGGGTGCTTTCACCAATGGCCCCTGGCAGTTTGCAGATGCACTGCAACAATTGTTTTCAAAGCAAAAGATAGCCGTAGCAGGGTTTAAAAGTTACACAACCCTCAAGGTTAATAAAAATGAATGGCCTGGCATGCAACAGGAATTAATCACCCTGTTATCGCCACCTATGGATAGTATTAATTACTGGTTCCTGCGAAAAAGTATTAACCTGTATGGTGAGGCATTGGTAAAAACCATCGCCTGGGAAAAGGCCGGCTTTGGTTCCACCGAAAAAGGTGTTGAGCTGGTGCGCAATTTCTGGAGCGAACGCGGTATTGATAAAGGGGCGGTGAACATGATCGATGGCAGCGGGTTATCGCCTCAGAACCGGGTAACTACCAATGCTGAGGTAAAAGTGTTGCAATTTGCCCGAACGCGGCCCTGGTTCAATGCATTCTATAATGCGTTACCCGAATACAATGGGATGAAAATGAAGAGCGGTTCTATTGGCGGGGCCCGCGCCTTTACCGGTTATCATACTGCGAAGGATGGCCGCCAGTATGTGTTTTCGATCATCGTGAATAATTATGAGGGATCGCCGGGTGAGGTGGTGAAAAAGATGTACAGGGTGCTTGACTTGTTGAAATAGGAGTAAGAAGTAGGAGGTAGGAAGTAAGAAGTAAGAAATACGAAATACGAAGTAAGAAGTCTGATGTCTGAAATAGGCCCGAAAATGCGGGGCATTCTGCATCGTTAACCTCTTCTTACCTCTTACTTCCTACTTCTTACTTCAGACTCAAAACGTAAAAAAAGGTTTCAATTTATCATATAGCTGCACTGGCATAGAAGTTTTCTCCATCCCATTGGCAGTAACAAAATACAATACTACCCGGCCTACCGTTAACAGCTTTTTGTTTTCGTTGAATACTTCGTGGTGAAACTCGATCTTGTGATCGGTGGGCAATTCTTTTAACGTGGTTTTGATGGTAAGCAGGTCGTCGTAATGAGCAGTGCGCAGGTAGCGGCAATGCATTTCAACCACCGGCATTATAACGCCCATGGCCTCCATATCTTTATAGGTAAAACCCAAATGCCGTATTGATTCGGCGCGGCCTACTTCAAAATACTGGGCATAATTGCCATAGTATACTACATTCATCTGGTCTGTTTCGGCATAACGAACACGTATCTGGGTCTCTGCGGTGAACATGGTCAATGGTGAATGGTCAATGGTCAAAGGATATCCGGTTCAAATGAACTACTGATATGTATACCTTGCTTGCCAATTGACGATTTAAATGTTAAATAAATTGATATTGTACGAAAGCGAATGGCCAATGAGTTCATTCACCATTGACCATTCACCATTCACGAATTATTTTCCCATTGCTCCATCAATACTGTATTTCCCGGGGCCCATTAATAAAACGCTAAAAAATCCGGCGAGATACAAAACGCCTGTTTCAGCGGGGCCTGTATAACCTTTATTAACGACGAAAACAATTACCGCAAAGTTGATCACCACAGGTATGGCCATGAGACGGGTAAATAATCCCAGTATTAAAAAAACAGTGCAAAATACTTCTGCAAACAGTGCCAGCATCAGCGATGGCATATGGCCAAGGTGCAACGGGTCGGGAAAGCTGCTTTGTTTTTCTGCAAAATGCTTCAGTTTGTCAATTCCATGATTGATCAGGAGCATTGCGCCGAAAGTAACCCGTATTACCAACACGGCGATATTAAAGGCGGTTTCGGAACAGGCTGTGCTCAATAGTCTTTTCATGAGTTCGTTTTTAGGTGACTCAAAAATACGGGAATTGTTTTTTCACATTTAGTATTAAAAAGAATTGTTAATCCTGCCACTTATCCACATCTGTTTGGAACGATGTTTGGTTGAGAATGTATTATTTAGAACCTTTACCAGGTTTTACCTATCACCTTAAGGACACTGGAATGAAACAAACGACAGCCTTCATAACCCTTTTAGGTCTTTTTCATTTTTCCTATGCCCAGCAAACGCGTGTTATTACTGATCCCCAGGCAACATTCAAGCAAGCAAAAGAATTTTATCAGCGGGATCAGTACAGTCTGGCATATCCATTATTAAAAGACCTGCAATTACAGCAAAATAATGCTGACCGTAGCAACCAGGCCATCAATTATCAGGAAGTAAAATATTATACCATCGTTTGTGCCCTGAAGCAAAATGAGGAAGGCGCCGTGTTGAAGGCACGGAAATTTATTGAAGTGGAAGACAATTCGGCCCGGGTGCAAATGATGAGTTTTCACCTGGCGGAATATTTTTTCCGTAAAGATGATCTGGCCCAGGCAGCATCTTTATACGAAACCACCAAAATTGGCAACCTCAGCAATCGCGAAGTGGCCGACCTCAAATTTCATCTCGGTTATGTATACTTTACTTTAAAGCAATTCGACAAGGCCAAACCGATGTTCGATGCCATTCGGCAAATGAAGGACGATCCCAATTATGCCGATGCCAACTATTACTACGGTTTCATTTGTTTTTACGAAAAGCGATACAAAGAAGCGCTCGATGCCTTTACGGTGGTGGAAGACCATCCCAATTATGGCAAAGTGGTGCCCTTTTATATAGCCGGTATCTATTATTCACTGGGCCAGAAGGATAAGGCGCTCGAATATGCCGAAGCAAAATTGAAAAGAGGCAACCTGTATTACGATGTGGCCATGCGCCAGATGGTAGGGCATGCCTACTTTGAAAAAAAGCAATTCAGCAAAGCCCTGCCTTACCTCGAGACCTACGTGAGCAAGGCCGATAGTGTAAAGCGCGAGGATATTTACGAACTCTCCTATTGCTATTATGATTCTAAAAACTGGAATAAGGCCATTGAAGGGTTTAAACAAATAGGTGGTAAAGAAGATTCGCTGGCGCAGAACGCCATGTACCTGCTGGGCGATGCCTATTTACGCACCGGGCAAAAAGCCAATGCACGCAACGCCTTCCTGATGTGCGCCCGCAATAGCAGCAACCAGCAGCAGCAGGAAGTTTCGCAATTCAATTATGCAAAATTGTCTTACGAGCTCGGTTACCAGGATGTGGCCCTGAGCGAGCTGCAGGAATTTTTGAACAAGTATCCGCAATCTGAATATAATAACGAAGCCAAGGAATTGCTGGTGAACATGCTGGCCAGCACCAATAACTATAAAGATGCGCTGGCCCTTATTGAAAGTGTAAAGAACCCTTCTTCCAATGCCCGGAAATTATATCCCGTGGTATTGTATGGCCGGGCTACCGAATTAATAAACGACGGCATGCTGGTAAGCGCCAATGACCTGCTTACCAAAGCAGAATCTGACGCCAATAATACGTCAGTACTGCCAATGATCCAGTTCTGGAAAGGAGAGATCAGCTACCGCCTCAACAAACTCGATGAAGCCATCAGGTATTACTTTGAATACCTGAAACGTCCCATCTCTTATATAGAAATAAACCCCTCCAACGCGTATTATAACCTGGGCTATTGCTTTTTGAAAAGAGAGAACTATAACCAGGCATTGGGATTTTTTGAGAAAGTGGTCACCAACCCAAAGATAGATGCCAATCCGTTGGAGCAGGATGCTTACGTACGCAGCGCCGATTGTTATTACATGAACCGCGATTTCAAGAAAGCGTTGGCGATGTATGATAAAGTTATCAGTTATTCCTGGGCTGCGGGTGATTATGCGACCTTTCAAAAGGCCATGATCAACGGTGTTAGCAACGAAAAAGAAAAGATCAACCTGCTCGCCAGCATCGGGCGCCGCTATCCGCAATCCAATTTGTCGGCCGATGCCAATATGGAAATCGCCATGACCTATATTGCGGGTGAGCAGTTCCGCGAAGCCCTTCCTTATTTAAAGAATGTGATCAGCGATCCGGTTTCATCACTTAAACCGAAGGCCTATCTTAAAATGGGTATCGCCAATTACAATCTGAACAATGATAACGAAGCGCTGAAACAATACACTACCGTATTGCAGCAATTCCCTAATTCGCCCGAAGCAGATGCTGCACTCGAAAATGCGCGCATTATTTATGTAGAGCAGGGTAAAACCAGTGAGTACGTTGCCTTTGCCCGTTCAATGGGTAAGGAAATTACCACCAACCAGGAAGATGAGCTCATGTATCAGCAGGCCGAAGTGCAATTTAATAATGGGAATTTCCCTGCAGCGGCTAAGAAATTTGAGGAATATCTTTCCCGTTTTGCCGATGGCAAATTCGTGCTCGAAGCATTGTATTATAAAAGTGAAATATATTATAACCAGAAAGACTGGGCGAAAGCAGCCGAAGGCTATGAAAAGCTGAGCGATCTGGTGCCGAATAAATTTGGGGAGAAAGCATTGCTGAATGCCGCCCGGTTGAACTTCTTTGAACTGAAGAATTATGAGAAATCGGAAAAGTATTTCACCAAACTGAAAGATTTTGCCTCTTCGCAGGAAAACAAGCTGGAAGCCATGCGTGGACTGTTACGCAGCCAGTTCCAGTTACAAAAATGGACCGATGCGGTTACCAATGCCAAAGACCTGTTGAGCCAGAAAGGCATTGGTTCCGACGACAAGGTGATAGCGAATATGGCCATTGCCAAATCATTCCAGACTTCTAACCAATGCGATCAGGCCATTAGTTATTACCGCCAGGTGGTTTCATTGAATAAATCGGCCTATGGCGCTGAAGCCCGGTATGAAATTGCCCATTGTTTTTTTGTACAGGACCGGATGAATGATGCAGAAAAAGCAGCTTTTGAAGTGGTGAACAAATCCGGTTCATACGAAACCTGGGTCACCAAAGCCTATTTGTTGCTGGGTGATGTTTACCTGAAAGAAAAGGATTATTTCAATGCCAAGGCCACCTTCCAGAGCATAGTTGATAATGCCAAACTGGAAGACCTGCGTCAGGAAGCAGACCGCAAGCTTAAACAAACCCAGGAAGAGGAGCGGAAGAATAGTAAGGTAGGAGGGTAACCCCCGGCCCCCTAAAGGAGGAGTTTGTAAAGTGACGAGTTTCAGGTTTGAAGTTTTGAGTTTGCCGATTCACCATTGACCATTCACGATTTTCACCACGAACAAGTTTTCAGATGAATAAATCAAGCATAGCCTTTTTTCTTTTCAGTGGTAGCTTCTTGTGCGCTGCGACTCACGTACAGGCACAGGAACCCAATAAAGGAAAGACCATTGATGTAACCTCTCAGTTTAAACCGGTATTACGCGAAGCATCGAAAATTAATTTCAATGCTACCGAGCCGGCCGTAGATACTACCAAACCCAGGCTCAATTATAATATACCTGCCCAGAATCTGTTTTTCACTTATCAGCCGGCCGGTGTGCACCCGGTGGCCCTGAAAGTAGATTCGCTCAATGCCTGGCAATACAGCAATTATATAAAGGCCGGTATAGGTAATATTCATCAGCCATTTGTAAAAGCCGGCTTCAGCTTTGGCGATGGC
Source organism: Niastella vici (assembly GCF_002077945.1). Classification (GTDB taxonomy): domain Bacteria; phylum Bacteroidota; class Bacteroidia; order Chitinophagales; family Chitinophagaceae; genus Niastella; species Niastella vici. Next base: position 139,001 of record NZ_LVYD01000046.1, read on the forward strand.
CAGCGAACTTTCTTCAATCTTTTCGCCAATCATTATACCTCAAAAGGAGACCTCGAATTTCAAAAGAACTCCCAAACAAGTGTTGGGGCAGCGGCTACTTACAAAACCACTAAAAACCTGGAATGGAATGGTAGTTTAGGTTTCCGCAGCGATGATTATTATTTATACGGGTTCCGGCCTGATTCCATGAAGTTCAATAAAGACGATCTGAAGCAACGCTTCCAAACCATTGAGGGAAAGATCGATTTCCGGAATCTTAGTCCAACAGAGTTTGGACTCAATTACCATCCCAGCATTAAGGTAAGCGGCTTTTCAGATAACCATACTTCAATAGGCAAGGGCAGTGAAACGAATACAGTAGTGAACCTGCCGTTGGAAAAGACCTTTGGCGAAAAGTTCTCGTTTGACCTTGGCGCTACCGCCGACCTTACCAACTACAAATTTGGCGACAAAAGCAATAAAACTTCCATCCAAAATAATTTATACCAGGTGGCTACGGCAGTGGAGGTGAAGACCAGTAACCTGTACCTGCATGCAGGAATTTTGCCTACCTGGGACCAGAAGAAGTTCCATATGCTGCCCAACATTATGGCCGACATTACCACCAGCGATAAGAAGTTTACCCTGCAATTGGGTTGGGTAGGGTCATATCAAAAAGGTTCCTATCAGCGGTTTGCATCCATCAATCCCTGGCTGGCTCAACCCGATTCGCTCCTGAATACCCGGGTAATTGATCTGTATGGTGGCATAAAGGGCTCAATTGGCGACCATTTCACCTATTCTACCAAACTGGGTATAGTCACCTATCATAATACGCCATTGTTCGTGAACGATTATCAAAACGACTCAACCGGCAAAACATTCGCTATACGCTATGAACCCAAAATGAATAACCTGCAATTGCACAGTGAGATCGGGTATACCGTTGGCGAAACGTTCAGCGCCACGGCCGGTGTAACCCTGAATAATTATTATAAACAGGAACAGGAAAAAGATCCTTACGGGCTGATTCCCGTTGAGCTCAATGCCGCCATCCACTGGCAGCTGATAAAAGACCTGTTCCTTTATGGTGAGTTGTATACCTGGACCAAACCGCATTACCTCGACAAAAAAGGGGAAAGCCATAAAGGCGATAATGCCTTTGACCTGAATGCAGGGGCCGAATTCCGGATCACCAAAAACTTCAACCTTTGGGTGCAGACCAATAATTTAACAAATAACAGATATGAGCGCTGGCACCAGTACCAGGTATTTGGGTTCAGCATTCTGGGAGGTATAACTTATTCCTTTAATACGAAGTAGGGCAGAACGTCTATCGCGAAATCTTTAAATATTACAGGTGAGCCTCTTAACAGGCTCACCTTTTATTTTTCTCGCTATTAGTGAGGAATTTCGAAATTAGGGGTTTATCACTCCCCCTTTATGGGGCTGGGGGGTGTTGGGGATAAAGGTTTTAACGTTTTTCTGTTCCCTTTACCGGAATTTTTTTGTTCTTTGCAGCTGTAAACCACGGAATATTATGAACAATGTGCTGGTAAGTTATCTGCTTCAACATAAGAGCATCAGTATCCCGGGGCTGGGGTCAATGTACATTGAGCGCATTCCCGCGCAAACAGATTTTGTGAACCGTCGTATTCTGCCCCCTGATTATCATTTCCGTTTTGATAAATATTTCGACGCTCCCGATAAAGATTTTTTCACCTATCTGGCCAAACAACAGAACATTGCCGATTATGAAGCCATAAAATGGTACAACGAATGGGCCTATGAATTGCGTAGTAAACTGCGCGAAGGACAGGAAGTTGAATGGGATGGCATTGGCACGCTGAAAAAAGACATCTCAGGCGAGATCATTTTTGAATCTGCCGGCCGAATTCCCAGCATGCAGGAGCCAACACCCGCCAATCGCGTCATACATTCGCACTCGCAGCATACCATGCTGGTGGGCGACCAGGAAGTGACCCGCAAGATCTCGAATACCGATACTTCAGCAAATGTATCAGACAATAATGTTATATCTGGTGATGAGCAGCCTGATTATCCGCCCTATCCGGAAGAACCGCCAAAGAAAAAAGGCTGGTGGATCTTTGCACTGGTGCTTGCCGCCCTTGCACTGACGGTGATCTTTTTGCGGTTGTACAGAGATGGGCTTATTACATCTGCAGCAGGAAATCAACAACAAATACAGGCCGCGCCGGCGCCCTGATATTTTTCTTTTAAACAAAGGGATTCTTTCTTTTCTTTGCGGGTCATAAATACCTGATGTCATCACCTATACATTATAGCACCTGCCCCGCTTGCGATTCGTCAGACATACACCGTGTATTGGCAGCAAAGGACCATACCGTTTCACAAAAAACCTTTGAGATCTGGGAGTGCGCCCGTTGTTCCATGCGATTTACCCAGGACGTACCCCAACAGGATGATATAGCCGGCTATTACCAATCGGAAAATTATATTTCTCATAGTAATACCAGCAAAGGACTGGTGAACAGGTTATACCATCGTGTGCGTGAACGTAGTTTGAAAAATAAAAGGAAATTAATACAGTCGTATGCCAACACAGAAGGCATGCCCCGCCTGCTCGATGTAGGGTGTGGCATTGGTTCGTTTATGGACCATATGCGGCAACATGGCTGGCTGGTAGAAGGAGTTGAACCCAGTGACCCCGCCCGGGAAATGGCCGCCAAACAATATGGCTTATTTGTATATCCCCCCAATAAATTTTTTGATAATTCGCTCGGCGATTTTGATATTATAACCATGTGGCATGTGCTGGAACATGTGCACCTGCTGAACGAATACATGGACAGGCTCACCCAATTGTTGCGCCCGCAGGGTACCTTATTCATTGCCGTGCCAAATTATACCAGCTACGACGCCGGCAAATACAGGGAGAACTGGGCTGCGTATGATGTTCCCCGCCATCTGTATCACTTTTCACCCGAATCAATGCGTTTATTGATCGATAGACATAGCTTGAAATTACAAGCTGTAAAACCTATGTGGTTCGACAGTTTTTATGTGAGCATGTTAAGCGAGAAATATAAAACCGGTAAAGAAAGCGTATTGAAGGGAGGCATTATGGGCTCCCTTTCAAACCTGAATACGCTGTTCCATAAAGAAGAATGCAGTTCATTGATCTATGTGATCGGTAAGTAATTATTGCACCTTAACCTCGTATATAAATGGCCATCTTTTACCCGTTACCAGCATTTGGCCGGTGGCAGGGTTGTAGGCAATGCCATTCAGTACATCGGCGCCGGGACGCAGTGCAGCAGCTTCCTTTTGCAGGTTTTCCAGGTCAATACGGCCAACAACCTTACCCGTGGCGGGGTCAATCTTCAGGATATACGGTGTTTCCCACTGATTGGCATAAATATACCCGTTGATGAATTCCAGCTCGTTGATATTGGCAACCGGGCCGTTGTTATCGGTTACCCGCAGAATGTTCAGCAGTTTGAGCGAGTCGGGCGCCAGGTAATACAGGTTGCTTGAACCATCGCTCATTATAAGGTGGGTTGAATCGTGCGTAAGACCCCAGCCTTCTTTCGCCGGTATTTTGAATTCCTTTATTTTTTTAAAAGTGGCAGCATCATATACGAAACCAACCTGGCTTGTCCAGGTGAGGTGGTACAGCTTATCATTAAAAAAGGTGATGCCTTCCCCGAAATACTTTGATTTATCCAGCTGAACTTTCGGGGTCACTTTGCCCGTTTTCAGGTCGCTGATACCCAGTTCAGAAGGGTAGGGGCTTTCATCGGCATTACCGCCCGAGCTTTCAAAAAGCTGTCCTTTATAGAATTCAAGGCCTTCGGTGAAATAAGAGGTATCGTGGGGGTATTTATTTACAACGGCATATTGTATAGTTGGCGGAGCTGCATTCCCGCTATTGCCGGTATCGCCAGGGCTGGTGGTGCTGGCATCATTATCATTACAGGCAGCCAATATGGTCAAAAGAACGGTAGCCGCAAAAAGTATCTTCTTCATAATATCGTAATATGGAGTAAGCTATCAAAAATACGATCGGAAAGATAAGTAAAGCTAAAAGAATAATTAATTTTTGGATTTATTGGGGGCGGGGTGAGGGATTTTTACGGGTAACTCCCTGTGACAATCCAGACCTCCCGGAATTTTGTTTTAATAGAAACTTTCATTTGCTTTACATTCATTATCACCTGATCACCGGTTCTGTGAAATTATTTACACGTTTATTGGCTAAAATAACACGGTTATTGCCAAATCTACACGACTATTAGAATTATTGGCCGGGTAATAATAAAGTAATTAGTTTTGATTTTGTAGAACCGACTTATTGCGCTGATTAGGATTATTAACACCAACCAAACAGACCTTTATGAGTAAACCCTATTACTATCTGTTTTATCTGCGACTGATTGAACTTCTTCTTAAACCGGAGATCTCTTTCCGGAAATAACATCTCAACTGTCCCATATTGTAAGTATTCCGCTTTGATTCTCAAACGCGAACTATGAATTCTATGTCTATACGGCATGTATTGGCTATTGCATGCTTATTATTAATGTCAAATATTATAGTGGTAACTGCTTATTCGCAGGAGAAAATACCAATGAAATCCGATTCCCTGAAATCGAAGGTAAAAGGTGGGATTAAACGCGAACTGGCAGGTATGAAAGGGAATGTGCGTTTGCCTGAAACGGATACCTTATTGCCATTGAAAGAATGGAAGAATATGAAAGGGGAGTTTAACGGTCTGTTAAATGAACCGAAAGTCATTCAGCAACAGCTGCTTTCAAAAGTGGCCCTTTTCGATGATGCAAAGTTTGTGAAACCGGGAAAGGTGAATGCATCTGTTGAATATACCTTTTTACAGGATACTTCAGGTATGGAGTTGGGTTCTTTAAAAAGTTTGGGAAGTGTTTACAGTTATGATCTTAGTACGGGGTTAGCGTTATTTGAGCTGCCGGTTAATTTTTCATTCAGGGGAATGAACGGTGTTTACACTTCCGATTACACTTCTTTTAATAAGTTGTTGAAGTTCAACTTTGATCATAAGAAGTATATGCAAACGATCCAAAGCAAAGTTGCGGATAAATTGGACCCCGATGCGCTCACTGCCCTCACCATGAACAGGATCAATGCAATAAAAAGCAATTATGAGAAATCGTTACGATCAGAGATCGAAACATTACAAAATGAATATGCACAAAAATACAAGTCAACTGTAAAACTGCCCGATGGGGTTACAGATCTGTCGAAAAACGATCTTTCGGTATTAAAGAGCCGTTTAATGACAGAAGCCAATCCAACTATCGGCGCCATGGCCGATTCTGCCATGGTTGGGAATGAGGCGTATGAAAAAAAGCGGGAGGTGCTTGAAAAGATCTACCAGAAAATAGCAGCAGGAAAAGAAAAGTTTGAAAATAATAAGTTGATAAAACAGTTGAAAGCAAACCTGCCGTTCACCCGCGACAGTTATAAAACGTTCTTAAAACAACCGGCCAACCTCGAAAAGGTTGTTGACGAACATATGGAACTGAGCACTGTTCAGCGGTTGTTTATGAATATGACAAAGTTGGATATGGGGCAGAATGCGTTAAAAGAGGGCGATTTTTCACTGCAAAATGTGATCAACACAGGCGTTAATACCGAATTTAAAAACAAGAAGGCAAGTGTGGGAGTTATTTATGGTAGAAATAATAACCTCAATAACTGGTTGCAATCTGGTTTAACAAGCGGTGTCGCCAATGAGTATTCAAGCATGGCCGGGTTTAAACTGGGATCGGGGACAGGGAGCGCCGTACAACAATATATTGCGGTGAACTTCTTTGACTTCAAAGATTTTTCACAATTAGGAGCAGGCGATAACCCGCTTCAATCGAAATATATGGCGGTTCCCCAGCGGCGCGACGCAACTATTTCATTTCATTCCGATTTTGAAGTGGCGCCAAAACACAAAGTAATACTGGATGTTTCCAGGTCTTTTGGTTCATATACCAATAACATGTCGGCCGATAGCCAGGTTTATAAAGCAAATCCCTATAATAATTTAGTTGGCGATGCCGGTAAAGCGAATTATGCCGCAATGGTCGACTATAAAGGGGAGATATTGAATAGTGATGTAAGCGTTTTTGTAAAAAAGGTAGGACTGGGGTATAATAATCCCGGTAACATATTGCTGCGGGCCGGTGAAACAAAACTGGGATTTGGTGTTTCGAGAAAAGTGAATAAGCAACTGACGGTACGTTATAATATTGATTACAGCAAGCGCGATTTTGATCCGGCCAAAATATATACAAACAAAGCCCTTAACAACAAGCTTCAGTTAAGTTACCGCATAAACCGCAACAACCGGGTGGCGCTGACCTGGCAACATACTGGCTATAGATCAAAATTGTTTGTTGACGGCGCGAGCCGGGGAAGCAATTCCCGCCTCCAGGCTGATGGTTCCTATAGTGTACGCGCATGGGGAAAGAAGATCACGAATAATGTGACCATCAGCCACCAGCAAATGAATGTGCCCATGTTGTTAGGTGAGAACTATAAAAGCTCTTCGATGCTGTTGATGCATGCATCATCCATCGCAATAAATAAGAATCCCCTGATGTTAACCTTGTTGCTGAACCGCTCTAATAATAAAGACTACCTGTTTAACACCTCGATGTTCAGTTCGGAGGTAAGTTATATTTATCCCGTAACCGCTACCGTCCGGTTGGGAAATAGTGTGGGCTATTACGATAATACAGGCTGGAACAAACAATTGGGAGTTAAACAACAGGTAAGTGCCATATTAATACAGAAACTGAATATAGACATTGACTTTACCTATAAAAAAGCAGTAGCAACCATAAGACCTGAACTGGCAAACCAACTTTTTGTATCGGCCGGAATGCACCTTAACTTTTAAATGAAGCGGGTTATGAAACGAATATATTCAATACTAATAGGGTTTTTGTTTGTGTGCCAGATTTCGTATGGGCAGTTTGTGATCTATTTTCAACCCGAAATATATGGCCGTACCATTGATGGGCTGGGCTCTTTCCAGGTTCAGAATCTTACTGGTGCTGTTATGAGCGGGCAAATAGTAATAACCGTGCAGGAAACTGTGACCAAATCGCCTGTAGTTACCATTACAACGCCCCTTACGAATATTCAGCCTGGCACGGCTAATTTTCCAAGGAATGTGTATGCCGGCAGCCTGTTCAGGTTTTCATCAAATGCCTATGCAAGCATAACGAATCAAACAAAGAATTTTCCGCCGGGACAGTACTCATTCTGCTATCAATTTGTAAATGGAGATAAGCAGGGAGATGATTTCGAAAATTGTTTTGATGCCGAAATACAACCACTTGTACCCCTGGCGCTTATTTACCCTGCAGATGGCGATAAAATATGCCAAAAGCGGCCAATGCTGACCTGGCAACCGCCCATTCCATTCAATGCATCCATGCGGTTCAGGTTATTATTGACTGAAAAGAAAGAAGGGGAGGCAGTGGAGAACCTGCTGGTAAATGCTCCATTATTATTGCTTGATAACATCACTACAACCAGTATCAATTATCCATCGGGCCATCCTGATCTTAAAGAAGGCAAGACCTATGTATGGCAGGTAATTGCTTATCAGAATAATGTAGTGATGTCGCGGTCGGAAATGTGGGAGTTCACTGTGCAATGTAACGAGCCCCAAAAACAACTGCCAACCGACAGTTACCGGGAGCTAAAGTTATTAATGAATGGCAATCATTATATCGCCAACCGGTCTTTGAAGTTTTCTTTCCAGAATAATTACAACATCAGGAAATTAAGCTATACCATTTACGATATCGGCAATGGAATGAAGCCACTGAAATATTGTCCGGAAGTTACATTGACCACGGGACTGAATAAGGTGGATATCGATTTAACTGAAATGGAACTGGAGCCAGGCAAACATTATTTACTGAAAGTGCATCCATTCAATGAGCCGGATATACAGGTACGGTTTATTTTTGAGGATAAAGATTTTGAATAAGTAATCTATAAATATAATGGCAAGGGAAATCATTTATAGGATCGTGCTCCTGGGTACGGTATGGGCGTTCATATGTTTACAGGCATGTGAATCTACGGCGGCAAAAGTAAAGCCGGTGATAAAACATATGGCAGAAATACACAGGAAAGGATCTGACCTGTATTTAGACGAGGCAGACAGCCGGCAGGTAATGAAGGCCGGTAGCAACAATAATTTTATTGCATATAAAATAGGATTCACAGATAGCCTGACGGATGATAAAAAATTTGAGCAGAAACGAATCGAATATTATGACTACCGGATGGTCAATGACTGGAAAGCGGTTGTTAATGGTGATTCCATTTCACCGGTTTTCTTTCAACCGGTGACCGGTTTGAACAAAATGAATAGAGAAGGGATACTGGTGTTTGAATTGCCTACGGGCAGCCAACCCGATGCATTGGTATATGACGATTCATTCGGCAATTGGCAAAAACAGATTATTGCTTTAAACCCCCATTTAAAATAGGTTAAAAGAAATGCGTAACAGAACTAAAAAATGTACGGCCTGGTTCTTCCTGATCATTTTTGGAATTGAAACCTTTTTCCCGGGAATGGCGTATGCATTAACATCGGGACCTACACAACCGGAAATGCAAAAGTTCAAACCGGCGGGAGACAGCGAGATGGTGGATCTGTTTACCGGTAATTTCAAGTATAATATTCCTTTGGTTGACGTGGGCGGGTACCCGCTAAATTTATCGTATGGTTCTGGCGAAGGTATGGAAGATGAGGCCAGCTGGGTTGGCTTTGGGTGGTCTTTAAATCCCGGCGCCATCAACAGAACCGTGCGAGGATTACCGGATGATTTTAAAGGTGAAAAAATTAGAAAAGACTATTCCAGGAAAGAATTTAGAAAAATTGGCGGGAATATAATCCTGAAGCCTTCTTTATTCGGCTGGGAAATAGGCAGCCCCAGTATTAAAGTCGGCATTTATAAAGATAACTATTACGGGGTGGGTGCCGAAGTAGGCTTAAGCTTAGGTAACATGCTGGGTAAACAGATAACAGGCCCGTTTAACCTGGGTCTTGACTTTACTTCTGACAACCGCGAAGGTGCAACCTTTACTCCTTCTTTGTCGTTAGCGATCATGGATGATAAGCAGAGAGAAGAGCATACAGTTTCACTCAATGGATCGTTGACCTATAATACGAGGTCAGGATTAAAGCAGATCTCATTGGGCAGCTCTTTCTCTACCCGGGCAGAGGCAGGAACCGACTTTAATTACTTTGAACAGTCTGCTGTTAAGTATTTCGGTCAAACCTGGACGCCATCCTTTTTCACCAACACCAGGAGCCATGGGTTTACATTCAGTTTTGACATTGGGGCAACCCTCTTTGGCGCTTATGTGGGCATCGGTGGCCAGGGCTATACATATAGAGAACATATTTTAGAGAAGACCACATATGCGCCGGCATTTGGTTATATGAATTATCTCAAAGGCCGGCAGAACACGAATGCCTTAATCGATTTTAATCGCGAAAAAGAAGGCGTGTATATTCCCGGAACGCCGAGTATACCTATTCCGGTGGCGACACAGGACATTTTTACTGCCACCGGTCAGGCTGGTTCGCTGCAATTCAGACCCTATTTCAATGGGAACTATATGGTTTTTGATAAGGCGTTTAATAATTCCACCAATAATACTTCAGTGGGTTTAACCGTTGGCGGCGGCAATCTGGTAAAGATCGGGGGGCGGGTTAATTACCTGGAAGGCGAGGCTAACACGGGGAAATGGGCTTATCACAATTCCTTTTTAAATTATAATGGCGAACCGAAGTTCGATGAGGTAGCCAAACCAGATGTAGAACCCGTGCATTTTAAGCAAACAGGAGAATTGACAAGAGTAGATGAGGATTATTATAATTTAGTGAGAAAGGATAAAACGGTTCAGGTTGCAGCCAATGATAACGTTCATCGAGGACCGTATGCAATGACCTGGACTGAATTTCTTAGCCACGAACCCGGTTGGGATAATATAGGTAATAAAGAATTAAAAAAGAATAAGCGGGAGGTGCGTACTGCTTCAATCAGCTATCTGAATGCCAACCAGGCTGAAAGATATGGATTGGATAAATTTATTAATGGAGAAGAAAGATATGTGCCCGGAGGAGAGAAAAGCGAACAACATATTTCCGAAATAACCATTACCGATGATGCAGGCAAACGAATGGTATATGGCATTCCGGTATATAACAGGGGGCAATATGAAGCAACGTTCTCAGTGAAGCCGCAGTTGGGCAACGACCTTGACAAAGCCCGCAAAACCGGCCTGATCACTTATGATGTAGGAGATAATACAAAAGCAAATAATAAGGGAAGAGATAATCTTTTTTCAAGAGAGTACATTCCGCCTTATGCCACTTCGTATTTGCTTACCGGTGTGTTGTCGCCCGATTATGTAGATCTTACGGGGAATGGCATTACAGATGATGACCTGGGTACGGCCTATAAATTCACTTATAACCGTACTACCAAAAACTTTCAATGGCGTGCACCTTATGCTGCCAATTCGGCCAACTTCAACGAAGGGTTTATCAGTGATCCTAAAGATGATAAAGGAAGCTATGTGGGCGGAACCAAAGAGCTTTGGTATATGAATACGGTAGAAAGCAAAACCATGATTGCCGTTTTTGAAACCTCTGACCGGCAGGATGGATTGGGCGTATTGGGCGAGAATGGTGGACAAAATCCCAATATTAAACTCAAAAAACTCGATCGTATAAAATTATATTCAAAGGCCGCCTGGGTAAAAGATGGCGCTAATGCCGTTCCCATAAAAGTTGTTCATTTTGAATATGATTATTCAATTCATCCGAACGTTCCTAATAATACCGGGGCTGCAGTAGATAAGAACGGTGTTACTTTAACCAACCCGAACGACCCCGCCAACGTTAATCAATCAAAAGGGAAACTTACTTTAAAACGTGTATACTTTACATTCGGCAATAACACCAGAGGAGAGACCAATCCCTATGAATTTTCGTACGACATGCGAAATGTGGCTAATGAGTTTGGGAACACATTGCCGGCGCCAAACCCATATCCGTACGATCAAAGCCAGAACGCGCCGGAAGTAAATAACTCGTACGCGATGCGCCAGAGCGACCGCTGGGGCACTTATAAACCTACCTGGTATAATCATTTAACCAGTAATTCCACCAGCAACGGCGCGCTGAATAATTCAGAATTCCCATATGCCATCCAGGATAACGATGATGCAAATACGGGAATTGCTTATAACGAGCGAACATTAGACGGGCTCTTTGCCTCTATGTGGCAGCTCAATAAGATCATAACGCCAACCGGCAGTACCATTAATATAGAATATGAGGCCGATGATTATGGGTATGTGCAGGACCGAAGGGCCATGCAAATGTGCTTTATTAAAGGTATTGGTAACAATTCTACAGCATCCACAGGTATGGTAGGCTCAGATGGTTTTACCGTAGAACTACCAGAAAAGGCCGTTGACGATAATGATTTCAAGAAAAAGTATTTGAAAGGGCCCGATGGCTTAATGCCTAATAACATTTATTATAAAATATTTACCGATCTCAATAACCAGGGGCGTAAGGAATATGTGCAGGGATATGCAGAAATAAGTCCTGATGACTGCAAACTGATTGGCACCAATAGCACGCTGGCATTTATTGCACTTAAGAAACTGAGCGGTTATAGCCCGGTTTCAAAAGCTGCCTGGCAAATGTTGAAAACAGAGCTGCCGCAATTTGCGTACGATCATTATGACAATGCAGATGAGCCTTCCTTCTCACAGGCGGCCATCAAGTCACTGGTTCAGGCGGTGCTTAATATGAAAGAGTTCTTTGTGTCTTTTGAAAAATCGGCCAGTCGAAAAAGTTTTGCCAATACTATTGACCTGTCGAAAAGTATGATCAGGCTTTGCAATCCTTCTTACAATAAATTGGGTGGCGGCTCCCGTGTTAGAAAGATAACCATTGAAGACGCCTGGAACGAGATGTCGCATCAAACCGGTAAAACAGCCAAATATGGCCAGTTATATGAGTATAATCTTACAGATGGAACTTCTTCGGGCGTGGCGGCTTACGAACCACAGATCGGTAATGAAGAGAACCCCTTCCATGAACCTATACCTTATTCGGAAAAGGTGCACTGGGCGCCCGATAAAGTACATTTTATTGAGCGGCCCTTTTGTGAAAGCTATTTCCCATCAGCAGTTGTAGGATACAGTAAAGTAACAGTTACCAATTTTGGGGATACCTATGCGCAGGGCGGTGCATTGGAAAAGTTCTCGGGGTATACTGAGTATGAGTTTTATACTGCAAAGGATTTCCCCACGCTGGTTGATAACCTGCCACTGCACTCGATGTGGTATGAAAATAGTATGTTGTTAAAATTGTTTAGCGCCACCTATATCAAGAAAGTGGTTACCTCGCAGGGCTTTAAAGTTGAGCTGAATGATATGCATGGCAAGCCCAAATCGGTTAAAATGTTTGATATGGGCGGCAGTAAGATCTCATCGGTAGAATATTTTTATAATGTGGATGATGAGAACGCCCAACGGAAGAATTTAAATAATAGCGTAGATATTGTAAAGCCCGATGAAGGCTGGAAAATAGAACCCGCATTATTGGGAATGGATGTGGATATAGCTACGGATGTGCGCGAAAGCACCGATCAAAGTTTTGGTATAGGTGTGGGCGCCTATGCGGGCACAACGATCATGCCAATTGGACCTTTTCCGGCGCCTGTTTTTTACGGAGCCGGTAACCTGAGTTATAATCTTACCAAAAAAGCATACAATTCCATTTCATTTGTCAAAGTCATTCAAAAATACGGTATCGTAAAAAAGGTTCGCACTGAGAAAAACGGTTCTTCCATTACATCAGAAAATCTGTTGTGGGATGGGCAAACAGGAAATGTATTGTTGACAAGGACCGAAAATGAATTCAATGATTATACCTATGCCTTCAACTATCCGGCTTATTGGGCCGAAGGACATGAGGGAATGGGCGCTGCGTATAAGAATATCGGTGCAGTATTTACATCCTTTATTACTGCATCAGATGGTAAAATTCCCCAGGCGTATGAGCCGTATTTAGTGCCAGGCGACGAACTGATAGCTGAGGTTTACCAAAAAGGGTGGATCATCAGGTCAACAGCCGATAATTCATTACGATTTATTGATGAGGATGGAAGGTTTATTGCCACCAATGGAAAATATTATGTACTACGGTCGGGCCGAAGGAACCAAACCAGTGCGGAGGTAGGCCGCATAGTTTGTATGAATAACCCCATTGTGGAAACGGGTTCGGGCAGGACCCTGCAATTCAGTGTAGCCAATAAAATACTGGATGCCAAAGCAGTGTTATACAGTAATGAGTGGAGTGTGCCTGTGCCCGATCAATTGACATCAAACTGCTCTGCTTTTACACCTTATGGTGGTGTGTATGGTAATTACACAGTGAGTTCTCAGTCGGCGCCAGCTTGCCGTGATTATTTTAAGGCAGGTGCAGGCAGTGAAATAAGCCGGAGCTATTTAAGCTTTTCTACGAGCAGTCTTCCTGCCGGCGCCCAAATACAATCTGTTAAACTAAAACTTAAACCGTCTACCTGGAATGGCTCCAATGCATCAAAGCTTGAAAGAGTGAAGGAGATCCGTGACTGTAGTACTGCTGGACAGGTAACCTGGCAAAACCAGCCGGCTGTTGCCACAACCAATATGGTGTCTTTGCCAGCCATCAGTTCCGACGATTTTGTTTACGCTGATCTAACTGCCATGTTTAGGGAGTGGTTTTTGGCAAAGGATATACCTGAATTCAGCATCAGGCTCAGCCTGGCCAGCGAAAGTGGTAATAGCTTTATTAACTTTTGGGGGCTTAATGGAGAACACGGATTTCCTTTACCGGAATTAACGGTATGTTACAAGTTCGATGCATGCGTTGATCCCATTGATCAGGTTGTGAATCCTTATGTTAAAGGAGTTTTAGGTAACTGGCGGCCAAAACAAAGTTTTGTGTATATGGTTGACCGCGAGCAAAAGACCGGACTCAGCAGTCTTCCGGGTTCAACAAACATCCGCACTTCCGGCGCTTATCTGGCATTTAATCCTTTCTGGGAATTCCAGCCTGCAGGCAATTTGCACAGCAATGTTCAGGTCGATAACCCACCGGTTACTGAACGTTGGGTGTGGGCTTCCAAATCGGTTTACTATGACGGTAAGGGAAATGAAATAGAAAGTGTTATTCCAATAAACCGCGACCGGCAGGGGAATATAGATGTGGTGACCAATCCTTTCAGATACAGTACGGCGTTATATGGATACCGCGAATCGGCAGCCATCGCTGTTGCCACTAATGCCCGTCATAATGAAATCGCATTTGATGGATTTGAAGATTACAATTTTACGCTTCAGAATCTGGTGCTACCCTGTCCGGAAAAACGTCATTTCGATTGGGGATTGGCTAATTCAGGTACCAACTGGTGTTTATTCGGTAATTGTTTGGCTACCGACATTGTGCATAGCGGAAGGTATAGCTGGTTGCTGTCAGCCGGAAGCGTAAGCATTACAAAACAGGCGGGCAATGCAGCGCCGCCAGCTGGTAAACCCTATGCATTTAATGGCCCCAATGGTGAGCCTACGCTGGCAACCAATGAACTGGCAAAAGGCTTTGCGCCAATAGCCGGCAAGCAATACATTTTCAGTATGTGGGTGCACGATGGAAACCCCGCTCAGAATAAGATCAACGGTTTAACGGTCTCAATAAATGGTGTTGATCAGCAGATAAGCACTAAGGTTGTACCGGTAGTAGAAGAATGGAAACGGATAGAGTGTGTCTTTACGGCGGGTACTTCCTTTAATCTTCAATTGGTTCCATTAGGTAACATTCACATAGATGATGTGCGCATTTTTCCTTACGATGCCAATATGAACTCATTTGTGTACGATGATCGTAACATGCGTTTAATGGCTCAGTTGGATGAGAACAATTTTGCCACTTTTTATGAGTATGACGATGAGGGTACACCCATTCGCGTAAAGAAAGAAACAGAAAGAGGTGTAATGACATTAAAAGAGAACAGGCAATCATTCAGGAAGCGCTAATAGATAAATAAGTTTTATAACTGTTATATCGTATGCAGAAAAAGAAAGCAATAATTTTTATAATACTGGCAGTGGCTGTCTCAGGCCTATCGGTAGCGGGTTCTTTAACCGGCTGGTTCAATAAAGCTGAAGTTGTAAATGAGTTGCCCGGTGCAAAGGAGGAATACCAGCGTATCTATGACCGCATTAAAAATGATACCAGTTTAAACCTGGAAGCTGCCATCAATTTATATGATGGGGAAGCCCCTTCGGCAATAATGGAAACCACTACCTGCCGGTATATAAAGAGGCAGAACAAATACTATTCTCAGTTCAGTTACCTGCAAACTTTCTGCAACGGTAATTTGATGGTACAGCTCGATACGGTAAACAAGGTAGTTGTGGTTTCGCCTGTTAAAGGGGAGAAGAAAAGGAATAAAAGGTTTATGGAGCCAACGATCGATATGTTGTTTAATGAACAGGCCGATTTCAGGATCACGGGAAAGGTTACCCAAAAAAATGACAACGAAAGGGAAATTTCCTGCCAAAGCGATTTTAATCCGGAGATAAGGTCATTTGATATAACATATGATCCTGTAACCTATCAGGTAAAGCGTGCGACCATACAATGGTGGAAAGAAGGCTCAATGACAGAGCAACCAGCTGCCAATAAGGTTTGGATAAGCCATATCGATTACCGGCAAATGCCGCCGGCTACCATTAATATCGACGAAGAGATCAGTAAAATTATTACCATAAAAAAAGATCAGATCGAACCGGCAGTAGGGTATCAAGACTATCAACTGCATGTTTCTAATCCTGAACAGTAAGCCTTTCTTTATGACGGTACAGCACTTTATCAGAAGAATACTGGTTTTGTTTTTCCTGCTTTGCCTGCCCGCAACCGTTTTGCTGGCAGCCAGTGAATCGTATATACAAACATTGACCGGTAAAATAAAACAGGGCGACTCCTGCGTGGTAATAGATGACAAATTCGTGCATCTGTCGCTCAACGACTGGAATAGTATACAACACCTGTCAGTTGATAATATCGTTTCTTTCGAACTGCGATTCGATACATCGGTCTATTATCAGAGCAAATCATTTACCTGTACATTAAATGTATCGGTTAAGTATTTCACCAGCCGCGATCAAACGGTGCCCGATGAGATCAATAATGTGAACCTGGTGGTGAAATATGATACGGCCAAAGGAGCCTTTTACCCCGCAAATGCACATTATAAGTTTAAGAACGCCTTTAAAGTGGTGGTCGTTGTAAATTCAATAACCTCGCAGGAGTGGGGCAATGATATCCCTGCCGTTTTCAGGCTAAAGAACCAGATCCTGGTTGAACGGAAATATCCATTTAACCCCAATGCTACCGGCCCGTTGCAGGCCGACATCACCAACATCGACATGCAAAGTTTCGGCGGGAATGCACTTACTTTAATGGCTGCCGGCTTTTTTACGGGAGTCACTACTAATAGTGATCAATTGGTTGTTTCGTGGAATCCTGCAGACTTTGGTAATCCGGAGGAATATGATATAGAATGGGCCTTTATTGATAAGCTAAGCACGAACGGACAGGCGATTCTAAGTACCTACGCCAATGGCGGCACGGTGCCGAAAGATAAAGCCCTGCAATGGATGGTAAATGATAATTCAAGGGTTACTATAAGATCTTCGTCCTATACCATTAATTTACCCTACCCCGATGGATATGTGCTGGTACGGGTACGCGGGGTTTCTTATCAGGCGGTTACCAATTTAAGGCTTACCGGCATTTGGGATAATGATAATGGAAGTGGCTTTGCGCTATGTGCTCCGGTAACAGCCCAGGAACCAGGTATGAATTACCAGTACTCGGCTGCTTTTGCAGAAGAAGGAAAGCGAAAGGAAGTGATCACCTATTTTGATGCTACCTTACGGCAACGGCAGGCGGTTACTTTAAGCAACAGTGATCAAACGAAAGTGCCGAACACCGCTACCGACCGGCAGGAAACTGCTACGGTGCTGGAAACCATCTATGATCAAATGGGGCGACCCGCTGTAAACGTGCTGCCAGCGCCTACTAATAGTAAAAGCCTCAATTATTATCAGAATTTTAATTTGAATAGCAGCGGGAATGCTTTAAGCCATACAGATATTACACTCAACAATACCTGTACGGCAAGTGTAGGTCCTTTGAGCGTCAGCAGCGGTGCGGGACAGTATTACTCTCCGGGAAATCCTTTCCTGAATGACCCCGATTTTTATTTTACGAAATATGTGCCCGATGCACAACAATATCCCTATGCGCTCACGCAATATATGCCCGACAATACTGGCCGCGTCCGCAGGCAAAGTGGGGTAGGGTATACCTTGCGAAACGGAAGTGGACGTGAGACGCGGTATTTTTATAGTAAGCCAGGGCAAAGGGAGCTGTACAGGATCTTCGGGATGGAAGTAGGGGACTGTTCCCATTACCTGAAGAATGTGGTAGTGGACCCTAACGGCCAGGCAAGCGTGAGCTATATAGATGCTAATGGAAAAACTATTGCCACTGCCCTGGCTGGCGGTCGGCCTGACGGGGTAGATGCGTTGCCATCTGCTGCGGTTGGTCAGCCAAGGGCCCGGATCAACGAAACAGTGATCACACCAGCCAACTTCACCAGGAATGCAGCAGGAATGGTGATGACGGCTACTTCTACGTTCACTGCAGAAGTAAAGGGTACTTTTGATTTACATTATTCCGTGAACCCGGCTGCATTGGTCACCACCCATTCGCTGGGACAATTTTGCAGTAATTGTTATTATGATGTATTGGTAGAGGTGCGTAATGATTGTGGTACCCTTGTTAACAGCGCAACAACTGCACCATTTACCATTAACGATGTTACCTGCAATCCCAATGCGGCGCCTGCGCCGGGAACCCTGAATGTAGTGGTTGACGAACTGGGCGTATACACGGTTACCTATACTTTGCGGTTGAGCCAGGATGCTATCAACTACCAGACAGATTATTATATAAACAATAACAGTGATCTTAAGAAGTTGCAGGCATTTTTTGAAGAGAAGTTGAATGCCATCGATCTGGCGGGCTGTTATACAACCTGCGAAGCCTGTAAAACCCTGGGAAGTACACCAGATGCATTCAGGCAGAAAGTGCTCGACCTGCTGGCAACCAGTAAATTCAGTGGTGTTCTGGCAACCCCTGCGGTACAACAATGGATCACCGATACCTGGAATACTTTAAAGACTAATTGTGCCAATATTTCATGCAACGTTACGTCGGCCTGCGACGATTACCTGATACAAATGAAGCAGGACGTTAAGCCTGGTGGTCAATATGCTTTATATAGCGTTGTGGAACAGAATGATGTTAATGTGTATAGTTATGTCGACAGGTCAATAAATGTATTACGGTTCTATAATCTGAATGACCCCGGTAATACGGAGATCTATAATTTCAGTTATGTAGATGATAATGGAAATACAGTGCTTATCCGTGAGTTATCAGAGTCTGACTTTATCAGGGCTTATATAGATCACCCGGAATGGGCCGATATGTTTGTAAAAAAACATATCGAGTATTGTAGTTACCTGTTCTGTAAAGATCAAAGTTATTCGCCCGTCGATAAAAATAATGAAAGCAGTTACAATTTTGACAGAACGATCCGAGAGCTGAGCACAGGCGACGATGCCATAAGCAGGGGATATTTTAACCGTTCCAATATCTATGCCCTGGTGAATGCTGATCCATTCTTTAATGGCGGTCGCGGCAGTGGTCTCAAAACAAGTATGATCACTGAGCTTGGCATCCTGTCTGATGTGCTTGGTATTGTTGTAAAAGATAACAACAATACTCCGGTGCCGGGTAAAAATATTCTTCAGTTTATAGACTGGATGCTGTATTGTAAGCCTAATACCAACCCAACAGATTATAATGCGGTGTATAGTTCCTGGACCTCGTGCAATCCCTCTGCCACTTGCCGTTCAACTACGCTTGAATGGGAGTTTTACAGGAATTATTATCTCCAGTTAAAAAGCAAATATGTTAACCAGGTAAAAGCCCAGGTTAGCCCGGGTTGTACCGATTGTTTTATAGGAAAAGATGCCTTGTTATCGGCCAGTAACACCAGCATGTTATTGTCATGTGCCCAAAATGGGTCTAATGTAAGTGCCTGCCCTGCGGCGAATGAATTTTATTCGTCAGAAGGAACTGCATTGCCGCCCGTGATTGAAACCGGACACAGGCTTTGGCAGATCCCATTCCACATATACCACAGCAACGGCAATGTAACGAGAGATGTGAATATTACTGTGAATTATACGAAGACGAAATTTTTTGTAACCACAGAATCTGGTTCGTTTACGGTAACTATGCCAGCAGGTACCAGTGAAGTACTATTATATGAAACTGATGAATGGTATGATGACAATGGCGATCATGCTGTAAGTGATGAGGAGATCACATCCACCAGGTATCAGCTAAGTACAGTAGCGTGCCCTGCTCCGCCTAATGTGAGGCCTTCATCGGTATGTTTGCAGGACCCCAATTATGCATTGTACCAGGATAAGCACCGCATATTCAACGATTTCATTGATCTGTCCAGTTATTTGAACTGCCTGAATGAAACCCCGACCCCTACGCCTACTGATGCTGAGGTCCTTGATCAGGTTCGTGCTGATGCGGTAGTTGGCCTTGATGACATGAGAAATTTATGGGCCGAGCAGTTAAGGGCTGCGCGTGATGAGGAAGCTATATTTAGCAGTATCTCAGATAACACCATAAGTAATTTGGCCGATGATCTGAAAGCGGTAGCGCAGGCCAATATTCAATATGCAAATACCCGCGAAACCATTCGGGCTGCCAGTACGGTGGCAAATGGTGGCGCTACCTCAAAAGGATTTCACAGTTTTGCCGAGGTGTTCAGTTATTATATCAGTTCGTCGCTGATTAGTAAAGGTTTTAGCGAGGATCTGCTGTCGGGTCCTTTTCCATACGACAAAAATCCCATTGGTACTAATCTCAACTCGGGCGAAATTAACAGCACCATTTGCAGCAATCTTACAGCACTTAAGAACAGGTACACTGCAGCCGGTTCTTCAGGCAGTTTTTATGATTACCTGAAACTTGAGCTGGATGACGACATGGTGCTTACCAGTGCCCAATTACAGGACCTGGAAACCAGGTGCGCAGCCGGTTGCCGGTATTTGAATGAACCGGTTTTATTACCTGTGGCGCTGTCGACTCCTGCCCCCACCAATCCTGATCATCCTTTTGTAAGTTGTAGCAGGGTTACTGCGTTGAAGACAGCTTTTTTACAGAAATATCCCGGCATTGATCAGAGCAGCAAATTATACCGGGTCCTGTTTACCAATTATTGCAACCATGCATTAGGGTATGCGCTTACTTCCAGTGATTATATAGCATTTACTGAAAAATGTTTAATAAACAACACCGCGGTATTGTATAATAAGCCGGCTTCGCCTATTGTTCCGGTTAACGATTTCATTTGCCAGGGAAATAGTATCATGACGGCATATGAACAGGCCGGCCAGGAATATGACCGGTACATTGTTCTTGAGCGGCAGCGGTTCAGGAACCTGTATATTTCCAAATGTTTGGGCACCGATGCCTCAGCTACGATAGAAGGAGAGCAATATGAGTACCATTACACGCTGTATTATTATGACCAAAGCGGTAACCTGGTAAAGACCATCCCGCCTGAAGGTGTGCGCTTTTTAACCGAAAGCCAGATCGACCAGATTGAGACCATGCGGAAGTTAGGCATCTCTACCTGTGAGGATGATGGTATTACCAAAGTGGCGGATAAGACAGCTGCGTTGAACACAGTTAGCTCGGTATTACAAAGCAACAGCGCAAAAGCTATCGAACTTTGGCTGAGCAATATTGATGCGGTAAATGGCGGCCAGGTTAGGTTTATAACACCCGACAATAAGTACATGTACCAGGCGGCTATTGCCAATAAAAAGTTGTGGGTTGAATTGTATTCACTGCAACCTGGCACTTCAGGAGATATAACCGTTACCCTTAGTAACCAGATGGTCGCAGACATTAGCTCCATTACTATTCAAAAATGGTCGCATGTAGTTGTTCAATCAAACAATGTTACAGCCGATACCTGGGATGTGTACCTGAATGGCGTTAAACTTACATTGCTTTCTGCACCCGGCACACCGTATCCATTTGATTGGTCAATAATTGCTGGTTATACATTGCCGGCCGAAGTGATAGAGCCTTTAAAGCACATAAGAGTATACAGCCGGTTGTTGACTGCAACGGAAGTATACCAGAATTATGCCCAGCCTTGTTTTTCAATTGCGGAAACGTTGAAAGGCACAAATTCACCTTTACAGATCTGGGGGCGGTTTAATCTTTCTTCATTGTGTAACCCGGTTTCAGAAACAGTTAATGTGTTTAACCAGGGGGCCTTATTGGTGAATGCCAATTTGAACCAGGCCTCAAAAGCGCTTCCCAATATAACCAACAATTTTACCGTTGAGTTTTGGGCAAAACCAGCTCAGCCGCATGAAATTGATGCGCAATCCCAATCGGGTACGGCCGGCACCAGCGGACAGCAGTATGTGATCTATCCCGACGATGGTGGGGCTGCTGCAACGGGACGTGCCGGAATGGGTATTTCAGTAGGTACCAATGGTGTAAGTGTGTATGAATTGGCCACCGGTTACATGCCGCCATTGCTGGTTTGGCAGGGCGATATGACCGCCGGGAAACATGTGGCGGTAGTATATAACAACAACACGCCTTCATTATACATCAATGGCCAGTTGGTAAAAACAGGTCTTGCATCAACCAAACAGTATGTTTATCCGAGTTACAATTTCGGTGGGGGTACGTATGGCTTTATGCCGGGCGTTATTGACGAAGTTCGCATCTGGAATGTAGCGCGAACAGCACAGGAAATAAGCGCCAATTATCAGCAGGGAATTACACCGTCATCGGTAACAGGTTTGGTGGGTTACTGGCCCATGGACCCCGATAACGGAACTGTTGTTGCCGATGTAAGCTGTAACCATAACAATGTAACATTGCCTGCTTCGGGTTACAGCTGGGTTAACTCGGGCAGTAACATTTATAATACGGTGAACAGGGACGCGTTGAACAATTTTATTGTTCCGTTCCATGGTATGCCCACAACCTACGCATACAACAGCCTGAACCAGGTAATAAAACAAACATCACCCGATGGTGGTACCGCCCGATTCTGGTACGATAGGCTGGGCAAGCTCGCGGTATCCCAAAATGCAGAGCAGCTGCAACCGTTGGCGCCTGGAGCATCTGCGAACCGGTACAGTTATACAAAATACGATGCATTTGACCGTATTGTAGAAGTAGGTGAAAAAGTGAATGCCGGTTCATCTATGGATGAAACAACCGCGCGCGATAATGCTGCCTTACAAACCTGGATGCAAAGTGGGCAGAACAGCCAGATAACCCAGACCATTTATGATGAAGCGCCATCGTATGCACCCGGATTACTGACCAATTTACGTAAGCGGATTTCGGCCAGTGTTGTTTGGGACGGAAGTATAGGTTCTACACGTACTGCAGCTACTTACTACTCTTATGATTTCATTGGAAACTTAAAAACGCTGTATCAGGAAAATCAGCAATTATCAGCTTTTGATGCGGTGACGGGTATTAAAAGGATCGACTATAATTATGACCTGGTATGTGGTAAGGTAAATAAACTAAGGTATCAGGAAGGTAAAGGCGATCAGTTCTATTATAGTTACCGCTATGATGCCGATAATCGTTTAGTTGAAGCCAGTACCAGCCGCGATGGATTGACCTGGAATACAGAAGCAACGTATCGATATTACCTGCATGGACTGCTGGCCAGAACCGAGTTAGGCAATAATAAAGTACAGGGATTGGATTATGCCTATACCTTGCAAGGCTGGTTGAAAGGCATTAACAGCCAGCAACTGGATGCCACGAAGGATATGAGCCAGGATGGCGATCCCACATCCGCATTTCAATGGGTTGCACGGGATGTAATGAGCTTTAGTCTGGGGTATTTCAACGGCGATTATCAAGCAATAAACAACTCGGCCGCTGCTTTTGGAATGACGTACCAGCCAGCACCACAACCCAATACCATAAGTGGTAATGAATTGTTTAACAGCAATATTACTAATGCCACGTTGGCTATTAACAAGCTGGACAATGGGGCATTGAAAGGGTACAGCTACCGCTATGATCAATTGAACAGGTTAAAGCAGATGCGTATGCATGACCTGGCGGGGGTAGTAGGTACAAAATGGGACAACAACAGCATTTTGCCAGCATACCAGGAAGATATCAGTTATGATGGTAATGGAAATATTGTTACATATAAAAGAAATGGAAATGTAAATAATGTGGCTCCGGTTAACTATCAAATGGATAACCTGACTTATAAGTATAATGTAGATAATAGTGGAAACCTGGTAAATAATAAATTAAGGAATGTAAGTGAAGATCCTGGTTTGCCAGCCTCGAATTATGCAACTGATTTAGATGGACAAGCAGATGATTATTATGCATATGACAATATTGGAAATCTGAAGCAGGAAGGAACGGATCTGAATCCGGAGAGAAAAATATACTGGACGGTGTATAGAAAGATCAAACAGGTAGAGCTGCTTGCCAATAACGTTGTTAATAAAAGGTTATCATATAAATACGATGCTGTCGGTAATCGGATTGTTAAATCAGTAGAAACTCCTGGCGTTAGTACACAATACACTTTTTATGTGCGGGATCAGCAGGGGAATGTATTGGGCGTTTATACGCGGAATGTGCCAACTGATGGATCGCCTGGTAATTTTAAGTGGATCGAGCAACACTTGTATGGTAGCAGCCGACTGGGCATGTGGCATCCGAATATAGACGTAACAAGTGCCTGGACGGCTCCTGGTGTTGGTAATGGACAAATCAATATTGGTGAACGTGAATATGAATTAAACAATCACCTGGGGAACATACTGGCTACTATTAGTGATAGTAAAACAGGCATTGACGTTGGCAATAACGGTACAATCGACTATTATGAAGCCAATGTCTTAACAGCCAGTGATTACTATCCTTTTGGAATGCAAATGCCAGGTCGTATCTTTAATAGTGGAAACTACCGGTATGGATTTAATGGAAAGGAGAATGATAATGAGGTAAAAGGAGATGGTAATCAGCAGGATTATGGGATGAGGATATATGATCCTCGTATTGGTAAGTTCCTTTCTGTTGACCCGCTTACAAAGGACTATCCGTGGTATACGCCTTACCAGTTTTCAGGAAATAAGCCGTTAAGGATGGTAGATTTAGACGGAGCAGAAGACTCTGATCCTTTTTTTGGGAGGGAAGATGATGGAATGGTGTTAGTCAATCTTTTTAATAGAGCCATTGATGGAGCGACTAATGTTCTTATTGCCTTAACTTATCCCCAAGATGAAGGATGGTTGATTCGCAGAGGTCTGAAAAACCAGGGTTATAATTTACCTGACAATGGGTCTTTAGACGTTAGGCTTTCGGAGTTATTTGATATAAAGAAGGAAAATAGACAGTTTGTAATTATTCCTGAAAGGAATGCCATGCAAAAACTGTTTGATTTAGGAATATCAGCACTTGATGTTGCTGCGGTCTTTCCTTCAAAAGGTTCGCCATATTTAGCTATGGTAAAAGCAACCCCATTAACTGCGGGGACGATTGCTGATATACTTAAAACCTTGCGAATGAGCGAGAGAGTAAAAAGAATAAAAGAGTTTCTTGATCCACTTCGTGGGGATGGGGTAAAATTGAGTGAATTTGAAGCTGAAAGTGGAGCTTTGTTGGAAGAGGCTTACGATATTAAATTGCGAGAGCTGAAGCCAGGAGAAATTGGGGATTATGCAGTTGAAAGTGGAAAAATAAATGGAATTAATGTTGCTGGAAAAACAATTGATCAAACTGGAGTTCCCTTATCAGGTGTCGGAAAATTCAAAATGGAAAAATTTTACGCCCAAATTAAAAGACATTTACGTGAAAAGCAGGGCGCATATTTTATATTAATTGATCTTCGACATTTTTCTGAACAAGAACGTGCTGAAGTGTTGAAGCACTTAAGTGATAACTTTTCTAATGACGCATCTAGAATAATAACAATTCAATAATAAATGAAAATATATGGCAAGGAGCTTTGTCTGTTTTGATGATAGTGATACTTCCGAAAATCAAATTGGATTTTGGATTTATGATTCACTATTGCAAATTGCATGTCGTTTTATTGTTGAGAGAATTGATAATAATTCTGATTTGAGTTATCACTGGTTAAAGGGCGATATACGAAACCATATTTATAATAATTCAATTGGGTTGTTTAATGGTTTTATGCATTTGAATTTAAGTGAGTATTTAATTAATGATGAAAAAAAAGAACAATTTATAGCAGTTATAGACTCTGCGAAACAATTGATTGCAAATAAAGATTATTTATCAGTTGAAGAGTTGAATTCACTTCGTATAGATAAAAGTTTGCAAGGAGAATGGGTTAGTCCTTTATCTACAAAATCAATAATTAAAATATTTGATTGGATTGAAATGTTAATTCGGGGTGATTTGAAAACAACATTAAATGATAGGACGGAAGCTGAATTTGGGGGACAGTAAAAAGCAAAATAGCATCATTGCTAGATACTATCTGTTTTTTCTTATTATCTATAAAAAAAGAAGCCGCCTCCATGTTTTTACAAACATAGGAGACGGCCTCTTTTTTTATTTCACCTCATTTAAACGCTTTTATATGATAATAGACTCAGAACAGAAATTCGGATATATATATCCTGGCAGTTTGAACAACTAAATTTTGGTAAACCCCGTCCATCGAATGCCAAGACGTTTATAGTGCCCTGCGGGGTCTCTATGTCGTTTGGTGAGACCTGGATGTTGAACTACAAGATCTTTGTACTGAATTGCAATGCTTGTATGTTGCAATACAAGGCAACCTGCTTCAATTCCAATTGTTTAATTACACGCCTATATGTTGAATTACAATATTCCCCGATCAGTTTACAAGACGGCTCGTTTAAATGCCGACATGCCTCGTTCACAAAGCATACAAGCTCGTTCGCAGCTCAGCCTGTATGTTTCCATCAAAATGACTTGTATATCGATCGGCTAAAAGTAAAAGCTGAAATGCAATGGTCATCGTCCGGAATGCAAGGTATATAGTTCGAAAATATTGCATATGTTTTGATGAGCAAGGTGTATAGTTTGCGTTGCAAGACCTATTGTTTTACAGACTGTGACGATAACTCCAATGACAAGCCAGGGTATCCGCAATACAGCCTGTATCATTTCAATTACAGGCTCCCTTTCAACAAGTGCCGTAACCATTTTGAGTAATTCAATCAACTACACAACCAATCGGTTTATTTTTCAGAAAAAGCGTTTAAGGAAGTGCGTACTGGCAAAAGCATCGTTGTGACGCACCATGTTCCTACCTTATATCAATATCCAAACCGGCGAGCATTTGAGTTTTAGGAGGGAGAAGGTGGTGGAGATAGAAAGTTGAAATGTCAGGGAATACTTGACAGTTGGTCCATATCAGCGCCGTTCCTCCTTCGTTCTTCCTTCGTTCTTGGACTACTCGAACACTACCCAAACACTGCCTCTTTCCTATTGAAATACTACTTTTTTACTACCCATTTACTACCTCTGCCTAAGGAGAAGGGTAGTGATGGGGTAGCAAAAGCGTAGGAAATGGGTGGCCGGAAACCGAAGTCAGAACGAAGCCAGGGTAGTTCAACTACGGTCATAGGTTCCTGTATTACAAGCTGGAATCTTAACCTGATTCACTTGCCTTTCTTTACTTTGGATAAGTGGAAATTGATCATTGTCAATTCAGTATCAGTATTGGCCAGGAAATTAGTGGAGCATGTATTCTGTGAATTTGCCTTAAACGAAATTTAAAACGTTTTTTTAGGCTGATCACGAATAAGGCAGCAAAAGGGTCAATGAGCCTGTTTATTGGTTGTAAGGACTAACAGAATTTCGGCAGATTGTGTATTTGTGCGATATAGTTTGCATCCAGGTAATGACCCGGAAGGCGGGAAAAGGTTGGGTGTAGTACTGGTAAACCCCTCTTTCCGCCCACATTTCCCAATCCGGGATAATCGAAGCTTGACCGAAGCTTAAGCGAAGCTTGACCGAAGCATTCCTGAAGATATTCCCTAAATGGGAACAATAATTGCAGTACTGTATCAAAAATACTCCTTAGCCAACTTTGCTAATTAATCCATTAATCCTGAAAAAAATCGTACGAGACGGTGGGTATTCGAAAACCTGCTTCAATTCTGTTGAAAATCGCCGACGCATTCAACTACATCAACTTAAACAAATGTGGATAACTAAACATATCCGAGGCTCCTATTGCACTCGGTAATCGATCGGTTTTTCTGCCTCAATTTTGAGCTACGCTTATACAGTGAGTGCGATGCAGCGAAACCGGAAGCTAGCGCCGGAATGCTGCCGTACTTCCTGCCTTCCGGCCGGAATAGCGTTGTAACAATTTTATTCCAACATTTTAAAAATTGATTTTATGGCAGAATCTAAAAATAACTATGTCATGTATGGCATGTCGGGGAAATTGGGCAAGCTGCTCATTTTCCGCCAGCGCGGGGGTAAAACTATTGCGACGGCCATCCCCAACCGCTTCAACGTGTTTACCGAACAACAATTGGAGATACAAAGTAAATTCAAAGAAGCTGCTTCCTGGGCACGCGGCATCCTGAAGAATGCGGAGAACCGCAAGTTCTACAGTTCTCTGGCAACGGGCGGTCAGTCGGCCTTCAACATGGCCATAGCCGATTGGTTTACCGATCCTGAGATAAAGGACATCGACACCAAAGAGTATACCGGTATGGTTGGCAGTGTTATCAAAATAGGGGTAGTAGATATCATCAAGGTGCAATCCGTGAAAGTCTCCATCACCACCGCAAGTAGTACCCTGTTAGAAGAAGGCAGCGCTGTTTTTGATGCCAATAGCCAGCAATGTTTGTATACGGCCGTTCAAAACAATGCAACACCTGTAGGTTCCCACATTAAAGCAACGGCTACCGACAAACCGGGAAACAGCCATTCGCTCGAAAAAGGTGATAGAACCGTCTTAAGCCAGATGTTTTGTTTTTGATGAATGAAAAGACTGCCTCTGGTAAAACGGGGGCGGCTTTTTTATCGTTTCCTAACAATATACTATCCGCCTCTCATGGATTCAGAGGTTAACACTCTCGTCGAGTTGCTCCAATTTTTTATTTTGGTCTATTAGGTATAAAGTGAGCTCTTCGATCTTTTTTAAAAGGGTGGCCTGGTTATCACCCACATCCAGACCATTTTTTTCTACTTCATCGGCTGTAGCCACTTCTGGCAAATGGTGATATTGTTTAATATATTGTTCTGCTTCGCTCAAAGGACGCAAACGGTATTTTACATGAAATACGTAATCGGGCCAGGGATAGGGCTTCACTGTTACTTTATTGAAGATGGCATCTCCATTTACAGCAAAACAATAGCCCTTTGTATCGCTGGTATTAATTCCTACATAGGATATGGACCTAACAAACATGCCAGGATTCCATGTCCCATTCGAAGAATAGCCAATAACGAAACGATCGCTTGCTCCGCCTTCATCACCCACATTCACCCGTATTTCAATGGCATCCAGGGCAATGGCATACCTTGATATTCACAGGGGATCTGAACCAGAAGAGGCGCCGAAATCAAGCTTTTTCCCATAGACCAGGTTATCATTTTGATCGCCTAAACAAAGATCACTGTTTACCTTAAACCCCGAGGCGCAACAAAGTGGCTCAAAGCTTATATGCCGTCATTACAGTCGAAAAAGCCAACATCATCAGAGACTGCTATACCGCCACCTGTTTGGTTTCCTTCATTCACTAAAACGCGTATGTATTTGGTTTTTCCAAATGAATTGTATGCCGTACCATCTTTAGAAATTGTCAATGGATACAGGGGGGCGTTTACAGGACCAACAGACACATTACCTGAGATTATGTATTGAGAGCCATTAAGACCTGATTTCCATTGCGCCTTAATAGCTGGCGATATCATAAAAATGGAGGCTGTTGCATAAAGGAGTTTAGGAATTCTTATCCGCATAGTATTTGATTGGTTGTTTTATTGGTACTTTTTATTCAATGATGGTAGTTAAATTGGTTTAAAAATAATACACCCGGTAGTATCTCCTGTAAAGAATTAATAATCGTGTCGTTTTGCCAATAGCCGGGTTGTTTTTACCAATAAATGTGCAATGGATTTTTCTTTGTTACCTCCGGCATTAGCGCATTTCCACGAATACACTACCGGCGTAGTTACCAACGGGAGTGTATGAATGTATAGAAACAAAAAAGCACCAACCCAAAGATTGATGCTTTTTTAGTCTAACCCGAAATCTCAGGTGAATTATTTCCCGCAACACGCTTATTTCTTTGTTTTTAGCTTCAAAAGCTCTTCTTTCAGCTTATTGTTTTCTTCCATCATTATAGCCATATTTTCCTCTAGCACCTTAAGCTTCTCATTTTGCTCCTGTTGCTTTTTATTCTGTTCTATTGCATATAATGTGAGTTCTTCTACTTTTTTCAACAACATAACCTGGTGTTCCCCGAGATTGATACCGTCTTTTTTTACTTCTGCTTCTGTTGGCACTTCAGGCAGGTGATGGTTTTGCTTTATATAAGCTTCTACTGCCTGTAAAGTAAGTAACTGGTACGCAGAGTCAAAAACATAGTCTGCATAATTATACCCCGTTGACGTGAGAAAATTGTCTCCCTTGATAGTCCCAATTACATGAAGTCTTTGTTGGGGAGCACTGGTTCCAATTCCCACATTTCCATTATAGAGAAAAGTGGTAGATAAATTATATGAAGGCGCTATAAAGAGATTGCCATTTGCCGTAATAAGTCCATTTGATTCATTTTGAAAGTGCAGTACACCCAGGTTATTTTTACCAACAGGAACGTTGGTGCCGAAATTACCGCTTAAACCATTGCCATAATGCATAAGGAGGGTTCCTGCCCAGGTAGGGCTGTTCCCATTGTTATAAAAATCCCAGGCTACAGCTCCACTGGAGGTGACTGCAGAAGGATTTTCTCCAATTACCGACAAGGTATTTAATATTTGTGCATTGCTATTGGCCATATTGCTTGATATGCCCACCCGCAAACTTGCATTACCAGCATTGGGTAGCTCCAGTTTTGCACTGGGGTTTGTTACGCCAATTCCTACATTCCCATCCTTGTTTATTACAAACTTGTCTGTCCAGGTAGTTGTAACAGGATAATCACTGGCTATATGAAATGAATAACCGCCGGTTCCCAGGGCCCAACGGGCTGTGGGAATATCATTTACAATTAAATGTAAACCTCCATTTGCACTCCCGGCTGTTATATCGCCATTTACATCCAATTTAGTGGAAGGTGTTGAGGTTCCAATACCTATATTACCTGTGTTTTTTACAGTTACCTGTGCCATTGCTCCTGTATGAAGAATAATAACCCCCATTATGGCGGTTAAACCTGTTTTCAACATAATATTCATTTAATAATTTATGGTTAATAGATTTTTAAGTCGCCCTGTCCTGAAGTATTTTATAGAGGGATCGGGCATGAGCTGTGTGCAAATGATTTTGGTTGATTAAGGGATTGTGTAAAGGTAAATAAGAATAAGCGCTCCCGGGAGTTAATTTGATAAACGTGCAGTTTTAGAAATACACGTGTATATTTTGGCAATAAGTGTGTAAGAAAAGTATGTTTCAACTGTATTTTAAACCTTTTATTGCTGCCTGCTAAAAAACATTCAGCAAATTTTTGCAGATATTACTTTTTTATCTGAAATTAGACCGCCGTATAAAACCAGAATTTGCCATTTGAATGATCTAAACCAGATACGATCGCTGCAACAACGTATTGCTTTGTATGAAGATATGCAGGCGTATCAGGCGATCTATGATCTCTTCTACCATAACCTGCATCGATTTTGTTACTCCTTTGTAAAGTCGCCCGAAATTGCAGAAGAAATTGTTTCTGAGGTATTTATCAAATTATGGCAGATCAGGAACAAACTCATGGAAATCGGGAACCTGAAAGTATACCTGTACCAGTTTGCCTTAATTATATCACCCGCCATTTTAAAAATCCCGTTGCCAGTCTCGACGAAATGGAGCTCGAAATTCTGCCGATATTATACATTCCATTCAGCAATCAATAAAACAGTTACCGCCCCAATGCCGCCTCATCTTCGAAATGGTGAAAGAAGATGGCATGCGCTATAAGGAAGTAGCTGATATCCTCCACATTTCTGTATTGACGGTTCGCAACCAGGTAGTTGCCCAAAGACAGATTTTACCAGGACCTCATTGGATTCAGTAAACGCCCTCATCGTGAACGACCTCACCTTTGCAGTCACTAATTTGCCTACCATCGACAATGAAAAATCAAATGCAAAAGGCAAATTGTATAGCCGGGCCAATAAGGCCATGGCGCAGCAGTTGTTGGCCGAAGTGTATTTGCGCATGGGTAAAAATAACCTCGCCGAAGCCCAATGCCAGGCCATCATCAACAGTGGTAAATTCAATTTTATTAAAGCCAGGTATGGTGTAGGAGCTTCGAAACTAATGCGAAGCTCAAAAAATTGAGATTCCCATTCACCAAAAATGAGTTTTTTATTCGCAGTTTTGGTTAGTTATAGTCAAGGAGTCCCGGCGTACTGCCGGGACTCCCTATTATTTATTATTTTCGACGGAAATTGAAGCTATTCATGAAAACACCCGTATTTGTTACTGCTATCTTATTAAGTGTATTGTCTATAAGTGTCTGCTGCCAGGCCCAGAAAAGATCTGCAAAGAGAGCCGGCTTGTCACAGATTATCCAGACTGATTTTGTAGATGGAGCAAAACAATACAAAGTTTTAAAAGCAAACCTGCCCGCCGACAGCTTCCCAAAAACATTCGATCCCAAAACCGGTAAGCCGGAATACAGCGGTTCCGGATGGTGGTGCAGCGGCTTTTATCCCGGTACATTATTATACCTGTACGAACAAACGCACGACAAAGTATTGTATAATGAAGCCGTGCGTATACTGGGTATACTGCAAAAAGAACAATATAACAAAACCACCCACGATCTGGGTTTTATGATGTATTGCAGTTTTGGTAACGCCAACCGCATACAGCCAAAACCCGAATACAGGGAGATCCTGCTTAACAGCGCAAAATCGCTCAGTACCCGGTTTAATGCAACCGTAGGCTGTATTAAATCCTGGGATTCAAAAGATCCTTCCGACTACCTGGTGATCATTGACAATATGATGAACCTGGAGCTGTTGTTTGAGACCACAAAGGCCACCGGCGATTCCTCATTTTATAAGATAGCAGTTACCCATGCCAATACGACCATGAAAAATCATTTCCGGCCCAATTACAGTTCCTTCCATGTATTGAACTACGACGTAAATACCGGTGCGGTGAAAGAAAAGAAAACGGCACAGGGTTATGCAGATGGTTCGGCCTGGGCGCGCGGACAGGCATGGGGTTTATATGGTTATACCGTTTGCTATCGCTATACCAAAGATGTGCGCTACCTGCAACAGGCGCAGCATATTGCCCAGTTCATTTTAATGAACCCCAATTTACCAGCCGACAAGATCCCTTACTGGGATTTTAATGCCCCTGATATTCCCAATGCCCTGCGCGATGCCTCGGCAGCTGCGATCATGGCCTCGGCATTTCTTGAATTAAGTAAATATACAGACAGCGCAGCAGGGCGCCGGTATAATGAAGTAGCCGCCACCATGATCAGGAATTTATCCCGCGAACCATATAAAGCCGCTATTGGCACCAACGGCGGGTTCATTTTACAACATGGAGTAGGACATAAGCCACACGGCACCGAAGTTGATATGCCGCTTACCTATGGCGATTATTATTTTATGGAAGCATGTAAGCGATATAAAGAAATGAAGAAGTAAAATGTGGGTGGAAAATAACGCCTGCGGAAAACCGGCGGGCTTAAAAATTCAGCGACCCACTCACCATTGACCATTCACCATTCACGACATATGAAATTTCTATCTCTTATTACAGTCTTACTACTATTGACGCATTTATCACTATTTGCTCAAACACCTTTAATAACCGATATCGCTGCCCGCAAAACAACCAGCCTCAATGGCGCGTGGCAATATATAATTGATCCCTATGGTACCGGCTATTATGATTACCGGTACCAGGAAAGAAGCCAGAATGACCGCGATGCCTATTGGAACACCGATGAACAGGTCAATAAGACCGAACGTAAGGAATACAGGTTCACCGATAAATATACCTTGCAGGTGCCCGGCGATTGGAATTCTCAGGCCGAAAAGTTCCTGTACTACGAAGGCATTGTGTGGTATAAAAGATCATTTGATTTTACAAAAAGCAATGCCGCCAATAAAGTTTACCTGTACTTCGGCGCCGTGAACTTTGATGCCGATGTATACTTCAATGGAAAAAAGCTGGGCAAACACAAAGGCGGATTTACGGCTTTTAATTTCGAAGTGCCTGATTCGTATTTAAAACCCACCGGCAATTACCTGGTGGTGAAAGTAGATAATACCAGGCACAAGGATGAAGTGCCAACCGTAAATACCGATTGGTGGAATTATGGCGGCATCACCCGCGATGTGCAGTTGGTAGAAGTACCTGCGGCTTTCATTCAGGACTATAGTCTGCATATAAAAAAGGGCGCTTCACTGAAAACCACAAAGAATATTCCGGTAGAAGGTTGGGTACAGCTCAACGACTGGCAAACCACCAAAGAAGTGACCGTTGAAATTCCGGAATTAAAAATTAAGAAAGCATTTCCGGTAACAGGTGATAAAGTGGCGGTTCAATTTAATTTACCGGCGGTACAGCTTTGGTCGCCACAAACCCCAAAACTGTACAATATCGTTATTAACACGGGTGCCGACAAAATAGAAGACAAAATTGGTTTCCGTACCATAGAGGTCGTTGGCAGGCAGGTGCTGTTGAATGGCAAGCCCTTGTTTATGCGGGGCATTTGTACACACGAAGAAATACCACAGCTAGGACGCCGGGCTTATAGCAAACAGGATGCGCTGCAATTGCTGGGCTGGGCCAAAGAGCTGGGGTGTAACATGGTGCGGCTGGCGCATTATCCGCACAATGAAAATATGACCCGCACGGCCGATTCGCTGGGCATCCTGGTGTGGTCAGAGATACCGGTTTACTGGACCATCGATTTCAGCAGTGGGGAAGTGTTTGACAAAGCCCGCACCCAGCTAACGGAAATGATCACCAGGGACCATAACCGGGCCAGTATCATCATTTGGTCGGTGGGAAATGAAACGCCTGTAAATCCTTTGCGGCTGGTTTTTATGCGTAACCTCATTGGTGCGGCCCGGTCGCTCGATTCAACGCGCCTGGTATCGGCAGCGCTGGAGGTAAATTACCAGCCCGGTGTTAACAAGATCGATGACCCACTGGGTGAGTATGTTGATATTGTATCCTTTAATGAATACCTGGGCTGGTATGCCGGTTTGCCCGACAAGTGCCGTACAGCCAATTGGGAATTTGCGTATAATAAACCTTTCTTCATCAGTGAAACCGGGGCCGAGACCCTGGGTGGTTTTCATGGCGATTCACTCACCCGTTGGAGTGAAGAATACCAGGAATGGTATTACCGCGAACAGGTGGCCATGTTCAAACGCATGCCCGATAATTTTGCCGGCCTTTCGCCCTGGATACTCTGCGATTTCCGATCACCCCGCCGGAATAACCAAACCTTTCAGGAAGGTTGGAACAATAAAGGATTGATTGATCAGCAGGGACGCAAGAAGAAAGCGTTCTTTGTATTGAAGGAATACTACGATGAGAGGAGTAGAACTTCAAACCCATAAAGGATGTAAGTTTTTAGTTCAAAGTTCAAAGTTTCCTGTTCGCCTTACAGCAACGGCTTTGAGCTTTGAACTGTGAACTGTAAACTGTGAACTGTAAACTGTGAACTGTGAACTGTGAACTGTAAACTGTGAACTGTAAACTGTGAACTGTAAACTGTGAACTGTAAACTGTGAACTGTAAACTGTGAACTGTAAACTGTGAACTGTAAACTGTGAACTGTAAACTGTGAACTGTAAACTGTGAACTGTAAACTGTGAACTGTAAACTGTGAACTGTAAACTGTGAACTGTAAACTGTGAACTGTAAACTGTGAACTGTAAACTGTGAACTGTAAACTGTGAACTGTAAACTGTGAACTGTAAACTGTGAACTGTAAACTGTGAACTGTAAACTGTGAACTGTAAACTGTGAACTGTAAACTGTGAACTGTAAACTGTGAACTGTAAACTGTGAACTGTAAACTGTGAACTGTAAACTGTGAACTGTAAACTGTGAACTGTAAACTGTGAACTGTAAACTGTGAACTGTAAACTGTGAACTGTAAACTGTGAACTGTAAACTGTGAACTGTAAACTGTGAACTGTAAACTGTGAACTGTAAACTGTGAACTGTAAACTGTGAACTGTAAACTGTGAACTGTAAACTGTGAACTGTAAACTGTGAACTGTAAACTGTGAACTGTAAACTGTGAACTGTAAACTGTGAACTGTAAACTGTGAACTGTAAACTGTAAACTGTGAAACTGTGAACTGTAAAACTGGAACACAGATAGCAAAAATAAATATCTTATTTCAACTGTTGCTTAAACATCGATCATTATCATTTTGGCATGGTTCTTTCAAAGTAGTAACAAGATGTCTGACATGTAAAATTTGGTCCTTGTTTTCTTGCTTGTTGTTCTTGCCCTGAAATCCCGATAGCGATCGGGAATGCACCAATTGCCTTTTGATTATCCTCCTGTTACACGCACCTGTTTTAACCTGTTGTATTTACTCAATTGATTATGGCCATCACGATGGCTGGTGAAAGTAATTTGCCCATTGCCTGTTGAACATGCTAACTATGAAATACACCATTATACTTAAAAAAGTAATAAAAGAGATTGTAGGACTTGTTTCGATCGTACTCTTTATTTATACCTGTACAAAGTTCAGGACAGTAGCTGTTCACAAGAGAGCTGCTGTCCCTGATACCATCAGGTTAATATGGGCCCCGGCCATCAGGTTGCCGGGGTAACCACAACATATAGATAAACTAAAAAGGGTAAACAGTGAATCATGACCTGTAGGCCGGCAACAGTGAGCCGGCGAACTGCAAACTGCGAAATTTCAACTTTAACCTGTAGGCCGCGAACCGGCAACTAAAAACTAACAAACTTGATAATAGGTTTAGGGAAAGGCAACAACAACGGGATGTCGCAGTTGGTATAGCAACTCTCCGACCAGTTATGTCCTGTTTTTAGGGTGGTTCCTCCTCCGGGGAACCGCCATTTTTTATACCCGCTGAAGTTGTAGCCGCTTGCGCCAGCGCTTCAGCACTGGAGCCACCGGAGCGTACAGGCGGGTTGGCCTATTTAAGATTATCAGGGTTGGGAATGAAATTCAGGAATGCATGGAATTGTGAATCATAACGGCGCTTGTCGAGCTTGTAATAGAACGCACCTTTTTTCGACCCCTCTTTTTCCTTTTCCTTTTGCTTGATGAGCAGTTTGGTCGACAATATTTTGCGGGTGAAATTACGTTTGTCCAGTACAGTGTCATACACACCGGTGTACAAATTGTATAACTGGGGCAGCGTAAATTTCTCGGGCAGCAGTTCAAATAAAATAGGGTGGAAGGCGGCTTTATAGCGCAGCTTTTCCTGGGCCATTTTCACCATACGGCTATGGTCGAAGATGAGCTTGGGCGTTTTTTTCAGGGAGAACCATTCGGCATGAAAATCATCGCTTATCTGCTTCTCGTATTTATGAATATCGATCAGGGCAAAATAAGCAATGGAAATGGTGCGCTCTTCGGGGTCACGGTTAGGTTCACCGAAGGCATGTAACTGTTCAATGTATACATTTTTAAGACCGGTGAGTTGTTTTAGGATGCGCGCGCCTGCCGCTTCAAAATCTTCGTCAGGCTGTACAAAACCACCCATAAGGCTCCATTTGCCTTTTTCGGGTTCAAATCCTCTTTGTATGAGCAGCAGTTTCAGTTCATGTCCATCGAAACCAAAAATGATTGAGTCTACCGCAACAAGCATGCGTTTTTGCTTGGAATAATGTTTCATATGAAAGTGCACCGTCCATTTGAACTATTAAAATTTGGCAATCATAATAGTGGAAACGGATAGAATTTTGGGTTAAAGTAATAAGAAAAAGGGAACAAAAGTGTAACCTTGTGATGAAGATAGCTATTTTTTTTAAATAGCCGCCAGGCCATGCCCGTTGCTTGAAGACCGGTTGCATTTTTTTGCCAACGCTAACCCCCTAATACCAACCGGTAGCTGCAATTTGCTAACGATGATCAGGAAATGACCCTTAAATAAAGATCCGGGTGCCTGAAAAACTTTCACGGAAATCCTTCGGGGTACAGCTTTTTTTCTTTTTAAAGATGCGGTTAAAGTTGGAAATATTATTAAAACCGCAATGGTAGGCCACTTCGGCTATCGATTGGGTGGTATCTATCAGCATCCGGGAAGCATGGCCCAGCCTGATCTCGGTAAGACTGTCAATAAACGTATTGCCGGTACGCTGTTTAAAAAAGCGGCTAAAGGCAGCATCTGACATGTTGGCCAGCCGCGCCACTTCGTTCAGGGTAATGGGTTTGTCGAAGTTGTGGTTCATGTATTCCAACGTTTTTTCAATACGCCGGCTGTTATATGTGTATTGTTCGGTATTGTTGAACGAGGCATCCGATAAAATGCGCATATTTCGCGAAATCGATAAGTCATGTAGTATTGACATTAATTCCAGCACCGAATCGAACCCCTGCTTCTGGTTCAACTCCATGATCCGCGGCGCCAGCTGCTGGGTGGTCTCTTTGGAGAACAGGATCCCCCGTAATGATTTCTCCAGCATGGTGCGAATAAAGCTCAGTTGGTTACGGCGCAGGAACTTTTCATCGAAAAGGTCCTTGTGAAACTGTATCGTGATCTCACGGATCTCGCCGCTTTTGCTGTTATGGGTGAACCAGGCATGTTGCAGGTTGCTGCCTACCAGTACCAGCTCCAGCTCATCAATTTCTTCAATATGATCGCCAATGACCCGCCTGGCGTTTTTGGCGTTTTGAATAAAATTGAGCTCAAATTCCTCATGGTAATGAAGCGGAAAATCGAATTCCGATTTTACGCGCGAGAACAGGGTAAAACAGTCGCTTTGAGTGAGTGGGGTGATTTCCCGTAATAAAGTGCTTTTCATTTGGTGGCAATTGTGTCGTTATGCTGATCAAATTTATACAATTGTTGGTATAATTAGTACCATAACTGGTTTTTATTACTTTAACCTATGAAATGCAGTACTATCAACGATTTAGCGAAGGTTTATTAGTTTTTTGAGTATATAGAATGGGAAATAATATAAATAAATGTCAATATAGTATTATATAGCAATCATAATTGAGGCATACATTTGGTGTAAATTGTATTGCTGTATGAGAAAAAAAGTACTCTGCCGGGTACTCATGGTCTTTCTATGGGTACTGGCGCTAACGGTTCCTGCATTAGCCCAAACCAAAACCATCTCGGGCATTATCTCTGACCAAAATGGGATCCCCCTTGAAAAGGCTACTATCAAAGTAAAAGGCGGAAAAGCTTCGGCCACTTCCGATGCCAACGGTTCTTTCAAACTGGCAGTTCCCGATGGGGCTACCACGCTGGAAGTATCCTATGTGGGCATGAAACCTGTAACCGTTTCCATTGAAGGAAAACAATCGGTGCTGGTTACCCTGAACGTAACCGATAGCAAACTCAATGAAGTAGTGGTGATCGGGTATGGTACCGCCCGCCGCAGCGATGTATCATCGGCCGTTTCCTCTATAAAGGCAAAAGACCTGAAAGACCTGCCGGTGGCCGGTATTGACCAGGCTTTACAGGGAAAAGTAGCCGGCGTAAGCATCACCAATAACAGTGGCCAGCCGGGTGGCGGGGTTTCCATCCGCGTGCGCGGTATTACCAGTGTGAATGGCAACGAACCCTTATATGTAATAGATGGAGTACCCATTCTTACCAATACAACCAGTACCTCGCAGGACCAGTTGGGCGGTAAAGCCGGTCAAACCCAGCAAAGCGTAATGGCCACATTGAACCCGGCCGACATTGCCAGTATCGACATCCTGAAGGATGCCTCGGCTCAGGCCATTTATGGTTCGCTGGGCGCCAATGGCGTGGTGCTCATCACCACCAAACGCGGCCGCAGCGGCGAAGGCAAGTTTTCCTACGATGTATACCATGGCTGGCAAAACATAACTAAAAAACTGCCGGTCATGAACCTACGCCAGTATGCAGAATATTATAACTCCATAGTGCCCGAAGTAAGAGCCGCCGGTGGAGGTTTGGATACGATCGGTGAATTGAAAGACCCCTCCGTTTTGGGTAAGGGTACCGACTGGCAGAACGAAATTTACCAAACCGGAAAGATCGACAACCACCAGCTGGCATTTTCGGGCGGACAGGGAAAAACAGTTTATTATTTTTCCCTGAACTATTTTGACCAAACCGGTATTCTCCTTGGTTCCAAGTTCAACCGGTATGCCGGCCGTTTCAGCCTCGATCAGCAGGTGAAAAGCTGGCTAAAGGCCGGTATCAGCACCAACCTCTCCAGAAGCAACCAACGGGTAACCCTGGCCGATGGGGTAGAAACGCCTACCGCCATCGTGTTGTATAATAGTCCGGCCACCCCGGTAAAAGGGCCTAACGGACAATACATCACTACCACCAGTCTGGGGAGCACCACTTTTGGCAATAGCAATTCAAACCCCATTGCTACAGCTCTGTTACGCAATGTAAAAGCTATACAATCAAAAGCCTTTGGTAATATATATACCGATGTTCAGTTCACGAAGTACCTCAGTTTAAGAAATGAAGTGAACTATGATTTTCAGTTGACGGAAAATTCTGCTTTTCAACCCTATTACGTAAACGAAGCAACGAACCAGGTAGTGCTGGCGCCAAGCCGCCTGCGCGAAGACAGGAATACCAGCTTTTACTGGGCGCTCAGGAATTACCTCACCTATAACCAATCGTTCGGCAAACATGCCATAAACGCCGTGGTAGGTCATGAAGCCCAGGCATCACATTGGGATAATAAGTTTGTTTCTGTGACCAATCTTACCCTGAACCTGCAGTCGTCCAATGCGGGTACGGTTGATGTATCGCAAACCGGTGGTCAAAAGGGCGAC
This sequence comes from Niastella vici, assembly GCF_002077945.1. GTDB lineage: Bacteria > Bacteroidota > Bacteroidia > Chitinophagales > Chitinophagaceae > Niastella > Niastella vici. The sequence goes on from NZ_LVYD01000046.1 coordinate 179,439, forward strand.
TGGAGCATGGAATCTTACTTTGCCCGTGCTACCTATACATACGATAACCGGTACTCACTCAGCGGTTCAATAAGAAGAGATGGCTCTTCGAGTTTTGGTCCCAATAGCCGGTGGGGTAACTTCTCGGCTGTTTCTGCCGGTTGGACGGTTACCAACGAAAAATTTGCCCAGAACTGGAAGATCGTTGACTACCTGAAATTCCGCGTGGGCGCCGGTTCGGCAGGTAATCAGAACTCGCCTGTACAAAACGCCTATTCAACCAACATCAGGTTATTTAGTGTAGCGCCCTTTGGCGCTGGCGGTGTGCCCGCTAATGTGGGCAACCCGAACCTGAGCTGGGAAGCGGTGAAAACATATAACGCAGGTGTTGACCTTTCATTCATCAAAAAACGCATTGAATTATCAGTTGATCTTTATAAAAAGACCACTACCAATATGATCCTGTCTACAACACTGCCCGTGTTTGTAGGTTTAGACCCCAACCCACCCAATGCAGCCTATAAAGAAATTGAACCGCCCGTAACCAATGCCGGTGAAATGACCAATACCGGTATTGATATCAACCTCACAACTTATAATATTCAACGCAGCGACTTTACCTGGAAAACCAACATCATCTTCAGCCGTTACCGTAACGAGCTGGTGAAGCTGAATGCGCCCGGGGCCTTATTACGCGGCGCTGAACAGGATTTTACGGGTAGCGCTTCTGTAGTGAATATTACACAGGCCGGCCGTGCAGTAGGTACTTTTTATGGGTATGTAACGGATGGCCTTTTCCGTAATATGAGTGAGTTGAACAATGGAACCAACTGGGGCCTGGCTGTTGGCCCGCAAGGTATTTACCTGGGTGATATCCGTTATAAAGACCTGAGTGGTCCCGATGGTAAACCAGATGGTAAGATCGGCAGTGAAGATGTGACCTTCATCGGCGATCCCAACCCCAAATTCACGTATGGTATTACCAACTCTTTCACCTATAAAGGATTCGATTTCTCCTTCTTTTTGCAGGGCGTTCAGGGCAGCAAGATCTTTAACTGGACGCGCAAGTATACCGAGTCGTTATCGAGTGTGTATTTAAATCAAAGCACCAAAGTAATGGAGCGCTATACGTCATCAAATACCGGAGCTTCCATTCCCCGCTATAACCAGTGGAATAATAACAATACCCGTAATTCAGACCGGTATATAGAAGATGGTTCTTACCTGCGCATTCAGAACATTTCAATTGGTTACAATTTCCCGGCTAAATGGATCAACAAGGCCAAAATGTCGAATGCCCGCCTGTATTTGTCGGCACAGAATATAAAAACGTTCACGAATTATTCAGGCTACGATCCGGAAATTGGATCATTTAACAAGAACGTGTTGTCGCAGAATGTCGACAACGGGCACTATCCCAATCCACGCACCATTACAGTAGGCGCCAATATTGAATTTTAATGCAAAAAAAAAGAGTAATGAAAACAATTAATAAATATATAGCGTATGGGATCATCGGGGTGGCAACGTTGGCTTCCTGCAATAAAAGCTTTCTCGATCATCCGTCTGAAAATAATCCCACACTCGATACCTATTACAATACAGCCGATCAGGTATTAAAAGCTACCGGTTATTTGTACAATTCCGTTTGGTACGATTACCAGGATAAAGCGTTTCATGCCATTGGCGAAACGCTGGCCGGTAACATGCTTACCGAAACCGGGCCCAACTATGGCAGCGGCAGTTATAACCTGTTCACCGTATTAAGCACCGACCCGCTGGTGTCGAGCTGCTGGCAATCGTTGTACAAAGTAGCCGGTACCGCCACTGTGCTCATTAATACATTCGAGCAAAAGAAAGGGAAAGCTACAGAAACAAATTATTTAAACCAGGGTATTGCTGAAGCGCGTTTTATGCGGGGGGCCGCCTATTTTACCATTGCCCGCACGTTCGGCGATGTGCCCATTGTGACCGATCCGGTGGCGCTGGCCGGTTCAGGCAATTATAGTGTGCCGCGTTACTTTCAGAAAGATGTACTGCAATTTGCCCTCGAAGATTTCAGGTTTGCCGAACAGAATTTACCGGCTGTGCCTGCTGAAAAAGGCCGCGTATGCAAATACTCGGCAGCAGGTATGATGGCGAAATTATACCTCTATCGCAAGGATTATGACAGCGCCAAAATATATGCGCAACGTGTTATAAGTTCCGGTAATTACGATCTGTATCCCGATTATGCGCAAATGTTCACCAGTTCAAAAGCCAACAACAACGTAGAATCCCTGTTTGCCCTGCAATGGATCGCAGCAGGCGGTTACAGTTATGCCAATCCCATACAGGTGTATGCAGCGCCTTCTACCTTATTAAAACCGGTGGTGGGAACAGGCTATTCCTCTGTATACCCCACACTGGATATGTTAAAGGCCTATGATGCCAATGACCAACGCCGCCAATGGTCGGTTATGGAACATGGGTTTAAAAGAACCGACTGGACGAACATCAATTTTCCCAGTGGTTTTGTATACGATACCACCGGTACTGCGTATGAAGATGCCACGCATTTCCGTAATGGTACCCGGTCAAATTCATTAAAGTATGTGGTTGGAACCGGCTCCAATGGCGAAGCGCTCAGCAGCAACGGATCAAGTGATATTTGTACCTACATCCTGCGCTATGCAGATGTGTTGTTGATCTATGCCGAAGCGGTACTGGGCAATAGTGCTTCAACGGCCGATGCATCGGCGCTCACGGCGTTCAATAAAGTGCATAACCGCAATCATAATTTTAGTGATGTGCCGGTTACTTCGTTAACCAAAGCCATCATTCTGCATGAACGCCGGGTTGAGTTTGCTTTTGAAGGCGACTCCTGGTTCGATATCCAGCGCCAGGGATTTGCCTATGCAAAATCAGTTATCAATGCACAGGAACGAGGCACATTGAATGGCGATGGCACTGTTAACCATGCGGCTGCCAATCTCAATTCAGAAAGCCAGCTCTTCCTGCCCATTCCGCAGTCAGAGACCGTATCGGACCCCAAACTGCTGGAACCGGCTGTTGCATACTATTAAAAATACAGGTAACCCAAGCCGTGAAATCTTAAAAGCGATAACAATGAACTATTTTAAAAATACAACCTATAAATTAGCGATTGTTCTTTTTGCCGGTGTACTGGTATTCAGCGCCTGTAAAAAAGATACCGGAATGGATAATCCCTCCGCCAACAAGCTCAGTCCCGAAAAGGGGTCAGGCGGCGATGTATTAACCCTTACAGGTAGCGACCTGGCCGGCGTTACCTCCATTGTGTTTGAAACTGACAGTGTGCGTTGTTTGTTTAACCCCACACTAAATACAGAAAACGCAGTCATCTTCCGCGTACCCGATACGGCCAGCGGCGGACAGCAGAATATTATTTTCAAGAACAGCAAAGGAAAACAATGGCTGGTTCCCTTTAATGTAATTGCCGTTGCCAATATCACCAATGCATTTCCGCTCGATTTTCAGGCGGGATCAACCATTACGCTCACTGGTATTAACCTGGAAAGCGTAAGCAAAGTGATGCTCGATGGTACAACCGATGTAGCCACCATTGTATCAAAAGAGAAAAAGAAGCTGGTGCTGAAAATGCCTTCAACAACTGCGAATACCTGTAAACTGGTCATTACAAACAGTTCGGGCACCATGACCACTACGCAGGTATTTACCTATATAACCAATGCCTATGGCATTTTTACTGATGCATTCCCCACAGGTATGGACGACTGGTCGTGGAGCCTCACCAATTCAACTTCTTCCAGTAACATTATTGCCGGCACTTCCTCTTTACAGGCTGCCTATAATGGCGATTGGGGTGGTATGCAATTGCATTGGGGTACTGCCATTGACCTCACACCTTATAAATATGTTACTTTCTATATCAAGGGCGCAGATGTTGACAAGAAAATGAAATTCAATTTCAACTGGACAAACGACCAAACTCTTACAATTCCAGCGAACGTATGGACCTATTATAAAATTGATCTGGGCATATTCAAGAACAATGGCGTATCCGCATTGAACACTTTTGTAATGCAGATCAATGAATCGCCCAAGACCCTGTATTTCGATGATATTTTGTTGGTTAAGTAATGCTTAAACGGTTATAACAGTAAATGAATATAAAAACCAGATATGCTTCTTTACTGCTGGCTGCGTTGTTGGGGGCTAACTGCTCCCCGGCGCAGCCCGCAGCCAACCAGGTGCCGGCCGATAAATTGGCCACTGCTGAAACAGTTCACCTGTGTAACAATTTAAAGAAACTGGCCGGCAAAGGGTATATGTTCGGTCACCAGGACGATCTGGCCTACGGCGTAAACTGGCGCTATGAGAATGGCAGAAGCGATGTAAAAGAAGTGGCCGGCAATTACCCCGCCGTGTATGGCTGGGAGTTAGGCGGACTGGAAGCCAACGAAGACAAGAATATTGATGGCGTGCCCTTTAAGAAAATGCGGCAGTTCATCAGGGAAGGATATGAACGCGGCGGCGTGATCACCATCAGCTGGCATGCCCGCAGTCCGTTTGGCGCGGCCAAAGGGGCCTGGGATACTACACATGGGTCGGTAGCTTCCATTTTACCAGGAGGCGAAAACCATTTGATGTACAAGGCCTGGCTCGATGAGCTGGCGAAATTCTTTCTGTCGTTAAAGAACAGCCAGGGTGAGGCCATTCCCGTATTGTTCAGGCCCTTTCACGAATTAACGGGCAACTGGTTCTGGTGGGGCCGTAATGCCTGCAGTGCCGAACAGTTTAAAGTACTTTGGCGGTTCACCCAGTATTATCTGCAGAACGAAAAGAAAGTGCATAATTTATTGTACGTCTATAATACGGCAAGCGATTTTAAAACAAAAGGAGAATTCCTCGAACGCTATCCCGGCGACGATATGGTTGATATGATCAGCTTTGATTCGTACCAGTATGACGACCCGGTAAAAAGCGACTGGTTTGTAAAGAACACCAGTATGCAGCTCGACATGCTGACTGCAATAGCCACTGATAAAAACAAATTGATGGCCATTGCCGAAACCGGATACGAGCAAATTCCTTTTGCCAGCTGGTGGACGGAGACCCTGGCAAAAGCAATAGGACAGCATAAGATCTCGTACGTACTTGTATGGCGCAACCACGGTTATAACCAGTGGATGAAAAGAATGCACTATTACGCACCCTATAAAGGCCATGGGTCAGAAGCGGATTTTGTAAAGTTCTATCAGTTGGATAATACACTTTTTGAAAAGGATGTAGCAAATGAGAAATTGTATGAATGAAGTAAACGGTAAGCACTAGGAAGTAGGAAACCGATTCACGAAATTAGCAGAATGAAGATCACATTATTAGACGCATCCATTGTTTTCCTGTACCTGGTTACCATGGTAGTAATAGGGTGGGGGTTACGAAAAAGAGCCCGCAAGAATAAAGAAAGCTACCTGCTGGGTGGTAAATCGCTGCCCTGGTATATGCTCGGGTTAAGCGATGCCAGTGATATGTTCGATATCAGCGGAACCATGTGGATGGTAGCCCTCTGTTTTGTATATGGTATGAAATCCATCTGGATACCCTGGTTATGGCCTGTATTTAACCAGGTATTTATGATGATGTTCATTTCGAAATGGGTACGCCGGTCAAATGCCAGTACCGGCGCCGAATGGCTGGTGACCCGTTTCGGATCAAACGGTACCTGGGTAAAAAGCTCGCACAATGTGGTAGTGGCCTTTGCCCTGCTGAGCTGTTTTGGTTTTTTAGCTTATGGCTTTGTTGGCCTCGGCAAGTTCATTGAAATTTTTGTTCCCTGGCATATGGTGAAGGATTATGTGCCGTTTGCCGTATCGCCTGAATATGTGCCGCACCTGTACGGGATCGTGTTCACCCTTTTTGCGATGTTCTATTCCATATTGGGGGGCATGCACAGCATTGTACTGGGCGATGTGATCAAGTATGTGATCATGACCATTGCCTGTATTTCCATAGCTGTGATAGCCATGGTGCGGTTGCACAGCACCGGTGCCGTACTGTCGGTACCCGAAGGATGGAGTAATCCGTTTTTCAACTGGCATCTCAATTTAGACTGGCGCAGGCATGTGCCCGATGCCAATAAAAAAATAGCGGAAGACGGGTTTGGGTTGTTTGGGTTCTTCTTTATGATGATGCTGTTCAAAGGCATATTTGCCAGTTTGGCCGGCCCTGCGCCCAACTACGACATGCAAAAAGTATTGAGTACCCGTTCACCGAAAGAAGCCAGTAAGATGTCGGGGTTTGTATCCATCATCTTATTACCCATCCGTTATTCCATGATCATTGGCCTTACCGTGCTGGCATTGTTGTATTATAATCAGCTCGATCTGCATTCGGCGGGTGGAACCGATTTTGAAAAGATACTACCCGGCGCCATCAATAATTTTTTACCGGTCGGCATTCTGGGGCTGGTGCTTACAGGATTACTGGGTGCATTTATGGGCACCTTCTCCGGTACATTGAATGCGGCGCAGGCATACATAGTTAACGATATCTATCTGAAGTATGTCAATCCGCAGGCAGGCACCAAAAAAGTGATGCGGGCGAATTACCTGGTGGGTATCGTTGTTGTCGCAATTGGCGTAACGCTTGGTTTTTTTGCAAAGGATGTGAACAGCGTATTGCAATGGATAGTAGGCGCCTTATATGGCGGATACATTGCCGCCAATATGTTGAAATGGTATTGGTGGCGTTTTAATGCCAGTGGATTTTTCTGGGGCATGGCCAGTGGTATTGCCGCTGCGCTGGTATTCCCCTATATTTTTAAGAACACCCTGCCTTTATATAGCTGGCCGCTGTTATTCCTTATTTCGCTGGCCGGTTGTTTTATTGGAACCTTTAGTACCCCGCCTACCGAAGAAAGCGTATTGAAACAATTTTACAAAACCGTAAAGCCGTGGGGCTTCTGGAACCCCATACAGGTAAAAGTAATGGCTGAAGACCCTGCCTTTGAACCCAATACCCGATTCAAAACAGATATGTTCAATGTGGTATTGGGAATTATAGGGCAGTGTTGTTTAACCATTTTGCCCATGTATGTGGTGTTATGGCTGAAGCTGCCATTGCTGATCACCGTTGCCATACTGGTTGTTATAGCCCTGGTGCTTAAAAAGACCTGGTGGGAAAAACTGGAAAACTAATCAGACTTTAAAAATGAAATGAAATGGATAAGAATTTTTTGACGCGGCTGGAAATGCTGAAAAAATCGTACGAGAAATTAATTAACCGCACCAATGAAAAAGTGGAAGAAGAGAACGGCATTTATTGCCGGTACAAAAACCCGGTGCTTACGGCCCGGCATACGCCCCTTTTCTGGCGTTATGATCTCAATGCAGCTACCAATCCCTATTTAATGGAGCGCATCGGCATTAACTCCGTGCTCAATGCCGGAGCTATTAAACTGAATGGAAAATATTATTTGATAGCGCGGGTTGAAGGCAGCGACCGCAAATCATTTTTTGCCGTTGCCGAAAGCGACAATGGAATTGATGGTTTCCGCTTCTGGGATTACCCGGTGCTGATGCCCGAAACAGAAGTGGCCGACACCAATATTTACGATATGCGCGTGGTACAGCATGAAGACGGCTGGATCTACGGCTTGTTCTGCACCGAACGCCGCGATCCCAATGCTGCGCCCGGCGATCAGTCTTCGGCTATTGCCCAATGTGGTATTGCCCGTACAAAAGATCTTAAAAAATGGGAACGCCTGGCCGATCTGAAAACCCCATCGCCCCAGCAACGCAATGTAGTGCTGCATCCCGAATTTGTTGACGGACAATACGCTTTTTATACCCGTCCGCAAGATGGCTTTATTGAGGCTGGAACCGGCGGCGGTATCGGGTTTGGATTAAGCCGTTCCATTGAAAATGCAGTCATTCATAAAGAAGTGGTGCTCGATAAAAGAGTATACCATACCATTTCAGAATTAAAGAACGGACTGGGCCCGCAACCGGTTAAAACAAGTGAAGGCTGGCTGCACCTGGCGCACGGTGTGCGTAATACCGCTGCAGGGTTGCGTTATGTGTTGTATATGTTTATGACCGATTTGAACGACCTCACCAAAATGATCTATAAACCGGCAGGTTATTTTATAGCCCCCGAAGGCGAAGAAAGGGTAGGGGATGTATCGAATGTAGTGTTTGGCAATGGCTGGATCGTTGATAACGATGGCCGTGTGCTCATCTATTACGCCTCCTCCGATACGCGCATGCATGTGGCCGAATCGACCCTCGACCGGCTGGTTGATTATGTAATGCATACCCCGGCCGATGGATATACCTCTGCTACTTCGGTTCAAACCCTGTATAAAATGATCGATAATAATAAAATGGTGCAACAGTAGGATATTTGTAGCATGGACCTTTCCCTTTTCAAGAATGAATTACAACAGGAGCTTGCTGCCATACTGGAATACTGGATACAGCATACCAAAGATGAACAGCAGGGCGGTTTTTGCGGGCGCATCGATAATGACAATATTTGTTATGCCGATGCGCCCAAGGGAGCTGTGCTGAATGCCCGCATCCTTTGGACTTTTTCTGCTGCCGCTAATTTAACCAATGACTGGCGGTATGCAGCCATGGCCAACCGCGCCTTTGCCTACATTCGCGATCATTTTGTAGATAAGGAATATGGCGGGGTTTACTGGAGCGTGACCAGCAAAGGCGAAATACATGATTCCAAAAAGCAGATCTATGCGCTGGCATTTGTATTGTATGCCTGCAGCGAATATTATATAGCCCTGCACAGCGAGCCGGCAAAACAGCTCGCCATTGAATTGTACAGGGTGATACAGGAAAAAAGTTATGATCCCATACAGGGCGGTTACTTCGAAGCCTTTGCGCGCGACTGGCAACCGCTCGACGACTTGCGATTGAGCAATAAAGATGCGAATGAAAAGAAGACCATGAATACGCATCTGCATATTCTGGAAGCCTATACCTGTTTATACCGCCTGTGGCCCGATGCGCAGTTAAAGCAACATATTGCCGGGTTGCTTCAGCATTTTGATAAGCACATCATTGATCAAACTACCGGTCACCTGCACTTATTCTTTGAGGAGAACTGGCAGGTAAAGGGCGACACCATTTCTTATGGTCACGATATAGAAGCCAGCTGGCTGCTGCTCGAAGCAGCTGAAGTAATTGGCGATGAAGTATGGATCGGCAGAATGAAGGAGCTGGCAGTTAAAATGGCTGAAGCCGTGGTCATTGGACTGGATACAGATGGCGGTTTATGGTATGAATATGAAGCCGCACATAACCGGTTGATAAAGGAAAAACATTGGTGGCCACAGGCCGAAGCGCTGGTAGGGTTCTATAATGCCTGGCAACTGAGTGACCGTCATGAATTTCTGCAATATGCTTTCAATAACTGGGCATTCATTAAACAATACATCCGCGATAATAAGAATGGAGAATGGTTTTGGGGCATTACCGAAGATCATGTTGTTATGCCCGGTCAGGATAAAGCCGGCTTATGGAAATGCCCCTATCATAATGGCCGCGCCTGTATGGAAATTATTCGCAGAATTGGAACCAGGCAACTTTCAGGCAGATCTGCCTGAGTTTTGAATGGAAGTTTCAAAGATACTTCCGGATGGTCCATAATAACCAACTTCTCCAACTTTTTCGACCTGGTACCGGTTATGATCTTCGTAACAATTTATTGATATAAATAGGAAAGAGGGGGAACCCCCTCTCCGTTTTTATTTATGCCCTCAAAGCATAAAAAGCATTAAATAAGTTGTTGTATAGTGTAAGCCAAAGGCTGATACAGACTGGATAAATTTAATGTCAAAGATACATTTAACACCGCTTATAAAGAAGCACTGCCTTCTTTCAAATGTTTAATACATGTTAATACTTAAATTATCCTGAAGAAAAGTTTATTCACTACACGGCCATCGATTTCAGCAACCCGGCTGGTGACAATTGGGTGTAATCTGTTATGTATTGAATTATATTATTGTAGGAGGCAAATTCCTCTTTTTCATGCATGGTGGTAAGCACTACCGAAGGCATGCCTGCATTCAGTGCCGCTTCTACCCCTTTGGGTGCATCTTCAAACACCAGGCAATTGGCGGGGTCAATACCTACCAGTTTGGCTGCCTTAAGATAAGTTTCGGGATGTGGTTTGCTGGTTTGTACATCATCGGCGCTCACAATGGCCTTGAAATAATGCCTGATATTCAGGTTGTCGAGCACAAAATCAATGTTGAACATAATGGCGGCAGAGCCTATGGCCATGGGAATGTTCAGGGCATGTGCTTTCTCCAGGAACTGGTGTAGGCCAGGTATCAGTTGCAGGTGCGGTTTGTACTCCTGTTGATAGCGTTTTTCTTTTTCTATCGAAAGCTGGTCCATTTCTTCCTGGGTGAACCGGTCTTTGCCAAACACGCGGATCAATAACTCCTGGTTCTTGCCATACATGTGGTGTTTGGTTTCGTCCCAGCTTAAATTAGCGTCCAGATCATCGTTTAAAATATGATACCATGCCTTTAAATGAAATTGCATATCGTCGATCATGGTTCCGTTCAGATCGAATAAAAAAGCCTTATCCATAAAATTCCCCGTGCATTTAATAAAAAACACCGCAAAAGTAAGGCATCAGCCTCGTTTTGCAGTGTAAAACACAAACACAAATATTTATCCTTCGGTTCCGCTCACAAGTGGGAGCGCATGCTTCGCTGATCCTCAAATAGTAAAGCGCACCTGCATGCGGCAGCCGCGACCGGGAGATGATTCTATTTTAACACGGCCATTGAACAATTCTGTTCTGCTGATAATATTGGTAATACCGATCCCTTTTCGTTTCAGGGTGGTATCAAAACCTTTGCCATCGTCAGCAATGGTTACCTGCAGCAAGCGGCCTTTTTGAATGATAGCGATCTGAACTTCCGATGCTGCTGCATATTTTATGGTATTGTTCAATTGTTCCTGTACGATCCTGAATATAGTCATTTTCAGTTTATCATCAAGCTGTTGTTCATCGGGCACCGAAAAGTGCAGGGAAATGGTGAATTGCTGCACCAGCCTGATGTTTTCAATAAGGTCGTTCAATGATAATTCCAGCCCCACTTCCTTATGGAACATTTCGGTCATTGCTTTTGACAAACGCCTGATCTCTTCTACGGCGCTGCTGATGGTTTCACCACTTTTTTTGATCATACTTTCAGTCATTGCCGGTGAATCTTTGGCCACGTTCAGGTATAACCGGGCAGTGGTGAGCACCTGGGTGATGTTATCGTGCAACTCGCGGCCCAGGGTTTCGCGTTCTTTTTCCTGTGCATCAATCACAGCTTTGGCGATCTCCTGCTGCTGCTTGATCTTTTCTTCGACCAGTTGATTTTGCAGGTTGATCTTTTCTGTGATGTCATTGACCACTACCAGCCAGGCATTGCTGCCTTTATAATTGATAGCATGTGAACGAACTTCTACAAAAATGGCTTCCTTATTCTTTTTAATATGCTTGCGCAATACAGGTTGGCGGTTGATATGAGCTATACTGGCAAAGGATTGTAGCAGCTCCTGCTTTTCTTCGGATGACATTATTTCAAAGGCCGTCATTTGCATAAACTCCTTGCGGCTATAGCCATACAGTTGAACTGCGGCTTCGTTCACTTCAACAAACTGTAAGTCATCGGCAGCGCATACGCAAATAGGGAGCGGACTTTTATAAAACAGATTTTTGTATAAGTATTCAGACTCCCTTGTTTTTTCTTCGGCTCTTTTCCGTTCGGTGATGTCGCGGAAGTTTCCCACCAGTGCATTCATGCCCGGTACTTCTAACATGTTCGATGCAAGGCCCTGCACCCATCGTTCGTTATGGGCTTTATCGAATATTTTAAGATCGATCGTAAACAATTCATCAGGGTGTTGCATCAGGTTCTGCAGCAGTTCGCCCACGGCCGGTAAACTATCGGGGTGAATGAACGAACACACGTGGCGGCCTATATAGTCAGGTTCTTCATAACCAAGGATCTTTTTCGATGAGGGCGATCCATAAAAAATATTGCCCTCCGCATTCGCCATGGTAATGATGTCGGTGCTGTTCTCGATCAACGATCTGAATTTCAATTCGCTTTGCCGCAATGCTTCTTCGGCACTTTTTCTTTCGGTAATATCCTGGGCCCAACAGGAAAGCGCAATGATGTTATTCCCTTCGCGTACGGGATTCACCGCGATCTCGAAGAAAACAGGTTTCTGCTGAATAGTCAACTGATGGGTAAACCGGCATGCCGAACCATTGAAGGCCGCTTCGTAAATGGCCGGCCAGGGAAGTTGTTGTGTATCATCGAGCAAAGCGGTAAAATCAATTAGTTCGCTGCCCGGCAACACTTCTTTACCTGTGTACTGTTGAATAACATTTCGAAGATGTATGTTACATACTATGTAACGAAGATTTTTATCGATGATCCAGGTGTAGCCTTCCGTATTTTCAATGACGCCATTTAATATAGCCGCAAATGGCACTGGACGCCTGGTATTAGCTGACTGCATAGTAGCATTACTATGCGAAACAGATGAGGTTTGCATAAATAGTAATAATTAAATCGTCAATAAACTCACCATTTCCATGGGTTACATGAAAACACCAGTCTGGTTTGGAAGGGATTAATTGCTACTAGTCAGAGAGAATGATGACTACTGGTTGGAAAATCACTGAGCCTTTTTGAACGAATGTATCGGGAACCTGTTTTGTAAATTTAAAGAAATATATTAATCAGACTGCATTAACGGTTATAAATCTTATCTATTGTTTCTTCAAACATTTCATTGGCAGTCCTTCTTTCTTTAGTACGCGAACTATTTTCATAGTATTTACGGCTGTTGCGGCGAAATGGTTGTGCATCCTTCATAATATGTTTCAAAATGTTTTTACGACGCAATCGCTTACTTCCCAGTAATTTTGGCGGCATGAACACTTCTATTGAGAAGCAGGTGATTGCTAAGGGGGCGGCCCGGTTTTCGATTGGGTCATTGTTTTTTATTGCCGGTTTGTGTTTCGCCAGTTGGGCTTCGCGTATTCCTGATATAAAGGCGCACCTCAATTTAAGCGATGGCGCACTGGGGGCTGTTTTACTGGCGCTTCCGGTGGGACTCATGGTCTCATTGCCATTTTCGGGCTGGCTGGTGCATCATTTTGGCAGCCGAAAAATGGTATTGCTATCGGCAGTGTTGTATCCGCTTGTTTTATCGTGCATTGGGCTGGTGCAGGAAACCTGGCAGTTGGTAGTTGTTTTGTTTTGCTATGGCCTCATGGGTAATTTATACAATATAGCTGTTAATACACAAGCTGTTAGTTTGGAAGTATTGTACGGCCGCTCCATCATGGCCTCCTTTCATGGCATCTGGAGCCTGGCTGGTTTTACCGGGGCTGCTATTGGTACCCTTATGATCAACCTGCGTTTACTGCCATTCACTCACTTTTGTATTATTACCGGTACTGCCTTGACGTTTGTATGCCTGGTGTACCGCAATACCCTGCGACAGGATATTAATGCCGATACCGACAGGCCTTTGTTTGCAAAACCCGATGCTACTTTATTAAAACTGGGTTTAATTGCCATGTGCTGTATGGTTTGCGAAGGCGCCATGTTCGACTGGAGCGGGGTATATTTTCAGAAAGTGGTGCTGGCGCCCAAGGGATTGATACCGTTGGGGTATACGGCTTTTATGAGCACGATGGCGGGCGGGCGTTTTGCCGGCGACAGGCTGGTAACCCGCCTGGGTACACTTCGCATGTTGCAATGCAGTGGTTTGGTAATTGCCAGCGGCCTGGTGATCGCCATTACATTTCCCACCCTGGTTACTGCCACATTGGGTTTTATGCTGGTTGGAATTGGGGTGTCATCAGTAGTGCCGCTGGTATATGGGGTGGCCGGAAAATCAACCGTGTTCTCACCGGGTGTTGCCCTGGCAGCAGTTTCCACTATTGGTTACCTTGGTTTTCTGGCGGGGCCGCCAATGATCGGGTTTATAGCGCAGGCGGCTAGTTTAAGAGTTTCCTTAGCTTTTATAGCTGTGCTTGGTTTTATGACAACGGTCATTTCGTCGAAGACGAAGTTTTAATTATTTCATCAGCATGGCTACCTGTTCCCCAATGATTGGCGCCAACGCAACCCCCATTCCACTCATTCTTACCGCACAAAATACATTGGGCGATACTTCTTTCACGATCGGGAGTTTTTCATTACCCATGCCCATGATGCCGCTCCAGCGATCGGTGATCTGGTACTCATATCCGGGCAGAATATAGGTTTTCAGAAAATGTTCCAGCTCCTGTTGAATGGTGTTGGTGATCGTAAGCTCGGTAGTAGTTTCTTCTTCAAAAGCTTTATTACGCGCACCACCCAGCAACACACGGTTGCCCAGGTTGCGGAAATAATAATACCCTGCATCAAAATGAAACGTGCCTTTGAGTGGTAAATGCTCAATAGGGGAGGTTACCAGTACCTGCCCACGTGCGGGCACAATGTCGAGCGTAGGCAACAACTGCCGGGCAAAGGCATTGGTGCATATCAGCAGTTTGCTGGTGCGCAAATGAATGAACTGGTTCGTATATAATTCCACGTGATCATTTATTTTTTCGAACCCACTGATCTCAATGGCATTTAATACGGTAACGCCCATCGAATGCACTGCCTGTAACAGGGCCTGGCATAATTTGCCGGAATGCAAATAACCTTCCAGCTTGTTCTCAATTAAGTGGGTTACATGATGCAGGCCTAATTTGCCGATCTTTTTATTGGCTTGTTTAAAGGTTTTCTTTTTACCGGTTATGTCGTGTAATAGTTTGTTCAACCGGTCTGTTTCATGGTCCAGTTCTTCCTTTTGCCAGCGATCATTACCGGTAAATAATTCATAGCCGCCGCACCCATCAAAATCAATAGCAGCGCTTTTAAACACTTTTTGAATACGTTGCAATCCTTTATAGCGCATTTCAACCAGTTGCAACATATTATCTTCCCCGAAGCGGGTAGCATCTTCAACCAGTTCGGTAACGCTGCCAAAGCAGGCAAACCCCGCATTGCGCGTACTGGCGCCGGTGGGAATAATGCCTCTGTCGACAATGGCAACAGAAAGCGTTGGATCATTTTTTTTAAGATACCAGGCGCACCATAAGCCCACGAGGCCACTGCCCACGATGATCACATCTTTTGGCGCATAAAAGCTTTCTTTTTCCCAGACAGATATTTGCATTTTTTTAATTTTACGGCCTTAATCTTGCATAATTTAACGAGTAAACAATTGATGATGAAAAAAATTATCCAATTAGTATCCTGTGTAATACTGTTGACCGGCTGCGAAAGTACGCAGCAGATCCTTAAAACGATAGAACCCTACGCCACCGGCGCCAATGGCCAGTTGACCAGTGCTGAAATTGCCTCCGGACTAAAGCAGGCGCTTGAAGTGGGCGCCCAGAATTCGGCCAGTCAGCTCTCTGCCCTCGATGGTTTTTTTAAAAATGCCGCTATAAAAATATTGTTGCCGCCCGAAGCACAGAAGGTGGAAAAAACTTTACGTGACCTGGGTATGAGCAGTTTGGTTGATAAAGCCATTTTATCGGTGAACCGGGCTGCGGAGGATGCCGCCAAATCGGCTGCGCCCATTTTTGTTGATGCCATCAAAACCATGACCATTCAGGATGCATTGGGTATTTTACAGGGTGGCGATTTTGCCGCTACCAATTACCTGAAATCAAAAACAACAATGGCGTTAACCTCGGCCTTTAAACCGGTTATTGAAAGCTCGCTGTCGAAGGTGAATGCCACTAAATACTGGTCAGATGTTTTTAATACCTATAATAAATTTGCTACGAACAAGATCAATCCCGACCTGTCGGCGTTTGTAACCGGTAAAGCCATCGATGGTATTTTTTACCAGGTAAGTCTGGAAGAGCAGAAGATCCGCAAAGACCCCGTGGCGCGGGTGACAGATCTGTTGAAGAAGGTATTTGGGAGCAAGCAGGCGCAGGGTGGGAGTTAAAATGAAAAATTACAAGCGAAAAATAATAAAGGAGAATTGATGGAAATATGGGTCTTTAATGGGGCGAAAAGCCATTTCCCCAGCGGAGTATTCAGTAAAAAAGAGATTGCTGATGCCTGGATCGCAAAGCATAAGCTTACTGGCGTTCTTACAAAATACCCGGTTGATGAGGGTGTTTATGACTGGAGCCTGGCGAATGGCACCTTTAAAATTAAAAAGGAAGAACAAACAAAACCGGAATTCATTCAACGGTTTTCTTCAGCCTCTCAGGAACATTATCATTATGAGGATGGTATAGAAGAATGATACTTTGCCGTTACACCATAAAAAAAAGTCCCGACACGTCGGGACTTTTTTATTTCTATGCTAATTCTTTAGATGTGAATTGCTTCACCATAAGCTACTTCGATAGCTTCTTTAATGTTCTCACTCATGGTTGGGTGAGGATGGATGCTATCCAGTACTTCGTGGTAAGTAGTCTCCAGTTTGCGGGCAACTACAATTTCGGCGATCATTTCAGTTACGTTGTAACCGATCATATGCGTGCCAAGCCATTCGCCGTATTTGGCATCGAAGATCACTTTTACGAAACCTTCGTTATGTCCGGCAGCAGAAGCCTTACCGGCCGCGCTTAACGGGAATTTACCTACTTTAATTTCATAACCGGCATCTTTAGCCTGTTTTTCAGTTAAACCAACTGAAGCGATCTCGGGGTAGCAATAAGTACAGCCTGGTACGTTGCCGTAATCGAGTGCTTCGGGCTGGTGGTTGTATTTCTTTTCGCTGTAAGCAATGCTTTCCACGCAAATGATACCTTCTTTCGAAGCTACGTGCGCCAATGCCTGACCAGGAACACAATCGCCAATAGCGTAAACGCCTGGTACGTTTGTTTTGTAATATTTGTCTACAGCTATTTTACCTTTCTCTGTTTTTACACCGAGCTCTTCGAGACCGATGCCTTCAACGTTGGCAGCAACCCCTACAGCGCTCAATACTACATCAGCTTCGAGGGTAACTTCACCTTCTTTGGTTTTTACTTTGGCTTTAACGCCGTTGCCGCTGGTATCAACGCTGGTAACTTCTGCGCTGGTCATAACCTCAATGCCGGTTTTCTTGAAGTTCTTCAACAGTTCTTTTGAAATTTCTTCATCTTCAACCGGAACGATGCGGTCCATGAATTCAACGATGGTCACTTTAGTGCCGAGTGCGTTGTAGAAATAACCGAACTCAACGCCAATGGCACCACTACCTACCACGATCATACTTTTGGGTTGCTGAGGCAACACCATGGCTTCGCGGTAGCCAATGATCTTTTTACCATCTATTTTCAGGCTGGGCAATTCGCGGCTGCGTCCGCCGGTAGCCAGAATAATATGTTTTGCTTCAACGATCTGTGTTTTGCCGTCGGTACCTTTTACTTCGATCTGGCCTTTGGCTTTCAGTTTGCCATAGCCCATGATCACATCGATCTTGTTCTTCTTCATCAAGAACTGAACGCCTTTGCTCATTTTGTCGGCCACACCGCGGCTGCGTTTTATTACTGCCGAAAAATCAGCGGTACCTGTAGCTTCGATACCATAATCTTTTGCGTGCTTAATGTCTTCGAACACCTGGGCGCTTTTCAGCAGGGCTTTGGTGGGAATACAGCCCCAGTTCAAACAAATACCACCCAAACTTTCTTTTTCAATTATAGCGGTTTTGAATCCCAGTTGAGATGCCCGGATAGCTGCCACATATCCGCCGGGGCCGCTTCCGAGAACTACTACGTCGTATGCCATTTCGATTTACGATTTTTAGATTTTACGATTTTTCTGATCCTTCCGGCAGTATTCTATTACTGACTTTCTATATCAGGTTCTAATAAAGCCCTGCGAAGCTACTCGAAAATGAGAAAAGAGCAAAAAAAAGGGACTATTGCAGTGCCGGGGCTATGACAATAATTTTTATTGTGTTACATATTCCTTTTTTATACACAGGCTTCAAAAAATAGTTAATAACCAATTAAATGGTGAATGCAGGTTGGTTCAATTTGTTAACTTCAACCTGTCCCGCCATCCGGGATTAACAACCCCAGCTATGAAAAAGTTTATTCGGGCCATTGTAGCTATAATAGTGGTGATAATTGTAAGCTTTTCGGCATATGCGTTTATTTCGGGCCGAACCTACCTGTTCGAAGCCGTGTGGTATAATTTTGCCGATATCGACGATTATCAAAAGTTCTCCAATAATACCGTAGTAACGGGCGAACCGCAACCCTGGGCGCTTTCTATCGATTATAACAAAAATCCACTGCCGGTTGAGCTCAAAAAAATGCTTGAAGACCTGGAAACCATTGCAGTGCTGGCTATAAAAAATGATTCTATCCTGTATGAGTACTACTGGGATGGATACAGCGATTCTTCCCTGTCGGGCTCGTTTTCGATGGCCAAAAGTATTACCGGCCTGCTTGTTGGCGCGGCGGTTAAAGAAGGAAAAATACAGTCGCTGGAGGAACCGGTAGGCAATTACCTGCCCGAATTCAGGACGGGCGAGAAGGCCAAAGTGCGCATAATCGACCTGCTTACCATGAGCAGTGGCAGCAACTGGGACGAGTCCTACGCCAATCCGTTTTCGGTTACCACAGAATTATATTATGGACATAATGCATATAAGGTGGCAACCGGGGTTTCCATTATTCATTCGCCCGGAACGCTGCATGTGTACAAATCGGGCGATACCCAACTGCTGGGGCTCATCGTGGAAAAAGCCACCGGCAAATCGCTCAGCGCCTATGCTTCGGAGAAATTGTGGCAAACAATGGGCGCCGAACATGCGGCTTTATGGAGTACCGACCAAATTGGCGGAAGCGAAAAAGCCTATTGTTGCTTCAACTCCAACGCCCGGGATTTTGCCCGGTTGGGCAAGCTGATGCTCGACAGCGGCCGGTGGAAGGGGTATGACGTAATTCCCATTGACTACTACAAGCAATCTATAAAACCCTGTATGATCCCCGATGAAACAGGCAAGCCCTGTAAATATTATGGCTACCAATGGTGGATCACACCCAGCCACCCCGATATCTTTTATGCCCGTGGCATTCTGGGCCAGTACGTCATCGTTATTCCTTCAAAAAAAACGGTCATTGTACGGCTTGGCAAAAAGCGTTCCGGCGAACGGAAAGATAATGCACCTGCGGAAGTTGATGCATTGATACAGTGGGGATTAAGACTGTAACCGTACGTGTAGTTGAAGGAAGTTGCTTCGGGATGTTTTTCATACCTTTGCGGCTCAATTTTTATTATGAAACTGGATTTACTGGCCATTGGCGTTCATCCTGACGATGTGGAACTGAGCTGTTCTGGCACAATCCTCAATGAAATTAAACAGGGTAAGAAAGCAGGTATCCTCGACCTTACGCAAGGCGAACTGGGCACCCGGGGAACTATTGAAACCCGGTATGCCGAAGCAGCCAAAGCAGCCCAGATCATGGGAGTGCATGTACGCGCCAACCTGAAAATGCGGGATGGTTTTTTCAAAAATGATGAAGAACACCAGTTGCAGCTGATTCAGGCTATCAGAAAATATCAGCCTGAAGTGGTGCTGGCAAATGCCCTGGAAGACCGTCACCCCGATCATGGGCGTGCGGGACACCTTATTGCAACCGCCTGTTTTTTATCGGGTTTGGCAAAAATAGAAACCAAGGATGAGAATGGTAGGCCGCAACAACGCTGGCGCCCGAAATATGTGTTGCATTATTTGCAGGACTGGTACCATGAGCCCGATTTGCTCGTAGATATTTCGGATGTATTTGAACAGCGCATGGAGGCCATTAAAGCGTATACTACACAATTCTTCAATACTGATAATGGTAATGAAGGGCCGCAAACCTATATTTCAACACCCGATTTCCTCGATAGCGTAATTGGCCGGGCCCGCATGATGGGAAAGCGTATTGGCGTAAAATATGCGGAAGGATTTATTTGTGAGAAGAAGATCGGGATCAGGAATCTGGATGCGTTATTGCAGGTTGAGACCTAAACAGAAAAGTTAACAACTTGATAAGGTAGCAGCTTAACAATTTGGAAAGTTCCTTGTTATAATGCGGAAACTTAGAACCCAGCACAAAAGAAAATGACAAAAGTAAAAATAGGTATGGTGCAAATGAGTTGCACCAATGATAAAGAAGTAAATCTGCAAAAAGCGATCGCCAAAGTACGTGAGGCAGCTGCCAAAGGCGCCCAGATCGTTTGTTTGCAGGAGTTGTTCACCTCGCTGTATTTCTGCGATGTGGAAGATTATGAGAACTTCAAACTGGCTGAGCCCATTCCCGGTCCTTCAACAGAAGCACTTAGTAAAGTGGCAGCGGAAACAGGTGTGGTGATCATTGCTTCCCTGTTCGAAAAAAGAACGCAGGGTATTTATCATAACACCACTGCGGTGCTCGATGCAGATGGTACCTATTTGGGTAAATACCGTAAGATGCATATTCCTGATGACCCGGCGTATTACGAGAAGTTCTATTTTACGCCTGGTGATCTTGGTTATAAAGTATTCAAAACCCGTTTTGCTACAATTGGTGTGTTGATCTGTTGGGACCAATGGTATCCCGAAGCAGCGCGCATTACTGCGCTGATGGGTGCTGAGATCCTGTTCTACCCAACTGCAATTGGCTGGGCTACCTCACAGGATTCGGAAACCAATATTGAGCAATACAATGCCTGGCAAACCATTCAACGCGGGCATGCCGTGGCCAATGGCGTGCATGTGGTGGGGGTAAACCGGGTTGGACTGGAGCAGAACGGCGCCATGAAATTCTGGGGCGGTTCGTTTGTGAGCAATCCGTTCGGCACCATTTTATACCAGGCTTCGCACGATAGGGAAGAAGTGCATGTGATGGAATTGGACACCAATTTAACTGATCGCTATCGCACACACTGGCCTTTTATGCGCGACCGCAGAATAGATTCCTATCAGCCGATCACCAAACGATTTATTGACGAAGAATAAGCTATTAGTTGAACTCAATAACTAACAAACTGAATAACTGAAAAACTCAGGAATCAACGAGCCAAGATGAAGTCATTTCAACTCCCGGATTCACCGACACCCAAGGAACTAGGATATTTCTTTCCCGCCGAATTTGCGCCGCATACAGCCACCTGGCTGAGCTGGCCGCATAAGGAAGCCTCATGGCCCGGTAAAATTGAAAGTATTTATCCCAATTACAGTCAGTTCATAAAAGAAGTGGCGCTGGGTGAAAAGGTGTGCATTAATGTGGTTGATGATGCCATGAAAGCATTTGCCATCAACTGCCTGCGCCAGGCCGGTGCCAACCTGGGGAACATCCAGTTCTTTATTCACCCTACCAATGATGCCTGGTGCCGTGACCATGGTCCGGCCTTTTTGATAAATCCCAAAGCCGGTATTAAAAAAATAATTGTTGACTGGGGGTACAATGCCTGGGGCGATAAATATCCGCCTTACGACCTCGATGATGTTATACCTACTTTAATTGGCAAACATTTTAATATTCCCGTTTACCATCCCGGCATTGTGATGGAAGGCGGCTCGGTAGAATTTAACGGACAGGGAACCTTGCTGACCTCGACAGCCTGTTTGCTAAATCCTAACCGTAACCCCCACCTGAACCAGGCGCAGATTGAAGCATACCTGTATAACTATTATGGCATAGAACAGGTCTTATGGGTCGATGAAGGAATTATAGGCGATGATACCGACGGCCATATTGATGATACCGTTCGTTTTGTAAATGGCAATACGGTGCTTACGGTGATAGAAGAGAACAGGAAGGACGAGAATTACGAACTGTTACAACATAACCTGCGTCAGCTGAAACAAATGCGGTTGTTAAACGGCCAGCAATTGAATATCATCGAGCTACCCATGCCCGATGCAGTGGTGCATGAAGGGCAACGTTTACCAGCCTCTTACGCCAATTTCTATATTGCCAATGCGGCAGTCATTGTGCCTACATACCGTTGCGCCAATGATGATAAGGCCCTACAAATTATTCAGCAAAGTTTCCCCGATAGAAAAGTGATAGGTATTGATTCAACCGATATCATTTGGGGACTGGGAAGCTTTCACTGTTTGAGCCAGCAGGAGCCAGAAGCAGTGGCCCTCTAAAGGTGAGTAAGAAAGTAATTAAAAGTAAACCGGTCTCGTTTAAGCGGGGCCGGTTTCTTTTTAATGGCAACTTTATTAAAATAAAACTGGCAACCAGTAACTCCCAGTCACCAGCTGCCAGTTTATTGTCAACCGTCGTCCTAAAGAATGTTCTCTAAATATTTATACCCCGAACCGGTATTCAACAACAATATCTTCTCCGCACGTTGAACCACGCCATCGTTCACTAACTGCAATAACCCTTTCCATAAAGCGCCGCCTTCGGGTGCTATGATCAGTCCTTCTTCGCGGGCGATTTCTTTTACGGCTGCTACCATCCCGGCATCAGTAACGGCCAGGGGTAATCCCTTGGATTCGCGCAATACCTGCAGTATCATGTTTTCGGCAAAAGGATTGGGCACAGCCAGTCCGTTAGCGAGTGAAGGTTTACCAACATAATTCTTTGCATTGGGTTGTAGTCCTTTCCAGGTTTGAACCACGGGTTCACAGTTCTCTGCCTGTATTGCATACATCCGGGGAAGTTTATCACCGATCCAGTCCAGCTGTTGCATTTCTTTAAATGCCTTCCACATACCAATTAGGCCCGTACCACCGCCGGTAGGGTAGAGGATCACATCGGGCAGCGTCCAGTTAAATTGTTCGGCTATTTCATACCCCATTGTCTTTTTCCCTTCAAGGCGGTAAGGCTCTTTCATGGTGGAGATGTCGAAACAGGCTATGCTCTCTTTCAACTGCGCTACTTTCTTAGCGCAATCGCTGATGAGTCCGTCAACCAGTATCAATTCAGCGCCATACAATTCACATTCATCTTTAAATACCTGGGGCGTATGCCGGGGCATTACTACAATTGCTTTCATCCCCGCTTTGGCGCAATAGGCTGCCAGCGCGCCGCCGGCATTACCCGCCGTAGGAATGATACAGGTATGTACGCCAAATTCTTTTGCTTTTGAAACTGCCGCACTTAATCCTCTTGCTTTGAATGAACCGGTTGGGTTTTTTGATTCATCTTTCAAGAACAAATTCGGCAGTTCGTACTGTGCCTGTAAATGTTTTAATTCAAGTATGGGCGTCATGCCTTCGCCGAGGCTCACAATATTTTCTTCTTCAAAAATGGGCAATACTTCCTTATACCGCCACATGGTAGCCGGCCGGTTGTACAGCACCGTTTTACCGGGTGCTTCAGCCAGGTTATATTCAGCCACCAAAGGCTGGCGGCAACAGGGAGAAAAAGTTTGCAGCTCAAACGCACTGTATACCTTTCCGCATTGCGAACAGGCCAGTTGGGATAACGAAGTAAGTGGTTGTACTGTTTTCATTGTACTGTATTGACAAAGTAAAAGTAACAACCTGCTACGAGGGAAACGATACCGTTTGCTTATACGCTATAACTTTTTGTTATAGTGACTGGTGGCCAGTTTAATGAAGAGTTGGTTGATGCGGTCGGTTTCGGAACCGCGTCGCTGCATAAAATAAAAAGCGCGGTGTATTTGTAAACCTGGAATGGATAACCGAACCAGTTCGCCATTCTTTAATTGCCGTGCAACGGAGCGCAGGGGTAAAAAGCCAAGGCATACATCATCGAGCAGAAAATTCTTAAGGGCTTCGGTTCCGCCCAAAACGATCTTGTGCTGCAGATCGGCAATGCTTACTTTACATTTTTGTAAAGCTTCTGTAACGGCCAGCAGCGTGCCCGAACCTCTTTCGCGTAAAGCTACGGGTATGCTTTTAAGGTCTTCGGGTGTAATATTCTTCTTCTTCACCAGATCACTTTTGGCGCTGCACACAGGAATTACTTCATCTGTTAAAAAGAACTGATATTTCACAGAAGTGATGGTGTTGCGCCCTTCGGTAATGGCGAGGTCGATCTCATGATCGAGCAGGGCCTTTAATATGTTCTCTGAATTGCGGTTGATGAGCGTGAGGTCTATATTGGGATATTGCTGATGAAAGGCGGAAAAAACGGGCGGTATCACATACAGTGAAATGGTGGTGCTGGTGCCCAGCGTAAGCGAACCACGGGCCTGCTGCAGGTTCTTTTGTTTGGTAAGCTCAAACTCCAGCTGCCGCTGCAACTCGCGGCCTTCAACAACATATTCAAGTAATATTTTGCCTTCGCTGGTAAGCGATACCGAATTGCCTTTGCGTTCGAACAGGCTTACCTTATAGTGTTTTTCGAGCGACTGTATATGTTTGGTAATAGCCGGCTGACTGATATATAAAATGTCAGCGGCTTTGGAAAAGCTCAGGTGAGTGGCTACTTCGAAAAACACTTCGTGACTGTAACTAAGCATACATTCCTGTTTCTGCTGCCAAAAAAAGGCGCAACTTTTCAGCTACGCCTTTCCTGAATTATTTATGAGCCTTATTCATGTATTGCTACAATGGGTACATGGCTGTGATAGGCGAGCTTTTTGGTATGGCTGGTCTTGAACAACCCACTCAGGAATGAGCGGTCTTTGGGCACTATCACGATGAGGTCGATATTCCTGTCTTCTACAAACTGGCTGATGGCGTCAAAGAAATCATACTGCCTGATGAAATAGAATTCGGGCGCATAATTCTTGAGCATAGCTTCCAGTTTGGCTCTTTCTGCCTTGTATTCATCGGTTAATTCTACATAGTGCTCGCTGTCGACATTCACTATATGCAGGCTGGGTTTAAAGAGGTCGAGCGTGGCTTTCAGCGGAGCCACGGGTATAGTGGTGTCAACATCTTTAAAGTCGCTCGCCAGCACCACATTTTTGATCTGGCGGTAATTGGCATCGGGCGGAACGATCAGTACGGGGCAGGCGCTCTCCTTGGCCATTTCGAGGGTATTGCTTCCCATAAAGATCTGCTCGAGGCGGGTGGCCCCGGTAATGCCCATGATCACCATATCAATTGCCTGGTGGCGTACATAGCGGGTAAGGGTCTCTACCAGGGAAGTACCTTTTTCCATAACAAACTCAATAGGTACTTGCGCTACAGCCAGCAATTCATCTTTCAACTGGCCAAGTGCCTGGGTGAGAATAACGCGGCGGTCGTCATCATCTTCGGTAAGGGGCGAACCATCTGAGCCGCCTGTGATCTTATCAGACACATGGATCAATATGATCTTGGCATTTTGAACGTCTGCAGCCAGTTTTGCGGCAAAAGCGGCCGCGTTCTTCGATGTATCAGAAAAATCAGTTGGAACCAGCAGTTTCTTCATGTGTATTTGATTGTTTTTGGGAAGTTACAAATTAATGATCATTCAATAAAGAGGATCAATCGTTTGCATTAATTTTCCGTAATGTTGGCGCAGAAATTCCCTTAATTTTAAACCAGTCACGAACAATAAACGCCTAATATGAAATCACTCAGCTTGTTATTTGCCAGTTTCTGGATGCTTGCTAAAGTTTTTGCTCAAACCTCCACTGATATTGCCATTATTCCGCAGCCGGTTTCCCTCGAAAAAACGAACGCCCGGTTCAGTTTAAATAACCAAACGAAGGTAACGGCTGATGCCAAAAATGCCGATGTGCAGCGCGTAGTGCGGTTTTTTG
The DNA here is from genome assembly GCF_002077945.1 of Niastella vici. Classification (GTDB taxonomy): domain Bacteria; phylum Bacteroidota; class Bacteroidia; order Chitinophagales; family Chitinophagaceae; genus Niastella; species Niastella vici. The sequence goes on from NZ_LVYD01000046.1 coordinate 205,099, forward strand.
CTGACCAGGTTCACCTGGCTACGGGTTTTACCCTGGCGGCTGCCCCTGCAGCCGTTAAAGCCAATACAATTGGTTTTAAGCTGAACAAAACAGCCGACCAAACCCTGGGAAAAGAAGGGTATTTAATAAATGTAACCCCCACCAGTGTGCAGGTGACTGCCAACGATGCGGCCGGTTTGTTTTATGGCGTACAAACTTTATTACAATTGCTGCCCAAAGAAATTGAAAGCCATTCGGTGGCGAAAAAAACAGCCTGGGTCATTCCCGGCGTAAAGATCACCGATTATCCCCGTTTTGCCTGGCGCGGTTTGATGTTTGATGTGGTGCGCCACTTCTTTACCAAAGAACAGGTAAAAGAGTATATCGACGAAATGGTGAAGTATAAATACAATTTACTGCACTTACACCTCACTGATGACCAGGGCTGGCGCGTTGAAATAAAATCGCTGCCAAAGCTTACCGAAGTGGGCGCCTGGCGGGTCGATAAAACCGGCACCTTCGGCACGTTTACGCCACCTGCCGAAAATGAACCGCGTACCTACGGTGGTTTTTATACCCAGGACGATATAAAAGAACTGATAAAATATGCGGCCGACCGGTTTGTGAACATTCTCCCCGAAGTAGATGTACCGGGGCATAGTATGGCTGCCGTGGCTGCCTACCCCGAGTTGTCGTGCACACCCGGTACGTACCGCGTAGCCTCAGGCGAAAAGTTCATGCAATGGACCGATACCGGTTTTTATGCGCTCGTCGATAACACCCTGTGCCCGGCCAATGATAAAGTATACGAAGTGCTTGATAAAGTGTTCACCGAAATAGCACAGCTGTTCCCCTTTGAATATATTCATATGGGTGGTGATGAATGTGCGAAGAATTTTTGGGAGAAGAGCGACGCCATCAAACAACTGATGCAACGCGAGAACCTGAAAGACCTGCACGAAGTGCAAAGCTATTTTGTAAAGAAAGTAGAGAAGATCATTGAATCGAAAGGTAAAAAACTGATCGGGTGGGATGAAATTCTGGAAGGCGGTTTGGCTCCAAATGCTGCGGTGATGAGCTGGCGTGGTTCAAAAGGCGGCGCCGAAGCTGCCAAAATGCAGCATGATGTAGTGATGAGCCCTAACAACAATGTTTACATCGATCTGATGCAGGGCGATGGGGCCATTGAGCCGCCTGTGTATAAAACGGTGCGGTTAAAAGATTCGTACAAATTTGAACCGGTACCCGAAGGCGCCGATCCTAAATATATAAAAGGCGGACAGGCGAACCTGTGGACAGAACAGATCTACAATATGCGTCATGTGCAATATATGACCTGGCCCCGGGCTTTTGCGGTAGCGGAGTGTGTTTGGTCGCCTGCAGAAAAAAAGAACTGGAATGATTTTATACGCCGGGTAGAAGCGCATTTCGAAAGGTTCAATGTAGCCGAGATCAAGTATGCGCCCAGCATGTACGATGCTATCATCAATGTGAGCAGGGATGGCGATCAGCTGAAACTGGAGTTGAGCACTGAGGTGGAAGGACTGGATATCTATTACAGTTTTGATAATTCATTCCCCGACCGCTTTTATCCCAAATACAGCCAGCCGGTGAAAATACCCGTAGATGTGCAAAATGTTAGAGTGATCACGTACAGAGGCAAGGACCCAATTGGCCGCATGATCACGATCCCGATTGCCGAGTTGAAGAAGCGGGCCGATAAGAAGAAATAGAAATGGGAAAATGAAATAAAAAGAAAAGGTTCGATGGGGGCTATACCCTTCGAACCTTTTACTTTTATAAGAAAGTAGGAACGCCGGCCGTACTTTTTTTAATCCTTCACATGTACATAGGCGTTCCCCTGGCAAGAAGACTTTTTATTCAAAAAACAGGGTGAACGATTTGGTTAATGTTTCGACAATGTGTTGTAATTCAACGGGGCAGATAATCCTCCGGCAAAATACAAGTGAAAATCAAATTCACAAATTAACATTCGGGCTTTTCAAACTTATGGCAAAATATATTTTGTCGTAATATTTAAGACAGTGATCCTGGCTACTTTTTATATATGCACTATCTATGGTCGTGGCCGTATGATCACAAGCTACACCCGGCAATTATTTTTTCGTATTCACATTATCTAATCTTTAACACCCTTACTAAACTGAAGGCGCAACGTATTTATTGCGTATTCTGTCATTTTAATAGATCACCGGCCCTTATAAAATGTGATGATAAACGCTAAGCCGGGTAGTGGTTTCTGCATCAAAAGTCTGTACAGGTTTAGGGTTTAATCAATCATTTCTGAAAGGCCTCTATCCGGTTAGCCGGGAGGGGTCTTTTTTTGTAGAAATTATGTCTCAGGGTGAAGAAATCATTGAATGAAGGCCGGTGCTGAAGTGGGGTTTATGGTTTCCTTAACATGAATTTTATGGCTAGCGGTTGCTCAGGCACGGATAATGTAACCAATGGTCAATGGTCAATCGTGAATGGTGAAAGATTTCTGTGATAAGCGAACATTGATATTTGTTAGCCAACTCGAATATAAGAACCAACCCCCTTTAGGGGTTGGTGGCAAATAGGTAAGTTAAGGGGTATTATCATCACAAAAGGCTTTCTTCCGGCTTTGCCGGGAGGGAGCCTTTTTAGCTGCATAAACCAATGGTAAACCAGCTTTGATAGTATATCGGATACGGTAAACCTTAGTGAAATGCCCGCCAGGGGTTGCACTGGGGTTGCACCGGAGTTGCACTGCAGCCCTGGTATCCGGTGCAACCCCGGTGCAGGGGGTAGTGCAGGATGGAGTACTATTCACCCTGCTTTAGTGCGGTTAGCCCGTAAATTAGCCCTAAATAAATATACTGAACCACATTGGGCCTGAAGCTCCGGTTCCAGCCAATAAAAAAGCGCCTACCAACGGTAGACGCTTTTTTGATAATATATAACCAGTTTATTTTGCTGATGCAGGGTGCTTACAGACCCATTTTCTTTTTCAGATTGGCATCAATAGCATCCAGGAATTCTTCAGTATACAGGAAGTGTTTTCCATGTTCTACTTTATTTCCGTGGATACAAACGGCCAAATCTTTAGTCATTTTACCGCTTTCAACTGTTTCTATACAGGTAGACTCTAATGTGTTGCAGAAGTCTATAAGGGCTTGGTTGCCGTCCAGTTTACCGCGGAAGGCCAAACCTCTTGTCCATGCAAAGATGGAAGCGATAGGGTTGGTGCTCGTAGGTTTACCGGCCTGGTGGTCGCGATAGTGGCGTGTTACGGTGCCATGGGCTGCTTCAGCTTCCATGGTTTTGCCGTCGGGGGTAATGAGTACAGAGGTCATTAAGCCCAGTGAACCAAAGCCTTGTGCAACGGTGTCGCTTTGAACGTCGCCATCGTAGTTCTTACAGGCCCAAACAAAATTGCCGTTCCATTTCAGGGCGCTGGCAACCATGTCATCGATGAGGCGGTGCTCATATACGATACCGGCATCCTGGAAGGCTTTTTTAAATTCGTTGTCAAAGATCTCCTGGAAGATATCTTTGAAACGGCCATCGTACTTTTTAAGAATTGTGTTCTTAGTACTCAAATAAAGAGGCCATTTTTTGCTGAGGGCCATGTTGAAGCAGCTGCGGGCAAAACCCTTCACGCTTTCGTCGGTATTGTACATGGTCATAGCCACGCCATCGCCTTTGAAATTGAATACTTCAAAGGTTTGGGGTTCGCCACCGCCTTCAGGAGTAAAGGTCATGGTGAGCTTGCCTTTTCCTTTGATTACGGTATCGGTAGCCCGGTACTGATCGCCAAATGCGTGACGGCCAACAATGATGGGGGCTGTCCAGTTGGTAACCAAACGGGGGATATTGTTGATAACGATAGGTTCACGGAAAACTGTACCATCGAGGATGTTACGAATGGTACCATTGGGGCTCTTCCACATTTGTTTCAGGGAGAATTCCTTTACGCGAGCCTCATCGGGAGTAATGGTAGCACATTTGATCCCTACACCATACTGTTTAATAGCATTGGCGGCATCAACTGTAACCTGGTCGTTGGTTTGGTCGCGGTATTCAATACCCAGGTCGTAATACTTGATATCGACGTTAATGTAGGGGAGGATGAGTTTATCCTTGATGAACTTCCAGATAATGCGTGTCATTTCATCGCCATCCAGTTCTACAACAGGATTCTGTACATTGATTTTTTGTGCCATAAATGCTTGTTTTTGCCTTCAAATAAGGGTGCAAACCTACAGCAGAATGGCCAAATGTGCAAAAGGCTTTTTAGCTGGCAAACAGCGCACAGGAAGGATGTTTTTTCCTAAGCCCGGTACATAGTTGTACTTAATTAATGAGGTCCCCGGTCAAACACCAACTAATAATTGTTGATAAATTATAACTTGCAGTATGGTTGCTATATTACAAAAGTATATAGACCAGTTTATTGATCTTCCGGCCGAGGAACTGGAAGCGCTTATCAATTCCATTGAGGTAAGATCTGTAGACAAAAAAGTTCGCCTAACCGATGTAAACGAAACGGAGAAGTACCTGTACTTCGTTATAAAAGGGTTGGCGCGAAAGTTCTTTTTAAAAGGAAAAGAAGAGATAATAACCCAAATTGCCAGGGAAGGGGAGCTCATCTCTTCTTCTGTGTCGTATTTTTCAGGCATGCCTTCGGGATATGTGATAGAGACCATTGAGCCCACCACTTTTTATTCCCTGCACCATGACAGAGCAGAACAGTTATATCTCCGCTACCCTAAACTGGAACGGTTAAGCCGTTTGGTGATCACTGAATTATTTTTGCAAAAAGAAAAATGGGAACTGGAACGCATCCGTTTTAGCACAAAAGAACGCTTTTTGCGTTTTATGACTGAAAATCCGGAATTGTTTCAGCGGGTGCCGCAAAAATACCTGGCATCTTACCTGAACATAAAGCCTGAAACATTCAGCCGGCTTAAGCATCTGTTGAGAGCCAAAAAGAACTCAGATGCTCCTTATCTTAAATGATATTTTTTTATGGGGGAGAAAAATATTGTTGCCAGGGAATGTTATGAACAGTTACTGGGCCATCTGCAGCGGTTTTCAGCAATAAGCCGCGAAGGGGTAGAACAATTAATTCCTTATCTGGAGATCCGCCGGTTCGACAAAAAAAAGAAGCTCGTAAACCTGGGCGACATGGAAGATTACCTGAATGTAGTGATCAAAGGGCTCGTTCGTAAATACGTTCCATCTTCCATCAGGGGTGAAGTTACCCTGCAGCTGGCCACCGAAGGCCACGTTATTCAATCAGAAATTTCCTTTCATCATAGGGTACCGTCAGATGTGGTTATTCAAGCCCTGGAACCCACCGTGCTTGTATCAATGCATTACCTTCGCATGCAGGAGGCGCTTGATAAAGTGCCGGAAGCCGAAGCACTGGGCCGCTCTATCATAATGCAGATGTTCATTAAAAAAGACGCCCGCTATTTCGATCAGTTAAAAACGAGTACCAGAGAGCGCTTTATCGATTACATGAACAACCACCCGCATATGCTGCAACGGGTTCCGCAAAAGATCCTGGCTTCATACCTCAATATTAAACCCGAAACATTCAGCCGGTTGAAACACCTTCTCTTTCAAAAAAAGCTATAAGCCTATAAATTAACTACGAGTATCGGTATTTTCAACTCGTGCCGCACCGAGTTGATGGTTTCTCCATACAACCAGTCTTTGATACCACTGTGGCGGTGGGCGCCAATGACCAGCATATCGGCTTTGGATTCTTTTATAATGCGAACGATTTCCCCGGCCCGGTCGCGGAAACCAAGATGGCTGGTTGCAATGAGGCCCTGATCGTGCAGTTGTTGCACATACGATTGCAACCGCGCTTCGTCGTTACGGGTTTCAAAATCATCGCTTTCCTGACCCAGCAAACGGGCCGAAGCGCTTTCCACCACATGTATCAACAGGTATTCTGCATTGCCCTGGCCCTGCCCAATGGCGTGTGACAGCAGGGTATCATCATGCTCACCAAAATCAAGTGCTACCGCAATCTTTTTATAAGAAGGAATGGTGAGTTTTTGCAAGCCTTCAATTTGCTTATGCAATTGAATGGATCCTGCTGCCCTTTTGTTAAAGAACGGATAGAAAATAATATACACCAGCAAGCCAAGGAAAGTGGCGCCGCCTGCAATGATAAGCACCTTCCAGAATATATTGGTTGATGTGGCAAAAAACGAACTGACCTGATCAAACAGCATGCGAAGGTTGAGGTACACCAGCACTACGGTCACTAACCAGGCTGCCACCTGCACAATGGGTTTAATTGTAAAATCGCCCATTGTTTTTTTATCGCTTACAAAATGGATCAGGGGAATGATGGCAAAGCCCAATTGCAGGCTAAGGATAACCTGGCTTAATACCAGCAGGCCATCAACTTCCTTTTCGCCGGAGATCGCAATTACTAAAATGGCGGGAATAATGGCCAGCAACCGGGTGATCAGCCGGCGCATCCAGGGGTTGATGCGTAAGCGCAGGTATCCTTCCATTACGATCTGCCCCGCCAGGGTGCCCGTGATGGTAGAGCTTTGTCCGGCCGCGATCAACGCAACGGCAAATAATACCGGTGCTACCTTTGATCCTAATAAACCCGACAGCAACTGATGCGCCTCTTTGATCTCGGCCACTTCAACCAGGCCCTTTTTAAAAAAGGTGGTTGCTGCCAGTACCAATATGGCGGCATTCACCAGGAATGCCACATTAAGGGCAATGGCTGAATCAATAAAGCTCCATTTAAGGGCTTGTTTAATACCTTCTTTTGTTCGGGCAATTTTACGGGTTTGCACCAGTGCAGAATGCAAATACAAATTGTGCGGCATTACCGTAGCGCCAATGATACCGATGGCAATATATAAAGCCTGTTCGTTGGGCAGGGTAGGAACCAGGCCGGTGGCCATTTCGCCAAAATTTGGTTTGGCCATAAGAATTTCTATCAGGAAAGAGAGCCCCACAATAGCGACCAGTCCAATAATAAAGGCTTCCATTTTACGTATGCCAAGCTGCTGCAGGAACAACAATAGAAAGGTATCTAAAACAGTTATTGATACCCCCCAGATAAGCGGTAACCCTGTAAGCAGATTGATGCCAATGGCCATCCCCAAAACTTCGGCCAGGTCGCAGGCAGCAATAGCTATTTCTGCGAGCACATATAACATAAAGTTTACAGAGCGGGAATATGTTTCGCGGTTGGCCTGCGCCAGATCGCGCCCGCGAACTATACCCAGACGGGCCGAGAGGGTTTGCAGCAACAGGGCCATCAGGTTGCTCATCAATAAAACCCAGATAAGCGTATAGCCAAAATGGCTGCCACCGGCCAGGTCGGTAGCCCAGTTACCGGGGTCCATATAACCTACACTCACCAGGTAGGCAGGACCGAAAAAAGCAAGGATACGCCGCCAGCCTATACTTTTCGTACTTATATCAACTGATCCATGTACCTCACTTAACGATGCTTCCCCTTTTATTCTATTCCTCATATTTCACAAATACGTTTTTTGCTACGTGTTCACTAATGGTTACGGGTGACTGATTTTTTATTTTTAATTCGAGCGAATTATCAAAGGCAAACTTTTTCTTTACTTCGAGCCGGGTGCCAAGGGCAATGTGTTTGTGGTTCAATAATTCAAGGATCTCTGCCGACTGATCGCCGATGCCGCTTACTTCGGCCTGTTGGTTCACGGGCAGGTTCAACAGATCGACCTGCCGGGGGAGCGTAAACCGGCCCTGGCTATCGGGGATGGGATCGCCGTGCGGATCGGTTTTAGGGAACCCTAAAAATTCATCGAGGCGGTCGACCAGTTTTTTGCTGCTGATGTGTTCCAGCTCTTCGGCCATTTCATGCACTTCATCCCAGCCAAAACGCAATTTTTCAACCAGGAAATATTCCCATAACCGGTGTTTACGAATGATCTGCAAGGCTACTTTTCGCCCTTCCGTGCTCAGTTTAAACCCCTTATATTTTTCATACAATAATAATTTCTGGGCTTTCAGTTTCTTCAGCATATCGGTCACTGAAGCCGGGCGGGTTTGCATTTCACTGGCAACATCGTTGGTGGTTACAGTACCGTGTATTTCCTGCAGGTGAAAGATCGCTTTCAGGTAATTCTCCCTGCTGCTCGAATATTTTGGACCCATACGATTGTTATTTTAATACGAAGAACACCTGCTTTTATTGCTTACCTAAAATAAAATTTAGACAAATCTAAAAAATAATTTGCGTGCATCCAAACAATGCCGTGTTAAATAACCCGTTGATTATAAACGTAATTTCATTGCCTGCCTAATCAGGCACTTAGGGTTTTCTAATCCGTTGAAATGGAGGGGGAGAGTGGCCTTTTCTTTTTGAAATGGGGATGAATGCTTATTTTTATCCATCAACAGCTATCGGATATTTTATGAAGAAGTACCTTTTAAGTTTGGGTTTGGTTCTACTATTATTTGCATGCAAGGACAAAACGAAAACATTACAGGCGGGTGAAATAGAGACCGCAGCAGATTTCGTGGCATTTTATCCTGAAGTTAATTTGCCCTATATGATAGCTGATACCATGTTATTAAGAAAGCCAAATGATTCAATGGCTATAGGGCTGAATGTAGTTTCCAAATTTATACCTGACAGTGTATGGCGTAAGGACTTTGGCAAAAATGCCATGCCTAAAATTTATGCGCTGGGACGAACAGCCGAAAAAGAAAAAGAAAGTTATTTGTTTACCCAGGTGGCATCGGGTGGCAAACGGGTGGTTTACCTCGCCTGTTTTAGTCATGATAATAAATTCTTAAAGGCAATGCCATTGGTGCGAACCGGGTTCGATCACTATACCTCCGCATATGGCCTGCTCGATTCAAAATTTCAGATCACCACCTACCACGAAACCAAAAAAGCCGGCGCAGATGCGGTCTTTAAAAGGAACATCTATTTTTATGACCGGAACGGGGATAATTTTACCCTTATAGTAACAGAGCCAAATGAAGAGATCATTCAGGATGTTGTGAACCCCATTGATACCATGAGGGCCAATCATAAATTTTCAGGTGATTATGTAGAAAATGACCGGAATTTCGTTTCAATACGCGATGGAAAAAATGCTTCTGAAATAGTGTTCTTTGTTCATTTTGAAAAGAATGGTGGCAAGTGCATCGGCGAATTAAAAGGGGCGGCACGTTTTATTTCACCAACGGTGGCACAATTTGTTAAAAGTGATAACCCCTGCTCGCTTGAGTTTGTATTTGCGGGCAATAAAGTCACTATGAGGGAAAAAGGCGGTTGTGGTTCGTATCGTGATATCCAGTGCTTTTTCAACGGAAGTTACTGGAAGAAGAAAACAGCGAAGGGTAAAAAGAAGTAAGTAGAAGCGCCTGCTCCCATGGAATAGGGGGGAACACGTTAATATGTTAAATAATAACCGGTATACTAACATTCATTAGTATAATACTATCTATATTCGCCCCGTTTTTGTAGCGTTTAATCAACCTCAGGGCACGATCAAAAAGATCGATACCTGTATGTATAAAAAAGATCAGTGTATATGAGTTTTACCAATTTTACAGTTCCTTACCCGATAGAAGGAAAATACAGCAAGCGGGTAGCTTATTTCTCAATGGAGTTTGCCGTTCACCAGCCATTGAAGATCTACAGCGGCGGCCTTGGTTTTTTATCAGGTTCGCATTTACGCAGTGCCTATGAGTTACAGCAAAACATGGTGGGCATTGGTATTTTGTGGAAGTACGGATATTATGATCAGGCCCGTAACCAGGACCATACCCTGCAGGTAACCTGGCTCGAAAAGTATTATCATTTCCTCGAAGATACAGGCATTAAATTCCAGATCACCATTCACGATCACCTGGTATGGGTGAAAGCCTATTACCTGAACCCCGAAACATTCAAGACGGCGCCCTTGTTCTTACTGAGCACTGACCTGCCCGAGAACGATCATGTTTCGCAAACCATTACGCACCGTTTATATGATGCCAATGTAGCTACCAAGGTTGCCCAGTTTATTTTACTGGGTGTGGGTGGCGCCAAGCTCATGGATGAAATTGGATTTAATCCCGAGCTGTATCATTTGAATGAAGCGCATGGCGTATCCTCAGTTTTTTACCTGTATAAAAAATTCGGCAACAAGGTTGAGGAAGTGAAGAAGCGGCTGGTGTTCACCACACACACGCCTGAAGAAGCGGGAAATGAAAAGCATGATATTCACCTGTGCCATAAAATGAGTTATTTCTGTGGCTTAAGCATCGATGAAGTGCGAAAGCTCACGGGTATTCAGGATGACCAGTTCAATCACTCGCTGGTAGCCTTGCGTTTTGCCCACCTCGCAAACGGCGTATCGAAATTACATGGCGAAGTATCGAGACATATGTGGGAAAGGTATGAGAATATTTGTCCCATCATTAGCATCACCAATGCGCAGAACTGGCGTTACTGGGCCGATAAACAATTGTACCGCGCGGCAGAAGAAGGCAATGACAGCTGGTGGGATGACCGCAAGAAATACCTCAAGCGCCGGGCGTTTGATATAGTAGCCGATCAAACCGGTAAATTGTTCAACCCGAATGTATTTACCATTGTATGGGCACGCCGCTTTGCCGGTTACAAACGCGCCGAGCTGCTGACACGCGATAAAGCCCGTTTTGAAAAATTATTGAGCAGTACCAAATATCCCGTGCAGATCATTTGGGCTGGTAAGCCATACCCAATGGATTACCCTGCTATTAATGATTTCAACAGCCTGGTGCATATCAGCAAGGGGTATAAGAACGTGGCAGTGCTTGTCGGTTATGAATTGGGGTTATCAAAGCGCATGAAACAGGCGGCCGATGTGTGGTTGAATAACCCGCGTGTTCCGCGTGAAGCCTCCGGTACCAGCGGTATGACCGCTGCCATGAATGGCGCTATTAACTTCTCTACCCTTGATGGTTGGATACCCGAGTTCATTGACCAGGGACATAATGGTTTTGTGGTGCCCAAGCCCGATTACGCCAAAATGAGCGTACAGGAGCAGGACCAATACGACCTCGATAAAATATATGAGCTGTTGGAACATGATATTCTGCCTATGTATTATGAACGCTATGATACCTGGCGCCAGATTGCCAAAAACGGGATGCGCGATGTGCGTTTTCAGTTCGACTCAGGGCGCATGGCAAATGAGTATTATGAGTTGCTTTATAAGTAGAAGAAGGAGATCTTAGTTTTATGAGGCTGAGGTAAGAAGTAGGAGGTAAGAAGTAAGAAAGTTAAAAAGTTCTAAAAATATATTAAGGATCATCTGTGATGCAGGTGGTCCTTTTTTTGTTAATGAATGTTGAATAGTATTATCCTACTTCCTACTTCTTACTTCTTTTTTTCGGGCGCTTATGTAATAATTAATTCTGGTGCATCTATCCTGAAATCACTCACCAAAATGAATTATATGAAGCGAATGTTTATCTTTTTAATATCCCTGTCGGTAGTGGTACAGGTATGGGCCGGCGATGATAAGAATATTGTATCATCCGTATTAAGATCGGCCATGGTGTACAGGGCCGGCGCCGAATTAACGCATACAACCAAAGCCACCCTGAACCAGGGAAATAATGAACTGATAATAGATAATATCAGTAACATCATTGATAAAAACAGCCTGCAAATAGGCAGCAATGGTAATGTGACCATTCTTTCGGTTGAGTTCTCAACCAATTATCTCCGCAACGAACAAAAACTACCCATTGTAAAGAAACTGGAAGATTCGCTGGAATCGGTAAATGATGAAATTACCAAAGTGCAGGTAGTGTTAAAGACCGATCAGGAATTATTAGACCTGTTAAAAGCGAACAAAGAGATCCGCGGCGATCAAACCGGGGTGAGTGTGGTTGAGCTTACTAAAATGATGGAGTACTATAAAACAAAAACGCTGGAATTGCAAAATGAGCTCAGCCGCTACAGGGAAAAAGAATCGAAGCTGTTTGAGACCATAGCCAAAATAAATAAACAGATAAAAGAGGAAGAACAGAAGAATAATAAAACGATCGGCAGGTTGCTGTTACAATTGTACTGCCCTATGGCCGGCCAGTATGATTTTACGATATCGTATGTAACGCCTTCAGCCGGCTGGAACCCAACCTATGATCTGCGGGTGGAAAATATCAACAAACCTGTTTCCCTGGCTTATAAAGCCAAACTGGTGCAAAGCACCGGCATCGACTGGCAACATGTGAAGCTGGCCCTGAGTACCTCGGTTCCTGCCCAGCATAATAATGCGCCGGAAATAAATAGCTGGTTCCTTGGGTATTATTCCCCTAATAACCCTTTGTTGGCGCTTGAGGGCCGGGTAGCAGGATTATCTGTTTCATCAGCTGCGCCTGCTGCTGAATTACGAATTCGGGGAACCGGTAGTTATAAGTCATATGATTCTAATGAAAAAAAAGAACAGAACGAACCCATGTATGTTGTAAATGGTTCACCCATGAGCAAGGATGAGTTTTCACGAATTGATCCCAGGGCCATCAAAAGCATGGAAGTATTAAAAGATGCATCGGCGAGTGCTGTTTACGGTGCCCGGGCAGCCGGTGGGGTAGTGATGGTAACGCTGAAGGAAATGGGCGATTATGTATCGGTGAAAGATAACCAGCTGAATGTGGTATTCGATATTGACCTGCCCTATGATGTGCCTTCGAATGGAAAAGAACAGAATGTGAACCTGAAAGATTTCAAGATACCGGCCCTGTACAAATATTACAGCGTTCCCAAAATAGATAAGGATGCTTATTTGTTGGGGGAGGTTGTTGACTGGGAAGCCTTGAACCTGTTACCGGGCGAAGCCAATATTATTTTTGAAGGCACCTATATTGGTAAAACCACCATCAATGCCGAATCGGTACAGGATACGCTGAACCTTACGCTGGGCAGAGATAAGCGGGTGGTGGTAACCAGGGAAAAGCTGGCTGATTTCAGCAGTGTAAAATTCCTGGGCAGCAACAAAAAGCAAACCTTTACGTATGAAATAACCATACGGAACAATAAGAAAGAAGCGGTGCAAATGGAGTTGCGTGATCAATATCCATTGTCAACGAATAAAGATATTGAAGTGGAGCTGTTGCAATCTGATGGGGCTTCAGTGAATAGTGAAACTGGTATTTTAACCTGGAAACCACAGCTGGCGCCGGGTGAAATAAAGAAGTTCCGCGTGAGCTACAGTGTGAAGTACCCGAAAGATAAGCTCATTAATTGGTAAGCGGGAACGCCGGGAATCGAATTGAATATGGTTGCTTCGCCATTTAGCTGCGAAGCAACCATATTTTATTTTATTGCTTTACGATCTCAAGCAGTTCTACTTCGAAGATCAATGTGGAACCCTCTTTGATCGTTGGTCCGGCAGGGTTGTCGCCGTAAGCCAGATCAGAAGGGATGAACAGTTTCCATTTGCTGCCAACCGGCATTAATTGTAACGCTTCCGTCCAACCGGGAATAACGTTTTTTAAACCAAGGGTGATGGGTTGTCCGCGTTCAACTGAGCTGTCGAATACGGTACCATCTATTAATGTACCATGGTAATGAACTTTTACCTGGTCTTCGAGGCCTGGTTTGGGGCCATTACCTTCTTTTATAACCTGGTATTGCAAACCGCTTGCAGTGGTAACTATACCGGGTTTCTTTTTATTTTCGGCCAGGAAGGCAAGACCTGCTTTTTTGTTTGGACCGGCTTTGGCACTGCGTGCATTCTGCATATAGCTTACAATGCAGTTGTTTACCTGGGTTTCATTCAACAGGGGTTTGTCTGTTTTAGCATCTGCAAGGGCTTTCAGTACTAACTGGTTGTTTATATCGCTTATGCCCTGGGCTTTATAAAAGCTGGCGATGCTTAAGCCAATGGCATAACTGAATGAATCGGCAGAATTTTTCAAAGCAGGAGCCGCGGGAGCGGTTTGGGCAGCTGGTTTTTTAGCAGCTGTAGCAGGCTTCTTTTTAGCTGGAGCCTGGGCCAACAGGGTGGCGGCTGGTAAAAAGGTTAAAGCCAACAGCACATATTTTTTCATTACAATAATTTTAGGGACCAAAAGTAAGTGAATGAATCGTCCATGGCAAAATTTTCATTTAACACATAATCCCATGAAAATTTTGCCATAGCCTATCCCGGCTTGCCGGGAGTAAGATTCATGTGGCCAAACCACAATAAAAATTCCCAGATGAAACGAATTCGACGGTGAATTATTGCCGGTTTGCGGCCTGTGATCGTGTAGTATCGGCCACATTAGCCGGTTTGGTGGCTCCCAGGTTCTTGTACCGGTGCTCGTATGGCTGGCCGCTTACTATGGCCAGTATGTCTTTTTCCAATGAAGTTACCGGCGATTCAACCACCCGGCCCACTTCGCGCTGGTTTTCGAAGATCAGCAGGGTGGGTACGCGGCGGATGTTCAACCCCTGTTCTTCATGGCCGGGACTTTGTTTATAAGCGGTATCGCTGTTGTTGAGGGTTATCAATTGTATTTGCGACGCTTTAACCCGGCAAAAGTCGAATATTTTGTATAGGCGGGGTACTTCCCGGCGGCTATCGCCACACCAGGTGCCCATAAACAGGAGGAACTGCTTATTCTTTAATAAAGGTTTTATTTGAGTGGCTGTGTTGCTGTCAACCGCATACGCTTCATAATTTTTAGTGTACCAAACATCAAATGGCGCTTTTGCCAGGCGTTCACGGGTTGTTTTACCCAGGAGGATGAGGTTGCCTTTTTTATCAGTGGCCTCCATATTCACCGGTTGGGTTGCCTGGCCGGCCATTTTATGGGTGCAGGCGGCAATGATAAAAATGAAGATAGTGATAACAGTTATATGAATGTATTGCATACAATTTTAATTAAAAGGTGATAGCTATGTAATGAATAAACAGGCGGCCATGATGCCGGTGTGGCATACAGCTGCAAAGGATATTAAATGCCCTGAAACGGGCATAATGATCCTGTAAGGCCAGGGGCCAAAAACTTTAAGTGTACAATTAGGCGAATTGTATGCTTCGGGGAGGCTGAAAAATGGCGGCAGTGGCTGTTTCGGGAATAACCTCCAGATAAGCCATTTCATACGTAATGAGAATAACAGGTGATTGCCAGCTTTGCACCAGCTCATGAAAGAATACTATGTCTTCTGTTTTTTCCTTTATAGTGGAGGCGGTATGAGGGGTGCCATCTTTGTGTGTATCGAGTAGTTGTTTAACGCAATCGCAACTCGTGGCGGTATAAATGGAAGCGAGCTTACAATGCCAGTAACTGACCAGCTTGCCGTATTGCAAGGCCAAAAAGGCAGTTAAACAGATAATGGCAGTTAAAGATCGCACGTAACAGGATTTGGGTTTTAACGAAATGTACTAATAATACTAATAACTCTATAATTTTAGGGTAATCAATTTAAACAAATATTATGAGCGGCTATATTAAACCTTTGGAGATCCGCTGGTCTGACCTTGACCCAAATTTTCATTTGCGGCATTCCGTTTATTATGATTTTGGGGCTTATGTGCGCGTTGTTTTTCTGGGCGAACATGGGTTAACACCTGCGGTGATGGTAAAGCACCAGTTTGGGCCAATATTGTTCAGGGAAGAATGTGTGTTCAAACGGGAGCTTAAAATGGGCGATGTAATAACCATTGACCTGCAACTGTTGAAAACCCGCCCAGATTATTCGCGGTGGAGCATTCAGCATTATATTAGGAAAAATGGCGATGAAATAGCTGCCATTCTTACCGTTGACGGCGCCTGGATGGATGTGCAGCAGCGCAAGCTCACGGTTCCGCCAGATACAGTAAAACATGTATTTGAGAAAATGCCTAAGGCTGAACATTTTATATGGGATAAATAACCAGGAGACTTAACAACTTTTTACCATTTAACACGTTATTTTAGCTGAATTATTTTAATGAATATCTCTATGAAACGAATAGTATTACCCCTGTTACTGCTTACCAGTGTTGCATCATTTGCACAAAGTAGCTTGTTGAAGAAAGCAAGCAGTGTGTTGAATAAGGCCACTTCCTCTACCGGCAAAACCTCTTTGACCAATGATGAAATTGTTTCCGGTTTAAAAGAAGCATTATCTGTTGGCGCCAAGAACAGTGCTAATAAATTATCGGCTGTGGATGGTTTTTTTGCCAATGCTGCCATTAAAGTGTTGATGCCGCCCGAAGCGCAGAAAGTTGAAAAAGCCTTGCGTGCTGCAGGCATGGGCAAGCTCGTTGATAACGCTATTTTATCAATGAACCGGGCTGCCGAAGATGCCAGCAAGTCAGCGGCGCCTATTTTTGTGAATGCTATCACAAGTATGAGCATTACAGATGCATTAAATATTTTAAAAGGAAGCGATACGGCGGCTACGGGTTACCTGCGCGGTAAAACAACAGCGGCACTTTCCAGTGCATTCCGTCCGGTAATTGATACTGCCTTGCAAAAAACGGCAGCCACTTCATACTGGAAAACCGTATTTGATGCTTACAATAAGCTCCCGACTACCTTTAATAAAATAAATCCTGATCTGGCTGGTTATGTTACTGAAAAATCATTGAGTGGCATGTTTTACCAGGTAGCTCAGGAAGAGCAAAAGATCCGCAAGGATCCTGCTGCCCGTGTTACTGATATCCTGAAAAAAGTGTTCGGCAGCTAATTTTCTTCCTCATCTGCTTTGAGTTTTATTATAAATTGCATCCCGACCTGTCGGGATGTTTTTTTTATAATAACAGTCACATGATCACGAAAACGCTTTCCCTGTACAAAAACGCTTATAGCGGATTGTCTTCCTCTACCTGGTGGCTGTCGTTTGTAATGTTGGTGAACCGCAGCGGCACCATGGT
This sequence comes from Niastella vici, assembly GCF_002077945.1. GTDB lineage: Bacteria > Bacteroidota > Bacteroidia > Chitinophagales > Chitinophagaceae > Niastella > Niastella vici. The sequence continues at coordinate 221,931 of NZ_LVYD01000046.1, forward strand.
ATTGCCTTTCATGACCATTTATTTAACCAGCCCTTCCATGGGTTATTCCATAGGACAGGCAGGCTTTGTTATGGCCTTGTGGGGGCTGGGTGCGGTAACGGGTGCATTCCTGGGTGGAAAGCTGACAGATCGCATAGGATTTTACCCGGTTCAGCTCATCACCCTGCTGGGTGGGGGTGTATTGTTTATGTTTTTGGGGCATATGAAAACATATCCGCTGATCTGTTTATTCACCTATTTACTCAGTTTGGTGAATGAAGCCTTCAGGCCGGCCAATTCCACTGCGATCATTACGTATGCCAAAGAGGAAAACCGCACCCGTTCGTATGCACTTAACCGGTTGGCCATTAACCTCGGATGGGCGGTTGGCAGCGCCATTGGCGGTTTGCTGGCAGCTATCAATTATGAATTGTTGTTTTGGGTTGATGGCGCTACGAATATTGTGGCTGCTTTGCTGTTAAGTTATTTTTTGCATCCATCAAAACAGGTAAGGCCGGCTAAAAAGGAAACCGTTGCCGATCCTTCGCACTCCGCTTACCGCGATAAAGTTTATTTATTCTTTATCGTACTGGTGATACTGTTTGCCGCCTGTTTTTTTCAATTGTTCACCAACCTGAATGCCTATTACAAGATCGAACTGCATTTCAATGAACGGTTCATTGGTTTAATAGGCGCGATCAACGGCATCATGATCTCTATAATTGAAATGGTATTGATCTTTAAGCTGGAGGGCCGGCGGTCGAATATTTTTTATATTTCGAGAGGTGTATGCCTGGTAGGCGTTGCCTATTTTATGCTGAATATCTTTCACATCAATCATGTTATGGCCCTGTTGATGATGGTGGTGATGACGATGGGCGAAATACTGGCATTACCATTTATGAACACCTTCTGGACCTCGCGCAGCGCCCACCACAACCGCGGTCAGTATGCAGGTTTATATACCATTGCATGGTCAATTGCCCAAACGGGCGGCCCCTTTTTGGCAGCACAACTGGCAGAACATGCCGGTTTTAAAGTATTGTGGTGGGTATTGGGGGCAACCTCTTTTGCTACTGCCCTGGGATTCCTGTGGTTGAAAAAGTATATGGAGAAAGGATAACGTACTTTTGCGCCATGCTACCCGAAAAATTTGAGATGTTCCGCAACCGGCTTACCAAGGTGTACCGGCATATTGGCAAGCAGGCCAGGCGGCAGGGCATTACCTGTTATCGCATCTATGATCATGACCTGCCCGAATTCGCCCTTTGTATTGAACGGTATGGCGATAATTTATACCTGGCCGAATACAAGCGGAAATTTGAAATGGCGGAGGTCGAGCATGAAGCCTGGCTCGAGGAATGCATTGTGCTGATATGCGATGTGCTGCAAATGCCAGTCGACAATGTATACATCAAGGAACGGCAGCGCAAACCTGGCCGGTTGGGTCAATATCAACGGGTGGCTACTGAAGGGGCCAATTTTATTGAGGAAGAAGCCGGCCTGAAATTTAAAGTGAACCTCAGCGATTATCTCGATACCGGTTTATTCCTCGATCATCGTATTACGCGGGGCATGGTGCGTGAGGAAGCCAATGGCAAAAGAGTGCTGAACCTGTTTTGTTATACCGGTTCCTTTTCGGTGTATGCAGCGGCGGGCGGCGCCGCCGAAGTAACTTCGGTTGATCTGTCAAAAACCTATTTGCAATGGGCCGAAGAAAACATGCGCGTGAATGATTTCTTCGATGAAAAAAAGCATCATTATATTCATGCCGATGTAAAGCAATACCTCGATTCACTGGCGCCTGCTTCATTCGACCTGGTGATCATGGACCCGCCCACTTTCAGCAACAGCAAGCGCATGAAAGATTTTCTCGACATTCAACGCGATCATGCCGAATTACTGAACAAGACCTTACAGGCGCTTGCTCCCGGCGGCGTCATTTATTTCAGCACCAATTACCGCAAATTCGAACTGGAAAGGGACCTGATCAATGCTGCCGATATAAAAGATATCACCCGGGCCACTACGCCATTCGACTTCGAAGGAAAGCTGTTCAGGTATTGTTTCAAAATAAAGAAATAAAGCTTTTGTTAGTGGAATACAGCTGCAAACAAACGCTGATTGCAGCTGTATTCGCTTTTTCATTCTTCATTTATTATTCCTTATTCTTCATTTCCTACCTGATCTGTCCTCTTATTAAGCCCGAGCCATGACGGCGTGAATGGGCATTTACGTACATGGGATCGTTTACAAGCGAATTATATTGCGCGTCGGGCAACGGGTTCGAGATCTTCAGCACGCCAAAATCAGTCACGCTGTTGCAAAGGAAAATAAGCGGTGAACCGTTGGCGCCTGCTGCACCCGGGTGAATATGCGACACTGTTAGGGTGTCATTGCTTTCGAGGTTATTGACGGTAACTTTTGAGTACAATACTTTATCATCTGTTAACCGCAGAATGGCTGTGCCGGTAGCCGTTGTGGTAACCGCGGGCACTTCATTTGCGCCAGTCATGGGTATATCCATGGCCAGTACAATAGCTTTATCCAATTGGCCACGTGCCAGTCCGCCCGGCTGTTGCTGGGAATGCACATTTACATAAACCGGTTTGCCAAGCAACGTATCAATTTGTCCCTGGCGTAAATTGGTGACGGTGCCGGTTGTACCGGGGCCTATAAATGTGGGGTTGAATGGGATAAGAACACCGGCCGAAGTACCTGCGTCACCGGCGTGAATATGGGCATTGGTCAATTGATCGCTGGCCGACAGGTTATGGATATGAAGAGTATATTTCAGGGAGTTGTCTGAAAGCAGTTCTATGGTAGCTTCTCCTTCTTCATTTCTTCCGGCAGGTGCGGGCACCTCATAGATCGCTTTCATTTCCACTGTCCATTTTTTCACTGTGGAAGGGCCTGAGTCGGAATCGTGTTTGCAGCCTTGAAATATCAGTGCAAGCAATACAATGCCTGCTCCCGTTACGGGCAGTAATCGTTTCATACATTATGTTTTGGAATGATTAGAGTTCGATGTATGAATACGCAAAGGGAGAACCGTGGGTTGCCTATGGAACCTAAAACAAAAATGCCTGATGCAACACCAGCGTCTGCATCAGGCATTCAGCGATTTGTATAATAAAGTTATTGTTGTGTAAGCGGAATATCCCTTTTCAGCATCTCATTGCGGTTGGCCATTTCCCAGGCGGTATAAAATACCAGCTGGGCCCTTTTGGCCATCAGGTTGTAATTGATCTTGTCGGGGGTGTCGCTGGGACGGTGGTAATCGTTATGGGTACCATTGAAATAGAAAATGATGGGTACGCCTTTGCGGGCAAAGTTGTAATGGTCGCTGCGATAATAAATACGTTCGGGATCTTTGGGCGCATTGTATTTATAATCCAGTTCCAGTTTGGTGTATTTCTTATTCATTGCCTCGCTGATGGGGCGCAGGTCACTACTAAGTTTGTCATCGCCTACCACATAAACATAATTGGTGCTGTCGCCTTCCTTGCGTTTGGGATCAATGCGGCCGATCATATCGATATTGAGGTCAGCTGTTGTTTTGTCGAGCGGGTATAGCGGATGATCGCTATAGAATTCAGACCCCCATAAGCCTTTTTCTTCGCCCGATACGGTCATGAATACGATGGAGCGGCGGGGACCTTTACCGGCTGCTTTGGCTTTTGTAAATGCTTCGGCAAGCTCCAGTACGCTTACGGTGCCTGAACCATCGTCATCGGCGCCATAGTATATGATTGAATCGCCGCGTTTGCCCAGGTGATCATAATGCGCAGTGATAAAAACAAATTCATCTTTTTTATCGCTGCCTTCCAGGAAACCGATCACATTGGTGCTGGCCAGTTCATTTATTTCTTTTTTGAATTCCAGCTTTACGTTGGCCTGGTATTTTTTAAAGGGCGAATTCCCGTTCTTCATGGCATCTTTCACCGCATCGAAATCGGCGCCCATAATGGCTTTGGCGATCTCTTCCGAAATGAAGAACGTATTGGGGTAAACGCTGTGTTGGAATCCATTCAGGTATGGCGACCCCTTAACGTAGGGCACGCCTTTGCGGGGAAAATTATTCTGTACCATCAGGATGGCAGCGGCGCCGTTCTTTTGCGCCGTTTCCATAATAGTGAAAGGGTTCAACCGCCGGGTAGGGGTGCTGGCGCCTCCCGATGGGGCGGGCGGGTTTTGAAGGATCAGTACTATTTTGCCCTGTACATTGATGTCTTTATAATCATTGCGGGTGCTATCGCTGATGCCAGCGCCGGCAAATACCACATCACTGCAAAAAATAGTGCTGGTATGCGCCATGTTCAGATTGATGATGAAATCGGTGTTTATCGAAAATTTCTGTCCGTTCACTTCTATAGAGGTGCTTATCAATGAGTCCTGGTAAATGGGATAACCTAATTGAAAATTACCTTTATTGCCCGGGATCAGGCCCAGCGATTTAAACTGGCTTTCAATGTATGCGGCTGCTTTGCGCTGGCCTTCTGTGGCTGTTTCACGCCCTTCCATTCCGGGGCCGGCTACGATGTATAAATGTTTCTTCAGATCATCTGGTGTTATCGAATTGGCAAATGGCTTGGGATCGGCTATTTTTTGCGCCGAAGCCGCCGAAGTGGCCGCCATAGCCATAACCAGGAGCATCCTTCTCATAATGTTATTTTTGTTTGAGTTCAAAAATAACGAGTTGGATGGGATTTCGAAAAATTGATGGGTGAATGGTGAATGGTCAATGGGCAATGGTGAATAGGCAATATGCAATGATAGTATGCAAACTACTAATATTCCACAGCCTGGCATCTGTTACCGGCACCCCCTTTAGGGGATGGGGGGTATTACGCCTCAAACTCACTCAATTCCAGCCACCGCATCTCTTTCTCATCAAGCAATCCCGTGATCTCGCTTATGCGTACTGATAGTTGCTGCAACTGATCAAAGGGCAGTGAGCTGCTGTTCAATTGTTCGGTGATGGTTTCCTTTTCTTTTTCGAGGTTGGCAATATCCTGTTGCAGTTGTTCAAACTCTCTTTTTTCTTTATACGACAATTTTCTTTTTTCGCCCTCTTTGGTGGGGGCTGCTTTTACCTCTGTTGTCGTTATAGGTTTGATCTCTGTTTTTTCTTCCTCTTTCTCCTTTAGCCATAACCGGTACTGTGAATAGTTGCCGGGAAAATCGCGGATGATACCGTCGCCCTCAAATACAAACAAGTGATCTACCAGGCGATCCATAAAATACCGGTCGTGCGAAACGATCAGCAAACAGCCGGGATATTCGCTGAGGAAATTCTCCAACACGCCCAGGGTAGGCAGGTCGAGGTCGTTGGTAGGCTCATCGAGGATGAGGAAGTTGGGGTTGCGAAACAGGATGGATAATAAATGCAACCGCCTTTTTTCGCCGCCACTGAGTTTGGAAATATAAGTGTATTGCTGATCGGGTGGAAATAAGAATAATTGCAGGAATTGGGCGGCGCTTAATGCCCCACCGCTGGCGAGCGGAAAGCTTTCTGCAATATTTTTTACAAATTCAATCACCCGCATATCTTCTTTTATCACTAATCCCTGTTGCGAATAGTTGCCGAACACTACTGTTTCGCCAATATTGATCTTACCACTGTCGGCCGGTTCAAGTCCCTGCAGCATATTCAGGAAAGTAGACTTGCCCACGCCATTTTTACCAACCACGCCAATTCGTTCGCCCTTTTTAAAGGTGTAATCAAATCCTTTCGTGATGGGTTTTTCGCCATAGCTTTTGTACACTTTTTTCAGTTCTATCACTTTACCGCCCAGGCGGCTCATTTTCACATTTAGTTCCAATTGAGCATCTTCAATCCGCTGTTTGGCTTTGGCTTCTACTTTATAAAAATTATCCTGGCGGCTTTTGCTTTTGGTGGTGCGGGCCTTGGGCTGTTTGCGCATCCACTCCAGCTCCTTGCGATAGGTATTGCGGGCTTTATCTATACTGGCAGCATCGCTTTCCTGGCGGGCTGCTTTTTTTTCGATGTAATTTTGATAATCTCCTTTGTACACGAACAGTTCACTGCCATCGAGCTCCCAAATCTCATCGCATACCGAATCAAGGAAATAGCGGTCGTGGGTAACCAGCAGCAATGTAACGTTCTGCTGATCGAGGTAATTCTCGAGCCACTCCACCATTTCAATATCCAGGTGGTTGGTAGGTTCGTCCATGATCAGCAGCACATGCTTATGATCGAAGCCGATATCTATGAGTGTTTTGGCCAGCGCCACTCGTTTACGTTGCCCCCCTGAAAGCGTATTCACCGCCTGGTTCAGGTGATGAACATTCAGCTTGGCCAGTATCTGTTTTACTTTGGCGTCAAAATCCCAGGCGCCCAGGTCATCCATTTTTACAATGGCATCACTCAGTTTATCGGGATCACCTTCTTCACTGATGGCCTCAAATTCCCGTATAGCGTTGATAACGGGGTGGTTATGATAGAAGATATTATCCAGGATCGTGCCTTTTTCATCAAACTGGGGGTCTTGCTCAAACAGGGCTACGGTAACTTCTTTATTGATCCAGGAGGTGCCGCTATCGGCTGTTTCCTTGCCGGCGAGTATCCGCAGCAGGGTGCTTTTGCCGCTTCCATTGCGGGCTACCAACGCAATTTTGTCACCTTCTTCAACATGAAAAGAAATATTCTCAAATAACGGTTTTATTCCAAACGACTTGCCGAGTGCTTCTACGGATACATAATGCATGGCGCAAATTTAGTCAGTTTCCGGTTACCGGTTACCAGTTTTGACTGCTGACTCGTAACTTACAGAAATTAAATTCTTTACTTGCCATTGATCATCAACCATATTATCCTTGTTTTGCTTTGGGGGCTGTTTGGCATTTTGCACAGCCTGCTGGCAGCCGGTTGGTGGAAGCAAATTATGCAGCGATGGCTGGGAACGCATTACAAATACTATCATTTTTCGTATTCGGTGTTTGCTGCCCTTTCGTTGACTGGCGTTCTTATATTTCAGTATTCCGTAGAAAGTCCGCTATTATACACAGTGCCTGTTTGTGTTAAACTGGTTTTATGCCTGCCGGCGCTGGTGGGTTTACTGATCATGGGGGTGGTGATCAAGAAATATTTTTTCTCACTCAGTGGCATCAGCGTTTTTTATAAACAGCAACCGCCGGTGGTGCTTGAGCAGGGCGGAATGCATCGCTATGTGCGGCATCCCCTGTATTTCGGGACTTTGTTATTTATCTGGTCGCTGTTCCTGATCTATCCTTATTTGAATAACGGCCTGGCCTGTTTCGTAATAACTGTATACACTGTTTTAGGCGCCCGGCTCGAAGAAAAAAAGCTGGTAGCGCAGTTTGGCCAAAAGTATGTAACCTACAAAAAGCAGGTGCCTATGCTCATACCCGGTTTATTTCCTACCAGTGGGTAACCGGCGTTATAATTTTCATTTGCCTGTTTCTAATTCTTCATTTCCCTCAGCTTTCGCGCCACTTTATGTTACAGCCAATGCTTGGTTTTTGATCGGTTGCAACCGGTTTGCCTGCTACCAGGTGCTCCAGCGCATTACGTATATCGGCACCCGTAACAGGCTTTTCATTGCCGGGACGCGAATCGTCGAGCTGGCCGCGGTAAACCAGCGATAAGCCGCCATCGAAAATAAAGAAGTCGGGTGTGCAGGCAGCCTCATAGGCTTTGGCCACCTCCTGCGACTGATCGTATAAATAGGGGAAAGGGAATTGCAATTGTGTGGCAACCTCTTTCATTTGTTCCGGCCCATCCTGGGGGTAACCGGCCACATCATTTGAGCTGATGGCAATAAAGCTGATCCCTTTATTTTTATAGTCATTGCCGAGTTGTACGAGTTGTGTATTTACGTGTTTCACGAACGGGCAATGATTACAGATGAACATAATTACCGTGGCCGTATTGCCTTTTATTGTCTGAAGTGTGAGCGTTTTTCCGCTTACCGTATCGGGCAATGTAAAGTCGGGCGCTTTTTTTCCCAACGGCGTCATAACTGAAGGTGTGCGTGCCATATATTAATCTATAAAATGTACGGTTGAAATTTTACCCTGCTCTATTTTATAAACAGCTATTCCGCCAAATGGTTTACGGTCTGTGATGGTCGTATGCTCCTGATCTATCACGATATTGCCCTGCACCATGCGGTTCAGGATCTGGCAATGCAAACCGGGCGACCGGTTAAAGAATGCGCTGTAGGTTTTGCGCATTTGTTCTTTCCCTTTCGAGATCAGCGTTCCATCAAAATTATAAAGGGCAATGCTGTCGCTATAGGGCGCCAGAAAAGCTTCTATATCACGAACATTGAATGCATTTAGTTGCTGTTGTACCAGCATTTCGGGTGTGGGCGTTATTAATTCTTTTGCCTGAATGACCGCACCTTTGTGTATCAACGTGTGCAGGTTAGCTGGTATATTCAGGTCTTTTACAGGATCAATATCCAGTAACAACAGATCGGCCATCTTTCCTTTTTCAATACTGCCATGGTCTTTGTCGTGCCCAAACCCTTTTGCGGCGTTAATGGTAGCGGAACGAATGATGTCCCAGTTGCTGAGTCCCGCCTGTTGCATGGCAAACAATTCCTTCTGGAAAGAAGCGGCATGTTGCGTACCTATATTGCCGGCATCGGTTCCTGCCACTACTAAAATACCGGCCTGTTGCGCCAGCTTCAGATTGGCCAGCATGATGGTATCTTCTTTTGCCGGAATATGGAACCGGTTACGCATTTTGAAATAATCAAAAGGCACTTTATTACCCAGGTGCTGAATGTCCATCAGGGTGCCCAGCATAAAAGGATTGGAATACGTAAGATCATGCGTGGTGAAATTGAACTGCTGGGTAAAGGTGCGGTGGTAACCATCCATAACAGTAAGTGTTGGAATATACACTGTTTGTTTGCTTTTCAATAACTGCAACATGTCGTTGTCGAGCGGCTTGTCATCTACACTGTGCACCAGTATATCGGCGCCGGCGCTCACCGCCAGTTTGGCTGTTTCATATTGGGTAGCATGCACGGCCACTTTTAACCCATTGGCATGACTTTCTTCTATAGCCGCTTTTACAATGGGTAAGGTAACTTCGGCTTTTTCGTTCTGCCGAACGATGTACCATATTTTTATGAAATCGGGTTTGTAAGGCAATTGTTTTTTTACCAGGTCGCGGGCTTCCTGTTCTGAAGTGACTTTAACAATGGGCGGATCGTTTTTATCGAGATTCGGCGGCAGGTACGTTGATACCAGCGGCCCGGTTACAAATACATTGGGGGCGAGGAGGGTAGTATCGAGTTTGCTGCGAATGGCATAATTGCTCATGGGCCCACCTACATCAATAACAGTAGTAATGCCGCAGGCCAGGTAGCGGGCCATAAGGTCGGCCTGGTTGTCTTTGACCCATTGCTGATCTTTTTCGTAAGGATATACGCTGTTTAAATTCACCGCATCGGGCCGTGTGTATAAACCACCGCTTTGAAAAAAATGAATGTGTGCGTCCGTCATGCCGGGCATCAGGTATTTGGCGGTTCCATCAATTATAAAAGCGCCGGCTGGTGCTTTTATTTTTTTGGCAGGCCCCACGTTTATTATGCGGCCATGGTCAATGACCACCGTTTGATCAGCATCTGTTTTTTGCGTGATCACATTTACTACGTTCACGTGGGTGATGTATACCGGTTCGGCCGGTTGCTGGTATTGTTTACCGGTAGTATCGGGTTGTGCATGCAGAAAGGAACAGATATGAAGTAATGTTAATATCGCCAGTGATTTTCTCATGCTGGAATGTTTGAATAAAGATATGGCAGTTCTTAGAAATAAGAGATAAGAGGTATGAGGTAAGAAGAAATGCAAGGACCGGAATTCAGGTTCTTCATACATCTTACTTCCTGCTTCTTACTTCATTCCCCATACCGGTACATCAACCAGCAAATAAGTGCGGTAATAACCAGCATGAGCACCCATTTATAATTGTCCCATATATGCCGTTGTTTTTTGTGGAGCAGGGCCTGTTCAATGGTTTCCTTTGCAGTGGCATCATTGGCGGCCAGTTGCACCAACAATGCAGCGATGGGAAGAAAGAACTTTTTAGGCAATGGCTGGGCGGCTTTCAGAATGCTTTGAATGATCTCGTGGTTAACGGCTTTGTCGTTATACTCATGCAAAATGCCAATGGCATCCGGTGTCAGTAATTCCCTGATGTGCCCGCTCACCGCATCGAAGCGGATGTGAAACATATTCATGGAGGCAACGTATTGCTGCAGCAGGCGGCATTGCTGCAAAATGCCGGCGGGTGTTAATGGTGCACTGTCAAACGGTTTGCCGGTGCTGCGCACATACCAGCGCTGGTAATGATAGGCCTCTCGTTTTGTGGGATTGCTCAGTATTTTGTAGGCTTCCTGAATTTCGCGGAAGTGAGCGGCGGCCATATGGCTGCCATTATTTTTATCGGGGTGGTATTGTTGGGCCAGCCGGCGGAACGATCTTTTGATCTCCTGCCCGGTTGCGGTAGTGGGTAGCTCCAGTATTTTGTAATAGTCTTTAACCTGGTTCATGGTAAATGGTCAATTGGCAATTTTCAGGCGAATAATACCCAATCTCATTAACAATAGACTAGCCGGCAAATTAACACACTGGTTCAGTAATTATCATAGTATTTTCTGAAATTTGAATCGTGTAATTTGTATCCACTTTCGTATAAACTGCAAAGTTTTAAGTATAAATCTTTATGTGCAAAAAAAATGATACCGGGATAGTACTATTTGCAACAAAACAACGGTTTTATCCGTTTAAGCAATGCTTAATTTACGTATGTTTGCGGCGTTCTATGAAAACACACACATTCCGCTCGAAGCCTGAATTAATAGCAATCCTCGTTATTGCTTTTTTCTGTTTTATGGCAGCTAATTGCCATGGACCTTCCGTTAAAACAGCCGATGTAAAAGGCCAATCCAATGCTGAAGCTTCAACGACCGATGGCGCCAGGATCGCCAAATCGCCCGAAGCCCCAATGCCTTCCCTTGATGGTATAAAAGTAGCCGATCCAAAAACCATTTTAGCCCGGCCCGAAGTGCCCATTTTGTGTTATCACCAGATCCGCGACTGGAAGCCTACTGATTCAAAATCGGCCCGGGACTACATTATTCCACCAGCCTCTTTCAATGAACAAATAAAAATGCTGGCCGATAGTGGTTATCATACTATTCTGCCCGATCAGTTATATGCCTATCTGAACGAAGGCGCGAAATTACCATCAAAACCGGTGATGCTTACGTTCGACGATACCGATGAAGACCAATACACAGTGGCCAAACCTACCATGGATAAATATGGTTATAAAGGCGTGTTCTTTGTAATGACTGTTTCCATTGGCCGGCCCCGCTACATGACCAAAGAGCAGATAAAAGATCTTTCTGATAAAGGTCATGTTATTGCCTCCCATACCTGGGACCATCACAATGTAAAGAAATACCAGGGTAATGATTGGGTAACGCAGATAGAGAAGCCTACCAAACTGCTGGAATCCATTACCGGCAAGCAGATCAAATACTTTGCCTATCCGTTTGGTTTGTGGAACCATGAAGCGATCCCTGAATTGAAGAAGAGAGGTATGATCGCCGCCTTCCAGCTGTATTCAAAACGCGATGAGCAGGATCCTTTATATACTATTCGCCGCATCATTGTGCCGGCAATGAAGCCCGCTGCATTATCTAAATCCATGCACGAAGCTTTTAAATATAACTAACAGGCCGCTTAAAAATATTGCTATCCTATAGACTAATCGTCTCTTTAACCGGGGACGATTTTTTTTATGCCCTGCCCAAAGGTTGCATACCGGTTTAGTTAAAACGTGTTTTTATGGCTTCCTTCACATAAAGTATTATTAAAAGGTGTAAGTATTTGTACAGTGGCATAGTAATCGTTTTATATTGATAAGGAAGGAATTAGGCGAGGGCAATGTTTCTTCCCGATTGTGTAAACAAAAACACACCTAAATGAAACGATTCACAACAATATGCACTTCAGTGATACTACTGTTATTACTGTTTGGCAGTGCGCAAAATAAAGCGCAGGCCCAGGTATCGGTGCAGGTGTCGTACCAGACGTTTTACGACGATCTGGAGCCATATGGAACCTGGATCGATTACCCTGAATATGGATATGTTTGGCAACCTGATATGGGTTCAGGATTCAGACCTTACAGCACCAATGGACATTGGGTTTTTACCGATGATTATGGGTGGATGTGGGTTTCCGATTATGCCTGGGGATGGGCGCCTTTCCATTACGGCCGTTGGTTCTACGATGATTATTATGGATGGCTGTGGGTGCCGGGGTATGAATGGTCGCCTGCCTGGGTTTGCTGGCGAACCGGCGGAGACTACTATGGCTGGGCGCCATTGGGACCGCAGTTCAGTCTCAGTGTAAACCTTTCATTTGGTCATTATAATCCACCGGCAAACTATTGGTGTTTTGTTGACCGGCAATACATTGCTTCGCCACGCGTATATGATCATTGTTATGGCATACAGCGTAACACCACATTCATTAACCATACGACCATCATCAATAATTATCGACAGGAACGGAATGTGTTTGTGACTGGCGCCCCCGGCCGCCGTGAGGTGGAACGCTATACCCGCGAGCCTGTTCGTTCAGTAGAGATCAGGGATGCGCAACGACCCGGCCGTGCAGGATTCCGTAACAATGAAGTGGCTATTTACCGGCCACGGGTCAACCGCGATAATAATCGTTATTCACCTGACCGGGTGGAAAGATTTTCCCGTGACCGCAACCAGCGCGATAACATCGCCGGTAATGGCCGTACGGGCGGGCGTTTCGATGGTAATGAGCGCATTGGAAATAATATGCGGGGCTTTGAAGAAAGGTGGCAGCAACAGGAAGGAATGCGTGAAAGGAATAATGAGGCTAATAACCGTCGTTTGTTTGAAGAAAGACGGCAGCAACAGGAAGGAATAATGCATGACAGGAATAATGGAGATAACAACCGCCGCCAGTTTGGAGAAAGACAGCAGCAGGAGCGGGTAATGCGCGACCGGCAGCAGCAACAGCCCCAGTTTGAAGAAAGACGCCAGCAGCAGGAGCAAATGAACCGGGAACGGAATGCGCAGGCTGAAAACAACCGTCGCCAGTTTGAAGAAAGGCAACAACAACAGGAGCGCGTAATGCGAGAGCGCCAACAGCAGGAGCAAATGAACCGGGAACGGAATGCACAGGCTGAAAACAACCGCCGCCAGTTTGAAGAAAGACAGCAACAGCAGGAGCGGGTAATGCGCGAGCGCCAGCAGCAGGAGCAAATGAACCGGGAACGGAATGCACAGGCTGAAAACAACCGCCGCCAGTTTGAGGAAAGACGCCAACAGCAGGAGCAAATGAACCGGGAACGGAATGAGCAGGCTGAAAACAACCGTCGCCAGTTTGAAGAACGGCAACAACAACAGGAGGGCGTAATGCGAGAGCGCCAACAGCAGGAGCAAATGAACCGGGAACGGAATGCACAGGCTGAAAACAACCGCCGCCAGTTTGAAGAAAGACAGCAACAGCAGGAGCGGGTAATGCGCGAGCGCCAGCAGCAGGAGCAAATGAACCGGGAACGGAATGCACAGGCTGAAAACAACCGCCGCCAGTTTGAAGAAAGACAGCAACAGCAGGAGCGGGTAATGCGCGACCGGCAGCAGCAACAGCCCCAGTTTGAGCGCCGGAACCAGGAACCGGGAAACCGGGGTGGCGGTTTTGGCGGATTTGGCCGCCAGCCACGTCAGGAACAACAGCAACCACCCGCCCAACCGGCTCCGCAACAGGGCGGGGGCGACCGGGGTGACCGCGGGCAGGGACAGGGCGGCTGGCGCCGGCATGGATAATAAAACAATCTTTTTTCAGTTACAAAAAGGGCCGAAAGGCCCTTTTGCTTTAATTATCAGGCATATTGCAAAGGCTGGTGCAACGGAAGGGACTGGTTAATTGTCATAATTGCCGGGAAATCATCGCATCCCGATAAACTAATTGGTAAATTTGCGGTCTGAAAACGAGCCTGTTATTAACGAATCACATTTAAACGAGAAAAATCTTATTGTTAACTAAAAATGAAAACTGTGCAAGTAAGAAAAAATGCTTTTTTGTTTTTGGGGGCACTGTCTTTTTTAACCGTGCTGTTGAGTGGGTGTTTGAAGGAAGCGGCAAGCAGTACCAGTCCAGTCAAAACGTTTGTCTCTTTGTTGCATCTGGCGCCAAAGGCTCCCTCGGTGGAGGTATATTTCGATAATACGAAGGCATCCTCTGCAATCACTGCGGGTTCGGTTTCGCCCACCTATTCAGCGCTTGATCCCGCCATATTTGCCATTACATTCAAAAAGGCAAGTTCAGATAGCGTGGTAGCAAGTTTGTCTACAGCTTCATATGATTCCCTGAAGCATTATACGCTTGTATTGTATAACCCCGATAGCATGCATGTAAGTGCGTTGCGCATGGTAGATGATTTTTCACCATTGGTCGATGTATCAAAGACGCATTACCGGTTCTTCCACCTGGCCCCTGAAATTGGCCCGGTTGACGTTTATTTAAATACAACGAAAATTGAATCAAGCCGTGAGTATGCCGACATTGCTAGTACCACTTATTACAACCAGTTCTTCCAGGTTTCTCCGAACACTTATGATATTACTGTAAAGAAAGCAGGTACTGATTCGGTGATTGCTCAAACGTATTCTGTAACAATGGGTGGTGGCTATGCATACACCCTGTACTTAAAAGGGCTTACCGGCAAAACAGGCACTACTGCATTGGGAGTTGATTACCTGATGGCATCTGATTAACATTGAAGTGCGAACAGCGTTTCATGAACATAAATGTTTTGATACGTCCCGACTAAAGTCGGGACGTATTTTTTTCGTACATGTGCGAAATTTATTTGTTATGGCACTAGGAAAAGAATTAATTTTTAGATAACTTTATTATCTTCCTTATTACAGCCGATTTATTGAATTTTACTAGCGAAATGTTAAGTCTCACCCATTTTACTTTCCGTGTCTGTACTCCGTGAACTTTTTGGTTTTACTGATGTTTGGTTGGTAGCGCATGCATAAACGCTTTAGTGTTGTTTATATACATATTGATGTACCATCATCTGATAACCTTTATAAAGTTTTGAACGTATGAAAAAATCATCGGCAACTGTATTTTCTCCTACTATGGAGTTGCCCGCTATCACAAAGAAGCTCACCCGCCGTATTGTTCGAAGGAAAACAAACCGGAAAGCTGAACCCATTTTAAATACGGTATCACCCCCAAGTGAAGAAACCATCCGGCAGCTTAACCGTATTGCCCAGGAATATCCTTTTTGCGTTTACTATAAACAGAAAGTAAACGATCCTTTATAATTATTACAATAAAAAATATATACGCTGCTTTTAAGGTCTGGGTAGGTATTTTTCCTTATCAGACGTTATTTTCTTGCAAAAAAGCATATATTTTTTGTTAAAGGGCTAGCATTCCAGGAATTTTTGATCTATCTTTGATGTAGATTACAACTCTCGAAAACTACTTTCTTTCTATTCCCGCTTGTCATTGAAATAACGATTAACGATCTGATTCTTTTTCTGCCGTATGAACGACCCGGTCTGATTTTGTATAGCGTTCGTATCCAACAGAAAGCCTGTTTAATTACATCTATTCACTACTTGTAAATTTTGGCGCATGAAAAAGAAAACATTCACATTGACTACAGCTGTCAACAGCACTTCAACCCTTTCCTTTGAAAACACCAACGCAGCGGAAAAGATCCTGATGGAAACAGCGTTTCCTACTCCTCCCAGTGAAGAAACTGTAGCCCGCCTGAACGCAATAGGCCGTGAATATCCTTTTTGCGCTTACATGAAACAGAATAACCTGTATTTACTGTAATTGGGTGCTTTACATCCCTTTATACAAATGCCCCAGGTAGCCCGCCAGCTCCATAAGCCAGGCGATGCCCAGGTGTACTATTAATCCTCCCCAGATACTACGCGTATTATACACTACTGCACCCAGCACAATGCCCCCGAAATAGGAGGTAATGCATTCGAACAGGGGTTTTCCAAAATGAATGGAACAGTAGAACGTCGCCACCGGTAATATGGCATGTTTACCGGCAAAACGGGCAAACGCAAGCACTAAAAATCCGCGAAAGAAAAATTCGATGGTCACAAAGTCGATCCCATAGGAGAGCTCATAGAGCAGTTTCCAGGGAAAACTATGCTGCACGTATTGGTTAATGATCTCAATTCGTTGCACTTTGGGATACGTATGCAGAAAATCATTTTGGGTGGCTGCAAAAGCTATCAGTGGCACCATGCCCAGCAATAACAGCAGGTAAGGTTGCACATTGAACCCTTTTGCCTGTAAGCCGGCCAGCGGTTTATCGAACCTGCCCCATCGCCAAATGGCGGTGACGAGTGCGGCTGTCACTAATAATTTTAAAGGCCAGTCGAGCACACGGAACCAATACTGGTTCCAGGGGTAAGGAAAATGGGTTGTAAGAAGACCGGCTACTTCGTTGAACGTGATCTTGATGGCGAAAATGAAGGGCGCTGCAATCAGCAACACGAAAAAGAACCGGTTATCGGGAATGGTTTCGCCGGCCAGCAGGAATTGCAGCAGCCAGGCGATGGTAAAAACAAAACCAAACAGTCCAAAGAAGGCGGCAATGCGCAGGGGCCAGGAGGGGATAGCCACAATGGCGGGCTCAATGCCAAAGGTATAATTACAGGTGATGGCAATGGCTACAAAAAGGGTAGTAAGTAAAAAAATGGTGCGGTTAACAGATTGGAAATAATTCCGCAGGTAACCAATGATCTCGTTCATGGAAGAAAGGCTTCAGCATGGAAGGTATGAAAAAACGGCAAACCACCGGCCTATCGGGCCACCTGTGAAATGGCAAACAGAACCAGATAAACTTATTTCCATTTAAACCAAAAAATAACGCCGGTCTTTTTAATGAGACCGGCGTTTAATATGATAAAAGAGAACAGATTATTTTGCTTCGAAACTGGCTTTCATTTTTCCGAGCAGATCGGTGGCGATCATTTTCTGGGCCAGGTGTATCATATTGCTGAAGGCTTTGGCGTGTGAAATACCATGACCAATGATCACGGGTTTGGCAACGCCTAATACCGGGGTTCCGCCATATAATTCGAAATTAAAACGGTCGAGGTACTCGTGTTTTATTTCTTTGCGGTGGGTGATCTCGTACAGGCTTTCGGCCAGTTTCAGGATCACATTTCCGGTAAACCCATCGCAAACCATTACATCGGCTTTGTCGAGCAGGATATCCCGGCCTTCTACATTGCCTACAAAATTGATCTGCGTATTTTCTTTCAGCAGGGGATAGGTACCTTGCGCCAGCAGGTTGCCCTTGCCTTCTTCTTCCCCAATATTCAATAATGCAACACGCGGATTGTCAATGCCCAGGATGTGTTTCGCATACAGCGAACCCAACAGGGCAAACTGGTTCAGGTGCTCGGGTTTGCAATCGGCGTTAAGGCCAACATCGAGCAGCAGACCGGTGTTTCCGTTGTCTTTAGGAATAATGGTAGAAATAGTAGGCCTTTGAACACCTTCTATGGGTTTGATACTATACATAGCGCCCACCAGCATAGCCCCGGTATTTCCGGCGCTTATAAATGCACCCGCTTTTCCCGATGCCAGGAGGTGAAAGCCAACAGCAATGGATGATTGCTGCTTTTCTTTCAGTGCTTTGGTAGGAGATTCGTTATAATCAATTACCTGAGGGGCGTGAAAAACACGAACCTTATCGGCCGGTATTTCATGTTGCTGCAGCAATGGATTGATCTGCGCTTCATCACCCACTAAAAACAACAGAGCCGGATCATCAGCTTCTGTCAGGTAATCGCGGATGCCCTTTACTGCTTCCAGTGGTGCAAAGTCTCCGCCCATCATGTCTAAACAGATAGTCATTTCCGGCAACGAGGCTTATTATATTATAATAATAAAGGAGGTTAAAAGTGCGGCTTATATAATTAAGCCTTTTCTACTACTACTTTACCTTTATAGTATAATTTGCCTTCACTTACGTGAGCGCGATGGCGAACATGCGTTTCTCCCGTAGTGCTGTCCTTGCTCAAGGTTACTTTTTCAGCCTTATAGTGTGTTCTTCTTTTAGCACCCCGCTGTTGGGAATGTCTCCGTTTTGGATTAGGCATACACTCAGATTTATAACGTCTATTTTAAAAAATAATTAATTGTCTTCCAGGTCTTTAAACTTTTCCAGCCCCTTCCACAAGGGGTTTATGGACGATTGTTTCTGTTCTTCCAGTTTCCTGAGCATTTCCAGCACTTCTTTATTACAGTGCGGACCGCCCATTTCATCATCAGCACACATCCGTTGCATAGGAATGCTCAGGTTTATAAACTCATAGATCCAGTCGGCTATGTGCAAATGGCTTTCTCCTTTTGAAATGTAATAAACATCGGGATCTTCCTCTTGTTCATTCATAACATCTGGTTCGTCAACCATTTTAACTACAAGGTTGAACTCATCCCACAATTCAAGTGGCAAATTATTGCCACAGCGGTCACAGGTTACCTCCAGTTTGCCACCGACCTCAAATTTCAGTAGCATAAAGCCGTTTTGCTTTTCCAGCGACAGTTTTACGTGCGCGGTGCAATGGCGGAAATCCTGCTCCTGGTATTCTACAAAGAACTTATCGTCGATGGTATATTCAAACTCATGAGTGCCCGGTTTCAATCCTACAAATGCTATATCGTAATTCCGTCGGCTGTTCATGAACTACCCTTTTAAAGAGTTTGCAAAGGTAGGGATTCTCAGGCAAACAGGTAAAGGTTGTCGCAAAAAAATGGCAAAAATAGCCTGTTTTGAACCGTAATGTTGTCTGGGAACCCCGTGGTTACGGGCAAAATTACTATAAATGGGTGAAAGTTATTAAGTTACCGGTAGGCAGTTTGCCAGGGGAGTGGTGAGTTTTAACTTCTTAACTCTAAGTTCCCAGGTTCGGGGATTACCGGTTAACAGTTACTGGTTTCAGGGTTTTCTTTTTCAGGGTGGCTGATTCATCAACCAGTTGGTGCACCGGCTGCCGGTTGCTCCCCATAGCGACCGGGACCGATTGTTGATTTTCGGGCTTCTTCCCCAGCAGGAACAGTACCAGTTTCCGCGCGGTACCATATATTATATATATGTCGAGCCGCATGCTTGCCGATTTTACATACCGGGCATCCCATTCAAATCTTTTGTAAATGCATTCCCGGCTCATGATCTTCCCATGGTAGCCCTTTACCTGGGCCAGCCCCGTAATGCCTGGTTTTACCAGGTTACGGAATTTATATCCCGGAATAAGTTCGGCAAAAGCATTGCAATCGGCATGCATATGAGGGCGGGGGCCAACAATACTCATGTTACCGGCAAGCACATTAAAGAACTGGGGCAGTTCATCGAGGTTCGATTGCCGCAGGAACCGCCCCAGGGGGGTGATGGGTTCCTCACTGATCTCAAGGCGTTTAGTATGGGCCAAAGGGTTATGAACCAGGGTGCGCAATTTGTAACAGGTAAATGATCGTCCCCCACGACCGGTTCTTTTCTGTAGAAAAAATACGGGGCCTTTCGACGTAAGCTTTATTAACAAAGCCAGCACTGGCAATAACCAGCTTAAAATGGTTATTATAATAGCCGTTGCAAACAATACATCAAGTATCCGTTTGCAGAGGAAATAGCCTCTTTTACTATCAACATATTTGCGCAGGACGGTCCTTTTCAACAAAGGCAACCTTTTTTCTTGAATCATAGTATTCTTAATGACAGTATACGGTATAACCATTTATAGAGTTGCCTTTAATCAACAATACTTACTGCATGCCAGCACAATGTGAACAAAGTATCATGAAGGCCCTGGCCTATTTTGATATCTTTAATTATCCGCTTACAAAGGATGAGATATTTCAATTTCTCGATCGTCCCATGGACCCGGATGAACTAAAGCCTGTATTGCAACAGCTTGTTGTTGACAAACGCATTTTTCAATTGGGGCATTTTTATTCATTGCAACCCGACCCCGCATTGCATACCAGAAGAATTAATGGCAATAATAAAGCCGAATTATTACTACAAACAGCCTATAAAGCGGGTGGTTTCCTGTTCAGGTTCCCCTTTGTAATGGGTATTGGCATTTCGGGATCATTATCAAAGAACTTCGCCGATCAGCATACCGATATTGACTTTTTTATTATCACCCGAACCAACCGGATGTGGATTGCCAGAACGCTGATGCACCTTTTCAAAAAATTAACATTTATCACCGGCCATCAGCATTGGTATTGTATGAATTATTATATTGATGAAGAAGCCATGCTGATTGAAGAACAGAATATTTTTACCGCTACTGAAATGGTTACCCTGTTGCCGGTTTGCGGCAATGGCACCATGGACCGTTTTTATGATCAAAACAGCTGGACGGATAATTATTATCCCAATCAAACTATAAGAAAACATTCTATGTTACTGAGCCGGTCGGGCTGGTTAAAAAGATCGGTAGAATGGTTGCTGAATAATAAAGTGGGTAATGCGTTGGATGATCTGTTGATGCGCATCACTATTCGCCGTTGGAAGGAGAAAGAAGAACTGCTGAAGACCAATTCGCATGGCAACCGTATGGGCATGTGCGCCGGCAAACATTTCTCTAAACCAAAGCCGGAGTTTTTTCAACGAAAGGTGTTGGAATCACTTCAGAAGAAGCTTACAGAGATCAATGGAAATTTAATTGGCAGCAGGATGTAAGTGTTAAATAACTTTTTTCCTTTCCTCGACCCACATATGCCCCTTGGCCAGGGTTGAACGCAGCTTCAGCATGGACAACCTGAATAAATTGGCCACCGGTTTCTTCAGGGCCTTGTGATAATTCACTTCATAGTTGATCATCTGAATGGCATAATCGTAATACTTCCTGTTATACGTTCTGGTAAAATCTATATCGCGATCGGTACTGTTTTCCCAGGGCAAACTGGCTACAAAACGATCTTCCACTTCTGCATACAACGGCGTTCCTTTAATGGGGTAGGCCACGGTAATGGTGAACAGGTCGGGATCGGCATTTTTTAGATGTTGTACGGTAGCATAAATATCTTCCTTTGTTTCGCCGGGATAACCTACCATAATAAATGTGCCGGCCTGCAGCCCGTGTTTGCGTGCCAGTTGTATCATTTGTTGCACCTGCTCTACTTCAACGCGGCGGTCCATAAGGTCAATAACTTTTTGAGAACCGCTTTCTGCGCCTATCCATACCCTGAAGCAACCACTCTTTTTTAAATTGATGATCACTTCTTCATTCATGCGGTCGGCCCGCGAAATGCACTCATACGGCATCACCAGGTTACGGCTGGTTATTTCTTCTGTAAATTTTTCCAGCCATTGATGGCTTACGGTAAACACATCATCTACAAACCAGAGGCTATCCACCGCATAATTGGCTTTTATATGTTCAATTTCATCCACTACTTTACCCGGACTTCTTCTGCGATAACTTTGTCCGTACACCGCACGGCTGCACCATTTGCAACTGTATGGGCAACCCCGCATGGTGCTTACTGAAATGGTACTGGTGCCATGTCGGCCTTTCCAGGCATCGAAATACAACGACAGGTTTACTTTATGGCGATTGGGAAAGGGAAGCACATCGAGGTTCTTTAATTTGGTGCGTTCCTTATTCTGCAGCATTCCTTTTTCGGCATCGAGGTATGATACGCCTTCAATATCTGCCAGTGTGCCGGTAAACGTGCCTTCCATATACTGCACCAATTCAAGCATGGTTTGCTCTCCTTCACCCGATACAATAAAATTTGCACCATGTTCCAGGAACTTCAACGCATGGTTCCTCACCTCTGGGCCGCCCAGTATTATTTTTGTTTGTTGTAATTCGGGAGTATCCTTTACAAAATTGATGATGCGCAGCACATTCAGTTTTGTCATCAGGTTGGTGTAAATACCAATCACCTGCGGGCGCTCTTCCAACAGCCTGGTGCATAATTTATCGAATGAAGAAAAGGTACTGTCGAATACCTCGTTGTTATATCCATGTTGTTCGAGGTATGCTGATATATAGAGAATGCCCAGCGGTACATAGGGCCGCATAATGGCTTGTTCTTTGGCATCTTCACCGATAAAATATCCATGTGTTAACAGGATCTTCATTTCACTTCTTTTTTAAATAACAGGAATGCATGATCGGCAAGTATGGTAGCGAAGGGCGCGCCACCAATCCTGTCTTCTGCTTTTACCAATCCATTAAAGAACCGCCGGTGTTGTTGCATATAGCCTTCCATCCAGGATGGCGGAATGCAAAGGCCCACCGGTCTTTTTTCCATCAATTGCAATGGCCGCATCAACCGGGTAAATTTTTTTATAGAATAATAATATACCGGCTGCTGAACAGTTGCCGACAGCGGCACCATTACTTCTCCATTGTTCCATCTTCTGAACGCCTGCCTGGGTTGCGCTTTCAACAGGTAATACATGGTTTCCCACAAACAATATTTTCCAAACAATACCACAGCCAGGAAACCACCCGGCCGTAGTAATTGCTGTAATTGTTTGGCTACATTTTCCATTACCGCAGGCGCTGCGCAATTGAGGCCTGCAAAATTGGAAATAATACCATCGAATTGCCGGCCCTGAAATGTAGCATGCAATTCGTTAAAGGAACAAGTTTGAAATTCAGGTTGATTGGGTAAAGGGGCTATCGCTATTTTTCGTTTTGCTTTTTCGATCATGGCAGGTGATGCATCGGTGGCCGTAACATGATGTTCTTTTTGCGCCATCCAGATTGCATCGGCGCCGGTTCCGCAATTGATCTCAAGTAACTGCATCCCGCTCTTTTGTGCCAGCAATGGCCGAAGCCATTTATAGCTGATGCGGCGTTGCGCGTGGCCAATAAGGCTATCGGTGAACGCAACATCATAGTTGCCTGCCAGTACATCAAAAGTGGTTGCCTTACTCATGTGCATACCGGTTTAACTGAATACGCTCTAATAACAGCGATGGCATATGCCAACAGGCGGATGCTATTTTTTTATAATCCTGACCCCTCAATGCAAAAGGATTCTTTATGGCATTACGTAACGCTACCCACCCTTGTTGCCTGCGGAACACATGATGCACATACCGGTGCAGCTTTTTATAAAATTGGGGCGGATACGTATTGCGGAACATCAGTAACAGTTCGTCTGAATCGGTCCAGTTGCTTTTTTGCGTGAGCTCTGCTTTCACCCGCTCATGGAACACCGTACCTGGCAGCGGATACGACACCGAGATGCCCATTTCATAGGGCAGCAGGTCCTTGATCATCCGAATGGTTTTGGCAATATCTTCTTTTGTTTCGCCGGGATAACCAAATTGTATAAAGAAAGAAGGATGAATGCCATGCTGTTTCAGCAGCGTAGTGGCCTGGTAAATTTGTTCAACCGTAGTGCCTTTATCCATGGCGTCGAGCACTTTTTGCGAACCGCTTTCGGCGCCCATCCAAATATTATGACAACCCGCCCGGGCGAGGTCTCTGATCGTATCTTCCTGCAAAAGCAGGTCGGCCCGCGCCTGTATCTTGAACCGGAATTGTAGTTGTACTTTTTGCAACTGATCGGCAAATGCGCGAACCCATCCAGGCTTTAAACCAAAGATGTCGTCGCAGAACCAGATATGATCGAACTGGAATTTATGTTTCAGCCATTTTAATTCTTCCACCACTTTCTCAGGCGACCTTGCATTGTAGCGGTTGCCGTAGATTGGTTTGGCGCACCAGTTGCATTTGAACGGGCACCCCCGCGTGGTGGCCACATTAAGGGAAAAGTAACCGGAACTTTTTAACCACATGTTCTTATATGGAGTAATATCAACCAGGTCCCAGGCGGGCAATGGCAAAGCATCCAGGTCCTTCATCACCAGGCGGCGCGTGGTTTTGAAGACGGCGGCGTTGCGCAGGAATGCCAGTCCGGCAATATGTTCAAAATCATTTTCTTTATGTTGAATGGCCTGCACCAGTTCAAGCAGTGTTTGCTCGGCTTCACCGAGGATAACGAAGTCGGCGCCCTCGCGGCAATATTGTTCAAAATGATCGGTACTGTCTGAGCTGGAAACGATCACTGTACAACCTTTTGCTTTGGCCAGCTTCATCATGGCAAAAGCGGCTTCACGCATATTGGTGAGGCACATTTTGGTGAGGTAGTTGAAGCCATCATCGTACAGGATGAAAAAGTTGGGTGTTTGCTCATCCAATGCGTGTTGAATATCCTGCGCCTGGTGTGCAAACAGGGTGTCGAATAAAGAAACCACATAACCGTTCTCACGCATGAGGGCCGCAGCATACAGGGTACCCAATGGAGGGTAAGGTTGCCCGGTAGCCCATTGCTTGGGGTCGAATCGTAGAAAATAAGAATGTGAGAATAATATCCTGTTGTTCATGATAATTCGTTAATCGTTCTCAGTTCATAATTCCATTCGTGGTGGCAGGTTCAAAAAACATACACACTTCACGCATGTACTATTCGTATCCATATCCAGATTCTTTCTGAATGCGATCGCGGTTTTGCTGTTTACGATAGCTTCCAGTTTTTGTTGATGAATATTACCCATGGGCTCGTGGAAAAAGCAGGGCCTCACCGTGCCATCTGCTTCAATGACCGTTGACACCCAGGGGGCATTGCACTTCTTATACGGAAAAGGATTCTTTCCATAAAAAGCCGCGTAATAAGCATATATCTTTTGCAGCTTCTCGCGCGACTCGGCAATGAACCGCTGATCAATGGCTGTTTCATGATACCTGATCAACTCCTGCACGGCCAATTGCAGCATGGATAACTCCTCCTCATGTATCAGCACTTCCTGTTGCCGGTCGTTGCTCCAGATGGTGGCGCGGTTAAAAGCGTGACTGCTTACATCGGCCGGTAAAAAGCTGATCTGGTCGAGTCCCATTTCCATGGCGCTGTTTACGATTGGTATCCAGTGACGAAAGTTCAACCGGTGTATCACCGTACGTGCTGTAATTCGGTATTTCGGGTTTATTGATTTGATCAGTTGTACGCCCCATTGCAGTTTTTGAAAGGCGCCGGGTATCTGACGTATCTGGTCGTGCAATGCTTCATCGCCATCGAGCGAAACAATGATGTCGTTCACCCATTGTATCAGTTGGTCTGCTTTCTTCTCCAATGCAATACCGGTCGATAATAAAGTGACGGCTATACCTTCCTGTTTCAGCATTTCACAGAAGCGGAAAAAGTTGGCATTAAGCAATGCTTCACCGCCCGACATCACCACTACCCGGGTGCCGAACTTCCTGAATGCGCCCAGCAAACCGGCAATATCCTGTTCGGTAAGCTGTTTCAGGTTCTTGTTATCCTTCCAGATGTCGCACATTACACAACGGCAGTTGCAGGCGCTGTGCGGCATCAGGATCACGACGGGTAATGTTTTAATTACATCCGTTTGCAAGGTGCGGTAGCGCTGGTAAGTATGGTAAAGTTGGTTGATTGTCATTTGTTAAACACTGACCGTTTGCTCAATTTTGAAAATATAATTTATCTCTACCCAATTCCCTTTTTCCATCACACAATTCATTTGAAACCCATTTGCTGTTGCCATCCCGCGTATCATCGCCAGGTCGCAGCCATCGCACAACACCATCAATACTATTGATTGCGGATGCATGTATGCATGCAGGCCGCTGAACAATTGCTGAAAATATTCACCTTGTTCGCCACAATACCAGGCATATTCCGCAGGGGTGGTTGGTTGTTTTTTATAATAAGGCGGATTGATAGCAATGATATCAAAAGTCTGTTGCGGAATATTGGAGAACAGGTCCGATTCAATAATGCCAAGCGGAATGCGGTTGCTATGGCTGTTCAATTTCAATGACTGAATGGCCACGGTATTTATATCGGTTGCTGTTACCCGAGCGCCCTGCCGTGCAGTATATAATGCGATCAACCCACTGCCTGCACCCAGTTCAAGCAACGTTTGATGCTTTAATGGAAGCGATGCGATGTACCGCAATAACAACCGCGTGCTAAAGAAAAAGCCCGGGTGAAACACGGCCGGCGGTATTACCAGCCTGATCCCCTTGTAGGTGTACATACGGGTGGCCGACAGGTATTTTACCAGCAGCGGTTTGTATAAACGGGTGGTTATATTTTTAATGGTTTGTCTCAATGATCTTTTAATTTTTTATTCGGTCCTGAGCCGGGTCGAAGGACGCTCAGAAGCCCTCAATTTCAGGCTGGCGGTATTTCCACAACAATTGCAGCACTTTTAATTCATACGGTTTCCAGTACAAACCGGTTTTATACCGTACGGCCGACAGGCTGCGCATAATGCGGCGTTTAACTCCACTTAAGCGGATATCCGAAACAGTAGGGTAGTAGCTGTTCAGCACAGTCTCAAAATCTTTGATCTTGTCAACCATTT
The DNA here is from genome assembly GCF_002077945.1 of Niastella vici. Classification (GTDB taxonomy): domain Bacteria; phylum Bacteroidota; class Bacteroidia; order Chitinophagales; family Chitinophagaceae; genus Niastella; species Niastella vici. The sequence continues at coordinate 248,386 of NZ_LVYD01000046.1, forward strand.
CAGGCGTTAACCAGGGCGTTAAAGGATTCTTGCGTAAATCGAAATTCTCCCAGTGCGGACTGATCCAGTCTTCCAGTTTTTCCGGAAAATGAAAACCACTTTCCAGTACTTTTTTGTACAGCTCAGATCCTTCTGTTGGCACCGGGCTGTAGAGGTAAATAATGATCTCGGTTTGGGGGTTAATGCTTTTGATCTCCTTGATGAACGCGATATCCTGATCAATTTGTTTCATCACCTGTTCAGGCGTATCGGCGGGGGTACCTAACACAAAAGAATATTCGGGAATGATATCAAATTTAGCCATACGCGCGGCAAAGGACCTGATCTGTGCACTGCTCTGCGTGCCGCCTTTATCCATCCGTTGCAGTATTTCATCATTCCCGGTCTCTGCGCCAAAGAAGATCATTTTGCAGCCCGATTCGCGCATCAGCTCCAGCGAGCGGTCGCTGTATTTATCGATGGTATCAATTCTTCCTTCACCCCACCATATCATGTTCTCGGGTTGAATGAGCCGCGAAAATTCAACGGTTCTTTTTTCTGATACAAAAAAGTTGTTATCGTGAAACTCAATGGCATTACCGCCATAGGTATCCTTCAGGTATTTTATATCCTGGTAAATATGTTGCGCGCTTTTTCCGCGCCAGCGGGCATTATAAATAGGTACTACCGCGCAGAACGAGCATTTGAACGGACAACCCATGCTGCTATGATAAGCGATGGTGCGCGTGCCCAGGTAAGTTTTACCCAAATAGCGCCGCAACGGGTAAAAATTGTTGAGCGCATCATAGGGCAGGGACGGCAGTGCGTCCTGGTCGTACAATTCGTCTTTCCCGGTTTTAATAATACCCTGCCCGCCCCGGTATATGAGGTTGGGAATGGTGGTATATGACTGATTATTCTCCAACGCGTTCAACAATGCAGGGAAGCATTTATCGCCCGGACCATTAACGATAAAATCAACAAAGCCTGAGTGCAGCACCACCCCGGGTTGGTTTGATGGAAAGTAACCGCCCCACACGATGCTGACATCGGGATACAATTCCCGGATTTGTTTTGAAATGGGAATGGCCTGCCTCAGTTGCGGGCCGGGCATGCAGCTGCAACCAAAATATTTAAAGGCCCCGGTGGCCAGGTAGCTGTTTATTTTTTGCCAGGGATCGGTTTCCAGGTTGCCATCAACTATAGCATACTCAAATAATCCTTCAATAGCGGCTGCTATAGAGAGGATTGAGTTGGGTATCCTGGGTTTGGTTCTGGCGCTTCGCGGATTGAATAGTAATACTTTATTCATTGTAAACAATGACCCGGCAGGTCATTGAGAATCATACGAATATTTAATGTGTTGAGTTGCCTGTGGGGGAAAGTTGATCAGTTATCGCCAATTCGGTAGGTCTTTAATAATAGCCAGTAGCAAATAGGCTGCATAAGATCGTATTTTAACGATTGCCGGTAGTTATGGCGGGCGGCAGTCAGGTTTTGTGCCTGTTTAAATAAATGGCCTATTTGACGGTAAGCATGGCTTTTGGCCTTGTACAGGTATTTTTTAGACACCATATTATTGTGATACAGGTATTCAAAGGTGTTCATGAACCCTTCCAGGTTTTCAACCGGCACCTGAATACTGTCATTTGTCTCATGCAGGAAGCGCCATAAAAGCGGTTCATATATAATACCGGCATCAAAATGAAAGGCCAGTAGTATATTAAAATGAAATTCGGACCCATAGGGCATGGTTTCATCGAAAAAACCGGTTTTTTCGAAACAAGAACGGCGCAACAGTATTGTCGGGTTGTATACCACAAAGCGGTTTTCTTTCATACGGTTGAATATATTGGCATATTCAACGCCCTGCCGAATGGTATAGGTGCGTGGCGAAATGATTTGGCCTTCCTTATAGTTGACGGCATCAGTAATGGAAAATCCTATATGGGGATGTTGTGATAATAATTGAACCTGTTTTTCCAGTTTAGTGGTATCCCAGGTATCATCCGAATCATTGAAGGCGATCAGGGTGCCTTTTGACTGGCGGATGGCAAAATTTTTAGAAATGGCGTTACGGCCAGAATGCGGCAGTTTATAATATTGTATGCGGGGATCGGGAATGGCGCGTACAATTTCTTCGGTATTGTCGGTTGAACCGTCGTCGACAATGATCAGTTCCAGCTCTTTATAGGTTTGGTTCAGCACACTGTAAATGCTTTCTTCAATAAGGCGCGCCCGGTTGTAAGTTGGAATTATTACGCTTACCATGTTGATAATTACGGATGAAGGTTATGCTAAGTTGCCTGTGGTCAAATTTCCCATGCCTGTTTCCATTGCTTGAATTCATTAGGCGAAACAAAATAAGTGGCAAAATTTCCATCGTGGAGTGACATGAGCCCTGTTTCAACAAACTCAATGAATCTTTCGCGGTCCTCAGCAGGTAAAAATAATGCCCGGTCATTGATTACTGCTATAGCTGTTTCGCGGTCAAGAGCCCTTGAAATAATTTCGGCTACCAACCTGCGCTTTTGTTGCCGGTATTTTACATGGAAGGGGTCCGGCTCTCCTATAGTATGAAGCATAGCGGCATATTTTCTGGAAGAACGTTCATACGCCCAAATAAAAACATCCTTCATAAGATCTATGCGATTAAGCTCATAAATGCCCATTAGCCCCTGTATGTAATATTCTCGGGGTACGTCTATAAAAGAGATCGGGGAGAGGTTATGACGGTTCAGGGGAATATTGGCGCCTAACCGGGAAACCCGTTTATTTACATCTTCAAAGGGTTGCAGGTAAGGCAATTGAACCATAAAGAAAAAAGCCTGCTCAAATGGATTTTCAATTTGCTCTGCCTTTTGCAGGATCATCTCAAATAGTTCGTCAAGTACTTGTGGTATGGCAAGTGGTGTGTATGCCGAATTGGTTATCCCTACTGCAATAGTGCGAATGCTTCCGGAAGACTTCGGTTCAGGTAATAAGTTGTCTGAAAGCATCGCATGTAGGTTCAGGATTGTATATCGGTTAAAGCAGTTGCTATCGGCGCCTTTTACAATAAATTCAATCGCATCCTTATGATTAAGGATCATTTGAGTTTCGGTAAGCGTTTTTTTGTTTCCGGCAAGGCCCTGTACAAGGAGCCGCTCTGTTTCCAATAATGAATAAGAGTTGCCTTCAAGGCGGCTTGAGTTCCACGACAGATCAATAAGCAACCGGTTCAGGATCTCTTTGGCGAAGGTGCCTGCAGGTTTATCTTCTCTCAATGTTCTGCTGATTTCAGCCAGCCATTTCTTTTCTTCCTGTGTTAAATAGCTGTCAATATTGGGCCGGTAGCTTTCGAGGAATTCGCGATTATAGCTCACCCGTTCGCGCTGTTGTACCGGCCGCGAAACCAGTGATTGAATTTCCAGGCTTTTTTCCGAAAGTTGTATTGTAGTGGCATACGGTTGAGATGGCTCTTTTACAATTGACCTTGAAAGGTTAACGTGGTACATAGTGCTATGATACCGGGTTGAGCGTTTATCTCCGGATGTTTTTACATAACCTTCCTTTTTGAGTTCGGCCAATCGTCTTTGCAGGGTTCGAAGCTCAATATTAAGACCGCATGCCGCTTTGATTTGTTCAATGGAAGCGCCATCATCTATGCAACTAAATGCCTGAATTATTGCGTCAATTTGCAGTGTTACTTTATTACTGTTAGCCATTTTTTGCGACAATTTACCCCAATATACCCCTTTCCAATCGGAATATCAACAATTTTGTCGCAATAAAAAGTAATGCGACAAAATAATTGACGGATTACTAACTGACAGCAGGCAATAATTTTCCTGTCAGAACTTTGGATTTTTACCATAAAAACAACCTCCTTTCTCCATTCACCGTATTGATCTTCAATTTCATGCTTACCCGCTACTCATTATATTACCCCATCATTTTTCTTACAGCTTTGCTGGCCTGGTTTATATATAAAGCAGCCGGTGCGCCGTTCTCAGATTTTGCCGGGTATTATTTCGGCGGCCAGGAATTGTTACGGGGAAACTACCAGTATGTATATGATACTTATTCCCTGAATGCATTGATCGCACAAAAAGGATATACCGGCGTTTTTGTTTGCTATGCCCCCTTTCCGCCATTTACATCAATTGTGTTTGCGCCTTTTCTGTTGTTGCCTGTAACGGTTTCCAAAATTGTCTTTAATATATTTTCTGCAGCGGTGTTTGTGTGGGTAATGACCCGTGCCATCAAATTCTTTTCCATTCCTGCCCGGGTTACGTGGTTGATACCGGTGCTCTTTTTTATTCCCTTACGTAATAACATCTTTTTTGGACAGGCCTACCTGTTGCTATTTGCCTTACTGATCGAAGGATATATGGCTTATAAAAAAGGCCGCATGGTGCTGGCTGCTGTGTTGTGGTCGGTAGCCATTGTGTTTAAATTGTTCCCGCTGGTGGTATTGTTTTTTCTGGTGGTAAAGAAGCAATGTAAACAGGCCCTGTATTGCGTGGCTGCCTGTGCGTTGCTGGGTGTTGTTTCTGTCTTAGTGAACGGTTTTGCCGCCTGGCAATATTATGTGTTCACTATTTTTCCCCGGTCGGCCAGTGGCGATTTGAATGCCAGCTACACTTACCTGTTCCAATCGGCTTTTATGCTGGTGAAGAACCTGTTCGTGTATGATGCAGTGCAAAACCCGCATGTACTGTTCAATAGCCAGCCTTTGTTCATTTTTTCAATGGTATTGTATAAAGCAGCGTTGCTGGTGGGTTGCGTGGGAATTACGCTGAGTAAAAAGACAACCGATCATATTGCATTTACGGGCTGGATAACTGCCAGCATACTGTTATCGCCCAATGGCAGCACTTATTCCTTAATATTGTTGCTGCTACCTTTGCTGGCTTTGTGTAACAGCAGGCGATCATACCTCTATATTGGAATGGCGCTGTTGTTTTTTATCAATACCATCCCGGTTCAATCATTGGCGAACTGGCCGTTGTTACTGCAATTCCCCCGGTTGTATTTATTGCTGTTGTTATTCCTTTTACTGGTAATCGACGCCGGCGTTCGGTTCCGCCCAAAACCTTTTATTGCTTTATTTATAGTGCTGCTGCTGGCTGATGCGCCGAAATTATTTGCGCAAAAGAACAACAGCACCTGGTTGTTGCCGTATGAGTTGCCATTGGTATATGCATATGTCATAAAAGACAACAGACTAGTATATTATTATTGGGATGAAAAAGGCAGCCATGAAACCGTTACCGGTTATTTTGTTCAGCAGTATTCAACCGGTGAAGTACAAATACAAAATAACCAGCTTTATTATAAGGGAAAACGGCTTACCTCAACACCCGATCGCAAACAACAGGCGATGCTGATCAACGGCCACCACATCATTTATCTTTCTGATCAAAACAGGGGCTTTGGGTTTTATGCATTACGCCAGGTACCATTGCCGTAGCAGTAGGGTCTAAATGTACCAGCAGTTGCCTGAGCTTTTCAATAATGCTTTCTGCCTGTATATCTTTCATGCAAAAATTATTGCCGCCGCAGGGCAATTGCTCATGATGATGCACACAGGGTGAACAGGCTACTTTATAATAATGATACACGTGCCGGTTTTCCTGGCCTGGTGGTATTTTAATGTAACTGGCCGCATTGGTTGGTCCCCATACAGAAACCGTTGGCAGTCCCAGCTTGCGGGCAATATGCAGGGGCCCGCTGTCAATGGTCACCATGCAAACCCCTTTGTCTGCAATAAAGCGGTAATAGGCTTCAAAGTCAAGTACGCCGGCAATGTTGAACAACTTTCCTTTTTGTTTCCATACCGGCAGGCGTTGATCAATAAATTGATCGATGTGGGCCCTGTCGCCGGCTGCTCCTAAAAAAGCCACGCGAAAATGGGTATGGGTCAATATCCAGTTACAAATAGCGGCAAAGGTTTCATCGGGTAATTTACGCACCGGGGCCAGGCTGCTGCAGGTGTTGTTCAGAATGATGTAAGGCTTTTGCCATTCGTCGGTGCGCACAACCGGTTGCACCACGGGCAATTCCTCTCCGTTGGTGATCACCCGGGCCATGTGATAATAATTGTCTTCCAAACAGTCTGATTGCTTGAAAGGGATGTTATGGGTATTCAGGAATTTACGAAAGAACACGGGGCGCAAATGAAACCCGAACCGGTTTCGCGCCATGGTAAACAACGCATATACGGTGGTAAGTTTTGAATAAACTTCCAGGTCGGCCACCCACAATTTTTTCAATTGCCATGAGCGAACAATGAACTTTAACGAGGTACTGATGGTGTTGCTCAGGGAGCTGGTATTAACAGGCCATATTTCATCAAAGACCTGAAAGGGTTCAATACCGCTGGCAATATTGTTATCGGTGAGCAATATAAAACGTGTTCCGGGATATTTCTGGCGCATAGCCTGAATGGGATCCGAGGCCACCACTAAACTACCAAGCCCCAGTAATTTAATGAACAATATATGTTCAGGCGGTTGTTTCAGGCGGTGGTTGCGGCGTAGTAGAATACCCAGCAATCTGGTTATGGGAAGAAAAAAGACAATCAGGCAGTAACCAATGTACTTGTCCAATTTTCGGTTGGCAGGTAATTGCACACAAAAATGTTTGGTTTGTTAATAACAGTTGCGAATGGTTAGCTGGTGTTGTCTTACACCGGTAGCATATGTTGCGCTGACCTAAGCACCCTTTGTTGATACGCTAAAAACAGGGGTCGGGTTGCTGCCGGTGAATGGATAGATGATTTAAGGAGATTTAGGGTTTTGGGGTGTTTACATAATTTGATGTTTTGAATTTGATAATTGGATTTTAGTATCTGTTTGAGGGCTGTTATTTGTAATAGGTGTCTCTCTGTCAGGATTTGTAATTTGGTTTTGAGCTTTATTATACGCTGTTCTGGTCAAAAAGGTTGGTAAAAAAGGTATACAGAAAGGAGAAAAGGGATAATCAACTTATTCTTACAGGGTTATGATCTTATTGCAGGCTTGCAAACTTTTTTTATTGTGGGTGATCAGGATGATGAGCTTACCCGAGGCGGCCAGTTGTTGTAAGTGTTGCAATAACGATTCTTCGGATTTTTCATCCAGTTCGCTAAAGGGTTCATCGAGCATAATTACATTGGCTTCCTTATACAATGCCCGCGCCAGGGCAACCCGTTGGCGTTGACCCCCGCTGATGTTCTTACCATTTTCTGTAAGCAGGGTATTAATACCGGCTGGCAATGCCGGCAACCAGGCTGTAATGCCCGAAATGTCAAGCGCATTTTGCAGGCGTTCTTCGTTGCACTGCCTGCCCTGTTCGAAAGGATCATCGGCGCGGGCATTCAGGGTAATATTGGCCAGCAGGGTATCGTACATAAAAAAGGGCTGCTGCTTTACATAAGCTATATGTTGCCAGTATTGTTTGCGCTGTAAAGTACTGGTGGGTTGTTCATTAATGAGTATCTGTCCGGTTTGCGGGGTAATGAACCCCAGCAATATATTCAGTAAAGTGGTTTTGCCTTTGCCCGAATGGCCATCAATGCCAACCATATCGCCGGGTTGTAGCTGGCAGTAAAAATTGTGGAGCACGGGTTTATGATCATACGAAAAACCAATGCCTTCGAACGAAATGGAATGAATGGATTGCGGCGGGGTGCTGCTCAGTTGTTTGCCGGCTGTATGATTATCCTGCACCAGGTTGTGCAGGGTGAATGCATAGGTGCGAATTTGTCCAATCGCATTCAGCATGCGGGCGATACCCGGTATGATCTTGTAGGCAGCTGCAATAAAAGCCCCCAGGGTCACCATCTGGGTGGCGTACTGTGTATTTCCCCGGCTATTGCCGATGGCTATCAACGCCAGCAGGCCAAAAACGGCAAACACTTCTGCCAGCCTTGCGGGCAACGCCTGTAACGATTGCAGATCGGCCTGGTGTTTATTGAGCATTTGCTGGGCCCCGGCATACCGGCCGGTAAAGAATTCGTTCTTGTCATAAATATTGCTTTCAACAAAACCGGTAATGGATTCGTGCAGGTGTTGCCACATGGTGGTCCTGCTGCTTTTGATATAGTGGCGGGCGCTGTGCAATTTTCGTTTGGTGAACCAGGCGGCCAGCATCACCGGTGGCAGCAGCACGATCAATAATATAAGGAACAACTGTGCATTGAAAAGCAGGATAGCAACAATCGATAAAACGATCAATACGGTTTCTGTAAACACCTGTTGAAAGGAGGCCAGCACATGCTGACAAAATTCCAGTGGTTGCAGGCTGATGATGCGGGTGAATACGGAGGAATCGGTATGAATATAGTCGCCATAATTCCCTTCGAGGTATTGCAGCATATTGTTGCGGGAAATGCGCGCTGCCACTTCGTGCACAAACCTGGTTTGCCTGGCCTGAATAAGATAGGCTACCAAATTTTTTACGCTGAAGATAAAAAAGAACAGGGTGATGAGAATAAGGGAAGAACGGTTGAATAACCATTGGGCCGCCGGTTCGCCCAAAAAAGGGGCGAAGGTGCTCACTGCGTCAACCTGTTGAGTATAAAAATGAATGATGTATAACAGGAAGGCCAGCGACCCAATGTCGGCGATGCTGATCAACAGCGTTAACCCGGTGAGCCGGGCCCACTGTTTTTTTTCGTACGGGGTTAAAACGGCCCTTGTTTTTGTTAGAATACCTGTCACCTTTATTGCATTGTTTTAAAAACGGTGAAAACACCCGATTTTATGCTGACTTTATTATTTGTACGCAAAAACCGGCTGTTGGGTTGCCACTAATACTGGCCATGGTGCTTTCTTATTTAACCGGTTCGATGTAACGAAAATAAAGAATATTATTTTTTAATAATACAGCCGGTGAATACGTGACTTAATTAAGATGGTTGGGAATTTGGTGACCTTCCTTTAAAAAACTAATATTGTTGACCGTTAGTTGTTGCTCCCGCGTTATATATTACTATCCGTAGATTGACCGTTACCTTAAGTTTTAGTGTCATTACCTTTTTTACCAAAGAAAGAAGTTAATAAATAGTTATCAGTTCCTTATAAAAAAGTGAAGAAAAGAGTAATTCACATAAGTGTTTTCTGTAAGCTGTAAATTTGGATCAACAATTTATACAGTATAATATTGCAACCCGATTGTTGTACTACTGCATTGTTATATTGCTTAGCCAGGAATTGCCGCATTAACAGGAGTTACTTTTTTTCATATCCATTTTTGTTCATTGTAAACCTTATCATTATGAAAAAGTATCTTATTCAATGCATTCCACTCAATCCCCGCATTTTTATTTTCCTTTCCCTGGTAATACTACAATCCGATATCGTTTTTGCAATTGGTAGTGATGATACTACGTATTATTATAATGAACGTGGGAAACTGTTGTGGTGCAATGTGAAAGCTGCTTCAGCGGCCACTTATGTGGTAAGAACAAAGCAGTCGTTCAATCAGGTGTTTGATGATATACCGTTGAATGATTCAACCATGCAGTTAAGCGATGGATACAATACGGCAATGGTAAATGGTATTTCACGCCGCACGGCCCGCAGGGTGCAACGCCTCATACAGCATGGCGCAATTGATAATCCGTTAGTTGTTAAAAATATTGTACCTGTGCTGGATAAACGAATTATTCGGCGTATGTATGATAACATTGTTTCACGCTGCGCTGCAGGTGATGCGCATAAATATAAAGAGCATGGTGGCGTGGTATTCCCTGATGGCACCGTAACCTGCATTTCAGGCGAAGGATCTGATCCCAATTCCTTAAAGGGCGCAGGGTTATTGATCAAAGAAAAAGCGCTGGTTTATTATCATAGTCATCCTGATGGGTATGTGGAGCAGCAACAGCCCCGCGACAGGTTTCGGATGTATAATCCTGATAGAGTGGAATTTTCACAAACCAGCCAGGTTCAATTGATCGGTTATGTACAGGGCCCTTCGCGGCAGGACCAGGTATCGGTAGGGGAGGGAACCGGTTATGTATTCGGAATGAAAGCCAGTGGCGGTCTTATTTATATTTATGATAAAGAAGGCGTAAAGGCTACGTTGCCCATTTCATTCGTGAAGAAAATGCGTATTTCAGCTGAAAAAACAGAACCAACGATAGATTCCTATTTTGCAGGCCTTATCCGAACATTGCCCTTATCCTGGTTATTTTAAAAAGCGGGATAGTGACCCAACCAACCATTACATTGATTTGATCATTTTGGCTACTATTTTATCGATGGGCAGGGAAACAGCTTCTTCTGAAAAATCATTCCAGTCAATAAAGCGGAAGGTTTCTGTTTCTCCTTTTTCTTTATATACAGCCATTTGTTGTTCGTCGAACTCGAAGGGCTTCCCGCGCAAGGGTACTTTTATAGGTTCCAGTGCATGGGCGAAGTAGTATATTGAAATGATCTGGTGTTCGGAATTGAACGCGCTCATCTGAAAATAATCGGTAGTGTATAAATGATCGCCAACGCGTACATCGAGGTCCATTTCTTCTTTGAACTCCCGTTTTAAACAATCGCGGGTGCCTTCCCCAAATTCCAGTCCGCCACCGGGAAATTTGGTATAATAACCGCCGCGGATCAATTCATCGCTTACCAGTACCTGTTTATTCTCGCCAATCAAGATGCCATATACTCTCACATTGAACATGGATGACAAGGTGCTAAGTTTTTAGTTGTGAATTAACTAGAATAGTTTCTTCTTCAAAAAGAACCACCCGATCACCAGCGATATCACCAACGACAAAAACACGGGGATGTAGAAGGCAAATGGTGAATGCGAATAGGGAATGGGTACGTTCATTCCATAAATACTGGCCACCAGCACGGGCAGCGACAACACAATGGTTATTACCGATAACCGCCGCAATACTTCGTTCTGGTTATTGGCAATAATACTTGCAAACGCATCGAGGGTGCTGCTCAGGATGTTGGTATAGATATTCGCCATTTCAAGGGCCTGTGAGTTATCAACGATGAGGTCGTTCATAAACTCCTTCTCTTCATCGTTCAGCCCAAGGAAGTTGGTGCGCTCTATTTTCATCAACAGCATTTCGTTCGAGCGCAGGGCGGTCACAAAATACACGAGGCTTTTCTGTATCCGCATCAGCTGCAGCAAATGCTCGTTGCGGCTACTGGCATACAGTTTTTGTTCGAAGATGTTTCTGCGCTGGTTGATCTCTTTCAGGAATTCGAGATAGGTTTGAGTGATCTTTTCAATGATCTTCAGCACCATCATTTTCCGGTTGTCGGGGTGCCGGTTCTGAAAGGTGTTCAGGAATTTTTTGATAGCGCCATTCTCAAATGAGTTCACCGTTACGATCTGGTTGTGGGTAATGATGATACAAATGGGAATGGTGATATAGTAGGCGTCGCTTTCGTTAAACGAGTTGTTTTCGGTGGGCGTTTTTATGACCACCAGCTTTACGTTGTCAGCCTCTTCAAAACGGGTGCGTTCGTCAATATCGAGCGAGTCCGTCAGGAAGTCGAGCGGAATATCAAGGTTATATGATAATTCGCTGAACTCCTCCTGTTTCAGAGGGGGGAGTATATTAACCCAGGAACCGTTCTCGGGTTTATCGATCGCAATGGTCTGTTTATTAATATTTTTGAAGTACTGGATCATAGGCGGCGCAAAGGTAAGGCCGCTTTTTGATACATACAGGAATTTTTAAAATGCTTCTGTTAACAAAAAGCCCCGGCCGGTTGGTCACCAGTCGGGGCAATATCTTACACATTGGTTGTTTAACCTTTTAATTGTACACTTCCTTCAAAAACTTTTTCAGCAGGGCCGCATAACCAGATGTTGCGGTAGGTATCGTCATCGGTGCGGTCGAATTCCACGGTTAATTTACCCCCACGGGTAAGTACGGTTACATCATTGAAACCCCGTTCGTTATGATAGCAAACCAGGGCGCTGGCCGTTACGCCGGTACCGCAGGAAAGGGTTTCATCTTCCACCCCGCGTTCGTAGGTGCGTACTATTATTTCATCGTTATTTTTTTGTTCAACGAAGTTTACATTGATGCCGTCTTTGGCGAAGGTGTTGCTGTACCTGATCTCTTTCCCCTTTTTGTAAACTTCATAATCCCATACATTGTGCGTGAGTTTGATATAATGGGGAGAACCGGTGTCGAGGATAAAATCGCTGTGGTAATCTTTCACGGCATCCACGTCTTTCATTTTCAGGCTCACAATGCCGTCATCGTCAATTTCGGCCTCATGCGGACCGTCAATGGCTATAAAGTTGTATTTATCTTTCTTCAAACCGATATTATAGGCAAATTTCACAAGGCAGCGGCCGCCATTGCCGCACATGGTGCTTTCGCGGCCATCGGCATTGTAGTATTTCATTTCAAAATCGTACCCGTTGGCATTGTTCAATAACATCAAACCATCGGCGCCGATGCCGAAACGGCGATTGCATAGAAAGCGAACCTGTTCTATAGTCAGGCCATTGTAACGTTCGTCGCGGTTGTCCAGGATTACAAAATCATTTCCGGTTCCCTGATATTTCTGAAAGAATAATTCCATTGCACAATATTACTACAAACTAAATAACTTCTAAAAGTGGCGCCTTATTATAACATATTGTTACCTAATACTCATTAATTACCATTCGCTTATTTCGTCGAGGGTCTTTTTTATTAATTGCTCAATGGCCGCCTGGCTGTCGCTGGAAAACTGTTTGGTGACGCGGTTGGCGACAATGGCGCTGATCGACAGGCAATGATGCCCCAGCAGTTTGCCCAGTCCGTATATGCTGGATGTTTCCATTTCAAAATTGGTAATGCGGTGCGGGCCGAACGTAAATTGGGTAAGGCGGTCGATCAGGTGCGGATTGCTGAGCCCCAGGCGGAGGATACGGCCCTGTGGACCGTAAAAACCGGGGCAGGTAACCGTGATGCCGTGATGGAAGTTATTAACGAAATGTTTTATAAGATGAGCGCTGCTGCCGCAGATGTAAGGTTGTGATATGCGGTGGTTCAGCTGGGTTTGGGTCACGAAAGATTGCAGCAATTGCTTTTCCTCCTCATTTTCTTCATAGCGGTAGAAGTTCAGCAGGTTGTCGATGCCGAGGCCGTGGGTACTAACCACGAAGCTGTCGGTAGGGATATCGGCCTGCAGAGCGCCCGAAGTGCCCACCCTGATGATGTTCAGCGGGGTAAGCTGGGGCTTTATAGTTCGGTTAATAAGGTCGATGTTTACCAGGGCGTCGAGCTCGTTCATCACGATATCAATATTATCGGGGCCAATGCCGGTAGAAATGACGGTGAGCCTTTTTTTGCCCAGGACGCCGGTGTGGGAGATGAATTCGCGGTGGCTGCGTTTGTGCTCGATGCGGTCGAAGTGTTTGCTCACGACCGCCACCCGGTCGGGGTCGCCAACGGTGATAATGGTATGGGCCAGTTCTTCGGGCCGCAGGTCGAGGTGGTAAACAGCCCCCCGTTTGTTGATAATCAATTCCGATTCCTGGATGCGTTGCATAAAAAAGGATTAAAAAGGTTGGCCAAATATCCGACAAATATCCTACTTTTGCACACCCTATACGAGTCGGTTTTGGGTGTCAGACCCAAAATCTGGTTCCGGGAAAGGAAATTGGTTCTGTGGCCGAGTGGCTAGGCAGAGCTCTGCAAAAGCTCCTACACCAGTTCGAATCTGGTCGGAACCTCTAAATCAAGGATCGCATAAATGCGGTCCTTTTTTAGTTTTATACAACTTTACAGTTATCGCGTTCTTTTTCAGTCTTTTATAACAACGGTCATCGCTAACGGCTTCTTACCTTTATATCTCCATAACATAGTTAACTCGGCGATTTAATCGACTATTTGATCGACTAAAAAAATGACGTATGAAGATAACTATGTTATACCCGATTAAGCCGGGTTGCTTTCGCCCACGAGCAGACGGTATCAGCAATATTCATATACAATATTGCTATACCAGTAAGCAACGGACTTTACTTGATACCGAAATTCAAATTCCGGTCAGTTGCTGGGATAAGAAGGAACTTAAAATAGCCAGGAATCTCCCGCCCGAGTATGGTAATGTCAAAGACTTAAATACCCGGCTAACTTCCCAACTCACACTAGTGGAGGATATTATTAAGTATGCAGAGCGAAGGAACGTTCCAGATAAAGGAAAATTTGTTAAGAATTATTACAAGCCCGATCTGGATATATATTCTTTAGACGAATTGGTTAAAAACGATGAACAGGAAAAAGTAGTTCAGGAAATAGAGAAAAAGAAGACGGAGCTGGATGTTTTCCACCAGATCGATCTATATATAATATCCAAGACAAAGAAGGTATCGAAAGATATGCCCCGGATTTACCGGAATATGAAAGACCATCTGTTGGCTTATCAGGCCGCCCGGCAAATTTCCCTCACCTTTGAAACTTTTACCCTTGATTTCTACGAAGACTTTGTTGACTTTCTATCCCATGAATATGTGCAGCGTCGGCGTAAGGTGCCTATAGTCGGTTTGAAAATTAATACCGTCGGTAAAACGGTCAATCAACTACGAACTTTTCTAATTAACCGCGCTAAGAAAAAAATAATAGCCTATTGATTTAAGTGACTGGGATGTGGTTGGCGAAGAGGTGGATGCTGAATATCTTAATTGGGAAGAAATTGAAATGATATGGAAGCTTGACCTCTCCCGGCATTCCCATTTTATACCATACCGTGATGATTTTGTACTTGGTTGTTTAACCGGGCTTCGTTTTTCTGATTTCTCTGTTTTGGAAAGCCCGGATATACGAGGTGAGTATCTTTTCAAGAAACAACAGAAATCCAGACACCGGGTAGTTATACCGTTACGTCAGGCTGCAAAGGATATTTTGGGGAACCGGTTTAAGAAAGACTATGAACCGTTAACCAATGCAGAGTTTAACCGACATATTAAAACTGTTTGCAAGCTGGCCGGTATAACGGAACGTGTTAAGCATACATACACAAAGGGCAATAAGAAAATCGACGAAGTAAAACCGAAATGCGAGTGGATTACTACTCATACCTGTCGCCGTTCATTTTGTACTAATGAATTCCTGGCTGGTACGCCGGTTGAGTTGATTATGAAAATCAGCGGGCATAAGAGTACAAAGGATTTTTATCGGTATATTCGAATTAGTCCGGAGCAGGCGGCGATGAAAGTGAAAGAGTTATGGGATCAACGAAGTGAAGCGGCCAGTAAAAGCATATTTGTGTAGGGTTAAGAATAAAATACTAATGCCAATTATGAATTATATTTTTCTTTTCCATCTATTTCGTCCGTGGGAGTGGACCGAAGGACAATCGAGTAATGTAATCAACTTCTTTGCTGCAACCGGAACAGTCGGGGCTTTAGTTTACGCTTTTATATTAGATAGAGAGAACAGCAAGAAAATAAATTATCTCGCCAATATTGTCTCGCAATTAACAGAATCTAATCAGATACTCAGAGAGCAGGCGGTGTTAGAAAACAAAAAATGAAGCCCTTTGCAAAACCAGAAATAAGGTTCTGTAATTTTAAGGGTATAGACAAGAACTTTCCGTTGACTTGACTATTGCTAACGAGGGACACTACGCTCAGAATCTTACTTATAAATCGATGGGTAATGTCAAATTCTTTTCTGAAGTGCCGACAACGATCTCTAAAGGGGTAGGGTTAGCTTTAATTGGTAAACTTGATGAAGGTGTTAGTTTTACAGATATATTCTACGTAATTGAGGTGCATTACGAAGATTATTTCGGAAACAAGTACAATACCATGATTATTGGAAGACCCAATTCCCACAGATTGTTACAGACTGATGATGCACATTTATGCAAAATGAATAATGTTTCATGAATTTTCTCCATATTATGTCGATGTTCTTTAAAGTGGTGTTAGTATATCAGGCCATATTTTGCTAAACCATAACGCTAATACATAGTTAAAGATTCTAATTTAATTAATAAAATGTAAGGAACAGCCGACAAATATTTTATCACGCCATTGTTTATAAATTAGGTTATTGAAGAATAAAAATTATCCCCGTGTAATTCCAATTTCCCCTAAATCCCGTAAATTTAGAAAAAGGATAAAATGATGAAAAGTATAGTGAAGAAAGCCAATTCCTTTATCTCCTTCGATCTCCCGTTAGAGAAAGCATATATTGCCAAGCAGTTTGCCAGCTTTCATAAAAAATCAATGGAACATTCTCCTGAATGGAGTACTACGGCCACCCGCCAGAAACTGATAGCAGAATATTGGTATACCCATGTTATAGTTCACTTCGCTGTGTTGTTTGCATTACCAGCGTTGGTGATTATAATGATTTCGGGAGGCTTTACTCATTTACCTCAGTATTTGGCAAGTTTCTTTGTAGCCGGCCTGTTAAGCTTCCTTGTTTTATATGTGGCTCTTTATAGACATTACTTTACCTCATTTTACTTACCCCAGGTAGAAACGGTAAAAGAAGAATACGAGCGTAAGGTTGTTGAGCAATTGGAGAAGTGCCGTCAGGCTCAGTTGTCCAATTTTGCTTTATCCCTTGTTTTTTATGTATTCTATAAAACCAGCGGCATAAATGGTTTACAATGTAATGA
This sequence comes from Niastella vici, assembly GCF_002077945.1. Taxonomy (GTDB): domain Bacteria; phylum Bacteroidota; class Bacteroidia; order Chitinophagales; family Chitinophagaceae; genus Niastella; species Niastella vici. The sequence goes on from NZ_LVYD01000046.1 coordinate 264,933, forward strand.
TCACTTCGCCAGGCTTCAAATGAAATTGTTTGGGGTTGATCAGGGAAGTTTAAAGAAGAGCCTGGAGCTTATTTTGGGTAAGAAGAAGGGACTTACAGAGAGAAAACAGACGGAAATCCGCCACCGGTTTGAGGAAGCATATGCTTTTTTTGAAGAACTACTGTTTCCTCAGGGAGCCCTGATTTTGAAGGAATTAGAGTCTAAGTTCCAGCATTAACTTTTAAAGGCCAATGGTAATTCGTATATTTATATTATCATGGCAAACACAAAGAATACTTCATCAAATGGAACCGGCATAGTACCTAACCTCGACAAAGGATTGTTTTGGGATTGGCGCTATGATGAAGTTGATTGGCAGAAGACGTACAGAAGTGTAATTGAACGGGTTTTGGAACGAGGTACTAAACAGGAATGGGAGGAAATTATCCGCTTTTATGGAATGCCCAAGATTGTTACAGCATTAAAAGATGAGATCAAATTTCTTCCGGATTATATAATAGAAGAGGTTAGCAGTTATTTCAACATTAGAAAGGAGGAGATGGCATGCTTTATAAGGAAACAGTCGAGAAAGGGACAATGGATCTAATTGACAGGTTAATGAAGGATGATAAATTTTCTTCATTTAATTTGGTTGGTGGTACTGCTCTCGCATTAAAAATTGGCCACAGAAAATCTATTGATATAGATCTCTTTACTACTTCAGGTTTTAACTCTCCCGAAATTTCAAATCATTTATCGGAAAACTACAACGTAACACGTATTCAGGCCATTAATAATGGCGTATTCTGTTTGGTTGATGGTGTAAAAGTTGACCTACTTGCTCATCAATACCCTTTAATTGAGGATGTGGAAATTATTGATGGCATAAGAATTATCTCATTAATGGATATCAGTGCCATGAAACTAAATGCCATCTATAACAACGGCACCCGGTTAAAGGATTTTGTTGATGTTTATACTTTACTTGAAAGCTTTCCCTTAAAGGATTTACTGGCAGCAAGTGAACAGAAATATCCCCAGAACAATATTTCCATGGTAAGGAATGCACTGTTGCACCATGAGGATATTGATTTTAATGTACCCGTTGACTTTATAGGTCAGGATATTAAATGGTCTGTAATCGCTGATCGCCTGCGTGAGGCTGTTAATAATCCCCAGAAAGTCTTCATTAAAATTCCACCTCTTACACAGAAATTAATGGAGACGAAACCCCGCAATCGGCAAAAACCGAAAGGTCCCCGTCTTTAGTAACATCTTTGAGCTCACAATTGCCCCGAGTTTTATTTCTCTCACACATTTAAGGATTTACTGGCAGCAAGTGAACAGAAATATCCCCAGAACAATATTTCCATGGTAAGGAATGCACTGTTGCACCATGAGGATATTGATTTTAATGTACCCGTTGACTTTATAGGTCAGGATATTAAATGGTCTGTAATCGCTGATCGCCTGCGTGAGGCTGTTAATAATCCCCAGAAAGTCTTCATTAAAATTCCACCTCTTACACAGAAATTAATGGAGACGAAACCCCGCAATCGGCAAAAACCGAAAGGTCCCCGTCTTTAGTAACATCTTTGAGCTCACAATTGCCCCGAGTTTTATTTCTCTCACACATTTAAGGTCTGATGTTTGAGATGGTGGAACCTCTAAAAATTTGTAGGTTGGAAGAAATACCATCACCATGACCAAGAATCAATTAGATTTCAGCGGCATCATTATCTATTGTGGAATCGACGTACACAAGATAAGCTGGCGGGTAAACATTCAGGATGGGGAGTTTGAACTCGAAGACTTTACACAAAGTCCAGATCCCGAGGTTTTGAATAAACATTTAAACCGGCGTTATCCCAACGCTACTTTTAAAATCGGATATGAAGCGGGGTTCTGTGGTTTTTCCATTCAACGAGCATTGAGAAACCTTGGGAAAGATTGCCTGGTTATCAATGCCGCAGATATCCCTACCAGTGACAAAGAGAAAAGGCAGAAACAGGACAAGATTGATGCGCGCAAATTGTGTCATCACCTGCAAACCCGTAAAGCTAAAAGCGTTTATGTCCCTGATATGGGGATGGAACATGTTCGCACCCTGGTACGTACCCGTGAAAGACTGGTCAATACGCAGACCCGTTGTAAAAACCGCATTTGGCACCTTTTACATTTTAGTGGTCTTTCTTTACCAGAGGCTTGTGAAGAAGGGCGGTACTGGAGCAAAAGATTTGTAAACCACCTGCTCAAAATGGATTGCGGCGGTAGTCCGTCGTTAAAACAATCCCTTGAATTATATATTAAAGAACACCTACATACCCGTGAGTTACTACACCAGGCAATTATGGCCATCCGGGAAACCTGCAAAATGGACGCCCATGCCGAATCCATTCGAATCCTAAGGACTATACCAGGTATTGGCGAAGTAAATGCCGCCGTAATTTTATTTGAATTGCAGGACATTAGGCGGTTCAAACGGTTCGATCATTTGTGCAGCTATGCAGGATTAATACCTGAAACCTCTGATAGTGGTGACACCAAACGAACACGTGGTATCACCAACCGGCGTAATCATCATCTGCGGGTAGCTCTTGTGGAAAGCAGCTGGAGTGTGGTAAGAAAAGACCCGGCGTTACTAATGAAGTATAAAAATTATTGTAAACGTATGGAAAAGAACAAAGCCATTATCCGCATTGCCAAACGCTCTTATCGCTGTTTGAATCCGAAAACAGGCACGCTGATGGCACAGAAGCCAAAATTATATTGCTTGATCCTGATAATACTTTAAAAGCTCAGATACAGCCCGACAAAAGTGATCTGGATGCATATGAACAAGCTTTTAGCAGTTAATCACCCGTGATCCCGGAAGATGGCCGCAAAAATCAACTTGCGTTGATAGCGGCCATCTTTGTTTACAGCGTATCGCTCATATAGTTCTCTATTTTTTAATCAAACAATAAAATACAAATGAACATCAAAAACAGAATTGCCAGCCATTGCAAGTACTTAAGGTTAAACGCAATCGGAGAAAAGATACAATCGCTTGCAGACAATGCATCGCATGAAGGTATTAGCTATTTAGATTTTGCTGCCAGAATGTTGGATGTAGAAATCGAACACCGGCAGGATCGGGAGATGTTAAACAAAATACGAATTGCGCGACTGCCGGTTAACCATGACCTAAAGCAATATGACTGCACTGCCGTGGAAGGCATGCCTGTCAGTCGCCTTGAACAGCTTAAAGAATTAACCTGGCTTGATCAGAACTTTAGTCTTGTTATCATGGGACCTAATGGGATCGGAAAAACAATGCTCGCAGCAGGATTATGTTATCATGCGATTGAAGCAGGGTACAGGGCTTATTTTAGAACAATGGAAGATATTATGACTATACTCAAAACCAAAGGCATCTCTAAAATCGCTATGACCGATTACAGGAGGCTTTGCAAAGCACATTTTATCGTTATTGATGACATTATGATGATCTCTATTGCCAGAAACGAAGCCAACGCCTTTTTTCATTTTATCAATGCCCTGCATGAAAAAGTATCCTTTGTCATTACCACCAATAAATCACCCAAAGAATGGGTGGAAACGATTGGTGACGAGGTCATCACTACCTCTATTCTGGACCGCTTATTGTACCGTTGTGAAATTATCAAGCTCTCTGGAGAAAGTTACCGCCTCAAGAATAGAAAAACAATCTTTGGAAAAGCAAAGTAAAAACCGATAATTTTGGCAAATAGTCATGCACCTGTTCCCTTTTAAAATTATGCACAAATCCCCCCACATCATACTACATCCTTAATTGCCAATTTCTATGCACTGTTGCTTGCCGACTACAAGCCCCGATGTAGACACATCGCGACTTTTGGTTATGGTACTGATTAGTATTTTTTAAAATGGGTGATGCCCGTCAATTTCAATTTATATTGTTCGACCTGCTCTTTGGCGAGTGAAATAGTTTCTTTTTGGGATTCAACGATGTTCTGTGTTAATGCCAACTCTCTTTGCAACAGTTTATTTTCCTCTGTGATCTTCTGTAATTGAAATTTTAATTTTGCAATTTCATCAACCCGTAAACTATTCATTGGATTTTCATTATAAAAGAAGCTTAAAAAATCCATATTAAGTGCCTCTGAAATAATGATCAATAAATCAATTGACATAGTAACACGAGAAAAAATATTAGGTACCGTTTTTTCATTTTTATTGATCAGGGCACCAAATTCCTTTTGAGTAAACCGTTGGCGTTCCACTTCCTCTTGAATTATTTTACCAATATGGATAGGCATAAACTTTCCTTTTAAAATGTTATACACCAATGATCATAAAGTCATTTCCACGGATTAAAAAATGACCATTATTAGATATGATTCTACACTGTACTTTTGCTTATATGAGTGCGCTTTTTTAAATGCTTTATCTTATAAACATATCGAGCCTTTTCTTTTTCTATATCCTTGAGTGAATGATGAGAATTATGCCCTGCTTCCCATTTGCATTTATCTAATAGAGCTACATTGCATTCATTGGACCGGATATAGTCGCAGAATTCAACTAGCTTCTTTAGCAGAAGACAAAGAAAGTCGAAATCATCTTCGTTTATCTGTTCAAAATGATGGCGGATTTTTTTGTGAGTGGCAAACATGTACAGAGCTGTCGCAGCTGCATTCGAATAAACACTGAGCCCTGCATTTAAATCATAGGGGTTAAAAAAGTTATAGACCCAATAATCAATATCCGGTTCACCGCCTGTCTCTCTTGACGCTCTAAGGAATTCATCGATTAGTTGTACCAACTCATTCTTTCCATTCCTCCATTTTTCTTTATCGAAAGAAGGTTTATTTGTTGTTTCGGCCATAAAGAATTTATTTGCAGTTACAAGTATTCACATTTAATTACCTTCTAATATTTCGCTGTCCGTTAATCCGGTTACTTCCCGGATGACTTGTAAGGCTGCCGCTTTTGTAAGATTATCGCTGTTTTTTTGAATATATCGGGCGATGGTAAATTCAGTACAGCCCAGCACATCCATCAGGCGCCGCCTGGTGGGAGGCTTGTTTATTGCTTTTAACACCTCTTTGCGAAGTTTCATAATGTTGTGATTTATGTTTTGGCCAGGGTTAATTATTCCGGTATTAACAATGCTGAACATTAACAGTGGCGACTATTTTCAAAATGGTTATAATCTCATCCCAGCGCCGCTCAATAGGAGGATACAAAGCTTGGTTCTTATGATCCGAAACCAGCTGGAGGCCTTGCTTATTCTTGCCCCGATACACCCTTCTTATGATTCTCTGCAAATGGTTATGTAACTTCTGTTGTTCCAAATGAAGATGGATCTATTTATATTTTTGGTAACAGATATCTAAATTTTATTGAGCCGGTTATTTTTGGACGATTGAATAAATCAGATGGTAATACTATCTGGATGACGATACCTAATGCTGATAATTTCTCCGATGAGTCTATCAATGACATTAAAATAACTAAGGATTATGTGTATGCAAGTTCTATACATAAATATTATGGAAGTGCATACACCGCGTTTCGGTTATGGAAACTTAATAGATCAACTGGCGTAAAAATTTGGAATATAACATATAATCCTATATCTACAGCCGCTGGTGCCCCATATGCCAGCGCTCTTTCATTTGATGTGGATTCATTAAATAATCTGTATGCAACCGGTTATGAATCGGCAGGAGATTCTCGCATTGCGCAATGGGGAATCTGCAAATTCAATTCAAACGGTAGTCTTGTTTATCATCAGAGTATTTTTAACGGAACTCAGTATGCGTCGCAATATAGCCGGGGTGTTTCGTGTTACTATTTTAACAACCGGCTATTTTACGTTGGTGAATTGCAGAAAGCATCGAATACAACAGGGGCGTATGTGAATTTACTGGCAAGCGATACAGGTTCAGTATTTGCGCCCTATCGTATTAAAAGAACTGAAAGTTATTACCAGGAGTTGAGCTCGGTTAAAAGAATTCTTCCTTACTCAGCTACAAAATATGTAATATATAGTCAAGTTGGACATGGTGTTAGAATAATTTTTAAAAGTGCCAGAACAGGTAATACGATATGGCAAAAGGATATTCGACGAGGTGCACATTTGGAAGCCGACAAAGTGTCTATTACGGCCGACAAAAAAATACTGATATCATGCTTAAAACATAATGGATATGAAATGCAGTTTGATTATAAGAATTACCCCGATAGTCTTTTCTTTATAAGATTGGATAGCCTTGGTAAGTTAACAGCGGAATCTGGATATTCCATGTCTGGATTGGTGGATTTTAAGCCGATACAGTTGTATGCTGGGGGTGATTCAGATAATGTGTATGTATATGCAATGAAGGATTATTATGACCATTATAATTCCATTCATTTTTTTAATATTGATAAAGCTTCATTTGGAACCTTTAACAATTATATAGGAAGCCAGTTTAGTTCCATTCAAGGTAGACAGGATCTTTTGGCTGCCAAATCCCGCGATTCCATTATCCACATACAATATGGTTTTAATGCAACGTCGGCTGTCTATGGGGTCTATAAATTCAATCCAATAGGTTGGGGTGCGGTACAAGGGGTATTATTAAACCAACCTATAGTAGTTCAAAATATAAGAATGCATAATTCTTCCTCAGTGGTTTTTAGCGGGCAGGGTAAAGCTTCAAATTATTATCGAATTGGCCGCTATTTGTTTGGGCAAACTTCCACACTTTGGGTTGTAACACGTCCAGTAGGACAATCTGTTGAAGGCATTTCTTCTTCCAATAATAGTGTGTATTGGACGGGTAAGAATGGAAATTCCTTATTGATTAGCCGGATAAATGCCTCTAATGGCACTACTCAATGGGAAAAATCTATCGCACCAACATTCGCCAATCAATATTATATACCGCTGGATCAACAATACAATTCAATGAGAAATGAGTACACTGTTTGCGGATTTATCGAAGACAGTACCAATAATACTTATTCACAACAGGCTTTTTACATCACCCTGGATACATCAGGAAATATCATCAGGCACTGGATTCAGTCAGGTGATTACAATAAAAAAAATCAGTTAAATACTATAGCCATAAGCCAATTTGGCCAGACCTTAATTGGGGGGGCGCTATATAAAATACCTTTTGGTCGCTCAGCAGTTTTAATTGAGGCTGATACTATCGCGCCAATTAATCTTAATCCAGAAATACCCATTATTACAACAAGCCCATCAACCACTGCTTGCTATGGAGATACCCTGACTTTAATGGCTACTGCAAGCGACTGTGACAATTGCACCTTTCAATGGGATGATCTAGGTCACACAATTGGCTCTACGCTTAAAGTTACTAGTTCAGCAACTTACCAGGTAACAGTAACAAACAGTGTTGGGTCCACATCTGCAAGCCAGTTAATAAAGATAATGCCGTTGCCTTCCAAACCTACAATTTCCTTGATGGGTGATTCATTGAAATCCTCAGCCTCGGTAGGCAACCAGTGGTACTTAAATGGATCATTAATTCCAAACGCTACTGGCCAGTTCTGGCATCCTGCCAAATCAGGTAGGTATAATGTCCAGGTGACGGAAAGCAGTTGTACCGGCCCGATGTCTGATGGGTTTAATTATCCAATAACTGCTATTATTGATCCTAATGCTTTCGGTGGTCAGGTGCAAGTGTTGCCCAACCCTGTTTTAGACAAAATAATAATCATCAACAACTTGAATCACAAATTAGATTTACAACTCTATGATATTTGGGGAAGATTATTGGAGACAAGTAATGTGTCGATTAATGATACAAAGGAACTATTCGTTAGTCAATTAAGGAAAGGTCTTTATGTATTGCTGATAACCGATTCTAAAACAAAGAAGAGCATTCAAAAAATGTTACTGAAACAATAAGTAATGATTTTGTTACAAGCTTGGGTAATAGCAATATTGAAAAAGGCTTCTGGGCATTTAATTATAACATTAGAGAATAAGACGGATGTAATACGTATAATTTATATTCAAATAGATTTTGACAGATAACATTAGTAAGCGAATAAAGTGTGTACGTGAAAATGGAAAAGTGTGGAAAACATCTGTTCAAGCTCTTTGTAATTTATCTTAATCAAAATGTCTCTGCTTTAAAATCACCAGTTATGGCGGGCCGGCTTGGCGAATTTCGGAGAAATAGCATTCCCCTTCTACCGGAGTTATCGTTATTTATTATTATAGATCAAGACAAATGTTTTGCTAAGTAAAATTTCATAACCTTGACAACTGCAGGACTTTAATTACCATGCAAAATTTGCCTTTGATATTCTACAAAACGATTAATGTCGTCACTAGTCTCTTTGTCAACAAAAGGATGCGTCAATAGTGCTTGCAGTCTGTCAACCATATTTTGCCTGATGAGAATATTTTGTTCAGCGTTAATGATTCTGTTGAACATCCAAATTGTCAAAACAGTAGGTCTTCTGTTCAATGATTCAAACAAATAGTTTTCATACCGTCCAGAAAAAGACTCAAGCGTATGAACGAGCGGTCCTGATGAGCCAAAATCAGTTGCCGGATATTTTTCCATCAACTTAAAAATCACGCTCGCCGCTCTTTACAGCAACCACAAAACGTTTAAGACCATCATTTTTTTTCTATCGATTAAGTTAAAGTTCATGGTGGTTCGGTTTGCTCAAAAGTAAAAGAAATAACAGTGAAGTACCCCCTTTATAAGTTAATTCGCTAAATTTGGAAATAGCGAGTATTCCTATGTTAATAGAGGTAAGAATACAGAAATTTAAGCTATTTTGATCGACCATTTCTCGACTAAAAAAAACGGCACTTGATTTTCAATTAATTATACGGCTCCGATGAATCTGATCTGAACCTCTTAATCAAGGATTGCATAATTGTGGTCCTTTGACCGGCAAAGTTATTTTTATCAGTTTGGCTCTTGCCAGGAATTTTGATCAAACTAATTGCGTAGCGAGGGCAAATTAGTTACCCTCTATTTTAGAGAAGCCTTATAGGCCAAGGCGGAAGTAATGGTATATTATTGGTATTTTATGCTATTTCAATAAGATAACTGAAAAATTCTTCTTTAAGCTTATTAAAACTCTGCTCTACATCTTCTACTTTCAAAAGAAATGGTTGCAATATTTTTAAAAGGTGAGTTTCTTTAATATCTCCTTTAGACAAAGCTTCCAATCGAATCGTTTCCTCCCTTAATAGTTGAATGAATAAATCTATCTGTAAAAAACGTGTTTGAAAATTTTCCGCTTGTTGAACCAAATTTGGACTAAAAATAGCCTCAAGGAGGTCGCATAGCCTTTTTTTGCAATCGTCGCTCTGCTCACTTATGTATTTAACGTTTGAAAAGGGTACCAGA
>NZ_LVYD01000047.1 GCF_002077945.1 Niastella vici
TGAATATACTTCTGTAGTACCGTTGATCTTTGATTTTACTACTACATTCAAAGCAGCATCACCGAAATCTTCTGTTTTCAACATGAACTTTTTAGTAAGACCAGCACCTTTGAATTTTTCAGTGTACAGTACATTACCATACTCATCGCGGAAGGTAACAGTGTACTCATCTTCTACAGTAGAAGTCAGGTTCAGTTCAAATACAGGTTGATTTTCTTTATTGCCGATGAACTTTAATTCAGTAACGTGTTTTTTGGGACCTTCTTCATTAGCCACTGCTGTGTTAGAGAATGCGAAGGTTAAAGCGATTAAAGCGATAGCGATAAATCCGTAGTTCCTCATTGCCATTTTCATAAATGTGTATTTTATAGATTTTGATATTTCGTTTCTATTTTTTGCTATGGGATCACAATCGTGGCAGGCAGGCAATTCGTACGTCTTTTCGAAGAGAGAAGCAACTTACTTTTTGAAGTAACACCCCCTGGTGTTGTTGTTTGTTGCGTTTCGTAATGCAAACATAAGACGGGTTCCATCGCTGAAAAAATCAACTCAACAGCAGTTATAGGATGCTAAAGGCCTGTATGAAATGTTAAAACCCGCTATCAGCAAGGGTTTTGTAAGGTAATGCCCATGATGCCCAACCCTTTTTCACGTGTCTTAAATGGGCTGCTGGTAATGATTTCTTAACGCTAAAACCGGTTTTAAGCTCATTTTTCCCGCTTTTGGGGCCAGTAATTGGCCTCTTTTGGCGTGCGACGAAGCCGTCTTTTTGCATTGAGCAGGTTGTCAGCAGAATATACTTTAATTTCGGCGCTAACGATTGTTAGCATTTATGGCAAAAAAAGTTATCTTTGATACCACTAAAAATGTTTCCCATGTCGGTGCAGGAATTAGAACAAATCTTTCTGGCTAAAATTGAACAGGAGATCAGGATAGAACCTAAGGACTGGATGCCGGATGCCTACCGCAAAACCCTGATCAGGCAGATCTCGCAGCATGCGCACAGCGAAATTGTAGGCATGTTGCCCGAAGGCAACTGGATCAGCCGGGCGCCCAGCCTGAAACGGAAAGCCATATTACTGGCCAAGGTGCAGGACGAAGCCGGCCATGGCCTTTACCTGTATTCGGCTGCCGAAACGTTGGGCACTACCCGCGAGCAAACCATTAACGACCTGCACAGCGGCAAAGCCAAGTATTCTTCCATCTTTAATTATCCCACGCTTACCTGGGCCGATATTGGCGCCATTGGCTGGCTGGTTGATGGAGCCGCCATCTTAAACCAGGTGATGCTTTGCCGTACCTCGTATGGTCCGTACGCACGCGCTATGGTGCGTATATGTAAGGAAGAGAGTTTTCACCAGCGCCAGGGGTTCGATATACTGATGGTGCTTTCGAAGGGTACACCCGAACAACGCGCCATGTGCCAGGATGCCATTAACCGCTGGTGGTGGCCATCGTTGATGATGTTTGGTCCGCACGATAGTGAATCAACACACAGTGAACAAAGCACCCAATGGAAAATAAAACGCATGAGCAATGACGAGCTGCGTCAGAAGTTTGTTGATATGATCGCCGAACAGGTAAAAGTGTTGAATATGACGCTGCCCGATGAACACCTGAAATGGAATGAAGAAACCAAACATTATGATTTTGGGGGAATTAACTGGACCGAATTCTGGAACGTAGTGAAAGGGAACGGTCCCTGCAATAAGCAACGCCTCGACGCACGGCGCAAGGCCTGGGATGAAGGCGCCTGGGTTCGCGAAGCCGCCAGTGCACATGCCGCCAAACGAAAAATGCGTCAGGAGAAACAAATTGCATAACAGAGCGGATTAGCAAACAAGAATTAATTAAAACGATTGTAATGAATATACGGCTTACAAAATATTATTACGGTGATATACCCGAGGACAAAGGCGGTGGTAGTTTACATACCCAGCGTAAAACCGGCTCGGGTAATGGGCAAGGCGCGGGCGCCGACTGGCCTTTGTGGGAAGTGTTTATCCGCAGCAAACAGGGCATCGATCATAAACATGTAGGCAGTTTGCATGCTGCCGATGCGCAAATGGCTATTGAAAATGCCCGGGATGTGTATACCCGCCGCATGGAAGGTGTAAGCATTTGGGTAGTGGAAAGCAAATACATTCATGCTTCCAACCCCGATGAAGCCGCTTCATTGTATGAACCGGCCAATGACAAAGTATACCGGCATCCTACGTTTTACGATCTGCCCGATGAATTGACCCATATGTAAATTCAATAGAATTGGAAATGACAAAAGACGCAACATATAACTACCTACTTCACCTGGCCGATAATGCACTCATTCTGGCGCAACGCAACAGTGAATGGTGTGGGCATGGGCCGGTGCTGGAACAGGATATCGCCATCACCAATATTTCGCTCGATCTTATTGGGCAATCAAGAAGTTTATATCAATACGCTGCTGAGCTGATCAATGAAGGAACCGGCGCAGCAACAGAAGATACCTTGGCTTATTTGCGCGATACGCGTGACTTCAAAAATTGCCTGCTGGTTGAACAACCCAATGGCGATTGGGCGCAAACCATATTGCGGCAATTCTTTTTTAGTACGTATCAGTTCTTTTTATACCAACGGCTACAGCAATCAGGCGACGCACACCTCGCTGCCATTGCAGAAAAATCGTTGAAAGAGGTCACTTATCATGTACGTTGGAGCAGCGAATGGGTGATACGTTTGGGCGATGGTACCGAAGAAAGCCGTAACCGCCTGCTGAATGCACTGGATGAACTGTGGATGTTCACCGGCGAATTATTTGTACCATCTGCGTATGAATCAGAAGCATTTAAAGCCGGTATTGGCGTTGATGTAAGCGCTTTAAAAGCCAACTGGGAACAACGGGTGAATGAGGTATTCGAAGAAGCGACCATCAGCATAGTTTCAACAAGCGCCTGGATGCAAAGCGGTGGCAAAGAAGGCGCACATACCGAACACCTGGGGTTTATACTGGCCGAAATGCAATATATGCAGCGCGTGTATCCCGGTTGTGAATGGTAGGCTTTCGGCTCTTCGGCTTTCCGCCGGCAGGCGAACACGCGCTCATCGCAAGCCCGCTCAGGGTCAATAAATAACGAGGAAAAGGCAATGCATACGACAGACAACATATCAGTGAAGAATATATGGAGCATACTCTCAGCAGTATGTGACCCCGAAGTGCCCGTATTGTCGGTGATTGACCTGGGAATAATAAGAGATGTGAAGATAATACCGGCAAATGGTGAAGAAGGAATTGAAGTGGTGATCACGCCCACTTACTCAGGTTGCCCGGCCATGGATGTCATTCGCATGAACATTCGCATGGAATTATTGCAGCATGGGTATAAAAATGTACAGATCACAACGGTGCTGTCACCTGCCTGGACAACCGACTGGATGACCGATAGCGGTAAACAAAAATTAAAAGACTTCGGCATTGCGCCACCCAATCCCAAACAACAGGTTTGCAATACTCAATTGTTTGCAGAAGACGAAGCGGTTCAATGCCCGCATTGCCAATCGTATAATACGCGACGCATCAGTGAATTTGGGTCAACCGCCTGTAAGGCCTTGTTTCAGTGTAACGACTGCCAGGAACCGTTCGACTATTTTAAATGCCATTAATAACTTTCCAATCATACATTGTTCTGCCTAAATAATCGAATACTATGTTGCCTATTCTTTTTGCCATTGAAGGGGGTATTGCCACTATTACGTTGAACCGGCCCGATAAATTAAATTCTTTTAACCGCGAAATGGCTTTGCTGTTGCAGCAAAAGCTCGATGAGTGTGCTTCTTTACATACTGTTCGCTGTGTGTACATTACCGGCGCCGGAAAAGGATTTTGTGCCGGCCAGGACCTGGCCGAAGTAGTTGACCCGCAAGGACCGGGCATGCAACGGATATTGAGTGAACATTACAATCCCATTATTACCCGCATCCGCAATTTGCCCAAACCTGTGGTAGCTGCCGTTAATGGCGTGGCTGCCGGCGCCGGCGCTAACATTGCACTGGCTTGCGATATAGTAGTAGCCACGCAATCAGCTTCATTCATACAGGCGTTTTCAAAGTTGGGTTTAATACCCGACAGCGGCGGTACGTTTATGTTGCCCCGCCTTATCGGCTGGCAAAAAGCAAGCGCCATTATGATGCTCGGCGATAAGATCCCGGCTCAGCAGGCTGAACAAATGGGAATGATATATAAAGTATTTTCTGATGAAGATTTCGTGGCTGAAAGTAAAAAGATAGCCCTTACCTTATCGCAAATGCCTACAAAAGGCCTCGCTTATACCAAGCATATTCTCAGCTATTCAATGACTAATAATTTGGAGCAGCAATTACTGTTGGAAGATGAATTTCAGCAAAAAGCGGCGAACACCTGGGATTTCAAAGAAGGCATTCAGTCGTTCCTTGAAAAGCGGGCACCGAAGTTTAAAGGCGAATAATACTATTAAATAACAACTATGTCTGCCAGTAAAACAAAAGCCACGGCCATTATTGATGCCATGATGCATAAAGATTATTTCAGCCAGTGGCTGGGCATTGAAAGGCTGGAAGAAACCGATGGGTTTTGCAAACTGAAAATGATCATAAGGCCCGAGATGTGCAATGGTTTTGAAATTGCACATGGCGGCATTAGTTATTCATTCGCCGACAGTGCGCTTGCTTTTGCCTCGAACAGTCATGGCCGCCAGGCCGTTTCGGTAGAAACTTCTATTTCTCATATAAAACCGCTTAAGGCAGGCGATATTATCATTGCCACAGCAGAGGAGAAAAGCCGCAGCAATAAAATTGCTATTTATGAAGTGCGCGTTGAGAAAGAGAATGGGGAGCTGGCAGCGCTTTTCAAAGGCACGGTATTCAGAAAAGAAACCGAATGGAACGTTTGAGGTTCCATCCGGTTCGCAATAATTAATGATCAACCAGCTTTAAAGCCCCGTCGCTATAACGCTGTCCAACATTCGGATATTTGTTAATAACCGCTTCAATATTCTGTAGTTCACCTTTGGTTAAAGTGATATCTACCGCAGCGGCATTTTCTTCGAGGTATTTTCTTTTTTTCGTACCAGGGATGGGAACAATATCATCACCCTGCGCCAGTACCCAGGCCAGCGCCAGTTGAGCGGGCGTGCAACCTTTCTGTTCGGCCAGCACAGCAAATTCACTTACCAATAACTGGTTGTTTTGCCAGTGTTCCGATTCGAACCGCGGCAATGTTCTGCGATAATCATCGCTGGGCAAACTATCCTTATCGGCAACGGTGGCGGTTACCAGTCCACGCGCCAGGGGGCTGTAAGGCACGAAGGTAATACCCAGCTCACGAAGGGTGTTCAGGATCTCCCCTTCCACATCGCGCGTAAGCAAAGAATATTCACTTTGTAAAGCTGTTATCGGATGCACGGCATGCGCCTTTCGAATTGTATTGGCAGAAGCTTCTGATAAGCCGAGGTAGCGTACCTTTCCTTCTTTCACCAGTTCGGCCATTGCCCCTACCATTTCTTCTACAGGCACATTGGGGTCAATGCGATGGGCGTAATACAGATCGATGGTATCGATCTTCAAACGTTGCAGACTTTTTTCAACGGCTGTTTTAATATAGGCTGGTGAGCCGTCGATATAGGTGGCTGGCGTACCGGCGAAATTCGAAGTGGCGCCTTCTCTTTGTCGGAACCCGAATTTGGTAGCGATAAACACCTTGCTTCTATTCGGAACCAGTACTTTGGAGATCAGTTCTTCATTATGCCCCATGCCATACATATCTGCCGTATCCCAGAAATTGATGCCCAGTTCCAGCGCCCGGTTAAGTGTGGCAATCGACTCCTCGTCGTTGCGTGGCCCATAGGCAAAGCTCATGCCCATGCAACCCAACCCGATGGCTGAGAGCTGAATACCCGTATTACCCAGATTTCTGTATTTCATAAAAAATTGTGTTTAGGAAACAAAATTAAACCGGTTGATTATCCGGTGTTTTGTCTTTATCAAACCATTAATTGCGAAATTCAAACAACTGAATAGTAAACACCAGGAAGCAGAAATGGTTTTCTGCGCCGTGGTAAGTCAGGTTATTCCAATAGGAACAACAAAACTATCTTTATAAAAAACTCGGGCCATATGATCTATTCATTTAAAGGCTTTATACCTGTAGTTCATCCCTCTTCTTTTATTCATCCGCAAGCGGCGGTTACCGGCAATGTTATCATTGGTAAAAATGTATATGTGGGGCCGGGCGCTGCCATTCGTGGCGATTGGGGTGCCATTGTGATCGAAGATGGCTGTAATGTGCAGGAAAATTGTACCATTCATATGTTTCCGGGCGTAACAGTGTTGTTGAAAGAAAGCGCGCATATTGGTCATGGTGCAGTGATCCATGGCGCCACCATTGGCAGGAATTGCCTGGTGGGAATGAACAGCGTGATCATGGATAATGTGGAGCTGGGTGACGAATGTATTGTTGGCGCGCTCAGTTTAATAAAAGCCGATGAAAAGGTGCCGGCCCGCAGTTTACTGGTGGGCAATCCGGCAAAGATCATAAAGCAGGTATCAGACGAAATGATACAATGGAAAACCGATGGCACCCGCCTGTACCAGGCATTACCCGGCGAAATGCAGTCGCAATGGACCCCCTGCGAGCCGTTGCCGGAATTACCCCCCGACCGGCCCGCGCAAAGCGCCCTGTATAAAACCTGGAATGATATAAGGAAGGGTTAAGCTATCTTTGCTGCCAATTTTAAAGTAGTGGAAAAGTCAAACTTTGTAGATCAGATCCGGATTTTCTGCCGCAGCGGGCATGGCGGCGCTGGCAGTAAGCACTTTATGCGTACCAAATTCAACCCACAGGCCGGTCCCGATGGCGGCGATGGCGGCCGGGGTGGACATATTATTCTTCGTGGTAATAAGAACATGTGGACGCTGTTACACCTTCGTTATTATAAGAACGTACTGGCCGAGAACGGCCAGGGCGGTAATAAAAACAATATGACCGGGCGCGATGGCAAGGACATTATCATTGAAGTGCCCCTTGGCACTATTGCCTACGATGAGGAAACTGAGGAAAATCAGGCCGAGATCCTGGAGCACGGCCAGGAGATCGTTTGGATAAAAGGCGGCCGTGGTGGTCTTGGAAACGCCCGTTTTGCCACGCCTACCAACCAGGCGCCCGAATATGCCCAACCCGGTGAACCGGGCGAAGAAGGCTGGAAGGTGCTGGAACTGAAAGTGCTGGCCGATGTAGGGCTTGTTGGTTTTCCCAACGCCGGTAAATCGACCCTGCTCTCGGTTATTACGGCAGCTAAACCCAAGATCGCCGATTATGCGTTCACCACTATCAATCCGAATTTAGGCATCGTTGCCTACCGCGATAGCAAAAGCTTTTGCGTGGCCGACCTTCCGGGAATTATTGAAGGGGCTGCCGAAGGCAAAGGATTGGGCCACCGGTTCCTGCGTCATATTGAACGCAACTCGGTATTGTTATTTGTTATTCCCGCCGACAGCAATGATCATAGAAAGGAGTTCAACATCCTGTTGAATGAACTGGAACAATACAATCCGGAGTTGTTGCATAAACAGTTCCTTATTGCCGTCAGCAAAAGCGAAATGCTCGATGAAGAGTTGAGGACCGCTATTGAAAAAGAATTACCCACTGAAATACCGCATGTGTTTATCTCCTCCTTTACACAACAGGGACTTACCGAATTGAAAGATATGTTGTGGAAAGCGCTGAATGAGGGGCAGGAAGTGGCAAGCAAATAGCAACAACCGTTATATAACGGGGTGCCTGAGCCATTTTATTAGGCACCCTTTGTGACAAAACAACACACCCATTACAACTATTAGGGTATTGAAATTGCCGCCGATATAGTTACCTTAGGTTCCCCTAAAACTGTTAACTATGTCGGCTATAACCGTACTATTAACGCGCCTGGCTACCCATATGCGCAATATTTTTCATGCAATATGGGTTTTCTTTCCGGGCATTCTCTTCCTCGTATTAACCCTCGTTTGTTTCTGGAACCTTGCTCAGGGTAAAGACCTGATGGTGCTGGCCACTGAGCATCGGGGCTTCTTCCTGTTGTTTCAGTCGTTTCTTGGCTTTCTGGTGTTGGTAAGCTGGTATGCTACCCGCACAGTTGCCATCGCCAAAAAGCAAAGTCCGCATACAGCGCCGGGTTATTTGCAGGATGGCTACTATAAGCACATGCCCCGTTTTATAGGGTTTTCGCTGTTTACCATAATTATACTGGCCTTTTTACAGACCCCGTTGTTTGGCAGCAGTATTGAAGAAGACAATAAAATATATTATGGTTTGCTGGTCGTTTCCATCCCTTATTATTTTTGGATGAATAAATTCTTCGAGAAACGGTTTAAAGTGATCAGGGTGAACAAACTGTTTTTGATAACCCTGCTGATTGTAATAACCGGTTCAACCCTCATTACGCTTAATATACAACGTTATTCCTGGATGGTCATTGTGATGTTGTTGGTACTGCAGGCATGTTTTATAATTCTGGTAGTTACGCGGCGCGAAGCCATTCAACAACAAAAAAAGGGTCAGAAAAATACAGCTGCGGCAACGGTTACCAGAACAGAACGGCTGGCTGAATTCCTCGGCATTCCCCGGGAAGAAATACGCTTTCATGTTTCATTTTTGTTGATCAGCCTGGTGGCGCTCTCAGTTTATTTGGCCTGCACGCTCGATGTGGCCTTTGCAGTGAGCCTCGGTTCTTTCCCCTTCGTGCTACTGGCCTTTGCTGTATTCATGGGGTTTGGATTTATTCTCACCTTTTTTTCTATTCGCATTGGCATCAATATTCATCTTATTTTTTTGCTCATTGTTTTCGTGTTTGGTCAATGGACAGAACGTCATGATGTGGCTCTCGTTGAAAAGAAACCGGCCATAAAAGAAAGCCTGGCCAATAAGGCCAGCGTGCGGGATTATTTTATTCAATGGGTAAAAGACAGGGATACGCTGATCAGGAAATCGAAAGAATTCCCGGTATACTTTGTATTATCCGATGGCGGCGCTTCGCGTTCAGGGTACTGGGTGGCCTCGGTATTGGGAAAGCTGGAAGATACTTCGCAACACGATTTTTCGAAGCACCTGTTTTGTTTGTCGGGCGCTTCGGGTGGCAGTGTAGGCAATGCCGCCTTTTATACGCTATTGAAAAACGCAGCCGACCAACCAGATAAAAAACTTCCCAACAATCAGCTATTCTATCAGGCCGGGAAAGAATACCTGCGCAGCGACTTCCTTACGTATACACTCAGCCGTATGTTGGGGCATGACTTCTTTGTGGCCATGTTCCCATTCAGTACCCGCGGCGACCGCGCCAAGGCATTAACCGATGCGCTGGAGCAGGCGCCAAAGGATAGCGTATTATTGAAGAACCAGCTGGAGGTGCCTTTTTCAGAACTGGCGGTGTACAAGGACAGTGTGAATACAAAACTGCCCATTCTTTGTGTGAATACTACACGCATGCAGGATGGAGCCCCTTCGGTTATCAGCACTATAGCCATTGACCCGCTTACATTCAATAACCGGGTCGATGTGCTGGCCCGGCTTGCCGATGGCCGCGATATGAAGTTGAGCACGGCAGTTGTACTGGGCGCCAGTTTTCCGTATGTGAGCCCTGCCGGCCGTATTGACTGTTTACGTTTTCTTAGTAAGGGGCCGCAGGAATTTCCCTTTTATTTTGTGGATGGCGGATATGTAGATAATTCCGGCGCCGGCGTGGTGCATGAAATGATCATTAAATTGAGTTCCCTGCGCGATTCCATTTGCAAGTCGAACAGTGATACCGTTTTGCGGAATAATTGCGGGAAGATCAACTTTTACGTAATGCACATCAGCAATGGGCCTGAAGGTGATATATTATTAAAAAAAGTAAATCCATTTGTGAACGACCTGGCGGCTCCGCTGCAAACCCTGATGGGTGCGTACGGCGTACAAACAAGTATCAACGACAGCCGCCTGAAGAGTTACCTGCGGAACCTGTATGGCAATGAACTCCATTATAAACCTATTAACCTTTACCGGCCGAAAGAGCCATTGAAATATTCCATGAACTGGGTTATTTCGCGACGAACGCTGGATAGTATGGACAAGCGGTTGTATTCCCCGGATGTGCGGGCATACATGGTGAAGATCATGCAGGAACTAAAACGATAGATTGCTGCAAGCTCGCCCTGATGGCTGGTCGAACGGGGGGTGGAAATAAGCCTCCTGAGTCATTTATTCATTTTTTTCAATAGGTTTGCCGCCACAAAAGCTATCATAATATGAAGAAAATTCTTTTAACGGTTGCGTTAGCCGTTACCATGGTGCGCAGCTTTGCCGATGAAGGCATGTGGCTGCCACTATTGCTTGGACAACAGGTGTATAACGACATGGTGAAGCGCGGTTTAAAGCTTACCAAGGAACAGTTGTACAGCGTCAACAAGGCCTCTATCAAAGATGCGATCATTATTTTCGGTGGATTTTGCACCGGAGAAATTGTAAGTAGTGAAGGGCTTATTTTTACCAACCACCACTGCGGTTACGATGCCACGGCCAATGCCAGCACAGTAGAACATAACTACCTGAAGAACGGTTTCTGGTCAAAAAGCAAACAGGAAGAAATTCCCTCTGCCGGTTTATATGCAGAGTTCCTGACCAAAATAGAAGACGTTACGGCCGAAGTGTTGGACTCGGCGAAAGGATTGAGCGGGTTGGACCGTGTATCGAAAGTAACAGCAGTTACAGCGGCTATCAATAAGCGCTATTCCGATGAAGCTACCAGTACCATTGCCCGGGTAAGCTCTTTATTCAAAGGTAACCAGTACCTGGTATTTGTTTACCGCCGTTATTCCGACATTCGCCTGGCTGGCGTTCCGCCCGAAAGCATTGGCAAATATGGTGGCGATACTGATAACTGGGAATGGCCACGCCATACCGGCGACTTTTCTATCTTTCGCGTTTATATGAGCAAGGATGGAAAGCCGGCCGAATATTCTCCCGAAAACATTCCTTTAAAACCAAAATATTTCCTGCCGGTTTCTATCAAAGGAATTAAAGATGGGGATTATGCCATGATCTATGGTTACCCCGGTGGTACCAATCGTTACGAAACTTCATACGGCATCAAACAAAAAATTGATATCGACAATCCCACGCTGGTAAAGCTGCGCGATATGCGGTTGAAATATATGTTTGAGCAAATGAAGAACGACCCCGCTATTAAACTGCAACTGGCAGCCGATTATGCCAGCATCGCCAACTACTGGAAATTTTTTGATGGCGAAAGCAAGCAGCTGGTCAAATACAATGTATACGATCAGAAAAAAGCAGCCGAAGCAAAATTCCAGACCTGGGCCAACGGTAAACCTGAATATGAGAACATCTTCAAAGACTGGGGAACTGCATACGATCAATGGCGTCCTTTTTCAAAACACCGCATGTACATCAATGAAGGTATTTTCGGTTCACCCCTGTTGGCCTATGCGGCCTCCTTACAACAGGTTGAAAATGCCATTGTGAAAAAAGGCAGCAGCGCCGATATCAAGAAAGCGCTGGATGCAACCAGGGAAGCAAGAACCGAATTGCTGAAAAGTGAGAACAAGGTATCTGATCAGAATATTGTAGCTGCGGTATTGAAGATGTATTATACCGATATTGATAAAGCGCAGCACCCGATCGGTTTTTATGATGCTATAAAGTCTAATTATGGCGACCTGAGCGATGAGGCTACTTATAAGAAATATGCAGCCAGTATTTTCGCCAACACCATGATACTGGATAATGCAAAATGGGATGCCTTTGCAGCAAATCCCGATGCTACGGTGTTGCAGGCCGACCCGGCTTATGCGGTGGCCAGCGCCTTTTTAAAGAACTGGCAGGGCAAGTTTTTACAGAATTACCAACAGTTCACGCTTAAGAATAATGAATTTGGCCGCCTGTACCTGAAAGGCATCAGGCAAATGGATACAGCGAAAGCCAAAAAAATGTATCCCGATGCCACCTTCACCATGCGCGTAAGTTTTGGAAATGTAAAAAGCTACGCTCCTCGTGACGCTGTTAAATACGACTATGTGACCACCATGAAAGGCATCCTGGAAAAATACCAGCCTGGTGATTATGAGTTTGACCTGCCTGAAAAATTACTGGAACTGGCCAGGAAAAAAGATTTCGGCCAGTACATCGATAAACAACGCAACGACCTGGTGGTTGGTTTCATTACTACCAATGATATCACTGGCGGTAACTCCGGTTCACCGGTGATCGATGGCAGCGGCAACCTCATTGGGCTGGCATTTGATGGCAACTATGAAGCATTGAGCCATAAGATCTCTTTTGATCCTGTTTATAACCGTACCATTTGTGTTGACGTTCGGTACGTGTTATGGTGTATTGATAAGTTGGGCGGCGCTACCAACCTCATCAATGAGTTGAAACTGGTAAAATTATAATCAACATTCTATATAAGTTTAGGGGTGGTTCGCCAATTGGTTGACCACCCTTTTTCTTTTAATGACTTGTTATTTCAAAAAGGGGTTCCCCCGATTATACGCGGGGAATGCATTTCTTTCGTTTATTTTGCACCCTAAAATTCCAATTTCCATGGAACAAAACAACCAGGCCGACTTATTACAGGATATTCAGGATGAAAATTATGTAGACCCCGTTTCAAAGTGGATACGATTAGCCAATTATATTGTTGATCAAATCGTTACGGGTGTAATTGTAAATGCTATTGAGTACGGGTTGGGAATTCTCAATAAGGGAGGAACCTATAACGATCTTATTTTGAGCCAGGACGGTATGTCGACACTTTTGTATAGCTTTCTGATCTCATTTGGCGTAATGTTCACTTATTATACGGTTTTTGAAACTGCTACCAATGGTAGAACTATTGGTAAAATATTGACCGGAACGATCGCTATTAACCAGGATGGCAGTCCGTTTACATTTAAGCAGGCCTTACTGCGCACTTTATGCCGGTTTATTCCTCTTGAGCCAATAGGTGCATTATTTGCTTACATGCCCTGGCACGATAGTATAACAAAAACAGCCGTAGTGAAAAAGACCTGGTAAAATATTATTACCGATAAAAGGAAAGGGCTCCGGTCAACCGGAGCCCTTTTTATTAGTTAGCTTTTAACCTCTATTAACTTTTCTTGTTCTGAATGCACATCCTCTTTGCGCGGCCTGATGATCAACCGCAGCGTGGGGTCATTGGTCATGAACGACCAGAACCAGCTAAAGGCCAGTTTCACTTTATTGCGGAAACCTATCAACGGAATAATGTGGATGAACAACCAGATAAACCAGGCGCCAAAACCTTTGAAGAACAATTTGGGAAGGTCAACCACGGCCTTGTATTTTGAAATAATGGCCATGCTGCCCTTATCGTTATAAGCAAAGGCTTTCATAGGTTTGCCGTTGGCCTGTTTAATGAGGTTATGAGCTAGCAATGTACCCTGTTGAATAGCCACCTGTGCTAATTGCGGGTGGCCGTTGGGAAATTTTTGGTCGGCCGACATAAAACAAAGATCGCCCAGTGCGAAAATGTTTTCGGAGTCCTGCACTTTATTGAATTCATCAACCAGTATTCTTCTGCCCCGGGTAATAACAGCAGCCGGCAAACCAGGCGCCTCGCGGCCGATTACACCAGAAGCCCAGATGAGCACATTGGTAGCAATGGTGCGGCCATCGGCCAGGTACACGGTTTCATCGTGATAATCCTTAACAGCTGTATTATTGATCACATGTACACCCAGTTTTCTTAAAACCCTGGTGGCTTCTTCCTGCGACTTATGGCTCATGGGGCCAAGCAGCGCTTTGCCGGCATCGATGAGGTACAGGTGTGAACGCAGGTCTTTTATTTCGGGATATTCTTTTCGCGCAATATTTCGGCCCAACTCTGCCAGCATACCGGCTAACTCTACGCCCGTTGGACCACCACCACAGATCACAATATTCAAATACTTTTCTTTTTCTTTAAGATCGGTAGTTCGTACTGCTTCTTCCATGTTCAGCAGTAAATGGTTGCGCAGGTTAAGGGCATCATCGATGGTTTTCATGGGCAGCGAATCTGCTTTTACGCGTTCCATGCCAAAGTAATTGCTTTCAGTTCCCATGGCCAGTACCAGGTAATCGTATTCCACTACACCGGTATCGGTTTCAATATTATTCTTTTCAGGATTTACTTTCTTTAAGCTGCCCATGTGAAAGCGCAAATTGGCTTCCTCCTGAAATAACCGGCGAAATGGATAACTGATGTTGGAAGGTTCAATGAAAGCGGTTGCAACCTGGTATAAGAGTGGAGGAAAGAAGTGGTAGTTATTCTTATCTACCAGGGTAATGTGAAAACGTTTGTCTTTTCTAAGCTTTTTGATAAGGTTAATGCCGGCAAATCCACCACCGACAATAACTACTTTTTTAACTGGTTGTTCCATAACTCGTTCTTCTTATTAACATTAATGAACAATTACGCTCCCTTATTGTATATGGGAGCACCTTTTTGCCTGACTAACTTTTTCAGGTTATGGCAAGTGTTTAAAAAAGCAAGGATGGAGAATGATAGACGCAGCAAAGTTCGTTACTATTATTGAAATAGCATAAAAAACATGAACGCGCATGTGGGTGCCTTTATTTCAACCAGTTATCAGTTTGCAGAAACGCAAGCGTGAATGTCACTTTCCCTGTTTGGCAGGGTAAGGAAGCTTAATATTGTAATTCGGGGTAGTCTGTTTTAATTAACGGTATCACTTCATCAATGACCTTTTTAAATGCAAGGATCTGACCGGCCAGGGTGGGGTATTGCTGTTCCTCCCATTGTGCCTTCTCTATTTTTTCAGCAATGCCGGCTGCCGAAAAAATATTCAGGTTGTTGAGAGATGATTTCATCCGGTGCGCCAGGAATTTTACCTGTTTAATATCTTTTTCTTCAAAGGCGCGTTCGAGGTTGGCAGTACCAGTCATGGTTTCGGTGATGAAGACCTGCAGCATTTTAACGATGAATTTTTCATCACCGCGGGTGATCTGTTTCAGTTTGGCCAAATCGTACAAAGGTGTATCTGTAGCTGCGGTTGTTTTGGCCGGGCCAAAATGCGTTTCGCGCCCCAGCCATTTGGCAATAAGGCGAATGAGGTCTTCTTCATCAAAGGGTTTGCTTAAATAATCGTTCATGCCTGCCTGTATGCACTTTTCCATTTCGCCTTTTACGGCATTGGCGGTTAGTGCAATGATGGGAATATTCGATTGTATCTCTTTCCTGATGACGCGCGTTGCTTCCAGTCCGTCCATCACCGGCATTTGAATATCCATTAAAACGATATCATACTGCCTGGCCCTGATGGCGTCAACGGCTTCAACCCCATTCACTGCTTCAGTCATGGTGGCTCCATATTGCTTCAAAATTGTTTCTGCCACCACGCGGTTCATTTCATTATCTTCTACAAGGAGTATTTTTTTGTCGGCCAGAATATGGGCTTCCACATGGCTGTTATCTTTTTTGGGCAGGTCGCTTTCCTGGCCTGTTTCAAAACTTAATTGAATATTTACCTGTGTGCCTTCGCCTTTTTTGCTTTTAACAGTTATGGAGCCGTTCATTAGTTCAACCAGTTGTTTTACGATGCTCATACCGAGGCCGGTTCCGCCATAACTGCGGGCAATGCTGTCATCTTCCTGACTGAATTTATTAAAGAGGTTTTTCAGGTAACCTTCATCCATGCCCTTGCCGGTGTCGCTAATGATGATCTCGAGCTTTTGCCAACCGGGCAGATCTTTATTAAGCAAACACTGCAACGTAACCTGGCCCCGTTTGGTGAATTTTATTGAGTTACTCAACAGGTTCATCAACACCTGGTTAATTCGGAAAGGATCGCCTTTTAATACTTTACAAACGTCAGGGGCTACCGAAACATCGAATTGCAGTCCTTTTTCTTCTGCTTTCATTTTCAGTACCCGGCTTGAATTGGTTACCAGGTCGTGCATATTGAAACCGATCTCTTCAAGAGTGACCCTGCCGGCTTCCAGCTTTGAGAAGTCGAGAATATCGTTGATGATCACCAGCAGGTTTTCGGCCGCCGTGCCAATGATCTCTAAAAAAGATTGTTGTTGTTGATTGAGTGTAGTTTTTTGTAATTGCCTGCTCATACCCAGGATAGCGTTCATAGGGGTTCTTATTTCATGGCTCATATTGGCCAGGAACAGGTCTTTGGCATGAACCGATTTTTCGGCGATCAGTTTGGCTTCTACCAGTTGCCGTTGCAGTATTTTTTGCTCAGTAATATCAAGGTGAATGCCAATGGAGCCAATATGTTGTTGTTTGTCGTTGTACAGCGGGGCGCCGCAAACCAGCCACCAGTTGGTATCGCTGCTTTTTGTTTTAACATTCATTTCATACGCATCTGACAATCCTTTTTGCCGCGAGCTGTTCTTTTCTTCGATCAGATCTTTGTATTCGTCTTTCACAAAAAGGGTTGAAGCGTTTTGGCCGATCAATTCATGTTCTTCATACCCGCTCATGAGGCAAAAGCTCTGGTTCACATACCTGATATTTTCTTCCAGGTCAACCTCAATGAGCCCGAGATTCATGTTGGCGATAATACTTCTGTATTTTTCTTCCTGTTTTTTGAGTTTGACCTCTGAGCGCTTTCTTTCGGTAATGTCGTTATACGTCCATAAATGGCCGCGGTAAATATCATCAATGAATAAGGGAATGTAATTTCTTTCCAGTACCCGGCCATCGGCCATTTTCAGTTCCTCTGTATTGACCGGCGTACGGTTCTTTAAATGATTTTCGGTAGTGGTTCTAAATTCATCGGGATATTTAAAGAGGGGCGTACTGCTTTCATAAAGGTCTGTACACTCTATGCCAACCAGGGTTTCGGGAGAACCGGGATAGCCAAAGAATTCGGTGAATTTTTTATTGGTGAGCACAACATGTCCATTCTCATCTTCGAGCAACACCCCGGTTTGCAGATTTTTTAGCAGGTGCGTTAGCCGGTTGGCGGTTGCCGTTAATTCGCCCTGGATGTCTTTATAATTTTGAATGTCGGTCAGGGTGCCGATGATCGTAATAGGCTTTCCGCTTTTAGATATGCTGATGACGCCGCCGCGGTTCAGGATCCAGCGGGTTTTTCCATCTTTCAGTTTTACGCGGTATTCAACACAATGTTTGGTTATTTCGCCATTCATGTACCGGCGAAATGTTTCTATGGCTATGTGCCGGTCTTCTTCCAGGATCGAATGCCACCAGACCAGGTTCTCTTTTCCTTCAAATACTGTTTGGTCAAGGTCAAGGATCGATTTTTCATTGACGGCAAAGGTCATGGTCTGGGTGGGGAAATGGTATTCCCATACATTGTCGTCGATGGTGGAAAGCGCCAGGCGTAGCCGTTTTTCTGATTGTTGCAGCAGATCATCGGCTTTCTTTTTTTCCTGCAGTTCGTGTTCGAGGTAATTGATAACATCCGACAGGTCGTCTGAATCGTTATACGACAGGTTGTTATTGCCCTTGAATTTATTGATGGTTTCTTTTAATTGCTTGATGGAAGCATGTTTTAGCTTCGCTTCTTTCTTTAATTTTTCATTTATTTGTATATATTCATTCTCGCTGCAGGCAAAGGCATGATTGAACAATTTGCGGTCCCGTTCATATTCTTCATAGGAGTCGTGCACCGCCTGAATAAACCGGGCGAGGTTTTCCTGCAAATAATAATCTTCAGGAAGGT
Organism: Niastella vici; assembly: GCF_002077945.1. Lineage (GTDB taxonomy): Bacteria > Bacteroidota > Bacteroidia > Chitinophagales > Chitinophagaceae > Niastella > Niastella vici. Next base: position 17,731 of record NZ_LVYD01000047.1, read on the forward strand.
ACTTTTTAATTTGCCGTTCAAGCAATTTATTAAAGCTCATGGCGCAATTATAACTCATCAAAAGTGGTTATAGTCATTGTTTGATTATGTAACTCACATTTCGCATTATCATTGAAAGGAGAAATTTCGCCATAGGAGTAAAAGCCGGTAAGCAATGTTTGATTGCCGAATGTGCCGGCCACTGCTTCAACTTCTTCTTCTGTACGTTTTCCTAAAATGATCTTGCGGCCTACGCAACTGATCAATAAAGCCAGCTGAGGTGCGGCAGGCAATTTTTGAAAAGCCTGACCTGCTGCGTTTGTAGCGGCATCAACCAGTTTATCAAAATTGGCTTTCATGAACCGTACTTTTGCTCCATTGGGAATATCACCGGCAAATACCATGCTGCCGGTTTCCTGGTCAATGGAAAGTATGGTCCTTACGATAGGTTCATCTTCTTCATTTATTTTAATGCCCAATGGGAACAGCAGGGCCGATCCGGGCAATTCATCAGCATAAGGGCCAAGATAGGTTTTATACAGGTCGAGCGCTTTTTGACCTTCTATTTCAAACAACTGGTTGGCTACAGATTTGGTAACGGTACGTTCGGGACCAAATATTTCCCAGCCACCCATGGAAGCATGAGAAACAACAAAATGTTTACCGTAAAAAGGAATGGCGACTATGTTGCCGCCAGATGGTTTTTCATTCAGGCCAACTACGGTCGATTGAAAATTTGTACCATCACCGGCAAGACCACCCGTAACCGGTACGCGGTTATTAACCAGTTCGTTGATGCCACGAACCAGTTCGCTGCCATTTACATTACTGCCATCAGAAATAACCAGGATATAGGAAAGGTTGTTAAAATTGATCAGTTTGATCAATGCCTTGCCCGCCTCATAGCTGTTTTCGTAATCGCGGATGTTAACCATTACTGGCTGAATGGAAGTTTTTTCGAGCTCTATGGCAGCGATGGATACAGAGTTATCGTTTACCCGGTTATTGATGATTTCTCCTGCGGTGGAGCAAAGCACAATATCCGCTTCGGGGAATTTCGACTTCAGCTCTTCGTACAAAGGTTGCGTGCTGATTACCTCTTTACCGCCAAAACCCAGTACCAGTTTGGTTTTTGAAAGATCGGCCAGGGCGGTTTCGTTTTGCATTTGCAATTTATTGTCGTCGAATAACAGTAAGGTAGTTTGCATATGGAAAGCGTTTAAGGTTAGTTATAATGAATTCGATTATGCTGGTTATATTGATTAGCGGGAGGATTAAAAAAGCCCTTCAAATAAAACGAAAGGTGAAACATTTTATTCACAAACAAATCAGGGGGGTATAGATTAACCCCTATATAATTTAGGCTAAATTTTTAAAACAGCAACTTTGTTGTTCTACTAAGTTATCCTGAAATAAGCTTTCCGTGAAACATATGTGGTGTAACCGTGAGTTTATTGACAAAAGTCAATAAGGGTGCGGGTTTTAGTTATATGGTTTGAAGGAATACCGGGGGATTTTGATAAGGGTTTTATTGTAGAAGGCTTACCAGTTTGTTTTTATGCTTCATGGCGGCGCGGTAGCCGGCTTCATAAATGAGGTCGGCTTTGTTTACATCGAACATGCCAAATTCGTGCAGGTCGGGTTCAATGAAGAGGCTGAGTTTTTCGACCTTGCTGTACACAATTGGGGCAATGGCCATGTGGAAGCTTTTTTCGATCATGTTCATTTTGCCAAATCGTTTGCCATTGCCGGTACCCCTGGGAATGCTATTGACGTAACAACCAATGAGCACGTCGCATTTCTTTTCGAGCGGTTCAACGGGAAAGTTGTTTAACAGGCCACCATCAACAAGTATATGATCGTCTATTTTAACCGGTTCAAAGATGGCGGGAACCGAGGCCGAAGCGATCACTGCATCAATGAGTTTGCCTTTGGAGAAAGTAATGGTTTCGTTGCTGGCAAAATCGGTAGCGGTTATGTACAGTTTTTTATTGAGGCTTTCAAAGGAGTTGCCGGGAATATAAGTTTGCAAAACCTTACGCAGCACTTTCATGGAAAACAGGCCATCCTTATTCAGCAAAAAGCTCGACCAGCCGAAGTAGGAATTTTTTTTAAGGATATCGCGGATGAGGGCAGGCGAATGGCCGGCAGCGTAAAAAGCACCTACGATGGCGCCGGCGCTAACACCGGAGATAGCGTAGGGTTGAATTCCCAGTTCTTCCAGAACCTGTAACAGTCCCAAATGAGCAAAACCTCTAACCCCGCCGCCACTTAATACAATGCCTGTTTTTATCATTGATCAGTAATTTATAACGGCGGCAAAGTAGGCGCTTTTGACGTTAATTGCAATAGCGGCGTTGATTATTTTGACCTTCGGGATTAATAATTTTTATTAAGGTTGATTTAACATTTTTATGAGGGTTATTCAGGGCTTAAAAAGAAATATACCGGAGGTATTTCCGTTAGCGGGTTATAACGCTTATGACAATGAACAGAACCCTCTTTTACCCTGCAATAATGGCTTTATTGCTGGTTGGTTGCCGGCCCGAGGAAAACCCCGGTCAGTTAAATGCGGTCAATCAGAGCCTGGAGCGTGTCAATAAGACTATTAATGATGAAAACAATTTGATTAGTCAACATTTACTGAACACGCAAGCGGATCCCCAGACAGCTGATATTGTTACAAAATGGGTGCAAAGGGCGGATCGGATAAATCGAAATGCCGATAGCGTACGAGTTATGATAAAAGAGTTGAAAGAGGAATTAATTAGCCAATCAGATAGTTTGAAGAGGGAATATGTTACGGTGATAAGGCAGTTGTATGATGACAATGGAGTGGGAAATCAATTATTGAAGAAGCTGGCTGCATTTAAAGATAGTATTCCGGTAATCATGTATGGTGAGGGAGGAAGGGATAGCTCGGTTGCACAAGGGCGCGTAAGTAGATATCTTAATACTTTGCTTGATTCTATTCCGTTGTTGCCGGGTTATGTGGATAGTTTATCGGCCGATCAAAGGATACAATATGGTAAGAAATGGTTGAATGAAAACTTTGGCCGAAGTTCTTCATTAATGGCGATGATCATGCTAAATAAGATAGAGAATGATTTGTTGCTAACCCAAAAAATCTTGATTGAGTACTGCAATATGAAAGTTGCTTCCTCTTTTTGCGGTTATAATGTCTTTCATGTAATAACATCTTTGAGTAGTAGTTATGTTAAACGAGGACAAGAAATCGAGGGGAAAATTAAAATTGAACAACCTGCTTCATAAAAAGGACCGCCTCAAATTTCTTTCTATATGGATTCAAAAAGATACAACAAGGAAATCGCCTTTATAATAATTTTTTTTAATTCGAAGCTAAGTCGTAAATTAGATGTACAACACTATCGGACAGACGCATTGCGCATTGCAGACGTTCGATTAGGGTTGAGACAATTAACTGTGTTCTCTGCATCCGGTTCATGAGATCGTTCATAGGTGATAGTTGACATTATTTATTATGAATGATGGCAAAAGTGCCAACACCCACTCATAGGCTAATAGTTGATGTAAAAGCGGTATCAAGACTCACTCATCTGTCGATGCGCGCTTCCCGCGACTTCCTAACCGATATTCGTAAAAAGTTAGGTAAAGCCAAACGTGAGTGGATTACTTTAAGGGAATTTTGCGAGATGACACCTTTTAAAATAGAAGATGTCATACCGTATTTGGAGTGATGAAGGAGGTCATGACGACCTCCTTTTTTGTTCCCATACACCCAAAAATTTTCCCTGCACTCCATGCAACGGGAATCCGATGTCGATCCGGTCTTGTTCCGGTATTACTACTTACTTTGTTCGGACTTTCTTCGCATTTCTCCTGAGTGCACCCGAACATTCCCCCGGAAGATCCGAACAACATCCGAACAACGTCCGGCACAATACCTTCCTCATACCGGCACTATCCCGAAAAAACACCCCATTTCCCCATGGCCATTCAAGACGCTTGTAGACTACTGTAGACATATACAGGGAACTGTAGGCGCACATAGAACAACCTGGAACAAGATAGAACAAGATAGAACATGTTGGGATAGGATAGGCATGCCAGTGATTTATTCTACAAAAATCCATCTTACTTTTATATCGCACAAGGCAACTGATCAAATACCGGTTATGATCATTCGTCAGGTGCAGGTTCTTTTTTTATTAACACTTAAAATCGATTCTTTATGGGCAAAATGAAAAACGGTATCCTGGATGCATTTTCAGGAACCATCGGAAGAGTGGTTGGTACATCCTGGCGCGGAGTGGCTGTAATGCGCAGCAAGGCACATTCCCGCAAAAATGCCAATACTCCAAAACAGCAGGAACAAAAAGCAAAGTTTAAAGTTGCTGCTGACTTTACACAAACCATACATGATCTGTTGATTCTTGGTTTCAGGGATCAGGCTGTTCAGATGACGGGGGCAAACTATGGTTTGTCGCTGATATTAACAGAAGCCATCGACGGCACCTATCCCGATTTCAAGATCGCCTATGATCGTGTTAAGATCAGCAAGGGCTTATTGCTTAACGTAGAAGGGTTGGCAGTAACTTCCCCCAAGGCCGGCGCTATCCTTTTCACCTGGACTGGCACCGATGAAAATAACAGGGAAAAACCAACTGACGTGGCAATTCTCGTTGCTCACTGCCCCGATCTGAACAGAACAGTGTTTAAATCGATAGGCAGTCGTGACAGCATGTCTGGAGAACTCCCGGTACCTAAATTCGCTGGTAAAGTGGCGCACACCTGGATCACTTTTGTGTCGGCCAACGGCAAGTTCATTGCCAACAGCGAGTACATCGGCACCGTAAACGTTAGCTAACGAGAAACGTTCCCGTATCACTAAGAAAACCACTTGCTGGTTAAATCCCGGCTATTAAGCCCGATGCGTATCGGGAAGGGCAAAGCGCCCACCTACATTAAAATGCTACCCCGAGGGCCCCGGGGGCGCATTTTTAAAAACGGCATACCATTCCTTCAAATGCTGTATGTAAAGAGGTACTGCGATTAGTTTATCTCCCGTATTAATTTTTGCAACAAGCCCTAAGTATGCGTGTCGGAAAAAAATATTTCTGCATCAAAAAAAGTAAACCGATAGCAAAACTTTTTTTCTGCTACAGAAAGAAAATAATTGATGCATGAAAAATTTTAGGTCAAAAAAAAATTAAGAGACGTGCTTTTCAAATTTTTGTTATAAGAAATACTTTCAACCCCAATGGCTGAATCCAATTCTTCAATCGATAAGGATTCCTTATGAACTATTTCGGTTTCATTTAGCTGCAAATGTTTCCGGGAACGATTGCACAGAAAAAAAGCCCTGATCCTGCCCGTTTTATTTTATCTGTTCCTAAATTTAGGAACTATATTTTCAGAGCTACTCTAACGATTGCTACTTATGTTCAGCCATTTTAATTTGTACCCGCTTTTTTCCTATCTTACCTTTTTCCCAATCTATTATTACTGACAGCCAGGCATCAGGCCCGGCATTGGAAAAATTGATCAGGGCAGTAATGCATTTAGCTTAAATTTACGAGCGGCGTAGTTGCGGGCTGTTGAGCGGCCGAAAGCTATGCTTTTAATTTATTATAATATAACCAACATGGCAACTATAAAGGCCACAGCTATAATGCTGTTATGTATTGCACTTTCCTTTTCAACAATTGCACAAACCAGTAATCCCTGGAAGGGAAAAAAATGCGCAGTAGTGTTAACTTATGACGATGGCCTGGATGTGCACCTTACCAACGCAATTCCCGCCCTCGATTCATTGGGACTGAAAGCAACCTTTTATATTGCCAATTATAACGGAAAATTGCAGTCGCAGATACCCGGTTGGCGTGCAGCTGCGGCCAAAGGACATGAGCTGGCGAATCACACCATTTTCCATCCCTGTGAAGGAGGGCGCGCGGGACGGGAATTTGTCACGGCCGATTATGATCTGAACAATTATTCCATGCGACGGATAACGAATGAGATCCGCGCCATGAACGCCGTGCTGTTTGCCATTGACGGAAAAACCAACCGAACCTTTGCATTTCCCTGCGGTGATAACAAAGTGCACGATACTGCCTATATCGATTCTTTACATAAAGAGTTTATAGCCGCCCGCGGTGTGGTGGGCACCATCCCTACTATCGACAAAGTAAATCTGTACGACTTCCCTGCTTATGGCGTTCTCAATCATTCTGGTGATGCCATGATCGAATGGGTAAAGGAAGCCCAGGCAAAGCAAGGGTTGTTAGTTATCTTGTTTCATGGCGTTGGCGGCGAGCATGATCTCAATGTTTCTCTGCAGGCGCATAGTCAGCTCCTGCATTATTTGAAACAACATGAAAAGGAGATCTGGGTAGCTCCACTGGTTGAAGTGGCAGCGTTTGTGAAGGAGAGACAGGGAAAATAATGGGTATTGGTTTAAATAAATCTTTTTAAAGATATTTATGCCAAAATTAATTAATTCTTCAAATGCAACTCCATCTCCTCGTTATACGCACACCAGACATGCCAAAACTGGCAGATTTTTATTCGCATCTCGGTTTAACTTTCGAATATCACAAACACGGAAAATCTCCTTACCATTATTCTGCAACAATAGGTTCAACTACTTTGGAAATTTACCCATTATCAAAAGATCAAACAGAAGCCGATAAAGATTTAAGATTGGGGTTTGCTGTAGACAATTTTGAAAGCACCATTCAGGTATTAAGAGAAAAGAATGCAGAATTTTTATCGGAACCGCTGCAAACGGAATATGGCTTTATGACTATTGTTAAAGACCCCGATGGAAGGAAGATAGAATTATATAAAAAGTAGGTTCCTCTCGTTCTGTAACCATAACTTATATGTACACAAAAATCTACTGGATCCACAATTTTGCCAATGGTGCAAAATTGGGTATCATGCCCCGCCCACGTGGGGACGACTGGCTGGAAGAAGAGATCATCAAACTAAAAAAACAACATATTGGGCTAACGAGGTAACGCCTGAGGAGCCTAATTCATCAATGGGAGTTGCAACAACTCCTTATAATGAGAAGAAGAAAACTTTTGAACTATATACTTTCGGTTCTTTACGCCCACAGTTTACATTGTATAATGCCCTCTTAAACGGACAATTCAGAAAAAGTGCGCACACCATTGACTTTCATGATATGCGTCACCTGATTCTTGAATTTGATGGCGGGGTTGCTGTTAGTATTCCCATTCAGAAAAGAAACTTGCTGGAGTTCAAGCTGCGGCTTAGCGGAAGATCACCGGAGTTTAAGCTACCAAAAAGACTGCCCAGATGGCACTACTGGGGCGGACTGGAACTTTCATTTTCCCATTACTAAAGTTTGATCTTTAGTCCATACTCCCCTTTCAATGTCAATAAGGCTTCGGCATTTCCCTTAGCATCATCAACCGGGTTGTGCGTATGTTTTGTTCTGCGAAGATGTTTGAAATTCTGAAAGGTGTCTTTTACCAGACCTTTATACAGGCTGCCTAAATTCTGGGAACTAAATCCAAACGGATTGGTCCCGGTGAAATGATGAAAATACCAGCAGATAAACATCCAGTCGAAACCGTTATTGTCACTGATAAAAACCGGCCTGTCTTTGGCTACTTTTTTTATCCAGTTGGCAAAGTCGTTCATGACTGTTGCCGCATCATCGAATGCAAGGGTTTCTTCCCGCGAAAAGCCTGAAACGGCCAACGCCTCAGGAATATATTTTTCAGAGATAGGTTTCAGCTTTGCATAAAAGGTTTTATTCAGCTGTTCATCTACCAGTACAGCGCCAAAACAGATCATGGAATAATCTCCCGGAATAGGCCCATCGCTTTCTATATCTACCATGATATAGGCCATAAAATGTGTTTGTTTCTAAGTTAAAAAATAATTCTAATGATCGCCAGGTCGTCACCTGGCTTTAATCCCCAATTGGTTTGAATGTCATAAAGCTTCCGGTTCAACATATTGCTATTATTGCTCCCTGCTGTATCAGCAAGCAGAAATTCTAAAACATCACCATGTTCTTCATAGGGTTTGCTATCAAATTTTTTAAAAGTAAATATACCATCAGTTGCCAGGCTAAAGTCTTGCAGGTCCTGCGCAAAGATCCTTTGTTGTTGTTTCCCATACCAGCTATCAAAGTCCTCATGAAGGTGATACCCTAAATAATCTGGTTTATTGTCCTGTTCAAATTCAAACAGCCGGTTATTAATACAGATCAACCCATCACCTATGCATAGGAATTCACCTGTGCGTTGGTTGGTATCAATAATACCGATCAACAAGGTATTCAACACTTCTTCCCTTTCTAACTGAAGTATATTTTGGGCACTCCGCAATTCCTCAAATAACTGCTTTGTTATCCTTTCCAGTATAAGCTGTAAACCCACGGATTCTTTTGAAAAGAATTCTTTATAGCTGTATTCTTTGGAAATTTTTCTTAGCAATTTACCGGTTAAAGTAGCCGCGAAGTAGCTCTCCGTCCCCATTGTGCAGCCGTCAATTACAGCACACAGGAGCTTATGTTTTCCAATTTCTGCAGTGATTAAATAGTCTTCGCAATGGTTGGTGTGAAGCTCACCGATTTGTAGCGTAGTATAGATCCTCATTCAGAAATACGCGACAAAATTAATAAAAATTGACAAACCCCAAACTCTCGGTCCCTTTTCTTTCGATTTTCTTTAATTTCAGGAAAACCTTATTTGTTCCATGAGAAAATTATATAATAAAACAACCTGGTTTTTAATCTTCCTGTTCTTTCCCGTTCTTGGCTACTCGCAATTCCCTGTCAGAAAATATATTGCCGGTGAAACCTATAAGTATAAATTAACTACAGATACCTGGCAGAACGATAAATACACAGGTGAAGCTGTCTCCATTTCTGAACACCGTGTTATTAATGATGGTGGCGCATTTGCCGAAGAAATAAAATGGTTAAATAAAACGGCTAAAGATGCTTCCGATACCATTCGGGTTATTAGCATAGCACGCATGGTCCCGGCTTACCGCATCTCGTTGGCCCCTGAGGGTAAGGTGCTGTTGCCTAAACTATTTATTCCGGAAATGGTGGGCGAAATAACAGACCTGAATACGTTTTTTGTCGCCATTTCGCCAGCATTGAATGCGCAGAAATTGACAGCTGAAAACCGCGATTTCAAAAACGCTGGCTTACAGCAGGGACATTTTGCCGATAGTATCAGCATTTTATATGGTACGGATTGTATTCAGGTTTCCCAACATTTACTCAGCTCAAATAAAAAGTATACCACTATCAGGACCAATTTTACACCGCCCGATTCCTTTTGCCTGTCACCCTTGCTCGATACCGTGACAAAGAAGTTGTATGACCTGCCGAATAATTTTCAAATGATCAGAAAAGGAAACGGTGATAAAGTGAATTTTTTCTGGGGCATTGAGTCCTTTACCATTACTTCAAAGCTTGATAACAAAACAGGGGCTATCCAGGAAGCCAGTATGGAGAATATATTGACCCTTCAAATGCGCTACAATGCTTCCTCCGATCTTAAAACATACGCCGTGTAAATGCCGGTAAAAATTAAAAGAGTGGTGAAGCTGGAGTTAATGACTGAATAGCTTTCATTATCTGTCTAAATGTAACGAGGGCTGGCTTCTGCCAAAATACAAAACTTCTGTAATTTTATCCCATGAAACAGAAAATGCTTCAACGGTCTTTTGAGCTGTATGTGGCAGATATGGAAGCCTGGTATGAACGCCCTCTGATCTATCATTTCTTTGAGATTGTTCAAATTCTTGATGGTGAAGGCGTGCGTGTGGTGAACGATAACCGTTTTCCTTACAGCAAAGGCAGCATCTTTCTGTTCACCCCACTCGATTGCCGGGGTTTCGAAATGACCACACCTACCCGTTTCTGCTCCATCAGGTTTTCTGAAGTGTTCCTTGGCAAATGCAAAAATGTAGCGGAGCGTGAACGGATCTCACAATGGCTTCATCAGCTCGAACACATCTTCTATCATCATAATCGGTTTGAACGTGTACTCATAAAACATATAACCGACTGCCAGTTGATCTCCACGCTCATTGGTAATATGATACACGAATACGAAGCCCAGCAGCCTTATTATGAAGAGAACCTGCAACATTTTATTGCCCTCGTGCTGAATATTCTGGCTCGCAATGTAGCTGAAACTAAGGTCAATGTTCCTGCTGAACCGCAACCGGAACCACTCATTAATCGCATGCTGCTGCATGTGCATGAAAACATCAATAATCCCGGTAAACTGCGCATCAGTTACCTCGCCAGCGAGTTTAACCTGTCGGCTAATTATGTGGGTGAATATTTCAGAAAACTTACCGGTGAAAGCCTGCAGCAATATATTACACAATATAAAATGCAACTGGTTCAACACCGCCTGGCCAACAGCTCCCTCACTGTGAGCCAAATCGCCAATGAACTGGGCTTTACCGACGAAAGCCATTTGAACCGCCAATTCAGAAAACACAGCGGGGTTAGCCCCGTCGAATACCGGAAGAATGCCAAACAACGGGCATAGCTCCTTCTTTCTACCCAACCTTGAATTATACAGAACAAACCTTTCTTTGTCACTGTTCGGGCGTGGCAGCTGCTGCTAATTTTGGTGTCAAATATTGTCACTCATGCAACCAAATAAGTTATTGTCTCCTTTAGTTTCGAACAACCTCACTTTAAATAACCGGGTAGTGATGGCGCCTATGAGCCGTCGCCGTGCAGTATATAATATACCGGCTGCTTCAACTGCTTTATACTATGCGCAACGTGCCAGCGCCGGTTTGATCATTGCTGAAAATACTGGCGTAAGCCCCAATGGGGTTGGCTACCTGCACGTGCCTGGTATTTATAACGAAGTGCAAAAGCAAGCTTGGAGAAATGTAGTAGATGCAGTTCATGCACGGGGTGGAAAAATATTCATCCAGCTGGTGCACGCCGGCCGTATTGGTCATCCGTTGATCTTTGATACAGAGGCGCCGCTGGTAGCGCCTTCGGCCGTGCAGGCCAGAGGCGAAGTTCGTATTCCGGGTGATATTCATGTACCCCTGCCCCAGCCGGAAGCGCTCACTACCGCCGGTGCAAATGCCTTGATCGATGCACATATTCAGGCTGCTGTCAATGCTGTAGAAATAGGTTTTGATGGTGTAGAGATCCATGGCGCTCATGGGTTCCTGCCTGAACAGTTTTTAAATCCTCACACCAACCGAAGAACCGACGAATACGGCGGCAGTATAGAAAGCAGAGGCCGCTTTTTGCTGCAGATCATGAAAGGAGTGGCAGCTGCTATTGGCAAAGAAAAAACTGGTGTCCGATTGTCGCCTTTTGCGCACATCAATGACCTGCCTGCTTTTGATGAAGAAACGGCTACCTATAAATATATCATCGATGCCCTGCAAAAACTCGATATCCTTTATATCCATCTCTCGGCAGTGGTGGCAAATGATAAATCTTCTATTCCTACTGAATTCCTGCAATACGTTCGTAAGCGTTTTGATAATCTCCTGATATTGGCTGGTGGTCATACCGCTGCTTCTGCTGAAGCCCTGGTGCAACAGGGCCTGGTTGATCTGATTGCTTTTGGTAAACCTTTCATTGCCAACCCCGATCTGGTTGAACGCTTTCAGCACAATAAAGAATTGGCCATACCTGATCCCGAAACATTTTACCAGGGTGGCGATACCGGTTACATCGATTACCCCGCCCTATATTCGAATTCGCGTTCTGCCTGTTCCGCTTTATAAGATTCTTTTACACGAAGGAATATCAATACCCTTATAATTATACTACCCAATGGGGATGGATCATTCCATTCCCATTTTTCGTTGATGCCTAGCTGCCATTATTTTCAATTTATCCTGGTTATGAGCGCGGCACCTTAATGATAATATTGTTTACTAAAAAGATAATTCCAGAAAAAACGACGGATTAAATCGGCGGTAGCTTTATTGTACAAACCTTACAGCTTAGTAAACTCATCTTGTTAACCAAGGCCGGCTCTTTCTTTACAGAAAGCAGCTGTAGCCAATTATTGCTTTTATGAAAAAGAATTTTGATTGCGGAATAAAACCCGCCGGCCGTTTTATTTTTTCATTACTTATCTTTTTTACTGTTTTCCAATGCATAATTCCGGGCACCGCGCATGCACAATCTATTATTGTAAACGGTACCATTAAAGATGATAAGGGTAGTCCGTTGGAAGGCGCTGTGGTAAGAGTGAAAGGTGCTGCCAAATCAGTAGTGGCAGATAACAATGGGCGTTACTCGATTGCTGTGCCAGGGCCCGAAGCTGTGCTGGTGTTTTCTTTTGTCGGCTACAAGGGAGTGGAAGAAACGGTTGGCCAGCGGAAACAAATTGATATTTCCATGGAATCAACCGGTGGCAAGCTCGACGATATTGTAGTTGTTGGCTACGGAACACAGAAGAAAAAAGATCTCACCGGCGCCGTTGCCACAGTAGGCAGTGCTGAACTGAATAAGCGTGTGGCCACGGACCCCACGCAATTATTGCAGGGAAAACTGCCAGGCCTTTCCTTAACACAAGGCACAGGTGAAGCAGGCAACGAAAACTTTGTGTTGCGCATTAGAGGATTGGGTACTAACAGTTCGGCCGGAAGCAGTCCGCTAATTATTGTCGATGGTTTACCGGGAAGCCTTACCAACCTCGATCCGCAGAATATTGAATCAATTACCTTGTTAAAGGATGCCGCTTCGGCCGCTATTTATGGTACCCGGGCGGCCAATGGTGTTATTCTGGTAACCACCAAACAAGGTATCAATGGAAAATTCCAGTTAAGCTATGATTTGAACGTTGGTATCACCAGGCCAACTGCGTTGCCAAATAACCTGGTCTATAATTCAGAACTTTACATGGAGATGTATAACCAGGCCGCCATCAACTCAGGCATTACAAACCGGTATACCCAGGCGCAGATCGATGCGTATAAAAACCCGTCTGATCCCAATTTATATCCTAACGTGAACTGGCTCGATATTGTAATGCGCACCGTCACTACACAAACGCATCATATAGGAATGACGGGCGGCCGCAATGGTACTACCTACAATATCGGCTTGGGCTATGTAGATCAACCCGACATCATGATCGGTTTTTCATACAAAAAATATAACCTCCAGTTCAACCTCAATTCAAAAATAAACGACTGGGCTACCATCGGCGGTAGTATGACGTTCAACTATGGTAAAAGGCTGTATGCATCGCGCGGCAGCCAGGACCAGTTTTTATCGACCCTGTCGCAGGAACCTATGACCGGCCCCACCTTGCCCGATGGCAGTGGCCGCTATGTAAATTCGGTATATCCCAATGTACAGGGACCTAATAAAAACCCTGTGGCCATTGCTGAAAATGCATTGGTAAATAACATGGATTATTATTTCCAAAACAACATATATATAAACATTCGCTTGTTGAAGGGATTAGAGTGGAGAACAAGTGGCGGCTTCAACTACGATTTTCAGAAAACAAAAGACTATAAACCGGTCATTTACCAGTATAACTGGTTTGCCGGTCCCAATGATGCATTTGAACGTGCACTCGATGTAAATGGACAGGGCATGACGGTAACCGATAATAATTATATTTACCCGGTTGGTTATACGCAGTTAACATACAGCAAAGAGATCGGTAATCATAATTTCAAAGCGTTAGCCGGTACACAGGCTGAATACAATAAAACGGAAGTATTGGTTGGCAGTCGTAATACGCCTTATTCTACCAATGAATTGGAAGAGTTGAGTGCAGGCCCATTGGGTTCCCAGTTGGCAAGCGGTACAACATTTGAATGGTCGTTGCGTTCATATTATGGCCGGTTGAATTATGATTACGATGGCAAATATCTGTTTGAGGCCAATGCCCGTTACGATGCTTCTTCCCGCTTTCCGCCAGAAAATAAATGGGCTTTCTTCCCCTCTTTGTCGGCCGGCTGGGTGATCTCCCGCGAAAAATTCATGGAAACTATTCCCTGGATGAATTTATTAAAGCTTCGTGGGTCATGGGGAAGATTAGGTAATCAGAACATTACAAATTATCCTTATCAGCTGGTATATTCGAATTTGAACGCTTACAATAGTGGCATTCAATACGCGTACTCCTTCTCTGGTAGCTCGTTGAACTCAGGGGCAGCAATAAACGCATTGACAGATAGAAATATTCACTGGGAAAATACCCGCGTTGTTGACTTTGGTTTTGATGTAACCGTGTTTAAGTCCCTGAACGTAACGTTCGATTGGTACAATAAATTCACCTACGATATTCTGGCTACACCAGCCATACCGGCCTATGTGGGTCTTAGCGCGCCTACCATTAATAACGGGCAAATGCGGAATACTGGTTTTGAAGCATCGGCACAATATACGGGTAAAGCAGGCGAGGTGAACTACTCAGTAGGCGGTACTTTTCAGGCCAATAAAAATACGCTCGTAAAATATGGCGCTCAGCAGGTCAATACCGGCAACAACACCATTAACATGGAAGGTAAGCCTTACGGTAGTTTTTATATGTATAAATATGCCGGCATTTTCCAAAGTACTGATGAAGTTAATAAATCGCCTAAACAACAGTTCAATCCCAGGCCGGGCTTTTTAAAGTTTGAAGATGTGGTTCAGGATGGGGTAATAGATGCGAAAGACCGGGTGATAGTACCCGGTGTGTTTCCCAAATTCGATTATTCCTTCAATGCCAGCGCTTCCTGGAAAAATTTTGATATGACCATTTTCCTGTACGGTTCGTACGGACAAAAAATATATTCGAACGGCTGGGGGGTACAGCCTTTCAACCAGGGTTCACCCCCAACTTATGATTGGTTAAATGCCTGGACGCCTTCGAACCCAAGTACTACTATGCCCCTGATATATATAACAGGCCAGAGCGATGCCAGCAACAATATAAGTACTGCCTCTACCTATTATTTAAAAGACGGTTCCTTTTTACGGATCAAAAACCTGCAGGTAGGCTATACATTGCCGCAAAACATTGTAAAGCGTATTGCGATGAACAGCTTGCGGGTGTTTGCCTCCGGCGACAATTTGGCCACCTTTACCAAATTCAAAGGGCTTGATCCGGAACGGGTTCCCAGCAGCAGCAACACCCGGTATGTGGTGCATCCGCAGAACCAGGTATTTTCTTTTGGTGTAAAAGCTGTTTTTTAAAAATTTAAATTCTCCCGACAATGAAATATTTCATTCGATATAGTGCGCTCTTTGTTAGTGTATTGATATTAATAGTAAGCTGTAAAAAAGATTTTTTAGATAAGAATCCGCCAGATCAACTTTCCAGTGATAAGTTCTGGAAAACGCAAGCCGATGCCGATATAGCGCTTACCGCTATTTACAGTTATTTGATCCAGGGATATAATTACACCAATGCAAACAATACCGGTCAGGGCTGGGGTTCAGGTACGCCCTATTGGGAAACGCTTACTGATAATGCTGTCAGCAGTGCGTTTCAGAACGTAGCCAATGGCGCTATAGAAGCTACAACAGGTACCATTCAGTCTGATGCATACAACACTTCCTATAAAGCAATACAGGCATGTAATATTTTTCTGGCCAATATCGGTAATGTGCCCTTGCAAACAGCTGCCATGAATCATTATTTGGGTGAAGTACGATTCATTCGCGGGTATTACTATTTCTTACTGGCACAATTATATGGCGATGTGGTATACTACACCCGGCCAATTGGTAACGCTTCAGCAGATCCTGAAAGTTACCAGTTGGGAAGAATGCCAAAAGCGCAGGTGATCGATTCTGTAATAAGCGATTTCAATTTCGCAGTGAATAATCTTGCCGATACTGCGTACACCGGCCATGTGGTAAAAGGAACTGCCTTAGGTTACCTGGCAAAACTATATATAACGCAGGGGAACTGGCAAATGGCTGCCACCACAGCGAAGACTATTATGAATAGTAACAAGTTCAGCCTGTTTACCGGTGGTTACCGCGGTTTATTTCTGAAACCTTCGCAAATCAATAATCCCGAGATCCTGTTCTCGGGTCGTTACCAGGTACCCAATGCGTACAGTCCGGCCGATTACCTGTATACTTACAGTGCCAGCTTTCAGCCGTTGAAATACCTGGTTGATGATTATGAATGCACCGATGGTTTCCCCATCACTTCTTCTCCCTTATATGATAAGAACGCGCCTTATAATAATAGAGACCCACGCCTGCTGGCTACCGTATTAACGCCCGGGGTATTGTATAAAGGCGGCATTCCATTTGTGCCTACCCAGATAGCCGCTCAATCTGGCTTCCTGAATAAAAAAGGGGTCGATAGTACCCGCGCCACCGTGATTGGCACCCAAAGTGATCAGGACTGGGTGTATTTACGATATGCTGAAATTTTATTATTATATGCAGAAGCCCAGAATGAGTTGACTGGCCCCGATGCTACAGTATATAGTGCAATAAACTCAATAAGGGCAAGGCCTGGCGTAAACATGCCGGCATTGCCGGCAGGTTTGTCGCAGGCTGATATGCGCACCCGCATTCGACATGAAAGAAGAATTGAACTGGCGCTGGAGGGTCAACGGTATTTCGATTTGAAGCGATGGAAGACCGACAGAACCGTTATCCCTACCATCAAAGACCCAACAGCTAGTAATAACAGAACATTCCCCTTGCGCGATACCTTATGGCCGATACCGCAAATGGAAATGGATGTAGCCAATTCGTACGGAAATACAAATTTTAAACAAACGCCGGGATGGCAATAAGACACAGAAGTAGGAAATAAGAAGTAGGAAGTAAGATGAACCCCCATTTTCGGATTTCCTACTTCCTACCTCCTATTTCATACCCATATTTTTTGACGTTGCTCTAATCTATCTCTGAATGAAAGTTCAATAAGAAATTAACCAGGTTCACTTCAGGTTGAATACCTAATTTCTTGCGCAAGCGGTGACGGCCTAATTCAACCCCTTTAATAGTAATGTTCATGATCTGCGCTATTTCCTTACTGGTCAAATTCAATCGTAAATAAGCGCACAGTTTCAGGTCACTGGCCGTAAGGTATGGATAGGTGCTCTTTAAAGATACCAGGAAGTTGCTGTGCACCTTATCGAAATGCACGGCAAATTGCTCCCAGTTCTTTTTCATTTTATCATCGCCCAACATGCGCAGGATCTTTTTATAATCATCCGTATCCTTATCAATATCACTTGATTTTTTCATGCGCACAAATTCTTCCTTCACTTTCATGAGCATCTCCCCTTTTTGCACCAGGTTAAAAGTGGTGGATGCCAGTTCTGTATTTTTTACCTGTATTTCCGATTGCAGTTTTTCGTTTTGTAAACGGATGATCTCTTTTTCATTGCGTTCCAGCTTCAACTGGTGCAGGTACGTAAGTTGTTTTTGTTCTTCCTGATGTTTCTCTATTTCCAGCTGGTGTAAATATTCCATACGCCGGCGTTCTTCATCGTGCTTTTGCTGTTGCAATATGAATTTTTTCTTTTGCCACATGTATATAGCATATACAAACAGCATCGCCAGCAGGGTATATATACTATAGGCCCAGGTAGTGCGGTACCAGGGCGCCAGTATGGTGAACCGGTAAACAGCTACTTTCGATTCCTGCCCTTCATGCGTTCTTGCTTTTACCCGGAAAGTATACGTGCCAGGTGAAAGATAAGTGTAATCTTTCTCATTTTTCTTTGTCCAGGCCGACCAGCTATTTTCGAAATCTTCCAGGTAATAAGCATATTCAATACTCGATTGTTTGCCATACAGCGGGGAAGAATAATCGAAGTGGATCGAGTTCCAGGCATATTGTATATTCGGAACTTCTTCATTCGTTAACCGCGGCTGCTCGCCTTCTTTATTATAATAACCGCCAAAAATGATGCTGTCGCGTTTATTTACAATGTGTACATCACTTATTTGTATGGGTATCTCTTCTTTGAATTGTTTGTACTGATCATAATTTACCAGGTAAAAACCTTCTTCAGCCGCAATAAAAATATTGTTGTTGTTAAAGGGGTAAATGTATTCCAGGCCGTTCCCGGTTATTTTGCCATTGAGCTCAGGAAAATAAATGATCTGCGGTTGCCTGCCGCTCAGGTCTACCACACCCAGTTGCCTGTCATGAACAAACCAGATATTTCCATTGCTGTCTTCTTTCATGTACCGGATGGGCGCTTTAGGCAATAACTTTTGCAACAGCGTGCTGGGCTCAAAGTCGCCGCTCTTTTCATTGTATTCGAATATTCCTTTGTCATTACTAAGAACAACGCGGCTCTTTACTTTAAAAATATGGTTGTTATTAGGGGAGAGAATATGCTTTGTGTCTTTATAGGCAACGTTGGTGGGCTTTACCCCGTCATTCAGCGTAATTTTGTATAAGCCTTTATACGGATGCGCTGCCCAGGCAATGTTGTTGTCAAGTGCTACAAACCGCGCCGATTCAAAATGCGAATGTATTTCCGGGTTAGTGAAGTGGCCGTTTATAAAATTGTAAAAGTTCAGTCCGTTATAGGTTCCAGCCACTATAACCGGTGAGGGCGCCACATTGCTTAAGGGAAGAAATGTCCAGAAGCCTGAACTACTGTCGATCTTTTTGGCAGCGCCGTTCTCAATAATAAAAAAGCCATCATTATGCCCCATCGCCAGTTGACCATTTAATTCACTCAGGTTCCAAACCTGTCCCTTGGGACCTCGTATCAACTCAAATTTGCTTTTTATAAAACCAATATCGGGTTCATTGGCCAGGCCCGCCTGGTACACACCGTTGGAAGTGCCGATGTATAAATTGTTCTTATAAATAATTGCGGCTTTACCGGCGCTGTGTTCCTGGTAATCGGGGTAAATATGTTTGATGGCATTGTTGTAGGCAATAAAGTCGATCCCGTTATCGAGTCCCAGCCAGATATTTTTCTTGCGGTCAATAAATACACAGAGGATATTATTGCTTTGCAGTCCGTCGAGTTTGGAAAGCCGTTGTACCAGCTCCCCTTTTTCATTAATGATAAAACACCCCGCCAGGTTCGTGATAATAGCGATCTGGTCTTTATTGATCACGGCGGCGCTGTAGGGATTTTTTTCATCGATCAGCCGCATATCGGGGGTTTCGAAAGGAGTAATGGTTTCACCATTTAAGATATAGGAGCCATGATGTTTGGTGAGCAGCAGCGAGCTGTCGCCGGTAAGCGGAACGATGGCCGTGATCTCAGCCTTCTCGGGAAAATAATCGGCTTTGGAAAAGGGCACCCAGGTACCGTTTTGAAATTGCAGCAATCCCTTTTGCCAGGCTTTGCTGATGAGTGTGTGATGATGTAAGCCCAGAAAGCTCCAGGCTGCGTTGCCGAAAACGGTAATCTTATCATTTTGCAGTTGGAAGATCTTGCGGTAAGCGCGAAAGAAAACCTCATTGCCAACCGGAACAACATCCCAGATGTCGGTAAAATCCTTTTCATTTTCCGGGATCAGGTCGTTCAGCGATCTGTATTGAAGCCTGCCATTCTTCCCCGGTTCAAAAAATCCAATTTCGCCCTGCGAGCCAATGTAGATGCGGCCGTCGTTCCCGATGGCCACCGAGCGCACCCCCGTACCGCCGGGCAGGGTGTATTTTTTCCAGAAACTTCCGTCGAAACTCAGCAGGCCTTCATCGTTGGCCGCGTACATAATCCCTTTTTTATCCTGCACGATCTTCCAGTTTTGGGTACCGGCATTATAAACCTGTTTGGGATAGTTGACGATCTCGGGCAGCGCAATGGTGTTTTGGGCAAACCCTTTAAGCATACTAAGGCAGCATATGGTAAGCAATAATCTTCTCATCATGACAGCAATTGAGGGCGATAGAATACTAAGTTAGGTAATAACATGATAACAAAAAGGGAGTGGATGGGGCATTAATGGGGTAAAGTTGCTGTTATTTAAGCATTTATGTTCTTTATGATGTGGTATTGATGTGGTGCCGGATAGCAAATTTTTTGGGCAGAATTCTAATTTAGTAGCAAAATCAAACGGAACGCCCCATGCGACACCCCCGACTAACGAGTTTGCTCTTACTCCTTATTATAATGGTACCCCCACAAACCAATGCCCAGGGTTTTTTACGGGCCAGCGGCAAACAGCTGGTTAATGAGAAGAACGAAAATGTTTTGCTGCGGGGTGTTGGATTGGGCGGCTGGATGCTTCAGGAAGGCTACATGTTGCAGGTGAACGGCCCCGGCATGCAGCACATGATCCGCGCACGAATTGCCGAACTGATAGGTGAAGACAGCACCCGTGCTTTTTACAATTCCTGGCTGGCCAACCATACCCGCAGGATCGACATCGACTCCATGAAAGCCTGGGGATTTAATTCGGTACGCCTGCCCATGCATTACAATTTATATACGCTGCCGGTTGACAAAGAACCCGAACCGGGAAAACAAACCTGGCTCGAAAAAGGCTTTCAACTGACCGACAGCCTGCTGGCCTGGTGTAAAGCCAACCACATGTACCTCATTCTGGACCTGCACGCTGCACCTGGCGGACAAGGAAACGACAACAATATTTCTGACCGCGACCCTTCAAAACCATCGCTTTGGGATAGCGAGGCCAACCGGCAAAAGACGATCGCTTTATGGAAAAAACTGGCCGAACGCTATGCCAATGAACCCAACATAGGCGGTTACGATATTTTGAATGAACCCAACTGGGGATTTGAAGATCCTGCCAATGATAAAAATGGGTTGAAGGAAAGCGGCAACCAGCCACTCAGGCAATTGATGATGGATATTACCACTGCCATTCGCTCGGTTGACAAAAAACACCTCATCATAATAGAAGGAAATGGCTGGGGTAATAATTATAATGGTGTACTGCCGCCGTGGGATAATAATATGGCGTTGAGCTTTCATAAGTACTGGAACTTTAATAACACCGCAGCTATTCAACACATACTCGACACACGCAATACCTACAATGTGCCGGTGTGGTTAGGTGAAACCGGCGAAAACTCGAATGTATGGTTTACTGAAGCTGTTCGTTTACTCGAAACCAATAACATTGGCTGGGCCTGGTGGCCGTTGAAAAAATTAGGGAATAACAATCCCATGCAGGTGAAAACGAATAAGGAATATGAAAAGGTACTTGCGTTTTGGAGTGGTAATGCACCAAAGCCCTCAGCGGCAGAGGCGTGTAAAGGGTTGATGGAACTCGCAGCTGCTACCAGGTTGGAAAATACGATCATAAAACGGGATGTGCTTGACGCACTTTTCAGACAGCCTTATTCGCAGGCCACCATTCCGTTTAAAGCTAATGTGATCAGAAGCGGCAGCGTGGTAAAAGCAGTTGATTATGATCTGGGCAGAAATGGCGCCGCCTATTTTGACACCGATTCTGCCGATTACCACATCTCAAATGGTAAAAGGGGTGGGAACCGTGGCCGGGTATACCGGAATGATGGGGTAGATATAGCCGTAGACCCCTCTATAGCAGATGGTTATATTGTTACCAATACAGAACCTGGCGAATGGTTACAATACACCATCAATGTAGTAAAGGCCGGCCACTATCACATTAAATTGAATTATAATCTGGAAAAAGAAAACGCAAAGTTTTCTTTACAGATAAACAACAGCGAAACAAAAAAACTGACCGTACCAAAAGCAACCGGTTGGCAATCGCTGGAAATAAAAGATATAACCCTGAAAGAAGGTTCAAATAATATTAGGATATATATTGACTCAGGAGAAATGAGTCTCCGCGAAATGCAGTTTACAGCGATTGAGTAATACAGTTGGTTAAAGCTTGAAAAAGGCCTTCCCGGTTTGCCGGGAGGGCCTTTGTCGTCCTGAGCGTAGTCGAAGGATGAGCTGAAACAAAGGATGAGCTGAGTCGAAGGATGAACTGAACGGAAGGATGAGGGGCTTGCCCTGAGCGTAGTCGAAAGGTGAGCAAAGTCGAAGGGTCGAAGGAAGCGATTGAATTGATCTATCCCATGATGGGGTAAAGAGGGGGTGAAAACCACGCCTGACAGCATACATCCCCTATTTGATGGGGTATTGATGGGGCGCCTTATTAGGCCAGGGCTTGTCAACATTCTACTTTAGATTCTGATTTGAATTATTAACTAACAACTGACTTGCGTATGAAAATTCTGCGAATTGTTCTCGTAGTGCTGGTATTGCAGGCCCTCTTCTTTCCTGCAATAGCACAGGATATTGTAGTAACTGGTAAGGTGAGCGGCAAAACCGGTGAGCCTTTGATAGGTGCTACAGTATCAGTAAAAGGAACGAATGAAGCCGCAACAACCGATCACAGCGGCAACTTCACCATTCATGTTCCCAATCGGAAAGCTTTATTGGTCATTTCTTATGTGGGCATGGCCAACAAGGAATTATCTATTCCTGAAAATGGTACGCTGAGCGTACAACTCGATGAAGTAGGGGCAGTGGGCCTCGATGAAGTAGTGGTGATAGGGTATGGAACCCAAACCAAAAAGGTGGTTACAGGCGCCATCTCCAGTGTAAAAGCGAAAGACCTGGAAAATGTACCCAGCAACCGTATTGAACAAACCCTGCAGGGAAGAGTGGCTGGTGTAACCATTGCACAAAACAACGGTCAGCCGGGCTCTGCCTCCACCATCAGGGTACGGGGTATGACCACTTTTGGCGAAGGCGGTAACAATCCGTTATGGGTAGTTGACAACGTGGTGGTTGATCAGGGCGGCATTGGTTACCTGAACCAAAGCGATATTGAATCAATTGAAGTATTGAAAGATGCCGCTTCCGCTGCTATTTACGGAACGCGGGCCGCTACCGGTGTAATTCTGGTAACAACTAAAAAAGGCAAAAGCGGCAAACTATCGGTGAACTATAATGGGTTTTATGGTATTTCCCGGGCCAACAAAAAGCTCGACCTGTTAAATGCTACCCAGTACGCCACTATTATAAATGAGAAATCAGTAAATGGTGGTGGCGCCAATGTGTTTGCTGATCCCGCGGCACTGGGCGCAGGCACCGATTGGCAGGATGCTATTTTTAATGATAAGGCTTCCCGCTTTTCGCATGAAATGAGCCTGAGCGGTGGTAATGAAAGATCAACATTTTATTTGTCGTTCGGTTACCAGGACCAGGAAGGTATTGTTGCCGGACCGATCTCAAACTATACGCGCAAGAACCTGCGTATTAATTCTACCCATAAATTTCTCGATATCTTCACCTTCGGGGAAAACGTAGGGTATTCGCATCAGAAATCGGTTGGTCTCGGTAATACCAACAGCGAATTCGGTGGTCCTTTATCATCTGCCATCAACCTCGATCCCATAACACCACTGGTAATTACAGATCCGGCCATTGCTAACGCCAACCCATACAGCAACAACCCGGTGATAAAAGATCCTAATGGAAATCCTTACGGTATTTCGTCACTGGTGGGGCAGGAAATGAGTAACCCCGCAGCTTATATTCAAACCAAATTGGGACAATATGGCTGGTCCGACGATTTTGTGGGCAGCACCTATTTAGAAGCAGCGCTTGGAAAACATATTAAATTAAGATCAAGCCTCGGTGGTAAATTATCTTATTGGGGCGGCCAGGGTTTCACCCCTTATTATTATTTGAGCGCAACAGTGAAAACCTCCCAGAATAATTTCAATAAATCGAATAACAACAGCCTCAACTGGAATGTTGAAAATACGTTGACGTACACCAACAGCATCGATAAACATAATTTCACGGTGTTGCTGGGCCAGGGTTCGTATGTAGAGAATATTGGCGGTGGTTCAAGTGTAACCCTGTTCAATTTGCCCATCACCAGTTATAAAGATGCGTCATTCAACTTTGATATACCACAGGCAAACCGCAATTCAACATCGTCTGATCTTACCCAACATAAATTATCATCGCTGTTCACCCGCGTGAATTATAACTACGATGAAAAATACCTGTTCACCGGTATCCTCCGCCGCGATGGTTCATCAAGATTTGGTTTGAATCATAAATATGGTGTATTCCCCTCCTTCTCATTAGGTTGGAATGTTTCGAATGAAGCGTTCTGGCCGGGCAATCAGGTGGTTGACAGGCTGAAACTCCGCGGCGGTTACGGTGTGGTGGGTAACGATGCCATCAGGGACTTTGGTTACCTGTCGGTTGTTTCAGGTGGTTTCAATTATACCCTGGGCAATGCAGATAATATTACCACTGGCTATGCGCCACAATCGCTCGACAACCCCGATCTGCGTTGGGAAGAAACATCACAAACAAACATTGGTTTAGAAGCGCAATTGATCAAATCGCTGACCCTGAATGTTGACTACTTTATTAAGAAGACCTCAGGCATTTTGCGTCCTGTTACCATTCCCGGTTATGTAGGCGTATCTACCTCACCGGTAGCAAATATTGCCGACATGGAAAACCGTGGTATCGATGTTGAATTAGGATATCATAAAAGCTTTGGCGATTTTAACCTGGGTGTGAACGCCAATTTCTCTTACCTGAAAAATAAAGTTACCTACGTTGCATCAGATGCTGATTTTATTACCGGTGATGCCAGCTTTCAAACCATGGGCGCCATAACCCGCACCCAGAAAGGCCAGTCGTACAACTCCTTTTTTGGTTTTCAAACGGCAGGAATTTTCCAAAACCAGGCTGAGATCGATGCCTATAAAAATAAGAACGGTGATTTAATGCAGCCCAAAGCCAAACCTGGCGATTTCAAATGGGTAGATATCAATGGCGATGGCAAGATCACCAATGATAACCTCGATAAAACTTTCCTCGGCAGCAGCATTCCCAAATACACATATGGTTTCACGGTGAATGGCAGTTACAAAGATTTCGACCTCATGGTCTTTGTACAGGGTACGGCCGGCAGCAAAATATTCCAGGGATTGCGCCGCCTCGATATTGGCAATGCCAATTACCAAACTAAAGTGCTGGGCCGCTGGACCGGCGAAGGTTCAACCAACGATTATCCGCGCCTCACTACAAAGGATGATAATGGCAACTTCACCAACATGTCTAATTTCTATCTCGAAAGTGGCAGTTATGCCCGCGTTAAACTGGTACAGTTGGGCTATACGTTGCCTTCAAAACTGGTTAATAGAATTAAGGCCAGCAGGCTGCGGTTTTATTTAACCTCCGAGAACCTGTTCACCATAACAAAGTATACTGGTTATGATCCTGAAATTGGCGGTGCCGTATTGGGAGTTGACAGGGGTGTTTACCCACAGGCCCGTTCATTTATTGGCGGTGTTCAGTTGCAATTCTAATTATTCAACAATCTAATTACCTGTTATGCGAAACATAAAAATAAATTACCTCATAATAGCAGCTCTCATTATAAACTTCGGGGCATCATGTAAGAAAAGCTTTGTTGATGTAACGCCCCAGGGACAATTCCTGTCTGATTTTTATTATGCCAACCAGGACCAGGCCTACTCTGCCCTGATCGCAGTGTATGATCCGCTCCGTAAAAATGCAGGTGGCTTTGAAAATATGCTCGCCCTCATGAACTCAGGTTCCGACGATCATTATACTGGTGGCGGCGGTGCAACAGATGGCACACAACTGCAGGCTTTCAGCAACTATACCATGACCTCGAACCTCATGGCCAGCAGTTACTGGAACGATCCATACCAGGGTATTTTCAGGGCCAACGTGCTCCTGAAAAAACTGCCCGGTGTACCAATGGATGATAATTTGAAAGCCCGCTTCGGTGCAGAATCAAAAGCCTTACGCGCCTTTTATTATTTCAACCTCGTGCGCATGTTCAAAAATGTTCCGCTGTTGCTGGAACCGTTAAATACTTCAAATATGTACCAGGTTGAACAGGCCAAACCCGAAGATGTATATGCGCAAATAGAAAAAGACCTTACAGATGCGATTGGGGTGTTGCCCACAACCGTTGCCAGCTCAACAGAATCAGGCCGGTTTACCAAAGGCGCAGCCAAAGCATTGTTGGGAAAAGTATACCTGTATGAGAAAAAGAATGCACAGGCGGCACAACAACTGGCTGATGTAAATGGACCCACACCCGGCGCAACAAGTTCGTACGGGTATAAGCTGTTGGCTAATTTCAGCGATCTGTGGGTTGTTACCAACAAATTTAACAGCGAGTCTATTCTGGAAGAAACACATAGTGCTGCCGGTAACTCCGATTGGGGCTTCTGGGGTAGTGGTCGCGATGAAGGCAACACCGTAAACGTAATGGTTGGGCCCAGAAGTTATGAAAGAATAGATGCCAGTGCGCCAGACCTGCCATCTGGTTGGAGCTTTATGGTATTCACGCAGGACTTTTTTAATTTCATAAAGAATGACCCCCGCAAAGATGCCACCCTCCTCGATCTGAATGTGCTGCAAACTGCCGGCAAAATAAAATACATCGCGGGTTACATGAATACAGGTTATTTCCTGAATAAATTCCTGCCCCGCAAGCCAGATGTATCAAAAGGCGGTGGCGCTTCAGAGCTCAACTATCGCCAGAACACCTATATCATTCGCCTTGCCGATACTTATTTAATGGAAGCCGAAGCATTGGGTGGAACCGGAGCGAGGGCGCAGGCTTTACTAGATGCCGTTAGGGCTCGCGTGGGATTGACCTCTGTACCTGTTTCCATGGCTGCTATTAAAAATGAACGCCGCGCCGAACTCGCCGGTGAAGGCCACCGCTGGTTCGACCTCGTAAGATGGGGCGATGCGCCTGCCGTTTTGGGAAGCCGCGGTTTCGTAGCAGGAAAACACGAAGTATTCCCCATTCCGTTCAGGGAATTGCAGGGAACCAAACTTCAACAAAATAAAGATTACAACTAGGTTATAGGTGAAAGACCAGTTGGGTGCATCTTGAGCAATGTGCATGCGTTGCCTCAAGTGCACCTGACAGGTTTATAGTAACAACTTATTACAATGAAGTCATTAAAAAGAAACTACCTATTTGTTATGTTCAATAGTGTTGGATTCTGGTTGGTGTGGATGATGCTGACCGGCAGTTGCAAAAAAAATAAAGTTACCGAAAGCCAGCCACCACCTCCAACGCCGCCGGTAGCAACAGATGTTCAGTTTTATTTAACACAGGGCGATCAGTTCGTGCTGTTCAAAAAGCAAAACACCGCACTGAATTTTTCGAGTACAGGCAACGCCAGTAATACCATTGTAGTTGACACCACGCAAACATTTCAATCGATCGATGGCTTTGGCTATACTTTAACCGGCGGAAGCGCTTCTTTATTAAATTCACTGCCTGCCGCTACCCTTGACCCATTATTAAAAGAACTCTTTTTGTGGGACAGCACAAATATTGGTGTCAGTTATTTACGCATCAGTATCGGCGCTTCTGACCTCAGCGCAACTACTTTCACTTATGATGATGTGCCTTCAGGCCAAACCGATATTAACCTCACCCAGTTCAGCATCGATAAAGAAAGGCAGGACCTGATACCCATCCTTAAAAAGATCGTTGCACTGAATCCCGCTATAAAGATATTAGGCTCGCCCTGGTCGGCCCCGGTTTGGATGAAGAGCAATGGCAGCTTTGTAGGCGGTGGCCTGAAACCGGAATATTATGCAACCTATGCGAATTATTTTGTGAAGTACATCCAGGCTATGAAAGCAGAAGGCATCACCATCGATGCCATTACCCCACAAAACGAACCATTGCATGGTGGTAATAATCCCAGTATGGTGATGCAGGCCACCGAACAGGCAACGTTCATAAAAAATAATTTGGGGCCCGCATTTGCTGCAGCAGGTATTAACACCAAGATCATTGCCTGGGATCACAATTGCGACAATCCTGGCTACCCGATAACCGTTTTAAATGATGCGGCCGCCAAACCTTTTGTAGATGGTTCGGCTTTTCACCTGTATAATGGCAGCATCACAGCCCTTTCACAAGTGCACAATGCTTACCCCGACAAGAATGTTTATTTCACTGAACAATGGGTAGGAGGACCCGGCAATTTCCCCACCGATCTGCAATGGCATGTGGAGAACCTCATTATTGGCGCTACCCGTAACTGGAGCCGGAATGTGCTGGAATGGAACCTGGCGTCGGATCCCGGATATAATCCACATACAGCAGGCGGTTGTACAACCTGTTTAGGAGCGATCACCATTGGTTCGGGCGTAACCAGAAATGTATCGTATTATATTATTGCGCATGCTTCCAAATTTGTTCGCCCCGGTTCGGTACGTATTGCCTCAGACAATGCAGGAAATATCGTTACCGTGGCCTTTAAAAACCCCGAAGGAAAAAAAGTGTTGATCGCCCTGAATAAAGGAACGAACACGGAATCGTTCAACATTAAATTTAACGGCAAAATAGTGACTACCAATCTGAGTGCTGGTGCGGTAGGAACCTATGTATGGTAAATCGTAAAACTGATAAAATGACGAAAATTCCTGTCCCGTTTTTAATACTCGTTACCCTGGTTATTAATA
Source organism: Niastella vici (assembly GCF_002077945.1). Taxonomy (GTDB): domain Bacteria; phylum Bacteroidota; class Bacteroidia; order Chitinophagales; family Chitinophagaceae; genus Niastella; species Niastella vici. The sequence continues at coordinate 46,108 of NZ_LVYD01000047.1, forward strand.
CGCAGGCCCGGCAAAAAAGTACCAATGCGAAAGCAACTTATAAAACGGTTACGGTTTATACCACTGCAGAGAAAACAGATTACAGGCTTACAAAAACAGCCACACTCAACCTCACTCCTTTTGGCCAGCCATTGGAAACACAGCCTTGCGTGTTTCTGGATGCTACCAGAAAATTTCAAACCATTGTGGGTATTGGCGGCGCCATTACCGATGCCAGCGCTGAAACCTTTGCCAAACTGCCCGCTGCCGGTCAGGATGAATTGATAAATGCGTACTTCAATACAGAAAAAGGCATTGGTTATTCGTTGATACGAACGAATATGAACAGCTGCGATTTTTCGAGTGACAGCTATGCGTACGTTGCCGATAATGATGTGGCCTTGAAAACATTCAATATTGCGCACGATGAAACGTACCGCATTCCCATGATAAAACGGGCAATGGCAACAGCAGGCGGCCGGGTACCATTGTTCATTAGTCCATGGAGCCCGCCCGCCTGGATGAAAGATAACAACAGCCTGTTACAGGGCGGAAAATTAAAAGAACCATACAAACAAAGCTGGGCGAATTATTATGTGAAATATATAAAAGCTTATGAGGCCAAAGGTATTCCCGTATGGGGGCTTACGGTGCAAAACGAACCCATGGCAAAACAGCGGTGGGAGTCGTGCCTATTTACTGCAGAAGAAGAACGGGATTTTATAAAGAAATACCTGGGCCCCACGTTGCAACAACAGGGCTTGGCCAGTAAAAAACTGATTGCCTGGGACCATAATCGCGATCTGTTGTACCAGCGCGCTACCACCATATTAAATGATCCGGCTGCAGCAAAATATGTTTGGGGAATAGGCTATCACTGGTATGAAACCTGGACAGGCAGCGCCATGCAATTTGAAAACCTGAAAAGAGTACACGAAACATTTCCCGACCGTAACCTGATCTTTACCGAAGGATGTGTGGAGAAATTTGATCTGAACCGCATACAGGAATGGTCGATCGGAGAACGTTATGGTTTTTCTATGGTCAACGATTTTAATAGCGGCACCGTAGCCTGGACCGACTGGAATATTCTGCTTGATGAAACCGGTGGGCCCAACCATGTAGGCAATTTTTGTTTTGCCCCTGTACATGCCGATACAAAAACGGGAAAATTGATCTATACGAATGCGTATTATTATCTGGGTCATTTCTCGAAGTTCATTAAAGCAGGCGCCCGCCGCATCGGCACAGCAGCGAGCCGCGATAAACTGTCAACCACCGCATTTATGAATCCCGATGGCAGGCTGGTGGTAATTGTCTTAAACTTATCGAACGACGAGCTGCCATATAAGGTATGGCTGCAGGGAACTGCGGCTGAGCTCACCAGTTTACCCCATTCTATCGCTACGTTGATTATTGAATGATCATACTTCCTTGAATAATCATACATTTCTTTTTAAAAAGTGAACACCTGCTGTAACATTACCGAACACCTGAGTTTCTAACAGCAACTGTAAGTTGTTGGTTAGTAGTAGGTAGAAAATCTGGCATTTTTTAGGTTACAAATGCCTGGCAGGTAGTGATCTGGCTGCGGTTCAAACAGGATAAAAAGAAATGTATGATTAAAAACTACTTTTTAATAGCTGTCCGGAATCTTTTTAAAAATCCCTTATTTTCTTTTATCAATATTTCAGGGCTGGCATTAGGAATGGCCGGTGCAGGTATACTCTTGTTGAATATTCAATATGAATTCAGTGTTGATCAGTTTCATGAAAAGAAAGACAGGGTATTCAAGGTATATAACAAAATCGTATCGAATGGCCGGCTCCAATGCTATGACCTTACATCGGCTCCATTAGGCCCGGCGTTGAAAAATGATTTCCCGAACATAAAGCAAATGACCCGGGTGGTGAGTACGGGAAAATTATTTAATTATAAGGATAAAAAATTTGAGGCCCAGGGTTCTTATGCCGATGAAGCCTTTCTCAACATGTTTAGCTTCCCGTTAGTAAGCGGGAACAGGCAAACTGCATTAAAAGATCAGCATTCGATAATTCTTACACAACAACTGGCAAAAAAGATCTTTGGCGATGAAGACCCTGTAAATAAGGTCATCAGGCTCGATAGTGCCGATAACCGAACTGTTACGGGTGTGTTGAAAGACATACCGTTGAACAGCTCCTTGAAATTTGATTACCTGCTGCCCTGGTATGATAATAAAAGTAAGTGGGATAATTATTATGCTACTACCTATGTTGAATTAGCAAGTGCCGGTGAGGTAAACAGTGTTAACAAACAGATAAGTGATGTGATCAGCAGGCATAGCAAAAATGAAGAAGGCACCCAGATCTTTTTGCATCCGGTAAGTAAAATGCATATACAACATCACTTTGATGAAAAGGGCAGGCCTGAAACCGAATCAGATATTTATTTTCTTTCCGTACTGGCGGCTGTGATGTTAATGATCGGTTGTATAAATTTCATGAACCTGAGCACCGCACGCAGCGGCAAAAGAGCAAAAGAAGTAGGAGTACGAAAAATAATGGGTGCCATAAAACAATCATTGATACTACAGTTTATAACTGAATCAACCCTGATCACCTGTATTGCAGGCAGTATAGCCCTCCTTATAGTTCAGCTGGCCTGGCCTGTATTTAGCATAATGGCAAAAATACCAGTGAATATTCCCTGGCAATCGCCGGCTTTCTGGCTGTCAATATTGGCCTTTATTCTTTTTACCGGGTTATTGGCTGGTAGTTACCCGGCTTTTTATTTATCGGCCTTTAAACCGGTAAAGGTGTTGAAAGGTATATTTAACAATAAGAGCACACTGTTAACTCCACGCCGCATATTGGTAGTGGTACAATTTATAATTGCCATTTCACTCATCAACTTTGCCATCATCTTTCGCAAGCAGGCAAATTTTACCGAGAACCGCGATCCGGGATTTATGAGAGCCGGTTTGCTGTTTCATTCCATAACCAACGATCTGCGTAGGAATTATGCAGTTGTTGAGCAGGAGCTAATGAATACCGGAATGGTTGAGGCCGTTTGTAAAACCAATATGCCGTTGACAAGAGCCGGCATCTGGATAAGTGGATTTGAATGGGCTGGTGGCGAAAACAGTAAAAGCATAAACTTCAGTGTGTTTACTACAACGGGAAATTTTGTAAATACAAATGGGCTTACTTTATTAAAAGGAAGAGATATTGATTATAATACTTTTCATACAGATACCGCTTCCGTCGTAATTAATGAAAGCGCCAGTAAGGAATTAGGTTTCGCCAACCCGGTAGGCCAGACAATAAAAGACGGAAATTTTAACTGGAAGATAGTAGGGGTGGTAAAGGATTTTTATCAGAGCAATCCTGGTGATCTTGTACGGCCCGCCATGATACAATATGGCCGAAGTGATGGTATAATTAATATAAGAATGAAAACCGGCAGCGCGTCGGTGCAAAGCATTAAAAAAATTGAAGAAATATTAAAAAGGAATAACCCCGGTTATCTCACCGAGCTGCAATTTGCTGATGTGGATTTTGCCAATACCTTTACACAACGTAAAAATACATCTGGTTTAATAAACACGTTTACTTTCATTGCTATTTTCATTGCCTGCATGGGTCTGTTGGGGCTTACTGTGTATATGACTGAACTTAGAAAGCGGGAAGTTGGCATCCGAAAAGTGCTGGGAGCAAGCGTAGCAAAGGTCACTACATTATTAACAAAAGAGTTTATAAAGTTGGTCGTTATTGCAATGATCATCGCATCACCATTGGCCTGGCTTTTCATGAACTCCTTTCTACAGCAATTTGGTTACAGAACTAACCTGAGTTGGTGGATATTACCGGCATCAGGCGCTGTAGCCCTGCTGATTGCAATTGTTACTATAGGTTTTCAGGCAATAAAAGCGGCGGTTGCCAACCCGGTTAAAACGCTGAGAAGTGAATAGCACGACGCGCGGGCTGGTACAAGAAAACTATTCACCCATTTTCTGTTTCAGCGTGGCGAGTTCCGCTTCAATGTTTACGAGACGTTTATAAATTTCACCGGGGCCGGGCAGTTGCCTTGTCCAACGTTCAACTACATACCATATTTCGGCCACTTCTTCAACGTCGAGCACGATGGTAGGAAATTCAATGGAACCACCGTGATTGTTATCACTTTTTACAATGATCTTTCCTTCGTGATGACGGTTGATCAGCCGTTTTATCAATACACCCTGCGTACGGGTCACCAGCACATACACCCGGTCGTCACGAACTTCTGAAATATCGGCCCAACGTGCGATCACGCGGTCTGCATCCTGCAAGGTGGGAAACATGGAATGCCCTTCTACTTCAAATATGCGGTAAGTGCCATTGGTATAACCAGGCAAACGATAAGCCGATAAAGATTGAATAAATTGCGGATCACCATAGCCCGACATATAACCAGCCCTGGCTTTTACCGGTACATAAATAATATTCTCTTCACCCTGACTATCTATAGTAATAATTTTTGGCGCCTGGAACCGCCGGTAAGGAAATAGCGTACTGCCTACCACCGAAACGGGCAGGTCATCATCATCAGGTGGTAAAAGGGCAGCGCTACTCTCAGCTACCATACTGGTATCCTTGTTTTCCTCCTGTTCCTTGTATTCAACCAGGTTTCCTTTCGAAAGATCAACACTTAAGAGCTCATCAATCGAAATGTCGAAAAATGAGGCAATTTTTTCTAATGTACCAAGGTCTGGCTCAGAATGGGTTGTCTCGTAATTAGAGAAGGTATTTCGCTTCAAACCCAATGCAGTGGCCACTTCGGCCTGGGTTTGCCCTTTCTTTTTCCTTAAAAAGGCCAGATTCTGTGCAAAAAAAGTTGGCATAGAGTAAATTTTTTGCCTCAAAAATTGGTTATGTCGAAAAATGAGGCATATATTTGCTGTATCGAAAAGCGATACAATATGCATGGGGCTAAAAGTAGGCAAAAAAACAAAGAAAATGTGCTTCGGAGGCGAGATGTGCCCGCTTTGGTGGCAGAAATTCACGGAGTTACCGCCGATCATGTCAGAAAAGTGGTCAGAGGCGATCGGGAGAACCAGGAGATACTGGCAACCTACATGCAAATAATAAAGAACGACAACCTGCTTTTGCAGGCCGTGAAAAATGTGATCCCTGAAAATACCAATACCGACCCTGAAAAATGAAAAGCCCGGTCATGACCCATAATCCAATGCAAAATGATCTGGCGCCTTATCTAAAATCGCTTATCTGCCATATGCTGGGTTGGGACGAACTGCAGTATGGAGATTTTCAGTATCAAAGTGGCTGTTTGTATCTACAATATTATATCTCGAAAGATCCAGCGGCTATCGATGAAGTATTGCAGCACCAGCTGTATTGGAATTGGTGGAAGAGCGAATGGTTCGACAGAGATTATGTTCTTGCCGGCACCCTGCTGAAATGTGATAACCTTTCTATGAATGAGAAGAGAATGTTGTATCAGAAATGGCATGATGCCCGTGTATTGGCCGATGAATGTTCGCCGGTAGGATCAATTATGAGCAATGGTTATAAAACAATGATTAGCGAAATTATAAAATCGGAAGTATTATGAATGTACTCACAAGAAAAGAACTCTCGATCGTAAGCCATGTAATTACACGCGCCCAATTTGAGATTCAACAGCAGGCGGGTATTGATGTAGTATTGGTTCCACGTTACTCGAACAAAATGCTCGAAGATGATCTTCGGCAATTGTTCGAAGCAATGTGCGACTGCTGGAATGTTCAACTATCATGGGTAAGTGATAAAAGCCGTGCAAACGACCGGCCCGTGATGCGGAAGCTGTTGTGGATGGCAGGCAAAAAAAGATTTCCTCACGTCCCTTATTCACTGTTGGCAAACCTTACAGGCGCTACCGACCACGCCGGTGTAATTAAAGGTATCAGAAGCGGATACGACTGGCTGAAGGTGCGTGATGAAAAGATCCTGAAATACTATGAGCCCGTAAAAAGTTATTTCAGTGAACTGGAAGCAGAGCCTGCATAGATCAATTTGCAACAACAACCTATTTAACTAACAAATAAAAGCTAAACGTATGTTCCGTGAAAAAAAGAAAGTGATCAATAATGTTGATTACGACCAGGCCCAGGATGCTTCTGCCCGATATGCTGAAATTTCTGCCCGCCTTGGCTTTATAGAAGCCCAAATGAACGAGCGCATCAATAGTATAAAAGATGAATACGCCGATGAGATCATTCATTTGTCACGTGAAAAAGAAAAGCAATTTGAAGTGTTGGAAGTGTATGCCAAAGAGCAAAAAGACAATTGGGGCCGCCGCAAAAGCCTGGATATGTTACACAGTGTGATCGGCTTTCGTACAGGAACACCCAGGGTTACCAAAGACAAAATGCTTTCCTGGGATAATATACTCGACATGGTGAAAGAAAGATTCCCATCATTGATACGCGTAAAATGCGAGCTCGATAAAGAAGCGATCATTGCCATGCGCGACGATGCAGAATTTCTCGAGCTGCAAAAGCAATGTTATGTAGATGTGGTGCAGAACGAAACATTTTTTGTGGAGACCAAAATGCTGGAATTGCAACGCCAACGCGCCTAGGCTCTATTATATAAGGTTCAGGCTCTGATTAAATATTTTTTTTTAGTGTCATAGCTAGTAAGTAAGCCGTTCTGTTTCCACAGAGGGGCCTTTAATAAGACCTGAAGAAAGATCATAATAATTAGTAAGGCGCCGGATGTGCCCCAGCCATTTCCTCTTTTGCTGAAAACTATCCATATCGCATATCAGGGTCTTCCTGCTCAATGCGCGAAGGGCCGCAATTGAATGAATTTCTGCAGTAACATCTTTCAACTGTTCCAACGACATCCAGCCCATGGCGTGCAAAGAGTGTATGGTTATGGCATAATCCTGTTTGTTTTTTGACGCATAGGGCATTTGCCATATTTTATAATTGATGCTGGCTATTTCAGCCATAAAATGCTGTTGCAACTGCCCAAAGTTCCGGTACAGGTTGGGCAACGTATAAACGCCGTTATGCACATCTTTATACACGTCGAAAGCATCATTGGTCAACTGCATAAGGCCCGCAACGGGATACAGCATCTCCAGTATTTCCTGGCCGGGATAATGATCGAGCACCGCACAAAATAACAATACGGCATAATAGCTTTTGTTATAGGTGATGCGGTACAATTCATTTTCTGTGATTTGCCCGTTTAATTGTTTCAGGGATTCTTTTTGCCAGAAAAAAACTGCCTTCAGTTGCTCAACAAATAATTCGCGTTGCGGTGTAAGCCTTAATATTTCCAGGTATAATTTTATTACAAGCCGGTCTGTATTATTAACGGCCACATATGCTTCCGGGTTTTCAACCAGCGAGGCTATTTGTTCGTGGTCAAGTAATTTGTCATCAAAAAGATCATCGAACAGCGGCCCGAAAACACTAAGTAAAATGATCCGGTGGCGTTCTTCCGCATTCAATTGTTTTCCCGTTAAATGGTACAGGTTCTCGCAAATGAGGTTCAGCCCCAGTTGCCAGTATTTAGTGATCCTTTTTATGTGCTGCGCAGAAAATGTTTGCGCATGCCCGGGCGCTACTTTGTTCAGCAACTCCGGTAGGTGTTGCTGTAAGGATCGTTCCTGTTTCTTCACCAGCCGGTATAAGGCAAGCATCCTGCGCAGGATGCGGTAATTACTTACAGAAGAAGGATGGCTATTTTGATGCATTCCAGGCAAATTTATTGCTCATCTTCCCGTTTTCCAATCACCGTCCAGTCATAATTGCCCAAACCTTTGCTGATAAATTCATCCATCAGGTTGGCGATAGCAGGCATCAGTACCAAATGGTTACCGGTTTGTTGAGTGGCATCAAGAAATAATTGGGTGTCTTTGCGCGCCATATTCAATTCCCAGGAAGGTTGGGTGTGATCGGCACCGGTCATGCGTTTCAAACGGGCCGCTACATGGGCACCGGGATTCCACTCATTGAAGAGAGTGAGCAGGTCTGTTACAGAAATATCAAGTGAATTTGATAAGGTCAGCGTGTCTTTCAATCCCACGGTAAGGCAAACCAGGAAAGCGTTACCGGCGAGTTTCATGGCGGCCGCTTTTCCCACTTCAGTACCAAAATTTAATAGTTTACCAGTCATTTTTGAAAGGGCAGGCGAAAGCGCATTGATTATGGACTCGTCGCCCGATAACAGCATAAATCCGGTTCCATCCAAAGCATTGGCGGGTCCCATAAATACAGGTGCATGCAGATAGGTAAAACCTTTCTCTTTCCAGCGTTGGGTCCTTTTTATGGCGCCTTCCTTTGAAGTGGTGGTATGATCAATGATAATAGCGCCAGGTGTAAGGCCGGGCTCCGCAGCTTTCAAAACCTCATCAACAGCCACATCATCTTTCAGGGTAAGATGTATTTCGGTGGCTCCCTTTACAGCATCGGGTGCCTGAACGAATGCCCGGGCGCCGTCTTTTTCCAGATCCTGCGCTTTTGAAGCGGTGCGGTTCCAAACCTGTACTGATTCTCCCCGTTTAAGCAGGGCCCGAACAAAATTCGACCCTAATAAGCCCATTCCTAAAAATGCTTTCATGATAATGTTTTTGCAAAGATTGGTGATTTTGACTAACTGTGATAAAGGTATTATTTGTATTAAAAAAGTACGGAAAGTATATTCGTATGTCAATAAATGAACTGAAATATGTCAAATATGAACTTTTATATGTAGTTGTTTGACATAATTAATGCAGATTGCGCGCTTTGCCTATTTCTTTGCAATATGGCGAAGGACAAGCGCTACGCGACTGTTAAAAAACTCATCGAAAGCGGCTATATAGAAAGCTTTGCGGGTGTATTGGAAAATATACCCAAGACGAATGTAGCACGTGATCTGGGCATGCATCACCAGACTTTTGCCAAATTAATAAAATCCCCCGAAAAATTTGCTTTTAAAGATGCTATCAGGATTGCCTCACTGATTGATGTGGATGATATGACTATAATAAACCTGATCTACAAGCAGTATGTTATAGAAAAGAAACACAAACGAAAGAAATAGCGCCAGTACGCAAAAAAGATAGTACAGGATACACACAAAGAAAAATAGGTCCCGGTTAATGCCAGGGCCTTTTTTTGTTGCCGCTGATATATTGGAATCTACCGGTATAATTTCTACATTAGCGTTATATTAAACCTCAGATAAGTTGCTGCACAGCAATATGGCGACAGGGTAACAGCCCATGGCTGAAAATTATTTCTTCAGGGCATATTTGTTAAAAATAAAAGTGACGCAACGTTCCCGTTTCAGCAGGCGATCATTGCATAAGACAGGAAAATTAACCCTAACCTTTTAAAAAGCAACATGAAGGAACGTTTTGTCCTGCTTGTAACTATTTGCATCTTTATTTTTCTGGAAGGAAGATCACAACGGGTAATGGAATTTGGAATTAAGCCAACAGAAGCTGCTTTTTTAAACTTTGAGGCAAATGCTGCCATCGGGAATAAAAAAACGCGTTACGGCATCCTGCTATCCTACAGGCCCAGCACCCAGGATTCTGGAAGGGTAAATAGTGGAGGCAGCGGTGCTGCCGGTGGATATGGACATCGCTACTTAAATAAATTATACAAGTCTTATACGATAGGATTTTACCAAAAAACTTACGTCAACAAGGCTTTGGATACATACCTTGAAGCAGATGTCTTTTATCGAAACTGGCGTTTTAAAAACAAGCATGCCTCATTTCAGGATGTAGAGGGGTACAACTTCCAGGGATTGCGTACTGAAAATGTTGATGTTTACTGCCTGAAACTTTTAATTGGACAAACAATTTTTCTTACACCGGCAACCAGGAAGGTCCGGCTGTATCTTGATGTATACGGCGGGCTGGGCTATCGTTACCAGGAAGAAACTTATGAAACCTTTGATGGTTATGTAAATGATGATTACTATAGTTATAAAAAGGATAAATTCAATTATAGACGCATTACACCGCAGGGAGGCGTAAAGTTTGGATTGATGATCTTTAAATAATAGTATGGCAAGCCGTTCTTTCAATAGAGAGCGGCTTTCAAATTATACCTGGGTTGGATACTCGCCTAACCGTCATTTTCTCATTTCATACATCGGTTACTTCAATACAATCAGGCTGCAGGAGTACAAATAAGCGGCTCCTTCTAATTTGCACCCTGATTAATAACCTTTTCAAAACTTATGTATGAAAAAATTTCTGTTGGCGGGTTGTGTGCTGGTCCCCCTCCTTATTAACTCCTGCACCAAGGGCAGGGAAGAGGCGCCTGGTGGTAGCGGTAATGATCCAAATACTAATCCAGGTCAGGAACTTCCTGAAGGTGTGCAACGAAAGGCCGGCTCAATTATACCCGGTACCCTGGTACAGAAAGAGATCGGCACGCAGGGTGGGGAAATTGTATTGGGGAAAGTGAAATTTGTTTTTCCTGCCGGTGCATTGGACAAACCGGTTTCTTTCAAAGTACAACAATTAACAAATACTGCGCCCAATGGCATCGACAGTTTGGCTTACCGCTTTGAAGCAGCAACAGATGTACAAACCGCAAAGCCGGTTAAAATAGTATATACTTTTCCAAAAGATGAGGATGGCAAGCCCTTTATTCCCGGGGGTAGCCTCAATGGTTTGGGTGGCGCGGCCTATCTTAAAACGGAGAATGGCAGCAGCACAGGCGTATATAATAAACTGCCTGGCAAACCTGTAGTTGATGCAAATGCCGGTACAGCCTCGCAGGATTTTACTTTGAAAATTTCCAACGGCAAGCTCGACATTGCGAATTTTCTCAAATATAAATTATGGATCAATCGGCAAAATGGGGATACGGTGAGCAGTACTACAGTTATTTGTAGTGATAAAATTGATTATCGGGTTACCTATCTTGGAATTGATGACATTAACGACGATCTGTTTATACCATTGCCGGGCGAGAAACCGGTTTCAAATGATACAAGAAGTTATATTACCGAAATCTATATTAACGGGGTAGCCATGGGGCTTGGTAAACCATATGGAGAGATCTTGTCTGTTCGTGGTGAAAACTACTTTACCTACCTGGCGCCGGATATAGTGCCCGGTGGCGCCGATAAAACCAGCCTATCCTTTACCATCAGTGTCGACATCACAGCTATCAAAGGCGATGTGTCGAAATATTACCTGGTGTCGCATGTTAAACTGATCAACGAAAACACCATAAAGATCGGAGGTAGAACGGTAGTGAACGTACGTGGCCAGGCCATGAATGAAGCGGGCCGGGATCACATTGACATCGATCTTAGTAATTTTTTATCTGGAGGCGTAATGGCCCAGGCTGGAATAGTTGTCAATGATGTATTTACAGGCACCGGTAACTATGCCATAAACCTTCCGGCCAACTCCCATTGTTTGGCAGAGGCCATAGATGGTAAATACAACTGGAATTCATCTGCCAACGATCCGCAAACGAACGGACTTCATCAATATGGCAGCGGCAGTGTCACCATTACTTCCTACGACAAGATCAGTAAAATTGTCAAGGGAACCTATTCATTCATTCTGGTGCGCGAAGAAATTTCGAGTGTAGTACGAACACCTGTTTCTGGCACGTTTCATATACCAATGAGTATTTCGGAGTAGTATCTATATATAAATTTCAATACCCTCTGGCAAATAACCGGAGGGTATTTTTATATATGCTATTTTACTACTACGGCAGAAGTGGTAGCCCCATTTGTACAATTCAGTGCGGTTTTTGCTTTTCGCAGATCGCCTCCTTCTACCATAATACCGTCACTGGCGGCGCCTTCAATCTGTACAAATATAGCGGCCGGTGTTAATACTCTTGTTGCAGTGAGCAAAACATCTTTGGTATTGATGAACCGTAGCAATTCGGCTCCTTCACTACCCTTTGCGCTAAGTCCGTTGATACTGGCATCCTGAACGTTATCAAAAACAACAGCGGGTCTTGCATCTGCCTGGTCATATTCAAAGCGTACATTGTGCAGCGTGAGCCCTTTTACATTACGCGCGTACATACCATAGGCCGGCGGGCCGGCCGGCGCGGTTTCCCAAACCCCAAAATATTCTGCGGCTACTTCCGGTATTGAACGTTTGGCAGCCTGTTCGGCAGTACCGCCGCCTGCATACTGTATATGTACATCAGTAAAACTTATGTTCTCCAGGTAATATGCACCCATGGCGTTCAGCGTGATACACGAATTTGACTCCCCCGGTCTTACGCTTACCCCAAAATGAATATCGGGGTGATCAACCGGTTTGGCTACCACTGTAGCGCGAATGGCATTGAAAACAATATTACGGATAAACGGTTTTTGTGTGTCGGGGGTATTATTATTATCCGTTCCGCCGAATCCAATCCCTATAGGGCCTGTAACGTTCCGCATAATGATATTGGAAAAAATAAGGTTTTCAATATTGGCTTTACCGGCGCTTATTTTTATGGGGCATCCATACGTTTCATAAATAAGGCAATTGGTTATGGCAATGTTTTGTGATTGACCCCCTCCGAAGCGGAATACCGACCAGCGGGTGCTGAAGGTGCAATTGTTTATAGTCACAAATTTATTACTGCCAAAAAGGGCGCAGGCATCGTCCTGGCATTGTACATCACTGTTTACGAGGTGAACATATTCATTGTTGTTAAAATGAAAGCCGTCGTTGTTTTTGTTCACCCTGTTATAGATCCTTACCCCATCAATATGTACCTGTTTGCAACCCAATATGCGAAAGCAATGATAGGCGCTGGCTGTACAAAAAACACTGTGAAGGCTTAACCGGGTGCATTGATAAAAAATGCCGAGATGTGGCCGGTCGAAGTTGCCGCCAACGCCGTGCTGGCCGGGGCCGGTATTGTCGCCCTTGCCATTATAAAATGCAAGCCCGTTTCCGTCGATGGTGCCATTACCTTCTATAGAAACATTGTTTGCATTAGCCGCATACAGGAAAACAATATTGCCATTACCGGGGGGAACCCCTTTTCCTGCCGTATAATCTTCACGCTTGGGGCTACCCAATAATTTGGCTGCTGCCGACAGGTGAAGCGTAACATTCGATTTTAATTCAAGTGTGCCTGAAAGAAAATTGCCTGGGGGTATCAATACGGTTCCACCATTATTGTTAAAGCATTTATCGATGGCATTCTGGATCGCTTTTGTATCCAGGGTGGTTCCATCGCCTTTTGCTCCGTAATCACGAATATTATAAATATTAGTGCCGGCAACCTCATCCTTTTCCTTTTTACGGGGCGTTCCTTTTGCTTCGAGGCCAATCATGGTTCCGGCGCCTGCCAGTGCCGGAACTGCCATTCGTTCCAGCCATTGACGACGCGACAACGGGTTTGTTTCTTTCATAGTATTAATATTTTATTGATATCAGGTGTTAATCAGTAAATAGCTTAACAAAGAAAACGTGTTAGGCTAAAAGGGGCTACTTAGTGGTTGCCTGTTTATTCAATCATATTGGCGTATTTTTATAGCCGCACTAATAGAGCCCAATATGGATACCGCCATAGTTCCTGTTACGCATAGTGACTTTGAGATTATTTATGAGATCATTAATGATGGGGCCTCGGCCTATAAAGGCATTATACCCGGCGACAGATGGCATGAACCTTATATGTCAAAGGAAGAATTGCAGGTCCAGATAGTCGATGGTGTAGAATTTTGGGGTTATCATGAAAAAGAAGAATTGATTGCAGTAATGGGAATTCAGGATAAGGGGGATATCACATTAATCAGGCACGCCTATGTTCGCACCACGGCCAGGAATAAAGGGATTGGCGGAAAATTATTGCAACATTTATCTACATTGACGGCAAAGCCCATATTAATTGGTACCTGGGCCGATGCAAGCTGGGCAATTAGCTTTTATATAAAGCATGGTTTCCGGCAGGTATCGTTTAATGAAAAAGAACAATTATTAAGAAAATACTGGAATATTCCCCTCAGGCAGATCGACACTTCGGTTGTGCTGGTAAGTGCAAACTGGATCGGCACCACTTCTTAAACTACTAAATGGTTCATATGGAAGCCAGGATATCATCAGCGTTGGCAAACTGGATACCTTATAAACTTTCCTTTGCTGAAGGCGAGCCATATTGTGAATGGTTGTATACAGGCGATGAAGATTTTACAGAACCATTTTTTGATGACACCATTGCCAAATGCCTGCAATACAACAACCGCGGCCATAAAAGCATAAGTAGTTTGGATGTGTTGCCACAATGGTCCAATGAAATTGAAAGCATTCCGCCTTCAGCATTTATCTTCCATGTGTCAAGGTGCGGTTCTACCCTGGCTTCGCAACTGCTGGCTTTAGATAGCGGTAACATTGTACTTTCAGAAGTTCCTTTTTTTGATGCCTTACTGCGGGCGAACAAAAATATACCGCAACAATTGCTAAAAGCTGCAGTGGCATTCTACGCATCTGTAAAAAACAATAGAAAAAGATTGTTTATAAAAACTGATAGCTGGCATATCTTCTTTTATAAACAGCTCAGGGAACTATACCCACTAACTCCTTTTATTTTATTGTACCGCCGGCCCGATGAAGTGATGCGGTCGCAACAAAAGCGAAGCGGGATGCATGCAATACCCGGGCTCATTGAACCTGCCCTGCTGGGATTTGCAGAAAATGAAGTGCAGTATATGGACCAGAATGAATACCTGGGCCGCTTGCTGGATAAATACTTTCAGGCTTTTGAACACATTCTCGAAGAAGACCCCCTTGCTATTCCTGTAAATTATAATGAAGGTCCCATTGCCATGGTAGAAAAGATAGCGGCCATAACCGGTACGCCTGTTGGCTTCGGGGAAATGGAAAGAATTAAAGACCGGGCCAGGTACCATGCAAAGTACCCTGCTCAGGTTTTTGCGGAAGCGGCGATCCGCGATCCGGTGCCTGCTTATTGCAGAGCCGCCTATGAAAGATATGAAGCCCTGGAGCGAAGTAGGAATTCATAAAAGGTCAAAACAGACTGCGATGCCGGTTCCCCGCTGGTATCGATGACCAGGTCGGGTGAAGCCGGAACTTCATATGTATCATTCACTCCCGTTAAATTAAAGAGCTTATCAGGGTGCTCGTCGTGCAACAATGCCCGTTTGTATAAACCCTTGGTATCTCTTTTGAGGAGAACCGGGATTTCGCATTTGACCCAAATGGTCTTTGTGCCATATTTTTCTTTCAATTCATTTCTGATAGCTTCAAAAGGGTTAATAGCGGCGATCATAATGATATCTGCGCGGTTTTTAAAAGACCAGGCTACCTCACCAAGCCGCCTGATATTCTCCATTCTGTCTTCCTTTGAAAAGCCCAGGTCTTTGCAAAGGGTTTTCCTGTACACATCACCGTCAATGATCTCAACTTTCAGGGATTGCTTTTCCAGTAAGGGTTTTACACCCACTGCCAGCGTTGATTTCCCTGCGCCTGAAAGACCGGTTAATTGTATGATCATGATCCTGGTCATTGAATGAATTCAGAAAATCTTTGTAGATTTAGTAACATGAGCATCATTAAATATGCGTTATTGAAGATGCCAGTTGCCATCAAAAGTATTCAAAAAGAAATTGAAAAATTGCAATCAGATTACTGGCAACCGCATTTAAACCAACATGATTATGAAGGTGGGTGGGATGTTTTATCGTTCCGGTCGCCCGGTGGTGTACCGAATACATTGGCCGAATCGTTGAATAAGGAAGCGTTTGCAGATACGCCTTTATTGGCGCATTGTCCATCTGTTCAATTGCTCCTTGAAAGTCTGCAGTGCGAAAAATTATCTGCCCGGTTGTTGAACCTGCAGGCCGGGGCTGTGATCAAAGAACATACGGATAAGGAGCTTTATTTTGAAAAAGGCGAGGCCCGGCTGCATTTTCCCATCATTACAAATCCTTTTGTTGAGTTCTACCTCGATAATGAAAGACTGCAGATGCAGGAAGGCGAATGCTGGTATATTAATGCCAACCTGCCGCACCGGTTGGCCAATAAGGGCAGCAGTAACAGGATACACCTTGTTGTGGATTGTAAAGTAAGTCATTGGCTGCATGAAGTATTCAATAAGGATTGCCTGGTGCAGCGTGAGCTGAAGGATACGGAAGTTTTTTTGCGTGACAGGAACACGATTGTGCAAACGATCAATGAATTGAGAAGGCAGCCTGGTAATAGCGCAGCTGAATTGGCGAATGAACTGGAGAGGCAGTTGAAGGAGGCGGAAGAAGAAGCTAATAAATATTGAAATGGGGCTGACCAAAAAGGTTCATGAAGGCTTTGAGAATCGCGTAAACGACCTTTAGTCACCATCACTACTTCCTTTAGTCAGCCCCATAATACGTTGAACTATTTTGCAACCAGGGCCTGTCCTTCAAAAACTACTCCTGGCCAGCCGTGGATCATAAATTGTCTGATGTTTTGGTGATCAGCCCCGTTGGGATTATTTAATACTGATTGATAATGTTCTGCAAACAGGTAAAGAGTATCTTCCTTACTCAGGTTATTTAGTTGCGCGAAAGTAAAAACCTTTGCACTGCCCTGATTTTGTGTTGCCTCATTATAAACCTCCCCATTTTTAAAAGCTGCAGGTTGATGTTGATAGTAAGTTTCTATAAATTCAATCACTTCTTTGAATGGGAGTGAATTGTCTTTTGATCTTTTTATTAAACTGTTTAATTGATCTTTCATTCGGGTTTTATCTATTTAAGGGCAAAAATAGATAACCTGCCATCATCATCCTAATAATGCGAAGGTTTTACAATCACCGTATCGTTCGGTAATTTTATTGTATCAGGTTTAAGCCGCACATTATTGTTTTTAGGTGGCATCTGCGTAGTCATCTTAGCCGAGCCGAGCGTACCGGCTGCATTGGTTTGGTCGTCGGGATTGGCGGTTATTGACATGGGGGGGTTACAATGAACCATAAACAGGAATACCAACCCGGGCCAATATGAAGAATTTTTATTCATATGAATAGTATTTAAGGCAGGCGCCTTATTTATCATATGAAAAATCTGTTCCCGCCTGTAAACGCGGGCATGGATTTTAAGCTATAGATTGTGGGGAACTATGGCAACAGAAGAGGCTTTAATTGCCATCTTCTGCAAATTGTTCATTTGAAACGTTTTTAGAAGGCATATACTGCTTTTTTCTTTTTCCTGCCAGGTAGAATGCAGCAAAAAGGAACATTGGCAGCTTAAAGAACAGGAATATAAAAGCAAGGATGGGAAGGAAAAAGGAAAGGATCACACAAACCAGGCTATTGATCATATCCAGGTTAAATGTAAGCCTGAAACGGCGTCTTGCAATATCCGGGAGTTTGTCTTTATTTATATAATTCTTTGAATCGGCGTAATCCCAGATGTAATTCTGAAAAATGGCCAGTCCCAGCACATTCATACTATAAAGAAAGATCACAGGTGTTTCGGCGAAATGAGCACTGACCAATGTTGTTGCAAAAGGTAAAGTAACGATCAGGAACAGCCAACAGATGTTTAAAAACATCATAAGATCATCCATTTTATAAATATGGATAAAAGCATTATGATGGGTTCTCCAAAAGCCGGCGATATTAATAAAAGAAAGAATAAAAGCCAGGTAATTTCTCCAGGGCAGTAGCAGGTCTGAAAAGCTTACATGGTGATCTGTAGGGATCTCCAGTTTTAAGTTCAATGCAAGCAGGGTGATGGCGATCGCTACGATAGCATCGCTAAAGAAAATTACCCGTTCAAAAGCCACTTCCTTTTTTATAAAGTCTTTCACGGAACAAATTTATCTTTTTGGTTGATGCGGCGGGAATTTTTGAATGGGACGGGAGAAATAAAAAAAGCCAGCAAGTTGTTGACTTGCTGGCTTTTTTTGGTGCGCCCGGCACGGGCGCAAACT
>NZ_LVYD01000048.1 GCF_002077945.1 Niastella vici
AAACTCTGCATTGTTGCTTACCGACTACAGGCTGAAGTATGTACTTACCGTTATGCCTACCTTCCCGGCCAGCAGAATACAAGAACTGCTTCCTCAAAACTGGAAAGCCTCCATCATTGAACCATAATTACCGATTTTAAAAAAATATCAGATCCAGGGATGCCTATAGCCGGGTGACGCCTGGTTGGCTAACGCCTGTAGTTCCCCGTGCGTTTACCAAGGAAATCAAGAATATTACTTGCTCTAGTTTAGAACAAATAATAATGTTGTTGTGGGTACAATCAGTCTATTAAACTACAATATTCCAACTCATGATAAAATGCTTCTAATTCATCGTCTAATAGATCATTTTCGGCAAGTATGTTAAGTAATATATTATTATTATCATCACTTAAGATAATAGTAGAAATTGTTGCAGAATATTCTTCCTCACGTTTTGCCTCAGCTAACAAATTTTTATAGCTATTCAGCAACCGTTTTATTTGTAATTCATTTGAAAAAACATCTATACATAACGGTTCAAGGTTTAGACGTATTTCTTCAATAATTTCGATAACCTTCATACCAATTTTAAACCGTTTACCAACAAAATGCTTCCTGTCATTTAATGCAGTATAATCAATGGTTCTTCTTCCTATAATGCTTTTATGATAGAATCTAAAATTTTTTATATACAGATGATCTTTGGGACTGTCAACTAGTGGATTGACTATGGGATATAATTTAGTGTTTAATTCTCCTTTTGTTGTATTTGATTTTTTGCATGACGGGAGGAGGTTGCCCCATCGTACAACGTCTTTAGGGAAATGTATTTTGGGATGAAAATGATCCACCTCCATATATTTGCTTTCTGAATTGAGGCGACATTCTGTGTAGCAACATTTATTGTGCGAAAATGCCAATACAGCGTCTCTAATGAACTTTCTATTCCAAACGTCTGAATTATCACGTATGTATTGATTGGTTAGTTCTAAAGTTAGTTCGTCTGTCAATTCGATAGGTCTTGCTGGCAAATTAAGCTTTATCATTATCCTTTAATTGTGATAGCTGGAGTTTAAGAATTTTTCTATCAGAACTATTAGGATGTAAAATTTCATCCAATTTAATATATGCGTATAAGGCCTTTTTATAGTCATTTTCATCTAGGGCTTGGTCAAACAATTTTATCAGTGAGGTATGGGTCTCAGAATACGTACCTTCATCTAAATCCATAACATCTTCTAATATCTCCTCGACTGACCATCCTTTAAATGTTGTCTTTTTTGATTTATGTATTTCAATAGAATTTTCTTTTCTTACAAGAACAAATAGATTAATTTTCTCAATAGATTGTATTATTAATGGGCTGTGTGTAGTCACAATAAATTGTGTCGACGGGAACATATCCGAAAGAAATTTAACTATATTTTTTTGCCAGCTAGGGTGTAAGTGTAAATCAATTTCATCAATAAGTACAATTGCTGGTTCAGCTAATGGGTTTGCCGAATGTGGGTATCTTTCAAACATTTTCTTACAAAAATCGATTAACCAAGAAATGGTAGTTTGATATCCATATCCTAATTCATGTAATTTAAACCAACCTTCATTTACCTTAAAAAGAATATGATTTTTAAGCGTATCAGTCGAATTAAATTTAAAATCCGATATTTCAGGAAATAATCCAGATCTTATTAAGGATTTAATTTTTTTCAGACTAATTGTAGCATTTTTTTGATCATTTTTGCTTGCATAGTCAAGTTGTAGTAGCCAATCTTCTATATTTATTAGGCTTTTTTCGGGATAAAAAATTGTTTGAGCATTTAGGTTTTCTTCATTTTCAGATAACCCTTTTTGCGAAGATCTTCTTGTTACGCCATAACCGTATATTTGCATATTACTGAGAATATCAAAATCTCCACCCGTCCACATTGAGCGAGGAACAAATCCCCAGTTAGGCTGATGAGCGTTTTTGCTTTTCCTTGGCTCTTCATAAAGAGTAAAGTCGCCTTTCAAATAAGATTTTGATGGGGCTTTCTTCTTATAAATTATGTCGCAGCCAACAAAGATTTTGTCTTCATCCTTATCAAATATTTCTAACCCCATTTTATGACGTCTAAACAAATTCAAGGGTACGCATTTCTTCTCATTATTGTCCCTTCTTTTCCTAGTCAGTTCTAAAGGGCTGGGCTCGAGGTCGGCAAGAGCTTTTAAAATACTTGTTTTGCCAGTATTGTTGTTTCCTAAAATCACGGTCCATTGAACTAAATTGTTTTCTTTGTCTAATAGACTAAAGTCATTCTTGCCCTTGAAGCAATTATAGTTCTCTAAGTATATTCTGCTAACGTAAGTAACAAAACTATCCATAAGTCATATTTAATTAAATGTCTATATCGGCTTCTCCGGCCAAAAATCCCGTGGCGAACATCCAAACAGCTTTGCCAGTTCGTTTAAATGTAGGGTCTTATATTTTGCCCTAAAGTTCGGGCTTTCTACCTGGCCAATATATGCGGCAGATATGTTCAGATGTGCAGCCAAGTCTTCCTGGGACAATCCTTTCTTTGTTCGGATCTCCTTTACCTTATTTACAATGTACCAGTCGACGTGATTTTTCTCAATCTTATTTGCCATGGATACATGCAAATAAGGAAAAATATATTCCTGCCACACTAATACATGTATTAGGAAATTTCCTTAACTTTAATATCTCTTACGAGCCCAGCCAAACGAACCAGACAATTCGCGAAACCCAAGTGGTAAATAAGGTGTTCAGGCCATATAATTATTATAGGGCAAGGCTTACTTTGTCCCTTGTGTTTCGGTTACCTGTTTGGGCCCATTTTTAATCCGGCTTCCCTGCCCTACCAGGCTAATTTACCTTCTGTAACCTAAAACTTTTACCTATGGTACAACCATTAAACGATTCTGCTTCCAAAGTCAACTTCACTGGCAAAACTGTCAACAATCATCCCGAATTGCGTAACACGCCACTCCGATTAAACGAACAGGAAAGAAATAACCCGAATCTGGTTCTGCTGGAGTTTTTCCTGTGCTATCATTTGAACGATGTGCGGGAAATTATATATGGGTGGATGGTAACCGTTGTATCCAGCCCTGCCAGCATTTCGGCAGACCCGCACGAACGGAATAATCATATCTTCTTTTATGAGAAAATAGAACAGTTGGTTGAAGCCTGCTGGTTGCTTCAAACTAAAGATCAATGAACTATAAAACTACGTGTCATGAGCCATGAATTTGAAAGGGTAATTTGTAATAAATCGCCCCTTAATATTGAACTGGTAAAAACTGATCCCTTACAGGCAATTGCCAACGTTTTTGAAAGCATCGATTTCGATTGTCTGCGCACAAACCTTTGCCGGTGGTTTCATGCAGCCATTGTTAATGGCAATCATGTTTATGAGGAGGATTCCCACCGAACAGGTCTCCAGGTCTTTTTTGCTGAACTGGAATTGTTGCTTGAAGCGTTTTATGTAATAAATAGAACCCCCGTTTTATATACACGTGATCCTTACACTGACAATGAGACCGTAAAAAACCGGCAGCTATACCTGGATAAGGTATACCTGCTTTCGAGCGATCAGGCGGAAAATCCACATACTGTAATCAATGCGTTTTTCAGCAGATTTTCGATTGTTTATATCAGGCGGGAATTGAGAGATTGGCTGCAGGCTGGAATCGACCAGGAAGGTTGTGAGCAAATAAAATTAAATCCCATAAAAGTGCTGCTGGCTTATAACGATGTCGAATGTATTTTAGAGGCAGCTTATCATTATAATAAGAGAATATTAAAACAGGCCAAAGAACAAGGTGTAGCAGTCACACTTCGAAGGAATAATACCTCTAAAAGACGCAGCTATGTAGATAAACATTCAGATGTGATAGGGTATCTTTACGATACTGAACAATTGGAGATCAATGACATGATCGAAGCAGTAAAACGTTTAGGATGCAAAGAGAATTAACTCATAATAACTCCGACTTCTCTCATTTCAAACACTCCCAGGTTAAAGGCATAATGCCATAGTTTTATTGGAATGCAATCCTAAAATATTATGTTTTTTAAGGAATGCAATCCTAAAATATTATACTCCTGGCTCCCGGCAAGCGTCGCATTTTAAGGTATTAATTTTAATGTAGAGAGTATTAGGTTACACAGTTTTAAAAATTCGACACAAACGCAAGATACTACCATCAGGCGACCACGAAGGCACATTGATAGTTCCCTGTCCGCCATAGAGGTAAGCAATAATGCGTGGTGACCCGGGGCTGGTTAAAGGCATTAATCGCAACAGCACCCGTTTATAAAACGGGTGAATGGAACCGGATAAATGCGTATCATTTCACCAGTTTCCAGTATTCCAGCAGTACATACCAATTCGTCATGGCTTCGGGATGGAAGGGGTAGGTTGTAACAATGATAAAAACTTTTTTTCGTGGCATGAGCAAGGTTATATATGTATTATCTCAAATTGAAAACCTGGCAACGTACTTATAGAGTCAGCCAAATGGCTTCTATGGCATTGACAATGGTTTGCTTCAAAGCAAGTTAAAGCAATTCGTTTATTTTCGCGTAAAATTTCTAATATAGTATTTTGTGTCGCAACGGTATTGGGCAAGTTATTTATGCGATAGTCAGCAAATAATTTATCGTAATCAGCCTGAGTATTTAATGCCTGCCTTTTATCTGAGATGATTCCAACCTCAGGAAAGTGTATATATTGTATTCCTAAGCTTTCACAATAGCGTTTAAGCTGGCTTTTGCTAAAGCCAAATTTCATGCTGAGTGGATTGTTTCGAACGTCAACCAGTACTTTAACATTATTTTTCAGCAACCGGTTTAGATAGTTCTCTAAACTTCCACCTTCGTACCCGATTGTAAATAAAACTGTGCTGTCATTAACTGCGCGTTTTTTTTGAACGTTCTCTAATTCTTCTTTGTTCAAAATGGATTCGGCTTTGATACTATTGATTGCCCAATAAGGAAAATTCCGATAAGTATGTTTCATCAACGCATTACTATCCATACCGCCATAAAGAGCTTTAATGCTGCTCAATTTTACTAAATCGTCAGCTTTCAATGTCTTCGTATAACCCGCGTTATCAATCTTTTGAAAACACTTACTCGTTTCCTCTAAAAATCCTTTTGCAACCATCGTTGTGAGGTCCGCATTTGCGGAGTAAGAGTAGCAACCCAATTTATAAGGGATGAAATCGTAATCTGCTTTTTCCTGCTTTTGGCAAAAAAGAAATAAAAGCTTTTGCAGGCGATTTTTTTCCAGTTCACCATCGAAAAGCTCTAACAAAGCCAATATGATCTTGCGTCTATAATATATGGGATAAAGGTAGCTTATAGTTGTGACATTGTCTTGTGGCTCACACCTGGGTATATTAATCGGTTACCCAGTCCTAAAAATTCGACACAAACGCAAGATACCTCCCATCAGGCGACCACGAAGGCACATTAATGGTTCCCTGTCCGCCATAGCCGTAAGCAATAACCCGTGGTGATCCGGGGCTGGTTAAAGGCATCAATCGCAACAGCACCCGTTTATAAAACGGATGATCAGCCGGATCTATCTCCGGTGGAAAAGAAATAAAAACCATCCATTTGCCATCGGGTGAAATATGCGGAAACCAGTTATGGTACCCATCAAATGTTATTTGTTCCTTACCAGATCCATCTGGCTTCATTCGCCAGATCTGCATGGTTCCGGTTACATTGGCATTGTAATAAATATACTTACCATCGGGCGCATATTCAGGTCCGTCTACATGCCCCGTTCTATTATTCGTCAATGGTATTTCAGCGCCGCCATTGATATTCATTTTGTAAATATTATATACCCCGCTATCGCGTTGGGCCACATATAATACTTCTTTATTGTTGGGCGCCCAGCCATGCCAGTAGGAAGGTGTTTTAGGGGTTAGTAATGTTGGCGTTCCACCGGCCAGTGGCATTACATATACAGTAGATCCGCCACCTGGCAAACCTCTTCGGTGATGACTAACGGCCAGCATTTTTCCATCGAACGAAATTCCATGATCATTGTTCAATTCAGTGAGATCGCCCACCACAAACTTTTCGGGCGTTCCGCCTTCAACCGGAATGGTATACAAGGATCCTTCTGCATTGAACAACAGCTTTTTTCCGCCCGGCATAAAATTAGGCGCCTCAAAACGCCCCGGTGATTCATGAATGATCTTTCGTTGACCGCTCCATACATCCATAACCTCTAACCGGCTGCCAATAAATCCTCCGCGATAAGCATTGTAATTATCCCGCACAGGTTTAACGATGCGCACATTCCAGGCACGCATTTCTTCCACTACATTCGAATCATGTGAGCATATAAAGATGCCGGCCAGTGCCGAATCGGGCAGCTCGGGCAATTCTTTCTCGCCAACTGTTTGCAACGGTTCGCCGGGATTAGCCACCCGCATAATGAATTTCTTCCCGCTGCGTTCGAGTTGAATGATCTGCGGCCCGCGCTTGCTAAAAAATAACTCATCCTGCGGATCCCTCATAAACGCTCCGCGCAATGGCCGCCATTGCAATACGGTTAACCCATCGCCATGAACTACCGCACTCATATGACTGGCCTGCGCATCTGTAGATTCACGCACCATCCAACCGATCTTGCGATGCCCATTTGTTCCGGCACCGGTAAATTGAAAATTGGCGGTAAGAATAAAATCACCCTTTACCACATTATAGGCGTACCGGAACTCATCGCGGTTGAACCAGATGTTATAACCGCCCCCTTGTAACGTGTAGGTTTGTGTGGCTGCATCATAATGAGTTGAACCCGCTCTTTGGGGATTACCTATAGCTGTTTGATACCTGAAAATACCCGTTGGGTTGTCCTGCGCCAAAACCGCTGTTTGAAAAAAGAGGAGTAAAAGAAATGATAATACCTTCATATGATTGCAGTTAAAGTTTAGATCCTTTTACATTGCAAGAAGGTTTCCGGTTAAGAAAGTAGTACCACCGGTTAAAAAAGTGTACTATAAATGTAAGCGTCTCTTTTTATAAAATTGTAACTTTTCATAAATAATCTTTATGAAAGGCTTGTATTTCGTTTACCTGTTGTTGCCGGTATGAACCGGCGCACAAAGAGCTCGTGAAGAACCCTTCTGGTAAACCGGCTCATCAATATCTGGGCAACCTGGTGCGGTCCCTGTGTTACGGAATTTCCCGAATTCATTTCCATTAACAGGATGTATGGGTGTAGGATCCACACAGAAAAATTTTCAACCCATTTAAAGGAAGATTAACACAATTGCATAAGTTAAATTCACTGATTTTAAACAAGTTAGACAATAATACAAATCCCAGATCCCAATAAACAGACCGCTTTGGAGGTTTTTCTCCCGACAAGATTTCGTCGAATCACGGCGGTTTTCATTTGTTTAATTTTTATAGGCTGCAGCCGGAAACACCTCAGGCAATAAAATATTTCAGTACATGCAATTTGAAATTTTGTTATATTAGGAATTTATCATTCTGATTGAAAGTATAATAGATCACTTCCCTAAATCACTAATTTCATGATTAAACTTATAGAAGTTACAATTAATAAATACAAAAGTTTTCAGTCGTATCAAACCATTAAGATTGAGGATGACATAACAGTACTCGTAGGCATGAATGAAGCCGGCAAAACAGTATTACTGGAAGCGATGGCAAAACTTCAATACTTTAATCCCAAAGATATTAAGTTTAAGTTCGAACTAACACAAGACTATCCACGTAAAGAGTTAATACAATTCCAGAAAAGCAAAGATGATGCGGATATTATTCGAGCTAAATATTCCATAGGGCAAGAACACATTGATAATATCAATCAAGAATTGGGCGTTAACTGCTTTACACAAAATACTTTTGAAATTTACAGAAGATGGAAAAATAAACAACCGTATGTAAATGCTTTTACGCATAATTTTAAACCGTTCTTAGACCATTTAGTAGAAAAATATAAACATGAGATTGGTGAAGATGCATTACAATCCATTCAATCAACAAAAAATTTTGTTGAACTGACTGCAGTTCAACTGCCAGAAGGTGAGGGCCCTGAATTGACGAAATTTCTTACAGCCATAAAGAATGCATCCAAATGGACAGACCAGCTTAGTGGTTATATTTATAATACATACATCGAGCCACAGGTACCTAAGTTCTGGTACTTTGATGATTATTACCAGCTTGATGGTCGTATAAATTTTAATGATTACAAGGCTGGTAAATATGGCCCTGAGCGAGCAAAAATGGTTGAAGCATTGCTGGACATTGCCGGGATTAACATTGACGACCTATTGGGGGCCAACGATTTTGAAAATTTCACCGCTCAGTTAGAGGCAGCGTCCAACGAAATATCGGAACAAATGTTTAAATATTGGAAGGGGAATGAAAATTTAGAAATTGAATTAAAGATTGATAAAATTATTATAGAAACAAAAAAGGAGAATAAAGTATATCATCCGAATTATCCTGGTCAAGAAAATCATGCTCATAAAGAAACTTATATTGAAACTAAATCGGAAATTATTCTCGATATACGGATAAAGAATACAACTCACAAGATCACATTACCACTGGAAAGGCGCAGTAAGGGGTTTAACTGGTTTTTTTCATTTGTGGTTTGGTTCAATAAAGTAAAAAACGATCCAGATAATAATTACATTTTACTTTTTGATGAGCCAGGTCTAAATCTTCATGCGTTGGCTCAGAATAATTTACTGGTTTTTCTGGATGATCTAAGCCAAGAATACCAGGTAATATATAGCACACATTCACCTTTTATGATTGATAGCGGCCATCTGAACAGGGTACGTACCGTACTGGAGACTTCTGGTGGATCGGTTGCTTCTGAAACTATCCAAGAAAAAGATCCCAACACTTTGTTTCCTTTGCAGGCCGCACTTGGATATGATATAGCGCAGAATCTTTTTATTTCGAAAAATAATTTGCTGGTCGAGGGACCAGCGGATTTGTTGTATCTAACGTATTTTTCCACCTTACTTCAGTCAATGGGTAGAACTGGACTCAAGGAAGGCATAACGATTGTTCCGGTAGGTGGACTGGATAAAGTCGCTTCTTTTATCTCACTAATGCGAGGTAATAAATTGCATTTGGTTTGTCTGTTAGACACATTCACGGATTCAAAAGGAAAGTCAAGGCTGGATGATCTGATCAAAAGCAAGATCATCAAATCCCAGCATATTCTATTTTTCCATGAATTTGTTTCCGGTAGTACACAATCAGATATAGAAGACCTTTTTGAGAAGGAAGATTACCTGAAAATTTTCAATGAAGCATTAAATGGTAAATTTAAAAAACTCAACATGCTTGATCTGAATCCTTCGATTGGGCCAATTGTTATTCAAATTAACCAAGCTTTGTCCATTGATCGTTATAACCATTATAGCCCTGCTATTAAGCTCACTCAGATGGGGGTGACTGATAGCTATTTCAATTCACAAACACTGGCAAATTTTCAAAATCTGTTTGAAGAAATAAATAACCTTTTTTGACACCATTCCGCCGCTGCATGTAGTAATCACATGCAATTAAGCGCAGGGTAAAGGATAATCGAATCAGGAAGTGTGTTGCCGGAGATAACTTCGGCAACTGTG
Organism: Niastella vici; assembly: GCF_002077945.1. Lineage (GTDB taxonomy): Bacteria > Bacteroidota > Bacteroidia > Chitinophagales > Chitinophagaceae > Niastella > Niastella vici. The sequence goes on from NZ_LVYD01000048.1 coordinate 9,631, forward strand.
TTAAAAAATAATTCTTCAAGTGGCAATTATATTAACATGATAAATTTTATTTTCAGACTATTCTTAACTTTCAATGCCACTTCCCTGATTTTAGTGGTTTTTTTGGTTAAAGAGAAAAAGGTAATCAATAATATTTCACCCTATTTGTCAAATTTTCCACATTGGGTATCATATATTCTTTACTTTATCTTACCTGTTTTACTAACACTTCTAAGCCTCATAGTTTCGAAATTTTTGGCAGACGACAATATTGAAGCCGAGGAAGGCAAGTCTGTCATTAAAGAAGTAGAACAGGCAAATAATGCTTATTTACCGAGCTATTTAGGATATTTCTTTGTAGCGTTGAGTGTTCCCCAATATGAAACATTGATTTTTGTTTTTGCAATTTTATTCTTATTCACTTTTCTTTCTCAGACATTATATTTTAATCCCTTATTCCTGGTGTTTGGATATCATTTCTATTATTTGACAACAGAAACAAACATCAAAATATTTCTGATTACCAAAAAGAATTTGAAGGACCCAAGCAAACTAAATTTTCCAAAACTGAAAAGGGTAAACGATTTCACATTCATTGACAAAGAAAACAATTGACATGGACCATCTCTTAGCAAAAACAAAAGGTAGGAATGGAGATTTCTTCAAAGTAATTTCTAACAGGCTGATATTTGATATTCCCAATCTTGAAAATACAGTTAAGTATGACTCGGATTATAAGTTGGAAGATGATGAATGGTTTGCCATTACGGAATTTTCCGATAAAGAATACTGCATAGATATTTTAATAAGACGGTTCATTTCTACCGATTACAACCAAATGCCGAGAGACCATTTCGAAACCATTGATTACTTAGTCTCTTATCAAACGGGAAATTTTTGTTTTCAAAAACTTTCAGCAAGCCAAGTAATTAGAAAAAAATACTTCTCCATTTCTGATCAACCCGCCTTAGTCGAGAATGCTCCAATCATTGTATTAAATCAAACTCCAGACGCAATTTATGTTCGTAATGAAGACACGCTTTACTTTAAAAAATTAACGTCTATAACGACAATTTTTAAGGGCATCTATGAGCTTTACAAAGAGGCGACACAGGAAGAAACAGAACAGTTTTTGGAAAATAAGTTCATCAGTCTGATTGATGGCTTTTCAGCAGAAAAAGTAAAAAAAGCAAATAGAAAAAGAATTGCTATGGCAATGGAAACTTTGCAGTCCTTTAACCGAAGAGAGAAAAATCAAATCTTTAGTTATGTACGGGAATATTGCGATGGCCTAGAGTTTGATGAAAATGCTGAGAATTTCGCCATTTCAAATGAAGATGACTTGAAAAAGCTACTATACGGTATTGAACAACGTTATTACACGACGAGAATAGGCAATGAAAAAAGATTAGCTAATTCGGTAATAAAAATGTGAAATATTACGGACGAATGCCAAAACGCCTTATTAAGCACCTATGATTCTTTGAATGATTACGAAAACATAAAAAGGAAGCGGCTTTACCTGGATAAAGTTTATTCACTTTCAAGCGTTCAGATGGAAGATCCACATACTGTAATTAATGCGTTTTTCAGCAGGTTTTCGATAGTTTATATCAGGTGCGAATTGAGAGATTGGCTGCAGCCTGAAATAGACCTTGAAGGTTGTGATCAAATAAAATTAAATCCCATAACACTGTATCCTCTTAAATAAAGGCTGCTTGCAGCTGGATGGAATACCCAAAAAATCGTACCTTTTAAGAAACATCCTATATGAAAGGGATTTTCTTTATCCTGCTGTTGGCCGTAACTGCTTCCTATTCACAAAGCACCCCCAACAACCACAAAACCCTCTCCATAGGCTCCAAAGCGCCCGACTTCAAACTGCCGGGCGTTGATGGCAAAACCTATACCCTGGCTTCCTTTAAAAATGCCGCCGTGCTGGTTATCATCTTCACCTGTAACCACTGCCCTACCGCCCAGGCGTATGAAGACCGCATTATTCAACTCGCTAAATACTATAGCGCCAAAAACGTCGCCGTGGTGGCCATTAACCCCAATGATCCCAAATCGGTGCGGCTCGATGAACTGGGCTATACCGATATGAGTGATTCCTATGCCGAAATGAAACGCCGCGCCAAACAAAAACATTTCAACTTTCCTTATTTATACGATGGTGCTACGCAAGTTACCGCACGCGCGTATGGCCCTGTAGCCACCCCACATGTATTCATCTTCGATAAAGCCCGCATACTGCGTTACCAGGGCCGTATTGATAATGTTGAAAAACCCACCAAAACACCCACCGAATTAAACACCCGCGATGCCATTGAAGCCCTGCTACAAAACAAACCGGTGCCGGTTGAAACTACCAAGGTCTTTGGCTGCTCGGTTAAATGGGCCGAAAAAACCTCGCTGGTAAAACAGGGATTTGAGGAATGGGCGAAAGAACCGGTAACCGTAAATACCATCGATGAACCGGCGCTTAAAGAATTGGTGAAAAACCCGAGTGACAAACTGCGGCTCATCAACATTTGGGCTACCTGGTGCGGTCCCTGCGTTACAGAATTCCCCGAATTCATTTCCATTAACCGCATGTACCGCCGGCGCGATTTTGAATTTATCAGCGTAAGCGCCGACGACCCCACGAAAAAAGGCAAGGTGCTGAAATTCCTGCAGCAACAACAGGCGAGCAACACCAACTACCTGTTTGCCATAGATGATAAATACAAACTCATTGAAGCCATTGATGCCAACTGGCAGGGCGCCCTGCCCTATACCCTGCTGGTTGAACCGGGCGGCAAAATTGTGTACAGCAAACAGGGACCAATAAACCCGGATGAGATCAAACGATTGATTGTAGATAATCGATTAATAGGCAGGTTCTATTAGTAATAAGATTCTTTTGTGATTATAGGTTTAATAAGTAAGAAGTTTCCCTCTTTAGGTGCAATATTGTCCATCCATTTTTGTGGTTATCTGCAAAGTTTAGAAAGTTACAGCGCACACCGACTGCGCAGTACAATATTTATTAAATGTTTTATTTTTCATATGACCTATCGAGTAGAAAACCAATTAAAAAAGATATCGAAAATGGGTTAAGTTCGTTGTTATAAAAATATTAAAAAATTGTATAACTACGCAGATACCTTGCGCAGTATACGCTCAAATTTGCTTTCAATAACCCATACAACAAAACTATAACTGCATAACATTGAATTTGTGTTATGTCGGAGAAAAGCTAAAAAATATGGACCTCAATACATTTTTTAATATTCGTCGCCGGGTGGGTACTCTTTTCTTACAATATGTACTAAACTGCGATCGACAGATTACAGACGAATCCTCTTTAGAAGAGCTGGATTTTAGTAACCAGCAAATAGGGATTTTAAGTGAATTAAGGGGGCTTATTAAAAAAAGTGAAAGAACCTCGGCTTCAAGCCCCTTGTACGATGTTAGTACACTTTTTATCATCAACGGCTTGACAAAAGAAAGCAGATTCAATGAGTTAAGAAAAATGTGCGGAGGCGAAATATTAACAATTCATTCTACTGATGCCATCGAAAATTTCATTTTCGAATACGCGATAAAAATTTATCCAGTGCTATTGTTTATGCCAAACGAAGAGTACCATTTTCATCAATGGGTTCATACAAATCAGGTCATGCAAGAATCAATATCCTTTATTAAATTACTCAAAAAAGATCCTACGCTTTCAAAGTTGGTCGTAAGTGATGAGTCGTACAGCCGATTTATATATTTATTAGATAACGGAGCGCTGGTGTCTTCTACAGAACCTACAATAATAGTTGATTTTATTTACCGATGTTTTATCAATTGTTGCTATAGGATGGATTTCGCACCAGCACGCCTTATCCAGGAGATACGTTCGAATCTTGAAATACTGAAAAAAATTGCGCTTGGTGAGGAATTTGAATATTCATGTTTCCGCGGTTTATATGGTATGGGAATTAGAAAAATGGAATCATTCGAATGTTATCATAATGTAGTTATAAGGCCGATCTCTTCATTAGAAAACCCATTATTTTGTATCAGAAAAACAGCCAGTATTCTTGGGAATGATGGAGGCGTAATAGGCGCTATTCTTGAATTAAAACAAAAAACCAAGGGAATTTCAACTCCAAAAGGAAACATATCATCAACATTTACCAGCCCTGCATTAACTGAGATTATTTCCCTTTTAAAGTTTTCTATAGTGTTCTCAACTGGTATTGTGTCCGCTCCTTTCAATGAAACGTTTTATGATATTAGCTTGCCCTTACATTCTAGTTTGCTTAATTCCCGTGAAATGACACAGGGGACAACTACCATCATTGATTCAGAAAACTGCACAGAAATCATTTCATGGCTTGAACTCTTAAAGAAAAATGATTTAGGGCATTTAAAAGTGCCTTTAAAGCGATTACAGTATGCTATATTTGAACGGCTAGATCCGGAAGATTCATTATTAGATGCGTTTATTGCCTGGGAAGGAATTTTTAGTAGTAAATTCGAGACTACTTTTCAGGTAACGGGAGCAATTGCCAAGTTTTTAGAAGAAAATCCAGCAAAAAGACAAGCGTTTTTTAAAAGGTTACAGCATTTATATTCTCTCAGAAGCTTCATAGCACATGGAGAACCAAGAGAACATAAAGAAACAAAAGGCGAAAACATACATGATATACGAAATGAGGTCATAGCGATTGCTGTAAATTGTCTAAAAAAATTACTGCAAACACCTGAGTTATTAAAACTTAGGCCCAAGGAAAGGGTAAAAACCTTGCTTGTTTTTTCTTAATAAGTAGAAAGCATAAAAAAGCGGTCTAATTATTATATTAGAGAGTTTGGCTTGTTAAGAGTTTCCTACTCATTCGCCGAATACGGCAATAATGGTCACCCTATTATTCGTATGTTAACAGCGGAAATCCGGGGTCTATATCCGGATTATGAAAGTACCGGATGGTTGAACGGATAAAATTCTCCACAGTAACCAGGTAAGGCCAGGCGTTTTTTTCCGCAAATACCTCGATTGCCAGTCCGACATTGGGTGTATGATGCAGATTGAATTCTCTTTCCTCAATTGGTTCGCCCGGCATTTTAATCGTGGAAATTTTATAGGTGAGCCCTTTCAAAATCAGAGCTGGATCATAATGAGCGAAGCCATTCCTGAAAATATCTCTGTACTTATCTAATATTTTCCAGGTCTCTTTTGAAAGGAGTCCCTTGGACTTGCAGGCAGCCAGGGTTTGGGATAGATCTTTACTAAGGTAAACTGACAAATCGGGCGGCGGTGTTCCGTCTAGTTGAAAGTCGATTCGCATAAATGGTGGACCAAAATCGACCTGGATCAACAGCTCTTTGCAATAGCGTTCCAACAAATGGCTGGTCAGGGTGACACAAGCGGTGGTGGCACCGATTACATAACAGTTGCAGGCCTCCCTCCGAGGAATATCGATCTCAGGAACCATGAAAATTTCAGAGATGATTGGCCGCACCTGCTTCAACCGAGCTGCTGCCAAGGCAAATTTGTCCGTGAGTATCGCCGAGAGCAGTTTCTCTGGCGTAATTTCTGCTTCATTCATACTTGAAATTTACAAATACTTCCTGGCTTTGGAGAATCTGTCCCCGAACAAGTAAATATTGAGATTACAACCGGAATTTATTTTTCTTCGTATCTTATTTCCTCTAATCTGCTAAACTTTCAGCTACTTTTACCGCTCTTATTTCTTAATTCCTACGGCTTACTTCCCGCTATTTTTCCACCTTACACTTTTTCCTAACCTGTAAAACCGTTCACGGCACCCCCATTACAATATAACGGTTATTTACAACTGTTTTTAATCCCCAATGTGCCTTTTGCTATTGTCCAACTAATTGGAGAGATTTAATTTCGTTTGCATCTGTTACCTTTTTAAATACTCCGTTCCTATGAAATATATTCATGGCCTGTTACTGCTTGTAGCCGTTATTGCCTGCCGTACAACATCGGCACAATGCACCGGCGGTTGCCCTTCAGGCGCTATAGCAATGCCTGCCGGTAGCGCCACCCTTACAGCCGGTTCTACCTATTGTATTTCAACCTCCACCAACTTAAGCGGCAACGCCTATACCGTGAGCGGTACCCTCGTCATTCAGACCGGTACGGTTACCCTGGGCAATGTGACGCTCAATAAAACCGGGCTGATCCTGGTAAAGTTTGGCGCCAAACTGGTGATCACCGGCATATTGACCGGTGAAAATACAGTACCTGTTAGTACCATTGATAACCTCATCATTTGCAATGGCGGTTTCCTTGATATCACGGGTTCCTTTTCGCAGGGACAAACCAATATCGCGGTCAATGATTTTGGCGTTATGAAGGTTACCGGCGCCTGGACGGCCGGCTCCACCGCCTCCTATGTTAAAATAGGCAATGGGTCGCTGATCGAGTTGTGCTCTTCTTTTAACATGATTAAAGACGGGTTCTTTACCGAAACAGGCACGGCCGATAGTTACCTGGTGGTACATGCGCCTATGATCCAGAGCGCCACCAATGGCTGGTTAAGTAACCTCAAAAGCGCTTCGCATCTTAAATGGACCGCCGATGCCGGGGCCGCCTTTGTTAGTCACCCGGCTGCCTATACCTGTAGTGCCTGCGGCAATTATAACCTGGCCCCTACCGGAACAACTTCCAGTTGCGGCTCTGCTGCCAATGCGGCCATTTCAACGGTATTATCTGTACCCGATAAACAACCGGTAAAACACCCAACAGACGTTATTACGCGCGCTATCGCTTACCCCAACCCGGCTGCCAGCTATATTTACCTGCAATTACCTAAAGGCAGCTCGTATACCACGCTGTCGATCTTTAATGAGGCCGGGCAACTGGTGCATCGCACGCCGGTGAAAGCGGGTACCACGCCAACAAAGTATAACCTGCCGGCACAGTTAAAACCGGGATTGTATTTCATCCAGCTGGTAGGAAAAGAAGGATCGTTAATACTAAAATTGGCGAAGGAATAAACTAACAAACTCAATAACTTCTTCCAGTACGTTGTCTTTGCGTCTGCCCCGGGAACATGCCTTTTCCGAAGTTCTTGAAATTATACATAAAGCTAACGAGGAAGAACCGCGGGCAGCCCATTCATGTATGCATTACATAATTGTGTCGGTCGGAACAATAGATTCGGATTATTCAGTAAATAATGGATATACATGATGAAGCCTGAACCGAAAAAATTATATGTCATTTTTTAATAAAGGTTAAATCAGTATGCAAATAATCCAGAATTGAAATTGTTGTTTAAATACAGATAGATACTGAACTTAATTGAACCCTTTTTATTTTACCACATGCGTAAATTCCCTGACACAATTGGTAGCATATCCAGCTAACGGTATCCAGGTGGGCTATACAATATTATTTTCAACTTTTGTATCTTTAATCAGCTTTTGGTCCGGCAGTGTACATTTTCCCAATACCAGCCGAACATATAGCCCTAACGTCATAGGTAACCATAATAAGCAGTATTCATGATAGAAACAAATAATATACCTGGATTTACTGACAAGTTTGAAAACATGACAATCCAAGTAACAGAAATAATTGTAGAGCAATTTGTTGCGTTATTGAATAGTGATCTTCCAAAAGATACCGCCTACTCAAATATCTGGCAGGACATCAATTCGTCATTTTTAGGCGATGAATTAGATTTAAGAGGTAAAATACATTTGTTCTTAAAAAACCAAAGAGACAATGACATGGCAAGTTTGCTTTTTACTATTTCCTTTCGTGTAAAAGCAGAGCATGAGAAAGACACAGTAAACGTTTTTACCAAAACTGTTCAATATTTTTTTGGATGGATAAAAGAATACGTGAAAGAGCATAATATTTTGGGAAAAGACGGCAATACATTTATTGTTCCTGAATTTCCCTATTCAAAGTCTCATTTTGAAACAATATTTTAGGTGAGGTAACCTCTTACAACGGCTCGGTTAACTATTTTTACCTAAATCTAATTTATATCATAATGGATTTTTGTCCCATCACAGGTGTTCCAATAACTTTGTTTAACCTTACAGAAGGAGGAATACGGTACGTATACAAAACAGAAGTTCTTGGTTTAGTGGAATGGACAGACGTTGCTTACATGGAAGCCCCTTCCGTATTATCCTTAGAAGATACATATATTTTAGCGGGAGTATGTAGAAATAACCGGTTGAATGATGTACAACCCACTCGAATAAATTCTGCTTTTTTACGTACGTTAAAAAACCTTGATATACCTTACGATTTTGAATCCCGGGCCAAACTACTACTTCAACATCTCTATAATTCAGGAGGAAAAGAATATAAAAGTCTTTCGATTAGAACTGCAGGCGATGCATCGCTTACTTACTCATCGCCAGAAGAGTTTGAAAGGATAATGGCTTATATAAAGGATGAAGGTTGGATAAGATGGGAAAAAAGAAATCCTACAAAAATCACGATTATTTATCAAGCTGTTCGTATAACTAAGGAGGGAATAGCCATTTTGAATAATACAAGCAAACAGGCCAGTTCCGCCAGCATTGATATAGAAAATCGTAACCTGCTTATTGATAATCTGGAAACCAGGTTACGTAATACTATTGTAGAAACTCTTACGAAAGAGACTGGTAAAAATAATTGGGAAGATCTAATTACTGGAGATGCAAGGTCGGCACTTAAAGCTAGAATAAGACAGCATACTAACAATCATCCTGGCACTAATTCCCAAGACTTTGCTATGCTGAATAAGGCAATTCAGTTTTTTGATGTCGATCACCTTAAAAAAGTAATAATCAATGCTCACTGGGCGCACTTTGAATCCATATTTCAAGATAAAATGAGTGTGGAGCGATTCTTTGATGATTTCGCTAATCTACGTCATACAATAAAGCATAATAGGGAATTGACGGCGTTAGTATCTGCGTCAGGTAACGCAGCCATCATTTGGATAACTATGGCATTAGATAATTATGCTAAAAATAGTAATTGAAAGGGAAAATATATTTACCTGCAATTACCTAAAGGCAGTACATATACCACGCTGTCGATTGTGAACCAGGCCGGGCAACTGGTGCATCGCACGGCGGTGAAAGCCGGTACCACGCCAACAAAGTATAACCTACCGGCACAATTAGCACCGGGATTGTATTTCATTCAGCTGCTAGGAAAAGAAGGAGCGGTAACATTAAAACTGGAGAAGGAATAACACCGGTTACAGGTTGCAGGTTTCAGGTTACAGGGACCATACATGGGGCTTTCCTTGAAACCTGTAACCTGAAACTTGTAACAGGCCCAAAATCTCAATATCCCGAAATCCAGAAATCTCTAAATAAAATTAATACTGTCTCCCGGTACCCGACCTCCCCTCCCGCCCCGGAAACATGCCCTTGCCGAAGTTTTTGAAATTATACATAAAGCTAACGAGGAAGAACCGTTGCAGCACCCGGGTGTAGGTATCTTCAATATAGTTGTCGCCAACGCTGCGGTTGATGCTTTTATTCTGGTTCAACAGGTCGACCCCGCTGATGCGCAACTCGCCATTCTGCTTTTTAAACAGCAGGCAACTGATATATGCATTCCATAAAGGTATGGGCTGGTTAAAACCCTGGGCCCGGCCTGTATTGATATAATAATCAAAATCGTTGTTGATCATTATCCGTTTGACGAGGGTATAAGTTACATCCACCGAATAGTGATGATCGAAGTATTTATAGTTCAGGCTTTCCTGCACACTGTATTTGGCATCGTTGTAATTGAAGCTGGCATTCGCCTGCAGATCGAGCTTATCCTGAATAAAATAGTTGAACGAAATGCGTTGCCCCGCGCTGCGGGTATAGTTGAAATTGATGGCATCATACAGCTTGCTTACATCGCGGTTATAACGCAACGAAGATGTAAGGTTCAAATTTACCGGACTGCGGCGGCCGGTTGTCACTTTCTTCAACGGTATGCCAATAGTTCCTGAAAAGGTAAAGTTCTCTGCCCCATTCAGGTTCTCGGGCCTGGTTAACTGCACGCCTTCACTGAGCTTACTGATGCTGTTCACGATCTTGTTGCTCACAAAATTGGCGCCGGCATTCACATTGAAGAATAAGAAATTACTCAGGTTAAAACTGTTGTACGAAACATTTATGTTATGGGTAAATTCCTGTTTCAGATCAGGATTACCGGTACGAATATTCAATGGGTTACTTACATCGTACACATCCTGCAACTGGCTGATGCTGGGGGCACGGGTGCTGCCGCGATAATTAAAGCGCAGGTTCTTGCGGGGTTTTGGATTAAAGTTAAAAGAGGCGTTCGGGAAAATGTTGGTATAGGTTTGCCGCATGGTGCTGTCCTTCCCGGTAGAAGTGCGGTTGGTCAGGTTTTGCAGCGAAGCAAAATTCACGGCGCCGCCAAACTGGTAATCGTACTTCAGTTTCTTTACCCTGAAATTGGTACCCAGCCTGTTGGCGGTGAACAGGTTCTCAAAATAATTCGTAAGCGGTTTATTGATACTGTCATAGTCCTGCGTAACCGGGTTAAAATCGAACGTATGCCGGTCGCTGTTGCTGCGGTTAATGGTATAGGCATAGTTCATTTCCCACACCATAAACGAATCGATCATTTCGGTGACCGACGAACTAATGGTATTATTAAACGAACGGGTGCGTTGGTCGTTGCGCTGCTGGCGGTTATCGATGCGGCTGGGGTTCGTACTATCGGCGCTATAAAAAGAATAAGGCGAGGTGTTTAATCCATTGCCATCACTGCTGTTTGTGCCGGTTGTCCAACCAAGGGTGAAGGTACGGCCGGGTTTGCGGAACCGGTGGCGGTACAGGAAGTCATTGTTAAAAGTTGATCCATCGCGTGTATTGGTACGATGGCTTTCGCCTTCTATCGCTTTGTAATTTACTTTGGGGTTTGTGGCCTGTGTAACCAGCTGGTCGTCGCTCGATGATTTGCCTTGTTGGTAATTAAATGTGGGCGTTACCAGCAACGAGTTCATGCTGTCGATCAAATATTCCAACCTGAAACCAAACCGGTGATTGGTATTGGTATTACTGCTGTTTGAGGTGGAGTTGGTATAAGCCGCCGAGTCGTTGGCGAAAAAGTTTTGCCGGTAGCTGGTACTGTAGTTACTGGTAGTTGTTTGCGATACAAAATAACTGCCGGTGAAATCGATCTTTCGCCCCCATTCATCGTGGTAATTAATACCGGTGCTCCACGATTTGGTATTGCCATTGTTGCCGGCAGGCGCACTGCCACCGCTTCGGCCACCGCGGCCACCACCGCCGCGGCCGCCGCCTACACCACCCATACCACCCATTGAACTGATGAGGTCATTGCTGGTAAAACCCATGCGGTTAATATTATTGGCGCCACCCAGTATGGAGATCTGCCGTTGATTACTGAATGTATTGAACGAGGCGCTGCCTTCGTACCGGTCGCTGGTGCCAATGGAGGCATTGCTGCGCCCGAACATCCCTTTCTTGCGGTCTTTTTTCAGCTTGATATTGATCGTTTTCTTTCGGCTGCCATCATCGATCTTCGTGAACTTGGCCTGCTCGCTCATATCATCAAATACCTGCACCGCTTCTACCATATCTGAAGGCAGGTTCTTGGTGGCCAGCTTGGGATCGTTCAGAAAAAATGCTTTTCCATCAACATAGACCTTGGTGATCTCTTCGCCCTGTGCAGTAATATTGCCATCCTTATCTACTTCAACCCCCGGTAATTTCTTCAACAGTTCTTCAACTGTTGCATTGGGTTTTGTTTTGAACGAACTGGCCCTGAACTCAATAGTATCTTTCTTAATCGTGATCGGCGGCGCCTGCACCACTACGGTATTCATCATGGACGTATCGAGCGACAAAAAAACCGTATCGAGGTCCATCACAAATTGTGATTGCGTAATGTTCAACTCCTTTCTGTAAGCGCCGTAACCGGTATATGTTATACCAAGAATAAAATTGCCTTTACCCAGGTTCTTTATTTCGAACAAACCTGTTTTATCAACAACGGCAAAGCCTACGGCAGCAGAATCAATGGGGTTAATGATAGTAACGGTTGCATCGGGTAATGGCAGGCGGTTCATGGCATCAACCACCTTACCGCTTATTTTATTTTGAGCAGCAGCGGTGCTGGTTATACAAAGGAGCAGAACAATCAATGTAGCATTACGCATGCAATCTTTTTCTTTAGGGTTAACGCTCAATTTCTGATTTTGAGATTTATAGATTTTTAGATTTGCCTTAATTTGAGCTTTTCGACAAATCTCTAAATCCCGAAATCGCGAAATCTCAAAATCTCTTGCTGTGGGTTCAAGACGCTGGAAATTTAGAAAAAGTGGCACCTCATTAAAAAAATCTCAGCAACTTACCGTGTGAGGGTAACACTCATGAGCCCTATTACCACATCATTGGCGAAAGTATACAACCTTACCGACTCCAGTTCTTTATTTGGGTCAAGTGGCATATCGAGTATGGTAGCGGCGCCGCCATCGATGGCCATATTGGTAAAGCCTTTAATAGAAGTATAATCGATTGCAGTGGAATACACTTTTCCTGTTTTAAGCTGTACCCGCAACGGACGGGGTGCACCGGTGGTAAAGCCAACACCATCAATGAAATAGTCCTGCTCAATGGGCCACCAGTTCTGCGGGTTCACCAGGTTTAATGTGTCAATGGTACCATCTTTATAATGCACCTGCAGCGCGCCGTTCACCAGCCGGGTTTGCATGGGATTGGTAGAACCGGCCAGTAAATAATACACATGTTTGGCATGTCCATACAATGGTACAACAACAGAATCGGGGTAATTATCCCATTGTGACGTGAAAGCAATATTTTTTGCCAGCGAATCGGCCGGCGTGGCAAATGCTATCTTTTGTGGTAACACAAATGAATTTTGGACAGCCGCCTTACGTAAACCTGCATCATCAATAACCGGTTGCACCAACGGATAACACCAGTTGCCAATACCCTGCACCGGCAATTGTAAGGTAGTGGTTTGCGGCCGGGGCGACAAATACGACTGATTGAAAATATCCGGAAGCTTCGCATTAAAGTATTTCGACAGATCAATTTTTTCATACTGGCCCGCACCGGCGTTTATGGCCCAGTTCTGCAGCACCGTATCAATAGCCTGCCCCTGCCCCCATTCAACGCGGATGCGGTTACTGCCGGGCGCCAGGTAAATAGCCGGAATGCTGATGTCACCACTACTTGCGTTTGCAGGTAATTGTACGTCTTGCTGCCATATAGCTTCACCGGTATTCACTATTACTTTACCGGCTGTTGCTGCGCCCCTGTTCTTTATAATGAAACGTATAGCAGGCTCGCTGGCATCATTGGTTGCCATTATTTCAACCGGTTGTTTTACTTCAAAATACAACGGGAACCACCACACCATTTCGCCCTGCCGTAACTGAATAAACGCTGTTTTATTACCCGTACCGCCCTGTATGGTTGCCTGCACCTGGTTGCTGGTAAGCATAATGTTCTGCAGCACCTGCTGCGGATCGTAAATAGATTGAATAAACCCCGCAGGCGTTGCTGCTGTTATTTGTGCGCCTGTTGACAATACGCTGTCGTAATGCATGGGTTGAACCGGCGCACCCGCCCATTTAATAACGATGGTATATTGTTTGGCCTTACCGGTTGCGATCTCGATCACCGGTTCACCCACCGATTCAGTAATGCCATGCCAGGGCACAGGTTGCCCGTTCACCAGCACCGATTCAATCATATCTTTAAAGGCCCGCAATTGTAACCGCAGGTTCATGGCATGCGGATAAGCCGGCTTTAGCACATATTGATCGGCGGCAGGGGTTCGTTTAAAATCGATGCTGATATCCGGTGTTTGCAGCGCCGCCATATTCCAGGCAGCAGGCCAGCCGGGTTTTATTGTAAGCGTATCTTTCAACGCATCGGGCACAATACCAAACAATCCTTCTGTTAATGAGCGGGCGGCCATGCCAATGGGATCGGCAAAATCGCGGTACAGTTCACCGCGCATGGCATCGTAAAACGACAACTGCTCAAAACCACCCGGACTGGCCGACAGGTACATGCTTTCGACCAACGCGCTTTTCCATAACCGGTAGGCGGTTTCATTGCGGTTGCCCTGCCAGTAAGCCAGGGCCGTATGCAGGTTCTCGGCCAGCACCACGTTGTTCAATGACCAGGTATACGGCTGCCAGTTGGTAGTGCTGAGCAAATACAAACTGGTATCGCGCAATCCTTTTGCCTGAACCGGAATATGTGGAATAGATCTGTCGACATACCGCAATGCCTGGAACGATTTAAACCCATCGGGCAGCTTTTCATCGATGGCATGATACACCGTCCATAAACCTGCTGCGGGATGTAATAATTTTTCACCCAATGCATCTTTGTATTCGGCATACCAACCCAGCTCGGGGATCCACAGCTGGTTGTTCACCGCTTCAAATATTTTGTTCGCTTCGTTTTGATAAGGCGTGGGATCTTCCCCAACAATGGCAGCCAGTTGTGCGGCAACGGCATTGGCGCGGTAATTATAGGCCGAAGAATGGGTAACCCCGCCGCCACTGTATTGCAGGGCATCGCTGGCCCAAATGCAACAATACGCATCGTACAGGCCATCGTTATCGGCATCGAAATTCCTTTTCTCCCAGGCCAGGTGCCGTTGTATGGTGGGCCATTGTTGTTTTATATAGGCCGAATCGCCGGTATAATAAAAATGCGTCAACAACTGATCAATGAACACGAGGTTCATATCGTAATGGTGTGGCCGCAGATCGCCATTGGGGTTGCGGCAGATATACCCGCTGCTGAACATCGCCGTTCCCATTTTTTCCAGCTGCCGCGCCAGGTGCAGCGCCGTATCAAATACCACGGGCCCGGTTGCGGGTGTGGTAACCTGTGACAGCGCGTAGCTGCTGAAATGTGATTTGGCCCTGTCGTGCCAGCCCAGGGCATCGGCCACATAAGCGCCCCGCCAGGCGGGTAAGCGCATGCGCCAGGCCACGGCGCCATGTAAATACGTGGGCGATTCCCAAATGCCATCGGCAGCCACACTTAATGCGCCGCCCAGGGTATTGATGTAGCTATCGGGTGTTACCACCTTTATTCTACCCGCCAGCTTTTTACGCGCGGCCTCCGCATCATTGAATAGTTGCGGCAGCTTTGCGTAACTGGTTTGTATGGTATCAGCCGGTTGAATTAAAAAATACTGCACGCCATTTACCACCGGCATTTTACCGGCAATAGCGGGTGTGGCCGATGCATCGCTTTGATACAATGCAAGCAGATCATTCTGCTGGGCGGCATCGGTTATCTTTATCACTGATGCAGGTGGCATTACTGCGGCCAGCCGTTTTATATTGTTATTTGTTCCATACAGCAACTGGAAGCTGTTTTTGCTGACGGTGTACACATTGTCTTTACAATAATCGGGTTGCAGGTAGAACGATGATTCGGGATCGGCGCCGATATCGCCATCGCGGGAGAATTTTTTGCCGGTAGCGCCACCAAATACCCAGCATAATGCCGGTTTTGTCGTAACATTTACGAACTGTGTTTTGATGACCATACCTTCGGTATCGGCCAGCGCCAGTACGGTTATTTGCAGGGAACCGTTCCCCAACAGCGGATCCTTTACTTCATACAGCATGGAACCGGGCCGGTAGGTTGCTTTAACCGACTTCGCTTCTGTTACCCATTTACTGTTATTGCCCGAGATCAAGCCGAATCTAAAATTACCGCCCATGCCCGGCAGGTATAAGGCAAATTCAGGCAGGTCGCCGGCCTCTATCCTGAAGCCGGTATTGGTGCCATACAAGGCGCGGTTGAAACGCATTTTACCATTTACCGTAACAAAGTCGGTTCCCTGGGGGAGATAATGAACTTCGCGTTGTTTTAGCGCCCCGTGCGCACGCGGGATTGGGTCATTGACAACCGGCGCCTGCTTTTTGGCAAGCGCTAATTGCCCATTGACTATGGCAGGAATAATGAATGTAAGAAAAGCTACAAAGTATAAAGACTTATTAAACATTGACTGTGTACTGGTGCATCAGTATGTTTATATAGACAATCTTTGTTATTTATGTGCTGCGTAAGTGGGAATGGTGAATATAAAGTCGCTGTTACCGGTTACTGGGTTCCGGTTTCGGGGTAAAAAATTCGAAGACCCCGATTATAGGCGGAGTGACCGAAATTCAAGCCCTGCAACTGGTAACTGGTAACTGGTAACTGGTAACTGGTAACTGGTAACTGGTAACTGGTAACTGGTAACTGGTAACTGGTAACTGGTAACTGGTAACTGGTAACTGGTAACTGGTAACTGGTAACTGGTAACTGGTAACTGGTAACTGGTAACTGGTAACTGGTAACTGGTAACTGGTAACTGGTAACTGGTAACTGGTAACTGGTAACTGGTAACTGGTAACTGGTAACTGGTAACTGGTAACTGGTAACTGGTAACTGGTAACTGGTAACTGGTAACTGGTAACTGGTAACTGGTAACTGGTAACTGGTAACTGGTAACTGGTAACTGGTAACTGGTAACTGGTAACTGGTAACTGGTAACTGGTAACTGGTAACTGGTAACTGGTAACTGGTAACTGGTAACTGGTAACTGGTAACTGGTAACTGGTAACTGGTAACTGGTAACTGGTAACTGGTAACTGGTAACTGGTAACTGGTAACTGGTAACTGGTAACTGGTAACTGGTAACTGGTAACTGGTAACTGGTAACTGGTAACTGGTAACTGGTAACTGGTAACTGGTAACTGGTAACTGGTAACTGGTAACTGGTAACTGGTAACTGGTAACTGGTAACTGGTAACTGGCAACTGGTAACTTCCTACGGCACCTTAACCGCCTGCCTCGCCAGCAATTTCCATTGTCCTTTTTGTTTTTGAAAAACCAGTAAGATATTCAGCTTCACACTACCGGGATTGCCACTGTCGTTGGTGGTAGCCGATAACGTGTGCCTGACGATGGCCGCATCACCGGCTACTGTTATGGTTTGATTGGTAAGGTCAATAGTTACAAAATCTGATTTGCCGGTTACGATATTGTCAACAAACGTTGCCTTATCCTCTACGCGGCCGCTGCTGTGCCCATAGCTCAACTGATCGGCCGTAATATTTTGTAACCCTGCTTTGTCCCCATCTATCATGGCTTTGCGCAAATTCTCCACCGCTGCAGTTACAGCAGCTTCCTCTTTACTTTGCGCCATAGCCGTATTCATCATTATTGTTAATGCAATAAGGTAAATGAGTTTCCTGATCATATGATTATTTTAATGGTGTTATAGTTACTGGTCCTAACAGGCCCGATGTTTCGGGTTGCCATTTGGCAGCGGTAAATAAGCCATTGGCATCGCGGTTCTCGGGCAATCGCGCCGGGAAATTAACATTATAGAATTTCTTCCAGGAAACCCCTTCCTGCTCCAGCGCAATGATGCGGTTCGTCATGCCATTGGTCACGTTCACTTCCAGTACATTATCTGCTTTCAGTTGGCTGGCAGGTATGGTTACCCGGTATATGGGCCCTAATACGGTGGCGAGTGATTTTCCATTGAGCACCACTTCTGCGCTGTGGGCCACTTTGCCCAAATCGAGTGCATAAGCAGGGGCAGTGCCGGCCGGTTTGGCAAAATGAATGCTGTATTGTGCGGTGCCCGAAAATACTTTTCCTAATGGATCGGGTACCTCTGTCCAGGAAGCTAATTTGGTCATGGTGGCTGTTTTTGGCAGGTCGGGCCCACCCATCATGAACCGCAGGGTCCAGGTACCTTTTATTTCACTGGCGCTGCCGCCAATATTATAATATTTGTACGCATTACCTTTTAAGGTAGTGCCGGAAGTTTGCAGCACACAGCTTTCACCGGGCTGCAGCTGTACATACACTTCGGTAACCCCTTTCACAATGCGGGTACGGGCTATGCCGCTTTCCTGTTGCATGGGTTCAAATACAATGGCGCTGGTGGCTTTACGGCCCAGCGGCACCCATTTATTGACTGCTTCATTCGATGTATTGCTAATAAAATAATAATTACCGTCGATCAATTTGCGGCGTATACATTGCAGGCCCAGTTCATACATGGGCTCCGGCTTAACCTCGCCGGCTGTTAACAGCTGACCGATGTCGTCGCCTTTAATGAACATGCCTTTGCCTGTTATGGCTTTTTGCAGGGCGCCTTCGGCTGAAAACTTAAGGGCGGCAGTTATATCGGCAAATTGTTTTTGGCGGGTTTCCAACTGGCTATAACCGGGTACACCGCCGGGCAGGTTTTTGTAAACGATGATGCGGGCGCCATCTTTTGCCAGCGCCGCCAGCTTTTGCCAGGTAGTTAAGGGCAGGTATTTTGTATTGGCCAGCACAATGGTGCGGTAATTGCCGCCGGGTGCTTTCAATAACGCACCATTCATGGTTACCTGCTCCAGTTGTTTATCGGAAATAAAATCAAATGCATATCCTTTCTGCAATAGTTCTTCGGCCACTTTATTGAAGTCGGTATTCTCAAATCCTTTCATGCCATCGTAATGATGCAGCAGGTCGCGGCCCGGTTCCGAATTATGATCGCTGAATGGAAAATACAACAGTACATCATTATCGGGTTTGCCGCTTTGCAGGAACGACTGGCAACGGGTTACATAATTGTTCAGGGTGCCGAAGTGTTGCCAGAAAGGATGAATGGGTTGAAAATGCACTGCCGCATAGAATAACCAGCCCGGCCATTGATCATTCATGGGCGAATACGCCGTACCATGGTATACAATGTGATTTACCCCGCCTATAAAATATTTGTCGATCGCCGTTTTTACATCGCCGAGGCTTGTTTTGAAATGTTCGTTCAACCAGGTGGCCGCTTCGGCCGAAGCCAGCGGTTTACCGAGGATGTGCGCTGCCGATACGGCAAATTTGAACCGCAGCAATTCGGTGCCTTCGGTTTCGGGAATATCAACCACGCCATAACAGTCAAGGATATTGGCTGGTGAGCCGTGCGACTGGTTGCGCACTATTTTTCCTTTCGACTGTGCCCATTGGCGCCAGGGAATGGTGAATTTATCCAACAACAGGTCGGCAATGGTTTGCCGGTAATCGTATAAGATGCGTAAGCTAAGCTCATCGCGTTGCTTTGCCAGTAATTGTGGTAAAAACAATTTAAGGTCGTACCCGCGGCGGGCTTTGAACTCGGTAAAAAAACCGGGCGTGTAATTACTTTGTCCGCGGGCATCATCCACTTCATACGAGTCATTAAAAAAACCTCTTAACTGACTGAGGTCATTGCCCGCAAAAGCCGTATCAAAGCGGCTGAGGTATTTTTTAAGCGCGGCTTCCGAAAAATGGTCAATGGCATTGCCTTCGGCGCCGGGTGCGGCGCGTTCTACCATTTTACCATGCCAGCCCATGAACAGCGCGTATACCGTCCAGTTACCAGCCGGGGCTTTCCAGTTTAAATTGCCATTGGTACCTACGTTAGCAGTGATGTCAATGGCCTGGCCTTTATCGCCATAGGCCATAACCACCTGTACAGGCAGGTTCTTTTTATATTTCAGCTGGTCAATGGCCAGGGCCTGCAGGTTCTTATTGGCATACACCGGTTCGGCCAGCGTGCTTACATCCTTTACTTTTTCCGATGCCTTCAGCACTTTTACCACGGCTTCACCTTCTGCGTTCTTTGGGTAAACATTATTTACCTCGGTGAGGGTATTGCCAATAGCTTCTATGTATGGTTGTTGTTCAAATGTGATGGGCTCTTTTACTGTTTCGCCGGCTTTCAGCGTCCAGGTCTTGTATACAAAATTTTTACATGCTTCGGCATCACCGATCAGCGGACCGCCACCGAAGGGCCAGCCGCTACCGGTGGCCATATCTATCTGCATATTCAGCCGTTTGGCCTCGCTTAAAGTATGTGAGAATACCTGCATCCAATGCGGCGATAAATAATCAATGAACTTGCTTTCGTACCCCCCTACTCCATAAATGGGTGTTATTTCCAGTCCACCCAAACCAACAGCGGCATATTGCTCCATATTGGCGGTAAGGTCTTTTGGGTTCACCGCGCTTCCCATCCACCACCAGCGGGTCCAGGGTTTGGTTACGGCGTTTACCTCCGGCCATTTTATTTGCGCCTGTCCATGGATCAATACGGATAATAAGCTGGTAGTAAAGATTAATCTTTTTATCATCTGATTCAATTGGTTATTTTGGGGTCGGTACCTGATGGTTTACCCCGGCTTATGGGGCAGATGGTGAAAGATACATTCTGCCCGTGAAAACAGCAACATGTATTTTATTGTTGCTCATCAGATCTTCACCGCATAAGCTTGTTCCTGACCTTCAAAATTGGCCCTGAAAATGATCCATTTGCCATCGGGTGAGAAGTGTACATTGGGTTCCAGCTTATAATTATGGTGTTTCATATTCACCAGCTTCTCTGCTTTAAAGTGGTCGCCCTCCGGTGTGAATAAATAGATCCATTGTCCATCGGGCGCCTTGGCCACTTGTGAGGGATCGCCACCATCACCTGCAAACAATTTTTGATCGGGCGAAATGGTGAAGTGGATGCTCCATTCATTGCGTTGCAGGTTGTATTTTTTTTCTTCCAATGTTTTAACGTTCACACCCCCTACGTAAAAATTGCTGCCGCGGGGCAGTTGCCAATCGAACCAGATGGTTTTGCCATCGGGCGAGAACCACTCATGACCTGCAATTTCCATCTCCATGGTTCGCGTATGCATCAACCGCGCGTTGCTTTTATCGGCATGGCGTACATCGATGGTCCAAATACGGTCGACCTTGTGCCAGGGGCCTTCGTGGCAGAACATTAACAGGTTAGCATCGGTAGTTGAAAACTGTACATGGTTGAGCCAGGCGCTGTCGGTAAATAAACGGCGTAGTTGTTTGCTATTGATGTCAATAACAAACAGGGTACGGGGTAAACGGGCTTCGTAGATCTTCTCAAAAAAATCATGCTTCTCCGGATTATTTTTAAGGATCTCCTTTTCTGCATCGGTGCTGTAGGCGCCGGCCAGCAGGGTTTCATCGGCATTCACCGTGGTGATACCCGCTTTGAAACCGGCCGGGAAGACAAACACCCCTTTTGTTTGTTTCGTATCTATATTGGTTACAAAAACACTGTCTTTAATTTGGTAATAAACGTTGTGACCTTTGGCGCTTACTATTTCACCGGTCATGGGAGCGCTTTGGTGTGTAAGCTGTTCCATTTTGCGGGTAGTAAGATCAACTGTATACAGCTGTTTGCCATTGATGCTGTCGGTGCTGTAAAAAACCATTTTATTACCAACAAAGGGATTGTTGTGAAAATAGAAACTGGCATTGGCGCCTGGTTTGTTGGTAAGCCGTACAACGGTATGTTTGGTTGAAGCGTCGATCCAGGTTTCAGGCATTGGTTTTTGTGCGCCTGTTTCAAGCACCGGTTGTGCTGATGCGGTAAGGGAGATGATACTTAGAAAAGCAAACAATTGTTTTTTCATATCGTGCATTTAAAAAAATGTCCGGAAGACAAATACAACTGGTGTAAGGCGCTTCCGGACTTTTTATCACATGCTGCTGAAAAGAAATTATTTCAGTGGCATCAATAACCTAAATTCTGTTCATACAAGCCCGGCTTTACATCCAGTTCTGATTGCGGTATTGGATATAAGATGTAATTCTTTTGAAAAGGTTGCATTACTTTTTGTACATCTTCTGCGGCGATCCAGGAGGTCATGATAGATTCTATATTACCACTGCGCACCAGATCGTGCCAGCGGCTGCCTTCTGCTGCAAATTCCTTTCTTCTTTCTTCCATCAAACGCGCCAATGTTACGTTGGTGATGGCAGCCAGGCCGGCCCTTGCTCTTACCTGGTTCACAATTGCATCTACATCGGCGGGTGTTCCGGGAGCGCCGTGCAGTATACATTCAGCTTTCAATAGTAAGATATCAGTGTAGCGAAGCACGATGAAGTTGATCGGCCAGTCGAGCCGGTTAGTAGGCACCTTGGTAAGGTCTACATACTTTTTAAAGAATGAACGGGTTTCGGTAACCCCATTACTACTGGTAAAACCCGGCTGTATGGAAAAAGCCTTACGCGTATCAGCGGCTTCATACGAATTCAGCAGGTTGTTTGAAATTGGTCTTATGGTTAAACCACCCTGTACTGCTTTACCTACCGCCTGGAACCAGGCATCGGGCGCCAGCAACCAGGGGAAGGTGCCGCCAACTATCGGGTTTGAGCCGGTGCTGTATTGAACATCAAAGATCACTTCGGCATTATTCTCATTGGTATAGGAGAAAATATTCGGATAGCTTGCCAGGAATGAATATTTATTACTGGCAATAATTTCGTTAAGCAGCGTAAGCGCCTGCCCCCACTCGTTGAGGCCAAGGCCCGGCCCATTAATATCATAGGTTGGGCCCGAACGGGTCATGTATACCAATGCCAGTATGCCTTTGGCGGCATATTTGGTGGCCCTGCCTTTATCGGCGGCCGTTGAATAGGCATCAGGTAAATTGGCAGCGGCAAACTGCAGGTCGGAAATTATAAGACTGTACACATCACTTACCGCACTTCGGCCAATATTGAGTGCTTCAGTGGCAGTAACAGTTTGGTCAAGAACCGGCACCCTGCCAAACCAGCGCACCAGATCGAAATAATAGAAAGCGCGCAGGAATTTTGCTTCCGCTTCCAACCGCGTTCTTAAGGTGCCATCAGCAATAATGCTTTCTCCTTTCTCGCTTAATTTCTGCAGCAGCACATTGGCCCGGTTAATACCTGTGTAATTGCCCGACCAGGCTTCTGTTACATAGGGATTGCCGGCGATGGTGCGGTGAAAACTGTTAATACCTTCCCAGTCACGTACACCCCCATCCGATACGGCATATAAATTATCGGACCGGGTTTCAGATAAATTCAGCTGCCGGTCGGGGTAGGTCAACAACGAATTATACGTTGCATTCACTGCCTGAATAAAATCGCCCGGTTGTGTATAGAAATTCGCGGTTGTTTGATCAGAAATAGGAGTCTGATCCAGCTTCTTGTCACAGGCGCTCAGCATCCCCAGGATCACGATCGATGAAAAACCAATTATTTTTTTCATATAGACTCAATTATCAGTATTAAAAAGTAATGTTTACACCCAGGATCAATGATTTTGGTAATGGCAATCCGCCATAATCGCCCGGTTCAAGGTATTGCGTGCTGCCACTGAGGTCGGTGTTGTTGGCATCGGGGTTTAAACCGCCTTTATATTTGTCGTGGCCAAAGAAATTTTCAGCAGTAATATATATACGGGCTGCCTGCATCACTTTCTTCGCTTTTATTACCCGGTTCAAATCATATCCTAACGTGATCATGCGAACGCGGATGTAATCGGAAGAATACAACCAGTCGGTATTGGCGATCTGTCCGAAGGTAGAATAAGCCTTCCCTACCTTTCCGGCGCCGGGAACATCGGGTGAACGCCAGCGGTCACGGAAGAAGCCCAGCGCATTGTCAACCGTTCCCTGTCCGGTTCTTCCCAGGGCGCGGCCTAATAAAGAATAAATAGAACCACCGCGTTGTCCCTGTACCAGCACAGCAAGATCAAATCCTTTGTAGCGTACGGTATTGGTGATGCCATAAATATAATCGGGATTGGGATGGGCTACTATTTGCCGGTCATTCAGGTCAATGACGCCATCGCCACTGTAATCTTCATATTTGGGATCGCCTACCGTTTCCGAACCATATAAGGCAACGCCCTTATTAATGTCATCCTGTGTAAGGATGCCAATTTGTTTTACAACAAACACACTGTACATGGGCTCACCCACCCGCAAAATGGAGTGCTGCACATTGGTTCCATAGGCTGAAGGAATGATGGTTTGGTTTTGTCCCCCACTCAATGCCAGTACTTTATTGGTATTGTGGCTCAGGTTCAGGGAAGTTGTCCATTGTACCGGGCCTTTTACGAGGTTACGGCTGGTTATTTCCAGTTCCCAGCCTTTATTGCGGGTTTCCCCGGCATTAGCCAATAAGTTTGAGTAACCGGTTACCCACAGAATAGGCACATTTAATAACAGGCCAGTGTTGTGCTTGGTATAAATATCAAAAGAAGCACTGAGCCGGTTCTTTAAAACAGTGATATCAATGCCCGCATCAAACGTTTCTGATTTTTCCCAGGTAAGATCGGGATTCACGGGGCCGGCAGGGGCCTGCCCGATCACCGATACCGTATTTAAGGAATAGTTATAGTTTTTGAGTAATGGTATAGTGGCATAATCGCCTATTGCATAATTACCAGCTTTACCCCAACTGCCCCGTACTTTCAGGTCATTGATAAAGGGTACTGCCTTCAGGAATTCTTCTTCAGATACCCGCCAGCCAACCGAGGCGCTGGGGAAATATCCCCATTTGCTATTTTCACCAAACCGGCTCGATCCATCGCGGCGAATACTGGCACTCAACATGTATTTGCCATTATAGGAATACTGCACGCGGCCCAAATAAGAAAGCAGGAAATTTTTGGTTTCCCTGGTTTCGCCTGTGACTCCATTTGCTCCACTTAGTGTAATAACGCCATCCGTTTTAAAGCCCCCATTGGAAGACAGCGTTTGGTTATCGATCTTCTCCGAATTGTAAGTAAACCCAACTACAGCGGCAATGTCGTGCACCTCATTGATGGTCTTGTTATAAGAAAGCGTATTCTCATTTACAAAATTCATCTTCTTAAAGCTGCTGAACGAGCCGCTGGTTTGCAAAGTGGTTTGTGCCAGGCGGGTGCTCTTGCTACTGGCGATCCTGTACGGCCGGTAACTTTTACTATCGTTATCGGTATTATCGAGGTTGATCGTTGATTTAAACGATAATCCCGGAATGATCTGGTATTCACCAAACAGGGTAGTCAGTGTGCGGAACCGTTTTGTTTCGCCAATGACGTATTGCAATTTTGCAAACGGGCTGTTTGTCGAGGTGCTCCATGCATACTGATCGTTATTACCCACATTGGGATACAGGCCCATGGTATCTTCCTGAACCGGGCTCATACTTAAGATCTGGTGAAAGATGTTATCCTTTCCTTCAACACCGGGATCATTCGTTATAGAATAGGTAGGCGAGATATTTAAACCGAACCGGAGCTTTTTATTGGCATTCACTTCCACATTGGCGCGGGCCGAATAGCTGGTATAATCAGTATATTTCACCATGCCTTCCTGCCGGGCCATGTTGCCTGAAATATAGTAACGCACCACATCGGTACCGCCACTGGCCGAAACCTGGTGGTTTTGCATTAACCCTTTGCGGAAGGTTTCATCCTGCCAGTCAATAAAGCGTAATCCGGGATGGCCGGGTTGCGTCCAGCGTTCATCCGTCATATAGGCCGTATTGTAAGCACCGGGAGCAACGCCCAGTACCTGGCGGCGGCGGTCGTTATTGTCGTTGGCCGTTGCGCCCTTGTTGCCATATTCAGCCACATACCGGGCGTTCACCATCTCGGTAAACCGGTCGATCCATTCGTCCCCTTTCAGCATGTCGAGTTTTTTGCTGCGCTCAACAAACCCCACATAGCTATTGAAGCCAATTTTTGTTTTGCCGCTTTTACCCCGTTTGGTGGTAATGAGCACCACGCCATTGGCGGCCCGGGAACCATAGATGGCAGCAGCTGCTGCATCTTTTAATACCTGTACGTCCTCAATGTCGTTTGGGTTCAGGTTATCGAGCGGGTTGCCATTGGCGTAATTACCGGCAGCATTGGTACCGGTGGGGGTTAAAGGAAAACCATCCACTACATACAAAGGTTCATTGCTGGCGCTGATAGAACCGGTACCCCGCACCTGTATGCTGAACCCTTTACCCAATGCACCGCTGGTTTGTTTTACCGTTACGCCCGCCATTTGCCCCACCAGCGCCTGGTCAACCCGGGTTACCGGGCGCTCATCGAGCCGGCTGGCATCAAAAGATGCCTGGGCTGCCGTTACATTGCGTTTCTTTTGCGTACCATACCCGATGACCACCACATCTTCGAGCGTATTTTTTTCACCGGCGAGGCTTATATTAATAATGGTTAACCCATTAAGCGGTACTTCCTTGCGGGTAAATCCAACCGAAGTAATGACAAGGGTTTCCCTGCCGGTAGTTACGGGAATGGTAAATGTACCATCCTCTTTGGCGATGGTTCGCTTATCTGTTCCCTTTACCTGAATGGTAGCGCCGGGAATGCCCGTACCTGTTTCGTCGGTAATTTTTCCGGTAACAGTGCCGTTGCCGGTTGTGTTCTGTGAGTTGGCATGAAATGCTGTAAACAGTAGAAAGACCGGTAATAGCCAAACACCTTTTGGTAGAAGTTGTTGAACGCTCATATGCGCACTATTTTAATAGTTTACAATCGTCTGATGCTGCTAAAATTAGGATCACGCTATTCAACGTTCATCCTGTTCCATCCTGTCTAAATGGAATTAGCAACAGTAAATAACATAGCAGTACGCAATATTTAATCTGTCTTTAATTTTCAAAGAGAATAAGAAAGGACAGTAACAGCTCATTCATTTGTTACTGGTGCTTATGGTGGCAGAGATGTGGTATGCTACAAATTTTCAGTTCCGTGGAAGAATGTACCGGCAGGGTAAAAAGTTAGACAGGAAAATACAATCAACTGCTGCTCACCGCTTTTAAGAAATATTTTCACTAATTTAAACGTCAGAAAGACATTTCCGGGAACGATTGCGTAAATCCCGTATACCATACCGGGATGCTTCAGGACAGTTAAACACCCTGAAATTTTAATTTTATATCAAGTATCCTCTAAAGCTAAACAACCAAAACGAAACTGACTTGCCATGCTGCACTTTACTATTGCAGCTATTACGCTCCCCGTAATAGCTCCCTTATACAATTTTCCTTCATTTTCCATACTATTTCATTTTACAGCATTCCACCAGAAATTAAAACAATCGCTCTTTAACCCCTAGCGGGCATACTACGCTATTCGTTTGCATCTGGCTCCCTAATAAGAATAAGACTAAACAATCACTTGCCATGCGTACATCGTTACAAGCATTTTTTTTATTGGCTACTTCCTGTTTATTATTGGTCAATTGCCGTAAAAAGCAATGGGATGACTATTATGGCCGGCCTGCCGGGCTGGAGTCGCCCATTTACCAGGTATTACAAAGCAAAGGTGGTTTTACCTCCCTGCTCGCCTGTATTGACAAGGCTGGTTATAAAGATATCCTCAGCTCTGCAGGTTACTGGACCCTGTTTGCGCCTACTGATGAAGCTTTCAACCAGTATTTTAAAGACCACAACATCAGCAGTGTTGAATCGATAGACGTGGAAACAGCTACGAAGATCGTTCGTTATTGTCTGGTATACAATTCATTCAATACCGACCGCCTCGATGACTACCAGAGTACCACCGGCTGGCAGGCAGATCAGGCCTTCAAACGCAGGACCACGTATTATGATCTGTTCGACACAGCCATGATAAATGGGCAGGTGCTTCATACCATAGCCTCGAACCGGAATGGAAGCATTTATTCTACTTCGGATAATAACAATAAATATATTCCATACTTTACCAATCCCTTTTTTACTACAGCAAAGCTCACGGCCGCTGATTACAATTATTTTTATCCCGGCTCTTCTTTCACGGGCCTCAATATTCTCGATGCAAAGATCACGGAGTCGAACGTTGCTGCCGAAAACGGGAACATCCATATTATAGATAAAGTATTATCTCCCTTACAGAATATTGAGAAATACCTGGCCTCCAAACCTGAATACAGCCTGTTCAACAGTTTGTTCCAGCGTTTTATGGTGGCTTATATTGAGAACGTGGATGCCACCCACAAGTACCAGGTATTGAATAACAGCAGCGACAAGGTGTACGTGAAATTTTATAAAGACGGGCTTGCCTTTTCCCTGAACAATGAAAATTATCTGAAACTCCAGGACAATGACGGGCAAATGAATGGCTACACCCTGTTTGCGCCTACCAACGACGTACTGGAGCCTTATTTGAAAAACGTGGTGCTTGAACATTACAATAACGACCTCAACAACCTGAGCAAGCTGCCCCTTCAAACACTGTTCGACTTCCTGAACGCGCACATGTGGCAGTCGCCGGTATGGCCAACCAAATTTGCCACCACCGGTAATTACCTGGGCGAAGAGGCCCGCTTTAATGCGGCCACCGATATCGTAGATAAAAAGATCCTGAGCAATGGCTTTTTTTATGGGGCAAAAAAAGTGCAGGAATCGAACCTGTTCTTCACCGTATATGCCCGCCCCTACCTCGATCCGCAATATACCCTTATGACGCGGTTGCTGAACGCAGATCTAAAATCGGTGATCACCAACCCCAACTTTAACTACACCATCCTGATGATGAGTGATGACCAGATCCATGCATTGGGTTTCGATTGGGACGGCAACAGAAGCGCCTGGATAAATACCGATCCCAACGCCCTTGGCGCCGGCGATCCCAAGGGTACCACAGCCCGGTTGATCAATTTGAGCGTTATTTCAACGCCCAAAAACCAATTGAACAACCTGACGGGTGATGGCATCATTGAAACCATGGGTGGTGAAATGATCAAATGGTCGAATGGCAAATTTTATGCAGCCGGTAATATCGACAAAGGCAATGTAGTAAATGTAGTGGCTTCAAAAGCCATGAAAAACGGCATGGTGTATTATACAGATGGACTGTTGTTGTTTTCCCCCACTACCATTGGCAAACGGCTCGAAGCCCTGGCGCCTTCTTCTTCTTCCCCCTACTATAATTTCGTGCAGTACCTGATAAAATCAAAATTATATACCGCCGCTACCGGCGCCATCAGTGGTGTTCCGCTGGGCTTTTTTGGAACCATCCTGATCCCTGATAATGCGGCGATCGTGCAGGCGGTTAATGATGGTCTTTTGCCGGGTACAGGTACGGCGCCAAACAAAGTGCCCAATTTTGCGCCCACCGCCACGCAGGAAATTGAACAGGTAAGCAGCTTCATTCAGTTCCACATTATGAAGAAATCGGTTATCAACGACGAAAAAACAAAAGACGGTATTGAAACTAATTACAGGAACCTGAACGATCAGGTGGGCCTTATAACAGTGACCAACGACCCCGGTGTGCTAACCTTTACAGACCCATGGGGCCGTACAGCGGGCATTAATGCCGCCAGCAGTAATGTACTGGCCGACCGCATCGTCATTCATTCGATCAACAAATACCTGAAACCCAACTATTGATCATTTCGCAAAACTGACATATGAAAAAACTGTTTTCCCCTGGTTCACTGCTTATCCTGCTACTGGCGGCACTGGTGCCCTTCAGCAACCTGCAGGCCCAAACCCAGCCTACGATCGTTCGCGGTAAGATCATCAGCAGCCGCGACAAAAAGCCCATTCATGGCGCGTCAGTAACCGAAATCGATAACGACGAGCGTATTATCCGTGGGGTGAGTACCGATATAGATGGCAATTTCGCGTTGAAGATGTCGAACCCGAAGAACAAGATCTCGATCTCTTATATAGGCTTTAAATCCATTGTACAAAGCCCTGATGGTAAAACCAGCATCACTGTATCACTGGTTCCCGCCAATTCAGACATGGATGAGATCATTGTGGTGGCCGATAAAAAAAGCGACAATGGTATGATGCCCGTCTCTGAACGGGACCGCACATTCGCCGCTGCTACTATCAGTGCCAAAGAAATGGAAGAAATGCAGGCCACCTCTATTGACCAGGCCCTGCAGGGCCGGTTGCCAGGTCTTGATATCACCGCCAGCTCGGGCGACCCGGGTGCAGCCATGAGCATCAAGATCCGCGGTACCTCCTCTATCAACTCTTCAGACAACCCGCTGATCGTTGTAGACGGAATGCCTTATGAAACCGAGATCCCTTCCGATTTTAACTTTGGTACGGCCGATGAACAGGGCTATGCCGCCTTATTGAACATTTCCCCTTCCGATATAAAAGACATCACCGTGCTGAAAGACGCCGCTGCCACCGCAGTATGGGGCGCCCGCGCAGCCGGTGGCGTACTGATCATTACTACCAAACGGGGAAAGATGGGTAAGCCCGCATTAACCTATACGTTCAAGTCTTCCATTACCAAAGCCCCCGATGCCATCCCCATGCTCAACGGCGATCAGTATTCAATGCTGATCCCCGAGTTGGTGATGAACAAGAACGGACAGCCACTCAATACCCAGCTGTATAAAGAATTCCAGTACGATCCCAATGATCCTTACTATTATTACAACTATAGCAACAATACCGACTGGGTACGCGCCATCAGGCAAACAGGGTATATTCAGGACCACAACTTATCGATGAGCGGCGGTGGCAGGAAAGCCCGCTATTTCACCTCGCTCGATTACACAAAACAAATTGGTACTACCCTCGGCAACGATCTCAGCCGTATCAATACCCGTATCAACCTCGATTACACCGTATCGGCCCGCATCCGTTTCAGGACCGATCTCTCGTATTCGCACTCGCTCAACAACCGCAACTATGCCGATAACCTGCTGGAGGTAGCTTATAAAAAAATGCCTAACATGAGCATTTACGAATACGATGAGTACGGAAACAAAACACCCAACTTCTTTTCGCCGGCCCAAAACGTACAGGGACAATACGGCGGTATAAACAGCAGCAATAAACTCACCGGCACCGTTAACCCCGTTGCCATGGCAACAGCGGCCTACCGCCGGATACTCAGCGAACGGGTGATACCGCATTTTCAGTTGCAATATGATCTTAAACCCAGTGTGCTGCAAGCCATCTTCGATATTCAGTTCGATATCAACAATACCAAGAATAAATCCTTCCTGCCACAGATCGCTACCGGCCGGCCCTGGACCGAAACCGTCGTGAACCGCGTGTATGATGGCGATGCAGACGCCTTCAGCGTACAATCGAAAACCAGTTTGACCTATACGCCGCACCTGAAAGAAAATCATAAGCTGATCTTCTTCTCTACATTTCTCACCAGCGATTACAAATATGTATCGCACCAGGCGCAAACGTCGAATACGGCATCAACCGATCTGCAGGACCCCTCGGTTCCTTCCCGTACCGCCAATACCGACCTGAACCTGACCGCCACCCAGATACAGAGCCGCTCCATTGGTGCGCTGGTGAACGGCCAGTATGCATTTAAAGACAGGTACATTTTCAACGCCGCCTTGCGCATGGATGGCAACTCAAAATTCGGTCCCGCCCACCGGTATGGGTTCTTCCCGTCAGTATCGGCCCGCTGGCGCCTGTCGGATGAATGGTTTATGCGCCCCTTACAGAAATGGGTGAACGACCTCAGCATACGCGGTAGTTATGGCCACTCAGGACGGGAACCTAAAAATGACTACACCTTTTACAACACCTATAATACATTTGCTTATACCTACCTTGGTCAATCGGCTATTTACCCGGCCACCATGCAGTTGAACAACCTTACCTGGGAAGTAAATAAAGGAGCGAACCTGGGTTTCAACCTCATTATGCTGAACCGGCGCATCAACCTCGATGTTGACCTGTACCGCAACCGCATTGACAAAATGTTCTTCAGCGGTTTACAGATCTCTTCGTTTAGCGGTTTCGATAAAGTGGATATGAACGTGGGCACCATGGACAACCAGGGCTGGGAGGTGAATTTAAATACCGTGCTGGTAAGAAAGAAGGATTACTCAATTGAATTCAACTTCAATATTGCCCATAATGATAACATCATTCGCCAGATCTCGGAATATTATCCCCGTGAAAAAGGGAATATAGAAGCCAACGGCCAGTACAAATCCCTGTTACAGGTGAACAACCCCTTTGGTTCTTTCTATGGTTTCAGGTATAAAGGCGTATATGCCGACAAAAACGCCACCATGGCCCGGGATGCCAAAGGACAACCGATAGTAGGACCTAACGGACAGCAAATTTACATGCGCTTTAATTATCCCAATGTTGATTATATGTTCCAGCCGGGTGATGCCATTTATGAAGACATCAACCATGATGGCAACATCAACTATATGGATGTGGTTTACCTGGGAAATGGCAACCCCAAATTAACCGGTGGCTTTGGACCAACCCTCTCCTGGAAAAACCAGCTGCGGGTAACCGTCTTCTTTAACTACCGCCTGGGCCAGGACATTATCAACGGCACAAAAATGAGCACCACTGCCATGTACAACTTCGATAACCAAAGTACAGCGGTATTAAGAAGATGGCGGAAAGAAGGCGATATCACAGATATGCCAAGAGCCGTATATGGAACCGGTTATAACTGGCTGGGTAGCGACCGGTATGTGGAAGACGGATCGTTCATGCGGTTACGTTCGGCCACCATCAGGTACAACTTCACGCAGAAGGCGCTGAGCAGGTTCAAGCTGGGAACATTAAGCGCTTATATCACTGCCGAAAACCTATTGACCCTTACCCGATATACCGGCCAGGACCCCGAAGTGTCGGCAAGAGGCAGCGATCCTTTCCGGGTAGCCATGGACTATTCCATGACACCGCCTTCAAAAACATTTACCATCGGCTTAAGCACAACATTCTAAAATCAACGAACGCTACTATCATGTATAGGAAATTTTATATCGCCCTATTTTTAATGTTGCTGGCTACAGGCGCCGGCTCCTGTAAGAAATGGCTCAACCTGAAACCGGCAGACGGTATTGTAAGCGATGAATTCTGGAAAACGAAGGAGCAACTGGCTGCAGCGGTAAATGGCATTTATGCTTCCCTGCTAGGCAACCCCGCCGGCGTTAGCGACCGCACCATTGGCGAATACCTGTTCATGTGGGGCGAACTGCGGGCCGATATGGTAATACCCTCCAGTGGCGCAAGTAACAACGACATCGACATCTATAACGTCAATTTGCTGTCGACCAATACTATCGTGAACTGGCGCGCTGTATACCGTACAATTAACTATTGTAATACTGTGATCACGCTGGGGCCCGGTGTAATGAAACAGGATAACACCCTGAGTGAACAGCAGCTGAATGCCTATTTGGCCGAAGCCCGTACCATTCGCGCCCTGATGTATTTTTACCTGGTGCGCAGTTTTGGCGATGTGCCGCTCAAGCTTAGCGCCACCACCAGCGATGACCAGCTGGAACAATTACCCAAAAGCAAACAGGCAGAGGTGCTTGACCAGATCGTCAGCGACCTTAAAGAAGCGGAACCGGTAGCCGTTACCACCTATGGCAATAAAGATTTTGATAAAGGCCGCGTAACCAAATACACCGTTTATGCCCTCATGGCCGATGTGTATTTGTGGATGGACAAATACAATGACTGTATTACAGCCTGCGACAAAGTGATCAATTCAGGAAAATTCGGTTTGATCACCAGTAGAAGCTTTTTCTATCAGATATTCGGTGCAGGCAATTCAAATGAATCCATCTTCGAGTTCCAGTATAGCAAAGAAGCCCTGAACCCCTTCTACCCCCTATTCTTAACCAATAAAAGAAGGTACCAGGCAGCTGATGCGGTAATGGAAGACATTTATACGGTTGATTATTCGAATGCAGACAGCATCGATTACCGGGCAGATAATGCTTCGGTGCAAAGCAGCAATAACGCCATTATAAAATTTATCTGGGACGCATCGGCCGATAATTCCTATAACCACTGGATCGTTTACCGCTATGCCGATATCCTGCTGATGAAAGCAGAAGCGTTGAATCAAATTGGCCAGGGGCCCGAAGCAGTAAAGATCGTATACGCCATCAGGCAACGCGGTCATGCCCTGGCAGCAACAGACCACCAGCCCGACGCTAATAGCGTAGACCAGGTTACCGATTTTATTCTGGAAGAACGGGCGCGGGAATTTGCGTTTGAAGGTAAACGCTGGTACGACCTGTTGCGCAATGCCAAAAGGAATAATTATGAACGGCTCGATATTTTACTGCAGATGGTGACCACTGCCGCCCCGCCCGAACGGCAACAAAGTGCCCTGAACAAATACAAAGACTTTAACAGCCATTATTTCCCGATATATTACTATGAGCTGAATACCGACAAGAATCTTGAACAAAACCCATTTTATCAGTAAGCTCTTTTTAAATCTTGCTTATATGAAGAAATTTATTAAACCTGCTGCACTGCTTATCGTAATCACCCTGATAGTGGTTGGGTTATCGCAATGTAAAAAAATAAAGATTGCGACCCTCACCACCGACGATGCAAACCTGGTAGGTTACATGGAAAAATATCCTGAGACCTACTCAGATTTTTTAAAAGTGCTGGATAAATCGGGCACTTACGCCTACATGAATGCCTATGGCACTTATACCCTGTTTGCGCCTAATAACGATGCCATGAAAAGCTACCTGCAGGAAATAGGCAAATCATCTGTTGATGATTTAACGGCAGATGACTGTAAAACAATGGTACGTTATCATGTGCTGATAGATACTATTTCCACCCCTTCCTTTACAGATGGAAAACTGCCGGTGCCCACCATGTATGGCGAATACCTGGTTACCGGCATCAATAATGAGAACGGCGTATCGCGCTATATTGTTAACCGCCGCGCGATCATTGTTCAGCCAAACATTCATACCGGTAACGGCATCTTACATACAATAGATCACGTACTGGTGCCCAGCAAAAAAACATTGTACCAGGTAATATCTGAGAACAGCAATTACAGCATTTTTACCAAAGCACTGATAGAAACCGGATACGATGGCATACTCAAAACCCTGGCTTATAAAAACGATACCACGCCCATCTGGTACACCGTACTGGCGCAATCAGATGCCGTATATGCCAATAGCAAGATCTACAGCTATGACGACCTGAAAGCAAAATATAAAGGCGTAAATGTAAAAGACCCGAAAGACAGCCTGAACATGTATGTTGGTTATCATATTTTAACCAACCTGAAATTCCTCGCCGACCTTGTAGTGACACCAGCCCATGAGACCCTGGTTCCGCAGGAAGTAATTACCGTTGCATTAAAGGAACAGAATGTACTGCTGAATTATGAAACCGATAATGGGGTTACCGACAGCGCCCTGGTAAACCGGGTATACAGCGATATTGCCTGCACCAATGGCGTATTACACGACATAAATAATAACCTGTATATAAAAGTGCGCAACCCAACGCCTGTTTATTGGGATGTGGCTGAACAACCCGAGATCATGAAGCTGACCTCCATCTTCCGCAAAGGCGGTAAAGGACAAACATTCCAGGTAGGAGATCTTAAAGATATTACCTGGAACGCGGGCACCGTAGAGTATTACTGTAATACCCCCGGCGCCAAAGATCTGTTTTACTGGAATGACCGGTTAAACTTTCAATACCTGAAAACAACCAGCGGCAACATGAACTGGGTTGAATTAACCACCCCGCTCATCATTAAAGGCAGGTACAAAGTATGGGTTTGCTGGCGTGCGAATGGCGGCATTACCGGCCTTGGCATGCAAACCTGGATAGACGGCGTACTGATGCCGCGCCTGTGGTCGTTCGGCGATTATAACTATGGCAAATACTTAACAGAAGCAGAAGTGCAGGCAGCAGGATGGAAACGGTATTATGTAGGCGCCAGCACAGCCGATCACATGGCCTCAAAACTGGTAGGCACTGTAGAGATCACTACCACCGGCCGCCATAAAATAAAATTCGTTACTACAGAAGTTTCGCCCAAAACCCAGGGATGCTGGCTCGATATGATCCATTTCATTCCTGAGAACATGGACCAATACAAACCCAAGTTCGCTACAGATGGCTCTGTAGTTTATTAAAGTACTGTTGATTCATTTTACCTGACAAAGGCGGTCCCGGCTCAGACGGGGGCCGGACCGCCCGGGTAAATCAAATTCTATACGTGTTATGTTATCAATGAAAAAGAAATCAGTTGTATTAGCCCTGTGTTTATGGTGTACTGCACAGCTATCCTGTACCCGTAAATGGGACGACCATAATAAAGCAAACGATAATGATCTTACGCAGAACCTGTATGAAAAGATCGCCAATGACGCCTCCTTAAGTAAGTTTGCCGGCTACCTCGAAAAAACAGGTTATGCCGATACCATACAGTTGAACAAGACCTTTACGGTATGGGCCCCCACCAACGACGCCCTGCAATCGATAGACGCCACCATTGGCAATGATGCCACCAAACTGAAAGCCTTTGTCGCCCATCATATTGCCCGCCTCTCCTATTATACCACCCTGGTGCAGTCGCCGTATTCACGCCTGCCGCTGTTAGATGGGAAGTATGCTATTTTTAAACAGGCCGCATTTGAAGATGCAACCATCAACACCAGCGACCGGTTAGCCGCCAACGGGGTATTGCATACCATTACAGGCGCCGCCGCACCAGTTGGTAACTGCTGGAATTATATTGATTCGCTGAAAGGGCTCAATAACAATATGGCCACCTATATTAATGTTACGCTTACAAAAGCAAGGAGAGATACAACCAATGCCGTACAGATCGGTATTAATCCGCAAACCGGCGAACCTATTTATCAGAAAGGAACCGATACTGTTATCCACAACGATTTTATTGATGGGGTATATGACATTAGCAACGAAAGTAAAGAATATACAGTTTTCATACTCGACAACCCCACCTGGCTTAAAGAAAGGGGCAAACTGGATACCTTTTATAAAACAGGCGGCATAGACACAACACTCTCGCTTTCGCTCTGGAACGCTGCCAGGGATATGGTGGTACCCGGCTCCTATGCGCCTGATCAGTTACCCGATTCGGTTCAATCGAAATTCGGCACCTGGTTCCAGATCAACAGATCGGCCATTCAAACAGTATACCATACCAGCAATGGCTATGTATATGTAATGGGCGATATGGATGTAAAGCTGCGGCAGCGTATAAGACCCTACGTGGTGCAGGGTGAATCTTACTCCGGCACCAGCAACGGCTCTACCTCACCGATATACCTGCGCACGCTCATTAACCCCAATAACAACCAACCCTTTAGCGACCTGTTTGCCTACAGCCATGGCGTAAATAAATGGTATGTGCGCTACCGGATCTATAATGTGTTCACCACAAAATATAAGGTATACTGGACAACCTATAATAACCGGTTCAACAATACCCTGAACCAGCGGCTGGCCATTGGCACATCAACCAATACCACTTTCCCCTATCGCAATGTGGCTTACAATGTATATAACGAGGAATACCTGGGCGATTACACCGTTTCCACTTACGGGAACGGCTATCTTGATCTGTATCTCGTGAGCGCAGATATAGCGCCCAGCTCGAGCAATATGAACCAAAATGCCCTGTTCCTCGATTACATCAGACTGGAACCGGTTATTCAATAAAACTAACTTATGCGTTCTCCTATTCAACTCATGAAACTCTCTACAGCACTTACCAAAACGGCTTCCATTACAGCGCTGGCGACCCTGCTATGCAGTCAACTGGCAGCCCAGGACGTTAAAAGCGATACCACGCAACCGGCATCCAGTCAGGACACGATCATCATTATCAAAAAACCAGCCGTGGCCGATTCGCTGGCGTTGAAAGCTACCGGTACCATACTCGATGCTTCCACGCGCAAGCCATTACCGGGTATCAATATTTCCGTACCCAATTTTTCCGCCGCCATCTCTGATGAGAACGGCCAGTTTACGATAAAAGTTCCTTCCTATAGTACCACCCTGCAGGTATCGAGCCCGGGTTTTCAATCGAAAGATGTTCCTTTAAGAGGAAAAAGATCGGTATCGGTACAGCTGTTTGATGAGAACTTTGATTCCTACTACGACCCGGCAGTAACCCCTACAGGCGTTTTACCAAAGAACGAGATCACTTCGGCCATTGTTAGCACCAATACGCAGGGCGCGTGGAACCGCAACCTGGAAACACCCGATAATTATATGCAGGGCATTGCCAGCGGCGTAACCGTTGTTCGCCGCTCAGGTACACCAAATATGGGGAGCTCCCTGTTCATGCGCGGTATGTCATCGATGTATGCCACCAACCGGCCATTGATCGTGGTGGATGGCATGATCTATGAGAATTCCGATTTTGGCGGTTCCATCATCAACCATTTTTATTCAAATCCCCTGTCACTGATAGATATAAAAGACATAGATAATATTACGGTCATCAAAGACGGTTCTTCCTTATACGGCACCAAGGGCGCCAATGGCGTCATCATGATCACCACTGCCAAGGCAAAGGATGAGGCCACCCGCATTGACCTCGGTGTTTTCACCGGTGTGAACTTCACACCCAAAAAGATCCCGGTCATGACTGCGTCGCAGTACAGACCCTACCTTTCGGACATATTACAATCACAGGGCATGACAGATGAGCAAATAAAAGCGAAACCCTACATGACCGACGACCCCTCGAACCCTAATTATTACGCAACCCATTACAATACCGACTGGCAGGATGCTATTTTCAAGAACGGACTGTCACAAAATATTTATCTGCGGGTGACCGGTGGTGATAATATTGCCAAATATGCGTTATCGATGGGTTATTTAAAGAACCAGGGCGTTATTAAAAATACCGATCTCGCCCGCTATAATACCCGGTTGAATGCCGATCTGAATTTAAGCAAGCGGCTAACGGCCAACAGCAACCTGTCGTTTTCCTATGGAGAACAAAATACGCAGCACCTGGGTTTGAACAACAACCTCAATCCCATTTTTGTTGCACTGGCAAAAGCACCCTTTTTCCCCATTCAGGATGTTGATAAAGACGGGGTAGAGTCGCCCAACCTGGCCGATGTTGACACGCTGGGAAGAAGTAACCCGGTTACCCTGGTGAATAATGTGCTGGCCAAAAATAAAAGCTACCGGTTTTTTGGTTCGTTGAACTTCAACTATACCATCAACCGCTTTTTAACCGTAAGTTCTTTGTTCGGAATAACGCATGATAAAGTGCGCGAAAACTTCTTTATTCCGCGTAAGGGCATTACCAACGATACCCTGCAAACGGCAGTTGCCGACAGCCGCTCGGGCAGTCAGACCAAACGCCTGTTCGGGGTGTTCAATGATACCCGCATTCGCTATAAGAATACATTTAAGCTGATCCATGATGTAGAAGTGCTGGCCGGTGTACGCTACCAGCAACAAAGCCAGGAACAGGATGTGGGCTATGGATATAACTCAGCCACCGACGAACTGGTGAATGTTGGTTATAGTGTTCCCAGCCTGCGCAAAGTAGGCGGTGATATTGGCAAGAACCGCTGGATGAACACCTATCTCAATGTTAATTACGGGTACAACAATAAATTCTTCCTTACTGCAGCCGTTTCGGCTGATGGTTCATCGCGCTTTGGCAGAAGCATTCCAAACGCATTGACCGTTAACGGCAATAAATTTTCCCTGTTACCTTCCTTACACGCAGCCTGGCTGGTAACATCAGAAGCATTCATGAACAAAGTTCCGTTCATCAGTATGCTGAAACTGCGCGCCGGTTATGGCTTTACCGGTAACGACGATATTGGCAACTATACAGCCCGTCAGTATTATGTATCGCAGAACCTGCTGGGTATGGAAGGACTGGTTCGCGGCAGTATCGCCAATCCGCAGTTACAATGGGAAGTGAACAAAAAAGCCAGCCTGGGATTTGATCTCGGCCTCATGCACGACCGCTTACGCCTCAGTGCAGATGTTTATCAGAACCGCACCGACAAGATGGTGGTGATCGAAAAAGCGCCTACGGCCACCGGCTTTGACTACATCACTTCTAACAGCGGCGGCATGAAGACCGAAGGTATTGAACTGAATATAAGCGGCCGCATCATCAACCGTCCCCTGTTGAAATGGGATGTGAGCGCCGGTATTGCCGCTTATAAGAACAGGATCACCAAACTGCCCGATGACCGCATCATTACGCAATTTGCCGATGGTTATATCCTCAGCGAAACAGGCAAGGCAGCCAATCTGTTCTATGGTTACAAAACACACGGCGTGTATAGCATTGATGCAGCCGCTGCCGCCGACGGTTTTCAAACCCAAACACCTGCCGGCCCCATGGCTTCCTTTAAAGGCGGCGATATGATCTTTGAAGATGTGGACGGCAATAAGCGCATCGACAAAGGGGATATGCAGGTGATCGGCAATCCCAATCCCGATTTTACCGGTATGTTCAGCAGCAGCCTTACCTGGCGGCGTTTTTCATTTGATGCGCTGTTCACTTTCAGCGTGGGCAATGATGTATACAATTACATGCGCGCGCAACTGGAAGCTGGTTCCAGCTACGATAACCAGTTACCTGTTATGGCCAACCGCTGGCGTACACAGGGACAGGTCACCAACATCCCTAAAGCCGTTTATGGCGATCCCATGGGCAACAGCCGCTTCAGTGACCGCTGGATCGAAGATGGTTCTTACCTGCGTTTGAGAACAATATCGATCAGCTACAATGTGCCAATAAGACCTGCATTCCTGAAGTATATTACAGTATATGCATCGGGCAACAACCTGGTGACCTTTACAAAATACCTGGGTTATGATCCTGAGTTCAGTGCCACCGAAGGCGTGCTGGGCCAGGGCGTTGATATTGGCCTGGAACCGCAATTCAGATCGGTACAAACAGGCGTGCGGATTGGTTTATAAAATTTAATTGTAACGGAGTAATAATATGATTATGTCAGCCATAAAAAAAATAGTTTCCCTTTTAACCCTCCTGTTCTTTACAACCCTGTTCAGTGGTTGTAAAAAACTCTTTGATGTGCAGCCCGAACAAGCGCTCGATAAAGAGGAGGTATACCAGAACGTATATGATGCCGATGCGGCCGTGCTTGGTTTATATGGCAAGTTCCTGCAACTGGCTAAACAATACGTTGTATTGAATGAATTGCGGGCCGACCTTATGGACGCCACGCTGAATGCCGATGAAGACCTGAAACAGGTTAATGAACATACCGTAACGGAAGATAATCCGTATGCCGATCCCCGGCCATTTTATGAGGTCATTTTGAATTGCAATGATATCCTGAAGAATTTTGATATCATGCGAGATGGCAAAAAGTTCAAGGAAGATGAATACCGCCAGCGTTATTCAGATGTGGCTGCCCTGCGCGCCTGGGTGTATTTGCAGGCCGGCATCCAGTTTGGTAAAATTCCCTATATAACCGAGCCGTTTGAAACGGTGAACGATGTAAAAAATGAAGCCAAATATCCGCGGCTCGATCTTAAAACACTCATTGACTCACTGGTTAATTCAACCGAAAGGATCCCTTATAAAGAATTATACCCCACAGGCGCCAGTCTTATCACCAACGTGGATGGCTATAACACGGCAAAATTCTTTATCAACAAGAAATGCCTGCTCGGCGATCTGTACCTGTGGCGTTCGGCTTTTACCGGTTCAACTGCTGATTCAAGAAAGGCTGCCGAAAATTATAAGGATGTAATGGAAACCTACGGCACCAATGTCGACAACTACCGGGTACGTTTTTCTGATGTAACAAAGAATGTTGATATCGCCATTAACTATTGGGGCGATGCGCGTATCAATCAATATGATGAAAGAAGACTGGTTGATGTAAACACCAGTGGCTGGCGTTCAATTTTTGCCCGCGGCCAGGATGATCTGTATAACCAGGAATGGATCTGGATGTTGTATTTCGACAAAGGCTTTAAACCCGAGAATCCATTTATCGACCTGTTCTCGAACCGGGGTGGCCGTTACCAGTTAAAACCCAGTCAGGCAGCCATAGACTTCTGGAACAGCCAGGTGCAATCGGAAAATAATTTCCCTTACGATGCCCGGGGCAGGCTCACTTACAAAACGCTGGGTTCGCAACCGGTGATCACGAAATACCTGTATAACTATCTTACAGAAGATACCTATGTACCCGTTAGCGTACTGGAGAAACCAGGCAAATGGTTCTTATACCGGGCAGCGCAATTGCACCTGCGTTATTCAGAAGCAGCCAACCGCGATGGCCGCAGCCGCATTGCGTATGCTTTAGTGCACAATGGTATTGCCTACAATTTCGACAGTAACCCCGGCGCCGGCACCAGCCGTGATGTTACCAATACCCAGCAAACCTTTGATATATACCCGTATAATTTTGATGCCCGTATGGGCGATTATCCCAGCTACCGGGCGCCCTGGCACCGCAATGTGGGTGTGCGCGGAAGAGCGCATCTTACATCTGCCCCCATTCCGTCAGGCGCCGACAGTGTGTTGACCATTGAAGACAGGATCATCACCGAAAGCGCGCTGGAGCTGGCCTATGAAGGCACCCGCTGGCAAGACCTGATGCGGGTGGCCATCAGAAGAAATGATGCCGGTTTTCTGGCAACCCGCGTAGCGGCTAAATTTGAAAAAGCAGGCAACGCCGGTTTGGCGAGCAGCATCAAAGCCAAATTAATGAACCAGAACAACTGGTACCTGCCGTTTAAATGGAAATAACAGGGAGCAATAAGTTATAACTTATGGCTTTTCTTTATAAACGCTGTTTCAGTCAGTTTCTTTAATCCGTACCCGTCTTTTATTTGAAGTAGGAAGTAGGAGGTAAGAAGTAAGAAGTTCGCGAATTTCGTACTTCCTACTTCTTACTTCATAACCTATGACCACTTTAGCTACAATTAATTACTCAACTATCAACTTTTTAGAAATCACGCCCTCCTCGCTCATCACCCGCAAATGATACACGCCCGCCCCTTTCGGCGCCGGCACCTGTATAACGGTTGAAGACAATTGCCGGTTAGTATACACCAGTTTACCATCGTTCGAGAAAATATTGGTCGTAATATATTTTCCGGGTGGACCAATGCTAACGGTCAGCAACGCTCCTTTATACACCGGGTTGGGATAAATACCCTGCAATTGCCCGGTCAATACCGCCTCGGGCGGATTCACTGCCTCCCGGGCTGTTGGCGTAGCGATCAGCCATTTCTGACAATTGCAATCTGAATAATCCTGTAACGACAATCGCGTGCCGGCCGTAGTGGAAGACCCCGCCACACTTACGATGCGGGAACCGGATAATGGCGTAACAATATGCGAGCCATCGCCCAGCCTTTCCACTTTGTATTTCTGACAGTTGTTATTCAACCAGGCATACAATTGCAGCAACGTACCTGCCGCGGTTCCGCAATTGATTACATCGGCCGAAAGCCCGCCCAGGGCATTGGTGAGCTGGTAGCAACCATCACCAACAGGTGTAAAATTCCATTTCTGACAGGTTAAGCTGGCCCAGGTGCCTTGTGCTATCCCCTGCCCCGAAGCGCCGGTACAACCCCAGGCGTCCCATACCAGGCCGCTGTTCTTGTTGGTGATACGGTATTGTCCCGAAGCGATCCAGTCGCGGGTAATAAATGGCCAGCCCCCACTGAAACCCATATTCGCAATATCGAGCTTTGCATTTCCATTATCGTTGCCATCATAGTAATGCATCGAAACAAAGTTGGATCCATTCTCGCGCAGCAGGCCTACATGACCGGGCCCAATGTATTTTCCCGAAGTGCTTAAGGCCACCGTTCCGCCTCCACTCTTCATATCGGTACCGTTCTTGTCAACATATGGTCCTGTAATGCTGGTTGAGCGGCCCATTACAATGTAATAGGTGCTGCTGGTGCCATTACAACAGTTTCCCCGGTTGGCAAACAGGTAATAATAACTACCGTCCTTTACAATATACGGCGCTTCCCAGTCGGCCCCATTGCCGCCTGCAATGCGGGTAACAGTAGCGCCGCTTTTTACCTTGCCGGTTGAAGCATCCAGTTCTATAATGCCAATACCGCCATGCCACGAACCATAGGTGAGGTATAATTTACCATCTGAGTTTTTGAACACCGCCGGGTCAATGGCATTGATATCACCCGAAGCAGAAGAGGAAACCACCTTGCCCTGATCGGTCCATACATAGGAGCTTGAACTCTGGTCAAGCGTAGGCGAGGTGGCCACGCCAATGGCTGATACGGAAGAACCGAATGTTGAACAGGAATAATACAGGTAATATTTCCCGTTCATGTAAATACAATCCGGCGCCCAGAACGTACCACTGAACCCCGGCACCGCAGTATTGATCCACGATGGCCAGGTTCCAATGGGAAATACGGTTTTGGGGCCGGATGTCCAGTAATATAAATTGGTTGAATACGCTGCATAAATGCCGTTGCCGGTGGTGAACATCCAGTATTTGCTTCCATCTTTTATCAGCGTCGACGGATCATGCGACTGGTACGAACC
This sequence comes from Niastella vici, assembly GCF_002077945.1. GTDB lineage: Bacteria > Bacteroidota > Bacteroidia > Chitinophagales > Chitinophagaceae > Niastella > Niastella vici. The sequence continues at coordinate 53,735 of NZ_LVYD01000048.1, forward strand.
ACCCAATGCAAATGCATGCCGGGGTTGTGTGAATAGTAATATTCCCAGCAAAAAGAGATAAGGTATTTCCTTTTTCATAAATGGCAAGTTTTAGAATGATTAATAGCTCGTCATTCCAACTTTACCCGCAGTACACTGAATGAATAGGGAGTTGTATTGAGTTCTATCTTTTTTCCTTTTACGGCAATTGTTGATTCAACAGGTACTACGTTGGTTGGACTGTCGAATGAATTCACATCAGTAAGCGCTGCCTGCATTACAGTCAGTTTGCCTTTGGCGGCGAGCTTTTTTACACCGTCGAATAGCAACGTATTGTTCTGCGGTTTGTCAGACGCGTTTACCAATTTAATGATCAGTTCATTGGTAGCAGCATCGATACAGGCCGAAGCATAGAGGCTGTCCTGCCCGGCTACTACATCATTGTTCAATGTAATGGGTACTACTTTGGAACCTTTGTTGAGGGAGAATAATTTTTGTACATAGTAATCGGGTGTTCCGTACGATTGCAGGTTGTTCACCCAAATGAGGTCGGGCGCCCATTGCCAACCCTCGGCATGCGCAAACAGCGGTGCATACGAAGCCATTTGCACTACATCGGCATTGCGTTCGAGGCTGGTCATAAACGCAGCTTCTGACAAAGCCGCCAGCCAGGTGTTGCGGGTAATGCCAACCGTTTTATCAACATGCGAGGCATATTCGCCACCGAACACTTTTGAACCGGTGCGCGGATAATTGTCGTACCGGCGGGCATTCTGCAGGAACCACTGCGGGCTGCGGTAATAATGCTCATCTATAAAATCTGCATTCAGCTTGCGGAGTTCGCCATTCAGGTAATCGAACCGGTCGCCATTGGGATCAGTGCCGGAACTGCAGATGAGTTTGAAGTTGGGATATTTTGCCTTGATGGCTGCCTGAAAAACTTTCAACCGCTCAATGTATTGCGGGCCCCAGTTCTCATTGCCTACACCCATCATCTTCAGGTTAAATGGAGCGGGATGGCCCATATTGGCCCGCACCTTGCCCCATTTGGTGCTTACGTCGCCATTGGCAAATTCAATGAGATCGAGCGCATCCTGTACATATGGATCAATCGCCTGCATAGGCACCACTTCGGCTGAATTGAACTGGCAGGCCATGCCGCAGTTCAGGATAGGCAGCGCTTCGGCCCCAATATCTTCAGCGAGTTGGAAGTATTCAAAAAAACCAAGACCAAAGGTTTGGAAATAATCGGGCGCATTGCGGTAAGGAAATTCAATATTCCACCGGTTTATCATCAATTGTCTTTCTTCAATGGGACCAACGGTATTCTTCCAGCGATAGCGGTTCGTAAGGTCGAATCCTTCTACAATACAACCACCGGGAAAACGAATGAACCCGGGTTTCATCTCGGCCAGCCATTGTACCATATCGGCGCGCATACCCCCGGGGCGGTTCTTCCAGGTATCGCCGGGAAACAGGGAGATCATATCCACATCAACCGTTCCATTTCCTTCGAACCAGATATTCAATTTACCTTTCAATACGGTTTCCCTTGCGTGAAAGCTAACGGCCGCCTTGTGCCAGCTGTCGCCAGCTTCGGTGAGCGACAGCACGGTATCGCCAACAACCTGTTTTGTTGTATCTATTAATTCAAGATGCAATTTCGTATGTGCGTCGGGTTGGCGGTACATGATGGAGAAATCATACCGTAACCCTTTTTTGATGCCCATGCCACGGAACCCTTCATTGGTAAGGCCCAGATCGCCTTTTGCTGCATTGTTCATGGTAACGCGCAGGAACCGGGGATTGCGGGTATCTTCATTTCCCCGGTTGATCACCAGCATTTCGCCTTCTACAAACTTTTTCCGGTTCACAGCCCAGCCCATCATGGGTTTGAAGAATTCAAACGAGCGGTTCTTCACCAGCTCGGCATAAATACCGCCATCTGCCCCCAGGTTGATATCTTCAAAGAAAATACCCCACATGGTAGGCTGAATGGCCACTGTTGGTTGTGCGGCTTTCACCAGCAGCGTGTGGTTTTGCTGCGAAAATGCTGGCATGTTCAACATCGCCATCACAAATAACAAAAGCGCAAATCGTTGTTTCATTCTATTTGATTCTTAGTTTTAAGTTACTTCTTCTTGCCCCAAACCGCGGTGCCCGCATTATTCAAACCTGTAAACACCAATGTAGTACTTTTCTTATTCTCCCAGTCACGTTCGCGGGAAACATACACTTTGTCGGTGAATGCCCCGTTGTTCCATTTTAACTCCAGCCAGGGTGCGGCGTATGTCCAGCTATTGGCGGCGCTGCCGTTGATTGTTCCATCTGCATTCAAAGTAATGGTGGTGGCCACCTGCAAATTGGCATCGGTTTGTTCGGCAGCGTAACCCGGCACCACTTTATAGCCCAGCACGATCTGTTCCCAGTCGCCGCTTAGCTCGCTTTGCGCAACAGTGGTTTGAGTTGTTTTGGCATACCGCTCGGGCGATACCACTGGCCAGCCATCGGCTGTCCAGAAGATCTTACGCACATGAAGGTCCATAAAATATTTATCAACCGAAGGCCTGCCCTGGTGCGCCATATAATACTGCCCGCTGCCATCGTCAAAGACGGCGCAATGCGCAGTGCCCTGCCAGCCGCCATGTCCCTGGAACTGGTAGGGCGCTATGATCATAGGGATATTGTCTTCTTCGAGGTTCAGGTCCTTTCCATTGAAATCGAGGAAGGGGCCCTGCGGTGAGGCAGACCGCCCTACCCGTACGTTGTATTTTGTTTCGAGCCAGTCATAGGCCATAAACAGGTAATACCGGCTCTGTGCGCTGTTGTAAATGATCTCGGGCCCTTCAATATTTCCATTGACGGTGCCATTGGTAAATCCGCGCTGGGCAATGCGTTTTCCTTTATCGCCGCTGGTGGCGGCCAAACCGGTGGTGGCATTCAGCTTCAATACATAAATGCCGTCAAATGCCGATCCGTAATACAACCAGTGCTCGCCATTTGGGGTAACCACTACCGTTGGGTCAATGGCATTGGTTTGCACAACCGGAAAATCATTGCGCGAGGTTACCACCAGTCCCTGCTCGGTCCACGGGCCTTCCGGCGCCGATGCAGTTGCCAGCCCAATGGCACTCAGGCGAAGGGTGGAACAGGACAGCGAATAATACAACCGGTACTGGTTATTCACTTTCATGATGTAGGGCGCCCATAACGACTGAAAGGGAGTGCCGCCGGCTTGTGTAATATAATTGGCGCCCATGGCCGGCAGGCCATTGAATGCCCAGCCTACGAATTGCCATTGCACCAGGTCCTTTGATTTTCTTATCTGAATACCGGGCCTAACCGACGTGCCATAGGCGGCATCGGTACTGTAACAGAAATAATAATCACCGGCTTTTACAATAGAAGGGTCGTGCACATTGTACGAACCCCATTGGGCATAGTAAGTAAAGGGTGCTATGGAGGCGTAGGTATCTGCAATGGTATTTACATCGAAGGTATCGGTAGCCGGTGGCGTAACCGGGTCAACCGGGCCGGTAGCTGACTTTTTTGAGCAGCCGGCAGCCACCATGAGCAGCACGGCCATCAGCAATCGTATGTTGGGTGTGAAAATATGCATGGAACCAATCGGATTAATGACAATCAGGTTGTGCCACGTAAATGTCATTGGCACAATTATAATTATTTATTGGGGAATGAACAAATCCCGCCGAAGCGGGATTTTGTGACACTCAATACCCTGAATTCTGTTTCAGGTTCTTGTTCACATCTATTTCAGCCTGGGGAATGGAGAAAAACTCCCGGCCGGCTACATAACTGTTGAACTCGGGGTCATGGGTTTTGAGTTCGGCCAGTTTAGTGGGGTTCTGTAACCAGCCCCAGCGTCGAATGTCATCGAACCGGTGCCCTTCGAGGGCAAATTCCAATGCGCGCTCATGGGAGATGCGCTCGCGCATATTCTCTTTTGATAAAGCGGCAAACTCCGCTTCGCGGTCGGGCAGGTTTGCCCGGTTGCGCACGCGTTGAATATATTTGGCGCATTCGGCCCTGTTATCGAGCTCATTCTGGCATTCGGCGTACATCAGCAATACATCTGAATAGCGCATCAACCGTTCATTGATGCCGGAACGCCAGTCTTTTTCATCAGGAACGGAACCATCGCCATTGCCGTATTTTTTTACCCCGATCTTATTCAGATCGGCGGCGTATACGGTTTGAAAGGATTGTCCGTATAATTTACAACCGGGATAATTGTAATAGATACTGGCGCGCAGGCGGGGATCATCTTCCCCTGTTTTTGTTTTTTCTTTTTTATACTCATCAACGATCCATTGGGTAGGCGCCGCATCGCCCCAGCCAAATGGCGCCGGCGCAAAGGTGATGGCGCGGGCAGTTGTTTTGCTCCAGTCGGCGGCAGGCGAGCTTACCCAACCCAGGGTAATGCCACCTACCTCACGGCTGAACTGGATCTCAAAGATGGATTCCTTGTTGTTTTCCTGGGCTTCGGTGAAGTTATCGCCATAATTTGCCATAAGATCGTAACCGCCCAGGTTCATCACTTCTTTGAACTTAGCCGAAGCCAGGTCATATTTCTGGTTGAACAGATAGCTTTTTCCAAGGAACGCCAGGGCTGCGCCTTTGGTGGCCCTTCCCAGATCGGCACCGCTGTAAGAAACCGGTAACAGTTTTGAGGCTTCATCAAAATCCTGGTATATCTGGTTCCACACATCCTGGGTGGCAGCCTGTGATGGGAAATACTCCGAGGAATTATCATAGAACTTTGTCACCAGCGGAATATTATTGAAGAAGGTAACGAGGTAATAATAATTCAACCCGCGCAGGAACAGCGCCTCGCCTTTCAGGCGGTTGGCCAGGTTCTGATCTTTGAACGGCACCTTGTGTAAATTATCCAGCACAAAATTCGACCGGGTAACACCGCCATAAAAAGCGATCCATAACCATTGCTGCATGATCATATTGTTGAACAGCTTAAAGGAGCCGGTGTTCGACAACACATCCCAGGGGCTGGGGCTCATCATATCGTCGCCCCTGAAATCGAGCGCACATTGGGCAAAGCGTAAAAAAGTGCCATCGTAGTATAACGACTGATAAATGGCGTTCACCGCCATCAACGCATCGTTGTCGTTCTTCCAGAACGTGGCGGTTGTCTGCTGGTTGGGATTGGCCAGCTCCAGGTATTTTTTACCACACGACATGCTTGATACAGCTACTGCGGTGGTCAATAATATTTTCTTAATGTTCATTGCAATTCAGTTTTGTTGTTCTATAATCCAAGCTGCACACCAAACAGGAACGAGCGGGGATTGGGCAATCCGCCTGCTTCATTGGCTGTAAATGCCCGGTTGGGGTACGACCCATTATCAATGGCCCGGTCGAACAGGCCATTGTTGTTGGCAAAATCAGGATCGAAACCCGTGTATTTTGTAAAGGTCACCAGGTTTTGTGCGGTGATGTACAGCCTTGCATTGGCAAGGTGCGCCCTTTGCAACAGCTGTTGCGGTAAGGTATACCCCACCTGCAGTGTGGTGATGCGTAAGAAGCTGCCATTCTCGATCCAGCGGGCCGAAGCGCGGCCGTTCTTATTGGGATCGAACATCACTACCCGGGGCACATCGGTATTGGTATGGGTGGGCGTCCAGCGGTCGAGCAATTTGGTGGCATAATTATCCCAACCGGCGCCGTTCTCAATACCGGCACGAATGGCGTTGTATATTTTATTGCCCGATACGCCTGAGGCAACCACCGACAGGTCGAATTGTTTATACGATACCGCCGCATTGAAACCATAATATAATTTGGGAATAGCGCTGCCAAGGTACGTGCGGTCATCATCATCGATCTTACCATCAGGCGCACCTGTTAATTTGCCATCTTTATCACGTCCATTGATGTCTTTAAACCGGTAATCGCCGGGACGGGTCAGTACTTCCTGGTACCTGTTGATCGGTGATTTGGCGTTCAGGGCATCAATTTCGGCCTGTGACTGAAAAATACCGTCGATCTGCCAGCCATACAACTCCCCTACTTCGCGGCCCACTTCTGTTTTGGTTAAATTACCATAACCATAAATGGGGTTGTTGCCATAACCCAGCGATAACACTTTATTTTTAAGCGTTGAAACGTTGGCATTGATGTTATAGGTGAAGCTGCCTTTTTTATCGTTATATCCCAGTTGAAATTCAAAACCGGAGTTCTGGATAGAAGCGCCGTTCATGAGGGGCGATTCCCAGGGATATACACCGGTTGAACCAGGTATTTGCACCACAAGCAGAATGTCTTTTCCGGTGTTGTGGAAGTATTCGGCAGAGAGGTTGAGCTTTTTGAACAACTGCAGATCGAGGCCGATGTTGCGGCTGATGTTGGTTTCCCATCTTATATCAGGCGTCGCAAATTGCGTTTGCGTGGCGCCCAATGCCAGTTGATTGCCAAACACCGCGTGGGCATACGAGTTAATATATGCCTGGTAGCCATAATTGGTTATTTCCTGGTTACCCAGTTCGCCATAGGAAGCGCGCAGTTTTATCTGGTTCACAAAAGAGGGAAGAACTGTTTGCAGGAATTGTTCATTATGCAATTTCCAGGCTACTGCTACAGAAGGGAAATTACCCCAGCGGTATTGGGGAGCAAACCGCGAGGAACCATCGCGGCGGATGGTGGCCGTAAATAAATATTTGTCGTTGTAGATATAATTCACCCGGCCGAAATAAGAAGAAAGCCGGTTCCTGTTCTCATCACCGGTTGCAGTAATACCCGATGTACCATTGCTTAAAATGGGGAAATAAGGTTGGGTGAACCCTTCTGCATGCGCAAAGGTGCGCGACATATTGCCTTCGAGTACCGACTGCCCCACCAACACATTCAGGCTATGCCGGCCAATTACTTTATCGAATGTGAGGGTATTTTCAATGGTGCTCGTATTGCCCGAACCACGCCAGTCGTTCATTTTGGCAATGTTGTTCACATAAAACCAGCCCAGGTCATGGATGGGTTCAAAATAGAAATCGCGCCAGTCGGTTCTTTCATAACCGAGGCTTAATTTATATTTCAACCATTTGGCAATTTCCAGTTCACCATAGGCATTCCCGATAAACCGGAAGCGTTCTGTTCTGCTATCAAGTACGTTATTGAAGCCAATGGCATTGGCGGTATATGAACCATGGATGGTTTGGCTGGCGCTGCTGTACCCGTCTCTGGTGCTTGAATCAAACACCGGCAAGGTGGGAATGGCGTTCACTATGTATCCCAGAATATTACCGGTATGCAGGAAGGTCATAAACCGCTGATCAATTTTGGCATAGCTGAATGATTCGCCAAATTTGAAACGGCCCTGTTTGAAATCGGTATTTACACGGAATGAATAGCGTTTGTAGGAAGGGCCCTTCCCCGCTACCGTTCCCAGATGATCGAAATAGTTCATCGATACATAGTATTTGGCGTTTTCGCTTCCGCCCGAAATACCAACAGTATGCTCCTGTATTTTACCGGTCTTGAAAGCTTCGGCCTGCCAATCGGTATTTACATTCTTTACATATAATGCCGAGGTAGGATCGTTGGCCGGTTTTACCAGTTGGGCCGGTTCGGCATTGGCGCTGGCTTCATTCACCAGTAGCTGATACTGCTGGGCATTGGCCACGTCGTATCTTTTTACAATATTCTGAACACCGTAATAGCCATTATAATCCAGTTTGAATTTGCCCGTTTTGCCACGTTTGGTGGTAATGATGATGACCCCGTTGGCAGCGCGTGATCCATAAATTGCGGCGGCCGATCCATCTTTCAACACCTGTATCGATTCTACATCGGCGATCACCAGGTCATTCACCGGCGCCTGCACCCCGTCAATAATGAATAGCGGAGCGTTATTGGAGAAATTATTTACCCCGCGGATCCTGATCGCCGGCGCGGCGCCTGGTTGTCCGCCACTGGTAACACTTACCCCGGCCACCTGCCCCTGCAGGGCTTTCACCACATCGTTGGTTGCTACCTTATTCAGCACCTTGGGGTCAACGCTGCTGATAGAACCGGTAAGATCTTTCTTCTTTTGTGTGCCGTAACCAATGATCACCACTTCTTCCTGTTCGATAATATTTTTTTTCATCACTACGTTGATCTCTGCCCGGCCGGCAATGCCCACTTCGGTGGTTTGCATGTCAACCGAGGAGAACACCAGCGTGTTTGCATCCTGCGGCACTTCCAGTTTAAAAAACCCTTTTTCATTGGTGACGGTGCCTACCTGGCTCGATCCTTTCACATAGACCGATACGCCCGCCAGTGGCGCGCCTCCTTCATTGGTGACGAGGCCGCTTACGACGGCATTGAGCTTTCCATTGATGTCTTTTGAGATAATGATCACCTCATTATCGACCAGGTTAAAGTTCAAACCTGTTTCAGACAGGGCCGTCTTCAATACCGAAGAAACAGGTGTTTCCTTTACGGTAATGGTTACAAAGAAGTCGTGCGGCAAAATATCGTTGCTGTAAGCAAACCGGTAATCGGTGAGCTTTTCAATACTTTTAAACAATTGCGGGATGGATGCGTTTTTCAACGACAGGGTAACTTTCTCTTCCTGTGAAAGTCCTTTCGCTGATACATGCAGGCAACCAATGATTAGTAAAGCAGTCGTTAGTTTCATAATCCTTACAGCTTTGGCATATGCCGTGTAAAGAAATGGCTCCGCCTCTGGCGGAATGAATTTTTTCATACCTTTAGAAAGTTTAAAGATGAATAATGGAAACAGGGCAAACCAATCACGTTAACCTGTTTCGGCTTTAAGCAGGGGAATGTTGCCGCATTCCCCTATTTATTTATTTTACATACGGTCCTTGCTTGCGGGTGGTTACTTATATATGACGATGTGCTGTGCTCCTTCAAACCGGTAATTGAACTTTTTTGAGGCTTTCAGGATCTCCAGCACCTGTTCAATTTTTTCCTTTTTAAAGGTGGCGGTAAAATGATATTGTTTTACGTCGCTTGTTTCAAATTGAATATCTACATTATACCAACGGTTAAGCTGATACGCTATTTCTTCAAACGCTTCGTCTTCAAAGGCCAGGTTATTCTGTACCCAGGCCAGTTCCTTTACGTTGCCATTATCTAGTTTTTTGACAGGTTTTATAACGCCCTGTTCGGGGTTGGTCTTTATGGTTGATGCGGGTGTTGCTTCGTTGGCCCGGGCTTCGGTCCATAATACTTTTTCATCGGGATGCAGGTACAATTTGCGGTTATTGTCTTTTTTCAGCGTTACTTCAACCAGGCCGCGTATGAGTACGGCTTCGGTCCTGTTTTCGTTATTATATGATTTTACATTAAAGGCCGTGCCCACCGCTTTTACATCCATGCTGGAAGTATGTACAATAAATGGAACCGCTGCATTGTGCTGCACTTCAAAAAAAGCTTCGCCTTTCAGGTATACTTCACGGGTGTTTTTGGCATAATGCTCATTCAGGGATATTTCACTGCCGGCATTGAGGATCACCTGCGTGCCATCGGGCATTTGAAAACTTTTGCGCTCACCGGGTTTGCATGCATACTGAATGACACTGATTTGGGATGGTATACGTTGTACCATGCGATACAGGTACCCTCCTATGATCATCACTGCCAGTGCGGCTACGGCAACGTAGCTGAAACGCCGGTAAAAGGATGTATGCGACGGGGCAGCCCGCTTTAATTCAACGACCGGTGCATCTTCGCCGTTCGCCATCTTCTTCTTAAGGTTATTCAGCTGGTCTTCCAGATCAGCATGGGCCAGGGCAGAAAACAACAACCGGTACTCCTGCACCGCTTCTTCTACCAGCCCTTTCCTGTCGGGATGTTCCACCACATACTGCTCCCAGAAATGAACGTCCTGTTCATTTTTCCGGAGACAATAATTAATGAAAGATTCATCCTTTAACAGGTCTTCAACTGTCCGGTACTTATGTTGCATGTCCGCGCTTTTATAAGCAGAGTACCCGGACCATCGTTTTTACCCTTCTTTTTAAAAATATTTTTCAGAAAAGAAATGAGGAGGCTATAATGAGGAGAATAAGTGATTGAATGCCAGATACGACAGCCGGCTGTACCAGCCCCTGTTTTATTTTATAGAGCGCTTCATGAATTTTGTTATACACCGTACGATGCGTGAGCCCTGTTCTTTGCGTGATATCGTCATAGCTTAAACCTTCGTAATATTTAAGCAGAATGAGTTCGCGCTGGCGCGCAGGCAGTGCATTGATGACGGTCATCAGGTTTTTGCTGATCGCTTCGTTATCGTCCCTCCCGATCAGGGTTTCTTCCCAGGAGGTTTCAAACCCCTCTTCTTCTTTTTTACTATACGCCACTTCGAGGTTAACCGTGCGGCGGGCTTTCAACCAATCGCTTGTTAAGCGGCGTAAAAAAGATATAATGATATAACTGCGTACATTTTTGGCTTCCATCAACGTGTGGCGCTTTTCCCACAAATACAGGAATTGCTGTTGAATTACATCCTTCACGAGATCGCTGTCGTGAATTTGCCTGAGACCAATAAATAGTAAGGTATGATAGTATCGGGTATAGAGCTCGTACAGGGCTTCCTTGTCGCCTTGCAGCAGACGCTCCCAACATATGTTGTCGGTATTACAAGCAGTTTTGATCATTATTGGCAGTCAATCGTTCCTCATAAATTTAAAATGTATTCGCCACATTTAAAAAATATTTTTCTAAATGGTTCACTACGAGCAGGTAAAATAATTTTAAGTGCAGAGTTTTTCAGTTTTAAGTGCAGGGCAGCATATTGGGTTGCAGGTTGGCAAAAAAAAACGACTTCCCTGTTTACAGAAAAGCCGTGGTTCATTTTAGGAGGTATGAGGTAAGAAGTAGGATGTAAGAAGTTCCCGATATTTGAGATTCAAAACAAATAGCGAGGCTGGGCACTCAAACTCTTCTTACTTCTTACCTCTTACTTCCTGCATCTTATCTCAGTGCATTGATGGTACAATGGTCCATATCACCATAATCGAGGTTTTCACCAGCCATACCCCAAATGAAGGTATAGTTAGAGGTGCCGGCGCCGGAGTGAATGCTCCAGTTGGGTGATATCACCGCCTGTTCATTCTGCATCCAGATATGGCGGGTTTCCTGCGGCTCACCCATGAAATGACAAACGCTTTGATTTTCCGGTACCTCAAAGTAAAAATATACTTCCATGCGGCGGTCATGGGTGTGCGCAGGCATGGTGTTCCATACGCTGCCGCTTTTCAGTTCCGTCATACCCATTTGCAACTGGCAAACTTCCAGCACGCTGGCAACGATCAGTTTGTTGATGACGCGGTGATTGGCTGTGGCCGGGCTGCCCAGCTCTACCACTTCGGCATTGGCGCGGGCGATCTTTTTTGTTGGGTAGGTATGATGCGCGGGCGCTGCATTGATGTAGAATTTGGCGGGCTTGCTGCTATCGGCCGAAGCAAATTGCACCTGCTGTGTTCCCTTGCCAATATATAATGCTTCTTTATAATCCAGCTCATAGGTTTGTCCGTCGGCAGTGATGGTGCCCTTACCACCCACGTTGATGATGCCCATTTCCCTTCTTTCGAGGAAGTATTGCGCTTTCAGCTTTTCGGGGTTGGGCAGCGCCACTGCTTTTGTTACCGGCATAATGCCGCCGGCAATATAGCGGTCGTAATGCGACAGGGTAAAAAGCGCCTGGTCTGCTTCAAATATTTTATCTATTAAAAAAGCCTTCCGCAAAGCAGCCGTATCCATTTGCTTTGCTTCATTGGGGCTTATAGCTAATCGGTTATCCATTTTTTTAGTTTCTTAGTTTTTTAGTTCTTAGTTCTAAGTTAACTCCTAACGACATTGCCTACTGCCTTCCATTATCACATTATTACATTCAATTAGCACATTCTGCTATCTTCCCATCCAGCCGCCATCAACAGTGATAATAGTTCCGGTAACATAATCAGAGGCAGGAGAAGCGAGGTATACGGCAGCGCCTTTCATGTCTTCGCCTTCGCCCCAGCGGCCGGCTGGGATACGCGACAGGATCGATTTGGCACGATCGGGATCATTGCGCAATGCTTCAGTATTGTCGGTAGAAATATAACCGGGTGCAATGGCATTCACCTGCACGCCTTTGGATGCCCATTCGTTCGACAGGGCCATCGTTAAACGGGCAATAGCGCCTTTGCTGGCTGCATAACCCGGAACGGTAATACCACCCTGGAAGCTCAATAAGGAGGCGGTGAAAATGATCTTACCGCTTTCCCGCTGTATCATATCCTTCCCGAATTCGCGGGCTAATATGAACTGGGCGTTCAGGTTCACATTGATCACTTCGTCCCAGTATTCATCAGGATGTTCGGCGGCGGGTTTACGCATGATGGTTCCCGCGTTACAGAATAAAATATCAACCGGCGCGCATTCACCTTTTACTTTGTCGATAAAGGAGTAAATAGCTTTGCGATCGTTAAAATCGGCCTGGTAGGCTTTAAAAGAACGGCCGGTAGCTTCCACTTCCTGCTGTACTTTGCTGCCTGTTAATTCCAGCGTGGCCGATACGCCAATGATGTTGGCGCCTGCTTCGGCCAGTGCAACAGCAATTGATTGACCAATGCCTCTTTTGCAACCAGTAACCAGTGCGGTTTTGCCTGCCAATGAAAATTTTGAAAGAATGCTCATAATGATTTTAGTTAACTAGATACAATGGTAGTAAAGGTGAGTTCCCCCTTCCGGAACAGCTGCGCTGCCCGATAAACAGGGCTGCAATTTCCTGCATGAGGGGTAGACTACCAAATTTAATGGATGAGCAAGTCTATCTATTTGCTGTTCATTGGTTTACAGGGTCATTTCAACACTTTTACGGCTTTACTGTTATCGAACGGGAGTTTCATGGAAGAGAGTGCGGGCGATGGTACATCTTTCAATACGATCACCGGGGCCGACTGGGCTGAAGGGACCAGCAGGGACTGCACCTGTAATTGTTGTACGTCATCAAAAACAGCGGCAGGCCTGAAATCGGCTTTCTTATAGGCCAGCTTTATATTTTTCAATGTTATACCGCTGGCATGCCGTACATACAATCCCCAGCAGGGCAGCTCGCCAAACATGGAGAATTCAGGGTAATCAGGCGCTTGTTCGGGTATATTTTGCAGGGAGTCGAGCCCCACATATGCTACTTTTTTATCGGCGCCGCCACCATAGGTAATTGAGATATTTTCGAGCGTAACATTTTCAACAGGATGGCCGGGTAAACCGGTAATGGAAGCGGGAAACAAATTATGCGGAACCCTCACTACCGGCCCTTCCATTTCGTAGCCCCTGTCGGGTTTGCCGGAAGGAACTTCTACTGTTACATTTGAAATTTTGATATTCCGCACCTTGCCAATAGGCGCCTGGGTTTTACGATGCCCGAGGCGAATAAAAATGGCGTTGCCGGTATTTGTTGCTTTTACGTTTTCGATGGTCACATCTTCGAGCGTTCCGCCATCAACCGATTCAAGCGCAATGGCCGAACGAAAAGTATTGAAGATGTTTAAATTTTTAACTTTAATATGTTTGAACCCGCCGTGCGAAGCCGTACCAAATTTCAGGGCGCTGGCGCTGGAACGGATGGTGCAATCGCTGATCTCGATGCTATCGCAAAATGCATTGGGGTTGTGTGATTTCAAACAAATGCCATCATCGTCGGCATCGACATTGCAGCCGGTAACTTTTACGTTGCGGCAATCAGCGATATCGATGCCATCATTGTTATAGTAAGCTGTGCTTTTTACCCTTATATTTTTGATGGTGAGGTTGGTGCATTCGCTGTAGGTTTGCACCCAGCAGGCCGCATCCTTAAATAACACCCCTTCAATAGTTACATGGTCGCAATTCATGAAGGTGAGCAGGTGGGGCCGGTTAGATTCATCAGATCTTTTCTGCCCCCAGGGATTAACGGTTTGCCAGGAGGGATCTTGTAAGGTTCCTTCTTTTAACATGCGGTCAACATCGGCCACCACTTCACGGCCACGGCCATCGATGGTGCCGCCGCCACGAATAGCAATATGATGCTGGTTGTTGGCAATGATGAGGGCCGATGCACGACGCGACTGGCCATAATCGCTTCTTTTGGTGCTGCCCAATAACATCGCAGTTGGCGATACAAATAACTCAACACCCGAACGCAGGGTTATTACACCGGTTACAAATTTCCCTTTCGGAACCAATATCTTCCCGCCACCGGCTGCTGATGCGTCGTCGATCGCTTTTTGAATAACCGCCGTATTATCGGTTACACCATCGCCTTTGGCGCCCAGGGTGGTGATATCATAGGTCTTTGCAGTTTGTGCAACTACGCTTGTGGAAACAATTACGAGCAGAAGAAATAGTCCGGTTCCTTTCATATGGTTTTTGTTTTGCGAAGGTCAATTCCCTGGCCTGTTCTCCTGAAGTTTGCCGAATGCAACATTCGGTTTGCTTCCCATCACAATCGTCATATTGCCGCCCTGCATGATCTGCTGGTGCGTAATATAGGTATTGGGCCAGGGTTTACCATTCATGATTACGCGTTGAATATAGATATTCTTTGGACTGTTCTGTTGTACTATTAACGAAAACGTTTTCTTGTTTGGCAGTTGTAGGGTAGCTTTATCGAACAAAGGACTGCCCAATACGTAGGTACCGCTGGCGGGGTAAACGGGATAAAATCCCAATGAAGAGAAGATATACCAGGCCGACATTTGCCCGCAATCTTCATTACCACTGATGCCATCGGTGCTGTCGAGGTACTGTTCTTTCAATATATACCGCACTTTTTCCGCCGTTTTCCATTGCTGGCCGGCATAAGTATATAAGTACGTGGTGTGATGCCCCGGTTCATTGCCATGCGCATACTGACCTATCATACCTGAAATATCGGGCGGCGATTGCGGATCGAATTCAATTTTCAATTTAAAGAACGAATCGAGGCGGTTTACAAACGCCGCATCGCCACCAAGCAGTTGAATGAGCCCTTTTACATCCTGCGGTACCAGCCAGGTATATTGCCAGGCATTGCCTTCGCAATAATCGTCGATGTAGGGATGGCTGGTGCGGCCCGGACCAAAGGTCTGGTTCCAGTTGCCCTGTGCATTTTTACCGCGGAAGAAACGGGTGGTGCTGTCGAAATAATGCCGGTAATAAAGAGAACGCTTTACAAAAAGTGCTGCGTCTTCTTTCCGGCCCATTTTGGTTGCCATTAATGCAATGCTGCCATCGCTGATGCAATATTCCATGGCCTTTGCCACCGATTCCTGCATTTTATCATTGGGAATGTATTCAAGCG
This sequence comes from Niastella vici, assembly GCF_002077945.1. GTDB lineage: Bacteria > Bacteroidota > Bacteroidia > Chitinophagales > Chitinophagaceae > Niastella > Niastella vici. The sequence continues at coordinate 69,003 of NZ_LVYD01000048.1, forward strand.
ATTTTACATAATCGAGACCGAACTCATTGCGCAGCGAAGTATTTTTCACTGCTTCATAGGCGAGCACCGTATCGAAACCGCGATAGCCTTTCAGGTATGCCTCAGCCACAATTTGCACGCCGCTCATGCCCGGCATCAGGTTGGTTTCATTACCGGCCAGGTGCCAGATGGGTAATTTTCCCTGCTGCTGATAAATAGCCAGCATGGTATTGATGAAATCATTTACCCGTTCGGGCTGCGTGATGGTATATAAAGGATTCAGGGCACGATAGGTATCCCACAGGGAAAAGATGGTATAGTTTTGAAAAGAGGCTTTGTGCACGTTCTTATCGGGCCCACGGTATTCACCATTCACATCGTTGAACAAAGCGGGATCGATCATGGTGTGAAACAAAGCGGTGTAGAATATTTTTTTGGCTGTAGCATTGGAAGTTTCAATGCGTACCTTGCCCAATTCTTTGTTCCATTTGGCATCAGCATCCTGCACAACTTTATTAAAATTCCAGTGCGGGATCTCCGCATTTATATTGGCGAGGGCATTTTCTGCACTTACCGGTGAAATGCCTACTTTAAATTGTAAGGTGTTCGCCTTATTAAAGTGGCAAACAGCTTTTACCGCATTGCCTTTTACAGCCGTTCCTTCCCCTTTTGTGCTATTATCAAAAACTTCGAATTGCGCTATAGGTTGAGATAGCCTGATCGCAAAATACAGGCGCTGATCGGAGGCCCAGCCTTTTGAATAGCGGTAACCATAAATGGTGGAATCATTTATTTTTTCGATATAGGCATCGGTGGTTTTATCGCCAATGCCTTCCTGCAGATCGATCAGGATGCGGGCGGGGTTACCGGCCGGGAACTGATATTGATGGAACCCTACACGCGCTGTAGCGGTTAATTGCACGTTGATGTTATAATCGTCTAATGTGACCGCATAATAACCCGGCCGTACTTTTTCATTTTTGTGTGAGAAGTGGGAAGAAGGGCCCGCAGTGGGTGCTTCCGCAGTTACCTTTCCGGTTTTTATGGTACCGGTAAAAGGCATGATGAGCACATCGCCGAGGTCGGGCATGCCGGTACCGCTTAAATGGGTGTGAGAAAAACCCTTTATGATGCTGTCGGTATAATTATAACCCGAGCACCAGTCCCACCCTCTGAATACATTATCGGGCCCCAGTTGTACGGCGCCGAAGGGCACACTGGCACCGAGGAACACATGCGCATGCCCCGCCGTGCCAATATAGGGGTTTACATAATCAGTAAAGCGCTGTGAAAACGCCCCCTCATGGAACAATACAAAACCAGCAACGAGAACGAAACTTTTTACCCTGCTCAAACTACCTTTCATGCCAATGAATTTACATTATTTTACAAAATCCGGTCGCAATATAGCACGCTTAATGCAATCAGCATAAAGCGAGCAGTCGTCATATAGTGCGCCCTGCAGCATAAATGTAATAGGTGGAAAAGGAAAAAATGACGTTAAAAATGAGGGCTGATTGTTTGAAACGCCTATTGATAATAAACAGGTGGCTACAATTTTTTACTTACTAAAGTACAGTTTTGTACTCCACCACTTGACGATAATCAATTTATAAAATCATTTCGAATGCCCACTAACATACAGGAATATATATCCGTATATTTACTTACATGTTTATGAAATAAGACACTAACTGTATTACACATCTCATAATTATGGGCAGTATACTACACGAATATATCTCAAGGCGGCCAGGACTGTTAGACCTACAAAATGAGCTGCAAGGATTGATTAAGTTATATAACAATCATACAGGCCGGTACATGTTTGTTTACGCAGCAGATATAAACAAAGGGAGAAACAGAGGTATCGATATCAGTCTTGTACAGGATGATTTTTATAATATTCAGGATATTCTTCGTGAATCCCCTCAAACCAAAATTGATTTCTATATAGAAACACCTGGCGGTAGCGGTGAGGCTGCTGAAGAAATTGCAAAATTCTTAAGAAAGAAATTTGATGAAGTAAATTTTGTCATAGCAGGTGAAGCCAAAAGCGCCGGAACAATTCTTGTTTTATCGGGAGACAATATTTATATGACCGATACTGGAAGTTTAGGTCCAATTGATGCACAGGTGAGAATTGGCAGATCTGTAGTTTCGGCCCATGATTATAAAGAATGGGTAGAATTGAGAAGAGATGAAGCCGCTCAAACCGGGAAATTGAATGCTTTTGATGCTGAAATGATTGCCCAAATTTCCCCAGGCGAACTGTATGGGGTTATTAATTCCTTGGAATTTGCAAAAGATCTGGTTAAGTGTTGGCTGGAACAATATAAGTTTAAGAACTGGACTGAAACTAACACCAATAAACAACCAGTTACACCTGAATTAAGGAAACAACGGGCACATGAGGTAGCAGAAATGTTATGCGACCATACTACCTGGCGAACACATGGCCGGTCCTTGAAAATTGAAGACCTAATAGAAGATTTATTCATAGAACGAATAGATGACGATAAAGATCTTGCAGATATTGTATATAGAATTAAAACAGTTATTCGCTTACTTTTTGACTCATCAAATATTTACAAGATGTTCTTTATTGATGATCTTAAATTATCAAAAACATTTACAGTTAATCCGGGTAATAATTTGCCTGTATCTATACCCCTTGAAAAAGGTAATGGTCAACATAAAAAAATTGATGACATTGAATTAGATATAACCTGTCCAAAATGCGGAAAAGAACACCAGGTAAATGGCTATATAGACATTGATAATGAGTTAATTAAGCGCCAAAACTTAAAACCTAACCCCAATATAAAAGACCAAGACAAACTTGTTTGCGATAATTGTAATTTTGCTATGGATCTAAAACCAATAATTAATCAACTTGAATTACAAACAAGAAAAAAAGTAACCATTAAATAAACATTATATGGCAGAACCATTAAAAATAAAAGTTGATTTTAGCAGTGAAGGGAAAGCCCTATTGCATTTTATTACCGAAACCCAGGAAGGGAAATATACCGCAATAAAACCTGATCTAACCCAGATCAAATACAAGCGGCTCAAAATTCAGGAGCGGGAAAATAGCGATTCTTTTGACAATGAAAATGAGGGGAATCTGCTTTTGGGACTTTCTTTTTAATTTGTAATCAAAATGTCTTTAAATATACCTATTAAATTAAATAGGCCCGGGGATATACCCGGGCTTGTTTAATTTAAAAAAGATTATCTACTTCCCTATCTCCGCAAAATAATTAGGATAATCAGTGATGATGCCATCAACACCATCGGCTATGAGGTTTTTCATTTTCTCTTTGTCGTTCACCGTCCACGGAACCAGCTTCATATTTCTGCTGTGGCAATAATCGGCCATGGCTTTATTCACCAGGCTGTACTCCGGACTGTAAATATGTGGCATAAAACCCAGCTGTTTGAGATTACTGTCGAGGTTTTTACCTGCTGTTAAAAAACCAACAACAATTTCCGGATGTTCCCTGTGCACCACCTGCAATGGGCGCACATCAAATGACTGAATGTAAAAACGGTTCCCGATGTTGCGGGGCGTTACATCGGCCAGCACGGCTTTTACCACTTCGGCCGGCCCAGAATTATATTGCAGGCTATCGTATTTGGCAGAGGTCTTTAATTCGATATTATAAATGGGTTTGGGCAGGTTGTTGGCGCTTACATATGCTTCCACCGAATCGATGAGCTCGCCCAGCAATGGCATGCTGACCTTTTTCTTTTGTTGTTGCGGAAAAGCCGCATATGGTTTTGAACCTACATCAAACTTCCGGATGTCTTCATAGTTCATCTGATGCCAGCTATATTTTTTGGCGTCGCCTTTCGCAATTTCACTGCCATCTTGGTACAACGAATGGTTCACGTTCACAAACGGATCATGCGCAATGAGCACTTTGCCATCCTTGGTAAGATATACATCCACTTCAATGCAGTTGGCGCCTACTTCAACGCCTTTCTTCATGGCTGGGATGGTATTCTCGGGCATTAACCCACGCGTACCCCGGTGGCCTTCTTTATAAAACGACGGATAGTTTTGCGGAACCGTTATTTGCTTCGATGCCGTGCAGGCGGCCACACTGCCTGCGATCGCAGCCAGTACCCAAATGCATTTTGAGTTCATGCTATATATTTATTTTATTTGTTCTAACCCTAAAAATAACAGGGCGGCAATGGCCGCGCCAATGATGGGACCAATAATGGGTATCCACGCATATTTCCAGTTGCTGCCGCCTTTTTGCTTTATGGGCAACAGTGCATGTACTATACGCGGCCCCAGATCGCGGGCGGGGTTAATGGCATAACCGGTTGTTCCACCCAATGACAAACCAATGGCCCATACCAGGAAGGCCACCGGAAGCGCGCCCAATGAGCCAAGCCCGATCTTTGTTTTGGGCGTTTCCATCTCTGCTCCGGTGAAATAGAACACCACAAACAGGAGCACGAAAGTACCAATGATCTCACTCAACAGGTTAAACGTAGTATTTTTTATGGCAGGTCCGGTACTGAACACGGCTAACTGCGTACCGGGATCGTTGGTTGCATCAAAATGGTCTCTGTATATCACCCAGGTCAGAAAAGCGCCCAACATGGCGCCCAGCAGCTGCGCCAGAATGTACATAGGAACGTTGGCCCACTCGAATTTTCCGGCAATGGCCAACCCTATTGATACGGCAGGGTTCAGGTGCGCGCCGCTGTACGGACCGGCAACGGTAACACCTACAAATACGGCCAGCGCCCAACCGGTGGTGATCACCATCCAGCCGCCACTATAGCCCTTTGTTCCTTTTAAAATTACATTCGCCACAACACCTGCTCCCAATAAGATCAAAAACATAGTGCCGATGAGTTCGGCGATAAATGGAGACATACAATCGTAGTTTACCCCCCGCCCTCCTAAAGGGAAAGGGTTTGTTATTGAAGTTTGTGGTTTATAGTTTATGGCTGGTGGTAATTTCCAGTTAAAGCCCTGATTTTATTCGAACTTCACGATTTTTCACCATTAGCCAATGACCGTTGACGTTTCACATTTTCTTACATCCCTTTCTTATTTTTCTGTTTCTCATTTTTCATTCTTCATTTCCCCTACTCTTCCCCCCACGCTCTCGCAGCCCTGATGGCTTTCTGCCATCCTTTGGTAAGCTCTCCGGCATTGCTGCCATCGGGTGTAAAACTCTTATTAAGCTTCCATTGCTTTTTGATCTCATCAATATTCTTCCAGAAGCCAACTGCCAAACCAGCCAGGTAGGCTGCACCAATGGCTGTTGTTTCGGTAATGTCGGGGCGTATCACCGTTGCCTGTAATACATTCGCCTGAATTTGCAGCAGCAGATCATTGGCCGTAGCACCGCCATCAACGCGCAATTCTTTAATGGGCGATCCGGCATCGGCCTGCATGGCAGTCAATACATCCATGGTTTGCAGGGCAATGCTTTCAAGCGCCGCGCGGGCAATATGGGCCGATGTAGAACCTCGGGTCAACCCCACAATGGTACCGCGGGCGTGTTGATCCCAGTAAGGGGCGCCCAGGCCGGCAAAGGCAGGCACCAGGTATACGCCCCCGTTATCAGTTACTTCTTTTGCCAGCGCTTCTACTTCAGCCGAATGTTTTATGATGCCTAATCCATCACGTAACCATTGCACCACGGCGCCACCGATAAAGATGCTGCCTTCGAGGGCGTATTGCACTTTACCATCAATTTGCCAGGCAATGGTTGTAACCAGGTTATTTTTTGAAAGAATAGGTTTGTCGCCAATGTTCATCAACATAAAGCAACCGGTCCCATACGTATTTTTTACCATGCCGGGCTCGGTGCACATTTGTCCGAACAGGGCAGCCTGCTGATCACCGGCAATACCGGCAATGGGTATTTGCGCGGCAAGGATCTGCGCATCTGTTTGCCCGAACACTTCGCTCGATGAACGCACCTGCGGTAACATAGCGGCTGGCACTTCCAGTATTTTCAACAGTTCCTCATCCCAGCTGCAGGTATGAATATTGAACAGCATGGTGCGGGAAGCATTGGTGATATCGGTAGCATGTACTTTACCGCCGGTGAGCTTCCATACCAGCCAGGTATCAATGGTGCCAAAGGCCAGTTTTCCTTCTTCTGCTTTTTTACGCGCACCGGCTACATTATCGAGTATCCAGCGGATCTTGGTGGCAGAGAAATAAGCGTCTACAATAAGCCCGGTTTTTTCCTGGATCAGCTTGCCGCTCTTTACCTTCAGCTGGTCGCAAAAAGTAGCCGTGCGGCGGTCCTGCCAAACGATCGCATTATGTACCGGCAGGCCGGTTTCTTTATCCCAAACAACGGTAGTTTCGCGCTGGTTGGTAATGCCGATGGCGGCTATATCGGTTGCTTTCAACCCGGCCTTGCTCACGGCTTCTACCGCCACAGCCAGTTGGGTAGCCCAAATTTCACTGGCATCATGCTCAACCCAACCTGGTTGCGGATACAGTTGGGTAAATTCTTTTTGTGCTATGGAAATAATGCTGCCGGCATGATCGAATATAATGGCACGCGAACTGGTAGTACCCTGGTCGAAAGAGAGTATGTATTGTGGCATTCCTTTTTTATTAATCGTTAGATATTAAACTTACAGATACTGTTTCAAAATTCCCGCCCACACTTTATATCCTTCTGCATTCAAATGCAACCCATCCTGTGTGTACTTTTTATCCAGCTTATTAGCTGCATCCAGAAAATGCGGATGCAGATCGATCAATGTGATGTTTTCTTCTGCTGCAATCTTTTTTAACTCCGTATTGACAAATAAAATATGTTCGTCTTTGTTATAATGCTTTTTAAACTGCGTGAACTCGTTATTCACGGGTAACAGGGTATGAAAATAAATTTTCGTTCTGGGCGATTCTGCTTTTATCTGTCTGATGATACGGCGATAATTATTTACGATCAGGCTGTCGGGAATATTATGCTCAATATCGTTAATTCCGATCAATACAAAAACTTTTGCCGGTTGGCCTTCTGTTACTTCGCTCAGCCGTTCCAGTACGCCATAGGTAATATCGCCCGAGATGCCGCGGTTGCGTGCATGTTTATTCTGTAATAATTCAGCCCAGTCTACCCCCTGTGTAATACTGTTGCCAAGAAATATGATATCTTTTTTTGAATTGGGATAACTTTTAAACAACCCCAACCGCAAACTGTAACTGGCGGGGCGTACGGTACTGTCGACTGTTGGTTGTTGCGCGAGTACGTTTAAGGATATCGTTAGCAAACTGGCAACAATGCCAGGGACAATTTTTTTCATATGTAGCTGTAAGTATGTTATTAAGAATATATTTTATTTAAAATGGCTCCTCATAATGTTAAGTTACCGAAGTAAGAGGTAAGAAGTATGAAAACCCGTAATTCGAGCTTCCCGATTGGATAAATATGTTCAGCAACTCCAGAAATCGGACTCTTCTTTCTTCCTATTTCCTACTTCATAATCATGCATTATACTCTGAAGTATATTTCTTACCAAATCGATCAATGGCAACTATCTTAACGTTCTTTGCAGACGCCGGTATAACTGCATTGAACAAATGATCTGTTTTCTTTGGTTCTGCAAAACCACGCACTTTGGGCAGTTGCGGGCCTTCATATAATGATACCGCCAGCACATCGAACCCATGTTCCTGTTTTAAAGCCTCGTGTTTTGCGCCATCTACATAGCATTCTACCTTCCAGGCCGGATCATAATTCCAAACATTCACCTGCAGTTTTTTGCTGCCGGCATCCTGGTCCTCTACGTTCAAACTTACCTGGTGACTGGCTTCTTTGCCGGTGCTCTGATAATACCAGCTTAACTCCGTTCCTTTTACGGTATACACGCCGTAGCCCGAAGGCGTTCCATCGCCACAGATGGGGCCCGTCCACCACGCGCCGCAAACGGTGCCATGATTATGTTCAAATATATCGTTCTTTATTACATTTTTATGGTAATGTGTATGGCCCGACATGATATGCACATTACGGCCTTTCAGCACCGCATACAAGGCTTCATTATTCTTTACTTCATTGTGCACCGGAATGTGCAGGCATACAATAACCAGGTGATCGTTTGGTACAAACGACAGGTCTTTCTGCAACCAGCTCAGTTGTTCTTCTGAAACATAGCCATCGTATTCGCGGTCTTTGCCCAGGTAACGCACATCATCGAGCACCACATAGTGCACTTTACCGCGGTTGAATGAATACCAGGTTGGCCCGTAATGTTGTTGAAAGGTATCGTCACTTGTGTCATCGCCCCCCTTGTTATAATCCATATCGTGGTTGCCGATGCATTGAAAGAAAGGAATGCCCATTTTTTCCACGGCTTCGTTATAGTTCGGGAACAGGGCGTGGTTATCCCACACAATATCGCCTACAGTAATGCCATGCAGTAAAGCGCCATTGGCGGCCTGTACAAATTTTTGTACATCGGGTACCGATTCGGCCATCATTCTTTGCACATCTTTTTCGGTCTTCACCTGCGGATCGGCCCAAATAATGAACTGGTGATCGGTATCGTCGACAGTGAGGGGTTCCAGCTCAAAATCGTTGCCTTTGCGTTTGCTGATATCCTGTACCATGCGGTAATGGCGGGAAAGTCCTTTTTCATGATTGAACGCATAGCCGGCAGGGGTAGAAACAAAAACGGCCACGGCATTGGGATGTATCTCCAGTTCATATTTGCCCGAACCATCGGTGGTCACTACAGAAAAGCCATCACTTACCACTACATCTTTGAGCCCTTTTCCTTTTGCCAGCACGGCGCCTTTAATTTTTTTTCCTGTGCCTGCGAATGCTTTTGCAGGTGATAATGGAGCCAATGCCCAACCGGCAGTAAGTATACCAAGGGAGGCAATGAATTTGCGTCTTTTCATTTATACAGATTAGTTTGTTCGTGAATGGTCAATGGTAAATGGTCAATAGATCAACCTCAATATTTTTTGCCTCCTGAGACGTTCGTAGCAAGTCCTGCGTTGCAGGAATTGAAACTTTAATGAAACAATTGCCCTATTTCAACAAATACCCCTCAGCCAGTTTTGTATACGCCGCCACCTGTTCCTTCACCCAGTTGGCATCTTTTTTCAACAGGGTCGCCATAATGTTGGCAACCGCTTCTGCCATGCGAATGCTTTCCTTTGCATCGAGCAACAGCGCCCGCGTTCTGCGCGATAGTACATCTTCTACGGTTCTTGCCATCTCATGTTTAACAGCCCAAATTACCTGCGCTTCGTGTATCTGTAAACTTGTGCTCAACCATTGATTGGCATGGCCATTCATCAATGCTTTCACCTGCGGGGCATCGCTGCCATAGAAATATAAAGGATCACTCTGATTCACATTGGCAATGGCGCCATGAATGGCCAAATGCCGGGTCGCCGTTTTTTGATGCAGCCATTGCAATTCCTTTTCTACCCGGTCAACCATATCCTCACCCATTTTGCGGAAGGTGGTCCATTTACCACCCAAAATGGTGAAGAGTCTTGAAGGGGTGACCATGATCTTATGACTGCGCGAGATCTCTTTTGTTTTTGCATTCTCTTTTTGCGGCGCTGCGAGCGGACGTAACCCCGCAAACACACTCAGCACATCGCTGCGTTTTGGCTGCTGCACAAAATAGCGCGATGCATTTTCGAGTATGAAAGTTATTTCCCTTTCCAGGGCCTGCGGTTCCAGCGAAGCCTGGCTCACCGGTGTATCGGTGGTGCCCACTACAACTTTGCCATGCCAGGGCACAGCAAACAGCACCCGTCCATCACTGGTAGCCGGTATCATCAACGCATCTTCTGAGGGATAGAATTTTTTATCGAGCACCAGGTGCACGCCCTGGCTGGCAGTAATGCTTTTAGCGCCGGCCGGATTGTCCATATGCAGGATGGCATCAACAAACACGCCGGTGGCGTTGATCACTGCTTTGGCTTTGCAGGCAAATGACCGCCCGGTTTCCACATCGGTGAGGGTAACACCCGAAATGTGCTGCCCATCACCCTTGAGTAAACCGGTTACCTTCATATAGTTCAATGCCACCCCACCCTGCTCAATGATGGTTTGCACCAGGTTAATGGCCAGGCGCGAATCGTCGAACTGTCCATCGTGATATTGAACTCCGCCTACCAATCCATCGGCTTTAATGTTGGGTAGTTTCTGCAGGGCCTTTGCACGTGGAATAAAAACAGAAGAACCAAGGCTCAGGCGGCCCGCTATCCAGTCGTATAATTTAAGGCCGATGGTATATTTCAACCGGTCGAACCAGGTATAAACAGGAATAATAAAGGTTTGGTTCTTAACGAGGTGCGGTGCATTGCGCCACAACAGGCCCCGTTCTATGCTGGCTTCCCTAACCAGTTGAATATCACCTTGTGCCAGGTATCTTACGCCGCCATGCACCAGTTTGGTACTGCGGCTGGATGTGCCTTTGGCAAAATCGGCCTGTTCGGTCAACAGCACGGAATATCCCCTGCTAACTGCTTCTAAAGCAATGCCTAAACCGGTGGCGCCGCCGCCAATTACGATCAGGTCCCATTCGGTTTGGGTTGACAGTCTGCTTACCAGGGTATTACGATCCTGTACGGTTTCGACTTCCATTTTATATCAGAAACTTTCGTTTTATTTCACTTTGTTTCAGAAGCAATAATAATGAAACAATTTGAAACCATAAATAAAATATTTCGAAAGCGTTTTCGCCGCGCCTTTCTATATAACAAGCACTTTCTTAATCCGTATTATGGACGCTTTCAGGGATGGGGAGGTACTAGAGGCGGGCAAGATTTCAGGCAGTTCATGGTATGAAGCAGCGCATCAATCGATATTTTATTGGGTATTTCAGGGACCTCACAGGGGCATAACAGGGACCTCACAGGGACCTTAAAAGGATCTTTTCCCTTTGAGGTCCAGGTTAGCTCCTTATCATTTCCTTATTTTTTGATATTGAATTCCCCCAAATACCATACATAAGGCCAGCAAACGCCCAACCCATACTCATTATTAATTAAGGTAAAGGCCCAGGCTAACTCCCCTAAAAGGGTTGAATAAGGGATCTTCCCTGCACTAACCCTACCATCGTAGTTGCACTGAATTCAAGGGCTGCAGTGCAACCCCAGTGCAACTCCAGTGCAACCCATACCGCTTACCAGGCATTCTATTACCGCACCGGATAGTAGCAGAAGACCATTAGAGCCGTGGATTTTCGCTTCCACCGCATTTTTAACCCATGATAATCAACAAATTTCTTCAGCCGGCAAACGCCCCCCATGCCGCCAATTTGCCAATTTTGCTTTAATTTGTTGAACCATATGATCACACAAACCGAACGCCATCAATTCATTCTGACCAAACTAAGCAAGGAAAGCTTTGTAAATGTGCTGGACCTTTGCAAGGAACTGGATGTTTCTTCTGTTACCATTCGTAAGGACCTGAAACTGCTGGAAGATAAAAACCTGCTTTTCCGCACACATGGCGGCGCCACGCTCAACAATCCGTATACGATTGACCGGCCAGTGAATGAAAAGGAGAAATTGCAATCGGGCGAGAAAATGAAGATCGGCGCAATGGCTGCGCAATTGATTGCTGAGAACGATTCTATCATTATTGCCTCGGGCACCACTGTGCTGGCGCTGGCTAAAAATATTCCCCCCAAATTAAATGCAACGGTGATCACTGCTTCGCTGCAGGTAGCGCAGGAATTAAATAAACATCCCGATATAGAGGTAATGATGCTGGGTGGTATACTGCGTAAGAGCTCTTCTTCGGTAACCGGCCCATACGCGCAAAAGATACTCACCGATTTTTTCTGCAGTAAACTATTTCTTGGCGTTGATGGTATTGATCTCGAATTCGGCCTTACCACTACCAGTGTAATGGAAGCGCATTTGAACCGCCAAATGATAGATGTATCGCAAAAAGTGATCGTGCTTTCCGACTCAACCAAATTTGGCAAACGGGGCTTTGGCCGCATTTGCGGACTGGAAGAGATTGACCAGGTGATCACCGACAGCGGTATCTCGGACCATTATGTGAATCAGTTGGAGAGCAGAGGTATTGAGGTTACGATAGTCAATTAGCTAATTAGCTAATATGATAATGAAATACACGTGAACTCCGGTTTAATAGCAACTGCCGACCTTGAAGCATTATCAAATTATCGAATTATCACATTATCACATTGATCTTTCACGCTTGCATATGACTCTTCAGCAACCGCAACGCAGCCACCATATGATTCTCCACGGTGTTTTTTGATAATTGTAATCTATTGGCAATTTCTTTATAGGAGCTGCCCTCATCACGGCTCATGGTAAAGATGCGTTTCTTTTGCGGCGGCAGCCGGTTAAGCGAAGACCTGTATAAATGTTCCAGCTCTTTATGCAGTAAACGGCTATCGGTAATAAATGAAGAAGGTGGTTCTACAGTGGTTTGATCGAGCGAAACCGTGGGTATATTTTGTTTCCGCAAATGATCGATCAACCGGTTCCTGACCGACCGGTATAAATACGCAGATAACGACAGGCTGGTATTCAGCCTATCACGCTTTTGCCAAACGGCCAGCATAACGTCCATCACTATCTCCTCAGAGATCCTTTTATCGGGCACCAGTTTCGACGTATAATTATACAGCTTGTAAAAATACCGGTCGAATAATGCACGATACGCTTTTTCATTGCCCGTACGCCAAAGCTCTATCAAATGGCTATCAGTTAAGTTGCCGTTCATATCAAATGGTTTACAATCGTTTTATTGCTTGTGCGTGTTGACCTGTACCAGGGAATTGTGCTCAGTAAAATTATCGTTATAATTGTGGTAGCTAATTATCTGATTTGATATTTGCGTTGTACTTTTTGATATAAATAATGATCAATTACTATAAATACCTGCCAGTTAGTGAAACAGATGAAAACTGGGGACTGAGCGTGTTAAATACCGGCTGCACGCATATTGTGGCCGGTTCGCCGTACCCGTATGCAACGCACCCGGCCCATCATTATTTCGATTGGGAAAAAGGAAGGGTATTACATGAATTCCAGGTTATTTACATCACCAATGGCGGCGGCATTTTTGATTCAAAAAGCAGCGGTAAACAAACTATTGAAGCAGGTTCCATCATTATACTATTTCCCGGTGAACGCCACCGGTATAAACCCGATAAGAAAACAGGCTGGGATGAATACTGGGTAGGTTTTGATGGCCGCATTATAAAAAATTTGCTCAGTAATAAATTCTTTACACCGGCCAACCCGGTAATACCGGTTGGCTATCATGAACCATTGCTGCATTTATTTGAGGAGATCATTGACCGAACAAAAGAGGAGAAAGCAGGTTATCAGCCGCTGATCGCCGGTACGGTGTTGCATATGCTGGGTTATATTTATTCATTGTCGCAACAGGAGAAATTCAGCGGACAGAACATCGATGATATCGTAAATAAAGCGCGCCTGCTTTTCAGATCGAATATCGACAAACATTTTTCACCCGAGGATGTTGCACAGGAATTGCAGATCAGTTATTCGCGGTTCAGAAAAATATTTAAAGAATATACCGGCCTGGCGCCCGGCCAGTTTCAGATACAGTTAAAAATACACAAAGCAAAGGAACTGCTCACGAACACTTCAAAATCGGTAAAAGAAATTGCCTTCGAGCTCAACTTCGAATCGAATTTTTATTTCTCCAAATTGTTCAAAGAAAAAACCGGGGTAACACCGAAAGAGTTTAGAAGTAAGCATTTGAAATCATAAGATGCCTTGTTTTAAAGGTATCAACTTCTACCTATGCAACAGAAGTAAGAGGTAAGAAGTTCCCGATATCTGAGACTCAAAACAAATAGCGGGGCTGGGCATCCAAACTCTTCTTACTTCTTACCTCCTGCTTCCTACTTCAAATTCCCCTGGCACTTTTATTGCGTAATCTGTGTAGATATATTACATAAGCTGTTCATTCAGATACTAAACCCGGATCGTAATTATGACCAGTTTCATACGCTATAAACCACCTGACGCAAATTTTCCCCAACCCGAACAGCCTGCCCTTGTACCAACCAACAACATTAAATTTTAAAATGAATCAATAAACAGAAAAGTTTGATTATGTTGAGAATTGCACAGATAGCCCCGTTGATAGAATCGGTTCCGCCCAAATTTTATGGCGGTACAGAGCGGGTGGTAGCCTATCTCACCAACGCATTAGTGAAATTAGGACATGAGGTAACGTTATTTGCATCGGGCGACTCTATAACAAAAGCACGCCTGATATCAGTAACCCCCACCGCCTTGCGATTAAGTAATTGCATTGATCATATGGCCGGTAATGTACTGCAATTGCAGGAAGTAATGGACCGGGCCCATGAATTTGATCTTCTGCATTTTCATACCGATTATTTGCACTTCCCGGTCACGCGCTTAAGTCATAAAAAAACGCTGACCACCCTGCACGGCCGGTTAGATATTCCGGAGTTGAAACCATTGTATAAAAAATTCACCGATATACCGGTAATTTCTATTTCGAACTCGCAACGGCGGCCATTGCCTATGGCCAATTGGGTTGGAACCGTTTATCATGGCCTGCCCGAAGACCTTTACCAGCCGGGAAATGGGGAGGGCGATTATGTGGTTTTCCTGGGGCGGTTCTCGCCTGAAAAACGGGCCGACCGCGCCATTGAGATCGCGCGCCAGGCTGGCATTAAAATAAAGATCGCCGCAAAAGTTGATAAGGCCGATGAACGGTATTTTGAAACGGAGATCCGTCATCTGCTCGATCTGCCGCATGTTGAATACCTGCACGAAATTGGCGAGGCAGAAAAAGGGCCCCTGCTGGCGAATGCAAAAGCTTTATTATTTCCTATCGACTGGCCCGAACCATTTGGTATGGTGCTTATAGAAGCCCTGGCCTGTGGCACACCGGTGATTGCGTATAACCACGGTTCGGTACCTGAGCTCATTGAACCCGGAAAAACCGGGTTTATAGTAGACAGTATCGACAAGGCCGCAGCCGCCCTGCAAAATATACATTTAATAAGCCGCAAAGCATGCCGTGAAACTTTCGAAAGAAAGTATAGTGATATCGTGATGGCTAAAAATTATGTTCAACTATACGAAAAGTCTGTACGAAAACAGCCAGAAAGAAAATTTTACTTAACACAAGCGTATAGAAAATAAGCATCCGGTACATAAAATCAATGTTATGAAAAAACATGACACCCTGGTCAAGCTGCATGATGACAAGTATTACATCCTGGCTTCTTCCTCGTATGCTGATGATCGTGTGCTCACTTTAAATTACGGTGATACGTTTGGTATTTTCGACCGGTGGGGCGATATCAAGCAATTCGGCACCTGTGTACAGGGCATTTATCACCAGGGCACCCGCTTTCTCAGCGATATGGAACTGGAGATAAACCATTACCGCCCCATGCTGCTCAGTTCCAATATCAAGAACGAAAATGAAATGCTGTCGGTAGATCTTACCAATCCCGATATCAGCAATGAACGCGACGTAGTGATACCCAAGGGCACTTTACATATTTCACGCAGTAAATTCCTGCAGGATGGGGCCTGCCATGAACTGATCATGCTGTTCAATTATGGCTCCATGTCGTATGAAATGGAACTGGAGATCACCTTCGACGCCGACTTCAGGGATATTTTTGAAGTGCGGGGTATGGATAGAAAACAACGCGGCAAACAGCAGATCCCGGTAGTATCTTCCAGCAATCATGTGCTGCTATCTTATAAGGGCCTTGATGGCATAGAACGGCATACCAACCTGCATTTTGATCCGGCACCGGCTACCATAAAAGAAAACCGGGTTTTCTATAAGATCAGAATTGCGCCCAAGGAAGCCTTCAGCCTCAACTGCACTACCATTTGTTCGGTTCATGCCACGCCGGTACAATTTGAGTCTTATACTGAAGCGTTCACCAAGATCAGAAGCGGTATGGAAAAGACCCGGGGAACCATTGCCGAGATCTTTACCGATAATGAGCAATTCAATAACTGGATCAACCGCTCGAAAAACGATCTGCTGTCGTTACTGGTGCAAACCCCTTATGGCAGCTATCCATATGCCGGCGTGCCCTGGTACAATACGGTATTTGGCCGCGATGGCACCTTCACCGCGCTGGAAACTTTGTGGGTGGCGCCCAGTATTGCCAAAGGCGTTTTACTGTACCAGGCCAACAGGCAGGCTACCGAGCTCAAACCGTTGCAGGATGCTGAACCGGGAAAGATATTGCATGAGATCCGTTCGGGAGAAATGGCCGAGACCGGTGAAATTCCCTTTAAACTGTATTATGGCAGCATTGATACCACGCCCCTGTTCATTGTGCTGGCGGGGCATTACCTCAAACGCACCGATGACCTGGCCACCATTAAAGACATTTGGGAAAATATTTTACAGGCGCTGAACTGGATCAAAAAGTATGGCGATATGGATGCGGATGGTTTTGTTGAATACCAGCGCAAAGCCGAAAGCGGACTGGCCAACCAGGGTTGGAAAGATTCGCATGATTCCATTTCGCATCAGAACGGCGAGCTGGCCAGCTTTCCCATTGCACTGTGCGAAGTGCAGGGGTATGTGTATGATGCCAAAAAACAGGCTGCCTATATGGCCCAGCGCCTGGGATTTACCGATATGGCCGAACAATTGAAACAAGAAGCGGAAGACCTGAAGCAACGCTTTAACGAAGTATTCTGGGACGATGAGCTGGGCACGTATATACTGGCGCTGGATGGCGATAAAAAGCCCTGCCGCGTAGTTTCATCGAATGTAGGGCATTTGTTATTCTCTGGCATTGCCACCCCTGAAAGAGCGGCTAAAACGGCTACCATGCTTATGGATGACGATATGTTCAGCGGCTGGGGTGTTCGTACGCTTTCGACCCGGGCGGCGCGGTATAACCCGATGTCGTACCATAACGGTTCGGTATGGCCGCATGATACGGCTATTATCGCCTACGGTTTTGCCCGGTACGGGCTCATGCCACAGGCGTTGCGGTTGATGCAGGGATTGTTCGATGCCTCCCTGTTCATTGAGCTGCAGCGCTTACCTGAATTATTTTGCGGGTTCCCGTTCCGCCGGGGCGAATCGCCCACAGCTTACCCGGTTGCCTGTTCGCCACAAGCCTGGTCGGTGGCTGCGGTATTCCTGCTGATACAGAGCTGCCTGCGTATTACCTTCGACGCCTACAACAAGAAACTGACATTATACAAACCCATGTTGCCTGATTATATAAAACAGATCAGGATCTCGAACCTGCGGTTCGGCAATGAAAATTTTGAAATTGACCTGGTAAAGTATGAACATGACCTGGGGATACATCTGATAACGAAGCCTGTTGGATGGGAGATTGTGACGATAAAATAATTACCGAAGTAAGAAGTATGAGGTAGGAAGTAAGAAGAGTCTTAATTTATTAGCTCATACTTTTTTCTTCGTCCTACTTCTTACGTCTTACTTCCTACTTCGTTCACCAATAACCTGCTAACACACTTGCACCACCTCCATATTCAACAGGGCACCCAATTTTTTAACCTTCGACACAATATTCCCTACCCCAACGGCACAATGATGCGCGGGGCCATGGCTGTTCCAGTCGTTTACAAAACGGCGGGCGCCTATAGAGAATTTATAGCGGCTATTGGTATTGCCTATTTCCAGTATGGGGCCAGGGACCGATTCGGCGGCTGCCGTCAGTAACATCAGTTTACCATTTCCCTGTTGCACAACCGATAATAAAGTTACCGGTCCGTTCTTTACCGACATTTCAACCGACAAACCGCGGCCTACTTTTCCATGATACACATACAGCGGCCTTACTTTGGTTTTTCCTTCTGCAATGGCAATATGGCCCGGCCCATCGTGCCCCATCAATACCACATCTTCTTTAAAATCCATGGCATAATATTCCGTGAACGACCCGCCGGCGCCAAAGCTGTCCATGATCTTCATGGCCTGTGCATTCTTGATCTCGTATTCACCGGCAACGGGAATACCGCGGGCGGTCAATAGGGAATTACCAAGTATGATGGAGCTGATGGTGTCTTCATTATCATCATTACCGGTGCCTTTGTAATAATAGGCCATGGAACCCAACTGGTATTGATCGGTAAGGCGGTCGAGCGCTACCGAGGTACGGGCGGCACGTTGCAGCTCGGCCATTTCGCAATCGGCCTGAATATCAAAAGTGGTTTTGAATAATTGTACACGGTCTTCGATCTCCTTTTCCGTTACGGTGCGGCGCAAGGCGGCGAGCTCATCCACTTCTATCAGTTCAATATGTCCGCCAAAGAAGCGGTATTGTTGGGTGAGGTCTGAATAAATATCGAGCATGCCGCTGTAGTAATGGCCCATACAACCCAGGCGGTTAAATGCCATGGTATGCGCTACTTTGGCTGCTTCCACCCATTCCAGTATTTCTTTCCAGCATTCGGGGTCATTATACAGCATGCCGGTAACCTGGTAAAACTGCACGCCGGTGCGAAGGAATACATTGGCAATTTCAGGCACCGGACAGGCCGGGCAATAAGCCAGCCATTCTCCTGTCATACGGGTACGGTCGTTCATTTTATTAAATGCAGCATAGTCAATAGCCGCTTCGGGCGACAGGTTCAACACGATCACCGGTACTTTTGCCTGTTGCACCATCGGCAATACGGTCGATGATAATGCATAAGTAGTAACATACAGGAAAATAATGTTTACGCCTTCGGTCCTGAACCGGTGTCCCGCGGCAAAAGCTTTATCGGCTGTATCAACAAGGCCGGCATTTACAATATCAGGATGCAGGGCAGCGATGCGTTTATGTACTTCGCCCAGGTAACCTTCGAGGCGCGCTTTCAACCCGTCAAATTGGGGCCAGTAGGTATTGAGTCCAATGCCAAAAAGACCAATTTTAAATGATGGCGTATTCATGATTAACAATACGCAAAACAGCCATGCTACCACCAGTTGGGCTTAAAAACAAAACCTGCGGCGAGTGGCAGAAAGCATTTTCAATTGATCATACTCCGCTTTCGGGAAGGCATACGCACAGATGATCATATTATACTTTTAACACATGGGTTAAAATATGTATCTAAAAGGATAATTAATGTTTATAATTTTTTTGATGATATTTAAGCTTATCTTGATAATTTGCTATCATAATTGGTTGCTGCCAGAACATGTTTTAATCAGGGATCTTTTACCTGTTTAAATATATCACAAACCAAAATATCAGTCACATGAGAAAATTCCTACCACTGCTCGCAGTGCTGTTGGGCTGTACGCTATTGGCAGCTGCCCAAACAAAAGAAATATCCGGCAGGATCGTTGACAAAGCCGGCGCCCCCATTCCCAATGCTTCAGTTATTATCAAAGGCACAAATAAAGCCACTGTAGCCGATTTTGATGGTAACTTTTCAATCAAAACAAGCCCGGGAACGTCTCTTACCATTACAGCCGTTGGCTACAAAACAGTTTCCATCAAAACCCAGAATCAAACAGCTTTGACCATCGCACTTGAAAGTGCCGACAAACTGATGGATGAAGTAATTGTTACAGCCGGCGGTATTAAAGCAAAAAGAAAAGAGCTGGGATCTGTTAACACAGTAATAAAATCCGATGCGCTTACTGCCGGAAAGGCCGTTGATATCGCAAACGGTTTACAGGGTAAAGTAGCCGGATTTATGATCAGCGGAACCGGTGGCGGCGTAAACCCTTCGTACAGGTTAATATTACGCGGACAACGGTCTTTAACAGGTAATAACCAGGCGCTGGTTGTATTGGACAACGTAGTAGTGCCCAATACTTTTTTAAGTGGCCTGAATCCTGAAGATATTGATGAAGTTACGGTATTGAATGGAGCAGGTGCAGCCGCGTTGTATGGTTCAATGGCTTCAAACGGCGCCCTCATCATCACCACTAAAAAGGGTAAAAAAGGAACAACCAGTGTAGCAGTTTCCAATACGCTGACTGTTGAATCGGTTGGCTTCTATCCTAAAATTCAAAAGAAATTCGGCGCCGGTGGTAGCGCATATGGTTTGGATGCTAATGGTAAACCTCTTTTTAATTACCTGGAAAACCAATCGTACGGGCCTGCCTTTGATGGTGTAAAAAGACCTTTAGGTGCACCATTGGAAGGTGGTGGACAGGACTCTGCTGTTTATGCATACAACGCGGGGCATTTTAAATTCTGGGAAAAAGGCATAACCAACCAAACCGATCTTTCATTACAAACCGGTGATGACAGATCGACCTTTTATCTTTCGGGGCAGTATGTAAAAGCCACTGGAACTACACCGGGCGATAAAATGAACCGTACAACAGTTAGAATAAACGGTACCCGTAAAGTGGGTGAAAAAGTAAATGTTACCTATTCTTCCTCCTATTCACAAAAACGGTTAGACATAACTACCCAAACCGGAAGCATGTATGCCAATATGCTGAACATGCCTTCCAATGTGGATATTACAAAATATAAGAACTGGAGAACAGATTCATTTGCCAATCCTAATGGATATTATAACCCCTGGTATGCAAATCCGTACTTTACTGCAGATAATAACAGGGCTAATTATCGCGACGATTATCTTACTGCAAGCGTTGAATTAAAGTTCACTCCTGTAAAGGGGCTCGACCTTATTGCCCGCCAGGGTATTTCAACGCATAACTATTCCGGCAAGAATACAGTAGGCGCTTTTACCTATACAGATTATGCCAAACATACCGATCAAAGTTCGAAATCTGATATCTCAGCTTCGGTTAATGACTATGGCAGCTATAATACCAATCTTATAACCGACCTGTTCTTACAATATAATAAAACAGTAAGCGATTTTTCTTTTAATTTAACATCCGGGGCTCAGTTTACACAGAACCAGGCCAAGTATGTGGCCGTTTCGGCAAACGGATTGGTTATTCCCAACCTGTTCAATGTTAGCAATGGCGTTGGTACACCCGGCGCCAGTGAAGGTAACTTTAAAGCCCGCCAGGTGGGTGTATACGGAGACCTGAGAATAGGTTATAAAAACTACCTGTTCCTGCATGCTACCAGCCGTAACGACTGGGTTTCTATTTTGAATCCCGAAAACCGTTCTTTCTTTTACCCATCGGCAGAAGTTTCGTTCATAGCCAGTGAGGTTATTGACGCGCTTAAACAAACCCCCATCAGCTATCTTAAATTAAGGGCTAACTGGTCGAAAGTAGGGCAGGTAAACCTTGGTACAAGCAGCGATTTCGGCGCCTACTATCTGAATCCTATTTATAGCCCAACCAACGGTTTCCCCTATGGCAGCCTTGCCGGTTATTCTGTTGGTAATGGCCTGGTTTCCAAAAACCTCACCCCTGAATTTACAAAAGGCTATGAGTTTGGTTTTGACTTAAATGCCTGGCAAGACAGGATCACTACCAACTTCACCTACTTTGATACAAAAACAACTAATCAAACCGTAACAACTAATATTTCCAATGCAACTGGTTTTACCGGCCTGTTAACCAATGCCGGTCAAACCGAAACAAAAGGGGTAGAAGCTACAGCCAGTGTTGTTGCTTTTCAAAATAAAGACTGGCTGGTAAACGTTGGCGGTAACTATACCTACGAAGACAACTCAGTAATTTATATAACAACCGACTTACCAAAATTGAGTTTGGCGAGCAGTGGCTCAGGTTCTTCTTACGCAGTAGCCGGAAGGACTTTCCCTGTGATTATGGGGTATGATTATGTGAGAGACCCCCAGGGTCATGTAATTGTAGACCGTACTACCGGGTTACCTACCAAAACTGCAGACATTGTTGTATTGGGTAATGCCACTCCCCGCCATCGTTTGGGTTTAAATGGTTCTGTTGAATACAAAGGCATTCGTTTATCATTTGTGTTAGAGCATCGCGGTGATTATAAAATATTCAACTCAATGGGTCCTGAAATGGATTGGTCGGGTACCGGTTACCGTACTGCCGTGTATAACCGCGAAAGCTTTGTTTATCCCAACTCGGTGTACGAAGATCCCAGCAAACCAGGCACCTATATTAAAAATACCAGCGTAGCTATTGCCAATGGCAATGGTAATAATGGTTTTTGGACAGACGGTATAAACAGGGATGTTACTTCGAACTATGTTACTTCTGCTGCCTTCTGGAAATTGAGAGAAGTTACCCTTTCGTATACTTTACCTGCAAGTGT
This sequence comes from Niastella vici, assembly GCF_002077945.1. Lineage (GTDB taxonomy): Bacteria > Bacteroidota > Bacteroidia > Chitinophagales > Chitinophagaceae > Niastella > Niastella vici. Next base: position 91,158 of record NZ_LVYD01000048.1, read on the forward strand.
TTTAGGTAAAGTTTCATTTATTAAACAGGCCACGTTCAGTATTCAGGGACGTAACCTGCTTATGTGGATGGCGAAAGATAACTTATATACCGACCCAGAATACAGCACTTCGGGTAACGAGAACAATGGAGTAGGTCTTACAGGTTTGAACTCAGCTCCGCCGTCACGCTTTTACGGCGCCAGCATTTCCCTGAAATTTTAACCGGTAAAATCCAGAACAGAAAACATTCAAAGCAGATAAACACAGAACAAGTTCTTTGCGCTTATCGCTTTACTAAAATAATTAAATATGAGACATGTAATCACTGGTATTGTTATAGGAATGGTGGTTGTAAGCACTTCCTGTAAAAAATACCTCGACATAAATACCAATCCCAATTCGGCTACTACAGCCACACCCGAATTAATATTGCCGCAGGCCCTTGTAAATACAGCCAGTGCCATTAATGCCTATAATACATATGGTTCACAAACAGGATTGTACGCGGCAAATGCCGGCGGCTATGGCGGTTTTGGCGAGTCCATTACTTATAATTATACCACTTCATTTACCGGCCTTTGGGGAACCACTTATGACAACCTGGAAGATTATCAGGCGATCCTTGATAAAACAGATGGAACGGTGAAATATAACTACTTCAATGCTGTTGCCAGGATCATGAAAGCATATGACTTTCAGTTGCTGACAGATGCATTTAACGATATTCCTTTTGAAGATGCGTTAAAAGGGGCCTCAAAATTAGCGCCAGCCTATACCGATGGAAAAACAATTTATAAAAGCCTGGCCGATGAACTGGATAAAGCCATTGCAACGATCAATCAAACATCAACGGGGGTAACTCCATTAGGAAGTTCAGATGTGCTCTTTGCCGGCGATGTAAAAAAATGGAAGCAATTTGCCAACACTATAAAATTAAGGTTACTGATCCGTGGAAAAGGTAAAGTTACTTTTTCAAATTCCACTTTCAGCAGCGATGGCTTTCTTACCAGTGATGCGCTTATAAATCCGGGTTATGTACGCGATAACGGAAAACAAAATCCAGCCTGGAATACCTGGGCTTACGGCTATACCGGATCTGATGGAAATAAAGCATGGATGCCTGCCACCTTTATTTTTAGCTTTTACGATGGTCATATACTGAATGATGCAGGCCGTGGAGCGGCTATTTATTATAAATTTCCGGGCACAGGAACTAACCGCCTTGGCATTGAAAATTATAATGTGGTGGCAAGTCCATCGGGCAGCTTCTGGTTTTCGGGTACCAACCGGGATGGAAAATCAAATGGCAGCCAGGTTGGGGTTTTAAAAGGGCCTAATGCCGGTTTACCCGCTATGCTGGCAGCTGAAAGTTATTTTCTGCAGGCCGAAGCCGTGTTGAGAGGTATAATAACCGGGTCGGACGAAACATTATTTTATAATGGAATAACAGCTTCGTTTAAATACCTGTACACCCTGCCCGATGGTTCTACAACCGCAAGTGCTGCTGATAGTGTTGCGGCTTACAAGGCGAACAATCTATCAAGCGCCCTGGTGACTTATAGTCTTAATACAAGTACTGAGCAAAAAGTTCAGGCAATTATTACGCAGAAATTTATTGCATTGAATTTTATTCATGGGCATGAGGCCTGGAATGAATATCGCCGCACCCATTATCCTGCCATTGTATCTGGAGGAAATGCTTATCAAACGTTTGCTTCCAGTGTATCGGAAAGCCCGCGTACCGATAAACTGCCCACCAGGATCTTATATCCTACTTCTGAAGGGTCGTATAATTCTGAAAATGTGCCTAAAAGCATCAGTCCATTTACCTCATTAATATTCTGGGCCCAATAATCAACAATTAAACTCATTCAATATATGAATCATTTAAGAGTAAGCATATACATTACGTTTATAGCCCTGCTGGGCTTAACATCCTGCTTAAAGAAGGATGGCATGAACATTGATCCCGATAATACCACCAGTAATATCGTTGAACTGCAATTTATTGAAGGCGGTAGCGGAACTACCATCAATTCGGGTATGCAATATTTTACTGGCGGGGCGCTTGTATATCCGCCGAGCGATTTAATGGATACAGCTAATTACAATATAAGTTTTGCCGGCAAAGGCACTTTAAGTAAAGACCTGACTGTATCAATAGCTGTGGACCCTACCAAGGTGCTTGATAACCTGGCAAACGATTCCATTAAATATGTTTTAATGCCCGACTCGTTGTATAAAATAGTTTCTACTACTGCTACCATAAAAGCGGGAGGAAAGATCGCTCATATGCAAATAGTATTTTTCCCTTCAAAAGTTAATCCTGCTATTAGCTATATGTTACCTATTGTAATTAAAGATGCGCAGGACCAAACTATCAGCTCAAATTTTTCAACTATTTACTTCCATTTTATAGGAAATCCATTAGCCGGCAGTTATACGGCTACCGGATATTTTTATCATCCTTCCTCTCCAAGATCCCTTAGCAGGTCAAGGACCTTACCTGCGGCAAACGCCACCACTTTAATTACAGAATTAGGCGACCTGGGCGGAAGCGGGTACTTTGTTGAAATATCTGTTCCCAATCCTTTTAACACTACCACCGTTCAAAATGTCACTATTGCGGTGCATTCAGGCAGCAGCCCCGACCCTGTTCTTATATGGTCAGGCGGTTTGCCTGCCGACAATCCGGGGTATACGGCGGCATGGAGTGGTTCTGCCATGTGTAATAATACATACGATCCCGCCACCCAAACCTTCTACTTAAGATATGGCTATCTTGGTGGAACCGGGTATCGTGTTGCGGAAGAATGGATCAAAAAGAATTAAACGGTTAATAAACGTACAACCCCTCCCGATGCATCGGGAGGGGTTGCTTATTTTAGTAAAGACCTGATTACTGTAACGAAACTTTATACTTTGTTACACTATGGTATTTTTGATTGGGTTGCAGAATGGTAGTAGGGAAATTCGGCTTGTTGGGTGAATCGGGAAAGTGTTGTGTTTCGAGACACAACGCTGTACGGAAGTTCACCGGTTTGCCGCCGCTTACAAAGGTTCCATTGAGGAAGTTACCACTGTAGAACTGGATACCAGGTTCGGTAGTGAATACTTCCAGTTTGCGGCCGCTTGTTGTATCAGTCAGGGTGGCTACCAGTTGCAGGCTGCTGTCTTTACGGTTGATCACATAGTTATGATCGTAACCACCAGGCGCTGCACCAGGCACTGCATCGATGCGTGAACCGATGACCTCAGGTTTGGTAAAATCGAACGGTGTGCCGGCAACGGCTTTGATCTCACCGGTAGGGATCAGCGTAGTGTCAACCGGGGTAAAATGATCAGCCACTAATTGCAGGCTGTGGTTCAGAATAGTGTTCTCAGTACTGCCAGTGAGGTTAAAATAACTGTGGTTGGTTAAGTTAACCGGTGTGGCTTTATCGGTTTCTGCGGTATATTCGATATTCAGCTCATCTGCATCGGTAAGGGTATACACTACCGTTACTTTCAGATTGCCGGGGAAGCCTTCTTCGCCATCTTTGCTGAGGTACGACAGGGTAAGCGCGGGTGTGCTGTCTGCTGCGGGAGTAGCATCCCAAACTACTTTATCAAAACCTTTGTTACCACCGTGCAAATTGTTTTTACCGTTGTTGGCAGCCAGGGTATAGGTTTTGCCATCGAGCTTGAATTTGGCATCGCCAATGCGGTTGCCATAACGGCCAATAAGGGCGCCGAAATAGGGTGGCTTTTTCAGGTAGTCCTGCAGGCTATCCAAACCTACCACCACACTTGATCTATTGCCATGTTTATCGGGGGTAACCCAGGAGGTAACAATACCACCATAGTTGGTGATGCTAACGGTAACCCCGTTTTTATTGGTAAGGGTGAACAACTGCACTTTCTTTCCATCTGTTTCACCCCAATCTTTTGTTGTAACGCCTTGTTTGATCATTGTTGCTGAATTTTCTGTTGAAGGTTGTTTATTTTCGCCTCCGCATGATGCTATGCTGGTGATCAGCGATAACATGGCGACATGGCAAATCAATCTGTTCATATGGTAATCCTTATTTGAGTTTACAAATGGGTTATTAGAAAATTTGTCAAATATCTGATATTTTCCCTATCAGCCAACCTATTTTAACTCCAGCACCACCACTGAGAAAGGCGGCATTTTTACACTCAGCGTTTTGCCTTTGAGGGTAGCGCCCTGGAATGGGGCCGGTTTAATTTTCTCAGGTTCTTCAAAACTGTTATGGTCCTGCAGCTTGCCCGAACTCAGGATGCGGCCGCCTACAGTCTTCAGGTTACCGCCTTCGAGGTTGATGGTCACATCCTGGGTATTTTTTGCATCTATATTCACGAGGGAGATATGTACCAGGTTGTTCGAATCTTTTGAAGCCGAAGCTGAAATGGCCGGCAACGTCTCCTTACCAAACGTATAATTATTGCATTTGATGGTCAAAGGTATAAGTTTAGCATCCTGGTGCACATTATACATTTCCATTACATGGTAAGTAGGCGTCAGGATCATCTTTTCTTCCTTGGTAAGAATAACAGCCTGCAGCACATTCACGGTTTGCGCCAGGTTGGCCATACGAACGCGGTCGCAATGGTTATGGAAAATATTGAGCGTGGCGCCGGCGATCATGGCATCGCGCATGGTGTTCTGCTGATACAGGAAACCGGGATTGGTGCCTGCTTCCACATCGTACCAGCCGCCCCATTCATCCACGACCAGGGCTACGCGTTTTTGCGGATCGTACTTATCCATGATGGCTGAATGCTTTATCACCAGCGAATCCATGAACAGGGCCTGTTTCATGATCTCGAAATATTGTTCTTCGGTGAAATCAACAGCGGGGCCTTTTTTATTCCAGTTTATCACGGAGTAATGATGCAGCGCCAAACCGCCCAGCATGTTGAGCGGAATATTTTTCATCAGCACTTCGGTCCAGTTATAATCCTTTGAATTGGCGCCGGAAGCAATGCGGAAGATCTTTGTTTCGTTCGACCAGCCGGTCATGAAGGTGGCATACTTGCGGTACACGTCGGCATAATATTCGGGTTTCATATTGCCACCGCAACCCCAGGCTTCGTTACCAACACCCCAGAACGATACACGCCAGGGTTTTTCGCGGCCATTTTGCCGGCGCAGATCGGCCATGGGGCTTTTGCCCGCGAAGCTTACATATTGTACCCAGTCGATCAATTCCTGCACGGTGCCACTGCCTACATTACCGGCGAGGTATGGTTCGGTGCCAATGAGCTCACACATATTTAAAAAATCGTGGGTACCAAAGCTGTTGTCTTCGGTAACACCACCCCACCAGGCGTTCACCATAGTAGGCCGTTTGTCTTTTGGCCCAATACCATCTTTCCAGTGATAGGTATCGGCAAAACAGCCGCCGGGCCAGCGCAGGTTGGCGATCTTTAATTTTTTGAGGGCGGCTATAACATCATTGCGTACCCCATTTGTGTTGGGGATGGTTGAATTTTTCTCCCCAACATAAAAACCACCATAGATACAATGGCCCAAATGCTCGGCAAAATGACCATAGATCTGCCGGCTGATGGTAGTTTTTGCAGCGTCTACATTAAATGAAAGGTTATTTTGGGCAAGCACTCCCAAAGCGATCAAACTGTTAGCAAATAGCAATGCAAAGCGTTTCATGTAAAAGCTTTATGATGAATAATTAATGAATGTAAAGAATTGGTAGCTTATAGCAAGGTTGGGAACTGGCAGCATACTGATCGTTAATTTTAGTAAAAAGTTATCATGGAAACCGGGTTATTGGCTTGCCCGGGACGCGAAATCCTTTTTTTCCATTGGGACGTGAAACTAAGATAAAACCATATATATGTCAATTTTACGCTTAATTATTTTTGGTTACCGGTTTCCAGGTTCCGGTTACCGGGCAAAAAATTCGGAGACTCCAACTGCAGGGGAGTGGCCGCCACTCAAGGCCCGGCAACTGGTAACAGGTAACCGGCACCTATTGCCTAATATCCCATTTGACCACTCCCCACTCACTAAAGCCATTTAGTGTAACTTTACACCATGCAACTTCCCGTGGCCCATATTAAAATTAAAAAGATCAATGCCGGTGAACAAACGGAAGTAGATGATGAACTGGCCGTTGAAGAACCGCTGGAGATACAATTGTCGTGGCAGCAGGCAGGCGGTTACGTGCAAAAAAACATTTCTGTGACCATGCGCACGCCCGGTCATGATGCCGAACTGGCCGCCGGTTTTTTATTTACCGAAGGCATTGTTCAGCACATTGATCAAATACAACATATACAGCCGCATCAAAACAGCGTACTGGTTACGCTGGCGCCGGGGTTTGTTCCGCAACTGCAACAGGCCGAACGTAATTTCTATACAACATCCAGCTGCGGTGTTTGCGGTAAAACGGGTATCGACGCCATTAAAACGGTTCCGGCCCATACCCCGCCACCCGATGCGCTGGTGGTGCCGGCCGGTTTATTTTACGGATTGCAGCAGGCCCTTCAGCAAAATCAGGTGGTATTTACCAGCACCGGCGGATTGCATGCGGCCGCCCTGTTCGATGTGAGCGGACAATGCTCCCTGTTGCGTGAGGATGTGGGGCGCCATAATGCGGTTGACAAAGTGATTGGCGCCGCGCTGCAGAACCGGCAATTGCCATTGCCCCAACATATTTTGTTATTGAGCGGAAGGGCCGGTTTTGAATTGATCCAGAAAGCCGTTATGGCGGGCATAAGGGTGATTGCAGCGGTAGGCGCCCCATCGAGCCTGGCCGTAGAGCTGGCGACGGAGCATGGTGTTACTTTGATAGGGTTTCTTCGAAAGGATAGATTCAATGTGTATAGTGGAGCGGAGCGGGTGAAAGTGGGTTGAGTTTGTAAAGGTTAGTTTTGTAAACGTAGGTATAAGAAATAGGAAGTAAGAAGTACGAGGTAAGAAGATAACTAATTTTGAAATTTATTATAAATGACCAGCAGATGGCCGAATGCTATGCATCAGTTACCAATTTTGGGTTCTTCTTATTTCCTACCTCTTACCTCCTACTTCATAAACTTAGTACCCCAATGAATCATTTTAAAAAACAGCTTCATTAGAACAATCATGAGTGACACTCAACATATTCCCGGTGCTGAAAATCCAGAAAAATTCACAGGATTACAGCTCGGTTCCATCAAAAAAACCGCGGCCGGCCTGCCGGCAGTGGTGGAAGCCTTTAAACAGGTGGCCGGTGAAGCCGGTTTGGTACGCGGACTGAAGGCCCTGGCGCATATGAATAAAAAAGACGGGTTCGATTGTCCCAGCTGCGCCTGGCCCGACCCCGATGATGACCGCTCGCCCTTCGGCGAATATTGCGAGAACGGCGCCAAGGCCATTGCCGAAGAAGCCACCCTCAAAAAATTAACCGCCGATTTTTTTGCCGAAAACGCGGTGCAGGACCTGGCCGCCCTTACCGATTATGAAATTGGCCGCAAAGGCCGTATTGCCCAACCCGTATTTTTGCCGGCAGGCGGCACCCATTACCAGCCCATTACCTGGGACGAGGCCTTCAACAAAATTGGCCGGGCCCTCAACAGCCTGTCGTCGCCCGATGAAGCCATTTTTTATACCTCGGGCCGCACCAGCAACGAAGCGGCCTTTCTATACCAGCTTTTTGTGCGCGCCTATGGCACCAACAACCTGCCCGATTGCAGCAACATGTGCCATGAAAGCAGTGGCGTAGCGCTTGGTGAGTCGCTGGGCATTGGCAAAGGATCGGTAAAGCTGGAAGATTTTTATGAAGCGGAAGTGATCATCATCCTCGGGCAAAACCCGGGCACCAATCACCCCCGCATGCTCACCGCCTTACAAAAGGCCAAGGCCAAAGGCGCCCGCATTATTGCGGTGAACCCGTTGCCCGAAACCGGCCTCATGGGTTTCAACAACCCGCAACAGGTAAAGGGACTGCTGGGTATGGATTCCCACCTCACCGATATTTTTCTACCGGTGAAGATCAATGGCGATATGGCCCTGCTGAAAGCCATTGAATACCTGTTATGGCAACACGAACAGGCACAGCCCGGCCAGGTGTTCGACCGCCCGTTCATTGAAAACAACACCCTTGACTTTGATGCCTTCATCAACGACCTGCAACAACAAAACATTGAACAATTAGCACAGGCATGCGGCATTTCTATTGCCCAGCTTACCGAAGTGGCCACCCTGTTAAAAGATAAAACCAGGATCATCGCCTGCTGGGCCATGGGGCTTACGCAGCATGTAAATGCAGTAGATACCATTAAAGAGGTGGTGAACCTGCTACTGCTGAAAGGCAGTATTGGCAAACCCGGGGCAGGCACCTGCCCTGTGAGGGGCCACAGCAATGTACAGGGCGACCGCACCATGGGTATTTATGAAAAACCGGGCAAACTCTTTCTGGATACCATTGCGGCGAATTTCAGCTTTCAGCCGCCCCAGCACCCCGGTTATGATGTAGTAGAAGCCATCAAAGCTATGCATGGCGGAAGGGCTTCAGTATTTATTGCCATGGGTGGTAATTTTCTATCGGCCACGCCCGATACCAATTACACCGCCAATGCCCTGCGTAAATGCACGCTCACCGTTCATGTATCAACCAAGCTCAACCGAAGCCACCTGGTACATGGACAGGAAGCACTGATACTTCCCTGCCTTGGCCGCAGTGATAAAGACCTGCTGAACGGCGAGGAACAATTTGTTTCGTGTGAGAATAGCATGGGCGTAATTCAGTGGTCGAAGGGTGTTTTGCCACCGGTATCGGAGCAGTTGCTGAGCGAACCGGTGATCGTTTGCCGCCTGGCCAAAGCCACCCTGGGCAGCCGCAGCCCCATTGACTGGGATAAATACCTGCAACATTATGACCATATCAGGGACGATATCGAGCGTACCATTCCCGGTTTTGGCGAATACAATAAACGGGTGCGCCAGCCGGGCGGGTTTTATTTACCTAATTGCAACCGAGAAGGGTCATTCAATACCGCATCGAAAAAAGCGCATTTCAATATTGGGCACCATACCCCCATTCATATGTCGGCCGACGAGCTGCTGATGATGACCATTCGCAGCCACGATCAGTTCAATACCACTATTTACGGGCTTAACGACCGGTACCGGGGCATTTATAAAGAAAGGCGGGTGATATTGATGAACCAGCAGGATATGAACAGTCGTGATCTGAAATCAGGCGATGTGGTTGATATTTACAACCACCATGGCGGGGTTGAACGGGTGGCCCATAAATTCATTGTGGTGCCCTATCCTATTCCGGAACAATGCATGGCCACTTATTTTCCCGAGACCAATGTGCTGGTGCCGGTGAACAGCGTGGCGAAGAAAAGTAACACGCCGGTTTCGAAGGCGGTCGTTGTAAGGGTGAAGAAAGTGAGTATTAGTTCGTGAGTTTGTTAGTTTGGGAAAACTTAAAAACTTATCTCCTCTTATATTTACCAACCAATTCTCCATAAGCCACCACATGCCCCTGCATGGCTTTTTCCAGTTCGTTCTTACCGGTATTGGCCGGCAGGGCCAGCTGCGAATCGAGGGCATACACTTTGAAATAATAGCGGTGTACTCCATACGGCGGACAGGGCCCGCCATATCTGTTCTGTCTAAAATCATTGATGCCCTGTTCCCTGAGCGGCGAATCTTCGTGTAAGTGCTTAACCACCGGAATATTCCATGCCAGCCAGTGCACCCAGGCCCTGATGGGCGCATCGGGGTCATCAACGATCAGCGCCAGGCATTTCGCCGAAGAGGGAACGTCGGCAATATCGAGCGGGGGGTTAATATTGGCCCCATCACAGGTAAAGCGCGAAGGAATAAAACCATTGGCATCAAATTCGGGACTGCTTATTTCCAACGCATGCATTTCACGGAACGTTTGCCTGGTTGATGGATCTGAAGAGGTAAATTTCATGGCTACACTTTTGATGTTGTTTGCGGATATTTTTCAAACTGCCGGCCCCCGTATTACCTGTTTTAATGACCTTTTATCAAATATATTATCCGAAATAAACTTTAACAATGACGATGATCACACATTGTTGTGATTGCGGGAATAAGGAGAGTGGGTATCTTTTATTCCAAACCAGTTATGAAGCACAATTTTGGTGAATTTACCCAATAAGTTGTCGCACTTTACCGTTATATATACGCAAATACACTCCATTAAACTTTCCCAAAGCCCCTACGTCATACATAATAATGATTAGTGGCCGGTATATTAACCAGTAATCACATGGATTACAGACTAATATACTTGCAATCCGCCCTGTAGCAGTTGTATTATTGTGATGTGGTTTTCATTCCTTCACTAAAAAATCACTGTTATGTCCAGCTATCCTTTCAACCCAAGCTTCACCAAGCAATTCAGGCAGGAACAAGCCGTTAGTTTTTGCGCTGAAGAAAAACCGTACGAGAACATCGTTTTAAGCACTTATGGCCGCATCACTGAATCTGAAATAAATTTCCTGGGTAGTTCGCTGAACGAACAAATGTGCGATAATGCCATCATTCATCGCCTGCTTAACAAATTGACCCAGAAAGATAGCCAGGATGAAGCCCGCCTGTTGGCCTTTATTCAGGAAACCCACCAGGAATTAAGCGCTCATGCCAATGCCGAACCTTTTACTGCCCAATATTATAAGCACCTCATTGAGTTATTAGCCTCCTTCCTTGACCTGGTAAATGAATATGATACAAACGGACAGGAATTATTACTGGGCAACCTGAATACCTGCTATTTTAATGAAACCAGCTTTGCCGTTAATCAGTCGGTCGACAGTGAAGAAGTTGCTACCATGCACCGCATCATTGAAGATTTCCTGTACCAGATAGGCGAATATTACCAGTATTTTCACATTCTTTTACAGAAAGAAACAGAAAAGGAAAACGATAAGAGCCGGGTACTGGTTATGTCGCATGTAGCTTATTACCTCGATACCCTGATCACCTGCACCGAAAAGATGATCATTAATATTGAAAGCACGCTCGATATGCTGCTGGAATGGGAAACATCCCTGCAAAGCCGCGAGTCGCAGGAATTGTTCAATTAAGTTAAAAATTAACAGTTCAAAGTTACCAGTTCACAGTTTTCAGTTACCAGTTCAAAGTTTTAAGTTCAGAGTTCCCGCTTTTGCCGGCAACGGCACTATTCAGCATTTCCACAGTATATTGCCGTTTAATTTCATGCTCAATCTGGCGCGCTGCCAGGTGCATGCGCACCCTGTTTTTTCTTATACCGGTAAACGCGCAAAATTCTTCAACCGTTATTACATCACGTTTTGATTTCCCGAAGAAATTACGCAGTTCCTGCATAAGCTGCCGGGCTTCTGCCCTGCTTACACTTAGTATTTTGGTAATATCGATCGCATGAATATGCCATTGCCTGAAATAAGGCGTACTGGTTGTAACAGGAATTTTACTGAAGCAGGCCAGCATAGCCGACCTTATACGCGTTTTGCGAAAGCTGGTTTGTGTAGCAGTAACGGATTTAGGTACAAAGGTCATACTGATGATTTCGTTTAAATGGCGCCCCACTGAACAACGCGTTCAGGAGAGTTTTGCCACCATGGCTTTTAGCTACCAATCAGAATGCCTGTTAAAAGTATTATAAACCTTAGGGTAGGCTAATTTACAACTTTTATGCATAAACGGAAATGAGCCCAACGACAATTGATAATAATCAATTCATTACCTCATTTACTCTAAAATTTCGTTAACAATCTCCGGGAAAAAGCCGGCTTTCTACCCTTCTGGCATAAAAATTATGTGTGAAGTAGTAGTCATAACCCGGGGCATATGGAACCTACAAAACACATTCTCGACGATAAATTGCATTGGTATAAGGATGCTATTATATACGAACTGCACATTAAAGCCTTTTGCGACAGCAATGGCGATGGCATTGGCGATTTTGGCGGACTACTGCAAAAGCTTGATTATTTGCAGGAACTGGGTGTAAACGTCATCTGGTTACTGCCTTTTTATCCTTCACCGCTGCGCGACGACGGATACGATATTGCCGATTATTATAGCATCAATACCTCTTATGGCAACATTTCGCAGTTAAAGACCCTGCTCGATGAGGCCCACCAGCGCAACCTGAAAATAATCACCGAGCTGGTAATAAACCACACGAGCGACCAGCACCCCTGGTTTCAGCGGGCGCGCAATGCCGAAAAAGGTTCGCCGGGGAGAGATTATTATGTGTGGACCGACGATCCCAGCCAGTACAAGGATGTGCGCATCATTTTCCAGGATTTTGAAACCTCCAACTGGACCTGGGACCCCGTTGCCCAGCAATATTACTGGCACCGCTTCTTTCATCACCAGCCCGATCTCAATTATGACAACCCGCTGGTGCAACAGGAAGTGTTCAACCTCATCGATTTCTGGTGCAATATGGGCGTTGATGGTTTCCGCCTCGATGCCGTGCCTTACTTATATGAACGCGAAGGCACCAATGGGGAGAACCTGCCCGAAACCCATGCCTTCCTCAAGAAATTACGGGCTCATGTAGACGCGAAATTTCCGGGCACGGTATTACTGGCCGAAGCCAATATGTGGCCCGAAGATTCAGCCAGCTATTTTGGCGAAGGCGATGAATGCCATATGAACTATCATTTCCCGGTAATGCCGCGCATGTTCATGGCCCTGCAAATGGAAGACCGCTACCCTATCACTGATATTTTCGATCAAACCCCGGCCATACCCCCCACCTGTCAGTGGGCTATCTTTTTGCGCAACCACGATGAGCTCACGTTGGAAATGGTGACCGATGAAGAGCGCGATTACATGTATAAAGTGTACGCAAAGGACCCCAAGGCGCGCATCAACCTGGGCATACGCCACCGGCTGGCGCCCCTGATGGAAAATAACCGCGAAAAAATTGAATTGCTTAACTCGCTGCTGTTCTCATTGCCCGGCACGCCGGTGATCTATTACGGCGATGAGATTGGCATGGGTGATAATTTCTATTTAGGCGACCGCGACGGCGTACGCACGCCCATGCAATGGTCGCCCGACCGCAATGCGGGGTTCTCGCATAGCAACCCGCATCAATTATACCTGCCGCTGATACTTGACCCCGAATACCATTACGAATCGGTGAACGTGGAAATGCAGCGTCGCAATACCTCGTCGTTGTTCTGGTTCATGAAACGCATGATCAACATGCGTAAAAAACACAAAGCCTTCGGGCGCGGCGATCTCACCTTTCTTAATGTCGACAACCCCAAGGTGCTGGCCTTTTTGCGCCGGTACGAAGAGGAAACGTTGCTGATAGTGGTGAACCTGTCGAAGTTTGCGCAGGTGGCAGAAGTGCCATTAGAAGGATACAAGGGGTTTGCATTGATAGAATTGATGAGCAGGAACAAATTTCCCGCAGTGGGTAAGGGCGAAACTTACTTTTTTACATTGGGCCCGCACACCTGGTTGTGGTTATCGTTAGAAAAAGCGCATCCTGAAATTGATGCCCAAAAAGCGATACCGCTGTTGCAGCTGAATAAATGGGAAGATGTGGTGAGTAAAACCACCCGGGCCGAACTGGAGAACGCCATTCTGCCGGTTTACCTCAAACAAAGCAAATGGTTTACCGGCCGGGCCCGAACCGTACATAATGTGGAGATCATCAATTATGTGAACCTTCCTGCAACACCGCACGAGGCCATGCTGTTGTTGTTTGAAGTTACGTACGAAAGCGGCCTGCCCGAAATGTACCAGTTGATCGTAATGTTTGCCACGAATGCAGTGGCCCAAAAACTGGGGAACAGTTTTCCTCATTCCATTATAGCCTATATGCATATAGGTGAGCAGGACGGCATTTTATGCGATGCATTGTTTGTTACCAGTTTCCAGCAATGGCTGTTTCAGCAATTGACGCGCAATGAAACGCTGGCCGGCCGCGATAATAACCAGATCCGGTTCTACAACAACGGTACATTAAACACCTACGCTACCCAACACGATGATATCAAATCAAAAGTATACGAAGGCGACCGCTTTCATGGGGCTATAACCTACGATAATAATTTCTTCCTTACCTTTTACCGGCGGGTCGATTATTTTATTAATCCCGATGCAGAGATCTCCCATTTTCTGAGCGAAAAAGTCAGGTATGAACATATCCCTGCTTTTTTAGGCGCCATGGAATGGATGACAGAAAAAGGAATGATCACCATGGGCATGATGCAGGTGATGGTTGAGAACCATGGTAACGGCTACACGTATATGTTGGAGCGGGTGCATAACTATATTGAACGCATTTTGGCCATGAACCAGGACAACCTGCCTTCCTGGGAACACCAGGGCAACCTCACCGAGCCGGTGGCGTTTGAGCAAATACCCAATGGATTGAAAGAACTGTTGGGCGGCCGCGCGGCCGATCAGGCGCGCCTTATAGGTACGCGCACCGGCGAAATGCACCTGGCGCTGGCTGCGGGTTTTGAGTTGAAAGATTTTAAACCCGAAGAATTCTCGCTGCATTATCAGCGGTCATTATTCTCGGCCATGGTATCGCTGGTGCGGGAAGTTTTTCAGAACCTGAAAAGGAACCTTGCCCGCCTGCCTGAAGATATGCGCATTGAAGCGGAAGAGCTGCTCAAACACCGCGATGATGTGTTGAATGTGTTCAAAAAGATATACACCAAAAAACTGGATGTACTAAAGATCCGCATTCATGGGTATTACACCCTGAGCCAGGTACTGTTGACGGGGAAAGATATTGCCATTCAGGGTTATGGCGGCGATCCGCTTCGCCCTTACAGCGAAAGAAGGTTGAAAAGATCACCGCTGCACGATGTAGCCACCATGCTGCGCTCCATTCACAATACAGGTTATGATGGCTTTCACCGCAACCATCATATATTAAAAGATAATATACCGAAGTATGTTCCTTTTATTCGGCTGTGGGCGCATTATATGGGTGGATTTTTTATGAAAGCCTATCTCGATACCGTTAAAGGCAGCCGGTTTGTGCCTGCAGATAAAACTGATTTCAGGGTAATGATACAAACATTTTTACTCGAAAAATCGTTATTAGATCTGAACCATGCGTTGAATAACGGTTTTGGTTCAATGGTGGTGCCAATGAGAACTATAAAGACTATCATTAAGTAGTGGAAAAATTTGATATTGTTAAGATTTGATAATGAGATAATGAAAGGCAGAAGTAAGATGTAAGAAGTAGGAAGTAAGAAATTTCAATTGCGCCCCCTTTAGGGGGCTGGTGGGCATAAAAAAGGACGGACCTTTCGGTCCGCCCCCGTCTAACGTTGGTAGCTTGTAGTTACTATTAATAACCTTTATGCTATCAGCGTTTGCTTAACCAAATCAGGTTTTCGAGTTAAGATAACAGATATGCTCTGTTTTTTCAGTGGATAGTTTCCTGTTCCCGTTCTTGCCTCTTTTCAAACAATAGCTGAAACAGATACCTATCTTCCGCCTTAACCGATCGCCTTTTTGATTAATCCGACATAAAGATACTATTAGAGAGAAGTGGAAAACAATGACGGTGATCATATCAACTTTATTTTGATGATCCCCAATAATTTCGATGATCTTAATCAATATCCTGCTACTAATTTAATTTGTATCTGCTTAATCATCACACAATTGTATTTTGTGGTAAACAAGAATGGTTTTTAAATCGTTATTGATACAATTGAAGTAATAATAATTGGTAAATTACTGGCAAAATCGATCGGGTTCCGGTACAAATTATGACATCATTCTGGACTGAAAATAGCATCCTTACTAATCAAAGCGAAAATACGCCGCCGGCAGAAATCTTCGACGAATTCTGCCAGGCGATAGGATACTATTATCAACAGAAAGGATACAAGTACAACAAGAGCCGCCCCAAAGTGAAGATAGAATCGAAAGACCTTTTTGTGGAGATCAATTTCTGGAGCTCTAGAAGTAATATGGCCGGCAGCAGCGTTGGCCTCGAAATATTACCCTATGTAGGTTCCAAAAAATTGAAGAAATGGATCAAGACCAACAAAACCGGGCGCAACGAATACATCTACGGCCCCACCAAATATGATTTCCGCTTTCAGAATATTTATGGCGCATCCGTCGATTTCTATCTTGACCTTATTCTTAAAATAGATAAATACATAGCTGCCCAGCTTGATATAGAAGACAACAAGCAATTCATTGATAAATTACTGGCCGATAGCAACAGCGAGCTCATCATCGATAATTTTGCCTGCTACCTGGCCATGACCAATGACCCGCGCTTATCAGCATACATTGAAGAACATCCCGATGGTGTTGGTGAAGAGTTGGCGGGTAAATTAAGAGCGTTGAGTACCATTGACACCAACAACTCAATAACCCAATAACTCCATTTTACTTTCATTTCCGGTTCTATCAACTGCCGATACTGCAATTCGGTTCAATGTATCTTTTCCTGCAAGCAAACTCACCACAAAAGAACGGTCGCGCCGGTTGAGGATCGTGTAACTCCATTTGTTTCCATATTGATAATACACTACCCAATGAAAAACAGCCTGTTCATTGGTATGCGTCCAGCTTATTTGTAATGAATCGCCTGCCTTCTTTGTATTTACGCGTGGCAATTCGGGCGCCGTAGCATTGAGCCAGGGGCAGGCCGGCACCAGCGCCTGCTTTTTATACGGACCTTCAACCACTGCTTTTGCCAGGTTGCTATCCTTTGTTAAGGAACCTATGCTCCAATGCACATCACCACTATTATCGGGCAACATACCGCGGGTGACCATGATCTGGTTCAACACTTCGGTTGTATTGGCAGCAGTGGTATCGCGGCCAACACTGATGCCCGGCCATAAATGACGGTGCATTTTATTTTCATTTGCCCACCAGCCTAACAAAATGGGAAAGCTTACAGTTGGGCTGCTTATTTTCCAGTACAATTGCGGAGTAAAATAATCTATCCAGCCTTCATTCAGCCATAAGCGGGCATCGGCATACAACTGGTTATACTGATCAAACCCTTCCACAATAGAAGGATAACCGGGCCGCCAGGTTCCAAACGGACTAAGCCCAAACTTTACATACGGCTTTTCGGCTTTTATATTTTTATATAACTCCTGAATGAAGGTGTTCACACTATTCCGCCGCCAGTCGCCGCGGCTTAGTTTGCCACCATGCTGCACATATTGCTGCCAGCTGACCGAATCAGGGAAATCGGCATTACCGTTATAGGAAGGATAGGGATAAAAATAATCATCGAAGTGAATGCCATCAACATCATAGCGCTTTACAATATCCATCACCACGGCTGTTGCGTGTTCCTGCGTTCCGGGTTTTGAGGGGTCGAACCACCAGTGACCGTCTTTCAGGTTTACCACCAGGCCGGGTTTCTTTTTAACCAGCGAACTGTCGGTGACAGCGCCACCGGCCGGCGAATGCGCCCGGTATGGGTTTAACCAGGCATGTAGTTCAAGGCCGCGGTCATGCGCTGCTTCAATCCAGAACTGCAATGGATCATAATAAGGCTCGGGCGCTTTTCCCTGTGTACCCGTAAGAAAATACGACCAGGGCTCCAGATCGCTTTGGTACAAAGCATCGGCCTGCGGCCTTATTTGAAGGATCACCGCATTAAAATGATGCGCCTGTAAAAAGTCGAGTAACTGAATGGCCTCCCGTTGTTGCTCTTCGGTTGTTAAGCCACGTTTGCTGGGCCAGTTGATATTGGCTACCGACGCCACCCAGGCAGCACGAAATTCGGCAGCTGCTTTGGGCAATTGCAATTGTTGTTGAGCTGGCTCCTTAGTTGGTTTGGAAGCAGCGCAGGAATGCAGTAACACAAGAAAAAAGCAGGTGGCTGCAAACAAGGATAGCCTTCCTAACATAGCGTGTGATTTCTGATTTCGGGATTTAGAGATTTTGAGATTTCTTTTATCCGGTCAGGTTTACTGATCATTCTTAATGAAATCTCAAAATCCAGAAATCTCCAAATCTCAAAATCAAAATTAAGGGGTATCGGGCAAAATTTGAACCTGAATATTCTTAAAGTATACCTTACTGTTGGGGTCGTGGCCCTGTAAGGCGAAGGTGCCGCTTGAAAACACCCGGTCCTTCATATCGGCGGGCCGTTGTACATCGGCCGGTTCAGTATAATCAACTACTACTTTACCATTCACTTTAATGGTCACATGCTTATCCTTTACAATGAACTCTTCGGTAAACCATTCGTTATCCTTTGCGTAAACCTCTTTTACATCCTGTACGGCATACAGGCTGCCTGTACGGCGCCAGTCGGTATGCGAATTGTTCACCTGCACCTCATAACCTTTGGAAGGCCAGCTTTTTTCCTGGTAAGCAGTATGGAAATATATGCCTGAGTTAGAACCGGGCGTGGTTTTTACCTGAGCTTTAAAATGGAAGTTCTTGAAATTATGGTCCTGCACAGGGCCGTTATAAAACAAATGCGCAGTAGGTCCATGGGCAATGATCATTCCGCTGTCGACTGTAAAAGTAGCAGCGTTCTCCCCTACTTTCCAGTTAGTAAGTGTTTTACCGTCGAAGAGGGAGATCCATTTACCGGTTTGTTTTTGAGCAACTGCCATACCAGCCAGCAAACAACCGGCGATCGTTAACAGGCATGATAATTTTTTCATTTGTCTAATTTGCATGAAGGTACGCGTTTAGCAAACTAAAAAAAGTTACCGGTTACCTGTTTCCTGTCACCGGGCAAAAATCTGGAGATCACGACTAAATGCAGTGTGCTCGAAATTCAAGTCCTGGTAACTGGTAACTGGTAACCGGTACCCGTGGTAGGCATCAAGCGCCTCCGACTTCATCGGGGCAAGCGCTGCCTAGCTCTTCTTGTTCTCTTTATACCGCTTATCGGGCGTACCATTTTTCTTCATATGCTTTGTGGTATCAGCGGCTGCCTTGTTGGCTTTGTAACGCATATCGGGCGTGCCATCTTTTTTTGTTGGAGCAGCTTCTTTTTTTGTTGGAGCAGCTTCCTTTTTTGCCGGAGCTGCTTTTTTAGCGGGCGCAGCCTGTGCTTCTTTTTTAGCGGGCGCTGCCTGCGCATCTTTTTTAGCAGGGGCAGCTTGAGCTACTTTTTTAGGGGCCTCTTTTTTAGCCGGTGCGGTTTGAGCGAAGCCAAAACCTGCGCAAGCAAGCATCAGGCCTACAGCCATAATGAACTTTTTCATACGTGTCACTTTTTTTGTTTTTTTAATAAACCATTAAATGGGTATACATCAAATATAAATCCAAAGGACCAATTAAAAATTGCATTAACTTTCTATTAAAGAAATACTTTGGCATCAGTAGCCGAACGCATACTACAGTACCACAGCAACCGTATACCTACGTAAATGGCCCTGAAATACCGGGCAATGGCCAGGGACCCATTCTATTTTTTCAGGGGTACCGCCCATTTGTTTTATGAAGATCTGGCCAACGCCAGCGCCATGCCTCCTTCGCCCCTTACCTGGGTTTGCGGCGACCTGCATATTGAGAATTTTGGCAGCTTTAAAGCCGATAACCGGCTGGTATATTTCGATTTGAACGATTTTGACGAAGCCGCCCTGGCCCCCGCCAGCTGGGAACTGGTGCGTATGGTCACGAGCATTTTTGTGGCCCTGGTAACCATGGGCACCACCAACGCAGAGGCCAAAAACATGGCCTTATTATTCCTGGAAAGGTATGCCGCTGTAGCCGGCAAAGGCCGGGCGCGGTATATTGAACCACAAACCGCCAAAGGCATTGTTCGGTCGTTCCTGTTAAAGGTAAGTGAACGCAAACAGAAAGAACTGGTTAAAGAACGAACGGTAAAAAAGAACGGACAACTGGCATTACAGGCCGACAATAAACGCCTTTTTACAATTGACCCTTCCCTGGCTGCTTCCTTATCGGGTTTTATCAATGAGTGGTTAACGGCTAACCTGCTTCATAACCGTTTCAATGTTATAGACGCCGGTTTTCGTATAGCCGGAACAGGCAGCATTGGGGTTAATCGCTATGTGTTTTTACTGGAAAAAGTAAATGGCGACCGCAAATACCTGTTGCTTGATATGAAACAAACCCTTCCTTCCACGTTGCAATCACATTTAACCCCCTCCGAACGGCTCGGCCGGGCGGGCATTCAACAACCCGACTGGCATTCAGAAGCTGCCCGGGTGGTGGCCATTCAGGAACGCATGCAGAACATTTCCCCGGCACTGCTGGGTACGGGTATATTTAATAAAGAATCGTACGTAATTAAGGAAATGCAGCCAACGGCCGACAAGATCAATTTCGACCTGCTCGAAAACAGGTATAATGATATAGAAGAAGTGCTGGAGAATATGGCTTTGCTCACCGCATCTGCCCAATTGAGAAGTTCGGGCCGGCAGGGTGCGGCGGTAGCCGATGAGCTCATTGCCTTTGGCCGTGATTGTTCATGGATACCATCCATTATTAACTATGCCGGGCAGTATGCCCGCCAGGTAACAGCTGATTATAACAATTACCTGGGGGCTTATAATAGTGGTTATTTTGAGAATGTTTAACGTTTGCCTACCCAATGCGGATAAATAGGAATTTGTTCACTCACTGCATCCAGCTTTTGCAAATGGTGTTGCGATAAACGCCAACCGGTTGCTTCGAGGTTTTCAAGCAATTGCTTTTCGTTGCGGGCGCCAATAACAACATTTGAAACGGTGTTATTATTCAGCAGCCAGTTAATAGCCACCTGCGAAACTGTTTTTCCGGTTTCCGCAGCAACCCCGTCCAATACCTCTATCACATTATACAGGTGTTCGTCTGCCACCGGCGGTGCGCCTATTAATCCACCAGCTTTTACCCGGCCTTCGGGCAAAGGATTATTCCGCCTGATCTTACCGGTTAACCGTCCCCAGCCAAGCGGGCTCCAGACCATCAGTCCCAGTCCCTGATCTTGCAGCAATGGCATTAACTCCTGTTCATAATCCCTTCCTATGAGGGAATAATAGCCCTGGTAGATGATGTATTTTTCAAGGTTGTTCCTTTCTGAGATGACCAATGATTTCATAAGCTGCCAGGCAGTAAAATTCGAACAACCAATGTATCTTACTTTTCCACTGGTAACCAGATAGTCTAACGTTCTCAGGGTTTCCTCTACCGGAGTTTCATCATCGTACCCATGCATAAAATATACATCGATATAATCTGTACCCAAACGTTTCAGGCTGTCTTCAGCGGCTTTAATAAGGTGGAACCGGGAAGAACCTTTGTCATTCGGCTGTTCGCCCATACTGAAAGTGGCTTTGGTAGAAATGATGACTTTATCCCTTCTTCCCTTAATTGCTGCGCCCAGGATCTCTTCTGAAGCACCCTGCGAGTACACATTCGCGGTATCAAAAAAATTCAAGCCTCGTTCCAGACAGATATCAACAAGCCGGGTAGCGTCTTTTGCATCCGTTTCGCCCCAGCGTTGAAAAAACTCATTGGTTCCGCCAAATGTTCCGGTTCCCAGGCTTAATACCGGCACCTTCAACCCTGAATTACCTAATTTTCTGTATTCCATGTTTCCGATTTTCAATTGTGATAGATGATATGCTTTACTATCACAAAGTTGTATAACCGGTAACCGGGCAAAAAGGACATTTATCACGAAAATGATGTGATAATTATCACGCTAGTTATTATTGGCCAGGCGGCTAAGCGTTTCGCGGGTTACACCCAGGTAAGAAGCGATCAATGATTTGGGTACGCGTTGAAAAAGACCGGGATATTGTGTCAGCAGGTTTTCATACCGTTCTTTGGCGGTGCTGCTGATCAAACATAAGATCCTTCGCTGCAGGGCAATATAACCGGCCGTTGTTTTCTTTCTGAAGAAATATTCCATTTTCTGCATTTCCCGGCAAAGCTTCTCCCGGTTTTCCAGGGTAATGAACAGGGTTTCGCTGTCTTCGAGGCAATCGACCTGCAGCGTGGCCTTTGTTTCGTTATGATAAGCCTGCGGATCGGTTATCCACCAGTCCTGCATCGCGAATTGAATAATGTGTTCCCTGCCTTCAGGATTTATATGCGATGATTTCATGAGGCCGCTGAGCAGGAAATAGTCATTGTGAACGTATTCGCCTTCCCGGATGATGATCTGGTGCTTTTTGAATTTCTTTGAGGTGAAGTGAGACAGCACAAACGCATATTCTTCATCGGTCAATGACACAATGCGTTCGATCTGTTGCCGCAGGATGTTGCTCATGAGTTGTTGATTGAAAGTTGATGCCTACTTATTACTGCGTTTGATCACCAGGAAGTTGGCCAGCCACTGAAAGGCAACGAATGCTATAATAAATGCTTTTATAATGATTGTAGTAGCGCTATTGTTTGTAAATGCCATCCATATTGCAACCAGCCCGAATACAGCCATTGCAATAGTGTAGAGCATTATTGAATTGTACTTTGAAGGCCAAAACATCATGCCGCATAAAACCATCATGGCAAAGCCATAGATAGCCACCACCAGGTATTTATCCTGCATTGAGTATATAAACATAAACAGCCCACTCAACAAAACAACCAGGCTTATAGCAACAAAATTGGAACTCATTTTTTCCTTTTTGTTGAGCAGGAATTTGCCATAGGCATTAAACCGCAGGAACAAATTGCTGATTGGTTTTATGACCCAGGTTGAAAAAGCAAACAATGCCAGTACAATGACTACCGGAATAAGAAATGGCTGCAGGCTGGGGTTTGCATCTGCCAGCCTACTTAACGCCTGCGTACCAACAAAAAGCCCCACAATAAAAGCCCATTGATATTTGGCCGAAAGGTTACCCATCCAAAATGAGAACTTCAGGAACATTCTGTACACCGGATTGCTGGCTTTCAGCGCTTCAATCATTCCGCGTTGCGCATACTCAAAATTGGGATCGTTCTTCAACGCTTCCTTAAAATGCTTTAATGCCTTTTTATGATCGCCTTTCTCAAGCAGTCCCCAGCCATAGTTGGCATGCGTATAGGCATCATTGGGATTATATCGTAACGCACCTTCGATCGTTTGGAACGATTCGTTTTTTCTATTCAGCTTTATCAAAGCGGTACTTCGCACATTCAGGCCCAGCAGGTTTTCGGGGTCTACCGCCAATGCCTGATTGGCCAGGCGCAGGGATTCGTCAAACTGTTTGCGGCCTAATTTTATATGTGCCCACCAGGCAAAATAATCAGCTGTATAGGGATCCAGTTCAACGGCCTGTCTAATACTGTTTTCAGCATCATCATACTTATCTTTCTGAATATCGACCCGCGATTTAATGAAGTATAAATGCGGCGTATCAGGAGAAAGGCCAATGGCGTCTTCCACAATGCTTTCAGCCTGGCTTAACCGGTCCTGCTGCAAATTTATTTCTGCCAGCAGCGATAAATAATGAATATTGGTGGGCTCCTGGGCCAGTAACTGTCTTAATATTTTTTCTGCAGCGTCGTACTTCTTTTGTTGAATAAGAATACCAACTTTCGAGATGCTATGCTCCGTCATGTCACTTCTTTATTTTTAAATAGGATAGAATGTCGTCGTACAAACCGGCGTCATTGGCAAACATCGCAAAATTCTTTGCGGTCATAAACCATTCCTGGGTGCTTGCCTTATGCTTTTTAACGGCATTCAACAGGTCCTTTGTTTCAATGGGTTTGGGCACACCATCTTCGAAAGAGGATTCCAGTTTTAATTCAATAGCAATATCAATGATGGCATCAAGATCGGCGCCTGAGTAGTGTTCTGTCTTTTTTGCCAGCTGTGAATAATCGATGGAGCTAACCGGTTTGTTCTTCAATTTCAATTGTAAGATCGACTCGCGGGTTGTTTCGTCTGGCGGGGGAACAAACACGATGCGGTCGAACCGGCCCGGCCGTCTGAATGCAGGGTCCAGGTTCCAGGGCGTATTGGTGGCGCCAATGATCAAAACGCCTTCGTTGGTTTTATCTATTCCATCCAGCTCCTGTAGAAATTGATTGATGAGGTGGCGGCCGGCCGATTGTTTCATATCGCTTCTGCTGGCGCCCAACGCATCTATTTCATCAATAAACAAAATGCAGGGGGTATTAAAACGGGCCAGCTCGAATATTTCATGCAGGTTCTTCTCGCTGTTCCCGATCCACATGTCAAGGATATCGTTCAATCCTACGCTGATGAATTTTGCATTTACCTGTCCGGCAGTTGCTTTTGCCAGGAAGGTTTTTCCGCATCCCGGCGGGCCATACAACAAAATACCACCGCCTATCTTTTTACCGTATGCTTTGTACAGTTCAGGATGCAACAGGGGTTTTATGATCTTTAATTCGATCTCTTTTTTAACGGCGTCCATGCCGCCCACATCACTGAAATTGATGGAAGGCTTTTGTAAAAAACGGCTGTCGTATACCTCTTCTTCCGGTTCGCTGGTTTCACGGCCGCCTTTTACCCGCAACTGGCTATCGAGCTCCTCATCAAAGAAGTTCGGGTCAATGGACAATACTCTTTTATACGTTTCTATAGCCCGTGAAACAGAATTTTCTTTTAGCAACCCTTTGGCATACCAGGTAAGCGCCTCAAGATCTTCGTGGCCGTTCTCGATAAATTCTTCCAGTATTACATTACAGGCAGAATAATTTCCTTTTTTGTAGAAGACTTTCGCCAGCCCGATCGTTGCTTTTGTGTCGTTCGATGATTTCAGCACCAACCTGTATTCAACCTCTGCTTCTTCCAACCGGTTCAAACCCAATAAAGTGTCGGCCAGCAGCAATCTTAATGGCGTATTATTGGGTGAGTGTTTTAATGCTTCCCGCAAACTCTCAATTGTGTTCTCGTTCATTATTATTTCGTATTACTGTCGACTTGAATATTTCTTAATGGAACGTTAAAACGGCGAGCAGGGTCATTATCTCCTCCGGTCCAAATTCCAAAACGGGCGAAATATACAAAATAGCCGGTAACAACGGTGTTTCAATTTAAGACCGGTTACAAAATATCCATTGAACGTCCTGTTGATCGGTGCGGGCGCAGGTGGCGGGGAAATGATCAATGCATACAGCCCATGTATACATCCTGTTTAACTATTTTTGTGGTTGGAATTTTATTTTTCAGGAGCGCAGCTACACTATCAGCTGCCTTTTGTTCGGCGTACATGCCGGCTACCGCTACCATTTTTAATTTATCTGCGTTCTCATCATCGAATTCATTCGACATTTCTATACTAACGAAATTACCTTCATGGTATGGTCTTCTTGGATAATATTCACCCCGGTATATTTCATCATCAGAATTGTCTGGAACAACGATCCCTTTTCCTGATTTATAAATACGGTCAAGCATACTGAACTTTGAGCTCAGGATGGTAACAGCATTTGATGAAATGCTTTTTAAAGAATCGAAGTTATGGCCGGTAGCCACTTCAACAATATAATAGGGTGCATTTTGCGAACCGGTGTCAGATACAGAGAGTTTATCAAAATCAATCGCGGTATCAGAAGCAGCTGCTACTTTCAGTGTGTCTGTTGGAACCTTATTGGCTGAAGCGGGTTTTTGTGAGCAGGAGGCAAGTAGCAATAAAATAACAAAAGAGCTTATTGGTGTAATAGTGCGCCTTACTGGTGTGTACATAGTAATTGATTGGGTTTGCCGTAAGAATACAAATAAATTTCATTTCCGGCAACCGGCAACAACAAAACAAATATACAAACGACCTATTACAGGCTCAGCGAATTGGATGGTCAAAAAGACTTTACCTATAATACCCAAACTCCTTTAACACCTACAATCCATTGTTGAATCTATCCTGCAACCCTAGCCGGGCATCCTTTGCACTACACGTATCCGTTTATTGAAAACCAGTTTGCCTTTTATAAATACTTTCAAATAATATCGTTGTGGTGAGCGGTAAGAAAGATCATATTGAAATACACCTTCTTTAAGATTATGATATTGGTGTTCTTCCACCACTTCATTATTGCCGCCATCGGCAACAATTTGAACCAACGGATCTTGTGGCCCATTGCTGAAATAATCCATCGTTACATTCCCTTTCGTCATTGTCGGAAACAGACCAACTAATATTTCCTCACTGGGCTTTGACCATTGCAGGCTATCGGGCGACACTATAAATTCATAATTCAATGAGTTGCCAAAGTCTGATTCAAAGTTTTTCAACAGCTGTCCTTTTGCATCCAGTAACTGGCAGGTTCCGCGTCCGGCTTTAACCGCATACCAGAATTCAAGCCCATTTCCTGCTGTATCCTGCACGTCAAAACGATAACCACCCGGCTGCAGCTCAATGGTATCCCTATACAAAGTATCTTTTTTGAGCGACCCCAACGGGCGTTCAAAAACGGATTGTCCCGCAACATTTTTAACACTGAAACTATTATCCATGGGCCGGTTATTCGTCCTGAATTGTATAATGACCTTATTGCCGTGAACGGGAACGCTTTGAAAATTGCTTATGATCTTATTATCGGCCAGGTAGCCGTCCTTTTTGCCGTTTGGCTCATCAATAACAACAGCAAACTCATTCAGCCCTTTATTACTTTCAATATTTCCCGGCAAAGAGATCTCTTCGGTTTGATTGAAAGCAAGATCACCTTTCCATTTGAAAACCCGGGTAGGAAATCCTTTGGTTCCATACCTGATAAGACAGGAAGTTAAATTCGAAGCGCCATTGTTTTTAATAACGATAACCGGGTTTATACAGGCCGGATTCTTTCTGCGGTAAATATCAGTTGTTGATGGCACTATTACTTCTTCGAGCGAAGCATCGGTTGTTGAGGCAGGTGAAGCATATTCGATGAGGTAGGCAAAAATATTTTCCTGCACATTGCGATCGCTCGTTTGGTAAGGCTCCATTTGAATATCGAATACATTTTCCTGTTTGGCAACGATCGGCTCACTAAGGACCTCAGGTTGGTTCAAATACCCGGGGCACCAGTTGGCGCGATCGATCACCCAGGTGCCGGCTTGTGGATACAACGGATTATCACCGCATTTTTTCCAGAGGTTTGTTTTCTTTGCCAGCTTGTTATTCCACCATATTTCCCGGTAACGGCTGCAAAATTCGCCACAATCGGAACTATCCATTCCATGGCCTGTTTGCAATACATACAACCGTGCATTAGTGCTTTTGTCTGCGGGTTGAAAGCGGTAAGGGCGCAGCTCATTCTCTATGGGCGCCGCCGCATTCCCATACTGGAACGTGGCGTTATAAACCGGGTGAAAGGCTACCGGCTGGGCTATTGCCGGTCCTTTAATGAAAGAAAAAGCCAGTTGGATCTTCCAGCCGCGATCTTTATTTTCTTCATACCCCGAATGAATATATTCTATTTCAACGCTGTCTCTTAACACCAGACTGAAATCGGTAATCTCAACCTGCCATTGAAAATGCCAGTCTTTTGAAAAAGCGCCGCCATAAGGCGTAAGCATTTGAGCAATGGTATAGTTGAGAACGGGAGCGCTTTGACTACCCTTCCGTTTCAGCACGATGCGGTCTGAATAATCCCAGTCGGCACAACGCATGGAATCGGGACAGCCAAATTTCACATACAGCATGATCTTTCGTATGGGCAAATCTTTGCCGGGGAACAGGGCCCAGCGACTGTAGGGGTTCACGCCTTTTGATGGATCGGTCACCACTTTATCAAATGAAACTACAACGGTGGAAGTATCAGAAGCAAAGGAAACAATTCCCTGCACCATACAGGCAAACAGAAAGATTGCTGTCCTTTGCCATTTGATAAAAGTTCTGGTTGTTCTCATATTACCTGGCTTCATAATGTACAAAGAAAAGCCATTAGCAATACAGTGAGCATAAAAAAATTGAATTACTTCTTAAGAAGGCGCTTTATATACTCATAGTTACAATCCTTTTCGTCGAGTATTTTCATAACAAACGTTTGCGCTTTTGTATCAGCGGTAATATTAGTCCAGTTATAGGCATCTTCGGTTTGTTTGGCTAGGAAAGAGACCTGGTTCATATAATTATTGTTTATCTGAAAATATTTTCGGAATTAATTTTCTGCAAACGAAATACGACAAAGTGTTAATCACTCCAAGCATACATCCCATCAGAAAAAGATTCACTGCAACCATTGCCTCTGGTTTTCCATTTACCAATAATATTAATAGTGATGCTACCGAAATAAATAAAGCAAATGCAAGTATTTTAATTATGTAACTGGAAAAGCCTTTATTATTTACGTGCCTGTTCAATAGCTCAGCTATGGTCAGTTGATAAAAAGTGGTTATGGCAACTATTACAAAAATACTAACCAGGTAAAAAGTGTTGCTAAGGTTATATACCTCGCAGTCTTTGACATCGGTCTCTAAAGTATGTTTATCAATAAGCCAAAAACAGCCAACAAAAACAGTCGTTCCAATTGTAACTGGAACGACTGTATTGATCAATATGTTAAGAATCTTATTCATCATTTATAATTTTTAGGGTCAAACCCCTCTAAATAACTGATCTTCCATATTCCGTTATTCCCGGATGCTTTTACCTTATACATAAACCCACCGCCCCAGGTCCAGGAGAAGGTTGCCTGATCATTAATGATCTTGAGATCTGTAATTCTTAAAATATCCCAAAAATTATCCTGGGGAGTATCCTGACAATTGCACCAGGGATTGGTATCATCTCCAAATGGTGACAGCTCTCCAACCTGCCAGGTCTTTATTCCATTTTGTAATTCCGAATCAATATGTGTAGCAATGGCCGCATAATTTGTGATAAACTGCTGGTCGAAATAATTGCTTTTTACAATGGTATTTAGCAGCTTATTATACGCATCCCAATTTATTCCGGAATATAAAGTATCTGAAGGTTTATTTGTTTCCACATCAAAATCTAAAGGATGATCTATTTTTTCATGCCATTCATACATCTGCCTGACGAGTTTCGTCAATGCAATACTGTCCTTACTGTTATCAGCATTTTTAACAGTGGGGCTTTCTACCTTACCAGAGCTTCCTGCATTATTGCAACCTGCTAACAATAATAATGTACTTACAATGAAAACAACTGAATTTACAATTTTCATCTTATGAATTTAGTAATTAATTCTCCGGCAACGAATACCACCTCCGGTAAACCTTGTGGATATAGGTTGCCAGTAAAACGAGTAATAATAACGAACCGCCGATCTCTGCATACAGAAAATAATGGTCCCAAATACCTTTTGGATCAAATGGAGTATCTACCTGTTTATAATGCCGGTTCCTCGCAATGGCACGACACCAGCCAACGATCACTATAGGCAAAATTGTTATAATAAATACAAACAGGTTGATTCCGATACCTGTTATTGCGAATCTTTTTTTGTTTGCCCATGCTGCCAGTGAAAAAATGAAAAACAGGAACACATAAATAACAAACATGGCATAAACAGCTATTTCATCAAAATGGGAAAATGAAAATAGCAACGCTGAAAAAATAACCAGTAATACGCCCGTCAGCAATGACAGAAAAAATGCGCGCACAGTTGAATGTCTGAAAATAAAGATCAGCAAAGTGATACCCAGGGTTAAATAATAAAATATTCTCACCCCTTCAGTCAGCCACCTGCCTTCCCAGCGGTATTTCTTTACAACAACATTTGAAATACTACTATTTACAGGTTCTAGCTGATATTTATCATAAATCCTCGCAAATGGACCAGGACGCTCAACATCAGCCGCTCCCCAATCCAATTTTTCAGAGTACCTGTATTTATGAAGCAATACATTTAGTTCTTTACTGATCTTTTCCCGGGCGGCCGGTGCAGGTGGATGCCTATGTATTTTGTGAAAAAGTTCAAAAGCAGTTAACACCTTCGTTTTTGTATTATCATCTGCTGAATAGCCGGAAACAAAATCAAAGGGCGGCGTATTGTACATCAGATACATGGTATCATTCATCTTAATCAAACTATCTGTCATGCTCATAGTTCTATAAAACCCTGCAGAATCTAACCTGAAAAAAAGAGGTTTCTCTTTCGCCGTATCTAAATCATTGTAGTCGGAATAACGCAATGCATCCTCAGATATTTCATTCTCACTTTTTTTCAGGACTATGGTATCGTATCTCCAGGCTGTCTTATATAAAGAGTATTCCAGCTGGCCTAATTTAAAGTTGATATCATTTACATCCCGCACTATTTCTTCGTCGCCATAAGCAATATTTGCTCTAATGCTTTCAACAACCGGATGTACGAAGGCAAACAATATAATAATGCCTGTAGCAATAAAATATAAGATAAACGAAACAAGCCCATGCATTGGCTTAATGTTACCATACTTTTTAAATACATTGAACCGAAGCAGGTATATAAGCCATACAATAAGCCCTATTACTGAAATAATTGATACAAACCCTATCCAGTATTCAGTGGTGGAGTTGGCCCTTACATCCTTTGGTTCCAGAAAACAAAGCGCCGCAAGAGTCAGTATAAACAAAATACCATAATACAATACCAGCTGTATACGCGTACTCCAAATGCCGGGATTATTCAGCAATAATTTCTGCTCAGCTCTTTTAAGAAACCCTGGCATCAGGGGTCTTTCTATATTCATGGGTAATAGTATTAAATAAAGCGTTTGGTTGAATGGGTAATGTCGCGGAAGTAGGTAATGGGAATATTTCCTTTGACCAGTTTTGCTAAAATATCCTGTGCCCGCAAAGCGGAGGAAGTAATGGTATAGAAGCCGCCATTATATTGTAATACGCCCTGTCCATTCAACGCATTCACCAACGCCGCTCTGCTGGCGGTTGTTTCCAGTTCCACCACGAATGCGGTGGCAGTCTTTTCCAGTTCACCGGTCCTGAACAAACACGAACCATTTTTGATAAGCAATACAGTATCTGCAATTTTTTCTACCTCGTGCAATTGCTGCGAGCTCAACAGTATGCCCATGGGGTTGTGCACCGATTTGGCCATGAACTGCAGATCGGTCAAAATGCTTTGCTGTGCATTGATGTCAAGATTGGCTAACGGCTCATCCAATATCAGCAGCCTGGGTTTCTGTAATAAAATGCGTGCTATCTCGAACCGGGTGCGGTAGCCGCTGCTGATCTGGCTCCAGGTAAGATGGGCATAAGGCGTGAGATCGAGCCGTTCGAGCATGAAGTCAACCATAACGTTATTCACTTCACCAGTGACTCCCGAAATGGCTGCGGAAAAGTGGAGATTGTCTTTTAATGATCCATACCACCTGGGTATACGCTGCGGTATAAATGCGAGGTGGTGTTTTATATCGTAGTGATCAGGTTCTTTTAGCTGTGCAAAATCAAGGTCGCCCGAATCCAATGCCAGTTGCCCCGCTATACAACGCAACAGGGTGGTTTTACCATTGCCATTCTCCCCTACCACGCCAATCACATCACCGGTATGTATCTGAAGGCTTATTGGCCGCAAACTGAAATTACCTGCAGCATACGTTTTAATAATGTCCCGGGCGGTGACCAACAGGGTGGTTTGATAAGTAAACCGTTCGGTAGCATTATTGATCCTGTTCAGTAGTGCATGGGCCGATTCAAAGAAAGCTGGTGGTACTATCGTTTCTTTATATTGCCGGTAACTTTGGCTAACCTGAATGGCTTCTTTTAGCAATGTCATATCGGCCGTATCAAGCGAAGCATCCAGTATCCGTCTTACTGCTAATGAATGGTCATTGTGCTGCAGGTAGCTTTGAATTTCTCCAATTCTTGTATGCATGGGGTTTTTGGTTGGTATAAAGATGCAGGAAAAAAAAGAAAATTGAAATACCAAACGCAAAAGCTCCGCCCCTTATTTTCATAAAGTAATGCTAATTCCAAAACAGATGCCGTATTTTTACTATACAAAAAGTCCCGTCACGGCTACACCAGGACGGGACTTTTTATTTTACCAGATACCCATATAATCAGTATAGAGGATCTTTTTAAAGGTAGTACCTCCCGGCGATCGAAGGCGTATATGATCAAATGGCTTCGAGGGAAAGAAGATCGAAGTCATAACCGTAATCCCATCATCTGCAAACAATTCCACAGAACTAACATCAATGACCAGCTTAAGGTCCATACTACCTGTTTTGCGTAGCCGGGGTGCTACCGCCCGGCCGGCAAAATCTTTCTGAAAATCTACCTTACCCGATCTGCTGCGGTCAATATAATATTGCTGTTGCTTACTGTCATATCCAATTTCCAGTTCTTCCCCGGCATCGTTGGCAAGAATGACCGCAAAATCATTGGGCTTTTCGAGGTTCAGGTCAAGACGGCCGGGTAATACAATTTTACTGGCTTTCGTACCCACTTCAAATGTATTTTGAACACGTATATTTTGCCAGGCAACCGGGTTCAGGCGGATCGCATTCAATTCTGCTACCGGCGTTGAAGCTATATACCTGCTCGTACCCGCCTGTTTTATCGTTAACTCGCGGGGTACCGTCATCGCATTGCGCCAGGTGGTGGTGGGCACTACGTTCGCATACTGCCAGTTGCTCATCCAACCCAGAAATAGCTTTCTGTTTCCTGTGTTGCTCCAGGTGATTCCGGCATATTCATCGGGCCCATAGTCGAGCCATCTGGTAGCGCTATCTGCAGGTGTAAATTTATTACCGTTAAAATCACCCATAAAATATTGGGTAGCCGAACCGCCATTAGGCCCACCGGGGTTCAGGTTAACGATGAGCACCCACACCTTCTTTCCGTTATCTTCTAGCGTGAAAAGATCGGGACATTCCCATACGCCACCATGCGCGCCCAGTTCCTTTCCAAATTCGCTTTCTTTTGTCCAGCCCTTTAAATCGGGAGAAGAATAAAAGGTGATCCGGTCTTTGGTGGCCAGGGTCATGATCCATTTCTTTTCCGGTTCATACCACGATACTTTGGGATCGCGGAAATCGGTAATGCCCGGGTTCTTCAGCACCGGATTACCGGCATATTTCGTCCAGGTTTTTCCGTTATCGACACTATACGCCAGGCTTTGGTTCTGAAAATTGTTCCGGCCAGCTTTCTCTCCGTTGGGGTCATGATGTGTAAAGATGGCTACCAATGGCGGCTGACCATTTTTGCCAAACCCCGATGTATTATTCTTATCCACTACCGCGCTGCCCGAAAATATATAGCCAAGGCTATCGGGGAAAAGTGCCACCGGCTGCTGCTGCCAGTGAACCAGGTCTTTACTGGTGGCATGCCCCCAATGCATAGGTCCCCATACGGTACTGTCGGGATAATATTGAAAGAATAAATGATATACGCCGTTATAATATACCATTCCGTTGGGATCGTTGGTCCATTTTTCGCGGGGCGAAAAATGGACCTGTGGACGATACATTTCATGATATACGGTCTGTGCATGCAATGATGCGGCACAGCAGGTTGAGATAATACATATAGCAGCAAAAACCAGTCTCATTGTATTAAACAGGATTTGTTTACAATATTCAAATTGGCCAATGGGGAATGGTCAATGGTCAATAGAACCCAATTGTGCAGGCTTTGAAATAAATAGCGAAGCTCAAAATTGAGACGCCCTTTCACCATTGACCATTCACCATTCACGATCAGTAGCCGGGGTTTTGCTTGTACAACCCTTTGGTAAATGTAATTTCCGACTGCGGTATTGGTAAATACTCATCCCGGCCGGCAGTAAATACAGCAGTAGCCAAAAATGTTCGCCTGCTTTTTTCAATGCTTATATAATCGTTCAGCACCTGTGCAGCGAGGCCCCAGCGAACCAGATCAAAGAAACGCTGGCCTTCTGTGGCGAACTCTAACCGCCGCTCCCACTGCAGCGCTGTACGGGCATACGCCTGTGTAAAGCCTATAGCCCCATACGGTTGAATATTATAGGTAGAAGCAAAGGTACCATCTGCCTTTTTCAACCTTCCTGTACTTGCTGCCGCGCGGGTCCTTATCTGGTTAATAAGCGGCAGGGCTTTGGCCGGCTGCCCCAGTTCAATATAGGCTTCTGCCTGCATTAATAAAACCTCGTCGTACCGCAGTAGATCATAATTCTTTGCAACGCCCATAAACGGACCATTTTTAAAATAAGAGGAACTGGTTGCCAATTGCTGGTTACGCATCGTATGAAAATAGCCATATACACCCGGGTCGCGTACCCAGCTATTGCTGAAGGGCTTTGTATTATCATATTTGTACACATGCCCGTCGATGCCTACTGTATGATCAATGCGCACATCAACCGTTGTGGTGCTTAAATTGGCTATGCTGTTGTTAAATGTAGTAAAATTAGGCAAACCAGATGCGTTGGTCGTGTAGGCATTCACGAGGTTCTGACTGGCCGCATGAAAACCGCAGCAACCGTATTGTGGTGCGCCATGCGGATAGTTCAACCCATCTTCATAATTCAACCGGCCCGAAGTAGTGCCATCGTTGATGGTGAACTGAATGGCGAAGACCGATTCCTTTCCATTCTCTGTTTCGGGTAAAAAATTATCGGCTATATCGGCGCTTAAGGCATACTTACCCGACGCAATAACCGACTGGCACAGGTCAACCACTTCCTGCAACCTCGATTGATTAATATTGATCACCTTATGGGTGGCATTCTGTTCGTAGGCCTGAAATAACCGCAGCTTTGCCAGGTAAGCCTGCGCCGCATATTTATTTGGCCGGCCGATCTGTGACTGGGTCTCGGGCAAATTATCCACGGCATATTGAAAATCAGCCGCGATCTTATTCCAGGAGTCTTCCCACGACAGATCGTTCGACACGGTTAATATATCTTCCGAAGTAGCGTTCTCATCAAAGATGGGAATGTTCTTATACAGGAGTTTCATGGTAAAATAACTATGCGCCCGTAAGAACTTTAATTCGGCCAGTCTTGACTTTTTATCCGGAAAGCTTGCATCTGAAATATTATTCACTGCCCGTAGCGCTACATTGGCGCGGGAAATGGATTTAAATAAATTTTTCCAGGTGCGTGAAATAAAAAAGTCCATCGTTGGCGTTACCAGGTTGTAATGTTCCATGGCATCTATTTCGCCTACATCGCCGGTACCACCGCCGCCTTTGTAGGCATCATCGCTGCGCACACTTCCGTACGCCCACATACTGTAGATGGGCCCGGTCATATCACCGTTACCTATGGCCGCGTACGCAGCCGTTACCAACCCTTCAACGGCTGTTGGCGAGGAAAGGGCCGTTGATGACAGTACGCCGGTTGGCGTGTATTCCAATTGTTTTTTACAGGAACCAAATACCAGTATGGCTGAAGATATTATGAGTGGGAGATATGCTTTTTTCATTTTGTTGCTGATTTTGACAGGTTATTAGAATGAGGCATTTACACCAAACGTGAAGGTTTTAGGCACCGGTATGGGATCCAGGTCAATCCTTTCCGGATCGGGACTTTGATATTGTTTGCTCTTGAACCAGAACAGGTTCTCGGCCATAGCATATACCCGCAACGCGGTAAAGATCATTCTGGGCTTTAAATTATACCCCAGCTGCATATTGCGCATCTTGAAATAGGAAGTGCTCACCATGAAGTAGTCGGAAGTACGTCCTTCGTTATTATTATCCTTAAGCGTTAAGGCCGGTATATTGGTATTGGTGTGTTGGGGCGTCCAGCCATTGAATACGCCGGGTCCTACGTTTTCGCGGCTCTTCATCAGGTTATTGTATAAAGTATATACATCAAACCCTTTTCTGCCTGCTACACCTGAGCCAAATATCGACAGATCGAATTTTTTGTAAGTGAGGTCAATGCGCAAACCATATTCCAGTTTAGGTAGTGTAGTGCCTATCCAATTACGGTCGAGGTCATTGATAACACCATCGTTATTGTCATCTACATACCGTATTCTGCCGGGGCCGGCGCCAATTTGCGTGGGGGCCTTATTCACTTCATCCTGCGATTGAAAAATGCCGTTTGTTTTATAGCCGAAAATATCGAACTGGGAATGGCCTATGATGGTATTCACCAGGTTGCCCGCATAGGCTGGGCGTACACTTTCGGGCAGCTCGGTTATTTTATCCCTGAAATGCGCGAAGTTCATTCGTACATCATAGCCAAAATCGCCTTTCTTTTCGCCCGCATAACCTACGACCAGCTCCCAGCCTTTATTGGTTTTGGAAGCACCGTTCACTGCTTTTTGCTGTCCTTCGCCCAACGCTGATGCTACCGGTGGAATAATGAGGATACCGGTTGTTTTACGCGAGAAATAATCGAACGATCCGTAGATCCGGTTCTTGAAGAGGGTGAAGTCTATACCGGTATTGATCTCATCGGTTGTTTCCCATTTAAGATCGGGGTTCGCGGCCTGCGTTTGTACAAACCCTGATGGCAATGTACCGGTGTTAGCGCCGGAAAGCGAATAGGCGGTGCCGATATTCATATACTGTTCCCAGAAGCCGGGCGTAAGCTGGTTCTGGTTGGTGCCATACCGGGTATCGAAAAGCCCAAAGCGGGCGAGGTCGCCGATCTGCTGGTTACCCACGCGGCCAACACCTGCTCTTAATTTTAGCTCAGAGAAAAGCTTTTGGAACTCCATAAAATTTTCCCTGTCTAACCGCCAGCCTACAGAAGCGGCGGGAAAAACACCATACCGGTTATTGGCGCCAAAACGCGATGAACCGTCACGCCGAACAGTGAGCGCGGCTAAGTATTTATCTGAAAAATTGTAGTCGAGACGGCCGAATACAGAGTACAGGCGATTACCGGTCGATCCGCCCGACACATAGGTATTACCCGTGCCGGCATTCAGCGTAAAATACTCCCGGGTTTGAATGGCAAAGCCTTCCTTTTTCGTATTCTGGAAATCAAGATTGGTATTGATGTACTCGGTACCTGCCAGGAATTTTAAACTGTGCTTTTCATTAATATTCCAGTTGTAGCGCACGGTATTAGAAAATGTATAACTCAAATACTTATTCTGATCTAATGTCAGGCTGTTGGTAGTTCTGTTAAAAGCGCCTTCGGTAAACGTTGGCAGAATGGTTTTGCTTAAATAGGTGTTGTAGTCTGCACCCAGTGTTGACCTGATGAACAGATTTTTGATGGGTTGAATTTCCGCGAAAACACTACCGAATGTACTCAGCCGGTTGGCATTATCCCACCTTGACAAATATTGCATGTGCAGCGGGTTATTGCGGTCTGAGTAACCACCGCCTGAGGCGCCGGCAAAGGTAACGCCGTCGTTTTGATATACCGGAATGGTAGGCGCCAGGGTAACTGCCAGGAATGTAGTGGCAGCGCCGCCAATATCACGTGTGGTAAGCAATTCGTTTGAATTGGCCACCCTTACATTAACACCAAACGTAACTTTATTGTCAAACGCTCTTGTTATGGCGTTGATGCCGCCGTACATACGCTCGTAGCCGGTATAGCGCAACATACCGGTATTCTTTAAATAACCCAGGTTCACCTCAAGTGATGAATTCTTATTGCCGGCAGTAACGGTTAAACTGTTATTGCTTACCAGGCCGGTCTTATACATCACATTCTGCCAGTTGGTATTTCCCACGGGTGTATTGGGATCGCCGCCCACAAAGGGTTTAACGGTTACGCCATTTAATACCGGGTTACTATAATCATTGTTCCAGTCAAAATTATATATTTCGCCATAGGCAGCAGCGGGGTCCTGTTTATCATTTACAGATGCCTGCCACAGGGCTTTGCCCCGGTCAACCGCATTCAGCATTTTGAATCGTACCGATCTTTCAGACTGGGCCGAAATACTGGAATTCAATTGAATATTCACTTTTCCATTGGTATTACCGCCATTTTTTGTGGTAACGATAATAACGCCATTGGATGCGCGCGAACCGTATACCGAGGCGGCAGAAGCGTCTTTTAACACCTGTACCGAAGCGATCACTGCCGGATCGAGGTTTTGAAACACTTCGGGCCTGGTGGTTGGTATACCGTCAATAATGTACAGCGGATCATTAGAGCCCAATGTGTTGGCGCCCCTGATGAGTATGCGGGAATTGGTGCCATTGGGTGCGCCGCCATTCTTTTCAATATACAAACCGGCCACGCGGCCCTGCAGGGCCTGCATCGTATTGCCGGAACTGTTATTCTTAACCGGCGTCATGTCTACTACGGCAACTGCACCGGTGAGGTCTTTTTTCCGTTGGGTTTGATACCCTATTACCACAAACTGCTCCAGTTCCTTTTCTCCTTCTTCCATATCAACCGACAGATCATGCATATTGCCGGGCACTTTGATGGTCACCGTTTTCATTCCAATAAATGAAATGGTAACCAAATCGCCTGCTGATGCTTCTATGATGAATTTTCCGTTTGAGTCGGTGACTACCATTTTATTATTGGCTGCCACGGTGGCTCCTGAAAGCGGCGTGCGGTTGGTCTTGTGCACAACCACTCCACTAATCGTTTTTTTCTGGGCAAAGACCATTACCGAAAACAGCAATCCGGCGATGATCATAAACAATCGTTGCATAGTGTTAATTTTGGTTTGAAAGATTTTTTATTTTGATCAGGAATGTATTACAGGCAGGTTCCCGGCCAATTGCATTACCTCAGCAATATCATATTCAGGACAGGCGCCTGGTTTTGAAGCAATGAGCGCGCCCATGGCACAGGCATAGTCGAGCATTTCAACGGGCGGCGACCGGTCGATCAGTTTCGACAACAGGGCAGCCAGGAAGGCGTCGCCGCTGCCCACCGTATCGGCTACCTGTACGCGGTAACCGGGGTGCTGATAAATAATTCCTTCCCGGTTCAGCAGGGCGCCATTCTCGCCCATAGTTACTACTATGGTTTCTATTCGGAAGCGGTCCTGCAGCAATTGTATTTTATCTGTTACTGTATGTGCAGCGGAATACCAGCCGGCGATCAGGTCCAGTTCGGCGCCATTCAGTTTTAAAATGTCTGCTTTGTGCAATAATTGTTCAACAACGCGGGGGCTGAAGTGCGGCGGCCGTATATTTATATCCAGTACTTTGTGTTTAGCTGATTCCAACAGTTTGAACAGTGTATTCCCTGAAGTATAATTGCGGCAGGCGAGGCTGCCAAAGATGAAGTAATCTGTTTCCTGCATCAGGGTGGTAAACCGGTCGTCCCAGGTTATAAAATCCCAGGCAGATGGATATACGATATCGTATTTCATTTCATGCAGCCCGTTTGGCTGGGCATAAACAATACCGGTAGCGTACGTTTTGTTTGTACTTACATAATCCCTATCAATACCCCATTGCGATAAAAGTTGTATGAGGGTGGAACCGTAATGATCACTTCCCACACTGGAGATCAAAGAAGGATTGCGGTTCAATTTATGTAAGTGATAAGCCACATTCATAGGCGCACCGCCCGGCAATTCACCGGCAGGCAAAACATCCCAAAGGATCTCGCCATAACAAACGCAGCTGACAGGCTTCCGTGAATTTTGAATACTCATAAGCTGAATTGTAATGATGATGAATAATAATTAATGGAGTGCCAGCGACCGTTCTATCTGTTCCAGTGATTTACCCTTTGTTTCGGGCATCAGTTTCCAAACAAACAGCAGTTGTATAACCATCATGATGCAGAAGAATAAAAAGGTATTACCGCCGCCCAGTTTTTCGGCCAGCATTGGAAAAGAAAAGGCAATGATGGCGGCCATGATCCAATGGGTAAAGCTGCCCAGTGTTTGTCCTTTTGCCCGCACCTGGTTGGGGAAGATCTCGGCCATAAACACCCAGATCACCGCACCCTGGCTGAAAGCGAAAAAAGCGATATATACGAGCAGGTAAACCGTAACAGCCCAGCCGCTGAA
Organism: Niastella vici; assembly: GCF_002077945.1. Classification (GTDB taxonomy): domain Bacteria; phylum Bacteroidota; class Bacteroidia; order Chitinophagales; family Chitinophagaceae; genus Niastella; species Niastella vici. Next base: position 130,803 of record NZ_LVYD01000048.1, read on the forward strand.
GTTGTGTGTGTAGAAAGCCTGGGCTACCAGTCCGAGTGTTGAGATTAAGCCAATTGAACCGATCAGCATCAATGTCTTTCTGCCAATTCTGTCAATAAAATTGATGGCAATAAGGGTAAAAATGAAGTTTACCACCCCAATGCCCACGGTTGAAAGCAGGGAGGATGTTCGGCCCAAACCGGTCATCTCAAAAATGCGGGGCGCATAATATATAATAGCATTGATGCCCGATACCTGGTTAAAAACGGCAAAGGCGACAGCGAGAAAAACCGGGAACCGGTATTTGCGCGAAAGCAACTGCACATTGGCCGAAGGGCCGTTCTGGTGCTGGCTGTTTTTGATATTTTCAATTTCCCCTTCGTAACCAAGCGGCATTACTACTTTTAATACAGCGGCCGCTTCTTCCAGTTTTCCTTTTCGCAAGATCAACCACCGGGGGCTTTCGGGCACCAGTTGAAGCAGTATCAGGAACAGCAAAGAGGGAAAAGCCTGTACCCCCAGCATCCAGCGCCAGGCAGTTTCCCCCTCCTGCCCTATCAGGTAATTGCTGAAATAAGACAATAAAATTCCCAACACGATATTGAACTGGAAGAGGGCCACCAGCCGGCCTCTTTTTTCAGCAGGAGCAATCTCGGAAATATAAACAGGGGCAGTTACTGAAGAAGCGCCAACACCCAAACCACCGAAAAAGCGAAAGAACAAAAAGACATACCAGTTGGTTGAAAAGGCGGTTCCCAGGGAAGAAACCAGGTACATGGCAGCTATAATTAGTAAAGTATTTCTTCGGCCCAACCGTTCGCAGGGAATGCTGCCAACCAGGGAACCAATAACAGTACCGATCAAAGCAATGGAAACCGTGAGGCCGTGTTCAACAGCATTAAGGGACCAGTAAGCCTGGATAGATTGCTCGGCCCCCGAAATAACGGCCGTATCAAACCCAAACAGAAACCCGCCAAGCGCCACAACAATACTCCACAACAAAACTTTTCTTTTGTTCATACGACAAGCAATTTTATGTAAACATATCGCACGGCGCCCCCGATAGGGTAGCAGTCCTGTTTCAAAGATTTATTTAGCAGAAAATATGGCACTTAACATTTAAATCGTTAAATTTCAATAGAGAACAAATTCGAATTACTGCACATTTGTTGATTGTTTATAGATTTTGTACCACCGTTTTTAGAAAATGTTACATGAATGGGGTTACTGGTATTTCGCAAAAAATGCAAACCGTTTTATGATTACCTATATTTATATAAGCGACGATTTTTTTGATTTTTATTGCCGGCCATTAATATGAAACGATCATTTACGAATTGCCTGTCATTACGATTGCTCCGTTTGTTCATTGCGGGCATGTTATTGCTTTTTCTTTTTTGTGCCTGTACCGGTCAAAAAAAGGAGGCTGCTTATACCATCGGGTTTTCGCAATGTGTGGAATCTGACGCCTGGCGCAAGACCATGCTCGAAGGCATGAAAAGAGAGCTGACCTTTCACCCCAATATCAATTTTATTTACAGGCAGGCTGATGGCAATAGCCAGAAACAGGTGAGCCAGGTAAAGGAGCTGCTGCAAAAAAAGATCGACCTGCTTATTATTTCTCCCAACGAAGCTGATCCGTTAACGCCCGTGGTAGAAGAAGCCTTTTCGAAAGGCATTCCTGTAATTGTTGTAGACCGGAAAATTTCCACCCCGCTTTATACAGCCTATGTAGGCGGCGACAATTACGCCATAGGTAAAATGGCCGGTGAGTACGCCCTGCACTGGCTAAATGGCAAGGGAAAGATCATTGAAATTACAGGGCTGCCCAAATCATCGCCGGCCATGGAACGGCATAAAGGCTTTACCGATGCATTAAAGAACTATCCGGCCATACAGATCATACACCAGGTTAATGGCGAATGGTTGAACCAGACGGCCAAAAAAGAGTTTGCAGCAATTGCCCCACAGTATCCTGATGTTAACCTGGTATTTGCACATAATGATATGATGGCCCATGGCGTATATGAAGTATATAAGAACAGTTCGCACCCGCAACCGGCTATTATTGGCGTAGACGGCCTTCCCAATGCCGGCATGCAATTTATTGCCGGCAAAGAAATTACCGCCACCATGCTGTACCCCACCGGCGGCGAAGAAGCCATCAGGATAGCATTAAAGGTCCTGAACAAACAGGATTATGTAAAAGAGAACCTGCTTCAAACCACGGTCATTGATTCAACCAACGTGCGTATAATGGAGCTGCAGGCAGCCAAGGCCATCAGCCAGCAACAACAAATAGAACGGCAGCTGGGAATGCTGAAAGAGCAGCAAAGGATCTATAACAACCAGCGCACGTTTGTGTATATACTGGTTACCTCGCTGGTGCTATCGCTTCTACTGGGCTCACTGGCTTTTTATTCCCTGCGCGAAAACCGCAAGATCAATAGCAAGCTGCACCGGAAAAACCAGGAGATCCTCGAACACCAGGCGCAATTGGTAGAAATGTCGGCCAAAGCAAAAGCCGCCAACGAAGCCAAGGTCAACTTCTTTACCAATATCTCGCACGAGTTCAGGACCCCGTTAACACTTATACTGGGGCCGCTGGAAGAATTACTGGGTAGCACCAGGAACCAGTACAACCTCAGCCAAACGCTTACCTTAATTCAAAAGAATGTATTACGCCTGTTACGGCTGGTGAACCAACTGATCGATTTCAGAAAAATAGAAGTAGATAAAATGCGCATAAAGGCTTCGGAGAACGATCTGATCATTTTTGTTGCCGACATTATACAATCGTACAAAAGCATTGCGCAAAAAAGGAATATTGATCTCCGGCTGATCACCAAAGAAAGACAACTGCCCGTTTGGATGGACGTGAACATGCTCGATAAAGTGATCTTTAACCTGCTGTCAAATGCTTTCAAGTTTACCAAAGACAATGGCTATATACATATTTATATCAGCAGGAACGACAACAATGCGATCATCCGCATTGAAGACAATGGCGTTGGCATGGGGGCCGATGCCGTTGCCCATGCATTTGATGTATTTTACCAGGGTGAGTATGAAAATTACAAGGGATCGGGGCTGGGGTTGGCGCTGTCAAAAGAACTGATCACGTTGCATAAAGGCACCATCACCGTATTGAGTGAGAAATGGAAAGGCACCTGCTTTGAAATTAACCTGCCGTTGGGCACAGCCCACTTACTGCCCAATGAAATGGCGCCGGAACAGCAACAGGAAACCAAACAGGCTGTTCTATACGAGCACGAGAAAATATTTACTGCCGACCTGAAGAATGAAACAGTTGAAAAGCCCGAAACATCGGTAGCGCCATCAGAAAAAGAATATTCCATCCTCGTTATAGAAGACAATGCCGACCTGCGACAATTCCTGGTCAATAAATTAAACACCCAATACGAGATACTGGAAGCCGATAACGGGCAAACTGCCCTGCAACAGGCATTCGACGTTATTCCTGACCTCATCATCTGTGATGTGGTGATCCCCGGTAAAGACGGTATGGCGCTGACTTCCATTTTTAAAAATGACTTTCGCACTTCGCATATTCCTGTTGTTTTGTTGACGGCCAAAACAGCCATAGAGCAACAAATAGAAGGCATGAAGAACATGGCCGACGCCTATATTACCAAACCATTCAACATTACATTTCTGTTGCAAACCATACAAAGCCTGTTGGGTAACCGGGCGCGGTTAAAAGAACATTTTACGAGCGGGGTACCTACCGGTTTAAAAACCCAAACCATTGGAAAACCCGACCGTAAATTCATCAATGACTTTTCGGCCCTGGTAGAAAGCAATTTGTCGAACGAAGAATTGACGGTAGAAGTGATCTGCAAACAGATGGGCATGTCAAGGGTTCAACTATACAGGAAGGTAAAAGCGCTCATGAATAGTAACGTAAATGATTATATTCTGAATACAAGACTGCAAAAGGCAAAATATCTTTTAAAGAATGAGCCCTATTCCATCGGTGAAATAGCCAGCAAAACGGGTTTTTCTTCATCGGCCTATTTCTCCAGTGTGTTTAAAACCAAAACAGGGCTCTCGCCCAAGGAATACCGGGAAAAATGACGGGGGGTGTGTGACGGTTATTGAATACCGATGAGGCCATGGTTTATTATAGCAAGTTCAAAGCCAATCCAAGATCAGCATCGGCTCCCGGACTTATCGAGATACTGCAACGCACTATTACTTTTATGCAAAGAAGAGAAGCGGGCGTAAAAAGCGGTTATTCGGGCAATTTGCCCGAGAAAATTGCTGTTTCCAAACAATAAGTTTCGCTTTACTACATTATAAGAGCATTCGCCAGCGGCGGATGCTTTTTTGTTTTAGGACCCCGGGATTGCATTTTTCGGTCAATTGCCGTAACTTTTTCGCCGGCTTTGTTACTAATGTTACAGGTTTTTAAAACCACCAACAATCACCAACCCTTTAAATCAAACGAAAATGGGATTATTTGATTTTGTCAGAAACGAATTTTTAGAGGTCATCGACTGGGTCGATAACACTACAGATACCGTTATTTACAAATTTCCCGATAAGGGAAACAAGATTATGAACGGCGCTAAATTAACCGTTCGCGAATCCCAGGTAGCCGTTTTGATGCATGAAGGTTCGTTTGGCGATGTATACAGCCCCGGCATGTACGACCTAACCACGCCCAACATGCCGGTCACTACCACGCTTCAATCGTGGAAATATCTTTTCGATGATCCTTTCAAGGTTGACGTTTTTTTCGTTAGCACCAAACAATTCACCAGCCTGAAATGGGGCACTACCAATCCCGTTATTATTCGCGATCCCGAATTCAAACAGGTTCGTGTAAGGGCATTTGGTACGTATACCATGCGGGTAACGGATCCCCAAAAATTCATCAAGGAATTTTCCGGCACCAACAGCCGGGTAAAAATAGATACGGTTTGTGAACAGCTGCGCAATGCCATCGTAAGCAAGCTGGCTGAAGGACTGGCAGAAGCCAAAATTTCAGTACTTGATCTGGCAGCCAACTTTACAGAACTGGGCGATAAATTAAGACCCATATTCCAGGCAGAATTTGACGTTTGGGGTATTGAACTGGGCCGGTTTTATATTGATGGCGTAAGCCTGCCTGAAGAAGTGGAACGCATGCTCGACAAGACCACTCAAATGAGCATGCTCTCTGATAAAATGACCCAGTTCAACCAACTGCAGAGTGGCATTGCTTTGGAAAAAATGGCCGATAATCCCGGTACCGGAGATACTGCGGGTATTGGTGCAGGTCTTTTATTGACCAATATGATGCAACAGCAACAGCCGCAAAATAACGCCGGTTCCACCCCTGCTGTCAATAATCAACAACAAATGCTCGACCTGTTGAAACAACTGGGTGAGCTGAAAGCATCCGGCATTATAACCGAAGAAGAATTCAATAAAAAGAAAGCCGATATCCTGAGCAAGCTCTAAAAGAACCCCGATACCCCCAGCTATGGAAAAAACATCCACTGATTCCCTGTTGCTGTTCCCCTGCCCGGGATGCAATGCACAATTACATTTTAAACCCGGTAACCAGCAACTGAATTGCCAGTATTGCGGTACCAATGTACAGATAGATAATACAACAGCACCGTTACAGGAATTTGATCTGCAACCTCTGCTATCAGTAGCCGAAGACACTGCCGCCACCACTGAACAAATAACACACAAGTGTACCCGTTGTGGCTCCCAGTCAACAGTCTCTGCCGATACAGCCACTTTTGTATGTGCGTATTGTAAATTCGAGGTGGTAAACCCGAACGCTTATAAAACCCGCAATATTCAGCCGTCGGCCCTCGTTCCATTTAAAATTGGTAAGGAAAAAGCACTATCCCTTTTTAAAGAATGGGTAGTCCTGGGCAGCTTTACGCCCAAAGATGTGGGCAAGGTTGACCTGCAGGAAAACATCCGGGGCGTTTATTTGCCTTTCTGGACCTATGACGCCAGAACCACTTCCAGATGGCGCGGTGAGGCTGGCCGCTATTATTATGTAACGGTAGAAGATACAGATTCCAACGGTAAAAAAACCACGCGCCGGGAGCAAAGAACGGAATGGCTATCGCGTAGCGGTACTTTTGAGCATTCCTTCGACGATGTACTGGTATGCGGTACCAGCAACGTGCCGTCAAATACAATTGGAGCCATTTTGCCTTTTGAACTCAAAGGGCTGGTTAACTTCAATGAAAGTTATCTCTCCGGTTTTGAAGCCGATGTATATAATGTTTCAGCGAAAGACGGCTATGCAAAAGCTAAAAGTTTAATGGAAAGAGAGATCTACCATGCATGCGCCAGTGATTGCGAAATAGACACCTATCGCGATCTCGATATTGATACCAGCATCAGCGACAAAACCTATAAACATATACTGTTACCAATTTACTTTTGCACGTACGTGTATAAGGACAAGACCTACCCTTTCATGATCAATGGCCAAACAGGTAGAATAAAGGGTCAAAGACCGGAAGGAAGAACAGGCGCCGTGAAAATCACTTTAATAATACTTGGCATTATACTTATTCTTTATATACTTAGCAGGGTATTTCCAACCCACTAACTGAAACATACCCTCAGGAAATAAAATCAGAACCCCGTCCCGACAGCTATCAGGACGGGGTTTTGTATTATTCAGTATATTGGACATCATTTAACGAGATTGCCAATGAAATTTTCTGAACTAATGCTGCTGTTACTGCTATGTTGCAGCAGTTATGCATTGAAAGCCACTAACGACCGTTCCTGCATAACCGATACCGGTATCGTAGCTGATGGCGCTACGCCCCGCCTGGTAGCCCGGAATTTTTCCTTTACCGAAGGCCCGGCTACTGATAAGAAAGGAAATATCTTTTTTACCGATCAGCCCAATAATAAGATCTGGAAATTCGGAACCGATGGCCAGCTTTCCCTTTTTATGGACAGCGCCGGCAGATCGAACGGGTTGTATTTTGATAAGAAAGGCAACCTGCTTTCGTGTGCCGACGAGCAAAACCAGCTTTGGTCAATCAACAGGCAAAAAAAGATAACAGTTCTGATAAATGACCTCGATGGCAAAAAACTGAATGGCCCCAATGACCTGTGGGTGGCTCCCCGTGGTGATATTTATTTTACTGATCCCTATTACCAACGCAAGTGGTGGACAAGAACAAAACCCGAAATAGACAAAGAAAAAGTGTATGTGCTGATGCGTGGCAGCAAGACGCCGGTAGCGGTGGTAGATAGCCTGCAACGCCCCAATGGCATTGTAGGTACACCTGATGGGAAATACCTGTATGTAGCAGATATTAAAGGGAACAAGGTCTATAAGTACACGATCAATAAAGACGGCTCTTTAAGTAATGCGCAGCTCTTTGTTAATATGGGCTCCGATGGTATGACGCTCGATAACCAGGGCAATTTATATCTTACCGGCAGGGGTGTTACTGTTTTCAACAGCAATGGTCAGCAGATCGCACACATTGATATTCCTGAAAAATGGACTGCCAACGTTGCCTTTGGCGGAATGCACCGGAACATTTTATTTATCACCGCTTCAGAGGCGGTTTATGTGTTGGAGATGAAGGTAAGGGGGATTGAATAGCGTTACAAATACCGCAACCACTTCTTTTCTTTATGTTTCTCCTTATATTGGCCGTACCATTTGCAAAGCGGGTACATGATCAATACAATGCAAGCCCATACCCAATAGATTGCCCAGAGTGGTAACCCACTACCCGATTTTGGCCGGCCAAAATTAAAACCGAATACCATGTCACGGCTTTTAAATCCCTGCATAAAGATCATTACAAAAACAAGCGGGTGTATGATGTACCAATGCACCAGAAAATAAAACAGCGGCACTTTACCATACACACTAACGTATTCAGTGAACCTGTTTTTTATTCCCTGCACGGCAGCCAGTATCAGGAACATAATACCTAAGAACAGCAAACAGAATTGCAGTGAAGGTGGGTACTTGGTAACGTTGATAAAGGAAAGAAATGTAAACAACCCATTTTTCTGATGCGACCAGGGAACCGGATCTCCGTATACATTGACGAACCGGAGCAAAACAAACAAACCTACAGCTGTTAATCCTGCTTTCACCAAAAGGGACCGTTGCCGCGGTATATCGGGCCCGAAATACTTTCCTGCTGCAAAACCAACCAGCATGATCCCCAACCAGGGAATGGGCGGATAACTCATAAAGAACAACCTGCCTCCTCCCAATGGATACACGCCGGGAGCAAATAAGGGCATCAATATTTTCTTTACCAGGGATGTTTCTGCAAAGGGCGCCAACGGCGCCAGGTTATGCAGGCATATGATGGAAATACCAATAATGCCGGTCACATTCGTTCTTACACGTAACAACAAACTCAATATTATAAACCCCACACCAATGGTGGCGATCACTTCAAAAATAAAGAGCCCAAAATGCACATCAAACCATAATCCGAAATTCACCAGTGTAAATTCAAGCACGATCAGCCAAATGCCTCTTGTTAACAGGAACTTTCCTGTTGCGGAAATATCATTCTTACCTTTCATGGAAAGAAAAGCAGCTGCACCTGACAGAAAAACAAAAACCGGTGCGCAGAGATACGTTACCCATCGCGTGAAAAACAAGACTGGTGTAGTGGTATTCAGGTTCGTTGGCAGCTGCGTAATAGAAGTGGTATGCATCAGGTCACGAACATGGTCAAGGGCCATAATGATCATTACCAGCCCCCGCATGAAATCAATCGATTGAATTCTTTTCATGGATGGTCAGTTTCTTATTATATATCCCAATTTATTACCTGCCGCTGAAACAAAGAGCCCCTTTTCGACGATCGGCTAACAGGCCTGGTATCGGTAGTTTACCTGCATTTTCAGCAGGTTTGTCGAAAAAGCCCCGAAACAGGCGCCTGCAGGCGGTGCCGGGGTAATAAAAACGTTTATTAATATGTAAGTTTGTTACCGGGACCATCAGCACCCGGTTTATGTATTCAATTAACAAAGAGCTCCTTTTCAATATTATTTTCTGGCTGCTCTATTTCATTTATGAGTGGCTGGGGCTTGCCGCACTTTCGGGCCAGTATGGTTTATATTTTATGAACGCCGTCATGGCATTGCCGCTTTCACTTCTTATATCTTACCTCACTGTTCACATCTTTGTAAAGAAGTTCTATCACAAAGGAGAAAAATTAAAATTCTGGGTATGCCAGATCACAGTTTCCATCATATTCCTCTTAATAAGACGATACATAAATTACTATATAATTTATCCGCTCTACGCTCCTTTTGCGCAGCAAATTCCATTATTTTCTTTCGGTAAGCTGATTGTTGAACTGGTGAACCTGTATGCCATAGTGGGCGTTTATGCATTGTTCTATTTTGTGCGGTCGTTGTATGAAGAGCAACAACGGGTGCAGCACCTGGTGCAGGAAAAAACTGTTGCTGAACTGGAGTTATTGAAATCGCAGGTACAGCCGCATTTTATTTTTAATGCGCTGAATAATATTTACTCAACGGCACTTGCTAAAAGTCCGGAAACAGCCAAACAGATCGCCCATTTATCCGATTTCCTGAATTATAATCTGCACGAATCAAAACAGGATCCGGTTTCCCTGGCCGCTGAAATTGTATACATAAAGAATTACATCGAATTGCAGAAAAGCAGGTATGAAAACAAGCTGGATGCATCGGTAAATATTTATGACGAAATAAGCGACCTGTATATTGCGCCCCTGCTGTTATTGCCGCTTGTTGAAAACAGTTTTAAACATGGTATCGAAAATTCCATTAAACCGGGCTGGATAAGGGTGGATGTATCGAGGCAGGATGATAATTTCTCCATTAAAGTAGAGAACAGCCGGGAAGAAAAAATGCCGCAGGCCCCTGTGAAAAACGGCGGTATTGGTTTAAAAAACGTACAAAAGCGGTTACAATTGATCTATCCCAATAAACATGAATTCAGGATCATTGAGGAACCTCATTCGTGGTTAGTGGTATTAAAAATAACAATTGAACGATGACAAAATGCATTATCGTAGATGATGAGCGGCCTGCAAGGGACCTGATACGGCTTCACCTTTCGGGCCTGCAGGATTTTGAATTGCTGGAAACATTCGATAATGCACTGGATGCTTTTAACTTTCTGCAAAGATCAACTGTGGACCTGATATTTTTAGACATCCAGATGCCCCAGGTATCTGGCCTGGAACTCATAAAATCATTAAAGATCTGCCCAAAGATCATACTCACCACGGCTTTCAGGGAGCATGCCGCTGAGGCGTTTGACCTGGATGTATTGGATTACCTGATAAAACCGGTAATCCGCGAACGTTTTATGAAAGCCATCTCAAAATTCACTTACTACAATAATACAATTCCGGAACAAACAAGAATTCCCAGCAGTTTCGATAATGCGTATATCTTTTTAAAAACGGGGAAAGAACAAACCAGGGTCTTTCTTAAAGACATTCTTTATATAGAAGGTTATAAGGATTATATAAAAGTGCATACCCCCAACAGGGTGTTCGTTGCTTTTGAAAGATTAAGCTATATGGAAGAAAAGCTACCCGAAAATAAATTCGCCAGAATTCATAAATCGTACATAGTTTCGCTCGACGGCATAACCCAATACAATGCCGGGGAAATAAAAATTGCAGAAACTTCCCTGGCCATCGGGCGTATATTTAAGAACAATTTTTTAAAGAAGATACAGGGGTATAAGCGCGGTTAACGGATGCAGCTTGTTTCCTGTACAAATATTTCGATCCGCTTCAGGTGAATTTTAATATTCTGATCATCGCCCGTTCATATTCTTATTTCATTCATTGTTTACTCAACAAAGTTCCATTATGATCTATCACCATAGCAGGCCTGCGCAGGCTGATATGAGTGGGTAATTCCTCGAATTGATAAATTTCGTTTTCACCGGCGGCTGATAAATTAGCCATTTCCACCCGGCCCAGATCAACGCCGTAAGAATGTTCGCCCAACAGGTTATACATAGCGTCATAAGCCAGGAGCAAAAATTGACGGTTGTTTTCTTCGGTGCACAGGGGGTGGTAGATTATAATATCTGTATCGGCAGGTTCGTCACTGGCAAAAGAAAAACTGAACTCGCTGGGATGGATACCTGCTTTCTCAATAGGCTTTTCCAACATAAAATCAACCGGCATGGGTTCTTCCAGGGAAATGATCGTCCAACCGGGTATTTCAGGTGCTTTGGCTACGAATGCTTCCACTTTCTCAAAAAACATCGCCCTGCCATTTACAGTGACGGTTAATTTCGCGACTCCATTATCAGGCAATGTTATACTGAACCCAAAGTATCTGAAACATACCCGTAAATGCGCCGTCAATTCATTCATCCAGTAACCAGCTTCTTTTTTCGTCTTTTTCTTCAGTTCCAGGTATTCTTTATTATTACGTTTGAACCATTCCCAGAAATGGCTCTTTGGTAACTTGCTCATACAACTCGTTTGTAATTAATCAAAAAGGAAAGGTGCCCCGGTTTACCCCGGGACACCTTCCTGGTAAACACCTTACAAAGATACTACCAATATTCCTTCATTTCCCGGAACATCAGTGGCTATGGCTTTGATCTTGCTACCAGCCAGTCCGTTGTTTACCTGCGTGGCGGTGTAGGTGAAATCAACACCATTGAAGCTAAGTTCAGCATTACCTTCTTCCAGTAGCTTGCCATCGGCAGCATATATTTCTACCCGTACACTCACTACGCGGAAATCATCAATTGCCAGGCCAACGATTTTGTCGCCGGCTTTGCCTTTGTAATTACGCGTATTGATGTTTTTAATAACAGGCGGAGATATATAATCTTCCAATGCCCTGCTATACACGTTTTGCCTGGGTTTCAGCACAGCTGCATAAGCTTCCGCCATGCTTCTGTCCGGATTTCGAATAATTCCCCGTGCATATCGTGATGCGATCAGGAATTTTTCCTGTGTTTCGGCCTGTTCAGGTGTTGGTTTCCCTTTCCTGCGTTTAGGCGCTTTAGCAACTACTGTTTTACCATCCCACTCGCGAAAAACGAGTTCTTTTCCGAGTGTTCCGCTGAATTTGCCTGTTACCAGACTATTGTTTGAATGTGCCATGATTATTAAATTTAAAAAGTGATTGAATAATGATACCGTATCAACCGCCGCCAGGGAGAGGGCTAACAGGTTCGCTCTTCCTGTTATCCCTGAGCGAAACTCCGTTGGCTGCGACTGATGACACAAATGTATATCAGTGATCAACGCACATTTTCAAAAATGTGACGATGTTTTGGTATTGATGTGACGGTCTTCGCTTATTGATGTGACGTTTGGTAATTTCTCCTCGAAAGCAGTTCGTTTTTAGGGACGGGAGTAGGAAAACGGTGTGACGAACTGTAGCTGTCGTGGGATGTTTGGTAGTGCTTCGTCAATTCGTCCTCTTAGCCTCCTCGAAATCACATTTATTCTCCTTATGTGAAACCTCGAATTTACCTCGCGTTGACCTCAAAATCCGAGGACCTGCCCCCGGCTTCTCCTCTTTGGGTCCCCGGAATCCGAGGAAGCAAAGAGGACCCATAGTGAAAAAGCTGTGGTATCATCAAGGTGTCATCGAGTTAGCATCCGGGCTACAATCCAGACCAGGCGTACATCTTACACATCCAAGTATATATAATCTTTGAAGCATTTTCTTTACATTGTAATCATTTCTAACGCTAACTTTATTCACTATGTCGAAGCCTTTTTTTGTGTGGAAAAATAAAGTATTGAAGAGTGTGAGCCCTGAAGATGTGATGTGCCTTGAAACAGAAGGGAATTATACCAAGATCATTCTTTCAAATAAAAGTTATTACCACGTGCGTTCGAGCTTATCGGCTGCATTAAAAAAACTTCCTCCCGACATGTTCATCAAAACACATCGCTCGTATGCAGCTTCCATTCATTTTATTGATGACGTAGCCAGAGATCATTTAGTAGTTGGCGGGGAATCAATTCCCATTTCCCGGCAATATTACAAGCCCGTGATCAGGCAGTTGAATATTATTGAGTGAGGAGATAAAGCCAGGAATTTTGAAAAAGGATTAATATTATTACCTTTATATTTTATCCTGTACTTACCTCTTGAGTATTAAACAAAAGTGCCCCAACCAAAGTATTTGACATTCCTTTATTTATTGATATGCTGGTTCTTTGAATGATTTCATTCAATGCCAGGTAAAAAGATATTAATCCAGGCATTTCCAAGGCAGGGTATTTATTCAATTTAAAAGTTCGACAATGGTTTCTATTCATTTAAGTCAATTAAAACTTTATAAAAAATTATTAGAAAAAGTCACCAATGATCCTGTAGCAGGAGTTTTAAATGGATTAATAATTTCACTTTCCGGCGATGCCCATGAATTATTGGGTTTCATCCGAAATAAATTTCCGTCATACACAGGACACGACCTGCAACATTCCTGGCGAATCATTAAACGCCTGGAAGACGTAATTTCAGAAGAAGCAATTGAAAATTTAACTCCTATTGAAATATTTTCCCTGATAATAGCTGCCGCATTTCATGATGTCGGTATGATAGCAGACGGGCTATCGCAAGATGAATTACGAAAGAAGCACCACATAAAATCGGATGATTTTTTAAATGAATTTCTAACTCATCGGATGGCAAATATCAGCGAATATCTCAATAGATTGACTCCCTGTATTGGATTTATTGCCAGATCTCATGGAATGACATGGGAAGAAATGACCTCGCATGAATTTTTTCGCAGAACTGAAAGAATTTTTGAACAACAATTAAGGGTCAGGGTACTTTCTATTTTATTACGTATTGGGGACCTGCTTGATCTGGATTCCGACAGAAGTTGTGATCCATTAAGAAGATATGCTCCATCCTACTTTCAGGATAGAACATCGGATATACATCACAATCGACATAAAAATGTCGCCCATTTGCTCCTCACGCCAGAAAATATAGAAATTGAAGTCATTTCACACACAAAAGAAGAGCATACCATCTGGACTGAATGGCTAGGGTACCTAAAGCAAGATATTCTACATGCCAACACATATGTATTTAAAGGGGAATTAAATAAATTCCAGCTACCAAAAGTAATTGATAAAATTATCCGTGACGAAAAAGCAACTTATGAATTATGGCCGTTAAGATTTGAAATTGACGAAAAAGGAAAAATCTGGGATGTAATTTCTCAATCCATCTATACAAGCAAATTTGATTTTTTACGAGAATTAATACAAAACAGCATAGATGCCTGTTTGAGGTGGATATATATTCATCCTGATGGCAATGTTAGTGGCTGCAATCCTAAATTCTGGCAGTTGCAAGATTATGAACCACATGTCTGTATCTCTTTTTCTGAGTTAAAAAATGAGTTAGTGGTTTCAGATAATGGAGTTGGAATGGATAAATATGCATTAAAACATTTCCTTTTTAATGTGGCTAGTTCGGGATACAAAAAAGAAGCAGAAAACAGAAACATTCCATTTCCTTCGATCGCAAAGTTTGGAATCGGTTTTGTTTCATGCCTTGTTAGAGCCGATAAAATTATAGTCAAAACCCAGTCCCGGGAAAATAATAAAGAAGGCGGCAGGGATGTGACTTTAAAAACAGAAGCGTTGGATGCATACTCCGAAATAGTTGATTGTGCGTTTGGGACACAAGTGAAATTGTATTTGAAGAAATCAACCACATATAATGACATACTAAATTATATCTATAAAAATTATTACAGCCCTTCTGTAAAAATTTTCATTTATAATGAAGACTATCTGAAGAAATTAATTGAAATATTGAATACCATTTCATTTAAGGGAAAATCATATGACCTTAAGTACTATCAAAAACCTGAAAACATTGAAAAGCTTATACAAAATACTGATTATAAGGAATTGGAGGATATGCTAAAATCTAGAAAATCCGAAAATTTAAATAATTTGAATAAAATATTCAACTTTTATGGATATATAAAACCGATCACAGAACCAATCAAAACCAGACTTATGAATCCAGTCTTTTTACGCCTGGATAATAATTTTGAGATAGCGGGATCTTCCCCAAATCTTATTGGAAAGAGTAACAAAAATCAAGTATCATTACTATTTATACCTGTCTTTTTTCAGGACAATGAACTTGGTATCGAATGGAATTCCATACATATCTTTATCATTAATCGAAAATCACATGAAAAAACACTTTTTCGCTATATCACTTCGGCTGACAGGGAAAATGATAGCATTCTGATCTTAACCAGAAGTGAATATGAAGATGAGGCCGAACAGATCCAGGAAGATTATGATGATAATGAAAGTGAAGCCTACCTCGATTTTGGCCATGAAGATACCACTGAATATACTCTTCCTTTTAACCAGCCCCCAAAAAATAAACGAAAACCCGATGTTTTCAAAATTGATTCAAATATTGAAAGAATATCCGAGAAACTTCATGGGATTGTCACTTCCGAATCTGATGGCGAATCCGAAAAACCTTACGATTTTGTACCTGGTTTCAAACAAAATGAAGAAAATAAACAAAAGGCAAGTAACTATGTTTCACGAACAGACAAAATAATTGGGGACATAGACAACATGTTTAGAAATTTACTGACAGGAGATGTTTTCCAGGATGGGATAAAATTACCCATAAAAGCCAGTTCTATAGCCCCTATTGGAGCAACACATGCCAGATGTTGTTTATTTGGTAATTCGCGCTTTGATTTAAACGTGACCCGCAATTTTATCAATGAGTCGCACGCATTGCTTGGCAACTGGATGTCAGCTGCGGGAAAAAAAATACAAAAAAAGATTCTCTCCAAAGTGAATTCTGTCTTTGAGATGAATGATATAAAATATTCTCCACGCGATTTCATAATGGAAAAAAGCTACCCTGATCCGGATATCATTCATGAATATTCAACAATATTGCTTAAGTCAATTTTGGAAAAGTTTTAATTCAGTTTGCATTTGCATACGCACCAATTACATTTCAGGCTTTTATTATAGCATTTCATTCATCCGTTTCAAGCCAGAAAACACAGGCCAATTAGTTTCGCAGCATTAATACTACAAACATGCTACGAAAATTGAATCTCCTTTTTTCTGCCACCCTGTTTTTCGCAATACTGTTTTTGAATAGTTGTAAAAAGGAAAGCCCCGGTATACAATCACCAGAAGAACCCGTAACGCCTTTTCCCACTGCAATAGGAAAACCAGTTGGCAACGCATCCATAAAAGAAATAGGCGCAGGCGGCGGCTCAATTACTTCGCCCGACGGCAGGATCACGGTAGCTATTCCTGCCGGTGCTTTAAGCAATAATACTTCTATTACCATTCAACCCATAGAAAACACTACCCCATTAGGCATTGGGTTGTCATACGACTTTCTTCCCAACGGACAACAGTTTGCAAAACCTGTCACCGTAACACTTCATTATACCAATGAAGAGCTGGCTGGCACCTCTGCCGCCCTGCTTGAGTTTGGAACGCAGAACGCTCAAAATGTATGGCAGGGATCAGGCAATTTGCAGGTGAATACTACCGCTCAAACTGTTTCTGCTACCATCAAACATTTCAGCCGGTGGTCATTTTACGCCACTTTCAAACTATTACCCAGCGAAAAAACATTGCTGGTAAATCAAACTGCTTTATTACAGGTAATGAAGCTGCCTTACAGCGAAGACCCCGACCCCAACAATGTGCAGGAACTCCTTCACGTACTTGGCGAGCCAACAATTGTGGCCGCAGACAAGGTAAGTAACTGGACTGTGAACGCACAGGCAAGCGCTGCCGGAAACAGTAATGGGTGGTTAACAGGTTCAGCAACCAATGAAAAACAATACCATGCACCGGCCAACGTGCCAGCCAACAATCCCGTAGCAGTAAGCGCCAACATTAATACCGGCAAAGGCACTATAACCCTGGTTTCGAACATCACCGTACAAAAAGAAACGTCGTTTGAATTTAGCTGTGATGGGCAAAGCTATAAGAATCTCGAAGGAACTGTAAGTGCCTCTACAACTGCAGGAACATTTTATCTTTTTATGCTATCAAAAGAAATCACCGGCGATAAAGTGCCCAGTCTTGTATTGACCATGGGCGAAGGATTTAAAGGAGCGGGCAGTTATTCTTTTGGCGAGAAGAACCTGGTGGCCTGTACGGTTACAACCTCTCCTTATGAATGGAAGACAGAATACTTTGAAGAAGGCACTGTGATGCCCCGCTTTGGAAATGGAACAGTGAATATTACAACCTGGGGCAAGGTGGGTGAATTAGTGACCGGGACTATTTCAGGCACCCTGCATTATCAAAAAACAGTTGGCAATATCACCGAACACAGAACAGCTGCCGTAAACGCCCAATTCTCCTATATCAGGAATGAGTAAAGGAATGCATGGGTAACTAACAAAAAGAATTATATTTACTTTCTGTTATTAAACCCTGCAACGTGAACATACCTTTATTTGAACGACTGCACAAAGAAGGCCTGATTTCAGACGCGTCGCTTGAACAAGTAAAGCAACGCGAAAATTCAAGCCTTTTTTCAGTGCATTGGGAACTAAAAACGATCTTATATCTCGGCATTCTTCTGCTTACCGGGGGATTGGGTATTTTGATCTATAAAAATATCGATACGATCGGCCACCAGGCCATACTCACCGCAATAGGACTTTTATGCGTAGGATGCTTTTATTATTGTGAACGTAAAAAGCTCCCCTTTGCCACCACCAGGGTACCGGCGCCTAATTCATTTTTTGATTATATTCTCCTGCTGGGCTGCCTTACCCTCATCACTTTTATAACCTACCTGCAGGTGCAGTACACCGCTTTCGGCAACGCGTATGGGCTGGCGACGTTCATCCCCATGGTCATTTTATTTTTCTGTGCCTATTATTTCGACCATCTGGGTGTTTTAAGCATGGCGATAACCAATTTGGCCGCCTGGATGGGTATAGCCATTACCCCCCTCAGCATATTGCAGGCAAACGATTTTGACAATTCGAAGATCATTTTTGCGGGGTTATTATTAGGTGTTGCGTTGAATGCGATAGCCTGGGCCAGCAAACAGCGGAATATAAAAGCGCATTTTGGCTTTACGTACATCAACTTTGGCATGAATATCCTGTTCATTGCCTGTTTGGCCGGCATGTTCCACTTTTCAGCATATTACGTGCTTTGGCTTTTACCCCTTGCTGGTATTGTATTCTATTTCTATAAGAGATCGCTCGCTACTGCTTCTTTTTATTTTCTGCTAATGTTAACGTTGTATGGATATATAGGCCTCAGTTATGTGATAATACGATTGATACTATCTACAGATCTGGATCTGGGAACAGTTTGCGTTGCTTTAATGTATCTCATTTTATCAGGTATAGGAGTGGTCGTATTTCTGATCAGGATGAACAAAAAACTGAAGCACAATGATAGCATATAACCATACATCTCTTGATAATTTACTAATTAATGAAAAAGCAGAAGCAGCTTTGCATCATACCCTTATTTCAAAAGAAGAGGCAGCAGCTATCAAACAAACATATCCTGTCAATTTATACTCGCCCAATATATTTATACGGATAGGATTATTTCTGCTTACAGTAGTAATCATTCTTTTGGGGTTTGGTTTATTTTGCCTGTTAATATTAAACGGCAGAGAGACGGCGTTTGGTGTACTTGCCCTTGTTACTTCTTTGGGCACGTATGGAGCGCTGGAATTTTTAATCAGCGAGAAAAAGCTTTACCGGTCGGGAATCGACGATGCCATGATATGGCTAAGCATCGCATTCATGGTAACGGCCGTCAACCTGCTATTTTCCTCCCCATCATTCCTTGCCCAATCGGTACTGGTTTTTATACTGGCCGCTTATTTCCTGCTGCGGTTTGGCAATATTCTTATGGGCGGTCTTGCTTTTATTGCGTTCCTTTCCATTGTATTTAATGGCGCCATTAAATTGGGCGATAGCGCAAAAACAGCCATGCCCTTTCTGCTCATGGCCATTTCCATTTCTGTTTACTGGCTTGTACGGAAATACAAAAATGACAACCGCTTACGCTATTATAAAGCCTGTTGCACGTTTGTAGAGATATTGGCCCTGCTTACCCTGTATATTGCCGGAAATTATTTTGCAGTAAGAGAAGTAAGCAACTTACTATTTGAGCTCAATTTAAAAGAAGGTGAATCTATACCTGCCGGATGGTTTTTCTGGATCTGGACAGCGCTTCTTCCTTTAGTATACATCTTCAGAGGCATACAAAAGAGGGATGGTATAATATTGAGAACTGGTTTAATTCTGGTGGCAGCCATTGTATTCACTGTACGATATTACCATCACATTGCGCCCATTGAAATAGCGATGAGTATCGGTGGCCTTATAATGATACTTGTGGCGTATGGCATTACCAAATACCTTACCCCGTCCAAACATGGATTTACGCATGCCGAACCGAATGATCCGCAGCTGGCGGGATTGCTTCAGGTAGAGTCATTAGTAGTTGCGCAAACTTTCCAAACAACACCGGCAGCGCCAGATAAGCATTTTGATTTTGGTGAAGGCAGCACGGGTGGCGGGGGCGCTACGGGGAGTTATTAACAATGTTTCATATATTATTCACCGTTGCCCCAATGATACAATCAATTACCTTCTCAGCATTGCAGCTGTTCAAACCCGCACCCCAACAGGCATTGAATTCAAGGACGAACCAACCCGTTTGTTCACTGAATGCAATATCTATAACCACTACGCGGGGCAGCTGCTCTTTATTATTGGTAATAAAGTCAGCCACAAATTTTTCTGCTTCCTGCAGATTGGCCGAGCCTTCGTAAAAAGCTATGTCGCGCACGGTGCCATCGTTACTATAACACCTTGCCTCTGCCTGTATAGTATCAATGATATTGGAAATTAAGATCTCCTCTGTTTCCGGAAGACCTTCCGTTGCCCTTTGAAAGTCGTGTAATGTTTGAAAAATACCTGCTAAAAATATTTTTGGAACAACGGGTTTAGCAAAAAGAGGGAAATGGCTATCGGTTAGTTGTCCGGCTTGTTTTAACTGAACTGTTCTCTTTGTCCATTTATGTTCAAGCCTTGCAATTAGTGTATCATCAGGCGAAACTAACTCCACATTATAGATCTGGGCCAGTACAAAAGCAAATGCCTGGTTTCCATATATGGCAATTTTTTGCATTGCCAGGTCTTCGTCTCTAACCCAGAACTTACCTAACCTTCTGACCCCGCCGCCATGTTTTACCCAAGCAGCGGCTACCTGATCTGATTCCGGGTCTGCTTTTTCCGGTATTAAAAGAGTGATGAAGTTATTCATAACATCTCATTACAAATGAAAAATACAAAAATATCTACTGATTAAAATGGTCGTTACAACAAAATAATATCTTTATATATTATCAATAGCCAATTATCCTTTGAAATAACTAAAAATCCATCTATGAAATACCGTCTACTGTTTATACCCCTACTCTCCCAATCGGGATTAAGTTCCTCAAAACCACCTGATCTCCGCTTTTTGTAATACATATGATCAATTTAGGTTAATGGGTACTGTTGCATTCAGTTACCCCTTAGGTATGGTTTTTGTTTAAGTCAAAGCCAGTGTGATTTGACTATGAAAACATAATCCTTTTATATAATACAAAATCACCTTAAAACAACCTTACTCTATGACGCGCAGACTGCTGCTGTCGCTTGCGACCTGCCTGCCTATCTTGCATGCTATGGCGCAAGACGGACTATGGACTCCTGTTACGAAAAGCTCCTTACAAACCTATCTGAATGGCCGCTCTGCAGCTTCACCAATGCCCACACATTATGAGCTGGTAAAGCTGAACTTCAACCTGCTGCAAACGTTGCAACAACAAGCGCCATTAATAAAGCCAGGTGAACGTTCATCCCTATCGCCTGTACGCATTTCCCTTCCCCTACCCGTTGCCGGTAAAACTTTATCGAGCGCTTTTACAGAATCGCCTGTACTTGTTGATGCGCTCACAAAACAATTAACCGGTTTAAAAACCTACGAATTAAAAGATCCGGTTACCCTTGGTTTGCAAGGACGGTTAACCATCACAGCACAAGGTGTTACCGGTTTGATCTTTACAACCAATGGCAGCGCATATATCAGTCCGTTGGGGGCCGATCAACCGGGCGTGCATATGGTATATTACGTAAAAGACATCCCTGTTACGGAACCTATCTTATGCGGGGCAAAAGAAGTAGTGGAAGGCGCAGCCAACCGTGTTGCGGCCGTACAGGCAAGTGATTGCAGACTGCGTAATTACAAACTGGCTGTTGCTGCTACCGGCGAATACACTTACTGGGCAGGCGGCACACAAAGCCAGGCGCTCACCTATATCGCCACGCTGGTGAACGATGTAACATCCATTTACCAACGCGATGCGGGAATCACATTTACGCTGGTAAGCAATAACAGCATTATTTTTACCGACTCACTTTCCGACCCATATCCTACTGTATCATTTCCTGATGGCACTACTTTAAGTAACAACCATAGTACACTTGTCACAAATTTGGGAAGCGGCAATTTTGATGAAGGTATTGTATTGAACTATGGTTGGAACGGCGGGCTGGCCTCTTTAGGCGCCGTTTGCAACGCTACCCGTAAAGGGCAGGCTGCCGCCGGCCTTAATTTCGGTTCAGGCAGCAACCCGACCGCAGGCCCGCAAGGTCCCGTTTTCGTAGGCACGGTGGCCCATGAAATGGGACACCAGTTCAATGCTACGCACACGATGGCTGCTACCAATGGCGCCTGCAGCGGTAATACTACTTCAGCTACGGCCTATGAACCGGGCGGCGGTTCCACCATTATGGCTTATGCCGGCTCCTGTACCGGCAACTCTTATCAAAATAATTCAGACCTGTATTTTCATGGCGGCAGCATTTTACAGATCGCCAGTTTTTCTGTAAACTCTGCCACCTGTGTTACGCCTATCACTACGAGCAATACAGCACCCACTATAACGGTGGCGGCTACGGCCTATACAATACCTGTATCAACGCCTTTTATGCTTTCAGCAACCGGTACAGATATGACCAATAGTACTTTGTACTATTGCTGGGAACAAATGGATGCAAACGCTACCACCACAGCACCGCCTGCGGCAACTGCTACCAGTGGACCGAACTTTCGCTCGTACCCGCCTACCACAAGCAATACCCGGGTGTTTCCCCGCCTGGCTGATCTTGTTAGCGGCGCCACCACCACTTACGAAGTGTTGCCCAGTGTAACCCGCGCCATGAACTTTCAGGTAATGGTACGTGATGCAGCAAGTGGCGGCGGTTGTACGGCGCAAACAACCGTAACAGTGAATACCAATACTGCTGCAGGGCCTTTTAGCGTTACTTCACAAAATACAGCCACCAGCTGGACGGCCAATGGCACCAATACAGCCACAATTACCTGGAACGTGGCAAGTACCAATGTGGCGCCCGTCAACTGTTCAAATGTTG
Organism: Niastella vici; assembly: GCF_002077945.1. GTDB lineage: Bacteria > Bacteroidota > Bacteroidia > Chitinophagales > Chitinophagaceae > Niastella > Niastella vici. Next base: position 153,268 of record NZ_LVYD01000048.1, read on the forward strand.
ACATTATTTTATCTACCGATGGTGGCCTCACGTTCACTGATACCCTGGCAGCCAATACCGGCAATGATGGAACAGAAAACATCACCATACCCAGCCTGCCAACATCGATCGGCCGCATAATGGTAAAAGCCCGCGGCAATATCTTTTTTAATATCAATGCCGCCAATATAACTATTACGAGCAGTTGTTCTGCCAATGGCACATCCTTTACACCAACCACTGATGTTACCGGTGCTGCCGGCAGTTCGGCCCTTGATCTGAGCTTATCGCCTGTTTATGGAACGGTTGTAAGCATCAGCGGTTCCCTGGCCACCACCGACCCGGCCAGTAACCTTACTTTATTAAACACCAATACCAATTCCTGCGCAGGTTTCAGCAACGTTTACCTGTACGATGCGTACCGGTTCACCCCCAGCGTAAGTGGTACCTATACCTTTACCCGTACCACCGGCAGTTCTTCCGATATTTTTAACCTGTATTCAGATGCATTTGTCCCCGGCAACGCCTGTAGTAATTTTATTACTTCGAGCGGCCGGTACAATGGTGCTTCTGCCTCTATTGTAAATAGCTATACGGCTACTTTAAATGCGGGCCAGTATTATACCATGACGGTTGGCTCTTTTAACAACAGTGGAAACAGCCCCATTTTCCCCGACAATTATACTATCACGGCCACCGGCCCAGGCACCCTGTATTCAAACACGCCCAATCCCGGTGCAGGATTCAGCTACACATACGTGATAGTTGACAATGCCACCGGCCTCATAAAAGCCATTGATGCGAGCGCCAACCTGAGCAATGCTGCCACTTACCCGGCTGGCAGCAATTATACGGTGTATGGCCTTTCCTATTCCAATGCTGTTTCTGCGGCAGCACTGAATTCATACGCGGGCACCTCCTTTACTTCATTCAAAAACGCCTTGCTGTATAATCCTGCCACACTTTGTGGAAGCGTTAGCCTGAACAATATAGATGTAGCTGTTACAGCCATATTGTTCGCACAAACAATACCGCTTAACGCCTATAAGAAAGGAAATACGGTCAATCTTAAATGGACGACCACCGCAGAACAGAACAGCAGCTATTTTGAGATCTGGCGTTCGGCAAACGGCAATGATTTTAATGAGCTTACCGGCAGGGTGACTGCAAAAGGAAATAATAGCTCAACTGTTGACTATGAGTTGAATGATTATTCTCCACTGGCTACCTGGAATTATTACCGGGTAAAACAAGTTGATGCAAACGGCAATTCAACATGGGGAAGTGTTGCGCGCATCAATATGCAGCAGGAGCAAACAACGCTGTCGGTATATCCCAACCCGGTAAAAACATCCCTTACGCTTGAATACCTTTCTGCCAGCGTAGAAACAATAGGTGTTCGGGTGCTCAATAGCGAAGGTAACCTGGTTTATCAATCACGCTTTACCGCGCAAAATGGCACCAACCTGTATAAGGTACCGGTTGGCGCATTACCCCAGGGTATATATGTAGTGCAGTTGGTTAGCACTTCAGGAAGTGTTACCGCACGGTTTGTGAAAGAATAAGAACAGGCAACAACATAAAGAAAAGGGCATTTAACCAGCTAAGGGTTAGATGCCTTTTTCTTTTCAGGCCCTACATGGCAAGATCGTTGAATATTTGGCTAATCCTTTATTGCATAGCCAGTACATTTATTCTTTAGTTGCATGCCTGTTATGCATCTAAATTTTGCCGTATGAAGAAATTTTCCCGGTTTTTCTTACTAAGCAGTTTTCTTCTTTGTACAGTAACTATATACGCCCAAAATGTTGACAAAGACGCCAGGGCGGAACACTCCATGATCAATGTAAAAGAAGAAAAGACTGCCACGCATACCACGCATACCGGTGCGCAATGGTTTCCCGAAGCCGGGCTTGGCCTGTTCATTCATTGGGGGTTATCTTCTGTAAAAAACATGGACATCAGCTGGCCAATGATCCCGGGCCGGGCGCTCAGTGAGAAGAAACTGGATTCGGCAGAACTACAGCGGGTGGTTCGCGAAAAAGATTATAACCTGAATGGAAAGCCGCCCGTTATTACGCCCACTGAATATTGGGCGATGGCCAGGGATTTTAATCCACAGCATTATAATCCTGATAAATGGATAAAAGCAGCAAAGGATGCCGGCTTTCAGTATGTAGTGCTTACAACCCGTCATCACGAGGGCTTTGCACTATGGCCAAGCGCTTATGGAGATTTCAGTACCAAAAATTATATTGGTGGAACAGATCTGCTGAAGCCTTATGTGGATGCAGTTCGAAAATATGGATTGAAATTGGGTTTTTATTATTCTCCCCCCAATTGGTATTTCGACCGGGATTATATGAGTTTCATTTACGGCCGGGCTTATACCCTGAACCCCTCTTTACCAAAAGTTGATGCAGACCTGAATCCCAGAACAGCCAAAAGATCAGAAGAGGAGATCAAACAACACCAGGCAGCATATGCAGCCATGGTGAAAGGCCAGGTTGAAGAATTGCTTACCCGCTATGGTAAAATTGATCTGATCTGGTTCGATGGAAAACCACCTGTTCCCAATGCCACTGAAATAATTACCCAGGAGGAGATGCGAAAATTACAACCAGGCATTGTTATCAATCCGCGCCTGCATGGAAAAGGCGATTATATCACTTTTGAACGAAATCCACCCAAACAGGACCCCGGAGATACCTGGGCTGAGTTTTGCAATACCTGGACGAATAGTTGGGCCAATAGTAATACGCAACCCTTCCGGTCGAATGCATTTGTATTGGGAGAATTCGTTTCTGCACGAGCCTGGGGTGTGAACTACCTGTTAGGTGTAGGCCCTACAGCTGATGGTGTTTTTCCACAGTCAGTGTACGACAACATGAAAGTTGTTGCCGGCTGGATGAAAAAGAACAGCCGTTCGGTTCAGCAGGTACAGCAATTACCTGCCGGCGAAACGGCTTCGGTTCCTGCTACAGCCAACAAAAATTACCGGTACCTGTTCGCCATTCCTGCATTTAAAGAAGGTGGCAAATATGACGCAGACCGCTTACCGGCAAAGGATACTACGATCAGCCTGCAAACAACCTTGCAGCCAACAGCAGTTTCCCTGTTGGGTTCCAAACAAAAAATAAATTATAAATATACCAACGGCCAGCTGATCATTGATTTACCGGCCGGCATTCGTACCGATCTGGTCGATGTGATTGAGGTTAAATTAAACTGAGGCCGCTGTTTGTTCATCGGCGAACAGCCCGGGTTCAGCATTTTGTTGGAATATCAAAACAGCATTGGTCATTGCTGCATGATAACCCAGAAAATAAACAGCGATCAGCGGTAAGGCCAGAACGCTTTCTACAAAAAATTGCGATTCTTCAGGAACCGGTATCAGGAGTAGTTGAAAAACATGCCCCCTAATGAAAAGGGTAAATTCAAATGCCAGTTCATTTATTAACCAGAAGGAAATAATTTCCTTTTTCCTGCCATGGTGATGCCAATTACGCAATGTATCTGCGCAGCCATCTCCCCAGCCCCACTACATTAAAAGAATCTCCCAATTAAAAAGCTGAAAACCAGGAACCTTAAAATATTTTCAGAAAAATATTTTACTACGCAGGTCGGCTGCGTAGCAGCATATGCATATTTGCTATGTCAATACGATAAAACAAATTTTATGAGATTCAATTTCAGTACTAAAGACAAAACAGCAGCAGTAAACCACGCGGGTGCTAAAGCTTATACTTTAACTCCTGAAATGGAATTATATACTGCCATTGCTACCACAATGCTTAATGATTCCTTTTATGAGAAAGCAGATGCCCGGTTAGCAAGGATAAAAAATTTGATGACGAAGGTAAAAGCTCCTTTCATTGCCAAACTCGCAGTATATGCACGGCAGGAAATGAATTTGCGTACCGCACCAGTTGTGCTGGCCACTGAACTGGCTAAAATTCATAAAGGAGATGACCTGGTAGCAAAAATGGTTGAAAAAGTAGTAAAAAGACCCGATGAGATAACCGAAATGCTGGCCTATTATCAAATAGCCAATGAAAGAACAGGAAATAAAAAATTGAATAAATTTTCTAAACAGCTGCAAAAGGGGTTAGCTGCCTCATTCAACAACTTTGATGAATACCAATTTGCAAAATATAACCGGGCCACGGAAGTAAAATTGCGTGATGCATTATTTCTTGTTCACCCAAAAGCCAGGGATGAAGCGCAGCAATTGCTTTTCAATAAGATCGTGAACAATGAACTGGCTGTTCCCTATACATGGGAAACCGAGCTTTCTGCACTGGGACAACAAACGTTTACCTCAGCATATGCGAAGAAAAATGCGATCAAAGCAAAATGGGAAGAACTGATAAGCAGCAGGAAATTAGGGTATATGGCCCTGCTTAGAAATTTGAGAAATATCCTGGAAAGTGAAGTAAGTAAAGATCATATAAAAATAGTGTATGAATACCTTACCAACAAAACCGCGGTTGGTAATTCAAAACAACTGCCATTCAGGTTTCTGGCGGCCTATAAAGAGTTGAAAGCTGTTGACTCAGGGTATACTTCCTATATAATGAAAGCTTTGGAAAATGCATTGGTATTAAGTGTGCAAAACATGAAAGGCTTTGACCTGGAAACAAAAGTGGTTATTGCCTGTGACGTATCCGGATCTATGCAGCAGCCGGTTTCTGCGAAAAGCAAAGTGTTGATGTATGATATTGGTTTGTTGCTTGGAATGCTGTTGCAATCGAGATGTGAAAATGTACTGACTGGTATGTTTGGTGACACCTGGAAAACAGTGCCTTTGCCTTCTACCGGAGTATTGGCTAATGTGGATGCATTCTATAAAAGGGAAGGTGAAGTTGGTTATTCAACCAATGGATATCTCGTTCTGAAAGACCTGATAGCTAAAAAATATGTGGCAGATAAGATCATGTTGTTTACCGATACCCAATTGTGGGACAGCAACACCAATAACCAGGGTGCAGAGAATACTATTAGTTATCAATGGAATGCCTATAAAAAAATAGCACCAAACGCAAAATTGTATGTCTTTGATCTGGCAGGGCATAAACATGTGCCATTAAAAGTTGAGCAAAATGGGGTTCATTTGATTGCAGGCTGGAGCGATAAAGTGTTTGAAGTGATGGATGCAATTGAAGATGGCGCCAATGCACTTGATGCAGTTAAAAAGATAGAATTATAATAAGCTATTTGCAGATAAAAACTGTAAGTGTCGTAGAGTAGAGTTACTTCGATTATGGATCGGGATGTTGCGGGTTCGAATCCCGCTTCCGCAGCCATTCATTCACTCAATGCGGAATAGTTCAATGGAAGAACACCTAACGTACTTTATTCGCCTTTTACCTTACAATTTTTTACCGATGTTAAACACAGGCAGGTGCCGTAGAAAAAAGATACTTCGACTATTAATCGGGCGGTCGCGGGTTCGAGTCCCGCTCCTATTACAACAGTAATATGATAGCTCAGTTGGTAGAGCACCACATGCTTTTTTCGCCTTTTGCCCTGCTTGTGTTTAAATCGCTTTCACATTCTTTAAGATAATAAACAAGTGCCGTAGAGAAGAGCTACTTCGATTAGGGATATGGGGGTGCAGGTTCAAGCCCTGCTCACGGGTACAATCCGTGATAGCGCAACCGGTAGCGCACCATACAAGAATACTCTTTTCGGGTTGTTGCCTTGTTTGTTTTCATTAACCGGAAGATGCGTATATTTAGATCTTCCTTATGGATATCCATGACCACATCTTAAAAAACGTTGCTAAACACATTTCCCTTTCCCGGGAAGAGGCTGCCCATTTTACTTCGTTGCTGATCTATAAAGAAGTACCCAAAAAGACAACGCTGCTGGCAGAAGGCCATGCATGTAACCAGTTAAGCTATGTTCATTCCGGTGCATTGCGATCATACTGCCTCGATAAAGAAGGAAAAGAATCAACCATTATGTTTGCTGTAGCCGACTGGTGGTTAACGGATATGTATTGTTTCCTGAATGATAAACCGGCCATGATGTATATAGAGGCCATTGAAGACAGTTGTATCCTGAACCTGAGCAGGGAAAACTTTAACAACCTGTTCAACGCGGTCCCAAAGTTTGAACGCTTTTTCAGGATACTGCTACAGAATGCCTACACAAGAGAACAACTGCGCACCATAGAAAACCTTACCCTTACAGCAGAAGAACGATACTTCCGGTTTATAAATAAATATCCGCAAATTGCAAGTCAGGTAACACAAAAACAAATTGCATCCTACCTTGGCATTACACCTGAATTTTTAAGCGCCATCCGGAAAAAGAATGTACCACGCAGGGCGCGATAGAAAAAAATCTTAATATACCTTAAGACAGAATTGCCTGTTTCTTTATTGCTTTGTAAAAAAAACGCATGTTAATTCTAATTGCCGGCCCTTACCGAAGTGGCACCAATGATGATCCGCAATTGATGAAACAAAACCTCGAAAAGCTTGAATCGGTTGCATTGCCTTTATTTCAAAAAGGGCATATTCCCTTTATTGGCGAGTGGATTGCACTGCCTCTTATTCGTTTGGCCGGCTCGCAAAAACCCGGTGACGAGGCCTGGGAGAAAATACAATATCCCGTGGCGCATCGAATGTTGGAAAAATGCGATGGGGTGCTTCGGTTGGCGGGTGCATCGAAGGGAGCCGATGAAGATGTTAGAAAGGCGAAAGAAAGAGGGTTAAAAGTTTATTACAGCCTCGAAGAAGTGCCTGATGCCAATGAAGAAAATGGGGGTTCCTGAAGCTGTTACCCTTAAACTTTTCCATATGTAGTAGTATTGATGGGGCAGGTTTTTCCAAAATCAGGGCGATGTAGTGTTTTTGATGTACCTCTTATTTTGGCAAAAGTTGATTTTAGTGGCAATTTCAGCGCACACACTAAAATCAACTAATTAAAACTTGTCATCATGAGAAAAAGGTCTTTGCGCATCCTTGCATGCGCCATCGTATTTATTACATTAGCTCTTTCCGTCAATTCCTGCAAAAAGGATATTCATACCAGTGACTCCACTGCCCCTGCCAAGGCTATTACGCCCCGGGCAGTAACCTATCAGCTCATCTGGTCCGACGAATTCAATGGTTCCAGCGTGAATGCCGGCAACTGGAACATCGACAATGGAAATCCCAATGTGAACAACGAGCTGGAATATTACCAGGCGGCCAATGCTACCGTAACCGGTGGCAACCTGGTGATCACAGCCCGGCAACAAAGCATGGGCGGACAACCCTACACTTCTGCCAAGCTGAACTCATATGGAAAATTTTCCACCACCTATGGGCGTATTGAAGCACGCATGAAACTGCCCATGGTGCAGGGAACCTGGCCCGCTTTCTGGATGCTGGGCAACAATATCAACACCGGCGCAGGATGGCCACAATGCGGTGAAATTGATATCATGGAGCACGTAAACACTTCCAACAGCATACTCGGAACCATGCACTGGAACAGCGGCGGACATGTTCAATACGGAAGCAGCACTACTACAACACCCGGCGACTTTCACGTATATGCAGTGGAGTGGGATAATTCCAGTATCAGGTGGTATGTTGACAATGTGCTATATGTGACCGGTAATATTGCCAACAATATCAACAACACCGGCGCTTTTCACCTGCCTTTCTATATCATCCTTAACCTGGCTGTAGGCGGCGATCTTCCCGGTTCTACCGTTAACAATGGGGCCCTGCCTACGTCGATGTATGTTGACTACGTGCGGGTATATAGCATGAATTCATCTTCTACCCCACCTATTGGACAAACCATTACCCTCAAAGGCTCCAACAATCTTTATGTGAGCAGTGAGAACGGCACGCAGGCTATGACCTGCAACCGCACTGCCGCACAAGGCTGGGAGCAGTTTCTGGTAGTGGATGCCGGCGGTGGCAAAGTGGCGTTGCAAAGCCAGGGCAAATATGTTTCCAGTGAGAACGGTCTTAATCCCATTACCTGCAACAGAACCTCCATTGGCGGTTGGGAGCAATTTAACTGGATCTCCAATTCAGATGGAACAATTTCCCTTCAGGGCAGTAACGGACTTTTTGTGAGCAGTGAAAATGGCACCCAGGCGATGACGTGCAACCGCACAGCCATCGATGCATGGGAAAAATTCCGCGTAAACCAGTAATATTTACAGCCCTGTTCCAAAAACTATTGGGACGGGGCTTCTTATTCCATCAATAGTATGGTAAAGCTCATCCCGCTCTTACTACTCTTCGGCGTGCACGCAGGCATGGCCCAGGACCTTCCAGCAAAATTGCAGGTATCAGTAACCAGCGGGTACGAACAGCAAGACCTGCGATGGTCCATTGCAGGTAATACCAATGGCCAGAACCCGAATATACTGTCAGAACTTAAATGGAAAAACGTTGCCGGACCTGTAACCGGCCTGCATATACAATATAGATTCTTTAACCACTGGCAGTTGGAAGGCGAATATGCGCACCCCTTCTTTTTATCGGGAAAAGTATATGATACAGATTATGGCAGCAACGATCGCACTAACAAAGTGTATGACGAACAGTTCAACGCAGGCAAAGGTGGCGCTGATCGCTGGCAGGCGGGTTTGGCAAACCGGATACCACTCACAAGAACAATTTCGATCACTCCTTCGGCGGGTTATGGCATATTCCATCAAACACTTTATATAGCAGGTAATACCTCCATCTTCAGCAATCTCAACAGCACCTACAAAACAAAATGGGCAGGCCCATACGGGCAGATCCTGTGCTCACTGGCACCAACAAAGAAATTAGGGATGAATGCCGGCATCCGTTATAGCCAGGTGCGATACAGGGCCAGCGCCAACTGGAACCTGATCAGGGAGTTCAACCATCCTGAAAGCTTCCGGCATACGGCTAATGGCTATGGCATACACGCGCATACATCTATGTTATATCGCGCATCGCGTATGCATTCAATAGGTATTACAGGTACTTATTCCTGCTGGCAAACAGGCCGAGGCATTGACGAAATGTATTTGGCCGGCGGCGGATCGCAGCAAACACAATTGAACGAGGTACATTCGGCGGGCTGGCAGGTGAAGGTGGAATGGCGGATATCATTTTATTAGCATAGCTACTTCCTCTTTATTTTTTGAAATAAAAATGAAATTGTCGCCGTAAGCGATAAAGTTAAAAGGGTCGATACTTAAAATTTCTTCCCAAAACTCAGTCACCAATTGTTCATGAAACTCGATATTTTTCATTATTCCAACCTTATCCCAGATTGGATCTGCATTGGTTAATTCCTGCCCTTTGCTCGCTAAGGAAAAGCCTCCATAATTCACAAAATAGGTCATACCGGGAAACCCGGTGGGTGAGGTAAACAAACACCACTGATCATTTCGTTCATAAAAGAGCTCGCTAATATGCCTTTGTGTGAGCTCAGGAGAATAAGCGATCCCATTCACTTCATGCCATCCATTTGCTTTTTCTTCACCCGTCAGGCGCAGCGGGCCACCATCAAAACACACCATTGCCAAATATTTACCAATTAAGATCTTGCCTTGTTTTTTTAGAAAGTCCGAAAAATTAAATGCCTTTACAGGGAATTCGATCCAGTAGTAATTGCCATATTGGCCTAATATGTAGTTTGATTTGTTCATTGTAGCTTTCTCGGTTACCTTATTTCTCCTTTGAGGATTGTTTCATAATTCTTTAATTCCTCAACTGAAAAAGAGTTACAGGGAAGGGCCAGCACCTCACCATAAACTCTTGGGTCAACATTCTCCTTAACTTTTGCAAACTGCGGGTCATCTACAGATTGTAAACGCAACAATTGATTATCTAAAATAAAAGCAAGTTTTCTTCCATTTGCCTTTTGCATAGCAGTATTCAGCGCTTGTGCGCCTGACTTGTTCAACCAGATAAAAAGACACCAGAATATCTTTTCGTGAAACAAGTAAGCTTTTTCAAAGCTGGCTGCAGTTACAATAGGTGCAGGTTCAATGTTATAGCTTTCACTGGATTTAACAAGCTGCCTTTTGTATCCTGTTGCTGTTTCCGAAACGAAATACCAGCCTGTGTAAAGCACACTATCAGGATTGTTATTAATAGGATGCTCAGGAGCATCATTCGTTTTGCGTTTACCTGTTGCGTCAGAAACATGGCAGTTAACCAGTAATGAAATCAGGATGAATGTTGCTATAATTCTCATTTTATAAAAATACGCAATGCGATCATGCTACCCAAAAACACATTAACTAAAATGCGTATTCGATTCGTGACTACATCAATATAAAAAATCACTAATCGGAATATATTTGCCTGAAGCATTTTTTTATATTTGATTGTTGACATTTTTTTCCATTAAACACTTATTATGAAAAAACTTTTATCCTTGCCTGCAGCCCGCAGATGGCTGTATCCCCTTACTATTTTCCTTTTCTTCTCAATGCCAGGCCAACTGTTGGCCCAACTGCATCCCCTCGGCGCGGTGCTTATGAGCAAATCGGAGTACGACAAATTACCACGGGCCAACTGGGACTCACTCCGGAAATATTCCAATACCGCCACGATTGCGAGCCAATCGGCGCCCAACGCCAGGGCCGGTTATACCATGCTCATCAATCCACCGATAGGCAACCAGGGCACCGAAGCTTCTTGCGTAGGCTGGGCAGTAGGTTATTCAGCAATGGGCATTTTGATGTATCCCCGCTACAATAGCTGGAATGCTGCTGAAAGAAGCCCTAACTATGTATTTAACCAGATCAGGCAGGGTGGAAATGATTGCACCGTTGGCTCCTACCCTACCGATGCCCTGAACCTGGTTAAAACCCAGGGCGATTGCTCCTGGAATCTGATGCCCTATGTCGACGGTGCCTGCACCGTGCTGCCCAATGCGACGCAAATAGCCGATGCAAACCAGCATGTGGCCACGCAATGGACCACCCTGGGCGCCACAGATGTGACCGGAATAAAACAGGCCCTTGACCTCGGCTTTCCAGTGGTGGCAGTTTTCAATGTATATCAATCATTCGATAACATGTGGAGTACCGGCGGAGGCATATGGAACATGCCCAATTCCGGTACCATCCGCGGTAGCCATGCCGTTTGCATCATCGGGTACGACGATACCCGGCAAATGTTTAAAATGCAAAACCAATGGGGCGCTTTTGGGGGCGACAACGGTTATATCTGGGTAAGCTATAACGGTATTCAAAACTATGGCTACTTTTCAGAACTGTATGTGCTCTACGCTGCCAACCAGGCTAGCCCAATGAGCATCACCGGTGATAACGTGGTTTGTACTACCTCTACTAACTATACTGTCAGCAACCTGCCGGCTGGTGCTACCGTAACGTGGACAGCTTCGCCCGCTGCAGTTGCTACCATCAACAGCCCTAATGCTACACAAACCACCATCACGAGCAATGGTACCTATGGTGTAGTGACGCTTACCGCATCCGTTAACATCCCGGGTGGCCCGGCGGTTGTTTTAACATCTACGCCGATATCAGTAAATAAACCGTATCCCGTAGGCATCGCCGGCTATTCTAACCTCACTTATTGCGAGTACTATGATTTTGCGGTGCTGGCAGGTGGTGGATCCTCCTATCCCTATTACGGAACGTTGCAGGTATCGGCTTATGGGGCTACTTCTTATTCGTGGAGCGTTCAAAATTCTACTAACATGTACTGGTCTAACCTGGGTGGCGGTGCTGTATCTGCCGCTTCCAAACTCAGCAACGCGAGCCTGACGCTTCTTTGTCGTGCTTCTAATAGTTGTGGATCCACATCGCAATATTTTTATTTTCAACCGTTGGTCTGCAACCAGGCAAGAATGGCTACGCCGGTCGCAGAATCGAACACCAACGTATTGTTGGTGGTTTATCCCAATCCGGTCACGGACAAACTCACCATTACCCTGCCAAATGATCTTATTGCCGGCCATGCCGCAATAACCATAACAGATATCTATGGCCGGCAGGTGCAACGGCAGGAAGGCGTTTCCAATAAAACCACGCTTTCTGTTGCCTCGCTGGCGCCGGGGATCTACATGGTGCAGGTACATTCGGGCAACAAGCTGTTGATGACAAAGAAAATAGTGAAGAACTGACAATAGTAACGGCTGCCTTTTAATATGCAAATGCCTATAGCCGGTACAGGCTATAGGCATTTGTTTTTGGCAGATGCTGAATATAAAAGCTTGCCGTTGTGTGCAAATTATTAATAGGTTGCATCTTCTAAGAAAGATAATTCATGCAAAATATTCTTTCATTTTCTGCTATCCTCAAACTAATCAATTCCTGGACAGCGTTTGTTATAATCGTAGTTTGTATGAATAGTTGCCAGGGTAAAATACCAAGGAAGCAGTGGGCCTTTGCAAGCGTTAACCCCACAATCGCTAACAATGCCATTTATAGTCAACTGGATAAGGAGAACGAAGTTTTTTCAATCTATGAAGACCGGGATTCTTCGAAAAAAAGGACAAGTGGTGTGGCTTATTTCACCAAAGGACACGTGAACCTTTCCGATAGTAATGCCGCCAGGTTCAATAACTGTCGGTCCTATTTCTATCATGACATTTTACTTATAAACATTGGAATTGGAAATGGCGTCGGTGGTTACGGGTTTACCATTCATTACAAAGACAGGAAATTTTATACAGAGCCTTATTATATCACTGACATAGTTATTCCCGACAAACCCGAGCCCAATTTTGAAGTTGTCCGTCTGCAGAAGTTATTGACCCGTCAAAACTAAAAGCGAAATGATATTTTGCCAGCTGCTTCTGCTGCCCGTCTAACGAGTATTGTTGTCCTGCGGAAACCCAATCAATAATATAGCCATTTACCCAATCTATCGTTTGTAAAAAATTGGTTTTGATGGTTCGTCGTGTCATAAATACTACCGAATTACCTCATTTGATTTAACCGGAAAGAATAATGCGATGTGAGTTGGTCTTTTAAATAATTTAATGCCATCTGAGGCGTTCGACAAAACCGTCCTTCCCGCGCCACTGATATCATCTAACCGGGTCACATACCCGGCATCTATATCGGTAACATAAATGCGGTCGTTCTTATCTATCGCTATTCCAGCTGGTTTTACCAAATAATGACCACTTGCTCCGCCCGGGCCTATGCCTTCAAAAGATTGCATATTGCGGCCATCCATATCGTCAATCCTTACTATTTTGGAACCATCCGGCTTCACATAATAGATCCTGTTCTTGCTGTCTACAGCAACGTCACTTACCGATTGAACCTGACAGCCCCTGCCTCCATATTGTTGCCCGTCGTAGGTCTTCCATCCATCACCATTCATATTGTCGATACGCACAATTCGGTTGTTCCCAAGATCGGCTACATAAATTCGACCGCTTGCATCAATCGTGATCCCAAAAGGATTTTTAAACTGGCCTGCACCCGATCCGGTTGATCCAAAACTGACGAGATTGGTGCCAGACAGATCGTCGATCCGGATCACCTGTCCCAGATCTGCATCTGTAATATAGATCCGGCCCTGTCTGTCGCATGCTATTGCAGTAGGACGTTTTAACGGTCCGGTGAATTTGCCGAATTTTCTCGCCTCCTTAATGTACGGAGGTTGTGAGTACCCAACCCATACTACCTCATAAACATTCCCTTTGTTATCGGCGCCAATTCCCTGCACTCCAGACAAACGCTCTGTTATCACGTGGTTTTTGCCGGTAAAATCTTCCATAAGGAGCATGGGATAAGCCCCATTATCTACATACTCATCATATACATACATGGCAGGTTCCCTTACAATAACAGCAGTATTAATGACATTGACAGGTTTTTGCATTGGTTTTGCCAATTCAACATTTACCTTCTGCTGGGCTATTCCGGTGGAGCAAGTCGTTGAGCATAAAATAACGAACAACGCGTTCGCTACTATTTTAGCAGGTTTGGTTGACATAATATTAAATTATTATACGCCAAAATAAACAAAAAAAGGATATGAATAATATTCCAATGAAAAAGGGCCGCCTGGAACAGCGGCCCCTTCTCACATTATTGCGTGTGACCGCCTATTTCACAATTACTTTTTGCACATAACTATTGCCCGCATTTTCAATTTTTACGAGGTATGTTCCTGGTAAATATTTTACCGGAATGTTAATAGTACCTGTGCCGGTTTTATATTGAGCCAGTGTTTTACCAGTTATATCCATTACCGTTACATGTACAGGCGCATTGGCATTGTATTGTTTTACGGTAACAGTTAAAGCTGATCCTTTTTGTACCGGGTTGGGGTAAATTCCTCCTTGGGTGCCCCCGGTAACAAAATTCAATGCTGCTGTTGCCACCCTTGTACCTGTTGCAGTAACGATGCCATATTTGAACTTTTCCCAGCCCTGAATGCTTGTACGGTTACAGTTCATAGCCTGTGCGCCATTCTCTGAACTTACATACAAGCCATTGTTGCCACGCAACGAAATGGTACTGTCTGCATTTACCAGCCAGTCAAACTGCTCCCAGCCCTGTGCAGTGGCGCGGTTGCAGGTCATGGCCTGCGCACCATTTTCAGATGACACAAATTTATTCATGCTCTGCAACGTTACTTTTCCATTACCGGCGTCCCCTACAATAAACTGTTCCCAGCCCTGGGGCACAGTGCGGTTACAATTCATGGCCTTTGTACCATTTTCTGAACTTACATACAATGCATTATTGCCCTGAAGCCAAATTGTTTTTCCTATGGGGGCTGTAACAACTGGACCACTACCACTCCTGTTCACTACTACTTCATGAATAGCCGATACCAACGAGTACTGGCCGCTTACATCACCCGAAAGTTCCCACATCATAATACCCCCGCCCTGATCAAAAGCAAGGTTGGTTTTATTTTTAATGGTAGTAATTCCATTATACCCTTTCCCATTGTAGGTATCTGAATAAGGGTCAGCCCCCTGGGCCAGCAATTGCGCATACGTTTCCCAGGTAGGGCGGCAGTAAAAAGGAACGCCCAGAATGGCTTTGGCAGCCGGCACACCTCTTCCGCGCCAGTAATTCATACACTCAACCGCCAGGTTGTAGGTAGAATGCTGGTAATCATTGTCGTCATATGCCATAATGGTCAAATAATCAACCGTATCGAAAACGCCGGTCACAATGTGGGTGCCATAATTACCGATAACCGCAATAGTGCACAGCTTTCCATTGTTATGCATGGTAGCTGACAGCTGTTGCATCATGAGTAAGAAATTATTGGCTTCTGTTCCGTCAGATGGGTATTCCCAGTCAATGTCTATACCGTCGAGGTTATACTGGTTGGCAAAAGCCAGCATATTATTGGCAAAGTTGACACGGTTGGTTGCGCTGGCTACTATTCCATGAAAGCCATCTCCTCCACCCCCACCGCCTACTGAGACCAGCACTTTCACCCCATTGGCGTGCGCAGCGGTAACCAGGCTTTGCAGCTTCGAAGGGTTTTCAATGGACTGATACCCGCCATTGGAAGTGGGTATCAAAAAAGCATAATTTACATGTGTTAATTTGCTGAACTGGATATCACTTACCGAACCGGCCCAGGTAGGCAGGTATCCTACTACTTTAAACTGCGCTTCTGCCGGTGTCATTAGTGATGACAGCAATACCAGCAGCATACAGTACATCATTCTGCATAAACTTGTTTTCATTTGGTAATTGGTTTAAATGTATTATGAATGGTATTAATGCATTGGAAGTTTATCTTAAAACTAATTTTATGGCGGCAGGTTGCCCGACAATAACCTGCCAGGATTCTTCATCATGTTTTCAATTTTAATGGTTAACAAAAAACGTATACTGATTTACGGGGATGCTTAGGGGGATCAGTGCGAAGGGGATGCAAAGATGCAATCAAAAAGGGGTGGATGCCAAAATTGAGGGTACGTCAAAAACTCTACAGCAGAAAACGGCTGTATGATTATCAGCATATTACAAAACACTCGCGCGTACTATATTACGTAAACAGATAAAATCCTCAACTGGTAACCGTAATTAAAAAATCGTACAGGTTGATGTCGTTCGAAGTAATACCCAGTTTTTTGCGCAGGCGGTATCGCCCGGTTTCAACCCCGCGAATGGAGATATTCATCAGCTGGGCAATTTCCTTGGTGTTTAAGTTCAATCGAAGATAGGCTGCCAGTTTTAATTCGGAACTGGTAAGTGCGGGACTATAATCTTTAAGCTTTTTCAAAAAATTAGCGTGCACCTGGTCAAAGTGACTGGTGAACTGCTCCCATTCCTGGGTAATGTCGAGTTCATTGTCAATTAAACGGATGATCTTTTCAAATTCTTTGGAACCGGCTTTGAACCCTTCGTTATTTCTAAATTCGTTCAGATCAACTTTTATTTTTGAAAAAACGCTCACTTTTCGAACGAGGTTCATGGCGGTAGAAGCCAGTTGCGCCTTTTTATGCTCAATATCGGCATGCAGTTTTTCGTTCGTGAGCCGAATGATCTCCTGCTCATTTTTACCCCTCTCCAGTTCGTGAAACAGCTTCAGTTGCTTTTGCTGTTCTTCATATCGCTGTTGTTGTTGCAGCAGTTTTTGTTGTTCGCGGTGACGAAATTGCTGCTGCTGCCATTTATAAAACCAATACATTATGCCTGCAAACACACAGAAATATAACGAGTAAGCCCACCATGTTCTGTACCAGGGGGGCAAGATGGTAAAGGAAAAGCTGGCAATAGCCGATTCATTATCAAAGTTACTCCGGCTTTTTACCTGGAATATATAGTGGCCGGGCGGCAGATTGGTAAATTCCCGCTCTGATTTGTGGGTCCAGGCACACCAATCCTCATCCAATCCTTTTAAAAAATAGCTGTAAGAAATATGCTGCTGTTGACCGTATAAAACTGCGCTACATTGAAAATTCAACGAGTTGAAGCGGTAATTTATCCTGGGTTCCAACCATTTTTTCCCGGGCTCAACATAGCCGCCATACAGGAGGTTTTCTTTTTTACCGGCCCGCTGCACCATCCTGATAAATGTAGTTAGCTGAAATTTACTTTTTTTATAACGTGCATAATTAAGATGAAAGAACCCTCTTTCAGCGGCGATCAACACATTGTTACTGTCGATAATATTTATATGTTCAAAGCCATCGGGCATGATCTTATCATCTAATTCCGGAATGTATATTAACCGGGGACCTCCACCCGACCGGTCAATTACCCCCACCCGTTTGTTGCTGCAAAACCAGATATTACCTGCCCCGTCTTCCTTCAGGTAATCGACCCGCAAAGTGCCAAACAGCTTATTAAAATAGCCGGAGGGTACAAATTCATTTCCTGTGGGGTCCAATTCAAAAATACCATTGTCGTTTGTCAGCACCACCCTGCCTGCAACCGGGTACAGGTGGTTATTGTTTTTAGACAGGATCATTTTACGATCACTGTAACTCGTTGCCACCGGCCTTTTTTGTTCGTCAAAAGAAACCCTATACAACCCTCTGTAGGGATGAAGGGCCCAAATGGTGTTATTATTCTTTACTACAAAACGGGCCGACTCAAACGGTACGTACACATCGGAATAAATGAAGCGATTGTTTTTATAATTGAAAAAGCTAATGCCGTTGTAAGTACCTGCCGCAATCACCGAAGAAGGGAAGCTATCGTTTAATGGAAGGAACGTCCAATAACCGGTTCCCTCATTAACAGGCACGGCTTTGTTGCCGTTCACCCAAAAAGCGCCTTTGTTATGAGCCAGCAACAATTGTCCGTTCACTTCCGAAACATTCCAAACCTGGCCCTTTGAGTTTTCGACCAGCGTAAATGAGCCAATGGTAAAACTAAGATCTGTACCGGCAGCTGACAGGCCCGTGCTGTATAAACCACTTGAAGTACCGAGGTATAACTGGTTATTGTGAACAATAGAGCTGGTTCCGCTATTCCGGTCAACAGGTTCGGGAAAAATATTTTTAATAGCGTTATTCCAGGTAATACAAACAATACCATTATCAAGCCCCATCCATAGATTTTGGTCCCTGTCGAGGTAAATGCATAAAACATTGTTGGTTTGAACACCTTCCCTGATTGTAAACCGTTGTATAAATTTTCCTTCTTTATTTATAATAACACACCCGCCGAGACTGGTGTTCAGGGCGATCTTATCGGGTGACAGCAGGCGGGCGCCGGCTATGTTACTGGCAGCGATCTCTTTAATATCCCTGCTTTCAAAACGCACCAGGGTATCATTTTTCAGAATAAACAAACCATGAGCTACAGAAGTAATTAACAGGCTGTCTTTCCCAAAATGAGTTATACTTTTTATTTCAACATTTGCGGGCAGGCTGCCGGTCTTAATGCAGGGGATCCATTGGCTGTTCTTAAAACATACCAATCCCTTTTCGAAATCATAGGCCAGTAGTTTGCCATCGGCATAGTCTAAAAATCCCCAGTTAATGCTGTTGTATACTTTAATAGTATGGCCATTGTACTCGAATATTTTTTTACGGGAACAGAAGAAAATATGTTGCTGCACGATCTTTACATTCCATACATCTGTGAAATCATAATCACCAGGTTGCAAGCCGCTTCGCAAAGAAGTGTAGGTTAGTTCGCCATTTTTGTCCGGATAGAAATAACCAAATTCCTGTTGTGCGCCAACATATATTCTGTCATCCCTGTCAATTGCCAGGGACCGTACGGTAGTAGCATTGGGAAGTGAATAGATGCGCCAGAAAGTACCATCGAAGCTGAGCAGCCCATTGCTGTTGGCGAAATACATAATACCGCGGCGGTCCTGTGCTATATCGCCATTTTGCCGCCCGGCTTTATAATCCTGCTTATAGTAGTTTAAGATAGTAGGAATACCGATCGTATTCTGTGCCCAGGTCAGTTGATTAAGGCATAAAACGGATATCAATAAAAATACTTTTTTCATAGGTAACTACCTGACAATTATATAGCATCATCTTTTGCACGGGGGATTATAGTGGTAGCTACGGAGAGTTATGGGGGCAGGTTCTATTAAACTTTAAAAACAAATATAGGTTGCTGATAGAAATTGCCATATTGGCTTGATAACTTTATTTGTTAACATTTCTGTTTTCAATGCCCGGCTTCAAACATATATTGATTAATGAGATGCTTAATGAATAAATTCTTCGTTAGCGACTTTATCAATTCCTTTCATTCATGGAACCGACCGGCTAATGAATTAGCTCAACGACACCTTTTCTTTCAACCAGGTTACCCATATAGTCAATGCCTGCTGCTTTCCAAACGAAGGTATTTGTAGTTTGCGAAGCTGCATTCACCATCCCATTCCATCCCACATTAGACCGGGTAGAAAAAAATACCTGTTGTCCCCATCTATTATACACCGCGAAGTAACGGAATTCCTTTATTCCAACTGGTATTGCTTTCAATACATCATTACGGCCATCGCCATTTGGCGTAAATGCATTGGGTACATATATTTCAGGCCCGGGATACACTTTTATGTTGATATTGTCCATATCTGTGCAACCGGCCGGAGTAGTGGCTGTTATGGTATAGCTGGCAGGCTGATCAATTGATAGAACCGGGTCTTTTACTAATGGATTGCTTAAACCCAAAGCCGGGGACCAGCTATAGTTTGTAAATCCGCTGTTATTCACATCTACCGCATTTAACTGAAATGAGCGATTGGCCATGATAACTGTATCGTTTCCTGCAAACACTTTGGCAGGTGGCGTTACGTTTACGGTAACGGTTGCAGGCTGAACAGAGGAGCAGCCGTTTGCATCAGTAACAGTAAGCTGATAAGTAATGTTTTCAAGAGGTTTGTTAACTGCAGGGGTATAAGAATGAGGATTATCCAGATAAGTGGCCGGTGTCCAATAGCAGGTAATACCTCCGCTTCCCTGTAAAGCAGTACTTTGGCCATAACATATCGGTGGCACGATATCAGCTATAGCTTTAGGAGCAGGATTTACGAATACTATAACCGAATCTTTTTGAGTACATGGGCCAAGAGTGGCGGTAACATAATACTTTGTAGTAGTGGCAGGAGATGCTACAGGATTGGGAAGCGAAGCATTGTTCAACCCTGCGGAAGGCGTCCACACAAAGCTGTTGGTATTTGAAGTGGCCGATAAAGCACTGCTGGTTCCTTCGCAGATGGTTATAGCTGCACCTGCATCAACAACAAGATTATTAGTAAGTGGTACCATGATGGCTGAAGATATTATACAACCATTAGCATCTTTTACACTGGCAGTATAGGTGCCTGACGGCAGATTGTTAAACATATAATTATTACCAAACACCGTACCATCAATACTATATTGCAACGGCAAGGTGCCACCAGTGCCGTTTATAGTTACCATACCATCGTTGTTGTTGCAACTGGCCGCAGAAGCGCTTACTGATAATTGGGGCCCGCTGTTAAAGCCTATTATAATAGTGGTGGTATTGGTAGCGCCTGTTGCGTCTTTTATTGTAACCGTATAAGTTCCTGCTGCCAGTTGTGTAAAGGTGTTGCCTGGTTGAAAATTGATCCCATTAACCGAGTACAGATATGGTAATGTTCCGTTACTGCCTGTGGCGGTAATAGTGCCATTGGCTAACCCACAGTTTGCACTCGTTCCTATGGCCGATACAGCCACACAATTCCTGTTAACCTGTGCACTTATTGATTTGGATTGCCCGGCACCGTCTTTCACCGTTAAATAATACGACCCGCTTGGCAGGCCTGTAAACGTGTTGCTGACCTGAAAGTTGATCCCATCTATCGTATAGGTATATGGCGGTGTGCCGCCCTGGGCAGTTACCGTAACAGTGCCATCGTTTCCACTACAGGTTTCATTGGTAGTAGTGACAGCCGGTGAGCAGGACGACAGGATTGTAAATACAAATATCCGTAAATTGCCTGCAGCATCTTTAATATATACCGGATAAATGCCGGGCCCAAGATTATTAAATGTACCATTACCTGTATAATTAATACCATCCAAAGAGTAGGTGTATGGAAGTGCTCCTCCTGAAGCAGCTGCAATTATGCGTCCATCATTTTGGCAGGCAGAGGCAGAGGCCGAAGAATATCCCAAACCAAAAAAACAGGGACCGCCGCCTCCTAACGCATATTTATATGAGCCTGTACAGCCGTTTGCATCTTTCACAAAAAAAACATATTCGCCCGGCAACAAATTAGGGAATACATTACCCGCCTGGTAATTTACACCATTCATGCTGTAAGTGTAAGGAGGCGCTCCCCCACTTGCGGCCAACGTTACAATGCCATCCCTCGTTGCACAGGTTGTTGGTATTGTAAAACCTGATACCTGCACAGATGGTGCCGAATAGGTACCGGATATATATATCGATACAGTTTGAATAGCGCCTGTTGCATCTTTAACAGTAAGGGTATAATAGCCTGACGCAAGACCAGTAAAATAACCTATAGGATGAGGACCTGAGTTATTAAGGTCATAGCTATACGGCGCCGTTCCATTACTTGCGTGCGCAATCATGCTGCCATTATTGTTACCACACAAAGCTCCCGTTGAAGTAACGTTTACTGTAATATTGCTGGCTGCTCTGGCAGGGTTATTGCCAGCTGTTTGACCTATTCCTTTATTTATGTACAAGAGGCAACAGCACAGGATAAAAACCAGGACTTTCTTACAGGAGGGCATTGGGGATAACAGATTTAGGGATAATTATTTCTTAATATGATGTAGAAAAGCACGGAATTGATAACATCAATAAAAATCATGGCAAATTAAAAGAACCGGTGGGCATTGTCAAATTATTTGAATGGGTGTGCTGATTTGACCAATAGGTGTGTAGTTTTTGGCAAAAACTGCGTAATCAAATCATCTTGTTATTGACTGTAAATAAGAAAAACTAACCCGTTCATTAGTTTTTACGGTAAGTAGGTAAAATCTCCCCGCTTTACCCGCAAACAAGGTTTGTGAAAGAAAAACAGGAGGCGATAGAGAAAACAATTAAAATGATAGAAGATAGACGTTAGAAAAGAGCCCTGCTAAAAGCGGGGCTTTTTTATGTCATTAATGTTATGGGTATTAGTTAAATAAAAAGGGCTCCAATGAAGCGCGCTGAATTTATCACATTTTTCAGCCGGTTTATCACATTTTTATTATATACCGTGTAAGCATTTGTATCAACTAACACTAATCCATCAGTTTCGCGCAATAAGATCTCTAAATTTGACCGTACACAGATCAATATTAACCATCATACCATACCTATTGGGACTAGGACTACGTATGCCCAATGTATACAGGATTTTTACTGAGGTTTTACAGGTTAGCAGGCATTATGCCTTTTTACCTTATCAGTATAATATTTCCCTTTTGATTAACCACTTTACCGTTGTAATCGACACCCTGCACCATGTACACAAAGTTTTCGGTTGATTGCCTGTTGCCACCAACGTTACCATCCCAGCCCTTGCCTACCTGGTTGGTACTGAATACCAACTGACCCCAGCGATTATAAATCCTGAAGAAGTTCAGTTGCCCTATGCCCACCAATACGGGACGGATCACATCATTATGCCCATCGCCATTAGGTGTAAATGCGGAAGGCACAAAGATATTGGCCCCGGTTTTAAATACCCGCACAGTAACGGTATCATAGCCAGCACAACCGGCGGCGGTAGTAGCACTCACTATATAAGTAATATATTCCAGTGTGTTGGCAATGTAGGTAGCAACAGGATTGTAAATATTATCATGGTTCAATCCAGTGGCTGGTGTCCACTTGAATAAATTGGCATCCCTATTATTAACAGTAGTGGTTAACTGCAATGGTTGGTTGATCACTACAGAGGTATCATTACCGGCATCTACAATAATAGGTAATGTCACTTCTATATGGAAGGTATCCCTGAATTCATTGGGACAGCCGGTATTGTACACGCTTAGTACAACATCTGTTGTAACAAGTGGTGTAGCGGTGGTGCGCATAGTATATGGTAACGAAGGGATCACGCCGTCGCCCGTACCTGTTAAAATGGCCGTATTGCTCCAGGTATAACTGGTACCCGCGGTAATAGTTGTATTCAATATAGCTGGCTTGCCATAGCAAATAATGGCAGAGTCAGGATCGATAGTGGCCGCAGGCATATTGGCATTAAAGAAGTGCGTAACAGCCACGTTACTCGTATCAAGCGGACACACGCCACTTTTCACAATTGTTCGATAAAATATTGTTTGTGTAACATTTCCTGTATTGTAGCTGGTATCCTGATATACAGGTGAAAAATCGGCCCAGCTCACACTGTCGTACGATAGCTGCCAGTTCACCACGGCGCCTGTATAATTAGTTAAGGTAAGCGTAGGACTGATGGCTTGTCCGGCGCATACATTTGTATTACCGGGTTCCAGTTCACCGGCATCAGCTTTGGCATCTACAATAACTGTTGCCGCGCTACTGGTATCAATACTACAGGATCTTCCGTTTTGTACCACTGCCAGGTAGTGTGTGGTGGTAGTAAGATCCTGTGCAGTATAATTATCGGCAGTAATAGCTATCTCCTGCCAGTTAACGCCATCGGTTGAGGAAAGCCATTTCAGCACATTTCCTGTTTCGCCGGATAGCGTAAGCGTTGCCCTGTTGATGCCGGAGCAGATAGCAGTATCCCCTTTTACCTGACCGGGCACGGTAGCCGGCGTGGTAGTTACAGCAATGGTATCTCTTAGATCAGCGCAACCATTTACTTCATGGTTAATTACATTACCATCTGTAGCTCCTATTGTTGCTGTAATAATATTGGTATTGGCGCCGGATACGATGGTCCAGCCGGCAGGAACTTCCCAATTGTAGGTAGCACCCGCCAGTGCCGGTACTGAATACGTTACGGTGCTATTGATGCAGGCAGCCGTTTCACCACTTATCTCCAACCCCGCACAGGTATTACGCAGGGCAATATACGCATAAGCAAAATGTGCACCGGCAGCACAATTATCAGCTTCAAAGGTGAGCGTAACCTGCTTACCACGGTAAGGCGCCAGATCAAAAGTAACTTCAGTCCATCCTTTTGTCCATACATCATACAACCAGGTGCCATTTACGTTGTTGGTTCCCGAATAAGATAAAAACGGAACAGCACTATTGGTAAATCCATTTGCAATTGCCTTAGCAGTATCCAGTGTAGCGCCTTGAGTAGAACCACCGCCCGTATTGGTGCCATTATTCAAAGTAGGCAAGTAGTAGGAAGGCGAAGCACAGGTAATCACACTATCGCCCGTACTTAAGGTTGCTTTAAAAAGAGGTTGTTCATTTGAATTGTGTGTGCCGTTCTCCAACACCATGGCGTAAGCATAGGTCATGGTATAAGCATCAGTAGTAGACCCCGCAGGCACGTTAATAGTATAGGTAACGGAACTGGTAAAGCCACCCGGGTTGCTTTGTTGCGAATTATAATCGTGCGAGTTCGCTGTTGACCCCAGTTGTATAGAATAATTATACGAATAACCGTTGATCGCAGGAATTGTTGTAAAACCACCATATGGATCTGTACCGGCGGAGGTGATCACTCTTATCCCTGTTTTCGAAATAGCATATTCATTAATAGAGGAAACACCCGTATTAGGAGCAGGATAATTTATTTTGGCTCCTTTTACGAGACCGGTTGCGGCAGCCCAATTAGACAGATCACCTGTATTAAAGTTAATATTCGTTGGGCAAGTATGTGTTTGCGAGAAGCCAGGGACCGCTATTATTATGACAGCTATGCACAAAAAGTATTTCATCCTTGTTTTTATAGGAGCACAATTTTTTTGTATCCTGTAATACGTTCAATTGATTGCCCTGGTTGGCAGGATACTTATTTTTCTACAGCTCACGGATCATTTATCGACGACAACGGCAAAATACTCGACGAAACGGGTAGGCGCACTTAATGTGGAAACCTTCCCTGGACATTTTTTGTTTTATTGTCGAAGATCATTCGCCGGCCCTTGAAATATGGTTGGGGGGCTGACAGTAGCGAAGCACTGATTTTTTTGAGTTCCGGGAAGACTCGTTAGAGGGTATAGTTCGAAGTGGCATTTTAAAATCTGTGAATTGTCGAGGGAGATAATAAGCCCTCCCGAATTTTATGGGAAGGCTTAACGGAAACATGTAATAAGCAGGTTAATTAAATTTTAAAACTGCCAGTGCAATGATTCCCAAAAACAGCAATAGTTGAATCGTGTAAAAAATAGCGATTTTAGGTACTGTCATTTTTATCACGGTAGCGCTATCGGGATTATTTTCAAAAAAAGCGGTCTTTAACTTTTTTAGTTGCTTGTTCCCTATCAGAATTTCATTAAGCGGCAGCAGCAGAATAAGGGACAGTTTTAGCTGAAGCCATAGCATTTGCAAGAATACCCAACCGGTTATAAAGGTAAGTCCAATACCGGAAAGGATCAGCAAAATACCGCCTATTCCTTTTACTGGGGCCAGATTCGACAAGAGTTGTAAAAGACCTGTTGAGCTTTCACTTTTTATGTTAAACCTGTTTATGAAAGCACGAAAAGTGACGAAAGAGGCAACCGTGGTTCCGACCATCAGTATCAAACCGGAAAGATGCATAATGAGCAGTAACTGTCGCAACATTTGTGTATACATTAGGTTATTTTTGTATGTTTATCTAAAATAATTCCCGACAAAACGAAGTTCCCGGCAGGTTGTTCCATTTTGTTTTTTATGAATTACCTGTTTGTAGCACAAAGTTCAGAAATGAAAAACGGCTGGTCGTTCACCCAGGTTAATTAATTCTTTCCAGACATTCTTTTTCTGATGCGACTTAGTGATTGCGGCTTTATTCCTATGTAAGAGGCGATATAATATTGTGGTATGCGCTGTCCGGTATCAGGGAATCTCGTAAGGAAATTTTGATAGCGAAGTTCAGGAGGATCGTTGTACAGTGAGTTTACCTGGTTGATTAAATTTACATATACATCTTCAAGGCCTAGCCGCCCAAACCTTTCACCATATTTCACCCGCTCATAAAATAGCTGCATATTATTATGGCTGATGAAATAAACAGTACATGTTTCCAATGCCTGAATATTAATTTTGGATGGCTTTTGAGGCAGGAAGCTGGCATAGTCACAAACGAATTCACCTTCCTTATTAAAATAGCTCGTTTTTTCCTCGCCATCAGTAATAGCATAATAACGAACCAACCCCTGTTCAATAAAAAAGATGTTTTTGCATACATTTCCTGCCTGAAGCAGGTGTTGACCCTTTTGCATTTTTTCTACGCGAAACAAAGACCTGATGATAGCTTCATCATCAGAAGAAAGCGGAATGTAATGTCGAATGGCTTTGAGTAGCATATCCATATTCAAATATACACGTTTCTCTAACTTTTCAGCCACACCGAAATGCCTCATTGAAGGCTGACTTACAGCCTTTTCCATTCTTGTTTCTATTACAGGGCGAAAAGAAATACCACTGCTGTAATGCAAGATATAATGGCAAAAAACAGCTCGCCGGGAGCCTTTGATTATTGTATAGACCGAGATAATCAGTGACAATTAACAGAATGGTATTTGAGTAATTGCTAAACCGGTGCGGCTGCCCCAACACTATTGGCATTCCCCCGCCAGATTAATTTAACATATCCTATTCCTGTTTGAGCAACCGGGAGGTTTCATTATTCGTAGTAGGTTATAAAGATTGTATATGAAAAAGCAATATTTAATACCATTGCTTATCATGGGGGCATTGGTAATAACCCTTGCAATACGTTGCAGTAAAGGGAGTTCGTATGGATCGTCTACTAATAATAATTCTAATAATACAAGCTCTAACACTCCCACGGTAACTATGCAAAATATGAGTTTTTCAGTAGCCAGCCTTACTGTTAAAGCAGGCACTACTGTTACCTGGACCAACAATGACAATGTAACGCATACTGTTACAGCAGATGACAACAGTTTCAACAGCGGCGACATTACAGCAGGGCATTCCTATACGAAAACATTCAGCGTACAGGGTACTTTTCCCTACCACTGTATATACCATTCTATGATGAAAGCTACTGTTATCGTTAATTAGATCCCTGGAATGCTCAACACACCACAGAATGAAGGCTCACATTGTTGTGAACCTTCACTCTGTGGAGTCTGCCGGCAGATTATCGGGCTGAGGTTTGCCCACAACACCCAGGCGCTCATATTTAAGTTAAGTAGTTGAAAGTTTTTGATTGTGCCATAAACTTAAAACAATTGCCATAAATAACATTTTCATCAACCAGTCTCCAGTATGCACCAACCCCAGTTTCCAGGGCATATTATCCCAGATGATTGCGCCTGCCATACCAACGGCATGAAAAGCCAGCCATAATAAAAAAATTAATTTTACCGATTTTTTCCAGTCAGCAATTGCTAAACGGGTTATAAGTAATGCCACCACATAAGAAGCGATGAGTTCGCGCAGTGGGGCAAAGATCATTGTCCATGATGGTGCAGACTGAACAGGAGCATGACGGTATTCCATCCAGATCTTTCCGAAGACAAAAGGGCTATACCAAATCAAGCTAAGAATAAAAGCGATAATGCCGGTTACAATAACGGCCCGGTAATTTATTGAATGCGATTTTGTGTTCATGGTTATTTGGTTTCGGATGATTAAAATAAAAGCAGTTAAAAGGCTATTGAATGTTGTTACATACCTATAACAACTGAAGGAAGGCAAACTGGACAGAAGAAGGAAAAAAATTAGCATGAGCACCCTGATATTCTAAAAAGCGAAGGTGACCGGTATATAACCCGGAATACTGCAATTTTGATCTTTTCAAATTAATTTGAAGTAAATTGTGTTCTATACGACACATGCAAAACAAACTTCAACAAGCCTACGGCAATATCGACATCTATCTGTTTGACCAACTGCTGAAGGGTCGTTATGATAACTGTAAAAAATTGTTGGATGTGGGCTGCGGCAATGGACGAAACCTGGTTTACTTTTTACATAACGGTTACCAGGTCTTTGGTGTTGATCCACAACCACACGCTATTGAAACAGTCAGGGAGTTATCAGCTGCATTGGCCCCTGATAATCCCCTGGAAAATTTCATGGTTTGCGAAGCTGAAAATTTGCCATATGACGATGCCGCCTTTGACTTGATCATTTGCAGCGCGGTATTGCACTTTGCAAAGGATGTTCAGCATTTTGATACCATGCTGCGGAGTATGTTCCGGGTTTTAAAACCAGCGGGGTACTTTTTTGCCCGGTTAGCATCGGATATTGGGATAGAGCACCTCGTAAAACCATTAGGCAATGACCGCTATTTACTGCCCGATGGCTCAGAACGCTTTTTAGTTAATGAACAGGTGTTGTTAAAATATACCAACGAGTTTGGTGTATTATATGAACCCATCAAAACCACTAACGTGCAAAATATGAGGTGCATGACTACCTGGTGTGTTCAGAAGCGCTGAGATTGATCAAAATGGTCGAAGCAGGTATTTACGGGTTCAGTCAGCACCGGATCAACCGGCCAGGGTTCTTCTTCCAGGTTAAGGGATGCTCCTATAGCAGTTAACATACAGGCGTTGGCTTAATACGGTGTCTCGCACAATCGCACCGCCAACAAAATGATTCTCATTACTTTGTAATTTCCTCTGATGTGGAGGAGCGGTAATGATGGCCATACCGGATTTTGTACATTCGGGAAAATGAAGTCGGAATGCAGTTTTCCCCATCTGATATTTTAAAACCTTATGTGAAGAGCTATACTTTGATCTCGATTGACAGGGATTTGACAGATGAAGTGTTTTATCCCAGCGGCTATGTTGATCTGGTCATAAATGTTTCAGCGGGTAGTGCCTTTACGCTCATCGATGGCCGTAGCAGGAAGCTGCCGGGCGTTGAGTTGCTCGGACATCTTACATTGCCTTCCAGGCTTTCGGTTACAAAGGGCACATCTGTATTGATTGCCAGGATCTATCCATATGCCAGCTCACTCTTCTTTACTGATTCCATGTGGGAGTTCACCAATTATGCCACAAATGCTTACGGAATATTTTCGAATGAGATCAATGATGTTTATTACAGTTTGATGGAGGCTGGTTCTATTGAACAAAAGGTTGCGCTGCTGGACAGGTTCCTAATTGGGAAACTCATTAAGAATGAAAAGCAACATAGGAAGTCTACAATTATCGGGCAGATCTGCAAACATATTTGTTTGACGGGAGAAAAATACGACAGTAAAACAGTATCATCTGGTTACGGGCTTTCAGAAAGGTATTTGGAAAAATTGTTTGTAGACCTGGTGGGCATATCACCGCGTGCCTTCTTTTCAGTATATAGATTTAATAAAAGCCTTGACCTGGTCCTTTCATCTGGCCGCAAGTTAACATCGATTGCCTATGACTGTGGGTACTACGACCAATCTCATTTTATAAAAGAATTCACGAAATTCACAGGGATCACGCCTTTTGAAGCAAGGGCTTCGCTCCTGACCAATGGAGAGGAATTCCAGCAGGTGGTCAATATAGGCTTTTGAGGAATGATAAGCATCCCTGGAGATGCCTATCATGATTTTTACTGTTGGGGCGCACGATTGCTGCTAAACATATCCCGATGCATTTTCCAACCGGCGGCAGTCTTTTTCCAGATCACCATCACCTTTCCCTCATCTAATTTATTATGGTTAAGGTCAAATAATTCATAGTTGCTTTCTTCTGTGACGAAGTCGTTCCCTTCGCCGTAAATATGCTGGATTATAAAATTGCTATGCACTTTCGGGCCGTTTTTGAAGAAATTCAGAATATTGTCCCGGCCGCAAACGGGGGCGGAATTAGGAGGCAGGAGGCAGGCATCATCTGTGTACCTGGTTAAGATGGATCCATCGCCTTTATTTGCCAGATCGGAATAAATGGCATTACTGGCGATGATAGCTTTTCTGGCCTCCTCCAATTGCTGGTCTTTTTTTGACTGAGCCTGGCAAATGCAGGTTGCCAGGAGCGATACTGAAAGAATGATCATTTTCATACACTTATTTTTGACAAAATAACTTCCCCTGGAGGACCGAAAATTGTAAGATTCCGCACAAAATGGGAGGAGATGGGGATCAAACCAGCGTATGGGTATAAAAAGAGCCATATTGCTGTGACTTTTTTCGTGGAGCCAATCAGGTTTAACAGAAAGAATACGAGTCCTATCCACCCGTAAAGCTTAAACCGCCGTATATCAAATAATTTGCTCATGCATTAATTCGGTGGACTAAAGATCGGTAAATCTTTCCCTTTTTCCTATGCTGCGTACCTGGTTGACCTGGATCTGCTGTCTGTTTACCATAATACGCTGTTTGCTGACAGCCCCTCATTGCATTTGATTTAATTGTTGATCATTGTATCGGCGACATCCGGAAAACCACCTATTTAACCTTTAAAAAAGCAAAACATGGGCAAATTGATTCAATTTGGCGAAACTGTAAAGGGATACGATACTCCAGTTCTTAATGAAAGAGAAATCAGAGCCGCCGTGGGAATATTATTTCTGGCAACCTATACTTCGTTAATGCTTATCATTTTTAAAAACAATTTTATTCTGATAAAATATGTCGTAACCTTATCTCTTCTCGATTTTCTCATACGGGTATGCATCAATCCCAAATTCTCTCCTACGCTGATCATCGGACGGTTAATTGTACGGAATCAGGTACCCGAATATGTGGGCGCGCAGCAAAAAAAGTTCGCCTGGATCACCGGAGTGTTTTTGTCGGCTATCATGTTCGTTTTCTTTGTGATCGTAAATGCATACAGCCTCATAACAGGTATCATCTGCCTGATCTGCCTGGTATTCCTGTACT
The DNA here is from genome assembly GCF_002077945.1 of Niastella vici. Taxonomy (GTDB): domain Bacteria; phylum Bacteroidota; class Bacteroidia; order Chitinophagales; family Chitinophagaceae; genus Niastella; species Niastella vici. Next base: position 184,008 of record NZ_LVYD01000048.1, read on the forward strand.
TTGAATCGTCATTCGGCATTTGCCTGGGTTGTAAATTCTACCCGATCTTCCATAAAAAGAAAGCGCAGCTTTGTCCCGGTGAAGTGTGCGATATAAAGTCGCGGCAAAACATTCAAAAAACTTCGGTAACACAGTTACTCGTATTGGCTTCCTTTATCATATTCCTGTTCTTTACAGTACGGTTATTCAATGACCGTTTCAGCAAGGAACCCTATGATTTGTTTGGAATTTCTGCTACTGCCAAATCCAAATGAATATGACCTTATTATCCTTACACCCAAAAAACGTCCTGGAGGAGTACTTCTCCGGCTACCGGAAAAACATTACCGGCGATCAACAAACTTTCGAATCTCCATTTGGAAAAAAACGGATCATCTATGCCGACTGGACGGCGAGCGGCAGGGCCTATCAACCCATTGAGAAATATATACAGGATGAGATACTACCTTTTGCGGCCAATACACATACAGAGACGACCATTACAGGTTCCCTGATGTCGCAAGCTTATGAAACCGCAAAAAGCATTATAAAAGCCCATGTTAATGCGAACAATGAAGACGTGCTGATCGCTTAGTGAAGAGTATAATATGTAGACAGTGTAAGGCATAAAAAAGGCTCACTCAAATTTTATGCATATAATACCCTCACTTTATCGTTAGGTGAATAGACTTAAATATTTGACGATCAAATCGCCTTTAAAGGCTATTGTTGGAAAATATTGATGCTACTTACCAAAATTTCCACCAGGGTTTATATCCTAAATTTCGTAAACCAATTTTCAATGCGGACCTTACATAAGGATCGTCATCTAAATTATTTTTGGGATATTTTTCACCAGCAATTTTGAATTGCGCCCGAAAAAGCCCAATTTTTATACGCTCAAATATCCATTCTACATCATCTTCAGAAATATGAAATTCGGATTGAATGATCTCCATTACTTTTTCTTCATCTTTCAATCCAGTATCCCAAAGGCTTATAATCCTTTCCGCGATATTATCTGGGTTCATTTTCATTACTTGCTGGTATTATTATAATTCCAAATTTATATCGCCATTCTTTTTCATCATGCCATTCGTACAAATATATAAAGCGTTGCCGACACCTTTTCTGTAAATTTCTTATCCTTGCTTTCATAGTGAAAAAATCCTATCATTAGGGCAAAACTAATTGAAAGGATTTTCACAGTAGTGAAACGTGGATCTCCTTATGAAATTAGGTTAGCGGCTTAAATTGTTTTGGTACCTGCTTCCGGTTCCTTGGACAGCTTCGTTGCGTCGCAATCCGTTCATCGTCCATCTCACGGAGCAGCAACCTTTTTTGCAGTCAGTGATGATCTTAAGCAACGAGTTTCTAAGGTCCAGGGTACTTTTACAATAATTTACAAAGTTTACATTTGAATTTACAATCCTGACCCTTCAAGCTGAAAGGATCAAAGTAGTTTCGCTGTATCAAACTTTAATAGGATATGAAAAATAAAAGAAATGTTTTGTACAGCCTGATTATCATGCTCGCAGGAGTAATCTATTTTCCCGTACAGGCCCAACAAAAAAATGGCGCTCAGGATACCGTTGAAACCAAAGACGTATCCACTTCCCATGGACCCAACAGCTTTGTTCGCACCATCAAGCGAGATCGAAAGGGGAACATTTGGCTTGTTTCAAACGAAGGTATTATCCGTTACGATGGAAAGTCTTTTACCAATATTACCAGTAAAGTGAGTTCAGCCCGCTTCTGGAATGTTCTGGAAGATCGAAAAGGAAATCTTTGGTTCGGTACCAGAGATTCAGGTGTTTACTATTACAATGCCCGCCTGAATGACGGAGTCGGGCAGAGGGAATCCCTGCCTACCGGACAGGCAGGCTTTCAAAATTTCACAACCAGGGATGGGCTTGCTAATGATCGGGTTGGGAATATTTATGAAGATAAAACCGGTAATATTTGGTTCGGCACTGAAAACGGAGTAAGCCGTTATGATGGGAAATCCTTTCAAAACTTCACAACCAGGGATGGGCTTGCTAATGATCGGGTTGGGAATATTTATGAAGATAAAACCGGTAATATTTGGTTCGGCACTGAAAACGGAGCAAGCCGTTACGATGGGAAATCCTTTCGAAGTCTTAAAATGAAAGAAGCCCCTTCTGTCACTTCTACTGATTCTTTCCATATTTCAGTTTACCAACATCCGATTCCAGAAGATAGTTGGATGCATAATGCTGTTAATTCTATCATTGAAGACAAAACAGGAAAACTTTGGTTTGGCACAAGGGGCTATGCCTCCGTTTATGATGGAAAGACATTTACCACTATAACCAATAAGGATGGTAAATCTTTTGCAAATGTCCGTTCGATAATCAAAGATAAAAAAGGCAATATCTGGCTGGGGGCTTTTGATGGCCTTTGGCGCTATGACGGCAGTACATTTACCAATTTTACTCAAAATTTTGTTGGATATATCTACGAAGATAGAAAAGGAAATATTTGGACTAATTCACAAAGAGCTAATAATGGCGGGTGGGTACTTTCCCGCTATGATGAAAAGTCATTGACCAATGAAAAGCCAACTGTAACCGAAATAACAAATAAACCAATGATCTCCGGGATTTTAGAGGACGATAAAGGAAATATTTGGTTTGGCGCATCTGATGGAGTGTATCGTTATGATGGAAAGACCATCACGGACTTTAAAAGTAAAGAGGGTCAGAAATAAGCTGTATTGCCGACAATTTTAAGATGGAATTGTGCTTCAGGCGGTACATTTTCGGCAACGACTAGGGGTCAACATTTTTTACTCGGTGGTCTTTTAATCAATATACATAATTTACTTCATCGAGCCTGAAGGTCTTCGCGGTCTTCAGGCTTTTTTTATTCCTACATTTTTTCGTTTTACACTCCTTCTCATTTTTTCTGTTCAAATCTATGGTAATCCCGTATCCACACTTATATGCGCGTTCTCCTAGTAGCAGCTATTCTATTTCCCTTATATAAAGTGATTTAACTTCTACGGCTGTCGGATTGTGCATGTGGCATAATTGAAAGCCTATGCGGCCTTCAGAGAAACCGGCATCGTGAACAATATCAATGGTTTTTACACCATTCAGCCATGCTTGTATATGATGACCTTTTGCAATGATATAGTAATGGTTCCAGTCATTCTTCTTTACAATTTTTGAAACAAGGGTATCCGGGAACTTCTGTACCATGTTGCCCCTGCGTTCTTCCCATAAAGAACCCCAGTAGCCTTTGCCCATATCTACCTGGTAGCCGGGTGCATTGTCCCAGTTAGTAGGATTGATCCTGACACAGACACCGGAATTTGCATCATCGTCTCCCACCATTTTGATCAGTACATTTAGTTCATAGTCTTTATATGGCTTTTTTGTATAGCTGTAATGATGCTCTTTTTCTTTTCCTATTGTACCTATAAGTAAATGATCTTTCAATTGCCAGAAAGCGGGTTCAAATTCCCAGTTGTTCCCGGAGATGAGGAGGTCTTCCCATCCTTTGCCAGATGGTTTGTCGTTCTTCATTTTTCCGGCAGCCGGTAAAGTATTCTTTAAGGTGGTATCCGGTTGTGCAGCAGCAGAAAAGGGATGGAATACCAGCAGAAGAAAAAATGTGTTAAGAAGAAAGACATGGCTCCTGCCATGCACTTTTAATTGAAAAGTATCTTTTTTGTGGCAAGCCATTTTTTTATTAAAGATAAGGATTGATATCAAACGGGAACGATTGAAATGTGAAGCTACAGGATATTGACAATCTATTTACTTCGTGTATCCATATATGATGATCCCTTCAAAATAAGCACTCCACATTATACCCTCCGCTAAAACCATTTGGCGGTTCGTCGAAGCCGTTTGGAGTCCGTATGAAATTGTATAAAATTCAACGGCGTTCATTCTTGGACTCTTTTTATTTTAAGTTATCCTACCTTTTGCAGATGTTATAAGCGTTCAAGTTCCTCCTGAAGGAAATTATTTATAACCAAACGACTTGCTACCATGAGAAAAAATATTATCCCGGCATCCTTGCCGGCTATGGGCAAACAGCTCATGCTATTGGTCTTTCCTCTTTGTTTTTCTATTAAAGCTTATTGTCAAATCGTAACCGGAAAAGTTACAGATCGGGATGGAAAAGGACTTTCCGGAATTTCAGTAATAGTAAAAGGTTCAACTACCGGAACCACTACTACTGCTTCGGGGCAATTCAGTATTGCGGTTCCTTCCACCGGAGTTTTACAATTTACTTCCATAGGGTATAAAACACTGGAAGTTTCTGTTTCCGGCCGCAAGGTCGTTAATGTCGTTTTAAGCACCACTGCCGGAAACTTGAATGAAGTGATAGTTACCGCTTTAGGTATCAGGAAGGAATCTCGAAAACTGGGTTACGCAGCTGCCACTGTAAAAGTTGATGAAATCACCCAGAACCGTACTACCAACGTGATGAAGTCTTTGGAGGGTAAAATAGCCGGTTTGGATATTGCTCCGCCAACGGCGGGTGCAGGCGCGAGTAACCGGATCCGTTTGCGTGGGCAGTCGGGTTTTAATGGTCAAACCAACTCGCCGTTAATTGTAATTAACGGCCTGCCGATGGATCAGGGTACACGTAGTGCCGAGGGTGGTTCGCCTGCCACAGACCAGGGCGACAACCTGGCACAAATCAACCAGGATGATATTGAGTCAATGACCGTGCTGAAAGGTGCAACAGCTGCGGCGCTTTACGGTTCCAGAGCTTCCAATGGTGCCATTATTATCACCACCAAAAGCGGCGCTAAAAATTCGAAATTTGGCGTGGAATTTACCTCCAACTTTGCCGCTGATGAAATATTGGATTTTACCAATTATCAAACCGAATATGGTACCGGCGTTGGGGGTAAGCGTCCTGCCACACAAACTGAGGCGAAATCAAACGGAAACCTGGCATGGGGCGCAAAACACGACGGCGTTCCTACAGTACAGTATGATGGTGTTTTAAGGCCTTATTCTGCTGATAAAAACCGCTTTAAGGAATTTTACAGAACCGGAACTTCGTTCATGAATACGGTAGCACTTTCCGGCGGTGGCGCCTCAACAAGCTACCGCATTTCTTTTTCCAACCTGGATGCTAATGGTATTTCCCCTGACAATAGTTATCATAAAAAGGTTTTTAATTTAGGACTCAACAGCCAGGTTACAAAAAAGCTGACGCTTCAGGCGAATATTAACTATACCCACGAGGAAAATAAAAATCCCCCGCTGGTTGGTTCTCAAGGTATCGGGTTCTCCAGTTTCCTTCACCGTATGCCATTAACTCTTTCGATTGAAACGTTGAAAACGAGTGTTGTAGGCCCTGATGGCAGCTTATTTTCAACCAACCCCTTTGATGGCCTTTTAACGAACCCGTATTATCTTATCGGGCGAAAGTTCGATTATACCAAAAGAGATCGTTTGTTAGGTACTGTTTCCGTCAGGTATGATTTCTTTAAGTGGTTGTACTTACAGGGGCGTGTAAATGCAGATTTCGGGTACAATAATAATGAATATAACACACCACATGGCGTAGGGGCCCCACTGCGTAATGATGGCAACACTGGCTGGAGGGGGAATTACAATATTAACACGAGTTTCAACAAACAAATGAATATGGATTTCCTGTTAGGGACCACCCATAAAATTGGCAATTTTACAATCGACGGAAGCTTTGGCGGTAATATGTATACAGTTAACAATAACAATACCAGCCAGGGAGTAACAGACTTTGTAGTGAAAGACGTTTATAGCATTGCAAATGGTATCACCAAAACCCAGGATTACAGGATTTACAGATGGCAGGTAAACTCTTTATATGCTTTTGCAGATATTGGCTATAAAAACTTCCTGTACCTGAATCTTACCGATCGAGTTGACTACTTTTCTGTGCTTACGCCGCCAGGTGAAGTAGTAGCTGACCCAAACAACTCTTTCAACTATCCATCAGTAAGCGCCAGTTTTATTTTTTCCGAATTGCTGCCCAATAACAAATGGTTGAATTTTGGTAAATTAAGAATGAGTTATGCCGATGTGGGTAATGCAAACGGTGTTGATCCCTTTAGCACCCAGTTGAAGTACACGATGGCACAACAACTGTTCGGTACCTATCCAGTTGCAACCGTTGATAACACAATTATTCCAAATCCCAAAATAGAACCTTACCGCGTTAGTGAAAAGGAAATAGGCCTTGAGTTAAGAACCTTAAATAACCGTTTAAATTTTGATATCGCCGTTTACGACAAGAGGACCAATGGCCAGATATTGGAGGTTCCATTATCATCCTCTACGGGTTATAGTAGTATAAAAGCCAACGTCGCAAAGCTGAAAAACACTGGTTTAGAGGTTATGATTGACGGAACACCTGTTAAAACATCCAACTTTAGCTGGAATATATCGGCAAACTCAGCCTATAATACCTCAAAAGTATTGGCATTGGCTCCGGGGCAAACCCGCCAGGTGGTAGTATATTTTAATGGTACCGGAAACGAGTTCCTGGGTTCTTTAGCATACGATGTGGGCAAAGAGATGAACCAGTTGATAGCAAAAACGTATCTCCGAAATGCAAAGGGAGAGATAATGTTAGATGCCCAGGGAAAACTCCAGGCTTCAGCCACGGAGGTAAATTTTGGCAGTGCCAACGCAAAGCTAACGGGTGGTATTACAAACACTTTCCAATATAAGAACCTGAGCTTATTGATCCATGTTGATGGGAAATTTGGCGGCAAGGTGTTTTCGTCAACAGCATTGAACGGTTTAAGGTCAGGTATGAGCCAGGCATCTTTAGTAGGTCGCGAGGGCGTTGTTTTCGATGGTGTGCTGCCTAATGGATCTAAGAATACAATATCAGTTGAACCAAGAACATTTTATTCTGATTATCGTACCAAGCAAATAGCAGATCCATTTGTTTTCAGCAGCGACTTTATCAAGTTAAGAAATATCACGCTTTCCTATGACTTAACCCGTTTAATGATTAAAAACACAAAGTTTGTTAAAGGGCTAACGCTATCTGCCAGTTGCCGGAATGCAGCAGTACTTATGAAACACATACCTGATGTTGATCCGGAGGCGTTCGCATCATCAAGCGACAGCCGCCTGGGATACGAGCAACATACTGAGCCAACTACCCGAACTTTTGGGCTTAACTTAAATGTAAAATTCTAAAATCATCCAGTATGAAAAAAAACAGTGGTCTTATAATCCCGCTCGCTGTAGCACTTTGCTTCGTGAGCTGCACAAAGGGGTTTGAAGAAAAAAACCAGGACCCTTATGCCATTACAAAAATTGATGCAGGGTTGTTATTTACAGGAGCAGAGCGGGGTATGAATGTGGGCAATTGGGATGGTGAACAAACCATAGTACAACAATATATGAATGCTTATAACTCAGGTGCTACGGCAGGGTTTAATTTTAATGAGGACGTGGATGGATATAACACGCCGCGTTGGAGTGTTTACACAGATGTTATCAAATCTTTGGCACAAATCATCAGCCTTGTTAAAGATGACCCGGCTTCTCGAAACCTGTACAACATGGTACAGATATGGAAAGCGTTTGCTTTTATGACCCTTGTTGACACATATGGCGATGTACCTTACAGCGACGCAGGAAAAGGATACCTTGGACAGATAAACTATCCAAAGTATGATAAAATGACCGATATCTATGCGGACCTTTACAATGAGCTTAAAACGGCTACTGCTGATTTGTCTGCTTCAAATGAATATGTAACCAGTGACTTATTTTTTGGTGGTGCAACCAGCTCTACTCCCGCTTTAATAACCGCACAGATAGCCCAATGGAAAAAAATCGGTTACTCTTTATTGCTGCGTTTAGGTATGCGTTACTCAAAAATTGACGCCGTCAAAGCTGCAAGCATTGTACAGGAAGCATTTGCAGGTGGTGTAATTCTATCAAACAACGATAATGTTGTTGTTAAGTTGTATAATACTGCAGTTCCAAACAATTTTTCCAATACTCAGCGGAACGTCACTCCCCGTTTTTATTATTTAGCTGAACCTTTTGTTAATCAGTTAAAAAGCACTGGTGATCCCCGGTTGAAGTATGTCGGAGCCAGCTATGCCGAGCCAAATTCAATTACCTCTGCACGTGATACTACAACAGCTAACCAATATGGATTTCCCGTGGGATACGACCAGGTAACTGTTTTAAATTATCCGGGATACAGAGGTACAAAGGGCCAAGGGCAAAACTACACGCAGCTTAATTACGATGTAGTTGCCAATACGGTTACCCCTGCTTTTTTTATTACCAACTCGCAAACCCAACTATTGTTGGCAGAAGCTAAATTCAGAGGGTGGATCACAGGGGGCTCAACAACAAAACAATACTATGAAGCCGGCGTTAGAGCTGCTTTGGATGAGTGGAACTTATTTCCCGGCACATTTAGCCCAGCCATTTCAGACGCGGAAAAAAACAACTACCTGCTTCAACCTGCCATTGCTTACAGCGATGCGAAGGCACTTGAGCTTATCAATACACAATACTGGATCGAGTGTTTTACAAACGGCGCCGAAGGTTTTGCTAATTGGAGAAGAAGCGGATTTCCGGTATTGCAACCCAATAAGTATAACAATAACTTAAACGGCGGTTTTGTAAGACGTATGGCTTATCCTAATGAGGAGCTAAGTAAAAACGCTGATAACTACAATACAGCGGTTACGAGCATGGGCGGCGATGGACTAACACAACGTGTGTTCTGGGATAAACCGTGATAAAATGGGCTGGTTTATTGATGCCAAAAGAAAGCCGGGTTGATGTCTGCTGCCACCAACAAAAAAGCCCCTGAAAAATCAGAGGCTTCAATTTCGTGGAGTCCGGTTACGGGAAGTCCCTCCGGTAAATAACCAGACAGTTCACTCTGTAAGGCTGGTGCTTCGCACCCACGAAACTTGATGCTATGGTGATAGCCCAATTAGCCCACTAAATAAATAAAATTACTTTATTGTTGTAACCTTTTTGTAATTCTGAGTAATATATAAAAACAAACTGCGGTTGGATCTTACCGATGAAATATACATGAAAGAAGTACAGAATGGCCGGTTGGAAGCTATGGCTGTATTGTTTGATCGTTATCAGGTTCGTATGTATAATTATTTCTTTAAACTCAGTTTCGATGCTTCGCAAAGCGAAGATCTGACACAGCAGTTGTTCATCCGTGCCCTGCATTATCGCAATAGTTTTCGACCGGAGCAAGGACACGTAAAAACTTGGCTATACCGAATGGCGGTAAATCTGCATATTGATCACATGAAGCGGCAGGCGAAATACAGGATGACCGTTATGCCATTGGATGATGTGCATGGAGAGGTGGTGGAGATGACCACCAGTAATTTTACCGAGGCTGTGGGATTCGTCACCCACCATTTTGGAAATAACTTAGATTGATGATTTGCTCCAGCCAATCAATCTTAAGAGTATTAAACTACTATGGCAAATGCGCATATCCATTCTTCATCTTCCAGATAAAATATTTTTCCAGCATCACTTTGCCAAAATCATAAAAGACATTCGGCAGCATAATAGCAAAAGATCTTGGTTTAAATAAGTGATTTGAAAATATCAATACTTCTTTTTTGCCGGCATCCATAATGCAAAGTCCCGGAATTTTACCCCACGGCTTTTCTTTTAAAGTTGTATTACCCTTAGCTATCCTTACAATATTTTCTGCAACAATTTTTCCTGTTTCATCACTTGGGAAACCGGTTTTGGGCACTGCAAACGGAATACTGCCCTGCTTAAAAGGAGCTGGTACATTAACTGATAAACCTGCTACCCAGATGTTGCTGTATTTCTTATGACGGTATGAAGGCAATACATCAATAAATCCATTAGGTGCGGCTTCCAGTTCGGGCGAATTTCTGATTAAGTCAACACCAATAAAAGGAGGCATCAGCATCATGAATTTTGAGCGAATACGTTCTCCGCTGCTTAATACGACTTCGTCCTTTTTTACTTCTGAAATACCTACACCTACCCTGTAATGAATGTGAAACATTTTCATGAAGGCTTTTAACATCCTTTCTCCCCAAGGCATTCCGTCGATACCAAAATGGCCAAGATAGGTTTCGGGCGTTACCCAATACAAATCTACCATTTTACGGATATTTTGTTCGCGCAGCCATTTTTCGATGTTGAATAGAAATTCATACGCTGCACCCATGCATCCTGCCTGTTGTGTGGCGCCAATAACAATAGGGCCGGGATCCTTTTTGAATGCTTCCAGTTTTTCGCGTGTTTTCATTGCTCCATCGGGTGTGCCGATATAACACGCATGCTCCTTTATACCAGGTGCAATATCATAATTTACCTTCGGACCAGTTGCTATCACCAGTTCATCGTATTCAAACTGGCCATCACGCGTATATACTAACCGTTTGTTGGGATCTATTTTTTCGGCAATTGTTTGAACAAATGTAACACCCCGTTTTTCAAGCACCTGCTTTCGGGGGATGCTGATATCCTTTATTTCTCTTCTTTTGGTGGGAACCCATATCAGAGATGGAATAAACAGAAAATTTTCATTTCTATCGATTAATGTAACATCGACTGTATCTTTTAATTTACGTTTTATTTCGATGGCTGCAGTAAAGCCTGCAAAATTTCCACCTATTACTATTACTTTCATTGGTTGATAATTTTAAAGTTAGCTTTTCAAAGCAAATGTCTAAAATTTGAAGACCATGGTTAGTAACAAATGTTACTTGCAATAAATTATTGTATCTATTTTGTAATGATAATAATCATCAATAACCGAAATAAATGACCATTGTCATTTGTTATACAGATATAAGTTCTGTTATTATTCATCGTTGCTTCGTATGGCATTTGACCTGTAAGGCGAAATTCGCGGCCTGACTGTTTTAGTCACTCCTGGTCACCTTACAGGTCAACCTATTTTAATATCAAGTGTTCCTGATGCCTCGTTCCAGCGGGCCTGAGTTCCGAGTTCCCTGCACAGTGATTCCATCCGGGCAGCAATGTTGATGGCGCGTGACAAACCGGCCAAACGCGCCTGGAAGTTCTCGATAATCGTCGGGTACAGTAAAATTTTTTGAATACTTTGACCGAATATTTCGATCATGAATATGAACGACTCGTCATTTCGTTCGATCGCATCAACTGCATAGTCGTCAATGAAGTCCCCGGCACTATAAATGATGGGCCTCTTCCTGTATATTTCAATACCGCGGAAAACATGACATGAGTGCCCGAAGATGATATCGGCGCCGGCATCGATAAGCATATGCGCAAATTCACGATGGCCTGGTTCCGGCTCGTCTCCCCAGTTAGAACCCCAGTGCAGGGCAACGATGAGTAAATTCACTGTTGTCTTTGCTTCTTTTATGCTTTCGATAAGATCACGCGCCCTGGGATCCCTTTTTTCAACAGGCACATACCATATTCCGGAACGATCTGATCCTGCGCCCCAGCCCGGCTCATTTGCGTCTGTACCGGATAACAAACCAACCTTCACCAAACCCATTTCAAGGATGGCAGGATGTTGCGCCGCCAGCAGGTTGGGTCCTGCCCCCGCATATCGGATCCCCGCCTTCTCCAGTAAAACGAATGTATCAGCAAGGGCTTCCCGGCCATAGTCAAGCGTGTGATTATTGGCCAACGACACGGCATTTATGCCGGCCGCCCCAAGCACAGCGATATTGCCGGGATCAGAACGGAATGTAAAAACTTTCAAAGCCGGCGAACCTTTGCTGGAGATCACACATTCCAGGTTGCAGATCCGTACATCCGCTTCTTTGAATACGGGAAGCGTATCGCCCCAGGGGTAATCAGGAGGATGGCTCTTCAGATTTTCATTTACCAATCTCCCGAGCATTACATCGCCTGTAAGTAATAATTTCATACACTGAAATAGTTACGTTATAATCCGGCGCCTGACAAGGAGAGCTTTACCAAAAACCTATATTATATATTATATTATTCTTGTCAATAAAGAATTTGTTTTATGATACCCGCTCTGACAATTAATTGTACTGATGTTTCTATTTTAGGCTAACCCACAAATAATCTTTTGTTCCATTTTTAAGAATAAAGTATAATGCCAATGAAGCAGTGATTGAAAAGGGAAATGCCGACCCCACACCAAGCGGTGCAATACACATCAGGAAAATAATTGCTCCGATAGCTCCCAATTTCAACAACCACCCCTTGAGCAACATAGACACAGCAATCAAAGCCTGGCAAGTGGCAATGAAACCAACCACTTCAGTAACATGCGTGCTAAACCAACCCCGAATGAATTGCTTGTATATGTCGAGAAAACTGAGATCAGCATACTCTATGTAAAATTGTGGATTTTGCAGAGCTGTTTTCCAGTTTGTCCAGCTTGCCCAGGTAAACACAAGGAAGAATAATAACCTTGCGATCCTCGGTTGTTTCCACGCAGCCCACAGCATCAACAATGCGATAACATTGGAAATAATGTACAGGAACAAATAGGTTTGATTTCCGAAACCTTTCATGGCGTCCTAATTTTAATGTGCTTAATATTCCATACAAGAAATACAAAACTTATCAGGCTAAGCACCGCCATTACTATTGTGACAGATAAGCTTGATTCAAGTTCTTTCCGCTTCATCATCAAAGCGAGCCAGCCAATTGTGACATTCATCAGTACAAAAAAGGTCAGTATGATTATTGCAAAGGAAAACCCAGCCGGTCTTCTTTTCAAAATCCAGAAGCCTGTTATAAAAATGCCGGGGAGAAACACAGAAAGGTCAATGACTTGAACAGGATTGGTTACCAGCCCGGTTTCTGTTACTCCTTTTGGGACTCTATTATTAATTACGGCAGGAATAATTTCAGAAAGCCAGAGAAAATAGAATACAAATGAGAGAACAAGGAAAAAGATCCCGGTTACTTTAACCACGGCATTTTTGTTTATCCCGAATTTAACCGGACTTTTGATCTGAGAATAAATAAACCAGGCCAATGAATAAAAGGAAAGGCCAAGCGTTAAACAATAAATCAGAAATAACCGGTTGAAATGAACACCAAAGCTATAAATAAGGAAAGTATAAAGTATATATAGCATTACTCCGGCCCATAGCAAATCCGCAATATACTTTTTCCTGTATGCAAGCATCGCGGTTATGATCAATGCGGGAACGACTATAAAAAGGTCAATCATATCCTGACCAACAGACTGAATCCGCCAGTTGAATGTTTCTTTTACATAGAAATCAGGAGTTAAGAGACTGATGCAGCTTACCAGTGTTATCAGTATTGACAGTGGAATTGATAGTGATAATATAATCTTGCCGCTATTATTATCCATTTTTACAGCATTAGGATTTTATTCCTTTTTTTTATTTCTTCTGCCAACTTCCCTGAAATTTTTCTGCATCCGCAATGTTTCTGGTGTTCTAGATGCCATTTTACTCTTTGCTCAAAGCTTGGATTCTTTGGCATTGGATGGGCTATATGCCAGGCAGCATTTAACTTTGAACTCCCGGATTTCATAGAAATAAATATCTCTCAAAGGTTAGTATTATTCCAAAGCTGATAAATGACCTCGATCAGCCAAAGAGATGAAAAAAGACAAGATTCTGGTGAAAATCATTGCTAACTAAGTTGCTTTTAGCCAAATATTCCCCAAAGTGCATGATCCAAAAATCCAGTCCGCGGTAAACGCTATATCAATAGTCGAATGGAAAACTGTCCTCGTCCGTCCGGTAGAGTTAATAAAAAAAGCCCCGCTTTACGCGAGGCTTCCTTATTCGTGGAGTCCGCCGGCAGATTGTCGAACCAATTAAAGGAATTCTTCAATTGTATAGCCTCTGTAAAGCAACTGATAGAACAATTCGATAAAGCCTTGTAGTTTTTTAACTATTACTTTTTCAGCCATATCTACGCCTCTGTCGAAAATAATTCACCTACTTGCCCATTATAATCCAACCCCAATGAAATCTTTTACCCGAATAACCGGTTCACTCTTTAATTAAACAGCCAATCGTTGATTTAAGCACAAACACCATTAATACGGCTATATCTATCTTTTTATAGCAACCCATCTTTGTGTTGTAATTAATTACTCACAATTAAAAATTAAAAATGGATAAAAAGAAAGTTTGGTTTGTAACTGGTGCCTCAAAGGGTTTAGGATTAACTCTCGTAAAAAAGTTACTTTCAGAAGGCTACCAAGTAGCTGCTACATCAAGAGATGTAGAATCGCTAAACAAAGCTGTTGCAAATGACACTTCCAATTTCTTACCTCTACAGGTAGAATTATTAAATGAAGTAAGTGTTGTAAAAGCAATCGAAAGTACAATCAAAACCTTCGGTGGTATTGATGTATTAGTAAACAATGCTGGCTATGGCCAATTAGGTACATTAGAAGAAATGTCTGATGCCGAAGCTCGTCAGAATTTTGACATCAATGTTTTTGGTTTGCTTAACATCATCAGAAATGTTATGCCCCATTTTAGAGCCAAAAAAGCAGGACATGTTATAAACATTTCTTCGATAGCAGGCTTACTTGGTGCATTTCCTGGATGGGGTGTTTATTGTGCCACAAAATTTGCTGTTGTGGGATTAACAGAAGCACTTTCAGTAGAAGCCAAAGAGTTTGATGTAAAAGCAACAATTGTTTACCCGGGTTATTTTAATACAAACTTCTTGAAAGAAGGCTCTATGAAACTAGCTCAAAATCCAATTGTAGCATATACAGCGGCTCGTAACACCGAAATTTGGCACGAAACTCAAATGGTAGGCAATCAACCTGGTGACCCAAACAAAGCTGCACAAGTGTTGATTGAATTGGCAGAAATGGAAACTGCACCACTGCACTTCTTTATGGGTTCAGACTCTTTTGGCATGGCAAATAGTAAAATTGAAATATTGCAAAATGAGCTTGCCGCCAATGAATCTTTAAGTAAATCAACAGATTACGTAAAATAATTTATTCAATGAGTTTTAAAAATTAATAAAATGAAAAGTAATATTTTAAAATCGTTAACAGCATTATTAGTGCTAATGTTTGCCTTCACAGCAAACACCTACTCACAGTCTGCAAGTGTAAAATCAAGCAGCTCTAAACTTACCAAAAAAGTACTCATTGTGCTTTCAGCCGCCGACACATGGACAAGGGCAGATGGCTCAAAATATCCTACCGGTTATTGGACAGAAGAATTCGTAGATGTTCATAAAGAATTTGTAGATGCTGGCTATAAGGTAGATATTTCCACTCCTGGTGCAAAGAAACCAACAGCAGACCCCAAAAGTCTTGAAGTAAGTACACTAGGTGCTGAAAAAGCAGTAGCCTTTGCAAAGTATCTAAAATCATTGTCAACCACGTTAAGCAATCCATTGGAATTAGCAAAAATCAATATGGATGATTACGATGCAGTGATAGTACCTGGCGGACATGGCCCAGTTGAAGATTTGTATAAAGATAAAGACATGGGCAAGGTGTTATTTGCAGCAGACAAATCCAAAAAAATTATCGGTGCTGTGTGTCATGGTCAGGCTGCATTTTTAAGTGCAGTTGATAGCAAAGGCAACTGGTTGTTCAAAGGTAGAAATATGACATCATTTAGTGATTCTGAGGAAATTGAATTTGGAACAGCAAACAATGCACCTTGGCTTTTAGCTTCAACATTGAGAAAGTATGGTGCTAACTACACTTGTGGTGCAAAAAACTGGGGCAATTATGTAATGGTTGATAGTAACTTGATAACTGGTCAAAACCCTGCATCAAGCATTCCGATGGCAAAAGCAATCATTGAAGTATTAAATAAAAAGCAACAGCTTTAATTTGTTTCAAGTGATCAATGCAAATAAAACTAACATTTTTAACTTTGACAGAGCTTTAAAGGTTTAAAGCTCTGTCATTTTAATTCCTTTCACATGAGCAATAAACACATATATCGTTTCAATTCAATCGCTGAGTTTCACAAAATGAGCGGTTTGCCTAAGCCTGAGCATCCTTTGGTAAGTTTAGTAGATTATGGTTTAGTAGATTACCAGACTGATGATACTGAAATTAGCTGGATGCAAAATTTCTATTCAATAGGTTTAAAAAGAAATATTCAGGGCAAGTTTAAGTATGGGCAGCTACAATACGATTTTGATGAAGGGCTTATGACATTTGTAGCACCAAAGCAAGTCGTTAGCATCACGTTAGATAAAAGCCAAACTACAAAACCAACGGGTCTATTGTTGTTTATTCATCCTGATTTTCTGTGGAATACTAACTTGGCAAAGGCTATTAGTAAATATTATTTTTTTGGATACAATGTAAACGAAGCCTTATTTATGTCTGAAAAGGAAGAAATTGTAATTACTGATATATTGAAAAATATTCAAAGAGAATACCATTCTTCCATTGATAAGTTTACACAGAACATCATCATTGCACAAATAGAACAATTATTGAGTTACTGCGAAAGATTTTATCAAAGGCAATTTATCACAAGAGCAAAAACCAATCATCAGATACTTGCAAAGGTAGAATCTATACTTAATAATTATTTCAATGATGAAAACCTATTAGAAAAAGGCTCACCTACTGCACAATATATTGCAGAACAGCTACATCTTTCTCCAAATTATTTAGGTAGTTTATTAAAATCCCTTACAGGCAATTCAACCCAAACTCATATTCATGAAAAATTAATAGAAAAAGCAAAAGAAAAACTATCAACTACGAATCTCACTGTAAGCGAAATAGCCTATGAACTGGGGTTTGAACATTCGCAATCATTCAGTAAATTATTTAAGACTAAAACCAATCAATCGCCATTGGAGTTTAGACAATCGTTCAATTAATTTTTTTCATTTCAAATAAGCTACATGTTTCATCTTCTCCGATTTTTCCTTTATCGAAGCTTTTTGCCATTAGATATAAAATGTTTCATGTTAGCATTGCCCCAAAAACTGCCGCTATTTTTCAAGTATTGCTGTAGGTGGGGTATCCTATGACGTCCAGCCAGGAATCAAAAAAGTTATAAATGACCGGGAACTGGTAGATACTGCGCAAGAATTGCAATACAGTAATCAACAGATTTCGAGATTACAAAGATTTGATGTAATAAAAGCGGGTGTTTTTCACGTATTTTAATTGCCTAGTTTTTATTAACAAGAATTTTAGCAAGAGTTCGACCGTCCGGTGAAGATAAAAAAATAAAGCCCTGCAACGCAAGGCTTTACAAAATTGTGGAGTCCGCCGGCAGATTGTCGAACCAATTAAAGGAATTATTTAAGCGTATAAGTATTGAAAAACAATTGATAGATAAAATATCGTTCATGCCAAAGTATAGGAAACCAATATGCAGCAAGGCTGTGAAGCATCAATGTTAGCAATTGCTCGATGAGTACTTACTTTCTTTCCATAATATAAAAGACAGTATCAATGAAAAATAATAAGTCGTCTTTGGCAATCACGTTTTCATCATGCATATCTTCTAACTCCAATCCAAATTCTTTGTTATAGTAATCCTGCCGTCTGGTATTCTCAAAACCATTAAAAGTCAAAAGTTCTTTGATATTTTCAAGATCAGCCTGTCCCCCTTCAATGAATGGTTGTCGGAGAACAGCACAAAGTGTCTCATCTTTACCAGAGGTAAAACCCAACAATTCATAAACAGTACCTGGAAACAATAAATTATGAATCACCAGGCTATTGAAATATTCAGTCCATGTAGCATAGTATACAGCATCATTGATTTTGATAACATGCATATGATCTGGCGCCAGGTATATTTCAGATTCTCCTCCCCTAGTCAAATACTGACTGCCCTCTGCTAAAGCAGGAATCCAAAGCTTATTATTTTCTGCGTGAATTTTTAAGAAGCGAGCCTGTTCTTCTTTGACAATTGACCTACTTTCGAATTCTCTTTTAACAGTTGGATTTGAGCCAAAGCCTTGGCAAAGGAGATTTCTGATTGCTGTGCAATGATCTTCTTGCTCTTCAATGAGAGTTCCGCTAATGATATTTTGAAGTTTTTGCCGGATTTCATCGTCGATCATTTAGACAATAATAAGAAAAATTGCCCAATACAAACAAAACCGCACACAAACTATTAATAATCAAACACTTGCCAAAACACCAGCACCATATAAGGGCAAATTAATAGTTTACATTAAATTTAGCCGAAAAGCATTTACGAACTAAATAATGATGACACCATTGTCAAATGAATCATTGAATGTTTTCATGCCTCTTTTCAAAGGTAGACAAGATGTGTTTGCTATTCGTTGGGAAAGAGATGGCCGAAGTGGTTATATGCCCGCTTATGATTTGAATTGGGATGAATTTGCCATTCATAAAGCAAATGGCGGTACGCTTAAGGACTTCCCCAATAAGACCTATTCACAGTTAACTGAACAAAGATTATTGAATCACTTGGCAGGCAAAGAAGTGATTGGCCTTTATCCGCTTTTACCAGATAATTCATCCTGGTTCATAGCAGCCGACTTCGATGAATCAGAATCTGGCAAAATAAGCTGGCAGGATGAAGTGAAGCTATTTATGGATGCCTGTGAAAGATATAAGCTGCCAGTATATCTTGAACGTTCAAGAAGCGGACGAGGAGGCCATGTATGGATGTTTTTTGAAAACAGCTATCCTGCCTTTAAAAGCAGGAGGATCATGCTTCACATTCTAGAATCAACGGGCATTATTTCTCCTTTCGATAAAAATTCTAATTACGACCGGCTGTTCCCTAACCAGGATTCACATTCCGGCAAAGGAATCGGCAATCTGATCGCATTGCCGTTACAAAAGAAATCACTGGAGAATAATAATTCCTGTTTTATAGATCCAGTTAATTATATGTCTTATCTAGACCAATGGTCATTTTTGCGAACTATAAAGAAAGTGGGTATCCAGCAATTGGAAGAAGTATACAATTCATTGACAGGTTCAGATCATAAACATATACAAACGGTTTCAACAAATTCAGCAGTACTGCAAATCACATTAAACACCAATATTAAAATTCCGCGAGCAAATTTAAGTCCTGACCTGGTAAACTTTTTAAGAGATAGCCTCAACTTCATTAATTCTGAATATATCATAAAAAAGAAGCTGGGTAAAAATACATTTGGCACAGAAGCCTACTTCAGAATGCTTGAAGAAAGGGATGGTTATGTTCTTATTCCAAGAGGATTTGTTAGAGAACTACTTCTTTATTGCAAAGAAAAGCGCATTCCTTATCAATTAAATGACGAACGAAAAAAACTTAGGGAAGTAAATTATTTATTTAAAGGATCATTATATGATTATCAGAAAGCCGCGGTTGATACAGCAACCAAAAAAGAGATGGGAATTATTGTAGCCCCGCCCGGTTCAGGAAAAACCATTATTGGCTTATCAATTATAGCTCAAAAAAAGCAACCAGCACTGATAATTGTACATCGCAAGCAACTTTTTGATCAATGGACAGAACGTATTCAGTCATTTTTGGGAATTGCAGAACCCTTCATTGGTAAAATTGTACAAGGGCAACAAAAAATAGGCGCACATATAACCGTTGCCATGATTCAAAGCGTTGCAGGTATAAATGCGTCCCATGATATTTTTAAATCCTTTGGCACCATTATTATCGACGAATGCCACCATGTACCTGCGAAAACATTCAGACAAGTAATATCAAATTTCCACTGCTATTACTTGTATGGATTAACTGCTACACCCATCAGAAAGAATAATGATGAGAAGTTAATATTCATTCATATTGGGGAGGTAATTCATGAAATGAAATTACCCACCCAAAACAACGCTCCTGTCAAAAAAGTTTCGATAATAATTCGGGAAACTGAATTATTGGTTCCATTTGATTACAAGACTGATAAGACAGAGACATTGCTCCAGATACTTATTCACGATTCATCAAGGAATCGCCTTATTATAGATGATATCATAAGCGAAGTAAATACCGGAAAAAAAGTCTTGGTATTAACTGAACGTAAGGCTCATATCCAAACTCTTTACCAATACCTCAAAACTAAATTTGAGGTCATTACTATTTCAGGTGAAGATTCCGAATCGGCAAAGAAAACCAAGTTCAGCCAAATCAACTCTGGAAATTTTCAGATACTAATTTCCACCGGACAATTTTTGGGTGAAGGTGCAGATATACCAAGCCTGGATTGTTTAGTGCTGGCATATCCATTTTCATTTGAGGGAAAAATGATTCAATATCTTGGCCGGGTGCAACGCACAGAAGCCACTCCCGTTATTTATGATTATAGGGACATACATGTGGATTACTTAGAAAAGTTATTCAGGCAAAGAAGCCGATATTATCAAAGACTTTTACATACCGGCCAAATACAGCGGTTGGATGAATTGGTGCTGATTTTCAATGAGGATAAAGTTTTCATAAATACGGATGCTACTATATTACAAATAGACCAACTTGATCTCCCTATACAAGTAGAAAAGTTCAAAACAGAGGTCGCTTGGAAAATAAGAGTGCTGAATTATGATGAGGAAAATAGTGAAATCAGAGCTGAAATAATAGACTATGCAGCCAATCCGGAAATCAACACCGGCAATCAAATTTCCCTGCAATTCCAGCCTATCGATAAAATAAGATTTCGTTCGCTTGATACAGCCAGGCTATTACATGCTGTTGAACTAAAGAGATTTACTTCAACCCCTAAAGTATCTGAAGAACCCAGCGACAATGCTTCTCAGCAAACTTTTAAAACAATAACGAAACCGGCTGAATGGGTAATTAAGAAAATCATGAAAGTACCCTTTCCAAAGATTCAATTTTCAAATGCCTGTGTAGCGTTTACTATATTTATTGAAGAACTAGGTCAGGATATCAAATTTCAAATAGAAAATCCGGATATACGACCTGAGTTTGAAGCGGTCAAAGACTACTTTATAAAAATTCTGAAGAAAAAATTGATCGCCACTGAAATTGAAATTCGTTACAACGAAAATCAGATATTATCTACAACTACCTCCTCTGAAGACATCAATAAAATAAATAGCGGTATTATCGATAGCGTTCGTTTTGAATTTGTAAAAAAGAAAATCCTTCCATTTAAAGGGAATAAAGACAATAATCAAATCCTAAACACTCTCGATACATTGTTGATATCAAATGAAACGCCATTAAAAGAAATGTTTAAATCCGACAAGGATTTAATTGATGATATTTTAAGTGTAAAGGACTCAAAACATTATTACCATCTCAAATTCCTCGCCGCACAACACCTTTCATCGGTACTGAAAATAAGATTTGTATTACAGCCTTTTTCATTTTTGTTTCTATTGCAGGGCGACAAGAAATACCATATTGTATGGGAGACGCTAAATAGCGAAGAAGCCACTTATGTATGGCATTTTGAAAAAACAATGGATGCGTTGCGAAACGGGCTAATTGAAATCGAAGCAGTGCTAAATGAAATCAAGAATACAGGCAAACAGGATTATCTTAACAAAGATCATCCAAACTTTAGCAGGATCATGCATGACTATTCTGCTGCCCAAAAGGGGTTTACCGTATGGAAAGGTTTTCTGGAGCAAAGATTGGTATAGTGGCATTATCATAAAATGAAGTTCAACACGTGCCTGCAGACATTCTTACTTATACAAGAATTTTACCGGATTCGAACCCGAAAGCTGTTCATTCCAAAGACATAAAACATTTCAAAAAGATCAATTCAATTGCTTAAACGCAAAAACCCGCTACAGGAGCGGGTTTTACAATTTCGTGGAGTCCGCCGACAGATTGTCGAACCAATTAAATATTTTGTTTAATCGTATGAGCACTGTAAAGCAACTGATAGATAAATTTAAGTGCATGTAATTTTGGGAAACGCGTTTACGCTTTCTTTATGGATTGCACTACTTTCGAATTCGCCTTGCTTGCTGCTAGCCAAAAAGAACTGGAAATAATTGCTTTGAAAGAGCCAGAGGCGTTTTGCATACTATTGCACCGAAAAATACTCTTGTCCAATAATTCGGGATGGACATTCGATTCCAATCAAATGCCCAGTTATAGTAAAGAAAACATCAATATAGCTGTCTAGATATAGATGGCTCACTTACCAATTTGTCGCCCCGCAGTCATCAACGAGTGTTTCAACTTCTGTGCCTGCTGCCGAAAATAAATATTATCAGGGTTTACGCTCTATCGGGTATGCACTTATTTTGTTGAACCAATGTAAATCCTGGTTATTTATAAGAAATTTACCTAAATAAGTTCCAGAGTTACAATATTAACCAACAAAGGCTATTTATGAAAAGAACAATTGCTTAAGTTCATCAACCAATAAATATCTGCCCCGGTATTTTCTATGCAACATACGGTGACAATTGGAGCATACGATAGCTAGGTCTTGCACGGTTGTTCTCCGCATTCCTCCAATTGCTATCGGTTGGCGATGATGGCATTCAATAAAGTCATCCCCCAGCTCAGGGTATACAGTAGAAAAATTGAAAGAACAAGCTTCACAAAATAAACGATTTTCTTTTTTTGCTAGGGTTTTGGCTTTTTTTATCGCCTTGGGATCCCTTTCGTAAAATTTATGCGTACGCAATACAGCTCTTTCTGCGCCTTCCATAAATGTTTCGTCATCCTCCATGGTTGGAGAAACAACAAAGTCAATTGCATTGTCTGTATCTGGCAACAGATTATCAAACGCATGCCATACATAGTTTTGTTTTTGGACTATAGCTAATCCGGGTTGATTTCTTTTTTCAATAGTTTCAATGGTGCATATCTGACCACGGTTACATTTAAAGAAACTCCATATTGCTTTATTTACTTGATAAGGGATAGTTGGCGTTCCCACCACCAGCACATCACGTGTATAAGGATGAGAAGGGATACCATCCCTTCTTATTAATCTATTTATAGGAGTCACCAAATGGGTAATATACCACCCTTCTTCACGATTTCCAGCCGGCAGCAAAGATTGAAATAATACCATCAATTCACCTGGTTGTGCCTTTATGTAATTAGTAGGATACCACTTTTTGTTCTTGGAGAAGTTTAAAGGGAATATGTCACCGGTGGAGAATTCAGTGTAAGCCCACTCTGCCCCTTCGTCACGGGTAACACTTTTGATCCATTTAATATCCGTTGCATTTGCCATAACTACGTTTTAATAAATAATTAGAATTGGATGGGTGGTTGAATAACTTTATTTATTGGGAATGCTTATAAAATGCCTCATGATACTAGCTTTGCCTCCAATCCCTTTGACGGTATTTTATCACTTGCCACTTGTAAGCTATTGCATCGATTAACCAAACAAACCGGTGACAATATGCCTTACCTCCAAACGTTCCTGTTCCGATTTTTCCTGGCATAAATGTCTTATAAAGGCATAGTGATAATTTACTCAACAAAAACTACCGAGGTTAATGGTAAAGTAAGCCGATATCGCTTACATGAAACTTAAATAATGCCCTGGCAATAGCCTAACAATGAATGCGTAAAATTTTGTGATTATCAAATAGGTTTGACTTTTACCAATTTTCCTATAAAAGCGGTATAAACTATAAAATTCTTAGCTCGATTGTCTTTCAAATAAAAGAAAATTCGATAATATACCAGATGGGGTCTTAGCGTTTCTATCGAATATCTCTATATTAGCGAAAACGATAAAACTGTCTTTAGCCCGCGAAACTGCAACATTTAACATATTGGGCTTATTACCGCGATCAAAAAACATTGAAGCAGAATCACCCTTCCCGTAAACCATAGAAAATAGCACGATGTGTTTTTCGGCACCTTGCAAGGCATGAACAGTTCCTATCTTCATAATATCTGTGTCAAAGCCAACTTTCTTCAATTCAAATCTTAAACTATTTTTTTGTCCAACGAAAGGGGTAACTATACCAACTGCATTTTCAACTTTCCCATATTTTGCTTCGATTTTGGATCTACTATTTAATAACCAATTTACAATAGCCTTCACCTCATTTAAATTTTGCCTGCTTGAATGGATCAAAGATGAATTTCCATCTACATGAATACAATACATTGGTGGAAACGGATTTGATTTGTCTGCTTTTCCTTTAAGAGGTTTAAGCCGGCCATTATAGGCTAAAACATTGCAATAACTAATTATCTCATCATAACATCTTCTGTGTTCAACCAATAAGACTCCTTTTTCCTTTGAACCTTTTTCCTTATAAATACTTGCATTTTGAGCCATTTTCATGATGCTACCAGAAGAGGCCAAAAATCCTTTTGGATCATACTGCTCCTCGAAAATAGAGTCTTCATAATTATTAATGAGTCCCCCCCGTCTCAGATTTCCAATATCGACTTTACTGATTATATTCCAAACGGGTTCTATTTGTTTAATATCTCCAACAACGACAGCTTGTTTGGCAAGAGCAAATGTAGCAATACCAACCTCTGGCGAAACTTGACCAGCCTCATCAACAATTAATAAATCTATAAATTCAAGAAGGGGTGGGTTATCAAAAATATTCTTGCCATCCTCTCCTTTTTGGAGAAATTTATACGAACTGAAAAACTTTGGCGCCATGTAAAAAGTACTTACAAAGCAAGGTGTAATCATAGCTTGGCGGGTCCATCTATTAATAGTCTGATTTGTCCCTTTTCTCTCAAAATTCGGGTCCATTAAATCCTCCTCAATAGCCATTAGCCACCTTCCTTCCCAATAGTGAACGGCCAATTGAAAGGCTTGGTGTCGAAGTGTGATATCTAATTCATCATAGAAACCGTTTTGCTTAGACATTTGCAAATCTTGCTTTTGTTGCGCTTCAATTTTAATATTCTCAGCTGCCAAATATTCATTCTCATTTTTAGCTGGATTGCCTTTTATCCCGTACACTCTCTTCCAATCTTTCCAATCTGAAATGGCCTGAATTAGCTTTCTTGCGGTTTCTATTTTCTTATTAATTTTTTCTAAAATGCCAGCTTTTGTTAACTCCAATTGACTAATATCAGATATTAAAGAGCCTCTTAAAATTATTTTAATTTCGGCGGTCCTATTTCTTAATGCTACTTTT
Organism: Niastella vici; assembly: GCF_002077945.1. Classification (GTDB taxonomy): domain Bacteria; phylum Bacteroidota; class Bacteroidia; order Chitinophagales; family Chitinophagaceae; genus Niastella; species Niastella vici. The sequence continues at coordinate 209,007 of NZ_LVYD01000048.1, forward strand.
ATTCCTAAAAAACAAAACAACTTCCTAAAAAAAGACTCGTTTTTAAAATATAACAAAATTTCCTTTTCCAGCTTTGTCAAAGTAGTTATGTCAGTATCAAAAGCAGAGTCATTTAAAAGACCTCTAATGTAGTACCTCGCACGGTCAGCGCCATCTGAAAGATAATCAGATAGAAACAGCTCCTCTTTTTGCAAGTATTCTTTCCAAAGTCTAGTGGCATCATTTAATGACACATTTAATTCTTTAATTTCATTTTGCAATCTTTGAATAACATCTTCAATGCTTAATAATGTTGAATTAAAGTAATCAGCCCCTTTTTGTAAATAATAGCTCTTTGCTTCATTGACGTAATTCAGATTTTCAATTTTTGTAAATAACCCATCGTCGTTTTGCTTTTTGTAATTGATCCCTTTCAATTCCACATCGGATTTATTATTAGCAGGCAAAAAAGTGGCATAACCTTCGATATCTGGAAGCCACCGACCTTTTAACGGTCCATTTCTTTCATTCGATTTTGAAAAACTATCAATGATATTAGTTACAGCTTGATTGTTTGTCGAACAGGCAAGAATAATTGGAGGAGATGCACCATTTAAAGCGCTTTCAACAATTTTGTTCGCAACTAGGCTTTGTATGAGAGTTGTCTTTCCAGTTCCGGGAGGACCATTTACTGCGAATACATGCGACTGCGATTGCAATAATGTATATAATGCCCGCCTTTGTGATAATGATAGTGAAAAATTAAAACCCATTTGTCCTAGATGCAATGAGTTTAACTCAATAAATTGCGATACTGTTAGAGGAGGGTTCTCAGTATTGTTTTTTAACTCTATTAAAGTGGATAGTAATTTCGGTAAACTCTTTTCATTCAATAATTTTTCATACAGCTGTATTATCCCAATCCCGGCATTAATATCTTCATCAGGCAATAAGACAATACCATTTTTTACTACGGTATATCCTTCGATTTGATAAGTCTCGATTGATTGACCGACACAACGCTTAAATATTTCATTAATACTTTCGATATATTCTGGGTAACTGTCGTACTTTTCCTTACCAATTGCAGTTGCTAGGTCTACTTTTTCTACAGTACTAAAAATGAATTCGGTTCTTTCATCTGCCAACGGCTCCAAAAATCTACGTTGAAATATAGGAAATAGTTCCTCTGAATTACTAAGTTTTCCTTGTCTGTCTAGTATAGCGAAGTACCAATAAGGAAATTTTGGAGTTTTGTCTTTTAAATAGATTAAACGGTCTGGCAATGGAACGATTTTAATAGGAGCTATCAGAACAGCGACATACTTTAACTTCATCCAGTTCTCACTTTCTCTATTCGGAATACCCTTTTTCTTGTTGATACGATCTTCTTCAAAATCAATTAAAGCATTTACTCGTTCCAGGTCAACGATCAAGTCATTTTTGATATCCCAAGCCTGAATCTCAAAATGCCGCAGTCTATCAAGATCAATATTGGTGTTTATTGAATCAGATAAACTCTTTTTCCAATAACCTATCCATTTTTTTTGCTCTATTAATGACGTCATAAATAAATTTTGTATTCTAGATATGGATTTATTGAATACTCAGGGAGTCCGTTTCATGATCTTAATTATTCATGCCTCCCCTGTTAAATTTATTTTAATATCGTGTTTTCACAATTGCATCCATAATATTTAATTCCTTTAACGGATAATTAAATAATTTCCTGACACTATCCTTTTTATCGTTGCTCCAGAAAGGATGAGTCACTAAATAAACATCTTTACCAGCATTAATTAGATAGTTGCCATTCACCATATCCCGTGTACCATTTAATTTCTGCTCAAGAGTGGCAAGCAATACATTATTTATATACCCATGCCAATGCCGGGCTGAAAAATCCAATAGCACATCTTTACAGTCAGCCATTGCAGCAAGATCAAGTGCAATTCTCCAATTTAGTAAACTATGATACGGTTGATTATAATAATCCCTTAAACAATCATAACAAGAAGAAGTGCAATTTAGCTCATGCTCATTCAACATCAATATTTGTTCGTATACATTACCATTAGGAAGCAAAGAGCGGATAAACACTTCTTTGGATATTTCAAGATCAGTACTTCCATTCAAATAATTACAATATCCGGCACCATTATCAGCCTTTTCAACTATATATGCTTCAAGTTTTAAACTTTTTGGAGCAATACGGTATCCTACATCCAGTTCTTTTGTTTCGATATCCAATTTATCGCAAATAGCCTTTCTTACTAAAAAAGCCCAAGACAAAAAAGCTGCCTTGTGATAAGGATTTTTTGGTTCCAATTCACAAAACGAAGGAACAGTATCAATAGAAAGTGTAATAACTCCAGTGTGTCTTGAAGCCACAAGAACATAGTCATCCTCATGTAATAATCTTTGCGGCGGCAACTTTAAAAGGTTCTTCACTACCCATCTTTTTGTGCCAGGGATTTGTCCAAGCTTAAAAAGATTTCCATTATTGTCATTAATCTGATGCACTATTCCATCATCCGGCACTTTGTTGGAACGGATCCAAATATTTTGTATCGGGATTTCATGATTTAATTTCGAATTAGGGTCCAGAGAGACCTGTCCTGTACGTGAAGACCATTCAATTTTCCCATCAAAATCATCAGGTTTAACACCGTACTCCAGACAAAAACCTAAAGGAGAGCAAGCATTTATTCTTTCCAATTCCCCTCCACAAACTTTACACGGAATACCCTCCTCAATTTTTCCGTAAATTGTATTACAATCGGGATTAATGCATTTATGTAAACCATCAGGCAGGACTCCTCTCCCGTCGGCTTCATCCGGCCTTCTGCGACCGGATACCGGAACATAATGGACAAAGCCAACTGGCATCAGGATGCTTTTATCCTTTATAACCTCACTACCAGGAGCAAACTCTGCTATAGCAATTTCTAAATTTCGGTCAATAACATTCTCCGGTGGATAACTTCCAGGTTCATTTTGATAAAGTATCCTTGCTCTGGTTGGAAACCCAAACATTGGTAAATGACCTGCGTTTGCTAATCTTTCACTCAATGCAACCTGAGTATACTCTTTACTTGAAACAACTTCGCTAATCTTATTCACAAGTTCACCCTGCAGCCGACAATATAAAACTTCGTTATCATCATTAATATAGGTACCTTTTCTCAACTGGGATATCAATTGCAAAATAGTTGCCTTATGTTCATTTATCCAATGCTGAACTGTGTCTTTATGATAGAACCATGCCTCCGTCTTGCCTAACTCACCATGTACATTATCTGTAAGGTCATCCCCCTGCAGATCAATATTTCCAAAAGCACATCTCAAAACTTCTTTATTTAACATACGCAGAAATATCTCTGGCCGTTCCAGCTCTAAATATGGATCGGGAGGTATACTTGATACCATACGGTGTGACTGTATGTAATGAGTTTGGTCATGACTATTCCCCTTAGCTATGGTTAATGCCAGTGAAAGGGGCATGCCTCTTCTTCCAGCACGCCCAACCCTTTGCTGATAATTGAATCGCTGGGGAGGAACATTGCCCATCATAACAGCGGACAAAGAGCCAATATCAACGCCTGCCTCCATAGTGGTAGTCACGCTTAAAAGATCAATTTCCTCAACTTTCGCTTCCTCTCCATCCAATATCCTGCCCTGAAACAATCGCTGCCTTTTCCTAGCATGTTCTTTATCCGTTTGTCCTGACAATTCCTCACAGTGTAAACGAGAGAATCCATGCTCCCTTGATAGGGAAGAGATATAGATATAGTAATTGTTAAGATTTCTTATATTTTCCTCATTCAAGCTTACTGAGTCCGGAAGCCTTGCATTACAGTTAATGCAATAACCGGCACTTGAATGCAGATGCGTTGTACCACATGTTGCACATATCCATGCAGGATCCCCGGCATGGGCAGGTGTAAATACCAAGCCTTTACCTGTCAGTAACCTATTCGTTTTTGAATCAATGATATTGTTCTTACATAGGAATTCTATTATTGCTTCCGATTCCCTTTCAGGAAAATCCCATCTGCTAAAGTTGAAAACCTTCCTTGCATATTTCCATAACTTATTAGGAAACCCATCTGCGCTTTCCTTAAAAACCCCCTTTATTCTCCACGTTTCACCTAAAATCCGGATACAGGCATTAATAAACTCCTGTATCCTTTCATTTCCAAAATCAGCAGACGCCATGATTTTGCCTTGTACCAGAGACTCCAGGGATCTTTTATTATGCGAAAAAGCGTTGATAAGAATCTCGTTTTTAGCAGCTTTAATAATGCTATTATGCAAGGTCATTTCAATAGCTCCTTCATGTATAGGAGAGAATGTATTGCCTGAAAAATCATAATTTTTCACCCAATCCTGGTTTATCAATGGGGATGGGCCTCCGGGATTAATACCGGTTTGAAATAACTGATCAATAACAACATTTTCGATACTATTAAGTTTTACTGTATTTTTATTCTGAAAGAACTGCATGATTTCCTTTTTATCATGTTCGTCTTCCCACATCTCGTAATTAATTATTTTCCTGTATACATCGCTATAAATTCTATGATTGGGTATGACTTCCTTAAAAACCTGCGTTTCCTCAGGAGTTAATGATGCTTTAAAAGCATTCAACGACTCTTTATAAAAGTATTTCTTAAGAATATCCTTTTCGACAGAACCACTATCGAGACTATTGAGCAATACAGCCCTCATAATGTCCCGGTAATGATCCCACTCTATCCCTGCGGATAGTTTTGCGGCAGCAGATCTGCTATCTGAAAACAGTACAACCTTTGGACTAGGATGATCCGTAAAATATAGGCGGATCATCCGGATAAGAGAATCTGCCATAATTTGATTTATCTTTTGGACACCAGTGGAATGTCTGTATACAGGGGTAAGTCCCCCACTCTCTACATTCTTTTCTGTGTAATCACAATTGTAACAATGGTTTGGATATACGCTGGAATAACCTGATTTTGGCTTATACATTAAATTCTTACCCATCAGCGAGATAGAAAATGCTCCTGTTCTATGATCAAATGCACATTTTTTCCACTGATCATTTTTATCAGCTTCATACTCAAGATCATTGAACGGGTACAATGTATGAAAAGAGGGATTTTCCCTAAAGATATTTTTTTCTACCAGCAGAGACTTCCCTTTACTGTCCTCTGTATTCTCCCAGCCTCCCAGGTATAATTCACCACATTGACGGCATATCAGCACCTCCAGTACAACACTGCCACACTTACATAATACACGGGGGCGCCGATACAATTTGCCAATTGGCCTGCCTTCATATTTATATCCGTTATCCACCTCATGACACCCGGGATTAGTACAAGCCCAGAGTCCTTCAATGTTTCTGAAGAAATAGTGCGCTCTTATCGGCTGACGTGCATCTTTCTTTTCATTCTTTAGCCTGCTTAATCCGATAAGCAATCCCTCGAAAGCATCACCTGCTTCGTCACAGTTATCAAATAACCGGTTGGCGATTTCCCGACATTCCGTTGCTTTCCGAACTGTTTGCCGCAAACGTTGCAGAATCTGGTCGCGTGAAAACAATTCTTCAATTGTCTGATCAGTAACCGCAGGATCCTTTAACCCTATATATTCATCAAGATTTTTCAAATATGGATAGGTGCAGTTATCCTCCTGTTGCTTATCATTAATAAGGGCGAACTTCTCATAATCAGCTTCCTGCAATCCAAAAAATCCGGTTATAAACTTTTTGGTTCGCTCTGTTTTCTGCATGGATGCGCTAGAACAAAGAAACTGTACCTGCGAAGAATCAGGAGTAAGGCCTAACCGAACTAATAACAATTTGAGAAGATAGGCTACCTCTGTACCAGAAGTACCTCTGTAAGAATGGAGCTCATCTACCACTAAATGAAAAACATTTTTAGGATCAGATTGCAGCCACTCTCTAGTTTGATCAAATATATTATGCTCCTGCTTACGCATCAACATAATGTTGAGCATAGAATAGTTTGTGATCAGAATATCCGGTGGTGTATCCTGCATCGTCCACCTGTCCAGATATTCAGCGTGTACACCTTCATCCATATTTGGATGATCATAGAGATATTCATTATCATCTTTTTCGGCCGCAATCTTTTTTACATTTTTCCATTCCTCTTTTAGCTGAGCCAATGCTTTTTTTAATATTGCTTTGTTTCCATCATTTCTTCTCCCTGCAATTAAGGTGATGCCTGTATAACGACCAAAGGAAATACGTCTTCCTTCTAAATGTGTGTCCAGGTAGTTAACGCAGTCCCCGCCACTCAGCCCCTTTCTCAAACGGCGCATTTGATCCTCAGCCAGTGCGTTTAGAGGATATAATATCAACCCTCTCATCGCAGGATGGCATCCAGTTTTTCGGTGAAGTTTTTCATGAAAGATGTCATAAATCAACGGAAAAAGGAAGCATTCTGTTTTTCCGGATCCCGTACCTGTTGTAGCAATAATATGCTTTCGTTGCCCTATGGCCTGATCTAGTGCCTCATACTGATGCTCATAAATCTTGCTTTCTTCCCCATTTTTGTCTGTAAACAATCCCCTGCGTGCAAATGCGGCGAATCTGGTATCCAACCCTATCTTCCTGCAAGCCTCATCCAATGTACAAAGTTCTTTATAACGAGGCACCAGTTCAATGATGAGCTCCTTACAAATCGCATCCGGCTCACTAAGTAATTTTCTCCGCTCTTCTTCCAGCTTTTCATATCTTAAAGGGATACCGGTATCAAGATATTTAAGGTATATATCCCGCAGTTGCCTCCATATTTCGAAAGCATTATTCATAGCATGACAATTTTTTGATCCAATAAATTATTGAGAACTTCAACATCTTTCTGGTTTATGAAATATTTACCCAAATAACCATCTGCTCCAGAATGCCCCGAAAGCAAAGTATTAATAAATAATAATCGTTCTAGTGAAAGAGGGAAATATTGATTATTGACGGACAACACTTGTTCGGACGCAACATAGCTTAACCCTATATTATAGTTATTATAAATTTTTCCAAAAAGAACAGCCAGACTGAACGCATCAATATTATCCTTAGCCTCCGGAATTCTTTTCCATTGATGATTATTTATTCTTAATAATTTTTTATTGTAATTCTCATTGCCGTTTCTAAAAACCCCGCATTTAGGATAATCGTCTTTTTTAATCCAGATGTTTCCTTCTCCCCAATAACAAAGTTCTGCAATACCTATCGCCTCGATGTCATCGTCCTCCCATTCTTTTATAATTTGTTGTAGAGGTAAAATTTTTGATAGTATACTTCCCAGATTAAAATGGTTACAGGGAATTCCTTGATTCATAAAGCCTCTTAAGACGCGATCGCTATAAGCATATATTGCTATTCCAGAAAACGGCTCAGTAACAGAAGCAACACCAATTTTTTCCCGGATGCTTTCGGGGGCACAACAGGCAAGTAAAAAATGCTGATTAAACAATATTGAAGTAGGCGACAGCCTGAATTTGCCATCACCATAAAACTCTATTAATCCTATTTTGATCAAGGGATATAACAACTTATATACAACATTATTTAGGTAACCAGTTGTACTGTAACGCTGAGATATGCTCCGGCACAATTTATTAATAGAATAAAACGACTTCAATTCGGTTGGCGAATACCTAAACCAATTCAATAACCCTTCCTGTAAATGCTTTAAATTATTCATGATGGAAATAATCGTTCATTTGAATTGGTGCATCTATCCCATGATCGTATAGGACATTTAATGGCAGATAGCTCCCTGATACGTCCACTGTAGTGTTAATCTGATCAAAAGAAGGAATAGCCCCCCAGTATTTAAAAGAACTCCTTATTAAAGGAAGGCCGAAGTTTTCCTGTTTATCCAATTCCAGCGGGGCACCAAAAAGCCACACATTTGGGGGCCATGATTCATCCAGACCAGGCAGCTTTTGCCTGCGGTTAGCCAGAAGATCAAGAAATGGTCGTCCATAGCATTCAATACTGGATAAATTAATATCTTCCAGTAAGAAAAAATGAATGATCTCTGGGTTTTTAACCGCTGATTCCCAGCACTGCCTGAGCCCATTGCGGTATAAACATTCATACTTTAACCAGTCAGCTTCGACCTGTTGAATAAATAATTTACAGTTATTAGTGAGTCTGGCAAATTGTATTACCCAGTCTACTTGTTTACACAGAATAGCTTTATATTGCCTTAACTGGAAAAATGATAGCATGCCCTGCTTCCGGACATTCACATCTTCTCCAAACAATGCTTCACATTTCTTTGCAAAAGATTTCAAATCAGGGTAAACATCACCTGTCTTCTCAAATACCCTGACTTCAAAAGTCTGAAGTCTCTCGTCCTGTCGTAAATCGTATACGGAGGAAGTATTAGTTTTTTCCGCTACAGTCGTATGAATTTTGATATCATTTATCAGTCTATCTTTTTCCTCATTTATAAACTGATACTCCTCTGTTAATTTCTTTCTTTGTTTATTCAAAGTTTCACTTTCTTCCTGCAATGTCGCTATCCTTGTGTTAAGGGAGAGAATCTCTTTCTCCAGCACTTCCTTTTCCCTTAGAAGAGGTATTAGTTCTTCTTGTCTGATAAGTTCCCTTATATCATTTATGGATTGTTTATACATATTCTTCAATGTTGCAGAAGAATCGGCGAGTGTTTTGATTTCCTGGTGTGACAATCTTAACTCCTCCATAAAATTTCCGACCTGATTGAATCTGCCCAACCCTTCTCCATTGTCATTCCAGGTTCCCAATAAGTGTTCCCACTCATTCCAGTCAATTTTTAATCCAGAAGCTCTTACTTCACGCCTGAACCAGTCAGCTAATTGGGATCTCGTATAACATTCAATCTTTTCGATAATGTTATTCTCGGAGGGGAGCTCAAGCAAATACTGGCGACCGTTAATTTCATGGATTCTGGGGAGGCGTCCAAACAGGTTTACATGTCTTCCCAATTCGGGTACCACCTCTCCGCTAACTGTTTTAAATGGTCCGTATAGCGTTTCTTTCTGATGAATATAGAACTTACTTGTTACCTCATTAAAATAGCGGTTTAGTAATGGTTGATTGAATTGTTTGGCAGTTACCATTACATCTTCATAAATATCAAAAACTTGAAAATCCAGTTTTGTATAATCCCGGCTACTATCAAGAAACATAATATCGCCGCCAGCAATAATGTTATCTCCGGGAATAGCATAAAACTCCCAGATAGTATCTTCTGTGAATTTTGGATTATTAAATATTCCGGGTGCGAAAACAAATCCATTAGGAAGAAATTCTTTTTTTATTTCTTCCGGATCATAAACAAACTGGCCTTGCCGTTTGAACCCAAGCACCCTGAATCGCCCACTGTTTAAGCGTCTTTCTTCAAGTACACCCTTTGTTCTTATACTTTTGTATTCCGGCATTTTGTAAAATTCTTAAGAGTATATTAGATTGCTGATTCTTAATATTAAAGGATGATGAAGTCTGGATATTAATCCATTCACGAACAGGATGGATCTTGCCTGAAGGAAACGACTTTATTAAACAACCTTCCATTCCAGGTGCGTCGGATACTGAAAGATTAAAAAGATTCCAGCCCTTATTACTACTAGTAATGAAAATTTCCTTTGGTGAATCTTCAATGTAAAAAATTACATCCCTGTAATCGTTCGTTCTGACTATATATTTACCTGTCTCTGCAGTTTCCGGATTATAGATTACAGGATGGGAATTATATATTACACGAAAAAGTCTGTCATATTCAATTGATGGCCCAAACCCTTTTAGAAATGCATTAGTTCGGTTCAGCTTGATTCCGGAATGTAGCTGCGCTGGATTAATCAGATAAAAATACTTCCTCAGGCAATAAGGTATATGATCATCAACTTTGAAACGAAACAACCAGGCTCCAGACGGAAAATATGTCTTAGATAAACAGCAGCACTCCAGATACGAAAATAAGTTCTGATCATAACTACGGCTTATAAGTATGTAATATTCACAATCTGATTTTATCAGCAAACGGCTATCCTCAAAATCATCATCATAGTCTGGTATTGGATTGAATAACAATACCCCTTTGTGAAAATAAAAATAGTTCTTAAGTTGTAATACTTGGTGTGGATCAATGCTTTCGTTATCGAATATAAATTCGGGATGTCCGTCAAAAACGCTCAGCAATATTCTCCCCTTTGAGTCAGCATGCTTCACAGTAATATTTTGAGCATTCTTGTTGGGGTCGTCCTTCTTATAAATATTACCATCCCAACGCTGATAGTAATTAAATACCTGTTCCAAACATTTCTCTCTTTTATCCTCGTCAGAAAGTACACGCACACACCTCGCAGTCACTCTCCCAGGTATCCATCTTAATAGCATTTCCCTGAAAAGTTGATATGGAATATTTTCATCGGCAATTAGATGCTCTGCAAAAAAAACAGTAAACTGTTTCAGGTCCTCAGTATTCAGTAATATCTGAGATATTGGAAATTGTACATATCGCCTACTAAAAACTCTGGGTTCAGGAATTTTCAGCCGTAATCCATGAATCTTTAACAAATATTCCCTGGCCGCACACCATATCAGTTCTTGAGCGGGATTATCAGAATTACCATCTTTATAAAGTGACTGAACATCTATTCCCTCCAGCTGAAGTACCTGTAATAATCTCGCGTTATATACACGTTCCGAAATAACCTCATCATCCTCCATACGTGTTCCAGCATAACATTGTAAGGCAATCAGTCCAAAGTATTGCGGAATCCCTTCATCCTCCTTTAACAATAGAGTCCAGTTTGACTCCAAACGCCTAAAAAGCGGAATTCGATCATTTGTAAGAATGAACATAAGTTCGGAATGATCAATGGAAAAAGTAAAAAATGCAGAATTGGCGCGAGAGAGATAGAAATTTAGCGCCTTTTTATTAAAATCCTTGTAGGTCATGACTTTCCTTAAGGAATTAAGAACACATAAATGAAAGGCCGCTAATAGGAAGCTGAAATTTGATGACTATGATCTATAAGTGTTGAAAAACGAAAGCCTAATCCAATATCCTCTTGGATTAAAGAAATAGAAATCATACAGTGTAGATTAAAAGGGGTTAAAGGTATCAGTTACGTTAGATCAATGTACTCATTTTTTTATAAAATCACTAATAATTTAATTTAATTTCCATCAAAATGTGCCTCAAACGCAAATTAATTGATTACAATCAAGAACGATTAAGCACAATCAACTGGAATAGCCCCGGTATCAGCGCATAAAGATTTTTGTAACGCTAAACGATACAGTATAAAATTCTAGATAGACGAACTCATCATAAAGGGCTGGACGAAACCATCCATAAGATTTATTAATCGGCCCCTTACTTTACAGCCACACTTGAACAGCTCTCTAAAAAACTTTATTGGAGACCCTATTAGCGGTCTTCAAGCTTTCGTCCCCACGGCTGCGAAAAAAGATGCGCTCATTCGCACATGACCTATCGCAAATCGCCGAAGAGGGGAACACCTTTCTCCGTTCCATTTGCCAGGAATACATCTATACGATATGATCAGGACTGGCGCAAGGTTTTCTATTTTAGTTATCAACACTTAGTGAATTACTATTCAATCACTCAAAAATTTGGGACTTAATAAGTCTAAATTTCTTAGTATTTTTATAGTATGAGCGAGTCCCAAAAATCTATCGAAGAAAAAGAGTCTGAAATAGAATTTGACCCTGCAGCCGTAGCTAGAATTCTTGCCTATAGAGATGAATTAAATATTGTCTTTCACAAAAATCAAGAATCTTTCGAAAAGCAGCTAACTTTTATCGCTGCTGGTGCATTGACCTTATCTATCGCCTTCATAAAAGATATTGTTAAGACTTTCGATCACTCCAGTTATAAAGGGTTACTCGGTTGGGGTTGGGGGGCGTTAGTTGTTACCTTATTAGCGAACTTGATTTCTCATTTAGTTGCGTCGAATAATGCGAACAAGGCAATAAAGGAAATAAATGAGAACGACTATGAGCCTCAAAGAATTGAATGTAGAAACAGAACAATTGTCAAATTGAATTGGACTTCAGTATTTATCATGATTATTGGTATAGCATTAATTGTTTCATTCATTATAATAAATACATTACTATGAGCAACGATAAACTTGGTCCAAAAGAGGACAAAATAATCATTCATCCTTTCGAACCAGATATTACAAAAGGGTTTACAAGTTCTGCACCTCCGCCCAAACCACAAGCCCCACCACCTCCACCACCGCCAAAAGAAAAGAAATGAGTAAGAAAGTACCTATAAAAGCAACAGCAAAGGGCATAAAGGACAAGTTCGGAATAGCTTCCTCCTCCCCTCCTCCTAAACCGCAGGTGGTGAAGACTCCAATTTCTAAAGGAAAAAAATAAACATAAGTTTGTAACGAAAAAGCCATCAACAAATACCGGACAGATTATAACTGTTGAAATTCCATCTGTCAGGAACCAAAGATCCGAAGAAGTAAAAAAATCGAATGGCAAAGCTGGTACAGGGTCTAAAATAGTAATTCGTAACCAAAATCGTTTTCTAAGGATAGGTGTCGCCGATCATAATAAAATATCTCGAAGTATCCATAAATTCACCAGGATTTTGATATGCAAACCCAAAGACGTCATGATAAATCTTCGTAATATTCTTTCGAAAATATATGCAAACCGTACAGCGGAAGAACTTTATAGCTGGCTGGATAATCAGGGTCTCCAGGTAACATTTAAAAGGGTAGTAAGCCAATTAAATTCTTTGCTGAAAGATGAAGAGTTGCTGATAAAAAAATTGCAAAAGCCTTCCAATTGGTCACATTGCTACTAATTTATTATGTGCTGTAAATAAACAAATCGCGTCGGAGGGTAACCCTGAAAGGGCAAAGGAAATGGAAAACATACTTGGTGACATTTGTCTTCAGGTACTATTAACTTTTTTGGAATCCCTAAAAACAGATAAGGTAGCCGCGTGGACACAGATCAACTATGCCCTAAAAGATACATGTGAATTCCACAACTATGATTACATTCAATTAATTCAGTTCCTAAAGATCGATGCGGCTGTTTCTTACATTCAAAGTCAGCGATCGGCTGATTATATAGTAACTGTGGCGGCAACTCCATCACTTTGCTGGAAAGGAAACCCAGTTCACCAATCCGATTTCTTAGATATATTCACCAATTGTAGATTCCTGCGCATGTTGACCCCCCATTCTTGTTTATGTTGACCCACTATTC
>NZ_LVYD01000049.1 GCF_002077945.1 Niastella vici
TACCGGTTACCGGGTACCAGTTGCCGGGGGCTCAAACCAGTTACCGGTTACCGGGTACCAGTTGCCGGGGCAGAACCAGTTACCGGTTACCGGGTACCAGTTGCCGGGGCTCAATTTTGGGGAGGTTGATTATTGACAGGCATTCCGCATTAAAGGCCCGGAAACCGGGAACTGGCAACCGGTAACAAACGTATTCACATTCACGAAATTCAAATCATGTCTACTTACGACACATATGATTATGATGTACTCGTCATCGGCGCCGGAGGCGCCGGCCTTCGTGCGGCCATTGAAGCGGCGGCCCATGGGGTGTCGGTAGGGCTCATCTGCAAATCGCTGCTGGGCAAGGCGCACACCGTAATGGCCGAAGGCGGTATTGCCGCGGCCTTAAGCAACGTGGATGAACGCGATAACTGGCGCGTACATTTTGCCGATACCCTCCGCGGCGGACAATACCTCAACAACTGGCGCATGGCCGAACTGCATGCCAAAGAAGCGCCCGACCGCGTACGCGAACTGGAAGCCTGGGGCGCCCTGTTCGACCGCACAAAAGACGGCCGCATTCTCCAACGCAATTTCGGCGGCCATAAATACCCGCGCCTGGCGCATGTGGGCGACCGTACGGGCCTCGAAATGATCCGCACCCTGCAGGACCATGGCATTCACCAGGGCATTGATGTGCACATGGAATGCACTATTATTTCCTTGCTGAAAGGGGGCGAGCGCATCGCCGGCGCGTTTGGCTATGAACGCGAGAAAGGACAGTTCAAATTATTTCGCGCCAAAGCCATTGTTATAGCTACGGGTGGCATTGGCCGCGCGTATAAAATTACCAGCAACAGCTGGGAATATACCGGTGATGGCCATGCCCTGGCTTATAATGCCGGGGCCGAACTCATGGATATGGAGTTCGTGCAATTTCACCCCACCGGTATGGTATGGCCGCCCAGCGTACGTGGCATCCTGGTAACCGAAGGCGTGCGCGGTGAAGGCGGTATCCTGCTCAATAACGCGCACCAACGCTTTATGTTTGAGGCCATCCCCGAATTGTATAAACAACAAACAGCTGATAACGAAGAAGAAGGCTGGCGCTATACACAAGGCGATAAACAGGCAAAACGGCCACCCGAATTACTTACCCGCGATCATGTGGCCCGTTGCATCGTTCGCGAGATCAAAGAGGGCAGGGGCAGTCCGCACAACGGCGTCTTTCTCGACATCTCCTGGATAAAATCAAAAATTCCCCATGCGGCAGATTACATAAAGAAAAAACTGCCCAGCATGTACCACCAGTTTAAAAAACTGGCCGATATCGATATCACCAACGAACCCATGGAAGTGGGGCCCACCACGCATTACATGATGGGCGGCATTCGCGTTGATGCCGATACGCAAATGAGTACCGTACCGGGTTTGTTTGCCGCCGGTGAAGCCGCTGCCGGCTTGCACGGCGCCAACCGCCTCGGTGGTAATTCATTGAGCGACCTGCTGGTGTTTGGTAAACGCGCGGGCGAGCATGCGGCGCGATTTGCTGCAGCCAACTGGCCCGCCACTATCGATGAACGGGAAGTAAACAGCATAGCCCGGCAGGTGCTGGAACCGTTTGAACGCACCACCGGTGAAAATCCCTTTCAGCTGCAATACGACCTGCAGGAGGTGATGCAGGATCTTGTTGGCATCGTTCGTAAAGAAGATGAATTATTACAAGCAATGGACGAATTGCAAAAACTGCAGGCGCGATACGGCCAGGTAAAAGTAGTAGGGAACCGCGAATACAACAACGGCTGGCATACGGCCCTTGACCTGCAAAATTTACTGACCGTTTCGGAAGCCATTACCCGCGCGGCCATTGAACGGAAAGAAAGCCGCGGCGCCCATTTCAGGGAAGACTACCCGAAAAAAGATGAGCAAACGGGCAACTGTAATTTGATCATTGTAAAAGGCAAGGGCGGGGAGATGCTGGTAAAAAGGGAAACTCTTACCGCTATGCGACCTGACCTTATTCAAATCATTGATGAGATGAAATAAAAATTATGAAAGCCGATTTTCACATATGGCGTGGCGATGCATCGGGTGGAAAATTTGAAATGTATTCCACCGAAGTGGCCGAAGGCATGGTGGTGCTGGATGCCGTACACCAGATCCAGGCCGAACAGGCCAATGACCTGGCCGTACGCTGGAATTGCAAGGCCGGCAAATGCGGCTCCTGTTCGGCAGAAGTCAATGGACTGCCCAAACTCATGTGCATGACGCGACTCAGTGAGCTCCCGCTCGATAAACCGGTGTTGTTACAACCCCTGAAAGCCTTTCCGCTGATCAAAGACCTGGTAACCGATGTGTCGTGGAATTATAGCGTAAAGAAAAAAATAAAAAAATTCAAACCCCGCGCGCCCGATGCCAAAGACGGCACCTGGCGCATGTACCAGCAGGATATTGACCGCGTACAGGAATTCCGCAAATGCATTGAATGTTTTTTGTGCCAGGATGTTTGTCATGTGCTGCGCGAACACCAGCTCTATGACCGGTTTATTGGCCCGCGGTTCCTGGTGTATACCGCTGCGTTGGAAATGCATCCGCTCGATATAGAAGACCGTATGGATGATCTAAAGAAAGCAAACGGCATCGGCTATTGCAATATTACCAAATGCTGTACTTCGGTTTGCCCTGAAGATATTACCATTACCGACAACGCCATCATTCCGCTGAAGGAAAGGGTGGCCGACCGGTTTTATGATCCGGTAAAAAGATTGTTTCGACTCTTTCGCTCAAAGAAAACAATTAAATCGTAAACCATGTTTCAAATAAAACATATCGCCCGGGAATGTATTCCCGCAGCGCTTGAAAAAGCAGAACGCTACCGACTGTTGAACGAACCCGCATTGGCCGAAAGCATCTGCCTCGACATCCTGGATGCAGATCCGCAACATGCAAAAGCCATTATTACTTTACTATTGGCCATTACCGATCAGTTCGGCACGGCCGATCCGGCCGATATAAGCCGGGCGCGTCAACTACTGTTGCGGCTGCCAAATGAGTATGAACAAAAATATTATGCAGGCATCATTTGTGAACGGGAAGGCCTCTCCATTTTCACCCGGGGCATGCGCGGCAGTCATTTTGCCGCGTACGAATGGCTGCGCGAAGCCATGGAATTATTTGAAGAAGCGGAAGCCATACGCCCGCCCGGTAACGATGACGCCCTGTTGCGGTGGAATACCTGCGCCCGCCTCATTATGCGGCATCAGCTGGAACCGGCTGAGGAACAGTATGTGGAGCCTCCACTAGAGTAAGTTTTTTTGAAAAGAATAATTTTGTTTAATTGTAACGTAAGGAATGAATAGGGTAATGAAGTATGAAGTAAGAGGTAAGAAGAGTCTCAATGCCGGGCCTCGCTATTTAGTTTGAGTCTCGAATTTCGGGTTCTTCCTACTTCCTACTTCCTGCTTCATACCTCCTACCTCTTACTTCGGCTTATATTAAAAACTGATCTGCAATTGTTTCGTAGAAGTTACTTTATGTATACCAGGAAGCATATACTGCACCTTCACCGGATAATTGCCCGGCAACAGATCGGTAAACTGTTGCGCGCTCAGCAGGCGGCGCGTGGCTTCGGGCACATTTCCATTTAACTGTATGTACTGGAATGCCGCTGCATTGCGCAGGTCAATGAAATCCTGGAACGCATACCAACTCAGGTAATATTCCAGTTGTAACTGGCCGCCCTTCGCATTGGCATAACTGTTCTGCAGGTCGTCGGTGGTGAGCGAGTAATCGCCCGGTGCACCCAGGTTCCGCCAGTTAACCGCTTTTAACGGACCAACGCCTTTCTCTTTTTCATCGCGCCAGCTCACATGCAGGCCACTGCTTCCATACAGCTCATACATCAACGGGTTTTGCACATTGCTGTACCAGGCCGCTGAAGGCAGCGCCACAGTTTGCACCAGCGCCGGTGTTAGCGTGTCTTTGCCGTACAGTTCCAAATGATCAAAGGTTTCGGGGGCGGAACCGCGTTTGGCCAGCACGTACAGATTACCGGTGGCAATATCGAACAGGTCCTGCCAGCTGTTGAGCCCATCCCATTTGTCGCTGAACGCGGCATAATTACTGGTACGGAAATAATTGTTATACAGGTTGTGCTCGAGGTTTTGGGTAATAGTACCGGTCAGGTTGTTGCTGGTAACGGTGACCGCATTGTCGGCATCGCCGGTTGTTTGGGCATTCTGCGTTACGTTGCGGTCAGCAGCGCCGCTCTTCGCGGGCTTTTTTACAAAGTCAAGGTTGTAAATAGTGCCCAGTGCCATGTTGGGTGGTATGGTATAGCTGATGGTGCGGCTGGCGTCATTGTACGTAAATGACGTTTCCACCGGGCTGGCCCCGTTCAATGGGCTTAACCGCGCTACATACGTATAACTGCCGCCCGTATCGCTTGCCTGGAACAAATAGGGCTGCCCTCTCTTCAGCTGCATATAGCCCTGGCCGTATTCTTTGGGGTGGAAATTATATTGTTCCTTCACCGGGTAGCTGTAGGCCACGTTGTTTTCCGGAATGGTGGTGGGCGCCTCGCCGGTGGTAAAGGAAATAGTTTTGCTTTCTTTGGCCGGCGTACCATCATCGTTCATCAGCGGCTGCCAGGCGCCGTTCACTTTCTTTTCCCAATGCAGGTTCACCGCAAAACGCAACGCCTGCTGCGGCGGCAACACATCGGGCGTACCGATGGCCACTACATCATTGCTGCTGTTCCATTGCAGGCTGCCACTCACCGGCGTGTTGCCGTTGTACAGGCTGGCCTCATCCAGTTTAATGCGATAGCTTTCCATTTTGTCGTCCATATTCATCATCTTCATTTCCTGTTCAACAGGTACATTAAAGCTCACCTGCGGATAGGTGAATACATCAACGCCGGTCAGCTTATCATCGGGTTTCAGGTCCTGGATCACTTTGATGTCGCCGATCTCGCTGCCGCCGGTTACCATTTCACATTGGTCGCCGATGGTGAACTTGATCTTGAAACTTCCTTTTACGGCGCCACACAGCACGCTGTACCGGCCGCCAAACTCGCCTTTGAACCAGGAGGGGTTGGGCAATTTGGCCTGTAACAACGCGGCCAGCCCTGCATTAAAGATGGTAAACGATTTGCGGCCAACTTTAATACCCGCTTTGGCCTGCAGGTAAGCATAGGCCTGACCGGTAGCGTACCAGCCATTCCAGCCTATTTCACTGCTGCTGCCTTTACAGGTAACGCCGGTATACTGGCGGATCATGATATCGGCGCCGGCGCCGGCTTTTATAGAGGCGAAGAAAGGCGTAAGGCTAACATCGATGCCCACCTTTATGCGGGCGCCAAAGGCGATGCCGCGGCCGGTGGCATACGCATCGAGGGCGCCGCCAATATCGAGATCGGTTTCACCCAAAATATCTTTTACTTCCTGCGGGGGTGGGGGAATGCTTTCAATTTTGGTGCCCATCATAAAATAGCTCTGCGACTGGGCCAGCCCCGCAATATCAACACCCATGGGTTTGCTGGGGCGCCCCACATAAATGTACCAGTCGTGCGGATCAAAATGGATCACCGCTTCGCCCACCATGCCGTTATCGATGCCCTTGATGATATTGGCGATATTGAGGTAGGTGAGCAGGTTGGCATGGAAGCTGTGGTTGTCGTTATCGTACAGTACTTTCAGTTTGGCCCAGAAGGCTGCCTGCGGGTTGGACCCACTGGAAGCAATAGGCGCGGACTTTTGGAATTCAGGTAACGAGATATCAAATGGCTGAACCGGGCTCAGGAAATACGCCACACCGGTGAACTGAATGAACTTTAACCCACCGCCGGTGCGAAACGCCATTTCCAGGATGGCATTGCCATTGAATGATTTCTCGCTTTGCGAAGCCATGGTAACGCCGCTCACTAAATGAAGAGCAGTCGTAGAATCGGGCAGGTAACCGATTTGCGTCGATGTCAGGCTTTTCTGCATCATGGGATCTGCCGCATCGGAACCGCCTTTGGCCGCCGCATTGAATACGGCCAGATCGGGTTTATCGGCGATATTATCGGGTTTCGACATATGGTAACTCACGCCACCCATGATACCGGTGAGGTACAACGATGGGGGATAGATGGGTACCTTGCCCAGCGGGGCATAAATATCGAAATGGAAATAACGGAAAGTTTGTTTGCTGCCGAAAATGGCATTGATGGTAACCGGATCTTTCAGGATGGGAATGGTGAGCGATAAATTACCGCTGAACGCATTGCCATACACCGGGTCATCTTTCATGATATCTATATAACCATTTACCGCAAACGCGCTGATGCTGATATCGACCTTGATCTTGCTGACGTCGATACCGGCAAATTCAAACTTATGCGAGGTAAAGGTGACGCCTTTGTCGTTGGTCTCTTTCTTTTCTACCACGGCGGCTTTCGCAAAGAACTTCACGCCCACCGAATTGGTGTTGTCGCTGGCGTTCATAATATTCAGGTTGGCCATACAGCTTAACCCGAATTTACCACCGCCGGCCTGCAGTCCGATCTCGGTGAACGAAATAGGGAAATTGCCCAGCGTGGCCTGGTTACAGGCAAAGTCGAATTTACCCGCCACCACATAGGGCGATTCGGTGATCAGTTCCAGTCCTTCAAAGCGAACGCCTTCCACATTCAGTATGGGTTGATTGATGGCGCAGGACCCATTTAACAAGGCGCGGCCATAGGTTTTGCCATTGATGCGGCCGAATTCAACCAACGAATTCTTGTTCAATGACAGGGTGCCGCCCAGTGGCATATTAAATTTGCGGTCACTGGGCAGTTCAACCGAAAAGCGGTAATCCCAGCCATGCGCTTCGTTTTCGGCAATGATGGCGGTATATTTCATGGAATCGGAACCGAGGAAGGGGATGTTGAGATTGCCACCCAATCCACCACCGATGAGCTTGCTCTGCAATAATGTTATATAGAGGTCCTTTACCGACAACGGCCAGCTGGAAGCGCTTTCGCCCATGTTGAGCACATTCTTGGCGGCAATGGTGCCGCTCACGCCCTGGTCGTCGACCAGGAAATCATACGCCTCTACGGTCTTGCGGCCGGTTTTGCCGGCGAGGAAAGCGGGCAGCCCCACCGAGACCTTTTTCACATAAAAGCCACGCCACAGATTGATATCGCCGGCGAATTCCTGTTGATAGGCCGACGGGAATTGCGCATTTGGCGGACTGGCCACATCGCTGAAATCGGCCGTGAGATCGTATACGGCGAAGGAGAGGTCCTTTGCCGTAGGTAAAGTAAACGGTGATATACTTGTAGTGACCAGGAAATTTTTGGGGTCGGTAATATCCACTTCAAATTTGGCGGTTACTTCCGACACGCCATCATCGATGAGGGAGTCGGGGATGATGAGGGAGCGGTCGAAGGTGAATGTTCCCTTCAGGTGTACTTTTTTGAAGCCGTTACAATCCCATTCCACATAGTTGCCGCCATCGGGCAGCAGGTGCAGGGTAACGTTATTGAACACGGGGAACGATACTTCGGAGATGAGCATCAGGCGGGCCTGGCTACTGCCGCCAATACCGCCGGGATTGAAGGCGATGTCTTTGGCGGCGAAGGCCAGCTTTTTGGTGGTTTGCGGAAAGTCGATGGCCGCATAGGCGTTGAAGAGCGCGCCCCTTGGCGTGAGTTTGGCCGAATCAACACAGATGACTACGCGGGAGCCGCCCACCTCGGCGGGTATGCCAACGGGTAGCTGGCTTTTGGCAGCGCCCTGCAGGTCACTGACAAGTCGGTTGTCGTTCACCAACTTACTACTGAGGTTGATAGCATAGTTCACCCGGGCGGTATCGCCGGTTTTGCTTTGCGCAAATGTGCCGGCCCCTGCCAACAGGAGCATACACAACAGGTGTAGGGTTGTACGGATAGTTTTCATAGAAGTATGTTCTGTAGGGCGAAATGGGTCAGTCGAAATCAGTTATTATTTTACGTTGCTTTTATCCGTTTTTCATATTCCTTCCAGTCAAAATAAAATCCTAACAACGGCACAACTTTTTCAAATAGCGAATCAAAATCCGGCTCCTTTTCCTTCACATGCTGGTACCATGCAGCAGAAAACTCGCTGTACTCATCTGCAGTAGCTTCTCCCTGCGTGCGCATGCCACGATGAATACTGGCAAGCCAGTATTTAATTTTTTCATCGATGGTAAAATGAGGGTATTCTTCCAGCCAAAAAGATTCCGCTTTTTTCTTACCGGCTTCTACCAGGTCTTTTTGTTTCTGAAGGATACTTTTTTCTTCATCGCTTAGTTCGAAATTGTTACTCATAGTATAGATTGTTCTATAGGTCAGGGTTCGATTAAATTTCCAAACTTTATATTTCATACGGTATTTGCAACAACATCATATACGCATTCACTAATTCCTTAGCTGCTTCTTCGTCAGATTTAATCTGCTCAAATAAAGCTTTAATACATATATTATCATGAATATTTATGTAATCATTGCTGTCCAAAACAATTAATAAAGTCCTGAAAAGGGGCTGATATAAAGAGCTGATATTTATCAAAATCTTTACCTTTTGGACCAGAAGAATATACTGCTTTTTATATAAATATTTATTTTTAACATCTTCCGGATATTTTTGGAAAAACTTTTCAGTTGAAAATAAGTCTTGATCCCTTTTTTTTCCCTTTTCCGTATCACTTAGCTCATTCCACTCAATTTGAGCTATCTTTTTTCCCAGAAACAGCCTTTTGTTCAATAATGCAATGGTCTCATAGGTAGAAGGGCTTATTTGCAATTCTGATATTTTAGCCTCGACATCTGAAAGTTGTTTTTTAAAATCTTGAACTGTATTCATAAGTTATAATTCTTTTAAAACTATTGTCCAAATCATAGGATAACCGTTAGCATCTTCAAACCTGACATCAGGATGTAATTGCATATCTGATTTTATTACTTCAAAATTTGTTTTGCTTTTAATTAAAACCTCGGCTTCCTCAGGCAAAGTTGACGCTTCCTGGATTAATTTACCACTTTTCCCTTCAATTTTAATTATTATATTAAAGTCTCTCATCCTGCTTGATTTAATAAAGTCGTTTACGTTGTTCGCACAGGATACAAATCCGTTTTCTGTTACAACCGTACCTACTTTATACAGATCCTTTACTCTATCTAAATCTATCTCTTTAAGCCCCCTCCATAAAACAGCCTGTTGCGGATAAGCAGGCAATTTGCTAAGAGCCTGGTTTAATGCCTTTTCATATTTGATAAAGAAATCTGTCATTGTAATTTCACCTCTCAGCGCCTTATTAAATTCTTTATACCCCGCATTTGTAGTATAATATTTTATAACTGCTTCTTCCTCGAGCATAATGTATTGGCCAAGCTTCCTTAAAGAAGGGTCAGAAAGCAATGCTTGTTTGTACGACGCCAGATCGCTGTTTTGAAATAATACGGCCCATTCGGATTCTTCCAATACACTTTGGATCAACTTCATCCCCGCCTTATCCATTGCAACTGCGGCATCATCAATGGCATCGGCCTGCCGGGCGAATCTTCTTGCCAGCTCTATATCTTTTCTCATTTGTCCGATCGCTGCAATAACAGCACGCCGCTCAATTTTATCGGCGAGGTATTTAAGCGCGCCTCTTCCCAAATAGGCGCCACCATACCAGGAGCCCAGTGTGTTGATTGTTCCAAGCACATCCAGGCCATCATCGCCCCATCTTTCTTTAACATATGATCTGAATTCAGTATTTGTGCATACCAATGAGGCTGATGTAGCAAGCACATCACCTGCTGCCCAGATCCTGGCGCCTATGCTGGTAGCGGTAGCGAAGGTGCCAACGCCATTTAACAGGGAGACCACCATTAAAGTGGTGTGTGCCTTTTTTATCGAACTCATTTTAAAATCAGTACTTACCAACCATTGCAGGTATAAAGCCGGCACGGTCACTATTTCGCCCGGTACCGGGTAGGTTCCATTCGGCTTTTGTACAACAAACTCCAGTTTATCACTGTAAACAAACTGCACCGGAGTGAACGGCTTACAATCAAAATTGTCCTCGGAAGAGGATATTTTCTGATACGAACCATCACTAAAAGAATATTGTCCACAGGAGATCTTGAAATGCAGGCCCTTACTATAATCAATAGATTGATCAAAATCTGTTTCCTGAACAATAAAGGTTGCGACATCCTTTTTGGTATTGTGAAAATCGAACAGGGCATCGCTGATGTCGTTTTTATTTTCATCCCAATACCCTACACTTGCCGCCATGCTGGCAAGCGCATAAATTACCCCGGTATAATTATCCTCGCCCCCCGCATCATGCAGCCGGTCGACTAACTTCTTAAAGTAGATGGGATCATTAAAATATTCCAGTAATTGCGTTTTATCCGATTCCCTGACGCCGCCAATGGCATCAATGACCATGTTTTCGCAGGCATTATTCATAAACATCCCCTTGGCATCGTTGCAATCGGTCTTGTTCAACAGATAGCTCAGGATACATTTCCGGGTTTCCCAGTTTATATTTGAAAAAAGGATCGGGTTGCGGAAGGGCGCGGTCTCCCAGTCGCCGGTAGGGGCATTTTTATAAGTGGCCGCCAGTTTGCCCAGGATAGTTTCTTTTTCCGCATCGGGGCGGGTGCAAAAATCATCGGGTATTAAGGAATTCTCCTTCTGATAAAAATAAACAAACGCATTGGTAACGTCCTTCATCAGCTTGTTACGCTGCTCGGTCATATTCGCCACGCTTATAAGGTCGCTGTTATCTCCATCCAACGCAAGGAATTGCTGAAGCGAGGTTATTTCATTTAATACGGCTGAGCTTTTCTTATACAAACAACCATCTTCCATGAACATGACCGGCCGGGCAGCTGATGTTGCAGTATTCAGCATGTTATTGGCATCGGTCGTGTTGCCTTTCAGATAGCTTTCCAGCGTTCCATCTTTAAAGTCAATGTCGAACAGGAACCATTTGTAAATGATTATTGTTTTATCGGTCTTTGAGATGGTAATATTTTTCTTGCCCTGTACCGTCTCGAAAATGGCCTTTGTTACCCGCTTGTCATAATCCTGGAGCACCGCTTCATCATTTGTGCCTGTAGCATAGGGTGCATTGGTTGCCGTGGCGGGCATATTGTCAAACGAAATAGAGCGCACCTTTTTCCAGTCAAGGTCCATATCCACATCTGTTTTTGAAACATCAGGCGTATAAAACATGCCTGCTACCATAAAGTAGATCTGGAAGTCCTTGTATTTTTCAGGAAGGTATTGCTCCCGTAACTTGTTTATATAGTCGTTGATGTGCTCTTCGTATTTTGTGTC
Source organism: Niastella vici (assembly GCF_002077945.1). Taxonomy (GTDB): domain Bacteria; phylum Bacteroidota; class Bacteroidia; order Chitinophagales; family Chitinophagaceae; genus Niastella; species Niastella vici. Next base: position 11,313 of record NZ_LVYD01000049.1, read on the forward strand.
GAGCGCCAGATAATTGTCGAGTAACAACTTGCTGGCATTTTCACTGGAGAACCAGGCATTAAAGAACGGGATATCTCCGGCGTCTTTTATGTAATACTTTTTGTTCTTATGAGTTTTGTTATAGGTCACCGTGGCCACGAATTGCTTCGACAGCCGGTCTATCACTCTTTCATTGAATTGCTGTTTGCCGGTTTTAACGCCGGGATTATTGGCAAACGAGTTGTTAAAAGCCGCACCGGCAAAGGTCAATACCAATAAAAGCGCAACTATGTTTCTCATACAAATCTTTTTATTATCTGCTTATAGTTGTTTTGAAATGGTGATCAGCATGGTTTGTAATTTGTCGTGGAGCTTTTGCACCAGTTCCTGCTCCGGTACTTTCTGCTGATACAGGTCAATAGCATATTTCACCAGCTCTTTTCCTTTGATGGCATTGTCGTCTTCAAATGAAGGCTTGTCGTTTTCGCCATAATAACTGAACAGGCTGTTAACCAGGATAAAATATTTGGAGGCGATGGTCTTCAATCTCGCTTTCGACAGGTCTTCCAGGTTATCGATACCGCTGTTTCCGGTAATAGTGGTTTTCCGTAAGATTACCACTGCTACATCATCAGCCGCCTCATTGTTGGTAGTGGCTGATTTTGGCGTACTCGCATTATCTTTCTGTAACGCATCCACTTCCGCTTTCAGCTGTTTGATTGCCTTCAGCATGTATTTGGTAACGTTATTGGCCATTTCCGCCTTCTGCTGCTCCAGCGTGTCAATGGTTTTCTTGGAATCGTTGAACTGCTTCTCCGCCGCGTCCATTTTGTCTTGCGCAGCCTGTTTGGCTTCGGGCGTGGTGGCATTGCTATAGGCCTGTTTGGCCTCGGCATAAGCGGTTCTTGCGTTATCCATTTGCTGCAGGGCGCTGTTCAGGCTGTCGTTCAACACCTGCGGCAGTTCCTGTTTCGCCAGCTCTTTTACCTGTTCTTCCAATTTTATCCAGGCCTTATCATCGCCATTCACGGTACTGTTTAACAATTGCTTGATACCATCACTAAGGTTTTTGATAACGGTATTCACCGTTTGCGTGCTCGCCAGCCATTTATCAACCCCCTCACTGTCGAAGATCACTTCACCGGCTGTTACCTGCATGGCATCATCTATCTGAATATTGTTGAAGGTGACGCTGAACGTCATACCCAGCATGAACGGGATGGTAACCGTACCGGTACCGCTGTAATAACCCGGTTGCCCCTGTTGAATGTTATCGAGCGTTAACTCAAATGTGCCATAATGCACAATGTCATTATGCATACCCCGGGTATAGGGCTTGCCGTTATAGGCGGCCAGTATACCGGCGCTCTCTTTACAATCAACCACCTTCTTTTGCGGCGTGGTAAAGTGAACAATATCGCTGTACATACCTGAACTGGCGCCCTTAATGCCCTGCACCCGCGTTTCGTACGTGGTATTCGCTTCCAGGTTGCTTACAAAAAATACCGTATCGGTAAGCGTATTGTTGAACCAGTTGTTGTCGTTACCCTGCTTACGGTAATACACCGTGTATTTATCGTAGGAGATATCCTTATCGGGTTGCCAGCCTATTTTGGCGTTCTTTTCCGTCATGGCCAGGGCGTAGATCTTTAGCGGCTGCGCATTGTTCCAGTTCACACTGCTGTCGGTACTGTACGTAAAATAACAGGGCTGGCTGAACCCGTTATTCTTAAACGCCTGCTGCCCCTTTTCATCCACGGCCTGCACCCGCCACACATAATTGAATCCCGTTTGCAGAATGGGCTCGCCCGGGCCATACACCACCGTAGTAGCCGAAGTACGGGTGGTATAAATGGGCGCCACGTTCTGCACAATATCATTAGGATTGCGGTTGTCGCGGTTCTCATACACACTCAACTCATATACCGTGCTTTGGGCCGCGGCATTGCCCATGTTCATGGGCACCCAGCTAAAGATCACCTGCTGGGGCATTAACGCCCGCACCTGCATGCCACAAGCCGGATAGTTTAACATCGGCGGCTCGGGCAGGGCCAGAAAATAATTACCGCAATTGTTCTGGCTTACCGCCACATCGGGCCGGCTATAGTCATACGCAGTAAAGCAAATAGATGTATAGCCCTCCGGCAAATTGGGATTGGCCACATACCGGTCGCGATTGAAATTCACGAAGTCGAGGTGATTGGCATCGAAATACGCTTGCAGGTCGGCTCCATCGAGGATAACCGGCGTGCCGGGCGCCACGGTAATGGGCGTTGGCTGCCAGTTACGGCTGGTGCGGAACAGCACCTGTCCATTCACGCTCACCTCCATACGTAAAAAGAAACGGTACGAGGCTTGCGTAAGGTCGCGCTGCAGCGCAATGATGCGCAGCTTTTCGTTGCCGGGCGACACATAATCTACAATACGGCTGGTATACGGGGGCACCAGCTGCACGGTAATATCTACCGGCGCCACCTGTGCCCACGCTGCCTGCACCAGGCAAAACGCACTCATCATAAACAGCACGCATCTTTTTAACCGGGCTGAGAAATACGGGCTCCTCATAGTCATTGGTTCGTTCAATGTTTTTTAATAGGGTACGTGTTCTGTTTATTTGGCGATCATTATGGGTACATCACGCGCATCATCATCAGTGAGTACTTTTATAAATACCAGTCCATTGCCCACATTCGATGGCAGCGACACGGCCTCCGACACCTCGCTGGTATAATCCCATTGCTTGTTCCACAATAGCATGCCCGCCACGGAATAGATCTTCACCAACAACCGCTGTTTTTTAAACAGTTTTACTTTCAGCGTAAAATTGCCGGTATTGGGATTGGGCGCCGCCACCACCGTATCGATACCATAGTGGTTGTTGTAATTGTTCACCACATTGGGATCGTATGGATTAATAGTGATCACCTTGCTGGTGGTGAAATCGCAACCGCCAAACCAGGCCTTCATGATCACGGGGTAACTGCCTTCCTTAGGGTATTTAATGAGCGGACTGAACATATTGTGATCGATGATCTGCGCGCTGGCATCGAATGTCCATTGAATGGAATCGGGCTTTGGCGTACATACCTCCAACACCTGCAGCGTATCGAGCGCATTTTGATTGGTGCTCACCAAAAAATTCAGGGTGGGGTTGGTGCCGTTCACCGCAATGGTGGCATTACCTGCCCAGGTACAACCATTGGCATCTTTTACGGTAACGGGGTAACTGCCTGCAGCGATATTGTTGAACTGCATAGTGCTGCTGTAGGCTGTACCGCCATTGATGGAATATACATACGGCGCGGTACCGCCCTGTGCATAAAATATAATATTGCCAAATGGATTGTTGACGCAAACCGGCCGGGCAACCGTAGTGGCCGACAACGGTTGCAACGGCTGTGCTACGGTATAGCTGGCAGTGTAATTACAACCCTTGCTATCGGTAATGGTCACTGCGTAGCTGCCAACTGGCAGGTTGCTCAACACATTACCAGTAACCGTACTGTTCTTCCAGGCATAATTATAGGGCGCCACACCACCGCCGGGCGTAAGGCTGATCTGTCCGTCGTTGCCATTGTAGCATAACACATTGCTGATGGCCGCCACGCTGGTGATGGGGGCATTGAGGTCAACAATGGTTACGGGTACCGTATTGGTACAACCATTTACATCACGCGACAACACCTGGTAGCTGCCTGAAACCAGGGCGCTGAATACAGGTGATGGCTGGAACGTGGTGCCATCGATGCTAAAGCTATATTGCGGGGTACCGCCGGATGTTGCAACAGTTACTTCACCTGCTTTGCCGCCCGCACAATCATTGTTGCGCTGACTGCTGATGGTTACCTGCATTTGCGCGGCCGGTTGTGTTAAGGTAGCGAAGGTGTTGACCACGCAGCCGCGGGCATCCTGCACCGAAAAAGTATGCGTGCCGGCGCCGGTGGTAACGGGTGTGGTAGCGCTGTACGCTCCATTGTCGACCGCAAAAGTATATCCGGTGTAGGTGCTGCCATTGCCACCGGTTGCCTGTAACTGCACCACACCATTGGTGCTGCCGTAACAGGGCACATTGAACCCATTATAATTGGTAAGGGTATAGTTTATGGCCAATGGATTGGCAGGCGTAGTGATATCCACCGTTTGATTATACAGGGTCCTGCAGCCTTTGGCATCGCTTACTTTCAGCTGGTAGCTGGCAGCCGGCAGGGCCGTTGCCGCGGTAAAGGCATTCCAGCTGGTTCCATTATCGGTTGACATTTCATATACGTAACTGCCATTTCCACCGCTCGCGGTCATTTGAATGGAACCGGTTCCGCCATAACAAACTATATCGGTACGGTTCACCGCGGTGATCGTAAGGGTGCCGGGTTCAGCAATGGTAACAGTATTGGAATAACCGGTACAATTGTTTTGATCGGTTGTCAGCAACCGGTAGCTGCCTTCGGGCAGATTATTTTCCGACAAACCGGTGCGGCCCGCAGGCAGCCAGTTGGCAGCCTGGGCATCCCATAACTGCCATTGCAAATTGTACCCGGGCGTACCGCCGCCGACACTGGCCTGCAGGGTGCCATCGCCTTTGCCGTTACAGGTAATATCGGTAGCGCTGGCCACTATATTCAACGCCGGTGGCGCCCAGATGTCGATGGTTGATGCGTAAATAGTTGAATCGAGACAGGAAAGGTCTGCATTGCGCACCCAGGCGGTGTAGGGGGCTGCCGGTAAATTGCTGAAATTACCGGTAGTGGATTGCAGGGTAACATTCGTGAGATTATTTCTTATAAAGAAGATATATCCGTTCTGCTGTCCGCCGCTTGCTTCAAGCGCCAGCGTGCCGAGGGCATCGTAGGAGCAGGTATTGTTGGTTTTACCTTTAAACGTGAGCACCAGGGCCGGTGGGCCATCGATGGTGATTGGTTTTTCGGTAGCTGCACAGCTCGCCGCGGCGGTGTTCTTAACCGACACCGTATAATTGCCTGCGCCAAGGGCGGGAATTTGCCAGGTGGTGGCGGTGCTGGCCAGTTGTTGGGCGACGGTATTGCCGCTATTGTCGTACAGGTAATAATCGAAGGTGTTTGAACCGCCCGCTGCAGTGACCTCAAGAGCGCCATTGGCGGGGTTATTACAATCGGTGGCCGATGCGGTGGTGGTGATGGTCACGGGCAAAGGTTCACTAAGGGCAATGGTGCGTTGCACCAGGTGACCGCAACCATCGCTGGTGCTCATGGTATAGGTGCCGGCAAGCAGGGTCTTAAACTCGCCGGTGGCATTGGTGATGGTATTGCTGCCCGCGGTCAAGGTAAAGGTATAGGGGGCCAGACCACCGGTATCGGTTACCTGTATAAGCCCGTTGTTGCCACCGGGGCAACTGATATGTTGGATGGTGATGGGCAGCGTATCCATCACCGATAATTTGGTAACGGAAACAGGGTAGGTGCGTGCACAGGCGCCCGTGGTATTGCCGGCGTTGGCGATCCACAGCGTATACTCGCCTTCGCCTATGCCCGTGATGGTATAGGCGCCGCCCGAAAAACGGCCCCAGGCGCTTACATCAAAGCAGGTGCCCTGTTCGGGATCGCAAGCCGTAGTATTGCCGGCCCCGTTGCGTAAGATATACCGGTAATTGCCATCGCCACCGCTAACACCAGAAATGGTAACAGTGCCATTGGGCGCACCCGGGCAACTGGGCGTAACTGATACATTGCCTACTATAGGTGCGGCGGGCAGTATGGTAATAGTGAACGGGAACTGCACTTCGCCGCGGTGCGAACCAAAGGTGCCATCGTAAGCCCCGTTATCGTAGGTTTTACTGGCGTAGATGGTATGCACGCCGGGCGACAGATCGGCCGGATTCAGGGTGGTGATGTATTTGGTAACAATACTATACATGCCATACGACCGCTGATAGTCCTGGGTATAGTTGGGAAAATCAGGGTAGTTGTAGGTATAGATAGGATTGTCAAGATCATCTGTGTAGTATCCGCCACCGGGATAGCTCCAGTCGGTTACCCAGATCTGTGGGTAACTAACGGTGTACATACCGTGATCGTACTGGTATTGCTCGGTGAGGTCGGGGAAGTCGGGGAATTGCCAGGCGGTATCCAGTTGGTTGTCGACATTAAAATTTACCCCGGAAACGGAAAAGTAATTGGGCAGGTAGTAGGTGGTACCTGCGTCCTGGCAAACACTTAGAAAGTCAGCAGCATTAGCATTCCACTTTGGCAATTCAACTGTATAATTAAAAGAACGCATCAGGTTGTAATGTTCGCCGCAGAATGTTTTTGCATTTTCATGCCCGTACAAAACCTCGTTGATGGTGGTGGTTTTGCCACCGTCGTTAACCGATGGCGTGATCCACAGGTCCTGCGGGGTGCAGGGGTCGTTCCAGGTGGTGCCGGTGGTAAAAATTATGCCCAACCGGGAAAACACTTTGTCAATAGGCGTCGTTTGGGAAATTTTGCTGATAGGATAGGCGGGGATCCTCCAGGAACGGGTAAATGAATGTTCCGGATCATAATAGAACAATTTATCATTATAATAGGGACACCAGGTAACGGCGTCTGAAACAAAGTCGTAACCGGCCAGCAGTATACCATCGTTATTGGGAATAATACCCCCGTTCTCGGTAAACTCCGGATCGTTGCGCCGGTACGGGTTCACCCCCCAGGGATTATACCCCCAGTTGGCATCACTATGGGTAGTGGCTGCATACCAGATCGTATGGGCGCTTACGCTCACATCACAACCGGGGCATTGCGCACGCAGCCCCATGGCCAGCACGAGGCCCACCAGGGTAAGCCATACTCTTTTACCGTTTGTACAACGCCGGTATATCAATTCAATAAGGTTTTGTTGGGTCTTCATAATCGTACGGTTTTCATCTTCTTTTTTAAAAACTTATCACATAGCCGGTGTTCACGGTCCATTCTTTATAAGCGGCATTAGCGCCATAAGCGCCTTTGCTGGTGAACTGGAGGTTACAGTTGAATGTATGCCGGGGTTTATTCACCAGTTTTGCATTGGCTGGTTTACCGGGCGTGGTGGGCATGGCTGCCGGCGCCTGTTTGGCCAGCGGCAGGCTGAAACTGGCCCCCAGCCGCGCATTGAGCACATTGCCCGCGTTATTGCCATTGATAGTGGTGGCATTATAGGTAACGCCCGCATTTACGGGCAACAGCTTATGGATAAACCCTTTGGTGACCGTAAGGCTGGGCCCCAGGTAATTGGTTTTTATCTCCTGCACCTTGTTGGTATAATAGTTAAAGGCAGCCGACACGCTGAAGGCATGGGGCACCTGCATATAAGTATACCCGGTATTGGTGGTGAGGAAAGTGCTGGTGCTGGCCGTACTGGTGGCTGCATTGGTTTCGTCCTGCGCCTGCTGACGGCTTACGGTTAACAGAATGCTTTGCCGGTTGTTGTTGCCGCCCCACATATACATGGCCATTTGCGTGAGCGTTTGGTTGATCTGGTAAAAGTTCAGACTGTCGAGCCCGTTCACATAAAAGGGATCGCTTTGCGGCCTTACCCGCGTGTGCATGGTAAAATTGGAAAAGTTAGTATTGAAGCTCCAGTGCTGGCTGGGGTTGAAGGCCAGGTTGCCGGAGGCTACGATGCGTTTATTGGTGGCGTTCTTTGAATGATCGAGGTTATTGCGTTGCACGCCCACATTGGCGCTCAGGTTGATCTTGCCGTGCCACAAGCCAATGGCCGGCGCTACGGTGATATTCTCGAGGTCGTTGTTGGTATAATAGGCGCCCAACGATGTATAGCCCGGCGCTACGCGGTTGTACTTCAGCTGCAGATTAAAGCGGCTGAACATAAGCCCGGCTGAAAGGTCCACCGCATCGAAATACGACGTGTTGGTCTTTTTGGGATACAGGGCCGCCAGCAGCGAATACGCGCCACCGGGTGTGCCGGTGCTTTCTTTATCAACCGTGCCGTCGCGGTTATCGGTGGTGAGGGCCGACAGGGCATAGGTGGCATCGAAACGCAACCAACGGGTGACCTGTGTTTTTACCTTGAGGGAGGTGGCGAGGTTACTCTGCGGGAACACCGTCGCTGTTGGCGGAATTACCGGAATAGAATTGGGATCGTCCTTTGCCTGCAACGCACTCAGCTCAACGCCCCATTTTCCCTTGTCGATGCCGGCCAGGAAACCCATGGCATTGCGTTTATACGCCATGGCGGAAGGGTTCTGCGGATCATAGGGTACGGCCTGTTGCAGGGTACCCTTCATGGCCATGAATTTGAACTGCCTTGGCGTAAGCTCAATACCATAACCGGTGAACACATGGTTGGCCAGCGTATAGTCATTGAAGTTCATATAGCCTGAACCCAGGTGCAGTTTGGCCCATTTATATTGCGGAATTATTTTTATGCGGTTGAACGGTTGCGAATAACTCAGCTGTGCGTTGGTGTAACTGAATGATAAGGGCGCCGAAATGCCAAACAAATTAAGGTTGATGGAACCGGTGGCAAACCAGTCGAAGGGATTGCGGCGCGCGGGGATGCCCGATGCCGCATAGGCCACGGAACTCAGGTTAAAGCTGCCGTTCATGTGGATCCCTTTTTTAAAACCAACCTGGTCCACCGCATCGAGGGTGTACTGTGCCGAAGCGGTATGCCCCAGCACCAGGGCCGCCACCAGTACAGCCAGGAATTTTTTTTGTAATAAGGTATCTTTTTGTTCCATAGGGTTCGGGGGTTACTAATAGATCACTTCTTTCACCGGGCTTAGCTGGCTGTGTTTACCATCGTCGAATACAGCCTTGATCTTATAGCCATAGGTGTTGTTGATATTTATTTCCTTATCGGTATACTGCTTTTCATTGCCCGTCAATGTGCACAGGGTGGTGAAGGCGCCGCCGGCTTTGTTGCGGTAGATAATGTATTTCTGCACGCCGGTAAGCGGGTATTCCCATTGCAGTTGAATAAGCTGTTTGGTTCTGTCGGCTGATGCCTGGTTAAACTGCACGGCTTTGCGAAAGGCCGGGTCAAACAGCACGAGGCCCGAGCGGTTTACGCTGCGGTTGTTGCTGCTGTCGATGGTATACAGCAGGTATTGATAAGTGTTGCCTGCCACCACCGCCGTATCGGTGTAAAACAAAGAGTCCTGTTTTGAAGGTGATAGTTGTGCCAGCAATACGGGTTCTTTTGAAGTGGCTGTATTCAGTCTTTCCAGGCGGTACATCATTACATCAGGACTGTGCGTGGCCAGCAGGGCCAGTTGTACCGTTTCTCCCTTCATAAATGCATTGGCAATGACGGCCGGCGCCGGTGCTACGGTGTCGGGTCGTTTCAGCATCACCGTATCTGAATAGTGCGAGGCATTGAAATAGCGGTCAACCGCCAGCAGGGTATAATACACATGCGTGGTGAGCGTATTTAAATTGAGTGCATCCTGCCACACCGTATCAGCATAAGGATGGCGGGTGATCTCTGTGAACTCTTCCTTTAACCCATTGGCGCGGAACACGCGGTAACCCAGCAGGTCGGCTTCGGGATTGGCCTTCCAGCGAAGGGTCACTTTCCCCAATGAGTCAACGACGGCTTTTATGACCACCGGTTTTATGGGGGCAATGGAATCTTCGCCCATATGCAGATAGGGGAGCGATGTAAATGTCTTGTTGTTTTGTTTATACACTACCGACAACTTATAGTAATTGCTTACAAAATGCACCGAGTCGGTATACCCGTTCTCAACAGGTGATAACATATTTTTTGTAACGGGGAAATAAGGGCCTTCCGCTTTATTGGCTACCAGCAAATGCAGGCCTGCTGTTTTGCGGGCAATGCTATCGGGCAGCCGCCAGCATACGCGCACCTTTGCGCCGGGTACATTGTAAGCGCTGTCGATATGCGGCCGGTACACCGGGATAATGAAATTGCGCTGCGCCGCCCGGGGGGAAAAGGCGCTTTTGTCGCCAAACGCATTGATGCCCCGTACGCGGTAATAAATGGAATCGGTATTGGTTTGAAACAACGAGTCGGTAAACGTGGCCAGGGTAGGCGTCTTACCTTTCGACATTTGTACAAATGGTAATTCGGTTGCGGGTGAATAATGTATGCCATCGCCTGACCGTTCAATTTCATAAGCGGTGTAAAAGCCGGTCAAATGTTCGATGTTCCATTTGAGCGTGGCGTAATTGTCGCTTATTTCCAGATCGGGCATGCCTATGCCGGGCATGCGCCGTGCTTCGCCACCCACACAGAACACCGCGCCTTCTATATAAGGCACTTCTTTTTTCAGCGCTTCGGGTATATTGATCGTTATTTTATAAATGTAACGCTCGCCATTTTGAACATGGTTATCGGTAAAGGCCAGTCCCGCCGCCTGTGCAGCCCCGTAATCGAGGTCGGCTATCAACAGCGCAAAACCAAACCGTTGGGTCAACTGGGAATTGCGGCCGGCAATACTGCCGGTGCCACTGGCTGCCACGGGTGTGCTGTCGTAGATGAGTGATGCCATTACGGCGATCATGGAATCTCTTTCGGCAAAGGTTTTTAGTAAGGCCGCGGGGGCGGGTTTTACCGGTGCAGCGGAGATCAGTTCCTGTTTGGGGGAACCGGCGGGCAGGGTACCGTCTTTGGAGACCGAATACTTTGTTATGGTATAACCATACCGGTTACCCAGTTGCCACAAAAATGCCGAGGAAGGCGCCCAACGCAAACGCATGGCGTTGCCTTTTCCATCGGTGGCCACATAAATAAAATCGCTGGCTTTGGTCTTTTGCGCCCGGCTCAACAGGGGCATAACAAACAGCGTGATACAAAGGACTGGGGTCAGCCTTTTCAGGGTGTTAAACGTCATAGGGATCAGGGTCATTTACACAGATACAGGATTATAGGAATAGTACCCCCGGCCCCCTAAAGGGGGAGACCAGAAAAAATACATTTTGTCCGTGAATGCTTATCGGTTGTTATATGGTTGCAATTGTTACGTGTAAGTTCTCCCATTAAGGAGTAGTATATCGGGCAAGTAAGTACGCGATTGGTGTGTAAACATTCTCATGGCGTCTATGGTTTTTAGTAAGGGTATCGGGATCGTGGCGCTAAAATAGATAAATACTTTCCTTTATGCCAGCTTTTGCGCCCCGAGTTTGTAACTGTGTTGATTTGGCCTTTTTTCGTGCAGATTTTGGGGAAAAGCGCGTTTGTTGGGGGATGGTTAATGGGTATCGGAATGTATGATAGTGGTATAATGGAAAGTTTGGAGAGAATAGGAAAACGAAATAGGAGGTAGGAAGTAAGAAGAGTTTGAATGCCGGGCCTCGCTATTTGTTTTGAGTCTCGAATATCGGGTTCTTCTTACCTCTTACTTCCTACTTCTTACTTCATTAGCTTTCTTGCTTATTATCTGGTTCTTTATCCTTGAACCGCTTATACAAAAACAACTTCCACTTCTCTTCAGCCACCCCGGCCTTATCCATTTCGGCCCGGGCCAGCGTGAAGAAAAGATCACTGAGCCTGTTTACATAAGCCGCAATGGCTTCATGCACTTCGTCTTCTTTCATCAACGTTACCAGCCTGCGTTCGCCGCGGCGGATCTGGGTGCGCACTACGTGACAAAGCGCCGAGACCTCATTACCACCCGGTAATAAAAAATAATCAGAAGGCGAGGTCATGGCATTTTCCAGTTCATCGATCCAGGCTTCACAAAAAGCCGCGCCGTCAACGGGGATGGGATTGGTGTTTATCTTTTTGGTGTCGGATGGCCGCGCCAGGTGCGACATCATATCCATGAGGTCTTTCTGGATGCGGTGCAAATTCGATTGCCATTCGTGTTCATTGCCCAGTTTGGCACGTAACAGTCCGATCGTGGAATTGGCTTCATCGAGCGTACCAAAGCATTCAACGCGGGTATCATCCTTGGATACGCGCTTTCCGCCGAACAAGCCGGTTGTGCCTTTATCGCCTTTTTTTGTGTAGATCTTCATGGTGATTATTTTAGAAAGTGATGGTATAACGAACATTGACATTGCGGCCGGCCAGGTTGAACCCACGCTTTTCGTAATAGTTTTCGTCGGTGATGTTATTTACAAACACCCCCAGCGTATGCTTTTTGGCAAAAGTATACCCTGCATACCCGTCAACCACCATAAATTCAGGATACACGATCTCGGGTGATTTGGCATCATTGAAATCGGTGTCCTTGCGGTGGCCCACATAACGGCCGTTTATGTGCAGGGCAATTCCTTTTTTGTTATTGTATTCCACGCCATAGCTGGCAGTGAGGTTGGCAATATTGTAAATGTCTTTGGCGGTTTTGGCGCCGTTGGTGGCAATGGTAATTTCCTGTGCCTCGACTATTTTGGTGGCATTGATGAATGCCCGTAAGGCATACCGCTTATTTTGCAGCGCGCCAAAATCATACGAGAGCTCGCCTTCCAGTCCGCGGATCTCGCCTTTGTTGGCGTTGATATACGTGGTGCGGGAACTGATGGCATACCCGCTGGCCGTGGTATCGGGTGTGGTGGGCACGGTCTTTTGCGTGGTGATGCGGTCTTTTACATCGGTATAGAAATAAGTGAGGTCAATAGCTAAGCCTGATGGATGCTGATACCGGAGGCCGCCATCCCAGCTGATACTGTTCTCATTCTTCAGATCGGGATTGCCCTGGGTTACCGTGGCTTTGTTACCGGCAATAATTTCTGAATAACCGGCTACATTATACGCATCGGGGGTTACATAGGCGCGGCCCACCGTGGCATGGATCGTGAGGTCTTTTAACAACTGGTATTGCGCGGCGAGGCTTGGACTGAAAAATGGATTGCTTTCCTTACCGGGGGCATACGTATCGAGCAAGGGTGTTTTCTTTACGTCGTACGTAATGATGTCGTACCGTACACCGGGATTGATGATCAGTTTATCGTGCAGAAAGCTCAGTTGTCCCTGTACATAGGCGGCGCTGAACACCAGGTCGTAATTGGGCGAAAATGGCGCTTTTTCCGTGCGGTTGGCGTTGTACGATTGTGAGGTGGTGGTAGCCCGGTTGTGGTCGATACCAACAATGAGGGTATGATGGCCCAGCTTTACTACATCTTTCAATTGAACGCCCGTCCATTCGGCTTTGCTTTGAAAAGAGAGGTAGGGTACAATAAGATTGCCACCCGATACCAGCGTGTTGTTAAAATTCTTTTCACTGGCTGCATAGGCTCTTACACTTACTTCCTGTTTGCCGAGCGTGCCGGTAATGCTGAACTCGCCGTTGTACCGTTCTATGTCTTTGGTACTGGGCTGTGCATTGCCGTAAAAGATATCGCTGGGCGATTCTACATTTTTAGCTACAAAGCGTTCTGCTTTGGCATTCAACTTCCAGTTGCTGGTTAACTGGTAGCCTACGCGTACACTGCCGGTGTTATAATTGAGGCGGGTGTATTCGCGCCGTAATCCGTCGGAACGTTTGTCGTCGATCACCACCGGGCTGTCGAGGTAATTGGCAGTATAGGTATCGGCATGCAACAGTTTCCGGAACACATTCCCATTGCCCAACTTCATGTTCTTGTTGCGGTCGAAGCTGGTAAAGGAAAGATCGAAATCGAGTTTCTCTGTTATGTTGCCACCTGTAGTAACGGTTCCTTTGAAGGTTTGGAAGGAACCGTATTCGGCCGATACGCTGCTGCGGATAGCGCCTGCCGATTTGCGGGTAATTACATTCACCACGCCACCCATTGCCTGCGAGCCGTATAAGGCAGAAGCTGGTCCTTTCAGTACTTCGATGCGTTCAATATCAGAAGGGTTGATGGTGGCTAAATTGCCGGTTCCGGCCGGGCGGCTATCGATCAACAACAACACACGCTGGTTCAACCCGCCTGTTTGCGGGCGGAAACCACGGATACCTGTACCTGCCAGCAAGCCGGGGTATTGTACAATATTTACGGATGCATTTTTTTTGAGCAGATCGGTAAATTCCGTGGCGCCGGTGTTTTCGATGTCTTTACGGCTGATAACCGTGATGCTTTGCGGCGTTTTATTGCTGAGTACTTCGGTACGGGTGGCGGTTATCACCACCTGTCCCAGGGTTTGTGTTTTAACAGTGTCTGTTTGTACGTGTTGGCACAAAGCAGTAGTGGTGGCCAGCGTGGCGCCGGCCAGTAACAAATGTTTCATGTAATTTTAATTTGGTCCTTTAGAGAATTATTTAGTGAATGCCATAGTGGGTACGTAATTGGGCCAGCAATGCTGCAATGGTGTTATGTGTTTCATTGTTGTATTTCCATTGCAGGGTATTCCCGCTTTCTATGATCTGAATGCCTGCTGCCGCCTCATCGGTGACGGCAAATCCTTCACGCAGCAAGGCTCTTTTTGTCCAGAAGAAGGCCGCGCCTTCGCCTTCCAATCTTATCGGTTTTCCCACATTGTTATGAATGATAAAGGTGCCGCTGTTTTTGTCGAAGGCAAAACCTTCCTTGTGAAAAGCGGCTTCAAAGGTCCCGTTCAACACGATGTCTTCGGGCGCGCCAATGGTGAACTGGCCATCGTTGCGCTGCAGCCATACTTCATCGGCCGATTGCAGGGCCAGGTCGAGGTCGTGGGTCGATAATAAAATTCCTTTACCGGTTGCTTTTGCCAGCTGGTGCAGCAAACGCATCAGGGAAATGCGGTTGGGCAGGTCGAGGTGGGCGGTGGGTTCATCGAGAATGATCACCGGCGTATCCTGTACCAGGGCCCGGGCCAGCATTACTTTTTGTGATTCGCCATCGCTTAGCTCGATCATTTTTCTATCGGCATAGGAAGTGGTATCGGTGGTTTGCATGGCCCATTGTACAATTTTGAGGTCGTCGGGTTGCATAGCGCCTAACCAGTTGGTATAGGGGAAGCGGCCCAGGGCAATCACTGAATATGCGTTCAGGTTGCCGGCTTCCACGCGGCCGGTAAGCACCATGCTGAGCCGTTTGGCTCTTTCTTTCGGATGAAGCCGGTTGATATTTTTACCACCGGTTTCCACCGTGCCCGAGATGGCAGGTTGTAAACCCGCCAGGGTACGAATGAGGGTGCTTTTGCCAGCGCCGTTAGGCCCCAGTAAACAGATCAATTGCCCGGCATGGATCGCGAGCTCCAGTGGGCCGGCAAGGACTTTTTCTTCTTTCTTACCCTTGTTGTACCCGATGTGCAACCGGCTTGCTTTTAATAAAGGGGCGGTGCTATTCATCGGAAAGAATTTTTTAAATTATTCCGGCTCATGATGATCCAGATAACTATGGGTGAGCCTATCAGGGAGGTAATGACGTTGATAGGCAATACGGAGTTACTGCCGGGTAATTGGGAGGCGATATCACAGATGAGCATCAGCGAAGTGCCCATTAAACAACAGGCAGGCGTAAGCACCCGGTGGTCGCTTGTATTGAACAGCGAGCGGGCGAGGTGAGGCACCGCTATGCCAATAAAGCTGATGGGGCCGCAAAAAGCGGTAACGCTGCCGGCGAGCAAACTGGTGCTGCCGATGATGAGCAGGCGGGCATTGTTTATGGTTAAACCCATACTGCGGGCATACTGTTCGCCCAGTAATAATGTATCAAGTACTTTGGAAGAAGCAAATGCGATCAATAAACCTACGGCTACTACAGTCGCCAGCAGGTACAGCTGGCTGCCGGTGACGCCACCGAGGGAGCCGAAGGTCCAGATCAGATAATCTTTCACCTGTTCGGGCGAACTGAAGTATTGCCAGATGCTGATAATGGAAAGGGTGATGTTCCCGATCATAACACCTACTACCAGCATAATAACATTATCGCGTATACGTACAGAGATGCCCAATATGAGCAACATGATGGCCGCTGCGCCGAGGGAACCTGCCAGCAACAGCAACCAGGTGCCCGAGATGCCCAGCTCACTGATGGCATAAATGGTGGTAACGCTGCCGGCCGACAACATCACCAGCGCCACGCCCAAACCCGCGCCGGCGCTGATGCCCAGGATGGAAGGGCTGGCCAGGGGATTGCGGAAAAGCGTTTGCATTTGCAAACCGCTTACCGGTAGTGCACAACCGGCGATAACGGCCGTGATGGCTTTGGGGATCCTGATCTCTTTGATGATGTAGAGCCAGGCCGGGTTTTCGGCTTTGCCTGACAGCATAATATCAAGCACATTACGAAGCGGGATCGATACAGAGCCGAATGCCACATCCATCAGGAACACGATCAGCAGTAGCAACGCCAATGCCGTCATTTTACCAATGGAGGCCGTCCAGTTATATTTGCCGGTAGCAGTATGAATTGCTACGTTCATTATTGTAATTGTTTATAATAATACAGTTGGTGGCCGGGTAACAGGTCGGGATGAAAAATAGCGATGAGGTCGGCCAGGATGAGGTGTGGGTTCACGGCGCCCGATTCCCAGTAATCATTGGCGCCAATATCGTTCATTCGTTTGTTGCAATTGTACAGCGTTCCTTTTTTATAGGGGTTGAACCGGGTATAGCGTTCATCGGCGGCGGCAATTTCTGCTTTTGTTTGAAAATTGCCCATGTTGAGCCAGAAGTCGGCTTTCAGGGCAATGGGCGCCACCGTTTCAAAATTCAACGCCAGGCTGCCTTTGCTGATGACATCGGCCCAATGGTAGCTGGCGCCGGCGTCTTTCAGGAATTGCGTGAGGTAACTGTCGCCATCGGGTACAAACCACTGGCCTTTGAAGGGCAGGCCGATCACTACCTGCGGTTTTTCTTTTACGGCAGTCGCCAACGCTTTCATGCGGTTGTATTCTTTTACCAGCGTATCGAATTTCTGGTTCACCAGTTCTTCTTTATTTAACAGGGCGGCCATCAACTTCACCCATTCTGAGCGGCCGAGTGGATCGGTCTCGAGCCATTCGGCATTCATCATTACCGGAATGCCTGCGCCAATGAGCGGCTGGTACCGGTTGAAGGGCGCATCGGGACTGCCCATGGTCATTACCAGGTCGGGTTTCAGGGAAATGATGAGCTCATTATTCATGTTGCTGCCATTGCCTACTGCCACCACTTTGCCGGCTGCCAGGTTCTTGCGCACGAGGGGCGAGTTGATGTATTTGTCATCGGCCACTGCGGCTATTACATTGGCTGCTTCCGCAAAATCGGCCATGCCTACGTGCATGGAGGAGGTGACCACCATTTTTTGTACAGGTATTTGTACCACCATAGCGCCGGGATGGTGGGTGGGAACCGGTGTTCCTCTTTGTACCAGGATATAATGAAGTGTGTCGGTTTTGTCGCTGAAGCGGTTGACGATGTTCAGCAGCTTGTAATGCTCGAAGTACTGGATCGTAAATCCTTTGGAGTATTGTATGTTGGTTTTTGGCGCAACGGGCTTGTCGGATGTTGTGGTGCCGGCCGGCTTTGCCGTTTGTTTACAGGCTGCCAGTGCTGCCAACAAAATAAAGATGCTGCCAATGCTTAATGATCGAAGTGCCAGGGCATGCTTCCCAAAACCAGGTTTTCTGCCTGTGAGAATTGATCTGTTGTATTTCATTTTTGCTCTTTGCCTTTCTTCCGAAAGCGGTGAGTAAATGGTATTGTAAGGCAGGTCTTCTGACTTGTTCCCTGTTGGCGACCTTCCCGTCCCGGATGCCGGGTCAGTGGTATGGAGTTGCAACAGCGGTGAATGGTCAATCGTCAATGGTCAATAGCACCCGGCTTTGCGGATTTCGAAATTAATAGCGAAACTCAAAAATTGAGCAGCTCTTTCACCATTGACCCTTCACCATTCACCAAAGAACTTACAGCAGCGGAGACTGTTCCGGACTTACACCGGATTCCCTATTAAAGCAGCGAATGCTGCTACCTTCGGCGGCGAAAGTAATAATAATTTTGGTTACAGCTGTTTTTTAAATTCCGGGAGGTTTTCGAGGATGCTTTCCATCCTGTTTTCAACGCTGGCCGGCGGCACTTCTATTAACGTAAAACCCAATGCCCGGTAGGTTTCGCGGATGGAGGTATGCAATGCAACTGCTTCTTCCCAGGTTTGCCAACGCTCGGCATCGTTTATATAGATCTGTTTCCAGGGTGGTAAAATAAAGACGGTCGGTTGATAGGGATGCTGTTGCAGGGCGGTGTAAAAGCGATCAGGAACAGGCAGGGCGGCGGCCTTCAGATAAGCAATGATATCGGGTATGCCGCGGTCGAAGAAAGTGATGCGGGCATGGCCGGCCGTTTGATTGTACTGCGTTATCATACGGTCAAGCGTTTTACCGGCAAAACAGGAAAGATCAGCCCAGGGCAGGCATTGTGAACCGTTGGCCACTTCTTCCCTGATGAGGCGGCGCGACACTTCGGGGGAACAGGGATAACCGGCCTTTTCTAAAGCCAGCAATACACTTGTTTTGCCCGCGCCGGGGCCGCCCGTGATGATGTATTTTTTGGGTGCAGTCAATGGTAGCTTATGTACGGGTTAAATAAATGATGGCGCAAACGAGCAGAATGGTTACCCCGCAAACTTTGTGATTGATGCGGCTGGCTATTTCGATCTCCTTATGCTGGACGGTTCTGTCGTTTTTGCCGATGTATGGCTTTTCCACCAGTTTACCATGGTATACATTGGGGCCGCCAAAACGGGTATCGAGGATGCCGGCCAGGGCCGCTTCGGGATAACCGGAGTTGGGGCTTTTGTGTTTGTTGCCGTAGCGGAAAATAAATTGAAGGCTGCGCCGGCTCCAGCTTACCAGCGCCATTAACAAGGCGGTGAGGCGGGCCGGAATAAAGTTAGCGACATCATCGAGCCGGGCGGCCATCTTTCCAAACAGTTCATAGCGGTCGTTGTGGTAACCGATCATGGAATCGAGGGTGTTGATCATTTTATAGGTCATCATGCCGGGCACGCCGGCAATAGCATAATAGAACAGCGGCGCCACCACGCCATCACTTAAATTCTCTGACATAGTTTCCAGCACGGCTATGCGTATCTGTTGCGGCGTAAGCGCGCTGGTATCGCGGCCTACAATGCGGCTGAGTTGTTTGCGGCCGGCTTCGAGTCCTTTTTCTTCCAGCACCTGAAATACCTGTTGGCCTTCTTCGATCAGCGATCTATTGGCCAGTCCGTAATAAACGAATACAGTACTGAAGAGCAGGTACGGGACCCAATGCCAGCTTAACAGCCATTGGGCCGAAAGCTGAAAGAAAAAAAATACGGCTGTGCAAAAGGTGATCGCCAGCAGCGCTCCTTTCCAAAACCGGTTGCTGCCCCTGTTCAACCATTTTTCTCCTTTGTAAATGGCATTGCCAAACAGGCGGATGGGATGGGGAAGCCATTCGGGATCACCCAGCAACAGGTCGAGGACATAACCTATTAACAGTGGCAGTATCAGGAGTAATGCTGGGTCCATTCTGTAAGGGCATGGGTGAGTAATTCATTGTTGTCTTTTGTAAGTGTGGCCAGGCGGATATGCTGTTCGGTGAGGCCCCTGAAATTGGCGGCATCGCGGATCAGCAAACCGTGCGCTTCGATGAGGTATGCTTTCAACTGCCGGGCTGTGCCGAAAGGCATTTTGGCCAGAAAGAAATGGGTGTGGCTGTCATCGATCGTAAATGACAATTGCGTCAATTGTTGTATCAGTTGTTCTTTTTCGCGGAAGAGCTCCGTTAAAGGAAGTGGAGCGTTGGCATAATGATCAAAGATGTAATGGCCCGCTTCTATGGCAAGGGCGTTCACCGACCAGGGCATTTTGCATGGCAATAAGGTTGAGATCATCTGGGCATTCGCCGCCAAATACCCCAACCGCAAACCGGGGATGGAAAACGCTTTGGTAAGCGAACGCATAACGATGAGGTTATCGCAGGTATTGATCAGGGTGAGCAACGAGGGAACGTTGCGGGTAAATTCAATAAAGGCCTCGTCGATCACAAACAGGGTTTGTGGATTGGTTGTTATCAGTTCACCGAGCTGCGTAAACACATGACCGGTAGGGTTGTTGGGATTGCAGATAAAGAACAGGCCCGGGGCGGTTTGCAGTCCGGCCTGTACATCGCATTGCTGTACAAAGTGAACCTCGTGATGGTGCAGGCGGCAGGCGTCTTCATATTCAGCAAAGGCGGGGATGGCAATGGTGGTTTGGCTTTTACCAAAGGCCTGTGCTATCAAATAAATGCTTTCGGTAGTGCCATTGGTGATGAGCAGTTGGGAAGCCTGGAGCCCATGATGCCGGCTTATTTTGCGGGCGAGGCTTTCGGCCTGTACTTCGGGATATTGATTGATGACGGGCCAGTGCGCAAAAATATGTTCCTGCAAACCGGCGGGCTCGCGGCCATACCACACGTTCGTGCTGAAGTTGGCCCGCATTTTTTGTTGATACCGGTAAGCATCATCACCATGTCCCTGCAACATACGCTATGATTTCATGTTTTGGTATACCTGGTCCATATCAACATGCTCGCGAATGAGCATGGCCAGTTTATCGTATTGTTCTTCTTTGAATTGCCGGTAATTAAAAGTGGTGGCGTCATCCGTCGCCAGCAGGTCATTGATCACCGCATCATTATCCAGAATGCCGTGCACATAGGTGCCCCAGCAGGTTTTACTCCCGTAACAACCATCGGTGGTGCCATCTGAAAAGGTGAGCACCGGTTCAAGACCTGCGCTGGTAACAGCTGTTTGTCCCATGTGGATCTCATAACCTGTACAGGTAGCTGCAGACTGCCGGTAAGTAAAGTGCCGTTGCAAGGTTGTTTTTTCTTTTCCCAGCACCGTATGCAGGGGGAGCAGGCCAAGACCGGTCACGGTACCGGTTTTACTTTCTACTTCAAAAGGGTCTTCAATGAGTTCGCCCATCATCTGGTAACCGCCACAAATACCAATGACCGTTTTCCCATTTTTATGCGCTGCAGTTACCGCCCCTGCCACGCCATTGTTTTTAAGCGCGATCAGGTCTTCGATGGTGTTTTTGCTGCCGGGCAAAATAATGATCTCGCTGTTGGCAATTTCTGCCGGGTCAATGGTGTAGAACAGGTTCACCCGGGGATCTTTTTCGAGCCGGTCGAAATCGGTAAAGTTCGACAGCCGGTGGAGTAGAATAACGGCTACATTTATTTTATCTTTTACCGAGGTACGTTGTTTGTTTTGAAGCTGCACGGAATCTTCTTCTTCAATAAAGATATCCCTGAAATAAGGCAGTACGCCAATAACAGGTACGCCACATAATTCTTCGATCATTTTGCGGCCATCCTCGAACAGGCGGCTGTCGCCCCGGAATTTATTGATGATAATTCCTTTGATGCAGGCCCGCTCGGGTGGCGTCAATAACGACATGGTGCCATACAGGCTGGCAAAGATGCCGCCGCGGTCGATATCGCCAATGAGATAAGTGGTGGCATTGGCGTGTATGGCCATGCGCATATTGGTGATGTCGCGTTGTTTGAGGTTCAGTTCAGAGATGCTGCCGGCGCCTTCCAGTACAATGGGCGCATAACGTGCGGCTAAGCGGTCGTATGCTTTCGTTACTTC
Source organism: Niastella vici (assembly GCF_002077945.1). Classification (GTDB taxonomy): domain Bacteria; phylum Bacteroidota; class Bacteroidia; order Chitinophagales; family Chitinophagaceae; genus Niastella; species Niastella vici. Next base: position 32,699 of record NZ_LVYD01000049.1, read on the forward strand.
GGCAAACAATTCCTGGCGGTCATTGGCCATAAAATACTCCCAGGCCGTTTGCGTGCCAACGGGCTTGCCATTCAACACAACCTGGGAGCTTTTATCATTCACGGGTTTCAATAGTACCGGGTTCATATCGGTATGACAGGGAACACCCGCCGCCTCCGCCTGTACCGCCTGCGCCCGGCCAATTTCAAAACCTTCGGGCGTGGCATAACTGTTCAGCGACATGTTTTGTCCTTTGAACGGGGCGGGGTGGTAGCCATCCTGTTTTAATATTCTGCAAAACCCTGCCGTGATGATGCTTTTGCCAACATCGGAGGCAGTGCCTACAAACATTAAGGAGCGGAGCGCGGTAGTTGTTTCCTTCATTGGCCAGTACAATTAATTGGGCAAGCTACTTAAGATTTCCTGTTGTTTGGGATCGATCAGTTGCTGATTGAACCATTGCGGGTATAAATTAGTGGGTTTTGTGATGGCCTCCAACTGTTGCAATTGTGCCGCGCTCAATTTGATGGAAACCGATTTCAGGTTATCTTCCAGCTGGTGCATTTTGCTGGCGCCAACGATGATGCTGGCCACCACCGGTTTGCTGAGCAGCCAGGCCAACGCGATCTGGGCAACAGAAGCGTTGTGTTCAGCGGCTATATTTTTCAACACCTCCACTACTTTAAATCCAAACTCTTTATCAAAAGGCAGGAGGTCGAAACCGGAGAGGCGGTTGTTGGGGTCTTTCAGGCTTTCGCGGGTATATTTACCACTCAGGAAACCGCTTGCGAGCGGGCTCCAAACGGTCATGCCAATGCCGGCATGTTGCATAAAGGGAACAATGTCGTGTTCAACATCGCGGCCAACCAGTGAATAGTTCATCTGGCCATTACAGAAGGTAGCCCAGCCATTGTCTTTTTGCATTTGATACGCCAGGGCCGAGCGCCAGGCGCTCCAGTTGGAGTATCCCACGTATCTTACTTTACCTGCTGTTACGAGGCTGTTGAGCGCTTCGAGGGATTCTTCGAGTGGCGTAAAGGGATCTTCCTTGTGTAAAATGTAAAGATCGATATAGTCTGTGCCAAGCCGTTTCAGGCTTTGTTCGCAGGAGAATAAAATATGCCGTTTTGATAAACCGGCCTGGGTAACGGGGTTACCGGTTCTGAAACCCACTTTGGTGGAGATGATGACATCGTTCCGGTGCGGGGCCAGCAATTTGCCCAGCATGGTTTCTGATTGACCGTTTGCATAGCCATCAGCGGTGTCAAAAAAGTTGATACCTGCATCCAGCGAACGGTTCACCATGTCCTGTGCCAGTTGCTGATCAACTTTATACACTGCTTTAATGGAGGGATCGTCGCCGAAGGTCATGGCGCCAAAGGCCAGTTTAGATACAATAAGGCCGGTACTGCCGAGTTGGGTGTATTCCATGGTTGTCCAGTTTTTTTGTGCTTCAATTAAGAGCGCAAAAATACCGGAATTGGCTGTTCGAAATTGGGAACAATTCAATTTATGGAAAATAAAAGATCATTCATCTTATTATATTAATGCGATCCAATTTAACCTTTCTTAAAACTGCTGGTCATGTTCAGGCATCAATTACGCATCTTCTATATCAATTTTAAAAAACATAAGTCCACGGTTTTCATAAACCTGTTCGGACTGTCGACCGGTTTGGCGTGTAGCATCCTGATCTGTTTATGGATCTATGATGAATGCACAATTGATAAATTTCATGGGAAACAGTTATATAAAGTAATGGTGAATGAACGGCAGAATGATCGCCTCACTACCGGGGAAGCCGGCAGTGGCATACTGGGCGAAGCATTAAAGAGCAGCTTCCCTGAAGTGCAATATGTGGTTACCACAACACCGGCTGCCTGGTTCCGCTCATTTAGTTTATCCGGCGCAGAAAAAGACAATGTCGTAAAAGGCGCCGGCAATTTTGTAGGTAAAGATTATTTTAATGCTTTTTCTTATAAACTGCTGCAGGGTAATAATGACCAGGTGCTCGCTGATAAACGTTCAATTGTTATCTCTGCCGGGTTGGCCCGGAAATTATTCAACAGCACTGACCAGGTTGTGGGTAAGGTTATACAATGGAAATGGTACTCCCTATCGCGGGAAGCGGTTGTTACCGGTGTGTATGAGGATTTTCCACGCCACTCTTCTACACAGTTCGATTTTTTGCTACCATTTGATGAATGGACGGCTATCCTTAAAGAAATGAACGGGAATACTGGTGAAGCCACTATAAACGGCGGCCCTTTTAATAAACCTCTTGTTCTTCGTGAAGGCACATCTGTAAATGCGTTCAATAAGAAAATAGCCGGTTTTATAAAAAGTAAGTTCTCCCAATCAACCGCCACTTTATTCCTGGCAAACTATGGGGATGCCTATCTGTATAACAACTATGAAAATGGCGTACAAACCGGCGGGCGTATTCAATATGTACAATTGTTTGTGATCATTGCTTTTTGTATCCTGCTCATTGCCTGTATCAATTTCATGAACCTGTCAACGGCCAAGGCCGCAGAGCGGTTAAAAGAGATCGGTGTAAAAAAGGTATTAGGTGTTGAGCGTGGCATGCTGATCAGGCAGTTCCTGGGCGAATCGGTTTTATTAAGTTTTATGGCCCTTATCATTGCCGTGGTGCTTGTTGTTATAGTATTACCTTCCTTTAATGCATTAACCGGTAAACAGCTGGGTGCAGGTTTTGACGGCTGGCTGATTGCCTCAGTAATCGGGGTGGCCCTTATTACAGGGATTATTGCCGGAATATATCCTGCTATTTATCTTTCCCGGTTAAAACCGGTTCTTACGCTCAAAGGAAGTTTTAAAGGCTCTGTACGTGACGGATGGGTTCGCAGGGGACTGGTGTTCTTTCAGTTCTCTGTAGCCGTAATTTTTATCGTCACCATTATGGTCGTTTATAACCAGGTACAACTAATTCAGTCTAAAAAGCCGGGGTATGATAAAGACAACGTAGTATATTTTGAAATGCAGGGCAAAGCAGCGGAGCAACGCGACCGGTTCCTCGCTGCATTAAAAAGTATTCCCGGTGTGGTACAGGCTTCCAGTATTACGAATACGATCGTGATGCCTGCCGGTGAACCACGTGGTGGTGTTACCTGGGACGACAAAAACGCAGATGATAAGATCCGTTTTGAGCAAAGCGCAGTAAATTATGAACTGTTGGAAACATTGGGTATTGAAATGGCTGCAGGCCGCACATTCTCCCGAAATTTTGGCGATTCTTCAGCCGTTGTTGTAAATGAAGCGGCCGTGGAAGCCATGGGACTTACAGCGCCCATTGGTAAAAAGATCAAAGTATGGGGAAAAGAAAAGCAGATCATAGGCGTTGCCCGGAATTTTCATTTTAATTCCATGCACGCTGCCATAAAGCCTTTTATTTTCAAACTGGAGCCCGAGAATACCTTACTGGTGATGGTTAAACTTCATAAAAATAATAGGAGCGGGACTATTGGCGCCATCAGCAAATTTTATAAACAATTCAACCCGGGTTCAATACCCGATTATAAATTTCTGGATGAAGAGTATCAGCAGCAATATGCCTTCGAGATGCTGATCGCAAAACTGTCGAAATATTTTACCGCACTGGCCATTATCATTTCCTGTTTGGGATTGTTTGGGCTGGCTGCTTTTACTGCGGAGAAGCGGATAAAGGAAATAGGCATCCGGAAAATTGTAGGTGCAAGCCGGTTCAGCATAGTTTACCTGCTATCGGCCGATTTTACAAAGATCGTACTGGCGGCGTTGCTGGTGGGGCTGCCCATTAGTTATTTGCTCGCTGCTTCGTGGTTAAATGATTTCGCTTACAGGATAGCGCTAACGCCAACCTATTTTATTGCTGCAATGCTGGTAACACTGACTATTGCCTGGTTAACGATCGCCCTTCAAACCATAAAAGCTTCGATGGTTAATCCCGTTAAATGCCTGAAAGAGAACTGAGCTTAATCAGTTCTCAAACTCTTTACCGGGTTCCTCACCGCTGTTTTATAGCACTGGACACTGATAAATACAAAGGTGGCAATAGTAATGACCATGGCAACAGTAATGTAAGGAATAAGGTCCTGTTGTATGCGATAAGCATAATGCTGCAGCCAGTGATCGGTGGTCATATATGCCAGGGGCCAGGCGATGAAGTTGGCAATAACGATCAGGGGCGCATAATCGCGGAAAAACAAGCCGATTATATTTTTTACACCGGCGCCTAATACTTTTCGCACCGCGATCTCCCGCGTGCGGCGGGCCAGGGTAAACGCCACTACGCCAAACAAACCCATGAACACGATAAACAGGTTGAGGGCGGTAGCCAGCCGGGTAGCTTTCTTTAATTGCAGTTCCGCTTCAAACAACGATTGAAAGCGGTCGTCCATGAAGGTGTATTCAAAGGGCGAGTTGGGCGATAATTCGCGCCACTTCTTTTTCACCGTATTGATGGCGTTTCCAAGATCAGCCGTATTCAGTTTAACGGTGAGGTAGCGGTAACTGCGGGTAACCCGGGTGGGCACAAATGCCAGCGGACCGATCGCCTGCTGCAGGGAAGTAACATTGAAATCTTTTACAACACCCACCACTTTACAATTAAATCCATTGGGCATCCTTACAATGGAACCTACCGGCGCCGTCAATCGCAAGGCTTTTACGGCGGTCTCATTCAACACCATTTCGCACTGCGTGGGGGTGCCGGGGTTATTTTGCAGGAAGGCGCCTTCCTTTATGGTTAACCCGTAGGTGGCAGCGTAATATTGATCGGCCGCAATGGTAGGCACAACGATTGGCTTTTTATCACCGCCCTGGGGAAACAGGTCGGTAGTGACGGGTGGTACCCTGTCGGGTACTTCAAAGGCCATGGAAGCGCTTTTCACCACACCCGATTGTAGCAGTCCATCCCGGATGGCTTCCATTTTTAGTACACCAGCGGAATCCCATTGTTTGGGAAAGGCGGTTATTACCAGTAATTGTTCCTTATTATAACCAAGGTCTTTATTGAAGAAATAGGTAACCTGTTTGGAGACCGTAAGGGCGCTGATAAAAACAAAAACGGCCAGGGTGAATTGAACCACTAAGAGTGTTTTTCGTAAGAGGAGACCACCCCTCGCCATATCTATCTTTCCTTTAACTGCATGTATGATGTTGGCGGAAGCGAGGACAAGGGCAGGGTACAGGCCGGCCATGAGCCCAAGCCCGGTTACGAATAATAACAACCAGCCCGCCTGGGTTTTACTGAATTGCCAAACGGGTTCAATATGCGTGTTCAATAACTGGTTAAAGAAAGGCCGTATGCCTTCATAAATGAATAAGGATAGTATGGTGGCAATACAAGTGAGCAGAATGGATTCAACTAGATATTGTATAATAAGTTGCCGGCGGGCGCTGCCGAAGACTTTTCGTAAGCCAATTTCCTTTAACCGGTAGGTGGAGGTGCCAATACTGATGTTCACAAAATTGATAATGGCCATCAAAATGATGAACCCCGCTACCAGCAACAGGGTGGTGGTCATTTGTTGCGCGGCGCCGCCATTATGGTCTTTCAGGTAATAGTCGTTCAGGTTCACCAATTCAACCTGTAGCAGGCCCTTCAAATTAGCAGGCAACCGGGTGTTCAATAACTGGTTTACCGGCGCGGCCATATCGCGCGGTGAAACGCCTGGCTTTAACTCGATCATGCCTACGATGTAGAAGTTATTCCAGTCGTCAAAATAGTTATTTCCGGCCAAAAACATCCGGTTCCTTTCAAAGGGTACAAACACATCATACCCGTCCTTATCTACAATTTGATTGACGGTATTATACGGCATTGTTTCCAGCACGGCCGAAACAATGAAATCCTGTTTGTTAGCGGTTCCTGTAACCGTGATCGTTTTATTAATGGCGTTAGTAGTGCCGAATAATTTCAGGGCGAAGTTGCGCGAGATGATTGCAGAGCTGTTATTCGTGAATGCATGTTGTGGATCGCCCTGCAGCAATTTAAATCCATACATGGAGACCAGGCTGGTATCGCAAATAGATACGTTTGCTTTAAAATGTTTTTCACCGGCCGATGCCACAATGGTAAACGGGTTGAAGCGGTAATAATTTTCAACCAGCGCCGGGTAATTTTCTTTCAGGGCTTTGGCCAGGGGAGCGATGGTGGTAATGTCGATACCCATGTTGGCCACTTTCCATTTACTCTTGATGAGGTACTGGTTCTCTGCATGCCGCAGGAACAGGTTCACCTTCTTTTCCTGGATCACATAATTGCCAATAAGCATGGTAAAGGCAATGCCCACGCCGAGGCAAAGGATATTGATGGTAGAAAACAGTTTGTGCCGGGTGAGGTGCCGGACTGCAACAATGAAATAATTTTTTAACATATGCTATAGCTCCCGGCAATTACAGCCAGCAGAATGCCATATTTATAAGGAATTAGTAATCAACCACAGCGGGTGGGTACCGTTATGGGGGAACTGTTCGGATATGTTACAATAGTGTACGGTTGGGGCGGACACAAACGGGGCCGTCAGTTGCTGGCCAATAACGTTGCGGCAATCTTCTGAATGGTTTTTGTACCCTTCCAGCTGTTTAATTTATCAATGACCGATGGGTCGTTCACCTGGCTATTGTTCAAGGCAAGCAGCTCCAGGTAGACCTCGAGCAGTTTTTTTACATTGGTAATAGGTTCACCGGGCAATTGTTTCAAAACCTGTTCAATCACCAGTTGCAATTCCCGGTTGTGCCTGGGAGAGAGGCGGATGAGCCGCTGCATAACCAGGTCGGTGAACCGTTTGATGGGCGCAAACTCCACTTTTTCATGAATGCCGAGCGCTTCGCCAATGGCAGCCGAACTGATCGTATTATTGTTAACGCCAGCTATCCAGATCTCGGCTGCGAGGTTGGCAATGGTTTTATCGGCACTAAGCATACAGGTAGCAACAAATACATGCGCCATATTGCCAAATCCTTCCATGGTGGAATGCAATGCCTGTACGGCGGCCGTCGCCCCCTTTCTATCTTCCTCCTCCCAAAACTGCGGCCAGGTGAGGCAGGTGTTCAGCGTATCGGCCAGCAGGGGATCGGGGTTGTTGGGCGTAAGCAACAGGATGCGGTGAAAGTCGTTGTGACTAATGGAGACATATTTTTTAAATCGCAGGTAATCGCCAATGATCAGTGGCTGATTGGTTAAGCTGGCGTTATCTGCCTTTATCGTGTTGGGATGTTCTATCACCCGCATCGATGTGCGGTACCGGGTAACGGTTCGCACTTCCATCTTTTTGCGATCAAGGTCTTTCTCTTCGAACGCTTCACTTACCGATTCCCACTGGTGTTGCCCTGAGTAGTACGAAAAGGGTTGTTTATACCAGGGGAATGATCCAAATGCCTTATAGGTGCGTTTTTGCTTTTTGGTTAGCGAGGCTATCATCCAGGCCGATCGCCATTGAAAAGGGGGCTGGGGCTCCGGATGTTTATCAAAAAGGAATAATAACAGATTGCGATACTCGCCGCCCAGCTTTTTCTCAGCCAGGTCAATTGCCGGCCCGGTATTATGCAAATAACAACGGCTGATGGCTACCTGCAGGTCCATATCGTGCGGCGGGGTATTGCTTTCTTCATACTGCACCAACCTTTCGGTTAAGGTAAGGGCGTCTATAAAGCCCGGTTCATGTGTAGGGGTAGAAAGCAGGGGCAATGGATCGGGTTGTTGCAGCTTTTGCAAGGCACAATCGAGCAGGTGCTGATAAGGGCCACAGGGGTTCAATACATAATGGGTTTCTATTTGTGCGTGGAAAGAAGAGGGCGTATAAGTCGCTGTTGAGGACGGGGCTGCTGGGGGAAATTTTTCAAGCTGTTTGCGCAATGCCTTTGTTTGCTGCGGATACAGGCTCACCCAATGCGCACATGCCTGTATGAAAAAAAGCGCCAGCAGGTAATCGAGGTCGCCCTGCCTGGCGGTAAAGGTGGCCGGTTTGGTTTTAAGTGCCCGCTGCAGGGCCGGTTCAAATTTTTGCCAGTCGGCCGGTTGTATTTTTTGTTGCCATTGAACCAGTGCTGCCGGGAAAACGGCTATATGCCAGGGTTGGTTATTTTCAAATGCCTGGCTGGCCAGAAAGATCAGTTCGTCAATGGAGGCAATAGCTTTAATGGGAACTAATTCTTTATTGGCAGGCGTTTCGTTTTCTGCGTATATGGCGGAGGCTGATTGAGTGGCTGAAGGGGATGACTCCATATAACCGGTCAGTAGCTTGCGGGCCGATGTGAGCAGCGTTGTTTTATAAGGTTCCAGCGCTTCGGGCAGGGAGGCGTCGCCCGGCTTTATGACCGCTGTGATCAGTTTGGCTGCTTTTTGCTGCAGCCCATCATCGGGGTGAATGAATGCATGGCAGGCAAGCAGGCCAATATTGGTGGCATGTTGCGGCTGTTGCCGGCTGATACTTTCAAGAATACTTAAAGTGGTTTGAACAATAGCCTTGGTATCGGAAGCCAGCAAGGCAGGCGCTGCATCGAGCAATGGCTGGCTGTTAAAGGCAGCTTCGGGTTGAATGTTTTTGATGGCGTTCAGTGCCGCGTTTACAGATTTGCTATGCGGGGCGTTGAGCACGCTGATCAATTCTTTTTGCAGCGCTATTAATTCAACGGTAGTTGGTTTACAATCGGTGAACAACTGGATGAACCAGCCCGACAGTACCTTGTTGAAATTTTTATTGGAAGCCAGCAACGATTCTTTCAGCAGGCGTTGCCGGTCGATTGTTCCTTCGGCCGCTAATTGCAGGAACACCGACTGCCATCTTGATCTCCCTTTTTCGGGGATCTCATCAAACCGGAAAAACCGGTCGCAGTTATGCAGGTTTGATTCATACTGGAACAAATACCAGATATGTTCCAGTAAGGTGATTGGTCTTTTCAACAGGTTTTCCGGTTTGCAAACATAATGCCGGGCCTTGGTGTCGTATTCAAAGATGATGGCAGGAATACTTTTTGTCACAATTTCCTTTGATGGTTGCAGGATCCCTATTTCAACTGCATCCATTAACCAGTTGTATTCCCATCTGATGAATTCATGATCTATTGTTCCGTTAACATAATCACTGAGCCAATGAGGAACATACCATTCAATGATCTCTTTGAAGACAGGTTGTTGCAGGAACCAGCCATGAAAAACTGATCTTTCATAATCGGCGCGGTTAAGGCAAACAAAGGCACATTGCTGCACCATCTCCTGTTGCAAACGGGTTCTGGCTGTTTCATCTTCCTGTTCGAATCCAGTTCGGTAAGCCCGGTATTCCTGCGACCAGGTCTTTATTAAAGGCGTCAGTTGTTTCTTTTCATCGGGCGATAAGGCTTTCAGGAATGGCAGTAACTCCGCTTCCAGTTCTTTGGCAATAATTTCTTTGAACCTTTCTATTACGTTCATTACGGGTTGTATTAATTGGTCAGTTTCCTTTTTACGGCCAGTACATGTTTGCAGGGACCTCTTTCGCCCTGGTGCCTGCTGAACCAGGTGCAGGTACAACGTTCCTGTTCCCCGTCGATTATAACAAAATGGTCAACACCGGTGCCGGCTACTTTGGCTTCTGTACGATCACCACTATGCGCAACAATGGTTACCTTATTTTCGGCCAGCAGTTTTTCGGCCTCTTTCATTCTGGGGTTGAGGCTGAGGATGCGGCTTAATTTAAAAGGCAAACGCCGGTAGAAGAACTGGTTCTCCGCCACATCGTACCCCAATAAGCCCATGGCCGATAAACGGCCGGCGATTTGATCGATCTGCTGCAATGCCACCCCTTCGTTCACTGCCAGCAGGGCCGCATTGAATGTTTGGTTGGCGTAGGCATATTTGTCAACGGCATCGATCCATGCGTCGGGAACGGCTTCGATCAACGATTCCAGGGCTGCCCCTTCACCGGAGAAACCCCGCCAGGCATCGCGGGAAAGCGAAAAGCTGAATCGCAGTTTTCCAAAATATAACTGCCAGGTGGTGGATTGCTGCTGGTTATGAGGAAATACCTGCAGCCTGTCGATATAAGGGATTAACGGTTCCAACAATTTCAACCGGTGCAGTCCGCCAATGCAAATACCACTGGCAGATTGTACGGGCGAAAAAACGGGTTTATTGCCCCGCAAGATGAGGTAATAATCGGTTTTTGTTTTTCCGGCTGGTACCGACTGAAAAAGTTGCAACGCTTCGGTGCGGTTGAAAGAAAATGCCTTCTCCGAGGCGGCCATAAAAAATTGTACGGTTGATAAACCTTTTATCCATTTTGCCGGCAACGGAACTTTTTTTTCAACGATCTTTTCATTGTTATGAGAAAGGCTCAGTTCCCTGCGGCCAACCGAGAGCACCACGTTTTCGTTACGGCTGATGCGGCTTAAGGCGGTGATCATGGGTTGATTGAAATCTATATTGGTGGTGCCGTTTGCCGGGAATTCACCATCGTGGCCATCGGGTAACACGTCAACGCGGGCATATACGCCGGCGCAATGCGAAAAGCCTTCGAACCGGATGAGGCCATTGCCGGTGGTAACAATAGGATCTTTTAACTGGGCCAGTTCTGCGGGTGATAAATTAAAGCTCGACTTCACCACATTGGAAAGGGTGATCAAACACCGGGCTGTTATAAACGGGTCGGTGAGCTTTCCCCAGAAATAACAGGGGTTATCATTCTTTTCTATTTCACTGTATTTGGCCAGAAAAAGTTCTTCCTGATCACCGGCCGGGTTCAATGCCGATGGAAAAGCGTACTGGTAAGTGATGAGATCGGTCATGGAGATACAATTGGTTAATTTTTCAATGCCAGCTGCAGCGAATCTTTCAAACTGTTTGTTTTGATATAGTTCATGGGCAGGTTTATATTCAGTCCATCGGAGATCTTTATTCTCTCACTGGCATAAAACACAGAATCGTGCTGCCGCGATATGCCGGTAATCACCGCTTCGCGGCCTATGGGCAGTTTGGTATACATTCCTTCTTTATCGGTGAAGGAATAGTTGCCGCTGCTATCCTGGAAAGCCGAAAGCCGTACATTGAGCGAAGGTATGACCAGCGAATAATCAACATTGTTTAATGGTTTGCTTTTTCGGGTAGTTACAGTTATATACGCCTTGCCGGCATTGGGGTCGTCGTAGAACTTGTCGCAATTGATCCAGCCGAGTTTATTTATGGTGAATAAGGCGGATTCATATTGCTTCATCACTTTGTTGTGTTTGACAATGGAATCTTTAATGCTTTGCAGCTTTCTGATCTTATCCTGCCGCCTGAAATGGTAGGTCATGATCTCATTGGCCTCATTTTTATTTACTCCCTTTGCCACCAGCTGGTCATAGGCATTGGTTGCTTCCAGGTTTACCCCATGGTCATCAATAAGCTTTAATTCCCTGCGGGGAGCAGGAAACCAGTAAAGCGGCTCCATATAATCTTCTTCCAGCGATTTTTTTCTGAAATCAAATACATAATCCGTATCCGTATAGTTATCATAATATCTTCGTGCGCGCTTATTAGCCTCATCACAATAGGCCGCTATTTTTTCTTTATTGGCTTTAAAATAGTCAACATACATTTTTTCGGCGATGGAATCAGATTGTTTGAAAGAGCGGTTTGGGTGTTCAAAATATACTTTCCAGATGTCGAGATTGAATTTCTGGTCTTTACAGTCGCTGTCAGGAATGGTATCGCCGGGGTTTTCAAAATAGCTCGTATGGAACATCATAAACATCAGGGCGTAATAACGCTTCCTGAACGCCTCCGTTGCTATGACCGTATTTTCGTATTTCTTATTAGTTACCGTTACCACGTTACTATCAAGCACATGATAGCCATCTTTTATACAATACCAAAAAAAATTGTTTCCTTCGGGATATAACAGATCGAGCGGCAGCGGCATTTCATAATAGTCTTCCTGCACGGAACTGTCAACCGTCCAGTTATCGCCATCTCCGGTGAACAGTTGAAACCCGTTGGCACTTTTCATCGTAGGCATAGAAACGGTGAGGGCCGTACCTTCTTTTAACTGCAGGTTCTGTTCACCCGATTTTGCATTGATGTATAGCATGCCATTTGAGATCAATAGTTTTCCATCAGAAATGGTAGCTAATCCCGAGGTAACAAATTGGGGCAGTGAAAATGCTTCCACTATTTCGAGCTGTACATTCTCTACTTTATCGCCATCGGCAGTAACGAAGCAATCAGCCGGTACAAGCACTTCTGTTCCGTTGGCGGCCTTTATGCGGGTTCCTTTACTGTTGTTGATAGTGAACGTTTGAATGGCCGGCCGTATAGCCATATACACTGAATCGAGCGCCGTTTGTTTGAATGCCGGCGTTGTTTTAATAGCGGTTTTTTTATGATTGGTACAGGAAAAAAGCAATACACAGAGCGTGATTGCGGTGGGGAATAGTTTTCGCATGGCCAGGGGTTTGTTTGAATAGGTCGGTAATTATAATCATTTATTACAAAATATAGAAATGAGGCCGAAGGTTTTGCCGCCCCGCCTTTTTACTGCAATTTTGCAGTCGAATGGTGCAAATAGGAAACATACAACTCCCTGATTTTCCGTTGTTACTGGCTCCCATGGAAGATGTGAGCGACCCGCCTTTCCGGGTGGTTTGCAAAGCCAACGGGGCCGACCTGGTATTTACGGAATTCATTTCGAGTGAAGGCCTGATCCGCGATGCCATCCGGTGCCGCCGAAAGCTGGATATTTTTGAAGAAGAACGGCCTACCGGTATTCAACTGTTTGGCGGCGATGAAGCGCGGCTGGCCCTGGCTGCTAAAATTGTAGATGTGACACAGCCCGAGCTGCTCGACATTAATTTCGGTTGCCCGGTAAAAGGCATTGTGGCGCAAGGCGCCGGTTCTGGCGTATTGCGCGATGTACCCTTAATGGTACGGCTTACCGAAGCCTGCGTAAAGAGCACCAGTTTACCGGTGACCGTAAAAACCCGCCTCGGTTGGGATGATGCTTCCAAAAATATTGAAGAGGTGGCCGAACGCCTGCAGGATGTGGGCATAAAAGCTTTGACCATTCATGGCCGCACCCGCTGCCAGTTATACAAAGGCGAGGCCGACTGGAGCCTTATTGCCAAAGTAAAGAACAACCCACGGATACATATACCCGTTTTTGGTAATGGTGATATCAACAGTGCGCAAAAAGCGCTGGAATATAAAAACCGGTATGGCGTCGATGGCATCATGATAGGCCGCGCTGCGATCGGGTATCCCTGGATCTTCCGCGAGATCAGGCATTATTTGCAAACCGGTGAAATGGGTGCGCCACCCACGGTGCGCGAACGCATTACGGTGTGTAAAGAACAACTGCGTAAATCATTGCAATGGAAAGGCCCCGTCGCCGGCGTGTATAGTATGCGCAAGCAATATTTTCAATACCTCAAAGGCTTACCGGGCATTAAAGATTACCGCTCACGCTTGGTGACCCTCACCAGCCCCGATGAAATAAACAATGTGCTCGATGAAATATTACTTCGCTATGAGGGCTTCGAAATAGAACGCGCGCCCATTGAGCTGGTGAATTATCATGAGAATTGTCCGTTGTAGCGTTTCGTTCAAATATTACAACTTTTTGTTTACCTTGCGCCCGTTATTGGTCCCCGGCATTGCGCCGGGGTTAAAAGGGAACCCGGTGAAAGTCCGGGGCTGTCCCGCAGCTGTAAAAGGCTTCACGTAAGTGAAACAGCTTATTCTACAATGCCACTGTTCCAATTGTACCGGAAACGGGAAGGCAAATAAGCTGGGCCCTGAGCCAGAAGACCTGCCATAACAACGAATTCGCGGCTTTCGTGGAAAAAAGCTGGTGAGAACAATCGATGTTTTGCAGGCGCAAATTCTCCTTTTGTTTTTACTTTTTTTCCCATTCGTTTTACGGGGTCCTGTTGCTTCAACCTGTATCCTATTGACGTTTTATGTATTAACGGGTTGATAAAATAACGAATGAACACCTTACACATACGGCTATGCTGGTGGCTCGTATTGTTGCCTGTATCATTATGCCGGGCGCAGTCGGGCGACAGTGTGTCTACTTTAAAAAAAGTGACGGTTTCGGGGCTGAAAAAGAAAAGCACCTTCACCGCGGTGACGCCGTTGCAATCGCTTACCAGCGAAACGCTGCAGCAATTGAACGCCCCTTCGGTGGGCGATGCAGCGCGCTATTTCAGCGGCGTGCTGGTAAAGGATTATGGTGGGGTGGGTGGCTTGAAAACTGTTTCGGTTAGAAGTTTGGGCGCAGCGCATACCGGCATTTTATACGATGGTATTCCGGTGTCTGACGTACAGAGCGGACAGGTTGACCTCAGCCGGTATTCCACCACTTTTGTACAATCGATCGATCTGCAACAGGGCAGCCCGGCCACGCTGTTGCAACCGGCGCGGGCATACAGTTATGCGGCGGTATTGTCGATCAATACGCCTTCGATGAATGCGCTGCTGTTGCCCGCTCACCAATGGCAGGCCGGTTTAAAAGCAGGATCGTTTGGTTTATGGCAACCCTTCGGCAGCCTGCAATTAAAATTGCCAAAGCAGGCGATGATCGGCCTTAGCTCCGAGGCTGTGTTCTCAAAAGGCGATTACCCGTTCCATATAAGCAATGGCGCTTATTCAGAAGATACAAAACGGCAGAATGCCGATATGAAATCGTTTCAGGGTGAGCTCAACGGCGTAAAACAATTCAACGATAGTTCAATTTTGCAGGTGAAGTTTACCGGTTATCACAGCAGCCGCGGATTGCCGGGCGCTATTGTTTTCTTCAATGAGCGATCGGTAGAACATCTCTGGAATACAGATACCTATTTTCAAAGCCGTTACCGCAAGTCGCTTGGTCGCAATACCGGATTGTTGATCTCTGGCAAATACAGCCGCAACTATACCCGCTATACCGATCCTGATTTTTTGAATAACCAGGGCGGGCTCGATAACCGGTATACGCAACAGGAATATTATTTTGCTGCGGCCATCGATCATACCATTGGGGAACGGTTAACATTGGCTGCTGCCTCAGACGCAGCGTATTCGCAGCTTACCGCTAACCTCACCAATTTCGCCACACCAACCCGCCGCTATTTCTGGAACAATGTAGCGGCACATTACAATGGCGGCTTGTGGCAATTGAACGGTTCCCTGTTATTATCAACAGTGAATGATAAAACCGGGAGTGGAAAAGCCGCTGCCACCATCAACAAACTAACGCCATCCATTGCAGGTAATTTGAAGTTGGGAGAGAGCAGTCCATTCATGGTGCGGTTGTTTTACAAACACATCTTTCGCATGCCCACTTTCAATGACCTGTATTATAACTGGATCGGAAATCCCGATCTGCGGCCTGAATATGCGCGCCAGTATAATGCCGGACTGGTATTTTCGAAGTCAATCAATAAAGTGCTGAAGCAATTCACGATCAGTGCAGATGGATATTACAACCGGGTAAATGACAAGATCATTGCGGTTCCCAATAAAAATCTCTTTTCCTGGACGATGTTAAACCTGGGAAAAGTAGATATTAAAGGCATCGATGTAAATGTAGAAGGCGCCGGACAACTAACCGGTGCGGTTACCTGGTTCACCCGCATGGCCTATACCTGGCAGCAGGCCCTTGATGTTACCGATAAAACATCGGCCACTTATAAGAACGATATTCCTTATACGCCGCGCCATTCCGGCTCGGGGCTGGTTAGCCTGCAATACCGCGAATGGAGTGGGGGGTATAGCCTGGTGTTTTCCTCAACACGGTATACATTAGGCGAGAACAATCCTTATAACCAACTGGATGGTTGGGGCACACAGGATGCTTTTGTAGCGTGGACAAAACCCATGAAGACTTTTTGTGTACAAATACGGGCGGCGGTAGATAATGTGCTGAACAGGCAGTATGATATAGTGCGGTATTTTCCAATGCCGGGCCGTTCGTTTAAACTTGGTTTACAACTTAACAATTTATAATCAACTACAATGAAACAGATCAGGTTCGTTTTACCTCTGGTAGCTTTGGTGGCAGGTATGGTCTCCTGTAAAAAGGATGACATTAATACAGACACCCCGCCAGTTGCTACCGGTGTGTATGTGCTCAGTGAAGGAAAATTCAACAACAATAATACAACCCTTACTTATTACAATTTCAATACGGGTGTTGCTACTACTGACTATTTTGCCAATGTAAACGGAAGCGGTTTGGGTGATACCGGTAATGACCTGCTTATATATGGCAGCAAAGCATATATTGTTATGAACGGATCGAGCTATGTGGAGGTGATTGATGTAATGACGGCAACAGCGCTGAAGAATATCCCATTCAAGAACGGTAGTGTTTACCGCTTACCCCGGTATGCCGTAGCTTATAAAGATAAAGTACTGGTATCTGCTTATGATGGTACGGTGGCAGTGATTGATACTACCAGTCTGGCCATTGAGAAAAATATTATGGTGGGCGCCAATCCTGAACAAATGGCCATCAGCGGCGACAAATTATATGTAGCCAATTCAGGAGGATTTAACCCGATATTCGATTCTACCATTTCTGTAGTGAGCCTCAGTACATTCACTGAGCTGCAAAAAATAGTAGTAGGTGTAAACCCCTTCAGTGTGGTGGCTGATAATGCCGGTAATATTTATGTAGGTTGCACCGGTGATTATGTTTCCATTAAGCCTAAACTGGTTAAAGTAAGCACTGCTACCAACAGCGTTGTAAAATCTGCAGATACAGCCGTTGGTAATCTTCGTTATTTTAATGGGCAACTGTATGCTAACGGTGGTTATTTGGGTGTGCCTTATGTACGGGTTTTAAGCACCACTGATTTTTCACAGAAAAGCAGCAACTTCATAACCGATGGCACCAGGGTGACCACGCCATATGGATTAAATATCGATGCTAACTCTGGTGATGTTTATATAACAGATGCCAAAGATTATAATTCTTCCGGCGAAGTTTTTTGTTTTGACAAGAACGGTAAGAAGAAATTTTCGTTTAAGGTAACGCCGGGGATCAGTCCGAATACGGTGGCGTTTATCAGGCAATAGTTTAGACATTTGATCTTTGAGGTCGTAGTTATATGAAGTAGGAAGTAGGAAGTAGGAAGTAGGAAGTACGAAGTTCGCGGATTTCTTATCTCTTACTTCCTACTTCTTACTTCATTTTCCTGATATCTCTATTTTACAACCAACCTGACATGTTGGTTATCCCTCCAGGTTAATACTCACCCTTAGCGCCTTCAACCCGCTTACGCCCTGTAATTCTTCCAGCTCCAGTGATTCCATACCCGGCAGCAACAGGTTCTTGCTTTGCAGGAATAAAATGTATTCCTGGTATTCCTGCGCTTCCCTGGGGTTGCTGTACACCATGGCTATCTTTCCCGGTTGTGTAAGCCGTTCATTGGTATCGCGGATATTCACTTTATCGAGCCGCTTCTTCATGATCTCGTAGCGGATGTTATACGATCCTTCCACATCGAAACGCCGTTCATCTTTGCGGAAACCAATGCTGATGGGCAGGCTATGGATCAGGATCAGCTGGGTGGTTTGCAGCGGTACCGGTAATGAAGGTATCAATGCATGGGTAATGCGCGCGATCTCGGCCATGGAGTTCAACTGCCATAACCTGATGTTCTTCAGGTACAGCATATTGAACGGGTTATTGGGCGCTATAGACTGACCAATATAGATGGTATATTCAACGCCATCGGTCTTGTATTTTTCAAAATAATGCGGGTACGACTGCTGCATCGCTTCTTCCTGCTTTTCGAAACTCTCCAGCACTGCCTCATTGATAGCCGCCATAGATTGTTCGTAATCGTTTCGGTTGCGGTATAAATAACCATCGCTGTCGTTCACCAGGTTAAAATAATTGGTGATTATTTCCCGGGCCTGCGGATGGCTGCTTTGCAAATGCAGGAGCACCGGTTGCACTTCTTTTTCGAAGAATTCATTGATGCGCACTTCATCCTCGGCCGCTAATCCATTGTCAATGGCCTGACTGAATGTAAAATTCTTGAACTTCAATCCTTCCAGTAATGGCAGTTGTAACCGGCTTTGCAGCGTATCAAAGGTTTCGTTAACGAGTTGAATATGGGCTTTCAGGTCTTTTTGAATGGCGCGGCTTCTTTCAACAGAAGAATTGCGCACATCGATGGCGCCATATAATGGATATACATTATCAAAGACCACATTGCCACTGACGGGGCGTGCTTCTTCTTTATCTTCGTTGTGCAGGTATTCCCAGGCCACTTCGGCAAACTTCCATTCAACGGCTGGTTGCAGGGCGGTGAATTTTTCCTTGATGTGCTTTTCAATGCGGTTGCCGAATGTGTCGCGGTTCTTCAGTAACGCCAGTGATAACAGGGGCATGGCTGTTTCAACCCGGTTCATTACTTCCTGGTCTATCTTGTTAGGTATATGTGAGGCCAGTTCGAGTAAGCCCAGTAAACCATCATTATTCTGAATGGGGTACAGCATATAACTTCTTACCCCGGCTTCTAATAACGGTTTGGTAAAAGGCGCTACCTGCAGTACTTTTTCATCGAAAACACTCAGCGCAACAGGTTCGGGGTGTTCGCTGAAAAAACCAACAACTCCATTGTAAGTGGCCACGCTTTCGGGGTCACTCAAACGCCAGTTCTTACCCACGATGCCGTGCTTTACACAATTTTCATCGAGCACGAACCGGCCATTGAGTTGCATAAACGGCGTAATTCCTACTTCCACATCACTAACCCCCACCAGGGCATGGATGTGTTTTTTCAGGTTCTGCACCACGCCCAGGTCGCAGTCTTCATGACGCAATAATATTTTTCTGATAGAGTCAAGTGATTCCTGAATGGTGAAGTCTTCAGCGATCCATACGCCAAAGCCTTCCACTTCAAAGAGATCGAGCGGCATGGTTTGCAGTTGCCGGTCAAGGTCAAGTATGCGCAGCGAGTTCAGGCAAACCGCACAGTTGCCTATATTGGGTAAGCTGCCTTTCAGGGAAATATCAATGAAACGCCTATCGTACCGCAACCGGTAAAACCGTTTCATGCCGGTGTCTTTATCAACTATCGAATATACCAGGTGCGGGTCTTCGTTCAGTTTTATATTGTAGAATTTATCGAGCACGTGTTCATACAACAACGCACATTGTGTTTCTTTCAGAAAATCGCCTGTCATATTATCGGGCAGCATAAAATGTTCCCCGTTCTCATCAGTGAATAATTTTCTGAATGGCTCTGCATAATTGAAGATGGAGAACTCATACGGCACACCCATGGTGAAAATGTTTTTTTCCTCTTCGCTTACAGCGGGAAAAAGTGTGGTGCCGAGTAGTTCGAGCAGGTCGTGGTGTTCCTCCAGCAAATGCGCATCTGTTACCGGTTCCATCAATGCCGGCACTTCCTCAAATCGTTCAATGAGATAATTGTATATTCTTGCTTTTGTATTGGAGCTGTGGTGTATTTTATCTTTCAGGTAATTGACAAATGGCCGAAAGGAGATCTTGCTGTCAATAGTTACCTGGTTATCGAACACATTTGTATCAGCGGCTAATATCTTAACGCAGTTGCCAACAGGGGCAGTTGTTTCGAGCATGACGCAGTATTTAGCGGTGAGTAAAATGAAAAGAGGCAGTACTATAAAGTTAAAATAAACTAATATAATACTGCCAATGTATTTTACTGGTTGCTGGTGAGCCATTGACCATCGTCATGTCTTTTGTAAGGGTGTGCTTCTGCTAATAAGAGGAAGCACCCAACGATCAAATAACCCGGCCCATAAATGGATCTGTTTTGCCGGGTTGCCCGTTCTCTACGCGGCCGGCATATCTGCGTTCAAAGACGGCATTGCCTTTGATCTTTACGGTAAAGTCGTACCAGCCAAAGCTTTTGGCGGTATTGATGGTAACGTATTGATACTTGATTGTTTGATTGGTTGAAGGCACGGTGATCTGCTGTGCAGGCGTTTTATACGCATTGTCAACAAGCTCAAATTCAACCGTTCCCCGGCCATCGGCCGGCTTAAGGATCGTATTGGCCAACCGCAGCACAATATTACCGGTTGGGTTATGATTGGCAGGATCGAATTCATATTTGCAGGCTACCTCTACGCCTGATGGGTCGTGCTGGTCGCCTTTGAATTCATTGAAGAAGCCATTGGGCCCATACACCTGCAAATGATAGATGCCATTTTCAAAATCGCCCAGTTGCCATTCATCTGTTACCACATCGCCTGCTGCTACCGCATAAGCCCGGTTATGCATAACCTGTTGCTGGTATTTACCGGGTGTATACACCTGGAAGGGCGAGCCGGCAGTTTGCTCACCGAACACTTTATTACCAACCTGCAGGGAGAGGTTCAGGATGTTGCGGTTAGCATTGCTCAACGCGGCATCGGCATACAATTCATAAGGAATGGCGCAGGCATCGCGAATGCCTTTTTCCTGCTGCGGCATAAAGGGGGCATGGCGCGGGTCTTTATTGATAGTAGCTATTTCATCGGCGCTCAGCTTTTTATAATTGTTAGGCAATTGTTTGAACTGTGCTTTGTGAATGCCTTCTATAAATTCATCTCTTTCCAGGAATTTTGGCAGCGTGATCTTTTCGCCATTCCAGGGTCTGAAGGCAGAGGTGAGATCGCCGCACACGGTGCGCCGCCATTTGGTGATATTGGGTTCCTCGATCTTCTTTCCGGTCTTGTGCGATAAGAACTTTTCGAGGAATTGCAGGGAAGAAGTATGATCAAACACTTCTGAATTCACCCAGCCGCCGCGGCTCCAGGGCGATGCTATTACCATGGGAACGCGGTAGCCCAATCCGATCGAGCTTTCGCGTACCTGGTCTTTTATTGATTGCTGAGCCGGATTGGTTACATAATCGGCGCCGGTAGTAATGCCTTCTGAAGTTTTGCCGGTTTCCTTTTTGTGCGGGTGCGGTGCAACAAATGGCGGCAGGTGATCATAATAACCATCATTTTCATCATAGGTCAGTACGAAGATGGTTTTCTTCCATACTTCAGGATTTTGCGTAAGTATGTCGAGCACTTCGCTGATGTACCATACGCCAAACCAGGCAGAAGATGGATGGTCTGAAAAATTCTCCGGCGCCACGATCCACGATACGGTTGGCAGGTTGCCATTCTTTACATCATCACGGAACTGGTGCAGTACATCGCCTTTGGGCGCCTGCATCTGGCGTTCGGTATCGCCGTCTTTATAAGTGATGGTAGTGAGCTCGTGATAGTGGGGGTCTTTCTTATTGGTATCGAATGCTTTTGTATGCAGGGCTTTTTCCCGGGCCGAAAGACGTTCGAAATTTTCCCGCGTGTATTTTTTTTGATCGGCTTCCAGCATGGCCAGGTATTTCTTACCCTGCTCTATGCGTTTTTGTATTTTCTCTTTATCGGAACCATTTGGTCCCGCCGCAGTTGATTGTAAAAGCGCTTCCTGTTTTTTGATCTCAGCGGTGGTCTTTTCAATTTCTTTCGGCAGGTGCTCGATATACGCCGGGTGAAATTTCACATTGTATTGCTTGTAGTATTCCAGCGGGTTATCGCCAAAATTGGCCAGCCAGCCATCTTCTTCTCCTTCAAACCCCACACCCACGCTCAATTCGTTCTGGTATACTTTCCAGGAAACACCGGCATCTTCCAACCGCTCGGGAAAAGTAGCCCAGTTCACCATGGTATTATAATCGGCATCTTCATTCCAGACATTGGCCTGGGCGTTCTCTTCCTGTTTGTCCCTGATGGTGCCGCTCCAGAAATACAGGCGGTTGGGGGTAGTGCCGGTCAGGGATGAACAAAAGTTATGATCGCAAACCGTGAAGGCATCGGCCAGCGCATAATAGAAGGGAATATCTTCCCGGGTATGGTAACCCATGGTCAGGGGCATGGCGGAATAATCCTTGTTGCCCGAATGTTTGGCATCGAGCCATTTATCGTAGCGGCCTTCATTGCGGGCATCAACCTGGTTGGCCCAGGAGTGGGGGAGGGAGCTCATCCAGGTGGCCTTGGTATTGTGGATGTCGAGCCGGAAGGGTGCGTAGGTTTCGCCTTCCTTATTGGTTTGTAACCACACCAGGTTTTTATTGGGCAGGCGAATGGCCCGCGGATCATTATAGCCCCGCACGCCCTGCAGCGTTCCATACGCATGATCGAATGACCGGTTCTCCTGCATCAGGAATACAATATGTTCCGCATCCTTCCAGGTACTGCCGGCTTCGGGATCAATGGCAAGGGCTTTGGCAATGGAAGGAGGCAACAGTTGCATAAGGCCGGCGCCGCCTGTTAACAGCGAGGCTTTTTTAAGGAATTCTCTGCGGGTGTCCATGTTTGGGTAATTGGTTAATCAAATAATCAAATGAGTTAAAGAGCAATGATGATGCATTTGCAGTTCGTGAATGATCAAAGGACAAGGGTGAATAATCTCCGAAAATAAATATTACGAATTAAAAGGATGCTCAAAATTGTGCAATCGATTGACCCCGCCCGAACGACGTTCAGCCGGGCGGGCATTCACCACTCACCACATAAAAATAGGGTTAAATGACATTCCCGGGTTGAATGCATAAAAAATTAAAATGATGTTAATAAACAAAAAGAGACATAAAGAATAATTGCACAGTATTTGTAAAATGAATTGATACCTACCTCCATTCCCTGCCGGCAATCCGTTAATTCGTACGCCTATGAAAGGGATCTTTACCTTATTCGTATTTATTGTTTATATACACCATGCCTGCGGTCAAGCCAATACCTGTCCGGCTAACATTGACTTTGAATCGGGCTCGTTTACCAATTGGCAATGCTACACCGGGTTTACCAGTGTAAGCAATAATAAGAATACCATAACTGTTTCGCCATCGCCACCGGTCACAGGCAGGCATACCCTATATGCCAAAGGGGCCGCCACTACCGTTGATCCATATGGTTTATTTCCCATAAATCCGCCCGATGGCAGTGGCTATGCCGTTCGGCTGGGTAATAATATCAATGGGTCGGAAGCCGAACGCATTACTTATCAGTTTACGGTTCCCACCAATTCAAAAGACGCCTCCCTTACTTACCGCTATGCCGTGGTGTTCCAGGACCCCGGTCACGACCAGATCGAGCAGCCCCGGTTTATTGCCCGCATGCTCGATGTGCAAACCAATTCTTACCTCACCTGTGCTTCCAGCGAATACATTGCCACTGCTTCGCTGCCAGGATTCCAGGTTTCTTCAGTGGATGCTTCTGTTAAATTCAAAACCTGGTCATCGGTTTTCCTGAACCTCGATGCGTATGCAGGCAAAACCCTGCAACTCGAATTCACTACGGCTGACTGTACCCGTGGGGCGCATTGGGGCTATGCTTATATAGATGTGGGCGAATGCAATGTGACCGCTTCGGCGCATTATGACTGCAAAGTGAATATTGCCAGCTTTAAAGGGCCGGGTGGTTTTCAGGAATACAAATGGTACGATGATAATTTTAAAACATACCTGGGCACGGGTGAGAACCTGGTTCTTGACCCCGCGCCGGAAATTCATACAATAAATGTAGTGGTGATCCCTTACAACGGCTTTGGTTGCAGCGATACCTTACAGGCTTCCATTAATCCCATTTTGCCACTGGCCAATGCGGGTAACGATACCCTGGTATGTCCCGGTAAACAGATAACCATTGGCACACCCGGCGATAACAGGTTCACCTATGCGTGGTCGCCCGCCAGTTTTTTGTCAGATACAACGGTTGCCCAACCGGTTGGTACCATGCCCGGGCCGGCCACCTATATAGTAACAGTTACCAGTATTGAAAGTGGTTGTGTTGATAAAGACACCATGAACATAACTGTGTTTCAACCTATAGACGTGACGGTATCGCCCGATCAAACCATTTGCGAGGGGCAAACCGTGAATCTGCAGGCACAGGGCAGTGCCGTGCAATACAGCTGGTCGCCGGGGTACGGCTTAAGCCGGAGTAATATTGCTAACCCGGTGGCTGCACCAACTACCACCACTACTTACCGGGTTGTGGGCTTCGACGGGCACCAGTGTTTTACCGATACCGGTTTTGTAAAGGTGAATGTAAATCCAAAACCCCGGGTTGATGTGGGGCCCGATGTAGTGCAGGCAACCGGCACCACATATACACTGGCGCCAAAAACGCAAAATGGGCCAATTGTGTCGTGGAAATGGACACCTGCCAATGACCTTAGTTGTGATACCTGTTCAGCACCGGTAGCTTCCGTTAAAAAGAGTATTACGTACCGCGCTACGGTCACCAATCAAAATGGTTGTGTGGGCACCGATAGTATGAGCATCAAAACATTTTGCCTGAACACGCAGGTGTTCATTCCGAATGCATTTACGCCTGATGGTGATGGACTGAATGATGTGCTGATGGTGCGCGGCAAAGGCATTGCCCTGGTGCGTTCGTTCCGCATCTTCTCACGCTGGGGCGAGCTGGTGTTTGAAAAAACGAACTTTCCCCCCAATGATCCTGCATTTGGCTGGGATGGAAAAGTAAGAGGAGTGACAGGGCCGGCCGAAGTATATGTATATATGGCCGATGTGGTTTGCGAGAATGACCTTATCAATACGTATAAAGGAAATGTTACGCTGTTGAAATAAGTTCACAGTTCAAAGTTGACAGTTCATAGTTTAAAAGTTCAAAGCTCATGCGCCGATCTTTACCCTGCTATTTTTTTATATTGCTATGCTTTCCTGTGCTGATCATAAGGGCGCAGGATATTCATTTTTCGCAATTCTATGAATTCCCGTTGTTGCGTAACCCGGCGCTGGCGGGCATCTTCAACGGCAATTTCCGCCTCACCGCTGCGTATCGCAATCAATGGCAAAGCGTTACCGTTCCCTATAGAACAATGGCGGCAAGTGCCGAATGTAAAATGTTGCGCGGTTTTGCCACCGGTGATTTTATAACCACCGGCATACAGGTTACCAATGATGTGGCCGGTGATGCCAAACTGCAACGCACCCAATTATTTCCTGTTGTTAATTACCACAAACTGTTGAATGAAGATAAAACTACTTTTATTTCCCTGGCTTTTATGGGCGGACCGGTCAATGAACATTTTGATGCCACCAAGTTGCGCTTCGACGATCAGTATGTGAACGGGGCTTACAGTACGAGCACCCCTACGCGGCAACAATTTGGTGCAACCAGTTTTACGTATTGGGATGCGTCGGTGGGCGTAAGTTTTAAAACAAGCCTCAACGACAATATAAATATGTATGTGGGCGGTGGCTTGTTCCATATTTCAGCACCGCAAATTGCTTTTACGCAGGAGTACGATGTACGATTGAACCGTAAATGGGGTGTGAATGGCGGGCTCTCGGCCTGGATAAACAAGATGGATAAAATTGTTTTTTATGCCGACTATTTTTTACAGGGTGGGAACCGGATGATACAGGGCGGCGGTTTGTATACGCATTGTTTTGATGAGGATGGAGAGGAAGGCGCGTTGACAGTTGCAGTGGGCGGCGCCCTGCGTTGGAAAGATGCTTTTATTCCCCTCATAAAAATAGCTACGCATCAATTGGGAATTGGATTAAGCTATGATGTAAATATCAGCAAGCTCACCACGGCTTCCCAGTTCCGCGGCGGTTTTGAATTGTCGTTGTCTTATACCGGTTTGTGGAAGCGATTGGCGGAAAGTCTGGAGAAGGTGGAGTGCCCGATAAAGATCTGGTAGGAGAGCTGATAGAGTTGAGACGTTGACAGGTGCCGGGAACGGGGATGGTCAATGGCGAATGGTCAATGGTGAATAATACCCGGCATCAGGGCTTTGAAAATAATAGCGAAGCTCAAAATTAAGCGGCCCATTCACCATTCACGATTGACCATTGACCTGCGGCACCCACCAAGCCAAAATTTTTTTTGTAGTGGTGTGTAATTATCTCCACTCCTGCATCCAGTATTGAAATAACTGTACGTGAAACGACTGCTATTGTTGCTGCTATTCCCTGCGTTCGTATCGGCGCAGGAAGTAACCCCCGTTTTGTCAAATGATTATCAGGCATTGATCAATGCCGATACCTTACGGCTAAAAAATTTTTGGCCCGATACCATCAACAGTATCAGGCTGTCGACATTGATCGCTTACCGCGACTATTATGGTTTCAGGGTGCGCGATATCCAGGTTCAGCACGGTATGCTGGCTATTAAACCGGCTTATCAAAAGACCTTGTACCTGGGCGGGCAATTTAATACCCGCCTTGAAATAAAACGTACTAATCAAACGCCCGGTCTGCAAACACAATACGTACAGGGCCGGTTGCAGAACGGTTCACTTGCCTGGCGTGGCGCAGAAACGGGTGAAGGCTTCAGCTACGGCCCCAACGTGCGAACGTTGGAATATGATGGCAGCAATTATGCGTACGATACAAATGGAAAACTTGTGCCTGCCGGAACGGGCAATGGACAGCCTGCCAATGTTTATAATAACTCCATTTTCAGAACGGCGGCTATGGTGTCGCATGCCTTGCGCATTCAGGGCCTGTATATGGTGGGTGGCAAACAGATCCTGAATGGCACCATCAGGATGGGACAATCGCGGGAGAATACTTTTATTAAAGAGAACCGCAACACCTCGCATAATCTCTCCGCTTCGCTGGAAGCGGTTTTAAAAAAGATAAACATTGCAGGAACCTATACATTTTTGCAGGATGAATTTTCGAACCCTAACCGGAATGGTTTCCTCAATCGTGTATACCAGGATGCCTTGCTGACCCCGGTATGTTTTGATAATGCGCAAAACGCCAATGGCGCTAATAACCAACAGGCATATAGCCATGCTGCGGATAATCCGGTTTATTTGCTCAACAATAATGGTAACCGCTATTTGCAAACACACCGCACCGGCAGTTTGGTGTTGGAAAGAAAAACAGGCCTGGTAAAATATAAGCTCACCCAATCAATTGAGAACGGGTATCAGCAGAACCGGGAAGGGTATAAAGCCGGCAGTGCCTGGTTCCCGAATGGCATTGCCATTGGCCGCACAAAGAATGATGTCAATTATTTTGTGGAAGGGAATGCCTCCTACGATGTCAAATTCCGGGATGATGATTTTTCAGGTAAGGTGGCCGCTCACTATAATTATACCAGCAACCGGTCGGCCATTGATTACGATGCCGCCAGGAGGTACCGGTATCAGCGTTCGGCGCATGATGCTTCGTTGATGTACACGCAAAATTTCGAGGACAGGTATAATGATATTGAGGCCGGGCTGCACGTAGCTAATAAGATCTACGTGTCAAACACGGCATCGGTCAATAATTATTTTTTGCCCAATATAAATGCCTTTGTAAAAAAGGATGAGTTCCTTGGGGTCACGGATGTTTCTGCCAGATTCAATGCCGCTTATTACCGTTTTAATAATGAATTACCGGTAGGGCGTTCTTTTTCGCAGACCAGTTTATTACAATACACCACGCAGGATGCATTTCAGTTCTTCCCTCTTACAGAAGTGAACGGCTTTGACGGGCTGGAACCCATTCAACACCGCGAGTTTACGGGCCGGTTGGAACTGAGCTATCAAAACCGGGTCACCTTATATGGCGAATTGTTCAGTAGAAATACAGCAAACGATGTTTTTCCGGTGCTTGAAAATGGTAACCTGGTGTTAAAGAATGTAGCCAGTCATTGCAATAAAGGTATGGAGCTGGGGTTAACGGTAATCCATAACAGCAGGGATCTTTATTCAAACAATACGCTTTCCTTTTTCAGGACCAATAATAAAGTGACCGATGTAGCACCCGGCTACGATTATATGCCTGTTGCCGGTTTCAGCAATGTACATACCGCCATTGTGAAAGGCGCACCGCTCGGCAGTATAGTGGGTTCAGCCTTTCAACGGGATGGCGATAATAATGTGCTGATTGGCAATGATGGATTTCCGCTAGTGAGCACAACGCCGCAGGTGATCGGCAATCCGCTGCCCGACTTCATTATGAAAATGAGCAATTCCTTTGGCTGGAGAAAATGGTACTTCGATGTGCAATGGGAATGGAAGAAAGGCGGGCAGGTATGGAACGGGACGCAGGCGGTGCTGGATTATTACGGCCGGTCGGCTACAACGGCGGCGCTCAGGAATACCACCGGTTATGTGTTTGCCGGCATGTTGCAGAATAAACAACCCAATAACATCCCCGTATCATTTTATGCGGTGAACCAGCCGGTTGAATTCAATCGCTGGACGCGGTATGGCCATAGCGGCGTAGCAGCCGAATATATTCAGAAAGGAGATGTGTTGCGGTTGAATATGGTCAGTATCGGGTTTAAACAA
This sequence comes from Niastella vici, assembly GCF_002077945.1. Classification (GTDB taxonomy): domain Bacteria; phylum Bacteroidota; class Bacteroidia; order Chitinophagales; family Chitinophagaceae; genus Niastella; species Niastella vici. Next base: position 60,925 of record NZ_LVYD01000049.1, read on the forward strand.
AGAATAAGAAAGTATATCCAGGAACTGGGCTTCACCCTGTATGCCAGTAACCTGGTATTGTATTCGGCGTATAAAGGCGTTGATCCAAACCAGTTACTATACGATCAGCCCAATGCCACCGGTCTCGATTTCTTCAATCTGCCTTCGCTGAAAACTTTCGGTTGTAACCTTTCCATTCAATTTTAAGTTATGAGAAATACGATAAAATATTGCCTGCTGGTATTGTTTTGCCTGAGCGCATTATTCGGCATAAGCCAGTCGCTTGAATATGCCAGCAGTAAAGAAAAGGTGTATGTACAAACCAGCCACGTGTACTTCAAGCCGGGTGAAACCATGTATTTCAAGGTATACGTGGTGAATGCCAATACACAAACCCCTTCGTTCCTGAGCAATGTGGTGTATGCCGACATCATTGGCCCATCGGGCAATGTGGTACAGAAGCTGAATTATGGCGTGGAGAACGGTTATGCCGAAGGATCATTCGATTTTAAGGACGAGGCCCCGGGCGGTGTATACAAACTGCGGGCCTATACCACCTGGATGCAGAATGAGAAGGAAAATACTTTTTTTACCAAAGAGATCACCCTGCTGAAAGTGATAGCGCCCCGCTTGTTAATGAAACTTGAGTTCCCCGAAAAAGGTTATGGCGCCGGTGACGAAGTAAAGGCCGATTTCTCCATGCGGAACCTGAATGACCAACCGATACGGAATTACCCGGCCACTTACAAAGTGTTGATCGATGGCGTACAGGTACAACAGAACACGTTCACTACAGATAATGAAGGCAAAGCGCAGCTGCGTTTTAATTTGCCCGCCACATTGAATACGGCCGACGGCTTGCTGAACATCACCATAGAATACGATTCGTACCGCGAAGCCATTTCGCGCAGCATTCCCATTGTGCTGAATAAGATCGATCTGCAGTTTATGCCCGAGGGCGGAACGCTGGTGGAGAAGCTGCATACGTACATCGCTTTTAAAGCCGTCAATGAATTTGGAAAGCCGGTAGATGTAAAAGGAGAAGTGCTGGATGGTGAGGGTAATGTAGTGCAGTCATTTGAAAGCCTCCGGTTCGGGATGGGAAAATTTTCATTCTCCCCAAAGAAAGACGAGACCTACCACGCCCGCATCACTATACCCGCGCAGATCAAGCAACAATATGAATTGCCCCATGCATCCAAACAGGGTATGGTGATGAATATAAAGAAACGCACCGGAGAACTGATGGTGAGGCTGGCATCAACCAGTAAACAGGAAGTAACATTGGTGGGCCAGGCGAAAGGCAAAAATTATTTCACCCAAAAAATAACGCTGGAGCGGGGTGAGAATGGATTGATAATCGATGAAAACAAATTCCCCGCAGGCATTGCGCGGTTTACCCTGTATAGCGCGAATGACCTGCCGGTGGCCGAACGCATCATCTTTTGCAACGAAAACAACAACCTGCAGGTAACTATCAGTACCAACAAACCGAAGTATTTGCCGCGGGAAAAGGTTAGGCTTACTGTAAAAACGCAGGATGAAAAAGGCAACCCGGTTCCGGCCAATTTATCGCTGTCGGTGCTGGATGATAAATTGTGGTCTTTTGCCGATGATAAGCAGGACCATATTTTATCGTGGCTATTGATGAGCTCTGAACTGAAAGGGAAAATTGAAGAACCTGCTTTCTATTTCAAAAAGGAGGAACCGAAAGCCCTGCCGGCGCTTGACCTGGTGATGCTTACCCATGGGTACCGGTATTTTGATTACACCAAAACGGTAGAGGAGCAGGGCCGGTTATCATTTATGCCCGATCAGCCGCATGTGGTTAGTGGCACCATCGTCAATGCGCAGCAACAGCCGGTTAAGGCAACTGTTTACCTGGTACATTGTGCATACGGCGGTAAAGCCATTCAATTTCATACCCGCGAGAATGGCGTGTTCTTTTTTTCGCAATTGACGCCAAACAGCAGTTACTATTTATTTGCCCGTGCTGAAGATAAAAAGGAAAAAGTGACCATACAGGTTTCGCAAAATGGCAGCGGTTATAATCCGGTTGCCTGGCGTGATAAGGAGGGCGAACTGGCTATAAAACTGGATAGAGAATTACCAGCTGTGGCGCCCGGAGCGGTGCCGTCACCACTGCCACCTGCACCTGTATTGGATGACCGGCGGGTTTTGGGTCCTGATATGATGAATGTGAATGAGCTGAACGATGTAGTGGTGGTAGGCTATGGGGTTTCGCAAAGAAAGCTTTTGACCGGCAGTATAGCTACCATGCGCATCAATGAATTAGGTTACACAAACCCTGTGACTGCCTTGCAGGGCCGGGTGGCTGGTTTGATAGTTCAGGAAAAGGCCAACCCGATGCAGGGCCCAACAATTAAAATACGTGGCACCCGGTCGGTAGCCGAAGCTGCAGACCCGTTGGTTGTACTGGATGGCGTGCCCATAGAACAATACCGGATGAATTTCCTGAATGCGGCCGATATAGAATCGATCACTATTATGAAAGATGCCGCGGCTACCGCCCTGTATGGCAGCCGGGCCGCATATGGCGTAATTGTCGTGGAGACCAGGAAGTTCAGGGGCGGCAAATTGCGGATCAATTTTCCGCAACATTATTATTATGCTTCCCAGCCGGTATATACCCTCAACGGGCCTTCATTTTCGGTTGCCCGGCGGTTTTATGCGCCCAAATATTATACAACAGAACCGCAGGAACGCACCGATTTCAGGGAAACCATTTACTGGAATCCTGTAATACAAACAGATAAGGACGGTACAGCGCAGGTTGAGTTCTATAATTCAGATGCCACCACCACCTTCAGGGCAATCGCCGAAGGCATTGGCTATAATGGAAAAGCGGGCCGGGCCGAACATACCTATGTAACACAGAACCTGATAAGCGCCGATGTAAAAGTGCCGCCTTACCTCACCGTGGGTGATAAAGCGCTCATTCCGCTGGTAATAAAGAACAACAGCGTGCAGGATATGACATTCCGGGTGAAAATATTCCTGCCGCCCATGATGGAAACCACCGAAGTAACGTACACGGTGCTGTTGGGGGCCGACAGTTCAAAGCAATTACTGATACCCGTAAAAGTGAATGCCGTAACCGATGGCAAGGCTACTTTTGTAATTGAGACCGATCGTAAAACAGAAACAATTACGGTTCCGGTAACCGCAACCCAAAAAGGATTTCCGGTAACCCAGGTGTTTAGTGGTAATAAAAGTGGCGGACACACTTTTTCCATTTCCAAAATGATGCCCGGCAGTTTGCACACCAGTTTGAAAGTATTCAGTACGCTGGAAGGGCAATTGCTGAACGGCATTGAATCGATGCTGAGCGAACCGCATGGATGTTTTGAACAAACCTCATCGAGCACCTATCCGAATGTATTTATTTTGAAATACCTGCGCGAGGCGGGCAAATCGAAACCGGAGATTGAGAAAAAAGCGCTCGCATATATTGAAGCCGGCTATAAACGGTTGATCGGTTTTGAGACCAGTCAACATGGTTTTGAATGGTTTGGCAATACGCCGCCACATGAAGCATTGACCGCATACGGGTTACTGGAATTTACCGAAATGCAGGATTTTATTGAAGTAGATAAAAAGATGCTGGCGCGCACCGCAGCGTTCCTGCTGAGCCGCCGCGATGGTTCAGGTGGCTTTAAAGGCACGGATGGCGGCTATGACAGATTTGCTTCGGTACCCAATAAGATCGCCAACATTTACATTGTATATGCATTGACCCAGGCCGGTATGGGAAAAGAGATAGAACTGGAATATAAGACGGCAGTTAAAAAAGCGCTGGAAAGCAATGATGGGTATTTAATGGCCATGATGGCGCTCGCTGCATCAAATATGAAGCGCGAAGCCGATTTTAGATCGTTGATGAATGCCCTGAATACAAATTACCTGCGATTGGACTTGGCATGTGAAACCAGTGTGGTAAATTCCCGCGGGTCGTCATTGCGGGTGGAAGCAGCTTCCTTATATGCACTGGCTTTGATGCGTGAAACTGCACCCGATATGGCTACTATTGCCAAATTGATCACCAGGATACTGGCCGAAAAAACATATTATGGATATGGCAGCACGCAGGCTACGGTAATGGCCTTACAGGCGATCGTGGGTTATTCAAAGCTTACGAACAAGCTCAACGCCGATACGCGCATTACCTTTACAGTGAACGATACGGTTGCGCTGCCCGAAACTGATGTCACAAAAGGGATGCATGAAGGGGAAAACACTTTTACCATTCAATACAACGATGCGAAGAATGTTGTTCCTTACAACCTCGAAGTATCGTATAACACTTTTACACCGCCCGGCAGTGAGAAAGCCGAATTAAAGCTCACTACGAAATTGGCGGCGCCGGAAACCAGGGTGGGGGAGACCATGCGTATGGATATTACCGTCACCAATGAGAAGAATACGCTGCAGCCCATGGCCGTGGCCAAGATCGGGATACCGGCCGGCCTGTCGTTACAGCCCTGGCAGCTGAAAGAGTTGAAGGAAAAGAATGCCGTAGCCTATTATGAGATCTTCGATAATTACCTGGTGCTGTACTGGATGGGTTTTGCGCCCAACGAAACAAAGACCGTTAAGCTCGATCTGAAAGCCGAGATAGCGGGTACTTATAAAGGAAAGGCCAGCAATACCTACCTATATTATATGCCCGAATACCGGAACTGGAATGATGGGGTGGAAGTGGAAATACAATAAAGGAGTAAAAGATATGTTAAAACACGCCGGGGTGTGGGGCAGTTTTTGTAATCTCGATACCGGGTAAGCGATATTGATGTTTAAAAGTTATTATACTAAATGAGAAAATTTGTAATTGGAGATATTCACGGTTGTTATGACGAATTAATTGAATTGACTGAAAAAGTTGGTTTAACAGACAATGATATGCTTATTTCGTTGGGTGATATTGTTGACAGAGGGAACAAATCGAAAGAAGTGTATGACTATTTCTTAAATCGGCCTAACAGCAAGGTCCTGATGGGAAATCACGAGAGGAAACACCAGAATGGAATTTTAAGTTATGCCCAGGAAATAGTAAAAGTTCAGTTCGGAGATGAGTATGAAGAATTTTTGAAGTGGTTAAACTCACTCGAATATTATTATGAAACAGAAGAAGCAATTATTATCCATGCTTTTTATGAACATGATAAAGACCTTAAAGCGCAAAGACAGGATGTATTATCCGGTTCAACATCAGGAGACCGGTATTTAGAAAAGAAATACCCTGAAGGTAAATTCTGGACTGAATTTTATACAGGAACAAAGCCAATTATTTACGGGCATCATGTAGTAGGAGCGTATCCTAAAATAATTAATAATACCTACGGCATTGACACTGGAGCCTGTCACGGAGACTATTTAACAGCCATTGAGCTACCTGGATTTATCATCCATAAGGTCAGGGCAAAAAGGATTACTGGAAAGAAGAACAAAAAAATTGGCAAATCCCGGTTTTGAAAGCGAAGAACTGGAATGAAATGCAATTTGAAGAAATAGACAGGCAACTTGACAAACTGGCTTACATTGAAGAACCGGCTACTATGAATTACCTGGCAGAAATTAAAAATTGGAAACAGGACCTTCAGGGTACCTATCCGCTTATAAAGAAGTGTATTGACGACTTTACAAAGCGGCTTTTGGAAACTCATCCGGAGAATTTCAGTATGGAAGCAAACAAGCACTATTTCAAAACATATATTTTTAAGAGCAAAGCAAACAGCCTCACTATTGAGGACTTACAGAAAGGCTTAAATACGCCCAATAAAATTTTGAGCATAAAGAAATTGTTGAGAATAGAATAGTAGTCCTTTATAACCTCTTGAGATTATTCAGGTCAGTATTCAGCACACTTATTTAGGTAATTGGGATTTTGCAGCGCGTAATGGTTTAGGGCTGGGTTTGGCTTCTTTAGTCTCTACAGTCACTATAGCTTCTGCGGCTTCTTCCGTTTGGCCGATTGCGGCCGTATCAAGTATAACGACCTCCCTGGTTAATTGAACATAGTATTGCCTGGAAATGGGCAGTTCAAGATCTGGGATCGATTTAAATTTTACAATATCCCTTTTCACCACATCGATGTAATCAAGTGATACGGCATATGAACGATGAATGCGTTGAAATTTGTTTTCAGGCAATAAGCTCAATGCTGCATCCAATGTGATTCGTACATAATGGAATTTCTTCTTATCCTTTTCCTGAAATGTCGTGTAATTATTATCGGCTGCGAGATAAATGATCTCATTGATATCGATCTTTTTTAGACAGCCTTTCTTTCTATAAAAGAAATGTTGTTTGGTCATAGCAGTCCAGGTTAGGATTTCAGTTGAATTGGTTAATAATACCCTGTATTCAAATATACGATTTATTGAATGTGATTTGCTCCGGTAGTTCCAACCTTCTTCTGTAAAGGTTATATTAACCCTCTTTTATCCATGTGCGAACCTTGTGGTAAACCAGCTTTCTGCCTATGAAGCATACAGCATTGGTACAAGGATGATACAAGCTCTAGACAAGTTAAATACATGGTTTCAGAACCTGAAGACCTGGTTTATATATTGTTATGGTATAGATGACACATTCTTTATGGCTGATCATTTATGTCTGGGGCACTACATTGGACAGCAACGTAATCCATTCACCACAAGTTTTCCCGAAGCCCACCACAGGTTTTGGAAAAGCCCACCACATACTAAAAAATCAGGTGTGGGCAACGATGTATTTTTGGGTTGTTAATCGATGCTGTTGAGGCTTCGCTTAATGCCAAACGAGAGGAGCGACTTGCAAGGCATTCTTCAGCAGCAGGGATTAACCTAAAACATTTTTTTAACCAAAATTTTCAAACATTAAAAACACATTTACTTATGGCAAAGATCAATGAAAACCCGCTCGTGCGCGGAGCGCGGGGTAACTTTGGTAAACAATATGTTTACCGTAAGCGCGGAAATGACACCTTTTTAACTCGCATGCCTGTTAAAACAGATGCACCTCCTTCAGAAAAGCAGGAAGTACAACGCGATCTGTTCGCAGCAGCATCTCAATACGCTACGGGCGCAATGAACGACCCGGCGCTGAAAAAGGCATATGGTAAAAAGGCGCCACCTGGCAAAACAGCCTACAACATGGCGTTCAGAGATTTTCTGAGAGCGCCAAAAGTGCGGGTCATCGATACCGAAAATTACGATGGCAAGCCCGGCTCAACGATTGTTGTAACTGCCAGGGACGATTTCAGGGTGGTTTCAGTTACAGTTAGCATTTATTCAGCCGATGGACAATTGTTGGAAAAAGGCGAAGCTGTGCTGAACCCATTATACAGGGAGAAATGGTCCTATACCGCTACTCTAAGCAATACATTGCTGACCGGTAGTAAAATTAAGGTAGTGGCCCGTGACCTTCCTGGTAACCCGGGAATGGGTGAAGTCACTTTATAGTATCATTATTTTTTAACCTAAAACAATCCCTCGCTTAATCGCGGGGGATTGCTTTTATCGATTCTTCTGGATAAAATTTATGAAAACGGGCTCTTTTGTCATCTGACTATAACCGGAATGCCGTTTTTGATAATGGTGAATCGGTAACTGTTGCTGTTCCCAATAATACAACGGCTGTTACTGTAAACTGGACCGGCTTACCAACCTGGTTACCAAAAGGAACAGCCACCGGTTATGGTTTCCGTTAAAATAGCGCTTCACCAACCGCCTGTATTTGCTGTGCATCCGTCAACAGCCAGTGTTTGCGAAAAAGATACCGTTCGGTTAAGCGCAGCCGGTGGCGACGAATACACCTGGCTGGCAGCAAATAATTCTATATTGGGGAATACGGCCGACATCATGCTGAAGCCTGCAGCAGATCAAACATACCGGGTGCGCATAAAAGAGAATACCTGTAATAATGTCGATACCATCAGCATCCCGGTCACGGTAAAAGCAATTCCAACACCGGTGATCACCAAGTCGAATGATATCGATTGTTCAACGGGACAGGCAATTTTACATGCAGGCGGCGGCATCAGCTATGAATGGGATGCAGCGCCGGGCATACAAAATATTAATTCTGCCAACCCTACAGTAACGCCGCCGCAAACAACAACTTATTCGGTTAAAGTAACCAATACCCAGGGCTGCTCGGCAAAGGATTCCATTACCGTGCTGGCCGATTTTGCAAAGGCAATGAGCACCTACCCGGTACCGAATGCGTTTACGCCGAATAATGACGGAAAGAATGACTGTTTCGGTTTAAAACGCTGGGGGCAGGTAATAGAACTGAAATTTGAAGTGTTTAATCGCTGGGGTGAACGGGTGTTTACAACCACCGACCCCATGCAATGCTGGGATGGCAGGTTTAAAGGCGAATTGCAACCCGCCGGCGGATTTGTTTACCGGATAAAAGCGGTTACCCGCTGTGGATCAATAAGCAGATCGGGTATGGTTATGTTAATAAGATAGTTATTCTTCTATATAAAAACAATCCCGCCTCAATGTAATTGGGGCGGGATCTTTTTTCGTTGGCCAGTTTATTCAGGATTATAATAATTTGGTCGAGAACTTCCATATCTCTTCGGTATAGCCGCTGATCAGTACCAATTCGGTTGAGCTGATCGCTTTGATATTCCAGATACGTTGCTGGTTTTCGATGGTTACGATGATCGATCTTTTATCGGGCCCAAACTCCCATTTACCACTTTCCGTAACCTTTAATGACTGGGCTTCGTAATCGCCATTCTGTTTAAAATGCGCATAAGCACCTTTGATCAGTTTACTGGCAAATTTTACCTGGGCTTCTGTTCTGCCAGGGGCCTCGCGCCGCTGTAAGAACCATTTTTTGCTGATCTGGTTCTTGGTGGCAGCAACAGTTTTAATTTCAGGAAGCGGTTGTTCAATGTTATCTGATGGGGTAATATCGGTTCTTGTCATAATAAACGATCCTTCGCCCATGGTAAGGATCAACTTATCATCACCCAGCCCGATGATCTGTGATTCATTTGAATGCCCTTTGTAAGAAGTTAACCGTACTTTGCTCGTTGATTCGTTCATGCTCCATACGCCCTCATCGATGTTGTTCATCACAAACGCTTTGTAATGTTTGTTCTTTTTAAAATAAAGGGTCATGGCTCCGAAATATTCTTTGGCAATTTTTAAAGTGGCAGTATCGTATTTTTGTTTATTGTAAACGTCGTAATATTTCCATTTTCCAACCAGCGAGTCAGTTTTCTGGGCTTGTACAGACAGCGATAAACCAATAGGAATTAGGAATAGGAATCTAAGTTTTGTCATTTTTGTGATTTGTACGGTTCCTGGCTCTTAATCCACCGGTGGATATTCTCCATAACGCTTGGTAAGGGCAGGTAATTGCACTTGTAGGATTTATTTTTGCAGGGGAAGATAGTAACTTTGCGTCATCAGTGCAAGCGCCTTTCACCGTCCCGCTCCATCCTGCCTGGCCATTGGTAAGCTTTTAATGAGTGAAGAAAGGATGTTACCTGCAAATAATGGGCATTGGGATTGATATTTCGCAAGAAATGACGGCGTGAATAATTTTTTTCAGGGGTTTACACAATAAAAAAATACCTGTTTTCTTGCCCTTTCATCCTGTAAATACATGAAAAGTTCTGAATAGTTGCCGGTTACCTGAGCAACACGGTGGTTCCCCGCCTGAATACTTTTTCGCCTGTATCGATCAGCGTATATCGCAATTGCCACACAAATACACCCGTTGATTGCAGCTGGCCGTTGAAGCGGCCATCCCATTTGTTCGTCCAGTTGGTTGAACGGAACACAACCTGTCCGTACCGGTTATAAATATAAAATTCAAGATTGGTCGCTTTCCAGGCATTGAGCGGATACAGGTAGTCGTTCTTACCATCGCCATTCGGCGTAAATGCATTGGGCACCGTAATAAAACAACTGTTCACCACTTTCATTTGATGCATGGCCGTATCATAACAATGCAGATCGTTCTCCACAATTAATCGTATGGTATACAATTTTGACCGGGCGCCGGTAACAGGTGGATACGCTTCGGGCAAAGGTTGCTTTAAAGAACTGGTATTGCCATTTCCGAGATCCCAATTCCAGGAAATGATCTTGCCAATACTGCTGTCTGTAAACACGGCTTTGTCTTCGGGGCATAAGACCTCAGGATAGCCAAAGGCTGCATTCAGTTCATTGTCGAGCAGCACTGTGGTGCCCGTACTATCGCGGCAGACCCCGTTCGATACAGAAAGACCGATCTGTTTGGTGCCGAACGTGGAGAAAATATAGGTGGGGTTTTGTAAAGTACTGCTGCCTTCGTTATTGAAATTCCAGTTCCATTGATTTACATTATTGGCGCCATTGTGAAAACCCTTTACGGTATCGGTGCTGCAACCATACAAAAGTTTATAGGTAAAGCCGGCATTAACGGTATCTGCCGTAGAAAAGGGCAGGGAAGAACCGGCAGGTGTGGACTGTCCGCATTCATCAACCACTGTATTACCATCGTTACCATTCTTCAGTTTTATGAGGTAATTGCCTGCTGTTTGCAGCGGCGCCGATAGCTGCAGGAAGATAGATGTTGTAACGCCGCTTACACAATTACCCGAAGCGCCGGTGATGGTAACAGGTGTTGTTCCGGTAATAATGAAATCGCTGCCATCGGCGGCAATCGTATTGCAATTCATCGGTTTTTTAAATACCAACTCCAGTTTATCGGGCGCGCACCCAACCGGTTTTATGCTGTCTAAAGGTGTGGGTTGAACCGCGAGGACCGTAAAGGCGAGCACATCGCCCGATGGAATATTGCGGTCGCAGTTATCGAGCAGGGTATTGCCATCGGTTCCGTTCTTAATGGTTACGGTGTAATTGCCCGGCGGTAATGCATTGCTCATGGTAAGCACCACCGTATCCATATCGAAACTGTTGCTGCAGCCCAAACCGGTAGCCAATACAATGGTAGCTGCGGCTGGTGATAAGCTGAAGTCGCTGCCATTGGTAGCCAGGCTGCTGCACTTCATCTTTTTGTTGGTGACTACCGTTACGGTAACACCGCCGCAACCCGGCCAGCTCTTGCTTATTGCCGGTTGTAAGGGATCGGTAATGACCGCCGTACCACCGCCAAAAGATAAACCATACCCACTTTGCGAATCGGTAAAATGGCTTATCAGCAACAGGTAGGTATGTCCCTGTTGCAGGGTGGGCATTTTGCTGAATGTATTTTTATTTTCACTGGGATCAGAACCGCACTGAATAAAATCAACGCCGGCGTTAGAAGCGCCGGTAAGGCCATACGTGCCGGCCCAGTTACCGGTAACTATCAGGGAGGAATTGGTAAAAACTTCATCGGGGTTGTGGCCGGTTATGTCGTACAACATCCAGTCGTAATCGTCGCCGAGGTCTTTGGGCGTGATCAAAAAACCTAAAGTGCCGGTTTGGTAACAGGTGAACCGGTACCAGTATGGGTTTTTATCGCCATAGCCGGCTCCTGCGCCACAACCGGGAACCGTAAGATTATGCGTTCTGCAAATGGGTACATTGGTTTGGTTAAAAGTATCGACCCCGCAAACAGGAAAGGCTGTTGAAGGCGTTTGCCCCAACGTAGTGCAGTCTTGCGCAACTACACGGCTACACAGTAACATAACTACAAACAGCCCGGTTATTCTCATTCGCATAGGTCAATTGACTAATAAACATTTGCTAACGTTGCAACCCGGTTAAATATTAGAGTTTTTCAGTTTGTTATTTTTTAAGTTGTTTGCCTGTGAACTAAAAACTAACAAACTAAAAACTACCATTCAGGTGGTGTTTTAAAGAAATCAAGTGGCGCCAGCCCGGTAAACGCCCGGAAATCTTTTATAAAGTGTGCCTGATCGTAATATCCTGCCGCATATGCCGCGTCGGTTAAACTGGTATAGCTGGAATAATTATCGATCAGGTGCTTCAATCGAACTATAACCGAGAAATGTTTGGGCGATGTACCTGTTATCTTCCTGAACCTTTTTTCAAAAGGGTCACGGCTGATAGGCAGGTTCAACAACATGTCTTTTATTTTAATATCTCCCTTCGACTGCCTGATCTGCTGAATGGCTTCGCTCACCAGCAGGTCGGTTTGGGTTTTCTTCAGTTCAGATAATAAAAAACGTTCAACTATGAGTATGCGCTGGCTGTCATTGGCAGCTGCCGCCAGCTCTTCTTCAATGGCATTCACTTTCGACCGTTGAATAAGGTAATCGAGTGAAACGCTGATACCGCCCAACTCATGCAAAGGTTCTTTAAAAAAAGCAGCGGCCCCGCCTTCTTTAAAAATGATGAGCAAATTGGACGACCCTTTTTTATAATCCACGAGGCGGCTCGATTCACGGATACCCGTAATTGTCGATTGTGGAAATGCCTGGGTGTCGTTATTGTCGGCAAAAGAAACATTTCCCCTAAGCCTGAACGCTATTACGATGGAGGTATCGGGTAAGATCCGGTTCACCATTCCCTGTTCGCTTTCAAGGATGAGGAAAGTTTTAATATATGGTTGTAATACAGGAGAAGGAAGAAAGTGCGCCATGGTTTTTATCCGGAATTCATTTCAGTAATACAAATCTACGAACCTTCCCTAAGAATGGTTGGCCGTTTAACAAATCACCAGTGTACAACTACCGAAACAGGGGAGATGTTCAAAAATAAATTTGTGTAACCATGGGGTTACGTATATATTTGCAACCAGATGGTTACGTAACGCGTTGTGCCCACCCTGCCTGTACTACGCGTGGTACTGGCAAATAAATTGATGTTGACAAACAGGGGGCACCCTCTGTTAAACAGGTGCATTATGCCCCTTGAAAAAGCCCCGGCAATCATTCAGGAACGCAAATCAAAATAATTGCAGATGAAATGATGAACTCCCCGTCGGGGCGGGCATCCTGATCATATTAAAAAATTACAGATGAAAAATGAACCTATCATTATTGAACGCATGTTCAATGCACCGGCCGACAAAGTATGGAAGGCCCTGACGAACATAGAAGAGATACGCCAATGGTATTTTAAACTGGCTGATTTCAAAGCGGAGAAAGGATTTGAATTTGATTTCGAGGGCGGGCCCGATGACAGAAAGTACCTGCATAAATGCCGTATCACAGAAGTGGTGCCCGGTAAAAAATTGCAGTACAGCTGGCGGTATGAAGGCTATGAAGGCAATTCTTTTGTTACGTTTGAATTGATACCCGAAGGCGGTAAAACCCGGCTTAAACTCACCCACGAAGGACTGGAGACCTTCCCAATGAACAATCCGGATTTCGACAAAAAGAACTTCCTGCAGGGCTGGACGCACATCGTTGGTACATCGCTGAAAGATTTTGTAGAAAAGGTGAGCGTTTAGAAAACGAAATAAGAAGTAGGAAGTAAGAGGTAAGAAGAGTCTGAATGTCGAAGCTCATAATCGCTATTTGTTGCGAAGCCCGAATTTCGGGTTCTTCGTACTTCATACTTCTTACTTCCAACTTCATTCTATGGCAATCAGCAGCCTCTCTTAACCACTCAACATTGATTATCAAAAACAGGCCGGTATAGTCACCTTCAACTTACACCCGCATTCCGGCGCACTTTGCAGCTCAACGGTTCCATTATACAAATTGGTTCTGTCGTAGATATTGCGCAGGCCGATCCCCTTTGTTTTTTTCAGGGGATCGAACCCCACGCCATCGTCCTGCACAATGAGGTCAACAGTATGGATATTGAATTGTAATTGTATCAGTATGTTGCTGGCCTTGCTGTATTGAACGGTGTTCTTTAATTGTTCCTGCAGGATCCTGTACAACGCGATCTTTTTGCCTTCGGAAATATTTTCCTTACCATGTTTTTCATACAGAAAACGGATCCTGAACTTGCAGGTAGTTTTAATATCATTGACCATCTCCCGTATGCTATCGGCCAGGGTTTGCTCTTTCAGTTTGGGCAGCACCATTTCCCTTGATATGGCCTGTATTTCGGTGATGGCTGTATTCAGCGACTCTACCACTTTTTTCGCGATCATCTTATTGCCATCGGCTGGTTTTAACATGCCCATATACAGCTTGGCCACCAGTAACAGCTGGTTGATGTTATCGTGCAGTTCCTGCCCCAGCCGGGTGCGTTCTTTTTCCTGGGTATCGATGATCGATTTGGCGATCTCTTTCTGGTGTTTGATCTTTTCCTGCAGCAACCGGTTCTCCAGCTCTTTTATTTCAGTGAGGTCAACCAGGGAACCAATGATCTTTACCGGGGTATCCTGTTCATATATAACAATGCCCCGGTCGCGAACCGTTCTGTACGAACCGTCGGGATATTTAAACCGGTATTCCCATTGCCAGCTCGATTGTTTATTATGCAGCAGGTTGTTGGTATTTAATTCAACCCGGTCACGGTCGGCCGGGTGAATACGGTTGCGCCACCACGTAAAACCTTTTGTTTCGAGCTCGCTTGAACCAATGATATCAATAATGGCCTTACTGCGGAAGAACTGATCGGTTTGCAGGTCCCATTCCCACACAGCTTCGGTGCCTACCTGGGTAAGGTGGATAAGCCGTTCATTTGCCCGTGCAATTTCTTCATGCACGTTGTACCCATAGGTAATATCGAGCGCTTCGCCACCCAGCAGTTTCTTATTTGAGTTGTTTGGAACCTGAAAAATATGGACCAGGAAATAAATGTTGCTGCCATCGGCTAACGGATGCTTATAGATCTTTTTATGGGCAATACCGGTAGCCAGCACCGTGCGGTGCTCTTTTTCAAAAATATCTTTAAAGAAAGGGGGAATTACATCCACCGCTTTTTTATTCAGGTCTTTTTCAGAAAGGCCCAAATGGCGAAGGAAAGGGGGATTGGCAAAAATGAGCTTTTCTTCATCATCTATCAGCCAGGTCATGGCCGAAGTGATGTTCAGGAATTCTTTCTGGAACAGGTCTTTGTCGTATGCCGGCGGTTCTTTTTGCCAGGGCAGTTCTTTAATAATGGTAATAAAAGAAAAGGGTACGGTACTGGCGTCATCAAAGAGTGGATAAAAGCAGAAATGTAGCCATTTACTTTCAGGCCGGCCGGCATGTAATTCGATCACCTGCTCATAGGCCCTGCCTGAAAGTAAAGCTTTCATAGGATGTGATTCTTCAAAGGATGCCGGATCGGTAAAAATTTTTAAGGGGGTGCAAAAGTCTGCTAACTGCGCATTATCACGCAGACTTTCAGGATTCGTGTTTAATAAGTTGGCGGCTCTGTCGTTGGCGTCAATCACATTACCATGCTCATCCATTACCAGGATGCCGGGAACAAGGGGATCGGCCGGTGAAAAAGAGCCATTTTTATTGGTTGGTTTTTCGATGATCGGCTTTTGTCCAATGCAAAAAAACAGTGGTGGTCGGTTGCCGGTAGTTTTTAACCGGGCTATATGCCAGGCCGCTTTGTGAACAGAACTGTTTAAAAGATTCATGTTTAAAAAAGAAGGGTGGGCTGCAAAGCCGGCCTCCTGTAATGCATCTTTTAAATTCTGAATGCCAACGGGCGAAAGAAAATGAAAAAAAAGGTTTTTCCAGGGATTGGTATTTCCGATATGGATACAGTTGGCCAATGGATCATTGGCATATTGAATTACGCCGCTTTCATTGATAACGGCGAAGAAATCTTCATCATAAATATCAGCAATCGTTACAAGTTCTTCTTTAGTCATACGGGCGACGGGTTTAATTTTTCACCTGATAACCAATGAAGGGTTATTCAGTTAGTTTTGGTGCTGTAGTTCTTCACAGATCCTATTGGTCTTGTATTCGATCTCTTCAAAATCGAGTGACTTATCGAAAAAGTGATCGGCGCCGGTTGACAGGCAAACCTGTTTATAATAGTCATCGGCATGATTACTGATCATCCACACCCTGGTGGCGGGGTACCGGTTTCTGATCAACTTCAGTAATTCAATGCCGTTTTTACCGGGCATACTGATATCAAGTAATACTAAATTAACCTTTGTGCTCAGAAGCCACTCAACGGCTTCTTCATAATTGCAGGCTTGTAAAACAGGATGAAGGTTTCGATTATTGAGTAAGCAGGTAACGCGTTGTCTGAATAACCTGGAATCGTCGACAACCATCACGGTGAATCTTGCATCAACCATGGCCTTTGCTTTGTATCAAATTTAACATATTAACCCACTTTTAATAAATAGTGCAGTCTATGTTTATTTTGTAATTATAACTACTGTGAGTTTGTAGTATAAATTCGACACCGTGCGAACGAATGATAGTTTTTAATGAGTGTATAAAAACGCTTTTTTATTTTAAGCGTACATTTTACCATTAATGGCCATGATTTTCATGGGGTTAACAAAAAGCCTGTTCATTTCTTCATTCAATCAGCTTTTTCTCCAGCGCATAGCGAATGAGATCGGCATTTGTTTTAAGGTTCATTTTGGTGAGAATGCGCGCCCGGTACGTGCTGATGGTTGTAGTGCTTAATGATAGTATTTCACCTATTTCGGAAACTGATTTGCCGGCTGCCAGTAACCTGAACACGTCAAATTCCCGGTCACTGAGCCGTTGAAAAGGCTCCACCTGGTTCTCTTCTTCCAACTGGGTGGCAAGGGTTTCGGCTAAAGAAGGAGTAATATATTTTTTGCCGGTCAGCACTCTTTTAACTGCATTCACCAGCTCTTCGTGGGCGAGGTCTTTACTGCAATAACCAGAGGCCCCTGCTTTTAATGCGCGAATGGCATATTGCTCTTCGGGATGCATGCTCAGAATAAGTACCGGCAGGCGGGGGTGGCTCTGGCGGATCTGGTGCAACGCCTCAAGGCCGCTGCGGCCCGGCATTGAAATATCGCTGATAATTACATCCCATTGGCCATCATTGGCCTTTTGCAACAATTCCTCGGCATTGCTGCATTCTTCAATTTCACCAAACGGGTATTCATCCAACAAGATCTGCTTCAGGCCCTTTCGAACTATAGCATGATCATCGGCAACCAGTACTTTCATGGTCGGGTCAATTTTTTCAATCAATTATTGCCCCGATACGTACGCATCAGGGTATTTTCAATAGATATGTAAAAAATCATGTGCAACGAATACTGCGCTCTTAAACGGAATTGTCTGATACTTTATATATCCGTTTGTGGTGTGGCAGTATCATCAGATAAAATGGAGGTGGTAATAACGATCGTGGTACCTTCCCCCGCCTTACTGTTTATTTCAAACCGCCCGCCCATCATGTGCGTGCGTTCTTTCATCCCCAATAATCCCAAAGTTTTTTTTATGCCCAGTGTCTGCATGTCGAACCCTATTCCATCATCTTTTATGGTCAGTATCAACTGGTCATTTTCAAGCTGCATATTGCTGAAAACATTTTTAGCTTTTGCGTGCCTTGCAATATTGGTCAGCGCTTCCTGGTATATCCTGAACAGGGAAGTGGCTATTGCATTGCTGACCGGCAAATGTGCCATGCCCGGTTCAAAAGTGATTCGTATGCCCGACCTTTTTTCAAATTCCTTGCTTTGCCATTCTATTGCTTCTATAAGTCCCAGGTCGTCGAGCATACTGGGGCGCAGCTCGGTAGCAATGCGGCGTACTGTTTTAATGGTTTCGTTCAGGAGCTGCAATGTATCACCTGTTTTTTGCAGAACAGCAGGATCTTCATATTGCTGCAGCTTCTGATGCAGCCACGAGATATCCATTTTCAGAATGGTAAGCTGTTGCCCCAGTTCATCATGAATTTCACGGGCAATGTTTTTACGTTCTGCTTCCCTGATATCCAACAGGTGGTCGCTCAACTCACGCAACTGGGCCGTTGTTTTACGGAATTCCCGGGTCGCTTCCATTAAAGCCAGTTCCGTTTTTTTCTGTTTTGTAATGTCTCGTATATAAGAAAATATGCGGCCGTCGGCCAGTTGTTGCAGCATCAGTTCTGCATGCCAGGGGGAACCATCTTTTGCCCGCATCTTCTTTTCCAGTATTATCTTTTCATTGGGGCGCCAGGCTGTTCCTTCAGGCAGCGATCTTTCTGCTTCATCAGGATGAAACAGGTCCTTTAATAGTTTATTCAACAGCTCGTGCCGGTTGTACCCGGTTAAACAACAGGCATTGGTATTGGCATCAAGGCAATGGTATGTTTTGCTGAAAAGCATAACAGCTTCGCCGGGCCGGTTGTTGGGCCATTGAAAAATTTCTTCTCCATTAAGCAATGCCTGATCGTCATCAAGGGGTTTGTAAATAAATAAATACCCGCCAGTGGGTGTATAAGGCGCAATGGCATGCCTGGTAATGTGAACTGGTATTTTTTTACCGGCTTTGTTTATATATTCTGTTATCCCCTTTATAAAGGCTGTATGCTTTATTGAAAGTGGCTGGCCGTTTGTTGCAGTATAGGTTGAAATAAGAGAGGTGATGTCGAAGCCCAGTACTTCCTGTTGCCCGTATTGAAACAGGTCGGCTGCGGCTTTATTACAGGCAGTGATCACAAAACCGGCGTCTGTAAACAGAGCGGCTTCGCTGATGTGCTGTACAAGCAATTCGTTGGTTGTTTTGGCAGGGATCTCGTTTTCCATTTGAATTACGACATACGTATTCACTCAGAACACTTTTCATTCATTACACTTTTCATAGAAAACGATTCGGGTAACAAGATTACCTCATATTTTTTAATTAGCAATAAGATACAGTAGAATTGTTAGTAACTAATTACACTTTGCTAATTATTTTAAAAAGTGTCTTTGTTACGTTATTCTTAGGAATTATAGAGATAAAGGAAAACCTTTATTTCAATAAAGTGATAACATTGGTTTCGCCGTTTATAGTGCTGCTATATTTTGACAGCCTCATAACAAAGTTACCTTTGCATTAGAACGATTCTTGCCATTTGAACTCTTTAAACCCCGCCCTCGATCATCCGGTTAAACCTGTTAAACCTCTACCTGTAAAAGGTTTTATAAATGTTGGGTTCGCTGTACAAGTGTATGGTATCAGTTGGCTGTATGATACAGCGAAAGCACACTAATTTATGTAATTATGAACAGTTTAGGAATCAAGGTGGCATTGGTTGATGATGCTTCTGTGATCAGAAGCAGCATACATGAAATATTAACCCTGTGGGGTTATACTGTTGTACTGAAAGCTATTCATGGCAAAGATCTTTTCAGGCAATTAACTGCATTCAATGCACCCGATATTTGTATTACCGATCTGCATATGCCGGTAATGGATGGCTATGAAACTATCAAAGAACTGAAAGAAAAATGGCCCGATATCAAGATCATTGCGTTCTCCATCACCAATAGTAAAAGGGAAGAGGAAAAGGCCCTGGAAGCAGGCGCCCATGCTTTTGTTTCCAAATTAAGCGCCATCACCGAGCTGAAATTAGTTTTGCAGAACATGCAGGAAACTGCGGGGCATGACTGCTGAAGAAACAGGTATAGCTATTACCCTCTTACTATATACCGGTACCAGATCAGATCATCTTTCCATAATTGTTGTATCCGTACTTCGTCATCCGGGGCTTCGCCGGGTTTCGATCCACAATTCTATTCCATTCTCAACTACCTTTTTTTGTTGCAACAGATCGGTAATGGCCAGTTGAATGTATACCGCTTTTTGATCGTTATACATGCAGCACAGCATTTTCGATGTTTTATCGTACCACGATTTAAGACCGGGTTGTTGCGACAGCGCCGCTACCGGTGCGGGCATTTCCGGTTCAAGATTGATGACCGCCTGCGCGCCGGAATATAAATAACCGCCTGAAATAAATAGTGCGGTGAGAATTGATCGCCTGAATTGATAAAAATGCATACCCACTTTTTTAAACCTTTACACACCCAAACCTTCTATTACGTTTATGCCTGTTTGAATTTAAGCAAAGTTTGTTAGTGTTTTTTAAGCTGTCTTTCGCGGCAACCGGGGGGCTACAATTTGGATTATGTTAAAAACTCAATTGCTGGTAAAAGTTGTAGCTCCCCCTTCGCCGCTTTAGCTACTGTTATTAACAAACTGAAGGTAGGAGCAATGATTTATATAGAAACAAACAAATAGATGAACTGGGAAAATGTATCGGGGAAGTACTCAGGGAATTACTTGTTTTTGTCTCCCGGACTTTTGGGGTTTTCCACATTTTATTCATAATCCCGGTTGCGCCCTAATAATTCTTATAACGAGGCGTTGCGTAAAAAGGGCATAGTATTTGAAATTATTAACAGTTCGGATGTGCGGAAAGAACCGGAAAGCCGTTAAAGTACTGAGTGAAAATTAAAAATCCGGATGTCAGCATCTATCACAAATTTTCCCTTTCTAATATCCTGTTCCGTATAGGGATTGTACATTGCTCCCAAATATATTTATTCTTTTATACTATATATACCAATATATGCTACAAGCGCTTCCATATCACCTGAAGGTCCGGGATCATTTTGCCCGTGAAACAAAGACCTGGAATTTTTTTGCGGCAGTAAAAAACAAGGAAGAACAACTGGCCCAGTACAAAACCGAATTGTTAAAAAATACTTACAAATTTGATGAAAAAGCCGACGCAGGGATCTATGAAAAAGTTAATAAGGCGAAAGAAAAATTAGGATTGGAGCAACTGCCCGTCACAGTTTACCAGGCGCAGTACACCGATGAAATGAATGCAAGCATCGTTTTCCTGAACAACGAAGCGCATATTGTTTTCAGCGGCCGTATAACCCAGTTACTCGATGAGCAGGAATTACAGGCCATACTCGCTCATGAACTAACCCATATAAAACTGTACAGCATGATGCAGGGCGAGCTGGAAATTGCAGAACGCATCATCATGGCCATTGCGGGTAATTACAACAGCGACGCGGCTTATTATGAAACTGCCCGCTTATTCAGATTATATACCGAAATAGTATGTGACCGCGGCGCTTATACGGTTGTGGAAGATACAGGTCCGGTTATTACCTCTCTCGTAAAAATAGCAACCGGGTTGGATAAGGTGAGCGCTGAAAGCTATACCAAACAGGCGGAAGAAATTTTTTCAACGGCCAGCGGCGTAAAAGCAACAACTGTTTCTCATCCTGAGAATTTCATCAGGGCCAGGGCCATTCAGCTATGGCATGAAAAAAAGGAAGCCGCAGAAGCAGAAATAATCAGCATGATAGAAGGGATGACCGACCTTGACCAGCTGGATGTATTTAAACAAAAAGACCTGTTGGCGCTCACGCGTAAATTCATGCAATTGCTGTTGAAACCAATGTGGTTCCGCAGTACACTGGTGACCAGTTTGGCGCGGCAGTATTTCCCTGATTTCTCTTATGATGATTCCATCGTTCTCGACGAATCATTTATTGAAACCATCAGTCAGTCGCACGCCAGCATCAGGGATTACCTCGGTTATATTATGCTCGATTTTGCGTTGGTTGATGGGGAACTGGAACAGATCCCCTTCGGCTGGGCTTTTCAGTTTGCAGAAACCATTCAAATGAAAGAAGTGTTCGACGCCATTGTTAAAAAAGAATTACAACTAAGCGATAAAAAACTGCAGCAGCACAAACAAAAAACAATGGCCGCCTGGTATAAAATAAAAGAAGGCGAAAAAGAACAGGTGTATGAAGGCGATGCCTCCGTATAATGTTACACGATAAAACTTACGCTTGCCAAAACGCTGCAAAAATTAATATCATTCAGCTCTCAATTTATTGATTATGTCAATACAGGTTCAACCATTCAGACAATTCCTGAAAACAGCATTTGATAATGGCGATTATGCTACCGACGATGTCATTGCATTTGTTCTTCCCTTGTGTAAAGAAGTGATCAGCTTTCATGAAGCCGGGCTGGTAGCGCCGTTTGAAAATGAGCAGGCGCTGTTCATTACCGAAAACCGGCTCGATATAGATGAAAGAGCGGCGCATAAACCAATGAACGCAATTGGTAAGGTAATTGCCCTGTTTGAAAGGAGCAAAGCCCGGCATTTTGATGCGAAAGGCAATCCCAAATCAGAAATAGAGATTGATGACAGCGCGGTATCGGTTGAAAATGTACAAGTTCATCTGAATGGAAATGAAACGCTCACTTACCCGGCTTTTGTGCCCGGTTACCGGTGTTTTGAAATGAACCTGGGCCACCATGATGAGCTTACCGATATTTTTTGTTTGGGTTGCGTATTAGGCAGCATGGCGCTGGGGTTGAATTTAAATGAAGAGAAAGACCTGGCCCTGTTTGCAAAATACCGCAGCAACCCGATCTTATACAACCATCGCATTCACCCTACCATTAGCTCACTGATCGCCGAAATGACTGAGCTGAGCCGGCAAAAACGGGTGCAGGACCTGTATGATATTGTGAACCGCCTGCAACACTACCGCGATTACGATCCGGAAAAACAAACCGACCTCAGCAATATTGCCGGCTGGATCAATAAATCACTGACCAACCGCAACCAGCTTATTTTAAACAAGCTGCGCAACCGCCTGTTCGACACCAGCCGCCGTAACCGCTTATTGTATTACAAGCCAAACATGCGGTTTGTAAATTTAACGGTGAGCAGCGTACCCATGGTACTGCATTACCAAAGCATTCGCCCCGAGCTGTTGTTTACCTGGAATAAAGACATCAGTGACCGGGTAATTGGTATGAAGGAGATCGTACTGAATAAATACCTCCGCTTTGAAGATCACCTGTACCTGCCTTCTTCCCTCGATAAAATAAGGATAGAAGCCCAGCGCGATATTCAGGAATATGGGTTCAGTCAGTTGAAACTGGTGATCGTGTACCTGAACTGGCACAACCTGAAAGAAGATCCGGAAGAAAGGATCCAAAGCCCCTTGCTGCTGGTTCCGGCCGAATTAAAAAAGAACAAGAAATTAAAAGAAGATCATTTTGTATTAAAGATCACCGATAATGTGGCCGAAGTAAACCCGGTGCTGGCCAGTTTTCTGAAAGAATTATATGGCATTGACCTGCCCGATTTTGTTGACCTCGATGAAATGACGCCGGAACAATTCTATCAATTACTGAAAGCACAAATAGATGCCGCCAACCAGGGCATCGCACTGAATTATATTCAGAAACCGCGCATCAGGCTGGTGCATAATGTGGCCAAGCAAACAGTGACCAATTTTAAAAAACGGTTGCAACGCAGCGGCAAGCAATTAAACAGCTATAAAGATGTAGGGTACAGTTATCAGAAAGAGCAATACAAGCCATTAGGCCTTGAAATATTCAAACAAAGGGTGGAACCCAAGACCGGTTTCCTGGAAACGCTGGGAAGCGAAGATGCCCGCATTATGCCTTCGCAGTTAACAGAAAGCATGGCCGACAAACGCCGCCCATTGTTTGAGCTCACCGAAAGCGAGGGCAATCCCTATAGCTGGGATTTCGATATGTGTAATATCGTATTGGGTAATTTCAATTATAAAAAAATGAGCCTGGTGCGTGATTACAATTTTGTGATCGATAACCAGGTGCCCAACGAGGTGTTTGAACAATTGTTCAGCAGTAAACCCAAGCCTACCAGTACCACCACCCAGGAGTGGAACAGCACCGATGACTGGTACCATGTAATTACTGCCGACCCCACGCAAACAAAAGCGATCTTAAAAAGCAGGGATAAGGAAAGCTATATTATTCAGGGACCGCCGGGTACTGGTAAGAGCCAGACGATCACCAACCTGATCGCCGACTTTGCCGCCCGTGGCCATAGCATTTTGTTTGTGTGTGAAAAAAGGGCTGCGCTCGATGTGGTATTTCACCGCCTGAAACAACAGGGACTCGATGAGTTGTGTTGTTACATTCATGATAGTCTCGGCGATAAAAAAGAATTCATCAGGAACCTGAAACAAACCTATGAAGACTTTACCAATAATAAAATGGACCTGGAAAGGATCCAGTTGAGCCGCGAAGCATTATTAAAACAAACCAATGAACAGCTGGAGCTGCTGAAACAGTTTCATGCTACGCATACGGGTGTTCCCGAACAGGCAGGCATTGAATTCAGAAAATTGCTGGAACGGGTGGTGGAATTAAAAGATCACCTGGTTACCCGTTCGGTGCGCGACCTGGATGCATTGCCACATTATAAGGAATGGCTGCATTTTGGCAACGTTATTCAACAATTGAGCAATGCGCTGGAAGAAACAGGCGCCGAACCAACGTTTGCCGAGCACCCCTTCAGTAAGATCAATGAATCCATTTACAGCAATGAGAACCCGCATATAGTACTGGAAAACCTGTTGACGCATTGCCGCAACCTGCTCACTGATATTACCAGCGTTGTAAAGGAAAATAATATTCCACCCGAACATACCAACCGGTTAGAGCAGATCAAGAACCTGGTACAGGTAGCGGTTGTTTTAAATCCGCTGGCCGAAACAGATAGCCTGGCGCTGGTTGATGAGGGCAATGAATCGGCGCGGAAATTCGACAAAGGCGTTCATTTATACAAACAGCAGCAACAGCATTATGAACAAATAAGGGAACGGAACAGGAACTGGAAAACCAGGTTGAGCGAACAGGATATGCTGGCCGCCCTTCCGCTGGCCGCCAAACATGAAGAATCGTTCTTCAACTTCCTGAACAGTAAATGGAACCGGCTCAAGAACAAGATCGATGAATGTTACGATTTTTCGCAGCATGCAGTACACCCCGGTTATGTAACTGTATTGCAGCAACTGAAAGAAGAATATGATGCAGCCAATATGGTGGCCATGGAACGGCATTTTTTGCAACAGCAATACAAGGTCGACAATGTTGACCTCACCCATTTAAGTATTGAACGCATCAGGGCGCGCAAAGGCGATAAGGAAATTGATTACTTATTGCACCATGCCGAAGCCAATCAGCTGGTGATGCGCCTGGGCAAGCTGAACCAGAACATGCAGAAACTGCAAACCCAGCTGCACCAATGTTTAAGTGAATACGACAATAAACCTATAAGCGACATTTACGACGAGCTGGAAAGCATTAGTATGAATGCAGAAAGCCTGCGCGATCTGTTACCAGCCCTGCGTGAATATTCAGAGTTGCCTGAGTCGGTAAAAGAGGTGTTGAGAAAAATACCGGTTACGCCCCTGCAGGCAGAAGCAGGTATGGCCAATAAGACCCTGGCGCATATTTATCAGAATAATAAACAGTTTGCCAATACCGATATGCACGCCATTGAAAAGGCGGTACGGCAAATACAGCATTGCTACCGGCAACTGCTGAAGGTGAATGCTGATTATATCAGGGCCGCCGTACGGCAACGGTTCCTGCATAATGTGGAACTGAGCAATATAGCCAGCAGCCAGCTAACGCCCGAGCAACGGGAATTCAAAAAGAACTATACCGAAGGCCGCAAAATACTGGAGAACGAATTTAACAAGAGCATCCGTTTCAAGAGTATCAGGGAGCTGAGCGCCAAGGAAAGCGGACTGGTATTAAAAGACCTGAAGTCGGTTTGGCTGATGAGCCCCCTGAGTGTGAGCGACAGCTTACCGGTTGATATCGGGTTTTTTGATGTAGTGATCTTTGACGAGGCCAGTCAGATCACATTGGAAGAAGGCATTCCGGCATTGTACCGCGCCAAACAAACCATTATTGTGGGCGACGACAAACAAATGCCGCCTACCAATTTCTTTGCCGTGCGTACTGAAGATCCTGACGACCTGGAAGTATTTACTGATGAAGATGATGATGAGCTGTTAAGCAATGATGCCGACAGCCTGCTGGTGCAGGGCGCCAGAAAGCTGAATAATGTGATGCTGGGCTGGCACTACCGCAGCCGTTTTGAAACCCTGATCAGCTTTAGCAACCACGCCTTTTATGAAGCGAACCTGCTCACCATTCCCGACAAGACCATTCATCACACTGAAAAGAAATCAATAGAAATATCCAAACCGCAGGAGGCCGCCAAACATGCCGATGCGCTTTTCGACCGCAGCATCAGTTTCCATTTTTTGCCCAACAGTGTTTATGAAAAACGCATAAATGCCGACGAGGCTGATTATATAGCCTACCTGGTGAAAACGTTGCTGCAACGGAAAATAAAGGAAAGCATTGGTATAGTAGCCTTCAGCCAGGAACAACAGGAAGCCATTGAAAATGCGCTCACCAACCTGGCGGCCAAAGACAAGGATTTTGAACAGGCGCTGGAAGATGCATGGAGCCGTACCGAGGAAGACCAGTTTACCGGTTTATTTGTAAAGAACCTGGAGAATGTTCAGGGCGATGAACGCGACATCATCATTATGAGCGTATGTTATGGTTTCGACTCGCGCAAAAAGATGATCATGAACTTTGGGCCCGTCAACAAGAAGGGTGGTGAAAAACGATTGAATGTGATCTTCAGCCGGGCTAAAAAACACATGGCTGTGGTGAGCAGCATACGGCACCATCACATCACCAACGAATACAACGAAGGCGCCAATTATTTCAAACGCTTTTTACAGTATTCAGAACTTGTAAGCTGTGGCGATATGCGGAGTGCCCGCATTATACTCGACAGCCTGGTGCTGCACAAGAAAGACCGGTCGAAATCAAAAGCCGTTAGCATAATTCTGCAACAGATAAAAGAACAGCTGGAGAAGAAAGGGTATGAAGTGGCAGAACAGGTGGGGCAGTCAGACTTCAAATGCTCGCTGGCAGTAAAAGCCAAACCAACCGACACCACGTACAGCCTGAGTATTTTGCTCGATGATGACCGGCATTACCGCAATGAAAACCTGTTGGAACAATATTATCAGCGGCCGGCCATTCTGCAAACATTCAACTGGCGAACTATAAATGTATTTGCCAAGGATTGGTTAAGCCAGCCCGATAAAGTGCTGGAACAAATAATCAAGCGTCTGCATCAGGAGCCGGGACAGGAAGATGAGAAGCTGGCCGAAACAGCGGCAGGAGCCGAAACGGCAACAGCCAGTGAACCAGCAGAACCGGTTGAAAGCATTCCCGCCATTAAACCGGAAACCCAGGCAGCGGCAACGCCGTATGATCATTTAACATTCCACCGGCTTATTAATTCCGAAGGGGAGAGCAGCCGTTTTTGGGAAGCAGCCCTGGATGGCTGTAAACTGATTGTGCGATATGGAAGGGTAGGAACGAAAGGGCAGGTGCATGTAAAAACATTTGCGAAAGAAACAACCGCTCAGCTCGAGAAGGATAAGTTGATCAAAGAAAAAGCGAATAAAGGTTATAAAGCCGAATGGTTGAAATAATTTAAAGAACCAGGAGGGAGGCTTGTCTTCCCTTCTTACTTTCTCATTGTTCATTTTTCATTCCCAGGGGTATGCTAACCTCGAGCCGGCAGCCCTTGCCGGGACTTGAGAGAATATGCACGCTGCCGTTAAAGGTTTCAACCCGGTTCAGGATATTGGTAATGCCTATTCCATAGCGGCTTTGTTTTGTATTAAAGCCAACGCCATTGTCCTCAATGCTAAGGAACACGGTGGTAGCTGTGTTGTGCAGTTTTATGACCGCCTGACCGGCCTTTGCATGCCTGATGATATTGGTGAGTTGTTCCTGAATAATACGGTAAATGGTTTCCTTGATATTGTCGGGCAGCAGCGACTCATTCAGGTTTTGCAGTTGCAGTAAAACAGGTTGCTGTTGCTGAATGTTATCGATGGTTTTTTGAATTTCCGCCGCCAGGCTGGTTTCTGCAAACCGGGGTAATATCAGCCGGTGCGAGAGGTTGCGGATCTCCCTGATCACTTCTTCAATATTGCTTTTGCATCGTTCAACTGTGCATTTTTCGTCTTCATAATTTTCCAGGCTGTATTCCAGTTGTAATTTAACCGCAGCCAGTATCTGGTTAATGTTGTCGTGCAGTTCCCGGCCCAGTTCATTCCGTTCATTCTCCTGGGTCTTTATCATTATCCGGTTTATTTCTTTCTGTTGCTCAAGCCGGTATTGGCGAGCAGATTCGATGGTCACTTCTTCGGCTGTTATGTCTTTCAGTGTGGCGATCACCCCCACTGCCTTGTTGTTTTCATCCCGGGCAAATGTAACGGTCGCCAGTAAATAAACTGGCTGGTTATTTTTGCGGGTAAACACCACCTTGCCCTGCCAGTTGCCTGTTTGGTGCAATAGCTGCAAAGCCGCTTCGCGCGAATCGGTAATGTACTCGTATGGTATTACGTCCCTGAAAAGGCTTCCGGCCACTTCTTTCGACCGCAGGCTGAATACCTTTTCCGCTTTTTTATTGATGTAAAGTATACGCAGGTCCATGTCGGTAAAGATCACGGCATCGCTGATATGGTCGAGCAATATATTCTTTTGATAATGCAGGGGGTTGTTATTACTCCTGGTTTGGGTATTGACCGGGCGGAGCTGTACGGCAGCATCTGGTTGCTCAGACCCATAGAAGCTCACGTTTGAACGGTTAGTTTGGCGCATAGGGATTTTGAGATTTTAAGTGACAATCTTCTAGGATCAGGTAAGTGTGTACATGTAAAGTAAACGCAGGAATGCATCTCAATGTTATGATTTTTGTCATCACATTGTATGAATTTCGCGAAATATGGCAATAAGTTGTTTTGGATCAATTCGCAGGTAAGGATAGTTGTTACCTTTTTTAACTTTTTAAAAAACAAGTAAGAGTAAACGTAGGGTGCGTGTTAGGGTATGTATGAGGTGGCGGTAAGTGTTTATTTGTACGCTTTTGTCGCCTGGTAATGTGAAGCGTTTTATGCGTACTTCAAACGTCGGAAATCCGGGTATCATTTTGTTTGTTGCCATTATTTTTCTAATTCGGTTTAGTTATGACCATGGACAGGAATTTTACGGGGTTTGAATTAACATTTTGATATAAACTATAGCACCGGGAGGAGGTTATAATACTTGCCGCCTGTAATACAACAGGTTGGTAAGCATAAACCCCTAAAAAATGATCTTGATCATGAATTAACGATCGGTTAAGATCGATTAAGAGGGTTTAGGCATACTTTTATCGATGTTGAAACATACCTGTAAAAAAGTGATATACTATGACATTACCAGCGTTGTTATTGATTGTGACGAAAGTGTTATTCCCGGGTTGGGGTACTGATTTTGACAAAGCCCGGGAAACAGCCAAACAGGAGCATAAGTACATTTTACTGAATTTTTCCGGGTCCGACTGGTGTGGCCCCTGCATACGAATGCACGAGGAAATATTTGGAAGCCAGGCTTTTAAGGAAGTTGCCGGAAAAGACCTGGTTTTGATGAACGCCGATTTTCCGCGTTTGAAAAAGAACCAGTTGCCAAAAGACCAACAGGAACAGAATGAGCACCTGGCCGATGTATACAATACAAAGGGTGATTTCCCGCTGACCGTACTATTATCGGCCGATGGCAAAGTGATAAAACAATGGGTGGGATTCCCCGGAAAAGGCGCTGGGCAGTTTGTGAGTGAGATCAAAGCCGCCTGCCAGGCAGGCAATTGAGGTGTTTTCCATTGCCCTTACGTAAGGGCCCTGAGCAGTTTGAGAGCGAGATCAAAGCCGCCGCCAGGCAGGCAATTGAGGTATTTTCCATTGCCCTTACATAGAATGGTGCTGAGCAGTTTGTGAGCGAGATCAAAGCTGCCGCCAGGCAACTGAGGTTTTTTCCATTGTCCTTACTCTTACAGAAAGGCTCAGCATCGCAATAATTTCCCCATTGCCTCATCGGGGCGTTTACAACCGCTTAACAATTAAAAAGAGAATATGGCATGGAATTTTTTATAGATAAGGTAAATGTTAGTTATGAAAAAAGCCATATTGATGTTGTGCATTGCCTGCGGGCTTGCAATGAGCAGTACATATGCTCAGGACCAGCCAGCGCAGGACAAGAAGAAAACAGAAACCAATGACTCAAAAACAAAAGTAAAGCCTAATACAACGATGAAGGACAAGGCCCATAATGTTGTACATCCTAAAAACAAGCGTTCGCACGGTACAAAAATGAAACATAAAACAGAGGAAGGCAAGACAAAAACTGAAACAAGCCCGGCCAAGCAATAAAGGATTTCGTTGATTGAAAATTTAAATTGGATCCATAAAAGGGCCATCCCGATAGCTACCGGGATGGCCCTTTTTGTGGAGTGAAATTGAAGAATTGGGTGCCAATTATTTTTTTGCCGTCACATATCCATTGAATGAAATAGGTTGTCTGTTGTAACTGGTTACAACAACCGAGGCTGATCCGTTGTCAAAAATGTTCAGGGTAAACTGTTTGGGGTCCTGCTGGTCTTTGGGCGTAATATTTATGACCCATCCGCCTTTCTTTCTGTCAGTGACCTTATAATGAAAATCGGTGGAAGTAAAATTCAAAGGGCCAACTGATGGGTTCAGCGGCGCAGTATAAGCACGGCCGAAATAAGGCAGATCGCTGATGATCGTATCCTTCGAAACTGTGAGGTCAAAATCATAAGTTAATTGCCGGGCGTTGCCGGAAGAGGGCAGGGCGGTTTGTGCTTTAAAAACAAAATTCCTGGCCTCAACTATATTCTTTATTTCGGCTTTTTTATCTTCTTTTTTATTTTGAGCCATCGCGGTAAAAGGAAGAAACGCAAAAGCTATTATTGCCAGCCGGTAAATACGGCTGCAGGTGATCACATTTTTCATATAACACACTGTTTGTTCTACTATAGAGAACGGCAGGGTGTCATAAATTGTTTGTTAAAGTTGGATAAAACACCTGATTATCAGTCCGATCATAATGGAAAAAGAAAAGCTCATCAGCGTACCTATCAAAATGTATTCTGCTTCCTTACGTGCTTCGCTGCCTTTAATATCATTAAAGCGGAGGATCGACTTGGCCGCGATCAAAAAACCGATGCCTTCAAAATGGCCGGTTACCACAAAGGTGTACACCAGAATACGTTCAAAAATGCCGATCCATTTTCCCGCATCATTCAGGCTTATGGAAGAGCGCATACCGGTTTCTTCTGCTTCGCGGCGCCATTTTTGAGTAGCGCCGGCCAGTAATAATGATAGGGGAAAGGTAACCAGTAAATAGCCGGTGGCAATGGCCCAGGCCGATTGGTTATGCATAACCGATATCCAGTTTTTGGGCAGCCAGCCTGCGGGCGCTACAAACAGGCACCACAAAATGAAGATGGTTAAAATATGCGCTATCTGGTCAACGATAAAATAAACAGGTTTATCTGGTTGGTTCAGCTTCCACAGATCGATCACGAAATGCGTGAACGTCACAAGCACCGGAAGTATCCATAAATTCCAATTGGGTGCAAACAGGTAAACGAGTATACCATGAATGGCGCAGTGCAGATAAAGCATCCAGGAGCGGGCTTTCAAACGTTGTTTGTGGCGTACCATGGCACGCGTTTGAAATATAAAGTCACCCAGGAGGTGAGCGAAAAGCCATTGAAATAAGGTTACCATAATTAATGCTTAAGACTGAGTGCTTAACGCTGCTTTCCGGAATTCGATCTTCTTCAATAACCCAAACACACCCCGAAATGCGGGCGGGGCCATCTGCGTTAAACTTTGAGCGTTCTGCGTCTAAATATAAATTAAAGCGTTGGTATAACCGATTCGAAGCGGGTGAGAATTTTATTAACAACCGGCCAGCCGGCTGCCTGAAGCCGTTGGCTTACCGAGGGTTGTTTGATCTTTAATTTTTTTGCTATTGCTGCCTGGGTAAGGTTCTGTAATTGCAGGTATAAAGCTTGCGCCTGTTGGGGGGTGAGGCGTTGAATAAGATAGTTCAGGGTGGCGCTGTGAACCTGCCATTCGCTGGTGAATTCTTCGGATATACCCGCAATGCTGATCACATCACCGTTTTTTGCCAATTCATCGAGGTAGGGGCCCGATAGCTGGAACGCTGAGCCGTCGGAAGTGATGAGCTGTTTGCTTTTAAAACTGATTTCGCCCACTCCAACGGCCAGCCGTATTTTGTAATTTTCCTGTATAAGGTAGCAATGCAGCAATAACACCATTCGTAAGGAAGCCAGCCGGTTACTGGTGAATATTACCTGCAGGCTATCGCCACGATATTGTTGAAAGCGCATATCGGGCCATTGTTTAGCTGAGTGCTTTAAAAACGCGTCAAGTATTTGCTGCAGCTTTCTCCTGGATGCCGGGTTCAACAGGGAAGAACCTATTATATCCCCGCTGATCACTGCGGCTTTCTGATTATTAACCATAAACTATCCCCCCTTTCTAACAAATATAGGCTTATAAGCCTATATTATCAAATTATAGTACTGTAGTACTATAATTATGCGTTATAGTATTGTAGTACTATATTTTAAGAATATAGTATTGTGATACTATATTGTATTTTTTGCGTATTTGACGTATCCCTTGCTGAATGGTCTATAAATCAAAAACCCTCCGTCCCGATAGCTACCGGAACGGAGGGTTTTTATATGCGAGTGTAAACGCTTGCTGAATTGGTACAGGTGCAATTAATACCTGTAGTGTTCGGGTTTGAACGGTCCTTCCTTGGGTATACCCAGGTAAGCAGCCTGTTCATCGGTAAGTACATCCAGCTCAACACCGATCTTTTTCAGGTGCAGGCGGGCAACTTTTTCATCGAGGTGTTTAGGCAGAACGTATACTTTGTTCTCGTAGTTCTTACTGTTTGTCCACAGTTCCAACTGGGCCAGTGTTTGGTTTGTAAAGGAGTTACTCATTACAAAACTGGGGTGTCCTGTAGCGCAACCGAGGTTCACCAGGCGGCCTTCTGCCAGCAAAATGATCTCTTTGCCATCGATGTTATACAGGTCAACCTGGGGTTTAATGGTGTCTTTGGTATGTCCGTAGTTGTTATTCAACCAGGCTACGTCAATTTCAATATCGAAGTGGCCAATGTTACAAACGATGGCTTTGTCTTTCATTGCTTTGAAGTGAACGCCGGTGATGAGGTCGCGGCAGCCCGAAGCGGTAACAATGATGTCGGCTTCTTTAACGGCGTCGATCATCTTTTTAACTTCAAAACCATCCATAGCAGCCTGTAAAGCGCAAATAGGATCTATTTCAGTAACGATAACCCGGCAACCGGCTCCTGCCAGTGAAGCGGCAGAACCTTTACCTACATCGCCATAGCTGCCTACAACAGCTACTTTACCAGCCAGCATTACATCGGTAGCGCGGCGGATAGCGTCGACCAGGCTTTCTTTACAACCGTATTTGTTATCGAATTTCGATTTGGTAACAGAGTCGTTTACGTTAAAGGCGGGAATAGGTAAGGTGCCTTTAACCATTCTTTCGTACAAACGGTGAACGCCTGTAGTGGTTTCTTCACTCAAACCTTTGATGTGTTGAACCAGCTCAGGGTATTTGTCGAATACGATGTTGGTAAGGTCGCCACCGTCATCGAGGATCATGTTCAGGGGGCGGTCGGCGCCACCAAAGAACAATGTTTGTTCAATACACCAGTCGGCTTCTTCCAGTGTTTGGCCTTTCCAGGCATAAACACCAATACCGGCAGCGGCAATAGCGGCAGCAGCGTGGTCCTGGGTAGAGAAGATATTGCAAGAGCTCCATTTAACCTCTGCGCCCAGGGCGATCAGGGTTTCAATAAGCACTGCTGTTTGAATGGTCATATGTAAACAGCCGGCGATACGGGCGCCTTTTAAAGGCTGTGATGAACCATATTCGGCACGTAACGCCATCAAACCCGGCATTTCAGCCTCTGCAAGGCGAATCTCTTTCCGACCCCATTCTGCAAGACTGATATCTTTAACTTTATAGGGAAGTGAAAAGTCAATGTTTTTGGTGAGTGTAGACATATCTGTTTGAATGTTTATTTCGGCGGCAAAGCTACAATTTAAGTACGAAAATCAGCCGCAAATCCCCCTATACCCCATCAAATAATAATGAAAACAGGGGCCTGGGAACTTACTTCCGGTTAGTTTACTTAACAGGTTGATCTATACGGTCTTTTTGGTAAGATCGGCTACGGTTTTCTTTTCCAGGATCCGCAAATTGGCATCCCGTACCAGCACCATCATATCGTGCAGGCCGCATTGCTTTTCATCGCAGTTCTTACATCGTTCGTAAAAGTAAAGACTTACGCAGGGAAGCATGGCTATGGGGCCATCTATTAACCGTACAATTTTGGCCAGGGAAACATCTTTGGGCGATACTTTAAAGAAATAGCCGCCCCCTTTTCCCTTTTTACTTTCGAGAATGCCAGCTTTTTTTAGCTCGAGCAGGATGTTTTCCAGAAACTTAAGGGGAATGCGTTTCTTTTTCGAAATTTCAGCAATAAGAATAGGTTCATTATCCTTCTTCTCAGCCATATACATCAAGGCCTTAAAGGCATACTGGGCTTTCTTGGATAGCATGTATTTTCTGTTTAAACACGTAAAATGCCCCGGTAGTTTGGCGCAGGGCTATAAGGGCGTAAGATAAAATAATTTATTTATCCTCCGCTATCTTATATGAACGGATGTATAAGCCCCCGGTTTCTGCTTAAAACCGCCGGCCCCAGCCAGAGCTTCCTTTTACAATTGCCTGGTTTTTGCCCCTTTATCTTATGCTCACCAGCTTATGTACATACGCGTACTTGATTAGCCCGATAACGCTGGTAGTCTTTGTTTTCCGGAATATGTTCTTACGATGGGTTTCAACAGTGCGTTCGCTGATAAACAACCGTTCGGCGATCTGCTTATTACTGTATTCCTGCTCAATGAGGCGAATGACTTCCAGCTCCCGGTCGGTAAGATGTGTTGTTTCGGGAGTTACTTTTCTGAGGCGTACTGTAGTAGGATTAGGCATTTCGTTAAGCGTTTTATCGTTTATGTAAATATGCTCAATCATGTTTTCCAATGCTTTGGTTAAAGTTTGTTTATCGGTGGTTTTTAACACATAACCCGCAATGGTCCCTTCTTCTATCATCGTGTTTACGATATTGTCCTGGCCCTTTTCAAACAGGGCAACCATTTTTATGCGGGGGAACAGCTCTTTAACCTGATTGGCCAGTTCATGACCATTCCTGTAAAGCATGGTGATGTCGGCAAACAGAATATCAACAGGGGTGCAGGCCATTTGGCGAAGCAGCTCCTGCGGATTGGTGGTTATAATAACAGCTTTGAAATATTCATGCTTGTGTAGCAGCGACAGTAATACATCGATTACCATCTGGTGATCTTCTGCAATAGCCATGCGGATCTTTTTTCGTTTCATGTTTGGCAGGTTAAACATTCAGCCGATAATAGTTATGGCTTTTACTTGCACGCAGACCTTACTACCCCAGACCTTTCTGATAGTGATAGTATCAAATCTTCTGCCAGTGCCTGTTTTACGCGCTGTGTGCTTGCCTGGTCGCCCGCTTATGACCAAAACAGGGTCATAAAAAGAAGGAAATATTGTTAAAGAGGGTAAAATGTGTTGAATACATGGCGGGCCGGGGGAGGTGCTTCCAAATTCAATATGATTCGCAAAAGGAAAGGTTATCGCATAGCAAGGATGATCCGGTTTGAGACAGTTCATGTAGCAGTAGTTTGGTAATTCGTACTAAAATTTACTTAATTACCCGACAGAAAAGTGCAATTGCTATAAAAATTGAGCAATATCAAATTAGTGATAAGGTTTTGCAGGAACCGGATCTAAATAGCCCGAATAAAAATTGATAAATATTTTAGGAATATTTTGGGCTAATATCAGGTTTAAATAATGTTCTATGAATAATAACCTGATTATTATGTACATAAAACAAATAACCCCCGTTTGGCGGAGGTTATTTGTGTATATATTCTTTTTATTTATTTGTTCTACAGGCCCAGCACATCGCTCATGTTGTAAATACCTTTTTTACCCTTCAGGAATTCGGCAGCCAGTACAGCGCCGGTAGCAAATCCCTTGCGGTTATGGGCCGTATGTTTTATTTCAATGTCGTCAATCTCTGATTGGTAAGTGATGATATGCGTGCCGGGGGCGGGGTCAACCCGCTCGCTGATGATCTCCAGGTCTTCCCGGTTTTTGCTTGCCTCGTTCACCCATTGCTTCTTTTGCTCTATTGATTGTAAAATGCTTTCGGCGAGGGTGATGGCGGTACCACTGGGCGCATCTTTCTTTTGTGTATGATGTACCTCTGTAAGCTTTACATCATATTCCTTATGCGGGGCCATCAATTCGGCAAGTCTTTTATTAATGGCGAAGAAAATATTGACCCCTACGCTGAAGTTACTGGCATACAGCATGGCGCCGTTCTTTTTAGTGCAGTAGGTGGTCGCTTCTTCAAAGCGTTGCAGCCAGCCGGTTGAACCGCTAACAACGGGAACGCCCGCATCGAAGCACCGGAGCACATTGTCAAAGGCGACCTCGGGACCGGTAAATTCAATGGCCACATCGGCTTTTTTAATATTCTCGATGGTATTGTCCTGAATGTTTTCGATACCTACTTTTAAAACGATCTCATGGCCACGTTGCAAGGCAATTTCTTCAATGGCATGACCCATTTTGCCGTAGCCGATTAACGCAATTTTCATCTCTTGGAAATTAAATTAACTGGAAACTTTTTCAGCGCGCTAAGGTATTGCTTTTATCGGTAAACCTGAACACTACACTTACGCCAACCGAACTGGTTGAAAGAATAGCCGGTTTTACCTGCATGGTGAGGTTGTCGTTTACGTTAAAACCTTTCAGGTGGGCGTCTACCGTAGCATCAACCACATTTAAACCCCAGAATAACAGGGTGAACAGGATGGAGTAGTCCATGTTCTTACGGAACTCGTTGCGGTAGTTGAGGATGGAGCTTGCCTGCCCATTTTTAACCAGTGATTGTAATTTCGAATTCACTGCATCAATACTGTCGGTATTATTGGGAAAATTAGGGCTCGATACCACCGCCAGCGCATATTTGGTACGGTTATACCACCGCTTATTGTCAAAAAAGGTATAGATAGGTATACCAACGGCTGCATATACGATGGGGACCTTCCAGTATTTTTTATTGTATATCTGGCCAAGGCCGGGAAGAATGGCAGAATAGATAGCGGCCGTGCGGGGTGAATATACCCGGTTACCAGCCGAATCGCGCCAGAGTCCTTTTTTCACTTTATGACTGGCTACTATTTTTCCCGTGGTATCCTTTACAATGAGGCTGTCTTTTTGCTGTGCCATTGACAGCACAGGAATTGTAAGGGTAAGTGCAATAACAACGAAAAATTGCTTCATGCAGGCGAACTTAAGCCGAGACACCGATCTGATCTAAGATCTTATTCAGCTCCTGGATCGAGTAATACTCGATCGAAATAGCTCCGTGCCCGTTTTTGTTATGATTTAATTTAACCTTCGTACTGAAATGTGTTGCTAAGTTATCTTCAATTTTCTTGTATGCCGGAGGAAGGGAGCTTTTTACCGATTCTTTAACAGCGGCAGCAGTACCGCTTTTATACATCTTGCGAACGAGGTCTTCTGTTTGGCGAACACTCAGGCTGCGGCTTCTGATCTCGTTATAAATGAATAATTGTTTGTCTACGGTATCAACGTTAATGAGCGCGCGGGCATGCCCCATGCTGATCTCATTTTTGCGTACAGCAACCTGAATATCGGGCGGCAGTTTAAGCAGGCGGATATAGTTGGCAACAGTACTTCTTTCCTTACCCATTCGCTCGGCAACCTGTTCCTGGGTATAGTTCAACTCTTCCATCATACGTTTATAGCTCAACGCTATTTCAACCGCATTCAGGTCTTCACGTTGCAGGTTTTCGAGCAGGGCCAGCTCAAGCAGTTCCTGGTCATTGGCCTGGCGAATATAGGCCGGTACGTCTTTGAGCCCCGCCAGTTTGGAAGCGCGCCAGCGGCGTTCGCCCGAAATAAGCCGGTATTTACCGCCAGCGGTTAATTGTGAAACGGTGATGGGCTGCACAATGTCGTGCAACCTTATAGAAGATGCCAGTTCCTGCAGGGCCTGTTCGTCAAAATCGTGACGGGGCTGCCGCGGGTTTGGCTCAATTTGTTCAATGGGAATGCGCAGGATGGCAGTAACCGTTTGGGCAACTTCCTGTTTCAGGTTGCCAGCTGCGTTTTTCAGATCTGAATCTATATTCTGCAACAGGGAACGGATTCCCTTACCCAGCGCGTCTTTATTTTGTTTGGGGTTGGTCATTGATTGTATATGGTTTATTGTTTTGGATCATGTCAACAGTCCCGCTATCGCGAAACCACCGCCACCACATTATTCTAATATCCGCTCTTCCTGCTTTATTTTCGTCATATCGTTCTTTTGCAGGATCTCTTTGGCCAGGTTCAGATAGTTGACAGCCCCTTTACTTTGACCATCATACAAAATCACCGGTTTCCCAACGCTGGGCGCCTCGCTAATGCGGGCATTGCGGTGGATAATTGTATCAAACACCATTTCGTCAAAATGCTTGCGCACCTCATTCACCACCTGGTTACACAGGCGCAAACGGCCGTCGTACATGGTCATTAAAATACCTTCTATGACCAGATCAGGATTTAAACGGCTTTGAACAATCTTAATTGTGTTCAATAATTTGCCAAGACCTTCCAATGCAAAAAATTCTGCCTGTACCGGAACCATTACCGAATCGGCCGCAGTAAGCGCGTTCACTGTGATCAAACCCAGTGAAGGCGAACAGTCGATAATGATAAAATCGTATAGTTCTTTCACCGGTTCCAGTAAACCTTTTAATACACTTTCCCGGTTAGGGTAGTTGATCATTTCAATTTCGGCACCTACCAGGTCAATGTGCGACGGAATGATATCCAGGTTGGGGATCTCCGATTTCAGGATCACATCTTTCATCGGCGTACTGCTTACCATACAGTCGTACAAACTGGTTTGAACATTGTGCAGATCAAAACCCACCCCGCTGGTACTGTTGGCCTGCGGATCGGCATCTACCAATAATGTTCTGAACTCCAGAACGGCCAGGCTGGCCGCCAGGTTGATGGCGGAAGTCGTTTTTCCAACTCCCCCTTTTTGATTGGCTACTCCAATTACTCGGCCCATAGTGATTAATTACATTCCTGCCTGCTTTGCCTTTCGCCACCGCTGAAGCTAAGGCGACACGCAGTCCCATTAGCACGGCCTAGGCAGGTCGTTGGATTTTTTTTAATTGGTTTCACTGAAAACGGCTTCACTGCATTCGTAAAAACACGAAAAATCAGCACTTGTAATTCGTCTTTTCCGGTTGTTCAACCGTAGAAAGGGCAAATATCGGTGACAATATACTTATTTACCGCATTCAATACAGTCCACAAGCCTATTAGTGAATAAAATTGTATTAACTCGACAATAAAAAGCATCCCCCAAAAAAAGGAGGATGCCCTTGCCGGATCGCAAAATTATTACATTAGGCTTATTATCAGCATTTAATGTTTTAATATTTTAAAAGCCGCTATTTTTTGGGGTTTTGGGTAAAAAAACGAGCGAAAAACCACCTTCGGCAGGGTAGTTATTATCCCATGTTGAGCCATTGCTTATTTCATAGCCACCGTTTCGCCAATGTTCACCAAATGCAGCACGCAACTGGTATCGGCAAAAGCCTTTTTCGCCTTTGCATGGTCAATTTTAATAAAACCGAATGTATCGTAATGCACGCCAATGATCTGCTGGCATTTGATCATTTGTGCGCAATGCACCGCATCGGCCACGTCCATGGTGAAGTTGTCGCCAATTGGTAATACCGCAAATTTCAATTCGGCCCAGGCCGGTATCAGCTGCATATCGAGCGTGAGCGCGGTATCGCCGCTGTAATAGAAATTGCCATCGGCTGTATATACAATAAAACCAAACGGGTTACCGCCATACGAGCCATCGGGTAAACCCGATGAGTGTT
The DNA here is from genome assembly GCF_002077945.1 of Niastella vici. Classification (GTDB taxonomy): domain Bacteria; phylum Bacteroidota; class Bacteroidia; order Chitinophagales; family Chitinophagaceae; genus Niastella; species Niastella vici. The sequence goes on from NZ_LVYD01000049.1 coordinate 100,590, forward strand.
GGGCCACTACGCACTTCACGGTAAAATTGCCGAAGTTCCATTTGCCACCAGTGTTCATCGGGTGCACATTGTTGATGCCCTGTTTGCCTAACCATTCGTAAATTTCCCAGCTGCAGATCACTTTGGCGCCGGTACGGCCGGCAATGCGCACACAATCGGCAATATGATCGGCATGGCCATGCGAAACCAGTATGTAATCGGCCTCAATGGCATCTACATCAATGACCTTATTGGCCAGTTCGTTGGGAGTTATAAACGGGTCGAATAACAGTTTTGTACCTTTGACCTCCACTGAAAAGCAGGAGTGACCGTAATAGGTGAAATTCATGTAGTTTGATTTGGGTGCTAAGAAAAACAAAAAAACAGAACCAAGATCACCGATCTTCGTTATTTAATATACAATGAGTGAAATTTATACCATCGTTTCCGGTACCAACAGACCGGGCAGTAATACAGAAAAAGTAGCCCGGCATTATCAACAGGTTTTAAAGTCAAAAAATATAACTCCGAATTTTATTTCCCTGGAAGGCTGGAAATATATCGACAAAACCCCCGAGTTCACCCAACTGGAAAATGATATTTTGATCCCCACCAGTAAATTCATTTTTATTTCTCCTGAATATAATGGCAGCATCCCCGGTGTGCTAAAGCTTATGTTCGATATCTCTGATTATAAAAGAACATGGTGGGGCAAAAAGGCGCTGCTTACCGGCGTGGCCACCGGCCGGGGTGGTAATTTGCGCGGTCTTGAGCATTTAACAAGTATTTTGCATTATCTGCGCGTGGTGGTTCATCCCAATAAACTGCCTATTTCGCTGGTCCATAACCTTATGAACGGCACCGGCGATTTTCATGATGCCGGTACGCTGAAAGCGATCGATATGCAGGTTGAAGAATTCATACAATTTTAGTGAAGCTGGTTCGTCTATCCCGGAAGTCAACAGCCTTGGCTCAGTGAGCTGAGGTAAGAAGGCGAACATATTCAATAAAACGAACATATGCGTAATTCAGGATTTTTCTTTTTTCTGCTGGGGTTGATGGCCTTGCTGGATATCTATATTTTTCAGGTTATACAGGTAGTGTTGCCGGCTTCCTCAAAAGCGCGGCTGGCGGTTATAATAGGGTATTGGGTGATCTCTGTATCGGCCATGCTGATAGTTGTTTTAATGCCCTATGTGCACTTCGACAACTGGCCCCGGTGGGTGGTCACTTATGTACGGGCCATTGTGATCGGTTTATTTATATCAAAAGTAATTGCTTCCATATTTTTCGCGGTTGATGATCTTCGCCGGGGCGGAACCTGGCTGGTTAGCCGGATTGCCCAAAAACCTTCGCCGGCTATTGCCCAGAATGGGGCAGGAATTACCCGTTCTGTATTCTTAAGCTGGCTGGGACTGGCAGTGGGTGGAACCGTATTCAGTACCCTGGTATATGGGTTCGGCAATAAATACCGCTACCAGGTAAACCGAATGAAGATGAGCTTTAAAAACCTGCCGGCAGCCTTTAAGGGAATGCGCATCGTGCATATCTCCGATATTCATTCAGGTAGCTTTATGGATAAAGAGGCCGTTGAAAAAGGCGTTAAAAAGATCCTGAAAGAGAAACCCGATGTGATCCTTTTCACCGGCGACCTGGTGAACGACCGGGCCATCGAAATGAAAGATTATATCGACGTATTCAATAAGCTGAACGCCCCGCTCGGTGTATATTCAACGTTGGGCAATCATGATTATGGCGATTATGTTCGGTGGGACAGCCATGAAGCTAAAAAGGAGAACCTGGAGCAGTTGAAACAGGTGCACAAACAAATGGGCTGGCGCCTGCTCATGAACGAACATGTGGTGCTTGAAAAAGGCGCCGACCGTATTGCGCTGCTGGGCATCGAGAACTGGAGCGCCAAAGGCAATTTCGGCCGTTATGGTAAAATGGAAGAGGCGTATCCCGGTTCTGAACAATACCCCTTCAAGATACTTATGAGCCACGACCCCAGCCATTGGGATGCAGAAGTGCGCACCAAATATGGCGATATTGATCTTACACTGGCGGGTCATACCCACGGCATGCAATTCGGTGTTGAACTGCCCGGTTTTCGCTGGAGCCCCGTTCAGTATATGTATAAACAATGGGCTGGTTTATATGAATCGGGCAACCAGAAGTTGTATGTGAACCGGGGTTATGGGTTTATAGGCTATCCGGGCAGGGTAGGCATATTACCTGAGATCACAGTTATAGAACTTTCTTAAGAGCAATAAAAAGGGACTGTCAAATATTTATCGACAGTCCTTTTAGTTCAAGCAGGTTTTTTTAAGGGCTTTCAGAAGCTGATTACTGAATTTGTGATTTCTGTGTTCAGGCCTTAACCGTGCAAATGGGCATGAATACGGATTGTGATACAGGTTACGGATCGTGATGACTTAAAGGGTACAATTTCAATGCTTATCCCGATGAATCGGGATAAAAGTTAAAGGGTACGGTTACCAAGGGATAAATAAATAAAAATAATACGCTACCGGCCCTGCCACAATGGGGTTTGGCCTTAACAGGGGCTTGCAGTTTTAAAGGAAAAGGGAAACCAGCTAAAATGCTATTTGCTACGGTTTGGGTTGTTATAGATGAAAAGCTGTTTACGCGCGATGGGCCAACGTAAACCATTTTAGCCAGTCTCCTTCTTCAGAATACTAAATCAAGCTTTAACCAATGAACTCATTAGGGTTATTTACTATGCCAGGGGCATTTCTACGGTAAAGGGGTGGATAAGGGGTTGCTCTACGATTCAGGGATTAGGGGAAAAACTATTTTAAAATCAACTGAAAATGAATTTGTTTCAAAGGTCAGTTGCTGGGGTTTTTTCTTATTGACCACACAAAAATACGTTGTGAAATCCCCCTTCACGCAATAGTTTCGGTGAATCGGGTAAAAGTATAGCCGAATCATTCGAATTGCCCGATGGAGAGGGATGGCGAGTGGTCAATGGTCAATGGTCAATAATTTCCGGCGGCGCAAGATTAATTATTACTTTCAAAATTCGCGAGCTATTCGCCATTCACCCTTAAAACACTTTTATGTTCAGTAACTGGTTCACTTCCTGTAATAACAACTGTTTGTAATCATTCAGTTTGTCATACTCGGTTGAGAGAACGGCAGGCGCCGGATGCTTCTTCGCCAGTTTTTCGAGCTTCTCGAGTTGTTGAAAGAAAGGAGTATTCTTACCTAATATAGAAACGGTGGATTGAATGTGATGGGCGAGGGTAGCCACCTGGTGCGCGTCTTTTTGGTCAACGGCGTTTTTGAGGGCTTCCATTTCGCCGGGGAATTGTTTCAGGAATTGTTTTACGATGGTCTTCAGGAAATCGCTGCTGCCCATGACCATATCTTCCAGAAAGTTGAGATCAATATAATGCAACTCGTTCTTCAATGATTCAATATTTGTGCTGCGGTCGTTGCCCAGGTATGTTTTAAGCAGCGTGTATAATTCTTTTTCATGGATGGGTTTTGAAATGTAATCATTCATGCCATAGCTTAAACATTTTTCCCGCTCACCGGCCAGCGCATGGGCCGTCATGGCAATAATGGGAATATCACTTTTCAGTTCCTGGCGTATAGCCTGTGCCGTGGCATAACCATCCATCAACGGCATCTGAATATCGAGCAATACCAGGTCGAATGATGCGCGTTGCAGCCATTCAATGGCTTTGGAACCGTTATCGGCCAGCTCATAATTCACCTTCCAGCTTTGGAAAGTGAATTTGATCAACAACTGGTTCATGGCATTGTCTTCGACCACCAGTACCCGTGCATCGGGGAAGGCGCCGGCGTTTATCTCGGCCTGTTCCGGCAGGGTAGTGGCAATAGCCCCACCTACGGGCACCAGCGAATATTCAATCTCAAATACAAATTCGGTGCCTTTACCGGGATCGCTTTCCACAGCAATTTCGCCCCCCTGCAATTGCACCAGGTTGCGTACGATCGAAAGGCCCAGTCCGGTTCCGCCATATTTGCGCGTGGTATCGGTTTCGCCCTGTTGAAAGCGTTCAAAAATGGCATCCAGTTTATCGGCCGGAATACCAATGCCGCTGTCCTTCACTGAGAACCGCAGATTGACATATTCACTGTTTTGGATAATTGTAGTGATATTGATTGAGATGCCACCCTTTTGGGTGAACTTGATCGCGTTGCTGATGAGGTTCACCAGTATTTGCGTAAGGCGCACTGCATCGCCGGTCAATGTATCGGGGATATTATCCTGGATGTAAAGCGAAAAAGAAAGGTTCTTCTCCCGCGCCCTATGATAGAACATGGTTTCAATAGAACTGCAAAGCCCGCGCAGGCTGAACGGATTTTTTTCAATCCGCAACATGCCGGCCTCTATTTTCGAAATATCAAGGATATCGTTGATGATGGTAAGCAGGTTTTCACTGGCCGATTGAATGAGGTTGACAAACTGTTTTTGTTCATCGCCCATTTTCGTTTTTTGTAACAGATTGGTAAAGCCAATGACAGAATTGATTGGCGTTCGTATTTCATGGCTCATGTTGGCCAGGAACTGTTCTTTTACGTTGGCCGATTCAATGGCCTGCTGGCGGGCCTCCTTCAATGCCTTCTCTGATTTTTGTTGTTCGGTTATATCGTAAATGGTTGAGCGGCTCGAAACATAATTACCCACTGCATCATAAACGGCCACGGAGTTTAATACCACCGGAAAAGTTTTACCGGTTTTGGTGCGCATGGTCAGCCGCCGTTCGCGTACCGAACCGGTCTTTTTAAAATTGGAAAAGTTTTCCCGTACGCTATGAGCGGTTTCGGCTTCAAGAATATCGTAAATGAATAATTTACCCACTACTTCATCGCGCGTATAACCGAGCCATTTCAGTTCAGTATCGTTGATGGCAACAATGCGGGCGTCGCAATCGAGGGAGTGATAACCGCATGGCGCATTGTTATACAGGTCCTGGATCTCGGCAGAGATCTTTTCTATATTATGCCGGGCTTCTGTTTCATTGTCGTTAGCCTGTTTCAGTTCCCTTATAAGCTGGTGCATGCGCGTTAAATGGCGAATGACCAGCACCGATAAAATGACAATGCCCGACAAGCCGAGAATGGTAAGCAGCCGGCTTATGATCAACACCCTGAAGGTGCGCTTGCGGTTCGCCTGAATACCGGCCTGTAACTGATCATATAATTCTTTCTCCAACTGCATCGACAGCTCGGTAATGCTGTCGCGTAAAATGGTGCCTGCTTTGCTGGAGATCCTTTTTTCGGCCTGCGCTTTCCCGAAGCGCGTATACACATCAATTATTTCGTTATTGATGATGATCCTTTTTTCGATGAGCGAGGCCAGGCGGGTAAAGGAGGCCTGGTTATACTGGTTCATGGCGGCTTTTTGCAAAGCAGCCAGTTCATGTTTTAACAGGTTAAGCGTATCCTGAACACCAACAATGAAATTGCTGTCGCCGGTAATTACAAACCCGCGCACCCGGCTTTCGGTCAGGATCACATTTTTTACAATGTTTTGTAGTTTGTTATGTAAATGGAAAGACTCGACGGCTTCGCGGCTGGCTGAGCGGGATTTACTGATTATCCGCTCGGTGTTGAATTGAAGGATGACGCCAGCTGCTATAAAAGCCACCGAAAAGGCAATACTGTAAAGAATAAGCCTGTTAGGTTTAATGTTTCTCTTCATGGTAACTGATGCTACCTCAGTAACCTAACCTTAACCTGGGGAACGGATATTGCTACTGCTACTGTGCTTTACTAAAACTACGCGTTCAGGGTTGCAGGTGACAATAGCCGTAAAACACGCCAATTACGTGGCTAATGCACCCAAACCAATGCAATTTACTATTTACTACAATCTTATAATAACTTTATTTTCTGTATCAGTTTACTACGGTAACTCTCGGCCACGGGTATGGGGGTATTAATGATATTCACGGCGCCGTCTTCTATAGAGTCGATCTTATCGAGCGAAATGATGTAACTGCGGTGAACGCGCATGAGCCGGCCCGAGTTGATCTTTTCTTCCACCGCCTTAAGGGTAGAATGTACAATGTGCCATTGCGTTTCGGTGCGTATTTTAACGTAATCGCCCATGGCTTCGATCCATAGTATTTCTTCGAGCCTTAATTTTTTCAACATATTATTATCTCTTATAAAGAGATAGTCATCGACCGCCGACGTCACTTCTGTATCATTCCGCATCAGAATATCCTGTACTTTGTCGATAGCCTGTAGGAGGCGGGGCAGGTTTACCGGTTTTACCAGGTAATCGACCACATTCAGGTCAAAGGCCTCAACGGCATACTGCTTTTGGGACGAGGTGAGAATAGCAAGGGTTTCTTTGGGCAATATTTTCAACAATTCAATACCGGTCATTCCCGGCATTTCTACATCTAAAAGAACCAAATCAGGCGGATTGGCCGTAATATTGCGGTGGGCCTCAATAGCATCCTTACATTCGCCAGTGATCTGCAACCTTCCGGTTTGCAGCGCCAGTTGATGTAATGTGAGCCTCGACAAATCGTTATCATCCACTATCAAACAGGTTATCATAGCGTAATGGTCGTAATAGTTAAGGTAATATAAGTTAGCAAAATATTAGTAATGATTAAACCGGCTACAATTTTTTTAATCTCATCTTCGTTCTGTGCACTTTGCACCCGGTATGCCGCCAGCCGGATAATTAGCAAACGTATGAAGAAATTGCTCGTGCTGATTGTTTTTACGGTAGCTATGCAACCATCTTTTTCCCAAAAAGGGGGAAAGCTGGATTCTTTATTTGCACAGGGCGATACCACAGCTGTGATGGACTCATTATTAAAAGATTTTGACCTGTATCTCGACAGCCTGGCCGGCCGTAAAAGTTTTTTCACCCTGAATACAGGTATTGGTACCGGGTTCTTCAGTTTTAACGACAAGAATACCGTAACCGTGAACACGCAAAAAAAGCTCATTTTTTCGCCATCGATCGGCTATTTTCATAAAACGGGATTTGGCATCGCTGCTACAGGTGCTGCCTTATTGAATAACGGGATGAATTTTTACCAGTATTCGGTGAGCCCATCGTTCGATATGATAAAAAGGAGTTTTTCCACCGGTATCGCATATACCCGGTACTTTACAAGGGATTCGCTCGATTTTTATACCACACCCATCCAGAATGAAGTATTTGCTTATTTCTCCTATAAGAAATGGTGGGTACGGCCAACCCTGAGCTTAAGCTATGGCTGGGGCAGTAAGGAAGAATATCAAAAAAGAGAAGTGCTTCGCCGGGAACGGTTGCTGGAATATTTAAACCGATATTATGTGAACATAAAGAACACTACATCGGTGCGTGATTTTTCAGCTACCATTTCAGTTCGAAAGGATATTGACTGGTATGGCGTATTAAGCAAGAACGATAACATAACGTTAACGCCTATTGCCATGTTGAATGCGGGCACGCAGAATTATGGGTTTAACACCTCCTATTCCTATAACTTTTCACCCGTTCGCGCCAACTCATTACCCAGTAATAAAGATATCTCGGATAATACGCAATTTGCGTTTCAGAGCGCCTGTTTGGCACTCAGGGGTGGCTACCTGAAAGGAAGGTTCCTATTGCAATCGCAGGTGTTGTTCGACTATTTTCTACAGGATGTACAGGACGGTAGTTCAAAACTCAATACCGTTTATTCCGTTACTGCCGGAATAAGCTTTTAACGAATTGATTTTTATGTATTTCTTCACGCAGCTGTTAAGGGAAATTAACAGCCATGGGTGAACCTTGGCATATAAGTTGAATTTCTATTGGTGAACCATAAAAAACAGAATATGAAACTAAAATCCCTGGCGTTATTAACTATTGCTTCAACACTGACTTCTTTGTCGTTCGCTCAAGGATTCCATGTTGGCGTTAAAGCTGGTGCTAATATTTTCAAAGTGGACGGTACGTCGATGAAAGATGAATTTACTTTTGGATATAATCTGGGCGCATTTGCCGAATTGGGTCTCAGTGACAAAGTTGCTATACAGCCCGAAGTAATGTGGAACCAAACCAATTACCGCACCGGTACCAAATTCAGTGATATTTACCCCGAAGGCTCTAACGACGTAAAAGGAAAGCTGAATTATTTAAGCATTCCTATCTTATTAAATTACAACCTGGCCAAGTTCTTTACCCTGCAGGCCGGTCCGCAGTTTGGCATTCTGCTTAATCAGGATAATTCCCTTTTCCAAAATGGAAAGGATGCTTTTAAGAAAGGCGATTTCTCCATGCTGGGCGGCGTACAATTGAATATCGGCAGCCTGAAACTGGGAGGCCGTTATGTAGTTGGCCTGGCAAACATTAATGATATTGATAATAAGGAAAAATGGAAAAACCAGGGATTCCAGGTTTATCTGGGTACAAGAATATTATAACCAAATCCCCAATATAAAAAAAGCTCTGTTGGCGTACAACAGAGCTTTTTTTATTCATGTTCTACAACTTACTTTATTATTCTTCCTTCATCTTCTTCCAGGCGTTGATCAATCCGTTGGTCGATGAGTCGTGTTTGGTAACAGGTTTGTCATCCTGCAGCTCGGGCAGAATATTATTGGCAAGCTGTTTCCCTAATTCAACGCCCCATTGATCAAAGCTGAAGATATTCCAGATAACGCCCTGTACAAAGATCTTATGTTCGTACAAAGCGATCAGTTGCCCCAATGTATACGGCGTGATCATTTTTATCAGGAATGAATTGGTTGGCCTGTTGCCGGTAAATACTTTGAACGGCACCAGGGCTTCTATTTCTTCTTCCGATTTACCTGCTTTTACCAGTTCGGCTTCTGCCTCCGCCTCGGTTTTTCCATTCATCAACGCTTCTGTTTGCGCAAAGAAATTCGACAACAGTTTTGCATGATGATCACCGATAGGGTTGTGGCTGATGGCCGGTGCAATAAAATCGCAGGGTATCAGCAGGGTTCCCTGGTGTATTAACTGGTAAAACGCATGCTGGCCGTTGGTGCCCGGTTCTCCCCAAATAACTGGCCCCGTTTCGTACCGAACAGGTTTGCCCCTGCGGTCAACGCTTTTACCATTGCTTTCCATATTGCCTTGTTGAAAGTAGGCGGCAAAGCGGTGCATGTACTGATCGTAAGGCAGAATGGCCTCCGTTTGGCTTTCGAAGAAATTGGTGTACCAAAGCCCTATAAGGCCCATGATCACCGGAATGTTTTTTTCGAAAGGTGTGGTGCGGAAATGATTATCGGCCGAAAGCGCGCCTTTTAACAGCGATTCAAAGTTCTCGTAGCCTACGGTGAGGGCAATGGATAAACCAATGGCGCTCCATAAAGAATAACGGCCGCCAACCCAGTCCCAGAATTCGAACATATTGGCTTTATCGATGCCGAATTTCACCACTTCTTTTTCATTGGTGCTAAGCGCCACAAAATGTTTGGCGATATAGCTTTCGTCACCGGCTGCATCCAGGAACCATTGCCGGGCCGTATGGGCATTGGTCATGGTTTCCTGGGTGGTAAATGTTTTGGAGGCTATCAGGAACAATGTTTCCTGGGGCGTTACTTTCCGTAATGTTTCGGCGATATGGGTGGCGTCAACATTTGATACAAAGAAAGGCTGAATATCTTTTTTCCAGTAGGGTTTCAGGGCTTCAGTGACCATATAGGGGCCCAGGTCGCTGCCGCCAATGCCTATGTTGACAATGTATTTTATTTTATTGCCGGTATAACCCGTCCATTCACCGCTGTGAATACGGTTGCAGAACCGTTCCATTTGTTGTAATACCTTTTGCACCTGTGGCATTACGTCTTTGCCCTGTGCATATACAGGCGTCATGCTCAGGTTGCGCAGGGCAGTATGCAATACCGACCGGCCTTCTGTTTCGTTGATGGCATCGCCTGTGAACATGGCCTCAATGGCTTCGGGCAATTTGCATTCATTGGCGAGGTCGGTGAGCAGTGATAAGGTTTTGGCAGTGATCCGGTTCTTGGAGTAATCGAATAAGATGTCTTCAAATGAGATGGAAAATTGCTTAAACCTGTCGGCATCGTCGGCAAACAGTTCGCGCAAATGGGTTTCTGAGATCTTCTTGTAATGGCGTTCCAGTTTATCCCATGCTTCTGTATGGTGAGGCTTGATCTTTGGTAACATACTTCATTGAATTAGCCCCAAAAATAAATGTTTCTATGGTCTTTGTTTGTTAGTTTTTCAAAGCACCCCGCTACATTATTTTACTATTACCACATTCGCCACTTTCCGCTGCCCTTCATGGTCCCATTTTTTATTGTCGGAAGGATAGTTCACCACGCCGTTACCAGGCTGTTTGCTGATCCAGCAGGTAGTGGAACCGCCGCCATCCATATTGATGCCGTCGCGGGCTTTTAACCATTTAATAATGATGGCCAGCTCGTACAACGACATGCCGGCGGCCTGCTCATTGCGGCCATCAACCGTGATGAACAGGATGCGCTTTTTACCCAGCCGGGCAATAGCCGTACGGGGATGGCGCGCGTGGTTGAATTCGCCGGTATCCAACGGCTGGCGATTGCCCTGCCAAAGCAACAAGGGGCCCGTATTCATAATGTCAGCTGCCTGTAACGTAGATTCCCAATTAACCGAGCTATCCCATTTGGCAATGCGTAATTTGCCATTATGGATCACCAGGGCGGCCTGCTGATGCCTGGCCCTTATGTTATTTGGCCAAAGCCGGTTATTGCTGAACACCGAATCGTTCAGTTTTATATAGTCAACCGAACCGCCATTCTTAGTATCGAAAAAATTACCGTTGATGGCGGCAATGGCGCCGGTTGCCTGGCCAAATTCACTGACCGGTTTTAGTGTTTTGGCTTCGGCACCGAGGGCAATGGCCCTTTTCTTTTTGAGTTTTATTTCAATGATGTTGATGTTCTGGTTCGATTGAAACAGGTTTTTGTCAAAATGAAAATGTTTCCACACAATACCCGGGGCAATGGTTTGCGTTTCCCATTTGGTATTAATGAAAACAAGGGAATCCTGTTGAGAGAATAATGCTGTTGAGTATACTAAGAAAAAGGTCGTTATAATTGATAGTTTCATGGCTGTTAGGATACAGGTTTTTTAGTTTATTAGTTTTTAAGTTCGTTAGTTAGTTTTCCTTTCAACTAATAAACTTACAAACTTTGAGGATGTCACAAATTTAAATTGAGGATAGTGTCAACTACATACTTAACCATCTGCTGCGTTATTCCCAAATGCAATACCATCCTGATCTGCGTAGATGAAATAGGGATCACCAGGATATTCTTTTCCTTCAACGCCGCGGCCACCTGCGCAGGTTGATAAGGCGGTTGTATTTCGAAGATGATGATGTTTGTTTCTACCGGCAACAAGCCAGCGGTAAAGGTTGTTTTAATAAGGTTGGAAGCAATTTCTTTGGCGTTCTCATGATCTTGCTGCAACCCGATGATATTATTTTTAAGAGCATATACACCACACGCGGCCATATAACCGGCCTGCCGCATACCCCCGCCAAAAACCTTGCGTACCCGGCGTGCTTTTTTTATAAAGGCCTGGCTGCCTATGAGAATACTGCCTATGGGGCAACCCAATCCTTTGTTCAAACAAACCGATATGCTGTGAAATAAAGCGCCGTATTGTTTGGGCGATTCGTTGCGGGCAACAATGGCATTAAATAAACGGGCACCATCGAGGTGCAGCGACAGATCATTGTTGTCACAAACGGTGCGAATGTGTTGTATGTCCTGAATATCATAACAACTGCCACCACCCCGGTTCGAAGTATTTTCAAGACATACCAGTGATGTATGGGCTTTATGTACATCATCGGGATTAATAGCGGCCGCTACCTGTTCGGCTGTAATACGGCCCCGGTTACCGGGTAATAACCTTGATTGCACCCCCGAGTTAAATGCCATGCCACCGCCTTCGTATTGGTATACATGTGCGGTTTGATCACAGATCACTTCATCGCCCGGTTGTGTATGTACTTTAATGGCTATCTGGTTACTCATGGTGCCGGTAGGGCAATACAATGCGGCTTCCATCCCGAACAGGTCGGCCGCCATGGCTTCCAGCAAATTTACCGTAGGGTCTTCACCAAAAACATCGTCACCTACATGGGCTCTTGACATGGCATCGAGCATTTCAGCAGTTGGTTGGGTAACTGTATCTGATCGTAAATCAACTAACATAAGTTATATCTGATATTGAATGTTAAATGTAAATAGCAATAAGCAATTTCCAAAAAATGGACGGTATCAATGTGGTGGAAAGCTGGCAACAGCCAGCATATCTTACAATAATTTATTTTAATAGAATATTAAACTTCCGTTAAAAGCCGGCATCAAAAACACGCACTTTACCTCATTCAATTTTTACACCTTAAAAGTATACTCATGAAATGTAGAATTTCAGCTGCTATTGCTATGCTCTTTCTAATGGTATTATCAGTTGTTTCCTGTAAAAAGGATAACAGTGCTCAAACGCCTGTTAGTGATTCAGAAGCACAAACCATTAGCCAGGAAGATGCCGCCGCCGAAAATGAATATGATGATATTACCGAAATGGGGCTGGCAGCCGGGGCCGATATGGAAAGCGGCGCTATTGATAACGGCCGCATAGCAACCGATGGCAACACCGCCCGTATACGCATCGATCTTTTCGTAAACCTGGCTTTGAAATTAGGACCTTGTGTTACTATTACTGCTGAACCTAACGACACTACTTTTCCCAAAACAGTTACTATAAATTACGGCGATGGTTGTATTTGCCGCGATGGCAGGTTCAGAAAAGGATCGGTGGTCCTGTACTTCAGCGGCCCGCTTCGCAAAACCGGTTCTGTGCTTACGGTAACGCTGAAAGATTTTTATGTTAACCGCGCCCATATTGAAGGGGTGAAGACCATTACCAACCTCAGTGCCAACGGCGCCATAAAATATTCAGTGAAGATAGAAGGTGGTAAGGTTACCTGGCCCAATGGCAGAGGATTTACTTATGTGGGCACCAAAACCGTTACGCAAATTGAAGGGGCTGCCACTGCTGCCTGTGCCGATGATGTATACTCAACCGAAGTACGTACGCAGATCAAATATGCCAATGGTATTACGGTAACAAAGAATTCCGAATCACCGCTTATTAAACCCGTAGCCTGTCACTGGATCACAAAAGGGGTATTGAAAATAACCATTAATGACCGGGTAATGCAGGTTGATTTTGGGGCGGGTGATTGTGATGACAAAGCCTTATTGATATGGGCGAATGGACAGGTAGAGATCAGTTTGTAAGTTTTTGAATTTAAGAAACTAAAAACTAACTAAGAACTAACAAGCTAAAGAACTTAAAAACTTTCTCGGAGCCACAAAAAATAAAAAGCCTTCCCGTTTTTCGGGAAGGCTTTTCTATATTCGATTGTAATTTACATCGCAGGTTTTGCATCAAAATCGAAATGCGGTTGTTGCGCAGCGGCAAATGCAGCAGGATCACCAGCGGGGCCAATGTATTTGGCATCGCCAAAGGCAAGCATAGGAAAAAATATAAAACCTAAAAAGAGGAGGCCTAAAGTGTAACCAACGTCTTTTCCGAAACTTTTAGATAACAGATTGGTAGCCCATATACCAAAAACGGGAAACCACAGTATGAATATCCACCACCATGGTTTGCCAATAATTTTTAACATCACTATAGTGCCATAAATGGGAATAATGGAAGCCCAGCCTGGTTGACCGGCTTTTTCAAATACTTTCCATCCCACATAAATATAAAAACCTAAAAAAGCGAGATAGAAAAGAATTGCAATTACAATCATAGATTTAGTTGGTTTTAAATTAGGAATTAATAAAAATGTAAATAATTTTTAACATTTGCAAGTGGTACCGTAAAATGAGTACGACGCCGGTACCGTAAATATGCGCCGGGCTTTACCCCGGTTCCTCGTATAACCTAATGATTTTTACTATCATAACTCTCAGACTGGCTCGCTGAAATGTCGTATGAACACTTGTGCAAAACGCCTTTTGCATCCTGATTAGCATTCTGTTGTGTATGCGGATATTATTTAATGGTTCGGAACCATTTCATTTGTCAGGCGTTAAAAGGAGGATTCCCCGGCGCCTGGCAACCTGTATGAATTGACGGGGCAGTTATCGTTATATTACCATATAATGAAGTGCATAAATTACCCAGTTGCGGGTAATCAGGCCCCCGGTCTCTTATTGCCGGGAACGTCCTGAGCAGGTGTTCACCCACCGGCCGAAAGTCGATCGATCGAAGGGTGATTATTGAACTTCCATCCAGGTATGATCGGCCAGCAATTTCACCATGGCCACAAACCGTTTGTAGGGCCCCGCGCCGCCGCCCCATTCTTTGGGGCTTACCATCGATAGCAAATGGCTTCCATCGGTTTTTTCATATACATAATAGGTATGTCCGATCACCGGCGTAAAGTTCAGTTTGGCGCCATAAATAAGAAGGGATAATTCTTTGCGTTTTTGTATTTCCTGCGCCTGTAATGCCAGCAGCTCTATTTGTTTCCTGATTTGTTCCAGCTGCATATTGGTTTGTTCTTCCATTGCCGTAAGCGCCTTGTGCCTGATGACGCCTTCTTCGGTTGGTTTTATAACAGCGCCCGAAACAGAAGCCGAGTAGGGGAGCACACTCATTTGTTTATGATAGTACGCTATATTGGTATAAGGCTTTAATTGCGGAGTAAAGCCCTGTTGGGTGATGCGCAAATAACCATTGGGCATTATCTCATGCAACAGGTGTAATACGGGTTCGTGCTGCCGGTAAAATACCGCTTCAAAGGTGATGCCATCAATAAATGTCGCTTTTAGCGTTTCTGCCACTTCCTGGTTTTCGAACGTGTGCTCCTGTCCGTCAGGCACAATATCATACCGGCTTTCGAAAGCCTGGTTTTCGAGGGTTACCCAGTTCATGGTAATGGAAAGAAGGCGCTCATTTTCTATGGCTTCCATCTTATATATACCAGAGCGTGGTCGGTCGCCCCATTCATACGTGCCTTTTTCGGGAAACAATTGCCAGCTTGATAAAAAATTATATGCCTGTACCATAAGCAGGCACAAAAGTCAGGCATTTTGCTGAAACAATTTCAGCGGGCTGAAAACAAAAAAGCTTCCCGACACGTCGGGAAGCTTTTCAAAATTAGTTATATCGTGGCTTTAGATTACATCAAAAACCACCAGCAGTGCAAATATTACACCAGGGATCCAGAAGAGCAAAGTAAGGATCAGGCTGATCCAGAACTTTGTGTTCACTTCTTCTTCTTTCAGATAAACAGCCAATGGGGGTAACAGAATGGCCAGGATAGCCAGCAATACCTGATCAGTTTCAGCAGCACGACCAGCCCTTTTATCAGCCTTATAATCTTTCAAAACCTTCTTAACTTCTTTGATGCGTGTTTTACGCTCATGTTTTGACAGGTTCCTGAATTCATCAACGGCGGAAGTCACAGCTGCTGGCGCTGGTTCGGTTTTAGCAGTATTATCAGCAGCCGGTAAAGAAGCAGCCAGTGCCGGAGATGTGCAAACAGATACCATTACCAGTAAGGTCAGAACGTGGGTAGTGATCTTTTTCATATTATCTAATTTGATAAACAAATATAATGAGGAATTTTTCAGATTAGAGCATCACATGCAATTAAAAGACCAGATAAAATGTTCAACATCTTTATAACCACCTTCTGATAATGTCAAATTAACCCCATTATATCCCTTATCCACTTACTTTTGTTTGGGGAAGCCTTGCCGGCTGCGGGAATTTTCCACAAAAACGCTAACCAATGTGTTGAAAAAATGTAAACCCGGCGATCATTTTTTAAGGTTGTATATAACAGTTAGGGTAAAACTGCATGCACCATAAGAAATACGGAAAAGAAATGACTATTATTGCACATTCAATTTTGTAGAAAATAATTACCATGGCTGGCATAAGCAAATATTATAGAAAGGCAGAAGAAGTGCAGCAGGCGATAACAATGTTCTGGCAATGGTTTATCGACAATGAACACCGGTTCAGAGGGCTTGAAAAGAATGATTCTGATCAGGCTTTGTCGTTTTTGGAAGAGTTGATAGCACAAATGCAGCCATTTAATCCTTATCTTAAAGCACTGGCCGGTCCCGATAATAACGATAATTACGAACTCATCATAACCTCCGATGGCGATATCGCCTTGTTTAGTAAGGTAGAAGAACTGGTTAGTGCCGCGCCTGCGGTTCCCAACTGGGTATTCACTGCACATAAACCCGCCCTCGGTTTTGAAGGAATCAGCATCGATCTGTACGGACTTCAATTCACTGCCGACACTACCAGCTTTTATCCTATTGTTCAGGAAAATTATCCCGATGAAGTAAGTATTGTGATCACCCATAACGGGTACAACAAGGAGCTCGATGAACATTTTCAGGCTGGCGGAATGATCTATCTCGAGAACGGGTTGGGCGAAGTGAACACCGCCACCAAGATCGATAATTATGAAACCGGCCCTGTACCACCCGCCGGGGAGGGCATTGAGATCATCCCCATTACAAAACTGAGCGAATATTTAAACTGGCGCGAAAAAGAATTTGTCGAGAAATACGAATCGGTTCCGGCCGAACGCCCCGATACCTATCATTTACTGGAAGCGGAAGACAAGGATGGAAAAAAGATCCTGCTTACCGTTAATATGGAATGCAGGTATTGGGACAAAAAGCCCGCGTATTCCTGGTTGCTGCAGGTGAATATAAACTATACCGGTGACGAAACCGGGTTCCCGTTAGAAGAGCAGCTGATCGCCCTGCAAACACTCGAAGAAGAGATCTTTACCCTGCTGCCGGGCGATCGCACCATTTTGGCCGGAAATAAAACCTACGACAATTGCAAGAATATTTATTTTTACGTTAGTGAATACAAAACAACGGCTGCTTTACTGAACCAGTATGTAGAAAGCAAGGAAACCCAGTATGAAATATTGTTCTTTATACGAAGAGATAAATACTGGCGCACCATGGAACAATATTTCAATTTGCCAATTGAGGATTGAGTTTGTAAGTTTATGCGATAATTGTTGATGAGATGGCTGAAACTCAGGAACTTACCGGGATGGGTCAGAAATAAAAAAAAGCTTTTTACGTTAGGTTTTTATTATATTCAATTTCCTTAGAAACAACACGATAGTAGCTGTATGCACGTCTTACGCCTGGATTTATTGCGTTATTGGGGGTTCATAAAATCTATCGGAGTTACGCCCGATATGGAAGAGTATGAGAAAAGGAAAATGAGCATCTTTAACCAGCTTAATTTCCTGGGTATCATTACGGGCGTTATAGTACCCATCATCGGAATTTTTTTTAATGACCACCTGCCGCCACTTGCCTGGTTTATTGCCGGGTCACCGTTAGCCATCAGTGTAATAGTGCTTTGGTTGAATTCCGAAAAATATTATGAGCAGGCCCGCCTCGTTTATTTCAGTTTATATCCTATTGCCACCTGCCTGGTGTACCTGGGAAAAGTTGATGTGGGGGTTGAGCTGTTCTTCGTACTGTACGGCGTTTTATCGGTATTCTTTTTACAACAGATCATTCATATCATATTTGCGTTCACCTTATCGGTGACCTGTTACTTTTTTGCCTGCATTGTTCCGCACGATTTTTATTTCAGGCTGGTGACGGTCAATTATTATTTTTATGTATTCAATCACCTCACTGCCATCTCCTTCATCTTTTACGCTATCTATTTTATAAAGCAGGAAAATACCGGCTATCACTACAGCCTGCATAACAAATCGGAAGAATTGCATCGCCGCAATATTGAAAGCGAACTGCAAAAACGGGAAATAGCCCAGAAGGCATACCTGCTCGAAGAACAAACCGCCAAGCTAACTGAGTTGAACCAGCTAAAGAATAAATTATTCTCCGTTATTGCCCATGATCTTAAAACGCCTATGTATGCGTTGCGGAACCTGTTCAATAATATGCACCTCAATGAAATGCCGGTTAAAGAATTAAAGGCCCTGTTACCCGGTATCGTAAATGAAATGAATTACACCACCAACCTCATGGAGAACCTGTTGCAATGGGCCAAATCGCAAATGGAAAATTCGTCCCTGCAACCCGAGGTGCTGGATATTGAAACCATGATAAGCCGGGTATTGCAAATGTTACACTGGCAGGCCAGCAATAAACGCATTTACCTGGAATCGCAGATAGAAGAACCGCTGTTTTGTTATGCCGATAAGGAAATGGTGAACCTGGTATTACGCAACCTGTTGTCTAATGCTATCAAGTTCACGCCTGAGAACGGTCATGTACGGGTAGGGGCCAGGGAACGCGCCTCCTGTGTTGAGATCTTTGTGCAGGACGACGGTGTTGGCATCAGTGCCGAACGCCAGAACCAATTGTTTGGCGATATGTTTTACTCAACCAAAGGCACTAATTCGGAAACCGGTACCGGCCTGGGACTTATGCTGTGCAAGGATTTTCTGGAAAAGAACGGCGGCCGCATAGCAGTAAAAAGCCAGCCCGGAAAAGGCAGCACGTTTACGGTTACCCTGCCCAGGTTCGGTGGCGATAAAGGACCGCGGGTGTCCATGAGCAATGGGCAATAAATAGTATTTCTGATTTTGGGATGTAGAGATTTCGGGATCGTATCAGGTTCGGCATGCTGCCCGATCTCAAAATCACGAAATCTCTACAGCGGCAATTACTTAAAGATCCTGTCGAAGAATTCCTTCATATCTTTCCAGCTTGCGCTATCAGCAGCGGCATTATAGGCAATGGGAATATTCCATTTTTTACCAACTTCTGTAGCTTTGGGATTCGTGAACGCATGTACGGCGCCGGCATAGGTTTTGAACGTTAGATCGGCGTGTATAGAATCCATTTGCTTTTTGAATTTGTCAACTTCTTCTTTTTTTACAAAGGGATCATCAGCACCATGGCAAACCAGTATTTTGGCTTTCAGGAGGTCTTTATTGGCCGGTGTGCCCACCAGGGTGCCATGAAAGCTCACTACGCCTTTAAACGGTTCGCCAAGGCGGGCTGCGTTCAATACCATACCACCGCCAAAACAATAACCAATAGCAGCAATTTTACCGGTATCTGTTTGCATATAACTTTTTAACGCCACCAGGGCTGCATCGATACGTGCTTTTGCCTTTTGTGGGTTGGTGTAAAATGGCATGGCCAGCTTACCCGCTGTGGCCGGTGAGTCGGTAGTGAGGCCGTTGCCATACATATCCATGGCCATGGCAATATAACCCAGTTTGGCCAGCTCACGGGCCCGCATTTTGGGATAGTCATTCAGGCCCCACCATTCAGGAATGATCAGTATGGCCGGGCGTTTGGTATCGATGCTGGTATCATAGGCTACATATCCGTTCATGGTGGTGCTATCACCGGCAAAACTGATGTCCATTTCCCTGATGCCGGGCGCTTTGGCAGCAGCCGGCTGACTGGTTTCTTTTGACGGCTGCAGGATGCAATTGTAGCCAGCATGATCAGCAAAAAAGCAAAGCCAACAGAGTGTTTCATGATAAATGTTATTTTATTGGTTAGTAGTTTACACTTTCGAATAAACACCGCTTTCCAGCATGATCTTTCCCTCAATAAGGTTTGTATGCAGGTTCCTTAGTTTTTCCAGCGCGGTATCGCCCATCAGTAAATGCAATCCCAATGCCGGTAATCCTTTTTGGGCAATGCGGGTGAACAGGTTGTTGAAGAATGCGATCCCTTTGGCGGTTTCATCCTTTACCTGTATGCGTTGAAAACCGGTTTCAATCAACAGTTCCTGCAGTTGCGGGGAGGTCGCTAAAAAGCTCATGGAAGCATCGGAAGCCCAGGGAACCGGAAATTGTATGGGCAATTGATCATGGCTCAGGATATCGTAATACACAAAACGTGCACCTGTAATTAATACGCGATGTACCTCGCTGTAAAAAGTTTTTTTATCGGCAATGTTCATTTGCACATGCTGTGTAAATACGGTATCAAAGCTATTGTTATCAAAAGGTAATGCCAACACGCTGCCGGTTACAAACCGGGTAGCATGTTGTAACCCTGTTAATGCTGATAATTGTTGAGCGGTACGTATATAGTCGGCGGTGATATCAATACCGGTAACCACGCAGCCGTATTCATCGGCCAGCAGGCGGCAGGTTCCGCCCAAACCACAACCGGCATCGAGGATGCGCATGCCGGGTTGCAGGCCTGCCGCTGCTGCCAGCTCACGCGATACTTCCTGCCCGCGAACATGAAACTCATCTATAGGCGCCATGTCTTTCCTGGTTATATTACCGGGCATAATACCGGTCCTGGCAAGGGCCTGCAGAATGGTTTCATATAAATGATCGTGGGCGTAATGGGCCTCTATTAAAGAATCGTGGGTGTTCATATACTGCTGTATCAATAATTGAACAAGATTGGCGGGATAAATGTACAGGAATAATTATTGCAAATTTTTATATGAGAGTATTGCTGCGGTTTAGTTATGAGTTTTAGAGTTTTCCGGCCTATGAAGTGATTAAGTGAAAAATTGAAGGAAAGCTAAAAATTACCGGGTTAACATAGAACTAAAAACTAAATAACTTAATAACTATATTTGCGCTATGACACAAGAAAAAATAAATGATATGAGGTCCCGCCTTGGTGGACTGAGGAGGTTTCTTTGACGTCGACAATCGTCAGTACAAGATCAATGAAGAGAAACAACTTTCCCTTTCGCCCGGTTTTTGGGATGATAACAAACGGGCAACCGAGATACTCAAAAGCATTAAACTAAACGAATTCTGGATGAAGCTCTACGACCTGTCAAAAGCGGCCGTGGAGGATTTTGTTGTGCTGTTTGATTTCTGGAAAGCCGGCGAAGCCAGCGAAGAAGAAACCAAAGAGGCTTATGAAAAAGCCCTGCAACAACTGGATGAAGCCGAATTCAAGAGCACCCTTAACCAGCCGGAAGACGAACTGCCGGGCGTACTGCAAATAAACAGCGGCGCCGGTGGAACCGAAAGCCAGGACTGGGCCGAAATGCTGGCGCGTATGTACCGCATGTATGGCGAAAAACAGGGCTGGCAGGTAACCGAGCTCGACTGGCAGGAGGGAGATGGCGCCGGTATTAAAAGCGCTACCCTGCAATTTGACGGCCCCTTTGCCTATGGCTTTTTAAAGGCCGAGAGCGGCGTTCACCGCCTGGTGCGTATATCGCCGTTCGATAGCAATGCCCGCCGTCATACCTCGTTTGCCTCGGTGTTTGCATACCCGCTGGTCGATGACAGTATTGAGGTGGCGGTAAACCCCGCCGACCTGGAATGGGAGTTTTACCGAAGCGGTGGTAAGGGCGGGCAGAACGTTAACAAGGTGGAAACGGCTGTGCGTTTAAAGCACCTTCCCAGCGGTATTGTGGTAGAATGCCAGAAAGCCCGTACGCAGGGCGAGAACCGCGAAATGGCGCTGCAAATGCTCAGGAGCCGCCTGTATGAAGAAGAGTTGCGGCGGCGCGAGGCCCTGAAGAATGCCACCAATGCGTCAAAGAAAAAGATAGAGTGGGGAAGTCAGATCCGCAGCTATGTATTTCATCCCTATAAAATGATCAAGGACCATCGTACCGATTATGAAGTAGGGAATGTGCAGCCGGTAATGGATGGCGAGCTCGACGGCTTTATAAAAGCCTATTTGATGATGGAAAAAGAAGCAGAAACAAATTAAGACCCCGTCAACTGGCGGTAAATAAAAAAGGGTGCAGCCTGTTATGGACTGCACCCTTTTTCTTTTACTACGGTGTGTTAGGTGTTTTTATTGCTCTTCCGCCAGCTGGCGAAGTGGGGGGTAAAACAAAGCCACACTGATCAGGCGTGGCTTTGCTTTTGTGAGTGTATCTCAGCACTGAGAACCCAGAAACTCATCACTGAGAACTCAGAAGTAGTTTGCCTGCAGTTTCATAGCTCTCACCATGTCTGCAGGCAAAATATGAATACACCAATTAATATTTCCAAGAGTAATTATTAAACCAATCCGGCATTACTCATGTATATACTTCATTGATTACCTCATTGCAGATTCGTTGCTGAGGCCTTGTGCATATAAAGAACCAGGTAATACGTTCCAGATCAAGGACACCATACGGCGACGTTTGTCATCAGCCTTATAGTCTTTCACTCTGTCTGGATAAGGTAATTCTTCACCTTTACCCATCCATTTAATGTCGTAGTTGATGAGTTTGGGGTTAGGAATAAGACCTTCGTTTATTTTGATAAGGTCAACCAACAGGTTGGCAATAGATTTTGCTCTAAGTTCTGATAATTTAACGTTCAACTCCTGACGTGTGGGGTTGTTCGTTTTCATTTTTGCGAGCAGCGGCGAGTACAAAGGAGATTCCTTTGCGATCGGCGTCTCGTCAGAGAAACCATAGCATACGATAACTGCCACGAATCGTTGTCTCGGGTGGTCCCCAAAGAACTTGATAATTCGCTGCACAATCGGTTCGATAGATTTTTTGGCCTCTTCCTGTTTTTCAGGAGGAATACCAAACATACCGGCAGGGAAGAAGGTGGCTGTTTCGAATGAAGAGAACGTGGAAATGTCATAAAGGTCGTTCAACGACTTCAGATCGGTCAACGCACTCTGGATGATTACGTTTGTGCGTTCAGCAAACTGAAGGATCTCTTCTTTGGTACCGGTTTTCTCTAATTGAACCGCAACGGCGAGCTGGGTATCGATCTTTCTCTCGGCCTCTTTGAGGTTCTTGATGATCTCCTTACCAATGTCAGGATCCACTTCATAATTTTTTACTTTTTCAACTGTCAATGCGATGGCACGCTGAGCTTCTTTTTTTACAAGCTCAAGTGTTTCTTGTGTGGTTTTCGTCAGGTCTTGGACTTGTTTACTGGGGCCGCATGATACAAACATCCCCAGCGCCAGTCCTGATACGACCATGATTAATAGGCTACGAAGCATAAGAGTAAAGGTTTTTTAATAAGCGGGCCCAAACGTGACCTGCTCCTTTGGTTTACTAATTGGCTTTTTCGGATTGGTTCTTAAATGGATACTGGAAGTATCTATCTGACTTTTAACGGCAGACATGCGAATATATTGGCTTTCTTTAACATTTTTTTCCTTTTTTGTTGGCGCTGGCGCCTCATTATAGGAATAAGAACTGTACGAATTGTAAGAATTACTATTCTCTTTTTTCGGTGCCACTTCTTTTACGATTTCACTAACTGGCGTTGGATCAGGCGTTTGTACAACCGGGTTTTGTTTGTTCTTCGCAGCCTTCGTAATTTCCGGATCCGACTCAGTCACCGGCGTCCATGAAACGGACGTAATATTCGCAGATGATGGTAATTTTACCTTTAGTAGTTTTTCGATCGACTCATTTATCTCATTAATATTGTCGTCTTTGATGAATGCGTACGATTTTATCCCCATTTCATTGAACCATTTGCTCCAGATGGTGGTGAGCAGGTTGTATTCACCCGTCCAGTCGTCTTTTGGGTTTAATTCCATCACGATCACTTTCAGGTTGGGGAATCTTTTATTCACCGGCAACAAACCGTAATCACCTTCTTTAAAACGGCTGTTCCAGTCTGGGGCTTTTTTGAGGTTGTTGATGATCTGGGCGCAGGAAGTGTAGCGGTTGTTGCGCGAAGCGCGGCCGTTCAGGCTTTCAAAATCCATATACCCGTCGGTAATGATGAAAAGGGTGTTTTGCGCATCCTTTTCCAGGTCATCCTGCAGGTCTTCATTAAAATACTTCCAGATGTCGGCGCCCGCATAAGAAGTGCTGTTATTGCTGATCACTGCTTTTTTATAGATCTGCGGCAACAGGGTGTTGAAGTTCTTTTCTGTTTCTTCCAGCATCTTGGCCTTTTGTTCGGGCTGGGCCGAGGCCAGTTGCAGACGCAGGTTGCCGGCCATGTCATACACCTCGTTCGATGTAGTTCGCTGTGGAGCTACCATCAGCTTCAGTTTATCATTAACGGTGAAGTATAACCTGGTGGGATCTTTTGCGTTCAGCTTTGATTTAAAAGCGGCGTAGATCGATTGAATGACCTGTATATCCTTTGGAACCTGTTGCTGGTTGTTAGCAAGGATGCGGTCGCTCAAATCGAGCAACATGATATAATTGTCTTTAGGCGGTGCGGAGCCATCTTTCTTGGCGTCCTTCACTGCCTCTTCGATTTCATTGCAGCCTGCCAGTGCCCAGGCGCACATGATTGTGATGATGAGGTAACGTGCCATAACTCAAGGATAAAGAAACCTATTAAAAAATTATTTGAAATAAGACTCCTGGAACTCTTTCAGCTCTTTAATATAGGCGTCGGTCCTTTCGTTGATGAGCTTGATCTGCTCTTCTCCTTTTTCGCGCCCGTATAAAGTAGCCAGGTAACCGTTCCAGCCGTCTCTGAAATAATTAATGTTCTTTTCAATAGCATCAACCGGCAGAACCAGTCGGTCTTTTTCCTTGCTCAGGTCTTCCGCTCGTTGGGTTATCTGTTGCAGCTCCGTTTCATATAACATCCGTTTTTCTTCCAGTTGAAGGATCTCATCCTGTAAACGATGTATACGTTTGTAGCGCAATTTCAGCTGGTTGCGTTTGCCCCATTCCATCTGCATTAAATAATACACAGAACTCCAGATGGCAAACACGCCAAAACCCAAAAACAGCACCAGGTAAAAGCGTGAATCGCCGAATACCGGTACTATAAGCGTTTTAAATTCATCCCGGTTCAACTTGATCAGGATCTCATTCACCGCGGTATGAACCTGAAGAGCGAGCAAAATGTCGCCAATAAAGACCAGGCTTAGCAATCCCCAAACAACTTTCTTGTATTTCATTCCTCTTTCGGAGAACAGATGGATCGATGTTCCCAGAGCAAAGAAAATAGTGGGGAATACGATCAGGGGGGGTAATTAATGATAAGATAGACCAGTCTTCGAAGGCTGGGTAACAATTGTATGTTTAGCCTTCCTTCCTGGAAAAGGGTCATTGGATCTACACCATTCAACGCAAAATCTGCTACACTCATGTAAAAGTATAACAAGTAAAACGAAAGTGCAACTAAAAGGAACAATAAAAATAAAAAAGTGCCCCAACTGAAGCTGTTATATTGCATCTGCTGGCCGGGCGACCGAACATTATTTATCTCATCTAATTGATTCTTAAGCAAATTGATCTCAGCCTGTTTGGCCGGTACCAATCCCTTCGTTATATCGCGGCTGTTATGAATTTCATCGGCTTTGCTCCTGAACTCGTAATATTTCTCGAGTAAACCTTCGATCTGCTTCTGGATGCGGCCCTTGAGCTCTTCGGTTTTAGGAAGTAATCGTAGGGAGTCCTGCTCAGATAGAATGGAACCGCTTCGTACTTTGTTCAACAGACCTTTATATGCTTCAATGCCTCCTTTATAAGTACCGGCCTGTTCAACGCCGTAAGCTCGCATGTCTTTTACGACAATGTTCGACAGATCAGGCATATGATACCTGTTGCTGTCAGCTAGTCTTGATTTGCCTGAAATGATCACTGATTAACGGTGTGTTTTGAGGGTTATAGCTTCCAAATTTAATTTATTGTGTTGTTCAAATATTAGTAT
The DNA here is from genome assembly GCF_002077945.1 of Niastella vici. Taxonomy (GTDB): domain Bacteria; phylum Bacteroidota; class Bacteroidia; order Chitinophagales; family Chitinophagaceae; genus Niastella; species Niastella vici. The sequence continues at coordinate 126,146 of NZ_LVYD01000049.1, forward strand.
GTGCACACCCTGTGGATAAAAGCAGGCCGGGTTTGGGAATCGATTGCATAATATTTTGTGGGTCAGTGTTTTGACCGTTAGTGGCCTTTTCGTTAATTATAAACCAGTACCTTCGCAGCCTCAAAAACACATGCATTATGGAATTCGGCTATTTTCATTATCCACTGCCGGCAAACGAACCTGTATTATCGTATGCACCCGGGTCGCCCGAAAAAAAGCGGCTTAAGGAAGTGCTCAAACAATTAAAACAGGAACAGGCTGATGTACCTATGTATATTGGCGGACTGGAAGTGCGCACCAACAAAAAAGAAACCATTCACCCGCCTCATGAAATAAAACATGTACTGGGGCATTATCATACCGGTGAAGAAAAGCACGTGAAGCAGGCCATTGAAGCGGCACTGGCTGCCCGTGAAAGCTGGGCCGCTATGAGCTGGGAAAGCCGGGCTCATATATTCCTGAAAGCCGCCGATCTTATAGCTACGAAGTACCGCCCCTACATGAACGGTACTACCATGCTGGGCCAAAGCAAGAACGCTTACCAGGCTGAAATCGACAGCGCCTGTGAGCTCATCGACTTCCTGCGTTTCAATGTTCATTTCCTCAGCGAAATATACCGTCAGCAACCTGTAAGCGCTGCCGGTGTGCATAACAGAATGGAGTATCGCCCGCTCGAAGGTTTTGTGCTGGCTGTTACCCCTTTCAACTTCACCGCTATTGGTGGTAACCTGCCCACTTCGGCTGCCATGTGTGGTAATGTAGTGGTATGGAAACCGGCCCACACGCAGGTATACTCTGCACAAATGTTCATGCGTATTTTAAAAGAAGCCGGGTTGCCCGATGGCGTTATAAATCTTATTTACGTTGATGGACCCGCGTTAGGTAAGGTGTGCTTCAGTCATCCCGATTTTGCCGGCGTGCATTTCACCGGTTCTACGGGCGTGTTCAATACCATGTGGGAAACCATTGGAAGTAACATGCACAACTACCGCAGCTATCCGCGTATAGTAGGGGAAACAGGTGGAAAGGATTTTGTACTCGCACATAAAAGTGCTGATGTTGATCTACTGGTAACAGCTTTGTTACGCGGCGCCTTTGAATTTCAGGGACAGAAATGTTCGGCCGCATCACGCGCTTACATTCCATCGAACCTGGCTGAAGACGTAAAGAAAAAACTGATCGCCGGTATCGAAAGCTTCACCATGGGTTCGGTAGAGAACTTCAGCAATTTCATCAATGCGGTGATCGATGAAAAAAGTTTCGATAAAATTGAAGCGTATATCGAAAAAGCAAAGAACGATCCCAAAGCGGTAATATGGGCTGGTGGTAAATGCGATAAAACGGAAGGTTATTTTATTCAGCCAACCGTTATTGAGGCCAAAGATCCCCTGTACGTTACCATGTGCGAAGAGATCTTCGGACCCGTGTTAACGGTGTATGTATACAATGCCGACAAGTTTGAAGATACGCTGGAGCTGGTGAACAAAACCTCCCCTTATGCCTTAACAGGATCGATCATAGCCCACGACAGGGCAGCGGTTGAACAGGCAACGGTTAAACTGCGCCATGCGGCCGGTAATTTTTATATCAATGACAAGCCAACCGGCGCCGTTGTTGGGCAACAACCTTTTGGCGGGGCCCGTGCCAGTGGCACCAACGACAAGGCAGGTTCAATACTCAACCTGTATCGCTGGCTCAGTGCAAGAACCATCAAGGAAACTTTTAATGCCCCGGTCGATTACCGCTATCCGTTCATGGGAGAAGAATAGTTATTAAGTGCTTCCTTCAAAGTTTTTCAGTTCATGCCCGTCGCTTTAAACTATCAAACTTTGAACTTGATTTTTAGTTACTGAATTTTCATTATAAAAAAAGAGGCTTCTTTATAACAGGAAGCCTCTTTTTTATTGAAATTGTTTTACGTACAGTTATTTCTTCTTCATTTTACCACAGGGCCCTAAATGAACCTGGAAACCAATGCTAAGACCGAAGTTGTTTGCGCGGTCGCCGGCAGCATTTTCGTGCAGTTTTCCACCGTATGAATTATAATATAAAGCGAACTCAAGACCGGTATTGGGCGAAAGGAATAAAACGGGGCCAGCCATTATCTGGTAGTAGTTGCCTTTTAACTTGGTTGAACCATATTTCTCCTGACCGAAGCCATACGAGGCATCAGCAAATACATTCAACTTTTCAGCACCGGGCAAAAAGTAATAGCGTAAAAAAGGCGCAATGCCATATGTAACATAAGCGTCATCGGCACCTTTTTGTTTTGATCTTGAAAAATTGAGGCGTAAACCACCGGCAAAATTATTTATGAAAAAGTACCCAATGTTGGGGCTTACATTAAAGGTGAACACCTTATCGCTTCCCTGTTTATAAGCATTAAAACCGGCGTTACCACCGGCGAGGATCTGGCCCTGATTGATTTGGGCGAAAATTGAACTGGCAGTAACAAGTAATAAAGCAGCAAGCAGTAGTTTTTTCATTGTTTTAGTTTTACAAGTTGTGATAGGTTTTTTAACGGTCGCGAAAATAGAGGCCTCGGATATCAAAAAAAATTAATGTTCAACTATTTATGATTGTGATCAGGATGTTAAAATTTTTATTGATTAAACTCAATATTTATAGCCCGGTTAGCGTTTAGGGTACGTAAAGGACAAAATCAGACAAAGCCTTGTTGCATCCTGTAGCCAATACATGACGGCTCAGGTCATGTTAAAGGATGAAGGCGTTTCCAGGGAATATATATTATAAAGGTTTTGCTTAATGACGGTGTTTTAATGAAAGAACACCGGTAGGGGATGGCATTGTTAAAATGGCGAATGTTAGTAGTGGTTATTGGTTAAATTAACATTTCATCCCAAAAATTATTCAATTCATAGCGGATAGTATTTTGTGTAATAACTTAGGTGTTATACATTTGTTAATATACCTTATGCTATTGGAATAACGCCGAAATCCAAAAATGACAGGCGGAGGATTGCTGAAAATCCTGAAGAGTAGGCACCAAAAACCCTTCAATCAATTATCATGATGAAATGTTTAAAAGCATTATCTGTTCTCTCTGTTCTCGCGATTTCATTTGTTCTTCTTACCTCTGCAGTACCTGCAGGTGACAATGCTGAAAAGCCTACAAAAATGCAACAGGCTACTTTAGCATTGGACAAAGCTTCTGCTGATGGTAAAGTTACCTATCAGGAAATTAAAAGTATAGCTGAAGACCTGAAGGGTAGCAAACTGTCTTTGAAAGAGAAAATTGCTCTGAAATTATTCGGCAAAAAGATTGCTGAAAAAGCCACTTCTGCTCCAATGGGTGGTAAATCACAAGTTATTGCCTTGATCCTGGTATTGCTTGTAGGTGGATTAGGTATTCACCGTTTTTACCTGGGCTACACCTGGCAAGGTATTGTTCAATTGCTGACTTTTGGTGGTTGCGGTATCTGGGCCATTATCGATTTGATCCGCATCATCACTGGCGATCTGAAACCAAAAGATGGCGAGTACGAAACTACCCTCTAATTAATTAATGAGAAAGGTTCCGGTGTTTTCACTGGAGCCTTTTTCTTTTCACCATTCCACATGAATTTCCGCTACTACTTTACGATAGCCAAGCTGGCGTTGATTGTTATCACTCCCATAGTGTTGTTATGTTTGCCAGGCGATTATTTTGATCACGGCGGCATATCCCTTTGTGTGTCGAAATTGTTGTTCCATCAGGAATGTCCAGCCTGTGGTATGACGAGGGCCTGCCAGCACCTCATTCATTTCCAGTTTGAGGAAGCTTTCTCCTATAATATGATGTCGTTTATTGTCCTGCCTTTATTAGGTGTTGTATGGATACAATGGGGATTGAAGGAGTACAAGATCTTTAAAGCGCTTAATAAGAAAAGAGCTTCCTTAGCGGCAGGAGTGGCTTAAAAGCAGGGGAAAGGAAATAGGAAGATCTCCTGTTTCCGGAACTCCCATGTAGCTTCAGCCTGTTTCCCAACTTTTCATTCTTTTTTCTTTATTTGTATTTCCTCTTACCTCATACTTCTTACTTCTTACTTCCAATCCCTTTCCCCTCATTAACTTTCTTCCTTCTACTAACTTACTTTTTCCTAATTTGGCCCTTCAAAATATTTTCGGTGAAGACGATTTTAAATGAACAGCAACTGGCCATTATAATCCGGCGGCTTAGTCACCAGGTACTGGAGAATAATATCAATCTCGATAATACGGTTTTTATAGGCATTCAGCCCAGAGGCATTTTTGTGTCAGATCAAATGATCCAGGTGATCAGGCAGCTCGCTTCGCCCGAAAAAGTGCAGTATGGCAGGCTGGATATCACTTTTTACCGCGACGATGTGCGCAATAACATTCATGTACCCAATCAAACCGATATTCCCTTCAGCGTAGAAAATAAGAACGTGGTGCTCATCGATGACGTATTGTACACGGGCCGTACCATCAGGGCCGCCCTGGATGCCCTGCTCGATTTTGGCCGGCCCGCCAAAGTAGAGCTGTGTGTGCTTATCGACCGCCGTTTTAGCCGGGAATTGCCTATTCAGCCCGATTATACCGGCCGGTCAATTGACTCCATCGTGTCGCAAAAAGTAAAGGTTTTCTGGAAAGAACGCGATGGGAAAGAAGAAGTTGTGCTTTTATAAGTTTCTGATTTGTAACGCGCCCGCGCGCAAGAAAAAGTAACAGACAACTAATTTATTTTTCCCTTAATTTCGCTGCTTGAAATGCAACTTTCAGTTAAACATCTGCTCGGTATACGGGATCTCACCCGTCAGGACATTCAGATTATTTTAGATACTGCCACTCAATTCAAGGAAGTTTTACAACGGCCTGTCAAGAAAGTTCCTTCTTTACGGGATGTAACCATCGTGAATTTATTTTTCGAGAATTCAACCCGTACCAGGATCTCTTTTGAACTGGCTGAAAAACGCCTGAGTGCAGATTCCATTAATTTTACGGCCAGCGCTTCTTCCGTGTCAAAGGGGGAGACCCTGCTGGATACCGTGAATAATATTTTGTCAATGAAAGTAGATATGGTGGTAATGCGGCACAGTGCCAGCGGCGCCCCCCACTTTCTGGCAAAACATATTCCGGCCGCTATCGTAAATGCAGGGGATGGCATCAATGAACACCCCACACAGGGTTTGCTCGATGCGTTCTCCATGCGCGAGAAACTGGGCCGGCTCGAAGGCCTTAAAGTGGCCATCATTGGCGATATTATGCATTCGCGGGTGGCCATGAGCAATATTTATCTGCTTAAGAAAATGGGGGCCGAAGTAACAGTGGCAGGGCCGCCAACACTTATTCCCAAATACATTCAGGAAGCTTTTGATATCAGGGTTGAATACAACCTGAAAAAGGCCCTGCAATGGTGCGATGTGGCCAATGTACTGCGCATTCAGCTCGAAAGGCAGAACCAGGTATTGTTCTCCTCACTGCGCGAGTACAGCCTGGCCTACGGCATCAATAAACAGCTGCTCGACAGCCTCGATAAAAAGATCGTGATCATGCACCCCGGACCCATTAACAGGGGCGTGGAACTCGACAGCGATGCAGCCGACAGCAACCAGAGCATCATTTTACAACAGGTAGAAAACGGGGTGGCAGTGCGTATGGCGGTATTGTACCTGCTATCGGGCGGACGGGAATTGAGTTAGTTTCAGGTTACAGGTTTCAAGGAATACCTGTAACATGCAACCTGAAACCTGTAACGGTTTCTTATGAACTGAAAAGTATCTCTCTTTCAATCACGTACTTTAATATTAACGCATGCAACGCATAGCTTTATTTCCCGGCACCTTTGACCCCATTACCATTGGTCATCTGGATATTATTCACCGCGCGCTTCCTTTATTCGACAAGCTGGTGATCGGTATCGGGCGTAATGCCAATAAATCGGCCATGTTCACTGAAGAACAGCGGATGAAATGGATCAAGGAGATCTTCCGGGATAATCCCAAAGTTGGCGTAGCCGTGTATGAAGGACTAACAGTAGAATGTTGCCGAAGGGTAGGCGCCAATTTCATTGTACGGGGCATTCGGTATGTAAACGATTTTGAATACGAAAAGGCTATTGCCGATATGAACCGGAGCCTCGATAAAGATATAGAGACCGTTTTTCTCACCTGTTTACCTCAATATACTTCTGTAGCCTCCACCCTGGTGAGGGATGTTATACGCAATGGCGGCGATGCCCGGCAGTTTTTGCCCGATGCGGTAGCAAAAGACATTTAGAAACAGTTAGTAAGTTCTTAAGTTTGTAAGTCTATTGAAGTTTCCTAATTGAACTAACGAACTCAATAACAAACAAACAAACTTAAAATGATCTGGCATAAAAAAGACCTTCAACTGCAGGAGATCCTTCTCCTGGGCAAGGGCACTATGGGCGAGTTTTTAGGCATTGAGTTCACCGGGGTTGGACCTGATTTTATAAAGGGTATTATGCCGGTTGATGCCCGTACAAAGCAGCCCTATGGCTTGCTGCATGGCGGGGCTTCCTGCGTACTGGCCGAAACCCTGGGCAGTGTGGCTTCGGCACTGGTGATCGATCAGGAGAAGTTCATTTGCGTGGGGCTTGAGATCAATGCCAATCATATTCGCGGGGTACGCGAGGGCAGGGTAACGGGTATAGCCACACCGTTGCACATAGGCGCCACCACCCATGTGTGGGATATAAAGATCCATGATGAACGCGAAAAATTAGTGTGTGTAAGCCGGTTGACCGTAGCCATTCTCAAAAAGCCTCAGTAACCTGCAGTTTTCAATACATCAATAATAGCCGGAAAGGTATTAGAAACATACTTTTGAAGGTCATTGGGCGCGGCCCATTCTATCTGGGTTATTTGCTCAATAGTTTGCGGTGTTAAGGCCTGTTTTTTAGGGGCCGATAACAGGTACCAGGCCGATTCTTTCAGAATATGATGGCCGCTTTCATCGTAGGTATGCCAGGTGGTTACCAGGTGTTTCTTTAGTTGTACTTTCTGTAATCCGGTTTCTTCCTGTATTTCGCGCACGGCGCAATCTTCCAGTGTTTCTCCCTCATCGAGTTTACCCTTTGGCAGGTCCCATTTTCCCCGGCGAAAGATGAACAATAGCTCGCCGGCCTCGTTAATAACCAGTCCGCCCGCCGCCTTTACCAGGATGAACTTTTTCCAGAATGCTTTCTTAAGCTCCTCTATATTGTTATGCAGGTAAATACCGGCGTGCACTTTTTCCTGCCGCATTTCGTGGATCATGGAATTGATGCCCCCATGCGAAAACTCGTCAATAAGCACTGCATCATCATGGTGGGCATAGGGTTCAATTTCGGCAGTAATGGAATCGGTCAGGAACAGTGGTTTGTCGTTAAAGTATATCTTTATGTGCATAACTTATTTTCAGTTTTCAGGTAGCAAAGACCAATTTCGCCGCAAATAACTTAATCAATAATATGTCTTCGAACGAAAAGGCTGTAGCCGAAAAGTTATTACAAAGTAATGCTATTAAATTAAATCCCGAGCAACCCTTTACCTGGGCTTCGGGTTGGAAAAGCCCCATTTATTGCGATAACCGCCGGGTATTATCGTTCCCTTTTATCCGTGATTTCATCAAATCTGAGATGTGCAATGTGGTGTTTCAGGAGTTTCCCGATGCCGATTTACTGGCCGGGGTAGCCACCGCCGGCATTCCCTGGGGAGCTATGGCCGCCGACCAGTTGAAACTTCCTTATATATATGTTCGTCCAAAACCCAAGGAGCATGGATTGGGTAACCAGATCGAAGGGTATTATACCGCCGGGCAAAAAGTGGTGGTGATCGAGGACCTGATCTCAACCGGAAAAAGCAGCTTGCAGGTGGTTGATGTGGTAAAAGCAGCCGGGTTGGAAGTGATGGGAATGGTGTCGATTTTCACGTATGGTTTCCCGGTGGCAACCGAAGCTTTTGCAAAAGCGGGGGTGCCCTATATCTCCCTTACCAACTATGGAACGCTCATTGAGCTGGCGGTGGAAAAGGGAATAGTGTCGGCCAACCAGCAGGAAATTTTAATGAACTGGCGTAAAGACCCGGCAGGCTGGACGGGAAAATAATACTCCCGGCCCCCTTATAGGTGGAGGGAAATACCAATTCCGAAGGCCGGTCCCCAATTTTTGAACAAATTCGATATTTAATAAATAGCCATATTTCAATAAAAAAATCCGCTCTTTTGAGCGGATTTTTTTATATCTAATTATTTTTAATAAATACTACATGCCGCCGCCGTCTTCGGTCTTTTTGCAGCATTTCGGCAGCTTCTTATACGCTTCAGCATCAGCCTTCACATCATCGGCATCATAACCTGAATTGGCAATGGCAGCCTTGATATTTTCTGCATTCGTACGCTCAGTATAGAACGTAACTTTTGTAACATGATGCTTGTAATCCACGTTTGCTTTCTGAATTCCATCTTCGCGTTTCAGGTAATCTTCGATGCGTTTTTTGCAACTTTCGCATTGAACGGTAGGGGTCTGAATGGTGACTGTCTGGATCCCCTTTTTTACCTGGGCTGAACCGAAGGTGGTAATTCCAATAATGGCAATAGCCAGTAAAAGTAATTTCTTCATACCACTTGTTTTTTCAAATGTAATTATTTCGGGTCATCATTTTCGTTAATTTTTTGCCAGCGGTAAACCATATATATTACCTGCCCGGTTGCCCGAAAAATGGGTTGTGCGAAAGGTGATTTTACGATCATTCATAATTCGCGACGAATGCCACACCGGTCAAAAAATGGCGCGATTTTATCATTTTGGGGCGTCCATTTTTTTCAGTCAAACTGGCATGGATGGGTGAAATGGTGAATGGTCAATGGTGAATGGGGAATCGGAAAACAGGTAGCGTAAATCAATCTGCCAGCTGCCGAATTGATCCTGAATCGATCCTGGCCATGCCCTAAATAATCGGTAATCGCCAATTCAAATTGACCATTGACCATTCACCATTGACCTGGCAACCGGTGCCTGGCAACTATCGGTTTTCAGTAAAACCGGTGGTTCAAATTCCGCAAAATTCAAAAAAATTGTTCCGCCGTTTTTTTGATCGCTGGTTGTACTTTTTCTTAAGGTCGTCAATTTTGGGGGTAGGATGGGAAGAAATTTCAGTCAACCCGGTCACCGGTTTTTTGAAATTTGCTGGTGTGGGAGTGACTTCATTTAAGGACACATTTTGGGCCGGTCCTCAAAAAAGGTTGCATTGAGTAAAAATTTTTTTAGAAAAATTTTGGGCTGGAACCGGGCTTCCGGAATCCGGAAAAACGAGAACCGGGATTTTATCAGTCGCCGGTTTTTCCAAAAAATGGAATTTTATTTTTTGGGCAGGAAGCCGGTTTTGCCGGCCGCCTAAAACTGGATTTTCTGCATGCCTTCGTACCGGATGGGCCAATTTATAAACAGACCGCCGCGGCCGATTTTTGCACTTCCATTCAATTTAATAAATACACTATCGCTACCCGACGCCAGGGTTTTCAGCAACCCGATCGCCGTATTATTCATGTTCACTTTCAGGACCACCGGCAACAAAAAGGTATCTTTTTTCGGGATCTGGATGGCCGTGTCGAGCATCGTTTTTCCGAAAAAATTATTGTTGACATATACATCCACCGCCGCCCCTTTCATGGTCACCGGGTACTTGTTCGGATTATAATATTCTACATCGGCTCCCACCGTCGACTCCTTCAACCCGAATTGCAGCACTTTGAAATTTCGAACCCCCAGGTAATCGAACCCGGTCGGCTTTGCACAGGCTACCGCCAAAAGGGGTAGGAGCAACCACCCTGTCTTTTTTCGCATGTCATTGATTTTATGGGCACAATGTAGCGGATAAATTTCTCCGGCCAAAAAACTGGTCGTACTTTAGGATTTTCTTTGCTAATGTTTTTAGATTTAGCCGCCTTTAAATTGAAAAAAATGCCGAAAAAAGACTACCAGAATTTTTAGTAATTGTTATTTAAAGTAAAATTTTAATTATCAAGTAAATTACCGGTTTTTATTGAATTTAAAATTTCAAGTTTTTGATAGTCAAAATGATAGATTTTCACGCAATTTTGGCCAATCTTAAACAAAATTCGGAAAAAGTTAAAGTTTATGAAGTTAATAGTTGAAAGTCAATACTTTCCGCCTGTTACCTTATTTAAAAAGTCAATAGAGTTTTTAAATATAGAATTTGATATATATGAACCCTGGCGAAAAATGAGTTTCAGGAACCGTTGTGTGGTGGTTGGGTCGCACGGGCCCATTAATTTGAGCATTCCGGTGCTGGAGGGCCGGGAACAGAAAAAGTTGATGAAGGAGGTGGTGATCGATAATCGCAAACCCTGGCAATCGCAACATTGGAAAACCATCACTTCCTGTTACAACCGGTCGCCCTGGTTCAGTTTTTATGAACCGGAGTTGGCGGGGTTGTACCGGCAGCCGGTTGAGCTGTTGCACGACTGGAACCGGATCTGTTTTGAGTGGGTGACCGGGAAATTGGGACTGACTTTACATGTTGATTATTTGGAATGTGTTCCTGATGGTTTGGCCGGTCAGATGGTGGTGGATTGGCGGAACAAACTGACCCCGAAAACGCTTCAGGAAGATGGTGCAAACCCGGTTATTTATCACCAGGTTTTTGAAGATCGCATAGGGTTTATTCCTCATTTGTCGGTGCTTGACCTTTTGTTCTGTGAGGGGAAAAACGCCCGGCGAATACTGTCGGCCAAAGGATAAAAACCAGGTTTTTGAAAATATTTTCCAAATTATGGAAATGGGAAAAATGCGGTTTTTTTGGCTTTTGAGGTTTTCAAATTGAATGATCAGCGGAACGGGCGGCCAACTTTTTTATATTTTGTTTTACTCTTTTATGATTTTGTTGCAGCAACTTTAGATGTTTCGATGTCTAGCAAAATATCAGTTAGTCATATACTTGGGTGTGCAGATTTTTTAAACGGGCAAATGCGGAGGCTGGTTGTACTGGGAGCCCGGTTTTTACAGGAACGGTTAATGGACTAACCCCTGATTTTGGACAGTGATCTGGCGATTAAATGTAGAGCACTTTCTCCCCGGAAATGATAAAAGAGGAGACCACAGATAAAAGTTTTTCAGGCCAAAGCAGGCCAACCTTTTTTGGTAATGTCTGCGTAACCAATACCAACTGCGAACAACAAATCCCGCCTAAGGCGGGATTTTGTTTTGTATTAAGTTGTCACATTTATCCCTTTTTGAGGTTACTAACCGCTTCTTTTTGATGCTTTTCCAACTGTCATATCGTCATTTATTTCAGGCGCCTGCCTCGTCGCCGGTCATTCTTTTACTGCCGGCAAATGGCAATTTTCTGGATAAGTATTTGGCTTTATTACTTGCTTAGTAATTTTCCGTTCGTAGCTTTAGCCCGTGATTTTGTTGTCTTTAATCCGGTCCGATTGGAAACAGGAAGGTGATATTCCAGCCAATCGCCTCCCAACCAACTTTATCCAATGCACATGATTCAGTCCCGTATATCCTGCCTTGTAAAGGCCGGTCAAAATCCTTAAAAGGGATTTAGGGGTCGCGAAAACCAAGTGATCTTGTTGATCGGCCTTGCAGGATGTCTTTTCCCGGGCGGCCTGTTTTCCGCAAAAACACACCCTAAAAATTTGCAATTTTTGCAAACTGCGGCTTTCTACTCTTGCCATGTTTTGTAAAATATACCCCGGGTTTAATGACTTTTCTTTCTGCCCCCGGGCCGAAAAATAACCTGCAATAGATTACCTTTTTCCAGTTTGGTGAGCTGGCCGGCAGGTGCTCTCTGGCGTTCCAATTCATTTTTTGTACGTGCGGTGCCTCTGTTAAGTTGAGTCTTTCTGCCATCCTCTGGGGGCTGAATCGAAATGATTTCCAGTTTATAAAAAATATGTATTTGTAGTTTTAATATATAACTTAGGATTAATATTTCAGTCTCCCATAGCCACAAAAAAATCCCCGGCAGCTACCGGGGGATGGAAATATATATATCTGATTTCTTAAATATGAACGATCTTCTTTCTCTTACCTGACTTTGTGGTGGTACCCTGATTTTGCTTGTCTTCCTCCATTTTCTTCAGCATTTCGCGTTGGGCTAAACGGTCAATCAGGATCTGTTGCTGGGCTCTTTTTATTCTTTCCTGCTGTGCCGTACGGTCGCGTTGGTAGTTACCTAACCGAACCACAAAGGCGTCCTGTTGCATTTTTTCGGCTTGTACCTTTGCTTCTTCCATGACCTGGTTGGTTTCGGCATTCAGCTTTTTCCAGTCAACCTGTTGCATTGCCTTTTCCATTTCCTGCTGTATCTGCTCAATATTAATTTTCATTCCCTGGGCTTTTAAAACCATTTCCACCTTCTTCCAGTTCATCTGTTGCAATGCCTGCATTGATTTTTCCATGGCTTCTTTGGCCTTTATATCGTCAGCAGTCATCACATAATATTTGGGCAGGGTAGTGTCTTCCAGGGGTTGAAAGTAAAAGCTGCTTCCGGGTACATAGGGGTAAACCTGCTGGGCAAGGGGCGGCAGGGTAGCCGGGGTATTCTCGGGTAAAGAATAATCCAGGGCCTCCACATTATTTACATAGCCCTCAGTTTCCTGCGGCAGCTCTTCCAGGCGTTTGTTAAGGGCAGCCAGTCTGGCTTCGGTGGTGAGCTCAATGAGCTGCGCCAGTTTTTTATAGGCATCTTTCCCCTGGGGACAGTTATTTTCAGGCGTTTCTTCCTCCGCAGGTTCTCCGGTCTTTGTAATCGAAGTCACACCATTTACGGTGGTTTTGGCTACTGCCGGGGTGAAAAAGGTTTGCGGGGTTTCAACCGATGCCAGCGGCTGAACGCTTACCGCATCCAGTTTTTTGATGATGACATTGCCTGGGTTAAACCAGCCAATAAAACCGATAAGCAGGGTAGAAAGGAGGTAGGCAACCAGTTTTTGACTGAAGGGATTGCTTACGGGTTCATTGCCGAGGATGCGCTTTACGCGGTTCAGCAAAAAGTATTTGTCTTTACCAGTGGCGGCCAGGGTGAGCGCACAGGTATCAATGCGGTTTTGTTCAAGGGTAAGCAGGGCCCGGGCATAGCTTTGCGGTTCGTAACAGAATTGCAGCACTATGTCGTCGCAGCAATTTTCGCGCTCCTTGCGAATAATATCGGTCAACAGGCGGGCAAACGGGTTAAAGAACAGGATCACATCCACACAGGCTATCAGCAGGTTTACCAGGTAATCGTTGCGGCGAATGTGGTTCAGTTCATGCAAAATGATGGCTTCGGCCTGTTTCAGCGACAGGTGGTTCACCGCTGCTATGGGTAATAAAATAACCGGTTTAAAAATACCAAAGGTTACCGGGGTATCAACCATCGACGACAGCCAGATCTGCACTTTCTTGTTGATACTCATTTGTTGTACTGCCTGTTGCAGAAATATGCGCCATTCGGGATCGGCTTTTTGCAAACCAGTGGTAAACAGTTGTTGCGTATGCCTGTATTGAAAATAAAATCGAATGAACAGGAAGGCCGCCGCCAGTAAATAGATCAGCGATAAGAAGGGCAGCGCCGGTTCAAACCAATGCGCAATAAGGCCTGGTATGGAACCGGTGGCAGGGGCGGAGGCGTTCTCAATATATACGGTTATTACCTGCGGGCCGCTGGCAGCTTTATACAGGTTGATCACCAGGGTGATCAAAAACCAGAGCGAGCCGCCGGCCAGTGATAAAAGGGCAATTGCATGTCGTTGACGGGATAGCAATTTCTTTCCATTCATGGTAAGCCCCATATACACTAGCCACAACAACGCCATTTGCCATAAGCTGTTCAGTAATGCCCATCCCAACGCTTTAAGAAAAGCCGATTGGTACAACAAGTTCATTGATTACATTATTGTTTTTTCAGGTTGTCGAGAATTTTCTGGATCTCTTCCAGCTCTTCGGCCGATGCCTTGTGATTACCCAGGGCTTGCATAACCAGCTCTCCGGGCGAACCGCCGAACAGGGTATCGATCATTTTGTTCAAAAGGTGCTTTTGGGTTTTTTCTTTGCTTACTGCGGCCTGGTAAATATGGGTTTTGATGGAATCGTCCCGTTTTACCAGTCCTTTTTCATGCATGATCTGCATCAGTTTAAGGGTGGTAGTGTAGCCTGCTTCTTTGGTTGCCAGCAACTCTTCATGCACCTCGCGTACACTGGCATTTCCCTTTTTCCATAAGATCTGCAGGATCTCCAGCTCACTTTCTGTGGGTTTTATAGTCTTAGTAGTAGCCATATTGGAACAACATTTATCACAAAATACGACAAATTTCGTAAGGTTTTGTTAAACAATTTAAATAACACGAAGAATTTCGTGGAATTAATATCGATGGGTGGTTGCAGGGGATGATGAAGCGGCGAGGGGCGCAAGTGCTACCTGAATGGGTGTCAGCTTACCTGGGTATAGCCTGCGTATTGGATGGAAATACACTGGGGCTGGTCATGCAGGAGTAGCCTTCCTGTAGCATCTCTGTAGGGGCCGGGTACAGTACTCAGGCTATAGACCTTCCATTACGCTACTGTACAGCTAGCTGGCGGAGGCCGGAGGCGGCTGTTCTTCTTTCATCTCCTTCACCGTCTTGCTACTTCCATCATGGCTCCAGCCGGGCGGGCGAAACAGGTAATTGATGCCGTGGCGCACCGAGCGGGAGCGCCAGGCCTGCCCAAACATGGCGCCCCATTCTTTAAAAGCTATGCGAACGGGATTATACGTTTCAATATTTTTCGTGAGGCCATAAACCGGTCGTTCCTCTTCGGGCTGAAAAGTGCCGAATAACCGGTCCCAGATGATGAGTACGCCGCCATGGTTCTTATCGAGGTATTTCAGGTTGCTGCCATGATGCACCCGGTGGTGCGATGGGGTGTTAAAAATATATTCAATGAGGCGGGGCAGCAGGTGAATGGCTTCGGTATGTATCCAGAACTGGTAAATAAGGCTGATCTGTTGCATCAGCATCACCACAATGGGATGAAACCCCACCAGGGGCATCCACATCCAGAAAATAAAGGCGCCGGTGAGGTTGCCCGTCCAGGTTTGGCGCAGGGCGGTGCTCAGGTTATAATGTTGCGAGCTATGGTGCACTACGTGCGAAGCCCAGAACCAGCGCATATTGTGCGATACATAATGAAACCAGTAATACGAGAGATCGTCGGCGAAGAAGGCCAGTAACCACATCCACCAGGCGAAGGGGAAGGTAAACAGCCGCACCTGGTACACCAGCGTAAAGGCGCCTAATACAACTAACTTAGCCAGGAAACCCGATATCACATTGCCGATGCCCATGGCCAGGCTGCTGAAGGTGTCTTTTACCGTATAGAGTTCCCTGTGTTCCTTCCAGGAAAACCAGGCCTCCAGCAACAGCAATACAACAAAACCGGGTATTGCAAAATATAGGATCTCGGGCGCCATAGGCAAGACGTTTAATGGAGCAATTGACTACAAAAGTAGATTTTTTTCTACATCAATATTCGCCAACCCCGTTGTAATGCAATACGTACAATGGTATAATTGATGTAATTGAATCGTTGGGGCTTATATTGCATTAACTGTCATCACTTTTACCCCAACCGGCGTGAATTATGAAGATATGGTTTCGTTATATTATTTGTTTCTGTTATTTAAGTGCCCTGTTTTGCAGGGCGCAAGGTCAGGATAGCACCAGGAAAAAAATGTCGGTTAGTTCCCTGGCCAGGGATCTATACCATAGTTTTATGGTTACAGAAACAAAAACCCAGGACTCTACTTTTTTTCAACGAAGTGAAGCAGGTTTTCAGCCTTTTACAGGAAAAGTGATCCGTAATATTATAATCCGTAATCTATCCTTTGGCGAAAATGTGGATGATACTTCTTCGGGCATCATAAATTCGCTTGCAAGGGTGGCCGACAGGCTGCAAACGAACACGAAGGATTGGGCCGTAAGAGAATTATTGTTTGTGAAAAAGGGGCAATTGGTAAATCCTTATCAGCTGGCGGATAATGAACGTTTTTTACGTGATCAGAACTTCATCAAGGATGCCCGCATCGTGGTTCGCCTGGTGACTACCGATTCGGTTGATCTGTATGTTCGGTTGCGCGATGTATTTAGCTGGGGCGCTGAAATACAAACCTCGGGTATCAACGATTTCAAAGGTTCTGTATATGACGCCAATTTCCTGGGTATGGGACAACGGATACAGTATACCATGCTGTATGATCATAACCGCCATCCACTCGTTGGGTCGCAGGTCTTATATCGCAAAACAAGTATCGGCAGGTCGTTTATCAATGTAACAGCATCCTATACCAACATTAACACCGGCGCTTTTCCCGGAAGTGAAAATGAAACGGCCTGGGACCTCAAGCTTGAACGCCCCTTGTATTCGCCCAATGCCCACGTGGCAGGTGGTTTGGAGTTAAGCACAAACCGCAGCATCAACGTATTCGACAAACCGTTGACCCAGTTCAGCGATTATAAATACCAGTTAAGTGATGTTTGGGTGGGTTATAACATTGGCGTGTACAAACAACAGGCGCAGGGAGAAGACAGCCGCCGCCGCCGTTTTGTATCGCTACGCTATTTTAATCAGCATTTTATGCAGCCGCCGAAGCTCGATACATTCGATCCGCGGTTTGCCAATAGGCGATACGTGCTGGCGCAGTTCAACTGGTATATGATCAACTTTTACCGCACCAACTATATTTATGGTTTTGGGCGAACAGAAGATATTCCGGTTGGTATGATGCGTAAGGTAACTATTGGCCCCTCAACGGTCGATAGCCTGCGGCGGTTATATATAGGGTGGGAGTTCGATCACTGGCTGGTTGACAAATATGCTAATTACTGGAATTATACGATGGCATTGGGCACCAATTTGTATAAAAAGCAATGGCAGGATAACACAGCCTTGTTAGATGTTTCATGGTTCAGCCGGTTGTTTGAATACCCAAGGTTTAAATTCAGGCAGTTTGCCAATGTGAGTTATGCCGGTATCTATAACAGGCTTGTGAATGAGCCCTTGTATGTAAACAATGAATTGGGACTGTCGGGGTTTAGTACCGACAGCGTAAGGGCCAATCACCGTATTTCTGTGGGCACAGAGACCAATTTGTATACGAAGTGGAGTATCCTGGGTTTCAAGATCGGATTTTTAGGTTTTGCAAAGGCAACGCTTATGTCGCCGCAACAAACCGGTATTTACCAGGGCGGGTTTTTCCCGGCCTTTGGCGCTGGCATTCGTACCCGAAATGAGAACCTCATCTTTGGTACTATTGAAGCCCGCTTTACCTGGTTTCCGCGAACGTTATACGATGTAAATAATATAACGCTTACTGTGGGTAGTAACCTGCGGGTGAAATTTTCAGGTACGTTTGTGCAGGCGCCGTCGTTTGCGCCGGTGAGGTAAGTGTTTTCGATTAGCGCTTTTGATTATGAAGAAGCTTATGTGAATTAGTAAGCCGACAAATTTTAAGTGTAAACATTTATGGTAGGGGAGACAATTAAAGTAATCAGGGTTAAGTGGGAAGGGCTATAAAAAAAAGGGTCCCCGATGTAGAAACATGGGGACGTTGGTATTTGGTATGATATAGTGCCTTAAGTTGTTACTCCAAAGATAATGTCGTTGTTTGAATATTTTAGGAATTTTTTTGTAATTCTTATTTGAGCTTTTTTTCTATAGTATAAGTATTTGTCACATCACGGTTATGGTCAGGTATTACAGTTTTCTGTTGTGTATGAACAGTTTGCGTATTACCGTTACCATGCAGCTGGGCCAGCGTTGGCGCTATAACCAGCGATACAATCGACATTAACTTGATCAGGATATTCATTGATGGGCCTGAAGTATCTTTAAACGGATCACCTACGGTATCACCGGTTACAGACGCTTTATGCGGCTCACTTTTTTTGTAATAGATCTGACCATTGATCTCAACACCTTTCTCAAATGATTTCTTGGCGTTATCCCAGGCGCCACCGGCGTTGTTCTGGAACATACCCATCAATACACCGCTAACGGTAGCACCGGCCAGGAAACCACCTAATGCTTCGGGGCCTAACAGGAAACCAATGATAAGCGGGGAAGCGATGGCAATAAAGCCAGGCAGCATCATTTTCTTGATTGAGGCATCGGTAGAAATGGCAACGCATTTATCATATTCGGGTTTGCCTTTTCCTTCCATAATACCGGGAATGGTTTTGAACTGTCGACGCACTTCTTCTACCATGGCCATGGCTGCCTGCCCCACCGCGCGTATAGCCAGTGAAGAGAAGATGAAGGGGATCATACCACCTACAAACAGGGCGGCCAGTACATCGGCTTTGTAAATATTGATACCCGGAATTTTTGCTACTCCAACAAATGCAGCAAACAGGGCCAGCGCTGTTAAGGCGGCAGAAGCGATCGCAAATCCTTTACCGGTAGCTGCGGTAGTGTTACCTACTGCATCCAGTACGTCGGTCTTTTCGCGCACTTCTTTGGGCAGTTCGCTCATTTCGGCAATACCACCGGCGTTATCGGCAATAGGACCGAAAGCGTCGATGGCCAGTTGCATAGCGGTGGTGGCCATCATGCCGGCAGCGGCGATACCTACACCATACAAACCGGCGCATTGGTAAGAACCCCAAATGCCACCAGCCAGTACCAGAATAGGCAACAGGGTTGATTCCATACCTACTGCCAAACCACCAATAACGTTGGTTGCATGGCCGGTACCTGATTGACGCACGATGCTTAACACCGGGCGTTTGCCCATGGCTGTATAATATTCAGTGATGATACTCATTAAAGTTCCCACTACCAGGCCCACGACAATAGCGCCGAGGATGCCTTCGCGGGTGAATGTTTTGGCGCCTTCTATGAGCGTACCATTTGCCATATCACGAACCAGGTGGAACTCGCCTTCGGGCAGTATCCAGAACACCAGGCCGATAGAGGCAATGGCAGTAAGGATGATAGAACCCCAGTTACCCATGTTCAGCGCTTTTTGCACGGTGCTGGTATTAACACCGGCCGTTTCGCTGATGCGTACAAAGAAGGTCCCAATGATAGAAAATATGATACCTGCCGCGGCGATCAGCATAGGCAATAATATCAATGAATAACCACTGAACCTGTCTGCTACAACAGCTTCCCGTCCCAGTACCATGGTGGCTAATACAGTGGCTACATAAGAACCAAACAGGTCGGCGCCCATACCGGCTACGTCGCCCACGTTATCACCCACATTGTCGGCAATGGTAGCAGGGTTGCGTGGATCGTCTTCCGGAATACCGGCTTCTACTTTACCAACCAGGTCGGCGCCTACGTCGGCAGCTTTGGTATAAATACCGCCACCTACACGGGCAAACAGGGCAATAGATTCAGCACCCAGTGAAAAGCCGGTAAGCACTTCAATGGTCCTGATCATTTCTGGCGAATCAACCCCTGCGTCAGGAGCGAACAGCATTTTCAGGATGATAAACAAACTGCCTAAGCCCAATACCGCCAAACCGGCCACACCCAAACCCATTACAGAGCCGCCGGTAAAAGATACCGCCAGTGCTTTGCTTAAGCTGGTACGGGCTGCATGCGCGGTGCGTACATTGGCTTTGGTGGCCACACGCATACCAATATAACCGGCAGTAGCGCTGAATACTGCACCAAAGACAAAAGCAATGGCAATTGCCCAGTGAGAGTCAGGATTAGCCATGGCCATTACGCCAAGCAAAATGGCTACTATCACAACGAAGTAACCCAGAATTTTCCATTCGGCCCGTAAAAAGGCCATTGCACCTTGTGCTATGTATGTGCTGATTTCTTTCATGCGGTCGGAACCCGCGTCTTGTTTGGAAACCCAATTGAATTTGATGAAAGTATACAGCAAGCCGACGATGCCCATGAGTGGCACCAGATAGAACAGTTTGTCCATAGTTTTGATCTTGTTCTCTTGATTTTACAGAGTGGGCAAAAATAGGGGAAAACGGCTTAAAATTAAAACAGTTCTGGGTTTCAGCGGATTCTGTGGTCGCGGTTTTGGGGGTGTTTTGCAGGGGTGGGGAAAAGCTGTTACAAAAAAGGTCCGATGCAATAAATTTATTGCTTATGACCCGGGGCGCAAGGCCGGGGTTAAAGGTACAATGTACAATAAAAAGGCTGCCCCGGCAAATACCGGAGCAGCCTCAATTATGGTGAAAGTTGTTAATTCTTTTTGAACAATCCTTTCAAGATGTTTTTGCCTTTATCTACAGCCTCCTGTTTAATATCCCTTTTCGAACTGTCTTTGGTATTCGTACTATCCTTTTGTCCTAACAACTGTTTTGCGATCTGATTCTTTACTTCCTGCTTCACTTCGTCCTTCACCTGGTTCTTTACCGCTTGCAGGGAATCCCTTGCGGCGGCTTTTTTAGCTTCTACCAGCTCTTTGGCCTGGTCTTTCATCTCATCGGCCAGGCTGCTTCCTGAACCCGAAAGGTCGGTCTTTACAGTGGGGTTGGTGATTGAACCGCCCATGTTCACCTTGAAGCTGATGACATCGCTCACTTTTACGGGAATGCCTTTGCTGTTGGCCTGGGCGGCAAGGTTGTTCACCAGGGCATTGGCTTTGTTCCCCAGTTTTTCGCGCGGCACTTTCATGTTGATCACATAATCGATCGACTGATCGAGCCCATGTTTGCCGCCAATTTCCATATCCATGTCCTGCACTTTTACGTGGAAAGGTTTTACAAACACTTTTCCATCGGCCACATCAAAATAACTTTTCACATCTTTCAGCGTGATCTGTTTCAGGCTCGAAACATCCAGCGCAGATGCCAGTTTTTCCAACGGTGCAAATTTGTTCAGCACGCCTTCCAGCAATAACAGCGAGCCGTTGCCGGTAATGCTGCTGAGGTCGGGCATCATGGTTTCACCCAGCTTGCCGGTCATGGTGAGCTTTGAGGTTAATTTACCTGCAATGAACTGACCAATAGGCATCAGCTTCTGAAAGGTATTATAGGCAAAGAAAGATTTTTGAATGTCGAGGTTCTGTACGTCATAGGTAAGCGAAATATCGGGTTTCTTTTTGCTTACTTTGGTAGAGTAGGAGCCACCGAGTGCAATGGTTCCGTCCAGGGCCTGCATTTTTATATCTTTCATGGTAACGGTCTCGTCCTTTATGCCGAGCGTACCGCTGATGTTATTGTAATCGACCTTGTCGTAATGCACACTGCCTGCTTTGGCATTAAGTGTGAGGTTCAGGTTTTTGGGAACGGCGAAAGGCGCGCTGGCTGCGGGGGTAGAACCGGCGGCGGCCGTGTCTTTGGCGGCGGGTGCAGGGGTAGCAGTAGCCGTAGAAGTTCCCATTAATTTATTCAGGTCTACTTTATCGGCCGATACGTTCAGTACTCCTGAAAGGGTTTCATCTTTCAATGCATACCCTATTAAGTTATCGAAGCTGCCGTTGGCGTTAAAATTGGTGCCCTGGAAATTACCGGTAACATCGTTCACCGTAACATTTTTGGGGTTAAAGGTGAGCTGGGTATTTTTCAGGTTAACACCATCGGGATAATCTTTCGATTTATAGCTCACATTGGAAACCTGTACGGTGCCGGCAGTTTGAATGGCATCGTACTGGCTTTTATCGATTGATGATTTTTTACCCTTTACCGATACATTGGCATTCAGGTTGCCTGCCAGTGATGTGCCGGGCTCGAATTTATAGAACTGCGCTATATTGGCCAGGTTGAATGTGCCTTTGGCGGTTCCGTCAAAATACGGATCAGAAGCCAGTGTTTTGAGCAGCAGGGTAAGGTCAACCACATCTTTGCCGATCTCGGCATGGGCGGCAGGTATTGTGATCACTGCATGATCGGCCATTGCATCGGGCGCTTCAAAATTTATTCGTGCGCTGGTGTTCTGTATGGGCGCCGGGAAATCTTTCGATGCATAATACAGGTTTTTGATGTCGATATATCCTTTGGCTGTAAATTCTCCGGGTTGTTGTTTTTGTACTACGGCCAAACTGCCTTTTGCCTGTACATCGGCATCAACGGTGCCGCTGATTTTGGTACCGGGCAACTTTACAAACTGGGTAATGCCGGCCAGGTCGAGCTTGCCCTTGGCAGCCGCATCGATGTACCGGGCGGTCATGGGTTTTTGGAACAGTACATGGAAATCGAAAGGATCGTTGCCAAATTCAATATGACCTTTGAGAAGATTTATAACTGTATTATCGGTTGCCCCATCATGATTAAAGGCATTTAACTGTATGTTGATGTTTTTAACAGGTTTCGGCAGATCGGGATACTGGAAGAAACCATCCTGTATATCCAGTGTAACATTGTAGGCCGGCATTTGGGTGCTGCTGTAGGTGCCTTTTACAGAACCATTGAAGGAGGCTTTACCGCTTGTTTTAATTTTTTCAAAGTCTGTCTGGTATACAGCGGGTATCAATGACAGAATGCTTTTAAAGTCGTTTGAAGGTGTTTTAAAGCTGATATCCATATTGTAGGTGCTGTCGTTCACCAGCTGAATAAAACCTTCTGTTGCCAGTTTTAAATCGTTCAGGGCTATTTCGTCGGTCTTCCAGGTGTATTTGCTGTTTTTGGCATCCACTTCCACATCGAGGTCAATACCCGTTTTTGTTCTGTTGAGATAGGGAATGCCACCATAGATAAACGTTATGGCATCGGCCTTTGTATTGGTTTTGAGGGTGAACAGGTCGCTGGTAAAATCACCGCTGCCTTCGTGGGTGAAATTAACGAGCTCGGTGCTCATTCCGGTGCTGGCATCATCGTACAGAACATATGCATTGTTGATGGCATAGTGCTGCAGGTTCATTTGAAAAGGCGATGAGGCAGCTGTATCAGTGTTGGGTGTGGCGGCAGCGGTATCGGGTTTGGCGATGTCCCAGTTTGCTTTCCCTTCTTTGTTAACCAGGGCATGAATACGCGGTTCATCGATATTAACCGAATAAATTTTCATATTCTTGCCGCCGATTACGCTGAACAGGTTTACGGCCACATCGATCTCCTTCGCGCTGATGAGGGTATCTTTGGCGAATTGGTCGGTGCCTATTACCTGCAGGTTTTCGAGCGTTACAGAAACTCTGGGGAAATGACGGAAAAAGGAGAGGTTGAGGTCTTTAAAATCTACATGGGCATTTATGTTCTTGTTGATCTGTTCCTTGGCTATGGCTATTATCTTGCCTTTGAATATAAAAGGGGCCACAAACAGGATAACGATCAGCACGGCCAGGGAAATGCCAGTGATCTTTGCGATTTTCTTGAGCATAGGTAATTGGTTTACTTGCTTTTATCTGAAATGTGAAGATAGGTCAAGTAATTTAATTCTCTAAGTAGAGTTTTTATTAATAATTACAGGGTTCACCCTTAAATATATCAAATTATTGTAAAATGACTCCTGAAAGACGTGCCCGCCTGCTGGCAGTATTAAATAAGCGGCAATGTGATTTAACGGTGGTGCTGGAGAATGTTTTTGATCCGCATAATATTTCAGCGGTAATGCGTACCTGTGATGCGGTTGGCGTACAGGAAGTATATGTGTTGAACACAAAAATTCCGCGGCATAAGAAATGGGGCGCCAAAAGCAGCAGCAGCGCTGCCAAATGGCTGAGTGTATACCAGTTCACCGATGCGGAAGCCTGTTTTTCGGCCTTGCGGCAGAAATATGATAAGATCTTAACGACCCATTTAAGCAGTGACGCCGTTAATTTGTACGATATTGATTTCACCGGCCGTATTGCGCTGGTATTCGGCAATGAGCATTCGGGTGTGAGTGATGAAATAAGGGCGATGGCCGATGGTAATTTTATTATTCCACAGGTGGGCATTATTAAATCGCTGAACATTTCCGTTGCCTGTGCGGTTACTTTGTATGAGGCACAACGGCAAAAGAAATTGGCAGGGCATTATGATACCTGCCGTATACCGGAGCCACAATTGACCGGGTTATTGGAGAAATGGGGATTTGAGGAAGAAATAGAGAAATAGGATGTAGGAGGTAAGAAGTAGAAAATTGCCAATGCCGATTTCACAACTGGTTCATGCGAGCCAAAGTATTCACCATTGACCATTCACAATTTAAAACACAAAAGCATCCATGAAAGTCTTATATCTTACTTCATACTTCATTCTTCTTACTTCAATGGGCTTCTCCCAAACTATCAAAAAAGTGAAAGTGACCGAAGTGGAAGACTACATTAAGAACAGCGATCATCCTATTGTGCTGAATTGCTGGGCTACCTGGTGTGCGCCCTGTGTTGAGGAAATCCCTTATTTTATGGAAACGGTAAAAAAGTACAGCGATCAAAAAGTTGAATTGCTGCTGGTAAGCCTTGATCTGCCAAAATCATATCCCACCCAAATACAGGCGCTGATAAAGAAAAAGAATTTCGAAGCCACTTACTTCTGGCTGAACGAAACCAATGCCGATTATTTTTGTCCGAAGATAGATCCCAAATGGGATGGCACGCTGCCTTCTACCTTATTTGTAAATACAAAGACCGGTTACCGTAAATTTTTTGGCCGTCCCATGACCGATAGACAAATTGAATTGGAAGTGGGCAGGTTAACCGGATTGAAACAATAATATAAAAAAATGCACATTGAGCACGTTTTGCGCAATGTGCATGAATATATCAAAAACCAACGCTGTTACTTCAGACTTTTGTTTATTGCTTTTGCTGAATCAAGATGCCGCCTGAGTGTAGGTAATTTTTGCGATGCAAATGTTTTTACATCAGGATCGGTGCCATTCTCTGCAACTTTTTCAAATGCTTTAATATCATCCTGGTGGTCATCGACCATCATTTTAATATAAGCTTTGTCGAACTCGGCGCCATTCTTCTTGCTAAGGTCATCGTAATGATCTTTGTGTTTTCCCATGTCGGCGGGGGGCGTTACATTTTTCTGACGGCAAATGGCTTTCAGATCATCGTTGACAGCTGAATGATCACGAACCATCATTTCGCCAAAATTCTTCACACGCTGGCTCATGGCTTTTTCCTGTGCCAGTTTTCCCAATTCAACCTCCATCATACCACCCATGGCGGCTTCATCAATAAAATTATGTGTTTTGTCATCAACGGTACTTTGTGCAGCCCGGGACTCTTCGGTGGTCTTGTTACGATCCGTGGCCGTTTTGTCTGGCGCCTGGTTTATTGATCCTACTGAATCGTTGTTTATAGTCTTATTCGACGACGGGCTTTGACAGGCAAACAGGGCCATAGCACAAACTGTAATAGAAGAGAAAATTGTTTTTTTCATCTGAATATTATTTTTGGTGTTTTATAAGTAGCCGGTGGGGTTCATTAGCGGGTCGATCCTATAGCAGCATTTATTGTGCCCTGCCCGGCTTTGTCGTTATAATGATAATAATCATGGAGGGTATAGATAACACATTGCCGGTTGTGGGGAGTAATTTCAACAGGGGAGAGAAGGGTGGTTTAAATGCGGCAACATTAAAGTTAAACGCAGAAGGTATATACAACTTTAGATTTCCGGCCTTTCGCCTTCAGCCCTCCCCATGCTGCCTTTCGCGTTCCGCAAAAAATAAAACCACCTGCCTTGCGACAGATGGTTTGTACAGATTTTAAAAACGGGACTTATTGGTGTTATGAAATTCTCTTAATTGAACAACCAACCGATCTGGATTGCTTCACTGATACTTCTTTGCCGGCCAGCTCTTCATTGATCGCTTCTTTTAAATGGTTCCGCTTTACACTGGCTGCATCGGAAGGACTGTCATCAATTGCTCCATGATAGATCAGTTTTCCTTCTTTATTGAACAGATAACATTCCGGTGTACGATTGGCGCCAAACGCATCGGCCAACTCATTGTTCTTATCTGCTGCATAGTACCAGCTGTATCCCTGCGCCTTCGCATATTCCTGCATGGCACTCAATGACTCTGAACCCGAACGGTTGGCTTCATTAGAATTTAATAAAACCACACCAATACTTTTTTTTGTGGCAAACTGGCAGATTTCTTTAGTACGGGCCTGATTGTTGATCACCACAGGGCAGGTATTACAACTAAACATTACCAGCAAGCCGTTTTCTTTTATCGCATCCTTAAGCGTTATCTCTTTGCCGGAAATATCTTTTAACTTATTGTCTGCTTTTGGAACATTGGCCCCCAATGGTAATGGGTCTTTCATAGTAAACGATAAAAACACCATTGCGGGCAACAGCAATAAGCTGATGAATGTTTTTTTCATCTGACATTTTTATTTTATTGTTATAAACAGGGCCGGAGGGAAATTCACCTGTATAAAACTTTCACCGTACTGTATCATTTCATGAAAGCTTTACGTGCAGCACTTTCATCGCAGCAGGTCGATATGGTAAACAGCTATGCAAAGTTTACTAAAAAATGATGGTTTTACCTAGTTATTTCTTGGCTATCGGGTTTAAAATTTTATTAAAAAATGGGGAATAATTTTAATGTGAAGGAAGCGGACTGCATTACACGCGGTCATGAAAAATGAGGTCGTCGCTGGTATTGCTATGCAGTTGTTTCTGCCTTTCGAGACTCATGGCCTTTATGGAGTGGATGCTTACATTGAGCTCATACCCAATAAGCAGCACCAGTGAGTTGATGTAAATGATGATCATTAATACAATGACGGTACCAATGGAGCCATACAGGGCATTGTATTTTCCAAAGTTGTTTACAAATATGGAAAAGCCCAGGGTGGTGAGAATGCTTAAAAAGGTGGCCAGTATAGAGCCGGGTGATATCAGCTTCCAGCGTTTTTGAATGGCCGGCGCATATTTGTAAATAAATGCGATGGCATAAAAGATGAGGCTTACGAGGAACAACCACCTGAAGATACCGATAACGGTCAATACAAATTCACTTCTGATACCCAGCATTTTTAACACGGCGCCCTGCAGTATCAACAATAACACGCAGGCCAGTATAAGGCCCATGATGATCACTGTGAGCTTGATGGCCACCAGGCGGGTATTCAACCCCGTTCTTTTTTCAAAGCCTATATAATTCTTGTTAAAGGAACGCATGAGGCCCATCATACCGTTTGAGGCAAAAAATATCAACAACAAAAAGCCGAACGACAACAGGGCAATATGATCTTCTTTAAAGAAGCTGTCGACAAAACTGATGATGCCTTTGTTATAATTATCGGCCGGTATAATATCGCGGATGATGGAGTGCAGCTGGCGCTTTACCTGTCCTTTTCGGATAAACGGCAAATTGGGTATCAATGTGAACAGGAACAAACAGGAGGGGGGTATCGACATAATAAAGTTATACGATACGGCCGAAGCTCTTTCGGTTAACCCAACGCGGCGCACCTGTTCTTTAAAGAATATAATAACGTCGTAGAGCGGTACCCCATCAAAGCCGGGTAAAACGATCTTCTTGCTTTTTTCTGATAAAAAGCGGAAAGGGGGTGAGTTTGATATAATGCGTTCTACGTTCATTTATGCTTTGCTGCACTGTCTTTTGCTGCTCTTATCGCTTGTTGTACATTCTGGGCATTGCGGAAATCATTAGCCACTTTCACATGCTGGTCAAACGTTTCGCTGAACACATGGTGACCCGAAAAATCACTTTTTGCCACAAAATAGAAATAATTTGTTTGTGCCGGTTGTAAAACTGCGTCGAGGGTTTGCAAAGATGGTGTGCAAATAGGTCCAGGGGGCAAGCCGGTATTTCTGTATGTATTATAGGGTGATTCTACCTCGGTGTGTTTCTCGTAAATACGTTTTAAGGTAAAGTCCTTCAGGGCAAATTTTACGGTAGGGTCAGCCTGCAGCCGCATGCCTTTGTGTAGCCGGTTCAGGTATACACTGGCTATAGTATCTTTTTCAGAGAGCGCCTGGGTTTCTTCCTCTACAATGGACGCCAGCGTATAGGCCTGTAGGGGTGTAAGACCCAGTTTACGCGCCTCATCGCGCCGGGCATCTGTCCATACCTTTTTGTATTCGCCATAAAATTTATCGAATATGGTGCCTAAAGAGGCATTCCAGAAAAAAGTATAGGTGTTGGGATAGATCATAGCTATCACCGTATTGCTATCGAACCCGAATGGTTGCAGTGAATCGGCAAAATAGGCAACCACATCCATTGAATCTATTTCCATTTTACGGCCCAGAAAACCGGCCAGGTTTTCTTTGGTGCGCAGCTTGGTGATAATCAACTTTACCGGCGCCTGGGTGCCGTTACGCAACAACCGCGTAATATCCATCAGGCTCATCCCGTTTTTAAGCTCATACCGGCCGGCTTTTATTTTTTCCGGAACATCGAGCCGGGTAGCTAACAGATCGAGCATGGCCGTATTATTTACCAGGTTGCTGTCGCGGAATGTTTGTAAAACTTCGGGCCAGGTGGCATGGCCGGTGCGTATATAGAGGTATTTCGATTTTTCGGAGAATGCAGTGTTGGCTGTAAAAAATAACCAGCCAGCCAGGGTGGCTGCCAGCACGGCTATAATCAGAACGCTTATGACCAGTTTTCGGAACATGGGATATAGATTAATTTTTTTTCATCTATTGCTTCTTTTCCAATCTGTAGTGTGCAAGAATTGTGCTAATCGTGAATGGTGAATGGTCGATGGTCAATGGGCCTCCGAATTTTGAGTTTCGCTATTATTTTCGGCTGCACAGTCGTGAACTATTCACCTTCACCAAAATACAATAAAAAACCCTGCCCATAAAATGACAGGGTTCAGCTATTTTTTTATAATATATTATATTATTTGCCTGCGGGCGGTGTATTCTGTAAAGGTGAACCGCTGTTAGGAGCGGGGGCTGTAGCGCCAGGTTTGGCATTGATAACCTCATGGCTGCTGCTTTTGCCTTCGGGAATGAAAACGGCTGAGCACAAACACAGCAGGGCAATAGCGATGGCCATAACCCAGGTACCTTTTTCCAGCACATCGGTGGTTTGCTTTACGCCCATGAACTGGCTGTTGAATCCGGCGATGCTACCAGATAATCCGCCGCCTTTGGGGTTTTGGATCAGGATAAACAAACCGATTGCGATACTTGCTACTATTATGAGTGCCAGAAACAAAATGATCATGTCACAGTGCTTTTAATTGTTCAATTCTGCCCGCAAAATAAGGGCTTTTGGCGGGATTAAGCAAACTTAATTTCTCGTATACCCGTATTGCTTTGTCGGCATGTCCCTGTTTGGCCCAAACTTCGGCCATGGCCTCGGTAAGCACCTCTTTTTCCTCTACCGAATGTTCGGCTATACGTTGTATACTTTGGTTGGTAACCTCGTCTAATGAAGTGTTCGATTCAATTGGTCCAATGCGTTTCATGCTGCGCAACCAGTCGGTAAAGCTTTTAAGCTGTTTGCCGAGCTTGTCCCTGTTGTAATCTTCCTGCATCAGCTTTATGCCCTGAGAGGCAAAATAGTCGATGGTGTGGTACGATTCAAAGATCGGTTCGCCCAGGTCAATGGTAACTTTTTCGGGCTGCATAACGGGTGGGGGCGTTGATTGCAGCGGCTGGGTTTGAACCGTTTGCGGTTCAGCCGGCATTGCCGGCCGTTCGGCGGTATTGTCAACCACTTCTTCAGCCGTAGCGGGTTGTTCGGTTTCGGCGGTAATGGCCGGTCCTGTTGCAGCAACAGGTTCAATGGCTTGCTCAACCTGTTGATTGTCAGTAGTTGGCGCCGTAGGGGCTGTTTCTGCCGTTACTTCAACCGCGGGAACAATATCGTCTATATCTTCAATATTGGTATCCGCCGAATCCACCGCGGGTACTATATCGTCTACTTCTTCTTTAACTGTATTTATATCAACCATTTCAGCCGGCACTTCCACGGCTGCAACAATTTCGTCCCGCTCTTCATTGACTACTGCTGCGGGTGCGGCGGGTGTCAATACTTCTTCCGTAATGCTTACCGCATTTACCGCAGCTTCCGCAGGTTTACTTTCTTCTGCCAGCTGGCTTAACTCTGCAATGGCTACGGTGGAAGCTGTTTCTGTGGCTATGGGTGTTTCGGTAACTGCAGGCGTTTCTGCTGCCTGTTCGGCCGCAGCGGCTGTTTTTTCAACCAGCGAACCGTCCTCATTTACCTGCAGGCTGTCGCTATGTTCTTCGGTAACTGGTTCCTCAGGAACGGCAGAGGGGGGTTCGGCGGCCAGGGGTTGAACTGGTTGTTCGGCTGGTTCCTCATGGCTGGCAGCCGGCGTTTGTATGGCTGGTTCTTCTTCTTTCTTTTCTTCGGGTTGGGGGGTGGCTGGTAATGAAGTAATGATAGTGGGCGCCGTTTTGGGCATTTGTACCACTATCCTGAAACCTGGTTGTTGCGCCGGCTCTTCTGCTTTCGCCGCCAGGGCAGGGGCTTCCTCTTTCTGATCTAATTGCCAGCGCAGCCATAATGCATTATGAAAGTACAGCGAAGCCTGCTCGCCCTGTTCATAATGATTATACGAACCGGTGTCCTTCAGCTTTTTGGCATAAAGGAACTGGCCTACGGCGGCATAGGGATACTCGTCAGTGAACTGTTTCAGCTCCTGTACAGTTACCTGCTCAAAAGAGTCTTTATCAAAAAGATGTTTTACCAGTGTTTGAATGTGATATTGCATGTAACCAGCTTACCAGTTTGAAAAAATACGATTGAAAATTTCATCCACCACCTGTTTAACGATGGTTTCAGTTAGCTGCGCCTCAGCCTGCGTAAGGGTGAGGCTTGCCGAATAATCGAAGTTACGGGAAACATCGGCTTCAAAGTTCTTTGACTGGTCAAGGTTGTTCCTAAAATTTATATGCACAGTTACGGTAAGGCGCTGGGTGGCGGCAGTTTGGTTCGAAATACCCGATGTTGTTACATTGTATCCGGTGATCTGGCCACTGATATCGTAATGGGCATCGTCGGATTGCACACCGGTAAGCCGGGTTTGGCCGGTGATCTTCTGCCTTAATTTATCGGTTAACTGCGGGCTTAGCTGAGGATTGATGTAGCGGGCCCGGTTCTCGATATAATTTACTCTAAAGGTCTTTACTTCTTTAGGAATGGAACCAATGTCTTTAAACGTATAGCATCCTGCAAACAGGAGCGCTACAGGCAACAGACAACAGGCAATAAGAATTGCAGGTTTCAGGTTCCAGGTTCCAGGGTTTTGGCCCCTGTAACTTGTAACTTGTAACCTGTAACCTGTAACTTCTACTTTCAATATCTTACTCTTTAATATCATATTCCTTTAATTTTCTGTAGAGCGTCCTTTCACTGATACCCAGGTCCAGCGCAGCGTCCTTACGTTTGCCTTTATGTTTTTTAAGCGCTTTTTCAATCAGTTCTTTTTCTTTATCCATTATGTTGAGCGATTCATCCACCTCTTCATGGTGATGAATGTCGTCATTGTCGTGGTGGATCATCACCTGTTGTGTGGGGCCGGGCCCAACGGGTTGCACATAGGCGGCCGGTAACAGGTCCTTTGTTTTCAGTTCGTTGATCAGCGATTGGTTCTGTACCGTGGCGCCCGGGTTCTGCAAAATGTCGACAAACATTTTTTTGAGCTCGGTCACGTCTTTCTTCATATCGAAAAAGAGCTTGTACAATATTTCCCGTTCGTTGGCAAACTCGTGGCCGTTGGCTACGGGGTTACCGCTTGAATGGGCCAGCACTGGCAGGCGGTTTACATCGCGATTAGGTAAAAAGCGTCTCAGCTCATTGGCCGAAACCAGTTTATCAGATGCCAGTACAGAGATCTGTTCTGCAATATTCTTTAATTCACGCACATTACCGGGCCAGGGATAATTAATTAACACATCTTTTGCCTCCTCATCGAGCTGTACCGGGGTGGTCTTATAGCGTTCTGCAAAATCAACACAAAACCTTCTGAACAGGAGGGGAATGTCTTCGGTACGGTCGCGCAGGGCGGGCACCCTGATGGGCACCGTGCTTAACCGGTAATAAAGATCTTCCCTGAACTTGCCATTTTGCGTGAAGGTGAGCAGGTCTTTATTGGTGGCGGCAATTACCCGAACGTCGGTCTTTTGAACTTTGGAAGAACCCACGCGAATGAACTCCCCGGTTTCCAGCACCCGCAGCAGGCGGGCTTGTGTGCCAAGGGGCATTTCGCCAATTTCATCAAGGAAAATGGTACCGCCGTTCACCGTTTCAAAATAACCTTTGCGGGCATCTACCGCGCCGGTAAAAGAACCTTTTTCATGACCAAACAGCTCCGAGTCAATGGTGCCTTCGGGAATGGCGCCGCAGTTCACCGCAATAAAAGGATTGTGTTTGCGTGCCGATAGTGCATGAATGATCATTGAAAATGCTTCCTTACCTACGCCGCTTTCTCCGGCAATTAACACGGTAAGGTCGGTATTGCTCACCTGTGCAGCTACCTGCAGGGCAAAGTTCAATGCCGGCGAGTTACCGATAATTGCGAACCTGTTTTTGATACTTTGAATATCCACGTTTCTACTAATTTTTTTCAGATACCCCCTGCGGTTATCAGCGATAATTTTGCATGAAGGTGATCCGGATTATTTTTAATCGGGGCAATGCCCCGGCTGTAATGTTTTAACAAATGCCCTTTTGTAGTTAAGGGTTGGTTCAACTTATTGTTGAACGCCGGCAGTTTCAGTCGCTGCAACCTGGCGAATGGTTGAAACTATGGCTCTTTCAACTGGTTTGAAAGAGGACGCTGATTGTAATTAGCGGGTTGCTTATGTATTATTATTTATACTGGTCTGTTTCTTTATGGGTCTCCTTTTTCTTTTGATGAATGCCTGCCTGTTATATATCCTGTCTTATGGTTCTATTTTTCCTAATAATGTAGCGCCGGTGCAATCATATACCTTAACCATTACGTAATTGCCTTTGTTCAGCGGGTAATTTTCTTTTGGAAAAACCACTACTTTATTCTGGCTGTTACGTCCCATCCAGTCCTGGTCGCTTTTCTTACTGTTTCCTTCGATCAACACTTTAAATGTTTTACCAACGTCGTGCTGGTTGCTTTCACGGCTCAGCGCATTTTGCAGTTTCACGATCTCGTCGAGCCGCTTTTTCTTCACTTCCTCGGGCACATCATCTTTATACCGACGGGCAGCCAGGGTTCCCGGGCGCTCGCTGTAGAAGAACATATAGCTCATATCATATTTGCTGTGCCGCATAATGTTGAGCGTGTCCTGATGATCTTCTTCTGTTTCGGTACAAAAACCGGCAATAATATCGGAGCTTATACCGCAATCGGGTATTATTTCGCGTATACGATCTACCTTGGCCATATACCATTCGCGGGTATACGTTCGGTTCATCAATTGCAATACACGGGAAGAACCGCTTTGCACCGGCAGGTGAATGTAATTACAGATGTTCTCATACTTCGCCATGGTGTACAGTACATCGTCGGTAATATCTTTCGGGTGCGAAGTGGAGAAGCGAACGCGTAGGGAAGGATCGATCAGCGCCACCATTTCGAGCAGGTTGGCAAAGTTGACCGGCTTTCCTGTTTCTATATTTTCAGGCACCCAGTAATAGCTGTCGACATTTTGTCCCAGCAGGGTTACTTCTTTATATCCGTTATTCAACAGATCGGTGCATTCCTTTAAAATTGAATGTGGGTCGCGGCTGCGTTCGCGGCCCCGGGTAAAGGGCACTACGCAGAATGCGCACATATTATTACAACCCCGCATAATGCTTACAAAGCCCGACACGCCATTGCTGTCGAGGCGAACGGGGGAGATGTCGGCATAGGTTTCTTCGCGGCTCAGCAACACATTCACTGCTTTTTGACCGGTTTCGGCTTCTGCAATAAGGCCGGGCAGGGCGCGATAGGCGTCGGGGCCTACGACTATGTCGACCAGCTTTTCTTCTTCCAGGAATTTGGCTTTCAGCCTTTCCGCCATACAACCCAGAACGCCAATGAGGGCGCCGGGATTGTTCTTTTTAACGGTGCGCAGGTCGCTCAGGCGTTTGCGCACGGTTTGTTCGGCTTTTTCGCGAATGGAGCAGGTATTGATCAGAATTAGGTCGGCTTCCTCGAAATTGCGGGTAGCGCCAAATCCGTTCTCATTTAAAATGGAGGCAACGATCTCGCTGTCTGAAAAATTCATCTGACAGCCATAGCTTTCGATATAGAATTTTTTATTATATGCAGTAGGGTCATTTACAAAGGGAGCATAGGCTTCTCCCTGCCGGTTTTCCTCGTGCATCGTATGATTCATCCGCTCTAACATCAACAATTCAGTTTTTGGGATGGCAAAGATAGCCAAAAAAGGGTAAAAATGACAGGTTGACACCCTCAACCTCCGCCGGCTGGCGGAGAGCCTGTACTATTGCTGGTTGACGGTTACCGGAATGGTAAATGGCCATAGCCTGCGCGGCGGGGAAATTGCCGGATGCCAGCCCGACTTGTCGGGGATAGCCGGATGCCGAAAAAAACGGTTGCCGTTTTACAACAGCAACCGTTAAAAGGAAGGGATGAAGGCCAAAATTTATTGAGAAATAATAAAAGGATTGGCCGTTTTACTATTTCCCTGTTTTACTACCAGCACTGCCATTTTGTTTTTGAGCAGCTGGCTATCCAGGTTGATCGTTTTGGTATGCTTACCTTTTGTTCCATCTACTTCCAGCACTTTTAAGACAGCACCGTCAATAGAAACGATCTCAACATACGTTTTTCCATCCTGGTTCAATGCATAATCAACCGTAATGTTTCCTGCTGACAAATTGCTTTTTACGAGTGCTGAAACATTGCTTTGAACATTGTCGTCTTTACCCAGTACATCAGGCGTAAATATTTGCGATTGCTGTGTACCTCTTCTTGCTGTTGAGTCAGAGCAGAAATTCAGGCCAAGTCTTAGTTTGGGCCGTCTTGTTGCATCAGCATAGTCGCTGCTGGCAAAAATGAGCGATCTGTAAGTGCTTTCGGTTTGCAGCCGTATTAAAAAGCCATAGCGACTGGCGGGTGGCTGATTAATAATGTCCTGAAGCAGGGTTGTAATATTCAGATCGATTACATCATAATTGAACTGCACTCCGTTTGAACCGGGCAGGGTAACCTGGTTGGTTGTGGTTGAAGCAGGCTGTGTATTCCAGGTTACGGTATTTTCATCCCATGAACTGGTAACCCGTTGAACATAACAAGCATTGGTGCCGTAATTACCCTGGGGAGCGGTTAATGAGGAAGGCTTACCATATAACGAAAGGTAGGCATAGGTCACTACCGTTCCCTGTGGTATCAGCTGCAGATCGGTAAAGTCAATAAGCGCCCGGCACGATCCAACGGAACCGTTGAACGTCCAGGTAAAAGGAACCATTTCATCATATGTACCGTAATTTGAATTACCGGCACTGGGATTATTGGTAATATAATTTACATGGGTATCTTTTCCGTGACAGGCATTGGGTTGAAAGGTCATTTCAGTTTGGGTAACCTGGCTAAAAGCGCTGGTGCCAACCAGGAATGCGCATGCTGATTGCAGAAATAAAAAGTTGATTTTTTTCATAAAATAAATGTGGTTTGTTTTGAAAATGTTCAATTGGTAAGTGATACGTTTATTGGTTACTGCTTTGTCTTTCTTCAATAATGAAATGGTTTAATGGTTATAAATCGGGCATATTACCTCGTGCAACACCAATAGAATGCCCTAACTGCCAGGTGTTGTTTTTCCTGCAGAAAAAATGAGTTTATAATGTTGTTATTGTTGTCCTGCGCCGGGATGGTACAGGGCCAGACAAGAAGGTATTTGTCTTTTAACAGGTTGAGATCGTATAGTTATATAACGTATACATTACCAGTACACGAATATAGTATAGGTATATAACGTTTACAAATAAATGATTTATGAAATCGTTATGTTAAAGAAGTGCTGTTGTGCATTATTTTCAATAAGCGTGCACATTTGGGCGATAGGCGTGTAGATTTTGCAATAGGCGTGTAAATAAAAAAAATAATTATTTCCCAAACAAAACATATCCATACGTCTTGTTCGCCAATTCGCGGGCTTTTTGGGGAAAGAGTTTGATGAAGAGGTTCAGCGGGAATTTTACCGGGGGCAATTTGCGGCCGATGCGGTCGCCTTCATCGATCACATGAATATTTTCATGCACCTTCCAGCCATGGCTGCTAAAAAATGCGATCGGGTTTTCTACATTGAATTGCAGGGGTGCTTTGCTGAGCATTTTTTTCAGCTCGGGAGCCCGCCGGTGTCGGCGCAGGCCACCATGGTAATCTGTTATCCAGTAGTAAAAGGTGGGCACTTCAAAAATACCCTTTGATAGTTGGGCGCCCTGTTCATTGGTTAAATAGCCCACTACGCCTTCGGTGATAATAAGGGCCCGTTTGGCTTCAGCACCCAGTTGTGTAAACAGGGCTGTTCTTTCGGGGTCGTTGCTGAGGTCAGCAGCCAGGCGTTGCAGATGACAGGCTGGTTTCTCGTTTTCGAGCAGTTTATTTTTATAATCGATCATGTGGGGAAAATCAACTTCAACCCAACGAAGGTTAACCGGCAGGGGCATGCGATAAGGCCGGGTATCGAGACCGGCGCCTAAATTTATTACAGTATCAATGCCCCTTTCAATGGCTATATTGATCAGCCGGTCAATACCGGTTGTACGGGTAACCATGGCAAATGACATATGATCTTTAATAGGCGTGGCTGCTACCATTTGAAAACCCCGTTCACCGGCCAGTTTACGCGCCAGCGGATCTTTAAACACGGCATCGGGCCGTTCAGATTCCAACGCCCTGTATGCGGCGATCCATAACGCTGTATCAGAAACGTTATTGATGAGCTGGTCCTGCATAACGGTTGTTCTTTACTGATATATCTGGTGTTCTTACTATAAATATAATGAAATTTTTGCAGGAGTGGTGGGTGTATTTTATAGCGGCTGTATATCAGGGGCCATCCATTGTTTTCTTGCTGCCTCGCTCATTAGCAATTCGCGGCTATAATATTTGAACGGAAAATCTTTCTGTAAAAACTCCTGTTGCCAAAGCCCTTCCAGCTTACTTTCAAAGGGCTTGCTGGTATTGGTTTGCAATACGTAGTTAACAATAACCCTGGTGTAAAACAAGGTAATGGTTTCATGATAGCCTGAGTGACCGGTATTTTGCCCGCCAACGCTTACATTGTATTTTTTTATTCCTTCTTTGATTGATTCAAGGGCCAGCGGTAACGGTAGCTGGCAGCAATACCAAAGCGCCATTACAAAATGGGCTTCATGCGTCCATTTTTCTTTAGGCAGGGTCCCATTTTCAAATTGATTGACCAATTCTTTTGCTTCAGTTGGTGTCATCTTAAAAGTTTTTTACGTTCACTTCTTCTTTATAGGTGTTCAAGATGATGGTGGTGTTGGTGCGGGTAACTGCTTTGATGTTCTTTATCTTTTTTACCAGCAGCTCTTCCAGGGCTGCAGTATCTTTTACCAGCACTTTCAGCAGCAGATCGTAATCGCCGGCAACGTGGTGGCATTCGAGCACTTCGTTTAAGGCAACGATGTTTTCTTTTACCGATCCGGCTTTGGTATGATCGATCCATACCTGAATAAATGCCAGCAATTGCAGATCTATTTGCTTGCGGTTTACCTGTATGGTGTACTTATCGATATACCCCGATTTATCGAGTTTGCGCAATCGTTCTGTTACTGCAGGCAGCGATAGATTTATTTTGCGGGCTATATCGGCACCGGTAATGCGGGCGTTTTCTACCAGTAACTGAAGTATTTTACTGTCATAACGGTCCATATACGTTTATTATTTACCCCAAAATTAGCCTTTGTCTTTATTTAATTTACGGGAGATAACAAAATGCCAGTGACTATTAAGGAAGAGGATGAGAATTCCTTATAATGGCTTGGGGAGGTGGCCTGGTTGAACTAAACAGGTGGCGATGATGAAAGGGAAAACAAAAGTCCCGACATGTCGGGACTTTGAGCGGAAGACGAGAATCGAACCCGCGACCCTTAGCTTGGGAAGCTAATGCTCTACCAGCTGAGCTACTTCCGCGTTTCTGCAACTAAGTTATAAAAAAATCAATTCCAATACGCACCATTCAAAAATTACCACAACGGCTTCGCCTGGTAATAATCCAGGATCTTCGTACGAAGTACATAATCATAGCGGGCAATAATGAGATTTGCATTGGCCTGGTCGTAGTTGTTTTTGGCTATGAAATAATCCACTGAGGTGGAAGCGCCTGCATTGTACCGTACATCGGCAGCCCTAAACGATTCGGCATATGCCGCTACCTGTTCTACCAGTGCCTGGTACCTGTTCTTCGCTGCCGTTAAATTAAAATAATCTTTCTCAATGACCTGCTTTAATTGTATTTGCTGGGTTTTCGCTGTAAACTCAGCACTTTTCAGGTTAATTTTTGCCAGGGAGATCTGGTTGCGGTAACGGAAATTATTAAAGATGGGTATGCTGATGCCTACACCTACATACGTACGGTAATTATTGCTAAGCTGGTCGTAGTAAGCAATTTTTTTCTGGGCCGTATCCCGCGAAGCGCTGGAATAGGGGGTATAAAAACCGGCTCCCAAACCTACAACCGGGAATAAATTACCCCGTGCTGCCTGTACCGCCTTCTCTGCACTTTTGGTGCGCAGCTCTGCTGCCTTGATAGTAGCCAGTTGTTGCAGGGCGATATTGAAAATGCTGTCGGGTGTGTTACCATAATTCATTTCTACCTGGTCGGCTGTCAGCCGCTCCACTTCCAGGTCTTTGCTATAGGGAACATTCATCAACTGCGACAGCGAAAGGCGGGCGGCATCGAGGTCGTTCTGACTTCTTATAATAGTCACTTTGTTGCTGGCCAGCAATCCTTTCATATCTGACAGGTCACTTGGTTTTATGGCGCCTTCCTGGTTCATCAATTCCAGCCGCTCTACCTGTTTGCGGGTTACCTCTGCCTGATCCTGCGCCTGCTTCAACAGATCGGTATTGGTGAGTATTTGCAAATAGGCCAGTACAACGTTCAGCATCAGCT
Source organism: Niastella vici (assembly GCF_002077945.1). GTDB lineage: Bacteria > Bacteroidota > Bacteroidia > Chitinophagales > Chitinophagaceae > Niastella > Niastella vici. Next base: position 165,044 of record NZ_LVYD01000049.1, read on the forward strand.
GATCTTTACTTTGCTGCAGCTCCATTTTACTGGCTTCATAAGCGTATTGTGAACTTTTCAACGTATTCAATAACCGCAAACCATTGAACAGGGTTACATTACCCGAGAGTGAATAACTGCCCGATGTTTGTTGCTGGTTAACATAGCCGTTGGTGCTAAGGTCAATACTCCGGCCCTGGTTAAGCGTATGGTCTATTTCTCCGCTGATATTGGGTAACAGGTTGGCCTTCGATTGCCGCCAGGTAATGGCTGCCTGTTCCATGCTGAGATCGCTTTGCTTAACATCGAGATTATTGTTAATAGCTGTTTGTACGCATTCCTGCAGTGATAATGGACGACCGGTGATCAATTGCGACCGGCCATCCATATACATCATCATGGCTATGCTCCCTAATATGAATATTTTTCTAATTAACATTCTTATGTTCTTGTATTAATTGTTCTCAATCCTTCCATCCAGCAAATTGATGATATGCGAACCGTAGGCTGCATTTTTTTCTGAATGGGTCACCTGTATAATGGTTACGCCTTCTTTATTCAGTTGTTTGAACAGGTCCATGATCTCTTCTCCCTGTTTTGAATTCAGGTTACCGGTAGGTTCATCGGCCAGCAACAGGTTGGGTTTGGCGATCAGTGCGCGAGCAATACCAACCAGTTGTTGCTGCCCGCCCGAAAGCTGGGTAGGGAAGAGGTCTTTTTTGCCAACGATATTAAACCGGTCGATCATATCAGCCACCATGGCTTTGCGCTCCCCCGATTTTATGTTCTGGTAAATGAGTGGCGTTTCAATATTCTCATACACCGTGAGCTCATCGATGAGGTGATAAGCCTGGAAAACAAAACCAACATGTTGTTTATAGATCTGCGAGCGTTGTTTTTCTTTCAGGGTATGAACCGCCTGGTCCATAAAAAAATATTCGCCTTCCGAGGCGTCGTCGAGCATACCCAGAATATGCAGCAGGGTCGATTTACCCGAACCGGATGGCCCCATAATGGAAACAAATTCCCCTTCTTTGATGGTCAGATTAATATCTTTTAAAATAAATGTTGGTTTACCGCCTACCTGGTACCATTTTGAGATGTGCTTCAGTTCAATCATTGTTTGTTATTTATTGGTGCTTGTCAATGGTCATCTTAAACTGCCTGCTGACCGGGTATACTCCCAATACATGCCAGTTTATAGATGTATGATTTGCAATATACTATAAGAGAATTGGATAAAAGTGAGTTCGTTTCCGATACAGAAACTGTCCGGTTTTGATACAGTGGGCAGGGGTGAAGGGGAAAAAGAAATTGGATGTACCAAAAGTAAACGACGGGCCTGAGAGCCACTTAAACGAATACCGGGCTCCATCAGGTACCCGAATAAAAAGAGGCTGCATCAACTTTGATACAACCTCTTCCTGTATTAATTCTTCAGATATGATCTTTATTCATTACGCAAACTCTTCATCCCGCTGTTAGCGGGATCTCCGCATAAGCTTTACCAAAAAATTACTCATTTTTTAAAGCTGCGACCGGGTTAGCAATGGCGGCTTTTATCGTTTGAAAACTTACGGTAACCACCGCTATCAATGCGGCCAGTGCGCCGGCCATTACGAATACCCACCAGCTGATATTGGTACGGTAGGCAAAGTCCTGCAACCAGGTATGCATCACCCACCAGGCCAGCGGAAAGGCAATAAGGGCTGCAATGACAACCAGTTTCAGAAAATCTTTCGACAGCATGGCCGTAATGTGGCTTACCGTAGCGCCCAGCACTTTTCGAATGCCGATCTCTTTGGTGCGCTGCTCTGCTGCATAAGCGGCCAATCCGAACAAACCCAGGCAGGCAATTAAAATGGCCAGGGCCGAAAAGGAAATGGCAATGATGCCCATCCGTTGTTCAGTACGGTATATATTATTGAAGTCTTCGTTCATGAAGGAATAGTTAAACGGCTCGCCCGGCACCATGGCTTTGTATTTTCTTTCAATTTGCGCCACCAGGCGATGGATATCGGTGCTATGTACGCGCAGGGCTATATTCCCCGGATGTTGTCCTAATAATAACGACAGGGGCGTTACCTGTTGCCGTAAGCTGCTGAAATTAAAATTCTTTACAATGCCAATTATATGCAGGGTACTTACATTTTTGGGGTTGTTCAGGTCGGAGATAAAATACAGGTTTTTCCCAATGGGGTCGCTAAAGCCATACATCTTTGCGGCCACCTCGTTAATGATGATGCCCGAAGAATCTGTTGGAAATTCTTTAGAAAAATTCCTTCCGGCTACCAGCTCCATACCCAGGGTTGGGATATATTGATCATCTACATCCCAGGTTTGCATCGATACGGCATTTTTCTGATCAAGCGTAGGATCAGCAAACACGGGGTTATCATTTCGCCAGCCATTCGTAGGTAAGTAATCGGCTATGGTAGCATTTTCAACGCCGGGAAATTTTACCACTTCATCCCGGAAAGTTTTTGCCTGGCTGCCCAATGGGTGGGTGTTATGGATCACCAACACCTGCTCGCGGTTAAAACCTGGTTTATGCGATTGAATATAATGCAATTGTTTATAGATCACCATAGTGGCAATAATGAGCACAATGGAGATCGCAAACTGGAACACGACGAGCCCGCTGCGTAACCAGCTTGTTTTAAAACCTGCAGCCAGCTTGCCTTTGATCACCTGTATGGGTTTGAAAGCCGATAAATAAAAAGCAGGATAGCTGCCCGCCAGCAAACCGGTGATCAATACCAATAATACCAGTACAGGTAACAACCAGGGATCAACGAGCAAATTCAGTTTGATGTCTTTTGCCGCCAGCTGGTTAAAGTAGGGGAGCATGGTCCAGGCCAGCACCAGGGCCAGCAACATGGCCATACTGCTGATGAGCAGGCTTTCGGTAAGGAATTGTTTTACCAGGTTGGCTTTTAAAGAACCCAGTACTTTTCGTACACCCACTTCCCGGGCGCGGTTAGCCGAACGGGCGGTTGACAGGTTCATGAAGTTAACGCAGGCGATCAGCAGAATAAAGAAAGCGATGGCCGAGAAAATATATACATACTGAATATCGCTGTTGGCGCGCAATTCGGCCTCTTTATTTGAATACAGGTGAATGCTGGTAAGCGGGGTTAAGTGATGCTTTTCATAATTCCCGCTTTTTTTAAACTCGTCCATATTGATCGACATATACTGCATCACCTGCGGACCAATATATTTTTCAACCAGCGCATCAAATTGCGCTTCGAGCTGTTTTGGATCGGCGCCTTCCTTTAATAGAATATAGGTGTTGAAGTTATTGCTTAACCAGTTGTTAGCCCGGCTTTCGGCCCGGGTTGATAAGGAAACGAAGAAATCGTAATTGAAATGCGATTGGGATGGAACATCTTTTATAACGCCGGTGATGGTATAATGTTCATGGTTATTAATAAGGAGGCTTCGGCCCGCTGCCTGTGTGGTGTTGAAGTATTTACGGGCTATTGTTTCGGTGATCACAACACTGTTAGGCTCGCGCAGGGCCGTTTGCGGATCGCCATCGAGCATGGGCAGCGTAAATACATCGAACAGGGTTGAATCGGCATACACCACATGTTCTTCCTGAACATTTTCAGCACCCTTTTTTATAAGCAGGCCACCGGCACTGCGGAACCGCACATACTGTTCTACCTGCGGATAATCTTTTTTCAGCGTTGGGCCCATGGGGTCGGTCGCTGTGGCCAGCACAAAATGATTGCCGCCAAATTTTATGTCGGCATCCACCCGGTAAATACGGTCGGCTTTTTTATTGTAACGGTCATAACCAAGCTCATCGAGCACAAACAGCATAATGAGCAAACAGGTGGCCAGTCCAATAGCCAGCCCTATTATATTGATGGCCGAGAAACCCTTGCTTTTCCAAAGGTTCCTAAAGGCAATTTTAAGATAGTTCTTTAACATACGCTTATTCTTGGTTGTTACATTTATAGGTTATATTCTGTTACCAGTTGCCCGTTCCCGGTTTCCGGGTATTAATTTTCGGGCAGTCCGACTTTTGGCAGAAAGCCATAAAATTTATGGTCCCGGTAACCGGTATCTGGTAACAGGTAACTGTCATTCGCTTCTCAATGCTTTCACCGGGTTCGCCAGCGAAGCCCTTATAGCTTTATAACCCACCGTTATCCATGCAATCAGTATGGAACCGGTAATGGCAACTATAAAGAACCAGCCGCTCAGTGATATACGATATACAAAATTATTCAGCCAGGTATGCATCATATACCAGGCAACAGGTACGGCAATAAAGAAGGAGATGATGATCAAAATGGTGAATTCTTTTGAGAACAGTTTCAGCAGGCTGGCCACCGAAGCGCCCAGCACTTTTCGAATACCTACTTCTTTTGTTTTTTGCACGGCCATAAACGAAACCAGTCCATACAAACCTAAACAGGAAATAAAAATGGCAAGCCCGGCGAATATCTTATACAGCAATGACAACTGTTCTTCCTGCTGATAAAATTTCGCAATATCTTCATCAAAGAAGGAAGGGGCAAACGCGTAGTCGGGGTAGAACTGTGCCCATATTTTTTGAATGGCTTCGCGGGTATGCGGCAGTTGATGGGTGCGTAACTTGATGGCCGTAAGGAATTGAAAGCTTTTATTGCTCGTGATCATCAACGGCTTTATTTCTTCCCGCAGTGAATTGGTCTTGAAATCCTGCATTACACCCACAATGGGCAGCCATTTGTTGCGGCCCATTCGAATTTCTTTACCAATGGCATCGTTGGCATTCTTTATACCCAGTTTCTTCAGCAAGGTTTCATTAACCATGGCTTCGCGGCTGGTATCGCATTCGGCAGCAGCCTGGCCGGCTATAAGATGAACCCCAAACGTTTTGATATAATCTGCATCAGCAAACTTCAGCGTAACCTGAAATTTTTCATCGGGCTGGTGGTTGTAAGCAAAATTCGAAGACCAGGTATTGTCGGAAGAAGGTGCATCGCTGTTGAAACTTACCGATTGCACGCCCGGCACCTGTAACAATTGTTGTTTAAAGGCCATCTGTTTCGACTGAATAAGGCTGTCGCCATTACTGCTCAATACCAGTACGCCTTCCTTGTTAACGCCGAGGTCGGCTTTGCTGATAAAGTTCATTTGGCTAACTGCTACAGCCGTTGCAATGATGAGCACTTGTGAAATGGTAAACTGCATCACCACTAATCCTCTTCGTAACGATACTCCCCGTACGCTGGCCGATACCATTTTGTTCTTCAATGCCGTAATGGGGTTGAACTTCGACAACACAAAAGAAGGATACAAACCAGCCAGTAATATAACAACCAAACCCATAGCCAGCATCATGCCCATTGTTTTGGGCGTGAACAGGGTGAGCGGTTCCTTTATGCTCGCGATATGTTTTATATAAGGTAATACTATCCAGGCAATACCCATAGCCAAAATAACCGACAGGCAAACGATCACCGCAGTTTCGCTCATGATCTGTGCAAACAGCTGACTGCGGTTACTGCCCAGCACTTTTCGGATGCCCACTTCTCTTGACCGGTTTACCGACAATGCCGTTGACAGGTTGATGAAGTTTACACAGGCCATCAAAATGATGAACAGGCCTATGAGCGATAAGGTAAGCAGGGTGGTTTTACTGGTTACATGATCGCCAAGCGTTTCAAAGCGGCGGTCGAAATGAATAGTGCCCAGCGGTTGCAGAAAATTCCTTTTTACCGAATTGGTCTGCATTACATCATAGTGGCGTTTGCTGAATTGTAACAGGGCTTTATCGATGTCGGCCGCTTTGGCAGCCGGCGATAGCAGGGCAAATACATTAAAGTTGCTGCTGGTGGTGTTCCAGTTGTCAGCATGATTATACGCACTGCCATATTGTTTCAGGGTTTCATAAGAAACCAGCACTGACAGGGGAAGGTCGGTATTGGCCGGAACATTTTTCAGGATCCCGCTTACTTTCAGCGTTATGGCGTTATCGAGCACCATCGTTTTGCCCATGGCCTGTTGCCAGTTGCCAAAATACGTGGTGGCGGTTCTTTCATCAAGCACTATATTGTTGGGATCTTTTAACGCATCGGCGCCACCGACCAGCCAGTCGTAATGAAATATGTTGAAGATCTCCGGCTCAATGAAAAAGATGCCTGATTTCAGAATGAATTTGTTGCCCGTTGCATTACCGGCTGATGGTACGGTGACCTGACTGCCATATATTGATTTCAGCGCGCCGAATTGTATGTTGGGAAGATCGGTGCGCAACGCTTTCAATGCAGCCACCGGTACACCTGAGTTATACGTGATGTCCTTATCAAATTTATCCTGCGTAACCACCCGGTATATGCGGTCATAATTGGGTTGAAACCTATCGTAGCTCATTTCGTATTGCACTACGATAAACAGGAGTAAACTGGCCGCTATACCTATCGACAGGCCGGTTATATTGATGAGCGAAAAAGCCTTGTTGCGAATAATGCTTCGCCAGGCGGTTTTGAAATAATTTTTAAACATATGAAAAACAGGTTTCTTCAGTTTATGATTGTTTCATTTGCCTTTCATAGGGCCTTCGTGAAACGGCAAACGGCAAACGTGAAAGAAGACCGCGGTTACGGTTTTACGTTTCACGTTTCACTTTTCACGTTTCACGATTTATTCGGTTCGCAAGCTCTTTACCGGGTTGGCCACTGCTGCCCTGAAGGCCTGCACACTGATTGTTATAATGGCTATCAGCAGTGCCAATATGCCGGCAACGGCGAATATCCACCAGCTTATTTGGGTACGGTAAGCAAAATCATTGAGCCATTTATGCATAAAATACCAGGCAACCGGCGAGGCAATAAAGAAGGAAATGATCACCAGCTTCAAAAACTCTTTTGATAACAGGTTGATGATATTTGATACAGATGCGCCCATTACTTTTCTGATGCCTATTTCGCGGGTACGTTGCATAGTGCTGTACGATGCCAGTCCCAGCAAACCCAGGCAGGAAATAAAGATGGCCAGGGCGGCAAAGTTCAGGAACAAGCGGCCAAAGCGTTCTTCACTGCGGTATTGCCGGTCAAAGAATTCATCGAGGAAATAATAGCTGAAAGGCCGGTTAGGGATGCTGGTTTTAAATTGTTTTTCAATGTCAGCAATGGTACCCTTTATACCTGCCTGGTTCACCTTAACTGATATTAAACCCATGCGGGGCCATTCCATACGCAGGCACAATGGTTTAATGGGGTTCTGCAGTGATTTATAATGAAAGTCTTTTATCACCCCAACGATCTTTCCTTCACGGCCCCATTGTTTAAACCGTTTGCCAATGGCCTGGTCGGGCGAACGATAGCCAAGCGTACGCACGGCTGCTTCGTTCAGGATCAACGCCTGGGTGGTATCTGTTTTAAATTCCCTGTTATAAGGCCGGCCTGCCGCCATTTTTATATTGTAAAGGGGAATGTAATCGAAATCCACAAAGTACACATCGAGGTTGGTGATCTGCAGATCCCCTTTAATATTCTCCACTTCTGAATAAGCGCCCGCGTAGCCACTGCCCGGCACGCTGCCCGATAAGGAAACCGCTTTTACGTTTGGTAAACGCGAAATTGCCTGTTTCAAAGCCTCCCTGTTCTTATCCTCGTTTGTATCAATTACCAGTACCTGGTCTTTATTAAAGCCCAGGCTCTGGTTGCGCATATAACGCATTTGCGAATACACAATGATAGTGCCTATGATCAATGCGGTAGATATGGCAAATTGTGAAATAACAAGGGTTTTGCGCAGGGTGGCCCCGCGCGAACTGGTTGCATAGCGGCCTTTCAACACTTCTATGGGGTTAAAAGACGATAATATAAATGCCGGGTAAATGCCTGCAAGCAAACCTATTACAAGGGAGGTTGCTAAGATCAGTAACAGCAAACCGGGATTTTCAAATATGCCTTTGCTGATGGTTTTACCGGCCAGTTCATTGAATGCAGGCAAAAGCAACGCTGCCAGGCCCAGAGTTAACAGGAACGCTATTAAACAAATGATCACCGATTCACCGATGAACTGCCGGGCCAGTTGGCCTTTTATAGCCCCGGCTACTTTCCGTATCCCAACTTCCTTAGCCCTTTCCGATGCCCTTGCTGTGGTAAGGTTAATGAAGTTAATACAGGCGATAATGAGGATAAATGCAGCTATGATAGAAAAAATATAAACATTTTTAATATTCCCCGACGACTTACTGCTCCCTAAATCCCCACGGGTTGAATGCAGGTACACATCTTTCAATTTTTCTAACAACACAGTAGGATACATCTGGATCTGTTTCATCTCTTCTCCATTCCACTTTTCCAGAAAAGCTGGAAACTTCTTTTGCAGGGCCTGTGCGTTAGTGCCTGGCTTAAGCAGTAAATACGCATAAGGACCATAATTGCCCCACTGGTTATCGAGGTCTTTCGCCCATTCAGCTGTTAAGGTGCACATTGATAATACTACATCGCTTTTTATCTGCGAGTTTTCAGGCATATCTTTCATTATGCCTGTTACTGTGGCCGGTACCGCCCCGCCCGTTATCAATAGGGTTTTACCAAACGCATCGTCTTTCCCGAAATATTTTTTAGCTGCTGTTTCCGATAGTACTACGCTAAAGGGGTGTATTAATGCAGTACGTACATCTCCCCTGATCAACCGGAAATTAAATATTTGAAAGAATGCTGAATCGGCCCATATGGCGCCTTCTTCCATGAATTTAATATCGTCTTTTCTAAACAATACATTGTCAGGGTTCACGCGGGTATATGCTTCCACTTCAGGAAAATCGAGCTTTGCGTGAGGGGCAACCGGCCAGGCCGGACCACTGGTAGGAATTAGTTCTGTAGGTGTTTTCAGGTCTGTTACGATCCGGTATATACGATCGGCTTTTGTATGAAAAGAATCATAGCTTAATTCAAAGCGTACATACAGGAAGATCAGTAAACAGGCCGTCATGCCTACGGCTAATCCCATGATATTGATAAAGGAGAATACCCGGTGGCGCCACAGGTTTCGAAATGCGATCTTGAAATAGTTCTTTAACATGGCTTTATTGTTAACTATTATTCTCTAATTGACTGGTTGTTTTATTCCCGTTCTCCAACTCTTTATCCCGCTATTCGCGGAACCTCCTCATAAGGTTTCCCCAAAAAAATCACTCATTTTTTAAAGCTACGACCGGGTTGGCCAGCGCCGCCCTTACTGCCTGAAAACTGATGGTAGTAACGGCAACAAGTATGGCAAAAAAGCCGGTGAGGGCAAATACCCACCAGGTAATATTGATACGCCAGGCATATGCCTGCAACCAGTTGTGCATGCAATACCAGGCGAGGGGAGAGGCGATCACCAGGGCTACCGCTATCAGCTTTATAAAATCTTTTGACAACAACCCCACCACCTGGCTTACTGTGGCGCCCATTACTTTTCTTATGCCGATCTCTTTGGTGCGGTTAATGGCCGTTAACGCTGCCAGCCCAAACAAACCCAAACAGGCCAGGAAAATGGAAATGCCGCCAGCCCAACCTGCAATGGCGCTCCAGCGTTCTTCCGATCTGTAAAACGCATCGAACTTTTCATCTACAAAGCTGTACTCGAATGGCGCATCGGGCACCAGCTGTTTCCAGGTATTGTTGAGCAGCGCCAGTTTGGTAGCGGGGTCTCCGGCTGTGAGCCGTACAAAAAAACGGGAAGCATTTAAATTGGCCGGGCGGTAAAATAGCTGCGGCCTAACCGCCCGCGTAAGGTCTTCAAAGTTGAAATCGTGCGCCACGCCAATGATCGTTTGTGGCTTTCTTCCATTTCCTTTTCCTTCAACCAATTGTTTACCCAATGCATCTGTTATGGTGGTGCCCAGTACATCACGTACCAATGCTTCATTTACAATAATGGCGTTCGTACTGTCTGAGGCAAGGGCGGCATTAAAATTCCGTCCGGCTATTATTTGCATGCCCATCGCATTCAAAAAATTATAATCGCCGGGGTATTCAATAACGCCTGTCACTTCGCCCTTGTAATTACGATATCCCCGGCCCATTTGGCCTTCGTTTGAACCCAGTCCCATTTCAGCTGCCGTTACGCTTACAATGCCGGTATTTGATTCAATGGCCTGTTTATACAGGGGATATATTTTTTTTGAATCGATGCTTCCGGTATTGATCATCACCACGTTCTCTTTATTAAAACCGATATTCTTTGACCGCATGAACGATAGCTGCTGTAAAATGATGATGGTTGAAATGATCAATCCTATCGAAAGCACAAATTGTAAGGTTACCAGGGAACGGGTGAACAGGTTGGAGCCGCCCACACGTATTTTGCTTTTCAGCACTTCTACCGGTTTAAATGCCGATAGCACCAGGGCAGGATAACTGCCGGCCAGCAAGCCTGCCAATACTGTTAAACCGGTCAACAGCCAGCAGAGTTCGGGGAAACGGGTGAGTGAAAAGTGCAGCTCGCGATCGGCGAGCTGATTGAACAGCGGCAACAGCGTATAGGCCAGTACCAGTCCGGCAACGGCCGAGAACACACTAAGCAGCAGCGATTCTGCCAAAAATTGTCCCATCAATTGTTTGCGCTGGCTGCCCATTACTTTTCTTAACCCGATCTCTTTGGCCCGCCCTGCCGAGCGGCCAATAGCGAGGGTGGTGAAATTAATACAGGCTATTATCAAAACGGCGGCGGCAATGGTGATCAGTATCCAGATGTTCCGGGGATTATTACCTCCTTCTACCTGCGGGTTCATATGAATATCACGCAGCGGTTGTAAGCGAAAGCTCGCCTGCACGGCCTCCTTTTCTTTTTTAGCTTTTGGCCGTTCATCGGGCAAATATTTTAGCCTGAATAACGCCAGTCGTTTGCGTTCACCGGCCAGGCGGCTGCCGGGTTTCAATTGCACGAACGCTTCCATGCCAATGGTCATATGCCAGTTATTGCTGCTTTCCTGCACCATGGTCGTTTGGGCAAAATGCTCAAAATTGCACAGGATATTAAACTGTACCGATGAGTTGGCAGGTATGTTTTCTGCAACGCCGCTGATCGTAAAAGGTTCAAACGCCGTATCGGTCTTTATCTCGAGCGCTTTTCCAACTACATTGGTGGTGCCAAATAATTGCAGGGCTTTTTCTTTCGTAAGTACAATATGCCGGGGATCCTGCAACACAGTCTGGCTATTGCCATACAAAAGGGGAAAGGAAAATACATGAAAGATATCTTTATCGGCAAAGGTGATAGAGGTATGAAAAACATTGTTATTTACCCGGGCCAAACAACCTGTTCCTCTCATGCGTACGGCATACTCCACATCGGGAAAATCTTTTTTCATAGCCGGGGCAACAGGCGTACATACCGAGCCGCTTCCACCGGCTTCGCGGCCTTCGCCTTCCCACCATTCAACAATGCGGTATATGCGGTTGGCATTTGTATGAAACCGGTCGTAGCTGAATTCATTCACTGCATACAACAGGAACAAACTAAAGCAGGCAATGCCTATTGACAGTCCGGATATATTTATAACCGTCAACACTTTTTGTTGCGCGAGGTTGCGAAGGGCGATCTTGATATAGTGTTTAAGCATCTCCTTGTATTTATTGCTGGTTTTTTTACAGGAACGGGTTCCTTACCCGCTGTGCAGGGGCTTCATCCCGCTATTCGCGGGATCTCCGTATAAGGTTTACCCGAAAAATCACTCATTTTTTAAAGCTACGACCGGGTTGGCCAGCGCCGCCCTGATCGCTTGTACACTCACCGTAAGCAAGGCGATCAACATAGCGATGCCTGCGGCCACAATAAACATCCAGGCGGTCAAATGTACCCGGTAAGCAAAGTCGAGCAGCCATTGGTGCATGATCCAGTACGATAAGGGAAATGCGATGATACAGGCAATGAGCACCAGTTTTATAAATTGTTTCGATAACATACCGGTGACCTGGGTTACACTGGCGCCAAGCACTTTGCGGATGCCTATTTCCCGGGCCCGTTGTTGGGCCGTATAGGTGGCCAGGCCAAACAAACCCATACAGGCAACCAGTATGGTCAATAAGGTAAAGATGTTCAGTATGCGGCTGGTGGTTTGTTCTGCTTTATAAGTTTTATTATATAATTCGTCCATGAACGACCAGGCAAAAGGTTCTTCCGGATTAAAAGCGGCCCATTGTTGTTTCATAGTGTTGAGCAGGCCGCTGATGTCGTTGGTTTTTACTTTTACGATCAAACCGGTTTCAGGGTGCAATACCATCAACAGCGGTGTAATGGCTTCGTGCAACGATTTGAAATGGAAATCCTTTACCACGCCAATAACCGTATAAACTGCGTTGAGCCCGTGGTCTGAATTTTCCCTGATAATTCTTTTACCAATGGCATCATTGCCCCAGCCAAAAGCCCGGGCTGCGGTTTCATTAATGAGCATGGCCTGCGAATCGGTTGGCATCGATGGGGAGAAGTTTCTGCCCACCGCCATTTGCATACCCATGGTAGCGATATACCGCTCGTCGATCTTGTATTCCAGCGTTTTCATAAGCTGGTTTTGCTGTCCCTCAGGGTATGCCAGTGCGTTATTGTTAAAGCTGGGACCGGCAGGTTTGTAGCCTGAGATGGTCACATTTTCAATACGCGGGTCGTTCAATAGCTGGTCCCTGAACACCCGTTCATTTTTTCCCAGCGACCAGGTGTTATTGAGTACCAGTAACTGGTCTTTATTATAACCTAACCTGGTGTTTTGAATAAATTTCATTTGTTCGTATACCACAATGGTGCCGGTGATCAAACAAATGGCTATCAGGAACTGGAAGACGATCAACCCGCTTCTGAAATTATAGGTGTTGATGGATGTAGTGAACTTACCTTTCAGCGTGGTTATAGGATTGAAAGAAGATAAAAAGAATGCAGGGTACAATCCGGCGAGTACGCTTACCAGTATACCCAGGCCGGTGAGGCTGAGCACTGGTTTCAGCTGGAAATTAAAAGAAAGAGCTTTACCACTGAGCTCATTGAATACGGGCAGGGCCATTTGAACCAGTACAGCCGAAATGCATAGCGCCAGCCCGGTGATGAGCACCGACTCTAACAGGAATTGTTTTACCAGGTCCTGTTTGCGCGAACCCATTACTTTTCTTACGCCTACTTCTTTGGCGCGTTTGGCGGCGCCGGCGGTAGAAAGATTTATAAAATTGATGCAGGCGATCAGTAACATGAACAACGCAATGGCACTGAAAATATATACATACCGTAGATCGCCACCGGGCTCAAATTCAGAGCTGGAATCTCCATGCAGGTGAATACGGGTCAGGGGTTGCAATGCAAACCCCAGTTCATTGCCTTTGTTACGGAATTGAGCCAGGTTAAGGCCCATCGATTGTTGTATCTGCGGCCCCATGTATTTCTCCACCATGCCCGGCATTTTGGCTTCCAGTTTTTTATAATTGTATCCATTCTGCAATACCGCATAGGTAAAATAGTTAGAGGCCATCCAGGTATTGCTGGCTGCTTCGGGATCACTGGCCATGGAACCAAACAGATCGAAATGAAAATGCGAGTTGGCCGGTATTTTATCAAATACGCCGGTTACGGTAAATGGGGGTGAATTATTGCTTTTTGTAAAGGGGATCAGTTTACCCATGGGGTTCTCATTGCCAAAATATTTTTGCGCCATTTCTTTGGAAATGACCATGGAGTAGGGGTGCTGCAAGGCAGTTTTGGGATCGCCCTGTATAAAAGGAATGGTGAAGATGGTAAAGAAGTTGGCATCAACAAAGACCATGGAAGCGTCTGTGAACAATTTCCCATTGATGAGCACACGCGGATGCCCCAGGGTGCGCAGCCTGGTGGCATCTTTTACCTCGGGATAATCGCTCTGTAAAGCACGGGCCACCGGTGGCATCACATTGCTTTCATTTATTTTTCCGCCATTGATACTGGCCCTGAAAACGATCCGGTATATGTTGTTTGCATTGGTATTATAGCGGTCGTAGCTCAACTCGTCCTGCACAAACAACAGGATGATGAAACAAACCGCCATGCCAATAGACAGGCCCAGGATGTTGATGGCAGAAAAGCTTTTATTACGAAGCAAACTGCGCCAGGCGATCTTTAGATGATTCCTAAACATGTTATACCATTATGTTCTCCAGTACGGTTTGTCCGTCGAGCATACGAATGATGCGATGGCTGTAACGTGCATCGTGTTCGCTGTGCGTAACCATTATTATGGTGGTGCCCTGTTCGTTGAGATCGGTGAGCAGGGTCATCACTTCGTTACCATTGCTGCTGTCGAGGTTACCCGTAGGCTCATCGGCCAGTATGAGTTTGGGATTATTTACCACAGCCCTCGCCACCGCCACGCGTTGTTGCTGGCCACCGCTCAGTTGTTGGGGGTAGTGGTTGCGGCGGTGCATGATCTGCATTTTATCAAGCACTTCCTCCACACGCTTTTTACGGTCGCCCGCTTTTACCCCGGTATATATCAGCGGTAATTCTACATTTTCAAACACGGTGAGCTCATCGATCAGGTTAAAGCTCTGGAAAACGAAACCGATATTGTGCTTGCGCAGATCGGCCCGTTTGCGTTCGTTAAAATGCGCTACTTCAATATTGTTGAACAGGAAGCTGCCGTTATCCGGGTCATCGAGCAGTCCCAGGATATTCAATAAAGTAGATTTGCCACATCCCGAAGGGCCCATAATGGCTACAAATTCGCCTTCTTTAACATCTATGGAGATTTTGTTCAATGCTACTGTTTCAACCTCTTCTGTGCGATAGATTTTTTCGAGATCCCGGATCTTTATCATGTGCTGTATGGTTTGAATTATAGAGTTATTTAAAAATTATTGAAAAGATGAATGGGCAACAGCTGCACATCATCGATCATCATGGTGACCACTTTAGCCGGTGTTGTTACGGTAGTGGCCTGTTTGCCTGTACAACCTGTTCCGTTGCAGCACCTGTTGGGCGAAGCCGCCAGGCTGGCGCAGATCAGAATGACGAGTATACAGATAAATTTTGGCTTCATTTTATAATGTTTGTGTTACAGGTTTCAGGTTACAGGTTATAACCCCCTGCAACTTGCAACTTGTAACCTGTAACAAATTGCTATTCTTTCTTCAATACCAGTATCTCCATGTTGCCATAGTTCTCGTAGGAGGAAGTAACCACCTTGTCGCCCGGTTTCAATCCTTCCATCACTTCATAGTAATCGGGGTTCTGGCGGTTCAGCTGTATGTCCACCCGGTACGCTGTTTTTCCGTCTTCACTTACTTTAAAGATCCAGTTGCCGCCGGTTGTTTGATAAAAACCGCCTTTGGGCACCAGTATGGCTTCCGTTTCATCGCTGAGGGCCAGCAATATCTGCAGCGTTTGTCCGCGGCGGATACCCTGTGGCACTTCGCCAACAAATTCCATATCAACCTGAAAACGGTTGCTGACTACCTGGGTATACACTTTCTTTATCTTCAGCTTATATTCTTTGTTCGCGAATGTAAACTTTGCGGTTAACCCGGTGAACACGTTTGAGATATAATGTTCATCAATATCGGCCCTGATCTTGAAACCTGTGGCCGCGTCTATCTGGCCCAGCCGGGTGCCGGCGCTGATGTTCTGCCCAATTTCGGCATCAAACGAAGTGAGCTGTCCGCCAATGGGCGCTTTCACTACCAGGTCGCCAACTTTCTTTTTCATGAGGTCGAGCGCCTTTTTCATATTCAGGTACGATTGCTCCTGTTGCTGCAGTTGAATTTTGTTGGTGGCCGAATCCTGCCGCATAATATCCTCGGTCAGTTTCTTCCGGCGCACCTGGTACTGGTAGGCATTCTCGGCCTGCAGGTATTCCTGCGAACCGATCACTTTTTGCGCAATCAGTTTTTTATTCAGGTTGTATAAACGTTCTGCTTCTTTCAGGGCATTATCTACCTCAGCCATCTGGTTCAACCGGGATACGGTATTTTGCTGGGCATTGTTGCGGGCGATCTGCATTTGCGTCAATACGTTGAACACACTGGTTTCCTGGTTGGCCAGGCTTAATTCCAGGTCGGGGTTGCTGAGGCGTAGGATGGGCTGGCCTTCCTGCATTACGGTGCCGTCTTCAACGAACTTCTGTTCTACCCGGCCGCCTTCCTGCGCATCGAGATAAATAGAGGTTTGTGGTAATACGATGCCGTTAATGGGTATGGTAACCTGGAAAGGCCCTTTTTTAACTTCACTAATGGTGATACGTTCGGTATCTACGTTCAGGCGGCTTTTTCCGGCAGTGAAATAGTAACTGGCGCCAATCAGCAGGGCGATCGCTGTAATGCCGGCGATGGTAAGAATCCGTTTAAAGGTCCATGTCTTTTTTTCAATAACTCTATCCACTGTATAAATTTTTTAATGTAATCCTGCATACCCTTGCCAATAACAATATGCCAGAATATAAGAAGGGTGATTACCAGTTATTTAGACCGTAAATTACTATAATGCTGTTCGCAACCAGTACACCGGGTGTACGGTTTTGATACAATGCCCGAAAAGCCGCATTCTTTCGTAAAAAATTGTTTGCCACGGCTTTGTAATTATGGTATAATTGTAGTTGCGAATGTTGCATCAAACCCTGACATTATTTATACTAAAGTTATGTTACTGAAGAATGCTACCATACTCGTGATCGATGATGACGTGGATGTACTCACCGCTGTACGGCTGTTGCTGAAAACTGAAGCAAAAGAAGTAGTGACGGAAAAGAACCCCGAGAATCTGCGCTGGCTATTGTCGAAACAGCAGTTTGATGTAATACTGCTCGATATGAATTTCAATAGTTCCATCAATACCGGTAATGAGGGATTGTTCTGGTTGAAGAAAGTGAAAGAATTTAAATCGGAAGCGGCCGTGATCATGATCACCGCATACGGTGATATCGACCTCGCCGTTCGTTCGCTGAAAGAGGGGGCTGCTGATTTTGTAGTAAAACCCTGGCACAATGAAAAGCTGATCATTACCATTAAAGATGCGCTGAAGAAAAAGGAAGGCAAAATGGCATCTTTGACCACGCGCAGCATCGATTCTATCATAGGCACCGAATTGCTGGGTGAATCGGAGATCATGGCCGATATCTTTTATAAGATCGAAAAAATAGCCCCTACCGATGCCAATATTTTAATACTGGGTGAGAACGGTACCGGTAAAGACCTGATCGCAAAAGCCATACACCAGCAATCATTGCGGGCCCGGAAAGCCTATGTGAAAGTGGATGTAGGCGCGCTTACAGAAACGCTTTTTGAAAGCGAGCTGTTCGGCCATAAGAAAGGCGCGTTCACCGATGCGCGGGAAGACAGGGTAGGGCGGTTTGAAGCCGCCAATGGCGGAACCCTTTTCCTGGATGAGATCGGCAATATTTCCCTGCACCAGCAGGCCAAATTATTAAGTGTACTGCAAAACCGGCAGGTGATCAGGTTGGGGACCAATGACCCCGTACCGGTTGACATTCGCCTTATTTGCGCTACCAATGTACCGTTGACCGAACTGGCCAATGAAAACCGTTTCCGCAAAGACCTTATCTATCGCATCAATACGGTAGAGATCATGGTTCCGCCCTTACGTAAACGGGGCAATGATATTATACTGCTGGCAAAATATTTCAGCCAGCTGTACAGCAATAAATACCTGAAACCCGTGATGCAGTTTGATGATAAGGCAATCGAAAAGCTGCTGAATTATCATTTCCCCGGTAACATCAGGGAGCTGCAATATACCATCGAGCGTGCGGTGATCATGTCAGACGGGAACGATCTGCAGGCCACTGACCTTATATTTTCACCCATTGAATCAAACACCACACGTGAAAAGGAACCCGATGAGCTGAACCTGAGCGCTGTTGAAAAAAATACCATCTTGCATGTAATTGAAAAGCACAACGGCAATATTACCAGGGCTGCGAAGGAATTGGGACTTACGCGTACGGCGCTGTACCGGAGACTGAGCAAATACGATATCTGAGCGTGAACCAATAGGCAACAGACAATTAGCAAAAAGTGAATACCAGGCACCCAATAACAAGCACCCAAAAATTCTCAAAATAATTTTCTTCTCCCTTTAAGGGGCGGGGGTATTAATTATGTTCTATAAACGATTTGAATGGCGCATCATTTTCCAGGTGTTATTCCTGTTTATAACCCTGGCCGTTTCCGCATTTCTGCTGGTGAAAGGCTATTATATTTACCTGGTGGTGATGGTGCCGCTGATCATGTACGCAGTTTATGAGATGTACCGCTTTCAACGAAAGGCGCATTCCGAGCTCGACCAGTTTGTTGAATCGGTGCATTACCGCGATTTCTCCCGTTATTTCGATGTAAAACATGCCCCGGTTGAATTGCAGCCTTTGCGTAAAGGGTTCAACGAGATCAATTCTACGTTTAAGGTCATCAGTAAGGAAAAAGAAACACAGTTCCAGTACCTGCAAAAGATATTGGAGCTGGTAGATACCGGCATTTTATCGTTCCGCGAGCATAATGGAGAAGTGGTATGGATGAATGAATCGCTGAAGCGGATGCTGCAATTACCGTATCTGAAAACCATTCATTCACTGGCCCGCCGGGATAATGAACTGTACCGCCAGATCACGTTGTTAAAACCGGGCGAAACAAAGATCGCCACGGCGCATTCCGAAAAAACATCGTTCAAGTTGCTGATGTCTGCCACGGCTTTTCAAACAGATGGCAATAAATTCAAGCTCATCGCATTTCAGAATGTGAGCGAGGCGTTGGATGAAACAGAATCAAAAGCCTGGCAAAAGCTGTTGAGTGTAATGACGCATGAGATCATGAATTCCATTGCGCCTATATCGTCACTGGCCGAAACCCTGAAATACCGGTTGCAGCAGTTTGCGGTGCGGCCCGATGTGGAGTCAGGTTCCATGGACGACCTGGAATTAGGTATTGATACCATCAAAAGAAGAAGTGAAGGGCTGTTGAAGTTTGCCGAAACCTATCGCAACCTGAACAAGATCACCACACTTAACCTGCAGCATGTGTATGTGCGTGATCTGTTCGAGAACCTGCATCACCTGATGCAGCCTACATTGGATCAAAAGAACATTGAGCTGGAAATTGTTTTGAAAGATCCCGATCTGCAACTGGATGCCGATACCAACCTGTTGGAGCAGGTGCTCATTAACCTGGTGGTAAATGCCATGGAGGCCGTTAAAGAGCGGTCAGCACCACGAATTATATTATCGGCGTATTATGCCAATAATCATAGAACGGTTATCAAAGTGGCCGATAATGGCATTGGCATGCCCGATGAGGTGCTTGATAAAATATTCATTCCATTCTTCAGCACCAAGAAAAGCGGCAGTGGTATTGGGCTAAGCCTCTGCAAACAGATCATGATGCTGCACAAGGGTAACATTCAGGTACAGTCGATAGAAGGGCAGGGTACTGCGTTTATGATGCAGTTTTAGAGCCCGTGATAAAAATAAAAAAGCCATCCCGGTTTTATGGGGGACAGCTTTTGGTTTTCATAGGAATAATACTTTACTATGCTTTCTTTTCTGCATTGAATTTTATGGTGATCCTGTTTTCCAGGTCCTGCAGGTGCAGGCGGGTAGCTTTATCTACTCCGGCTGCGGTTTGCGCCTGTTTTATCAGTGTCAATAATTGTTTCAGGTTATCGCGCAGCAGAGCAGGAATGTCGCTCCTGTCGTAGTTATAGCCAAAAGGCGCCATCAATGTGGAGAGATCGCTTTCATTCAGCTGGTTGAACACCTGTATCAACAACCTGCTTACGTAGGTTTTTTGCAGGCCCCGGCGGTAAGCGTCTACACTTTTACCGGCATACAGTTCGGTAAAGATCCCTTTGTTCATGTCCTGCAACATTTCGGCTATCGTGTAGGCTTTATAGTTCTTATCATAATATCCCTGTTCCATCCATAACATACGGCACAGTCTGTTGCGTACAATGATGTTGGAGATCACGTTTGACTGCAGTTCACCAACTTCTGTAATGAAGTTCACAGAATACTTATCGGTTATCGCTGTATTGTTTAACCAGGCTGGTGTTACAAACAGGTTACGGATAATAAACTGCATGGCTTCTTTTTGTTTGGTATAAGGAGCGCCGCTGTAAACGGGACCTGTTTCAGCGCCTGTTTTTTCGGTTTTTTCAACACTGCCGATAATGTTTACCGCATGGCCCAGGTACATTGCATACTGGCTGTACAGGGTTTTGAATACATCAAAAGGCTTGTCGAAATCTTCATATGGCTTAACCGACCATTTCATGATATCTGGCATGATCCTTTTCAGGTTCCTGATGCCATACTCGCCGGCTTTTACGGCATCATCGCCGAGGTCTTCGTTCTGGCAGCGGTAGTCAGTAAAGTTTGTTTCGCTGCCAAACCAAAGGCGGTTATTTTTTGCCAGGCTGTCTGTTACAATAGTTACCAGCGCTTTTTGCTCATCAAATTCATTGGCAAATTCGGGCCGCCAGGTATATCCCCATTGAATAGCCCAGTTATCGTAATCATTGATGCGTGGGAACAGGCCTTTTTCACCAACATGGTCTTCGGGCTGCGCCACGTAATTGAAGCGGGCATAGTCCATAATGGAAGGTGTATGCCCATGCGCTTCTACCCAGGCTTTATCGCGCAGTTTCTCTACCGGTACAGTGGAGCTGGAGCCAAAGTTGTGCATCAGGCCAAGCGTGTGTCCAACCTCGTGGCTCGAAACAAAACGGATGAGGTTGCCCATCAGGGTATCGTTCAAAGGCAAATTCAGTGCGCGTGCATCAACAGCGCCGCATTGGGCCATATACCATTGGTTCAGCAGCGCCATTACGTTATGGTACCAGAAGATATGGCTTTCGATGATCTCGCCGCTGCGCGGGTCGCTCACACTGGGGCCCATGGCATTGGCTATTACCGAAGGGCGGTAAATGATGGCGCTATGGGTGGCATCGTCGATGCTCCAGGTGCTGTCTTCTTCGCGGGTAGGTGCTTCGCGGGCGTAAATGGCGTTTTTAAAACCCGCTTTTTCAAATGCTTTCTGCCAGTCGTTCACCCCCTGTATCAGGTAAGGCACCCATTTTTTCGGTGTAACCGGGTCAATGTAAAACACAATGGGTTTTGCCGGTTCTACCAGTTCGCCGCGTTTGTATTGCTCAACATCTTCGGGTTTGGGTTCAAGACGCCAGCGTTTCACATAAATTTTATCTGCCACCCCCTGTGGATCGGTTTCAAAATCGCGGTGCCCTACGGCGAAATAGCCAACCCGTTTATCGGCCAGCCGGGGTTGCATCGCTTTTTCGGGCAGTAATACCAGTGAGGCATTCAGCTCTACTGTATAATTGCCGGCCGTTGGGTTCATGCCGGCAGTATACGTTTTTATGGCGCGTACTTCGAGGTTGGTGGAAAAGGCATGTACATAGTCAATATAACTGCGGTCGTTTTGCTGGGCGCCCATACCGGCCCGCTCTTTGAATATTTTTTTCTGGAAGTACAGTACTTCATTGTCGCTGTTCAAAAACTCTGTTACGTCTACTACGGCTGCCGATGAATCGGGTTTGTAAGCGGCAACCGGCCATGCTGCGGCAATCGCCAGCACATTGTTCTTTTGCACGCCCGCGTACATGGGTTGCGTACTGTCTTTTTCATATTCCATATAGAACAGGCGGCGCAGGAACAGTTTTCTGCCGGGGCCTTTTTCAAAACGGAATACTGTTTCGCCAATTTGGTCACCGGCATAACCATTGTTGCCATTACGCATTTCAGCGCTTGCTTTCGATACGCGGCTTACGATCAAAATATCGCGGCCCAACATGTT
Organism: Niastella vici; assembly: GCF_002077945.1. Taxonomy (GTDB): domain Bacteria; phylum Bacteroidota; class Bacteroidia; order Chitinophagales; family Chitinophagaceae; genus Niastella; species Niastella vici. The sequence goes on from NZ_LVYD01000049.1 coordinate 186,793, forward strand.
GTTGGGTACTTCAAAATAATATTTGTCATCTTTCTGATGAACGGTTATAAAGCCTTTGCAGGTTTTTGTGCCGGGCGTGATCACGTCCTTATAAGGTTTTATAGCACTGGCCGGCGGTGGTACCACTGGCGGTTTGCTGGTAGTGTCGGCCGGTTTGCTTTTTGTTGTATCTGTAGCGGCACGGTTGCGATGATGCTGTCCCTGAACATGCACGGCCATTAACAAACAACACATGGCCATGATGCTCATTTTACGATTGCTGATAAACATAATGGTATTGGTTAAAATAATCAGGTTAATATTTCCCCGGCCTCCCCCCAAACGGGGGAAGGTGGGGGAATGGCTATACTTTCCTTTTCCTTAGCGGGGGTTCTGTTCTATTTCGGGATTTAATTTGATGTACTTATCGGCAATGGCAAATACATAACGCGGGCTGCCTGGTTCCAGGGTATAGATAGTGCCTTTGAATGGGCGGCTTACCGTTTTTACAAAATTGTAACCGGGATCTTTTTGCAGGCGGCGTTGATCGAACCAGCGCATGCCGGTGCCCATCAGCTCTCTTCTTCGTTCGTTGATCACGTGTACCAATGCTTCCTGTGGCGTGGCTGCTGCCAGATCATAATAACCGGCAGGCGTATATCTTTTTTTGCGCAGCGTATTCAATATGGTAATGGCGTTTGCTGTATTACCGGCGCGGGCTTCGCTTTCAGCTTTTATCAGCATCATTTCGGGAACACCGGGCCCTGTATAAATACCCTGGTTCACCAGCCGGTGTTTAAAATAACCGCGGTTCACAAAATTAGCGGCGCCTACCTGCGTGCCGAACCTGGTGAATAAACTAAAGCGCAGGTCAACGGTTGAATCGAACAGGTTGAGTGTTTCATCGCGCAATGGCAGGCTGGCCACAAACGACTGGATAGCCTTGGAATAAATGATCTCAGGATCATTGTTTTTAGTAGGGTAGGTGGCCGAAACATACGCGTTCAGATCAATCAGGCTGTTCTTTAATTTCAATGCACTATCCGCAAACCGGCCTGCATCGGCAAATTCCCGTTTGTTCAGGTATACCCTGGCCATCATGGAAAATACCGCCGCTTTTGAAGGCGTGGTATTCACCTCAGGTAAATTGGGCAATTCGGGTAATGCCTCCTGCAGGTCATTCATTATTTGATCATACACTTTTGCTACCGAAGCCCTGCTCAGGCTGGCAAAAAGGTCGGTGCTTAGCAATACCGGCACGCCGGGATCGGTTGCGGCCGTGGCGGCATCGTATTGTTTTGCATAAATGTTTACGAGCGTGTAATACAAAAAAGCCCGGTGAACCAGCGCTTCTGCATAAGCTTTTCTTTTACCGGCGTCGGTACCATCTATGCTTCCCATTACTTCGGTGGCTACCGTGTTCACTATATACATGCTTTTGTACAGGTCGGCCCAGTCCTGGTCTTCCTGTTGTTCATTAAAGAACTTTGGCAGCCAGCAATAACTGTTGGCAGCGATTATGTTCAGGTTATTTTGCCAAACAGCTCCGTCTGCCGTCCATACTTCGTCGCTGGCAAATAATGGGTAGAAATAGCTTTTCTCCAGTTGTGCAAAACTATTGTTCAGCAAAGCCTGGTAGTCGCGGGTATATTTCAGCTCCCGAACATTTTCGGCTGGTATTTCAACGTATTTGCGGCAGGCTGTTGTGCTTATAACAGTCATTGCCGAAAGTATATATAGTAGTTGTTTCATTATTGCCGGTTATTAAAATGAAAAATTAAGATTGAACGTATAATTAGCGCTTGGCGGCAGATTGGTATATTGATTGGTCAGCACATAATCAGGATCTATACCATCATGGTTTGCCCGCCAGATAATTCCGAGGTTACTCACTGTAGCATTGGCCGTGATCGATTTGAATAGGTTGGTTTTGCCCAGAAGCGATTGCGGGAAGGTATAACCCAGGGTTATCTGCTGCAATCGTACGTGGCTGGCATTACGGATGTTCAGGTCTGAATTGGAATACCAGTCGATACTGGTGGAGTTGATCTTGCGTATACCCGGCACATTGGTAATGGCTTCGTCGCCTGCCTGGCGCCACCTGTTTGCCAGCGCTTTACTGGTGTTGAGCATACCTGTGAAATAGCCGCTAACAGGATAGTGGCCAGCGGTAATATCCTGCTTTCTGAATACATGTCCCATGTAATAGGTTACCCGTACCAGCAGGTTGAAGTTCCTGTATTGCAGGTTATTGATGAAAGCGCCAAAATAAGGAGCGGTGGTGCGTCCCTGATAGGCCAGGAATTTAGTGTTGGTTGTTGTCGTTGTTGAATTGAGCACCTTGCCGGTTGAATCAAATATCTGCGACTGGCCAACGCTGTCTAACCCCGCCCATTGGTAAGCCCAGATGCCGTCGATGGGGTATCCACTATAGGCGCCCTTCAATTCCAGCGAGATGTTCCTTGGAAAACGGTTATCAGTTATCTTATTGGTATTATAAGAAAAATTAAAGGTTGAGGTCCAGCGCCAATCCTTTGTTTTAACCGGTATGCCGGTGATGCCGAATTCAAGGCCATGGCCTTTTAACGTAGCTGCGTTAAAGGTTAAATAGTTCCAGCCATAGGTGCTGTTATAGGGCAGGCTGTACAGCAGGTCCTTTGTATTTTTGGTGTATACGTCAAAAGTAAAGCTGATGCGGTCGTTCAGCAGGGCAGCATCTATACCCAGGTTTATTGATTTGGTGGTTTCCCAGCCAAGCATATGATTTCCGGGAACACTGATAGTTCCATAAGGCAGTTGCGTATACAGATCGGTAGAGCCTACATTGATGGTCGTATACGTTTGACTGGTTTGCCCGGGCGTGTTGCCGCCTACGCCATAGGTAAGCCGCAATCCCAACCGGTTGATCATGTTCACCTGTTGCATGAACGGTTCGGCGGTTACATCCCAGCGGGCGCCCACTGACCATAACGGCTGTGCGCGGCGTTTTCTGTCGACCCCTATCAGGTTGGCATCATCGAAGCGTAAGCTGCCCGATAAAAAATATTTGTTCTTCCAGGAGTAATCGCCTGTTGTATAGTACGACAGGTACCTGTTCCTGTTCCTGTAAATTAAATTATCTTTGGAGCCCAAACTAGCGGTGCCTCCACCCAATACATTGTAAGGTACGGTTGGGTTTACCACTACCGAACTCGATACATCTTCATCATAACCATATTGGGTCATTGAATTACCGGTTACTTTGCTTTGACGGATCTCGGTACCGGCAATCATGCTCAGGTGATGAACTTTAAAATATTTGTCGACATTCAGCTGGCCACGCAGCGCATAGTCTTCGCCAATGATATTAACCGTTTTGTAAATGCCGCCTAACGGAATACCATAAACAAGTTTGTTGGTGCTGGTGTTTATGGTGGTGGCCGAGTTCAACAGATCGCGCATGGCATAACTGTTCTTGTTCTGCAGGTAATCCAGTACTTCATTGCTGCGTTGTAACTGGCCCGAAACCTCTGCCGTTAACCAATCAGTTATTTTTCCTCTTAAAGACAGTCTTGCCCGGATAGCGTTCCTGGTTGAAATATTATTGTTGTATTTCAGCTCGTCAACGGGGTTATAGGTCCAGGGCAGGTAACCCATGCGTTGAAAACTGTCTGATACTTTTTTGGTATAGCTTACCCCCCGGTATATAAGATCACCGTTCTCATCTTTCAGCATATCATAAGGGCGCAGGCCGGTGCCGCCGTAACTCAATGCATTTACGGCAGCGGTGTTCACCTGGCTTTTTGAATAGGTGTAGTTGAGGTTAGTGCCAAGGGTAAGCCTTTTTTGCAAAAAATCGTGGGTAGTGTTGGAGGTAATGAAATAGCTTTCGCCATAATTGCTTTTGAACACCGGTGCATTGCGGGTATAGTTGCCAGATATATAATACGTGCTGTTTTCGCCACCGCCCGACATCGACAGGTTGTACTGTTGGGTAACAGCCCGTTGCAGCAGCAGGTCTTTCAACTGACCGCGGTTGCTGCGATTGCCAAGCACAGCAAGGGCCGAATCGCGCTGGGTTGCAGATATCTCACCTCTTTTGGCGCGAAACATCCAGTTCATGGCTTCGCTGATCTCCTGGTAACGCCAGCCGGTAGTGGGGTCGGGTGTAAAGTTACCGTTAAACAGTTCTTTTTCCAGGTCAATATATTCACTATTCGACATGGCGTCGATATTGTTGAAGTTAGCCGGATTGGAAATGCTGTACGTTGCGCCCACATTCACAGCGGTGGCGCCTTTTTTTCCTTTTTTGGTTTCAATAACGATAACGCCATTGGCTGCTCTTGAACCCCAGATGGCTGCTGCGGCAGCATCTTTTAAAAAGGTTATGCTTTCAATATCGTTCGGGTTATAATTACTGAGGTAGGTGTTGCCTGTTGCCAGCGGCTGCGAGCCGTTATTAGGATTGCGATCGGGCTCGTTCAATGGTATTTTGGTAAGGTTTTGGTCCATGGCAGGAAACCCATCAATTACGATCAACGGCATTACGCTTGCCAATGTAGGATTCATCCCATTTACGCCTCTTATCTGAATACGGTTATTGCGGTTATCGAATAGCACGCCGGGACGTATACCTTCGAGGCGTTCCATGAGGTTGGATGAAGGGTTGGAGGCCAATTCTTTTGCGCCAACTACCGAAGCGGCGCCGGTAGTGGTAGCTTTGCTCTTTGTTTGATAACCAGTGCTCAATACTTCCACTTCTTTTTGCTCGTCGGTGTAAGGCGCCATAGTGAGCTGCAGGTTTACCGCACCGTTGGTTATTTTTACCCGTTGGTTTAAACGGGTGTAAGTAATGTGAGTGATAACAAGGGTATAGTTGCCGGGCGGTACATCATTAAAGGAAAATATGCCATTGTTGTCGGTGGCAGTGTACCGCATAACCGGGGCAAGGGCCACAGCTGCGCCGGCAACAGGTTTGCCGGCATTATCTAACAGCGTGCCCGATAATGGTTGCGGAGTGCCGCTTGCTTCCTGCTTATGCGGTGTGGTATCGGCCGTTACGGTAACCGGTTCTTTCTCGAGGATCACCACTGTCTTTTTTACAATTGACCAGTTCAGCGGCTGGTCTTTCAATGCCAGGTTCAACACTTCTTCAAAAGGCCGGTTGTTAACTTCCAGTGTTACCGGTTTGGTGTTGCGCAGGGCGGCGTCTTTGTAAAAGAACTGATAGCCGCTTTGCTTTTTTAACTGGGTGAGCACATACTCCAAAGGACTGTTTGAAACCTTTAATGTAATGGATTGTGCATAGGTGTGGGCCTGTACCTGTAAACAGACCGCCAGGATCAATACAACGGTGATCTTCATCATCAACAGCGATTTTGGTGATGGGTACGGCAATATTTTGCCGTTCGCCTGTAACTGCATAGTTTTGGTTGGTTTGGGTCATTCCGGATGAATCCGTTCAGACGGTTAATAATAAAATAAGTCTGCCCGACTTTTTATAAAAAATGACCCGGCTACTCACCGCTCCGAACGCCAATTCGGGGCGGATTTTTTTCAGGTCATTTATCTCCTTACTTATTTTCCATTCATTACTATCAGTTTTTTGCCTTCCAGTCTGAAACGCACGCCCGTCATTTGCAGAATGGTAAGCAGTTCGGTCAATGTGGCTGTACGGTCAATGCCACCGGTGAAGGTATCGGCCGGCCGTTTGCCTTCATATACCACTTCAATATTGTACCACCTGGCTGCATCCCGCAGCACTTCGGTAATATCACTGTGTTTATAATTGAACAACCCTTCTTTCCAGGCCATTACCTGTTCAAGATCTGGTGAATGGTGAATGGTCAATGGTGAATGGGTCCCCGCTAATACAGCCTGCTCTCCAGGCTTCAGCATTACTTCATTACCGGTTTTTAATTGGCCATTGACCATTGACCATTGACCAACTTTCACTGCACCTTCCAACAACGTTGTTCTTATTACCGTTTCGTCTTCATACCCTTTAATGTTGAAGTGGGTTCCCAGTACTGTTACCTCACCCCGGTTTCCATTGGCGCCGCTTACTTGTACCACGAAGGGAAGTTTTTTCACTGGCGTTGGTTTCACTTCAAAATAACCTTCGCCGGTAAGGGCCACTTTTCTTTCGTTGGTTGTAAACTGCACCGGATAAGTGAGGGATGAACCGGCATTCAACCAAACCCTTGAGCCATCGGGCAGGGTAAGCGAGATCACTTTACTGCCCCTGGGATTATTCAGGATATTATTCCTGGTGTCGCCATTGGATGCAGCCTGCGTGCTTTCATATACCAGTTGTCCATCGGCACGCAACACCACCTGGGTACCGCCTTCGCTGGCCAGTGTGCCGTTTGAAGCCTGATCGAGCAGGATCTGTTGACCGTTGCCCAGGGTAAGGGTGGCCCTGTTTTTATCCGGCGCCTTTACGTCGTTCTTCATGGCTACTGCTTCAGGGGTAATGGGCCCGCTGGGTTTGGTTTGTACAAACCGGTAAATGCTCCAACCTGCCACTAATAACACCACGGCCGCGGCTGCCACATACCGCCAACGTCGTTTATTTGTTTGTATTGGAATTACCTTGCTCTCCTGTAATATGGATTGCAGGATGGCTGCCGATCGGGCTTCTGGCACGGTATGGCTGGGATTGTTATAGCGCATCCAGGCGGCCTCAAGCACGTTCTGCAAATGCGGGTCATCTTCCAGCGTTTCTGCCAACCGGAACAATTCCTGTTTTTCTTCATCTGAACAATCGTTAGCTAATAGCTTGTCAAGCAGTTCCTGTAGTCTTTGTTGAGACATGGTTTACAATGTTTGGGAAAGGTTACGTTTAGGTTATGAAATTGATTGGTATACAGGTGTGACAAACCGCGGGAAAGAAAAGTCTAGTGGGTGGAAAAAAAATTAAAACAGCCCGGTAAGCCAGGGAGCGGCATAAATAAGAAGGGCGGGGTAGTAGCGGGCAATATATTCTCTGATGGCTTTCAGGGCCTGCACCATATGGTTGCGAACAGTGGAAGGGCTAATATTCAATGTTTGGGCAATTTGCTCGTAGGTGAGCCCTTGTTCCTGACCAAGCTGGTATACCTTGCGTTGCTGGGGTGGCAACTGGTCAATGGCTTGTTGCAAAGCTGTTTGTACTTCTTTGGCTGCCAGCCATTCATCGCCTTGCACGCCTTCGGGCGCCAGCCGCCGCACTTCATTAAGCAGCAGCGCTTCCCGGCTTTGCCGGCGTAATACATTGATGGCCTGGTTTTGTGCCATCCGGTACAGGTAGGCGTTAAAATTTTCGATGCCTGTCAACTGGTTACGGTCGCGCCAGATCTTTAGAAAGGTTTCCTGCAAAACGTCTTCAGCTACCGTAGCATTGCCGCTGAGATTATAAATGAAGGAGTACAATTTGTTCTTGTACAGGTTGAACAACTGCTCAAAGGCGGTTTCATCGCCTGCGATCACCTTTAATAACAGTTCATTGCCATTGATTGAATGTTGCATTACACCCCCAACGTTACCCGTTTAGCCAGCCAGCTTTCTTTTATGGGGATCAACCAGTTGTTTTCCAGCTCTTCTTTCGTTTGCACGAGGTTGTTAAAGTACAAAGTATCTGCCGACAGGAAGTTATTGTCAATGGCGTATTGTAATTGCGGCAGGGGCAGCATTTGCACTTTATCTTTTACCATAAAGGCCAGCATTTGCCGGTCGAACATATTTACTTTGAAGAGTTCTTCAATTTGTTTTATCAGCCGCACCGAGCTGTCGGTACTGCAACCGCTTACGCCGGTGGCGCGTTCATCGGCCATCAATACAATAAACTGACCAAAGAACAGGTTACCATACCCTTTTACCGGGGCGCCATGCGAATTCCAGTTGGCAATGAAGTTATTGAGCAGATCTTCTACATGCAATGCCTCGCTCAGCATCAATAACCGGCTGCTCTGGTATACCCAAACTCTGGAATCAGGTGCAAAACCGGCTGGTATTTGTTCTCTGTAATTGGCTGTCATGGTGCAAATTTAATACAAAACGATCAGATCGCCGTCCTGTCTAAAGCATTACGGCTCATTGTAAATACAACGTATTCTATGTGCAAAAAGTTTATTCCTTTAAGAGAGATTCTAAAAAAAGGAAAGAAGTAGGGTGGGGCTTAAAGTTTGAACCAAAAAAGTGGATACAAGCCCCAATAATAAAGTACAACAAAAAAGGCCTACCACTTTTAAATAATGATAGACCTTATAGCTAATAATATATTCGTTTAATTCTACACGTTAAACCTGAAGTGCATCACATCGCCATCTTTCACAATATACTCCTTGCCCTCAATACGCAGCTTACCGGCGTCGCGGCAGGCGGCTTCTGAACCAAGGGTAATAAAGTCGTTGTAAGCTATTACCTCGGCCTTGATAAATCCTTTTTCAAAATCGGTATGAATAACGCTGGCGGCCTGGGGCGCCTTCCAGCCTTCGTGGATCGTCCAGGCACGTACTTCCTGCACACCGGCAGTGAAATAGGTTTGCAGGTTCAGTAATTTATAAGCTGAGTGTATCAAACGGTCAAGCGCAGGCTCGGTCATTTTGTATTCTTCCATGAACATCTGCTTATCGGCCGGGTCTTCCATTTCACTGATCTGGGCTTCAATGCTGTTGTTCATGATGATCACCTGTGCATTTTCACCTTTAACAGCTTCCTGTAGCGCGGCAGAGAACCTGTTACCGGTATGCATGCTGGCTTCATCAACATTGGCTACATACAACACCGGTTTTTCGGTAAGCAGGAACAGGTCGGCAATGGCGGGGCGTTCCTCTTTGGTAAGGTCAAGCTCACGGATGCTTTTGCCTTTTTCCAGGTGCTCTTTACAGCGTACCAGTACGTCGTATTCCACTTTAAATTTGGGATCAATGCGGGCCTGTTTTTCAATGCGGCTCAGCTTTTTATCCACACTTTCCAGGTCTTTCAGCTGCAGCTCTATATCAATGATCTCTTTATCGCCAACGGGGTTAATAGCGCCTTCATCGCGCAGAATGTTTTCATCTTCAAAACAGCGGATCACGTGAATGATAGCGTCCACTTCACGAATGTTGCCCAGGAATTTATTACCTAATCCTTCTCCTTTGCTGGCGCCGCGAACGAGGCCGGCAATATCCACAATCTCTATCTGGGTTGGAACAATACGGTCGGGATGTACCAGTTCTGCCAGTTTTTGCAGGCGGGCATCGGGTACGTCAACCAGTCCAACGTTGGGATCAATAGTACAGAACCGGTAATTGCTGGCCTGTGCTTTCGCACTGTTGCTCACTGCGTTAAATAAGGTTGATTTTCCTACGTTCGGTAAACCTACAATTCCTGCTTGTAAAGCCATTTTTTTAGTTTTAAGTACTGAGTTCTAAGCTCTTATAATTCAGTGTCAATTAGTTTTCAGTCTTGTATTTGATGAACTTCGAACTAAAAAACCAAGAACTTAGAACTGGTTTTTGGGCCGCAAAGATAGGGTATTACCGGGTGATAATATATGGCTGGATTCCTTTATCTTCAGCGCTTAATCTTATTCCCTTATGGCGTTAAGTCGTATCTGGAGTGCCTTTATTCTTATTTCCATTTTAGTTGCTGTTATCAAGTTTGCCGCCTTTGGCGAAAAGCAGATCTTCAGCTCCATGGTGGTGGGCAAAAAAGGCGATTCGGTGCAGGTGAAAACAACCCCACTTGCTGCGGCCCGGGCTTCCCTCGCAGACACCCTGGAAACCAGCGGCAGGGTATCGGCCGGCGATGTAAAAGTGAGGATCCAGGTGGCTAATGGCATTGTTGATACCTGTAAAGATGCGGTGACGCTGTGTATTGAACTCATTGGCATGCTGGCCCTGTTCATGGGTTTTATGAGCATTGCCGAAAGGGCAGGGGGCATTAACCTGCTGTCGCGCATCATTGGGCCCTTCTTCTCAAAACTCTTTCCTGAAGTGCCAAAAGGGCACCCCGCCATGGGTCATATGATCATGAATTTTTCCGCCAATTTACTGGGGCTCGATAATGCAGCCACGCCCTTCGGGTTAAAGGCCATGCAAAGCCTGCAGGAGCTGAACCCAAAAAAGGAAGTGGCTTCCAATGCGCAGATCATGTTCCTGTGCCTGCATGCGGCGGGTTTTAATATCATTCCGGTGAGCGTTATTGCCATCAGGGCGGCGCAACATGCCAGCGATCCTACCGATGTGTTCCTGCCCTGTATGATCGTTACGTTCATAGGCACCATGACGGCCATGTTCGTGGTATCGCTCAGGCAAAAGATCAGGTTATTGCAACCGGTTATTGTGCTTTGGGTATTGAGCATTTCGCTCGTAGTGGCTTTATTGGTATGGTACATCACTACCCTCGATGCCGCTGGCGTGCAGTTTTTTTCCGGCGTACTCAGCAATGGATTGATATTGCTGGTATTCCTGCTGATCGTATTGGGGGGAATTTATAAAAAGATCGACATTTTTGATGCCTTTATCGATGGCGCCAAAAATGGTTTTGATACTGCTATTCGCATTATTCCCTACCTGGTGGGCATTCTGGTTGCGGTAAGTATGTTACGCACCAGCGGCACCTTCGATATGGTGATCGATGGCATCAAGAATTTCTTTGCTTACCTGGGGGCCGATACCCGGTTTGTTGACGGACTTCCCACTGCGTTAATACGCCCATTGAGCGGGGGCGCGGCCCGGGGTATGATGGTGAGCACCATGATCGCCAATGGTCCCGATTCGTTCGCCAGCCGCCTCTCCGGCATTTTTCAGGGGGCTGCTGATACCACATTTTATGTGGTGGCTGTATATTTTGGTTCTGTTTCTATCAAGAACACCCGCTATGCCATTGGCACCATGCTGCTGGCCGACCTGGCAGGCGTTATTACGGCCATCATTTTAGCCTATCTTTTCTTTGGCGGAACTCATTGAATCAGTTTTTCTGTATAGATCAACTGCCCATCTTTATCAATTCCCTGTATCACCAGCCGGAATTGTTTGCTGCTATCGTTATTGAAAAAACGAAAACGGTATTTGCCGTCTTTTGATGGATTGATCTTTCCATTCCAGTACAGGGTATGGCGGTTATCGGTTTCTTTGACGTCAGGGTTCAGCGTATAATCGGCGCTGTAAAATTGCCTTACAACGGCATAGCCTTCCCGTTTTACCACCGTATACGATTTTTCAAAAGGCTGTTTGTTGACCGCCACTCCTTTTTTGGTGTACAAAGCAATTACGCCCTGTGCAGCGCCCAGCACCGCGCCTGAGTGCTGAAGCACTTTAATAAGCGCCACATCTTCTACCGACAGCGTATTGATGATGTCTTTTGATACGTTCACTTCATTGAGGTAATAGGCAATGCCATTTGTTTGCATAACTATGTCGTTGCTGATGCTGCCATCTGAACTGGTGCCTGCATTTACCGAAAGATCTTCATTGCCCAGCCCGCCAAAGCGGTTGAACGATACTTTGGGGTCAAAGGGATTTCCTTCGACGGTTACACCCGGCACGGTTTGCTGTATCACCTGCCAAATGCTGCGGGCGTATTTAAAGTTGGAAGGGTCAATGGCCTTGCCCATTAAGAACGGCCCGCCCGCATATTCCCGGTTCAGGGAATCTTCTTTTGATACTTTCTTCCCCGTTACCACCACGCCCTGCAATATTTTGGCGTTTTTAAAGGCCGAGGTATCGGTAAGTATCATGTGCCGGTCGATATAGGTGGCCAGTGCATTTTTGCGGGCGGCCAAATCGATGGTATCAAGGTCAAAACCGGGTTTGTATAACGATTGGTGTAATGAGTCAATATAGGAAGGGTTCAGTTTTACATCTACCACAAAGGCTTCTCTTTTACTATTGGTGCCCATATAGGCCACTGCTGCGCTTTTCATATAGTTTACATTGTTCAGTAAGAATTCGCCTTTATCGGTAAGGGTGGCTTCGGCCAGCAGGGAGGTTGAATCATCGCCCTTGATAATAAAGCTCACCCGGCCTTCTTTTACCGGTTCCCTGCGATCGCTTTTGGTTACTTTGCCGCTGAACGAAATGGCCGATTCAACCGGGTACTTCAACGTTATATAATCGTTCTGCATAATCCTTTTCCATTCAAACCGGCGCCAGCCGCGGGTCATCAGCAACAGATCGAGGTGCTGTAGGGTTTGCGGTTCTTTGTTTTTGAAGTAATAACCGGGGTTGTTGATGGTGCCGGGCAGGTCGGTGGTCAACAAAAAAGAAGAAGCGATATTGTCTTCCACAGTATCAGAAACGCCACTGATATCGCTGGTGACCAAACAGGAAAGGGTGGCAGCGTTGATCTCATTCACCGAAAAGCTGAACTGGTTCTTTCCCCGGGGCTTTGTATTCAGCGTATCTGTATTGATGGCAGGGGCTATTAATTTATAATTTTCTACAAACATCAGTCGTTCGGCCAGCGGGTTATTGCGGGCGTCGAATACCGTTATTTGCATAATGCCGGGCGGCAGGTTCTTTTTAGGAATGGGCGCGGCCATTTGGCCTTCATCAAAATTCAGCCCGGCTTTAAATACCACCTGGTGATACATTTGCGCCACCACTTTCAATTGATTGTATTTTTCCTTATTTTTTTCAGCCCGGCTTAATAATACGAATGCCCGGTTGGGGTTGGAATTTTCCACACGCAGTGCAATGCCTTCTTCCTTTACAGCTGGTAACTTGTATGGTGCCCTTTGATTGTCGATGGTGGCCGTATAGGTTTTGCCTGTTTCCACCTCTATTTCCAATACGCCCATGCCATCGTGTTGGGTTGAAAAGCGGGCCTGTTCTTTCCCCGTGTTATCTGCAACCGTTCCCTGCACGCTTACCGGCCAGCCATTGTTATCGGTTGCCATAAACGCCATGCGGCTTTTGGTGCAGGCGATCAGTTCCCCGCCTTCGGGGAAGAACTGCAGGTTGATGCCGGATGCAATGCCCGGGCTTTTTTGATAAGTGGCCGGGTTATAGATATAGATGTTGCGGTGATAAACGAATTGCGGAAAGTTCAGCATCCACAACGTATAGGCGTTGATGGTATAATTGCCGCTTTTTACAGCGGGTAATATCTCAAGGTCGGCGGGCGTGCTGCCGAGGTTATCGAGCTTATACATTTTTTTACTGATCACTTCACCCTGGCTGTTCACCAGGTCAACATACAGTATGCGGCTTAAATAAGTAGGCGCCCCATCGAGGGTGCACCAGGCTTTCATCCAAATGGTTTCGCCGGGGAAGTAATAACTTTTGTCGGTTTGCAGAAAAACTTTCTCCTGCGGGTAATTGTTCCTGAGCGCAGCCAAAGCCGAGTCGGGCGAAAGGCCGGGTGTTTGCGCCAGCAGGTGGGTGGCAAAGGTAAAGAGGAGTATAACAGTTAGTGCGGCTTTCATTGTGCGGTATTTGCTTATAAGTTACAGCAGCCTGCATCATTAATACAGGCTGCTGTAGTACGTTTTATTTATTATAGAGGAACGACAATTGCGCTTTGCGCGTATCGGCCGATGGCAATCCCAGATAGCCGCGGGCGTAAGCGGTGAATACGCGTTGGTTGGGTATTGAATAGGTAGTGGTTCCGCCCGCCGTAGGGTACGTTGCCAGCGGTGTTGAAGTGGCGGCTGCGCCTGCGGGCCTTATCGCAAACAGGGCCGCCGATGCACTGGCCAGCGTAAACGTATCGGTTGAATTTTTAAAGCCTATGTTGCTGGCCACTTTGGTGGCCCCGAAATACAGATCAATGGCCGAACCCGGTATCAGGTTCACAAAGGTGAATTTCGATTGCCCTGAATCGGGCAGCGAGCTCAGGTCGGTCAGCAACAGGCTGTTGGTATTGGTGGTTGTATCGGTTACATGCAGCGTATAATAGGTGCTGGCTTCCACGTTTACAGTGGTTGAATACACCTTTATAGAATCTTCGTCGCTACCGGCTTTGGGAACACTTAAAGAAACCGTGTGTTCACCGGGCGAAAGGCTCAGGTAATCGGCATTGCTGCTGCCACCGGTATTCAACCCCCCACCGGGAAACGGCGTGTTATACGTAATGGTGTTGCTGACGCGAATATCGTCGATCTTGATCTGTACGGCGCCGATACTTTTATACGGACAGGCATAATTAAGTTTGAACAGGGCTTTGTCGCTCGCCACATCAAACGGGGCAACTGAAATGGTATTTTTCTTACAGGAAAAAACGATCACCGCGCCTGTAAGCAATATGCCTATGATAAGAATATATTTTTTCATGATTAAAGTTTTGAAGTGGGGGAATCAGGGTAAGCTAAACCAGCATTCAAGCGTATGATAATCTGATTTTGTACCACCCAGTCTCTGCAGTTCGGCCAGGTTCCAAACATATTCCGACTGGTAATTGGGTCTTATGCGGTACACGGGCTTACCGCCATTTGACCCGAAGAAGGTAGCTGGTAACAAATAATTCTTATATACCTGTTGACCGGTGGCCGGGTCCAGATCGATATAATGAAACCTTCTCAGGTCGACCCAGGTTTCCAGAAAACCCCAGCCCCATAGGGCGATGTATTTTTGAAGCATGATATCTGTAAGCGTTAATGTGCCTGCTGTTTGTTTTACATTACCGCTGGCAAGGTAGCGGGCACGGTCGGCAGCGGTAATAGCATAGTTATTGAAGAGGGAGCTATTGCCCCGGTAGCTGCTATAGCTTTTGTTGATGAAATCAAAATGGGCATTGATGCCGTTCAGGTACGCGGTATAGGCCTTAGTGAGGTCATTTTTCCGGAGCGCCGCTTCTGCTTTTATAAACTGCAGTTCTGAATAGGTCATTACCGGCATCACCGCTTTGTTCTTGAACAGGTATTTGCCGGCAACATCATTGATAACGCCTGATGCCGGGTTGGTATAAGCGCTATCACCCCAGGGTGTAACAGTTTTCTTGCGGGCATTCTTCCAGTTGGTTAAGGCCGTGCCTGATGTAGGTGGCTGCCCGTTCACCAGGTACGAGTTGGGTGGGTTCAGTGCTACATATTGTTCACCGCTGCCGGGGTCAACGCCATAATACCCGCCGTTTCCATTGGTGGTATCGGAAGAGGCGCACAACATATGCGATAATCGTGGGTCGCGGTTTACGGCTGCATTGCTGCCGGTAAAAGTGCTGCCATCGAGCAGGCGAACAATAAAATTACTTTGCCTGAAGCTGCTCATATTGTTGCGGTAAGGTCCCCAGAAATTGGCGTTCTCATTTTTTGTACCGTCAAATGGCACTACAAAATCATCGCCTACCGAGCTGAATGAATTGTCGCAGAATTTGATCACCGAGTCGGGGTTATACAATCCCGCTTTGTTACTGATGTGATGATAGTTGCGGGCCAGTATGCCATATACGAACTTCCGCCACCTGGTGAGGTCGCCATTATAGGTGTAATCGCCCACCCTTAGGGTATTGGCGGGCATTACGGCTGACGTATCCAGGTAGTGCAGGGCTACGCGGCATAAGGAATCCACGCCTCTATACACCTCATCCTGCGGGTTGTAATGGAAGTAATAGGTGGTATCGCGCCAGGCTTCCGTGAAAATGATATCAGCATGCTCATCAGTCAACGATTGAAAGGCCCAGGCTTTCAAAGCATACGCCGCGGCCACGTGATCGTATTGTTGTTTTTCAAGCCCTTTTTCTGTAATGTAATTGAGGTTATTGCCCATGCTGAAATAGGCCATCCACCACAGGTCGCCCATATTGGTACTGCTGTAAATGTAACCGTGGTTGTCGTAATTGGCGTCGGCAATGGCGCTTGAATAGGTGTGAAAATTGGCTATATAGTGACTAATATACCGGCCATCGCGTTGCAGGCCATACGTCATGGCGGCCAGCATGGCGGGCATTACACTTGAAGGCGAAGGTTCCTGTGGGGTATCGGGGTCACTGTTCACATTGAGGTACTTCTTGCAACCCACACCCGGCACCAGCAGGCTCACCATTACTATTGAGATAATTATTTTATTTTTCATTATTCGGTTTTTAGTGATTAGAAATTGAGCTTTAACCCGGCGCTGTAACTTCTGGGGTTAGGCACGGCGCCAAAGTCGATACCCGATCCGCCAAAGCCACGGGTATTGGAGGCATTCAATCCATTCACATTGGGATCAACACCTGAGTAGTTGGTGATCAGGAATACATCTGTCACCGTTGTATAGATCGAGATCGACCTGAATACTTTTTGCCGTTTGATGAGCTTCGCCGGCAGTTGGTAACCCAGGGTAATGTCGCGCATTCTTAACCAGTTCACCGATTCAACATAATCGGCATCTGAAATAGAACTGGTGCTGCTGTAATAGCTGCTTCTGAAATAGGGCGTAATGGCAATGGTGTTCACCGTTGGTTTGGCCGAATTTTCCAAACCATCGCTCAATACGCCTTTTACTACGCGGGGTTCTTCGCGGTTCGCTGTTCTTTTGCTTACGCCAAGGATGGTCATCATCATTTCATTGGCGTTGAATACGTCGCCGCCTTTGCGAATGTCGAGGTTGAAAGAAAGATAGAGGTCCTTCCAGCTCAGGCTGTTGATAATACCCAGTTTGTAGTCGGGTGTGCGGTCGCCAATGGGCGCCCAGCCCTGGTCCTGGGTTACGGGCAAACCGCTGGTAGGACTTATCAGCAATTCCCCTTTTTCATTTTTTTGATAGGTATTGCCCGAGAGGTTGCCCAGCGACTGTCCAACCCCTACCTGTGAGCGCACATTGCCATATAACCAGGTATCTGAATCGTAATAGAAGGGCAGGTCGGCCGGCATTTTTTCAATAACGGTGCGGGCCTTGTCGAAGTTTACGGTGATGTCCCAGCTGAAATCCTTCGTTTTAACGGGGGAGCCGGTCAACTGTATTTCCCAGCCTTCGGCTTTTAAACTACCGCCATTGATATATTTCAGGATACCACCGGTTGCATAGCTGAGCCGGTTGGCAATGATCTGGTTCTTTACCCGGTTCTTGAAATACGCCACATCGATACCGAGGCGGTTGTTAAAGAATTTGGCTTCACCGCCTATTTCAAAATTGTTCGAGAACTCAGGCGTAAGATCGAAATTGTTGAGGGTTACACCCAATGCGTAACCGCCGCCGGTGGTTGACTGGGTTTGGAAGGCATAGTCAATTATATATGGCCGGATAGGGCCCTTACCGGTAGAAGCATAGGAGGAACGCAGTTTGGCATACGACACCCATTTCAATGTTTTCATGAATGGCAGCTCGCTGAGAATAAAGCTTCCTGAAATGGATGCATAATTAAAATAGGGTTGTTTGTCCCTGAACCGCGAAGTGAGGGTTGAAACGCCTTCACGGGTGCCGGTCACCGTAACATACGCCAGGTTGTCGTACCCGATGGTATAACCGCCATAGAAGCGCACTTTCCGTACGTTGTACTGGGTAAGCTTCGCATCGCGCGAGAGGGGATCTGTATTATTGATCGATACAAAATCGGGTTCGTAGAACCGTTCACCGCGTTGGGCATTCAGGGCGCTGTGGTTGTTCTCTACATAGGTTCCGGCATAAATATCGTTCGAGAATTTATTGGCGATGACTTTGTGGTACGATACGCGTGCCGTTCCATTGATGCCCCTGTAGATCTGCTGATAGGTTCCCAGAAACCCGCCGAGTGTGTACGCTACTCTTGATAGTGGATGATAATACAGCAATCCCTGTGATGAATACTGGTCGAGGCCAATGATGCCATTGAAGGTGAGGCCTTTTAAGATATTATAAGTGAAATTGGTATTGCCCGTCCAGCGGTCGGTTTTATCGATGGCATAGTTCTTATACGCTTCCCAGAAGGGATTGTCTACCTCGTCTGTGGCGGTAAGGCCGCGCAGCAGTTTGCGGCTGCCATCGGCATTGGTATAATCACGGATATCAATATCGGGCGGAATGCTCAGCAGGTTGGTGTAAAAACTGCCCTGGCCTTTAATGGGTTTATGGTTGGTGCTGTAGATATAAGCCCAGGTTGAGCTTACGTTCATCATTTTGTTCAGTTTGGCATTGGCCGAGAGGCGTACGTTGGCCTTTGTATAGCTGGTATTGGGCACAATGCCATTTTCATCGAGATAGCCTACAGATAAGCGGTAATTAAAATCGGCACTGCCGGCTTCCACGCTCAGGTTATGCTGGGTAGAAAAAGCTTTCTGGAAGAAGTTTTTGAGGTTGTCGTATTTAACCGTTCCCTCGGGATATTTGGGTCCAAAGTAGGGGAAGCCGAGGGCATAGGCGGAATTGGCGTTGTTATAGGCGGTAAGGTCTGAGATGCCATTGTTACCGCGGCTATAGGTTGTTTGTATCTGCGGATACCGGTACACTTCAGACCGGGTAAACGAGTTGGTGTAGTTGATCTTTGTTTGACCGGCCCTGCCTTTTTTAGTGGTGATCACGATGGCGCCTGCGGCGCCATCTGAACCATACAAAGAAGTGGCTTCGGGCCCCTTCAAAATGGTGATGCTTTCAATATCTTCCGGGTTAATGTCGGCTATACGGTTGGTATAGTCCTGGTTGCGGCCGGCCAGCGACAGGGTAGCGGCGCTTCCGGTTGCCTGTGAGGCGCTCACCAGGTTTTCCTGGTCAACGGCGCTGTTGTCCATAGGTACGCCATCAACCACAAATAAAGGCTGGTTATTGCCACCTATAGAAACACCGCCCCGCAGCATGATCTGCGCACTGGCGCCCGGCACACCTGAGGTAGAGGTGACCGTTATGCCGGGTACCCGCCCGGCCAAAGCGTTCAGGAAATTATCCCTTCTTGTTTGGGCAACATCTTCCCCTTTTACTACCACGGTTTGGTAGCCCAGCTCACGTTTGTTGCGTTGCTGGCCATAACCGGTAACTACCACATTATCCATTTCCTTGCTGCTCGATACCAGGCGGGTGTTAACGAGTTTGTCGTCGCTTACAATTACCTCTTTGGCGCTGTAGCCAACATAGGTAAAAATGAGCTTGTGTCCTTTTTCGGCTGCAATGGAAAAATAACCGGCCTGGTTGGTTTGCACCCTTTTGTTAGTGGTTGCATTGGTAACGGTTACGCCTGGGAGTGGTTGGCCATCGTCGTCGCTCAATACCGTACCGGAAATCGTTTTTTCCTGCGCGGTAAGGATCAGGCCATGAAAGGTCATTACAACTGCCAATAGCAGTTTTAGGGGAGTTCTCATAACAGTTTTTTTGGTTCGTTAATCAGTGATGCATACAATACTGACATAGCAATAACCATTCAACCTGTTGCAGGCTGAAACAGTTAGGGTTAACCGTTTTCATAAGGTTTGGAAAAACAGGTCTTACAACACCTGAATGCCCGCGTCGGTATATGGCTTCAGTTTGGGATCGTCAGGTGGTAATTCTGTAATAAGAACATCGATGTGCTGAATATCACAAATGTGAATAGGTTGAAGTGTGTTGATCTTTTCAGAGATGGTCAAACAAACGATCTTCTGGGCGCTCTGGATCATTGCTTTTTTTAATTGTACTACTTCCCAGTCGTTATCGGTGGTGCCATGTTTGAGGTCGATGGCATTGATGCCCAGCAGGCACAGGTCGGCATTGATCTGTTTTATTTTGGTGATGGCTTCGGCCCCAATGGTGATCTTGGAGCTTTTTGAAATGCGATCGCCGATCATGATCACGTCAATGCTCGGGTGCTGCATGTATTCGAGAATGGCAGGTATGCTGCCCGACATGAAGGTGGCTTTTAACTGCCGGGGCAGGGCCCGCGCCAGCTCAATGATGGTGGTGCCGCCACTGGTAAGCACAAACATGCCGTTTTGAATAAGGGCTGCTGCCTTGTTGGCGATGATCTTTTTGTGGTCTTGTGAGTATACATTATCGGTTGGATAATACACTTCATTAAAGGAGTGGCTGAGTGCGCCGCCATGAACCTTTATGATCTTGCCTTCATCGGCAAGTTCCTGCAGATCTCTGCGGATAGTATCCTCAGAAACACGTATTTCCTGACTTAATAAAGACGAAAGAACCTTGTTGTGCAGGTTCACCTGGTGTAAAATATACGCCTGACGTTCCTTTTTAAGCATATGCAGTTAGGGGTTACTAACCAAATATACTCAATATGCCGCATAAAAGTGCATGAATCGAGGGTGATAGCGCAAAATATGCGTGAAATTTTCCACAAATACTGCATTGTTGCGGTATTATGCGGGTTGACGGGAGCGTATAGTTGCTTTTACAGTTGGGGGCAACAAAAAGCAGAAAGCATTAGTTGGGATTCGATCGTTGTTCGCCATTGATGGCCGTAAACAGGGCCACGATGTCTTTATCGAGGTCAATGATCCTGTTCTGTAGTTTTATATGCTGATCGAGGAAGATATTACGGGTGTCTGTGAGGCTATCGACCAGCTTGTATATTTCGCTGAATGCGCCCCTGAAATTATCAAAGTCTTCATCGAGGCTGCAAATGTCGATCTCCATTTCCTTATAGTTCCTGATAATGGGGGAGAAGTAATTGTCATCGAAATCATCAAACTGCAGTTCCAGTTTTTCCTGTTGCTGTTCAGTACCGGCGTATTCCTTTTCTGCGGCCATTAAACCATCGGCATAGGCATCGAAGGTATGGTTAAAGGTATGCAATTGCGTTAGCAGCGGCTGGGTGTCGTAGCACACGCGTTCATTTTCGTCGATAGATTCAATTTCGTTTTCTGTAAGCGGGCCGCCTTCCTGCAGGTAATGCAGCATGGGCGTTAGCAACAGGTATTCGTTTTGCAGGTTGTTGAAAATAACCTGGCATTGATGTAATGTTTTGGTGGCCGAGGTATAGTAAGTAAGTAGTTTCGTCAATACCTGGCTGTACTCCTGCGATTGGTTGTGCAGCGCAACATATTTTTCAATGGCTTCCTGTTCCAACGCGCTTAAAGGCGCCTCACTGTTGTACTCCAGTTTTATCACATGAAAAGGATGGTCAATGATAGTAGGTTTCATATGCCCCATATTTCTATAAAGCTACCAATTATTAAGGCAATAAATAATGTAAGGGGGGTAATTGTAATTTCTTCAGGAAAATTGAATTTTTATTACCGGTTCTGCAAAATGGGCCCGGTTTTATTAAACAGATCAGACAATTATTGGCCAAGGTGTAATGTTTACACCAAAAGCAAAGAGGCTGTCTCAAAAGTAATTTGAGG
>NZ_LVYD01000050.1 GCF_002077945.1 Niastella vici
TTACCATACACCTGGAACGGCAACACCTATAATGCCGCTGGCACTTATAAAGACACCCTGAAGAATGTGGCTGGCTGCGATTCTATCGTCACGCTCACATTGACCGTAAAAGCAACCCTGACCGGCGCTCAAACCGTAACCCTCTGTACAAGCCAATTGCCATACTCATGGAACGGCAACACCTATAATGCCGCCGGCACTTACAAAGACACCTTAACAAGTGCCGCTGGCTGTGACTCAATCGTAACATTAACACTCAACGTAAACACCGTAGTAACCGGCGCTCAAACCGTAACCATCTGTACTAGTCAATTACCATACACCTGGAATGGCAATACCTATAATACTGCTGGAACTTATAAAGACACCTTGAAGAACGTGGCCGGTTGCGATTCTGTCGTCACGCTCACCCTGACCGTAAACGCAGCATTAACCGGTACGCAAACCGTAACCATCTGTACCAGTCAATTACCATACACCTGGAACGGCAACACTTATAATACCGCAGGAACTTATAAAGACACGTTGAAGAACGTAGCTGGTTGCGACTCAATTGTAACCTTAACACTCAACGTAAACACCGCCGTAACAGGCTCTCAAGCGATAGCCATCTGCAACAACCAATTACCATACACCTGGAACGGCAACACCTACAATTCTGCTGGCACTTATAAAGACACCTTGAAGAACGCCGCCGGTTGCGACTCTATCGTCACGCTCACCCTGACCGTAAACGCAACATTAACCGGTTCTCAAACCGCAACAATCTGTACCAACCAATTACCATACTCCTGGAACGGCAACACCTATAACGCCGCCGGAACCTATAAAGACACATTAATCAGCGCCGCCGGTTGCGACTCTATCGTAACACTTACCTTAATCGTAAATGCAACATTAACCGGCACACAAACCGCAACAATATGCCCAGGCCAGTTACCATACTCCTGGAATGGCAATACATACAACGCCGCCGGAACCTATAAAGACACATTAATCAGCGCCGCCGGTTGCGACTCTATCGTCACCTTAATCCTGAACGTAAAATCTTCCACTTCAAAAACAGAAAATATTTCTACCTGTGCCGGCTCTTATAAATTACCCAATGGAGTCATCGCCTCCACAAGTGGCGTATACAGCTCCAGCTTTGTCAACCAGGCGGGGTGCGACAGTATCATCATTACTAACCTTACTTTACAACCTGCTCCTAAATTAATTGTAAACAACCAGAACGGCGCTTGCAACCAAACCAGTATCGACCTTACTTCACAGGCCACAACTGCTGGCAGCGATGCGGGTCTCAGCTTCTCTTACTGGACAGACTCCAACGCTACCAAACCTTTGCCTGCGCCCAATGCAGTAAAGGCCAACGGCACCTATTATATCAAAGCTACCAACGCAGCCGGTTGTACCAGCATTAAGCCGGTTACGGCTCAACTGAAAAACATGCCTACGGCTAAGATCCTGGGTGGCAATGTTTGTCCGGGTACAAAAACCAAGTTAACAATTACGCTCACCGGTACAGCGCCATTTAACTTAACCTATACCGATGACACGGCCAGTCATACTGTCAATGGCATAACCAATTCTATTTATCAGTTTGAAGTAACGCCAACGACCTCTACCAAATACACCATCACCAGCGTAGCTGATGCGGTGTGCATAAACAATTCGCCTAATGCATCGGCCATGTTAAATGTGATCAAACCGCCGGCCTCAATACGTTACAATGAAGTAATTACATCTGTCAATCTGTCAACGCCGCTAAGGGCCAGATACTTTGGAAACAATTATTCCTACTTCTGGTCGCCTGCAACCGGCCTGAACAGCGATGACGTGATCAATCCAATATTCAAATATGGTCAAAAGGTAGATTACCTGATCTATATAAAATCTGACCAGGGTTGTTTAATTGTAGATACACAAACAGTAAAAGTAATTGCCAGAACACAGGGTAATGAACCGCCAAACTTATGGGTGCCCACGGCCTGGTCGCCGCATAATAAAGATGGCCATAACGACTACCTCTATCCATTTACGGTGAATATTGTCGAACTCAGATATTTCAGGGTATTCAATCGTTGGGGTGAACTGGTATTCGAAACAAAAGAATTAGGCAAAGGATGGGATGGCGTCTATAAAGGCGTGCAACAGGTAATGGATACCTATACCTGGACGGTGGAAGCTGTTGGTAACGATGGTACCGTATTCAAAAAAGCTGGTAATGCAATGTTATTACGATAAAAAATTTGCGTTATGAAACAAGATCTAATTCGCAAAGTAGCAGTTCTGTGGTTGTTTTTCCCATGTATTGCATGGGCACAGGACCCAAGTTTTTCTCAATTCTTTTCATCTCCGCTGAATATAAATCCGGCGTTAACCGCCAATATCGATACCAAATGGCGAATGGTCACCAATTTCCGCAGTCAGTGGATTGGTCCTGCCGCACCATATTCAACAGGAACGATCTCATACGATACCAAGGTCATGAAAGATAAATTACCCGAAACAAGCGTGCTGGGCCTCGGCGGCATGCTTATGTACGATTACGCACAGGCAGGCATTCACCAAAGCGTATACGGATCGCTGAATGTTTCATACAACATTACCCTGTCTGATGCAAATGGTGATCACCGGCTGGGAATAGGAGTGGGGGGCATTGTTGCTAACAAACATATAGCTTTCCACCGCCTTATTTATCCCGAACAATTTACCGGCAATGGTTTTGATACCAATTTGCCTTCCGGCGAAGCAGCTCTCTCCAATATGAGGCCTTATTATTCTACCAGTGCAGGCGGCACTTATAGTTATACAAATGACCGTACGAATTTCGACATGGGTATTGCCGTGTTCCATTTGAACCAGCCCAAACAAACCGTGCTCGATGATCCCAACAAATACCTCGCCATGCGAAAAGTAGTGCATGCAAATTTCGAAACCTATCTCAATGATAATATGTTAATAAACACCAATGGCATTTATCAGGAACAATCAAAAGCCAGCTATTTTTCCGTTGGTGGCGCGCTGGGCTTTTTTATAAACGAAACCGGGGAAGACCAGGTCTTATACACGGGCGTTTGGTATTGGTCAAAGAACGCTATTATTCCGTACATCGGTCTCCGGTATAAAACATGGCAATTTGGCTTAACGTATGATATCACTATTTCAAAGCTCAGTCAGGCCGCACAAAAACCAAAAACATTTGAATTATCCTTTATATTGAGGGGCGATGACCATAAAGATGGGGTCATCTGGTGCCCGTGGAAATAGCGCTCCAGATACTTTTTTTCATAATATTTCGTTACGAATAAAGCTTTGCGTGGCAATGGGAACCGCCCCGTAAAGCTTTGTATTATTTTTAGTTTTTCAGGAGTTATTTTTGCCTGGTATTGCCTTGCCGGCTTAGTGAACCCCCAAACCAAATTCGTCCATGAAAAGCAAGATGCGAAAAAGGCTTATCAGATTTCTGTTGATCCCGGTCCTGGTGATGGTTTTGTTGATAGGAGTGGCATTCACCATTTTGCTGACCCAGCAACAACGCCTGGTTAAATTAGCTGTTAAGGAATTAAACAAAAAATTACCCGGCACCCTGTCTATAGAAAGCAGCGACATCTCCCTCTTTCAAAACTTTCCCTATATTTCCCTTCGGCTCAATAATGTGCGCTTTTATGCTACCAAAAGCACTTCCGAAAAGCCGTTATTTGCGGCGGAACGCCTGTTTACCGGCTTTAGTGTCACCGATATTTTGAAACAGAACTACAAAGTGAAAGTGATCGTGCTGAAGAACGGCCATCTCGACCTCGTTGAAGAAAGCAATGGTCAGCTGAATATTGTGGAGGCCAGCCGCATTACCAGCGATACTACCACCACTGCAGATACAACCGATGCCGCGCTCAAACTCGATATCAAAAAGATCGTACTGAAGAATATTGCGGTTTCGTTCCTTGATAAGCAAAACGGCCGCAGTATAGTTTCGCAGATCGAACGCATACAATCATCGGTTCAGGATGACAGTCTGAAGATAACAGCCAGCCTTTCCGGCAAACTGATCATCGATTATACCAGCCCCGGCAATACCTCGCTTTTCCGCCAAAAACATCTCGAAACAGATCTGGCGTTGGCATATGAAAAAAATTCCGAATGGCTAACCATTGGCACCGGCAAACTGAAAGTGGAAGACGCTCTTTTTAACATTATCGGTTCTGCCAGCCTGCAAAAGAATAACAATTCGGTTGATCTCAAATTCGCCGGTGATAAACCCGATCTGCAACAATTGTTTGCCTTTGTACCCGCATCGGTTGCCCGTGAATTGAAGCATTTCCGCTATGATGGACACGTGAATTTTGAAGGGACTGTAAAAGGCAATGTGGGCAACAGACAAATGCCCCGCATCGACGTATCATTCGGTTGTGCCAATGCCTGGCTGCACAATTCCAAAACAAACAAAAAACTCGATTCGCTGGCCTTTAAAGGTTATTATACCAATGGCGATGGAAAGAATGGTAAAACGTCGGAACTGCGAATACTGGGCATGCATGCAAAACCGGGCTCTGGCATTTTCGACGGCAACTTCGTCATGCGCAATTTTGAGAACCCGAAGATCTTCATGCAGGTCAATTCCAAACTGGAACTGGAATTCATAGGCGCCTTTCTCGGCATAAAAGACCTGCAACGGCTTACCGGGCAAATCGATCTTAAAATGAATTTTAAAGAGCTGGTCGATATCAGTATGCCCGAACAATCGGTGGGGCGGCTTACTGAAGGTATCCAAAGCGAACTGGCTGTACATAATCTTACTTTCCGCATCCCCAATTATCCATATAATGTAGAACGGCTTAACCTGCATGCCAATATGAAGAACGGGTTCGTTCGCCTCGATTCCCTGGTATGCAATATTGGCCATTCCGATTTTTATGTCGACGGCACCCTGAACGATCTGCCGGCGATCTTCCACCAGCAAAGCAAACCGGTGACAGCCACCATAAATGCACGCAGCAGCAAAATGATCCTGCGCGAACTGCTGAATATCGATACAACCAAAAACCGTAAGGGAAAAGAAGAGATCTACGGGTTTACGATCGGCGCCTCATTGGAAACTTCAGTCAATGAATTGCTGCATTCGCATCCCTTGCCCAAAGGCATCTTGAAGATAGAACACCTCAACGCCGCCTTTAAAAGATACCCGCATGCCTTCCATGAGTTTGGCGCCGAGCTTACCATCGCCGATACCATGTTGCGGTTAAAGAATTTTGGCGGTCATATTGATAGCTCCGATATTTTGTTCAGCGGCCGCGTAAACAACTATGCGCTGTGGTTCAACAAAATTAAAAAGGGGCGAACTGAGATCGCCTTCGACCTGAAATCGCAACGCCTGGCCATGAAAGACCTGCTGGGCCGCCGCACTAAAAAAATGGTCCCCATCGATTATCAGGATGAAATAGCTACCAACCTGTGGCTGCGTTCCAAAACACAATTGCGATACGATTCTGTCTTCAAATTCGCCAATATCAGGATCGCCAATATTTCGGGACAGCTCACCAAACATGCCTTCCAGCTCGATAGCATCAAAGGCAACGTGAAATTCAATACCGAAAACTTTATAAAGATCGATACGCTCACCGGAAAGATCGGCCGCAGTGATTTTGATCTCAATATGCGGCTGTATACCGGCAAAGACAGCGCAAGGAGAATGAAGGAAAATTACCTCAAATTCAACTCCCGTTTCCTCGACGTTGATGAGCTCACCAATTACAAATTAACCGCAAGGGAAGAAGCCACACCAGCCGCCACCGATTCATCAGCCGCGGCAACAACACCCGTACAACAGGTATCGTCATCAGTACACGCCAAAGCCTTTAATATCTTCCAGGTTCCCTTCCTCGACTTTAATGCAACAGTGAATGTGGGCAAGGTAAAGTATCGCCGATTGTGGCTTAAAAACCTTTCTACCAATGTGCGCATGCTCGAAACCCATCACCTGTACCTCGATACCCTGCATGTTGAAATGGCCGGGGGCGCCATCGATGCACGGGCGCATTTTAATGGCACTGATCCTGAAAAGATCTATTTGAGAAGCCGCATAAAAGTGAACGATGTTGACCTCGAAAAACTGATGCTGAAGCTGGATTATTTTGGCCAGGACTATGTGATCAATAAGAATATTAAAGGCAGGCTTACCGGACAAATAAAAGGTTATATGCGGGTGCATCCTGATCTCACCCCAATGCTCGATCAATCACAGGCGCAGCTCGATATCAACATCTACAATGGTACGCTGATGAATTTTGCCCCCATGGAAGCCATCTCATCCTACTTCAAGGATAAGAACCTGAAAATGGTACGGTTCGATACCTTGCGAAATGTGCTAACGTTCAAGGATAACACCCTGAACATTCCCGCCATGAACATCAACTCCTCATTGGGCTTCCTCGAATTTTCCGGCACGCAATCGCTCGATCTCAAAATGGAGTACTACGTGCGCATCCCGCTCAAAATGGTAACCCAGGTTGGTTTCCGCATGCTGTTCAACAAGAAAAAAGAAGAAGTGGACCCCGACCAGGTTGATGCCATAGAATATCGCGATAAGGATAAAAAGGTGCGCTTTATGAACCTGATGATCACCGGCACCCCCGATGATTACAAAGTTCATTTGGGCAAGCCGAAAAAAGCATAAAGCAGGAGGGGGGAACACCATACCAATAAAAAAACCCCATCACGATATGGGGTTTCTGGGTTTAATAATTTGCACTAATAGAGTCATCGTGCTTTCTTCACAGGGATTGGATCTGCTCATAAGATATCGGACAAAACGGGGCCATCTCTGGAAGTTCTGGGATTGGCACTAGAGCTATATCAAATATAATAAGTAATTAAAATAAAGTAAAGTGTTTTGCGGGTTTTGTTTTAAGTTCCTGAAGAATTAATAGAAGTTCCGCTTTAAGTGTTTTGGTCACAGATGATTAAGTGCCATTTTAAAAAAAGTGATCTGGATCAAGAAATATTTCCAGGGCTAAACTTTAATTGTCCGTTCAACATTTACTGCGCCCAGAAAGTGTTCATCATGCGACACTACGATAAGGGTACCCTGATACCCATTGATTGCAGCAGTCAGCATCTCTATATTCTGAATATCAAGGTTATTGGTTGGCTCATCCAGCACAATAATATCCGGCGCCTGGTTGCTGATGGTAAGGCAACAAAGAATTAACCGCATGCGC
The DNA here is from genome assembly GCF_002077945.1 of Niastella vici. Lineage (GTDB taxonomy): Bacteria > Bacteroidota > Bacteroidia > Chitinophagales > Chitinophagaceae > Niastella > Niastella vici. Next base: position 7,218 of record NZ_LVYD01000050.1, read on the forward strand.
TCACCACCACTCAGCGAGCCGCAGCCTTTGTCCCAATCTTCTTTTGTGAACAAGAAACGGTTTAGCCTGATCTTTATCTCATGCTCCTGCAAGGCCATATTGAATTGCTGCGCCTGCTCGTACACATTATAATTGTTGTTGATCAATGTATAATCCTGATCAATATAGATCCATTTGTTATCAGCCCGGTAAACCGTACCAGTCGCTGGTTCCAGCTCACCGAGGATCATTTTTATCAGCGTTGTTTTGCCAGAACCATTTATCCCTTTTATAACGATCCGCTCGCCGCTGTTTATTTGAATATCGAGGTTATGCGCCCAAATGTGATGCTGATCATACTTATGATTTACCCCGGTGGCCGTGAACAGCACCTTTCCCTTGTGCAGCATCATATTATTAAAACCGAATTGCATTTTGTCGATCTCCGGCAATTCATTGCGCAAGGCCTGCAGATCACCCGAAAGTCCGCTGATCTTTTCAGCATGAGCGCCTTTGATCTTTGCCGTACTGTTTTCTGCACTGTTCCGCAAGGTGTTCATCATGATCTTTGCCACGCCTGCTTTTTCCTGCTTACGCTTTCCCCGCGCATCCAGCTTTTGCTGCCTTTCCATGGTTTCCCGTTCTTTCTCCTTTGCCTTTCGCAACGCTTTTTCCTTGCTCTGGATGTCGAGGTTCAGGGCATTATTTTCTATTTGCTTTTGTGCCGCATAAAAATCATAATTACCGCCGTACACAGTTATGCCGCTGCTGCTTAATTCACAAATGGTATTCAACAGGTTCAATAGCTTTCTGTCGTGGCTTACCACTACCAGGGTGCCCGATGTCGATTGTATATAATTATATAATAGTTCCCGGCCCGCAGTATCGAGGTGATTGCTGGGCTCATCCAGTAACACCAATGAAGGCTGGTGAATATGAATACCGGCCAGGAAGACCTTTGTTTTTTGTCCGCCACTTAATGTACTCATTGGCCGGGTGAGGTCAGGCTCATTCAATTGCCAGTACTGCAGTGCTTCCTGGCAACGTTCTTCAATCGTCCAGTCATCATTCAATATAGTAAGGTGTTGTTCTGTAACATGTCCGGCCAGTATCGCTTTCAATGCAGCCAACTTATGCTCAATGCGCAATGCCTGTGCAACAGTAAGCTCGTTGTACTGTCCAAATAGTTGGGGAACATAGTAAGGGGAAACATGTATATTTAAATAACCATCATGTGGTAATAATTCACCCGCCATGATTTGTAACAGCGTCGATTTTCCCGTACCATTATTCCCGGTCAGGGCAATTTTATCACCGCTGTTTACAGATAAATTGAGATTATCAAACAACCGCTCTTTATTGGGATGCTGATAAGAAAGGTTCTGGAGAATTAGCATAATTTCTTTCTTCAGTAGATAAATAAATAATAGCAGGCCGCTTTGCGGTTGCTATCTATTCCGGGCTGAAAGAAATTATCTATTACATTGAGTTGATCTAAATGAAGGAATGCAAATATACGAACTATTTTATTTACGCACCAGCAACAGATCTATCTCATCATACCCCGTTGGCAGGGTTATGCCATTGGTGTTGGCGCCTGCATCGAGCAGGGCTTTAACTGCATCTGGCGAACGCCGCCTGATCCAGTACGAATCCACACAAGCCTTTACAGCCAGCATCAATGGAGTTTGCCCATTCTTATCGGCCACCTCAATGGGTGAACCGGCAGCTATCAGTTTTTTTACCACTGCAGGAAATCCGCGCCAGGCAGCAATATGTATGGCAAGGCTTCCGGTAGGAATGCCATAATAGGCATCGCCGTTCCTGTACGGCTCCTGTGCCGGAACACCAAGATTCAGCAATTGCTGCACGCCGGGTGAATTCCCGCAAACACAAAAACGGGCGAGCAGTTCACCACCCATGCCAAGCAACTGTGTTACCAGGGTGGGGGATTGTTCAGCCAGTGCATGTACGGCCGTTTCATCGCCCATAGCACAGGCAGCTATCAATTCATACACCCCATGCTGTTCAACAGGAATGCCTTTTTGCGCAAATAACGTCAGCACATCGCCACGGCCTTCACAGGCTGCCATGGTAACAGGCGTAATGCCATTGCTCGCCAACAATGGATCGGCCCCCCGGTCGAGCAGCAGCGCTATAAACTCCAGTCCATTGGCGCGTTTCAACGAGTGATGCAATGCATGCCAGCCGCGTTTCCTTTCTCCATTGGCATCAGCCCCGTGATCCAACAGGTATTGAAGTCCATCGTAATCGTGCCAGTCGATTTTCCTGATCAGCATCATCGACAGGTTTTCATTCGTTAGCTTACCGGTTTGTACAAGCGCCTGCATGGCCTCGTTCTCGTATGTTTCGGGTGAATGGTACACCGCTTCTTCATCGTTGGGTTCGGCGCCATAAGCAAGCAATAAACTGGTAAGCGCGGCATCGTGCGCTATACCTGCCGCGCCATATAAAGCCGATTCAAATCCGGGAAATTCTCCCTGCATCATAAAACCCGAGTTGGGATCGGCGCCCGCATCAAGCAACGCAGTAGCCGCTTCTATAAAATCCCCGTTCCTGTTTTTATGGAGCCGCAAATATTTGGACATACATAAATACACCAATGCATTGCCGCCATAGGGCTCCGACAAAGCTGTAGCGTTTGCCGCATCTTCGGCCAGAAATTCACGTACCAGCTCAACCTGGCCGGTAACAGCGGCCGTGTGAATATCCATCGCAGCTATCTCCGGATGCGATAGCAGTAATTGCTCCGCTTCTTCCAGCGAACCATCCCAGATGGCCGCCTTTATAAAGGCCGTACGCCGTTCTTCGTTCATGGGAATATTTTGTTAAACTAATTTATCGAAAAAATGGCAGCTGATCTATAACATCCTGCTAAAAACTATATGCCGTATCTTTGCGCCATGCAATTGTATATAAAAAATATGGTGTGCGACCGCTGTATCCTGGTCATAAAAGAGCAACTGGAAAAAGCAGGCATACCTTATAATAATGTTAACCTGGGTGAAGTAGAACTGGATAAGGAGCCCACGCCTCAACAACTGGAAGTATTGAACAAAAACCTCACCGCCATCGGCTTTGAACTGCTCGATGATAAAAAAGATAAGCTGGTGGAGAAAATAAAGAACATCATCATTTCACTTGTTCATAGAAATGAAGACAGCAACAACAAAAAGCTGTCTGCTATTCTGGAAGAAAGACTGCAACTCGATTATCATTATTTATCAAACCTCTTTTCTTCCCAGGAAGGCATTACCATTGAAAAATATTCCATTCGCCAACGCATAGAACGGGTAAAGGAATTGCTTACCTATAATGAACTAAGTTTGAGCGAGATCGCCAACCAAATGGAATACAGCAGCGTGCAACACCTTTCGCAACAGTTTAAAAAAGAAACCGGTTTAACACCTACCAAATTCCGCGAGTTAAAAGAGAATACCCGCAAGCCACTTGATAAGGTGTAGTTGCCGGTTACTGGTTACCGGGCAAAAAATTCGGAGCCACCGATTACATGTAGAGTGATCGACAATCAAGACCCGGCAACTGGTACCTGGCACCTGGTAACTGGCAATTGGTACCTGGTAACCGGTAACTTAAAATTATATACATCCCGCACTTAATCTTGTAACAATGGATTACTCGCATAGCTGGAACTTTGTACAAAGGTTTTTACTATGTCTACAAGTACCATTGAAAAAGAACAAACATATATAGCCCACGGCCAAACCGTTAGGAAAACATTTCCTGTGCTCGACATGACCTGTGCCGCCTGTGCCATCAGTGTTGAGTCTATGTTAAAGTCGGCAAAAGGCGTCACCAATGCAGGCGTGAATTTTGCCAATCAAAGCGCCTGGGTTGAATACAACCCCGCCATTGCCACGCCTGCCAATTTACAGCAAACTGTGCGCTCCATTGGCTACGATCTCGTTATTGACGAAGCAAACAGCAACGAAATAAAAGAAGCCGCCCAACAGGAACATTATAATGCGCTTAAACAACGTACCCTTTGGGCTTCCATATTATCATTACCGGTAGTACTGATCGGTATGTTCTTTATGGACCTGCCGTATGGAAATTATATCTCCATGGCACTCACCATTCCCGTTATTGGCTGGTTCGGCCGTTCTTTCTATGTAAATGCGTTTAAACAGGCCCGTCATGGCAAGGCCAATATGGATACACTGGTGGCCCTGAGTACCGGGATTGCTTTTTTATTCAGCGCCTTCAACACCATCGATCCCGGCTTCTGGCATGCGCGGGGAATTCACCCCCACGTTTATTTCGAAGCAGCCTCCGTTATTATTGCCTTTATTTCATTAGGGAAATTGCTGGAAGAAAGAGCCAAATCCAATACATCTTCAGCTATTAAAAAGTTAATGGGTCTGCAACCTAAAACGGTGCGGGTGCTTACCGGCGATAAAGAACAGGAATTACCCGTTTCGGCTGTGCTTCCCGGCCATACTATTCTTATTCGCCCCGGCGAAAAGATCCCCGTCGATGGCATCGTAACAAGCGGCGCTTCGTACGTTGATGAAAGTATGATCACCGGCGAACCGGTGCCGGTACAAAAAGAAAAAGACAGTAAAGTATTTGCCGGAACCGTAAACCAGAAAGGCAGCTTTCAATTCCTGGCGCAAAAAGTGGGGAACGATACCATGCTGGCCCATATCATCAAAATGGTGCAGGAAGCGCAGGGCAGTAAGGCGCCCGTACAAAAACTGGTTGATAAAATTGCCGGCATCTTTGTGCCGGTAGTGATCGGCATTTCCATACTCACCTTTGTGGTATGGATGCTGGCCGGTGGCAACAATGCCTTTACCAATGCACTGATCACTTCAGTAACCGTGCTGGTCATTGCCTGTCCATGTGCGTTAGGCCTTGCAACACCTACTGCCATCATGGTAGGTATAGGTAAAGGCGCCGAAAACAATATTCTTATCAGGGATGCCGAAAGCCTGGAACTGGCTTATAAAGTAGATGCAGTTATTCTCGATAAAACCGGCACCATTACCGAAGGAAAACCGGTGGTAACACAAATGAGCTGGCTAACCGGTGCTCAAAACGACCCGGCATTGAAACAGGTGCTGTACAGCCTCGAGATCCAGTCAGAACATCCGCTGGCCGAAGCCGTTATCCATGAACTGAAAAAACAACCAGTTACCGCAGCCCCTGTGCAACAATTTGAAAGCCTTACTGCAAGGGGTGTAACCGGGTTGGTGAATGGTAAACGGTTCTATGTGGGCAATAAACAACTCATTGATGAAAATAAGCTCTCCATTGACGTCGGGTTGTTGCAGCAGGCTGCCCAATTACAACAACAGGCCAATACCGTTATCTATTTTGCCAGTCAGCAACAGGTGCTGGCCATCATCGCCATTGCCGATAAAATAAAGCCAACCTCGGCCAAAGCCATTAAACAGTTACAGCAAATGGGTATTGAAGTGTATATGCTTACCGGCGATAATGAACAAACGGCTGCGGCCATTGCAGCAGAAGCAGGCATTACCCATTATGGTGCCGGTATGCTTCCATCGGGCAAGGCCGGTTTTGTAAAAGAACTGCAGCAGCAACAAAAAGTAGTGGCTATGGTAGGGGATGGCATCAACGATTCGCAGGCCCTGGCCCAGGCCGATGTAAGCATTGCCATGGGCAGGGGGTCGGATATTGCGATGGACGTAGCAAAAATGACACTCATCACCAGCGACCTGCAATCGATCCCCAAAGCGCTGGTGCTTTCCCGCAAAACGGTGCGCACCATTCGGCAGAACCTGTTCTGGGCCTTTATTTATAACCTCATTGGCATACCCCTGGCTGCCGGTGTACTGTATGCGTTCAACGGGTTCCTCCTGAACCCAATGATCGCCGGCGCGGCCATGGCCCTCAGTTCCGTATCGGTAGTGACCAATAGTTTAAGATTAAAAACAACTAAAATATAAAATAAAAACCCATAGTATGGAAACAGTAAAATTCAAAACAACGATCAAATGTGGTGGCTGTGTAGCCACTGTTACCCCGTATTTAAACGAAGCGGTGGGCGCCAACAACTGGAATGTAGATCTTCAATCACCCGATAAAGTATTAACCGTTAATACCGGTCAGCAGGAAAAAGAAGCCGAAGTGATCAAAAAACTACAGGAAGCCGGTTACAAGGCCGAAAAGATCGGCTAAAAGATAAAGGGTTTTGTGGAAAAACAGGGCTGAACGTTATTCATTAAAAAATAATTTTAGTCACATTACTGCGGTAATACTTGCTTCCACAAAACCCTTACTTTTACAAAAACAATTCCCATGGTTTCAGAACACTTGCAAACCTTTCTCAACAAACCTGTCCAGGATTTTTTACCTCCCACCACTATTGATCCCGAAAAATTTGTTTACCGCCTGCGTGTCAGTTATGAAGATGAAGGCGTAACCATCACCGACCTGCTCGAAGCATTTGTACGCGATCCCCAGGTTGGTAAAGTAACAGAACTCATCATTGGCCAGTTCAATGCCGAAGTTTCTGAATCAAGCTTTGAAGTAGTTGACAAACTGGTTGCCCTGAAAAACAGTTTACCAGGCCTGAAAGCGTTGTTCATCGGCGATATCACCTATGAAGAATGCGAGATCTCCTGGATCAATCAAACCGATATATCCCCCATATTAAAAGCATTTCCCGCCCTGGAACATTTACAGATCAGAGGCGGTTCAGATCTTTCGTTCAGCGATCTGCAACACGACCGGCTCACCACACTTATTATTGAAACCGGTGGCATGCCACCCCCGGTGGTTACCCAGGTGAACGCCGCCCGTTTGCCCAACCTTACAAAATTGGAATTGTGGCTCGGTTCAGATGAATATGGCTTTGCTTCCACCACAGCTGATCTGGCAATGGTATTGTCAGGTTCCACCTTTCCAAAACTCACACACCTCGGCCTCATGGATAGCGTCATTCAGGATGATATCGCCATTGCCATTGCCCAGGCGCCGGTACTGAATCAATTGCAGGTGCTCGATTTGTCAAAGGGCATTCTTACTGATAAAGGCGCTGCCGCCCTGCTGAAGAGCGCAGGCATCAAAAAATTGAAACACCTCAACCTGCGCCACCACTTTATGTCGGAAGCCATGATGGAACAGTTGCGATCATTGGGCATTTCCATCAACCTTGATGACAAACAGGAAGAAGACGACGATTACCGCTATGTAGAAGTAGCCGAATAAATAGCATATGCAGTTCACCATTATTGGCAATCCGGAAAACAGAAGGGTAAGGGGCTTTTGCGAAACCGCGCAACAGCTTGGATATGGTATGCCCACCCTCATTTCCTATGCCGGTTGGTTGAATGGCGCCGGCCGGCCCGCCATTCCTTATGGCAGTATGCTGAAGATCGATTCCCCCGGCGAAAATGAAGCCGTACGCAATATGCTCGTGGCCCGGGGAGAGGGCGAGGCATCAGCACCGGCTGAGCACGGTGAAATAAAACATATGCGTGCCTGGTATACCGGTTATGCCGGCTGGTTGCAACAAGTGCAGGCTATCATTCAGGAACAATCGCTGCGGGTTATGAACACCCCGGCCGATATCTTATTGCAATTTAATAAACCCGCCTGTCAGGCATGGTTACAACAACAGGGCGTACCGGTGCCGTTCAGGTTACCGGCTTTTACGGGTTACGACGAACTGGTTGAACACATGCAACGGCATGGCCTGCATAAAGTGTTCATTAAACCGGCGCATGCCTCTTCAGCATCCGGCGTTATTGCCTTCCGCAAAAGCGGTCATCGCGTACAGGCAATTACATCTGCCGAAACGGTTACCTCAGCAGCCGGTATTCAACTGTATAATTCCTTACAGGTATGCACCTATACCCGCGAACCCGAAATAGCGCAATTGATCAACCGCATGGTTAAAGAAAACGTGTTTGCCGAAGAATGGCTGCCCAAGGCAACCCTGAACGGGCGGTACTTCGATGTACGGGTGCTCGTGATTGCAGGCCGGGCACGTCATACGGTGATCAGAACAAGCCGTCATGTCATTACCAATTTACATTTGGGCAACCGCCGCGGCGACATGAACGAATTCATCGAAATAATAGGCGCTCATAAATTGGCGGAAATAAATCAACTGGCCGAAAAAGCAGCCGCCTGTTTTCCCGGTTCATTATACATGGGAATCGACATACTGCTGACCGCCGGTCTTAAAAAAACAGTCGTACTGGAAATAAATGCTTTTGGCGATCTGCTGCCGGGTTTGCTCCATGAAGGGGAAACGTGTTATGAAGCACAGCTCAGGGCCATGGTCAAAAAACACGAACAAGCTGCCATATGTTGACAACGTCTATCAATACCCTCATTTTTGACCTGGACAATACCCTTATTGACCGCAATGCCGCCATGCGCCTGGCCGTGCATGATCTGTTAAAAATATGGGGCTATCGCGACCCGCAATTAAAAACAGCCGTGAAAGAAAGTATCGCATACGACAATTGGGGTTATACCGACAGAGCTGTTTTTTGTTCCTGGTTTTTGCATACCTACGCAAAAGGTGATTTCCGGAGTAAAATGACCCCGGCGGCTTTATTGACGGCGCTGCAGGTAATGATGGCGCAAAGATTACAACCCGACCCTTCTTTAAACGGCTCATTGCATTTTTTGTCAACACAATTTCAACTCGTACTGGCATCAAACGGTGGCGGCAACATTCAACGGGCAAAGCTCTCACGGGCCGGGCTGGAACCATTCTTTCAACCGAAGGCGATCTTTATCTCCGGTGAAATGAAATACGAAAAACCCAATCCGGCGTTCTTTCAAAAGATCATAGAGCAGCTGAAACTCGATCCTTCCAGCACTATGGTAATAGGCGACAACCTCATTCACGACGTTATGGCGCCTGCGTTATGCGGTATGCTCACCTGCTGGGTATCGCATGGCAGGGAAAACGAAGCAGGCATCAGGCCCAACAAAGTCATTAAGAATATAACGGAGATAAGCAGATGGAGCAGGCTATTGACATGAACAGCGTAGTGAAGCACATGCATGTGCTTTTTGTTACGCTCGACAGTTTACGGTACGATGTGGCAGTTAACTTATTCAATGAAGGCCGCACCCAACATCTTCAACAGTACAGCCCCGGTGGCTGGCAGCAATGCCATTCGCCAGGCAACTTCACCTACGCAGCGCACCATGCTTTCTTTGCCGGTTTTTTACCCACGCCGGCTACCAATGCCAAAGCGCCCCGGCTGTTCGCGGCCCGTTTTGCCGGCAGTGAAACTACAGGATCTCAAACACAGGTCTTCGATACGCCCGACATCGTTAGCGGTTTTGCTTCACTCGGCTTCCGCACCATCTGCATAGGCGGTGTGGGCTTTTTTAACAAGCAAACCGCGTTAGGGCAGGTATTACCCTCGCTTTTTACCGAAAGCTACTGGCAGCCTTCCTATGGCGTTACCGACCGCGATAGTACCCGCCATCAATTTGAACAGGCAGCACAACTGGTAAACACTGCCGGCAACCAGCAGCTGTTTATGTTCATCAATGTATCGGCCATTCATCAGCCCAACTATTTTTATTTGCCCGGTGCACAAACCGATACGTTGCAATCGCATGGCGCGGCCCTGCAGTATGTCGACAGCCAGCTGCCCATATTGTTGGAAGCTTTCCGGCAGCAGCACCGCGACACGTTTTGCATCTTCTGTTCCGACCATGGCACTGCCTATGGCGAGAACAATTATTACGGCCATCGCGTGGGGCATTCCACCGTATGGGAAGTACCTATGACAACTTTTATCTTGAAAAAAACTGGCAATGGTTAAAACCCTTTTTAACAACATATACGAAGGGTACGCATATTCCTACCCGCACAAACACAGTTATCGCCGGTTAAACAACCTGTCGCTGCCGGAATTATGGTCACCCGAAAAGAAAGACGCCCTCTTTCTGTATGTGCATTTGCCCTTCTGCGAAATGCGTTGTGGTTTTTGTAACCTGTTCACGATCGCGAATCCACAGACCGACATGGTAGATGCCTACCTGCGCACCCTGGCGCGGGAAGCCAAAACGATAAAAGACCAGATCGCCCCCAAAGCATTCGCACAAATGGCAGTAGGCGGCGGCACACCCACTTTTTTACAACCACCGCAACTGGAAAAACTGTTTTCCATAATCAGGCAACTGGGGGGCGAACCCGAAAACATACCCACCTCGTTTGAATTGTCACCGGCTACGGTCACCCGCGAAAAGCTCAGGTTGTTGGTTGAGCAGGGAGTCGATAGGGTAAGCATGGGGGTGCAGAGTTTTGTGGAAACCGAGGTAAAATCCCTGGGCCGGCCGCAAAAAAATACCGAAGTATACGCCGCACTCGATCTGCTGAAACAATATTCCTTTTCAATAGTGAATATCGACCTCATTTATGGCGCGTATGGGCAAACGCTGTCGTCCTGGCTGCATTCGGTGCAGGAAGTCATCAGGTATGGGGTGGAAGAAGTATTTATCTACCCCCTGTATGTACGGCCGCTTACCGGCATTACAAAACTGAACCAGGAACCCGAAGACAACCGGTTTATATTTTATCGCGAAGCAAAACAGTTACTGCAATCGGCCGGCTACCACCAGGTATCGATGCGCATGTTCCAGAAAACAGGCATTGCACAAAAAAGGCTTGCCCGCAGTTATGCCTGCCAGGAAGATGGCATGATCGGGCTGGGCGCAGGGGCCAGGTCCTATACGCAGTTGGTACATTATTCATCGGAATACGCAGTTGCCCGCCAGAATATTCGTTCCATCATTGAAAAATATATTGCCCGGCCGCATTTTAACGAAGTGGATTATGGCATTGTGCTGAACAAAGAAGAACAGCAGCGGCGCTTCGTTATTAAATCCATTCTGCATGGAACCGGTCTCGATCTGAAAAGATACCATACATTATTTGAGCAGGATGCACTGCGCGAATACCCATTGTTACCAGAACTGATCAATGCCGGTATGGCGCGGCTGCAGGGGCATGAACTCCGGCTAACCGATATGGGCCTCGATTATTCCGACGCCATTGGGCCCGCGCTGTATTCAGCACCCATAAAACAACTGATCACTGAATTTGAATTGCAATGACGTTGTCAATATTATACCGCGGTGTATTATCAGGCTGTAACTACGACTGCCCCTATTGTCCGTTTGCCAAGCGTAAAGATACCCGGGCCACGCTGGCTACAGATGCGCAGCAGGTAGCCCGCTTCGTGCAATTTGTAAAACAGCAAACCAATATCGAATTCAAATTATTCTTCACGCCCTGGGGCGAAGCCCTCATTCGCAGGTATTACCAGCAGGCATTGGTTGAATTAAGTCATTGCAGCAACGTACAAAAGATCGCCATTCAAACCAACCTCTCGTGTGCCACTGGCTGGCTGCAAAAAGCCCTTAAAGAAAAAATAGCGCTCTGGTGCACGTATCATCCCGGTCAGGTTAGCCGCGAAGCATTTTTGAACAAATGCAGCGAGCTCGATGCTATGGGCGTTACCTACAGTGTAGGCATAGTGGGTTTCAAAGAAACGATCCCTGAAATTGAGACCATGCGCACGCTGTTACCCAAAGAAAGATATTTATGGGTGAACGCGCTCAAAAAGCAGGCAGACTATTACGACAATAATGAACGGGAACGGCTGATCGCTGTTGACCCGTACGTGCCCTATAACATGGTGCATCATGAAAGCGAGGGTAAAGCCTGCCGAACGGGACATACCGTAATAAGCGTGGATGGTGAGGGCAATATTTACCGGTGTCATTTTATAAAAGAAAAGCTGGGCAATATTTACCAGCACGACCTCAATACTATTCTAAAACCCCGCGCGTGTACCAATGCCACCTGTGGCTGTCATATTGGTTATGTGCATATGGACCACCTGAATTTGTACGAGGTGTACAATGGCCGCGAGCTGGAGCGGGTGGTGGCAGCAACCCGGCATTAACCATCATTTATCATCTTTCGTTTCCGCGTCAGCATCTGTCTTCAATGACCGCATCAACATCAGTGTTGAAGAATGCCGGTTCTCCATTCTACAGCAGATTGGCCCGGAAATGCGGGGCAATGCCGCATAATGCTGGGGAAATAGCGAAACGCTTCGCTGACATTCAATTTTTTATAAGGCGTTATGTCTACAATTTCTATCAACAATTCAGCTGAAATGGCAGGGCAGGATATTTGATGCCTTTGAAATGCGTGGGCTGTTTATTAATATGACTGCTGCTTACCGCCTGGTTTATAAATAACAGGCTCCGGAACACGTCCCGAAGCCCGTTACACTTTGCTGAAATGGCATTCACATCAGCGGTGGTTTTGCCGGTATATTGGACTATCTGCGGAGCTAAAATATTCAAGAACCTTTTTGTATGATACAATTTGATACAGAAAAACCAACCATCGCCCTGTTCAGGGCCCTGCAACTCGGCGATATGTTGTGCGCAGTTCCCGCCATGCGGGCCTTGCGTCACGCCTTTCCACAAGCCGATATTGCCCTGATAGGTTTACCATGGGCAAATACATTTGTGCAACGGTTCAACCATTACCTCAATCGCCATATTGCTTTCCCCGGTTATCCCGGTTTGCCCGAACAACCATTTTCAGAGAACGGCTGGATGACATTTGTTACCACCATGCAACAGGAACAATTTGATTGCATTATACAAATGCAGGGCAATGGAACAATAGTGAACCAAATGCTGCAGCAGTTATATGCAAAACAACTGGCCGGCTTTCACCGGTACGACTGCCAAATGGACCCACAATTTTTTTTAGAGTATCCGGAAGAAGAGCATGAAGTAATGCGGCATCTGTTATTGATGAAGCACCTGGGCGTGAAGGATGAAGGGGTACAGCTGGAATTCCCCATCACCGAACAGGAAGAAACAACTTTGCATCAGGTAGCGCCGTTTGTACATGACGAACCCTATGTATGCATTCACCCGGGATCAGGGAGCACAGCCCGTCAATGGAATCCCTGTTACTTTGCCGCATTGGGCGATTATTGCGCCGAACATGGGTACCGCGTAGTGCTCACGGGCACGCCCGATGAAACCTGGATCACCGATTATGTAGCCAACCTCATGACACATAAACCAGTGAACCTGGCCGGAAAAACAGGGCTGGGGGTGGTAGCGGCATTAATAAAACGAGCCCACCTGCTGATAGCTGATTGTACAGGCGTTTCCCACATTGCTGCGGCCACGCAAACACCCAGTATCATTATAAGTATGGATGGCGAACCGCATCGCTGGGCACCAATGAACCATTCGTTGCATCATGTATTTGACTGGACAAATAACAGGTCTTTTACAGAGGTACATAATCAGCTTGTAAACCTGGTTGCCATGGATACAAAAGAAAATACATTATCAAAGTTTGCCGTTTTTCAATCAGGGGCAATGGGTTTTATCGTTGAATAAACTCATGAGGTGTTTGCGCAGGATCTTTACATTTTCCGGCTTGGGGATACAGCAATCGGCTCCCAATTGCAATGCTTTTTTATGGTCCTCTTCACTGATGTAGGTAGAATACATTACAAAGACCGATTTTTTTAACTGGTCCAGTTCTTTCAATTGCTTCAGGCAATTGAGGCCATTATAGCGTGGCATATTGATATCGATAAAAACAAATTCAGGTTGCAGCTCCTTTACGAGATGGGTAGCCTGTTCAAGACCGTTAGCCCAAACACACTGGCAATTTTCCCCTGTCATCTCCAATGCCAGTTTAATGATATAATATTCCTCTTCATCATCGTCTACCAACAGAATGGTCCTTTGCATAACAGTGGTTGTGTTGTACATATTTAACGTAAAATAATGGTTCGGGTTAGGCATACAGAAACCAAATACCAATTACAAATGAATTGGGCCTGGGTTTAAATTCCAGAATGAAAGCTGTACATCATACCAATATCCGGGCGCAGGTAATCCTGAAAAAAATAGAACTGAAAGGGCTTAATCCTTAATTATAATATTTTGGTTAATATACAGGAAAAGAATGTATAAACAAACGGGACACTGTGTTGCCGTAGGTATTATGAAGATAGCCACTTAGTCATGTGAAAACAAATTATTTTCTGCTGGCGGCCAGCCGGGTATGAATTGTACCCGGCCCCCGGCCCAGGTAAACAGCATTAAAACAAGACCGTAATTTACTGAAATGAAGAAGACTGTGGTGTATTATTTAAACCAATGCATGCAGTAACGGGAACAGCAAAAAAAAGACTCCGGATGTACCGGAGTCCCCTCTGTTTCCCAGTCCCTACGCTGGCATTATCCAGATCAGGTTGTTGGAGTATTTTCTCAGGTTTAGTTTACTGGTTCTATCCCTTATTCAGAGATATACTTGTTTACTTAAACCACCTCCCTGAAAAACATTTGATCTATAACTAAAAATAATGTGCCAGTAATATCTCCCTCCTGACCAAAATCATTGCAGGTGCATATTGAGGAAATATGTCGTCACTGTACTCAACAAAAATAAATACTGGGGTTTATTTTTTTTATTCATTCAAATGTCGATAGCTTTAATATACCAACAGATCAATTTACCAGCTCACCGTTTGTTTATTTGCTTCGAAACGTTTTATTACTTTTTATTAACTGGGATCAACAATTAACAACAGTAAGGAACAGTTTACGACTATAACGGACAATAACAACCGTTATAGCAACTGTTATACTTATTGAGAACAACGATCAGTGTTTGCAACAATAAAGCAACACAATGCAGTGAGCATTAAAATTGCAGTATATCAGACATTCCATTTACTAACGATTAAACTATTTAATTATGGAAAGAAGAGATCGACAGGGCAGGCGTAATACCGGCCGTCAGTACAATGAAGGAAACCGGGAACGCTATGGCTCGCAAGGAGGCTGGGGACAACAAGGTGAATATGGACAGCAAAGAAGAGGAATGGGAGGTTATGGACAAGGTGAATACGGCAGCCAGCATCAGGGCGGCTGGGGACAACAGGGTGCGTATGGCGGTCAGCAAGGTGGTTGGGGACATCAGGGTGGATACGGCGGTCCGCAAGGCGGCTTTGGTGGAAACCAGGGCTATGGCGGCCAACAAGGTGGCTGGGGCTATCCCGGTTACGGAAACCAGGGCTATGGCCAGCAAGGCGGCTGGGGCGGTGGTTACGGCAACCAGGGTTATGGACAAATGGGCGGCTATGGACAGTATGGACAACAAGGCGAATATGGACAACACAGAGGCGCCTGGGGACAACAGGGTGGTGGTTATGGCAACCAGGGTGGCTATGGCCAGCAATATGGTGGTCAGTTTGACCAGGACTATGACGATAGATACGAAGATGATGATTATGGCAGCCAGATGCAGGGAAGGTATGGCGAAGAAGAAGACTTTGACGAAGATGATGATTATGGTAACCAGATGCAGGGAAGGTATGGCGAAGAAGAAGAGGAATATTATGACGAAGACGAAGATGATTATGGCAGCCAGATGCAGGGCCGTTCGCGCCAGGGCTTCGGCAGCATGAGCCGGGAAAGGGAACGCAGCGGCATAGGTATGGGCAGCCGCCGTTATCAGCATGAAATGGGCGGCATGGGCCAGCAAGGCAATCGTGGCCGTTCATACCGTGAAGAAGAGGATTACGATTACGAAGGTGGCATGTATGGCCGTCAGGGTAGAAGAGGCAGCTCCGACACTTCGCGCCGTGGCTTTGCCAGTTTGCCCAAAAGTGAAGTACGCCAGATAGCCAGCATGGGCGGACGTGCTCGCAGCGGCCAAACAAGCGGCAGCTCGGGACGGGGCCGTTCTTCCAGCAACAAAAGCAGCTCATTTTCCCGTTCACAACGCGGAAAGAGCGGGCAAAGAAGTAAAAGCAGCTCGAGGTAATGAATAGGAAGTAAGAAGTAGGAAGTAGGATGTAAGAAGTATGAAGATCGCAAATAATTGTAAGGCTGAAAATTTCAGACTTTTCTTACCTCCTACTTCTTACTTCAAAAGGTTATGACCTCAATGGTGAACCCATTCACCAAACAATCATTTATTAATAATCACCCACTAAATAATAGTAACATGGCAGCGGTAACAGAAACAGGGAAAAAAGGTAACGGACATACCATAGAATCAGAAACCAGGAAAAAAAGCAGCAGTCAAAGCAGTATAGATGAATCTCCAACCTATTTGCAGAAGTTCTTTCTTGACCAGGTAAAAGATATATATTATGCCGAACAGGAACTGCTGAAAACTTTACCTGAAGTAAAGAGTGTGGCCACTACCGAAGAATTGGAAGACGCCATCGAAGAGCACCACCAGCAAACAAGACGGCATGTGAAAAGATTGGAAAAGATCTTTCACATGATCGGCTCAAGAGCAGAGGGGAAGCGGTGTGAAGCGATGGATGGCCTCATCAAGGAATGCAAAACTATTATCCGCGAAACTGAAGAAAGCACCATGACCCGCGATGCGGCGCTGATCATAGCTTTGCAAAAAATCGAACACTATGAGATCGCTTCTTATGGTGGTTTGGAAGCACTGGCGGTGACCATGGGCCTTGAAAAAGCGGCAGATCTTTTAGACAAAACACTGGCCGAAGAAGAAATGGCCGACCAGCAGTTAACTGATATTGCCGAGAATTTCATCAATGTGGAAGCAGAACACGAAGGCTCCTATAATTGGGATAAAAAGATCTGGGTAGTATAAAGATTAGTTGCCAGTTACCGGTTACCAGTTACCAGGACTTGAATATCGGGCACCCGGCCAATCATTGGGCCCGCCGGATTTTCGCCCGGTAACAGGGAACCGGCAACCGGTAACAGTAACATTGACTATTGGGGATTTCAAATTCATTCCGCAGGTAAATAACATTTTATTGTTGCCCCCTTTCCCGGCTGGGCAATGGCTTGTATAAACCCATCATGCGCTTCCACGATCTTCTTTGCAATGGTAAGTCCCATACCCGAACCATGATACAGGCTTTTGGGATGTAATTTTTCAAACATGATAAAAACCCGGTCGGCATGCACAGGATCAAAGCCGATGCCATTATCAGTAAAAGAAACCTGTACTATTGGTTTATTACTTTGAAACCCGGGTGGCAAATCGGCTGAGTCAATTGCATGGCTGGCAATCCTGATATAGGGCTGATTCCCTTTCTCCTGAAACTTCAGCCCGTTATCAATGAGGTTAACGAACAGGGTTTGCAGCATGTCTTTATAACCGGGTATCAACGGCAAACCGTCTGTTTCAATAACAGCCCCCCTTTCAGTGATCTTTTTTTCCAGCTTTACCAGGGCTTCCCTGTACACTTCGTTCAGGTCAACGTTATTGCGCACCTGTTTGAAACTGTTGATATGACTCAGCGCCCAGATATCATCCAGTAACAGGTTAATTTTATTGATCGATGCCTGAATGCGGCGGATGTTGGCCTTGCCGCCATTCGATAACACCTTTCCTTCCGATTTCACCAGCAATTCAAAGGCAGTATACACATGCCGTAAGGGTTCCTTTATTTCGTTACTGGTGATATAAGTAAAAGTGGCCATTTCGGTAGTGACGGTTTCCAGTTGACGATATTGCTGTGCCAGCGCCTCATTCACTTCCTGCAATCTCTTTTCCGCTTTTACCCGCCCGGCTACATCATGCATGATATTCATAACGCTCTTTACCTTGCCCGCTTCATTGGTGAGAGGAATAAAATGGTTTTCATAATTTTCCCGGTTAAACAAGCCGGTACGGGCCGGAACAAAAGTTTTATAGCCCCTGAATGCAGATTGAATGGCGTCAATCATCTCTGGATCTTCCTTTAATTGCGCAAATACCTGCAGCAAAGATTTGCCAATGATATCATCTTTATGTATTCCGGTAATTAAAGCCGCCGTTTTGTTCCAGGCGATCACGCACCATTGCTCATCGATAGCCATAACCCGGTCAATACTGTTATCGGTTAGCAATTCATACAAATCAGGGTGGGATGTTTGCTGAAAAGCCGCTTTACGCATAGAAGTAAGTTTACTGTTAAAGTCAGCATTGTCAACTTCCAAGGGTTAAAAAAGAACCTGGGTCATTAATTTAAATAACCTGTTCAAACACTCTTAATCCAATATTAAGGTACACCTTTTGATGCAAAAAATAATCAAACCATTACCTGATGGATATCATCATTGAAACGCCCAAAGGAAGCCGCCAGAAATATACATATGATAAAAGCTTACAATTGTTTAGATTGAAAAAAGTATTGCCGCCCGGGCTCGTATTTCCATTTGATTTTGGTTTTATTCCCGGCACAAAGGGTGAAGATGGAGACCCGCTAGATATTATGGTACTTTCAGAATACCAGGGGTTTCCCGGCTGTGTAATGGATGTACGACTGGTGGGCTGTTTACAGGCCACACAGGTTGCCGGCAAAAAACCTTATCGTAATGACCGGTTTATCGGGATACTTGAACAAAGCACGGTCTACGACCGCATCACGTCGCTTGAAGAATTATCCACCGAATTAATTGACAGCATCAAATTGTTCTTCTCTACCTATCTGCAGGCCGAAGGGAAAACCGTTCAATGGGAGGCTGACTTGAACACGTTGCAGGCGATGGAATTAGTTAAAGGCAAATAGTTCACAGTTTAAAGTTCCTGATAAAAAACTGTGAACTTTGAACTTTAAACTTTAAACTAAATAACTTACTTAATTGCCTTTTCTATTCTCGAAAAATTTATTCCAACACTGTGAAATTCTGGTTGCGAACGCAAACGCTCTTTTTCATTAAAACCACAGGCCACTGCTTTTAACAGATCGTTTTCGGCGCCCTTTACTTCGTTTTTCCTTGCCTGTAAGATGGCAGAAAAATACCAGGCTTCGCTGTTGGTGGGGTCGGCCATTTTATACAGGTTCACAAAATATTGCGCGGGCTCATTCTGGTTGTTTTTTATCAGCTGGTTGCTGTACGAATAAAAAGCCAGTGATAAATAGGCCAGTAAACGCTGGTACATGGCGCCATCGGCAGTTTGGGCTTTGGCTTTTGCCTGCAGGTCGTCGATCGTCTTCGTCCAGTAATTCATATCGCCCTGCTGAAACTGTTGCATATACTGGCTTTTGATCTGCTGTTCCTTTTCAAGCAACTGTTGTTTCGCCTGCAGTTGATGCTGGTAAGCCGGTTTACTGGTAATAGCAGCAGATTGCTGTTCAAACCAGCTGCTTTCATTCGATATTCCCTTCAGCAGGTTGATGGCCAGGGTGCATTGCGCCACCGCCTGCACCAGTTTGTTTTCTTTGTTGCTTTTTTCAACAGCATTTTTGCTGGAACCGGTAAAACTATTGATCAGCGCTTCATTCACCGGCAGCCCTTTATTGCGCATGGCATCGAACTGAAAACCGGTAAAGGCTTCGTTCATCGTTGCTTCGGGCGCCCATTCGTGTTTGCCATTGAATAAGAGAATGCGGTGTGGGGTAGAAGTTTTATCAAATGCGGCATTGATGGCTACCAGCTCGGTCATATTCATATCACCTTCACCGGCAATGGCGGTAAAGCTGAACCCGTAATTATCGGCCGGAGCACCATCGGGCAAACCGGCACTGTTGGCAATAACCCCTTTTATTTCGGGATGTTGTAAGGCCACATAGCCGGCCACCTTGGCGCCGCCCGAAAACCCGGCTGTATATATTCGTTGAGGATCTATGTTCAGTCTTCTCCTGGTATCAGCAGAAAGGGCCTGCCAGGTCGCTTCTGCCTGGTCCCAGCTATTCCCGTTCTTTGAGTTATTACTTCCCACCAAAATAAAACCATAACTATTGGCCAGTTGCTGGTATTTGCGCAGGGGTAATGAACCGCTCGCATGCGGATCAAAAAAATAGACTATTGGTAATGGTGTCTTATTTTGCACAGCAGGTATGTACAGGGCATACGACTGGGTGGCATTGCCCGTACAGGGCACGGTATCGATCAGCTTTCCAATTGGAAAAGAATCGGGCGATGCAGCAGAGGTGGCTATAACGGTATCCTTTGCAATACTATCCGTTCGTTTGGGATTGCGGTTATCGCCGGCACATGATTGCGTGCAAAGTATGACCAGAAATAAAACAACAAACCGGTGCAATTTCATAGACGAACAAGTTATTCAGTTCGTAAGTTAGTAAGTTCTTTAATTAAACACAATAACTTACTAACTGAATAACTCAGTAACTAACCACTATTTCTTCAGGTGTTTTCTCAGCTCCGGCGCCACTTTAGTTCCCAATAATTCAATGGCCCGCATCACTTTACTATGCGGCATGGTGCCCACACTGATGTGTAATAAAAACCGGGTGAGGCCCAGCAACTCCTGTTCATACAATATCTTTTCCGTTACTTCCTGCGCACTGCCCACCAGCAGTGCACCACGTTTGCTGCGCATATTTTCAAACGCCTGGCGCGACATCGGTTGCCAGCCACGTTCCTTGCCCAACTGCGTCATTACATACTGGTACGAAGGGAAAAATTCATCGGCCGCCTGTTGCGAGGTATCGGCTATATAGCCATGTGAGTGCACCGCCAATTGCAGCTTGCTTTCATCATGACCGGCTTTTTTATAAGTGTTTCTATATAAGTCGGCCAATGGCACAAAATGCTCCGGACTGCCCCCAATGATCGCCATGGCAAGCGGTAAACCCAAAGTAGCGGCCCGCGTCACTGAATTGGGAGTGCCGCCAACTGCTATCCATACCGGTAATTGATCATGAAAAGGCCTTGGATACACGCCCTGGTTTTGAATGGGCGAGCGAAACTTGCCCCGCCAGTTCACCTTTTCACTTTTATTGATCTGTAGCAGCAGATCGAGCTTTTCGGCAAACAGTTCATCATAATCGTTGAGGTTGTAACCAAACAGCGGGAACGATTCAATAAAGGAACCCCGGCCGGCCATGATCTCGGCCCGGCCATCACTCAACAGGTCAACCGTGGCAAAATCCTGGAACACCCGTACGGGATCAGCGGAGCTTAATACGGTCACTGCGCTGGAAAGCTTTATATTTTTTGTTTTGGCCGCTGCAGCAGCCAGGATAACAGCAGGGGAGGAAGCGATAAAATCGGGCCGGTGGTGTTCGCCAACGGCAAATACATCGAGCCCAACCTGTTCCATTAACTCCACTTCTTCCATCAGGTCGCGCATGCGCTGATGCTGCGAAATGCTTTTGCCCGTAGCGGTATCGGGCGTTAATTCAACGAAAGTACTGACACCTATTTCCATATAAATTGATTCTCCTATGATTGATATAGCAATTGTTATTCGTGAATGGTGAAGGCAATGGGCAAATTATTCCGGTGGTGCAGGATTGGTCATTATTTTCAAAATTCGCGAGCTATTCACCATTGACCATTCACCATTGACCATTGCCCATTCACCCCCATACAACCAAAAGTATGGCAAATAAGTTCAACATACCCACTATACTCCATGTAAGCGATCTCACCCCCGAACAAAAGCAACCGATTGCGGGAGATTGTTTTAATTAATGCTAAAATCTTACATTCACGCCATGAAACGAATTGCATTCGCTATTACCAGCTTACTCCTGTCAACCGGTTGTTTATTGGCACAAACCGCCACCACTGGCACGGGCCATTACCAACCCGCCGCACAGAATATAGCAGCCCGCCAACAATACCAGGTCGATAAATTCGGGATGTTCATTCATTGGGGACTCTCGAGCATGCTGGCCGATGGCGAATGGGTAATGAATAACCGGAATATTAAAGTGGTTGATTATACCCGCCTGCTGCGCGCTTTCAACCCCGTTGATTTCAATGCCGCACAATGGGTGGCCACGGCAAAGAACGCCGGCATGAAATACATTGTTTTCATTACCCGCCACCACGATGGGTATTCAAACTGGGACACCAAATATTCCGACTGGAAAATAACCAATACGCCCTATGGTAAAGATGTGCTGAAAATGCTTGCTGAAGAATGTAAAAAACAGGGCATCAAACTGGGGCTTTATTATTCCCTGCTCGACTGGTACCGCACCGATTATCCCAGGGAAACCGGTCGCACCGGCCAGGGTACGGGTAGAACCGGAAAAAGCGATTATGCCTCGTATTTGCAATTCATGAAGAACCAGCTTACCGAACTGCTCACCAATTATGGCGATATCATGTGCATCTGGTTCGATGGTCATTGGGACCAAACCAATCCCGAAGGCCAGGCCGACCGTTCTTCACGCATTGACTGGAAGTACGACGAGATCTATAGCCTCATTCATAAATTGCAGCCGCAATGTATGATCGGCAATAACCATCATTTATCGCCTATAGATGGGGAAGATTTTCAAATGTTCGAACGCGACCTGCCGGGCGAAAATAAATCGGGCCTCAGCTTTCAAAAGGCATCTGCCCTGCCGCTCGAGACCTGCGAAACAACCAATGGCGCCTGGGGATATAACATCACCGACCGCAATTACAAATCAGTAAAGCAGGTAGTGCAATTGCTGGTGGGCGCAGCCGGCCGCGATGCCAATCTGTTGCTGAACGTAGGGCCCATGCCTACCGGATTGATACAATCAGAATTTACCGATACACTGGCCGGGGCAGGGAAGTGGCTGCAGCAATATGGCGAAAGCGTGTATGGCACCCGGGGCGGCCCCCTGTCACCACAACCCTGGGGTGTAACCACCCAAAAGGGAAAGCTCATCTATCTGCATTTGTTCAAAGCGCCCGAAAGCAACAGCATTGAAATACCCGATGCAAAGCTCAAAATAAAGTCGGCCAAACTGCTGGGCAGCAATACGCCGGTAAAGTTCACCAAACAAAAAACCGGAATTACTATTTCAACAGAAGGTATAACAATAGATGGGCCCGATACGATCATTGTGCTGGAAGCTAGCTAGTAAGATGTACCCTGGCTGAACAGGTTAATGCTGTTCACCTCACAGGTTAGCCCGTTTCACACCATCCCCAGCACGCCGGCGCCACCAACGTATTTAACCATTTCAATATGGCCGTTTGGCATATTGCCAAAGGCAATGCCAATGCCCAGTATACAACTGTAGGCATCCAGGCTGATCGCTTCTTTAAATTCCTTTCTCAGCGATGTAAGGCTGGCAAATATGGTGAATGCGGGTGATTGTGGTCTGTTTCCCGGAACTTGCAAAAACTCCAGCGTACTTCTTTTCCTGCTTTATTCACGTACCCTTTAGGATCATAGAACATATCCTGGATTATACCGAATACGGCAATGAACTTATACCAGGAGTAATTGCCAGGCACGAAAAAGTTTACCCCCGGTATCAATGCAGGTATAGTAACAGCACCCATCAATGTTTCTTTCGACAACGTATATTCCAGTGGGTTAGCAATAATGGTATTGAATGGCGTGCGGCGGTTGAGATTAAAGCCCTGCATCAGGCCCGGATTTTTGGAGAGCTCAATACTGCGTTGCCCATGCTCACTTTCTGTATCCAGCGCCTGTATGGGTATAAATAGGGAATTGAGCGGACCGGCAATGTTATAATCACCCAAATATTTCAACGGGCGCAAGGCGTCCATAACCTGGCGGGTAATTTTAGCCCTTCCGCCAAATTCACTATTGTTCCTGCGGGTGGCGGCAAAAGAAGGCTTTGTTTTTATTTGCCTTTTGGTAGGCCCCCCTTTTGTTCGCACAACCGGTTTATCAAGTCCTCTGACATTATAGATAGAGAGATTGCCTACAGAACCTGTAAAGGTGGAGTTTGGATTGAATTTTCCCATACTGGTTGGTTTAATGGTGATAAAAAGCCCGGCCCTAAAGCCCTGGCGTGACCGAAAAAACATATTGTAATTTACGAAAATACCTGTATCTTCGGTTTAACGTGCAGGTTAACTATATTTTACACATTACACCTGACGTATATACCACACATTAATTCCGCCTGGAATTGCCCCCTTCGTTTACTTCAATTTATTACCTAAGCTTTACCCCCGCATCAACACCGGAAGCGTACCTGCTTCGTATTAGCTTCGCATCGGCTTCGCTATTATTACATACTTATCGGCTACCTGTTTAGCAAATATGCCGAACATGTCCCGTTCTTTTAAAGGAACGGCTTATATACGGCACATATACGAGACATGTACGGAATAAATACGGGAAACAGGCGAAGCCGGTACGAAGCATGGGCGAAGCAAAGCCGGTCCCGGTTACAACCCGGGATAAAGAATAAGTAATAAAAAGGGAAATAATAGAAAGAGGAAAGACGGCGGCCCATACTCAACTTTTTGGGCCTTTTGGAGGTGCTCACAAAGAGCATGAAGCTTAAAGAATGGTCAATTAAAGATACGTTTTATTCGCCCAATCACATTCAATTTATATCTCATTTGTTAAGAATATTTCCATCCCAACTAAACCTTCCTGTAACAAAATGATCGAAGCCGCAACCTATTACGCATATAAACCAGAAAGCAATACATCAGGACTAAGGTAAGTAGGTATTGTTGATAAGTTCATATTGCTTTGCTGTTAAATACATTTTATTTGCATGCTTATTCAATTGGAACATTTAAACCTCAATTTTTTTTATGAAAAGAGTAATTACCCTCTCTCTTATTGCGACTGTCCTTGTGTTCTCGGCCTGTAAAGGTGGTAAAAAAGAAGAGACCAGCGAAGCAACCGGTTCTACCCAACAAACTTCCGGCAGCGAAGAAAAAAAGCCTGCAGCCAATCAGCCCAAAGAATACAAAGTGACCATCACACCTGATTCTGCTATTTTAGGTAAAAAGAAAGAAGCCCTGGTAAAAGTGACCGGCGCCACAGCCATGGCATTAACCGATGCCGATGGTAAAGATAATGGTATTGAAGTATCGTTCAAGCTTACCCTCACCAATAAAAACAAGATCGGCGAAGGCTACAGTATCCATGTTGATTATACTAATTCCCGGTTGAAATTAGACAACGGTACCACCATCACCCACGATTCAGGTACCGATTATTTGCGGGCAGAACCCGAAGCCACTTCAAAAGAAGAAACCTGGACGTATAAAATTCCTGCCGGCGCCAAACCAACTGAATTGAACCTGTTCATGGACGAAACCCGTGTTTCAGTAGGAGTGAGCCTGAGCGAGAAATAATTTTGCATACAACTTGAAGTAAAGCCGCCCCGAATTCCGGGGCGGCTTTTATATTTTTTCATGCGCCAACAGGTTGGTGCAATCCCTTTCATCGATGATCCTGAAACCCTTGTAGCCAGGGCCGTATAAAGAACCTTTTGTGGAAATTATAAGGCCGTAGTTTTTTCACTTACCGCCTTTTTATAGAACCGTTCATACACCGCCTTGTCCAGTTCTTCCCGGTGATCGGGATGCGCCAGGTTGATCAACGCCTGCGCCCGCTGTTTCAGGTTCTTACCAAACAAATCGGTGATCCCGTATTCCGTAACTACCCAATGTACATGCCCCCGCGTGGTAACCACGCCGGCGCCTTCTTTTAAAAAGGGCACAATGCGTGAGATGCCTTTTGAAGTAGTGGAAGGCAGGGCAATAATGGCTTTCCCATCCTGCGACAAAGAAGCGCCATGCATAAAATCCATTTGTCCGCCAATGCCCGAATACTGATAGGTACCAATAGAATCGGCGCATATTTGTCCGGTAAGATCAATTTCCAGCGCGCTATTGATGGCCGTGGCCCTCGGGTTCTGGCGAATGATGCTTGTATCGTTCACATATTCTATAGCCATGACGCGAATGGCGGGATTGTCGTTCACAAAATCGTACAGGGCGCGCGTTCCCGCTATAAAACCCGTTACCGACCGGCCTACATTCAGCTTTTTACGCCTGTTATTGATGATGCCCTGTTCTATCAAAGGAATTACACCATCGCTCAACATTTCGGTATGTACGCCCAGGTCTTTATGGCCGGTGAGGTTCTTCAACACCTGGTCGGGGATATTACCAATGCCCATTTGCAGCGTGGCCCCGTCTTCGATAAGGGAAGCTACATTTTTTCCGATCTGTTCAATAGCACTGTTCACTTTGCCGGCATAATTCACTTCGGGCAACGCGCATTCATGTTCTACCAGCAGGTCAATTTTATCAATATGAATAAATCCATCGCCATGGGTGCGGGGCATTTGCGGGTTTACCTGCGCAATGATGATGCGGGCAGTATCAACCGCGGCACGGGCAATATCCACTGAAGTTCCGAGGGTACAAAACCCATGCCGGTCGGGCGGCGATACCTGAATTAATGCCACATCAATGGGTAGAATATTTCGTTTAAACAATTGTGGTATCTGGCTTAAAAAAACCGGTACATAATCGCCCTGCTCACTGTTCACTACGTTGCGCACGTTGGCCGACACAAAAAGGGAATTAAAGAAAAAGCTGTTCCGGTATTCGCGCCTGCCAAAATCAATATCGCCCAGGGTGGTGATGCTTACGAGTTCTACATTGCGTAGTTCGGTATAGCGGTGTTGCAATGCTTTTATCAGGTGTAATGGGGTAGCGGCGCTTCCATGTAAAAATACCCGTTGATCACTCTGTATAACTTTTACGGCTTCTGCTGCGGTACAATATTTTGCTGTTGTCATAAATGCCTGTTTACGGATACAAGATTACAACGGCGGCCAATTGTTTAAACTGATTATTGTCAGGTCAACCTGTGAAAAAGATCAGCCGGGTTAGCAGCAATTTGAAAAGTAGCCGGGTTTGGATGACCGGACATTATACGAAAAACGTTCCGCAATACCGGGCCTTTTTTTTGCGCTATATAAAAACACGCAATCAATAAATTTAGGCTATTTTTAGCCCCATTTTTTATGCCGGCAAAAAACCTGGAAATAAGAACAGTGAACGTAACCCGTTACGTAACGCCCCTGCGCGAGGGCGGTTCACTACCCGCCATTGCAGAAGCAGATGACGGCTTTATGTATGTGCTGAAATTCAGGGGAGCAGGGCAGGGGATAAAAGCGCTGATCGCCGAATTGATCGGTGGCGAAATAGCGCGTACCCTGGGGCTGAAAGTTCCCGAGCTCGTATTCGCCAACCTCGACACCGCTTTCGGCCGTACAGAACCCGATGAAGAAATACAGGACCTGTTAAAAGCAAGTGTTGGACAGAACCTGGCCCTGCATTATTTATCGGGCGCCATTACTTTTGACCCCGCAGTTACCAAAGTAGCAGCAAGGCTGGCTTCGCAAATAGTGTGGCTCGATTGTTTACTGATGAATGTTGACCGCACGGCACGCAACACGAATATGCTCATCTGGCATAAAGAACTTTGGCTCATCGACCATGGGGCTACTTTATATTTCCATCATTCCTGGAACAACTGGAAAGAACAGGCATTAAAACCATTTGCGCAGGTAAAAGACCATGTGTTATTGCCACAGGCAACACAACTGGCCGAAGTGGATGCCGAATACAAAGCAATATTGACAGAAGAACGCATTCGCGCCATTGTTGCGCTGCTGCCCGATGAGTGGCTGGCAACCGATGAACAGGAAGCAACTATTGCCGAACGCCGCCAGGTGTACGCCGATTTTTTAATAACCCGAATAGCATCGTCACACATTTTTGTAAAAGAAGCCCAACATGCAGGAAAAATACTTATTTGAGTACGCCGTTATTCGTATTGTGCCGCGGGTAGAACGGGAAGAATTCTGCAATGTGGGCATTATTTTGTTCAGCAAGGAGAAAAAATTCCTTGGCGCCATGCACACCGTAAATGAAACCCGGCTGAAAGCCCTCGATGAAAAAGCCGATATCGACGAAATACAGGCTTATTTGCTGGCATTTGAAAAGATCTGTGCGGGCGCTAAAGACGGCGGCCCCATTGCACAGCTCGATATGCCTTCGCGTTTCAGGTGGCTCACCGCACAACGCAGCACTATTTTGCAAACTTCACGCGTGCATCCGGGTTTTTGTGCCAACCCGCAGGAGGCGTTAAAACGCCTGCACGAACAATTGGTATTGTAATTTGTGGCAGCAACAATTCTTAGGATAATAATTCGTTAATCAACAGGTAATTTTAACAATACGATCCAATATCCTTCATGGCATAGAGTTTGCTCAACACGGTGCATATTTCTATGCTGTTAAAACCAGTTTTGCATGAAATTTCCACTGCCGTCATATGAAGAACAACGCACAGTAAGTGCAACTTTCCCTGCCAGTTATCCCCAATTTTACGAAGTGGTGTTTACCAACGTTCGTATGACAATTATCATTTTGAAATCATTTTTTAAATGGGGGTTCTTTAACATTTCTTTCTTTACCTTTGCCCCGCTCAAAAATCAGACGTATTAAACCCCGCTGGAAATAAAAAGGCTCTCCTGGTAGCAGCATTTTTGATTTGTAGTTAAAGTTGATACAAAAACAATTTTTCGCATTACTATGCATAAAGTAACCTTTAATAATAAGAACAAGAGCTTTTTCAATACGCTGAAATCAAACGTTGATCAATATTTTGCTACAGCGCAAATAAAAAAGACCGGTAATTGGGGACTGTATTCCAAAACAGCCATTTTAGCGCCCGGGGCCATACTTATTTATGCGCTCCTGATCTTAATACCCGCTATGCCTGCCGTTTTGGCTATTTTACTGTGCTGCTTATTGGGATTCGTTTTAGCAAGTATCGGTTTTAATGTAATGCACGATGCCTGTCATGGCAGCTATTCAAGCAAAGGCTGGGTAAACGACACCATGGCCCTGAGCTCGAATTTACTGGGCGGCAACACTTATATCTGGAAATTCAAACATAATATCGTTCACCATACCTATACCAACATCGACGGGGTAGATGATGACATTGCGCTGAGCCCGTTGATGCGCCAGTGCGAAACCCAGAAATGGCTTCCGCCACACCGCTACCAGCACATATATGGCTTTCTTCTATATGCCTTTACTTCACTGGCCTGGTTCTTTGTAATGGATTTTACCAAATATTTTAACCAGAAAGTGCATACTACCCCCATGACGAAGATGGATTTCAAGGAACATGTGATCTTTTGGGTAAGCAAAGCTTTATATGCAGCTTTTTTTATTGTGATCCCCATCTATCAATTAGGCTGGATGCCCTGGTTGTTTGGTTTTATTGCCCTGAACCTGACCCTGGGTTTAACCCTGGCGGTGGTATTTCAGCTGGCGCATGTGGTGGAGCATACTGAATTCGTTCATTATGATCACCAGGACGACATGAAAATCGAGAACGAATGGGCTATTCACCAGGTAAAAACAACAGCCAATTTCGCTCCCCGCAATAAATTTATCTCCTGGTATGTGGGCGGACTGAACTACCAGGTTGAACACCACCTGTTCCCCCGCATCAGCCATATACATTATCCGGCCATCAACCGCATTGTAAAACAAACCTGCCAGCAGTTCAACATCGGTTACAATGAGTTCCCGACCATGCAGGCGGCCATTGCCTCGCATTACCGAATGATTCGTGAGTTGGGGAAGAAACCAATTTAATTGCAGGTATAATTTCAGATTTCAAGTAACAGTAACCGGTTACCAGTTTCCGGTTACCAGGAATACAATTAGTAGTTCCGATTTTCAGCCCCGGTAACCGGGACCCGGAAACCGGCAACTGGTTCATTTTGCATTCTCACCAATTTTTAGCTATTCTCCAATTGTGTAACTTAGAGCATGTTTTCAGATGACAAATGGCTGCTGATACGCAATTACGACCTGTGGGCGCATTTAACCGATGAAGAGTATGATGAGCTGAACATCGTACACAACTTTATTGAGGCCCGTAAAGGCGATTATATTTACTTTGAAGCTTTTCATCACAACAAACTGTACTTCGTAAAGGAAGGCTATATTCGCATAGGCTATATTGACAACAGCGGCCGTGAAGTGATCAGGGAGATCATTCAGAAAGGCGAGCTGTTCGGACAAATAACCCTCGAAAAAAGCAGCCTGAACGGCGAGTTTGCCCAGGCCTATAAAAGCGAAGTAAGCCTTTGCGCCTTCTCCATCGAAGACTTTCAAAAGCTGCTGCAGAAAAAGCCGGCCCTGGCGCTTAAATACAGCAAACAGGTAGGTTCCAAACTCAGACACATCGAAAACAGGTTGCTTAACCTGCTGAACAGGGACGTAAAGACCCGCCTGCAGCATTTTTTATTGCAGCTGGCGCAAAAACACGCCGGTGCTTCCGCCAATTCCATTTGTATTCCCAATTATCTTACCCACGAAGACATTGCCAACCTCATAGGATCGAGCCGCCAAACCGTTACCACCCTTATCAATGAGCTGGCCACAGAAGGATTGATCACCTACAATCGCAATGAGATCTGTTTTCCCGATGTTAAAAAAATACAAAACCACGGCGATGTCGTATAGCCGACAGACGAGCCGAACCAGGCCGTGTAGTTTTGATTACTGATTTTGAGATATAGGGAATTAGGGATTTAATAAAAGTCATGACTCCCGACAATAAAGAAATCTCAAGATCCCTACATCAAACAATCAAAAATTTAAAAAGTTATGAAGCACTTTATAACAGCTGTGTGCCTGCTATTGATGCAGGTGACCATCGGTAATGCCCAGGAAAACAACCCACGTACCAAACAATTCAACCTTAACCACAACCTGGCCATTGAAGGGTATGACCCTGTAGCGTATTTCAAACAAAACGCTGCGGTAAAAGGCAGTAAAGACCTGGCCGTTTTTTACCAGGGTGTTACTTATTACTTTTCATCGGCGGCCAACAAAGAGGAATTTAAAAAGAGCCCGGCCCGGTATGAACCCCAATACGGCGGCTGGTGCGCCTATGCCATGGGCAGCAAGGGCGAGAAAGTGGAGATAGACCCCAAAACCTTCAAGATCACCGACGGCAAGTTGTACCTGTTCTATAATAAATTCTTCAATAATACCCTTACGAGTTGGAATAAAGACGAAATGGGATTGAAAAATAAAGCAGATGTCAACTGGAAGAAAATTTCGGGAATTTGAGATTTGAAATCCAATGCGGAGATCCTGATAATAAAGAAATCTCTAAATCTATAAATCTCGCAATCAGAAATATAAAATTAAGCCCTCAAAACATCATCGCAAATGAAAAGTAACACTATATTCATGTGGATCTTACGGTTGTTAGCGGCCGTGATCATGTTACAAACCCTGTATTTCAAATTCACCGCGCACGAGCAGTCGGTGGCATTGTTCACCCAACTGGGCATGGAACCCTGGGGCCGTATTGGCACCGGCGTGCTGGAGCTCATTGCTTCCATTTTGATCCTGAACCCGCGCACAACAGGGTGGGGCGCCGGCCTGGGTCTTGGCCTCATGAGCGGCGCCATATTCTTCCACCTCACCAAACTGGGTATTGTGTTCGCCGGCGATGCAGTGCTCTTCATTTATGCCGTGATCACTTTTGTGTGCTGTTTGATCCTGCTTATTAAGTACCGCACGCAGTTACCGGTTTTGAGATTTTGAGGTTTCAGGATTTCGGGATTTAAAAAAAAGCGCAGAAGGCTGCCTGCAGACCGGCAGGCTTGATCTTAAAGCAAATCTCAAAATCGCAAAAACGCTAAATCAGAATTTTGTCCAATATTTTCCCCGCTTTGCGTTTAAAAACTTTAACATTTATATTGGTCATCAGGGTTTACTTTAGATTAAAAGGCTTTTTATATGAAGTACATAACCGGTTCTATACTGTTCCTGTTGCTTGGTTTTTATTGTAGTGCCCAAATCTATACCCCTGTTGACAACGCTTCGGACGTTTCTTTCAAAATAAAGAACCTCGGCTTCAATACAGGCGGCTCTTTTAGCGGCCTGGCGGGCACTATAACCTTTACGCCCGACAATCCCGCTGGCTGCAGTTTTGATGTGCATATTGAAGCGAATACGATAAATACGGGGGTTGAAATGCGGGATAATCACCTGCGAAGCGATGATTATTTTGATGTAAAAAACTATCCACAGATCAAATTCGTATCTGAAAAAGTAACCGGCACAAAAAAGAACGGAACATTATTTGTTTCCGGTAAACTTACCATAAAAGGGATCACAAAGGATATCTCATTTCCTTTTACGGCACAGCCCATTTCCGATGGTTATTTATTTAACGGGCAGTTTAATTTGAACCGGCGCGATTTTAAAGTAGGAGGCGGTAGTACAGTGAGTGATCATCTAACGGTATTGCTGAAGGTAGTAGCAAGGAAAGCCTGATCTTCGGGTATAACGGTTAAATGCCAAACAGGAAATTCTTAATAGAAAAATAGTTTAAATTTAAGTACAAAACCGACCAATGCAATTACAACAAGCCGTAAATACAATTTTTGTACAATTGTCTGGCTCACTCGGCCAGTTGTCGCCACCGCAATACAGCCAATCGTGCCAAACCCTGTTCAACAATACGATAGGCCAGCATGTGCGACACATTATTGAGTTGTTTCAATGCCTCGAAACAGGTTACCTGTCGGGCATTGTGAATTACGAAAAACGTAAGCGCGACACATTGATAGAAACCGATAAGGAGCTGGCGGGCCGCCTGTTACTGGAAATTCACCGGGGGTTGAGCAAGCCCAACAAAACGCTCACCCTCGAAGCCTGCTACGATGAGCACCATACCGAAGCAATTGCCATTGAAACAAATTATTACCGCGAGGTAGCTTATAACCTCGAGCATACGATACACCACATGGCCCTTATACGGGTAGGCATAACTGAAATTTCCAACATTCAATTACCAGACGATTTCGGGGTAGCTACTTCTACCATTAAGTATCGAAAACAATGTGCACAGTAACATTCATTCCTGCGGGAGATAAAATATACCTCACCAGCAACCGCGATGAAAAGCACTGGCGTTCCAATGCATGGCCGCCTGCTGTTCACGCCGCCGCTTCGGGCAACCTGTTGTTCCCGAAAGACGGGGATGCCGGTGGAACCTGGATAGCGGCCCACGAAAACGGTAATGCCATTGTATTTTTAAACGGCGGTTTTGTGCGCCATACACCGCAGCCGCCATACCGAAAAAGTCGGGGGCTGATATTGCTTGAGCTGTTAGATTCCGCCGACCCCTTCCTGGCTTTCAGCGCTATTGGCCTACAACAAATAGAACCCTTCACCGCCATCATCTGGAGCACCGGCAACCTGTTTGAATGCCGCTGGGACGGTCATCAAAAGCATGTAAAACGGTTATCTGCCGCCACTCCGCACATTTGGTCATCGGCCACCTTATACGAAGGGGAAGTGGTGGAGAAAAGAAAAAGCTGGTTCAGTGAATGGCTGCAGCAATCCCGCATTGCGGCACAACCTGTTCCCGATGATATCCTTTACTTTCACCAGTTCACCGGTGATGGCGATACCCATAACGACCTGCGCATGAACCGCAACGGGCAGGTGTTTACCGTAAGCGTAACCATGTTGACACTTACTGATGAAGCAACACACATGCATTATCTTGATCTTAAGAACAACAATGCTTTCACGCAACAATTAACAGTTGAAAAATCATTGGCAGGCCGATAATGAACAGCATACAACGCATCGTGCACCGACCATTCTTTATAAAATTATTTAACTGGGAATACTGGAGCTTTACAAGTGTATACCTGTGCATTTACCCGGTTTGGCTATTGCTATGCCTTCGGGCACGCTCTTTCTTTTTCTTCGCCGCATCGAACCCCACCATAAAGAACGGCGGCTTTTTGGGCGAAAGCAAAAAAGACATTATCACTATTATACCGCCGCAATATCATCCGCCCTCGGTTTTCTTTTCCATACCAGCCAATGGCGATATTGTGTTACGCGAGTTGCAACGGGCTGGCTTACAATTTCCCCTCATTGGTAAACCCAATATCGGCGGCCGTGGCCGGGGCGTAAAGGTATTACGCGATGAAAAGGACGTGAAGGCTTATGTACACAATGCCTATCTCGATTTTCACATCCAGGAATTTGTTCCCTGGAAAAATGAAGCCGGTATTTTCTACGTACGTTATCCCAACCAGCCAAACGGTTTTATCTCGGGCATCGTAGGCAAGGAGTTTTTATCGGTGACCGGCGATGGAAAACATAGCATCCTGCATTTATTGCAACAGGATAAACGCGCCCTTATGTACCTCGGCAGCATGAAAAGGATCCATGGCAATGGGTTGAACTTCGTTTTACCCGAAGGCGAAAAAATGATCGTTTCACCATTCGGTAACCACGCACGGGGTTCCAAATTCCTCGATGTAAGCAACCTGGCCGATGAAAAGCTGACCGCCGTTATTGATAAGATCTGTAAACAGATCCCCGGTTTTTATTATGGCCGGCTCGATATTCGTTTCGAAAGTTGGGAAGCCTTAAAAGAAGGCCGTAACTTTTCAATTATAGAAGTAAATGGGGCAGGGGCTGAACCAACGCATATTTATGATCCCCGCCATTCAATATTTTTTGCCTGGAAAGAGATCGTGCGGCACTGGATCATACTCAACCGCATCAGCCGCATGAATCATAAAAAAGGCCACCGGTATCTTTGCCTGCGCGAAGGCATTGCCATGTTCAGGGAAGCAAAGGATTGGAGCCGGAAGCTGGCGGCGATGACGGAATAGATACCCCCGCCCCTAAAGAGGAGGAAGAAGCTTCAGATTTCAGGGCCCTGAGCGAAGTCAAAGGGATGAAAAAGGCATTGCGCGAAGTCGAAATGCCGTTTTAAGTTTCACGATTCAACAACATTAAGAAAATTGTACTTAAGAATCTTCATCACGGGAATGTTCATTAGTTTCCTAGGAACTTTGCCATTGGGAACGCTGAACGTTGCGGCCATGCAGATCTCCGTTAGTGATGGCGTACGGCCGGCATTGTATTTTTCCCTGGGCGCTTTACTGGTTGAGATCATCTATGTACGCATTTCGCTGGTGGCCATGGATTGGGTACAGCGGCAAAACAGGTTGTTCCGCTGGCTCCAATGGTTTACGGTGCTCATCATAGCAGCCCTGGCCGTTTCGAATTTTGTTGCCGCGGCAAGTCCGCATGCGCAAAAGAACATCATTCTTTCCCATACGTTGCATCGCTTTTGGCTGGGGGTGGCCATGAGCGCCATTAACCCGGCCCAGATCCCCTTCTGGTTTGGCTGGAGCTCCGCCCTGTTCACGAAAAAACTCTTACTACCCCGCAACGATCATTATAACACCTATATCGCCGGTATTGGCCTCGGCACCTTTCTGGGCAATGCAGTCTTTATTTTTGGCGGACAATTGATCGTAAACCGTTTAAACGCGCACCAGGACCTCATTAGCTGGATCATCGGCGGGGTGTTTGCGATCACCGCAATCATTATGAGTATAAAGATTGTCAGGAAGAAAAAATGAGGCATAGTGTAATTAAAGGCAGAAGTAGGAAATAAGAGGTAAGAAAGTTCTGAAATTCCTGGCCTCGCCATTACTCGTCAACCTGTCAATTTATTAACTTCCTACTTCTTACTTCATACTTCCTATTTCTTTATCCTACAGGCACAAAAACAGCATTGCTAATCAACACATTACATCTTAACAATCATTTTCCTGCCAACCCACACACCAAAAAAAACCCTTATACGTTTAAACCTTATGCCCGGCAAGTAGTCTGAAACCGGACTCTTAAATTATACCCCATGCAAAAAAAACAATCCATGCTCCTCGGCCTCATGGCCTGCTTTCTGATCACTTCATTTATTGCCTGTAAAAAGGATGCTAAAGATGACACCGATACGCAGCCTGCGCAGGATAACTCCCTCGCAGAATCGAATTACAACGATGCCAATACCATGGTAGATGCATCAGTAGCTGCAGGAACGAGCTTTACGTTCAGACAAGCTACCAACCAGGACGTAGCCCGGCTGGAAGGTATACTGGGCACTTGCGCCACAGTAACCATTGATACAGTAAGTACTACACGTTCAGTAACGATCAACTTCGGCACCAGCAATTGTTTGTGCGCCGATAACCGTTACCGCCGTGGTAAAATACTCGCCACCTGGACCGGTAAATACCGCGAGTCAGGTACAGTAGTAACCATCACCTACGATGGCTACTATGTAAACGATAACCAGATCAAAGGAACGCATACAACTACCAATATGGGGTTGAATGCAGCACAACACCTGGTATATAAGATTGAAGTGAACGGCTCTATTGTGAAAGCCAATAACGGCGGTACCATTACCTGGGTGTCGACCCGCTATCGCGAATGGGTGGCCGGTTCCAGCACACCATTGAACCTGCTCGATGACACGTATTCAATCACCGGTTCTGCCAGTGGTACCAATGCAGCAAATGAAGCCTATACTATTAACATTACCCAGGCGCTGGTTCGTAATATGAGCTGTTACTGGTTCGAAAGCGGTAAAGTGGAAGTAACGCCTGCCGGCAAACTGACCCGTACGCTTGATTATGGCAGCACCGGTTGCGATAACAAAGCCACGGTTACAATTGGCAATACCACCTTTAACGTTACACTACAATAATATAACGAAAGTTTTTCAACATTTCATCCCATAATAATAGTGTTTGTTTTAGTGGCCTCCCGATTCATCGGGGGGCTTTTTGTTTTATAAGAGGCAGGTAGTGTTAATTGAAAGAATTGTGAATGTATGAGACTGAAATAAGAAGTAAGAGGTAAGAAGTAGGAAATACTTTTTCTAACTTCCTACTTCGTAAGCCTATTATGAGAAATATATCATTTTAAAACCTTAGCCCATTTCCTGCAACCACTTGTCTCTATCATCGGGACTGAACTTCCAGGGTGCAAAATTATTTTCTACGTTGCTGAACATCGCGTTCCACTCCTGTGGCGCATTGCTTTCTTCCATGATCAGTGAACGGCGCAGCTCAAGGATGATCTCCAGCGGACTAATACTTACCGGACATTCCTGCACACAACTGTTACAGGTAGTACAGGCGCGCAGCTCTTCTACTGAAATATAATCGTGCAGCAGGGTTTTACCATCGTCTTTAAACTCGCCGTTTTGATCTATGTTCTTCCCAATATCTTCGGCCCGGTCGCGGGTAGCCATCATGATCTTGCGGGGCGATAATTTTTTACCGGTAATGGTGGCCGGACAAGCCGCACTGCAACGGCCGCATTCGGTACAGGAAAAGGCATCGAGCAAATTACGCCAGCTGAGATCGGTGACGTCTTTGGCGCCAAATTTATCTGGAGGCGTAGCATTTGTTGGCGCCAGTTCGGGCTGCATGGCATACAGTACCTCATTTTGAATCGACTGCATGTTATTCATTTTGCCCATAGGCTGCAGCCGTGTATAGTAGGCGTTGGGAAATGCCAGCAATATATGCAGGTGTTTGGAGAAAGGGATATAATTCAAAAAAGCAAAAATGCCGAGGATATGCAGCCACCAGCAGGTTCTTTCAACACCCACAAGCGCACTATTGCTCAACCCGCCCAGCAAAGGATGCAGCATGGAAGAGAATAAAAAATTACCGGTAACGTTCTCCCCATAATGGCCATAGCCGCGTTGTTGTAAAACAGTATCGGCCGCATTCATGGTGAGGAACAGGGTCATCAGCACGATCTCGGTAATGAGGATATAATTAGCGTCGCTGCGCGGCCATCCATTCAGGTCGGGGCTGGCCAGGCGTTTTACTTTCACAATATTCCTTCTGATCAAAAAAATAACACAGCCCGCCAACACGGTCACCGCCAAAAACTCAAACGCATCGATCAGATAGGGGTATACAACACCGCCGGCCTTTGAAAAAATGCGGTGAGTACCAAATACACCGTCAATAACGATCTCCAGTACTTCCAGATTAATAATAATGAAACCGGCATAGATAAAAAAGTGCATCGTTGCCACTAAAGGATTGCGAAACATCTTTTTTTGTCCGAACGCCAGCAAAAACACATTGCGCCAGCGATCGCCGGTACGATCGGTATAGTCGGCATCTTTACCAAGCAGGATATTACGGCGTATGGTCATTATCTTTTTACTGAAGAACCAGATGGCCACAGCAGAAATGATAATGAAGAGTATTTGTGGTATATATGACATAATACTAAGATAGCTAATTTGGTAATTGAAAAGAAGCCGAAGTAAGAAGTAGGATGTAAGAAGAGATTGCTGATTTTTAGATTTCGTGATCTTTGGATTTGTATAGGATTAAATTTTCCGATAAATCTCAAAATCTCTAAATCCCGAAATCTCTAAATTTCTTACCTCCGCATATTCCTTAACCTCCACTTTCACCTGTAAGATTATAGATCTTTTGTATTCGTTTCAGTATTCCATCAAAGTCGATATGCAGGTCTTTCAACAAACCATTGTGCAGGTCGAACACCCACCCGTGCACAACAGGATAGCCTTTTTCTTTATAGTTCAATTGTACTGCTGCAGTTTTGATAACGTTGATGGCCTGTTCTTCTACATTTAGTTCAACCAGGCGGTTGTACCGCAGGGTGGCATCCTCAATGCTGTCGAGCTCTTTTTCGTGCAGGCGGTAAACATCCCTGATATTACGTAACCACGGGTTCATGATGCCGAGGTCAACAGGTTGCATGGCAGCTTTTACCCCACCGCAATTATAATGGCCGCATACAATAATGTGTTTTACCTGCAGGGTGCGTACGGCATAGTTCAGCACCGCCATAACATTGAGGTCAACATTATTTACCAGGTTGGCTATGTTACGATGTACGAACACCTGGCCGGGGCCGGCGCCCATGATCTCCTCGGCAGTTACGCGGCTGTCGCTGCAACCAATGTACAGGTATTCAGGTTGCTGATCGCCCGCCAGTTTGGCCAAAAAATTTCCATCTTTCGCTGTTTGCTGGCTAACCCATTTACGGTTGTTCTCAAAAATCTGGTCGTAGGAGAGCATATTGTGATGGTTTATTGTGAAATATTGGCAAATGTAAGGCCATATGGTTTTACAAAGAACCGGGCAGGCAGTACTAAAACTCAGAACTTTCATTTAGATTTGACCCCAAAAAATCCATGGCGCGTAACTATATACTCGATAAAGAAACTGTAGCCCGGAAATTACAACGGATAGCCTATGAGATCGTAGAAAACAATATCGACGAAAAGGAGATCATTCTCGCCGGTATTCGTGATAATGGCAGTGTAATAGCCCGTAATATAGAGCAACTGTTACGTTCCATAAACAGCGATATTAAGATCTGGAATATCGATATTTCCCTCGATAAAAGATCGCCGCACGATATAAAGCTGAGCGGCGAAACCGATTTTACCGATAAAGTGATCATTGTGATCGATGATGTGGCCAACAGCGGCAGAACCATCCTGTATGCTATAAAACCCTTTCTGGCCTATTTGCCCAAAAAGATCCAGACACTGGCGCTGGTTGAACGCACCCATAAGACATACCCCGTTAATACCGATTATGTAGGACTTTCGGTAGCTACTACATTACAGGAGCATATTTTTGTTGAAGTGGAGGGGGATACTGTTACAGGCGCTTATTTAGAATAGAGGAACGTTTGTGATAAAAGTAACTGTTGCAGGGTGCAGGTTACCGGGGCTGCCAGTTACCAGGTACCGGTTACCGGGGCTGAAAACAAAAACAGCTTAACTATTGGCGGAATACTGAACCTTAAAGCCTGGGATCTGGGAACGGGCAAACCGGGAACTGATCCATAATTCACAAATTTATTAGTAGTACAAAGCATACAATTTAAATTTTCCCTTACTTAATGCAATCGCAGGCGCCGGTATCTTCACCATATTGGCTATGTACAATACCGAGCGTAAAAATTTATTGTTCGTTTTAATACGGGTAAGGTCAATATCGGGCGACAGTAAAAAATGGCGCTCGCGGGGAATATCGTAGCGGCTGAAGGTATTGCCCTGTTTATCGGTCCATTTATTTTCATACCCGCCCAGCATTCCGTTGCTGTTATACCCAATGGCGATATTTAACCAGGCCGGCCAGTTTGAACCCGGAAAAAAAGCATGCACGTTGGCGCTGAGCCAGTAGGTTTGCGAATTATAATCTTTCAGCATTCGCTCGGGCAGGCTTTTACCAAAAAGCTGATCGCGGCGGGTAACCAGTTCAGGCGAATTATAGTCATACGGCCAGTAGCTGAGTTTAAATTGCAGGCGTTGTTCGTGCCAGCCCAGTTGCTGGGCAACAAAGGTGGCAGCGCCCACGGTATTGGCAGTCATATCGCCCCAGCTAAAGCCCCATTCACTGCTGAAACCATCCTGAATTTCGATAATACTTTGATAGGCGAGTCCGGCGGCTCCACCCAGCCAGGCGCTTTGACGCTCGTTCAACCCCGACCATTTCCATAGCCGGGCCGAGAGGCGGCTCATTTGGTAGGCCGTCCAGGTATGGCCGCATTTATCCATCTGGTTCCATTCGCCATTATCATTAAAAAAATGGAAATCGCTTTTGGGATAACCTGCATACCAGGCTTTGTTTAAAGCGATGTAGGAGGCGCCCCAGGCAGCGAGATGCGAGCCCGCGATCAGCCATACGCGTTGCCGGGTACCGGATACCAGTTGCCCGGTACCGGGGCTGAAATCAATAGCAGCCTGATTGCTGTCGGGTATGCGGGCATTAAAGTCCTGGTAACCGGGAACTGGCAACCGGGAACTAACCTGAGCATTCACATTAACATTTAAGCAAATAAGGGTCAGCAGGGCGGTCGGTATTCTGAAAAAGGGGAGGTATGTTTTTTGAATAGTAGAAGCCACTATGAATTTTATTGGATGGCGCAAAAGTACGGTTCCCTTAATAAACCTGTCGTTAAATCATAAAATTATATAACTTCAAACCTTCAATACTAACATCAAATTGAGCACTATGGATGATGCAATTATGCAGCGCGTACAAGTTTGGAAAAACGGAAACTACGACGATGCCGCCAAACAGGAGATCGCCCGCCTAGAAAAAGAGAACCCGAACGAACTGGCCGATGCTTTTTACCGGAACCTGGAATTTGGTACGGGAGGTTTGCGCGGAATTATGGGCATTGGCACCAACCGCATAAACAAATATACGGTGGGTATGGCCACCCAGGGTTTTGCCAATTACCTGAATGCAACCTATCCCGGTGGTGTTATTCGTATTGCTATTGCACACGATAGCCGTAACAACAGCCGCCAGTTTGCAGAGATCACTGCCAATGTAATGGCCGCCAACGGCATCAAAGTATTTTTATTTGAAGCATTGCGCCCCACCCCCGAACTCAGCTTTACCATCAGGCAACTGGGCTGCCAGGGCGGTGTGGTTTGTACCGCTTCGCATAACCCCAAAGAATATAACGGTTACAAAGCATACTGGAATGATGGTGGACAGCTGGTTCCGCCACACGACAAAAACGTAATAAAGGAAGTAGAGAAAATTGCTTCGGTCGATGAAGTGAAATGGAGTGGGGGCGAAGCCAATATTACCCTCATTGGCCAAGAGGCCGATGCAGCGTATATTGATATGGTTAAAGAGCTGAGCGTTTATCCCGAAGTGATCACCCGCCAGCACGATCTTAAAATTGTTTATACGCCTATACACGGCACCGGTATTATGCTGGTTCCGCAGGTACTGCAACGTTTTGGCTTTACCAATGTGCACATTGTTGAAGAGCAGGCCAAACCCGATGGCAATTTCCCAACGGTTATTTATCCCAACCCCGAGGAAAGCGAAGCCATGAGCATTGGGTTGAAAAAAGCGAAAGCACTGGATGCTGATATTTTATTGGGAACCGATCCCGATGCCGACCGCGTAGGTATTGCCATCAAAGACAAACAGGGCAACTGGGTGTTGATGAATGGTAACCAAACCGCCGTACTGGCATTCAATTATATCATTGAAGCGCGCAAAGCCAAAGGCATTGCCCAAAAGAATGATTTTGTATGCAAGACCATTGTAACTACCGACATGATCGACCGCATTGCAGCCGATAACAATGTGAAATGTTACAATGTGCTCACAGGTTTTAAATGGATCGCCGAACTCATCAAGGAAAAAGAGGCCAGCGAAAATTACACAGTGGGTGGCGAAGAAAGCTATGGGTTAATGATCGGTAGCAGGCTGCGCGACAAAGACGCCGTTTCGGCCGTTGCCCTGTTGTGCGAAATGGCCGCTTATGAAAAAGACAAGGGCCGGTCGCTGTTTGAAAAACTGATCGATCTGTATGTACAATACGGTTATTACAAGGAACACCTGATCTCCATCACCAAGAAAGGGATGAACGGACAAAAGGAAATTGCCGAGATGATGGACGGTTACCGCCATAATCCGCCAATGACCATCAATGGTTCACCGGTGGTGCAATTGCTCGATTATGAATTGAAGAAGGGGAAGAACCTGCAAACCGGTGAGGAATGGGATATTAAATTGCCTGCTTCCAATGTATTGCAGTTCATTTTATCTGATGGCAGCAAGATCTCGGCCCGCCCAAGCGGAACGGAACCAAAGATCAAATTCTATTTCAGTGTAAATACCACCATCAAAAGCGCCGCGGAGTTCGATGGAACTCAGGTGCATGGAGAGCTGGATAAGAAAATTCAGGGAATTATTAGTGATATGGGGTTGAAGTAATCTGATGGATGTTTTGACATGAAATTGTTACCCACCAGAATATAGGAAAACGAAGTAAGATGTAAGAGGTAAGAAGTACGAAGAACCCGTATTTCGAGCCTCTTCCTTTTTTGCAACCTGCTTATATTCGCTACTAAATGAAGTAGGAAGCATGAGGCAGGAAGATTTCATACTTCCTACTTCTTACTTCCTACTTCAGCTTTTAAAATACTATTATTTGTTCTTAAACCTGGTGCTTAACAGCCCACCACTATTGCTTGCCACCTTCTTTAGGCGCAGTGGCGGGTGCAGGGGCTGCTTCCTTGGCCGCAGGCGTAATATTCAACTTCTTGAACACCAGTGGTAAAATATCGTCGGCAGCGGGGAACGCGATCAATTGCTCTTTGGGCAGAATATAAGCGTAACCGTTCTCTTTGGCCACTGCCTGAGAGGTAGTCACCGCTTTTTCCTGGATGGGCGCCAGCAACTCCTGTTCGTGCTGGTTCATCATTTGCTGGGCTTCCTGGTTAACGAAATTGGTCCATTTCAAATACAGGTCATTCAGCTCTTTTCTCTTAACTTCC
This sequence comes from Niastella vici, assembly GCF_002077945.1. Classification (GTDB taxonomy): domain Bacteria; phylum Bacteroidota; class Bacteroidia; order Chitinophagales; family Chitinophagaceae; genus Niastella; species Niastella vici. The sequence goes on from NZ_LVYD01000050.1 coordinate 50,182, forward strand.
TTCTGAGCAGAAGTCCATGTAAGGGTATCTTTGCTGGTGGCCACTTTCTGTTTTACCATAAAATCCTGCTGATAGTCATTGCCTTGTTGAACCAGGGCTTTTTTATATTCTTCCATATCTGCGGCCGCCTTCTTGTATTCAGGCATGGCGGCGATGAGGTCCTGCAGACTTATATAACCTATTTTGTTTTGTGCATTAGCTTGAAAAGCGTTGGCTAACAGACCAATCGTAAAAATTAAAATCACTGCTACAAATTGCCTTTTCATATACGTAAACGTGGGTTTGAAGTTATAGGTCGCAAAAATAGCGGAAATCGGTGCTTTCCCCGAAAAAATCGGGGCTGTTTATTTCTTCACGTTATTCCAGCACTTTTTCGCTGATCTTTCCTGTTTTTTTATTTTTTAAAATTACTTTTTTAGCCCCGTAATGGGTCACTTCCTCTTTAACGAGATAATGGTCTGCATCGTATTCGGTGAGGTGGCTATCTTTCGTAACCCCGGTTCGGCCCCGCCAGATGTCGAGTTGAACCGGCTCCCACAACTTTGATTTGGCCGAGCGGTAAGCGGCGTCGAGAATGCAATTCACCACATACCCGTCGTAAAAGGTTTCTTTGGGGTCGCTGCCGGCATCCAGGGCATTGAACATATCCATAAACATGTGGTTATAGCCCAGCTCATTGAGCTCATCGCCTACCGGAAATAACCAACCGGTATTGCTTTCGGCTTTTTCCGCAACATAATCGGCCCCCTTGCCGCTGGTGAACATATCGAAACCGGTACGCAAAAAGCTGTTGATCCAGATGGTGCCTTCAGAACCCATTACTTCATCGCGGAGGTCGAGCCCGCCGCGGAAGGTCCAGCTTACTTCAAACTGTCCTATGGCGCCGTTCTCATATTTCACCAGGCCAATGGCGTGGTCTTCGGCATCAATGGGTTTTACCTGGGTATCGGCCCAGCACATCACCTCCACCGGTTTTATATCTTTTCCAATATAACTGCGGGTTATTTCAACGCAATGGCAGCCGAGGTCAAGAATGCAACCGCCGCCGGCCTGTTCCATATCCCAGAACCAGTCGCTATGCGGGCCAGGGTGGGTTTCGCGCGACTTGGCCCATAAAATGCGGCCCAGTGCCCCGTTCTTCACACTCTCCAGGGCTTTTATGAATTTGGGCGTATATACGAGGTCTTCGAGATAGCCATTGAAAATACCGGCCTGTTCAACGGCCTGCAACATACGCTTTGCTTCTTCGCCGGTACGGCCCAGCGGTTTGGTGGTCATTACGGCTTTGCGGTGAACGCAGCAAAGCATTACGGCCGCTTCGTGCAGGTTGTTGGGCAGCGATATGCAAACGATATCTACATCGGGATGCGCTATGGCTTCTTCCATATTGGTGGTATAATGCGCAACCTGGTAGTCTTCAGCAAAACGCTTTGCGCTTTCAGTGCGGCGCGAATAAACGCTTACGATCTTATCACGGCTTCTGTACCCTTGTAGGGAATCGGCATAAAACCGGCCTATAAAGCCCGAGCCCAGCATTGCAATACGTGCCATAGAAATAAGTTTGTTAGTTTATTAGTTTTTAGTTCGAAGTTCTTTTGTTCGAAACCCGCGGGTATTTTCGGAATTCACTATTGAAAAGAATTTTCGAGTTCTTTATTCGAAACCCGCTGGTATTTTCCGGCTTCGCCCCGATACCTCGTTGCCTATTGAAATGCATTTTCAAGTTCCTTATTCGCTTTTTTTTCTTTAAACGTCACGATAAAGAACAGCAGGATTACAGCGGCAAAGCCGGCTGGCAACCACCAGAAGCTTTGCCATTGGGGCAAAGTAAGCGCTTTGGCCGAACCGAGGAATTTATTGTAAGCCATGCCGGCTGTTTGTGCTCCTACGAGCATACCCACGCCATAAGTGACAAATACAATGAGGCCCTGCGCCTGCGCCCTGATGAGGGGATTGGCTTTTTTATCAACGTAGATCTGTCCGGTCACAAAGAAAAAATCGTAGCAAATACCATGTAGCGCAATACCGGTCAATATCATCCAGCTTACCTGGTCGGGCGCGCCAAGGGCAAACAATGCATAGCGTAATACCCAGGCCAGCATACCGGCAGCCAGCATCCATTTTACACCCAGCCGAATAAAAAAGAAAGGCATCAGCACCATGAACAGGGTTTCAGAAATTTGTCCAACGGTTTGCGTAGCCGCAATATTTTTAAACTGCGCGCCCTCGAGGAAGATCTGTGTAAAGTTATAATAAGCAGCCAGCGGAATACAGATCAGGAATGAGCTGATGAGGAAAATAAAGAAAGATGGACTGGCCAGTTGTTTAAATGCATCGACCCCAATGATACTGCTGGCCGAGATCTTTCTACCGGCGGCAGGGGGTGGGGTATTGGGTAAAAAGAAACTATAAATGCCCAACAGCAAACTTGCGGTTGCCGTCATATACAACGGCAGCGAAGTTTCTTCGGGCTTCAAATTATTTGTAACAAAGCGGCTCAATACAAAACTGATGATGATGCCGGCAACGATCCAACCGATGGTGCCAAAAACACGGATCAGGGGAAACTCTTTTTCCTGGTCGTTCATTTTATGAAAACAAATGGTGTTGGCCAGGCTCATCGTTGGCATGTAGCATAAATTATAAGCCAGCAGCAATAAGATAAATACCACGGGATTTCCGGTGGCAGAAGGCGTAAGGAACATAAACACCGCACCTAAAATATGCAGGGTGCCCAATACCTTTTGGGTAGCAAAAAAGCGGTCGGCTATTAACCCAACAAAGAACGGCGCAATAATAGCAGCAATCGGGTTCGCCGTATATGGCCAGTGGGTTAAATTGGCCATATCGTGGTTACTCATATATACGCCAATGGAAGTATACCACGAACCCCAGATAAAAAACTCCAGGAACATCATTACAGAAAGTTGAACACGCAATGCTGCTTTCATATTTGCAGGTTATATTTTTTTCAGGAACCGACTGGATCTCGCTCTAAAGATATTGTTTCTGCTTACTTCAAACACATTAAAGATTGATAAATACCTGTATGTGATGAAGCCCGGAAATTACAACAAAATTGTATTAGCGCCTGACCGATTAGCACCCGCCTGATTTAAATTTTGAATTATTACCGGTTATTGTACATTTGTATAAGTACTTATATAATTTATGAGCTTTTACCAATCCCTCGGTTTTCTTGTATTCGGGAGCCGCTTGCGGCGACTGAGCGAGGCTTTCCTGGCCGATGTGAACAAGATCTATGCAGAGCATGAGTTATCGTTCGATGCGGCCTGGTTCCCGGTGTTCTATATTTTGTCGCGCCAGGAAACGGTTTCCATAAAAGACATTTCAGAAGAACTGGGCATTTCCCATTCGGCAGTGAGCCAGCTGGTAAGCAGTCTGCAACAGAAAGGACTTACCAAAACCACCACGGCCGATGATGATGCCCGCAAAAAAGTAGTGGCATTTACCACCAAAGGCAAAAAATTACAACAACAGGTGCAGCCGGTATGGGATGCCCTGCAACAGGCCATGGAAGCGCTGGCCAATGAAGGCCGGCACAGCAAAACCATTTTAACCGCCATTGAGGAAATAGAGCAGGGATTACAAAACGAATCAGTTTTTAACCGGGTGCAAACCATTTTGCACCATAAGTAATACATATGCAACAGGAGTTTTATTACGGTATAGACCATTTAACGATTGGGACCGCCCTGGCCATCGCCAGCGGCAAAACAAAAGGCGTGCTGAACCATGCGGCCATTGCCAACATTCAAAAAAGCCAGCAGCATGTTCAGGAAATTGTTGAGCATAATAAAACCGTGTATGGCATTAATACCGGTTTTGGGGTGCTGGCCAATAAACCAGTTTCGGAAGAAGATACCCGCATTTTGCAACATAAGATATTGCAAAGCCATAGCGTAGGTGTGGGCGAGCCCATTGGAGTTGAAATTGCGAAACTCATGCTCATTACCAAAGTGCATGCCCTGGCCCGCGGTTATTCAGGTGCCCAGCTCACCACGCTGCAACGAATTTTATGGCATATTGAACAGAATGTAATTCCCGTTGTACCCGAAAAAGGAAGTGTGGGCGCCTCGGGCGACCTGGCGCCACTGGCGCATTTGTGTTTACCATTGATAGGGTTGGGCGAAGTTTTTTATAAAGGGGTGCGCTATAGGTCAACTGAAATACTACAGCAATTTGGCCTGGCTCCTATACAACTGGGCCCCAAGGAAGGGTTGGCGCTCATCAACGGCACCCAATTCATTTTATCCTTTGCTGTAAAGGCCGTGCAACGCCTGCATTATTGCCTCGAGGCAGCCGATATCATTGGCGCCATGAGCCTCGAAGCGCTTACCGGCACCAAGGCGCCGTTTGATGAACGACTGCATAAGCTGCGGCCCTTTGCCGGCAATGAGCTGGTAGCACAACGGCTGCGTTTGTTGTTACACCAGAGCGATATTATGCAAAGCCATGTTGATTGCGGCCGCGTGCAGGACCCATACAGTTTACGTTGCATGCCCCAGGTACATGGCGCCAGCCGCAATGCCTGGCTGCATTTGAAACAACTCACCGAAATTGAATTGAATTCCGTAACAGATAATCCCATCATCTTAAGCGCCGATGACACCATCAGCGGTGGTAATTTTCATGGGCAACCGCTGGCATTGCCACTCGATTATGCCTGTATTGCTGCCGCCGAAGCCGGTAATATCTCTGACCGCCGCACCTATCTGTTGCTCGAAGGCAAGTGGGGCTTACCGTTATTGCTGATGAAAAATGTAGGGTTGAACAGCGGTTTTATGATACCCCAGTATACCACGGCCGCATTGGTAACAGAAAACAAAACATTGTGTTTTCCGGCAAGTGCCGACAGTATTCCCACTTCACTGGGGCAGGAAGATCATGTAAGCATGGGCAGCATCAGCGGCCGCAAGCTGAACCAGGTGATCGATAACCTGGAATATATTTTAGCCATTGAATTATTGAGTGCGTGTCAGGCCATTGAATTCAGACGGCCATTGAAAAGCACCGAGCTGTTAGAATCGGCCCATGATTATGTGCGGGAGTTTGTAAGCTTTGCAGAAGAAGACAGAATATTTGCTGACGATATTGATAAGATCAAACGCCTCATCAGTGATTTTTCGTTTGTGGAGCATTGTAATGGATTTGCGAAATTGAAAAAGATCAATTTAAATGAGGGTTATGAGGGGTTTGGGGTGTAGAATTAAAGAAATTGGTAACTTTTAAATAAAACGTATGACCACTTCACAATACGACATAAAAAAATACAAAACCCCAACGGGATCACAATTGAATTGTAAAGGCTGGATACAGGAAGCGGCCCTGCGCATGCTGCTTAACAACCTTGATCCCGCCGTGGCAGAACGGCCCGATGACCTCATCGTATACGGCGGACGCGGAAAAGCAGCCCGCAATTTTGAAGCGCTTGATATGATCATTCAATCGCTAAAAGACCTTAACGATAATGAAACCCTGTTGATACAAAGCGGCAAACCGGTTGGCATATTACAAACCCATGTTAATGCCCCCCGCGTACTCATCTCCAATTCACAACTGGTTCCTAAATGGGCCACCTGGCAACATTTTGATGAACTGGAAAGAAAAGGATTGATGATGTACGGACAAATGACCGCCGGTTCATGGATCTATATCGGCAGCCAGGGTATTGTACAGGGCACGTATGAAACTTATGCAGCGGCTGCCAGTAAACATTTTGGCGGTTCGCTCAAAGGCACGCTGAATGTTACAGCCGGTTTAGGTGGCATGGGTGGCGCCCAACCAATGGCCATCACCATGAATGAAGGCGTGGCGTTGATCGCAGAAGTGGAAGAGTGGAGAATAGACAAACGCATCGAAACAAAATACCTCGATGTTAAAATGACAAATATTGATGCAGCGATTGACCGGGCGTTGGAAGCAAAAGAAAAAGGGGAAATACTTTCTATTGGGGTATTATGCAATGCAGTTCATTTGTTACAACGTTTGGTTGAAAGAAATATTGTTCCCGATACCTTAACCGATCAAACATCGGCACATGATCCGCTGATCGGTTACTGGCCGCATGAAATTTCATATGAACAGGCTAAGATATTACGTGAACAAAATCCGGATCAGTATATTAATTATGCGTACAACTCCATGTACAGGCACGTAGAATTAATGTTAGAATTACAACAAAAAGGTGCTATCACGTTTGATTATGGAAATAATATCCGTGCAAGGGCGCAGGAAAAAGGTTTGACAAACGCTTTTGATTTCCCGGGTTTTGTTCCGGCTTATATTCGTCCGCTGTTCTGTGAAGGCAAAGGTCCCTTCCGCTGGGCGGCATTAAGCGGCGACCCAAACGATATTGCAGTAACAGATGAAGTCATTGGCAACATGTTCCCCGAAAATAATTCTTTGCAACGCTGGCTCAAACTGGCCAAAGAAAAAATTGCCTTTCAGGGATTGCCGGCGCGCATTTGCTGGCTGGGGCAGGGAGAACGGGAAAAAGCGGGACTTGCGTTCAATGAACTGGTAAGGACCGGAAAGGTAAAAGCGCCCATTGTCATTGGCCGCGATCATTTGGATACCGGCTCAGTGGCATCGCCCAATCGCGAAACAGAAAGCATGCTCGATGGCAGCGATGCAGTGGCCGACTGGCCCATACTGAATGCATTGGTAAATACTGCAGGCGGCGCCAGCTGGGTAAGTTTGCATCATGGGGGTGGGGTAGGAATGGGCTACAGCATTCATGCAGGAATGGTGATCGTTGCAGATGGAACCAACGAAGCAGCGCTTCGCCTGGCGCGGGTTTTAAGAAACGATCCGGGTATGGGAGTTATACGACATGCCGACGCGGGATATGACGTAGCAAAAGAAACTTCATTAAAATTTGATCTTGATTTAAAAAAACGGTTTCACAGATAAAAATAATTTTTTATTTTGTCGGCGATACCACCCAACTGATAGGAAAAAAATGGTATTTATACTATGACAAAATATCTTCGTAATTCTGTACGTTGTAGCAGAGGAGAAGATAAACATGTATGAAAAATCCGAAATATGAAAACAACCATCGCCTTGTTCTTTTTTGCCTTAGTAGCCAGCACAGCATTTTCTCAGGCCAAAGTTGGTCTGAAGATCGTTCAGAACGGAGCTCCCGTAAATCCCGTTAACGGTGAGTATGATTTAAAGAAAGCCCCTTTTACCGTTGAATTCACATTCGACGTTAATGCGTATGATGGCGTTTTTGTTTACGCCGATGTTACCGACGCCATTTACAAGATTGGCGACAAAGCCTCTTTACCCGACCTGCAAGACATTCCCTACAAAATTGCTAAGGAAGATAACTTCAACCCAAACAAACAGGTTGTTATCAATTCTGACAACTGGGCTTTCTGGTACTATAATAAAGCCACCAATGAATACCGGTTCGACAGAGACATTAAAACAGTGGATGCCAATACGGTCACTGCCACCAGAACCATTGAGCAAGTGTTTTTCCCGGTGAAAGAAAAAACAGTAAAAGTTGCAGAGATGGCTGAACCCCTGTACCTGTTTTTCCTTGTTACCAATCCTTACAACCAACGCGGAGTAGTTAGAGAACTCTACCGCCAGCGGATGAAACTGAATTTTAAATAAGGCAATAGGTTAAAGAACATACAACAATAAAGGGAGATCAGCAGAACGCTGGTCTCCTTTTTTTATTTCTGATTTTGAGATTTCGCGATTTCGGGATAGACTACCGCCAATTCCATAAATCCCAAAATCTCTAAATCCCGAAATCAGCAATTGATTTTTAATACCGCATTAAGCCACAATTACAATCTCATTAATTCCCCCCATATCTTAAACAATCTCCCTCTATTGGCATTATAATTTCATTCATAACAAACCAGCAAAAGGAACGCCTTGGGTGCCAATGTACCTGATAAGGCCTATTAATCATTGGTTTACTGTTTATTTTATGGGACGATTGATTATTATATCTAACAGGCTACCTTTTTCTATTGACCATGAAGGAGATCAACTTACGCTTCGGCAAAGTTCAGGGGGACTGGTGTCTGCAATAAAAAGTTATATCGAAAGCGATAGTTCAAAAAACAGGGGCTTTACGGAAAAGTTGTGGGCAGGTGTGGCAGATTTTCCCCAAAATGAATGGACTGTTGTCGCTGAAAAATTATCGGGCCGCGACTTTCAAATTATTCCCTTATTCGTTAACAAACTCGTTTACAAAGATTATTATAATGGGTTTTCCAATTCGGTATTGTGGCCCCTGTTCCATTATTTTCCAAATTTGGTCGAATACCAGGCGCACTATTATGATGCTTATGTAAAAGTGAACCGCGCTTTTGCCGATAAACTGATACCGGTGTTGCAACCCGACGACACCATCTGGATACACGATTATCAACTGATGCTGTTGCCCGAAATGTTGCGCACTGAAAGACCCGATATTACCGTCGGTTTCTTTTTACATATTCCATTCCCTTCCTACGAGTTGTTCAGGACCCTGCCAACCGAATGTAAATCCTCTTTATTAAAGGGCGTATTGGGCAGCGATTTAATTGGCTTCCATACTCACGATTATGCACAACACTTTTTACAATCGGTAAAAATGATCCTTGGTGTTGATAGCAATTTCCATAATATTCAATACCAGGACCGGCTTATAAAGGCCGACCTGTTCCCCATCAGCATCGACTATAAAAAATTCAATAAGGCCTGCGATGATCCTGAAACAAAGGCCTATTACCGGGAAATAAAAAACAATTTTGAAGGCAGGAAGATCATCTTTTCGGTTGACCGGCTCGATTATACAAAAGGCCTGATGGACCGGCTGAATGCGTTTGATCATTTCCTGGAGCAATATCCCGAATGGCGCGAGAAAGTGGTTTTCATCTTGAACATTGTACCTTCACGCGACGACATTCAGGCCTATACCGAACGTAAACAACAAATAGAACAAAAGATAGGCACCATTAATGGTAAAATATCAACCATTACCTGGCAGCCGATCATATACCGGTACACCCATCTTCCGTTCACCGAACTGGCCGCTTTATACAAAGCAGCCGACGCCGCGTTGATAACACCATTACGCGATGGTATGAACCTGGTAGCCAAAGAATATGTTGCCAGTAGTTCAGGAAAGAGAGGCGTTTTGATCCTAAGCGAACTGGCCGGCGCTGCCAACGAGCTCAATGAAGCCCTGCTGGTGAACCCAACAGACATCATTGAAGTATCCAAAGCCATTCACCGGGCACTGACCATGCCCCAGGAAGAACAGCAGCATCGCATAACCTTAATGCAGCAGCGGTTATCTGATTACGATGTAATTAAATGGGTAAGCGATTTCCTCGATCAGCTATCGAATGTTAAGGCAGAACAGCAAAAACAACAGGTAAAAGTGCTGGACGAAAAAACCGGTTCACAAATTCATTTGCATTACCAGATATCCAGAACCCGTTGCCTGCTGTTAGACTATGACGGCACACTGGTACCATACGCCCGCATGCCGGCAGATGCAAAACCCAATGAAGAATTGCGGGCCATATTGACGGGCTTATCACAAGACCCAAAGAACAATGTAGTGATCATCAGTGGGCGCGAGGCCGATTCACTGGAAAAATGGCTGGGCGATCTGCCATTGATGCTGGTAGCAGAACATGGCGCCAGCTTCAAGAACAAAGGCGAGCAATGGCAACAGGCCGTATCGATCCCCGATCAATGGAAGAATGAGATAAGGCCCATTATGCAGCTGTTTGTAACCCATTGCGTAGGTTCTTTTATTGAAGAAAAAACAAATACGCTGGCCTGGCATTATCGCAATACGCATCCCGACCTGGGTTTTACCCGGTCACGCGAATTGATCAATAACCTTACGCAACTGTTACAGAATACCATGTTACAGGTGGTAGATGGTAACAAAGTAGTAGAAGTACGGATGTCGGGTTTTGATAAAGGCATTATGGCAATGAGAATAGTAAATGACCTGCAACCCGATTTTGTACTATGCATAGGCGACGATACAACCGATGAAGATATGTTCAAAGCACTGGCTGAACGGGCCTACAGTATAAAAGTGAGCAATGGTCCAACGGCTGCGCAATACACCGTTTTTTCGCAACAAAAAGTGTTGCAATTATTGAAAAAGTTAATGTTACCCGTGATCAATAAACAATACGCAGGTACATAATCCTTCAACTACGCTCAGGGCGCGCGGGAACTTAAAAACTTTGTCCGACGGGAAGTCCGGAAGCAATACTGTAAGGCGGTATCTTCTTCCGGACTTTTTAATTATGACGCTGCTGAAAAATCCTCATCGATTATTGATTCCCCGCTTTTCAAATTACCCTATCTTCACTCTATGGCCGCAATATTAATCACCAATATCAAACAGCTAGTTAATGTACGGGAACAATGGCAGGTGTTGCGGGGAAAAGAACTGGCTCAACTCCCGTGTATAAGCAACGCATATTTATTGATAGAAGATGACACTATCGTTTCGTATGGCACCATGGAACAACTGGCATCGGCGAATGAGGCGGTTCCAACTGAAATAATTGACGCCACTGGCAAACTGGTATTGCCAACCTGGTGCGATAGCCATACCCACCTCGTATTTGCTGCCAGCCGCGAAAATGAATTCATTGATAAGTTAAAAGGGCTTAGCTATGCCGAGATCGCAGCGCGGGGCGGCGGCATCCTTAATTCGGCCCGTAAACTAAATGAGGTTACAGAAGATGAACTGTTCAACCTGGCCTGGAAACGCCTGGATGAATTAATGCGGTTGGGAACCGGCGCTATTGAAATAAAAAGCGGCTATGGCTTAACAGTACCGGGCGAGTTAAAAATGCTGCGGGTAATAAAAAAGTTGCGCGGCAGCGCAAAGGTTACCATCAAAGCCACTTTCCTGGGCGCACATACGTATCCGGTTGAATACAAAGACGATCATGCCGCATATATTGATCTCATCATAAATGAAATGCTGCCAGTGATAGGCCGTGAACAACTGGCCGATTATATTGATGTGTTTTGCGAAACGGGTTTCTTTTCACCGGCCGAAACCGAAATGATCTGTAAAGCGGGGATGCAATATGGGTTGAAACCAAAGATCCATGCCAATCAACTCAATTTATCGGGCGGCGTACAAACCGGTGTGGCCCTGGGCGCTGTCAGCGTTGATCACCTGGAGACCATGGATGAGGGCGCCATCAAAACACTGGCGGGCTCCTCAACGATCGGCACCCTGTTACCAACAGCGGCTTTCTTTTTACGCATGCCCTTTCAGCCGGCCCGCGCGCTTATCGATGCGGGTTGCGCTATTGCCCTGGCTTCCGATTTCAATCCCGGTTCATCGCCCAGCGGCAATATGAACCTGGTGGTGAATATGAGTTGTATACAAATGAAAATGTTACCCGAAGAAGCCATCAATGCCGCCACGCTCAACGGCGCCTGGGCAATGGAATGCGCCGATCAACTGGGAAGTATTTCAGTAGGCAAAAAAGCGAATTTAATTATTACCAAACCTGTACCATCGTTAGCGTATTTGCCATATGCTTTTGGTTCAAACCTTATTGAACAGGTGATTATAGGAGGAGAGCGCCTATGATAAGAAGAAAGAAAAAAGTGAACCTGGTTAAGGAGTTCCTCAACAAAGGCCGCACCGTTTCAATCAAGGACCGGGAAGAGGCCCTCGACTACCTGGTTGCTTTTGTGGGTATGATCAGGCCGCGTTTATCAGAATTTGAAAATGCCAATAAGAAATTTGCAGAAACCCTGCAGTTTATAAACCAGCAGCCATCGGTGCTGAACAACCTGCGCATTGCCATCATGGCCCAGCTCATCAACAGCAACCTGGTGCCCATGCTTACTGAAAGCGGCATTACTGTTTCGCGGGGCGCGGGCCGCGAACTGTACGCCCGGTTAAAACATAAATTATTACCCGCCGCACAGGACCCCAACGATTTTTTATACTTACTGAACCGCATCTTTTTCAGGCATACCGATTATGAGTGGGTTGAACAGCTGGGCCGCGAAAAATGGATGCATTTATTTCAGCTCATCGGACTTTCTTTTTCGGGTAATGAACCGGTGATCGTTAAACAGGCCATTCTTTCCTTACAAATATTGAGCGCCCGCGTAGCGCAGTTGGGCTGGGAAAACGAGATCACGCATAATATACCTGCCCAATGGCAGCCACCCAATAATCCTTTTGCGGTGCAGCAACACCTGGTGTACCAGATAAAAGAATTAGTGCTGCGCCAAAATAAAACCAGGGAGGCAGTGCGCGAATTGACGGCTGCATTAGGCGAGGTGCTGGCCCATTGTTTCGAACTGGTTCAACATATTCGCAACGAAACGGCCGAAAAAGGCGCCAGCCTGTCGCAAACATTTATCCTGTTCCAGATTGAACAGAAACTGAACCGCATGAGCCTGCTGCTCGATATTGCCGATGCCGATGAAAAGATCAACCTGGCAAGGTTCGCCAACCTGTTCATTGTTGTGGTTCGCAATGAGAACAGGAAGAACAGTATCAGGGAATTCCTGTCACAAACTACCGGCTACCTGGCTTACCAGATAGCCGAGCACAAGGGAAAGAAAGGCAGCAAATACATTACCTCCACACCGCTTGAATATTTTCAGATGATCGGCAGCGCCATGTGGGGCGGCCTTATCATTTGTTTTGTAGCCATTTTTAAAAACCTGTTGACATTGCTGCACCTGGCGCCCTTCTGGAGCGGTTTTGTATACAGCATCAATTACAGTCTGGGTTTTGTAGCCATTGAAGAAACAAAGGCTACCCTTGCCACCAAACAACCGGCCTTCACCGCCAGCGCTGTCGCCAGTTCGTTAGACGCGCGTAAAAGCGATGAACCGCCTAACTTATATAACCTGGCCGTAACCGTATCGGAAGTAAGCCGCAGCCAGATCGCGTCTTTTATCGGCAACCTCATTGTGGTGTTTCCCGTCACTTACCTGCTGGCGTGGTTGTACGACCTGGCTATTGGCCACCCGCTGGTGCAAGGCGAAAAGGCTGCTCAGTTATTGCAGGATCAGCACCCGGGTTACAGCCTTTCCCTGCTGTACGCCTGCAATACCGGGTTCTTTCTTTTTTTAAGCGGTATTATAGCCGGGTATGTACAAAACAAAATAAATTATGGGCGCATTGGCAAAAGGCTCACCGAGCACCCGGTGCTGCGCCTGTCGCTTCCACCAAACCGGTTGCAGAAAATAGCCAATTATGTAAACAAAAATGGGGGCAGCCTGGCCGGTAATATTGCTTTAGGTATTTTTCTGGGTACGGCCGGCATCCTGGGTAAAATATTTGGTATACCTTTCGATATCAGGCACATTACCATTTCGGCAGCCAACACTTCCTTAGGGGTGTATGGAGTAGGGTGGGCGCATCTCAATTACAGGTACCTGGCCAATGTGGTGGTGGGTGTGCTGGGCATCGGTTTTTTTAATTTCCTGGTGAGCTTTTCACTGGCCTTTATTGTAGCAGTACGGTCAAGGGGTATTCGCCTGAAGGATTACCCTGGTTTTTTACGCATCCTTTGGAAATATTTTCGCAATCATCCGCTTGATTTTATCAGGCCGCGGAAATCCCGCAATAGGCGGGACCCGGGGCGGAACGGGCGATCAGAAACGGATATAAAAGAATCAGTATAATTACATCTTAAACTATTGACTATCTGTATGAAAAATTTCAAGTTCTACAATAAGCACGATGTATTGAACCTTACCAGGATCCGGCGTTTTGAAACCAAATTAGGAGAAAGTGTGCAGGTGCTGCCCGACAAAACCGCCTGGGAAACGGCTTTACAACAATCGCCGGCAAAGTATGTAGTGTTTGGAATTCCGGAAGACATTGGTATTCGCGCCAACCATGGCACCGGCGGGGCCGATTCGGCCTGGTTGCCCTTTCTGTCGGCTTTTTTAAACCTGCAAAGCAATGATTTTTTGAACGGAGAAGAACTGCTGTTACTGGGTCAGTTTAACTTCAGCGACGCCAGTGCGCTGATTGAACAGAATGCCTACAGCTATGAAGAAAAAGTGGATGCTTACCGGCATGCGGTTATCACCATCGATGATGAAGTGGAAGAACTCACCAGGATCATTACCACAATGGGCAAAATACCTATTGCTATTGGCGGTGGCCACAACAACGCCTACCCGCTGATAAAAGGTGCGGCCAAGGGCCTGCACAAAGCCGGTATTCTGCCCCTGGCCCAAATAAATTGTATCAACCTCGATGCCCATTCCGATTTCAGACCATCTGAAGGGCGGCACAGCGGCAACGGGTTCAGGTATGCTGAAGAAGACGGGTACCTGCAGAAATATTGTGTGGTAGGACTGCATGAAAATTACCTGCCGCAAAACGTTTGGCTCGATATCGTGAACAATCCCTTCCTTGATTTCATTACGTATGAAGATATTTTCATTCTCGAGAAAAGGAATTTCATTCAGGCCGTAGCGCATGCCACCAACTTCACCGAAGAAAATTATACCGGTATTGAGCTGGATATGGATTGTATTGAAAATACGTTGTCAAGCGCCATGACGCCCTCAGGCATTTCGCCCTTGCATGCCCGCCAGTATGTAACGCTGGCAGCCCGCGAAAGCCAGGTTGCCTATTTACATATTTGTGAAGGCGCTACCCGCCTTACCGACGGCCGTACTAACGATACCACGGGTAAGCTCATCAGTTACCTGGTAAGCGATTTTATAAAGGCGCATGAAGGAAATGGAGAATAGACCGTTTTATCAGAAAGGAATGCCCAGGTTAATATACCACTGTAATTTTTTTGTTTGATCGCAATACATGGTGCTCATTTCAAGCGGGCCCAGGGCAAAGTTATAGGTATAGGTCAACGAGTAACCCGACAAAAAATCGGGGTTTTGAAAGAAGTCGCTCCGGGTGATAAAATTAGTGAACAGTACGTTGGCCTTACCCGTAACGTAGTTATTGGGAAATAACATTACCCGAAGCCCGCCCTGAAGCATGGCCACAGCAGGCGTATACAGGGTGCCTTCCTGCAAACCGGCAAAGGTGATCTGGTTGCGATACAATTTGGTTAACCCGCCGATCACAAACTCATTCAGCACATTTCGTTTATAATTGAAATTGATACCACCCTGGCCATTCAGCAACAAGGTAGCGCGGCGGCCAAACGGGATATAACTTTCCACATCGAGTGAGGTGCGTAAATAGGGATAGGTGCTGAACTTAGTTGAGTCAGGATCGGAGAGGGGCTCCCCATTTGACAGAAAATTGAGTTTGGGATGTTGCTCAAAAACATGGCCGGCCTCCCCGTACACTTTTACTCCTTTTTTGGGTAATATGGCCCGGTCGAGCGAATTATACGCAACAAACCCATACACAGTATTGAAACTGTTGCTTCCTTTTAATTCTATTCCTTTTGAGATCTTCGGGGTGTAATGCACCCATTCGAACCGGTGACCAATTCCAGTAGAAAAACTGCGGGAGGGCGAAAACTGAAAGCGTTCGCCAAATTTGAAAAAGTTTTGTTTATATAATCCGTCCTGTTTGTATTGATCGTAGGTGTTCACATCAAACCGGTCGAACTGGGTTTCGGCCACCAACGCGAAATTTTTTAACCGCCCCAGGTATTGCAGGTGTTCGCCCCTGATGCGGAAACTTTCCCCGATATTGACAGTGACCAGGCTGCGGGAATTAGTGATGAAAAAATTTCGGGCAGTAAGATTAACAATAACACCTATACCGGTAAACCGGTTATAATGAATGCCGAGTTTGGCAAAGGTGAACGGGTTTTCGGTTACGTCGAACACGATCTTGCTGGTGCCATCGGGTTGCGGAACCAGGGAATAGATGATGCGGCTGTAATACCGCGTACCATACGCCTGGCGCACCATGTTCGACAGGTTCTTTGCCGTATAGGATTTGTTCAATTCCAGGTCCATGGTGTGTACAAAGAATTCTTTCGAAGTTCTGTCGACACCGTTTACTTCATACGATGAAATGATGGCCGAGCTTACAAGTGGCAACCGGTTTATTTTTAGCGTATCAGGACCATACAGGGCATTCAGCGAATCGGCCAGTTTTTTAAAGCGGGGATATAATTTCCGTCCTACCTCGATCCCTGTGTCTAAAATGGCGTTCCCATCGCCAAAACTGCCCATATTGAATCTTTCCATTTTAAATGGAATATAAATATCGCATTGGGGCACTTCGGTTTTGGCATCTTCAGCTTCCCTGAAAAATGCGATCTGCAATAAGATCTGCAAGGCATTGCGTACTCTTTCAGAAGGTAACAGTCCGCTGGCCACATTACTGCCAATGACAATATCGGCGCCCATTTCTTTTACGTCGCGTACGGGAAAATTGCGTACAATACCGCCATCGACCATGCGCTTGCCGTTAAAATCAACTGCTGTAAATACCGAGGGAATGGCCATACTGGAGCGGATAGCCGAGACTATTTCTCCTTCCTTCATTACAATGGCTTCGCCATTGCCCACATCGGTACCTATGCAACGGAATGGAATGCTGAACCGGGAAAAATCTTTTTGCTGATGTACCGGGAAATACAATTCAGAGAATTTGAGCCAGAGTTCCTGCCCCTGCAGCAACCCGCTGGGCAGGCGGAATTTGTTTTTTTGCCAGGGCAGTTCTACCACATACTTTGAATACTCATCTTTTTCTTCCAGGAAAATGCTGCGCAGGGAGCTCTGGTTGCTCAGCAGCAGGTCCCAGTCGATGGAGCGGGTAATTTTTTCGATACTGTCGGCCGAATAACCAATGGCATACAAACTGCCAATGATACTGCCCATACTGGTACCGGTTATATAATCAACGTTCAGTCCGGCGCTGTCAATAGCTTTCAGGATGCCGATATGCGCCAGTCCTTTGGCGCCGCCGCCACTGAGCGTTAACCCTATCTTGGGGCGATGGGCCGGTGGCTGCGCCATAGCCGTTTGAACCAGTAAAAACAACCAAACCAAAGCCGGTTTGTACAATTTGATTACTACCATCTGTTACCCCCACAATTGATTTCGGGAATGGGCGAAATGTTGCACGTTGGGAAAATCCTGTCAAAATAGCTGATAAGTTCCTGAAATTTGTTGGCAAAATCTTAAATCTTCTAAAATCCGATGGATTTAGAGATTTTTCGATTTCGGGATTTTGGGATTTCAAATCACAAGGTCTCTACATCTCAAAATCACAAATCTCAATGCAATTCAAAAAGGCAATTCATTTCAACATCATCAATCAGGGCGCCCATTTTTCTATAGAATGCAATGGCCGGCTTATTCCAGTTGGAAACCTGCCAGCGAACTTTTACGCATTTTGTTGCCCCGGCATGGTCGATAACCGTTTGTAACAACCGGGTACCGATGGCCTGCCCGCGGGCCGATTCAACCACATACAGATCGTCGAGATACAGCGCTTTGCCTGTCCAGGAGAAATAAGCGAAGAAAAAGGCCGCATAACCAACGATTTTGTTCTTTTCATCTACAGCAACAAAACACTGGAACAAATTGTTGTCGGCTTTCATTTGTTCTACAGAATTTGTTACCCTTTCCGGTGTTTTTTGAAAAAGTGCGAATTGATGAATAAGCTCAACGATCGCCGGGTAATCGGCTTCAGTGCCTTTACGGATAGTGATATTCATGGGATGGTTTTTTAAGGGGGGATGAGTAGGATGTAAGAAGTTCCCGATATTTGAGACTCAAAACAAATAGCGAGGCTTGGTATTCAAACTCTTCTTACTTCTTACCTCCTTCTTCCTACTTCATGATTTCGACTCCAGCTCCATTATTTTCTCAAACACTTCTTCGTATTGTTTGTTCAACCGCAGCAATTCATCACTCACTTTTTTATAATCCGTTTCTGTTTGCACGAACTTGTTCCGGTCGGCATAAGTATCGGGCGCCGTCAGCTGCGCTTCGAGGGTTGTTTTCTGCTGGTTCAGCTTCGCAATGTTTTCTTCCAGTTGCTGAAACAGCCGTTGTTGTTTCTGCAATTCCTTCTTCAGCTCTTTATTGATAGGTCCCTGGGGTTTGAACTCGGGTACGGGTGGTTTGCTTTCTACCACCGGTTCCGGCTTTTTTACCACCTCTGCCTTCTTTACTTCTTCTTCCGGCTTCTGGTTTTTGGCTTCAGCCTTCCTGCTTCCGTTTTCCGCCTTCTCCCCATCGGTTCTCGCCTTTTGCCGTTCTTTCCATTCTCCCCATTCTTCGTATCCGCCGTCAAAGGTTTTGATCTTGTGGTTATCGATCTCCCAAATGGTATTGGCCACTTTCGAAACAAAATAGCGGTCGTGGCTTACCAGTATCAGGCTGCCTTCGTATTTGTTCAATGCTTCTATCAATAACTCTACGGAATGAATATCCAGGTGGTTGGTAGGCTCATCGAGCATCAGGAAATTAGCTTTGCTGATGATGGTCTTGGCCAATGCCACCCTGGCTTTTTCGCCTCCGCTCAGTACTTTGATCTTTTTATCGATATCATCGCCGCCAAATAAAAAACAGCCGAGCAGGGTACGCAGTTCCTGTTCGGTTTTCTGACTGCCAGCCGATTTCATTTCATCGAGGAGGGTATTGTTCACATCCAGCGCTTCGAGCTGGTGCTGGGCGTAAAAGCTTTCTTCCACATTGTGGCCCCATTTGCGATCACCGGTATACGATTCGGCGCCGGCAATAATGCGCAGCAGGGTCGATTTTCCTTTACCGTTGGCGCCAATGAGGGCGATCTTATCGCCGCGGTTTATTTCGGCCCCTGTATCTTCTACAATGGTGTTATCGCCAAACTTCTTGGTTATATGTTTTAATTCGCACAGTACTTTACCAGGTGTTTTATCAACCTGGAAGTTGATGCGGATGTTGGGCCGTTCAATGGCCACATCTTCAATACGGTCGAGCCTTTCAAGGCGCTTCATGGCGCTTTGGGCGGCAGCCGCTTTACTGGCTTTTGCCTTGAACCGTTCAATAAAACGTTCCTGCTGACGAATATAATCCTGCTGGTTCTCGAACGCACGTTGCTGCAGCTCTACCCGTTGTACTTTCTCCACTTCGTAATAGGAGTAATTGCCACTGTAAACATGCAGTTGCCGCTGGTAAACCTCTACAATTTTGGTTACCATACGGTCGAGGAAATATTTATCGTGACTCACGATCACCACCGAACCCTGGTAATGGATCAGGTATTTTTCGAGCCATTCAATAGAGGGCAGGTCAAGGTGGTTGGTAGGCTCATCGAGCAACAACAGGTCGGGTGCCTGCAGGATCATTTTTGCCAGCAGCACCCGCATACGCCAGCCGCCACTGAATTCGCGGTAGGGGCGTTGCAGATCTGCATTGGAAAAACCGAGGCCCTGCAATACTTCTTCTGTTTTGTGATGGATATTATAACCGCCCAGCGTTTCGAGCTCGTGTAATTTGTCGGAATATTTATGCAATAGTACTTCCTGTTCGGCATCGCTCATGCCGCTGTTGTGGGAGTTTTCCAGTTCTTTACCCAGTTCCTCGATCTCCTTTTCCAGTTGCAGCACCCGTTCAAAGGCCCCCAGCGCCACCTGCAAAATAGAATCGTGGGTATCAAAACTCAGGAGGTCCTGGTGTAAATAGCCAATGGATGTACCGCGGCTGCGTTCAACCGTACCAGCCGAGGGCTGGTACTGGCCCACCAATAATTTCAATAAAGTCGATTTTCCGGTCCCATTATAGCCAATTAATCCAATTCGTTCATTGGGTTGAATATGCCAGGTGGCATCTTCTACAATTGCACGGGCTCCAAACTCAAAAGTTACGTTCGTTAATCCTGCCAGCATAAGTTTACATCAAAATGATCTGCAAAAGTAGTACAAATCGGGGGGTAAAGGAAGGGATTGGCAAAAGTTGACAGTGAGAAAAAAAACTGGCCTCAATTTATACCAAAACACCTGTATATGAGCCAGTAATGTAAGGTTATTCTTTTATCTTTGGAATATAAAAACACCCTAAAGTGCCCTTCAGGGAAAATTTCGGCAAGATTATTTCGGTAGGGATGTCTGCCACCCCGGATCCGTAACACGTAAATTGTAAAAGGATGAAAAAAATTGTAATCGTAGTTATTATTGTTGCTGCTATTATTTTGGTTGCCCGGCCCTTTTTTTGCAACAGTGACGGTAAACTGAATGATAAAGCTGCCGAAGAAACCAAACAACAGCCCTTATCGATCTCTCAAAATACCGATGTTTTTAAGCAGTCGTTCACCCAATTACTCAATGCATACAATTCGCTGAAAGATGCCCTGGTAGCCAGTGATACCGCAAAAGCATCAGCAGCCGCCCTTTCTTTGAAGGCAGCCGTCGATAGCCTGAAGGTGAATGAGATCAAGGGCGACAGTACCGGTGTAATAAAAGAAACTGCCCAAACCTTTACCAGCACCATAACCGGTTCGGCACAGGCCCTGGCAGCAGAAAAAGATCTGAAAAATAAACGGAATGAATTTGCAATAATAGCCGATGCCATTTGGAGCCTTGCCCGTACAGTGCGGTACAGCAGTCAAAAGTTATACTGGGAATATTGCCCCATGGCTTTTGACCAAAAAGGCGCCTACTGGATCAGTTATGAACGGGAGATCAAAAATCCCTACTTCGGTAGTCAAATGATGAATTGCGGATCTGTAGAGGATTCACTCGATTATTCGAAGTAGCGGCCTGATGATACCGGTAGTCTTCCTGTTCACGAAAATGGAAATTGCTGCCCAATGATGAGATTCCTTGCGATAGTATTTGGTGTGTGTTGTGTCCTGTGCGTAAACGCCCAGGAAAAATTCACGTTGAGTGGATACATCAAAGATTCCCTCTCGGGCGAAACGCTTATTGGGGCTACGGTTTCGGTTAACGGGCATGGTAAAAGCATTGCCAGTAACCAGTTCGGTTTTTTCTCCATCACCTTACCCCGCGGCACTTATCCTGTGTATATTACTTTCACCGGGTACCAGGCGCTTGAGCTGGTCATTGACCTCGACAGAAATATTGAACAGAATTTCTTTTTAATAACCAAACCCGTTTTACAGGAAGTTATTGTTGCAGCAGCGCGGCGGCGGCGCGACGAAAATGTGACCACTGCCCAAATGGGGAAGATCGACCTGTCGATAAACCAGGTAAAATCAGTGCCGGTACTGTTGGGTGAAACCGATCTGCTGAAGACCCTGCAATTGTTGCCCGGCGTGCGTAATGCCGGGGAAGGCAATACCGGTTTGTATGTACGGGGTGGGGGCCCCGATCAAAACCTGATCCTGCTCGATGATGCCATCGTATACAATACCGGCCACCTGTTCGGTTTTTTCTCCATCTTTAATTCAGACGCCATCAAAAATATTTCGCTGGTGAAAGGCGGCATGTCGGCCCAATATGGCGGACGGCTTTCATCGGTGTTGGATGTTGCCATGAAGGAAGGCAACCTCAATAAGTTTGAAGCCGAGGGTGGAATAGGGGCCATTGCTTCCCGGTTATCGATACAGGGACCTATTAAAAAGAATAAATCTTCGTTTATTGTTTCGGGCCGCCGCACCTATATCGACCTGCTGACAAAGCCGTTTATTTCAAAAAACAGCGATTTTTACGGCTCGGGCTATTACTTCTATGATTTTAACGCCAAGGTGAATTATATTTTTTCTGATAAGGACCGCCTTTACCTGAGCGGGTATTTTGGCCGGGATGTGTTCACGTATCGCAACTCGCGCCGGGCGTTCAAAGCCGATATTCCCTGGGGCAATTCAACGGCCACCCTGCGCTGGAACCATGTGTTCAACCGGAAATTATTTGCCAATACCACCCTGGTATATAATGACTATGCATTTTCCTTTGGCGCCACGCAAAACGATTTCAATATCAAATTATCATCCGGCATTCACGACTGGAGCGCCAAAACCGATCTTGATTTTTATGCCTCGCCGCAGCACAAATTGCGCTTCGGCGGGTCGTATACCTATCATACGTTCACGCCCAATGTGCTGAGCGGCAACCAGGGCGATAACCAGTTTTACCCCGATAACACCATGAAAAAATATGCCGGCGAAATAGGCATATACCTGCAGGATGACTGGGAAATAAGCCAACGGATAAAAGTGAACGCCGGCTTGCGATACAGCCGTTTTATACAAATGGGTCCGTATAAAATATTTTCAAAGGACATTTCGGGTAATAAAACCGATAGCGTTTCTTTTGGCCGGAACAAAACCGTAAAAAGTTATGATGGGTTTGAACCGCGGTTCACCATTCGCTATGCCCTCAATGACCAAACCTCGCTGAAAGCAGCCATCACCCGCAATATTCAATACATTCATTTGGTAAGCAATGCCGGTTCTACCTTGCCCACCGACCTGTGGGTGCCCAGTACCTACCGCGTAAAGCCGCAACTGAGCTGGCAGTATGCTGCCGGACTGTTCAGAAATTTCAACAACAATATGCTGGAGACTTCGGTTGAAGTGTATTACAAAAAGATGGACAACCAGATCGAATACCGCGAGGGTTATACGCCGTCGTTAAAAGATCCGGAAGAAGATTTTGTATTTGGTAAAGGCTGGAGCTATGGAACGGAATTATTTATAAATAAAACCAGGGGCAAATTTACCGGCTGGATCGGTTATACGCTTTCGTGGAGCTGGCGGCAGTTCGATACGCTGAATGATGGCAAAAAATATCCCTCGAAATACGACCGGCGGCACGATCTTTCAGTAGTTGGCACCTACCAGTTGAACAAAAAATGGAAGCTGTCGGGGGTATTTGTTTATGGAAGCGGCAATGCGGTTTCTTTGCCCGAGCGCTTTTATGTAATTGGCGGAATACTTACGCAGGAATACAGCAAGATCAATCAATACCGGCTGGCCCCTTATCATCGCATGGATCTTTCAGCCACGCTTACCCCCCACACAAAGCCCAATCAAAGATGGCAGCAAAGCTGGGTATTCAGTATCTATAATGTGTACAGCAGGCTGAACCCATATTTCGTTTACTTCAGTCAGAATGGTAGCCCCTACGACGGCTCGCTCACCATAGAAGCGCAACAGGTTTCGCTGTTCCCGATCATTCCCGCCGTTACCTGGAATTTCAAATTTTAGCTTAGGGCTTTTTATCGGGCGGTTCATACCGGAACTTCACCACGGCACTTTTTTGTTCGCTCGACGACAGGTGCAGCTGATAACGTTTTCGGCCGGCTGTTATCACCATTAATGAGGTATTGGGCGGAATGCGGCCCAGGTTATCGGCATACATCATGACCTCATAATCGGTATTGGGAAAAATATTAACATCGAGCACCAGCGGTTTGCCCGTGAGCCGTTTTTTATATAGCAGCAGGGTGTTGTTCAGGAAAACGGTTACGGTATCATCATCGATCTCTGCATTATCGTACAGCTCAATTTTTATAAAGGAAGTATCAATGGCGATGGTCTTCACCAGGTCTTTTTCGCGGCGCTCCAATTTCAGATCTTTCTGCAATTTGGCCAGGGTATCGTTCTGGTAAACATCAACGGGAAAAATTGATTTGGTGAGGCGGGAGAGGGAGATCCTGCCGGGCTGGCAATCGTGGTTATTGCCCATTTCATGTCCGCGCCATTCGCCCTGCAGCATATCGGCCTGGCCGTTCTTTGAAAAGGTAAGCTCATAGGTCTTTATACAGGGTACACAACTATCGGGCACATTGTATTGCAACACGGCGTTTTCGATGATGACCATGCGTTTGGTGAGCGGGTTGTATTTGCCGGTAAAATTTATTTTGGTGTAGCGGTCGTTATCGTAGCTGTAAACGTTTCCCAGGAAGGAGTTGTTTTGCATATAAATAATATGCAGCTCGGTTGTATATTCGGGAAAACAGCCACCCGCATGTTGCGTTCTGATGCCACCCCAAATACCCGTAAGCAATTGGGCGTGGGCAATAAAAGTGAATCCCAGCAACACCGGCAACAGCAGGAAACGCATGAATGAATTTTAAGGGAATTTAGCAACAAAAGTCACATTGGTTGGTACCGTTTGTGTAAAGGCTGAAGTAAGAGATAGGAAGAATGTCGAAGCAAGAAGTAGGACGTAGGAGGTAAGAAAGGCCCGAAATTCTTAGCCTCTCCATTACTCGTCAACTTGTAAATTCATTATCTTCTTACTTCATACTTCTTACTTCTGGTATTTAAATACCACAACAGCGTTCTTTTGTTCAGTAGAGGTAATACGAACTTCATACTGCTGTTTGCCCGCTTTCACCACCATGAGGGAGGTATTGGGTGGAATTTCACCCAGGTTCTCGGCCACCATCACCAACTCGTGATAGTTTGCCGTTTCATCGAGGTTTATTTTGAGGGTGAGGGCTTTTTCGGTAAGCCGTTTTTTCGACATCACCAGCTTTTTATCGAGGTATACCGAAATGGTGTCATTATCAACGGTACCATTGTCGTAAATATCGATCTCAATTTCCGTAGCTGCGGTAATAATGGTTTTTACAAGTTCATTATCGCGACTGGCCAGCTGTTTGGGCGTGGGAATATTAGTAAACGGCGGCGCCTTGATCACTTCTTTAGCGGTATCAACAGGTATAATTTTTACGCTGGGTTTTGTTTCAGGCGTTTTGACAACCGTATTCTTTTCGGTTGTTTTTGGTGTAGCGGTCACCGTTTTTTTGGTAACGGGGGTGGTTGTTTTAGGGGTGGTCTTAGGCGTTGTTTTTACAATCGCTTTTTGTTTTTGGGCAGTATCCGGTTGTATCGGTTTTATTTTAGTGACCTCGGGCTTTTTCTCTGCCTGTTTTTCCTTCTCCCGCTTTACCAGGAATGGTTCTTCGTAAAAGTCGGAAGTGGTCACCTTACGCAAGAAAACAGTTCCTTTACCACAATTGGTTGAATCCCGGGTATTGAAACTGCTGTATGTGCCCTCCAGAAATTCTTCATCATTTTCTTTGGTATATTTCAAATTCAGCGTCATTACGCAGGCATCGCTGCCACCGGCCATGCGCACTTCCACAATTTTCAGTTCTTCGAGCCGTACCAGTTTGGTATCGGGGTTCACTGTACCCATACAGGTAGCCTTACCATAAAACACGGTGCTGAGATAGGAGTAGGTAACACCCTTGAAGTTTTTACTATTCTGATCTACCTGTACCTCAAATTTATAACGGTCGTCGCCACCAAGCAGGTCCAGCATACGGCCGTTTGCGCCAACCGGGGTCCTTTTGAAACTTCCACGCCAGATGCCGGTGAGGTCCTGCGCCTGTACACATAACCCGAGGCCCAAAAACAGAAATAGTAAAGCTGATTTCATCAGAAAATAATAATTTTTCTTTGGCCCGATGGAACTTACCCTGCCAGAATTTTCATTTAAGTTGAATGCATAATGAAAATATTGTCAGGCACGTTTCATCTTATTAAAAAAACTGATTTTACCTGGTTCCATCGTGTTCATCCCCCCGGAACCAACTGCATCAACCGGCAATTTACTTAATAATTAGTTTTTTACGACACATATCGTAAATGGTGGTCTGCAAATTGTTCGTTAAATTTGCCGTTCTTCCGGCAATACAGGGGTTTTGAAAGCACCCTTTGTATAACCGGCCACAAAAAAAGGTAGTGACAAAATGATTAAAATTACTTTCCCGGATGGAAATGTACGGGAGTACAAAGAAGGAACCACTGGTTTGGAAATAGCAAAGTCGATCAGCGAAGGATTGGCTCGAAAAGTATTGGCCGCAAAAGTAAATGGTGAGGTATGGGATGCCACGCGCCCCATTAACACCGATGCTACCCTTAATTTACTGACCTGGGACGATAAGGACGGTAAATTAACCTTCTGGCATTCCTCTGCGCACCTGATGGCTGAAGCGGTTGAAAGCCTGTATCCCGGGGTGAAATTCTGGGTTGGTCCCGCCATTGATAACCCACAGGGTTTTTATTATGATATGGACCTGGGCGACCGCAAGCTCACCGAGGAAGACCTGGCCATATTGGAGAAAAAAATGAATGAGCTGGCCAAACAGAACAACAGCTATGTGCGCAAAGAAATGTCGAAAGGTGACGCCATTAAATATTTCAGCGAAAAAGGGGATGAATATAAACTCGATCTGCTCGGTAATTTGACCGACGGATCGATCACTTTCTATAGCCAGGGGAATTTTACCGATCTGTGCCGCGGGCCGCATATACCGTCTACAGCGCCCATCAAAGCTATCAAGTTGACCACCATCGCCGGCGCTTACTGGAAAGGCGATTCAAACAATAAGCAGCTTACCCGTGTTTATGGGGTAACCTTTCCTTCCCAGAAAGACCTGGACGAATACCTGACCCTGCTTGAGGAAGCAAAGAAACGCGATCACCGCAAGCTGGGTAAGGAACTGGGTATTTTCACCATGGATGATGATGTGGGTCCTGGCCTGCCTTTATGGATGCCCAATGGCACCATCATTATTGAAGAGTTGGAAAAGCTGGCCAAGGAAACCGAGCAGGCAGCTGGCTATAAAAGGGTGGTAACGCCCCATATTGCCAAGGAAAGCATGTACCTCACCAGCGGGCACCTGCCGTATTACCAGGACAGTATGTTCCCGGCCATGGAACTGGAAGGGCAGAAGTACTACCTGAAAGCCATGAACTGCCCGCACCACCACAAAATATTCGGTGCTGAGCCCAGAAGCTATAAGGAGTTGCCTTTGCGCCTGGCGGAGTATGGTACCTGTTACCGTTACGAACAAAGCGGAGAACTGTTTGGACTGATGCGTGTGCGTTGTTTACACATGAATGATGCGCATATCTATTGCACCCGCGAACAGTTTGCCGATGAGTTCAGGGCGGTAAATGAAATGTACCAGAAATACTTTAAAATATTCGGTGTTGAAAAATATGTGATGCGGCTGTCGTTGCACGAACCGAGCAAACTTGGTCAGAAGTATGTTAATGAACCTGAATTGTGGAAAGAGACCGAGGAAATGGTTCGCCAGGTATTGATAGAATCGAATATCCCTTACGTGGAGATACAGGATGAAGCGGCGTTTTATGGACCCAAGATCGATGTGCAGATCTGGAGTGTGATAGGCAGGGAGTTCACCCTGGCTACCAACCAGGTAGACTTTGCCCAGGGCCGCCGGTTCAAACTGGAATACACTAATAAGGAGAATAGTGCCGAAACCCCGTTGATCATTCACCGGGCACCACTTGGAACCCATGAGCGGTTCATTGGCTTTTTGCTGGAACACTATGCAGGCAAGTTCCCGTTATGGCTGGCGCCGGTTCAGGTAAAGATCCTGCCTATCAGTGACAAGTTCCTGCCATATGCAAATAGTGTTTTGGAATCGCTGAAAAATGCAGATATTCGTGGAGAAGTGGATGACCGGAACGAAAAAATAGGCAAAAAGATACGCGATACCGAGCTCATGAAAGTGCCTTATATGCTGGTAGTTGGCGAAAAAGAGATGAATGAGAATAAAGTGGCGATCCGCCGGCAGGGTAAGGGCGATGTAGGTACAAAAGGGGTTGATGAGTTCATTAGTGAAGCTAAGGCTGAGATCAAAGAACGCAGAGGAGAATAAGAATAATTATGTAGTTGCGAGTTCACATAGATTTCATAACTTAGGACGGGAAACTTTGTTTTTTAGTATCCGTAACATATATTTCGAAAACAAAATCAACATTCAAAACCGGTAGCTCAGTTTAGTAGCCTGGTTACCAACTAAAAAAATTGTTTAATTAAAAGATTTAAATGGCATTTCCACCGCGACAACCGAGAGGTAATTTCAATCCCCGATTCAGAAAGGAACAACAGCAGGAACATCGCACCAACAACATGATACGCGTACCGCAGGTACGTTTGGTAGGCGATAATGTAGAAGTAGGCGTTTATTCAATCCAGGAAGCCATGAAAATGGCGCAGGAGCAACAGCTTGACCTGGTTGAAATTTCACCGCAGGCAGACCCACCCGTTTGTAAGATCATCGATTATAATAAATTCCTGTACGAGAAGAAGAAGAAGGAAAAAGAGATGAAGTCGAAGAGTAAAACGGCTGAGGTAAAAGAGATCCGTTTTACGCCTGGTACAGATGATCACGACTTTGATTTTAAGGCCCGTCATGCTGAAAGCTTTTTAAAAGAAGGCAATAAAGTAAAAGCATACGTGCAGTTTAAAGGCCGCGCCATCATGTTCAAAGAACGGGGTGAGCTGGTATTGTTAAAATTCGCTGAGCGCCTGGCAGAAGTAGGTCAGCCCGAAGGGTTGCCCAAGCTGGAAGGCAAGCGCATGCTGATGATCATTTCGCCCAAAGGCAAGCAAAAGAAGAAAGAGGCCTAGGGTAAGTTATAGATTGAGCTTTAAAAGCATTCTTCCGCAAGGAGGGGTGCTTTTTTTTGTTTAAAAGCGCTGTATAAGGGTGGGGAAGTAAGGAGCAGGTAACCGGGTACTGAAAAAATTACCTATTTTACTTAAATTTGTTTCAAACGCTATGAATATGACTACTGTAGCACTACGGCAAAAGCTTCATAAATTCATTGATTCCATTGAAGAAAAAAAGGTAAAGGCTATATATACCCTTTTTGAAAATGAAATTGAGCAATCTGAAGTGGAATATTCCGATGAATTTAAAGCCGAACTTGACAAGAGAGTGGAATACTATCTAAATGGAGGAAAAACAGTTAGTGCAACTGAAATGAAGAAAAGGATCAGGGCTATTAGGCAAAAGCAGGTTAAATGAAGTACAAGTGCCGGTTTGATCCGGTTGCTGCCAGTGAATACGAAGCTGCCTATTCCTGGTACATTGAACGAAGTATAAAAGCTGCTGATAATTTTGTGATGGCAGTTGATGAAGCCATCACCGCTGTATGCGCCAATCCTCATCGTTATAAAAAAAGCTATAATAATTTACGGGAAATCGTATTAAAAAAATATCCATTCTATCTCATTTACCTGATTGATGAAAGAAAGAAATTGATTATCATCACCTCCTTATACCACAACAAAAGAGATCCTGATAAAAAACATGTCAAATAAAATCCAATAAGATCATTGATAATCAAAAACTTATACCGAATTTAGGATTCTCACATATTTCTTCTTCTGTATTTATATTTTCCCTACCTTTGCGCTCCATTTTACGTTTTATTGGCTATAACCCATAAAACAAACATTGCCCACAAGGCCCAAAAAGTTTCCCGTCAGTTCGGGAGCGCCAGCAGGGTATCACAGCAAAAGGTCTTTAACTATGCCTAAGGTTAAAACAAACTCCAGTGCCAAAAAAAGATTTAAAGTAACTGGCACCGGCAAGATCACGCATCAGAAATCCTTCAAACGTCACATTCTTACTAAAAAGTCTAATCGCCGTAAACGGGCCCTCAACAAAGATGGCGTTGTGCACAAAAGCAACGTTGACTTCGTAAAGCGCTTACTGAGACTGAAGTAAATTTCCCTTTTAATCAATTATCAACTTTTCAAATTTTTAAGATATGCCACGTTCAGTAAATGCCGTAGCATCCCGTGCACGCCGCAAAAGGATCCTGAAAGCCGCCAAAGGTTACTATGGCAAACGTAAAAACGTATACACCGTTGCGAAAAACGTAATGGAAAAAGGTCTGCAATATAAATATGTAGGCCGCAAACTGAAGAAAAGAGAGTACCGCTCGCTGTGGATCGCCCGTATCAACGCCGCCGTACGTGCCGAAGGTTTAACTTATTCT
Source organism: Niastella vici (assembly GCF_002077945.1). GTDB lineage: Bacteria > Bacteroidota > Bacteroidia > Chitinophagales > Chitinophagaceae > Niastella > Niastella vici. Next base: position 79,862 of record NZ_LVYD01000050.1, read on the forward strand.
CAGTTCATCCACAAGTTGAACGGGAAAGGTATTGGTCTCGATCGTAAGATCCTGGCTGATCTGGCCATGAATGAGCCTGAAACTTTCAAGAACCTGATCGCTTCTGTAAAATAAGCTTACGAGCATCAATATATTGAGGCCCTCCGATAAACCGGAGGGCTTCTTTTTTGTGGTAACAATTAATTAACAGGAACGCAAAACGCCTGTTCTGCCCATCGTGAATTGCCTCCGGCAGCGGGCCGGGGTATCAACATAATATTGACAATTTTAATAAGGGCATGTTTTTTTATTTGATAAATTGTTCAAACGATTACTTTTGCAATAATTTTTTTACAGTTTGGGTACAACTTTTTCTGACCATTAAAATTCACCACCATCAGCAACCTGAACCAGTTCATGAACAACTCGTACACCGACCTGGTGCACCAGACCTTTAACTTTCCCCAGGAAGGGTTCGATGTAAAAGACAGCTATCTGCATTTTAACGGGCTCGATCTCAAAGCGCTTATTGCCAAGCACGGCACGCCCATGAAGCTCACCTACCTGCCCAAGATCGGCATGCAGATCAAAAAGGCAAAAAAGATGTTCGCCAATGCCATCAAAAAGCATAAGTATGAAGGCGAATACAATTATTGCTACTGCACAAAAAGCTCCCACTTTTCGTTTGTGGTAGAAGAAGCCCTGAAGCACGATATTCACCTCGAAACGTCCTACGCCTACGATATCGAGATCATTAAAAAGCTGTATGATCGCAAAAAGATCACCAAGGACACGTTCATCATTTGTAACGGCTACAAGCAAAAAACCTATACCAGCCGTATAGCCAATTTGCTGAATACCGGATTCAAGAACGTGATCCCCATCCTCGATAACAGGGAAGAACTGCAGCATTATAAAAAGTCGGTTAAAGGTCCTTTCAAACTCGGCATACGCGTAGCCGCCGAAGAAGAACCAACCTTCCCGTTCTATACATCCCGCCTGGGTTTCAGGGCCAGGGACGTACTGGAGTTTTATGTTGACAAGATCGAAGGCAATGAAGACCGCTTTCAGCTAAAGATGCTGCACATTTTCCTCAATAAAGGTATCAAGGATGATATCTATTACTGGAGTGAGCTCAACAAGGTCATTAACCTGTATTGCCAGTTGAAAAAGATCTGCCCCGAGCTGGATTCAATCAATATCGGCGGCGGATTCCCCATTAAACACTCACTGGGTTTCGAATACGACTACCAGTTCATGATCAATGAAATTGTAGGAAACATTAAAAAAGCCTGCAAAAAGAACAATGTGCCCATGCCGCACATCTTCACCGAGTTCGGCAGCTATACCGTAGGGGAGAGCATGGCCCATATTTACAGCGTGATAGGGCAAAAAGTGCAGAACGACCGTGAGATCTGGTACATGATCGATTCTTCATTCATCACCACCTTACCCGATACCTGGGGCATAGGGGAGAAGTTCCTTATGCTGCCCGTAAACAAATGGGACCAGGAATACCAGCGTGTGGTGCTGGGCGGTATCACCTGCGACAGCCACGACTATTACGACTCGGAAGAACACATCAATGAGGTGTTTCTGCCCAAGATCAACAATGGCGAACCGCTGTATGTAGGATTTTTCCATACCGGCGCTTACCAGGACCAGATCAGTGGTTACGGCGGTATCAAGCACTGTCTTATTCCATCACCCAAACACGTTATTGTTGGGCACGATAAAAATGGTAAATTGGTCGACTGGGTGTATGCAAAAGAGCAAACTGCTCAAAGTATGCTGAAGATCTTAGGGTATTAGTTAAGCGACGAGACAATTTACCACATGAAACGATTTGCGACTTTATTAACCGTAGCTGTAGCCATAGCCTGTACAACGCAGGCGCAAACAACAACGGAGGAAGATTCGGTAAAAGCAACCGTTAACCGGTTGTTTGAAGGCATGAAGAACGCCGATACCACGGTGCTGAAATCGGCATTTACTGATTCGCCGATATTACAGACCATTGCCACCAATAAAAAGAAACAGGTATATATAAAAATGGATAAGTTTGGCGATTTCGTCAAATTTATCGGCGATCAAAAACCAGGGCAGGCCGATGAGCGCATTGAATTTGGCGCCATTCGCATCGATGGTCCGCTCGCCATGGTTTGGGCGCCCTATCAGTTCTACTACAAAGGCAAATTTCACCATTGCGGCGTTAATTCTTTTCAGTTAGTAAAACTGGACGATGGGTGGAAGATCCAGTACCTGATTGATACCAGGCGAAAAGATTGTGACACTAAATAACAAAGAAAAAGGGCTGATGATAAACACCAGCCCTTTTTCTTTTATTAGTTCGTACCGCACTATCTTTTGATGCGATATTTCTTATTCACTTTCGGACTATTGAAGTACTGATTCAATTCCTTTTCACTCATATCGCTGGTTATCTCAACGGGAATATCAACCAGCTGAACCTGCATTTGTTTTAATTCCTCTTTCAGTTTGGCGGTTTTACGGGCAATATCCGGATCGCGTTCACCAACCAGCGCATTATCGCTCACCATATATTCAAGCCGTTTAATGGCCGTACGTATCTGTGCCGCCTGGTTCTGCTCGGTAACTTTTTGCGGCGCAATGGCCTCTTTCACCGGCACCAGCGATACGCCAACACTTGGCATTATCTTACCTATATTTTGATCACTGGAGGCCGAAGAAGAAGCCAGAATACTACCGGTTAACGCGGTGGTAGAACCGGTGATATCGAAAGTAGTACGGGTCGATTTTGTTTTTTTAACCCCTCTGTCGAGCTGCAGGAAGGTATACTTCAACCGCAAAACGTAGCTGTTAATGACGTTCACTGTGAGTTTAAAATCCTCAACCGTCAACGGATAATTCAATGCGTCCTTCACCACGATCTTCACCTGGGCGGTATCGCGCACCATAAACCGGGTGGCGCCCACAAAACTCAGGATCACTACCCGTTCCTTACCCGGATCAGATTCTTTTACAAAATCGAACTGGGGCGACCAGATAAAATCATCATCACATTTTTTTACCAGCGTAGCCCCCTTCAAAGGCATATTGGCAAAATAGGTAATGGTCTCTATAGGGAAATTACCATTTTCGCATAGTACCTTGAAAGCAACCGTATCACCTTCATCGATAGTGAGCGTGCCACCAACCGTTGGTTTTACTTTCGATTGAATGATATCGGTATTATAGAAGGTGATATAAAAAGAGGTATCAACGTGGTCATCGGGCTTTTCGAGGTTCTGTACGCCCACACTTACTTTATACTGATAATCATATTTCAGCTTGCCCGAAAGGAAATAGTTTTTCTCGGCCTTGAAGGTCAGTAAACCATTGTCCTTGTTAATGCGCAAGCCAACCGGCGGGTTACGCAGGAACCAGTAATATCTCGACTGGTCTTTGTTGATCTCCAGCTTATAGGCCAGCGAAGAATCAACGTGTAGGGAAAAATACGGGTTTAGATTCTTGATACGAAGGGCGATCTCGGCCGAATCAACAACAAATGGAAATGTGTCCAGATGTTTACGGCCGTGAAAAGTACTATCTGCCGGCTTCAGGTCCTGAGCTAAAGACCATAGGCCAGAAAATATACATAGTACGAACAATCCCAACGTCTTTCGGATACAGGAGGTAAGTTCTCTCATGGGGGCCGAAGTTAGGACAAAACATATAAAAAAACCATCCACCAACCGGTGGATGGCCTTCTAAACCAAAACCAACTGCTTATGAAACTAAAAATTTAATATTTCTTTTACTTATTATTGAACTACAACCTGTTTGGGGCTGTCTTTAACCTGTTCTTTTTTAGGCAGGAACAGCTTTAAAATACCGTTTTCATATTTAGCCTGTATAGCATCAGCATTTACCTCATCGGCTACTGTAAAGCTGCGTTTAAAGCTACGATGGCTGAATTCGCGGCGAATGGTCTTTGACTCTTCCGGTTTGCTTTCTTCCTTCTTATCGTAGCTGATGGTCAGTAAACCCTTTTCAACATTCACTTTGATATCTTCTTTATTGATACCGGGAACGCTTACTTCCAGGTTGAAACCACCTGCAGTTTCAGAAATATTTACAGGCGCCAGGTTAATGCCGCTGTAGCCATCATTCCATAAACCGGGAATAGAATTAAAGAAATCATCAACTACAGAATCGAATGATTTACGAGCGGGATGGTGCAGTCTAACTGTCATAATTATAATTTTTATTGTTTTTTAAAATTTGACGTACGCCTAATCATTTTTCAAACAGTGTACCATTGCAAAAAAGGGCCAAAAACCGGTCATATTTGACAGAAAGAAGCGAACAGCATGCGACATAATTACAGTCGAAACCGTTTTCGCATGACATAAATTCCTGTTTAGGGTACAAATAAACTTTTTACGTAGTTTTGCGTTTCAATTAAAAAACAGAAAATGTATCCAACAGAAATAGTACTCCCCATGAAGGAGGAGTTGACAGACAATGGGTTTCAGGAGCTGTTGACTCCCGATGAGGTTGATAATCAACTGAATTCAAAAGGCACAACACTGGTGATGATCAATTCGGTATGTGGTTGCTCGGCTGGTTCTGCACGTCCCGGTGTATTAATGGCTGTAACCAATTCGCCCAAAAAGCCAGATCATTTAGCTACCAGTTTCGCAGGTTACGATATTGATGCAGTAAAGAAGTTGCGCGAGCATTTGCTGCCTTATCCGCCATCTTCCCCGGCTATTGCCCTGTTTAAAGATGGCCAGCTGGTTCATTTTATCGAAAGACATATGATCGAAGGCCGTCCGGCTCAGCTGATCGCCCACAATTTGATAGCAGCATTTGAAGAATATTGTTAAAATTTCTTAGCTGATTAATTCAGCTTTGTTCATAGTGATGAACCCTCTCATTCCTGAGAGGGTTTTTTAATTCATTTTCAGGGGCTGTATTTCATAAATATCCACATTTATAAGGGCAATCCATTTCAAGAATCTTCGTTTGTTTTCTTATCATTGCACCTTTATTAACTAATTGGAAGTAAAACTATTCCTGATACATGTATCCAAACCTATATTACGCTTTTAAGGATCTATTTGGTGTTAACTGGAACGGACTTCGTTTTATCAATTCCTTCGGTTTTTTTGTAGCCCTCTCATTTTTAGCGGCGGCCTATATTTTAACGCTGGAATTAAAACGCAAGGAAAGAGCAGGTTTGTTATCGTTTCAGGAAGTGAAAATGAACGTAGGAAAAGGGGCCAGTGCCGGGGAATTGCTGTTGAATTTCCTCCTGGGCTTTTTGTTAGGCTATAAGATCATCGGTTTGTTCATAGCAGGCAGCGAAGCGGCCGATCCCCAGCAATTCATTTTCTCTTCAGAAGGGAACTGGCCTGTTGGTATAGGCCTGGGCATTTTGTTTGCCGGTTTGAAATGGTGGGAAAAGCACAAACAAAAACTCGATAAGCCTGAAGAACGCACCATCCGCATTTGGCCGCACGACCGGGTAGGGGACCTGGTGATCTATGCAGCCCTGTTCGGCTTTCTGGGCGCCAAGATCTTCCATAACCTCGAGAACTGGCAGGATTTTAAAACAAACCCTATTGAGGCGTTATTGTCGTTCAGCGGGCTTACCTTTTATGGCGGCCTTATTTGCGCGGCCGTTGCCATCTGGTTCTATACCCGTAAGCATAAGATCAGTTTTACCCATTTGTGCGATGCCATTGCGCCCGCCCTTATTCTGGCTTATTCCATTGGCCGTATTGGCTGCCAGGTGGCAGGTGATGGCGACTGGGGGGTACTGAACAGTGCATATGTAACAGTACCGGGCAATCAATCGACTGTACAGTTAGCCGACACCGCCCGTTTTCAGGGCACGTTGCAATCGCACGGCAATTTTTACCTGCGTACCTTCCAGGTCAATAATATTTCAGAAGTACCGCACATAAGTGTAAAAGCACCCGGCTGGCTGCCCAACTGGTTGTTTGCTTATACGTATCCGCATAACGTGGTTAATGAGGGCGTACGCATACCCGGTTGCGAGGGGGACCAGTTCTGTAATCAACTGCCCATCCCAGTTTTTCCCACGCCGTTCTATGAAACGGTGACCAGCTTTTTGCTGTTCCTGTTGCTATGGACATTGCGTAAGAAAATGAAGATCCCCGGCACGCTGTTCGGCATATACCTGATCGTAAATGGTATAGAACGCTTTTTTGTAGAACAGATACGGGTGAACACCAAGTATTCGATCTTTGGCTTTCACCCCACACAGGCCGAGATCATTGCTGTTATGCTGGTGATCGGCGGCGCGGCTTTGTATTTTATTTCGAAGAAAAAGTACGCGGCTAAGGTCGAAACAAACAAGGCTTAATTCTATCACTATACTAAAACGCTCCATACGAAACGCAGGTTTGCGTTTTGTATGGAGCGTTTTTGCGTTATGCATTTTCATTTTCTTCGTCGCAGATCAGTATCATGATTTTTACAGCGGCAATACGATTACAGATCACTTACGATCGAGCACGTACTTTCGGGGGCCATGGGAGCCATCCCAGATTTCAAAATTAAGGTTATTATTGTTGTTTGAAAGGTTGATGGCCTTTAGTTGATTTTGTTTCGTGTCGCCTGGCCAAAAGTAAATAACGATGTTACCATTGGCACCTGCTGCATCCAAAGAAAGTATTTGGAAGGTCTTGTCAGGTGAATCTGTATCCACTCCATAATACAACGCAGGCGTGCTGCTATTGGTTGAATGTGCCGAATACTGCCCGTTGCTGAAGAACTCCATATCTACCTCATAAACAGGTTGCCAGGGCGTTGTTACGGAACCATGCCATTTGCCAACCATCTGCCGCTGTATAGTGGCAGGTGTATTTTGAACATGAATCTGGGCGTTGGCGGTAACACTGTTTTTTCCCATGAAAGCTTTCGCAATGATGCGGTAGTCCCCATCATGTTGCGGAACCCAATAGATAACAGTATCAGAAGGACTGGAAATTATTGCCACCTGGTTGTTGGAATTATCCAGGACCTGCCAATGGCACGAATCGGGCCTGAAAGAATCACCATCGACCGTTGCTGAAGCAACAAGGCTCGACTTCACTGTATCGAGTGTGCCTGCTTGAAGGGGAGTGGTTAGGATTGTAGGAATAATTAAGTCTACGTCTTTTTTACAGCTCACAAAAAGAATAATGCCAAGTAGAAGAATAACCGAAGATTTTATTTTCATACATAAGGGTTGTTGTTACAAAAGTAGAAGTTTCTCTTGTAGGATGAAATACAAGTAATTATCAGGACAAGTTGTAAAATGCAGAGAGTAGATAATTTCAATGCCAGCCAGCTTTTCCACATATCCTAAATAATTAATATACCCTTTGTGTAATAAAGATCAATAGCGGTTTTGTTTAAATTGAATTCTATTAAGCGACCAACCTTCCTCAGACCGAACAATACCCCAATTGGTCTGCCACGTGTAGGCATTATTATCACATTATCATTTTATCTCATTAGCAAATTAACCCATTAACTCATTCTGCACCTCATCCCGCATTTCCACCTTCCATCCCAAACACCCCGCCATTAGTAACCTTAGTGTAGCTCATACGTCCCAATTGCTATGCAAAAAGTATATGCAACAGGGGAAATGGATTTTTCAGCACTCAACCCCTCTTTCGGCTTCCAGGGCTTCAGGGAACCTGCTCAAACGCACGCCCAGGCTTGGGGCAGGAACCATCTCACCCGCCCTGGACCCGGCCATTTGGGTTACCCAGATCTCCCGTTTCACTTTTCCGGACATCAACCTTATCAACCATTCGACACAAAGTAAGGTACTTTACATTGCATAGTACTTAATTTTGGACTGTAATCAATTAAGCAAAGTATTTAACAACCAATAAAAGAACCATGAGAAAGCTTCCCAACCTGTTTATAATCATACTGTTAACAGTATCCTTTATAGGCAGGGCGCAAAACAGAACTGCCGTAAAGCTCAGTGGAAAAGTAGGCGCAACCAACCAATCAGCCTTATCAGCCGCTACCATAACCCTTTTAAAAGCCAAAGATTCAAGCGTGGTGAAGATGTCGGTCACCGACCAGGACGGCCATTATTCCTTCGATAACCCGCCTAAAGGCAAATACCTGGTATCCGTTTCGGCTGTTGGATATGAAAAACAATATTCGGCCCCCTTCAGCATTTCGGCCGACAGCTCCCTGATGGAGCTCACAACCATCGTACTCAGCCAACGCTCCAATAACCTGAAAGCCGTAACCGTAAGCGCCCGTAAACCACTGGTTGAGCAAAAGATAGACCGTATGGTGGTTAATGTTGACGCATTCATCAGCAACACCGGCGCCAATGCCCTGGAAGCCCTTGAAAAATCACCCGGCGTACAGGTCGATAAAGACGGGAACATTAGCCTCAAAGGCAAACAGAGTGTAATGGTATTGCTCGATGGCCGCCCCGCATACCTCAGCGGCGCCGACCTGGCCAATATGTTAAAAGGTATGCAGGCTTCGCAACTGGAATCAATAGAGATCATGACCAATCCGCCCGCCAAATACGACGCAGCCGGCAATGCGGGCATTATCAATATCAAAACAAAAAAGAACCGGGTAAAAGGTTTTAACGGTAACGTAAGCGCCGGGCAGGGGCAGGGGGCATACTTCAAAAACAATGAAAGCCTGAGTCTCAATTACCGCAATGGTAAGGTGAACCTCTTCAGCAATTACAGCTTCAACCGCAATGATAATTACCAGGAACTCGACATCTTCCGCCGGTACAGGAATGAAGACGGTTCAACCAGCGCCATCTTTGAACAGGTGGCATTCATGAAACGCCGCAATATGAGCAATAACCTGAAACTGGGTATGGATTACTATGTAACCGATAAAACAACCCTCGGTATTGTTGTAAGCGGTTTTTATAATCCCGAAAGCAGCATTAACAACAATACCAGCTATCTCGAAAACCCGAACAAAATGGTTGACAGCATTGCAACCGCCAGCTCCTATATCAAAGGCACCTGGAAGAATGCCAGCGTGAACCTGAACATGCGGCACCAGTTTGATTCTACCGGCCGCGAACTCACCGCCGACCTCGATTATATCGTATATGACAATGCAAACAAGCAGCATTTCATCAATACTACCTACGAACCAAACTGGATAAAAAGATACGACGAACAATTACAGGGCAACCTGCCCGTTACCGTTAACATTTACTCGGCCAAAATGGATTACACCCATCCGTTGAAGAACAATGCTAAAATTGAAGCAGGGGTAAAATCGAGCTACGTGCAAACGGTGAATAAAGCCAATTACTATACCTTAAATAACGGTGAATGGATAACAGATTACGGCAAAACAAACTTTTTCGATTACAATGAGAACATCAATGCCGCTTATATAAACCTGAACAAACAGCTCACTAAAAAATGGGGCGTGCAAACCGGGTTACGTTACGAGAATACAAATTACAAGGGCCATCGTTATGGCAACCCTACAACCGGTGATTCCAGTTTCAAACGCACCTACAACAGCTTTTTCCCGACCGTATATATAAGCTATGGCGCCAACAAGAACAACCAGTTTGGTCTTTCCTTTGGCCGCCGCATCGATCGCCCGGGATACCAAAGCCTGAACCCCTTCCTGTTCTTCCTTGATAAATACACCTATGAAGCCGGCAACCCTTATTTAAAGCCCCAGTACACAAACAACGTTGAACTAACCCATATTTTTAAAGGCTGGTTAACAACAACCCTTAACTACAGCCTCACCACAAACGAGTTCAACGAAACATTTGATTCAAGTGGATATGCCACTATCGTAAGAAGAGCCAACATCGGCCGCCGCGAGAACGCCGGTATTGCAGTAAATGCACAGATACATGTTACCAAATGGCTCACCAGTATGCTGTATACCAACTATAGCTACACCCGTTACTCTGGTAAATTATATGGAGAAGACCTGAAAGTGGAAGGCGGTACATTAAATGCAAACATGAATAACCAGATAACCCTTACAAAAGGATGGAGTGCCGAACTGAGTGGTTGGTATATGAGTAACAGCGTTGATGGACAAATTCTGTTAAAATCAATGGGCGCATTATCGGCCGGTATTTCAAAACAAGTGTTAAAAGGTAAGGGAACAGTGAAAGCCAATGTGCGGGATATTTTCTATACTCAAATAGCGCAGGGGGATATCTATTTCAAAAACACCGAAGCCAGGTTTAGAAATACCCGCGATACCCGGGTTGCCAACATAACGTTCACCTACCGCTTTGGAAAACCCATAAAAAATACTAACGGACAACGTAAAAAAGGCGGGGCCAGCGACGAACAAAACCGCGTTAATGTGGGAAATTAAGGCACAAATCTATTCAGCCGTATCACTCGTATATGATAACAGGCAGTTAACAATTAGCCTCGGTATATTCGTTAAACCAATGAGCGCAGTACCAGTCTCAGAAGGGAGTTACAAAAAGAGATTATACGGTAAAATAGAGCAGAAGCATTTTAAGAAAACGATAGTCGAATGTGGCATAATTTCTGAATAAGTAACCATAGCTGTTTGAAAGAAAGAAAATAATAAAAAGAGTTATTTAGATTTTTTTAACAGTGGACAATGAAACCTTTTTACCGTTTAAGCGTCTTATTAATAAAGCGGCAATAATTTAAAAGATTGGACAATGAGAAAGATAATACTAATAGCAATAGCACTTGTTTACCTGGTAGGATGTGGGATTTCTTATATGTAACGCACAAATAATTAAGCAAATAAACTTTCTTCATAAATAGCAGTCATACAGTTTTTCTCATAAGCAGTTAGTTTTGGTTAACGAGGCCCCATTTCTATGGGGCCTTTAATTTTTTAAACGCTTAAGTATCACAAGAGAATGTAGATGAATTGCCCCGGTTTATCAGGCCACTATCAACTGTTCACCCCTGCACCTTTCTTCCTGATTTTTCTCCGTTGGTGTATTGATACCGAATATGAGCCCCCTGTCTGTTAATAGTACTGATTATCATTAATCCTTTTTTAATCCCGCAAATACGTCGCACCTTACAGTAGAGATTCCACCGTTAAAACCCTTCAAAAATCGCGCATGAAAAACAGATCTACCTATTTAACGGGTTTACTGTGTTTTCTTTCCTTTATTGTTACTGCACAAAACAAGTTGGGTAAAGTAACTGGTGTTATCACCGATGCTGATGCCCAGGCTGTGGAATCGGCCACCGCATCGCTGCAACGGGCAAAAGATTCTGCTCTCGTTAAAGTAGCCGTTTCAGATAAACACGGGCTTTTTGAATTTGAACACCTGGCCGAAGGAGAATATTTTGTTGTAGTTACCGCAGTTGGTTTTATAAAAACAAGCAGCAAACGCTTTACGGTTTCTTCCACCTCACCATATAAATTACCTTCTTTTCAATTACAGAAAGCAGCCGGCAAAACGCTGGGTGCAGTAACTGTAACCGGCAAAAGACCACTCATCGAAAACAAGATCGATCGCATGGTGGTGAATGTTGAAGCAGCGCCTACCAATGCCGGCGCCTCAGCCCTGGAAGTGCTGGAAAAATCGCCCGGCGTAACCGTTAGTAATGAAGGCGAGATCAGCCTGAAAGGAAAACAGGGCGTAAAGGTCATGCTCGATGGCAAACCAACTTATTTGTCGCCGGCCGACCTGGCCAATGTGCTGAAAAACCTGCCGGCCTCCGCGCTTGACCAAATAGAGATCATGACCAATCCGCCTGCCCGTTACGACGCCAGCGGCAATTCGGGCATTATCAACATAAAAACCAAAAAAAGCCTTACAGAGGGGTTCAATGGCAGCATAACACTTGGTGGAGCGGTTAGCCTCTTTCATCGCAATAATTCATGGTATACGCCCCCTCGCAGCAATGCCAGCATCAATTTAAACTACCGTAAAGGGAAATGGAACCTGTTCGGGAATTACAATTTCAACTACCGCGAAGGAAAAGGTTACCTCGACCTTACCCGCCGCTTTTTTGAAAAAGACGGCTCGCTGAACTCTACATCATCTTCACATTCTGATTTTAACTTCCGCAATAATAACCACACCATAAAACTTGGTTTTGATTATTATGCCGATAAAAAGAACGTTATTGGTGTGGTGGTGAACGGATTCGGATTTTTTGGCCGCCCGGCTTCTGCCAATGTGCAAAGCATTAGCCAGCCCGATGGCAGCATTGAATCGGTGCTGGCCACCGACAACGTCAATAAAAATAATTTCTTCAATTATTCGGCCAACCTCAATTACAAACATACTTTCGATTCAGCAGGCCGTGAGCTTACTGCCGATCTGGATTATATCGGTTACACCAACAATACCAAAAACACCCTGTACACCACGGTCTATGACTCGTATGGCAACACCACCGGCAGCCTCATCTTAAACGGCGATATCCCCGGGCTTATCAATATTTATTCGGCCAAAACCGATTATGTACATCCTTTAAAGAACAACCTGCGTTTCGATGCCGGCCTCAAATTAAGCTATGTGCGCAACGACAATGAAGTAAAATACACGCGGAACGATAACGGCAGCTGGAAACCCGACGACCGTTCGAACCATTTTATTTATCGCGAAAACATTAATGCCGGTTATGTAAGCCTTAACAAAAAATGGAAGAAATGGGGCGCGCAGGCCGGGTTGCGTATTGAAAATACCATTGCAAAGGGAAAGCAGGTCACCAATGATTCAGGTTTTACCCGCAACTATACCAGTTTGTTTCCCACTATGTACGTGAATTACGAGGCAAATAAAAATCACAGCTTCACTTTATCGTATGGCCGCCGTATTGAACGGCCCAATTACCAGGACCTGAACCCGTTCATCTGGTTCCTCGACTCCTTACAATACCGGCAGGGCAATCCGTACCTGCTTCCCCAATACGCCAACAATATTGAATTGCGGCATACGCTGAAAGGGCGCTTCACCACTACGGTCAATTATACCGTCACCGACGATGTAATATCGCAGCTATTAAAACAGAACACCGAGAAAAGGATCACCTTCCTTACACCCGATAATGTGGCCCGGTTCAAGAATATTGGCGTGGCCATAAACGCCCCCTTTACCCCGGTAAAGAACTGGAACGTGAACCTGTTTGTAAATGTGTTTAACAACCGGTACCAGGGCACCTATTTTAATTCATTTACCGGTAATAACGACCCCATCGACATCAGCTATACTTCGGCCACGTTGAACGTTAGTAACACGTTCAGCTTCAAAAAAGGATGGAGTGGGGAAGTAAGCGGTTGGTACCGGGGCAAAACCATTGAGCAACTGACCATTACCGACCCAATGTATTTTATGACCCTGGGGGTACAAAAACTGGTCATAAAGGGAAAAGGCACCTTACGGTTAAACATCCGCGATCCTTTCCACTGGCAACAATTCAATGGGCGCACCCTGTACAGTGATATTGATGTGCGAATACATAACAAGTGGGATAACCGGGCTTTTACGGTTACATTCAGCTATCGTTTTGGTAAAACCTCGGTGGCCCAGGCAAGAAAGCGCACGAGTGGCGCTACTGAGGAGCAGAACAGGGCAGGGGGAGGCCAGAACCAGTAATGTGATAATTAGAAAATTTGATAATGCATTAAATTCGAGCGGTCCCTATAATTTCAATGCTCACGCGAATGCATTCGCAGTAGCTGTATTCCATGTATCACATTATCGAATTATCGAATTACCTGATTGTTCTTACGTTTCATGTGCAACACACAAGCCTGCTCCAGTTTTCTGGGCGGGCATTTTTGTTACCGGGTACCGGGTACCAGTTACCGGGCCTGAAAGTCGATCGTTCTCCCAATAATCGGGGATTCCGAATTTTTTCCCTGGTAACCGGGAACCGGAAACTGGTAACCACAACTTTCACCATTCACGATTTTGCTTACTTTCGTACCCGTATACCATTCAGCACTTTAAATTTACGATATGCCTTCTTTTGACATTGTTAGTAAAGTGGATGCACAGGCACTGGACAACGCAGTGAATGTAACCACCAAGGAGATCACCAACCGTTTCGACTTTAAAGGTTCGCATGTGGTGATCAACCTCGACAAAAAGGAATTCAGGATCAACATTGAAACAGACGATGACATGAAAATGCGCCAGCTGATAGATGTATTGATCAACCGGGCCCATAAACAGAACATTTCACCCGAGGCATTTGACCTCTCCAAAGAATCTTATCAAAGCGGTAAAGTGGTGAAGCAGGAGGTAAGTGTGCGCAACGGCCTGAAACAGGAAGACGCCAAAAAGATCGTTAAGCTCATCAAGGACTCAGGATTAAAAGTGCAGGCCCAGATCAACGATGATCTTGTTCGCGTAACCGGTAAAAAGATCGACGATCTGCAGGAAGTGATCCAATTGTGTCGCAATGCCTCACTGGGTATTCCCCTGCAGTATGAGAATATGCGGAGCTGAAATTCAGTTACCAGTTCCCGGTTTCCAGATACCGGGCCAAAAACCAATAGCAAACTGAGTAATAGCAAGCATGCCGATATAGAGGACCTGGCAACCGGAAACCGGTAACCGGCAACTGTGAATAATTTGGTGCAGAACAGGTGCAAAACCTGACTTAAATAAATTTGGGAAACTGGTCATTTAATAAGTAACTTAGGTATAGAAAATCGCAGTAAGCTAGTAAAATGGTTCAATGCGATTAGCGGAAAGCATTGGGTATACAGGTTATACGTGCACGTAGCAGGTATAAAATGGATCCGGTGCTTTCTTTTTTTAATTTAATTTCTTGCCTGAAAAATTTATTTTTACCTGCCAGTTTACTAATTTTCCTTTTTTCTTTAATAAATTTTTAAAAAAGTCAGGAATAAAATTTAATTTGGCGGAGTTATATAGGAGAGCTAATTTTGCGGCTTTGCTGCTAAAACCAGCATAACAAATATATTAACAGGGTACACCGCAAAATCGGTGTACAATTTAAAAATCAAAGAGTTATGAAAAAGGGACTTCATCCCGAAAATTATCGGTTCGTTGTTTTTAAAGATATGAGTAACGGGTACAGTTTCCTCAGCCGTTCTACCTCTCCTTCAAAAGAGACTATTAAATGGGAAGATGGCAATGAATATCCTCTCATTAAATTAGAAATTTCTAACACATCTCACCCCTTCTTTACTGGTCAGAACGTACTGGTAGACACAGCGGGTCGTATTGATAAATTCAAGAAACGTTACGAAAAGAAAAAATAAAAAGCGTAATTTCAATACAAACATTTTTGTTTTTCATGGCTATACTTTCCCTTTCCTTGTCTAAGGAAGGGGATTTTTGTTTTATAGCACATCAATAACGCTCCGGTTAAATTGTTTTATTGTTCTGCATAAGTTAAAGCTTCACTTAATTCCTGCAATTATGCCTTCGGTAACCCCGTATTCCTGTTCATTTGTTCATCCGCTTCATTTCCCAAATTGTTTTGAGTAATTACTTTTTAAGTATGCGGCTATTCTTGTTAAGTATTGGGCATAGTTGATCACTTTTACAGTACAATCGGGTTGTTTTTGATACAGGTTGAATAAAAAAAGAGGCAGGTTGCCATTTTATGGTGCCAACCCACCAACCTAAGCACCTGGTTTAACCAGTTATACTCCTGAGTTTTCAATTATACCACTCAAATTGCCAATTGTAAGGCCCAGCTAACGATTTTATGCCCGTAAGTTGGAAGGGATCGGGAATTCCCGGAAGGTTTTAAGATTTCCCGGAAGGAATTTGGATTTCCGGGAAGATTTTGAAAATTCCTTCCGGCTTTTCCGGTTTCCTGTAAGGAATTGAGGATTCCCGAATGGAATAGCCAATTCCTTGCTGCTTTTCTGATTTCCCTGAAGATTTTGAGTTTTCCCGGAAGACTTTTAGAATTCCCTGAAGGAAGAGCGATTTCCCTGAAGGAAAAGAGAATTCCCTGAAGCAATTGAAAATACCCTGAAGGAATTGAGAATTCCTGTAAAACCTAACCACCTGCTGAAAGTTTCAAAAATGAACTAAGTTTGGCCCTCCGGCCCGCTAAAATCGCAGAACCAGGAACTCAAGAACTAAAACCAATGAACAAACCCGTATTTCTTTCCGATAAAGAGGTGGCAGCGCATCTATTTCCCTTTTCCCAAACACGCCCGGTGGCCGATATCCGTATCGGTATTCTCACCATCCGCCAAAAATGGGAAAAGCTGTTGCAACAACCCGTTACCGTGCTCAAACCCGATGAAGAAGCACCTGCCAATGCCATCGTATTTGCAGCCAATATTATACCAACAGCTGCCTTCATTCAATCTATTTTCAACAACGAACCCGATTACACCTCCGTAAAGGTGTTGCAATACCCCTGGCACATTTTTCAATGGAACGACTGGGCGCTGCGCGAAGATTTTCAGTTGCTGACCCAGGGCCGGTATTCAGAGCCGATCCCCGAATCGGTACAGGTCATTAATTCGAACCAGGTATTTATTGAACCGGGCGCTGTGCTGCACCATTGCATGCTGAACGCCTCTACCGGACCTATATATATTGGCCCGAACGCTGAGATCATGGAAGGCTCGTTCATCAGGGGGCCATTTGCCCTGGGCGAAGGAGCCCTGGTAAAAATGGGGGCAAAGATCTATGGGGCAACCACCATTGGACCGTATTCCTTGGCAGGCGGCGAAATCAAGAATTCGATCCTGTTCGGCTATTCAAACAAAGCGCATGACGGCTATTTGGGCGACTCGGTCATAGGGGAGTGGTGCAACCTGGGAGCAGGTACCTCCAATTCAAACATCAAGAATACCGCCAGCGAAGTGAATATCTGGCATTATCATTCCCGCGAATACATGCGGGCCGGCATAAAATGCGGCCTGCTGATGGGCGATTATTCGCGGGCCGCCATTAATACCTCGTTCAATACCGGAACAGTGGTAGGTATTTGCGCCAATATCTTTGGCGAAGGCATGCCCCCAAAATTCATCCCCAGTTTTACCTGGGGCAACAAGGGACTAAGCCTGTATGAATTTGAAAAAGCCCTGAAAGACATCGCCAACTGGAAAAAATTAAAAAATCAGGTCCTCACAGAAGCAGAAATAACTCAATTGAAACATATTTTTGGGCAATCATAAAAAGATCATAAAAGCCTTCACATTAAAAAAGACGACACTTATGCGCAAACAAATTGCTGCGGCTAACTGGAAGATGAATTGTACCTATCAACAGGGTGAACAGTTACTCGATGAGATCCTTTCAGCCAACATAGCATTAAAAGGACATCAATTGACCATTTTTGCCGTTCCGTTTCCCTACCTCATCATGGCCAAAAGTGAAACTGAAGAAGAGAACAACTATTTTGTTGCTGCACAGAATTGCTATAATAAAAAATCGGGCGCTTACACCGGTGAAGTATCTGCCGAAATGCTGCAATCGATCGGTATACAATATTGCGTGCTGGGCCATAGCGAGCGCCGCGAATATTTCCAGGAATCGAATAAAATGCTGGCCGAAAAACTGGACCTCTGCCTGCAATATGATATCACTCCCATTTTTTGTTGTGGCGAACCGCTGAACATTCGCGAAGCCGGCACACAGAACAGCTATGTGGAAGTACAGTTACAGGAATCGCTTTTCCATTTGTCTGAATCAGCCATCAAACGCATTGTGATCGCTTATGAACCCATTTGGGCCATTGGCACCGGTAAAACAGCCACAAGTGACCAGGCACAGGAAATGCATGCGTATTTGCGCAGCGTGCTGGCCAAAAAATATGGCGCCGAAACAGCCAATGCCATTTCTATTCTGTACGGCGGCAGCGTGAAAGCCAATAATGCCAAAGAACTGTTCTCGCAACCCGATGTAGATGGCGGACTGGTTGGCGGGGCTTCATTGAATGCGGCTGAGTTTATTACAATTATCAGTAGTTTGAAATAGAAACATTTCATGTAATAGATTTATGAAGTAGGAAGTAGGAAGTAGGAAAAACGCCTCTTCTTACTTCCTCTTACTTCTTACCTCTTACTTCTTACTTCTGCCCGTTCGAATTGCATATTGATTATTAATTATCTCCTAAGATTCATTTCATTTTTAATATAATGTAAACGAACCGTTAAAGATGTTTCAAACTTTTCCCCATTTCGGTGTTATGGAGTGATTATTGTTTAAACGGAAGGGGAGGATTTGTTTTATGGAACATTCAAGGGCTTTACAGGTACTATCCTGGCAACACAAGGAAGACAGGCTTAAATGCCGTGAATTAATGCGCGACATCCAGCAACAACGAGATAAATCAGCCATCAGGCAGCGACTTATTCAATTCTGGAAAAACGAGCTGCAAAAGCATGTGGATGCAGAGGAGGCGATATTATTTCCTTTTTTGCAGAAGCATCAATTCCCCTTTAATTTTATGAATGTGCTGAAGCGGGAACACGATACCATTCGCCTGCTGGCCGAACGGCTTAACCGGCACGATGAAGATTATTACCTCTACAAAGCTTTTATAAAGCTGGTCGACCAGCACAGCCATTTTGAAGATGAGATCATTTTCAGAAAAATGGAAGAGGTTATTCCCCAACAGGAACTTAGTCAGCTCAATGTATCAATGGCTGCCGTAAACAGATAATACCACGCACAACCGCCATATGGCCTAAGCAAACAGTGAAGGATTTTTTTCCCGCACTTTGGGGATGGTATATTCATAAGTGCCACCTGACAACGTAATTTGTCCGGGCAACTGTTTCTCCTCAGCTTCTATGACCAGGTCAAACACCAGGTCATAATCCCAACGCTTTTTTTCCAATCCACCACACACTACCAGGTTGTAAAACTGCGAATTTGTTGAAAATCGGGTATTTAAACGATACTTTCCCGCCAAATAATATATTTGTGGGTTTATATACCAGACGGGCGATAATGACACAACCAGGTTCAATTTATGATATTGGCGTGCATTATGGCGATGATACGGCCTGGAACCAGCAACCGGGATACCGGGTTGTTGCAGTGGAAGCGAACCCTATAGATCAATAATCTACTACTATTACATGAAGCTTTTACAGTCGATTCTTGAAAAAATTTTGAAAAGCGATCTGCCGAAAGAAGAGCGTACCAGACTTGTAAAAGGCCTTATCCATTCTTTTATTATCCAGGGCATTTCCATAGTAATGGTGTTTACCGGGAATTATTTGCTGGTAAAATTTTTCGGCGCCGAAATATATGGCGTTTATGTGCATGTTTTCAACTGGATCAGTGTATTGACCGTGCTGGCAATGGGCGGACAGGAAGATATTGTTTTAAGCCGTATGCCCAAATATATGGCCCAAAACAATCGGTTGCAAATAGGCGCCATTATCAGGCATTCCAATACCCGGGTGGCCATTAACAGTATTTTGATCAGCGGGCTCTTTTTATTGCTTATTCAATTGTTTCCGGTACCAACTTTAAGTAAATACAGGCCGCAATTCATGGTAGCAGCCGGCACAATTTATTTGTCGGTCTTTCTTACCTTTAACCAGTACGTATTACAGGCGCTGAACCATATACGGCTTAGCCAGGTTACAGAACGGTTATTGAAACCTTTTGTATTTACCCTGTTTATTGCAGGGGCAGGGTGGTTGTCGATCGCTGTTGATGCCAGCCGGCTGATCGGGATAGCGTTGATCAACCTGGTTATTTGTGCGCTGGTGCTGTTGTGGCTGGTTATTAAAAAAACAAAACCTTATTTCAGTAAGGGCACCGAACGCTACAAAGGAGAAGGCGTTTCAAAACAGGCATTTTATTTTCTATCTATCAGCCTGCTGCAGCTGCTTGCCACCCGCATTGGCATGTTAATAATGCCGTATTTTATCGAGGAAAAGAACATCGGCATTTTCAACATTGCAGCGCGATTTTCAGATATTATCATTTATCCATTCTATTTACTGCATTCCATGCTGCCCCAGCTTTTTGCGAAACATCATTCGGCCGAGCTGTCGTATAAGCAAAAGCTGTATTCCGAAAGTACCTGGATCATTATGATCACCTCACTGCCTTTATTAGCAACGAATATAGTAGTTGGTCCGTGGTTATTGGGACACCTTTTTGGCAGTGAATTTACGGCTGGTTATCCGGCACTGGTTTTAATGAGTGCCTCCAATGCTTTGTTTGGCATATTTGGCCCAGCCAATACCATTTTAATGATGCAGGGAAAAGAAAAACAATCGGCCTTTGCCTTAGTGGTAAATGTTATACTGCTAACCGTACTAAGCCGCCTGCTGATCCCTACACAGGGAGTAACCGGCGTAGCATGGGCCATGCTGATCAGTAATATTCTTTACAATATTCTACTTGCCATATTCGCCCGCTATCATACAGGAGTTATGTCACCCTTCTTTATTCCCTTTGCAAAACGGTACCGCGTATAAAGCCGGTTAAAATTGATAAAAGTTAAACTAAGTATCAACAGCTCGAAGAACCAGGTATCGGCTATAAGCCAGAAACCAATAGGTAATACCAGAGAAAGCAATAACAGGAACCGGTCGTATTTACGGGTGAAGAAACCAATGATAAACAACCCTTCCATAATCATGCCGGTGATGTATATACCCTGCAACAGGCCTGGATATTGCAGCAGCCACCGGTAAAATGCAGCGGTCCCTGTATGCCGTTCAAGATATAAAAATGCCGTCTGGTTCATTTTCAGAATAAGCATACCCTCACTATTATACAGCCAGGAAAGCCGGAAAAACTTCCACAAAAAAGCATCTGCAAAGGCAAAACACATAAAATACCGCAGGCCCTGCCATAAAAAATTGAACGATTTGTAATCGGCCACTGTAAAGGGAATGGCAATCAGCAAAAAACCGATCTTATGATTGGTGTGATGGCAGCCAAACGTATTGAACGTAATAAAATAAACGAAGTACAACACAATGAACGACCAAATGAACAGGCGTTTTAGCGGGTATAGGAACGACAGCAAACAGGATGCAAAAAGCGCCAGATCGAACAGAACGGCAACCCCAAAATGACCGGTTATAAATTCGGGTAGCTGCAAATAATGCATCACCCAATAAGTTGTATCTACATACGGGAATTTCAAAACAGGCTGCTGCAACTGGTGCAACAGGGTATGGGAAAAAAAAGACAGGAGAAGCGACACCAATGCCAGTCCAAACACGATGCGGGCTATACGCGTTCTTTGCAAGGGTGTATAGAAATTGATATGCGTTACGGTTTTTCCCATTTTTCAAACAGATATACGGAGTCTGTTACCAGGTCATGACTGGTATAATGTGCTTTTACTACATCTATGCGCAGCGAATGAACAGGCGTATTGGTAACCTGTTGCAGATACCGGGCATACCAGCTTAAAAATTCCTGCTGGCGGGCGGGCATATTGAACACAGATGGTTCCAGGAACCGGATATTTTCATAATGCCCATGCAGTTTCGATTGCAGAAAGGAGATGGTGGGGTCCAGGTTATTATTGTCTTTTATTTTTTTATACCAGGCAACAGGCGCTATCAGGTAAAATCGGGTATCGGTAGTATGATAGGCATAAGGATCTACCACCATACTATCGTTGATGGTTGTTTTCAGGACCTCGTATTGCTGAACGGGTTTTATTTTTTCAGAATACATTCCCCATACAAAAAAAGGCGTCACTTCATCGCCCAGTAAATTGGTGATGCCTGTAACCACGCAAAAGGCGATCAGCAGATAACACAGTTTCCTGTTGTGCAGCCAAACCTGGTATATGAATGTTTTTTTCACTATTATTTCAACTTCCCCATCAAATCAACATATTCCTGCATGGCAGCCTCCTTTGGCTTTCCTTTCAAACTTTCCCATGCATTGAATTTGGCTTTGCCAACAAGATCAAACATATTGGAAGGGGGTTCTATATTAATATCGCCTTCGGTACTTTGTTTATAAAGGGCGTATAATTGTAGCAGAATGTCGTTGCCGGGCTTTTCGGTAAGGGTTTTACTACGTGACACGGCCTGCTGAAATAATTCCTGGATATTCATATGATACTTGTTTTTGGCAAATGCGAAAATAGGCGTTTTGGGGCGGAACCGGACAGTTCAGGGAGGCTCCTGTAAATTATGTAATAAATTTATCGCCAATATGACAATGAATATATGATTTTAGTCATTCATTGAATAGAATAAAATACGAACTTTAAACAAATGTATATTTCATGAGAACGGTAGACGATCTTATAGCCAGTAAACCGCGTCCGGAGAATATCATCTCGCCCAACGTGCTGGTCATTGATGCCCTGCACCAGCTTGAAGTGGTAAACCTGAGTTACCTTATAGTAATGGAAGGGGATGATTACAAAGGTGTTTTTTCGGAAAGGGATTACAGTCGTAACGTAGTATTAAAAGGCCGCAGCAGCAGGGAGGCCAAAGTACAGGAAGTAATGACCACCGACCTGCCGGTTGTTGCTCCCGATGATACGGTAGAGCATTGCATGACCATGATGGCCCGAAGTAAGGCCCGTTACCTGGTTGCCCTCGATAACGGCCAGTTTATGGGTGTTATTACTATTCACGACATACTTCGTGAGGTATTGGCCAACAGGTCGGAAGTATTTGATGATGCACTTGCCCAGAAATTGATTGATACAGCAGAGGGGCGGGGGAAAAGAATTTATTAGTTCGCCCTTCAAAGTAAAAAAGTTCTCAGTTAGTTTCTTTATAGAACCAGCTGAGAACTTTTAGTTATTATCTGAATAGTTTACCAGGTATCAGTTCTGAACGGGCAAACCGGTAATCCTTCCTTCCCGAATAAATTACCGATACCGGTATTCGTGAACCCATACCGTACGGCAACCGGTTCCTTCACCAGTTTGCTGCTAACCACCAGTTGGTTATTCTCGATCTTTGCATCGGCCGGGTAAAATTGCTGATCACTGCCGGCGATATACACTTCAGTAATTTTTTTATCTTTTGCCATAATACCGGTGGGGGCATTATCGAAAGTGATATAAGCCTTGTCCTTCTTCACTTCCATGCTTTTGTACAGCGGGCTTTTATAAACAATACCTTCCTTTTTATAGGTCTCGTGCAGGGCCCAGTTGGCCAGCCGCGCACCCACATCATGTTTATTGGTAGGGTGAATATTATTGGTATCGGCTACCAGGTCGGTAATAACCACCATGCCTGTTTGCGGATGGCTCATGGTTTTTGTTTGCTGTTCGCGCAACAAAGCGCCGATCTGCGGTGAACCATATTTATAAGGCGCTATCTGTACATAGTAAAAAGGAAATTCCCTGTTCCAGGCCTTGCGCCAGCTGTCGATCATGGTAGTGAATAATTTGCCATAGGTGGCAGCAGTTTCGGTATTGCTTTCGCCCTGGTACCAAATGGAACCGGCAATGGCATAATTGGTGACAGGCGCAATCATGGCATTGTAGGTATAACCGGGCGTTATGGGCCAGCGTGAATCTGGTTTTTGTTTAACGGCAGCCGCTTTTAATTCCCCATCATTATTTACCAGCGCTTCGGGCGTCCATACTTCGGCCGGTGTACCGCCCCAGCTGGCATTGATGAGGCCAATAGGCACGTTGAGGTCCTGGTTCAGTTTTTTGCCAAAGAAATACCCAACGGCGCTGAAGAATTTCAGGGCATTGGAATCGCACACCGCCCATTTGGCGGCGCAATCATCCTGCGGATAAACGGCTGTGGTTTTGGGAATATGGAAGAACCGGATATTCTTATTATAGCAGGTCGGCAGTTCAGCGGCGATATCGGGGAGTTTATTATAATAATTCCACTCCATGTTCGACTGGCCCGAGCAAACCCACACTTCGCCGATCAGTACATTTTCGAGTACAATGGGCGTTGCCGTATTGCTGCCCCAGATGGTAATGGTAAAAGGCCCGCCGGCGGCCGGGGTTTGAATGGTATACAGCCAGTTGGCGTCGCGGGTACCTTTCAGGGAATCGGTCTTGTTATTCCAGGAAGTGGTGATGGCGATCTTTTCGCCGGGACTGCACCAGCCCCACAATTTTACGTTTGACTGTTGCTGCAGCACCATATTGCTGCTGATAACAGCGGGCAGGCGAATGGCAGCATGGGAGGCAATGACAAGCGAACATAAGAAAAGGAACGATGACCATTTTTTCATCTGTAATTTTTTATTTTTTTTAATATGGCCAGATGGAACCCGGCATGATAAAATTTTCATTTCCGCAGGTTTATAATGAAAATTTTATCATGCCTCGTTTCATATCTCTATAGCAATTTGCGTTTAAAAGTATTTCCGTAACAGAAACCAACAAAAATTATATTTTATAATGGAATGATTGGTAGAAGCATTTTGAGGGGTAAAGGTTGTTTAGTTTAATAAAAAAACCGTCCCGGATAATCCTGGACGGTTGATATTGCAAATCCTGAATTTTGTTTTATTGTAATTTGTTATTTGAGTTTTGGGGGTTTGAAATTCCCCCTTCAGGTGGTTAGCCGGTGATCATTTCGGGTTTCCAGTTGAAGGTCACATTTACTTCAATATCGGGATGAATGCTGTACATAACGGGGCAGGTATTGGCTGCACGTTCCAGAATGGTCTTTTGTTTTTCGTCAACCTGCAGGGTATCGGGAAAATGAAATGTTAAATTTATGCCACCAATCCGGCGCGGATCGGCCTTCATGAGCTTTTCCACATCTATTTTTATCCCCTTTATATCAAGGTTCATATCGCGTGCTTT
This sequence comes from Niastella vici, assembly GCF_002077945.1. Taxonomy (GTDB): domain Bacteria; phylum Bacteroidota; class Bacteroidia; order Chitinophagales; family Chitinophagaceae; genus Niastella; species Niastella vici. The sequence goes on from NZ_LVYD01000050.1 coordinate 104,515, forward strand.
TATGCCCATTATCGTTAGCATGCAGGTTCCAAGGGCCGTTGCCACCATATCGGTCGGTGAAAACCGTTCTCCCAAACCCTGGTTATCGGGTGGCGCGTCAGTTTCAATAACGGATCCGGATTTTTCGTGTGTACAAACCGTTCTTAGATTTCCTTCGTAAACTACTGTTGAGGTCATTATGAATATTTTTACCTTAAATTTACGTTTAATAATCAAATCATAGCCAGTGAAGAAAATAGTTTTGTTCCTTTTGGCTGGTATGCTTGCATCCAATATTTGGGCGCAGGATAATCCAACTCCCAAATCACCAACAGCGAAAAAAGACAAACAGGCCGCAAAAAGAGAAAGGATCAACAACCTGCTAAAGCAGGAAGAAGAAGGAGAAATTATTTTCAGTAAGCAAAACGCTTTCGGAATAAAGTTAAACACCGATGGCTATGGGCTTTCTTACGAAATAGGGCGGTTCAAAAGCGCCCGGGTCGCCAACATTTTTCAGTTGGAGATAAACGAAAAAAAGCATAAAAAAGAAAAGCGCACCTCTTTGCTGAACGGCTTTAATTTCAACAGCGTTATTTACGGCAAACTCAATAATTTTTACCAGGTAAAGCTCAGCGCCGGCCAGCAACGCATTATTGGCGGTAAAGGCAACAAGAACGGGGTAGCGGTAATGGCCGTATATACCGGTGGCGTGAGCATAGGCTTGCAAAAACCCTATTTTGTTGATGTAACCGATGGGGCAAACCAGCGGTATCGTAAAACTTACCCCGAAATTATCGATAGTAGTTATAAGGAAACAGGTGGTTCAGGTTTTACCGTAGGGTGGGATAAAGTGCAGCCCAAATATGGCCTTACGGCAAAGGGCGCCCTCCGTTTCGATTATGGCCGGTTCAATGAAACCGTTTCGGCCATTGAAGTGGGTTTGAACGCCGAATTCTATTTTAGTAAAGTGGCCCAAATGGCCTATAACCCCGAAAAGAACTTTTTCTTCAACGCTTATATTTCGTTGTTATTGGGACGACGTAAATCATAGGGGGCTTTTGGATGGGCGGGAAGCTGCGGATGCCATAGGCAAAAAGTTCCAGGTTACAAGTTTCAAGTTAACAGGTTAACAGGGCAAAATAAGACCTGCACCATTTTCCATGAAACCTGGAACCTGCAAACCTGAAACAGGAGACAACTGTTGCCCATTCCCTTATAACCGGTATCCGGTAACTGGCAACAGCCTTTCCTCCTTGATTTATACACTCTTACGGGATAACTAAAACCCTTCATTAACCAGTTTTTGGTTATTTTTGTTGGCTAATAGCTAAAGCCCTGTTTAATAGGTGGCTATTTATCAATTTGTTACAGAAAACCTTTTGGGTACTGGCCTGTTATATTACCTGATACCCAAGGTTTAACCAGAATAAAAGAGTTATGCAGGAATTACCCGTTATCAGTAATGTGAATGAATCAAATTCTGTTGTAAAAAAGCCCAACTGGCTGCGCGTAAAATTACCCACCGGCGAAAATTACCGGCATGTTCGCAGCCTGGTTGATACCCATAAACTGCACACCATTTGTGAAAGCGGCAATTGTCCGAATATGGGCGAATGCTGGGGCGAAGGAACAGCCACCTTTATGATCCTGGGCAATGTATGCACCCGCAGCTGCGGTTTTTGCGCCGTTGCCACCGGCCGTCCCGAGGCAGTTGACTGGGACGAACCCCAGCGTGTGGCAGAAGCCATTCACCTGATGAAGGTGAAACACGCCGTACTCACCTCCGTTGACCGCGACGAGTTGAAAGATGGCGGCAGCATCATTTGGCACAATACCATCAAAGCTGTAAAAGCATTGAATCCTGATACTACGCTCGAGACCCTGATCCCCGATTTCAAGGGCAAGGCAGAAGATATACAACGCATTATTGAAGCAGCCCCCGAAGTAGTATCGCACAATATAGAAACCGTTGAACGCCTCACCCGCCAGGTACGCATTCAGGCAAAATACCGCCGCAGCATGGAAGTGCTGAAGATCCTGAAACAGGGCGGTATGCGCACCAAGAGCGGCATCATGTGTGGACTGGGCGAAACAAAGGAAGAAGTATTGCAAACCATGCAGGACCTGCGCAACAGCGGGGTCGATGTAATTACCCTGGGCCAGTACCTGCAACCCACCCGCAAACATTTACCGGTGTTGCGATTTGTGCATCCCGATGAATTTGCCGAATACCGCGAAGCCGGCTATAACATGGGTTTCGATTATGTAGAAAGCGGACCGCTGGTTCGTTCTTCTTACCACAGCGAGAAGCACGTTATTCCAGGTTACGGTAAAGAACAATGGCTGAAGCAAAAAGAAATGATGGTTCAATAATGAATATTGAAAAGCGAAAAAGACCTGTCAGGTGCGCAACTGCCAGCTGGCACACCTTTGCTTAACTTCAATAACCAACATTGCACATTCGATATTCAATATTAACGTTGCTCGGCCTTTTACCGCTGTGGGGGCTTACCCAGGTGAGGTGGATAAAAGCCAGCAACGAATTCGACAGCCTGCCCAAAGCCATCCGTGTTTTTAAAACTTCCGATTCATTGAATGGCCGCCCTTTTAAAGCCTGGTGCGCTGAGGTACGGTTGAAAGACAAACACATTGACTTCACGGCCCAAACGGGAGCCGGTAGTTGCTACACACCTTCCGAATATTATTCCCGGGAAGAACAACCGTATATCGTTGTAAACGGCGGCTATTTTTCCTTTCAAACCCATCAGAACCTGAACGTGATCATTCGCGATGGAAAAATGGTGGCGTATAATATCCCGGCCCTTAAAAGTTTGTACAGCGATTCGTTCTATTATGCCACGCGCAGCGCTTTCGGCATCTCAAAAAAACGGCTGGCCGATGTGGCCTGGCTGTTCACCGATACCGCCAAACGATGGCCATACGCTTTTCAAACCCATCCCATCATAGCCAAAGGCAGCAATCCCGATCCATCGTTTTCCGACCTGCATACCATTGAACAATGGAACTGGTGGAAGATGAATACCGCCATTGGCGGCGGCCCCGTACTGGTACAGGAAGGCGCCGTGTTCATCACCAATAAGGAAGAACAGCTGTACGCCTTTGAAAATGACGACCGGCATCCACGTACGGCTATCGGTTATACCCGCAATCACCGGCTGATCATTCTGGTTATACAGGGGCGTTCACCCGGCCTTGCCGAAGGCGCCACGCTTGAAGAAGAAGCGCGCATTTTAGTGGAGCTGGGTTGTGTAGAAGCCATCAACCTCGATGGCGGCGGCAGCAGTTGTATGCTCATCAATGGGAAGGAAACCATTCAACCGGCCGACGGCGGCAAACAACGGCCGGTGGCGAGTGTGTTTATGGTTACGAGGAAGCTGCCGAAGAAGAGGAAGTAGGAGATAGGAGGTAAGAAGTAGATCAAGCAAAGACGAAAGCACGAAGCTTGACATAAAAAAGGACCAAAGTTGATAGTAAATATCCGCTTTGGTCCTTTTGTATTTTGTATTTCTTACTTCCTATTTCTTACCTCTTACTTCTGACTCTTGAGATTCGTGGAGAATAAATTTACGGTGAAATAAGCCTACATTTTTAAACGACTTTATCGGTCTTCGCTTCCCATACCAACGCGCTGGCTCCCAGCACCGCCGCATCGGCCTCGCGCAATTCAGAGAACAACAGCTTTATCTTGTTCTGGAAAATAGGGAGCAGGTTCTTCTCCATATGCTCGCGCGTGGGTTTCAGGATCAGATCGCCGGCCTTCGTCATACCACCAAATAAAATGATGGCTTCAGGTGAAGAGAACATCACAAAATTGGCAAGGGACAGTCCCAATATTTCACCGGTATACTCATATACTTCCTTGGCAATGGCATCACCCTCCATGGCGCATTCGTATACAATGCGGGAATCAATTTCATCCCGGTTGTATTGGCGCAGCAGGCTCTTTTGATTGGGATCGCGGTCAAGGAACTCGAGGGCGGTGCGGGTAACGCCGGTCGCCGACGCATACGATTCAAGGGAACCCCGCAGTCCGGTGCCTTTATGTAAACGGCCGCCGGGGATTATGGTGGTATGTCCCAGTTCGCCGGCAAAACCATCGTGCCCATAAATGAGCTGGCCATTGGCCACAATACCGCTGCCTACGCCGGTACCCAGGGTGATCATTATAAAATCGCGCATGCCACGGGCCACCCCGTACATCATTTCGCCCACCGCCGCTGCATTGGCATCGTTGGTGAGTGAACAGGGAATGCCGAACTTATCGGTCATCAGCTGTTGCAGGGGAATAAGGCCTTTCCAGGGTAAATTGGGCGCATATTCAATAGTGCCTTTATAGTAATTACCATTGGGAGCGCCAATACCAATACCACGGATGGCATTGATGCCGCCAACCTGGTCTATTGCCGGAGCCAGGGCGCCGGCCAGTTCGTCAATATAATCGGTTACCTCACTGTGCTTGCGGGTTGAAATGGCCCCCCGGTACGAAATATCTCCCCGGTGATCTACAATTCCGAAAACGGTGTTGGTGCCGCCAATATCAATTCCAATGGCATACTCTTGTTGTCTCATTGCTATTATTCAGTTTCTTTTGTTCAGTCATAAACAGCCCCATTGGACCATTTTGCGGCGCGAAGATACCATCTATTTGCGTATTAATGACCGCCTCCGCTTTCAAGTTTATCATAATCAATGCCCTGGGCCTTCAAAATCACTTTGGCACGGATGGCATAAAAGGCCAGGTAGGCAAAACAAAGTACACCTACTATGAAAGAAGCCTGAATACCCAGCATATTACTGCCGGCCAGCCAGCCCTGCAATACACTGATAAATCCGCCCCCCATGATCATCATGATAAGGAAGCTGGCGCCTTCGTTGGTATGGCGGCCCAAACCGGCAATGGCCAGGGTAAAAATACAGGGCCACAGGGTAGAACAGAACAATCCCACGCTGGTAAAGGCATACACGCTCACCATGCCATCGGATAGCATACCGATAATCAAACTGGACATACCGCAGATGGAGAAAATCAGCAACTGGCGGGCGGGGTTCCCCTTGCTCAACAGATCGCCAATGATGAGGGCAACGATCACTGCTGCATACACATAAAAAGGTGTTATATCATGTGAGGCAATTTTATTGATAAGCAGGAAGACGCCAAATGCCAGGTAGGGCATAATAAAGCGCAATACCGATTTAAAACTGGCGCTAATATTAAAGGCGCCAATTGAATTGGTCCAGCGGCCCATCATTAAACTGGCCCAGTACAGGGAAACAAAAGGCGCAATTTTTTCGGTGGGGAAAGCAAGCCCGTCTTCGCCTTTCACATGTTCGGTCATGAACTGGGGCAGGTTACTGGCCGTTGCCACTTCCACGCCCACATATATAAAAATACCGATCATCCCCAGCCAAAGTTGTGGGTAACGGATGGCGCTTGTATGATTTAAAGACGGCATGGGTTTAGCCGTTACTTCAGAAGCTTTATCAAAGTCAAGCTCAATTTCTTCGTTATGCTCAATTTTATTGGGGATGGGCGAAAATTTGAAAATGATAGCTACCAATATAAAAGCAGCACCCAGCACCAGGTAAGGCACTTTTACGGCACCAATGTCGGCCACTTTTGACGCGCCGGCCACAGAACCAAAAATAGCCAGGCTCACGATCACGGGTCCCAGGGTAGTACCCAGGTTATTGATACCGCCTGCCATGCTTAAACGCTGCGAACCGGTTCTGGGGTCGCCCATATTAATGGCCAGCGGGTTAGCCGCCGTTTGCTGCAGGGAGAACCCAAGCCCTACAATGAACAATCCGGTGATCATAAGCAGGAACGACTCAGTTTGGGCCGCCGGATAAAACAACAGGGTTCCCAGGGCAGAAATCACCAGTCCCAAAGCAATGCCGTTTTTATAACCCAACTTGTTTAAAATATCGCCCCCCGTGGCCTTACTCACAGCGAAATAAATAACAGAACCAACTGTATATGCAACGTAGAATGCAAATGAGATCATCTGCGACTGCCAGGGTGCCAAATGTAATTTTTCCCTGAAAACCGGGATCAGGATATCGTTGCTGGCGGCAACAAAACCCCAGAAAAAGAAAACAGAAACAAGAACACCAAATTGCGACCATTTAGTTTGTTGGCTCATTTAAAGGTTGGTTTTAGTCAAAAGATGTTTTAAAAGTAACAAGTTTTCGCCACAGCCGGTCCCTATATTTCAGGGGCCGGCCCCATACTTACAGATACTTTTTCTATTAAGCTTGCCAAATTACTGCTTTAGCATTTACGCAGGCACGAATTTTTATATACCCGAAGCTGTTGTGGTGCGCTTATTCGTGTCATACCCAGCATCTTTTGTAATCATTTTTTTCAGTTACTGCACTATAAAATCAAAATCCTTCCTATATTGAACACACATTTCCTTTTTTCATTAACCTGATCATTAAGAATGGATATATTACATGTAAGCGCGGAATGTTACCCTGTAGCCAAGGCAGGCGGGTTGGGAGATGTGGTAGGGGCGTTACCCAAATATATGAATGCACTGGGCCATACAGCCCGAGTGGTAATGCCTATGTACCGGACCAAATTTTTATATGCCAATGAATGGGAAGTAGTACATAAAGGCAATACCAACATGGGCAACTGGTGGTTCGAGTTCACCGTGATCAAAGAAAAGACCAACAAACTCGGTTTTGAACTGTACCTGGTTGATGTGAACGGTTTGCTCGACCGTGAAAAAGTGTACGGGTACAATGACGACAACGAACGGTTCACCGCTTTTCAGATCTGTGTGCTCGACTGGGTGAGCACCTGGGCACAAAAACCCGACATCATTCATGTGCACGATCACCATACGGGGCTGATCCCCTTTATGGTAAAACACTGCCTCAAATACCGGCCGCTTTCTACCATAAAAACAGTGCTCACCATTCACAATGCCCAATACCAGGGCTGGATGCCGTGGAGCCGCAGCATCCTTATTCCGCAATGGGATATGTGGAAATGGGGCATGCTCGACTGGAACAATACCATTAACCCGCTGGCCAGCGGCGTTAAATGCGCCGACAAGGTTACTACCGTTAGCCCCAGCTATCTCAATGAGCTCAGGTATATGAGCAATGGGCTGGAATCGCTGTTCGAGTATGAAAAAGGAAAATGCGTGGGCATCCTGAATGGCATCGACGATCTGCACTGGGACCCGCAGGTTGATGAATATTTACAACACCATTATTCGTTGAACGACCTGGAAGCCGGCAAGGCAAAAAATAAAATGCTGTTGTGCGACCAGTTCAATCTTGATTTCGACAAACCCCTCATAGGTTTTATCGGCCGCCTCGTGGGCGAAAAAGGCGCCGACCTGTTACCACAGGTTATCAGCGATTCATTCTATTTTATAGGCCGGCGAATGAATTTCCTCGTATTGGGCAGCGGCTTCCCCGAAGTAGAAGCCGGTCTTTCGGCACTAAAACCATTATCGCAATACGACTACAATGTATTTATCGGTTATAATGAAGGGTTAAGCCACGTGATGTACGCCGGGCTCGATTTTTTGTTGATGCCTTCGCGGGTTGAACCCTGTGGCCTCAACCAGATGTATTCCATGCGGTATGGAACCATACCGATGGTACGCCGCACCGGCGGTTTAAAAGATACAGTAATTGATATGGGCGAGGTTAATGGATATGGCATCTGTTACAACCATGCCAGCATACCCGATATTACCCATGCCGTATGGCGGGCCGCCCAACTATACCACGACAAAGAAAAAATGCACCGCGTAAGACAGCAAATGATGAAACTCGATTTTAGTTGGGAAACGAGTGTCAAACATTATATTGACGTTTATTCAGCATTAGTAATATAATAATTGTATAACTTTAAGAAAGGGTCTGAAGTAGGAGGTATGAGGTAAGAAGTAGGAAAATACAATTCAGGATTTCTTACCTCATACTTCTTACTTCCTACTTCAGCCACCCAGTATAACAGGACACACAATTAAGAACCAAGAATCTTAGAACTCGGACTAAATTTTCAAACATGAGCAAACAAGTGATTGCTGTCATCCTGGGCGGTGGAGCCGGAACACGACTCTATCCCCTGACCGCCAGCCGTTCAAAACCCGCGGTTCCCATTGCCGGTAAATATCGTTTGGTAGACATTCCCATTTCAAACTGTATTAACTCCGGTATTAACCGAATGTTCGTTTTAACGCAGTTTAACTCGGCATCGCTGAACAAGCACATCAAAAACACGTATCACTTCAGCATTTTCAGCAGTGCCTTCGTAGACATTCTGGCGGCAGAGCAAACACCCGATAACCCATCGTGGTACCAGGGTACAGCCGATGCCGTGCGCAAATCGTTACGCCACCTGAGCCAACACGATTTTGATTACGTGCTGATACTATCGGGCGACCAGTTGTACCAGATGGACTTCCAGGATATGATCAACAAACACCATGAATCGGGCGCCGCCATTTCAGTGGCCACCATTCCGGTGCATGCCCGCGAAGCATCTGACTTCGGGATCCTGAAAGCCGATCACGATGGCCATATCACTTCCTTTATTGAAAAACCCAAGCAGGACCTGCTGCCCGACTGGAAAAGCGAAACCAGCGAAGAAATGCAAAAGCAGGGCAGGGTATACCTGGCTTCTATGGGTATCTATATCTTCAATCGCAAGCTGATCTTTGAACAGCTGATGGAAGAACATAAGAACGCCACCGATTTCGGGAAGGAAATTCTACCCAAATCAATCGGCGTTCATAAGATCATGAGTTATGAGTACGATGGCTACTGGACCGACATAGGAAATATTTCCTCGTTCTTTGAAGCCAACCTGGCGCTCACCTCAGATATTCCGCCCTTTAATTTATTCGACAACAGCAACGCCGTATATACCCGCGCCCGCATGCTGCCGCCGGCCAAGATCAGCGGCACCACGCTCGAAAAGACCATCATCGCCGAAGGCAGCATCATCAATGCCAGCCGTATCGAGAATAGTGTGATCGGCATTCGCAGCCGCATTGGGCATGGTACCACCGTAGTGAGCAGCTACATCATGGGTTCAGATTATTTTGAGACCATTGAAGAAATGCAGCACTCCGTTGAGCGGGGATTGCCTAAACTGGGTATTGGTGAACGTTGTTATATCCGAAATGCCATCGTTGACAAGAACTGCCGCATCGGGAACGATGTACGCATCAACGGCAGCAATCACCTTGAGAATACCGATCACTCGTTATACACCATCAAAGACGGTATTGTAGTGGTAAAGAAAGGGTCGATATTACCTGATGGATTTGTAATATGATCCTGCCGGTAAGTCCCTTTTGAACAGGAATGAATGAATTTTCTATACACATAGCCTCCCGAGGAATCGGGAGGCTTGTTTTTTTATTGACAATCTGACTTGCGAGTAGTATTTATCTCATGTGCTACTTGTTACAAACTTTTTTATTGCTGACATAACAACCACAAAAATGCCGGAACCTATAACCGTTATAATCAATTAAATATGATTTTAGTGATTCCTTCACCTGTCCGGTTTCGATACGGTTGGTGTACGAAAAGGAAATACAGGATACAAGTTGCAAGTTGCAGGTTACAGGGGAGCATCCCTTTTGATTTCCCTGTAACCTGAAACCTGTAACAGTTTTCTATATTTACAAGTTATCATCTTTTACATTAAGGTTTTTCATAACTTTCCTTTACTCAAAGCGATTGCATATGGAACCATCACCCATTGTATTGGATACCGAACAGGCCATACAGTCAAAACCCCATTTCAACTTCTGGCAGGTATGGAATATGTGTTTCGGTTTCTTTGGAATTCAGTTTGGCTGGTCGTTACAGATGAACAATATGAGCGCCATTTATGAATACCTGGGCGCCTCTCCCGAACAAATTCCCGGCTTATGGCTGGCGGCTCCCATGACCGGCCTCCTTGTTCAACCCATTATCGGTTATCTCAGCGACCGCACCTGGCACCCCACCTGGGGCCGGAGAAGACCCTTCTTTTTGATCGGCGCCATCTTAAGTTCACTCGCTCTGTTTATAATGCCCAATGCCTCGGCCATCTGGATGGCAGCCGGTACCCTGTGGATCCTTGACTCATGCATTAATGTTAGTATGGAACCGTTCCGCGCATTCGTTGCCGACAACCTCAACGAACAGCAACGGCCATTCGGTTATGCCATGCAAAGCATGTTCATAGGGGCGGCGGCTTTTATCGCAGGCTTTTTGCCCGGATTGCTGGTAAACTGGTTGGGCTTTTCACGCGAAAAGGTAGCCGGCGGCATACCGCAGAATATCATGTGGTCATTTTACATTGGCGGCATCATGTTCCTGTGCGCGGTGTTGTATACCGTGCTGCGCAGTAAAGAATATCCGCCCACCGATCCCAACTGGCGGCAACAACTCGATGCACAGCATGGAAGCGGCCTCAGCGGCGCCATTAAAGAGATCACAGCTTCCATTTTACAGATGCCGAAGCAAATGAAAAGGCTGGCGCTGGTGCAGTTCCTCACCTGGCCCGGCCTGTTCCTTATGTGGTTCTATTATACCACCGGTGTAGCCAGGGATATCTTCAAAGGCGACCCCAATACGTCAAACGACCTATATACGCAAGGTATAGAACACGCCAATGCCACATCAGCGGTGTTAAACCTCGTCACCTTTTTGTTTTCACTAACGCTTTCCTTCTGGGTGGCGAAGCTGGGCAAAAGAATGACGCATACATTCTGCCTCCTCATTGGCGGTATTGGACTCTTCTGTGTAAAATTCATCAGCGATCCCAATATGTTATATGTGGTCATGAGCATGGTAGGTGTTGCCTGGGCTTCCATTCTGTCGATGCCATACTCCATGCTGGCCGGACATTTACCCGAAAACAAGATCGGCATCTACATGGGCATTTTTAATTTCTTCATTGTATTACCCGAGATCATCGCATCCCTGTTCTTTGGCAGGATCATGGAAAATTTTCTGCACAACGACCGGTTACTGGCCGTGCAAATAGGTGGCAGCTTACTGATTATAGCAGGTATTGTTTGCGCTTTAATTGTAAAAGAAAAAACACATGAAGATCTGTTGTAGGAAACTCACGCTCATTGTCACCTGTTCTTTATTGGTTTTACAAATTGCAGCCCAGGATAGCCTGCGGGTGTTTCCAACCCATTGGTGGGTAGGCATGAAGAACCGCAACCTTCAACTGATCTTTTATAATAACCATAAAGATCTGGCCGTTGACAAATTAGTCGTACAGTCAGGAAATACCGCCATAAAGATCAAAAAAGTAAACAAGGTCAGCAACCGCCATTACCTGGTTGTTGATGTAGAAATTGCCGCCGGCGCCCAGCCCGCCAAATATGAGATCAGCTTTGGCGGCATTATAAGGTCAGAGTGGAACCACGTCTTTTATGAGTTGAAGCCACGCAGCAAACAGAATGGCAAAACAAGGATCAAAGGAATAAACAGTTCCGATCTTATTTACCTCATTATGCCCGACCGCTTCAGCAATGGCGATGCCGGCAACGACCGCATTGCCGGATTAAGAGACCAAAGCCTTGACCGGAGCGATTTCTTCAAACGCCATGGCGGCGATCTGAAAGGCATTCAAAACCACCTCGATTACCTGCAGCAATTGGGCGTAACGACGCTTTGGCTGAACCCGGTGCTACTAAACGACATGCCCGACCGTACCGAACATGGCTATGCCTTTACCGATCATTATACCATTGACCCGCGGCTGGGCGGCGCCACCGCTTATCACGAGCTCATCGACAGCCTGCACAAACGCGGCATGAAGATCATTCAGGATGCCGTGTACAACCATGTAGGCATTGAACATTTCCTGTTTCGCGATATGCCCGACAGTTCCTGGTTTCACTGGTGGCCGGTGTATACCAACACTACGTACAAAGACCAGGTATTGATGGACCCATACGCCTCACAGAGCGATAAAAAACGCATGAGCGATGGCTGGTTCACGCAAACGATGCCCGACGTAAACCAGGGCAATGCGTTTTTCGCTAACTTTTTAATACAACATGCCATTTGGTGTACCGAAGAATTTGGCCTCGATGGCTGGCGCATTGACACGTACGCCTATAATGACCTGGATTTTATGAACCGTTGCAACCAGGCCCTCCTCAATGAATATCCGCAGTTGCATATGTTTGGTGAAACCTGGGTGCATGGCATTCCCAACCAGAGCTTTTTTACCCGCAACAAATACAATATACCTTACAAAAGCAATTTGCCGGGGGTAACCGATTTTCAGTTGAACCTGTATGGCATTGTGCCCGCCTTAACGCAGGCATTTGGCTGGACGGAAGGGGTGAACCGCCTGTATTTAACCGCCACCAATGATTTTGTGTATACCGATGCCACAAAGAATGTGATCTTTTTAGACAACCACGACATGAGCCGTTTTTTCAGCATGGTTGGCGAAGACGTTGCCAAACAGAAAATGGGCCTTGCCTGGTTGCTTACATTCCGCGGCATACCCCAGTTATATTATGGTACCGAAATATTGATGAAAGGTTTCTCGGATCCCGATGGAAAGGTGCGGCTCGATTTTCCCGGCGGCTGGACAGGAGATGGAGCTAATAAATTTGAACCCGGGGGCCGAACACCAGCCGAAAACGAGGTATACAACTATGTGCGTACGCTGGCAAACTATCGCAAAACCGCCAGCGCGTTGAAGACGGGCAAGATGATGCAATTTGTACCCGAAGATGGGGTGTACGTTTATTTCAGGTATAATAACCAGCAAACGGTGCTATGCGTAATGAACACCAATGATGGGGAAAAGGAAATAGATATGCACCGGTTTTCAGAACGAATAAAAAACTTCACCAGGGCCAGGAGTGTAATAGATGGTTCGGAGCTGGATATCACCGGAAATATAAAAGTCCCGGGGAAAACGGTGTGGGTGGGGGAGTTAAGGTAGATGCTGAGGGTCCTGGGCGTATGCCCGCCCGCTGGCGGAAAGTCGCCGAGTTGAGGGAAGCATCGAGCGGGCTTGCCTGAGCGTAGTCGAAGAGTCGAAGGATCGAAGTGTCGAAACACTGTTTTTCGTTATATTTACAATTCCACATTTCCCAACCAACTGAATAGGCGCTTGCCTGTTGCATGTTTATGAGCATGCTTTCATGAATTCTCATTACGATCCTTATTAGTCTCGAAAGACCAACAGTCAATTATAGCCTAAACATATTGTAATGAGTGACTTAGCCCTTAAGGTAATAAATGAATGCCTTGAAACGAAAGATCCCTATTTAGATTTAGGCCGTTGCTTTTTAACCGATCATGATTTTGTTAGAGGAAGCCCGGTTGATATTGCTTTAAGAAAATGCCAATTTGTACGAACTCTTAATCTTAGTAACATATGGTATGATTATGATAAATTGGGATTTCAACACAGCAAAAACAAGGGCAAACCTAATCATCTTTCTTTATGCCCACAGGCCCTTATCGCATTGAAGGAACTTTCTGGGTTGATTATCGCAGGTGATATTGGTACCACCTGGGATATTATTAATACAGAGCCCTTGGCTTCTCTTACCCAGCTTACTCATCTGGATTTAAGTCATAATAAAATACGAGAGCTTAAAGGACTGGATCAGTTAACTCATTTGCAATCACTAATTCTTCGTCACAACCTTTTTAAAGATGTCAACGGGTTAGCTCAATTATCCAATTTAAAGCGGCTTGTTATTATTGAAAATCAAATATCTGATATCACCCCTTTGCGCCCTCTTTTCCAACGGGCAAAAGATCCGTCTAAATTGGTATTAAAACCAAGGTGGGAAACAGCTAAAGATGAAATAAATGTATCTGACAATCCAATTACTACCCCGCCTAAAGAAATTGTGGAGCAGGGAAATGATGCGGTGCTCCGGTATTTTGAAAGAATAAGTAATGAAGGCATCGATTACCTGTACGAAGCCAAATTAACCCTGGTAGGCGAAGGGAATGCCGGTAAAACATCCTTACAAAAAAGATTGGTCAATGACATTGCGCCCTTACCTACTGAAGATGACAGAACAAGAGGAATACTGATTATTGATTGGGCATATGAAGGACCCGGCGAAAAAAAGCATATAGCCCATATTTGGGATTTTGGCGGTCAGGATGTATACTATCCGGTTCACCGTTTTTTTCTTACCGAAGATTCTGTATTTGTCCTACTTGCCTCCACAAGGCAGACCTTGCACTATTTTGATTACTGGATACCCACCATTTTTCAGTTTGGCGGTAACAGCCCTATAATAATAGGGCAAACCTGTCACCAGGGCAATAAAGTACCCTGGAATGATCTGGGTTATTATTTATCAAATGATGATTTCAACATCATAAAGACCGGGCAACGGCCTTATATAGAATTAAACCTGCTTAATAACAATGAAGGGCTAAAGGAAATTAAAAAAGCCATCATTGATCAAATTGAATTGCTGCCACATTATGGAAAGGGAGTGCCCAAATCCTGGATACCAGCCAGGGAAGCTATAGCTGAAACAGCTAAAACAAAAGACTGCATTTCTTTTGAAGATTTCACGAAAATATGCCTGAAAACAAATGCAGAGAAATTCGCATCAAAAATCGACGTAGAAGATTTCGCTCATTTTTTACATGCTTTAGGAATTGTGCTTTGGTATAGTGATATAGAAGAATTGCAGCACTGGGTGATCCTTCAACCGGAATGGGCGATGAACGCCGTATATAAAATTATTGATGATGACACCATTCAAGAAAGGAGAGGCCATATTTCCGCAACCGATTTTTCAAGAATTTGGGCGGAGAAATGTTACGAATACCGGTTTGAGATCCTAAAGAAAATGCTACAGGTATTTAAAATTGCATTTCGCAAGAAACATGAAAAACTCGACTTCATCATTCCCTGCCGTTTGGATTCAATACCCCATGAACTAATATGGAAGGATGACGCTAAGTATTTGCGATTGGTATATAAATATAACTTTATGCCAAGAGGATTGGTAAATCAATTAAGCGCCGACCTCAGCAGGCATATTAAATCGGACAGTGACGTGTGGAATAATGCTGTTAATTTTGAACATAAAGATACCAAAGCCCAGGCCCAGGTAGTGGAAGACTTTTATAACCGGTCAATAAGTATCCGTGTTACCGGTAAAGACGCCCGGGGATTAATGATGCTGATCATTGAGGCAATGCGGGATGTTATTGACAGTTATAAAAGGGTAACGCCGTCCATAATAGTACCTTGTCCCTGCCAGGAATGTAAGAGAAGCGATAACCCCACCACTTTTGAATATGAAAAATTGCTGAAATGGTCCGAAACAAAGCCATCAGTTCATTGCAACGAAGGAGATGTAAAACTTCCTATTGAAGAACTATTATACAATGTGGGCTTAACAAACGATAAAAAGAAAACAAGGCCTTTAAAAGCGTTTATTTCTTACTCAAAACATGATGGTGAACTGGCAAAAAATGGAGGCAATTATTTAGATGCCTTTAAAAAGCACCTTTCGCCATTAAGTACTCATACCGAGTTGATCCAACCCTGGGACGACACCCTTTTAATAGCCGGTGAAGATTGGGATAAAAAGATCAGGGAACAATTAAATACCTGTGATATCATTTTCCTGTTGATAAGCCCTGATTTTTTAAATACGAAATATATACAGGATACAGAACTACAAATAGCCATAAAAAGACATGAAAATAGGGAATGCATAGTAGTGCCTGTTATTGTAAGGGCCTGCGGTTGGACTGATATTCCAATGCTCAGTAAATTAAGCGCCCTTCCCAGAAAAGGGGATGCTGTAGCTTCATGGAAAAATAATATAAACTGGCAAACCATTGATGATGCCTGGAAACATGTTTACGATGAAGTTAAAAAGCTGATCGATCAATTTGCAAAAAAGACCGCCGAATAAGTGTATCATATACCCAAAAGCGCCCCAACCGTAATGCAATGGCTCATTGCTGGCCTTCAGTGTCCCCAAGGCTGATTATTTATGCACATTACAACCAGGCACAGGGGCACTAACGTCGGGTAAACACTTATTGCAGGCAAAAAATCGTCCTGCGCCATCCTGTAATGATCAGTTTTCGGCCTAAGTATTTTGAAATACATGGTAGTTTTTATATTTTGCATTCGAATCAGATGAAAAGACAAATTGTTGCTGCCATAGGAAGATCATTAAGCATTACTAACCCTTCCATTGAGCGAACATGAAAAACTGTACCCTTTACATATTTCCCATTCTATTCCTTACGTTATCTACTATTTCCTGTAAAAATTCTATAGCTGTTAAAACAGCGGCGCTACAGGCAAAAAAAGTCTGCAATTCCTATTTTAGCGATTTGCTGAACAAACAGGTTTATACCAGGATGGAAATTGAGCCCGAGTTTCCCGGTGGCATGTCGCAATATGTTAAGTTTATGAACCGGCATGTAAGGGTTACCCCTGAAATGATTGAAAAAGGCAGCCGGCAAACTTCTGTTGGTTTTATATTAATGATTGATACAGATGGGCAAATTAAATACCCTGCATTTCACGGCAGTATAGATACCACAGAATTCAATCCGCTTGAAAAGGAAATATACAGAGTGCTTAAATTAATGCCCAAATGGACCCCTGGTATGTGTAATGGAAAAACGGTGGCAGGCGAAGTAAAACGATCGATGACGGTTAATTTGGAGAAGGGAAAATAATTGAATTAATTATAAGAAAGAATTGCACAAAGGCTGTTCCGGGAAGCGGGATGGCCTTTTATACTTTCAGGATAAAATAAGCCAATAAATGTTTAAAAAAATGAAACTGAATGGTTATTTTCCTGAAATTTTCAGTGTTTCGTTACAGTATGCAAACAAGGATATTATTTTTATTTGGCATATTATTGATGGCATATGAAACCAGGTCCGGCTACACGGGGAAGCTGGAATGTCCTTTCTATTATAGCAAGCTTTTAAAAAAGAATGTGTATACCAAAGTGGAAATTGAGCCCGAGTTTCCGGGTGGGGAGGCAGCTTATCAACGTTTTCTCAATAAAAACCTGTTGATCACAGAAGACCCTAACGATGATGTTACTTCATTACCTATTCCTAAAATGAATTTCATTGTTGATACTGATGGGCAAATCATCAACCCCTGTATTGATAGCAAATACGACACTACACAATTCAACTGTCTCGAAAAAGCCGCGTGGCGCCTTATCAAAAAAATGCCGAGGTGGCAACCAGGCGTATGTGAAGGAAAAGAGGTAGCTGTAGAAATAACCCGTCCCGTAGCTATTTGCCTCCTGTGGAAAACTGAATAACCTAACACCTTCATGCCAATATGAAAAACAATATTATATTGCTTGTACTGTTTTTAGCTTCCATTACGATAGCAACGGCACAAACTACGGATAGTTTAAGGCAGGTTCAGCATACCCAACAAACAGATTCACTGTCAATAGCTCAATCCAACCTGGAACAAGAAAATTATGACGATGTTGCGCCTTTCCTGTTTATAATTGGCATGATCTTTTTTGTAATTATGTGCATAGGCATTGGTAGCGGGATTGTTATAACCGCGGCAATTTCGTTTATTATTTTCGCTATGACCTCATTTGGTATTCTATCTACATCTCTTATTGTGGGGTTCTATAAAAAATCAATTACAAAAGGCATAAAAACATTCTATGTATTGTGTTCAACAATTGGCATTACAATATGCGGCGGAATAGGTTTATTTATAGTAAACAGGTTCTATCATTGGATGGAATCACCAATTGCTTTTATGTGGGGAACCGTATTTGGGTTTGTTGCGGGTTTCCTGAATGGACTGATCACATTCTATATTTTGCAGCGGCTTGTGGCGTATTTTAAAACAAAAATAAACGCTGTACCAATCTCGAAATGAATACCTATTCTTCATCTGACAAGAATAAAAATCAACACATGCCACAATACGTAGTTCACAAGATCGGCTTTTTCTTTACAGACGAAAATTATGAAATAGAGCAGGAAAGAGGGAACCTGGTTGCTATATCCAAATCACTCGAAGAAGCAAAAGCCACTAAATTCAGGGCAGACATTGAATCAATGAAAAGCCAGGCTGACAATAATGCCGTTATTTTTTATTTAGAAAATCCCAATTACGAAGCCATCACAAAAAAACTAACAACATATTATAACTCGGAATTCGGTCAATTTACAAGTAGAATACCCCCCATTCTACTACCCTATAATATGACTGACGAGCAGGCCGCTCAATTCCTGTCGATCATGGAACTCACATTTCATACGATTGTTGAATACGGTGACGATGAAGTGATCGATGCGGCTGCATTTGATCTAAACAATGATGAATACTGCTGGTTTTAATTCACAAAGTCCCAATCCCACTTGCATTTCTAACTCATAGCTTATACATTAGCAAACTATTTAACCAACCAAAATCAGTTGCATGGCACAGTATGTGGTTCACAAGATCGGCTTTTGGTATACCGACGAATGTTTTGTAGCAGGCGAAGAAAAAGGGACCGTTATGGGCATTACTCGGTCACTGGAAGAAGCCCAGGCTATAAAAAGCAGGGAAGACATTAAATCCATGAAAAACGTAGGCGGCTTTACAGCTCTCGACTTTTTCTTCGACCATGAGAACTTCAAAGGAATACATAAAAAATTACGCGAATTATATAAAGCGGAGTTCAACCAAATTATCGAAAAAGACAATTACGACATGGTGCTGCCCAAGTCAATAACCGATGAGTTGGCCATCAAATTCCTGTCGGCTATGGAACTCAGCTTTCACAATATCGTTGAGTATAGTGACGATGAAGTGATCAACCCCGCAGATTATGAGTTTGATGAAGAACATGATGAAATAAGCGGTTTTTAATTCCCCCTATGAACGCATACAAACACGCAGAGATCTCTGTAAAAAGAAGGGGCGGGGTAGTGGAAGATTACCTGCCCATTCACGACTTTATCGATAGCACCAAAGAGCTGTGCAGCGATAACCGCCATCGTATACTGCATACCCTTTGGGGCATCAGACGGGTCATTGTACCCATATTCGGGCAAACGATCACCAACAGCAACGGAAAGATCATAAACGTCAAAGACCTCTGCGAACAGGACCATATTCTGCCCGATTATCTTAACCGCTTTATTCCAACCCTGGCCGATTTTGTAAACGCCATCAACCGGCACGCCGACGATGAACATCGCCTCCGCGAATTTGCCGGCAGCTACGAAAACGATCCGGAATTGTCTGAATTATTGCTGTCGCCATTGGCCAATACCGGTTCCTTAACGTCATTGTTGTTAACCCATAATTCCTGGTTCATCAATGACATCGTTCCTAAAGTATTAAAAAGAAAACCCCTCATTCAAAACTTTGGTATATCTCCCGCTGACTTCTTCGACCGCATGAACTTTCAGCTGTGGATGGACAATGGCGCCAGCATTCCGCCAAGCGCTCAAAAAACCGCAGGTAAAGTGGTAGGGTAAACGACAATTAATTCTTTTTCGCACCGGCTTCATCGCCCAACACCTCATCGATCATACCGAAGGCTTTGGCCTCGTGCGCTTTCATCCAGTGATCGCGGTCCGAAGCTTCGTGTACCTGCTGGTAATTTTGCCCGCTGTGTTTGGCGATGACCGAATACAGTTCATGCTGCAGCTTTTTGATCTCATGCATGGTGATCTCAATATCGGAGGCATTGCCCTGTATACCACCCGATGGCTGGTGGATCATTACCCGCGCATGTTGTAAGGCCGCCCGTTTACCGGCAGCGCCTGCGCACAACAATACGGCACTCATCGATAAGGCGGTACCTGTACATATAGTGGCCACATCGGGTGTAATGTATTGCATGGTATCATAAATGCCCAACCCTGCATATACCGATCCGCCGGGTGAATTGATGTACAGTTGTATGTCGCGCTTGGCATCGGCCGATTGCAGGAATAACAATTGCGCCTGAATGATGTTGGCGATCCTGTCATCAACGGCATCGCCGAGGAAGATGATCCTGTCCATCATTAACCGGGAGAATACATCCATTTGCGCCACATTCAACTGGCGTTCTTCGGTGATGTAGGGCGTCATGGCCATGGGTATAAAGCGGTTTTCCATGCGGGTAATAAAACCGTCAACATACTGGCTGCCTATGCGATGATGATGTACTGCATAGGCACGAAAATCCTGTTTCATACTGATCATAGTATAATGTTTGTAATTAAATAAAAGTTTAATGCTGGAACCGGGATCTGGAACTGGCAATCGGTGATCTGGCAAGACGGAGTTCCTGCTCCCCCTTTAGGGGGCTGGGGCTAGAAAAGCCTCATTATTCTCTTCCGGAAAGAAAGATGCTCCGGCCCGGTGAACAGCTGCTGATGCACTGTTTCTATTTCTGCCTTTAACTGGCGGCGGCTGTATTGCCTGATAATTTCATAGGTCTTTTGCTGCCATAGCATGGTCTCGCGCAGGGCCGGCTGTAACAGCAACCGCGCTTCAAACAGCAGTGCGTCTGCTTCGCCTGCATATTTTAAAAGATAATCGTCTATTTGCCGTATCTCATTCAAGGAAGTCCTCATAACCCAACGATTTTTCTTTTACAATATCCCTTACTTTTTCGAGGCACTTGTATTTTTGAACCGTGGCCGACCGCTCGCTGGAGAACCCAAACAAACCGGCGATGCGGCGCATGGGCAGCTTGTCGTAATAAAACGCCTGCAATAATTCCATACATTTTTGCCCGGAGGTATGCAACAGATCAAGGAGTTTGTCTGTAGCGGAAACAGAGGCCGTTTTATTGTCGGCAATGCCGGTTAATGAATCGTCCAGGGCTGTAAGCCGGTTGTTCTGTTTATTTTTCTTTGACCAAATGTGCCGGGCAATGCCCAGGATGTAAGCGCGTTCGCTGTGCTGTAATTGAACCGGCGAGTCAACTAGTTTTTCATAATATATAACCAGCGCATCCTGAAAAACATCTTTGGCTTCGTCAAACGACCCGCCCATACTGCGCACATATTTAGCCACCAGCGGAAAAGCCTGTTGGTACAACTGCATAAAAAGGGCTTTCCGCTCCACCACTGCATCTGCTATCGCCATCGTTTGGGTCATAGGCCATCTCTTTATAAATAAGTGCCGTTTACAACCCAAATATCACCCTAAAATGGCAGATTATTTTAAATCATAGAAGAAAGGGAAGGATTACGCTATATCAATCAGCGTGCTAATGCGTTCTTTTTTGCGGCCGTGCCGGGGCGCACAAAAAAGCCCTGTCCCGGCTGAACCAGAACAGGGCCTGCTATATATAAACAATTATTAATTAAACTTAAAAGTAAGATTAACGGTAACCCGGGTGGGGTTTTGCGCCGCCAGGCGGTTCGACCAGTATTTTTCATTCGTAAGGTTATCTACTTTCAACCCTATGCGGTAAACCGGTTTGTCATAGAACAGCGACGCATCCAGCACCGTATAGGAAGGAATGGTGAAAGCATACGTATCGGTATTGGTTTGAAAGGATTCGCTTCCATAATTGCCTCCAAATGCAAGGCCCAATCCTGTTGCTTTGCCTTTTACAAAGCGATAGCTTACCCAAAGATTGGCCAGCTTACCGGGACCGGCCGAGGCAGGGCGCAATCCCTGGATGTTTTTAGCTGCCTTCTCGTATTTGCTATCGTTGTATGAATAGCCACCAATAATGTTTAAACCGGGTATGGGGTTGGCAATTACTTCTGCTTCGAAACCCTTACTTTTCTGCGTGCCATCCTGCAAATTAAAATTGGGATTATCGGTATCAACCCGCAACATATTGGTCACTGAAATATCATAGTAGCTCAGGGTGGCGTTCAGCTTATTGTTCAGGGCATCGAGTTTAATACCTGCTTCCCATTGATTGGCCTGTTGTGGCCTGAAGGTGTTGCCATAAGCATCTGCGCCCGATACGTTTTCGAACCCGTTCATATAATTGGCAAACACCGAAACCTGGTTCTTAACTACCTGGTATACCAGGCCGAATTTTGGTGATAATGCTGTTTGGTCATAGGCGCCTGCAACAGAATCCTGCGAGGGCCAGTATTCGCCCATCGCTTTATAATGATCTACCCGCAGGCTGGCCATGGCCAGTAACTGGTCTGTTACATTGATCACATCCGAAACATAGGCACTATAGGTATTATCGCGCACCCGGGTATAATTCACAAATGTGGCCGTAGAAAATAGCGGGGATACTTTTTCTACAGTGAAATTGTTGTATGCAGCGCCCGGTTTTTTATAATTGAGCACCGGCATATTAATAGTAGCATCGTTACGGGAACTCCGCAACGCATAAAAATCAGCACCGATCACCACGCGGTTACGTACAGGGCCCACATAAAAATCGCCTTTGACGTTTTGCTGAATATCTGTACCGTAGTAGGGATACTCCTGCGAAGTAACCTGTTGCCTGAGCGTACTATCGGTTGGCATGGTTAACTGAACAGTGTAGCCATCTGATGATGAACGGGTACGTGAAAAAACGGTCTGCGATGTCCAGGTTTCTGATAATTTGTATTTTATTTGCCCAAACACATTCAATTGCTGGCTGGTATAGTTAATGGTATTATTGGCAAAGGACAATTTATAGGGCATGGCCAGTTCTTCAACGCTGTGAATATTTCCTTTGGTATTGGGTGTAAGCCGGGTAGGGGATGTGGCTTTATAGCCGCTCATTTCTACATCGAGCAATAAAGTAAGCCGCTCATTTACCTGGTAAGAAAAGCTGGGCGCCAGTAAGAAATTTTTAGTGAAACCCGCGTCCTGGAAACTGCGTTCGCTGTGCACCGCACCATTAAACCGGAAGAGGGCTGTCTTATCTTTATTGAGCGGTGTATTTACATCCAATGTTAGCCGGTTAAGGTCCCAGCTTGCTCCTGAATAAGAGATCTCTCCTCTAAAACTGTCAAAAGGTTTTTTGGTAACCCGGTTAAACAGGCCGCCGAAAGAAGAAAGCGTGCTGCCGAACAGGGTGGCAGATGGCCCTTTAATAACCTCAATGCGTTCGAGGTTGGCGGGGTCAATACTGGTGTAAATAAATCCGCCTACGCCATTGCGTACGAGGTTGGCGGTTGTAAAACCTCTCGAAATAGCCGTGGTTCTTCCCTGGTTATAAACAATGGGAATACCGGCGCCGGGAATATTTTTAAAAGCAGAAACATAATCGGTGATCACCTGCTCTTTCATCAATTCTTTTCCCACTACACTGTACACCTGCGGGTTTTCAATATTCTTTAATGACAGCTTCGATACGTCATCGCTTTCCTTTTTGGCAAAGCGGTTGCCGCCGGCGGTTATTACTATTTCTTCCAGTTTTATGGAAGCAGCATTGATCTCGATATTAACGGTAACAGTTTTGCTATTGTTTACTTCCACAGTTTTTGAAACGGTTTCGTAGCCAACTAAAGATACCTGTAACTCGTAGGTTCCGTCTGGAAGATTTTTAATCCGGAATTCACCGCTTTCATTGGTCACCGCACCTTTATGGGTATCTTTTAAATATACTGAAACATCAGCTGCCGGCTGGCCATCGGAGGTAGTTACCTTTCCCTGAATTATGCCGCCTTCTGCTTCATTTGCAAAAGAATTTATATTGATAACTGTCAAAAAGCCAAATAAAATCAAAAGCCTGACCATACTTTGCTACTTTATATGTACTAAATTTTGGGCAGGCAAAATTATTGTACACTGGTATAGCGTGGTATAGCGATCGGGAAAATGGTTTACGCAAAAAGGAAAATAGATTTAGCTAACCGTAAACTGTTCAGGAACAGCCCATCATAACAGAAACTGGTACGCCCGTTTTATAGCATCATCACCCCATCGTTTCAGGATCGTTTTTACTTCGGTGCTATAGACTGTACCGGTCATTTTCTTCCCTTTTTTAGGCGCCACCAGGTCTTTGTCTGTTACTTCAACCAGTGCCAGTTTGGTGGCATACCAGGTGGTGTGCAGGCGCGGAATGGCCAGTCCCAGTATCATGCCCGGCAACCCGTTGAACGATTCCGGTCCGCCATTGGTTAAGATCTCATCGGTATAGAACGCGATCACAACAATGGAGTCCATTACACGGCCAACTGCTTTGCGGCAATCGAACCCGGCGATCTTTCTGATCTCGGGCGTTATCTTCCATTCCACATTACGAAGCGAATCGGTTACCAGGTAATTATCGCCCCAGATGTTCCGTTGCGTTATTGTCGTACTGCTGTCAAGCTCAGTGAGGATCGTATTCTCAGAATCAAAAATGCCCCAGAATTTAGCCTGTTTGGTTTCGGGTTCACGCCCTGCTTTGAAAAGGGTGCGGTCGCCTTTAAAAGTGAGGTCGTAATAAAAGGTTACGAATTTGGGCAGGTTGTTTTTCGCCATATCGTCCCAGATGTTGCCGTCTTCCATAAAGGCATGCTGGTTGGTCTTGCGTTCGTATTCGATCTTTCCTTGTGTTATAAACTGCTGTTGAGCGATTATAGCAGGAGAGATGACTAAAAGAACGAACACATATATAAGAAGTTTCATTGTAATTTCTGATTTTGAGATTTTGAGATTTCGGAATTTTATCAGGATTTCGGCATTTAAATAAATCTCAAAATCCCGAATTCATAAATCTGATTTTACCAGCCCATTTCCTTTCCATTCTTGCTGAAATTCCAGATGATCGACAGCATAAAATAACGTTTCATGGTATCGTAGGTCCTTTCTGAAATAAAATTGTCGTTGATATTCCGGTTGAACCCGATATTCTGGTTCAGGATATCATTGGCAGAAAGCCGGATGCGGGCCACATCATTTTTAAATAACTTTCTGTCGATGCGTGCATTCCATTTAATGACGTTATTGTTCTTATCAAATACACTGGTCTTTTGCCTGAAATTGATATTGCAGGATGTGCCAATTTCAAACTTCCAGGGAAGGAATACGCCCACATCTACATTGTAGTCTTGCGTCCAGTAACGGGTAACCAGATCACTGCGCAACGAGGTTTTTGAAACATTCCGGTTAAAGGTGCCCTCCATCCAAAAACTGAACTTCTTTTCCTTGTAATAACTGAGGCTTGGGCCGGCCCCAAATGAGTAACTATTGTTCACATTTCTCAACGCATCAATATAATTGGTGTTGTGATTTATATTGAACTGGCCATTGAGCCCCGCGCGCAATCCCCATTTCGTGATCTTCTTGCCATAATAAAACCATCCATACCCGGTGTAATTGCCATCCACATTTACGGGTTGCGATGTCTTACGGCCCGTGGAAAGGTCCATAGTATTGAGCGTACTGAAATCATGCTGGGTGGCCGTAAAATTGATATTAGCATAAATGCTGCGTTCCGACAAAAACTTCCAACTGTCGTACGACAATTGGAACTGGTGCCTGAAAGCCTGTTTCAACTCGGGGTTACCAACCCGGATGTTCAACTGGTCGGTAATATCGCGTATGGGTTGTATCTGATCAATAGAAGGCGCCTGGGTGCTTCCGTTATAATTGAACCGCAGGTTGCCGCTGCTTCCCATGGTCCAGTTAAAGTTGGCCTGGGGATAGAAGTTGGTAAAGCTGTACGCAATAGAAGAGTCCCCCTTCAGGTCCTTGCGCGAATAGGCTGCATTGGAGATATTCATCCCAAACGACAGCGTGAACTTTTTAGGTTTGGCATACCGGTATTTGATACCACCCGATTGATTGAACACATTGAAACTGTAATCATTGCTTAATGAATCGATGCGGTCTTCATATTTTCCGAGCGGACTGGCCTTCTCGAGTGTGGTGATGCGCGATTGACGGTGGTTGTTGTCAATGCCATAGGTGAACTCCAACAGCGACCGTTTGTTCAGCGGTTCGGTATAGGCAATACGGGCATTTATTTGCGAGGTGATGCTTTCATTCAGCTTTTGCTGGTCTAGGATCTTGCTGCTGTCTAACAATCTGTTCTTATAATAATTGTTATCTGAAAAATAGATCCCTTTGGCGGCATTTTCGGTATAGTTCTGGCCGGCAGCAAGCGACAGGGTTCTTCCCTGTTTTCTGAATTTCTGCCGCCACAACAAAGAAGAATTCATATTCTTATTATTGGCATCTGCTGTTGATTCGCGGTCAATAATGCTGAGGGTATCGCCGCGGCTGTTCAACGATTCCTGGTGAAAGTTATTTTGGCTGTAGCTGTTACCCCGCGATGCCGCGGCTGTAATTTTCAGGGAAGAAAAAGAATCGATCTTTATCTCATACAGGCCGTTCACTTTGTTGCGTTCACGGCTGTTGAAACTGTTACCGTACTCATTTGTATACAAAATGGAGTCGCCCAGAATGTACTGGCTGAACGTATTGCCCCGGGCTTCGGTATTCAATTTATTATACTGATATCCGCTGTTGAGGTGTATTTTATCAGCGTTCCATTTATTACTGTAATGCAAGCCGGCACTCCAGCCCTTGGGCAATCCTTCGCCCCAGTAACTACCACCCCCGAATTCATCGTCATCGCCGTTCCAGGAAATATTGACACCGCCACCGTCGTCACTCCCCATCTCCATACTATTACTTCCCCCATAGTTCATGCCTTCTTTAAAGTCGAGCCCCGTTTTACCGGTATTCGACATAATGCCAAAGGCCGAAAATTTCCGTTTTCCCTTAAAGGCATTAAACATCAGATTATTATTCCAGTACTTGTTGCCATCGCTGCCGGCTTCCAGTTTTCCGAAATAGCCTTTCTTCCTGTCTTCTTTCAGCTGCAGGTTAAGCGTCTTGGTTTTCTGGCCATCATCGATACCCGTAAACGTGGCCTGGTCGCTTTTTTTATCGTATGTCTGTACTTTATCAAGGGCATCGGCCGTTAAGCCCCGGGTCGCAATGGTGGGGTCGTCGCTGAAAAATTCTTCCCCATCAACCAGTACTTTCTGCACTTTTTCGCCCTGGGCGGTTATTTTACCGTCTTTGTCTACCTGAATACCGGGTAATTTTTTCAACAGGTCTTCGACAGTGCTCCCGGGTGCCACCTTAAAGCTATCGGCAATATATTCGGTAGTATCACCCTTGATGCGGATAGCGCCTAATTTATGTTGTACTACAACTTCTGCCAGCAACTGGCTTTTCAGGGTCATTCTAATTGAGCCCAGGTCAACATTGGCGCCAGCGGTAACCTCCACCTTATCGAAATAATCGGCATAGGCCGGGCGGGTTACCATTACGATAAATTTGCCCGGGGATAGTTTTTGTAGCGCAAACTGGCCATCTTTATTGCTACGGGTAAAAGACACTAATACCGAATCGGCGGGCCGCAATAAAGCAATGACCGTATTGGAAAGGTTTCTTTTTTCCGATGTGTCAATTACTGTACCTTTAATTACAGCTTGTTGGGAAAAAACCGGGATGGAAATGATGAATAATACGAAAAAAAGAACGGTTGTTTTTATCATGGAAGTCAACGACGGATACAGGCGTATACCCATTTTATTGGTTAAATGTTTTCGGAATCAGTGGTTCCCTACGTCGTTGTTCAAAGTGCGAATCTCTGTAATGAAATCCGTAAATGCTTTTTTGATATCTTAATAAATAGTTAAAGCAGTAAAAAATTTTAAGCAGCACTAACCCTAACAGATAACAATAGACAAAACCAACAGATCAGGCATATGGAAGTAGTAAAAAAATATGAAGAGATCCATTTTGTAGACAGTACCAGGACAGTTTGGAATTATTCTTTTTTCTCTGAAGATGACATCCGTAATTTTCAACAGGGTACGCATTACCGGTTGTACGATCTGTTTGGCTCACACGAAATTGAAGTATTGGGTAACAAAGGATATTATTTCGCCGTATGGGCGCCCAATGCCACGTTTGTTTCGGTGATCGGTAATTTTAATGACTGGAACCCCACCAGTCATCCATTATTTGTACGGCTCGATAAGTCGGGCATCTGGGAAGGTTTTATTCCCAACTTATCTAAAGGCGAAGTGTATAAATATCATATCGACGGCTTCAATGGCGTCAAAACCGATAAAGGCGACCCCTATGCCAATTTCTGGGAGAAGCGCCCCAACACGGCTTCCATTACCTGGGACCTGCAGTATAACTGGCGCGATAATGACTGGATGCAGAACCGCCGCCAGCACAATTCGCTGGAAGCGCCCTGCAGTATTTATGAAGTGCACCTTGCCAGCTGGATGCGCCCGAATAAATACGACGAAGAATCGTATAACACCTATGATCAAATTCGCGAACGGCTGGTGCCTTATGTACAGGAAATGGGTTTTACCCATGTAGAATTTATGCCGGTGATGGAACACCCGTTCGATGGCAGCTGGGGCTACCAGGGAACCGGTTATTTTGCACCTACCAGCCGCTTTGGCGATCCGCAAAGTTTTATGGAGCTCATCAATGCTTTTCATGAAGCAGGCATTGGCGTTATACTCGACTGGGTACCTTCGCATTTCCCCTACGACGCGCATGGCCTGTTTATGTTCGATGGGGCCAACACTTACGAATATGCCGATATGCGCAAAGGCTTTCATCCCGACTGGAACAGCTACGTGTTCAATTATAAAAGGGGAGAGGTAAAATCATTTTTGATCAGCAGCGCACGCTTCTGGTTCGATAAATTCCATATCGATGGCATACGGGTTGATGCGGTAAGCTCTATGCTGAAATTAAATTATTCGCGTACCCACGGCCAGTGGGAACCTAATGAATACGGCGGTGATGGAAATATTGAAGCCATCAGTTTCATCAAAGACCTGAACGAAACCATTTACCGCGATTTTCATGATGTGCAATCGATTGCCGAAGAGGCAACCGACTGGCCGGGCGTATCGCGCCCCACATTCCAGAACGGGTTGGGCTTTGGCATGAAATGGATGATGGGCTGGATGCACGACACACTCGATTATTTTAAAATGGACCCCATTTACCGGCGGCATTACCAGAACAAGTTTTCGTTCAGCATGATGTATTACTATGATGAAAACTTTCTGTTACCGTTAAGCCATGATGAAGTGGTGCATGGAAAAAGCCCCATGATCTTTAAAATGCCGGGCGATGAGTGGCAGAAATTTGCCAACCTGCGCGCCCTGTATACGTATATGTTTACGCACCCCGGCGGAAAACTCTTATTCATGGGCGACGAATTCGGCGACACCAATGAGTGGAACTATAAAAGCGAACTGCAGTGGGACCTGTTGAAATTCGATCCGCACCGCCTATTGAAAGATTGTGTGCGCGACCTGAATTTATTATTGCGGAATGAACCGGCGATGTATGAAAATCAATTTAATATTTACGGGTTCGAATGGGTCGATCTCAACCACCCGGCCGAATGTGTAATTGCCTATCGCCGTAAGGCGAAAGACCCGGCCAATGATTTGCTGATCATTTTGAATTTAACCCCAGTGGTACGGCACGACTGGAAGGTATATACGTACGGGAAATCGCAATGGCGCGAAATTTTTAATTCCGACGCCAAAAAATATTGGGGAAGTGGCAATGTTTATAATCCAGAAATATTAACATCTAGTCTTAACAAAAACGACAATATGTATGAAATAAATGTGCACCTGCCACCGTTGGGAGCAATAGTATTGAAGTAATGATTTTTGTGGTATAGAAATTTAAATAACTATGAAGAACGTTAACATTATTTTAATGTTGGGATTAATTTCCAACATTACATATGCGCAAACCGACAGCACAGATTTCTATTTTAAGAAAGGGATGGCCGAAAAAGAGGGCCGCCGGTACCGGGAAGCCGAAAAAGCTTTTGCCAAAGCCGCGCAATTTTCACCCACCGATGCCAAAGTGCTGGTAGGCTGGGGGCAATCGCTCGTTGAGCAAAAACGCTACATGGATGCCCGCGAAAAATTTAAAACGGCTTATCAAACAGATCCCAAAAATGCCGAGGTTATCGAGAACCTGGCCAACCTGTCGTTAAATACCCGCCAGTGGAATGACGCCATTACCTACGCAAAAAAAATGCAGGAAGAAAAGATCGGCAATTCTTCCAATTACATAATTGCCAAAAGTTATTATGAGCAGCAGAATTATGGCGAATGCCTGAAGTATTGCGAACTGGCATTTAAAGAAGATCCCAAACGCGCCGAAACACCCTACATTGCCGGACAAAGCCTGGTTGAGATGAGCAATTACAAAAAAGCCGCCGGCTGTTTTGAACAGGCCATCGAACGCGACAGCACCAAGGCAAACTGGATGTATGAAGCAGGCCTGGTATACTATGCCATCCCCGATGATAAAAAAGCCATTTACTGGTTCGAGCGGGCAGCTGCCAAAGGCTATCAGCGCAGCAACGACTATATAGAAAACCTCGCCAATGCCTACCTGAACATCAAGAATTACGAAAAAGGCCTGGCATTGTTACAGGAAGTACTGCAACGCAAACCGCAAGACCAGGAATTACTGTATAATGTGGCCGATGCTTATTACCGCATAGGTAAATATGATGATGCCATTAATTACTGGGATAAAATACTGGCCATCGATAAAAAGAATGCCAACTCCCTGTACATGATAGGCCTGAGTTACCAGAAGAAAGGGGAGAAGGAGAAGGGACAGCAATTGTGTGATAAAGCCATTGAAATGGACCCTTCGTTGAAGAATTTGAAAGAAGAGAAGAAAATGCCGGGGGGGATTTAAGATATCAATTTCTGATTTTGAGATTTAGAGATTTTGAGATTTCATTTTGGTTCTGCCTTCTAACAAATCTCAAAATCCCTAAATCCCGGAATCAGCAATCACTTATTTTACATCCACAGATCTTTTTCGTTTACCACTTACGTTACACTACATTCTATCAGGCACCCGTATTCCCAGCAATGCCATTCCTGATTTAATAACATGGGCGGTCATTTGGTTTATCTGCAAACGCAATTCCTTTTTAACCGGCGATTCTGCTTTCAGTATACTATGCTCGTTGTAAAACGTATTGTATAATTTAGCCACTTCAAACACATAGCCCGCAATAACACTTGGGTTCATTTCATCACCGGCCTGTTTAATAATATCGGCATATCTTTCCAGGGTAATGATCAGCTGTTTTTCAAGCGGCAGCAACTCTGCGCCTATTTCACCGCCTGTATATAATTCTTTTCTGAACACCGATTGCGAACGCGCATAAGTGTATTGAACAAAGGTGGCCGTAAAACCATGTAATTCTATCGACTCTTCCGGATTGAAGATCATCCGCTTTTTGGGATCAACGCGCACCAGGAAGAACTTTAAACCACCGGTACCGATGATCTCATACAGATTTTTTAACTCTTCTTCGGAGAGCCCTTCTGTTTTGCCCTGTTCCTTTGTTTTTAGTTCAGATTCACGGATCATTTCATCGAGGATATCATCTGCATCCACCACAGTACCTTCCCGCGTTTTCATTCTGCCGGTAGGCAGTTCTACCATGCCATAGCTTAAATGGAAAATGCCATCGGCGCCTTCGAGCCCCAGCTTCTGGCAAATGAGTTTTAATACCTTGAAATGATAATTCTGTTCATCGCCCACTACATAAATGCTGAGGTCGCAATTGAATTCATTCTTTTTTACTTCGGCCAAACCAATGTCCTGCGTAATATAAACGGCAGTGCCATCGCGGCGGCGAACGATCTTTTCATCGAGCCCGTCTTTGGTAAGGTCGACCCACGCACTGCCATCATCTTTCAGGAAGAATACTTTTTTGCGCAAGCCTTCTTCCACCAGTTCTTTTCCCAGCAAATAGGTTTCGCTTTCATAATACACTTTATCAAAGTTGGCGCCAATGCGTTTGTATGTTTCATCGAAGCCTTTATATACCCAACCGTTCATGGTACGCCAGAGCTCCACCACATCGGGTTTGCCGGCTTCCCAGTCAATCAGCATTTGCTGGGCGGCTTTCATAATGGGGGCTTCTTTTTCCAGCTCCTCTTTTTTGTCGTGCAGGTATTTGGCAGTTTCTTCGGGCGTTTTTCCACTCTCAAGCAATTCGGCCTGTTTCTTTTCTATGATAGGCGCCATTTGCTTTTTCAACTCTTCGCCAAACTTTACATAGTAATCGCCAACGAGGTGATCGCCTTTTATGCCGGTGCTTTCGGGTGTGGCGCCATTGGCAAACAGTTGCCAGGCGATCATACTTTTACAAATATGAATGCCGCGGTCGTTGGCAATGCAGGTTTTCACCACTTCATAGCCATTGGCCTTGTAGATCTCGGCCACGCTCCAGCCCAGGAAAATATTTCTTAAATGCCCAAGATGCAGGGGTTTATTGGTGTTGGGAGAAGCATATTCAACCATCACCCGTTTACCGTTGCGCGGATGGCGGCCATATTGCGGGTCGTTGTATTGTTCTTTCAGGAATTGCAGCCAGAAGCTATCGCTGACGGCGAGGTTTAAAAATCCTTTGATCACATTAAAACCACTGAACAAGGTGGCATTGCCGGCCACCAGCGCCTGCCCCAGTTCATTTCCCAGTTCCTCCGGCTTTTTTTTCAGGGTTTTCAGCAGGGCAAAGAGCACTACAGTGTAATCGCCCTCAAATTCGGGTTTGGTTTCACTTACGGTGATGGAAGAAGGGTCAAGATCTACCTGGTACAACTTGTTTATCTGTGCGCTTACTGCCGACTGAATAACGGGAACTATTGCCATGCTTTGAATTTGAGCGGCAAAAATAATACAATAGAGCGGGTTTCAGGTTACAGGTTTCAAGTTACAGGGCGGTAGAGAGGTATAATCAGTTACCGGGCTCCTTAGGAGGCTGGCAGTGTGGGCTGGGGGTAAAAGAGCCTCCCGCTATCGGCGGAAAGCTCTTATTTAGTGTTTAGGGGTTAAACAGCGCTCAAATATGTGGGTTTTTAAGCGTTTTTAAGCATATGTTAAATTTTATTGATCACAGTCAAGCTGGCGCTTACTAAAAGCTGTCGTGAGTTGGTTTTTTTGGCAAAATTTGGCAGGCAGAACCGGTTGGCCACCTTAAAAACGAAGTAAAATATGCACGTTGCGGAGAAGGAAGGCCGGTAATTATTGATATTCAATTACCTTTGTAAAGTATAAATTACCGATAGTGAAGAACCTGATCAATGCCGTCATAAACTATTTTTATCCTTACTTTCGCCGGTTAATGCCTTTGCAGACTTTCAAGTATGCAGCATGTGGTGGCGGTAATACGATCCTGGATATTACGCTGTTTTATCTCAGCGTTCATTATCTATTCAAGACGCCACTTGTTCCT
Source organism: Niastella vici (assembly GCF_002077945.1). GTDB lineage: Bacteria > Bacteroidota > Bacteroidia > Chitinophagales > Chitinophagaceae > Niastella > Niastella vici. Next base: position 137,718 of record NZ_LVYD01000050.1, read on the forward strand.
ACCCCGTTGGGTTTTCCGATCAAACAGCACGTGGCAGCCTTCCTCGTTTCGTTTACCATAACTTTCCCCCTGGGTTTTTATATGAGCCGCACCATTGTGTTTCCCGGTTCAACTATACGGGGAAGAATACAGTTATTCAGGTATTTTGTACTGGTGATGATCTGTTTGTGCCTGAATTATCTCTTCATCAGGCTGTTTGTTGAGCAATGTCATTTATACCCCACGGTATCAAAAATACTGACCACTTTTATTGTTGTAGGTTTCAGTTTTCTTACCCAGAAGCACTTCACCTTTAAAGAAGAAACACCCGAAGAAGGCGCATTCCTTGAAGCAGAGGCTGCAATGGAAACAGAAGTGCTGGATGGTGAAGGAAGTAAGAATAGGAAGTAAGAAATAATTGCTGATTTTGAGATTTGGAGATTTCTGGATTTGCGGCAGTTTGAATTTTCCGATAAATCCCAAAATCTCTAAATCCCGCAATCTCAAAATATCTTTCCTGCTTCATACCCCTTACTTCAGCATCTACCTTTTTGCAATATTGCCTTTTTTGAAGCGGCAATTGTACTATCAGTGATCTTTCGGCTGCGTCATACTAAACCAGTTGCCGCAACCATCGTTAATGATGGCTTCAATACCATAGAACTGTTCTTTGGGCTCCCCTTTAAACTGAACACCTTTTGCCTTTAACTCTTCATAAGTGGCGCGGCAATCGGGTGTATGAAACGCCCCGGCGCCCATCACGCCTTTATCGAGTAATAACTTCAATGCATTGCGAACTTCCTCATCAAATCCATTCACAGCACTGGTGGCGGGGAACAGGATCACTTCCAGATCGGGCTGCTCGGGCGGGGTAACCGTCAACCACCTGAACCCGTTATCCATGGTGGCGTCGGTATGCACCTTAAAACCCAGTTTATTTACATAAAAGTCATAGGCTTTTTCCTGGTCGGTGACAAAAAAACTGGCGTGCGATAATTTAGTGATCATATGTTTTTGTTTTAAACAAAGCTATCGAGCCCGGCGGGAAGGAGGTTATTGAATATTGCTTTTTTACCCCCCAGCCCCTTAAAGGGGAGCAAAAAGCAGATTACCCTTTCTATATACCTTCGATCATCCTTCAGTCATCCTTCGGTAAAAAGGGGTGTTTGCACAGGGATGATACAAGGTTGGTACAAGGATGACACAACAACTGGACAACTTAAATTCAATAAAAGAGTGAGAATAAGCAACATGTTGCCTAATATTAATGCAGAATTCCCGATCCACATTAAATCAGGCTCACTGTCAACTATTTATCTTCCAATTGATAGCTTTCAATAAAACAATGAGGAATGAATTGTTTTGGTTGTTCTTTTACCTGTTGTTGTTTTAACCAGGCCATATTGCGGTAATAGGTGGGCGCAAAGCCAATTTCTTTTTTGAACAGGATGCTGAAAGAACCGATGCTTTCGAACCCAACCTCATTACACACCTCTGTAATGCTGAGGTCATCTTTATGAAGCAAGGCTTTTGCCCTGTCGATCCTTTTTTGCGTGAGGTATTGATGCGGGGTGATCTTATATACTTTGGTGAACAGACGATGAAAATGAAACCGCGACAGGCAGGCCTGTCCGGCCATTTTATCGAGGTCAATTGCTTCCTGAAAATTGTCATCGATATACAACTTGGCGGTAACAATGCGCTGGTATAGCTCGGAGGCAATAGGCATAGTTCGATTATTGAACCTAATATACACAATTGATCACAAGTAGTGAAATTAACCTGATTGGATAATGATAAGAATTGCTGATTTCGGGATTTAGCGATTTTGAGATTTGTTAGAAGGCAGAACCAAAATGAAATCCCAAAATCGCTAAATCCCGCAATCTCAAAATAACCAACCTTCCATTGCCCCCAACACTCAAATCAAAACAGATTTTTCACTATTATCAATACTAACATACTTCCGCAAATTCCGCGGCCGGTACTGATACATTTCCCGGAACCGTTCTAACACGCTTTCATCAATGGTTTGATTGGTATCATCATTCAGCGTAATGGATCGCCATACCGGCGGCCATAGCCAAAACAAAGGAGTATAGGAATTGCGCAGCTCACCCCAGGGATTGCCTTTTATTTGTTCGTACTCTTTTCGCTCATAGCACAAACCAGTTTTATGGGCCTGAACCGACAGCCATTGCAAGGCGATATCGCTTAACCCCGTATCGGCATATCCACCGCCAATATTACTGTGCACGCCGGCAAACCAACGCTGCTCCACTTTTTGCGGATGGTTGGGATCGTTCTTAACTGTATCGCTTACTTTCCATAATGTGGGGGCGAACAACCGCCTTCTTTCGTCAATAGCCAATGCCTGGTAAGCATTCTGCACCGTGCTGCTGAGGGTAACATCATGGAACTGATATTTTTTCATATTCCAGGCCCGGTACCAGGGCAGGGGAATGCCCAGACTGCCCACCGTATCCCACACGCCAATAAATTTTATTGGCGTTACGTTTTCGCGGGCATATTGCCTTCTGAAGCCCACCATCATATCCGATTCAGGTTTGGTATACTCATCGCGGGCCCGGTACAGGTCATAGGCTTTATCGACCAGTTCAATGTATTCGGGGCGAAGGATGCCACAATTCCTGATCAATCCGCCAATGCTACGCGCGGTATAAGCGCCGCGGCTGAAACCGAACAGGTAAATTTCGTCGCCGGGTTCATAATTCAGGATCAGAAAAGTGTAAATGTCTTTGATGTTCTTATCAATACCGGCGCCGCGGATGCCGCCCATTAAATTACTTTTCCAGGAATAGCCGGTGCCAATTCCTTTATCATAAAATTTTAACTGAGGAATGATTTGATTGTTGGCGGTATCGTATGCGCAAATGCACTGATACATTTTTTCGACGTTGGTTTCAACGCGTACACCGCGGTCGATATTGCCGGGTTTGTTCCAGGTTCCATCACTGCAGGTAATAAGACGCTTCATGGCTTTTAGTATGGTTTCGTGAGGTAAATGCAGGGAACGGAGGCAATTATAAAATTACATTGGTATGGTTGACTGATAAACCGGGAATTACCTGTTTTCGCAGGTAGATGTACGGAAGAATGTTAAAATGCGATTGCTATAAATCAGGAAGAAACCAGGGGAGTTACAAACGGGAAAGGCCGGCAAGATATTAACTATTTTTATACAATAGTTAATTATACAATTGATATTGATCAAAAAGAAGAAAGAGGAATAGCGATAGGGACGTACAAGTCCCGACCTAAGTCGTAGGGATGCCGATGGAATCGGCATGACACAACAGCAGCTGATGGTAGTACCGCTGCTGACGTCATTAGCAAATAACGCGGATTTCTGATTTGGAGATTTTGAGATTTAGGGATTTAAGGAATTGCGAATGGATAGACATCTCAAAATCCAGAAATCCCAAAATCAGCAATAAAAATTATTTCACTCCACCGCTCCAGAACCAGTTGCCCTCTTCGGTATAATACCATTTTCCATTACCGTTCACCGTTTCACCCTGCATGGTAAAACCGTCGTAGGCCAGCTGTATACCGGCGTTCACCATATTGGTAATTTTATATACTTTACCGGGGCCGGCCCGCAGGTTCAGGCGCGTTAATGTGGTAACCTTACCAAACTTTTCGGTTTTGCTTATTTGTCCGTTCACCACCTGGGTGCTGCCATTTACCAGGGCGATGAGTTTGTCCATATCTACTTTAAAACCCGGACAATTCTTTAAAGAATAAATTTCATGATGGCCTATAATATGCAGGCGATCAGCGGGTATGCTCCAGCGCTGACACATTTTACGGATGAGCTCGGCACTGGTGCCATACATGGCATCGGTCCACTCACTCATTTCATTGCCTTCGTGTTCTACACCTATTGTATAGTAATTGGGATTGATGAACAAGCCATCGGAGGTCTTTTTGATCAGCGGCCAGGTAGGATCGTGAATGCGGCCTGCATGCCAGGCGGTATCGATTTCCTCAACATATTGGTGTACTTCACCGTTCTTGCCAATACCATAATGGGCCGATACCTGTGACAACGGGCTCAGGAACCAGCTGTCGGTACCCTTCAGGGTTCCATCCATAGTATGAATAACGATGGCCTCGGGTCGGTAGGTCCTACGTCCCTGGGTAAAATTGGGACTTAAAACAGAGGTTATGTTCATATAAAAAATTTAACCCTGTGCAGGGGTGTTCAAGGCTTCATCCACCACTTTCTCTGACAGGGTTTCGGAAGCGGTTCCTTTGTTTTCGGCAATTTTTAAAGCTGCATATGTGGCCGAGCTTAATCCAAGTAGTATCAGGTTATTATCGCTGACAATTGGAATTAAAAAGTCGGTTGAATGCAACAGGCATTGCGCCAGGTTGGGGTCGCCTTTGGCAAAATCGGAGAGGCAGAAATTGGGATCGCCGAGGTTGCCGAGCGTGGAAGCAATGAACCAGATGCCGAATATCACGTTGAACAGGAGAGCCTGGAATCGTTGAATGCTCACGCCATTTTGATCGCTCAGAATATCGAGAAAGAAATTGCTGGTCTTGATATCCTGGTGACGGAAAATCAGCGGATTTTGCTGATCGGCGAGGTCAATGACCCGGGCGGCAGCCGTAGTACCGGCGCTGATGCCGAGCAAAACAAGGGTAGAATGGTGCAGGTTTGGCGCGTGACCGGTTTGCAACATGATGGAGGTAAATGCAGTTAAAATGATCACCGACCACCAGGCCAGCTGAACCCGTGACCAGCTATAGGGGCGGGGACTGGCTTTACTAAGGTCGCGCAACATGTTGAACTTTCTGTCGCAAAAAACAACGCCTGCAGTTAGTATGGCAAATAGGGCCCAGAACTGAAAAAGCATAAGGGATTGATTTTTTAAAGGACATAATTAAGACAATCCCTTTACAACCAAAGGGAATGCCGGATTTCAAAAACGATGGCTATTCCTGAAATAATGTATGATTTATTCGATGAAACTACCAATCGCCCGGTTTAATGTTGGCGATCTACAGCGTTTATACGGCAGAACTTGTCCCGATACTTCGGGAGCTTGACCCGGCATGCCGGGGTTTAGGGGGTGTTACTATCTAAAATGTACTTAAACGTAAAAAGCGACAGAATATGATAAGTTGTTCCAAAGACGACGGATAAACAAATTATTCAATGTGATAATACGGCGTAGTTGGGAGCATGTTATGACAATGAGTTAATTCCTGGCAGAAAATTGAAAGGGTAAACTGCAAAATTTGAAGGGCGAACCGGGCGAACTGCCAAAAAACTGACATTTTTTCATCCTTTACCGCCACGGCATAATCATTGATAACCATAAGGGAACATTAAATTCAGCAATATGGGAAAGATAATAGGAATTGACCTCGGTACCACCAATAGCTGCGTGGCAGTAATGGAAGGAAATGAACCGGTGGTGATTGCCAATGACGAGGGACGCCGTACCACCCCGTCAGTAGTGGCTTTTCTGAAGAACGGCGAGCGCAAAGTGGGTGACCCGGCTAAACGCCAGGCCATTACTAACCCGCACAATACCATCATGAGCGTTAAGCGTTTCATGGGCCGTCGCTTCGACGAGGTGACAGAAGAAATAAGCCACTGGAGCTATAAAGTGGCAAAAGGTGACAATAATACGGTACGTATTGACATAGACGGCCGTTTATATACACCCCAGGAATTATCAGCCATGATACTTCAGAAAATGAAGAAAACGGCCGAAGATTACCTGGGTCAGGAAGTGAATGAAGCCGTAATTACAGTTCCGGCTTACTTTAACGACGCACAACGTCAGGCTACCAAAGAAGCCGGTGAAATTGCCGGTTTAAATGTACGCCGTATCGTGAACGAACCTACAGCTGCCGCCCTGGCCTATGGCCTCGACAAAGGCAAACACGATCAAAAGATCGCTGTATTTGACCTTGGTGGCGGTACATTCGATATTTCTGTACTCGAATTGGGCGATGGTGTATTTGAAGTAAAATCAACCAATGGTGATACCCACCTCGGTGGTGACGACTTCGATAAGGTGATCATGGACTGGCTGGCCGGCGAATTCAAAAATGATGAAAACGTTGACCTGCGCAAAGACCCAATGGCCTTACAGCGTTTGAAAGAAGCTGCTGAAAAAGCCAAGGTTGAATTGTCTTCTTCAACCGAAACAGAGATCAACCTGCCTTATATCACTGCAGTTGACGGAGTGCCCAAACACCTGGTTAAAAAACTGAGCCGCGCCAAATTTGAGCAGCTGGCCGATAAATTATTCGAACGTTGTCTGAAGCCCTGCGAGCAGGCGCTGAAAGATGCCGGTTTATCTACCTCACAAATTGATGAAGTGATACTGGTAGGTGGTAGCACCCGTATTCCGAAAGTGCAGGAAATTGTAGAGAAGTTTTTTGGTAAAAAACCCAACAAAGGGGTAAACCCCGATGAAGTGGTGGCCGTTGGTGCTGCTATTCAGGGCGCCGTACTCACCGGTGAAGTGAAAGATGTACTGTTGCTCGACGTAACACCGCTGAGCCTTGGTATTGAAACCATGGGTGGTGTAATGACCCGCCTCATTGATTCAAATACAACCATTCCTACCAAGAAATCAGAAGTATTCTCTACCGCCAGCGATAACCAGCCCGGTGTTGAAATACATGTACTGCAGGGCGAACGTCCAATGGCCAATCAGAACAAGAGCCTTGGCCGCTTTCAGTTAACTGATATTCCACCTGCCCCCCGCGGTGTACCGCAGATCGAAGTAACATTCGACATCGATGCCAACGGTATCTTACACGTACTGGCAAAAGATAAAGGCACCGGAAAAGAACAAAAGATCCGTATTGAAGCCGGTAGCGGTTTAAGCAAGGATGAAATTGAAAAAATGAAAGCCGAAGCCCGGGCCAATGAAGCCACGGATAAGGCAGCCCGCGAAAAGGTTGACAAGGTAAACCAGGCCGATAGCCTGATCTTCCAAACCGAAAAACAATTGAAAGAATACGGTGACAAGATCCCGGCCGATAAAAAAGCGCCTATTGAAAATGCGCTTAACAAATTAAAAGAAGCACACAAATCGCAAGATTTGAACGCTATCGATGCAGCCAGTGCAGAAATGAACAATGCCTGGACGGCAGCCAGCGAAGAAATGTACAAAGCAACGCAAGGTGCACAAGCCGGTGGCGAACAGCAGCAACCAGGCGGTGGCCAGCAACCTGGTAATGGCGGCAGCGGCGGCGAAAATGTAACCGATGCCGAGTACGAGGAAGTAAAATAAAATAGGGACGGAGATTACAATAAAAGACGAAGCCCTCTGCGTAAGCGGAGGGCTTTTTGATTTTGGGATTTAGAGATCCTTGGATTTCTTCTCAAGCTTTAACTTTTGAAAATATATAAATGAAAAGAATATAAAGCCTCTGTTGAATGCAACGTTTTTTTAGTTTATGGTTTTTAATTATAGGTTATTCATCGCTGATAGAACGCCTGCACAGTTATCAGCAAAATCGACACACTTTTTGACCGATTTGACGCGAATAACAATTTTAACTTCGATCATAGAAGCCAGTTATTACCTTACATCCTCATTTACCAAAACCTTTATTTATGAATCTGGCAATTCGCAACCTTGTTCTTCTGGTATCAGTTTCCGTTATAGCTTCCTGTCATAAACACGATGGCCCCGCCCCGGACCCAAACAAATATCATTTATCAAGAATAGTTGAGAGTGCTGCTTCTGCACCTGGCGGTAGCGCATTTATAATCGATTTTGTTTATGATGACCAGCAACGGGTTGATAAAATGATTTTCTCAAGCGGGGATTCAACAAACGGCAGTCTTACCACACAAACCTGTACGTTTTATTATAACGGCAGTGAAAAAAATCCTTATAAAACAACCGGAAAGCCGCCCTACTATATTACACCGGATGCCGACGTATATTATTACTATAATGGTTCCGGTCAATTAATGCGGGATTCATTAAGATTTACCAGCGGGTCTGAGATCGCAACACGTGATTATACTTATTCAACAGACAAAATCACAGTAAAACGTACTACCTATTCCAGCAGTACGAGCACCAGCAATTCGTGGACCGATTCTTTTTTGATAAAAGACCATAACCTGGCAGGGAGCCGTACGCCAGCCTGGATAGGTGGTGGATACTATGGTATTAACTGCACTTACGATAACAAACCAAACCCCATTGCCCAATTGAATATTGCCGCCGTGCGAATGATTGATGGTCTATATGGATTCGCCAGCTACCTGGCGCCAGGCTTTTGCCACAATAACATAACGGAAAGTTCATCTTTCTATATGGATCCACAGGGTCAGATAAGTACAGGGGATTCCCGAAAATTCTCCTACAAGTATAATGCAGCCGGTTTGCCTGAAGAATGTATTAAAAAAAGTGCAGCCACTCACATAACAAAATTCTATTATAACGAGTAGATCACCCGGTAATTGTTATAAAAGACGAAGCCCTTTCCGGCCTGGCCGGGAGGGGCTTTTTATTATGACTAAATTATCTCCATCTTCTCCATCAGGAACGAAGCATTCCGGTTCTTGGCCACACCGCGCTGTAGTGTATAATCAAATAGCAACTCGCCATCGCGAATGGTGCTTTCGAAACAATAGTTGTTCACCTTGCCGGGCAGTTCATCTTCCAGCCGGCTGAGCATAAGATCATGCGTGGCAAACAGCGTGAGGCAACGATACTGCAACAGCTTTTTTATGAATTGTTCCGAACCATGTGTTTTATCTTCTGAATTGGTTCCGCGCAAAATTTCATCTATCAGGATCAGCACAGGCGCCGATTGCTGTTGCAGATAATGAATGATCTGCTGCAAGCGTTTTAACTCTGCCATAAAATAGGAGGTATGCTCCTGCAACGAATCACTAACCCGTATAGAACTGCGAATGACCATGGGAGTAAAAACAAAGGTGGCCGCACAAACCGGTGCGCCGCATTGCGCCAGAATGAGATTAACTCCTAAGGTGCGCAGGAAGGTTGTTTTGCCCGACATGTTGGAACCGGTAAGCAATACCAGCTTTTCATCGATACCAAATGTACAATCGTTGGCAACGCGTTCTTCGGCCGCTATCAATGGATGGGCCAGTTGCGTAGCCGAAATGGAAATGCCATCTTCATTAACTGCAGGATACTTATACTGTGGATAATTGAAAGCAAAAGTGGCCAGCGAATTCAGGCTTTCGATCATACCCACGCAATGGATCCAATCGTTAAAACTGGATCTATGCTTTTGCTTCCAACCTTCGAGCTCCCACAAGCATAAAATATCATACATGAAAAAACTGTTCAGGAATATGTTTACGATCAGGTTCAATCGCTGGTCAAACATGGCCGATAAGCGGGAGAACTTTTTTACAGATTGATGAGCTGCAACGGCCATGGCCTTTTCCTTTTGCAACAGCGCAGCATCACCGGTTTCCACCTTACTGAAATGAGACAATATGGTGGCATACTGTTCTAATATGGTTTGTTTTTTACCCAGCAGGTTATGTTGTTCCAGAATGCGCTTGCCATAAATTCCATTAAAAATCCAACTAATCAAAACAACCGGGATCAATGGATAATAATTCCCTGTGGCCAGCCAGTTAAACAAAAACACTATACTATACAAAGACACTGCCCAGCGCAACCAGTGTATCCATTTCTTATCACGAATAATGACCGGCCGTTTTAACCAGTCAACAATATCATGCAGATTACCTTCTTTTTCTTCATTGAGCAACCCATGCGCGGTGAGCAATTGCCGCAATTCATTTTGAGTGGTCAATACCTGTACAGCCTGTTGCTGTTGTTCTATCGCGTGTTTATTGAGCAAAGGTTGTTGTAACAGGTGGGCCAGTTGCTGCATGCCATGCCAGGTAGTGGTGCGATTGAGCAATTGATATAATGAACCGGCGCCGAATATATCGAGGTCGCCGGAATTATTATCATGTGTTGCAAACGACTGGCCATCCCTAAACCCGTTGGGCCGGTACCGGAACACATTCAATTCGTTGTTATTAATGAACAGCAATTTTTCGAGTAAAACTTTGCGATCGTTCAACCGCCAGGCCATACGCACCAGCACCGAAAAGCCAACAGCAAACAAGACGGTGGCCATCATCCAAATGGTGCTATTACCAGCGATCCATTTATAAATGGCCCAGGCAAATACAAAAAAGCAGGCAAGCCGTAAGGCCGCTACCAGGGTAGCAAACGGTCTTATCCGTTGCAATGCATCAATATAATAATGTACCTTTTTTTCGTAAAAAGCGATGGTTGACTCCATACTGTTTATTGACGGTATATTAATTTTCAGGCATGCAAGATACGGCACTAAAGCGGGAACCAGCCACTTGAAAATTATTCTCTATGCATTACACAAGACTTTTGTGAGAGTTAAAATACCACAAAAATACCACGAAAAATTCCCAATAACTGCACTTGTATTTACCTGTTATAATCGTAACTTACCTTAAGTTAAACGGCTCTGGCAAATGGAATTCAAAATCTTATCCCATGCCGGTTTATTAATAAAAAATAAACCCGGCAAGTCTTTGATATGCGATCCCTGGTTAATTGGAAGCAGCTACTGGCGCTCGTGGTGGAATTACCCACCGGTTAGCCCGGCACTCATCAACTCCCTGCGTCCCGATTTTATTTATCTAACGCATATTCACTGGGACCATTTTCATGGCGACTCCTTAAAGAAATTTCCAGCACGCACTCTCATTATAATTCCCAAAGGCAACTACACCCGCATGAAAGATGACCTGTTTTACCTGGGTTATAAAAACATCATTGAGTTAAAACATGGCGAACGGCTACAGCTCGATACTAATTTCAGCATAACCTCATACCAGTTCTGGATGTTCCTCGACAGCGCATTATTGATTGAATGCGATGGCGTAAAACTGTTGAACCTGAACGACTCAAAACATATGGGAGGTACGCTGCGGCAAATAACCCGCAGACATAAACCGATCGATTTTGTTTTCAGAAGTCACAGTTCGGCCAATGAACGCCTCTCGTACGAAATAGTTGATGAACCCGGCGCAACGGTCGATGACCTGGAACGGTATATCAAAGAGTTTGCCCAAACAGCGAAGGCTACCAAAGCCCGGTATGCCATCCCCTTTGCCAGCAATCACTGTCATTTACATAAAGACTCCTTTCATTTTAACAGGTACATACAGCACCCGTTGCTGGTAGCCGATTATTTTAAACAACAGCAAATTCAGTCACCCGCGCTCAAGGTGATGGTATCGGGCGATAGCTGGTCGTCAGAAACCGGTTTTTCGATCAGCGATAAAGACTGGTTTACGAACCGCGAAGTACTACTGGCCGAATATTTACAGCAACAATCAGAAAGCCTCGAAAAGTTTTACAGGCAGGAAAAAGAAACGGTCATTGACTACAAAGTGGTCACCGAATATTTTAAAAGATTTTCGGCCAGTTTGCCATTCTTCATCAGGCGGTATTTCAGAAAAGTTCAATTTACCTATGTGCTTTCAGCAGGCGACCACACCAGGTACATTTATAATATAAACATCAGCACGGGCAGGGTAGTGGAGTTGCCCGATGATACGCCATTAGATCATACCACCTATCCCATACAGATACATACCACCGCATTCATTTTTTTGCGGGGCATTGAATTCAAAATATTCTCCCATATGTGTATTGGGAAACGGGTGTTTTACAAGGTCACCAGCACTCACAAAAAATACATGGAGGCATTGAACCTCGTATTCAATGCCTATGAATATGATCTGTTGCCGGTGCAGAAACTATTTACCGGCCGCTCCCTTGAATCGTGGCTGATGCGCTGGCGGGAGATAGTTTTGTATATGCAGTTTGGCCGCGATCTGTTATTCTATCGCAAGTTGGAAATTGAGAAATATCTCAAATGATCATACACTCTTCATCACCACCTGCACCGTCTCCGGCGTTTGTTGCAATAACTCAACACTATTGCCACTGATCATTTTCTGCAAAATGGCGTCGTTGTAATGGCGGATGGTAAGCAGTGTTAACCCCTTCTCAACCTGTACCTCAAAAATACTGGCGGCAGCAAGGGCCAGCTTTTCAATTTTCTCCTTTTGATTATCGAGACAAACCTGAATGGTTACCGCCCCCGTTTGCATGAGGTTGGGTTTTATTTTGCTATCGGCCAGCAGTTGATACAGATCGGCCACCGGCTTTTCGCCCACAAACGAAAAATCTTTTGAATGCAGCTGAATAAGCGCCTGGTTTTGTTTCAGCACAATGATCGGTGGCAGGCCCTTCAGGCTTTTACTGTGAATTACCGTGCCTTGCAGGTCTTTATCCAAAAAACATTTCACATACAGGGGAATGCCTTTATTCTGCAGCGGCTTGATGGTTTTGGGGTGAATGACCTGCGCGCCATAATACGCCATTTCGATCACTTCATCATAATTCAGTTCGCGCAGTAATTGCGCATCGGGAAACAATTTTGGATCAGCATTCATTACGCCCTCCACATCTTTCCAGATATATTGTCCTTCCGCATTCAACAGGTTCGCAAAAACGGCCGCGGTATAATCGCTGCCCTCGCGCCCCAGCGTGGTGCTTTCATTTTCATCGGTAGAACCGATAAAACCCTGGGTAATGATCACTCTGTGTTCTTTCAACAGCGGTAATACCACCTTCTCTACTTTTTCGCCGGTATATTGCCAGTCGATATTTGCATCGCGGAAATTATCGTCGGTCCTGATGATGTCGCGCACATCGATCCAGTGATTGGCAAAACCAGCTTCGTTAAGGTAAGCGCTCACGATAACCGTCGATAGTAATTCGCCAATGCAAACCACCTGGTCGTAATAATAATCGAAACCCTGCACCGGTTTATCGTGCAGCAGCCATTCTACCTCGGTAAAAAAATTGGTCAGCTGCTCGAGCGTATCATTATAATTTTTAACCAGCAGGTATTTTGCTGTGGTAAGGTGATTTTGTTTGATGACTTCAAACAACTGCAGCGCCTCTTCTTTTTTATTATCATAAAATGCTTCCGCCACTTTTTCGAGCGCATTGGTGGTTTTACCCATGGCCGATATAACGATGAGCAGGGGTTCGCCCTGGTACGATTTTAGAATACTGCCTGCCTGTTGGATCCTTTCGATACTACTTACACTGGCGCCGCCGAATTTGAAGACTTTCATAGATATGCTAGTTAAACTGGTTGATGGGGTGCAAAATTAGGGAAAGTAGATAGGACATTTTGAGATTTTGGGATTTCGAGATTTCGGGATTTACAAATTTCTCGGCAGGCCGATCCCAGGCAAATCTCAAAATCTCAAAATCTCAAATTCCCTAAATCAGAAATTGCTTCGGTATCCCTATCTTCGCCAACTAACAACTGTTAACCAAACAACGGAATATGACCACTATCAACAGAAATGTACTAACCCTCGACGAGTTCACTATTCAGCAGTTAAGAGATTTTCCCCATGCCACCGGTGAGCTAAGCGGGTTGTTACGCGACATAGGACTGGCTGCAAAAAGGGTGAATGTGGAAGTGAACAAGGCCGGACTGGTAGATATTTTGGGCGATGAGGGCTCCATAAACGTGCAGGGTGAAGATGTAAAAAAGCTGGATGTATTTGCCAACAACCAGTTCACCGGCGTGTTGCAGCATGGCATCAGCTGCGCCGGCATTGCCAGTGAAGAGCTAGATGATTACGTAGCCTTTGATGATGCGGTGAGCAAGAACTCAAAATACGTTTGCCAGTTTGATCCGTTGGATGGTAGTGGAAATATTGATGTGAATGTGTCAATAGGTACTATTTTCAGCGTGTACCGCCGCGTAAGCGAAAAAGGTACCATTGCCACACAAAAAGACTTTTTACAACCGGGCCGCAACCAGGTAGCAGCCGGCTATATTGTTTATGGAAGCTCTACCATGCTGGTGTACGCCACCCGCCGCGGCGTGAACGGTTTTACGCTCGACCCTTCCATTGGCGAATTCTGCCTCAGCCATCCCAATATAAAATGCCCCGAGTTCGGAAAGATCTATTCCGTTAATCATGGTAATTTCTTCCAGTACCCAAAAGAAGTTCAGAAATACATTGACGCCTGTCAGAAGAAGAACAGGGATACTGGCGGCCCCTATACGCAACGCTATATAGGCAGTATGGTGGCCGATGTACACCGCAACCTCATCAAAGGCGGCATTTTCATGTACCCCGGCACCATCGAAAAACCAAAGGGCAAGCTGCGTTTATTATACGAATGCAATCCATTCGCCTTTATTGCAGAAGTAGCCGGCGGCCGCGCCACCAATGGTAAAGAACGGATCCTGGATGTACAGCCCACCGAACTGCACCAACGCAGCGCCCTGTTTATCGGCAGCCGCGGTATGATGAATGAACTGGACGAATACCTGAATGGGAAAGACTAAAGGCGGAAGGTTAAAGGCAGCACGCGAAACACTTTTTTAATGCTGAAGGCTTTGAACCTTGTGGCGGTAAGCCTTCAGCAATTCTGGTATAGATTTAGCATTGCTGGGATCAAAGCCACTTCATGAAAAGGGACATGTGTAGAATTATCAGCAATTATACGGTTTTCATTTGCATATTTTTAACAATTGCCGGTTGTGAGAACGCTAAAAAAACAACCAGCAATTCAACATATTCATCAGGCAGCACCTCAACGGCCAGCAAAGGGGGCACGGCCAAAACAACCACCAGCAGTGATAAAAAGGTGGTCGTAACGCCTTCTACCCCAGTTGTTGAGGCCAATCTTGCGCCCGGCATGGAACGGGATATCCTTAGCCTGGTGAATGATTACCGCAAATCGAAAAAACTGGCCCCGTTGCAAAGCAATGCCGCCATGGAATACCAGGCCCGGCGGCACAGTATGGATATGGGCACCCACCGCATTCCATTTGGTCACCAGGGGTTAACGTTCCGCATAAAATACATCTTTGATAAAGTACCAGGCGCCACCACTGTGGGCGAAAATGTGGCTTATGGCAACCTTTCGGCCCAGGCCGTGGTTAGCGGCTGGATCAAGAGCCCCGAGCACCGCAAGAATATGGAAGGCAATTTCAAGTACACCGGGATCGGTGTTACACGAAACATGCAGAATCAATTGTATTTTACCCAGATATTCGCTAAGTAGGATCGAAGTAAGATGTAGGAGATAGGAAGTAGGAAGAGTCCTATTTTTCAGCCTAATAATCTTACTTCAAATTTCCGGAAGTAAAGAAAGCAGAACTTTTTTGAGCTTCATACTTCATACCTCTTACTTCCTACTTCAGCTCTTACGGAATAAAAGGCCCCAAACATACTCCCGGTCTACCTACAATAACAAAACCGGCCCCATCAAATCAACATTTCGGATTATCTTGTGGTCCAAATTCAGGAATCGTTCATGAGCAAGGTGATCATTTCGGTAAAGGACCTCTTCAAAAAATACGGCCAGTTTGAAGCCGTAAAAGGAATCAGCTTCGAAGTAATAGAAGGCGAAATATTCGGCTTGTTAGGCCCCAATGGCGCCGGCAAATCAACTACATTGGAGATCATAGAGACCCTGCGCGAAAAAACCTCGGGCGAAGTATGGGTGAATGGGTTCAATCTCGATAAAGATCCCAACTCCATAAAACAGGTCATTGGCGTGCAATTGCAAACATCGGGCTTTTATCCCGGGTTGAACCTGGTTGAGCTGATCGATCTGTTTGCCGGCTTGTACAACCGTAAAATAGTTGCCCGTGATCTGTTGAAAATGGTGAACCTCGAAGACAAGGCAAAAAGCAAATTCAAAGACCTGAGCGGTGGCCAGAAGCAACGCTTTTCCATTGCAACCACGCTCATCAATGATCCAAAGATCATTTTCCTGGATGAACCAACCACCGGCCTCGACCCGCAGGCCCGCCGCAATTTGTGGGACCTCATTAAAACCATCCGCGCAAAAGGCACTACTGTTATCATTACAACGCATTATATGGATGAAGCCGAGGTATTGTGCGATCGCATTGCCATCATCGATTCGGGCAACATCATCGCACTGGCAACACCCGATAAACTCATCGACGACCTGGTAGCCACCGGTTTTGAAAGGCCCAAAGAAGTAAAGAAGGCCAATCTCGAAGATGTGTTCATTCATTTAACCGGACACAACCTCAGGGAAGAATAACAGCACTCATTAAACCTACATTTTTCATATGGACTTACGTTATCCCATCGGCAAGTACGAACCACAACCGTTTTCCGACAAACAAAAACGCGCCTGGCTGCAGGAAATTCAATTTCTGCCCGGCTTACTGGAATCGGCCATCGAGAACCTCGATGAAAAACAACTGAACACACCTTACCGCGATGGCGGCTGGAACGTGAAACAGGTGGTACACCATGTGGCCGATAGCCATATGAATGCCTACATCCGGTTCAAACTGGGATTAACGGAAGACAATCCAACCATTAAGCCTTATGAAGAAGCATTATGGGCCGGGCTGAATGATGTAACTGCTGTGCCCATCAATATTTCCATCACCTTGTTATATGCTTTACATACACGCTGGCATTCGGCCCTGCTGAACCTGCCGCCAGAAGCCTGGAAACGCACGGTATTTCATCCGGAGCATAAAAAAGAAATGTCGTTGTATTTCCTGTTAGGCATGTACGCCTGGCATGGGCGTCACCATGTGGCGCATATTACGTCATTGCGGGAAAGAAATGGTTGGTAGAAAGGCGAAGTAAGAATTAAGAGGTAGGAAGTAAGAATTGCCGATTGCCGATAAAGGCTTATTAAATAAACAAGAGAAGAATGAGAGACTTAAGATGGAAAACCATCAAATCAGAGTACTTATTTAAAGACCTGTGGTTTACTGTGCGTAACGACACCTGTGAAACGCCCGATGGAAAGATCGTTTCACCGTACTATGTATATGAATTTCCAACCTGGGTAACAGCTGTAGCACTTACTGAAGATGGGAAAGTGATCCTGGAACGGCAATACCGTCATGCATTGGGTGAAATCAACTATGAAATTCCCGGCGGTTGTGTTGACGATACCGATAAAAATTATGAAGAAGCCATCGCCCGTGAATTACTGGAAGAAACCGGGTACGTTTTTACCCATTATGAGTATCTCGGTAAAACCTCAGGCAATCCTTCAACCAATAATAACTGGATGCATATGTACCTGGCAACAGGTGGCAAAAAAGTAAAGGAGCAGGAGCTGGACCACAATGAAGATATTGAGGTAAAACTGGCTTCAATTGATGAATTAAAACAACTGCTCCGCGAAAACCAGATCGTACAGAGCATGCACGTGACTGCTATATTTTATGCGCTGAGCAAGTTAGGGGAGTTAAAGTTTTAATTGAATCATTGTGGCCTGAAAAGACAGAAGTAGGAAGTAAGAAGTATGAAGCTCAAAAAGATTGAGCTTCCTCATTAATTGGGAAAGGCTGAAAATTCGGACTCTTCTTACTTCCTACCTCATACTTCCTACTTCCGCCACTTCACCAACTACAAAAACACTTCCGCAAACAAGTATCATATCGCGTTTATCAGCCTTGTTTATGGCCGTCTGCAATGCGGTGTTCACATCGCCATAGGTATGGCCATTTAACCCGGTGGCCTGTGCCCGGGCAGCCAGTTCATCCTCAGGCAAAGCGCGTGGAATTTGTGCCCGGGTAAAATAATAGGTGGCTTCTTTCGGCAATAAGGCCAATACTTTTTCCACCTCTTTATCTTTTACCATACCGATCACAATATGCAAATGCTGGTAATCGCTTAGTTCAATTTGTGCAGTGATCTGTTTAATGCCATCTTCGTTATGTCCTACATCGAGCACTACCACGGGATTGGCATGAATCACTTCCCAACGGCCATGCAAACCTGTGAGCTTTTTAACCTGGCGCAAGGCTTTTTGCACCTGCTCACCAGTGATCTTATAACCGGCCTTTTGTAAATGATAAACAACTTCCAGTACGGTTATACAATTCTTTGTTTGATAGTATCCCGGCAGGTCGAGCTGATAGGTGTTGCGGTCATCGGAACCCGAGTCGGCCACCTGCAACACCAACTGATGGTGGTCGTATTTCCATTCGGCCACATAACGTTGGGTTTCGGCAAAGTACAACGGCGCCTGTTTTTCGGCCGCAACCTGTTCAAACACGGGTTTTGTTTCGGAGGTTGTTTCGCCAATTACCACTGGCACCTGCGGCTTAATAATACCAGCCTTTTCAAAAGCAATGGCCGGCAGGGTATCGCCCAACAGGTTCATATGGTCCCAGCCAATATTGGTAATAACGGCCACTTCGGGCACTATCACATTTGTTGAATCGAGCCGACCGCCAAGGCCGGTCTCTATCACGGCAATCTCTATCTGTTTGTATACAAAGTATTCGAAAGCCATGGCCACCGTGATCTCGAAAAAGGAAGGTTCTATTTCATCAATAGCCGGCTGAATGCGTTTTACAAAATCAACCACAAAATCTTTTTCGATCATTTCGCCGTTCACCCGGAACCGTTCCCTGAAATCGCGCAGGTGCGGGGAAGTATATAAACCGGTTTTATAACCGGCCGTTTGCAGAATAGCCGCCAGCATATGGCTGGTTGATCCCTTGCCATTGGTACCGGCAATATGTATGCTTTTAAATTTTGTTTGCGGATTGCCTAAATATTCACAAAGCCGAAGGGTATTGGTGAGGTCCTTTTTATAGGCAGCTGCGCCAATGCGGCTGAACATCGGCAGCCGGGTAAACAAATAGTTCGTCGCTTGCTCGTAGGTCATCAGTATAATTAGGGCGACAAATCTAAAAGAAAAGTCCGAAAGAAAATCGGTTAACATTTCTTTCGGACTGTGTATATAAAGGATTAGTAAGTAATGGGGCAAAAATCCTGATCGCCCTGAGCGTAGTCGAAGGGTCGAAAGCTTACCCTCTCACCTTAAATTTAACCAAAACGGTTCCGGTCTGTTCTTCGGGGCCGTTGGGGTTGGCATTTAATTTTGATCTTTTAACGATCTCAATGGCCTTTTCCTTAAAGAAACTTTCTGAAGTAGTGGAACCCCGGGGCTGGTATGTAGCGCCGATCACGGTACCACTCTGATCAACCCTGATATCCACCGCCACAGTGGCATTTTCATTAAAATCATCTGTATATGAATAAACCCGGGTAAAAGTTCGGCCCGATAAACCACTCTTAATGGCAATGCCTGAATTACCACGGCCGCCACCGGTATAATTCTTTGAATCGGGATTACCGCCGGGTCGTCCCTGGTCGCCATTGCCACCGGCAATACCTTCATTGCCGCCTCTTTTATACGTTGCAGCTTCGTTTCCACCTGTGCCGGTACCATTTACGGCGCCCATCATAGCTTTAGGTCTGGGCGGAGCAGGTGGAGCTGGTGTTTCTACATGTTTCGTGTTTTTCACCACCTTTTTTACCACTTCTTTTTCGGGCACTTTGGTAGCCTCCGGTTTTACCACCGGTGGCTTTTTAATGACCGGGGCATCTTCGGCTTTATCATCGGTTTCAATATCTTTTACATCTTCTTTGGCTGGTTCTGCTTTTGGGGGAACATAAGCCACCTGTTCCTGCACGGGAGCAGGTGAACCTGGCTGAAAAGGCTGATCGGTACCCATGCCTGCATCACTGTTACCCAGGTTTACTTCAATGCCTTCATCAACCACTGGCGGCGGCTCGGGTGGAAATCCCCAACCAACATAAAAGAAAATAACCAGCATGAGCCCCACTACCAATGCAGTGTAGCTGCCTGCCTGTATATTTTTCTTTGATTCAAATTCCTGCGTCTGCTGCGTCATATCGGTAATTTGATTATACTAAGATAACCAATGTTTAGTACTTAACACAACTATAATGCTAAATGAACACGATATGCATAAAAGATGTTGTTATACCACGAAATTTTAACAGTATTTTTATACCCGCCTTACTAATCGTCAACATCGCATTTCGTGAATTTCTTACTTCCTGCTTCTTACGTCCTTCTTCATCTCCACCACACGTCATAGGCAAACCGAATAATAGTGGCACATACAACGATCAAAAAGAAAATGCGGATAAATGAATTGCCTTTTAAGATGGCCAGCCGTGCGCCGGCCCAGCCGCCCAGGGCATTACAGGCCGCCATAGGTAAAGCAATGGAGAAAATGATCTTGCCGGTAAGCGTAAAAAAAGTAATGGACCCAAGGTTGGTAGCCAGGTTTACAAACTTGGCATGTGCGCTTGCTTTTAAAAAATCAAAACCCAGTAATCCGATAAAAGATAAGATCAAAAAACTGCCCGCACCCGGACCAATAAACCCATCATAAAAACCGATCACCAGGCTTATCAGTAGTGAATACATGATCTGTTGCCGCAAGCTGTGGTCCTTTTCAGTATGGTCGCCAAATTTGCGATTGGTGAATGTGTATATGGCTACAATGATCAGCATGAAAAGCAACAGGGGTTTCATGAAACTATTGTTCACCATGGTAAGCAGGGTAGAACCGGCGTAAGCGGCGCAGAATGCAATGATGGCCATTAACCCGATCAGCAACCAGTTCACCGGCACGCGGCGTACATATTGTGTTGTGGCAATGCTGGTGCCGCTGAACGATGGGATCTTTAATGTTCCCAATACTGTGGCCAAAGGATATTGCGGCAACAACACCAATGCAGCAGGTGTTTGAATTAATCCACCGCCACCGGCGATGGCGTCGGTAAAACCTGCCAGAAAAGCGAATAAGCAGAGTAGAATAAGTTCCATTAAAAGTGGTCGGTTATGAACGATGAACGGTCAATTGTGAATCTGTTACCGGTTGCCAGTTACCAGTTGCCGGGTCTTGAATGTCGATCACTCTACTTGTAATCGGGGTCTCCGGATTTTATACCCGGTAACTGGAATCCGGTAACTGGTAACTATCTTTTTCCTCCCAGCACACCCATAAATTGTTTCCAGGGCCCAACAGCCTCTTCATATTGTTTGGCCATTACCCGGCTCAATTGATGAATATGGGTGAGGTCGTGCACCACCCATGCTGCCAATAGCTGCCGCAAAGTTACCCGTCCTAATTGTGGATGTATACCGGTTTTATCAAGTATTTCGCCGGAGAAATCAATTCCTTTCAGCAGCGCCAGGTTCTCCTTGCGCAAAATTGTAAACTCATCGAGCAACTGGCTCATTGTTTTGCCCTTGCGTTCCTTAATATGTCCTTCCATATCAAAAGGCACAAATTGCCTGCTGCCTTCACCCAGGATGATCTGCGTACGGGGTATCCAATCAGTTTTTTCACCAAATATCAAATGCGCCACAATGTCAATGGGCGTCCAGGTATCACCACCTTCATTACTGTAGATCCATTCATCGGGCAAACCGTTTAACAAGGCTTCAATTACCTGGGGTGTTCGCTCCAGCACCGGTATCGCTTTTTCTATGTCGAACTGCATGCGGAATGTTTTAAGACCGCAAAGGTAAGTTAACCCCACCGGTTAGGGGGTACCGGTTGCAAGATCAGGAAGGGGCCGGTTGAAGGGTAGTTGAGCGTTGATAGCGTGAATAAGGCAGATAATAATGGTGCATACCGAAAACTAACAGCCGTATGGCTAAAACGTACAAATAAGATTTAAAACGATTACATAACCATTTCCGTGAGGCTGTTTACCTTTTAAACCACTCAATCTATCAATTTTTAACCGGTTCAAAAGCCCTTGGGCATCATGGTCTCTTTTTTACAGAACCCGCCTCCATAGCGGGTTTTAACTTTTTGTACGGGGTTTTAGCATCCTAAAAACCGCGATGAGTTGATTTTAGGAGGGAAAAATCGCGTGCTATGTTTGCATTACGAAACGCAACAAACCTTAAAACATACAATTATGAAAACGGAATCGAGGAATTATGGTAAGCTGGCTATTGTAGCACTTGCTTTTACATTAGCATTTTCTAACACTACACTGGCCGCTGACGGAGGGAAGACTGATCACAAAACAGAATTAAAGTTCGTAGGCAACATGGAAGAACAACCGGTTTTCGAACTGAATCTGAATAATGTGGAAGATGAGTATACCGTAACTTTCCGCGATGAATTTGGTAATGTATTGTTCATCGATAAATTCAAAGGTGGTCTCACCAAGAAGTTCATGTTGAAAGCTGATGAATTAGGTGATACTGCGCTGAAAGTAGTAGTAAAATCAGCTAAGGACAACACTTCTGAAGTGTACACCATCGACAGAAACCACAGCCTGGTTAATTAATAAGTAGCAGTTCAGTCAATCATCATAGAGTGTTTTATAAGGGTGCCGGTGGTCCTGGCACCTTTTTTTTATGGTGAATGGTCAATGGTGAATGGTGAATATTTTCCGATAAGCGAGGCTAATAACTAATATGGAAAGCATAAATTTCGTGAGTACATTGACCATTGCCCATTGACCATTCACCAACGTTAATGCGCAAAATCTTCTTCGTAGTTACCCGAAATGCGCTCCATCGACGGGTTAAAATAGCCGAATTTTACCTGTGGAAATTCCTCATGTATCAGTTCCTGTAGTTGTTTTATACCCAGCAGGTCGCCCATTTCATAAGCGCCGATCTTGCCCATGTACCAATCCGGATCAATATTGAAATTGCGCCATTGGATCATGTTCAAATCTGTTTCGATGATCAGCTTTCGCAAAGCCTCGTATTCTTCCACACTGTCTGTCATGCCCGGAAATACAAAATAATTAATGCTCGTCCAGCCATTATAGCTGCGCACCACTTTCAGGCTTTCAATAATATCTTCAAACTGGTAATTGTTGGGGCGGTAATAGGCTTCATAAATATGTTTGCGCGCCGAGTTGGTGCTTACCCGTATAGAGTTCAGTCCCGCTTCGCACAATGCTTTTACGGCTGCCGGTTTTGAACCGTTCGTATTGATATTGATGCTGCCTTTTGAAGTATGCTTCCGTATTTGAATGATGCTCTCGCGAATGGTTTCCCACATCAACAGCGGCTCGCCCTCACAACCCTGTCCAAAACTAACAATGGGAAACGGCGCGGTTTCCAGGTGTGGTACCGTAAACTCCACGATCTCTTCAGCCGTTGGTTTAAAGGTGAGGCGGTCCTGCGTGGAAACGATCTCTTCTTCCTGCGGCTGAAACGAAATACACCCGATGCAATTGGCATTACAGGCCGGTGAAGAAGGAACCGGGCATTCCCAACGGCTCATAAAATAGTTTCGAGCGGCCGGACAATTATACGTTAAACAACAATTTTCGGCCAGGTGTTTTACCAACCTGTTATGAGGATATGCCTGCAGAAATGTTTTAACACCCGATTCTATGCGTTTTGTATCGAAACCGGCGCATTCCTGACGAATGTCCTGCTCAATACGCACTGCCGGTACATAAAACTGATCATT
The DNA here is from genome assembly GCF_002077945.1 of Niastella vici. Lineage (GTDB taxonomy): Bacteria > Bacteroidota > Bacteroidia > Chitinophagales > Chitinophagaceae > Niastella > Niastella vici. The sequence goes on from NZ_LVYD01000050.1 coordinate 161,094, forward strand.
ATCCCAGCCAACGGCGGTATAACAGAACAGAGGCAGGGTAGGTGCATCGGCAGCGGTTTCATAAGCTGCGAGGAATAAACCGGTATGAGCAGGCGGAATGAACGCTGCAACGGCCCAGCCTTTATCGCACAGGCGCATTTGACCGGTTTCTACATCAATCCCAATTCCCTTGCGGCCGGGTAATTCGTATAAAGAACCGCCATCGGGTAAAGCGATCCAATCCTCAACCGGCACCTCATAGGCGTCCCAGCCGGCGCGGCCGGTAGCATACAATGTCGTGTCCTCAAAAATGTTTCCTTTCCCGTCGGAGTACAATAAATACGGCGAATTCTTTAACATCTCAATTCTTGGTTCTGGGGTTCCAGGTCTTTAGTTGGTCCTTTTCCTGGAACTTACAACCAAAACCTACAACCCGGTTTTCAAATAATGCCTGCAAAATTCGTGAATTTGATCGAGTTCTTCGAATCGAAGATTTTTCTGCAGGTCAAAATGATAGCTTTTATCGCCCGAAGTGGCTATGGTGATGGAATCGTATTGAGCCTCAATGCGATCGACGTTCGACCAAATAATAAACCGGCTCTCAGGCAGGGCCGGAATGGTAATGCCGGAATGGTGAAGGGCCACATATTCATCGGTCATCATCCTTTTTTCGCACCGGAAAAGGTATATATAGGTCCCGCTCAGCAAAAGATGCCCTGCGCCGGTGACCCATTCGCCATCTACACAGGAATTAACACCAATTCCCAGGAAAAAAATGATCTCAACCAGCCTGAAAAACAAATTCACCAGCGGCATATCGGCGGCGATATTTTTTCCCGCCATCACCAGAATGAGGATATCCACGGCCATAAATACCAGGCAACCGAGGTAAACCGGACTGCTATGCGGTTGATTAAAATGCGAAAGGGCGTGCACCAGGATCAACCCACCGGCGGTTAAATGTAAAAGGCGACCAGCGCGTTTCAGTTTTTGAAATGCGGGATGAACAACGGGGAGGGCAAGTGAGTTCATACGCAGTTATTTTTAAAGAGATGCAACCGGGAATAATTTCCATAACAAAAAAATTGAAAAATTAGTGTCTCAACGACAGGTACAGGTTACCGGTTTCCTGTTGCCAGGCCTCGAATATCGATCACTCTAATTACAATCGGAGTTTCCGATTTTTTTGCCTGGTAACCGGGAACTGGTAACTGGCAACTATATTAACATTCTCCCCTATGCGTTTTTATGCACTATAGATTTTTTACCCAGCAACCATTTTTTTGCTAGGTTTAATTTTTACCACACCAAATACCAACCTACCAATGAGAAAACGCTACCTTATTCTGCTTTGCATTATTTGCAATGCCTCGCTCTCATGGGCGCAAAACGATTCCACCATCGTAAACCATGTGAACCAGCTGCTACAACAGGAACCAGCCATTCATTTACGGGCCGATAGTGTTATCAAGATCAACGATGACCTGCAGGTGTATTTCAACACCAATACCGGTTTCATTCCCGGCGGTATTTCCGAAACAGAAGCAGAACTACTCACCGAATTGTTGCTGCATTTGATCACCGATACCGGCAGTCGAAATATAGTGCTGCTGGCAAAAGATAGCTTGAGCGGCGAATTCAAAACCCTCGACTATTTTGTCCTGGAACCCGCCATTGAAAAATATGAAGCCGTTAAAAATAACGATCCCTATCCCGATAAACCGGGGCTGGAAGCAGCGCCCAATGCGCGCATTTTTCCGGGGGCGGGGCAGCCAGCCTCCGCCGGCGCATTAAGCGGCAAAACCGTATGGCTGAGTCCCGGCCATGGCTGGCAAAATACCGGCACCGGACTTGGTTTTCTTACCCAACGTGGCACCAGTAACCAACTGGTGGAGGATTTCACCACCGCTGAAACAGTCGATTATTACCTGTTGAATTACCTCATTAATGCCGGGGCCAATGTTTGGAGTGTGCGCGAACGCGATATGAACCCCGCCGAGATCATTGTGAACAACGACGACGGCGCACCGGCTTATACCGAAACGGGTACCTGGAACAGCGGTACCATTGCCGGTTATGGCGGAACCTACCGTACCGCGGCCGCCAGCAGTTGCGGCACGGCCACTGCTGTTTTTACACCCACCGTTGCCACAAGCGGTTTATATTGGGTATCGGTACGCTATATCAGCGGGGTTAACCGCGCCACCGATGTGCACTATGCCATAAAACATGCAGGCGGCACCACCCAATTCACCATCAATCAGGAAATACATGGCGATACCTGGGTGTACCTGGGACAATTCTATTTTTTTGCCGGCGGCAACTACAACGTCACCATCAGCAACCAGAGTGCCGACAGTACGCAGGCCATTGTGGCCGATGCCATTCGCCTGGGTGGCGGTATTGGCCAAACGCCCGATTGCTTAAATGGCGGCGCCGCCAGCGGAAGACCGCGCTTTGAAGAAGCCGCCCGGCAGTATGCCCGCTTTCAGGGTCATCCGCCCTGCCGCGAAGATGTAACGGTTCGGCCCATATATACGGAATGGGAATTGAGCAAAGGTTTGACTTCCGAAATAAGCAATGCGGTCTTTGTATCCTTTCACACCAATGCCGGGGGTGGAACCGGAACGGAAAGCTACCGGTATAACGGACTCGGTTCCTCGCAACCGAATATTACGCCCGGCAGCACGCAATTGCGCGACAGCATACACAAACAGATCATCACCGATTTACGGGCCGGCTGGCGCAGTACCTGGACCGATCGCGGCGTTAAAACCTCCAACCTCGGCGAACTAAGGGAATTGCACACCATTCCCGGCACCCTTATAGAATTGGCTTTTCATGATCATGTGCGCGATGCGGCCGACCTCAGGGAACCCGAATTCCGGCGTATGGCAGCCCGCGCCATTTACAAAGGCATTCTGAAATTCTTTAATTACCGCGATAGCGTACCGCGCATTTTTTTACCGGAAGAACCAACAGGGGTAGCCGCGCGCAATATGGAGCATTCCAGGATACAGGTTAGCTGGAAGGCGCCCGTTACCGGCGGCATTTATGGCGATGCCGCCACTGGTTATCGCGTATATGTAAGCGAGAACGGCCGCGGTTTTGCCAACGCCATCGACGTTAAGGATACCAATTATGTTTTCAAAGCCCATCCCGATAAAACCTATTTCTTTAAAATAACCGCCATCAATGCGGGTGGAGAATCTTTCGCCAGCAGTGTGGTAGCCGCTCATACACCCCGGCATCCCGGATCGTACAAACACAAACCGGTTGCCTGGCTGTTGGTAGATGGGTTCGACCGGCTCGATGCATCGGCGATGTTGCTGAAAAATGAAAGCAGCGCCCTGGGCAATGTGCGCCGCATGGTGTTGGAAAGCATGAACAATTACAACTATATGATTGAACACGGTAATGGACTGGCCGGTTGCGAGGTGGCTTTTGATGGCGTGCAGAACGAAGTGGTGGCTGCCGGAAATGTAGAGCTGTCGAAATATTTTGCAGTCGACTGGTATGTAGGGGAAGAAAGCACCGCTAATAAATCGCTCGATTCAACTGAAAAGTTCTTCCTTAAAAAATACCTCGACAAAGGCGGCCGGCTGTTGATCTCCGGTTCTGAAATAGGGTGGGACCTTGGCCGCGCTGCTTCCGCCAATGCAGACAGTAGTTTTTACGCCACTTATTTGAAAGCAGTGTACATAAGCGATGGCGCTGGTACTTATAACTTTAATGGCACTACAGGCTTTTTTAATGGAGTCAGTGGCGCCTTTGGCAACGGCGTTAATGGAAAGTATAATGTAGATTTTCCCGATGTCATTGATACAACCGGCGGCTCCCAACTGGTGCTGAATTATTCCGGCGGAACCGGCACCGGCGCCGGCGCCGGCGTTGGGTACAAAGGAAATTTCCGTGTACTGTATTTCGGTTTCCCGGTTGAAGCCATTGTTGACGACAATGTGCGCAATAACCTCATTTGCCAGTCGGTTGATTATTTATCGAAACCCGACCGGCATTGTGATTTTGTATTGACCGGCAAACACGGCCACCATGGCAATGAATTGCAATGGATCACCGGCCCTGAGACTAATACTGCTTATTATACGCTGGAAAGAAGTAAGGATGGAAAAAATTTTAAAGCCGTAAGCGGCCGCATCGATCCTATGGGTTCGGCATCGGAAGGCTATCAGTATGAGGTGGATGATAATGATGCCACAACTACGGCATATTACCGCGTGGTTACCACTGGTAAGGATAATAAACAAACCATCTCGAACCTGGCCATTTTACAAAATGAAAAACCGGCGCAACTGTTTGTGCTGAATAACCCGGCGCATGATAATATCAGGTTACAAATAAACGGTACCGGCACGTTCGGGTTAACATTGCTGAATGCAACCGGACAAACGGTTTATCAAACCACCGTTAATGCCACCAACAGCCGTATGGTAACAATACCAGCCAGTCAGTTAGGCAGGGGGATCTACTGGTTGTGGGCCAATGTTAATGGGCAGAAGTTGGAGACGGTGAAGGTGTTGATACAATAACCGAAGTAAGAGGTTGGAAGTAAGAAATTTAGAGATTGCGGGATTTAGGGATTTTGAGATTTATCGGAAAATTCAAACCAGAACAAATCCCCAAATTCCGAAATCTCAAAATCAGCAATCACTTCCTGTTTCTTAGATCATACGTATTTTGTTTTTGTTACAGACAATCATAAATACTAATTTCATCGGCATGGAGCAATCAGACAAGCTTAACCGGATTGTGGAAGCCCGCATGAAGCTGAAAAACCGGTTCGAGGAAAAAATAAAACAAACCCCTTCAGTGGCCGACGCGCGGCCCATGGGCACTGGTAAGCTCAACCGGCATGGCATGCCTGAAATTCCGGTAGGACAAACGGAAACCCGCAAGTGGCCCGTATTGGACCTTGGCGTTCAACCCGATATTCCGCTGCAGAAATGGCAACTGATCGTTGATGGCGAGGTGGAGCATCCCGTTACCCTGAACTGGGATGAATTTATGGCCCTGCCACAAACTGAAGACACTTCCGATTTTCATTGCGTAACCACCTGGTCAAAATTAAATATGAACTGGAAAGGAGTGCGTTTGCTGGATCTTGCAGCCCTGGTTCAACCCAAAGAAACGGCCACTCACATCCTGTGTTATGGCTACGACGACTACACCACCAATGTGGCGCTGGAAGAAGCACTGAAGCCGGACGTTTTGCTCGTTCACACCGTGGAAGGACAACCATTGCCCAAAGAACATGGCGGTCCGGTGAGGATGATCACCCCACAATTGTATGCCTGGAAAGGTAGTAAATGGATCAGCCGCATAGAGTTCCTGAAAGAAAATGTATTAGGCTTTTGGGAAGAACGCGGTTATTCAAACACCGCTTATCCCTGGCGGAATGACCGGTATAGTTAGCCATTTCATTAGGAATTTAATGGAAAACAGCGTTCAACTCTTACGAATTGAACGCTGTTTAATTAATTATTCATTGACAAATTCAGGCAGGGGTTCCTACACTCATGAAATGATGCTTTAACCAATCAATGATCTCCTGGATCTTCTCATCTATTAAAGCCTGCACCGGATTAAAGTAAGTACCATTGAAGTACCTGGGTTTTGTTCCGTCGCCATCAGGACTATGATGGGTAACATCAATTGATTCGCGCCACTTCTCTGCATGGTTTCTCCATTCATCCTGATCTACCAGCCCGGGCTTGCTGATCCAGATGTTCCAGGATAATATATTACCAGACTGCAATATATTTCCAGACCCCAGGTTAAAAAGATCCATGACCTTTTGGTTGAAGGTATCAACGAGCTCATTGTTGGTGGGTACAATGGGGCCAATCTCCACCGCCAAATTTGCAGTTCCATATGCTTCGGGGTGCCTGGCAAAGTCGGGGCTCTCAAAGAGCGTGGTTTGGCCTTTACGTACCGCGAAAACCGGTTGACCGGGATTTTGAGGCTGGTGGGTAGTAACCCTGATAGCCTGTGCTTTGGTTGAAGGAAAGGGGAGATTGTTGTTACTAAACAGGTCCCACAACAATTTGATAAACGCATTTTGGTTCGCATCGGGGCTAAACCAGATCTTTCCTTCAACAGTCATATCAGCGTACATATTATTCTCCTTGTTTGGTTCATCAACCCAACCCCGTTGTGAGGTAACGGTAACCTCAATATTAAGGGTACCTATACCCTGGATCCAAACACCTTGCTGCGGACATATAATGGAATAAACCCTTCCCAGATCGGTGTAACCGATCCTTGAAATGTAGGGGGCAAACATTTGAAAAAGGCGTGTATCGGCATTGCCCTTTTCGGTTTCCCAGCTAAACTCGGGCCACTCCGCCTGCTGCATGCGTGTAAGCAGCTTGATATTGTCCATGTTATCTAACAACGGTAACGATGAAAGGTCCGGATCCGGATAGGCAAATTGAGGGTTCGACTGGGCAAAACCGCCCACCCATCCCTGCGGGATGCTTTCATTTTGACTGACTAACATAAAATTTTCTTTCGTTTAATTGGTTATTGAATAGTGAGATATCTGCATTACAACAAATGGAGAATGGATTTTAATACCGGTAACGGTATTATCATAAGCTACAGGATGCCTTACTTTTTAACAGGTGGGATGTTCGATAACGTTACTAACGTAAATAAATATACTCTTTAATTAAGTAACTTGAATATCCCGGGAATTATTTTTTTTTAGCGATCCAGTTTTAAAACAGTTGCGCCCTTTCCATAATTAACTTATTAGATTAATCCTGAACGGGTTGAGTTTCTTACATTTGCATCCATTTATGGCGAGCCGGCCGGAACCCGATGCAGACTCGCCATTGCTTAAGCATTAATTACATATAAACCCCTATCGTTGAAGATATTAGATCCACTTCTGCAGGCATTTGTGAGAACCAAATATAAACGGGTGGCCGGAATGCTGGCCGATCCTATTGGTTGTCAGGATAAACTGATGCACGATTTTATAGCAGCCGCCCGGGATACTGCCTTTGGCAAAGACCATTCCTTCGATACCATAAAAACCTACGAAGATTTTAAACAACGGGTACCGTTGCGCACCTATGAACAGTTATTGCCTTATATAGAAAGAATAAAATCAGGCGAAAAAGATATTCTGTGGAAAGGCCGGCCGGCATTTCTTGGCAAAACCTCCGGCACCACCAGCAAAACGAAATTCATTCCGGTAACAAAGGAATCGCTGAAAAACCATATCGGGGGCGGAGCATATGCTCCATTAACCTATTCCTACAAGAATAATAAACTCGCCTTTCTGAAAGGCAAATCATTGTTTTTTTCTGACGGGCATTTCTTTGAAGACATCAATGGCATTAAGGCCGCGCCTATTTCAACCATTGGCAATAGCTGTGTGCCCTGGTGGTACAAATGGTTGCGCCTGCCTTCCGATGAAATAAACGCCATTCCCCATTATAAAGAAAGGATCGATGCCATGATCGACCTGGCCCACAACAATGATATCCGCATCATTGTGGCCATGCCGGTTTGGTTGCTGGTATTTTTGCGGGCACTGAAAGAAAGAACCGGAAAAGAGTTCAACGAATTATTCCCGAATTTCCAGTTGCTTATTTTAAGCGGGATGGATTATGAACCATTCATGCCCGAAATAAAGAAATACATCAACATGCCTTTTGATACGTTTGAAACGTATCCCTCTACGGAAGGGTTGTTGGCTTTCCAGGACCGGCTCACTGAAAGGGGCATGCAACTGATCCTCGACAATGGGATCTTTTTTGAATTTGTTGAAGTGAATACGTTGTTCACCGAACAGCCCAAAAGGGTTTCGTTGAAAGAGGTGCAACCGGGTATAAACTATGCCCTGGTATTAAATACCAATGCCGGGCTCTGGGGTTATATCAATGGCGACACCGTACGATTTAAAACCGTTTTTCCGCACCGGATTGAAATTACCGGAAGAATTGCCCAATACATCTCTGCATTTGGCGAACATGTAACGGTGGAAGAAACCGAAAAGTCGATCGCTGAGACCGCCAGCGAATGCGGCGCCACCATCGTTGATTATACGGTAGCGCCTAATATAAAAGATGATGGAACGCTGCCTTATCATGAATGGTTTATAGAGTTTGGGCAGGCGCCCGCCAATCTGATAGATTTTGCAGCGCGCCTCGACAGCCAAATTTGCGCCCGCAATTTCTCCTATAAAGATGTGGTCGTTCATAAAGCCATTGAGCCACTGAAGATCACCGTAGTACCCAACGGCGGGTTTGAAACTTTCTTAAAGATCTCCGGAAAAACCGGCATGCAGCAAAAGATACCCCATGCCAGGAACGATTACCAGTTCGCCGGCCAGTTGAAAAAAGCATTAGGGATATAGAAAACCGGACAACCACTGTTCATTTTCGAACATCTGCAGTTGGAAGTTATTGTGTAAATTGATGTTAATTAATGCCTTAACAATATGGCAATGGAGTTGTTCCTTACTCCTAATCAATATCATTTAATAGCCATAATAACAAACAGATGCTGAAAAGTTACCTCACCATCGCCTTCCGGAATTTGTTCCGGAATAAAGTGTATTCAGCCATCAATATTATCGGGTTAGCCATCGGCATGGCCGCCTGCTTTTTTATCTTCCTGTATGTACGCTTTGAATTAAGCTACGACCGGTTCAACAAAAATGCCAACCGGTTGTACCGCATACCGATGGAATTCTCTACGTCAACCACCGGCCCTAACGCGTGCACACACCCGGCCGTTGGGCCTGCCATGAAAGCAGATTTTCCGGAGGTGGTTGATTTTGCCCGCCTCGCGCGCCCTGAAATATTCCTGCGTACCGCAGCCATGTGGTATATAGATGAAAAAGGGAACCGGAAGATCTTTAACGAAGGAAATTTTTACATCGCCGATGCTTCTTTTCTTACCATGTTCTCTTTTCCATTTAAAGAAGGCAACCCGGCCACAGCGCTGAAAGCGCCGCAAACCATTGTGATCTCTGAATCTACTGCCAAAAAATATTTCGGTAATGCATCGGCCATGAACAAAGTGCTTACCATAAACGGACTTCCTCTCAATGTAACCGGCATATTCAAAGATGTTCCGCAGAATTCACATATCAAATTCGATATGCTGGTATCATTTGCTACCATGGGCGAAAAATGGGGCTATTCCGAATGGGGCTGGCCCGAATTCTATAATTATGTACTGTTAGCGCCCGGCGCCGACCCTAAAAAAATAGAAGCCCGGTTCCCGGCAATGGCCAATAAATACCTGGCCCAAAAAATGAGGGAATGGCATTTCACGGCCAAATTCTTTATGCAACCCGTCACTGATATTCACCTGAGATCGAATTATAAAATGGAACCGGAACCTAACGGCAGTGAAAGAACGGTTTATTTTCTATCAGTGCTGGGCATACTAACGCTGCTGATAGCCTGGATCAATTATATCAACCTGTCAACCGCCAAATCAATGGAACGGGCGCGGGAAGTGGGTTTGCGGAAAGTTTCCGGCGCCACCCGCCTGCAGGTGATCTGGCAATTTATTTTTGAATCGTTCCTGGTGAATTGTATCGCCTTATTGATATCTGTTGGGCTTATAATTGTTTTTGCACCTTTATTCGATCATTTGACCGGTAAAAAAGTCAGCACCGGCTTTATCAATTCAGGCTTACTACATACCTGGAAATTCTGGTTAATAGGTGTGGGCTTATTTGTCGCAGGCGCCCTACAGGTAGGCATTTATCCTGCGTTCATATTGTCGGCCTTTAAACCCGCCCTGGTACTGAAAGGTAAATTCCTGCGCTCGAACAAAGGCATATTGTTAAGAAGGGGATTGGTAGGCAGCCAGTTTGCTTTATCCATATTATTGATAGCCGGCAGTATGATCGTATATCGTCAATTGTCGTTTATGCGCAACCAGCAACTTGGCTATAACAAAGACCAGATCTTCGTTGTAAAAGCACCGGCCGTATACGATTCCACTTTTTATAATAAAACCCTAAGCTTTAAAGCAGAACTAATGAAAGATCCGGCTATCAGGCGAATGGCGCCTTCCACCGAAATTCCGGGTAAACGCGTGGTAGCAAGCAATGGTGTAAAAAGGATCAACCAGGATAGATCAAAAGAGATCACCAGTTTCCTTATTGAAATGGACTGGGACTTTGTTCCCACCTATCAAATGCAACTTGTTGCCGGTACCAATATCCCCAATCGCGATCCGGTCAATATGTTTCATACCAGGAACACCCTGGCGCTTGTTAATGAAGAAATGGTAAGGAGACTCGGTTATAACAGCAACGAAGCTATATTAAACCAACATGTTTTATTAACTTCCTGGGGCGGCGACATCAACTGCGAAGTATTGGGTGTAATAAAAAATTATCATCAGCGATCACTCAGGCAACCGTACGAACCCACGCTGTACTATTGCAACAGCGAAAGCAACTGGGGGTATTTCTCCATCAATATGAAAACCCGCAACGCGCACAAAACCCTTGACTATATCAAGGGCCAGTACGATAAATTTTTTCCGGGCAATGCATTTGAAAGTTTTTTCCTCGATGATTATTTCAACCAGCAATACCTGGGCGATGAGCGCTTCGGAAATATCTTCACCCTGTTCACCATACTGGCCATTTTTATCGCCTGCCTGGGTTTAATAGGCCTTTCCACCTTTGCCATAAAGCTGCGCACCAAAGAGATCGGTATTCGGAAAGTGTTAGGCGCTACTGTGCAGGGCATTGTTTATTTATTCTTCAGTGATTTCATTAAACTGGTTTGCATCGCTGCCGTAATTGCCATACCGGTTGTGTACATGGCCGCCAGCAAATGGCTCAACAATTTTGCCTTCCATATTCAACTGGGCTGGTTTGTTTTTGTAATAGCGCCGCTGATCCTGTTTGCCATAGCGTTTATTACGGTAAGCATCCAAAGCGTTCGGGCAGCGCTGGCCAACCCGGTAAAATCATTGCGGACAGAATAAGCATTATTATTGTTTCAACGGCTCATAGATCTCCGCTTCAATGATGCTGAGCGTTCCCTTTGCTTTTGAATCATCGCGGGCAACGCCATCATCGAGCTTTTTACCGGATACTTCTACCATTTGCTCACCGCCTTCCTCTTTTAAAAGCATGGCCAGTTGTATGCGTACCTTTTTCCCTTTTTGCGGTTTGCATACAATGGTATAATAACCCAGGGTGGGTTTGGTAGAACCAGTGAATACTTCTTTGCCATCAACCGTTATTATCAGCGGATAGGCCCGGCTTCTGAAGTTGTTTAATTTAAGCGTGATCTCGCTAACGGTTGCCTCGCGTTCCAATTCATATTCAATCCAGGCGGTTGATAATTTGCCATCATTCACCCAATCGCTCAATTCATTATCATCATAGCTGGTAAAAGCACTGTCGGCATGCGCCCCGGCAGTAGCCTTCACAATAGCCACCGGCGTGCGGGTAATGGCATAAGAAGGGGTTAATGGGGTAGGGCCTCTTTCGAGCCGGCAGGGCAGGGAAGCCGAAGGCAGACTGGCTGCCAACCCATTTTTTTCTTCAAAGGGCAACGAAGTGAGGGTAAGGGTAGCAGGTTGTAATCCTTCGGCCGTAGCTTTTATTGTGATCTTTCCCGCTGTAGTGGTTGAACGGATCAGTACCCGGTTCACGCCATTTTCAACGGGCAGGCTTTTAGCGAGAATATAATTATCGGGCCCCTGCGCCATACCACCGCGCCATTCAGCGGGCCCATCCATTGTAAAATTGACCATATGTAAAGCGGTAGGGCAGCGGTTCCCCTTTGCATCAACCACTTCTACTTCAACCAGCGACAGATCGTGCCCATCTGCCATAAAAGGTACCGGTCTTTTCACATTGGTCAAACGAAGTGCTGCCGGCTCGCCCACTGTATTGATGGCTGTTTCGCATAGTTGTTTTCCCTGTTCATCATAGCCGGTAGCGGCAATGGAACCCGGTTTCCATTCAACATTTTTAAAGGTGAACAGGAACCCGTCGCTTTTTTGTCCAAAGCCAAGCGATCTTCCATTCACTTTCAATTCAACTTTGGCTGCTGAGGAAACTACATAAATATCTTTCTTTACGCCGTTTGCATAGTTCCAGTGACCAATAATATGGATGCGGTATTTTTCGGGGTTCACCCAGCCATCCCACATGACCTGGTTGGCATAGAAGTTTTGCTTTATGATGCGCAAGGCGTCTACCTCGCCACTGCGCCGGTAATTCTCTGCACCGCGGTGATGGGTATTTGTTTCGGCAAACACAATGTTAACGCCGCCCGCGCTTACGCGTGCACCGGTGCCCGGCCGCTCGTTCCAGAATTCGAACCAGCGTTTTACATTTTCCACCGCATGCGATTCCATATTGCGATTGTATACTGCGGCGTTTTGATTGTTGTACAAAGGTCCGTCCCCGTCTTTATGATAGGGTGGGGTATAGTCGTCCCAAAACTTGCGCGAGCCTTCATCGCGTGAATACTCCATGGCCCATAGGGGTATATGGGCGCTTTTGTTGGTGTACAACATTTCGCCGCCATATTCTGCTACTTTGCTGTCGAGCATTTCGCGGGAACCGATTGCCCGCCCGCCATGCAGATCGTACTGATCGCGGATGGCTTTCATCTCTTTCATATGTTCCTCACTGATAGACTCATTGCCCGATTCAAAAAATATAATACTGGGATTATTCCGGTTGTAAATAATGGCATCGCGCATCACCGCCTTGCGTTGTTCCCACCGCGTGCCGGTAATATCTTTTTCGGCATCGCCGGCTGGCATGGCTTCCATTAACCCTACGCGATCACAGCTTTCAATATCCTGTTTCCAGGGTGTTATGTGCATCCAGCGCACCAGGTTTCCATTGCTTTCAACCATTAAATGATTGCTGTAATCGCTTAACCAGGCCGGAACGCTTAACCCAATGGCCGGCCATTCATTGCTGGTGCGTTGGGCATAGCCATGCACCATGATCACGCGATCATTGAGGTAGATCATCCCATTTTTAAATTCCGTTTTGCGGAAACCGGTCTTCGTGGTCACCACATCAACCGGTTTTCCATTTATTTTTAAAATGGTTTGAACCGTATATAAATAGCCATAACCCCAGCTCCAGAAATGCAGCTCATTTACAACAGATGCCGCTTGTACGATTGTTGTTGAACCGGGCGCCAGCGTTGTTTTATCACCAGTAAAGGTTTTAACCGGTTTTCCATCCGCATCAGTAATAGTTACTTCATATTGCAGGGTCTGGGGTTTGTCATCTTCGTTTTTGATTTCTGACTCCGTATGTATGGTAGCCGTTCCCTGTTTTATGTTGAACTGATTGGCATATATATACACGCCCGTTGTTCCCAATGTGGTGAACAAGGGCAGGGTTTGATAGGTTTTACCGGTTATATGCAGGTATACATTCTTGTTAATGCCGCCATAGTTGGCATTGAAGTTTTTGTCTTCCCATTGAAATTTGGTCTTTGTGGCGCGTTCATGGTATTCCCAACTGTTATCAATACGAACTGATAATACATTGTCGGAATCGCTATAATTCAGGTATGCGGTTATATCAAAACCAAAGGCGGTAACGCCATTCTCTTGCAGGCCGAGGTGCTGGCCATTTAAATAAAAATCGCCGGCCTGCCGAATGCCTTCAAACTCCAGGAATACTTTCTGTCCCTTTGCCGTAGCGGGCAACCTGAAATGTTTGCGATACCAGGCAATGCCGGTGGTAAGGTCTTTGATGTCTTTTTTAAAAGCATCGTCTTCGTTCCAGGCCCAGGGAAGGGTCACCGGCCGCCAGGCAGCATCATTAAAAGAAGGTGCGGAGGCCGCTGCGGTATCACCCACAAAAACTTTCCAGTTACTATTGAAATTATAAGTAATGCGTTGGGCATGGGTATGCAAACAGGCAAAGGCAAGCAGCAGGGCTATCGTTTTTTTTATCACCAGGTGTAAGTTTATAGGCTTTCAAAAATAGCTGGCAAGCCTATGGCAACCGTCCTGCTGAATCCTGCAGGAACTGTTGCCGGGACCCGGGTCCCGGTTACCGGGCAAAAAATTTGAAGAGCCGAACTACTTGCTGAGGACTCGAAATTCAAGTCCTGGTAACCGGTAACTGGTAACCGGTAACTGATTGTAACCGGAAATTGATAACTTCTTATCTGAACTGCTCCGAAGCAAACTGCAAATACTGCTCCCAATCGTATAAAGTGACCGCATGTTTACCCGCCCTGATGTGGTAACGAACGGTACCGCCAACCTGTTGTTGCAATGCCGGCATACTATCAGCATCAATACCTTTCTTACCAAACAACGCATACACTTTGCTGGCTTCTTTGGCACTCAGGAATTCACCTTTGGGGTCACTCCAGGTATCTTCCACTGCACTGGCAACATATAGTGGTCGCGGCGCCATTAAAGAAAGTAACATATGTGCGTCAACCGGCAACGCATTCACATTATCGCCATAGGTTTTGTATTTGGCGGCAAACCAGTGCGGGAAATGGGCATTGATGATCTGTAGCGTTTCACCATACCATCTGCGCGAAATGGCAGCGCCCCCTTCGCCCGATTCGTTTGAAACGATGAGGGCAAAACGCGGATCAGCAGCGCCGGCCCATAAGGCGGCTTTACCGAGACGGGAATGGCCTAACAGTGCAATTTTATGGGCATCGATGCTATTATCCTGCTGCAGGTAATCGACCATGAGGCTTAACCCCCAGGCCCATGCGCCCATGGCGCACCACTCATTGGGCTGAATATTCAATACATCTTTTAAAGAAGAACGGATACCCATCATAAAGCCGGCTGCGGTATCAGGTTCCAGGTCGCCGTAATAAGCAGTAGCAATGGCAAAGCCTTTTACCAGAATAGTGCTTACCTGCCAGCTGGCGGTATCAGCGCCGCGGGAAGCTTCCGTTGCGCGGTTGTTGACAGCGCCTCTTGCCCTGGAAGGGACCCAGCGATTCCCCAGAATAATATTATTATCAGTTGAAACAGTATGATTGCCGCTGAAATTATACCCCAGGAATACCGGTACCGGTCCTTTAACCTGGTTAGGGATATATAATAACAGATCAGTATAAACGGATGAATCGGCCGGGTGCAAAAAAATGCGAACCTGCTTGCGCGTAGCGGTTCCGCCCAATGCATTCTTATCTGTTTCGAGAAGGCGGTAGCGAATGTTTATTTTTTTTGAGGGGAACCGGCCAAACTGGTTCTCTTCATATAAATGAAAAATATAGGGCCGTTGAACCTGCATCCATTCCCTGCTGTTGGCGCATTGTTTTCCATTGGGCATTTTCAGCACATCGGGCAAAGTATACGCCGCCACTTTTGATTCATCGTTATTCGATGGAAAGGTTTGCGCCTGGCTTTTGAAACCAGCGAAGCAACATAACAGTAGTAAGCAATAAGGAAAAGCTATTTTCATAAGACAAGCCGATTATTGGGTAAATTACAATAAAATCATTCACCTAAAACCATTCATCATGACAACCGGTAAACAACCTACCATTGGCAATGGCAAGATCTGTTATATTGAAATGGCCGCCCACGATGAGGAAGTTTCAGCTGCTTTCTACAAAGCCGTATTTGGCTGGAACATCCGTAAGCGGGGTGATGGCGTTACTGCTTTTGATGATGGGGTAGGCGAGGTGAGCGGCGCCTGGGTAACCGGCCGCAAGCCGGCCACCTCGGTTGGTTTGCTGGTTTATATTATGGTAGACAATATGGAAAAAACCATTGAAGCGGTGATAGCAAATGGTGGCACTATTGTGCAACCGGTTGGGATGGATGCGCCGGAGATCACGGCCCGCTTCAGTGACCCGGCCGGGAATATTATCGGGTTGTATCAAAATCCGGAATAGATAATAATTTTGTTGATGGCCGACTTCTCCGCCGGTGGGCATAGAAGCCGGGAACTAATGATCTGCACATGAAACAAAAGAAATTCCTCACTGCGCAATGGCTTCGGTTAATTATGGCCAATTATGCCGTAGACCCGAAAACGCTGAACCCGTTTTTACCCGCCAAAACCGAACTCGATACCTGGAACAACCGCACCTATGTAAGCCTGGTTGGCTTTTTGTTTCATGATACCCGGGTAATGGGCATCCGTTATCCGTTTCATACCAGCTTTCCTGAAGTAAACCTGCGTTTTTATGTGCGGCATAAAGAAAATGGGCAGTATAAAAGAGGCGTGGTATTCATAAAGGAGATCGTTCCCAAACCAGCCATCACGTTTATCGCCAACACGCTGTTTAAAGAACGATATGTTACCCTGCCCATGAAAAACTTTGTGAATACAACTGCCGAACAACAGCACGTTGGCTATCACTGGAAGTTCAACAATCAGTGGAACAAACTGGAAGTGCAAACCGGCCTGAACAAATACCCGCTGCAACCCGGCAGCGAAGCCGAATTCATTACCGAGCATTTTTGGGGATATACTCAAATTAACGATACAAAAAGTGGTGAATACCAGGTAGAACATCCCAGCTGGCAGGTGTACCCGGTTGAGCAATATACCATTGATTGCCAATTTGAGCAATTGTATGGTGCCGCATTTTCCGGATTGAAAAGCCAGACCCCGTTATCGGTTTTTCTGGCCGAAGGATCGGCGATCAATGTGTATGGGAAGAAGACAATTTGAGGAGAGTGGCCAGTGGTGAGACAAACTTTATGGTTGCTACCAGCCGCTTCAGGTTCCAGGTTGCAGAGTAAAGGGTAATAAAGAAACTGCTTTTCCCTGAAACTTGTAACCTGTAACAGGTTCACCTCCTTCAGGGGGCCGGGGGGTATTTCTTTAAGATCTTCTTCGCCCGGCTTCTAAACGCAGGCCCCTCATACGGCCACCGTTCTTCAATGATAAGCTTTAATTCGGGCTTGATATCGGGGTATTGGGCGCACAGATTTTCGAGAATGGTCAGGGAGAACGCCTTGATGGCTGGAAGGATCTCGTTGCCGGCCACGAACTCGAAACAGGTATTCATTACTTCCCCATGATAGCGTTCGGGAATGTCGACATACTGTAGTAACCGTACAATGTTCCGCACCACCGCGTTGTGCACCCCGGGCTTTTTCAGCAGGGGCAGGATCTGTTTATAATAGGGGCCTATCAGTTCGGGGTGGTTTTCCACGCAAATGCTCAGGGGCCAGCCTGCCCGTTGGGTTACCCGGTACTCGCCTTTTAGAAATAACTGCATCAGTTTTCCAAACCGTTCTTTATCGTCGCCCACATACCGCACAATCTTTTCACATTGGGTTTTCGAATGCTCCTTTTCGATAGCTTTTAATAAATCCATATAAATTTGAAAATTAGCCAATTTTAAAATTCAAACAGCTAATCAGACAGATTGCCAAAACAATAAATACTATCAGATGAAAAAGTCAGGTTACCTATTGATCGTTTTTCTAATTTTTTCAATCACCGCCTGCAACCATAAAAAGGGCATTGTGGTGTTTCAAACCGATTTCGGTGTAAAGGACGGCGCAGTAAGCGCCATGAAGGGGGTGGCCATGGGCGTTGACCCCGACCTGAAGCTGTACGACCTTACCCACGAGATCCCGGCCTACAATATCTGGGAAGCCGCTTACCGGTTACAGCAAACGGCACCTTTTTGGCCGGCCGGGACTGTTTTTGTTTCGGTGGTTGATCCCGGGGTTGGCACCAGCCGCAAATCGGTGGTGTTGAAAACCAAATCGGGCCATTACTTTGTTACGCCCGATAATGGAACGCTTACATTAATATCTCAATCGCTTGGCATTGAATCGGTACGCGAGATCAACGAAGAATTAAATAGAAGGAAAAACTCCCAGGCTTCCTACACTTTTCATGGCCGGGATGTATATGCTTATACCGGGGCAAGGCTGGCGGCCGGGGTTCTCCCCTTTGAACAGGTTGGCCGGGAATTACCGGCTGCCGTAGTCACCATTCCGTTCCAAAAACCTGTGTATCAGGGTGATTCGATCATGGGTAACATACCCATTTTGGACATCCAATATGGTAATATCTGGACAAACATTAACGATTCGATTTTCAAAGTGTTACACGTGGAACCTAAAGAAAAAGTGGAGGTAAATATCAATAGAAATGGCGTCCCGGTTCTTAACCAGGATATTGAATTTGTACATACGTTCGGCGAGGTGCCCGAAGGGAAAACACTGGCCTATATGAACAGCCTAATGAACTTTTCCCTGGCCATTAATATGGGGAATATGGCCGATTCTTTTCATATAAACAGCGGACCGGAGTGGAATATTGTAGTTCGTAAGAAAAAACCAAATTAATTTTTACACATTTTTCCCTAATTAGTGGATAACCAGGCGAGTAGGGAAAGGGGGAAGGAAGCGGTTTTGCAGCCAGGAGACCGAAACACAAATCAAGCATCCATTTATTGATTTACAATAAAATACAGCACTCACCTACTTTTTAAATTAATACGATCTGCCATGATTTATTGGAAATTTTGGCTTTGAAATCATTCCATTGATAGCCAGGTAAAGAAATCCTGGTTATCAATGGAATTGATAGCGCCACTACTTCTAATTTAATTTCAGAAAGAATTAAAAAATAGCTGATAAATAAATTCTTGCATTGAATGACTGCAACTGTAAATTGCTTAGTCCTAAATATGGGTTTGCTTAAATTAAAAACGTTGATAATGGACTATTGCCAGGAAGGCGCTAATTAAAAACTAGCCGACCATCCCTTATCCCAACATTCCCAAGATCCCAATCAATATCCTATTTATCTCAGCCCAGCTTTCAACACCCTTTCAATCATTCCATCCATGGCATTGCCTTCGATCCAGCGGGCGACAATGATGAGGTCATTTTCGGGATCAACATAAACAATATTACTACCGGCGCCAATATGGGCAAAAGCAGTGGCGGGCGCATGGGGATATAGCTTCTTATCGGTATTCAGGTAAAAATTCATGAACCCATAAGTGGGCTGAACCGGAGTAGGGGTTCTGGCCATTTGCAGCCAGCGTTCCGAAATAAGTTGTTTATTATTCCACTTTCCATTGCGCAAGGTGAGGTAGCCAAAACGGGCCTGGTCGTAGGCATTTATAAATAAACCGCCGCCCCAGTGTGAGTGGCAACGATCACTGCAAACAGCAAATGTTTCATAGTATAATAGTTCCGTGGTCTTTGTGTGATTAATATTCTAAGATAGGAGCTAGATCATTAGTTTTACAACTTATTATTGCATTCAGAAAGGAATTAACCACGCATCAAAACAAGACGTTCGCTATGACAATTAAAAATCTGCATATCCCCCGGCGTTCGAACCCAGGAGAAAAAGGTATTACGGTGCTGGCAGGTGATATTGGCGGCACAAAGACCAACCTCGCATTTTATCAGGCTACGGAAACCGGTTTGAATATTTTGAAGACCGGCAGATACCCCTCGGCCGATTATACCTCCTGCGTTGCCATTCTGCAAAAATTCTTATCAGAAAATAATTGTTCCACCCCCGACAGGATCTGTTTGGGCGTGGCGGGTCCCGTACTCAATGGCAGGGTAGACCTTACCAACCTGAGCTGGGATATAGATATAAAAGAAGTGAAAGGCGCCATGGGCGTTGAGGCGGTATTCTTATTGAACGACCTGGAATCAATGGCCTATGGACTGGCGGGTTTAACAGAAGACGACTTCATCACCATTCACGCCGGTAACGAAAACAGTACGGGTAATATGGCCATCAATGCGCCCGGAACCGGTTTAGGCCAGGCCGGCATTTACTGGAATGGGGAAAATCATTTTCCTTTTCCTACAGAAGGAGGGCATGCAGATTTTGCACCGCGCAATGATACTGATTTTGCCCTGCTGAAATTTCTGCAACAGAAGTATGGTGTAGTAAGCTGGGAAAAAGTAGTGGCCGGCCCTGCCATTGTAGATATTTACCGGTTCTTACGCGATGTAAAAAAGATGGAAGAACCAGCCTGGTTAAAAGAAGAATTGGCAAAAGAAAAAGTGGATACAGCGGTGATCAGTGGTGCGGCCATAGAACAAAAAGCCGCCATTTGTGTTGAAACTATGGAGCTCTTTGTACGGTATCTGGCGCGTGAATCAAGTAACCTGGTGCTAAAAATGAAAGCCACCGGCGGTTTGTTTTTGGGCGGCGGTATTCCACCCAAAATTGCACCTTTGCTGTTACAAAAACAATTTATGGAACATTACATGGATTGTGACCGGATGCAACATTTGCTGGAGAATATACCGATCAGGATCATCAAAAACGATAAGACCGGCTTAATAGGAGCCGCTTATTACGGCGCTTACTTAATGTAAAAGCAGTAGAAGATCATAAAAAAGAGAAACCCGGTTATGCATGACCGGGTTTCTCTTATAAGTTTACTTTTGTTGTGATTCAGAAGACAGCTGCATGTTGATATGCATGGTATCTTTCTTAGTGGTATCTTTCTTTTTCTTTGGAGTAGTATCCTGTTGCATGTAATTTCCATTATACTCCTCAGCACGAACCGGATGGTTTGAAATTACCATTGTTGCTGCGAAAATGCAAAGACCAATGCCTGCCGCTAAAAAGCTTCTTTTCATAACTTTGAGTTTTTAATATGTAAAAAATGTAATTAAAACAACTACGTCGGGGGGCGGGTAGGTCTACTAAATCAGGTTTTCAGCAATCGTAGTTTAGAATTGTTAGGATATCAATATATTAATAAGAATCATGCCAAAATAATATTCATCATTTAAAAAATAGAAAAAATAACCTATCTGTATTTTGTTAACCAATTCCCATCTCTTCTTCAATAAAGCCTTATTATATATTGATAATCCAAAAGATATATTTCACTTTACAATATTATTACCGCCCATTCGTCTACCTGAAAATACCTTATTACCCGTACAAGGCACTTAACAAAAGCATATTTATATAGTAGACAATGCAGGTTTCATGAACAACCTGATCATTAGCATACAACATTGATTTTAACATTAAACAGATAAACGCTTTATATGGCTCGTGGCAACAGACAGGATAACGGTACCCGTAAACCGGATATGCCCAAAGCAAAGCTCACCAAAGAAAATCTGAAAGAAGCCTTATTGATTTTCAGTTACCTGAAACCCTATCGCTGGTCATTTATAACCGGGTTATTGTTTATCGCGCTTTCCAGTGGCACAACGATGGCCTTTCCTTATTTCTTAAAAAAACTCATTGATAGTGCGCATTCGTTAAGCCAGGGGCAGCATGCTATTGCGCCCGGCACCATTGCTTTATGGATGCTGGGGATATTAACCCTGCAGATGATCTTTTCATTTTTCCGCGTTTACCTGTTCTCCTACGTTGGGGAACATGCGCTGGCCGATATGCGCAAAAATGTATTCCAGAAAATGATCATGATGCCGATGAATTTCTTTGCGCAACGGCGGGTAGGGGAGTTATCGAGCCGCATCAGCGCCGATCTTTCGCAGATACAGGAAGCCGTTACCGGTATGCTGGCAGAACTTTTGCGTGGTATACTGACCCTGATCATTGGGATGATATTAATATTTGTACTGTCAAAGTCGCTGGCTACCCTTATGCTTTCGGTGGTGCCGGTGATCGTTGTCATGGGTGTTATATTCGGTAAAAGGATCAGGAAACTGTCGCGCAATACACAGGACCAGCTGGCCGATTCCAATACCATTGTGCAGGAAACCCTGCAGGGCATCAGCAATGTAAAATCGTTTACCAATGAGTGGTATGAAATTGGCCGGTATACGCGCAGCTTGCAACAGGCGGTAAAACTGGCGGTAAACAATGGCCGCTTTCGCGGTTTGTTTGTTTCTTTTATATTACTGAGCATTTTTGGCACCATCATTCTCGTGGTTTGGTATGGTACTACCCTTGTACAGGCTGGCACGCTTTCGTTTGGTGGCCTCACCGCATTTGTTGTATACACTGCATTTGTTGGTGGCAGCATGGCCGGCTTTGCCGACCTATTCAGCCAGTTTCAAAAAACACTGGGCGCCACCCAGCGTGTACGTGAAATATTGCGCGATCCTATAGAACCCGTTACAGATACGGATGAACCGGTGCTTGAAAAAAATAAATTACAGGGCGCCGTTACATTTGAACATGTGGCATTCAGCTATCCATCGCGCAAGGAATTACATATATTAAAGGACGTTACCATTACCGCAGCGCCCGGTGAGCAAATTGCTATTGTAGGTCCCAGTGGCGCCGGCAAATCAACCATTGCCGCTTTGTTGTTACGCTTTTATCACCCCGACGAAGGCAAATTGTTATTTGATGGCAGACCAGCCGATGCTATTCCATTAACGCAGCTGCGCAAACAAATGGCGCTGGTTCCGCAGGATGTGATCTTGTTTGGTGGAACCATCAGGGAAAATATTGCCTATGGTAAACCCGGCGCCACACAAACCGAAATTGAAGAGGCTGCACTTAAAGCCCATGCACATGATTTTATCATGAGCTTTCCTGAAGGATACGATACGGTAGTAGGGGAGCGAGGCATTAAATTATCGGGTGGACAACGCCAGCGGATTGCCATTGCGCGGGCCATTTTGAAAGACCCGGTTATTCTGGTGCTCGACGAAGCCACCAGTTCACTGGATTCTGCTTCGGAATCAGTGGTACAGGAAGCATTGGAGAATTTGATGAAGAACCGCACCTCCTTTGTTATTGCCCACCGGTTATCGACTATTCGCAATGCCGACAAGATCATTGTGCTCGATAAAGGCCATGTTGTAGAATGTGGCACTCACCAGCAATTACTGGCGCTGGAAGATGGATTATATAAAAGTTTGAATAAACTACAGCTGGAATGGAAATCGGAGGAGTTGTAAGTTGATACCGGTTGCAGGTTACAAGTTTCAGGTTTCAGGGCTTTTGCAACATAAAACTGCTTTTCCCTGCAACCTGTAACTTGTAACTGCTTCTTTACTCGCCATTGACTTTCTCATTAAATTGACATTAAATTTCAGTGCAAGCAACTGGGTTTCCCCTTTTTCGCGTCTTATAGCGCGACCGGCAGGCAATTCCCTGTAAACCGGTGTATAAAAAACAATTATTACTGCGTGATGAAACCTGTATTAGCACTGTTATTAACAAAACTTGTTGCAATATCCTTATGGGCCCAGGTCGAAAATACTCCCCGCAATCACTCTGCTTCGGCTGGCGCCGGAAAGCTGTTCGGCAGAATAGTGGATGCCAAAAACAATAAAGGCATCGATGCCGCTTCTGTACAATTATTCCTGAAAAAAGACGGTCAACTGGCCGGTGGGATGTTAACCAAACCCAACGGCGATTTTGATATCAGTAATATTTCCACTACCGATACATTCAAACTGGTGGCTACTGCCATAGGTTATGCTAAACAGGAAATTATTATAGCATTTGATAGATCAGCCAACCGAAATGCAACCGCTGAAAAAGACCTCGGCAATATCAAATTAACCGCCGAGTCGCAATACCTGGGTTCGGTAACAGTAGTAGCCCAGAAACCAGCGCTGCAAATGGGAATCGACCGCAAAACATTCGATGTTGAAAAGAACCTGTCCTCTGCAGGTGGAACCGGTATCGATGTTATGCGCAATATTCCTTCTGTTACTGTAGATGTGGATGGGAATGTGCTGTTGCGTAATAACTCACCCCAGATCTTTGTAGATGGCCGCCCTACTATACTTACTTTGGATCAAATTCCTGCCGATAATATCGAACGCGTTGAGCTCATCACCAATCCCTCAGCAAAATTTGATGCAGCCAGCACCGGCGGTATTATCAATGTGGTGTTGAAGAAAAATAAAAAACTGGGCCTGAACGGTCTTGTTTCGGCCGGCGGCGGTTCCCCAGACATATACAATGGAAATCTCGCATTGAATCTTCGCCAGGGCAAATTCAATTTTTTTGTGAACGGGAATTTTAATCACGCTGGCGGACGGGCCAAATCGGAAACTTATCGCCAAAATAAAGAAAACGGCAATATCGAGAATTACTTCAACCAGTTTGCCTTCACCGATCGCAAACGCCAATTCTATTCTATAAGATTTGGAATGGATTACTTTTTAGACAACCGCAATACGTTTACACTGACGCAAAATTTTGGCGGTGGCCGTTTCACCAACAATGAAGATCAGCACCAGGAATATTATGACATAAACTATGTGCCTGAACATTATGGTTTCCGTACAACAGATGGTAAGTCGACCAATGAACGCAGCAGCACACAGTTACTCTTCAAACATAATTTTGTTGAAGCCGGTAAATCGATCAGTGCCGATGTCAATTACAACCACGGCAGCAATAACGACAATACCAGTATTCTTAATACCTATGCATATCCCGATGGGTCTGTTTATTCGCCCGACAGCCGGGTGCATAATACCGGCACAGGCAGCAATGACCAGGTTACCATTCAGGTTGATTATGTTGACCCGCATGGTGAAGATGGCAAACTGGAAACCGGCATACGTACATACATAAATGACTATACGAGTACATTCAATGCTTTTTCGATAAACAATGCCAGCGAAATCAAATTGCCGCTCAGCAATAATTACAAGTACCGCGAAATAGTGAATGCAGCGTATGCGACCTATACCGGTAAATTATGGGGAATAGGGTACCAGGCTGGTTTACGGGCCGAACATTCAAAATTTGATGGCGAGCTCGTTGACAGCGCCCGGAAATTTGGCTATAAGTTACCACAACAGTTTAAAAATTTGTTCGACGGATTGTTTCCCAGTTTATTCCTGAGCAAAACGATCGGGGAAGGACAGGAAATTCAATTGAACTACAGCCGCCGCATTCGCCGCCCTGATTTCTGGCAAATGAATCCTTTTGTTGATATCAATGATCCGCTGAATATCCGGCAGGGTAATCCGGCATTACGACCCGAATTCACCAATTCATTTGAATTCAATTATAATAAGACCTATAACTCAGGCAACTTTTTAGGCGTTATTTATTTCCGCAATACCCAGGGCGATATAACGCGTTACAGCGATACCATTACTACGGCGCAATACCAGCAATTGCACAACGCGGCCATTGATCCCAGTGCTATTTTAAATACGTTCGTAAATGCGCAATACCAGAACAGGTGGGGGTCTGAACTTACTTTACAACAAAAAGTTGGGCAGCAATTTGACATTACGCCTACAGTTGATCTGCAATATAAAAAGGTGAAATCAAACATCAACAATACCGACCTCAGCAATGAAGGTTTTAACTGGGAAGCCAAGCTGATCCTGAATTACCGGGTGGCTGCCAGATCGGGTTTGTTGAATAAATGGAGCTTTCAGGCAACCGGCGGATACGAATCGCCGGAAGTTATTCCGCAGGGAAAACGCAAGGAAATGTATGGGATCGATTTCGGTTTGCGCAAGGAGTTCCTGAAAAACAAAGCCACATTCACCTTTAATATCAACGACGTTTTCAACTCAAGGAAACGCGGTACCATCAACGACACAGAGAATTTTTACCAGGATTCATACCGCCGCTGGGATGTGCGCAGCTTCAGGGCAACGTTCACTTATAAATTTGGGAAGACCGATTTCCAGTTATTTAAAAGGAATAACGGAAATGGTAACCAGAATGAAAATATGGACAGGGATTAAATTCGGCAATCGGCAGCCGGCAATGGGCAATGGGCAATGGAAAAAATTTCATTGCCCATTGTCTTTTTATACCCCATTTAGGGGGCAGGGGGTATAAAATCAACATACATATATTTGAAATTGATGACCATTTCCTTAAACTGATTCATAATATCCTGGCCCAGATTGCCGTAGTATAATTTATCTTTTGTCTCTGAACTGGTTGTTTTAACTGCCACATCATTTAATAAGGCGAGTTGTGCAGCAACCCTAATGGGAATTTGCGGCAGGCTATAGGCTTTTATTTTGGAAATGCCGCCGGCGCCGCCAACCTGCATCACAAATGATTTGCCTGCCGAATCAATAAGCGACCGGTAACGGCGGTAAAACGGAGCATTTAAAAAAGTGGACTGGGCACCGGTATCAAAAGTAAATGCCAGGGTATCGGTATTGTAAACGACGGAGATAACAGGTATCAATTCATCGACCCCAAAATTGCGGATGTTGCGGTCAGTGGCAACAGGCGGCACTGTTATTGTTTTTTTGTTAATGTGTATTTCCTGTAATTGTTCAATAATAGGAAAACCAATGATGCCATTAATGGTGTACATACCATGGGCAAAAGAAAGGGCGCTGTCGGGGAAAACCATGAATACGGCATTCCTGACAATAATATTACCCATTTTTAATTCCCTGGCAATACCCAGGTTGGCGTACACCTCCAAACCGGTGATGGCAGTTACTTTAAAGCGTACGTTCAGCAAACGCAGGCTGGTTTTACGTGCGTATGTTTCCGTTACCACCGATAAATTAGCGCCTGTATCGAAAACAAAATCGAAGGTACTATCGGTAAAGCTAACCGGAATATTGATCAGTCCGGCCAGGTCACGGCGATAGGGAATCACGGTCTCACTGACAATAGTGGCCGTTTGCGGCTCAACATCCTGCAGTCCTTTCCAGATAATATCATAGTTACGGGCATCTTCCTGTTCTTCGGCCGACAACACATTGTGGTATTTGCGCAGCAGAAGCTGAGCAATCAAATGCGCCTCACGATATTGGTACAATTTACCATGGTTATCAATTTTTTTCATCAGCAAATTACCCACTTCGTTATGCGAAAGCTGCTTTTTATATTTATCAAGCAACAATGCAATTTCCTGGTTCGAGGTGGTGAGATCGTGAAAAAAATTATGTAAAAAGGCCTGGTAGTATAGTCTGCGGTATTCAGGCAGATCGCGACAGGCATCGCTGTTCAGTACGCGTTGCAGCTCAAAAAAATGCCGGTGAATCAATAAGCTATCGAGTTTGTTCGGGGTGGTTGCGTGCAAGGCAACACCAATGAAAAAGCAAACAAAAAGCAGGAATATTCTCATGAGCCCAAAGGTAAGCGGCTGGGTGGTAAGCCCCAAGATGGCTTTTACCATAACCGGGTGAATCCAACAAGATTATAATTGTCTTAACTATCTTTGCCCCGCTATGAATAAAAGTGAATTGATCAATGAACTGATTCGTACACGCCGGAGCGTGTTCACGCAACAATTTGAACCAGGAAAAGTTATTCCGGATGCAATCATTTGGCAGGCTTTGGAAAACGCCAACTGGGCGCCCAACCATAAATTCACAGAGCCCTGGCGGTTTACGGTGTTTACAGGAAACGGGTTGCAAAAACTGGCCGAACAGCAGGCCGAGATCTATAAAAATTTTGCCGGGCCCAAATACAAACAAAATAAATATGAACAAATGCTGGTGACGCCGCAGCAATGTTCGCATGTAATAGCCATTGGTTGTAAACGGCATGCCGATCAGCTGCCCGAAATGGAAGAGGTGGCGGCCGTGGCCTGCGCGGTTCAGAATATTTATCTCACGATCTCGGCTTATGAAGGCCTGGGAGGTTACTGGAGCACGGGCGGGATTACTTTTATTGAAGAAGCCAAGCCATTATTTGGGTTGGAACCGGATGATATACTGATGGGATTCTTTTACCTGGGTTATGTGAAAGTACCCTCTGTTTCGGGTAAACGAAAACCGGTGCAGGAAAAAGTAACCTGGATTGGTTAAAAAGACGCCGCTTGTAGCGATAATGTTTGCTCGTTGGATCCGCTGGCTCACGGAGACCGTGTACAGCCATAGTTTCAGCACAGGCGCCACGGTGGCGCCAAACGAATTCAATGACTGGCCGCCGAAATTTTCCAGAATCCGCTTTAGCCGGGGCCGTTTAAAAAATTGGGATTGATTGAAGCAGGGCGCTGCGAATGAATTTCCGGGCGTTTTTTTGAATGCTGGAGATGTTTTTGGCGGAATTTTTGCGCCGGTTTTGAACGGCTGGCCGGTAAAATTAGCGCTCAGAATAATGTGGTAGAATTTGCCATCCGGAGCCAGGAAAGCTTTAGTGGAAATTTTTGAAATTTTTATTGCTGCGGTAGCCCAGCCAGATGAAGATCACTGGAATAAACAGGATTAAAATCAGGGAAATTAAACCAAGCATATTAATGAGTTTTACAAGGACTCGGATCGTTTATTGAACGCATAAAGTATTTAGTTTAGTATAAGTATTTACCCCATAGCCGGCTAAAAATTCTATAAATCCGGTTTATTTGATCTGCATCATGTTTTCACGCATTAGCGGCTGATTAGCCATTTCTTACACGATTTACATACCTGTACAGTCTTCCGGTTAAGTTATAGAAACTAAACCATAATTAATATTATGTTAAATAGAGTATTTGAAGAAAACTAGCCTTGAAAGCCCTGGTTTCCCGATTAGTGATTTCTCCGCCAGCGTCAGAAATTCCCGGCGGCTCGCTTCCCTTCTTTGCATGCTCATATGAATCTTATTTTTGCCGGCAGATGCCGCCAACAAGGTGACAAAAACTCACCACCCTTTCCAGGACTTTCCTACGCACGAATTTCACCAACTGACACCGCTTCTGCTTTTGGGTATTTTATAAACCTGATTATGATGGCTTGAAGATGGCCGCCAGCAACAGGCATACAACCGGCTATTAGCCTTTTCCCGATTGCGTTCTGTAAATTCCGATCAACGTTAGAAATACGCCTAGCCCCAGCGACAAGCTGATAATAGAGCATAATTTGCCCACAAAAAGATATTTAAAATAAAAAGCAACAACGGAGGCAAACAGTAAAACCGGTATACCCTTCCAGGCGACTGTCAGCAGGATGCCGCCCAGTTTTGTCAGGAATTTTGTACCCGGTTTCTCCTCATCAGGATTTCCAGGGATGCCCATGATGCTGATAAACATCAATAAATATCCAATAAGATTAAAGGAAAGATAGAGCAGGATATTTGCCTTGAATAAATGCATGCAATTAAAATTTGATAGTGAACCCTGATCCCCGCCGGTGCATAACAATTTTCTGCCAGCTTTTTTGATCCCCCGCTAATTTCCAGCGGCTGATCTCTCAGCTTTCAGATCAACAAAAAACTGTTCAATCACTTCCCTTATGCCTGCCGAAGCAATTACACGGGTGGCCGTTTTACGGGTAACAAACGCATTCTTGCCAATTGGCGAATGTGGGTCCTTATCAGTTATATCGTTACAATACGTTTTTGAAATATTCTTGTATCGCATCTGCATCTGACACAGTCCATGCGCTGTTATGGAACCAAAGCCTATCAACCGGGCATCCAGCGCCTCCAGATAAACTTTTAAGGTATCGCTGGCCGCTGAATCAAGCACGATACCCGATTGAGAAAACAAATTCTGAAAATACTCCCCGACCTTCGCTGTGCCGGTTTGTCCCGTAAACTCCGACTTATTATTAATTTCAGTTTGTGAACAAGGTATTGCAGTCAGCTTCAGACTGTCGCGCACGTCATATAATTCAACCCGCATTTTTAGTCCGGTAAAGTCGTATTTGTTTATAGTGGGATAAAACTTAAACGCTTTGCCTGGTAAAAAACCGTGTTCCGGCATAATGGCCGCTCCAATTGAACCCGACATAAAAACCGGACCAATAACATAAAAAATTTGTGCATGGGTCGTTTTAACGGCCATCGTTATAAGCAAAGCAAAAAACAGTTGTCGCATTGGCATAATTGTTAGAATAGCCGTGAAAATATTACATAACCGCTGTTTTTGCAAGCTCAAACCCCTACCCAGCTATTTTTTCACGCTTGTAAGCCGGTACAATCCCGCGCCATGTTTATTGATACGTACAGAAAATGCAGCGCTGAACGATCCTACTTGTTTTCCGGTCCACAGGTCCTGTACTTTACAGTTTTGCAAGCCCAGTTCCTTCAAATTGATCTCGATGTTTGCCGAAGCTGGTGGTTCCGGCTCCGATGGCTGTTCTGTAAATACAAGGAAACGCACTGTTGCCCCTACATTCTGGTCGACGCCGGCTTTATCGAGCCCGGCCATAGCGGTAAACCGGTCAATACCCTCAGGCAGTTCATATTCGATCACTGAATTGGCGTGTACGCCGAGGCCGGCCGCATATTTTATGCCTTCCACGGTCAAATCGCCGCCTGAAACGGATCTGTTTATCCGTGCTTTGCCCCAACCCGACGTGGCTTTGGTCCATTTGAGTGTGGTTAAAGCAATGGTGTCGTTGCCTTTATGCAGCACCGGATCTATCCAGTCGGCATGGTCCCAATCAATATTTTCCACAGAAGAAACTGCCAGATAAAGCTTCCGGCTGCCATTCACCGGCACATTTATCATTTCTGATTGATGCTGCCGGTTGATCTCCATGCTTTTCCAAACAGCCTTGCTTTCGATCATCTCCTCCTGGTCTTCGATATTGAAAACAGCCAGGAATTTATCGCCATTTACAGGGTCTTCGGCTATCCAGGCTGCCTGTTTTTCATTGCGGAAAAGCGGCCGGTTGTTGATGCTTTTATTCAGCACATACAACATGTTCTTATTGGTAATAAGTGAATCGGTAAATGCATCGTTATCGGGAAAATTCCCGCCAAACATCAGTGGCGACTTAAAAATGCTCCAAAGCGTCATCAAAGTATATTGTTCATCGCGGGTGAAATTGGTCATTCTTGGATCCCCTCTTTCGGCGCGAATACCTATACGGCCCAATGGCAGCATGTCGCCATCGGGATATGCGCCAAATGCGCGCCATTTATTCCACCGTTCAAACACTTCAAAATGTTCTTTCAATTGCCGCCAGCTGTCCCAGAAATCACCCACTGTGCGCCACATATTAGCGTGTTGCTGCACATGTTCGGCATGATCAACAGGCGTTTCGCCGGGCGATGTGCTCAACACGATGGGGCGGCCGGTTCTTTCAATGGCCTTGCGGATCATTTCTACTTCACCTGAAAAATAAATGGGCGACGACAGGTCGTCGACCTTTACAAAATCGAGCCCCCATGAGGCATACAGCTCAAAAATTGAATTGTAATACGCCTGTGCCCCTGCTTTATCAGGTACAATGGTGTACATATCATGCAGCCAGCGGCACTGGTTAGCCGGGGAATAAATATCGCCGGCAGTGAGTTTGGTACCTTTTACAGGTAGATTCCTTTTTACCGCAATAACCGGTACGCCCCGCATAATATGAATACCGAATTTCAGGCCTTTTTTATGCAGGTAATCGGCCAGTGGCTTGAACCCTTTGCCGCCTGCAGCTGATGGAAACCGGTTCACCGCTGGTAAGAACCGGCCAAAACTGTCGATATTATATTCCGGATCTTTTTCATTGTAGCCATGTGCTTTATCATTGCCTACATACCAGCGGATGTCTACTACCACATAGTTCCAGCCCGATGATTGTAACCGGCTGGCCATATAATCTGCATTTGCCTTTACCTCTGCTTCTGTTACGGTGGGGCCAAAACAATCCCAACTGTTCCAGCCCATAGGTGGTGTAGGCGCCCAGTTATGAAAATCCTTTTTATTACCCGTTTGTGCCTGTGAAAGAGATACAGCTATAAGGGCAACCGTTACCAATAATGACTTCATGTATTGATGAATTAAGATTTTAACAGGAGTGATCCTTGTCATGTAGCAGAAAATAAAGATAAGCGATGCGAAGATAAAAAAAACGCAGCCTGGAAAAGCTGCGTCAAATTGATTGAAAAATTAAACCCTTAAACCCATGCGCACGATTGTTCAGCGCATAAGTAAAGGTAATGGCCAACAATCATTTGATAAATAGGTTTCTATTAAAACAGAATTAAAATCCACCTCATGCAACCATTGCATACATGAACGCGTCGCCCAGCTGATATACGGTTATATTAATTCTCCGGCTCCGTTCAGAATAGAAAAAGCCCCCGGTTTATCGGGGGCTTTTTCAAAAATCGTTTATACCTATTAGTGCTTTCTATCGATATTATTGTACTTATCAGTGTACTTCGTTACGTTCTCCTGTATTTTCTTGATATCTGCATCGATCGCTTTTACACCTGCTACATCTTTTTTAGCTTCTGCCTGGCGTTTCTTTTGTTCCAGTGCATTTACTTTTTCTTCATTGATGATGATCAGCAGATCCAATGCATTCTTCAGGTTGTCTTTATCTTCCATTTTCAGCTTACCCTGCACATCGAGCAATTCATCGACTTTAGTTAAGTAAGGCACTGCCTGATCAAACTTTTGAGCGGTTTGTGCACGCAGCTCATCCTTTTTCTTTAACTGGTCGGGCGTTAATTTAACGGCACCGTTTGGACGAATATTCTTGTTCTCATTATTGATCTCAACACCCTGGTTGTAATAGATCTGGCCCAATACCATGTTGGCATTTGCAAAATCAGGCTTTTTTTCCAGGGTCTTGTTCATTACTTCTACCGCTTTAGCGATCAGGTCTTTTGAGTTGGCCGGGCGTTTGCTGGCATCCGGATCATACCCTGTTTGGTATAATTCAACACCATAGTTGAACAGGAACAGGTAATTATCAGGATTTTCTTTGATAACCTGCTCGTATTTTTTGAACAGGTCATCTTTAGTGCCTTTTTCACGGGCCAGGTCGAGGTCGAAACCCGTCCAGAAAGGATCGTTGGGATAAACCTCTTTACCAAGCGCAGAGAATTTGGCTGCATTGGTTGCATCGTCTTTTCTGCGATAGTAATCGGCCAGCCATTTATAGATTTCTACAAAACCCTCGCCTTTTGCTTTGGCTTCGGCGATCTTTCCATAATAAACAGCTGCATCATCGGGCTTTTGCGCCTTTTCAGCTGAGATACCAGCGTACAGGGTAGTTGTGGTATCCAGTTTTATGGGAATAATACCCTTTGATGACAACAGGTCGAATACAGCCAGTGAATTTTTAAAATTCACAAAGGCGTCGTTGTAATTGTTGGCATTATAAAAAGAAGCCGCATCTTTTGAATACCCTGTATACAGCTCAATCAGGGGAGCATTGTTATCGAGGGTCAATTGAATGTTCCTTTTTGCTGCATCTTTTTCTTTTGATTCCAGATCGAGGTATGTCTTCATGGCTTCCAGCGCTGTGCCCCGTGCATCGGGTATCGATGATTTCAGGGAAGAATCAGCGGCAATGGCGCCATATATTTTTGCCTTTGTATACCAGGCGTCAGCAACGGTTTTATTTTTTTCAACGGCCAGAACGTTGTCAATCTCCGTTTTTGCATCGGTGAGCTTTTTTTTGCCGTAGAGGTCTTTGGCCTTTTCAAGTTTCTGGGCCTGTGACAAGAACCCAATTACAGCGAGCAATGCTGTCAGAAACAATTTTTTCATCTGAGAATATTTATTGTTTTAGCCTATGTCTTAAAAATTTGAAAGCAATTCACAACTTATTAGTACTTCTTGCACTCAATTATTTATTCATTTTCCGGGCTCTCTTCCGTTCCGGGCTCATCCCCTTCACCGGAGGCCTCAGTATTTTCATCAGATGCAAACTCATTGCCATCGGTTGTCTCTGCTACTGCATTTGTATCTGCCTGGGCTTCTGTTTCGCCATTTTCTTCATTCACTTCATCCTCATTATCATCGAGTTTGGTGATGGCGGCAATTTCGTCGCCGTCATCAAGGCGAATTAATTTAACACCTTGTGTATTGCGGCCCAGCTCGCTGATGCCATCTGCCGGCATACGGATGGTCATACCGCTTTTACAGGTGATCATCAGGTCTTCTTTCTCGGCTACATCGAGCATACCAACCAGTGAACCGGTTTTGTCGGTAACGTTGAGGGTTTTCACTCCTTTTCCGCCCCGGTTGGTGATGGGATATTCTTCCAATTGTGTTCTTTTTCCGTAACCTTTTTCGCTCACAACCAATACGCTACGCGAGTTATCTTCCTTGCTGACACATATCATGCCAATAACTGCGTCATTATCATCATCTACGTCAATTCCCGATACCCCAATGGCGCCGCGGCCGGTTGCCCGTACCTTTTCTTCGGGGAACCGGATGGCGCGACCGCTTTTCACAGCCATCATGATCTCGCTATTGCCGTTGGTGAGCCTGGCTACCAGCAACTCATCCCCTTCCACAATGGTAATGGCGTTCACCCCGGTTTTGCGTGGGTTGCTGAAATCTTCCAGCTCCGTCTTCTTAATGATACCTTTTTTAGTACACAGCACAATGTTGTGTCCTTTTACAAAGGTTTCATCTTCGAAGTCTTTTATGTCAATGATTGCTCTAACCTTATCGTCGGGTGGTAGTTGGATCAGGTTTTGAATGGCGCGGCCTTTGGCAGTTTTGTCGCCTTCGGGTATTTCATAAACATTCAGCCAGTAACAGCGTCCTTTTTCAGTAAAGAACAGCATGGTATGGTGCGTAGAGGCCACGAACAGGTGTTCGATAAAATCTTCTTCACGGGCTTTTTGGCCTTTGGCGCCCCGGCCACCGCGGCGCTGGGCGCGGTACTCAGTAGCAGATGTACGTTTGATATAACCGAGGTGAGAAATGGTGATCACCACATCTTCTTCCTTAATGAGGTCTTTTATGCGTACTTCATTATCGAGGTAAGTGATCTCGGTTTTACGAACATCCCCGAATTTATCTTTTACTTCGGTAAGTTCGGTTTTGATGATATCGTACCGCATGCCTTCATTTCCTAATATTTCACGCAGGTGCCCGATCAGGCGCATCAGCTCATCATATTCTTCCCTGATCTTTTCGCGTTCCATGCCGGTTAACCGTTGCAGACGCAGTTCGAGGATGGCGCGGGCCTGAATTTCATCGAGCCCCCAGCCGGCATTGATCAGGCTTTCGCGGGCAATTTCTGGTGTGGAAGAAGCCCTGATCATGGCGATCACTTCATCGAGGTGATCCAGCGCGATCAGGTAACCCTGTAAAATGTGAGCTTTCTTTTCGGCTTCACGTAATTCATACTGGGTACGGCGAACCACCACCTCATGCCTGAACTCCACAAACTCACTGATCATATCTTTTACGTTCAGTGTTTTGGGGCGGCCTTTCGACAGGGCTACGTTGTTTATACCGTATGAAGTTTGAAGTTCGGTGAATTTATACAGCTGGTTGATCACCACGTTGGCGATTGCATCGCGTTTGAGGTCGATGACAATACGGGTGCCTTCCTTTGCATTCGATTCATTGTTCACATGCGCAATACCTTCGATCACTTTCTCATTTACGAGCTGACCGATCTTATCGCACAATGCATCGCGGTTTACCTGGTAAGGCACTTCGGTGACAATGATGGTTTCGCGACCGCTGGGTTTGGTATCAATAGTCAGTTTACCACGCAGCACTACCCTGCCCCGGCCAAAATGCATACCGGCCCGTATGCCTTCCATACCGTAAATGATACCACCGGTAGGGAAATCGGGCGCTTTAATATGCAGCATCATTTCATCGATAGTGATCTCGCGGTTATCGATATAGGCTATACAGCCATCAATTACTTCGCTGAGGTTATGCGGCATCATGTTGGTAGCCATACCAACCGCAATACCGCTTGAACCATTCACCAGCAGGTTGGGAACCCGGGCCGGTAAAATAGACGGCTCCGTTTCTGAATCGTCGAAGTTGTTCTGGAAGTCAACGGTATCTTTATCGATATCCATCAACATATATTCCGCCAGCCTGTCGAGCCTGGCTTCTGTATAACGCATGGCCGCAGGGCCATCGCCATCCTGGTTACCATAGTTACCCTGGCCGTCTACAAGGGTATACCGCATGCTCCATTCCTGTGCCATACGCACCATGGCGTCGTACACCGATGAGTCGCCATGCGGGTGATACTTACCCAACACCTCTCCTACTACACGCGCCGATTTTTTATACGCTCTGTTATAATTCAAACCCAGTTCATTCATGGCGTACAAAATGCGCCGGTGAACTGGTTTCAAGCCATCGCGAACATCGGGCAAGGCACGGCTTACAATTACCGACATCGAATAATCGATGTAAGCCGTTTTCATTTGCTCTTCGATATTTACAGGGATTATACGATTCTGATCGTTTGTTTCCTGTGGGGTGAAGTTTTCTTCCATACTTGTTTTACAGAATGATTTACATCCGTTTATTGATCCTTTGGATGGGATGCGAAATTACCCTATTTAAGCGTGAAAACCCGGTAATTGAAGGGGTTTTTTAAGCCTAAATTTTATCAACAAATGTTAAAAAAAAGAGGGTAAAGGGCCTGGTTACATGGCAAACGATCAAAGGGGGAGTTCGATGATAAAGCTACTCCCCTGCCCTTCGGTACTTTGAACGGTAATGGAGCCGTTCGCCTGCTCTACAAACTCCTTGATGAGTATTAAGCCAAGCCCGCTGCCCCACTCGTTTTGGGTGCCCCGGCAGCTATATTTTTCCTTGCTCAGGAAAAGCCGTTCGCACATGCGCACCGGCATTCCAACACCGGTATCCGTAACGCGGAATATCACCTTTTTTTCATAGTTAAATCCATCAACGGTGACGCGGCCTTTTTCAGTGAACTTATTGGCATTGGTGAGCAGGTTCCTTAAAATGAAGCGCAGAATATTTTCATCCATACACAGCTTTACCAATTGGCTTGTTTGATTAATTAACCGGTTCTCTTTCATACTGGCCTGTACGGTGAGTTCGGTAAAAACACCATCAACTACATCTTTCAAACAGATCAGTTCGGGGTCGGGGTGTTGGGGTTGCAATTGTATATTTCCCCATAATACCAGGTTTTCGAGCAGGGCCATGGTGCTGTGCAGCTGGGTACTGCTTACATGCAAAAAATTGTTAAAACGATCAGGGTCGATGCCGTTGTGCTGATATAACTGGAACAGGCTTACAATTGATGCCAGCGGGTTTCTCACATCCTGGGCAATGATAGTAATGATGCGCCGTTGGGCCTCGGTGATCCGTTCCAGTTCTCTTAGGGTTTCGTTAACAGATATATCAGCTTTCATTATGCGTTTCAGGGTAGTTGCGGATTATAGAGGTATACAAAAGTTAAAAATGGCAATTGCACACCTGATAAGCAATCGTTATATCTCCGTTCTGTTCTGATTACAGAAAGGTTTTAACCCGTGTTACTGGTATTTACTTATGGTAAACAGGTACTGAGAACGTTATGGTGGAAAACTACCCGCATTTTTAACGTCTCTTTTTATAACTTTTCTACTTGACTATTTGGTACAATTACTGCCAAGGATTAACTTGCAGGTACGCTTAATTCACTCTCCCGGTATCCTATAAGAATCCCATTTAACCATCTGAGCCCGCGACCCGCTGAATATTTTTCTATTTATGAAGTAGCTACTACAGCTACCTGCTTGCATTAATTTTACAGCTTTTTTATAGTTATGAACACATACCTACTATTACGCGATAACAAGCAAACAGGCCCGTATACAGCGCAACAGCTGGCCGAAAAAGGTTTGAAACCATATGACCTGGTATGGCATGAAGGTAGAAGTGCGGCCTGGCGTTATCCCAGTGAAATTGAAGAGCTGAAAGCTTTTGCACCAGTGGTGGAAGAGCAGCCCTATGACCGTTTCTATAAAAAACCGGGTGAACAGGCAGCCGAACAATCATCAGCCACGGTTCAAACCCAAACCGTTCAGGAAACCCAACCCGTCAACAAACAGGCCGAACAAAAGGCCGCCAAACATATTTATGTAACCATGCCGGGTGGCAAAGCGGTAGCCAATACCACCACGCCGGTGGCCAAAAAAGAAGAAACCGTTAAACCGGTAGCCCAGCAAAACGACTGGAACGCCAATTCTGCCAGTGCCAAAAACACTGAAAAGAAAGCAGCTGCCGGCTCCTATATCATTTCCGAAGAAGACGATGAGCTGAACAGCGGGATGCTGAAAGGATACCAGAGCAGGAAGAAGGAAGATGATGAGATCAATAATAGCTATATGTCGGATTACGAATCCCGGAAAGCAGCTTATGTAAATAAAAAATCCGGCAGTTCTACCGGTTCTACCGGTTCTACCATAAAACAGCCAGCCGAAAAACCGGTTGTTGCTGCCGTTAAAGAAAAAGAAAGCTGGAGTACCCCCGCACGTAAGAAAAACCAGGGGGTTGATCTGAAAGCCCTGCTGGCTGGTTCAGGAAAATACCTGCAGGATAATAAAAATCTTACCCGCGCACTGGTAGCTGCGGTATTGATACTGGGTGGGGTAGTCATTGGCCTGGTCATAAATGCCGGCCATCGCCAACCCGATACAAAGGCGCTGGAAAGCCTGGTAAAAGAGATCAGGGAACAGCAGAATGAAAAAGCCAGTACAACCGGAGCAGCAACCGAAACGGTACAAAAGAATAACGAACCGCAGGAGGAAGCCCCCGGCAGAAATGACAATGCAAACAATGCCATTGCCGAACAGCCACCGGTTACCACTCCCGTTCATAATAACCCAGCCACCCAAAAAGTGCAGCATGCGGTTATTAAAAAAGAAAATAATATAGTTCCTCCACCTCAGCAGCAGCCCCAGCAAAGATCTATTTCGGTTACAGTGGCCAACACCAC
This sequence comes from Niastella vici, assembly GCF_002077945.1. GTDB lineage: Bacteria > Bacteroidota > Bacteroidia > Chitinophagales > Chitinophagaceae > Niastella > Niastella vici. Next base: position 199,512 of record NZ_LVYD01000050.1, read on the forward strand.
GCCGCAACCGGTAGAGGCAGCACCTGCTGTTATAAAAACCGAGGAAAAAGCCATTAATCAGGAAGTACTGGAAAAAGCCCGCAAAAACATCTATGAACAGGTTCATGTAGAAGCCAGCGCCTTCAAGACTGGTTTATTTGGTGGCATCTCTGACCTCGACATTACTTTGCAGAACAAAAGTTTATACCCGCTCGACCAGGTAGCTGTAGAGATCAAATATTTTGGGCCCGAAAAGAAACTCGTAAAAACACAAACCATCATCTTTAATAACGTTCCTCCCGGTAAACGAAGAACGCTGGACGTACCATCAACCAATCGGGGTATAGCCATTGATTATTCTATTACCAGCATTAACTCAAAAGCATTGGGATTGGCGCAAGCCGGTTTCTAAGTTAAGTTTCTACAGTTGTAATACGTTTTTCCACATTTATTGCGTCTGGCATAGTTTTTAGACCTTAAAAGTAGTTGGCACAGTTTTTTAAATAATAAAGAGCTTTTAAAAAATTGATTCACCGGGGAGTTAAAAACCTTTGCTATATGGATAAAACTGTTGCCACCCTGATTGGAGTTGTGGGTGTGGTCATTGGTCTTCATGCCTCACGTGCTATGCACCAGACAAACATTACCGGTAAAATATTTTCAGCCCGGGATTCAATTTGGGTATATGCAGTGAATGGTAGTGACTCCTTAAAAACAATGGTAATGAACAATGGTAAATTTCGTTTTACGGTTAAACCGGGTTCATGGAAGGTAACGGTAAAAAAGAATCAATTGAGCGATTCAGCCGGAACGCTCGTAGAAGTAGTAGAAGGCAGCACCCTTGATATGGGAACGATCATTCTGAATTAAAAATATTAAATAAGGGACGGTTCAAAACCAAAGAGCTCCCCGATTTATCGGGGGGCTTTTTTTATTCTATACACTAACGGCGTATTCTCAGTAACTTACACTCATATTAGTTTTCCATGAAACACATTCTGGTGTTCGGCGCCGGCAAGCCTGCAACATCGGATCAGGTTGAAATTTTGGGGGATTTA
>NZ_LVYD01000051.1 GCF_002077945.1 Niastella vici
GATTAAAGACGCAACGCTTGTGATGCGGCTTAATTAGCAACTTTGGGTACAGCTTTCCAAAAAATGACCCCTGATACCTGTTCGTAGTGTAAAATGATCAACCTGGGTTCCATTTTAAACATAAAAAATGGCTTTCGATACAAATGCCTTTCCAGATTGTAAAGTGTGGGATTGAATTACCGTTCACCAGCCGGCAGATATGGGTAACCGCGTCACATTATCGCATAAAATTGTAGAAATAAAAAAGGCTCCCATTACAGAAGCCTTTCCTTTGTTGCGAAGGGTGGGTTCGAACCACCGACCTTCGGGTTATGAGCCCGACGAGCTACCGCTGCTCTACTTCGCGATATAATAAGTTTGCATTTAATTTTAAGAACCTGATCGAACCGCCATGCGCCCTTGGAAATAAGCCCATGATCACCGGGCGAATTTGACGCTAATTTGTGAAATAAAAAAAGGCTCCTGTTACAGAGCCTCTTCTTCGTTGCGAAGGGTGGGATCGAACCACCGACCTTCGGGTTATGAGCCCGACGAGCTACCGCTGCTCTACTTCGCGATATAATAAGTTGAATTTACCTTTTTAAGAACTTTGTCCGGTACCTGCACAAGTATTTTAACTTTTCTTTGCCCTCAAAATCAGTCCCGGTGCGTCGATTTTTCCAATTTTTTTCCGCTTCTAAACAACCTTCTTCGTTAATTGGGTTGCAAAGATAAAGATATAAATGATTGCCACCAAACAAATTTTAATAATCTACCTTTGCAGGAATTTTAATGTCAATGAAAGCGGGTTTCGTAAGCATTTTTGGGCGCCCCAATGCGGGCAAAAGCACCTTGCTGAACGCTCTTATGGGTGAAAAGCTGGCTATTGTATCTCCCAAGGTGCAAACCACCCGTCACCGTATCAAGGGCATTTTAACAGAGCCTGAGTACCAGATCATCTTTTCTGATACGCCCGGCATTATTGATCCTAAATATAAATTACAGGAAAAAATGATGCAGGCGGTAAAACAGGCACTTGAAGATACAGATGTCGCCCTGCTGATGGTTGATATCAATGAAACCCTCGATGAAGTAAACGGTATCTTTGAAGCGCTGCGCCTGAAGGTGCCCGCGATCATCGTTATCAATAAGCTCGATGAAGCATCGGCGGCCAAAAAAAAGGAAGTATTTGATTTCTTTGCCGCCAAACCTTATTGCAAAGCACTGGCTGGCATCTCGGCCCTGAAAAAAACAGGTCTGAAAGAACTAATCGATGCCATCCTGCAATTCCTCCCCGAAAATCCGCCATTTTTTGAAGGGGATGAGCTCACCGATCTGCCTACCCGTTTTTTTTGCGCGGAAATGATCAGGGAGAAGATATTTTATTTATACCAGGAAGAAATACCCTATCACACAACGGTTATTGTGAACGAGTTCAAGGAAAAATCATCCTTAGTGAAAATTGCTGCTGATATAATCGTAAACCGGGAATCGCAGAAAGGTATTTTGCTGGGCGTTGGCGGAAAAATGATCAGGCAGTTGGGTACAGAAGCCAGAAAAGATATTGAACAGTTCCTGGGACAAAAGATATTTCTGGAACTGTTTGTGAAAGTGCGACCCAAGTGGCGCGATAATGATTACATGTTAAAAGAATACGGCTATCACTAATAATTTTTGAGCAACATTATGTCAGGTTTTACAGTAGCAATTGTTGGAAGGCCCAATGTAGGGAAAAGTACATTTTTTAATCGCCTGCTTGAGCAGCGTAAAGCAATCGTGGATGACGTGAGCGGTGTAACCCGCGACCGCCAGTATGGTGTGGCCGACTGGAATGGTAAATCGTTCAACATCATAGATACGGGCGGTTTTGTACCGGCAAGCGAAGACGTTTTTGAAAAAGAGATCGGTAAACAGGTGATGATCGCCGTGGAAGAAGCCAATGCCATGTTATTTATGGTTGACGCCGCAACCGGTATTACCGACCTCGATGAATCTATGGCCGATGTATTGCGCCGTACCGCCAAACCCGTTTTCCTGGTGGTGAACAAAGTAGATAATCATGAACGCCTGCTCGAAGCCACCGAATTTTACGGACTGGGCTTTGATAATATCTTTTTCATTTCGTCAATGAGTGGCAGTGGTTCTGGTGAATTGCTCGATGCATTGGCCGCCCTCATCACCGAAGACCAGGCGGCTGCTGTAGAGGCAGAAGCCGCTTTACCCAAGTTTGCGATCATTGGTCAGCCCAATACAGGGAAATCGTCTTTGCTGAACGCCCTCATAGGGCAGGAGCGCACTATTGTCAGCGATATTGCCGGTACAACCCGCGATACCATTCATACCCATTATAATTTATTCCAGAAAGAATTTGTTTTGATCGATACTGCAGGTATCCGTCGCAAAACAAAAGTGCACGAAGACCTGGAATTCTATTCGGTGATCAGGGCCATTAAAGCCATGGATGAAGCTGATGTTTGTTTGCTGTTGCTCGATGCTGAAAAAGGGATCACCCAACAGGACCTGAACATTTTCAGCCTGGCAGTGAAAAAAGGAAAAGGCATATTGTTGTTGGTGAACAAATGGGACAAAATGGAGAAAGCGACCAACACCGCCCGCGATTATGAGAACGAATTGAAAAAGCGCATAGCGCCGTTCTCCGATGTGCCTATCATTTTTATTTCGGCCCTCGAAAAGCTGCGCATTCATAAAGCCATTGAAATAGCCCTGGAAGTATATGATAATAAATCGCGTAAGGTGCCTACTTCCGAACTGAATGAGGTAATGTTGAAAGCAATTGGTGCGTATCAGCCGCCGGTGGTGCGGGGTAATCCTATTAAAATTAAATATGTAACACAGCTGCCTACGCATGTGCCATCGTTTGCTTTCTTCTGCAATTTCCCCGACGATGTAAAACAGCCTTATAAAAATTATCTTGAGAACCAGCTGCGCCAGCATTTTAAATTCACCGGCGTGCCCGTGCGTCTCTTCTTTAGAAAGAAATAATCTATTGCATTCCAAATAGCCGTGAGGCAGATGAAAGCAGGAAGGAAACATCTTCCTGCTTTTTTTTCTGATACCGGTACGGTACAATATTGTACTCATGCCTGTAGCATATATATACTATAGTATATTACACTAACAGGTATTCGAAAAAATATTTATTTTTTATTTGGTTGATATGATTATTTTTTTACCTTCGATATAACGGCTCTGTAAAGTGGTATAAAAACTTTACTGTTATGTGGAATAGAAAATTGTTGCGGATCGAGCAGCCTCTGCTTTGTTTTGCCCTTCTTGTAAGTGTTCCCTCTATTGCTCAACTTAAATGGGATGGGGAAGCCGGAGATGGCCAATGGATGACAGCCCGGAACTGGGTTGGCGATAAACTCCCTGCTATTACAGATGATATCATTTTGGATAATGCGTTTATAACCGGCGGTTATACCGTTACTTTACCAGGCGGCAATAGCAGCGTGCATATCCGCTCAATAGCCATTGCCCCGGGACCGGGCAATACCATTGAATTAATACTGCCTGCTACCAACACGGCCATTCCTGCTTTTATAATTTCCGGTGCAGTATATGGAATGGTGATCGGGAATGGGGGTATTTTTAAAAATGCATCCGGTACCGACAGCGGGTTGCCCGTTGAAATAGCTGATTCCCTTAAAATCAATAATGGGGGCCGGTATATCCAAAACACATCCGGCAGTCATGCCGCTATTGTAACGGTTCTGTCAAAAGCGCCCGGTACTGAAGAGGGAATCTTTGAGTTTGATTTACCCACCGCCTCCAGCACCGTTTCATTGAGCGACCGAAGTTATGGTAAACTGATATTTTCATCCAATGCCATGAATGGAGCGGTTACTTATACAGCTTCAGGCACAAATCCTGTTACAATAAGAAGTGATCTGTATGTTGGCACCGGCGTATCGCTTAGCCTCAATTTTACTGATACGCTTTTTATAGGCCGCGATCTGATTCAGCAGGGTGGAACCATAAACCTGGGTACGGCTGCCCGTACACTGGTAACTGTTATCAACCGGCATCTGGTACAATCTGTCACTGGTTTAATTTGTGAAACAGGGAAGTCTTTTCCTGAAATAGTATTTGGCGGTGTTAATAACCAGCACATCGATTGTAAAGGCACACTAAAAGATAGCGTTACCATAAAAATGAATAATACAGCCGGTGCTACCCTCACTTCGCCCTGGGCATTACCCTATAAATTAAAACTGGCGAAGGGGAATATAACTACTTCTGTGGCTAATATCCTGCAATTGCTTGCGGGCTGCAGTATTGAGGTTGACAGCTTGTTAAGTAACAGCTTTATTGATGGTCCGCTTCGTAAAGAAGGGCTTTCCGCCGCTGCGCATTTTTTATTCCCGGTTGGAAAAGGAGGTACTATGCGCTGGCTGGCATTGAAAAATGTCAGCGGCAATTTTAAGGTGGAGTTTTTTAGCAGCAATCCACAACAGCTTAGCAATACCTATGGTTCCGGCATCAAACAAATTTCGCAAACAGGGTACTGGACAATACAGGCCGATGCAAGCCCATTGCCTTCCGCAGCTGTTGAATTATCGTTTAACGGGCCCAACAGTGTGGTGGGCACCAATTTGGCCACCGCAAGGGTTGCTAAACTTGATAACAACGTTTGGGTGAATGGCGGCAACACCGCTTATACCGGCACTGCCGGTTCACGAGGATCAATAGTGAGTAATACAATGGCTTCCTGGAGTGGGCTTCCTAAGTATTTTACGCTGGGCAGCAGCGAACTGGCCGATGCTCCGCTTACATTGAGCGATGCGTTACCGGGTATCCGTAATAATGCTATCAATAATAATGGCGGTTCATTACGGTTATTGTCGGTTAGTTTTCCCAATGCTCAGGTGCTTACCTGCCGGGCTTCCGAGAAAACAAAAGCCAGCTTGTGTATGGTAACCAGTAACGGTGTGGTAGTAAAAGTTACGAATATGATTGTTGAACGCGGTGTAAACAATTTACCGGTACAAATGGCCTCACTGCCGGCAGGGGTTTACAGCCTGTATGCTGTTACTGCAAAAGGAGCTTCGAATGTATTGCGGTTCGTATATATAAAGTAACCAGGAAAATGTGTCAGGGAAGTAAAAAGGGCAAATAAGTATAGAATGATGAAACTTATTATTTGACCCTTTGACTTCCCTGACCCTTATTACTTTTGAAACTTTTTAGGCTGTTTTTAATTTAGCTGGTTTATCTAACTTTAATTTAGTGACCAACTGCTGTATCTCTTTCTTGTATTCTTCCAGCGCTTTTTGTTCCTGTTTTATAAAGCTGTTGTCTTCGAGCTTGCCTACCACTTTGTTCATGGCTTCAGGTGTTTCATATACCATTTTGCGGAAAGGATTGCGATAGTCCTTGGCGCGTGATTCGTATATTTCTTTTACCATCCATTCTTTGGTGGCAATACTTTGCTGCAACAGGCTTTTTATGATACCCGCACTGGATTTCTTCAGATTGATATCAAACACTTCTTTTACGGCAGCCATGGCATGCGCCAGTTTCTCCATAGGGTAATTTTTACCCTGCTGCACATAAAATGCATGTACTGCATCCCAATCCTTTATTTTGCCCGCAACGATCTGTTTGTTCAGCTTATCTATCTCAGAGCGAAGTATCAATTGACCGCCCACATTCATCCAGGAGGCAATAACCGCTTTTGAAGGCAGGCTTTCGATCAGTTGCTCATGTGTTTTGATATTGTTGCTGCGAATATGTTCCAGTAACTGCTGCACCAGGTAATACATCACCAGTTCTTTGAACAGGTGATAACTTTTCATCACCTTAATGAGGCGTACCGGGCGGCGGCTGTTCTCGAAGTTATCGGCCAGCACTACCAGCTCATTTACCACGGGATCTTGCGTATCGAGCAGTACCTGCCCAATGGCAATGATGTCATCATCGCTCATTTTTTTGTGGTTGCCTTCGCGCTTCAGCCAGGCTTTACCAACAAATTTTTGCAATAAAGGCAATGACTGTAACAGATCGTTGATTGAATCGGGCGCCAGGAAATTAAATTCCAGGGTCTGCGTTTTGTCGGTGCGTTTATCCCGGTCAACATATTTCCAGGAATTACGCGCCAGGGCATACATGTTGTACATGAACCAATAGCCCGGCATTACCACCAACTGATCATTACTGAGGTCATTGCTGATCAATGAAAATGGAATGGGAATGTGTAACTCTGCCGAGTAATCGCCTTTTGCCACTATTGAATAGCAGGCAAATTTTGAATTGTGTTTCAGGCTTACACACAAGCCCGGCCAAAAACCACGGCCGGCAATTATTTCACCATCCGGGCTGCGGCTGTTGTGGTTAGAGCCCACGGTGGCGCCTGCGGCCATATTGCTTTGTCCCTGTACCAGCGCAGCACATAAAAATGAATTGTTATGGTGTTGCTCGTGCGAAGGAAAGATCAGTGAATTCAACACCTCACAACAGGAAATAGTGGAGTTGTCGCCCAGGTACGAGTTGATCAACCGGGCCCCATATTTAAGTTGCGAGAACGATGCCAGCACAAAACGTACGGCTTTTACGCCATAGAACAGGCGGCAACCGTAACCGATAATACCGTTCACCAGCTCACAGCCTTCACCTACCTGGGTATTGGCCTCGGCCGATGAATTAATGGTTACGTTCTTTATTTTATTGGCGCCTTTTAAATAAGCGTCGGTCCCGATCTTTACATCCTTGAGGATGCGGCAATTTTTGATAACCGTGCGGTCGCCAATAGTGCCGTAATAACCACGCAGTGCATCGAACTTCTTTTCGGTAAACTCCTTAAAGCGGTTCAACAGCTTATCATCATCGCGGAAATAGGTCCATAAAAAAGCATCGCCGGGTAATATGCCATCGAAGGCCAGAATACTGCGGCCCGCATTTTCATTGCATAGTTCCATCCAGATGCGAATGTTCTCCGGTTCCCCTTCTTTCAGGATACCATTACCGAATTTGGAGTGATCGGTGGTGGCAATTTCATTGCAGTTCACCAGTATCACTTCATTGCCGATGATATAATGAGAAATGTAATTTACATTATCTACTACCACATTGTCGCCAAAATCGCAACTGATAACGGTACTGTTGTAAAACCCTACCGGGCGGCGCAGGTTATGGTACTCGAGGTAATAGGGTTCCAGCTTACCTATTCGTACCAGTCCAAAGAACTTACAGTTTTGCACCAGTTCGGGATTGAACGCATCAGATACCAGCAGGTTATTCCAGTTATCTGAAGTGTTGCGGTTACGTACCAGTACTTCAATTTCGTAGGCTGAAAGGTGACGGTAATGAATACCGTTCTTCACCTGTTTATTGCGCAGGTAATACTCATCTTTCCCCTTGGGTAAATAAGGAGACTGAATAAAGTCGTACCCTAACGTATTGAGAGGTTTACGATTAATTTCATTCATGGCTGTTGATGTTAATGGGTGAATGTTTTCGGCTTACTCCACGGTTACAGATTTAGCCAGGTTTCTTGGTTTGTCTACATCCAGTCCTTTTGCAACGCCAATGTAATAGGCCAGCAGCTGCATAGGAATAACGCTGAGCATAGGCGCTACCAGTTCATCGGCAGCCGGCACTACAATTACATCATCGGCCATTTTGGTAATAACATCATCGCCTTCTGTGATCACCGCAATTACTTTTCCTTTCCGGGCTTTTATTTCCTGGATGTTGCTGATGATCTTCTCATGGTATGAGTCTTTGGTAGCTATGAACACTACAGGCAGGTTTTCATCAACCAGGGCGATAGGGCCATGTTTCATTTCTGCTGCCGGATAGCCTTCTGCATGAATGTAAGAAATTTCCTTCAGCTTTAACGCGCCTTCCAGGGCAATAGGGAAGTTGTACCCACGGCCTAAATACAGGAAATCACGGGCATCTTTATATTTATAAGCCAGTTGTTTTACATGTTCGGCCTGTTGTAAGGTTGCAGGTATTTTTTCAGGAATAGCCTCTAACTCGTTTAATAAATGCAGGAAGCGTTTATTATCGAGGGTGCCTTTTTCATAACCGAGTTTCAGGGCAATAATGGTGAGTACAGCCAATTGCGCGGTAAATGCTTTTGTACTGGCCACGCCAATTTCAGGACCGGCATGGGTATAGGCGCCGGCTTGTGAAACGCGGGCAATGGAGGAGCCCACTACGTTCACAATACCGAAGATAAGGGCGCCCTGTTCTTTGGCCTTTTCAATGGCCACCAGGGTATCGGCCGTTTCACCGCTTTGCGATACGGCAATGATCACGTCGCCTTTTTGCACCACCGGGTTGCGGTACCTGAACTCTGATGCATATTCCACCTCAACGGGAACGCGGCACAATTCTTCAATAATATATTCAGCCAGCAAACCGGCATGCCAGCTGGTTCCGCAGGCAATGATAATGATGCGCTGGGCATTCTTAAGCTGCTCTATATTATTCTCAACACCGGCCATAGTTATGGTGCCCTTTTCTGCATCTACGCGACCGCGTAAGCAATCGAACACGGTGCTGGGTTGTTCAAAGATCTCTTTCAGCATGAAGTGATCATAACCACCTTTTTCAATTGCGGCCAGTTCAAGATCGAGTTGTTGAACATATGGTGTTATCTTTTCGTTACCCAGATTTTTTAAGATGAGCTCATCGGGTTTTATAATGGCCAGTTCATAATCGTTTACGTACACAACAGTTTTTGTGTATTCGATAATGGGTGAAGCGTCGGATGCGAGGAAATGCTCGTCGCGGTTCTTGCCAATACCAATTACGAGCGGACTGCCTTTGCGGGCGGCAATAAGGGTATCGGGATTATCCTGGTCGATGAGGATAATTACATAAGCGCCCACAACCCGTTTCAGGGCAATACGAACTGCTTCTTCGAGGCTGCATTTGTTGTTCAGCTGAATATCTTCAATAAATTTCAACAGCACTTCTGTATCGGTATCGCTGATGAAATTGTAGCCTTTTTTCTGTAACTCGCTTTTTAACTGGTTGTAGTTCTCAATGATCCCGTTGTGGATCATGGCCAGTTTGCCATTTTCTGATACGTGTGGGTGCGCATTGCGGTCGCAGGGTTCGCCATGGGTGGCCCAACGGGTGTGGCCGATACCAATGTTGGCATGCAGATCTTTACCTACCAGTGTTTCTTCGAGATCGGCTACTTTCCCTTTCTTCTTATATACATTCAATCCGCCGTTCAGCAGGGCAACACCGGAACTGTCGTATCCACGGTATTCGAGTCGTTTTAATCCTTTTAAGATAATAGGGTAAGCTTGCTTGTGTCCTATATATGCTACAATTCCGCACATAATTACAGGTTTGAGTTTTACAAATTAAGTGTTGAGTTAACAGTGTTACTGTTGTTATTGTGTTGTGTTGAGTTAAATGTTCTGTATTGCGGATCCTCGCAATCGGTTGCGCAATATTATCAAAAAAAAGGCCATTCAGTATGCAAAAACATGCAAGGTTAACATACCATTTAAGTGGTATGGGCTGAACGCTTGCTGATCCATACAAAATGCCTCATCCTCCCGCCGTTCTGCACGCTCGGTATTACCAGGAAATCAGATAAACAGTAAAGGAAAAATGGATTATTTTTTTAGCCAGGTTTCAAACAACCGGAAGATCCTTTTGTATTCGTCGGTCCAGCTTTCAGGCTCAATAAAGCCATGATCTTCCATCGGATACACGGAGAGTTCCCAGTTGTCTTTGCCTAATTCAATAAGACGCTGTGTTAGACGTACAACGTCCTGGAAATGAACATTTACATCGATCATGCCATGGCAAATCAGTAAATGGTCCTGTAAGCCTGCTGCAAAGTTTATGGGCGAACTGCGACGAAACGCAATACTATCGCTAAAAGGTTCATTTAAAATATTGGAGGTATAGCCGTGGTTGTAATGAGCCCAGTCTGTAACAGGGCGTAAAGCGGCTCCGGCCACAAAGATAGTAGGTTTTGTGAATAATGCCATTAATGTTAAAAAACCACCATATGATCCCCCGTACAAGCCAATATGCCGGGAATCAACACCGCATTGCTGCACCAGGTAGCGGGCGCCATCTTCAATATCATCCAGGTCTTTTCCGCCCATATAGCGGTAAATGCCAGTGCGCCAGTTGCGTCCATAGCCGGCGCTACCCCGGTAATCGATGTCGAGCACGGTGTAGCCATTATCGGCCAACAGGTTATTGAACATGTATTCCCTGAAATACATACTCCACCATTTGTGGGCGTTTTGCAAATAGCCGGCGCCGTGTATAAAGATCACTGCCGGTTTACTGGCGTGTGGTTGTGCCGGCCGGTACAGGCGGGCATACACTTTAGCGCTGTCGCGGGCAGTAAAGGTGATCACCTCAGGATCGCGCCAGGGATATGTTCTGAATTCCTCGCTTTGCCCCAGCGTGGTAATTTGTACAGGCTTTGATCTGTTATTATTGGCAGGCGTATTGGGCTGCAAATACAGCTCCCAGGGTTTGTTGCTGTATGAATGCAGCACTGCTATCCATTTTTCATCGGGCGAAAGGCTTATTTGGTTAGAACCGGTAAAGGTGGTGATGCGTTCCGCTTTTCCGCCAGTTACCGGAAGCCGGTAGAAATGCTGTTCTCCCGGATGCACTTCATTGGTGGTGAGATAAAAATATTTTTTGTCGTTCGACAGCTGCGCGTCCAGTACCTCATAATTACCACTGGTGAGCGCCTTTATTTCTTTTGTTAGAACATTGATGGTATATAAATGAGAATAGCCGGTTGATTCGGATTGGAACCAGAAAGTTTGATCATTTACCCAGCCGGAATTGTTAGCAGGAAAACCATTGGTACTGGGCCCACCGATCCAGGCCTCATCTCTTTGCCTGTTCAGCAACGATAAACGGCCGGTTTCGCCTTCGAGCAACAGCAGCCAGCGATCTTTGCTATCCTGTGACCGCAATTCTACCACGGCATAATTACCCGCAGGCGCCCAGGTTGTGCTCGCGAAATTCACGGCGCGCAGCGGCGGGTTCCTGCTCATTTCTTTATAAACAGCGGGATAATCTTTTACATAATCCGGCAGGTCGCGCATACCGGCAATAGAATCGGTTTTTATGGTGAACACCGTGTCTTTTCCGGTATCAAAAACAAACAGTTCCTGACTGTTTTGCGCAACGCCTACTTTAGCACGGGCCGAAAGATCTTCGGTAAATCCGCTTTCTGTAACATAGCTGGGCACAATGGTAGTTTTGCCCGTAGCGGTTGTATTTAACCGGTAAGCAATAAAACGGCCATTGCTGCTGATGGTAAGCATTGACAGGGTTTTGCCATCGAGCGGTATGGCGCGTACTATTTTTTCTTTGATGAATTGCTTCACCATGGAATCGGCCTGTTCCTTTTTTTGCTTGCGCCGTTGTAATACAACAGAATTTTCCAACGCCTCCTGCTGCAACCATTTTTCCTGCTGATTGCCACTGCTTTTCTGACTGCGTTGTGCCGATGCTGGTGCAGCGGCTGATTGAAAATTCGTGAGCTGGGTAGTTGATCCGGTTTGTATTTCCCAGGCCCAGGCATTTTGTTCGCGCTGGTATACTACTTTTTGATCATTGAACGAGAACTGCGGATTGCTTTCGGTAGCTACTGTTTGTGTTATCCGGCGACGCATACCTGTTTTCACAGACACGAGGTACAGATCGCCTTCCCAGGCATATACATATTGATCGCGGGCCGTATTATATTTTATCTGGCTTTCAGTGATCGCTGCCTGGCGAAATGCCCAGCTTGATTTTTGCGGAACCGTGGCGGCAGGTGTGATATAGTATAATGAATCGGAGTTGGCTTTTTCGGGATTCCAGTTAAACAGCAGGTATTTTCCATCGGCTGTCCATTGCGGATTGGCGGGGGAGGTGCCCATCCATTTGGGATCGCGCATTATTTTTTCAACGGTTAAGGGACTAAGCTGACTATGCGCAATAAGGACAGGCTGCAAAAGCAGTAGTAGCAGTAGTTTTTTCATAGATGGAAATTAGGAGAAAATATTTTACAGCAGGATACCACTCAAAAAAACGTATGCTACCGAGAAGTAGATCACCAAACCGGTAACATCGACCAGGGTAGCTACAAAGGGGGCCGAGGAAGTGGCCGGGTCGGCGCCCAGTTTTTTTAAGATGATGGGCAGCATGGAACCAGACACGGTGCCCCACAGCACCACGCCTATTAACGAAAAACCAACGGTACAGCCAATAAGCACGGTATGATTACCGTAGGTATGAAAAACACTGTTCCATAAAGCCACGCGAATAAAACCGATTATCCCCAATACAGCCCCCAGCAGCAAACCCGACACTATTTCCCGGCGCAATACCCGCCACCATTCTGAAATGGTAATTTCACCCACGGCCATGGCCTGAATAATAAGGGTAGATGCCTGTGAGCCGCTGTTACCACCGCTGGAAATGATCAGCGGAACAAACAACGCCAGCACCACCGCTTTGGCAATTTCATCTTCAAAATAACCCATGGCCGTGGCCGTCAGCATTTCGCCCAGGAACAGCACGATGAGCCAAACCACCCGCTTCTTAAACAGTTTTATAATGGGCATTTCGAGGTAGGGTTCGTCCAACGCTTCGGTACCCCCGATCTTTTGAATGTCTTCGCTGAACTCTTCATTGGCCACCCACAACACGTCGTCGATGGTCACAATACCTAACAGAATGTTTTTATCATCTATCACCGGCAGGGCCACGCGGTTGTTCATTTTAAATGTTTGGTTGGCTACCTCCTGGTCGTCATTTACATTCAGGGTTATATAACGGTTATCGATAATTTCTTCCACCATTTTTTGGGGATTGGCCAGAATGATCTCGCGAATGCGGATGTCATCAACAAATTCACCCCGGTCGTTCACCACATAGATCACATCAATGGTCTCACTGTCTTTCCCCACTTCCCTGATGTGGTCAAGCACTTCCTGAACCGTCCAGTCAACACCCACTGCAATATAATCTGGCGTCATGAGCCGGCCAACGCTGCTTTCGGGGTAACCGAGCAGCGCCAGGGTTACCCGGCGCTCATCGGGATCGAGCAGTTTGATGAGCTCTTTAACCACCTCGCTGGGCAGTTCTTCCAGAAAGGCGGTGCGGTCATCGGCGGGCAGCTCGTTCAGCAGTTCGGCCGTTTTAAAGGGGGGTAATTCCTGTATAATGGCTTTCTGGTCCTGCAGGTCAAGGATCTTGAATACACTGGATGCCCGGTGAATACTCATATTGCCAATGATCTGGCTTGAGAATTCAGGGAATTCGTTGATCAGTTCAGCTACATCGCTGATGTTCTGGTCGTTCAAAAACTCCCGCATCTGCAACACATCTTCGCGGCCTATCAGGTCCAGGAATTGTTCTTTTGCGTTTTCAATTTCCATGCTCATGGGCCAAAATTAGGCAATAGGCAATACACAAAGAAAATCCGGGGCTTTTAATAACATGCCGGTCACTTATTGCCGGTTGTTAAGCCCGTTCCCACTATATTGCAACTCGTTTTAGCCTAATTCACCTAACATGATTTTACCTTGTCTGTACATTGCCCCTACCGATAAAATGGGGCGCGGTGTATTTACTTCCGAAAAGCTGAAAGCGGGTACCGTTATTGAAATTGCCCCGGTCATTGTAATGGGCCAGGACGACCGTAAACTTATTGACCAGACTTTACTACACGATTATATTTTTGAGTGGGGCGACCAGCACAATCAGTGTTGTATGGCGCTGGGCTATGTACCGGTGTATAACCATTCCTACAGATCGAACTGCGAATATGAAATGGATTATGATAACCACCTCATCACCATTAAAACGGTGCGGAACATAAAAAAGGGAGAGGAGTTATTCATCAACTACAATGGAGAATGGAATGATGAAAAGAAGCTGTGGTTCGAGGCGGTTTAGCTGGTTGCTGGTTTCCGGTTACCAGTTACCGGGCCTTGAATGTCGAGAGCTCTTCCTGCCATCGGGGTCTCCGAATTTTTTTTACCTGGTAACCGGGACCAGGTAACCGGTTACAGCAACATTCATGTTTGCTGATTCACAACTCACGATCCCCATTTCACAAAAAAAGCCGCCCCAATATACTATCGGAGCAGCGTGGTGTTGATTTCAAAGTGTGTATCCAAATAAACGGTTATACTATTTATTGAACGGTTATTTTTTTCGGAGACCTAATTTATACTTCAACGTAAAGTATACTCCATAGCTATCCATCTTTATACTTCCCAGGCCCAGGCCCTGTAATGGTACTTTGAGATAGGGTTCTGCCTGAAGTGAGAAATGTTTACCCAGCGAACGCTCCATACCTACCGATAAATTCAGGATGGAGAAAAGATAGGTGGAGTTGGTATCTGAATTTTTCGGCCAGGTATAACTATTACCACCCCAGGTGTAATACATGTCGTAATTCTCTTTATCCATCAGGTAGGTTGATAAGCCCGTACTTACAAACCAACGCCGTTTTGTATTGAACGAAACATCGTATCGTACATTCACCGGTATTTCCCACATAGAGCAGTTGCCTTCTGCTTTATCTATTGGCCAGGGGGCTTTATAATTAAAATCCTTACCCTGGGCTTTGTACCATTTTTTAGTGTATATGAGGCCGGTATTTACCGACCAGCGGTTCGAGAACCGGTAACCAACCTGCAAGCCGAAATTATACCCGGGTTTGTAGAGTGGACCGAATTTAACCGTGCTCGCATCTGGACCTGCCATTAAACCCAGTTCAAACCCTTTTACATTTTTATCCTTTTTAGGCGCCGTTTTTTTGTTGTTTTCTTTAGCCGGCGTTTTGGCCGAATCAGCGGCAGGTGGTACAATGGTGTTGTTCTTTGCAGAATCAGCCGGTGTAGCAGCCGCCTCTGTGGTTGATGGCTCATTGTTCACCGCAACCGGTTGGGTAGTTGGCTGCTGATCATTAGCGGTAAGGCCGCGATCGGGTGTTGATGTATTATCAGGTACCGGGCTACCTGTTTGCTGTTGTTGACCGGCTTTGGTGGTGCCTTTCTTTTTACCCGTTTTATTGCTGGTTGCGTTGGTTACATGCAGGCCGTTCTGCCCCTTGATGGTGGGCGCAATGGTGGCATAATTCAACGAAAGCGGCGATTTATCGGCGCCTGTTTTTGAAACAGGTTTCCCTTTGTTTGTCTTGTTTGCTTTTGCAACAGGTTGAGCGCTGTTCCTATCAGCCGTTGTATTTAATACGGTAGCATCAGCAGCCTGATTGGCGCCGGCAGTATGCGGTTCTGGTGTGGCCAATGATGGTGTAACAGGACTGCCTTCATACCCGCTGGCATTCGGGGTATTGCCAGGAACGGCATTCGGGCTGGCCGGTGTTTGAGCAGGCGTTATTGCTGCAGGTGTACTGTTGTCAGTTGCAGTACCTGGCTGAACCGCTTCGTTTATAGAAGCAGTCGCAGTAGGCTGTTGTTGAGAAACTGCAGATCTTTGGGCAGGGGTTACCACACCCACGGTATTTTTGCCTAATGGCGATGCTGGTTTGTAGGTTAATATAGCGGTTAAAGCGCCGCCGGTAGTGGCGGTAATAAAAAAGAGCCAGAACAGGAACCGTCGCCGTTTTTTCTTTTGCGGCAATTCCTCATCCAAACGTTTTTCCAGATGGTCCCATCCAGAAGCGCCTGGCTCCACCTCGAAGTGCTCAGCAGCTTCGCGGCTTAAACGGTCTAGGTCATGGTCATGGAGGGGATACATACGCTTTAATAATATTTTTATTCTGCAATAGTTTTCTTAGGTTGTCTCGTGCTTTTGACAGGTTGGATTTTGAGGCGCCCACTGAAATGCCCAGTGTTTGCGATATTTCTTCATGGCTAAGCCCTTCTATAACAAATAAATTGAAGACCGCCCGGTAAGCCGGCGATAATAACCGGATGGCTTCAATGATCTCTTTGTACGACAGCATATCAATACCTGTTTCCCCCTGATCAGCAATCGTTTCCGATTCATGATTGGTTAGCACATGACCATTTACCGATGAATTGCTTTTGCGGTAATGATCTATGCAGGTATTGATCAGGATCCGTTTAAACCACCCTTTCAGCGAAAGCAGCGTATCTTCCTGCCTGGTTTCATCAAATTGATGAACGTTCTTGAAGAGTTTTACAAACCCTTCATTCACAATTTCTTCGCATTCTTCCATGGCATTGGTATAGCGGTAGCATATTTTCATAGCGAATCCCCGGAGCAGATAATACAACTCCTTTTGGCTGTTTCGATCGTTCTTTCTACAGCCACTCAATAATGAGGAAATGTTCGAGTTATCTAGCAAGGGTGTTGGTTTGCGGGAATATTACATTGCTAACTAATTGTTTTTCATAACTCAACGGCTACTACGATGAATCAGCTGCCAGGGTTGCCTGGTACTGCAAAAGTTTTTTAATGCAGATCCCCCTGCAAAAATATGACTTTCAGCTTTTTTGTAATGTATTGTTTGGGAGAAGCCAGCTACTTTTTCAACACGCTTACCGGCGGTTGTCCAATTAACATCAATGTTCCGCGAAGATGGGCCTGTACCTGTATGTAGTCTTTTTGCGGAAGCAGTCCTACCAGCCTGAATTGTTGAAAGGTGCCGGCGGTGCTCATCCAGGGTGTTACGGTTTGATTTAAGCGGGCCTCAATAGCCGGTTTATTTTTTTCGATCAGCGCGGCAATATCCAGTACCGACTGGTTGGCCAGCTGTTTCATGATCTTTTTCCGGAACAGGGCCTTGGCAATATTCACCATCATATCTTTTGTATCGATAGCAAAACTTACATCGGGCATGGAGAGCACCTGCTTTTCGGCATCGAGTATGGGCGTTCCTTTCAAATGCAGTACGCCTTTACGGTTACCGGTAAAAGAAACATCCACCTGTATTTTACCATCGTTGGTGCCACTGATGTTTATATCTTTTATCACAAACGTTCTTCCTTCCACTTCAAATGGTTTGTTGCGTAAGCTATCGTTCATGAGCTTGTTAAAGAAACTGTATTGATAAACAGCATCGAAGTAAGTATTGATGCCGGTGGAGTATTCAGAATTGCTGATGGGCGGCAGGGCAGCGTGGGTAACCAGCCGCTGGCTGTCGGAGGAGAATTTCGGCTGGCCGCTATAGCCTATCGAAAAGTACAGGGTATCCTTATATACATTGAATTTGCTTACCCGCAGGGCCGATGGGTTCAAATTTAAAAAGCCATATGTGCTGATGGGGATTACCCGGCTGCCGCCACTGCGCCACTGACGCAACAGGTCGTTGTTGTTAAGGGTTTGAACAAATTTGTCGAAGGAGCCGCAATAACTTTCGATCGAGGCCTTGATGCTGTCCATTATTTGTCCGGTAAGATCGGTTTGCAGCAGGGTGACCTCGCATTTATCCAACGGATTTATTTTATCTAACCTGGTTGCCGTAAGCACCTGGTGGTTGGGTAATAAAGTAAGGGTAGAACTGATGTTGAGATCGACCCGGCGCAGGGCTTCATTGCCAAAACCACAGCTACCGGTCACCCAGGGCGATATCTGTTTATCGAATGTACATATGGTTTTACTTCCCCCGATCTGGTAACTGCCGCGAAAACCTATTGTTACTTTATTATTAACACAGCTAAAAACAAAGGGCGACCGTACAAACCGGAATTTATAACGGAAATCGCAACCCGATTGCGTAAAATTGGGCCATTTATCATTGGTGAACTCTTTGGATGTTCCTGAATCCATCATAGCCAGCAGGGGCTTCATGTAGATCTTGAAGGGAAGATTGATCGTTGAGCCGGGCAAAGCCGGTAAAAGCCTGGCCGGTGTTTCGGTAGGTTGAATGGTTACTTTTTTGCTGCTGTTACAGGCTGTGATACAGAATAATAAAGCTACTACAGGAAGAATACCAAAGATTTGTTTCATAGTGCAAAGAAAAAGATTCTATAATCAAATATAAGACCGAAGTCTGACTTCTGATTTCCATTCTTTCCGCCTAATTTAGTGTCATTATGAGTACTACTTATTCAGCTGTTTATTATGATGCCGCCGGCCGCACTTACGGGGCCACCATTTTTCTGTCGGCTGCTACTATCACCATCCGGTACCTCGATGAAAACAGGCAGGAAAAAGTTGTGTACTGGCTTACAAAGGATACCCGCTTTTGGCAACAGACCATACAGAGCGAGTTACAATATAAAAACAACAAGGGGCAAACGGAACGCCTGTGCTTCCAGGACGTAGCGTTTATACAGGCGATTAAGAAAATCCCTATCGCAATATAGCCAATATGAGTACTACTTATACAGGTACTTACCATGAAGCCGGCGGCCGGTATTACCAGGCTACCATCTTTTTATCGGCAGTGACCATTACCATCCGGTATCGCGATGAAGCAGGCCAGGAAAAAGATGTATACTGGTTAACAAAGGAGCTCATTGCATTCAATGACCAGGTTGCAGGAAGTGAATTACGATACCGGAATAAAAAAGGGGAAATTGAACGGCTGGTGATACGGGACCCACAATTGGTGCAGGCCCTTAAAAACACGCTTACGCACCACCGCCTGTTCGGTAAAGCGCATACCCGCCTGTTCGGCAATATCTGGTTAAAGCTGGGCGTAATTGCGCTTATAATTATTGCGATACTGGTTGGTTTATACGCCTGGCTAATGCCCTGGCTGGGTGATCGCATGGCCAGCCGTTTCTCCAAAATTCAGGAGATCGACATGGGCGAGCAAATGTACCAGGCTGTTATGCAGCAATATAAAGTAGATACGCATAAAACGGAAGTGCTGAATGCCTTCTATGAACAATTGCATTATGATATCGGGTATCCGGTAAAAATAACTGTTGTTGAATCGAATGACATGAATGCCTTTGCCATACCCGGCGGTCATATTGTAGTGTACGATGCCATCCTGGAGCAAATGAAAACACCCGAAGAACTGGCTGCCCTGTTGGGGCATGAAGGTTCGCATATTGCGTTGCGCCATTCCCTGCGTAATATCTTTCGCGACCTGTCGCAAAAGATGTTTATTTCCCTGTTGCTGGGAAACGAATCGGGTATTGCTTCAACAGTGGTGAACAACGCGAGTGCATTACAACAACTGCAATATTCCCGTTCCCTTGAAACGGAGGCCGATGACAATGGACTGCAGCTGATGGCAAAAAATAACATCAGCACCCAGGGCATGGTGCGGTTGATGAAAATGCTGCAAAAGGAAAGCAGCGGGGCAGAACCGGCGCCATTTTTAAGCACGCATCCTGTATTTAAGGACCGCATCAGCAATATTGAAAAACAGATACAGCAATTGCCTGCTGTATCCACTTCGAATGACAACCTGAAAAAATTATTTCACGAGATTTACGAATAGAAAGCTCAGGAAAGGATCTCGACCACATGTTTTTTTATGTTCTGGGCCATTTTATTCATTGGCAGGTCGTTTTCATCGCCGCCGAACGGGTCTTCAATTTCTTCTGCTATCTCTTCAAGACTGGCCAGTACATAGAAAATAAAGGCCACCACCGGAACGGCCAAATAACCCAGGCTCAACGCAAAGCTGAAGGGCAGCGTCATAACGTAAAAGAAGATAAACTTCTTCAGGAACACACTATACGAATAGGGGATAGGGGTGTTCTTGATGCGCTCACAGGCGCCACAGATATCAGTGAATGATTGCAGTTCGTTATTGAGGATGATCAGCTGATCGCCTTTTATCTTGCCTTCTGTATACAATTTGTTCACCCGTTGTATTATCAGTTTTGCAACCTGGTTGGGCAAATGCTGACTGGTATTGAGCTCACGCAATTCGGGATGTTCCTGCTCATCCAATGCCAGGCGGGTTGATTCAGCATGCAGGTGGTGCGCTAATACCGAGGCGTACATGGGAATGATCTTTTTAAAGAACGAGCGGTGCGCGGCATCTTCATACCCCAGCATGCTGTGTAGTTTTATGGCCAGGTTACGGCTGTTATTCACCAGCGAGCCCCATTGTTTACGGCCTTCCCACCAGCGGTCATACGCCGTATTGGTGCGAAACACCAGCAGCATCGAGATCACGAAGCTGAGCAGGGTATGCATGACGGTTATTTGCTTGATGTGGCTGTTGTCGGGTATTTTGAGAACGTGCAGTTCCAGAAAGGCAATGACCCAGCAGTAAACGCTGATACCAAAGATAAGCGGGGCCAGCTTGCGCAGGGTATCTGCTTTATGAAAGCGGAAAATAAAAGTGAACCAGTCTTTGGGATTATAGGTGATCATAACGATTGTTCAGGACGGCAAGATAAGAAAAAAGCCCTGAGGGTTTAATCCTCAGGGCCCGGGTATGTTGACTTAACGTGTAAACTTATTTTGGCTTTGCCCAGGTACTGGCCGGGAAGCTTGGATTAATATCGTAGCTCTCGTACGAAATTGTTTGTGCATGCTTACCTGCCTGCATGATCTCTGTATAAGGTAACAGAATGTTGCCTGTTTTCTTGAAGTCTGAGTAGGTAAAGGTGGTTGTACCACTCAGCGGATCAGCGATCACCAGCGCTTCAAGGCGGTTGCTGCGGTTGCTTATGATGTAACCGGCGCGTATACTGTTCACCACTACCATTACCGACGACAGATCATATTGCTGCGTTTGCAGGGTGGCGGTTGATTTGGCCAGGATATCTGATTTCAATCCCAGCATACCACAAAACAGATAACGTTTCAATTCAGTAACGCGTTGCGCAGAAAGCGGCGCATAGCCATTGCCATCAAAGCTCCAGCCGCTGTTGCCTTCCATTTGTTCCAGCAAAATGGTGTTGCCCTGCAGTGAAGATTCCAACCGTACTATCTGACGGGTGAAGTCGGCTTGCATAGTGAGCGTAAGGTTATTGGTGTTCATCACCGCTTTCAAGGTGGTAAGGCCATCCAGCGCTTTACCGCCATGGGCCTGGTTAGCCTGTTTCATGAGGTTCATGCCAGCTTCCAGTACATCAGCTGCTTTGGCTGCAACAGGATTGTCGGTCCTTACCTGTTTTGCCTGTTCTTCTTCATCGAGGTAATAGATATCACCATTTATAACAACCAATGATTTTTTTTCATTGCTGCTGAAGAAGCTATAATTCTGCGTGCGGCCATTGGCGAACTTAAGGCTTAACTGACTTTGATTAATTGTATAAGAACCATCTTCGCCGCTGTTATTGCTTCCGCCACTTACAGTTGAAAGGGTGGCGGTACGTTTGAATTTGCCATCAGTAAAATAGAAACCATCCTGTTTACCTGAAGATCTTATATACTTATAAAACCCGGCAGGTACAGCACTGGAAACATTCAGCCTGATAAAAGTAGCTGCGCCCGATTGACCGGTTTCGCCGGTAACGCTTAACAGGATTATTTTTTCGGATCCATCGCTCAAAAACCGCATCTTCAGCTGATTGCCGGTAATAGAATAGGTTCCATCCACTTTCTTTTGCCAATCGGGCTTATCAAGTCCGCTGCAAAAAGAGGAGTTTGGCCTGAAGTAGAACACGTAATCAGTTCTTACCATTTCGCCGGCATCAGACGTTTGGTCATACTCATATGCAGTACCTGCATACACCGCATTGATAGTTTGATTTTGTGCAAAAAGGATCGAACAGGAGAATAGTAAGCATAAAAATAAAACGCCAGTACGGATTCTCGCCAAGGTGTTAAGTGTCATGATAACGTTTATGTATAAAATTCAAAAAGTCTGCCGAAATAATTGATCTTATAAATTCAGTGCCAATAAGTTTATTAGTGAAATTTATTCAACAGGAGCAAGCAAAAAAGCATATCGTTTTTCTCTATACGATAGAGCATTACAGCGCCACAAGGATAGGTTATTTCTTATGAAGAATTGTGGCTGTTTAGGTGTTCAATTCCGGGCGCACAAACGTATGGTCTTTGTCTCAAACAGATGTCCTGTAGTGTCCTGCTCCAGCCCTTCAGGTCATGCGGCGCCGCATCCAAAAACGTGTGCCCAATTCTATTATTGTGTTGTATTTCATTTTGTTACATATCCGGGACGAATGGTGATAAATGAATTGAAATGAGACAGATAGGAGGGTTATTACCTGGGGAATAGTCAAATTGGCGTGGGGTGATAATAGTCATTAGTCGGTTATGACAGGTAGCAAAAAGCAAAATGCCACCCCGGTTTACCGGAATGGCATTGAAATATGATTAAAAATGTATATGCTATTATAAGCCAGGGAACAGCGGGCGGCCAAACCGGGAAGGCCAGGGAATAGCAGCCAGTATAAGAATTAATGCAACAACAAAGAACCAGAATGCTTTTTTGTATTTAACAGCATCGGGAATTGATTTCTTTGCCTGTCCTCTGCCAATGGTGATAAACACAATGGCAATGATCATCATTAAAGGATGTTCCATGTAAAAGAACCGGTACGTTGCATCTTTCATTACGCTGGTACCGGCAGGTGGCGGATTGGTAAATATACCCATGCGGCCAAAGAGTAACAGTATAAGACCGATCAGCAAAGTGGTATGCGCCGAGATCATGGTGAACAACCATAATTTTTTGTCGCCTGCCGTTAATGCTTTTTTACCGCCAAGACCGGAAAGACCTTTTAAAATGGAAGCTAATAACAGCACCAACAGTATCCACCGGAGATAGCTATGTAGTACAACTAAAAAATTCATATTGGGGAGATTTGGCGCAAAGCTAATGGTGCAGAAGGGAAATCTCAAATTTGATTCCTGATCATCGGGTAACTGCTTTCAACTGTTGACCGGCATCATTCTTCGACCCAATCGGCAATAAAGATGTTGGTATCATGCGTTCCGCCATTGTTGCGGTTGCTGCAAAAAACGATCTTTTTTCCATTGGGGCTGAACATGGGAAAGGCATCAAACCCTTTGTCGCGGCTGATCTTCTGCAGCCCGCTGCCATCAGGCTGCATAATATATAAATTGAACGGAAAGCCCCGTTTGTATTCATGGTTCGACGCAAAAATGATACGTTTGCTATCGGGCAAAAAGGCCGGCGCCCAGTTGGCTTGTCCCAGGTGCGTTACCTGTTGTGCATTGCTGCCATCTGCATCGGCAATGAAAACTTCCATTTGTGTAGGCGCTACCAGGTTCTCGGCCAGCAGCTCTTTATACGATTGCAATGCTTCGGGTGTTTGCGGACGTGAAGCACGCCAGATGATCTTTTTTCCATCGGGACTGAACCAGGCGCCCCCATCATATCCGGGTGTATTGGTGATCCGCTTTTCTTTACCGGTTTGCAGGTTCATCAGGTACAGATCGATATCGCCATCCTTAACGCTTGTATAGATCATCTTTTTGCCATCGGGCGACAGGGTGGCCTCGGCATCATATCCCTTGCTGTGCGTGAGTTGTTTAACGATCTTTCCATTGAGATCGGCCATAAAAATATCATAGCTGCTGTACAAAGGCCAAATGTATTTATTACCGTATTTAGAGCGGTCGGGTAATGGCGGGCAACTATCGCCACCCAGGTGTGTGGAGGCGTAAATAACGTGTTTGCCATCCTTTGTAAAAAAGCCACAGGTGGTTCTTCCTTTACCGGTGCTAACCATTTTGTATTGAAAGGGAGCGCCGGGCGCGGGTATCTTTCCAACAAAGATCTGATCGCATGGCAGGCCATCTTTCGCACTGGTGCGTTGAAACACGAGCCATTGACCATCGAAGCTGAAATAGGCTTCGGCATTATCACCCCCAAACGTTAATTGTTGCAGGTTCCGGAAATGTTTTTCTTCAGGATATTGTAATGTGTCGGCCGGTAGCGAAGACGCAACTGGTGACAATGGTTTATATTTAAACGCAGTAATGACAATACCTGCCAGCAGCGGGAACAGCAACCATATTTTCATAAATAACATATTTTACAAGCGCGCAATACCTTGTTTTATAGGTAATGCACGGTATAAAAATGAAGATAATTTTGTTAAATAGTTTGCATGTCAGAATATTGTCATAAGTACTTTATAAAAATCGGTTAGTTTTGCCGGAGTTCGGCCATGGATTTGAAAAAAACATATATAACGCAGATGAAAAGATGGTTCTCTTTACAGTCTTTATTATTGGTAGGTTTACTCTGTTGGTTAGGTAGTTGTCATTCCCGTACCAATGAAAAGGAATCGGCCGAAAAAATATTGAGCTCGCCACCTTATGCGGGTTTAACTGATAGCATCAGGCAATTCCCCAAAAATCAGGACCTGTATATGCAACGAGCCGTGTTGTTGTCGCAGAACGACAAACATGAGCTGGCTATGCTGGATTATAAAAAAGCCTGGGAACTAAAGCCTGAACAATATATTGCCACGCAATATGTATCGAATTTGATGCTGGTGAATAAGCCTGATGAAGCAGTGAAGTTATTGAAAGAAAGCATTGCCAAATGGCCCGAAAATCCCAATCTGCATCGGCGCCTCAGTGAGATCTATGCACAACTGGGCGATCCCCAAAAAGCCATAGACCAATACGATGAATGGGCGCAACAGGATTCGCTCAACTTTGAAGTATGGTATGAAAAAGGTGTGTTGCTGGCCAAGTTAAAAGACACCCCCGCTGCCATTCAGTCGCTGGAAAGATCTTACAAAGTACAGCCCATCAACTATAACGGACTGGCACTGGCCAGTTTGTATGCCGCTACCCTCAATCCCAAAGTGATCACTCTTTGTGATGAATTGATAAAGAAGGACACTACGGGTATTATCAACGACGTGTTGTATTTGAAAGGAAGTTTTTATTCTGATACAAAACAATACGACAAGGCCATGGAGATGTTTAACCAATGTATCAGCCACGACTGGAAATTTACCGATGCGTACATTGAAAAAGGAATTGTTTTGTACGATCTGAAAAAAACTGACAGCGCTTTAAAGGTTTTCACAATGGCGGCTACCGTTTCCAATACCAATGCCGATGCCTGGTACTGGATGGCCCGTTGTTATGAAGTGCAGGGTAAGAAGGAACTTGCCCAGGTGAATTACGAACGTGCCCTTGCCCTTGATAAAAACTTTCAGGAAGCACGGGAAGGGTTAAAGCGATTAAAGAAATAAATTAATAACCTGCCTGCCGGCCCTGCTTCGCCGAAGTTTCGCGAATGCGCAGTAAGGCCGGCAGGCTTATCAACCTGCCATGGCAATAGTAGCACCATCATTTTTATCGGCAAACTTTCTTAACCTCGAAGCAGATTGCAAAATGGTGAATGAAAGCGGGGCCGACTGGTTTCATTTAGATGTAATGGACGGACGGTTCGTTCCCAATATTACATTTGGCCCTATGATCATCGAATTCATTCGCAAAACCACTACCAAAGTTTGTGATGTGCACCTGATGATCGTGGAGCCGGAAAAATATGTAGAAGATTTTAAAAAAGCCGGCGCCGATATCCTGACCGTGCACCAGGAAGCCTGTACCCATTTACACCGGAATATTGAGCAGATAAAATCACTGGGCATGCAGGCCGGTGTGGCGTTGAACCCCCATACGCCGGTAGAAGCGCTGAAAGAAGTATTGCACGATATTGATGTGGTGTTGATCATGAGCGTAAATCCGGGTTTTGGCGGACAGAAATTCATTCCCAATACGCTGAAGAAGATCAGTACCCTGCGCCGGATGATCGATGAAAAAGGATTGGCTACCAAAATAGAGATCGATGGCGGCGTAACCCTGCAAAATGCCCCCGACATTATAAACGCCGGGGCGCATGTACTGGTAGCAGGAAATACCGTATTCCGTTCAAAAGATCCCAAAGACACCATTGCACAGTTGAAGAAAATAACCTGATCCCATATGGCAAAAGATCTTTTCAGCAACCAGGCCTCGCTCTATGCGCAATACCGCCCCGGTTATCCGCATGAGTTGTATGAATATATTCTGCAACAGGTGACCAACAGGCAACTGGCCTGGGATTGCGCCACCGGGAATGGACAGGCCGCTGTTGAGCTGGCGAACTATTTTGAGCAGGTGATGGCAACCGATATCAGCGAAAAACAGTTGCAGCAGGCCCAGCCGCATGAAAAGATCACTTACCTGGTAAGTACGGCCGAACAAACTCCGTTCAACGACAACAGCTTTGATTGCATTACCGTAGCCCAGGCTTATCACTGGTTCCGGTTCGGGGCATTTGAAAAAGAAGTGCAGCGCATTGCCCGGCCGGGCGCCATTGTAGCCATTTGGGGATACAGCCTGGTGGTGTGTGAAGATGAAGCGATGAATGCCCTTATCAATACATTCTACCGCGAAACCGTAGGGCCGTATTGGGATAAAGAAAGAAAATATGTCGACGATCATTATACCACGGTTCCCTTCCCTTACGAACCCTTACCCTCAAAAGATTTTAAGATACAGGTGCAATATAACCGGCAGCAATTTATAGGGTATTTAAATACCTGGTCGAGCGTACAGCATTTTATAAAAGCGCATCAGTACAATCCCGTTGATGAACTTACGGCCGCCATAGAACAGGTGTGGCCCGGGGATAGTTTTAAGTCATTTTATTTTCCATTGTTTTTAAAGTTGGGCAGGGTAATGAAGTAGGAGGTAAGATGTAGGAAGTAAGAAGAATCCTAATTTCTTAACTCATAAGTAAATTCGTATTTTCTTTACCGACAACTGAAAAATTCGTAAACTTCTTACTTCATACTTCCTACTTCGGAATTAAAGAAGCAGGAAGTAACAATTAAACAAGGTGTATCATATGAACAAACTCAGATCAGCAATAATAGGTTGTGGCAAAATGGCGCAGGTGCATGCGCAGGCTTTGAAAAATATTGAGGAAGCAGAACTGGTGGCGGTACAAAGCCGCAATCAGGAAAAAGCAGCCGCCACGGCGGCCCGTTTTGGCGCAAAGGCTTATACAGATATTGCTGAAATGATACAACAGGAGCAGGTGCAGGTGGTGGTTATATGTACGCCGCACCCGGCCCACCGCGAGGCTGCTGTGATTGCCATGCAGCACGGCGCGCATGTACTTACAGAAAAACCACTGGCCGTTAGCCTCGAAGATTGTGATGCCATGATGCAGACTGCTGCCGCCTGCAATAGAAAACTGGGAATGGTTAGTCAGCGCCGCTTCCTGGCGCCCTGCCGGCGTATACGGCAGGCTATTGATGCGGGTAAGCTGGGTACGCCTATGCTGGGTTCGGTGGTGATGTATGGCTGGCGCGATGAAAAATATTATAGCAGCGATCCCTGGCGCGGCAGTTGGGAGCAGGAGGGTGGTGGGGTGCTGGTGAACCAGGCGCCGCATCAGTTAGACCTGCTGTTGTGGTATATGGGCAGTGAAATGGAAGAACTATACGGGGTATGGCAAAACATCAACCATCCTTATATTGAAGTGGAAGATACCGCCGTTGCCATTATCCGGTTTAAAAATGGCGCAGTGGGAAATATTGTGGTAAGCAATGCCCAAAAGCCTGGCATTTATGGCAAAGTGCATATACATGGTAGCAATGGTGCATCGGCCGGCGTGCAAACCGATGGCGGTTCTATGTTCCTGCCCGGGCAGTCAACAATGCTTGAAGCGCCGGTAAACGATATCTGGACGGTCCCCGGCGATGAACAACAATTGAAAACATGGCAGTCAGCAGATACTGCTGAATTTAATTCAGGCAATCCCGTTGAATATTACATTCGCCAGCAGATCAGGGACTTCCTGTTAGCTGTAGCCGAAAAAAGGGAGCCATTGGTTACGGCCGCCGAGGGCCGAAAAACAGTAGAGTTGTTCACTGCCCTGTATCGTTGTATGAAAACCAAACAACCCGTTCGCTGGCCGTTGTAAAGACAGTGTAGCGTTTGTTCCCGTGAAAAAAAATCTACAGAAAAGCTGTTTTATAGATGCCACTCCCCGGTGGCATTTTTTGTATATATAAAAAAAACAGCTTTATTATGGCAACATCAAACGGAAAGTCAAAGAAAGCACAACAAAAGGAAGCAGATAAAGATCTCGCCAAAACATATAATCAGTTCAAGGAATTTGAAGGGCAGCAATATACGGGCATGAAGATTGGGCGCAGTCATAAATGGTATTACGACAAAGGCGAATGGAAGGAAACAAAAGCAACGCCCGACCTGTGGACTATCAGTTATGGTGTAACCAAACGCCGGGCAGGCAAGGCGCCCGAAGGATCGGGCGTACCGGTGGGAACAGAATATCACTGGTATATAGCAGCCCATCAGCATGTACGCAAGCTGAATGCGAATGATTATACTACTTCAATGACGGGGCTTAAATTCAAGCTTGCGCATAAAAGAGCCGATAAAGACAAATGGAACATCAGCGATAAAGCACAGCGCAAACGCCTCATCAATTTTCTGAAAGATATAATAGTGCAATTGGAAAAAGCACCGGAAAATCTTAATCAACCACCCGATACCAAAGCGGTTCCCATACCCAAAAAAGCACCGGCCAAACGTACGGCGGTAAAAACCAGGAAGAAAGTTGCCGGTAAAAGGAAGACCGCGCCAAATGCATAAAGCATGCTAAGCGCCTGAGTAAATAATTCCTCAGCGACTGATCAATTAATTTTCAATGGGTAACAGCGCAATTTTCATGGCAATGCTTTTGCATGAATAAGTTTGTAAACAAATCGTTTGTTATGGTCATAAATGAGAAAGAGTACCCGGTGGTAGTACAGGCATATCAACCTTCAGCCAACGGAGAATTGTTTGTAGCAGAACAAATGGTAAGAAATCAGGCTGAAGTAGATGGATTTAGTAGCCGGTACGCCGGATATGTTATTAAAGCAAGGGTTGTAAAGGAAAATGAATTGGTGCCGGAATATCGCAACAGTGACGGTACAAAACGTACGGCTATCCATCGCCGGGGTTTGCCGGCATGGGCAATACTTTTATTAATAGTTGTTGTACTGGTTGTAGTGGGATTTACCACAGGCTGGATCCAAAGAACCTTTGAACTTAAATTTTAACTAGTTCGTTCCGTTAAACCGGGGGATTTTGTAAACGAGTTTCCAGTGTACCCGCAACATCTTCCGGTTTTTTTATGAGATGAAAATTAAAATAAAGGGGAAAGCTTCAGGGACGTGCAACTGCAAAGATTGTAGCGTAACCTGAAGCTTTCTTAATTAGTAGCCAGGAGCCGTTTACGGAAGTTTATCACCCGGTAATCCCATACCGGTAACAATTTCATAATCAAAAACACCGGCCATGATGGCGGGGTCTTTATCGAGCAGTCGTTGTACCTCATCTTTATCGGTAGTATTGTAAACCGCTACAGCAGCAAGGTTGGTGTTGTTGTCCATCACGGGCATGGTTAGCACCATTTGGTTATTGCGCCGTTGTTCAAAGATGTACGGCAGGTGTTCACTTTGAATAATGCGTGGGGAATCGCTTAACCCATAGTTTTCGCCTTTGGTCAATACAACCAGAATATAAGGCTTGATAGTGGCCAGTTTGGTCAGTACTTCAGGCGATACAAATTGAAATGCAGCTGGACTACTCATTGGATAATTTTTGTTTTAGTGGTGGTATATGAATAAATGAAAACCGAACTTATTACGGGAATGGGTAAAGGGTGGGTCGTTATATGGCGCAATATAATATTTACAGTGGGTTTGAAAGCAGGACCATACAGGTAAGTATAAAAAAAATGGGCTGAATAGACATTCAGCCCCTGTACAAAACACGCCTTCCAAGTAAATATGTTGATGTAGTTACAATCGAAAAAAGAATCCCCCGGCCCCACAGCCTGTCCCGCCTTAGCGGGAGCCTGCAATCAGCAACGCACTCTCCATTATCATGCTTTCTGTTCCCTGTTCCTCTTCACTTTCACTTTCTTGCTGATCGCCTTGTTGATATAGTATTTTCCAACCGGGTGCCAAAAAATAAATTATTAATAATCAATTGATTAAAGGCGTGCCAAAATAGGGACGCGTCCCTGCCAGGGAACGATTTTCCAGAAATTGGTTGGCATGTTGAACCTGATACAAAGAAGTACTTACCGGTATGTGTATGTTATAATTGATCTGCGACAAGTACACAAGGTTGCCAGTTACCGGTTACCAGTTTCCGGGGGGCTCTCAAAATATAGGCAAGCTGATTATAGGCGGGCTTTCCGCATTAAGGTGCTGGTAACCGGTATCCGGTGCCTGGGATATCAATAAAACATTGCATGTTGTCGATTGCACACTATCAATTACCCCATTTGTTGGGCAGCCAGGCCTTATGCACCCACTGGCTGATTCGGCGGGCAGGCAATAAAATTGATCTTTTTCAGTTTACAATGACGTCAAATTCAATTAATTTCGACGGCACTAAAACATACCCGGGTGAAATTTGTCCCTTTATTACTGGTATTCTTCGCAGTTTGTTTTTCCGGTACGGTGATAGCTCAAAAAAAGACGGCCTGGGTCGCCGGCCGGGTAGTGGGTGATAATGAACAACCCCTCGATAATGTGTCTGTAATGGTATTGGGGCGGCTCAAGGGTGTAGTCACTTCCGATTCAGGAACCTTTAGGCTGAAAGTGCCTGCCGATAAAGCGTTTGCCATTGTTTTCAGCTATACCGGGTATAAAACCGAACAACGAAATTTCCTGCTGAACGAGAATGAAGAAGAATATGTCGTAATCCGGCTCGAACGCGGCGCCCGCGAACTGGAACCCGTAGTGATAACCGATCAGCGGCAGCGGCACGAGGCCGGGTTGGTGATCATCAATCCCAAAAACGCCATCAACATTCCGTCACCTACCGGCGGTATAGAAAGCCTGATAAAAGTATTTGTCGGTTCCAACAATGAATTAACCTCCCAGTATTCGGTACGGGGTGGTAATTATGATGAGAACCTGATCTATGTAAACGATTTTGAAGTATTTCGTCCATACCTGGTGCGCAGCGGGCAACAGGAGGGCCTTAGTTTTATAAATCCCGAACTGGCGCGCAATGTGAGCTTCTACAATGGCGGCTTCCAGGCAAAATATGGCGATAAAATGTCTTCGGTACTCGACATCCAGTATAAAAAGCCGCGGCAATTTGGCGGTTCGGCCTATGTGGGCCTGCTTGAACAGGGATTGCACCTCGAAGGCATGAGCAGGAATAATAAATTCACTTACCTCATAGGTGTTCGTAACCGCAGCAACCGCAACCTGCTGAAAAGCCAGGAGACGCAGGGCAATTATGTGCCCTCATCAAACGACCTGCAGGCGTTGCTTACTTACCAACTCAATGCGAAGAACACCATCGAGCTGCTGGGAAATATTTCACAAACCAAATTCACGCTCATTCCCAAATTCAGTCAGCTCACCTCATCGGTGTTCTCGCCGTATTTCAGCGCCAACCTGGGACTGGATATTTATTTTGATGGCCGTGAAGAAGACAGGTACCGCACCAATATGGTGGGCTTGTCGCTTACCCAGCAACCCAAAAAGAACCTGCGCCTGAAATGGATGCTGAGCCGTTTTGAGAACGACGAACGCGAAGGCATTGACATTACCGGGGCGTACATCTTTGGCGAACGGGAATTCGATAAATCAAAAGCAGATTACGGACTGATCAACAATCCGCTGGGCGCCGGGCTGTATCAAAACTATGCCCGTAACAAGCTCAATATACAGGTATGGAATGCCTCACACAAAGGCATGCTCGATAAAGGCAAACATTACCTGCAATGGGGACAAAGCGTAGAACGGCAAACCGTTACCGATAAACTCCACGAATGGGAATACCAGGATTCGGCCGGCTACAGCCTGCCTTACACGCCGGGTAACCTCACTTTGAATAAAGCGCTCAATTCACACGCCGACCTCACCATTAACCGGATCACGGGTTACTTTCAGGACAATATCATTTTACACGATTCAATGGGCGTGGTGCTGCAGGCAGGTGTGCGGTATAATTACAATACGCTCAACAACGAATTTTTGATCTCGCCCCGCGTTGGGTTTTCCTGGAAACCGGCCCACTGGAAGCGGGATATAATTTTCCGTGGCGCTGCCGGTATTTATAACCAGCCGCCTTTTTACCGCGAATTACGCCGGTACGATGGAACGGTGAATAAAGACCTGAAAGCGCAAAAAAGCTGGCAGCTATCGGCCGGGTTCGATTATAATTTCCGCTCGGGTAACCGTCCGTTCAGGTGGACGGCCGAAGCCTACTATAAGAACATGTGGGATGTGGTGCCGTATGATATCGACAATGTGCGGTTGCGGTATTTTGGGGAGAACATGGCCAAGGCCTATGCCGCCGGTTTGGAAACGCGGTTGTTTGGCGAGCTGGTTAAGGATGCAGAAAGCTGGATCAGCCTTGGTTTTATGCGTACCCGTGAGAACCTGAAAGGCGATACCTATTACGATTATAAACTCGATTCAGCCGGAACCATACTCGACAGCTCACTGAAAGAAAAAGGCTGGTTACGCCGGCCAACAGACCGGTTCCTGACCTTTGGCATGTTCCTGCAGGATTACCTGAGCACCAACAAGAATTTGAAAGTATACCTGAACTTCCTGTATGGCAGTAACCTGCCCTATAATATTCCCGGCAGTGTAAAATACCGCAATGCGCTGATCATTGACCCTTACATCAGGATCGATATCGGGTTCAGCGCCCTGTTACTTGATAGCGAAAAAAGCAATCGCCGCAGTCATAGCCCATTCCGCAATTTTGAGAACATTTGGGCTACACTCGAAGTGTTCAACCTGATCGACCGCGACAATACCATTTCCTACATGCTGATCAAGGATTTTTCAAACACCGTGTATGCCATGCCAAACCGGTTAACGCCGCGCCTGCTGAACCTGAAGCTGGTAGCCAGGTTTTAATCCCGGCATTTAAACATATGTAAAGGGTTATCCTGACAGGGTACCCCTTTTTTTATGCTACCTATATTGCTGGAAGCTTTCCCGTTTTCCAACTGCTTTTCCGGAAATGAGAATAAAATGGCATAACATGAATGTGTAATTTGTTGTTTATCAGACTGTTGTTTTTTGGCACTTTAATAGGATACCTTATCACGACCCTATGAGGTCCTGAGCGATAGCAAATCCTCTATAACCCTTAAAGCTAAACAGTATGATGGCACTAAACGTGATTACAACCCGGCCCAACCCATTTATTTCATCTCTTACCCTTGAGATCACCACTTCAGAAGATCAACCCGGTGTAGTTAGGATGGCCGATCCTACCGGAAAGATCATCAGTCTTTTCCTGTGGAAATTGAAGAAAGGCATAAATATTAGCAATATTAATAACCTGAACAAACTGAGCCAGGGTATGTACATGCTCGATGTGATGGACGAAAGAGGTCACATTTTATGCAGTACAAAAGTGGTAAAGTAGGTGGTGCATACAGGTTTTCCTGCTAAAAAAAGGAGAAACCCGTATCAACGACAGTAAATTCCGGTTTTCTTTCCCAAATTAATAAAAATTTATCCCAAACTGAGACAGGACGATGGTATTAAGGCAGGATACGTAGCTGATTATGAGCACTTTAAAATGTGGCATCCCATTAGTAATCTTTTTATAAACCATTATTTGTGATACCATTAAGCCATAATCATAACACAGAAAAACAAAAGGCGGAAAAAAACGCACTATCAATGCGGCAAAAGCTGAACCGGATATTACAGATCGACCAAACTGGATCCAGTGGTAATCATGGTACATCAGATGTTCCAAATTCAGAAATTATGATCCCTAAAGTAGTTGTCCGCCCAAACCCGTTTTTCACCGCTATAACGCTCGATGTAACCTGCGCGCAGGGAAAACATGTCATTGTGCGTATGTTCGATGAAGACGATAAGATCGTAAAAATGTTCAGCTGGTTCCTGGTAAAAGGAATAAATATTACCAATATAAGCGAAGTGGAATTTTTGCCAACAGGCGTTTATTCGCTCGACATTGTTGATCTGGAAGGTGATGTTTTATACAGCACACATATTTCAAAAGGCTAGAAAAATATTGGACCCCTAACCCCGTAGGAGTTGTTTCATAGAACAGCTCCTTTTTTTATTTCCTTCCTCCCCAATCCCCTGCCGCCGTAAGCCTCAATTTTACGGCATTAATTTAGTAACTAAATTTACCGGGTAAATTAATGCAGTAAATTATAATTTTGGGCATGACAAAGCTGAGTGTTAACATCAACAAATTTGCCACGTTGCGCAATAGCCGCGGTGGCAACAATCCCGATGTGTTAAAAGCGGCTATTGATGCCGAGCGGTTTGGGGCAGATGGCGTTACGGTGCATCCACGCCCCGATGAAAGGCATATCCGTTACAGCGATGTACGGGCCATTAAAAAGAACATCACCACAGAATTTAATATAGAAGGCAATTGCAGGGAACAAAAGTTTGTTGACCTGGTGCTGGAAACAAAACCACATCAGGTAACGCTGGTGCCCGATGCCGAAGGGCAACTCACATCTGACCATGGCTGGGATACCGTTAAACACCGCGATTACCTGCGCGAAATGATACAGGTGTTTCAGCAGGCGGGCATCAGGGTATCCATTTTTGTTGATCCTGTTATTGAAATGGTGAATGGCGCGGCGGAAACCGGTACCAACCGCATTGAACTGTATACCGAGGCTTACGCCCGCGAATATGCGGATCACCGGGAAAAAGCCATTGCCCCCTATATTACAGCGGCCCAACGCGCCAATGAACTGATGCTGGGCATCAATGCCGGTCATGACCTTGACCTCACCAACCTGGCTTATTTTTCACAGAACATCCCCGGGTTGCTCGAGGTTTCAATAGGGCATGCACTGATCAGCGATGCGTTGTACCTGGGTTATGAAAATGCCATTCAATTGTATAAAAGACAGTTGAAATAAAAGTCCTCATGCCACAACATCCTGCCACTCTTGCATCTTATCTAAAACTGATTTGGCAAAGGGACAAAGGGGCACGATCTTGATGTTATGGGTGCGGGCATATTCAACGGCAGTTTGTACCAGTTGTTTGCCAACGCCTTTTCCGGCCAGGGAATCATCTACTTCAGTGTGTTCAATGATCATTTTGTTAGGGGCCATCGTATAAACCATTTCGGCCAAAATAGCGCCATCCTGCCCTACATAGAACATACCTTTCCCTTGTAATTGTTTGTGTTGTATTACCATAATGAATAGGAATAATGCAATAATTGTAAAAATTATTCATTCCGGCAAGCGGTTCAGGGGTATTATGGGTTATTGCGGGCCGGCAACCTATGTTGATCATTTTCAGGTTATTCCGGCCTGGGTGCAATTCGTGGGTAAATTTAAATGCATCCTGACAAAATCTCTATCGTTGAACAAAATAAATTTGGTCAAATCATTTTTGCAAAGCACTTTTGTACACGTAATGAAAAAGCAATTACAAAATAATCATTGGTGGTGGCATACAAACTCTAAAAGGGGCTTGTAAGCTGCTGTTGATGTTTTATTAAACACCATATTCAGGCCCCGATTTAATCGGGGCTTTTTTTTTGACATTTTTTAAGGGCATCTTTTAATGAAAAAGATAAACATTACCACCAATTGTAAAAAGCTGCTGGCCGACGTATTTACACCGGTAGGCATTTACCTCCGGGTTCGCGACCGCTTTCGCGACACGGTGCTCCTCGAAAGCACCGATCACCACGCAGCCGATAACAGTTACTCTTTCATTTGTATCAATGCCATTGCCGGTATTGAGATCACTTCTTCAAAAAGCATCGAATTCAAATTGCCAGGCCTGCCTCCCGAAAAAACAGCCATCTCAAACAGCGCCGAAGTGCCCGAAAAGCTGTGGGAATTCATGCAGCGCTTTGAAGTAATCCCGCCAGACGGGGGCAGCCGCGAAACAAAATTTGCCCAGGGTTTATATGGCTATACTACCTACGATGCCGTACAGTTCTTCGATACCATTCAACTGGGTGTTGAGCGCAAATCGCCCGAAGGCAAACCCGTTGTTCCCCTTATGCGGTATCGCCTTTACCAATATGTTATTGCCATCAACCATCATAAAGATGAGCTGTTCATATGTGAGAACACCATGCCGGGTGTTGAAAGCGAAGGGGCTGTTGTTGAATCGTTGATCCGCAGCAAGGATGTTCCGGTATATCCTTTTAAAACAAAAGGTGCCGAAGCATCGAACATGACCGACGACGATTATATGAATATGGTGAAGAAAGGGATCCAGAGCTGCCTGCGTGGCGATGTGTTCCAGATCGTACTGAGCCGGTGTTTTGAGCAGGGCTTTACCGGTGATGAATTTGCTGTATACCGCGCATTGCGCAGCATCAACCCTTCACCTTACCTGTTCTTTTTCGATTATGGCGATTACAAGCTGATGGGTTCTTCACCCGAAGCGCAGCTCATTATGAAGAACGGAAAGGCGGTGGTTCACCCTATTGCGGGAACCTTTAAACGCACCGGCGATGATGAAACCGATCAGCGCGAAGCAGAACGCCTGTTGCACGATGCCAAGGAAAACGCCGAACATGTAATGTTGGTCGACCTGGCCCGTAACGACCTGAGCCGCCTTTGCGATGAAGTAAAAGTTGATCACTATCGCGAAGTGCAATATTATTCGCACGTGATACACCTGGTGAGCGAAGTGAGTGGTAAAGTGCGTGCCGGCAGCAATCCGTTTGCCCTGCTGGCCAAAACATTCCCTGCCGGTACATTGAGCGGCGCACCCAAATTCAAGGCCATGGAACTGATCGATGCTTTTGAGCCTACAGCCAGAAGCTATTATGGTGGCGCCATCGGTTTTATGGGTTTCGACGGACAGTGCAATCATGCTATTATGATCCGCACGTTCATGAGCCGCCAGAACAAACTGATATACCAGGCCGGCGCCGGTATTGTAGCTGCCAGCAAACCTGAAAGCGAATTACAGGAAGTAAATAATAAACTGGGCGCATTGAAAAAAGCGATCGTTTTTGCCCAGGAGATAATTTAACAGGTGCCCGGCTGCAGGAAGGCTATCAGCGTCCCTTGCGTCGCACACTTCAGCAGCATAACATAAATGAACAGTATGAAGATCCTTGTTTTCGATAATTACGACTCCTTTACCTACAACCTGGTACACCTGGTTGAAAAGATCCTGCATCAGAAAGTAGATGTATACCGCAACGACCAGATCCCATTGGAAAATGTAAAGGCGTATGATAAGATCATTTTATCACCAGGCCCCGGCATACCCGAAGAAGCGGGTTTGTTGCTGCCATTGATAAAAGAATATGCCGCTACCAAATCTATCCTCGGCGTTTGTCTGGGGCACCAGGCCATTGGTCAGGCATTTGGCGGAAAGCTGGTTAACCTTAGCACCGTGTATCATGGCGTGGCCACACCGGTGCAGATCATTAATCGCGATAAACCATTGTTCAACGGTTTGCCCGATGAATTTGAAGTAGGCCGTTATCACAGCTGGGTGGTTAGTGAAGAAGGGTTTCCAAAAGAGTTAACCATCACTGCCCGCGATGCCAATAATTTCATTATGGCATTGCAGCATAAAAAATATGATGTACAGGGTGTGCAGTTTCATCCGGAGAGTGTGTTAACACCAAGGGGAGAAGACATCTTACGTAACTGGCTAAAGGTCTGAACTGGGATTAGTTGGATAGATGGGATAGAGGGGATATTTGATGCGAGTGAGGTTTTACTTTAAAACCTCTTTTATGGCAAGCTTTAAGTACGGAGAAATAACTGAAAAAATTATCAGTGCATCATTTAGAGTACACAATACCCTGGGCAATGGGTTCAGGAAGTGATTTACCAGCGGGCGTTGGAATTGGAATTGAAAGCAATAGGTATGATTTATACCAGGGAATTTGAAATGCCAATATATTATTTAGATCAACAAATAGGTACAAGAAGAGTTGATTTTTTAATTGATGGAAAAATAAGTGTAGAGTTGAAAGCAATAATTAAACTTGAAGATGTGCATTTTGCGCAGGCAATGAATTATCTGGAAGCATACAATCTTGAAATAGGCCTGTTAATCAATTTTGGCAGCAAAAGATTGGAATTTCACAGATTCACAAATAAAAAATTTAATGATAAACTTATGCAACATTCAACGATATCCAACCTTTCCCATAAATCCCCAAAATCCCAGTTCTGACAATGAAAAAGATTCTACAATATTTGTTCGAACATAAAACCCTCAGCCGCGAACAGGCTAAAGAT
Organism: Niastella vici; assembly: GCF_002077945.1. Taxonomy (GTDB): domain Bacteria; phylum Bacteroidota; class Bacteroidia; order Chitinophagales; family Chitinophagaceae; genus Niastella; species Niastella vici. The sequence goes on from NZ_LVYD01000051.1 coordinate 38,057, forward strand.
GTTTTATTGAACATAGGTAAAGGAACTTACAATGAACATGAAGTAACGGCCTTTATGACTGTATACCTCATGCGCAGTGTAACCATCGAGGAACTGCAGGGATTTCAGGATGCCCTGCTCGAACTGTGTGTAAAAGTTGACCTCAACGGTTTCCCCGTAATTGATATTGTAGGAACCGGCGGCGATGGAAAGAATACATTCAATATTTCCACCCTCAGTTGTTTTATAGTGGCCGGCACCGGGCAAAAGGTGGCCAAGCATGGCAACTATGGTGCTTCCTCAATCAGCGGTGCTTCCAACGTAATGGAACAGCTGGGGTATAAATTCAAGAACGACCCCGACCGGCTGAAGAAAGAAGTAGACGAGGCCAATATCTGTTTTTTACATGCGCCCTTGTTTCACCCGGCATTGAAGACCGTAGGCCCAATCAGAAAGAACCTCGGCATGCGTACCTTCTTCAATATGCTTGGTCCCATGGTGAACCCGGCCTTTCCGCCATTTCAGTTGGTAGGTGTATATAATCTTGAAATGGCGCGCATCTATAATTACCTGTTACAACTTACCGATAAAGCCTTTACCATTATTCACGGGTTAGATGGATATGATGAAATTTCACTGACCAACGATACCAAGGTGATCACCAATAATGGCGAAAAGATCATGACGCCTGAGCAGTTGGGAAAACGCATGGTAAACCCAACGGATATCTATGGCGGTAACACTGTGGAAGAAGCAGCTAAAATATTCATAAAGATCCTGAAGGGCGAAGGAACCTGGGCGCAAAATGCGGTGGTGCTCGCCAATGCGGCCATGGCCCTGCATTGCACCGGCAACTTTAAAACTTATGACGATGCATATGCAAAGGCTGTAGATAGTTTAGAGAGCGGTAAGGCAAATGAAGCCCTGAAGAAACTGGTTGCATTACAATAATTCAAGATACTCGATTCCCAATATGAATATTCTCGATAAAATAATAGCGGTCAAACGTAAGGAAGTAGCTGAAAGAAAGGCCCAAACACCCGTCAACGCGCTGGAAAAACAGGAATTGTTTACACGTTCGGTATTATCGCTTGGCGGGTTTTTGCTCGATGAAACCAAAACCGGCATTATTGCCGAGTTTAAAAGAAAGTCGCCGTCAAAAGGTATCATCAACGGCGCGGCGGATGTAATTGAAGTTACCTCGGCGTACGCCCGGTATGGCGCATCCGGATTATCGGTACTCACCGACGAAAGTTTTTTTGGTGGCAGTACGGCCGATCTTATAAAAGCGCGGGTGAACCAGGTGCCCATTCTGCGCAAGGATTTCATGATCGATGAATACCAGATCGTAGAAGCCAGGGCCATGGGGGCCGATGTGATCCTCCTGATCGCTGCCTGTTTAACCCCGGCCGAAGTAAAACGGCTGGCAGCCTTTGCCGCTTCTTTACAACTGGAAGTATTGCTCGAGCTGCATGCCGAAGAAGAGCTGGAACATATTTGTGATGAAACAAAGCTGGTAGGCATTAACAACCGTAACCTGAAAACATTTGAAGTAGATATTGAGCGAAGCCTGCGAATGGCGGAGCGCATCCCGGCCGATAAAATAAAAATTGCCGAAAGCGGCATCAGCTCGGTGGAAAATATCAGGCTTTTTAAAAAACATAACTTTCGTGGGTTCCTGATAGGGGAAAATTTTATGAAAGAAGCTCAACCAGGCGAAGCATTTCATAAATTCATAGCGCAACTGGAAACAAAGTAATGTAGCGATTGCATGGCCAAAACCCTAACACTTAAAAATCTGACAACGCTATGCGAGTAAAAGTTTGCGGTATGACATTACCTGAACAGCTGGAACAACTCGGCGGTTTGGGCGTCACCTTTGCCGGATTTATTTTTTATCCAAAAAGTCCGCGCTATGTTTTCAAAGGCCTTACCACCAGCCAGATCAGGAAAGAGAACGGCATCAACAAAGTGGGCGTTTTTGTAAATGCTTCTATTGAAGAAGTGTTGCACATGGTTGATGAATGCCGCCTGCACATGGTACAGTTACATGGCGATGAAACCCCGAAGTATTGTGAAAAGATCGCCGATTATGTATCGGTAGTAAAAGCGTTCAGGATCAGTGAGAATGATAATATTGAATGGATGGTAAAACCGTATATGGATGTATGTGATATGTTCATGTTCGATACAATGGGAGCAGGATACGGTGGTACCGGTAAAAAGTTCAACTGGAATATGCTGAAAGACGCTTCCATTGGTAAACCTTTTTTCCTGAGCGGTGGTATTGAACCGGGCGATGAAGACCAACTGAATGAATTTGCCAAACTGCCGATCGGCAAAGCCTTGTTCTCGGTAGATATCAACAGCAAATTTGAGATCGGTCCGGGTATAAAGGATATGGCAAAGGTGAAGGAGTTTGTGACCAGGTTGAACAGCCGCTATTAAATTTTATGCTATGATACAGATACGAACGGCCCTTGAAACAGATCTGGAAGCCATGCTGGAAATATACAACGACGTTATTGTAAATACGACGGCTGTATACGATTATAAACCGCATACGATGGAAATGCGGCGCCAGTGGTGGCGTACCAAACAGGAGCAGGGCTTTCCGGTATTTGTAGCAGAAGAGGATGGCCGTATAGTAGGATTTAGTTCAATAGGCCCCTTTCGTGCCTGGGCGGCGTATAAATATTCTGTTGAAAATTCAGTATATGTCGCAGCTGATCAACGCGGCAAGGGTATTGGAAAAAAATTGATCGCGCCCCTGATCCGGGCTGCAGAACAATTGAACATGCATACCATTATCGCGGGCATCGATGCTACCAATGAAGCCAGCATCATGCTGCACCGGAGCCTGGGTTTTGCTGAAGTAGCCCGGTTTAAACAGGTGGGTTACAAATTTGGCCGCTGGCTCGATCTTACCTTTATGCAGTTGCTGCTGAAAACACCGCAGCAACCGGTTGAAGAGTAGAATAACAGGCAATTAAACGGCATACTATGATAAAATTAGGCATCATGGGTGATTTTGTTGCTTCGAATGCTACGCATATTGCCAACAACGAAGCATTTGATCACGCCGCCAGCCGGTTTGGCAAAGCTTTTCAGTACGAATGGGTAGCAACCGACCGCATTGAACCCGAATTTGAGACCATCATTCATTCGTACCAGGGATTACTGATAGCACCCGGTAGCCCGTATAAAAGCATGTCGGGTGTATTGAAGATCATTGAATACGCACGAACGCACCAGCTACCTGTATTAGGCACCTGCGGTGGGTTTCAGCATATGATCATCGAGTTTGCCCGTAATGTACTGGGTATAACCGATGCAGAGCATGCAGAATCAAATCCGTACGCATCACGCCTGGTAATAAACCCGTTGAGCTGTTCGCTGAAGGGCCAGCAACTCGATATTGAAATAATAGAAAAAGATTCATTGGTATATTCCATTTTTAATACCAATACGATCACTGAAAATTATTATTGCAATTTCGGATTGAACCCCGAATACCAGGAACAGATCCATAAAGCCGGTTTTGCCATGGTAGCCAGTGATAAACATAATGAAGCGCGGATCATGGAGCTGAAAGGCCACCCTTTTTATGTGGCCACGCTTTTTGTTCCGCAGGTGAATTCAAATTATGAAAAACCGCATCCGATTTTAATAGCACTGCTTAAAGCCATGGAACAGTACAAAGAAGAAGGGGTTAGGGCGTAAGCAGCTAAACAATTTTACAAATGACGACAACAACATATCAGCAACCCAATGCACAGGGGTATTATGGAAAGTTCGGTGGCGCATTCATTCCCGAAATGCTGCACCGCAATGTGGAAGAACTGCGATCGAAATACCTTGATATTATTTACGATCCTGCTTTCCAGAAAGAATTCAGGTCCCTGTTACACGATTATGCCGGCCGGCCAACGCCCTTGTACCTGGCGCAACGCCTGAGCAAACAGTACGGCACAACAATATACCTGAAACGCGAAGACCTGTGCCATACGGGCGCGCATAAAGTGAATAATACTATCGGGCAAATATTGCTGGCCGAGCGGTTGGGCAAAAAACGGATCATTGCCGAAACCGGTGCCGGACAACACGGCGTGGCTACCGCTACCGTATGTGCGTTGAAAGGTGTGGAGTGTATTGTATATATGGGCGAAAAGGACATTGAGCGCCAGGCGCCCAATGTGGCCCGTATGAAAATGCTGGGTGCCACGGTAATCCCCGCCACCAGCGGCAGTAAAACCCTGAAAGACGCCACCAATGAAGCCATCCGCGACTGGATCAATAACCCCGTCGACACGCATTACATCATTGGCAGTGTGGTGGGGCCGCATCCCTATCCCGATATGGTAGCCCGTTTTCAAAGCGTGATCAGTGAAGAAATACGGTGGCAGTTAAAAGAAAAAACCGGCAGTGAATTACCAACGCATGTACTGGCCTGTGTGGGGGGCGGAAGCAATGCAGCCGGTGCTTTTTATCATTTCCTCGAAGAGCCTTCAGTACAATTGGTCGCTGTTGAAGCATCGGGCCATGGCGTACACAGCGGGCTTAGCGCTGCTACCACCCAGTTAGGTAAACCGGGTGTATTACATGGCAGCAAGAGCCTGGTGATGCAAACCGAAGACGGACAGGTGGTGGAACCGCACAGCATTTCAGCCGGTTTGGATTACCCCGGTATAGGTCCCCTGCATGCGCATTTATATGATTCGGGCCGGGGCGTCTTTTTGAGCGCTACCGATGAACAGGCCCTGCAGGCTGCTTTTAACCTGGCCAAACAGGAAGGTATTATTCCGGCGCTGGAAAGCTCTCATGCACTGGCCAGCCTCGAATTCCTGAACCCGGAAAAACCCAAACAATCAGAAGCGCCCATACCGCCAAAAGCGCTGTTCACCAAAGATTCGGTAGTAGTGGTTTGTTTAAGCGGAAGAGGTGATAAAGACATGGCTACGTATATGAAAGCTATGGAAATGAAATAAATGAGGTTGCAGGTTACAGGTTCCAGGTTACAAGGGATCTGCGACCTGGAACCTGAAACCTGTAACTTGTAACTTGAAACTAGAATGAATCGAATTCAGGAGTTATTCAACCAGAAGAAGGGTAACATATTAAACGTATACTGTACGGCCGGCTTTCCGCAACTGGAAAGCACGGTGCCGGTAATGAAAGCATTGCAGGATAGCGGGGTAGATATGATAGAGCTGGGAATGCCCTACAGCGATCCGCTGGCCGATGGCCCCGTGATACAGGCAAGCAGCACCAAAGCACTGGCCAATGGCATGACCATCGCAACCCTGTTTGAACAGTTAAGAGGTTTTCGCCAGCAGGTGTATGTACCGGTTATCTTAATGGGTTATATGAACCCTGTTTTACAATATGGGTTTGAAAAGTTTTGTCAGCATGCGGCCGATGCGCCCATTGATGGACTTATTTTACCTGACCTGCCAGAGTATGAATTTGAAACAGAGTACGGCCCCATTATACAGCGTTATGGCCTGAACTTTATTTTCCTGGTAACACCTGAAACTTCTGAGGAACGCATCCGCAAACTCGATAGTTTAAGCACCGGTTTCCTGTACGCGGTTTCTTCTTCTTCTACCACGGGGAAAGACAAGGATATGAACGCCGTGAACGATTTTCTGCAGCGTTTGCAGAATATGAAACTCAAAAATCCGGTACTGGTTGGCTTTGGCATCAAGGACAAGCCTACCTTTCAACAGGCATGTGAGCATGCGAATGGAGCCATTATTGGCACCGCATTCATAAAAGCAATTGAAAATACTGCTGATGTGGAAGGGGCAACCAAAAAGTTTATAACTGATATTAAAAGCTGAGATATATAAATAATGGACCTGGTAATTATAAAATACAATGCAGGTAATATTCAGTCGGTACTGTATGCGCTGGAACGCATTGGGGTGAGTGCGCTTGTTACCGATGACTACGAAAAGATCCAAAGCGCCGGTAAAGTGATCTTCCCCGGAGTAGGAGAGGCCAGCAGCGCCATGCGGTACCTGAAAGAACACAAACTGGATACCGTAATAAAAAACCTGCAGCAACCCGTGCTGGGTATTTGCCTGGGCATGCAGTTGATGTGTGCTCATAGTGAAGAGAACGATACTACCTGTTTGGGGATCTTCGAAGAGCAGGTAAAGCAGTTTGCCCCGCCTGCGGGAGAGAATGGGAAGGGCATTAAAGTGCCACAGATCGGCTGGAATAATATCTTCAATCTGAAGTCAGCACTGTTCAGTGAATTGCCCGAAAACAGTTATTGCTATTTCGTACATGGGTATTATGCTGCATTGGGCGAACACACCATTGCAACAGCAGATTATATACAACCTTATAGCGCGGCCCTGCATAAAAATAATTTTTATGGCGCCCAGTTCCACCCCGAAAAAAGCGCCAAAGCAGGAGAACAGATATTGAAGAACTTTTTGAGCCTGTAAAATGATAATACAACCTGTTCCTTTAACCGAAGTGTGGGCCATGCGCCAGGCGGTAATGTACCCGCAGGAAAGTATTTCGTTCGTTCAGCTGGAAGATGATGAGCGGGGTTTACACTGGGGATTGTATGATGGCGGAGAACTGGTTTCAGTGATCTCGCTGTTCGATAAGGATGGCGCCATACAGTTCAGAAAGTTTGCCACCCGAACCAGTCACCAGGGCAAAGGATATGGAACTACCTTGCTGAAACATGTAATGGATTGGGCCCATGCCAATAAAAAAATAAGCATCTGGTGCAATGCCCGGTTAACTGCTACCGGTATTTATAAAAAATTCGGTATGCAGGCGGTGGGAAAAACCTGGCAGAAATGGGGGCTTGATTTTATAAAAATGGAAAAACAATTATTGCAATCAAAGCATATGCAGATCATTCCGGCTATTGATATTATTGATGGAAAATGCGTGCGGCTGACGCAGGGCGATTACGAACAAAAGAAAATATACAATGAGCATCCGTTGGAAGTGGCCAAAGAATTTGAAGATGCAGGCCTCAAACGCCTGCACCTGGTTGACCTGGATGGTGCCAAAGCAGGCGCTGTAAAGAACTGGAAAGTGCTGGAGGCCATTGCCGGCAAAACTTCGCTGGTCATTGATTTTGGCGGCGGCATTAAAACTGAAAAGGATGTAAATATTGTATTTGATTCAGGCGCAGCATTGGCCACCATTGGCAGCCTGGCCGTAAAGAATGAAGAGGAGTTTGTAAAATGGCTGTTGCAATTTGGGGCCGAAAAGTTCCTGCTGGGCGCCGATGTAAAAGAGGAGAAGATCACTGTAGGCGGCTGGCTCGAGACGACCAATATTTCGATTTATGATTTTCTGCAAAAGTATGTTGACCATGGCGTGCAACAGGTGTTTTGCACCGATGTAAGTAAAGACGGTTTGCTGGCCGGTCCGTCGGTTGAGCTGTATAAAAAGATCATTGAACGTTTTCCTTCGTTACATTTCATTGCCAGCGGCGGTGTAAGCTCCCTGAACGACCTGGAGAGTTTGGACGCTATTGGTTGCAGTGGCGCCATTGTAGGAAAGGCGATCTATGAGAATCGAATATCCTTAGATGACCTGAAGGTATTCAGCAAGTAGCGATTTAGAGATTTCTGATTTAGTGATTTAGAGATTTCATTTGTTTCAGACTAATACCGGTATTTCAATCTCAAAATCGCGAAATCAGAAATTTGTTACACTTAGCTTTCGATAAAGTACATTGACCACTGAAGACTCAGTAAAAAAAGTATAATAATGTTATGTAAAAGAATCATCCCCTGTCTGGATATAAAAGATGGCCGTACGGTGAAGGGGACCAATTTCGTTAATCTTCGTGATGCCGGTGACCCGGTTGAACTGGGTGCATTGTATGCACAACAGGGGGCCGATGAACTGGTGTTCCTTGATATAACCGCTACGGTTGAGAAGCGGAAGACGTTGCGCGAACTGGTGAACCGTATTGCACACCACATCAATATTCCTTTCACGGTGGGCGGCGGCATCAGCAGTGTTGATGATGTAAGCGCCTTGCTGCAGAACGGAGCCGATAAGATCTCCGTAAATACCGCTGCATTTAAGAATCCACAATTGATACAGGACCTGTCGAAAGAATTCGGCAGTCAGTGCGTGGTACTGGCCATTGATACCAGGCAGGAAGAAGATGGCGAATGGTATGTGTACCTGAATGGTGGCCGCACCAAAACCGAAGCCCGTTGTTTCGATTGGGCAAAACAGGGTGTTGACCTTGGCGCGGGTGAAATATTGTTGACCTCCATGAACCACGATGGTACCAAACAGGGTTTTGCCCTCGATATTACCCGCAGGCTGGCAACGCAGCTACCGGTACCAGTGATAGCATCGGGTGGTGGCGGTACCATGCAACATTTTGTTGACGTATTTGAACAGGCGCAGGCCGATGCCGCCCTGGCCGCCAGCATATTTCACTTTAAAGAAATCGCAATTCCCGAATTAAAGGGATATTTGCACGATAAACAGATTGCCGTAAGATTATAACCCTATGGTATTTGTAGTAGCCATCATCGCCCTGTTGATATTTATATACTTTAACCGGTATATACAACGCAAGCGCGACGAGCGGCGGGAGCACTGGCGGGAAAGAAGGGAAGAACAATTACAGCAATTTTTTGAGGCGAAAAAAAAGCACAGTAGCGAACAGAGCGGTGAAGTGAATGATCCCGGCTAATGTACGGGACAGGCACAACCGAAGCAAAATAGTAGCACTGCAGCCGGGTACAAAATAGCATTGACCACTCAATTAACGATCATGAAAGTTGATTTTAAAAAATACAGCGACGGCCTGGTGCCGGCCATTATCCAGGACTTTGTGACCCATAAAGTACTGATGATGGGTTTTATGAACGAAGAGGCCCTGAAGAAAACGATGTCTGAGGGTAAAGTGACTTTCTTTAGCCGCAGTAAAAACCGGCTGTGGACAAAAGGCGAGGAGAGCGGCAACCATTTGCTGGTAAAAGAGATCCTGTCTGACTGCGACAACGATACCCTGCTTATAAAAGCCCAACCGCTGGGCCCTACCTGCCATACTGGCGCCGATACCTGCTGGAGCGAACGCAACCATTCAGAAGACTTTTTGTATTACTTGCAGGATATCATTGAGTTACGTAAAAAGAGCGAAGACGAAAAATCATATGTACGCCAGCTTTTTAATAAAGGCATCAATAAAATAGCCCAAAAAGTGGGTGAAGAAGCGGTGGAACTGGTAATAGAGGCCAAGGATAATAACGAGGGCCTTTTCTTAAATGAGGCTGCCGATCTGCTTTTCCACTATTTGGTATTACTTAACGCAAAAGGTTATAATTTGCAACAAGTGGTCGGCGTATTACAAAACCGGCACTCCAATAAAAAGTAATATGAAGAAGCTGATAGCAGGACTTTTCTTACTACCTGTTGCGGTGATGGCGCAGCAAAAGGGATTTGTTATTACTGGTACGATCACCGGTTTGGCCGAGAATTCCCGGGTAACATTGGTTGATCTCAACAAACCTACTGATACCCTGGCTAAAGGCCTGGTAACCAAGGGCACATTTGTGTTGAAAGGAAGCGTGGCAGAACCCAATCTGCATCAGCTGAATTTTGATGTGGCCGGCAAGAAATCGGTATTGTTTATTGGTAATGAGAACATAACCATAAAAGGCAATATCGATAATGTGCAGCAGTTCGACGTTAAAGGTTCTGTGGTGAACAATGACTTTGTAGCGTTCCAGAAAATATTCAATCCACTGTTTCAAACGCTCACCGGGCTGAATCAGAAAATGTACAGCAAGCCGAATGGCCAGGCCGATGATTCATTGATAGCTGCCTCTAAAAAGGTTTATGACGAAATTGTAGTGGCTATTGACAAATATGTGGCTGAGAAAAAGGCATCCCCGGTAACTCCCTTCCTGCTGGTGGTTACCCGCGAGCTGGAACAGGACCCCATTACGCTGGAAAAGCGGTTTAATATGCTGAGCCCGGCCGGTCAAAAGGGTTTTTATGGTAAAATTTTACAACAGAGCATAGCCGAGGGCAAAATAGGGTCCATTGGCAGCGACGCCATTGAATTTACCCAAACCGATACTACCGGTAAACCGGTTTCATTAAACTCTTTCAGAGGCAAATACGTACTGGTTGATTTTTGGGCAAGCTGGTGCCGGCCCTGCCGCATGGAAAACCCGAATGTGGTAACCGCGTATAACAAGTTTAAAGACAAGAACTTCACCGTGCTGGGTGTATCGCTCGACAAGGCCCGCGAGTCGTGGATCCAGGCTATAAACGATGACAGACTTACCTGGACACAGGTAAGCGACCTTAAATTCTGGAGCAATGAAGTGGCCCGGAAATATAAGATCGAAAGCATTCCGCAGAATTTCCTCATTGATCCCAATGGAAAAATCGTAGGTAAGAACCTCCGTGGCGCCGACCTGGATGCCAAGTTGTGTGAGTTGCTGGGATGTAAGTAGTTCACCCCCAGGCCCCCTGAAGGTGGAGTAATTAAGATTAGTAGGATTCCATAGAAAATATTAAAAGGCCGTCTGCTCGCAGGCGGCCTTTTAATATGTATCAGGTATTTGGGGTATTAGTTTACATCTTTCCCCTCCTGCAACGTCTTTATCATCTTCTCCACATTGGTCTTATTGCCATTATCAGGCGCCTGGGTAAGGGCTTTCTGGGCAAAACCCAATGCCTTTTTATAATCACCTATAGCTGAGTAACCACGGGCCATACCTACCTGGGTAGTGAACTCATTCGGGTTCTTATCGAAGTTGAGTTTGAACACCTCAAACGCTTCCTTACTCTTTTTCTGTTGCAATAGTTGACGGGCATAGGCATGCAGCTGTTGTACCGTTCCCATTGGCAATGCTTCCTTCATGAGGGCTTCTGCTTCGGCATCCCGGTTGAGCTTTTTTAAGAAACCGGCCTTGGTGCTCAACGTTACAAAATTCTTCTCCCCTATAAATTGTAAATTAATGGCATCATCGGCCCATTTCATCCCTTCTTCGAGATTGATATTGTTCTGCAGGCAGAATTGAGCTGCCTGGTTAAAGCTTTGCCAGCCGGGGTTAAAAGCCTTATCACTGCGCAGCTCCCGGCGGAAGCTTTCCAACTGCAGATTGTTATAATCCGTTTCTACTTTAAAAGGGATCTTCAGTTTTTCCCACGTTAATGCAACGGTGGCGCCGGTATTGGTTTCATCAGTGAACGCATACGTTAACCATTCCACGCTTTTATCGAGCGGTTGGGGTTTTACTTTAACCCGCAACGCATCTTCTTTGGGATCATAATAAAAACTGCCCCAGGAAGTGGAGTTCTTCGAGAAGATAACAATGCATTCCTGAGGATCGTAAGCAATAAAGAAACCGTATTTACCGGCAGGCAGGGCTTGCCCCTCAATGCTTACCGGGGTCGAAAATTCAATGGTCGTGTTTTCGTTGGCGCCCGCCCGCCAGGGTGCGGCTTTGCTGGTACCAAACCCAAGATCGTTAAAGCCCTTTTGTATAAGGTCGCCCCAGATCTTTCCTTCACGGCCTTTTACGGCCGGCCGGTCGTAATTAATGGTGACATCGGTGATACCGATCCGTTCGCCCACCATGGCCTTTTTGTTACCACCATTCGGCGGGGTCATTAATTGCGAGTAAGAAGCGATACAGCAGGTAAATGCTATGCAAGCAAGCAAGGTCTTTTTCATGTCAGGTAGTTTTGAAATATAATCTACGTACTATTTCAAAGCCACTGACCTAATATTATATGTGTTGTAAAAGGGCGGGGGTAGAAGGTTATAAGAGGCGGTTACCGGTTATCAGTTACCGGTTGCCGGGTACCTGTTACCAGACCTTTAATGTCGAATTGCTGTTTGCAATCGGGCTCTCCGAATTTTTTGCCTGGTAACCGGAACCCAGTAACTGGTACCTGTTACCAGGCCTTAAATGTCGAACTCTCTAATTGCAATCGGGCTCTCCGAATTTTTGCCCGGTATCCGGAACCCGGTAACTGGTACCTGTTACCAGGCCTTAAATGTCGAACTCTCTAATTGCAATCGGGCTCTCCGAATTTTTGCCCGGTATCCGGAACCCGGTAACTGGTACCTGTTACCAGGCCTTAAATGTCGAACTCTCTAATTGCAATCGGGCTCTCCGAATTTTTGCCCGGTATCCGGAACCCGGTAACTGGTACCTGTTACCAGGCCTTAAATGTCGAACTCTCTAATTGCAATCGGGCTCTCCGAATTTTTGCCCGGTATCCGGAACCCGGTAACTGGTACCTGTTACCAGGCCTTAAATGTCGAACTCTCTAATTGCAATCGGGCTCTCCGAATTTTTGCCCGGTATCCGGAACCCGGTAACTGGTACCTGTTACCAGGCCTTAAATGTCGAACTCTCTAATTGCAATCGGGCTCTCCGAATTTTTGCCCGGTATCCGGAACCCGGTAACTGGTACCTGTTACCAGGCCTTAAATGTCGAACTCTCTAATTGCAATCGGGCTCTCCGAATTTTTGCCCGGTATCCGGAACCCGGTAACTGGTACCTATTATTTAGTCATCTTTCTTTCCAAAAAGCCTTCTGAAGAAACCTTTCTTTTTCTTCTGTTCATCGGGCAGTATAGAATCTTTGGGAAGCTGGTTCCTGCTGTTGGTGGCTTCTTTCAACACCTTTTGTTCTTCCATTGCTTCTTTAGATTCGGTTGGAATGTTCTGGGTATCAGGCTTGCCCAAATAGGCATCGGCAGCCCCATTGCCTACGTCTTCTCCTTCGGCACCGGGTGGTGGCGTATGATCAATATAATTGCCCATGTCGTAAAACTGATCGTTCCGCAGGCTTTCGGGCCGTACAAATTTGGCCTGTTTGTCGAGGCCCAGCGAATTATCGGCAAAGGCTTTGGTAAAGAAGTATTCCCAAATGGGCCGGGCGGCAGCGCCACCATAACCCAGGCCGCTTTCCAAACGGATGAACCGGTCGTCGCAACCGATCCAAACGCCGGCGAGCAGTTGCGGTGTAAAGCCAAAGAACCAGGCGTCTGAATTATCGTTGGTAGTACCTGTTTTTCCGCCCATTTCGGCAACGCCTAAGCGGCCGCGTAAACCGGCTGCGGTACCATAATCAACCGGGCCCTGCATCATGCGGGCCATGGTATAGGCCGAAGCCTGGCTTATCACTTCCTTGCGGTCTGTATCAAAACGTTGAAGCACATTGCCATTCTTGTCTTCAATACGGGTGATATAAATAGGTTTTATGCTGAACCCGCCTGTGGGGAACATGCTGTAGCCCCACATCATTTCGTATAACGACAGCTCACAGGATCCCAAACTAATGGAAGGGTAGGGTGGAACCTTTGTTGGTATATTGATCTGGTGCAGGAATTCGGCAAACCGTTCGGGCGTGGTTTGCTTAATAATGTAAGCGGCTACTTCATTTATAGAATAGGCCAAACCGGTAGCCATGGTGCGTGTACCCGATACTTTGGGGTTGGGTTTTGCAGGCACCCAGCCTCTGACTTTAGGGAAGTATTGCTGCACCGCTTCGCACTGTGTTTCGGGTGTAAAGCCGTATTCATCTACGGCCAGCGAATACAAAAATGGTTTTATGGAAGAACCAACCTGCCGTTTTGTTTTCAGGTTGGCATGATCGAATTTGTAGTTCTTGAAATCAATACCGCCCACCCAGGCCTTTACCTGTCCGCTCATAGGATCGGTGACCATAAAGGCAGTCTGCAGCATTTCGCGGTGGTATTTGATGGAATCGAGCGGCGACATAATGGTATCTTTCTCGCGCTTATTATTCCACGCAAATACTTTCATGTGCACTTTTTGTTTGAACGATTTTCTGATCTCATCATCGCTCAAACCTTCGGCCTTGAGGTTGCGCCAGCGATCAGAATTACGCATATTGCTTTCCAGCACATTCTCGTGTCCTTTCCAAACGGCATCAGTTTTTAAACTTCTTTGGGCCGCCAGAACGCGTTGCAATACCGGCAGGTGTTTGGCCACTGCTTCTTCGGCATACAGCTGCATGCGCGGGTTAATGGTGGTATATACATGCAGGCCATCTTCGTAGATGTCGTAATTTTCGCCATCCTGTTTTTTATGTTCGGCACACCATTTTTTTACATCATCCCTTATTACATCCAGAAAGTAAGGGGCAATACCATTGTTCTCGTTAAGCTTTTTATAGTTGAGGCGAATAGGTTCTTTTTTCAGTTTAGCGCCATCTTCCTGATTGATCTTATCATTACGCATCATTTGATCGAGCACGGTATTGCGGCGTTCAAAAGATGATTTGTAATTGGTGCGGGGATTATAAGTGCCGGTGGCTTTCAGCATCCCGATCAGTACGGCGGCTTCTTCCACATTCAGGCGGTCGGGTTCTTTTGAGAAGAAAGTGCGTGCTGCATTGCGAATGCCATATACGTTATCGCTGAATGAAACGGTGTTCAGGTACAGGGCCAGTATTTCCTGTTTGGTGAAATTCCGTTCCAGCTTAACGGCAATGATGTTCTCTTTTAATTTCTGAATTAAACGGGCGAACTTGTTATCGGCCCTTTCATCGAACATATTGAGCGCGAGCTGTTGTGTAATGGTACTACCGCCGCCTTCCTTCCCCATAAAGAAAATGGCGCGGGCCAGTGATTTACCATCGATGCCCGAGTGATCGTAAAACCGTTCGTCTTCAGTGGCCACCAGCGCGTCAACCACATGGGGCGAAATGTCTTTATACTGAACAAAACTGCGGTTGCCTTTTTCTTTATAGTATTTCCCCAGCATGGTGCCATCATCACCATATACCTCGGTAGCCAGGGTAATGGAAGGATTTTCCAACTGGGCTAATGAAGGCATTTTTCCAAACAAGCCAAAGCTTATGAGGGTGATGAACAGAACAACTACCAGGAAACCGATCAAAAAGATTTTCCAGAATATTTTAATGGCGCGCGTCATAGTTGGGCGTTTTGAAAACCGGGAATTGGAGCCGGGATTTTACGAGTTGCAAAAATCATGCTTTATGGCCGATAAAACTAAATAGGGCTACGAAAGTATTCTTAATTATTTCGGTTTTCCCCTTTGGGGCCTGATTATTAGAACTTTATTAGAACTTACCGGGGTAATTCTGCTGCAGGAACTTTTTGAATGCATTAACGTCCTTCGTATTCGTCAACACCTGCAGGTTGTAGTCGGTGGCGATGATAAAGGAATATTTGGCGGCCGGAAGCCAGGGTATGATGTCGCTGGCTGCCAGTTTGCGGGCTTTATCGATGTACGAAATGGCCTCATTGGCATTGGGGAAGGTGCCTATCAACACCAGTTTAATGTCATCGCTCACCGTTTGGTTATTGACTGCATACCCCTTGGTTGAATTTTGTTCCCGGTTATAGCGGGTGAACGCATTGCGGGCTTCGTTCACATACACAGGGTCTACCTTATCGAGCACAATGACCACATAATGCGGTAATTCTGCATTATTGGCCAACACCAGCGGTTTGGGCGCTTCTACTTTCGCCTTCACCGAATCTTTTATCACCGGCGGGGGCGGCGGCAGCTGGGTAACCGGTTGTTTGGCAGCCGGTGTTACCGGTTTATCGGTTTTAGCCACATCGGGCTTATTGGTTTTGGCCGTATCGGGCGTATTGGTCTTAGCCACAACGGGCTTATTGGCCCTGGCTGAATCCTGTGCTTTAGGCACATTTGCCGGGGGCTGCTGTGGTTTGGGCACAGTTGTGGCCGGCGGTTGCTGTGGTTTAGCTGCGGTAACCGGCGCGGGTTGTTGCGTGGGCTGTACCGTTGCAGGCGGTTGTTGCACCACTACCACTGTTGGCGGGGGAACAATGCCTGTTGGCTCGGCGGTGCTGTCCTCGGCCGGGCGTTCTATCTTCAGGTTCGTGAGGTAATCTTCAATTTGCTTGCGGCGGCCCAATACATCGATCAATGCGCGCGCTTTGTCGGCCATGGGCGATTTCGGGAACAGGATAACGATTTGCTGCAAGGTTTTTTTGGCAGAATCGTCTTCGCGTTGCCTGATATAGTAAACCGACTGAATATACAGCAGCTGCGGTGTCCAGTAATTCTTGTTGTACAGGCTATCGGCAATTTTCTTTTGCGCCTGCGCTTCCTCAAAATTGCCTTCAATGAATAAATTATAGATGTTGTCGTACCGGCGGGTCATATCGAGCTTTGCCGTACTGTCGGGCGAAATGCCATTGGGGTTCGATACGATCTTTTCGAAATTGGTACCCGGGTATTTCGTCTTCAGCTCATTCTGCGCAGCAGTGGCTTTGGCCAGATCACCGGTTTTTGTATAGCAATAGGCCAGCAGGAACAGGGCCTCGGGCCGGTTTTTGCTATCGGGGAAACGGGTAAGGAAGGCTTCCAGCGTATTGATGGTGGAAGTGTAATCTTCCAGTCCTTCCAGGTAGGCTTTACCCAGGTTGAATTGGGCTTTTTCAATTGAATCGTTCGAGGTATTGATCTGCGCCGGGGTAAGCGGAACCGTTTTTAGTAATTCTTCATAGGAGATGGGGCCTGCAGGCACATCGCTGCCTGTAGCTTTTCCTTCATCCATATTGTTGGCTATTGCCGGTCCCTGTTTTACGGCCGACATCCGCTGCCAGTTATCAACATTGGGCCGGTTGCCCCAGGTGCCTTTGAATTCAGTATAGCCCTTTCCCTTGAGGGTAGCATTATAAAAATACCAGTCGCCTTTTGCGTTGTTGCCGAACAAATCGCTGGGCCCACTGTTATCATTGAACGATAAGGGCCCGCCGGAGACCTCTCCATTATTTTCTTCTTTAAGCCCCTGTTTCTTACGTAATTGCTTTACCAGCTTTTTAATATAGGCATCGCGCTCTGCTTCGGGCATGGCGGCAATGCGTTGCAGGCTGTCTTCCCGGTTAATGGCGTTTTGATACACTACGATCTTCGCGAGCGCTGCTTTTAATTTATTAAATGAAGTAAGGTCAACCAGGTCGGGGTTGATATTGGTAATGCTATCGTAAAAGCGTTTGGCGTCGGGGTAATTTTTTTCTTTAAAACACAGGTCGCCCAGCAATAAGAATGCTTTGGAACGAACCGAAGGATCTTCGCCGGGGTTTGTGGTTGCTTTTATCAACAGCGCTTTGGCGCCGGCGATATTATTCCGTTCCAGTTCCATTTCGGCGGCTGCATAATAAATGATATCGCGGTAGGCCAGGTAGCGGTCTTTCCGCGCCATTTTCACCAGCTCTTTTATGTTCTCCTGAATTACTTTATCGTCGCCTTTGTGCTGGCGAATGGCGTTGAGGCGGGCGTACACTTCCAGCACCGGGTTCAATGTATGGCTTACGGCTTTTTCAAAGAACCGGGCCGCATCGGTTGAATTGCCGGCACGTTCGTATAACTGGCCTATCAGGTATAGCCACCGCGCTGTTTCTTCGCGGTTTTCGGCATTGGGCAGGGCTTCTTCCAGATATATTGCGGCGCTGTCATATATCTGTTGTTTGTAGAACCACCAGGCCTGCATTTCGCGCAGGTCGCTTGTTAAGCGGGCCGGGAACAGCGGATCGTGTTTCAGCGTTTCAATTAAGCCGGCTGCTTCGGGCAGTTCATCATTTGCCAGGAAGGTCCTTATTTGCCAAATGAACGATTCATTACGGCTGGGCGGACGGGCCCATATTTTATGCAGCACATCGGTTTTCTCTTTGCTTGAAATGGAGAAAACACTGCCGCCTTCATCGGCATTGGCATTGGAACCGATCGGTTTATCATAACCGTCTTTTTCCTTGGGCGCAAATGCGTAGTTGAGGTATTGAAATGTGTAATAGGCCGAATCGAGCACCTTCTTGAAATAATAGGCTTCGCCCATTAGCATATACATATTATCGACCCAGGTGTTGCGGAGGTCGTGCAGCAGAATGGCTGCATTGGACTTGTAAATAACCGAATCGAGTTCAATTTTGTCTTTTGCGGTTACATCAAGGCTGTAGTTATAAAAAGAAAGCAGGCGGGCGTAATCGTCTTTATGCTGCGCTTTGGCGCGGGCGATCACTTCGGCCAGCTTTTTATAAGCGTTGTAATGATAGTTGAATTTGGTGGTGCCGTTCTGTGTAAAGCGGCGCCAGAGGTGGTTTTTGCGGTCTTCAGTTTTTTCGGAAGGGAGCTTGCGGTTCTCGAATTTTTGCGGCTTTTTGAGGTCAAAAGAAAGCGTGGGCTGAGCGGATAATTTCGGCAGCCAAATTATTAAAACAATAAGTAATGCAAGTATCCTCGTCAAATCCTTTGAATTTCTACCACAAACTAAAATCTTATTAACTGATTTTCAAGAAAAATATTTTGCAGGTACGTTAATTTTTATACTCGTGACCAGCAATTAAAATAACTTATTATCTTTAGCGTTTTGAAACTCTCTCTATGGCTAAATTCGATGCCCAATCTACCCTGAAGCGCTTGCAGAACCGGTACCGGCTGGTAGTGATGAACGATGATACTTACGAAGAGGTTGTGACGTTTAAGTTATCCAGACTGAGTGTTTACATTACACTTAGCACCATTTTTGTGTTGCTCACCGGGTTAACGGTGGCACTCATTGTGTTTACACCCCTGCGTATGTACATACCGGGGTATGGAGACGTTAACACCATGCGTGAGTTGCGCGAACTGAAGGTACGTACCGATTCACTGGAGCAGGCGATGCAGTATAAAGACAAGTATCTTGACAACGTAAAAAGTGTATTACAGGGGAATATCAGCGTTAAACTGGACACTACCACGCTTTCTATTCCTCAAACTGAGAATATTGAAGAATAAACCAACCACCATACCGTATGTTCAATCAAAAATCCAAATCCGAAATCTCAGGTGAAGTATCTGCACCCGGAACAGGGGCTGCTACCATTATTGCTGCCGGAACCACATTAAAAGGCGATATTTCGAGCAATGGCGACATCCGTATTGATGGCACGCTGCAGGGAAATATTCAATGCCAGGCCAAGGTGGTCATTGGCTCAAATGGTTCAGTTGAAGGCGATATTTCGGGACAGCAGGCCGATATCATGGGGAAGGTAAGCGGCACCATCAAGGTAAAAGAGTTGTTGCAGTTAAAAGGCGGCAGCCATGTGAGCGGCAATTTATATGCAGGAAAACTGCAGATAGAGCCGAGCGCAAATTTCAATGGCCAGTGCCATATGACAACAGCCACCAATGGTCAGGTGAATGAAGTAATTGCCGATAAAAAGGCAAAAGAGCTTGCAAAAGCCTGATTTAGATTACCTGGTTACGCCCCCTATGTACTTGTTGAACGCACCTATTCGATAACCTGATTGTTACCGGATAAGGACTGTTTTTTCTAAATTGTAGGTTGGTTTGTCCGGGTTTTCTACTCATTTCCTGTCTATCTTTGCGCTCCATTATTTAAACAATGAATAAAACGGTTTTCAGGTCATTTCGCCCGCTGGTGCTGATATTTGTTATTACCAATGCGTTGTTTTTAACCAGCCGGGCCCGGTTGAACCAGTGGAATATAGATGTTGATGTATTGATAATAGGTAACCTGGTGCTGTTTGCTGCTACCGCTGTTTCATTTTTCCTGTTCACCCGCCAGCTCAACACTAAGAACCCACAGGCAATTGTGCGTACCGTGTATGGGGGGGTATTGTCAAAAATGATGATTTGCCTGGTGGCTGTCTTTGTTTATATTAGCATAGCTGGTAAAGGAGTTAATAAAGGCGGCGTTTTTGGCTGTATGTTCCTTTACGTGCTTTATACGACCCTTGAGGTTGTCACGCTGATGAAATTGAGCAAGCAAAAAAAGAATGTCTAAGCAGGAGGCCCCATTAGAGTATCTCAGTAAGTTCATTCCCGCCACGGCTGTACCCCGGGTGCTGGAATTCCTGCATCAGTATAAGGTACATTTAACCATCACCCGTGAGCGAAAATCAATCCTCGGCGATTACCGCCATGCCACTACCAATAAAAATCACCGCATTAGTGTCAACGGCAATTTAAATCCTTACGCTTTTTTGATCACGCTGGTACATGAGCTGGCCCACCTGGTCACCTTTATGCAATTTGGGCACCGCGTATCGCCCCATGGCCGGGAGTGGAAGAATTTATATGCCATGTTGTTGAAAGACTTTTTGG
This sequence comes from Niastella vici, assembly GCF_002077945.1. Classification (GTDB taxonomy): domain Bacteria; phylum Bacteroidota; class Bacteroidia; order Chitinophagales; family Chitinophagaceae; genus Niastella; species Niastella vici. Next base: position 58,147 of record NZ_LVYD01000051.1, read on the forward strand.
GTAAAGAGATCTTTCCGCCCGTGGTTGAACAGGCGCTCAAGCAATCGATGCACGACCTGCCAGCCAGCAGTTGTGCCGATGAGGGCCTGATGCGGGTATTGAAGCAGTTCGATCGCAATAACGGGCTGGTAATGGTTGAGCAGTTACCCGAAGGACAACTGTTCGATATAGGCGAAGGCCGCATTTTTAAAAAAGGGAAGAAATTGCGCAAGCGTTTCCAGTGCGTGGAGGTAGAAACGGGGAAGTTGTATTTGTTCAGTCCGATCTACGAGGTAAAAGCCTGTTGACAATTTGCAATTTCGAAGGTTACCTGTTACCAGGTCCCGGTTGCCAGGTCCTTATTGCAAAAGGCTGATTACATTTTGTATTCCCCGGTAACCCGAAACCGGTAACTGGCCACTCTTTATAGTTCCTTCAGCATCCATACATCACATCCAAAATGCCCCGTATTTCCCAGCGGACCATCAAGGTATTTAAATCCGAACTTTTCATACACCGACACCGCTTTTCGCAGCTCGGGCATGGTTTCAAGATATACTTTACGGTAGCCGGCATCTTTTGCAAATGCCAGGGCTTTTTCAATCAGGATCTTTCCAATGCCTTTTCCGCGTGCGGCAGGCGACAGGTACATTTTCACCAGTTCACCCGTATCGGCTGGTAAGCCGGGCGAAGGAAAAATGCCGGCGCCGCCAATGAGCACTCCATTTTCTTCAGCCACATAATAGATACTGCCTTGCTGTTGAAACAATTCGTATAAGGCATCGGTTGTGGCGTCGTAGAAAACAGTACCTGGTTTATTAGCGCCGAATTCGGCCAGGGCATTCCGTACAATAATTGCCAGCGCCTGGTTATCGGCAGGCTGAATAGTTCTGAAAGTAAGGGATGGCATGCAACAAAGATACGCCAAATTGCAGGCACTATACCTCGGTTATACCAATAGCCATTGGAACAACACCATAATATCAATGGGTAAGCATCAACGGGTGAGCATCTACGGTAAATATCAGATATACAGTAAGAGGAAGTATAAACGTATGGGGTAGGGGAGTGTTCTTTGTAACTGCAGAAGTAACTAAGCCAGAATTGCCATGAGGCTGTAAATGATCACATAGGCTACAAAGATGAATCCGAAGAATAGTCGTACGGGATTTTTCATTGCTACAGATTAATCAGGTTAACGATTGGTTTAACATTTTATTCGACAAAATTCTATGCCAAAACCCACTTATCCACAAGAGGGATTTACTAATTTTTAGAATTACAGAAAATACGGTGCATTTTTCGTAACTACACTAATGATGGGCTAGAGGTTAATATCGGGCGGTTGATGAAAACACCTATCAGTAACGGAAAGCGAATTAAACAGCAGCAGCATTGGTGTTTTCTCTATGATCGCTTATGCGTACAAAGATACTGGTTGCTTTATTACTTCGCAATTGCATTCAGTAAAATTAGATATCCACGATGTAATGTGTTGGCGGTAGTAAATGAATGATTTATGCAATTGGTAAATGTACGAAGCGGTGTTTGTGGATATACGAGGCATAAAGGTTTCATCCTAGTTATTTCTAAAATAATCGCACATATTGTTAACTTATTCTTACCAAAAGCTTCCTAATTTGAAGAAATTGTAACATTTTTATACCGGCAATGCAACAACAACACTTTTGTAATAGCTTTGCTCATCCAACGTCAAATGAAAACCGAAAAAACAAAAACATATAACCCTTTCGTATCCGTGAAAACCAATTTCCATAACGCATATTATAATGCTGTCACCAGCAATGTCTCCTGCCAGTTACCGGCGGGTTTTTTTATGCCCATACCCGTTAGTGTAAGGGTATATTCCTAGATACGAATAAGTTTACCAACGAGCAGAACGAATAAGTGATGAAATGATGAATAAAAAGTAGTTAAAGTTTCGATCTTTATACAGGCAAACAAAAAGATATTAAAGTATCCAACGTCCGAAAGAAAAACCAAAGTAAAAAGTCCAGGTCCGAAAGAAAAACCGAGTTCAACATCCAATTGAAAAACCAAAAGTCCGAAGTCCGAAAGAAAAACCAGGATCCGAATTCCTAAGAAAACCAAAGTCCGAAGTCCAAAGTCCGAAAGAAAAACCAAAGTCCGAAGTCCAAAGTCCAAAAGAAAAACCGAAGTCCAGGTCCGAAAGAAAAACCAAAGTCCAAGAGTCCGAAAAACCGTAACGTATTCCTGTGTTAAACTATCCAAAATGTCCAAAGTCCGAAGAAAAACCAAATCCAGATCCAATTGAAAACCAAAGTAAGATCCGAAAGTCCTTTTGAAAACTGATCCAGTAATCCTTTGAAAACAGAAACCGTCTCTCAAAAAAGAATTGCCCCCGCTTTCCGTTGCGGGGGCATTTATTTTTTTAGAGGGGGTAAGCCCCCTGTTATTATTGGTACGCTTTAGCAAGGCCATGTTCCGGATCAATAAATTACCACAAATCCGTAAATGTGTTGAGTGGTTTTTAATATACCGTACTATATGTTAACTTGTATACGAATTATGCGGCCTGTACTTATTATATGGTTATCGATAGCGTCGATCACTGATGTTGCTGTAGGTCAGATACCACGCACTACTTCGGGCCAGTTCCAGTATTATGGTGAAGTTGTTAGCGAGAATTCCGCCCATTCCATGGAACGGGCCAAATCCTTTTTTAACCAGCCTTTTCTTGTACATTGGGATACCGTTGCCCACGTTGAGCAGCCAGCTAATTTGCTGTTAACCGGCAAAGGTTATATTAATGTAAGGGCCAAACTCCATGGTGTTTCGGTTCCCTCCATTATACCGGTTGCCCTGCATATGAGCATTGAGATAATGGATGGCCACTATCGCTATATGATCAATCATTTTGAGGTCATTGATAAAGAAGGCAAGTTGCAATACCACCTGGAAGATAAGCCTGAAACAATTAAATCTATTGCCTACGACCAACTGCTTCAGAATACCCACAAGCGTGTCAGTTTTGTAATAGGCTGGCTGAAGAAGTATATGAAAGGGGATGAATAATACCCCCAGCCCCTAAAAGGGAGGAAGAAGTTACCAGTTGCCGGTTCCCACTACTCACCTCGCGATATTCAGGGATTTCGCATTCAGCGCATTCACCATTGACCATTGACCATTCACCATTCACGATCTCCCGTTGCCTACATAATAACAAAAGGCCCTCTGTTAAACAGAAGGCCTTTTGTTATTATCTTAATAGTCCTATTAACTTTATCTCCCCCTTTAGGGGGGTGGGGGTGACTTCTCACTAAGCTACCGCTTTACCTACCAGGGCAGCCGCTTCGCTTAACAGAATGGCCGATTGTACTTTCAGGCCGCTTTCTTCGATCAGTTTTTTAGCTTCTTCAGCATTGGTTCCCTGTAAACGAACGATGATGGGAACAGTGATGTTGCCGATTGATTTATACGCATCGATAACACCTTGTGCAACCCGGTCGCAACGTACGATACCACCAAAGATGTTGATGAGGATCGCTTTTACTTTCGGGTCTTTCAAAATGATGCGGAAACCAGCTTCTACAGTAGTGGCGTTAGCTGTACCACCTACATCGAGGAAGTTGGCAGGCTCACCACCGCTCAGTTTGATCATATCCATGGTAGCCATGGCCAAACCGGCGCCGTTTACCATACAACCTACGTTACCATCGAGTTTTACGAAGTTCAGGTTGTATTTACCTGCTTCTACTTCTGTAGGATCTTCTTCGCTGATATCGCGCAGTGCTTCCAGTTCGGGATGACGCATCAATGAATTATCATCAAGGCCCATTTTACAGTCAACGGCAATGATCTTTTCGTCAGATGTTTTGAACAGCGGGTTGATCTCGAGCATAGCGCAATCTAACCCAACGTATGCATTGTATAAATTAGTAACGAATTTTACGCAGTTCTTGAATGCTTCACCTTTTAAACCCAGGTTAAATGCAATTTTACGCGCCTGGAAAGGGTACAGTCCACTACCTGCGTGAACCCACTCTTTGAAGATCTTGTCGGGTGTATTGTGAGCCACTTCTTCGATATCCATACCGCCTTCAGTGCTGTACATGATCACATTCTGGCCTTTTGTACGATCGAGCAGAATCGATAAGTAAAACTCTTTTACCGGGTTGGGACCAGGATAATATACGTCCTGTGCAACCAGTACTTTGTTCACCAGTTTACCAGCTTCACCGGTTTGAATGGTTACCAGGGTGCCACCGAGTATATTACTGGCGATTGTTTTTATTTCTTCGGCACTTTTACCTACAGCCACACCGCGTTGTTCGGTGCCTCTGATTTTACCCTTACCGCGACCACCCGCATGTATTTGCGCTTTTACAACTGCGAAGTTGTTGCCAAACTGAACTTTTAAATTCTTATATGCTTCTTCGGCCGCGTCGGCTCTGTCGACCGGTATTCCTTCCTGCACCGGTACATTGTATTTTTTCAGTAATTCCTTTGCCTGGTATTCGTGAAGATTCATGCCGTAAAAAATTTTGGCGAAAATAAGCAAAAAAGGTATTACCTGTTACCCCTGCTGCCAGTTAACAGCCTACGATTTACGGTAACGTTGCCGGAAATCGGTTGTTACCGGTTACCAGTTTCCGGTTCCCGGGGCGAAACGCCTGGCAACTGGCAACCCGGCAACCGGTAACTTCCTTATATTTGCACGCATTTTCAACCAATAAAACGCGCCATTAACATTATTATTCATCATTTATGCCCGGTATACTTCAACAATTACATGAAACCACTTCCTTTATTCAGAGCAATTATCCCCACATCCCCGAGGTGGGCATTGTTTTAGGAAGCGGATTGGGAAATTTTGCGCAGGAAATCAAAGTTGAAAAGGAAATCGCGTACGATGCCATTCCCCATTTCCCGGTTTCTACAGTAGAAGGCCATCATGGCAAGCTGATGTTTGGCGAATTAAGCGGGAAGAAAGTGGTGGTAATGGCCGGCCGCTTCCATTTTTATGAAGGATATACCCCCGATCAGGTATCCTATCCTATCAGGGTAATGAAACAACTGGGTATCCGGCAATTGATGTTATCCAATGCGGCGGGTGGGGTAAACCCGGCATTTACGGTGGGCGACCTCATGATCATTACCGATCACATCAGTTTCAGCACGGTAAACCCGCTGATCGGTAAAAATTATACCGAACTGGGCCCCCGTTTCCCTGATATGAGCGAGCCATATACTAAAGAGATCATAAAAAAAGCCAAAGCCATTGCGGCCGCTTCGAATATAAAAGTGCAGGAAGGGGTTTATTTTGGTGTAACTGGTCCAACATTTGAAACAAGGGCCGAATACAAACTGATCCATCGTATGGGTGGCGATGCGGTGGGCATGAGCACCGTACAGGAAGTGATCATTGCAGTGCATATGGGCCTGCCCGTATTTGCCGTGAGCGTTATCACCGATATTGGTATACGGGAAGAAGATAATATAATCACGCATGAAGAAGTATTACAGGCCGCGAAGGAAGCTGAACCAAAGCTCACCGCTATCTTTAAACAACTGGTAGCTGAATTGTAATATGCCGAAGCTGCCGGCATTCTGACAGCTTCGATTAGTCAGCACAATTAACTTTCTTATAACCGGTATCGGTTTAATAATTATTAATTTGTCGCCTTGTTTAATAATCGTTCATACTTGTTAAGGATCTGGTACATATTTATTGGTTCCCTTTTACTGACCGGCTTTGTAAATTCGGCAAAGGCCCAACAGGATTTTCTTCGTAAGGCGCAGGGGAAGTTCAGTGGCATGAGCATGTCGGGTGGTGGCAGCGATTCAATTGGCCACCGTACGGGCCTCGAAGATTCCATCACCATCCATTTCCGTTTCCTCGATACAAGCAGGTTGCAGAATTTCGATTCCGTATTATACGATTTCAGCAAACGCATAAATGTTCCCTGGTACCACGTTAACCTCGGTAATTTGGGCACCGCCTCGCGCAGTCTTTTGTTTGAACCTAAAATGAAGGCCGGTTGGGACCATGGCTTTCATGCATTTGATATTTACAACTTAACGGTGCAGGACGCCCGCTTTTATAATACAACCCGCCCGTATGCCGAATTGAATTATCTGCTGGGGTCTAAATCGGAACAATTGATCCGCCTCATGCATACCCAAAACCTGAAGCCAAACTGGAACATGGCTTTTGAGTACCGGCTGATCAATGCACCGGGTTTTTTTCAGAACCAGAATACCAATCATAATAATTACCGCTTTACTTCCTGGTACCAGTCGAAGAACAAACGTTACCAGAATTTCATAGTGATAGTGGGCAACAAACTGCAATCAGGTGAAAACGGCGGTATAAAAGCCGATGGTAACTACCTCGATAGTGCGGGCGGCGCCTACGATGAACGGTCAAATATTCCCACCAAACTGGGACCCGACCAGCCCGGCAGCCGCAATTTCTTCAGCTCCAATATACCCACCGGTACCAATTATACCAATGCTACGTATATGCTGCGGCAGCAGTACGACCTGGGACAAAAAGACTCCCTGGTGGTGAACGATACCACTACAATACCTTTGTTTTACCCGCGTTTGCGCCTTGAGCATACTATTGCGTTAAGCACCTATCATTACCGCTTTCATGATAACTATTCAGATACCAACTATTACGATAGCCTGTATGCCATCCCTTTGAGAAAGAACCGGGATACTTTTTTTAACCGGGAACACTGGCGGGAATTAGTGAATGATTTTTCGATCTACACTTTCCCTGATGCTAAAAATGCAGGACAATTCCTGAAGCTGGGCGCCTCCTTACAAACCCTGAAGGGGGAATTTATTGATTCGGTGTATTTGAAAGACAGCAGCTTCACTAAAGACTATTATAACTTCTTTGTACACGGCGAATACCGCAACCGCACCCGCAACAAGAAATGGGATATTGAGGCCCTGGGTAATTTTTATGTGAACGGAAATAATGCCGGCGACTATAATGCCTACATCAGTTTGCAGCGGTTGATCAGCCGGCAGATCGGGTATTTACAGGTGGGCTTTCAAAACACCAACCGTACGCCTTCTTATGTGTACAACCCCAACAGCAGTTTTTATCTTGATTCGGCAGCCAGCCCCATCGATCTTAAAAAAGAGAATACGTCTATACTGTTCGGTTCTTTTGTGCAACCCAAATTGAGGTTGAAACTAACCGGAAAGTATTACGTGGTTACCAATTATACTTATTATACCAATTACATGCATGTTGAGCAGGCTACCACGCTGTTCAATGTGTTGCAGGTATCGGCCGAAAAGATCTTCCGCATTGGCGGCAGCTGGAACTGGAAAACCTGGGTGGTATTACAGCAACGTATAGGTGATGGTCCGGTGAACCTGCCCCTGCTTACCACCCGCAACCAGGTAGGCTATGATGGCACCCTTGGCTTTAAGAACCTGCGCATCAGCTTTGGCGCCGAAATGCGTTATTTCACTTCTTATAAAGCGCCGCAATATTCACCCCTTATAGGGCAGTACTTTTACCAGAATGAGACCACCGTAAAGCTGGCAAGGCCCGATTTAAGCGCTTACCTGCATTTCCGTATTAAAAGCTTTAGCGCTTATGTACGGGCCGAAAACCTGAACGCGCTGAACCCATCACAGGGTGGCTTTACAAAGAATAATGTTCCCACTATTGATTATCCTTATCCCGGTATGCAAATTCGGGTAGGTATCTTCTGGAGCTTTGTGAATTAATGGCTGCCTGCGGGTGCTGCCTGCACGGTGGCTTTCTTTCCTTTGAACAGGTTGCGGTAATGCGATAAGATCCTGCTGGTCCAAAACCCGATGCCTACACCGGGTAATATCCATAACAGCCAGCTTAATGAACCCATTTTCACGTTCACCACAATAAATGCGGTAACGGTGGCGGCAAAAGCCCCGCCCATCCGGCTGCCATGGGTGAAGAACCAATGCTGTTTTTCGGCCGGCCGCCTGTAAAAACGGCGAATGTCCTTTAAGCCGCTGATAAAGCAAAAGATGCCGAAGCTGAGCGGAACAGTTCCCCACATACCCCGCTGTGTAAACCAGAAATAACTGAAGATTACCAGGGCCAGTCCGGCCAGCATACCGGTACCGCTTATGAACCAGTCGAGCCCGGCAGGTTGCTGTTGCAGATGCAGTTTTTTGAGGTACAAAGCCCGGTAGCCCGAGCTGGCGAGGTAATAGCTGAAAAAGCCTACCATAAACAGGAATGGAATGTTCTTGACTATTGAAATGAAGGTGGCTGTTATAAAAACACCGGTCATCCCAAAAAAGAAGATCTTCCCGGTAAGGCGGTGACGCGGGGCGCCTTTTTTATTGAGCATGGAAAGAAGTCCGGTAGATAATGCAGTAAATCCACTGATGATGTGCAGGATGAGCATAATTTTTAATGCGATGGTCATATCTGATGGCTTTTTTTGATTTTGGCAATGAGTTGGTTGCCTTCACAAAAATGCCTGTATATCAGGGCGTTTTCCAAATGCAAGGGATGAAATGCGCGGGTTTGGGACAGAATGCAGGCCACACAGCCTCCTGAAGGGGGAGTTTTCAAACCGGCAATCATTTGTGAGGTCAGGCAGCTGTACTTCGGTTAGGTTGTGGTTTGGTTGTGGTCGTATTGTGGTAATATCAGGTTAACCTTTTGGTTACCCTTTAGGTAATAAAATGGAAATGAAAAGGTAAAGGCAATATTACCCTAACATAAAGGGTACCTGAAGAAGGGAGAAGAAAAGCCAACCCGGGGGTAATGAAAAGGAAAAGGGGAGGTCACCAGGGGGTAACAAAAAAGAGAGGACTACCTAAGCAGGAGGTAACCAGGAGGAAACCAGGGGGTAAAGAAATGATTTTGCTGATGTTGGAAATCAACTAATTGCGAAACGCCGGGGTAACCAGGAGGTAAACAAGAGGTAAAGAATTGACTTATCCCATGCTGAGCAAAAGGGTTTGTTCGGAGAGTTTTGAATTCAAATTCCGCGAAACCGGCACCGGTTCCGCCCCATCTTTTAAATGCAGTTTATACCCCTGCGCATTGCCGCTTACATGCGCTACGGCACTCAAATTCACAATAAACGCGCGGTGGCAGCGGAAAAATTGGGGGAAGGGGGCCAGCATTTCTTCTACTTTTCGCAGGGTGCTGCGCAAAAGATACGTAGCGGGTTCGTTTTCTTTTAAAAAATGGATCTGCACATAATTATCCGCCGAAGTAATATACCGGATATCGCCGGGGGCTACCATAAACTGTTCTTTCCCGTTCTCACTGGTAAATACGATGTTCTCTTGCTGGTTCAACAGTACCGGAGCCGGGCTTTCTGCCTGGTGCAATTGTTTATCCAGTTGCGAAGCGCCGGCCTTGTATTTTTTTAACAGGCGTTGTTGTTTCAATAAGATATTCAGCCACAGCGTGAAGATGCCCACTATCAACGTCCACCATAAAAAACGGATCAGCATATACCACGACAAAGTTGTTCCCGACAGCCAGTGGTTCAGCAACCAGTTACCAAATGCAATAACCACCAGTTGCCAGCACATATGCACCAACTCTTTGCCAACCGTCCATTTTTCTTCGCGGTAAACAGCCGGCAAAAGCCAGGGCAGCATAAAAGTATTCAGGGTGGCAAGAACAAAAGTGACCAGCGCGTATAAGGAAGCCTGTAAGATGCGGGCGGAAAGGCTTAGCTCATTAATGCCAAAAGGCTGTAACAGGAACAGGATCAAAAATACACACAACGCGGCATAAAAAGTATACCGGAACGCCTGGCGCGAGGGCGCATCTAAAGGAAAAGGACGGTGTAATAACATAAATGGGCCTTGATGGCGGCATAAAGATAATATTCCATATTATTGGGCCCTGGTCTTAACACAGGTTAAAAAATAATTATTATCCTTTTATTTGACCGGCTGTTTTGTACATTTGACCCGTGAAAAAGGCCGTAGCCATATTTTTTGTAAGTATTTATATGCTGTCGTTCTCAGAACTGCACCAGTTTCTGCGAATGCCCGTATTGATACAACATTTTATTGAGCACCGGCATCAGGACCCATCCATCTCCCTGCTTTCTTTCCTGAACTTACATTACATTCATCAGTATGTAAAGGACGAGGATTATCAACGCGATAACCAGTTGCCTTTTCGCCATACCGATTGCTGCGTAGCCAATACCACCATTTGTTGCGAGTGCCCGGTAAATGCAGTTATTGAATTGCCGGTACGCAGTATAGAAGCAAAGAACGAGTTTATTCTGCACAATGAAGATAATCACTCCCTGCTCGCAGTAGCCGATATTTTTCAGCCACCCCGTTGCGCCTGAGCCATAACCATTTTATTGTAGGCAAAAAAGTGAATGCGCTATAAGCAGCATCACTATTTGTTTATCGTGTATTGATACCGAATCAGGCAAAGTACATTGTACAACAAACCATGGGCGTATGCAGGCAACTACTGTATACGATGTAATTGCTGTTTGTTGTAGTGTGCCTTTACCTGTACAAAAAGTATTTCATGATCCAATCTATCATTCGTTTTTCTATCAAGAATAAACTGATAATCGGTTTATTTATACTGGCGCTTATCATTTGGGGCGGTTATTCCGTAACCCGGCTACCCATTGATGCCGTGCCCGATATTACCGATAACCAGGTACAGGTGATCACTATATCCCCATCGCTGGGCGCACCCGATGTAGAACGGTTGATCACTTTTCCTATTGAACAGGCAAACAGTACCATACCCGGTCTCAAGAAGATCAGGAGTTTTTCCCGTTTTGGTTTATCGGTAGTGACCATTGTTTTTGAAGACAATGTCGATGTATACTGGGCCCGGCAGCAAATTGCTGAACGGCTGCAGCAGGTGCAGAACCAGATACCCACACAATTGGGTAAACCCGAAATGGCGCCAATTACCACAGGCCTTGGTGAAATTTACCAGTATGTGGTGCGTGCAAAAAAAGGCTATGAGCAGCAATACGATGCCATGCAGTTACGAACGATCCAGGACTGGATCATTCGCCGGCAATTGCTGGGCACACCCGGTGTGGCCGATGTTTCCAGTTTTGGCGGGCTGCTGAAGCAATATGAAATAGCTGTGAACACATCGCGGTTGAAATCGTATAACCTCACGATCGATGATGTATTCAATGCCCTGGAAAAAAATAATCAGAATACGGGTGGCGCCTATATTGAAAAAGGTCCGGCCGTATTATTCATCCGCAGCGAAGGACTGATCACCAATGAACAGGATATTGGCAATATAGTAGTAAAACAGATCGATGCCGGTATACCGGTGCTCATGCGCGATGTAGCCACCATACAACTGGGCAGCGCTACCCGCTACGGGGCCATGACGTATAATGATAAAGGCGAGGTAGCCGGCGCCATTGTAATGATGTTGAAAGGTGAGAACTCGTCGGCCGTCATAAAACGGATAAAGGAAAGAATAAAGCAAATACAACAAACCCTGCCCGAAGGGGTAGTGGTAGAACCGTTCCTCGACCGCACCAAAATGGTGAACCACGCCATTGGAACGGTAGAGACCAATTTGATTGAAGGCGCCCTGATCGTGGTGTTTGTGCTGGTTGTGTTTTTGGGTAACCTGCGGGCGGGGCTGGTAGTGGCATCTGTCATTCCTTTATCGATGTTGTTTGCCATCATTCTGATGAATGCGTTTGGCGTAAGCGGTAACCTTATGAGCCTTGGCGCTATTGATTTTGGATTGATCGTTGATGGGGCCGTGATCATTGTGGAAGCCGTGATGCACCGGTTAAGCCATTCCCGGCATTTTACGGGCGTGAACCGGTTGAACCAAAGCAGCATGGATGAAGAAGTACAGCAAAGCGCTTCCCGCATGATGAATGCCGCCATTTTTGGACAGATCATTATCCTCGTTGTTTACCTGCCTATTTATTCTTTACAGGGTATTGAAGGAAAAATGTTCCGCCCTATGGCGCAAACGGTAACCTTTGCCTTGCTGGGCGCATTCCTGCTGTCATTCACCTATGTGCCCATGATGACCTCGCTGTTCCTCAGTAAAAAATTATCGCATACCGAAAGCTTCAGCGACCGCATGATGCGGCGGTTAGAGAAAATATATCAGCGCGGGCTGGAAAAACTGTTGCATTTCCCCAAAACCATAGTAGCTGCAAGTATCCTGTTCTTTGGGCTCAGCCTGGTGATCTTTTCCCGGTTGGGCGGCGAGTTTATTCCGCAGCTGGAAGAAGGAGATTTTGCTGTTGAAACCCGGGTGCTTACAGGAAGTAATATCAGTACCTCAGTGAACACCCTTACAAGGGCAGCCCATATCTTAAAAAGCCGTTTCCCTGAAGTGATAAAGGTAGTAGGCAAGAACGGCAGCAGTGAAATACCTACCGACCCCATGCCTATTGAAGCCAGTGATCTGATGGTCATCTTGAAAGATAAGAAGGAGTGGACAAGCGCCCGCACATTTGATGAGCTGGCCCAAAAAATGCGTGTAGCCCTGGAAGATATTCCCGGCGCTACATTCGGTTTTCAGTTCCCGGTACAAATGCGGTTCAATGAACTCATCAGCGGTGCGCGGCAGGATGTGGTGTGTAAGATTTTTGGTGAAGACCTTGACACGCTGGCGCAATATGCCAACAAGATCGGGTCTATTATAAATACTGTTAAAGGAACAAGCGATCTGTATGTAGAAACCGTTACCGGTATTCCGCAGATCCTGATCAGGTACAACCGGAATGCCATTGCCCATTACGGATTGAATATTGAAGACCTCAACCGCGTGGTGAACACGGCTTTTGCGGGGCAAAGCGCCGGACTGGTTTATGAAGGGGAACGGCGTTTTGACCTGGTTGTACGGTTAGAGAATACCCAACGCCAGGATGTAACCGATGTACAGAACCTGTTAGTGCCCACCCCCAATGGCGCCCAGGTACCATTGAGCCAGGTAGCCACTGTTAGTATACAGGAAGGACCCAACCAAATACAACGTGAAGATGCCAAACGAAGGATCGTGGCTGGTTTCAATGTACGGGGGCGCGATGTGGAAAGTATTGTACAGGAGCTCGACAAAAAAATAAAACAACAGGTGCATTTGCCCGCCGGTTATTACATCGATTACGGCGGCCAGTTCGAGAATTTAACCGAAGCGCGGCAGCGCTTGGCCATTGCCGTACCAGTTGCCTTATTGCTGATACTGGTAATGTTGTATTTCGCATTCGGTAAAATAAAATATGGACTGCTTATTTTTTCTGCCATTCCATTATCGGCCATTGGCGGTATCCTGTTCCTGTGGATGCGGGGCATGCCCTTCAGTATTTCAGCAGGCATTGGCTTTATTGCCTTATTTGGCGTGGCAGTATTGAATGGAATTGTATTGATCGCCGAATTCACCCGGTTAAAGCACCAGGGTATACACGATATTAAACAAATTATTATGGAAGGAACACGCATTCGGTTGCGGCCGGTGTTAATGACTGCATCCGTTGCTTCACTTGGCTTTTTACCCATGGCATTGAGCCGCGGGGCCGGGGCTGAAGTACAACGGCCGTTGGCGACCGTTGTTATTGGCGGACTGCTTACTGCCACATTCCTTACTCTGGTTGTATTGCCTGTGCTGTATATGTGGTTCGAAAAACGGGTGCCCAAAGGGCCAGCGCCAAAACTGGCTGCCATGATCCTGCTGCTGGGGTTATGCCAGCCCGTGCTTTCACAAACAACTGCCAGCCGTTCCATGCCGTTGGAGCAAATGTTGCAACAGGCCAATACCGGTAACCTGTCGTTACAGGCGAGCCGGAAAGGCATTGGCTACTGGACGCAATTGCAAAGCGCCACTAGCGAATTGCCACGCACGCAGATCGGCGGCGAATATGGTAATATCAACAGTATGAAAAACGATACCCGGTTTTATATTAACCAGTCGTTTGAATTGCCGGTGGTATACCGGCGGCAGAAAGAACTGTACCAGGCCCAGGAACAGGTGGCAACCAAACAGGTGGCGCTGAAGCAACAGGAATTGCATAAAGCCGTAAAGACCGTTTTTTATAATATGGTTGACCTGCTTGAGCGGCAACATTTGTTGATGCGCCTCGATTCAGTTTACAGCCGCTTTCTGGAAGCTGCTACCTTGCGCCTGAAAACAGGCGAAAGCACCATGCTCGAAAAAAGCAATGCCGAAACCCAGATACAACAATTGAAATTGCAACAGGAACAGGTAAAGGCCGATCTGCGTATTGAGCAGCAACAATTGCAATGGTTGCTTAATACGAATGAGAACCTGTTACCCGCTTATGAGGCCCTGAAAAAAGGATCTGCAGTAATTACCGATACCATGGCAATCGCCGGCCACCCCGCAGTACAATTACAACAGGAACGGGCAAAGGTGAACGCTGCGCAAACCAATATAGAAAAGGCCCGGCTGTCGCCGGAATTTATGGTGGGGTACAGCAATCAATCTATTATAGGTTATCAGTCACCAGATGGTGTTACGCAGAAATATTACGATGCAGGTAACCGTTTTCATATTTACCAGATGGCGGTTGCAGTGCCCCTGTTCAACAAAGCTGTGAAGGCCCGCATCAGGGCAAACCAGGTACAGGAAGAAACGGCCAAAATGGAAGTATCGGCCACCAGCCAGTACCTGAACAATCAATGGCAGCAATTGAACGAATCCTATAAAAAATATACTGAGCAGGTACGGTATTACGAAACAAGCGGACTGCAACAGGCTGCCTTAATTACCCGTAATGCGCGGCTGGGTTTTGAAAAAGGTGATGTAAGCTATGTTGAGTGGACCCTGCAAATGAATAATGCCGTGAACATAGAGCTCGGCTATTTACAGGCTGTACATGCCCTGAACAACACCATTATTGAACTGGAATATTTAACCGGAAAATGATCCCCGATATGAAGAATTTGTTTATATATAGTATTGTTTTGTTTTTATCAGCTTCCTGCTCCTCCTCAACAGAAGAGAAAGCCGCAGCGCCGGAAAAGGCAACCGATGAGAATGCCGTAAGCTTAACGGAAGCACAAATAAAAAATGCCGGTATTGAGACCGGGGCCATACAATCGCAAAACATGAACTCCGTATTAAAAGTGAACGGGGTTGTAGATGTACCGCCGCAGAATATTGTATCGGTGAGCTTCCCGCTGGGGGGATATCTGAAACATACAAACCTGTTGCCCGGTATGCATGTGAGCAGGGGAGAGGTCATTGGTACCATTGAAGACCAGGGGCTGGTGCAATTACAACAGGATTACCTGATGGCCCAGGCCCGGTTGCATTTTCTGCAGCAGGAGTATGACCGGCAAAAAGAATTAAGTGAGCAACAGGTAAGCGCCGCCAAAACCTTTCAACAGGTGCAGGCCGATTTTGCGGCGCAGAAAGTGTTGGTAAAAGGCTTTGGGGAGAAACTGCGGTTGATAAATATTAACCCCGCCTCTTTGAATGAGAATAACATTTCGCGCAGCGTACCGGTTTATTCGCCCATCAATGGTTTTGTGTCGAAAGTAAATGTAAACATCGGCAAGTTTGTGAATGCTACCGATGTGTTGTTTGAGCTCATTAATCCCGATGATATTCATGCGGCCCTCACCGTTTTTGAAAAAGACCTGTCGAAGATAAAGGTGGAGCAACTGGTGAAGGTATCGTTTGTTGATGAGCCCGGTAAGGAATACGATTGTGAAGTGATACTGGTTACCCGTAATGTGGATGTTAACCGCAGCGGTACCATTCATTGCCATTTCAAGACAAGGCCCAGGAACCTGTTGCCCGGTATGTTCCTGAACGGATCGATCCATATTGAAAATGTACCCGCGCTTACGGTGCCCGAAGAGGCCGTAGTGCGGTATGGCAATAAGGAATACATTGTACAGGCTACAGGGGAGAACAAGTTTCAGCTGGTGGCTGTGGAAACAGGTATCCGGGAAAATAAGCGCGTAGCCGTTAGTTCAACCAGCACGGAGCTTTCGGGTATGCAGGTGGTCACTAAAAATGCGTATGCGGTATTGGGTAAAATGAAGAATACGGCGGAAGAAGAATAGTTGACAGTTTAAAGTTTACAGTTCAAAGTTAAGCCTTCGCTGCGCTCAGGGGTAATAAGCAATTGGGGTACCTGTCGAAACCGTGGACTGTAAACTTTAAACTCTGTAATCTTCCCGTACCGGCGAAAAGGCATCCAGTACTTTAACCGCGGTACGCGCATAAGCACTATGCGGAACATTGCCGGGGATCACATGCACCATGCCGGGTGTCAGCAACATTTTTTCACCGCCGATAACCATTTCCAGTTCTCCTTCCATGATAAACGTGATCTGTTCATGCGGATGGCTGTGTTCGGGTAACTGTGCACCGGGTTCAATATCTACAAACGACAGGGTCATGGTATCGCCATGTACAAAGCGGCCGTATAAACCCGGTACTATCACTTTGCCTTTTACGTCATTAAGATGTTGCATAATGAGGTTTTTATGTAAATGAATTAGCGTTCAATAAAAGCGACGCTGCCGCCCACCCATTGTTTATCCTTGTTATACGACACGCCTATCATTTTGCCTTTGCTTAAACGGGCGAGGTTAATGACAGGTTGCGGCCGCTCCCAACCCTTTTTCCATACATACATGATCCTGATCTCTGCCTTGGCGGGAACGTCGGGCGTTTCAATGATATCGGCATATTGCACTTTACGTTGTAAGATCCAGTTTTGCGGGTCGTCTATTTTCTCAATGTCGGCCGGCGTTACATCGATCACCACGCCCTGTCCGGCAAAGGAGAATAAAGGTTTTAAGACATAGTTCTCCAGGTCGGCAGGTATTTGTTTTATTTCATTCAGAAAATAGGTAGCCGGTATGTACGGATGATGAAGGAATGGCAGGGTATACTTGCTGATGCGGTAAAACCAGTTGGGATGGGGCACCCATTGTACATTCAGCTCCTGGGTAATATCGGTAAAATGGCCCAGCGTATCTTTCTTTGCACGCAGCTCATCGAATATAACGCGGTTGTAGATACGCTTTATGGCCGTTTTTTTGCCATCGCGCATATAGTACAGGTCTTTTCCTTCCTGAATCAATTCGGTAATACAAACCGGTTGTATGCCCAGGTAATCCTGCGTGCAATAAAAATCGATGCGGGTTTTTTGTTCGTGTGGTTTTATTTCGAGCAGAATGGTATTCTCAACCGGCACATCACCGGTGATCACTTCTTTTAACAGCTGCAAATACGTTTCGCGGGTATGACCATTCATGTACTGGCTGTAGTTTTCCGGAACAGGAAAATATTTCCGGAGCAGATCGGGGTAAAATACCTGAAAGCCAAAGAGGGTAGGGAAGCCCTGCATTTCAATCAACCGGGGTTCAGGTTGTTGTTCGTCGTTCAGGCAAACACCAAAATCGAAACAGAGCAGCTCGCAGTGATCGCTTTCATTGGGAACATGTTCGCCGGGTGGAATGGCCGGTTCGGTATATTGTTTAAATGAAGGATCAGTGATCACATCAATGATATGCTCACAGGCCTCGATCATTTGACCGGCAAATTGTTTATCGACAAATACTGGTGTTTCTGCTAACCTGAATTGAATGGCGCCGGGGTATTTACTGTTGAGGTCTTTTAAAAATGCTTCGTACTGCTTATCGGTGAAAGATTCATTATACGCTTTCCGTAAACCGGGAACCATGCTGATACAATTTAAACGAAAGGTACGAATTAGTTACTGGTTACCGATTGCCAGTTACCTGGAAATGCAGGTTACAAGTTTCAAGATTCAGGTTACATGGCTCTTGTAACTTGCAACCTGAAACCTGGAACAGCTTCTTCATTGACCATTCACCATTCACGTTACAGGCTTCCTACTTTTTGAGAGGATTCAATAGCTATATTAAGAAAGTTCGGAAGAATATGAGAATATGTATATAAGATCTTATCCGGGTCATTAAGCTGTTCTATCATGGATTGCCATTTCTCGAACCCATGATTTTTGATTACCATCTGCTTCTTGTCGTCCCGTTGCAGGTAACGGCTCATCCCCGGCGCATCGGCCTCAGGATGAAATTGCGTGCCCACCATATAGTCGTTGAACCGGATGCCCATGATGGCCCGCTCCAACGGTACGTGCGGCCGTTCTTTTTCTAATGCGAGTATGGAAGCGCCTGTTTGCTGCAATTGTTCGGGGGAAGGTTCTACTACCTGGTAATTGCGGCTGTCTACTGCATAAAAGGGATCCTGTAATCCGGTAAAAATAGGTTCCTCTTTTCCGCCTTCCATCATGTGAATGGGAAAAACGCCAAAAGCGGTGGATTTGCGTTTGGTTACAGTGGCTACTTTAAAATACTGAACCGCCAGCTGAAAGGAGTGACAAATAAAATACACATGTTTTTTGGGACCATCTCCGCGCAGGTTATATTGTTCCAGCTCATGCACCCATTCAAAATACAAGCGTTCCCACTCGTGGCCACTGATCAGCGGCGAACCGGGGCCGCCGGAAGAAATATATATATCGTGGTGTAAATCAGGCAACTGGCACTTAAGCCGCACATCAAATTCGGTACATACGAGATGTAAACCATGGGCATTACTATACTGCTGCAAAATTTCGCGGATGCATCGCATTCCCTCATTTACCTGCCCTTCATACAAGTCAAGAAGGGCCACCCGTATGGTTGTTGGTTTATTCATAGTATACTGCAAAAATAATATATAGACCGCACAGATGCCAGTCTATACAAAAATTTGAAAGCATTTCACAGCATAAAACAATATAACCCTGGAAATGTTACAGCCTGATTATTTCACCAGTGTTTTCATCATTTCATCTGCCACCAGCATATTGCCCTTGTCGTTGAGGTGAACGCCATCTGAAGTAAGGATGCCTCTGTCCTGGTTCTGTGCATTATTGGCCAGGTTATAGGCCAGGAAAGCTTTGCGCAGATCAACCAGTGGGCAATTATTTTTAGTGGCAATGCTGCGAACGATATTGGCATATTTGTTCAGATCGCCGTCGAGTTCATTGGAGAAATCGGTTTTTTCACCAATGGCTGCCGGTGTGCACATAACCACCTTTATATTTTTTGCCTGCAGTTTTTTGATGATGGCATTATAGAATTGCTCAAATTTGGGCGCATCGGTACCGGTGCCGCCTTTCTTGTGCCAAACGTCATTTACGCCAATCCAGATCACCACCGTGTTGGGGTCTTTTGCCAGCACATCATCTTCCAGGCGCAAATACAGATCGGTCACTTTATTGCCGCTGATGCCGGCGCCTACCAGGTCATATTGGTCCTTTAATCCTTTTTGTGCAATCAGGTTGCCTAACACCGTTATATAGCCGTTAGGTGCAACCCCGGCCTGGGTAATGGAATCTCCAAAGAAAACAATACGTTGTTTTTGTTGCATACCGGTAAAACTTACCAATGTAATAGCTATGAATGAAGAAATGTACAGTAGCAGTCTCATAATTAATAAGTTTAGAAAAGTAAAAAGGCACTAATATGTACCATATAATGGGCAGCGAATCTAATGACTAATTTTTGATATTTATTGGGTAGTCCCCGCGTTTTTGCACAAATTGACCATAGTCACGTTTTCGGGTGAAAGCACATAAGTGCCTGACGGTCTTCATGATAAATTCTTTTTTCGCCGCAATCCGTAGTTTTTAAATAGTTTGTCATAATTTAAGCGGCATAAATAGCCAACGGTTGCTGTAAGTAGTAGGTACAACTGAAAAATCGCGGAAATCAGGCGATCGAACCGATCCGCACCATTTATTAAAAACTAATTGCATGCATAGCAACCCTTCATTAAATAAAGTTTTAAGACCCGTGCACTTATGGGCGCTGGCGGTGGGCCTGGTTATCAGCGGCGAATATTTTGGCTGGAACCTGGGTTGGAAGGTAGCCGGAACAGGTGGCTTTTTGATCGCTACCGTACTCGTCACCATCTTTTACATAACATTTATTTTTAGTTATACCGAATTAACGGCTGCCATACCACAGGCCGGTGGCCCCTTTGCCTATGCGCATAAAGCATTAGGGCCGCTGGGTGCACTGGTTGCCGGTTATGCCACCCTGGTAGAATTTTTACTGGCGCCGCCGGCTGTTGCTTTTGCGCTCGGCAGTTATGTACATTTTTTGTATCCATCACTGGGCGTTATTCCGGTGGCCATAGGTTGTTTTGTGGTATTCACCCTTATCAATTTTCTGGATATCAAAGAATCGGCCCTCTTCTCGCTCGTGGTCACCTTGCTGGCTGTTGCAGAGTTGTTATTGTTTATGGGAATAGTGGCGCCCGGTTTTCGTTGGCAGAATTTTAAACAGGATGCCATGCCCTTTGGCTGGGGTGGCGTTTTTGCCGCTTTGCCATTTGCCATCTGGTTTTACCTGGCCATTGAAGGGGTGGCCATGGTGGCCGAAGAAGTGAAAGATCCGCAACGCACCATTCCGCGTGGTTATATTTATGGCATTGTAACGTTGGTGTTGCTGGCCCTGGGCGTCATGTTCTTTACCGGTGGGGTTACCGACTGGCATAAGCTGGCTTCTATTGATTATCCTTTACCAGAGGCGATCAGCATTGTGCTGGGAAAACAAAATGGCTGGACGAAGGTGTTTGCGGGCATCGGATTATTTGGTTTGATCGCTTCCTTCCATGGTATCATTATCAGTTACTCGCGGCAGTTGTATGCCATGGCCCGAAGTGGTTATTTACCTGCGGTACTGGCTACTGTAAACAAGCGTTTTAGAACGCCCCATATAGCACTGCTGGTTGGCGGTGGCATCGGGATTATTGTGGTGCGTTTTGGTAATACGAATGATGCCATTACCCTGAGCGCCCTGGGGGCATTGATGTTATATATCGTAAGCATGATCAGTTTACTGGTTTTGCGGCGCACACACCCCAACATGGAACGTCCATTCAAAGTACCTTTGTATCCATGGTTTCCATGGACGGCCCTGGTACTGGCGGTTGTTTGCCTCATCGCTATTATCTGGTACAATCCGAAGTTGAGTATTTATTTCTTTGGTGCATTGCTTGTACTGGCTGCACTGTTTATGGCATTTCGCAGGAAGACTCATCAATGATCATTCATGATTTATGGCTTATCGCTATACCATACAACATCATACTTACACCTTCGATACACTGACCACCCTGCTGGCCAAAGCAAGCCCCTTTCGTTCGGGCGATGCATTGGCCGGGCTGGCAGCGGCCGATTATAAAGAGCGGGTGGCGGCGCAATTGGCGCTCGCTGATGTACCGCTCAGGAATTTTTTGCTGGAACCGGTTATCCCCTACGAACAGGATGAAGTTACCCGGCTGATCATTGATTCACACGATGCGGCCGCCTTTGCACCGGTAGCCCATTTCACCACCGGGCAGTTCCGCGACTGGTTGCTGAGCGATGAGGCCGACACGGTAACGCTGCGCAAGCTGGCGCCGGGTGTAACACCTGAAATGGTAGCTGCCGTTTCAAAGCTGATGCGCAACCAGGACCTCATCAGTGTGGCCCGGAAATGTGAAGTGATTACCCGCTTTCGCAATACGCTTGGGTTAAAAGGCCGGTTATCGGTACGGTTGCAACCCAATCACCCCACAGATGATCCAAAAGGAATTGCCGCCAGTATAGTTGACGGATTATTGTATGGCAGTGGCGATGCAGTGATCGGCATTAACCCGGCTACTGATTCCCCCGCACATGTACTAACGCTTTTGCACATGCTCGATGCCATCATTGAGCGGTTTAAGATACCCACGCAAAGTTGCATTTTAAGCCATGTAACTACTTCCTTACAATTGGTGCAGCAAAAAGCGCCGCTCGATCTGGTGTTTCAATCCATTGGCGGTACAGAGAAAACCAATAAGAGTTTTGGGATAAACCTGGCATTGCTGCAGGAAGCCTGGGAGGCGGTTTTGTCGTTACAACGCGGCTCCCTGGGCAATAATGTAATGTATTTTGAAACGGGGCAGGGGAGCTCTCTTTCTGCCAACGCCCATGAAGGGGTCGATCAGCAAACCTGTGAGGCCCGGGCCTATGCGGTGGCCCGAAAATTCTCTCCCTTACTGGTGAATACCGTGGTTGGGTTTATTGGTCCGGAATATTTATTCGATGGAAAACAGATCATTCGCGCAGCGCTGGAAGACCATTTTTGCGGCAAGCTGCTGGGCCTGCCCATGGGTGTTGATGTATGTTATACCAATCATGCCGAAGCCGACCAGGACGATATGGATAACCTGCTTACGCTGTTGGGCGTTGCGGGCTGCAATTACATCATGGGCATTCCCGGTGCAGATGATATTATGCTGAATTATCAGAGTACTTCTTTTCACGATGCGCTGTATGTGCGCAAGGTGTTGGGCTTAAAGCCGGCGCCGGAGTTTGAGCAATGGCTGGTAAAACAGGGGATCATGAATGAGGGAGGAACTTTATTGCCGGTTGAAGAGAAGCATAAGTTGTTGCAATTGATCAATCAGTAAGTTTATAAGTTTATACGTTATTGAGTTCGTTAGTTTAAGTTCATAAGTGTTCGAGAGTTTAACTGAAAAACTAAAAGACTGAAAAACTTGTGAAGGAGATTCAAAAACCAATAGTACAAACAGACCCGTGGGCTGCATTAAAAGAATTTACTGCAGCAAGAATTGCATTGGGAAGAACCGGTACCGCCGAACCATTGCAGGCCATGCTGCAATTCAGGCTGGCGCATGCCAATGCCCGCGATGCGGTGTATGCTGTATTTGATCAGCAGCGCCTGTTGCAGGAATTACGATCATTGCAGCAGGCCGTATTTGTTTTGCATACCCAGGCTGCCGGCCGTAGCGAATACCTGCAGTATCCTCACAGAGGCAGACGCCTGCTGGCAAAAGCTGCCGACGAACTGAAATCATTTAACAGTACCAGTTATGATATTTGTTTGGTGCTGGCCGATGGTTTATCGGCCACCGCTATAAATAACCACGCGATTCCGGTACTGAAATTATTATTACCCCTTTTTGAAAAGTATGGCCTGTCCCTTGCTCCCATTTGTTTGGTACAGGAAGGAAGAGTGGCCATTGGCGATGAATGCGGCAGTCTGTTACGCGCCAGGCTGGTGGCGGTGTTAATAGGGGAGCGGCCGGGATTGAGTTCTCCCGATAGTTTAGGCGTTTACCTCACTTATCAGCCTGTACCGGGATTAACTGATGAGTCGCGCAATTGCATCTCGAACATCCGGCCCGAAGGATTGAATTACACCGCTGCTGCGGAAAAGATATGCTCGCTTATCAGAGAATCGTTACGCCTTCAACTTTCGGGCGTGGGCCTGAAAGACAATACAACAGCCTTACCCGGTAATGAAGAGCACGGGTAGCCGTGTTGTTCATTATTAAGTTTACATATTGGAATATTGGGGACGTTGGATAGAAGGAAATCAAAGGAAACAGGAGGTAGAAAACAGGAAGCGGGATTCATGAACCGGGAATTATTCACCACTCACCATTGACCCCGCCCGGATGACCGGTCGGACGGGCATTCACCAGTCACTACTTTTGGAGCTTTACTTTGAACTGTCCATTTGAGATAATGGCAGAATCACTATTCGGATCAGTACTATTGATAAACAGTTTTCCTTTAAAAGTACCGCTTAACGTAGTGGCCGTGATCTCTGTAAAGGTGATCTGGAACGGATTGGTATCATCATACCCACTGGCAAAGATCTTGGTGGCCTCTGTTGTGTTGGGATTGTAAATACCTGCCAGGAAGTAATCAGTAGTGGGGTCCGTTTCCTTGTAAGTGCCTGTGTTAAAAGGGATGGAGAGCTGGATGGTAAAACCCATGCTTTCATAATTGCTGGCATCAGCTACTGCTTTTCCAAAAACGGAATAACTTGTAATGCCGCCACCCAGGTCTGACTTGGCTGCAGCTGCATTCACATTAAAGGTTTTGTCGACGCCGCCTATCTTGCATTTGAGAAAGTATTGCCCCTGATCTTCCTCTACACTTTTTTCCTTACCACACGACGCTACGAAGATCAGCAATAGCAGCACAGGCCAGCCATTAACCAGATATTTTTTCATACCGGAACAGATTTAACCAAAGGTATTTTATTTCGGGAATTTACAGTGAGCGTAGGGACGGGATTGGTGGCTATAACGGTCAAATGTGAGTAAATATTGTACTATCAGGGCAATAAGCGCCGGAAGCGACAATAACGACCGTTGATATGTTATGGTAAATGTTAATATCTGATGCTGTTACCAGTTACCAGTTCCCCGTTACCTGGCAAAAAATTTGGAGAACCCGGTTATATGCAGAGTGATCGAATTTCAAGTCCAGGTATCTGGTACCCGGTAACTGGCAACTATATCCCCGCCAGGAACTGGCTGTGGATGTAATCAACCACGTGTACGAGGCTGCCTGTTTGCTGAAATACTTTTAGCTGGCGGTCGGCCCCGGTGCCTTCTTCCATTAATTTGGTGATATAGTTAATGGCATGGCGGCTGCCCAGCTCATCAACCACGTCATCCACAAAATCGAGCAGCTCGTAGATCAGCACCCGGGTATTGATCTCTTCTTCTTTTCCAAAATCAATGAGTAAACCGTCGATGCCATAGCGGCTGGCCCGCCATTTATTTTCGTTTATGAGGGCGCGTGAGTATTGAATGAAGTTCAGGTTCTGTAACCGGAGTTTATATATTTTGGCGCATACACCCTGGAACAACGCGGCAATAGTAATGGTTTCCTGCACCGTTAAAGGAACATCACAGATCCTGAATTCTACCGTGTTGAAAAATGGATGCACGCGAAGGTCCCACCATATCTTTTTGGCATTGTCGATGCAATTCGTTTTTACCAGCAGCTTTACAAAATTATCATAGTCCTCGATGGTATCGAAAGTTTCGGGTATGCCAGTGCGGGGGAACTTGTCGAATACTTTGGTGCGGTACGATTTGTAACCGGTATTTCTGCCTTCCCAGAAGGGTGAATTGGTGCTGAGTGCATAAATATGGGGTAAGAAGTACCGGGTTGAATTGGCGATGTGATTGGCCATTTCCCGGCTTTCCATGCCCACATGTACATGTAAGCCGAAGATGAGGTTGCTGCGTGCCGCATCCTGCAATACATCCAGTATTTCCTTATACCGGGCATGATCGGTTATAAGCTGGCTTTCCCAATGACTGAACGGATGGGTGCCTGAAGCCCCTACCCAAAAGCCAAGATCACCGGCAATATGGGAAATGGTGCGGCGCAGGTTGCTTACATCTTTATGGGCTTCGTCAACATTACGGCAAACATCGGTTCCCACTTCCACTACGGCCTGGTGCATTTCGGCTTTCACCTTGTCTTTAATTACCTTTTGGCCTTCGGTCACGATCTTTTGCTGATGACTCTTCAGCTCGCGGCTGGCGGGGTCAAGCACCATGTATTCTTCTTCAATGCCAAGCGTAAAATGCGAAAAGTTGATGTTTGCCATTTATTGATTCTTAGTTTGCAAATGTATCTGGTTCAATCTATTCTTCCTGTCTCTGTTACTAATTCCTCATTTTTTATTTCTCCCAGCGGCATCCGGTGAACACTTCGTTTGGTGAATTCACCCCAGGTTAAGTTGTCGCGCCCCGGATCATGCATAAGCGCTCTTTCAATAGCATAGGTGGCGGCGGTATCAACCACCCATTCAAAATTATCATCGCCTACGCTGGGCCGGTCGGCATCGGGGGCGGGGTTGCAAAAATCGATGGCATAGGGAACGCCGTCGCGAACAGCGAGTTCAACAGTATTAAAATCGTACCCCAGGAATTGATTGATGCGGCATACGATGTCATGCATCTGGTGAGCCAGTTCGGGTGATGGCGTAAAATCACATTTATACCGCAGGTGATGCGGGTTACGCGGTTCATAAGGCATGATATGCACATATTTACCGCCAATGCAATAGCAACGGTAGTATTGTTCAAAAACAATTTCTTCCTGTAACAGCATTACCAGCTGGCCGGTTTCTTTATGTATGCGGAAGAATTCTTCCCTGTTATGCAGTTTGTAAACGTTTTTCCAGCCGCCGCCGGCAAAAGGTTTCATATATGCCGGAAAGCCCACATACGAGAAAATGGTTGACCAATCGAGCGGATAAGCCAGGTTGGCGAATGATTCGGCACTGGTTTCGGCCGGCAGTTCGTAGGAGGGAAGGATCACCGTTTTAGGCACGGGTACGCCGATCTGTACGGCCAGGCAGTTGTTGAAGAATTTTTCATCGGCGCTCCACCAGAAAGGATTGTTGATGACGGCGGTACCGCAAATAGCTGCATTTTTTAAAAATGACCGGTAAAAAGGAACATCCTGCGAAATGCGATCGATGATGACATCATATTCAGCCGCGGCGCCTTGTATTACTTTGTCAATATGAACAGGTTCTGCAATAATATCGGGGGTGTTCCGGCTGTTCACGCGTTCAATAAAAGCCATCGGGAAAGTTCTTTCCCGGCCGAACAGAATACCGATCTTTTTCATACTAGCACATTTGGGTGATTCAATTTTCCTGCCACACTAACCTGGTTACCAAATTTATCGGAAGGTTCGTGAATAAACAAATCGTACAATTCCTGTACATTTAACGTTACCACTATTGCATATTTTCCTAATTTTGGCGGCTATGCAAACAGAACTCAGTACCGGAGTAATGGTAGAAACGGTAGAATTGCCATCTGAAGCGCTCCAACGTACCATAACGATCAATTTTTACAGTCCCGCCCAT
Organism: Niastella vici; assembly: GCF_002077945.1. Taxonomy (GTDB): domain Bacteria; phylum Bacteroidota; class Bacteroidia; order Chitinophagales; family Chitinophagaceae; genus Niastella; species Niastella vici. Next base: position 84,838 of record NZ_LVYD01000051.1, read on the forward strand.
ATTCCTGCGGATAATCAGCTCAGCCTGTTATTACTGAACGACGGCCAGGATATTGAAGCCATGGGCTTTGATAAAATGCTGGCCTATTTGCTGGAAACAGAGGCTATTAAGCCGATGTTGTGTGTGGGTATTCATTGTGGCGAAGAAAGGATGCTTGAATATGGCATGATCAGCAGTGCCGATTTCAAAGGCCGGGGCGCGAAAGCTGGTTTGTACCGTCAATTCATTCTGGAAGAATTATTGCCATTTATACATGCGCGTTATAATCAATTAGTTTTTAATGAAATGGCATTTGCCGGTTTTTCATTAGGCGGGTTAAGCGCGTTGGATCTTGTTTGGAACCATCCCGAGGTATTTTCGAAAGTGGGCGTATTTTCCGGTTCTTTGTGGTGGCGGTCGAAAGATAAAAAGGAGAAAGACTTTAATGAGGCCAACGACCGGTTGATGCATCGCCAGATACGGCAGGGAAAATATCAGCCCTCGCTGAAATTCTTTTTCCAGTGTGGTGAGCTCGATGAAACGGAAGACCGCAATGGAAATAAAGTGATCGACTCCATCGACGATACTATCGATATAATGCGCGAACTGCTGGCTAAAGGATGGAAAGAAGGAAAAGATATGCGTTATCTGCAATTGCCCGATGGCAGGCATGATGTTCGTTCCTGGGCCAAAGCATTACCCGTGTTCCTGAAATGGGGATGGCGGAAGAAAGTTCAACATTCATGATCAATTACAGCATTCCAATAAAAAAAGCCTCCCGATGCATCGGGAGGCTTTTTTGTGCTGCTTGCGCTTTATTGTCTTAGTTAAACATGTAACGGATTCCGAACTGCATTTGCCAGCGCGATCCAATACCTGTGCTATTGTTAAAGCTATTGGTACGGGGAGCCTGGTTGGTTGCATCTGCGTATGGGAATGAGAATAAAGGTGTTTTATTATCAGCTGCCATACCTTCAAATGTCAACAATTGATAGCCTGAAGAGTTGCTGCTGAGGGTTGGCGTTTTAACCAGTCCCCAGTTTTTATTAACGAAGTTGCCTACGTTAATGATATCCAGGCTCAAACGCAGGGTATGTTTATCATTATCACCTTTGTTTTTGGTATAGAAATAAACATCCTGCGTGATATTCAGGTCAAGTTTTTTATACCAGGGGAAAACCCACGCATTCGCCTTGGCATATTGACCGCGGTGTGAATTCAGGTAATTGTCCTGTTTGATGAAGGCATCTAACTGGTTCCAGATCTGTGAAGCAGTTCTGGGATCTGCAGTGGTACCGGTGGTTGAACCGGTATGTGTAGAGGTGCTATAAGAACCTGCATCGATCAAATTGATCTCGCTTTGGTTTCTTGGAATATACACCAGGTCGTTGGTGTTACCATCACCGTTCAGGTCGTTTGTATAAATATAAGAGCTTACACCAGCAGGAGCTGCTTCAAAGATAGCACCGATTGACGTAGCAAAATATTTGGCATATTCAAACCGGTAAGAAGCAACTGCGATCACGCGGTGCGGTTGGTAGTAGCTTGCATAGGCCAGGTTATCGGTATTGGGGCTTTTGCTGCTAACCGATCTGGCGCTCCATAATGAAGAAGCGGTGCTGCCACCTTCTGCTACGTTTCTGGCATCCATGTACGTATAAGCAAGGCTGGTATACAGGTTTTTGAACGTTTTCTCAACTCTTGCTGTTATGGTATAGGCATATCCTTTTTTAGAATTCTTCATTAAAATAGCAGTTCCCAATGCGGGGTCCTGCAAGGTATTGCCTGTAAAGCTGCTGATAGAAGGCTTATTGTAGTAATACTTGTTACTGGTATACTGTGCATACGTGTTGGAAGTAGAAGAAGTGGAATTAAGGTAGCCGGTAAAATACCTGTACCTGTTATCTGCTCCTTCCATAGCATAACCATTGTCTTCTTTTAAATTCAGGTTGGAATAATACACTGAATTGATGTCTTTAGAAAAGCTTCCTTCCAAAGTAACTACCCAGTCATTGGCAAATTTCTTGTCAATGCCCAGGTTGGTCTTTAATACAGTAGGATATTTAAAGTTTTTATCAACCAGGGCTACGCTGTAGCTAGTATTGGCGCCACCGGTAGAAGGCTTATAACCAAATGCTACGTTGCTGGTTTGTACTGCTCCAAACTGAATACCGTTGTTGCTGGCCTGGTTGCTGATCCATACAAATGGTGGTGGGCCAGAGAATATACCGCCACCGCCACGGATCTGCAGTGATTTATCACCCAAGGCATCCCAGTTAACACCAACGCGGGGAGAAAGGATCAGGGCATTGCCCGGGCCTTTACCAATGTTATATGACTTTCCGTCCTTGAACGTTAATGCATCGAAATATGGATTGTCGGTGAATTGTTGTTTGTAGAAGGTCATATCAGCCCGCAAACCCAGCGTTACCGTGAGGTTCCTGGTCATACGCCATTTATCTTGCGCAAATACGCCTAATTCAGTAGAACCGGCATACGCCCAGGGGAAAGCTCCACCAGGTAAAGCAGAATACTGAAGATAATAGTTCCTTGCATTGGCAGTACCATTCAGCAAGCTGTTCCTGAAATCGTTCAGGCTGTTAAACTGGTAAACACCAGCGTAACCGGGTGCAAATGCATTCTGGTATTTTCTATAATATCCCTGGAACCCGGTTGTAATTTCATGGGCGCCTTTAAATATTTTGAAAATGTCAGATACCTGGTACACGTCGGTATTCAGCTTGTTGTTGTAAGTGTACATTTCATAGCCAAATGAGGTAAAAATGTTACCTGAACCATCGAGGATGTCAACAAATGGCATGGTATCGTTAGGGGAGTGCGATACCCTGAAATCCCTTAAAGCAGTATAACCTACCTGAAATTTATTCGACATGGAATTGCCAAAGCGGGAGTTCAACTCGGCAATGAAAATATTGAAGTTGTTGTTGATGCCATAACCGGCTGCCCAGAAAGGCATTGCTGTGTTATTAGCTGAACCCGAACCGCTGGTTACCAGTGACGATCCGTTGTTTGGCCGGCTTGTGCTGGCAAACTGATCGGCATAAGACTTCAGGTAATTGTATTTAAGGGTAAGGGTATGGTTCCTGTTAATGTTCCAGTCAATCTTGATAGTCATCTTCTCGCTCCTGGTGAGGAAGTTATAACCCTGATAAGCGCCTGGATTATAGCCGCCAGTCTTGGGTGAACTATTCAGCAAAGAAATCAATGCTTCCAGTGAATCTTTATTTGCTTTTGAAACGCTGCCGGTTACCGGTGGATTGCTGGCATCAGAAGCCGTGTAACTGGTGGCGGGTACTTCCTGGCGTACTTTTTCAGCGCTAATGAAGAAGAATAATTTGTTTTCAATTATAGGACCGCCAACTGAAAAACCCAGCAGATTATAGGTAAGAGGTGTTTTTGGAGCAGTGGCATTTTGTACCTTATATCCCTGGGTGTTTTCATTTTTTGTGTACAGGTACGCTGAGCCTTTGAATCTGTTGGTGCCGCTGCGGGTTACCGAGTTGATACCTGCACCGGTAAATCCGCCTTGTGTTACATCGTAGGGTGAAACGTTCACCTGTATTTGCTCAATGGCATCGAGACTGATGGGTTGTGAGTTGGTTTGTCCACCCAATACAGACGAAAGACCGAATGAGTTGTTGAAATTGGCGCCATCAACCGTCATGTTGTTATACTGGTTACTGCGGCCGCCGATGTTCAAACCATTTGAAGTGGGTTCAAGTTTGGTAAAGTCTTGTAATGACCGGCTGATGGTAGGGAGTCTTTCAATCTGTGTGCGATTGATAACTTCCTGGCTACCGATATGGCTGGTATTAAACACTTTATTTTGTTTGTAAGCTGCCACCACTATTTCTTTCATTTCTTTTTGAGCATCGCTGAGTGAGAAATCGGCCTTGAATTCCTGACCGAGCAACAGGTTTACGTTTTCCTGTTCCGACTTTTTAAATCCTACATACGTAACTGTGATCGTGTAAGGACCGCCAACGCGCAGGTTGGGTAAATTAAAGCGTCCGTCTTTACGGGATGTAGTGGCATACCTTGTGCCTGAGGGGGTGTGCAGGGCTACTACTGTGGCGCCAGGCAAAGGGGCTCCATTATTGTCTGTTACTGTGCCGTGGATCTCAGATGTTGTTTCCTGAGAAAAAACATTAGCTCCAAAACATAGTACTGCCAGGAGTAGCAAAAGCGAGAATCTTCTCATATTTGACGTTTGGTTTTAATTCGGGCGCAAAGAAAGCATGAGCTATCATCTATAGTGTAAAAACTATATTATCAAATGTTTAAATAACATTTTGCAGATCTGCTTCCTGTATAGTGATATTGGGTGTTTGGCCTTGTTTATCTGGCGTAAACGGCAAGAATCGTAGCAGTTATAAGGAATCCTGTTCAACACAATCCTGATTGCACAAGCATCAAATATAAACGAAAAAAGAATTAATGTTAAAATAATTAACGTGAAAAAAAGACAGGCGATTGGCGCCAAAAGCTGCAATGGGGTTGGTTTTCGCTTTCTGCGCAATTTACGTTAGTGGTTTCTGGGTAGTTGTAGTTTTTTTACTACAAAGAAAAACCGTCCCGGACGGTCCGGAACGGTTTTTTGTAATTGTTTTTTACACCTTTATTGGTTGAAGATATACCGCAACCCGAGTTGAATACCCCAGGTGCTGGTAGTGGAATAATTGGGTTGGTATGCTTTTGCCGGGTTGGCAGGGTCAAAGGTAAATTTTGGGGAAGCCTGGTTAAATGTAGATGGCACACCTATTATGCCCATATCCTGGAAAGAGCCGTAAGTATAGGAATACCGGTATCCCCACTGGCTGTTCAACAGGTTCAACAGGTTAATTACATCTATGCTGAACTGTAAGGTATGTTTGGTGGTCCCCGATTTGTAAACAAAGTCCTGCAATATTCTCAGATCAACTGTATGGTTCCAGGGTAGGGTGGCGCCATATTTCTTCATGTATTCCCCCTTGTGATCTTTCAGGTATTTGTCGTTGTTCACGAAATTGAAAAAGGCATCACTTTGCTGCTGGGCGGTATAGGTTTTACCTCCTAACACAGCTCCTTCAACAAATGAGATCTCTGAAGGATCTTTAGGTATGTAGATCACATCGTTGCTTTGACCATCACCGTTTATATCACCACCATACCTGAACGTATACCGTTCCTGCGGTTGTGCAGCATAGAACAGGCTAAAGGTAGTGGCCATGCGCTTTTCCAGGTATTCCAAACGATACGAAACATTCGCTACAATACGGTGTGGTATTGAGTAGTTGGAATATCCAAGATCGGGTTTGTTAGGATTGAATGTAATGTTATTGGTATTGAAACCGCTGCCGCTTTGGTCAGAACTGCCGATGGCTACTTCCCTGGCCAGGGTGTAAGTGTAGGCAAGGCCGGCTTCCCATTTATCGGAGAAGGATTTTTGCAACTGGGCGGTCAATGCCAGGCTGTATCCTTTGCTGATATTATCCATAACGATCATCTGGTTAACCAGGGGCACAGGTCGTGCAGTTTTCACATTATTAAAGATCGGCCGGTTATCTGCAACGCCACCCAGTTTACCTACTTCGGGCCCAAGGTTGTCATTACGGAAATACACGTTATTGATCATCTTCGTGTATATAGCCTCGAAAGTGGCAGTGTAGTTGCTGGCAAACCGTTTGTCAACAGCCAGGTTCGAACGCCATACCTGCGGCATTTTGAATTCCCTGGCAGCAGCGCTGAACGACGATTGATCGGGTATGCTGGTGCCCACAGCCGGTGGGTTATAATTTTCCAGATAGGTTGTTCTGCTGGTGCTATAGCGAATAGCGGCCAGATCGGCGCCTGTAGGCTGGTAAATAGCGCGTACCACACCATCATCACCTACCTGGTTCACCAGCCAGATGAACGGAATACGGCCGGTAAAAATGCCGGTTCCGCCGCGTACAACCCACGATTTATTGCCCTGCACATCATAGGAAAAGCCAAAGCGGGGCGAGAAGAGCAATTTATCATCGGGCCATTTGCTTACGTCAAATTGTTCATCAACGCCATTCGGGTCTTTAAAGGTAACCTGTTCCAGTGCAGGGTTGCGGGGCGGATCGTATGGATAGAACGGTTTATCGACCCGTAAACCAACCGTAACTTTCAATTTGTTGTTAACTGTGTACAGGTCTTGCAAATACACCCCTAACTGTGCAAATTTGGCTTCCGGTACTTTTATTCCCAATTTATTAGTGGGATCGTAGGCCACGGCAAATACAGAAGGCGCTTTATTTGCCATAAAATCGCTCAATGAATTGAACCGGTAATAACTGGGGCCACCGGCGCTGGTGAAAGAGTTGGCAAACGTCATATAATCGTAGCTTACACCGCCCGTAAACGTATGTTTGCCCATGGTATAGGTTACGTTGTCAGCAACGTTTATGGCTTTATCCTTGATCTCGTTCATATACGAGAAAAGATCGGTGCCAAAAGAAATGTACACATTGTTTGCATCGCGCATAATGTCGGCAAACGGCATACTGCTGTTGGGAATGCGCACCAGGTTGTTATTGGTATAAGAAGCAATGAGCTGGTTAGCCCACTGGTTGTTGAAATTTGAGTTCAACTCAAGTACCCCCGACCATACTTTCACATTGTTCTTGAAATTACTTCCGCTATAAGCCATTCCTCCGGTGGAACCGCCGCGACGGCTGTTGTTAATGCGATTTGCCGATACGCCGGTTACGCTGCTCGCATTTATCATATCATCGTCGTTCGTCTCTGAATTGGTATACCGCAGCGTTAAACGATGTTTGCCGGTGATATTCCAGTCAACCCGGGCCAGGTATTTTTTATTGTCGGTTTGAAAATCATAGCCTTCATATGAACCCGGATCGTATTTATAGGTACTGATGAGGTATGTTTTCAATGCATCGAGGTCGCTGGCCAGTACTGCGGTAGCGTTGGGATCGGTATCAGTAGCACTTTTTTTGGCTACATAGGTTTGACCCGGTTGGGTGCGTTTTTCATTTTCATAGTTGAAAAAGAAGAACAACTTGTCTTTGATGATAGGCCCGCCAACACTGCCGCCATATATTTTGGTGGAGCGGTTGGCATTGGGAACATCTGTTTCTTTTACTTTAGCACCATTGAAATCCTGGTTCCTGTAATAACCGTAAACAGTTCCGTACCAGCTATTGGTACCTCTTCGTGTAACGGCATTGATGCCACTGCCTATAAAACCGGCCTGGCGAACATCATAAGGCGCAATGTTCACCTGCACCTGGTCAACCGCATCGATTGAAATAGCCGATGTAGCGCCACCGGGTATCATACCATCGCCGCTGCGGCCAAAGTTGTTGTTGAACAGCGAACCATCGATCATCAGATTGTTGTACCGGTTGTTCATACCGGCAAAGCTGTTGCCATTGCTTTGGGGTGTTAGGCGGGTGAGGTTGGTAAGGCTGCGCGATACGTTGGGAATGTTTTGCACCAGGCGGTTGCTGATGTTGGTTGAAGCGCCTGTTTTTTCAGAGGCGGCTTTACGGCCTGCTGCTGTAACTATAACCTGCGTCATTTCTTTATCGGTCATTTCAGTGAGCAGGTCATATTTTTCACCTAAGGGTATAATGATATCGCTTTTTTTGAAAGCGGCATATCCTACATAGGTTATAGTAACTGTATAGGGCCCGCCGGGGGGCAGGTTTTGGAGATCAAAAAATCCGCCGGACCTTGTTATGGTTGTAAAGGCCGAACCTGTTGGTTCGTGGCGGGCTATTACGGTAGCACCAACCAGGGGTTCTCCTTTGCCTGATTTAACAATGCCGGACATACTACTGGTTGTAACCTGCGAATACCCGAACTGTAATCCGGCGCCAACCAATAATATTGTTAATAACAAGTAAGCCTTGAGTTTTCTCATATATGCAATGTTTAAATGTGCCAATAATTAGGATCATCGGTACGGGGAGCGTGGTAGAGAAAGGGTTCGTAAAGGTTCAGGCTTCCAGATCACGTAGTATTGTGAACATACAGGAAGCGAATTGTAATAGTTCATCAGGCCAAACCAGCATGATTGGTAAATCATGCTGTCAGCAATTGCATTAATGTTGAAGCAAATGTAGCTGAAATTAAAATCAAACGCATAATCCCTTATCAAAAGCAGTTCACAGGTTATTAACGCTAACAAATACACTGAATTGTTTTTATCCAGATACCGGTGCTTTGCGTGGGCTTGTATCACAAAACATTTACGCTGCTTGCGTCCGATATAGCGCCCACGCCATTTTCTTATCTAGTTTTGGTTGAATTCCTTTGATTGGTTGTACATTTCCTGTTCATGTACTCCGGCAACTGTATGCTATAGAGGCAATGTGAATTGTTAAAAGGCTGCATGGGAAGGGGGGCTTTCTGCACTAACCGTTCCACCAGGGTTGCACTGAATATAGTATCCCAGTGCAACTCCGGTGCAACCCCAGTGCAACCCCCTGGCCCTAAATGGCCTGATAGTTAACAGAGCAAGGCAACCTGGCAGGCCTTTTAACCGAATATCTGATTGACCTTAAAAGTCTTTACAAATACCATTGAACAATTCAACCATATCCTTGTTGTATATCTGTCATAGATAGCAAATAATCAATCGATTATGATTTTCTGGTTTAGGCCTGACCGGTTTTCAACCGCAGCCTTCCCGGCATATTCGACCGGCTATTTGCTTCCCTGTTTTATGTTAACTTTGCCGAAATTTCATAACATGCTCGATTCTATTGAAAGTGCAATTGAAGATATTAAAAATGGTAAGCTGGTTATTGTAGTGGATGACGAGGACCGTGAAAATGAAGGTGATTTTTTGACCGCTGCCCAGAATGTAACCCCTGAGGTTGTGAATTTTATGAGTAAATACGGGCGCGGCCTCATATGTGCTCCCCTGGCAGAAGAACGTTGCGCCGAACTGCAGCTCGACCTGATGGTCAATAACAATACAGCCCTCCATGAAACAGCTTTTACCGTGTCGGTTGACCTGCTTGGGCATGGTTGTACCTCCGGTATCAGTGCCCATGACCGGGCAAAGACAATTCAGGCGTTGGTTGACCCCACAACCAAACCCGAAGATCTGGGCCGGCCCGGCCACATTTTCCCCCTGCGGGCAAAAAAAGGGGGTGTTTTACGCAGGGCAGGGCATACCGAAGCGGCCAACGACCTGGCGCGGCTGGCCGGGTTTGAACCTGCCGGCGTACTGGTTGAGATCATGAATGAAGACGGCTCCATGGCCCGCCTGCCCGAACTGGAAGAAATTGCCAAACGCTTTGATCTGAAACTGATCTCTATTAAAGACCTGATCGAATACCGCCTCAAAACAGATTCGCTGATCGAAGAGATCGTTCGGGTTGATATGCCTACCAAATGGGGCAATTTTAAACTGATCGCCTTTAATGAAAAAGGTACAACCAATGAACACCTGGCCCTCATAAAAGGAGAATGGCAAAAAGATGAACCGGTGCTGGTGCGGGTGCATTCTTCCTGCTTTACCGGTGATATTCTGGGCTCCATGCGCTGCGATTGTGGCGAACAACTGCACGCCGCCATGCAACATGTTGAAAAAGAAGGTAAAGGTGTGATATTATATATGAACCAGGAAGGCAGGGGCATTGGACTGGTAAATAAATTAAAAGCCTACAAATTGCAGGAAAGCGGTTTTGATACCGTTGAAGCCAATTTGCACCTCGGCTTTCCCATGGATAAGAGGGATTATGGCATTGGCGCCCAGATATTGCGTTACCTGGGTATTTCCAAGTTGCGCCTGTTGAGCAACAATCCTAAAAAACGCGCGGGCCTGCTGGGTTATGGGTTAGAAGTGGTGGAAGCTGTTCCTATTGAAGTGGTACCCAACCCGCATAATGAAAAATATCTTACTACCAAGAGAGATAAGCTGGGGCATGAGATCTTGAAGAAGTAGGCGCCAGCGTTAAATTTATATAGATGCCATTCCTGTCAGGGGATGGCATTTTTATTTTAATAGCTGAATAGCGAACAGAACCGGGAAGTGTGCGACGCAAGCAAAGCCCAATAGAAATTCGAAAGCTGAAACCTAATTGCTTCCGGTATCGGCCCTTGAGGTGGTATCAATGATCGGTTTAAGTTTTTTCTTTCTGTCGGCCCGCCACAGATCGCTCAGGCGTTCGAAGTCGCGCCGATAGCTGATGCTGGCGCCGGAACGGTTTTGCCGGGCGCCTATGCCCGACAGGTAGTTATACGAGTCGCGGTAAAAGAAGGTGAGCACAAGCTTTCCATCCTGGCGAATTTTCCAGTCGGCCGAAATATCGGGGAGGAATTGCAGGTTCTTGGTTGCCTGCACCTGCTGGGCCGACAAGCCAAAGTCAACTGCACTGCCAAAGGTGAATGTAAGCCGTTCGTTCAAAAAGCTTTTACCAATATTGAAATTGAGGTTGGTACGGTCGATGTTCAGTTTGTTATTATTGATACCGTCGACCAGGTTGCTGCCATTATATAACTGGGCATTGAAGTTGACCTTAATGCTTTTATCGTTGAACAGCTTTTGGAAGATGGAGGAGAACTGTTTGCTGAGCGCGCTTGACAAAACGCCGGAAATACTGTTCACCACAACACCGCTGATTGCAATGTTGCCAATGTTACCCTGACTGGAAGTAGACATAGGGCCGAAGCTGTTGAACACAATGAGGAAGGCTACCTGTTTGTTCAGTTCGTTCTGGTCGCGCTGGATCAGTTGCAGAATGGCCAGTGCATCGGGGTCGTCTTTTAACGGACTGTTTGCGGGCAGCTCGATCTGGAATTTAATATCCGGCTTCATCAGCTTATCAGTAAGCATCGCAACCACAATTACCTTACCACGATATTTGCGCACATTGTCGTTGGCACTGGTAACGGCGGTGGTAGCCAGGTCGCTGAACCGCACATCATCAGCCTCATATTCAGCGTCAATATCAATAGTGGCGTCGTATGGATCGCCGCGCCATTGTATGTAATTACCTGCGTTCTCTCTTAATTTAAACGGTTTGCGCAGCAATGACTGAAAGTTGAAATTATAATTACCGCGATCTATTTCGTACCGGCCGGTGAGCGAAAAATTACCATCGGTGCCGGTTTCCATTTTCAGGTTACCATGTCCTACAGCCTGTATGATGTCGCCGGTTAATTCATCGATGATCACATACATTTTGGCGTAATTGTTCGCATTAACATCAAGCGATACCCGCAGGTTGCTTTCTTCTGAACTGCGCACGGCTTTCATTTCGCTACCGTACTTTTTCCATATAACAAAGCTGGCTTCGCCACTTTCGCGACCGGTTTGTGACCGGATGTACAGGGAGGAGCTATCGGCGGGCTCGCCATGCACATCGAGCCGCATATCTTCGAGCGGTCCTCTGAAGGTGGCGTTGGCTTTTGCGAACATGGTGCCGTAAAATACATCCTTGCTGGTGCTGGGCGTATTCAACACCTGCAGTTTATTGGTGTTGAAGGCAAAATCAAAATACAGGTTGTCAAAGGCCTGGTGTTTCAAAATGCCTTTGGTGATATGGCCGGTATTCCCAAACTCGTCTTTAAAGGCAAATGAGCCAAAGTCGATGGCGCCATCTTTAAAATCGAACACTGCCGACGGGATCTTGTACAATACGTTGGTATAGATCACCCGCAGTTCGCCGTCGTGCAGCTGTAACCGGCCCAGGTATTTCAGGTCATTGGGCGGGCCTACAATGCGCAATTGCCCGGTGGCATACCCATTGAGATCGGTGAATACATCTGAAAGATATTTATCGAGCAGCTTGATCTTTGTATCCCTGAAATTGCTGGTAATGTCTAAAGGTGCGGTATTGGCAGTGTCTGACAGATCATATGATCCGTTGAGATCAAAATTATATTTCTCATTATCTGAAAGGGTGCCAAAATTCACCTTGCCGGTGCGCTTGCTGTAGCCGGCATTCAGTTGCAGCCTGCCTATAGAATCGTTATCGAGCCGGAACTGCTCGGCTTCCCCTTTCATATCAACGATCATTTTTCCGAAAGGATCAATAATATCCACATTGGCGGTCAGTAACCCCTCGAGCCGGTTATCAGAAACTACATAGGGTGCAAAATCGCCAATGTTCACTTTGGTTAATTCCACTTTTATATCATTAGTGGTGCCTTCGTCGCTGGGGTGGGTGGTAACCAGTATTTCCTGCTGGCCGTTATAGATCTTTACGCCATCGGCCGAAATGAGTTCTTTACTTAACACCAGTTCGCCATTCTTTTCAATGGTCCAGTTCTTACCATTCAGGTCAAAGTTCGATTCGTTGAAGGTAATGCGCACCCCGCTTGGCATGGTTTGCACGCGGGCAAACAGGTCGGCAGAATTAAGGGTTTGGTTGGCCGCTGTTTTTAACTGTACCAGCGACATGTCATTGGCCGAGCGTACCCGCAGATCGGTACCGGGGAAATGCAGGCTGTCGTTGATGAATACATCGGCAATGGAACTGGTCAGTGACAGGGTATCGAGGGTGCCGGTGCCTTTCAGGTTTACGTTATAAAAGTGAATGTTTTTATAGTTGAACTGCGGAACCTCTGCATTGAGGTCGAGCAGGTTTTCCCTGCTGTTGATGCGGCCGGTGATGGTGCTGTAATTGAACCCGCTCAGGTTTTTATCGATAAAGCTCATGTATTCATCCACTTTTTTGGTGGTGAATACAAAGCTGAAGTTCTCATTCTTCAGTTCTTTTTTCGACGGTTTAATATAGCTGGGGTAATATTTGTTCAGGAAAGTTCTTACTGCATCGGGCAGGTCCCTGATAGAAAATTCACCTACCAGCGCCCCGTCAAATTCGTTGCTTACCACGGTAATAACCTTGTTATTGCCCATGGCTTTTGATTCAATACTTAATGAATCGAAGGAAAGCGGTTTGCTGTTCCTTAAAATAGAGGTTTCGTAAATACGGGCGGTACCCAGGAAGTTATCGATACTGTTGCCGGTGAAGTTCATTCTGAACTTACCTTTTACTTCAATGCTGTCGCTGGTGAGCTTAACATTTTTTAGATCGGCTTTGCTCACCTCGGCATCGAAATTAAACGTAGGTACTTTTTTGCTGAAATCGACCAACCCGTTGAGCCGGGCAGTTAAATTGGGGTCATTGCTAATGACCTCACCATTAAAGAGGCGTTTGGCAATGGTACCTTTTACCACAATGTTCTGGTAGTTATAATCATTTACCTCGAGCGAGCGAATGTTGCCATCGAGTTTGGCATTGAGTGTACTGGCTTTTAGCCCGCGGCCATTTACCGAACCGGTGAAATTGATCTTTCCCACCTGGGGTGCATCAACAAATTCGCCCAGGGCAAAAGAGCGGGTTTCAATACCCCCGGTGTATATGGTTGGACCATTATCGGGGAATTTCATGTTCACGTCGCTCACCACCACGCCCAGTTTGGTTTCTATGGTACCATAGGTAACAAAATCTTTTATAAAGCCGGTGAAGTTACCCCTGAAGCGGAGGTATTCGAGCTTATCGAGCCGCGGCTGGGTAAATTCTTTCAGGTCAGGAATAATGGTTACGGCATCGCGGTAGGTGGTCCTGAATTCGGTTGCTTCAAAGTCGATATAGGTTTTATCGAGATTGGTAAGGCTGTTGAGGCGGATGTTACCGTTGAGATAGGTGTCTTTTCCGGCTTCAATGACCAGTTTGCGGGCGGTCAGGTTCTCAACCGTACCTTTTACTTTACCGGTAATGCGTATTTCTTTTTTCCAGGCCTGCAGTTCCGGGGCAAAATAGGCGATGTCGTCGCTGTTCAATACGGCGTTGGTAAAATCCCCTTCCATCCGAACCTTATCAACAAAGTCGCTCATATCGTCGAAGGTGGCGTACCGCATGGCGAAGAAATTCTGCAGGTGGCTGCGGTTGGTTTGAATATCGAGCCGGGCAAATTCCATTGCTTCGGGAAACCATTTAACCCGGGCATTTAACTTTTTAACTACCAGGCCGCTCCGTTCTTTGGTAGTAAGCTGTAAGCCGGCGGTAATGGTATCCTGTTTGAATGCTACTTTACTGAATATGGCGTTGATCTCGGAAAACTGAATATGGTTACCGTCGAAATAGGGATAGGGCTTCCTGTCTGTATAAACATCGTTGTGGAAAGTTCCCTTGTTGAGGGTGAGCTGGTTTACGGCAATATCCCAGTTGCCAACATTCCAGCGCAGGTGTTTGGGATCGTTGATGATAGCGGTGGTATCATCTTTAGGCCTTAATGAATCGGGCCGGTTGCCGGTATAGTTGTAAATGGAAAAATCGGGCCTGGTGATATCGATGTTGTTGATGTGGGCGATGCGTTTCTGCAGGTTGATCTCGTCGGCATTTACATCCATGGCGCCCATTTGCAAGATCATGTTCTCCCCGCGCCAGCCATCGAGCTGCTTCAACTTTACATTGCGGAATTCAATTTTATCGAGGTCGAGGTCAATATCGTCCTGTCTTTTTGGTTCCTTTTTTTTCGGGCTGCTGAAATAGTTGGCCAGGAAGCCGTAGTTCCAGGTGCTGTCGCTGCGTTTTAATTGAATAAGCGCATCTTCCAAACCGATATATTTCATCACGATCCGGTCTTTAAGGAAGAACCAGTCGGTGAGGTTGACCTTTACGGAGCCGGCGTACAGGAGGGTGTCGTTGTGCTGGTCGTTCACCAGGGTGCCTTCGAGCACCATTTTATTAAATAAAGCGAAATCAACGTGTTTGATGCTTACAGTAGCATGCAGGTTTTTGGAAAGTTTGCCTGTGATCTGTTTAACCAGCCAGTTTTGGACCAGGGAGGTTTGAATGGACAGCCATACCAGTATGATCAGGCCGATCAGAACCAGCAGCACGGTCCGGGATATTTTCCAAAACTTTCTCAGGGTTGGAGCGTATTAATTGTAAAAGTAATAAAACCGTTTCCTAATTGGCGCAAAATCAATACCAGGACATTGTTTTTGGACAACTTTTCAGTGCCCTTAACATATATAGAAACGTTTAATGCGCCTGTCGCTGTATAGTACATACGTAAAAAGGATGTGAAGGTTGGTTATTTCATTGGTTTTTAACGAATAATTTGTGTAAATGGTTCAAAAAAGGTAAACGGGGTAATTGCGTTCTATCGGTTGGGGGTGAACTTGTAAATGAGGAGGTGAAGTTACTCAAAAGGGGGCTTGAATCCTAATGGGGTGAGTGGGTAAATTGCCGGTTGGTTGGCGAATGAATCAGCAAATCCCCCGAATTCGGGGGATTTAAACCTGTCGAATTCGATAGGTTTAAAAGCCTACTCCTTCTTCGCCGGGTCCTTTATACCCTCACTTTTGTTATAGGCTTCCGATCTTCCTTTTTCGATCGACAGGCTTTGCCACCCGTTGTCTTTGATTATTTTGCCTATGTACAGGATCTGCCCAACGTGATAGGGATAATGCGCCAGCTGCCGGTTAATGGCATCTATGACCAGTAGCGGTTCTTCCCTGATATAAATGGTTTTCAACAGGTCATTTTCAGTAAGCGCGGTGAGCGCGTTTAAAAAACAACTCCAGCCTTTTTCCCACAGATCGAACAATTGCTGTTTGGAATAGTTGTGCACTTCAAACTCTTCATCACGATTCCGCCATGATTTTTCGCCGTCTTCAGTAAGGAAGTTGGTCCAGCGGCTGAGCATATTTCCCGAAATATGTTGAACGATGACGGCAATGCTGTTTGAGGCTTCGTTGGGTTTGAGATGCAGATCGGCATCTGTTAACTGTTCGAATGTTTTTTCGCCCAAACCTTTATAGTAGCGCAACCGCCTGATGGCCGTTTGCAGGTATTCGGTGCCTAATGAGTTTGACATGGCTAAAATTTATTGCAATTTACAAAAATGGAGAAGCGCCGGGGAATCAATACCCCGCCGCTGAATCATTGCCGCGTTTATCGGCCACCGCTTCAATGGCGCCATTGGGGTCAATACGTATCACCTCGGTACGGCCAATGGAACCGCGCTGGGTAACCTTATACCCCATTTGCGTCAACTGTTGTCTTACTTCCTGCGGAAATTCTGCTTCAACATATATTTCATCGGGCAGCCATTGATGATGGAATTTGGGTTTATTCACTGCATCTTCGGTGCTCATGTCAAATTCCAGCATATTAACAAGGGTTTGAAATACCGAAGTGGTTATGGTGGTGCCACCCGGTGTGCCTGCCACCAGGAACGGCTTGTTATTTTTTAAAACAATGGTTGGTGTCATGGAGCTAAGCATGCGTTTGCCCGGTGCAATAGCATTGGCATCGGCGCCAACGGCGCCATACATATTGGGTACGCCCGGTTTAATGCTGAAGTCATCCATTTCATTATTCAATAAAAAACCGGCGCCGCCCACTACGGTTTTGCTGCCGTACCAGCCATTTAGGGTAGTGGTTACCGATACGGCATTGCCGCTTTTGTCGTACACACTGAAATGCGTTGTTTCTTCACTTTCGGCAATAATACCGGCCTGAATGGTTTGGCTGCTGCCTGCGGTTTGTGTTGAATAATCTTTCATTCTTTCCTGCGCATAGGCTTTGCTGGTTAATTTTTTTACCGGCACTTTATAGAAATCGGCATCACCGAGGTATTTGGCGCGGTCGGCATAGGCGCGGCGTTCTATTTCGGTCATTAACTGCACTGATTGCGTTGTTTGAAACCCATATTTTTTTATGGGGTATTCTTCTATCATGTGCATCATCTGTGGCAATAAAACACCACCGCTGCTGGGCAGCGGCATCGTAATTATTTTAAATGTTTTGTAATCGAACACAACTGGCTGCCGCTCTTTGGCTTCGTAGTTTTTCAGGTCTTCATAGCTGATAATACCACGGGCTCTTTTCATTTCTTCCACGATCAGTTTTGCGGTTTCTCCTTCGTAAAAACCGGCTTTGCCTTTGTCGCGAATGCGTTTCAATGTATTGGCCAGGTCCTTTTGAATCAGTGTATCTCCGGCCTTCCAGTCGCCGGGTTTTACAAAAACAGGGGTAACGGTATTATATTTTATAAAAACATCCCTGGAATGGTTCAGGCTATTGGCTTCCGATTCGCCAATAACAAAACCTTTTTCAGCCAGGTCAATAGCAGGTTGAATTAATTTT
Organism: Niastella vici; assembly: GCF_002077945.1. Lineage (GTDB taxonomy): Bacteria > Bacteroidota > Bacteroidia > Chitinophagales > Chitinophagaceae > Niastella > Niastella vici. Next base: position 101,928 of record NZ_LVYD01000051.1, read on the forward strand.
TTAAAAGGAAGGCGGGCATATTTCATACAATCGAATAAACCGGCAATGGTGCCGGGCACCCCTGCTGCAAGGTGACCATTCTGGCTTAATTCGGTTTGGGCGTTGCCCTGGCCATCGAGGTACATATCACGGTAAGCCGTAGCCGGGGCCTTTTCGCGGTAATCGATCGTAATGTTTGAACCGTTCGCCAGCCTGATAACCGTAAAGCCGCCACCACCGATGTTTCCTGCACCCGGATACACTACCGCCAGCGCCAGCTGGGTGGCAATAGCAGCATCTATGGCGTTACCTCCCTGTTTCATAATGGCAATACCGGTTTCACTGGCCAGCGAATGAGCCGAAACCACGGCGCCATTTGAACCGGTCGCCTTTTTTTGTATAGTGTATTCATAGGGGTTAAATGGAAGAGAAGTGGCAGAACGCTGACCAAAACATGCGGTGCACAGCAGCACTAACGGGAATGAATAAAAAAAGAATGATCTCATATGAAAGAATAGATTGAGTAGCTAAAATTAATGAACCAAAATTAGCTGGCGGTTTTTTTTATAATTGAATGAAATGTTCTAATTTTAGAATTAACAAAAACTGTTTACGGGGACCAAACCACATGAGCTTATGAGGAAACGCCATTTTTCACAGCGTATAGTACACTTCTATTCATATCATTTCCCATATGTTTTGCGGTTTTATGCATTCTCCTTGTTGATCAGCAGGTTTAAACATATTTTCAACCCATATATTTACGCAGACATTTCCACTAACAACTTGCCCGGCAGGTAGTGGCCGCTGCCAGGTTAACCATGTTCACTGGCGCGAATTTTATTTGCGTTTTTAATAAAGACTTAGTGGTCACATGAGAAAATAAAAGCATTTCACCCCGGTGAGGTGCTTTTTTCATTTTCAACGATTTAATTACTTTCACGGTACATTTTTTAATTATGAAGAAAGTCCCTGGTGGCGTAGCCTTGTTGTTATTCATCTCCAGCCTGGCATTGGCACAGGTAAAATCACCCGATCAGTTCCTGGGATATAAATTGGGTACCCGGTATACTCCCCACTATAATATAGTCAATTATTGTAAACAGGTGGCCGAAGCGGCGCCCGGCATGGTAAAGCTGGAACAATATGGCGCCACCAATGAAGGCCGTCCGCTGTTACTGTTAATGGTTACTTCGCCCACCAACATGGCGCGCCTGGAGGCCATCAGGCTAAATAACCTGCATTTGGCCGGCATGACAGACGATAAAACGGCGCCCGATGAAAAAGGCCCGGCCATTGTGTGGTTAAGCTATAATGTGCATGGCAATGAAACCTCTTCCTCTGAAGCGGCCATGCTAACCCTGTATGAACTGGTAAATCCTTCTAACACAAAAACAAAAGATTGGTTGCAAAATACGGTCGTTATTATTGACCCCTGCATTAACCCCGATGGCCGCGACCGGTATGTGAACTGGTTTAATTCGGTGGTAGGCATTCAACCCAATCCGCAGCCTTTTACCAGGGAGCATTCAGAACCCTGGCCGGGCGGCAGACCCAATCATTATTATTTTGACCTGAACCGCGACTGGGCCTGGCAAACACAGGTTGAAACGCAGCAACGTGTTGAGCAATACAACCGGTGGTTACCGCAGGTACATGTTGATTACCACGAACAGTATTATAACAATCCCTATTATTTTGCGCCGGCAGCCGAACCTTACCACGAAGTGATCACCACCTGGCAGCGCGAATTCCAGACCATCATTGGCCGGAACAATGCAAAATATTTTGATCAGAACGGATGGCTGTTCTTCACCAAAGAACGGTTCGATCTGTTCTATCCCAGCTATGGCGATACCTATCCTTTGTACAAAGGCGCTATTGGTATGACGTATGAACAGGGCGGACATAGTCGCGGAGGCGCGGCCGTCATTAATCATGATGGCGATACGCTTACCTTGTGGGACCGGCTTTATCACCATTTCACCACCGGCATGAGCACCATTGAGGCCACTGCGCAAAATGCGACAAAGCTGGTGCAGGAATTTAAAAAGTATTACGATAAAGCGCGTACTGCGCCGCCCGGGGAATTCAAGGCCTATGTTATAAAAGCCGATGAAGGAAAAAAGATTTCCCGGTTAAAACAATTGCTCGACCGCAATGCGATCAAATGGTTCGATGCAGAAGAAACCAGTTATACAGGCATCAATTATTTTACCGGCAAAGCAGAAACGATTAAAGCAAACGATCACGATGTAGTTATTAATGCCAATCAGCCCAATGCAAACCTGTTAAAAGTATTGTTTGAAAGGAACTCCCGCCTCAGCGATTCGGTAACGTACGATATCACGGCCTGGTCGGTGCCCTTTGTATATGGCCTCACTACCTATGGTATAAGCAATTATGTAAAGAGCGGCCTCAATACGAAAGCAAAGAGCCTTTCAGGTATAACAACACAGAGTGCCCCTGTTGCCTGGATCGTACGTTGGAATGGATTAAACAGTGTTCAGTTCCTCAGCGCTATATTGCAAAAGAAAGTAAAGGTGCGGTATGCCGAGCAACCATTTAAAGCGAATGGAAATGATTTTGATAAGGGAACGCTCATCATAACACGTACAAGCAACCAATCGCTTGGCACATCCCTGGCCGGCATTATCAGCGATGCGGCCCGCGGAGCAGAAATAGATTTTACCGAAGTTTCTTCTTCCTTTGTTGATAAAGGATTTGATTTTGGATCAGAAAAAGTACATGTCATGAAGGCGCCTAAGGTCGGATTGCTGGCCGGCGATGGCGTATCCTCACTGGGAATGGGCGAAGTGTGGCATTTTTTTGATAAGCAGATCGGTTACCCCCTGAATGTTATCTGGGCAAATGATCTTTCCAAAAACAGCCTGCGCGAGCTCGATGTGCTCATTTTGCCCGATGGCAACTACAAGTTTCTGGCAGACCGTCTCATGAATGATGCGTTAAAAGATTGGGTTACCAACGGTGGCCGCCTGATTGCCCTGGAAAGCGCCGTGGCGCAACTGGCTGTGTCTGATTGGGGCATCAAGATCAAAAAAAGTGACGATGACAAGGATAAACCCGATGACAAAAAAGAAGATTACGGCTTGCTGCGCCGCTATGAGAACCGGGAGCGGGATTTTATACCCGGGGCCAATCCCGGCTCTATATTTAAAGTAGAGCTCGATAATTCGCACCCGCTCGCATTTGGGTACGACGATGCTTATTATACCCTCAAACAGGACAATACCATTTACGATTTCTTTAAAGATATGGGCTGGAATGTAGGCGTGATCAAAAAAGACAACCAGGTAGCGGGTTTTGTTGGCTCAAAGCTGAAAGATAAACTGAAAGACGGCCTTTTGTTTGGCGTACAGGATATGGGGCAGGGGAGTGTTGTTTACCTGGCCGATGACCCGCTGTTCAGAAGTTTTTGGGAAAATGGCAAACTGCTGTTCAGTAATGCGGTGTTTATGGTAGGGCAGTAGGTTGTTAAAATTTACCAGCGGATTGGCACACTGCCCTGCATTGTGTTATTTTGCCCCCGGTTTCAGCTCAAAACTTATAGAATGAATGAATTTTACCCCGGGCGATTACTGTTACTGATTGCTTTGCTGTACGTATTGCCGGTATCAGCACAAACGCCTGCTGCCTATACATCGGCCGATATCTTTCTACAATTAAAAAAGCTAAAGGTATTAGGATCGGTATTATACTTTGCCGCCCATCCCGATGATGAAAATACCCGATTATTAGCCTGGCTTGCCCGGGAACGATTATACCGTACCGGTTATTTATCATTGACCCGTGGCGATGGCGGACAAAACCTCATCGGTGACGAACAGGGTATTGACCTGGGGCTCATTCGTACACAGGAATTACTGGCCGCCCGCCGCACCGATGGCGCCGAACAATTCTTTAGCCGCGCCTTTGATTTCGGGTTCAGTAAAAGCACCGACGAAGCCCTGGAAAAATGGGGAAAGGAAAAAGTGCTCAGTGATGCCGTGTGGATCATTCGCAAATTTCAACCCGATATTATTATTACCCGTTTTCCCGAAGACAGCCGCGCAGGCCATGGCCACCATTCTGCATCTGCTGTGATCGCTCATGAAGCCTTCCGCGCAGCGGCCGATCCCAATCGCTTTCCCGAACAATTCAAATATGGCGTACAACCCTGGAAGGTAAAACGCATATTCTGGAATACCTTCAATTTTGGAAGCGGCACCAATACTACCAGCAACGATCAAATGAAAATTGATGTAGGCGGTTACAATGCGTTGGTGGGAAAAAGTTATGGTGAAATAGCCGCTGAAAGCCGCAGCCAGCATAAAAGCCAGGGTTTTGGCGTGCCAGCCAGCCGGGGTACACAATTAGAATACTTTTCATTGACAGACGGAGAGGCACCCCAGGGCGACCTGATGGATGGCGTAAATACCGGCTGGACAAGGATAGAAGGTGGCAGCGCAATTGATGCCCAGATCGATGATATTATTAAGAGCTATTCCCTTGCCAATCCCGAGAATTCCATTCCGGCCCTGGTGAATTTGTATAAGTCTCTGCAATCATTAAAAGACGGCTACTGGAAAACGCAGAAGATGGAAGAAGTGCAACGCCTTGTTGAGCAATGCAGCGGATTATGGCTCGAAGCCACTACCGGCAATGAGCAGATAGTAGATGGCGATTCCATAAAAATAAATATAGCTGTCAATAACCGGTTAGGGGCGCCCATACAACTGAATAAGCTCAGCCTCGATGTGCTGGATACTTCCCTGAACATGAACCTGGAGAAGAACCGGAACGTAAACCTGCAACGAACGTTCTATGTATTCACCACCAAACCCATTTCGCAACCTTACTGGCTTGAACATAAAATGAGCGATGGCTCCTTTACTGTTGACGATCAGTCGCTGATAGGAAAGCCGCAGAACGACCCGCCTTACCAGGCGCGTTTTGAGTTGGTGATCGCAGGGCAACCGTTCTCCTTTATTAAACCGGTATTATACAAGCATACCGATCCGGTGAAAGGTGAGCTGTACCAGCCGCTGGTAGTAGTGCCTTCTTCTACCGTTACCACCGATCCCAGCATCATCATTTTCCGTAAAGGCGAAAAGCAAAGCGCCGAAGTGGCCATTACCGTAACGGCCAATAAACAATTCAACGGGTACAAAGCCAAAATATCAAAACGGCTTACCTACGATAACAGCACAAAGACCGATAGCAATTTCAACATGCAACCCGGCATGCAACGTCAATACCTGTTCAACATTGATAATGGCATGCTGAAAGACAAAGAGCAGGATTTTGTGCAGGCTTTTGTTGAACTGAAAAACGGTACTGAAGAACAACCGGCTTATTTGAACCTGAATAATATTCAGTACGATCATATTCCGCACATCCATTATTTTTATCAGGATGCCATCAAGGTATTGAATATTGATATAAAGACCGTTGGTAAAAAGATCGGTTATATAGAAGGGGCCGGCGATAAAGTGACCATTGCCCTGCAGCAGATGGGTTATGAAGTAACCATATTGAAAGAAAAGGATATTACCCCCTTTAATCTGAACCAATTTGATGCTGTGATCACCGGGGTGCGGGCATACAATGTGCACGATTACCTGGAAGGAAAACATGCCGTGTTGATGGAGTATGTAAAGAACGGCGGCAACCTGATCGTTCAATACAATACCAGTAATTTTATCAGTTCGGTAACTTCCAAAATAGGGCCTTATCCCTTTACCATTTCGCGCAACCGCGTTACCGATGAAAAGGCAACCGTGAATTTCGTGCTGCGCGATCATGCTGTATTAAACTATCCTAATAAGATAACTGCAAAAGATTTCGACAACTGGGTACAGGAACGGGGAATATATTTCGCCGATCAAATAGACCCCGCTTATGAAATGCCGTTGTCTATGGCCGATCCAAATGAAAAGGAACAAACAGGCAGCCTCATCATTGCCAATTATGGCAAGGGAAAATTTGTTTATACCGGGCTGGTGTTCTTTCGCGAATTACCTGCCGGCGTACCGGGTGCATACCGGTTGCTGGCCAATATTATTGCATTAAATAAAAAGAAAGGATTTTAGATGGCCCCTTTATCAAAGCGTGAATGGTTCTTCATTATTGCTATAGCGGTTGGACTTATACTTGGGAAGCTACTGAAAAGAGTGACCATAGGATTGGCGTTGGGATTGTTGCTGACATTTATGGTGGTCATGATCGTTTCGAACAAAAAGAAATAATACATTAAACACATTGCATGTTGCCGGTTAAGAAAGAACAGATCCCTGTATTCAGGAAATGGCGGTACTGGTACCTGCTGGTGATCGGCTTTTTGTTATTGCTGATAGTTCTTTTTTATTTCTTCACTAAATACTTTGCATGAACTTTTCCCGGTTAGACTGGACCGTATTGGTGTTCACCCTGTTGCTCATTATTGTGTATGGGGTGTACCGCAGCCGTACATCCAAAAACCTGGAAGGGTATTTATTGAGCGACCGGCAAATGCCCTGGTGGCTGGTGCTGTTAAGTATTATGGGCACGCAGGCAAGCGCTATCACTTTCTTAACGGCGCCGGGTCAGGCGTATAGTGATGGCATGCGGTTCGTGCAATATTATTTCGGTTTGCCCTTTGCGATGGTGGTGGTCTGTATCACCTTTGTGCCCATTTTTCACCGGTTAAAAGTATTTACCGCTTACGAATTCCTGGAGCAACGGTTCGATGCAAAGACCCGCTTCCTTACTTCATTCCTGTTTTTACTCTCACGCGGGTTATCAACCGGTATAAGCATAGTAGCGCCCTCTATGGCCTTACATTTTATGCTGGGTTGGGATTTTACGGTCACCAATTTAATAATGGGCGGACTGCTGATCATTTATACCGTAAGTGGTGGCGCCAAAGCTGTAGCTTATACGCAGCAATTGCAGGTCATTATAATTTATGCAGCGATGTTTTTAGCCGCCTGGTGGGCCATAAAGATGCTGCCCGCGGGAATTGGCTTCACAGAAGCCCTGCATATAGGTGGCAAATCGGGTAAGCTGAACGTAATAACATCAGGGTTTACAGAGAAAGGGTTCGACTGGAAAGACCGGTACAATATCTGGAGCGGCATCATCGGCGGATTCTTTCTGGCTTTGAGCTATTTCGGAACCGACCAAAGCCAGGTAGGCCGTTATCTCACTGCCCGTTCAGAACAGGAAAGCAAGATCGGCTTGCTGATGAACGGACTGGTAAAAGTCCCCCTGCAGTTTTGCATCCTGTTGATTGGGGTATTGGTTTTTGCATTTTACCAGTTTAATAAAGCGCCAGCCTATTTTAACCTGGCGCACGAAAAAACCATGCAACAAAGCGCCAATGCCGGTGAATTTGCTGCTGCCTCGCAACATTATCAGCAGGTGCAGGACGAAAAAAGTAAGACCGTTACCGCATTGGGTAATGCCTTGCAACAGCATGATGAAGCTGCTGTTAACCAGTTGCGCAGCCAGTTACAACAGGAACAGCAGCAGGCCGGGCTGGTGCGTGATTCAATAAAGAACATTGTTAAGAAAACAATCCCCGGCAGTGATGGCAATGATACCAACTATATTTTCCTGCGCTTTGTAGGTGATTACCTGCCCAAAGGGCTGGTAGGGTTGATCATCGCTATTATCTTTCTGGCATCATGGAGCAGTATTGCAGCCGCTTTTCATTCGCTGGCATCCTGTACCATGGTTGATTTTCATAAACGGTTATCCAAAACGCCCGCTACCCCCTTGCAGGAGTATCGCTGGTCGCAGGCCTATTCATTGATATGGGGCCTGTTTTGTATTGTTGTGGCGCAATTCGGTTATAATTTGGGCAATAGTTTAATAGAAGCCGTTAATATCCTTGGCTCCTGGTTCTATGGTACCATTCTCGGCATTTTCCTGGTGGCTATTTATATAAAAAGAGTAGGCGGTCATGCCGTGTTTATTGGCGCACTTATGGCCGAGGTTACCGTTATTGCTGTATATTCCTTTGATTTGCTTTCATTCCTTTGGTTGAATGTTATTGGCGCGGTTGGGGTGGTGGTATTTTCGGGATTGTTGCAGGTTGTCTTCTTCGGACAAAGCCCCAAAGTGAAACAAAAACCTGCATTTGAGAAATAGGAAACAGTTTCCGGTTACCTGGTTCCGGTTGCCAGGGCCGCAAATCGTAAAGCCTGACTAATAATTGGCTGTTCTCCCGGTAACCGGCAACAGGAAACTGGTAGCCGATCTAAAGCACCACCTCCATTTGAATATTGCATCGTTCATACGGCGTTGCATGCCCCACCACTCTTTTGAATCCTAATTTATGATACAGGTTGATGGCGGGTTGTAGTATGGTATTGCTTTCGAGATACAATTTCTTAGCACCCAGCGACCGGGCCTTTTCCATGATGGCCTGGCCAAGCAACCAGCCGATATTTTTTCCCTGCGCTGCCGGTGACACAGCCATTTTGGCCAGTTCATATTCATATACCGGGTCATCCATTTTTATCAATGCGCAAACGCCTACCGGTTCATTATTGTACAGGGCTACCAATATGTGACCGCCTTTGGCGATGATATTATTTTGCGGATGGTCAAGCGCCTTATGATCGGCCGCTTCCATTTTAAAATACTTCGAGATCCATTCCTCATTTAACCGTTTGAAGGCTTCCTGGTAGGCCGGTTTGTAATCGACGATGTGCACATCGCGGCTTTCGCGTAATTTTTTTTGTTCCTGCACCCTGCGCAACAGCGATTTCTGTTGTAATAAAAATTCCCATTCTTCAATGGCCTTCCACAGGTCGTACCGGGTTTGAGATAAAGCTTCTTCAATGGCATTGGTGACATCAATATATTGCGGGGCAATATTGGTTGCCACTTCCCTGCCTTTTTTGGAAAGCGCCACCACATTTTTACGGCCATCCTGTTTGTCTTTTTTCTCAACAACAAGCCCCTGTTTTACCATTTCCCTGATGATGGTGCTTACCGAGGGGTGCGAATGCCCGATTTCCTCAGCAATTGCGGTGATCGTTTTATCCTGTCCCTGCGACAGGGCATGGAACACCGGGAACCATTTTGGCTGTAGCGATACATTGTACATTTTATAAACCTGGCTGGCATCCTCTGTGATCTGTTCACTCAGGCGGCGTAAGCGGCTGCCGATCGCCATTTTGCCTACGTTGTTGTAAAAGTCCATTGTTTAAGTAATTATGTAATTGATTACGTAATTTACGACTTTAATTGAAATGCGGAAGTTTTATCCCCAAAATTTTAGTTTAGAAAAGAATGGCCGGGGCGCCGGCTGCCAATAAAAAAGGTGCACCGCATTCGGCACACCCTTCTGGTATAAATAGTATAACCTTAATTATTTCAGCGTAGCCAGCAGCTTTTGGTTCAGGGCTACATAATCATCGTTCTTGGCTTCTTTGGCCAGCTCAATTGATTTGTTGGCCGATTCAATGGCTTCCTGTTTTTTACCCAGTTTGGCCAGGCAGTTGGCCCGTTGGTGCATTACCCAGAATGCTTTGGGATTTTGTTCAGCTGCTTTGTTGAACCATTCAAGCGCCTGGTTCAGGTCTTTGCCGTTATCCAAATAATACATGGCGGCCTGGAAATAAGGACGGTCCTTTTCATCACCCTTTTTCATTTGCTCAGAGATCTGCGACATTACTTTGCTTTCGATCTCTGTAGTGATGGGCAGGGTTACATCAGTTTGGTCCCAGGTCATATGCAATTCAATACTGGTAGGTTTTACATTGGCGAATTGCATGGTAAAGGTTTCAAATTTGTTTTTGATACCTTCTGGTTTTGCCTGTACGCGTACTACATCGCTTTCCTGTTTGTAGGCAGCGGGTGAAGTAACGTCCAGTTGTTTGGTGATGATGATGGTCCAGGAAGCTTTATCAGGAATAGTCAGCAAACCATATTTACCAGCTGGTATTTTGGTGCCGCCTATTGTTACCTCATCGGCGAAGGTAAGCGTAGTGGCCTGGTTGGCACCGGTACGCCATACTTTTCCGAAGGGAACCAGGTCGCCGAATATTTTACGGCCTTTCATGCCCGGGCGTGAATACGACAATTCAATTGAGCCCAGACCAAAATCCTGTTTAATGGTTTGTGTTGAAGAAGGCGCAGGTGTTTTTAATTGCGCTTCAGTGGAAATTGCAAATGCAAGCAAGCATGCAATCAAACATATCTTTCTCATGACGAACGAATTTCCGCGAAAGTAAGCTATTCAGGGAATGCACAATGAAATGTTGGATGAACGGATCATTAAAAACGTACCATAACCGTTATCCGGGCTTTGCGTCCTTTTAGCAATTTCCAGGAAGGGCCCTGTTTAATAAGCCGGATGGCTTCGTCGTCGTATAGTTTTGAAAGCGATTGTTCTGTTTTGAAATCAGATAGCTCCCCTTTTTTATTTACCTGGAAGCTAACCAGTACCTGGCCGTTGAGGGCAGGAGCGCCTGCCGGTGTTTTTTTGTTTTTCTCGAGGTATTGATCAAATGCCAGCCAGCCGAACACCGGTTCGGCATCATGCACCATCACATTGGGATATTGATTACTGCCCTCCGACAGCTTTTTCCCTTTTATAGGAGTTATAGCCACTTCATTCAATGCAATATTGGCAGGTAATAATTGCAGCTGGTTCATGGCCGCATTATTTTGTAATCTGAAATTCTGTGTGCCATAACCGCTTACATTTACCGCCACATCAACTACAGAGTCATTGGCGGGTATCTTGAAAAAGCCGGTCTTGTCGGTATAAAAATTATTACGGGTATTCGGTATCTGTAAATACGCATTGGCGATGGGGTTATTGTAATGATCGGTTACCTGCCCCTTGATAACCCCCGACAGGTTGTTATCTTTTTTATTTGCGTTGGCGGTTTTTTTATAAAGGCTCTTATAATTATAAAGGCTATCGTTCCTGGCAATGGTTATCACCTCTGTTTCCCGTTCTTTGTCTTTAAAGAGGTCATCTGTTCTGCGTGCCTTTGCCATATCGGGAGCAGCAGCTGCGGATGGCGCCGCCAGCTTTTTTTCTGCAACAACATCCTTCATGGCGGGTTTAGCCGCTTCGAAGGCATTGTTATACTCCTGTTTAACCGAATCGGTTTGCTGTTTTCGATCGTCGTATGCATACACCTGTGGTGGCGCAGCGGATGCCTGCGGCTGCACTATACGGTTCCTGTAATATCCGTTGGCATTGTTATGGGCCACCTCATTATGCACAGGTTTTGAAACGCTGGTAGCATTGGACCGGCCGGGTGTTACAATTGCGTCGGCACTTACAGTTGAATCGGTGCTTATTTTTTTCCCATCAGCTAAAGCGGGTGTGGGCTCCTGCTGCTTTGGCTGTTGTGTTTCGGTTTCAGGAACGGTGCTTTTATCGCTTTCTGTTTGGGCAATTGTGTTTTGTTCACTTATAGGAGAATTGTTTACCAGGGTATATATCCATACACCGGTTATGATCACAATCACGGCGGCGGCTACTGCCTGCCAGTACCGGAAGGGTTTAAACGCCACAACTTTGCCGGGGCCGGTAGTACGGGTTTTAATTTGTTGCTGTAATTGTTGCAACTGACCGGTCACCAGGTTTTCTTCATGTGTGGTAAAAGCCTCTTGCATACCTTCAATGGCATCGGCCAGGAACGGATCGTCCAGCGCCGCTTTTTCCATAGCGTGCATTTCCCGGGCAGATAATTTCCCCTGCACATATCGTTGAATATCTGCCGCTGTGTAATGACTGGTATGTTCCTTGTGCCCGCTCATGAATTTATTTATACATTGGCTTCTTTACTTTTATATTTCTAATTCCTAACCTCTGATTTTTCGGTTTCCATCCCCTTTTCCATACAGATCTTTAAATTTCGCCGGCCGTTCTGGATAAAGCTGCGCACTTTATTCCACTCGATGCCGGTAACATCTGCAATTTCTTTATAACATTTATTTTGCAGATAGAACAGCTCTACCGCTTTTTTTTGCTCTGTTGATAAAGTTTGCAAACAACGCTCCAGCTTTTGCAGGTTCTCCTCCTTCAGCTGTATGCCATTCAGATGCGCTTCTTCCTCTAATTGCATACTTTCTACCTTAAATTCCGTTGTTTTCAGGTTTTTTGGGGTGCGTAACTGCATGAGGCAGTAATTTTTAGCAAGGGTATACAGCCAGCTTTTAAAATTATCCACCTCGTGTTTGGGCAATTTGGCCACCAGTTCCTCAAAGATCTGCATCACCGCATCCTTGGCCGCCTCAGGCTGTTTCAGGTACTTCAGGCATACCCCGTACAACAGGTCCATATACCGTTGAAAAAGCACGGCCAGCGCCTCCATATTACCGGAAGTGCGAAACAGGTTGACCAATTCTTTATCGGGCAACGCATTGGTTGGTATGTTCTTTATGAATGCCACCGACGGCTAAAATTAACAAAAGATATAACAAGTAGTGTATGTAATTAATAAGACGGAAATTATGCGCAGGGGTTGCAATGACTTTTCCCCCAACTGAATGCCCGGTACCGGGTTAAATATTTTTTATTTCCCCGTTATGTAATTTCTCCGGTGCGCCCATCTAATTAGGCAAATGCCTGTTTATGCCAAGATCTTTACGACTGATTATACCCGAACCCTGTCACGAGAACTGGCAGCAGATGACACCCCGGGAACAGGGACGTTTTTGCGGTTCCTGCCAGAAAACTGTTGTGGATTTCAGCATGATGAGCGATCAGGAGGTGTTGAACTATTTTTTGAAAGCCGGTCATAAGGTGTGTGGCCGGTTTGCCGAAGACCAGCTGAATAGGGAACTGCCAATAACTGAAAAGCGAAAACGCTTTTCATGGGCCTATGTGTGGAATGTATTGCTGGCCACCTTCCTGCTCACGGAAGCCAATGCACAGGTTAGGCCAAAGGCCAGGCCCAAAAAGCTGGTTAGAACCATTGAAAGAATGCCCCAGGTAATGGGCGATGTGGAATCTATACGTTTGGATCCTGTTGAGACTGTAATACCGGTTACAGTAAAAGGTAAGGTGATTGATTCGAAAAGTAATCAACCGGTAGCAGGGGCCAGTATCAGAATAAAAAATACTTCCAGGGGTGTCATGGCCGATACGCTGGGTAATTTTAAGTTACCTGTTGAAAAGAAAGATTCCCTGGTGCTGGAGTTCAGCGCCATTGGTTACGAAACACAAACCCGCGTAATAGATGGGCTCACCGGCTGGCAGCATGTTCAGGTGTTTTTGAAGCCGGCCTTTGCCAATTTGGGGGAAGTTAGTGTTATTGCCAATGAGAACACTACCAAAAGAGGGTATACAATATGTAATTATACATTTACAAGATCAGAAATAATAAAAAGAAATATCAACGATTGGGTACCCACTGCCCTAAAAAAGGACGTTAAACTGTATCCTAATCCTGTTGTTCGCGGGAATTACATACAGGTGAGCCTGGCGTTAAAACAAGCCGGCAACTACAAGCTGGAGGTAATGAACACTGCCGGACAGATCATGCTGGTGCAGCCTGTTGTAATGGCAACGAAAGAACAGCAGGTTAATATTTACACGCAATCAGCATGGAGCGCCGGTATTTACTGGGTACGCATTATTTCCTCCAATTCAAAAACAGTTTACCAGAGCAAGTTTATATTGCAATAATGGTTACGCCGATTATGGAATTTTAACCTGGTCTGCATCAAATATTAAATAGCGTTTATGTCGAAAGCCGTACAGCTACATATACCCGAACCCTGTCATGAGAACTGGCAAAACATGACGCCGCAGGAACAGGGTCGCTTTTGCGGTTCCTGCCAAAAAATAGTAGTTGATTTTAGCGTAATGAGCGATAAAGAGATCCTCAATTATATTTCCAGCGCCAGTACGCAGGTTTGTGGGCGGTTCGCGAACGATCAATTGAAACGGGAGTTAAGTGTTGCAGAAAACAAACGGCGGTTCTCCTGGGCATATATCTGGAATGTATTACTGGCCACATTTCTGGTTACAGAGTCATATGCACAGGGCGAGCCGGTGATGAAAAAGAAACCGGTGACTACCAACAAACCGGTACTGCCTAATGCTTTACCTACAATGGGTACGATAGCCATTGTGGAACCGGTTGAATTGTCGCTGCCGAGGGAGATCAGTGGTACTATAATAGGAAGCAAATCCAAACAACCAATGTCCGGTGCTACTGTCATGATAAAAGGTACAGGAAAAGGCGTGGTGGCTGATGCCCTGGGAAACTTTAGAATACAGGTTGAACAGCAGGATACGGTTACATTGGAAATAAGCTACGTTGGTTATCAATCGCAGACCTTGGTGTTTGATAATAAAACGAACTGGAAAAATGTGAACGTTATACTTTTTGAAGAAGATGTAGTATTTACAGGAGAAGTTTTGGTAGTGCATAAAGTAATCGTGTACAGAACGGGAAGATGTGCTGGGTAAAATAGCGATTGATGAAAAACCTACTGCTATTTTACAGCAACAGGAAATCAAAGGAACTATTCTGGATAGCAAAACAGGTGCTCCGGTAAAAGGCGCCAGTATTCATCTGGCTGATTATGGAAAAACCGTGTTGAGCGATTCAACGGGTAAGTTCAGTTTAACGATTGAAAAAGGTGATTCCATTGTTCTTGAGGTCAAAGCTCCCTGGTATGTAACAAAACCGGTGCTGATAAATAACACAACCAACTGGCAGAATCTGGTAATAATGATGACGGAAGAATCAATTCACATGGGCGCAGTTGTGGTCGAAGAGGAGAATACAAATAAGTAATAGTTCTATACACGGGTTCATTCAGGATTAAAAATGAGGTAGTGATTATTTCTATTTCATGGTTCTATACCGGCCGAAAGGCCGGTATTTTTATTAAATAAAAAAGCCATCCGGTGTTGCGGATGGCTCTTAATGATTTTATATCGAATTATTTAAAAGGAATAATTATCATATTGTCCATATTCGACAATATCCTATTGGCTTCCTCTACTTTCTCGGGGAAGTAAATTTTTTCAGAAGGCTTGTCGCTTACAGTTAAATTAATTCCTAATGAAGCGGCGTATTTAATCATGCGTTCCCTCTCCTCCATCTGTTCCTTCGTGATCTTGTTCTGTTTCATACAATAATATTCTGTATTGTTGTTTAAATCTACGTTTTTTTGTTCGAACCAAAAAGCCAAAATAAGTAATACCTTTTTCAAAAGGCACATTATTTGATGTATTCTTATCCGTAAGTGTTCCAACTATATCAAAATCAACACTTAATTCTTCTAAATTCAGGGTGATTGCCATTCGATAAAGTCTTGTTCTTTCCGGGCTGCTTCCTTTAAAAAAGACACATTTATCTGGATATTTCTCAAAGAAAAATTTAAGTACAGTTACAACGGTGGCTAGGATCTTATTTCTATCATTGTTATTATCTCTTGCTAAATCGTCTATACTCCCAGTCTTTTTTATTTCCAAATGCCAGGTTAACAAACGATCCATCTGGTCTTTCTGTGAATTAAATTAGTTTTCTAATAGGTCCTTTTGGCCCAATGCTGGTAAACTCATATTCAAGATAATCACTTGTCACAAACAGCTCTGTATACCTCTCATACTTCATACGCCCGATACATGTATTACTTTACTATTAAATTAAGGAATACTATAATTACGGCCAACAATCAGCGATATTTTTTTTAATAAAACTGATTTAAAGTATGTGTACAATCGGCGCTATATAGCCGATCCTTAGCAAACTTTCTCTCTGCTTCACCCCTTAAACGCCGGATGGAACTGTTGCAACGTATCGCGCAGGAACT
This sequence comes from Niastella vici, assembly GCF_002077945.1. GTDB lineage: Bacteria > Bacteroidota > Bacteroidia > Chitinophagales > Chitinophagaceae > Niastella > Niastella vici. The sequence goes on from NZ_LVYD01000051.1 coordinate 117,696, forward strand.
CCCTGTCTAAATGCGTATATATTTCGGTGGTAGTGATGCTTTCGTGCCCCAGCATTTCCTGCACTGCCCGAAGATCGGCGCCGCCTTCTACCAAATGTGTGGCAAATGAATGCCGGAAAGTGTGTGGTGAAATATTCTTCGTGATGCCCGCTTTCTTTACCAGTTCTTTCAACAGCAAAAAGATCATTACCCGGGTGAGCTTTGCACCGCGCCGGTTCAGGAACAGCATGTCTTCATGTCCTTTCTTTACCGGCACATGCACCCGGATGTCCCTCTTATAAATGGTAATATATTTTACCGCTGAATCACCTATCGGTACCAGCCGTTCCTTATCTCCTTTACCGGTTACGCGAATAAAACCTACATCGAGGTACAGGGCACTCAGCTTCAGGTTTACGACCTCGCTTACCCGCAATCCGCAGCTGTACATGGTTTCAAGAATGGCTTTGTTGCGGCCGCCTTCGGGTTTGCTCAGGTCTATTTCGCCAATAATAGCTTCTATTTCCTCAAAAGTGAGCACATCGGGTAGCGCGCGTTTTAGTTTGGGCGCTTCCAGCAGGGCAGTGGGGTCTTTGGTAACGATATTTTCAATAAGACAATACTTATAGAATGCGCGGATGCCTGAAATGATGCGGGCCTGCGAGGTTGGCGTCATGCCCAGCTCACTTACCCAACGGATGAACAGTTGCAGATCGGGCAGGGTAACATTGGCCGGACTTTGTACATTGTTCTTTTCCTGCAGGAACTGGGTAAGCTTTTCAATATCGCGCAAATAAGCTTCCACCGAATTGTCGGAAAGCGATTTCTCCAGTTGTAAGAAAGCCTTAAAGCCTTTTTTATACGGTTCCCACATAGTGTACTGTTAAAGCAAAATTGGGTTACATCAATAACGAAGCTATCCGTAACAAAATTTGCTATATTCGTTGCTCAAAAATAACGCATCCATATCATTGGCCACTCTTAAAATCAACTGTCGACATGCTGCTTAGTCTTGCAAAGATGAAAAAGAAAATGCTCCTTAACCGGTCAGCTTTCAGAAGGTTTTTAACAAAGCTGGAGAAGAATCCGCCCCGCGGGCTCGATAATCTGGCAGTGGAAACTGATAAGCAGGTTTGGGCAGAAACCGATTGTCTGGCCTGCGCCAATTGCTGCAAGACCATGACGCCTACCTTCACCAATACCGATATCAAGCGCATTTCGGCCCATCTTGACATGACTGAGGAGGCCTTTAAAAAGAAGTGGCTGAAGAAGGACCGGGCGGGCGATTGGGTGAATACCCGCCAGCCATGCCAGTTCCTGAACCTGAAAGATAACAAGTGCTCTATTTATGAAGTACGGCCAAAAGACTGCTCGGGCTTCCCGCACCATACCCGCCGCCGCATGATCGATTATATGCACGTGTTTAAACAGAATATTGAATATTGTCCGGCTACCTTCAGACTGATAGAGCGGATGATGGAGAAAACCAATGAAAAGCCTCAGTAATTATAAATAAACATCCTCTATAAAAAAGTATTCTACCGGCTGACCGGGCAGCATGGTGATCGATAAAATATTGAATTGCACCTCGCGCCATTGCTGGTTTTGGTACATATAGGCCCGGGCGGCCTGTAGCAGGTTCTTAATTTTCTTTTTTGATACGCTTTCCTCCGGATGGCCGAATAACAGGCTGCTCCTGGTCTTTACTTCTATAATGTGCAGCACATTATCCCGTGACGCAATGATATCGATCTCATACCGGGCATAGCGCCAGTTGCGCTGTAAGATGGTAAACAGTTGCTTTTGCAGATAGGCAACAGCCATATCCTCACCTTTTTTACCAGTATCATGATGCTGATAGCTCATGGCATTTTTGTATCATTGCAAATTACTGAAGATATATGTCGAACAATACCAAAATATTTAAACTCCAGGGCAAGGTTCAGCATTATACCTGGGGCGGAATGGATTTTATTCCTGCGCTGTTGCATTTGTCGAACCCCGAAAAAAAGCCCTTTGCCGAATACTGGATGGGGGCACATGATAATGTACCGTCTGAAGTAGAGCTGCCTGACGGTAGCCTGCAACCGCTTAATGCTTTTATAAAGCAGGATGCGGCTGCTTTGCTGGGGCCCGCTGTTCATCAACGTTTTGGCCGCCTTCCTTACCTGTTCAAGGTGCTCGATGTAAAAGATATGTTGAGTATTCAGGTGCATCCTACAAAGAAAGCAGCTGAATCGGCATTTGCTGCCGAGAATATGAAGGGCACGCCATTAAATGCACCGAACCGCAATTATAAGGATGATAACCACAAGCCGGAGTTAATGCTGGCATTGAGCGATTTCTGGTTGCTGCACGGGTTTAAATCGCCCCAGGCGCTGGTGACCATCCTGATGCAAACACCCGAGCTGCAATTCCTGGTGCCGGTATTTGACAATGAGAATTATCATGCCCTGTACGAAAGGGTAATGACCATGGACCAGCAGGAGGTTGATGAGCGTTTACGCCCCTTGCTCGACCGCATCGTTCCCCTGTATGAAAAAGGATTTCTTGACCGCAGCCAGGAAGATTTCTGGGCAGCGCGGGCTGCTAAAACATTTTGTGAACCGAACCGGCTCGACCGCGGTATTTTTTCTATATACCTGTTCAACCTGTTGAACCTGAAACCCGGAGAAGCCATTTTTCAGGATGCCGGTATTCCGCACGCTTATCTCGAAGGACAGAATATGGAACTAATGGCCAATTCTGATAACGTGTTGCGTGGCGGGCTCACCAATAAATATATTGATGTACCGGAATTGATGCATCATACGAAGTTTGAAGCAGTGATCCCCAACATCCTCACAGGCACTAGTGGTGCAGTTACCGGTGAAACAGCTTTTCCCACGCCGGCGGCTGATTTTGAATTACGCAGGCTGGTGCTGAAATCCGGTTCCACCGTATCGCTGACCGCTTCCACGGCCGAGATCTTTTTTGTGTATGAAGGGGCAGTGAAAGCGAAAGCAGGCAGTACTGAAATTTCCCTGGGTAAGGGCGAAACCATGCTGGCCACGGCCGGCGCTTCTTTTGAGCTGCAGATAAGTCAGGATGCGGTGTTGTTCAGGGCTACAGTTCCGCAGTAAGTGAAGTAAGAAGTAGGGAATAAGAGGTAAGAAGATCCTGAATTTCAAAAATTCACATTTCATTTTACGGCTACCCTGTAATTCAGCCTAAAAATAAATTCCATTGGCCATTCCGGTTTCCGGGATGGCCTCTTTGTTTGCCCAGACTGCCAATTACAGTGGTCTAAAGCCAAAACCAACGGCCATTGAGGGGTATATTTCCTGGCAGGAGATATACCTTTTTTATGCTATTAGGTTTGGGTCTTGGTTTAAAATAAAGCAGATTGAATGCGTTATAAATGCACATTAAACATATAGGAAATGCAGCTTTTACCTGGGTTTGGTCTGCGTTTTATCTGGGTTTGGTCTGGGTTTAGTCTGTGTTTGAATAAAGAAATACGAAAGGAAACTGTAGCGAAGATGTCAGCAGGTCGCACCTCCTTTACTAAATATTCAGGCCCGGGTAAAACTGATTTACCCAGGCCTGAAAAAGTTCAATATGTAGCTGGAAATGTTATTAAACATCGCCACCGAAGCCGGTGTCATCGAGCAGGTTACCCCCATCGGCAGCGGCAGTGGCCAGTTGGTCGCACCGGTTATTGAACGGGTTATCGGCATGGCCTTTTACCCATACAAACTTTAGCTGGTGTTTCTGCATCAATTTGTAAAAACGGGTCCACAGGTCTTTATTCTTCTTACCCCCTTTAAAATCGGTGGCAATCCAGTTTTTCAACCAGCCTTCCATAACCGCTTTTACCACATACTGGCTGTCGGAGTAAATCGTGATCTTTAATCCCTCGCGGTTGAGGGCTTCCAGAGCGGCGATCACCGCCATAAGCTCCATGCGGTTATTGGTAGTACGGCGATAACCGGCCGAAAGTTCTTTGCGTGAAGCGCCCCATTGTAAGATAGCGCCATACCCACCCGGTCCGGGGTTGCCGCGGGATGCGCCATCAGTATAAATAACCAGTTCTTTATTCGAAGAAGTTGTCAAAATGAATACAGCTTATTTTAATGAGCCGGCAAGATACTATACCTGAATGACACCCGTATTAAAAGGTGGAATATCGGGATTGTGATTGGCGGCGGCCAGGCTTTCTGAAATGATCTGCCGCGTTTGCGCCGGATCAATAATAGCATCTACCCACAGGCGGGCAGCTGCGTAATAAGGCGTTGTTTGCTTTTCGTACCGGCCTTTTATATCGTTCAACAGTTTTTGTTCTTCTTCGGGTGGCACCTCACTGCCTTTGGCCTTCATGGCGCTTACCTGTATTTGCAGCAATGTTTTAGCAGCCTGTTCGCCACCCATTACGGCAATCTTTGCGCTGGGCCAGGCATAAATAAACCGTGGGTCGTAGGCTTTACCGCACATGGCGTAATTACCGGCGCCATAAGAATTTCCTACAATGACAGTGATCTTGGGTACTACCGAATTGGCAACCGCGTTCACCATTTTAGCGCCGTCTTTTATAATGCCTGCATGTTCGCTGCGCGAACCCACCATAAAACCGGTAACATCCTGCAGGAACACCAGTGGTATTTTTTTCTGGTTACAATTCATAATAAAGCGGGCCGCTTTGTCGGCACTGTCGTTATAGATAACGCCGCCCATTTGCATTTCACCCTTCGCGCTTTTTACCATGGTGCGCTGATTAGCTACAATGCCTACTGCCCAGCCATCGATACGGGCATAACCACAAAGAATGGTTTTGCCATAATCCTGTTTGAATTGTTCAAATACCGAGTCGTCGGTGATCTGTTCAATGATCTGCAACATGTCGTAGGGGCGGGTAGGGTCGGCCGGCAAAATGCCGTAGATATTTTGCGGGTCCTTTTTAGGTGGTTTGGGTTTGCTGCGGTGGAACCCGGCTTTGGGAGTATCGCCCAGTTTAGAGATGATCTTTTTTACCTGGTCGAGGCATTCCTGTTCGGTCTTGAATTTATAATCGGCGATACCGCTGATGGCGTTATGCGTAACTGCACCGCCCAGCGCTTCTGTATCAATATTCTCCCCAATGGCGGCTTTAACGAGGTAGGGGCCGGCCAGAAAAATGGAACCGTTGCCTTCCACCATCAGGGTTTCGTCGCTCATGATAGGCAGGTATGCACCGCCGGCCACACAGGCGCCCATAACGGCCGCAATTTGCGTTATGCCCATGGCGCTCATGCGCGCATTGTTCCTGAAGATTCTGCCAAAATGTTCTTTGTCGGGGAAGATCTCATCCTGCATGGGGAGGAACACGCCCGCACTATCAACCAGGTAGATCACCGGTAAATGGTTTTCCATGGCGATCTCCTGCAGGCGCAGGTTCTTTTTACCGGTTAGGGGGAACCAGGCCCCGGCTTTTACAGTTTGGTCATTGGCCAGTATAACACATTGCCTTCCACTCACATACCCTACACCGGCAACGGTACCGGCGGCCGGGCAGCCGCCCTGTTCTTCATACATGTCCCAACCGGCAAAGGCGCCGATCTCTACGAATGGGGTATCAGGATCGAGCAGATAGTTGATGCGTTCACGGGCCGTTAATTTGTTCTTTTCTTTCTGTTTGGCAATCGCTTTTTTACCACCGCCCAGGGCCACCTGTGCAAAGCGTTGGTTCATTTCGCTGAGGGCCCTTTTCATGACATCCTCGTTGCGGTTAAATTCTAAATTCATGTAGTTTTTGTAGTAATTGTTTTTGTTATAATTAGCAAATTAGCTAATTATTTTACTACAGCGAGGGCCATTCCATCATATTCTTTCACGCCCACCATTTGAAGAATGGTGGCAGTTACAGCCGTACTGGCTGCCAGCACTTTATTAAAACGTTGCGCGCCCTTTACAGCGGCATCTGTGGAATTTTTATCGAGCACCCTGCCATCGCGGATCACATTGTCGGCCACAATGAGGGTACCGGGGCGCGATAACCGAAGTGCCCATTCAAAATATTCGGCATAAGGCGGTTTATCGGCATCAATGAAGATCATATCGAAAGGACCGGCGCCTTCGGCATGCAACTGGGGTAAAATATCAAGTGCTTTTCCTGTTTTAATTTGTACCTGCGTTGCCAACCCCGCGCGCTCAATATTCTTTTGCGCAACAGCAGCGTGTTTGGGATCTGCTTCCAACGTGATCAGTTTTCCATCGGAAGGCAAAGCCCTGGCCATCCAGATGGTGCTGTACCCCGCCAGTGTTCCCAGTTCGAGGATGTTTTTGGCGTTGCACAACAAGGCCAGTATTTGTAAAAATTTACCCTGGTTAGGCGATACACTGATGGCCGGCATTCCTGTTTCTTTGAGTGAACGGGTGGCGGCTGTCAGCGCTTCATCTTCCTGGCCAACCAGCTTGCTGATATAATGATCTACAGATTCAAACAATTCGTTATTCATTTTTATCTCCGCTATTTGTTTTAATAAATTCTACCAGGCTGAAAATATTACTGTCGAGGTAATACTGTTTTAGTTTTTGCTGAATGGCCGGATAATCTTTAAAGAAAGGATACAGGTTTTGTTTGGCCTTCTCATATTTCTTATCCTGCATTTTTATCATTACCGGAAAAGCCGCATATTCCTGTTTTTCTTCCTTTGTTTTTTCAAAGATGATGTTGGGGTAGGTTTCATATTTGCCCTCAAGGGCATTGTAGCCAAAATACAACACATAGTAAACATTTATTTTGCCGGTATAAATTACCTGGGCAAAGGTTTGCTTCAGCTTCGACATTCTGTTAAGTAATGGAAAATCTTCGCCATATACATCGAGGTTGCTCAATGTTTTAAACTGCAGGCTGTCGGTGTTGAACCCCTGCAGATCATTGACCGCATATTTTTCTTCCTGTTCCCTGTTTGGTTTGAACCAGAGTTTTTCATTGGGAGACGGGAACCATTTGATCAGCCCTTTTTTCTGCGTGGCATCTTTCATGGTAATGGTACCCGGAACAAAATCCTTTGCAAAGGGGTAGCTTTGCGCGCGTACAGACCAGGTTACGAACAAACCCACAACAATTAATAAACTTTTCATAGTATTATTGTTAGGGTGAATTTAAGCAAAATATGCTAATTTGATCATCCCCGGCGTTTGCCGGGATCAGTACATTAACAATATATGTGGAGGAAAAAAACTGCCTGGTTTATTTTATTAGGTCTGGCTATTGGTATTAAGATTTTTTCTTTATTCCCCGATGCGGTGGAGCGGTATTATGCTTCGGGGTTCTATCCTGTTATTTCAAAACTCCAGCGCATTTTGCTTGGCTGGCTACCTTTCAGTGTGGGTGATATCTTTTACGCACTAGTTATAGTTTGGTTGTTATACAAGCTGTATCATACTACGCGGCGTATTGTAAAAAAGCAAACGACTAAAAAATACTGGTTGCAGGCCCTGCTGCAAGTTGGGTTTGCTGTGCTGATCGTATATGTATCTTTTAATTTATTATGGGGGTTGAATTATAACCGGCGCGGCGTGGCCTACCAGTTAGGTTTGAAGGTTCAGCGTTATTCAAAAAACGACCTGGTGCAGGTGATGCAGCAGGTCGTGATTCGCCTGAATGTGCTTGACTCCGCTTCCCACGTTAACCGCGAAGCCCTGAACCGAAAACGGAATTTATTTGATGGCGCCACATCGGCCTACGGTCAGCTGAAACAACATGATGCCCATTTTGCGTATTCATTCAGGTCGGTAAAGCCTTCATTGTATAGTTACCTGGGAAATTACCTGGGGTATACCGGTTATTACAATCCATTTAGCGGTGAAGCGCAGGTGAATACCACTGTGCCTTTGTTTGTGCAGCCTTTTACAACCTGTCATGAAATTGGTCACCAATTGGGCTATGCCAAAGAGAATGAGGCGAATTTTGCAGGGTATTTGTCGGCCAAATCTTCAACAGATGCGCTGTTCCGGTATTCCGTGTATTTTGACCTGTACAGTTATTCGCGGTATTATTTATATGCACAGGATTCAGTAACCGCCAAACAGCTCGATGCGCAATTGCCGCCCGGCTTCAAAACCGATTATAAGGAACTAAGACAATTTATAAAAAAGTACCGGAACCCCATTGAAGTGATCATTGATCATTTGTACGGGCAATACCTCAAGGCGAATGAGCAGCCGGGTGGTAAATTAAGCTACAATGAAGTGGTGGCGTGGTTAGTAGCCTACTACAAAAAGTTTGGAGCAGAAGCGATATAAAACCAATTAGCTAATGAGATAATTAGCTAATTGATCTTTTTTGCCCTCTGCCGATTGCCAGATATAAGATTGAACCTAAAAAGGGGAGCAAAAGCACAACAAGTACCCAGATTATTTTATTATTGGGTTCCTGGAATTGCGATCTGATAATATCAATAAGTGCCCAAATGGGCAGAATAAACACAATAAAAATAACTCCCAAAATAATCAGCCATTCGAGGCCGCCGGGCATGGAGATGAGCAGGGGCATATGAAAAGGTTTTTTGTTAACCTAATATAGGAAGAAAATGGAGATCCGGTTTTAGAACTTATTCTTCCACATCATGCTTTCAACCGGTTTGTCGGGTTGACCACTGTATTTGGCGTCTTTCTTCTGATTGTATTTAATGGCAATTTCACCCTCAACCGGAAAATAGATCAATTGTCCGATGGGCATTCCTTTATATACTTTTACCGGTTGTTTTACCGAAATTTCCAGTGTCCAGTTGCCACAGAAACCAACATCTCCCTTGCCGGCGGTAGCATGGATATCGATGCCGAGGCGGCCGGTACTTGATTTCCCTTCCAGAAAAGGTACATGGGCATGGGTTTCGGTATATTCTTCCGTTACGCCCAGGTAAAATACATGGGGATATAATACAAAACCCTCCTCAGGGATCTCAAAATATTCAATTTCGTTGTGCTTTTTGGCATCCAGTATATGCTCCCGGTACGTTGCCAGGTATCTGCCCAGATGCACATCGTAGGAATTACTGCCCAGGCACTCTCGTTTATAGGGTTCAATGCGGATGCTGCCTTTCTCAATTTCTTCCAGTATGCGTTTATCCGACAAGATCATGTGATGTGATTAGTTTATATTTGATTGTTGTTTAGCAAAGGCTTTGTTGCGCTCGAAAATTGGTGCAATGTATAATCTAAAACGCTACTGTGGCACTGTTTTATCAACATAATATTAACGAGTATACAAAATTGGGCATCTGGCGAATAGAAGAGCCGGAGGCGTTTTACCTGGAAAAAGTTCCCCTGAAGAAGGGCGTATCGCATCCGTACAAGCGGTTACAACACCTGGCGGGCCGGTTTCTGCTGCCTACCCTGTATACCGATTTTCCCCTGGAAGAGATCCTGGTGGCTGACACCCGCAAACCCTTTCTTGAGAGTGAGCAATACCACTTTTCCATTTCGCATGGGGGCAATTTTGCCGCTGCCATTGTCAGCAGCAAAAGCCGGGTGGGCGTTGATATTGAGCTGGTTTCGAGCCGCATTATCGCCATTTCGCATAAATTCCTGCATTACAGTGAAAAACTGTTCCTGAACGACTGGGTGCACCTCACAAAGATGCACCTTGAACTAACCACTGTGCTGTGGAGCGCCAAGGAAGCCATTTATAAATGGTATGGCCATGGCGAACTCGATTTCAGGCAACATATGCAGTTGTCGGGTCCCATTACCTTCAAGGCCGATGAAACCATTGTACTGCCTTTTGTGTTCAAAAAGCAGGAGCCGGTACACCTTACGGTAGAAGCCAGGATCTTCGATCAGCTGGCGTTGGCCTGGGTTATGACGGGGGGGTAAAACCCGAAATAAGAGGTAAGAAGTATGAAGTACGAAGTAAGAAGTACGAAATTCAGGTTCTTCCTACTTCTTACATCCTACATCTGACCAATTTACCAAGAGTTACTCATCTACCAGTAAAGCATCTGTATCGTCTATTAGATCTAATTGAATATTATCGCTGCCCGCGATGCCTTCAATTGACCCCTTGATATGGGCTGCGTTCAGTAATACCTTTTCCAGTTGTTTCTGGCGCATTTTCCACAGTTTTTCCATGGCCTCGCGTTCCTTCTGGATCGACTGGTTCATGGCCTGGAATCCTTCCCGGATGGCTTTCCATTGTTCGCCAAATTCATTGCTGGTCAAATAGGCATATAACATATGCATTTTGTCGCCCTTGTTTTCCTGGGTTTTGGCGGCCATAAACACTTTGAGAATACCGTCCCGCAGCACATGCACCAGTGAGAGGGCGTCGGGGAAAGAACAGATCCAGATGCCATCTACCTGGCCAAAACTGCTCACCTGTTCGGGCAGGGCATGGGTTACAATAACCCCCACATCGGCCGAAGTGCTGCGCATATCGGCTTTTAGTTTTTCGATCCAGTTCTTATCAAAATGCTTGGTGCGTTTGCTTTCAAAAATGATGGAACCGCATTCCTGGCCCAGGTTGTTGCGAACCGTTAAAACGCAGTCGGCTCCCCGAACCCCTTTACCCACTTCGCAAACCAGATCGAAGGGGAATGCTGCTTTCAGCATTTCTTCCAGAATAAGTTCCTGCACTTCACCCTGCAATTGCATGGAACCCTGTTCGGCTTTGCGCCGCATTTCTTCTGCCAGCTTTTTTTGATCGTCGAGTTGTTTTTCAAGCTCGCGTAAACGCAGCTGGTATTCGGATTCCCGGGCAGCCGTTTTTTGTTCTTCCAGTTTGCGCAACTCTTCTGATAATTTCGTCCGTTCTTCCTGCAATTTGCGTTGAACCGAAAGCTCCAGCTCGGCCTCTTTATTTTTCAGCGCCTGTTCTCTTTGCAGAAATTCCAGTTCTTTTTGCCGGGCCTGCGACAGTTTGTCTTCCTGTTCTTTATTGGTTTGCTGAAGTAAATGCAATTTGGTTTCGAAATCAGTGGCAATGGATTTGCGCAAACTGATTTCGAGCGATTGTTGCAGCCGGTTGGTTTCTTCCTGCAGTTTTTTTGCAAACTCGGCGTCTTTATTTTGTGCTTGTTGGATCAGCTCTTTTTCACGTTTGGCAAAATCCTCTTCCTTTTGTTTTAAGAAATGCTGCATCTTCTCTCTTAGTTCTTTCTTAATATCTTCAGAAACAGCATCTTCAATGGCAAACTTGTGTCCGCAGCCGGGGCATTTTATATCTGTAGCCATGTACGAATTTTGCGCAAGTTAAGGAAAAGGGTGGGCAACGGGCAAAAGGCCCAAGCAACCGGCCTCATGCGCCTTGCGCCACCGCTAAGCTATGGAGGCATGCAGCTGCGAAGCATCAGTGGCTTGCGCCAAAGCTTCAGCGACGGAGCACGAAGCAAGGTTTGCATTCGTAGCAACACCATCTACAGGTTAACATGTACCTTTATCCGCTCTTCATATTTTTTTTAATGATGCAGGAATTTTCCTACTTTCGTATACCTGTACAAATGTTCCCCGTGCAGGTTGCCCAACCAATAGCTAAAACCAGAGATTGCCAAGGTTCCATATCCCATCAGATCAATGCAATCTGCCTTGTCCTGAATGTATTATAAGTCATAAACATACCGTACATATGTTTACTACAAAGTTCTGGCTTATTATACCACTGGTTTAAACTTCAAGTAATATTTCTGAAAGGTGGCTCTGTATACTGATCAGGCAGCTTAAACATGAAGGTTATTTTTCCCGATTACCTATGGATGTACGTATGAGCGGTTAACTTAACGTATGGCAATGGGTTATATCTAACGGTTAATCATATTGTGAATTAAACCCTTCACCGTGGCTACCCATAAACGTATTGCTGAACTCATTGTAAAGCACCGTAGAAATACATTGAGCGACCATGAACGGCAGGAGCTGGAAGCGTGGTGTGGTCTTTGTGAAGAAAACCAGTTACTGTTTGAACGGTTGAATCGTCAGGCATATCATACTGATAGCCTGGTTGAATTTTATAGCGAAGCCATAAACGGAGAAAGGGGAAAGGTTCGACCCTTATTCCCCCGGCAGGGAAGGCAGCGTTTTGTAGCGGCAATAACGTATATGGTTATTTTAGGATGCCTGTTGTTTACCGGTATTACCCTGTATTCGGGATTGCAAAAGGGCGCCGGTAAAAAAAGCGCGGCAACAAATAGCCGGGCTTCGTCAGCATTGAGCAATGCGGTATTACCCGATGTGCACCGGGTGCAGCTCAAACTGGCAAACGACCGAATTGTGTATCTTGACAGCAGCGTAAACGGACATATTGCCTTGCAATACAGATCAGTGATCTACAAACAGGGCGATGAGGTACGGTATGAATGGTCGAACGGAGATGCCCAACCTGAACTAGAATACAATACGATCACCACGCCCCGGACAAGAAAATTTGTTTTGGAATTGCCCGATGGCAGCAAAGCCTGGTTGAATGCTTCTTCAAGCATCACTTTCCCTACAGCGTTTATCAACAAGGAACGTATTGTACAAATAACCGGAGAAGTATATTTTGAAGTGAACCCCCAACCTGTATCGCCTGGCACTGGCCAGCAAATGAAGCCTTTTATTGTATATGCGAATCCGCTGCCCGGTGGTAAAGGCGGTGGCGCCATGATAGAAGTGTTAGGGACTCATTTTAATATAAATGACTATGGCGATGAACCGGCTATTAAAACCACCGTGTTGCAGGGAAAGGTGAGGGTAAGCAACCGGTTTGGCCCGCTAACCGATATTGTACATGCGGTCAGCCGGTTGAATCGTAAAGCTGCCAAACAGCCGAATGAGCAATCGGCTGTATTAATTCCCGGGCAGCAGGCCAATGTTAACGGTGATGGACAGCTTGAAGTAATAAAATATGCCGATATTCAGGAAGTAATGGCCTGGCAAAAAGATCTTTTAATATTTAATGACCTTGATATAAAGCAGATCATGCAACAGCTATGCCGGCAATATGATCTTGAGGTGGAGTATAAGGAACCGGTAACCGGTCATTATACATTATCAATGACCAGGCAGTTAACTGTAGAACCGGTATTGAAGGCGCTTGAATTATCGGGTGGGATTAATTTCGAAATTGAGGGCCATAAAATAATAGTTTCTCAATAGTGGGGGAATTGGGTTAAGGGAATTATCAGGAGTAATAAATTGCGATAGAACTTTATACAGAGCCGGAAGAGCCGGTTCAACTCGTATTTAAAAAAGTGTAATGCTAGCGAATGCTAATCACAACGACCAAAACATGACTAGAATATTGTTAATGCTTTGTTTGGTAGCGTGTTTTCCGGTTTATGCACAATCCCAGAATTATTTTACCATATCAGTGGATGATGTTCCGCTCAGGAAGGTATTTAAGCTGATTGAGCGCTCTGGCGATTATTACTTCGCTTACAGGACTGAATATTTGCAAAATGCACACCGGGTTTCGGTGCATGTAAAAGAAGGGACCATTCATGAAGTGATGAAACAGGCGCTGAAAGGGTTGGGGTTGAACTATTTGATCGTAGGCAATATGATCACTGTGCGGCCTGATTCTTCTATGCCCTTGATTCAACAACCGAATTTATTAACTATTGAAGGGCGTATCACCAATGAAGCCGGAGAGCCATTGGGAAGTGTTTCTGTGGAGGAAAGCGGTACGCCTTCAGGCACTTTATCAAAACCGGATGGACAGTTTAAAATTGCGGTAAAGCCCAATTCTGTATTGACTTTTAGCTTTGTAGGGTATGAGCCTGTTCATAAACAGGTAAAAGTCCAGTCGTTTATTGTTGTGCGATTGAAGCCACTGGTAAAAGATCTGGATGAAACGGTTATAATAGGTTATGGTAAAACTTCAAAGCGGTATAATACCGGCTCCATTTACAAATTGAACGCGGTTGATATTGCGCGCCAGCCGGTTTCTGATCCGCTGGCTACCCTGCAGGGACGGGTGCCGGGCTTGCTGGTGATACAAAGCAATGGGTTACCGGGTTCCGCCTATAAAATTCAGTTACGCGGGCAAAGCTCCATTGGTATTTTGCCCGGGCATTTGCCGCCCAACGATCCCCTCTTTATCATTGACGGCGTTCCTTATGCGCCCAATAACAATCCGCTGGTGGCTGTTGCTTCCGGTTCAGCATTAGGCGAATCGGGCAGAAGCCCCTTATCGTTTATTAATGTGGGTGATATTGATCATATAGAAGTGCTGAAAGATGCCGATGCAACGGCCATTTACGGAAGCCGTGGTTCAAACGGTGTGGTGCTGATCACTACCAAAAAAGGGAAACCCGGTGTGCCTACTTTTACCTGCGATATTAAAAGTGGCTTTAGTAAAATTACACGTTATGCCACCATGATGAATACTGCCCAATATGTACAAATGCGGCAGGAAGCCCTGAAGAATGATGGAAAAGTAGCAGACCAGACTACTGCCCCCGACCTCATCGATTGGGATACTACCCGTTACACCGACTTTAAGAAAATGTTGATCGGCGGCCAGGCAGCCACCAATAATGTACAACTCGCCTTATCAGGTGGCACCAACCGCCTGCAATATTATGTTGGGGCCGGGTATCATCGCGAAACAACCGTTTTTCCCGGCGATCTAAAGAATGACCGCTTATCGGGCCATGTTAACCTGCATTATCAGAGCAGAGATTCCAACCTCAATGTTAATTTATCTGTGATCATTAACAGAGATAAAAACAGGTCGATCGCGAATGACCTGACCGGTGTAGTGAAAATGGCGCCGAATGCCCCTGTGTTATATGATTCAATGGGCAAATTAAACTGGACGCAGGGAAACCTGGATTTTTTCAATCCCATGGCTTTTTTACTTCGAACTTATGAGTCAAAGACCAGTAATCTGCTGGGTAATCTTGACATCAATTACCGCATTGCAAAAGGCCTGGTATTTAAAACAAGCCTCGGTTATAACCGCTTGCACTCAGATGAGATCAGCATAACCCCAGGTAGTAGCCAGGTACCCAATGGTGGCACCAGTCCTGAAGGGTACTCTTATTTTGGAAAGATCATCTATAATAGCTGGATTGCCGAACCGCAACTGGAATATAACCGGTATTGGCGCTTTGGCAAGATCAGCGGGCTGGTAGGTACAACCATGCAGGTACAAACCAATACAGTGACCAAGATGGATGCTTCTGATTTCCCGAGTGATGCACTGTTGCGTTATGTGAATGAAGCAGGAAAACTGGTTACCAAAGAGGTGAATACCGAATACCGGTATGGGGGTGTTTTTGGCCGGTTGAACAGCATACTGCGCGATAAATATTTAATTAATCTCACCGGCCGTATAGATGGCAGCAGCCGATTTGGCCCGGGCAAACAGGTAGGTACATTCTGGTCAACCGGCCTGGGCTGGCTTTTTTCAAACGAACCTTTTATAAAATACACTGTTCCCTTTATCAGTTTTGGAAAATTAAGGGCCAGCTATGGGGTTACGGGTAACGATCAGATCGGCGATTATAAATACCTCGACAAATGGGAAGATATAAACGGCACTTATTTAAACAGCAGGGGCATTATTCCTGTTCAACTGGCAGATAGTAATTACAGCTGGGAAGTAAGCCGTAAGCTGGAAGCGGCTCTTGAACTGGGGCTCTTCAAGGACCGGGTGTGGATGTCAGTGGGATATTTCCGCAACCGTACAGGTAATCAATTGATATCTTATATTTTGCCGGTAATTACGGGATTTCCCAGTTATGCCGCTAAAAATTCCCCGGCTGTAGTGCAAAATACGGGTTGGGAAATGCAGATGCAAACCAAAAATAAATTGAACCGCTTTTGGCAACTGGGCGGTACTGTTATGCTGACCATACCCCGCAATAAATTAATTGCCTTTCCCAACCTGGTTACCTCATCGTATGCCGGTACACTGGAGATGGGACAATCGCTTTCTATTTTAAGAGGGTTACAATATACCGGCGTGGACCCGGTCAAAGGTGTATTTACATTTAAAGATCAGGATGGAAATGACACCATAAACTACCCCAAGGATTACCGGATACTTGGGAATTTTGATCCGCGTTGGTATGGCTCAGTTCAAACGAATATACAATACAAAGGCTGGCAGTTGGATGTATTCTGGGAGATCAGAAAACAACGGGCATACAGTTATCTATATTCCATGTATGTGTCTACTCCACCTGGTACCATATTGTTAAATCAACCTGTAATGGCCCTGAACCGCTGGCAGAAGCCTAATGATCTAGCTTCATTGCAGCAATTCACCACCGGCGCCAAAGCTGTAACCCAGGATGCCAGCGATAATTTTACACAATCTGATGGACCCATTGAAGATGCTACCTTCTGCCGGTTAAAGAATATTGAATTATCCTGGCGTTTGCCGGTGCAATGGATGAAGAATATCTCTCTTAAGAACTGCCGGGTGTATATGCAGGCGCAAAACCTGTTCACCATTACCCGGTATCAGGGAACAGATCCTGAAACGCGAAACCTATCAACTTTACCTCCGTTGCGAACAATTGTAGCCGGGGTTGAATTAAGTTTTTAAACAACGTTTATGAAATGGTTAAATAATAGTAAATGCTTTTTTATAACCGGTATGTTGATCATACTCATTGCTACTGGTTGCAAAAAGCTGGTGCAGGTGAAGGAACCGGACGACTCATTGTCAACTAATACAGTATTTTCAAACGACTCGCTGGCACAGGCTGCTGTAAATGGGATTTACATAAAAGTGTTGAGCGTTCCAAAATATTTTCTGAATGGCGGCATGAGTTTATTTCCAGCCCTGTCAGCAGATGAGTTGGAACGCACTGTTTCATTGAGTAGTGAAGATCAATTCATTTCCAATTCGATCCTTTCAGGCAATCAATTGATATACGTTAACATCTGGAAGGCAGCATACATCTATATTTACCAATGTAATATTTGTCTGGAAGGATTGCGTAAGTCAACTGGCGTTTCAGCCGTATTAAAAACGCGGTTAACTGGCGAAGTACAATTTGTTCGTGCTTTATGTTATTACTACCTGGTAAATCTATTTGGCGATGTACCATTGGTATTAGGCACCAATGCCGATGTAAATGCTTTAATGGCGCGCACGCCGGCTGAGGATATATATATACAAATGGAAACAGACCTGGGGGCAGCCAGTGATGCATTGGCTGTTGACAGGCCTAATACTAGCCCAACAAGCTATGCGGCCAAGGCCTTGCTCGCCCGGGTTTACCTGTATCAGCAAAAATGGAGCAAAGCCGAACAAATGGCAACGGCCGTTATCGATTCCAAGCAGTTTATGTTGGAAAGCAATCTTGACACTGTGTTTAGATGCAACAGTAAAGAAACGATTTTTCAGTGGGCGCCTGTGGCCGACAAAATAAATGCCCCTGAAGGTAATATTTTTGTGCAGTCAAATGCTGGTTCGCGGCCAAATTATAAGTTGACCAATGGATTGCTGGCCGCCTTTGAAACCGGTGATCTGCGAAAACAATATTGGGTAAAAACAACGACCGGTAACCCGGTTTATAATTATCCTTACAAGTACAAAATATACCAGTCAACTTCTCCTCCTGAAGAATATAATATTGTATTAAGGCTGGCGGAACAATACCTGATACGGGCGGAAGCTCTGGCTCACAAGGAGATGATCCCGGAAGCCGTAGATGATATAAACAAGATCCGTAGCCGCGCACAATTATCAGGCATTTCCCGATCAATAAGTAGTGAGCAATTTTTTCAGGCATTGGAACAGGAGCGGCGTATTGAATTGTTTGCAGAATGGGGCCATCGCTGGTTTGATTTGAAACGAACCAACCGGGCCAATACAGTGCTCAAGGATTTTAAGGGAAGCAACTGGAGCTCAACCGATCAATTATATCCTATTCCGTTTTCCGAATTGCAAGCTGATCCAAACCTGGAACAAAATGGCGGTTACGATTAATGTATAATGATGAAGGAAAACAAAAGGCGTATCATGTTTTTGCGGGAACACATTGTGTTATACAGGTAAACATGATACGCCGGCTGCATTGGGATCAGGGGTGAGAATAAAGGATTTTGTCGGGTGTTCCTGTAATAGGAACCGGAGTGCCAGATCCGTCAAAGGTTACATTGCCAGGAGCCCAGCCCTTTTCCTGCAGGGTCTTTGGGTTTTGTGTGCTTTCATTCCAACCCGTGTTTGCCTCTTCAGTGGCAAGCGTGGCCTGGTGACTGTACACAGTGTTAGGATCAAACCAATAGTAATTGATCTGCACGGCAACTTTTTGGGTTTTGAAATGAGGTTTTACAGCAAAGGGAGTTGTCAGCATTATTACAAATGCCACCATGAACAAGGTTAATGTAGTTTGTTTCATAATGTTGCTGCTTTTATTCTTCAAAAAGCAGGAAAAACATTGAGTGTATAGAATGATGATTGTACCCGTTCATTGCAAGGCATAGGAATCCCTGTCCGGTGTTTGCACCAGACTAGTCATGAGATCGGCAGTAACGCAAATGGCGAAATTTTTAAGGGCGCGGAATCACGAATAGGTTGTGATAGGAAACAGCTTGCTTGTAAGTGGATAACGTAAAACGAGGTAAGTAAGGCTTGAAAAATTGAATTAAGCTGAAAAGGTTGGAGCGCGTATTCAATTCATGATTAAAGGTAGGAGAAAGAAAATATATTTTATAAAAATATTTCGTTATTGATTAGTTGTTGATAAAATACAAATTATAGCTAAGTGAAATGTTTAATGTTTAGTTTCTGAAACTTCATGGTCTGTTATACACTAACCAAAAACGTTAGATCATGTTTTGCGTAGATTCAACACCGTGAGATGTAAAAAGGAATTGGTAAAATATCGTTGTTTTGTTTACTGCTTTATTTCTTTGATCCTTTCTGTTTTCAATGCACAAACAATTTTGTAGTGGGTTTTGCTCGGCCCCCAACTGTTTCCACACTCATTTTGGGTGCGATTGGCGTCATATTGCCCAGGCGCTCAGTAAGAAATAGAATAATGCATAAATAGTTAACATTGCAACTATTATAAATAAATATTTTTTCCCACTGTTTAGTAAAAAGGGGGGGGATCGGTGTTTTTATTTATAGAGTATGTATTGGGAACCCTTTAGGGGAGGCTGTTGGTGGGGGCAGGCAATAATTGACAGGAAATATGTCTCAAAACGCGGAAACCTCAACAGCTTATTTGTTCAGCAGAAATGATGGAGTTAACTAAAGCTTATTGAAAATAAATAGACTACCGATTTATCACATGGAAGAACGCACCGGCTGTTTTGCCATTGGGCCGCAGCCGGTTTTTAAGAGAACCTGTATCAACCTCCATATATCCATTAGTACCAAAAATGCCATGAAAAGAAAGAAAACTAAATGTGTTGCGACATTTCAAAAACTACATGATCATGAGGAATGCAGACCAATTAACGAATGAGAAAAGTAAACGCCTAAAGCAACAGAAGATCCCGGAGTTTGAAAAAGTCTTTCATCTGTTCAACCCAGCTCTTTGTTTTTTTGCCCGCCGGTTAGTAAATGACGGGGCCATTGCCCAGGACATTGTAACTGATGTTTTTGTAAAGCTTTGGCAAAAACAGTCTGATTTTCAGACGGTATATTCTGTAAAAGCTTTTTTGTACATCAGTACCCGCAATGCCTGCCTCAATCATAACCAGCAGGTGCAGTACCAGGCGCGTATCAGGGAAAATATCCGCCAGCAATCGAGTGAAGTTGAAACTCATGAAATGAATGAAGCTATTCATGCCGAGGTTTTACGGCAGGTAAACAAAATTGTAAATGACCTGCCCGAAAAATGTAAAGAGGTTATGCTGTTGAGCTATACCAAAGGCCTCGATTGCCATGAGATTGCGCGCAAAATGAGTCTTTCTGTGCACACCGTCAGGAATCAGAAGAACAGGGGCGTTCATTTAATTAAAAACAGGTTCCACTTCTCAGAAGAACTGGTGCCTATTTTGTGATCATCACTATTTACTGCTACAAAAAAATACCCATCATAACCGTTGGTCATGATGGGTAAACATGTTTTGTTGTAATTACTATTTTTTTCTTCTTCCTTCCAGGATGCGGTAAAATGACCGGCTTCGTATTTCATCGATCGTAAGCCCGGTAGCCGTGGCTTCTTCTTCAGAAATAGCGCCGCAATTCATTGCTTTTAAAAAGAAATTGAGCAGGCCCTGCCCGGTGGCGGCGTCATCGAAGATATCTTTCGTTAAAGTAGAGATGGCGGCCCGTTCAACAAATGTTTTTAACCGGAATACCGCATCTTCATAACTGTTTAAAAAGAAATTGTACGTGGCGGCATACCTCATGGGCAGCTGCGCGGGGTTTAGGTCCCAGCCCTGGTAAAACCCATTAATGAGCGAATGCATGGTATGATGAAAACCGGTACGCCAGGCCTGGTGCACCGATTCCCGGTTCTCAGCCATTTGTTCAAAACTCAACTGATCGCCGCGATGGGGGCCAATAGGCATAACGTTGGTGGCGCCATCAGACAAAAATATGCCGGTGCCGGCCAATGCTACTTTTGTCATATGGTGGGCAAAATCGCAAACCGGATGCGCCATTGTTTGGTATTTTGCCGTGATGCCACAAGAGGCGGTGTAATCATAAGTGCCAAAATGGGCCGCTATGCATCTTCCTTCGCTGGCTTTTATAATGCGCAACAGGGGATTGCGGCCTTCGTCATCCATAATTATTTGTGTGGCTTCTACCATGGTTTCCATTTTCAACGAACCGGGCGCCAGCTGATGGGCTTTTTCCAACAGTTCGAACAAGCGCACCAGTGTTACCACCTGCTCAGGAATGGTTACTTTAGGCAGCATGACTACGAAATTATCCGGTAAAACGCCATTGGTGCTTTCAAGCAGGGTTGAAAGAAAAATATCCAGTGTGCGTACACCCCGTTGCTTCAGGTCTTCTGTAAATGGTTTAATGCGGATCCCAATAAAAGGCGAAACGGTTTTGTTTTTCATACCCATTGCCAGTTTCCGCGCTGCCTGCGCCGCAGTTGCATCTTCTTCGGCATCGGGCCGGTTGCCAAATCCATCTTCAAAATCGATCCTGAAATCTTCCACCGCCTCCTGCTGCAGCTTTTTAATGATCTTGTTATATACAGTATACGAAAGCCAGGCTGGTTCCTGCTTCCGCATGGCGGCTGACATTGCATCCAGCTTTTGGGTCAACGCCTCAATATCGTCCTGATGTTTGGGTAAATGTTCATGTCCGTTTAATTGCAATACGTTTGCGAGTACCACAAAATTAGGGGCATAGGTTTGCAGGTTTTTCAGGGCTATTTCACCCATCTTAACACAGGTATCTGCTTTAAACAGGTTGGCGCCCCCGTACACCGTATGTACCGGTTGGCGGTCGGGTTTGTCGCCCGGATAAGTTTGCTGGAATTTGAGATTGGCTTGTTGCAATTGCTCAAGCAACACCATTTTCTCTTTTTCCGGAATGGAAAATTTCATATTGCTCCTTTATTGTAAAATAAAATTTATAAAAGATTCACGATCCCCGGTAGGTGGAGTAGCCAAACGGATTTAACAACAGCGGCACATGGTAATGCGATCGATCAGTAATGGAAAAAACAACTTCCACGAACGGATAAAAAGATGAGATCATTAACTGCTTGTAATAATCTCCCGTTTCAAATTTCAATTTGTACAATCCGGCCGGTAATACTTCCTCTTTTGGCAACCAGTCGGTAATGCGGCCATCGTGGTTGGTAATGCCCCGTACGATCTCTTTCCACTCAGTTCCCTGCTGCTGGTATAAAACGATCTGCACACCGGCAGCCGGTTTGCCCTGGGTGGTATCTAAAATATGTGTGGTTAACTGGCTCATAATGGTGGGGGCTTTAAGATTCTATGCCAAATAGTTTTTCCAGCCTCAGTTTGGTGATCTTGAGTTGTTCTTCCATGGCCACCCCGATCTCCACTTCGGGATTATTATATAACCGTTGGTTTAATAGCTGCAGCATTTCATCGGCTGTTTTGCCAGTGGCGCAAACGATAAAAATATAGCCGAACCGTTCTTCATATACCTCATTTCCTTCGGCCAGTTGCTGCAGGGTTTGTTCCGATGCCTGCCTTACCGACGACTGTTCACCTTCTGCCCATTGCGCGGTATCGGCAAATTTATCCCTGAGCGAATCAATATCACCGATCCTGGGGTGGTGCGAAAATGCTTCGCGCCAGTCGGCCTCATGACAGGCATACCATTGTTCTTCGGCTATTTCCAATAGGTCGACCAGGTCTTCAGCCGGCGGGGCGGCAATCATATTGTTCACCCAGGTGCTGCTGCCACAACATTGCTGTAGCAATGCTTTCTTTTTTTCCGGATCGAGGTGATCAAATTCGGCGATGGTCATAGTCGTTGATTTTCGTGAATGGTGAATGGTCAATGGTGAATGACTCACTCAAATTTATGATTTCCGTTCTGGCGCATTACTCAAAATGGCACACTACACCAGCGTGGGAAACCTGTTCACATTCTTATAGTAAATATACACCGCCGGCTCTTTGCCCATGGCGGTGAACCATTGCTGGCAATAGGGCGCCATCCAGATTGCATCTCCCTTTTTAATCGGGTACCATTGATGATCGAGCATATATACGCCCTGACCTTGCAAATACAGCAAACCATGTTCCATGATGTGCGTCTCTACAAAGGGCAAATGCCCGCCCGGGTCATAGGTGAAAATATTCACGGCCATATCGAAAGATAAATTATCTGGCAGCAATACCTGCAAGCGCAAAGCCGGATCATTTAAGTAAGTTGGGGCTGGAACGGTAGCCGCATCGCCAAACAATGTCAATGGTACGGGGGCTTCCTGCAGGGGCTCATACTCTTTGTGAAAGGTAAGTATTTTGGTGCCAGGTGTTACTTCATCAAACACGTATTCTTTATGAATGGGAACATATACAAACTGGCCGCCGGTCATTACTTTCGACTCGCCGCTAACGGTTGCCTTGCATTTACCTTCTATAACATAAAAGAATATTTGTGATTGCCGGGTACTTCCGGTAAGAGATCCCTCTTTTTGCAAGGTGATCAGGGTTTGACACAACCGTGCTCCCATTTGTTCATTGATGATCACGTTGACTGTGCAGTTCGCCCAACCCGGCACATTGCTGTTGACATAGCCATCCGCACTAATAACCGCATGATTGCTTTTTACGACCGATCTTGTTAACGCTGAAATTTCCATATTAACCGGCATTATGTTTTTTAATAAGAGATTGTATAAAGTTAGCCGATACCTCCACTGCTGCGGCGATATCGTTCAATTCAACATTTTCCAGCGGGTTGTGGCTGATGCCTTTAAAACATCGCACAAACAACATGGCGACCGGTGATACCGGCGCTACTGCTACCGCATCATGACCGGCTCCGCTTACCAGGTTGATGGCTTCATAACCTGCCTGCTGAACCGACTGCGTGAGCAACCGGTTCAAATTGGCATCGGCCTTCACCGGATTGGTTTCCTGTACCGGTTCCCAGGTAAAGGCGATATTACGCCGCTTACATATGGCTTCGCCAAGTTGCTCGAGGTAAATAAAGCAGGATGTTAACACGGCCTGATTGGCACTTCGTAAGTCGAGCGTACAACTCACTTCGCCGGGAATTACATTACTGGCTGCATGGGCAATTTGTAAAGTGCCAACGGTTGCCAGTACCTGCTGCATATGACTGCTGGCGAATCGCTCTGCTTCCAGAATGAATTCAGCTGCGGCACATAAGGCATCGTTGCGCATTTGCATAGGTACGGTTCCGGCATGCCCTGCTTCTCCCCTGAAAGTGATGGCAATTCTTTTTTGTCCGGCAATGGCCGTAACAATACCAACGGGAATATTTTTTTCAAACAATACGGGTCCCTGTTCAATATGGATCTCAAAATAGCCCAGCCAATTGCCCATAGGGATGGCATCCTGGGGTAACAGGGTAGGGTCGCCTCCCATTGCCTGAATTACATCATATAACTTAGCACCAGCATTATCCTGTTTGGTGAGCAGGCTGTTATCGAATTGCCCGGCCACTACTTTGCTGCCCAGGTAAGTGGTATGAAAGCGGCAGCCTTCTTCATCGCAAAAAGCAATGAGCTCAAGGTGAAAGGGAAGGCGGGTGTTTTGTTTAACCAACTGTTCAACCAGGTTAATTCCCATGAGCACGCCCAGCGGCCCATCGAATTTACCGGCATTGACAACCGTATCAATATGCGATGCAATGACCAGTGTTTTCGCACCGGCTTTTGCCGAAGCCAGTCTTCCTCTTACATTGCCAATATGATCAATGTGGGTTTGTAAACCTGCTTCCTGCATCCATTGGGCCACTAGCGTTCTCCCTTTTATGAAAGCATCGGTGCCGTACGTACGGGTAATAACACCTGGCGTTTCACTGATGGACGCCAGTTCATTGATGCGTTGCTGAATAATGGTTGCCTGTTGTAGGTTATGGGGTATCAAGTGTTATTATTTTTCCTTTGTTTGGGGCTGGGAAATTTCCCTTATCAAAAACCAATTCACCGGCCAGCCAGGTTTGTTCTACCACTCCATATAATTCCTGGTTCAGGTACGGTGTTAATTTATGTTTATGATGTAATTGATCAGCTGTTACTATGAATTTTTTATTGGGGTTCCATACAACAAGATCGGCACTGTACCCCCTGGCTATTTTCCCTTTTAGTTTTTTCAGGGCAGAAAATTCTGCCGGGTTGGTGCTTAGCCATTTGGCCATGCCGGCCACCGGTATATTCCGCTGGCGGGCGGCGGTCCACAGAACAGGCAATGCCAGTTGCAGCGATGCAATACCGCCCCATGCTTTCATTAAATTGCCCGATTCCACTTCTTTCAGGGCCGGAGGGGCCGGGGAATGGTCTGTTGCTACAAAATCAATGATGCCATCCTGCAAAGCCTGCCATAATTGTTCGTTGTTCGCTTTTTCCCTGATAGGTGGTGCGCATTTGAAGGCGGTTTGTGCATCGGGTATTTCTTCTGCATTAAAATACAAATAATGCTGGGCTGTTTCCACGGTAAGGGGCAACCCTTTTTCCTTCGCCTGTTTTATTTGGGATATTGAGTTGGCTGTTGAAAGATGTACGATATGCACATGGCACTGATATTGCTCACAAAGCCGTATCATCAATGCAATGGCTTCGTCTTCCCATGCTGCAGGCCGCGATGCCAGATAGTTTTTATAAGAGCGTTCGTTATTCTCCGTTTGTGAGCTTGCAGGGGTGGTTAATTCGCAATGTACCAGCAGCGGCAGTTTATGCCGGGCAATAATGGGCATGGCCTTGTGCAGGTCATTTTCAGTGACATTGGGAAATTCATCAATACCACTATGGGTAAGAAATGCTTTAAAACCCAGCACGCCTTTTTCTATCAGCTTTTCAATTTCTTTATCATTTCCGGGAACAATACCTCCCCAGAAACCACAGTTAATCTGTAATTGTCCGGTTGCTGCTGCGGCTTTTTTATCGAAAGCTTCGGCGGTGGTGGTGACCGGTGATGAATTCAGGGGCATATCAACCAGGGTAGTAATACCGCCGGCTGCTGCCGAGCGGGTACCGGTCGCAAACCCTTCCCAGTGTGTACGGCCGGGTTCATTCAGGTGAACATGGGGGTCAACCAGCCCCGGCATTAGCACCGAATCGCCAATATCAATGGCCTCGCGTTTAAGGTGCGGTGGTAGGTTGGTGTCAAAACCGGTAATGACACCATCCTGAATTGATACAAAGCCTTCCCTGATACCCTCAGGAGTACAAATGTTTTTACCTTTTATGACCGCAAACACCATAATAGAATATTAAAGGCTCTACTAAAAATAGACAATTAATTGTTTATATTGAGTATGCAATCATCAAAATACGCTGCTATGTCAATTAAACTGGGAAAGAATACCTATGGTAAGAATGCTGTTAACTTATCCAAGATCATCCGCCACCCCGATTACCATGAATTCAGGCAAATATCAGTGAATGTAGTGCTGGAAGGTGATTTTGAAACGGCACATACCATCGGCGACAATTCAAAAATCCTGCCTACCGATACCCAGAAGAATACGGTGTATGCATTGGCAAAGGAGCATTTTGTTTCTTCAATTGAAAGCTTTGGCCTGTACCTGGCCAACTATTTTAAAAGCAATAATCCCCAGGTTTCTTCTGCTACTATTGAAATAACGGAGCATAGCTGGAAGCGGATGCAGTTCAATGGCGCCACACATCCGCATGCCTATTGCAGCGGGGGAGGGGAGAAGCATTCCGCCACCATTGTGCAAACCAACAACGACATAACCGTTACATCAGGTATTATAGACATGCTAATCCTAAAAACTACCGACTCGGGTTTCGAGAATTATATAAAAGATCAATACACCACGCTGAAAGAAACCAGTGACCGCGTTTTCGCCACGCAATGTGAAGTAAGCTGGAAGTACAATTCAACCAATATACTCTTCGTTGAATTATTCAATGGAATACGCACCACTTTGCTACAGACTTTTGCCGACCACCAAAGTCTTTCTGTACAACACACCTTGTTTGCCATGGGCGAAGCTGTATTGAACCGGTTTGGGGCGGTGAAAGAGATCAGTTTGAAAATGCCCAACAAACATCATATTTTGTTCAACCTTGAACAATTTGGGATGGATAACAAGAATGAGATCTTTATTGCTACCGATGAACCATACGGGTATATTACGGGTACAGTAGTGCGTGAATAACCCGTTCACCATCCCATGAATACCATACCGGCGCCGCAAATAAAGAGTGAGAGCCCTCCCAGCGCATGAACATACCGCTCCAGCTTTTCGGTTTTCAGGAACGATATCCCATAATAGCCCAGTATTACCATTACCACCATGGTGGCCAGGGTGAAAAAGGTATAAACGAGGATCAGCAAAAACATGCCCCACCAGTTGTTTTGGGCGGCGGGGAAGTACAGTAAGGGGATCATGGGTTCGCAAGGCCCCAGTAAGAATATGATGAACAATACCCAGGGCGTTACTTTATATCTTTCGGTTGGCCGCACCGTTTCACCGTGTTTATGTTCATATACATACAGGGAACCGTCTTCATACGTATCGAAATGCTTATGGGCTTTTTTCTGATAAGCCCGCCTCCATCCCCAGATCCCATAGATCAAACCAAACGACAAAAGCACCCAGCCTGCCAGTCCGCCGCGAATATGTTCAAGCCAGTTGATCTTTGACAGCGACCAGCCGAGGGCAGCACCACCCAGTCCCAACAAAACGGAACTCCATACATGGCCGCAACCGCAAAGGAGCGTCCATAGCATTGTTTTGCCAAAGCGCCAGCCCCGGGCTTTGGCAATGGCAATAAAGGGCAAATAGTGATCGGGCCCGGTGAGCGTATGCAAACAGGCAATACCCGTGGCTGTTAGCATCAATATTTGCAGTTCAGTTAACATGTGCGCCCTGGGTTTTAACAGGATTGTGTTTATTGACTGTAACCAGCCTGGCGATTGCATGCTGGCAATTGAATAATTGTTCGGCTTTGTACCCCAACAACCGCACAATAAGGCCGTCATTTGCCAGTGTACTTATTCCGTAGGTGATCTCCTTTTGTTGTAGCAGGAATGCATTGATCGTTTCATAATGCGGGGATATCGTTTCCGGATCATCAAGTATGATCAAACTGGCCTGGTGTGTAAATCCTTCCCACTGACCAATGGCATGTACTGGGGTGATGCCTGGTTCAACCAGCCAGTTTTCCCTGATAATAAGCCGGCCGTTCATATATACTTCCGTTAAGCTGTGATACTTTACAAAATCAAATTGCTCTCCGTTCAATTTGCGGCCGCAGGTCAAAAGCTCGCCCCAGATCAACCGGTTGTTGCCCTGCAGGTATATTTTATTGCAGCCTGTAAAAACAGCCTGTTTATGCGGAACCGCCGGGTGCGGAATGTATACCAGGCCAGCGCCTTTTTGCAGGTACACTTCCGTATTTTGCCGGGCGCCGTTTTTCATGTTGAAGAGTCGTTGATACGATTGCGTATGTAAATACAGGCAACTCTCCTCCTCTATATTGATCTTTATCTGGTAGTCGTCACCGTCAAGCACGCCTGGTGAAGAACACATCAACATCAGGTGTAAGGGGCCGGCCTGTTTATCTTCCGTAATATTGGCCACTTTGAATGGCGGGGTATAATAGGTTTGTTTCAGGCAGGTGATGCCATTACGAACAGCGGTTTGTATGTGCAGGCGTGCATTCATCGGTACAGGATCGGTTCTGTTGTTTCTTCCAGCAAGGCATATTTCTTTATCCAGTTAATGACAGCAGCCAGGCCTTCCCCATTCATGAGGTTGGTAAACACAAAAGGCTGGCCGTTTCGCATTTTGCGGGCGTCGCGTTCCATCACTTCCAAACTGGCGCCTACGTAAGGAGCCAGGTCAATTTTATTGATCACCAGCAGATCGCTGCGTGTAATACCCGGACCGCCCTTGCGTGGTATTTTATCTCCTTCCGCTACATCAATTACAAAGATGGTGAGGTCGGCGAGGTCAGGACTAAAAGTGGCCGATAAGTTATCGCCACCGCTTTCAATAAAAATGAGCTGCACGTCTGTAAGACGGGCGGCCATTTCTTCTACGGCTTCCAGGTTCATGCTCGCATCTTCCCGGATGGCAGTATGCGGACAACCGCCTGTTTCAACCCCAATGATCCTATCGGCCGGCAACGAACTATTTTTGGTCAGGAACTCCGCATCTTCTTTTGTATAGATATCGTTGGTAATAACCCCAATGCTATAGGCTGGATATAACTTTCGTGTCAGGCGTTCTATCAATGCCGTTTTGCCCGAACCAACGGGACCGGCGATCCCTATTTTTATATAAGTTCTTTCCATATCTCGCGCTTTAAGACATATATAATCTCGAATACAATTGCTCATGCTGCATACTGCGGATATCAAAACCGGTGCAGCAAAGACCGATCATCTCCCTGTTGGGTTGTAAATTGTTTTTTACCAGCTCAGTGATCAACGGTTGTAATGAAAACAATAGTGCCTGTCCGCTTTGCTGGCTCAACGGTATCAGTTTAACACTGTTGGTCACAAAGCCTGCTGCTGCGTTGTAATAAAAACCACTGAGGGCATCTGTTTTAGGTATTTGCAGCGCCTGGGCAATAATGCCAAACGCCACGCAATAATGCCCGGATAATTCTTTGGTTTGAACCGCGGTCGCATACCGGTTTAACCAGTCGTTGTTGCATAAGGGCTGAAATATCTTAATAAGGCGCACCCCCAACTTCTGACTGGCCTGCCGCATTTCCCGGGGAAGTTTAACCGCCGTGCAAAGATCATCCAGTTGTTTTATTTCATCAGCCTCGTTGCCTGCAATTGCATCATACACCAGGGAAACAAGGGCCGCATCGGTGTAATGGATATTTTGTGATAGCATACCCGTTACAAATTCGTTGGCAGTGGCCTCATTGTTTACGATGCCCAGTTGTACATAGGTTTCCAGTGAGGCCGAATGCGCGAACCCGCCGACGGGTAAAGCCGGATCGCTTAACTGTAATAATCGTATCAATGCGGGGTTCATACGCCGGAATTAGTGAGTTGCATGATCTTCGTAAACAAACTGGTATTGCTATGTGCGTGTGGCGCTACGGTCGTTTTCAACGGTTGCAGTAGTTTTCTTTTATCCTGTTTTATGGCATAGCCCTGCATTGATAATAACCGGAACAGCGGCATTTCAAAGGGTACCAGCACTTCCTCCTTTTCAAAGAAAAGGGGCAGGTGTTTGTTCCCGATCTCATAACAAACCGAAGCCATTTCGAACAGGTTGGCAGGTTGTATAACCAGCACTTCACAGGGCAAAATGTTTACCGCAATAATAGTTGTATCATCTTCATATAAGATATCGCCCTGGGTGAGCATCGGATCTTTATCGAGGAACTTCAGGGCCAGCTCAGTGCCTTCCTGGGTTTGCTTTCGTAAAATACGTTTGCTGCTTTCAAACCACTCCAGTTGCAACCAATCGATACGCCGGTTATTGATATTTGTACTGTGAAGGTTCCCTATCTTTTGTTGTATCAGCATTGCTAGGTTTTATTTTTCTTAAAACAGGAAATACCGTTGGGCCAGTGGGGCAACGGCTATGGGCTCGCAGGTTATAGGTTGGCCATTTACCCTTACTTCATAATTTTCAGGGTTCACTTCAATGGCTGGCGTTGCGTTGTTGTGAACCATATCTTTTTTACCAATGTTGCGGCAGTTTGTGACCGGAACGATCATTTTTTTCAATCCATACTGAGCTACTGCATTATTATCAATTGATAGCTGTGAAACAAAAGTAGCGCAGGTAGTGTGCAATGCTTTTCCGTAGGCGCCAAACATTGGCCGGTAAATAACAGGTTGCGGGGTAGGGATCGACGCATTGGGATCGCCCATTCTGCTGGCGATGATCATGCCGCCTTTGATGATCATTTCGGGTTTTGCGCCAAACAAAGCCGGCTTCCATAGTACGAGGTCGGCCAGTTTACCGGGTTCCAGCGAACCAACATACGATGAAATGCCATGTGTTACAGCCGGGTTGATGGTATACTTGCTTACATATCTTTTAACCCGGAAATTATCATTGCCTTTGCCGGCATCTTCGGATAAAGCGCCCCGTTGTACTTTCATTTTATGGGCGGTTTGCCAGGTGCGAATGATCACTTCACTGACCCGGCCCATCGCCTGCGAATCGGAACTCATCATACTGAATACGCCCATATCGTGCAAAATATCTTCAGCGGCAATTGTTTCGGGCCGAATACGGGAATCGGCAAAAGAAACATCTTCGGGAACCGATTTGTCGAGGTGATGACAAACCATCAGCATATCGAGGTGTTCATCGATCGTGTTCACGGTGAATGGCCGGGTAGGGTTGGTAGAGGAAGGAAGCACATGGGGATACATGGCTGCCTTTATAATATCCGGTGCGTGGCCGCCACCGGCTCCTTCGGTATGGTAGGTGTGGATCACCCGGCCATTGATGGCGTTGATGGTGTCTTCCAGAAATCCGGCTTCATTCAGGGTGTCGGTGTGAATGGCCACCTGTACATCGAACTGATCGGCGATGCGCAGCGCTGCATCGATAACAGCGGGTGTGCTGCCCCAGTCTTCATGGATCTTTAACCCCAATGCGCCGGCTGCAATTTGCTCGGCCAGCGGTGGTAAAGCAGCACAATTGCCCTTGCCCAGAAAACCGAGGTTCATAGGAAAGGCATCTGCCGCTTCCAGCATCTTCTGAATATTCCAGGCGCCGGGGGTTACTGTAGTGGCGTTGGTGCCATCTGCCGGTCCCGTACCTCCACCGATCATGGTAGTAATGCCGCTATACAGCGCATGATCTATCTGCTGCGGGCAAATGAAATGAATATGTGTATCGATGCCACCGGCTGTGGCAATGAGGCCTGCGCCGCCATGCACTTCGGTAGCTGCGCCAATGATCATATTGGCATCCACCCCATCCATAGTGTCGGGATTGCCGGCTTTACCAATGCCAACGATCTTCCCGTCTTTAATGCCAATGTCGGCTTTTACAATGCCCCAGTGGTCAATGATCATTACGTTGGTGATCACCAGGTCCAGCACACCTTCATTACGCGTTGCCCGGGCCGATTGGGCCATGCCATCGCGAATGGTTTTGCCGCCGCCGAATTTGGCTTCATCGCCATATACGGTAAAGTCTTTTTCTATTTCAATAAATAGTTCGGTATCGCCCAAGCGCACTTTATCGCCCGTGGTAGGGCCATACATATTGGCATATTTGATGCGATTGATGGGCAGGCTCATACAGATTGGTTTTTGAATTGACCGGTTTGTGCGTTTTGTATTGCTTCCTGTTTATTGGCGTCGGATAGTTCGCCGTTCACCAGGTTGTTGAATCCATATATTTTTTGCGCTCCGCCGAAAGTAACCAGCTGCACTTCTTTTTCTTCACCGGGTTCAAAACGTACAGCAGTACCTGCCGGAATATTGAGCCGCATGCCGTATGCGGCCGGGCGGTTGAACTGAAGTTGCCGGTTCACTTCAAAGAAATGAAAATGTGACCCGATCTGTACCGGCCTGTCACCGGTATTCACTACCACAACAGTGGTGGTGGTGCGGCCTGCATTGGCAATAATGTCATCGGGTTTCAATACGTATTCTCCGGGGATCATGGTCGTTGATTATGGTGAAAAACTATCTGATAGGGTCGTGTACAGTTACCAGTTTGGTGCCATCGGGAAACGTGGCTTCAATCTGAATTTCAGGGATCATTTCAGGTACACCTTCCATTACATCATCGCGGGTTAATATAGTAGCGCCATATTGCATAAGCTCAGCTACTGATTTACCATCACGGGCAGCTTCCTGCAGATGGCTGCTGATAAGGGCGATGGCTTCGGGATAATTCAATTTCAATCCCCGGGCTCTTCGCTTTTCTGCCAGCTCTCCTGCCAGAAATAATAAAAGTTTTTCTGACTCTCTTGGTGTAAGATGCATATATAAAAATGATAAATCAGGTATATAGTGAAATGGAAATACTGACCGGCAGGCAATAATTTAAGTTAGGGAAAAAAATGATTCGGTGAGTTATTTGCCAACACTATTCTTCACCTGAATGATCTGCGCTGCAATACTGATGGCAATTTCTTCCGGGGTTTCACTGTGAATGCCAATGCCAACCGGCGCATGTATAGGTTGTAACAAAGAGCCCGGCACACCTTCGGTGCGGTAATCGTTGAACATTTTTTCGATCTTGCTTTTACTGCCTAGTAATCCGAAATAGGTAAAGGGCCTGTTCCAGAGGGCTCTAAGTGCTATGTCGTCGGTGCGATAACCTACCGTCATAACAACAACATATTGATTTTCTCCGCCGGGTACCAGCGCTGCCAGTTCTTTATAATCGTCAATTATTTTTTTCTCGTGTGCATAGCTGTTCTCCTGAAATGTTTTCAGGCTCGAGCGGTCGTCGTACAAATGAATATAAAATTCCATTTCCTGCATCAGGCGGCAGAGCGCCAGGGCGCAATGCCCGGCGCCAATTACGTATAAATGGTTCTTGTAGCCCGTTTTTTCCCGGTACAACCACTCTACTTCAGAAGTCATGGAAAAATAAAGATCAGTGTCGGGGCTGCCGGTAGCGAAATGTATGCCGGTGGGCGATAATTGCAGGGTGCCATTCTGGTGTTGTTCCAGGCTGGCAATGAGGTGTTTAATAGTGGGCGCATCTTCCTGCGATACCCGGTAAATTAGAATGGTTTGCTCGCCCGAACAGATCATGCCGCTCTGATTGGTAGCCGCTGATTTATTGTGAAATTGTTTTTTTATAGTGATCTTCGACTCATCTGTATAGGTATTCTGTAAGTCGGAGAATTGCAGGGAAACGCCTGCTTTCAACCTGTCCTTTGCTGTCTCAATAAATTTATGTTCCATAATGCCACCGCCGATAGATCCTGCTATTTCACCGGCTGCATTCACTGCCATAGAGAAGCCGGCACGGCCCGGACTGCTTCCTTCGCTTTGCAGCACATACAGCAACATAACCGGCACCTGCTGCTGCAGGCTTTTATTTATCAACTGCCAGATGATTAGTTGTTTCTTCATGGGATTCAATAATTCCTTCCTTTTGTGTTGCGTATAAAGCCATTAATACTTTTTCAGGCGTCATAGGGGCGTCAAATGCAAATTGACCGGTTTTGTTAAATGCGCGTACCGCATTGCGTAAGGCGAAATAAGCGCCGATGCCGTACATCAGCGGCGGTTCGCCCACTGCCTTTGACCGGAAGATGGCGAGGTTATCGTGCGGTGTTTGCAGGAAATCGATGGCGATCTCTTTTGGGACCGAATAAATGTCGGGCACCTTATAGGTGGAGAGTGCATTGGAGCGCAGCCTGCCATTGGCGTCGTACACCACTTCTTCCATCGTCATCCAGCCAATGCCCTGTACAATGCCGCCTTCTATTTGGCCAAGGTCAACGGCCGTATTCATGCTGGCGCCAAAATCATGCACCACCTTTACCGAATCAACGGTGTACGTACCACGAATACAATCAACCGTTACACTCACCAGCGCAGTGCCATACACATGATAGGCAAAAGGGTGTCCTTTTTCTTTGGCCGCATCAAAATGAATTTCTGGCGTGGCGTAATGGGCGTGTTCCGAGAGGCCTATCCGTTTTATATGACCGGTCATTACGAGCGATTTCCAATCGATGTCGGTTTTTTGTTTGTTTACCCATACATATTCATCCTGCAGGGTAACTGACTGTGCATCTACCTTCATTTCTTCTGCCACCATTTTTTTCAATCTTTCTACAATGGCGGTACATGCCATCAGGGTGGCCTTACCGTTCAGGTCGGCAGTGGCGCTGGCGGCCGAAGGGGAGGTGTTGGCGATCTTGAAAGTGTTGGTTGTATGTATCCTGATCTTTTCGGGTTGTATAGAAAATACCTGGGCGGCAACCTGTAATATTTTGGTGTTCACACCCTGGCCCATTTCAACTGCACCAGTGGTGATGCCCACGCTGCCATCTGTGTATACGTGTACCAATGAACGGGCCTGGTTCATCAGGGTTTTTGTGAATGAAATGCCAAAGCAAATGGGCATGCATGCCAATCCTTTTTTATGCCATTTATTAGCGGCGTTAAATGCGTTCACTTCTTTTCTCATAGCTGCCACATCGTATAAGGCGGTAGCCTTGTGCCAGCAATCGGGGGCTTCGCTTTGTGCTATTTGTCCGTAAGGAAATTCATCGCCCGTTTGCAGCAGGTTCTTTTCCTGAATAACCGCGGCTTCCACACCCAATGCTTCAGCGGCTTTGGCAATGGCCGATTCTATCATAAACATGCCCTGTGGGCCGCCAAAACCGCGAAAGGCGGTATTGGGCGGTAAATGCGTACGGCAGCTATAGGCGGTTGCTTTTACATTCGGAATAAAATAAGTATTGGTGCAATGGAACAGTGTGCGTTCCATCACCGCTGGTGACAGGTCTGCCGCCGCACCGGCATTCTGGTAAAAAGTTGCTTCGTATGCAATGATCTTTAGTTCCGCATTCAACCCAATTTTGAAATCGGCTGAATAGGGATGGCGCTTACCCGTCATGGCCATATCTTCCATGCGGTGTAAGGAATATTTAACCGGCCGCTTCAGGTGATGCGCTGCCAGGGCACATAGTGCTGCCCAGGTATTTGCCTGATCTTCCTTACCGCCAAAACCGCCCCCCAGTCTGTTCACTTCCACTTCAACCAGGTGCATGGGTAAACCAAGCACGCGGCTCACGGCGCGTTGTACGGCAGTAGGACCTTGTGTGGATGAATATATTTTTATGGCGTTGTGCTCCTGGGGTACGGCGTAAGCGCCCTGGGTTTCAATATACAGATGCTCCTGTCCGTTGGTATCGGCCCGGCCTTCAAAAATATGGGTGCAGTGTTGCCAGCTGTTGGCGGTATCGCCCAATTGAAAAGTGCGGGGTGGTATAATTAACTCGCCCAATTGTTGCGCTTCCCGCGAATCGGTGATCACAGGCAATGGGTCGATGGTGACTTTGATCTTTTTTACTGCAGCCCGGGCGGCGTCAACTGAGTCGGCTACTACAAAGGCTACGGGCATGCCGCAAAAATGTACTTCATGATCGGCTATCAACGGTTCGTCGGGCACAATACCGCCGATCTGGTTTTCGCCGGTGATGTCTTTATAAGTGAAGATGCGCACCACGCCGGGCAGGGCGGCGGCTTCACTGATATCGAGATGCCTGATGATGCCATGAGCAACCGGCGAGCCAAAGGAGGCGCCAAACAAGGTGCCATGGATCAGCGGAATATCATCCAGGTATATTGATTCACCCCGCAGGTGTGTATATGCATCGATATTCTTCATAACGCATAAGGTGTAATGCTGAGCACTTATCGTAACGCGCTTTCAGCGATGGTCATAAAATGTGCTTTGATCAACTGGCCTAACAACAATCGTTTATAGTCTGCTGTTCCCCGGGCGTCGCTGATAGGGGTTATTTCCGTTTGGGCAATGGCTATTGCCGCTTTGATCGTTGATTCATTAACAGCCTTGCCTTTCAAAAAGGCATTCGTTTCCTGCAGTAATTTGGGCACCGGTGCAACGCCACCGGCCGAAATGCGAACCGCCTGAATGGTATCGCCCTGCAGCGTGATACAAATGGCTGAGTTTACACTGGCAATATCGAGGTTCGTGCGTTTGCTTACTTTTTCAAAATGGAAGAAGGTGTTGTTGCCGGGCAATTCAAATGAAATTAATTCCAAGTGTTCATCCGGTTGTTTATCGAGTGTTTTATACCCCTTATACAATTCACTTAATGGAATTTCCCGGCGTTGTTCTCCATTACTGAATACCAGCATGGCATCAAGCGTCAGTAAAAAAATAGTGAGATCGCCAATGGGGGAGGCGTTGATCAGGTTGCCGCCAATGGTAGCAATATTACGGATAGGGGTAGAGGAAACCAATTTGATATGATCAGCCAACCGCGGAAAATATTGCTGCATTACCGGCGATTCGCTCAACTCCGTTACAGTAGCCGATGCGCCCATGATGCACCGGTTCCCTTCCTGTTTAATGCCTTTCAGCCTTTCTTCATCGAAGAGGAACCGGATGTTGGCTTCCTTCATTACATCGTGCTTTTGCACATATACATCCGTGCCGCCGCCTACCCATTCTGTAGCAGTGGTCGAATGCAGCTGTCCGTTCAATTCGGTATGCAATGAATATAACCGTTGTTTAATATCCGCAAACCAGGCGGGCAAAATATGATTCGCTGATACAAATGTTGTGGGTTCGGTTGATTGTCTGTTCTGCATCAGCGCTGCTACTTTGGCCGCCGCGCGTTCAATGGATTTATACCCGGTGCAGCGGCAGATGTTGCCATCAATATGTGCTATGGCATTTTGCGTGGTGGCTGGCTTTCCGCTTAAACAAAAACCGGCGAGGGATACTACAAAGCCCGGCGTGCAGAACCCGCATTGTGTGGCCGATTCATCATACATAGCCTGCTGAATGGGATTCAGTGCTTCCATGTTCAGGCCCTCTACCGTTACCACATGTTTACCGTGTACATTGCCCAGCGGTGTTAAACAACTGGTGAGGGCGTGGTATTGCAATTTATTATTCTTCAATTCACCCACCAGCATGGTGCAGGCGCCGCAGTCCCCTTCATTACAACCCACTTTGGTGCCCGTTAAATGTTGGTGATAGCGTACAAAATCAAGCAGCACCATGCCGGCGGGCAAACTGGTTGCAATATTTTTATTATTGAGAATGAATTTGATCAAGGCAGATCCGGTTTCTTTAAAGTTAACGAAATCCGGGCAAAGTGTAAGGGGGAAACGCGTCTACTTCAACAAATTCAAATCGGGCTGTGCGTATTTATATACCTTAAAATACAACGTAGTCTTTGTTTGATACACACCTTCTATTTTCGAGATCTCATTTACGAATTGCACAAGATGGTCATTGTCGCGGCACATCACATCCACTTCCAGGTCATAATCGCCGGAGGTCATGGCCAGAAAACTTACTTCGGGCAGCTTCGCTATTTTTTGCGCCACCTTTTCCTTGAATGTGGCTGGCCGAACAAACACGGCAATATGTGCATAGGCTCCGAATCCCACTTTAGCGGGATTCACGCGTCCTATAATATTAATAGTACCTTCTTCAATTAATTTATTCACCCGGGTACGAACGGTGCCAATAGATACATTCAACTTTTCTGCAATAACGGTAAAAGACATCCGGCCGTCCTTTTGCAGGCACGACAGGATCGAAAAGTCCAGTTCATCGAGTGGGAAACCGTTTTTTTCCATACAGCAAAGATGCAACAAAAATAAAAATACTGTTTATTTTTTGGTATAGTACTAAAATATTTTTAAATTACTATCTTCTTTCTGCAAAATCTGTAGTACTAAAAAATGTCTGCTCATGAAGTACGCGCCTGTTCAGAATTATATAAATGGACAATTTGTGGATGCCTCAACCGATCAAACACTGCCCGTTATATCACCACTCGATGGTACGCTTTTGTCTGCTGTACCTATGTCGGCCCCCAAAGACCTGGATGCCGCCGTACGTGCAGCCAAAATAGCTTTTCATGGCTGGAGCCATACGCCTATAAAAGAAAGGGTACAGGTATTGTTCCGGTACCGGTATTTGCTGGAGAAACATTTGCAGGAGCTCGCAGCATTGGTAAGTGAAGAGAATGGAAAGACCATGGGCGAAGCCATTGCTGAAATAGAAAAATGCATCGAGCTCACAGAATTTGCTGTTTCCTTGCCGCAGCTCGTTACGGGCGAGGTGCTGGAAGTTAGTAAAGGTGTGGAATGCCGGACCGAACACGTTCCGTTGGGGGTAGTGGCTTCCATTGTGCCGTTCAATTTCCCCAGCATGGTGCCTAACTGGACGATCCCCAATGCCCTTGCGCTTGGCAATTGCATGATCATAAAGCCTTCTGAAAAAGTGCCGCTGAGCGTTGGCCGCCTGGCGCAATTATTAAAAGAGGCCGGTTTGCCCGATGGCGTTTTCAATGTAGTGAATGGCGACAGCGCCATTGTTAATGCTATTTGCGATCATCCGGGTATTGCTGCGGTGTCCTTTGTGGGTAGCACCAAAGTGGCTAAAATTGTTTATCAGCGGTCTACGCATCATTATAAGAGATGTCTTGCACTGGGTGGCGCCAAGAATCACCTGCTGGTTTTACCCGACGCCAAAGCCGACATGACCGCACAAAACGTCGCGGCTTCCATGAGCGGTTGTGCCGGGCAACGTTGTATGGCTGCATCGGCCATGGTGGCTGTGGGCAATGTTGATCACATCATTCAAAAGATCTGCGAAGAAGCAAAAAAGATCGTGCCCGGTCAAAACCTGGGCGCTGTTATCAGTAAGGAAGCCAAAGAAAGAATTGAACATTATATAACCGAGGCCGAAGCGCAGGGCGCTAAAATTCTGGTCGACGGGCGGCATACCACCGTGCCGGGTAAAGAACAGGGCACCTACGTGGGCCCTACCGTTATTGATTATGTGAAGCCCGAGATGTCGGTGGCCAAAGAAGAAATTTTTGGTCCGGTCATCAGCATCATGCGCACCGATACGGTTGATGAAGCGCTGGCCATTGAAAATGCCAATCCTTATGGCAATGCCGCATCGGTGTTTACGCAAAATGGCGGTATGGCGCGTTATGTGATCGACCGCGCCAGTGCAGGTATGATCGGCGTGAACGTGGGCGTGCCCGTTCCCCGCGAGCCTTTCTCTTTTGGCGGCTGGAATGAAAGCAAATTCGGTGTGGGCGATATCACAGGAAAAAGTTCTATTGAATTCTGGACCAAACTCAAAAAGAGTACGGTGAAGTGGAATCCGGAGGCGGGTATTAATTGGATGTCGTGAATGGTGAATGGTCAATGATGAATGGTCAATGGTGAATGGTCAATGGTGAATGGGCCGTTTCTGTTTGGCATTCCCTCTTATTAATTGCCGTTCCGGGTTAAGCCGAATGGTGGGCCCGGCTGTTGTATTTCATGGCATCGCCTGTTGCGTCGCACTCTTCAGGGTCCGGTTCATTATTCAGCGATTGCCTGCTGCCGACTACTTATTATTAATTGCCAATTGATTCAATATGTCACAAGCTGTTTCTATCTCCGAATCACAGGAAATTATTCGTGATAATATGGATTACACGCTCTTTTCGTGGAGCAAACAAAAAGGCATTGCGCCTATTGCGGTGAAAAGCGCGCAGGGTGTGTACCTGTATGATTACGATGGCAAACGGTATCTCGATTTTTCATCCGGTCTCATGAATGTGAACGTTGGCCATGGAAACCAGCGAATAACTCAGGCCGTTATGGAACAAATGCAACAGGTAAGTTATGTAACACCCAGTTGCGTTACCAAAGTACGTGGCGAGTTAGGCAAAAAGCTCGCATCAGTAACACCGCCGGGGTTAACAAAAACCCTGTTCACCGTTTGCGGGGCCTCTGCGATTGAAAATGCCATCAAACTCGCCCGGTTATATACCGGCCGGCATAAGATCATTGCCCGGTATCGTGCTTTTCATGGCGCTTCCTACGGCGCCATGACAGCCGGTGGCGATCCGCGTAAATTGCCATCCGATGCACAACAGGTGCCCAACGTGATTCATGTTGAAGATCCTTATTGTTATCGTTGCCCCTGGGGTAAGGAAATTACGTCCTGCAGCCGCGAATGCGTCAGTCATATAGAGCGGGTGATTGAATTTGAAGGGCCCGGTAGTATCGCCGCCATCTTAATGGAAGGAGAAAGCGGTACCTCGGGTTGTATCAAATACCCGCCCGATTATTTACAAAAAGTGCGTGCCCTGTGCGATAAGCACAACATTCTGCTCATTGCTGATGAGGTAATGAGCGGATTTGGCCGTACCGGCAAATGGTTTGGGGTCGATTATCATGGCGTGGTGCCCGATATGATCGCCACGGCAAAAGGACTTACTGCCGGGTATCTGCCATTGGGCGCATTGATCGTTAGCGATGCCATTGCAGATCATTTTAACGACCGGGTGCTATGGCTTGGGTTAACGTATTCGGCCCACCCCGTCAGCTGTGCAGCTGCGCTGGAAACATTAAAGATCTATGAAGATGAGAACCTGTTGGAGAACGCCACCAACATGGGGCATTATCTTGATCAACAGGTTGAACTGTTAAAAGAAAAGCACCCCAGCATCGGCGATTTCAGAAATACCGGTTTGCTCGGTTGTATTGAACTGGTAAAGAACCGCAGTACCAAAGAACCTA
This sequence comes from Niastella vici, assembly GCF_002077945.1. Classification (GTDB taxonomy): domain Bacteria; phylum Bacteroidota; class Bacteroidia; order Chitinophagales; family Chitinophagaceae; genus Niastella; species Niastella vici. Next base: position 158,406 of record NZ_LVYD01000051.1, read on the forward strand.
TGGCGCCTTATAATGCCAAACCCGAAGAAATGGCGATCATGAACAAGGTGGCTGCCAAATTGAAAGAATTGGGCCTGTATACTTTCGTGCGTTGGAATTACATTTTTATTGCCCCGCCATTGAGTATTACCAAAGCGGAAGTAGATGAGGGACTGGCCATGATCAGCGAAGCGATCAAAATTGCCGATGAATTTGTAAATTGAAGAAAGTTCGAACGTTCATTTCGCCGTATCCCGATCATTTCCGTTACCCGCGCGATGTAGCCATGTGCAATCACCTACATTATTGATATGAAGAATGAATCACTATATAGTGAAGACCTTGCCCCTGTTCCGGTAACCAACCGCAAGTGGAATACCTGGAACTACGCAGCCTTGTGGATCAGCATGAGCCTGTGTATTCCTACCTATATGCTGGCCAGTTCGCTGATTGGCGGTGGTATGAACTGGTGGCAGGCCATTTTGACTATCTTCCTGGGAAATACCATTGTATTGATACCGATGATCCTTAACGGACACGCCGGTGCGAAGTATGGTATTCCCTTCCCGGTGTTTGCGCGGGCCAGCTTTGGTGTACGCGGCGCCAATATTCCGGCCATTCTGCGAGCCATTGTAGCCTGCGGCTGGTTTGGCATTCAAACCTGGATCGGCGGCGCTGCCATTTATCAAATGATCAGGGTATGGAGCCCTGCATTGCCTGAGATAGATGCTTCCTCCTTATTTCCACAGGCGGTTCCGCTCATTTGCTTTTTATCTTTCTGGGCGCTCAATATGTTCGTCGTTTACCTGGGGGTTGAAAGCATTCGCAAGCTGCTGGTGTTTAAAGCCATCTTTCTGCCCCTGGCGGCATTGGCTTTATTGTTCTGGGCCATCAACGCCTCGCATGGGTTAGGCCCTATCTTACAACAGCCATCAAAATTTGCTACGGCCTCCCAATTTGCTGATTTCTTTTTCCCGGCACTAACGGGCATGGTTGGGTTTTGGGCAACTCTGTCGCTCAATATTCCTGATTTTACCCGCTATGCCAAAAGCCAGCGGGCGCAAATAAAAGGACAGGCCATTGGTTTACCGTCGTCCATGACCCTGTTTGCATTCATAGGCGTGGTGGTTACTTCCGCCACAGCTATAAAATATGGCAACACCATCTGGGATCCTGTTGTTCTGGCCGGTAAATTCGAAAGCAAACTGCTGGTGAGTGTAGCGATGATCGCCGTGGCTATTTCAACGCTTGCAACCAACATTGCAGCGAATATTGTTAGTCCGGCCAACGACTTTGCCAACCTGGCCCCTTCGAAGATCAGCTTTCGCAAGGGTGGTTATATTACCGGGGTGTTGGGCATCCTGATCTTTCCGTGGAAGCTGATCGCTGACCCAACCGGGTATATCTTTACATGGTTGATCGCTTATTCCAGTTTGTTAGGGCCGGTGGGCGGTATTATGATCGTGGATTATTACTTCATTCGAAAACAACAGCTGTCAACGGATGATCTGTATAAAGCAAACGGACAATATACTTTTAAGAACGGCATTAATTACCGGGCCATTATAGCGTTGCTGGCTGGCATCATTCCGAATATTCCGGGTTTTCTTACTACTATAAAAGTGCTTTCGCCCGACGCCGTGCCGGCATGGATTGCGCATTTGTACAATTATGCCTGGTTCGTAGGCTTTTTTATATCCGGACTTGCTTACCTGTTCATGATGCGCAATTATAAACCCCTGGTATCAGATTCACTCACTGCAAAAGAAGAAACACTCCATGTCGCTATTGATTAAAAACGGACGGGTTGTAACTGCTGACGCAGATTTTACAGCCGATATTTTTGTTGTGGATGAAACCATACAAATGATCGGCAGAAACCTGAATGTGCAGGCAGATACCGAAATAGACGCCACCGGCAAACTGGTTTTCCCGGGTGGTATCGATCCGCATGTACACCTCGATATGCCGTTCATGGGAACTTTTTCGAGCGACAATTACGAAACCGGTACACGCGCCGCCTTGTTTGGCGGCACTACCATGGTGATTGATTTTATTCTGCAAAAACAGGGCAACTCTTTACAATCGGCCCTGGATGAATGGCGGTCGCGGTCGGATAATAATTGTGTGGGTGATTACAGCTTTCATATGGCGGTGACCGATTTTAATGATAATACGCGAACCGAAATTCAAAAGATGATAGAGCAGGAAGGCATTACTTCCTTCAAAACCTTTATGGCCTATAAAGGCGCGCTTATGATCGACGACCGGCAAATGATCGGGTTAATGGAAGAAGTAAAGAAATATGGAGGGCTCATAAACGTGCATGCCACCAACGGCGATATGATCGATTACCTGGTGGCCAAACATCGTGCAGAAAAGAAATTATCGCCCCTGTATCATTACCTGTCACAACCTGAGATAACCGAAGCGGAAGCCTCGGAGCGCTTTGCCGACATGACCTATTATACCGGCTGCCCCGGTTATATTGTACACCTTACCTGTGAAGGTGCGTTGAATGCCGTGCGTAATGCTACGCGCCGCAATCAGAAAGTATTTGTGGAAACCTGTATCCAGTATTTGATCCTGGATGCCTCTTTATATGAAAAAGATTTTGAAGGCGCCAAATGGGTGATGAGCCCGCCATTGCGCCAGCCAAAAGACCAGGCAACCTTGTGGGCCGGCATTAACCAGGGACTGGTGCAGGTAGTGGCAACGGACCATTGTCCGTTCAAATGGGAACAAAAGCTGACGGGCAAGGAAGATTTCTCGAAGATCCCGAATGGTCACCCGGCTATTGAGAATCGCATGGAACTATTATATAGTGAAGGCGTGCATAAGGGAAAGATCAGCCTGAATAAATATGTGGAAGTGGCCTGTGCCAATCCGGCGAAAATATTTGGCATGTTCCCGCGCAAGGGAACGCTGGCGCCGGGCAGCGATGCCGACATAGTGATCTTTGATCCCAATGAGGCGCATACGCTTTCGGTAAACAGCCATCACATGAATGTGGATTATTCAGCGTATGAAGGCTGGCCCATCAACGGCAAAGTAAAAACGGTGATCCTGCGCGGGCAAATAGCCATCGATAAAGGAAAGTGTTTGGTAAACAAAGGATACGGACAATTTATAAAACGTAACAAAGTAGAAGGGAAAATATAAAAGCATAACACAAAAAACAGTCCCGAGTGTCGGGAGGGCCCGGGGGAGGCCCTAAACAAAAAAAACTAAAAACTTTAAACTATTATGGCCAGAATCATCAAATCGGGATTAATACAAATGAGTTTGCCGAAGACGGAAGGCGAAGGTACTATTGAAGAGATCAAAGAGGCGATGGTGCAAAAACATATTCCATATATTGAAAGGGCCGGTGAGCAGGGCGTGCAGATCTTATGCCTGCAGGAGATCTTCAATACGCCGTATTTCTGTCCGGGCCAGGACAGGGCCTGGTACGAATCGGCCGAAACGGTGCCGGGGCCTACAACAGAACGCATGGCTGAATATGCCCGCAAATATAATATGGTGATGATAGTACCAGTGTATGAAAAAGAACAGGCCGGTGTATTGTATAATACCGCTGCAGTGATCGATGCCGATGGAACCTATTTGGGCAAGTACCGTAAGAACCATATACCCCATACTTCCGGTTTTTGGGAAAAGTTTTTCTTTAAACCCGGTAATCTCGGCTATCCGGTCTTTCAAACGCGGTATGCAAAAGTAGGTGTGTATATCTGTTATGACCGGCATTTCCCCGATGGCGCGCGGGTGTTGGGTTTGAATGGCGCTGAGATCGTTTACAACCCCTCTGCAACAGTGGCCGGGTTATCGCAATACCTCTGGAAGCTGGAACAACCGGCGCATGCAGCTGCCAATGGATATTTCATGGGTTGCATTAACCGGGTAGGGCAGGAGAAGCCCTGGAACCTGGGTAAGTTCTATGGTTCCTCTTATTTTGTTGATCCACGCGGACAAATATTTGCCCAGGCTTCAGAAGATAATGATGAATTGCTGGTGGCTGAGTTTGATCTGGAGATGATTGAAGAGGTAAGAAGCATCTGGCAGTTTTATAGAGACAGAAGGCCTGAAACTTATGGAAAGTTGGTGGAGCTTTAATTATGCAACCAAATTGACTATTTAAACTGAATTAATGCCAATAAAGAATAACCGGTTAACGGCTGAACAATACGAACAGAACTTCAGCGATATACACCCGCCATTCGACAGCAGGGAATCGGCGCTGGTGGAAGCAAATCGTTGTTTGTACTGTTACGATGCACCCTGTACCAAAAGTTGTCCTACCTCTATCAATATTCCCAAGTTCATCAAGCAGATCAGTACCGATAATGTAAAAGGTTCTGCCCATACTATTCTTGTTTCCAACATCATGGGCGCAGGTTGTTCGCGCGTTTGTCCTGTTGAGAAATTATGTGAAGGCGCCTGCGTATATAATCTACTGGAAGAACCGCCGATACCCATTGCCCGGTTGCAACGCTATTCAACCGAACAGGCCATGGAAAAGCAATGGAAGCTGTTTGAACGCAAACCGGCTACCGGAAAAAAAGTGGCCATCGTAGGTGCAGGTCCGGCCGGTTTAAGTTGTGCGCATGTGTTGAGCCGCGCCGGCATCGATGTTACTATATATGAAAAGGAAAGCCAGGGGGGCGGTCTCATGACCTTTGGCATTGCCGCATATAAAGTAACGCCACAATTTTGTGAAGCTGAAGTGAATTATATCACTTCTATTGGCGGCATAACTATTAAATATGATCAGGAGCTCGGAAAAAATATAACGCTGGCTGAGCTCAAAAATAATTATGATGCAGTGTACCTGGGATTCGGGGTTGGACTGGCCCGGCAACTGAATATCCCCGGTGAAGAGCTGACTGGCGTGGTAGATGCTATCCGTTTTATTTATGATATCAGGGCTGGCGCCTATGAGCAGGTGCCGGTGGGCGATAAAGTGGCGGTGATCGGTATGGGTATGACGGCCATTGATGCAGCCACGCAAGCCAAAAGACTGGGCGCTAAAGACGTTACCCTGGTATATCGCAGAACGCAGGCCGAAATGCCCTGCACCGAAGTAGAACTCGATATTGCCAAACTGGATGGATGCCGCATTATGTGGTTAGCTGCGCCGGCAACTATTAAGGGTGAGAACGGAAAGGTGACCCAACTGGTCTGTAACCTCATGCAGCTGGGCGATCCTGATGCCAGCGGCCGCCGTTCGCCGGTAGAAACAGGTGAAACATTTACACTGGAAGTGGATATGGTGATCAAAGCGGCCGGACAAATTCCTTTTGAAGAACTGGTGAGCGGTAATCAAATACAACATAAGCAAGGGAAGATCGTGACGCAATCAAACGGCGCTACCAATATTGCCGGTGTTTTTGCCGGTGGTGATTGTGTGAATGGGGGAAAAGAAGTTGTTGATGCAGTGCAAGCTGGTAAAATTGGGGCAGATGCGATCCTTAAATACCTGAGTTTATAAGTTTGTAAGTTATTCAGTTAAGAAGTTAAAACTGAATAACACTGACAGTTACTAACTAAAAATATTATTATGGCTGATATATCTGCAAATTTCCTTGGCATTAAATCGCCCAACCCGTTCTGGCTGGCGAGTGCACCGCCCACTGATAAAAAGATCAATGTGCTGCGGGCCTTTGAGGCGGGCTGGGGCGGCGTGGTTTGGAAAACATTGGGCAGCCAGGTGAAGAATGTATCGAGCCGCTATTCAGCTGTCAACTACAATGGCTCCAAAGTAATGGGCCTGAATAATATCGAGCTCATCAGTGACCGGCCGTTAGAACTTAATCTGCGCGAAATAAAAGAATGTATAAAACTATTTCCCGACCGGGCCATGATCGTTTCGCTGATGGCCGATAATACGCGGGAAAAATGGCATGAGCTGATAGCCCAGGTAGAAGATACCGGTGCACATGGAATTGAACTGAATTTCGGTTGTCCGCACGGGATGACCGAACGCGGCATGGGCGCCGTAGTGGGGCAGGACCCTGAAATTGCCCGGCTGGTAGTGGAATGGGTGATGGAAAAAGCCACCATACCCGTTATCACCAAGCTTACGCCCAATGTACATTCGGTTGTGCCAACAGGAAAAGCTTCGGTGGAAGCCGGCTCCAATGCCCTTTCATTGATAAACACCATACAATCGGTTACCGGTATTGACCTCGATACCTTTGTGCCCAATCCTTATGTAGCTGGTAAATCGGTATTTGGCGGTTATTGCGGACCGGCAGTAAAACCCATTGCACTCAAGATGCTGGCTACCATTAGCCAGGACCCGGTAACAGCCAAAGTCCCTATCTCTGGTATTGGTGGTGTAAGCACCTGGAAAGATGCGGTGGAGTTTATGTTGTTAGGCGCTACCACCGTACAGGTGTGTACGGCGGTAATGAAACATGGGTTCAGGATAGTAGAAGATATGTGCGAAGGCCTCAACAACTGGATGGATGAAAAAGGATTCAAAACCATCAATGATTTCATTGGCAAATCGGTTCCCCACCTTACACAATGGGAAGAGCTTGATATCAACTATCATATTGTAGCGAACATAGATCAGGAAAAATGCATTCACTGCGGTCTTTGTTATATTGCCTGTGAAGATGCCTCGCATCAGTCGATCAACCTGCAATACGGAGATCCATACAACAACTATACTATTAAAGAAGAGGAATGCGTTGGTTGTAATTTGTGTAAGCTTATTTGTCCGGTCGACAATTGCATTACCATGGTTGAGCAACGCAAAGGCCCCGATTATATTAACTGGAAAGAGTTTCAACAACGTGGTTTGCCCCTGAATGATCATTGATTGCATACTATGCTTTTAACACTTCCGTAATGTGTAAATAACATTGTGGTGACGCCCTTTATTTTTACCACAAAGTGGTATTGCGTGATTTTTATTAGGATGTACCTTCACTTTCGGTCCGTAATTCAGCTCCCCAGCTCCAATGCCCACTGACGCAGGACTACCATTAAAATTATTTTACAAGAAAAAATAGCACCGATATGCCACTGGTGATAAAAGAGTTGCATATAAAGATCACTATTAACCAACCTGCACAAGCCCAGCAGGCGACAGCTGTATCGGTTGGAAACGAGGGCATTGGCGAGGCGGATAAGGCTATTATTTCACGGAGCGAGGGCGATAAAGAAGGGAAGCAGAACGACAACCTTATAAAATAGTGCCTTGGGGTTTATTGGCAAACATATCATCCTGAAACAAGTGATTGACCTGGAATACCATGGCCAGGCAGATGGGTTTGCCCTGCAACGCCAGGTGTCTGACTGGTGCCACCGCGAACTGATACCGCAGATGGAAGAACAATTGGGAAAGCTTCGCACAAAGGGGAAAGTGTACCGGATCGATAAGCTGGAAATAGCGGTGCAGGTTGATGGCAATAAATGGATGGCCGATGCTACCGTACAGATCGTTCAACAATTACATGACCAGGTAGAACAGGAAATTCAAAAATATCATACTGACTCCGGTTTAACCCCGGCAACTTATCAGCAACTTTTTGTTGATGCCTTTATTTATTTTCTGCAGCATGGCCATTTACCGTGGTGGAGCCCTGTTTCAACACATCATATCTGGCTGGAAGAATTGGATAACCTGTTGATCACCGGTTTTGGTGAAAATGCCAGGGCCCGGTTGCTGCATTTATTAAAGCAGCAGGTTGTGCAGCAGCGCGTTTTATATGAGGTGCCCGACGAATTGTTTATCAAACTGATGGTGCAGATCAACAGTGGTATTGAACAGGGCATCACCAACCTAATGAACGACATCAGAAAACTGGTTAAAGACGAAGATGAAAGACGAACCGTGTTGCCGGTTTTCAGGCAATGTGTTATGGCCTGTATTTACAGAGTAGATCATCACCAGTTTGCGGAACATGTATATGCACATTTTGTACATCAGTTATCTGCCCGCGGGCATTTGCAACATATACCCGTCAACAATGGAAAATTCAAACACAAAATAGCCGTTGGGCACCTGACAAATGGAAAAAGCAAAGAAGAGGAAGCTGTTCTAACGGCAGATTCTTTTACCATTAAGCAGGAGGGCATCTATATCCAGAATGCGGGGCTCATAATTGTGGCTTCCTTTCTGCCGGCTTTATTTAACAAGCTTGATGTGTTTGATGGTTCGGCCATAACCGATATGAACCGGGCTGTTTGCCTGGTGCAATACCTGGCCTCGGGCAGAGAAAGGATTGCAGAGTTTGAACTGGGCCTGGCGAAGATCCTTTGCGGTCTTGAAACAGATACGCCGGTTGATACCAACATCCGGTTAACGAAAACAGAAAAACAGGAAATACACGCTTTACTACTATCGGTTATTGATTATTGGGAAGCATTAAAAGATACTTCGCCCGAAGGTATACAACATTCCTTCCTGCAACGGCGTGGCAAGTTGCAATTGGTAAACAACGATTGGGTATTGCAGATAGAGCAAAAAAACTGGGATGTACTGTTACAACAATTGCCCTGGAGCATCAACACCATAAAGCTGCCCTGGATGCCGGGCCAGTTAAAAACGGCCTACGAAACGAATATGGAGTTCCGCATCCTGCATACTAATGAAGGAAAGGTTGAATACCTGGACCAACAGTTATAATATACAGGAAGACCCTCATGTGTATAAATATATTTCCCGCCCGGGCAACCTTTTTATTGGCCCGTACTTGCTAAACAAGGTAAATTAGTATTCACATAACGCACAGGTATAGTCAGAAAGGCTACCTTCTTCTACCGTAAATCTGCAGAACGTCTTATTGCATTAATTAACCGGCTGCTCCTGTATCAGGGAGTATGACAATCTTTTGGAGAATGCAGAATGCGCTACGCTCAACGCCGAACGCGTAATGCCTCCTTATGTCTTTTCTTAACTAATTAACTAAAGCTAACAAACTATTATCTATGAAAAGAATTATTTACACATTATTACTAAGTATTGTTGTGCAAACCGTTATGTCTCAAACACCCCCAGCCACCTGGCAGGAACATTGGTTTGAGCACAACCAGTTACTCAACCGTAAATTCTATGATAATGATGTTGCGGTATATTACGACAATGACGTAAGCGCCTCCGTTACCTGGCCCTACACCTATATGGGCGATGTATGGCGTTATGTAAAGAACGTGTACGGCAACTTTGGCAGCGATGCACACCTGTTTGCGGTTTTTCATACCAATAAATACAGCGGCGGCCACCCGTCAACGTATTTCGATGCCAGCCACGATTACCGCAATGTGATCGATGTAGGCCCTGGTCCCTGGACGAGCGGTGGTACCGGCGGTGATCTTGATATTGCTACCCACGAAGTGGCACATATTGTAGAAGGCGCCAGCAAAGGAATTAAAGGTTCGCCGGCCTTTCCTATCTGGGGCGATAGCAAATGGGCTGAGATCTTTATTTATGATGTGTACCTCGGCCTCGGTAAAACCAGCGAAGCAACACGTTGGTATAACCAGCTGCAAAATCAAACTGATAATTTTCCGGTAACCGGTACGCACTGGTTCCGCGATTGGTTCTACCCCATCTATAATAATTACGGCGGTACCCAGGTGTTGAACCGATTTTTTACCCTGCTGGCCCAGTATTTTCCCCAGAGTGGTGGCAGCTATACGCGCGATATGAACTGGGGTGAATTTATTCATTTCTGGAGCGGTGCTACCGGTGTAAGTCTTAAACCGCTGGCTACTTCCGCTTTCGGCTGGACATCCACAATGGACTCACAGTTTAACCAGGCGCGTATTGATTTTCCATTTGCATATGGTACCGGAGTGGCAAGCGTTTACAAACATTGCAATTATGGCGGGTATGTAACTGCGTTGGGTGTTGGCAATTATACCCTGACCCAATTGCAGAACATGGGCGTGTTGAATGATGATATCTCTTCTATAAAAGTGAACAGCGGTTACCAGGTGCAATTGTTCTGGGACGATAATTTCTCCGGAACTTCCATCACCATAACTTCAGACAATACCTGCCTGGTCGCTAATAATTTCAATGATAAGGCCTCATCGCTCAAGGTTTCTGCTGTAAGTGCTACGGCAAGGGTGGCAACGGACAAGTTCATAATTTACCCCAACCCCGTGGGTCAGGAACTACGGTTCAACACCACACAGCCAGTAGCCGGTTCAATGATAAGGATACAGGATATGATGGGACGTGAAGTAATGCAAGCCAAACTAACCACGAATTATATTGACGTATCGAAGTTGCCTTCAGGTGTATACACGTTGGTGGTTACCAATAATGATAAAACGATCACCCGTCGATTTGTAAAACGATAATGAGTTCGTAAGTTATTTAGTTGTTGATTTAGTAAGTTCTTAATGTCAGAAACTTACTAAATCAATAACTAACGAACTCAATAACCAAAAAACTAATGTACAATGAAACGAATTATAACTATATGCCTGCTGCTATGTATTATTCAAACTATGCAGGGAAACTCGGGCATCTATGCAGGCGGACCGGTTTACAAGAACCGCAGTTATTCCATCAGTGAATTAAAAGGTTCGGGCTATACCTGTGTGGTGGTATGGACCATTCACATTGATGCCAGTGGCAACCTGAACTTCAACGCCGAATTTCCATTGGTGCAGAACGGCGCTTATATCGGCGCTTCTACCTATCCCAATTTTGCCAGCGATATTGCGTCGCTGAAATCGGCTCCAACCTCTATCAACCGGGTTGAGTTCTGTTTAAGCGCGTGGGGCTCTTCCACCTTTGCCAATATAAAAACCCTGATCAACGCGCAGGGAACGGGGTCTGCCAGTACGCTGTACAAGAATTTTCAGGCACTGAAAAATACTTTTCCGGCCGTAGATGCCATTGGCTTTGATGATGAAAGCACCTACGATGTAAGCTCGGCCACTGCATTTGCGGTGATGCTGGGAGGTTTGGGTTTCAGGGTATCGCTGGTGCCGTATACTGCTTCGTCTTTTTGGACCAGCGTAGCCACCAATACCAATAATCAGCGGGCTGGTACTGTTGACCGGGTCGATCTGCAATGCTATTCGGGCGGTGCGGGAAATAATCCCTGCAACTGGAATTTCGGCAGCATACCCCTGTATGCAGGGTTGTGGGATGCAGAAAAATCGACCAGCCAGGTGCAAAGCCAGTTAACCACCTGGAAAAACAATTGCAATATTGCCGGCGGATTTATGTGGTTATATGATGATTTTGATAATACCAGCGGTACAAAAGCGTATGCAACCGCTATTAACAACGTATTTGGCGGTGGTGGCGTAAATGTCGCGGCTGCGGGATTTTATCAGGATTGTAATTATGCAGGGTATGGGGTTAACCTGGCCACCGGCAGCTATACCCTCACCAAATTGCAATCGTATGGTATTGCCAATGATGCTATTTCATCGCTGACGGTGCAAAGCGGTTATTCGGTAACCCTGTACTGGGATGATAATTTTGCAGGTTCCACCCTTGGCAAAACAGCCAGCGATGCCTGCCTGGTCGATGATGGGTGGAACGATAAGGTTTCTTCCATCGTCATAAGCGCCGCATCGGCATTGAGTAATGCAAGAACGGTAACTGCGCCGGCAACGGGCCTCACCATTACTAACTTCCCCGGTCAACAGGAAATACGATTTTTTGATGCTTCGGGCATAGCTGGTATTCCCGTACGCATATACGATATTACCGGCCGGCAGGTGATGGCGGTAAGGCCGGTTGGAAATCGCATCAATGTTAGTTCTTTGTTACCAGGTGTATATGTGATGGTTTACCAGGTAAATGGCAAGCCTGTGACGAAGAAGTTTGTAAGGTAGATCGGATGAAGCCCAGGTCTGAGTAGGAGGCCGAAGTAAGAAGTAGGAAATACGAAGTAAGAGGAAGGAATTAGGAGGAATTCCCGCATATAAGGTTCTTCTTAAATCTTACTTCCTACTTCCTACTTCATTTTATCCCCGTAAGGCATTTTTTTTATATCTTTCTTACTTTATACAACGGGGATAAAGTATTTTACAACCATGGCGCCAATATCAAAAGGAAAATTCAACAGCCGGCAGTGGGTTTTAATCCTGATCCTGTGTGCGATGATGTCGGTTATTTCGTTTTACATCTTTCAACATGCATTTGCGTTCCGGTATGTACAGGTCGATGTATTGGTGGCTGCAACCAGTTTGACCCTGTTCTTCGTTTTTATTCTTCTGGTGACCATGCAGGGGTTTAAGGCGGTTGATATATATGAAGATCAGCTTAAAGTAAAATGGCGTTTTACTTCCCGCATCATTAATAAAGAAGATATTACCGCTTTTTCAGAAACTGCCCGCAAACAGATCAATTATCTCATCATCAAAACAACGGGCGAAGATGTGGTGTTGCCCGAACCGCTCATCAATAATCACCCCGACCTCATTCTGCAACTGCAGAAATGGAAAATAAAAAGAAAATTTGACCTGCCTGTTACCCGGCATTCCCGCATAGAGAACCGGGGTGTAGGTACGGTGTTAATGGTGGTGGGTGCATTTCTGCTGGGCTTCACCATTAAATCGGTTATTTCGCCCGAACTTTCGGTCGATGGAAGCAAGCTCATTACATTGAGTGGCCGTCTCAGTATGCCGCCGGAAGTAAAATCTACTTCGGGCAGAAATAATTCGGGTTACGTTAAATTGTATTTGCTCGAGTACCCGGGTATCATGTTCCATATTGATGAAGTTGGGTTCAATTCCATAAAGATGAAACAATTGCTGGCCGCCACCCGCGGAACACCGGCAGAACTTTCTATCCTCAAACACGAATACGGTGTGAAGATCAAAAAAACAGAAGCACCGGGTTATTTTGAAACGCATTACGAATGGACCACTATTTATACCTATAGCGTTACCCTCAATGGAGAACAGCTATTAACAGTAGATAGCTATAATGAAAGCAAACACTCGCTCGATAACAGTAATAAAAAATGGAGCGTGCTTATTGCCATCGTCTCCCTGTCGATGTTTGTTTATGGGTTCATCTTATACCGGCACAGGAACAAGGTGCCGGTAACAGCTACCGCTGCCGTAGCTCCTCCGCCTGTAAAATCAATTCCTGATAAAATATAGTGGGCTAGCTGCTTTGGTGGGCGAATTGTAACACATGAGCCCATTAGCCCATTACGCCTTCCCCGGTTGTAAATGTACCGGCAAAGGAAGATTACGGCTAAGATCATCCGGTACGGGATCGCGGCGGGTGGTTTCAATAGGAATGATCCCCGACCAAATAGGCAATGGTTTATCTTCGTCTTCATCATTCGGCATACCCGTACGTGTTTTGGCTGATGCTTCATCGATATCAAAAGCCAGCACCGTTGTTTTTCGCACTTCATTCTCTTTCATCGGCCGCAGATAATCCCAGCTGTTTGGCACTATCTTGTTGGTCAACCATTCCAACACGGAGAATTTAAGCGCGTCCTCTTCCATTTTTACGCCTTGTGAAAAAAGCACTACCGAGCGGTAATTCACCGAATGGGAGAAGGCTGATTTGGCTACTACCAGCGCATCGATGAGGGTTACCGAAATGCAAACCGGCACCCCTTTTTCCAGTTCCCAAATAAAATGGCTGCCCACAGAACCGTGGATGTACAATTTGTTCTCATAGCGCACAAAAGCGGTGGGAATAGAAAAAGGTTTGTTGCCGGCCGCATAGCTGATGGTACAGAAAAGCGCTTCATCTAAAATGGAGTAGATCGTTTCCTTGTCGTATTGCGCCCTTTTGGCTGAACGGCTGGGTATCAGATGCGATTGTGGAGCCATATTGGTTGGTTTTTTTACAAAATTGTACCTTTATTGGGTGGGTGTAATCATCCGGTTTGTATAAAGTCAGTAGTCCACTTTTACTATGCAGGCACTTTCAACCCTTATTTTGATCGATAAAGACAGTGTGCAACCTGTGTATTTGCAGATTGCCAACCAATTGATGGTTTTTATAAAAGAAGGCAATCTGCAGGCGGGTCATCGCCTGCCCAGCACCCGGCAAATGGCCGACTGGCTAACCGTGCATCGCAAAACGGTTATTCAGGCTTATGATGAATTGCTGGCCCAGGGCTGGCTCGAGAGCCGTACCGGCAGCGGCACCTATGTGGCCAGGCATTTACCAGAAATGCATCCCCGCAGTTTATTGAACGGTGCTGCCCGGTCTGTAAACCCCGCACATACGGCCGGGTTTGAATTTGAAGCGCTGCCGCACCTGGCACAGCCGACCGTATTTTCAAAAAATAAATACCACCTCGATGATGGGTTTCCCGATTCGCGGCTGGCGCCCCTGGAAGAGCTGGCGCGGGCCTACCGCAGCCAATTGCTTACCGGTAACCCCTATGTACGCTTAGGCTATGGCGATACCCATGGTTCTTTGTGGTTGCGGCAGGTGCTGGCCGATTATTTAAATGATACCCGTGGCCTGAAGATCACGCCAGAGAATGTGCTGATAACCCGGGGAACCGTAATGGGCCTGTACCTGAGCTGCACGGCTTTTTTGAAACCGGGCGATATTGCCGTGGTAGGGGAGTTGAACTATAATGGAGCCAATATGAACTTTCTGCAGGCGGGCGCCAGGCTGGTAAAGATCCCGGTTGATGAACATGGTATTGTGGTTGAAGCACTGGCCGATATTTGCCGTAAACAGCGGATACGCATGGTGTATATTACCTCACACCATTTTTATCCTACCACCACCGCTTTGCGGGCCGACCGCCGGATTGAACTGCTACGGCTGGCTGAGCAATATGGGTTTATCATTTTTGAAGATGATTATGATTACGATTTCCATTACCTGAGCAAACCGTTGTTGCCGCTGGCCAGTGCCGACAAGGCCGGTGTGGTGTTGTATTGCGGTTCTTTTACCAAAACTATTTCCCCTGCATTCAGGGTAGGCTACCTGGTGGCTTCGGAAAATGTGATCCATCACCTGGCGCAGCTGCGCCGCATCATCGACCGGCAGGGCGATATCCTGTTGGAGAATGCCATTGCCGAGCTGTTGCAAAATGGTATCATTCAACGGTACCTGCGCAAGTCAATGCGTACTTACCGGCAACGGCGCGATGTGTTTTGTGAGCTGCTGACAGCTAACCTAGGCGATCACGTGCAATTTCAGGTCCCGGTTGGCGGTATGGCCGTGTGGACGCATTTTGACCCCGCTGTTAATTTACCCGCCCTTGCCCGGAAGGCCCTGCAACATGACCTGTATTTTTCGCCGGGGTACCGGAACGAGGAACGGTCACCGGTGTTGAACGCCACCCGGCTGGGTTTTGCTTCCTCAACACCTGATGAACTGGCCAGTTGTGTTGAAATATTGCGTAAGTTATTATGTTCGTAAGTTATTGAGTTGGTCAGTTGAATAAGGAACTTAAAAACTCAATAACTAACGAACTATTCTCCCCAGGGTGACTTATGTTCTTTCTGAAACTGGCTGAACACCTGGTTTATTTCGGCTGAATCTTTCTTTAACCAGGCATTTAAATAAGGTGTTACGATGGCGTTGGTGCCTGATTGCGGATGCTTTTCCTGCACATAGGTCCAGGCCTTTTGGAAGTAATCGTACAATTTATATTTATTGGGAATGCTGTCATCATCATTCGCATACTCATCATTCACGGGGGTGTTTTCCATCCCTGTCATTAATACCCACAATAGTAGATTGTATTTGTCAACTGCTTCTTTTGTATACAAAAAATTGGTATTGGCGATGGTTTTATTGAAGTTCTCCCACCAAACGGTACGTTCAGCCAGCACATTCGCTTCAATGGTTATGCCGGCATCTTCCGAAAAACCTTCTTTTTGTTCCTTAGCCAGTTGCACCAGGTATTGTTTCAGGGGTGCGCTTACATACAGGCCAAAGTGCTGCGACAGGAAATGCTGGTCCTGCTCAATATAGGCCGAGCCTTCATCTCCAAAGAGGTAAAACCCATTTTTGTCAAGCTGCTTTTTCCGGGCTAGCTGTTTTTTGGAGAGCGGTTTTGTTTTTTCGGGATAAACGATATCCTCATAAATAATAGTCGTATCCATATGCCCGTATGCCCAGGAGCTCAGGCGTTGGTGGTACTGGTTGAAAATATAGAAAGCCGTATCGCAAACAGCGGCAGGCTGTTTTTTGAAAAGCAGTTGAAAGGTATCAACGGCCTGGCTGCCCATATCGATTAACTGGGTATCGAGCCCGGCCAGGTACCGGTCGTATTGTAACAGCACGGGATTGCCATAATGGAAAAGGGGCGCATTGTTGGTCGCATGCTTTGCTTTGGGGGCAGCTACAGGGTCTTTCTTTTGTTGGCCACAACCAAAAAATACTGCCGCCAGCAGCAGTACAGGGAGAACTCTTTTCATCTGCTCTTTATAGTTTTATTTTAGCCAGATGGAACTTACCCTGGTAAAATTTTCATTGTTTTCGCAATGGTAATGAAAATTTTGCCGGGGACATTTCATTGGGCAGGGGTAAAATTTGGCATGAAGATACAAAAAACGGAGAAGGCCTAAAATTGAACGCTGAAAGCTGAACGCTGAAAGTTGAAAGCTGAACACTGAAAGTTGAACGCTTAAGGCAGGACCCCTTATTTCCCATTTACGTATTGCATTCAGTATTCCGCCTTTTCGCCTTTTGCCCTCTGCAATCGGGCCTTCCGCCTTTTTAATGCCCACTTGATCCCGGCTAAGCAAAATCCTTTGTGTCAACAAGCTGGATGTTGTATTTAGTACAGCAAAAGCGTTTATACATATTGTACAGCAGAACCTAAACCACTTGATCCAACGCAATTCAATGATAGGGCAGCTAAATAAAAGTATTTATCAGTTGTAAAAAAAGCGCAGATTTTGACATTTACACTCAATCATATTTGTTAGTCTGCTCATTATTAAATTATTTTGGCATATTACTTCGAGGTCAGGGCTTCTACCCAAACACCATGAAGTTTGACAGGCCTCCTGGCTTTCCACACCCTTCGAATACTTTAGCGCTTACCGGACATGCTGCGGCATAAAAAAATTATTCGCTCAAGCCGGTTGTTTTAATCCCTACAGCAGGTTAATTCTTTTTTCCCCTAATGGGTACCGTATTGACCATTGATCCCTGATCATGGGTAGGTACGGGGTCCCGTATAAAATCTTATTGAGTAATTGCTATGGAGAATGCACAGCTGGTTACGGTTGCCATTGTAGATGATCACGCGATGTTACGTCAGGCTATTAATTTGCGACTGAGTTTACTTGGGTATAAAATTGTACTGGAGGCAGAAAACGGGCAGGTATTTCTTGATCAGTTAAGGAAGCTACCCGCGCCGCCCGATATATGTTTGCTCGATATCAATATGCCGGTGATGGATGGTTTTAACACGGCTGTAGAATTGAAAAAGAACTGGCCCCGCATAAAGATCCTGTTCTTTACCATGCACAACAGTAAAGCCTATGTATTAAGAGCCCGGCAAATAGGGGCCGAAGGGTTTCTGTCGAAAGATGCTTCTTTTGAAGAGCTGAAACAGGCTTTTGACAAGGTGTTGAACAGTTAAAGCGCCTATCTTTTTAAAAAGATAAAGATGGCGCCAATAAGGGTGAGCACGATCACTACCTGGCGGTAAAGGTCGTCCCTGATGCGGGCTACCAGTTTTATGCCGCACCAGAAACCGAGGATCAGAAAAGGTACCAGCGACAGATCGGTGAGCAGTGAGGTAGCGGTAATGTTCTTCCAGTAAAAGATCTGGAAGGGCAGTTTGAAAAAATTGATGAGGAGGAAGATCCAGGCGCCGGTTCCAATAAAATCATTTTTAGGCAAACGCATGGCGAGAAAATAGATATTCGAAAAAGCGCCCGCGAGGTTGCCGAGCATGGTGGTAAAACCCGAAACCAGTCCCATGCCGGCCGTAAATAATTTATTGCCGGGGAACACCATCGTTTTCCGGAACTCGATCACCAGCATAATGGCTACGGTGAGCACAATGATAGTGGCCATTATTTTTCTGAAAATAGCTTCGTTCAGGTCTTTCCCCACAAATACACCCACTAAAATACCAATGACCATCCAGGGCATTAGTTTAATGACATGCGGCCATTGCGCATGGCGGTGGTAATATTTTACGGCCATAATATCTGCCGCACACAATAAAGGCAGCACAATACCGGTGGAAGCCTTTCCGCCAAAGACAATGGTCATAATGGTTACATTCAACATATCAATGCCTTTAAGACCCGCTTTCGACAGGCCAATAATAAAGGCCGAGAGCGCTATCAATATCAGGCTGGAGGTGGTGTAGTCGGCAAACAAACCCATGTGCACTTCTTATAGGTATAAAAAAACTCAAATATAACAATAGCTACCCTTAATATAAACATTCAGCTACCCTCATTGTGGCGAGGTGAAGGTACATTCATGTAGCAACCCGTAGCTACCAGACGATTTCGTCTTTTCCATTTTAAAACCATAAAAATTTCATCATCATGAATCGAAAACTAACGATTGCGCTCGCCTGCGCCGCCATTTGCTTTGCCGCCTGTAAAAAAAACACCAGCACGCCACCAGCTGAAGTGGAAGCCGCCTGGTCGTCAAGCGCCCAGTGGGGTACCTGGACTAACGGAGGGTATACGCTTTATAATAATATCTGGGGAAGCGGGGCCGGTTCTCAAACCATTTGGGCAAACAGCTACAGCAACTGGGGCATATGGGCGAACCATCCTAACACGGGGGGCATTAAATCGTATCCCAATTGTACCCGGAATGTGAACCGGGCGCTCAGTTCGCTAAACTCACTCACCAGCAGCATCAGTGTTACTTCACCTTCAGGCGGCGCCTGGGAATCGGCCTATGATGTGTGGGACAACAACCATCAGCATGAAATAATGCTTTGGATGAATTACACCGGCAACAGCGATGGATCGGGTAACGTGAAACCCATTTCCTACAACTGGAATTCGGCCGGCAATCCCATACCGGTGTACACAAATGTTTCTGTAGGTGGCGCCACCTGGAATGTATTCCGTGGCAACAACGGCAGCAACAATGTGTACTCTTTTCTGCGTACATCCAAAACCAATAACACTACTGTTGACATCAGGGCCATTGCTAACTATATTAAAAACCTGGGCTGGTTTGGTAATATTACGGTTGGTGATGTACAGTTCGGGTACGAGATCACTTCGAGCTACGGCACCAATGGCGCCGGGCTGCAATGGACTACCAACAGCTATTCAGTAAGCTTTAATTAAAAATTTAGCGTGTTCCATACTGTTAAAAAATATAGCTGGTTCCCGCTGGTTATGGTGATCTGTCTTTTGCCGGCCTGCCGCAAGGAGGCTGCCATAGAACGGAATATAAAGGGGGAAATGCTGGCTGCGGTAAATGCGCTGCGGTTGGCAGGGTGTACCTGTGGCGGAACCTGGATGCCGCCGGTAAAACCATTAACCTGGAACGATACCCTGGCATCGGCTGCGCTGGCGCATGCCCGCGATATGGATGCCAATAACTATTTCAGCCATATTTCGCCGGGCGGCACCTCGCCCATTCAGCGCACCATGGCTTTGGGCTATAGCGGGAATTATGTTATGGAGAATATTGCCCGCGGCTATACTTCGGTAGAATCTGTTATGAAAGCCTGGGTGAACAGTGAAGATCATTGCAAAGCCATGATGGATAGCGGGCATACCGAAATGGGTGCCGCCAATGTGAATACGTATTGGGTACAGGAATTTGGGCACTAGATACCTCCCAACCCCCTAAAGGGGGGCTATATTTGGGGTCTTCACGATTGCCGGTTACCCACAAAAAAGGGCGAGCCTTCCATCAACAGGTGGAAGGCTCGCTCTTTTATCGTTGCTGTAACCAGCTTATTGTTTAATGATCTTAAATGACTGTTTATTAGCGGTTATCAGAAAATAGGTTCCTGCAGGTAACCCGCTCAGTTGCAGCGGTTCTTTCACGTTAGTGATCGTGAACTGACGCAGTACATGTCCCTGCATATTCACCAGGCGGGCCGAAGTACCCAGCAAGGCGGTGTTGTTCAAACTAACTGTTACCAATGAACGGGTAGGGTTGGGGTAAACGGTTGCCTCTGCAACAGGCTGGGTACATGATTTTGACAGGGTAACCATTTTCGAGAACACATACCGGCCGTAGTTGTCGACCTGTTTCAATTTAAAATAGTTGGCGCCCTGGGCCAGGCCTGTATAGGTAAACGAATAAGATGAGGCGGTGGGGGCTTTCACTGTGCCAACGGTTTGCCAGTGGTTGCCATCGGTTGACCATAGGATCTCAAAACGGTTGTTGCTGATAGCGCTGGTAGTTTGCCATTGCAAGCGGGCGCTGTTGCAATCGCTGCTGATGGCATCAAAAGAAGTAAAGCTGGCTGCTAAGGGCGTCAGCAGAAAGATCTGTACTTCGCCGTTATTACCTACCGACCAGCCGGAGTTGCTATTGACGAAGAATACGCTGTTCACATCGCTGTTGCTGTTGCTCGTTTGCGCCACCCAGGTGGTACCGCCATCGGCAGTATACAGAATAGTGCCATTGTCGCCCACTGCCCAGCCGTTGGTGGCTGTGGTGAAGAACACTTCATTCAACCTATCGGTAGTGCCGCTGGTTTGAGATGACCAGGTAGTGCCGCCATCAGTTGTTTTACGAATAACGCCGTTATCGCCTACTGCATAGCCGATGCTGGAGCTAACCATATAAAGGCCATATAATGTTTGGGTAGTACCGCTGGTTTGGGCTGTCCAGTTGGTGCCGCCGTCGGTAGTTTTAAGAATAGTTCCATGTTCCCCAACTGCCCAGCCGGTATTGGCATCTGTAAATTGTACATCATACAGATCTCTGGTAGTACCGCTGGTTTGCGTGTTCCAGTTGGTTCCTCCATCAGTGGTTTTCAGGATGGTTCCGTTTGAACCTACCACCCAGGCGGTAGTTGTGCTTATG
The DNA here is from genome assembly GCF_002077945.1 of Niastella vici. GTDB lineage: Bacteria > Bacteroidota > Bacteroidia > Chitinophagales > Chitinophagaceae > Niastella > Niastella vici. The sequence continues at coordinate 179,296 of NZ_LVYD01000051.1, forward strand.
GAGTTTATGCCGCGCAAAGTTGTTGACGTACCACTTGTTTGGCCGCTCCAGCTGGTGCCGCCATTGGTGGTTTTGCGAATGGTTCCATTGGTTCCAACCGCCCAACCGGTATTGGCATCGGCAAACGACAGGGCCCGCAGGTCCTGTGTGGTGCCACTGGTTAGCCCGCTCCAGGTGATGCCACCATCGGTGCTTTTGCGAATAGTGCCATTCTCGCCGACCATCCAGCCGGTGGTAGTGCTCGCAAAGTAGATGTCTTCTATATTATTGGTAGTGCCGCTGTTTTCTTCCGTCCAGATAAAGCTACCGGCATTGGTGGTTTTTATAATAGCGCCATTGGTGCCCACCGCCCAGCCTGTGCCTGAATTAATGAAGAAGACACCTAACAGGTCTTCACCAGTATTGCTGGTTTGCAGGCCCCAGGATGAACCGCCATTAACGGTCTTCAACACGGTGCCGTTCTCACACACTACATACCCGATGGAGGTGCTGGTAAAGACGATGCTGTTTATATCATCGCCAGTATTGCTTGTTTGGGCTGTCCAGTTAGTACCGCCATTGGTGGTGTAAAGGATGACACCACCGTCGCCCACGGCCCAGCCGGTAGTGGAATTCAGGAAATAAACGCTGTTGAGGTCATTGGTTGTACCGCTGGTTAAAATGCTCCAGGTAGTGCCGCCATCGGTGGTTTTTACGATCCTGCCATTTTCACCTACTGCAAAGCCATTATTAGCGTCAATAAATTTTATATCGTACAGGTCGCGGGTGGTTCCGCTTGTTTGGGCGGTCCAGGTGGTGCCACCATTGGTGGTTTTAAGAATAGTGCCATTGTCGCCTGAAGCCCAGCCGGTATTGGCATCGAGAAAGAAGATGCTGTTGAGGTCTTGTGTAGTAGTACTGGTTTGAGCGCCCCAACTGGTTCCACCATTGGTGGTTTTAAGAATAGTACCATTGTTGCCAGCTACCCAGCCGGTAGTGGTACTCACGAGGAAAACACTATTTAATTGTTGGGTGGTGCCGCTGGTTTGAGCCGTCCAGCTGGTGCCGCCATCGGTAGTTTTGCGGATTACGCCATTACTGCCAACGACCCAGCCGGTATTGGCATCTTCAAAATGTACACCGTACAGATCTCTGGTAGTGCCGCTGGTTAAATTCGACCATTGGGCAGATGCGCCCAGGGCAGATAACATGATAAAAAGGCCCAGGAAGGCCCTGAGGGTTTTGCAAAGGACAGTTTTCATAACAGGTTGGGTACTTAGGAATTATGGTTTTATTAATAGGATATAACAGTTACGGGATAAGGGGTTTACGCGATTTCAATAAGGCAATACCCTTGCCATTTTTTTAAGCGATTGAATAACAACGCGATGGGAAAATAATTATTATAAAGATTTTCCATTTTTGAGAGTTTTTTCCAGGATTGAACAGGTTCATGAGTTTGTGAGTTTGTCAGTTTGTGAGTTTTTAAGTTCGCAGTTCTTGGTTCATAGTTTTTAATTCAAGGTGCAAGGACCAGGTGGGCGCCGGGCTGCGCCATCGTGAAGCGATTCACGAATTAAACAGGGAGAAGAACCGGACGCCGGAGTACGCCGTCGCATAGCGTGTTGGTGTACAAGTGTGCGACGCAACGAAGGCCCAATAGCGGTATGAAAGCCGGGCCCAAAATGGTCTTCCGCTTTGAAGCCCCCTTATGACTGTTGGCTTGCCAGCAATTTTGAGTTAGTAAAAGAAGACCAGGTACTGTGGAGGATAAAAAAAATAGATCCGGTTAGTAAAATCCGGATCTATTGCAGCACAAAAAACTACAGAGGATAAGAACGTTCCTTGTGCCTGAATGCAGTTGTGTTTAATTACGTGAATCATCATATAGCAATTCACAACTGCGCAGTGATGTCAAAAGATACTATCCGGCTATGCTACGAGACCGGACATCAGAATATACTCGAAATACCAATTTTTATCGGGTGAATGTATGCCTGCATTGCACCCGACCGAACTGATACTAATATACGAAACAAGATTAGAAAGCGCTTCGAACAAGGAAGTTTGTAGTGTTTTTTTGATTAATGTCAATGTTTTTTACGTATTATACAACCTGATGAAAGCCGCTACAGTACTGGATTGCGTATGATCGCAAATATGTATAAACTATGACGGCCGTCATGGTTTTTCATGTTTAAAAAACATATCTTGATGTATCATAGCTAGTCCCGCTTTAGTAGGGATCAACTTCCTCCCAGATATCCTGCGAATTCCTTGTTGGAGATTACTGCAAAATAATTTTATATGATATTACAAACTAAAAATGGATATCCAGAGGTAGTGTTGTCTTTACAATGTGACACATCTTATTTCTATACTACAGCAGACTGGCTCAGGCATGAAATAGGAATATCATTTTGTCAAAAAAAGAAGATGGAAGATGATATCATTTGCTGGCAGTTTTATTTTGGCATGGCCAACGCCATGTTGAAGTATGACCCATCATCAGGAATATCACTTTGTCCGGCCGAAATGAACCAGGCCACTATTGAAGAAAAGGCAGCATTCAAGATGCTGACAGATACGATGCGAGTGGTGTGCTAACCAGATAGTTGCTCCTGGTGTAATGCTTTTTACTTAGAAGTTACAACATAGAAATTCTCAACCTGCCCAATTTGATTATGGATATTTAAAATATGTATTATATTTGTAATGCAGTTGATTGGAAAGGGCCGACTAACGCTAACGCATGAATTTTTAATTTCCTCTTTGGTTGCGCCTAAATTCTGATTTTCCCTGAAAACCAATCATTAATCAATATATCCTGGCCAATAAGGCGGCCTGGCGGCTGCCGTCGCAGAAATTCTCTGATTACGTTGCAATTTGCTATTCTTTATTCCATTGTCGGTGGTATTTACCACCCTGACCATATAAAACTGACTACACAATGAAACGATTGCTTGTTACTGAAAATAACAAAGAGGTCCATAAATTAATGGACAGCATGCCGATATTTGAAAATACTTCAGGCACTTACTTCCGAAGTAAACAAGCTGACCCGCTAACGGCATTATTCACGCAGCATACTGCAATTCATAAGTTTAAAAAGAAACAGATCATATATACAGAAGGCAATCACCCTTTACAGTTATTCCAGATAAAGAAAGGGATTGTAAAAACATTCAAGTGCAATGGTGAAGGAAAGGAGCTGATCACCGGTATATATGGAGAGGGGGAATACCTCGGTTATGTGGCATTGCTCGAAAATACGGTTTATAAAGATGTGGCCGTAGCCGTAGAATATGCTGAGGTAGCGGTTGTTCCCAAAGATGAATTTGAAGAGTTGATGGAGACCGACTGGCAGATCGCCCGCAAGTTCATAACCCTGCTGGCAAAAGATATTGCTGATAAAGAACAGTTGTTGTTGGGACTGGCTTATAACTCGCTGCGTAAAAAAGTGGCGGAAGCATTGATACTGTTGAGCAGAAAATACAAGGAGGCCATAAAGATCAGCCGTGATAACCTGGCCGCCATTGCCGGAACGGCTACCGAGTCGTTGATAAGGACCCTCGGTGAATTCAGGCAGGAAAAACTGATTGAGATAAGCGAAGGCTATATAACTATATTGAATGAAGCAAAACTTCGAACGATGTTGAACTAGGACAATGATTAAAACGGGACAACAAGGAGCGGCTCGCCGCCGCTTCGCGCTTCAGAAGGGTGTACTGCGTGGGCAGGACACCCTTTTTTAGTGCCCTCCTCACAAGCCCAACGCCTTCGACCTTATCGTAGCAATTTCATATTTAACGCTGGTGCCGCGTTTGGTATCGGCAATTCTGTGGGTGGCTGTGGTGTTGGGGCGTATGAAATAAAAATCTTCATATTTGGTTTCATGAATATTGCCATTGGCTTTTATATACATGATCTTCACACGTACCTTGTCGAGCGTATAATCGGTTGGGTTGTTTACAGTGATCTCTAAATTGGAAATGCCGCCCAGGCTACGGCTATCGTAATCATTGCTTTCCGCTTTTACTAATGACGTGATATTGTTTCGCACCATCTTTTTTACACTGGCGTCGCCACCGGTTACTGCACCTTGTTTGCCGGTTTTTGCGGCCTCAATACGATCGGTGGGCGAAGATTCACCGCTTCGGGAAATAGCAGCCAATACACCCAGTACTATAATAAATGGAACAAATATGATCCAGCGGAGGGAAGATTTTGTCTCTTGAATAGCCTTTTCAGGGCCTTTTTCCTTTACAGCTTCACGGATAGCAGGATTCTTCATAAAGTCGGATTTTTTCAGGGATGCGGTCTTGTAAAGTGCTAAAATATATTTTTTTTCTGGTACCCCGAAATGAGAACTATAAACAAAAGCCTTCCCGGTAAAACCAGGAAGGCTCTTATAATAGAAAACTATATGTTAAGCGGTCACCAGTTTGTTCGCTTTTCCTGCCAGCTCAAGAGTAAGCTCGGCCAGCCTGTTGCTGATGCCTACTTCATTATCGTACCAGGATACAATTTTAACCAGTTTGTCAATTGCACGGGTCAGCGTACCATCAACGATAGAGGAGTGCGCATTGCCCAGAATATCGGCCGATACAAACGGTTCTTCCGTATATTCAAGTACACCATTTAATGTTGTGGCCGCATGGTGTTTCAACAGTTCGTTGATGGCTGCAGCTGAAGCGCGCTTTACCAGGTTCAACGACATATCTGCAATAGAACCATCGATCACTGGTACACGGTATGAAAATCCATCCATCTTTCCTTTCAGGTTCGGCAATACCTCGCCAATAGCTTTTGCGGCGCCTGTAGTGGTGGGAATGATCGATTGGGTGGCAGCCCGCGCCCTGCGGGGATCTTTATGCGGCCCGTCCTGCAGCATTTGGTCCATTGTGAATGCATGCACAGTGCTCATGAACCCTGATTCAATTCCATATTCTTTATCGATCAGGTATAATACAGGTGCTATACAATTGGTAGTACAGGATGCTACAGAAAGCACTTCGTCTGCTTCTGTGATCTCATTGTTATTTACACCCACCACAATGGTCTTTACATTGCCGGTAGCCGGCGCCGTTATCAATACTCTTTTCGCGCCAGCGGTAATGTGCAGCTGCGCCTGTTCTTTTTGGGTGAACCGCCCGGTTGATTCTATCACAACATCTACCTGCAGCGCCGCCCAGGGCAATTTTTCCGGTGCGCGTTCATTCAGTAATACTATTTTATTTCCGTTTATGATCAGGTGCTGGTCCTGGTGCTCAACGGTTCCCGCAAACTTTCCATGCGAGGTATCGTATTTGAACAAATGTGTTAACAGCTTGATATCGGTGAGGTCATTGATGGCCACTACTTCTACGTCTTTTTGATTCAGCAGTGCTCTTAAAGTCATTCTGCCAATACGTCCGAATCCATTAATAGCTACTTTCATTTGTGAATTTTTATTTTGGTCAGATGGAACCCGGTATGAAAAATTTTCACTTCCCCGGGAATTGTAATGAAAATATTTTCATACCTCGTTCCATAAAAATATATTTTAATTTATTCTTCTATAGGTTGCAGGGAGGTCCTGAATGTTCGCCGGTAATCGCTGGGCGATACATTCATGTGCCGTAAGAAGGTGCGTCGCATGGAGATCAGGCCGCCCAGTCCGCATTTGGTGGCTATCTGGTCAATGCTCAGGTCGCTGTCTTCGAGGTAGCGCCGCGCCACTTCTACCCGTACTTTCTCTACGAATTTGGCTGGTGTAATGCCGGTCTCTTTCTGAAATACGCGGGCAAAATTTCGAACGCTCATATTGCTGTGCTCCGCCAGGTGTTGTATGCTCAGGTCTTCACCGAGGTGCCTGATCATCCAGCTGTATAGTTTTCCGCCGATAGAATTTTCAAGCCGATGTATTTCCAGCACTTTACTGAATTGTGACTGGTAACCCGGCCGCTTCAGATGCAGGATCAACTTGCGTGCAACCTGCAGGGCCAGTTCGCGGCCATGGTCTTCTTCTACCAGTGCCAGGGAAAGGTCAATGCCCGATGCCACGCCGCCCGACGTATATACATTGGTATCACGTGTAAAGAAAGGGTCAGTATCTACTTTTACCTGTGGATAGCGTTGTTGAAACTGCTGGCTGTATTCCCAATGCGTAGTGGCCTGCTTGCCATCGAGGATGCCGGCTTCTGCCAGTGCATAGGCGCCCACGCAAATGGAAGCAATGCGATTAACTTTCGGATAAACGCCTTTCAGCCATTGAAAAAATCGGTCGCCGTTTTCGAGCAGCGGCCAGGAAAATCCGGCAATGATCACCGTATCGATAGGCCGGTTGATCGTATTTACTGTGACCGCACAGTTTAGTTCCACACCACTCTTGGTGCTGATCTTTTTGGTGTTTACGGGAGAAGCAAGCAGAATGTCGTAACCGCCGTTTCCGTTGACCTGTTTGTCTGCTGCTGCGAATACATCGCAGGGGCCGGCAACGTCAAGGAGGAAGATCCCCGGCATTGGTACAACCACTACGAGTTTCTTTTTTGCCTTTGCCATGGTGTAAATGTAGCATGAATACACCATGGCGCAAATGACATATTTTATACAATTCCGGCCATCGGGGGAAAACGGGTTATTTCAGGTGGATAAAAATATAAGTAAGAATTTTTATTAGAACGGCAGATTACGCGTCTATTGCCAGGATCTAATTCAACAACAAAGCCCTTCTGCCAGTTGGCGGGGGCTTTCCATTATATTTTAATAAACTCTACACGCCGGTTATTGGCTTTGCCTGCCGGATTATCGTTTTTATCTATCGGTTCGCTTTCGCCTTTTCCATCGGTTTCCATCCGTGTTTCCGTGATCCCGAACTCGCTGGCCAGGGATGTTTTTACAGCGGCGGCCCTGCGTTTTGACAGATCAAGGTTGGCGGCATCGTTTCCATCGGCATCGGTATGGCCAACAATTTTCACTTTCAGTTCAGGAAATTCTTTAAGAATGCCTGCCATTTCTTTTAAGGTGCCGTAAGATTCAGGTTTAATTTTATCGCTGTTTACGTCGAATAAAATTCCATGGGTCACCCATTTGTTCTGGTTAAGGAATTTATTACGGGTATCCGGCGCACCCACAGCCAGGCGAAGGTTACCGATGAAATGTTTTACAGTTTCTTCAGCATAACTGACAGAGAAAACAATGGCGTTTAATTTGGCATCTTTAGAAATGGCTTTTGGTACATCCCATATTTTTTGCTCGTTTACATATACCCGAACTCTTTCCTTTTGCCGCCAGATAGAAATGTGTGCCGGATTGTTATGATCATTCAACATAGGGGCTTCGGAATTATTTTGAATATCAGTGTTTGAATTCTTTCTTCCAGCGAACCGGGTGCCGCCAGTTTCGGTACCCGTATTGGCTGTGTTCAACTCAATAGTAAACTGGTTGGTTGAATTTGGATAGTATTGTGGCTGGTTAACGTTTTCCAATTCTGCAATGCAAATGGTAAAGCCGGCGCCATTAATGGGGATACCATGCAGCAGATCAAATTCAAACGTAAAATCTTCAGGGAATGGCGCCGGGAATTCCGGTATAAAAACGCCGTGTTTGGTAAACCATAACCAGCGCCCCGGTTTGCCTTCAACAGTAATAATTTCAGCAGAGGCATTGGTATTCCATGCTGCGGGAAAATCACCAATATTACCCGTAGAAAAATCTTCGTAGCCGATCACTTTTTCGCCCGGAATAAAATCGAACTTGCTGTATGTTTTAAATGAAGCCGGTTCCTCCTTTTTAGTGGTGGTGCTGGTTTCTTCGTTTTTTGTTTCCGGAGTTGTATTGGGTGTTTTATCCGCGGTAGCATTGTCTATTTTTTTATTTACTTTTTCTTTTGCTTTATCCAATATTTTTTTGGGGAACTGCGCTTGTATTACAACGGTAATAACAAGGAAGGAGATGAGCAGTAGTAGTTGTCTCATATAAAGCGATTTGTTCAATACCGGCGGCGCCAGTTTGATGTTAGGGATAAAAGCAGGGTGCAGTGTATGTAATGATGATAGGAAAAAGCCGGAATTGGATATAGCGAATGATAGGGAAGGGGAATTTTGTATGGGGGGTACCGGGCGGCAAGGATCGTTTGTGTAATAAAATTAGGATAATTTGTTGGAAGCGGGCGTGCTAAATAATAATAAAGCCCTTCCGGTTATACCGAAAGGGCTTGTGTTCAAGCTCCTTTAAAGAGGCAGTGCGATCATCTATGTTTACCTTTCTTTGCAACGAAATCCTGCAAGTATACACAGGCAGTAGAAAATGTTTCTTTATCCTTATCGTTCATTTTGGCCGAGGTGCCACCCTCTATCCAATGGCTGCCAATTAAAAGAGACTCCGACCAACCATCGTCGACTGCGCCTATACTCATGTCAGACTTTATTTTATTCACTTTCAACTCCTGCATCTTTTTTAATATTTCTGCACGGCCGGCTTCTGTCATCGCGAACGCACCTGTTTTGGGTGCTTTCATTCCTGGTTGTATGGTGTACTTACACGAATCATAGGTAAATATTATTTGGGTCCTGCTTCCATCCATACTTCCGCTAAAAGAATAACTGATCGTAAGCTCTTTATTCCAGGTTTTGGGCAAATTAAACTGATTAATAGAGCGCATAGCTGTATTTGGATTGAGATTTAAAACAATCAGCAGAAAGGGTACAAGAAAACTGGTCATAAAATGTTGTTTTTAATTGTAGTAATAAGAAGATGCGGCCATTGGCTGAATTACATAAATACGTGTCTTTGTGTTTGAAACATGATTTCAAGGTTTTGAATTTCAGTTATTTATGGCCGCTGCTTGTTATGTGCCTGACAGCAACTTCAAAACCATTTGTTATCTTTGCCTGATAGTTATTCTAAATAAGCCCAGTACTCATGATAAAACTAATCGTTACAGATCTTGATGGTACCCTTCTTACTGATAACCATGAAGTTCCAGACCGTTTTTGGGAAATAACGCACCGCCTCTTTAAAAAGGGAATAAAGCTGGGTATAGCCACGGGCCGACCGCATTTTAGCATCACTGAAAAATTTCAGTCAATAGTGAGCCAGCTATATTGCATCTCAGATAATGGAAGTCTTATTGTACATGGTGAAACGGAGCTCCTTTCTAAATCATTACCGCCGCATGAAATAGAAGCGTTGGTAATGGCAGCACGTTCTGTTGACAATGCCTGGCCAATACTTTGTGGTAGAGATCAATGGTACCTCGAAAATTCTGACGATGCGCTTATGAAAGCTGTTTTAGCCTACCATAGTAATTTCAGGATTGTGGATGACCTTACAAAAGTAGATGAAGCTGTTTTGAAGATGACTGTTTATGATCTTGCAGGTTCCGAACAAAATAGTTGCCCGCAGTATAAAGATTTTGAAAACAGGCTAAAGGTGGCTATGGGTGGTGCAAAATGGCTCGACATTACCCGTACTGATGTTAACAAGGGAGAAGCTGTGCAGATCTTACAATCATTACATGGTATAAGTGCCGATGAAACGCTGGTATTTGGCGATTTTATGAATGACTATGAAATGATGAAAACAGCAACGTACAGTTATGCTATGAAGAATGCAAATCCGAAATTGATTGAAGCCGCGAATTTTATTACCGACAAGGATAATAATGAAGCGGGGGCGCTCGATGTTATCGAAGCTTTGTGTTTTAATTCATAGCCGGGAATGCCTGTCAGCATCAAATATGAAAGATTTTTTTAAATGATCTTATGCTTTCATTCCTGCATAATTTGCCCGATGCGTTTTTTTGCAGGCTCTGTTTCTTATCTGATATTGATATAAAATGTATTGAAATTAATGGTACTAACAGGTACTATCATGTATAACCGCAATTCACATGTAAACTATTCTGATGCACGAAATGTTAACATAGAAGCGGTTACTTTTCTACTTGTGTATAACTCCGTACCCGAAGCCAGCAGGCAGCCATAAAATACCCACATAATTTTCATGAGCATCAGTGAGGTTTTCAAAAAAATTACTTAATTATGTGAGACATATTTGTTTTTAAACCTTATCACATGAAAAATATCTGTACATCATCTTATCAAAGTGGTTGCTTATTCTCCTTTCACCAATTATCGGATCTTTCAACATGGCATGAGTAGCTATGTACCTGCAGTTCGATAATATTGCCCGCAACAGCACTTCACATAACCCATCAACCTTTTATCGATCTAAAGCTAACGCCGTAGAATAGCCCTTATTTATTTTTTTACCAACGTCAGATAAACTCCGGATTTCTCTGACAGGTATACCTATGTGTCTACAGTAATGCGCATGCTGTGGGCAAAAGGAGTCTTGTTTCCTGGAAAACACCTATTGCTAACCTTTAAAAAACAGTAACACGATGATTACCCGAAGATCACTTTGTGGTTTATTTTGTTCGCTTGTACTGGGCACGCAACTAAGCGCCCAACAGTCCGAACAGGATTTCAGCGGCTATTTTGCCGAGGCTTATCGCCTGTATCCCAGCATTCCCAAAGGTGTGCTGGAAGCCACTGCTTATTCGGCTTCGCACATGAACAACCTTGCTCCTCAAACAGATGGTGATGGTGACGAGGTTGGCATGCCGCAACGCTTTGGCATTTTTGGTTTAATTGAAGATGGTAAAGGTTATTTTAAAAACAACCTTACCGCAGTTTGTTCGCTGAGTGGTATTACGCCCGAACGATTTAAAAAAGATGTGCACCTGCAAATTCTGGCTGTAGCAAAATTCCTTAACAGGGAAGCAGGCGTGCAAAGCCTGGCCGCCAACAGCACGCCGGAAAGTTTTTCGGTAGCGCTGGATAGGCTCTCTGAAATTCCCGACGATGGCAGCGCTATTAACAAATATGCGCATTCGTTGTACACTTATGACGTTTTCCATCACCTGCAGAAAGGTTTTACGTCGCCCGGCATAAAACTGCCGGCACGCAGTGTACAGTTCGAAAAAATTTACCCTGCAAAAACGTTGCGTTTATTACGCACGCCCGGTGTACAGGTAAATGTTGACCAGGGCCGTATAGCGGCCGATGACGCTGCATTATCTACAGAACCAACCAGTGAAGCCAACGGCATTAGTGATGTGGCTGCAGCGCAGGGTCCTGATTATCCTTCAGCTAAATGGGACCAGGCCAGCACCAGCAACTTTACTGTAGGCCGTGGGGGCGCTGCCATAACGAATGTGGTTGTACATACCACCGAAGGGAGTTATTCGGGCACCATCTCATGGTTTAATAATCCCAGCGCCAAAGTCTCGGCCCATTATGTAATTCGTTCATCTGACGGACAGGTTACCCAAATGGTACGGGAAAAAGACAAGGCCTGGCATGTATTAAACCATAATGGCTACACCATCGGTATAGAACACGAAGGTTATGTAGCAAATGGCAATACCTGGTATACCACTGCCATGTACAAAAGCTCGGCTGCCCTGGTACGTGATATTTGCCGCGGAAGGAATATCGATGGCAAAAAATGCTTTCGCGGACCCGCTACTGCAGGCACCAATCCTCAGCCTGTAACTGTGCGTATAAAAGGTCATCAGCATTACAGCGGAAATACGCATACTGACCCCGGTAAATATTGGAACTGGACAAAATATGCGAACCTGATCAGTCCGCCTTCAGTGGCTGCAGCGTTACCAGAAAGCGCCGATGATGAGGTAACTGCTGAGCCAGCGCCTTCCCAGTCAGCCAAAGCTGATGGCGCCCTGAAGATAACGCCCAACCCGGTTACCGGAAGTTCAGTTACAATTGAATACATGTTGCAGAATGCATCGCAACCAGCAAACATTGTAATAGCCAACAACTATGGCAATGTAGCGCAGCAACGTTCGGTGGTTCTGCAACATGGGATCAACCGGCTTACCATACCTGTTAGCAACTTAAAGACCGGTGTGTACAATATAACCATTCGCCTAAGTACAACCGGCAAATCGGAAAGCAGACAGTTAATTGTTGTTAAGTAGGGTCTGATCGATGGTAAATAAAATAAAATGTTCTTATTAATAAGGAAGACGAACCAGGTAGGCCGGGAGTGATAACAATAGGAGAGACAGAGACGGTTCGTTTTAGATCTCCTGGCCTTCCCTGATTTCGTCTTTGCGTATTGACTATAATTATAACTATACACTATGCTTAAAACGCGATTATTATTATTTGCAATACTACTCCTGTTTGGTCGTTTGCAGGCGCAGCAACCAACAGGTTCAGGAGCGGGCAGCAGTGCCAACATTACATTTGTTGTTAGAAATGAAAGCACCGGTTTTGCGGTACCCGGCGCCGTTGTACAGGTAACAGCCCCTAATGGTAAAACCAGTAAATTAACCACTGCTGCAAATGGCAAACTGTTATTTACAGCGGTAAATGGGAAGTATTTATTTACTATTACGGCAAACGGATATGACCCCATTGAAACATACTTCGCTTCAGGAGAAGAAACGAACATTGAAGCGAATATAAACCTTGACCCGGTGGGTAACAATGCGCCTCCCGTTTCGGAACAACAACTTCGTACCAATGTAAACCAGGCCATCATTAGTGGTTATGTTAGAGATGCCGCCGCCAACCAACCACTGGCAGGTGTACAGGCGAGCGCCGGTGGTAAAACAGTTATCACTGATAGCAAAGGTTTTTTTAGTATTCAGTTATCTGCTGCATCAACAATTGCTGATGGGGCCGTTCCTGAAAAAGCAACGATCCGCTTTACCAAAGCGGGATATGCGCCGCACAGTATTCAGAATTTTTATCTGATCCCAGATACGTATACCCTGAAAGTGGCCATGTCGCCTGCAAACAACGTTCGTGCACAACAGGTAACAGAAGAAACAGAAATACAGGAGCATGGCTTATTCGACAGAAAAGAAACAGACGAACAACTTCGGTATAACGAAACAGCTGAACCACAGGCAAGGGTTGAAGGCATTATGGCGATCACTGTACCTGCAAGCATACGGGTGGGCACCCATTGCAGTTGCACCAGCTGCAGTTCAGTACAGGTAATGAGCCTTGAGAAATATGTTCAAACGGGGTTGAATGATGAATGGATAGCGAGCTGGGGAGCTGCGTCACTGCGGGCGGGCGCGGTTGCCTACCGTTCATATGGAGCCTATTATGTAAAGCATCCGGTTAAAAGCAATTTTGATATTGCTGCCACAACCTGCAATCAGGTGTGGGACGGTGATGGGTCTTCCAGCTGCACCAGTGCAGCCAATGCTACAGCCAAAGTTGTATTGATAAAAAGCGGTGCTATTTACAGAGCAGAATACTCCGCCGAAAATAACAACGCCGGTTGCGGCAATGGATATAGCGGAACACGAACTACGTGGCCATGCATCAAAGACGAACGTTGTGCAGGCAGAGCTACCAGTGGTCATGGCCGTGGTATGTGTCAGTGGGGCTCCAGCTTTTGGGCCAGAGATAAAACCTATACCTGGATCTTAAATCACTACTACCAACCCGGCGGGGTATCTATTCAAACACCAGCTTCGGTTGCAACCACCACTGAATTTGAAGAGAAAGAAGGAAGCGCCAGTGATGATCGTACAACGGATGCCAATGGCGCATTGAAAGTGACCCCCAACCCGGTTACGGGAAGCTCAGTTACTATTGAATATAAGCTTGATGTTGTATCGCAACCAGCCAGCATTGTGGTAACGAACAACTATGGCAATGTGGTACAGCAACGTTCAGTCATATTGCAACAAGGAGTCAACCGCCTTACTATACCTACTGGTGGTTTTAAAACCGGTATTTACAATATCACCATTCGCCTCAGCGCAACTGGTAAATCGAAAAGCAGTAAGCTGATCGTAGTTAAATAGATTAAGCGAATGATAAGATCCCGATTATTTCGGGACCCGCCGCTAAATAATAAGGCCTCCCGATTTGCATCGGGAGGCCTTTGTGCCCAGGACAAAATTATTTTCAATGATCTTTTATTGGTGGTCTTATTCAAAGGCCCTTGTCCCGCCAGGGGCGGGACGGCTTTATTATTTGTGGATCAGGTTGAAATTTTGGGGGATTTA